>NZ_CP183977.1:0-4800000 GCF_049913135.1 Pedobacter sp. R-06 | reverse complement strand
AATTGAAACCGATTATGGCAGCATTAATGTACAGGTAGAAGAATATAAACGCCCCACCTTTGAAGTGCTTTTTGATAAGCCTAATCAGCGCTACAAACTGAACGACAGTATTAAAGTACAAGGTAAAGCCAGTTCATTTTCAGGATACTCCGTAAATAATGCAAAGGTAAATTATAAGGTTTTCCGCAGGGCAATGTACGATTACCGACTAACATACACGCAGCGTAGTGCTATTTATGGTTCAAATATATATAGCGAAAGAAAACAGATTGCCATTGGCAAAACCAATACCAAACCAGGTGGTAAATTCGATATTACCTTTTTTGCAAAGGCCACAAATACCAAACAGAATTATAGCTACGAAATTGAAACTGAGGTAACAGACCTAAATGGCGAAACACGAGCGAAAACCACAGCTATAAATGTGGGGCAAAAAGACATCAATCTTAATGTCAGTACCGAACAGGTTATTTATGTAAGCAACAAAACGGATAGTATCCCATTTTGGGTAACCAATTTAAACAACGAACCTATTAAAGCGAATGTTAAGGCAGAATGGTGTTTGTTGCAAGCGCCATCCAGGTTAATGAACAAGAGCCCGTTTTATGCCGAAAATTATGCATTAAGTAAAGAGGAGTTTATTAAGCGTTTTCCTGATGAGGATTATAACAATGAACTCGAAGTAGCCAAATGGCCAATAAAATCGGTAGAATTAAAACAAAGCCCGACTGCTAAAAATGGTCGGGGGAGTTTAACCTTTAATCAAAAAAATCTAAAACCAGGTTATTATAAAATCAATTTATTAGCCGTAAGTGAACAGAACGATACCATTAAAGTAGATAAGTATTTAATTATTTATAATGAAGCGCCTGCAACGATACAATCTAATATTGAATGGGTTGCTCCTGAAGTGAGCGTAATTAAACCGACTGAAAGTGCTGTTTTTCGATTGGCAGGCTTAGCCGATAACAGCAGGGCTTATTATGAAGTTTATTATCGTGATAGTATAGCTGAAAAGGTATGGCTTAATCTATCGCCGAAGCAAAGTTTTGTTAAAATTAAACCGAAAGATAATTATGAGGATGGTTTTGCCGTACAGTTTACCATGGTGCACCAAGGTATGGTTTACAGTTCTATGCAACAGGTTAAAATTATAGATCCGAAAAAAGAATTAGATATCAGGTTTTTAACCTTTAGGAATAAACTTCAGCCTGGTGAAAAAGAAAGCTGGAAATTACAGATCAGTAATAAAAATGGCGAAAAGCAGATGGCCGAAATGGTGGCTACGCTATACGACGCAAGTTTGGACGACTTGAAAAGAATGGATTGGAACACGCAGTTCCCAACAGGCTTTAACTATTATTTTTATACTTGGAACTTCAATGTAAATGATGTTGCTAACGCGGGTTATTTATGGTTTTTAAGGTCTGAAAATAATTATGGCGTAATTACACGTGGTTACGAAAACCTTAATTTATTCGGTTACAATTATTACGGCGGTTACAATAATGGTTACCGTAATTATATGAGTAATTTACAAAGGCCTAAAAGAAAGGGTTTATCTCCCGAAGCTGTTAAAAAACTGGCTGAATTGGAAAAAGGTAAATTAACCTATGGCGTGATATTCGATGAGCATGGCGACGTATTGCCCGGTGTACAGGTGAAATCTGGTAAGACAGTAACAGCCACTAATGTTTTTGGTATTTATACTATTGATGCTAAAGCAGGAGAAACATTGAGTTTTGCTTTTATAGGTTTTAAAAACAATTCTATAAAAGTAGGCGCTAAAAAACGGATTGATGTTACCCTAAAAGAAGATGGGAATGCTTTAAATGAAGTAGTAGTTGTGGGCTATGGGGCGCAGAAAAAGCAGAATATGACTGGTTCGGTCGTTCAAATTAGAGGGATGTCAACTTTGCAAGGGAAGTCTGCAGGATTAAGTGTTGAAGCCCCAACAGTTGAAAAATTAGAAGGAAAAGCAGTCGCAGTAGACGATACTGGGACATATGATTTCATAAGCATTAACAGTTACGACCCTAAAACAGGTTTAGAAATCGTAAATGGCAAGCCTGTCATCAAAAAAACTAACATTGCACCACGCACCAATTTTAACGAGCTCGCATTCTTTTATCCACAATTGTTAACCGATGCTAAAGGTGAAATCAATATCGAGTTTACCATTCCGCAAAGTTTAACACGTTATAAAATGATAGGTTTTGCACACACCAAAGATTTAAAAACGGCATCGATCACCAACGAATTGGTTACCCAGAAACAATTGGCCATTGCCATTAATGCCCCACGTTTTTTCCGCGAAGGCGATACCATTTTATTAAGCGCCAAACTAAATAACCTGGCGGGCAAAAAACTCATCGGCAATGCCAGTTTAGCACTTATAGATGCCTTAACAGCTAAACCGATCCGGATTTTTGGAACAAACGAAAAGACCGAAAAAACTTTTGAAGTTGATGATGCAGGCAATACGGTTTTAAAATGGACATTAATTATTCCATCTGGTATTAGTGCCATTACCTACAAAGTTTTGGCCCAAAGTGGCAAGTTTAGCGATGGTGAAGAAAATACCATTCCGGTTTTGGCAAATGCCATGTTGGTTACCGAAAGTATGCCCATAAACGTGCGTGGTAATGCCAGTAAAACTTTCGATTTTGAGAAGCTGGAGAAATCAGGCGCTTCAAAAACCTTACGTAACCAGAGCTTAACTTTTGAGTTTACCTCAAATCCCATCTGGTATGCTGTGCAGGCTTTGCCTTATTTAATGGAATATCCATATGAGTGCGCTGAACAAACTTTTAGCCGGTTTTATGCCAATAGCTTTGCAACAGGTATCATTAATTCCTCGCCAAAAATTAAAACCGTTTTCGAACAATGGCAAAATACAAATAATGGCGAAGCCCTCTTATCTAACCTGGAGAAAAACCAGGAGCTCAAATCAATTTTGTTAGAAGAAACACCTTGGGTACGTAATGCCGATAACGAAAACGAGCGTAAAAAACGGTTGGCCATACTTTTCGATTTAAATAGAATGACCTACGAGTTGAAAAACAATTTTGAAAAGTTAGAGAAAATGCAGTTTAACAATGGTGCCTTTCCCTGGTTTAATGGCATGCAAGAAGATCGGTACATTACACAGCACATTGTTTTAGGAATGGGCCAATTAAAAAAACTAAAACTGATTGACGAAAAGGCTTATCCTAATTTTAATGTAATGCTTAACAAAGCCATTGTTTATTTAGATGCACAGCTGGTTAAAGATTACAAGGATGAAGTGAAAGGAAAACGTTTTGCCTATTTGCCCTTGCACTACCTGTTCGCCAGAAGTTATACCAATCAAAAAAATAACAGTGCAGATTTTTTAAAGGCCAAAGATTTCTATCTGAAAAAGTTAACAGCGGGCTGGAAAGCATTTGATACTTACCAGTTGGCACAAACCGCCTTGGTTTTAAATAGAAACGGTAATGAAGCAGAAGCCAAAAAAATCATTACGCTGTTAAATCAAACGGCTCAGCAAAATGATGAACTCGGTATGTACTGGGCTACAAATAAAACTGGCTGGTGGTGGTACCAAAGCCCGATAGAAACACAGGCTTTATTAATAGAGGCTTTCGACGAAGTGACTAACGATACCAAATCGGTGGAGGAAATGAAAATCTGGTTGCTCAAAAACAAACAGACCAACGATTGGAAAACGACTAAAGCTACTACGGCGGCTTGTTATGCATTGCTAATGAAGGGGACCAACCTTCTGACCGAGCGCAATGAACCTGAAATAACTATTGGCGGTCAAAAAATAGCAGATCTGCAACAGCCAAATGCCGTAAAGGAAGCCGGAATGGGTTATCAAAAATTAACTATTGCAGCGGCTAATGTAAAACCAGAAATGGGAAAAGTACAGGTTAAAAACAACAACCAAACCGTAGCCTGGGGCGCAATGTACTGGCAATATTTTGAGCAACTGGATAAAATTACGCCGGCCAACACAGGTGTTAAAATCAACAAGCAACTGTTTGTCCAAAAGGCTAGCGCAAAAGGCGATGTTTTGACTCCGCTTACGGCAACCAATATTTTGGCTCCTGGCGATTTATTGAAAGTGCGTATCGAAATTTATTGCGATCGGGATATGGAATATATTCATTTGAAAGATATGCGTTCATCGGGTTTTGAACCTGTAAATGTAATATCTAGTTATAAATATCAGGATGGTTTAGGTTATTATGAGAGTACAAAAGATGCTTCAACCAATTTCTTCATCAGTTATATGCCTAAAGGAACCTATGTATTTGAATACCCATTACGGGTTACGCATGCCGGAAACTTTTCAAATGGAATTACCTCTTTGCAAAGTATGTACGCACCTGAGTTTACCACGCACTCAGCAGGGATAAGGGTAAATGTAAAACCTTAAGATGTTGGTCGTCACCCTGACCAGGAGTGAAGCGGAAAGCTACGGAATAAACCGAGCCTTAAGCGAGCTCACCGAAGGTAATTTATTTCAGGGTCTGACTCACGAAGTACAAACCTCGCAGGTTTTTAAAAAACTGTGAGGTTTAAACTGCATTAAGTAAGTTTAATATTGGTATAGGTTGCCCCGATAGGGATAATTTTTTCTCCAATCCAAATCTGGCTGCGGTCAAATTTGGATATTTTATTTTTAGCTACAATAAAAGCCCGGTGGCAGCGGATAAAATCTGCTTTTGGCAACAGTTCAGCCAAATCGTTAATGGTGATCCTCGAGCTTAAAAGTTTGTTTTTAAGTTGGATCTGCGTATAGTTACCCGAGGCTTCTACATAAAGAATTTCGTCCAACTCCACTTTAATCTGCTCGTAACCGTCCTTTACGAAAATATATTCTGTTTTTGTTCCCTGCTTCTGGTTGCGCAGGTTAAAGAGTTCCTGGGCTTTATTGCAAGCCTTTAAGAAACGTGAAAGTGAAAAAGGTTTTAGCAGATAATCGACGGCATCGAGTTCAAAACTCTGCACAGCATGCTCGGTGTAGGCTGTTGTAAAAATAACCATTGGTGGCTTACTTAAACTCTTTAAAAAATCAATACCACTGATATCCGGCATTTTGATATCCAGAAAAATTAAATCAACCTTGTTGTGCTGAAGGTAACTGATGGCCGCAAAGGCATCTGTAAACGTTTGTTGCAGTGTTACAAATGGAACTTTTGAGGCGTGAGATTTTATGATCTCTAATGCAATTGGTTCATCATCTATAGCAATGGCAATCATTTTGTATGCTCTTTTCTTTACGTTTTTTTCTTTTTGTGGTGCTGACAAAGGAAGCATTTCCAAGGTAACATGCAATCGTCATCTCGACTGAAGTGAAACGAAATGGAGAGATCTGCTGATATAGATTTAGCTTCGCTGAGCACTTCGTGGTTCTCGGCTTCGTTGCACTGCGCTCAAAATGACGACATCTCGAGATCAATAATAGGGATTTTTACAAACAAATTTCTGGTTAGGCCAATTTTTGTTTATCAATTGTTCTCTTGGGGAACTTATCGCCTTAATCCAATTGCAAAGTTAAATGAACAAAAAACTCATTGGCACTTTCGCGGATAATCAATTCGTGTTTTCCGTAATAAAGTAATGATAAACGTTGTTTAACATTTTCTAGTCCGATGCCACTTTTTAATTTTTCGGGGTCATTATCCGCCTTGATGTAAATGCTGTTGCTCACGTCAAAATATAAGGTGCTTTCTTTTGTCTGCAACGTAATTTTAATATACGAAGGTTGTTGCAAGCTAATCCCATGTTTAAATGCATTTTCAATAAATGGGATCAGCAGCATCGGCGTAATCTGCAGGTTATTTAACTGCTCTTCGATATGCGTGTCGATCCTGATATCGGCAGAGCGAGAGGTACGGAGCTTTTGTAAATCAATATAATTGTTCAGGTATTCTACTTCGCGGGTTAACGAAATTTTATCCTGGGTATTTTCATGGAGCATAAAACGCATCATATCGCCCAGTTTCTGGATTCCTTCGCCCGTTCTTTCTGCATTTTCCTGCAAAGCTGTTCCGAATAAGGTGTTTAATGCATTGAACAAGAAGTGCGGATTGATCTGGGATTTTAAGAAATTAAGGTTAGCATCCGATTTGCCCAACTCCGTTTTGAGCATCTGGATTTCGCTCTGTTTTTCAAATTTATGTTTGTAAATATACCATGCAGATGGCGTAGTGACGCAGATTAAGCATATTGCGTTTAACATTAAGGTAATCGGCACAACAGCACCATTGCGCATAAAAGGGATAAGGACGATCAACAGCAGGAGTGAGAGGATAATGGTTAAACCTACATTTCCCCAAAAATACCGGCCAAAACCTTTAAAATCCTTTCTGAGGTTTGGAATAACGTAATAAATAGAGCAAAAAGCCAGAAAGATATTTACCGGGGGTACAATTACCCAAACGATCAATATTTCGTAATCTATTCTTACCGAAAGTACGGCTGCAAAAATCATGAGTGAAATCAGCCAGATTTTGGTGCTTAAAAAGAGTTCTGGAACGATGTTGTTATGGTAATTTTTTAATACCGGAATTCTTTTTAGTAATTCTAAGCCCCGCTCATTAAAATAGGCATATGCATTAAAGAGTAGGTATAAAAAGAAAATATAAGTAAAAGCTTCGCCAAAAAAGATCCCGTAAGCGTTATCTATGTTGTCATATTCAACCAACCGGTAGGCTTGAGAATAGGTATTGTAAACCATCCAGGCAACCACAGAGAACGCTGTGACCAAAACCGTAAGAATAAGATTAAGTGTTATGTTATTCTTATTTGCAAGTTGGGGCATGAGGCAAAAATTGAACAATAAAAAGCTGATATACAGACTGGTGACCTTAAATAACTCTGGAATAAAGAAGTTTGCCATTACACTATAATCAATACCGCTTTCTTCAAAACGATAAGAATTGCCCGAGTTATAGATTGTGGATGAGCAGATACCAATTAAGGACAGCACATATAGTGTTGTAGAAATCCAAAACTCAAGCTGGTTGATGCCTTTGGTTTTTATTGTAGATGGGTTACCTGATAGAATTACCATTTGTTTTAGTTTATGCCACAATCTTACGAAGACAATTTACATCTATATTTAAAATGTGATGGATGAGCTAAAAAATGTGATGAATGAATAGGATTTTTAGGATTGTTTGATTTTAAGATCATGTTTCGAGTTAGTTGTGCAGTCAGATGTTACCATCTGACTGTTGTTGGATCCAGAAAATTGATTAACAATTGAGCTTTGTGTCGGATAGAAATATTCGACGCCACGGGAAAGATTATTTGATTTTAAGATCGAGTTTCTTTATGGTTACTATTAGAGGTTATATCATAAATATAGATTTGTCATCCTGTCCAAATGACTTTTATGGAAAACCTGTCGAGGACCCGTTTAAATATTCTTTAAGGTGTTTCGACAGGCTCAACATGACAGTATCTAAGTTGAAATCGCCTTTTTGATACACTCTCCACATCAAATACCATTATGAAAATAAGGATCTTCAAAATATTAAGTATAAAGCTAAACAGTTTATTAACTTTGCTTTTGCATTTAATCACTCGTTCAAAATTCAATAATTTATATGACCGTTTACGGAATTCCAAATTGCAATACAGTTAAAAAATCGCTCGATTGGTTAAAAACACATCAGGTTGATTTTGAATTTCATGATTTCAAGAAAAAAGGTATTACAACTGAAAAATTAAATGAATGGTGTAATACCTTCGGTTGGGAAACGGTATTAAACCGCAAAGGTTTAACCTGGAAAAAACTCACTAAAGAAGAGCAGGCTAAAATTGATAACCAAGATTTGGCAATAGCTTATTTAAAAGAAAATACCAGTGCAATAAAACGTCCGATTATTGAGCAGAACAACAAAGCGATATTAATTGGATTTGATGATGACAATTATTTAAAAACACTAGCCTAATTCAATTGTTCTAATGTTAAAGTTTGTTAAATGCAGCTTTTAAATGTCGAACTAAGTTACTTTTGAGTATGTACAAACTGATCATTTTTCTATTGCTTGCCTTGCCAATTGGCGTTTTTGCTCAAACGGTAACTACAGGTACGGTTTTCGATTACTCGAAAAAAACGCTTTCTCTTCCTGGTGTTAGTATCAGAAATCTGAACAGTAAAAAATCAACCAGTACAAATAAAGAAGGTAAGTATACCATTGGTGCCAATATTGGCGATCTTTTAGAGTTTTCTGCCGTTGGCTATCACACTGATACGCTGTACTTAACCAACCTGTTAAATAGAACAATTTATCTCCCTGTTAAATCGAACAGTTTAAAAGATGTAGATATTACTGCAGTGCGGATGAATAGTCAGGTTACGGATGCGAAAGATCCATTGGCTGAAAAATATACACTATTGAGTACGGGTGGAAACCTAAACCGTAAGCGTATGACCGATAAGGTTGGTGGCTTAAACCTAAACCTTGGTTATGGTAAATATAGAAGACAACAACGAAAAGAGGCCGATTTAGAGGAAAGGGAAATGTATCTTGAAGAAATTGATGAGAATTTTACCGCAAAAGCCATTACCGAGATGACCAAGCTAGAGGGTGAGGAACTTAAAAACTTTATGATTATTTACCGTCCTTCGGTAGAGGCCGTAAAAGCAGAAAGACCATACCGTTATGCTTATTATATTTCCCGGGCCTTTGTAGCGTGGAAAAAATTAACCCCACAAGAAAGAAAACTTCAGGATCTACCCAAATTAAAAGCGAATTAATAAAGACTCATCACCCTGTCCCGAAACTTCGGGATCAGGGTCTATTTTACAGGAAAGATGCTGACATAAATTCAGTATGATGGCTAGCGTTTAGGAAAGGAAATTAAAATTGATAGATACGGGTAAATATTAATCGAATTAAAGTTTAAAAAGCCTTTTTAACTGCATTATAACCAACATTGGTAACATTATAACCACATATAAATCTATATGTGGTTATTTTTTATATTTACCGCCTGATTACAACCTTATTATTATCATGAAATTGACTAAACTAATAACTTTTTGTTTAGTTTGTTGTGTTTTTGCCTTTTCTGCATCTGCTCAACAAGCTACAACCCCGGCGCCAGCTACCAATTATAACCCTGCTGAGGCCTTTGGACCATTATTTTACACACAAAACGGTAATGAATTCCGCTCTGCAATTGGGGCACCCGGGCCAAAATATTGGCAAAACCGCGTTGATTACAACATTACAGCTAGTCTCGATGAAACAAAAAACACGGTTACTGGTACCGTTACCATTACTTACAAAAATAATAGTCCTGATAAATTGCCCTATTTATGGCTGCAATTAGACCAGAATACTTTTAAAGAAACTTCACGTGGCTATGCCATTACGCCGGCGCGTAGCCGTTATGGTGCGCAAGGTGAAAAATTTGATGGTGGTTATAAAATTCAGAACATCAGTGTATCGCAAAAAGCTGCTGCTGTAAAATTTACTTCTTTGGTAGAAGATACGCGCATGCAGATCCGTTTAGACCAGCCAATGGCGGCCAATGGCGATATGGTAACAATTAAAATGGATTATTCGTTTGTTGTACCAAAAGAGGGATCGGACAGAACAGGACATTTAACTACAAAAAATGGTGAAATTTTCGCCATTGCACAGTGGTTTCCACGGATGTGTGTGTATGATGATGTGTTAGGATGGAATACTTTGCCTTACTGGGGCGGCGGAGAGTTTTATTGCGAATATGGCGATATCAATTTTGCCATTACTGCGCCAGCAAGCCATATCGTAATGGGCTCTGGCGAATTGTTAAACCCAGCTGAAGTTTTTACGCCAGAACAATTAAAAAGGTGGAATGCCGCTAAACTTAGCGATGCTACCGTTCACATTCGTACAGAAGAGGAGGTAACAGATCCGAAATCCCGTCCGGCGAAAGATAAATTAACCTGGAAATTTAAAATCTTAAATGCACGCGATGCAGCCTGGGCTTCGTCAAAATCTTTTGTGTTGGATGCAGCAAGAATCAATTTGCCAAGTGGTAAAAAATCTCTGGCCGTTTCTGCACAACCTGTAGAAAGCAACGGTGTTGATGCATATGGCCGTGGTGTAGAATATGTAAAATCTACCATCGAGCACTATTCAACCAAATGGTTCGAATATCCATATCCAATGGCAGTTAATGTAGCAACGAATGTAGGTGGTATGGAATATCCTGGTATTGTTTTTTGTGGTTGGAAAGCTAAAAAAGCAGGTGCATGGGGCGTAATCGATCACGAATTCGGTCATACGTGGTTCCCTATGATTGTAGGCTCTAACGAACGTAAATATGGTTGGATGGATGAAGGCTTCAATACCTTTATCAACGGTATTTCTAAAAGTAGTTTTAATAAAGGCGAGTATGCTGCTCAGCCAACCGATATGAATAAAGTTGGTAAAAGCACCATCGGAAATCCGGTTTATGAAAACATGATGTTAATGCCTGATGGTATGGCAGAACGTAATATAGGTGTTAATTTATATTTTAAACCAGGATGGGGCTTAGATATCTTGAGAAACCAGATTTTAGGTGAAGACCGTTTTGACTATGCTTTCCGCCAATACATTAAAAACTGGGCATTTAAACATCCAACCCCATTCGATTTCTTTCGTTCGATGGAGAATGGTGCGGGCGAAGATTTAGCCTGGTTCTGGAGAAGCTGGTGGTTAAACAACTGGAAAATGGATCAGGGTATTGCTGGTGTTGAGGCCGTTAAGCAAGACGATAAATTGGTGGGCTACGCGATTAAAGTTGTAAACCTGGAGAAAATGCCAATGCCAATTATCCTGCAGGTTAAAACCAAAAGCGGCAAAACAGATATCGTAAAAATTCCGGTTGATGTTTGGATGA
Organism: Pedobacter sp. R-06; assembly: GCF_049913135.1. Taxonomy (NCBI): domain Bacteria; kingdom Pseudomonadati; phylum Bacteroidota; class Sphingobacteriia; order Sphingobacteriales; family Sphingobacteriaceae; genus Pedobacter; species Pedobacter sp. R-06. The sequence goes on along the minus strand of NZ_CP183977.1, from coordinate 4,789,119 downwards.
AAAGCGCAACTTGGTTGGTACGTTATCCAACAACTGAAGAGATTGAGTCAGTTACTTTAGATCCTAACAAGGTATTACCCGATTCGAATACGGATAATAATACCTGGACAGCTACAGGTAACTAATTTAGCCCGAATAATTAATTATAGCCTCCTGGTTTTAAAAGATCAGGAGGTTTTTTTATTGCAAACAACCGACGGTTTACTAATTCTTATCGAATAATTTAGCAGACATAATTTACAGCAAATGGAAAAACCTACTTTAGAAATTACCAACCCCGCAGGCATATACGATCCCCGTCCGCATGGATATTCTCACATTGCTTCAGTTTCAGCCAATTCCTCACTTGTATTTGTTGCAGGCCAGGGTGGTAGCAGAACCGATGGAGTACTGAATGATGATTTCAGGACGCAGGTAAGTATTGTCTTCGAGAATATCGCTTTAGCCTTAAAAAGCAAAAAATTAACTATGGCCAATATTGCAAAACTGACAACATTGGTGGTTGATTATGATGAAGCGAAACACGAAATCCTGATCGAAGAATCGAACAAAATATGGCCTGATCAGAAATTTCCGGTAAACACGCTTATTCCGGTACAAAGATTGGCCTTAAGTGGAATGCTAATTGAAATTGATGCCACAGCCATCGGATAATTTAAAGACTTTATAATGGAAAAAGGGGAACGCAAAAATGCTTATAAGGCTTACAATAAGATGGGTAAGTGGTTTGCCGAAAACCGCTATGCGGGTTTAGAGGAGAAAACCTATTTGGATGATTTACTTAAGCGGTTGCCTCCAAATGCAAGTATTTTAGATTTGGGCTGCGGCAGTGGAAAACCTATATTGGAATATCTGATCAGCCAAAATGTAAATGTTCTCGGAATCGATGCCAGTGAGCAGATGTTAGAATTGGCCAAACTAAATTTTCCAGATACACGGTTTGTGCTGAAAGATATGCGTAAACTTGATTTAGGTGAAAAATTCGATGCAATAATTGCCTGGCATAGTTTATTTCATCTTCCTGCTGATGATCAGCCCGGTATGTTCAGTATTTTTAGGCGCCACCTTAAACCAAATGGTGTTTTGTTGTTTACCTCTGGAACCGATAGAGGAGAGGTTTGGGGAATGAACGGCGGTGAAAACTTGTTTCATGCTTCTTTAGATACAGAGGAATATCGATCGTTGCTTGAATCCAATCATTTTGATGTGCTTGGCCATATAATAAATGACCCTGATTGTGGCGGCGCAAATGTTTGGATGGCACAATATAAACCCTGATAATTTTGCCTTAACTTTGCCGCATGGCCGAACAGCAAAAAAACAATCCCTTACACGGTATTACCCTAGAAAAAATTGTAACCGATCTTCAGCTACACTACGGCTGGGAAAAACTGGGATCACTGATCAGGATTGATTGTTTTAATAATAATCAAACTATAAAATCGAGCTTAAAATTTTTAAGAAGAATGCCCTGGGCCCGTAAAAAGGTAGAAGAATTATATCTTGATACGTTTCATAAATGAGATCTAATGATTGAATGAGTGAATTTTGAATGAGTGGATGTGCTAGTGATCAAATCCAACAGTCCGTCAATAAGTCATTCAATCATCCTGTCATTCTCTTATTAAATAATTATCTCACCTTGCAACCTTTCCTTTAAAACGCTCGTCATCTAGATCTAAACCCTATCAAATGAAAAATATTTTCTATTGCTTTTTGCTGATGCTTGTGTTAAGCAGTTGCGCCCTTGCAAACATTACAACGGTTTATTCTAATTCACGAGGTAAAATAGATATCCCAAAAAAAGAAAGTTATAGTGTAGTGTACGAAGCCAGATTTGAAGATGGTTTAACAGCCGATGTGGCTTACACCAATGAAAGTGGAAAACAGACGGAATTAAAAGAAGTTAATGGTAACTGGGAAAAAACCGTTACTTTAAAATCGGGTACACACGTTCAGCTTAAAACTTTTGCAACTGCTAAATCTAAATCAAGAGGTGAGTATAAAATCCTCGTAGACGGGAAAGTGGTTTCTGAGTATGTGCTGAGCGGAAAAAAACTAAACTATACTTTCAATTTCGAATTGCCTTAATTCATAGAATCTTCATCTTGAATTTCGAGATTTAATAAACAAAATAACAAGGTTTATTCATCATTAATCAATTTGAAAATGAAAGCAATTAAAGTTTTAGTAATCGCACTAGTAGCAGCTTTTACCATTAATACCGTAAGCGCTCAAACCACAACTCCGGCGAAAGCAGGTACCGAAAAATCACAGACTAAAAAAGGTCATAAAAAACACCATCATAACAAGCACACAAAAAAAGTAGCTAAAGCTTAAAAAGGGAAAGTCTTTCAGGTAAAATTGAAAGGCTTTTTTGTTTCCATCATCATATTGAACATGGTTCAATATCTGTTATGCTATGGAGTTTCCATCTAAGTTCCAAACTTCTTCCATTTTTATAGCTTTTCTAAGCTTCGAAAAAAAAATATTTTTTTTGTCACACTTTTCAGTTTTTGGTGTCTTATAGTTGAACCCTTAAAAAAGGGTTAACTAAACAAACCAACAAAAAAGACAATTTTAGCTATGAAAACCTATTTATGGATGTTGCTGTGCGTATTATCTACGAAAGTCTTCGCACAGCAAGCGGGCAATATAAATGGAAAAATTATTGATGGGAAAACAAACCAGCCCATTGAATATGTGGGCATTATTTTATCGGGTAAAACTGATTCGACCAAAAAAGTGGGTGTTGTAACCAACAAAGCCGGAGAATTTTCTTTTAATGCGGTTGCCAATGGCGATTATAAAATCAGGATTTCGGCGTTGGGATATAATTCCATCACCAAAAATATCAATTTGAACGGAAAGGCTGTTAACCTTGGTACTTTAAAATTGGAAGAAGATGCTATTGCCCTAAAGGATGTAGCGGTAAGCGGCCGCTACGCTACAGCCACAGTAAAAAAAGATACCATAGAATTTAATGCCGATGCTTATAAAACCAGGCCAAATGCCGCGGTAGAAGATTTATTGAAGAAGCTTCCAGGTGTAACCGTTGATAAAGATGGAAGTATTTTGGTGCAGGGACAAAAAGTTACGCGCTTAACTGTCGACGGTAAGGATTTCTTTGGTACTGACCCTAAAACGGCAACAAAAAACCTCCCTGCAGATGCGATCGCCAAAGTACAGTTGATTGATAGCAAAACACTGGAAGCAAAAGCCACTGGCATTGACGACGGTCAGCGCGAAAAAGTATTGAACCTCACTATTAAAGAAGATAAGAAAAAGGGATGGTTCGGTAACGCCAATCTTGCGGGGGGAACAACCGATAAATATGGAAGTTATTTAAGTGCCAACCACTTTAATAAAAACCTGCAGTTTGCTGTTCTGGGCATGAGCAACAATACCAATGATGCCAGTTTCGGTTACGACGACCTCAGCAGTTTTAGTGGAGGCAACATTGGTAATATTTTCGCACCACCAGCAGGGGGAAGTTTCTCAATCAATAACAATAATGGTAAAACCACCATTGGCGGGAGTGGGGTTTTTGATAACAATGCCATTGGACTCTACACCACACATAGCGGAGGCGTAAACTACAGTAATTCATGGGGCAAAAATAATAAGTTGGCTATTAGCGGAAGTTATTTCACTTATTTTTCTTCTGGCTTAGGTAATAAATTATCCAATATTCAGGACTTAAGCTCTGGCGATATTTTACGTACATTGGATAATACCGACCGCAATAGCAACAATCAGGCACACCGCTTTAATTTTAAGGCAGAATATCATCCCGATTCGTTAACAGATATGGTGTTCCGGCCAAATGTGATCCTCAATAGTACCACCAACATCAACAACCGTACGTTCAATGCTAATTTTGATGCTACAGGAAAAGCAAATGATGGAAGCCAGTATTACAATCAGCATAATTTCACCCCATCCTTATTTGGCGAGTTTACCGTGCTGAGGAGATTAGCCAATAAAAAAGGCTCGGTTTCGCTCCGGTTAAATGGCACACAGAATACCTTTAATTCTGACTGGTTAAATCAATCGCTGCTTCATCAATATGTGAGTGGTGATACTACTGTTACCAATATCAATCAGCAGGCGAATCAGGAAAATGCTTCAAAAACTTATACCATCAATGGGAATTATGCCAGGCAGTTAAATCAGAAGTGGAGTGCCAACCTTGCTTACGGTTATACAAGAAGCATTGTTGATGCACAACAGATTACCTTTGATTATAATCCGACTACCGATCGCTACGAAACCATTGTGCCATCCTTAACCAATACTTTCGATAATCATAACAGCCAACAAGTTGCTGGTTTGGGTTTTATCTACACCGGAAAGGATTGGACCTATAATTTTGGTTTAAATGCACAGGAAAGTTTATTAAATGCTAACGTATTTAATAATGTAGGTGCCAATATTGGCAATATTGAAAAATCGTATTACAACTTATTGCCGCGCTTAACGGTCAATTTTAAAAATAAAGCCAATCAAACCATAGCAATCAATTACCGGGCAAGCGTTAATATGCCTTCAGTTACCGATCTGCAGCCTGTACAGAACAATACCAATCCATTGTATCAAAGAATCGGAAACCCTGATCTCGAAGCGCGGAAAAACCATCGCCTATCGGTGAACTTTAATACCTTTAGTCCAGATAATAACCACTATTGGAATGGATATTTCCTCTATAACCTATCTTTTGATGATACCGGAAATGATATTACCTATAACAATGGTATTCAAACAGTGAAGCCGATCAACGTAAATGGTAATTATTACCTGCGGGCAGGCACATTTTTCGGAATGCCATCGAAACTTAAAGGACTAAGGATGAACTATGGAATGAACTTTTTTACAGAACATCGGACAAACTTTATAAGTAGTGCTAAAAACATCACCAACAGGTTCGAAATCGGTCCGAATATAAACTGGAGCTATGATATTGATGATAAATTTAACGCAGGTATTTATGCTTATGTTGCCTATACCAAAGTTAATAATACGGCAGAATCGGCGATCGACAATAAATATTTTACGCTAAATAACACTTTAAATCTGAGTTACGAGTTCATTAAAGATTTACGGATAGAAGCTGATCTGGATCACATTGGCTCTGCTGGCCGCGCTGATGGGTTTAATAACAATTACTTTTTGCTTAATGCGGGCATAAACAAATATTTAATGAAACGCAGGGTAACCATGAGCTTAAAGGGCTTTGATATTTTAAACCAGAATACCAGCATTGATAGAATTGTAAACAGCAGCCGGATTGAAGATGTAAGGTATAACAACATCACCCGGTATTTTTATTTATCACTAAATTACAAGTTAACCAAAGTGGGCGCAAACAACCAACGGAGCAACCCACGTAATACCGTTAATTAGGTGCCTAATATATCTATCCTATTATACAGCCCATCTATACCTGGCGTTGAAATAGTTGTTTGTTGCGGAGATTAGTTTATCTCTATGTAGTACGATATTTGTATCTTCGGGATAGAATAGGCTTGTTTGTAAACCTTAATATATGAAAAGAACTTTACCACTCATTTTTGCAATTTTAATAACCCTGTTTTTTTCGACGTGCAAAAAAGGCGATATTAAAACCTTAAACAGCATTGGTTATGGATCGTCGTTTGGGATGTGTGTAGGCTATTGTTCCAATAATTTACTCATTAGCGATCTGAAACTTACTTTTTCTAAATCAAAAAACGGGCAAACAGCTGATACCAAAACCTGTAGCAAAACAATTTCCGAAGCTGATATAAACGCAATCAAAAAGGAATTGAACATGGAGAAGATTTCGGCCCTGCCGGAAGTAATTGGCTGTCCTGATTGTGCTGATGGAGGTGCAGAGTGGATTGCCATCAATGCAGATGGAAAACAGTACAAAATTACTTACGAGTATGGTAAAGCGCCAAAGGAACTAGAAGCTGCGGTTGCACGGTTAAAGGTACTTAGAGATAGCTTTAAGGATTGTAATTAAACTGCTTTCAGGCGCTTAGATCCTATCTTCTAGCACTGGTTCCTTCGAAGGCTATTCGTTTATCCATTGTGCTGATCAATTCAGAAAGTTCGTAAACATTTCTATACCCGTAGCCATATAGATTAATATAAGTGGGGATATTTAAGGCCAATGAAATAGGCGCTATTTTTTTATTTACTAAAGCAGGTACAACTACTTTGCTGGCAAAATTTGCCTGGTCATCTATAAAATTATTATTGCAATAGATTAATATTTTAGTATCCGCATTTGGTATAATCCTTAACAGGTTTTGTTGTGTGAAATCGGAAAAATTTAAATGAATGGCACCTTTAACATGTTTTCGTTTAAATAGACTATCAGAACGTGTATCTAAAATAATGGTGCCTTTCTCTTGAGCCATTTTTAAAAATGTTGGTAAATCTACGAGCCTACCTTTACGATGGGCTTTAACCTTGGGTATGAGCTTCTCGTAAGCATCAAAGTCTACATTGGCCTTTTTTTTAATAGTTGAAGAGGTTTGTGCATTACATAGGTATGCGATACTGCAGAATATAATGGTGATGATTTTTGTTTTCATTTATAATGGTGTGAAAAAACAGTTATGTATTTAACCCATTACTAACAGACATAACTTCTGTGGTAGTGTCTAATTAGTCTCATGAAATGATGAGGTAATGAAATAAATTTGTTTTTGTTACCATTTTGGTAATATATTTGTGCATGCGGATTATTGCTAAAAAGACACTTGTTGAATATTACAAGAAGCACAGCACCGCCAAGGCTAGTTTAGAAGCTTGGTATGGTGAGGTTGTTGAACAAGATTGGAATATGCCTGCAGACGTAATTAAGTTGTATGCAACTGCAGATGTAATAACAGGTAAACGGTTCGTATTTAACATTAAGGGTAACGATTATAGGTTGATTGCCGATATAGAATTTAAATTAAAAATTGTTTTTATAGTTTGGATTGGCACACATGCTAATTATGATAAAATTAATGTGGAGGAGGTAAAATATGTTAAAAGTAATTAAAACCGAGAATGAGTATGAGTTGGCTTTAGAAAGGGCCTACTTGTTGATGCAAAAGGATCTTGATTTGGATACCGAGCAAGCTGATGAATTGGATTTGTTAACATTATTAATAGAACATTACGAAGAAAGTCATTATCCAATTGCACCTCCATCACCAATTGAAGCCATCAAATTTAGGTTAGAACAGTTGGGTAAAGCGCCAAGTGAGCTATCTAAAATTTTAGGTGCCCGCAGTCGCCAATCTGAAATATTGAGCGGTAAGCGCAAACTCAGTTTAAGTATGATTAGGAAATTACATGAGATTTTGAATATTCCGGCAAGTAGTTTGATTCGTGCTTATTAAGCTATTTATTATTTGAAAGGCTCCAACTAAGCCAAGATTGCTATAACTGCTTTCCAAAAAGTATTTGAACAGCTAAATTAGATGTTGAAACAAGTTCAGCATGACGATCGCGCCAGGGTATTTAGAGTGAGAACCGTTGACTGAAAACTCAAAACTGAAAACGGAACTGCAACTCCTTAATCTTCAACTGAAAACTGATAATTGCCAACTCAAAACTTTTTACGCTAACCCCTTGATTTTTAAAAAGAATTGTTCTACTTTTGCAGTCCGTTTTATGGGCTATCTGCAAGGATGCCGGGGGAGCGGTAAATTTTTTAATAAAAAAACATAAAAAAGCACAATGCCAACCATTCAACAATTAGTTAGAAAAGGTAGAGTAGCACTGGAGTTCAAGAGTAAGTCTCCAGCGTTGGACAGCTGTCCACAGCGAAGAGGTGTATGTACACGTGTGTACACCACTACCCCTAAAAAACCAAACTCAGCAATGCGTAAAGTAGCCCGTGTTCGTTTAACGAACGGTAAAGAGGTGAATGCTTACATTCCTGGGGAGGGTCACAACTTACAGGAGCACTCAATCGTATTGATCCGTGGTGGTCGTGTTAAAGATTTACCAGGTGTACGTTACCACATCATCCGTGGTGCATTAGATACATCAGGTGTAGCTGGTCGTAACCAACGTCGTTCTAAATATGGTACTAAACGTCCTAAACCAGGACAGGTAGTTGCGGCACCAACAAAAGGTAAAAAGAAATAATCGGGAGGAAATAAGAAATGAGAAAGTCAAAACCAAAAAAGAGAATTATTCTTCCTGATCCAAAATTTAATGATGTTCAGGTAACTCGTTTTGTAAACAATATGATGTACGATGGAAAAAAATCTATCGCTTATTCAATTTTTTACGATGCTGTTGAAATTGCTGAGAAAAAAGCAGGTGAAAACGGTTTAGAGATCTTTAAACGTGCTTTAACTAACATTATGCCAGCTGTAGAGGTTAAATCTCGTCGTGTTGGTGGTGCTAACTTCCAGGTTCCAACTGAGGTTAGACCAGAGCGTAAAACAGCTTTAGGTATGAAATGGTTAATTTTATACGCTCGTAAACGTGGCGAAAAAACCATGAAAGAGAAATTAGCTGGTGAAATCGTAGCTGCTGCTAAAGGTGAAGGTGCTGCTGTTAAGAAGAAAGAAGATACGCACAAAATGGCTGAGGCTAACAAAGCGTTCTCTCACTTCAGATTCTAGTTTAGGATTAACAGATTAGTAAGATTACACAGATTTAATTAGAAGATTATACTGATTAGATAAATTACACCGATTTGTTTTAACATAATCGGTGTAATCATTTAAAATCAGATAAATCAAAAACATAACATGGCAAGAGATTTAAAATTTACAAGAAATATTGGAATCGCGGCTCACATTGATGCGGGTAAAACTACAACAACTGAGCGTATTCTTTATTATGCTGGTGTAAGTCATAAAATTGGTGAAGTGCACGAAGGTGCTGCAACAATGGACTGGATGGCACAAGAGCAAGAGCGTGGTATCACGATCACTTCTGCTGCAACTACGGTTGAGTGGAAATACAGAGGTCAGGCTTACCACATGAACATTATCGATACACCAGGACACGTGGATTTTACCGTAGAGGTAAACCGTTCATTGCGTGTATTAGATGGTTTAGTGTTCTTGTTTTCTGCAGTTGATGGTGTTGAGCCTCAATCAGAAACCAACTGGCGTTTGGCTAACAACTATAATGTTGCCCGTATCGGTTTCGTTAACAAAATGGACCGTTCTGGAGCTGACTTCTTAAAAGTTGTTAAACAAGTTAAAGATATGTTAGGTAGTAATGCAGTTCCATTACAATTACCTATCGGTTCTGAAGATAACTTTAAAGGTGTGGTTGATTTGATCAACAACCGTGGTATCGTTTGGAATGAGCATGATAAAGGTATGACCTTTACTGAAGTGCCAATCCCAGAAGATATGTTAGATGAGGTTGCTGAGTGGAGAGAGAAATTACTAGAATCAGTTGCTGATTATGATGAGTCTTTGATGGAGAAATTCTTTGAAGATCCAAACTCAATCACTGAGCGTGAAATTTTAGATGCTTTACGTGCAGCTGTTTTAGATGCTAAAATCGTTCCTATGGTTTGTGGTTCATCTTTCAAAAACAAAGGTGTTCAAACCATGTTGGATTACGTGATGGAATTATTGCCTTCACCTCTTGATTCAGAAGGTGTAACAGGTACTAACCCAGATACAGGTGCTGAAGTTTTATTAAAACCAAGTATCAATGAGCCATTTGCAGCTTTAGCATTTAAAATTGCAACTGACCCATTCGTAGGCCGTTTATGTTTTATCCGTGTTTACTCGGGTAACTTAGAAGCTGGTTCTTACGTGTATAACACACGTTCAGAAAGTAAAGAGCGTATTTCCCGTATCTTCCAAATGCATGCTAACAAGCAAAACCCTGTGCCTAATGTGGCTGCTGGTGATATTGCTGCGGTAGTAGGATTTAAAGATATCAAAACTGGTGATACACTTTGTGATGAGAAAAACCCAATCGTTCTTGAGTCTATGAACTTCCCTGAGCCAGTTATCGGTTTAGCTATTGAGCCTAAAACTCAAGCTGATGTTGATAAATTAGGTATGGGCTTAGCTAAATTAGCTGAAGAAGATCCGACATTCAGAGTTCAAACTGATCAGGAAACTGGTCAAACTGTTATCTCTGGTATGGGTGAGTTACACTTAGATATTTTAATTGACCGTTTAAAACGCGAATTTAAAGTAGAGGTTAACCAAGGTGCGCCACAAGTTGCATACAAAGAGGCTATTTTTGGTACTACTCAACACCGTGAAACTTATAAAAAACAATCTGGTGGTCGTGGTAAATTTGCCGATATCCAAGTTGTTATTTCACCAATTGATGCTGATTTCGAAAAAGGTGGTTTACAGTTCGTAAACGAAATTACAGGTGGTTCAATTCCACGTGAGTTTATCCCTTCAGTAGAAAAAGGATTTGCTGCTGCAATGGCTAATGGTGTATTAGCTGGTTATCCGCTTCCTGATATGAAAGTACGTTTGATTGATGGTTCATTCCACGCAGTCGATTCAGATGCTTTATCATTCGAGCTTGCTGCCCGTATGGCATATCGTGAGGCTTTACCTAAATGTAAACCTACTTTGATGGAGCCAATCATGAAAATCGAAATCTTAACCCCTGAAGAAAACATGGGTGATGTTATCGGTGATATGAACCGTCGTCGTGGTCAGTTATTAGGTATGGATACCCGTAATGGATCTCAAGTAATTAAAGCTACTGTGCCGCTTTCTGAAATGTTTGGTTATGTAACACAGTTACGTACAATCACTTCAGGCCGTGCAACTTCTACAATGGAATTTGACCACTATGAGGCTGCACCTAAAAACGTACAGGATGAAGTAGTTGCTAAATCTAAAGGAAGAGTAAAATCTGAAGACTAATTAAGGTATAAGGTAAAAGGCGTAAGGCAAAAGGTTTTAAACCCTAAGCCTTACACCTTAAACCCTCCACCTTGTTAAAGATAAATCCGGTTTCTGTTGTTAATAGCTCTAACAGGAAACCATAATTAAAAATAAGATGAGCCAAAGAATCAGAATTAAATTAAAATCTTACGATTACAACTTAGTAGATAAATCTGCTGAGAAAATCGTAAAAACTGTTAAACCTACGGGTGCAGTTGTAAGTGGACCAATTCCACTTCCTACAGAGAAAAAAATCTTTACTGTTTTGCGTTCTCCACACGTAAACAAAAAAGCTAGAGAGCAGTTCCAATTATGCGCCTACAAACGTTTATTGGATATTTATAGCTCTAACTCTAAAACAGTTGATGCTTTAATGAAACTTGAATTACCTAGTGGTGTTGAAGTTGAAATCAAAGTTTAATTGATTTTAAAAGAACAGAAAAGGCCTCGATGCAAATCGAGGCCTTTTTTTATGCATCTAAATTCTAAAACAAAAGCAACGTTAGCTGGTTGTACTGGTATGGCTAAGGAAAATAAAACGCACGAAGGATTACCAGTTGAAGGACAGGATTTTGCGGATCCTAAAGAAAAACTGAAAGAAACTACCTCTTCACATGGTGAAATGGCTAATCAAAAAGATGGTGATTTTTCTGAACTGGAAGAAAGTAGAATGGAAAACCCACCAAAGCATCGTGATGAAAATGGATCATCTAAAGATGATTTGGATAGTAGCACAGAGATAGATCAAAGTAAAGGCGTACAATAGCTGCAAATTGGTGGTGGGCTTAGGTTAAAAAGGCAAAAGGCTGCGATTTATATATCAATGCCCGATTAAACTTTTTTATTGTACCAATTGTTGTTAAATAAGAAGTATCTACAAAAAATAATGGCTATGGAAATGAATGAAAATAAAAATGTCGATCCTAATTCGGAGATTAACCGCAATGAGGAGGATATTGAATGGGATAATGGAGAGGCTACCTATGGGCATAAGCGTGCCGATTTTAAGCGTAAAGATCAGCCAGATGAGTCGCATTTATTGAAAACAGAAAATGATCCTACGCATGCCGTAAATGAAAATTTAAATAATTCGAATTTAAGTCAGGGTGAAGACATTGGAAACAGAAACAAGAATAACGAGAAAGGTTTGAGTGGGAAAGATTTATGATCTAGTTATAAAGAGACTATCCATATAGAATAATCCCTTTATAAGGTCTATGCATTTTCCGGTAGATGGAAATTAATTAGGATTCCACAACTGAAATGCGTTAATCAAGAACAAATGCCCTTAAATCGTTAGTCTCTGATTTTTAGTTAATCTTTGTCGCGAATCCTACAGCGCTGCAAATTTCAAGAACTTATCGTCAATTTACAAGACGTTCGGCATTAATATATTGATATATGTCAATTCAGTGTGTATTTCTGTACTTGATTAATTGTCAGTATAAATCACTTGTTTGCCGATAATCCTGTCTTATTTTTTCGGAATAATTCTTAATCTTATCTACGTATTCCGGTGCTTTTTCTTTAAAGTCATCAATCAACGATTTTCCATCAGTTATCCGCTTTTTTGTGGCATACTTAAAACCATATACGGCTGCTGCGCCTAAAATGGCATATTTTAATAGTCCCATAATTATCTGTTTATATTCCTGTATTTAAGGCATGGTTTTCATCAGCTTCATTAATGCTGGTATTCGTTTTAAAATCGTCAGATGAACTTCCGGTATGGCTTGCAGCACTCTTTATGGTTGGGTTTCTATCCGAACTGTTGTAAGCGTCGTCGCTAAGAGAATCTTTACCTTGCGTGCCAGAATTGTCCAGCCCGTCTTTGGCTAAAGGATTTCCCTTAATCAATTCGCTCGGTTCTTTGCCATAACTGGTTACTACATCGGTGTTGTTACCCTCTTCGTAAGCTTTTTGTACACCAGATTTTTCTGATTGCTCATCACCTGATCCTACATAACCTTCAATATGCTCTTCCTTGTTATATATGTTCGTTTTCATAGTATTGTCTATTTACACTAAACAGATGAGGTTAGAAATAGTTTGAAGCACAATTTTAATGGTAAAATTTACCTAAATTTTTATGCTTAACCATTTTCATGTTTTGTTTAACTTGCGCCAAATTTTAAATGTTAACGGGATAAATGGAGTGGAAATATTTACTTTCGAATAAGCGATACGGACAAGAACAATATGGTGCCAGCACAGATCGGGCACGGTCTGATTTTCAGCGTGATTATGACCGGTTGATTTTTTCGTCTCCTTTTAGAAGATTGCAGAATAAAACCCAGGTTTTCCCATTGCCAGGAAGTGTTTTTGTACATAACCGTTTAACGCATAGTTTGGAGGTTGCCAGTGTGGCCCGCTCTATGGCAAATATTTTTTTAAAAAGTGTGGAAGAGCAACAACCGCAACTGATTAAAGATGTTCCTTTAATTAATGAAGTAGGTAATATAGTGGCTGCCGCTGCACTAGCGCATGATCTGGGAAACCCGGCCTTTGGGCACTCAGGCGAAGCAGCTATTTCACGATATTTTACAGATGGGGATGGGAAAGTTTATCAGAAAGAAATGAACGAATCGCAGTGGCACGATTTAATTAATTTTGAAGGTAATGCAAATGCCATCCGGATTCTTACCCATCCGTTAAAGGGAAAAGGCAACGATGCTTATGCGTTAACCTATTCTACTTTGGCTTCGATTGCTAAATATCCTTGCGCCTCAATTGCGGGGAAACAAAAGGGCGTGCTGCACCGTAAGAAATACGGTTTCTTTCAATCAGAAGAAGAAACTTTTAAAAAGATCGCGGCCGAACTCAATTTGGAGAAAGAAGAAGGCGAATACCTCATTTACAAGCGCCATCCCCTGGTTTATCTGGTGGAGGCTGCCGATGATATCTGTTACAGCATCATTGATCTGGAAGATGCACACCGCTTAAAGATACTTTCCTACGAGGAGGTAAAAAGTTATCTGTTACCTTTTGCCAATTCTAGCACCATCGAAGATCGTTTAAAAAATGATTATGAAGACGACGATGCAAAAATCGGTCTGTTAAGGGCAAAAGCAATTAACACGTTAACCAACCAATGTGCAGGTATATTTTTTAGGGAACAAGAAAAATTATTGAACGGTGAGCTTAATCAAAGTTTAACCGATTTATTGCCTGAGCCCTATATTTCAGCCTGGAAAGCTGTAGAGAAAATTTCCGTTGAGCGTATCTACAATTTCTCATCGGTAATACAAAAAGAAGTGGCTGGCTACAAAATTATGGCTGGTTTATTGGAAGAATTTGTTCCTGCATTGATCCACAACAATACACACTATTACAAAAAACTGGTTAAACTTATTCCTAAACAATATCATACCGATTTAACTGATATTTATTCTATCATACAAAGCGTATTGGATTTCGTTTCGGGTATGACTGATTTGTACGCTGTTGATTTATATCGTAATATTAAGGGAATATCCTTCCCTTCTGAAACCTAAAAATAAATTCTGGCTTTTACTTTTTAGAGGCAGTTAATTGCTAATTGACCCTATTTTTCTTTTGATTTGAGGGCTTAAATCAGCCTTAAATTGGGTGTTTGTGTAAAATTATGAAATTTAATTTTATTTAAGTTGTTGATCTGTAGTTCTTTAAAATCGTTTTAGTATTTGTAATTGGCTTTTCGTGTAAAGCGAATGCAGTAGCTTGTACTAATTGTTAGATTTGATCGTTAGGCTCTCTTATTTTTACGCCTGACGCTTTAGATCTCATCCCGATTCATGAAAAAACTTTTACTAATTGCTTTGGTAAGTATGGGCTTCACCTTAGCTGTTAAAGCGCAAGCCCCACAACAATTTAACTATCAAGGGGCTGCAAGAAATGCTAATGGTACTGCGTTGGCCAATAAAAATATAGCCTTGCGGATTAGTATTTTAGATGGATCTTCAACCGGAACAGTTCAATATTCGGAAGTAAGGAATGTAACAACCAATGCTTTAGGTTTATATGCATTGGCAATTGGCGCTGCAGGTGCAAGCTCGGTTAACGGTACAATAGGTGGGGTAACCTGGGCAAGTGGATTAAAGTTTGTTAAGGTCGAAATAGATCCTGATAACGGTACAAATTTTAGTTTGGCTGGTACTGCACAATTATTAAGTGTTCCATATGCACTTTATGCAGCCAATGGGCCAACCGGAGCCAAAGGCGATCCGGGGGTAGCTGGTCCTGCTGGTGCACAAGGTATTGCAGGTCCGCAAGGCCCAGTGGGTGCAACTGGTGCTCAGGGGCCAATTGGCTTAACTGGTGCTGCCGGTGCACAAGGAGCAGTGGGTGCAACAGGACCACAAGGAGCAAAAGGAGATATAGGGGCAACTGGCGCTACTGGATTACAAGGTTTGCAGGGCATACCCGGCATAAAAGGTGATAAGGGAGATAAAGGTGATGTAGGGCCGGTTGGTCCTTCAACAGGAGTAGCTGGAGGCGATTTAACGGGTAATTATCCAAATCCTACATTGGCTAATCTTCAGGGAAAGACATTAAATGCCACTTCGCCAGCCAATAATCAGGTGCTCCTATTCGATGGGGCTGCATGGAAGCCAGTAACATTGGATGTGAGTCAACTGTCTGGTGCTAAGGCATTAACCTCAGTTGATCTGAGCATTAGTGCCAATGGCGCTACGGCTTTATTGAAAGATGTGGTAATTGATATCAAAGCAGGGGCGGTTAGCACGCTTAAACTGGCAGATGGGGCAGTAACAACGGCAAAATTAGCCGATGCTGCAGTAACCTCTGTAAAAATTGGAAGCAAAGAAGTTAAGAATATTAATATAAACGATGCTGCTGTTAATACACTACAGCTGGCCGATGGCTCGGTAAGCACTCCAAAACTGGCTGATGCCGCGGTAACCTCTGTAAAAATCGGGAACAAGGAAGTTAAGAATATTAATATCGACGATTTGGCGGTAAATACGCTTCAACTGGCCGATGGATCGGTAACTACACCAAAACTGGCTGATGCTTCGGTTACAGTGGCTAAATTAACTACTGATGGGGTGAGTGATGCAAACAAAGTGTATATCACCAATGCAACAACCGGTAAACCCGAATTAATCAGCAGGACATTATTTGCAAATGCCAATGCCTGGGCATTAAAAGGGAATACGGGTAGTACCGATCAAAATAATAATTTCCTGGGCAATACAGATGACGTAGCCATTAACTTTTTGGTTAACGGTTTAAAATCTGGTCGTTTAGGCAACTCATCCGAAAACAATATTTCTTACGGTTATAAAACGCTTACTGCTAATGTTTCTGGCTTTTACAACAGTGCATTTGGTCGCGAAGCATTATCTGTTAACATTTCAGGTTACGAAAACAGTGCTTTTGGTTACCTCGTATTACAGCGGAGTTTTAGTGCTATTAACAACAGCGGCTTTGGCTCTCAAGCCTTAGCCATTAATACGGTAGGCTCTAATAACACTGCAATTGGTACACATACCCTAATGGCCAATAGAACCGGTATATCAAACACGGCTATCGGAAGTTTGGCACTTGAAGCCAGTAATGGCGACAATAATACAGCAATTGGTTATGCCGCCGGTTCGAAAAACAATGGGGCAGGGAATGTTTTTATCGGAAGCAATGCCGCCGCTAATAGCACAAACGCAAATAATACCCTGGTGGTTGCTAACTCCAGTACCTTATACCCTTTAATTGCTGGCGATTTTGCAGCGAATGGTGGTGCATTAACCATTAATGGAACTGCCGCTGCATCTTCTGTAGCTTATGCCCCAGCAAATGCCAGTACTTTAAATATTAATGGTTCTGTTGCAGCAAGTGTTTTAACCTATACGGCTACAGGCGCATTAACGCTCGATGCCAGCCATTACACGGTACGGATAAAAAATGCTGGTACTGCGATAAATGTTAATCTTCCAGCAGCCTCGAGCTGTAAAGGAAGGATTTATGTCATCGTGAAGGTTTTATCATCTGGTGATGTTACGTTAAACAATCCTGTTTTGTTGAATGATGATTCTAATGTAACCACCATTACTGGAGCAAAAACTTTCACCATTCAAAGCGATGGTTCGGCATGGATTTCTTTAAACTAAACACGATGAGAAAAATATCCTATTTGTTTGTTCTCTTGCTGTTGATGTTTTTCGGGACAAACGTAAACGCACAAAGTTCGCCTTATGTGGTTAATTCGGCCAGTGGCAGCGGTAAAATTAATAATCAATTATATGATTTCAGTATTGGAGAAATGGCCGTGGTGCAAACTTTTCAATCTACCAATACCACCTTGACCCAAGGGTTTTTGCAGCCTTTTCTGATTATACAGACCACAGCCGATGTAGCCATTGTAAATAATATCCTTACCCCAAACGGAGACGGGAAAAATGATTTTTTTGTAGTTAAGGGCTTAGAAAAGTATCCGAACAACAAATTATCCATTTTTGATAGAGGAGGAAGGTTGATTTATACTACCCTGGCTTACCAAAATAACTGGGATGGCTATTTTAACGGAAAGCCGCTTACAGAAGATACTTATTATTATATGCTCGATTTGGGGGCAGATGGTTCAATTAAAGGTTTTATATCAATCTTATATAAAAAATAACGGCGTGAGAAAAATGAAATGTTATATGGCGGGGCTGTTGTTTTTGTTTGTTACACCAGTATTTGCTCAACTTAACCCCATGGGAAGCATCTACTATCAGAACCAGTTTTTGGCCAACCCGGCAATGGCTGGTTTAGAAACCGGACTAAATTTAAATGCGGCATTTAAAACACAGTGGACGGGGATAGACGGAGCACCAAAGATCCAGTACTTAACTGGCGACTATGGTTTAGCGGATACTAAAGTAGGCCTGGGATTCCTTTTTTATAATGAAGGTGCAGGGGCCATTAACCGTACAAGGGCAACCGTAACCTATGCCTATCATTTGCCTTTAAACGGCGGGAGTAACTTTTTGGATTTTGGTTTGTCGGCTGGCTTAATGAATGAATGGATTGACTTTGGTAAAGCCAAAGGTGATTTAGACGATGATGTGCTCAATAGCTTTAACGATCGCAGGTTGTATTTGGATGGCGATTTTGGAGTAGCTTATCGTACTGATAAATTAACATTGCAGGGCGCTTTGCCTAATCTTAAACGATTTTTTAAAAGAGATGTATTGCGAAACGTAGCAGACCGATCTATCTATTTTATCGCAGCGGGTTATAAATTCACAACTGATAAAGTAATTAACAGCATTGAACCGAAATTGGTGTATAGAGGGGTGCAGAATTATGATGGTATTTTTGATGCAGGCGTAAACCTTCAGTTTTTAGAGAATAAATTGATGCTGAACGGTATATATCATAGCACCAACAGCTTTACCGCGGGTTTTGGCGCAAACTACAAAAACCAGTTTTCGGTTTTGTTCCAGTACACCACCAATACTTCAAAAATGCAAAGTTATAGCAATGGCGAATTTGAAGTAGGTTTGAAATACAGTATTAAGAATTAAACGTGTTATCGTCATTTCGACTGAAGTGTAACGGAATGGAGGAACCTATTGTTAAGTGTACCTTTGTTTTTTAACCGTTATTTTTTGAAAGCAGTTCCAGTAGCTTTTAGCGAAGAGCAGTCGCGCTCCTGCTTCTGCCAATTAAAGGAATTGGCATCTTTGTTAGGCCGGATTTAAGCAGAAAGAGGATACGGTGCTGTGGCCTGGCTGGTTGGAAATGTATAGTGCCGCAAATATCTTATTAGTAAGCAATTGCAAAATAACTTAATGCTAGCCTGCCGAAGGACGTTCCGTGTTTTAGGCATCAGTTGGTTTCCATAAACCACAAACCCATATTCCCTAAACCCGACAGTAGCGGACACTGAACGCAGTGAGGTAAAGCGAATGGCGGGACTAGCGGAACCGATGCACGACTAGCCCTGCTTTTCTCATCATAAAAAGAGTTTTGTCATCCTAATGGTTAATTTATTTCATAAAAATCAATATAGATGACAGGGGATTTTTTGGAGGAATATACTACGAGAATCGTCATTGCGAGAAGGCTTTTTCAGCCGATAGCCTGTCCCGATCTCGGGAAAGCGATCTTACAACGATCGCTAATAGCGTGCGCTTTAAGATTGCTTCGTTCCTCACAATGACGACCTTTTTATGGAAGTCTGTCAATGGTAGCCTCCCCGATAAATCAGGGCAGTTACTCGAGGGGTTAAGTTATCTTCCCCGGCCATCATCCCATTTATTACGTTCGTCCTGCAGCTCACGCGCAAGTTTCATTTCTTTATCCTTTGCTTTTACTTTGTGTGCCTGAAATTCATCGGCCACCTCCTGGTAAAGTTCCGTTCTATATTTTGCTTCGTGCCTTAATTTACCTGATTGGAAAATTACAAAGGCCAAACCTACTCCGAGTACAATAATAATGGTCCAAACAATGGTATTATAGGTGCCTTTATTGAAGGATATGCCTAAAAATTTAATTTCATTAACAGCAGCATTGGCATTGGCCAAGGAACTTTCTTTTCCATTTACTTCGCCTTTTAAGCTCGAAATGTTATCAGCCTGTGCTTTAATTTCCTGACGGGCTTCCAGCAGCTGCTTGCGTTCTTTTCTTAGCGTATCACTAACACTTTTCCATAAGGACGATAACCGTGATGGATTGATCAGCCTTGCGCCGTTGAAGCTTTTAGATTTCTTTAACATGAACTGATACTGGCCATTTAATGATGGATCGGTATTTTTTGTAGTGTCAGGTAAAGTTTGCCCAAAGGCAACGTTTAAAAATAGCATAGCGCCTAAAAACAATAGGGTGTGTTTAATTTTCTGCATAGTTTAAATATAGGTGTTAGAATGTAAAACTACATTTTTATCTATTTTTCCGGTTAATAAAATTTTTTTAAGGTTTTGGCAAATCGATAAAATTGTTCTGGTTTAACATTCTAAATAACAATTTTATCTAAGTTTTATTATAAATTTATTTGCGATAGGTTACATTTGTTTCATGCAAATAGGAATTATTGGTTTGGGCGATATGGGCAAATTGTATGCGCTATCGTTTGTAAACGCTGGTTATAAGGTATGTGGGGCAGATATGCCCTTACGTTTTACAGATTTAAAAAATGAACTGGAATCCAAAGGAATCGAGGTTTTAATCGATGGCCATGAGGTTGCCCGTAAATCAGACTTTATTATCTATTGCGTTGAAGCCGAAAAAATTGATGAGGTGGTGGCTACTTTTGCCCGCTCAACAAAATATGGCGCCATAGTTGCCGGACAAACCTCGGTTAAACATCCTGAAATTGCTGCTTTCGAAAAACATCTTCCGGAAGATACCCAGATTGTAACCTGCCATTCTTTGCATGGTCCGGCATTTAGCCCGGAGGGGCAGACACTTGTGGTGGTACGTCACCGTGCTACCGACGCTGTTTATGCCAAAGCTTTAGAAATTTATAAATCTTTAAAATCGAACATCATTGAAATGGACGATTACAGAGAACACGACCGCATTGTAGCCGATACGCAGGCGGTAACGCACATGGGCTTCGAAAGCATGGGCTCCGCATGGAAAAATGCTGGTTTCTTTCCCTGGGATAATCCGGCATATGCAGGTGGAATAGATAATGTGAAAATTTTGACCACACTGAGGATTTTTAGCTATAAATCGCACATTTATGCCGGCTTGGCCATATTAAACCCATATGCGCAAAAACAAGTAAAATATTATGCACAGGCCGAATCTGAATTGTTTAAATTGATGATCTGTGAAAATGAAGCAGCGTTCAGGGAAAAGATTTATGCGGCCCGCGATTTCGTTTTCCATGAAAGCCGTGCGCTTTTACTATTGGATGATAACATCATGAAAGAATTCAGCTTATCAGACGCGAGCCATAAACAGAAACCAAATTCGCATTTAAGTTTGCTGAGTATGGTATATGCCTGGTATAAAATGGGTGTAAACCCTTACGATAACCTGATCTGCCAAACGCCGCCTTTTAAATTGAGGTTGGGCATTGCCGAATATCTTTTCAAGAACGAAGAAATGTTAGAGGAGTCCATTAATACTGCTTTATATGATAAATCTATCCGGGGCGACGATCTGGAATTCCACACTGCCGTGCACGAGTGGGCATCGATTATTGGTTATGGAGATTTAAAAGGTTATAAAGAACATTTCGAAGCTGCCAAATCATTCTTCGCGAACCGTTTAAATGATGGAAGAGATTTAAGTGCGGAGATGATTAAGCGACTAGGTAAGTAACGATTAGGGATGAAGACCATTTTGAATAAACCAGAACTGGTTTCGCTGTTGCAACAACAATTAATAGAGATAGAAATACTTTGTGGGGAGTACGATAAAGGAACTGATGCTACTACTCCGTCAATTGCCGAAAAAATCGTGGTGATTTTCCATAACTCCGATCATGCAAAAGCGTTGGTGAGCCAGCTTAAATTAAGTCATCTCGATATGTATTGCAGTTCGGAGATTTATAATTCCAAAAGCCTCACTAATTTTATCGGATTATTGAAACTGGCGCATCATACTGGAACGGGGTGGGGGTATGCTGCCAGGTTAGACCGTTCTGCTTTAAACGCAGTAACACAAGAAAACTGGTGGAACAATAAAAAAATAATCGTCGATTCGGACGGGATTGCTTTTACAAGAGCTAAAATAATTAAATCATTAGCTAATACCGAGCCCTTGGTGCTAAATACTTCGGGCTGGACGGTTAAAGATGCTGAAGGCAACAAATCGGCCATTAACCCAATTCCTGAAACCGTTCGGCAAATTGCTTTCGAACTACTTGAAAGTTTTCGGGATGTTGATTTGAATAAGGAAAGTAAACTTCATTACAAGTCATAGTTAATGATTGAATTTTGAATAATCTAATGGACAGGTGCTATATTTACACATTCATAATTCACCCATTCAAAATTACGATGCTGTAAACTTCCATTTTCCGCCTCCGATCTTACATCATCGATATAACATATAGACTTTATTTTATTCCCTTAATTCTTCGTTTACCCAAAAAGAGTGCATTATATTTGCCCGCATGTCGGTATTGCTGTTTACCATTATCATTTTATTAGGTGCTTTTTTAGCCGGATTATTGGGTTCACTAACGGGCTTGGGTGGGGGAGTAATTATTATTCCATTGCTCACTTTAGCTTTAGGGGTTGATATCCATTATGCTATAGGTGCATCCATTGTTTCTGTTATTGCAACCTCTTCGGGTTCTGCAGCGGCTTATGTAAAAGAAGGGATTACCAATATCCGGATTGGAATGTTTTTAGAAATCGCGACCACAATAGGTGCGGTGTGCGGTGCAATTGTAGCTGTTTATCTTAATGCCAACTATATTGCTATTCTATTTGGCTGTATCCTGATTTTTTCGGCCATCATGACACTAAAGAAAAAGGTAGATCATACTACTTTGGATAACACCGATAAATGGGCCAATTTTTTTAAACTCAATGGATCTTATCCGGATAAAGGTATAGATCATCCATATGCGGTAAAACATGTTCCGGGAGGTTTTTTAATGATGCTTTTTGCCGGAACATTATCGGGCTTGCTGGGTATTGGGAGTGGGGCATTAAAAGTAATCGCGATGGATAATATTATGCGTTTGCCCTTTAAGGTATCAACAACAACCAGTAATTTTATGATGGGTGTTACTGCTGCTGCAAGTGCAGTGGTTTACTTACATCGCGGCCAGATCGATCCGGGCATTGCCATGCCCGTTTGTGTTGGGGTGCTAACAGGCGCAACTATTGGCTCAAAAATTTTATTACGGGCCAAAACCGATAAGCTCAAAATGATATTTGCCGTAGTTGTTGTATTCTTGGCATTGCAGATGATTTATAAAGGAATAAGCGGATTATAATGAGCACAATAGGAAAAGAAAACTTAAACGATAAGGATATTCAGGTAATTTTAGGCACGCTTCTGCGCGCAGGTGTAATTATTTCGATGAGCATTGTATTAATAGGTGGCGCCATTTTCCTGATCCATAATAGTTGGGCCATTACCGACTATAAAGTTTTTAAACCTGAGCTGAGCAAGTTTTCTTCTATACTGGCTATATTTAAAGGAGTATCTACTTTTCAGGGAGATGCAATTGTGCAGTTTGGTATCCTGATGTTGATTTTTACGCCGATTGCCCGCATTGTTTTCGCTATTTTCAGCTTTTTAATTGAGCGCGATTACCTATATGTACTCATTGGATTTATTATTTTAGCGATCATAACCATCAGTTTAAATGGTGGTTTGGCGCATTAACATCTCTTTTTTAGTTAAATCCCATCATATCAGCAATTTATTTGAAAAAATATTTGGCTAACTATTTGAAAATTAATAATTCTTGTCTATCTTTGCCGTCCCTTTCGGGGGATGTACAACCACCTTGAACGAAGCCCTACTGCTTCGATGGGTGTTAAAAAGAAAAGATAAAATGTCAGGAATTATTGGAAAAAAAGTAGGAATGACCAGTATCTTTGATGCCGAAGGAAGAAACATTCCTTGTACGGTAATCGAGGCTGGGCCTTGTGTAGTTACACAAGTAAAGACCGAAGAAAAAGACGGGTATTCATCAATCCAACTGGGTTATGATGAGAAAAAAGAGAAAAACACAACTCAACCGTTAAAAGGCCATTTCGCGAAAGCAAACACAACTCCGAAACGCAAGCTGGTAGAATTCGATTCGTTTACAACTTCACTTAATTTAGGTGATGTGGTAACCGTTGACGCATTCGCAGAAGGCGATTTTGTTGATGTTGTAGGTACCTCAAAAGGTAAAGGTTTTCAAGGTGTTGTAAAACGCCACGGATTTGCCGGTGTTGGTATGCAGACTCACGGTCAGCATAACCGTTTACGTGCCCCAGGTTCATTGGGAGCATCATCATTTCCTTCACGTGTATTCAAAGGAATGCGCATGGCAGGAAGAACAGGTGGCGACAGGGTAAAAATTCAGAACTTACAGGTTTTGAAAGTTTATGCTGAGCAAAACTTATTAGTAGTTAGTGGTTCCATTCCAGGAGCTAAAGGTTCTTACGTAATCTTAGACAAGTAATCAGATGGAAGTTAAAGTATTAAACATTTCAGGTAAAGAAACAGGTGCCAAGGTGCAACTTCCTGAATCGGTATTTGGTATCGAGCCTAACGACCACGCGATTTATTTAGATGTAAAACAGTATTTGGCTAACCAACGTCAAGGTACTCACAAGTCTAAACAACGTAATGAGATTGCTGGTTCAACTCGCAAACTATACAAACAAAAAGGTACAGGTGGTGCCCGTGCTGGTAGCATTAAATCTCCGTTATTTAACGGTGGTGGTCGTGTTTTCGGTCCTCAGCCACGTGATTATAGCTTTAAATTGAACAAGAAGTTAAAATCATTAGCACGTAAATCTGCTTTGGCTTATAAAGCAAAAGACAACAACGTGGTAGTTTTAGAAGATTTCAACTTCGATACAGCTAAAACTAAAAACTATACAAGTTTATTGGCTGCGTTAAACGTAGGTACTCAAAAAACTTTATTGGTTTTACCTGCGCAAAATAATAATATCTATTTATCAAGCAGAAACATTCAGAAAACTAAAGTAATCTCGGCAGCAGATTTAAATACTTATGATGTATTAAACGCTGGTATACTTGTGTTAACTGCTGATTCTGTTAAAACTTTGGAGGAGGCGTTTGCCAAATAATATGGAAATTTTAAAAAAACCAATATTAACCGAAAAAGCTTCAGCTTTAACTGAGAAATCTAACCGTTTCACATTTAGCGTTAACCACAAGGCTAACAAAATCCAGATTAAACAAGCAATTGAGAAATTGTACGGTGTAACCATCGTTGCAGTTAACACTATGGTTGTTGATGGAAAAGCTAAATCTCGTTACACTAAAGCAGGTTTTGTATCTGGCCGTAGCCCGAAATACAAAAAAGCAATCGTAACGTTAAAAGACGGCGAAACAATAGATTATTACGCAACCCTTTAATTTAATAATTCATTATAACTATGGGCTTAAGAAAATTTAAACCAGTTACTCCAGGTACCCGCTTCAGAGTTGGTGCTAGTTTTACGGAGATTACAGCAACCAAGCCCGAAAAATCATTGGTTGTATCATCAAAAAAGTCTGGTGGACGTAACAACACAGGAAAAATGACTATGCGCTACATGGGCGGTGGTCACAAAAAATCATATCGTTTAATCGACTTCAAACGCGATAAATTCGATATTCCTGCAACAGTAGCTACTGTTGAATACGATCCAAACCGTACTGCCCGCATCGCATTATTACACTATGCAGATGGCGAGAAGCGTTATATCATCGCTCCTGAAGGATTGCAAGTTGGTTCGGTATTATTATCGGGCGACAAAGCAGCACCAGAAGTAGGTAACACTTTAAAATTATCGAACATTCCATTAGGTTCTATCGTACACAACGTAGAGATCCACCCTGGAAAAGGAGCACAATTAGCTCGTAGTGCAGGTGCTTATGCACAATTAGCTGCCCGCGATGGTAAATATGCTACTTTAAAAATGCCTTCAGGCGAAACCCGTTTAATCTTGACTACTTGTCTTGCTACTATCGGTGCTGTATCTAACTCAGATCACGCAAACGAAGTATTAGGTAAAGCTGGTCGTAAACGTTGGTTGGGCCGTCGTCCGAGAACTAGACCGGTAGCGATGAACCCTGTCGATCACCCAATGGGTGGTGGTGAAGGTAGATCATCAGGTGGTCACCCACGTTCAAGAAATGGTGTTTTAGCTAAAGGCTTCAAAACCAGAGAACTTAAAAAATATTCTAATCGTTACATCATAGAGAGAAGGAAGAAATAATGGCTCGTTCGATAAAAAAAGGACCTTATATTGACCATAACGTAGAGAAAAAAGTAAACTCTATGAATGATTCAGGCAAAAAGTCTGTAATCAAAACTTGGTCTCGCAGATCAATGATATCACCAGATTTCGTGAATCATACATTTGCTGTACACAACGGAAATAAATTTATCCCTGTGTACGTAACAGAAAACATGGTTGGTCACAAGTTGGGAGAATTTGCTCCAACCAGAACATTCAGAGGACACGCTGAAAAGAAAAAATAATTAGACAATGGAAGCAATAGCAAAATTAAACAATTGTCCAACCTCACCGCGTAAGATGCGTTTGGTTGTAGATCTTATCAGAGGTGAACGTGTAGAAAAAGCATTAAGCATTTTAAAGTTTACCAATAAAGAAGCAGCAATAAGAGTTGAGAAATTATTATTATCTGCTATCAAAAACTGGGAATCTAAAAATGAAGGTGCCCGCCCTGAAGAAAACCAACTTTTTGTAAAAACAGTTATGGTTGATGGTGGCCGTCAGTTAAAACGCTTACGTCCAGCTCCTCAAGGCCGTGGATATAGAATTCGTAAACGTTCTAACCACGTAACGCTGATTGTAGATAGTAAAAGTACAGAAACAACTCAAAACTAATTTTAGGAAATGGGACAAAAAGCAAATCCAATAGGTAACAGGTTAGGTATCATCAAAGGATGGGATTCTAACTGGTTCGGTGGCAACAACTACTCCGATAAATTAGTTGAAGATGAGAAAATAAGAAAATACCTTTCTGCCCGTATCGCTAAAGGCGGTGTTGCAAAAGTAGTAATCGAGCGTACGTTAAAACGTATCACGGTAACTATCCACACAGCTCGTCCAGGTATCGTAATCGGTAAAGCAGGTGCTGAGGTTGATAAAATTAAAGAAGAGTTAAAGAAATTAACTAAAAAGGAAATTCAAATTAACATCTTCGAAATTAAACGCCCAGAACTTGATGCACAATTAGTTGCAGAAGGTGTTGCAAAGCAATTAGAAGCAAGGATCTCATTCCGTAGAGCAATGAAATCTTCTATCGCATCAACCATGCGTATGGGTGCTGAAGGTATCAAAATCATGACTTCTGGTCGTTTAGGTGGTGCTGAGATGGCACGTACTGAGCAGTACAAAGAAGGAAGAGTGCCTTTGCATACATTCCGTGCTGATATCGACTACGCTTTAGCTGAAGCCTTAACTACTTATGGTAAAATAGGTGTTAAAGTTTGGATCTGTAAAGGTGAGGTTTATGGAAAACGTGATTTGTCTCCAAACATTGGTGCAGCAAACAACGGTCCAAAAGGCCAATCAGATAAACCAGCTTTCGGTGGAAGAGATAACCGTGGTGGTGGAAGAGATAACCGTGGCGGTGGTAACGACAGACGTGGTGGAAACCAAGGCGGTGGTCGTGGTCCAGGCCAGGGTGGTGCAAACAGAGGTGGTGGCGCAGGTGCTAACAGAGGTCCTCGTAAATAATTGATTTATTAACATCGTTTAACGATTAGAACAAAATAAAATGTTACAGCCAAAAAGAACGAAGTTCAGGAAGATGCAAAAAGGCAGAATGAAGGGTTTAGCTTCTCGTGGAGCTGAGTTAGCATTCGGATCTTTCGGTATCAAATCTCTAGAAGCTACTTGGATCACAAGTCGTCAGATAGAGGCTGCCCGTATTGCCGTAACTCGTTTCATGAAACGTGAAGGCCAAGTATGGATCAGGATCTTCCCGGACAAACCGGTAACTAAAAAACCTGCTGAGGTACGTATGGGTAAAGGTAAAGGTGCTCCTGAGTATTGGGTAGCAGTTGTAAGACCAGGACGCGTAATTTTCGAAGCTGAAGGTGTGCCTTTAGAAGTTGCTAAAGAAGCATTGCGTTTAGCAGCTCAGAAATTACCGATCCAAACCAAATTCGTAGTACGTAGAGATTACGTAGAAGCATAGTAAAGTGTTGAGGTGAATGTTGTAAATACTTGTTTATTATAACCGCTACACTCAACGTAAAAGAAAAAGAAAAATGAAAAATTCAGAAATCACAGGGCTTTCAAAAGAAGAATTAGTAGCTAAGATTGCGGAAGAAAAAGAGAACTTATCAAAATTGAAGTTCGCTCACACTATTTCAGCTATCGAAAATCCTTCACGCATTGCAAAAGTAAGGAAAGACATAGCCCGTTTAAACACTGAGTTGACTAAAGTGAAAAACACTGAGTCAGCTACTGAAACTAAATAATTTGAGAGTCGACATGGAAAGACAATTAAGAAAAACAAGAACCGGGTTAGTGGTAAGCAACAAGATGGATAAATCTGTTGTAGTGAGCGTGGAGCGTAAAGTAAAACACCCGATTTATGGTAAGTTCGTAAAGAAAACTGCCAAATTTATGGCTCACGACGAGAAAAACGAATGCGGTATCGGTGATACAGTATTGATTATGGAAACTCGTCCTTTGAGTAAAAACAAGAACTGGAGATTGGTACAAATTTTAGAAAGAGCTAAATAAGATGGTACAACAGGAATCGAGATTAAACGTTGCTGATAACAGCGGCGCAAAAGAAGTATTAGTAATTCGCGTGCTAGGTGGAACCGGCAAACGTTATGCTTCAATTGGTGATAAAGTAGTTGTTACCGTAAAAAGCGCGTTACCTTCTGGTAACATTAAAAAAGGTACAGTTTCTAAAGCAGTTGTTGTAAGAACTAAAAAAGAAATCCGTCGTAAAGATGGTTCTTATATCCGTTTTGACGATAATGCTGCTGTATTATTGAACGCACAGGATGAGCCAAGAGGTACACGTATCTTTGGCCCGGTTGCGAGAGAACTACGTGAAAAACAATTCATGAAAATTGTATCATTAGCACCGGAGGTATTATAAAATGGGAAACAAAGTAAATACACCATCAAAACTTAAAATCCGCACAGGAGATTTAGTTAAAGTCATTGCTGGCGATTCAAAAGGTCAACAAGGAAAAGTACTTTCAGTACTTACAGATAAAAACAGAGCCATTGTGGAAGGCATTAACTTAGTATCTAAACATACTAAACCAAATGCTGCTAATCCAAACGGTGGTATTATTAAAAAAGAAGCTGCTCTTCACATTTCTAACTTGATGTTGGTTGATCCAAAATCTGGTAAAGCTACCCGCGTAGGTCGTAAACTTAACGCAGATGGTAAATTAGTTAGAGTTGCTAAAATTTCAGGAGAGGAGATTAAATAATGGCTACACCTAGATTAAAAAGCAAATACAAAGAAGAAGTTGTAAATGCACTAAAAGAAAAATTTCAGTACAAAACTGTAATGCAGGTTCCTAAATTGGAAAAAATCTGTATCAATCAGGGTGTTGGTCGTTTTTCTGTTACTGATAAGAAAATTATGGATACCACTATCGTTGAGTTGACTACCATTACTGGTCAGCAAGCGGTTCCGGCTAATTCAAAGAAAGATATCTCTAACTTTAAATTACGTAAAGGTATGCCAGTAGGTGTACGTGTTACATTACGCGATAACAACATGTACGAGTTCTTAGATCGTTTGATCTCTGTAGCTTTGCCTCGTATCCGCGATTTCAAAGGTATTAACGATAAAGGATTTGATGGAAAAGGTAACTATACATTAGGTGTTACCGAGCAAATCATATTTCCTGAGATTAATATCGATAAAATCAATAAAATTTTAGGTATGGATATAACTTTCGTAACTTCGGCAAAATCTGACGTTGAGGCGCTTGAGTTATTGAAACAATTCGGATTACCATTTAAAAATCAAAAAACAGCAGAATAATGGCAAAAGAAGGTGTAAAAGCACGCGAAGTTAAGCGCCAAAAATTGGTAGCTAGATACGCTGAAAAACGTGCAGTATTAAAAGCTGCAGGAGATTTCGAGGGTTTAGATAAATTACCTAAAAACTCATCTCCAGTACGTTTACACAACCGTTGTAAATTAACTGGTCGCCCTCGTGGATATATGCGTACCTTTGGTATTTCAAGGGTAACGTTCCGCCAGATGGCACTAGACGGTAAAATACCAGGTGTTAAAAAAGCATCTTGGTAATATAAAAAGTACTAGTACTGAGTATCAAGTATAGAGTAGCAAGTATCAGGACCATATCGGACTTGATACTTGTATCTTATTACTTGATACTTATGTCTATACTAAAAAAGAATTTTAACCGGTAGCAGGTCCCACAGCTGGGTAGCAGAAGGAAACCACTATCAAAAACAATAAAAAATGAATACAGATCCAATAGCAGATTATTTAACAAGAGTAAGGAATGCCATTAAGGCCAACCACCGTGTTGTAGAAATTCCTGCATCAAACCTTAAAAAAGAAATTACTAAAGTTCTTTTTGACAAAGGTTACATCGCGAACTACAAGTTTGAAGATACTACAGTTCAAGGCACCATTAAAATCGCTTTGAAATACAATCCGATTACTAAAGTTCCTGCTATTCGTACATTAGTGCGAGTAAGTAAACCAGGTTTGAGAAACTATGCTGGTGTTGAAAATATGCCAAGAGTATTAAACGGTTTAGGTATCGCAATCTTATCTACTTCTAAAGGTGTAATGACCGATAAAGAAGCAGCCAAATTAAACATTGGTGGTGAGGTATTGTGTCACGTTTATTAATATTAGGAGAACAGCACAATGTCAAGAATAGGAAAAGCCCCAATTACAATCCCTGCAGGTGTTACAATTACCGTATCAAAAGATAACGTAGTAACTGTAAAAGGTCCTAAAGGTGAATTAACACAAGCAGTAGATTCAGATATCACTGTAAGTCAGGAAGACGGAATTTTAACAGTTCAACGTCCTTCAGAACAAAAGAAACACAAAGCATTACACGGTTTATATCGCTCATTGCTTAACAACATGGTTGTTGGTGTTACAGAAGGTTATAAATTAACTCAAGAATTAGTAGGTGTTGGTTACCGTGCTACAAACCAAGGTAACACACTAGATCTGGTTTTAGGTTATTCTCACCACTATGTATTCCAATTGCCAGAAGAGATTAAAGTAACTACATCTTCAGAAAAAGGTCAAACGCCTAAAATCATTTTAGAAAGTATTGACAAACAATTGATCGGTCAGGTAGCAGCGAAAATCCGTTCGTTACGTGCACCAGAGCCATATAAAGGTAAAGGTATCAAGTTTGTAGGTGAAGTGTTAAGAAGAAAAGCAGGTAAATCAGCATCTAAAAAATAGTAATCATGGCAGGTAAAAAATTATCAAGAAGAGATCGTATTAAAAAAGGGATCAGAAAAAGACTTACCGGTTCGGAAGAACGTCCAAGGTTATCTGTATATAGAAGCAATAAAGGGATTTATGCGCAGGTAATTAACGATGTAACCGGTAAAACAATAGCATCAGCATCATCATTATCGAAAGATTTTACTGGTACTGGAAACAAAAGCGATCAGTCGGTAGCAGTAGGCAAATTAGTTGCCGAAAAAGCAATCGCTGCAGGTGTTAAAGAAGTTGTTTTCGATAGAAATGGCTATTTATACCACGGTCGTGTAAAATCGTTGGCAGAGGGTGCCCGCGAAGCTGGTTTAGTATTTTAATCTGAAGAAAAAGTAAGATGTCAACTATTAATATAAAAAGAGTAAAAACCACCGATATCGAATTAAAGGATCGTTTGGTTAGTATACAACGCGTTGCCAAAGTAACCAAAGGTGGCCGTACTTTCAGCTTCTCAGCAATTGTTGTTGTAGGTGATGAAAACGGTGTTGTTGGTTTCGGTTTAGGTAAAGCGAAAGAGGTAACTGAAGCAATCGCTAAAGGTGTGGATGATGCTAAAAAGAACTTGGTAAAAGTTCCAATTTTAAACGGTACTGTTCCTCACGAGCAAATCGGTAAATTCTCAGGTGGTTTTGTTTTAATCAAACCAGCTGCAGTAGGTACCGGAGTAATTGCTGGTGGTGCGATGCGTGCTGTATTAGAAAGTGCTGGCGTGCATAACGTATTGGCAAAATCTAAAGGATCATCTAACCCACACAACGTGGTAAAAGCAACTGTTGATGCATTAACTAAAATGCGTGATGCTTATACAGTAGCTCAAACTCGTGGTATAGATTTAAACAAAGTATTTAACGGATAATATCATGGCTAAGATCAAAATAACACAAGTAAAAAGCGTTATCGACAGAAGCGAGCGCCAAAAAAGAACCGTTCAGGCTTTGGGTTTATCTAAAATGAACCAAAGTGTTGAGGTTGAAGCTACTCCACAAATTATCGGTATGGTTCGCAAAGTGAACCATTTGGTAGCAATCGAAGCAATCTAGTAAAAGTTTTAAAGGTAGTATTGGGGAAAAGCCGGTACTACCTTTATATATGTTTAATCGTTGTACCTGTTTAGTGAAAGCGAAGGGCAACACAAATTCAAAAAAATGAATTTAAGTAATTTAAAACCTGCAGTAGGTTCTACAAAAAACAGCAAAAGAATTGGTCGTGGTACAGGTTCTGGTCGTGGCGGTACTTCAACTCGTGGTCACAAAGGTGCGGGTTCTCGTTCAGGTCACAAAACCAAAATCGGTTTCGAAGGTGGTCAAATGCCTTTACAACGCCGTGTGCCTAAAGTTGGTTTCAAACCAATCAACCGTACAGAATATGTTGGTGTAAACTTAGATGTTTTACAAGCCTTAGCTGAAAAACACAGCTTAACAACTATCGATTTCGCTGCGTTACAAGCACATGGTTTAGCTTCTAAAAACGACTTAGTTAAAATTTTAGGTCGTGGTGAAGTTAAAGCAAAGCTAGAAATTACAGCACATGCGTTCTCTGCAACCGCACAAAAAGCTATTGAAGCTGCAGGTGGTTCTATTGTAAAATTGTAATTATTAAATGAAGAAGCTATTTACTACTTTAAGTAATATCTGGAAAATTCAGGAATTAAAAGAGCGTATATTGTTTACGCTCTTAATTCTTTTGGTATACCGTTTCGTATCTCACGTGGTTTTACCAGGTGTAGATCCAACTGCTTTAGGCAATAACGAAAAATCAGGAATCTTAGGCTTACTAGATATGTTTGCCGGAGGTTCTTTCTCTCGTGTGTCTATTTTAGCGTTGGGGGTAATGCCTTATATCTCTGCATCCATTGTGGTGCAACTATTGGGTATTGCTGTTCCTTCTTTCCAAAAAATGCAGAAAGAGGGCGAAAGTGGTAGAAAGAAAATGAACCAGATTACCCGTTACCTTACGGTAGCGATCACAATCGTTCAATCTGTTGGTTACGTTAAAACGCAAGTTCCAGCAGAAGCTATTTTATTGCCAAATACTTTATTCTTAGTGTTATCTACGTTTGTATTAACAGCAGGTACATTATTTGTAATGTGGTTAGGTGAAAAAATTACTGATAAAGGTATTGGTAACGGTACATCACTAATCATTATGGTTGGTATTATTGCCCGTTTACCAGTTGCAATTTCTCAAGAATTTAGTGCACGTGTGGGTTCATCTAGTGAAGGTGGAGGTCCGGTTGCATTGGTTTTAGAGATCGTTGCATTATTTGCTGTGGTAATGTTTACCATTTTAATTGTTCAAGGTGTACGTAAAGTACCTGTACAATACGCAAAGAAAATTGTTGGTAACCGCCAGTTTGGTGGTGTTCGTCAGTACATTCCTTTAAAGGTAAATGCTGCTGGTGTTATGCCGATCATTTTTGCTCAAGCGTTGATGTTTATTCCAGGTGCTTTAATGCAGTTTGTTCCTTCATTACAAGGTTCTTGGTTAATCCAGTTCAGCAACACAACTTCGTTGGCTTATAGCTTAACGTTCGCATTTTTAATTATCGCATTTACTTTCTTCTATACTGCAATTACAGTTAATCCAACTCAAATGAGTGATGATATGAAGAAAAATGGTGGTTTTATCCCAGGTGTTAAACCAGGTTTTGCAACATCGACTTTTATTGATGATGTAATTTCTAAAATCACTTTTCCAGGTGCAGTATTTTTAGCGATCATTGCTATTTTACCTTCGTTAGCTGTTAAATTCGGTATTAAACAAGAGTTTGCACACTTCTTCGGTGGTACTTCTTTATTGATTTTAGTTGGTGTTGTATTGGATACTTTACAGCAGATCGAAAGTTATTTATTGATGCGCCATTATGATGGTTTGATGAAAACGGGTAGAGTTACTGGCAGAACAGGTGTTCCTGCTGCAAGTAGCAACGCAGCGTTGTAGTGTAACGGATGTCTAAAATTTATTACAAATCTCTTGAAGAGATCGAGTTAATAAGAGAAAGTTCCATGCTTGTTTCTAAAACTTTAGCCGAAGTGGCCAAGGTGATAAAAGCAGGCATGACTACCATTCAATTAGATAAACTAGCCTACGAGTTTATAAGTGACCACGGAGCGATTCCGGCATTTTTAAACTACAATGGTTTCCCTAATTCTTTATGTATTTCGCCAAATGAGCAGGTAGTTCATGGTTTTCCAAGCGAATACGTAATCCAGGAGGGCGACTTAATTTCAGTTGATTGTGGGGTAATTAAAAACGATTATTTTGGCGATTCGGCCTACACTTTCTCTATCGGGGAAATTGATGCCGAAAAACAGAAATTAATTGATGTTACTAAACGTTGCCTGGAATTGGGTATAGAAAAAGCCGTTGTTGGTATGCGTATCGGTGATATCGGTTTCGCTGTTCAGCAGTATGCAGAAGCTAATGGATTTGGTGTAGTAAGAGAGCTTGTTGGGCATGGTGTTGGTGTAAAACTTCACGAGAAACCAGAAGTTCCGAATTATGGGAAACGTGGTGCAGGACCAAAACTTGAAGAAGGAATGGTAATTGCAATAGAACCCATGATCAATGCAGGCGTAGCCGGTGTTAAATTCCATAACGATGGATGGACGGTAACCAGTAAAGACAATAAACCATCGGCACATTTTGAACACACAGTAGCTATAAAAAGGGGCAAAGCAGATGTTTTATCAACGTTTTCTATAATAGAAGAAGTTTTACAACAAAAAAAATAAATAATTAAAATTTTTTATTTAATTTTGCAACCCTGTTTAGAAGCAGCTAATTAAGTAACAATCAATAAAATATGGCTAAACAAGCCTCAATTGAACAAGACGGAGTAATAAGAGAAGCATTATCCAATGCGATGTTCCGGGTAGAACTAGAGAACGGGCATGAGATTATTGCGCACATTTCAGGAAAGATGAGGATGCACTACATCAAGATTCTTCCTGGTGACAAAGTAAAATTAGAGATGTCGCCGTATGATTTAACAAAAGGTCGCATCACTTATAGATATAAATAAAATGAAAGTTAGATCATCAATTAAAAAACGTAGCGCTGATTGTAAGATTATTCGCCGTAAAGGTAAACTTTACGTAATCAACAAGAAAAATCCTAAATACAAGCAACGTCAAGGGTAATTAAGAATATTGTAATGAACCGCACAACGGTGGCCCGCCGTTCGGAATTACTTAAAACATAAATAAATATGGCAAGGATTTCAGGTATTGATTTACCAAGAAACAAAAGAGGTGAGATCGGTTTAACCTATATCTACGGAATTGGTAGAACAACTGCTCAACGTATTTTAACTACGGCAGGTATCGATTTAAACAAAAAAGTACAAGACTGGTCTGATGATGAGTTATCAGCAATCCGTACAATGATTAACGATGAGATTAAAGTAGAAGGTGCTTTACGCTCTGAGGTTCAGTTAAACATCAAACGTTTAATGGATATTGGTTGTTACCGTGGTTTACGTCACAGAAAAGGTTTACCTTCTCGTG
This sequence comes from Pedobacter sp. R-06, assembly GCF_049913135.1. NCBI lineage: Bacteria > Pseudomonadati > Bacteroidota > Sphingobacteriia > Sphingobacteriales > Sphingobacteriaceae > Pedobacter > Pedobacter sp. R-06. The sequence goes on along the minus strand of NZ_CP183977.1, from coordinate 4,753,644 downwards.
GTCAGCGTACTAAAAACAACTCACGTACTCGTAAGGGTAAGAGAAAAACAGTTGCTAACAAGAAAAAAGCTACTAAGTAATAGATAGATATGAGGTATGAGATTTTAGATGTGAGCACCATGTCTTTAAAATCTGCTCAAATCTGGAATAAAAGATAAAAAGTAGGATACTGAGTATCGGGGTAGAGAAAGTCTCATATCTCAAGTCTCATATCTAAAATCTAAAAGATAAAATGGCTAAGAGTAAAAAAGTAACAAAAAAACGTATCGTTGTAATTGAGCCTGTTGGTCAGGCGCATATCAATGCTACCTTCAACAACATTATCGTTACCTTAACAAACAACAACGGACAGACTATTTCATGGTCTTCTGCTGGTAAAATGGGCTTTAAAGGTTCAAAAAAGAACACACCATATGCAGCTGGTCAAGCAGCTTCAGATTGTGGTAAAGTTGCGTTTGATCTAGGTTTACGTAAAGTTGAAGTATTTGTAAAAGGTCCGGGTTCAGGTCGTGAGTCTGCAATCAGAACTTTGCAAGTAGCAGGTATCGAAGTAACATCTATTAAAGATATTACTCCACTTCCTCACAACGGATGTCGTCCTCCTAAAAAGAGAAGAGTTTAATTAATTTTAAAGCTAAGAATCTCAGGTTACAGGCCTGACGATACTTTAAAACAGAAAAAAAATGGCAAGATATACAGGCCCAAAATCAAAAATCGCCCGTAAATTCAGAGAACCAATCTTCGGTCCTGATAAGGTGTTAGACAGAAAAAATTATCCTCCTGGGCAACATGGCTCATCAAAAAGAAGAGGAAAACAATCTGAATATGCTATCCAGTTAATGGAGAAACAAAAAGTAAAATATACTTATGGTGTATTAGAAAAACAATTCAGTAACTTGTTTAAAAAAGCATCTTCTCGTGCTGGTATTACCGGTGATAACTTACTTCAGTTATTAGAAGCACGTTTAGATAACACAGTTTACCGTTTAGGTATTTCAACAACCCGTTCTGGTGCACGCCAGTTAGTTAGCCATAAACACGTTACCGTGAATGGTGAAGTTGTAAATATCCCTTCATATCAGTTAAAAGCTGGTGATGTGGTTGCTGTTCGTGAAAAATCTAAATCTTTAGAATCAATTAGTAACTCAGTTGCAGGTAGAACGATTAATAAGTTTGCTTGGTTAGAGTGGAACGCCAGCGAATTAACTGGTAAATTCTTAACCTACCCTCAACGTGATGAGATTCCTGAAAACATCAAGGAAAACTTAATCATCGAGTTGTACTCAAAGTAATAAATGAGCTAGTTAATTACCTTACAAGGGTAATTAACTTTTTTCATGTTACTATATATTCAATAACGAATTTAAAAAATTATAAATGGCAATTTTAGCATTTCAGAAACCAGACAAAGTGATCATGCAGAAATCAACTGATTTCGATGGCACATTTGAATTTCGTCCTTTAGAGCCCGGTTTCGGTGTAACAATTGGTAATGCCTTAAGAAGAATATTACTTTCTTCATTAGAAGGTTATGCTATTACTACTATTCGTTTTTCAGGCGTATCTCACGAATTTTCTACCATGAAAGGTGTTGTAGAAGATTTAACTGATATTATCTTAAACTTAAAACAAGTTCGTTTTAAGAAAACAGGTGATTCAGGTGATTCTGAAAAAGTTTTCATCATCGTTAATGGTCAAGATCAGTTTAAAGCTGGTGATATCACTAAATTCTCTAACAACTTTACAGTTTTAAACCCTGAGCATGTAATTTGCAACATGGATAAATCTGTTACTTTGGAAGTGGAATTAACCATCAATAAAGGACGTGGTTATGTACCTGCTGAAGAAAATAAAGTTGCTGATGCTGTTGTAGGTGTAATCGCAATCGATTCGATTTATACTCCAATGAAAAATGTAAAATACACGATCGAAAACTTTCGTGTTGAGCAAAAAACGGATTATGAAAAATTGGTTTTAGATATCTCTACTGACGGTTCAATTCATCCAGAAGAAGCATTAAAAGAAGCGGCTAAGATCCTTATCCAACACTTTATGTTATTCTCTGATGAGAATTTAGTATTAGAATCTCAAGCTAAAGAAGAAACTAAAGAAGTTGATGAGGAAATTTTACATATGCGTAAAATCCTTAAAACTGAATTGGTAGACATGGATCTTTCAGTTAGAGCATTAAACTGCTTAAAAGCTGCTGATATCCGTACTTTAGCTGATTTAGTTTCTTACGATGTTGCTGATATGTTAAAATTCAGAAACTTCGGTAAAAAATCTTTAACAGAGATCCAGGAATTAGTAAAATCAAAAGGTTTATCATTTGGTATGAACCTGTCTAAATTTAAATTAGACGAAGAATAAAACGCATGGCGCCATGCGCTTAGCGCAAAGCGTTGAACAAATTATTATTTCACAGTGTATAATTCCCTCAGCTTAATTGCAACGAGACGGTATACACTCAATTAAAAAACAATGAGACACGGTAAAAAAGTAAACCACTTAGGTAGAACCGCAAGCCACAGAAAGGCGATGTTAGCTAACATGGCTTCATCACTTATTTTGCACAAAAGAATTACAACAACTTTAGCTAAAGCTAAAGCTTTACGTACTTATGTTGAGCCAATTATCACTAAATCAAAAAATGATACTACTCACTCACGTCGTACAGTATTTGCTTATTTACAAGATAAAGAGGTGGTAACAATCTTATTCCGCGAAATTGCTGAGAAAGTTGCAAACCGTCCAGGTGGTTACACTCGTATCATTAAATTAAACAACCGTTTAGGTGATAACGCTGAAATGGCTTTAATTGAATTGGTAGACTACAATACAGTTTACGGTAAAGATGCAGAGGTTAAAGAAGAGAAGAAAACAACTCGTCGTGGTAGAAGTAAAGCTACTGCTGCACCTAAAGCTGCAGAAGCGAAAGCTGAAGTGGCCGAAGAAGTTGCTCCTGCTGAAGAAGCTCCTGCTACTGAAGAACCAAAAGGAGAATAATTTTATTCACCTTAGATCAAAAAAGTCCTGTTCGAAAGAGCAGGACTTTTTTTGTGGCTTTTCTTTCTCTCTTTTTTGTGCCGTCAGATGTTACCGTCTTACGTTTTGTTAAAAATAAATTAGAACTTACTTCTTCTGTGTGTCAGATGGTAACATCTGACACCACTAGAATCAATGGCATATATTCCATTAGTCAACTGGCTGCCTACTATTAAACCATTGACTAATGAACCAAATAGGCAAACGTTTGTCTCATTTTTTCATTACATAGCTTTATTTCAGCTAGGTATCTATAAATTAGCCAAAAACAAATTTGAAATGAAATTTAGGCTTTTTCTATTACTCTGTCTTTTCGGACAGCTATCTCTTAATGCGCAAACACTAAAATACACCAATGGTAATAATGCATGGAATCCTGATTCGTTAGGTAACCATAGAGTTGTTGTGCAGTTTGCTGGCACAGGCAAAATTGCACATGCTAAAATCGATTGGCGCCGGAGGGATGAACATCCAGAATTAAAAGGAATCATTGTACAAGATGCCAATGGTAAAACTGTTTCTGTTGTTGGCACAGATAAGCTGACAAGAGAAAGTGCTGATGTTTATTTCGAAGCAAGTGGAATAGGGAAATATTACGTGTATTACCTCGCTTATAAAAATGAGGGAAGAAGTAATTATCCGAAAGGAGTTTATTTGAAGCACAAACAGGCTGACCAGGCATGGTTAACGGCGGCAAAACAGGTTAAAGTGAATGCTTCTGTTGTAGAGATCCAGTCAATCGATGCTTTCAACTCTTTTTATCCAATGGAAGTAATTGCCACGGACAAAGAAACAGACGGAATAAAGGCTAAATATGCTTCAGAAGCTTTCATTGTTTTTCCGGAGGACAGAATGTTTCCAATCAAAATGCAAAATGATTTACCTTATCGTTGGGTACAAAAAGGTGCTGCAAATACTTTTACAGGCTCGGCTGCTAAAGGAGAAAACTATGCTTTTCAATTGGGCGTATTTGCTTTGAAGGATCTGAAAAATGTAGTGGTTAACTTCGGAGATTTAAAAAACGCAGCTGGAAAGGTAATTTCTTCGAAATATATCAACTGCCTAAATACCAATGGAACAAGTTATGATAACAAGCCTTTGGTTGAAACCGTAAATGTAGCCTCTGGAAAAATTCAGCCGCTGTGGATTACGGTTAACATCCCTAAAAATACAGCTGCAGGTATTTATGCTGGAAAATTTACGGTCAAAGCCAATGGAAAATCTAAGGTTATTGATGCCAGAATTACTGTAGGTAAAGAAGTTTTAGCCGATGCCGGTGTGGGAACTCCAGATAAACAGACCCGCTTAACCTGGTTAAATTCTACTTTAGCACAATCGAATACAGTTGTCGCTCCTTACACACCGCTAACTGTTGAGGGCAATGTAATCTCCCTTTTAGGTAGAAAGTTCGAAATTAATACAGATGGTTTTCCTAAGCAGATTCAAACATTCTTTAATGCCGAGATGACGGCTTATAGCGAAAAACCTAATAATATCCTGGCAGAACCTATTCACTTTCACTTCTTTAATACCCCGAAAACGCAGGAGAAATTTGTTCCAAGTAATTTCCAGGTTACGAGTAAAGAAGCTGGAACCGTAAAATGGAAAGCAACCAATACCTCAGAAAACCTGAAAATGGATTTGGAAGGTGCTTTAGAGTTTGATGGCTATGTACATTATGTAGTTAAGGTAACTGCCTTAAAGGATGTTGAATTTAGTAATGTCGATTTTCATATCCCATTTGATAAAGGCTCTACAAAGTATTTGATGGGCCTGGGCGAAAAAGGTGGTGTTAGACCAGATACCGTAAAATGGAAATGGGATGTGGCGAATAAAAACCAGGATGCCGTTTGGATCGGAAATGTAAATGCGGGCCTGTATTACAACTTAAGAGACGAGAACTATGTTCGCCCGCTTAATACTAATTTCTATCTTCAAAAGCCCTTATTATTGCCTAAATCGTGGGGTAATGGAGATAAGGGTGGTATCCAGATTAATGTTAAAGGAAGTTCCATGCTTGCCGACAACTTTACCGGCGCAAGAAGCATGAAAAAAGGCGATGTATTATACTACAATTTTAATTTACTGATTACGCCTTTCCATTTACTTAACACCGATTTTCAATGGGATAACCGTTTCTATCATAAGTATGGTGATTTAGATACGATCAAAGCTAAAGGTGCAACGGTAGTGAACATTCACCATGCCACGCCAATTAACCCTTGGATCAACTATCCGTTTATCGAATGGAAAAAGATGAAAGATTATATCAGTAATGCACACTCGAAAGGTTTAAAAGTTAAAATTTACAATACCGTGCGCGAGCTTTCTAACCATGCATACGAGTGGCCAGCTTTGAGAAGTTTAGGTACTGAAGTATATTCTCCGGGTAAAGGTGGAGGCTTTAGCTGGTTACAGGAACATTTAGATTCTAATTATATTGCTGCCTGGTTTGTTCCTGAAATAAAAGATGCGGCCGTAATTAACAGCGGAATGAACCGTTGGCACAACTATTACGTAGAAGGAATGAACTGGTTGGTAAACAATGTTGGGATTGACGGCGTATACTTGGATGATGTAGCTTTCGATCGCGTAACCATGAAGCGTATAAAACGTGTATTGACACAGGATAACCACCCCGGTATAATCGACCTGCACTCTGCCAATCAGTACAACAAAAGTGATGGCTTTAATAATAGTGCTATTTTATATCTGGAACATTTTCCTTATTTGAACCGCTTATGGTTTGGCGAATATTTTGATTACCAGAAAAACAATCCCGATTTCTTTTTAACAGAAGTAAGCGGAATTCCTTTTGGATTAATGGGAGAGATGTTACAGGATGATGGAAATCCCTGGCGTGGTATGATTTACGGCATGACAAGTCGCTTGGGCTGGTCTGACAAAAGTGACCCAAAACCATTATGGAAAGCCTGGGACAATTTCGGCATAAAAGGATCTGAGATGATCGGTTACTGGAGCGAGAACTGTCCGGTTAAAACCGATAATGCAAAAGTGCTGGCAACTGTTTACAAACAAAAAGGTAAAACAATGATTGCATTGGCAAGCTGGGCAGAGGGAGATGTAAAGGTTAACTTAACCATCGACTGGGCCAAACTGGGTTTAGAAGCCGGTAAAGTAAAAATAACAGCTCCTGCAATTGATAAGTTTCAAACTTCTGGAAGTTATCCTGATGGAAAATCGGTTCCTCTTGAAAAAGGAAAGGGTTTAATATTGATAGTGGAGTAATTAGATAATGCCGTCACCCTGAACTTGTTTCAGGAGCTTTGTGGCAGAAGCCACGTACCGATGATGCAAATAATATTATATCGTCATTTCGAGCGGAGTGCAGCACAGTCGAGAAATCTATTATAGATCTCTCCCGAAAGTTCGGGACTGCGCTCCAGTCGAGATGACGATTTTTTTTAAAGCTATATCTTCACATTCTCCATTCCGTACTGTTTCAGCACATCTGCAGGAACACCGGCCCACTGGTTTGGTGCATTACCTACATAACCAATATCTTTTACGCCAATTTCTGTAGTGTAAAATCCTGACGCAGTTAAGTTTCTCATTCTATTGAAAAAAGTTACGCCCGCCTGCATTTCTGGTCTGGCTTTTTTAGGGTACGCAATTTCATCTACAATAGAAATCTGTTGCTCTGCTGATGCTTCAACAAATGATTTTTGAAATTTATTAAAGCTATACACATCCAGCCATTTAAGGCCACCGCGCATGGGTACTTTATGTTCAGGGATGTCTTTAACAATAAACTCGATAAACTCTGGCACTTTAGCATCAGATGCACTGCCTGATACATCATCTTTAGGAATAATAATGTCGGCAAGAACTGTAATGGTAGCCATTTCATGTTTAGTGAAAAAGGTTTCAGCTTTTAATTTCTTATCACGGTCTATTTCCCACTGTTCTCTTCCGGCTTCTTTTGCAGTTTCTTCTGGTGCGGCTACTTCGGTTTTTGTTTCAGGCTGTTTACAGGCCTCTAACAGTACCGCAGTACTAACAGCTGTTAAACCTAGTGCTTTTATGGAATCACGTCTATTCATATGGTAATTCTTTAAATATTTTGTTTTTTCTTCTGAGCTAAAATATATTCCGCGGTACGCATCGATAGTGCCAGGATGGTCCAGGTGGCATTTTTATCTCCTTGTTGAACAAATGGACCCGCATCAACCACAAAAAGGTTTTTACAGTCGTGTGCCTGGCAGTATTTATTCAATGCCGATTTTTTAGGATCGTCGCCCATGCGGATGGTTCCAACTTCGTGGATAATTTTTCCTGGGTTAAGCAAACCGTAATTGGTATCTGCTCCCTGAATTTCGGAGGTAACCACCGCACCCATTTCTTTCATAATCGAAAGAAAGGTTTCCTGCATGTGCTTAGCCTGTAGAATTTCATCTTTCGCCCATTTATAGTTAAATCTTAAAACAGGAATACCATATTTATCTACCGTGTTGGGATCAATTTCACAGTAGTTATCTTCTCTGGCGATGGCTGTTCCGCGACCAGCCATTCCGACGCCAGTTCCATAGAAACGGCGATAATCATCCTTTAATGATTTTCCATAACCTCCGGCTTCTTTCATTTTGCCATCTCTGCCGGGAACCATTCCGTTCATTTGGGCTACACCGCCTCCAAAGCCATATGCAGGCATGCCCATTCCACCCCAATATTCGATATGATAACCACGCGGAAAGTTTAGTTTACGGTTATCTAACCACCAGGGCGAATAGATATGTACACTGCCCAAACCATCTTCATTGTAACGTTTTCTGTCCATTAACTGAGGAAGAAAGCCCGAAACACTTGCTCCAGTAGAATCATGCAGGTATTTTCCAACCACACCACTGCTATTGGCCAGGCCATTTGGGTGAGAAGTTGATTTTGAATTCAATAATATACGGGCCGATTCGCAGGCACTGGCACCTAAAATAACCAATTTGCCGTTTACCTGATATTCTTGCAGGTCTTTCCGGTTTACATAAGAAACGCCCTTTGCCGTACCGTCTTTATCGGTAATTACTTCCCGCACCATGGCATCGGTAATCACAGTCAGGTTTCCTGTTTTTATAGCAGGGTTTACCAAACATGATGACGATGAAAAATCGCCATAAACTTTACAGCTTCTTCCACATTGGCCGCAATAGAAGCAAGGTGCACGGTCGCTATTATTGGGTAAGGCCTCGGTAAGGACTGACCCACGGCCGGTAATTACTTTTACACCAGCCTTTTCTGCGCCTTTTTTGATAAAAAGTTCGTTTAACCTTGGTTTTGGCGGTTTCATAAAGATACCGTCTGGCTCATTTTCTAAACCCTCTGCCGTTCCATAAATACCAATCATACGGTCAACTTTATCGTAGAAGGGTTTTACGTCGGCATAGGTAATAGGCCAGGCATCTGTTAAGCCGTCTTTAGGTTTAAAATCGTCCGGACCCATCCGCAAAGAAATTCGTCCCCAGTGATTGGTACGGCCACCGAGCATCCGCGAACGGAACCATTCGAATTCACTTTTGTTTTTCTGGGTATAAGGCTCGCCTTCTAATTCCCATCCTCCATACGAAGCATCAAAATCTCCAAATGGGCGTGTTGTACTGGCGCCACGACGGGGAGATTCCCAAGGCCATTTTAATTGATGTGAATCTAATCGCGGATCGAAATTTTGACCAGCTTCGAGCATTAAAACCTTTTGACCTGCATGTGCCAGAACATATGCAGCCATTCCACCACCAGCACCTGAGCCAACAACAATGGCATCATAAACGGTAGGCGATTTTTTTATCTGAAAGTCACTCATGAATTGTGGTTAGCTATTTTTATATACTCTAATCTAAAGCTTAATTTTTTGAAATAAAAGTGTAAGGCTATTTTGGAATCAATATAGATAATATTGCTCATGCGTATTTCTAAATCGTATTACGTCAGCGTTAGATTAGCCGTTTTTAATCAAATAACCCTTAAGATCGTCGCTCTATTGTTACATTATCATGGATATGTTCTGCTCCGGATAAACTTGATTATCTTTGTCGTTAAAATTTATCAATGCCAGTGTCAGAATATATAGAGCAATTTACTTCAGCTTTAAAAGGAAGTTTGGATTCAGCAACTTTTGTAAAGGTATCTTTAGGGAACTACAAAGGTAAAGAAGAAGCATTAAAGCAAATTCTTATCCGTAAAGTTGTGATTAAACGTGAAGATAAACTGGCCTTTACTTATCGCTACAAAACCCGCGATGTGGTGAAGAACTATGCAGTTGATGAAGCAATGGATCTGATTTCTGATTATCTGGAAAAAGGTTTTAAAATCGGTACTTTGTTTACTACCGAAAAGGATCTGATTTTGGAGGAGCTGAACAATGGTAAGATTGTTTTTAGAGAAAGCAAGGCATCAAGTGCAGCAACTCCATCTGCCAGCCACGACAAAGAGAAAATAAGGTTGATTAAACCTGCTTCAAAATCGTATCTAACAGCGTTGAAAATCACCGATGCAGAAGGGAAGGTATTCAAAAATGCGCAGGATAAATTCCGCCAGATTAATCATTATATCGAAATTTTAAGTTCTTTGATTAAAGAATTGCCTGAAGGTAGCATTAAAAAGGTAGCCGATATGGGTTCAGGCAAGGGGTATTTAACTTTTGCGTTATACGATTACCTGCATTCGGTTTTAAAATTGGAAACTGAAGTTGTTGGCGTAGAGTATCGCCAGGATATGGTTGATTTGTGTAATCAGGTTGCTGGTAAATCTGCTTTCGATAAGTTGAATTTTGTTCAGGGAACGATTGAGGATTATAAGGCTGAGGATGTGAATCTCTTAATTGCGTTACATGCCTGCGATACCGCTACCGATGATGCTATTTTTAAGGGAATTAAAGCTAATGCCGAACTAATTGTTGTTGCACCTTGTTGCCACAAACAAATCCGCAGGGAAATTGAGCAGCATAAAATAAAGAATGATGTTTCTTTTTTAACAAAATATGGCATCTTTTTAGAACGCCAGGCCGAAATGGTTACCGATGGCATACGTGCCTTAATTTTGGAATATTTCGGATATAAAACTAAAGTATTCGAATTTATTTCAGATGCGCATACGCCTAAGAATGTGCTTGTGATTGGGGTAAAGGGCAAAGGGCTTAGCGCAGAGCGGCAAGCGGAAATTTTACAGAAAATTAAAGCCAGTAAAGAATATTTTGGAATTGGTTACCATCACTTAGAAAGATTGTTGGAGTTGTAGATTTATTGAAAAATTAAATATCCTATGAAATTACGCTTTATCCTCATCCTGTTACCTTTTTTCATTTCTTGTAAACCTGACAAACAATTAGGGGATGGAATTTTTGATCTAAATGATTTCTCTTTTAGCATAAATGCAGCACATCTATATGAAAAACCGTTAAAAGGGCAAATCACCGACAATTATTTTTCGCAGGTTGATACTAGTTTTAATATAGCAAAGGGAGACGATCATAAAAGTGTTGTAGGCATTCATTATATCATGAATATTAATAAAGAGATAGATACCATAGGAAAACTTAAAAATGTCTATTTTTTTAAAGTTGAATCGGTAACCGATGCAAAACAAAATCTGATGATGGTTTCTGCTGAGGGAAACGCTGATTTTAGGCAACAATTGAGCCTCATTAAACAATTAATAGTAGAATATGGAAAGCCAAAAGTTATCCAACATATTAGTGGTTTTACAACATTTACCTGGAGATTATCGGACAGAATTATTCAAATAAATGCTGAAATGATTCCTGATTATGAAAATGATAAGAATGCAAAAGAAGGTTTTTTAAATCCCAATGGAGGCTTTCTCAAAACTGATCATTATGAAAAGGATCATGTTGCAAAGATTTTTGCATATATTTTTAATCTTGATCATGAAGAACTCTTGGGGAAATATGCAGGACAGTGGCAAATTTCAAATGATTATAGTACACCTCATTTAAATGATGCCAACAAAACGGTTGTTTCTCCATTTAATTAAACATAAATCCAAAGCAATACAGGTTTTTTCTTGGTTTTGAGTAGCGCATCTATTTTTCTCATGGTACCATCTGATAAAACAGGGCAACCGGCGCTTTGTCCGAAGAGGGTTTGAGGATAAATTTCCTGAGTTGGAACTGGCGTGTAAGAATGTAAAACCACAATCCGTTTAAAAGCATTGCTGTTTGTTTCTTCTAACCCATACATTTTATAGTGTACATGGATTCCCCAGTTGCTGTATGCGCGACCTTTAACTTTGTATTTGCCCAATGAGGTGCAATAACTTCCTTCTTTATTGCTGAAAACAGGTTTGGTTGGCGTGCTTCCGCCGCCAACGCCATGTGCGCACAATCCTTCGACGGTGATCTTTTTCTGTTTAAAATCGTAAACAAAAATCCTGTTTTTGCCCGAGTGGATACTCATATCAACCATAATGGCGATGGAAGTATCCATTTTGTTTTTCTGGCAGAAAGCCAAGGCTTCATTAATTCTATTTGCACTTATGTTGTTATTTACAGCAGGTTTAAACCCGAAAAATGTAAATAAAATGAGGAGAGCGGATAACTTTAGCATATAGAATTAATGGTAAAAATAATTCACTTTTTTGATCGGTGAGCTACTAACCAATAGGATCAGGTTTACAGATGCAAAAGAATCAGCGCTACTAATGCGGGGATTGATTGTACATAAAGAATTTTTTTACTGGCTGTTGCTGCACCATAAATCCCGGCGATAATCACACAGGTTAAAAAGAATATGGCCACGTAAAACCTCCAGTGGTGATCGCTTATACATAACGACCAGATTAAACCCGCTGCTAAAAAGCCATTATATAATCCCTGGTTTGCGGCTAACGTTTTTGTTGGTACAAATAAATCTTTAGGAATGGTTTTAAATACTTTCGGTGCCTTGGTGGTCCAGGCGAACATTTCTAACCAAAGGATATAGATGTGGATGAAAGCTACTAAGCCGATTACGATTTGTGCTGCTAATTGCATTTTATACGGGATTACACAGATTTAAATGATTGCATTGATTGTAATTTAAAGATATAAAACTTTGAGGGCATTTAGATGATCACTCATTATTTCTGTTTTTATCACCGAAGCGAAGAAAAACGCTGTTCAATAAACCCGATAATAGCGGACACGAGTGAAACGAAGTAAAGCGGTTAGCGGGGCTGCTGCCTCCGAAGAACTGCTGGCTTTCATTTTCAAATCATTTTAAGGAATTTGCTCTTTGTTTTAGTCTTTAAGCTTATTTCTGTCATGCTGTCAGTAAACTATAACCTCTTTTTTTACATTTTATCAGTCTTTTACCCATATTATCTGCCAAAACCCAATTGGCACAAGCATTGTTTAATAGGAGTAGAAATTATAATACTTTAAAAAGAGAAAATACAAATACAATGGGAAAAATTATTGGAATAGACTTAGGAACAACAAACTCTTGCGTGAGCGTAATGGAGGGCAACGAGCCTGTAGTTATCGCAAACAGTGAGGGTAAACGTACTACACCGTCTATTGTTGCTTTTGCAGAAAACGGTGAGCGTAAGGTTGGCGAGCCTGCTAAACGTCAGGCTATAACCAACCCAACAAAAACGATATATTCGATTAAACGCTTTATGGGTAACAGCTACGACGAAAGTGCGAAAGAAGCTGGACGTGTACCATATAAAGTAGTTAAAGGTGATAACAATACACCACGTGTTGAAATCGACGACAGAAAATATACTCCACAAGAGATTTCTGCAATGATTTTACAGAAAATGAAAAAAACTGCCGAAGATTTCTTGGGTCAGGAAGTAACTGAAGCGGTAATTACTGTGCCAGCTTATTTTAATGATGCACAACGTCAGGCTACTAAAGAAGCCGGCGAAATTGCAGGTTTAACTGTAAAACGTATCATTAACGAGCCAACTGCAGCTGCTTTAGCTTATGGTTTGGATAAAGCACACAAAGACATGAAAATTGTTGTTTTTGACTGTGGTGGTGGTACTCATGACGTTTCTGTTTTAGAATTAGGTGATGGTGTTTTCGAAGTAAAATCTACTGATGGTGATACTCACTTAGGTGGTGATGACTTTGACCATATTATTATCGATTGGTTAACAGATGAGTTTAAATCAGAAAACAACATGGACCTTTCTAAGGATCCGATGGCTTTACAACGTTTAAAAGAAGCTGCTGAAAAAGCTAAAATTGAATTATCGAGCACAACTTCTACTGAAATTAACTTACCATATATTACTGCTGATGCCAGTGGCCCTAAACACTTGGTGCGTACATTATCTCGCGCTAAATTTGAGCAATTGGCTGATAGTTTGATTAAACGTACTATCGATCCTTGTAAATCTGCTTTGAAAAATGCTGGTTTAAGCACAAGCGATATCGACGAAATTATCTTGGTAGGTGGTTCTACCCGTATCCCTGCTATTCAGGAAGCGGTTAAAGCTTTCTTCGGTAAAGAGCCAAGTAAAGGTGTTAACCCTGATGAGGTTGTAGCAATCGGTGCTGCTATTCAAGGTGGTGTGTTAACTGGTGATGTTAAGGATGTATTGTTATTAGACGTTACGCCTTTATCATTAGGTATCGAAACTATGGGTGGTGTAATGACTAAATTAATTGAGTCTAACACAACTATCCCAACTAAAAAATCGGAAACTTTCTCAACTGCAGCTGATAACCAGCCTTCGGTAGAGATCCACATTTTACAGGGTGAGCGTCCAATGGCTGCTCAAAACCGTACAATTGGCCGTTTCATTTTAGATGGTATTCCACCAGCACCTCGCGGCGTGCCTCAGGTAGAAGTTGCTTTCGATATTGATGCCAATGGTATCTTACATGTTAGTGCTAAAGATAAAGCTACCGGTAAAGAGCAAAAAATCCGTATCGAAGCATCTTCAGGTTTAACTGACGCTGAGATCAAAAAAATGAAAGAAGAAGCTGAAGCCAATGCTGCAGATGATGCAAAAGCAAAAGAAGAAGCTGATAAAATCAATGGTGCTGATGCTTTAATTTTCTCTACCGAGAAACAATTGAAAGAGTTTGGTGATAAATTATCTGCTGATAAAAAAGCACCAATCGAAGCTGGTTTAGAGAAATTAAAAGCTGCGCATTTATCACGTAACTTTGCAGATATCGATGCAGCACAAGCTGAATTGCAAGCTGCATGGAACGTAGCATCAGAAGAAATGTACAAAGCTGGTGAGCAACCTCAAGGTGGCGAACAACCACAAGCTGATGGTCAGCCTCAAGGTGGTGGCGATAACGTTACTGATGTTGATTTTGAAGAAGTAAAAGAAGACGATAAGAAATAGTCTTGAGTCTGATTCCTGAGGCGAGAGTCTTGGGAGCATATAAAAAGCGTTTCTGATTAAGTTCAGGGACGCTTTTTTTGTGCAAAATCGTCATTGCGAGAAGGCTTTTTCAGCCGACGAAGCAATCTTCCTAAGATGAGTTTAAATCGCGATTGTATTGCTTTGTGTTTCGCGATGAAGATAAAATTAATATTTTGAAAATTAACGCTCAGTGCTTTTCGGCCGGTACAGCCCCGCCATTCGCTTAGCCCTCATAATCCTGATGTAAAATCGGGATGGGGCTGCCGCTACTGTCGGGTTTAGAAAGAAGCTTAGTGCTTTTCGGAAGGGTTGAATAGCGATAAGGGCAACTTATTTGTTCTTTAATGCCAAATATTGGAATATTGTTTAATTTCTTTTACTAAACGCAAAAACGACCCTTTCCATTATAAAACCGTAGAATAAACAATTTATTCCTAGTCCGGGAAAGAAGAAATGTCCATCCATAAAGCTAAATAATAAGCTGTGCGTAGGAAAACGAAAGATGTAAAATAGTTTGGCTAATGCCTGTATTAGAATACTATTGCCATCTGTACCTTCATCAACAGCTCCTGCGGCAATAAGCGTTATAAAAGTGAATATACAAAAAATGAGTGTTGAAGAAATGAAAATCAATGTTTTAAAACTATTTCCTTTCATTATATTGGTTAGCCCTTAGCTGTGTAAATATTACAACTCAAATTAAATCACTTTCTATGCCCTGCTTTGGGTTTTTCATGATATTCCAGGTCGTTTACTCTGCCAAAAAAACTATTCAGTAAAGCAATTGCCGGCCAAATTAACATTGGTGTAAATCTGCTTAGTATATTCATATTATGCTCTTTAGGTAAAATTAAGTCGATAAAGATGCCCAATAAAAATATTGCGGGCACGATTAGTGTCCGCCATCGGGCTAACTGCCGGGTTTTTAAATCGTCAAATCCATCGGAAATACGACCTTTATGCTTAATAATGTAAGTCAACATTCTATAATTGAGAAAGCCAGTTAACGCTACATTTAAGGAATAAAACCAAAAAGGGAGGCTGTAGGTAGTGTTGTCACTATAATAAGCTGAACTAAATGGCATAAGGATAATCGAAAATAGAAAGAAGAAATTCAGCCAGATTAATTTATCATCGTAATTTTTAATAAAAGAAAACATGCGGTGATGAGCGCGCCAGTAAATCGCAACAACAAAAAAGCTGATAACAAATCCAATAAATTTGGGGATTAAATTTAACAACTGGTCGACCATTTCAGTAAAGCCCATATTTTTGTGGATTTCTGGGGCCTTAATTTCTATAATTAAGAGCGTAATGGCGATTGCAAAAACAGCATCAGTAAAAAGAATCATTCGTTCAATCTGAAATTCTTTCTTTGATTCAACATGGTCTGACATAAAATCTAAATTAAATTCTGTTCAATAATATCCTGTAACTCTTTTTCGTTTGCAGCAAGTTCATGTAATAATTTAAACTGATTCTTGGTCCGGTCTAAATTTTGTGTGGGGTAACTGATAGGATAGTACTTATTACCGCTTAAAAAATCAGTTAAGAAGCGAAGGGCCTGCATATAAATGATGTATTTGCCTGAGAATAAGATGAGCTCTTTTTCTGTTTCTGTCAGAATACTCTTCATTTCGGATAAATAACCTTTTATCGTGGCCTCAAAGTAAGGTAAGCGTATCTTAATCTTATCTAAATCGGTTTCATTTTCAGAGAAGGCACAAAGGTAAGTGCGCATCATATCGCCCAAGTCGGAAATGAATTTACCAGGCATAATGGTATCTAAATCGATTACGCAGATACCTTCATAAGTTTCATTATCCAATAAAACATTGCTTATTTTGGTATCGTGGTGCATTACACGATCAGGGAAATCGGTTCTGTGCGAGTATGAGGTATAATAATCTAAAATATATTTATATGCTAAAGCATCTTCAATTTGTGCTTTTGCCTCATTTTTTAGCGTTTCTTCTGCCTGGCTTAATCCCAAAGTAAACTGTTCGTACCTTAAACCTAAATTGTGGAAACCTGGGATAGTGGGCTGAAGTGTTTTTGCATCAAAATCATCTAATAACCTGCTTAGTTTGCCAAATTGTTTAGCAGCCTGATATGCTTGCTTAGGGTCGGCTAATACATCTAGCGAGATGGTATTAGGCACGAAGGGAAGCATCCGCCAATATTCATGGTGAATGTGTGCCATTTCTTCACTATTTGTAGTAGAAACGGGCTTAATAAAAAGATATTCAGGGTAAGTGAAGGTAAGGTAATCGGCAATGGACCGCAGGTTGTTGGCAATGGCCTGGGGCGATTTAAAAACCGAAGTATTTATATTTTGAAGAATGTATTTCTTCTTTTCGGATAGGGGCGAAAGCAAATAAGTACGGTTAATCAAACCCGTACCTATTTGTGTAATTATTGTATTTTCTTTAGCGTATCCGTAGGCTTTTAAAACTTCGGAATCTAAATTTAGTTCCATAGTTTTTCTGGATATGTTCCGTTTTTAACCAATTGGTCAATACTATCCTGAACATACGGTTTATCTTCTTTATACGTTACGCCAAACCATTTGTTTGATGTAGGTACTACTTTGAAGGTTGCAATATTACTTTTTACTAAGTTCTCACCAATTAATGGAATAAAAAATTCTGCTTTAGGCTTATCTTTGTTCGCTTCAGCAAATTCTTTGAACAATTCTTCAGTAATTTTGAAAACTGCTGGTGTAAATCCCCAGAAATTCATTGAAACAGGCGTTTCATACGCTAAAGGAAATTCCTCGCCATTTTCTTCGTAAAAAATATTGCCATCTTTAGGATAAACCTTTGTACGTTCTACAATTTCTTTTAAGTTACCAGATTCATCTACCTGGCAAACGCCACGGGAAACGGCTCCAAACTCCGACAACGTTTTACCAATTTCGTAGCCAATAATAGAATAATTGCTATCTGTTACTTCGGTGGTTAAGAAATCGACCATTTTTTTAAAGGCATCGTAACCATAGTAATCATCAGCATTAATTACGCAGAATGGTTCTTTAATTACGTTTCTGCCTGAAAGGATTGCATGTGCGGTACCCCAGGGTTTCTCCCTGTATATTTCTTCTTCTATGCCAAATTGTTTTAAATCGAAGTTTTGGAAAACATATTCTGTTTCAATTCTGCCAGCAAGTTTAGGTTCGAAAATGGCTTTGAATTCATTTACAAACTCTTCTTTGATAATAAATACAACTTTGCCAAAGCCAGCGTTAATTGCATCATATATTGAATAATCGATAATGGTTTCGCCATTGGGGCCAAAACCATCGATTTGTTTCATACTTCCATAACGGCTTGCCATACCTGCAGCCAATATTAATAGGGTAGGTTTCATCTATTGTTATTTTATTTTGAGAATTTTATATGATTAAAATAAATTAGTTTAATCATACTGTATTCATAATGCGAAAATAGTAATGCTATTTAAATTTTAATTATAAATAACCAGGTGTTTTATTTTTATGTTTTAGTTAGGTATTCAAATAACCTTTTTAAATCACTGTCTTGTTTGAAATCAATCTTTTCTTTTTTAAGGTAATCTGTTAGTTCTTTTTCTTTATTCGGAAGTAGTTCAATCAACGATTTTTTATTTATGTTTATTTTAGATAAATTCCCATTCTGTAAAACATAATAAGTGCTATAGTTCTTAAAAGATTTGGTTACTGTAGCAGATCCATATCCTGTACTTTCTGTAATCTTTTTATAAACCCTTTTGAAGAGAGATATTTTTCCAGAGGCAATTATCTGAAAAAATGAGGATTGATTCAGTCCGTCGATTACTGGAAGCCCATTGATAAATTTATAACTGTTAGATAAGCCAGAGTCGGTGATCTCGAATGTTGAAACTGGCTCAGCAAAATACATCATATTTCCGCCCTCTCCCTGAAATATGAGCTTATCATTCATTATATCATACTTTAATGGCATATCGACATAATTTTTGCCAGATTTTGTTGTTACTTTTCCTTTCGACCAAAAATCTAGAAAGTATGGAGTGCCAATAACATTCTCATATTTGATTTCTTTTAATAGAGTACCTTGCACGTCTCCGTAAGGCTGAATAGCATATTGAGCATGGACTATAATGGAACAAAGTGAGAGTACAATAATTAGATATTTCATCGTCTTATAATTTAAAACCCAAATAAACCACCACCGGTTTTTGAGCGTGTTTTCTTTCCTGTAAGCATGCCAAAAATACCGCGAACAATTTCTTTACCAATTTGGCGTGTTATTGTTGCGCCCATGACCTGTTCAACGAGGCTCTTTTCGCCCGGTTTAGGCTTGCTTTCTTGTTCGGCCTGTTTTTGAGCTTCAGCTTCCTGTTTTTCTTGTTCTGCTGCTGCAGTTTGCTCATTAATGCGTTTGGTTAAAATATCATAAGCGCTTTCAGGATCGATAGGATCTTTATATTTAGTATACTTCGAGCTGGCATGAACAAGCTGATCGAAATCAGCAGCGGTAAGTGGGCCCATTATAGCTCTGGGCGGGGTAAGCATGGTAGCAGATACCTCTGTAGGTATGCCTTTTTCATTTAATACCGTAACCAAAGCCTGACCTGTTCCCAGCGAGGTTAATATTTTATCGATTTCGTAGAAATCTGATTTTGGATACGTATTAACTGTTTTTTTCAAAGCATCTACATCATTAGGTGTAAATGCCCTTAATGCATGTTGTACGCGGTTACCCAATTGCCCTAAAACACTTTCAGGTACATCAGTAGGTGCCTGGGTACAGAAGAAAACACCAATTCCTTTTGAACGGATTAACCTGATAATGGTTTCAATCTGCTCTAAAAATGCTTTCGAAGAATTTTTGAACAATAAATGTGCTTCATCAAAAAAGAAAATCAGTTTTGGTTTGTCTAAATCGCCAACTTCGGGCATGGTATTAAATAACTCCGCCAGTAAGCTTAACAAAAAGGTAGAATACAGTACTGGTTGATTTTGAACATCTGCAATATTTAACAAACTTATGGTTCCTTTGCCATCAACACGCTCGAAAAGATCTTCAATGTCAAAAGATTTTTCGCCAAACATACCCGCTAATCCTTGCTGCTCTATAGCGACAATCTTTCTTAATATAGTACCAGAAGTAGCAGTAGAAATGGTGCCATAACTGCTTTTTATTTCGGCGGCTCCGGCACCTTCTGATAGATAAGAAACCAGTTTCTTTAAATCATTTAAGTCGATAATCGGCATTTTGTTATCATCGGCATATTTGAATATTACCGCCATAACACCTGCCTGAGTATCATTTAAATCCAATACTTTCGATAAAAGCGTTGGCCCGAACTCTAATACCGTTGCCCGCATCTGAGCACCCATTTTACCCGAAAGGGAGTAAATTTCGATGGGAAAGCCAGATGGAGAGAAAGGTTTGTTGAGCTGTTGTGCTCTTTCCTCTATTTTTGGATTGACGGAACCGGGCTGGTTTAAGCCTGATAAATCGCCTTTAACATCTAACATAAAAACAGGAACACTGGCATCTGACAGTTGTTCTGCCAATAATTGCAGGGTGCGCGTTTTACCAGTTCCGGTTGCTCCAGCAATTAAACCATGTCTATTCATCATTTTTAACGACAGATTAACCTCAGCCTCGCTGTAAACCTGACCGTCTAAAATTCCGGCGCCTAAATAAATGTACGACCCCGTAGGGGCATAGGATGATTTTATTTTTTCAATGAATTTTGAAGAAAGATCGCTCATTTTTTTTAATTAGATTGCCAATTTAAGAAAGATATCTTAAAAAGATTATGTTTTTGTTCCCACTTTTAATGCAAAACACTGCACAAACGGTTGTTTAATGGTGTTGGTTAAGTTGCTTATAATAATTTAGTTCGTTTTGAAGTGCGGTTATTTCTTCCTGCATATTTTGCAATTGATTAAGCAGATGCGAAACAGCATGAATGCCTTCTAAGTTGATCTCCAGATCGTTTGCTAAACGAAGATACTGTTCCAATTTGGTCAATTCATCAACTGGCAAAAAGAGCGATTGCTTTTTAACCGTGGTGTGGATCAGACCAAAATCTTCAAGCGATTGGATAAAGTTTATTTCTACGTGGTGGTAAGCACAGATATCTTCTACAGGTATTAGATTGGTTCCCATAATGGTTAGAATTTGGAAAGTTTTTCGAATAGTTCTTTTTGTTCGGCATTTAGATTGGTAGGTAACTTTACCTGCCATTTGATATATAAATCACCAAACTGATTTTCTTTTTTATAAAGTGGAAATCCTTTTCCTTTTAAACGTAAAGTAGCGTCGGGCTGTGTTCCCTCTGGCACTTTAAGCTTGACCTTGCCGTTTAAGGTTTCTACAATTTTTTCACCCCCTAAAATGGCGGTATACAGGTCAATTTCTTCCTGGAAGTAGATGTCATTTCCTTTTCGTTTAAATTTAGGATGATCTGTAATGTTAAATTTGATGTATAGGTCTCCCGGGGGACCATTGTTAACACCTGCTGCACCGTAACCTGGTAGTTTAATTTTTTGCCCATTTTCTACACCCGCCGGAATGGTAATGCGTACTTGTTTGCCGTTTACGGTTAAGGTTTGCTTGTGCGTTGTATAAGCATCGAGTAGATTAAGTTGTAAATCGGCATTGTAATCCTGGCCTTTAAAAGGGGAATTTCTACTGCTTCTGCCTCCGCCGCCGCCAAACATCGACGAAAAGAAATCAGAAAAATCTTCGCCTCCAAAACCTCCAGAATAGCTATTGCCGCCATATCCTCCACCTTGCGATTGGTATTGCCTTTGCTGCTGTTCCTGGGCATCTAACTGATCGGCATGTTGCCAATCTTTACCATACTTGTCATATTTCTTCCGCTTTTCCGGATCACTTAAAACCTCGTTTGCCTCATTTATTTGTTGAAATTTTTTATTGGCTTCCTCATTGTTGGGATTAAGGTCGGGGTGGTGTTTTCTGGCTAATTTTCTATAAGCTTTTTTAATATCCTCAGTTGTTGCATCTTTCTTTAAATCGAGAATTTTATAATAGTCTATGTAGTCCATAATGGCTTTAACAAATAAGTAAAAGTAATGTTCAATTTTATTATATAAATGTAGGTTTTATAATGGTGTATTTCAATGGAATTGTCTTAACCACTTAGTTGGATAGTTTGTTTATAGTTTGAGGTACTTCGCCATTAAGGAATTAAGAACATTAAGGTTTTTGGAAGTGCAGTCAGCTGTTGCCAGCTGACTTTAAAGTGCAATTGGTTGATTGCCAGATAGAAATATCTGGCACCACGAGAAAGAAACCTCGTTAAACAAAAAAGTGCCTCATATAGAGGCACTTTAATCGATAAAGGTAGAGAGAGATTATTTTTTATTTTTTACGTATTTTTCTAACCATTGGTCTTGCTCCCAAAGCATGTGAAGCAAGTTTTCTTTGCCGCGGTAGCCGTGCGCTTCATAAGGTAAAAACACAAAACGGGTAGTACCGCCAGCACCTTTAATCGCATTGAACAAACGTTCGCTATTAATCGGGAATGTGCCCGGGTTATCGTCAGAGTCACCGTGGATTAACAATATAGGCGTTTTAATTTTATCTGCATAACTGAATGGGCTCATTTCGTAATACAACTGAGGTGCCTGCCAATAGGTACGCTCTTCGTTTTGAAAACCAAAGGGTGTAAGTGTACGGTTATAGGCTCCGCTACGGGCAATGCCTGCTGCAAAAAGATTAGTATGAGCCAATAAGTTTGCTGTCATAAATGCACCATAACTATGTCCTCCAACAGCCATACGTTTTTTATCGCCAACGCCTAAATCGGCAAGTTTATTAATGGCAGCTTCGGCATTAAGTTGTAATTGATCTACAAAGGTATCGTTAGGTTTTTTACCATCTTTGGCAACAATTGGCATTTCTGCATTATCTAACACTGCATAACCTCGGGTTACCCAGAAAATAGGAGAGCCCCAGCTAATTGTAGTAAATTTATCTTTCGATCCACGGATCTGTGCGGCATCTGCTGCAGAGTTAAACTCGCGAGGGTAAGCCCAAATTAATGAGGGTAATGGCCCATCTTTATCCTTATTGTAACCTTTAGGTAAATATAGGTCGCCTGTTAAATCTACACCATCTGCACGTTTGTAAGAAATTTTCTGTTTGCTAATCCCTTCTAAAGACGCGTACGGATTAGTAAAATTAGTAATTGGTTGATCGGCGATGCGAAGCATCAGGTTTTTAATAAAATAATTGGGTACTAATTTCTGACTCTCTTTACGGGTAAGCAAAACCAGTTTATCAGGATTAATTACATCGCTTACATACTCGAAGGTTCCTTCGGCACTGCGCCAGATAATCTCATTCTTTTTAGTGGTTAAGTCGAATTTGGCTAAGAAAGGCAAATCTCCCTTTTCAGATGAACCTACTATATTGTTCATTAACAGTTTAGTGCCATTGTCAACCGTTTTAATTACCTGTCGGCCATATTTGTTTTTGGTAGTAACTGGCGAACCTGGGTTGCCATAAGCATCTGTTTGGTTACGGCTGTACAATTCTTCTACTTCGCCTGTTGTAGGGTTATAACGGCTCACTTTATTGGTTTGTTTGCTACGTAATCCTTCCATAATTAAAGCAAGGCTGGCATCGCCCCATTGTACGCCACGGTAACGGGTCTGTGTTTTAAATAATTCTTTTTCTGTGCCGGTAAAAGGTGCGCTTAGCGCATAAACTGCATCATGAAAGGGAACATCTTTTTTAATTAAACCACTATCCAATGGCTTGCTCCAAACCAGTGTAGCAGGTTCATCATCCCTCCAGTCGAAACCACGCGGTACATTTTGCGTATTATCATAACCAGAAGGTGTACCCTCTGATGAAGGTAGTTCAGCAATAACTTTAATGGCTTTACCGGTTAAATCAGTAATGGTTATTGTTGATGGAAAACCGTATGCCGTAACCAGGTAAGAAAAAGGTTTGCGTATGGTTTCGATCATCATGTAATTTTTATCGGGTGATAAACTCGTTGAACCATAAATAGCTGGTTTACCAATGGCTGTTTCTATACCTGCTGTATTTTTTACCAATTGCGAGGTTGCGAAAAACTCGAACAATTGTTCGTCAAAAGGTGATTTAATTAAATCCTGATAAGTGGCGCTTGGTGCAGCTTTACCTAAGTTTTGCTGAATAGTTGGCCCTTTTGGCATCAATGGCTTTTTGGGTGCAGCACTTGCAGGTTTAGTTACAGTACGGTAAATAATGGTATTATCATTTAACCAGGTAAGGCCACTACCTAAAACCACATTTAAAAAAGCCTTGTTGGTTTTGACTGCTTTTTTTGTAGCCAGATCAATAATATAAAGATCTACTCCCTTTTGAGTGGTGTGGGTAAAGGCAATTTTATTTTCTGATGGGTTCCAGCTAATGTTGCTGGCGTATAATGGAGTTGGCAATCCTGAAACCTGAAACGTTTGGTTGGATTTGATGTTTTTTAAGCTAAAGTTGTTGATGTAGGTTTGTCTGCTGGGTGAATAATTATTTGGGTTTAACCTTAAGCCTGCAATTCTGTATTCGGGCAAGGCCAGCTCTTCGACCGAAGGGTAGGAGTTACGCTCGCTAAACAAGATCCATTCTGCTTTACCATCAATACTTACGCCAGGTGTTGGTTTGGCAAGTAATAAATCGGCAATTTCTTTAGGGGGTGTTTGGTAGCTTACTGCGTCTTGTGCAGCCGAATTAAGCGAAACACAAGTGCCCGCTATCAATAAATAGAGGTGTAGTTTTTTAATCATTTCCAGTTAGTTTGTTCGAAATAAGGAATAATCAAATATTGTAAAATTTAACTTATTATCGCGTAACTTCTTATTTACATCATGGAATGGGTATTTTCTTCTGTCATTCTGATCCAATAGCTATCGGATACAATGAAGAATCTTTTAATAAATGTAATCATTGAGTTTATATCTCATGTTAATCTGTGCAGTTGTGGCAAATGAAAGATGCTTGTATTAAATGATAGCCTCCGCTCCATCATACATTTTCCATTTCTAAGGATATAAGTTACTTATGTGTGCTACAGCGTTGATAATCATTTCTTTTAAAACTTCGATATGGATATCGCTCATTTTTTTTACGTAGATGCAGGCTTTTGATGTTTTATGTTTACCGAGTTTGGAAAGCAATTCTTCCCGATCTTTAAATTGTGAAGATAGATATAAGACTATGGCATCTTTTCTTGGTGAAAAACCAGCTAATGGTGCATCGCCTTCCCGGCCGCTTTCATATTTGTAATGGTAACTTCCAAAACCAACAATGGCATTCCCCCACATTTTAGCTTTAAAACCTGTAGTTAAACTTAGAATATCCGACAGGTTAAAACAATCAGCTCTTTTATTTTCGTCGGGAATGGTATTTAAAAAGTCTGGAACGCTTAAATCGTTTTCTGTAGTTTTATTCTGTGCCATATCTTTTTTATGATGAATATAAGGGTTTGGTCAAATAATTTCAATTTCTGTTGTGATTGTATTTAAAGTAATACATTATTTTTTGAAAAAATGTAGGTTGAAAACTACTCATTTTGGGCGTATTTCACAGTAATTCGCTAATGCAGTTTGACATATGTCAAAAAATCAACACCTTTTGTACAACCTTTTACACTTATTCTTACATTTGAATTGTCAATCGTCCCCGATAGCTGATTTAATTATTTTTTTCATTTTTTAAAAATTAATTATCTCAATGACAACAAAAGAACTAAAACAAGGAGAAATTCTTGAACGCTTGGTGCGCAGAGATCGCATGGGCATCAGTGAGCTTTCAAGGAAACTTAATGTAAGCCGCAGAACAATCTACAACTGGTTTGGTCAAGACAGAATTGGGCATGAAGTAATTTGGCAGGTAGGCAGATTATTAGGTCAGGATCTTTCTTCGGCATTCCCAGAAGCTTTTCCCAAGTACAACCCCGAATCCATCAATCAAACGGCAGATCCTGGTAAACAAATCGGTTCGGATAATAATTCTGTGTATTTCTGGATGAATAAATATATTCATCTCTTGGAAAAATACAACGACCTGTTAATTACAGAAGAGCAGCAAGAGTCAGAGCCAATTAATAAGGAATTCCCACTTAGAAATAAAAGACCTGATACATTTTTATATCAATAAAACTAAGGTTTTTAACTAATGGAATAAGCTAAGTCATCCCGTTAATTTTTCTTTTTATTTACACCTTAACTCTGGTCGCTTCATTTTCCTGTTTTCACCATTGTAATATTTTTACGTATCGGCATCAAGAGCTTTTTAAATTTCTATTTGGATAACAGGAATTATAGAAGCATCGTAAAGCTGGCCTTTTAGCATAAAAGATATGAAAGTGTTTGGTGCAAATGGATACATGCAGGCTATTAATGATAAAAATAATGTTAAAATGCTGGCAGTAATGATTATAAAATTTTAACGGCGGCGAAAAAGTCAGCTCAAACGGGCAAAAAGGCAATTTAAATAACCACTACATAATAAAAATAGCCACCTGTGTGATGGCTATTGATAAGAAGAAGGGTATCTTCTCTATGGTGTGCCTGCCCTCCGCGGATCTCCCGCTCACAGGACTTTTTTATCTTTCTTTTATGCTTAACAATTTAGGCAATAGTTGGTTTTGATCCGCAAAATAATTTTGCACATCGTGTGGAAAATGTTAATATCTCTAAAAATGGATCAATGATAATCTACATGTGCCCATATGAAGTAGATATACGCATTTTTGAAGTAAAACTTTTTAGCCTGTGTGATGTTTGTGATGTGGTTGCTGCCGATGATCTAATTACATCATTTACTGGCAAATTATCAAACATTAAATCATGGTCGAATTAAATAAAGAGCTTTTTTGTAACCTGGGCGATCGCTCTGCTGATGGGTATTTTATTTTCGATTACACGGCGCAAAATTTTTCATACCTCAATAAATCGATAAGTAAAATTTGGGAACTGGGCATTGATGAAATTATGGCTAAGTCACAGTTACTTTTTGAACGGGTACATGCTGAAGATTTGGAGCATGTAATGGCTTGTTACAAAGAATGCCTTGAAGATGGTACGGAGAAAAAATATGAATTCCGTTTACTATTTGTCGATAGAGAAAAGTATGTTCGGGTAACTGTGTTTGCTGTTACCGATGGGGAAGTAAAGCGTTTAGTAGGTACAGTAGAAGATACCACAATAATGCGCCATAATAAAATCCATATTGAACAAATAAACGCCCGAAAAAATATCACCTTGGAAGTATTGGCACACGATTTAAAAGAACCGCTTGCCATGATGAAATTAACTGCCTCATCTATGAAAAAAGGTGTTGCCCAAACAGGCGATGAGCAGATGATAAACTCATTAGCTTTTATTCTGGATATGTGTGAGCGTAACCTGCTTTTGGTACGGAGTATGATTAACCGGGAGTTTTTAAAATCATCGATAATAGAAATTGGCAAGGAGCGTGCCGATTTGGTTTGGGAACTTAGAGATGTGGTTCGTTTTTACAAACGATCGAAGCTAGGCAAAATGAAGAATATTAAATTCACAAGTTCTGCCGAACAGATTTATCTGCACCTGGATAGTATGAAATTTATGCAGGTAATCAATAATCTAATTTCAAATTCAATAAAATTTACTGCCGATCACGGCAATATTACTTTACATGCTGAGGAATATGAAAATACTGTTTTAATTACTGTAGCCGATAATGGGGTTGGAATTCCAGATGAGTTGCAGGCAGGGCTTTTTGATCATTTGCCCGAAACCTTAAGACCAGGTTTGAAAGGCGAGGAATCCGGAGGATTTGGTATGGGCATAATCAAAGCAATTGTTGAGTTGCACCAGGGAAAAATCTGGTTTAAAAGCAAAATTGGTATCGGAACTACCTTCTATATTGAGCTGCCTAAGTAGCCTTTTTTAATTTTAAAACAGTGTAAGTTATATTTGAGTTATGATTAACATTATTCTTGCGGATGATCACCATATTATCCGAACCTCACTTAAAGCACTTATAGAAAAACACGAAGGCATCAAGGTTGTTGCAGAAGTATCAGAAGGTTTAGCGGTTTTGGAACTTTTGGAAAAGGGAATAAAAGCTGATATCATTTTATCAGATATTGTAATGCCTGGACTCGATGGAATAGCTTTAGCCAGCACCATTAAGGAGCGTGGATACGACATAAAAGTTGTTGTTTTGTCTATTTTAGATGATGAAAAGTACGCGTCAAATGCCTTTACATCAGGCGCTTTTGCTTACCTGTCGAAAGATATCGAAGAAGATGAATTACTGTTTTGCCTAAAGCATGTAATGAAGGGAAAACGGTACCTTTCCTCTAATTTATGCATCTCCATTTTAGAGCGTTTTAATACCCAGTTAAATATGCTTTCGCAAAAAACGAATACTGAAATCAACTTTTCTGAACGCGAAATTAATGTATTAAAACTCATTGCAGATGGGTTAACCAATCAGGAAATAGCAGACAAATTGTACTTAAGCAGGCGGACAGTTGAGAGTCAGAGAGAAGCTTTAATAAGTAAAACCGGCACAAAAAACTCTGCTTCTCTGGTTCGTTTTGCTATGCGAAATGGTTATGTAGCCTAGTCTTTTTTGATCGTTTTAGGGCAATTTTTTAGTGTTTTAAATAAACCGTAAAAAATCGGGTATTTCTACAAATAACATTGCATGATGCTATTTGTTGAATATCTACAATCAGCCCTAAAACGAATCATGGAAACATTAAATTTCAATTGTGACATATACCAATACAGACAACCACTTTTTGATCGCGCATTAGCGTATACGCGTGATGAAGACGATGCAGCTGATTTAGTTCAAGACACCTTTATGAAGGCGTTTAGGTTTTCGGCTAAGTTTGAAATGGGAAGTAACGTGCGCGCATGGCTTTTTACAATTCTAAAAAATACCTTTCTTAATCATTACTATAAGGTAAAACGGAAAAATGAAATGATCCAGCAGGAAGAGGATTTAACTTCCATCCAATTGGTTCCAAGTGCATCATTTAATGGTGGTGCAGCCAAGTTTATGATGGAGGACATTCAAAAATCATTAAATGCCTTGCCAGAAGATTGCCGTTTTTGTTTTTGCCGTTATTTTGAAGGTTATAAATATCATGAAATTGCTGCTGAGCTCGATATCCCGTTAGGCACTGTAAAAACAAAAATACATGTAGCAAGAGGGCTTCTTAAAAAGATGCTTAAAAATTATAAATCTGGTTTGGCTGCCTAGTGTTCTAATCATTTATTCGGTAAATTCAGGTATAAATACGTCATGTGAGCTAATTAACTTAAACTAGATTTGTTGCATATGAGCAACCTGTTAGTTAAGAAGATCTTCATAGTTGATGATGATGAAAACATCCATGACATTGTAAATTTAATTTTTGAGGAAGATCATTACCTTATTAAAAGCGTTTTAAGTGCGGATAATTTGGACGAAGCAATCGCTGATTTTCTTCCAGATATTATTTTATTGGATATCCGTATTGGTAAACATGATGGTCGGGATATTTGCAATAAATTAAAAAAAAATGATAAAACTGCACATTTGCCCATTGTATTGCTTTCGGCTGCGAACATCGATAATTTAGGCTGCTCACCAACTGCCATCATTGAAAAACCTTTTGATATTATGGATCTTCAACATAAAGTGAAAACATTGTTGGATAAAAACTAAAAATTATTTGAGCATAAAAAAGGGATAGACTAACAGCCTACCCCTATATCTAAACTCAAACATGCGCTCAAACATGAATGAATCTCCAAAATTAAACATTTTAGTTTATTATTAGTTTTAAAAAGCAGTGTAAATAGTTAAAGATTACATGTTATAAATATGTTTTACTATTTTTAGTTACGATGTGGAATACTTAGTTTCATTTTTGAGTTTTATTGCTGAGATTTATAAAATGAAATTATCATGATTTCAAAAACCATACTCCAGATCAATCATGATTGATTCATTACCATTAAAACATATTGATACTGATGAAAATAGCAACTTATAATGTAAACGGAATAAATGGGCGCTTACCTGTTCTGTTAAGGTGGTTAGAAGAAACCCAACCTGATGTAGTTTGTTTACAGGAATTAAAAGCACCACAGGAAAAATTTCCGGAACAGGCTATTAAAGATGCTGGTTATAATGCCATTTGGCATGGTCAAAAAAGCTGGAATGGCGTTGCTATACTGGCTCGAAATCTGGAAATAAAAGAGCTAAAACGAAATTTGGATGGCGATCCTGAAGATTTGCACAGCCGATACATCGAAGCGATGGTGAATAATGTTATAATTGGTTGTCTTTACCTTCCGAACGGAAATCCAGCGCCAGGACCAAAATTCGAATATAAGTTGCGATGGTTTGAACGTTTTACAGCACATGCGGCAAAACTGTTAGAATATAATTTACCAGTAGTTTTATGTGGCGATTATAACGTAATACCTACGGAACTGGATGCTTATAAGCCAGAACGTTGGGTTGAAGATGCTTTATTCCGCCCTGAAACCCGGTTGGCATTTCAAAATTTAATGGCGCAAGGCTGGACAGATGCGATCAGAAAATTATACCCTACCGAAACGATATATACCTTTTGGGATTATTTCAGGAATGCATATGGTAGAGATGCGGGATTAAGAATTGATCATTTTTTACTAAGTCCTCAAGTTAGTGATCGCTTAAAATCTGCAGGAGTAGATAAACAAGTGAGGGGCTGGGAAAAAACAAGCGATCATGGTCCGGTATGGATTGAACTAAACGAGGCTTAATATGATTACGGCTTATTTTTTAAATCGGTTACATCTAAAATTGTTCCTATTAATTTTAAGCTTTCACCGTCCTGCTGCGATAGTATTCCATCGGCTTTAATCCATCTAATTTCTCCGTCAGGCCGGCAAATTCTATGTATCGAGTGATAACTGTTTTTTTCTCTCGAAACCGTGAGTTCAATTTCATCCTGAACGTGGTCAAGGTCTTCCGGGAGGATTAAGCCTAAAACTTTTTCATAACTTAAAACCTTATCTGGTGGGCAACCCAGGTTTTTCTTAAATGACCGGGTTGAACGGAGTATACCCGTTGTTATACTTAATTCCCAAAAACCAAGACCTAAGTGGTCGAACACCACATCCCAATGATCATCACAAATAATGGATAGATCAATATTTTTCTTATTTGTACTCATAAATAAAGGATAAACTATTTGAGGAAATTACATAAACAATGTAAAAATATTTTGAGTATTAATAAAAATAAACGTAGTGCTCAGCAGTTTAAATAAAATGGAGAGCAAAAAAAGGTAGGATGGTTTAGCATAGTTGCCCGAGCAGGCAAAAAATAAGTCAAGCTTTAAAACTTGACTTATTTGGGAATTAATTAATGCTGATTGGTGTTTTTTGATTTTTCTATCAGTTCTTTTTGATCGCTCAAATCTTTGTAGTAGAAATAACCACCAAATCCTAAGATAAGGATGATATTACTTATTTTGAAACTATGATCAAGCCAGTAACTAAATGCTGGCACATTACCGCTAAAGCTTTGTTTAATGTTTGGCCAGGAGTTAAGAATGAAAATAATAACAATCATTAGCAAAACCTTTAGCAAGGTGCTGATGATGATTTTTTGGTGATTTACTTTTTCCATTATTTAAACTCTCTGAAATCCTGACCGTCGGTAATGTTCAACAAGCTTTCATAAATCAAGCTGATTACATTATCAACATCCTCTTTGTGTACCATTTCTACGGTAGTATGCATATAGCGTAACGGCAGCGAAATTAATGCTGATGGTACGCCGCCATTCGAATAGGCAAAAGCATCGGTATCGGTTCCGGTAGAACGCGAAGATGCCTGACGCTGGAAAGGAATATGGTTTTTCTCAGCGGTTTTAATTAATAATTTATTTAAATTGGTTTGAACAGCTGGCGCATACGAAACCACCGGGCCTTTACCGGCTGATAAATCGCCTTGAATATTTTTGTTAATCATTGGCGTAGTGGTATCGTGTGTTACATCGGTAATAATCGCCACATTTGGTTTAATGCGCTGGGCAATCATCTCGGCACCGCGTAAACCGATTTCTTCCTGTACAGAGTTTACAATATATAAGCCGAAAGGAAGTTTCTTCTTGTTCTCTTTTAATAAACGTGCTACTTCGGCAATCATAAAGCCGCCCACACGGTTATCTAAAGCACGGCCAACATAATAGCGGTCGTTCAAAACCATAAATTCATCTTCGTAGGTAATTACACAGCCTACGTGGATGCCTAATTTTTCTACTTCTTCTTTTGTAGTACAACCACAGTCTAAAAAGATATTTTTTAATTCCGGTGCCTGTTCCTTTTCGCCATGTCGGGTATGGATTGCCGGCCAACCGAATACCGCTTTAACCAATCCCTTTTCAGTATGAATATTTACACGTTTTGATGGCGCAATCTGATGATCTGAACCACCATTGCGGATTACATATATTAAACCATCTGCGGTGATGTAATTTACATACCAGGAAATTTCATCTGCATGTGCTTCTATAACTACTTTAAAAGCAGCTTTAGGGTTAATAACACCTACAGCGGTACCATAGTTATCGATAAAATGTTCGTCGATATATGGTTTTAAATAATTTAACCAAAGTTTTTGCCCTTCCCATTCGTAGCCGGTAGGCGCAGGATTATTGATGTATTCTTCAAGAAACTGTAGCGATTTTTTAGTTACCACAGCAACATGTTTTTTCTTTTCGTCGTCTTTTTTCTTAGCCATTTTAATAGATATGAGATTTGAGTAATTAGATTTGAGACATCATACTCATTTTTAACTTAACTTGATAATTCTTTTTCCATTACCACGAAATCGTAACCATCTTTAAAAAAGGTTTTATCTGTTTCGTGGAAGCCAAATTTAAAATAAAATTCCTTAGCATTTACACGTGCGTTGCACCATAGTTTTGTCGCTTTTTGAATTTTACAAAAATCAAGGATATAGGTCATTAGTTGTGAGCCATAACCTGCTTTTTGAGTATCTGGCAGAATGGCAAGTTTACGGAACTGATAAATATCCCCATCATGAAATAGAGAAACTACTCCTGTTAATTTATGATCGAGGTATAATCCAAAATGGATGCCATCAAAATCATCGGGAAGTTTTACACTATCAAAAGGTAATTCTGGATACATGGCCTCATGCCTGATCCGCCAGGTTAGAGAAGGGAATATTTGCTCAATTTGAACCATAGTTATAATAAAAAGCTAAATCCGATTTTTCCACCAATTCCGTAATAGGTATCGGTTTTGTTAATTGCAGCAAGAGGACCTAAAGCCAATTCGAAGTTAACTTTTCTGCCAAGAGTGGTTTGAAATCCCCATTGCGGCATAATATTGATCTGGTAACCATATACGGTATCGCTTTGTGTGGGGATAATGGCTAATACATCAAGGCCTACATAACCAGCACTGTTATTTAAGGTTCTTTTACCTTTTTTAATCCTTCTGTTAAAATTGTAATAATGCCTAAATCCGGCGTTGAGGGCAGGATAAACTTTAAAATCTGTTTCTGTATTAAAGCTAAAATTATAATTGTCATCAATTGTAATCTCGGTTTGATAAATAAAAACGCCTTGGGCCCCTGCACCAAAATAAACTGAAGTTGTTTTACCCACTTTTTGCTCTCTTTCGTAACCAAGTCCCAATAAGGTCAACCTGATCTTATTTAATGATTTTACTTCGGTTGGCTGTTCTACTTTTGTACTGTCTTGAGCTTTTGCTTTGCCAAAAATGGACAGGCAAATAAGTAAGGCTGAAAATGTTTTGATTGCGTTTTTAGATTTCATGAAATTTTTATTGATTAGTTATTTGTTTTTTTCTTCCGTAGAACTGATAAATTAAAATATTAAGGATAATTATACCCGTCATTCCATAACAGAATAATGCCCATCCGCCTTGGTCCCACAGCCACAAACCCAAGGCTGAACCACAGCTGGCACCGATAAAACTAACCGACATAAAAATGGTGTTCAATCTGTTTCGTGCCTCTGGTATTAAAGTATAAATCCGGGTCTGGTTGGTTACATGTATGGCTTGCTGACCGATATCTATAAGCACAATGCCGATTACAAACAGGTATAAATGGCTGCCAGTAAAATAAAACAAGGCGATACTAACGATTTGTAATATAAAACCAATCATTAAGTTTTTGCGTGGATTGTTGCCATCGCTTAACTTTCCAACTAATGGTGCCGCCAATGCGCCCGCTGCTCCGGCAATTCCAAATAACCCAATCTGTAGTGTTTGGAAATTAAAGGGTGGGTTAGCCAGAAACAATACCATTGTCGTCCAAAATGCGCTAATAATGGCGAAAGCCAGGAAGTTAATAATCGAAGTCTCCCTTAATGCAGGTTGGGTTTTAATATAACTGAACATCGAACGCATGAGTTCTTTGTAGGAGCCTTTAAAAGCAGGATAACTTTGTGGAAAACGTTTGGCCATTAAGAGAATAAGCAGTCCACAAATTCCGGCAGCGATATAATAAACGGCTCTCCAGCCTAACCAAAAGCCAATGCTTCCACTTACGGCCCTCGAGGCCAAAATACCAACCAGTAAACCGCTCATAATCATACCGATATTGGCTCCCCGGTTTTCATCGGTACTTAAATTAGCTGCTAAGGGTAAAATCAGTTGGGGTACAACAGAACAGCCTCCGATCAAGACAGAAGCAACTTCTAATACAAAGAAGGTATGCGAAACAGCAGCGATCAACAGCGCCAGAATGGCCAGGCTGGTAATCACAAGAATCTGTTTTTTACGCTCAAACATATCGCCCAGCGGTACTAAAAGAAAAAGACCCAGGGCATAGCCAATCTGCGTGAGGTAGGTGATTTTTCCCGCATCAGGTTCGGTAAGATTAAAATCTTTTGCAATTAAAATAACCAAAGGTTGGCAGTAGTAAATATTTGCAACAATCAGGCCTGTGCAAAAAGCCATGAGGAGAATATCGGCGCGTGATAATTTCTGAGTAATCTGCATTTAGTCTTAAGTCGAAAACTTTCAGTCATGTGTCTTAATGGTATGGATTGATACAACCTAACTATGGACGAATGACTAGGGATTATTTTTTACAAAGGTATATTTCCATGTTTCTTTCTTGGATTATTCACCACCTTATTTTCCAACATCTTAAAGGCTTTTATCAACTTTGTACGGGTTTGGGCTGGTTCAATCACTTCATCAACAAAGCCGCGTTCGGCCGCGCGATACGGGTTGGCAAAGATATCTGAATATAATTTTTCTTTCTCCAGCCACTTTTCTTCAGGGTTTTCTGCTGAAGTAATTTCTTTTTTAAAAATAATTTCTGCGGCTCCTTTAGCTCCCATTACAGCAATTTCTGCACTAGGCCAGGCATAGTTCATATCTGCACCAATATGTTTGCTGTTCATCACATCATAAGCGCCACCATAAGCTTTTCTGGTAATTACAGTAATGCGCGGTACAGTAGCCTCGCTAAAAGCGTACAATAATTTTGCTCCATTGGTGATAATGCCATTCCACTCTTGATCTGTACCCGGTAAAAATCCGGGAACGTCTTCAAATACCAATAATGGAATGTTAAAGCAATCGCAAAAGCGGACAAAACGTGCTGCTTTGGTAGAAGAATTACTATCTAAAACACCAGCTAAATAAGCGGGCTGATTGGCTACAATACCAATACTTCTTCCCGCAAGACGGGCAAAGCCTACCACAATATTTTCAGCATAAGCTGCATGCACCTCTAAAAAGCTGTCAGTATCGGCCACGGCAGAAATCACTTCACGTATATCATATGGCTGTGAAGCATTTTCTGGCATAAATGTGTTTAATTCTGGTCGGCTTTCATCAGCTGTTTCGTAAGGTAAATGATCGGCTATTTCCTCACAATTTTGCGGCATATAGCTCAGTAGTTTCTTTACATGGTTAATCGCCTCAATTTCATTGGCACAGGCAAAATGGGTAACGCCCGATTTTGTAGCATGCGTGCTGGCGCCTCCTAATTCTTCTGAAGTTACTTCTTCGTGTGTGACCGTTTTAACCACATTTGGGCCCGTAACAAACATATAAGAAGTATTTTCTACCATTAAAATAAAATCGGTAATGGCTGGCGAATAAACAGCTCCACCTGCACATGGCCCCATAATGG
Source organism: Pedobacter sp. R-06 (assembly GCF_049913135.1). NCBI lineage: Bacteria > Pseudomonadati > Bacteroidota > Sphingobacteriia > Sphingobacteriales > Sphingobacteriaceae > Pedobacter > Pedobacter sp. R-06. Next base: position 4,718,084 of record NZ_CP183977.1, on the reverse strand, counting down.
CCGATAATTGCGGAATTACGCCCGAAGCCTGTACGTTTTTATAAAAGATGTCGGCATAGCCGCCCAAAGAAACAACCCCTTCCTGAATGCGGGCACCGCCACTATCATTTAAACCGATCAGTGGTGCACCATTTTTCATGGCCATATCCATAAGCTTGCAAATTTTCTCTGCATGGGTTTCGGAGAGTGAACCGCCAAACACGGTGAAATCCTGAGAGAATACATAAGTTAGCCTGCCGTTAATTGTTCCATAACCCGTTACCACACCATCGCCAAGATATTTTTCGCGTTCCATGCCAAAGTCGGTGCTTCGGTGGGTAACCATCATACCAATTTCTTCGAAGCTCCCTTCATCCATTAAAAAATGAATGCGCTCTCGGGCTGTAAGTTTACCTTTTTTATGCTGACCATCAATTCGGGCCTGACCACCGCCAAGGTTTGCCTGGTTGATTTTATCTTTGAGTAATGCTATTTTTTTGTCCATTGCAATGCTATGAGATTTTAAAATTAAAAATTACTAACGGTAATGCAAGGTAAACGAGGTGTTATTTTATCCCAGCCCAACACGCGATGTTGAGTAAAGCAGATGACGGGCTAGAGTCGCAATCATCATGCTGAATTTATTTCAGGGCCTAATGGGCAGAAAGATGCTGAAATAAATTCAGGGTGACGATAAAATGCAAAAATGTCTAAAGATTATACAGGTTAGATCCTGTTTTTTGGGGCGAGTTCCGATGAAGGATCGGAAGCTCTTCCCGATAATCAGGTTTATTTAAATTAGGCTGGTGCTTTGAAAACAAACCGCCGTTAAATAAACCCGACAGTAGCAAACACGGAGTGCAACGAAGTAAAGCGAATGGCGGGACTACAGCACCTATGAAATAAGCCCTTTCATTTCCTAAACGAAAAAACATTTTATAATTATTGGAAATGAGCGGTTCTGAGCTTTTGGCAGGTTAGGTCCCGCTTTTTGGTGCGAGTTCCGATGAAGGATCGGAAGCTCTTCCCGACAATCAGGTTTATTTAACTGAGTTCGGCGCAGAAAATCCAAACCTTTATAGCAGGAACCAAGTGTTTCCAAAACCTTTGAAGGGTAAGCTTTTTATGTCGAATGCAATCGCCTATCTGTTATATTACATTTTTTTTACAGCTTAAAGCATTGAAAAACCAATAATCCGTTTATTTTTGTAACCGTTAGTATTAAAACAAGATTAGAATTAATAGATGTTTTTAAGGAAATACAAGTATTTAATCGTTGCCTCATTCATGTTCATCTTCATGGCGAAGATGGGTATATCTGGTGCACCGGTGTTTTGTACGAGTATTGACAAGGAAATCATGAACGCTGTAATCATGCAAATTGAGTTAGAGCATGAAGGCGGGAAGGATACCGCCAAAGACACTGCAAAATTTACCGATTTCAAACTTGTTGAACTTAATCATCCTATTTTTTCTTACGAGTTCTCTTCAAGTCATTTCTTTCTGAAGAGCAGTTTCATCGAACATTTCAAAAGATATGTAGATCCATATCATCCTACGGTGCCAACGCCGCCGCCTAACTTTATCTAGTCTTTTTATTGGGGTAACCTTACTATGTGTAATCAGTAATTTGAGCGGGCATGTCGTGTTTAAATATTTATACGATATGCTGTTCCTTGATCGCTTTTAAGATTCCCCCGCGATTTATTCGTTAAAATTTACTAGATAATTATATCGTTATGCAAAAGTTTAACCCGGCCTTTTCAGGTTCGGACGTGAAGAAATATATTCTTAAAAAGAATTTAAAGAAAGATTTACCTGCAAGTATTGTAGTGTTTTTAGTGGCTTTGCCATTATGTTTAGGTATTGCACTAGCCTCAGGTGCACCGTTATTTGCTGGTTTAATCACTGGTATTATTGGAGGGGTAGTGGTTGCCTCTTTCAGTGGATCGCAATTGAGCGTTAGTGGCCCTGCAGCGGGTTTAACCGTTATTGTTTTGGGTGCCATAACATCTTTGGGGAGTTACCAAACTTTTTTACTTGCAGTTGTATTGGCAGGGGTATTCCAAATGATTTTAGGCCTGGTTAAAGCCGGAACTATTGGTAATTACTTCCCTTCGAGTGTAATTGAGGGGATGCTTGCAGCAATCGGACTGATTTTGATTTTAAAGCAGTTGCCACATGCATTGGGCGTTGATACCGATTTTAGTGGCGACGAAGGATTCTTTCAGCAAGATCACGAAAATACTTTTTCTGCGATTACAGCAGCGGTAAGCCATTTTAGTTTGGCTGCAGTGGTTATCAGTTTATTATCGATAGCTATTCTGATTGTTTGGCCTAAATTTCCAAAATTAGCGGTTGTACCTGCACCATTATTGGTGGTAACACTAGGGGTTATTGGAACTATACTTTTTGCCGGTACCGATCATCCACTACGTGCCGATCAGATGGTGAAAATTCCGGTGGTAAGTGGTTTTGGCGAATTTTTAGGCCTGTTTACCATGCCCGATTTCTCTCAGCTGGCTAATAAAAATGTTTATATAACAGCTGCAACTATTGCTGTTGTTGCAAGTTTAGAAACGTTACTAAGCATAGAGGCTGTTGATAAAATAGATCCAATTAAACGTGTAACGCCAACCAATAGAGAATTAATCGCCCAAGGTTTAGGCAACATCACCAGTGGTATGGTTGGGGGTTTACCTATGACATCGGTAATTGTTCGTAGTTCGGCAAATGTTAATGCTGGTGCCAGGACCAAAATGTCGGCTATTTTTCATGGTTGTTGGTTATTACTTTCACTTTTGTTTATTCCAGGGGTAATTAACATGATTCCGTTGTCATGTTTAGCCGCAATCCTTCTGGTAACAGGATATAAACTAACCCGTATTAGTTTATTTAAACACATGTACTATAAAGGATGGGACCAGTTTGTGCCATTTGTAGTTACGGTACTTGCAGTTTTATTTACCGATCTGCTAAAAGGTGTGGCTGTTGGTATGTTGGTTTCTATTTTTTATTTACTCCGGACCAATATGCGTAACCCGTTTTTTTACAGGATTACAAATGAAGGCGACAAAAAGCACATCAGGATTAAACTGGCAGAAGAGGTTTCCTTTCTGAACAAAGCAGCAATACAAGTAGTTTTAACGAATATTCCAAAAGAAACAGATGTAATTATTGATGGTTCGAATGCCAGGTATATCGATCCTGATGTATTGGAAACGATTTATAATTACAAACATAATGCTTATACAAAGGGTATTATCGTAAAATTGGAGAATATCCAAAAACATTATACAGTACCAAAATTAAATATTAAAGTAGAAGAAGATATTAATAAGTTATAAATATGTGCGCAAAAACAATAGATACGAAAGATATAACATACGATAGCCTGTTACAAGGCAATAAGGACTGGGTTAAAGATACAATCGACAGCGATCCTGCCTTTTTTGATAAACTGTCTGAAGGTCAGAGTCCACCGGTGTTGTGGATTGGTTGTTCTGATAGCCGTGTGCCTGCAAACCAGATCACTAACACCAGACCAGGCGATATTTTTGTACATAGAAACATCGCCAATGTGGTAGTGCATACCGATATGAATTTACTTTCAGTGCTGGATTATTCTATTAATGTATTAAAGGTAAAACACGTTATTGTTTGTGGCCATTATGGCTGCGGTGGCGTGAAAGCTGCATTAGGCAATAAACAGGTTGGAATTATTGATAACTGGTTGAGAAATATCCGTGATGTATACCGTACGCACGAACGTGAAATGGCTACAATCAAAGACCCTGATCAGCGTTTTGACCGCTTAGTTGAATTAAATGCCATTGAAGGCGCTGCAAATGTAACCAACACATCAATTGTACAAAGCGCCTGGGCCAATGGCCAGGAGTTAGCGGTACATGCCTGGGTTTACAGCTTAAAAACAGGAATCATTAAAGACCTGAAAGTAACCTGTACTTGTCTTGATGATGTTGCCCCTGCGTTTAAAGTAGGATAAAAGCACTATAATAAGTGTTATTTTTTAGTTGTTAGGAAAAGCTCCCGATTTTACATCGGGGGCTTTTATTTTTTTGTGGTATTGGGCATATTTCCTGCTTCTCCCTTATTACCTTTTTCGGCATCTGTTCTTGCTTCTTCAGAACCAAAATCGCCCATTCCGAAATCTCTACCCAGGTTACCCGCTTCAGTTTCAACACTATTTTTCTTTTCGTTATCGTTGCTCCGGTGGCGTGGTACCTGCTGATCGGGCATATTGGTTTTATCAGCGCCGTTATCAGCATTTTTATTGCCTAGATTTTTGTTGTTATCTTTTGTGTTTTCCATGATCTTCTTAAGCTGTTTATATAAAACAGCATAAAAGAAGATTAGTTTTATATCTTTAGACTGGCGTTGTATAAAATCGGTTCGTCAGGGAGACCGACCGATCTGTTTATTTATTTTTCGCTTCTTCGGTACCTAATAAATTTTCCAATTCTTTTACCTTTTCCGGATATTTTAGTGCAAGGTTGTTCTTTTCTCCCAGATCATCATTTAAGTTATACAATTGCGCTGTAGGCAGGTTTCCACTATCGGTATGGGTAAGTTTATAAAAAGCTTCTCCCTTTGATGGCCTGATATATTTCCAGTTATCTTTAACAATTGCCAGTTGATTACTCTGTTCGATAAAGAAATCACGGCCTTTTTGGTCTTTTCCGGTAAAAGCATCCCACACATTTTTACTATCAATTGCGTTTTTACTTTGTAGATTGAAAAAACTGGCAAATGAGGCTAAGAAATCAATCTGTGAAACTAAGGCTCCAGAAATACCAGGTTTGATTTTTGCCGGCCATGAAATAATAAAAGGTTCGCGTGTACCACCTTCTAAAATGCTGTATTTTCCTCCGCGTAAACTACCTGCAGGTGTATGGCCGTTTAATTTTTCGAAACCTTGATCTTCGTAGCCATCCATAATTACAGGACCGTTGTCGCTACTGAAAATAATCATCGTATTTTTATCAAGGCCCAGGTATTTTAGTTGTTTTGTTATTTCGCCGACCGCCCAATCGAGTTGTAAAATTACATCGCCACGATTACCCAATTCACTTTTCCCTTTAAACATGGTGGCAGACAGACGTGGTACATGCGGTTCAGTTAATGCATAATACAGGAAAAAAGGTTCCTGTTTATGATCTTCAATGAAATTTTTCGCTTTCGATAAAAAGGTAAACGGAATTTCCTCATCAGTCCAGCGGGCAAGTTTGCCTCCCTGCATATAACCAATACGACCAATACCGTTTACAATGGTTTGGTTATGCCCATGATTAGCTTCAGCGGGCATTTTTAATAGTTCTGGATGGTCCTTCCCTGTTGGGTCGGTACCGATTGGATTTTTATAATCAACTGTAATCGGATCTTTAGGGTCTAAACCTACCACCAGTTGATTTTCCATGAAAACAGTTGGTACCCTATCGGCTGTAGCCGGGAAAATAAAGGAATAATCAAAACTTACTTCTTTTGGCCCTGGCTTTACTTCTTTGTTCCAGTCTTTTTCTACTGCATTGCCCAAGCCCAAATGCCATTTGCCAACAAGACCTGTTTTATACCCTGCTTGCTGAAAAATTGATGGTAGGGAACTATTATCTGTTGGGACAATTAATGCGGCATCGCCAGGCAAAACACCTGTTCCTTTTTTACGCCATGCATATCTTCCCGTCATTAAGGAATAACGCGAAGGCGTACAGGTAGATGCCGTAGCGTGACCATTGGTAAACCGCAGTCCTTGCTTTGCCAGTGCATCAATATTTGGGGTGTTGATTTTTGTTGCGCCGTAACAGCTGAGGTCGCCATAACCCAAATCATCCGCATAGATGATAATTACGTTCGGTTTCTTTTGTGCTGTGGCATAAAAGTTAAAGCCGGTGAGGCCAATAAGGAGGGATAATAAAAATTTGTGGTTCATGGTTAGAAAAGGTGTTGATGTTCTTAAAAAATTAATACAATCGTCCTCGTTTATAACGAGGATGCATGAGCGCCACATTTTTAATGTGGTTTATAAGTTAAGCGATACAATCGCTTTTCTCCATAATCCTCGTAGCAAACGAGGACTATATATGCATAAAAAAGGCCAAACAATGATGTCTGGCCTTATATTTTGTGCTATTAATCTTCTGCTAAGAATGGGTAACGGTAATCAGTTGGCGATTCGAAAACCTCTTTAATGGTACGTGGAGAAACCCAACGCAATAAATTGATCATTGAGCCAGCTTTATCATTTGTACCAGAGCCTCTTGCGCCGCCAAATGGCTGTTGACCTACAACAGCACCTGTACACTTATCGTTAATGTAAAAGTTACCGGCCGAATTGCGTAACGCATGACTTGCTTTTTCAATTGCATATCTATCTTGTGCAATTAAAGCACCAGTTAAGGCATAAGGCGAGGTAGTATCGATTACTTCTAAAATCTGGTCGAAATTTTTATCTGCGTAAACATAAACAGTTAAAACAGGGCCGAATAACTCTTCGCACATGGTTGTATATTTCGGGTCATCAACCACTAAAATAGTTGGTTCGATGAAATAACCTTTACGCTTATCGTAGTTACCACCGGCGATAATTTCTACACCTTTATCTTTTTTAGCCTGATCAATATATTTTGCTAATTTATCAAAAGAACGCTCATCGATAACGGCATTAATAAAGTTGCCAAAATCTTCTGTTCCGCCCATTTTAAAGCTAGCAAGATCAGTTAACATCTGCTCTTTAATTTCTGGCCAAAGGCTTTCTGCAATATAAACGCGACTAGCCGCTGAACACTTTTGTCCCTGGTATTCGAAAGCACCACGAACAATTGCCGTACTTGCTGCTTTTGTTTGTGCAGATGGGTGAACCAGGATAAAATCTTTACCGCCGGTTTCGCCAACAATACGTGGGTACGATTTGTATTTGTGGATGTTTGTTCCAATTGTTTTCCAGATTTCCTGAAAAACTTTTGTTGAGCCTGTAAAGTGGATACCTGCAAAATCTGGGTGGTTAAAAATCACTTCACCAGTTTCAGGTCCATCAGCATATACCAAGTTAATTACGCCATCAGGCACACCTGCTTCACGGAAAATTTCCATTAAAAGGTTAGCAGCGTAAACTTGTGTATCAGCAGGTTTCCAAACCACAACATTACCCATCATAGCTGCTGATGCTGGTAAATTAGCAGCAATTGCAGTAAAGTTGAAAGGAGTAAGGGCGAAAACAAAGCCTTCCAATGGGCGTTGTTCAACACGGTTCCAGCTTCCACGAGGAGAAACAGGAGGTTGTTGTTTGTAAATATCTACCATGTAGCTTACGTTAAAACGTAAGAAATCGATAAGCTCACATGCTGCATCAATTTCAGCCTGATAGGCATTTTTGCTTTGGCCTAGCATGGTTGCAGCATTTAATTTATAACGGTATTTACCTGCAATTAGGTCGGCAGCTTTTAAGAAAATTGCAGCACGGTGTTCCCAAGCCAGGTTTTCCCAATCTTTTTTTGCCGCTAGAGCAGCATCAATAGCTTGTGTAATATGAATTTTGTCGCCAATGCTAAATTGAGCTAAAATATGTTGGTGATCGTGTGGTGGAACAACTTTCCCCTTTTTCTGGGTATGAACTTGTTTGCCGCCAATATACATCGGGATGTCTTGTTGGTATGAGCGGGCCTCTGCAAGTGCTTCTTTTAAAAGTGCACGTTCTTTACTGCCTGGGCCATAATTTAATATAGGTTCGTTTACCGGAGTGGGTACGTTAAAAAATCCTTTAAGCATATTTTATTTTTTATGATTTGGACAAAGATAATGCTTTTTGGGGTAGGCAATTCTATTATTCTGTAAAGAAAATAGAGCAAACGTTTGACTGGAATAGTCAGAGATAGAAGTCTGGAGACCGAAGCCAACGAACAGGTAATTTTAAAGAAGTTGTGGTTAAAATGTGGGCGTTTTAGATAGGAAAAGTTGACAACCTTACTAATAGGGTGGCAAGAAAGTTGTCAATGCTGACTACAAAAGCAGCTTTTGCTTCATCATGTCTAAAAAATCTTTACGGTAAGTTTCTCCTATCAATATTTCTGCAGAAATTCCTTTTAAAATAATCCTGTTTCCATCTATAGAGGTGATTTTATTAAGCGCCACTATAAAGGATTTCTGCACACGGACAAATTGTGCTTTGGGCAATCTTTCCTCTACATCTTTCATGGTTAGGAGCGCAAGCGTTCTAATTCCATTATGATGGAAAGCAATATAATTTTTCATGCCTTCAACAAAATCAATTTCACCGATATTGATTTTAAGCATTTTACCTTTAGCCTCTGTTTTAACCATGAAATAATCATTATCCTGCTGGTTCAAGGGGGTATGAACTTTTTTAGTATTAATAATCTTTTGTGCTTTATTTATGGCTTGTAAAAAACGGGGCAAGGGGATGGGTTTAACTAAATAATCAACTACGTCGAGATCAAAACCGGCAGTGGCAAACTCTTTATAGGCAGTAGTAAGTATCACCTGTGTGTCTTTGTTGTTCATTGTTTGGATGAAATCAATTCCCGATATCTCTGGCATGTGAATATCCAAAAAAATAAGATCTACCGGGTTGCTACTTAAAAAGCTAAGTGCATCAATCGGATTGGTAAATGTTGCGGTGATCTGTATTGCAGCGACAGATTTCAGGTAATGTTGTATTACTTCAATGGCATGGTCTTCGTCATCAACAATAATGCAGTTAATCATTAGGCGTATGGTTGAGGTTTAATTTGCGGTAACTTGAAATGCTCTAAAAAGCCTAAATTATCAGATGAGCTTGGTTTTTCCTGATGATCGGTCGCTTTATTATAAGGTAAAACTAACTCGATACTATAATCAAGCTCGGTTTCGTTAATATTTAAAGCAAATTCCTTATTGTAATGATTGGCAAGGCGTTTTTTTATGTTTTCCATACCTATACCACTCGAAAGTTCTTTTGGCCCATTTTTCTTTTTGTTCCAAGTGCTTAAACGGATATCATGATCAATTTCGTTAATGCTTAAGGCTATTTTAACAGGATGCAACTTATCTGTACAATTGCCATGTTTTAAGATATTCTCTACAATGGTAATTAGAATTAACGGAATCAGTTTTACATTATTAGTATTTCCACTGACACTAAAATCGATCTGTAACTTGTTATTGAAACGAAGCTGATTAATTTTAATTACATTTTTAATGTGCTCAATTTCTTCATCTATTAAGGTCATGCGGTCATCTTTATCCATTTCTAGGGAATAGCGCATGATTTTACTGAGGGTCATGATCCCATCGGCAAGTTCTTGAGATAAGGGCAACGATTTTGCAAAAAAGAAATTAAGGGTGTTGTTTAAAAAGTGAGGATTAATCTGTGCACGGAGAAAAGCATATTCTGCTTCATGTTTTTCTTTTTCGATTAGGCGTAGTTTTTTTTGATGTTTAATTCCTTCATTAGCAAAATAGTAACCGAAGCCTAGGATAGAATATCTAATAAAAACCCATAATACTGAAGCACCAAAATGAATAAAATTAAATGGTGGTGGAGTAGGGCCAACTGCACTTATAAGCGGCCTTATATGGTGACTTGTAATATACCAATTTCCAAAAGAGAACATAAAGACTAAGATTATCCCTAATATTAGCGGCAAGGGTTTTAGTGGGTTGCCATATTTATAACAAACTAATATACATAGATAAACGGTGCAAATATTGGGAAATTGAGTGAAAAATACATCAGCAATACTGAAAAAATAGTTAGCTGGATCTTGCGCGTACTCTAAAATATTGCCTAATAACATGTATGCCACCCAAAACAGGATATGATAAATAATTATCTTGTATTTATTCTTCATAACTACTCGTTTTTATAATTTCTTACGAAATTTATCCAATCCCGTTCACTTTCAGGTATGCTAATATTTGGTGCTATTCCGATATTATCTAGTGGGCGCTTTACAGCGTGCAATGATTTTGCTACTGGATAAATAAGCGTAAAAATAGAACAAGGTGTGTGCGTAATAGCAATTTCCCCATAGTCAACCATACCAGCGGTATTTTGACCAAATAGAGTAACTTTTTTACTCTGTTCTGCTCTTAAAATGAAATACTCTCCACTACTTGCTGTGTTTCCGTTAATTAGAATTGAAATACGCTCCGGATTTTTCAACGTTTTTGATAGTTTTATAGTTTCTGGTTTGTACAAATAATAGAGTTCTCCCAAATGTGCTCTTAACTTTTTGTTATTTTCTTGTATTTTTTTCTTTGTAGCTGTACTTGATAATGAATAATCCTTTTCATAACAATCACGAATGTTATCTTCAGTGGCTAGTACAATTCCACCATCAATATGGATAGGGTTCGTATATAAATATGGAATAAGCTTTTCGAAACAACTCGTAGTTCCTCCAGGGTTATCTCTTACGTCGACAATTAAGTGTTTGGTATGTGCTAAATTATTTTTATTACTATCAATGAGGCTATCTATACTGCGTTTATATTTAATATCAAATGAAGCAAGTGTAAGTAAAGAAGTTTGCTCATCCAAGACTTTAAAGCTCGAAATTAACTCTGGGACAATAATTTTAGCAGGAGAAACCGCTTTCGTTTTTTTCTCCCCTCTTTTCCATTTTCCAAAAAAGCCAAAATCTAATTGGTTTTTTTGTGTAATTAAGCTGGGATAGTTAATCGAATGGTCGCCTCCGCTAAAATAAATGGTTTTATACTGATTGTCGACTTTACTAATTTTAAATTTTATTTGTTGCGGCATCCACCTTGCACTGTCTGCTTTTAATACAAAACCAATAAATTCGACGTTTTTTTGGGTATGGTCTTTAACAATTCCAATTTCATACATGCCATAGTTCCAAATTCCTTCTATACTATCTAGTATTGTGTTATTTTGTTGCAGATAGGATTTAAATGTGGTTTCTGTCCAGGTTGTTTTCTCTTCATTGGCAAAAAATATCCTCACGGAATCAGGAGAAAGTTTGCTAAAATCCATCCCGAAATCAATGTGTTTATCTTTGAAAAAACTAAGCCATTCCCTCATTAAACTTAAGCATTTGTAAGAATTAGAGGTAGAAGCAATAAGCTGTAAACTATCGGTAAACTTTTTAAATTGTAACTGATTTAAAGAGTTTACTTTATCAGGGTAACCAATATAATTTTTTTTGATTTTTTCCACTAAGAATCGAAAATTATCATCACAGTTACAATTCTGAGCTTTTAAAGCAAGTGTGAAAAAAAATAAACAAAGAAAACAAATGATATACTTCATTATTAAATAAGAAATGGATAATTAAAATGCGTGAACTGAAATATAATTTATTTTTTTAACAAGTATAATATAAAGATATTATTCGCTTACTGTATTAGCTATTGTTTTGTTAGGACAAGCTGGATCTCCTGAGAGACCACTTCCCCCCGTAGTTGTTTCTCCACCTCCATTAATCCTTCTCATTTGCTCTTTTGTCAAATTGGTCATGTTGTTTCGCTTAAAGACAAACAAAGTTTTTTTCTCTAATTTTTTGTTTTTCATAATTGTAATATTAGATGGCTAATTAAATGTGTTTAAAAGTGTTATTTCCGAATTCAATAGCCAAAAAATATACACCAAACGGTTGTTTACCTGTACCAAACCAATATATTGTATGGTTTAAGTTAGCGTTGCTATTTAGTTTTATACTTCTTTAAAAAATCAATCCAATCTGTAATGTTATCCTCTATTTTATCTGTGATGTTATTTCTACGTTTATCAAGAGTGCGTCTTTAGCGTGAAACGATTGTGCTACAGGATCGGAATAATGACTATAATTTTTATATTCTATTGGTAACCTGGCTAAAGTTATCACCACAATTGCAGTTTTGCGCTTGTAAATTATAAAATGGAAATAAGAGCAGTAAGTAGAAGATAATTTTTTTCATAGTTTTCAATTACAATTATAGTCGATATTTATACTTAAAGGATAAACTATTTTAAAATACATATTTGTATTATCTTATGTGTAGGTTAATGTAGCATCTTTTTAGACCGTTGTTTGATTCGAAATTGACTATTTCAGATTTATTATCTCTTTTTGTCCTTATAAAAAGCTTTTTAGTGTATCTTTTTTTTTGATTGAAATTTAATGTCCAATACTTGCTTCATGTTAGGCCAACATAGGCGGAATCTGAAAAGCCTTAATGAGTAAGAAACAAAAATTTAAATTAAGCGAAAATGAAAAACTTAAAATTAGAAAGCTTTGGCGTACAGGAACTGGATGCTAAAGAGATGGAAGAAATGAATGGAGGGATTTTACCTCTTCTTGCTGCAGCTGTAGGCATATGCGCTGGCGCATATGTTATTAGTTATGGAGCAGGAAAGGCATATTATTATTTAACCCATTAACGATTATTGATATGATGACTAAATTGAAACTTGAAGATTATTCTTTGAATGAATTGAATTCAAAAGAATTGAAAGAAACAAATGGAGGGTATATCATTTTTCTTATCATTGCGTACGGTCTTTATAATGGTTATAAAGATACGGAAGCGATGAATAAATAATAATTTAGACCAATAAATAAAAAGATGGCTTTCAATTCTCTAGTGCAGGTAATTTTTGTTATATATTTGTTAATTTACTTTTCATTTTATATAGTAAATTTTTTCACAAAAAATCAAGCGAAAATATTAGCAATACCCCTAATTATTTTGGGTTTAGTTGTATTAATTCAAGGATTGCTCAAGGCTATAAGTTATTTAAAAAATTAGATTTTACATATAAATGGCGGAGTTGTTATTTATTCTACAACTCTGTCATTATTAGTTCAAAATACTTTCTCTATTTTTATTTATATCCGATTGCATCAACTTTTCTAAGCCCCATGCTCGTGCGAACGGTCGATCAGTCCTAAACTAAAGTATTATTACCCTTTATAGCATCGATATACCTCCTTACTACTAGCAGGTTAATTTACCTTCACCAAACCAGTGCACTACAAGTCTTAGTTGTTAGGAAGTGGGTAAGCTAACTTGTGCTTTCATAGTATTTAGCGCGATAAATTTTTTAATAAAGAAATTGATGCATTAATTTAACGAAAGCCTAAGTGGGGCCTTTGCATATACCGTTGCGCTAAAACTTGCGCTAAACGGGGATCAAAAATAGTTTCATCCCTACAATCCCCCTTTTCGTGTATCTTTTTTGTGGCATAAATTAATAATTACAAACTTGGCCTTAACCAAGCCAATTGATGATTATGCCTTTAACAGAAGACGCAAATTTTGAAGATAACTCCATTATTTTTTTACACCACACCAAGGTACGTACGCAGATTATTTATTCTGCCACAATCATATTCATTCTTGTGGCTTTAGCCGCTTTACCTTTTATTTATACAACAGTAAGCGTTAAGGGCAATGGTTCTTTGCAGAGTAATATTGAAAGAACAGAACTGCTGGCCCCAGTGGCTGGAAAAATTACGCTGATTAATTTAACCGATAACAAAAAGATAAAAAAAGGACAACTCCTTTTAAATATAGACCCCACTATACCTGAAACACAAAATGTGATTTTGAATAATCGCTCAAGTGAATTAAAATATTTATTAAATGATGCGCTCCTCCTCTTAAAAATGGTCGATTTAAGCAATGCAGGGCAACCTGCATTGCAAACCGGCCTGTATGCCGCGAGTTGGCAACAATACGCTGAGCAGATTCAAAACGCTTTAAATGCCCGCGAACAGGCCTATAAGATTTATAAAAGGTATGAAACACTATATAGCAAGAAGGTTGTTACCGAAGCAGAGTATGAGCAATATAAGTTTAATTACGATCAGGCACTTTCTGATTTTAATCTGGTGGCTAAAAAATACAAAACACAGTGGCAAACAGAATCTAATCAATATAGAAAAGAATTAAAAGATCTCGATGGCCAGAAAATCCAGCTCACCGAACAGGAGAAATTATATCATTTAAACGCAGGGGTATCCGGAACGGTGCAAAACCTATCTGGTCTACAGTTGGGTTCTTTCATTACTGCCAATCAGAAAATTGGTGAGATATCACCCGATAGTGCTTTGCTGGCCATCTGTTATATTAAACCTGCTGATATCGGTTTAATTAAAACTGGCCAGACCGTCAGGTTTCAGATTGATGCTTTTAATTATAACCAATGGGGCTTGCTTGCTGGTGTAGTAGCCGATATTTCTGACGATATTATATTGATTAACCAAAGCCCTTATTTTAAAGTGAAGTGCAAATTAGACAAGGATTATTTAAGGTTAAAAAACGGGTATAAGGGGCAGGTAAAAAAGGGGATGACCTTTAGTGCACACTTTACTATTGCAGAACGAAACTTATATCAATTGCTTTATGATAAAGTTGACGATTGGTTAAACCCGTTAAAAGGTGTAGTGTAAAAGGTTTAGGGTGGCAGCTTAAAGGCCAAACCCAAAAACGCTCAAATCACCAATCTCAGTTCTCCAATATCACATCTCCAGTCTCAAATCTAATATCTCACTTCTAATGTCTACCCTAATAAAACAACGTGATATTACCGATTGTGGTGCTGCTTGTTTGGCATCTATAGCTGCATTTTATAAACTGAAAATGCCTGTTGCACGCATCCGCCAATTGGCCAGCACCGATCAAAAAGGAACTAATGTTTTAGGTTTGATAGAAGCGGCAAATAAACTGGGGTTTGAAGCAAAAGGCGTAAAGGGCAGTTTAGATAGTCTTTCTAAAATTCCATTGCCCGCTATTGCGCATGTGGTGGTAAAGAAACAATTGCAGCATTATGTAGTTATTTATGGCGTAACCGATAAATACATTGAAGTAATGGACCCGGGTGATGGGAAAAAACACCGCAAAACTATTGACGAATTTGCAAGCGAATGGACAGGCGTACTGGTGCTGTTGTTACCTGATGAGGGTTTTAAGCAAGGCAATGAAAAGGTCGATACCAGAAGCCGTTTTTGGAACCTGATTAAACCGCATAAAAGTATTGTAACGCAAGCACTTTTTGGTGCTTTGGTTTATACCATACTTGGACTATCTACCTCAGTTTTTGTTCAAAAAATAACCGACCATGTTTTGGTAGAAGGTAATCGGAACCTGCTTAATTTAATGAGCTTAATGATGGTGGCCATTTTAGCGCTGCAATTATTTATTGGAACGGCTAAAACTATTTTTACCATCCGTACGGGGCAGCAGATAGATGCCCGGTTGATATTGGGCTACTATAAACACCTCTTAAAACTACCTCAACAGTTTTTCGATACTATGCGGGTTGGCGAAATTATCTCAAGGGTAAACGATGCCGTTAAAATAAGAGCTTTTATCAACGATGTTTCCATTAATCTGGTTGTAAACGGTTTTATTGTTGTATTCTCTTTTATTTTAATGTTCAGTTACTATTGGAAACTGGCCTTGATGATGTTGGCTGTTATTCCATTGTATTTACTGATTTATTTCATCAGCAATAAACTAAACAAGAAAATGCAGAGGAAGTTGATGGAGGAGTCGGCTGAGTTGGAATCGCAATTGGTTGAGGGCTTAAATAATGTAGCCACAATTAAAAGATTTGGCCTTGAAAGGTTTACCAACGAAAAAACAGAAACTCATTTTATTGGTCTGCTCAGAACAATTTATAAATCAGGATTAAATTCAGTTTTTTCCGGAACATCTACCGAGGTTATTGCCCGTATGCTCACTATTATTTTGCTTTGGGTGGGTGCAGGTTATGTTTTAGATGGCGAAATTACTCCTGGGGAATTATTTTCTTTCTATACCCTCATTGGTTATTTTACTGGCCCGGCTACTTCCTTGATTGGCGCAAATAAATCTATCCAGGATGCCATGATCGCCTCTGATCGTTTGTTCGAAATTATGGACCTGGAGATTGAACAAAATTCGTCGAGTATTTTCCTTACGAAAGAATTGATGGGCGATATCAGGTTCGAACATGTAGCTTTCAGGTATGGCAGTCGTGTTAATGTGTTTGATGATTTATGCCTAAAAATTAAGGTTGGAAGTTTTACCGCAATTGTAGGAGAGAGTGGATCTGGAAAGTCTACCTTAATGTCATTACTTCAAAATATTTATCCCATACAATCAGGCAATATTTTTATCGGTAATCATGCACTTAAGTATTTGAACAATGCCTCTTTAAGAAATTTACTAAGCGTTGTGCCACAAAAAATTGACCTTTTTGCAGGAAATGTAATTGAAAACATTGCCATTGGCGATTATGAACCTAATATGCAACAGATTATTAGTATTTGTACACAACTGGGGATTATCGATTTTATTGAAGCTTTGCCAGAAGGTTTTCAGACTTACTTAGGTGAAAATGGAGCCTCTTTATCAGGCGGACAAAAGCAAAGGATTGCAATAGCAAGGGCACTGTACCGTAATCCTGAAATTTTAATTCTAGATGAAGCCACTTCCTCTTTAGATTCAGCCTCGGAGCAGTATGTGCAGCGTACAATAGATATGTTGAGGATGCAAAAGAAAACAATCATCATCATTGCGCATCGGTTACCTACGATTAGAAAAGCCGATCAGATTATTGTATTAGATAAAGGAAAGGTTGTAGAAGAGGGGAGTCATACTGAAATGATGATGGCAAATGGCCATTACGCCAATTTATGGAAACAGCAATTTGGTGATGATGACCTACCAAGTTTGATAACACCCACATTAGAGTTTGTAAGAGAAAGCATTTAATCCTCATTAGTTTGACTATGAAACTATTATAATATATCGATCGCATTAAGATTATCCATAAACTGATAAAAGAAAGCCGTACGGGTGCTCCTGAAAATTTAGCAAGAAGGTTACCAATTTCAACCTCAAGATTATACGTGGTGTTAGATGAATTGAAACTAATGGGTGCCCCAATAGAATACTCCCGACAGTTACAAACATATTATTATACCCAGGCATTCGAAGTAAATATCAGGGCCGATTTTAGGGTTTTAAAGCCTCAGGAGTTAATGAATATAAATGCTGGGTTTTTTTATCAGCAAAATTATCCACTCCTTTTTTTGTAGAGTGGGCAAAAGTAATTTAGTGCTGTTGCAACAAAAACAAAAAGGCGTATACCGAAAAGCCTTTAACGAGTAAGAAAATTAAATAAAATCTAAATTATGAAAAAATTAAATCTTGAGCATTTAAATGTTTAGGAGATGAGCCTCTCAAAGATATATCTTATTGAAGGAGGCAGCTGGATTGGCAGGGTGTGGAATTCGATAAAAGAATTTGTTTTGGATGTAGTGCACGACATTGTTACCGATGTGGTAGGTGCAGATCCCACCTCAAACCTTTAAATAACTAAATAAACCCAATGGCCTAAATGACATACCTAAAACCAATTAAAAATTACAATATGAAAAATCTAAAAAAATATGAGGTTGAAGAATTATCTCTAACAGAAATGAAATCAATTGTTGGCGGAAGCTGGTTTAGCAGAGCCTTCGAAGCAGTTGGTAATGCTTTGGATGATGCTTATTATTGGTTACAGGATAATATTGGCCTTACCTTAGGCTCAGACGGAGCACACGGAAAATAATTAAGCGAAAGGAGCAGGTATTTGCCCTGCTCTTTTTATTTCCTCTTACAAACCATCATATGTTTAACTTTATATGTAACGTTAAAAATGTTTTTTTAGCGACTTTGTTTTTTATATTCTCTGGCAATGTTAATGCGCAATCATTTTATCTCATAGGGCATGTTTTTGATGGTAAAGAACCTTTAACAGGTGCTTCAATAATAATTTCTGGCAAACATGTTGGTAATAGTGATGCATCTGGTTATTTTGAAGCCGGTGCAAAATTGGGTGATACATTGAAGGTAAGCTTTCCTTTTTACGAAGCTTCCACTTTTGTTTTAACTGATTCACTTCAAAAAAATATAGTTTTAATCCCAAAGACATTTCAATTAGATGATGTTCAAATAAGTTTTAATAAACGAAAAATAATTGATTCAATATTGAATGTATCTTTTCTTCAATTAAATCCAAATGCTTTTAACGCGAAGGTTTTTTTGAGGCAGTCTGTCGTTCGGAATAACGAAAAAGTTATCCTGTTAAACGAAGGATTGTTAAACCTGAATTGTCCTGATTTAAAAGATCTTATTGTAGCTGGTAGCAGTAAAAAAGTAAAATTAAATATTGATTACGCTTGTAATCCGATTAACTCAAATAGCCGCCCGAAGGTAACTTACGGGAGTAATCCTCAAATTAAATTACGTTTGGGATTGTTACCAAATCATTTCTATGAGCTGGTAAAGTTGAATATTACAGAAGAAAGTATTAAATCTGATAGTGTCAATACCATTATTAATGTTAAAGGAAATCTTTCTGCAAATGAAAAGTTTGTGGTTTCTTACCTATGGATTTTGGATAAAAAAACTAATTCATTGAAACAAGCTCGGTATTACGAGCAATATGTAAATAAAAAGCATTTTTTATTTTATGATTATGCTTATCTAAATAATGAACTCATTTCTGGATCTATAAGTGCAAAGCAAGTAATTGGCAGAAATTCCTATTCAACAAATGATGAAATATTTGTTTTCCATCAAATGGGTGCAGATATAGATAAATGGAATTTTGATGTTAATAAGTGTGGATTAGAAAGATACCTCGAACAAACCGGGAATTGTAATGAATTGAGCGAATTTAAAATTAAGCATGAAATACCAGTTCATAGGTTCTTTTAGTTTATCAGATCTGTTCTTGAACCTTTAAACATAAGTTTAATTAATACACCAAAGCCAAATATTGCCCATGGTGACTCACGCAACCTGGTTTAGTGCTTTTATAATCACTTGGATGATTTGGTGATTCGTAAATGGTTACTTTAATTTTTCCTAGCTTACTATAAACAGGAGCAGCAATGGTATGAATATATTGTAGCTGTATATCGCTTTTAGTAAAATAAGTATCATTATCTATACTTACTGTGCCTTTTATTTGATCGGTATTTGGATGGATAGTGCAATTTAAACTTTTAGGCGCGAAATTTCGGATTCCGGTTTTACGGTTGTAAATTTTATAAGCCGATTCTTTCATACTCCATAACAGCCATACCATTTCATCAGGCCTTTTTGCTGACGAAATCAGTAACTGTTCTTCGGTGGTGAAAATTTTATCGAGATAATTTTTACGTCGCCAGTTACTTTGGATTTTAGCCAGATCGAGATCAACGATATCGTTACCCAGCATGCGCTTCCAGTTTTCGAGCTATAATTTCGGTAGTGGCTTTTACGTTGAGCATTTTAGCCATCGAATCGTTGTCTATTTCGATGTTGAATTTCTCTTCGATATCCAAAACAATATCAACCAGGTTGGCCGAATTTATTTTTAAATCATTTATAAAATCGGTGTTTTCGTCAATATGGGCTAAGGCTGATACCTCATCGCTGTAAGGTTCAACAATTGTTTTTAAGGCTTCAATGATCTCTTCTTTATTCATGGGTATATTTTTTAAAAATAATGCAGGCATTAATATCGCCAAAACCGAAACTGGCTTTAGCTAAGATATTAAATGGTTGATGAATTAAGGTTTGCGGAATGTATTTTGCATCAATTAAAGCGGTAATCTCGGGGCTTAAGTCTTCGCAATTAATATTGGGGAAAATAAATCCTTCTGAAAGCTGAAGCATCGAGGCCACGCATTCTATACTCCCTGATGCTGCAATACAATGGCCAATCATGCCTTTCAAAGAATTAATGTATGGGAAATCATCATCAGGTAATTGTAGCGCTGTTTTCCAGTTTTCTATTTCCAGGGCGTCTTTAGTTGTTGCGGTAAGATGGCCATTAATTACATCGATTTCCTTGGCTTCAATACCCGCATTTCTTAATGCTGTTTGGATACATCGCTGTACAGCGGTAGGATTTGGTGCAGTCATCGTACCTAAGCCCCGCTGACCGCCAGAATTGATATGGCCTCCGATTACTTCGCCATATATTTTGGCTTGTCTAGCCACAGCGCTTTCAAGCGATTCTAATACCAGAGCACCCGCACCACTTCCAGGAACGAAGCCACTTGCCGTTGCACTCATAGGGCGGCTACCTTTTTCCGGGTCATCATTATGTTTAAAGGTGCAAACTTTCATGGCATCAAAACCGCCCCAGATGTAAGGGCCGCTATCGCTTGTACTTCCTGCTAACATTCTTGTAGCCTGACCCGTTTTAATCCTTTCGTAAGCCAGCAATATGCTTTCTGCTCCCGTTGCGCAGGCAGATGAATTGGTACTTACCTGATTACCTAAGCCGAGCTTACCACTGATAAATGCACTTACACCACTGGCCATGGTTTGTATCACAACAGAACTTCCCAGTTTTTTGATTTCAAGCGCATCTATTTTATTAATTGCCCATCTAAATTTATCTATACCAGAAGTGCCCGCTCCGAAAATGGTACCGCTATCCCAGTCGGGCTCTTCATTATTTTCGATAGTTAAGCCTGCATCTTTCCATGCATCCAAACCAGCAATAATACCATATATAATTCCTGTACTGTTTAGGTTTCGTAATTCAAGCGGTGTAAAATATTGGCTGATCCGCTCTTCGCTAAGTACTGGTTTGCCTGCTATCTGGCAAGAGAAGTTTAAGGCTTCCAAATCGGGCTGATGGCGGATGCCGGAAAGTCCTTTTTTTATCGCATCTGAAAACTCATCAATGGTAGTGCCATTGGGTGCGCATACACCTAGCCCGGTAATTACGACTCTATTATCCATTTCCTTTTGAGATTAACATGCCCGAAATTTTGCCTTTGCAAACCATTTCGCCTGATGCATTTTCCATTTTTACTTTGCAACTCAGTTTATTAAACCTAAAATATACTTTCTCACTCGTTACTGTAACCTGCTCACCAGGGTAAACCGGTTTTAAAAAGTCAATTGCGTTCGATGTCATCGCGATGGATATATTTTGATCAATATCTTTTAACAAGTAAATGCCTAAACAGACCAATCCAATCTGCGCCATGGTTTCGGTGAGGATCACTGCCGGGGTAACAGGGTGGTTTTTAAAGTGACCTTCGTAAAAGGGTAGGTCTTTAGCATAAGTATAAGTGCCTTTCGCTCCATTTTCATCAATGTGCAATAACTCATCAACAAAAAGAAAAGATTTACCGTAGGGTAGTTGATCTATTATTTCTTGCGTGTTCATGGTTGAAGGAGTGAATGATTGAATTTTACCATTGCAAAAGTATGCGCTGTGCCGAAAACCCCGGGCCAAAGCTTAACATTAACCCTTTTTCTCCGGGCATTGGCTTTTTATCCATAATCCGTTCCAAAACATAGAGCACTGTTGCACTGCTCATGTTTCCGTAAAGCCTTAAAACTTCTTTCGTTTCGTCTATATTTTTGCCTAGCTGGTCAAATAATTCTGCAACAATCTGGATAATCTTTTTTCCGCCCGGATGGAAGATTAAATGGTCTATATCGTTAATCCCGAATCCGTTTTTGGCTAGAAAAGGGTGAATAATATCCGGAAAATGACTGGCGATGGTTTCAGGAACTGCCACATCCAGTACCATTTGCAATCCGGTATCGGTAAGTTTAAATCCCATCATCTCTTCAGCATCATAAAAATGGTACATTTCTTCGGCTAAAATCTCTGGCCCGCTATCTTCTTCATTCGAACTTAACAGTACACAGGCGGCACCATCGCCAAATATTGCTGCGCTTACAATGTTGGCCATCGAAAAATCGTTTAATTGAAAGGTTGCCGTTGGTGACTCTACCGCAACAACTGCTGCACGTTTGCCTGGATTGGCTTTCAGGAAATTCTTAGCGTAAATTATGCCTGATACACCAGCGGCACAGCCCATTTCAGTTACAGGTAGACGAACAATGTCTTGACGTAGTTTGAGCAGATTGATCAGGTAAGCATCTAAAGAGGGGATCATGATACCCGTGCAGCTCACAGTAATGATGTAGTCCAAATCCTGCGCTTGCCATTTGGCTTTTTCGAGTGCAGTTTCCAAACATTTGGCACCGAGTTTTATCCCTTCTCTGATATAAATGTTGTTTCGCTCCTCAAAACTTAAATCGCTAAAAACCTCTTCGGGCGACATGATCGAGTATCTTTTATCTACTGCGGCGTTTTCAAAAATCTTTTTTACCTTTCGGATAAAACGATCATCCTGATCTTTTAGCCAAATATCTAGAAATGGTAAAATCTCGGCGGTTGACCTCCAAAATTCGGGCAAGGCTTTACTTACTGCTTTTACGGTTACGCTCATATTGTTTTAATTATCCATTGGTAGCGGAAAGCCCATTTCCATTTTATTGAACTCGATTTTAGCTTTAATTGTTTGGTGTATTTAAGCAAATCTGCTCTTTTAAACCCACGCAGAATTGATACTAAACCATCTTCTCTGGACATATCGTTTAAACGGAAAACATAACACAAAGCTTTAAACAGATAATATGCCACTGCACTTCTTTGCAGGTCGTTTATTACAATACCCATGGCTGCCGATTCTTTAAAATTCTTAAGCAGATCGATAATTTCTTCATCTTTAAAATGATGTAGGGTTAAAGTACAAAGCATAATGTCGCAAGGTTCTGGTTTACTTAAATCATCAAAAATATCGCTACATGCATACGTTATATTCTGGTAGTTTGCAGATAAACTTTGCGCATGATTTATGGTGAACCTATTGGCATCTATCCCTTTTAAAATAAAATGTAAACCTTGTTTATTTGCATAATCTGCCAAAGTGCGTAACATATCCCCATTTCCACAACCAATATCAGTAATACGAATAACCTCGTCTTTTGGTTTGCTGTTGATTAAGCTTTTAATCCCATCGAGTGTAACTTTATTACCACCAAGGAGCTGATTAATGCTGGCTATTTTATCCAGCGCATCGCGTAATATCTCACCTTCCATAGCGAAATTATCCATAATCTCGGGGGCTGTGCTTCTATATGTGGTATCTATTGGCATTTATGATGAAATCGTGATCGGTTTACCATGTGTCTGTTTAATTATTTTATGGAGAAGAAAGGGCATTTTAGTCAATGCATTCATCGCCAAACTTTCGAATTTATGGTTCCTTAACAAAGAAGATAATACGCGGCCCATTTTTAAACGGTTTTTAAATTCCTTGTTCCAGTGTAAAGTATAACTTTCTTCCAGTGCTACACGTGAAATAATTTTTCCCTCCCTTCTTTGATGCAAGAGTTCTGAAACAATTTTGGCACTGTGAATGGCCATGGCCATACCATTTCCACAAAGTGGATGAATTAATCCGGCAGTGTCGCCAATCATTAAAACATGATTATACACAGGCTCTTTAGTTTCGAAAGAAATCTGACTAATGGTTAAAGGTATATCGAATAAACTGCTTGCACTTTCGAAAATAGCCTTTAAATGCCTGTTTTTATAAAGTACGTTTTCCTGGAAGGCAAGCAGGTTTTTGTGTTTTTTGAAACGCTCATAGTTAGCCAGATAACAGATATTCAACCGATCATTTTCAACCTTCGAAACGCCACAATAGCCACCTTCGAAATTATGCAGGCTTACCTGGTTATTCGGAAAATCGGCTTTGTAATGTGCTTTAACTGCCAGATAGGGCGATCGTTTATTGATGAAACTCCTGTTTAGCTTAATATCAATTGACGATCTTTTTCCATAAGCGCCAATAATGTAAGTTGCAACAAAAGCATTTTTAGCCGTTACCACTGTAAACTGGTTATTGGCAAAGTTTATTTCTACCACGCGATCATGAATCACGTTTACATTTCTCCTGATCAGTTCCGTGTACAGGTAATAATCGATGGTGTATCTGCTTAAACCAAAGCCACCGAGGGGTAATTTAGTTTGTATGCTTTTGCCAGAAAGGGAAGTGAAAAGCAGGTTACTGATTAATGTGGGGGCAAGATTTTCAATATCCAGACCGAGCCATTCAAAATAGGGGAGCACCTCATTTGAAATATATTCGCCACACACTTTATGATGGGGATAGGTATCTTTTTCGATCAATGTAACATTTAAACCCACCTTATTCAGGTGAAGCGCCGCTGTTAAACCTGCCAATCCACCACCAATAATTAAAATTTCTGTTTTGGCCTGCATATAATAAGATGGAACCCCAATATAACATTTAAAACTCGGGTTTGTTCCATTTTAGCTTCTTTAACCACAGAGATTATGGAGAGAAAAACACAGAGGGCACCGACTTGGGTGTGCAATGTGCTAACTTGCTGTCAGATGGTAACATCTGACAGTTTCATTTTTTCGTTTGCGCTCGTTTCCCAATAAGTACAAGAATAGCCTTACGATTTTATCTTCTATATAGTTTCAAAAACCTATAATAGTAGCACCACTGTTACTGACTAAACGGGATTGCAGCGGTATACTTTTGTTTTTCTTCAAAACAAAAGATTTAACGGAAAGCCCGACTAACATTAATCATGCTTGCTGGCATTGCTTTCCTAATAATCCTGATGAAATATTATCCCCGCCTGCCTTGATTTCAATGTGCTGTCAGAGGTTACCATCTAACAGTAGTTTTTCGTTTGTGCTCGTTTCCAAACGAGTGCAGAAATAGCTATACGATTCCATCGTTTAAAACGACGAAGTATTCAACGCTCGTTAGAAACGAGCGTTAGCATCTATCTATCGCTTCTTTCTTCCATATTCAAATCAGTATCAAAAGGGCTTTTTGTAAAGGGATAAATGGATTGTTTAACAAAACCTTTTGGATACGAAGCTTCGTGTACACCCGTTCCGGCGGGCCATTCTTTGCCGGGTAAATAATAGGTGCCAAACATCATATCAATAAAGGGAAATATTGAGGCGAAGTTATGTCCATAATATTTAGGGTCTTCGCAATGGTGCCAATGGTGATATTGCAGTGTAGTAAAAATGTATTTTAATGGACCAAAATTAATCCTGGTGTTGGCATGGATGAGTACCGCATGTATCGCAATAAATATAATGTACACATTGAAAACGGTAGATGAAAAGCCCAAAACATAAAGTGGGATAAAGGTCATTGCCCTGGTGAAAAATATATCAATAAAATGGGTACGGCTTCCGGCCAGCCAATCCATATTTTGTGTAGAATGATGTATGGAATGGAAACGCCATAAGGCTACCCGGGTATGAAAAAAACGATGTGCCCAGTATTGGAACAAATCGGTACTGAAAAAAGCCAAAAAAAGGGCGGCTATAAATGGGAGACCCTGTACCCAGTTGTGCAATTTATCTAAACCCATCCAGCCAAAAAATAATACGGCAGGTTTTTGGGTTACAATGCCAAAAAATTGAATAAATAGGTGACTGATTACAAAATAGGTTAAATCGGTACGCCATTCTTCGTGGAATTTAGTTTGATCATTATTTTTTGGAAAAAACAACTCCAATGGAACAAAAATAGCAACCATTAAAAGAAGATCTAAAATCATCCAGTCAAGGCCAAAATGCCAGCTCGATTTGGCTACATCCCTACCTTCTACACTCAAAGCACCCAATATTACGGCTAAAGCACCAAGTGCAAAGCCTGGCCAGGCCCATTTTAGTTTTTTACTGAGGATCAAACTTAACAGTGAAAAGAAGAATGCTGCAATAACGCCTCCAAGCATTAGGGCTTCCATACTGTTTTTTGTGTAAATTTCGCGGAATTCGGGTGTGGTTAACTTCTCTGGATAATGAAAACAGAGAATGCCTAATAAGGCCAATATGGCTAAAAAAATAGAAATATATCCACTAATCTGGCCTTGGCCCACTACTAATCTTTTGTTCGGAGACATTAAAATATGTTTTGGTAGAGAACAATGATAATAAAAAACTTAAATAGTAGTTGAATAAATTTATTAGTTCATTGGTTTATTGGTTATTGGTTCGTTTGTCATTAGTTCATTCGCCAACGGTTTATTGATTCACTATCATTGGTTATTATTTTTTAAAGCCATTGTTCGTTTATTGGTTAACTAGCTCCAAACGCCAGGTGCTTATCTCCAGATTGGTTAATTGATACTGTACCCCAGAAAAATCATTTTCCTGCAAACCATTTCATTGATTAAGAGTTGCTTTATAGGGTATCGGCTTAGCCATGCCTTTCTTTTTTAAATAATCAGTATTTTTGAAACCACGATATGCTATTGAACTGTCTACGCCTTTTACTGCTTCCTTTTTCGATCATTTATGGAATGGCTATTCTTCTCCGTAAAAAACTTTATGATTGGGGCTTGATGCGATCTGTAAAGTTCGATTTACCGGTAATCTGTGTAGGCAATTTAGCTGTTGGCGGATCGGGCAAAACGCCAACAACAGAATATTTAGTGAAGTTGCTGGTCGATTATAAAATAGCCATCCTTAGCAGGGGATATGGACGGAAAACAAAAGGTTTTATTATTGCTGATCATGCTGCAACTGCCGAAATGATAGGGGATGAACCTTTACAGTACCATCAAAAATTTGCAGCTGTTACCGTTGCCGTTTGTGAAGACCGTGTGCACGGGATTCAGCAATTAAAAGAGCATCATGATTTAATTATTCTTGATGATGCCTTTCAGCACCGCGCGGTAAGGGCGGGTTTTAATATTTTGCTTTTCGAGTTTAGAAAGTTGGGTACTTTACAATTTTTATTGCCAGCCGGAAATTTAAGAGATGTTTTCTCCTCGCGTAAAAGAGCAGATGTATTGTTGGTTACTAAATCGCCAGTTCCCCTGTTACATGTTGCCCAACAGGCTGCCATAAATGAACTGCAACCAAATGCAGATCAACCTGTATTACATTCTTATCTCCAGTACGGCGATCTTATCCATTTATACCGTAACGAAAGCCGCGCACTGGAGTCGATTAAAGATTTCGAAATTTTCCTTCTCACCGGAATTGCAAATCCTGCTCCGTTAATAGAAGAGCTTGAAAAATATACTAAAACCGTTAAACACGAAGAATTTCGGGATCATTATGCTTTTAAAAATGATGATATTGAGAAGCTTAAATCGGTTTTTATGGCCAGTACTAAAAAAGATAAAATCATTATCACAACAGAAAAGGATAGCAAACGTTTAAGAGCTACCGGATTTGAAGATTTACTGGTAGATTTACCTGTATATTATTTACCCATAGAGGTTGAATTATTTGAAGAAGATAAGATTACCTTTGACGAACTCATTTTAAACTATGTTAAGAGCAATAGAAGAAACCGTTGAATATATTAAACGTAAAACAGAGAACTTTAAGCCAGAAATAGGTATTATTTTAGGTACTGGCTTGGGTGGCTTGGTAAAAGAAATCGAAGTTGAGCATCAATTGATGTATTCTAATATTCCCAATTTTCCAATTTCTACTTTAGAATTTCATAGTGGGAAACTGATCTTTGGAACATTGAACGGAAAGAAAATTATTGCCATGCAAGGGCGCCTGCATTATTACGAAGGTTACAGCATGCAACAGATTACCTTCCCCGTTAGGGTAATGAAAGGTTTGGGTATAGCAAACTTAATTGTATCCAATGCTGCGGGCTCGTTAAATCCTGAGTTTAAAAAGGGTGATTTAATGATTATCGACGATCATATTAATCTGCAGCCAGATAATCCATTACGTGGTTTAATTGAAAGTGAATTAGGCCCCCGCTTCCCAGATATGAGCCAGCCCTATAAACGCGATATCATAGCCAAAGCGTTGCAAATAGCTAAAGATGTTGATATTAAATGTCATAAAGGGGTATATGTTGCCGTTTCTGGTCCGAATTTAGAAACTAAAGCCGAGTATAAATACCTGCGTTTAATTGGCGCTGATGCTGTTGGTATGAGTACCGTGCCTGAGGTTATTGTGGCCAATCACGCTGGTTTGCCTGTTTTTGCCATTTCCGTATTAACGGATGAGGGTTTCCCCGAAGATCTGCAGCCTTTTAATTTAGAAGAAATTTTAGCAGCAGCAGCCAAAGCCGAGCCTAAAATGACAGAGATTTTAACCCGCTTAATTTCTGAACTATAAGATGCATAAAGTCGTTAAAATCTGTTTTTTTTTCTTACTGCTGTTAGGCATTAACAAAGCCTTTGCACAAGATTTAAAAACAAGTGTTGGTACCAACAAAGAATTGGATTCTGTTCGGAAGAAACTAGATTCGGGAAAGGATTCTGTCGTTTTTACCGCAAAATATATCAGGTTTACCAAACTGTCGTTAACTAAAGACAGTATTGTACTGCTGCCTTTAGATACTTCAACTACGAATATCCAGAATTACAGCCCGCTATTACAGCCCCTGCACCCAACCGTAAACAATGGCAACATGGGCTTGGCAGCCAGACCTTTATTGTACGAACCTAGCAAAAGAATTGGCTTTGATGTAGGGTTCCATTCACTCGATTATTATGCTTTAACGCCCGAAGATATTATTTACTATCAGGCCAGAACCCCTTTTACCAGCTTGTATTTTGTTAGTGCCGGACAAAAAGAGCAACTTTTTAGAGCTATCCACACACAGAATATTAAAAAAAACTGGAATGTTGGGGTTAACTTTAACCGTGGTGACTCCAGGGGCTTTTACGCCAGACAACGTGGCGATAATTTGAATGTTGCCGTATTCTCATGGTACCAATCGCCAAGCAAACGTTATAATATGTGGGCGTCTGCAATTTTTAATACCATGCGGGCCTACGAGAATGGCTCTACGGTAGCTACAGGTTTATTCGATCCTGATTATACTAAAATTGCAAGAGAGGCAGAACCGGTAAATTTATCAGACTCAAGAAATTTGTACCGTAAAAACACCGTTTTCTTAAAGCAAACTTATTATGTAGGCAGGATAGATACCTCTGCAAATGTGAATAATGCTGTTTTACCAACCAACAAGGTTTCGTATACATTTGAGTATAATAACGACAGTTTCGATTTTTACAAAAATGGAACGGATGTTAATCATGTACTGCCTCCCGGAATTGCGAGCACAATATTTACGAATGATTCGACCCACGTAAAACACATTAAAAATGAATTTATTTATAGTTTCTTTTTGAGGCCGAAAAATAGTTCGGTTATTAAAAATGAACTGAAGGTTGATGCAGGCGTAAGGCACGATTATTACAAACATGAATATTTTGGCATAAAACAAGATGCAACCAATTACGAGCGCAGTAGGTTTTCTTATCAAAACATTACCATTTTAGGTGCAGCGGGCTATCGGTTCTCTAATAATATCGACTTCAATTTAGACCTACAGCAAATTTTGCAGGGTGAAAATGCAGGCGATTATTTATATGAAGCAAAAAGTAAAATTCTCTTAGGTAAAACCATAGGAAGGATCGAGTTGGGTGCTTATGTACAAAACCAATCGCCAGCGGCTATTTTTAATTACTATCACGGCAACCATTACCAATGGACAAACACTGATTTCAAGAACACTAAAATTGCCAATTTATCATTTAACTATATTAATGATAAGTATGGTTTTACTGCCGGAGCCAAATATTTCTTAACCAGTAACTATGTTTATTTTGCCGCCGATCATACTAATGGTACAAATGCTATTTTACCAAAACAAGCTACTGCTGATATTAGCTTAATCAGGTTGGATGTATCAAAGAAATCGAGGTTTGGTAAGTTTGTGATGGAAAATTATATCGCTTATCAAAAAACAGATAAAAATGCAGTGTTAAGAACACCAGAACTCTATACTTATAACAGTATTTATTTCGATAATACCTTTTTCAAGGTATTAAAAGCCAATGTGGGCTTTGATGTGAGGTACAATACTGAATATGCAAACTATCTATATTCACCTGCAACGGCACAGTTTTATATTGATGAGCGTAATCCCACAAACCTGGCGTCAAAACCAGTAATTGATGTCTTTTTTAAAGCAAATTTAAAAAGGGCTAATATTTTTGTTAAATATGATTTTGTAAATCAGGGCTTATTCCAGCCGGGTTATTATACCGTAAACAAATACCCAATGCAAGATGCCCTATTAAAATTTGGCGTGAGCTGGAACTTTTACGACTAAATAATCGCACATAAAAAAACCTCCCGGATTATTAAATCGGGAGGCTTTTGCTTTTAAGGCCTTTCGCTTAGAACGAATAACCAACTGAGAAACCTAATACACGGTTAGTTAATTTATTAGAATTGGCCTGTCTGTCTTTAGGTGTTAAATCTGTTAAACCTAAGCCATAGTTGGCGCCTACTAAAAATCCTGAATTTGTACGGTAAGCTAAACCAAAGTTTGCACCAAATTCTGTGCTGTTATAGTTTTTATCACTTGCACTACCAAATGATAAGTCTCTATCATTTGAAGTCGTAACGGTAGCACTGGTATTATTGGTATTGTTCACCGTTGTAACAATGTTTTCTCCTTTGTCTTTACCAGAGATGTTAAAACCAATATATGGACCAGCACTGATCTGAACTGCACCGGCATCACCAGTAGGAATTCTGAATACTGCATTTACAGGTACCTCAATAGCCATTAAATTGGTTTTAATAGATGATGTAGTGGTAATGGTATTGTTTCCTGCAGTTGCTGTGTTTACGGATTCAAATTTATTACCCTTGTTCTGTAATGATATGCCTGGTTGAATGAAGAAATTATTTCCTACACCAAAATCACCAAATGCGGTTACATTAAAGCCAACATTGTTTTTTGCATTATCATTAAAAGCATTGGCTCCGGCATCATCGCCCCCTGCATGAAACTTTGAAAGGTTAACACCCGCTTTTATCCCAAAACGCGAAGTTTCACCAGTCATTTTTGTTTGTGCAAATGCACCTGTTGCTAATAATAAAACTGAAGCGCTTAATAATAACTTTTTCATAATATTTTTCTTTTAGAAGAATCTTGTTTAAAAATTTCGGGCTTAAACCCGTTGTTAATTACAAGTCTCAATTCCAAAAGCTGTGCCAAAGTATCAGGTGTGTTACAAATGACTAGCTAATGCACTGGTTTTCAGTGTGTTTTTTGCGGCATTTATGTGTAGTTATGAAACAGATCAGAAATGGTATCAATAGCGATTTACTGTCTACATAATAGGAATATAGCGCAGAATTAACAATTTTTTAACCTGGAATGAAATAATGCCAAAAGCTAAATCTCTTAAAAATTATGTTTTTTGTGGTTTCTTTTTCGCAGCTGGAAAAAGCACATTATTGAGAATTAGGCGATACCCAGGTGAATTTGGGTGTAGATTTAGGTCTGTGGGTGGATCACCTACAGCATGCTGATAATCTTCCGGATCGTGCCCACCATAAAAAGTAAACTGACCTTTGCCAATTTCTCCATGTAAATACCTTACCTCTGCAGCACCTTTATTTTCACCCAAAACAGTTACACTTGTTTTAACTAAACTCTTTCTGAAAGCCGTGGTTTGCCCCATAAAGCCTTTAATCACCTTATCATGATCTTGGGTAAGCATGGTTGGAACAAGGTCCCATTTAGCCGAAAAATCGAATAAAGTAAAGTAATCGTTGGTTTGGTTCAGTGTGCGGGTTTGCGTAGCGTCGATATCCGAAAATTCATAGTTCATTGGGTTGTTATCTAACTTGAAATTCTGGAAAGCCAGGGTTTTATTAAAATCCAGTTTACTTTGTGCATTTGGATCTGCAGCATCGCCATCAAACATTTGGGCGCAAATATCTACCCCATCAGCAGCAAGGGCAATGTCGAAACTGTCAGTGCCCGAGCACATTGCAAACAAAAAGCCTCCGCCAGCACAGTATTCTTTAATGTGTTTGGCAACGGCTAATTTCATTTCAGAAACCTTTTTATAACCCATGCGCTTAGCTAAGGCTTCCTGGTTTTTAACATCTTCCTGATACCAGGTTGCATACCTGAAATTAGCCCAGAAACGGCCATACTGCCCGGTAAAATCTTCGTGGTGCAAGTGTAGCCAATCGTATTTACTCAATTTATCCTGTAAAATATCATCATCATAAATTACATCGTATGGGATTTCGGCATAGGTTAAAACAAGAGTAACGGCATCATCCCATGGTAATTTGCTTTTTGGAGAGTAAACCGCAATTTTTGGAGTTTTCTCCAGCTTAACCATCTCCATGTTCACGGCTGGATCACTGATTTCGTTTAAAAGATTGGTTACCTTTCCATCGGCCATTACTTCGTAAGATACGCCACGGATTTTAAGTTCATCTTCAACTGTTTTATTGTATTTTATTAAAAAGCTTCCGCCACGATAGTTTAAGAGCCAATCAACCTCCAGTTGTTTGCTGATTGTCCAATAAGCAATACCATATGCTTTAAGATGATTCTTTTGGTCTTCATCCATGTAAATCAACAAAGAAGAAGCCCTTAGCCCCAGGGAGCAAAGCAGGCAAATGAGCAGGATATAATATTTCTTTATCAAATCGGTATGCTTAAAACACTAAAATACCGCATTTAAACTGTATAGAAAAATTTAATGATGTTATAAGTTATACAATTTTGTTATTTTTGCCCTCTACTAAAAAAATACGATTGTTTTTTAGGTGAATAAAATTTAAAATTAGTACCGATATTGATATGAGTAAAGCAATAATAAAAACAGAAAAAGGCGATATGACCGTAGAATTCTATGAAAATGATGCGCCGAAAGCCGTTGCAAACTTTAAAAAATTAGCTAAAGAAGGCTTTTATGATGGTGTAACTTTTCACCGTGTAATTCCAAACTTTATGGTTCAGGGTGGATGCCCAAATTCAAAAGACCCGGCTAAAGCACATTTAGCAGGTACCGGTGGCCCAGGTTATAAAATTGATTGCGAACTGGATGGAGAAAATCAATATCATGATCGTGGTGTTTTATCTATGGCACATGCTGGCCGCAATACTGGTGGTTCACAGTTTTTTATCTGCCACAGCAGAACAAATACCGCTCACTTAGACCGTAACCATACTTGTTTTGGTAAAGTGGTTGAGAATGTAGACCTTGTAGATGATATCCGTCAAGGTGATAAGATTTTAAACATTGAAGTTTTAGAAGATTAGTACGCCATGCGTTTGGCGATAAGCGTTTAGAGCGCTACTACCAATTGCTCAATATTGAGGTTTTAAAACATTAGAAAACGCGATGCGTTTGGTGGCAGCGTGTTATAACGCTAAACGCCAAACACTAACCGCTAAACACACATAATATGAATTTAAGAGGAATTGTTGCCGTATCTGGCAGACCAGGGTTATTTAAGCTGGTTGGACAAAATAAAGTAGGTTACATTTTAGAGGGCTTAGATGCTCAAAAAACTAAAGTTGTAGCCAACATCACCAACACAAAATTAGCTTCGTTAGAAGATATTACCGTGTATGGCGAAGATGAGGAAATTAAATTGGCAGATATTTTTGCTAAAATTTCAGCAAAAGGATCTACTCCTGATTTGAAAGGCGATTTACGCGCCTACTTTCTTGAAGTAGCTCCAGGTCACGATCAGGAAAAAGTTTATGCTTCTGATATGAAGAAGATTATCACTTGGTATAACTTATTAAAAGATCTGCCATTGTTTACTGAAGAAACTCCAGAAACACCAGGTACACCAGCAGAGGTTAAGTTATCAGAAGAAAAAGCAGCTTCAGATAAAAAACAAAAAGCTACAGGATCTAAAGCATCAGCAAGTGCTAAAGCAACCACCAAAACTTCAGCTCCTGCTAAAAAAGCAAGTATGACGAGTAAAAAAGGCGTTTAAGCTTTATTTACCGAAATGATAGCGAACACCAGGCAATTTGTCTGGTGTTTTTTTGTGAGTTTAATCGAAGAAATAATAAAGCAAAGCTATAATCACCAGTGATGCAATAATGCTGATCCATAGGTATTTATTGTTGCCATTCTGATTGCTTTTATATCTGTACTCCCGTTTATATTTATCTAGTAACATCGTTTCTTTTATTTAATGATGATTTTTATTCGCCTTTTCCATATCTCAATCACATTGTCTATCTCTAAGCATGATGATAAGGTTCGCCTTTTAAAATGCTAAATCCCCGGTAAAGCTGCTCTACAAAAAACAATCTGATCATTTGATGAGAAAAAGTCATATCAGATAGCGAAATTAACCCGTTTGTCCTTTTATAAATGGTTTCATCAAATCCATAAGGGCCGCCAATAATAAAAATTAAATGCTGTACACTACCAACCATCTGTTTATTTAAATAATTGGAAAACGCTACGGATGAATATTTTTTTCCTTTTTCATCTAACAAAATAACAACATCGCCATTGTTAATTTGTTTATGTAATAACTCCGCTTCTTTTACCTTTTGCTGGGATTCGCTAAGGTTTTTAACATTCTTTACATCTGGTAAAGCCACAAAACTAAAGTTAATATAGTGTTTTAAACGGTTGATGTATTTATCAATTCCTTCAATTAGATATTTATCTTCTGTTTTGCCAATGGCGATCAGTGTAATCTTCATTTAATATTTTGCCTATCTTTAGAATCTCGAGATTCAAACTTAGATAAATTGTAACAAAAAAGACAATCTATCGATCTTATACCTTCGAAAATATATACACCGAAGCGATATCATGTTAAAACTACAAGCAGAAATAATAGCCGATTACGACCAAAAAATTAAGCAGGTTACTGCTGATATAGCACAGATAAAAAAAATAATTGATCAACTTTCCCTCGTCAGGATTGGTCTGTTCCTGGCTGAAATTTTATTTTTTGTTCTACTGTTGCAGTCTGCAGATGATGGTTTACGTACATTAATTCAACTTGGATTATTGGCGCCCATAATCGCCTTTGCCTTTGTTGTCCGGAGGCAAAGTAAGTTAGATCTCGAAATCGATTATAAAAAACAACTTTTATGGGTTTATCAGAATGAGTGGAATGTTCTAACAGGAATGGCGAATGGTTATGATCATGGTAAAGCATTCGAATCTGAGCTACATCCCTACACTGCTGATCTTGATATTTTCGGAAGCGCATCTTTATTTGCACTGATCAACCGTTGTAGTACCAAAAGTGGAAATAACCTTTTGGCTAAAAATTTCTCAGAAAAACATACCAGGGATAAGATATTACTCCGCCAGGAAGCGATAAAAGAAATAACAGATAAAATAGCAGAAACTCATAGTTTCAGGGCTAACCTGCATGGTTACGATCCCGATAAAATAGAGCAGATTAAAATACAGCTTAAACACCAACTGGGTGCACAATTAGAGTTTGTAAAGAGCAATTTTTTGAGGTTTTATGTAAAACTGGTGCCTTATATTTCTGTTGGTTTAATTTTGGCAGCGCTTCTTATTAGCACTGCTTTTTGGAAAATATTGGCACTTTTATTTGTAATCCACACGGGGTGGAATGTTTTATTGGGCTCAAAAATTAGCAAGGTTTTTTACACCTTTGGTGGAAGTTCGAATCTGTTAAACGGTTATGCAAGTGCTATTTTATGGACAGAGAATCAAAGCTGGAAAAGTTCGTATACTTTAAGTTTATTAGATTCAAAAATCCCTGTAAGCAAAGAAATTAGGGGATTATCTAAAATTATCCAGAATTTTGATGCCAGGCTAAATATCCTGGTTGGCGGCATATTGAATGCACTTTTACTTTGGGATTTAAAGTGCTGCATCAGTTTAGATACTTGGTATAAATCTTCATCAAAAGATGTGATTTCGGCCCTTGACCACTTAGGCGATTTTGAAGAGCTGATTTCATTGGCCACAACAGCGTATAACCAGCCAGATTGGGTTTTTCCGGTGATTACAGATCAGTTTGCATTAGCCACCACTCATATTGGTCATCCGCTTATTAACGAGCAAGTTCGGGTGAATAACGATTTTCATTTAGAAGCAGCACCAACTGTAGATATTGTAACGGGCTCTAACATGGCCGGCAAAAGCACTTTTCTACGTACTTTGGGTATTAATATGATATTGGCTTATACTGGTGCACCGGTTTGTGCCAAAACCATGCAATTGTCGGTTTTTTCGATCAATACTTATATGCGGATTAAAGATTCGCTGAACGAAAGTACCTCTACTTTTAAGGCAGAGCTCAACCGCCTGAAAATGATTTTAGATAATGTAGTCGAAGACAAAGATACTTTTGTATTGATTGACGAAATGCTGCGTGGTACAAACAGTCGCGATAAATATTTAGGCTCGAAGGTTTTTATACAAAAGCTGATTACCGAAAAAACTCCTGCACTTTTTGCTACACACGATTTACAACTGGCAGATCTGATTATCGATCATCCCGAAACCGTGCGTAATTTCCATTTCGATATACAGATCACCGAGGGCGAAATGAAATTTGATTATTTATTAAAACACGGACCATGTAAGACTTTTAATGCAGCTATTTTGTTGAAGGAAATTGGCTTAACCTTGGATTAATCTTGGTGGTGTGGTGTTGGATATTGCTATTTTCGTGGTGTCGGATGTTACCATCTGACACTGATGCTAAGTTTAAGGCTTTAAACCGCATGTATTTACTGCCAATTAGATGGTAACATCTGACTGCAAGGTAACATTAACAAAATGCTAAAAACTTTTCTAAATTACAATTTCTCATGAAACAGGCCCTCATTTATATCTTAAAAGTAACATTAACTACCCTATTGCTTAGTCTTCCGGTAACCTTTGGAATTATGATGGCATACATTAAGATATTGCCAATTATTACTTCAAATTATAGCGCTAATGTTTATTTGGATCTCAAAGACGCCGCCGTATTTATCGCTTTAACTTTCTGTGCACTTTTATTTAATATGCGTAAAATTAATGGCATAGCACAATCAGTTTATAATAAAAAGAGGATTGTAAATAATGCGCTTATGGTTTCAATGGCATTTTTTATGCTTTACTTATTGGTATTTGGAAAGTTAATGTCTCTCAGTGTTGATGAATTTGTCGTTACTTATGGACCTTCGTTTTTGACCATGTTTATTTGTTTAAAGGTTTTCCCGCTTCGGAAAGAAGAAGAAAGTGTATGTACTGATTCCAAAAGCATTATTGTTGAACCTTTTGGACGATTAACCTACAACAGAAAAGATAAAAACTGGTTTGGGGTAGTGCCAAATCTTCATCCTTATCATAATATTGAATTATCAATTGGTACAGAAAACCAAGATCAGCAAATAGATGATAAAGTTGAACTTGTTAAAAAACTAGCCTCTGATTATGAAGCTATAATTGCCAAGTTGCAATATTTAATTTTTAAAAGATTCGAGAATACCAACTTTGAAAAATCATTGGATGAGATAAAAGAGATGTATTGTTTAGTTAGCGTGGATCTAAAATCCGATAGTAAAACGTGGTGGCTGGTTATGGAGCCAGATTTTAAGGTGGCATCAATATATAATCACTATCAACGTTTCACCATGATGGATCGGGAAATTATTTGGGCAAATTTTGATATTGATCATTATATTTCTGAAAGAATGGTTTGAAATATTAAATCCTCTTAGATAATTACGTTTGACTGCAGTCCCAAAATGTCTTAATTAAACCTATTATCGCGATATTGTTTCGGCGAAATGCCCATGATACCTGAAAAGAGCCGGCTAAAATAATAAGGATCGTTAATGCCGATTTTTTGTGCAATTTCGTTAATCCGCAGGTTGGTGAATAGCAAATACTGTGTTGTTTTCTGAATTTTGAGCTGGTTAAAATAATCGATAGGTGAGGTTCCGGTTTTCTTTTTAAAAATGGCCGATAAATAGGAAGGTGAAAGGTAAACAGCCAGTGCCATTTCCTTTAAACTAAGCATCTTTTCAATATTTTTCCGCATAAAATCTATAACCTCTTCAACTTTATCAGGCTCCATAATTTTATCGTTAACCAGGTGTTTATCGGTATAAACAACTTCAGCAATGTATTGGTGGAAACATAAATTGGCATAAATTATATTTTCTCTACTAAAACCTCTTTCTAATCGGTTGTAAATTGTATCGAACAATATGTTCCGTTCTTCACTAAAACCCGCATAAGCCTTATAATTCTGTAGCGAAGCAACCAACTGATCAGCACCGGTCCCTGAAAAATGGAACCAATAAATAGTCCATGGTAACGTTGGGTCAGCTTGGTAAGTATGTGCTGTTTCTTTCGGGATAATAATGAAATTACCTGCTTCAATATGATAGTTAGTACCCTGAAATTCTACGTTTCCCTTTCCTTCTACACAATAAATTAAAATGTGCTGTTCCGAACCATTATTCCTTTTTATATAGTGATTCAATGCCTTACGGTAATAACCAATGTCGGTAATAAATAAATTGTTTATGATTTCATTTTTAGTGCACTGTTTTATTAGTACATTCCTAGGAATTATTAAGGCTTTTTGAAAATCAAAACTATTTTTTTGTCCTACTTGGCGTTTCTCCATTGTTAATTCTTAATAAAAAGTAAGATAATCCATTTTTTGAGCAAGTTAATACATTTTTGTGTTTTATTTTTTTCTTGATCTTTGATTTAAAGGAAGCGAAATCTTAGCGATTTAGTCTAATTTTCGCCTCTGTAGTAATTTTGATAATGTTTAGCTTAATTTAACTTTGTATACAAATTACGAGCTTTAAAAATTAGCTTAAATTTATTCTAACCAAAATGTTATTGAAAAAGAAAATATTATTTGCATCAGGCTTCATGCTGGTTGCGATTATCTTAATAGCCTTTTCACTTTTTTCGTCGGAGAAACGGATCGATTTTAATTCGCAGGTTAAGCCCATTTTAAATAAAAAGTGTATTTCTTGCCATGGCGGCGTTAAGCAGCAGGGCGGCTTTAGTGTATTGTTTCGGGAAGAAGCTTTGGCTAAAACCAAAAGTGGCAAACCGGCAATTATTCCAGGTAATCCGGAGGATAGTGAATTTATTAAACGTTTAAAATCTAACGATCCTGAAGAAAGGATGCCATATAAGCACCCGGCTTTAAATGATGATGAGATCGATATCCTTAGTAGCTGGATAAAACAAGGTGCAAAATGGGGCAACCATTGGGCTTATGTTAGTGTAAAACCGACCGAACTACCAGATGTGGATAATAGCTGGATACGCAACGATCTGGATAAATTTATTTTTGCAAAACTAGAAGAAAATAAACTGGAGCCCTCTAAAACTGCTGATAAGGCAACCTTATTGAGGAGAGTAAGTTTAGATTTAATCGGTACTTATCCTTCAGACAAACTGGCCAAATTTTATTTGAATAGCAAAGATGAGCAGGCAGCCTACAATGTGCTAGTTGATAGTTTATTGGCTTCGCCTAAATTTGGCGAACGCTGGGCGTCTATGTGGCTGGACATAGCGCGTTATGCTGATACTAAAGGCTATGAGAGTGATCCTAACCGAAACATCTGGAGCTATCGCGATTGGGTGATTAAAGCGTTTAACAGTGATATGCCATACGATCGATTTATTACTGATCAGATTGCCGGAGATTTATTTCCAAATCCGACAGATGCCCAATATATTGCTACGGCTTTCAGCAGAAATACCCCAACCAACGATGAGGGTGGGACCAATAATGAAGAATTTAGAACCGCCGCGGTTTTAGATCGTGTAAATGCCACTTGGGAAGGGTTAATGAGCACAACTTTTTCTTGCGTACAATGCCATAGCC
Source organism: Pedobacter sp. R-06 (assembly GCF_049913135.1). Lineage (NCBI taxonomy): Bacteria > Pseudomonadati > Bacteroidota > Sphingobacteriia > Sphingobacteriales > Sphingobacteriaceae > Pedobacter > Pedobacter sp. R-06. Next base: position 4,678,603 of record NZ_CP183977.1, on the reverse strand, counting down.
ACCCATACGATCCCTTTAAACATGATGAGTACTATAAATTCATGTCGTATTTTAACAATACGAGGGATGAAGACGTTTCTGCAGAATACCCATTACTTAAAGATTTTAATGATAGCCTTAAAAACGAGCTCAATTATTTAAACAGCTGGGTTAAAGCTGTTGCGGGTAAAGAAAGAGCTGCTGAAATTGATTTATTCTTAAAAACGGGTCAGCCGGCAATAAACTCTACAACAGCCGATGAATTAGTGAATTCAGTAATCGGTAATAATAACATTGCATTGTATTTTAAAAATAGCTCTACAGCAAGATTAAAATCAGTCGACCTTAACCATGTTGATCAGTTGATTTTGCGCTATAACTGCAGTAAACCTGATGGTACAATGAGTTTACATTTAGGCTCACCAAACGGCCCTGTCGTAAAATCGTGGAAACTGGCCCAAACTAAAGGTTATGAAAATGTAGAAATAGATTTTGCAAAGCAAATTGGGGTAAAGGATGTGTATTTAAAGTATACCAATCCTTCGGTAAAAAATCCTGACGAATTTATGGTGTACTTCGACTGGTTTTATTTTACCAAACAGTTTCCCGGAAAAGGCAAACCTGAGTATTTGGCCAATAAAAAAAGATTTACTGATTTAATGAATGCAAAGGTGCCGACTACACCGATTATGGTCGAAAATCCATTGAGCATGCAACGCAAAAACTATGTGTTTGAGCGTGGTGCGTGGACTTCGAAAGGCAAAGAGGTTAAAGTTGGTGTGCCTAATTCTTTGGCTTTTGCCATGCCTAAAAATGCACCTAATAATAGGATGGGCTTGGCCATGTGGCTTACCGATAAAAGAAACCCTCTTGTGTCGAGAACAATGGTAAACAGGCTATGGGAGCAATTATACGGAACCGGTTTGGTAGAAACTTTAGAAGATATGGGAACCCAGGGAATGGCTCCTACGCACCAGGAACTTTTAGATTTTATGGCTTATCAGTTTATGTACAAATACAACTGGAGCGTTAAAAAAATGTTGAAAGAACTGGTGATGATGGCTACTTATAGGCAAGACAGTAAGGTAACCGAAGAACTGAAAGAAAAAGATCTGTTTAATAAGTTTTACGCCAGGGGTTCGCGGATCAGGTTAAGTGCCGAGCAAGTAAGAGATCAAAGTCTTGCTGTTTGTGGGGTATTAAGTAATAAAATGTACGGACCACCGGTAATGCCTTGGCAGCCTGAAGGAATTTGGTTCTCGCCTTATAGTGGTGCTAAGTGGGTACTAAGTAGTGGAGAAGAACAATACCGCAGGGGAATATATACCTATTGGAAAAGAACAGCTCCGTATCCATCAGCTATCGCCTTTGATGGTGCATCGAGGGTGGTTTGTAGTCCGCGCCGTATCCGAACCAATACCCCTTTACAAGCCCTGGTAACCTTAAATGATAGTGTTTATATCGATTTGGCAAGAAAACTGGCGGTGCGTATGGAAAAAGTAGGAGGAAGCACCAGTAAATCTAAAATTGCCAAGGGCTATGAATTGATTTTATATAAAACAATCCCTCAAAATAGATTAAAAGTATTCGAAGACCTTTATGCCAAGGCTTTTAGCGAGTTTAGAAAAAATTCGGCAAGTGTATCGGCATTTATGGGCGATAAACAAAAGAAATTTAAGCCAGAAGAAGCGGCAATGGTACTCGTGGCCAATGCAATGCTTAACCTGGATGAAGTGGTTACCAAAAATTGATTTGACCGGTTATGACAAGAGACGAATTAAACGCACATAGGTTAATTAAAGAAGCACATGAAGCAAATGCACGCCTGCACTCTCGACGCCATTTTTTAAAAGAAAGTGCGATGGGTTTGGGTGCTTTGGCAATGGGTTCGCTATTGGGTAGCTGTGGTAATCTTTTTTCGAGTCCACAAACAAAGATCGCTTACGATCCCGCACATCCGTTATTGCCAAAATCGCCACCACATGTGGGTAAGGCACGAAGTGTAATTTATTTGCACATGGCGGGTGCTCCATCTCAATTAGAATTGTTTGATTTTAAACCAGAGCTAATGAAAATGGACGGCCAGGATTGCCCTCCATCATTACTTGCCGGGAAAAAATTTGCTTTTATAACCGGGGTGCCTAAAATGTTGGGCCCACAGGCTAATTTTGCCAAATATGGCCAATCAGGCGCCTTAGTGAGTGATAATCTGCCACACTTTTCTACCATGGTAGATGAGGTAAGCTTTTTGAAAGCTGTAAAAACAGATCAATTTAACCATGCTCCGGCTCAGCTGTTGGTACATACAGGTTCACCGCGATTGGGCAGACCAAGTATGGGAAGCTGGGTAACCTACGGTTTGGGATCAGAAAACCAGAATTTACCGGGATATGTAGTGCTTACCAGTGGCGGTAGTTTCCCTGATGCTGGAAAAAGTGTTTGGGGAAGTGGCTTCTTACCCTCTGTTTATCAAGGTGTACAATGTAGAAGTGAAGGAGACCCCGTACTGTTTATAAAAGACCCGGATGGAATGAACCGGGATTTGAGAAAAGCATCTATCGAAGCCATTAATAAAGCCAACGAGCAACAATATCAAGAGTATAACGATCCTGAAATTTTATCGCGGATAGCACAGTATGAAATGGCTTACCGCATGCAGATATCGGCACCAGAGGTGATGAATATCAACGATGAACCAGCCTACATCCACGAAATGTATGGTACACAACCGGGTAAAGCATGTTTTGCCAATAATGTGTTGCTTGCCCGTAAACTGGTAGAAAAAGGGGTGCGTTATGTGCAGTTATTCGATTGGGGGTGGGATGCGCATGGCGATAATCCAAACAACTCACTTAACATCGGACTGAAGAATAAATGCCGAACCATTGACAGGCCAATTACTGCTTTATTGCTCGATTTAAAACAACGCGGTTTATTAGAAGAAACCCTGGTCGTTTGGGGCGGTGAATTCGGACGTACGCCAATGATGGAAAACAGAAATGGCATTCAAAATCCATTTAAAGGTAGAGATCACCATACAGAAGCATTTACCATATGGATGGCCGGTGGAGGTGTGAAAAAAGGATTTACACACGGCGAAACAGATGAAATTGGTTACAGTGCAGTAAGTGGAAAAGTTGATGCCTTCGATATTCAGGCCACTATTTTAAATCAGTTGGGCTTCGATCATGAACAATTTACCTATCCTTTCCAGGGAAGACCATTTAGGTTAACTGATGTGGCAGGTAAGGTGATCTCAGAGATTGTTGCTTAAGTCAGGAGTCGGAAGTCCGGAGTCCGGAGTCGATTAACCGATTAACCCGATGACCAATTTTCAATAGACAGTTACCAATAAACTAATGACCAATCTACAATGAACTAATAACCAGTGAACCAATGAACCAAACCAGAAGAAAATTCTTACAAAATACAGCTGTTGTAACGGCAGCATCAATTTTAGCCCCCATCCAAAACATGAGCGCCAGCGAACTTAAAAATATAAAAGCAATAGCTGGCTATGAATTATTATTTATGCAAACCGACTGGGGTTTTGGCGGCACAAGAGATGAGTTTTGCGCAGCAGCCAAAAAAGAAGGGTATGATGGCATTGAAGTATGGTGGCCAGGCGAGGATAAAGCAATAAAAGAACTTTTTGATGCGGTTAAGAAACATAAACTGGAAATAGGATTTTTATGTGCCGGATCGCAGTCGAACATAACTGAACACTTCGCTTCTTTCAAAAAAAGTTTAGATGCCATTTGTGCCAATACTTATCAAAAACCAGTTTACATTAACTGCCATTCGGGAAGAGATTATTTCACTTACGAAGAAAATAAGCAGATTATCGATTACGTGACGGCCAAAAGCAAATCGTCTGGCATACCGGTTTATCACGAAACGCATCGTAGCCGTATGATGTTTGCTGCACATGTTGCCAGAAATTTTGCGGAAAAAAATCCAGAATTAAGATTTACTTTAGATATTTCGCATTGGTGCAATGTGCACGAGAGTTTATTGTCTGATCAGAAACAGACCATCGATTTTATTTTAGAAAAAGCAGAACATATCCACTCGCGGGTTGGGCACCCCGAAGGACCACAGGTAAACGATCCGCGGGCACCAGAATGGGCAAAAGTGGTAGAAGCACACCTGGCCTGGTGGGATAAAATTATAGCACGCAAAAAGAAAAACGGCGAGCGCATGACTATTCTTACCGAATTTGGCCCCGCTGATTATATGCCTACCTTGCCATATACACGCCAACCTGTTGCCGATCAATGGGCAATAAATGTTTACATGATGAATTTATTAAGAAAGAGATATCAATAAGATGTTAGAATTTTTTGGCCGCTTTCACCCGGTTTTTGTCCACCTTCCTATAGGGATTTTGTTACTTGGCTGTATTTGTATTCTCCTATCATTTGCTGCAAAGTTTATCAACCTAAAGCCAGCCATTCCTATTATGCTGCTCTTGGGTGCGCTAAGTGCTGTCGTATCCTGCATTACTGGTTATTTATTGGCCAATGGTGGCGATTATGACGTTAAACTCGTGAGCAATCACCAATGGATGGGGATCAGTGTTGCTGTTTTATCTTTTATATTGTGGATTATTTATCAAAAGGTTAAATCAAATGCCATATTAGGTACAATAGCTGCGGTTCTCATCGCGCTTATTTCAATTACAGGTCACTTAGGAGGTTCTTTAACCCATGGTTCTGATTATTTAACCGCGCCGTTAAAATCGGGCAGTACAAAAGGCGGTGCAGCAATTCCACCAATTCCCAATGTTCAGGAGGCTTTTGTTTACCAAAATGCTATTCAGCCACTCTTTCAAAATAGGTGTTATAGTTGCCATGGCAGCGAAAAACAAAAAGGCAAGCTAAGGTTAGACCAGGAAGAATATATTTTAAAAGGTGGAGAAGATGGACACACCATTGTAAAGGGTAAAGCCAATGATAGTGAGCTGATGAAGCGGATTTTATTGCCGTTGAATGATGAAGACCATATGGCGCCTAAAGAAAAACCTCAACTCACCAACAATGAGATCGCCTTGTTAAAATGGTGGATTGATAATGGCGCCGATTTTAAAAAGAAATTTAAAGATCTTCCCCAGCCAGAAAATATAAAAACTGTTTTAGCCAGTCTGCAAAAAGGCGAAAGTGGGGCTGAACAAATCAAAGCCAGTGATATTCCAACTGAAGAGGTTTCGGCAGTTGATAATAAAGTATTGAAAAAGTTTACCGATGCAGGGATTGCGGTATTTCCGGTTGCCCAGAATACCAATTACCTTTCGGCCAATTTCATCAATGCACAATCGATGGGTAAAGATGTTTTGGATCTGATAAAATCAATCGAAAAACAGCTCCTTTGGCTTAAGTTGGAAAATAATAAAGTAAACGATCAAACCTTAACTGCAATAAAGGATTGTAAAAACTTAACCAGGTTAAGCCTAAATAATACCCAGATCACAGATGCAGGTTTAGTATTGCTGAAAGATTTAGAACAGCTGCAGTCGTTGAGTTTGGTCGGAACAAAAATTACTGTAAAAGGGATTAATCAATTAAAGAAACTGAAAAATTTAAAATTTCTGTATGTGTATCATACTGGTATAGCTAAAGCAGATTTAGCCAGCATAAAAAAACTATTGCCTACAGTAAGTTTAGATACTGGAAATTACACGGTACCAGTTATAGCACAGGATACTACTGTAGTCAAAGCGCCATAATTTCGAAGAATCATTCGACGGCAGCGGAGAAATCTTTATTTTAAAAATTTATTGCTTAATGATTTATTAATATTAAACTCGCAACTTATGCCAATTAATTGATAACGAATGATTAATGCAAGTGATTTTGACCAAAATTTTTTGTGGGGTGTAGCTACTGCTGCGGCTCAAATAGAAGGTACAGCCACCCAATATGGCAAAGGCCCTTCCATTTGGGATACCTTTACAGCAAAAAATGGAAAAATAAAAAAGAACCATAAATTAGATCCTGCTTGCGATTTTTATCACCGATATACTGAAGATATAGCTTTAGTTAAACTGCTGGGCTTTAAAGTGTTTAGGTTTTCTATTGCCTGGTCTCGGATTTTGCCAGCAGGTAGGGGAGAAATTAACCAGGAAGGCATCCGTTTTTATCACAATCTTATTGATGAATGTTTAACCCATGGAATAACACCTTACATAACGCTTTACCATTGGGATTTACCACAGGCTTTAGAAGATGAGGGCGGTTGGACAAGTTTTAGCATCAATGCTGCTTTTAACGCTTTTGTGAGCATCTGCGCCTTAGAGTATGGCGATAAGGTGAAAAACTGGATTGTGTTAAATGAGCCTTTCGGTTATACTTCTTTGGGGTATATGTTAGGCGTTCATGCCCCAGGGAAAACAGGGTTAGGTAATTTCTTTTCAGCCGTCTTGCATACTGCACTGGCCCAGGCAGATGGGGGCAAGATTTTACGCGCAGAAATTAGCAAGGCTAATATCGGAACTACTTTCTCTTGCTCGGAAGTAATTCCAAGTACCCAGAGTGATAGTGATATCCTTGCTGCAAAACGGGTTGATTGCCTAATGAACCGTCTTTTTGTAGAACCTACACAGGGTATGGGTTTTCCTACCGCCAATTGGGATGTGTTAGAGAAATTTCAGATCGAATATGGTACCTGGCGGCTTCACGAACGGATGAAGTTTGATTTTGACTTTATCGGTCTTCAAAATTATTTTCCTTTGGTGGTTAAGTATAATGCATTTATCCCGGTTGTTCAGGCTTGGGAAGTAAAAGCCAAAAGCAGGAAAAGGCCTCATACCGCAATGGGCTGGGAGGTAAATGCTGATAGTTTTTATAATATTGTGAAACAGTTTGCTGCTTACCCATATGTCAAAAATATCCTGATTACGGAAAATGGTGCTGCTTATCATGATAAGTTGATCAACGGTAGGGTAGAAGACCCTGAACGGATCGAATATTTTAAACTTTATTTAAATGCTCTGTTAAAACTCAAAAAGGAAGGCATAAACGTAACCGGTTATATGGCCTGGACATTAATGGATAATTTTGAATGGGCTGAAGGATTTACGGCCCGTTTTGGATTGATTTATAATGATTTTAAAACACAGGAACGCACCATTAAAGATTCGGGCTATTGGTGGCAAAACTTCCTGAAAAGTTAGTTTATATGTCGCTTTTTCTCCTTCAATGTTAAACAAATTCTTAAGTTTGGTTGATGAATGATAGAACAGTAGTTTACAGTACCTATTACAATCCGATGGAAGCCAATATCATTAAAGCTAAATTGGAAGATAGTGGGTTTGCCTGTTTTCTGGCCGATGAAAATGTTGCAACCTTAAATCCACTTTACAATCAGGCCATTGGCGGTGTAAAACTCATTGTTTTTGAAAGAGATGTAACGGCCATTAATGCTTTACTGGTTGAAGACCATAGTTTGGCTTTTGAATCATCAGATGAAATTGTTGATGAAGAAGAATCAGCGGAAGATAAAACAGTTTGTGAAAAATGTGGATCTACCAATGTAGGCTATGGAATAGCTACAGATAAAAAATATAGTATTTGGGCAACTATACTTGCCTTTTTAACCCTAACTACGCCTATTAAAGCCAATAAATGTCATCATTGCTATGATTGCGGTTACGAGTTTTGAAGAGGATGTAACTTTCAAAATTGATCTTAAACATCAATTTAAATCCTTAAAATATTGTAGGCTATTAGGGATTCTATTAATCATAACCCCACTAGCTATTTATATGCTTGGTTGGTGGCCATTTGTTGATTTCCGTTTCTTTGGGTACATGTTATCGGTTTTATTCATCTTTTTGCTTCCCGTTTTTTATTTACACATTACTTACTATATCAAAAATCGAAAAGCTAGCTTTATAATATTCGGTAATTCTAATTTGTATCTTTATTCAGATAAAAACAAGCGGTTTGAATTTAAGCAAAAGGATATTGAAGTTATTGAACAGCATATCGGAATTTACCATGAAAATAATCTTGATTTTGCAAATCGCCGATCAGCTCTGTGGACAAATTACCACTATGTTAAGATTCGATTGAAAACCGGAGATCATTTCTTTTTAACCTCACTTATGATTGATTATAAATGTTTCCCAATGCATATTTATACAACAAAATATCGCTTTATACCATATTTAAAATGAACTGTTTCCAGGAAAATGTTCGAAGAATGCTTTCCAAAAAATATGGCAATTATTTATTATCTATCCTTACGCTTCGCTTCAGGGATGCCGCTACGCCCGGGGCTATAAAGTCCTTTTACTGCTAGTATGGCAAAGCTCCACACTGTCTCTGCCATCTAAACCCGATATAGGCGAATGCTGTTTTTTTTCTAAACCAGCAACAGCATTAGCGGGACCAACCCCAACCTAGGAACTACCGCAGCTGCTTTCCAAAAATTAAAGAAATGATTTATTGTAGCTTTTTGAAGCGCAAAAGCAGTGCTACTGTTAAAGTTTGTTCCCGTTCTCCGCTGTATCCTTTCGCTGCGCTTCAGGGATGCCGCTACGCCCGGGGCTAGAAAGTCCTTTTACTGCTAGTATGGCAAAGCTCCTCACTGTCTCTGCCATCTAAACCCGATATACGCGAATGCTGGTTTTTTTTCTAAACCAGCAGCAGCATTAGCGGGACTAGCCCCGCCCTAAGAACTACTGCAACTGCTTTCCAAAAAAAGAAAGAGGTTAATCCTAAATAATGGATTTGTCACCCTGTCCAAAGGAATCCTGTGGAAGGACTTTTTAAAATGATTTTAAGGCATTTCGACAAGCTCAATGTGACAAATTGGATAAATAGATATCGTTTTAAGCGGTATCTGGTAAAAGAACAAAAAATCCCGCTCTGATTTAACAGAACGGGATTGATATTGTTTTCATCCAAACTTCGGACTACCGACTACTAAAGCGCTGCTTTAGCCGCTGCCTCAGCGCGAATAATATTTAGTGCGCCACCAGCTTTAAACCATTCAATTTGTTGATCGTTATAACTGTGGTTAACCGGGAATTGTTCTTGGGTACCATCAGCATGGTGTAATACTAATGTTAATGGTTTATCTGGAGCAAATTCTGTTAAGCCTAAGATATCGATGGTATCATCTTCTAAGATTTTATCGTAATCATCTTTATCGGCAAAGGTTAAAGCTAACATACCTTGTTTTTTGAGGTTGGTTTCGTGAATACGGGCAAAAGATTTTACCAGTACAGCCCGAACACCTAAGTGACGGGGTTCCATAGCGGCATGCTCACGTGATGAACCTTCGCCATAGTTTTCGTCGCCAACAACAATAGAACCTAAACCAGCAGCTTTATAATCGCGTTGTGTTGCTGGAACTGGTCCGTATTCACCAGTTAATTCATTTTTAACGTTATCTGTTTTATCGTTGAAATAGTTAACCGCACCAATGAGCATGTTGTTAGAAATGTTATCTAAGTGACCACGGAATTTTAACCAGGGGCCAGCCATAGAAATGTGATCTGTTGTACATTTACCTTTGGCTTTGATTAAAAGTTTTAAACCTTTTAAGTCGGTACCTTCCCAAGGGGTAAATGGATCTAACAATTGTAAACGGTGCGAAGTTGGGGAAACCAAAACCTGAACTGATGAGCCATCAGCTGCCGGTGCCTGATAACCTGCATCTTCTACTGCAAAACCCTTTGTTGGCAGTTCAAAACCTGTAGGTGGATCTAATTTAACCTGTTCGCCTTTATCGTTTGTTAACGTATCGGTTAATGGATTAAAGCCTAAATTACCTGAGATTGCAATTGCAGCAACCATTTCTGGTGAAGCTACGAATGCAAAAGTATTAGGGTTACCATCTGCACGCTTAGCAAAGTTTCTGTTAAACGAGTGTACGATCGTATTTTTTTCTGCTTTTTCTGCACCGGTACGATCCCACATCCCAATACATGGTCCGCAGGCATTGGTGAAAATTGTAGCGTCTAAATCTTCGAAAGTTTTTAAAAAACCATCGCGGTCTGCAGTATAACGTACCTGTTCAGATCCTGGGTTGATACCGAAGGCCGATTTGGTTACCAAACCTTTTGCAATAGCCTGATTTGCGATAGAGGCTGCTCTTGATAAATCCTCGTAGGAAGAGTTGGTACAAGAACCAATCAATCCCCATTCTACTTTTAAAGGCCAGCCGTTTTTCTCTGCCTCAACTTTCATCTGCGAAACCGGAGTAGCTAAATCTGGTGTAAACGGGCCGTTTAAATAAGGCTCTAAGGTATCTAAATCGATTTCAATAACCTGATCGAAATAGTTTTCCGGCTCAGCATAAACTTCAGCATCACCGGTTAAATATTCCTTTATTTTGTTTGCCTCATCAGCAACTTCATTTCTGCCGGTAGCACGTAAATAACGCTCCATGCTCTCGTCATATCCGAAAGTAGAGGTGGTTGCACCAATTTCCGCACCCATGTTGCAAATGGTACCTTTACCCGTACAGCTCATTGATGTAGCGCCATCACCAAAATATTCTACAATTGCTCCAGTACCACCTTTTACAGTAAGGATACCTGCAACCTTAAGAATTACATCTTTAGCAGCAGTCCAGCCGTTTAATTTACCTGTTAACTTAACGCCGATTAACTTAGGGAATTTAAGCTCCCAAGGTAAACCCGCCATTACATCGCAGGCATCAGCACCACCAACTCCAATAGCAACCATACCCAAACCACCCGCATTTACGGTGTGTGAGTCGGTTCCGATCATCATTCCTCCTGGGAAAGCATAATTTTCTAAAACTACCTGGTGAATAATACCAGCACCTGGTTTCCAGAAACCGATACCGTATTTGTTCGATACAGAAGATAAGAAATCAAAAACTTCGGCACTTTCTGTTTTAGCATGAGGTAAATCTATTGCGGCACCTTCTTTAGCCGTAATTAAGTGATCGCAATGAACTGTAGAAGGCACAGCCACTTGTGGGCGACCTGCCTGCATAAATTGCAATAATGCCATTTGGGCTGTTGCATCCTGCATCGCAACGCGATCTGGCGCAAAGTCTACATAATCAGAACCACGTTTAAACGCTGTTTTAGGATCTCCATCCCAAAGGTGTGCATATAATATTTTCTCAGATAATGTTAAAGGTCTGCCAACTATTTTACGCGCAGCCTCAACACGGCTGCCAAAGTTTGCATAAACCTTTTTAATCATGTCTATATCAAAAGCCATACTTTATTTTTTTTTAAAATTATTGTCAATAACAACACAAACTAAATTAAACAATTTTTAATAGACTTATTTTTAAGATTTGTCAAATTATGTTATTTAAAACCATTCTATTCAATTGTTCGTGTAAATAAAAAGGCCATCCGATTATCGAACAGCCTTTGTGCTTTGATTAACAAAAAATATGTTTATTTGTTTCTTATTGTTTTGTAGAAATAGGCGTAAACTTGGTTAAGTTGATACCTTCTACCGCAACTTTATATTCCTCAATGCTTGGAATACGACCTAAAATTGCAGAAAGAACCACTACCGGTGTAGATGCCAATAAAGATTCTCCTTTTTTACCTTCTTTATCTTCAACGACGCGGCCCTGGAATAAACGGGTTGAGGTAGCCATTACAGTATCGCCCTTAGCCGCTTTCTCCTGGTTGCCCATACAAAGGTTACAACCCGGACGTTCTAAGTACATAATGTTCTCATATTCGGTACGCGCTGCAGCTTTAGGTAAGGCATCGCTGAACTCAAATCCAGAGTATTTTTGTAAGTATTCCCAATCGCCTTCTGCTTTCAACTCATCGATGATGTTGTAAGTAGGGGCTGCAACCACCAATGGAGCTTTGAACTCTACTTTACCAGTTAGCGTCTCTACGTTTTTCAACATCTGAGAAACAATTTTCAAGTCGTCTTTATGTACCATACAAGAACCTACGAAACCAAGGTCTACTTTTTTATCCCCACCATAGTAAGTTAAGTCTCTGATGGTATCATGTGTATAACGTTTAGAAACATCTACATTATTCACATCTGGATCAGCAATCATTGGTTCTTCAATTAGATCCAAATCGATTACAACCTCAGCATAATATTTGGCATTATCATCTGGCATTAAAGCTGGTTTGATACCGGTCTTAATTTCTTCAATACGCTTGTTTGCTTTGTTGATCAATCCTTGTAAAACCTGGTTATGGTTGTCCATACCCTTGTCTATCATGATTTGAATACGATTTTTAGCAATTTCTAACGACTGGATTAAAGTATCATCCTGCGAAATACAGATAGATGCCTTTGCCTTCATCTCTGCTGTCCAATCTGTAAAGGTAAAAGCCTGATCGGCTAATAAAGTACCAATGTGTACCTCAATAATACGGCCCTGGAATACGTTTTCGCCATCAAACTGTTGCAACATTTGCAATTGTGTCGCATGAACTACATCACGGAAATCCATGTGTTCTTTCATCTGACCTTTGAATGTTACTTTTACTGACTCAGGAATTGGCATAGAAGCCTCACCAGTTGCCAATGCTAATGCTACCGTACCAGAATCTGCACCGAAAGCCACACCCTTAGACATACGTGTGTGCGAATCACCACCGATAATAATTGCCCACTCATCAATAGTGATGTCGTTCAATACCTTATGAATAACATCGGTCATAGAATGATATTGGCCTTTAGGGTCGCGGGCAGTAATCACACCGAAGTCGTTCATAAACTTCATCAATTTAGGGATGTTTGCCTGTGCTTTTTTGTCCCAAACAGATGCGGTATGACAACCTGATTGATAAGCACCATCAACAATTGGAGAAATAACTGTAGCTGCCATTGCTTCTAATTCCTGAGCGGTCATCAAACCTGTTGTATCCTGAGAACCTACAATGTTTACTTCTACACGAACGTCAGAACCGGCATGTAAAACCTTGCCCTGTGTTAAACCTACCGCATTTCTATTGAAGATTTTTTCTACAGCCGTTAAACCTTGCCCTTCAATAGATACCTCTTTAGCAGGGGCGAATACTAACGAAGGCTCGATAGCTAAAGTTTTAGCTGCAAAAGTTTGGATTTTTTTACCAAAAACGATAGCGTAAGAACCACCGGCTTTGATAAATTCCATTTTCTGCGGCGTTAACGCTTTTGAAATGTCGATCAACTCTTGATCTCCATTGTACAATTTTTTAGTTTTTGTATTAATGGTGAGTACGGTACCCGTTTCTATGGAATAAACTTGCTCTAAAATCGGCTCGTCATTTTCGTTACGGATAACATTGCCATTTTCATCTGTTTTCTTTACCCAGTTTTTAAGGTCGATACCAATACCGCCTGTTACATCAACTGTTGTTAAGAAAATGGGAGAAATACCATTGGTGCCACCTACAATTGGAGCGATGTTTACAAATGGAATATAAGGGCTAGATTTTTTACCTGTCCAAAGTGCCACATTGTTTACCCCCGACATACGTGAAGAACCTACACCCATGGTACCTTTTTCAGCTACCAGCATTACACTTTTATCAGGGTGTTGCGCTTGCAATGCTTTAATTTCCTCCTGAGCCTCTGGGGTAATCATACATTTGCCATGCAATTCGCGGTCTGAACGAGAGTGTGCCTGGTTGCCTGGCGACAATAAATCTGTAGAAATATCGCCAATACCTGCGATAAAAGTTACCACTTTAATTTCTTCTGCTACTTCGGGAAGTTTGGTGAAAAATTCGGCCCTGGCATAACTCTCTAATATTTCCTTAGCAATGGCATTGCCATTGTTATAAGCTTCTTTTAAACGATCGGTATCTGCGTCGTATAAGAAAACCTGCGTTTTCAGTACATCTGCAGCTTTATGGGCTTTATCGCCATTATCTGCCAAAGCGATGTCTAACAAAACTTTGATAGAAGATCCACCCTTCATGTGCGATAACAATTCGAAAGCAAAATCAGGTGTGATTTCGGCAACGATAGTTCCGCCTAAAATAATTTCTTTTAAAAATTCTGCTTTTACACCGGCAGCTCCGGTAGTGCCCGGCAAGGTATTGTATATGAAAAAATTAACAGCATCTGCTCTGTTAAAATTATTTACATTTTTAATTTGATCGATGATTTCACTCAATAATTCTGCTCCATCAATAGGTTTGGGATGAAGACCTTGAGCTTTTCTGTCTTCAATCTCCTGGATATAATCGTTATAAATACTCATCTTAGCTATTTTATTCTTTTTGTTATAAGATTGTGCAACAAACACCCGCTTTTTACAAAAAAAGAATACTGTTTTGTATATTAATTTGTGTTTACTGAGCCGATATGGCGCAATTTTTTGGTCAAAACAAAAATAGCAAAAAACAACCCTTAAATGCAATTTAGGCAGGTGATTGAGTAATTTGGAATTATTCTAAACAACGAAAAAGAATGGGAATTAAAGGGCATAAAACGTATAAATTATGAAAAAATATGAGCCGGATTTATATGCTGGTAAATCTTTTTAAGCAGTTATTCTTTCAAGGCCCGACAAAGCGAAAAGGTATTTTTCAATTTAAGCTTGTTTGTACTTTTAATCATAACAGGTACTGTCATCAACATCATAAAAAAAGCCCAGGCTTTTAGCTTTGTAATTACCTGAAGTATCAATGCTAACCTTAAAAGGTTCTGTTCTCACGGTGCATTTATGAAATTTTACCAGATAGAATTCATAACCATCTTTAACTTTTTTATATGAACTGCCGATGTCTCTTCTATAATCGACTGTTAAATTATTGATATCAGCAATTAACAGAGCCTCTTCTATGCTATCAATCGTTCCTATAAATTTGATCAGTTGTGCTTTATTGGTAACCAGTTTTATATGGTTATTTTCTACATAAGCTATATAAAAATAGCCTTGCCACATTTTGTATAAGAAACCTGATTTAGGGTCATCAAATTTATTGTTCATTAGGTAAGCAATGTCACCTTTCCCGGCTATGATTTCCGTATTTGTATTTGGATGATGGAAATATCCCTGCCGAATACATGCCCAATATTGATAATCTTTGCTCGGTCGGATCGCTTTAATGAGATCTTCGGTTACATTTAGTCCGGGTGGGATTTTTTCAAAACCTTGTTCAGCCTTTCTGTTGCACGACAATAATAGCAAAGAAAGAATGAAAAGATAATGTCTTATTTTCAGTTTGTGGAACATGTTGCTCTTTTAACTGATGATGGATAATAACAGGCTTTTCCATAACCGTTCATTATCGGACAGATTTGTGCGGTTTTGAACAGTTATTTATTTTACGTCGTTTTAATTCGTTGATTTTCAGCTTATTGATGTGTGTTTAGCGCCTTGGCACAAGATTGGCTTAAGGCTAAAGCGTTAAAAATGTAAAACCTTTTTCAGCAAAATAAGCCAACACTTTAGGAAGTGCGTAAGATAAACGGTCGAATGCTTTTAAACTATCATGAAATACAATTATAGAACCATTTTCGGTATGTTTAATCACGTTTTGATAACATTTTTCGGGCGAAAGCTTGGTGTCGAAATCGCCGCTGAGTACATCCCACATTACGATGTTCAGTCCTGAGTCGATAGTCTTTAGTCCTAAGTCAGACTGTTGATTTTGGAATATGGACTTCGGACTTCGGACTTCGGACTTCAGACTTTTAATCTGGCTTTTCTTAATCCGCCCGTAGGGTGGACGAAACAGATTTGTTTGCGTAAGTTCCTGGCATTTTAGTGTATTTTGAAGGTAGGTTTCATTATCGGTTTTCCAGCCTTTTAAATGATTGAAAGTATGGTTGCCAATGGCATGTCCGTCGTTTTTTACACGTTCAAAAACTTCGGGGTGTTTAACAATATTATCGCCAATGCAAAAAAATGTAGCTTTAGCATTAAAGACTTTTAAAGTTTTTAATACAAAATCTGTAACATTGGGTATAGGTCCATCGTCAAAGGTCAAATAAATAACTTTTTCGGTGCGGGATTTATTCCATAACAGTGATGGATAATACCATTTTAGCAGAAGCGGTGATTTGATCAGGTACATTTTAGCAGTAAAGTTACTAAATGCCTGTACAGATTGAAATTATTAAAGTTGTTTATATAGATTTGAAACAAATTATGAAGATGTTTACCAAGAATAAGTTAATTACCGGATCTGCATTATTAGTAGCATTAAGTTTTAGTCAGAAAATTAAGGCTCAGGAAGTTATCAGCATTCAACAAGCAGTTGAAAACACATTAAAAAACAATTTAAACATTAAACAAGCCGCTTTCAATGCCGCTCTCAGTGAAGAAAATGTTCGCCAATCTAAAAATGCTTTATTGCCCACTGTAAATGGTACCATTAACCAGTCCATGCAATGGGGTAGGAGTCAGCAGGTATCAGGTTTATTCGAAAATACTCAGAACTATAATTTGAGTCCTAATCTGAGTACCAATGTTTCGCTTTTTGGTGGAGGGACAAAGATAAACCAAATCAGACAGAATAAGCTATTGTTAGCTGCAGATCAAACCAACGTAGACAAGGTAAAAAATGATCTTATTCTTCAGGTGGTAACCGCTTATCTTCAGGTTTTAAATAACCAGGATCAGGTTAAAGCTACGCAGCAACAATTGGATGTAGCCAATTCTACTTTAAAAAGAGAGCAGGCGCTTTTAGATGTTGGTAATAAAACTTTAGCCGATATTTCGCAGGCCAAATCGCAGGCTGCAACAGCTGAGCTTAATTTAACCAATGCGCAGAATCAGTTGACTATATCCTATTTAACTTTAGGACAGTTAATGGAAATTCAGCCACCAATGACATTTAAAGTACAGCCGCCATTGGTTAACGAATTGAATAACATTCAAAACGCTTATGTTCCAAGTGATATTTACAATCAGGCTTTAAATACTTTTCCCGATATCAAATTGGCAAATTTAAATACAAAAGCAGCAGAAAAAGCAATTGATGTTGCCAAAGGTGGATTTTTTCCTCAGATCAGTTTAGGTGGTGGTTTAGGATCAGCCTATTATTACCAGTTTAATTCAAATTTTCCGATTTCAAAATTTTCCGATCAATTATCCGATAACTTTGGACAATATGTGAGTATGGGGATTTCCATTCCAATTTTTAATGGATTCACAACCAGATCGGCGGTTAGAAAGGCGAAAATTAATTGGATGCAGCGTAAAACTGACGAGCAACTATCAAAAAATAACCTGATCAAGGTAATCAATCAGGCTGTTGCTGATCTTAGTGCCGCACAAAGTAGATATTCTTCTACCCAAAATGCTTTTCAGGCGCAGAAAGATGCTTTTTACGTAATCGAACAACGTTATGCTGTTGGTTTAGTAAATTCTTTAGATTACAGCACTGCACAAACCAATAGAAATAAAGCCGAAATAGATTTTATCTTGGCGAAATATGATCTTTTGTTCAGAGCTAAAGTAATTGACTACTATTTGGGTAAACAGATCACATTTTAAGATTAAAAGCTGAAAAAATAAAAAATTGAAGCTTTAGTTTTATACATAACCATTACAACGTTTTAATTTTAAAACATTACAACATAATACAAACAAACGAAATACAATCAATAAATTATGAAACTGAAGCATATTATTATTACCGTAGTTGCTATCATAGCTCTTCTAGTTATACTTAAGCTGGCTGGAGTTATTGGCGGGAATAAAACCGAAAAAGTAACTACAGAAAAAGCATCAGATAAAACTGTTGTAGAAACAGTTACTGCGAGTGGAAAAATCCAACCGGAAACTGAAGTTAAATTAAGTTCTGAGGTATCGGGAGAGGTAGTAGAATTAAAGGTAAAAGAAGGAGATATTGTTAAAGCAGGCCAATTGCTTTGTAAAGTACGTCCGGATGTTTTGCAATCGGGTTATGAAAGAACAGTTGCTACCTTTAATGCGCAAAGGGCTAGTGTGGCAGCAGCGCAACAACAATTGATACAAAACCAGGCTAACTTTGTAAATGCGGAAGCAACTTACAAACGTAATGTAGAACTTTTTAATAAAAAAGTAATTTCTGCATCAGAATTCGATTCTGCTAAGGCGGCGTATTTAACTGCTAAAGCAAATTTGGCCAGTGCAAAAGAAAATGTAACCGGTGCAAAATTTACTTTAGAGCAGACAGGGGCAAACGTTAAAGAAGCAGGGGCAAACTTAGCTAAAACAACAATTTATGCTCCGGTTGATGGTGTGGTTTCAAAATTGTCAATCGAATTGGGAGATCGTATTTTAGGAACTTCGCAAATGGCAGGTACAGAAATTATGCGTATCTCTAACCTATCGTCAATGGAAGTTAATGTTGATGTTAACGAAAACGACATTACCCGTGTTAAAGTAGGCGATAAAGCTTCGATTGAAGTTGACGCTTTCTCAGATAAAAAATTTAGGGGTGTAGTAACCGAAATTGCAAGCTCATCAACAGCTGTTGGTACTGCGGTATCTACTTCAGTAGATCAGGTAACCAATTTCTCTGTAAAAATTAGAATTACAGAAGAACTAGCAGGTAAACAACAATCTATTTTCCGCCCGGGCATGTCTGCCACAGTTGATATCGAAAGCGAATCGTTAACAGGTTTAGCTATCCCAATTCAGGCTGTATTTACCGATAGCGGTAAATCTGGCGATGCTGGTCAAAACCAGGGTAACCAGGAAAATACCGATAAGCAGAAATCTAAATTAACCGATAAAAAAGTGAAGCAATATATTTATGCTTACGATGCCAAAACTAAAAAGGTTAAAAAGACCGAGGTGACCACCGGAATCCAAAATGACCAGTTTATTATCGTCAAATCTGGTGTTAAGGCTGGCCAGGAAATTGTTACCGGCCCTTATTCTGCCATCCAAAATAAATTAAAAGACGGAATGATTGTAGAAAAAACATCTAAAGACCAATTGTTTAGCAAAGACGCTAAGAAGTAGACTATATTTAACAACAATAAATAATTAAATTGTCCCGGTTTAAAATATTAAACCGGGATTTTTATTTTATAAATATGGTACCTAAAATAGCGATGATAGGGGGCGGAAGCTGGGCGACTGCCATTGTGAAAATGCTTGCAGATAATTTAGCTGAAAAGGAAATTTTTTGGTGGATGCGCAACGAGGCAGCCATAGCACACATTAAAAAATTTAAACATAACCCTAATTATATTAGTTCTGTTGAGATTAAACTTACTCAGGAAGATCATATTTCTTCAGATATCAACTCCATCATAAAATCTGCCGAATTTATAATTCTAAATGTTCCGGCAGCATTTTTAAAAAATACTTTAACTTCCATCACTGCTGAAGATTTAAAGGGCAAAAAAATCATTTCAGCTATAAAAGGCATAGTACCCGAAGATAATCTGATTATCGGCGAATTTTTGCACGAAAATTATAATATCCCATATGATGATATTTTGGTGGTTAGCGGACCATGCCATGCCGAGGAAGTAGCTTTAGAAAAATTATCATACCTAACCATCGCCTGTACCGATGTAGAAAAGGCATCCACTTTCGCTTCATTTTTAAACACCCGTTACATTAAAACAAACGTATCAGACGATATTTTCGGGACGGAATATGCTGCGGTTTTAAAAAATATTTATGCAGTAGCCAGTGGTATTTGTCATGGCATAGGTTATGGCGATAACTTTCAGGCGGTGTTGATCAGCAATGCCATTCGTGAAATTAAACGCTTCGTTGATGCCGTTCATCCCATCAACAGGGATATTATGGAGTCGGCATATCTTGGCGATCTGTTGGTTACAGCTTACTCTCAGTTCAGCCGCAACCGTACGTTTGGTAATATGGTGGGGAAAGGTTACACCGTAAAATCTGCCCAATTGGAGATGAATATGGTGGCCGAAGGTTATTATGCGGTTAAATGTATGCATATTAAAAATCAAGCGTATAATGTGGATATGCCAATTTGCAAAGCGGTACATAGTATTATTTACGAAAACCGTTCGCCGCAAATCGAAATGAAATTACTGGCGGAGAAATTAAACTAGTTCATAATAGTTGTTGGTTTTAAAATAACTTAATTTTTTGTAAAGCAGGTTTAGTGCTTTTCGGTTCGGGCAGTCCTTCTTTTCGCTATTATCTTTTTGTGATGGTTATTGAGGGATGTTTGTGTGGGCAACAAAAAGTATAACCGCTTCAATAAGGTTTATTTAACAGAAGGGAGTGCAAGAAAACGAAAAAATGATGCTTACGAAAGAAGTAGGTAGGCGTTCTGTATTTCTTACACTACTAAAGTGTTTAGCCCCGGGCGCAGCGGCATCCCTGAAGCGCAGCGAAAGGATACAGCGGAGAACGGGAACAAGCTTTAATAGCTGCTGTGACCCTGCGCTCCAAAAAAAGAATAAAAATTTGACTTAAAGCATTTTAAGTGTCTTTCCATCGGAAAGTCCTTCGGCGAATTAGTCTGAGAATTTGCTTTTTGTAAATCAATATTTTATGCCCTTTGCTGGTGTGCTCTGCTTAGGAAATAATATTTTAAAACTTTATCTTTATTAGTGTAACAGAAATAAAACAAATCTTATGATCAACTGTTATTCTCTCAACAAAATATAGCTGTCATGAAAAAGAAATTAGTAATGGGTTTATTAACGCTGGCCTTATTTGGAGGTGCAGCCTTAACCGTAAATGCTCAAGAAAAGAAAAAAACTGAAGTTGGTAAAGCATTAGATCATACCGGTAAAGCAATAAGTAAAGGTGCTAAATCTGTAGGTAATAAAACTGCCGAAGTAGCAGTAAAAGGCAGTTCGAAAGTTGCCGATAAAACCTGGAAAGGCAAAATGGCACCGGATGGATCAGATGTTTATATCAATGCAAAAAATGAAAAATATTATGTGAACTCTAAAGGCGCTAAAATTTGGTTAAAACCTAGTCAGATTAAAAATAGGCCTGAACCTAAAAAATAGTATCAAAATCCCGATGATTAAGGTCATCGGGATTTTTTATGCAAATCAGTTTATAAATGAAGTCTCACGCTTTAAATTTTTAAAGTATAGATGCTACTCAGATACTGACTGTTAACATTCGGAAGTTCTTTGGGAGCATCGGTTTTATTGATCAGTAATTTTTCGACCATCTGGTTATTCACCTTTAGGTTAAGTTCATAAAGTTTATCGCCCAGTTTAAGATAAAAAGTATTATCAATGCTTTTTGCCTGATGGCTTATGTCAGAAGAAACAAGCTGATAATAATCCATTTTCAGATTATTTGTGTACGTAAAGGGCTGGCGAATGTCGAAATTGATTTGTTTAATTACATTGCTGGCATCTTTAGAATAAAGCTGAATCTGGGTCTTGTCTAAAAAACCTGTAGTTTTAGGGTTAAGGAGATCCACATCGGCACTGTTTTTAATCACCAAGCCTAAGCTTGTGTCATAACTTATAGGGGAGCAGGCACATAGCCCGCCGCCGTTGGTTATTTTTTTGCAACCTAAATTGGTGATGAAAATGAGCACGAGAACAAATAGAATTTTTTTCATTTAGCTTAAATTATTGAGTTATAATTTTTAAGGTTTAAAGGATTTCTGTTTAATTGCAATTAGCCATCAATCTGGTTTAGTGCATCGGTACTTGTTCTATTGTTTAAACGACGATGTGATGGCATTCGCTACAGCTGAAAGCGAATAATTAAATGTTTATAAAAACAAAAACCCCAAAAGCACTGCTTTTGGGGTTTCGTATTTTGTGTTTTTTTAAACTATAGTCCCGTATAAATCGAAATCTTCAGCCCTGTCTATCTTCACATTAACAAAACTTCCGTTAGCGGCATAACCTGTAGCTGCATCGATTAAAACTTCATTGTCAACCTCAGGCGAATCAAATTCGGTTCTGCCAACAAAGAAATCGCCTTCTTTTTTATCTACCAGCACCTTGAAGGTTTTTCCTACTTTTTCTTGATTAATATCGAAAGAAATACCTTGCTGTATTTCCATAATATCATCAACACGTTGTTGTTTTACTTCATCCGGAATATCATCAACCAACGTATGTGCATGCGTTTTTTCTTCATGCGAATACGTAAAGCAACCCAAACGATCGAATTTGGTTTCTGCAACCCATTCCTTCATTTCTTCGAAATCATGTTCTGTTTCGCCAGGATAACCGCAGATTAGCGTGGTACGCATAGCGATGTTTGGCACTTTATCACGGATCTGATTGACTAAATCGATGGTTTTTTGTTTGGTGGTTCCACGGCGCATCGATTTCAACATATTATCGGTAATGTGCTGTAATGGCATATCCAGGTATTTGCAGATATTATCGCGCTCGTTCATGGCATCTAAAATTTCCATCGGGAAACCAGAAGGATAGGCGTATTGTAAACGGATCCATTCGATTCCGGGAACATCCGATAAGCGACGCATCAACTCATCTAACTTACGCACACCATAAAGGTCCAAACCATAATAGGTAAGATCCTGGGCAATTAAAATCAGTTCTTTTGTGCCGTTTTTAGCTAGTATTTTAGCCTCGTTAACCAATTCTTCCATTGGTTTGCTCAAGTGTTTGCCACGCATTAAAGGGATGGCGCAGAAAGAACATGGACGGTTGCAGCCTTCGGCAATTTTGAAATAAGCGAAATGAGAAGGGGTGGTTAGCAAACGTTCGCCAATAAGTTCGTGTTTGTAATTGGCACCTAACTCATGTAATATATTCTGCAGATCGTTAGTGCCGAAAAAGGCATCAACGTTGGTAATTTCTGATTCCAGTTCGGGTTTGTAACGTTCAGATAAACAACCTGTAACCACTACTTTTCCAATTTTACCGGCTTCTTTTAGTTCACTGAACTGTAGAATGGTATCGATTGATTCTTGTTTAGCATTATCGATAAAACCGCAGGTGTTAATTACAACGATATCATCTTTGCCCATCTTGTCTGATTCGTGCACAACATTTAAGTTGTTGCCACGCAGCTGGCCCATCAATACTTCCGAATCGTATATGTTTTTTGAACAACCTAATGTAATTACATTAATTTTAGGCTGCTTAATTGCGCTTTTACTTCTTACTATTTTGGTATTCATATTAATTTTATTTACGCTTCCCTTGCGGTTTGATTCCACAGATTTGGCGATTCCACTGATATTCTGGTGTGGATATTTTAAAGGATTACACAGATATCCTTTTGACCTCACAGCTGGTGTTGCCAAAGTTAATCAATAATCCGGTTTTAATTTTGCTGGCCTTCAAATAAGAGATAAGCTGATTTTGGAATAATTTGGGCTGATAGCCTGTTATGGACTTTAACTCAACAATTACTTTCTGTTCTACTACAAGGTCACATCTAAATTTGCCAACAATCTGGTCTTCAAATATTACAACAAACTCTTTTTCGGTCTCAAAATTTAGCCCAGCCTGCCGAAGTTTAATTTTGAGTGCATTGACATATATTCTCTCCAAAAAACCTGGGCCTAACTGATTATGCACCTCATAGCAGCAACCAATTATAATTCCTGTAAGCTCATGATCTTCATATTCTTCCATTACTTAAATTAATAAAAATCTGTGTGATCCACTAATCTGTGTAATCACCCACGAAGTGAACCTGCAGCTAAATTTTTAGTGAAATCCAACAATCGGTATAATCACCTAAATCTGTGGAATCACGCACGAAGTGTTACTTAAACAAACTGTTTACAAACTCTTTCTTATCAAAAAGCTGTAAGTCGCCTATTTTTTCTCCTACACCAATATATTTAACAGGGATCCTGAACTGATCTGAAATTCCGATTACGACACCGCCTTTTGCCGTTCCGTCTAATTTTGTAATAGCCAACGCATTAACATCAGTGGCTTCGGTAAACTGTTTGCATTGTTCAAAGGCGTTTTGTCCGGTCGAGGCATCTAATACCAATAAAATTTCGTGCGGTGCACCTGGTACTACCTTTTGCATCACCTGTTTAATTTTACCCAACTCATTCATCAAACCGATTTTGTTGTGTAAACGTCCGGCAGTATCGATAATCACTACATCTTCGCCATTAGCAACGGCCGATTGTAGGGTATCAAAAGCAACTGAAGCAGGATCGGAGCCCATAGCTTGTGCCACAACCCTCACGCCAACGCGTTCGCCCCAAAGTTTAATCTGGTCAACGGCTGCGGCTCTAAAGGTATCGGCAGCGCCTAATACTACTTTAAGCCCCGATTCTTTAAGTTTATGTGCCAGCTTTCCGATGGTTGTGGTTTTACCAACACCATTTACACCAACCACCATAATTACATAGGGTTTATGATCGCCATATTCGAACTGACGGAAATCGTTACTATTGTTTTCAGATAAAAGCAACTGGATCTCGTCTCGGAGAATAAAATTAAGCTCAGAAGTGTTTAGATATTTATCTTTGGCAACACGTTCTTCAATACGTTTGATAATTTTTAATGTAGTACTTACACCAACATCAGAAGTTACCAAAACTTCTTCCAGATTATCGAGCACTTCATCGTCAACAGAAGATTTTCCTGCTACAGCTTTGGTAATTTTATTAAAGAAACCATCTTTAGTTTTCTCTAAACCTTTATCCAGCGCTTCCTGAGCTTCAGGTGCAGTTTCTTTCTTTTTGAAAAAATCGAATAAACCCATTAGTTATTTTTATGTTTTTTTAAGAAATCGGTAGGTGTTTGTGCCGGTATTTTACTGCCTGTGAAATCCTTTGTATTCCGGGTTATAATAAGATCAATCTGATTTAGTTCTGCAGCAGCATTTTGTACTGCATCTTCAAAATCTGAAAAATTAGAGTGGATTGCGAAGATGATCGTATCTTTATTAATGCCAAGAATGTTTATCGTACTTATAAGCGTAAGAAGAATATCTATTGTTTTGGCGTGACCTATATTTTTTTTGCAGATGTAATATATATCAGTAAAAGTTGAGGCCAAAATGAATCCATTTATATTTATGTCATCAACTTTGTTCAGTGCCTTGAAAGAATCCTCAAAGAAAGGATGCCTTTTAAGACTTATATCTATAAAAATATTTGTGTCAAATAGAATGTTCATTTACTTATGCTTATCCATAAGATAATCGTATTTAGCCTTATCTGGATCAATTCCTTCCAATACTCCCGAAAATTTGTCAAGAAAATCTTTCATCTTTTTTTTTGGCGCATTTTGAATCACTTCATCCAAAATAATCACTTCAACTTCTTTATTTTTTATATCAAATCCGTCAGGAACAACAATAGTTCCATTTTCAGAAACTTTTGCTTTAAACTTATACGCTTCCATGGTTATGCTTTTTTCAAAGATAATCAATTTTTCCTAACGTAAATTTTACTAACAAAAAAAGCCCTTCCGGTTAAAACGGAACGGCCTTTAATATTTTTAATATTAAAAAATATTAACCTTATTTAGATGCAATAGCATCTTTTACGTGGTCGTTGTGTACGATAAGTTCTTTGAATGAGTAAGCACCAGTTTTTGGTGATTTTACCATTGTAATTACTTTCGAATATTCTTTACCTGTACCTGTTTTAAGGGTTGCAACTACTTTCTTTGCCATGTTCTTATAATTTTAAATGATTGAATGATAGAAGGATTGAATGAGCGGTTAAACCCTCAACCTTAAGCCTTTTACCTTCAGCCTTATTTAATCTCTTTGTGTACGGTTACTTTTCTCAACACTGGATTGAATTTTTTCAATTCTAATCTTTCAGTAGTGTTTTTACGGTTTTTGGTAGAAATATATCTAGACATACCTGGCATGCCACTTTCTTTATGTTCAGTACATTCTAAAATAACCTGAACTCTGTTACCTTTTTTTGCCATTTTAATATAAATTGAAAACTGTTAATCTCAACAGTTAATGTTTTTTACAAAAATCCTTTTTTTACGAAACGGTTAATTGCTTCGCTAATGCCCACTTTATTGATGGTTTTGATCGCTGAAGTAGAAACTTTCAACGTAATCCAACGGTTTTCCTCAGGAATATAAAATTTCTGAAGTTGTAGGTTTGGGTAAAATTTGCGTTTGGTTTTAACGTTTGAGTGAGAAACGTTGTTACCTACCATTGCTTTTTTTCCTGTTAAATCACAAACTCTTGACATGACTTGTAAATATAGTTGTTAATATCGTCCGCTTAATTTTTTTAAGAGTGTGCAAATATCTGAATAATAATTGTAAACAGCAATAGCATAGCTAATTATTTTTGTAATTAATATTTATAGACGGAAAAGGTTAATGCAATGTTTGTTAATGCCAAATATTAAATTCTTCATATATTACATCTATTTAAAATAATTATTTCTTATCAAACGTTTGATATTCATTTTGATACGATTAGACTATTTCTCCTAATTATTATTTATTTAAATTAGCCGCAACTAATCCAAAATATAAAAACGAACAATGCAAATTACATCTTTTAAGCAATACGAAGAAGATTATAAGAAAAGCGTAGAAAACCCGGAACAGTTTTGGGGCGAAGTAGCGCAAAACTTTCAATGGCGCAAGCCTTGGTTCAAGGTATTATCCTGGAACTTTAACGAACCGAATATCAAGTGGTTCGAAGGGGCAAAACTTAATATTACCGAAAATTGTTTAGATCGTCACTTAGCTACCAACGGAGATAAGCCTGCTATTGTTTGGGAACCTAATAATCCTGAAGAAGAAAGTGTTACTTATACTTATAAAATGTTGCACGAACGCGTTTGCCGTTTTGCCAACGTTTTAAAACGTAACGGAGCAAAAAAGGGCGACCGTATTTGTATTTATATGCCAATGGTACCCGAGCTGGCTATTGCTGTTTTGGCTTGTGCAAGAATTGGTGCCGTGCACTCGGTTATTTTTGGTGGATTTTCTGCTAAATCTATTGCCGACAGGATTAACGATTCGCAGTGTAAAGTGGTGATTACGGCCGACGGTTCTTATCGTGGTAACAAACAGATTCCTTTAAAAGATGTAATTGATGATGCATTAATTGGTTGCCCAACCGTAGAAAAATGTATCGTATTAACCCATATCCGTACACCTGTTTCCATGTTGAAAGGCAGGGATGTGTGGTGGGAAGATGAGGTTAAACATGTAAATGATATCTGCGAAGCGGAAGAAATGGATGCAGAAGATATGCTGTTCATTCTCTACACATCTGGCTCTACCGGAAAACCCAAAGGTGTGGTGCATACCTGTGGCGGTTATATGGTTTACGCGGGTTATACTTTTTCGAATGTATTTAACTATCAGCCTGGCGAGGTTTATTTTTGCACTGCAGATATCGGCTGGATTACCGGTCACTCTTATATTGTTTACGGACCGCTTTCGCAGGGTGCTACCTCAGTGCTTTTCGAAGGAATTCCTACTTATCCTACACCATCACGTTTTTGGGATATTGTAGAAAAGCATAAAGTAAATACCTTATATACCGCACCTACAGCTATCCGTTCTTTAATGAGTTTTGGTGAAGATCCATTAAACGGTAAAGATTTAAGCACAATCCGCGTTTTAGGCTCGGTAGGGGAACCGATTAACGAAGAGGCATGGCATTGGTTTGATGAGAAAATCGGACACGGTAAAGCACCTATTGTTGATACCTGGTGGCAAACGGAAACGGGAGGCATCATGATTTCGCCCATTGCTACGGTAACACCAACCAAACCTAGTTTTGCTACATTACCCTTGCCAGGAATTCAACCGATTTTGGTGGACGAAAATGGTGATGAAATTGAAGGAAATGGAGTAATGGGAAATCTTTGTATCAAATTCCCTTGGCCGGGCATGTTGCGTACAACTTATGGCGATCATGAGCGTTGCAAACAGACTTATTTCTCTACTTATGAGAATTTATATTTTACGGGCGATGGCTGTTTACGCGATGAGGATGGTTATTACCGAATCACAGGTCGTGTTGATGATGTGTTAAACGTTTCTGGACATAGAATTGGTACCGCTGAGGTAGAAAATGCCATTAATATGCATGCTGGTGTGGTAGAAAGTGCAGTTGTGGGTTATCCGCATGATGTAAAAGGTCAGGGCATTTATGCTTTTGTAATCTACCCTGAAATGCATAGCGAGGCAGAATTGTCTAAAAAAGATATTTTACAAACGGTTACCCGTGTAATTGGTGCGATAGCCAAACCTGATAAAATATTGTTTGTTTCTGGTTTACCAAAAACGCGTTCGGGCAAAATTATGCGTAGAATTCTGCGTAAAATTGCTGAAGGGGATACGAGTAATTTAGGCGATACTTCTACGCTGCTTGATCCAGGTGTGGTAGAAGAAATTATAGCGGCTGCGGAGAAACTTTAAATTTAAGTTTAAGATAAAACAGAAATGCCCCCGAATTTCGAGGGCATTTCTGTTGATATGTGATTTTAATAACCTGGGTTTTGAACCAAAGCTTTATTCACATTTATTTCACGGTCTGGAATTGGGAAAACCAATTTAGGATCGTTATAAGCAAAGGTTCCGATAGAACGTTTGGTACGTTTATAGTCATGAAGTCTAAAACCTTCATAATCTAATTCCTTTTCGCGTTCGTTTAAGATAATTGCCAGTGTTGGAACAACATCTCCTAATCCAGCTCTTGTTCTTAAAGTATTGATATCGCTCGCTGGGGTAGCACCAATGCTTGTTCCCAATCTAAAATTGCATTCAGCGCGTATTAAATATTGTTCGGTAATTCTACAAACAGGAATGTTATCGTAGAAACTATACCATTTTTTGGTAAATAAACCGGTTCTTGCGCCAGTTCCATCATAAATCATTTCGGTCTGTCTTTTATCCCCTGTTTCGAATGAATCGTAAAATGTGGTATTTACCAATGCATCAGCTCTACCAACATCTCCACCCGTAGCATTTTGATAGCTGGCATAAAAAGTAGCTAACCCATCGTTTGATGTTCCGGCATTGCTTTGTTCGTTCTGTTTGATTTCAAAAATACCTTCACTTGAATTTTTGGTTCTGAACGGTGCTTCAAGAGAATTGGTAATTAAATGATACGGGCTATTGGTAATAATATCATTGGCCATATCCCTTGCTAAAGCATATTTACCCTCTTGCAGATAAACCCTTGCCAAAAAAGCTTTGGCAGCATATTGATCATCAACTGTAGCCAATTTTGTAATGGCCGATTTTAAATCATTTTCTACAGCCGTATAAACTTCTGCAACCGTATTTCTTGCAACACTGTTCGTTACATTATCTATGGTTTTTACTGCCTTTGTAATAATCGGAACGCCTAAATTTGTGTTAGTACCTGATGCATCGTAAGGTAGTGCGTATAATCTTACCAACT
This sequence comes from Pedobacter sp. R-06, assembly GCF_049913135.1. Taxonomy (NCBI): domain Bacteria; kingdom Pseudomonadati; phylum Bacteroidota; class Sphingobacteriia; order Sphingobacteriales; family Sphingobacteriaceae; genus Pedobacter; species Pedobacter sp. R-06. The sequence continues at coordinate 4,649,440 of NZ_CP183977.1, read as the reverse complement.
CAAAATGCATAATCCCTCTAATAAATAAAGCTTTACCTTCTATTACACTTTTTGTATTGGCATCACTTACTACATTTAATGCAGAAAGTACAATATTCGCAGTATTAATTGTACTATAGGCAGTTATCCAGGTTCTGGTTACATCAGCATTGTTTGATACAATAGCTTTGCTAGCAATGTTGCGGTAAGTAGTAAAACTTCCTCTCCAAGTTAAGTAATCATCACTGGCATAAAGATCGGGTAGAAAAACGAGGTTTGTTCCGTACAGATCGCCAGTTGCTAAGAATGTATAAGCACCGATTAATGCATTTTGCACATCTGCCGTATTATTTAATGCCACATTGGCATCTATATTTTGTTTAGGATCTATTTCTAATTGTTTTTTACAGCTAGATACGCTTAAAACAAGTAGAAATGCAGCTAATATATTTTTATAATTTTTCATATTCTAGTGTTTTTATAAGCCAATGTTTATGCCGAAAGTAATGGTTCTTGCTTGTGGTGGAGTATAAAAATCGTGACCGAGTTGAATGTTATCAGATTGGAGAGAACCGCCACTTGGAGTATTCACTTCTGGATCGTAACCTTTATAACCAGTTATGGTGAATAAGTTAAGCGCAGATGCGTATATCCTTACATTTTGTAATTTATACTTATTTACAAAGGCTCTGGGGATGTTATAGCCAAAGGTTACACTCTTTATCCTTAGATAAGACCCGTCCTGTATCCATCTGGATGAAGGACTTGTTCCATTTCCTTCACCAAACCTTGGTTGTGGTATAGGGGTGTTGGTGTTGGTGGGTGTCCAATAATTTAACTGATCAATGGTTTGGTTGTCAAAATAATCGCCGTTTGCTGATTGAAAAACGCCTGCCATATTGTAAATATCATTACCGCTAACAAATTGCGACTGAATATCCAGATCGAAATTTTTGAAAGAGAAATGATTTCCAAAGCCACCAAAGAATTTAGGGTTTGGATCGCCTAGCTTTTGGTTTTCTGCAGCAGCATAATCATTAGTTGTTTTTGTTCTTGATGCATCAACATAATAAAGTGCGTCGCCATTAGCTGCATCTACGCCTGCATAGGCTTTCCCGTAAAAGTAGCCAAGTGGCTCTCCAACTGATACTCTTCCCAAAAACCTCCCACCAGGATAAATAGGCTGATCATCAACTAAACGCAATACTTTATTCTTGTTGAAAGATATATTAAAAGAAGTTGACCATTTAAATTCTCCAACAAAATTTCTGGTATTTAAGGAGAACTCAAATCCCTTGTTTTGCATATCGCCAATGTTCCTCGTAATGGATGAAAAGCCATTTGTTGCGGCAATCGGTGCATTAAGTAATAAATCGGTTGTTTTCTTTTTATAATATTCAACCGTACCTGAAATCCGGTCTGAGAATAACCCAAAATCTAAACCTACGTTGTAATTGGTTGTGTTTTCCCAGCTTAAATTCGGATCCCCTAACTGGCTCGGGCGCGTACCGCCAACACCGGCATAATTAACACCCCGATATAGATTTCTAGAAGCAAAATCGCCAATTTCTGCATTACCTGTTAAACCATAACTTCCTCTAAGTTTTAATAAATTTAACCAGCTACTCGATTTTAGAAACTCTTCCTGGTTAATAATCCAACCGGCAGAAACTGCCGGGAAGGTTCCATACCTGTTGTTAACACCAAACCTTGATGAACCATCCGTTCTTATCGAAGCGCTTAATAGATATTTTTCTTCGTATTTATAATTTACCCTGGCCAGATACGAAACAAAAGTGTGTCTTGTTTCTGAAGAAGTACCAGCAGAAATGATTGCTGCGCTGGCAATTTTGGTGAAATTATCAGATGGTAATGTAGTTCCTGTTACAGATGAGAACCTGAACTTCGTGTCTTGAAAGGCGAAACCGGCCAATACATTCAGGTTATGTTTTTCGTTAAAGGTTTTGGTGTAATTAAGGGTATTATTCGTGTTGAAGTTTATGGATTTGGCCATATAATCTGTAGAAGAGCCTCCTGTGCTACCGCCATCCTGTGTTTTTGATCCTAAAAACTGTTCTTCTTCCAAATTGTTGAAATCAAAACCATATTCACTTCTAAAAACTAAATCGGGTGTGATTTTTAAACTTGCATAAGCATTGGCAAAAGTTCTGTATGTAGTTGATAGATTTTTACCATTCTCATAATCGATTAAGCTGTTATAATAAACAGTAGAACCATTTAATTGACCTGATGCATCACGTACTGGCTGAATTGGTGGCAAGGCATTTAATTGCAATGGATTTGAGAAAGCATTATCAGTAGGTATACGGTAATTATCTACTTTAGAGATGTTAACTGATCCCCCAATATCTAAAATTTTCGAAACAGTATGGTCTAAACTTAACCGGCCACCAGTACGTACGTAACGGTTGCTAACTATAATTCCATCATTATTATTATAGTTTCCAGAGATCATAAACCTGGTTTTTGCATCTCCACCATTAATATTTAAGCTATATTGTTGTGTGTGCCCTTTTCTAAAAGCTTCGTTTACCCAATTGATATTGTTGTTGCTCGTCCAGTCATCTGTACCGGTATAATCTTTCCACATTTCTGCAGCATTGGCATAGTCTCCATCATCATAGTTATTATATTTAAAAGATGCATCTAATAATTGGCGGTATTGATCGGCATTTAAAAATTCGCCCTTTTTGGTTGGATCACTGAAACCGGCATAATATCCAAAATCGATATTGGTTCTTCCTTGCTTGCCTTTTTTTGTTGTAATAAGCACAACTCCATTCGATCCTCTGGCTCCATATATTGCTGCAGATGCCGCGTCTTTTAAAACTTCCATCGATTCTATGTCATCAGGACTAATGGCCGCAAGCGGGTTATCAGCCTCTGTATAAGTTCCTAATGCCTCACTTACAATAGGAACTCCATCAATAACAAATAGGGGTTGGTTACTTGCCGAAATAGAAGAAATACCCCTTACCCGAATTTGAAGTGCCTGACCCAATTTACCACTGCTAGAGTTGATAAATACACCAGGTGCTTTGCCTTGTAAAGCACTTTCGATGGTTGTTAAGGGCTTGTCTTTCAAATCGGCAGCTGTTACTTTCGCTATTGATCCGGTTACATCTCTTCTGTTTTGCGTACCATAGCCCACCACGATTACATCTGATAGCGTATTGTTTTCCTCATCAAGGTTTACATTAACGGTCTGCCCTGTAATAGGCACTTCTTTTGTTTTGTAACCGATAAAGCTAAAAACAAGAATTTTAGCGTCATCCGAAACGGTTAATTTAAAGGTTCCTGAGGCATCGCTCTGGGTGCCGGTTGATGGTGAGCCTTTTACAAATACGCTAACGCCCGGAATTGGTCCAGAGGCTGACGTAACTTTCCCGGTAATCACTTTGCCTTGTGCGAAAGCAAACGAAATTAAACCGAGAGACAAAATCATACTTGAGAGTAGTTTTTTCATCAAATTGTTAGTTTAGTTAATAATGTTTATTCATTCATAGAAATGATACTCTTAATGTAACTAAAAATATGTAAAAAACCATGTGTATCAGGCCGAAATCAGACCATTGTTTGGTTTAATGTACTTAAATCAAAACAAATAGTGGTGAAAACTGTTAATAGATTTAGAAATTACATTGTTTAAATCAAAAAAAATACGAGCATGGATAAGTTAGAATTAAAAGGAAAGTGGAATGAAATAAAAGGAAAGGTTAAACAAGCTTATGCTGATTTAACTGACGATGATTTAAAACACGAAGAGGGGCAAGACGATGAATTGTTGGGTAAATTGCAACAAAAAACGGGAAAAGGAAGAGATGAGCTTGTGAAATGGATCAATTCATTATAACATCAATCCAATAGACAAACAGGCGATCAATTTGATCGCCTGTTTGCTTTAAAAACATTTTTTATGGCCGATATAGCACAACGGTTCACTCAAAATCCGATATTATCTCCAAAAGATCTCTCACCCAGTAGGGACGGTCTGGAAATTGTTTGTCTGCTAAACCCTGGCGTTTTTATGTTTGAAGGAAAAATTTGGCTATTGATCCGTGTAGCCGAAAGGCCCGAACAAACAGCAGGTATAATCTCTTTTCCTATTTTAAAGAAACATGGAATAGAAATTCTAGCGATAGAAGAAAATGACCCATATCTAAACGCGACCGATCCAAGGGTAATTAATTACAAAGGTGCCGATTATTTAACCACATTATCACATTTAAGGCTCGTTTGCAGTGATGATGGTGTGCATTTTTATCAACCAGCTGGTTATCCTTTATTACAAGGTGAGGGAGAAGATGAAACTTTTGGCATTGAAGATTGCCGTGTATCCTTAATCGATAAAACCTACTATTTAACCTTTACTTCGGTATCTGCCCATGGGGTAGGAGTTGGATTAAGAACAACAAAAGACTGGAAGCGTTTCGAGAAACATGGAATGATTATTCCACCGCACAATAAGGACTGTGCCATATTTGAAGAACGCATTAACGGTAAATTTTACGCCTTACACCGGCCCAGCAGTGTGGCGCTGGGTGGTAATTATATCTGGCTGGCCGAATCTCCCGATGGCATTCATTGGGGTAAACACAAATGTATCATTAAAACCAGGCCTAACCACTGGGATAGTGCACGTGTGGGCGCCGGGGCAGCGCCCATAAAAACAGCCAGCGGATGGCTCGAAGTCTATCATGGTGCAAACGGAAAACATCAATATTGTTTAGGAGCCTTTCTAATGGATTTAAATGACCCATCGAAAGTGCTGGCCAGAACTGAAGAGCCGATTATGGTGCCAACAGCAGATTACGAACTGCATGGTTTCTTTGGTGAAGTGGTATTTACAAACGGCCACATCGTTAACGGAGATGAATTAACAATTTATTATGGTGCCGCTGATGAGTTTGTTTGCGGGGCTAAGTTTTCGATACAGGAGATTTTGGATGCACTGGTTTTTTACCACTAAGGCACAAATACATAAAATTGTTTTTCTGCATCACGAAACCAATGACCTTAATTGACACGGAGGCACGGATTAACACGGAAGATGTTATTGTTTTACCACCAAGATGCAAAAGACACAATTGTTTTCTTCGCATTATGCAACCAATGGCCAATGAACTATTGAACTAAACAAAAAAGCGATCCCCGTTTCCGGAAATCGCTAGTAATTTTGATATTAAGGCATCAGGTTCTACCTTAACCTTCTGCCTTCCTACCCGCTACCTTTTTAGTATCCAAAAATCTGCTCCAGGCTTAGTTTAGTTACCGGACCAAATTTTGCTAAATCAGCCATGTTGATTTTCTTTTCGGAAGCCACGATACAATAACTGTAAGGTTTGCCTGAAAGATTGGTCTGGTGGAATGATTTTACATCATTAAAAGTCAATGGTTTTAAATTCGCGTATTCATCAACTCTTGAGTCGTGATCAAAGCCTAATTTTTTATCTGCCAAATAGCTATAGATAATTCCGTCTTTGGTGATACGGCTGGTTTCCAGGCCATTTAATGAGTTGGTTTTTGATAATGCAAATGATTTATCAGACTCTGGTAAAGTGGTTAATAGCTCATTCATACCGGCAACTGCTTCATTCATTTTATCTGCCTGTGTACCTACATAAGCAATAATGGTATTTTCTTTTTCTTTAGTATTTGGAGAAGAATATACCGCAAAAGTAGAATATGCCAAAGCTTTAGACTCGCGAATGGTTTGGAATACTACTGAACCCATGCCACCACCGAAATAGTTGTTAAATAAGGCAATTTTTGCTGCATTGGCAGGATCGTATAATCCACCATTGCGTACCCAACGGATTTCTGCCTGTACCATATCATAATCGGCAAAGTAAACTTTGTTCGAATCAGTTTTGGTGTACACAAATTTCTTAATTGGTGCAGCATCAGTAAATTCTTTAGCCAATGGGTGTGCTTTTACGATATCAGCAGAAAATGCTGCTAAAGTTTTAGGACCATAATAAGTAATGGTGTGTTTATAATTGGTAAGGTTATGTAAGAGATAGATCAAATCTGCCGATTTCATATTTTTGATCTCATCATTGGTTAATCCATAATTGAAAGGATTATCGGCGCCATACTGTGCATAACTCATTAAACCACCAAGAATAGACGATTTATTTAATTTTGCGTTATCTCTCGATTTTAACAAACGGCCTTTTAAATCTTCTAAGGCTTTTTCATTTGCTTTGCAATTTGCCAGCACATCTTCCAGCAAGGCAACAGCTTTATCAAAGTTTTCTTGTAAGCCGCTGATGGAGACTGTAGTTACATCGGTACCTACGTTTATGCTATAGCTACAGGCAATGTTGTAAAATGCTTTACTGATGTCCTCTGCCGAATATTTATCGGTACTTAAGAACGCTAAATATTGAGCGGCATAAGGCAATAACTTGTAGTTGTACGAGCCCATATCAAAACGGTAACTCATACGGAAAATACCATTTTCGGTGTTTTGAACTGTAATTACATCAGCAATACCTGCTTTACCGAAATTAAGATCTTTGGTATAATCTAAAAATTTAGGTGCGATCGGTTTTACCGGAGCGGCAATGATGTCTTTTGTGAATGGAGAAACCTCATTAACATTGGTTTTTACAGCGGTAATGGCTGGCTTTTCTACTTTGATGATGCTTTTATCTTCGCCTTTATGTTTTAAGATCGAAACATAGTTGTTGATGAAAAATTTATTGGCAAAATCTACAATTTCCTTTTTGGTTACTTTAGCCATTGCATCGGTTGAGGCCAGGGTTTTATCCCACTCCGTACCACGGTTTTGGATAAAGGCATTCATCGCGAAATCTGCACGAACATCGTTATTATCGAAGCTTTGTAACTCCGCTAGTTTGATGTTTGCAACAGTTGCTTTAATCAAACTTTCGTCGAATTCGCCTTTTTTAAGCAGTTCTACCTGCTCTAACAATAATTTTTGCGCTTCTTCTAAACTTTGTCCGGCTTTAGGTGAGCCAGATAAAATGAAGATTCCATAATCTTTCATTGAGTTATAACCAGCGCTTGCCCTCAACATTTTTTGTTGTTTATTGATGTTGATATCCATTAAACCCGCTTTACCGTTGGCTAAAATGCTGCCGATTAAATCTAACAATAAACTTTGGTGCGTATTTTGGGCAAAACCCCTGTAAGCAACATATAAATTTTCGGCACTTGGGCCATAAATATCAACCGTTTGAGTCTGTGTTAACGGTTTCTCTGGCGCAGGGTTGTAAAGCGACAAAGGTTTTGGAACCATATAGGCAAAATCTTTGTCGATTTTTTTGATTAAATCATCATAATTAATATCACCACTCATAATTAGCGCCATGTTATTTGGCACATAATATTTGTTGTAGTATTTTCTGATTTCGATTAAGGATGGATTTTTTAAATGCTCAATAGTACCAATGGTGGTTTGTTGTCCGTAGTTATGTGTCGGAAATAATGCATATAACATTTTCTCATACATTTTACGGCCATCGTTATCCATACCGATGTTTTTTTCTTCGTAAACAGCTTCTAATTCTGTATGGAAGATACGGAAAACAGGCGCGCGGAAACGTTCTGCCTGCACAGCCAGGAATTTATCAATGGCATTTGATGGAAGATCTTCCTCGTAAACGGTTTCTTCTACCGAGGTGTGGGCGTTGGTAGAGTTGCTCCCGATCGATTTCATCATTTTATCGTATTCGTTTGCGATAGAATAATTAGAAGCTTCGCCCGAAGTTTTATCAATTTCCTTATAAATCTCTTTACGTTTAACCGGATCGGTTGTTTTATTGTAGGTTTCGTAAAGTGCTTCGATCTTATCTAAAAGTGGTTTTTCTTTGGCATAATTTAGGGTTCCGAATTTATCCGTTCCCTTAAATAAAAGATGTTCTAAATAATGCGCCAGGCCAGTATTGGTACGCGGATCGGTATTACTGCCCGCTCTTACCGCCATTTTATAGGTAATATTAGGCTCTTTATTGTTCTGAGATAAAATTACTGTCAAACCGTTTTTTAGCGTATAAAAACGTGTTTTGGTCGGATCGTTGGTTACATACCTGTAGCTAAAGCCACCAGAAGTTCCTGTTTTCCATTGATAGGTTGTTTGCGCCTTCGCTAAGGAACCTGTAATTAGAAAACAAGCCAAAGTAAATAGTTTGAATTTCATTGAATTGGTTTTGGTTTATGATAATGAGTGCGTACCTGTTCGTTTAAGCGTGATCTCAAATACAGCCTTCATTTTTAATAAGTTATTTATCCAAATATATATGCTTTCTGGCAGGGAATGAAATAATTTTGATTTCAAAACTAAAAATCTAGGAATAAATGATTTTAGCATATAAATCATGGCTTATTGTGCCTTGAATTTATAATCTGTATTTTTACCGGCATGACAAAGCAGGGCACAAAACCAAATATTTTAGTTGTAAATGATGATGGGATTACAGCTACGGGCATAAAGAATTTAATGGAAGTAATGCAGGAGCTGGGCAATGTAGTGGTGGTTGCGCCAGATAGTCCGCAAAGCGGAATGGGACATGCCATTACAATAGGTAAGCCGATCCGTTTTGATAAGGTTGATCTTTATGCAGGTGTAGAAATGTATAAATGCAGTGGAACCCCGGTTGATTGTGTTAAGATTGCTGTAAATAAGATTTTTAAAGGTAAAAAACCTGATTTATGCGTATCGGGAATTAACCATGGACTAAATAATTCGATTAATGTACTCTATTCAGGTACCATGTCTGCTGCAGTAGAAGGAGCAATAGAAAAAATTCCATCTATTGGTTTCTCTTTAGATGATTTTGCCGCCGATGCCGATTTCAGTCATACCAAAAAATACATTAAAAATATCTGTGAGCAGGTTTTAGCGAATGGTTTACCAGAGGGGACCCTTTTAAATGTGAATTTCCCGAAAGGAGATCAGCTGAAAGGCGTTAAGGTTTGCCGTCAGGCCAATGCAAAGTGGATGGAAGAATTTGATGAAAGAACTGATCCTTACAAACGACCATATTATTGGTTAACCGGTGTTTTCGAAAATTTTGATAAAGGAGAAGATACCGATGTTTGGGCATTGGAAAACAATTATATTTCTATTGTTCCGGTCCAGTTTGATTTAACCGCACATCACGCTATACAGACTTTAAACAGTTGGGATTTCATAGGCAAAAATGATTCGAAATCTGCGGGCACTAAAGTTTCGGCACCCGATGGTATTAATTTAGGTTAAGCGCTTGCCCTTATGATTGATCGATTGAAAAGATTAAATAATTCTGTATGGATAGGTTTGGGCATTGGTTTGCTTGTGCCAGCAATATTTTGTTCTATTGCCTGGTACATTATTCACCATGTTGCTTCCCTCGCTAAAGCAGATTTGTTATATATTGGTGGTATTGCAATAAATGCTTATACCATGCAATACTTTTTTAAATACAACAAAGAAAATATTGGTAGAGGCATATTGGCCGCAACGTTTTTGTGTGCTTTTGTATTTTTTGCATACAAAGTTTTTTGAAAAAAACAGGCGTCATTGCGAATTGAAGAAGAGGGTTGTGAGCTAGTGTGAAGCAATCTTTTCAGGGCAACCGGGATTAAGGGATAAATAATAACATTAAAGATTGCTTCGTCGTGCCTCTTCGCAATGACGATATTGTTATAACAAAAGAAAACATGAAGTACTACCTCGTAGCCGGAGAAGCCTCAGGCGATTTACATGGCGCCAATTTAATGAAAGCCTTAAAAGTTGAGGATGGTGAAGCTGTGTTCAGGTATTTCGGAGGTGATAAAATGGAAGACGAGGGTGGAGTACTGGTTAAACACTATGCCGATATGGCTTTTATGGGCTTTACTGAAGTAATTCTAAATTTAAGGACCATTTTCAAAAATCTTAGAGCCTGTAAGGATGATATTTTAAAATGGAAGCCCGATGTGCTGATTCTGATTGATTTTCCTGGTTTTAATTTAAAAATCGCGGAGTTTGCAAAGGCCAATGATATTAAAGTATGTTATTATATTTCGCCTAAAGTTTGGGCATGGAACCAAAAACGGGTGTTGAAAATCAAAAAGGTTGTCGATCATATGTTTTGTATCTTGCCTTTCGAAGTAGATTTCTACAAGGAATGGGGTATGAAGGTAGATTATGTGGGCAATCCCTTATTAGACGAAATTGCGCAATTTACGCCCGATTTAAATTTCCGAGCAAACAATCAGATAGGTACTGAAAAAATCATTGCCTTATTACCTGGTAGTCGCAAGCAGGAAATAGAACGTTTACTCCCGGTGATGCTAAGCATTACCGAGAACCATCCCGATTATATTTTTGCCATTGCAGCTGCACCAACTTTTACCGAAAGTTATTATCGACAGTTTACGGGAGATAAAAAAGTTCATCTTCTTTTTAACAATACCTATAATTTATTGCACCATGCCCATGCTGCAATTGTAGCTTCAGGAACAGCTACGCTAGAAACAGCTTTGTTTAAAGTGCCACAGGTGGTGGTTTATAAGGGCGGAACCATTTCAATTGCCATTGCCAGGATGCTGGTGAAAATTAAGTTTATTTCGCTGGTTAATCTTATCGTAAACAAGAAGATTGTAACCGAACTTATTCAGGAAGATTGTAGCAGCCAAAAGGTAAACGAAGAACTCAAAATTATCTTAACAGGGGAGGGCAGGAACGAGATGTTAAAACATTACGACGAGCTGCTTTTACTCATGGGAAAACCCGGCGCTTCGGCAAAAACAGCCAGGTTAATTTCTTTATACCTACAATAAATTTGTATTTCCACAAACGTAACATTTTAAGAGTTTTTTATTTTTTTTAAAACAAAACCGCGTTTAAGGCGTTACTAAATCGTTTTGCGGAAATCATAACTATAACTAATTAATCTCATAGCTCTTATTAATTTGGTGAAAATTTGGCCGCATTGCGTAACTAATTATAAACTAAACTAGTGAGTGCCAATGAAAAACATTTTACTCAGGACGACAGGATTCCTATGCCTTGTCCTACTTTCAAGCCCCCAGTTGTTTGCGAAAATCACGAGCGAAAAAAAGAATTTTAATCGCTACTATTTTCAGCAGGATACAACTAAAAAACAAGACACAACAAAAAAAGTCCCGGTGGCTAAACCTGCTGATTCTGTAAAAGTACCACCAAACCCGCTGGGTGGCTCGCGCCCGGTTACTGCCCCGGCACCAGCCGCAACTACAACAGCGCCTGCCACACCGGCAAGTACAGCTCCTGGAGCATCAGCAGCCCAAAAAACAATTACGGGTACCGTTGTAGACGAGCAGAAAATCGGTTTACCTGGCGTTGGGATTAAAATCCAGGGTAAAACCGGTGGTACCGTAACACAGGAGAATGGTAAATTTAGTATAAATGTTACTGCCCCTACCGATGTGCTGGTGTTTAGCTATATCGGTTACCAAACTAAATCCGTTCCGGCCGGTAATGGGGCAACGCCGTTAACCATCAATTTGGTGCCGTCTCAATCACAAAAATTAGATGAAGTAGTGGTGGTTGGTTATGGTACATTAAAAACAAAAGAAGTTACTTCATCCGTTGCCCATGTAGATACTTCGCAATTTAGGCAAAGTGGAGCCCGGAACGCTTTGGATCTGGTTCAGGGTAAAGTTGCAGGATTGAATATTACCAGAGGGAGTTCAAATCCTAACGCTGGTCCAAGTGTGCAACTAAGGGGGGTTGTTTCTGTAACGGGAAGTGCAAGTCCGCTTTTCGTTATCGATGGTATTCCTGGTGGTAATCCCGATCTTTTACAGCAAGATGATATCTTATCTATAGATGTTTTAAAAGACGGTTCTGGAGCAGCAATTTACGGTACCAGTGCCAATGCCGGAGTAATTTTAATTACCACCAAAAAAGGAAAACCAGGTGCTCCGACTTTTAATTACTCATCATATGTAAGGAAAGAGTTTATCCAAAACCGCTTAGATTTTTTAACAGCGGATGAGTTTAGGCAAAAAATTGCTTCGAAAGAAATTAATGCAATTGATTATGGTGGTAGCGAAGATCTGTACGATCGATTGGTTAACCACGATAACCTGTCACAAAACCATAACCTTTCATTATCCGGAGGATCTGACAAAACAAGTTACCGTGCAAGTATAAACTACAGGGATTTACAAGGCATTGCTTTAGAAAATGGCCGTAAAGAGTATACTTTAAGGCTAAATGTAAATCAAAGAGGATTGAACGATAAATTGAATGTCCAGATGAACCTGGCCACTAATTTTAACAATGCCAACCTGCTTGCGAACGGAACAAAAATTGATTTTTTTGATAATGAACTCACAGGAAGCGGTTGGGAAGAGGAAGCAACAAAAAATCCAACCAAGCTTATTTATAATCCTGATGGTTCTTTTTATTACGATAATCAGAGTACCAATCAATTTGCCCGTTTGTTTCAAGAAACAAGTTACCGTAAACAACAAACCAGTTCTGCAGATATTAAAGCTGATTTAGATATTGTTAAAGGTTTAAAAGGAACTGTTTTTGGTTCTGTACAACGAGATAGTTATATAGATGGTGGCTATGCAAATATTGCCAGCGAAAATTCTGTAGAGAACAGTGATTATCCTAATGGAGGTTATGCTTTTAAAAATAACTTCCTGTCTCAGAGTTTTGCCTTAGAGCCAACATTACAATATACCAAAACCATTGCAGATAAACATTCATTTACTGCATTGGCAGGCTACAGTTATCGCTATTATATCGAAGAAGGTGCAAAAGCGAGTAATCGTGGTTTCTTAAACGATCAATTCCATGAGGATAATTTAAATGCCGGCCAGGCACTGGCCGATGGTAAAGCATCGATGGGAAGTTTTAAAAATGACAATACCCTAATCGCTTTCTTTGGCCGTATTAATTATGCATTTGATGGAAAATACCTTGCTCAGTTCATTTTAAGAAGAGAAGGATCATCAAGGTTCGGAGACAACAACAAGTGGGGAAATTTTCCGGCAGTATCATTGGGGTGGAATGTAACCCAGGAGAAGTTTATGGAGAATGTTAAATGGGTTAACAATTTGAAATTAAGAGCGGGTTATGGTGTAACCGGTAATTCAGGTTTTCAAAACAATGCCTCAAGGGTTACTTTAAGTACCGGCGGAAAATATTTATATCCCGATGGTGCATACCGCGAAACGTATGGCCCTAGCCGAAATGCAAATCCGTTTCTTAAGTGGGAGAGCAAACGCGAGTTAAATATTGGAGCTGACTTTACTTTATTCAATAACAAGCTAACTGGTGCTTTAGATGTATTTAAACGTACAACCAAAGATTTGTTAGATACCTACACCACACCTCAGCCACCTTACGTGCAATCGAGCATTTTTGCCAATGTAGGACAGATTTCATCAAAAGGTATAGAACTTGCCTTATCATACCAGGCAATCAAAACCAAAGACTTTACTTTTAGTATGGACTTTACAGGAAGCACCATCAAAAATACACTAGATTCATACTCTAACGATATTTATACAGTTAAATATAAAACTTTTGGTGGCATTGGTGGAGCCGGAGATCTTGGTGATGCCATTACCACTTACGAAGGGGAAGATGTCGGTATTTTCTATGGTAAACGTTTTGCAGGCTTTGATGCAGATGGAAAATGGTTGTTCTATAACCGCAATGGGCAGGCCGTACGTAACGACCAGATCAATTATTCAAAAGATAAAAACTTAACAGACCTTGCCCCAATCGGAAATGCTATTCCAAAATATTATGCCTCGTACACCGCAAACTTTACCTATAAGAATTTTGATTTCAGGGTATTCTTGCGCGGTAAATTCGATTATCAGATCTTAAATACCACTGCACTTTCTTATGGTAACCCATCTATCTCAGGGATTAACTATTTAAAAGAAGCATTCGGAAAGTATAGCCAGATTAATGATACCTATATGTATTCTGACTACTATTTGGAAAATGGAACCAATGTTAAAATCGATGAGGTAACCATCGGTTATAATTTCAAACTTAAAACCAAAATGGTACGTAACATCCGCGTATATGCAACCGGGCAGAATTTGGCTACAATAACCGGATATTCAGGTAACGACCCTGACTTTATTCAAGATACAGGTTTGGGGCCAGGTATCGATAATCGTGGTGCTTACCCAAGTACCAGATCATTCTTATTTGGTGTTAATGTGGGCTTTTAATTATATAATAATGAAAAATAAAACAATATTACATACAGCATTAATTTTATTGGTTGGCATAGTAAGTGCCTGTACCAAGTTAGATGAGAATGCATACGATCAGATTCCTTCTGATAAATTTTATACCAATAAAAACGAAGTATTATCGGCTGTTTTACGCCCATATACGCACGCAAATGCGTGGGTAACGCCGTCGGGGCAAGATGGCTGGTGGAGACCTGCAGAATTATCTGCAGACCAGCTCGCCTGGCCAACAAAAGGTCCGCATGGCGAAGATAGCGGAAAATGGAAGCGATTGCATTATCATAGCTGGACAGTGGATGAAGCAGGTTTAAATAATGCATGGTCGCTCATTTATGGTGGTATAGGATATTGCAACGATCCTATAGCAAATATCAGCAAACGCGACATTTCTACAATGGGAATTACCCAAAAGGAAAAAGATGAATTTATTTCCGAATTAAAATTATTACGTGCTTTTCATTACCTGAAACTGATGGATTTATTTGGCGGGGTGCCCATTGTAACAGAACCTGCCGATCCTGCAAATCCGGTTTACCCAACTACCTCGAGCAGAAAGCAAGTATTTGATTTTGTTGAGAAAGAGATTAAAGACAATATTAATAATGTGCCGAAATTATCAAGGGCAATGTTAGGCAGAATGAGCCAGGCGAGTGGCTATGCCATGCTTGTAGAACTTTATTTAAATGCCGAAGTGTGGTCAGGTACAGCACGCTGGGATGATTGTATAGCTGCTGCTGATAAATTGATCAACAATGAGGCAGGTGGGCAAAACGGAACAATGCAATTGGATACTACAATAACCGACCAGTTTAAAAATACAAACGATTTATCTAAAGAGGTCATATTTTCAATCGCTTACGATTACACAAGGGCTAAATTCGAACCATCCTGGACAGGCGAATTTTATCATTTTGCCCAAAAAGAAATTTATGGAGGTGGTAGAAATGGCAATGACGGTATTGTACTTGTTCCCGGAGTTTATGACACTTATGAAGCTGACGACCGGCGTAAAAAAGAATGGTTGCTCATTGGCCCGCAATACAAATTTGCCGATACCAACCTTAAAACAAGAGCCGTATTAGGCACGGTAGAATATCAGGGTCTGCCATTGGTTTTTGTGGATAATATCCGGAAAAATAAATCAGGCTCTACTGTTTCCAACATGAGTGAAGGAGAGGAAAACAGCGGTGTCCGTTTCAATAAATATAAACTTGGTAATTCAGTTGCAGGTTTTGTGATCAACGGCAAAGATACAACTGCTGTGAAGCCCGATCCTGATAATTATAACAATACAGACTGGAATGTTTACCGTTTAACATGGATTTACTTTGCCAAAGCAGAAGCATTAATGCGTAAAAGCGGTGGCGCAGCTTCGGCAGAAGCGGTAGCCTTGATTAATACGACTAAAAAACGGGCTTATGCCCCAGCTATACGCGATGCTAAAGCTTATACAACTGCTACTTTAACTTTAAATGAGCTTTTGGCAGAACGGGGCAGAGAATTTATTTTCGAAGGTTTCAGGAGAGATGATTTAATCCGTTTCGGTAAATTTACAACCGGAGCCTGGTGGGATCACACAGCCTCATCAGCAACTAAAGCATTATACCCAATTCCTCAGCGGCAAAGGGACCTTAATCCTAAGCTGACCCAAAACCCAGGATATTAATTTTGATACAAAAGGCGCTTTAAATAGCGCCTTTTGTTATTTAAGCTTTATTATTTATGCTGTGCTGTCCTTTAACAAGCCTTTCTAAAACGATTAACATAAAAAATGTTAAATTGCGTTTTTATAACATGCAAAAATTTAAAAGCTGCAATTTTTATTTAGCTTTGAATTGATTAACTCAAAAGAAATCCAACCAAATGAAATCGCTTTCTATCAAAGACATAGCCGTAAAAGCAAATGTATCCATTACCACAGTTTCATTCATTATTAACGGTAAAGCAAAAGAGAAATCGATAAGCGAAGCAGTAATAGAGAAAGTAGAAAAAATTATCGAAGAAAGTGGTTATAAACCCAATCAGATTGCAAGAAGTTTAAGAACCGGTAATTCCAATATCATCGGCCTGATTATCGAAGATATTTCCAATTCATTCTTCTCCCGGATTGCAAGGTTAATCGAAGATAAAGCCTATAAAAGAGGATATAAAATTATTTATTCCAGTACAGAAAACAGTATCGACAAAGCGAAGGAACTGATCAACATGTTCAAATCGCGAAAAGTTGATGCCTATATTATTTCTCCAATTAAAGGGATAGAAGAAGATATTCAGATGCTTCTTGATGATGGAAACCCGGTAATCCTGTTCGATAGAAATTTGCCTGAAATTAATACCAGTTACGTCGGAGCGGATCATTTTAATGCTTCATACCAATCAATACAGTATTTTATAGATCAAGGTAAAAAAAACATCGCCCTGGTTACTACTGATATCAATGTAGAGCAGATAATAGAACGTTATGATGGTTATAAAAAGGCATTAGAAGATAATGGAATCAAGTATGATGACAACCTGGTTTTAAAGATCCATTTTAATCAGGAAGAGCGCGAAACCATTGCTCAGATTCAAGAACTCTTAGAAAATAAAAAAATTGATGCAGTATTATTTGCAACCAATTATTTGGCAATTAGCGGCTTAAAAGTGTTGAAAAAGATCAATAAGAAAATAGGCGATGACTTTGCTGTTATTGCATACGATGATCATGAAGCTTTCGAACTGCATACACCCGGTATTTCAACAGTTCAGCAACCACTCGAAGAAATTGCAGAAAATGTAATTAAGCTAATTCTTAAACAGCTGTCGACCAAAACTAAACCGGAGAACCAAGAGATCATTATTCCGGCTAAATTAATTATCAGGAATTAAAAATCGGTAACTTAAATGTTACGTTTGGCTATTTTAATATGATTTTTATTTCTCTAATATTGATACTAGTAAAACGTTTTACTTTATTCAGTCTTTTACAACCAAAAAACACAATTTAAACAGCATTATCTTTCGCAGCTTATTTAACTGCCTCACATGAGATTTTTAGTAAATAAATTGGTAAAACGTTTTATTAACTGCAATTAACCAAATATTGATTATGAGAAAATTTTCCTTAGTAGCACTTTGTCTTCTTTTTAATTTAATTACTAAAGCACAAGATAAAGCACCCGCTTATCCGTTAATTACACATGATGCATATTTCAGTATTTGGTCTTTCGGCGATGGGCTTAACCAATCGGTAACTAAACATTGGACAGGGAAGGAGCAATCTTTGCTGGGTGTTATTAAAGTAGACGGTAAGTTTTATCGGTTTTTAGGCGAAGAAAGTAAAACCTTTAAAGAAATACTCCCAGCTGCTGATGCATTAAAATATCAGGCTAGTTACAGCTTCGATAAACCTGAAGCAGGTTGGGAAAATAACAATTACAACGATAATGCCTGGAAAAAAGCCGAAGCTCCTTTTGGGGATGATAACTCTGCCAAAACAAAATGGAATAGCGACGATCTTTACTTTAGAAGAACCTTCGATATAGACAATGTATCGGCTACAAAAAAATACCTAAAACTCAATCACGATGATAATGTAGTTGTTTATTTAAACGGTAAAATAATTTACAAAAAGAATGGATGGGTTTCTGATTATATTTATGTGCCAATTGAAGGCGGTATCTTAAAAACAGGAAAAAATGTATTGGCCATCCATTGTAAAAATACAGCCGGTGGCAGGCATTTAGATGCCGGACTTGTAGAAGAAGATGCCAACAATGTAAAAATTGCTCCCGCTACTCAAACCAATGCATCCGTTCAGGCCACTACTACCAAATATACTTTTAGCTGTGGCCATGTAGAATTACAGGTAGCTTTTACCTCTCCATTATTGCTTAACGATATTAAATTAACCGCAAGGCCAATCAGTTATATCAATTATGCCGTAAAATCTACTGATGGCAAGCCACATAATGTTGATATTTTCTTCGGTGCATCATCAAACCTGGCCGTAAATACACCAAACCAAAGTATATCGGCCTGGAAGAGTTCGAAGAACAATCTCTCTATCTTAAAAACAGGGACCGTAGAACAGCCGGTGTTAAAGAAACGGGGAGATGATCTGCGTATCGATTGGGGCTATTTATATGTGGCTGTTCCCGCCAGGTTTAATGCCACTCAATTTATAGACACGCAGAACGAAAGCTTAAAAAGTTTCGTCGAATCTAAATATCCCATGCAAACACAGGTTTTAAATTCAAAAGGCCTAAACCTCAGCAGTATTATTCCTTTCGGTTCGGTTTCTTCAACCCCGGTAGATAAATATATGATGTTGGGTTATGATGACCTTAAATCGGTTGAATACTTTGGCGAAAAGCTGCAACCCGTTTGGCGACAATCAGGTTCACAGCAATTCGAAGATCAGCTGGCCGAGGCCAATGCTCAATACCCTTCGTTAAAAACCAAATGCGCCACTTTTGATGCTAAATTATACGCCGATGCAGAAAATGCCGGTGGAAAAGAGTATGCAGAGCTATGTAAATTAGCATACAGGCAGGCTATTGCAGCGCATAAAATTGTGTATGCACCAAATGGCGATATCCTGTTCCTGTCGAAAGAAAATTTTAGTAATGGATCAATCAATACTGTAGATGTAACATATCCATCAGCACCACAATTTTTGGTGTATAATCCCGAATTATTAAAAGGAATGCTAAATGGTATTTTCTATTATTCAGAAAGTGGAAAATGGAAGAAACCATTTGCTGCACACGATTTAGGCACTTATCCCTTAGCCAACGGCCAAACTTATGGTGAAGATATGCCAGTAGAAGAAGCTGGAAATATGATCATCTTAACTGCTGCCATCACCAAGGCTGAAGGAAATGCTAAGTATGCGGAGAAACATTGGGAGGTAATGTCTGTATGGGCAAACTATCTGCTAAGAGAAGGTTTCGATCCGGCCAATCAATTATGCACCGATGATTTTGCGGGGCATTTGGCCAGAAATTCGAATTTATCGGTAAAAGCTATTGTAGCTTTAGGCGCTTATGCGCAAATGGCGCAATTATTAGGCAAGGCTGATGTAGCTACAAAATATAGAACAGCTGCATTACAAATGACCCAGAACTGGATGAAACTTGCCGATGATGGCGATCATTATGCGTTAACTTTTAATGATAAAAATACCTGGAGCCAGAAATACAACCTCGTTTGGGACAAACTTTTAAAACTTGATCTTTTTCCTAAAGAAGTGTACCAAAAGGAGATTAACTTTTATTTAACCAAACAAAAAGAATTCGGATTACCATTGGATAGCCGTAGAACTTACACCAAATCTGACTGGATTATGTGGACGGCTACTTTGGCTGATAACGAAGTCGATTTTCAAAAATTTGTAAGTCCGATATATCGTTTTGCAACCGAAACGGAGAGTAAGGTGCCATTAAGCGACTGGCACGAAACTACCAATGGAAAAATGACAGGCTTTCAGGCGAGAAGTGTTGTTGGCGGTTATTTCATCAAGATGTTGGCCGATAAATGGAATATTAAATAATCATATAATCAGCGCTGCATGCCTATAACTGCGCTCACAAATGCTGGTTTTTTAAATACACAGCCTGGTTTTGGTTATATCGGCTGGAAAGAATAAACACACAAACAAATGAAATTTAAATTAATCGCATCCATTTTATGCTGCCTTGCTGCCAAAGGTTTATTGGCGCAGCAGAGAGATTGGGTTCACTACGTTAACACACTTCAGGGCACGAATTCTAAGCACGAACTCACCAGAGGTAATACCTATCCAACAACGGCACTGCCATTTGGTATGCATACCTGGACACCCCAAACGGGTAGAAATGGTGATGGTTGGAAATATCAATACTTTAAAGATAAAATCAGGGGCTTTCAGCAAGCGCACCAATGTAGTTCGTGGACGCGAGATTATGCGGTATTTTCTTTAATGCCAATGGTTGATGAGCTAATTGTAAATGAAGATAAACGCGAAACCAAGTTTAGTCATCAGGATGAGATTGCTAAACCAAACTATTATAAAGTAACTTTCGAAAACGATATCACAACCGAAATTTCACCATCAGAGCGTGGTGCACACCTCAGGTTCAGCTATCCAAAAGGCAAAAGAAGCTTTTTAATTTTAGACGGATACAACAGGTTAAGCGGCGTTCAGATCTATCCTAAAGAAAATAAAATAACGGGCTGGGTAAACAATGGCGAAGGCTTTAAAAGAGGCTGGAAAAGTTATTTCGTAGTTCAGTTCGATCAAGCAATCAAAGCTTATGGCACCTGGGAAAACAAACGTAATACCATTTCAAAGGATTCTATTTCTGCTGAAGGATTGGGAAAAGGCGCATTTGTACAGTTTGAATCTGGGACAAAGGTACAGGTGAAAACCGCCTCATCTTATATCAGTTTACAACAGGCCGAACTCAATTTAAAAAGAGAACTGGGCAGTGATAAGACTTTAGAAGATACCAAAGCCCGTGCTGCTGCGGTATGGAATAAATCGCTTGGTAAGATAGAAGTAGAAGGCGGATCTAAAGCAGACATGGAAACTTTTTACTCCTGCTTTTTTAGGGCAAGCCTGTTCTCCAGAAAGTTTTATGAAATAAATGAAGCTGGAAAACCATATTACTTTAGTCCGTATGATGGTAAAGTACACGATGGGTATATGTTTACCGATACGGGTTTCTGGGATACCTTCCGTGCGCAATTTCCGCTAAACACACTGGTGCAGCCAGAAATGCACGGTCGTTATATGCAGGCCATGCTCGATGCCTATGAGCAATGTGGTTGGTTGCCATCGTGGTCTTTCCCTAGCGAAGCAGGAAGCATGATTGGGAACCACGCCATTTCTTTGCTAACAGATGCCTGGGCAAAAGGAATCAGAACGTTTGATCCGAAAAAAGCGCTGGACGCTTATTATCACGAAGCAATGAATAAAGGGCCATGGGGCCCGGCAAATGGCAGGGATGGCGTAACCGAGTATAATCAATTGGGTTATGTTCCCTATCCAAAATACAGGGAAGCTACCGCTAAAACATTAGAATATGCTTATGATGATTTTTGCGCTTACTATTTGGCTAAAATGATAGGAGATAAGTCTTACATGAAGGTTTTTGAAAAACCCATGTACAATTATAAAAATGTTTATGATCCTTCTACCCGTTTTATGAGGGGGAGAAACGCAGAGGGGAAATGGTCGCCAAATTTCGACCCAACTGAGTGGGGAGGCCCATTTACTGAAGGAAATGCATGGCATTGGCAATGGTCGGTTTTTCAGGATATCAAAGGTTTAATTAATCTGATGGGGGGTAACAGCAATTTCATCGCAAAATTAGATTCTGTTTTTAGCGAGCCCAATAAAGTAAATGTAGGTTCGTACGGTGGCATGATCCATGAAATGACCGAAATGGTAATGGCCAACATGGGCCAATATGCGCATGGAAACCAGCCCATACAGCATATGGTTTATTTATATAATTATGCTAATCAACCGTGGAAAACCCAGTTTTATGCCCGTGAAGTGATGCATAAACTGTACAATGCCACAGAAAATGGTTATCCCGGAGACGAAGACCAGGGGCAAACCTCATCGTGGTATGTTTTAAGCGCACTAGGATTTTACAGCGTAACACCAGGTACAGGGGAGTACGTTTTAGGAAGCCCAATGTTTAAAAAAACGACTATTAATTTAGAAAATGGCAAAAAATTCGTCATTGAAGCACCTGCCAACAATGCTGTCAATGTTTATATAAAATCGGCAAGCTTAAATGGTAAAAATTATACCAAAAATTTTATAAATCATAGCGATTTGTTAAAAGGAGGAGTGTTAAAATTAGAGATGAATGTTAAACCTTCGTTAAATAGGGGGTTATCAGAAGAAGATAAGCCATTTTCAATCAGTAAATAAAAATTGAATTGCTACTTTTGGCGATTAATTCAGATTAAAGAATAGATAACAGAAATATATAGAATGGAAAAGCCTGTTGCATTAGGTGTAGATATTGGCGGCTCGCATATTACGGCCGCATTGGTGGATTTAGAAACAAGAACTTTGGTGAAGGATTCTATCAAACGTAGCCCTGTGAATTCACAGGAGAGTAAAGAAGTGATTTTGTCGGCATGGTGCGATATCATCAATAAGGCTTTTAAAAATATTAAGAACGGTGCCCGAAATGTTGGAATTGCCATGCCAGGTCCTTTTAATTATAGTGAGGGCATTTCATTAATCAAAGACCAGGATAAGTTTAAATCACTTTATCAGATCAATGTGAAAGAAGAACTGTCTGAAAGGTTGGATATCCCTGCAGAGCATATTCACTTTATAAACGATGCAGCAGGTTTTTTACAAGGTGAGGTTTTTGCCGGCGCTGCCAAAGGAAATGCCAGTGTGTTGGGCTTAACGCTTGGTACGGGCCTCGGCTCATCGCTTTGTCTCAATGATAAAGCTTTTGATGCTGACCTTTGGAACTCCGAATTTTTAGATGGAATTGCTGAAGATTACTTATCTACGCGCTGGTTCGTAAAACGTTTTAATCAACTTAGTGGAAAAGCTGTTGCAGGGGTTAAAGAGCTGGTAGAAATTGTAGAAACCGATCATTATGCAACCATGGTTTTTATGGAGTTCGGCTATAACCTGGCCCAGTTTTTAATCCCGGTTATTAAACAGCATAAAATTGATACTGTGATTGTTGGAGGTAATATTGCACAGTCTTTTAGTGCTTTTGCACCCGAGTTGATCGCAACATTAAAAGGTAACGGCAT
Organism: Pedobacter sp. R-06; assembly: GCF_049913135.1. Taxonomy (NCBI): domain Bacteria; kingdom Pseudomonadati; phylum Bacteroidota; class Sphingobacteriia; order Sphingobacteriales; family Sphingobacteriaceae; genus Pedobacter; species Pedobacter sp. R-06. The sequence continues at coordinate 4,626,469 of NZ_CP183977.1, read as the reverse complement.
CGACACGGAAATAAAAATATCTGAACTTAAGGAACATGCAGCGTTAATTGGTGCTGCAAGTTGCTGCGATTTGAGCTTAACCTAGCGCATTGCCAGAATAGCTTACAATATTTTAAGCTTATTCTAATAACAGCCGCAGAATTGCAATTTTCATCAAGTAATTCTGCGGTAAGTCTTCACTTTTTCTTTTTCTTAAAAAAAGTATTGCTTTTCATAAGATATTTTATTGTTATTTAATCTGTTTAGGCTATTAATCTAATTTTCAGAGATTAATTCAGATAAAAAAAATAAAATAATTCTTGATTTATTAATAATATGCTTATTATTGTTTAATAAAACGTTTTAGTATTAGTGTTTTAGCGATTACAATCATTTGATAGGTAGTAAAGTGTTGATGAAAATCAAGGCTTTTTTTTATCAAAGGTTACTAAAACGTTTTAGTTTAACTAATAACCAACTAATTACTAATACAGAAATACAAGGAGGAGCTAAATGAAGTAAAATTTACATGATAATTTATCCCCGATCTACCTTCAACGGAAAAACCAAAACAAACTAAATAATCATTTATAAATAAAATACTGAATCAGCTTTGGTATCGCCGCAGGCTACGTGATATTTTGATTAAAGTAACTAGTATTAAGGCAGGGTTATGTCTCAATACGGTTTTTATTATAGAATATGTGCGGTATCGGAAGAAGGCTTCAGAACTATCAGACATTCTTGAAAAATCAATTAAAATTCCTGATCATTCATTGATCTGCGATTAACTATTGCACATTTTAATAACCAACAAACTATAAATTAATCAATTATGAATCTTTTAAAAATGACCAGGAGCACTTTCGGACTCTGTATTGCTCTGGCTTTACTTTTTGGATGCGGTAAAGAAGAATATCCTGCAGTGGATCTTTTTACCTGGAAAGCCAAAGTTGATGTAACGGCAAAAGCCGCACTTTCTGTTAACGTAGAGAACTCTGGTGGGGCTTCTGCCGGAGAAGGATCTTTAAAAGTAGTGGATAATGATATTAACTCGAAATTCCTGATCAATCCTTATCAGTCGAGCCTTTATCTCCAGTTAACTTTCCCTTCACCTCAACAAGTGGCCTCTTATACTTTAACATCAGGTGGCGATGCTCCTGATAGGGATCCTAAAAACTGGAAATTAAGCGGTTCTACAGATGGTAGCAGCTGGGTAGATCTTGATACGAGAACAGGTGAAACATTTTCAGGCCGTAACATGACTAAAACCTACAATTTCAAAAACAAAGTCCTGTATAAATATTACAGACTTAGTATCACGGCAAATAATAACGGCTCTTTGTTCCAGTTATCTGAGTGGCGCGTAATTGAAGTGCCTGAGGAGCAACAGTAATTTGCAGTTAAACTGTGCTGTAAATAAGCATACTAAGATTTATTCTGCCGGATTAATCGGTAGGCAATAAAATTTATTTCAACTGATCAATAGACCAAACAGTATTTCTGTTAACAACAAACTAATTTTATGATGAAAAAAAATACAAATTTAACTGGGAGCAGGCTCAGGCTTAAAGATTGTGCTTTTAAGGCTATCGCTTTTACTTTAGCTTTAAGCAGCAGTTTTTATGCAACAGCTAATGCTTCAGCGATTAATATAAGCAGTTCGGTTTCAGTTAATCAAGCTAAAGCCGATATTGTGATACGCGGTATCATTAAAGATGAAACAGGTGCACCGTTGCCAGGGGCAGGTGTTAAAGTGAAAGGCAGCTCTATCAGTGCAGCTGCTGATGTAAATGGAGCTTTTACCATTACGGTTCCTGATCAAAATACCGTCCTTATTATTACTTACGTGGGTTACGATACCCAGGAAATTACAGTAGGTACCCAAACGGTACTCGATATTCGTTTAAAAGAAACCACAGGTGCTAATTTGCAAGAGGTGGCAATTGTGGGTTTCGGTACGCAGAAAAAAGAAAGTTTGGTTGGTGCGCAATCTTCAGTCAAAGCTTCAGAGTTAAGACAACCAGTATCTAGTATGAGTCAGTTATTGGCTGGTCGTATACCAGGTGTGGTAAACGTATCGAGAAATGGTGAGCCAGGTGCTACTGGATCTGATATTTTTATTCGTGGGGTATCATCGTTAACTGCGAATGATAGAGGTCCGTTGGTAATTATTGATGGTGTTCCAAACCGTAACCTGAACGATATCAGTGTTTACGATGTAGAAAACTTCACCGTTTTAAAAGATGCTGCTGCAACCGCTGTATACGGTATTCGTGGTGCAAACGGCGTAATCTTAATCAATACCAAACAAGGTAAAATCGGCGCCCCTCGTATCAATGTTGAATATTATGAAGGTATTAGCCGCTTCACTAAAAAGCCTGATTTAATTGATGGGGTAGATTATATGAACTTAGCCAACGAAGCTAAATATTCTGATTATTTAAGAGGTGGTGCTGCAGGAGCTTTTACACCAGCTTATTCTATCGATGCCATTCAAAAAACACAAGCGGGTACAGATCCAATCCTTTATCCAAATGTAGATTGGTTTGGTGCTATTTATAGGGATTTTGGTAGAAACAGATCCGTTACCGCCAATTTATCGGGTGGTGTAAGTAATGCAAAATACTATGTTTCACTAGGTTATTATGGCGAAAATGGTTTATTCAAAACAGATGAAGCTGTAAATGATGCCGCTAAACAGAATTTTGAACGCTATAATGTAAGTGCCAATTTAAACTGGGATATTACCGGGACCACCAAGTTGGATTTAGGTATTAAGGGTATTTTAGCGCAAACCAGTTATCCAAGTAACTTATTGGCTCAAGATATTTTTAACCAGGCTTTTTTAATCAACCCAACTTCTTTCCCGGTTTTATATCCGAACGGAAGTTTGCCAGGTATCAGCCCGCAGGCCGATCAACGTAACCCTTATGGTGATGTAACCAGAAATGGATACAGAGTAGGATACAGCACCCAGCTTTATTCTAACATTCGTTTAACCCAGGATTTGAAAGAAATTACGCCGGGCTTATCAGCCACAACCATGTTCTCTTTTGATGTGAACACCAATAGTTCGGTGAACAGAACAAGAAGAGAAAGTTTGTATAGAATTAACCCAAGCGATCCATATATCGTACCTGGAAACCCAGCTTCGGGTTACAAATACGGGTTAATCCTTCAAGGTCAGGAATTCTTAAACTATGGTATTAGTAATGGTGGTGATAAAAAAATATACTTAGAAGCTGCTATTAATTACAACCGTACCTTTGGTAAACATGCCGTAACGGGTTTATTGTTGTATAATCAAAACGATAATACTACGCCATTCGCTGGTAACTTAACGCTTTCTCTACCTTATCGTTTACAAGGTATTGCCAGTCGTGCAACTTACGCCTATGATGATAAGTATTTCTTCGAGGCAAACGTAGGTTATAATGGTTCTGAAAACTTTGCACCAGATAAACGTTACGGGTTTTTCCCGGCATTTGGTGTGGGGTGGCTATTGTCAAACGAAAAATTCTTTGAGCCATTAAAAAATGCTATTCAAATGGTTAAATTCCGCTATTCTGATGGTATTGTAGGTAGTGGTGGTAGTGGCGGGAACTACGTACAGAACGAAAGTGAGCGGTTCTATTATTTGACCAAAGTAGGTAGTGCAAGTGGTTACACTTTCGGTCAAAATGGAAACATTTCTCCAGGTGGTTTAGGTGTAACTGCTTATGGTGTAGATGTAACCTGGGCAGAAACACGTAAACAAGATTTAGGTTTCGAGCTGAAAACATTCAACAATAACTTATCATTAATCGTCGATTTCTTTCAGGAACGTAGAAAAAATCAGTTCATTTCCAGAGGAACAGTGCCAAATTATATTGGCTTGGCTAACACGCCAATTGGTAACTTGGGTATCGTAGAAAATAAAGGTATCGATGGAACCATTCAATATGATGCTCAATTGGGTAAAGATTGGTCGCTTAATTTGAGAGCGAACGTTACTTTCAACAAAGATAAAGTAATCGAAAACGATCAGGCTCCACAGGCTTACCCTTGGATGGAACAGCGTGGATTTAACGTTTTGGCTTCCACTCGTGTAGGTTATATTGCTGAAAAATTATTTGATAGCCAGGCAGAGATTAATGCAAGTGCAACTCAATTTGGTACTTTAATGCCAGGTGACATCAAATACAAGGATTTAAATGGTGACGGAAAAATTGACTCTTTCGATAGAACAATCATTGGTAGGGGAGATCTTCCTAGCACAACTTATGGTTTCGGCTTCTCATTAACCTATAAAAATTTCGATTTTGGATTATTCTTCCAGGGGCAGGATAATGCAGATATCATTTTAGGTATTCCATCATTCGCAAACTCTGGCGGTTTGGGTAACATGTTAGCCGTTGCTGCAGACCGTTGGACACCAACCAACCCACGTCAGGATGCAGTTTATCCGCGTTTATCTTATGGTGGAACAAACAATAACAACTATCAGGCAAGTACCTGGTGGCTTCGCGACATTAGTTTCTTAAGACTGAAAAATGCTGATTTTGGATATACTTTAAAAGAGGGTATCAAAAAATTAGGTATCAAACGTCTCAGAATTTATGGAATGGGTTACAACGTATTTACCATTAGCAAATTTAAACTTTGGGATCCTGAGCTTAACACAAATAATGGTACCCGTTACCCTTTAACCTCTAACTATTCTTTAGGTCTAACAGCTAATTTCTAAAATTAAAAGAATGAAAAAAACACTTATATATACAGTTGGTGCATTGCTGCTAGCAGGCAATTATGGCTGTAAGAAATTTTTGAATCAAGTACCTGACGATAGGTTAACCTTTGAGCAACTATACCAAAGGAAGAACACTGTAGATCAGGCTTTAGCCAATGTTTATTCTACTTTGCCAGAACAAAATCAAGATCGTTCGGCAAGTGCAGCAGGTAATATTGGTCCATGGACTGCCGCTTCTGATGAGGCAGATTACACGTTGCCAAACTTTACCGAAAATGTAAACACAGGTGCCTGGGATGCAACCAGCGGACAGGTAAATTATCACTGGCAAAACTATTACCGCGGTATTCAGGCAGCCAGTACTTTTATGGCAAACGTTACCAGATGTACAGATTGTAATATTGGCGGTATAGATATTGTTAACCGTTACTTTAACGAAGCAAGAGCTTTAAGAGCAATTTATTACTATCATTTAATCAGACAATATGGTCCGGTAGTTTTATTGGGTAATGATCCAATTCAGTCTGATGCACCGCTTGAGGCAATCAGTAAACCACGTAACTCGATGGATGAATGTGTTGATTATGTAGTAAGTGAGCTTACGGCTGCGGCGGCTGGTCTTCCAGCTACGCCACAGGCAAACGAAGATTTTGGTCACATCACGGCATCAGTTGCAGATGCATACAAAATTAAAACATTGTTAACTGCTGCCCGCCCATTATTTAATGGGAATGCTGATTACGCTGGTTTGAGAAATGCAGATGGAAAACAATTAATTAACCAAACATACAGCGCTGCAAAATGGACTAGATTAGCCACTGCTGCAAAAGCATTTTTAGATAACCCAAATTATTCTAGCTATGCGCTTTATAACGTTTCAGCAACGCCATCTGGCTTACCAAACACGGCATTCAACAGGGCTTTTATCGCTACAAGAGATGTGTTTTTAAACGGTTGGAATTCTGAAATCATCTTCGGTAGAGGTGGCGACGTAACATTTTATCAATATTCTTTGGCACCCAATCACAATGGTGCTTCCGGAGGAGATAAAGGCGGTTCTTTTTTATCACCATCTCAACAGTTGGTTGATGCATTTTTTACCGCGAATGGCCTACCTATAGAAAGTGACCCAACTTACACTGCCAATGGAACCTCTAGTTATCAAGCACCAGATCCTAATGATCAAAATACACCAAGAACGATAAGCAATATGTTTGTAAACCGTGAGCCTCGTTTTTACTCGAGCATTACTTACAGCGGTCGTAAATGGATTAATCCGCAATCAAATATCATTACCGATTTCACCAATAGTGGTAATGCAGGTAAAGGCGCAATTGCGAATAACGATTATACCAAAACGGGTTATACTTCAAGAAAACACTTAACCGTTGCAGGTTGGACAACAGGAAGACCAATTTTTACTGTAATCAGGTTAGCCGAAATCTATCTGGATTATATCGAAGCTTTACAGGAAACAAATCCATCAGATCCTGATATTTTGATTTACCTGAATAGAATTCGTACCAGAGCTGGTATTGCCCCTTATGGCAGTGGTGCTGGTGCAATTGCCGTTCCTGCAAACATGAGAGAAGCCATCCGCAGAGAAAGACGCGTTGAACTTGCTTTCGAGTTAGACCGTTATTTTTACACCAGAGAGTGGAAAATTGCCGAAACAACTGATACGCAAATCAGAGGTTTAAATATCGCTCAAAACGCACCGGCATTTTTTACGCCTGTGGTTGTAGAAAACAGGGTTTTCCAAAAGAAACACTATTTGTGGCCGATACCAAATGGCGAAATTCAAAAAGTTCCTGTAATTGTACAAAATACAGGCTGGTAAAATGCATAGCACCGGGTGTTTCACTCGGTGCTTTTTTTAAACAATTAATACTAGGGCTATGAAAAATATTTTACCGTTATCGGCAATTGTACTATTTGCTGTGTTAGCTTGCAACAGTAAAAAAGCACCAGTAGAAACCGTAAAGCCAGCGCCGCCCTTGGTAGAAAGTGTAGATCCGCCTGATGCACCACCAAAAACATGGAAGGAGCATTGGTTTGAGCATGTTCAATTGCTTAACCGGGTTTATTATGATACCAGTGTAGTGGTTTATTACGATGGCGATGTTAAACCAACTATCGCCTGGCCAAAAACATACATGGCCGAAGCCTGGAACTATACCAAAAAAGCTTATGGAAAATTCGGAGATGATAGCCGCTTATTTGTAATTTATCATGCAGGTAAATATAGTGGAGGTCATCCGGGTACTTACCTGGATGCAGGACATGATTATAGAAATGTAACCGATTGTGGTGCCGGCAGTCTCGATGCCTGGACTACCGGCATTGATAATGATATAGATTTGTCTACCCACGAAATCGGCCACATTGTAGAAGGTGCATCAAAAGGTGTAAAAGAATCGCCGGCTTTCGATATCTGGCATGATAGTAAGTGGATGGAGATTTATCAATACGATGTGTATTTAGGCTTAAATAGAACCAACGATGCACAACGTTGGTATAATAAAATGATGACTGTTACAGACAGTTATCCTAAGGCAGGAACACAATGGTTCAAAAATTGGTTTCTTCCAATTTATGATAACTATGGTAAGGCAAAGGTTTTAAATGGTTTCTTTACCTTACTGTCTCAACAATTTCCTAAGCAACAACTCATTGTACAAGGTAAAAGCTATCAACAATATACCAGAAAGATGAATTTTGGCGAATTTATCCACTTTTGGAGTGGCGCAGCGAAAGCAGATTTGGCACCACTTGCATTAACGGCTTTTGGGCCAAAGGACGAAAAAGGAGCAGACTGGGCACCAATGCTGGTCAAGGCCAAAACAGACTTTCCAGCCATCACTTATTAAATTACAATACAATAAACCAATAGCAATGATTCTGCGGTTAGCAAAATCATTGCTACCTCAAAACTCACACAAACGATCATGATTAAGAAGTTATTAATATTCGCGTTTATGTCTTTTATAAGTGCTAATGCCTTTGCGCAAAATAGAGAAAGAGAATACAAAATTACCATCAATGATAAAGATAGTGCAACCAATGCTATGGTAGATGCCAAACTAAAGGCTGCTTTTTTTCAGGTTTACCCAAAATTTGCTCAGGCTGATGGATATCGTACCAAAAGAAATGTAGTGTTAGATTTTGTAACGGAAGAAACACCAACAATACAAGCTAAAGCGGGAGAAATTAAGGTTAACAGCGATTGGGTAAAAGGTAAATCACAATCTAAAATTGAAAAAGAACTGTTTAATGCACTTTCAAAAAACTGGGTTTCTTATAGCAAAGAAAAACACAAGGGCTACGAATTAACATTTATCAGCAAAGATCCAAATTTAGATCCAACGGTAAGAAAAAAGTTAATTGCTACTTATTTCGAAATCTATCCAACCTTAGTTAAAACATTTAATGATAAATCTACACACGATGTACTTTTTGTGGTAGATACAGCATACAAAGCGGTTGCAGAAGCAAGCGGAAACAGAATTTTATTTAGCGCTGGTTACATGAAAGCTCATCCAACCGATATTGATGTGGTAACACACGAAACCATGCATATTGTGCAGGGCTACGGTTATAGTGCTGGCCCGGTTTGGCTAACCGAAGGCATTGCCGATTATGTGCGCTATAAGTATGGTGTTGATAATGTGGGTTCGAAATGGAGTTTGCCTGAGTATAATGCAAAACAGAGCTATAAAAATAGTTATCGCATTACCGCTAGGTTTTTTGCTTGGTTAGAGCAAAATGTTAAACCTGGCTTAATTGCTACTATAGATCAAGAGTTAAGGGCACATCAATACAACGAACAGTCTTGGGCAGCCCTAACTGGAAAAACTGTCGACCAGCTTTGGGAAGATTACAGTAAAGCGCCTCAAAAAGTAAGCCTTACTTATAGCAGTAAAAAATAAAAAATTTATCTGCATAGAGCGGTCGTCATCTCGACTGAAACGAAGTGAAATGGAGAGATCCATCCAGAAAGATTTTTCGGCCCCGGTGCACTTCGCTCGAAATAACGACACGCTGTTTTGTAAAAATAATCATCACTAAAGTAAAATTTTTGATCATTTACTAAATCGTTTTACATATTATATTTATTTTGCAGAACTAAACAGCTAACCAAAGTAAAAATCCATCACAATAAAAATATAATCAGATGAAAAAAATATTTACTTTTTCGATCTTCCTAATGTTTGTTTCGGCCTTTTCAGCCCATTTAAAAGCACAGGAAATCACAAAAAAAAGTAGTTATACCTTATCGTTCGAGAGCAATTTTAAGGAATTAGACCCTCAATTGAAGAAACGGTTAATCAAAACTTTTTTCGAAGTTTACCCAAAACTGGCCAAAGAGTATAATCCGTCGACCATAAAAGAAGTGAAATTTTTTGTAGATACGGCTTATAAAGGTGTGGCTGCAACTGCTGATGGTAAAGTTACCTTTAGCTCGATCTGGATGGTGAAACACCCGGAAGATATTGATGTAGTAACCCACGAAGTAATGCACATTGTACAAGATTATGGCCGAAGCGTTGGCCCTGGCTGGTTAACTGAAGGTATTGCCGATTATGCACGCTATAAATTTGGCGTAGATAATGCCGGTGCTAAATGGTCATTACCAGCTTTAAAACCAGAACATAGTTATAAAAACAGCTACCGCATTACTGCAGGTTTTTTTGCCTGGATGGAGAAAAATGTAAAGCCGGGTATTATTAAAACCGTTGATGCAGCTTTAAGAGACCACACTTATACCAAAGATATCTGGACAAAATTAACGGGTAAAGATTTAGATGCGCTTTGGGCAGATTATGTTAAAAATTCGGAAGTTTAAAATAAATACAAGCATATAAAAACACAAACACAACAAATGAAAAAATTATTTATCGCCTTACTGAGTGTTGCGGCATCAACCAGCTTCGCACAAACAATAGGCAAAATTACAGATCCGGTAGATTGGATAAACCCTTTAATGGGAACGGCATCCAAACCATCACTATCTAACGGAAATACCTACCCTGCAATTGGTTTGCCATGGGGAATGAATATGTGGTCGCCACAAACCGGTAAAAATGGCGATGGATGGGCTTATGTTTACGATGCCGACAAAATCCGTGGCTTTAAACAAACGCATCAGCCTTCACCCTGGATGAACGATTACGGCGCTTTTTCAATTATGCCCGTTACTGGCAAATTAAGATTCACAGATGATGACCGCGCAAGCTGGTTCAGCCATAAAGCAGAGGTTTCTAAACCATATTATTACAGTGTTTATTTAGCAGATGCTGATGTAACCACCGAAATTACCCCAACAGAACGTGCTGCCCAGTTCAGGTTTACCTTTCCTAAAACGGATAGTGCTTATGTGGTAGTAGATGCACAGAATAAAGGTTCTTATATTAAAATTATACCGGCAGAAAGAAAAATTATTGGTTATACCGCTAAATATGCCCGTGGGCCACTGCCTAAAAATTTCAAAAATTACTTTGTAATCTATTTCAACAAAGATTTCAAATTGGCTAAAACCTGGGATGATAAAAAACTTAACGATAAAGATTTAGAATTAACTGTAGATCATGCCGGGGCCGTTATTGGTTTCGCAACACAAAAAGGCGAGCAGGTAATTGCAAAGGTGGCTTCTTCATTTATCAGTTTTGAGCAGGCCGATTTAAACCTAAAAAGAGAATTGGCTAACGATGGTTTCGATGCCACGAAAGCGAAAGGTAGAGCAACCTGGAACAAAACCTTAAGTAAAATTGCAGTTGAAGGCGGTACTATAGATCAAACGCGTACTTTCTATTCGGCAATGTACCGTACCTTGTTCTTCCCCAATAAATTATACGAAATTGATGCACAAAACCAGATTGTACACTGGAGTCCTTACAACGGACAGGTTTTACCAGGATACATGTTCGCTGGAACGGGTTTCTGGGATACTTTTAGGGCATTATATCCTTTCTTAAACCTCGTTTATCCTTCAATCAACAAGGAAATGCAGCAAGGCCTAATCAACGATTACAAAGAAGGGGGCTGGTTGCCAGAGTGGAGCAGTCCGGGTTATGCAAATATTATGGTGGGTAACAACTCTGCTTCGGTAGTTTCAGATGCTTATATTAAAGGCATGCGTGGTTACGACATAGAAACGTTATGGCAGGCTTTAAAACATGGCGCAAACAATGAAGGCCCTATGGAAGCTGTTGGCCGCGATGGTGTTAAATATTACAACGAATTGGGCTATGTACCTTTCGATGTGAAAAAGAATGAAAATGCCGCTAAAACATTAGAGTATTCTTACGATGACTTTACCATTTATCAATTGGGAAGAGCTTTGGGTAAACCAGCATCTGAGATCGATATTTATAAGAAAAGAGCCATGAACTATAAGAATCTTTTCGATCCTGCTTCTGGTTTAATGCGTGGTAAAAATCAGGATGGAACTTTCCAAAGCCCATTCAGTCCATTTAAATGGGGCGGTGCATTTACCGAAGGCAACAGCTGGCATTATACCTGGTCGGTTTTCCAGGATGTTGACGGTTTAGCCAAACTAATGGGCGGTCATAGTAAATTTGTAACCAAACTCGATTCAGTTTTCTCGATGCCTCCGGTATTCGATGAAAGTGCTTACGGCGGTGTAATTCATGAAATTCGCGAAATGCAGATTGCAAACATGGGCCAATACGCACATGGTAACCAACCGATCCAGCACATGATTTACCTCTATAACTACGGTGGTGCGCCTTATAAAACACAATACTGGGTAAGAGAAACCATGAACAGAATGTATAAAGCCACTCCCGATGGATATTGTGGTGACGAAGATAACGGACAAACTTCTGCCTGGTATGTTTTCTCTGCAATGGGCTTCTATCCGGTAACACCAGCGGTTGATCAGTATGTTTTAGGTGCTCCTTTGTTTAAAAAGGTAACCATTACTTTAGAAAGTGGTAAAACTGTGGTGATTAATGCGGCAGCCAATAGCGATAACAACCGTTATGTTCAGTCGTTACAAATGAACGGTAAACCATATTCTAAAAACTGGATCAGCCACAGTGGTTTGCAAAAAGGTGCGGTGTTAAATTTCAATATGACAGCAATGCCGAATAAGACCAGAGGTTCAAATCCAGCTGATTTCCCTTATTCATTATCAACAGAAAAATAGAAAAACAATAGAGACTGTATCATAAATATAGATTTGTCATCTTGTCCAAAGGACTCCTACGGAGAGCCTGTAGAAGGACGGATTAAGTTTACAATTATGATACAGCCTCATTTTTTAGGAAAATCTTTAGTCCTAAATTAAGCTAAAACTAACAAACCAAGTATATGAACATTTCAAAGACGGGTTTTACAGCCATTTTCTGGCTTTGCGGAACCCTGTTGGCATTTGGCCAGCGTATTGATCTCAAAGATCTTTCAGCCTTTAAAAACCCTTCAAATTCATGGTCACTCGCCCAAAATGTGGTGGCCGACCTAAACGCCGAAAATGTTTTAAAAACAACCAAAGGTGATGGGATATTGATTAATCAATCTACAGCAAAAAAAGCAGGTTCTGATTTATATACCGTAAACGAATATGGCGACGTAGCTGTAGAATTAGATTATTTAACTGCAAAAGGAACAAATTCTGGTATTTATCTTCAAGGTAATTACGAAATCCAGATAGACGATGCATGGGGCCTTAAAAACCCAAGTTCATCAAATAATGGTGGTATTTACCAACGTTGGGACGATAGTAAACCCGAAGCTGAAAAAGGGTTTGGAGGTGTTGCTCCCCGTCAAAATGCAAGTAAAGCACCAGGTTTATGGCAGCATATTAAAATTATCTTCCAGGCACCAAAATTTGATGCATCAGGAAAGAAAACGCAAAATGCTAAAATCATCAGTGTAGAACTAAATGGTGTACTGATTCACGAAAATGTTGAGTTATTTGGAGCAACTAGAGGAGCTGCAGGACCTGAGAAAGCAAAAGGACCTTTACGCTTGCAGGGCGATCACGGTTCAGTAGCGTTCAGAAATATCCAGATTAACGAACTATCAGAAATTCCAAAACCCAGCCAAAACGGTGGGGCAGATCCAATTTACATTGAAGCCGCAAGCAACAACATGATCAGAAGTTTTGTTGATGTTGCACCAAGAGTACGTTCGGTACATGCTATTTCGGTAGGCGGACCCGAAAAAGTTGCTTATAGCTACGACTTAGATAATGGTACATTATTACAGGGATGGCATGGCGATTTTATCGACGCTACACCAATGTGGGATGGCCGTGGAAACGGTACCTCGCGTGCTTTGGGCAGTGTTACGCGTTTCACTAAAATGCCAATTTTGGCCATTGCAAAATTAGCGAACGATCAAGCTAAATGGATTGCTGATACTGCTGGTACTGGTTTTAGAACTAAAGGTTATGTAATGGATAAACAAGACCGTCCGGAGTTTAAGTACATCATTAATGGAACAAATGTTACCGATGCTGTTAAGGTGATGGAAAATGGACAAGGTTTAACGAGAGAGATTGCTGTTGATAAACCATCAAAAGATCTATATTTCCTATTGGCAACCGCTTCTAATATCGAAGAAGTAGCCAAAGGTTTATACCTGATTGATGATAAATCTTACTATATCCAACTTGCTGAAGGAGCTGCTAAACCAGTAATCAGGGAAGTGGATGGCAGGAAAGAAGTTATCGTAGCTATTGGAACTAAGTTAAATTATACCATTTTGTTTTAATTGGAATAACAATGAGAAATACATTTAAAAAATTAGCAATACTGGCATTAAGTTTTAGCTTAACTACAGTTTTTGCACAGGAAACACCGAAAGAAGAAGATTTTTTCAGGATAAATAAAGTACGCGTACCCGAAGGACCTATTTTAGAAGTTGGTGGTCTGATTACTTTGCCAAATGGTGATTTGGGCATTTCTACCCGTAGGGGAGAAGTGTACATTGTTGAAAACCCTACAAGTGCCAAGCCTTACTGGCGCAGATTTGCTTATGGTTTGCACGAAATTTTGGGCATTGCCTATAAAAATGGTGCATTATATGTGGCACAGCGCGGCGAGTTGACCAAATTGGTTGATAAAGACCAGGATGGCAAAGCCGATGTATACGAAACCATTTATGCATGGCCTTTAAGCGGTCATTACCACGAATATAGTTTTGGACCGAAGTTAATGCCCGATGGTACTTTTATGGTTACCGGAAACGTGGCCTTTGGCGATGAAGAATGGTGGAGAGCAGAAAGCCGTGTGCCGATGCGTGGTTGGGCCATGAACATTACCGAAGATGGTAAAATGAGTCCTTATGCTGCGGGTTTCCGTTCGCCAGCAGGTATTGGTAGTATTGATGGACAGTTTTATTATACCGAAAATCAGGGCGACTGGGTAGGTTCAGGTGGTTTATGGAAAGTAAATAAAGGCGATTTTATGGGGCATCCGGCCAGTTTAAGGTGGACCAACCTACCTAACTCTCCGGTTAAACTGCAGTCTGATTTCTTTTACTCGCAAATAGACGAACGCAGAACCAAAAACGAACAAGGAAGATACATTAAACCAGAGAATAGGGTAAACGAAACATTCAAAACCTTATTCGAAATGAAGAAAGTATTCCCTGAATTACGTTTGCCATCAGTTTGGCTGCCTTATGGTATTTTGGGGATCTCTTCTGCAGAACCTGTTAAAGTTCCTGCAAACACGTTTGGCCCGTTCGCTGGTCAGATTTTAGTTGGCGATCAGGGAATGAGTATTATTTCGAGGATTTTTATGGAGACGGTGAAAGGTGAGGAACAAGGTGCTGCTTTCCTTTTCCGTAAAGGTTTCCGTTCAGGAGTATTAAGGTTAGAATGGGGAACTGATGGGTCATTGTTTGTTGGAGAAACCAACCGTGGTTGGGGATCGGCAGGTGATGCCAACGAAGGTTTAGAAAGATTGGTGTACAACAATAAAACCCCATTTGAAATGAAAGCCGTTAGGGCAATGCCTGATGGTTTTGAAGTTGAATTTACCATGCCTGTTGATCGTAAATCGGCTGAAGATTTAGCTTCATATGATGCAGAGAGCTTTATTTACAAATATCACCCTGTATATGGTTCACCTCCCGTAAACACCGAGAAATTAAAAATCTCTGGGGTTAAAGTTTCGGCAGATGGATTAAAAGCCAGGATTATTGTACAAAACCTTCGTCAATATTATATCCATACCTTAACATTAGATGGTTTAAGATCGCAAGATGGTTTTTATTCTTTGGTTCATCCGGTAGCTTATTACACCTTGAACCAGATTCCTGATGGAAATAAACTTTCTACCAGTGAAGTAAGTACCAAAAACTCAGCGGCACCGGTTAATGTTCCTGCTAAGAAAACGGCAATGCCAAAAGGCACCACAGGAAAAGCACCTGAAGCAAAAGGAGCGTCCACTCCGGCTAAGCCTACAACTACGGCTAAAGCACCTACCTTTAAAGAAGTTGAAGGTTTATTAACTAAAAATACTTGCCTGGCCTGTCACAATCAAACCAAAAGACAAATTGGCCCGCCATTCGTAGAAATTGCAAAACGTAAGTATTCAGCAGAGAAAATATTTCAGTTGATCCACAACCCACAACCACAAAACTGGCCGGGTTATTCAACTGAAATGCCTCCAATGCCGCAAGTAACCAAAGCAGAAGCTTTAAAAATTGCAGGATGGATAAATTCTTTAAATAAATAAGTGAGTTTAAATGTTAGGAAACGGCTGGTAGAAATATCAGCCGTTTTTTTGTTGTAAAAGAAATGGGGATTCCACTATTGCAGAATCCCCATCATCTAAATTAACGCTCTCATATACATAAACGCTGTAAATAAGATTTATTGTATTGTGAATGAAATTTTTTCGCTTTGATTTGTATAGGGTAGTTACGTTGTTGCGGGTCGTCGTCATTTCGATCCGATAGCTATCGGATGAAGCGTAGCGAAATGGAGCAATCTGTTCGTTGGCTCATCATTTCGGATTCTACTCTTTCATCGTCCTCGTTTGAAACGAGGATGTAGGAGAGTGGCGATTTTATCGCCATAAAATAGGTTTTGGTCATTGTTTCCCACATTATAAATGTGATTTTCGTTAATCCTCGTTACAAACGAGGACTATATTGATCAGAATTGAAAAACTAAAAAAGAAATGGGGATTCCACTATTGCAGAATCCCCATCATCTAAATTAACGCTCTCATATACATAAACGCTATAAAAACGATTTATTGCATCAGCAGTAATTTTTTTTCGTTTTTGCGATGTTTATCATTTAAACCTATTTTTACTTTATGGCTATTATGGATAAAACGCAACAAGATGCAGAAAAACTAGCGGCAGCCCTGGCTGCAGTAAAATTTGTTAAAGATGGTGATGTAGTAGGCCTGGGTACTGGATCTACCACAACCTTTGCCATTAAAGAATTAGGTAAACGTGTAAAAGAAGGGCTTAAGATAAAAGCTGCTGCAAGTTCCATCCGAACAGAAGAACTCGCAAAATCTCTGGGCATCGAAATTCTTGATCTCGGGCGTTTGAGCAAAATTGATATCAGTATCGATGGGGCCGACGAATTTACAGAATCGCTCGATCTGATTAAAGGTGGTGGCGGGGCACTGTTTAGAGAGAAGATAATTGCCTCACTTAGTAAAAATGCCATCATCATTACCGATGCTTCTAAAAAAGTTAAAAAGCTGGGTGCTTTTACTGTCCCTGTTGAAGTAATACCATTGGCCTATCAATATGTATTCGATCAGATTAATGAACTCGGTGGAAAGGGTGTATTGAGGTCTGTAGATAACAAAACATTTATTACCGACAATGGTAACCTGATTATTGATGCCGATTTCGGTCTTATTGATGATCCTGAAAAACTATCTTCTGATCTCAATCAGATTAACGGATTATTAGCCCATGGCTTATTCATTAACATCACTTCAAAAGTAATTATGAGCGAAGGGACAGATATTATCATTTTCGAATAATAGTTGGTTCACTGGTTCATTAGCCATTGGTTTATTTGCCATTAGTTCATATCCCAATACCTCATTTCAAACTGAAGAGCTTGGTTGGATGGGCGGTGAGGAGCAATCTTTTAATGGTTCATTAGCCATGGTTTCATTTGTATCCCTCATTTTGTCATTGCTTGGGGAATGACGATGCATCCTAATAATTGAGGTTATTTCTCTTAATGGCCTTAATCTCTTAATGGTGAGCAATATTAACCTAAGGGAATTAAGTTCAATTCCGTGTTATTTGTGTTACCGTGGCAAAACTGACATTTTCACCGATAAATTATCCCTTCCTTAAATTCTCATAATTTTTTCACCGACAGTTTTATTTCACTCACCGATAAAAAATCACAGCTAAGGGAAAAGTCATTCTCCAGCATTGGTATTCATGATACATTTGAATCATAAAAACAAACAGTCATGGAAAATTTAATTAAAAAAAATCACGCCGATAAACAATTTGGTTTAGGTGTTTTAATCATAGCAATCGGTTCGGTGTTCTTGTTAAGAAACTCAGGTATAGATGTTCCACACTGGATATTGAAATGGCACACCATTATGTTAGGTATTGGTTTGTGGATGGGTTACCGTAAAAACTTCCAGGGCAGTAGCTGGTTAGCCTTAACAATAATAGGTGGTTTATTTACCCTTAAAGCGATAACCATTTTTGATTTCGACCTGTCAAGAATCAGTACAGCTTTAATATTAATCGGGTTAGGACTTTATGTAATTCTAAAACCTAAAAAAGTGCAAAACTTCGATCGGTATTTTGAAAAGAAACCAGTTGATTTTACTGATAAAGAAAGCTAAAATTCTTAACTCTATCATATATTTTAAAAAGGGACATTTTTTAACAATGCCCCTTTTTTATTTGAAACAAATGTGCCTAAAAATGCATGATAGATTATTTAGCTACTTAATCGTCATTTCGATCCGATAGCTATCGGATGAAGTGAAGCGGAACGGGGAAATCTGTTCAAAAGATCCTTCGACTACGTTACCATTGACGGACCCCAATAGAATGGTCGTCATTCCCGCGTAGGCGGGAATATTAAAGCGCAGGCTAATAGCGAGCGTTGTAAGATTGCTTCGTCGGCTGAAAAAGCCTTCACGCAATGAGGATTCCTCGCACCTTATTACCGGAAAAAGAATCTCCTGCCATTCGTACTGATTTTTATAAAATAAATTATCCCTCAGGATAACGAACAAAAAAGAAACGGGGATTCCACCCTTAGGCAGTATCCCCGTCATCTAAATTAACGCTCTCACATACATAAACGCTGTAAATAGAATATATTGTGTACAGCTTAATTTTTTTTTATTTTTTTCCGCAAATCTATTTATACCTGCAAAACAGGTACGGCTTTATGGTATTTGTTCCGGTACTCAATTGGTGTTAAACCCGTAATTTTTTTGAAAACATCCCTAAACGATTTTGTGTCTGTATAACCTACATCGAACATTACTTCAGTTATATTTTTTCTGCTCGATTCGAAACTCCGCTTGGCCGCCTCAATTTTAACCCTTTGAATGTACTCAATTACTGTATTTTTGGTTGCACTTTTAAATCTCCGCTCAAAACTTCTTCTACCTAATGCCAGCATATCGGCCAGTTGATCTACAGTAATCCGTTCCTGGTAATTGCCATCAATAAATTCCTGTGCCTTTTTAATTTTTGCATCTTCATGCCCTTTCTGCCCTTGAAACATCATAAAAGCCAGCTGACTCTCGCGATCGATATCAATAGCAAAATATTTTGCCGCTAAAATGGCGGTATCTCTATCCGTATATTTTTCAACCAGGTATAAAAGTAAGTTCCAGTAAGAGTTTGCACCACCGCTAGAGTATAAACCCTGCGCATCGGTAATAATACTACCATCTACCAACTCTACTTCAGGGAACATTTCTCTAAATTGGTTGGCAAACAGCCAATGCGTAGAACATTTCCGCCCATCTAACAAACCGGTTGCCGCCAGTAAAAAAGCACCCATACAGAGCGAAGCTACTTCTGCACCTTTAGCGTGTTGTTTTATAATCCACGGGAGTAGATCCTGGTTAGCTTCCATCGCATACCCTATATTGCCGCTAATGGCTGGTACAAATATAAGATCGGTATGCTCAACCTCATGCAGCAGTTTATCAACGTGCACAGAAAAAAGGCTGTTGTTCAATCTCACCTCTTTCGTCATCCCTACAAGCTCAACTTTAAAAAGCGGGGGTTTGCCCGATGCCTGTAAAAATTCGTTAACAGCGGTAAATAGATAGCGGGGATCTGCAATGGCTTCAATCACGGCAGTCTCTGGAATTAAGATAGATACATGTTTCATCATTCAAATATAACGAGGCTATTTGTCGGAAACAACCCCCGCAATTGTCGTTTCTACATATTTAGCTTGTTGATTTCTGCCCGTATGTTTGTGTTGTTAATCGTTTACTTTAAATCTTTAAAGCAGTAATGCCGATAATGACAATGGAAGCGTATATTTTAAATGAGGATATTAAAGTAATGTGCATTACTGCCGAATCTTTCCCAAGCGGAGTTTTAGCGGCGCACCAAAAACTTCATGCCCTGTTTCCCCTTGATAAGCAACGCAGGTATTTTGGAATAAGCAGACCCAACGAAAAGCGTGAGATTATTTATAAGGCTGCCGTTGAAGAAATAACAGATGGCGAAGCTGAGAAATTTGGTATTGAAACCTTTACCATAAGAAAAGGAACATTTATCAGTGAGTTGATCACAGATTTTATGAAGGATGTTAGCCAAATAGGAAAAACTTTCGAAAAACTGCTCAATCAACCCAACATCGATCCAAACGGCTATTGCCTTGAAATGTATATTAACGAAACAGATGTGCGCTTAATGGTAGGCATCGAAAAATAAAATCAATTGGCTAGTATAAATTCATATCTCACTTTTAACGGCAACTGCCGTGAAGCAATGACTTTTTATCAGGATTGTTTGGGAGGAGAACTGACCCTCGAAACCATTGGAGAATCGGTTATTGTTGATAAAATGCCCAATATTATGAAGCGGAGTATTATGCATGCTGTTTTGGCTAAAGATGATTTGGTGATTATGGCAACAGATATGGTAGAAGAACGCGGATTAATTAAGGGAAATTCGATTTCCATGATGCTGAACTGTAATTCGGAAGAAGAGGCTCAGTCTTTTTACCATAAACTTTCAGCAGGAGGGAAAGCGTCACATCCGTTACAGGAAACATTTTGGGGAGCACTTTTCGGAGATTTAACAGATCGCTTTGGAAATAACTGGTTAATTAATTACGATAAAAACAGATCAATATGAAGAAGTTAAAAACATGGTATTGGATTGCCACTATTATTTTTGCATTAATGATGGTTATGGATGGCGTTGGAGGAATTACTCAGCAGGAAGCAGGCAAAGAAGTACTTAAGCACCTTGGTTATCCGATGTACCTGCTCATTATCGTTGGCATTGCTAAACTGCTTGGGGCAGCATCCATCTTGCAAAATAAATTTACAACCATTAAAGAGTGGGCCTATGCAGGTTTTGCCATTAATTTTATTGGCGCCTTTGCCTCTAGGGCATTTGTTGGCGATGGTGTGTCGCTTTTAATTCCGCCACTGGTTGCACTGGTAATTATGTTTATCCCGTATATTTTATGGAAGAAACTGGCATCAAATGTTAAAATTAGTTAAAACTAAACGGCTAGTTTAGTTAGGGGCTTTTCAGAACCAAATATTGTTAACTTTGGGTATTGTAAACAACCAAACACAATACATGAAACCATCATGATTTTTAGATCCAAAAAAGGATGAATCATGAAACCTCATTACCATTAAAACAAAAACATACGGATGAAAAAGAGCCTTTTATTCATAATTGCTTTATTATTTACAACCACAGCATTTTCTCAAAATGTGATCCAGCTCTTCAATGGTGCAAACGACTTTTTTAAGCTATTGCAGGAAGAGAAATTTAAAGATGCCCACGCCTTCTTTGATGATACTTTAAAAACCAAATTAACAGAAGAGAGTTTAAAGAAACTTTGGGGAGATATTGGCGCAAAATATGGAAAAGCAGAATCGTTAGATGCTATTCAAAGTAAAGCCCAGGGCGAGTTTTTCGCTGTAACGGTAGAAGGTAAATTTGCTAACGGCGACCAGAACTTTATTTTAGGATTTAATAAACAACAGAAAATAGTCGGAATCTTCCTGGCACCATCCCGAAAGACGGCCTCTTATCTAAAACCGACTTATGTTGATACCAGTTTATACCAGGAAAAGTCGGTATACATTGGTCCGGCAGGAAAACAATTGGCGGCCATTATCACCACGCCAAAAAATGCTAAAAATTTTCCTGTAGTGGTTTTTGTACATGGCTCTGGTCCGGCCGATATGGATGAAACAGTTGGTGCGAATAAACCCTTTAAAGATTTAGCAGGAGGTTTAGCCTCCAAAGGCATTGCTTCTGTCCGTTATGTAAAACGGACCTTAATCTATCCGAACGAATTTAGCAAGGCTTTTACGGTAAAAGAAGAGGTATTAGATGATGCAACTGCAGCTATCGCACTTGCAAAAACCGTTGCTGGCGCCAATCCCAAAGCTGTTTATGTATTCGGCCATAGCTTAGGCGGGATGCTGGCACCTAAAATGGCTACCATTACACCTGATTTAGCCGGGATTATTTTGGCAGCAACACCTGCAAGAAAACTAACCGATATTATTGTTGATCAGAATAAGTATATGTTCGATCAGGCAAACGATACAACAGCTGCCTTTAAAAAACAACTGGCAGATGCTTACGTGGAAATTGATAAAAGTAGAATTTCACAGTTGGGAACTACCATAAAGCCTGATTCTTTAATTTTAGGACTGCCTGCAAAATATTGGGCAGATTTAAATAGCTACAATCAGGTTGCTGTAGCAAAAAGTCTTTCGAAACCTAAAATATATGTATTGCAGGGCGGTAATGATTTTCAGGTGGGCAAAGTAGATTTTGATTTATGGAATGCTGCCTTGAGTAAAAAGAAAAACGTGGTGCTTAAATTTTATCCAGACTTAAATCACCTGTTAAGTTCTCAAACCGAAAAGGGTACGATGGCCCAATATCAGGCTGCTGTAAGTGTGTCCGAAACTTTAGTTAACGATATTGCCTCATGGATTAAGGCCAAATAATACAAAATCATCTAATCGATAAAGAAAAAGCTCCGACAAAAAATCGGAGCTTTTTTTGTGCATTTGGTTTCTTTGCATTCTGTTTTCATTAACTAATGAACAAACAATTCAAAAAATAAGCGGTTTAAGTTTAGGGCATCTCATCTTAAATAGTTTGTTTATGGCAAAGAATAAAATCACTTTAAAAGGAATATGGGGCATTTTAAAAGCATCGTTTACAGGATTTAATGATCATAAAGTAACGAAGCTTAGCGGCTCATTAGCCTATTATACAGTATTTTCTATGGCGCCACTGCTCGTGGTTATTATTTCTTTGTGCGGTATATTTTTGGGGCGAGAAATAGCCGAAGGACAGGTTTATGCCCAGCTTGAAGGGTTTTTAGGTCGAGAATCAGCTGTTTCCTTACAACAGTTAATCAAGAATGCTTATTTAGATGGAAAAAGTACCATCGCTTTAATTATTGGGGTCATAACCCTATTAATTGGAGCAACTACCGTTTTTGGCGATATCCAGGATTCTATTAATACCATTTGGGGTCTAAAACCTAAACCTAAAAGAGGGTGGGTGAAATTATTACAAAACCGTTTCCTATCATTTTCTGTAATTATCAGCTTAGGCTTTGTACTGCTGGTTTCGTTAGCGGTTACATCTGTACTCGATGCCTTTAGTGACCGTTTACAGGCCCGCTTTGCCGAAATATCAGTTGTTGTATTTTACATCCTTAATCAAATTGTAACCTTAGCTGTTATCTCACTGATATTTGGCGTAATATTTAAGGTATTACCCGATGCAATTATAAAATGGCGTGATGTAATTGCTGGTGCAATAGTTACCGCTTTACTATTTATGATCGGTAAATTTGCCATTTCACTTTACATAGGGCAGAGCAATGTTGGTAGTACTTATGGCGCAACGGGCTCATTAGTGGTTGTGCTTTTATGGACTTATTATTCTTCTATCATCTTATATTTTGGAGCCGAATTTACCAAGGCTTATGCTGTTGCTTTTGGGTCTGAGATTTACCCTTCTCATTACGCGGTCACCACGAAAGAAATTGAGATAGAAACAGGGAGTAAATCCATTCAGGATAATCATCCCGAAATTAAAAAAAAGGTTAAGAAAGCTTAAAATTATTTATTCACCCCAAGCTGTAATAATTAATCTTCTTTGCCCGCCATGGTTGCGGTGTTCGCAAAGATAAATGCTCTGCCAGGTACCAAGTGCCAATCTGCCATTTCTAATCGGGATAGTCACAGAACTACCCAAAAGCGCAGACTTTAAATGCGCTGGCATATCATCCGATCCTTCATAGTCGTGCTCATAATCAGGATCGTTTTCCTTTACGGTTTTATTAAAGAACATTTCAAAATCAACACGAACCGTAGGATCTGCATTCTCGTTGATGGTAAGCGAAGCTGAAGTATGCTGTATAAAAACCTGACAGATACCAATGCTAATCTCTTCAATTTGAGTTAGGGCATCCTCAACCTCATCAGTAATGATATGAAAACCCCTTCTACGTTCTCTCAGTGCTAGGGCTTGCTGGTATATTTTCATTTGAATTAATTCTCAATGATTTTAATGAAATCCTTTTCGCTAGGTAAAACAGTTAAATATTTACTGGCGAAAATTTGTTCGTTATTTTCTGGAAGTGTATATCTTACTACAGATTCACTTTTGTCTTGACAAAGGATAATACCGATGGTTTTGTTTTCATCTTCAAGTTTTACTTCTCTGTCGAAATAGTTCACATACATCTGCATCTGACCAATATCTTGATGTTTTAGTTCTCCGATTTTTAAATCGATAAGTACAAAACACTTTAAAATACGGTTATAGAAGACTAAATCTATTTTGAAATGTTTTTCTTCCAAAGTTATTCTTTTTTGACGTGCTACAAAGGTAAAGCCATTGCCTAATTCTAATAAGAAATGTTCAAGTTTATCTATTAACCTTTGCTCTAAGTCATTTTCTGAATAAAAACTTTTTTCGGGCAAGCCTAAAAACTCTAATACATAAGGATCTTTATTAAGTCCTTACTTTTTTCAATAATCTGTCCCTTTTGTCCAAGTGATATTACCTCTTCTTTATTTTTACTTAGCGCTAAACGTGTATATAGTGCTGAATCGTATTGACGTTGTAGCTCCCGTAAGCTCCAATTATTTTTGATTGCTTCTATTTCGTAAAAATTACGTTCGTTTACATCGGTTATTCTCATTAACTTAAGGTAGTGAGACCATGTAAGTTTGAATTGCGCAGACAGTGTCTGCTGATTTATAGATTTACGAGATACAGTATCAGCAATTTCTTCATTTTTGAATTCGTAAGGGGCTGTCTGGTCTTTTCTCAATTCAGCAGACACTGTCTGCTGAATTGAATAGAGTAAATAAAAATTGCGTATTTGTCTCAAATTTGTTTCAGAAAAACCTTTGCCAAATTCTGCAACAAGTTTTTCCGAGAGTTCTTTTAAAACTCGTTTACCATATTCTGCTTTTTCTTTTCCTTGTTGTTCTTCTTCAACGATCATTCTGCCAATTTCGAAGTAAGCTGTAGCCATCGTATTATTAATGGTTTGGGCTACATTTTGCCTCGCTTGGTTAAGCAGTTCAATAACTTTAGTATATAAATTTTGCTTTTCAACTTGCATTTTTACAACGATGGAATATATTCAATCTTATGAAATTAAGCATTTTATCAAATGAATTAGTTTTTAAGATTACTTCAAAAACTCTACATTCCATATTTTCTCTGCTTTTCTGCCAATCAACCAAAAAGACGCAGCCAGCACCGCAAAAAACAAAGCTTTATGCCAACTGTCCCAGAAGTATTCGAAATAGCGTGTGTAGAGATTAATAAAGAGAAAAGTAATACCGAATTCGCGGGCAATATCATCACGGTATTTTAAACCAAATAACGTACTTGCCACACAAATGGCTCCTGAAATTAATGCCCAATAAAACAAGCTTAGCTGCCTAACCTTATACCATTCTTCCAAACTGGCAAAGTTGCCGAATACGGATAAAGCCCAAAGTGAAACAAACAGATAAACCATTCCTGCGATATAAGTAACCTGGAAGAAGTTTTGTGTTTTGGGGAAAGCTTTCATAATGAACGATGCTGCGGTTAATACCGCACCGAAAACCACAAAGCGCAAAGGATAATTCATGCCAAGGAAGTAATAATTCCAACGGCTTAAATAACCTGTTTCTGTGCCAAACCAGGCACCTAAAGATATCAAAGCAAAAATCCAGATCAAACGCGAATTGAAGATATAACCTAAAGCACCATAAATGAAAACGGATATCAGAATCAGAATAGAGAAATTGCCAGATCCATTGTCCAGCGCCTTCCCGAAATAAGCAATGGCATTCGCGGTAAGTAAAATGGCTGAAAAAACGATAGCTTCATTACTAAATTTTAAATGGGCCAGTTTCTTTTTTCGCTTAAAACCTAAGATATAAAGCCATGCTGCCAATCCGCCGGATACAATAGCAATTACAATGTTTGGTGTATTGTAAACCCGTTTTAGATAGTTTAAAATCGAATTATCAATTAATAAAGATCCAAGTGCAATAAAACCACAGGCTAAAGCTACCCAAAAAGCATATTGTGCTAAACGGAGCCAATCAAAATTTTTAGCCTCATAACTTTTACGGAGTTTATCGCCTGTTTCCTCATTAATTAAGCCGTCACTTTGCCATTGCTCGATCATATCATCAAGAAATTCACTCTTTTCTCTATCGACTTTCATAGGTTAGGTTATATACGAAGATAGGTTTTTTAGTCCTTAGTCAAAAGTCCTTAGTCAGGAGTCTAAATTGACTAAAGACTACCGACTAAAGACTCTGGACTGCTTATATAACCTCTTTAATTTTCTTATTGTTTCCCACAATCCAAATGATATCGCCAGTATCGAAAATGAAATCTGAAGATGGATTCAGTATCCGATCGGTACCTCTTTCTATGCCAACAATTAATGCCTGTGCCTTTTCGCGGATACCTGCATTTCTAATACTTAATCCATAAACCGGCGATTCGGCATGAACAACTACCTTTTGCAAGGTCATTTCTTTATTCGGGAAATTACTTTCTTCGGCTGTTTCTGGAGCATCAACTTCTAAAAGTGCTTTAACAGCAGCCAATTGGTCATCAGCACCAATTAATAGCAGTTTATCGTTTGGATAAAGCCGCTCATCTCTTCCTGGTGTTGGAATGTTATTTCTTCCACGCTCTATTAAGGCAATGTTAACGCCATATTTTTCCCTGATCATTAATTCGGTAAGTGTTTTTCCAACTACTTCCGATTCAGGAGAAACAGTGAGTTCAGTTAAGTGGGTATCCCAGGGTAAAATATTCGGTTTTTGGCTTTCACGGGCATTCAGGTTCAACATGAAACGTCTTTCCAGTTTATCATAAAATGACTGTAGTTTTCGGGAGAAGATGATCATACCGATGACAATTAAACCCAATGCAATTACAGCGGCAATCCAGGTATCAAAAAACTCATACATTAAAAAACCTACAAAGAAAATGCCTAAGGCAATTCTGAAAAATTCAATTGCGATTAACGGGCCCCGGGTATATTTTTTGTTCAGCCAAAGGTGGGAATAAGCTGTTCGCTGAATCCTTCGGATGGATAATGCCCATAAAAATGGCGACATTAAAATAAAGGAAACCACTACACTGATAATAATAGAAGTTAAACTATTGGAAATATTGCGCACAATAAAAGGCTGAACGTACCTGTAGGCTAAAAAGATGATCGCAATAATAATTACGGAGTGGATAATGGTATTAAAAATATAAGACCTCAATAAAACCTTCCAATCGCTTAATGTTGTAATTCCTTCAGTACTGGAGCTGTATCTTTCGATTCCATCTAACCATTTTTTAGGTAAAACACGGTTCAAATACTGATAAAAAGGTTCAGATAGCTTAATCAGGTATGGTGTGGTAAATGTAGTAATTGCTGCTGCTGCTACCGCAATTGGGTAAAGGAAATCGCTTGTTACTTTAAGGGTTAATCCTAACGAGGCAATTATGAATGAAAACTCACCAATCTGCGCCAAACTCATGCCCGATTGTACAGAAGTTTTTAACGGCTGACCAGATAATAACGCGCCTAAAATGGTAAATATAATTTTTCCTAAAATAATCACTAATGTAGCAACGATAATCGGTACAGCGTACTTAACCAGCATAGAAGGATCAATCAACATGCCAACCGAAACAAAAAATACCGCTGCGAATAAATCCTTTACTGATTTAGTTAAATGTTCGATTCTTTCTGCCTGTGTGGTTTCTGCTAAAATGGAACCCATAATAAATGCACCCAGAGCAGGAGAGAAGCCCACCTTATCGGCCAATAACACCATTACCAAACATAAGGCTAACGATACCACCAACATGGTTTCGTCATTCATTAATTTCTTGGTTGCTTTAAGAAATGAAGGAACCAGGAATATTCCGCCCAAAAACCAAAGTACCAGGAAAAAAGCCAGTTTTAAGATGGAATACAGCATTTCTGTACCTGCCGATTGCTGACTGACCGCCAGGGTAGAGAATAATACCAGTAACAAGATGGCTACCAGATCTTCAACAATTAAAACACCGAAAACCAGGCCTGCAAACTTTTTATGCTTTAAACCAAGTTCTTCGAAGGCCTTAATGGTAATCATTGTTGATGAGATGGACAAAATTCCCCCTAGAAATAAACTGTCCATGTCTTTCCAGCCCATCGCTTTACCAACTAAGTAGCCTGCCAGAATGATAAAAAGTACTTTCACAATCGCTGTGATGGAGGCAGAACCGCCAACTTTAACCAGTTTTTTAAAACTGAATTCTAAACCTAAGCTGAATAAAAGGAAAATTACGCCTATCTCGCCCCAAATATTGATGCTTTTTGTATCGGTAACTGAAGGAAAAAAATCTAAATGTGAGCCAACCAGCAAGCCAGCCAGTATATAACCTAAAACCAGGGGTTGTTTAATTCGTTTAAATATGAGGGTAGTTATCCCTGCAGCAGCAAGGATTAATCCTAAATCGGCAATTAAATCGGGTAAGTGCATCTATAAAAAATGGGTATTAATGATTAAATAATTTATTTCCAAGTATTATTACTCGGCATTTTATTGAAAGCCCCACATTTGTGGCTAAAAATGAAATTACTTACCAAAAAACATGTTTTGGGTAGAGCATCTTAAACAAACACCAATAATTATATTTTAATCTCTTGATAACAACTTTTGTATTGATGGTTTTGTTCTTGAAAAAAAGGAACAGCAAAAAAGTGATCAGTACAAACGCACTGGAAGATATTTTTATAATTGGACTGTTAATGAAATCTTTTTGCAGACTTTCACTGTCCTGATTGAAATCCGAATTGGATTTGATATTTTTTTTGCTTGAAATGAAACTTATTTTGGTGTTTTTTAATGGTACATCGTTTCTTTTTTCCTGCGATGCGAAAGCCGCAAAATTAATGGAGATAGAAAGAAAAAAGATGATGTAAAAAAGCCTCATTGCCGCTAATATAACGAAAATGAGGCTTTTTTGAAAGGAAAATTGGATTTAAATTGATCTGATCTTGCTGTTTTAACCTTAATTTCTAAATTGAACTATTATTCAATAATCTCGTCATGCTGAATTTATTCAGTATCTATTAGACCCTGAAATAAATTACCTACGGTGAGCTCACTAAGGATCGGTTCAGGGTGACGACCTCGTTTATTTACATTCTGTAATGGGAGTTAACATTTATTACCCATTAAAATAAGCTAAAGTAGCCTCCTTGTCTTTCTGTAATTGAACTGTTAAAGCTTCTAATCCGGTGAATTTCACATCATGACGCAGGAATTTCAAAAAGTTCATCTTAATATCCTGCCCATAAATTTCCTGGTTGAAATCGAAAATATTTACTTCAATATTTCTGGTCATTCCGTTAATGGTTGGACGCTGCCCAATGTAGGCCATACCCTTGTAAGGTTGGAGGTTTAAGGTTGAGGGTTTAGGGTGTAGGGCTTCGGACTCCGGACTTCTGACTTCGAACTCCATTTCTACAGTTACTGCGTAAATCCCATCGCCCGGAATCAGTTTATAAGTTTCTTCTACAAAGATATTGGCGGTAGGGAAACCAATTGTTCTGCCGATTTTGTCACCTTTAATTACCCTGCCAAAAATAGAAAATGGATAACCCAGATAATCATTGGCCAAACTTACATCGCCTGCCAACAGGGCCTGACGGATTTTAGTAGAACTTACTGCCACATCATGAATATCCTGCTCCATAATTTCCTCCACACTAAAACCATAATGTAAACCTGCCGCTTTTAAGTCGCTTAAATTTCCTGAACGGTCTTTACCAAAGCGGTGGTCGTAACCTATGATAATGTGTTTGGTGCCAATGTTATTCACCAATGTGTTTTTTATATAATCTTCAGGCAGCTGATTAGAGAAATCTCTGGTAAATGGTGTGATGATTAAATGATCTACACCTAAACCTTTTAAAATTTCGGCTTTTTCATTAATGGTATTAATCATTTTTAGCTCCTGGTTTTCAGGATCGATAATCATTCTCGGGTGCGGAAAAAAAGTTAATATTACGCTTTCTCCGTTATCGGCTTTTGCTTTTTGTACCAGTTGTTTAATAATTTTTTGATGTCCGAAATGCACACCGTCAAAAGTGCCAATGGTTACTATGGCGTTATCTAATTTTTTAAAATCCGAAAGGTTATTGTATATCTTCAATGGAATGGAAAATTAATGTAAGGCATGGCGTTTTACTACCCCGCCCTTTAAATCGGCAATTTGTTGTTGTATTACAAAGGCATCCGAATCAATCTGTCGTATAGCGGTTTGTAATTTGCTCATTTCTAGTTTGGTAACTACGGTGAAAATAATATCGATATCTTTCTTTTCTCCGTAACCACCTTCGCCTTTATAAATGGTTACACCTCGTTTCATTTCGTTAATGATGAATCCCTTTATGGCTTCCTGATGTTCTGAAATAATGGTAACACCGGTGTATTGTTCTATGCCGTTTACAATAAAATCGATCGTGCTTGATGCCGATAAATATGTTAGAATGGCATATAGCGCAGTTTCGATATTTAAGAAATAAGCTGCGAAGGCGAAAATAATGATATTTAAAATCAGGATGATATTTCCAACGGTTAAAATGCTGTTTTTACTGATGTAAAGCGCTAAAACCTCAGTTCCGTCTATTACACAGCCACCACGCATGGCCAACCCAATTCCACCGCCTAAAAATAATCCGCCGAAGAATGCAATGAGCAATTTATCGTGGGTAATGGGTTGAAAGGGAAGAAAAATTAAGGCTAACGAGAGTGCAGCAATGGCAATAGCAGTTTTAAGGGCAAAGCCTTTACCAATCTGTCTATAACCTAAAATTACAAAGGGAATGTTGATGATTACAATAAGGTATGATAAATTCCATCCTGTCAAGGTGCTTAGCAAAAGGGAAATACCCGTAACACCGCCATCAATAAAATGGCTGGGCATTAAAAAGCTTTTTAAGCCAAAACATGCCGAAGTTACACCTGCAATAATTAAAAGAATTTCTTTTATAAACCTGATGTTCTTGTTTTTGATGCGGTTCATGCCTCTGCTTCAGTTTTAGCTTCTTCTTTCTTGCTACGAATATAATTAACAAGTTCTAATACCTCAAACGCATCTTTAAGCAAAAAGTTTCCACTACGGGTACGGGTAAGTTTAGATAGATAAGCCCCGCTGTTTAAAGTTTTGCCAAAATCGGATATTAATGAACGGATGTAAGTGCCTTTACTGCATACAATCCTAAAATCGATTTCCGGTAGTTCGATCCGTGTGATTTCAAATTCTGGAACACTTACAAAACGTTTACGTAATTCAACCTCTTCACCCAATCTTGCTTTTACGTATAAACGTTCGCCATTTACCTTTACAGCAGAGTGTGCAGGCGGATATTGCGCTATATCGCCAATAAAAGGTTTGCAGGCTGCGTATATATCTTCTTCGGTAATGTTACTGATATCGAAGGTTTGATCTACCTCAGTCTCCATATCGAATGATGGGGTAGTAGCACCTAAAATCATGGTGCCTGTATATTCTTTCTCTTCAGCCTGAAAAGTGTCTATCTGCTTAGTTAATTTGCCTGTACAGATGATTAGCAAGCCTGTAGCAAGGGGATCTAAAGTGCCGGCATGACCAACCTTTAGTTTTAGCGGTTTTAAAGAATTACGGATTTTGCCCACCACATCAAATGAAGTCCATTTGTATGGTTTATTAATTAAGAGCAATTCGCCTTCAGCAAAATTGAAGTCTTTAAATTTTGAATTTTCGGTACTCACAAATCTTTTTTGCGCAAAGATACGGATTCAATGTCGGTTGCTTAAGTTTTTTTTAACCACAGATACAAAGTATAAGGTTGTGTCATAATTATAGATTTGTCATTCGGAGCTTGTTGAAGGACTTATTTAAATACCTTTTAAGGTGTTTCGACAGGCTCAACAAAGGAATTGTTTTTATGAAACAACTTCATCTGTGCATATCTGTAGTTAATATTCCTGGATTATATAATCTGTAAGTTGTGTCCGCTCAGCAATAAGATGATAATAATTAAACCAGCAGCAATTCTATACCATCCAAAAACCTTAAAACCATTTTTGTTTAAGTATCCGATAAAACTTTTTATCGCCAAAAGCGCCACTACAAAAGCAACAACATTACCAATAATTAAAAGGTTAGTCTGCTCATGGGTAATAGTGTGCCCTTCTTTATAAAAATCGTAAAGTTTTTTTGCTGTTGCGGCAAACATGGTAGGTACAGCTAAAAAGAATGAAAATTCTGCAGCAACTTTTCTGCTTAATTTCTGACTCATACCGCCAACAATAGAGGCTCCCGAACGCGATACTCCTGGTAACATGGCAATACACTGAAAGAAACCTATTTTCAGCGCCGTTAAATAAGTTACTTCTTCCTCTTCATTAATGGTTGGTTTATTAAACCACTTGTCTACAAATAATAAGATAATACCACCAACTAACAGCGAAATACCAACAGCCATTGGGCTTTCTAATAATTCGTCGATTTTTTTGCTTAATAACAGACCAAATATGGCGGCTGGGATAAATGCAACCAATAATTTAATGTAGAAATTTATCGATTTGAAAAATCTTTTGAAATAGAGTACAATCACTGAAAGTATTGCCCCCAATTGTATCACAATGGTGAAAAGTTTTACAAATGGTTCTGATGCAATGCCCATAAACGATGATGCAATAATCATGTGTCCGGTACTCGATACAGGCAAAAATTCAGTTAATCCTTCAACAATGGCAAGGACAATGGCTTCAAAAGAGTTCATATGTTTTGATTAATGGGCTAGCCCCACTGTAATTTTACTTTATAGTTTTTTAATTTTTATCTCTTGATATTAAAGTTAAATCTTCAGAGATTGCTTGTGACACAATAATTCGATCAAAAGGATCATTGTTGAGAAAATCGAGACCTAATAATGTAGTAAGATGGGTTTCATTGATCGCAATGATTTCGATCTGGTTTCTTTCTGCAAAACGAAATAATTCATCAAAACCAATTTTTAAATCGAGTTTTCCGATTTGTTTTTTGATGGCAATTTCCCAAAGAGAGGCAATGCTCAAGAAGCAAGGTAGATTAATATCAGATAATTTTTTATTTATTGAAGTTGGCAGCTGATTATCTCCTGCTACAAACCACAAGAAGGTATGAGTATCTAATAGATATGCCATTAAATATAATCAGCAAACATTTCTAACGGTTCGTCAAAATCATCAGATAATTTGATTTTACCTTTTGCATACCCGAATTCGCGGGATTTTAACTTCGGCTTATTTTTATGCTTTGTTTTTAAGAATTCAACAAAATCTGCAACTTCCTGCCTAAGGTTTAGGGGAAGTGAATTTATTTCGATTTGCAAATTTGTTGTTGTCATATTATAAAGTTAAAAAAACACTTTAGCTAATACAAGAAATTATTTTTTTAGAACAGCATAAATACCGAAAGCAAAACCCGCTAACACCACTATCGGTGCCAATAAGGTTCTTCTAAAGTCATAAATATCACCAGTGGTACCCATCATTAATATAAAGCCAACAGCTACAATTGCAATGCTGATTAATAATAACTGGTAGTTTTTTTTGGTAAAAACCAATTCGCTTTTAACGTCCTTTACAACCGGACCTGTTTTTTTTTCTGCCATTATCTATAAAGATGATAAGATTTTAAACGTAAATATCTGCTTACTGCAAACCATGTACTAATGCCTGTTATAAAAATACCCACAATTAAAAGGCCTATAAATACAAAGCCAAATTCCTGGTAGTTATTTAAAATAATAATCTCAGGTACCTCTTTGCGGGCATAAATTAATGTTGCCAATAAAATAATGATGGCAATAAATGCAGCAATTAAGCCATGTAAAGCAGCATATAATAAGAAAGGACGTCGAATAAAGTTTTTCGTTGCACCAACCAGCTGCATACTTTTAATTAAAAAGCGTTGTGAGTAGATGGCTAGTCTTATTGTGTTGTTAATCAATGCAATAGAAATGATTAATAGCAGTGCGGCAAATGCTAAAATAATTAAGCCGATGGTGCTAATATTTTTGTTCACCATATCAATTAAAGAACTTTGGTAAACCACCTCTTTAACTACAGGGTTTTTAGAAATATTTGCTTTTAAGGCATCGATGCTTTTATTGTTCGCATATTCTGCTTTTAAATACACATCGAAAGTAGAAGTTAATGGGTTGTATCCTAAAAAGTTAACAAAATCCTCTCCCAAATCCTGAGTTAAATTTCTTGCGGCAAGCTCTTTATTTACATACTGAGTTTGTTTTACTGCAGGATTTGCATTTAACTCTTTCTGGAAAGCTAAAACATCGGCTTCTTTGGCGCCTTCATCAACAATAATGTTTAAAACGATGTTTTCTTTAACGTAGTTAGACAGGTTTTTGGCATGTACAAGTACCAAACCAAGCAGCCCCAGCATTAATAAAACCAAAGCAATACTGATTATAGTAGAGATATAAACGGTTTTGGTTTTCTTAGATGCATCACTTACTTCGAATTCTTCCATGTATTTCATTTTTGTTTCTGCGAAAATATAAATTATACCTGATAAACACCAATTAATGATTGCTAAATGAATACTAACGTATTCGATTAGTTTTTAGTTTGAGGATTAAATTCTTTAATAAATTTGCTTTTTTTCGAAACACGGTACGAATTTTGTGAAAACGGCGTTAATTATGGATATCTTAAAACTAAATTTAACTATGAAAAGACAAATTACTATTCTGAGCCTATTCTTACTTATCGCCTCTACAATTATTTCTTGCAAGAAAGATGATACTTCTTTAAAAGCCCAGATGTTAGGTAGATGGACGTTAAATAAAATTGTAACTTCTGGCTATACTGCTGAAGAAACATTGAAAGATCCGAAAAAAATTAATGGAACTGTTACCTATGGTACAACAAGTGATTATGTTGACTTTAAGTCAAATAACGATGACCAGGTAGAACTGAGTTTATCAGGTAACAGAACAATCGGAACCTATGTAATCATTTATTCTGATCAGTTCAGTATGGATATTAACGATGGATTGAATTATTGCAAAATAAACAGTATTACAGCAAACAAGTTAGAGTTTACCGCTAAAATTGATAAAACAAACGTTACTAAAGTGTATTCTTTATCAAGATAAGATCTTAATCCCCCGATTATTTGCTGCGCCATTGGTTTTTAACATCAATGGCGCATTTTTTTGTGGTGGTATCGGCCGCTAATTGTGGTGTCAGTTGTTTCCAACTGACACTAAAACACATATTCTAAGTATTCTCTTATCTTAAAATAATCGATAGTCAGATGGTAACATCTGACTACACAAAAGGCACCGAGGTTTTTCCCTTAACCTCTTCTAATTCTGCATTTCTGCTGGCAAAATATTATCGTTAATCTGCTTTTTTAAGCCCCTTAATTTCCGTATTTTCGCCCCTTTAAAAATTTAAAACTTGCAATGGATTACCAATTCAAAGAAATAGAACAAAAGTGGCAGAAATTTTGGGCAGATCATCAAACGTTTAAAGCCGAAAGCAATTCTGAAAAACCAAAATATTATGTGTTAGATATGTTTCCTTATCCATCAGGAGCAGGCTTGCACGTTGGTCACCCACTGGGTTACATTGCGTCAGATATTTTTTCGAGATACAAACGCCTTAAAGGCTTTAACGTATTGCATCCTATGGGATATGATTCTTTCGGATTACCAGCAGAGCAATATGCCATACAAACCGGACAGCACCCTGCTATTACCACCGAGGCAAACATCGCAACTTACCGTAGGCAGTTAGATCAGATTGGTTTTTCTTTCGATTGGAGCAGAGAAGTACGCACCAGTGAGCCATCTTATTATAAGTGGACACAGTGGATTTTTATGCAGCTGTTTAACTCGTGGTACAATATCGAAAACGATAGGGCAGAAGATATTACCACATTGATCGAAAAATTCAATGCTTCTGGTACAGCTGATGTTAAGGCAGTTTGTGATGAAGATACCAAAGAATTTATGCCAAGCGATTGGGCAACCTTTACCGATGAAGAGAAACAAGTCGAATTGTTAAAATACCGCTTAACTTATCTGCGCGAGAGTACTGTAAACTGGTGCCCGGCTTTAGGAACCGTTCTGGCGAATGATGAAGTTAAAGATGGTTTTTCTGAGCGTGGCGGTTTCCCTGTTGAGCAAAAGAAAATGATGCAGTGGAGCATGCGGATTACCGCTTATTCTGACAGGCTTTTGCAAGGTTTAGATACCATCGATTGGCCAGAGCCGATTAAAGAAATGCAACGTAACTGGATCGGTAAAAGCGTTGGTGCATCCGTAAAGTTTCAGGTAGAAGGAAACGATAAACAGATTGAAGTTTTTACTACACGGGTAGATACCATTTTTGGTGTTTCTTACCTGGTTTTAGCTCCGGAGCATGAGTGGGTTGCAGAATTGACTACTCCTGAACAAAAACAGGATATTGCAAATTATATCGCTTTAACTAAAAAGAAATCAGAATTAGACCGTATGGCCGATACCAAAACGGTGTCTGGTGCTTTTACAGGTACATATGTAATTAACCCTGTAAGTGGCGAACGCGTACAGTTATGGATTGCTGATTATGTGTTGGCAGGTTACGGAACTGGTGCGGTGATGGGTGTTCCGAGCGGGGATCAACGCGATTGGTTATTCGCTACACATTTTAATTTACCAATTATCCAGATTTTGGACGGACAAAAAGATATAGATGTTCAGGCAGATCCAACTAAAGAAGGGAAATACATCAACTCTGGTTTCATAAACGGAATGACTTATAAAGAAGCTGTTTCGTTCTTAAATAACTGGTTGGAAGAAGAGAAAGTAGGGAAAGCAAAAGTAAATTTCCGTCAGCGTGATGCGATTTTTGGTCGCCAGCGGTATTGGGGCGAGCCGATTCCGGTTTACTTTAAAGATGGATTGCCTTATTTGGTAAAAGAAGAGGAACTACCATTGTTGCTTCCTGAAATTGATAAATATTTACCGACTGAAACTGGTGAACCACCTTTAGCCAGGGCTGAAGACTGGGTTCCTAAAGATGGTGGTCATTACGAATTGAGCACCATGCCAGGTTGGGCTGGAAGCAGCTGGTACTGGTACCGTTACATGGATGCGAATAACAATAACGATTTTGCTTCAAAAGAAGCTGTTGAATATTGGAAAGACGTCGATTTGTACATCGGTGGCTCAGAGCATGCAACCGGTCACTTATTGTACAGCCGTTTCTGGAATAAATTTTTGAAAGATTTGGGTTATACCAAAGAAGAAGAACCTTTCAAAAAACTGATCAACCAAGGGATGATTCAGGGTAGAAGTAATTTTGTTTATCGCATTAACGATGAGAACGGAAAGCCTACTAATACCTACGTATCAGCTGGATTAAGGAAAGAATACAAAACTTCAGCATTGCACGTTGATGTGAACATTGTTGAAAACGATACTTTAGATATCGCTAAGTTCAAAGCATGGAGAGAAGAATATGCTACCGCAGAATTTATTCTTGAAGGCGGGAAATACATCTGTGGTGTCGAAGTAGAAAAAATGTCGAAATCAAAATTCAACGTGGTTAATCCCGATGATTTGATTGAGCGTTACGGTGCTGATACATTGCGGATGTACGAAATGTTCTTAGGTCCGTTAGAGCAGAGTAAACCCTGGAATACGAACGGTATCGAAGGTGTATTTAAGTTCTTGCGTAAATTTTGGCGTTTATTTCACAACGAAGACTGGACTTTCCACGTAAACGATGCAGTACCTACAAAAGCAGAGTTAAAATCGTTGCATAAAATCATTAAAAAGGTGCAGGACGATATTGAGCGTTTCTCATTCAATACTTCCGTATCTAGTTTCATGATTGCCGTAAACGAGTTAACCGATCTGAAATGCAAAAACCGTCAGATTTTGGAAGATATGGTGATTATCCTTTCGCCTTATGCGCCACATATCTGCGAAGAGCTTTGGGTGTTGTTGGGTAATGAAGCCGGAACTTTATCGTATACGGCTTTTCCAACATTTAAGCCCGAGTATCTGGTAGAAGATGAGTTTGCTTATCCAGTTTCAATCAACGGTAAAATGAAAATGAACCTGAACTTGAGCTTAACTTTAGCTCAGCCAGAGGTAGAAAACATTTTATTGGCTGATGAGCAATTCCAGAAATTTTTAGATGGGAAACCAACTAAAAAAATCATTTTCGTTAAAGGAAAGATTATTAATGTAGTTGTTTAAGGTAGAAGGCGGAAAGTATGGGGCGGAGGGTTTTCCTTGCGCTTTCCTAAGCTAGAAATATAAAACCCGGGTTACATTTCGTAATCCGGGTTTTTTGTGTTTCTGGGACAGATCCAATAGGACGGTCGTCATCTCGACTGAAACGCAGTGAAATGGAGAGATCTACTTTGCAGATTTAGCTTCGCTGGGCCTTCGGGTTCTCGGCTGCGCTCGAAATGACGATTTGTCTAGTCTCTTTTTCTTCTATTCCCGCCAAATCTTCTGTTGTTGCTGGCATTGCGTGGTTTGCCGCTCATATTGCCATCACCACCTTTTTTAGCGCCGCCACCACCTTTAGATTGGGCTTGTGGTTTACGTTTAACCTGGTTTTTAGCAAGCATACTTTCCCAGCTTAATGGATAAGGATGATCATCTACAACCGGAAGCGTAATTTTAATCAGTTTCTGGATATCCAATAAGTATTCGTTTTCTTCCGCATCGCAGAAAGAAATGGCAATCCCGTTTGCACCAGCACGGCCTGTACGGCCAATTCTGTGTACATAAGATTCAGGGATATTCGGCAATTCGAAATTGAAAACGTGCGATAACTGATCGATATCAATACCACGCGCAGCAATATCGGTAGCTACTAAAACGCGGATTTTCCTGTCTTTAAAATCTGTTAATGCCCTTTGTCTGGCATTTTGCGATTTATTGCCATGAATGGCGGCAGCTTTAATACCAGCATGGGCCAAATCCTTAACAATACGGTCTGCACCATGTTTGGTACGGGTAAAAACCAAAGCAGTTTCGATCTTTTTATCCTCAAGAAGGTGGATCAATAATTTCTTTTTATCGGGCTTATCAACAAAATAAACCGACTGAACAATTGTTTCTGCTGTAGAAGAAACCGGGGTAACCTCTACTTTTGTCGGACTAGATAAAATCGTATTTGCCAACTTCTGGATTTCATCAGGCATGGTGGCCGAGAAAAATAAAGTCTGGCGTTTTGCTGGCAATTTAGCCACTACTCTTTTCACATCGTGAATAAAGCCCATATCGAGCATACGGTCGGCTTCATCCAATACGAACAATTCGATGGTATTTAAGCTGATGAAACCCTGGTTCATTAAATCTAATAAACGGCCGGGTGTTGCAACTAAAATATCAACGCCTTTCCTTAAGGCTTCTACCTGCGAGTGTTGGTTTACACCACCAAAAATTACTAAATGGCGTAAATTTAAATGACGGCCATAAGCCTTAAAACTCTCTTCAATCTGAATGGCAAGCTCACGTGTTGGCGTTAAAATTAAAGCCTTTATGTTTTTGGTTGCTTTGGTATTGATGTGTTTTTCGTGCAATAACTGCAACATCGGGATGGCAAAGGCAGCGGTTTTTCCGGTACCGGTTTGCGCGCAGCCTAATAAATCTTTGCCTTTTAATATCGTTGGGATGGATTGCTCCTGTATTGGTGTCGGTTGTGTATAACCTTCGGTCTCAAGGGCCTTTAAAATTGGCTCAATGAGGTTTAATTCTTTGAATAACATGTATGTTTCTGTGTAATATTTATCGAAGAAGCTAGAACAATCAATTGTTGAAGGACTAACTTGCGGAGAGAATATGCCATTCAGAATGGCAAGCCCTTATTCCTGCTTCGGCGGCAAAGATACAAAAAATGTATGAGAATTTACTATTTGATAAATGTAACCTCAAATCGTTATTTATTACACGTATCGGTTATTGATCTAATACATTAATCCTTTTAGTTAGTATTTTATAGTCTATTTATAAATGTATTTTTTGTATTATAATTATTTTTTTATATGTATATTTATTTTTAATGAAGTGTACATTATACACTAATGCATTGTTTACTAAAAAATATCACTATGTAAATCATTAAACAAAATAATACCTAACAAACCTATCTAACCACCTACTTATGAGAAAAAATCTACCTATTAACAGGAGAAATCCATTCTTCCTGTATGCCGTAATCCGGCAAACTAAGCCACTTAAATATGTCGTTGTAACCGATGGCAATAAACTGATGATGTAAGCTTATTATCCAGAAGCACATCAGCTGTACGAGTACGCATTATTTCACCTAATCAATATAAACCTATGAAACAAAATCTATCTTGTATCAAGAGGAGTTTTCTTCTCTTGTGTTTGGGGATGTTATTTGCCCTTGGCGCAATGGCCCAATCAAAAATCACTGGTAAAGTTATTGCCAGTGATGACAAATTACCTGTTATTGGCGCTACAATTAAAATTAAAGATGGTGCCGGCGGCACTACTACAGATGCTAACGGAACATTCTCTTTAAGTGTAAAACCTACCGATGTTTTGGTTATTTCTTTTGTTGGTTACGGGAATAAAGAAGTTGCTGTAGGCAAACAAACCAATATCACCGTTATATTACAGGCCGAGAATAACAATTTAACCGATGTGATTGTAACGGGTTATTCTTCTCAACGGAAAAAAGATTTAACCGGTGCCGTTGCAGTAGTGAACATGGAACTGTTAAAAGCCCAGCCGGCCGCGAGTGCTGTAGAAGCTTTACAGGGGAAAGCCACGGGGGTACAGATTATAAATGATGGTGCGCCAGGCTCGACACCGCAGATCAGAATCAGGGGAATTAGTACCATTAATAATAACGAACCACTTTATGTTATTGATGGAGTTCCGTTTGAGGGTAAACTATCATGGCTTAACCAAAATGATATCGAAAATATGCAGGTATTGAAAGATGCTTCTTCGGCTTCTATTTATGGCTCGAGGGCGAATAATGGTGTCGTGATTATTACCACAAAAAAAGGGATAGCCGGAACACCCAAAATCACACTCGATTCTTATTATGGTACACAGGTTCCCAGAAAAAATAGTTTTCCTGAAATGATGAATCCTCAACAATATGCACAGTATATATTTGATGGTTATACCAATGCCGGAAAGCCAATTGAAGCAGGGAAAAACTATGGATCTGGTTCAACACCTGTATTACCTGAATATTTAGTGGCAGGTTTAAAACTTGGGCAGGATGTTACTGCTGCAGATGCAGATCCATCTAAATATAACTATAGCCGTGATCCTGATCTTTTTTATCAGATTACAAAAGCAAATAAAGCAGGTACCAACTGGTTTGATGAAATTACGGAAGTTGCACCTGTTCAAAATTATCAGCTCAGTGCTACCGGGGGTGGAGAAAATGCAACATACACTTTCTCGGGCGGTTACCTGGACCAGAAGGGAACTATTAAATACACGGGATTTAAACGGTTTAATTTTAGGTCGAATACTAATATTTCGGCATTTAATAAAAGGGTCCGTTTTGGCGAGAATGCACAATACAGTTATTCTGAAGGCTTTGGTTTAGGTGTAAACCCGAATGTTTCGGGTGATTATCAGGACCAGGGAAGTGCCTTGGGCTGGGCATACCGGATCCCTACCATTATTCCGGTTTACGATATTGCCGGGAATTTTGCCGGTAGCCGGGGAAGCCAGCTGGGAAATGCAGAAAACCCGGTAGCTTTTCTTTACCGTGCAAAAGACAATAAAAATAAGAGTAATTTCTTCTTTGGAAATGTTTACGCAGAGGGTGATATCATTCCAGGATTGGTATTAAAAACCAATTTCGGTCTGCGTTACGAAAATTTTAATGGTTTATCAATGCGTTATCCAAACCTGGAGTTTTCTGAAGGTAACAATTCGAATAACCTGAACGAATATCAAGGATATAATACCGAATGGACCTGGACCAACACCTTAAATTACAGCAAAGTATTTAATGAAAAGCACAGGGTAAATGTGTTGGTGGGTACTGAGGCCATTAGGTCGCGATCAAGACAGTTAAATGCCGGAAGAAATGGCTTTTTTATTTTAGGCAGTCAGGATTATTATTACCTGAATACAGGTTCATCAAACATCAGCAATTCAAGTTATGGATCGATAGGCTCCCTTTTCTCGTTGTTTGCTAAAGCAGATTATTCTTATCATGATCGTTATCTGGCCAGCGTTACCATCCGCCGCGACGGTTCTTCCAACTTCGGCCCGGCAAACAAGTATGGTTATTATCCGGCGGCAAGTGCAGCATGGAGGTTATCTGAGGAAGAATTTATGAAAAGCGTTAAATGGATAAGCGATTTAAAACTGCGTGTTGGATATGGACAAACCGGTAACCAGCGGATCCCCCCATACCAATACATCAACAGGTACCAAAGTTCTATTGTTAATTCTGCTTATGCCGTTGGCGGTGGTAATGGCCTTACTACTGGTGTATGGCAAAATGCTTATCAAAATCCTGATGTAAAATGGGAATCATTAAAAGCTTTAAACATAGGTCTCGATTTTACTTTGTTAGGGGGAGCCATTGATGGATCATTAGACTGGTACAACAAAAAAACCTCCGATATGCTTTATAATTTGCCTTTACCTTCGAGTGTAGTTGGTTTAGGTAGCTCACCTTATGTTAATATAGGCGATATGAGCAATAAAGGAGTAGAGTTTAATGTTGCTTATCACTATGGAAGAGAAGCAGAGCGTCCTTTTAAATTTGATGTTGGTTTAAATTTCTCAAAAAACAACAACAAAATCGTAAGGTTAGCGCCTGGCATTTTTAACCAGATTTATGGTAATTACAGAAGTCTGCAAACCAGTGTGTTACAGGAGGGCGCACCCTTCGGCTCTTTCTTTGGTTACAAAACTGCGGGGATTTATCAAAGTACAGCAGATATTCAAAACAATCCGTCGTATGCAGGTGCAAGGGTTGGTGGTTTGCGTTACCAGGATATTAATGGCGATGGCATAATAGATCCTAAAGACCGTACCATTATCGGCAATCCAAATCCTGATTTTACTTATGGCGTAAACTTAAATGCATCGTATAAAAACTTTGATATTTCTGCTTTCTTATACGGTGTTCAAGGCAATGATTTATTTGAAGCTACCCGTTATTTTACAGATTTTCCATCTTTTGCAGGTGCTAAAAGTACAAGATTGTTAAATGCCTGGAGTCCGAGCAATTCTTCAAGCCTTACCCCATCTGCTTATGTGGGTGCATCAGATGTTGAACTGGCTTCTTCAAGTTATTATGTTCAGGATGGTAGCTTTTTAAGGTTGAAGAATATACAAATCGGTTATTCAATTCCAACGGCTAAAGCATTTGGACCAAAATCGGGTATTACCAGAATAAGAGTTTATGTAAGTGCGACCAACCTTTTCACCATTACCAATTATACTGGTCTTGATCCTGAGGTTAGTCAAACCAGGGATGCTGCTTCTTCTGTAGGAAGTGCAGGTCCGCCCGCTGATACTTTTTCGGCTCTTGGAGTTGATAAGGGTGTTTATCCTTCGCCACGTCAGTTTTTAATCGGTATTAATGTTGGATTTTAATTAAAAGATATCAAAATGAAACATATAAAATATATCCTTCTTTCCTTATTGATTTGCAGTACGTTTTCCTGCAAAAAGGAGTTTTTAACGCTTCAGCCACAAGGCGAATTAACAGAAGACCAGCTTACTACACAAGATGGTGTTGAAGGTTTACTGGTAGGGGCCTATGGTTTGCTCAATGGCAATGTAAATGGAACATATGGCAATTATGGCGCAGCACCCAGCCAATGGTTATTTGGTGAGGTAGCTTCTGATAATGCACATAAAGGGAGTGAGATTGGCGATCAGCCACCAATGAATGCGATAGAACAGCATGCGCCAACGAGTACAAACGACAATTTATCGAATATCTGGGACAGGTGTTTTGAAGGGATACAGCGTTGTAATAATACCCTTAAAATTTTGGCGAACCTGCAGGCCGGAAA
The DNA here is from genome assembly GCF_049913135.1 of Pedobacter sp. R-06. Classification (NCBI taxonomy): domain Bacteria; kingdom Pseudomonadati; phylum Bacteroidota; class Sphingobacteriia; order Sphingobacteriales; family Sphingobacteriaceae; genus Pedobacter; species Pedobacter sp. R-06. Next base: position 4,582,941 of record NZ_CP183977.1, on the reverse strand, counting down.
AGGTACCGCAAAATTTAGCGATGCCCGTGCAAAGGAAATTCAGGGTGAAACCAGGTTGCTCCGTGCACACTATTATTTCTTTTTAGTGCGGATATTTAAAGTTGTGCCATACATTACAGAGGCCACAAGCGGCACTTTTGTTCCGAATGATAAAGATATTTATCCAAATATTGTAGAAGATCTTCAGTTTGCCGTTGCCAATTTAAGCACAACCAAACCAAAAAATCAAAAAGGGAGGGTAGATAAATATGCTGCTCAGGCTTATCTTGGTAAGGTATTTTTATATCAAAAGAAATATCCTGAAGCCTACGATCTGTTAAATGCCGTAATTTTGGCAAAACCGTCTCTCATTGATATGCCGTATTCAGATAACTTTGATATCACCAAAGAAGACGGACCTGAAACCATTATGTCTGTTCAGCATTCTGTTGGAACAGATGGCACGGGAGGTGATAATGGCAATGTAGGCGATATGCTTAACTTTCCATATGGTAATGCGCCGATTAACTGTTGCGGTTTCTTCCAGCCAACTATAGATTTGGCCAATTCATTTAAGGTAAGTGCTACAGGTTTACCGCTATTGGATGGCAGCTACCGTACCAATCCATATAAATCTGATTATGGATTAACCGGAACGGATAAAACAAATTATGCAGTAGACAAGACCTTGCCTTTAGATCCAAGAATTGAATCGACAATAGGAAGACGCGGTGTTCCATATCGCGATTGGGGTTTAATGCCAGGCGATACATGGATTCGTGATGCCAGTAACGGTGGTCCTTTTTTAGCGGTTAAGAATACCGTTGATGTTGCTCAGATTTCAAGCGGAACTGCTCCTGGTAATACCAACGTAACCGGATTAAATGTAAACCTGATCCGCTTGGGTGACGTTTATCTAATGGCGGCAGAATGTGCGGTAGAAAAAGGCGATTTAGCCAGGGCCTTAACCTTGGTGAATGCCGTTAGGGCCCGGGCAGCTAAAATAACGCCCCGGTCTATAAATGGTGTGCCGGCTGCAGCTTATAAGGTTAGTGAGTATGTGTCCTTTCCAAATGATACCTATGCCAGAAATGCAGTGCGTTTCGAACGCAGATTGGAATTGGCAATGGAAGGCCACCGCTTTTTCGACCTGGTGCGTTGGGGCATAGCCAAACAAACCCTTGAGAGCTATTTTTCTTTTGAAGGTGGGTACTTTAACTATCTAAAAGGTATTACCATTGAAGCCAGGGATGATTATTTCCCTTTACCTCAGGATCAGATTGATAGAAGTAAAGGGGCATTAAAACAAAGCCCGGGATATTAATCCTGATTAGCTTAAATGAAAACGCATGGACGGGCATCAGCCATCCATGCGTTTTTTATAGTTATTTTAGGTACAGATTATTTCTCCTCCTTAAACCTGCTAAAAAATAATAGGGCAATTAAACAAAGCCCGAAACCTACAATTCCGTTCAATCGTAATCCGAAATCGTTTCCTGGATCTTTGCCGTAGATGGTAAGCATGGCGAAAATGGCTATGCCTAAGGTTTGCCCGAGTTTTACAAAAAGATATTTTACTGCGAAGAACATGCCTTCATGGTTTTCTCCGGTTTCTAGGGTATCTCTCTGGGCAATATCGGCTAAAATCGCTGTAGGTAAAATACCAAGAGCTGCTAAGGGAAACGAAGCGGATAATACCAAAATGTAAATCTGTGTATGTGGACCAAATGGTAATTTGCCTAAAAAGAAAATGGTGACGAAGATTAAGCACAACACGCCAAAGGCCAGTAATACAAAAGGTTTTTTGCCTATTTTGGCCGAACCAAAATTAACCAGTGGATAAAATAACAAGGAAGCAAAAACCATGGCACCCATAAATTTTCCACCTTCCGATTCTGGCAGGCCTAATAAAACGGTACAGAAAAACAATAAGCCACTTGAAATAATACTCAGGGCCGTATAAAAAGCGAAATCAGATATCAGGTAATATTTAAAATTGCTGTTTTTAAAGGTGCTCTTAATTGCTGGCCATAAAGGCACATGAGTAGGCTTAGCCACCGAGAATTCCTTTTCATTGATGAAAAAAATCGGCAATAACATCACCAGTCCGGATAAGATACACAAACCCCAAATGGCAATCTGAATGGCCTCACTGCGGTTGGCTACATGAAAATGAGCCTCAACCAGATCGGCAAAGTTGTTAGTACAGGCCGATAAAATAATTCCGATTACGAAACCGACCTGCTGATAACTCGATAATTTAACTTTTTGCCTTGGTGTGTTGGTTACTTCTGCCAGCAGCGCGTTATACGGAATAATATAGGTAGTAACCGATACAAAAAATAAACAAAGTGTGATGGTTAGCCACCAGGCATTGTGCAGGCTCTCTGTTTTTTGGATCGGGTAGAAAACCAGTCCGCAAAAAAGCATGGCAGGAATAATAGCCCATTTCATAAAGGGCATCCTACGACCGTTTTTACTGGTGCATGCATCGCTTTTAGACGCAATAAACGGATCGTAAATGGCATCCACCAACCTTCCCGAAGCTGCAATAATAGAAAGTATATTAAACGCACCCAATAAAACCAGTTGTGGTACCAAAGGAGGTAAACCAGCGTTGCTTGGGGGCAAATAGAAAAAGGGAAGCATTACGATGATAATATTTGTCATCGTGCTCCAACCAATCATACCAGCAGCGTAAGCAATTTCTTGTTTTAAGGAGAGTGTTTTGTTCATTAATTATTTTAAAGTTGTTTCTAAACCTCACAGGTTTCAAAAACCTGTGAGGTTTGAATACCCAGTTTGCTATTTTTTCTTAAACCACCTGCTCACAAAATAGATTACCAGAAAGCCTATAAAAATATATAATCCGTTCAATGCCGCGTTCGGGTCATCGGCATAAATGCTAAAGGCCACGAAAGTATAAGCGGCAATAAATATGATAGGCAATATAGGATATAAAGGAACAGTATAGATGGTTTTTTTATCAAGATGTGCTGTTCTTTTTCTAAGGATGAAAATCGTTGCTGCCGAACTGGCCATGCTAATGCTTTCTAAGAAAATAGTATAGTTTAAAATCTTGTCGAAGGTTTTGGCATAGAAAATAATTACCACAGCAATTAATGTAAAAACCGTTAAGCTAATGGTAATTACTTCTGTTTTTTTGTTCATCCTGCTAAATATTTTTGGCAGGGCTCCTTCTTCACCCATGGCAAACATGGCTCTGGGGTTGCTCAGCAGGTTTACATTTACATAACCCATTACCGAGAAAAAGATAATTACGGAAAGTGCGTTAAATCCGGCAGGGCCAAATATCTTCGAAGCCAATATCGCGGCTATGCTTTCTGCTGATTTTAATTCTTCAAAACCGATGACCTTTACATACACATAGTTGATGGCCAGATAAAGAGTTACAATAATGGTTAAACCGATAATAATTGAACGTGGAATTACTTTTTTGGCTTCTTTAACTTCGCCGCCAAAGTTGATGGTTTGTGCATAACCCGCGTACGAGAAAGAAACAGCAATTAAACATAAACCTAGTGCTTTTCCATAATCAGACCAGGTTGGTAAAACACCAGTTGCTGTTTTAAAAATTGGGGTAACGGTTTGTGTTTGTCCGCCGAAAAATACAGCGCAGATGAGTGTTAAAATCATTCCGATTTTAATTACCGTTAATACATTTTGTGTTTTAGAACTCGCTTTTAAACCTAACAGATTAATGAAATAAAATACCAAAATGGTGGTAATGGCTATGGCTACCCGATAGGTTTCATTCTGTTTATCAATAGGTAAAATAATTTTGCTCAGGTATTCTGCCCCTATAATTGAAATCGCTGCTACAGATGCTGCACTCGAAATGATCACAATACAATTAATGGCAAAAGCAATAGAAGGGTGATAAGCTGCTGAAAATATTTTATAGTATCCTCCTGTTACCGGAAAGCGGGAACCAATTTCGGCATAAGTTAACGCACCGCAAAAAGCCACAAAACCACCAATAAACCAGGCCAGGTAAAACAGTTCGGGAATTTGTGCCTTAGCTGCTACGTTTACAGGCGTACGGAAAACGCCCATGCCAATAACCAAACTCACCACAATCATGGATAAATCGAATAGTGAAAGTTGTTTCTTTTGTTGCATTAAATAGAATTATGAATATTGGGTTGAAGATAGGAAATTTGAATGATTGAGTGAGAGGATGATGTAAGATGGAAAAGAGAGGATGGACATAATCAGTTGGCAACTGCCGATTAGCAGTTCTCAAAGGCAATTAAATCGGTAAGCAATTGAACCAATGACTAATGAACCACTCGCCATTCATTGTTTACATGTGGAAATTTTCTTTTGCGAGCCTCACAGAATAAATCTATTATTGTATAATAATTCTGAAGAACATATTTGAAAATATTTTTATTTCAATCATCAGGGTTATTTCTACAAATTCTTCATCGCTTTGCAAGCCAAAAAATGCAGGGTTTTTCATTGAAGAACAAATAAAAACAGTATGGCAGAAGTAGTTTATAACGACGACAGTATTCGTTCATTAGATTGGAAAGAGCACATCAGGCTTCGTCCGGGGATGTACATTGGTAAACTTGGTGATGGTTCTGCTCAGGACGACGGTATTTACGTTTTGCTAAAAGAAATTGTAGATAACTCTATCGATGAGTTTGTAATGGGCACCGGAAAGACCATCGAAATTACCCTTTCGGAGCAAAAAGTGAATGTGCGCGATTACGGCCGTGGTATTCCATTGGGTAAGGTAATCGATTGTGTAAGCAAAATTAATACTGGTGGTAAGTACGATAGTAATGCCTTCCAAAAATCGGTAGGTTTAAATGGGGTAGGTACCAAGGCTGTAAATGCACTTTCTACTAGTTTTATGGTGCAGTCGTACCGTGATGGAAAAACGAAAAAGGTAGAATTCTCTAAAGGTGAAATTGTAAACGAACAACCTGTTATTGATACCACTCAGCGTAATGGTACGGCAATTACTTTTTATCCGGATGAAACCATTTTCAGGAACTACCACTACATTCCTGATTTTGTAGAGAGTATGGTTTGGAACTACGTGTTCTTAAATACCGGTTTAACTATAAATTTTAATAATCAGAAATATTTTTCAGAAAGAGGGCTTTACGATCTGCTTTCTAAATTTAATAAGCCAGAAGAAATCCGTTACCCAATTATCCATATGATTGGGCCAGATATCGAAATTGCAATGACCCACGGGCAGCAATATGGCGAAGATTACCATTCGTTTGTAAACGGACAGCACACCACACAAGGTGGAACACATCAGGCCGCTTTTAGAGCAGCAGTGGTGAAAACTGTCAGGGAGTTCTTCAAAAAAGAGTTTGATGCGGCCGATGTTCGTTCATCCATTATAGCAGCAATTTCCGTGCGTGTACAGGAACCCGTTTTCGAATCGCAGACCAAAACAAAACTGGGTTCGCAGAACATGGGACCAGAAGGGCCATCGGTAGCCACTTTTATTAACGATTTTGTTAAAAAAGAGCTTGATGATTACCTGCACAAACATCCAGACGTTGCCGATGCACTTTTAAAACGTATTATTCAATCGGAGCGCGAGCGTAAAGATATTGCAGGCATCAAGAAACTGGCAAACGACAGGGCTAAAAAAGCCTCATTGCACAATAAGAAACTACGCGATTGTAAGGTGCATTTTAACACTACGCATGAGAAACGTTATGAAACCACCTTGTTTATTACCGAGGGAGATTCGGCATCAGGTTCGATCACAAAATCACGCGATGTAGATTGTCAGGCGGTGTTTAGTTTGAAGGGTAAGCCGCTTAACTGTTACGAGCTTACCAAGAAAGTGGTTTACGAAAATGAAGAATTTAACCTGCTGCAACATGCTCTAAATATCGAAGATGGTTTAGAAGGGCTTCATTATAACAATATTGTAATTGCAACAGATGCCGATGTGGATGGTATGCACATCCGTTTGTTGATGATGACTTTCTTCCTTCAGTTTTTTCCCGACCTGGTGAAGGCAGGTCATGTTTACATTTTACAAACGCCGCTTTTCAGGGTTAGGAATAAAAAGGAAACCATTTATTGCTATAGCGACGAAGAACGTAAAAATGCAATCGAAAAACTGGGTAATAAACCAGAAATTACCCGATTTAAAGGTTTGGGGGAAATTTCTCCGGATGAATTTGGTTTGTTTATCGGGAAAGACATCAGGTTAGACCCTGTTATTTTGAAAGATCAAACAATTAAAAGTTTGCTGGAATATTACATGGGTAAAAATACACCTGATAGGCAACAACACATTATCCGTAACCTACGGATTGAGAAGGATGAGGTAACAGAAGAGCCTAAAGTGATTACTGAAGAAGTAGCATAACAAAGAAGTCAAGTTGAAAAGATCCTTCGACTCCGCTCAGGATGACAATCGCGCTTGGAAGCTTGGGGTTAGATCACTCTTGGCCTCCTGCTGAACCTGTTTCAGCATCTATCTTGTTATGCTTTGGTTTATGTCTCCAGGAACCAGCTTTATCTATAAAAAGGAAGTCAAGCTTTTAAAGCGTGACTTCCTTGGTTATAAGCGTTTTATAACTTTAAGATTCCCACATGTGCGGGAATGACGATCACGTTTTGGAAAGATCCTGAAACAAGTTCAGGATGACAACCGCATTATTCCTTAGGTACATTCACCGTATCTTCCGGGTGCTGAGGCGGCAATACATCTACCTTTTTCTCTACGATGGTAATTTTTGTAAATACGGCATACTTACTAGGTGAAATGCCATTATCATATTTTTCGGCATAGGCTTGTGTAAATTCAGCGCCAAAGTAGAGTATTATTGAGGTATAATAAATCCACAATAAAATAACGATGATCGAACTGGCTGCGCCAAAGGCCGAACCTGGATTGCCTTTTTCGATATAAATCCCAATCAGGTATTTACCCAAGCTGAAAAGAACTGCTGTAAATAAAGCGCCAATTATTGCAGATTTCCAACGGATGATAACATCGGGTAATACCTTAAATATAACAGCAAATACCGCTGTAACGGCAGCAAGAGTTATTACATTGTTTAAAATATAAATTAGAATGGCCATTGTATCGTTTGCAACGGGGATTACTTCATCTATATTACTTTGTGAAAGCAGGTTGGCCAATTTAGAACCCAATCCCACTACCACACTATTTACCACCAGCGATACCAGTAATAAAAAGCCCATCGACACAATTAAAGAAAAAGACAATAATCTGTTTGTAAGCATTTTTATCCAGCCCTTTTTGGGTACAGCCTTTACTTTCCAGATCATGTTAATGCTATCTTGTATCTCAATAAAAATAGCCGTCGACCCGATAATAAGTGCAACAATCCCCACAACCAGACTAAAGGTCGACTGACCTGTTCTGTTTGCATGTTCTACAAAACCCTGGATCTGGCCTGCGGCATCTTTCCCCACCAACTCGGTCACCTGTCCAAAAAATTTCCCCCGCGTTTCTTCGTTTTTTTTATCACCCAAGAATAAGGTGGCTGCAGAGAGGAGAATAATAATCAGCGGCGTAAGTGAAAAAATAGTGTAGTAAGCAAGCGAAGCACTTAATTTAGTAACCCTGTCTTCTACAAAACCTTTTCCGGCTGCAACGAAAAGATGATAAAGCGCAATGAAAAAATATTTGATCTTATGAATTACTCTCATCGAAAACTTAAAACGGATATCCTATCCCAATGTTAAAAATTAAATTCTGTTTACGCCAGTCTTTATTACCGAAGGCGATATCATCGAATACCCATCTCTGTCCTTCCGGCAGGTAAGGTTTACGTACGGGGAAGGCCACATCTAAGCGGACTACGAAGATGCTTACATCTACCCGTAAGCCTGCACCAGTACCCACCGCCAGTTCGTTAAAAGCATTTTTTAGCTTAAAACCAGATCCAAGTCTTGCCGTCTCAGGTTTGCCAGGTTCTCCAAGATCTTCTTTTCTTAGCCAGATATTTCCGGCGTCTACAAACAATGCGCCATAAAGAACGCTCACTATTTTAAAACGCAGTTCGGAGTTCAACATTAATTTAATATCACCACCCTGATCGGCAAAGATAGCATCATCACGAACTTTAAAAGTGCCCGGGCCTAAAGTTCTGGCCGGGAAAGCCCTGATATCATTACTGCCACCAGCAAAGAACTGTTTAACAAATGGGAGAGAAGTAGAGTTACCATAGGCATAACCATAACCCAGGTTTAGCCTGTTTGCCCAGATTAAGTTTCTCGTAATTTTATAATAATCCCTTAAATCAGCCTCTACCCTGATAAACTGTGTTAGTGGTATGTTAAAAAGTGTACGTTTCCCTTCTTCATCTTTTGGTACAAAAGCCCCCCAAACATTACCCCCCGTTTCTAATCCACCAAAGAAATAAGTGTTATTTCTCCGGCTATCTTCCATCTGGTTGGTGTATGTAAAGTTGTAGTTGCTACCAATGATAAACTGACTTTCTAGTGTAGTTCTTAATAGGGGATTAACTTTATATAAACTATCCCGGGTATCATCATTAGGGAAACTTGTAGAAATATAGCTAACTGATATTGGATTGAAATTATGTTCTTTGTATAAATTCTCTTTAAAGTTGTAACCATATTGCCCTTTAAATGCATGTAAAGTATATTCAGAACCACGGTTTAACATCTGGTAAGAAAGCGAGGCAATGGTTTCCGGGATGAAAGCATTTGTGCTGTTCGGTTTGTAAAAAGGAACAATAAACCTAGGGAAAGTCAGTTTTCCTTCGGCAGTTAACGACAAGGAGTTTTTGCCTAAAGAAGTTCCTTTAGTTTGCGTTTCGAAACCACCACTAACACTCAAATCTAATTGTTCTGCATTTCTAAACAAGTTTCTGGTGGTTTGTGTGACTTTCACTTCCGAACCAACGAAATTATTGGATTTACTTGTTCCTACAACCGAAAAGGTAAGTGAGTTTTTCTTTAAAGGCGTTAAATAAATATTCAGGTCGAGCTGATTGTTTTTGAAACTATCAACCGGTAAAAATTCGGCCCTTACATCTTGAAAGGCACCCACATTTACCATTCGGTTTAACGATTGGTTATGATCTTTACGGTTATAAGGTTCTCCTTTTTGAAAGAATACCAAACGATCAAAAAGTCGCGGTTTAAAGGTGTTCCGATCATCGTAAATGTTGAAATCGTTATACTGCAACGGTTTCAGTTTTCTCAATGTGCTATCTCTTCTTAACGAATAATTAGGGTATATATTTATGTTTTTAATGGTATAGGGTTTTAATGCCGCATCGGGCGCAATATCTTTTACCTTAACCGAAACATTAACCAGGTTTTTACCTATTGTACTATCTACCTGCATAATTAAATAATCAGGACTGAAATAGAAATAGCCATTTTCTTTTAAGTCGTTATCAATCCTGATCCGTTCGTTTTTGTAGGTGTCGATGTCATAATAATCGCCAACTTTTAGCAAGGTTTTATCTTTGTTGGTATTAATGATCTTGGTAAGCACCCCGGTATCCGGAGGAAAATTAATCTTGTTGATTTTATAAGGCTGGCCAGTAACTGCGGTATAAATGGCCTTACCCTTTTTTTCTTTAATAACGGTATCGCCGGTAACATTTGCCTGTAAATAGCCTTCGCTAATAAGGTAACTGGACAATACGTCATTGTTGTATTTCAGCTTTACATCGTTCAATAACACAGGCGGCTCACCCTGTCTGCGTAGCCAGTTTCTAAAACCTTTTGGCTTTTTAGGTTCGCCGGCAAGATTGTAAATGCCCAGTTTAAACTTTATGCCCAAAATCGATTTGTTAGGGCGTGGTCTTGTTTTAGCTTCAAGATCGGTTTTAACCTGTTTTTCATTGTCAATTTTTCCAGATGAGTCAGGATTGATTTTTACTTCAGCACCGGTATACAAAATCTGTCCTGGTTTTAACGATTTGGTACTGCTGCAAGCCGCCCAAACTAAACAGGCCAATAAAAATAAAAGCGGTCTAATTAGTTTTCTCATCTTGTGCTTTCTGTTCAATGTTTCTTATTCTTCTTATTCTTTTCTTTTGAAAAATCTCTCTAAACTTATTATAATCTACTACCAGGGTAAAGCCTAAGCCTGTTTCAACAATCTGTCCCTGTACAATCATATCGTTCTGGTTTCGGCGGTAAGCCCTTAAACGGTACCGTCCATCTGCAGAGAGTGCATATTCTACGTTTACGTTTCCGGCAATATTGGTCGATTTTTCTCCTGGTGCCTGTGGTCCTTCCAAAGCAAAAGAGCTTCCTACGCTAACGGTTAATCTATCGTTCAGCAGTTTTTTAGATAGGCCAACCTCCAAATCCGTTTTTTGCTGCATCGAACCCGTTGAATAATCTTCAGATGAATTTACACCGAAATTAAGATCAACACCCTGAATTAAATCGGAGGTTAAATTATTCAACTGCTCGGTTAATAGTTTACTAACACTCGAACGGGCAAGTGTAGAAACACCACCACCGCCACCGGCCAGACTTTGGAAAGGGTTATTGGCAATGAACCGGTTTAGGGCAAGTAAAGAAAGAACTTGTTTGTTCAACTCACTTTCATCGCGGTTTACATTAATCAATTTGGTATAAACCTGACCACTTAGAGCACCACGCTCATTTTCAGGTAAATCGAGTTTAAATGAAATAGTTGGCTTTAATAATTCGCCTTTTATCATCAGATAAACCTGGAAAGGCAATTTTGTTCTGGCTTCGTAAAGATCTGGCTGGTTTAACAGATCGATAGGAGCTGCATTAACTTCGTATAGTGCCGTAATGTTTGCAGTAGCAGAAGTAGGCTCGCCTGTCCAGATAATGGTACTGCCTTTAACCAGTTTAAATTCTTTTTTTACAACAGCCAGCGTTAAATTGTATGAACCATCAACTATCTCATAGCGACCAGTCATGCTGATTTTCCCGCTAGGGTCCATCGTTACGTTTAAGTCTGCATCACCTCTAACTTTTAAATTATCGCCAGTAGATGGATCCACAACAACATTCAATTCTGCTTCTGGGTCTACTTTAACGGTTGCCACCAGGTTTAATCCCTTAATTGGCGATTTACTGATGCTATCAACTTTAAGTGCTTTTTGTCCGTTAAAAGGCGGTGCATCGGCATCAATAAACTGTACTATGCCCTCCTGATCAATAATCGATGGATCACTTGAAGGCAAAGCGAAGAAGAATTTTGTGCCCTTATTCACATTGATATTCATGTTTACATCAGGTTGGTTTAAATCTCCGCGTACTTTAATATTGCTGGTTAAGAATACCGTCCCGTAAATCATATCATTATCAACTGCGGTCGAATTAATTGCCCTGAAATTGTTCGTTCGGATATCTAAACCGAAACGGTAATTTTTAAAATCGGTGGTGTAAACTTTTCCGTTGATGGTTGCTTTTTGATTTAAGGAATCAAGGAGTGTAAAATTGTTAAAACTGATGCCTTCGTTTGTGAATGAAATCTTTTCGTTAGGCATGCGGAAATATGAATTTACATAAGCCACATTAAAGCCTGCATTATTGAAAGTCAAATCGCCCAGTATTTTTGGAGCTGTTAGTGCACCTTTAACTGTTAACGCACCTGTTAAGGTACCAGTACCACGTTTAAGCTGACCGGCAGATAAGCTTTCGATGTTTTTCATTTCAATCTTATCGATGTTTACCGTAAGGTCTAAAGCGCTTTCTGGCGCAGTATAATAAAATCCGTTAACCCTTAACTCGTGCACGCCGGTTAAGGCAACATTTACCTCGAAAGCATTTTCGGTATTGTTGTTTACAGCCAGCCGTAAAGTGCCCAACTGATCTTTTAGATAACGCAGCTGATCGATGGTTAAATTTGCCTCGAATTTTGGTGTACTGGCTAAATCTTTAACGTTTGCAGTTCCATTTAAACGGCCGCCAACCAAAGTGGTATCGGTTTCTGCAAATTTGGTTAAGGTTTCTAACTGGAAATCTTTAAATTCTACTGACAAGGGCGCATTAGGTTCGGTAGGATTACTATTGATGGAAAGTGATTGACCGCTGTTACTGATCTGGAACTGGTTAACCAAGATGCCTGATGCACCAAACTGGATGTAATTATCTTGCGAAACCATCCATTTTTGATAATCGAGCAGTAGTTTTTGTGGATCTAAAGTGAATTTGAAATCCTTATTGATCGATTGGAAGATACCACCAATTACATATTTGTTTTTAAGCTGCCTATCGCGAAGGAAGATGTTAACGCCTAAATTGTTATTCGAAGCATCGCCACTTACTTCTGTATTAAAGAGTGCAATAGCCGGGCTTTGGAGACTTTTAACGGTTAAACTATAAGCCAGTTTATTGTTGTCATTATTGATGTTTAAAACGGTGGTGTCTACCTTAAAATCGCCATATACTACCTGTGGGAAATTGCCTTTAATCTGAAGGCTATCTTTTTGCGTGTCGATCAATCCATAAAACTGGGATTGCTTGAATACCGTTAATTCGGGTACAAATTCCTTTAATAATTTAGAATCGTAAACCTGTACAAAAAACCTTAAGCGTTGATCGGGAACTTTAGCAACCGTGCCAAAAGCATAATATTTATTGATTTCGTTGATGATGGCATCACTAACTTTTGTCAACTGGTATTTACCATCAATTTTTGCGGATAAAATTTCAGATTTTAAGGTCAGTTCATTTTCTGTAGCAGTGGATTTTGCACGGATGGAAATCGTATCGACATTAATTCTTTGTTTATCTTTTACCAATTGTAAGCCTGTAACGTCAACCGAACCGTTTAAATAATCTGCATCGGCTGTGGCGAGGTTTACTTTAACTATACCTGCTGCACTTAATACCGTTGGACTAAAGTTTAATGCCTGTAGGTTTACCTGTTTTAAGTTTAAATCGGCTTTTACCGCTGGATATTTTCCCGCCAGATTCAATTTAGCATCTAAATTAAAGTTGGCATTGCTATCGGGCATGCTACTCTTGATGCTGATATTCTGATTGCTGTAATTCCCGGCAAGGCTTAAATTACGGTAAGTGTATTTGTTATAATAAGCACTAATCACTTTTGCATTAAACTTTGCGTTAATCTTTTTAGGATCGAGTCCTGTGCCCGACACATTTGCCTTAACTGAAACCTTACCCAGTTTAGGTTGCATTTTTAATAACCTGCCAACATTAAAGTTGTTTAAGCTAATATCGGCTTTATAACTTTCCTTACCTTTTGGTCCTTTCATGCCTGCTGCCAAAACGGCTCCACCCATATCCGTCTGGATATTCATATTGGTGTTAAAGTCGGTCATTGAGCCCTTAAATGTGCCTTTTGCATCAACTACATTTGGCAATTCGATTGTAGGCGGCAGCGATTTTTTAGGTACTACCACCAAAATATCCCCTTTGGTTAGATGAAACTTTTTGATATTTAAATCGAGATAGGTTTTTTTGATATCAGGTAGACCTTTCGCTTTTCCACTGATATCTATCTGCGTATTTTTTAACCCACTGATCTGCAGCTTTGGGATATTCAGGTTATTCAGGTAGCCATTAACATCAGCAGTTAGTTTTATTTTTTCGTTGCGGTAATTTGCAGGAACGGCATCGCTGAAAAAGCCAGCATCTTTTAATCCGATGGTGGTGTTCTTAAAAGCTAAATTCAATTTTACACGCTCGGGATGTTTGGTTAAATCATCCATTGAAGTAAAATTTAATTCTGTAGCATTTTCAATTGAGGTGTTGGGTGTTTTTAGAATAAAATTGCTCAGTTTGATCTGTTTGTCGTTATAAACCGCATCGCCTCTCAATTGATCCAATACAAAACCGCTTTTTTCCTTTAACGATCCATTTTTAACATTGGCCTTTATACCGGCAGCGCTATAACTTACATCACTCGCACCTAAATTGAGCTGGTTAATTTTAAGGTGATTAAAGTCCATGCCTTTAGGGACAGGTTTTGCCCCAAGATTATCGAACTGTACATTGTTATCCGCTAAACTGATGTTTTTAATAATTAGACCCAAAGGCGATTTTTCGGGAACTACGGTATCTTTAACTTTCTTTAAATCGTTGCTTGGTGCGGGTTTAAAAGCAAAAAGGATATTCGATTTATTTAAATGTGCATCATCAACAGCATATTTACTGTTAGTTAAATCTACTTTCAGGTTTACCAGACCAAGGTCATTTACATCAGCAACAGCTTTGGTGGTCGATAGCTGATCGTCGTAATTTACCTTTACCTTACTAAAAATAAAGTTCTGCACTTCTATTAATGGCAGTTTGCCCTCTTCTTTCTCGCTGCTATCTACACTGTTTGTAATGTGCTGCACCAGGTGGACAAGTGGTTTTTGCTGCAAGTAATGTAAAGAAGTATTCACTAAACTTAATTCTTTAATTACATAGTGCTGATTGGCTAAATCGAAATCTTTAATTTTGGTTTTAAACGCACCCAAATATAATTTCACATCGTTACCTGCCACGTCATCACGATAGTTGATACCTATATCTTCAAATGAAACTTTATCGACAGAGAATTTAAGGGTAGAGGTGGTATCTTTTTTTACTTTTTCTTCTGGTTTTTTCTGATCGCTTGCAAAGGCATCAACCAGAAATGAAAAATTAAATGTTGTATCGGGAGTGATGCGCCTTACATTGGCGCGTACATTTTTTAGTTCAATATTATTGATTTCGACGGTATTTTTTAACAGTTTGAATAAACTGATATCAACTGCAAGTTTTTCGGCATATAATAGGGTATCGCCTTTACGGTCTTCGATATAAAATTTATTTAAAACCACATCTTTTGGCAAGGCAATTTTAATGCTTTCCAAACTCACTTCGGTTTTGGTCTTGTTTTTAAGGTAGTTTATGGCTTTGTTTTTAACAAAATTCTGAACCGCAGGAATATTTAGAGACAGTGCCAAACCAACAACCAGAATGATGATGGAAGCAATTACCCACAATAAAATTTTTAGACTTTTGCGTACGTATTTATTCAAAGCTAAGTGTGTTTGGTGTTTGATAAATGCCAAAAGCATGCCATTAAAATTAATTTTAAGGCATGTTTTACTAAATAATACAAAAAATAACTTAAATTGTTCGCCCGCTATAAAAATTTAATATTGGCGGTTTCCTAATTAGTTACAAATGAATTCAATAAATCTAAATATAACTTTTGAACAATACGAAAGTATTACAGAATTAACATTGGCAGATAGAACGCTCTGCGAACTTGCAGCACAGGCTTTAAATACTTCATATTCTCCTTATTCTAAATTTAGGGTTGGTACAGCAATCCGTTTGGCCTCTGGCGAAACGATATTAGGAAGCAACCAGGAAAATTTAGCCTACCCATCAGGACTTTGTGCAGAGCGTGTTGCGCTCTTTACCATTGGCGCTACCTATCCAAATGCAGTTATAGAAAGTATGGCTATTACAGCGCAAACTGATAATTTTGAAATTTTAAAGCCCATTACTTCTTGCGGAGGCTGTTTGCAGGTGATGGCAGAGTTTGAGCGCAAGCAAAATACACCGATTGAGGTGATTTTTTACTGCTTAAACGGAGAAGTATTAAAAGTGCCCAGTGTAAAGAGTTTACTGCCTTTTGCTTTTGTAGAAGATAGGTTGGAAAGATAGAGTCGACCGTCATTTCGAGCGGAGTGCAACGCAGTCGAGAACCACGAAGTGCTCAGCGAAGCTAAATCTATCGAGTAGATCTCTCTCCCGAACGTTCGGGACTATGTTTCAGTCGAGATGACGGCTTTCTGTTTAAATGAGATTAAAATAATATTCTTATCTTATTCTCTATATTTGCTTTTTTCTCAACAATATGAAGCATCTCTACATCCTTATTTTCTCTGTTTTTCTTTCTTTTAACCTGCAAGCTCAAGGCTTACTCAAAAGTAATACGACTTATAAAATAGTGTATTTCCGTTCAGCCGACGGAAAGCCTAAGGAAGACCGCAACCCAACTGTATTAATGGCTTCAGCAAATCAGAATTTAATCAGCAATGCCGCTATTCTCGATCATAAAGCAAAGTATCCTTACGAACAAAGCATTGTTACCAAACCAGCACAGATTTTGTTTCAGGTTGCCGATTTAGGTGCGGATAAGCAGATTGCAACTGCCGATAGTCTTGCAATTGGCAAGCAAACTTTTGAGTTGAGCAACGAAACCAAGGTAATTTTGGGTTATACCTGCAAAAAAGCGACAACGGTTGTTAACTCCAATAGAATAGATTTATGGTACACCACGGAAGCAGGTATTAAAGCGGCGCCAACCAATTTGGGCCAAACTCTCGGATTGGTATTGGAGCAGGTGCGTAATGGCAATAACTTTGTAACTGCTACAAAAATCGAAGAAATTAAAAATTCGAAACCGATCGATCTGCAAAAAATAAGTGCTGAGCTTACCGATGGATTAACATATAAAGATTTGCTTTGGAAAAGCAGGTTTACCACGCTAAGTGTTTTTAATAACGAAACGATTAATTTTATAGATAAACCACAATCGAACGATTCTGTATTCCGCTTTGCGGGTGGGACCGTGATTGCAAGGAAAGTTAAATTTCCTGAGTTTCAGTCCAGTCCCAATGTTTTTGTCGATTTAACTGAGCAATCGAACGGAGATGCCTACGACAGAACAGGATCGGTATTTATCATCCCAACCGATAAGCAGATTAGTTTAATGGATGCACTTAAAAATTCCGTTAAAGATCTACCTGTTTACGACAATGGTAATGGAAAGAAATACCAGGGGGTTGTTGCCACTGCAGATTATAATCCGGTAATAGAACTGATGCGGTTTTTCACTCCTTTTGGTGTGGGCAAATACAATACCTTAAAATTGAAGGATAAAAATTGGGCGGAGAAAGTTTATTACAGGCAGGATGTTTCAGAATTGTTTCCGCTAGTAAATGGCAAAGAAGCTTGGGTAGCTGTTTTTATTGGCAACTATGATAAAGGTGGTCATAAAGTTTCTTTAAACATTACACTGCATAATGGCGGAAGGGAAAAAGAGCGCAAAGAGGTGATTTTGCCTTTGTTTAACTCAACCAATGTAATGGAAATGGCTGGACAAGAATATGCAACCATGTTTAGCAGCGATAAGGGGTTGGAAGTTTCTTTTACCTTGGCAAAAGACCTAAAAGATGCTAAGTTACGCTATATCACCACAGGTCACGGCGGCTGGGGAAATGGCGATGAGTTTGTACCAAGGAAAAACACCATCTGGCTGGATGAAAAAGAAACATTCGCTTTTACGCCATGGCGCCAGGACTGCGGTTCGTACCGATTATCGAACCCTGCTTCAGGTAATTTTGAAAGTGGTCTTTCCTCGTCAGATTTAAGCCGTTCTAACTGGTGTCCAGGCACAGTTACCAATCCTGAATGGATCAGTTTGGGCGATTTAAAAGCCGGACTGCATACCATAAAAGTAACCATCCCGATGGGTAAGCCAGAAGGTTCGAGTTCGAGCGCATGGAATGTTTCGGGTGTGTTGTTGGGGGTTGAATAGTGCAATATTTTTCGGGAGATGAGTACCCTCATGCGAATCGTCATTTCGAGCGGACCCGATAGCTATCGGGTGCAACGCAGTCGAGAACCCGAAGATTCTGTGTTTATACGCAAATAATTTTTAACTTTATTTATTAAAGGCAGCTCTAAGCTAGCTTCATTAGGGCAGTTCATTTTTTAATGGCTGCTCTAACCATTTATTACCTCTTCTATCGCGATCTTATTATAGTCAATATCAAAGCGTTTATTGGTTTTGTATATGGTATATATAAGTCCGAGTATTTTTTTTTGTACGGCCACCACTGCCTTCATTTTGATCCCGTGTTTGGACACAAGGCGTACAAATATCGCTTTATGGTTTGCATTGTGCCTTATGGCTGTTATTGCCGGCATATGCATCGCTTTCCTTAAATGCCTGTTACCTCTTTTGGATATCTTTGGTTTTCCTTTTACAGAGGTTCCAGATTCCTTTAGCCTTACATCAAGCCCGCTATAACTTATCAGTTGCTTTTTGTTTTTTATCAGTTCAAATCCATTTGTTTCTGCAAGGGCAATTATGGCCGTTAATTTACCTACCCCAGGTATTGATGTGATAAGGTCTATCTTCTTAACCAGTTCTGCATCCTCTTTTACGGTTTTGGAAAGCTCGGTTTTGATCTCCAGTTCCTGTTTATTGATGAGCTGGATACGCTTGGATATTCTTTTTATACTGCCCTGGTTTGGGAATTTCTCCGACATCTCGGCATGTAGCTGATTTTTCAGTACTGTTCTATCGGCGATTAGCTGGTCTCTTTCACGGGTAAGTTGCTTAAGGTTTCTGAATATTTTTTTTGGTTGTAACCAGTCTTCCAGTTTCCGTTCCAGTCCAAACTGACATATCGCCTGCGAGGCGGTCCTGTCTGTAATTGTCCTTACATCCAATGTTCTAAAATAATTGCTGATCTTGTTTGGAAGTACAATACTGATCTGTTTTTCCTGATCTGAAAGATAATAAGCCAAATGTTCATGATAAACCCCGGTTGCCTCCATTACATATCGTACCTTAACATCTTTCACCGTCTTTTTCTCAACCCATGAGGTAAGGCTGCCAAAACCGGCTACAGTATTTGCAAATATTTTATAGGCATATATATCAACGCCTGTGTCGTGGTTCATCCTGCCGAGCGAGACCACTAATTCATTTTGTGCTACATCAATGCCTACAACCTGTTTTACAATTTCTGCCATAAATTTTAATTAAATTAGCAAAAGTGAGTTGTCTCCCTTCATCTTCTCTCCTGATTGGGTATCCTGGCTATACATCAACATATGTACGCCTTACATTCTGTTCAGACTCTAAAAGACAAGAAAGAGTGAGGTGCTATCTTCGGGAGAACATGCTATATAAAAGCTGTTTAGGCTCAGATCCACTCTCACTCTTTTTCACTTAAGTATTCTAATTTATCTCTTTTTCGATTTGAGAACAAACATAGGAGGCTCAGCGAAGCTAAATCTGTCTATATAGATCTCTCCATTTCTCTGCGCTACAGTCGAGATGACGACTTTTCTATTAAATCTTTCGTCCTGAACGCAGTGAAGGACCTTTTTCTTGCCTCTTTTTTACCATATAAGACATTTAAGGGAATATAAGCTTGGCTAACCCTATAATTGTTTTTTATTTTTACTTATTCAAATAGCGTCTAGGGGTCGTTCTATACACCCTGCAACAAATTTCCCATCTCGAAATGTGAATAACCTCTCTTCATTCTATGAAATCATTTTTATTATATTTACGGCTGCCAATTTTTGTAAATAAATGAGTGAAGAATTAAATCAAAACGTAAACGAAGAGCACAAACATACCATAACCCCAATCAACGGTTTATACGAAAACTGGTTTCTCGATTATGCGTCTTATGTAATTCTCGATAGGGCAGTACCACATATTAATGATGGACTAAAGCCTGTTCAACGGCGCATTATGCACTCACTTAAGGAGATGGATGATGGACGTTTTAATAAGGCGGCCAACGTAATCGGTAATACCATGAAATATCACCCGCATGGTGATGCATCTATTGGCGATGCGATGGTGCAGATCGGTCAAAAAGATTTATTGATTGATATGCAGGGTAACTGGGGCGATCCGGTTACTGGCGATAGTGCTGCGGCACCACGTTATATCGAGGCACGTTTATCAAAATTTGCCAATGAGGTAGTTTTTAATCCTGATACTACGGAGTGGCAGTTAAGTTATGACGGGCGTAATAACGAGCCAATAACTTTACCTGTTAAATTCCCTTTGTTATTGGCGCAAGGGGCTGAAGGTATCGCTGTAGGTTTGGCTACCAAGGTAATGCCACACAATTTTATCGAATTGCTGGATGCATCTATAGAAGCGTTGAAAGGTGTACGCCCAAATATATTGCCCGATTTCTTTACGGGCGGTATGGCCGATTTCTCGAATTATAATGAGGGACAGCGTGGAGGTAAAATCCGCGTGCGTGCGAAAATAACCGAGAAGGATAAAAAGACTTTGGTGATTAGCGAAGTTCCATTCAGTACCACAACGGGTTCTGTTATCGATAGTATTTTATCGGCCAATGATAAAGGCAAAATCAAGATAAAAAAGATTGAGGATAACACGGCGGCCAATGTAGAAATTGTGGTGCACCTGGCACCGGGTATTTCGCCTGATGTAACCATTGACGCATTGTATGCCTTTACGGCCTGTGAGGTGTCTATTTCGCCAAATACCTGTATTATTCAAGGGGATAAGCCACTTTTTTTGAGTGTAAACGATATCCTGATTGAAAATACAAAACACACTAAAAATTTATTAAAGAGAGAATTGGAAATCCGCTTGCACGAGTTGCAGGAGAAGATTTTCTTTAGCTCTTTACTTAAAATATTTATTCAGGAGGGGATGTACAAAAATCCTGAATATGAAAACTCAACCAATTTTGAAACCGTAGTTGAGGTATTACACATTTTATTTGATCCGTTTAAGCCATCGCTTTACCGCGAAATTTTACCTGAGGATTTTAAGAAGCTGATTGATAAACCAATGAGTAGCATCACCCGTTTTGATGTGAAAAAGGCCGATGAGCAGATGAAAAATCTGGAAGATGAGATTAAAGTGGTTAAAAATCATTTAAAACACCTTACCGATTATGCCATTGCCTGGTACCAGAAACTGAAAGATAAATACGGAAAAGGAAGAGAACGTAAAACCGAAATCCGTTTGTTCGATCGGGTAGAAGCATCGAAAGTGGCACTAGCCAATGTGAAGCTGTACATGAACAAGGAAGATGGTTTTATTGGAACAGGGTTAAAGAAAGATATCCATGTTGCCGATTGTTCGGATATAGACGAAGTAATCGTTTTCCGTGAAGATGGTAAATGTATCATTACTAAAGTTGCCGATAAAACTTTTGTAGGTAAGAATATTATACACGCACAGGTATTTAAGAAAAACGACGAGCGTACTATTTACAACATGATCTATAAAGATGGTGCAAGTGGTACTTCGTATATTAAAAGGTTTGCTGTAGTTGGCGTAACACGCGATAAGGAATACGATTTAACCAAAGGCTCGAAAGGCTCAAAGGTTTTATATTTTACCGCGAACCCTAACGGTGAGGCTGAAGTAGTAAATGTTGCACTGAAACCGCATTCTAAATTACGTAAGCTTCAGTTCGATCAGGATTTTGCAGAAGTGGCCATTAAGGGGCGTGGTTCGCAGGGGAATATCATTTCGAAATATCCGGTTAAAAAGATCGTTCTGAAGAGTAAGGGCGTTTCTACCTTATCTGGGCTGAAAATCTGGTACGATGATTTATTAAAACGCTTAAATGTTGATGGCCGTGGAAAATACCTGGGCGAATTTGATGGCGATGACCGCATTTTACAGGTACATAAAGATGGCTTCTATGAGTTAAGTTCTTTTGAACTGAGTAACCACTTTGATGATGGATTGATTTTGATCCAGAAGTTTGATCCAGAGAAGATTTTTGCTGCAGTCCATTTTGAAGGCAAAGCACAGAATTATTTTATTAAACGTTTTGCATTCGAACTGCAAGCTAATGGTAGGAAAACCATTTTCATTAGTGAGGAGCAGAAATCGAAGTTGTTGTTCCTTACCTCGAATCCGGCAGCAAAAATTATTGTTGATGTTTTGAAGGGTAAAACCCAAATTCCGGAAACATTGGATTTAACCTTGTCAGAACTGATTGATGTTAAAGGACTAAAAGCAAATGGCAATAGGCTGTCACCGCACGATGTTCAAAAAGTAGTATTAGAAGAGCCTGAGATAGAAATTGAAGAGGCTGAGGTAACAATTGACGAGGCAGAGGATGGTGAAGAAATACCAGATGAAGTGGTTACAAGCGGAGAGGCGATTGCGAACGAGGAAACAGTAACAGGACCAGAAGTGCCTGAAGAGGTAATAGACAAACCTGTTGTAGCGCAGCCCAAACCAAAGTTCGAACGAAAAGAAGAACCTAAAGAAGTGCCTGTGGTTAAGCCAGAAAAACCAGAGGTAAAGGAAAAGCCAGAGGCTGAAAAACCAAAGCCTGTTAAACAGGAAGAAACTAAAGCAGAAGATAAAGCCGATACAGAAGAAAAACCGGTTAAAAAGATAGATTTCGAAATCACCAATCCGGATGATATCGATATTGATGATAAAGGGCAATTGGGGTTATTTTAAAGTAGTCAAATCCGTTTCGACCGGAGTGGGGAGATCTATAGCAGGTCTTTTTTGAACTTGTTTTAGGATCTTCCGGCAATAAAGACCCTGAATGAATCCATGGTGACGATTGTTCTGTTCGTATCTAAAAGAAAAGTAAAGGCACTTCAGAATATGGAAGTGCCTTCTTGCTTAAAAAGAATAAAGAACGTTATTTTATACTAACCAGTACTTTAATTTTTTCAACCGTTGGTTGGTTAAAATCTTGCAGGGCTTTACCCAAAACCTGGCCAACCTTAACTTTATTTAAGTCTGCTTTCATGGCAACCCCGCGTTGTGAGGAGGTTACCAGCATATCACCCCTTTTAATTGCGCCACCTTCTAAACAAACTTTGGTTGGAATTACGCCGATTACACCCATTGGTACTTTATCTACAAGTTCCGAATCGATATTTTCTTCCGTTAATAAAACCCCGGGTTTTGTAGCATAAACTCCAGCTACTAAATTGGAATAGGCGCCATTTGATTTTTCAACAGCTCTATCCTTATCAACAGAGATGATTAAAATATCACCTGGTTCGAAATCCTTTACTTCTCCGCTTACACCAAATGCTTCGGCTACATCGGCGCCGCTGTTTACTGTGCCTCCATTAAAGAAACCCCGGCCTGCTTTGTTAATCCTGGCCATGTTAGCGCTTCCACTCTGGCCTATAAAAATATCTCCTGATGCACCGGTATGGTTGGCTAATATGGTTGTTCCGGTACCCGCGTTAGAAATTTGTACAGTAGGTTGACTATTATTGACATTAAAATTCGCAAAACGACCTGCTTTTCCAGTACCAAAATTAGGAGTCCAGCCATAGATCGAACTTCCTGTACCATCTGTAGAAGCTTCGACGCCATTCCCATTTTTACCTGCATTTGCAGTAATCGCATTTCCACTACCTTCAGTAAGCGAAATAAGACCTGGCCCGTTTCCAGCCGCGTTAGATTGGTAGAACAATCCTGCATAGCCTCCTGTGCCAGAGGATAAACCATATACGCCAGCGGTACCAAAATTGGCAAAAATAGAGTTTACTTCACCTTTGACAGCCGGAGAGATACCGGTAGTACGATCAACTTTAAAATTACCGGCTATTCCATTCCCCACAGTTTTTACCGTTAAAACTTCAGATTCATTATCGGTGTTAAAATTTTCAAAACGGCCTGCACGTCCTAAACTAAATGTAGGCACCCAACCATATACGGCCGTACCTGTCCCATCAACATTGGCTTCTACAGCATTACCGTTTTTGCCGGCATTCGCCGTAAAAGCATTACCATTACCATCAGTTAAGGCAAGTAGCGCCGCACCATTACCAGCAGGGTTAGAAGCATAGAATAGACCTGCCCTGCCGCCGGTTCCTGATGATACACCAAAAATACCAGCTGCGCCAAAGTTGCTAAATATGGTATTCACTTCTCCACGAACTGCAGAACCAACACCATTTGTGTTATTTAGGTTGAATGAAGCTGCGTTACCAAGCGTGTTATCTGGTATATTTCCTCTGGTGTTAGATATTACTTCAAAAGAATTTACTTCTGTATTATCTTCATTAATATTGATAAAGCGGCCCGCTCTTCCAGTGCTACCGTTGCTCCCAACTTCACCCTGTACGCCTGCGGCTGTATTATCTTTATTTGTAGAAATAAAACCACGTACACCATAGCCACCCCCATCGTTCCGGCCAACAACTGCACCGGCAATATTACTTATGGTAAGGCCTACAACAGCTTCTCCACCACCTGTATTCTGACCCAGAACACCAGCTGAAGTTTGTGCGCTTGTAATCCCGTTTATGGCTAAACCGGCACCAGTTACACTTTTTACGCCAATACCGTTTCCTGTTGTTGAAGCATTAATTACAGTTCCATTACCTACCGTATTAACATTTAATACATTGCTTGCGTTTGAATTGTTAGCTATGGAAATATTTGCAGCAATTCCACTGTTAGAGGTAGCACTGAAGCCTATACCAGTATTGCTATTGGCATATACGCCATAGCCCGCACCACTCGAATTACCATAAACGCCAATGCCATTTGGGGTTACACCATAAACGCCCCAACCGCTTCCGTTCTGACTCCCCCACATGCCAATACCCAGACCACCAGTACCATTGTTGATACCGCGAACAGCTGAAGCAAAGCCTCCTGGTGCCGTTGAACTTACAGTACCGCTCACAGCTGCAATACTGGGGGTTGTGGTATTATTTATGCCCGCAATTGATGTCCCTTCACCATTGTTAGTGATCGAAAATAAGGTTGGTGCCGAGTTTTCTGTGGCCGCAAAAGGGAGCGTTAATGCACCACCTGCATCAGTTCCTGGAGCCCAGTTTGTTCCATTGTATTTTAAAACCTGGCCATTAACAGGTGCGGTAGCCGCAACTGCAATGTTTTGGATACCTTTTACCAATGGGTTTGGATAATTTCCACTCAAATCTCCACCAGCTACACCAGTAAGTTCGCCCGCAGGCCCGGTTGGGCCGGTGGGTCCTATTGGTCCCGCTGGGCCGGTTGCACCTACAGGGCCCTGGCTGCCAGGAGCTCCCGCAGGGCCTATTGGTCCAACTGGTCCTGTTGCACCTGCTGGCCCTGTTAATCCGATAGGTCCTGCTGGCCCTGTTGCACCTACAGGGCCCTGACTGCCAGGAGCTCCCACGGGACCCGCTGGGCCTATAGGTCCAACCGCTCCGGTCGCACCTGGAGGACCAACTAATCCCTGAGGGCCCATTGGTCCAGGCGCGCCAGTTGGGCCAGCGGGTCCTGTTGCTCCCGCAGGACCTGGATTACCTGTTGCAGCATATAGTGCAAATGGCACACTCATTAATTGTGTTGCTCCTAAATCAGTAAAGGCTCCACTGCCAATGGCCAGTTCAACTTTTAAATATTGGTTTGCATTTTGCCATGGAACACCTGCCAGTGTTCCTGTTGAAGGCGACCCTTTACCTATTTGTAATGTAAAAAGGCCCAAAGTGTTTGTCGTGAGGTCGTGGTTTTCCTGATACTGAACAGGACCGGTGGCGCTTGTTCCAAGTATCGAAATCCTAACCCTTATATTTTGTTTGGCAAGTACAGTACCATCGTTATTGCGGGCCACCGCCTGATAGTTGATTCCTGTAAGGCCGCTTTGAGCCGATACTTTTCCGAAAAAGGTAAGGATAACCGCAATGATGAGCGTAAACTTTTTCATGTTAAATAATTTTAAAGTGTAGAGGTATTAGATGAATATTTTACTGTTTGGTTGTACTTTCCTGTTGCATTGGTGGTAGTTTAACCTCTGTTTTGGGCTCGCTTTTATCTGGTTTGTTTTCTGATTCGGAGGCTGTTTTTAAATTTCCTGCTGCTTTTCTGTTTGCTGCAGGGAAAGCGCTTTTTGCACTAACTTGTTTATAATTCTGAAATAACCTTTGCTTTGTAGGTGTAGAAACATCCTTTTTTAGCGTCTCTTCTTTATCCTTTAATTTTTCAATCTCAGTTGATTTATTCGGGAATAAGGTGTTGATGGTTGATCTCTGAGCTTTTGCATTTGCGATGCCAATCACAGTCAGCATTAACAAGAAGAATAACTTTTTCATTTTTTATAGCTTGTTTTTGAGGTTAATATTTAATCAATGGCATAACTTACAGTAAATTTGATTCCGTTCCGAAGCACATAACGCCTTGCTGTGGGCGCTACATAACTCATGTCGAACTGAAAAGCTTTTACTTTTAAACCAAGGCCAACTGAAACATGCTGCCTGTTCCCTTTGTCAGGGTCTTCGTAAAAATATCCGGTACGAAGAAAAAGCTGGTTCATGTAAGCAAATTCCATCCCGCCGGCAATGGTAAATTCTGATATCTCTTCTCTAAAACCGCCTGGAGCATCAAAAAGAGAAGTAAACAGCGCACTTGGTACACTTCTGGCCGGATCCTTTCCCTTTTCAATTTCATTTGTTGCTATTCCATTGGCATCCACTTTATATCTTGGTGGAGAAGGAACCATTAATTTATTTACATCTAAAAGAAAGGTAAGGCTGTTTGATTTATTTTTTAACAGCGTGTAACCTCCTCCAATGCGTAAATTCATAGGTAGAAATGATTCAGCCGTAGCGCCTGAAGAATACTTTAATTTAGTACCAATGTTGGTTAAACTCACTCCCCAGGCATAACGCGAGTTGTTTAGCGTTTTTTCTGAATAGACGCTAATATCAGCAGCATAGGCATTAACGGGGTTTACCTGTAAGCCATTAAATGTTCCATTGCCGAGGTCGCTCCTGATAAAACGACCAGTTAGTGCGATGGCAAGGTTATCTCCGAATTTTCTGGAGTATGTCCCATCAATAGCGAACTCGTTGGCATTGTATTGCTGCAGAAGTCCACCGTTTTCATCACGGAAATTAATGTTTCCCTGATCAAAATATTTTAGTGAAACGCCGATGACTTCTTTGTCATTTAACCGATGGTAGGCATTTAAATTACCTAGGTGTAGGTTTTTGTCAATTTCCATCATCCAGGGTACATATGAGACACTTACGCCTGTTTTATTTGCGAACGAAAGTTTTGCTCCGTTAATAAAATTAGAATTTGCATCGCTGGTTAATCCGGTTCCTGCCTCGCCAACAGCTGAATTCCGTGCATCGGGACTAATTAATAAAAATGCAGCACCGGTTGTTACCGTACTATATTGATTTTGAAGCTGAGCCTTTGCATAATTGACCAAACCAAGCAAAATCAGTACAGCGAATGCGGTTTTGATAAGCGTTTTCATGGAGGTATTTTAGATGGTTAGCACTAAATTTATTGGATGACGAGTTTTTCAGAGAATATCCGGTAATTGACATAAAGTACAACATGGTAAGTTCCCGAGGCCAGTCCGTTTAATGGCATGATATATTCGATTTTCCCCGCCAAACTTTTTACTGAACTCGAGTGCACAATTTGACCGGCATTGTTAACCAAATTGATGATCACCTTGCCATCGGTTAGCAAATCGAAATCTATTTTTGTTTTTCCAATGGCTGGATTTGGATAAACCCGCATATTACCAACCGCATTGGGAACAAAGTTGGAGGCGATGATCTCTGGCTGTTGGAAACCCTGGGTTAGCATAATGCCGGCATTTTGGAGCGTGAGGGTGGCTACATCACCAATGGTAAACTGAACCAAGGTATTGCCGACCTGAGCACTTCCACCTGTACTGGCAACTACACTACGGGTTAGTGCGGTCTGCCCATAAGATTTAATTAGGTACAGGAAAAAAATTAGGGAGCATAAAAATATTTTTTTCATAGAGCGCATGAAAGTTGTTCAGTTATGGTTCATAGAATTAGCATTCATATTTTCAACCATAACTTTCATCTCCCCAATAGGTAGAAGGGATGAGCGTTAATGGATGACCATTACAAATTGACAGAAAGCAATCAATTATTTCAATACGCTTTTTACGGTATTTTTTTTAATTAACAGCGATTATTGCAGGCCCAGAAATGCCTTGTTTTCTAAAGCGTATTTAACCAACAGCGCTGTATTGTTTAAATTGAGTTTATAAAAAATATTTTTACGGTGCGTATCTACTGTTCTGGTGCTTAAGAAAAGCAGATTGGCAATTTCCGCGTTGGTATTGCCCTCAACAATAAGGTTAACAATTTCAAGTTCGCGAGAGGAGAGGATGTGTTTATTTTTTTTGTCAGGATATTTATGATGGCATAAAAACTCTTCGAGGATATCTTCCAAACCGTTTGATACATAGTAAGCTCCCTGGTGGACATCATCAATTGCCTTGAATAGGTTTTTATCATCTGTGTCTTTAAAAAGATAGCCTTTGGCGCCAGCTTCAAGCATATTCAACACATTTCTTTTATCATTAAGCATTGATAGTACAATTACTTTAATTTCTGGATAATCTGATTTGATAATTTCAAGAGTTTGATATCCGTTTAAAACCGGCATATTTATGTCAAGCAGTATTACATCCGGCCTTTCATTTTTAACAAGATCGATCACTTCAGTTCCATTATTGGCAACTGCAATTACTTTAAAATCTTTTCTAACGGCTAAAATGAGTTGTAGCCCGTTAATTAGTACGTTATGGTCATCTGCGATTAATAGCTTAATCATTAATTCTTTGTTTTAAAATTCTTTTTAAGTTAAGTGTAATGGTAACGGCAACGCCTCTTCCAATTGCCGTATCAGTATTCAACTCTGCCTTTATGGCCTTGATGTAGGCTTCAATGTTATATAAGCCATAGCCTCTTTTTACGTTTTGAAAATCGTATCCTTTGCCATCATCTTCATAAAGTAAAATCAGTTTTTCGTGACGATTGATGATTACGATATGAATATTTTTTGCTTCAGCATGTTTAATGGTGTTGGAAATCAATTCCTGGCAGATTCTGTAAATGGCATACTCTGGCGTACTTTTAAGTGCAACGGTAAAGCCCGAATAATCGAAATGGATCTGTATAATGCCTAATTTGCTGAGACTTTCAATAAGATCCTCCATTGCTGTAACCAAGCCATTTTCATCAAGTGTTTTAGGACTTAAATTAATCAAAGTTGTTCTTAGCATGCTTACAGATGAATCAATATATTCTGTCGATAATTTACGCAGTTCGCCCCCATCGATCATTTTGTTAATGTCGCCGGCTAAGAGATAATGCTTTAAAGAAGATAATTTTAAGCCTAATTCATCATGAAGATAGTTAGCGATTCTTTCTCTGTCTGTTTTCTGGAAGTTGATCATCTGACGTAACTGTATCACTTGAAGGTGTTTTACCCATCTTAAATAAATAAAGAGCGCGAGTAGCGCAGTAATAATTAAGCTAACAATAAGCAACGCGATAAACCAATCCGTTTGCCAAAAAGGGCTGCTGATTACAATTGTTAAAATTGTTTTTTCATTACTGTAAACATCAGTGAGTACAAGTTTAAAATTTCCTGATGGCATATTTGGAAACCGGATGCTATTGCTGCCTAAAACACTAACCTTTTTGTTGTCATAGCCAATCATTTGATAAACTATTTTTCTTTGTGCAGGGTTAATGAAATCCATCGTACTGAATGCAATTGTGATGGTATTTTCATCGTGATCTAGTTTTAAGTATTTGGTTGTAATTGGATTATCGATGCCTTGATGAAGCTGATCATTGATCAGAATGTTGGTGATCTGGGGTTTAGAATAACTGGTATAGATATTCGATTTTTTTGGGTCTATCACATTAACCCCATTGATACCTCCAAATGCCAATAATCCATTTTTAAGTGATACAGCAGCATCAGGATTAAAAACCATGCTCTGCAAGCCATCACTAACGGTATAACGCGTTTGATTACTATTTTTTGTATTGTAAAAGTACATGCCATTGTTGGTTGCCACCCAAAGGTTTTTATATTGATCAGCTAAAACACTACGGCAATTTAGATCTGTCAATGTTGATTTTTCTATAGTATTTGTAGCAACATTAAATTTTAAAAGCCCTGAAGTTGTAGCCAGGTAAATAATTTTGTCAACTTTTATGCTGCCATTTATGCCATAAGGCGATCTGGTAAGTTCTTTAATGAAAATAAATTTTCCAGCCGTTAACCGGGCAAGATATATAGATGTATAATAGGTTTGGATGATGACTTGATTATTATCAGATGGAATTAACCGTTGTATATTGGGCCATGACACCGCACGGTTAATGGCCTGGTCCATTTCAAAGTATAGTTCGTTTTCTGGTTTGATAGTTACCCTCGCAATGCCATATTCTGTAGCTGCAAATAAATCCGGACCTATTTTTGAAATTTGATTGATCTGGGCCTTTCCATTTAACTTTTCCGAAAACTTTACTTTTAATGCTTTGAATTTTTGCTTTTTAACATCATAAATAAAAAAAAGACCATTATAAAGTACAGTTAAAATGTTGCCATTATCTAACGCTATAAGTTGAGCAACTCCGAGTTTTAAAAATTCATGTTTTAATGGCTTTGTTAAATCCGAGTGGTAGATAAGCAATCCAGCGTTCTTTGTTCCGCACCAGAATTGACCGTTTTTAGGCCTTAAAATTACACTGATATCATTTTCAAAATTAGGTGAAACATCGTTTTTATCGAGATATCTGGAAAAAATTACCTTATTTAAATTAGTATAATCGAGGCCATAACCATTAATGCCCAAGAACAGGTTCTGTTTTTGATCGATGTAAATTTTGCGAATAAAATTGCCCGACAGGCTAAATGAATTATCAGGTTGGTGGTTATACTCAGCAAAAAACTTTTTTGTAGGTAAATCGAACAAGAGTAAACCATTACTTCTAGTTCCTATAATAAGCCAGGGTTTGCCTGGGTATTTTGCGATGGCTGTTACAGATATGTTTTTGCTCGTTTTACAACCATTGAAACGCTCATACTGTCTGGTTTTTATATTTAGCTTTAACAATCCATTATCACTGCCAAGCCAAAGTAAGCTATCTGATGCAAAATATATATCTTCGATATGACTGTTCAGGTTTCCGTTCGTACTGTTCATAAAAAACTCCTGAACATGCTGCTCCTTAACATCGTCGGCCTGGTTAATATAAATACCTTTTACGCCTCTGCTAACAAACCAATCTAGCTTATTGTAAAATGGGAGCGGACTGAACAGATAGCCGTTAGAATATGTTGTTATATACTTTGTAGTACTATCTTTAGTGTTGTATTTATAAACGTTGCCCGCCAAATACACCCAAAGATTTTGCTGTTTGTCTATATAAAAAGGGAAGGAATAGTAATTCTCATTCAATTTAGCTCCTTTTGCGAAATTGTAGCTTTTAAAATTATCTTTTATCCGGTTATATTTTACCAGATTGCTTTGCGAACCGATTATTAAATCGCCATTTCGATCTTCGATAATGTTAGTAATATAATTTCCGGGAAAAGCGGTTGAATTGTTTTTCTTTTTATAGGTGATGCAGGTTTTTCCATCGAAACGATTTAACCCATTTTCGGTGCCAATCCATAAAAAGCCATCTTTATCACTACATAATGTACGTATTATTGGATCGCTTAAACCGTCTTCGAGTGTGAGATGCTTGAATAATAGGGGCGGGGCATTTTGAGCAGAAACTGATAGATAGAAGGAAATACAACAGAAAATCCCGCATAGCTTTTTTAATAAATTAAACTCGGAAAAGTAGTTAACAAAGTACAT
Source organism: Pedobacter sp. R-06 (assembly GCF_049913135.1). NCBI lineage: Bacteria > Pseudomonadati > Bacteroidota > Sphingobacteriia > Sphingobacteriales > Sphingobacteriaceae > Pedobacter > Pedobacter sp. R-06. The sequence goes on along the minus strand of NZ_CP183977.1, from coordinate 4,551,598 downwards.
GGGACGTTAAAAATAGAATAATTTAGCTTTTAAATATATAAAAATATAATATTTTGCTTCTTTTAAATTTATAATAATATGCTGATTATTAGGGTTATGTCGAATAAATGGACTTTAAAATGCCGTTAAAATAAAAAAGTATATATTTGCCTTGCTCAAAGGGGTGCTTTTTGATTCCGCAATTTCTGTTGCCATCAATTTGCTGAGATTATACCCATTTAGAGGTTTAAGCCAAAAGGTTTAAGGTATAGGGTTTAACCTTACACCCTATACCTCAAACCTTACACCTACTAATGAACCTGATGCGGATAATGCCGCCGGAGGAAGAGGTTAAAATTTACAAAACTGTTTCGCCCCGAAAACGGTATCTAATTATTTTTACCGGCTGCAAAGCAAATTATTGTAAATGAATTTTCAAGATTGGTTTAAGCTTTTTCAGGAGCAGATTTTACACACCTCATTAATCGAATGGTTGGCTGTGGGTTTTGGGGTATCTGAAGTTTTATTGGCAAAGAAAAATAGTATCTGGCTTTATCCAACAGGAATAATTTCGATCCTGTTATCGATGTTTCTACTCTTAAATGTAAAGTTGTATGCAGAAACCTTGCTGAGCATTTATTATCTGGTGATGAGCGTTTACGGATGGATAATCTGGAAGAAAAGAAAACAGGACGGAGAAAACCAGGTTTCATGGTCTAGCAATAAAGAATTAACCATTGCTGTTTTAATTTCTGTGATTGGTTTCGGCATACTTTACCTTGTATTGAGACATTATACCGATTCGGATGTGCCTGTTTTTGATGCCTTTGTATCTTCAACAGCATGGGCAGGTATGTGGCTGTTGGCCAAACGCAAAATAGAAAACTGGATATTCCTGAATATTTCGAATATTGTTGCCATTCCGTTGCTGTTTCATAAAAAGCTTCCGCTTATGGCCTGTTTAACTACGTTTTTGTTCACTGTAGCAATATTTGGATTTTTAGACTGGAAGAAGATCATTAACAAAAGCAGACTCAAATTGGCTTAATTACTTTCATACGCAAAGCAAAAAAATAATCATGCAAGAAACATTAGCAACCACCTGGCAGGAAAAAGTAAAAGCTTATGCAGCAATTTCTGAAAAAATGGGAAAACTTCATCCCGAAATTTTAGAACTGGCCTATCAGGAAAACTGGTTTAAGCTTTTTGTGCCCGAAATTTATGGTGGAGCGAACAAGAAACTTCCTGAAATTTTAAGATTGGAAGAAGAATTGGCTGAAGCTGACGGAAGTTTAGGTTGGACCATTACACTTTGCGCTGGCGCAGGTTGGTTTGCCGGGTTTTTAAATCCTGAATTGGCTGCAGAGATTTTTGCCGATCGTGAGGTTTGTTTTGCAGGGAGTGGCGCTGTTGGTGGGGTGGCCATTAAAACGCAAAGTGGGTATCTGCTTAATGGAAAATGGAGTTATGCCAGTGGTGCATTACACGCCACTATATTTACAGCTAACTGTACGCTTAAAAACGAAAATGGTGATGATATTTTGGATGAAAATGGAGAGCCTGAAATTAAATCATTCATCCTTAAAAAAGAGGAAGTAAATATCCTTCCCGGCTGGTCTTATTTTGGTTTAATTGCAACGGGCAGTCATGCTTTTGAAGTTCGCGATCTAAACGTTGACGAGCGTAGGACTTTTAAAATTAACCAGCATATCGAAGTGGCAGATTCTGGCTTTGATTATCCCTTTTTACAGCTTGCTGAAACTACGTTAACGGTAAATAGTTTAGGAATGACCAATCATTTTATTAAACTGGTAGAGCAATCTTTTTACTCCCGCTCGGGATTGGGGAGATATAGCGAAGCGCAAATTTTGTTTTTTAACAACGAACTTAACCGTAGTAAAGAAGAGGTAATAAATCTTCGTACAAAATTCTACCATACGTTTGATAAATCCTGGAACCAGTTAATGAGTGAAGGCGAAATTGCTGAGGATACTTTAATGGAAGTGAGTTCAATCAGTCGTAAATTGGCTCATACCTGTTGGAAATCGGCAGCTGCTTTATTCCCATACTGTGGCTTAGAGGCTGCAAAAAAGGAATCAGAAATTAATAGGGTTTGGAGAGATATTCATACGGCGAGCCAACATGCTTTACTTACATTCGAAATTTAATCATTCCAAAAGCTCTGGTTTAATTTTATCTTTAAAATCAGTAGCAAACTTATTCAGTTTGGGCTGTATCACAAATGCACAATAAGGTTTCCCCTGATTGTTGCTAAAATAGTTTTGATGATAATCTTCAGCCTCGTAAAATTCGGTTATAGGAGAAACTTCTGTCACAATGGGCTTATCGAAAACATGTTGTTGTGTTAAATCTTCGATCATTTTCTCCGTCTGTTTTTTCTGACCTTCATTTTCATAAAAAACCACCGAGCGGTATTGCGTGCCAACATCATTACCCTGCCTATTTAAAGTTGTTGGATTATGGGTTTTAAAGAATACCAATAAAAGCTCATTGAATGAAATAACACTTTCATCGAATGAGATTTGAATTACTTCTGCGTGTCCGGTATCGCCGTTACAAATTTCCATATAGGTTGGATGCTTTAAGTCTCCCCCCATGTAGCCTGATGTAACCTGGCTTACTCCATTTAACGTCTGAAAAACGGCTTCGGTGCACCAAAAGCAGCCTCCGCCAAATGTTGCTGTTTGCATATCCTGCATATATAAAATCTATTCCAATTTTTAGATCAATCAAAAAAAGACATTTTTTTGATATTAAAGATTGGTTGGATACCGATTATTCCTATAAGTTTTAAGTAGGTGCTGTTTGGACAGCACTTTAGGATAAATACTTCAATGTCCTCAAGATTAAGTAATCTTAATTAACCATAGATAAAAGAGATGCATACAGATATAAGAATCTGAGTTTATCTGTGTGCATCTGTGGTTAAAAAACTTAACTAAACGGAATTGATAAATGCACGGCAAAATGTATCTATATAGCAGGAAAACAAAAAAAGCCTGTAATTGTAATTACAGGCTTCAGTTTTTTTATTGATATTGGATATATATCGGTTTTGGTGTAAGCTTTAATAGCTCTTCAGGGGTCATTAACCGCTTAGGCTCTTTCTTTAAATCATTTTTATAAAATAGCTTAAAGCCAGTAAACTGTACGGGTTCGCTCTGTATAAAGTGGCGATAAGTACCTTTTTTTAATTCAGGTTCACCCCATCCATCCATATGCATCACAACCTGAACCTCAGGACGTAATTTGATACTTGGAGAATTGGTTACCATTTTCTTAGTAAAACGGTGTAATACAAATACTTTTGGAGGCAAATTGTATTTTTTAACAATATCTGCTAAATATCCGGTTACATAATTAACATCGGCAGCATCATAGGTGCCGATCTTTTTGCCTGGCAATGTTCCGTCTTTCATCGAAAATTCTGGATCGATACCTAAATGAACATATGGCAATTCCAGGTATTTTGCAATGTGAGGTAACTCTGCTTTTATGGTGCTTAAAGCTACCTGAAGATCCAAAAATACAATTGTGTTAGGTTGCATTTTAGCAATTTTCAAAACAGAATCAATCTGTTTATTACCCATTCTGTTGATGTATTTTCCATCTTTTCCTGGTGTTCCGCTTGCTACTGCAGCAATATAGTGTAATCCTGGTTGTACCGGGGTAGAAGGATCAGCTTTTTCCCAGTGTTTAACCTCAGCATTTAAGCGCTGCCACATTTCTTTAGGCGCATATTCGCCAAGCGCACCCATTTTTTTCGAATGCAGGTTCCCATAATAAACAACTATGCGTTTAAAAGGTAAAATAGCTCCCGCTAAAGGATAGGGCTGTTTTTTTACTGGCCATCTGCCGGTAGTATCTCCGTTTGCCAGTTTTTTTACTAAAGAATCGTAAAGCTTTGGATCAACCGGTTTCATTACGTTTACCGTTGAGTCCGTTTTCTTTTTAGTTGAATCAGAAGAGAAGATTTTACCGATACCGCCGCTGCTCTTACCGTCTGAATTACAGTTGGCAAATAAGCTGATTGCGGCAAAACCAAGTATTAGTGTGCCTGCTAATTGAGGGAATTTCATAAATATTATATAGATAATTAAAGTTTATACTTTTTCCGGATCTGTTTTGATGAAAGTAGGGTGGAAATCTCGTAGTTTAAAATAAAGTAATCAACATTTACACATTACAGAATTTGCCAAAAACACCCAATGGCAATTTAATGCCCGATGTAGCCTGTAGAAACAGTTCTCCGGTTTCGAGGTTTTGAACAGATGGGAATGAGGTGCGGATCAAGTTTTCTACAATTACCGACGAAAAACCTAATGAATAAGTATTTAGGATTAAGAAATGTTCTTTTTCATCCAAAAGCTGTACCACATCCTGCATCATTTCCTGGATATGATCTTCCAGTTTCCATTTTTCGCCATTAGGGCCATGACCGTAAGCAGGAGGATCTAAAATGATTCCATTGTATTTTTTGCCTCTTTTCAATTCTTTTTTTACAAACTTTAAGGCATCCTCTACCATCCAGCGGGTATCTTTCAATCCCGAAAGCTCCTGGTTTTCATTTGCCCAGGTAACTACCTGTTTAATCGAATCTACGTGGGTAGTTTCGGCGCCAGCTGCATTGGCAATTAATGATGCCGCACCAGTGTAGGCGAAAAGATTTAAAACTTTAGGCTGAGGCGTTTTAAATTTTTTAATCGAAGAAGAGATGAAATCCCAGTTTACAGCCTGTTCAGGAAATACACCTACATGTTTGAAAGAGGTTAAACCTAAGCGGAGTTTAATACCTACTTCGTTGTTTTTATATTCTACATGCCAGCGATCTGGAATAGAAAGATTTTTCTTCACCCATTCACCAGAGGTAGCCGAACGCCCCCTGAAGGTGATGTTAGCCGTTTTTTTCCAATCCTGTTCGGAGTATGTTTTTTTCCATACCGCTTGAGGTTCAGGACGGATAAGGGTTACATTTCCAAAACGTTCCAGTTTTTCAAAATCCCCGCAATCAATCAGTTCATAATCTTTCCAGTGGGTTGGGGCAAGTAATTGTATCATGTATTAAATAACTTTAAATTTGGGTAACTTTTGATATATTGATCATCAGTTGTCAGCGTTAAATCATTAGCTATTGCTGGTGAAATAATAAGCCTGTCAAAAGGGTCTTTATGTATTAATGGTAATAATCTTTTTCGAAATAGAATTATCTCCATTAATAAAAAATAGAAATATATGTGTGTTTAATAAAAAACGCATTACATATAATCCTTTAGCTCGTCTAATGGCTCGTTAAAATCATCAGAAATATAAAGAATTGTGCCTTTTGCAGCGCCATAGAGACTTTTTGGCTCTTCAACAGTATTTGTTTTTTCACTTTCCGATTTAGGAAAGCGCTTTGAGTGTTTAGCTTTTAAAAAATAAATAAAATCTTCTACCTCGTTTACCATGCTTTCTGGTAAGGTTTCCAATTTGTGAATGATATTTTTTGTAGCCGTAGTCATATTACAAATATAAGAATTTTCTTAAAACTTATCTTTTGCAGCTTTCATAAAGCGGCTGGCGAATACGAAATCGTTTAATTCTTTAATATCGGTATGTGCAATTTCCTTGTTACTGCCTTCCCAGAATTTCTTCCCTTCGTGTAAGAACAAAATGTAATCGCCAATACCCATAACTGAGTTCATATCATGTGTTACTACAATGGTTGTGGTTTTGTATTCTTCGGTAATTTCCTGAATCAATTCATCAATTACAATGGAAGTTTTTGGATCTAAACCCGAGTTCGGCTCATCACAGAACAAATACTTCGGGTTCATAGAAATGGCACGTGCAATACCTACACGTTTTTTCATTCCACCAGATAATTCTGCCGGGAATAATTTGTTTTTACCCGCAAGGTTTACCCGTTCCAAACAAAAATCAACCCTTTCAAGCTTTTCTTTTCTGCTTTGATCCGTAAACATGTTTAAAGGAAACATAATGTTTTCTTCAACAGTCATACTATCGAACAGGGCGGAACCTTGAAACAACATACCAATTTCTTTACGTACTTCGATCCGTTGCTCGTAGGTCATTGGCGTAAAATCTCGGCCATCGTACAGTACCGAGCCCGAATCTGGCTGATGCAAACCTACCATGCATTTCAGTAAAGTTGTTTTTCCTGATCCGGAACCACCGATAATTAAATTGGTTACACCTTCTTCAAACTTTCCGGAAATACCTTGTAATACGTCATTTCCTGAGAACGATTTATAAATATCTTTAATTTCGATCATTACAATAACAATTGGGTCACGATATAATCGCAAGCTAAAATAGAAATACAGCTAATTACAACAGCTCTGGTACTGGCCTGCGAAACCTCTAAAGCACCACCACGAACGTAAAAACCTTCGTATGCCGGCACAGAGGTAATAATAAAGCCAAAAACAAATGCTTTTACCAAAGCAACAGTGATGGTATAAGGGTTAAAATCGGTAGTAATGCCCTGAATATATTCTGCTGGTGTTACTGCTCCTGAAACCGAACCGCCAATATATCCACCGGTAATGCTTAAAAACATAGAAATGATTACCAACATGGGTACCATCGTTATGCCCGAAATAATTTTAGGTAGAATTAAATATCCAGGTGCATTTATACCCATAATTTCTAAAGCATCAATCTGCTCGGTAACTCGCATCGAACCAATTTCTGATGAAATGGCCGATCCTATTTTTCCTGCCAGTACTATTGCACTAATGGTTGGGCTTAACTCCAATATACTCGAGTCGCGGTTTACAGAACCGATAATTGTTTTTGGAATAAAATCACTAACCAGCTGGAAAGCAATTTGTAGTGTCATTACTGCACCAATAAAAGTAGAGATAATAGCAATTAAACCTAAAGAGCCTACGCCAACATAATCCATTTGTTTGGCGATTTCTTTTAGGTAAATTTTCAGTTTTTCCGGCTTTCTGAATACAGACTTGAGTAGCAGGATGTATCTGCCGAAATTGGTAAAATTCATTCCGTATGTATTTGCTTAATTTAAATGATCATTTATAATACTACAAAGAAACGATAAAAAAGTTGGAGCGCTTTGCTAATTGCAAAAATATTCGTGGTTTTGAATATAAATATGGTTTTTTGTTAACAAAAATTAAACCATTAAATAATGAAAGCTGTAATAACCGGTGCAACTAAAGGAATTGGTAGAGCTATTGCGACTAAATTTGCCCAAAATGGATACGATTTAGTTTTGGTAGCAAGGGGATTAGATGAACTCGACAGGCTTCGACAGGAATTAACCCCTTACGGGAATGCCATTTTCACCCAGCAAGCAGATTGTTCAGTTAAAGAAGAAGTGTATGCTTTTTTAAATTCGACTGCTGTAAATTTTGATCATGTAGCTGTTTTGGTAAACAATGTGGGGATCTTTTTGCCAGGCAGCATGCTCGATGAGGACGACGAAACCTTCGAAAAGCAGCAGCATTTAAATACAAATGCCTGTTATTACATCAGTAAATTTTTTGGAAAAAAAATGCGTTCAGCCAAGCGAGGCCATATATTCAACATCTGTTCGGTGGCCAGTAAAGTACCTGTGAAAAATGGAGGCAGTTATAGTGTAACAAAAGCAGCGATGTTAAGTCTTAATCATGTATTGCGGCAAGAGTTAGCACCTCATAATGTTAAAGTAACTGCATTTTTGCCAGGCTCTACTAAAACTTCATCATGGGAAGGAACAACAATTCCGGATGAAAAATTTGTACAGCCTGAAGATATTGCAGAAACTTTGTTTACCATTTTAAACTTAAGTAAGGGGGTAAATATAGACGAGGTTTTGATTACTCCGCTTGATTTTTAAACACAAAATGAACAACGTTATGGAAAAGAAGCTTTTTAGAAACGAACACGATAAGATGATTGCCGGTGTAGCTTCGGGACTTGCAGATTACATGCAGGTGGAGGTTACCATAATTAGATTATTGTTTGCATTATCGGCTATATTTATGGCTGGAGGTGGCTTAATTGCCTATATAGTAATGTGGATTATTGTTCCGGTTAATGATGATCCGGCGGCAAGATTTTCTAAATTTAACGATTACTTTGGCAAGAAAAACCCAAATGCACAACCCTTTGGGAGTGCCGATCCTTTTGCGGGACCAGCTAATCAGGGAAACCAGAATTGGACACAACCTGTTGATGGCGGACTAAAAACACCGTTTGAAACACAGCCCAATTTCGACAAATTCAATAAATCCAACGATACTGGCCGCACTATAGGCGGATTGCTATTATTAGTGATAGGGTGCTTTTTCCTGATGCGCGAGATGGATTTTATACCCGATTGGTTTAGTATCCGCAATTTATTCAGGTACATGTGGCCATTAATATTTATTGCTTTAGGTGTAAGTATTATAGCCAAATCAAAAAGAAAGAACGACTGGGCTGCTTTTCAGAACCAACAGGAGGCTGAACAACAAAAAACAGCTGATTTTTCTGAAACCATTGTAGAAAATGAACCTACAGCACCAGCTAACAAAGATGATAATTCAACATCCGCTAACCCTCAAGTATAAATAAGATGAAATTAGATAGATTAATTTGGGGTATTATCCTGCTTTTTATTGGCGGTGTACTTCTACTCGAAAACTTTGGCGTAATCAATTTTTATTGGCGTAATGTTTGGAGCTTTTGGCCTGTATTCTTAATTATAGCAGGTTTAAATATCCTGTTCAATAAAAACAATTCGCAAACAGGTAGCATCATTTCTATTGGCGTTTTAGTGGTGGCCTTGTCTTTCCTTTTTTATAAAGGCCAGCAGGTTCCAGAACGCGGCAATTGGTGGGGGCGCCACTTTAAAAAAGACGTCGACATTAATATCGAACACAACAATGACGACGATGATGATAACGATAACGACACTTCGTATAATCACTTAAGTTTATCTGAGCCGTTTGTAGCTGCAGATAATGCAAAAAAAACGGTATTAAATATTTCAGGAGGTGGCATATCATTTAATCTGGATGGTGAAACAGCAGAGTTGATTAATGCCGACGTAAAGAAAAGGCATGGTAACTTCTCTTTAAAGAAATTGCTTACCGATAGTGCTACCGTACTTACTTTCCAAATGGACGATAAAAAGAGTAAGTGGAATTTTGGTGATGGTGGTAACGATGTTAACTTTAAATTGAATAAAGAAGCTAACTGGGATATTTTAATGAAACTGGGAGCTGGAGAGGCAAACTTTGATTTTGCCAATTACAAGGTGCGTACTTTCCGCTTTGATGGTGGAGCAGCAGCTTTAGATATTAAATTCGGAGATTTATTGCCAATAACCGATGTAATTGTGAAATCTGGCGTGGCCGATGTGAAAATTAAGGTACCTACCAACTCGGGTTGCCGGATTAAAACCAAAACAGGTTTATCAGCTAAAGATTTCGATGGTTTTGAGAAATTGAGTGATGGTGTTTACGAAACTTCAAACTATAAAGCCTCAACCAAAAAAATCTTTATCAATTTAGATGGCGGATTGAGTAACTTTGAAGTAAGCAGATACTAGGGAGGTTGAAGGTTAGAAGGTAGAAGGCGTAAGGCTAAGACTTCATTAACGGAATCTTTATAAAATGCTGATCTTACAATCCTAATCTCATAATCCTGATCCAATCTAATGAATCCTGATCAATATATAGTTGTAATTAATGGAAAGCCACAAGGGCCGTATAGTTTAACCGAACTGAAAGATTTAAACATCAGTGCGAATACTTTTATACGTAAACCCGGAATGGACGATTATAAAGAAGCTCATGCAATTCCCGAATTGCGTGAGCTTTTGGGTTTTAGTTATCAAAAAACTGCGCCCCAATATTTTGCCGCTTTCGATCAAAGGCTGTTGGCATCGGTGATTGATCATTTTATTATTTTTGGAATATATAGCATCATTATTTTAACGAGCTATATTTTTATTGAAGGCAAAGATCAGCGGATTATGGCTTTTCTAATCCCATTTCCATCCATATTTATCTTTAAGCTCATTTATGGCAGCATTGCCGAGGCGTCTAAAAGTCAGGCTACCATTGGTAAAAAACTCCTCAATATTAAAGTAACAGATTTAGAAGGGAGCCGGGTTTCTCTTGGTATATCCCTGGTTAGGAATTTTTCTAAAATCTTATCTGTAATTCCTGTTTTCTTTGGATATCTATATAGCTTTTTGAATAAGAAAAACCAGTGCTGGCACGATATTGCAGCCAATACCTTGGTGATTAAGGATCGGTTAATATAAGTTAGAAAAGCAAAGTCAATACACTATTTTCGTTAGTCGGGCTGTACGCTATATCTTTGGCTGGTCTTCGACAATGCTCAGGCTGTGACAGCCAAAGGATGCCGCTTCCATCCCGTTTAGGAAACTTGGGCCAGTGCAATGATGCCAAACCCACCCACCGCTAAAGAATAAACCTGTATTCTATGGTTTATGCAAATAAAAAGTTTTTTTTCTGAGAAGCATTACTTTAGATTTATGCAGCAGGCTCCAGGAGGTATGGCGTACCTCTTTTAACAGCAGCAAAAGCTCTGCTCAGTAGCTTATTTTTTATCACATTCAGTACACACATAGCGTTTTTTCCCTCAGCTTTTTTTCGATCATAGTATCGTTTGAATTCGTTATCTTTTTTTATCGTGTTTAGCGCACACATGGTCAGTAACGCCTTTAGTTTTTTATTGGCGAGGTTGCTTACCCGGTTTCTCCCTCGTATACTCGTCCCCGAGCTATGTGGAAATGGGACTATTCCACAATAGCTCGCAAACTTTCTGTAGTCTGAAAATGCAGCGAAGGCTTCAGTATGGATCAGGATAAACATAGCCGTCTGCTTTCCGATCCCATGCACGCTCTGCACAAGGCTGAACTGTTCGTTTAGTTCCTGGTCCTCTGTTATTAAGGCTGCCAACTCGATATCTACCTTTTTTATCCGTTCGGCGTAAAGGGCAAGCATTTCCTGGCTATCGGCTATGCAATAGCCAGCGTTCTCCCTATCAAATCCTTTAAGCGCTGAGCAGGTGCATTTAAAAGAGGTCTGGTGTCTTACCAACTGTTCGCGGTGTGCCAGCAGGTGTTTGAGTTTTGAGCTTGTTGCCGAAGGAAGGAGGTAAGGACGGGCTTTGTGCTGATTTGAAAAAGCATAGCTTGCGATTGCCTGTGCGTCAGCCTTATCAGATTTCCCCCGTTTAAGTCCAATGGAACGCTTAATGTGCAGCCCGTTTTCAACCCATATAGATAAATCATTTGCATGCATAAAGTTGGTTATGGGGCAGATATAAATACCTGTATGCTCGCAACAGAAAAGAACCTTCTTAAGCGCGATACCATGTATGGAAAGCCATTCCAGCATTAGGCCAAAGCCATCATAGCTGTTCTTAAAAACATGGTGGAGGGGCTTCTCGAAACAGGCCTGTGTAACAACAGCAACATCGATGGTTGATTTGGAAATATCTATTCCAACAAATAGTTCATAATTCATAACTTTACGGTTAAGTGAAATGGAAATCCTAAAGTTGAATAAAACTGAATCCCTTAATAGTCCGCTAGACTAAAATTCTATATGGTTCTTGTTCAACTAAAAAGCAGAGGTCTGTTACAGGTTCTAGATCGTAAGTCTGGATCGCAGCATAGTTCACCTCTGCTTTTAAGGTTTCCTTTGTCAAATTTAATTCTTTGATAATCTTTCTCAAACCTAAGGGATTGAGGCGGTAGCGCCCGATTTTCTTCTAATCGGGACTAAAGCCGAAAGCAGGACTGCAATTGCCAAGTACTACTGCTCTTTGTTTCCAAAAAAAAGCTTTGGGTTTTTGTTATAAGATCAGGTCGATTTAATTACAACATTCCAACATTAAAACATTCCAACAATCCTTATCTTTGCAAACAGATGGAAAATATATTGGCAAAACATGATCTGGCTGGCGGATATTGCAACAGTTTAACGGCTTATTCGAGATATTTAACCCGTGAAGTTAACATAGGTGATATTGCTTTAGGTGGGCACAATCCAATCCGGATTCAATCGATGACAACCACCGATACCATGGATACTTTGGGTACTGTTGAGCAGACCATCCGAATGGTAGAATCGGGTTGCGAGTATGTTCGTATCACTGCACCTAGCATTAAAGAAGCCGAAAATCTGGCCAATATTAAAAAAGAACTACGTTTCCGTGGTTATAATGTGCCATTAATTGCAGATATCCATTTTACGCCTAATGCTGCCGAAATGGCTGCACGTATTGTAGAAAAAGTAAGGGTTAACCCTGGAAATTACGCAGATAAAAAGAAATTCGAAAATTTAGAATACACGCAAGATGCTTACAATGCGGAGTTAAGCAGGATTTACAAAAAGTTTATCCCTTTAGTTAAAATCTGTAAAGAGTATGGCACTGCCATGCGCATCGGCACTAACCACGGGTCGCTTTCAGACAGGATTATGAGCCATTATGGCGATACGCCCCGCGGCATGGTCGAATCGGCAATGGAATTTATCCGTATGTGCGAAGACCAGAATTATTATAATCTGGTGATCTCGATGAAAGCCAGTAATACCCAGGTGATGGTTCAAGCCTATCGCTTATTGGTAGAAACCATGGCGAAAGAGGGGATGAATTATCCTTTGCATTTAGGTGTTACTGAAGCTGGTGATGGCGAAGATGGCCGTATTAAATCAGCCGTTGGTATTGGAACCCTATTAGAAGACGGTTTAGGTGATACTATCCGTGTTTCTTTAACCGAAGATCCTGAATTTGAAGCACCGGTTGCTAAGGCCTTGGCAGATCGTTATGCTTTAAGGAGTCCGAAGTCGGAAGTCGGAAGTCCAGAGTCGATTACGCTACGCTCTACGCTCCACGCCCAGCGCCCAACTTATTCCCCTTACGAATACAACCGCCGTGTTACTGCCACTGTACAGCATATTGGTGGCCATCATCATCCGGTAGTAATGATCGATGTTTCGAAAGAAAACTTAAAAGACCCTTACTTTTTAAGTTCAGTGGGTTACAATTACAACGCAGGTTTAGATAAATATAATCTGGCTGATCAGGCTTGCGATTTAGCCTTTTTAGGTGATAACTTGCCGTCTTTTTCTTTCCCAGGGAATTTAAAGCAAGTTTATAATTACAAAACCTGGTTAAAACTTAAAGATAAAAACAACTGTCATCCTTTATATACGCTTACGGAATATGGTTCTGTGGATGTTAAAGACAAATTTTTGAATTTTGTTCAGCTTGATTCAAAACAGCTTAGCGAAATAACAATTGCACAATTGGATAGCACGGTTGTTTTAATTCTAGAAACATCTTCAACACATGGAATGGCTGAACAAAGGGCATTTTTTGTTGGATTGCAGGAGAAAAACATCCAGATTCCTGTTATCGTAAAAAGGACTTACCAGAATGTAGATGCCGATCACCTAATGCTTTATGCTGCAACCGATATTGGCGCCTTATTTACCGATGGCTTTGGAGATGGTGTGTGGATTGATGCAGAAGGTCAAAACCTTTCGTTGATCAATTCTACCAGTTTTGGAATTTTACAGGCTACACGTACACGCATCAGTAAAACAGAATATATTTCTTGCCCAAGCTGCGGTAGAACACTTTTCGACCTGCAGGAAACCACTCAGTTGATTCGTTCGCGTACCGACCATTTAAAAGGGATAAAAATCGGTATTATGGGCTGTATAGTTAACGGCCCAGGTGAAATGGCCGATGCCGATTACGGTTATGTGGGCACGGGGCCTGATAAAATTACTTTATACCGTGGTAAAGAAGTAGTAAAGAAAAATGTAACTACCGCTTATGCCTTAGACGAACTGATCGACATTATTAAAGATGATGGCAACTGGGTAGAGAAGAACTAATAAGATAAATGTTATGCTAATGGTTTGTGTCTCACAAACCATTTTGCTTTATTTAGTGCCATTTAAATTTCTGACCAATAAATCCTAAATTGCCTTAATGAATATCCCGGAGTTTCAATTCCTATTTAACGAGCTTAGAAACTGGCTTGCTGGCAAAGGCCTTGCTGATGGCGAACTCATTTATTCTTACTTTTTTATCGGACTGGTTGGCGTTATTTTATTTCTGTTCATCACCATATTTTTAACCCGACAGCTTTTTATCGGTGTGGTAAAAAGTGCAAAAACAAAGTCAGACTGGCAAAAAGCCTTATTCGAATTTAGGGTTTTCAGGGCTTTTGCTTTGATATTTGGGGCCTATATCATCTATAATGTTGTTCCTTACCTTTTTATTGATTTTAAAAACGGGTTATTTTATGCTTTGATTTTTGCTAAAATCTACATGGTTTTAGCAGTAATGTTTGCTATAAATGCATTTCTGAATGCTTTGGTTTCCATCATGGAATCATCAAAGAAATATGCTGATAAACCCATTAGAAGTTACAAACAGGTAGCCAAAATTGTATTTTACATTGTTGGTTTTGTACTCATCCTATCGATTATTCTTGGCGAATCGCCGCTTTATGTTTTCGGCGGTTTTGGCGCAGTTACCGCTGTTTTTATTTTGGTTTTCAGAGATCCGATTTTAGGTTTTGTAGCTTCAGTACAAATGAGTGCCATTGATCTGGTAAGGGTAGGCGATTGGATTACCGTAGAGAAATATGGTGCCGATGGTGAAGTAACTGAAATAAATTTGACTACCATTAAAGTGCGTAACTGGGATAAAACGGTAACCATTGTGCCAAGTTATGCCATCGTTAGTGAGTCGTTTAAGAACTGGCGGGCAATGGAAGAGAGTGAGGGAAGGAGGATTAAAAGGCATATCAATATCAAAATTTCGAGTATTAAATTCTGCGATGAAGAATTGATTGGAAGACTACAGAGTATAGATTTTTTGAAAGATTATCTTAAAGAAACGCAGGCCTTTATAGAAAGGTATAATGCCGAAAATACGGTGAATCCCAATAATCTGGTTAACGGCCGCCACATGACTAATATTGGCACTTTCAGGGTTTATGCAGAGAAATACCTCGAAAGTAATCCACACATTAATACCGATTTAACTTTTATGGTGCGCCAGTTGCAGGCCACAGAAAACGGATTACCGATTGAGATTTATGTATTCTCGAAAGAAAAAGGATTGAAGCGTTTCGAAGAAGTGGCTGCTGATATTTTTGATCATTTATTAGCTGCTGTACCCTATTTCGATCTCGAAATTTTCCAAAGTCCCAGCGGTAGCGATATGCGCAATTTTGTGAGAAGGGGGGACGATTAGTATTGAAAAATTAGAACTTCCATAAATAATTTCCACCAAAGTAGTTTCTTAGGAAAACCAAAGAAATGATAATCAAAAAGACTAAAATTCCTTGAAGGGTGACGTTTTGTTCTAGTTTGCTGTTAAAATAAAGAATTATCGCTAGAAAAACACCTAAAGCACTAGTAACTAATCCAAAAAAATCATCCTTTAAAAACCGGGTTTTACAAACAATAGTTACATCAGGTTTCCGCAAACCAAAATATAAGATAATGCCGGTTATTTTTGATCTATAGATTAGCAGGGAATCTTTCTCATTTATTTCATTGAAAAGTTTAGGTGGTATCCTATATTTTTCATGAAGGGTTTGAACACTAAAAATGTGTTCTTTTCTGTTTTTGGAGCGATAGCCCTCAAAATCAACAATAAATTCAGCATTTGATTTTACGGGCGAGAAATTACTGTCAAGAAAAATGATAAAACAGAAAAATAATGTTAATCCAATTAAGCTCTTCTTAAATAGAGCTTGATTGAAGCCTGAGAAGTTGATTCTATCTTGAGCCATAATTTATGATGGCCCAAGATAATTAATTTATACTTCACTTATAAAAGTGATTACCTTTTCGCAAACCTTAAACAACAGCGGTGGTAAGGTTTCGTTGGAATAGGGCTGTGTTGCACCGTAAACATGATTGGCTCCTTCAATTTTAACCAATCTGCTATTTGGGTTGACCTCTGCCAAAGTTTGTGCAGTTTCAAAAGGAACATTTACATCATCATCGCCATGAACAATTAACCAAGGGATGTTTACCCGTTTTGCTGCATCTAAAATATCCAATGCTGCTGCATTCTCTTCCAGATCTTCCAATAAGGTTACGTTTAAAGGCATCTGCTCCTTGGTGCGGGCATTGGTGACGAATATTTTGCCGTTTTTCTTCCACTCAGCTTCCTGTTCTTTTTTCCACAGGCTGGCAAAATCGCCAATGGCACTCCAGGTAATCAGTTTGTTAATCCTTAAATCGTTCGCAGCTTCAATAATCGATAAGCCACCACCACGACTATGGCCTATCAGGTTTACCTTTGTGTCTTTACTATATGCTTTTTCGATAAAATCGAGTACCGCATTTAAATCAAAAAGTTCTTTTGATACGGTGTTGCTGGCAAAGGCTTCCATATCAGTCACATCTTTCGGATCATCAACCGGAACACCACTGTGCGATAAATTGAACTTGATGTAACGGTAGCCATTGCTGGCAAAATATCTGGCTACTAAATTGTGTGCACCCCAATCTTTAAAACCTTTAAAGCCATGAACAAAAAGTATAATGGGTGTGTTAGGGTTTTTCTCATCGAAAGTAATATCGCCGAGAATTAATTTTCCGTCTGAACCGATAAGGCTAAAATTGCTTTGTGTAATCATAATTTAAGAAATTGATACAGAATATAAACCTACGAAATCTAATTTTGTTGTGTATTTAGAAATAGAAGGATATTGACCACAACCATGAGTACAATAGCCCTGATGGAAATGGAAATCCCTTTTGGATAGGTTAAATTGTTGTTCTACGAAGTTTATCCAAAAGGATTGGAATGTACAGCAGGACAGAACCTTTCCCATTTGCACAGGAACTGCGCTTCAAAAAAGGATATATACTTATTGAATAGTAAATTATTCTTTACGGTAATAATGCGTGGCCCAACCAATAAATAACAACTTCAAAACAACCTTATTCATGCAATTAACATCAGTAATTAATAAGACCGCTAGCTTTCTGGTCAATGCAATTGTCAGTAAAATCCAAAAACGATTTCTAATATGCCTAAGAAATAAATTAAAAAGCCAGGTGCAGGCAACCATTTTTGCATAAATACGTAATATACTGCAGTGGATAAAAAGTGGTTACATCCGGCTAGGACGTAGAAGAGGGCATAAATCCAGAGGAAATTTTACGGATTGGTTTGTTCATAAAAATCAATATCGTTTGATTAATCTTTAAGTTCTTTATTTAAAACCGTTCTAAATTGATGTAAATTACAGGTTAATGACAGTCACATGCGTTCACCCTGTTACTTTTGTATCCCGATAATAGTTAATAACGGAAGCACTTGGAATATTTAAAAGTAATAGCTTTTACGCATCACCACATCGACCTGAAATCTTTAGGGAAATTAGTTATTTGTGATCAGAGTTTAGATAGCAGGTTGAAGAATGTTCAAGCAGAACTTCCCGTTAGCGAAATTTTCTATATCGGAACCTGTAACCGGGTAGAGTTTGTTTTCCTTACCAAAGAGAAAACCGACAAGGAATTTGTAACCAGATTTCTTACCGTTTTAGACATGGGGCTGCCTCCTGAATTTATGGAGCGTTTTCTGGATAACGTTACGGTGTACGAAAACGAAGAAGCTTTTAACCATTTACTCAGAACATCGTGCTCTTTAGAGAGTTTGGTGGTTGGCGAAAAAGAAATTCTTGCCCAGATCCGTAAAGCTTACGAAAACTGCCGCGATGCAGGTTTTACTGGCGATTACATGCGCATGATTATGGATCGCGTGGTTAAAACTGCAAAAGAAGTTTATACCCACACCAATATTTCGAAAAATCCGGTTTCTGTTGTTTCATTGGCCTACCGCAAGCTAAAAGAGTTAAATATGTGCGGCAACTCACGTATCTTAATTATTGGCGCCGGCGAAACCAATCAAAACATTGCAAAATACCTCAACAAACATAAATACTCCAACTTCTCGATTTTCAACCGTACGTTTTCTAAAGCCGAATCTTTGGCAGAAGAACTAGGTGGTAAGGCTTATCCTTTAGCTGCACTTGAAGATTTTAATGAAGGGTTTGATGTGATCATTACCTGTACTGGCTCTACAGAGGCGATTATTAACGAAGCCTTATACGCTAAATTGTTAAACGGCGATCAGGGCAAAAAGGTAATTGTAGATTTAGCCATTCCGAATGATGTTACACCTGCAGTGATCCATAACAATCCTGTACATTATATCGAAGTAGAATCGCTAAAAGAGGTAGCACGCAAAAATATCCAGGAACGTTATAACGAACTGGTGCATGCCGAAGAAATTATCAGCAATAACATTACCGAATTTTTCTCTGTTTTAAAACAACGCCGTATCGAATTAGCGATGCAGGAAGTGCCAAGAAAGATTAAAGAAATCAAAAATACAGCCATAAATGGCGTGTTTGCCGATGAAATTAGTCAGATGGATGAAGCCTCGCGCGAAGTTTTAGAACGTGTAATGAACTACATGGAGAAAAAATACATCAGCGTTCCGATGGTGATGGCCAAAGAAATTTTGGTTAATCAATCCTAATTTAACAGCAAAGGTCGCTAAGCAAAATCGCAAAGCGCACTAAGGTTTAATTTTTCTTTCTTTTTCTGTCTTCCTTCATCTTGTCATACTGAACGCCGTGAAGAATCTTTGTCTTTCTAGATAAATCCCGATGCCAATTCCCTTGTCGTCCTGCTGAACTTGTTTTAATATCTTTCATGCAACCAACTTAATGGACTTACCTTTTATATGGTTCAATCATCTGACATATCATAGTGCAGTCAGGTATTATCATCTGACTTATAGTATATCTAAAAGGATCAGGCGTAAGATGGTAACATCTTACACCACGTTATACTTTCATGTCGTAAATGTCACAGAAATCCTTTAAATTATCCCTTCTGTAACCTCACTGTCTCATTTTTAAACAATTCATGGTATAAACCACTAATTAAATTAAATTTGCAATTCATTTAACCTTTATAGTGAAGAAATTAACCATCGGAACACGCGGTAGCGACCTGGCTTTATGGCAAGCAAATCATATAAAAGATGAATTGGCTGCAATTGGAATAGAAGCAGAAATAAAAATCATTAAAACTCAGGGCGATAAAATCCTGAATTTAAGATTGGATAAACTGGAAGGCAAAGGCTTCTTTACCAAAGAACTGGAAGAGGAGCTTTTGGGCGGAACAATTGATCTGGCTGTACATTGCCTTAAAGATTTACCTACTACACACCCTGAAGGTTTGATTATTGCCGCTTTACCGCCACGTGAAGAAGCAAGTGAATATCTTTTGATTCTAAAAGATTGTGTAGATGTTTCGCAAAAGCTTTCGTTAAAAAAAGGTGCAATGGTTGGCACTTCATCCAATCGCCGCAAAGCCCAGTTATTGGGCTTACGTCCAGATTTGGAGGTTGAAGATTTACGTGGAAATGTGCCCACCCGTATCCAAAAACTTCGTGATGAAGATTACGATGCCATTCTGATTGCAAAAGCTGGTGTTAAGCGCTTAAATCTTGATGTGAGCGATTTACATGTGGAAGAATTAGAAACTACTGAGTTTATCCCGGCACCCGCACAGGGCGCTTTGGCTATTCAGATCAGGGAAAATGATACCGAGCTTTTCGATGCATTGCAAAAATTGCACGATCCAGAAACGGCAGAGACTGTAACTGTAGAGCGTAAGGTTTTAAACCTTTTCGAAGGTGGTTGCCACATGCCTTTAGGCTGTTATTGCAAAAAGGAAAACGGAAAATTCGAAATATGGACTTCAAAAGCCGAAACAGCCGATGATTTCCCTGAGCGTTTATTTTTACGCGCAGAAAGTACTGAAGGTTTAGCAGAAAAAATTGTTGCCAAGTTTAGTGTAGAAAGAAAGAAACCGGCAAAGGTTTTCATTTCACGCGAAATTGGCGAGCACAGTTATTTCCGTAGGGCATTAGAAAATAACAATATTGAAATAGAAGGACGTTCGTTGATCCGTACCTTCCCAATAGTAACGGTTTTAGATCAGTTTATTTTAAGGCACGTAGATTGGGTTTTCTTCAGCAGCCGCAACAGTGTTGAATATTTTTTCAATTTAAAACCGGTATTGCCAAAGAAAACAAGGTTTGGTGTGGTAGGAAGAGGATCAGAAGATGCCTTGCGTAAATTTGGCCATATTGCCGATTTTGTTGGCGAGAGTGGCGATATTACCGAGGTTGCCGAAGATTTTGCGCAATTGGTTGGCGGTCAGCAAATACTGTTCCCAAGAGCACAGGATTCTTTACAATCGATTCAAAAATCGTTACCAGCTGATGCTAAAATTATCGATCTGCCGATTTACGAAACGGTAATCGAAGATGATATAGACCAGAGTTATGCCGATGTACTGATTTTTACCAGTCCATCAAATGTTGATGCATATTTCGCTGATAATTTATTGGAGCCAGGCCAACAGGTAATTGCCATTGGAAACTCTACTGGTAAGAAATTTGATGAAATGGGCGTGAAATATGCTCTGCCTTATTCGCCTGATGAAATTGGATTGGCTGAAGCTGTTTTTGGGATAGAGATGAGGTAGGTTTGAGGCGGAAGGTAGAGGGTTTGAAGACCGAAGGTCTTGAGAGGGTAAAGACTAAAGCGCAAAGCCGATTACCCCTGCAAGAAAATATCCACTGCGAAATCCAAAAGTCGGTGTAATCATCTAATCTGTGTAATCACCCCGTAAGGAAAAATAGAAGATATTCAGGTCTTGATACCTGATACTAAATACTTGATACAAATAAAATGTTAAACCGTCCGCGTAGATTAAGGAAAAACCCATTGGTGAGAGAGATGGTAGCCGAAACACGGTTATCGAAAGATATGTTTGTGTACCCTTATTTTGTGGTACCAGGCAATAACGTTACCCATGCAATTGATGCCATGCCAGGGGTAAACCATTATTCGGTTGATACGCTGGTTAAAGATGTTGAAGCCGGAATGAAAAAAGGGCTCAACAAAATTATGCTGTTTGGTGTTGGTGATGAAAAATCAGAAGACGCGAAATCGGCTTATCATGATCATTCATTGGTTCCAACTGCAGTTCGGGAATTAAAAAAACAATTCGGAGATGATTTATATGTAATTACCGATGTTTGCGTTTGTTCTTATACTACCCATGGCCATTGTGGTATATTAGAGAACGATTATGTTCAAAACGATAAAACAGTAGCGGTAATTGCTAAAATGGCTTTAACACATGCCGAAGCCGGTGCTGATATGTTTGCCCCGTCTGACATGATGGATGGCCGGATTGAAGCCATACGTAATCTTTTAGATGAAAACGGTTTTGTTAATGCGGCTATTATGAGCCATGCCACAAAATTTGCTTCTGCCTATTATGGCCCTTTTAGAGAGGCTGCAGATTGTGCACCAAGTAAAGGTGATAGAAAAGCTTACCAGATGGACTTTAGAAACCCTCTAGAGGCTTTACGCGAAGCCGCTTTGGATGAGCAAGAAGGCGCTGATATTTTAATGGTGAAACCAGGCTTAGCCTATTTGGATATTATCCAAAGACTAAAACAGGATACCAATTTACCAATTGCAGTTTATAACGTATCTGGCGAATACTCCATGGTAAAAGCAGCTGCCGAACGCGGTTGGATAGACGAACAAAAAGTAGTAATGGAAACCATGCATGCCTTTGCCCGCGCAGGTGCAAGCATTATTACCACTTACCATATTAAAGAGATTTTAAATAACGACTGGCTTTAGAGGCGGAAGGTAGAAGGCTTAATGGTTGAGGGTTTATACCCACAATCTAGATCCTTAAGAATTCATTCTAAAACCTACAAATATAATGAGGTAAAAGATTGATGGCTTGTTGGCTATGGGTTATGCGCCCAAAACCTTTTACCTTCTACCTTTTAGCCTTCAACCTTAACAAAAATGTTAGATTCATTAAAAAAAATGTTTTCAGGCAACGAAGCCGATATTCCGGTAAATACAGGTAGTAAACCTGATATTTCGAGAGTAAAATCTGCCGAACTGTACGAAAAATCAAAAACGTATTTCCCTGGGGGGGTAAACTCACCTGTTAGGGCTTTTAAATCTGTTTATGGTACACCACTTTTTATCGAAAAAGGTGATGGCTGTTATATATGGGATGCAGACGGTAATCAGTTTATCGATTTTTGTGGTAGCTGGGGACCATTAATTTTAGGACATAACAATCCAAAAATCCGCGAAAAAGTTACCGAGGTAATGCAAAACGGAATGAGTTTTGGCGCGCCAACGGCTTTGGAAAATGAATTGGCAGAGCTGATTATCAAAAACAACCGTTTTGTAGAAAAAATCCGTTTTACCAGTTCTGGTACAGAAGCGGTAATGTCGGCCATACGTTTGGCAAGAGGCTTTACCGGTCGCGATAAAATTTTAAAGTTCGAAGGTTGTTACCATGGCCACAGCGATTCTTTATTGGTTAAAGCAGGTTCTGGTTTGGTTACCTTTGGCGAAACTTCATCGGCAGGTGTGCCTAAATCTTTTGCCGAGGAAACAATTGTTGTTCCATTAAACGATAAAACTGCGATTGAGCAGGCTTTTGCACAATTTAAAGATCAGATTGCTGCTGTAATTATTGAAGGTATTCCGGCAAACAATGGTTTGATTATGCAGGATGAAGAATACATTCATTTTCTGCGTAAAATCTGTACGGATAATGGTTCACTTTTAATTTTTGATGAAGTAATTACCGGATTCAGGGTTGGTTTTGAAGGCGCTGCAGCACATTATGGCATTACTCCTGATATTGTAACCTATGGAAAAATCATTGGTGGTGGTTTACCTGTGGGTATGTATGGTGCCCGTGCTGAAATTATGGCACATATCTCTCCTGATGGTGGTGTGTATCAGGCAGGTACCTTGTCTGGGAATCCGGTGGCTATGGCAGCGGGCATTGCCACTTTAACAGAACTGAACAAATCAAGCTTTTACAAAGATTTGAATGCCAAAGCGCAAGAATTTGTAGCTAGTATTCAGCGTTTTGCAACCGCACGTAACTATAAATTTAAGGTATTTACCATTGGTTCTATCTTCTGGTTTGCTTTTACCGATAAAGATAAAATCCAATCGGCTGATGATATTGATGCCGGCAGTATGGAGAAATTCAAAATTATGCACCGTGAGTTATTGAATAGAGGAATTTATTTGGGACCATCGGGATATGAAGTTGGTTTCGTATCTTCAGCACATACTAAGATCGAATTGGAGAAAGCGAAACGTGCTATTTTTGAAGCATTAGATTTGGTGTTTAAGAAGTAATTTTTTACCTGTTATATGATACCTTGCGATGGTTCGTGGAGACACGAACCATGGATAGAACTTAGTAAATCTGTGTAATCAAACCATCTGTGTAATCAACCCGAAAGGAATGAAGAAATCCATTATCATATTTTACGCATTATTGCTTTATGCACTAATTCAGCTCATTTCGTGGGGAACATTGGTGGTGCGTTTGCAGCCAAGCCGCATGACCATGATTATGGGCGAAGGTTCGGTGTTTTTGTTTTTGCTCTGTATTGGCGGTTATTTCCTTCATCAATCATTAAAACGTGAAGATAAATTAAGGGAACAGCAGCAGAACTTTCTGATGTCGATTACCCACGAGCTGAAATCGCCTCTTGCGGCGATAAAACTTTCTATCCAAACCATTGTTAAACGTGATTTGGATAAAGCACGCCAAACATCATTGCTTAACAATTCGTTAAAAGATATTGAACGATTGGATGATCTGGTTGAAAATATGTTGTTGGCCACCAAGATCGAAAACCGTTCCTATACTTTTCCGAAGGAAGAATTTAACTTCTCGGAGCTGGTATATAAAATTACGGATAGGTTACAGGTTCATTCTTGTGGCTGTGAGCAGATTATAAATGCTAAAATTCAGCCAAATTTGCAGTTGGTGGGTGACAAATTTGCCTTATCGTCAGTAGTAACCAATTTAATTGAGAATGCGGTGAAGTATTCGAATCCTTGTGATGAGATAAATGTGCATTTAAACAAAGTTGATGGGCATATTCAATTAAGTGTGATGGATCAGGGGCCGGGTATTTCAGATGCCGAAAAAATGTTGATATTTGATAAGTTTTACCGCGTTGGTAACGAGAATGTCAGAAAAGCGAAAGGAACAGGTTTAGGCTTGTTTATTGTGAAGGAGGTTTTACAATACCATGATGCAGATATTACAGTAAAAGACAATTTGCCTCAAGGAAGTATTTTTGAAGTAACATTTAGTTAATCTCAATTATGTCACAAAAATTAAGAATTCTATTGGTAGAAGACGAGGATCACTTGTTAGATGCTATCAAATTAAACCTCGAACTTGAGGGTTATAAAGTTCACGCCGTTAAAGATGGCAAAACCGCTCTTAAAATTTTTAAAGAAGAACGCTTTAATCTAATTATTTTAGATGTAATGTTGCCTGAAATGGATGGTTTCCAGGTTTGCGAAACAATCCGTTTAGAGAATGCAGAAGTTCCAATTATGTTTTTAACAGCTAAAAACACTTCGGAAGACCGTGTTTTAGGTTTGAAAAAAGGAGCTGACGATTATTTGGTTAAACCTTTCAACCTTGAAGAATTAATTCTTCGTGTTGGTATTTTGGTTAAACGCAGTTTAAAATCTGATGATTTAAAAGAATTGAATTCTTACAAAATCGGTGATAAAACAATTTATTTTAACTCTTTCGAATTAAAACACGATGATGGCACCATCACACCGTTAACCAAAAAGGAAACGATGTTGTTGAAACTGTTGATCGAGCGCAAAAACGACGCGGTTTCAAGAGAGCAGATTTTAGAAACTGTTTGGAATTATGATGTTTATCCTTCAACAAGAACAATTGATAACTTCATTTTAACTTTCCGTAAGTATTTCGAACCAGATCAAAAAAATCCAGTTTATTTCCACTCGATCCGTGGTGTAGGCTATAAATTTACTGATAGTCATTAATGTACAATAATAAGGGCAGATATGCTTTAATGGCAGTTTTTGCGCTTGCTGCATTGGTTTGTGTATTTTACAATCAATATCAACTGGCCGCTGTTTCAGTACTGTTGTTTGTCTTTGTTGTTTGGAGCCATTTTAAGCATAGTTCGGTTTTAATGGCATCGAAGCATTTCAAGAATAACGATTTTGGTAAAACCAAAGCCTTATTGGCTGAGGTGGTTAAGCCGGAGCGCTTGGCTAAAAGCCGAAGGGGTTATTACGAATTCATGCAGGGCAATATGGCTTTGAAAGAAGAGGACTACGATAAAGCCGAGTATCACTTTCAGCTGGCAAGCCGTTTTCCGGTGGGAGGTAAAAATGAGAAATCGTACGTACTGATCCATTTGGCTAATCTCGCTTTGCGGAAGAAAGATAAAGAAAGGGCAGAAGCTTATACGAAATTGGCCAAAGAACTTGCTGAAACGCAACGCTCGAAAGACATTATCGTTAAAATTGAAAAAGAAATAAGCAAGTTATAATATTAATATTGTCATTTTGAACAAACGAAGCACCAGTTTTTGATAAAAAGGTACTTCGTTTTTTTTTTATTTATACCTTTGCGCAATTAAAATTTTTATCCATCCGTCATCCTGAATTCAGTTCAGGATCCAACTAGATAGAAAGATGCTGAAATAAATTCAGCATGACGATAAATGGAGTATTACTACAAATCATGAAGAATAACTTATTTTTAGACGCAGCATTTTCAAAACAAACCGAACGCCCACCAGTATGGATGATGCGTCAGGCAGGTCGTTTTATGCCACAATATTGGGAAATTAAAAACAAATACTCTTTTTTAGAGATGTGTAAAAACCCGGAAATTGCTGCGGATGTGACCATGTTACCGGTTGATTTGTTGGATATTGATGCCGCCATTTTATTCTGTGATATTTTGGTAACTGGCGAGGCTATGGGCGGCGATTTGAGTTTTACTCAAGGCGTTGGACCTAAATTTGCAAATCCGGTACGTACCGCTAAAGACATCGAAAACTTAAATGTTGATTGCTTGGACGAATTGCAATACGTTGCCGATGCGATTAAAGTGATTCAACAACGATTGGATAGCAGAATTCCATTGATCGGTTTTGCAGGTGCGCCATTTACGGTAATGAGTTATTTAATTGAAGGAGGTTCATCTAAAGATTTTAAATTAACCAAACTCTTTATACATAATCAACCAGAGCTGGCACACAAACTTTTGGCTAAAATTGCTAAAGTAACGGCAGATTATTTAAACCTTCAAATAGCGGCAGGCGTTAATGCTGTTCAGATTTTCGACAGTTGGGCACTTGCTTTATCCTGGAACGATTATCAGGAGTTTTCTCACCGTTATATTCAGGAAATCATTGCTAACTTAAACAGAAAAGATATTCCGGTGATTTCTTTCTGTAAAGGCAGTTCGGTTTTTGCACCAATTATGGCAGAAGCTAAACCAGATGTAATTTCTGTTGACTGGAACGCTGATTTATTGAATATTAAAAATGCTCTGCCAGCAGGTATTGCCGTTCAGGGAAATTTAGATCCACATATTTTATATGCTGATAAAGCAGTAATTAAAGCACAGATCCATAAATTATTCGAACGTATGCGTGGCACCGAAGGCTTTATCTTCAACTTAGGACATGGTATAATGCCAGATATTCCTTTCGATAACGTTAAATACGCAATTGAAGTAGTTAAAGAATTTAGGTATTAAATTCTCATACCCCATTAGATAAATAATGATAGAAACCTTGCTGCCATATTACCACTATTTTCTTGCAGTACACATTGTATTTGTAATTAGCTGGATGGCGGGATTGTTTTATATCCTTAGTCTTTTTATTTACCACACTGAAGCAAACAATAAGCCCGAACCTGAAAAAACTATCCTCCAGAAACAGTTTGTTAAAATGGAGGCTACTTTATGGAAAATTATCGCCACCCCAGCCATGATCATTTCTGTTTTGGCGGGTGTATCTATGCTGACTTTAAACCAAGGTTTGCTTCAAGCCGATTGGATGTGGGTTAAGCTAGGTTTTGTTGTTGGCCTGCTCATTTATCATTTCATCTGCCAAAACATTGTTAAACAGCTTAAAAATAACCAATACAAGCTAACGAGCTTTCAGTTGAGATTATGGCGTGAGCTGGCTACCATTTTTATGATTGCCATTGTGTTCGTGGTCATCCTTAAAAGTGCCATTAACTGGATTTACGGTTTAATTGGTATAATGGGTGTGGCGATGGCCATTATGATTGCAGTTAAGCTATATAAGAACTATCGTAAAAAGCGCGGTGAATAATTTTTGTACCACAATTCACTAAGGCGATGAGAATGTGGTTTGTAATTAGCGGTATTGAGAAAAGCTTTGTGTTCTTTGTGCCTTGATGGTCAAATCATAAATAACTTTGTTTCCTTTGCGTAAACTTCACAGGCTTTGCGGTTAAATAAACCAAAAACTATTCTAAATTTGGGCGATAAAATTCAAGCGCATGTTTACAAATACAGGTCTGAAAAAGGCCTTACTACTAATATCATTTCTTTTTAGTGCTTATTTCGCTTCGGCACAGTTTAATCAATCGGCTTTTGAAAATCGTATCCGTCCTGATAGCAGCTTAACCAACGAGGTTCACTTCAACTTTTATAATTTAAACTACGTTCGTAATTACGAGTATACCAACGATTTTCATGATGGTTATACTTTGTACGGAACACAGTTGCAGCCTCAAATTGTTTATTATGCACATCCTAATCTGGCGATTACCGCAGGTGCTTTTATCAGAAAGGATTTCGGTAGAAACGGGATTTCGGATGCTAAACCTTTATTTAGCGTAAAATACCATAAAAGAAACCTCACCTTAATTTTTGGAAGTTTAGAAGGTAACATTCAGCATAAATATATCGAACCTTTATACGATTTCGAAAGAACTTTGACTACACCAATTGAATATGGTACACAGTTATTGGTTGAGCGCAAGAAGTTTACTTTAGATGCCTGGATTGCCTGGCAAAAAATGATTTATAAAGGCGACCCCGCTAAAGAAGAAATTATCGGTGGTTTATCTACAGAAAGCACTATTGCAGAAGGTAATGGCTGGAAGTTTAGTTTGCCTGCCCAATTTTTGGCTTTCCATCAGGGTGGACAAATTGATGTGCTTAAAGAAATTCCGATTACCACCATGTTTAACGGTGCTACTGGTTTAAAACTGCACAAAGCGATTAATACCAACATTAAACAGGTATATACCGATAACTATATTGCTGTATATAAAGATTTTTCACCTGATAAAAGAAGAGCTTACGAAGGTGGTTTTGGTTTATGGTTAAATGCAGGTGTAGAAAGTAAATGGGGAAGTTTGGTGGCTTCTTACTGGAAAGGCAATAACTTTATTTCAATTAAAGGTATGCCACTTTATGAATCGGTTTCAGATAACCTGTACAGTCCGGGCTTAAAGCAGAGTGCAAGAAATATTGTTTCATTGCGTTATGCTTACCAAAAAGAGTTAATCCCACATTTATACCTTGATGTACGTTTCGAACCGCATATTGATCTTGATCATACCGATAAACAACTTCAGTTTAACCATTCGTTCTTTTTAACTTATAAACAGGATTTCAAATTGTTTAAGGTGAAAAAGGATGGAAGGTAGCGGGTAGGAAGGTTTAGGGCGATTAGTCTCATAAGATTTCAAACCTCGCAGGTTTCTAAACCTACGGGGTTTGTTGTTTTATAGACTTCCGAAGTTCCCCCTGCGCTTTATCTCTTTTTTAAACTTCAGAAGTCCCTGCCATAAACCCGATAGCAGCGAAAACACGAAGATTCGGGAAGGCTTTGAAGCGGATAGCTCCAAAGGAGTGACTTTGTCACGGGACTGTTGCTCCCGATGAAATGCTGAGTGTTTATTTTCAAATAAAAAATCTATATCTTTCTTCAAAAATATTTTAACTATATCTTGTTGATAATCAATAGGTGTTTAGCTGTTTTTAACTTTATTTAACTTTTTTTGTCTCCTCATGCAACCATTGTTTGTAATCTGCCATCTTCTATATACAAACACACAATGAAATTGACGCGAAGCTATACGATAAACGATTTGATGGAAGGCTGCAAGGCTGGCGACCGGAAGATGCAAGAGCTGCTTTACAAGCAAACTGCATCGAAGATGTTGGCCGTTTGCATGCGCTATGCCAAAGATAGAATGGAGGCAGAAGATGTGCTGCAAATGGGGTATATTAAAATTTTCCAGAAAATAAAAGAGTATAGGGGCGATGGTTCTTTTGAAGGCTGGATTAGAAGGGTTATGGTGAACACTGCAATTGAAAGTTACCGTAAAAATTTACGCAGCTTAAATGTGGTAGAAATAGATGAAGCTTACGAGCAACCATCAACCGGATTTGATTTTGGCACTTTAGGGATGCAGGATTTAATGAAAGTGATACAAAAATTGGCAGATGGTTACCGGATGGTTTTTAACATGTACGTAATAGAAGGCTATTCGCACAAAGAAATTGGTGAAACGCTTGGAATCTCAGAAGGAGCAAGTAAATCGCAACTATCGAGAGCAAGGGCAATATTAAAAGAAGAAATTATAAAAATGGAGGGATTTGGTTATGCAACCTATACGGGATAAGGATTTTGATCAGTTATTTAAGGATGCTTTTGCTGATGCAGAAGTAGCACCTTATAGGGATTTATGGAGCAGCATTGAAAGCGAAATAACACCCAAGAAAAAAAGAATCATACCGATTTATTGGTTATCAGCAGCTGCTGTGCTATTAATTGCTACAGTTGGGGTTTTGGTTTATCAACAACAAGATACCACTGATGGAGATAAAAGATTGGCCAATAACACAATTGAAAAATCTAAACCAGCGGTAAGGGTACAGGCTATTAAAGATTCTTCAACTACAATTGTTGCGCCAGTTGAAAATATTGCACCAGCTTTGCCAGTTCGACCTAAGGCAGTGAGTGCTATTGCCAAAACAAAGGTGAAACAAGACATTAAACCTGCTGTGGAGCAGCCGCGGATAGTTACAGCTCCTGAAATGCAAAAGCAAGAAACAATTATAGCTAAAGTTGAAGAACCTAAAAAAGATATCAAAACAAAAATCGAAGAGGCGATTTTACAGCCAAAAGAAGAGATTGTAACTGCGGTTGTTGCAACGCCAGTTAAAACAGACGATCCTGTTAACGAAAATGAACAGAGCAATAAAGGCATCCGTAATGTTGGCGATGTGGTAAACCTCATTGTTAATAAAATGGACAAAAGAAAAGATAAGCTGATTCAGTTCCGTACGGATGATGATGATTCTTCTTTGGCATCGATCAATATCGGCCCGTTTAAAATAGGTAAACGGAATAAGAAATAAGCTAGGATTGATCAGGATTAACAGATTTTAGGATACGAAATTCAAACCATTCACTCATTAAATAACTCAACAACACACACATATGAAACGTCTAATTTATACAACACTTTTGGTAAGCGGGCTTGCCGGTGTTATGGCTCCAGGTGCTTTTGCACAACAAGATAGTACCAAAAAGAAAATGGATTATAGTGAAGGACACGGTATCATCATTAAAACCAAATCTACAGATTCAGTTAAAAAAGGCCGTTTCGTGGGCGGAATTACTTTTACCAGAGTTGATTTAGGTTTCTCCAGGTTAATCGATAATGGTAGTTTCAACTTATCTCCAAACAACGATTTTTTGGATTATAAAGGTGGCAAAACCAGTACTTTCTCTTTCGATGTTCTGCAATTAGGCTACCGCTTTAACTCTAACTTTAAAGTTTATGTAGCCGGTGGATTCGACTGGACGTTGATCCGCTTACGAAAAGACATTACCATTGCTAAAAACGCTAACGAATTTGTATATACCGATCAGGCGCCTGTACATTTTTCAAAAAACCGATTCTCGAGTAGCTATGTACATATTCCATTAAACTTCGAATTCCGTACCAGCGAAAACAAAAACAGCAAAAGATTTTACCTGGTTTTGGGTCCAGAGGTTAGCTTTTTGCTAAATGGAAAAATTAAACAGGTAAGTGAAGAACGTGGTAAAGAAAAACAATACGATAGCTACCACTTTCAATCGGTTCGTTACGGTGGTACAGTTAGATTTGGCTATGGTGGTATAGGATTATTTACCAAATATTACTTTAACGATATGTTTACTACCGCTCAACAAGCTGGCT
Source organism: Pedobacter sp. R-06 (assembly GCF_049913135.1). Lineage (NCBI taxonomy): Bacteria > Pseudomonadati > Bacteroidota > Sphingobacteriia > Sphingobacteriales > Sphingobacteriaceae > Pedobacter > Pedobacter sp. R-06. The sequence continues at coordinate 4,520,385 of NZ_CP183977.1, read as the reverse complement.
TGAAAAACATGAGCTTTGGGGTTACCTTCGGGCTAAACTAACACCCTAAATCCCCTAAAGGGGACTTAATTAAACCCTCCTGAAGATGTAGGGCGTCAACACACAAATAAAACAGATCCTGTTTCGGTTAGGCGAGACAGGATTTTTTATTTCATCCCATTTTACCTCAAACCTTCCACCTTAAAACCCTCCACCTTTTTATTATCTTTACCGTGTGAGCAATACCATAATCAGCGTTAAAAACTTAACCAAGCAATATCAGGCAGAACAGGCCGGCGGAATCAAAAATGTAAGTTTCGAGATCAAAAGAGGCGATGTAGTGGCTATAATAGGAGAGAGTGGGAGCGGGAAATCGACCTTACTGAAATCCATCTATGGGCTGTTAAAAACCGATGAGGGTGAAATCTTTTTCGAAGACCAAAGAGTTAAAGGGCCCGATGAACAACTCATCCCTGGCCATAAGCAGATGAAAATGGTAACGCAGGATTTTTCGTTAAATATTTATGCGAAGGTTTACGATAATATCGCCTCACAACTATCAAATACCGATCTTAAAACCAAAGCTGAAAAAACGCTCCAGATTATGGAGCATCTTCGGATTTTACCGCTCCAGAACAAAAAAATTATTGAGTTGAGTGGGGGAGAGCAACAGCGCGTGGCCATAGCTAAAGCCATGGTTGCCGATACACAGGTTTTACTTTTAGATGAGCCTTTTAGTCAGGTTGATGCGTTACTTAAAAATCAATTGCGGGCTGATATAAAACGAGTGGCCTCCGAAACTGGTGTCACTGTAATTTTGGTTTCTCACGATCCGGCCGATGGCTTATTCCTGGCCGACCAATTACTTATCCTAAAAAATGGCGAATTGCTGCAAACAGGAAAACCGGCAGAAATTTACCAGCACCCAAAACATATTTATACTGCTCAGATTTTAGGCAATGCTGTAGTTTTATCGAAAGCCGATGCCGAAAAAATCGGTTTAAAAACGGAAAAAGAATTCGTTGTTTTTTACCCTGAATGGGCCGAAGTAAGCAATAGTTGGAGTAGCAGGCGCTATGAGGTAAAGGATGTGTACTACAAAGGCTTTTATGACGAACTGCTTTTGGAAAGAAACGGCGTGAATATCCGCGCTTTGCAGCTGAACAGGGGAGAACATAAAAAAAACGACCATGTTCAGTTGAACATCAGTCGTTTTTTAGAGTTTTAAATATTATTTTGGACTTAATTTCCAGCGTAGTCAGACGGAATAATAACAACCTTTACCAAAGTATTGTAGTTAGGTGGAACTGTAGCTGTTAAATTATTAGTGTCCTGAACATCAAACCTTAAACCTCCATTAGAAATTTTATAACTAAAAGCATTGTAATTGAACGTATAAGGTAATTGGATATCACCATTTGGATCACTAGGATGCTCAAAATAGACTAGAACACCTTCATCATCTAATGTTACCCCATCAATGGCGGCTAGTGGCTTATTTACAGAATAGCTCCCATTGGCATTGCGTAGCCATTCATTAGAATTAATCGTAAAGTTATAAGTTTTAGCTCTTAACTCTTGATAGACAGTTTCTTTTTTGCAGGAAGCCAGACCTAGTGTGGCAATGCAAAGCATTAAGATGGTAAATTTTTTCATGTTGATTAGTTTTTATTTGTGTGTGTGATATTGGTATTACAAATCTGTTGCCAAAAAAATAAAATTGAAGATTTATGGATTAATTATTGTGCAACAGATTAAATACACAAATGTTGGTACCCTGTTTTTTTAAAATATGAAGCTCTTTTTTCGCCTCTTACCCTGGTTAATTTTAATAGTTGCCGGATATTTATTTATTTCCAAAAAGTTTAGTATCAATACCTCCGTAGAGAGCAAACATCAGCTTCTGGTAGAGAAAATTGAGGCAATTGGTAAGCTAGAGCTGGTAAGGTACCAGATCAGCGACGTTTTAGAACACAAAAATAAAACAGACTTTTTACCCGAAGCCAGTGTTTTATTGATTGTTAAAGCCGAAGCAGTAGGCTGTATCGACTTAACAAAAATTACCCGTGAAGATATTGATATTGATGCGGACACAGCTGTAGTAAATTTGCCACAGCCCGAAATATGTTATGTAAAAATCGATCATAAAAACTCCCGGGTTTACGATACAAAAATGGCTTTCTTCCGCGAAGCCGGTTTAGTAGATGAAGCGTATAAAGCAGCCGAAAGACAGGTAACTGCTGAGGTTAAAAAATCGAGTATTTTAGCACAAACAAAAACCAATGCTACAACTGTACTTAAACCGATTATCGAAGGATTGGGCTATAAGAATGTGCGGTTTACCTTTGAGTAATTAAGTTGTCGTCATGCTGAATTTATTTCAGCATCTTATCTAACAAAGACCCTGAAATAAATTCAGGGTGACGTAACTAAAAAATCTTCCCTATGTGGATTAAAAATATCAATCAATAATCCGGCTTCTAAACATACCACGCCATGGAATACATTTGATGGGGCAAAGAAAACATCGCCTTCGTTTAAGATTTTCTTATCATCGCCCATGCTTACTTCAAAACTTCCTTTGGCTACATAACTCATTTGCAAATGAGGATGATTGTGAATGATACCGATAGCGTCTTTTTCAAAGTCTACCTTAACCAACATCAACCGGTCATCGTAAGCCATAATTTTGCGTTTAACGCCTGCTCCTAAATCTTCCCAATCGATATCGTTATCAGAAATTAATACTTTGTTGCTTAGGTCTTTGAAATTCATTTTTCTCTATTAAGATGTGTCATGTTGAGCCTGTCGAAACACTGCGGTTATCCTTCAACAGGCTCAGGATGACAAAGGAATTAAATTATACTTTGTGTGCTTTGTGAAAAACTTTACGCCCTTTGCGGTTAACTATTAAACCAAATATTCAAACAAAGTCTGGTCCTGGTTCAGTTCGATAATTTCGAATTTAAAATCTTTCATGCGTTGCAATAAACTCGCATAATCGTTTTTGTTCGAAAGTTCGATACCAACCAATGCAGGGCCATTTTCTTTATTTGTTTTTTTTATAAACTCAAAACGGGTAATATCATCCTGTGGACCTAAAACCTCGTTTACAAATAATTTTAAAGCGCCTGGCCTTTGTGGGAAACGGACAATGAAATAGTGTTTCAAACCTTCGAAAAGCAAAGATTTCTCTTTAATCTCCTGCATGCGCTCTATATCGTTATTTCCGCCACTTACAATACAAACTACGGTTTTACCGGCAATCTGGTCTTTAAGCTGATCTAATGCAGCCACAGAAAGTGCCCCGGCAGGTTCAACCACAATGGCATCTTCGTTATACAATTTTAAGATGGTGGTACAGATCTTTCCTTCAGGGATCAAATGCATCTGATCCAGCAATTCCTTGCAATATTCATAAGTAATGTGGCCGATCCTTTTTACGGCCGCACCATCTACAAAACGGTCTATTTCTTCTAAAGTATAAGGGCCGCCGTGTTCCATGGCCGTAACCATCGATGGTGCACCCAGCGGCTCAACACCAACCAATTTCACTTCGGGTTTAACGGTTTTCATGTAAGCACTCACGCCCGATGCCAAACCGCCACCACCAACAGGCATTACCAAAATGTCTAAATCAGGCAGGTCTTCATAAATTTCCATACCAACCGTGGCCTGTCCTTCAATTACCTTTTCATCATCGAAGGGAGGAATAAACGTAGCCGATTTTTCGGCACTATAAACCAAAGCTTCTTTTAAACAATCGTCAAAAGTATCGCCTACTAAAACCACTTCAACATTTTCACCACCAAACATGTAGGTTTGTTTAACCTTTTGTTTCGGCGTAATTTCCGGCATAAAAATAACACCCTTAATACCAAGTTTTTTGCATGAATAGGCTACACCCTGTGCATGGTTACCAGCACTGGCACAAACCACGCCGTTAATTAATGCATCTTGTGGCAAGGTGCTGATTTTATTGTAGGCACCACGTAATTTGTAGGAACGCACAATCTGCAGGTCTTCTCTTTTTAAGTAAATATTCGCATTATAATGTGCAGAAAGTCCGGCGTTAAACTCTAAAGGTGTGCGTTTTACTACGCCCTTTAACCGTTGCGATGCAGATTGAAAATCTAATGTATTCGGTGTTGTAGTATTCATAATTTAGTATCAAGAAGAGAGATATGAGTATCGAGACTAATATTTCACTTGTATTTTTTTGTAAAGCAGGGTTTGGTGTTCCATCAGAGGCAGCTCTCCTGCTTTACATTTATTTCGCTGCGCTTCATGCTCATTCCATCCGATAGTTATCGGATCAGGGTTAGAAAAATAAGTCAGTGCGTTATATAAAAACGCTAACCGCTCAGCACTAAACCCTAGCCGCATTAAGCTAAATGCAAGGCAACCAATTGGTTCAAATCGTAATCGTTAATGCCTTGTTTGCTATCGGCTAAAACCAAAAATTGTTTGTAAACAATATCTAAATGATCTTTTTCCAATTTATGGCCTAAACGGTCTAAATGGTGTTTTAAAGCATGGCGTCCGCTTCTTGCAGTTAATACAATGGTTGCATCAGGGAAGCCAACATCTTCTGGCTTAATAATTTCGTAGTTTTCACGGTTTTTCAAGAAACCATCCTGGTGAATGCCTGAGCTATGCGAAAATGCATTTCCACCAACAATTGCTTTATTTGGTTGTACTGGCATATTCATCTGGTTCCGCACCATGTGGCTCATTTCATAGAAACGGGTAGCATCAATCTGAGTGTTTAAGCCTAAAATCTTGTGCGTTTTCAAAATCATGACGACTTCTTCCATAGATGTATTGCCTGCGCGCTCTCCGATGCCGTTAATGGTACATTCTACCTGACGGGCACCATTCTGTAAACCTGCGATAGAATTGGCTGTAGCCAAGCCTAAATCGTTGTGGCAATGCACAGAGATGATGGCTTTGTCGATATTTTTTACGTTTTCTTTTAAGAAAAGAATTTTCGAGCCGTATTGGTCTGGTAAGCAATAACCGTTGGTATCTGGAATATTTACCACGGTGGCACCAGCAGCGATTACTGCTTCAACCATTTTGGCCAAAAATTCAATGTCAGCACGGCCGGCATCTTCTGCGTAGAACTCCACGTCTTCCACAAATTTTTTCGAATACCTTACAGCTTCAACAGCACGTTCTAAAATTTCTTCGCGGGTACTGTTAAATTTATGTTTAATATGGAAATCGGATGAACCAATCCCCGTGTGGATACGTGGTCTTTTCGCATAACGTAAAGCATCTGCAGCAACATCGATATCATTTTTATTTGCACGGGTTAAAGCGCAGATAATCGGGTTGGTAACCGCTTTCGATAACTCAATTACACTATTAAAATCTCCTGGACTAGATACCGGGAAACCTGCTTCAATCACATCAACGCCTAAAAGCTCAAGTGATTTAGCGATTTCTACTTTTTGGTTTGTATCTAACTGGCAGCCTGGAACCTGCTCACCGTCACGCAATGTCGTGTCGAAAATATAAACTTTGTTTGGGTCGTGAATCATGATCTTAAGTTTAGGAAGTGATTAATTTTTGTGATAAGAATTTAAGTACCAATTTACCCATTTCAGCTGTGCCTAAAACTTTAAATCGGTTTGTATTTTGGTCGGCAATGTCATGTGTTCTAAAACCTTCTTTCAGTACCTGGTCGATGGTATCAACCAATAATTTGGCTTCTTCTTTTAGTCCGAATCCAATTTCTAACATTAATGCTGCCGATAGGATAGAAGCCAATGGATTAGCTAAATCTTTACCTGCAATATCGTGTGCAGAACCGTGGATCGGTTCGAAGAAACCTGTGCTTTCGCCAACAGATGCCGAAGCCAGCATACCCATCGAACCTGCAATTTGTGAAGCCTCATCTGTCAAAATATCTCCAAATAAATTGGCCGTTAAAACCACGTCGAATTTCTTAGGGTTTTTGATCAACTGCATGGCTGCATTATCGATAAACATGTGCTCAGTTTCTACATCAGGATATTGTTTTGCAATTTCCTGAACGGTTTCGCGCCATAAGCGAGAACTTTCTAAAACATTTGCCTTATCTACCGAACATAATCTTTTGTTACGTTGCTGTGCGGCCTGGTAAGCTTTATGTGCAATGCGTTCTACTTCATAACGGTGATAAATCATCAGGTCTGAAGCCGTATTACGGTCCTCAGAGCGAATTTTTTCACCAAAGTAAACATCACCCGTTAATTCGCGGAAGAACAAAATATCGGTCCCTCTTAAAATTTCGGGTTTGATGCTCGATGCCTGAAGAAGTTCATCAAATAGTAATATGGGGCGGAGATTAGCGAATAAACCCAGTTCCTTACGGATTTTTAACAGACCTTGTTCTGGTCTAACTTTTAAACTTGGGTCGTTATCATATTTGGCGTGGCCAATTGCACCAAAAAGAATAGCATCACTTTGTCTTGCTTTTTCTAAAGTTTCATCTGGCAAAGGCTCGCCGGTAACTTCAATAGCCGCATGGCCCATTAAAGCTTCTTCGAATACAAATTCATGGCCAAAAATTTCGGCAATTTTCTCTAATGCTGCTTTTCCCCAAGTGGTAACCTCGGGCCCAATACCGTCTCCAGGTATTACTAAAATGTTCTTCTTCATTGTTGACTCCTCTTTTGCTTTGCAATTTGCCTATTCGTTGCCACGGAGGCACAGAAATCACAGAAAAATTTTGTTTCCGTGTTCGCCGTGTTTCTGTGGCTAAGCTTGCATCAGCTTAATATTTCTGTGTTTAAACTTTCGACGACTTTTACCTCGCCTTTTTCTAACAATATTCTTTTTTCTATGCAGGTTGGCAGCTGCGATTCAAAATGGCCAACATAAATCAAGGTCATCCCGTTGCTGCACAATTCATCAACCAATTGATTAAAATGTTTTGTTTGCTGTTGGTCTAAACCCTGGCAAGGTTCATCCAGAATTAATAGTTCCGGATTTTTTATAATCGTCCGCGCTAATAATACCAATCGCTGTTTACCGAGTGGAAGTGCGGTTAATAATTCATTTTTGTTTTCGGTTAATCCAAAATATTCAATCAGCTCATCAACTTGTGTCCTTTTGGTATAAGGCAATTGCTGAAACAGGCCCACGGTATCGTAAAAACCCGAAGCAATACACTTCCAAACGGTTGAGGTGGCATCGAAGTACCAATGAAATTCCGGCGATATTAAACCAATGTGCTGCTTAATATCCCATATACTTTCGCCACTTCCACGCCTGTTGCCAAACAAATAAAGCTCGTTGGCGTAAGATTGGGGGTGATCGCCGTTTATTAAACTCAATAAAGTAGATTTTCCAGAGCCATTTGGGCCTTGCAATAACCATTTTTCGCCAGCTTTAACTTCCCAGTTGATATTTTTTAGCACCTGTTTTTCGCCATAGCTGATGTTGACATCAACCATTTTTACCATATCAGTTGATGAATAAATAGGCGACTCCTTTAAAAAAGCTGGGATTTTCCTTTTGTGTATTTCAGGTGGAAGGTCTCCAATTTCTCTTGAAAACGAGCTTACAATCTGCCCGTCTATAATCTCTGCAAAACAATCGATACTTGCAGGAAATTCTAAATCGTTACAGATTAAAATTAATTGTACACCTTCTGCTGTAATCTGGTCCAAAAGCGTATTCAGGTTTTTGCGCGATGCTTTATCCAAACCGGTATAAGGCTGATCGATGATTAACAATTGGGGTTTTAACCATAAGGCTTTAACCAACTGCAGTTTTTTATGTTCGCCGCTTGATAATTCGATTAGCTGTGAACTGGCAAAAGTAGCAAAGCCCAGTGCTTCTAAGATCGGTTCAACCAAATCGAAATGGAGTCCTTTTTCTTTGCCGTAAGCTACCAGTTCTGCATGTACTGTCAAAGTATCATTAGCCTGTAAACTGGTGTAGCGTTGCTGATAATAAAAGTTTGCAACACCTTCGAGGTTTTTAAACTGATACCAGCTTTCTACAAATAAAACTTCGGCCGGTAATTTACTTTGGGCATCGTAATTGATTTCAATGCTGCCTTGAGAAGGAATTAAACCCGCAATGGCTTTGGCCAAAGAAGTTTTTCCGCTGCCACTTTCGCCCCATAAAACCCAGTTTTGGCACACATTTACTTCCCAATACAAATCCTTTAGCACCGCTTTATTGCGGTAACTTAAGTTTAGGTTTTGTATATAGACAAATGGTTTAAGCATTATTTTGTCTGTTCAAATTCTGCGATTAACTCTTTTTGGGCTAAGATGAAATCGATATCATCATAACCATTTATCAAACACGATTTTTTGTAAGGATTGATCTCAAATGATTCTTTAGCACCGGTTTCTAAAATGGTAACCGTTTGATTTTCTAAATCAACTTCTAAGGCCGATTTTGGATTGCTGTCAACCGCTTTGAAAATCTGCGCCAAGAACTCGTCACTTACCTGAATTGGTAATAAACCATTGTTCAAGGCATTTCCTTTAAAGATATCGGCAAAGAAACTGCTGATTACCGCATCAAAACCAGCATCTTGAATAGCCCATGCGGCGTGCTCGCGACTACTGCCACAACCAAAGTTTTTTCCTGCCACTAAAACCTGACCACTGTAGGTTGGGTTGTTCATCACGAAATCAGCTTTAGGCTGGTTATCGTTTTCATAACGCCAGTCGCGGAACAAGTTTTCGCCGAAACCCTCGCGGGTGGTCGCTTTTAGAAACCTTGCAGGGATAATCTGGTCGGTGTCGATGTTCTCTATGTTTAATGGCACTACTGCCGATGTTAATTTTGTGAATTTTTTCATGTCAATTAGTATCAAGTAAGGAGTACCAAGTAGCGAGACTTGTATTCCACTTTTTATCTTATTTCTTTAAGCCTTTTGCTTAATGGGGGTAATTTTATGCTCCAAGTTTTTACCCTCCGCCTTAAGCCCTACAACCCTCTACCATCTCAAAGTGTTCAACTGTAGGGAAAGGATCATAAAAGTGATGTAATAACTTTTTCCAATCCTGGTATTCTGCTGATCCCCTGAAACCTTTGGTATGTGCCTCCAGTGTTTTCCAGTTTACCAGCAGGATATATTTATTTTCTACCTCTATACATTTTTGAAGCTGATGAGAAATGTAACCTTCCATCGAAGAAATGATTTTTTGCGCTTCGTTAAAAGCTTTTTCAAAATCAGCCGATAACCCGGCTTTTACATTTAATATGGCAACTTCTAAAACTCCCAACCCCCTTGAGGGGGCTCTTGATTGAGTATTGGTAGTATTATTATTCATAGTGCTAAAGTCCCCTTCAGGGGATTTAGGGGTTAACCTTCTACCTTATCCAGCAAATCCCTTACGTCGGTAATTTTTCCGGTTACTGCTGCTGCTGCTGCGGTAAGCGGACTGGCTAATAATGTACGTGCATTTTGTCCTTGCCTGCCTTCAAAGTTCCTGTTTGATGTAGATACACAATATTTACCTGCAGGGATTTTATCTTCGTTCATTCCTAAACAGGCACTACAACCTGGTTCGCGTAACTGGAAACCAGCGGCTTCGAAAATTTTATCCAAACCTTCGTTTTTAGCCTGTTGCTCTACTTGTTTCGATCCTGGAACAATCCAAACTGTAACATTATCGGCTTTGCGTTTATCTTTAACAAAATCGGCAACTTCGCGTAAATCTTCAATACGTGAGTTGGTGCAGCTTCCAATGAACACATAATCAACCGATTTCCCGATTAATGAAGAATCGTCATCAAAGCCCATATAATCTAACGCTTTCTGGTACGAAAGTTTTTCTTTTTCGGGTTGTGCACCAGTGGCCGGAATATGTTCCTGGATACCCATGCCCATTCCAGGATTGGTACCATAGGTAATCATAGGTGCGATATCTGCCGCATCGAAAGTTAAAACACTATCGAATTTAGCATCAGCATCGCTATATAATGTTTTCCAATAAGCTAAAGCTTTATCCCACTCTTCGCCGGCAGGAGCAAATTCTCTTCCTTTAATGTAATCGAAAGTGGTTTGATCTGGTGCAATTAACCCACCGCGGGCACCCATTTCGATACTCATATTACAGATCGTCATGCGGGCTTCCATACTTAAAGCTTCGATTGCCGAACCTGCATATTCTATAAAATAACCTGTACCGCCAGCGGCAGAGATTTTGGCAATAATGTATAAGATTATGTCTTTTGCACCAACGCCTTTTCCAAGCTCGCCGTTTACCTCGATTTTCATGGTTTTAGGTTTCGACTGCAATAAACATTGCGTGGCGAAAACCTGCTCTACCTGCGAAGTACCGATACCAAATGCAATGGCGCCAAAAGCACCATGAGTAGAGGTATGGCTATCGCCACAAACCATTGTTTTACCAGGTAAGGTGATGCCCAATTCAGGGCCAATAACATGCACAATGCCTTGAAAAGGATGTCCTAAACCATACAGTTCTACACCGAATTCTGCACAGTTTTTGGTGAGCATATCTACCTGATAACGCGAAAGCTCCTCTTTAATTGGTAATAATTGATTTAAGGTAGGTACGTTATGATCGGCAGTTGCTACAGTCTGCTTCGGACGAAAAACAGGTAATCCTCTTTTGCGCAAACCATCAAATGCCTGCGGAGAGGTTACCTCGTGTATTAAGTGTGTATCAATGTATAAAATATCAGGAAATCCTTCTTCACTTTTTACGACGTGAGCATCCCAAATTTTTTCTACTAATGTTTTTGACATTTTATTATTATTTAATGTTTGTCAGTCTGAGCTTGTCGAAGACTTTTTCGTTATAGAAACAAAAAGAATTCCTTCGACAGGCTCAGGATGACATTCTTTTTGTTTCTATGCAGTTTTAATCGCTTTCATTGCCGTCATTGCTTTACGCAAGGTTGCTCCAATTTGTTCTACCTGGTGAGAGCGGATAGCTTCGTTGATATCGATTAATTGTCTGTTGTCAACAGCCCCATCTTTACCTTCATTGAAGTTTTTACCAACTAAATCAGTATCTACTTTTTTCATAAAATCAGCTAAAAGTGGTTTACAAGCCTGATCGAACAAATAACAACCGTATTCAGCAGTATCAGAAATTACACGGTTCATTTCGAACAATTTCTTACGTGCGATGGTGTTGGCAATAAGTGGTGTTTCGTGTAACGATTCGTAGTAAGCTGATTCTGGTTTGATACCTGCCTGTACCATGGTTTCGAAAGCCAATTCAACACCCGCACGAACAAAAGCAACCATTAAAGTATAGTTATCGAAATATTCTTGCTCACCGATTTTAACATCACCAGCTGGTGTTTTTTCGAAAGCAGTTTCACCTGTTTCAGCTCTCCATTTTAATAAATTTTTATCGCCATTTGCCCAATCTTCCATCATGGTACGGCTAAATTCGCCACTCATAATATCGTCCTGATGTTTTTGGAATAATGGACGCATAATGTCTTTCAATTCTTCCGAAATTTCGAAAGCCTTTATTTTAGCTACATTGCTTAATCTATCCATCATGGCCGTAATACCACCTTGTTTTAAGGCTTCGGTAATTACCTCAACACCATATTGAACCAATTTAGAAGCATAACCTGCATCGATTCCTTTTTCTACCATTTTATCGAAAGATAGGATAGAACCTGTTTGCAATAAACCACAAAGGATGGTTTGCTCGCCCATTAAATCTGATTTTACCTCAGCTACGAAAGATGATTTTAATACACCAGCTCTGTGGCCGCCTGTACCAGCACAATATGCTTTTGCCTGTGCCAATCCTTTACCTTGAGGATCGTTTTCAGGGTGAACTGCAATTAAGGTAGGAACACCAAAACCACGAACATATTCTGCTCTAACCTCGCTACCAGGGCATTTAGGTGCAACCATAATAACGGTTAAATCTTTACGGATTTGCATACCTTCTTCAACGATATTGAAACCGTGAGAATATAACAAAGTAGCTCCTTCTTTCATTAAAGGCATAATTGCATTTACAACAGCAGTGTGTTGTTTATCTGGAGTAAGGTTAATTACTACATCTGCATTTGGAATCAGTTCTTCGTAAGTGCCAACTGTAAAATTGTTTTCGGTTGCGTTTTTCCACGAATCGCGTTTGCCTTCAATTGCTTCCTTACGTAAAGTGTAGCTTACATCTAAACCACTATCTCTTAAATTTAAACCTTGGTTTAAGCCTTGTGCACCACAACCAACAATTACCAGTTTTTTGCCTTTTAATGCGCTAACGCCATCTAAAAATTCAGAACTGTCCATGAAGTCGCAAACGCCTAATTGGTTTAATTTTTCTCTAAGAGGTAATGTGTTAAAATAATTTGCCATTGTTTTTTATTGGTTAATTTCTATTTAATTATCGTTATATATTCTTTTTTTCCTTAGGGTTGATTACAAAGATTTTTCCACCCATTTTCAATTTCAAATCTTCCATTTTATACCTGTTTCTTTAGCGCCCATGCATAACCTTGATGTACATTATCGTGGCCAATGGTTGTGATCAGGATTTCTTCAATGCTGTTCATCTGTACGCCATAGGTGGCGGTTGTAAAAGAAGTGATGCTCGAAAATTTTCCATTTGCATAATCATCTTTTATTTTTTCAATGCTCTCTAATGCGATGGCTTTCAATTCTGCTACTTCTTCTTCAGTTACTGTATAAGATGGCTTTGTATCCTTTTTATAATACTCGTTAAATTTTACCGAAGCAGCATCTTGCAATACACCTGTACGTACATAACAAAGCGTTTGCGTGCTCACTACAATATGGCCAAAATTCCAGATGATATTATTGTTGTAACCATCGGGAATTTTATTTAATTCTTCGATTGTTAAATCATCTATTAACTTAATAAATGCCTTGCGTGAGTTTATTATAAAATCAAATACCTCGTTCATCATATTATAATTCGTATCTATCTAATTATCGTTTTGTTTGTCTGCTTCGGTTAATTCTTCGTTAAATGTAATCTTATTAAAGAATGGGTCGTTTACTGTTACTGCCCAGGTTCCGTAAAAAGTTTTTTCCAGACCCGGCCTGTTATATTTGTACTTTTTATCTATGATTTCTTTGTGAAATGCTTTTAAACCAGTACAATCAATATGAATATGTGTGCCTGGAGAACTGTCTCCGTGATGTTCGCTCAAATGTAATTCAATCCCATTTAACGAAATCTGCATATAAACAGGGGTATTTTCTTCAAAAGTATGTTCCCAGTCTATTTTAAAGCCCAACCAGTTTACATAAAATTCAACTGCTTTATCGTAATCGAACATTCTCAAAATCGGTATGACTTTATTGCATTTCATATTGTTATTTTTTCGTCATTGCGAGGCCGGGTTTGTGTGAGCCGAAGCAATCTATTTGAACTAGTCTAAAAGATTGCTTCGTTGTTCCTTCTCGCAATGACGGATTTGTTGTTGTTTACATCGTAAAAATCTTCTGTCCTTTTTCTAAAAACTCATTTTCTATCAATTCTTCGCCTGGTTCGAAAGCTTCGAATTCCTTTAATTTTTCGTGAAATCCAGCACTGTCTTTAATAATGGCAACTCTGGCAGATCTTACAAATTCAATTAACTCGTAAGGCTCTAAAGCTTTTACCAAAGCATCAGTTTCTTCGCGGTGACCAGTTACCGCAAAAACAGTATAATCTTTACGGATCACCACCGCACTGGCACCATACTGTCTTAATAAACGCTCTACGGTTACTTTTTCTGCAATTTCATCTGTAGAAACTTTGTAAAGTGCAAGTTCCTGCCAGATAATTTCTTCGTTGGTGTTGAAATAAACTTTCAGTACTTCAATCTGTTTTTCTATCTGGCGGGCCAGCTTTCTCACTACTTCGTAACCTTCGTGGATGACGATGTTGAAACGGTGTATCCCATCAATTTCTGATGGAGAGGTGTTTAAGCTTTCGATGTTGATTTTTCTTTTGGAGAAAATGATTGCAATCCTGTTTAATAAACCGATACGGTTTTCGGCATAAACCGTAATGGTGTATTCCTGTTTTCCGTCTAAATCGGCTTTATCTATTTTATATTCTATTGTATTTTCAGTACTCATGATAATTTCTTTTTTACCTTAAACCTTAGGCCTTTGAACCTTCTACCTTATTTCAGCCTGATTTCGCTTACACTCATTCCTTGAGGAACCATAGGGAAAACATTATTTTCTCTGCCTACCATAACTTCTAATAGGTAAGAACCTTCGTGATTGATCATGGTTTCTAGCGCAGTTCTTAGGTTTGCACGTTCATCAACTTTGCTCGCTTCGATATAATACGATTTTGCTAAAGCAACAAAGTCAGGACTGGTGATATTCACGAAAGAATAACGTTTATCATGAAAAAGCTGTTGCCACTGGCGAACCATGCCTAAAAAGCGGTTGTTCAAAATCAGAATCTTCACTGCTGCACCAAATTGCATAATGGTACCCAGCTCCTGAGGTGTCATCTGGAAACCACCATCACCAATAATGGCAATAACGGTTTTATCAGGTGCACCATATTTAGCACCAATGGCAGCCGGTAAACCAAAACCCATTGTGCCTAAACCACCAGAAGTAATGTTGCTGCGGGTATTGTTGAATTTAGCATAGCGACAGGCCACCATTTGGTGCTGACCAACATCGGTAACGATTACGGCATCGCCACCGCAGATTTCGTTGATGTTGCGCAATACTTCGCCCATGGTCATTTCATCACCAGTTGGATAAAGTTCCGGAGTAATGACTTGATCTATTTCTTCTTGATTATATTGTCTGAATTTAGCTAACCAATCTTCGTGTTTGTTTTCGTTAACTAAATTAGTTAGTAGGGGTAAAGTTTCTTTACAGTCGCCCCAAACACCAACTTCTGCTTTAACATTTTTATCAATTTCGGCAGGATCGATATCTAAATGTACCACTTTAGCTTGTTTAGCATATTTATCTAAACGGCCGGTTACGCGGTCATCAAAACGCATGCCGATGGCAATAATTACATCAGCTTCGTTGGTTAATACGTTTGGACCATAATTACCGTGCATACCTAACATACCTACATTTAGCGGGTGTGAAGTTGGGATAGCACCTTCACCCATAATGGTCCATGCAGCAGGAATACCTGTTTTATCAATAAATGCTTTGAATTCTTCTTCGGCTTTACCTAAAATAACCCCTTGTCCAAATAGAATGAAAGGTTTTTTTGCTGAGTTGATTAATTCGGCTGCCTGCTCGATATATTCGATCCTAACTTTTGGTTTCGGGCGATAACTGCGGATGTGATTGCATTTTACATATTCGGGGAATTCCTCCAATTGTAACTGTGCATTTTTGGTAATATCGATCAATACAGGGCCTGGTCTGCCGCTTTTCGCAATATAAAAAGCTTTAGCCAGTACTTCTTGAATTTCTTTGGCATCAGTAACCTGATAGTTCCATTTTGTAACTGGCGTGGTTATATTAATCACATCGGTTTCCTGGAAAGCATCTGTTCCCAATAAGTGAGCGAAAACCTGTCCGGTGATACAAACCAATGGCGTACTGTCTATCTGTGCATCTGCCAAACCGGTAACCAGATTGGTTGCACCTGGCCCGCTGGTTGCGAAAACAACACCAACTTCGCCGCTTGCTCTTGCAAAACCCTGAGCAGCGTGGATACCACCTTGCTCATGGCGAACCAATATGTGTTCTAATTTATCGGCATAATCATAAAGAGCATCATAAATAGGCATGATTGCTCCCCCCGGATAACCAAAAATGGTGGTTACACCTTCTTCAATTAATCCATTCAACAAAACCTGCGAGCCTGTTCCTTTGAATAAGGTTTTTGAGGTTTCTGCTTTCGCCTCGTTTTGTTGTATTGTATCTTGTGCAGTTTCCATAGTTATGTTTTTGCGGTTCTACTATTCTTTAATTTTAAACCCAATTCTTTGTCTTTCGTTCCATTTTAATTGAGCAATTTTCTCGTCTATTAAATTTTCCATTGCATCATAAAGCTCGTTGAGCTGAACATCATGTTCGCCAATCCGTTCTTTAATTTCTGCTAACTGTTCGTTAAGGTTGCTTTGCTTTAGCAAAATTTTCCGAACATCAACAAAAGCTCTCATAATGGCAATGTTCATATTAATCGCCTTATCGCTCTTTAAAATGCCACTCAGCATGGCTACACCTTGCTCTGTAAAGGCATAAGGCAAATATTTGCTTGTCCTATTTTGTGGTATGTTACCCATCATCACAAATTGTGATGATGGATTTGTAACTTGGGATGCGGTCACAATTTGTGACTGCATATTTTGCCACTCTATGGACGTGAGTTGAAACATAAAATCATGAGGAAAACGCTTTATATTTCGTTTTACGGCTTGATTTAATACTCTTGTCTCCACTTCATAAAGTACTGCCAAATCGAAATCTAACATTACTCTTTCTCCCCGGATTTCATAAATCCTATTCTGAATACTTTTAATTATTTGCATAATCTATTTTCTTAGTAATCAATTAATCTGGGGATGATTTTTTGATTTTAATATTCGTCAGTTACGCAACCACTCGCTGCATCTGAAACGGTTTTAGCATATTTATATAAAACACCTTTTGTTACTTTTAATGCTGGTTGTACATAGTTTTTTCTACGCTCGGCAATCACTTCATCACTTACTTGGAGGTTGATGATGTTGTTTACCGCATCGATTAAAATCCGGTCTTCATCTTCCACTAAGCCGATTAAGCCACCTTTGTAAGATTCAGGCGTAATGTGACCAACCACAAAACCATGTGTACCGCCAGAGAAGCGTCCGTCGGTAATTAAAGCTACTGATTTGCCTAAACCAGCACCAATAATTGCTGAGGTTGGTTTTAACATTTCTGGCATACCTGGTGCACCTACCGGACCAGAATTTTTAATTACGATTACGTCGCCTGGTTGAACACGCCCACTCGAAATTCCGGCGATTAAATCGTGCTCGCCATCGAATACACGTGCAGGGCCTTCAAATTTCTCACCTTCTTTACCACTTATTTTTGCAACCGAACCTTTTTCTGCCAGGTTTCCATAAAGAATCTGTAGGTGACCAGTAGCTTTAATCGGCTCACTTAGTTTCTGAATGATTTTTTGATCATAATCCATGATCGATTTTACGTCAGCCAAATTCTCAGCTACAGTTTTTCCGGTAACAGTTAAACAATCTCCGTGTAATAAACCCTCGTTTAATAAATATTTCAATACTGCAGGGATACCTCCATATTGATGTAAATCCTGCATTAAGTATTTTCCACTGGGTTTGAAATCGGCAAGTACAGGTGTTACATCACTCATGCGTTGAAAATCATCCTGGGTGATTTCGATACCGATAGCTTTACCCATTGCAATAAAATGTAATACTGCATTCGTACTGCCACCTAAAATGATAATAGAACGAATGGCATTTTCGAATGCTTTTCTCGTCATGATATCAGATGGTTTGATATCTTTCTCTAATAAGATTTTGATGTATTTACCCGCATCTAAACATTCTTGTTTTTTCTCCTCGCTGATTGCTGGGTTCGAAGATGAATAAGGCAAACTCATACCTAAAGCCTCTATTGCTGATGCCATTGTGTTTGCAGTATACATCCCTCCACAAGCACCTGCACCAGGGCAGGTATGTTTTATGATACCCTGATAGTCTTCCTCAGAAAGGTTGCCACATATTTTCTGCCCCAAAGCTTCGAAAGCTGAAACGATGTTCAATTCTTCGCCTTTGTAATGGCCTGGGGCAATTGTTCCACCATAAACCATAATTGAAGGACGATCTAAGCGTGCCATGGCCATAATCGCGCCAGGCATATTTTTATCACAGCCAGGAATAGAGATAATTCCATCGTAATATTGGCCACCACAAATGGTTTCAATACTATCAGCAATAACATCACGGCTTACTAACGAATAACGCATTCCATCTGTACCGTTGCTCATCCCATCACTTACGCCAATGGTATTAAAAACCAAGCCCACTAAACCATTATTCCAGACCCCTTTTTTCACATCTTTTGCAAGATCGTTAAGGTGCATATTGCAGGTGTTACCATCGTAACCCATACTTGCAATACCGACCTGTGCTTTAGCCATATCAGCATCAGTTAATCCGATTCCGTAAAGCATAGCTTGCGCTGCCGGTTGTGTAGGGTCTTGTGTAAATGTTTTACTGTACTTGTTTAATTCGCTCATTGTTTAAATTGTATGTATTCTGTTGTATTTCAATTATTTCTTTTTGAGGCAAAAAAAAACCGCCTCTTGTGGGAGGCGGTTTCGATATGGTATATTTTTTATATTATACGCAACGATTTCCACCTCTCTTTTGAGAAATGACAATAATTAGGTTGCTAATAATGTTTGTGTTTAAATTCATGTCTTTGATGGATCACAAACATACTAACTATTTAAAAAAGTAAAGAACTATTTAATCTTATTTATTTTTTACTCCGATCACGATTCCTGTTGCCCAAACCTGCTTGGTTAAGTACAGATCATCACGAGATTCTAAATCTTTAATCAGTTTTACGGCCTTATCCTGGTGGCCATCAGGCCAATTCGTTTGTGGCAGCATATCATCAATAATGTAAAGTCCGCCGCTATTAAGCATGGATAAGGCTTCATCTAAAAGCAGGTATTTTCCATGCCATGTATCAGCAAAAATATAATCGAACTTTTTATCTTTATTCTTTTCAATCCATTCGGCGCCATCAGTATCAACCAATGTTAAACGATCGTCATCGCCAAGAAATGTTTTGGCAATAGCTAAGAATTTAACATCGTTATCTATCGAAGTAAGTGTACTTTCTTGATCTAAACCATCCAAAATCCACGAAGTAGATAAGCCTGTACCAGTTCCAAGTTCCAGAAATTTGCCTGAAGGCTTAGTAGAAGCAAGTGTTCTGAGCAAAGAGCAGGTCAGCACATCAGATGCCATGTCAAATCCTGATGCTTTTGTTGCAACATTAATTTGCTGGTAGGCTTTCGGGAAGTGTTGATTAATTTCTTCAGTCATCTGCTTTTTGGATATCTTTTTACTATTTAGGTTTTTATTGTGGTTGATGGTCTTTTGGCTCATGGTTAATAGCTTCATTGGCTATCAACCATTTAACTATGATCTATTAACCAATTTTAAATAATTACTTCGTAATTCACTTTTTCCAGTACCAGGTTTTTATAAGCCCGTTGTATAGTATAACCAAGAGATTCTCTCCACAACGGGCGATATACAATATCATCAATTGATGCTATACCTGCTATTTCGGTTGCTGTTCCGCATAAGAAAGCGCTATCGGCATTTTTTAAATCTTCTAGGGTTAACTTTTTCTCAATGCATTCTATATCCAGAACGGTGCAAAGTTCTTTTACGGTTGCACGTGTAATACCTGGTAAAATATTTCCTAAAGATGGTGTAAATAGTTTCCCGTCTTTTTCAAGAAAGATGTTCGCGCCAGATGCCTCGGCAACAAAACCATGCATATCTAAAAGCAAAGCCTCATCATAACCTTTAATATTTGCCGCTGTAGTAGCTAAAATAGAATTAACATAGTTTCCACTCAATTTCGCCTCCATTGGAATCGATTTAGGGTTTGGTCTTTCATAATCAGAAACCGTTAATTTTAATAATTTGTTGCCAGAATAAGCATCCCACTCCCATGCACAGATTAAGATCGAAACCCCACTTGGCTCGTTTAATTTCATGTTCGGGTGGCAAAATACCAAAGGACGGATATAAGCATCTTTCAGTTTGTTCAACTGAAGTAATTTATAGGTTGCTGCAATTAATTCTTGTTTATCCCAGGGAAAAGGAATGTTCGCCAATTGGCAAGAACGCTCTAAGCGATCGAAATGGGCCGCAGCTTTGAAAATACGGTTGCCGTTGTGTGTTTTATAGGCTCTAATACCCTCGAAAGCAGCATAACCGTAGTGTAGCGACTGACCATAAAGGTCAGTACTGCTATTTACAGCCTTTTCAAACTGTCCATCGAGGTAAATAATCGTATTAGAATTATAGTATTTCATCTGTTTATTCTTATTGTCTTTTAACCGTCAGATGGAGCTTACCATGATAATAAGCATTCCATTCTTTATTTTGACTATTTATCATGGACGGTTCATAATACTGTCTTCTGTTATTTAAAAAAAGCGTCCCGTTTTGTATCGGGACGCTTTAGGTATATTTAGTTTTTAAAATCTATTTAAACTGCGTCCGCTTATTACCCCATAAAATGTTTAGGAGTAGGAGATTAAGTAAAATGACAGGTAACAACACTACATTACCAGCTGCTCTCGCAGTAGTAGAGGTAAAAAATATGTTGTTCTGGATAGCCATTATTATGTTATTGTTTATAAAAACCAATTTAGTTTTTGGTTCATTAATATGCAAGAGAAATCAGAAAAAAGTTAAATAAAAATATTGTTCTGTAAATTTGTTAATAATCGGAATATTATTCTTAACTAAGGTTGGATTAGTTATTTAATGCCGATAGCCGTAGACCAAATATCAAAACGGTATACGGTCTATTTGTTATGCTTGCATTATAAATTTTCTATTTTTCTGCCTAAAATGGATAAAAGCACGTTCAAAATTAAAAATTCACGCTATGTTTTGATGTAAAATGCGAAGCATTATTGATGGTTTCTTTGTGGATTTTAAGGTATTATTAAATTCCTTTAATTGCTTATTGGAAATAGTTATGTAATTTAATATTAGAAACTATTCCTATGAAAACAATTTATATCCTTTCGATTCTTTTAATCATATTATTTGGTGGATGTTCCCCATCAGATTCAACCTCCCATCTCAAAATGGGGAACCAGACCATTTTTACTTCTGATGCTGTAAAATTATCTGTTAAGGTAGCAGGCAGAGGCCCTGTTTGTATCTTTTTGCATGGAGGCCCTGGTCAGGATTTTCTTTCCTTTGAAAAAATGGGTGGAGCAAACCTGGAGAAATGTTTAACAATGGTTTATCTGGATCAAAGAGGATCTGGTCATTCGCAAAATGCAAAGAATTATAGTTTAGACCGGGTTGTTCAAGATGTTGAAGAACTGCGGTTAAAATTGGGTGTAGAAAAAGTGTACTTACTTAGTCATTCATTCGGTGGTGTTCTGGCCATTAATTATGCCCTGAAGTATCCCGAACATTTATCTGGCATCATCATGGCGAACACAATAGCCCATTTTATGAATCCAAATCAAGTTAAGGAACAAATTGAATATGGATACCGGTTATTAAAAAAGGATACCACTATAAATGAAACAGATTTTAAAAAATTAATGAATGAAGCGGCGCTGGTTAGAAAAAAGTTAAGCGCAGTGCATCTTGGATATAAATATCTTGCCAATGATGTAAATACCATTATTAAAATGGACAGCATCGAAAATTCCTATAAACGTACATCAGATTTCGGAATGACGCTTTTTATGCCTTTGATGGATAGTACAAAGGTGCAGAAGTATCCGGAATATTTTAAAGATTATGCTTTACTTACCACTGAGATTAAAACACCGGCCTTGATTATAACGGGCAAGGGTGATCATGCGGTTGGACCGGATTATTATAAAAATTATAAATTCCCCAATCAAAAGGTAGCGCAGCTGGGTGGTTCGCATATGCTTTATTATGAAAACAATAAGGAATTTACTGCAACAGTTTGTGATTTTGTTAAACAATAACACAAAAAACAAAAGCCTCCCTGATTTTTAAATCGGGAGGCTTTCTGTTTCATCACGCTGAAATAAATTCAGCATGACGGATGATTAGATTAAGCGACGCCTTCAGCTAAAACCACAATTTTGTTGTGAATGGCTTCAACTACACCGCCTTTAATAAAAAAGCGTTGCTCATCAGCTTTGTTTGCTTTTATAATAACTTCTCCATCTTCTAAAGTAGAGATGATAGGGGCATGGTCTTTTAAAATCTGGAAAGAGCCTAAAGTACCAGGAACCGTAACCGCTGTTACTTCACCTTCGAAAACTTTTTTATCTGGAGTTAATATTTCTAAATTCATTTTTTTTAGATTTAAGTATCAAGTAGCTAGTATCAAGTATCAAGATCGTGTTAGTATTCCTGGTACTTAATACTCAAATCTCGATACTAGTTCGCTTCTGCTAATAATTTTTTACCTTTTTCGATCGCATCTTCAATGCTACCAACCAAGTTAAATGCAGCTTCTGGATACTCATCAACTTCACCATCCATGATCATGTTAAATCCTTTGATGGTATCTTTAATGTCAACCAATACACCTTTTAAGCCGGTAAATTGCTCAGCTACGTGGAAAGGTTGAGATAAGAAACGCTGAACACGGCGTGCTCTTGATACGACTAATTTATCTTCTTCAGATAATTCGTCCATACCTAAGATCGCGATGATATCTTGTAATTCTTTGTAACGTTGTAAAGTTTCTTTAACACGTTGTGCAGTGTTATAATGCTCATCACCTAAAACCGCAGGAGAAAGGATACGTGAAGTAGAATCCAATGGATCTACCGCAGGATAAATACCTAGCTCAGCAATTTTACGCGAAAGTACTGTAGTAGCATCTAAGTGGGCAAAAGTTGTTGCTGGAGCCGGGTCAGTTAAATCATCCGCTGGTACATATACCGCTTGTACTGATGTAATTGATCCGCGTTTTGTTGAAGTAATACGCTCCTGCATTAAACCCATCTCAGTTGCCAATGTTGGTTGGTAACCTACAGCTGAAGGCATACGACCTAATAAAGCCGACACCTCAGAACCTGCCTGTGTAAAACGGAAGATGTTATCAACGAAGAAAAGGATGTCTTTTCCAGCGCCTTCGCCATCACCATCACGGAAATATTCTGCAACAGTTAATCCTGATAATGCTACACGTGCACGTGCACCAGGAGGCTCGTTCATTTGACCGAAAACCAATGTTGCTTTAGATTCTTTTAATTTTTCAGTATCAACAGCTTTCAGATCCCATCCACCTTTTTCCATTGAGTGTAAGAATTCGTCACCATAGTTGATAACACCTGACTCGATAAACTCACGAAGTAAATCGTTACCCTCACGAGTACGCTCACCAACACCTGCGAATACTGATAAACCAGCATAAGCTTTAGCGATGTTGTTTACCAACTCCATAATTAATACGGTTTTACCTACACCAGCACCACCGAATAAACCAATTTTACCACCTTTTGCATATGGCTCTAATAAATCGATAACTTTAATACCTGTAAAAAGTACCTCAGTTTCAGTTGATAAATCTTCGAACTTAGGAGGAGTAGCATGGATAGGACGACCATCAGTTTTATCAACTGTGTTGATACCGTCAATCGCTTCACCAACTACATTAAATAAACGACCTTTAATTTGGTCGCCAACTGGCATTTTAATCGCAGCACCAGTATCAACTACGTCCATTCCACGAACTAAACCGTCTGTAGAGTCCATCGAGATTGCGCGTACACGATCTTCACCTAAGTGTTGTTGAACTTCTAAAACAATTTTTTGTCCATTTTCTTTCGTTATCTCTAACGCATCAAAAATTTTAGGTAGATGGGCATCATTAGCAAAGCTAACGTCAACCACTGGGCCGATAATTTGTGCTATTTTTCCTAAGTTAGGCATATCTGTTGTGAGTAAATTTATTACAGTCAATGAATTAAAGCTGTTTATAGGGGCTCCAATTCGGTTGGCAAAGTTAAGTTATTCTTACTTAATTTTAAATATATATTATAAATTTTTTCAACATGGTTTTTATAGATAATTTAGCGCTATAAATAAGGCATATGAAAACCATTTTAACAACAGGTAGCAACGGTCTTTTAGGGCAGAAATTAACTGAAAAAATTCTCGCCGAGGGCAGGGTAAAGCTTGTTGCCACTTCTAAAGGAGCAAATCGCTATCCGGTAAAGGGTGGATATGGATATGCAGAAATGGATATTTTAAATGCTGCTCATGTTAGGGAAGTTATCGAAACATACAGCCCTGATGCCATTGTGCACACTGCTGCAATGACCAATGTTGATACTTGTGAAGCCAATAAAGCACTTTGTCGCCAGTTAAATGTAGATGCAGTCCAAAACCTGATATCAATATGTGAAGAGAAAAACATTCAATTTATTCATTTAAGTACCGATTTTGTTTTTGATGGTGCCGACGGGCCTTATAAAGAAGAAGATGCCGTTAATCCGGTAAGTTATTATGGCGAATCAAAAGTGCTGGCCGAATCGCTGTTGAAGAACTCAAAGGCAAACTGGACAATCTTAAGAACCATATTGGTATATGGGATCACCAGCGATATGAGCCGCAGTAATATCGTACTTTGGGCGAAAGCAGCTTTAGAAATTGCATCACCTATCAATGTAGTAAACGATCAGTGGCGCATGCCCACTTTGGCCGAGGATTTAGCTGAAGCCTGTTTGCTGGCTGTGGAAAAAAATGCAAAAGGAATTTATCATGTGTCGGGTAAAGATTACATGAGTATTGCAGATTTAGTGAGGAAAGTTGCCGATTATTGGGGGCTTGATCAATCTTTTATTAATGAAATAAGTTCTGCAAGTTTAAACCAAACGGCTAAACGACCAGTTAGAACAGGTTTTGTTTTGGATAAAACGATTAAAGATTTAGATTATCGCCCACATAGTTTTGAAGAGGGCTTGATGATTTTAGATCAGCAGATGAAAAAAGATAATTAGTTCACTAGTTATTAGTTTATTGTAAGGATGCAATACTAATGAACAAATGGCCAATGAACTACTGAACCAATTAATATATTTAACCCATAAAAAAACATAATGGCATTACAAGTTGGCGATACCGCCCCTGATTTTAAATTATACAGTTCTGATCTGACAGAAATTTCTCTTTCTGGTTTCAAAGGCAAAAAAGTAATCATTCACTTTTTTCCGATGGCTTTTACCGGAACGTGTACAGAACAATTGTGCACCATGCGTGATAATTTTAGCTATTACGAAGGGATAGATGCGCAGGTAATTGGCATCTCAGTTGATTCTCCGTTCTCTTTGGCTAAGTTTAAAGAAGTTCAGAGTTATCAGTTCCCTTTATTGTCTGATTTTAATAAAGAAGTATCAGCAGCTTATGGTGCTTTTTATGATGAATTTGCGTTCGGATTGAAAGGTGTTTCCAAAAGGGCAGCTTTTGTAATCAACGAAGAAGGAAAAATAGCTTATGCAGAAGTTTTAGAAGATGCACATGATTTGCCTGATTTTAAAGCAATTAATGATGCATTAAGCGCGTAAAGCTTATTCTGCAAAGAATTATTTTTAGATTTTTTTAAAATTTAATTGGAAATTAAAATATCAAATTATACCTTTGCAGTCCGTTAACGATACGGAAACGCATTTGTAGCTCAATTGGATAGAGCATCTCACTACGGATGAGAAGGTTTGGGGTTCGAATCCCTACAAGTGCACTTGAAGGGATGATTTTTAAATCATCCCTTTTTTTGTCGACTACCATAATACCTAAATATCTCATTTTTAGGTAGTTGATTGATAGTAAATTCATCATGATAGGTGTTCGATAGATGCCATTTTCATAGTATAGGTTCGAGTCGAACACCAGATCTATAAACTCCCTTTTTTTCGGTGTGTCAAATTTCTGAAAGATAGATTTTATATCTGTAAATATATCCGGTTCTTTTTTTAACTTAACCTTGCTTTTCCCAGGAACCTTTCTCGCCTAGGATTTTTAAATAGCTGTTATATGGCTCATTAGTGTGATAAAGTTGATACAGCTGATTGGTTAGCGCTGTGAGAAAGTTAAAGAAAATTGAAAAATCTTCTTCTGAGTTATAAATTCCACCCCACTCATTTAATATCCAATTTAACGTTTTTCCATCCTGAGTGGTGATCGAAAATTCTAAGTAAGGAGTATCTACGTCTGTGTTTTTGTAAAAGTCGCGCTGTAGTCCCCCCAATAGCCCTATTTGCCTTGCGGGAACCTGAATGGAACGTATTTCTGAAAACAAAACAGATCCGAAATAGGAACTGGTAAAGCCTTCTTTACTTAGTGAAACAATTTCTCCCGATCGCCTTTCGGAGGCCACTTTAACCAACTTGTAAATTGCCAAAAACATTAATGGTAAGGAGATTACCAATAGCCAGGCGGGGAAAAGTGGATCTGGATGTACCAGTAAAACGGTGGCTGTTAATACAATAGTCAGCAAGGTGGTAAAAAACCAAAACAGAATAGTTGAGTCTTTTTTGCCGTTATTAAAATGGAAGCGATAGGTATTCATAAATAACTAATTGGATAAATATCAAACCACAATTTCGGAATTACTGCAGTAATGAAAGAGGAATTAATTGATAAAATTTTTAATTTAGCCATACTCGGGGAGCTTAAAGATATCTGCAACTGTTGAAATTGGAGCGGATTTTTATTCTGGTTGTCATCATCAAATTGATTATATGCAAATACGGTTACAGGAAAATATTCCATTGACTGAAGAAGAAATAGAGCAAATGGAGACAGGGCAAAAAGCAGTCATGAGAATCGCTGTAATTACGCTTCTTGCTGGTATGTTCTTTATTGGAATAATCGCCGCTTTGTCGGTAGAAAAGGAAACGCTATACAATTTGAAGTATTACGATTATATTGCTTTTGCAATTATAGGGTTTTTAATGTTTAGTTTTTGCTACTGCATTGCCTGGTTGGTAGATAGGTATAGTAAATACAATTGGAAGAAAGATAAATTAAACGGAAAAAACAGACTAACGAGTGTAGTTATTGGTCGGGACAAAACAGAGCATGCAGAATACCTGACTTTTTCTGGCCCACTTAAAAATGAAAAAATAAGGATTGAGGTTAAGCAGGAGGATTATAGCCGTTACAAAATTGGATCGAAAGTTATTGTTACTTATCTGAAATTTAGTAAGATGGCTCTTGATATTGCAGACTTTTAATTTGAAATCAATAAATATGGCTTTTTCTACTATACGCGATAGATGATTTTCTATTGATGATAGCATCGAGGCATTTTGTTTTTACAATCTAGGTATATTGGAAAATATCAGTTCGGTAATGTTACAAATACTTAAGTTTTTTTAAAAATTTAAAAGGATTGTTTGGTCAGACCGCTTAGTATTTGAAGAAAATTCTGTTAAATATAAAAATGGCACAAGATTCTTCTTAGAAGAAGATAAATGTCATTAAAATAGCGCATTTTTAAATAAATCATCAATTTTAAACGGCATCTAAATTAATAATTATATATTTGCAGCCTTGAAAGTAAGCAATGTCTAATCCTATTAATCAGTGATTTGAATATTACTTTTAGCAGAGCCATAGGAATAAGGCTTTTTTAATTTTTGAAGACAACCTAAACAACTTGAATGCTTAATTTAGTTCTCTTTGGCCCTCCAGGGGCGGGTAAAGGCACCCAATCTGAAAAGCTGATTGCAAAATATCAGTTGGTACACGTTTCAACAGGCGATCTTTTTAGAGCACACGTTAAAGGAGAAACCGAATTAGGAAAAAAAGTAAGTCAATTGTTAGCTGATGGAGAATTGGTTCCTGATGCCATTACAATTGCCATGCTTGAAGAAGAAGTAGATAAAAATCCTGATGCGAAAGGATTTGTGTTTGATGGATTTCCGCGTACCGTTCCGCAAGCAATAGAGCTTGATTTATTTTTAGAGCGTAAAGGCAGTAAAATTGCTGGTGTTATTGCTTTAGATGTTGACCAGGACGAGTTAACAAAACGTATTGCCGAACGTCACAAAACCAGCGGTCGCCCTGATGATGACGCTGAAAAATTAAAAAAACGGATTTCAGAATACTTTGATAAAACCATCCACGTATTGCCTTATTATGAAGAGCAAGGAAAGTTGAACAAAGTAAACGGAATAGGTGAAATTGAAACCGTATATAATGATCTTTGTGCTGTAATTGATCAGTATAAGGTATAAAGTTTAAGTAGGGGATATAAAAGAGACGGTTTTAATTAATTCCCGATCCGATATTCAAAAACATAAAAAAGAGTTATAATGTTAAAACGTTATAACTCTTTAATTTTAAAGGAATTGTTGTTTCGACGTTCCAGTATTAACATTTCAATATTAAAATATGTCACAGGGTTCGAATTTCGTAGATTATGTAAAAATTTGTTGCCGTTCTGGTAAGGGCGGGGCAGGTTCGGCACATTTGCATCGTGATATTTTAACATCAATGGGTGGACCTGATGGTGGTGATGGCGGTCGTGGCGGCCACATTATCGTTAAAGGCAGCATTCATATCTGGACATTATTGCATCTTAAATACCGTAAGCACATTATTGCTGAAGATGGTGGAGCAGGTGGTAGTTCCCATAAATTCGGTAAGCAGGGTAAGGATGAAATCCTGGAGGTTCCGCTTGGTACCATTGCTAAAGATGCTGAAACTGGAGAAATCCTTTTCGAAATTACCAAAGATGGCGAAACTAAGATCTTAACAGCCGGTGGCCGTGGTGGTTTAGGGAATGCACACTTTAAAAATTCGGTTCAGCAAACACCACGTTTTGCACAACCGGGTGAGCAAGGACAAGAGGTTTGGAACATTTTAGAATTAAAAGTTTTGGCCGATGTTGGCTTGGTTGGTTTCCCAAATGCAGGAAAATCTACTTTACTTTCAGTTGTTTCGGCTGCTAAGCCAGAAATTGCCGATTATCCTTTTACTACTATTGTTCCTAATCTGGGTATTGTAAGCTACAGGGGTGGAAAATCATTCGTAATGGCCGATATTCCAGGAATTATCGAAGGTGCATCAAAAGGTAAGGGTTTGGGCTATCGTTTCTTACGCCATATTGAGCGTAATTCGGTATTGTTATTCATGGTCCCGGCTGATACAAGCCGTTCAATTAAAGAAGAATACGAAATCCTTAAAAGCGAACTGGAATCTTACAATCCTGAATTAATGCAGAAACCCCATGTTTTAGCCATTACCAAATCAGATATGTTAGATGAAGAACTGATGGAAGAAATGAAACAGGATCTGCCAAATATTCCATCTATATTTATTTCATCAGTAGCCGAGAAAAATATTTTAGAGCTGAAGGATATGCTTTGGAAAGCAATTGAAGGATAGGAAGTTCATCAGTTCATTAGTCAGTTGTTTATTGGTGCGAAATTCAACCAATCCAATGACTAATGAACAATTAGATTAATTCGATAGTTAAGCCCTTATCCGATCTACAGCCAAACCAATCCATTCTTTAAATAACAATTCCCATGTTCCTAATGCGCTGGCATCTGGAATAATGAAATCACTTATGTCGAATTCAGTATCTCTAGAAAAATTGGTTGGATAATATTCAATTTTTTGCTTAGCCTGTTTATCAAAAATCAGCTTTGCCCTCGGTATGTGCCAGGCGCTTGTAATCACTAAAATTTTAGCTTTAGGGTTGCTTTTTGCGATGAGTGCCAAGCTGTACCTGGCATTTTCGATGGTATTTCTACTTTGGTTTTCAATCAGGATTGCAGCATCAGGAATACCGATCAGTTTTAAGTACTGAATAGCTAAATCAGCTTCTTTTACTTGCTGGTCTTTTAAGTTTGCGCTTCCGCTGCTAAGCAATATCTGCTTAATCTGTCCTTTTTTATAAAGTGCTATTGCCTGGAACAATCTATCTCCTGCCCAATTGAAAGCAATTTCATTATTTCGTTTGTTTAAACCTGAAAAACCACCAAGTACAATTCCAACATCGAATTTATCTGCCTTTGGGTAGCCAGCCTCGTAACTGTTAATTATTTTTCCAACAATAAAGTCATTAGAGAAAAAGAAGAAAATAATCAAAGCACTGAGTAAATATCTTTTCCTTCGTTTAGGTTGTTTTGATGCAATCGCAAAAAATAAAAGCACAAAAATCCACACTATTGGTTTAATGAGGAAAAGCAAAATCTTTGAGAGGATAAAAATCATATACTGATATTATCCTGTAAAACTAAGAAATTGTTTAAACGGTGAAAGGTTTTGACATGTATTAATTAATGCATGCCAATAACCAATTAATGTCTTTATATTTTTATCCTTGCCCTTCTTGCACCTGACCGTTTTCATGTGCATTTTCTAAAATTTCCTTCACATCTGATTTACGTTTCTTAGTAACAGTATGTTTAAAATGTGGCACTTCATGCTCAACAATATCTTCTTCAATGGCTTCAACACCAAAAACTTTCTCTTTTAAAAGATTGTATTTGTCCTGAAATCCATAACGAAGATTTCTGGCCCCGCCGGCAATTTTTCCACGGGTACCTGCACCACTATCAGGGGCAAATAAAATACTAATTACTGCGCCCGCTGCTAAACCAGCCACTAAGGCTAGTGCTATTTTCGCACTGTTATCTGATTCGTGCTTTAAGTATTTTCCGATTAACTTTCTGTATTTCATAACGTAGCATTTTTAAAAAGAACAAATGCCATCATATAATGTTTCGTAAAATCTAAACCAAATCGCAATAAAGCATAATATTTGGTAAGTTTAATATTTTAAATATCTAATAAATGGTAAAAGCAACAATAAACAGGGAACACTATGCGTGTTCGGTAACCAATGGTTCTCATGATATTATAGTAGACGAACCTTTAGAATTAGGTGGAACACATAAAGGTTTTGCCCCTAAGGGATTATTAATGGCCTCTTTGGCATCGTGTGTAGCCATTACCTTAAGGATGTATGCCGATAGAAAGGAATGGCCTATCGATAAAATTGAGGTGGAAGTAAATATTGATACCGAAAATGGAGAAACCATATTTTTTGAAGAAATTGTATGTACCGGGATACTTACCGAAGAACAAAAAATCAGATTGGAGGAAATTGCCGCAAAATGCCCGGTAAGTAAAATTTTAGCATCCGGTCACGAAATCAGATCGAAGGTACTTTAATGGTAACCGTGCAAAACTCGTTTATACATTGATAAAAAGCTTTAATATCTTTACCAAAAAAAAACCTTGGTGTGCTTTGTGCCTTGGTGGTTAAAATAATAATCAATGCCTACCGAAATAAAATGCCCCAACTGTGCCCATGTTTTTCCGATGGAAGAAGCCATGGCCGAAGATTATAAGAAAGAGTTACGTGAGAAAGCGGCTGCTTATGCAAGGCAGAAAGATGAAGAATATCAACGTAAACTGCAAATTTTCGAATCTGAAAAACAGCAGCAATTGAAAGCCTTTGATGCTAAACTTGCTGAAGAGAAAACCAAACTTAAGGATAGTCTGGAGGAAAACCTGCGTAAAAGCATTTCGGCCGATTTTGAAACCAAACTGCAAATGCTGGAAGGTAATGCGAAAGATAATGCCGAAAAACTCAGGTTGGCCCGTGAAAAGGAACTGGAGTTTTTACGCCGTGAGGAAAGCCTTAAAGTAAAGGAAGAAGAAATGGAACTTGCCTTTCAACGTAAAATGCAAGAGCAGCGTAACGAGTTGGTAGAACAGATCCGTAAGCAAGAGGCAGAAAAAAATAGTATTAAAGATACCGAACACCAATTGCGTTTAAAAGAATTGGAAAAACAGCTCGACGACCAGAAAAAATTGGCCGAAGAAATGAAACGTAAGGCTGAGCAGGGCAGTATGCAATTACAGGGTGAAGTACAGGAATTGATTTTAGAAGAATTATTGCGGAGCAATTTTCCATTCGATTTAATTGAAGAAGTTGGTAAAGGCGTGCGTGGGGCCGATTGCGTGCAGGTGGTGCGTAATCAATTCGGACAGGAATGCGGTAAAATTATTTACGAAAGCAAGCGTACCAAAGATTTTGGAGGCGACTGGATCGAAAAACTGAAGAAAGATATGCGGAGTATGGGCGTTGATGTAGCTGTTATAGTGAGTCAATGTTATCCTAAAGGCATGGATTGTTTCGGTCAGCGTGATGGGGTTTGGATCTGCTCTTTCGAAGAAGTAAACGCCGTAGCATATGTGTTGCGTGAAGGTATTTTGCGCTTGGCCGGTGCAGTAAAATCGCAGGAAAACCGTGGCGAAAAAATGCACATGCTTTACGATTACTTAATGGGAGCAGAGTTTTCAGAACAATGGAAAGCCATTAGAGAAGGTTTTATGAGTATGAAGCTATCTATACAACGCGAGCGCGATGCGATGGAACGCTTATGGAAAGCACGTGAAAAACAGTTAGAGAAAGTATTGTTAAATGCGACCCATATCCGCGGCTCGATAGAGGGCATTGCGGGTAGCGATAGTGTGCAGTTGAGCTTAACGGATGAGGATGATGATACCTTGCTTTTAGAGTAACTCGCGGTACGTCATCCCATCCCGATTTTTATATCGTATCGTCATCCAGAACTTGTTTCAGGATCTATTTGAGTGGACCGACGTTGCTCATCGCCATGTGTGGACTGGAAACTGCAAGTTCTAATGTGATATAAATAGTAATAACAATAAATAAATGATAACATGAATAAGAAACCTAACCAATACCTTAACCGCTCTAAAATCCTTACTTTAATATGTACTTTGCTTTTTTTTGGAAATGTTTTCGGGAACGTTCCCGAAAAGGATTTGAAGTCGCCGGACGGCAATCTGGTGGCCAGCTTTGCTTTGGCTGAAGGGGGAGTACCCACCTATACTTTAAAGTACAAAGGAAAAGATGTGATTAAAACCAGTAAACTGGGGCTGGAGCTTAAAGATGGTAAATCTTTAATGAACGGATTTACCATAAGCGATACCAAAACGAGCACTTTTAACGAAACCTGGAAACCGGTTTGGGGCGAAGTAAAAGAAATTGTAAATCATTATAACGAACTGGCGATAACTTTAACACAAAAGGAAACTAACCGCTATATTATTGTGCGTTTACGTCTGTTTAACGATGGTTTGGGTTTTAGATATGAATTTCCTGAGCAAAAAAACTTAGATTATTTCGTAATTAAAGAAGAGAAAACCCAGTTTGCATTAGCTGGTGATCATAAAGCTTTTTGGCTTCCTGGCGATTACGATACACAGGAATACAGTACAGTAACTTCAAACTTATCAGAAGTACGCGGTAAAATGAAGGCAGCTGTAACGCCAAATGCCTCGCAAACTACTTTTTCGCCAACGGGTTTACAAACGCCGTTGATGATGAAAAGTAAAGATGGTTTATACATCAATATCCATGAAGCGGCATTGATCAACTATTCGCTGATGTCGTTAAATCTCGACGATAAAAACATGGTGTTAGAATCGTGGTTAACACCCGATGCAGTTGGCGATAAAGGTTATATGCAGGCACCATGTTTATCGCCCTGGAGAACCATTATTGTAAGCGATAAAGCAGGCGACATTTTAACTTCAAAGCTAACCTATAACTTAAACGAGCCAACAAAATTTAAAGATGTATCGTGGATAAAACCAACCAAGTATGTAGGCGTTTGGTGGGAAATGATTACTGGTAAAAGTACCTGGGCATACAACGATTTAACAAGTGTGCAATTAGGTATAACTGATTATGCCAAGACAAAACCTAACGGAAAACACGCTGCAAATACTGCACATGTAAAAGAATACATCGATTTTGCTGCTAAAAACGGATTAGATGCTGTTTTGGTTGAAGGCTGGAATGAAGGCTGGGAGGATTGGTTTGGCAAAACAAAAGATTATGTATTTGATTTTGTAACACCCTATCCCGATTTTGATGTAAAAGAATTACACCGTTATGCCGCAAGTAAAGGTGTTAAAATGATTATGCACCATGAAACTTCTTCATCTGTACGTAATTATGAGCGCCATTTAGATACTGCTTATAAATTTATGAAAGCCAATGGTTACGATGCCGTGAAAAGCGGTTATGTAGGTAACATGATTCCAAGGGGAGAGCATCACTATGGCCAATGGTTAAACAATCATTACCTGTATGCCATCCAAAAAGCAGCGGAATATAAAATTATGGTGAATGCACATGAGGCTGTTCGCCCAACGGGCCTGGCGCGTACTTATCCGAATTTAATTGGAAACGAATCGGCAAGGGGAACAGAATACGAAGCTTTTGGTGGTAATAATGCCGATCATACAACTATTTTACCTTTTACGCGGTTAATTGGTGGACCAATGGATTATACACCTGGTATTTTCGAAACTAAAGTAAGTGTTTATAATCCTGAAAATACCTCTTTTGTGCACAGTACTTTAGCCCGTCAGTTGGCACTTTATATTACTATGTACAGTCCTTTGCAAATGGCTGCCGACTTGCCTGAAACTTATAATAAATATATGGATGCTTTTCAGTTTATTAAAGATGTGGCGGTAGATTGGGACGATACCAAAGTTTTAGAAGCAGAACCAGGCGATTATATCACTTTTGCGCGTAAAGCGAAAGGTAAAAACAACTGGTTTGTTGGCCGCACCAATGATGAGGTAGCCCGAACATCTAAAATCGATTTTAGCTTTTTGGATTCTGGTAAAAAATATACTGCAACCATTTATGCCGATGCAAAAGATGCCCATTACGAAACCAATCCTAAAGCCTATACCATTCGCAAAATGGAGGTAACCAGTAAAACTAAATTAACGCAGTATTGCGCGCCGGGTGGGGGATATGCGATAAGTATTATGGCGAAATAGCTGGATGAATCTGTTAGTGGTGTCAGTTGTTACCAACTGACACTTCTATTAGTCGTAGTGTCTCACTACGACTTTTTTTGTGGCTATTTTTTGCTACAGATGGACACAGATCAGTTTTTTCTATCTGCGTTTATCCTTTTTATCTGTGGTTTTGACGCCAGTGGTTACCATTACTAAGCTATGGATCCGTCAGATGGTAACATCTGACCGCACACTGAATCATGCAGATCAGATCCTGAGATGAACTCAGAATGACGACCGCTTGGAGAGTTCTTTCCCGCAGATCTCACTGATAATCGCAGAAAAAGCAATCAATTTGCGGTAATCATCTTAAATCTGCACGACTATTTTTTGTATTTGGTAATTAATTATGCCGAGTCACCTTGACAGATCATAACAGCTCACTGCAGGAAAATAACTTATTTTATAATATCTTAGCAAAGACATTAAAACCAAGCAATTTTTTAAAAAGATTAACATGCCCAGAACCAAAAACCATATCGAACTTCAATTTTTAAGCGAACCCTCTGATGTTAATTATGGAGGTAAGGTACATGGTGGGATGATGATGAAATGGATTGATCAGGCTGCTTTTGCCTGTGCTTTACAATGGAGCCAGACTTATTGCGTAACAGTTTATGTTGGGGGGATCCGTTTTTTTCATCCTGTTCATATCGGGCACTTGGTTAAAATGGAAGCACGCATTATTTACACGGGTAAAACCAGTATGCATATTGCTGTTGATGCTTTTTCGAAACCAGTAGGACAGACCGATTTTGTCAAAAATACACACTGTATTATTGTTTTTGTGGCAGTTGACGACGATGGGCAGCCAAAAGCGATCCCAGCATTTAAACCTAAAACCGAAAAAGAAATTGCCATGCATGGTTACGCCATTAAATTAATGGAACTGCGTAAAAGCATTGACAAGGAAATGGAGCCGTATATTGTTTAGCGCTGAGTGGCATAGTCTCTCCAGTTTTTAACCATAGAGAAGGCACAGAGCACACTGCGTTAAGCGTTTGGAGGTGCCGTTTTCCATCTCCCATCTTCTGTTTTACATTTTTTATTTACTCTGTGTACCTCAGTGCAAGCTTGGTGCCCTCTGTGGTAAATAAAAACGCGGAATCTACTCTACAATCGGCAAGCTGAAACAAAACTTGCTGCCTTCGCCAATGGCGCTTACCACCCATATTTTTCCGTTTTCCGCTTCGATAAAATCTTTAGAAATGGCAAGGCCCAATCCAGAGCCTGATTTATTCTGACCATCGGTTGGTACCTGGAAATACCTGTCGAATAATCTTTTCTGGTATTTTTCATCAATACCTTTTCCAAAATCGCGTACAGAGAACTCAATAAACTTGTCTTTTTGGAAAACATCGATGATTACTTTCGATTTTTCTGAACTGTACCGCAATGCATTAGATAAAAAGTTAACCAGTACCCAGGCTGTTTTCTGGATATCGGCATTCACATTCGGCAAGTTCTGGTTGCAGTTAAGTACCAGTTGAATCGATTTTTGTTCGGCCTGAAATTTAACTGCATCAACGGCATAACTTACAATTTCTTCGGGTTTGGTTATGGCAAAAGTGAGTTTTAAATTACCGGTTTCTACTTGTGAAAGATCTAAAAGCTCGCTGGTGATTTTTAGCAACCTGTCGCTATCTTCTTTGATGTGATTGAGCAGCTCATGCTGCTCTTCGTTCATGGCACCCACACGCTCATCGTTAAGCAATTTCAAGCTCATTTTGATAGATGATAATGGTGTTTTTAACTCGTGCGAAACGGTGGCGATAAAATTTGTTTTGGCTTCATCGAGCTCTTTAAACTGCGTAATGTTTTTTAATGTGTAAACACTTCCCGCAGATTTAGAAGAGGCAATTAAGGTATTATCGTCTTGCTCTTCATAATTTGGAATGATGATTTCGCGGTTTTCCAACAGGAAATACGATTCTTTATCATCAGCATAAATTTTTAAGGTATTATCATTGGTTTCGGGTTTAATGATCCGTTTAAGCAGCTCGTTTTTTTGCATCAGTTCAGCTACATTTTGGCCAATTACCTTATCTTCATCCAGACTCATCAGTTTTGCAGCCAGATGATTTAGAAAGAGTACTTCTCCCTTTTCATTCAGACCGATTATCGCATCCTGCATTTGTGCAATAATCGCTTCGATACGAGATTTTTCGGATTTAATTTTAGATAAATTACTATTTTCCCACTCGTTTAATTTAATCACCATTCCATTAAAGGAATCTGCCAATTCTGTAAACTCATCTTCGTTTTCGAAATGCAAGCGCTGTTTATAGTTTTTACGACTAATCTGCTTAATGGCTGCACTAAATTCAGCAAGGGGGTTGGCTACAAAACCCGGAAAATTTACAATGAACGTAAAGAGGATAATAAAACTCAGGGTAGCGGCAATCATGATGTAGATGTTTGCCCTCGATGAGGTTTCGTTAGCCAATTCATTTTTATAGTAAATGGCTTTCATATTTAGCTCTTCAATATTTTGCAGCGCAACGCGCAAATTTTTGATGCTATTTTCTTTATTGACTGATGATTGTGAGTTGTTCAGTACGCTAAAAGCCGTTTCTAATTTCTGGAAAGCCACTTTTTCGCCGGGTTCGGTAATGTTTAACTCTTCATTTTTAAGGTTTTCTGTAAATATAGCCAGTTGTGGACTGTTTAAGGGAAACTGGTTCTCGTCAATTACATTGCGCATGGCAGCAACATATTTCAACGATTTGTAGTTGTCTTTAAGAATTACCTTCGATTTATCGGAAAGCTCGTTTAAGTAAAAGAGCGCTATTAATCCGAAGGATAAAACAATTATAAAGAGAAACCCGAATCCGAGGCGGAGCTTGGTTTTTATTTTCATCTGTTTATGTTTTTTTTAATGGTGATGAAGCTATCATGATTTGCTTATTTTATTGTGTGATATTTGAAAATCATTGATGGTTTCATGACTTTTTTAGTTTAACCGCAAAGGAAGGAGAGGTTTTTGCTAAGTAAGCAAAGCAATTTCTCTCTTTTTTGCGGTAAAAATAGGTTATAATTAAATCTGTTTCCTGATCAACTAAATTATATAATAAAGGTTAAATAAATAGCATCTGTTTACCCTGTGGTCAATAGCTATGCCAGTAGATGGTGTTATTGTTTAAGTTGTTGTTTTTTAGGGTTATATGGAATTTTTGTGATTGTTTAAGTGAAAAAAACCTTTTCATTTTGGAAGGGTTTTTACCATTATGAACTATTGGTCCTGTAGGTTTAATGCGCTGTTTTACGTTCCTAAACCTGATTGCAATGGAAAGCCCGTAAGCGAGGATCCCGATTCATCGGGACGGACTTGGAATGAAAAGCAGGACTGACGCTCCTATGAAATGCAGGCTGGGCTTTCCAAAAGAAGATCAGACTATTATTTTTCGGAAAGCAGGTTTGGTAGCATTTAGGTCGATGTATTCCCACTGTCCGCTTTACTGCGTGCCCGCTTCCATTTGGTTTAGGTGGCACGGTCTGTACAATTATTTAGGGCTGCAGGGTGCAGAGAAAATAAATAGCGATTAGAATTTGATAAATTTTTCTATCTGCTCGTTGGTAAATTTGATGGTATCCGGATGATAGAAATTACCCGCTGTATCTAACTCGGTTTTAATATTTGGAATGTGCAGCCGTAAAGGCAAAATGTGGAGGTGGATATAATGGCAAACGCCTGTAAAATGATCTACCCCGCGGATATTACCATATTTACCAGAAGAAATTCCGACTAAAGCAGCCTTTTTATCATAAAAACTATCGGGGAAATTACAGGCATCTATTAACACTTTTAGTACACCTGGGTAGCTTCCATTGTACTCTGGCATGATAAATAAAAACTTTTCGGTATTGTTAATCATGTCCTGGATTTCTTGAAAAGCTGCTGATCTTTTGCCATACATATCCGTATTCAAAACATCTATAGGCAGGTGTTCCAGGCTGAACAAACTGGCATCGGCTCCTTTTTCTTTTAGTTGCCTTTGGTAATATTTAGCAACTTTTAGCGTATTGCTATTGGGCCTGTTGGTAGCGGCTATAATTGTGATCATGGATAATTGTTAATAAGATGTGTAAAACCCAAACACGCTTCTTGCTAAAATTGCCATATAGTTTGTATCTTAGCTGATTGTGAAAAAGGCCGTAAACAACGCAAAAATAGAACTTTTTGCCAATTAAAAGGTATAAATAACACAGCCCAAATAAACGTTAAGTAAATTTCGGATACATAGATGAGCAAAATTATTGCATTAGCAAATCAAAAAGGTGGTGTTGGTAAAACAACTTCATCTATAAACCTGGCTGCGAGTTTGGCCGTACTAGAATACAAAACTTTACTGGTTGATGCTGATCCTCAGGCAAATTCGACTTCAGGTATCGGTTTCGATCCCCGGAATATTAAAGATAGTATTTATGAGTGTATCATTAATGATATCGATCCTTTACAGGCCATCCAGAAAACGGATACACCAAATTTAGATTTACTGCCTGCCCACATCGATCTGGTTGGTGCAGAAATCGAGATGATTAACCTGAACAACCGCGAGTATAAAATGAAAGCGGTTTTGGAGAAAATCAAAGATCAGTATGATTTTATTATCATCGATTGTTCGCCATCCTTGGGTTTAATCACCATTAATGCTTTAACAGCAGCCGATTCGGTTATTATTCCTGTTCAGTGTGAGTATTTCGCGCTGGAAGGTTTGGGTAAATTATTAAATACCATCAAAATTGTTCAGAACCGTTTAAACCCTGATCTGGAAATTGAAGGTATTTTACTAACCATGTACGATGTGCGTTTACGTTTATCAAACCAGGTGGTAGAAGAGGTGAAAACGCATTTCCACGAACTGGTTTTCGATACCATTATTCAGCGTAATACACGTTTAAGTGAAGCACCTAGTTATGGCGTTTCGGTAATTATGCACGATGCGAATTGCAAAGGCGCCATTAATTACCTTAACCTTGCGCGTGAAATTGTAAAGAAAAACGGCCTTTTAAAGGAAGAAGAAAACATAGGAACAGCAACTTTATAAATTATAGATGACATCTTTTCAGCGAAAAACAGGTTTAGGAAGAGGGTTAAGTGCGCTTTTAGATGATAGCGAATCTTCTCATCCGCCCAAACAGCAGGTAAATGCTGTTAGCGAAACCGAGCAGATTGGCAATATCAGTCACGTAAGTTTAACTGAAGTTGAAACCAATCCATACCAGCCCCGTACCGAATTTGACCAGGTAGCTTTAAATGAGCTTGCCGATTCGATTAAGATACAGGGTTTAATACAGCCGATTACGGTTAGAAAACTCGGCGCAAACAAATACCAGCTCATTTCTGGCGAGCGTAGGTTCAGGGCTTCGAAGCTGGCTGGCTTAACACAGATTCCTGCTTACATCCGGAGTGCCAACGACCAACAGATGTTGGAAATGGCCCTGATCGAAAATATTCAGCGCGAAAATTTAAATGCCATTGAAGTAGCATTGAGTTTCCAAAGGATGATCGATGAGGTAGGTTTAAAACAAGAGCAATTAGGTGAACGTGTAGGTAAAAACCGTACAACGGTTACCAATTACCTGCGTTTGCTAAAACTTCCGCCAGCTATTCAGGCTTCCATCCGCGATCAGAAAATTAGCATGGGGCATGCAAGAGCCTTAATTAATGTTGATGGTGTTGATAAACAATTGTTTATCCACCAGGAAATTCTGGAAAAAGGATTGTCGGTACGTAAGGTAGAAGAGCTTGTGCGTAATTTGCAGCATGTACCTTTAAAAAGCAGCGAAAAATCGAAAGAAAAAGCAGTTTCTTTTCAATATCAAAAATTACAGGACGATCTGGCCTCTAAATTTGCTACCCGCGTAAAGTTAAAAGTAAGTCAGAATGGTAAGGGGGCGATAGAAATTCCTTTTATGAGTGATGACGACTTAAACCGAATTTTAGAGTTATTAGACTGGTAATGCAAAAGACTAAGCTTTTAATACTGGTTACTGCATTTACATTTTTTCTTGTAAACTTGGCCTCAGCACAGGTTAAGGATACGGTATTAAAACCTGCTGATACTTCGAAAATTAAATTATCTAAATCGTTAGATACTGCGGCTAAAAAACCGATGACCAGAAAGGATTCGATGAAAGCCAAGTATGTTAATCCGGGTAAGGTTGCCGGTAGAAAAGCGGTTTTCAGATCGATGATTATACCAGGCTGGGGGCAATTGTACAATATACAACTGCTTAAGGATGGTTATGGTACAAGAGCTGGAAAAAGCCAGTTTTTTCAAAAGCTGTATACCGGTGGTAAAATTGCAGCTATTTATGGTGGTATAACCGTGCTTACCATGTCGTACATCGAAAGTAGCAAACAATATAATTTAGCGCTAACAGAATTACAGTATCGCGATGCGCATAGTGATCAGCCTGATCCTAACGGCCCTTTTGGCAGCCGTTATTCTACTACAGGCATAACCCAACGTAAAGATACCTATAGAAGAAATAAACAGATTGTATTGTTCTCTTACGGTTTGGTTTATTTCGCCAATGTGGTTGATGCCTATGTTGCAGCCCGTTTGCATTTCTTCAATATTGATGATAACCTTTCCTTTAAAGTAATGCCATCCATGATTAATACCAATTCGATGTATGGTTTCAATGCAACACCTGCATTAAAATTATCACTAACATTTTAATATCGGAAACTATCATGATACTCAATATTAATACTACAGGTGAAATCATAATTGTTTATCCACTGCTAAAGGTTAGATACAACAGGAATAAAAAATTGAAAAAAAATATAAACAGATGAAACCATCATGATTTTTCAAACCACTTGGGATGAATAAATGGCTCAAGCTTCCTTGAACATCATTAAAAACATCTACATTGGAGAAAAATCCAATAGCTTCATCACAAATTAAAACTAAACTATAAACACATGAAAATTGCGCTTTTAGGATACGGTAAAATGGGGCAGATTATCGAGAAATTTGCAGTAGAACGTGGCCACGAAATTGTTTTAAAAATAACGATCGATAATCAGGAAGATTTAACCAGACAAAATTTGAAATCGGCTGATGTAGCCATCGATTTTAGTACGCCTGATTCGGTTTTGAAAAATATTGATGCCTGCTTTGATGCCAATGTGCCTATAGTTGTAGGAACAACAGGCTGGTACGGAAAACTCCAGGAGGTAAAAGACGATTGCAACAACAGTAACAATACGTTACTTTATGGGTCTAACTTTAGTATTGGCGTAAATTTATTCTTTAAGCTTAATCAAACTTTGGCCAAGCTGATGAATAACTACCCAGCCTATGAGGTTCAGGTTGAAGAAATTCACCACACGCAAAAACTGGATGCACCAAGTGGTACAGCCATCACTCTTGCTGAAGGGATTGTAGATAACCTGGACAGAAAACAAGAGTGGTTAAACGAAGTGGTAGGAACTGATGTTGAATTGTTTCCGAAAGCAGAGCAATTGCTGATAGAATCGCATAGGATAGAAAATATCCCGGGTACACATACTGTAATTTACAGTAGCGAAGTGGATGAAATAGAAATTAAACACACGGCGCATAATAGGGCTGGTTTTGCTCTGGGTGCAGTTGTAGCAGCAGAATGGTTGAAAGATAAAAAAGGATTTTTCAGCATTACTGATATTTTTGAATAAAGTCCAAAGCCTAAAGCACAATATAAGTTGTGAAATCACTCAATCTGTGAAATCACACCGAAGGATTACAGATAACAGGTAACCGATTTATAAATCGCAAACCAAAAATAAGATATATGAATTATAAATTCTGGCAACGAAAAAAAGATGCCCCAAAGAAGAAAAAAACTAAAACCCGTGAGTGGGTTGATGCAATTGTTTTTGCAGTAGTAGCAGCAACCATCATCCGCGTATTTTTTATTGAGGCTTACACCATTCCATCTGGTTCGATGGAAAGATCTTTGCTTATTGGCGATTTCCTTTTTGTGAGTAAAGTTAATTACGGCGCGCGTATCCCGATGACTCCGGTTGCTTTTCCTTTTGCTCACCATACGATGCCCTTAACCACTTCTACCAAAGCTTACTGGGATGGTGTACAATGGAAATATCACCGTTTACCGGGTTTATCTAAAATTAAGAGAAACGATGTTGTGGTATTCAACTTTCCTGAAGGAGATACTGTTGCGGTAGAAAACCAGGCAGAAAGTTATTACGCATTAGAACGCAGCATGGGCCGGCAGCAGGTGAGGAGTACATTTACGATAATAGACCGCCCGGTAGATAAGCGTGAGAACTTTATTAAAAGATGCATAGGTATTCCGGGCGATGTAATTTCGATGAGCAATGGTATTGCCAATGTAAATGGCAAAAATGAGCCTTTAAAAAACACGGGTATGATGCCATATCGCATCGAGTTTAGAACCATGGATTTTAATTATTCTGTACTTGATGAATTTAAACTGAATTTAGGCGGAACACCTGCTATTGCAGATAAAACGTACGTTGTAGATGCATCTCCAGAAATTGCAGATAAATTAAAAACATTCGATTTTGTGAAATCAGTTACCTTAAGTCCTGATCCAGCCGGAGCTGTTCCAGGCGGTGTTTTTCCGAACGATCCAAACAGAGTGTGGAACCGGGATAACTTTGGACCGATTAAAATCCCTTCAAAAGGATGGACGGTTAAAATCGATAGCAATACCATGCCACTGTATTACAGGGCAATCAGAACTTACGAAGGAAACAAAGTAGAGCAAAAAGCTGGTATTTGGTATATTAATGATAAAGTAGCCACTACTTATACTTTTAAAATGGACTACTATTGGATGATGGGCGATAACCGCCATAATTCGGCCGATTCGCGTTATTGGGGTTTTGTGCCCGAAGACCACATTGTAGGTAAAGCTTTATTTGTTTGGATGAGCTGGGATAGTACTGCATCTTTCTTGCATAAAATAAGATGGAGCAGGTTGTTTATGGGCATCCATTAATAAAATATAATTCTTTAAAAAGGGCGGATAATCGAAGATTATTCGCCCTTTTTGTTTATGGCCAATTGATAATTAACTTTTAAAAAAAATTAAAAAGTATTATGATGTTTTAAAAATATTTTTTAAGTTTGATCTGTAATCAAATATCATGTCTGTAATTGTAGAGAAAAATCAGCGCCTTAGGGCTGGTATTATTAAGCATTTATACTATAAGAAATCGCTATCACTTACAGATTTGAGTAAGCTGACGCAAAAGAGTTTGCCTTTGGTTACCGCTGTGGTTAATAATTTGATAGGTGAAGGCTATATCATAGAAGAAGGTTTTGCGCCATCAACAGGTGGCAGAAGAGCTGCAATGTTCTTGATCAATCCAAATTTGAAAAAATATATTGTAGCCATTGCAATGGATCAGCTAACATCCAGGTTAACCATTTACGATCTTTCAAGAACAATGGTTACGCCAATTCGGACTTTAGAGTTTGAGCTGTCATCAAAAGAAAGTGATATTGGCGACCTTGTAAATTTCATCAACACCAGTATCGATCAATCTGAAATCAACAGAACAGATATTTTAGGGGTTGGTATTGGTATGCCAGGTTTTGTTAATGCCGATGAAGGAATTAACCATTCTTTTCTTAAAGTTAAAGAAGGAACAACCTTACAAAATTATCTTTCTTCTAAAATCAATTTACC
Source organism: Pedobacter sp. R-06 (assembly GCF_049913135.1). Taxonomy (NCBI): domain Bacteria; kingdom Pseudomonadati; phylum Bacteroidota; class Sphingobacteriia; order Sphingobacteriales; family Sphingobacteriaceae; genus Pedobacter; species Pedobacter sp. R-06. Next base: position 4,476,204 of record NZ_CP183977.1, on the reverse strand, counting down.
TGTATATATAGATAATGATTCTAGTTTAATTGCATTGGCCGAATTAAACTTCGGAGAAGCTGTTAATTTAAAAGATGTAATGGTGGTTAACATTGGCTGGGGAACAGGTTTGGGAATAATTGTAAATGGTAAATTATACCGGGGCAGTAGTGGTAGTGCCGGTGAGTTTAGTCACATTCCACTTTCAGACAGCGACAATTTGTGTTCTTGCGGTAGAAGAGGCTGTTTAGAAGTTGATACTTCCTTATTGGTAATGGCTAAGCGGGCAGAAGAAGCAATAGCCGGAGGTGCCGAATCGAGCATGAAAAAACTGTTTAAAGACAAAAGTAAACACCCTGCAGATCATTTCTTACATGCTGTGAGTCAGCAAGACCCTGTGGCCATATCAGTATTGGCTAAAGCTATTTTTCAATTGGGCAAAGGAGTAGCCACATTAATCCATCTTTTAAACCCTCAGTGTATTGTTTTAAGTGGAAGAGGAGCTAAGGCAGGTAAAATGCTTTTGCCGCCAATCCAACAAGCTATCCATGAGTTTTGTATTCCGCGAATAGCCGAACAAACCGAAATAAAGCTCTCTACCCTGACGGATGAAGCTGAATTATTGGCTGCTGGGAGTTTGACAGTAGAGTATAATCAATTTGACTAAAGAGATTCTTAAACATAAAACCAATGCATATGCAAAAATAAAATCAACTTACCAAGTCTCACACTACCTTAAACTTATTTTAAACTAACTAAACTAAAAATTATGAAAAAAATGTACTTAAAGTGTCTAAGTATGTTGTTGTTATGTTTTTTAACAATAACAGCTTTTGCACAGAAGAATATTACCGGTACGGTAAAAGACGCGTCCGGTGATCCCATTCCTGGGGTAAGTGTTCTCGAAAAGGGAACTCAAAATGGAACTTCTACCAACGCTGACGGTAGATTTACCCTTACGGTAAAAGATGGCGCAAGATTGATTTTTAAATCTATTGGTTTGGTCACTCAAGAAGTTGCTGCCTCATCAAATCTAACTATTGTAATGCATGATGATTCTAAAGCACTAAATGAAGTTATTGTTACTGGTTTTGGTGTTAAAAAAGATGTCAAAAGGCTAAGTTATTCAGCAACAGCTGTTGGTGGTGCAGAATTAGCACAAGCAAATAACGCCAATGTGGTAAATGCTTTACAAGGTAAGGTAGCAGGCGTTATGATTAACCAAGGTGCGAGTGGTCCTTCTTCTTCTTCAAGGATTAGAATCAGGGGAAACTCATCATTAAGTTCAAATACACAACCTTTAGTTGTTTATGACGGAATATTGCTGGAACCAGGTACATCTGGAGCAGACTCATGGGGCGATGCTGCAGATTTTGGTAATATTATGAAAAACATTAACTCTGACGATATAGAGAGTATTAGTGTATTAAAAGGAGCTGCCGCATCGGCATTATACGGTTCTAAGGCAGCAGGGGGAGTATTATTAATCACTTCAAAAAAGGGTAAAACTACCAAGGGCTTGGGAGTAACTGTTTCTCAAACTAGCTCTTTTGATGATGCCTATAAATTTGTAGACCTTCAAAACGAATATGGAGGTGGAATTTCTCCAGTATTTGCTAAAGATGCTAACGGAGTTGATATTGTTGATCAATCTGCAGGTTATTATGTAGGTGGTTATTCTTTTGGCCCCAAGTTGGATGGTAGAATGGTTAAGGATCTAGATGGGGTAATGCGACCATGGGTAGCGAATAATCCGTTAGATTATTTTAATACTGGAAAGTTTATCAATACAAACGTATCGGTAGAGGGTGCAAATGAAAACACAACATATCGTTTAGCTTATACCAATTTATATAATTCAAGTGTTTTACCAGGTAATAACTTAAAAAGAGATGCGTTTGCCCTTAGAGTGACCAGGGTAATTTCAAAATCAATTTCTGTTGATGCAAGTGTAAATTATACAATGTCGAATTCATTGAATCCGGCAAGACAAGGAAGCGCGAATAATCCTTTATTTGCATTTACTTACTACAAACCTAGAAACGTTGATTTAGAAACCTATATCAATAATAATATCAATCCGGTAACCGGGGGAGCTTTGGGTTCTAGTAATCGAAATCTTTATGACCCTTATGGTATAGGATCATTTGCCTATGGACTTCAAAATGACAATAGAACGCAAAAGGAAAATAATTTATTGGCAAATATTGATGTAAATATCAAAATTCTTCCGTGGCTTTCTGCTTTGGTAAGAACCAATACGAACTTTTATAATATTGCTTACGAAAGAAAAAATAGAGGAGCTGGTGTAGCCTTTTCAGGTGGCGATTATGAGATAACACAAAATACCAATAAATCTTATCGTATCCAGGGATTATTAAATGCAACAAAACAATTATCAAACGATTTCGAGTTAAATGCTTCAATAGGTGCTGAAACTTATCAAAAAAATCTTGGTAACTCTGCATTTTACAACAGATCCTATACCAATGGTGGGCTTAAAATTGCTGATGTATACTCAATTGCAAACTCTATTAATCCTGCATCAACAACTGCTTATCCAAATTTAGGTGAACGCACGGATGCAGTTTATCTATATGGAGATATTACCTGGAAAAATATGCTAACCTTAAACTTTAGCGGAAGGAATGACTGGTCATCAGCGCTTACTTATAAAGATGGTCATGGTAATTATTCATACTTCTATCCAAGTGTAGGATTGGCCTGGATATTCACCGAGTTACCTGCATTCAAAAATAGTTCCTTATTATCTTTTGGTAAGATAAGAGCATCCTACTCTTACACAGGATTATCGGCCATGCCACAATATACTAATACAGCTGGTTACTATAGGTTACAAGATGGTACTTTTAGTAATGCTAATGGCGGTAATCAATCGGTTTATGGATTTAGTGACAATATTCTTAAAAACAATAATTTAAAGAATGAATTAACTAAGGAACTTGAAATTGGAACCAATTTAGGATTCTTAAAGAACCGTATTAACGTTGATTTTGCTTATTATAAGAAAAACTCTTATAACCAAATTTTAAGTTTTTCATTACCGCAAGAATCTGGAGTTAGTTCACAAGCTTTAAATGCAGGTAATATCCAAAATCAAGGTATTGAAGTCTTGTTAACTGCTAAGCCAATTGTATCAAAAGATTTTAATTGGAATGCATCAGTTACTTTTACACGTAACCGCAACAAAATTTTAGAATTGGCACCTGGAGTTGAAAATTATGACTTAGATTTAGCTTTTGGTAACGACATCACTTCAGTTGCCAGAGTAGGCGAACAATATGGCTCGCTGATCACAGGTTCTGCTTTTTCATATTATCAAAAGAAAGACGCAAGCGGTAATCCAATTGCTAGCCCTAGTAATGGCAAGAAAGTAATAGGTAATACTGGTTATGGAACTACTGGTGGTTATTACACCTATGTAAGATCGCAGGATTATGATGGTACCAAGAAAAATTTGGGTACTATGATGGAGAAATATCTTGCAAGTACCAGACAAGAATTATCTTATAAAAACTTTACCTTAAGCTTTCAAATTGATGCTAAAATTGGTGGTTTAATGGCTTCAGGAACCCATCAATATGGATCAGCCAATGGTTCGTTCGCCAATTCACTTTTTGGAAGGGATGAAGCTTCAGGTGGTGTAACTTATACCGATGCAAACGGTGTAGTGCAACATGATGGTATTATTCCTGATGGTGTATTAAATGATGGATTAAAAGCTAATGGTGTAGATTTAGGCGGAATGACCTATGCAGATGCTGTTAAACAAGGTTTATTAAAACCAATACCAGCTTATGCATATTATGAAAATTTAAGTCAATGGTCTAGTGGTATCAGAGAGTATTCGGTATTTGAAAATTCTTGGGTGGCGCTTCGCGAAGTAACTGTAGGATACAACGTGCCTAGCAAATATTTAAGTAAACTGAAAATAAATACTTTAAGCTTAAACTTAACAGGTAGAAATCTAGCCTATTTGTATAAAACGGCTAAGGATGGTATTAATCCTGAAAGTATTTTTAGCAATAGAGCAGGTGCTTTTGCTGAATATGGAGGCTGGCCTTTGGTTAGAAGTTTAGGTTTTAATGTTAGGGCATCGTTCTAATTATTTAAAAAAATACAGATATGAAGACTATAAATAAAACAAAAATATATTTCCTGATGGTTTCAGCTTTGCTTGTAGCGGGCGGTTGTAAAAAGGAAAGCTTCGTAGAAGCAAATTTAAATCCTACTACGTTATACGAAATTAAACCTGAAGATCAGTTTCTTCGTGCGGCGGTGGGTTCGCAAGACGATTTCGAGTATTTTGCCGATGTTTATCGCGCAGCCAATCTATGGATGCAATATGCGACCTTAAGTACAGGAAATGGATTGAATTTTAATAATGTTGGTTCACAATTCAATACCCGGTATGGTAAAATATTTTATGGCAGATTAGGTCCAGCTTTGGTCGATGCTATAAAGAATATTGAACAAATGCCTGACGCTGATAAAAATGCAAGAGTACACATGAAAGCAATTTCGCAGATACTTTTGTCATATTATGCATTTTATGTGAGCGATATCAACGGAAGCATTCCATATACTCAAGCTTTTCAGGCAAGATATGGTGGTACTACAACTCCTGCATATGATACTCAACAGGCAGTATTTGCAAAAGTTGATGCAGAATTAAAAGCAGCTGTAGCTACTTTGAAAACCACACCAGCAGGTCAGATCAGTCTTGCCGGAAATGATCCGTATTTCAATGGTGATGCAACCCTTTGGGCTAAAGCAGCAAATGCTTTACGTTTGAAAATAGCTATTCGCTTAATAAAAGTTGACCCAACTAAAATGAAAGCAATTGCTACCGAAGTATTAGCAGATCCAGTTCAGATGGCAAACGTTAACGATTCGTGGATGCTTAAAGTTGGCCCATCGTATGCAGATGGTGCTGGAAACTTTAACCCTGGAAATTTTGCAGCAGGTAAACCGGTATTAGATTTTCTTGTTGCAAAAGGCGACCCTAGATTATCGGCCTTCTATCGTCCAAATGCAGCAGGAAATTATGTTGGAAGTTTTACCAGCCCTGACGATGCAAAATTACCTGCAAACGCACCATTGTACGCTTCTATAGATAATTTATCACAGTTGCAACACAGGTTATTTACACCTAATTATAACGAAGCCGACGGCTTAGGTGCTGGAACAGGCAAAGGATTTTATCCTGTTTTAACTTATGCAGAATATTGCTTTATACGTGCAGATCTTGCAGCCCGAGGCGTTACTACTGATGTTGCTGAAACGTGGTATAAAAATGGTGTATATGCGTCTATTCAATTTTACAGTGATAGGGCTGTTGATGCGAAAGTTGCAAACTTTAACGCAGTAACTATTCCAACAATCGATACCTATTATAATAAGGTTGGAATTAAATACGACGCGGCTAAAGCTACTGATCAAATCGCCTGTCAGGCTTATCTCGATCTTTACAGACAGCCATTAGAAGCTTGGGCTTGGTGGAAAAGAACTGGCTTTCCCAATACTACATCGGTTTTAGCATGGTCGGAATTAAAAGGCAATGGAAGTATATTACCATTAGCTCGTAGAGCTGGTATAGACTTGTTAAGTACCACTAATTTAAACTATGCAAATCAGCAGGCTGCGATTGCTGAAATGGCTAAAAATCCTGATTTTGGTGCTGGACCAAATGATCCTTTTGGTCGTGTTTGGTGGGATAAAAAATAATCACTAAATTAAAAGAACCCTTAGTCATTTTACTAAGGGTTCTTTTTAATTAAAAGCAATGAAATTATCTAATGTTTTTATTCGATTGAGTTTTTTGCTCGCTATCGTTATTTTTCCTGTTTTTATAAAAGCTCAGGAAAATTTAATATCTTCTGCAAAAATAAATGCGATTAAATTAATCAATTTAACAGGTAAAGAAAGTCGAATTAATTTAAACAAAACAACAGTCATTGTATTTTTAAGCCCCGAATGCCCACTATGCAAAAATTATTTACCAGGCTTGGTAAAACTTCAAAATGCGAATAAAAGCATCAATTTTTACGGCGTCATCCCAGGTACCAGTTATTCAATAAAAGAAATAAATGAACTTAAAAATGAATATGGTATCAACTTCGACCTGTTAACAGACAAAGACAAACGATTATCAAAGTATCTAGGTGCAACCACTACACCTGAGGTTTTTTTAATCAATAAAATGGGCGCCATAACTTATAGCGGATTAATCGATAACTGGTCTTCCTCACTTGGACAGAAACGTTTGGTAATTACCGAAAAATATCTTGAGCAAGCTATAAAAGACCTTTCAAACGGCAGACAAACATTTAAAAAAACGATTCCTGTAGGGTGCTTAATTAACGACATATAATGGATTCAAAATCTTTAGTATTATTAAAAATTATTACCATTATACTTGGAATATTTATTTGCATACCTCATGTAAGTGCCCAAAAGGTAACTTACTATAAAGATGTTGCATATATTATTCAAAATAAATGCCAGCCCTGTCACAGACCAGGAGAAGCTGCTCCATTTGCTTTATTAACCTACGAGGATGTTGCAAAAAGGGGCTCCTTTATTAAAAAAGTAACACAATCTGGTTATATGCCGCCATGGAAGCCAGATAACCACTACAGACTATTTAAGAATGATAGATCATTAACGGATGAAGAAAAGCTAACTATAGCCAAATGGGTTGATGCGAAAATGCCAATGGGCGATATTAGTGAAATGCCCAAAAAACCAGTTAAAACATATATAGATGGTACCCAGTATTTTAGAAAACCTGATCTTGTTTTAAAAACGAATAAACCATTTAAAGTTTTAGGTGATAATAAAGAGCGGTTCATTGTTTTTAAAATTCCTTTCGACATCGGTACTGAAAAAAATGTAGAAGCAATGGAGTTTTTTTCATCCAATAAAAAGGTAGTACATCACGCTAACTTTGCTATTCATCCCGTAGCAGATGATATTGACATTAATCAGGGAGCTGATTTTTTAAACTTAACAGAAGATGATAGGACTAAATATTCGCAGTATTTTCCTTTTAAGAAAACAATGACCTATTACGGGGGATGGATTCCAGGGACATCTTATGAATCTTATCCAAATAATTTTGGCTGGGTAATGCCTAAACGTGGTGTTATATTATTAACGATACACCTTGCTCCGGTTTCAAAGGAGGAGGAGAATATTTCGGGTGTAAATTTCTTTTTCAAAAAAACGCCAATAGGACGAAAAGTTGAGGTAATTAGCTTAGGTTCTGCCGGTGTAGGTGAAAAATCGATTGAACCTTACTTTTTTATCCCCGCTGAGTCAGTAAGAAAGTTCGAACTAAAAATTACAACACCACAAGATCAATCTCTATTATACATTTGGCCGCATATGCATTACCTGGGTAAGATATTCAAATCATATGCAGTAACACCTCAGAAAGACACCATACAACTCGTTTCAATCCCATCCTGGGATTTTAGATGGCAAGAAATTTATCAATTTAAAAATTTAGTAAAAATTCCTAAGGGCTCTATATTAACAATAGAGGGTACTTACGACAATACAAAGAGTAATCCTAACAATCCAAGCAGCCCGCCTCGAAATGTTTATTCGGCCAATGATATGAAATCAACCGATGAGATGCTGACCATGTTACTTGTGTTTTTGCCCTATAAAGAAAATGATGAACAAATACAATTGAAATAAAGGCTTACCACCAACTGCGTAATTTAATTTTAGCTTGATTTATAAAAAGTACCATGAAAATAAGACTATGGCTACCCGCACTTTTTTTCTCAATGCAAGCTGCTGTTGTTAACAACGCTAATGCGCAACAGCCTTTATTTACCTTATTACCGGCAAAGGAAACAAATATCAGTTTTATAAATAGCGTAATTGAAACGGATTCATTACACGTTATGAATTATGAATATTTGTATAACGGATCAGGTGTTGGAGTAGCCGATTTTAACGGCGATGGTTTGTCAGACATTTTTTTTTCGTCAAATGCATCGGATCATAAATTATACCTTAACAAAGGAAATTTAAAATTTGAAGATATTACAAATAAAGCAGGTGTAAGAGGAAATGGTACCTGGGGAACAGGGGTATGTATTGCTGATGTAAATGCAGACGGCTTACCTGATATATATGTAAGTCATTCCGGAAAATTTCCTGACAGTAAACTTAAAAATGAGTTATTTATTAACCAGGGAATAAAAGGTGGTATGCCTGTTTTTAAAAACATGGCAGAGGTTTATGGCCTTGATGCAGTAGGGACCCAATCTACACAAGCAGTTTTTTTTGATTACGACAAGGATGGTGATTTAGACATGTTTTTGCTAAATCATTCAAACCAAACATATAAACCTTTTTTAAACACTAAAAAAGTACGATCTACCCCAAATATGAAATTTGGGAATCGCTTATTCAGAAATGATTCTAAAAACAACCAATTTCATTTTATAGATGTTACATTAAACTCAGGGATCATTAATAATGCTCTGAATTTTGGCTTAAGCGTTGCGGTAAGCGATTTGAATAACGACGGCTGGCCTGATATTTATACTTCGAGTGATTATACCGAGCAAGATTGCCTTTATATCAATAATAAAAATGGCACTTTTTCAGAAAGTATCAGGAAATCTATCAAGCATATTTCAAAGTATTCAATGGGCTCTGATATTGCCGATTATAACAATGATGGTACACCCGATATCATCACTCTTGACATGTTGCCCGAAGATAATCGTAGGCAAAAGCTGCTTAAGGGACCAGACGAGTATGATCAATATCACTTGTTATTGGATAGTGGATATTACAATCAGCAGATGAGAAATATGCTGCACTTAAATCAGGGATTAGGAGAGGATGGTAATTTGCGTTTCAGCGAAATAGGACAATTGGCGGGCATTTCTAATACAGATTGGAGTTGGGCACCTTTATTTGCTGATTTTGACAACGATGGATGGAAGGATTTATTTATTTCTAACGGATATTTAAGAGACTTTACTGATATGGATTTCCTGAAATATACCGTTGCAAATGCCCAAAAAGAATCACTTAAACAAGGGAGTTTAAAATTTCAAACCTTCGATTTGGTGAAAAAAATGCCATCGAATAAAATCTCAAATTATATTTTTTCAAACAACCATGATTTAACTTTTACCAACAAAACTGTAGAATGGGGCATTTCAACACCTTCTGTTTCAAATGGTTCTGCCTATGCTGATTTGGATAATGATGGTGATCTGGATTTAATTATTTGTAATATAAACTCACCGGTAATGGTGTATAGGAATAATTCCGATTTACAGAAATCGAACTATTTAAAAATTAATCTTATTGGATCAGGATCAAATACAGCAGCAATTGGAGCTAAAATCTATATTAAAACAGACGATAATTTACAGTATCAGGAGAAATATGTGGTACGTGGTTATCAATCAAGTGTAGATCAAATCAATTGTTTTGGTTTAGGTAAAAACAATAAAATAAATTATGTAAAAATAGTTTGGCCTGATGGAAAAGAAAGTTTGATTAAAAATATCCAATCAAATCAGACACTAACGGTTAAGCAGAGTGAAGCTGCAACCAAAAAAGAGGACATTATTGCACCAAAAGCACTATTTACAGATTATACGGCAGAATCAGGGTTAGATTTTAAACATCATGAAAACGATTTTATCGATTTTAAAGGCGAAACCCTTTTACCCTATCAACTATCTAAATTTGGACCTGCCCTAGCTAAGGCTGATGTTAACAAAGATGGAATAGACGATGTTTTTATAGGTGGGGCAATTGGTCAGGCAGGCAAATTATTCCTGGGGGATAAAGCAGGGAACTTTAGCCCTTCTCTAAGTCAACCTTGGGAAGAAGATAAAGCAAGTGAAGATGTAAATGCTGTTTTTTTTGATGCAAATGGCGACGGGGCTTTAGATTTATGGGTGGTAAGCGGTGGAAATGAATATGATGAAAATGCCCCAGAGTATCAGGATCGATTATATTTAAATAACGGAAAAGGTATTTTTAATAAGGCACAAGATGCATTGCCAAAAATGTGGAGTAGTAAACAGGGCATAAGCATTGCTGATTTTGATAAAGATGGAGATTTGGATGTTTTTGTGGGCGGTATGAGTAAACCAGGATCTTTCCCGCTCTGCAGTAAAAGTTATTTATTACGTAACGATTCAAAAGGCGGAGAGGTAAAGTTTATTGATGTAACCAAAGAACTCGCCCCAGATTTGGAGTACGCGGGTATAGTTGTTACCGCTTTATGGCAGGATTTGAATACTGATGGATACCCAGAGCTGTTAATTGGTGGTGATTGGATGCCATTAAAGAAATTCAAAAATGATAAAGGAGTTTTAAAATATGATAAAGGTTCTGGACTAGAAAACTCAGATGGTATGTGGAGTAAAATTGTACCAATGGATGTAAACAAGGACGGGGCAATAGATTTTATTGTTGGTAACTGTGGTCTAAACAATCAATTTAAAGCCAGTAGTAAGCAGCCAGTAACTGTTTATGCCAGTGATTTTAATAATGATGGCGTATTAGATCCGGTTATGTGTTATTACATTCAAGGACAAAATTATCCAATGGCTTCTAGAGATGAACTACTTGATCAGATGGTTCAATTAAAAAAACGGTTTTTAAATTATGCCTCTTATGCTGATATCACAATAGAACAATTATTTACACCAGAGCAGTTAAGTAAAAGTCAAAAATTTTATTGTAAGAAACTTGAAACCTCCATTTTATTAAATGATGGAAGTGGAAAATTTACAATTAAGACGCTTCCAATCGAGGCGCAGTTTTCGAGAACATGGGGTGTGATTGTAGATGATTTTAATAAGGATGGGAAAGAGGATATCCTTTTGTCGGGAAATTTTTATCCATATCGGGTTCAGCTTGGTCAGACAGATGCAAGTTTGGGCTTACTTTTAGTTGGAAATGGAAAGGGCGATTTTAAAGCGGTGCCCCCTTATGATTCAGGATTGTATATAGATGGCGACGTTAGGAATATGATTGAGATTAAGGGAGCAATCAAAAAAATTATTGTTGTTAAAAATAATGATAAGGTTCAGCTTTTAAAGACTACTAATTAAAGCCAGTATCATGAAGATATATCTGTTTTTGTTTATCTGTATTTCAACTAGTGCTAGTGCTCAGTGGCACAAAAGCGAAAATGATCCTTTACCGTTGCATAGGTCGCAAAAGGCACTTTCTGATATCATTGTAAGTGATATATTTTCTCCGCCGGTTGCGAGTAGAATTTTTGTTTATGCAAACATTGCTGTTTACGAAATTCAGGCGAAAAACAATAATCAGTTTCAATCTTTAAAAGGACAGTTGAATAGCTTTAATGGCATACCAAATGCAGATAAAAAACAAATTAGTTATTCAGTCGCTGCAACTTACGCCTATTGGCAGATCGGAAAAAGGCTTGTCTTTTCAGAGCAAGTGGCCTTAGATAGTTTAAATAGCATACTTTCATGGTATAAAGCTAAGGGCTATCCTGATACAGTAGTACAAAATTCAATTTTATATGGTAAAACAGTGTCTGATACGGTTTTAAAATGGGTCGATCAGGATAAGTATAAAGAAACACGTAAATTAAGGCGATATAGTTTAGTAAAGCAAGAAGGTAATTGGGCCCCCACGCCTCCTGGCTATATGGCAGCTGTAGAACCTTACTGGAATAGAATAAGACCTCTTGTGATGAAAACTGCTGATCAATTTAAACCTGCAGCTCCTCCCCCTTACAGTAAAGATAAAAACAGTGCTTTTTATATCAATGCAAATGAAGTTTACGCGGTTGGTAAAAACCTGAATGAAAAACAGCTTGATATTGCTAAATTCTGGGACTGTAATCCATTCTTTTTGAATCTGAACGGGCACATGAATTATGCTACAAAAAAGATATCACCCGGAGCACACTGGATTTCGATAACTGGCATTGCCTGCAAGCTAAAAAGTTTTAATTATGTTCAAAGTAGCTTTGCTTATACATCTACCTGTATTGCATTATTTGATGCCTTTATCAGCTGTTGGGATGAGAAATATAGAAGCAATTACATTCGGCCTGAAACATTTATTGATGCAAATATCGATGAAAATTGGCGGCCAATTTTGCAAACACCTCCATTTCCTGAATATCCAAGTGGACACAGTGTTGCTTCAACATCAGCAGCCTATGTGCTAACCAAAATATTTGGTGATAACTTTAAGTTTCAGGATAATACCGAGACTGATTTCGGATTACCCGTGCGAAGCTTCACTTCTTTTAATCAAGCTGCTAACGAAGCCGCTATTAGTAGACTTTACGGAGGTATTCATTACAGACCGGCCATTGAAAATGGTCAGATTCAAGGTAGGAGTATTGGAGCATATCAGACCGAAAAAATTAAAATGAAAAAAGATTAAGTTAAAAACAGAATTACAATGAAAATAAAATATCTCCTGACGCTTGTTTTAATTGCTTTGGCTAAATTTTCAAGCGCCCAAAGAAACGACATACTACAAGAATCAACCAAATACGAGTGGCCAACAGATCCAACTGTTAAGCAAAAACTCGATACTTGGCAGGATAAAAAGTTTGGAATGATTATCCACTGGGGCTTATATGCTGTTCCTGGAATTATTGAATCCTGGTCAATCTGTTCGGAAGACTGGATTGACAGAGACAGTACAATAAAGTATGATGATTACAAGAAATGGTATTGGGGCTTTAGTGAAAAATTTAATCCAACAAAGTTCAATCCTGAGCAATGGGCCAGAGCAGGTAAAAGTGCAGGAATGAAATATCTGGTGTTTACCACCAAACATCACGATGGCTTTGCCATGTTCGATACCAAACAATCTGATTTTAGCATTGCAAAAGGTCCTTTTTCAACCAATGCTAAAAAAGACGTAGCTAAATATGTATTCGATGCTTTCCGTAAGGAAAATTTTATGATTGGCGCTTATTTTTCTAAACCCGATTGGCATTCGCAATACTATTGGTGGGACAAATATGCCACTGCAGATAGAAATAACAATTACGACATCAGAAAGAATCCATGGCGGTGGAATATGTTTAAAAATTATACTCAGAACCAGATTGGAGAGTTAATGAACAATTATGGAAGCATTGATATTTTATGGTTAGATGGTGGATGGGTTCGTCCACGGGCTAGTGTCAATAAAGAAGTACTTTCTTGGGGTGCACCTATTCCAGAGTGGAGTCAGGATATTGATATGCCTAAGATTGCCGCTGATGCCAGAAAAGCACAACCTGGTTTAATTGTAGTTGATAGAACGGTACATGGCCAGTTTGAAAACTACCAAACCCCAGAACAGAAAATTCCTGAAAAGCAATTGGATTATCCATGGGAAAGCTGCATGACTTTAGGCGGTGCCTGGGGTTTTGTACCTAACGATCAATATAAATCGGCAGGCGAAGTGGTTTATAAATTAGTAGAAATAGTAGCCAAAGGTGGAAGTTTACTTTTAGGTATTGGACCTAAAGCTGATGGAACGTTGCCTGATAATGTGGTTACACGATTGGATGAAATTGGTAAGTGGACCAGTAAAAATGGTATTGCCATATACGGGACAAGGGTTACCAAAAACTATCATGATGGACAGAACTGGTTTACGCAAAGTAAAGATGGTAAAACTATTTACGGCATTAATTTGATTGGCAATTCGCCAGACAAAGAAATTTCATGGCAAGGGAGTATTCCTAAAAAAGGAAGTCTCATCACCATTTTAAGTACCAACCAAAAGGTAAAATGGACATTGAAAGATGGCAAGGTACAATTCGATTTCCCTAAAACAGAGGAGAAAATAGCCTTGACTTTTTCTTTTACACCCGAAACTAATTAGTAATGCCGAAACTGAGAAGATATTTATACTTATTGCCTGCCTTGTTTTTCTGTAGTGGCCTTTTTGCTCAAGTTAAAAAAGGGCAATCTTTACCTTATAAAAATCCAAAATTAAGTGTCGATTTGAGGGTAAAAGACCTCATTTCGCGAATGACGCCAGAAGAGAAATTCTGGCAATTATTTATGATCCCAGGTGACGTAACCGAAAAGAACAAAGACCAGTTTAGGCATGGCATTTTCGGATTGCAGGTAAGTGCTGCCGCCCAGGGAAGTGGCAATGCACAACAAATGCTGACCTACAATACCTCTGAAGACGGACTTTCGCTGGCTAAAAGGGTAAATAAAATTCAAAAATATTTTGTTGAGGAAACCCGTTTGGGCATCCCGATTATCCCTTTTGATGAGGCTTTACACGGTTTGGTTAGGCAAGGTGCTACGGCATTTCCACAATCAATTGGTTTGGCTGCAAGTTTCGACACTACTTTAGTGGCCAAAATCGGTACTGCTATTGGCAACGAGGCAAGGGCTCGTGGATTAAGAGATTTACTTGCCCCAGTGATTAATATCGCTACAGATGTAAGATGGGGCAGGGTAGAAGAAACCTATGGGGAAGACCCTTATCTAACAACTGTAATAGGCCATGCTTTTATGAATGCCATAGAAAGGCAGAATATCATTGTTACCCCAAAACATTTTATTGCCAATGTTGGCGATGGCGGGCGGGATAGCTACCCGATAGAGATGGATAAACATTTTTTAGAAGAAATCCACTTTCCGGCATTTAAAGATGGGGTTAAAAACATAGGTATCCGTTCATTAATGACTTCCTATAACAGCGTTTTTGGTACTCCGGCAACCTCAAATAAATGGCTGCTTACCACTAAACTAAAAACAGAATGGGACTTTAAAGGTTTCGTAATTTCTGATGCAGGTGCAGTTGGAGGTGCCAATGTATTACATTTTACAGCTAAAGATTATAAAGATGCCACAGCGCAATCAATTAACGCTGGCCTTGATGTAATCTTCCAGGTAGATTATAACCATTACAAACTTTTTCTACCTGCATTTTTAGATGGTAGTATTCCAAAATCGCGAATAGATGATGCATTGTCTAGGGTTCTGAAAGCTAAATTTGAGCTGGGGCTGTTTGAACATCCTTATGTTGATGAAAGTATTACTGAAAAGATGCTAAGCGATCAAAGTAACCATAATCTGGCCAAAGAAGCTGCCTTAAAATCTTTTGTGCTCCTGAAAAATGATAACAACACGCTTCCGTTAAAAAGTGCAAAGCAGATATTGCTTGTAGGGGAAGATGCTATTGAAGCCAGATTAGGTGGCTATAGTGGTACTGGAAACAATAAGATAAATATATTGGATGGCTTAAAAAACGCAGTATCCAATAACGTTAAGGTTAACTATGTAAAAGGTAGTAGCCGGGAACTGCAATCTTATATTCCGATAGATAGCCAGTTTCTTTCTGCTAATCAAAAAGCAGGATTAATGGGGAGCTATTACAAAGGGCTTCAATTCTCAGGTAAACCCGTTAAAGAAGTAAATGATAAGGCTGTTAATTTTAGTTGGACATTATACCCACCAGACGAGCAGCTCCAATTAGATGATTATTCGGTAAGATGGACCGGTAAAATTAAGGTGCCACAAAATGCCGATGTTAATATCGGATTGGATGGGAATGATGGTTACCGATTATACCTGGATAACCAGTTACTTATCGATAATTGGGACAAAAAATCTTTCAATACGAAGATTGTTCCATTTCATTTCGAGAAAAATAAGGAATATGCAATTAAGGTCGAATTTTTTGAACCTAAAGGCAATGGTAAAATCAAACTGATCTGGGATTATAATATCAGGAAATCAAACGAAATAGCTGATGCAGTAGCTTTGGCAAAGAATAACGATGCAATCGTGTTTGTTGCAGGCATAAAAGAAGGAGAGTTTTTAGATCGGGCGATGTTAAACCTGCCTGGTAATCAAGAAATGCTACTGGAAGAACTCGCAAAAACCGGGAAACCTATTATCGTGGTATTAACCGGTGGAAGTGCCATCAATATGCAACCTTGGTTAAATAAAGTAAACGCAGTTTTAAATGTATGGTATCCGGGCGAAGCAGGCGGTAGCGCCATTGCAGATGTATTGCTTGGCAAGGCAAATCCATCAGGTAAACTTCCAATTACTTACCCGATAGATGAATCGCAGTTACCATTGGTTTACAACCACAAACCTACGGGAAGAGGCGATGATTATAACAACTTAAGCGGCGAACCACTTTTCCCATTTGGATATGGATTAAGTTATACCAACTTTTCTTATACAAATTTGAAGTTTAACCGTAAAAGTATCGCTAAAAATGAAACTGCTATAGTAAGCTTTGAGCTTAAAAATACAGGCAATTACGATGGTGAAGAAGTGGTGCAGTTGTACATGAGACCTTTGTTAAACAAATTGGCGCAACCTGTTCTTGCATTACGCGCTTTCCAGAGGATACATTTAAAGGTTGGTGAAACAAAGATAATTTCATTCAAACTGGATAAAGAGGTGCTTCAAACACTCAATATCAATAATGTATGGGAAGTAGCTCCGGGGGAATATAGAATTATGATCGGATCATCAAGCAAGGCACTTTATTTAAAAGATAACTTAACTGTTAAGCCTTAAAAAAATACCTCCTATGGTTGGGTATAAACCATTATCAAGTAATTTTGCCGCAGATTCTGGTTAAATCTGCGGCTTTTTTAAGGTTAATCTAATCCATAATTCTTTAGTGCAATGGAAACATAGCCATTTTGTACAGACATGTTAAGATTAGAAAAAGTAATTGTTTTATCGGTAGCATTTATAACTCCATTAACTGTAGAGCCGTTTGCATTTGCTGTGGCAGATACCGGTATATATCCTGAACTTATTTTTACCACTAGTGTCGAACTTGGATTATAACTGCTAATGTTATAAACATAGGTAGCTGTGGTATTTACTGGCGGGGTAGAAATTGTGGCAGCAATGTGAGTTCCATTAAGTATTAATCCATAATAAGTTGGTGTATTACTCATGGTTGTAACCCTAAAAGAGTAAGTATATGTGGGATAACCATATAAATAATTTAAGGCAACGATATCATTTGTATTAAAAGAACGATCTACGCCATTATTGCAAGCAAGCATAAATGAATTGGGCTCAGCAGAAGCGGGAGTTCCAGGGATTTGAATTGCCCCAGGAAAGTTTTGGACATCAGCACTATTATAGCTATTGCCTTCATTCTCACTTATTGAACAACTATAACCCCGGTCATAATAGTCTGTATGTCTTAGACCTATACAGTGGCCTATTTCATGCTGAATTACAGAGGTGATATAGCCTACATCTGGATTTGTACCGAATGCAGCAGGATTTGTATTTAATCCAATTTGATTAAAAGGATTTCCGGAAAAAGGAAAACCACCATAGCCTAACTTGGTGCCTGTAGGAGTTGGACCTTCATTGAAGCCAATGATTTCAATATTTCCATTGCTACTAACAAGTTGAAAGTTGATTTTCAAGTTTAACGAGTTATACCTTCCCACTGCATTACTTGCTGCTGTGGAATAAACAGCAGGTAAATTTGACACAGAAATTGTTATTGTACGAGGTAAGTTTTGAACTAGATTATACGTTTGGTACTGTTCTGATTTAGCAATGATTAAGTTTGAAGAGTTTGTGGCCTTACCTAGAGAAGATTTTGGTAAAAAAATATCTCCTTCCACAATATATCCATCTTTCATAATTGTTATGCCCTTGGTATTAAATCCCATTTCTTTAATACTAGCTAAAACAGATTCAGGTATTTCACTGTGTTGTTGGGTTTCTAAATTTTGTTTTTTAGCACAGGAATAAATCATGATAATGAATAAAACTGCAAAGAGCGAATAAAGATTTTTTTTGATCATAGTTTGAATTTGGCTTGTAGGTTTAAAATTACATTATTATAAATCGAATATACATAAAAATGCTATTAGTTTTTTTAAAGAATCTTTTAATCCATTAAGTATTAAGCAGTAGTTGGTATATTTTGATTATGAGAAAAGCTAAGTCTTATCAGAAATTAGTTTCTTGATTTAACATTCCAAGCTTCAGAGGAGTTAAAAATAGATTGTTTATTTGTGCCTCCATTTAATGACAGAAAAGATTTTATGGGATTAATATACCTATTGCGTCCTTGCACTTTATCTTTGCACAGCTTGTGGTTAAGCTGATAGGGACATTTTTCTTGATTTGGCTTAACAAATTGCTTTGTTGTGCCTACTCGCAATGATGAAAAATCTTAGTATTGACCTCGCTTTGCTAACTTAGCGCTTTCCTCTCAGCGCCCTTTGCGGTTAAATGAAGCTATTTTAATTCTTCTATCCCCAATTTCACCGCAAGTTCATTCAGATCCTTTACCACAACATCAATGATCGGAATACCGCTGATTTTCCTTTTCTGCTCAAATTCATGTTCAGGTTCGCCAGGGATAATTACCTTTTTATCAGGATCTATCGTTTTTGCACTTTTAAAGCGTTCTACCCAATTATCTAAATGGTTTTTGAAATCTACAGCTGGTCTGAAACCATCTACACGCATAGCGCCTAAAAAGTGGCCAAGTCCTTCGCCAACAGGATTGGCCGATGGCTCTAAGAAAGCCACAAATGGAGGTACCCATGGTCCGTAATTGGCGCCAGATAACACCGCTGACAAAATATCCACAGTAGCACTTAACCCATAACCTTTATGGCTACCATGATCTTTATCGCTGCCCAAAGGCAAAAGCGAACCGCCGTTTTTTAATTCGTTAGGGTCGGTAGAGTTTTCTCCGCTTTTATCCTGAACCCAGCCATCTGGAATACTTTTATTTGCTCTTTGAGCAATTTCCAGTTTTCCGTTTGCTGCCGCCGCTGTAGCCATATCTACAATTACAGGCGGGTATTTCCCTGCGGGGAATGCATAACACATGGGGTTGGTGCCCAATAAACGTTCGTTCGCATAAGTAGGAGCTACCAAAGGGCTTGCATTGGTCATACTGATGCCGATCATATCTTTTTCTACCGCCATTAAAGCATGGTACCCTGCAATACCAAAATGGTTAGAGTTTTTAACCGATACCCATCCGCTACCGTATTTTTCTGCTTTTTCGATGGCAACCTTCATCGCGAAAGGTGCGACCACTAAGCCTAAGCCTGCATCGCCATCTACAGTGGCAGTAGTAGGTGTTTCATGTACAATTTTAATATTGGGTGTGGCATTAATCCTTTTCTTTTCCCAGAGACGTACGTACCCACTTAAACGCGCAACACCATGTGAGTCGATTCCACGCAAATCTGAGCGGATCAATACATCAGTTGCTAAATCGGCATGCTCATCAGAACAGCCCATTTTTTTAAAAACACTAAAGGTAAAAGCTCTGAGGTTGGTTTCGGTAAAAGTGATGAAGTTCATTTTTAGTATCAAGTATTAAGTATCAGGATCGACTCCGGACTTTGGACTTCTGACTCGGGAATAATATTACGGTAATAAAACAGTAAAATCGCCGCCCAGTGGTTCAAAGTTTTCTATACACGAGGAAAGAAAATCTTCCCCATAATTTACGTACATGGGTGCAATATTCAAGGTTCTTTCCTGAAGTGCTCCATTCGGGAAAAGCCTTTTCTTTACATTATCAATCTGCAGCAATGCCGTTTCATGTTTCCTTTTCTCTGCGCGGAATAGTTTCTTCTCCAGGTTAGCCAACAAATGGTTGGTTCGTTGTTTTGCCGTATCAGTAGAAACAGAAAGCGTTTTATCTATTTTATAGGCATTTAATTTAATTTGATCGAAAATGCTGTTAATAGCCCTGGTTTCATCAGCCAGGCTCAATTGGGCAGTGGTATTCCGTTTTACCCAAATGTTTTTTAGTTCTTCAACAGGCAAGAAAATGTCTTCTAAAGAAAAGCCTAAATGGTATAAATTCTGTGCACTGCGTTTATCAATCAATAAAGCAGAATTACGCAATAGTAAAACTGGAAAATCAACTTTATAAAAGTCGAAATTTGCTTTTAACTGCATCCAGTAGGCTACTTCTGCACCGCCACCTATATAAGCAATGTTTGGCAAAATCACTTCCTGATACATCGGGCGCATCACCACATTCGGACTAAACCGCTCAGGATGTGATTCGATTTCTTCTTTTAATTCGGTCTCTGTAAAACTGATATCAGTATGGTTTACAACATATTTGCCATTTTCAAAAATCAAACGTTCGCGCAGATTATCGATAAGGTAAAAGAAATTAATATCACGGCCGTTTACCTGGGTTTTATAGCCTAAATCCTCCAGGTTTTTCGAACTTTCGTCGATATTTTTTGCACTATTATGCTGAATAATATCTTCGGTAATGATATTCGCGAATTGCTTTTTTAGTTGTGCATTATCTGCATTTACAATCACCAAGCCATATTTCTCGAATAAGTTATTCACTAGAAACCTGGTGGCATCGGCCAAATTATCGTGTTGCAAATAGGCCTGTTCTACCAATTTGGCAATCCGTTTTCCGTTTTTAGAGATACCGAGATATCCCTTATATGCCGTTACTGCTGCGGCAACAGTTTTAGTATTTAGTCTTCCGGTGGCACCATTGGTTTGCTGTATCCAGCTGATGTTCTTTTCATCAACACTTACATGGTTAATTTCATCAAAATCATGATCCTCTGTTGCCATCCAATAAACCGGAACAAAATTTTTATCGGGATGGGCCATTTTTAACTCGATGGCTAAATTAATGGTGGTTACAATTTTGTAAATAAAATAAAGCGGTCCGGTAAAAAGGTTCAACTGGTGGCCCGTTGTAACCGTAAAGGTATTCGCTAAGCCTAAAAGTTCTATGTTTTTGGTAACCGATTTATTCGGCTGTAAATGCTGGTATTGATCTTGTAAAACCTTAACTAAAGTTTCTCTGTTACCCAAGAAATTTCTATGCTCAATTGCTTTGGCCAAGCCCTCCATATCAGGACGATAACTGTAAAAAGCTTTAAGTTGTTCTTCGTCGTTAATATAATCTAAAACCAGTTTTGAAAATGATCCGGTTTCCTGATATGAGATATATTTTGCCTGCATGATGTGCGAAAGTAATGCAATTTAAGGATAATCGTAAAGTCGCGCCACTATTTTACAATTGTTAAATAATTAAAGATTGCTTTCTATCGCACCAACTTTTTCACGGTACAAATCAATCGGGCTATCTAAAAGTACCGCAATTACCGTTAATTCAGGATCCAGTTTGTCTTTAGGTACCGGAATGTAGACAATACCCGGTATTTTGCTCCAATAAAGTTTGTTGTAAATTTCATGTGGCAGCATGGTGCCTTCGCCCACAATCCTGATCCTGCTGATGTTGTTTTTTAAACCTTTAATGGCAATTGGCCCGGTTGGTGTGCCTTCTACAAATAAGTAGAGGGTTTGTTTATCTGCAGAAAGTGCCGTATTGCCCTGGTAATGGCCGCTGGGGATTCCTTTGCCTGTTTTGTAAAGGACCTCGGCATTTTTGATTACCCAGTTACTAACCTTTTGATCTACGTTTTTAATTCCAGGGTTAAAGTATAAGCCATCAGCAGGTAAACCAGTATTTTGAAATATATTTGTACCCGCATTTAAGTTAATGGCAAGCCTACTCAGGTTTAAGTTGGTCAAACCCCGTTGTTTGGGTGCAGCATATAAGTCTGCGAGCGAAAGGGTTTCCCGTTTGTTTTCATCGAGCTGAATAGGGCCGTTCAATGATACTTTTAGAACGGTTACATCGCTGTCAAAATCGGCATCTTTTAAATTAAGCAGATAATCTGTTTCATTTAGCTTAATTGTATATGGCTGTGCTTTGCTGCCAACTACTTCAATCTTGTTTATTTTTGATTTTATACCTGATAGTAAAAACCCGTTTTTGGTTTTATAATCGAGATACAGGTACAATACATCTTTGTTTTTGGATAAGGTAGTTTTACCGACAATATGCCCATCAGGGATCCCAGCCTGTGTACCATAAATGGCTTCACCATGTTTTTTGGTCCAGCGACCTAAGTCTTTTAATATTTTAACCTGTTCTGGGGCAATAGTTCCATCCGCTTTTGGTCCGATATCAAGCAATAAGTTACCGCCCATGCTGATACAATCAACTAAGGTACGGATAATCATGTTGGATGATTTATAGTGATTGTCGTAAGGTTGATAGCCCCACGAATCGTTCATGGTGTAACAAAGTTCCCATTCAGGTGAGCTTGGTTTTACCACTGGAACACCTTGCTCTGGCGTATCGTAATCTCCATGCCCGTTTAAGCGAGAGTTGATAATGATATTCTGGTTTACCTTACGTAAGTTCGATAGTATATTTTTGGCCTGCCATTCTTCTCCACTGTGCTCCCAATCGCCATCAAACCATACCAGATCAGGATTATATTTGGCAGAAAGTTCATTTAACTGCCCTTGGAAATAACTCTGGAATTTTTTAAATCGTACGGGATCCTGCTTGTAATCATAACGTTTCCTGTCGCGGGTAAAACCATCATAATCCGGGTAGCTCCAATCCGGTAAAGAAAAATACAACCCTGTTTTAAGACCCGATTTTTTGAGTTCAGCCACAAATGGAGTGATTAAATCTTTTTTTGCAGCACTATTTTTTAATGTTGTGGTGGCTAAAGGAGCTTTACTATCCCAAAGGGCAACACCATCATGATGTTTGGTCGTAATTACCGCATATTTAGCACCGCTTTCTTTAATTAAGTTTACCCATTCTTCTGGTTTGTATTTCGCAGCGGTAAAACCATCGAGTTGTTTCATGTAGGCATCGTGATTGATGTAGTTGTTAAAAAACGACCACGATTCGGAAATACCATTAACCGAATAAATACCCCAATGGATGAAAATGCCTAGTTTGGCATCAGCAAACCACTGCATTTTTTGATCAGAAATTTTTTGTTGAGCTGAAAGCTTGCTGTTGATGAATAATGAAAATAAAATGATGAAAAACTTTAAATAACGCATGATGGTGTTTAGTATATCTAAACGTTAAATATAATGTTTTATAGCTGTTTTTTAAACAAAAATTGGGTGTGATTCAGATGGTACCATATGATTGTAGATTGATTTAGTAAAGAAGTTGTAAATGGATATTATATTTGCTTGAAGGTAACTATAGAAGCCTTAAATTAAGAATTATGTTATATGTCAGATGGTAACATCTGACATCACATATGTCTGTTGATCAGATACCGACAGATATACTAATAGATTTAGCTTCGCTGAGCATTTCGTGGTTCTCGACTGTGTTGCACTCCGCTCAAAATGACGATCCTCAAAACAACAAATTTTTACTCATAAAAAAAGCCGCCCCGAAAAATCGGGACGGCTGTAAAATATTTGGTTTAGTGATTTACCATTTTTTTCTGCGTTCGCCACCTTCACGGTTTCCGCCTTCTCTGCGTGGGCCACCGGTGTTGCCACCTTTGTCGTCACGGCTACGTCCAGAGAAATCTCTGAAACCGCCACCGCTGTTTCCGCCTTCGCGTCTTCCGCTACCACCGCCAGATCTTCTATCACCACCGCCACGGTAACCACCGCCACCGCCGCTCCTGCGTTCACCGCCGAAACCACCGCTACGTCTTTCACCGCCACCGCGTCTTTCTCCAGCACCTTCACCACGACCACCGTCTCCGCTTTTCTCGATACGTACCTGACGACCGTTAAATTCAACAGATTTAAAGCCTTCAAAAACTTTGTCAGCTACATCATCTTCCACTTCAAAGAAAGAGAAAACACCTTTTAAATCGATTTTACCAACGCTTTTGCCACCAATTTTACCATTGTTACAGATAAATGATAACATATCGCCACGGGTAAACTCATCTACAGAACCCAAGTTGATGAACAAGCGGGTGTAGCCTTCGCTACCACGTCCACGTCCAGCACCTCTTTCGCCTCTGTCAGCACCACGATCATCGCCAGCCGCAGCATTTAAATCAGGCGCTTTAGAATAGTAATCCAAGAAACGGTTAAATTCTAATGAAGCAAAACGTTTAATTACATCTTCTTTTGATAAATCAGCAAATTCATCCATAATACGAGGGATGTACTGATCAATCTGTTCGTTATTAACTTCTACATTGTGTACTTTATGTACCAGAGAGAATAATTGTTTTTCACAAACGTCAAATCCTGTAGGTAACTCAGCTTTAGTAAATTGTTTACCAATAATGCGCTCTAACTGGCGGATTTTTCCTAATTCTTTAGAGTTGATGATACAGATAGAAATACCTGTTTTACCAGCGCGGCCAGTACGGCCAGAGCGGTGGGTATAACTTTCAATTTCGTCAGGTAAAGAGTAGTTTATTACGTGTGTTACATTGTTTACATCGATACCACGTGCGGCAACATCAGTAGCAATTAACAATTGCATGTTACGCTCACGGAAACGTTGCATTACTTTATCACGTTGTTGTTGCGATAAATCGCCGTGTAAAGCATCAGCATTGTAACCATCTTTAATTAAGTGCTCGGCAACATCTTGTGTATCCAATTTGGTTTTACAAAATACTACAGCAAAAATTTCAGGGTTAAAATCTACAATACGTTTTAAGGCAGCGTATTTGTCACGTGCACGAACAATGTAATATTCGTGTTCGATGTTTACATTACCTGTATTTTTTGTGCCCATGGTTAATTCAACAGGGTTATCCATATAGTTTTTAGCTATACGGCGAACTTCTGCAGGCATGGTAGCCGAGAATAACCAGGTTTTTTTGTCATCAGGAGTAGTTGATAAAATGTCGTTAATGTCGTCTTGGAAACCCATGTTCAACATCTCGTCAGCTTCATCAAGCACAACATATTTAACGTTAGTGAAGTCAATGGCTTTACGGCCAATGATATCCAACATACGGCCGGGCGTGGCCACTACGATCTGAACGCCTTGGCGTATTTCGCGTAGTTGTTGCATAATGTTCGCGCCACCGTAAACGGCAACAACGTGGGCATTAGCAACGTTTTTAGAAAAGTTTTTAAGGTCGTTAGCGATTTGCAAGCATAACTCACGGGTAGGACATAAAATTAATGCCTGTGGTTTTGTTACTTTAAAATCGATTAGTTCTAACAGCGGCAAACCAAATGCGGCTGTTTTTCCTGTTCCTGTTTGGGCCAAACCAACAAAATCATTAGTGCCTTCTAACAGTACAGGAATACTTTGCTCCTGAATAGGTGTTGGAGTTTCAAATCCAAGATCCTTTACGGCATTAACGACGTCATCACTTATCCCCAATAATTGAAATGGGTTTGTCATTCGTCTTTTTATTTTTAATTGAGCCGCAAAGGTAAGGTTAATATTTTGTATTTCACAGAGAATCAAGTAAATAGTTTTTTAAGCTAAATGTTTGAAAATAAGGAAGTAACGATAGGTGTAAGATAGGTAATGGAAAAGGTGGGGTGGAGGAGGTTTAAATTGAGGTTATGATTGCAATAAGAACATATGTTTTTTGTTTGGAAAGCGGCTGTAGTGGGCTTAGCTTACCTCAGTCCCGTTTTCCGTTTCAATCTTTTTAAACCTTTCGGGTTTTAAAAAGGATTTTCACTCCAACCGGGTTTAGGTGGCAGGGTTAATGCAGTTATTTGCGTTTGTTTTTAAATAACCACTTCGGTAATTCATCGGTTAATATTACTGGAGCAAATATATCGTTGTGGGCCAGATTGTCGAATTCCCAAAACCTGGTTTTGTTTTTATAGCTTACCTCTTCAAAGAATTGCTTGTCGCTATTGAAAGGGTTTTCGGCATCTATATTGCCATGGATCAGCCAGATTGGAATGTTTGCGAGTCGATTTACCTGATTAAATTGAGGTATCCCCGAAATACTGATCCCTGCTGCAAATATAGCTGGTTTTAATGCTAAGGCGTTGATCACCGAAGAAGCACCCATCGAAAAACCGATGAGGTAAATTCTTTTCTCATCAACGTTTAAAGTGTTTTTTAAACTGTCAATCAGTTGTAAAGCGGTCGTTAAGCAGGATTGTGGTGCCGAAGTCAACACATTTCTACTATGATCCAGTACGTAATTTGATGATCGGGAAGGGAATTGTGGTGCCAAAACAAAAGTTGGGTATTTTGCTTGTATTTCATCCGTGGCAAATAGTTTTGCCAAAATGCCCAGCTGGCTGGTATTGTCGTTTCCAACCGCGTTTGAGCCATGAAATACAATCACCAGTGGAAGTTTTCGGTTTGTACTTTTTGGTTTTAACAAACGGTATACAATTGATGTGTCGGCAGTGCCCTTGAATGACCCTTTCGTAAAAATATCGATATTTAAACCTTTTATTTCGGCTATTCTCTGTTTAAGGTAGATAGAATCAATACTTTTTTCGATTTTGGTTTTTCCAAAAGTATGGATGCTTTTGTTGCATGATAAGATTCCGCAAAGCAAAACCACCGAACAGATATAGTTAACCGCATGGTTTATTTTAATCCGCATAGGGAGAGGTAATTTTCTGTAGAATTAAAGAATTATCTTAACCTTTCAGCCGAACGGATTAATCTTTCATCTTTATTGATGCCGAAAATGCCCAGTACAACGAATAAAATAGCTAGAGCAGGGAGATAGGCTCCAACACCAAAACTGGCACCTTCGATGCCACCTGGTAGTTTTTTTGCGTAGATGCTGCACCAAAAAGCAAAACCACCAATTAATATGATCGAAATAATTGCAATGCGTTTTTGAAAACTTCTTTTTTTATAGTTGAAGATATTCATTAAACAAATAAATGCAACAGCGATATTAGTAATAATTAAAGGTAGAAAAGACTGGGTTTTAAGGCTTATACCTGCTTTAATGGTTAAAGTTTGATATAAACCAGTGGTGTATACCGCTGATTCTGTTCCGGCAACATCTTTAGTGGCAATTGGTAAAAACAACATTAAAACTAAGGTTAATGCCCCTAAAAAAAACCAGATCGATTGTATTCTTTGTATCATGTTAATTTAATATTTAAGGCAAACTTAATTAAAATTGCTTTTGCATGCAATCAGGGTTTAGTCTGAATGAAAATGATATCTATTTTTTATCTGGCTGCAATGCCATGAAGTGCGAATCGCCGTAAAAGAACTTATAGGTGCCATCGGGATATAATTTTAACGATGTTCCGCAGGTGACTTTTTTTGTAAAGATATTTTTTCTTAAATAACCGCCATCGTTAAGGATTTTGTTATTCCAAAGTATAAGTTTGTTAAAGTTTTTGCCGCTTTCCTTGATTTGATATACCGAGGTACCTGGGTGTGCAATTTTATATTTAGAAATAAAATCATTTGTAGATATGATAATTTTGGCGATGTAGTTGTCAGTCTGCTGATCGAGGGCATTCCAGCAGCCATCATAATTGAAATCGTATTTAATGATTACGGTGTCTTTTACCGGTTTGTCAGATATAGCCGATAAATAATTCTTTATACTATCAACCTTTGCCAGTGAAAATTGGTTATTGTGTTTTCTGTTTTTTGAAACAGACCTTGATCCAGCGCAGGAAATAATTACAATAGAAAGAATTGATAAAATAATGGTTTTTTTGAGTTTCATAGCGCATTTTAGATTTCTGGTTCTGAGAGATGATAAATTTATAATTTTTTTAGCTATTTAATATTTTACAGTCGAAATATGTATAATTCCGCTTTACTAGGCCATCTAATAAAAGGAAAAAAGTACTTTTGCATCGCTTTGAGTAAAAAAAGGTATTTCATCCAATTGGCTTATGATGGCAGCTTATACCATGGCTGGCAAACACAACCTAATGCAATCACCGTTCAGGAATTGTTAGATAAGGTTATGTCTGTTTTTTTTCGGCAACCAATCGAAACTTTGGGCTGTGGCAGAACTGATGCAGGCGTGCACGCTATTGATTTTTATGCGCATTTTGATGTTGAAGATGTAGAAGAGGCAAAGGTTTTAAGTGCAGTAACCGGTATTAATGCCATGCTGCCTTATCAAATTGCAGCAAAACGGATTATACCGGTACATGATGATGCCCATGCCCGATTTGACGCCACTGCACGTGCTTATAAATATTACCTTCACTTCGAAAAGAATCCTTTCAAACTTAACCGATCGTGGTTGTTTAAAGATAAATTGGATGTAGAAGCGATGAACAATGCAGCGGCACTGTTATTAAATTATACCGATTTTTCGTGTTTTAGTAAATCAAACACACAAACTTTTACCAATAACTGTAAAATAACCAAGGCTGTTTTCGAACAACAGGAAGATGGATTGGTTTTTACCATCCAGGCCGACCGCTTTTTACGCAACATGGTGAGGGCCATTATGGGTACTTTGGTGCAGATCGGTAAAAAAGAAATAAATTTAACAGATTTTAAAGCAATTATAGAAAGTAAAAACCGCAGCAATGCCGGGCAATCGGTACCTGCTTGTGGTTTATACTTAGTGAAAATAGAATACCCTTATATTAGGTAGAAGGGTTTAAGGCGGAAGGTGCAGCGACCGCCATAGAAAAGTGAAATTGCAACAAAAAAAATAGTATAATTTAAAATTTTTAAGAAAATGTAAGGCCTTATGCCCTAAGCCTTACACCTTAAACCATAAGTATGGCAGTTACAGGCGACGTATACAACACCGGATTACTGAAACGTATTTTTCAATATGTAAAGCCTTACCGTGGCGTTTTTGTGTGGTCGGTTATTTTAACCATTCTGCTTGCGGCCATTTCTCCGGTCCGTCCGTTTTTGATTAAGTATACACTCGATCATTATATTTTAACAGGCAATTACTCTGGTTTGGTAAATATGACCATGCTGATGGTTTTTATGTTGATTTTGCAGACTTTGATCCAGTATAACCATACACTTTTAACCAATACCCTGGGGCAATCGGTTATCCGCGATCTGCGGATCAATGTTTTTAACCACATTACGAAACTCCGCCTAAAGTTCTTCGATAAAACACCTATCGGACAATTAATTACCCGAACGGTTTCAGATTTGGAAACCATTGCCGATATCTTTTCAGAAGGCTTAATCTCGATGATCGGCGATAGTTTGCAGGTAGTGGTGATTGTGTGCGTAATGTTGTATACCGATTGGCAATTGAGTTTAGTTGTGCTTTTGCCTATTCCGTTGTTGATTATTGCTACCCGAAAATTCCAGAAAGCAATTAAAGTGGCGTTTCAGGAAATCAGGAATGAGGTTTCTAACCTGAACACCTTTTTACAGGAGCATATTACCGGCGTTTCTATTGTGCAGTACTTTGCAAGAGAGAAGCAGGAGTACAGAAAATTCTACGCCATTAACAAACGATACCGTGATGCCAATATCCGCTCTAACTGGTATTATTCTATTTTTTTTCCCGTAGTGGAGTTAATCTCAGCCATGTCGTTGGGATTATTGGTGTGGTACGGTGCAAAAAGTATTCTTTCTAAACCATTGGATGTAACCCCCGGAACCATCACGCAGTTTATTATGTATTTGGGTATGGTATTTACGCCGATCCGTCAGCTGGCAGATAAATTTAATACGCTACAGATGGGGATGGTTGGCGCCGAACGTGTTTTTAAAGTTCTGGATACTGATGAAACTACGCCAAATACGGGCACGCAAAAGCCAGCCAAATTAGAAGGAAATATTAAATTCGAGAAGGTTTGGTTTGCCTATAACGACGAGAACTACGTGTTGAAAGACCTTACATTTGAAGTGAAGGCTGGCGAAACTGTGGCCTTGGTAGGTGCTACAGGTGCTGGTAAATCTTCTACCATTAATATCCTGAACCGTTTTTACGAAGTGAAAAAGGGAGATATTACGGTTGATGGAATTCATATCGAAGATTTTGACCTGGACTACTTAAGAAGCCACATTGCTACTGTACTTCAGGATGTTTTCTTGTTTTCGGATACAATTTTAAATAACATTACGCTAAATAATCCTGAAATTACCATCGAAGAAGTGGTGAATGCTGCTAAAAAGGTTGGTGCGCACGATTTTATCGAACGTTTACCGGGTGGCTATCAATATAATGTAATGGAAAGAGGTGCTACGCTCTCAGCTGGTCAGGCACAATTGATTTCGTTTATCCGTGCGCTGGTGCATAATCCGGCTATTTTGGTTTTAGATGAGGCCACTTCGTCAGTTGATACCGAAACAGAATTATTGATCCAGAAGGCTATTGATAACTTAATGGAAGACCGTACCTCAATTGTAATTGCCCACCGTTTATCCACTATTCAAAAGGCCGATCAGATTATTGTGCTTGATAAGGGTGAGATTAAAGAAAAAGGAACGCATCAACAGCTGTTAAAATTAAATGGCTACTATAAAAAGCTTTACGATCTGCAGTTCTCGTCAAAAGGAATAGCTAAAGTTTAAACGTACTTATTCTCAAGGATTTTCTTAATTTAACGGCTTCTTAAACCCAATAGGAAGATGAAACGGTTAAAATTACTTGCCCTATTCTTGTTTTCGGCTTTAGCCTTGCAGGTTTCTGCACAGCAGAAAAAATACATAATGGTTATTCACGGTGGTGCCGGCACTATTCTCAAAAAGAATATGAGTCCCGAAAAAGAGGCTGCTTATATCGATGCTTTAACAAAAGCACTAAATGCAGGTTATTCAGAAATTAAAGCAGGTAAATCGAGCCTCGATGCTGTTGAAGCAACCATTCATGTTTTAGAAAACGATCCTCATTTTAATGCTGGCAAAGGTGCTGTTTTTACACATGATGGCAGAAATGAGCTCGACGCCGCAATAATGGATGGGAAAACCTTAATGGCGGGATCCGTTGCTGGATTAACTACGATAAAAAATCCAATTTCTGCAGCTAGGGCCGTGATGGAAAAATCGGAACATGTAATGATGGTTGGCGCAGGTGCTGAGCAGTTTGCTAAAGAAGCCGGATTGGAAATTGTAGATCCAAAATACTTCTGGACTAAAGAACGTTGGGATGGTTTACAAAAAGCGATTAAGGAGGATTCTACCAAAGCGGTGTTAGATCATGGCAGCAAGAAATCGGAATTATTTGGAATTAAAAATCACGATTACAAATTCGGTACAGTGGGCTGCGTGGCTTTAGATCAGGCTGGAAATCTGGCCGCGGGAACTTCAACCGGTGGTATGACAAACAAAAAATATGGACGTGTGGGCGATGCGCCGATTATTGGTGCAGGTACTTATTGCAATAACGAAACAGCCGGAATTTCCTGTACAGGTTGGGGCGAATTTTATATCCGAAATGTGGTAGCCAAAACCATTTCCGATTTAATGGAATATAAGGGATTATCTGTTGCAGAAGCATCGAAAATTGCTTTAGATAAAGTAGGTAAAATGGGTGGCGACGGTGGTTTAATTGCTTTAGATAAAAAAGGAAATATGACTATGCCCTTTAATACCGAGGGAATGTATAGAGGCGCAATTACTGCCGACGGGAAAATTGAAGTCAGTATTTATAAATAAAATTATTTTAAGATTGCCTATTCAATAGTAAGCCAAAACACCTAAAAAAATAAAGATGACATTTATAGAATTCGTAAAGAAATTATTTGCCAATTTAACCTTTCAGGTTATCATAGCCATCATAATCGGGATTAATGTTGGGATTTTCTTCCCGGGTTTTGCGCCTACGGCTAAATTAATCAGTCAGGGTTTTATCAACCTGATTAGCATGTTAATTGCACCAATTATATTCTTTACCATTGTTTTAGGAATCGCGCACATGGGCGATATGAAAAAAGTAGGCAGGGTAGGTGGCAAAGCATTGTTATATTTCGAAATTGTAAGCACAGTAGCTATTGCAATTGGTTTATTGGTGGCCAATGTTTTAAAGCCAGGTGCCGGAGTGATAACTAAGGCTGGTGATGCTACAAAAATTGTAGGTTATGCCGAGCAAGCTAAAGATATGAACTGGGCAGAATTCTTTCTGCATATTATTCCACATAATGTGATTGCTGCTTTTGCTGAGGGAAACATTTTACAGATTTTGCTGTTTGCAATTCTTTTTGGTTATGGGCTGAATAAACTTGGCGGAGAGGGAATAAGCGTTTTAAATGCCTTCGATAAAATATCTAAAGTACTCTTCAAAATTATGAAGGTAATTATGCGTTTAGCGCCAATCGGGGCTTTCGGAGGGATGGCTTTCAGTATTGGTACACATGGTCTGGAAAGCATAGTGGGCATGGCTAAACTAATGGGCTCGGTTTATTTAACCTGCATCTTGTTCATTTTTATTGTTTTAAATGGAATTTGCATGTACTACAAATTTAGCCTTTGGCAATACTTGAAGTATATCCGACAGGAAATTTTAATCGTGCTGGGTACTTCTTCTTCAGAGTCGGCCCTGCCAAGCATGATGCAGAAAATGGAGGCCATTGGTTGCGATAAATCAGTTGTTGGTTTGGTTATTCCTACAGGCTATTCTTTTAATCTTGATGGAACGGCAATTTACCTGGCCATGGCCGTTATATTTCTTTGTCAGGTTTTCCATGTCGATTTATCCTTAGGACAGCAGATTACGGTTTTAGGCGTGCTCATGGTTACTTCGAAAGGTGCAGCTGGGGTAACAGGAAGTGGTTTTATCGTTTTGGTATCAACATTAACAGCTTTGAAAATTATGCCTATTGAACATATCTCCATATTAATTGGTGTAGACCGTTTTATGAGCGAAGCAAGGGCTATAACCAATGTAATCGGAAATGGCGTAGCTACCATCGTAATTGCTAAAAGTGAAAAGCAGTTTGATGAGGCAAAGTATCAGAAAGCTATTCAGCCTGCAATGATAGAAAAAGCAGAGGAGGTGTAGGTGTAGTTGTGAGTTTTCAGTTCTGGGTGCAGATAATTTAGCCATGGAAGCACAGAAATCACGGAAAATTTCTTGTATTTATGTTATCGTAAATTTTTGTTTTTATAGCACATGCAAAAGCCTTCTACCCTCAGCCTTCACACCTTCAACCTTTTTATGTACCTTTGTGCCAGAAACATGCACACAGCTTGTTTAATTAATCCACAGCACATTGGCTCAAGAAGAACAAAATAACCGCAAAGAAAAAAGCGAGTTACACCCACGCAACAAACACCGTTCGCGTTACAATTTCAAACAACTTATTGCAACCTCAAAAGAATTAAAACGTTTCGTTTTTAAAAACGAACACAATGATGATTCTATCGATTTTGCAGATCAAAGCGCCGTTAAAGCACTTAATAGGGCATTGTTGAAATATTTCTATAACATTTCACAATGGGATATTCCTCAGGATTTTCTTTGTCCGCCTATTCCAGGCCGGGCCGATTATATTCACTATGTTGCCGATCTATTAGGATCAAGCAATAAAGGTAAAAACCCTAAAGGGGTTAATATTAATGTATTGGATATTGGTGTAGGTGCCAATTGTATTTACCCGATTATTGGTCATCAGGAATATGGCTGGAGTTTCGTAGGTTCTGAGATCGATCCACTTTCTGTCGATTCTGCAAAGCGTATTATCGAAGCCAATAAACCATTACAAGGGGCAGTAGAAATCCGTCAGCAATCTTCAAAAATGGGTATTTTTAGAGGTGTTGTTGGTGGCAAAGAAAGGTTCGATGCCGTAGTTTGTAATCCACCGTTTCATGCCTCTTTAAAAGAAGCCGAGCAAGGTACCCGTCAGAAATGGCGTAATCTGGGTGGTAACGAAAAAGAAGTAAAACACGTATTAAACTTTGGAGGAAACAAGGCAGAGCTTTGGTGCCCGGGTGGCGAGCGTGCTTTTGTAGAGCAGATGATTATCCAGAGCGAGCAGATCAAAAATCAGGTGTTATGGTTTACGTCATTGGTATCAAAAAGTGCCAACTTAAAAAGTATCTACAGCGCATTGGTTAAAGCAAATGCTTTTGAGGTAACCACCGTTCAAATGAGCCAGGGACAAAAAATAAGCCGTTTCGTAGCATGGACCTTTCATGATGAAGCTGCACAGGCCGAATGGGTAAAAGCTTGGAAAACTGAGCCGAAACCTAAAGCAGATAGTGCTAAGCCTGAAGCGAAAAGTCTTTAGTCTGATAAATAGTAAAGCAAAGCTGGATTAACGATTAAAGTTAGTCTGGCTTTATGTTTGTATCTTTTTTGGGAATTGTTTCTGGATTTAAATTGTTCTTTGCCTACTCGTCACCCTGAATTTATTTCAGGGTCTATTTTGATTAGAATAGCATTTTAAAGATTCTGACCACAACGTAGCTATTGGACCTTTAAAACAATAAAAACTGCCAATAAAATAAATTCAGAATGACAAGAGATTAAGCAAAGCCATTACTTCGTTTTTGCCTCGAAAATATACCCCGCCAGAGCGGTTACTACCATGGCCACCGTTCCCCAGAAACAAATCCGCAATATTCCTTTAATCATGCTAGAGCCCCCTGCCTTTGCTGCAATGGCGCCCGACAATGCTAAGAATACAATAGCAAAACCATACTGATAAAATACCATCAATTTTATCGGGGCAAGAAAGGCAACCAAAAAAGGCAGGATACCACCGCTGATAAAAGATGCGCCCGATGCAAAAGCAGCTTGAAGTGGTTTTGGCTGTGTTATTTCGTTAATACCCAGTTCATCTCTGGCATGTGTGCCTAAGGCATCTTTCTCGGTCAATTTTATCGCTACCTGCATGGCCAAATCTTCATCAAGCCCCTGCGCAACATATATCTTAGCAAGCTCTTTCAGTTCCAATTCGGGCATGGTTTCGAGTTCTATTTTCTCGCGGGCAAGATCTGCTTTTTCAATGTCGGACTGAGAACTTACCGAAACATATTCGCCAGCGGCCATAGATAATGCTCCGGCAACCAAACCGGCCAGTGCCGCCAATACAATCGGACTTCTGGTATTACTCGCTGCGGCAATACCAATAACTAAACTGGCTGTAGAAATAATGCCATCGTTGGCCCCAAGCACTGCCGCCCTTAGCCAACCCGTTCTATTGGTATAATGTTTTTCTAATTCCATTTTTGGTTACATATGCTGTACTTGTAGTATTCAACGTCCCCCTTCGAAGGGGGCTGGGGGATGAAAATTAGTGCAATAGTTAAACTGTATCATCTCCCTACAATCCGAATATCATCATTTCTTCTCGTAAACAATCAGAATAGTCAAGTCGTTACCCGCATTTGGGGCAATACCATGCGAACTGCCGGGGCGGGTTAGAATCGCATCACCTGGTTTAACCGGAAAGGTTTTTCCATTCATTTGCATGGTTCCATTTCCGCTAATCACATAATAAATTTCATCCTCTTTCTGCAAATGATAGCCTATAGCAGAGCCCGATTTTAAAGTACGTTTTTTAAATACTGTTTTCAGACTTTTGGCCTCACTAAAAAAGTTAAAGCCAATGGTTTTACCGCCTCCATTGTGCGTGCCGGGTTCCTCCTTAGCTACTTCAATATCATTTTGAAGGATATATTTACTCGTATCGGTACTTTGGGCGCTGACCTTAACTGAAATAAAGGTCGCAGCAAAAATGGTTACGATTGGGATTAGCTTCTTGATCATATACATTTTATAATTGGCTTAAGTTTTGTCTGGGTTTTTAGACTTTCCGCTTTGGTCTTTAGTCTTTTCGCTCAAAAGGTAAATTTAGGCGTTTTGCATGGATGTTGCCACAAGCATCAGCACTTTGTTACTAAGCCCGATCGTAGTGGTCCCGACTTTACGTCGGGAGTAACGGAGAGCGGGAGTGCAGCCCGCCAAAAGCATAGGACTGCTCATTTCCTTACCCTAACCCTTAATATTTTTGATTTGAAAACGAATGCACTGTGGTTCTTAGCAAGTGAAGCCCTGCCATCCACTTTATCCCGATGAAAAATCGGGATGCCCGTTCCTGTTAGGTTTATAACCGAAAGGCTTGCTCATGATGTGGCACAAAAAGGATTTATTTTTTATACCTAAGCGCTATAAAGGCGGTCTCAACTTTACTTCTGAATAAAGCCTATGGCGGGCTATAGCTGCCATAAAGCATTTCCTTACATTTTCCTGAAAAAACGGACTAAATAATATGGTTTTAGATTTGAATTCCAGTTCAATAATATTAGCTTTGCACAAAAAAAATATTGATACATGAGCGTTTTAGTAAATAAAGATTCTAAGGTTATCGTTCAGGGTTTTACCGGAAACGAAGGAACTTACCACGCTGAGCAGATGCTGGCCTATGGTACAAACGTAGTTGGTGGTGTAACGCCTGGCAAAGGTGGGCAATTGCATTTAGAAAAGCCTGTTTTTAATACTGTTAAAGATGCCGTTGATAAAACGGGTGCAAATGTATCTATCATTTTTGTGCCACCAGCTTTTGCTGCTGATGCAATTATGGAAGCTGCCGAAGGTGGTATTAAAGTTATTGTTTGTATTACTGAGGGTATCCCAACTAAGGATATGATTCAGGTTAAAGAATATATTGCTGACCGCGATGTTACACTTATCGGCCCTAACTGTCCGGGTGTAATTACTGCTGATGAAGCTAAAATTGGTATCATGCCAGGTTTTATCTTCAAAAAAGGTCATGTAGGTGTGGTTTCTAAGTCAGGAACTTTAACTTACGAAGCGGTAGATCAGGTTGTTAAAGCTGGTTTAGGTATTACAACAGCTATCGGTATCGGTGGTGACCCAATTATCGGAACACCTACTGTAGAAGCAGTCAAATTATTAATGAACGATCCTGAAACTCACGGTATCATCATGATTGGTGAAATTGGTGGTGGAATGGAAGCAGAAGCTGCCCGTTGGATCAAAGAAAACGGTACTAAACCTGTTGTTGGTTTCATCGCTGGTCAAACTGCGCCTCCGGGACGTAGAATGGGCCATGCTGGTGCTATTGTTGGTGGTGCTGATGATACTGCAGCTGCTAAAATGAAAATCATGCGTGAGTGTGGTATCCGTGTAGTAGAAAGTCCTGCTGAAATCGGTGCTGCAATGGCAGAAGAATTAGCAAAATAAGATTTAAAATCTCTTTATAGAAAAGCGTTTCGATTAATTTCGGGACGCTTTTTTATTTTAGGCATTATTTTTAACCGCAAGGATGCAATTTATATTTAACCACTAAGGCGCAAAACACACAAAGTTAGGTGTTACTGCCATCTTTCTTCTTATGTCGTCATTCCCGCTCAGGCTGGAGCCACGAAAGTGCTCAGCGAAGCTAATCTTAAAATTTTAGGTTAAACCACCAGAAATTTGTCAGGTTGAGGTTCTGCACCCAAAACTCCCAGCTGAAAACTCTCAACATCAAACTGAATTATCATTCCTTTGTAAACACTAATACAAACCACTAAACCAGCAAACCAAAACAAAATCTATATCGTATATTGATATATGAAAACGATGTTAAATAAACTATTTTTGCT
Organism: Pedobacter sp. R-06; assembly: GCF_049913135.1. Classification (NCBI taxonomy): domain Bacteria; kingdom Pseudomonadati; phylum Bacteroidota; class Sphingobacteriia; order Sphingobacteriales; family Sphingobacteriaceae; genus Pedobacter; species Pedobacter sp. R-06. The sequence continues at coordinate 4,438,962 of NZ_CP183977.1, read as the reverse complement.
TTCTGCTGTTGTTTTAATAACAAGTCTTTCTGCTTGTGCTCAAAAGCAAGATAAGAAAGCTGTAAAACAATCGAAGGAAACAGAGCAAATCATACCAAAGAAGAAAATGAACTGGAATCCATTAACACCCGAAGAAGAAAGAGTAATTGTAAATAAAGGTACAGAATACCCTGGTACAGGTAAATATGAACATACAACGGATAAAGGAACTTATACCTGTAAGCGTTGTAACGCAGCCTTATACCGTTCGGAAAGTAAGTTTGATGCACATTGCGGCTGGCCTGCTTTTGATGACGAAATTAAAGGCGCTGTAAAGCGTATTCCCGATGCCGATGGTTCACGTACAGAAATTGTTTGCGCCAATTGTGGTGCGCATCTTGGCCACGTATTTTTGGGCGAAGGATTTACCAATAAAGACACCCGTCATTGCGTAAATTCGATCTCAATGAATTTCGTGCCAGATCAAAAATAAGGTGGATGTAGAAGGGTTAGGTAAGGGCGTACAGCGATAAGTTGTACGCCTTTTTTAATGCACAAAATAAGGCTGTTTTTCCACAAATTATTGATTATAAACTAAATGCTTATATTTGTAGGCTCGATAAAGAAAATTTAGCCTATGAAGTATCTTCTGTTATTAAGTTTTTGTTTCCTGTTTTTACAAGGTAAAGCACAAGAATCTGGTTCATCAAATGAACCGGATAGTATCAAAAAAACAGTTCTCGCCACTTATTATCACAGAAAATTCGAAGGCCGCCGCACCACCAGCGGCGCTAAATACCGGGCAAAAAAGCTAACAGCTGCCCATCGTACCCTGCCATTCGGCACCCTGGTTACAGTAACCAATCCAGATAACGGAAAATCGGTAGTTGTGAAGGTAAATGACCGTGGCCCTTTCTCTAAAAGATTAGCCATCGATCTGTCTGAACGTGCTGCAAAACAGATTGGTATTTTCCATAAAGGCATAGCTAAAGTAAGCCTCAGTTATACCGTTGAGTAATACTCCTTTTGGCTCTATTTAGCGCTTATTATACCCCTCAAATTTAAGTTATTAACACTCATTTCGGTTTGCTAAGCCCTTGAAAAGAAACAATTAGCTTTTTTTTCGCTTGAAAATGATATTCGACTGATCGTTTTTCCCCAGCAATTGAGCAGGGTGTTAACAACTTTGGTTCACAAAAAAGGGCCACCGTATATATATTTGTTATAACAAAGTTCTTTAACTTCTTGCGCTTGAAAACAAATATAAAAGCTTAGTTTTTAGTAATTTATACGTACATCACCTGATTGCAATTTTAAATTTTACCTAACTAAAAACTCAGTTGTTTGTCAGGCAATAGGGTTAGCACTTTCACAACAGCGTTTTGATAAAAGACATTACAATCATCATATAAAATTGATGGATGCGTGCCTTTGTCGGCTCTGTTAAAAAAATAGAATTAAAAATATCAGCGTATGGAACAGGAATTATTACTACAAGAAAACAAAGATAGATTTGTGCTTTTGCCGATTAAGTATCCGGCAATTTGGGAAATGTATAAAAAGACCGAAGCTAGTTTTTGGACTGCAGAAGAGATTGATCTTTCTGATGACCAGAAACACTGGGACAATTTAAACGATGGCGAAAGACATTTCATTTCTCACATCCTTGCTTTCTTTTCTGCTAGTGATGGTATTGTGAACGAAAACCTTGCGGTAAACTTCATGAGTGAGGTTCAATTGCCGGAAGCACGTTGTTTTTATGGTTTCCAGATTATGATGGAAAATATCCATGCCGAAACCTACGCCCTGTTAATCGATACTTATATTAAAGATCCGGAAGAAAAAGACCGTTTGTTCCATGCCATTGATACCGTACCTGCGGTGAAAAGAAAAGCAGAATGGGCTTTACGTTGGATTGAAAACGGAACTTTTGCTGAGCGTTTAGTAGCATTTGCTGCGGTTGAAGGTATTTTCTTCAGCGGAAGTTTCTGCTCTATTTTCTGGTTAAAGAAACGTGGTTTAATGCCGGGATTAACTTTCAGTAACGAACTGATCTCGAGAGACGAAGGTTCACACTGCGAATTTGCTTGTTTACTTTATAGTATGTTAAGCAATAAATTGAGCGAAGAAGCAGTTCATGGTATTATTAGTGATGCTGTAGAAATTGAAAAAGAATTTATTACTGACGCATTACCGGTTGCTTTAATTGGCATGAATGCAAAATTAATGAGCCAGTATATCGAATTTGTAGCCGACAGATGGCTACAGGAGCTGGGTTACAAAAAAATCTACAATGCAACCAATCCATTCGATTTTATGGAAATGATTTCATTGCAGGGTAAAACCAACTTCTTCGAGAAACGTGTTGGCGATTATCAAAAAAGTGGTGTATTAACATCTGCTGATAATAACAAACAGGCCTTTTCTTTAGATGAAGACTTTTAAGGTAGAAGGCAAAAGGTATTGATCTTGATACCTGCTGCTTAAATCTTGATACCTGCTGCTTAAATCTTGATACCAATTAAATAAAAAACAAAAAATACAAAGTGATGATTAGGTCTTGATACTTGATACTCACGACTTAATAATAAAACTTAAATCTCATAAAATATGTTCGTACTAAAAAGAGATGGCCGCAAAGAAGCGGTGCAATTTGACAAAATCACAGCCCGTATTCAAAAGTTGTGCTATAGTTTAAATTCAGATCTGGTAGATCCAATCGATGTAGCCAAAAAGGTTATCGAAGGTTTATACGATGGTGTAACCACATCGGAGTTGGATAACCTTGCTGCAGAAACTGCTGCCTCGTTAACAACAAAACACCCTGATTACGCTTTGTTGGCATCGCGTATTGCGGTTTCCAACCTACATAAAAACACCATTAAATCATTCTCGGGTACGATGAAAATGTTGTACGAATATTTCGACCCGAAAGCGCAGAAAGATGCTCCTCTTATCGCTGATGATGTTTATGAGATTATAGAAAAAAACAAGGATATTTTAGATAGTTCGATCATTTACGACCGCGATTTCGGTTTCGATTATTTCGGTTTTAAAACGTTAGAAAAATCTTACCTTTTAAAAGTTAACGGACAGATTGTAGAACGCCCGCAACATTTGTTTATGCGTGTTTCTGTTGGTATCCACAAAGAGGATATCGAGAGTGCAATCAAAACGTATAACTTAATGAGCGAGCGTTGGTTTACACATGCTACACCAACTTTGTTCAATGCAGCTACACCAAAACCTCAAATGTCGTCATGCTTCTTGTTAACCATGCAGGATGATAGTATCGAAGGTATTTACGATACATTAAAGCAAACGGCTAAAATTTCGCAAAGTGCAGGTGGTATTGGTTTAAGCATCCACAACATCCGTGCAACAGGATCATACATTGGTGGTACAAACGGTACAAGTAACGGTATTATTCCAATGTTACGCGTATTTAACGATACTGCCCGTTACGTAGATCAGGGTGGAGGTAAACGTAAAGGTGCCTTTGCTATTTATTTAGAACCTTGGCATGCAGATGTTTTCGAATTCTTGGATCTTCGTAAAAACCATGGTAAAGAAGAAATGCGTGCGCGTGATTTGTTCTATGCCCTTTGGATTAACGATTTGTTTATGCAGCGTGTTAAAGACAATGGCGATTGGACATTATTCTGCCCGCACGAAGCACCAGGTTTGGCAGATTGTTTCGGTAAGGAGTTTGAAGAATTATACACTAAATACGAAGCAGAAGGCCGTGGCCGTAAAACCATTAAAGCACAGGAACTTTGGTTTGCTATCTTAGATTCGCAAATCGAAACCGGTACACCATATATGTTGTTTAAAGATGCAGCGAACAGCAAATCTAACCAACAGAACTTAGGTACCATTAAAAGCTCTAACTTATGTACCGAAATTATCGAGTACACTTCTAAAGATGAAGTTGCAGTTTGTAATTTAGCTTCATTGGCATTACCTCGTTTCGTAATTAATGGTGCTTTCGATCACCAAAAATTATACGATGTAACTTATCAGGCTACTTTAAACCTGAACAAAATCATCGACCACAACTATTACCCAGTGCCAGAAGCCGAAAACTCAAACATGCGCCACCGTCCGGTTGGTTTAGGTGTACAAGGTTTGGCTGATGCCTTTATCTTATTGCGTTTACCTTTCGAAAGTGATGAGGCTAAACGTTTAAATAAAGATATTTTCGAGACGATTTATTTTGCTTCGATGACGGCTTCGCATGATTTGGCTGTGAAAAATGGTCCTTACCAAACATTTAAAGGTTCGCCATTATCAAAAGGTAAATTCCAGTTCGATTTATGGAATGTTACACCAGATAGCGGCCGTTGGGATTGGAATGCATTGCGCAAAAAAGTAGTTAAAGATGGTGTGTACAATTCATTATTGGTTGCACCAATGCCAACTGCATCTACTTCTCAGATTTTAGGTAACAACGAATGTTTCGAGCCATATACTTCTAACATTTACACCCGTCGTGTATTAAGTGGAGAGTTTGTAGTGGTAAACAAACATTTATTGAAAGATTTAGTAGCATTAGGTTTATGGAACAACGATATGAAAAATCAGATCATATTGGCTAACGGTTCAATCCAGGCTATTGATTCAATTCCAGATTATATTAAAGAATTGTATAAAACCGTTTGGGAGATCAAGATGCGTAATATCATCGATATGGCTGCCGATCGTGGTGCATATATCTGCCAATCGCAATCGTTAAACTTGTTCGTAAACGCACCAAATACATCAAAATTAACTTCAATGCACTTCTATGCATGGGAGAAAGGTTTAAAAACCGGTATGTATTACTTGCGTACACAAGCAGCTTCTCAGGCCGTTAAATTTACAGTAGAGAACCAGGGTGGTAAAGCAATTGAAGCGGTTATCCCAGCCGAAATGACACAAGATCAGGTTGCAGAAGAAATCGTTGACGGACCAGTTTGTTCAATGGAAGAAGGCTGTATCAGCTGTTCAGGTTAATCTCGCACAATATCGTCATGCTGAATTTAGTTCAACATCTGTATAACATCTGTATAACATAGATTCTGAAACAAGTTCAGGATGACGAATCTAATCATATCGTAAGGTTTTGGGCAAACGCTCAAAACCTTATTTTTTGTTTATATTTTTGTAATGCAATAGGTTTACCTTAAATCTTATACCTTATGCCTTCAACCTTAAAACATAGCAAACACGAAATCATCCCTTGCGAGCGATGCAATAGTGCTATTGAATGTAAGGCAAATTCTTACACTAAATGTCAGTGTAGTGTGGTACAGTTAAGCATTAATGAAGTGCAATATATATCCGAACTCTACGATGGCTGCCTCTGTGCCAAATGTTTATTTGAGTTGCAGCAGGAATATAGAGAAGAGATTGGCGTATAAACTTTGTGATCTTCATGTCTTTGTGGTTAAATAATTTGAAAAGCAGGGTTCCGCGCCTTTGGGTTGGTTCCAGCCCCGCTTTTCCTTCTGCCGATTAGAAGGAATCGGCATTCGTGCAATCGGGTTTAGTTTACCAGGGTGCTGCCCTTTTCTGAGCATTCTTCATTCTTGCTCGTCGTTATTTCTTTTCCAATCCGATATGACCAGCAATGTATCCCTTTTTGGTCAATTGTATAGGTCAAAAAAGAAACACATTTTTTCGATTAATTGTAGTTTATACATTTAAAATTTCCGCCACGATCTACTAAAACCTAAAAGGTTAGTTTTTAGCATTTATAAGCGTTCAGCTAGGGTATTCTTCAAAATGTCATCTGCAGTTGGTGTTTTGAGTTCAGCTGATCCTGGGTCATCTTTAACGCCTTAAATTCAATAAAAAATAGTTTGAAAATAAGTGTTAAAAATGGTAACAAAGCACGTCATTTGATATCTATATCGTGCTTGATAAATGGTTTATCAGGTTAAAAAATAGAAAAATATAAAAGATTATGGAAGCGCTCATTTCTAATTATTGGTGGGTTTTAGTGGCACTGTTGTGCGTAGTTTTATACAAATATATTTTACGTTTCTTATTCGGGATGGTCATCGTACCCGAAGATAGGATCGGATTGATTACCAAAAAATTCGTGCTCTTTGGTTCTGATCGGGAGCTGCCCGATGGCCGCATCATCGCGATTAAAGGCGAAGCCGGGTTTCAGGGAAAAACCCTGGCGCCAGGATTGTATTTCGGGATGTGGTTCTGGCAGTACAGCGTAACGATGGAACAGTTTACCATTATACCGGAGGGTAAAATCGGACTGATTATGGCCAAAGATGGTTCAGAAATCCCAACAGGGAATATCCTTGGGCAAAAGGTAGAGTCTGATAATTTTCAGGATGCGGTGAAGTTTCTCGAAAATGGTGGTCAGCGAGGCCGGCAAACATCTTACATTACCTCTGGTTCTTATCGTATCAATACCATGCTGTTTCAGGTTTCTGTTACGGATATGATCCGCATTCAGGAAAGTATGGTGGGCATTGTAACCACTTTAGATGGTTTACCAATTGAGGCCAATCAGATTGCTGGTAAATTGGTTGATGGACACAATAATTTCCAGGATTTCGATGCCTTTATAAAACAAGGTGGTAACCGTGGTTTGCAGCCCCAAGTAATTTTGGCAGGTTCTTATAACCTCAATCCTTGGGCAATCCAGTTGGAGGAAATTCCGATGACCGAAATTGCAATCGGCTATGTTGGTGTTGTAATCTCATTTATAGGTACGGATGGAAATGACTTAACCGGTGCAGACTTTAAACATGGTAATATTGTTGGCAAAGGCTCAAAAGGTGTTTGGTTGGAACCACTTGGTCCGGGTAAATATCCGATCAACAAATATATTATGAAAGTGGAGCTGGTACCAACAACCAATTTGGTGTTAAACTGGGCATCAGCACGTAGTGAGGCGCATAATCTGGATAAAAACCTGTCAACCATTACCGTTCGTTCTAGAGATGGTTTCCCTTTTAATTTAGATGTTGCGCAGATTATCCACGTACCAACTACAGAGGCCCCTAAGGTAATTGCACGTTTTGGGAATATGGTGAATCTGGTTTCGCAGGTTTTAGAGCCCACAATTGGTAACTATTTCCGTAACTCCGCACAAGGAAGTGATGTGATTGCTTTCTTAAGTACCCGTAAAGAGCGTCAGGAATCGGCAAAAGAGCATATCCGTAAAGTGCTTGACGAATATAACGTAAATGCTGTCGATACGCTAATTGGTGATATTGTTCCGCCAGAATCGTTAATGAAAACTTTAACCGACCGTAAAATTGCGGAAGAGCAAAAGGTTACTTACGAAACCCAAAAACAAGCGCAGGAAACGCGTCAGGGAATGGAAAAAGAGACTGCGATTGCCGATATGCAGAAAGATATTGTGAAGGCACAACAAAGTGTAGAAATTGCCGAACGTACTGCAAGTGCAACGGTAAAAAAATCAGAAGGTGATGCCGCTGGTGTAAAATTAGCTGTAGGAGCGGAGGCTGAGGCCACTAAAATGAGAGCGCATGCCGAGGCTGAAGCGACCAAGGCAAGAGCACAGGCCGATTCGGAAGCCATTAAGTTGCGTGCATCAGCGGAGGCTGAACAGATTTCGTTAACCGGTAGTGCAGAAGCAGGTAAAATTTTAGCCGTAGGTAAATCAACTGCCGAAGCTTACGAGCTTGCCGTGAAAGCTTTGGGCGGCGAAAACTTTACGCGTTACAAAATTACCGAAGAGTTATCGAAAGGTAACGTGAAGCTGATCCCTGATGTGTTGATCGGTGGCAATGGTGGTAATCATGGTGGCTCGGCGATGGATGGCCTACTGGGCTTGAAACTGATGGAGCTCATGGACCCGGAAAAACGTAAAGAAGTGGTGGCCGTTGCAGAAATTGTAGAAACAAAACCAAAGCCTAAAAAGGATAATATCAACCCTTAATTTGTTTTAAATTAAGACGGAAAGCCTCGATGAAAATCGGGGTTTTTTGTTGTAATCCCATCGATAATTAGTAGAATATTTTTAGGTTTTTTTTATAAGTTACGTCACCCTGAATTTATTTCAGGGTCTTAATGATATAAAAGATGCTGAAATAAATTCAGCATGACGATGGCGTTGGGCAAAGTAACCAAAAACAATCATTGGGCTTGCAATATTAATCGAACAAAAGGCAAATTCGTATTATAAATATAATATCTGATTCCACTTACATTTTGCTTTTCCGAAAAACAATTACATAATTATGCCGTTCTACTTTTAAACAAAATAGTAACTTTGCAGCCTAATTTTGAATGATAGGGTTTTGAATAAGTAGCAATACGTTAATCATTCAATTATTCTTTCATTCTCTCATTTCAAAAAACATGAAGAAAGTAAAAGTTGGCTTAGTGCAAATGAGTTGTACTAAAGATAAACAAGAAAATTTGGATAAAGCGATTACTAAAGTAAGAGAAGCGGCTGCAAAAGGTGCACAGATTGTGTGTTTGCAAGAGCTTTTTACTTCTTTGTATTTCTGCGATGTTGAAGATTACGACAATTTCGATTTAGCTGAAGCCATTCCAGGCCCATCTACTGATGCTTTACAAGTGGTGGCCAAAGAATTGGGCGTGGTAATTATCGCCTCTTTGTTTGAGAAACGTGCTGAAGGTTTATACCACAATACAACGGCAGTTTTAGATGCTGATGGTTCATATTTAGGCAAATACCGTAAAATGCACATTCCAGATGATCCGGCTTACTATGAAAAGTTTTATTTCACCCCTGGCGACTTAGGCTATAAGGTTTTCCAAACCAAGTTTGCTAAAATTGGTATCCTGATCTGCTGGGATCAATGGTATCCGGAAGCTTCACGTATTACAGCATTAATGGGTGCAGATATCATGTTTTATCCAACTGCAATTGGCTGGGCTACCGATCAGGACGAAGAAACCAACCAAGATCAATACAATGCTTGGCAAACCATCCAACGTTCACATGCGGTTGCAAACGGTGTACCTGTAGTAAGTGTAAACCGCGTAGGTTTTGAGCAAGATGGCGCCATGAAATTCTGGGGTGGAAGTTTCGCCACAAACGGACAGGGCAAAATACTTTATTTGGCTTCTCACGATCAGGAAGAAACCGAGGTAGTTGAACTGGATTTATCAGAATCTGATTTCTTCCGTAAGCATTGGCCTTTTTTAAGAGACAGAAGAATTGATTCTTATCAGCCAATTACAAAAAGATATATTGACGGTGATTAAGCGGAAAGGGTAAAGACCAAAGCTTAAAGCGAAAACTATGGATGATAGTTTATTTTATTAAATCTCCAAAAGTCGTCATTTCGAGCGGAGTGCAACGGAGTCGAGAAATCTAATCTTCAATTGTTTTATTAATAGATCTCTCCATTGTGCTGCCCTTCAGTCGAGATGACGACCATCCAAATCCATGGTTCGTGTCCTCACGGACCATTCATTTATAAATTAAAATTAGATGTCAAATTTCCCTCCTAAAAAAGATTTAAATATCAATCAGTTTGATTATTCGCCGAAGCAGCAAGGTTTTGCTTTTCCTGCCGAGTGGACTAAACATGAGGCAACCTGGTTAAGCTGGCCACATAAAGAAGCCTCTTGGCCAGATAAAATCGAAACCATTTACGAACCGTACTGTCAGTTTATTAAAGCTGTTGCCGAAGGTGAAAAAGTACGCATCAATGTGAATGATCAAGAAATGAAGGCCTTTGCTGTTTCTGAATTAACAAAAGTAGGTGCCGATTTAAGCCAGATTGAATTTTATTTTAATGAAACCAATGATGCCTGGTGCCGCGATCACGGTCCTGCATTTTTGTTGAAAGGAAATGAAAAGGCTGTTGTAGATTGGGGTTACAATGCCTGGGGTGGAAAATATCCCCCATTTGACCTGGATGATGTTGTGCCAACTAAAATTGCCAAACATTTCGATTTACCTTTGTTTACCCCGGATATCGTGATGGAAGGTGGTTCAGTAGAATTTAATGGCGCTGGAACGGTTTTAACCACCACAGCTTGTTTGTTGAACGAAAACCGTAATCCGCATTTAACCAAAGCGCAGATTGAACAATATTTGCTTGAATATTATGGCCAGGATCAGGTATTATGGCTAGGCGATGGAATTGTTGGCGACGATACTGATGGCCACATTGATGATATTACGCGTTTTGTAAACGAGGATACGGTTTTAACTGTTGTAGAAAGCAATCCGCTGGATGAAAATTATATCTTGTTACAAGAGAATCTAGAGGCCTTAAAAGCCATGAAGCTGAAAGATGGCAGATCATTGAATATTGTTCAATTGCCAATGCCATCGCCGGTTATCCATGAAGATACTCGCCTGCCTGCATCTTATGCAAATTTTTACATCGCCAATGCAGCGGTAATTGTGCCAATTTTTGATGATGTAAACGACCAGAAAGCTCTAGATATTATTCAAGGTTGTTTCCCTGACCGGAAAGTGATTGGTATCAATTCGGTTGATATTATCTGGGGATTGGGAAGCTTCCACTGTTTGAGTCAGCAGGAACCAGCGGTTTAGTCCTGAGTCTTTAGCCAAAAGTCATTAGTCAAATTTGCGTGATTGTCATCCTGAGCCTGTCGAAGGATTTTTTGAAGTGTTTCGATAGGTTCAACATGATATCTTCGGGAAATATTTTTTTGTAACTTTAAGTTGCTAAAAAATATTTTATGGCAAGAGTACATAACTATTTTGTCTATATCTTGGAGTGCTCCGATAAAAGTTATTATGTTGGAGCAACAAATGATTTAGAGGCCAGACTTTCTCAGCATAATGATGGTGAAAATGTTTTTGCTTATACTTTTTCGAGAAGGCCAGTTACTTTAAAATATTATCAAAGATTTGACCAAATAGAAGATGCAATAGATTTTGAAAAGCAGCTTAAGGGATGGAGTAGAAAGAAAAAAGAAGCTTTATTTGAAGAAGATTGGAACGAAATTGTAAAATTATCAAACTATAAAAATAAATAACATATTGGTCTTCGACAAGCTCAGACTGACAAACAATAAAAATAACAAATGAAATTATTAGAAGGAAAAACAGCATTAATTACAGGCGCATCTAAAGGAATCGGCCGTAAAATAGCTGAAAAATTTGCCGAGCAGGGCGCTAATGTAGCTTTTACATATTTATCATCAGTAGAAAAAGGTGAAGCTTTAGAGCAGGAATTACAAAACTTCGGAACAAAAGTTAAAGGTTATCGTTCTGATGCTTCTAAATTTGCCGAAGCTGAACAATTGATCAACGATATCGTAGCCGAATTTGGCACCATTGATATCGTTGTAAATAATGCAGGGATTACCAAAGATGGTTTGTTAATGCGTATGAGCGAAGAAAATTGGGATGATGTGATCAATATTAACCTAAAATCGATTTTCAACGTAACCAAAGCGGCTTCTAAAGTGATGATGAAAGCACGTAAAGGAGTTTTTATCAATATGGGTTCTATTGTGGGTACTACAGGTAACGCGGGACAAGCAAATTATGCAGCGTCTAAAGCTGGTATCATTGGTTTTACCAAGTCAATCGCTAAAGAATTAGGTTCGAGAAATATCCGTGCCAACGTAGTTGCGCCGGGCTTTATCCGTACTGAAATGACAGATATTCTTGATCCGAAAGTTGTTGAAGGATGGGAAAAAGATATTCCATTAAAACGTGCCGGAGAAACTGAAGATATTGCCAATGTTTGCGTGTTCCTAGCCTCAGATATGAGTGCTTACGTAACTGGCCAAACTTTATCTGTTTGCGGCGGAATGCTTTAAGAGAGGTTGAAGGCGGAAGGTTTAAGGTAGAGGGCTTTCGTTCCAATACCATAAAAATAGCAAAGGCGTAAGGTGGGTTTAACCCTAAACCTTACGCCTTTTACTTTATTTAGAACATTTCAACTTTACAACATTAAAACTATTTCACAACATATTTCCCTTTTACCTCAGTTACATTAGCTTGGTTTTTATTTTTCTCGAAAGCTAAATATCCTGGCTGCAACGATTTCCAGAAAAAAGCCTGTGCAGGAAATTGAGCAATATATTTCTTCATATTTGCATCAGTCATTTTGAAAGGATAGATGTTGACCGGAATCTTTTCCTGGCCTGCATTTCTAGCTTCAACACCCAAAATATATACCTCTTTAATTTTTTCGTCTGTTAATGGAATGCATCCAACAGTAACGCAATTGCCGTGGATGTAAATATCGCTTCCGGGCTTTCTATCTTTTCCAGTTCTGGCATAATCAACTGTATTCGGATAATTTACCCCTAGCGATAAGTGAAAATTGCTCATCGGATTAAAAACGTTAATGTAATAAAAACCTTCCGGTGTTTGTCCATCGCCTTCAATCACTTTTGGGCCAATGGTGCCAGAATGTGCACAGAAATCATATGTTCTAAACAACGAATATGTTTTAGCCGAATTATTCTTTAGCCATACTTCCAGTTTGCCTTCGGTTTTATAGGCATTGATCAACATCGAAAACTGATCACCATAACCATCGGCCAAAACAAATTTTTTCAACGTTTCCCATTTTTCATTGTAGGCCTTTTCTACTCTTTCGAATTTAATTTGAGCGGCTTTAAAATTATTTTGGGCATTCGCCATAAGACTTAGAGATAGCAAAAACGTTAAACAGATTAATTTCATAAATTTTGGTTTGGTTAAAGCTAGTAAATTTGCCGTTTTTTACCGCTAAGGGCGCCAAAATTTTTAATTGCTTGTACGCAAACAACGTGAAGGTAAATATAAATTGGATAGGTGATAACTTTGCGCGAATCCTTCGCGGTTAAATGAGTACTGGTGTTTTCAAATTATAATTAATTGGCTTTTACGTAAATTCTTTATGCGCTTTACTGTTAATAATCTTGAAAATTTCCCCAAAATTACCATCTTTATAAAAGTATGAACAGTTTTTTTTCGGGTACATCTATTTTGTTTTTTCTCGGTTGCTTGGCGTTGGGTGTGCTGTACGCCTGGTTGCTGTATCGTGGCAACAAAAATTTGGATAAAAAACTTCAGTATGGCTTAACGGCCTTGCGGATTATCGTAGTGACTACCGTAGCATGGTTAATATTTGCACCGCTCATCAAAACATTAAATTATACCTTAGATAAACCGGTGATCATCATCGGACAAGATAATTCTCTGTCTGTAGGTCAGGTTAAAGCAGCTGGCTTCGACCAAAAATTATATGAAAATAATCTTAAAGCTTTACAAGATAAACTATCAGATAAGTACGAGGTGAAAACACTTCACTTTGGCGATCAGGTGGCTGATGGTTTCGATTTTAAAAATCAGGGTAAATTAACAGATGCTTCGGCTTTTTTTCAGAAAGTTAGAGATGAATATACCAACAGAAATGTTGGTGCCATTATTTTGGCCACAGATGGTATTTTTAATCACGGTGGAAATCCGTTGTACAGCGTAAATCAGATTAATGCGCCGGTTTATACCATTGCCTTGGGTGATAGTATCCCGAAACACGATGTCTTAATTTCGAACGTAAATTACAATAACATTGTGTACCTGGATGACGATTTTACGATCGAAGTTCAGGTTCAGGCTTTTCAAAGTGATGGCGAAAGCACTGCTTTAACGGTTAACCAAAATGGTGCAAAGGTAGAACAGCAAAATATATCCATTAATGGAGGTTCCTTTGTTAAAACGATTCCGGTTAAGATCCATGCAGGTAAAATTGGTGTTCAGAAATATACCGTTCAGCTCGGGGCACTGAAAAATGAAATTACAACCAGAAATAATGTTCAAACTTTTTATGTAGAAGTGATTGATGGCAGGCAGAAGGTATTGCTTGCAGCGGTTGCACCACATCCTGATTTGGCCGTGTTAAAAGAAGCTATTTCGCTCAATAAACACTACGAGGCTAAACTCGCACTCGCTGATGATTTAATTACCACAGATCCCTCTAAATTCGATCTAATCGTGTTGTATCAATTACCCGATGCACAAAATATTTCGTCAGCATTTTTAAAGAAATTAACTGGACTAAAGAAACCGATCTGGTACATTTTGGGCGCACAGAGCAATATAAATGCTTTTAACCAAATGCAAAATCAGGTTAACTTAAGTTCTGCAAATGGCTCCATTCAGGAAGTATATGCCGATTTTGCCAATGGATTTACAAGCTTCAATCTTGCGGAAGATGACAAGAAGCAGTTTTCATCTTTCGATCCTCTGTTAAGTCCGTTTGGAAGGTTGACCGTAAATGCAGGCGCAATACCCGTTTTTAATCAGCGTATCGGCAAAGTAAGCACACAGCAGCCATTACTGTTCTTCGCGAATGAAAATGGCTTAAAGGCAGGTTATTTGATGGGAGAGGGGCTTTGGAGATGGAAACTTTCAGAAGCTGAAAATGAAAGCAATCAATCGGTTTTAAACGATCTGATTTCAAAAACGGTTCAATACCTATCTGTTAAAGATGATAAGCGTAGATTCAAGGTATTTACTTCAAAGTCTGCTTACGATGAAAATGAAACCATCCAGTTTAACGGCACCCTTTATAACGATAGTTACCAGCCTGTAAATGAGTCGGAAGTTAATCTTCAGGTTAAAAATGAAGCGGGCAAAGTGTTTAACTATATTTTTTCTAAAACTGAAAATGCTTATCAGCTAGATGCAGGAACCATGCCTGCAGGGAACTATTCTTATCTTGCCAATACCGAACTGGGTGGAAAGAAATTCACGGCTACAGGTAGTTTCTATGTAAATGCATTGATCGCAGAATTTCAGCAGACAACAGCCAATCACCAGCTTTTAAATACAATATCTAAACAAAGTAATGGTAAGCTGTTTATGCCCGAAAACCTGCTGAAAATAGCGGATGAGATTGTCAAAAACGAAAATATTAAAACCATCAGTTACGAAGATCGTAAATACGATGAACTCATCAGCATGAAATGGCTGTTCGGCTTAATTTTGATTTTGCTGGGCATAGAGTGGTTTTTAAGAAAAAGAAACGGGGAACTCTAAATTTGGAGTTGGTTGTGCAGTCAGATGTTACTATCTGACTGATTATATTGTTTTTTTGCGAGTAATTGATGATATTCTATCAATTTCGAAAGTATCAGGTGGTAACACCTGACACCACGAAAGAAACTCCCAACTGAATTAGTGCCATTCATCCCTGTAAACAAACTTGGGCATATGCCATTCGAAGCGGATGGAAAGTAATCTTAGGGTTAATCCAACTACGGCTGCTAAAATAGTAGCTAGCATCTCACTTCCATGAAAATGCTCTATACCGATATAAACGGCACCTGTAACTATTGCTGCACTGGCATAAATCTCTTTTCTAAAAAGAAATGGTACTTCATTGCAGAGTACATCACGAAGTACCCCACCAGCACAACCAGTAATCATTCCGCTGAAAAGTACAATTAAATAAGGTAAATGGATTTCCTGTGCAACCTGACAGCCAATAATGGTAAAAACTACCAAACCTAAAGCATCAAGGTAAAGAAAAAGCTTTTTGAGTTTAGTCATAATCGAGGCAATAAATGCAGCGAGTAAGGCCGCTACCGCTGTAATCACCAAATATTCTGGATGTTCTACCCAGCTCATTGGGTAATGGCCGAAGAGCACATTTCTAACTGTACCACCGCCTAATGCTGTAACCCAGGCAATAATACAAACACCAACCCAATCCATATCTCTTCTGCCTGCCGAAAGTGCAGCAGTCATGGCTTCAGCGGTTATGGCAATAATGTAAAGGATGTGGAGCATTAGAATGGTTAACTGTTTGAATTGCTTAATCGGTTAACTGGAAGGGAATTGTTTATGGGTGGATTGTTAACTCAAAACTGTAAACTTTTAACTGAAAACTAATCCTTCTTCTCTTCCTGAATAATCACGAAAACATCTTCATTGTCTTTTTTCATGAAGTATTTTTCGCGGGCAAATTTTTCGGCTGTATTAAGATTGGTATTCAGTTCATTTAAATCTTTTTTAACCTGGGCGGTTTCCTTCTCGAAATATTCCTTTTCTTCCTGCAGTTTATTGGCTTGACTGCGGTATTCATACTGCGACATCATATCGTTTTTGTCGAAAAATAGCATCCACATCGCAAAAGCGACAGTAGCAAGGAAATATTTATTGCGGAAAAGATCTATTAAACGTTTCATATATTTTGATATGAGATTTTAGATTTGAGAAAACCCAAATCCAACAAACAAATATAGTATTAAAATAAAAACATCCGAAGATTTAAAATCCCCGGATGTTTCGCAAATAAGTTTTTCAACTTGTTAACACTATAGCATTGGGGTTTAAACCCAATATTATAAATTATTTCTTAGCATATTTGAATTTAGAACCGATGAAACGTGCGTTTTCACCTAATTCTTCTTCAATACGTAATAATTGATTGTATTTTGCAATCCTGTCTGAACGTGATGCAGAACCGGTTTTAATCTGTCCGCAGTTTAATGCAACAGCTAAATCAGCAATCGTAACATCTTCAGTTTCGCCAGAACGGTGACTCATTACCGAAGTATAGCCATTGTTTTGTGCTAAAGTTACCGCATTGATGGTTTCAGTCAAAGAACCGATCTGGTTTACTTTTACCAGGATCGAGTTAGCAGTAGCCTCATCAATACCACGTTGTAAACGTGTAACGTTAGTTACAAATAAATCATCACCAACCAATTGAACATGGTCACCAATTTTATCGGTTAAGCTTTTCCAGCCAGTCCAGTCGTTTTCGTCCATACCATCTTCAATAGAGATAATTGGATATTTTGCAGAAAGATCAGCTAAATATTGTGCCTGCTCTTCGCTAGAACGAATTACCCCGGTAGCGCCTTCAAATTTGGTATAATCATATTTGCCATCTTTGTAAAACTCAGATGATGCACAGTCTAAAGCTAAACAGATTTGAGAACCTGGTTTGTAACCAGCAGTTTCAATTGCTTTTAATACCGTTTCAATTGCATCTTCAGTACCATCGAAAGTTGGTGCAAAACCACCTTCGTCACCTACAGCAGTAGATAAACCTCTATCGTGAAGAATTTTTTTCAAGCTATGGAAAACTTCGGTTCCCCAACGTAAAGCCTCAGAGAAAGAAGGAGCGCCAACTGGCATAATCATAAATTCCTGGAAAGCAATAGGCGCATCAGAGTGTGAACCACCGTTAATGATGTTCATCATCGGAATTGGTAAAGTGTTGGCGTTAACACCACCAATATAACGGTATAATGGTTGACCGATTTCATCAGCAGCAGCTTTAGCAGCAGCCAAAGAAACACCTAAAATAGCATTAGCACCTAAGTTACCTTTGTTTTCGGTACCATCCAGGTCTAACATAATTTTATCAATTGTATTTTGCTCAAAAACATCAATACCTCTTAATGCATCAGCAATTTTAGTATTTACATTTTCTACAGCTTTTAAAACACCTTTACCTAAATATGTAGATTTATCTCCATCACGTAATTCAACAGCCTCATATTGTCCAGTAGATGCACCGCTTGGTACAGCTGCACGGCCAAAAGCACCTGCTTCTGTTACAACTTCTACTTCTACTGTTGGATTGCCTCTCGAATCGAGAATTTGTCTGGCATGGACATTAACGATTATGCTCATTTTTATTTGATTTTTTATTGATTTTTTAACCTGCTTAGTGTATAAAGTACAATTACTAAGCGCAACATCAAAGTTAGTATTATTTTTAAATAAATAAAGCGTTTTAAGGGTTAATGTTATGATAGTTGTTCAAGTTAACCAACGGTTAATTTTAAGTTAATATTGGCTATCTGTAATGCCGGAGGAAGGTCGTCATCTCGACTGAAGCAAAGCGAAATGGAGAGATCTATGTACAATATCATGCAGATAGATTTCTCCGCTGCGGTCGAAATGACGTTTCTTTATTTTTTAGCTTCGGCCAAAAGTTCAGAATTGAGGCGTACATATTCATCAATCTTTTGTGCCTTTGCAGCGTCTATGCCTAGCTGTGCCGTAGCTGATGCTCCTGCTTTATCGCCCATTTTCAATTGGATACGGCCTTTCCATAGTTTAAACCATGGTGCTTTAGGATCTGATTTTTCTGCTTCCGTCATCCATTCTAAGGCTGTTTTTAAATCTTTTCCATTTTGATAATAATACAATGCCGAATTAAAGTAAGGTTTTTTTTCACCCTTCATCGCTTCAGCAATATTTGCCATTACTTTTTCATCAATAGAAGTTGTGATATTGATTGAATATGCACTATTCTCCCACATCATATTTAACTGTGCCGAGGTTTCGCTAACAGCCGAAAACTGCATGCTAAGGGTTTCTACTTTATCTTTTAAAGCTATCGTTTTTACTTTTATACGGAGCACATCATCACTTTCTTTATATTCGTAAGCACCCCATTGATCAGCAATTTTATTAAAAATAACCGTCCACTCATTTTTGCCTGGAATACTGAACAAGCCATATTCGCCGGCTGGTAAATCTTTGCCTTCAATTTTAACGGCATCTGTAAATTTAATGCGCGTAGCTGCATTTGCACCGTTACGCCAAACTACGCCCATCGGTTCCATACCTCCAAAAATTTTGCGGCCTTTAACATTCGGACGAGAGTAGGTTAAAGTTATTTTGCCCAATCCAAAATCCTGGATAATGGTTTGTCCACTACTCGGTTGTGGAAACTTGGCTCCCTGGGCATTTGCGAAATCTACTGCACCTAAAAGTGCAACAAACAGCATTACTGATTTGATCGATAATTTCATTGCTTTGTTGTTTTTGGTTTGCACGAATTTACGCAATAAGCTTCGAGTTTAGCAAAATGTTTTAATTCTGTTCTTTGCTTAACTGATGTCTCCTAAATCCAAAAATCAATTCGTCAAAATATTCTCCATTTTTAAAAATAGTACCTTTTAGTGCTGCCTCGAAAATAAAGCCAGATTTCTTTAAAACCTGCTGCGAGGCCAGGTTCGTATGTGTAGTCCGTGCGAAAATTCTTTCAATATCGAAGGTGTCGAAACCGTATTTAAGCATTTCTTTTATGGCGAGCGGAACAATGCCTTTGCCCCAAAAATCTTCAGCAATCCAATAGCCTATTTCTGCACTTTTGCTGTAAATATCGGCCAGTTGATGCACACCTATCGATCCGATTACTTCGTTATTGACCACAATTGCCTTGATTTGTAAAGGTTCGTGGCTTAAGGCCAATTGAATAAACGCCTCCCCATCTTTTTTTTCATAAGGAAAAGGGAATTTATTGGTTAAATATTTCGAAATATTGAAATTGTTGGCGTTTTTAACTAAACTTTCAACATCGCTTGGTTGGTAAGGGCGTAAAACTAATTTCATCGTATATAATTTTATTGAGATGAATAAGGTCTGTAACTTTTTATTAAAACTAAAGTCAGAAATAAAATGATTTTATGTTACACTTCAATCAATTTGAGAAATCTTATTTCAATCACCTTGTTTTAAAGATAGATAATATTAAAATTCCAGAAGGTATTTTCTGGATAAAAGGAGGTAATGGCTCAGGGAAAAGTACCCTGTTGAAAACAATTGCAGGGATATTGTCTTTCGATGGCGATATCGCAATAAGTTCTATTTATTTAAAAAATCATGGTGTTTCGTATAGAAAGCTTGTAAATTTTGCCGAGGCCGAACCACTATTCCCCGAATTTTTAACCGGATTTGAAATGGTTGATCTTTTTGCTAAAGCCAAAGGAGCTGTTTCTGATCAAGAAGAGACCTTAATCGCTGAAATGGGTATGGAGCCTTATATTCATAATCCCTTGGGTTCATATTCTAGTGGCATGTTAAAAAAGTTGTCGTTGGTTTTGGCTTTTTTAGGGAAACCTAAATTGATCTTATTAGACGAGCCTTTAAATACAATCGATGTGGAATCTTTGGAAATATTATACCGCTGGATTAATGAAAAATATCAAAATGAAAAAATCAGTTTTTTACTGTCTTCACATCAGCCGTTAGATGAGTTAAAACTGCCTGGACTTAAACAGATCAATATTCAAGATAAAAAAATAATACTGAATTTTTAATGTCGTTGCTTTTAAACACTGCCTTAAAGAAAATATTTGTAGATGGTTTTTACCGTACACATGCAGCTATGTTGGTATTCATCTTTGTGATGTTGATGAGTTATTGTTTGTTTATCAATACCCTGGGCACGGTTCGGTCAGACCAGATTGATTTCTGGCAGTTTTTCTTTACCATTAGTTTGGTGAGTAATCCACTTATTTTAACTTTTTACCTGGTAGGAAGCTCACTTTATGCTTATAAAAGCTTAAAATATGTCTTAAGTCAGCTTGCTTTGCCCCAGCAGGGGTTTCTGTATTATAGTTTTACCGCATTAAGCAAAAAACAACAGCTTAAAAATTGGTTTACTGTACAGGCATACGTTTTTATCCCTGTTTTAAGTTATACGCTATATGCATTGACTATTGGACTAATATTTGGTTTCTACCTTATTTCCATAGCGATTTTGTTTTTTCAGGTGCTTCTAATTATGGCTTGTGCTTATATCTGTCTAAAAGAAAATAACCGTTTAATTGAGGCCAATAAACCAGGTTGGTTGATCAGGGTTGGCAGAAAGTGGAACAAACCTGTTTTTTTGCTATATAGTTTTCAGGTTTTCAATCAATCTAAGCTGGCGTATGTGCTTACCAAATTACTTTCGTGGGTGCTTATTTCGAGTGTTTTGGTGGTTTTTGCTGATCTTAAAAATGATTCAAGATTATTGACACTCGTTACCTCATGTATTGTTGTGGCACATGTTGTACTTATTTATCAGGAAAAGGTTTTTAATAATAGATACTTGTCTTTCTTGCCAAATTTTCCTTTTACTAAAGAGAAGGTATTTTTTAGTTTTTGTTTAAACTATCTCGTTTTATTACTGCCCGAAATCTGTTGGATATTTACCAACTTCGGTATTTTAACATCGTTTGGGTTAATCGCATTCGCCTTTTCTGCGATTCTGTTATTTAGAAGCCTGCTTTTGTTAAATGCGATACAGATTAAAGGATTTTTGATATGGGTTTTTAGCCTGTTTTTCCTTTTTTATGTATTCATCATGTTTGGCTTCGGGTTAATCCTTATTCCGTTGAATGTTATTGTCGCCTGGATATTGTTTAATCGAAATTATTTGAATAACAGTATTTTGTGTTGAAGTTATTTCAACTTATGCACATGATCTATTTAAATATTCGCGAATAAAAAGTTTAATCTTGTAAGCTCTGTTTTTATCTGATTCATACCGATTAAACCTCCAGACATACCACTCGACTGCTGAAAAATATTTACAATAAGTTCGTTTTCAGTATTTGGTGACATGGTTACGCTAAATTTATAATACGTTGCAAATGCGCCTAGTAAAAGCCGTTTTGTTCGGCTACCTTTCTCTAAAATTAAATTTCCATATTGATGGTCGAAGACTTTATAGCCTTGTTGTTCCATGAGATCGGTAATTTTTTTGGTCATTTCTTCGATAGAAACTTCTTTATATAAATTCGAAATCAATCCATCAACGGTTTGTAGGTTTTTTATAAAATGTGCCATATTTTATATCAGTTGGTTTTATTTGAGTTCATCTAATACTTTAAACAATTTTTTATTAATCCCGCTTCCGCTATAGTTATTAATGTTAATAACGATAACATATTTATTGCCTGCAGCATCAGTATGGTAGCCTGCAAATGCTGAAACATCATTTATTGTTCCGCTTTTAATTTTCATACCGTTGTACTCGGGTAAGGCCTTATAATAATCTGCAAACCAGTTTTCTTTCTGGATCTGGAAAAGTATATTAGCCATTGCCGAAGTTGTGATTCGGTCGCCTGGAGAAAGTCCGCTGCCATCAATAATATTCAATGACGTTTTATCAATGCCTTTATCAGCCCAGAAATTGATTTCGGTTTCTGCTCCTTTACTTGTTGTACCCGGTTTGCCTAATTTTATTGCAATGGTTTTTAAAAGTGATTCGCCATATAAATTGATGCTTTTCTTTAAAAACCAGTAGGTCATTTCGCTTAAACTAGGCGAACTAATGGTGCTTATTTTCTGTGTAACTGAAGGAATGACCTGGTTATTTAAGGTCATTAACCTTGCCGTTGTGGCTTGCTGACCGGTCGAAATACCCAATCTTTTCAAAGTATCCTGTAAACGGTAAGCGCAATCAAAAGCGGGGTCGGGGAGGGCTACAGAAATACCTGTTTTTGTAATGCCTATTCCCCAGGTTCCGCGGAGGTAAGCAACGTTACTGTATGGTGGAAGAAAAGCATAACTTCTATCGCCAGAACCTTGACTTCCAGTTTTTAGTTCATTTATGATCTGCACATAAGGTGTAGCCGGAACTGTTTTTATAATCTTCACTTCATCTGTTGTGCTACTTCCAGGTTTCAAATGAATATCAAATTGATTTTCTCTCCAGGCTAAGCCAGAGGTTCCGGCACCATAATAATTGCCAATATCCTGCCAAACCCAACCTTCAGGCGTTGTTTGTGTACCGAAAATGCGATCATCCCCAATAACTGTACCTTCAATTTTTTTGATTCCGGCAGATTTTATTGCAGTAACCCATTGTGTTAGAACAGCATTCTCTTTGTTTTGATATCGCCAGGAGCCCAAAGTTGGGTCGCCACTGCCAATAATGATCAGGTTTCCTTTTAATATTCCATCAGTAGTAATTGTTCCGGTATAGGCCAAGGTGGTTTGAAACTGAAAATCCTTCCCTAAAATACTGAAAGCCGTGGCTGCAGTTATGGTTTTTAAGGTTGAAGCAGTGGCCAAGCCAATTTGCTCATTTTTGGCATACAATGTTTTGCCCGTATTGGCATCTAAAACACAAAGAGAAGCAATAGCATGTTTTGCCTGCTCATCATTTAATAAATTATCGAAAGCTTTTTCGAGGTTCTGAATTCGGTTTTGGGCAATTGTAATATTTGCAGCAAAAATTAAGAGCAATAGGGAATATATTTTTAATCGCATAGAGATTTTATCCGTTGAAGATTAACAAAGATAAAATTAATTAAAGGGCTATAATTGTTATGATAAGATATTTACAAATATCAGCCATTAAATAGCCTATTACGCTTAATTTCTTTTCCCTGCCTCAATTTTACAGCATGATAAATGGTTGGTACATCATTCGTCCATTTTTTTAGGGTGAAAACGATGGCGAGTATTTCTAATCTGGTTGCGAGGCCGACCCAAAGGCAAAGTTCAAATAGCATAACTGATTCACAATGGACTATAATTTCGACCAAAGTGGCAAATATAGTCAACGTCCAGATTTTAGCGCCGATTGAATGTGTAGCGATTTCTTTTCTGAATTTGATATAGCTTAATGCATAGGTTGAAACTTCGAAAGCACCAAGAAAAATCAGTTTTACCAAATTGCCTTTGAAAAAATCGGGACATTGGATATAAGTAGCAACCGCAACCGAAATAAAAAACACCTGATCAATACTGGAATCTAAACGTCTTAACTTTTCGGAGGAGATATCTAGTTTTCTGGCTATTATTCCATCGAATACATCAGTTAATAAACCGACCGATAATAATGTGATTGCAAAAAAAGAATAGTGATTGACGTGGAAAAAGCTCAATAGGATTATTATAAAACCAATCAGTAACCTGGAATATATTAAAGCGATTGGAATACGTTTCATGTTGGAGAGCGGGTATAAAAAAAGTCCCCCGATTTTTAAATCGGAGGACTTTTCTTGAGGTTATTGATTAAACTAATTCTTTCTGAATTAGATATTCGGCAATCTGAACGGCATTGGTTGCAGCACCCTTGCGCAAGTTATCTGCAACAATCCAAAGATTTAAAGCTTTAGGTGCCGATTCGTCTCTACGGATACGGCCTACAAAAACTTCATCTTTTTCATGTGCATCTTTAGGCATTGGGTATTTTAGGTTAGCAACATCATCAATAACGATAACGCCTGGTGCTTTTTCTAAAATACTGCGCACTTCAGCTAAATCGAAGTCATTTTCGAACTCGATATTTACTGACTCTGAGTGGCCGCCCATAACTGGGATACGAACTGTAGTAGCGGTAACTTTAATGCTATCATCGCTCATGATTTTGTTCGTTTCCTTAACCATTTTCATTTCTTCTTTGGTATATCCGTTATCTGTGAAAACGTCGATATGAGGAAGAACATTCAAATCAATTTCGTATGGATAAGCTTTAGGACCATCAATGCCTTTACGTTCGTTCATTAGCTGCTCAACCGCTTTAACACCTGTACCGGTAACTGATTGGTAAGTAGAAACGATTACACGTTTAATTTTGTATTTATCGTGTAAAGGTTTTAAAACCACCACCATTTGAATAGTAGAACAGTTCGGGTTAGCAATGATTTTGTTGTCGATAGAAAGTTCGTGTGCATTAACTTCCGGTACAATTAATTTAATTGCAGGATCCATTCGCCATGCAGAAGAGTTATCGATAACGGTTGTTCCGGCTTCTTTAAAACGTGGAGCATGCTCCAATGAAGTATTTCCACCTGCTGAAAACAAAGCGATATCTGGTTTCATGCTGATTGCAGTATCCATGCTAACAATTGGGAACTTCTTACCCTTAAAAGTAATTTCCTTACCAACACTCTTTTCTGATGCTACGGGAATCAACTCTGTTAAAGGGAAATTTCTTTCCTCCAATACTTTTAACATGACAGTGCCTACCAATCCGGTGGCACCTACTACTGCTACTTTCATTTTAAATTTTAATTATATATTATTAAACATTTGATATAAGCCCAAATATGCTAAAAATTAAGCTTATATCCCCATTGTTACCAATTAAATTTGCTTTTAATATTTAAAATCTTACTTTTTCAGTAGAAAATAAGGTGAGAAATATTAGGTGTAATTCGATTTAGGAAGGGCTCGGAGGTCTTAATGCCGTTTGCGCTCGTTTCCTAGCGAGTGCATTAATAGCTATACAATTTTATCGTTTGTAAACGACAACCTATTCAACACGCCGTTAGCGAATTGCTTGATGTTTTTGTTTGGAAAGCATGTTCCTGAGTATATCGGTTCCGAAAGTCCTGCTATCCACTTCAAGCCTCCACTGCGCTACGGGCTTTCCGTTACTATCAGGTTTAGATAACTCAGATCAGCAGTCTAACCTAAAATATATTGTTGAAGAATTGAAGGTTTGCTGTTTTGGAGATAGATCTCTCCATTTCACTACACTTCAGTCGAGATGACGATAAGCGTAGTCCAAACCTCGCAATTTTAAACTGCGAGGTTTGGATAAATTTTAAATCAAATTGGCTTTGATATAATCACAGCTTGTTTTGATAGAACCAACTGGATCAGGTTGGTAATTGGTTTCGTGCTCTACAAAGAAATGTTGCATGCCTGAAAGTTTTGCCTGAGCAAAAATGCTTTTAAAATCAATAGAACCTTTACCTACCTCGGTATTCCATTCAGGTTTGGCTTTGTCCATGTCTTTAACGTGCCACATTGGAAAACGGCCTGGATATTTTTTGAACAAAGCTAACGGATCGTTACCTGAGCGTACCACCCAGTATAAATCTAATTCGAAATTTACCAGATTTTTATCGGTTTCGCTTAAGTAAACATCGTAACCAGTAGTATCACCTAATTTTTTAAATTCGAAATCGTGGTTGTGGTAGGCGAATTTTAAACCAGATGCTTTTGCAATTTCGGCAACCTTATTAAAATCATTAGCGGTTTTCTTAAAGCCATCTACACCTTTGCTCATATCTACATGCGCACCGGCAATGGTAAAATATTTACCGCCAATGGCAGCTGAAGATTCGATATCGGCTTTTAATTTGTCTGTTTTTCCAGTTTTTACAAAATCATCCATATGATAATGGCCACTTGGTGCTTTTAAGCCATTTGCATTTAACAAGGCTTTAAATTCTTTTGGTGTTATGCCCCAGAATTTTCCGTTAGAAAAACCATAGGTTTCTACTTCTTTGTATCCGGCCTGCGCTACCTTTTCGATAATGCCTTTTACATCCTTTGGCAGTTCATTACGTAAAGAGTACAATTGCAAACCAACATTTTTACTTGCTTTATCAAAGGCAAACGACGGGATTAATAATGCTGCTCCTGCGGCTAGTCCTGCCTGTTTTAAGAAAGTTCTTCTTGAATTCATCATTTAAAATTTAAATAATTTCTTTTTTAATGTATGCACAGCTAGCTGTAACAGATTCCATTGGGTTTGGTTTGTAATTGGTTTCATGCTCTATAAAGAAGTGTTTCATGCCCGAAAGTTTGGCATCAGCAAAAATAGGTTTGAAGTTGATAGAACCTGTTCCTACTTCAGCATTTAATGCTGGATTTGCTTTATCCATATCTTTCACATGCCACATGGTAAAACGGCCTGGATTTTCTTTAAATAGTTTGATCGGATCGTTTCCTGAACGTACTACCCAATATAAATCAAGCTCAAAATCAACAAGATTTTTATCGGTTCCTTTTAATAAAATTTCGTAACCAGTGGTATCACCTTGTTTCTCGAATTCAAAATTGTGGTTGTGGTAAGCTAGCCTGATACCAGCTTCTTTTGCCAATTTTCCGGCTTCATTAATTTTAGCCGCAATTTTTTTGTAGTCGTCGGCACTTTTTCTAATGCTTTCATCTAACCAGGGAATGGTTACATATTCGCTTCCAAGAACTTTAGCGGCGGCGATTGCTGCTTTTAATTCTTCAGTGTTTCCATCAGTTAAATAGCTGCCTAATCCGTAGTGGCCACTTGGTGCGGTTAATCCGTTTTCGTCAAGCAGTTTTTTGAATTCAGCTGGTGTTAATCCCCAAAATTGATCCTTTATAGAGAAACCATAAGTTTCAACCTCCTTAAAGCCAGCTTTAGCTACTTTTGCTATGGTTCCTTTTACATCTTTCGGAAGCTCATCCCTTAAAGAATATAACTGCAGACCAACTGATTTTTTATCGGAAGCCACACAAGCAAATGATGGAACCAAAAGCGCTGCAGCTGCAGCCATACTAGTGTTTAAAATAAAACTTCTTCTTGATAACATAGGTATATTTTTAGATGTCGCAAATAGAAACTGCCTTTTTTAGCGAGGCTATTTTATCTGCATTTTTAGGTATAAATTCTTGTGCAACGAAACCTTTAAAGCCGGTTTCGGCAATGGCTTTCATTATTGCAGGATAATATAACTCCTGCGTATCATCGATTTCATTTCTGCCCGGAACACCAGCGGTATGGTAATGGGCTATGTATTGATGGTTATCTCTGATGTTTCTAATTACATCGCCCTCATCAATCTGCATATGATAGATATCGTATAACAATTTGAAGTTTTCAGATCCTAAGCGCTTGCAAAGTTCAGCTCCCCAGGAAGTTCTGTCGCATTGATAATCTTTATGGTTAATTTTGCTGTTTAATAACTCCATTACCAGCACAACATTGTGTTTTTCTGCTAATGGGATTAATTGTTTCAGCCCTTTAACGCAATTATTCCAGCCTGTTTCGTCATCTTTACCACGGCGGTTTCCACTAAAACAGATTAGATTTTTGTAACCTGCTTCGGCAACGAGTGGAATCATTGCGGTATAGTTTTGAATTAACTTTTCGTGGAATTTTTCATCGTTAAAACCATCTACTAAATTAATCTCCGCACCATTGCACATGGTCGATTCTAAGCCGTGTTTTTTTAAAGTCGGCCAATCTTTTGGTCCAACTAAATCAATGCCTTTAATGCCTATCTTTTTAGCTTCAACACAAAGTGTTTCTACATCTAAACTGCTAAAACACCAACGACAAACGGCATGATTAATATTTCCTTTTAGCCTTAGTGGCTGATCTGATTCTGATTTATCCATTGCTAATGCTGAAAATCCTGAAGAAACACCAATTGCAGCAGTTCCTGCGATGATGTTCTTTAAAGCATTTCTTCTATTTACGTTCGACGCCATATTAAACAGTTTTAGGTTCTATTTCAGCTTTGGATTTATCGTTGAAAACCAATGCAAATAATAAAAATACCACTAATGCAATTCCCGCTGGGATAATCCAGATCATTTTCCAGTCCATCACGCCATCTGCTGCTTTGTAGGCGTCAGAAATTTTACCTGCTACAGCAAATCCAATTAACATTCCTACGCCATAAGTAGCTAAGGTAATTAAGCCTTGGGCTGAACTTTTGAAACGCTCGCCAGCTTTAGAGTTGGTATAAATCTGTCCTGAAACGAAAAAGAAATCGTAGCAAACACCGTGTAACGCAATTCCCAAAATTAGCATAAAACTCAGTTCGCCTGCGTTACCGTAAGCAAATAATGCATAACGTACTGCCCAAGCCAGCATGCCCACCAATATGGTCATTTTAAAACCGAATCTTTTAAAGAATACTGGGATAAATAATAAGAAAATAACTTCTGAAGCCTGACCAATAGTCATTTTTCCTGTAGGGTTATCCATGCCGATATTTGAAAGGAATGGATTTGCATTTTGGTAGTAAAAAGCCAGAGGGATACAGATCAAAATAGATGAAATAAAGAAAATCAAGAAATTTCTGTCTTTCAAAAGTTTTAAAGCATCAAGACCTAATACATCAGAAACGGTAATTTTTTCATCTGAAGATACTTTAGGTGGAGTTTTTGGTAAGGTAAAGCTGAATAAACCTAAAGCTAAAGATACTATACCAGCCATTAAGAAAGTATTTTTCAATAAGCCAGCTTCTGTGCCTTCTTTTGAATCCCAATGGAAAAAATAACTGATTAATAAACCTGCAGCAATCCAGCCTAAGGTACCCCAGATGCGGATTGATGAAAACTCTTTCTCCGGATCTTTCATTTGATTGAAAGAAACTGAGTTAACCAAAGCTAAAGTTGGCATAAAAAGGATCATGTAACCCAATACATATGGGTAAAAAACACTTACATCAGTAGCATTGTACATTTGATACATTAATACTGCACCAATAATGTGTAACACACCTAAAATTCTTTCAGCGTTAAAATATCTGTCGGCAATTAAACCTACAATAAAAGGAGCAATGATGGCCCCCCAGGATTGAGTTGAAAATACAGCTCCGGTTTCTGAGCCCGTGGCTTTAAGGTTGTTTCCTAAGAAAGTTCCAAGTGTTACAAACCAGGCGCCCCAGATAAAAAATTCCAGGAACATCATGGCAGAGAGTTTGAAGCGAGTAGTGCTATTCATTTGGTTTATATAAGATTAGGTTTAAGGTTTAAGGCGTAAGGTTAAAGCAAGGGATATAAAACCCTCAATCTTTTACGCTTACGCCTTCAGCCTCTTTTTTATATTATTAAGTTTTAGGCATTATTGTTGAAGCGAAGGCTATGACCTTCAACCTTATACCTTCCGCCTTCAACCTTATTTACAGTTCTTTAATAGAGATGTTTTTGTACCAAACCTCATCTCCGTGATCTTGTAAGGCAATTTTACCAGTTTTAAAAGTTCCCCAGTTTTCCCATGTTGCAAATTTGCTGCCTGCAACAATTTTTTTCCAGTTATCGTCCCAGAGGGTAGTTTTTACGACTTCAACACCGTTTAAAATTAGCGTTAATTTGCCCTTTTTACTAATGATTTCTGCCTTATTCCATTCGCCAACAGCTTTAACCGGTTCTGATGAACTTTTTACCAGATCGTATAAATCGCCGGCACGGTGTTTAGTGATTTTCCCATCTGGGTGGCCATCGTTATCAATAACCTGCATTTCTAAACCAGTAGAATAAGTAGCATGGTATTTAGGTTCTTCGTGAACATAAAAAATTAAACCGCTATTTGCTTTCGGAGCCACTTTCCATTCATATTTTAAATGAAAGTCGCCATATTCTTTATCGGTAACCAAATCGCCGCCACCATCTTTACCTTTAGTAGCTAAATCTAAATGAAGGGCGCCATCCTGAACCTGCCAGGCGCTACCAACCGTAGTTTTGTTGTAAGTATGCCAGCCTGTTGTTGTTTTACCATCAAAAAGTGGCTTGAAGCCCTTTTGAGCCTTTGATATTTGTGTTACTGCTAACAAAATGCAAGCAGAAAGAAAGATTTTTTTCATTTTTTTAGAATAAAACCTGATAGGATTAATTCGAAGTTTTTAATGTTTTCAAAGGCCTCATTGAGGACTTCGTCGTTTAAAAACCTATCAGGTTATGATAATTAAAGTGTTAAATTGTTCCAGCCTTTGCGGTATTCGCGTTTTACAAACTGGTTGGCTTCGTCAAAATTGGTAACTTTCATATTGTCGTTATCCCAAAGCATTTTAGTATACCTGCCTGGGTAAGTAGTCTTGCCATTTACCGTTTTTTGGATATCGAAACTTCTGATTGCCAAATTTGCCATTAGTAAAGCTTCTGTTAACGGACCGGCAATTTCGAAAGGTGAACTTACTTCTTTCTTGCCATAACCTGCAATTGCAGCTTCAACCCATTGTTTATAGTGCCCGTTTGCGCCATCTGGTACACGAGTGTATTTTGGTGCTACTTTAATGTCTTTGTTTTTACTTAAAGGCAATAATTTTGGGTTTGCACTATACGTTTCAGACATCATCTTGCCTTTAGTTCCAATAAACAAGGTACCATTACCGCCATCGCCAAAAGTTTCGTTCGCTTCTAATTCTTCCGGACGTTCTGGTTGGATGCCACCGTCCATCCAGTGTAAAGTAACATCACCTTCGGTTTTATCTGTTTTGGGGAATTTTAAGGTAACATGGCTTGATGGAGGGCAACTTTCAGGGAAATAACCGCGTTTAAATTCATCTACGTAAACAGAGCCTACACTGGCCTGAACTTCTTTCGCATATTTTAAGTTTAATACACTAAAAGGAGCTTCGATTAAGTGACAGCCCATATCGCCCAAGGCGCCCGTGCCATAATCCCACCAGCCACGCCAGTTAAAAGGGACCAATTTGTCAATATAATCTTTTTCGGGCGCAGTACCTAACCATAAATTCCAATCTAATTCGGCAGGGATTTCGGCTTTTTTTGTTGGGCGAGGAATGCCTTGCGGCCAAACCGGTCTATCAGTCCACGCGTAAACTGTGTGTACATCGCCAATTAAACCAGCTTCATACCATTCTTTCATTTGGCGCGGACCATCGTTTGATGCACCTTGATTTCCCATTTGGGTTACCACTTTATATTTTTTTGCAGCAGCGGTTAGAATCCGCGCTTCATAAATATCATGTGTTAAAGGTTTCTGTACATAAACGTGTTTACCCAATTGCATTGCTGCTAAAGCCTGTATGGCATGGTTATGATCAGGAGTAGAAACAGACACAGCATCGAAATTTTTATGTTCCTTATCTAACATTTCGCGCCAATCTTTATAGTATTTTGCTTTAGGAAAAGCTTTAATACTATTTGCTGCACGGCGATCGTCTACATCGCATAAAAAAGCAATGTCTGCTTTTCCGCTTTTGTAAAACATACTTAAATCGCTTTGGCCTTTTCCGCCAACACCAATGCCGGCAACCAATAAACGATCGCTTGGTGCTAAATAACCTGGGCCACCTAAAACATGGCGGGGCACGATCATAAACGCAGCAGCGGCAATAGCTGTGGTCTTAATAAAATCACGGCGGTTACTCGTGTTTTTATTTTCTTGCTCTGTTTTCATATAAGTAAATCGATTTGCTAACTCGGGTCGATTATTTTTTCTTTAAAGATAAGATATACTTTACCATTAATTTTGCATCGTCTTTTTTAAGGGTAGCGTGGGCAGTCATCGGCATATTGCCCCAAACTCCGGTTCCACCTTTAATAATCTTATCGGCTAACATGTTAATGTTTTTTTCGGTTGCCGGATATTTTTTTGCAATTTCTACGTATGCAGGACCAATGATTTTGTTGGTCTTGTTATGGCAGCCCAGGCAGTCTGATTTATTGATCAGTTTTTCTCCCGGATTTGATTGAAAAGCAGCGTGGCTTGTTACTGTTGCAGCTGCAACCACAGTTTTCTCCTTCGTTAAATCGGCTTTTGAAAACGACGCCATAAAAATGACTACAGCGCCTAAAATTAAAAATGTTTTTTTCATGTGTGTTGTGTTGTTTTTAATTGCATTCAAGCTTGCATAAGCGGTAATATTTATTCGTTGTTGCTTATGCAGGTTTTCATTCTGTGTGTATTGTGTTTTGTTAATCTTGTAATCCTAATATTCTTTTATTGAAAGCGCTATCACTGCCCGATGCTGCAAAATCATCAAATGCTTTATCGGTTACATTAATGATGTTCTTTTTGATAAATTCTGCGCCTTCGCGGGCACCATCCTGTTGGTTTTTGATACAGCATTCCCATTCCATAACGGCCCAACCTTTAAAATCATATTGCGCCAATTTACTAAAAATGGTTTTAAAATCAACCTGACCATCGCCCGGTGAGCGGTAACGACCAGCTCGGTTTGCCCAACTCTGGTATCCACCAAAAGTGCCTTGTTTGCCTGTAGGGTTAAATTCTGCATCTTTAACGTGGAATGCTTTAATGCGTTCGTGGTAAAAATCGATGTATTGAATGTAATCCAATTGTTGCAAGACAAAGTGTGATGGATCATACAATAAGCATGCCCGAGGATGATTATTTACCGCAGCTAGGAACATTTCATAGGTTTCGCCATCAAATAAATCTTCGCCTGGATGTATTTCGTAGCAAACATCAACGCCACACTGGTCGAATTCGTTTAAAATCGGTGTCCAGCGTTTTGCCAATTCTGCAAAACCCTCTTCAACCAATCCTGCCGGGCGTTGTGGCCAGGGATGGAAATATTGCCACAATAATGAACCACTAAATGTAGCATGTGCATTTAAACCTAAGTTTTGAGAAGCTTTAGCCGCATATTTCATTTGCTGCACAGCCCATTCTGTTCTTGCTTTTGGGTTTTTGTGTACTTCTTTTGGTGCAAAGGCATCAAAAAGATCATCATAAGCAGGGTGTACCGCAACCAATTGACCTTGTAAGTGTGTAGAAAGTTCAGTAATTTCTAAGCCATAAGAAGCGATTTTTCCTTTCAGTTCATCTGCATAGGTTTTGCTTTCTGCAGCTTTTTGAAGATCGATAAATCTTGTGTCTAAGGTTGGCATCTGAATGCCTTTAAAACCTAAACCTGCTGCCCATTTACAAATACTGTCTAAGAAATTAAATGGGGCTTCATCGCTTATAAATTGTGCTAAAAATACTGCTGGTCCTTTTATCGTTGTCATGCTTGATTGTTATAATTTATAGTCTAACCATTTTTGGTCTGATTGGCTAGAAGCCACTACATTTTCGATAAATGCCATACCTCTAATTCCATCTTCAGTACTTGGAAAGTCTAACATTGCAGCAGTAGGTTGCTCGTTATTCAACTTCGCATCTACTGTTAATGCAAAGTTTTTATAAATATTTGCAAATGCTTCTAAGTAACCTTCTGGGTGACCACCAGGAGTTCGGGTATTGTGCTGTGCGAAAGTACCCATATAACCGTTGCCTGTTCTGTAAATTTGAGCAGGGGCATTTAACCATTTCACAATTAAGGTGTTTGGTTCCATCTGGTGCCATTCCATGCCACCTTTTTCGCCATATACTTTAATTTTTAATGCATTTTCTTCTCCGGCGGCAATTTGCGAAGCCACAAGGACGCCATTGGCACCATTATCGAATTTTAACAATACGTTTCCGTCATCATCAATTGCTCTACCTGGAACAACAATGCTTAAATCAGCACAGATTTTAGTAATTTTTAAACCAGAAATATATTCTGCCAGATGAGCTGCGTGCGTACCGATATCGCCCATGCTACCGCTTTTTCCGGTTTTAGATGGATCGGTGCGCCAGGCTGCCTGTGCATTTCCTTCGCGTTCTGATAAGGTGCTTAACCAGCCTTGGGGGTATTCGACCATGATTTTTCTGATTGTGCCCAAAGCACCTTCGCTAACCATTTGTTTGGCCTGTTTAACCATTGGGTAACCAGAGTAGGTATGCGTTAAACATAGTGTTAAGCCAGTTTCTTCTACTTTAGCTTTTAGCTGTTTTGCTTCTTCCAAAGTTAAAGTTATCGGTTTTTCAATTACCACGTTAAAACCCTTATCCAAAGCCATCATTGCAGGGGCAAAGTGAGCAAAGTTTGGGGTAACGATGGTTACAAAGTCAATTCTTTCATCTGCTGGCAATTCACTTTCCTTCGTCAGCATTTCTTCGTAATTGGTGTAGATTCTGTTATCCGGAAGAAAAAGTAGTTTTCCAGATTCGTATCCAATTTCAGGATTTACACTTAAAGCTCCGGCAGATAATTCAATAAGGCCATCCATATTGGCAGCCAAACGGTGTACGGCACCGATAAAAGCGTCTTTTCCACCGCCTATCATGCCCATTCTTAATTTTCTTTTCATGTTTATAAAGGTGAGGGGTTTAAGATTTAAGGTTTAGGGCGATTTCCCTTATACCTTAAAGACTTAATGCCTTTAACCTGTCTAGATGTTGTTTTTCTATATTTATTGGTGTATGACATAAGGTTTAAGTTTAAGGGCGATTAAACCCTACACCTTTAACCTTATGCCTTTTACCTTGTCTAGATGTTCTTTTTCTTTAATTCTTTTACAGCGTAATCGCAGGCACGGGCAGTTAAAGCCATAAATGTTAACGATGGGTTTTGGCAAGCGATTGATGGCATACAGGATCCATCAGTTACGAAAACGTTATTTACTTCGTGCATCTGGTTCCACTTATTCAGTACAGAAGTTTTTGGATCATTACCCATCCTTGCGGTACCCATTTCGTGGATCGCCATACCTGGATAACAGCCATTATCGAATGTTTTGATGTTTTTCATACCAGCCTTTTCTAACATTTCGGCAGCATCATTCATCATATCCACACGCATTTTTTTCTCGTTCTCTTTGTACTCGCAATCGATAGCCAATACAGGTTGTCCCCATTTGTCTTTTTTGGTTTTATCGATGTATACCTTGTTTTCGTAATAAGGTAACATCTCTCCGAAACCGCCCAAGCCCATAGACCATTTGCCTGGAGTGGTCATTTTTTGTTTTAAATCTGCTCCGAAAGACAATTCAGCCACATCATCTTGCCAATTTGCTCTGCTTGCACCGCCCTGATAACCGAAACCACGCAGGTAATCGCGTTTATCGCTGCCGATATTCTGATACCTAGGGATATAAATTCCGTTTGCACGGCGTCCATAAGTGTATTTGTCATCAAAACCTTCGGCCTCTCCAGATGCTCCGCAACGGAAATGGTGGTCCATTAAATTGTGCCCTAACTGACCACTTCCATTACCCAAACCATTTGGATGTGCTTCTGATGTAGAGTTTAATAAAATGAATGTTGAACCTAGTGTAGAACCATTTACGAAAACGATTTTAGCATAAAATTCCATCGTTTTGTTGGTTTCTGCATCAATAACCATTACACCTTTGGCTTTTTTAGTGTCTTTATCATAAATTATATGATTTACGATAGAATATGGTCTTAACGTTAAAAGTTTAGTTGCCATTGCCGCAGGAAGGGTAGAAGACTGTGTGCTGAAATAAGCACCAAACGGACAGCCCCGGCTACATAAATTTCTGTACTGGCAATTGCCACGGCCTTTATGTGGCACAGTAAGATTGGCAACACGGCCAATCATCATAATCCGTTCTCTTTTATAATGCTCTTCGATACGTGCTTTTACCGATTTTTCTACAATATTTAAATCCATTGGCGGTAAAAACTGTCCGTCAGGGCAGGTAGGCCAGTTTTCTTTTGAACCACTGATCCCCGCAAAACGTTCTGCATAATCGTACCACGGCGAAAGTTCCGCATATCGAACAGGCCAATCGCTTCCATGTCCGTCTCTTGCATTATCTTCAAAGTTATGATCGCTTAAACGATAACTTTGACGGCCCCACATTAACGATTTTCCACCAACGTGGAAACCACGGTACCAATCGAAACGTTTATCTTCCGTATATGGACATTCTAAATCGTTTACCCACCATTTTTCATTTGCTTCCTGGTATGGGTAATCTCTTTTTTGTACCGGGTGAGTACGTTTTTGTTCTTCGGTAAGTTTTCCGGCATGTTTAAAATCCCATGGATTTTTCATTGCCGTTTCATAACCGGTAATGTGTTCAATGTTCATTCCTCTTTCGAGCATCAACACGCGTAAGCCCTTTTCTGTAAGTTCTTTGGCAGCCCAGCCACCGCTAATTCCCGATCCTATAACAATAGCATCGTAAGTATTTTCTGCTTTTAAATTTGTATTTAAATTCATGATGTTTTGTTGTTGTTTTAGAAATTAGGTTGCCCAAGATTTTTGACCTGGTTTTAATGGCGCACTGCCATCATATCGGCCTGGAATAAGCACATATTCGCGTGCTTTGGTACAACCAATTTCTGAAGAATAATAACCGAGTAGGGTTAAATCTCTTGCGGTAATAAAAAAGTAAGCTAAATCTTTATTCTCTTCTGATTTGCTCGCTTTTTGGGCAAGCGCGATTGCCCTTAAATCGATCATTAGTTTTTTACGATCAGCTGGTGTTAAAGTGATATAACTTTTTCCGAAATCTTTCATGGATTTAGCCTGAAGATCTTTAAAACCTTGCGCAAATGAAGTTTGCATGGTGGCAGGGTAACAATCTTTCATCATCATCGGAATAAACTTCCCTAAGCCTGCAGCCTTGGCCCCAGCAGATGATTTGGTAGTCGGAACAATAATATCAGCAAATTCAGCAAAAATTTTTTCGTCTTCCAGTGAATAGAGGACAAAGTTCTTTTCGTTTTCCGGTAGCGTAAAACTTTCAAATAAAACGCCCATTGTACTTGCTGAGATTGCCCCTCCCAGCAAAAATGCAACGTTTTTGAGTGCTTCTCTTCTGTGCATCGTATTTATGATTTTATATATTGGTTACTTATGTGTTGAATTAGTAATATTAGAAAAAATATAACGGAAAGAATAACTTTTTCAAGTTAAATTATCGGTATGCAATGTGATTGTTACTGAGTAGAATTGTTCTAAATAAATGGTTTTTTGTCGCTCTGATGTGGTTTAAACCGTGTTTTTGTGTTAATTTTACTTGGTGTAAAAAGTACATTTAGTATAGGTAAGCATATTATTTACTAATAAATCTAAAAACACCGCTTTTTAAAGGAGAAAATCTGCTTAAAGTAGGCTTTTTTTGATGTAGTTATAGCTTTCGGCTATACTTTCATAAGGTGCTTTTTTGATAATATCCTGTTCTGTAAAAATATAATCTACTCCAGCCAATTTAGAAGCAGCAAAAATGCGCTTGAAATCTATTCTGCCAGAACCCACTTCCACGAAAACTGCTTTGTCTGCTTTATCCATATCCTTAACATGGAACATTTTATAACGGCCCGGATTTTTCTTGAACATATCAACAGGGTTTAAACCTGCATTTACCGCCCAAAAGATATCGAGTTCAAAACCTACCAGTTTGGCATCGGTTTCAGCGAGCAGGATTTCGTAGCCTGTGACCCCGTTACCCTGATCTTTAAATTCGAAGTTGTGGTTGTGGTAAGCTAATTTCAATCCTGACTTTTGGCAAAGTTCAGCTGCTTGGTTAAATTTTGAGGCCATGCGCCTGTAATCATCTAATGTTCCATTAGCCCTGATATCGGTAGGCAAAGCTGGGATAACGAAATATTTCTGGCCAATGGTGGCTGCGGTTTCGATGTGCGATTTTAGCACCTTATCGTCGCCTGAGGATAAAAACTCAGTTACGTTGTAATGTCCGCTAGGAGAGGTAAGGCCATTTGCTTTTAATAAGGTATTAAAGTCTTTTGCTTCCAAACCCCAAAAACCTTTTACTTCGTACTTGCCAGGATAGCCATAATAGGTTTCTACCTGATTATAACCGATTTTAGCCACCTGTTCTATTGTGGCTTTTACATCTGCAGTTAGCTGCTCCCTTAAAGTAAAAAGTCCGATTCCGATTTTTGAAATTTTAGCAGATTCAGCTAAAGCTGTTGTAACTAATGATGGACTTAAAAAGGCTGCTGCACTGGCAAGGCTTACCTTTTGTAAAAATGATCTTCTTGTTGTCATGATGTTTTAGAATTAAAAAAACCGGAGCGTGAACTCCGGTTTTATTTGTTAGAATGAATAAGCTAATGATCCCCAGAAGGTACGTTGAAGTAATGTTCTGCCAATCATTAATGTGCCAGGGGTTATGGTTGAGAAATCTCTGAACTGATCTCCGCGAACATCGCCTTCTGTCAGCACCTTTGCATTTAACAAGTTGTCTGCCCAAAATCTTATTGAAATCTTTTTAGTAAAATTATATCCTGCCCCAGCTTTCATTACTACATAAGCAGGTAGTTTATAGCTATCGCTAGGTGAGGTGAAGCGGCTGCCAATGTAATTTGCTGCTATATATAGGTTAAAGTTTTTGTAGTCGTAATTGGCGCCAAGTTCGGTGTTGAGTACAGGAACACGTTCGGTTCTTTTGCCGGTGAAGCTATAGATACGATTGCCGAATTCGGCTGCAACTGCGGCATTGTTACTTGTGTTTGCTTCGTAATCGGTGTATTTAGAGTCTTGTAATGTTCCGGTTAAACGCAAACTCAGTGGTTTAGCAATTTTGTAAGAAACCTCGTACTCGGCACTCCAGGTGCGTGTAGAACCAAATGCCACCAATGCCTGTAAACCTGATGCAACTGTTGGAACATTAATGGTTAATGATGTGTTTTTAATTGCCGAATAACTTCCAGATGCGAAAATGGCCAGGTTGTTTTTAGCATATTTAAAACCTACTTCGCCTAAATAAACCGGGCGTTTTTTAATGTTTAAGGGGTTATAGGCCGATGCGTTATAGTCGCCAATGTTTGGTGCGTTGTAAGCTTTTGTAGCCCTTGCAAAAATACTTGATGTAGTGTTTATTTTGTAGTTTGCTCCTACTGAAGCTGCCCAGTTGGTTAAAGTTTCATCATAATGCGTGTAGCCTAAGATATTAGGGCTTGCACTGGCGGTTGTATTAACCGTACCATTTGCATTTAATGCATAATAAGGTCTGTCGCCTTTAACATTTTGATTATCAATCCTGGCACCAATATCTAAACGCCATTTTTCAGATATTTTAATCTCGTCTCCGGCATATACAGATAGGGTTCTCGTATCGCCAATAAAAGTGTTTTTGGTTTGGATGGTACGCTCTGAAGCCGTTGGTGATTGTAATAAGATGCTAGGGTGCTCTTTAAATTCAGTAAATGAACGGAAAGCATAGCGTAAATCATCCCGGTTATACTGGTGGATGCCCAATCCGATGTTAAGACTGTGGTTTTTTACTTTCTTTCTTAAATCCAGGTAATCAACAATCTGAACATCACTATTAATTTGTCCTTGTGCATTAGAGGTAATTACATAATCTCCGGCTACGAAAGGCGCCACTGAACCACCAGGGTAGTAATAAGGCGTTGCTGCTGTTCTCGCTACAATTCCTGCAGGGGCAGTATAGGTAGAATTGGTATGGGTATTTTGATAACGGAAATTGTTAACAATCTGCCAGCCACTGTCGGTTAGGTAGTTGAACTGAAAACCACCTGATCCCAATTTGGTGTGGATTCCATCTGTTAAACTAAAATTATGGCTTCCCGCTGCCGGATCATTATAACTCCATTCTGTTTGAGTTGGCGTAATCGATTGAGAGGCCATGTCATAATCGCGGTAAGTAGTTGGCTTCCCGGTACCATCGTAAGGGTAATAACTCGTTAATAAGAACTGAACTTTATCATTCAGGTATTTACCATACACCCTGAAAAAGCCTTTATTGTTCTTAAAATTAAAAGTCATGTTCCCTTTAATCTGTCCACCCTGGTTAGCTGGCTTAAAACCTTGATCTACCACACCATTATCAGTACGGTAAAAACCACCGATATTGTATTTGATCTGGTCGTTTATTTTGCCTCCGGTGTTGCCATCAACACGGTACAATCCTTGCGAAAAACCTGTTGTAAACTTAAATTGACCGTATTGTTTATCTGCACCAACGTAGCTGATGTTATTTACCACTGCACCTGGTGTATTGGCCTGAACAATTGAGGCGTTACCTCCTCTGATGGCTTCTATGTTCTGGATAGTCAGATCTGTTTTATAGTATTGATCTACAGATGGGTTTGTGTTGAAGCCAGTTGGTAAAAGCGGTAACCCATCTTCCTGTATGCCAAGGAAAATATATCCGCCCTGTTGCGGAAAGCCCCTTACCCAAACATTTCCCGGACCATCGCCACCTGTACTTTCTACCGTTAAACCTGGTATGGCTTTTAATAAATCGGTACTGTTTAACGGTGCCCGGTTGGTTATATCTTTATTACTCACCGAGGTTAATGCCACACTGCTTTCTAATTTTTTCTTTGGATTACCACCGGTTACCATCACACTTTCCAATTGTAGGTTATCTTCTGATAGGCTGATACTCAGGTTTTCGTCGGCATTGCCAGGTGATAGGTTTACTTCTTTAGAAATGAAACCTACGTATCTTACCACGATTACCCGGCTGTCAACAGTTAGGCCTTTTAAAGCAAAAGCACCATTTTCGTCGGTTGTGGTCCCGATTGATTTTCCTTTAACGGTAACCGATACCCCAGGGATGGCATTCCCTTTACTGTCGGTTACTTTTCCGGTAACAATGCCCTCGAAGGCTTTTAGTAGTTCGAGGTTGTTATTGGCGGGAATAGAATAGAGCAGAATCTGATCTTTAACTATCCTATATCCCACGTCATAACGTTTTAGCGAATTCTCAAGAAAGTATTTAAGCTTTTGGTTAACCACATTAATAGAAACTTTACGGTTGGAGTTTATTAATTGTGGGCTGTAAACAAATTTAACATTGGTTAAGTATTCTGTTTTTTCTATAATGGTTTTAATATCTGTTTGATCGGCTTTAATCGAAATCGATTTATTCAGAAAATCTTGGGCGTCGACATTTTTGGCAAAAGCACCACAAGTAAAAATTATTATTGCAAGTATTTGGTAAATCGAAACTCTCATTGCATATATCGCCAGCGAAATAAGTTGATTTTTTTTCATAAATTTGGTTATTGTTCATTAAATGATTGGATTTATTGGACATAGAAATACCATGAATACATTTCTGATGTATTTAACTCGCCGGCAATGCCCCACATTGTCGGCTTTGTTTTTTAGAAAAATATTATGGAAAGTGGAGCCGCGGTTAAGGGCTGTTGGTGTTGTGGTTCTTCTTCATCATGTTTATATATTTGGTTAGTTTTTATTAGAAACCACAATACTGGTTCCCTGGATGTAATATTTGCTTGAGATGGTTCCACAGATCAGATCGAGCTGCTCATATA
The DNA here is from genome assembly GCF_049913135.1 of Pedobacter sp. R-06. Classification (NCBI taxonomy): domain Bacteria; kingdom Pseudomonadati; phylum Bacteroidota; class Sphingobacteriia; order Sphingobacteriales; family Sphingobacteriaceae; genus Pedobacter; species Pedobacter sp. R-06. Next base: position 4,397,749 of record NZ_CP183977.1, on the reverse strand, counting down.
GCCCTTTTTTGCTTAAATCTCCGGTAAAAGTATAGGCCGAAATCTGCTCATTATCCGATTTTATCTCTATACCATAAGCCTCGGATAAGGTTTTGAAAATTTCTTTAATACTTTCTTCTTTGAAATTATAGCTCAAACTTGTGGGTATGTTGTAAGCCTCTGCCAAAGGAATAGGCTTGCTTACCAATGTTTTATTTAACTTGTGGTCTGCAAAAACGCCCTTTTGATTTGGTGTAAGCAGAATAGGTTTAGCCAGTTTTTCTTTAGCGAAAGTAAATAACGAGCTTTTCTGATTCTCTTCTACCTGAACTTTTCCGGTCCTTACTGCAACTTGGGCGGGAAGTTTATCTGTTGATGATTTTACCCAAAAGCTGGTACCCAAAACACGTACAACCAGTTTTTGATTATATACATAAAACGGCCGCTTAGGGTTTTTGCTTACTGAAAAGAAGGCTGTTCCTTTTAAATAGACCATTCTTTTGTTGGCAGAAAAAACTTTTGGATAAATAATATTGGCCTGCGGTTTAAGTGTTACGGTGCTTTCATCGCTAAGCGCTAGAATAATGGGACGATCAGTATCATTGGTTTTGCTGATTAAGCCTAAATTGCTGTTTTCATCAATGAAAGATTGTTCAGCATGGTTATAGTTGGTTAGGTATAATCCTCCAATAAAAAAGGCAACCAATATAGCTGCTGCGACTGCAAATTTTGGCCAAAGCCTTTTAACCTTTACTATTGGTGTGCGTTCAATATTATTGATGTTTAGCCAGGTATTGGCCTGCATTTCTTCGAGTGCAGTTGACGATAGATCTTTAAAATTCCTGCTGTTTAAATTATGATACCATTTATCTACCCAAAGCTTTTCGGCTTCGGTACAATTTCCGTTTTCGTAACGGCATAGTAAATCGTAAAATGATTTCTGGTCCATAAGAAAGAATATTTGGCTCTATATAATACAAGTAACGCAACCGGTGCAAACCCCTAAAGGTAGGGGATGAAAAAGCTGAAAAAATTTGCAATTGACTGGTAATCAACTATAAAAAGATGTAGAAATTTTTAATATATTCCTTAATTCTTTTAATTGACCGGGTGATATGGTATTCTACAGCTTTTTCGGAGATATTTAAACCAGCAGAAATATCTTTAGTAGATTGATGTTGGTATCGGCTCAGCCTGAAAACTTCCTGTGTTTTTTCTGGAAGCGAGTTGATACCTTCTTCTATGATGGATGACAGGTCGTGAAGATCGACCAGGTTTGTAGTATCCAGATGGTTTTCTGAATAGGTTAGGGTTTGGTACTCCATGTACTTACTCTCCATAACCTGGCTCCTGATGTGGTTAATTACACTTAACTTCAAGGCGCCGAACAAATAAGCCTGGAGATTATTGATCACTGCTTCATGCCGCTTTTCCCAAAGGGAGATAAAGATGTTCTGCACCAGTTCTTCAGCAATTACCTTGTCGCCTGTTTTTTTGTAAGCTGCCAATAAAAGCTCATTACTATAGGTGAAATATATTTTTTCGTAAGCCTGCTTATCGCCCAGTTTTAAGCGATCAAGTAAATCATCAGATTTTTCAGGCTCAGCGTGAGTCATTTGTTATTTGGTTATGCGGGTAAGTGTAGTAAATGTAATAAAATTAATGTTGAAATATAATCAAGTTTGTTTCATTGTTGAAAGCTTCTAAGACCGGGCATATCAGTTAACAGTTTTCGGTTGGCAACGCAACAATTAAACAATTGCGGTTTACAGTTAACTTAGGTTTATACAATTAACCCTATTTATACACTAAGTATAAATATTTTATCGCCTTTTATCTCATTTTTTTACCTTTGCTCAATCTCAAAAAAATTATGCAAGAAAAAATTGTTGTTTTAGGCTCTAACGGGCAAATTGGTACCGAGTTGGTAACCATGTTACGTAAAATATATGGTGATGATCATGTGGTTGCATGCGATATTCGCAGACCAGATTACGACATCAAAAACTCTGCACCGTTTGAATTTGTGAATGTGCTTGATAAAGAAATGATTAATGGCATTTTTCATAAATACAAACCAACACAGGTTTACCTTTTAGCGGCTTTATTATCAGCTACAGGTGAGCAAAATCCAAAATTAGCCTGGGATTTAAATATGAACGGCTTGTTGAATGTTTTAGATTTAGCTTTAGAATACAAAACTGCAAAGGTGTATTGGCCAAGTTCTATTGCTGTATTTGGCCCGAATTCGCCAAAAGATAATACCTCGCAATATTGTGTAATGGATCCGAATACCGTTTATGGAATCAGTAAACTGGCAGGGGAGCGCTGGTGCGAATATTATAACCAAAAATACGGATTGGATGTACGGAGTATCCGTTATCCAGGATTAATCAGCTGGAAAGCCGCTCCAGGTGGTGGTACAACAGATTATGCGATCCACATTTTTCACGATGCATTGAAAAAGGGTAGTTACCAGAGTTTCTTAAATGCAGAAACCGAGTTGCCAATGATGTATATGGATGATGCCATCCGTGGAACCATCGAACTAATGGATGCGCCGGCAGATCAGATTTCTGTGCGTAGCAGTTATAATTTTGGTGGTGTAAGTTTTACTCCAGAGGTTTTGGCTGCAGAAATCAGAAAACATATTCCAGATTTTACATTATCTTACGCCGCTAATGATCCCCGTCAGCAAATTGCAAATAGCTGGCCACGATCTATCGATGATAGCTATGCTGCAAAAGATTGGGGGTGGAAACCAGAGTTCGATTTATCGAAACTGACAATTGATATGTTGAATAATTTAAAAAAATAATATAAAGGTAGAGGGTTGAAAGGTTGAAGGCATAAGGTCTCATATCTCAAAATCATATATCTCAATACTCGAAAAATGGGAAGAGCATTCGAATTTAGAAAAGAGAGAAAATTTAAGCGTTGGGCCAAAATGGCGGTTCAGTTTACGCGTATTGGTAAAGATATTGTAATGGCAGTTAAGGAGTCCGGACCTCATCCAGAAACCAACTCGCGCTTACGTACGGCTATGCAGAATGCGAAAGCGGTAAACATGCCAAAAGATAGAGTAGAGGCTGCTATTAAGCGCGCATCTGATAAATCGATGGCCAATTATGAAGAAATTGTGTACGAAGGTTATGCGCCGCACGGTGTTGCAGTTTTAATTGAAACAGCTACTGATAATACAAACCGTACTGTAGCAAACGTTCGTAGTTATTTTAACAAAACGAATGGTACTTTGGGTAAAACCGGATCGTTAGATTTCGTTTTTAACCGCAAATCTGTTTTCCGTTTTGTGCCGGCTGAAGGTTTAGATCTTGAAGAACTGGAATTCGAATTAATCGATGCGGGGTTAGAAGAATTATACGTAGAAGCCGATGAAGAAGGTAACGATATTGCTGTTGCTCAAGGTGCTTTCGAAAATTTTGGTTCTTTACAAAAAGCTTTAGAGGAAAAGGGCATTGAGTTAAAGAGTTCAAAACTAGAGCGTATTGCTTTATCTCACCATGAGGTAACGGAAGAGCAGGCAGCTGATGTTTTGAAATTGATTGATAAGTTGGAGGAAGATGATGATGTGCAGGCGGTTTACCATAATATGGCAGAATAATATCAATTAGAATATTTTACAATAGCCTGAAGATTTTTCTTCAGGCTTTTTTTGTAATTTTTGTTTTTCTGAAGAGCAAAACTTGTGCGTTTCGGGTACAGCTGTCCCGCCATCATTTCAAGTCCTCGGCCTCGTTCCTCAACCTCCGGGCTTTCCATTTTGTCGGGTCTAGGTTACTTGGGCCAACCCAGGTAAATTAAAACCAGTAGAGGCAGGAAGCTCCGGTTTTTTCAATCGGAGTGAGTAAAATGGATGGCAGTGCTTTTGCAAGCGATAAGATACCGAACCCTGCTTTTCTAATTCTTTTGCCTAAAAATTGATTTTACATTGAAATCTTTTTAAATTTAATCGTCATGCTGAACTTGTTTCAGCATCTATTTAGCGGGGACCCTGAAATAAATTACCTGCGGTGAGCTCGCTTAAGGCTCGGTTTACTGCGTGGCTTTCCGCTTCGCTACAGGTCAGGGTGACGATCGAGAGGAAACCTGCGGTTTTGATCTTATTTTTTATGTGAAAATAGCCAGGTTAACAACTCTGGTTCTGCAAAGGCGCTGTCCCAGCTATTGTGGTTGGCATTTGGGTAAAGGGTAAACTTCACTTCATCGCCAACCGTTTTCAAGCGTTCGGCTATGGCAATTGAAAAAGCCGGATCAACGACATCATCTTTTGCCCCATGAAAAATCCAAAGGGGTATTTTTTGATATTTTTTAATATTGTTGGTATTGTCTCCACCACAAATAGCAATGGCAGCGGCAAATTTGCGGCGTTCTCTTCTTAACAGCTCATAAGTACCCATTGCACCCATTGATAAGCCACCCACATACACCTGCTCTTTATTTACATAAGGTTTATTAAGGAAGTTTTTAACCATGCCTTGTAGCGCATGCATAATTTTAGTTGGTTTGCCGCCCTCCACAAAACTGATTTTCCTTTTGCCTTTGGCATCTTTCTCAAAATTGGCATTCGCCCAAAAATCGTTCGGCGGGCATTGGGGGAAAACCACAATGGCTGGGAAATTTTTACGTATATCGTTCTTTAAGAACAGTTTTCCGCCATGTAATAACTGATTGCCATTGTCAATTCCTCTTTCGCCAACACCGTGAAGAAAAATTATAAGGGGATATTTTTGATCGGGATTAAAATTCTCGGGAAACAGGATTCTGTAGTAAATGGAATCCTTCCCTTTGATATAGCTTCCCTTGTCGTATTTTTTTAAGTCTTGAGCGTTTAAAAAGAGTACAGAAAAAAGAATGCAGATGGTAAAAAAAATCTTTTTCATCCGTTTTATATTATTTTTAAAGGTGATGAAGCTATAATGATTTGTTATTTCAAGGTGTGTTTTGGTAAATCATGATGGTTTCATTTAACAAAAATAGAAAACCCTGGCTACTTTACAATAGCACAGGGTTCATAACCAAACCTAATTGTCTTTATTTCAGTGTAAAAGATGCTTCTTTTACATCGCGTGAGTTTGTGCCAATGAATACTTTAAAATCGCCAGGCTCTGCTACGAATTTTAGATCAGCATTGTAAAACTTAAGGTCGTTCTCCGAAATATTGAAAGAGACGGTTTTGCTTTCTCCGGCTTTTAAATTCACCTTTTGGAAACCTTTTAGCTCTTTAACGGGGCGGGTAATGCTGCCCACAAGATCCTGTATGTACAATTGAACAACTTCTTTACCATCATGTTTACCTGTATTGCTTAGCGTAACCGATGCGGTGATCGATTTTCCTTTAGTTAGGATGTTTGAACTCAATTTAACATCGCTATAGCTGAATGTAGTATAACTTAAGCCAAAACCGAATGGATATAAAGGATCGTTGCTAACATCTAAATAATTGGAGCGGAATTTTTCGAACCATTTACCCTCTGCCAGCGGCCTACCGGTATTCTTGTGTGCATAATACAAAGGCACCTGGCCTACATTTTGAGGGAAAGTTGCACTCAGTTTACCTGAAGGATTAACATCGCCAAAAAGCACATCGGCAATTGCATTTCCTGCTTCACTGCCTGGAAACCAAACATTTAAAATGGAAGGAATGTTTTCCTGCTCCCAGTTTAATGCCAATGGTCTGCCGGTAAATAATACCAGTACCACTGGTTTTCCTGTTTTGGCCAATGCTTTTAACAGGTTTTTCTGCGTTTCAGGAATCTGGATATCGGTTACACTGCTGCTTTCGCCTGTAAATTCAGAACCTTCACCAATGGTAGCTACAATAACGTCCGATTTTTTAGCAACTTCTAAAGCTTCTTTAATCATCTCTGCTTCAGTTCGTGGATCGCGTTTGTAAGTGGGGTTATGGATGTTTACATAACGGTGCTCCATTGCAGAATCTGCTAAAAAATTAGCGCCCCGTGCGGTTAAAATTTTCGCTTTATCACCCAAAACATTCTTTAAACCTTGAAGTACAGTTACCGATTTATCAAAAAGGGCAGCAACACTCCAGGTACCATACATATTGGCAGTATTATCTGCCAAAGGACCGATTAAGCCAACAGTACCTGATTTTTTTAATGGAAGTAAATTATTGTTATTTTTTAGTAATACAAAGCTTTCAGCTGCGATTTCGCGCGCAACCTGGCGGTTAGCTGGACTAAAAACCTCTTTTTCTGCTCTTTCTGCATTACAGAATTTATAAGGATCAGCAAATAAACCCAATTTATATTTTGCCTGAAGCACTAATCGGCAGGCCCTGTCTATTTGTGCCATACCAACTTTTTTCTCTGCCAATGATTTTTTTAAGGTGCCTAAAAAGCCTTCGCCAACCATATCCATATCAATACCTGCATTTAAAGCTAAGGCAGAAACAGTTTGTAAATCGCCCATACCGTGTGCAATCATTTCAGGAATACCAGTATAATCAGTTACCACAAAACCCTTAAAGCCCCATTGGTTGCGTAAAACGTCGGTCATTAACCATTTGTTTCCCGTAGCAGGAATGCCATCAACCTCGTTAAAAGAAGCCATAATACTGGCTGCTCCAGCGTCAACTGCGGCCTTGTATGGTGGGAAATATTCATTGTACATGCGCACTTTGCTCATATCGGTGGTATTATAATCTCTGCCAGCTTCGGCAGCGCCGTAAAGTGCATAGTGTTTTACGCAGGCTAAAATTTCATTATTGGCCTGAAGTTTACCTTGATAACCTTTCACCATGGCTGCAGCAATCTGCGAACCTAAATAAGCATCCTCTCCGCTTCCTTCCGAGATACGGCCCCAACGTGGGTCTCTCGAAATATCAACCATAGGAGAGAAGGTCCAGTTAATTCCACTTGCACTGGCCTCTATTGCAGCAACCCTTGCCGATTTTTGTACGGCATTCATGTCCCAAACGCAGCTCATTCCTAATGGAATTGGGAAAACGGTGTTGTAACCGTGGATCACATCCATCCCAAAAAGCAAGGGAATTTTCATTCGACTGTTTTCTACTGCAATCTTTTGAACTGCCTTTATCTTATCTACTCCTTTAATGTTAAATAAACCACCAACCTGTCCATCTCTGATTTTTTTAGAAATGTCGCTACTATTGGCCTGTCCGGTGGTGATATCGCCAGAACTTGGCAGATTCAACTGACCAATTTTTTCATCAACGGTCATTTTCGCCATGAGGTTGCTGATGAAGGTATTCATCTTTGCATCTTCTGCCGAAACAGGTTTTTTGGTTTGTGCTGATCCGTTCAGTACAAGCAGGGTTAAAAAAACAACCAGGATATTCACTCTCTTCATTATATGTGTGTTTTATTCTTTTATTAGCTGGCGCTCGTTTCCAGCGAGTGCCTAAATGGTTTTACGATTTTATCGTGTTAACATTAATCGCTAAAAGCGATTGGTTATTTTCACATTCGTTACAAACGAGCATGAGCATTTATTTTAATCAACCTTCTTTACTTCGGTTTTTACCGATACACCATTCTCATTTATTGCTTCAATGGTAAAATAATATGCTTTTTGGCTGTCCATTGCTTTGAACCAGTACTCATTAAAATCGTGGATCATAATGCAGTTATACAGCTTATCTGGCGCCGTACCATAGTAGAGGTTATAGGCAAAGGCGTTATCAACAGGTTCCCATTTGATATAGGCACTACGTTTATCTTTTTCTGTTCTCAATACAATCAGGTTTTTAACTGTTGTTGGTTTTTCTCCATTTCCATTGCCGAAAACACGCAAGCCGCTAATGGCAAATTTTCCGGTAGGCATGTGAATATTTATCATTTTGATAAATCTGGTTTTTACCGGTTTTTGGAGTTCGATGTAATCATGTGGAACATCAGTTTTGTTTTGGCTTTTATCAACCAGGATAGTCCATTCTTTTCCGTCGATTGATGAAAGGATTTTATACTGATGGTAAATTCCGGTCTGTTTGCCGATAAATTCGGCGTTCTGATCGGCATAGTTAATCTGTATCGCATTAACGGTTGCAAGGCTCCCTAGATCAGTCTGGATCCATTCTCCATTGTTTGCGGTTTTTGCACTCCAATAAGTTTTAATGCTTTCATCAACGGCATTGTTGGCATTAAAGCTTCCTAATGTAGATGAAACGGTAACTGGTTTTTTATAGTTGATGAGCATCCAGCCCGGGCCAGCAGGGCCACCTTCTTTTCTTTCGGAAGGTAAATAGAGCGGATAGTCTCCAAAGGCAGTATTGGTCCACATAACATCGTCTTTATCAAAACCAGTTGGCCAGATACCCATCCTGCGCTCCCAGGTATTTTTTACGCAGATAATGCTGGTAGAAATGTGCCAGTAATTTTTGCTATTATCCTGAAAAGTTGCACCATGACCTGCACCACGCGAAAATCCACCGCCTTTATAACTTAAAGGATCAGATTGCGGGGTGGATGGACTATCATAGAACAAAGGTTTAGTTCCAACCACTACACCGTCAGAATAACCGCTAAATTCTGTTCCTGGAGCTCCGTATTGAAAATAATATTTGCCATTATGTTTGGTCATCCATGCGCCTTCCGCAAAAGGATCAAGAAATGTATTGTCCATATATTCTCCAAAACGCTGCCAGCCATATCTCCAGCTTTCAAGCAGGTACATTGGTGTGCGGGTGCCTTTAGGTTGAAAAGTTTTACGGTCTAATTCTACGCCGTACATGGGGTAATTGTTGCTGCTTCCATTGTACATGTAAAACTTGCCATCGTCATCGGTAAAAAAGGATGGATCCCAGCCACCGATCTCCAGTGAGTCAACTAATGGAAACCATTTATTCCCTTTTGGGTCGGTACTTCCCCATAACGTAAAATTTTTAGTATAAGTACTCCCGAAAACAACCATAGTATCGCCAACGATACCTACACCTGGTGCACATAATTCATCTTTTGTTTTATTCCAGGGACGGAGAAATTTTCTTTCGTGGAATTTCCAGTTCAGCATATCGGCGCTATGCCAATAACCCCACTGGTTCGTACTGAAAAGATAGAAGTCGCCCTTATAATTTACGATCACCGGATCGGCAGTAGCGCGGTGTTTGCCCCATTCAGTAAAAGATTCGAATGGCGTATAACCATAATCTACATTGATTGGGTTGCAATATGTTTTTTGCTGAGCATAAACAGTATAAGTACTGCATAACAGCAATGAAATTAAAAATATTTTGAATAAATGTTTAGCCATTATTCGTAAGGGTTAATTAAAAATGTTAATTCTGGCACAGCTTGAACAGCCTATCGACATTCCGCTAACGCTTAGTCCGGTAACGTGCGATTGATGTTCCCAGTAAACCCACATATCGTGCGCTCCACCTGTTGAGGTTAATTTTACAGTGTAACTGTCTCCGTTTTCTGGTATTTGTCCGATTACTGTTCCGCTTGGCGAGTTTGGTGGGATAAAGAAAGAATAAACACCACCACTGGTATTGTTTTCTAGTCTAACATATACGCCATCGCTGGTGGAATTTGTTGCGGTTACATTTACGGTTGCAAACTTTGATTTTACGGTTTTATGTTTAGCGCCCGGTACGGTAGTGAAGCCCGAATTTAGGGTCACAAATCCTATCATTGCTGTTAATATTAAAATTATTCTTTTCATGGTTCTGTAGATTTAATTTGAAATATATGATGGCTAAACATTTATATACTATGGCTTAAATTGGAAATCCAGTTTCTTTAATCCATTTTGAACATCTTTATTTCCCATAAAAAGCTTCCAAAGTAAGCCTGATCTGTAATTTTCGATCATCACTACTATTGGGCCTTGGTCAATGCCTAAATATCTTTTCGGATACCAATTGTCCTGTTCTGAAAAAGCATCGTAAAAACCATATTTTCCCCAAACTTTATCGCCCAGATCTTCGTAAAGATGCCTGATTACCCGCATCGATTCTTTTGGGGTATATGGGATTGATGATATAGCGGCAGTAGGGGAGATTACGCCAAAATCTTCCTGAGGATTGTGTGCTGCATAACCTTTTACTGAATAACTGGCCGTTAAGCCCCAGTTATTTTCGCCGTAACCTTTAAATTTCTTGGGGTTGGCTACACAGTAATCGTGTATGGCAAGGGTATGGTTTACATTATTTTCCCAATAATCGGCATAACGGTCTTTCAATCCTTTCGGGTTTAAACCCAGGTAAGAGTAATGCGCCCAAAACAAAGGACCAACCGATTTTTTCTGACCCTGATAATCTAATGTAAAGGGATGACCATAAAAGTTAAAATTAGTTTTAATCTGCCCGTTTCTTGCCCAACCTTCGTGATAAACCTCTGCAGGAACACCATGCGTAGGGGATGAGGCGGCCATAACGTACATAATCAAACACTCATTGTAGCCTTTAACGGGAAAGTTCATTTCCCAATTGTACGCTGGCGACCAATGCCAGTACAATACGTTTTGTCCGTTGCGGAACCAATTAAAATCGATACCCTTCCAAAGTTCATCCGCTTTTTTTGCCAAAGCTTTTTCGGGATCAGTTCCATTTTTATAATACTCGGCGATGCAGACTAAAGCCTGTGCAACGAACGAAGTCTCCACTAAATCGCCTCCATTGTCTTTTTGTCCAAATGGACGTACTTTCCCTGTTTCACCATTTATCCAATGCGACCATGCGCCATGAAAGCGATCTGCTTTGGAAAGGAAATCGAGTATTTTGTCTAAACGGTCTAATCCTTCTTTTTTCGTTACATAACCTCTATCAATACCGCTTAAAATAGCCATCAAGCCGAAGCCAGTTGCGCCAGTTGCCACTGTATTCTTATCATTTTCCGGGTACACGTTATCCACATGAAAGCGTTCTCTGCCAGCACCCGATGTGGGTTCAGCACCGTCCCAGAAATATTGGAAAGTCTGTTTTTGCACAAGATCCAATAATTCAATATCGGTAAGGTTTTTTTTAATCGAGAGATCGGGATTGTATGTCTGTATTTCATGCTGTGCACATGATGATAGTGTAAAAAGGGTAAATGATAATAAGAGGAAGTTTCGGAATATAAATTTCATTGCTGATGTATAATGTTAAAGATTGGGACTGCTAAAACCAAGATTTTTCATGCCTGTTTTAACTTCAGGGGCCGACATAAATAAGTTCCAGATTAATTTGGTTCTATAATTTTCGATCATCACTACTATTGGTCCCTGATCTATCGCCAGGGTAGAAGAAGCAAACCATTGATCTTTTAGGGAGAAAGCATCGTAAAAACCATAATCACCCCAGGTTTTGTTGCCTAGCTTGTAATAAAAATATTTTAGCGCCTGCATCGATTCTGTTGGTGTATACGGAAAAGATGATAAGGCTGCAGTAGGAGCAATTACACCAACATCATTGTTCGGTGCACTCGCAGTATATCCGTTAGGGATATCACTTGCCGTTAAACCCCAGCAATTTTCGCCATAACCATAGTTCCCGAGTGGATTGGCTTTGCAATAATTATAATTAATCTGCGTGTGCGCTTTAGTTTGTGTTTCGTAATTTGCGTAAGCATCACTTAAACCTGTTGGATTGATGCCCAAGAAAGAATAGTGCGAAAAAAATAATGGGCCACCATTGGCTGAGCCTAAAGGAAGTTGAACACCATAATAGGTATTCCCATTTTTCATTGCTCCGTTTTGTGCCCAACCAGTATCATAAACAGTTTTAGGGATCGAATAAGTAGGAGAGGCTGCAGCCATCACATAAGTGATTAAGCACTCGTTCCAGCCTTTAATGGGCAGGTTCATGTCCCAATTATAATTAGGGCTCCAGTGCCAGTAAAGTGTATTACTGTTATCTTTTCTGTACCAGTTCCATTCTACGCCGTTATAAATGGTATTTATATCAGCCCGTAATGCAGTTTCTGCTGCATCAGTTCCATTAAAATATTGACGGGCGGTGATTAGCCCTGCCATTAAAAACGAAGTCTCAACAAGGTCGCCACCATTATCTTTGGTACTGAACGGAATTACTTTTCCGGTATTGCCATCCAACCAATGTGGATAGGCGCCATGAAAGCGATCGGCAGTTTTTAAAAAGGATACCATCTTTTGGATCCTCATCAATCCATCGGCCCTGCTGATGAAATTCCTGCTGATACCGGTAACCAAGGCCATAATCCCAAAACCCGATCCACCGGAAGTTACGGTATTACCAGATGTATTTCTTTCTCTCGCGAGGCCGCTGGTTGGGTGTGCAAAATCCCAGAAATATTTAAAGGTCTGCTTTTGAACTAAAGTTAAAAGGTCATCGTCGCTGATGCGGGCAAATTTATCTGCATCATCTACAGCAGTGATCAGGTTTACAGCAACTGCCGATTGAAGTTTGCCGCCGGTTTTTGATGATAAATTGTTATTAATGTTTAAAATATATTTAGTAATGGGCTGTAATGCCGTAGTGGTAATTACAACCGTATTATCGTTGTTCTCTAATTTGGAAGTGAATGCTACTGAATTTCCAGAGGCATCAGTAAGGGTAACATTACCACTTATAGAAGTGGAATTGATCGGTGATGAGAATGTTATTTTGATAACAGGGGTATTGTTTAAACCATAATAGGTAAAGCCATTGTAAGCGTCGTTTACCTTTAAGTCGCTAAAAGCGAAAGATGTTGGTGTAACAGGTGGATAAACCGGCGCGGGTGTGTCGCTTTTTTTGCAGGCTGTTACAAAAAGAACAAGAATTAAAAAATATGGGAAGATTTTTGTCATTATACATGGTTAAAAAGGGTTGCCATCACTGACAACCCTTTATTATTAATTGCCTTTCTCAAGCGTTGGAAAAGGATTATTTTCCTCTACCTTCTAAAATAGAAAGTGCGCTTACTTCTGCATCAGTTAAGGCTTTATCAAAAAGTCTAACTTCATCAATCTGTCCGGTTAAAAAGCTGGCCCAATCCTGTTTGGTTGTTCCAGTAGTCTGACTTGGGGTAGTTTGGAATTGAACGGTACCAAAAACAAATTTTCCTGTATTGGTAAACGCAAGAGGGCCCGTAGCGGTAGAAGCGATCGCTGCTACTCTAGAACCATTGATATAAACTTTAACAGTAGAAGTTGTTTGATCGTAAGAAACTGTTAAATTTACCCATTTACCAAATAGATTTTGAACACCATTTACCTGATATTCTTTATCTGACCCACCTTGATTCAGGTGTATTCTTAATTTACCATCAGTTGCTGTACTTCCATTTTCGATAAAGATTTCAATATTACCCCAAAATTGGGTGGTATTGGCTAAGGTAAATAATCCGATAATGCCGGTGCTTGGCGCTGGGCTATTAAACCATTCACTTACGGTAAAACTTTTTAAAGCGGTTACTTTGTTTGATGGTGTAGCCAAAACATAACTGTTTAAGGCACCTTGTAACGATTGTTTTTTTATACCTGTTCCAAATGTTGTACCTGTATTTACACCTGCAGTATTAGAAGCACTGTCAATCAAGCTGCCATCAAATGCAAAATAGGAAACAAGATTACTTGGTGCAATTTGTTTTGCGCTGGTATAGCCACCGATATTTAATGCTGGTGCATAGCTCGATGGATCAAATTTTTTCTGGCAAGAGGATAACCCTGAAGTTATAGCTGCCATCAATAAAAAATATTTTGTTTTCATTTCTTTTCTATAAAAGTTAGCAATTAATAACCAGGATTTTGTGTGATTGTTCCTGCACTTTTTTCAATCTCCTGCGAAGGGATTGGCCAAACTTCGTTTTTACCAGCTTTCCATCCTTTAGGGCCAAAAACGGTTGCAGCACGTCCTTGACGGATCACATCAAAATAACGGTCGGATTCCATAGCCAATTCAACAAACCTTTCTTTCCAGATGGCTTGACGTAACGCATCCTTATCTGATGTGGTTACATCCGGCACAACGCCTGCAGCACCACCTCTGGCACGAGCTCTTACCCTGTTTAAAGAGGTTTTAGCAAGTGTAGGGTTCCCCTGTTCGTTTGCAGCCTCAGCATTCATTAATAAGACCTCTGCAAAACGCATTACCCTTACGTTTTGATCAGCTCCCTGATTAAAACCGGTAATTATTTTATTAAATGGTACATAAGCTTTTTGATTATACATGGGATTATCAGCAGTATTAGAAATAGCATCACCTTCTGGAGTAGTTTCACCTCTGTAAAGGATAGTTGCATCACGACGTACATCACCAGCTTCGTAAGCCGATTCTAATGCTGCAGTTGGTACATTAAAGCCCCAACCTGTATCAGGAGTATTTCCTCTGGCACCCTGTACCTGGCTATATTGTGAGTTAGATGCGTCTTTGTTGTTCAACAAAAGTTCGCATTGGATTTCGAAAACAGATTCAATATTGTTCTCGTGATTTAAACGAAAACCTTGCTCGAAATTAGGGTATAAATCATATCCTAAAGTCATAACGGTATTGGTAAGTGACAATACTTGATCCCATTTTTTAAGATACATTGCCACTTTAGCATGAAGTGCTAAAGCTGCACCTTTAGTTGCCCTGCCTAAATCGGCAGCAGGATAGGATTGAGGTAATGCTGCTGCAGCTTCATCTAAATCTTTTTCAATCGCTGCATATACCTGTGCTTTAGGCGTTCTTGGAATGTTAAATTCAGATGGATCTTTAGGTACATTTAAGCGTAAAGGAATATCTCCAAATGCACGTACCAATCTGAAATAAGAATAGGCACGAACAAATTTTGCTTCTGCCAGGTAACGTGCCTTAAGGCTGGCATCCATACTTATCCCCGGAACGTTATCCAATACCTGGTTGCACAAATTAATATTCTGATACTGGCCTTCCCAAAAACCATTTAATTGAATGGTAGTAGAAGAAGCTGTAAACTGATCATATTCATTCATATAACTCGAATCGTTCGGGCTACTGCCTTTTTCGGCTTCATCGCTCCCTATACTTTCGATTGCAAGGGCTGGAAAAGCAGTGTTTGCCCAATTTCTTAAGTTACCATAAATAGAATTTACTGCAGCAGTTGCATCATCAGCGGTTTTCCAGAAGGTTACTGCTGGTTGTTTTGCTTGTGGATCTACATCTAAAAAACTTTTTTTACATGCAGACATTACTAAAAGAGAGGAGCAAATGGTCAGCATCCCGATCTTTTGTATATAAGTATTTTTGTAATTCATTTTCATTGTGATTAAAAAGTAACTTGAACACCAAATCTGTATGTGGCCTGAAGTGGATAAACGTTTGCATCTATACCTGCATTGGTAGGAGTGCCGCCTACTTCAGGAGTAAAACCTTTGTAACCAAATAGCGTTACAGGATTCTGCGCATCAAGGAAAAAGCGGAGTCTTTGCATTTTCCATTTGTTCACTAATAAAGACGGGAGCGCATAACCCAACTGTACATTTCTCAAGCGGATATAAGAGCCATCCTCAACATAAAATGAATTCGGCGCAGAGTTGGCAGTTGTTCCTAAATTTACAGAAGGATAGGTAGTTGAAGTACCTTCACCGTGCCATCTGTTATCATAAAAATCTTTAGTGAAGTTTTCGTTACCAAAACGAGATGCAATATTGGCATTATAGACATCAACGCCAGCTAAACCTTGAATGTCAACAGTAAGATCGAAGTTTTTATAAGCTAAATTTGCGCTTAAACCATATGAATAAGTTGGATTTGGATTACCTAAAACAATGCGGTCATTACCATTAATAATACCGTTACCATCTGTATCAACATATTTAAAGTCGCCTGGCTTAGCGCCTTTTTGTGCAGAAGCGGCGATTTCGGTAGTATTTTGGAAGATACCAGCAACCTCATAACCATAAAACTCTCCTATTGCTCCGCCTTGAATGGTACGTGTAGCCAGACCACCGTTTGAAAGACCTGCACCACCTGCATAAATTGGGTTGTTACCTGTTACAACTGATAAAACTTTGTTTTTGTTATAGCCAAGATTACCACTTATTGAGTAAGCAAGACCAGATTCATTTGTATCTCTCCACGTTGCTGAAAATTCAAAACCACGGTTTTGAAAATCTGCCTGGTTACCTATTTGGTTACCCGAACTGGTACCTATTGAAGTTAAAACAGGGATTTCGAAAATTGCCTGCTCAGTTCTCTTATTGTAAAAACCAGCTTCAATGTTTAACCTGTTTTTTAAGAATGCAGCTTCAAAGCCAATATCTGTTCCGGTAGTACGCTCCCAATTTAAGAACGAAGGAACCAATGTACTCACGTTTTTACCAGTATATGCTACACCATTAAAAATAGCTACATATCCGCCATTTTGTGTAACTGTTAGGGTTGTTGGATTTATCGGCACACCTGCATTACCCACCTTACCCCATGAAGCTTTTAACTTTAAATTGTTAAATACCGTTTGGTCCTTCATAAAATCTTCTTGAGAAATTACCCATCCAGCACCTACTGACGGGAAATAACCCCAAAGATCGCCTCCACCAAAAAACTGTGAGGCAGCATCAGCACGAAGCGTTGCATTTAACAGGTAGCGGTCTTTAAAAGAGTAATTAACCCTGCCAAAATACGAAGCATAAGTTGTTAGTGCACCACCATCTGTAACTGAGCGCTTGTCTGCACTACCTAAGGTTAAATACAAATCGCCATCACTCGAGTACGGCACATCAAATGCCGTTGCATTTAAGAAGTAAGATTTTCTTCTTTGTGCAGTTTGACCAGCCAAAACAGTTAAATTGTGTGCTCCAAATGTATTTTTATAAGTTAATGTATTTTCAATGATCCAGTTTCTGGTTTCCTCACGCCTAACATCCAATTGGCTTTGCGTACTTTGTTGGCCTTGGGTAGCTTTATAAACAGGAATATATGCCCTTACTTCATTTTGGCCAAAATCTCCGCCTAAGCTAGTTTTAAAAGTGAAATTTTTTGCAATGGTTAATTCTGCATATACATTTCCATTAAGTCTATAATTTAAAGATTTTTGGTTAAAGAAATCGATTGTTGCCTGTGGATTAAAATTATTCCCACCACCTAAACTAAAATCGTTGGCATCGCCGTAAGTCCCATCTGCGTAATAAACTGGAACAACTGGCCCCGCTGCATATAATTGACGGAATATGGTTGACGGAATATCGTTTGATTTAATAGCTGTACCGGAAACAGTATAGCCTATTTTTAAAGGGGCCAATATTTGGAAATCGTTAGATAATTTCGCTGTATAACGCTGATAGTTTTGTTTTTTTACAATTCCATCTTCATTGGTATAACCCAAAGAGAAGTTATATGTCGATTTATCACCTCCACCATTTACAGATAATTGATGATTGGTTTGTAGTGCATTTCTAAATACCTGATTATACCAATTGGTACCTACACCATAGCTTTCCGGATTAGCAAATAGTTTTGCAGCGCCGCTTGATGCTGATAATTCATTTATTAATGTAGCATATTCGGTTGCATTGGCCATTTCTATTTGATTGGTTACAACTTTATATCCTACAGATCCATTATAAGTAATAGCAGCTTGGCCCTTGGTACCTCTTTTAGTAGTAATCAGTACCACTCCGTTTGCTGCACGAATACCATAAATAGATTGTGATGATGCATCTTTCAGAATGCTTAAATTTTCAATGTCAGCAGGATTTAAGAAACTGATATCATCATACCATACACCATCAACTACGTATAGAACGCCAGTATTACCATAAATTGTTCCGGTACCACGAATAGTTATCTGTGGTGATGAACCCGGTGCACCATTATTGGTGATGGTTACACCTGCAACCTTGCCCTGTAAAGCACTAATTGCATTTACCGATGCCTGTTTTGAAATATCTTCTCCTTTCACAGTTCCAACTGATCCGGTAACATCAATTTTTCTTTGCGTACCATAACCCACAACTACAACCTGCTCTAATTGTTGTGTTGAAGAAGCTAATGATACATTAAGAGTAGTTTGATTGTTTACAGCTTGCTCTAATGCTGTGTAGCCTATAAAGTTAAATACCAATGTGGCGTTAGCCGGCGCACTTATTGAGTAGTTGCCGTTCTCATCTGTTTGCGTGCCATTTTGTGTTCCTTTAATTAATATAGTTACGCCAGGCAGAGGTGTTTTGTCACCCCCATCAACTACTTTACCTTTTACGGTAATGTTTTGCGCTAATGCTACGTTAATTGTTAGCAAACAAAATGCAGCGAGAACAGAAATTCTTGTAAAGATTCTTTTCATGCTTTATTATAAATTTAGTTTAATTGTTAGTTAAATGTGAGGTTGTTTTTGCTGATGTGCAAGCGTTTTTACCTCTACATTAATACATCATCTTGCTTTGTGGCGTATCTCACCGCAATAAACCAAATGCGATTTTAGCCCAAAAACGCAGTTTTTTAGATTTTAACATAATATTAACATATACACAAGTGTAGAAAATACACTAAGTATTTTGTGGGGTGCATAATGCGGCTATGAGAGGTAATGATGTAGTACCTATTTTGAGTTGGAGAGAAAAAGAACCCTAAAACCTGGTTTTTATGCAATCGTTCCCGACCCTATTTGTCTCAGGTTTTTTCTTGCGGTGAGTTGAAATATTTTGAAGGGGGAAGGTTTAATTTTAAAGTTCCATCAAGAACTCGGTAAGGTTTTTATCATGAGGCACTTCGAGCTTTTTACGCAAGCGATACCTGCGTATTTCAACTCCTCTTAAACTGATGTTCAGTAGTGATGACATCTCCTTGCTACTCATATTCATCCTGAGGTAGGCGCAGAGTTTCAAATCATTCGGAACAAGATCGGGATGCTGCGCTTTTAATTTTTTAAAGAAACTTTCGTGTGCCTCATTAAAACTATTCTCAAATAAATGCCAATCACGCTCATCATTCATTCCATCATTAATTACTTTCTGGATTTTGCGGGTTTGATCATCAGAGAGTTTTTTCCCGTTCTCATCCTTTAGTTTAGTGATTTCATCGCTCAGCTTCTGGAGCAGCTCATTTTTATAAACTAAGGTCATAGCCGAATTGGCCAGCTCTCGGTTTTTCGAGGCGAGTTCTGCCTGTAACTTTTCTGTTTGCAGCTTAATGATCTGCTTTTCGTTGATCTCTGTTTCCTGCCTCAGAATCTCTTCCTGCTCGGCTTGTAAGCGGTCGCTAATTTTTTGGCTATCCCGCTGTAGTTTTCTTTCGTAGATTTTTTTGCCCAGAATCAACACCACCACAAATAGAACAACATAAAACAAAATGGCCCAATTATTTAGATACCATGGACGTAAAATGGTAAACGAATAAACGGTTTCTCCGCTTACTGAAGTATCATCGATTTTTGCCCTAACTTTAAAAATATAATTGCCGGCACTTAAATTGGTGAAATCTTTTTCTGTGGCGTAACTCCAATCAGACCAAGCCCTGGAATATCCCTCTAAATAAAATTGATATTTAACCTTAGCTTGGCGATAATAGGGGAGTGCATAAGAAATGCGGATATTGTTGCGGCTATTTTCAATCTCTGTTGCTTCCTCATCGTTTCCAGCTTCGCTGATCAGCGAAAATTTATCGGTAATATCTTCTACACGCCTGATCAGTACGGCAGGCAATTTTTGTTTCTGCAAATTTAGTTGAGCCGTAGGATTGTAGATTACAAAGCCGTCATCAACACTGATCAGGTAAATGGAATTACTGATCCGGCTGATATTCTCGTAATATTGAACCATCCTGCCATCCAGAATGCTGAATTGATTCGAATCTATTTCTACTTTACCAGGTTCGCTAAAGTTAACTAGTGCTGTTTTGCCGTGATTAATAAACCAATATTTTTTGTCACCTGCGCTAATAATTTTATTGGAGGATTCGAAAGAACCGAGTTCTTTATTAAGTGCTTCATACTTGGTAAATTTATTGCTCAATTCATCGTAGGTATAAAAACCTGCATCAGAAGAGAAAACAATCTTGTTTTCTAAGTTAAATATATTGATGTTGTAATTGCCGGGCAGACCGTTCCTTTCGTCAAAATATTTAGTGCTGGTTACGCTCGTGTAATTAGGACTTAAGCTTAATTTATATAGCCCCTTATAAGCATGCGCTACCCAAATATCTCCCTTATTATCCTGTTCTACATATCTTGATGGGGCATCGAATCCGGCAATTTTACTAATAAATTTTAATCCCCAAGCTGGAGATTCTGTAAATAGCGAAAGTCCGGTATAAGTGCCCTGAACAAGGTAATTCGGGTTCGAATCCAGCTTTTTTATCGTCCAACCACCGGAAGATCTCGATAGCCAATCGATTTTATCGCCGTTTACTTTAAATGTGCCACTATTATGTCCGCAGATCAACTCATTATCAATAATAGTGAGTTCCCATACCTGCCCTTGCGAGTTGGGGATTAACCGAAAATTAAAGGGTACCAGGTTATCTGGCGACCACTCGCTATAAAATAAACCCTGATTGGTACCAAGATAAATTTTATTATTAAAGATAATGCTGGAGTAAACAGTACCGAACTGACCTGTTTTATCAAAATAAAAATATAAGGGCGAATTAAGTTCTATGCGGTCGATCCCGTTATCAAGACCTGTCCAAAGATTTTGTTCATTATCGGCATATAAACTTAAAACTGTATTGTTCTGTAAACCGCTCGATTTATTGATCCGCTGCACAACTCTTCCATTTTCATCAATAATGATCAAGCCATTAAGGATAGTGCCGTAAGCAAAATATTTACCCAATAAACTCACTCCATTGTTAAGTTGGTAGGTTTTGAGATAGCTATTCGCTGGCGTGTTCAGGGGAGCAAAATCTTTTCCGTCATAGGTAAATAATCCGTTCTTGCTGGTGCCGATAATGAGGCCGTTGGTTTTATAAGGAAGGATAGAAAGAATTCCTTCTTTGCCAAGTTTTTCACTGTTTGGAATATGAATCAACTTGTTGCCAATGAGCTCGAACAAACCTTTTTCCAGTACTTCAATTAAGTACCTTTTGTTTACCTTGTGAAGAAACAGAAAGGAAGATGGCGATTTTACAACCTCGATTTTATTATTTTTATAGATAAATATTTTCGAAAAGGATTGAAAGATTACCCTATCCTGGTCTACATAGATTTTCCAAACTTCATCATTGATTTTTATTCCTTTTGGTAAAAGATTGGTAAGCGAGCTATAGGTTAACTTGTTGCTTTTAATCGACCAAAAGCCAAATTCACCAAAGCTACCGGTATAAACCCTGCCTTTATCATCTGTCGCGACCGATCTAACAATTTGCCTGTTGGGCATCTGATATTTCTGCCAATAGCGGCCATCGAAAGTTAAAAGTCCTTCAGCATTGCCAAAGTACATCACACCATTTTTATCCTTGGCTATACTCCAGTTCTGGTTTCCTGACGAATAAACAGATTTTGGATAATTTTCTATATATGGAACGCCTATACTTTTAATTTCTGATGCATAGGTGTTTATTACGAAACAGGATAATAATAATAGGAGCCGGAAATAGTTTAGCATAAAATGGTTAATAGGTAAAGCCATTAATACACAAAGTAAATGAAAAATTGTTTAATAGTCGATCGTTAGTGGCCTATAGTTCATGACTATTAGTTAAAGAGGAAGGCTTTTGATAAACGATCAACAATCGACCTATTAAAAGAGATCGTTTTATGCAATATTATAATGGTCGATTGTTTTCAGCATTGCGTTAAGAAACATTAAGCAGTTAAGTAAATTAAGGATAGAATACCGGAACTCGCCAACTAGCCCTGATGGCAGTGGCACGAAGCCAATTCTTCATTGGCGAAGTAAAACGTACAGCAGGACGGAACCCTTGTTGTTTGCAATGACACTGCGCTCCAAAAAACTTATTGTGTTATAATCGCTACAATTGAAACTTTGCAATCAACTATGGACTATCCAACCCAAAACCTAACTTTTCACAACTACCGGCTGCGGAACCTTTACATAGTAGCCTGTACCATCGTAAGGGCGCTTGCGTGGATTGGTAGTGCACTCAACTGAGCAACAGCCCTGAAGCTGATCGCCACATTCATCACATTGGGTAATGTGCTCATTGCATTCCGGATTGGCACAGTTGATCATTTTAGGGGTAGTTTTACCACAGTTATAACAAACTGAAACAATGGTAGGGTTTACTTTATTTACATCAACGGCGATGCGGTTGTCGAAAACATAACACTTGCCTTCAAAATCCTTTCCACCTGCCTCTTTCCCATATTTAATAATGCCACCATGTAATTGGTAAACATCGTTAAAGCCATGATGTAAAAGCAATGCAGATGCCTTTTCACATTTTATACCACCGGTACAATACGTTAATATTTTTTTGTCCTTATATTGGGCAAGTTGATTAATCTGTTCAGGGAAATCACGGAAATTCTCGATATCAAGTGTTAATGCATTTTTAAATTTACCAAGATTGTGCTCATAATTGGAGCGGACATCCAGGATAATTACATCCTCATCATCTTTCATTTTCATGAAATCTACAGGCTCTAAATGTTTACCTGTTTTTTCGTTCGGATTAATGATCGAGGTATCTCTTAAACCAGAATGAACAATTTCTGATTTATAACGGCAATGCATTTTCAGGAACGAAGGCTCCTCAACATCATCTATTTTAAACTCTGTTTTTGCAAACCTTTCATCGGCATGTACAGCTTTCATGTAAGCTTCGCAGGCCTCAACAGTACCAGAAACAGTGCCGTTTAAACCTTCGTCGGCAACGATAATACGGCCAACTAAACCTAATGATTTACAAAATTTAAGATGATCGGCAGCAAATTGTTCTGCCTCTGCTATGTAACTATAGCAATAGTAAAGTAGTGTTTGATATTTTTCCATAACGCTGTTGATACCGTTGCAAACGGCGTTTAAAGCGGGGCAAAGGTAATAAAAAAAGGTAGAAGATAGAAGGTAGGGTGGAAGGTTTTTAACCCCTGATTTCAGAATCTTCCCTTTTTAGGAAAAACATCTAAAATTGGCTGAGTATACCTTACGCCTTATACCCTACACCTTAAACCTTATTATAGGGTGTAAGCTATTCTAAATCCTTGTGTTAATTTGCGGGCACCATCGTAGGCAAAACCATAACTGGCCCTTAGTACCAGACGTTGGAAACCGAAATAAAATTCTTTATAATTTCTTTTTTCCGGAGAAGACAAATAGCCACCCCCAATAAATTCTTCCAATTTAGCTTTACGCAATAAAGGTACTTTATTTGTGAAAAAGCCTGCAAAGTTATGCTCTAAATGTGCTTCGAAGTATTGTTGATTGGTGCTAAACTGATAAAAATCCAGATATTGAAACTTCCTTATATTAGGAGGGAAGATGGTAGAAATGTTACCTGAGAAATGTTTGAAATCAGGATAGTACATCTTTGCATTATTAAGAAACTTTCCTGCTCCAACCAAAAATGAACTATAGCCCAATAACCCTAAGCTAATTCTATCCTGATAAACTTCTGCTTTTACAAAATCGTAATCAACATCGCTATTTAAAACATTGTTAAATCCCTTTTTATATAATACCGTAATTCTAGGAAAGTGAGATTCGGTATAAAACTTGCCATCTGGACGGGTAATGTATTTCTGACCGATGGTGTAAGTTAAACTTACGGTAGCACTTAATGAATTATATGTAGGAAAGAGTGGTGTTTCTACAGTTGGACTAAAAGGATTGTTCGACGTAAATTCCCTATCCTTGGCATCGATAAACTTAAATGTAGAGTTATTGATTAAATTTTTGTTCCTGCTATAATCTACACTTGCACTTCCCTGTAATCCTGTTGCCAGTTCTCTGGTTGTGTTAATGTTAATAAAGCTTTTCTCGTAAAATTTTGAGAAGTTTTTTTCGTAAAGCAATGAATTGATGGTATTGCCTAATGCAGTCATGGAGCCCAGATTGTTTAGGTCAAAAATGCCATTTCCGAACGATGCACCTACACTGGCCCTTTTAAGTGGATTGTAATAGTAACTTCCGGTTAAGCTTCCGGTAAGTTTTTGGTTGGCAAAACCATACCTCAGTTCAGGCCGGATAGAATAAGACCTCCTATTCTCAAAATCCTTTCTGTACGTAACCCCATATTTTACCGCAAAACCTTCTACGGTATTGTAAAATATGGCTTTAAGCACCGGATCGAAAGACCAATATTCCTTATCATAGCGATCGTTAACACTGTATCCTCTAAGCAGCAATTTGCCGATACCAAACTTATTGTTGTCTTTTTCTAATGAATCGAGATACTTTTTCGATTCCTTCAATTTAGCAATACTATCTTTTTTGATGTAATTAAGCTTTTCATCACCTGTTAAAGGAATCGGCCTATTGTTTGTCCAGTAGGCAGAGTCTTTTTTGTTCACCATTTCGGTTATTTTCAATATTTCGCCATTGAAAAAGTTTTTAGGGAACTTAGGGTCGGTATTATAATTGCTGTAAATACCAACAAAGTAGCCTGCAATTTTAAAACCTAACACATTACCCGCGAATTGAAAATTGATGGCGGTAGGCATATAAACCTCCTTAACCTTGGTAAATTGTTGGCTGATGTTTAAGGTATCGATAAAGTTGATCCCCGATTTTTTAGTTAAATAAACATCGGTATTGTAAATTCTCCAGCTGCCATCAATAATGTAAATAATTCCCCTAAATACAGGGTCATTTTCGCGACGGGGGATGACCTCGATTTTGTGGATCAGTTCTCCATTTTCTTTGGTTTCGCCAAGCAATTTGTATTTATAGTAAAAAAGGGCATTGTCTGCAATTGGCGAAATGAAGCCCCTGGTACTTAATTTGTTTTCGAGCAGGTAATTATCATAAAAATTAATAATTAGATCAGATGCTTTATTGAAACTGAAAGCATTGTTTCTTCCGGCAACTTTTGATGAAATCATTTCTTCGTGCACATCATTAGGTCTTCTGAAATTAAATTTACTCTGCGATTCTGATAAATAAATGATCCCTTTTCTATTGGTATCGAGTTCCAAAACTTTTTGGATATCCTGACCGAAAAACTTTTTAGGAGCCCCCCTTAAGCGTTGTACACCTTTGATATAAACATCGCAACTAAATGCCTTAACTTCATCTAAGTGTGTTTTTCTCTGCTTAATGGTTTTGCGGATAATAGCATAAGCCGGATCTTCGGCATTTGCCCTGATATTTACATTTTCTAAAGTATAACTTTCGGATGTTAGGGTTACGTTGAGTGAAATATCGTCGGTAAGGTTGATGATATGCTCCTGCTGTTTGTAGCCCACTGCCCTAAAATGTAGCGTGTATTCTCCCGTTTTTAGCTTCAACGAATATCTCCCATCAACGTTTGCAGATGTGCCGGTAGTGGTGTTTTTTAAATAAACCGAGGCAAAAGGAACAGGCTGTCCGTTGGTATCTTTAACTATACCCGTAATGGTAAATTGCTGAGCAAAAACAAAATTGGTGAGGCCACAAAAAAATAGGAGCGCGCAAATTCTTATCATAAATTAGATTAGTAAGCTATAAATATCGAATAACTTTTAAGACTATACATATAGGCGTGTGTTAAAGTTTGTTAAGATTGAAAAAAAAATGATATAATATTAATTTTTTTCAGAATAATATAAACGTAATCACCATTAGCCGACTAATCAAACGTTTGTCTCTAAAACATGTTGCTAAAATTGCCTTTTTAGGTCTGTAAAGAACTTTTTTTTATAACTTTGGGCGTAAAATCAACCATATAAAAAGGCCATGTATAAAACATTACAACCTGTTCTTCAGAAAGAACTTGAAGAAATCGAAAACGCAGGATTATTTAAACGCGAAAGAATTATTGTTACCCCTCAGGGTGCCGACATTAAAGTGGCCGGCGGTGCTGAAGTAGTCAATTTTTGCGCAAATAATTATTTAGGGCTCTCTTCTCATCCAAAAGTGATAGAAGCGGCTAAAAAAGCGATCGACGATCATGGCTATGGAATGTCTTCGGTACGTTTTATCTGCGGCACACAAGATGTACACAAAGAATTGGAAGCTAAAATTTCTAAATTTTTAGGTACGGA
Organism: Pedobacter sp. R-06; assembly: GCF_049913135.1. NCBI lineage: Bacteria > Pseudomonadati > Bacteroidota > Sphingobacteriia > Sphingobacteriales > Sphingobacteriaceae > Pedobacter > Pedobacter sp. R-06. The sequence goes on along the minus strand of NZ_CP183977.1, from coordinate 4,371,788 downwards.
AGATACCATTTTATATGCTGCCGCATTTGATGCCAATGGCGGTGTTTTTGAGCCCTTGTTTAATGCAGAAGATGCCATTATTTCTGATGAATTAAATCACGCATCAATTATCGATGGTGTTAGATTGTGTAAAGCACAACGTTTCCGTTATAAAAATGCGGATATGGAAGATCTGGAAAAACAGTTGATCGCGGCTAAAGATTGCAGACATAGGATTATTGTTACCGATGGTGCTTTCTCTATGGACGGATCAGTTGCTCCACTGGATAAAATTGCAGATCTGGCCGATAAATACGAGGCCTTAATTATGATCGACGAATCGCATTGTACAGGTTTTATCGGTAAAAACGGCCGCGGAACACACGAACACTTCAACGTAATGGACCGTATTGATATCATTACCGGTACTTTGGGTAAAGCTTTAGGTGGTGCATCTGGCGGTTTCACTTCTGGTAAGAAAGAAATTATCGATATGTTGCGTCAACGTTCACGTCCTTATTTGTTCTCTAATACCCTAGCACCAGCAATTGCAGGTGCATCTATCGCAGTATTGGATATGTTAAGTGAAACCACGTCGTTAAGAGATAAATTAGAAAATAATACCAAATATTTCCGTGAAAAAATGACTGCAGCTGGTTTCGATATTAAACCAGGTTTCCATCCAATTGTTCCGGTAATGTTGTACGATGCAAAAATTGCACAACAGTTTGCTGCTAAAATGTTAGAAGAAGGTATTTATGTAATCGGCTTCTTTTATCCTGTTGTGCCTCAGGGCAAAGCGAGAATTCGTGTACAGTTATCAGCAGGGCATGAGCAACATCACTTAGATAAAGCGATTGCCGCATTTACTAAGGTAGGGAAAGAATTGGGTGTAATTTAAAACCTATATACCTACGATTACTACAAAAGCCGCTTTAAGCGGCTTTTGTAGTTTTTGGGTTCATTTTCTTTTATAATGGTATTGTAAACAGATTATTTGAACTCGCCGACCCTGAAATTATTGGATAATTTGCCGTATATTTGAAGCCATGTTACAGGACAAAATAACACAATATACCGATAAAATTAATGCTTTCGTAACCGAAAAAGCAGACGAGTTAGAGCAATTCCGCATCAAGTATTTAGGAAGCAAAGGCATCATTAAAGAAATTTTCGATGAATTCAAATCTGTTTCTGTTGAAGAAAAAAGATCATTAGGTAAAGTTTTAAATGAGTTTAAGCAACTTGCCGAATCAAAATACCTCACCTTAAAAGAATCTACCGAAAGTGCTGAGACAAAAACTGAAAGCGCACAACAAGATTTAACTTTGCCGGGTGAAGGTTTCGAGATTGGTTCGCGCCACCCTTTAGCTTTAGTGCGCCGTGAAATTGTAGAGATTTTTGCTAAACTTGGTTTTACAGTGGCAGAAGGTCCTGAAATTGAAGATGATTGGCATAACTTCTCTGCACTGAACTTTCCTGAAGAGCATCCTGCAAGAGATATGCAAGATACTTTCTTCATTAAAAAAGGTGGAGAAAAAGGCGATATCGCGCTGCGTACGCATACTTCTTCCGTGCAGGTGCGCATGATGGAGCAGGGGCAACCGCCATTCAGGGCAATTATGCCAGGCCGTGTTTACCGTAACGAGGCCATTTCTGCACGTGCACACTGCTTTTTTCATCAGGTAGAAGGTTTGTATGTTGATGAAAACGTTTCATTTGCGGATTTAAAGCAAACCTTATTTTATTTCGTTCAGGAATTATACGGAGAAGGCACCAAAGTGCGTTTCCGTCCATCATATTTTCCTTTTACAGAGCCATCTGCAGAAATGGATATTTCATGTACCATTTGTAAAGGAGCAGGCTGCCAATTTTGTAAATACAGTGGTTGGGTAGAGATTTTGGGCTGCGGTATGGTAGATCCCAATGTTTTGGAAAACTGTGGTATCGATTCGAAAAAATATAGCGGTTTTGCATTTGGAATGGGAATAGAACGTATTACCAACCTGAAATACGAAATTAAAGATCTGCGTTTGTTCTCTGAGAACGATGCGCGTTTCTTAAAGCAATTTAAATCTGCTTTAATTTAATGATGAAGTATTTATATAGCATATTGTTTGTTCTGGTACTTACTATTGGTTGTGGCAAAGATGAAGGTTACATTCCTGATGTTGCGGTAAATTACAATGTAACCATAACTGAATTTAGCTTAAAAGCGGTAAATAATGTGCTGGTTGTTCCAGATAGGGGAGTTGGTGGATTACTTATTGTGAAAACTGATTTTGGATATGTTTGTTTTGATCGATGCAGCACAGTTAACCCGGAGAAAATCTGTAAGGTTGCACCCGATGACAGTGGCGTTACAGCAACCGATCCTTGTTCGGGCGCTAAATTTTTACTGCGCGATGGTAGTCCACAAAAGGCACCCGCAGAAAGAAGCTTAAAAGCATACAATGTTTCTTTGCAAGGCAACACACTAATACACGTAAGCAATTAAAATGGAAGCTGAAAAAATAAAAGAAACAGTAAAAAAGGCTGCCAAAGAACTATTTAGAAAATACGGTTATCATAAAACCAGTGTAAACGAAATTGCTAAAAAGGCGCGTATTGCTAAAGCAACGATTTACAAATATTTCGAAAGCAAAGAACAGGTGCTGGATAGCATCCTGATGGATTACCTTGATCAGAATCTTCACGAAATCCTGCATAATAAATTAAGTTATGCATCAGAAGAAGAACATTTAAAAGCATTGGTGATGAAAACCAGCCGTTTATCTTTTACGGCCTGTAACGAATTTATCGGTTGGGATTTTGTTCGTGAAAATGCAAACTCGCAGGAGTTTTTAAAACACTTATCAGATCAGCTAGAGGCATTGTTGTTAGCTGCTTACCTGCAATTGGATAACTTTAAAAATAACCCTGCCAGAAGAGAAGGATTGGCCTTTCTGCTAAAAGCCAGTAAGAGCATAGTATTTTCATTTGCATTTACCTCAGTTAGCGATTCTGACGTTCGTAAGAACTTTGTAAGTTTCCAGAAAGAAATATTGCCATTTTTGGTAAAGGCAGCACTTTAAATTAAACAATCTTTAATAATAGGTTCGTCATCTCGACCGGAGCATGGCGGAGCAGAGAGCTCTAAATCAAAAGTGCTCTCCTGATAGATTTAGCTTCGCTGAGCACTTTGTGGTTCTCGGCTGCGTTGCAATCGCTCGGAATGACGATATTTCGCATACTATCACCATACAGCTGCAGCTATTGATTATAATAATCTTTCATCTTAAATTTTTGCACCGTTCTTTTTATTTTTCCATCAACAAGCTTTTGCGTAATCACAGTAACGTTATCGGCAATACTCGAATCCTCAATTACCGATGAATCTTCATAAAGCACATTTTTAGTATCATACTTATAATTGATGGTTTTGTCAAAACAGCATCCATCTTTTTGGTGGATGGCAATCTGTTTTGTTTTTTTATCAATATCAAACATACCCAGGTTTTCGCTAGCCAGTTTGGTAAGTTCTTTGTTAAGTAGAAATTTGTTTTCTTTTGATGATAAATAAATGTTGTAAGATGGACTGGCATAAGCACCATTATTACCATTTCTTATCGCAATATCTTCAGAGCCATCAAAATTAAAATCACCAAAAATTAAAGGTGTTTGATATTTGCCTAAATCGAGCCACCCAAGTTTAGCATTCTGGTTTTCAGTTAAGCCAAAATCTAAATCTTCAGAATGGAAGGTGTCTACTTCTCTATCTGTGGCTTTATCATAAATAATAATTGTAGCTTTTCCGCTACAAGCGTTACCTTCGCATTTATCAACAAAAATTTTGGCCTTGTATTGGTCAGAGCTGTTATTGGCCAAGAATTTAAACTGCGCTTTCGAAGTATTGGCAATGAGTAAAATACTGCAAAAGATAATCAAACTTTTCATTAAATATTTTTCGGTAAAATTACATCAATATCAGCCCGTAAAAAGTTAAAAAAGGTTAACGTTTTCTTTTGCGGGTTTTGATATAGCTTTGAACTGCAGATTTTGTAGTAAGCCAATCTCTACCTTCTTTGTAAGCATCTATTTTGCCCTGCCTGGCTAATAAACTTACGTACTCTTGCCCATATGGAACATCAGGTTCCGAAACGATGTGCGATATTAGTTCGTAATCCCCGTAGGCATTTCCCGGCAATGCATTTATATAGATGTTTAATGAACGCTCCAGGGCTTGCAGCATTAACAAACAAAGCTTATGGTAATTACCCTTGTTGGCTTGGTTAAGTGCCTCGTAGTATTTCTTTCTGTCGTTTTTGAGGATAATGGCTGGCGGGAAGCCTTTGCGCATGAGCAGTAAATTCATGGCAAGCCTTACCGTACGGCCATTTCCATCAAAAAAAGGATGAATCCAAACCAATTTATGATGAAAAATAGTAGACAATAGGATATCATTTAATCCTAATGGGTTATCATTAATGAAGCCAATTAATTCATCTAATAAATCAGAAACCTTGTTAGCGTTGGGCGGCGTAAAATTTGCTCCAACAATACGAACTCCGCCATTTCTTAAGCGGCCTGCATAATCATCTTCAATACTTCTAAGCACTAAACCATGAAGCGACAAAATATCGATGCTTCTAAGCGCGTAGTTTTTATTGACTAAGGTATAGAGGTAATTGATGGCTTTTTCATGGTTGTAGGCTTCGAAATGCTCCCTTAATGATTTGCCTTTAACGGTCATACCTTCCTGTAATACCATTTGGGTTTCTTTTAGACTTAGGGTGTTTCCTTCTATGCTATTGGAGTTGTAAGTCCATTCTAAGGTGAGGTCTTCTTTGATGCGGTGTAGCGCGCTATTGGGTAATGGCCTTGAGGTTTCTAACCTGGCTTTTTTTTCGTACAACCTATCTATTTGAGGTAGTAGTTCTGCTAAATCGCTTAAATCGAATTCCCACATACCCAAATATATTAATTATCGGTTGGATTTAAAAATTACTTATCCGATATTAAAGATTTTATCCAAAAAAAATGATAGCTTGATTTGCTACCATTTAAAAACCTTTTTTATTTAGTTATTCCCATTTAAATACTTTTACAGCAACTGCATAAATACCAATGCCCCAAAGTAATAGGATCATAATCTGGAATTTAACATCCCACAATCCCAGCCCCTCAAAAGCTACTTTACGCATGGCATCGTTTAAATAGGTAAGCGGTAAAGCCCTGCTAATGGGTTGTAACCAGCTTGGAAAAGCTTCTATAGAAAAAAATGTTCCTGAAAGTAAAAACTGTGGTAAAGTAACGATGTTCGAGATGGGGGGTACCATACTTTCGTTTTTGGCAATGCCCGAAATGATAAAACCAAAACCCATAAAAACAATCACGCCAAGCGTAGCCAGTATGAGCATATTGACGACGGTGAGCACACCATGGACGAGTGTAAAGCCAAAAAAGAAATGACCTATCAGGATGATAAATAATGCGCCAATTAAGGCAAAACCAATACGGGCAATACCTTCGCCGATAACAATACTCGAGCGTTTAACAGGTGTAGCAAAAAACCGCTTGATTACCAAGGTTTGGCGCAGACTTAAAAAAACGAATGCAGTTCCGAAAACACCTGTGCTTAATAGCGAGAAACCCAACTGCCCAGGAAGAATAAAATCGATGGTTTTATATTCGCGGCCAGTAATAGTGCTTTCTTTTATCTCTGCAACTGTCGGTTTTAAGGTTTTATCGTAAAAAATATTATTTAAAACCGATTTTAAAATCCCGCCTTTATCTCTCGATGCAGAGGTATAAACAACATTAACCGAGTAAGCAGCAGAATTTACTTTTTTATGCACATCAATCATGGCATCAACATTGCCTTTTTCTAGCAGCTTATCAAACTCAGCTTTTGATTTATCTTTAACCAGGCGGATCATCCCTGTTTTAGCCAACATGCCCATTACAGGGTTGTTTACATCAGAGCCCGGGGTAACACCAACATCGATGCGTGTTCCGCCACCACCTAAAAATCCGAAGACTAAAATAAATATTAAGGGAAAAGCAAGGGTAAATACCACTGCCGATGGGCTCCGCATAATCGATCGGAAACTCGCTTTGGCAAGGGCCAGGGTCGCTGTGGTGTTACTGTAACCTCCAGCCCCTGAAGGGGAGTTTGAATTTCTTTCGTGTATATCTTTTTGCATATTAGTTCTGCTGGATTTTATTTTTTAAAAATGTGTTAAGCACTAGATTTCAAGTTCCCCCTTCTGGGGGCTAGGAGACTTATTCTCTCCATTCCTGGCCGGTAAGGTTGATGAAAACATCTTCCAAATTGGCCTTTTTAACTTCTTTTTTGCGCTCAAAACCGCTGCTCACCAATTTATCTATTAAATTATCAGGAGTATCCAGCGCAATAATCTGTCCGCGTTCTACAAAGGCAACACGATCGCAAAGTTGCTCAGCCTCGTCCATATAGTGGGTGGTAATTACAACAGTGGTGCCTGCATTTCGGATTTCGATAATTAAATCCCAGAGGTTTCTTCTGGCCTGTGGGTCTAAGCCTGTTGTAGGCTCATCCAAAAAAATAATTTTGGGTTGGTTGATTAATGTAGTGGCTATAGAGAAACGCTGTTTCTGTCCGCCAGAAAGCGCTTTGTATTTGGCTTTGGCCTTATCCTGAAGGTTTACTTTCTCCAGCATTTCCATCGGTTTGATGTTGGCACCATATAAACCGGCAAAAAGTTCGATCAGTTCGACGAGATTCAGATTTGGATAATAACCAGCAGCCTGTAGTTGTACACCAATAATCTGTTTAATATCCTGCGGTTGTTTGTCGACAGAAAAACCATCAACGATAATTTCGCCGGAGGTTTTATCCCTTAGGGTTTCAATAATTTCGAGGGTAGTGGTTTTTCCGGCACCGTTAGGGCCAAGCAGACCAAAAATCTCATGCTCGTAAACTTCAAAACTAAGCCCTTGAACGGCAACGAAATCATCGTATTTTTTCACCAGGTTTTTAACACTAATAATGGCTTTTTTTGTTTCCATATTGCGAATGTAAGCAGCTTTAAATGAATAGAGAATGAATTTTTGAGTACATAGCCAAAAATGTCGGTAAAATGATGTTTTGGCTAGGTAAAGGTGTTATTTAATATTTTTTCGGATCAAAATAATGATATCACGATCAATCGAGTCTATTTTATAAATACTTTTTGTCTTGTTAAAAGCTTCGTCGAAAACAATTTGATCTTTTAGAAAACTAAATTTTCCTTTTGTATTTATACTGTCGCTAGGAATAGTATAAGATTCTCTATAAGTGCGATCGTATTCCATTCTATGTTTCCAGGGGTTTTGATATTCGCGTACCTTTTTTCCTGTAAAAGTTCCATTGGTTTTAAGCGATACCGAGTAGGTAGTTTTTAGATCATATGATGCAGCACTCCACGCGGTGTCTGGTTTCTTTGTAGCGTTAAATTTATAGATTAAACCATATTGTATTTTCTCTACAAACTCCCTGTTGTTCGTTACTGAATTTTGAAGCCTGAAATTGGTATTTGTGCCATAGAGGGTGTCTAAGTTTTTATTTGAGACAAATTTCCAGTTCGTATAAATGTAATCTTTAGCGTTAAGAACTTCATTTATTCTTTTTAGGTAGATCGTGTCGATGTTGGCAGCTGCTCCCTTTCCCTGTCCACCACCAAAACGGTTATGTCCTTCTATGTTGTAACTCAAAAACCCTTCTTTTTTTATAATTTCGGAAAAGTGAAGGGGAGGAGCTTCCATTATGAAGATTTCAGGTATGAAAAATTTATTATAACGGATTTCTTTGAGGTAAAATTTGCCATTTGCATCGGTAATGGTTTCGCCCACCTTACAGCCTGCAATAGGTTTGTTCTGATAATCAAGTATAGTACCTGATATTGCTGGTCTCGACAATCTAGAGATGCAAGAACTAAACAAGCTTATCGAAATAGCAATAAATGTAAAAAAAAGACTTTTGAACATGTTCTAATTTAAATAAAAAAACACTGCCATAAACATGAGCAGTGTTTTAATGCTTTAATAGAAAGAGTTGTATTTTACCAGGTTAATTCACCTTTCATTACTTCAACGAAATCGTCGAATAAGTAACGCGAATCGTGTGGACCTGGTGAAGACTCTGGGTGATATTGAACCGAAAATGCTTTTTTACCTTTAACGCGGATACCCTCTATTGATTTATCGTTTAAGTTAATGTGGGTAATTTCTACTTTATCAGAGTTTCTAACCTCATCAGGAACTACACCAAAACCATGGTTTTGAGAAGTAACTTCGCAATGATTTTTAATGATGTTTTTTACAGGGTGGTTTAATCCACGGTGACCGTTAAACATTTTCATGGTACCAATACCGTTCGCCTCGGCCAATAACTGGTGACCTAAACAGATACCGAACAATGGTTTGTCAACCGCTAAAATATCTTTGATTGTTTCGACAGCATAAGGCATTACCGATGGATCGCCAGGACCATTTGATATGAAATAACCATCAGGGCTGAATTTTTCCATTTCGGTAAAAGTGGTTTTAGCCGGGAAAACCTGAACATAGATATCGCGGTTTTCGAAATTTCGCAAAATGTTTTTCTTGATACCTAGATCTAAAGCAGCCACTTTTAAGCTTGCTTCAGGGTTGCCGTAAAAATATGGTTCAGTTGTACTTACCTTCGAAGAAAGCTCTAAACCTTCCATTGAGGGTACTTCGGCCAGTTTCTGTTTTAATTCTTCAAGATCGGTAATCTCAGAAGAAATAATCGCATTCATTGCGCCTTTATCTCTAATGTGACGAACCAATGCACGTGTGTCGATGTCGGAAATGGCAACTAGGTTATCATTCTGAAAATAATCCTGAATAGATTCTGTTGCTTCTTTACGGCTATAAACGATGTTATAATTTTTGCAGACTAAACCAGCAATTTTGATCGAACCTGATTCGATTTCATCTTTGTGGATACCGTAATTACCAATATGCGCATTGGTGGTAACCATTATCTGTCCAAAATAACTTGGATCAGTAAAAATTTCCTGGTAACCTGTCATCCCGGTATTAAAACAAATTTCGCCAGTAGTGGTACCAATTTTTCCGGCCGCTTTGCCGTAAAAAACTGTGCCATCGGCCAGTAATAAAATCGCAGGTAACTTGGTGTAGTTAGTCATGGTAATTACAATATGGATTTTGATTTAAAAAAGAGTTGAAAAAAGAATGGCTTTCGGCATTAAAGCCGTTTTTGCTGGGTGCAAAAAAAGATGAATATATCCCTTCCATTTCGGGGTACAAAGATAGAGTTTTAGATTGGAAATGTAAAGAGAAAAGTGAAATAAGGTTGGAGGTGTAGGGTATAAGGTATAAGGCTGATTGGCCCTAAACCTTAAACCTTTTACCTTATGCCTTTTTAAAGAAAAAACAATACTTTTGGCAATACAAAACAAATCCCATGTCGGTACATAAAGAAATCAAACGCATCACCACGCATACTTTACAGGAAATGAAACAACGTGGTGAAAAAATATCTATGTTAACAGCTTACGATTACTCGATGGCTACCATTTTAGATGATGCAGGATTAGACGTTCTACTTGTAGGCGATTCGGCTTCTAATGTAATGGCTGGTCATGAAACAACTTTGCCTATTACGCTAGATCAGATGATTTACCATGCTGCCTCGGTAATCAGGGCAGTTAAACGTGCTTTTGTTGTTGTCGATTTACCTTTTGGCTCTTATCAGGGAAATTCAAAGGAAGCTTTGAACTCAGCGATAAGAATTATGAAAGAATCGGGCGCACACGGAGTTAAACTGGAAGGCGGCGAAGAAATTATCGAATCGGTTCAACGTATTATCACTGCAGGAATACCTGTAATGGGGCATTTGGGTTTAACACCTCAATCTATTTATAAATTCGGAACATATACGGTTCGCGCTAAGGAAGAAGAAGAAGCAAATAAGTTAAAAACTGATGTTTTGGCTTTACAGGCGGCGGGATGTTTTGCTATCGTATTAGAAAAAATTCCTGCTGCTTTAGGTAAAGAAGTTACAGAAAGCCTGAATATCCCAACTATTGGTATTGGCGCCGGACAAGACTGCGACGGCCAGGTTTTGGTGGTAAATGATATGATTGGCTTAACAAAAGGGTTTAAACCACGTTTTTTACGTCAGTATATTAATTTATACGATGAAATTTTGGGTGCAGCACAATCGTACATTCGTGATGTAAAAGCAAACGATTTCCCGAACGAAAAAGAACAGTACTAAGTTTGGAGTTGCGTTTTGAATTTGGAGTTGTTTCTAGCGCAGATAAACTATCCAACTTTAAACAATTAACAGCTAACCGATTAAACAATAGACTTTCGCATTAGACGATTTGCCTTGTCAAATGAACTAATAGCGGATGAACCAATGAACTAACCGATGCCAATTACCGATAACGACATCCTTTTTGAAGACAATCATTTAATCGCCATTAATAAAAGGGCAGGCGATATTGTACAGGTTGATGAAACGGGCGATGAACCTTTGGATGAACAGGTGAAAAAGTATATCGCTAAAAAGTACAATAAGCCAAATGGTGCTTTTTTAGGTGTAGTACATCGTTTAGATCGGCCGGTAAGTGGCGTAATCTTATTTGCCAAAACGAGTAAGGCTTTGGAACGGATGAATGCTGTTTTTAAAAATAGGGAAGTAAAGAAAACCTATTGGGCAGTAGTGAAGAACAAGCCAGAGAAAGAGTCGGCTACTTTGATCCATTGGCTGGTTAAAAATCCGCAGAAAAATGTGGTTTCCTATTACAATACAGAGGTTACCGGTAGTCAGCGTGCTGAGCTTTCTTACAAAGTAAAGGCGAAGGTTGGCGATTATTACCTATTGGAGGTAGATCCATTAACCGGACGTTCACACCAGATTAGGGTTCAACTTTCATCAATGGGGTGCCCGATTATGGGCGATAATAAATATGGCTATCCCCGCGGAAGCAGAAAAGGAAGCATTTGCCTACATGCCCGCCGCTTACAGTTTATACATCCGGTTAAAAAAGAACCCGTAAATATATTTGCAAAGCTGCCTGTTGATGGTTTTTGGGAACGCTTCGAAGACTTATAGCACAACAATATTTAATATAATTAAGATATCCGATCACAATATTTAAGTATTTGATCGGATTTTTTATGATTTGGCATCATATTTCGTTTATTGAGGACTAAAAACCAAATTTGTCATGAAAAACACCATCTTATCTATCGCTGCAGCAGGCTTACTGGCTTCTACACTAGTCTCGTGTGAGGGTACCAAAAAAACAGAAACGACCAAAGACTCAAGCGAAATTTCCGCTAATGGAGACACCATTACCAAAATAACGACAAAAACAACGGAAACAGTTAAAACCGATGTTCCAACTTTCTCAAGTGAAGAGGTAAACAAAGGGCTTGCTGAATACGCTAAACTTAAAGACGAATATGTTGCAGCTGTGAAAAGTAAAAATGCTGCAGAAATTAAAGCATTAAGCGACAAATATACCGCTTGGGCAAATCAGGCAACAGGCTGGGCAAGTAAGCTAAAGCCAGATGAAATACAAAAATACTCTGATTATATGCTTAAGTTAAGCGAAGAATGGAATACTGCGGCAAAAGACGCTTTAAAGTAATTTTAAAATAATAAGAAAACTGGCCATAATGCCGACTAGAAACTGTCACGTTGAGCCTGTCGAAACGCCTTAAATATATTTAAAGTGTCCTTCGACAGGCTCAGGATGACAATTCTATCTTAAGTATGCAACCTATTTTATTTACAATCTATTTTGCCGAAAGTCATCGATCCATCGAACTTTAGTTTGCTTAAGTCTTTGAACTTGGTTTCCCCTTTTACTTCCTGTACATCGCTAAATCCCTCTACTAGCTGGTTACCCTTTTTCAAAAAAGCCACTTCTCTAATTGATGTTTTGCCTTCAGACTGAAAAGTATAGTTAGCAATTATGGTATCGCCTTTAACAATTCCGGCTATAGTACCGGCATTTTTATCTTTTTCGTATAAATTATAACCCAAAGTTCCGCTTATGGTATTGTCTTTAGTTTTTAACGATAGGGTGGCAGTATCTCGGTTTTTAATGTACTGGTAGCACCGAATAGAATCGGGGCTCGCCGTTGCATTGGTTATTATAGTGGAATCTATTTTGGACTGTGTTTTTTTTGCCGTGCCGCCCTGGCAAGATGCCATCAATAAAGCGGCAACTCCTAGTATTGGGATGATGTTTTTCATTAGGATATATTTTTTTCTTATCGGATTGATCTTTTATTCTTAAGCAAAGCCCCTGCCAAAAAGATTCGTCAACTTGCGCCGATCTTTACATCGGAAATAAGCTTACCCTATGTGATAAGCTTATCACGCCAGTTTCATTTTAAAAAAATAACGAAATGCTGGTTCCTTTGTATTCTTCAGATTTAATATCGACTTCTATTTTATGGAACCGGGCAATACTTTGCACAATGGCCAACCCTAAGCCAAAGCCATTTTCTTCGGTATTCCCTCTTTTAAACCGATCGAAAGCATTTTCTACAAGTGCCGCGCTCATACCAGATCCGGTATCGCTAATGGTAAGGATATATTTTTCGGCTTCTGTTTTATCTGTTATGGCAATAGTACCTCCCTCAATATTATATTTTATTGCATTATTGATAATATTGATTAAAAGGGTATGTATCAGTGCTTTATTTCCAGTAAAATGAAAATCCTTTGAAAGGTGGGCATTATAACTGATGTTTTTATCTGCTATCCGATCTTCCAGATCTTCATATATATCATCGATTTCCTGTTTGAGGCTAATTTCTTCAGTTTTCAGATACTGATTGTTTTCTACCTTAGAAATAAGCAACAAACTGTTGATAATTACCTTTAAGCGGTTTAAGGTTTTTAAAGAGGCGTAGATTTTATTTTCGTGCTCTACCGGAATATCTGGCGTGTTGAGCATATTTTCGAAGCGCGTACTTAAAATTGAAATAGGGGTAAGCAGTTCGTGCGAAACGTTAGCAATAAACTGCTTTTCTAAAGCGAAAAGCGTATTTATTTTACGCATTAAAGAGTTTATGCTATTATCAAGGATTTTAAAATCACTGGTACTGGTGGGTATGTTCTGGTAATTGTAATGGGAAGGATCATCAACCAGGTTGATTTTTTTATCGATAATGCGGTAAAATGGCTTGAGTAAAAAGTTAGAGAAGGTATAATCGGCAACAAGGGTAATAAGTAACGCTGCAACGAGTACAATAAGCATATAAAAGCGGATCGAATTTTTGATCGATTGAAGCGCTGTCATCGTTTCCCCAATTTCTAGGTTGTACCAGTTTGTATGATACGAGAATTTATAATTTAAGATGCGGTATACTTCAATATCGCCCTCTATCTCTCTTTTTTCAGTAAATACCTTCGCGGTAGAATCTTTTTGATTGTCGGGTATATCCGTTAACACAATAAATTCTTCCTTTAAAATATTGTAGTCAGTAAATGATTGTTCTTTGTTTAAAAGGCTGTCGATCTCATTATCATTTAAATTTTTGATGATTTTGTTCTTCTTTTTGATTAAACGGTTATCAAGCTGGTTGTAAGCAAGCCTGTCTAACGAGAATAAAATGATAGCCCCCAACAACAAGATGATGGCGATTTTGGTTACTCCATTGTATAAAGAAAACTTAACCTGTAACTTCATTTTGGTTAATGGTTCATTAGTTCAATTGCCATTGGTTCATTGATAGATCGACGCTTAACTGACTTCGGACCTCCGACTTCCCGACTCCTCTAGCAATTAATCCTATAGCCAATACTCCTTACGGTTTCAAACCATTCTGTTGGACTAACTGCTGCGAGTTTTTTTCGTAGGTTTTTAACATGAACATCAACAAAGTTGGAATCAGAATTGACTTCTAAAATATCACCCCAAACGTGTTCAGTTAAACTCATTCTCGATACCACGCGGTTTTTGTTCAATACCAAATAGTTAAATATTTCGAATTCTTTTTTGGTAAGGTTTAATCTTTCGTCACCAAATGAAACGGTCCTGTTCTGGATATTGAGCAAAAAATTATGGATGTTTACCTCATTTTTCTCTAACTTATGTTTTCTACGGGTAATGGCATGCATGCGCGCTAAAAGTTCATTTAGCGAAAATGGTTTGGGTAAATAATCGTCTGCGCCTTCATCAAGCCCCTTAATCCGGTCATCAACAGCACTACGGGCGGTTAAAATGATTACGGCATCATCCCGGTCTTTCGTAGATTTTAACTGTTTCAAAATATCGAAACCATCGCCGTCTGGCAAGCCCAGATCTAATAAAATGAAGTCGTAATTGTTTACAAATATCTTTTCTTCAGCAGAAGATTTTTTCCAGGCATGCTCTACAATAAATCCTTCTTTGCTTAAGAATTCATCCATTTCAAGCGCCAGGCTTTTTTCATCTTCAACGATTAGTACATTCATTTCAGTTAACAATTAGTAGTTTTAATCTCTCAGCTTTTACGCAATGCTTTTTGCTTTTACCCTGCAACTAAGTTAATATTTTTTAAGATGATCGCACATGCTTCTTCGATTTCTTCTTTGGTTATAATTAAAGGAGGGGCAATGCGCATAGAATTGCTGCAATGTAAAAACCAGTCTGATAATAAGCCATCTAAAATGCAGGCATCAATAATTTTTTTGTTAATGTCGAAATTTTCAAATTCAACCGCCAACATTAAACCTTTCCCCCTAATTTCTCTAATGGCAGGATGCTTTAAGTATTGTTTAAACAATTGCCCTTTTTCTTCTACTTCATCGACGATATGATCATCAATCAAGGTACGCAAGGTAGCCAACCCAGCAGCGCAACAAACCGGATGACCACCAAAAGTTGTCATGTGACCCAAAATTGGGGTGTGTGATAATACCGACATAATCTCCAGTGAACTGATAAAAGCCCCAATTGGCATTCCACCGCCAATTCCTTTCGCCAGGAGCAGCACATCTGGTACAATATTGTAATGCTCGAAAGCAAACATCTTGCCGCTGCGACCGAAGCCAGATTGTATTTCGTCGAAGATTAACAAAGTTCCGGTTTCTGTGCATTTAGTCCGCAAAGCCTGCATATAGTTTAAATCGGCAACCCGGATTCCGGCTTCGCCTTGTATGGGTTCGATAAAGACAGCGGCAATTTCTGAGGTGATTTTATTAAGATCCGCGATATTATTGTGTTCAATAAAACTAACATGCGGCAAGAAAGGACCGTAGCCGGAAGAATAGAAATCACTTTCCATTAAACTTTCTGCGCCTTGTGTGCTGCCGTGGTAAGCATTTTTGCAGGCAATAAACCCTTTACGTCCGGTATAACGTTTGGCTAGTTTCATGGCGCCTTCTACAGCCTCGGTGCCTGAGTTTAAAAAATAGGTGCAGCTTAAGCTTTCGGGTAAAATATCGGCAAGGGCCTTGGCAAAATTTACCTGGGGTGTTTGTACATATTCACCATAAACCATCAGGTGCATATAGGTTTCTGCCTGCTCTTGAATGGCCTTCACCACAGCTGGATGACAGTGACCAACATTACTTACGCCGATACCGGCGATAAGATCGAGGTGTTTTTTGTTTTGGGCATTATATATATAAATTCCTTTTGCCCTTACAAATTCGAGCATAAGCGGCTCTGGAGAGGTTTGTGCATTGTGTTGTAAAAACAACTGACGTTGGGTAAGCATGGCACAAAAGTACGGAAATGAAAGAGTGCTTTAAAACAAAAAAGACCTACATTGCTGTAAGTCTCTTTCTTTATTGCCTCTGGCCGCCTTTAAATCTATTGAGTAACTCACGTTTAAAACCTTCCTGAGCCCGGTAAAACTTTCCAACAATTTTTATCGGTAATACGGCTTTAAGCTTGTTGTAGTATTTTTTATCGAGATTAAGATCTTTTTGCTTGAAGTCGAATTCGCTGGTAATTAAACTTTGTACCTGTGCATCGGTTAGGTTATCTATTTCAGTCGTTTTTCTGAAAGAAATCATTTTCTGCATGCGTTCTTTGCGCAAGGCGTTTTGCTCTGCCTGCATATCGTTATAGATCGGCCAGAAAATTTTAGCCTCTTCTGGTGATAGATCCAGTTTTTGAGTGAAAAAAGCTATTTTAAGTGATTCTATTTCTTCTCCCCTTGGTTTTTGTGCCAATAAGGTAGTGGGCAATAAAAACATTAAAGCAACAAAAAGTAAATTCTTCATTTTCATCTGTTTATTCTTATTTTCAAAGGTGATGAAGCTATCATGATTTCGATATTGATTTTTGCTATTGTTAATCATGATGGTTTTTTAATTATTTAGTTCCTGAGATAAATCATTTGACGAGAAATTACTCAAGATGTAGTTTTCCATTTCTGTATCTGACGCAGAAGTAGTTTTTGATGTAGTATTTTGCGCTTCTAAATGATCGATGATCGTACTTTCATCAATATCGTACAATAGCTGTTCGTTTATTGCTTCTGCAGATTGTACTTGCTGAACTGCAATGGTAGAACCGTTCTGGTAAAAATAAATGCCAAACGAAGCCATTAACAAGAAGCAGGCTGCGCTTGCATATTTAACAATGCTACGTCTCCATAAAGGAATAATTTTGGTTTCCTTTTTAGGCTCCGATGCTGCAATCCTATCGGTAATTCTACGCTGCAACGTATCGAAATAATTTTCGGGTACTGCAAAGGCCTGATCTGCCTTAGGCATTTCAGACAGGGCAATCCGGGTTTGTATTCGTTCCGTTAAATCTTCAAAATAATTCTGCGGAACTTCAAAATTATTATTATTGGTTTTCTGTTTCAATCCATCCAAAAAGACAGCAGAAAAAATAGCCTCATCACAATTTTCGAAATATCCATCAGGAACGGAGAAAGGATTGCGTTTCCCCATTGCTGCAAGTGCAGGGGCTTCGTTCATCCAATCGTTATTTTCTATATTTTCGTTCATCACAGATATATGATACAATTAAAGTGAAAAGGTTTAATAGTCTATTTCATCATTTGTAATAAAAGCTTCAATTTTTTTTGCAGCGATGTGAAATGATGCCTTTAAAGCCCCTACAGAAGTACCTAACACTTCCGAAATCTCTTCATATTTCATATCGTCGAAATATTTCATGTTGAAGATAATCCGTTGTTTTTCAGGCAAGGTAAGGATTGCTTTTTGTAGTTTAAGCTCAAGTTTATCTCCATTAAAATAAGATGAGGCAACTAAGTTATCGGCAAGCTCGGATGATACTTCGTCTAAAGGTGTATTGTTCCGCTGTTTTTGCTTGTTTAAGAAAGTGATGGATTCGTTGGTGGCAATACGGTAAATCCAGGTATAAAGCTGAGAGTCGCTCCTAAATTTATCGAGATTTTTCCAAACTTTAACAAATACTTCTTGTAAAAGATCGTCGCAATCATCGTGGTTTAAAACCAGCCTGCGGATGTGCCAGTAGATTTTTTGCTGGTATTTTTTTAACAACAGGTTAAAGGCTTCATTACGCGTGCGCTCCACAGCGAACATTGCAAGAATTTCTGAATCTTCAACTTGTTTCATTCTATCTCTAGATTTGAGATGTGAGAATTGTGATATGAGAATTGAATATGAGATTCGATTTCATGTCTCAAATCTCATATCTAATATCTCAAACCTATTTTTTTCTGCCGATTACTTTTTGCACAGCTTCAACAATGTTTACAGCATCTAAGCCATATTTAGACATTAATTGATCTGGTGTTCCGCTTTCTCCAAAAGTATCATTAGTGGCTACAAACTCTTGTGGCGTTGGCAATTCGGTAGTTAACAAACGTGCTACACTTTCACCTAAACCACCAAATTTATTATGCTCTTCGCAAGTAACCACACAACCAGTTTTTTTAACTGATTTTAAGATGGCTTCGTCATCTAAAGGTTTAATGGTGTGGATATTGATAATTTCAGCATCGATACCCAATTCAGCTAATTTTTCGCCAGCTTCGATTGCTTTCCAAACCATATGGCCTGTAGCAATAATGGTAACATCTGTTCCTTCGTTAACCATCCAAGCTTTACCGATCTCAAATTTTTGATCTGGATCTGTAAATACAGGGATTACCGGACGACCAAAACGTAAATAAACCGGACCTTCGTATTCTGCAATGGCCATAGTTGCCGCTTTAGTCTGGTTGTAATCGCAAGGATTGATTACTACCATTCCTGGCAACATTTTCATTAAGCCTATATCTTCTAAAATTTGGTGGGTTGCACCATCTTCGCCTAAGGTTAAACCTGCGTGAGATGCACAGATTTTAACGTTTTTATTAGAATAAGCTACCGATTGGCGGATCTGGTCGTAAACACGGCCTGTAGAAAAATTGGCGAAAGTACCTGTAAAAGGAATTTTTCCACCAATGGTCATGCCTGCTGCAATGCCGATCATGTTTGCTTCTGCAATACCAACCTGTGTAAAACGCTCAGGAAAATCTTTAATAAAAGCATCCATTTTAAGTGATCCAACTAAATCGGCACATAAGGCAACCACATTTTCGTTTTTCTTTCCAGCCTCATGTAAGCCAGCTCCAAAACCCGAACGTGTATCTTTTTTTTCTGTATATGTATATTTTTTCATTGTTTTTTAGATATGAGATATGAGATTTTAGACGTGAGATTAGGCGACAATTCGTCTCAAATCTCGTATCTATTGTCTCAAATCTAGTTTAATAGTCCCCTAAAGTTTCTGGTAATTGCGCTAACGCTGCTGCCAACTGCTCATCATTAGGCGCTGTACCGTGCCATTTGTGTGTGCCCATCATATAATCTACACCAGCACCCATTTGAGTACTCATTAAATTTAAGATCGGTTTACCTTTTCCGGTTAGTGTTTTGGCATAATGTAAGCCCTCAACGATTGCTTGCATATCGTTACCATCGGTATTAATCACATGCCAGCCAAAAGCTTCGAATTTAGCCTGTAAATCATCTAAAGCAAGAACTTTACTTGTAGGGCCATCAATTTGCTGTCCGTTATAATCAACTGATGCAATTAAATGATCTACTTTATTAAAAGGGGCGAACATTGCTGCTTCCCAGTTTTGTCCTTCCTGTAATTCTCCATCACCCAATAAGGCGAAGATGAGAGACTTATCGCCGTTTAATTTTTTGGCTAAAGCGGCTCCAATAGCAACCGATAAGCCCTGACCTAAAGATCCTGAAGCAATACGGATACCTGGTAAATGCTCATGGGTAGTAGGGTGACCTTGTAATCTAGAATCTAGTTTACGGAAAGTTGCCAGTTCACTTTTATCGAAATAACCAGCGTGAGCTAATGTACTATACCATACCGGAGAAATGTGTCCGTTCGAAAGGAAGAAAAGATCTTCACCAGCACCTTCCATTGTGAAGTCTGTTTTGTGGTTCAATACTTCAAAATATAAAGCTGTAAAAAAATCCGTACAACCAAGCGATGCGCCTGGGTGACCTGATTGACATCCGTGAACCATTCTTACGATATCTCTTCTAATTTGAGAGGCAATATCTTCTAGCTCTTTAATTGTATGTTTCATTAAAATAAGAGGTTGTTGTTACATAGCAAAGGTAATATTTTACCTGCTATATCATAATTAGTTATTAATTAAATCGAGTACTTGTTGTGTTGAGTTTTTTGTGTCAACTTTTTTGATGATATGGGTAATTTTTCCATCACCATCTATAATGAAAGTAGTGCGTACCGTACCCATGTATTTTTTGCCGTACATATTTTTTTCTGCCCAAACTCCATAGTCATTTACAATTTTCTGGTCGGTATCGGCAAGCAGGGTAAATGGTAAGTTATGCTTGGTAACAAACTTTTGGTGCGATTTTTCATCATCAACACTAACACCTAAAACCACAATGCCTTTTGCTTGTAAGCCCTGATAGTTATCCCTGAAATCACAAGCTTCGGCTGTACAACCTGGTGTATCATCTTTAGGGTAGAAATACAGAACAACCGTTTTGCCTTGATAATCGCTCAAAGAAACTTCAATGCCGTTTTGATCTTTTGATGTAATTGCCGGTGCCTGGTCACCTTCCTTTAACGCTGCCATATTTATAATGATTGAATTTTGAATGTTATAATAATTGAATAATAGTGCATGCAATTTAAACAGTTTAAGCTATTATACTGTTCAATTTATGTTAAAAGAAAACATTTCTTGGACTAAATTGTGAAAAATTGATATTAATATGGTCACGAAATCCAATAATGCTATACATCTTGTCCCTATCTAAAAAATGTTACTGTGTATTTGCGGGTATTCTCTTTCATGTCTGTCACAACTAATTCCAGGGTATGCTTTCCTGAAGCTGTTCTTTCATCAAAGCTGTGCCAAAGCGTTGCTGTTTTAGTGTCAAATTCCATTAATGCCCATTTGCCATCGATATAGCCATTAAAACTTTTTATCCCTGATAAATTATCACTGATCCTGAAAAATATTTTAGATAAACCTGCCATGTTTTTTCCCTCAGCAATATTTACAGGTACTATCCTTGGCGCAAGGGTATCTGTAGCGATATAAAAACTGCCGAAGTTTTTTGGAGTGGCCTTAACATAGCCATTCTCGAAAAACCCGCCCTGAGATGAACCATTGCTATTTACAATTAGGGCTTTGCTTCTTAAGTTTTCCGGAAGGTTATCAGCCTTGATTGAGATATCGAAACCGACATGCAATGGCGTATACCTATTGTGAATCTGATGTACAGCCGACCAGGCATTTCCCGTCGGTTTAGGCAACTTTTTATAAGTGAAATTTAAATCGCTGTACAATGTCCCCAGTGGGAAAACTACTTTAATATCATCGGTATTAAATTCATTCACCTTATTATACGGATAAATTATCCCAGCTGGAATAACTGGCGCTGCAAGAGGTGCACTACCTGCATTTACGGTAAAAGGTAGAACAGACGAGTTCCCTTTCGCATCAGTTATGATGTAGCGCAGTTGGTGTGAAGCACCGTCATTGAAATTAATCCTACCACTATTTACCAAACCGCTGTAAATTTTTAAAGGGTTGCCGGGTTCGACAAAACTTTTCTGGATACTTCTTTTGGTATTTAAATAAGTTGGGTAATCAATGTGCGAGTTGATGGCCTTACTGTCTTCAAACGCAAAGCGTTCAAGGGCAGAAGTATATATTTTCTTGCCGTCAACCTCCAGTTGGATCGAATACACCCCGTTGGTGCCCGATAAACCATTATGCCGATCGGTTACCACGATGCCGAAGCCAACCTCACCTGTTAAACTGATGGGGGCTATGGTTTTATAACTGCCGTTTGCTCCGCTAATGCCGATGGCTTGTTTAGGTGTATTTTCGTTAAAGGTTTTGCCATTTAAACGGTATACATACAAACCATGAATAACAGGCGGAATGTTATCGGGTATGATGATTCCGAAAAATTGCGGGTTTATGGTTTCTTCTGTTTTGGTATCTCTGATTTCGAAATGCAGATGCGGACCGCCTGAACTGCCACGGTTACCAGACCAGGCAATAATCTCGCCTTTATGTACCGGAATTAATGTGGCATCGGGAAACTCATCAATCTCAAACGATTTTTTTTCGTACTCAAGGTTTTTAACAATGGTTGCAATTTTGGGAGCAAACCGTTGAAGGTGGCCGTATACTGTAGTGAAACCATTAGGGTGATTGATGTATAGCGCTTGTCCGAAACCACTGTTCTGAACCCTTAACCTCGAAATATACCCATCTGCAACGGCATAAACAGGGTAACCTTCCCGTTGATTGGTCCTGAAATCAATTCCAGAATGGAAGTGATTGCCGCGGATTTCGCCAAAAGAACCCGCAAGGGCAGGAGGGCTGATATCCAAAGGTTGTCTGAAATCTGTAATCGGGTATTTATTCGTACTGTAAATCTGTTGCGCCTGAGCAAAAGTTGAAGCAAATAAAAGGCAGATCGAAACCAAAAATTTTAACTTGTACTGGATCGGGATTTTAATCATTCGTTACTTTACATCAAAATTTAAAAGTTGCTTTCCTTCTAACCAGGCTTCCAATTTATCGCCTTTATTTATTTTTCCTACACCCTGCGGTGTTCCGGTAAAAATTAAATCGCCTTTTTTTAAAGTGATATATTGAGAAACAAAGCTGATTATCTTCTCGAACGAGAATAACAAATCTTTAGTATGGCCTACCTGGTGGCTTTCTCCATTTATCTTCAACTCGAAATTTAGGTTGTAAAGATCTTCAAAATCACTTTTAGGATGAAAGGTACTGATGGGCGCCGAGTTATCAAAAGCTTTGGCAAGTTCCCATGGCAATCCTTTTTCTTTATGTTTGGCCTGGATATCGCGTGCGGTAAAATCGATACCTAATCCCACTTCATCATAATAATTAGCGGCGAATTTTTCGGCAATATGTTTTCCTTCTTTACAGATTTTTAAAACCACTTCTAATTCGTAATGTACATCATCAGAAAAATCGGGCAGGTAAAAAGGTTTATTATCTTTTAAAACAGCTGTATCAGGTTTCAGAAAAATTACGGGTGTGGTTGGAACCGGATTGTTCAGTTCTTTTGCATGTTCGGCATAGTTTCGGCCAATGGCGATGATTTTCATTCTTAAGAATATGAAATATGATAAAATAGACGGGAGTTAAATCCACATCAATCAAAAATAGAAAAGAAAATGGTGTTATAAAACTGAGATCCGTTTTACTTGGCTTTCAGAACCGGCAATAACCCTCAAAAAGTAAATACCGGGATTAATTCTGTTTGGAATGACGAAACTTTTGGTCTGTTCACCTGCATTTAAGCGTTCATTTGAAAGTGTTGCCACTTCATTTCCCAATAAATCGATGATTTTGATTGTAGTCTGTGTGCCATCTTTTCCGATAGATAAGATAATATTTAATTGATCTTCTACAGGGTTCGGATATATTTTTACAATGGTTAACAATTTATCCTTTGCTACAACCGTTGTATTTTTTGGAGTTGTGGAGTAAGCATTGAACATTCCAGAGCCGCCAACGGTCATGTAAAGTGGTTTGTAAGGCGTAATATTGGCTTTAATTTCAGGAATTCTGCTTACTTTTTTTGTTCTGTTTTTTAAGCTAATGTGAATGCTATCAGCTTGTTGCGCCCAAGAATTTACGCCGCACAGTAAGACAATGCACAATGTGCATGCAAGTTTTGTGAGGAACGTTATCTTAGCGTAGAGTTTCATCAAATTGGTATAGCAAATGTATTAATTTAAAACAAAGAAATTAAACATTTTGTTTAAAACCCATAATTTAACACAATTTAACAATAAAATTTAATTTTCATAGTGTTAAAAATACACAATAATTTGGTTGTTAAATTGTTATAGTTAGTTTACTTTTGCCGCACTAAAATAATCAACGAAGTGTCAAATCATAAAAATGTCAACGCGTTAACCGCCGGCGGGGTTCTAATTAGTTTAGGAATTGTGTTCGGTGACATTGGTACATCTCCATTATATACCTTAAATGCAATTTTTACAACTATTTTAGGCGGTAAACAGGATATAAATCCCACAAACGTTCTTGGTGTACTATCCTGCATTATTTGGACATTAACCCTACAAACCACTATTAAATATGTTATTATTACCCTAAGGGCCGATAATAAAGGTGAGGGTGGTATTTTCTCTTTATTCTCGTTGGTACGGAAAAAAGCGAAGTGGCTGCTTGTTCCAGCCGTTGTTGGTGGTTGTGCATTACTCGCTGATGGTATTATTACCCCCAGTATTACCGTAACATCGGCAATTGAGGGACTTACCAATAAGTTTGAGGTACCGGTTATTCCAATTGTACTAACCATTTTAACCATCTTATTTATTATCCAGCAGTTTGGAACCAATTTGGTTGGAAAGCTTTTTGGGCCCGTAATGTTTGTTTGGTTTGCTGTTTTGGGTGTTTTGGGTATGTCTTTTATTGTTAAAGATTTTACTATCCTAAAGGCATTTAACCCTTACTATGCCATTCATTTACTGGTTACCAATAAACTAGCATTTTTAATTCTGGGTGGTGTATTTTTATGTACAACAGGGGCTGAGGCCTTATATTCCGACTTAGGCCACTGTGGTAGAAATAACATCAGAATCAGTTGGATTTTTGTGAAATTAACCCTTATTCTAAACTATTTAGGACAAGGCGTTTGGATTTTGCAGAACAGTGGAAGTTATATTCCAGGTGCAAAAATGAATCCATTTTTCCAGATCGTTCCAGATCAGTTTCAAATACCGATGGTGATACTGGCCACTATGGCGGCAGTAATTGCGAGTCAGGCTTTAATCAGCGGATCTTTTACCTTAATTGCTGAGGCTGTACGTTTAAACCTTTGGCCTAAAATTAAAATTGTTTACCCATCGGTTTCTAAAGGCCAGTTATACGTTCCCTCTATTAACTGGATGTTATGGATTGGTTGCTGTGGAATTGTACTGTTGTTTCAAAAGGCAGAGAAAATGGATGCAGCCTATGGTTTATCGATCACCATAGCGATGTTAATGACCACCATTCTGGTTAGTTTTTATTTGAGAAGCAGACGCTTCCCGAAATATTTAGTTGCGATATTCTTTTTTACTTATGTAATTATTGAAGGCACATTCTTGATCAGTAATTTAACCAAATTCTTGCATGGTGGTTGGGTAACAGTATTAATCGGTTCGTTATTGTTTACCGTGATGTGGAGTTGGTTTGTGGCCCGTAAAATCAAAAACCGTTTTGTTAAATATGTCGAAATTGAGGATTATTATGAGATTTTAACTGAACTGAGCGGAGATGAATCGGTTCCGAAATACTCATCTCAACTGGTTTATTTAACCAGTGCCAACTTTAAAACTGAGATCGAATCGAAAATTATTTATTCCATTATACAAAAGGAACCAAAACGTGCCGATGTATACTGGTTGGTACATGTTGATGTAATGGACGAGCCTTATACCTTAGATTATAAAGTTGAATTCCTGATCCCGGGAAAACTGATCAGGATTGATTTTAGATTAGGTTTCAGGATTGAGCAACGTGTAAATTTGTTGTACCGTAAAGTGGTTGAAGAGTTGGTGAAGAATGGAGAAATCGATATCACCAGTCAGTACACTTCGTTAAACAAACATAAAATTGCCGGCGATTTCAGGTTTGTTCTTTTAGAAAAACATTTATCTAAATTTACCAAGTTGAGTTTCTATGAAAGACAGATTATGGATTATTACTTTATCCTTAAAAAATTAAGTTTATCAGAAGAGCGGAGTTTTGGTCTGGATAGCAGTTATGTTGATGTAGAGAAAGTGCCGTTAATTTTCGTTACACCAGATGATATTGAATTGAACAGATTGCCGGTTTAACTGATGAGAACTGCGATTTTAATATTGGGCATCAGTTTGTTTATAGCTGGACCCATAGCTAAACTATACCATTTCGATCATGCCAATAATTATATGATTGCATCTGGATTAGGGCTGGTTATGATTACTGCGCTTGCCTTTATAAAGAAGAAATAAATTGAATCCTCTTTCCGTTTAAGAAAGGGGATTTTTTGTTAGAAGTACATTTGTGAGATCGTCACCCTGAGCTTATTTCAGGGGGGCTTGCCCCGAAGGCTATCGGTCGGTGTCTCACCGACCGACAGGACTATGGGATTAGACGACAGGTTCGATAGGCGAGAGTCCGACTAATAGATAGGTCACTACACCAAGGCTATCGGTTGGTGTTTCACCGACCGAAATACCTAATCTCTGAAATCAGTAAGAATCCCGAATTCATCAATCCCTGTTTCGTAGAAGCTCGCACTACTCCATTTATAATCTTCTGGTTGAGTACATAAATTCCATTTTTCTCTAGTTGGATTATCATGTATATAATCGAGTTTTTGTATCAGGGTGTCCTCTTTGCTCAAAGGGATGGCCAGTGGATCTCTTTTCCAAAACCGAAATATTCTATCATTCTTTTGTGAACGGTATTGGTTTATAAGTGGAGGGTTATTAACTAACAAATACCTCCTGAACTCGTGCGCTGTAAATTTTGTAAAGCTAGCTGCAGGAGCTTCCTTTCCGTTTAATTTCAACATATTCCAGATTAAATGAATGTGGTTGGGCATAATCACATAGCCATATACTTCAATAAGTTTTTGATTGACTAAAAATTTCAGCGAATTTATGATGATCATTTTTAAGTTATCATCATTTAATAGATGTGTAAAGTCACAGATGGTATCTGTATAGAAATATGGATAGTTGTAATCCATTTGTCCCTGTCTTTTATGGAAGATATGCATTATTTAGTTTAGTGTTTAAGTTGCAGGGATAACTTAAACTCAAGATACAAAAAATGATAATAATTGTTGTGAAATTTGATTCGGTCGGTGAGACACCGACCGATAGAATTGTTATATAGTATCCCTAAACCTCCTGATTTGCCAGTTTACTATGCCTGTAACCATAGGCAAAGTAAACCACCAGACCAACTACCAGCCAGATACCGAAACCGATCCAGTTCGAAATGCCAAGCTCGCACATCATATACAAACAGCTGATCAATCCTAAAACCGGAATTAACGATAAGTTTTTGGTGATGCAATAGTAAGTGATGACCACGCAGATGATCAGGAAAATCCACATTGGAATTTTATGCTTAAATAGACTCCAGCCGCTTTCGTATTTCTTTTCTACCGATACTTTTGAGGCTGAAATAAACTGTTCATAACGGTCAGCAGGTAGTGCACTTAAATAAGATTCTGCATCTACCTTTTCTGCTAAAATAATTTGAGGCGCTGCATTTTTAACAATTTCCTCCTTAACTATTTTCAGTTCATCGCCACTTAAAGAAGTAACAAATGTTACCGTTTGGATGGTTTTAGGAGAATTGAAAAAGAAAGCTTTTGTTTCTTTCCCATATTTTGTAAATGCAAAAATTACAGTCGCAATTAAAACAATAGGTACAATAAACTTACTGTTTACATAAGGTATTTTGAATTTTCCACGCTGTACATCAGGCCTGTTCTGTAATACTAAAACTCCTGCGCAAACCAGTACGAAAGCGAAAAGTGTTCCGATGGAACACAGGTCGGTAACGATAGTAAGATTCATAAATAACGATGGTACAGCCACCACAAAGCCTACCACAATGGTTGCAAACGAAGGTGTTTTATATTTAGGGTGGATTTTTGAAAAAGATTTTGGTAATAAGCCATCTCTGCTCATGCTCATCCAGATACGTGGTTGTCCCATTTGGAAAACCAAAAGTACACTGGCCATGGCAAATACCGCACTTACAGCAATAATACCGCTCATTAATTTTAAGTTAATCTGATCAAAAACGAACGCTAACGGGTCGCCAACTGCTAAAGTATCTGATTTAACGATACCGGTTAAAACCAGCGCAATAGCCACATAAAGGATGGTACATATAATAATCGCCCACATCATTCCACGGGGTAAATCGCGCTGCGGGTTTTTACACTCTTCGGCCGTGGTAGAAATGGCATCGAAACCGATATAGGCAAAAAATACTGCTGAAACTCCCTTTAAAACCCCAGCAACGCCGTTCGGAGCAAATGGATCCCAGTTTTTGGTATCTACATAAAATATACCCACCGCTAACACTAAAAGAATTACTGCAAGTTTAACCACTACCATAGCGTTACTGGCATTGCGACTTTCTTTCATGCCGCGGTAGATTAACCAGGTAATTAAAATGATAATGCCCAGGGCAGGAATATCTGCAACCAGGTGAAAATCACCTATTTTTGGAGCGGTGAGCCATGCATTATTGGCCAAAGCTGTAGCCGAATCTAAATCTGCCAGGTTTTTGCCAGCCGCCAAAAGTGCTTCAGCATGTTTATGCCCGTTGTAGGCACTCAAATAATCCATCGTCATCCAATCGGGTACATGGATACCATTTATGCCCAGGGGTGGTATTTTTATGGTGGAGAGTAGTCCTGTAAAGTAATCAGACCAGGATATGGCTACAGTAATATTACCGATGGAGTACTCCATAATGAGCGACCACCCGATAATCCAGGCAACCAGTTCGCCGAAGGCTACATAAGAATAGGTGTAAGCACTACCAGAAACAGGTACCATTGAAGCAAACTCTGCATAAGCAAACGCCGCAAAACTACAGGCTACTGCTGTAAAAATAAATAAAAAGATTACCGCCGGACCACCATCTGCACTTGCTTTGCCAATCGTACTAAAAATTCCTGCTCCAATAATTGCTGCAATTCCAAAAGCTGTTAAATCGCGTACTCCAAGTGTTTTATGTAATGTATTTTCATGGTCGCCATAGCCTTTTGCCGCATCTTGTAATATCTTGGAAATAGATTTTTTTCTGAATAGCTTTTCGAACATCTTTTGTTTGCTTGTTTCCTCAAACTTATAAAAAGTTTGGTTAAAAACGTTTAAAGCAGGATATAATTTTCGATACACCACAATCTGGTAGGCAAAATCCCATAGAAAAGGCTGGCAATTATTAGATTAAAGTAAAAAAATGTAATTATTTGGCTAGAATAATCCTTTGTTTGATTCGCATAATTTTAGGCTAAATGAAACAGCTAATTTTGGTGTCAATAATCAGTAAGGCAAGTAAAACAACATATGTCTTGTTTGATTGGAATATTTACATACCATTACAATACCAATATGAATGCAGATCTAGCACAAATAAAATACATCAAAGAACGTCACCAGGGTTTGGCTACTTTACTTGCCTTTGCCTTAATTCCATTGTCGGGTTTTGCTACCGATATTTATATCCCCTCATTACCTACCATGGCTGGCGAAATGCAGGTAAGCAACGTTCAGGTTCAACTTACACTCAGCATTTTTCTAATTAGCTATGGGGTTGCACAACTTTTTATCGGTAGTGTACTTGATAGTTTTGGAAGGTATAAAATCTGTTTATACTCATTAATAATTTTCGCTGCAGCAAGTATCATCATTGCAACTACCCATAATATTTACCTGATTTATTTAATGCGCATTATCCATGGTCTTACTGTAGGCGCAATTGTAGTGGCCAAACGAGCGTACTTTGTTGATCTTTTTGAGGGCGATCAGCTAAAACATTACCTGAGTTTGTTTTCCATCATCTGGTCTACCGGACCAATCGTAGCACCTTTTATTGGTGGTTACCTGCAAACAGTATTTGGTTGGGAATCTAATTTCTATTTCCTGGCTGGTTTTGCACTTGTTTTTGCATTGCTGGAGCTGCTGTTCAGTGGCGAAACATTAAAGCATTTTACCGATTTTCAATTGAAAAAGATAACAGGTATTTATGTCGAAATGATTAAAACAACAAGCTTTACCTTAGGTATCGTGATGTTGGGTTTAGCCTATTGTATGGTGATGGTTTACAACATGACCGGTCCGTTTATTATTGAGCACCATTTTAAATTTTCTCCGGTTATTGCAGGTTATACTTCCTTATTTTTAGGCTTTGCGTGGATGGTTGGAGGCTTTATCGGCAAGGCCACCATTAACAGGCCTTTCTTTAAAAGATTAATGATCAACTCGCTGTTTCAGGTGGCTTTTGTAGTCCTGATGATTATAAGCTTAAATTTTGTTTCTAATCTCTGGTCGTTAATTTTCTTCGCTTTTTTAATCCATGTAGGAGCAGGCTTTACCTTTAATAATTACTTTACTTTCTGTCTGAGCAAATTCCCGAAAAACGCAGGCATTGCGGGTGGACTAACAGGAGGAATTACCTATGTAATTGTTTCTTTTTTGAGTTATGGCATTGTAAACCTGATCCCCGCTAAAGATGAACGTAACCTAAGCTACAGCTATCTGATCATGATCCTGCTATCAGTACTGGTGATGTTTATTATTCTTAGAATTAGGAAAAAGGATGAAGCCTAAGTAGTCGTTATTGGGAATGTGTATTTTTTGAAGAGCAGCGTCTGCATTTCATAGGAGGGTTCTGTCCTGCTGTCCGTTACAATCCTTTTGGGGGAATTTTGGTGAAAACAAGGTATCTAGTACCCAAAAGGGATTTTCACTTCCATCAGGTCTATTCAGTTGGGTACAGCAGATAAAACATTGGTATTGATTATCGAAAAAATGTGAGTAATCCTGGCGCTGCATTTTTCTGTGCCTTCTGTGTTTCCGTGGCAAAACTACAACAAACAAAAAAGCCGTGGCAAAATGCCACGACCTCTAAATTATTTTACGATGAGGGGAAAAGCCTTCCACCTTCTATCCTTTTACCTCTCTTATCCCAGTTTCTCCAGTTCTGTTTTCACAAAACTTGCCAGTTCTTTCACATACTCGGCACTGAAATCAAATTTAATTCCTGCAGTTTCATATATTTCATTCATTGGTTTGGTATAACCTAATGAAAGTGCCGCTAAGTATTGATTTAAAGCCTTTTCTGGATTTTCTTTATAGTTTTTCCAAACGGCAATGGCACCTAACTGGGCAATTGCATACTCAATATAGTAAAACGGAACTTCGAATAAATGAAGTTGTTTTTGCCAGCCATTTCCAAATTGTTGTTCTAAATCTGTCCAATCGGCAAAACCAGCACCAAAACGGTTAAAAATCTGCTTAAAGGTTTCCTCGCGGTCAGCAGCAGTATGGTTAGGGTTGGTGTAAATCCAGTGCTGAAACTGATCAATTACAGCAACCCATGGTAAAGTTTTCAAAACATCAGCCAGCTGTTCTTTTTTAGCACGGTTTAAGTCTTCTTCGTTGTCGAAATAAACATCCCAGTTATCCATAGAGATGAGTTCCATACTCATCGATGCCAGTTCGGCTACCTCAGATGGGCAGTGTTTAAAATCGTTTAGCTCTAAATCTGCGGTTAAAAAAGTATGTACCGCATGACCGCCTTCGTGAACCATTGTGGTTAAATCGCGCAACGAGTTTGCCGAATTCATGAATATAAACGGGGCTCCTGTTTCGGCCAATGGGTAATTGTAACCACCTGGTGCTTTACCCTTTCTGCTCTCTACGTCAAAAAGGTTATTGGCTTTCATAGTTGCCAATTTAGAGCCCAATTTTTCATCAATGGCATTAAAGCAGGCAATACTTTTATCAATCAGCTCTTCGCCGTTGTTAAAAGGTTTCAAAGCCGGTTTGCCACTAATGCTTACTTCTAAATCCCAGGGTTTTAATACTTCCAGTCCTAAAGCTTCTCGGCGTTTTTCGGCCTGCTCTTTTAAAATCGGTACGATTTCTTTTTCAATGGCATTGGCAAAATCGTAACAGTCCTGTGGCGTATAATCGAAACGGCCTAAAGCCTGGAACATGTAATCGCGGTAGTTTTCAAAACCCGCATTTAAGGCAACCTGGTTACGTAGTTTAATCAGTTCATCAAACAGCACGTTTAAATCATCTTTATCAATTAAGCGGCGTTGCTGGATCGTTTTCCATGCATTTTCGCGTACCTCGCGGTTTAAATCTTTGATAAAGATCGAAGCTTGCTCTAAAGTGTATTCCTGGCCGTTTAGCTCAACGCTCATGGCGCCTGTAATGCCCTGGTATTTTTGTTGTTTCACCTGTAATTCGGTAAACAGCTCAATATTCTCATCGCGGTAAAGCTCTAACGCTTTTTTGATCGCACGGCTGTAAACGAAATATTTTTCTTTGTCCAGGTTATCCAAAAAAGGACTTTCGACAAATTTTTTGTTCAGTTCGTTGGCTAATGGAGAAATCTTCGGCTCTATTTCAGTTGCAAAATATTGGAAATTTTTAACCAGCTCTTCATTTGCGGTATCGCAACTCATTTTAATATATCTCCAGGCAAAATCTTCTTCTAAAGCAGCTTCAAGCTCCGAACGGTCTTTTAACCAGTGTTCTAACTCAGCTGTGCTGGTTATTTCGCGGTTTTGCAGTTCGGTAAAAAGTGGTTCTAAATTCTCCCAGGTAATGTTTAGTTCCTGTGGAATATATGTTCTAGGTTTCTTAGTTATAATCATGTTTTTATAATTATTGAATGCAAGAAGGATTTAATTAGCGAATGATGGAATCAATGAATGTTGAACATTCTATCATTCAAAACTCAATCACTCACCCATTCAGTCTTTACTCATTTTTATTTATGTCTCAAATACGCATCTATTAAAAAACATATGGCAAATACTACCGAAGCATAACCGTTTAAGGTTTGAAACGCCCTGTTTACTTTGCTGATATCATTTGGTTCTACCAGTAAGTGCTGATAAATCAACATCGAACAGAAAAACACAATACCTACGTAATAAACCCAGCTAAAGGATGTAAAAAACACAGGTAAAATAACACAGGTAGCAGAGAGTATATGCAACAGCACCGAAACATTCAAAGCATTTTTAATGCCAAGTGCCGATGGGATGGAGTGTAATTTCTCTTCCCGGTCAAATTCTTCGTCCTGTAATGCGTATATAATATCAAATCCGCTCACCCAAAACAATACCGTTAAGGAGTAAAGCACAGGAACCAAGGCAAAATGTCCGGTTACGGCAATGTAAGCGCCAATAGGAGCAAGCGCAAGGCCTAAACCCAATACCAAATGGCAAAGCGCTGTAAATCTTTTGGTGTAGCTATAAAACAAAACCACAAATAAAGCTACAGGCGATAAATAGAAACAAAGCGGATTGATACAGTACGTGGTAATGGCGAAAAGTACACAATTGGCGATTACGAAAATAAGCGCTTCGTTTGCCGAAACTTTACCTGCAGGGATATCGCGCATTTTGGTGCGTGGATTTTTTGCATCAATATTTCTGTCCAGGTAACGGTTAAAAGCCATGGCCGAGTTTCTGGCAAAAACCATACATAGCAAAACTAAAATCAGTTTATACCAGGAAAATGGGTTTTCTGTTGTGGTTACGCCCAAAAAGAAACCAATCATGGCAAATGGTAGCGCAAAAACAGAATGGGCGAATAATACGAGTGAAAAGTATTTTTTCATTTATTGGAAAGGGTTAACTGTATAAATCGGTTAACTGGTTAATTTGTTATTTTGGTTAATGGCTTATGGTCAAATGGTTCATAGACAGGGTGCTAAAATAGATCATAGTTAATGGCTTATGTTTATATATAGCAAAGATCATAAGTTAAATTCAATTTTGCATCACGCTATTGGCAACTAGACCAAGGACTATGAACCATCGACCAATGAACTAATGGCCAATGAACCATCTAAAACTTCTTATAATCTGTTGGTACAACAAAATCCTTATTTACTTCGTAGATGAAATTTAAAACATCATCTTTTCCGTTTCCTTTTTCTGCAGAAGTGATAAAGGTGGCAGGAATTTCTTCGAAAAACTCACCTAATTTTTTCTTAAAGGCAGCTACATTTTTCTGGGTGGTTGTCATACCCTGTTTATCAGCCTTTGTGAAGATTAGCGAAAAAGGTATCTGTTTTTCACCTAACCAATAGCAAAATTCAATATCAATTCCCTGAGGCTCTAAACGGCTGTCTATCAAAACAAAAACACATTGCAAACTCTCTCTTTTGGTGATATAGGCGCGGATAAATTTCTCCCATTTCTCTCTGCTGGTTTTAGAAACCTTGGCATAGCCATAACCCGGTAAATCGACAATGTACCAGGCATCATTAATTAAAAAGTGATTAATTAACTGTGTTTTTCCCGGGCGTTGAGAGGTTTTGGCTAATCCATGTTGATTAACCAACATATTGATTAATGAAGATTTACCCACGTTAGAGCGGCCAATAAATGCATATTCGGGCATAGTTGGTGCTGGTAGTGCCGAAATCTGGGTGTTGCTGCAAACAAATGTTGCCGTTTTGATAATCATAGTGCAAAGGTAGGGTTTTGAGTCCGAAGTCCGAAGCCGGAAGTCTGAAGTCCAAATTGGTAACCTTTTTTATCTGATTTTTGACACTACACTGAATACTTTGCGCCAAAGACTCCGGACTCCGGACTAAAGACTCCCGACTTTTATCTATCTTTGCCCATATCATGAATCAGAATATCACCCCATACCAAGTAGAAGATGCAACTAAAAAGGAGCAGGTTGCAACCATGTTTAACAATATTTCGGGTACCTACGATTTTTTAAACCATTTTCTTTCTTTAGGGATTGATGTATTATGGCGTAAGAAAGCCATTAAAGAACTGGTTTCCATCCACCCGAGAACTTTGCTTGATGTAGCTACAGGAACTGGCGATTTTGCCTTTGAAGCCATTAAAAAACTTCATCCCGAAAAGGTAATTGGCGTTGATATTTCTGAAGGTATGTTAGAAGTAGCCAAGAAGAAAATTAACGAGCGTAGTTTAAACGAAGTTTTTACCGTTCAGGTAGGCGATTCTGAAGGTCTGCATTTCGAAAATGATACTTTTGATGCGATTACCTGCGCTTATGGTGTGCGTAATTTCGAAAACCTCGAAAAAGGATTAGCCGATATGTACAGGGTATTAAAGCCCAACGGGAAAATGGTGATATTGGAATTTTCGAAACCAAAGGTTTTTCCGGTAAAACAATTGTATAGTTTTTATTTTAAACAGGTAACGCCTTTCTTTGGGAAACTATTTTCTAAAGACCACAGAGCCTATACCTATCTGCCAGAATCGGTAGCAGCTTTTCCTGACGGAGAAGATTTTACCAATCTGATGGAAAAAGTTGGCTTTAAAAGTACCAAACAAAGAATTTTAACGTTTGGAATAAGTTCGATATATGTAGGAACCAAATGATCAGAAAATTAAGCCTCATTCTTTCACTTTTTATTATTTCTACAAGCACCTTTGCTCAAAATTGGGGTGGTGGAATAGATGATGAAGATTGGAGTTTTGGTTTTAATTTCCAGTATATCTCAGCCGAATACAAAATTCTTAAAAAACAAAATTGGAGATCGCCTTTTTATGAGGTGCCAAATTCCCTGGATCCTTCTTACGATCCAAATTCGGGCATTCCGGTTACCTCAACATTAAATTCCATTTCTAGTCCACCGTCTCAAGGTTTTGGATTGGGTTTTGTAATGAATAGAATGATCTCTGATAACTTCGATATCAGGGCAACACCCTCCCTTATTTTTAGTGATAGGGTGGTAACTTACGAATACGAACCTATGGCGCCGATCAACGTGGGCAATGGGCAAACGAAAAACTTTCAAACCGTGGTAGAAAGAAAAGTGCAGGCTACCATGTTCGAATTTCCGTTAGGCCTAAAGGTGAAGTCGAACCGGATGAACAATTTCAGGGCTTATTGGTTAGGCGGTGCTAAGTATTCGATAGATATAGCTTCGAAAAAGAAAACCTTCGATGAAGGAGAAACACCCGTAAATAAGTTTTTAAAAAATAAAAGAAATTACCTCTCGTACGAAACAGGTATTGGTTTCGATATTTATTTCGAGTATTTCAAAATGTCGCCCGAAATAAAACTCTCGTATTCAACCAGCGATTTGCTTCAGCACGACAATACGGTTTATGCCAATCCGATAGATAAGTTGAAATTACGTCAATTAACATTCAGTTTGATTTTTCAATAGTCCTGCAATCCAAAAAAACTTACCTTTGTTGGTGTAGGTAAATCAAAGATGGTATCTTAAAGCATTACCGAGACTTAAAATTCATAAAAATGTCTAAAATCGCATTAATTACAGGCGCAACTTCTGGTATTGGCGAAGCTTGCGCACATACATTTGCACAACAAGGTTATAATCTGGTATTATTGGCACGAAGAGAAGACCGGTTGGCAAAAATTGCCCATCATTTAGAAGACAAGTATGCCATTACCATCAAACAGGTTTTTGCCGATGTCCGCGATAAAGAAAGTCTTACCGCTGCTTTAGAAGTTTTGCCAACAGAATGGAAAAAGGTTGATGTTCTGATTAACAATGCGGGTTTAAGCCAGGGTTTAGATCCAATTGATAAAGGGGATACCAACGATTGGGACACCATGATTGATACCAATGTAAAAGGTTTGCTTTATGTAACCAAAATTGTTTCAAACTGGATGATTCCAAACCAATCAGGCCATATTATTAACATTGGCTCTATTGCCGGAAAAGAAGTTTATCCAAATGGAAACGTATATTGTGCCAGCAAACATGCTGTTGATGCTTTGAGTAAAGGTATGCGTATCGATTTATTGCCCCACGGCATAAAGGTTACTGAAATTAATCCTGGCATGGTAGAAACCGAATTTTCGGTGGTGCGCTTTAAAGGTGATGAAGACCGGGCGAAAAAGGTATACGAAAACCTGGAGCCACTAATTGCCGACGATATTGCAGATGCCATTTGGTACGTAGTAAGCAGGCCAAAACACGTTAACATTAACGACATGCTGATTATGCCTGCCGCACAGGCTACAGCAACAATTATAAACAGAACCCCCTAGCCCCCTGGAGGGGGAATTAATACCGGGAGGAAATAACAATATATTTTTTTTATTTTAAACTAATGAAAGGAAAGCCCCTTTAGGGGTTTGGGGTTAAAAATGATATCAAACACAATAGATCAGGAAATAAAAAAAGCCATGTTGGCTAAAAACAATGCACAGTTAAGAGGTTTAAGAGCAATAAAAGCAGCTTTACTTTTAGCTAAAACAGAGAAAGGATCTTCAGAAGAAATTACGGAAGAAACTGAACTTAAAATTCTTCAGAAACTGATTAAACAACGCCGCGAATCTGCTGATATTTACAAGCAACAAAATCGCGAAGATCTGTACCAGGTAGAAGAAGAAGAAATTGAAGTGATTAATCAATTTTTGCCAAAACAGTTAGACAGGGCAGAGGTTGCTACAATTATCGAGGCTGTAATCAAACAATCTGGTGCTACGTCGGTTAAGGATATGGGGAAGGTAATGGGGATGGCAAACAAGGAACTTGCAGGTAAAGCCGATGGTAAATTAATTGCTGAGATTGTTAAAGAAAAACTAGCTTAATTGAGGTAGAGGGCATAACGGTGTAAGGTAGAAGGTCAATAATCGCTGGCCGCTTATCGCTCTACGCAATGCAAATAACGTTTTTATACCGTTTTCCATTTTATTTCAGAAAAATGGCATAGAAATGCATAAATTTAATTTTACTCTACTAACTTAGTAGCACAATACCACCTAGAATATATATGACCTACCCGATAATAGAAGAAGACGGATTTAAATACATCGAAGCTGGAACAGGCGAGACACTGGTATTGCTACATGGCCTAATGGGCGAACTAAGCAATTGGGAACTGGTTATAGAACAGTTTAAAGATCGCTATCGAGTAATTATCCCAATTTTACCAATTTACGATTTGCCTATTTTAACATTGGGCGTAAAAGCATTGTCGAGATATCTTCATCGCTTTTTAAAATATAAAAGTTTAAACCAGGTAGTGCTTGTTGGTAATTCGCTTGGTGGCCATGTGGGTTTAGTATTTACGGTTGCCCATCAGGAGTTTGTTAAAGCCCTGGTACTAACAGGTAGCTCTGGTTTATATGAAAATGCTTTTGGAGGGTCTTTCCCGCGCAGGGAGAGCTATGATTACATTAAGGAAAAAGTAGAATTTACTTTTTACGATCCTGCAACTGCAACCAAAGAACTGGTTGATGATGTTTTTAAAACGGTTAACGATAGATCGAGGGTGATTAGGATTTTAACCATGGCAAAATCGGCAATCCGCCACAACATGGCTAAAGAACTGTCGAAAATTACCATACCGGTTTCTTTAATATGGGGTAAAAACGATAAGGTTACACCACCAGAAGTGGCAGAAGAGTTTCATGAATTGTTGCCGAATTCGGAATTAAATTGGGTTGATAAATGTGGGCATGCGCCTATGATGGAGCATCCGGAAATATTTAATGCGTTTTTAGAGAAATTTTTAGATAGAATATTGTTAAAATAAATGTTTGCAGCAGAAATCATATCAGATGCAATTCCATCACTAAGGACCGATGACACGGTGCAGAAAGCTTTAGATCGCATGAACGATTTTAAACTAAAGCATTTGCCTGTTGTTAACGAGGTTACTTTATTGGGTTTGGTTTCTGAAGATGATTTACTAAATATTGATAATCACGATACACTTTTAAGCGATAGTGCGGTAAACATACTTAATGTTTTCGTATTGAGTAATGTACATACCTATGATGTAATCAGGTTATTGAGTCAGCTAAAATTAACAGCTGTTCCGGTTTTAGATCAACAGAAAAATTATGTTGGTATAATTTCGATCAATAACATGGTAAATGCCGTGGCCGAGCAGTATGCGGTAAATGAACCTGGAGGAATTATTGTTTTGGAAATAAGTAACCGCGATAATTCTCTGGCACATATTGCACAGATTGTTGAAGCCGATAATGCACAGGTGCTCTCTTCTTACGTGAATTCTTTCGAAGATTCTACACGTTTAGAAGTAACGCTCAAAGTAAATAAAACCGAGATTACTTCATTGGTAGCTTCGTTTGAAAGATATGATTATCTGGTTAAAGAGGTATATAATAACACGCAGATTGATGATGGGTCGCAGGAGCGTTACGATTCTTTCATGAACTATTTAAATGTATAAACCTACTTTATGAGGATTGCAATTTACGGGAGAGATTTTAATGATACGGTTTTGCCCTACGTTCAAGAGGTTTTTAATCATTTAGCCGAACATCATATACAGCCGGTATTATATTCAAAGTTTAAAACATCCCTTCATGGTAAAATTAAGTTGCCTGCCAATACGGTTATTTTTCATAACCATACCGAACTAAAAGAACTTGCTGATGTATTATTGAGCTTAGGAGGCGATGGCACCTTACTCGATACCCTGTCGCTAATCCGCAATTCGGGCATACCGGTAATCGGGATCAATTTCGGTCGCTTGGGTTTCTTGGCCAGTATCAACAAAAATGAAATAGGATCGGCGCTAAAAGCCTTAATTAACGGAGAATATACCTTAGATTCCCGTTCTCTTTTAACTTTAGAATCAGATAATGGGCTGTTTGGAGAAGAGAATTTTGCACTGAACGATATTACTATCCACCGTCGCGATAATTCTGCCATGATGATTATCCATGCTTCAATGAACGATGAGTTTATCAACTCTTATTGGGCAGACGGATTAATTATTGCTACCCCTACAGGTTCTACAGCATACTCGTTAAGCTGCGGTGGCCCGATTATTTATCCTGATTCTGAAAATTTTGTAATTACACCCATTGCGCCGCATAATTTAAATGTGAGGCCGGTGGTTGTACCAGATGATAATAAACTCTCTTTTGAGGTAGAAGCCAGAGAATCGAAATTTTTGGTTTCGTGCGATAGCCGAACGGTCACCGTAGAACGTTCAGTAAAAATTAGCATAAAAAAGGCAGATTTTTGCGTAAATCTTATCCGCCTTAACAATGAAACCTACTTAAACACGTTAAGAAATAAATTATTATGGGGCATAGATACCCGTAACTACTAAGTATGACGCCAACCAAACCTCTGTTAATTCTCCTCTTTTTTATCTTTAGCGGACAAATTCTTCGTGCGCAGGAAGGAACATGGGAAGTAGGGCTAATGGCTGGAGGGGCAGGCTACATGGGCGATCTCAATCAGAACAATCCTTTGCAGATCAGCGGTTTTTCGGGTGGTGCTTATGTAAAGCGGAACTTTAACCAATATTTGGGTGTTCGCTTAAATTATACTTACGGACAGATAAAGGCAGATGATGCCAACTCCAATAATGAGCAGTTCCGCGAAAGAAATCTGCGTTTTAAAACAGCATTAAACGAATTTAGTGGTTTGATCGATTTTAATTTTTTTAACTTCAGTATTGGTGGTGGAACCAGGCAATTCACGCCTTACCTTTTTACTGGTGTTGGTTTAGTTGTTTTTAAACCCACGGTAAAAATTGATGGTGAAAGATACCGCTTAGATCGACTCGCAACTGAAGGTCAGGAAAATGGTTACAGCAATGCTGTTTTAACCATTCCATACGGATTAGGGCTAAGGTACAATTACAAAAATACCTGGAGTGTTTTTACCGAACTCGGTTACCGGACACCACTTACCGATTATATTGATGATGTGAGCGGCCGCTATCCGGTTAATCCTGTAATTGTTGGAAATGGCCAAAATCAGGTCAATTTATCCGATCCTTCACGCTACCAAATCGGACAGGCAGGTACGCAAAGAGGCGATTTTCGAAAAAGGGACACTTATCTATTTGTTAGTGTTGGCATATCTTTTACCTTTGTATCCTCAAAATGCTATTCCTTTTAAGCTGATTTTGACATAATTAATGGGATTTAAAGAACAAATAGACTATAGCCGCCTGCCAAAGCACATTGCCGTAATCATGGATGGTAATGGAAGATGGGCAAAAGGCCAGGGTAAAGTGCGGGTTTTCGGACATGAGCAAGGTGTACTTTCTGTAAAAGACATTGTAGAAGGTTGTGTTGAAGTAGGTATTGAGTACCTTACTTTATATGCTTTTTCTACAGAAAATTGGAACAGGCCCAAAGAAGAGGTAGATGCATTGATGCAGATTCTGATTTCTACCATCAACAAAGAAACCGAAACACTTAATAAAAACAATATTAAGCTTAATGCCATTGGCAATATTGCATCTTTACCTCAAGAATGTATAGATGATTTAAAAGAAGCCATGGAAAAAACTGCCCATAACGAAAAATGTACTTTAACATTAGCG
This sequence comes from Pedobacter sp. R-06, assembly GCF_049913135.1. Classification (NCBI taxonomy): domain Bacteria; kingdom Pseudomonadati; phylum Bacteroidota; class Sphingobacteriia; order Sphingobacteriales; family Sphingobacteriaceae; genus Pedobacter; species Pedobacter sp. R-06. The sequence goes on along the minus strand of NZ_CP183977.1, from coordinate 4,331,254 downwards.
TTGAGCTATAGTGCAAAGTGGGAGATTTTGGAGGCTGCCAAAAAAATCGCATCGGCAGTAAAAGACAATGCCATTTCTTTGGATGATATAAATGAAGACCTGTTTTCATCAAAACTAACAACCGTAAATATACCAGATCCGGAATTGATGATCAGGACCAGTGGGGAGCACCGTATCAGCAATTATCTGCTTTGGCAAATGGCTTATACCGAGTTTTATTTTACTGATGTTTTATGGCCGGATTTCAGACGAGAAGATCTTTTCGAGGCTATTGTAGACTATCAAAAACGCGAACGCCGTTTTGGTAAAATTAGTGAACAATTAAACTAATTTTTCTTTTAACACTTTTTAACAAGCGTTTAAACTAACTTAGCACCACTTTTATACGATAAATGAAACCATAATAAGGGAACAACGTAAAGAAATTTTGCTTTATAAAATATCGTTACCTTTTGGCCATTACTGAACAAATAATTTTAATGAAAAGAATATTTCAAGTTTTAATCCTACTAGTTTTAGCCGCTCCGGCCTTCGCTCAAGTACGTCCACAAGGTCAGGCACCGGTAACCCCTTCTTTAAAGGTTGGTGGCTTAGATCTCGATTATTTTAGTCCAAAAGAATATATCATTGGTGGTACCACGGTAACCGGAACCCAATATTTAGATAAGGAGGTATTAATTACCTTATCTAAACTGACTAAAGGCGATAAAATCGTTCTTCCTGGCGAGGCAACTTCTGAAGCAATTAAAACGCTTTGGGCACAGGGATTGTTTGATGATGTTAAACTTAATATCGAAAAGTTTGTTCAGGATTCTGTTTATTTCGAAATTGAAGTAGTGGAGCGCCCACGTTTAAGCTCAATCGATTTAAAAGGTATCCGTAAATCTGAAAAAACTGCAATTCAGGAAAAGCTAAATGATAAAACAGGTAAAATCGTAAACGATAACCTGTACAATACCACCTCAGCTATTGTTAAAAAATACTTATTGGATAAGGGCTTCTTCTTTACCGAGATCAATTACAAAACGCGTAAAGATCCGAATGCAGAAAACAGTGTGGTGTTAGAAGCAAATATCGATAAAGGTCACCGTGTTAAAGTACAGCATATCGATTTTACCGGCAACAAAGATTTTAAATCAGCAAAACTTAGAAAATACCTTAAAACCCCCAAACAATTTGCCTGGTGGCGCTTTTGGGGCTCCGGAAAATTCGCAAAAGAGAAATACGAAGAGAACAAGGTAAAAATGATTGCCAAAATGCACGAGAAAGGTTATCGTGATGCTGAATTATTAAAGGATACCATTTACCAGCACAACAAAAAAAAGGTTAACATTAGGATGGACCTTTACGAAGGAAAAAAATATTACTTTGGTAATATTACCTGGGCCGGTAATGCCATTTATCCGGATAGTATTCTACAAAAAGTTTTAACCATCGAAAAAGGTGATGTTTTTAGCGAAGAAAAATTAAATAAAAAATTAAACGGCGGTGGCGAAAACGGTGGCGACATTAATAGTATGTATACCGATAATGGATATTTAACTTTTAATATCGATCCGGTACAGACCAAAATTTATGGCGATACGGTTGATGTGGAATTACGCATGTACGAAGGACCACAGTATACCAACAACCGCATTACCTTAAAAGGTAATACCATCACAAACGATAAAGTTGTTTTACGTGAGATCCGTACCAAACCAGGGCAGAAATTTAACAAAAGTGATTTAATCCGTACCATCCGCGAAATTGGTCAATTGGGTAACTTCGACGAATCTAAAACTGTACCTACACCTCGCCCTAACCCGGCAGATGGTACTGTAGATATTGAATATGCAGTAGAAGAGAAACCTTCAGATCAGATTGAGCTATCAGGTGGTTTTGGTGGTGGCCGTATCATTGGTACCTTAGGTTTAACCTTCAACAACTTTTCGTTACGTAACTTATTTAATTTAAAGGCTTACAAACCATTGCCAAAAGGTGATGGGCAGAAATTAAGCTTACGTGGGCAAACCAACGGTAAATATTACCAATCGTATAGTTTCTCATTTTCACAACCTTGGTTTGGTGGCGAGAAACCAGTAAGTTTTGGTGTGAGCGCTTTTACTTCATTACAATCTAATGGATTAAGTTCTGATAACGCACAGTTTCAAAAAATACGTTTAAACGGTGTAACGGTTAGTTTGGGTAGAAGATTAAACTGGCCAGATAACTATTTCCAGTTAAGCCATGCTGTTAGTGTACAGCAGTACATCTTAAATAACTATTCAGGATATTTATTCAATACTGGTACATCTTATAATATAAGCTTATCACAGGAGATCAGCCGCGATTCAAGAGACTCGCCAATCTTCCCTAAATCTGGATCATTCTTACGTTTCACCATTCAGGCAACGCCTCCGTTTTCATTGTTAAATAAAACAAACTATGCAACGGCATCAGATAGGGAGAAATATCGCTTCACTGAATATCATAAATGGAAATTCGATTCACAATGGTATCAACGTGTAGCCGGTAACCTTGTAATCAAAGCTCAGGCGCAGTTTGGTTTCTTAGGGCAGTATAACAAAGCTGTTGGGCAATCAGCATTCGAGCGTTTTAAATTGGGTGGCGATGGTATGCAGGGATTTGATTTCTTACAGGGATCTGAGCTGATCGCGATGCGTGGTTACGCAAACAATGCCGTTATTCCGAACGGTTCCGATCCGGCTGTAGCACAGCAATCAGGTAGCCCAATTTATACCAAATATGTATTAGAGGCACGTTATCCCGTTATTGCAAGCCAACAAGCCACAGCATTCGTTCTGGCCTTTGCTGAAGCTGGTAACACCTGGAACAGATTTGGTGATTTTAATCCTTTTAACGTGAGAAGATCAGTGGGTGTAGGTGCAAGGATTTTCCTTCCTATATTTGGTTTGTTGGGTATCGATTATGGACATGCATTTGATACCATACCTGGGCTATCAGACGGAGGAAAGCAAAACTTTACATTTAGTATCGCACAACAATTAGGTGGATTTTAATTGATAAAGAACAAAAAATTAACTAATTATGCAATAAATCATTGCAATAGGAGTTTAAAGAAAGCTTAGGTTATTAACTATATCATTAACACACACACAAATGAAAAAATATCTTTTTATCGCATTCCTGCTTTGCACTTCTTTCGGTGCCTTTGCACAGAAGTTTGCGTATGTAGACACGGAGTATATTTTGAAACATTTACCGGAATATAAATCGGCACTAAGTCAATTAGATGTTGCCTCTAAACAATGGCAGCAACAAGTAGATCAGAATTTTTCTGAAATTGACAGGATGTACAAGGCCTATCAGGCCGATCAGGTTTTGTTAACCGACGATATGCGCAAGCGCCGTGAAAACGAGATTATAGAAAAAGAAAAACAGGCTAAAGAATTTCAGCGTTCTAAGTTTGGGCCAGATGGGGATCTTTTTCAGAGCAGGGTAAAATTAATTAAACCCATTCAGGATAAAGTAGCCGAGGCGATTAAACAGATTGCAAAATCTAAATATTTAGACTTCATTTTCGACAAGAGCAGTGAAGCAACAATGATGATTTATGCAAGTAGCAGTTACGATGTTAGTAATGACGTAATTGTAAAATTAGGTTATAAACCAGGGACTGTAAATAATTAGTATATTCGCCCCTGATTTTTGAAGAAAAACAATTAGAAAAAAATAAAAAAGTAAAATAAAACGATGAGAAAGTTAATTAACGTATTCTTTGTAGCAGCAGGGTTATTGTTTACAGCGAATATGGCAAGTGCACAACAAAAATTGGGTCACATTAATTCTGAAGAGGTATTTGCAAATTTACCAGAGGCTAAAACAGCTCAAACCACTTTAGAAACCTTAGGTAAACAAAAGCAAGCCGATATTGATGCAATGATCAAAGAATATCAAAGTAAAATGGCTGCAGCAGAAGCTAAGCAAAAAACTTTGAGTGAGGCTAACAAAGAAACAGTGGGTAAAGAATTACAAGCTGCGGGTCAGGAATTACAGGATTTAGAAAAACGCATTACCGATGCGCGTACTAAAGCTTCACAAGATATAGGTACTAAACAAGGTGAATTATTCCAACCTATCCAGGCTAAAGTTGCAACTGCAATTTCTGCTGTAGCTAAAGAAAAAGGTTTAGCTTACGTTTTCGATATCGCAAACGGACAAGGTGGTAACAATTTAGTTTTCTGGGATGGTGGTGATGATATTACTGCTTCAGTAAAAACTAAATTAGGAATCACTGCAACTGCAGCAAAACCAGCAGCACCTAAAAAGTAGTTCTGAATCGGGAGTAAGGAGTCCAAAATCTTCTTACCAATTCAAAATATAAAGCGGAATTAAGTTTAACTTAGTTCCGCTTTTTGTTTTTGAAGGATTTCCAATCACCGATTTATCTAGATTGTCGTCATCTCGATCCGATAGCTATCGGCTGGAGCAACGCGGAGTGGAGAGATCTACACTTGATAGATTTAGCTTCGCTGAGCACTTCGTGGTTCTCGACTACGTTGCACTCCGCTCGAAATGACGATTTTCTTGTTGGAAGTTTTGTTCAATGGTGCTAAACATTTGAACTTTACAACATTCTAACCAATACTAAAACATTTCAACTTTACAACAAACATTCTAACTTTACACCTTTCTAACTTTCAACAGCACAGATGCAAAACTCTTCGCCCATAGGTATTTTCGATTCAGGTTATGGTGGTTTAACGGTTTTTCGTTCTATTGCCGATAAATTGCCCGATTACAATTATATCTATTTAGGCGATAATGCCCGTTCTCCCTATGGCGATCATTCTTTCGAGACCATTTATAAATATACTTTAGAATGCGTAGAATGGCTTTTTGCTAAAGGATGCCATTTGGTTATCCTGGCCTGCAACACAGCATCTGCAAAAGCGCTTAGAACAATCCAGCAAATAGATCTTCCTGCTAAGTATCCCGGTAGAAGAGTGCTTGGTGTAATCAGGCCCACAGCTGAGGTAATTAATGGTTATACGAGCACTAAATCGGTAGGCGTAATGGGAACCAGAGGCACCGTTAATTCCCAATCTTATCTTTTAGAGATCAATAAGTTTTTTCCGGAGATTAAGGTTTACCAGCAAAGCTGCCCGATGTGGGTTCCACTGATCGAAAACAACGAACACTTACAATCAGGTGCAGACTTTTTTATAAATGAGTATTGCGATCAATTACTTAACCAATCGGCAGCTATCGATTGTGTATTACTGGCCTGTACGCACTACCCCTTATTAATGCCTAAACTAAGGAATGTATTCCCCAGCCATATAAGCGTTTTAACGCAAGGCGAGATTGTAGCCAATAGTTTAGCTGATTATTTAAAGAGACATTCTGAGATCGAAGAAAAACTAGCTAAACAGGGTGAAAGACATTTCTATAGCAGCGGTGATCCTGCAGTTTTTGATGAACACGCCTCTGTTTTTTTCGGGGAGCCCTTAAAATCGGATAAGATGTGATGGATTGTTAAATAGTCAGATTGTTTGATTGTTGACGGCCAATAGCCAGCTGGAATCGGTTAACTGTCAAATGCAGATTATAACTCGCAACCGATGTCTGGTTAGTACTGTTCACTAAGATGAAATGTTAACGGATTGAGGATATTCTTTGGCAAAGCTATACGCTTTAAAACAGGTAGGAATGTATTTTAAGACCATTTCTGATCGGGTGCGCTTCGTACTTGCTGGCAGACAGCATCGGCCCTGGCTCACCTAAGAAAGCCCCAAAGCAGTGCCTGGCTTTACCTTTTAGGTAACCCCAGGGTAAAGAAAAGGTAAGCCTGGGGTTATCCTGGGGTTAACCTGGTAGCAACAAAGGGTAAAGAACAGGTAAAGCAGGGGTAATTAAATACAGCCCTTTCGCTGGCTGTTCTATACTGAATGTCGTTTAACTGCCTCCAAACGCCCAACTCAACACCCCAGGCTAATTACTGTGGCAATTGCGCTACCCTGGTCAGTACTGTAGGAGAAGATAATGCTTCTAAAAAGGCAACAACTGCATCTTTTTCTGCAGTGCTCAATTTTAACCCTTTTAACAGCTTATCGTTTTTAGGGAGTAAAGGATCATTTACCCGTTCCGGTTTCACACGTTGTACCGGCATGCCCACATTGTACATGTTCATTACGCCATCCATATCAGGGAATAGACCATTATGAAACCAGGGAGCAGTTTTCATAACGTTTCTCAGTCCAGGGGTTTTGAACTTGCCCACGTCTTCTGGTTTCTTGGTTACATTGTATAAGCCTAAGTCTTCATATTTACGGCCATAATAGGTTAAGCCATCATTATGAAATTCGTTATCGGTAAAAAATGGCCCATTATGACAATTGATGCAGCGTGCTTTGGTGCGGAATAAATGTAAGCCCACTAATTGTTGATCGGTCAATGCTTTTTTATCTTTCGCAAGGAAACGGTCGAAAGGGGTTCTTCTACTCACTATACTGCGTTGAAAAGTAGCCAGACTTTCGAAAATCCTTTTATTGGTAATTTCTTTTGAGCCAAATGCAGCCGTGAAAAAAGGCTGATAACCTTTAATTTTACTCAGTTTTTTGGGTAAAACTTTCATGTCCTGGTGCATCTCGTTATGTGCCGCCACCGGACTGCCGGCCTGTTCTTCTAAACTGTTTGCCCTGCCATCCCAGAACAAACGTTTGTAAAACCAAACATTCTCCAGTGATGGTGCGTTTCTGATATTGGTTAAATGATCGTGACCTACAGAAACCTGACGGCCATCTGTCCAGTGTAAATCTGGTGCATGGCAGCTTGAACACGAAATCTGGTTCGAACCCGACAAACGCGGATCGAAAAATAAAATTTTACCCAGCTCCACTACATTTTTTACCGAATCGTTTTTTAAATCGACAGGAGAGGGTGGAAGTTCGCCCAATTCCTGAAAAACGGCACCCTGATCTACCATAGGTTTTGGCCATTGATCGGTAGGTTTTGAATAAACTTTGCGCAGGCTATCTATGCTCAGTTCATCGTCGTTGTTAAAATCGGCTGATTGAAAAGAAAATAGAATTAATCCGGTAAGGGCTAAAGCAATAAGGGCAAAAATTTTATTCATGGGTTAAAAATAGAGGTTTAGGCTGATATTGGAAGAAAAACGGTCTTTGCCGGGCTGATATGTATAGTTACGATCTTTAATATCTGTACGTGATAAGTAACTCACACCTATTTTAATACCAGCCTGAATTTGATTGAAGGCAGAAAAGCTATAATCTGTAGTTAAATTTCCGCCTACTCTCGTAGCAGTGTTGTACATATAATCATAATAAATTACTCTTTGAGTAAATTGTCCAACATTTATAGCAGGAACGATTAAATAGTCGTTTAGGGGTAAGCTATAAATTCCTGTCAAACTAATGCCCCAATTATTTAATTTCGGCGTTGTTCTGTTATATCCGAAACCTACGATTAAATCTAAGCGATTATATTTTAAATTATTTTCGGTCAAACCATCCTTTCTTTCCTCACCGTCTTTATTAGCTCCAAGGACATAGTTAAATAAATTGGCTTGACTTTTAACTGAAAAAATGGTTTTTAAACCAATTTGTTCAGCATTGTAAAGGTAATTATTAGCCAGATATATATAGTTTAAGTCTTTTCCATTAACATTATTATAGTTTAGTATAACGGATAGCTTTTTGTTGCTAAAGTTCTTAAGCCAAAGTAAATTGAAAATGTTACTTTCTATACTGTACTGATTGAAATTAAATATTCCACTGGAGTTCGATCTTACATATTTCTGTTTTTCTTTAACAAGTGAGTATGAAAAATAGAATTTACCAATATTATTAGATTCATAATTTATGTAGGCATCAACACCCTTTCTGGTTTGATCATTATTAAAGTCACGTTCTGTGTTCTTTACATAGGCCTCACCATATCCATTTATTAAATAGTTATTATAGGCAGGCAATAAAACAATTTGTGAAAAACTGTTATTTTTATAATCGACACTAAAGCGTTCTTGACCATAACCGTATTTATATGCCGTACCCAGTTTAAGTTGGTTAAAAAACGTGTAACCCAATGTAGCTGTAATATTAAATTGGAAATCGGATATTGCTCCCCTTGGATCATTAGTGGAAAAATGATTTCCAATGCGGTAGTCAGCACCTAGGCCTAATGGTAAGTTATTCGCTGTTAGGTTTTTCTCAGTCAGTACTTTAAGATTGTAAACGGCGCGTTCGTAACTTACATTAATTGGAGAACCAAAATAGTATGGCGCAGAAATATTATTTCTGGTCTGGTGATTGTACATCGTACTGTCTTCGAAAGTTTTGTGATAACTAAAAAGACCCCACAACATGACTGTGCCTAACTGCGTACTACCTTCAGTTTTTAAATAGGTTTCATTAATTTTTCCTGCATCTTGAGCTAGCATCAGTGAACCTTTTTCCTGTTTATAACCGAGGGTAATGTTGCTATATTGAGTTGGCATTAGTGAACGGATATTAAATGGACTTTTTTTAGCAAATTCAAAAGAGGTATTTGATACAGAATCGGCATTGAAAATTTTGTTTGTTAAGCTTTGAACTGCTGACTCATTGTTGCCCTGCCCGTAACTAAAGAAGCAAAACAACTGTAATATTAAGATTGATAAAAATATTTTCTTCATTTTATTATATAGAATACAAATAATGGCGTGGGTGCCCGTAGGCATAATATTGTTGTTTATTTAAATCCTCTTGGAGCAGCTAAACTGAAATAATCGAAATCTTCAGTTGAATTATTTGTGTCTTTTAAAATTCTCCTGCCATTCTCCATTTTATCTGTTTTTCTAATAACAGACTGAGAACTGTATTGCCCATTAGGAGCAAATGTGTAGCCTGCGTCTAATGAGGCGCCTAATTTCTTCGGAACCCGAGCCGATGCAGTATTTGGTTGTATTTCTACGGCATCAATTACAATCGCATTTGGTATTTGGTAAAACTTATCTGATGTTGAAGAAGGAACAGAAATAGTCGGATAGTTATATACTGGATAATTCTTAACCTCTGTTATTCCATCTCCTTTAAAAACAATATATGCTGTTCTGCCTGGATTATCGAATAGCATATCTGTGCCATTGTAAGCCAATACAATTAAGTTTGGAACAGATGGATTATCTATATCAGATGCTAATGGCCTTGGTAAAAAAGGCGCATAATAGGCTTCAAAGTCTGCTCCACTTAAATCAATTGTTAGAGAAGGATCGCGAACGGTAATGGTTTTTCCGTCTGTTCCAGTAAATGGTGCTTTGTGATTTACTGCGGTTTGAGCAATTACAATACTTGCTCCAGGTTGTACAGGGTACTGCCTCCCTGAGCCGGGTAACATAAATAATGCCTTTGGATAAATATAATTATTATTAGCGTCTATATTGGTTGGCATGTTTACTGATTTGCTCCAATCCAACTGGCCATTAGGTAGAGTATAGTAGCTAGCGTTTGTATAGCTTTGGCGACCAGTAATTTCAGCAAAATATAAACTATCAGCATACATAATGGAATCGGTATTGTTATAAATTTCAATAAACTGGTCTCGAAAACCTGCTCCTGTTGTTGTGTTGGAACCGGCATAATAAATTTGTTTAATTAACCAGCTCCCTATATTTCCAGATATTAATTTTAAAGACACTGACGCGTCATTTAAGCTGATTGTTTTATTTTTATTTGATGCATTAAAAATCACATCCTTATCGGTTATTTCTCCAGTTAGTGCAGTATACGTTGCTGCAGGGATTTTTATAGTTGCACTAATATCATACACACCTGGAGAAATGCCATCGAAAGAAACATTACCACTTGCATCGGTTAATAATTCTTTCTCCACATTTGTATTAACATTAAGAATCTTAACCTGTATAGTATGTAATGATAATTTTTTACCGAGTTCGGTTGATGCATAACTTGTAATAATTTTCAAATCGATAGAATGAAGTTCAGGATTTCCGATTTTTTTACAGGATAACAAAAATGTGGCGCAGAATATAAATATTATTAATTTTCTCATCATTTCTCGAATTAAAGTTTTAATGACATTTCAGCTCCGAATGTTGGGGCTGAATTAGGAAATGTTATTGATCCCCCATTATTGGTGTAGTAAGGCTGGTAGTTAAACACATTGTATACATTAAAAGAGAACCTGAAGCGTTTCTTAACCTCTTTCCCAATGCTTAGGTGATAGTTTGATATAATTTTAGGTAAATTGTTGGCAGTTAGTTCTTCAGGAGTTTTATATAGATGTCCGGTTAAAGGATCATTCTTATCAAAGTTGTTGACAAGAATATAGCTGTTATCCAATGTATAATAGGCAATTGGAGTATATTGATTTGCTGCACTAATTGTTTTGTTCAAGAGGTCAAATTCTGCCGTAAACTGTAGTATTAAACTTATTTTAGGGATATGCGTTGATGCAGTAATTCTACTTGTACTGAAATAAGCCCTCTGATTGCGTGGCGCATAAACTCCTGTAACTGCATATTTTGGATTAGTACTGGTAGTTAATGAGGTAACTGCATTTGTAATTATTGGATATGTTGATTTGTAAGCAGTTCTTGAAAAACCACCACTAATATTAAAGGAAGTTGCAATTTCTTTAATTTCTGGAGTGTTTACAATTATCTCAAAGCCTTGATTTTCTGATCTTAAGTCATTATCAAATCTATAATAATCTAAAGAATATATTCTTGAACCTGTTTGAGTATAAGTTGCAGGTTGGCCAGGAGTGATTACTGCAGAGTAGGTCGGTAAAGTTAATGCCTTAAAATCATGGACAGTACTTATACCATTAGTGTTGGTTTTATTATAGGCTGCTAATGAGAGATTGAAATCTTTTATTTTTATTTGGGTTGTAAATTCGATCGTTTCACTTTTTGACGCCTTTAAATTTTCATTGGTTGGTTCATATCTATTTACATACAACAAATAAATACTTTCATTTGCATTTCCATTGTAGGCGTTTAATAATGGAATCTCTCTAAAGGTAGGGCCTGGGTATCTTTGAGATAGTCCGGGAGATTTAAAGGCAAGACCATAAGCTAAACCAATTTTAAAGTTATTACTTAATTCATAATTAATATTTGTTCTTGGGGCAAATGAGGCATAACCATTCTGAATATCCAGTCTGACACCAGCCCTGACGTTCAAATCGTGATCAAATAATTTTGCTTTGAACATATCCTCAGTATAAAAACCTAGATCTTTTATAGCGTTGGCTAGGTTAAAGTCATAAAAACGTTCTGAACTTTTTGATGTAAAGGTGGTTGAGGTTACTCTAACACCTCCTCTCGGAGCATTGGGATCTACCATTTGCCCTAAGCCTTTATTTGCGCTGTAATTGTAATTTACTCCAAAAGATAAATAATGGTTTATATCTCCAGTTTTAAATTCTGAATTTAAATCCAATCGTGTTGAAAAAGTTATAGGTCTGCCATCAATTTGAGAAATAGCAGTATAGACCCCAGTATCATATTTGCCACGTGTAATTCCTGTCTCTACAGCATCTGAGTATAAGATATAAGCTTCATTTACGAGTTGTTCATCATAGGTAACCTGGTGACCTTCAGCGTAATTTAAATTTAAGCTTATACTCTTGAAAAAATCATCTTTTAATCGATAATTTGTGCGGTTACTTATACTCAAATTCCAGCTATCGAACCTCGTCTTAGTACTTTTTGGATCATCAGGATCTTGTTTTATCCCATCCAGATTTCTGCCATAGTCAAAGCTTAATGTATTTTTTAACTCACTATCCTTACCATAACTATTGGTCCACATTGCACTTGTGTTAACCCTTCTGTATTCCTTTAGCTTATCACGATTGTCAGCAAAGGAGTTCACATAGTTAACACCCAAATTTAAAGCTCCGAGTTTATCACTTAACTTAATACCTTTCGAAACACCATACGACGTTGCGTTATCTCTTAATTGCATCCTTACATAATAAGGTGAAACACCAGCCTGCCTTTCAATTATCACTGCACCATCAGTTAAATCGCCGTATTTGGCTGGAGCAACACCAGAAATAACTTCGATACTTTCAATGTTATCTGCTGGAATTTGCCTCAAATCTGTACCTCCAAATGCATAGTCGCCTGAATAGGTTTTACTACCACTTCCTCTTAAACCATACCCTGCCCCAGAAGTTACCACCGAGCTTCCCATACCACCTATACCAACATTCCTACTCTGCATATTTGCATTATTGCTAATTGGGTTACCATCTAGTACAATAGCGACTCCAAATGAGTTATTTAATTCAAAATCGCTTCTTCCGCTAGTAGTAGGCGCAAACGTTGATCGTAATGTTAAATTCTGTACATTCTGTAGCGATGGCGGTTGAATTTTCCTATTCGGAATCTGATTTAGCAAATCGTTCACACTCAACGCAGGAGTTTGTTCAATCAAATCTCGGGTAATAATCAGCGAGGAGTTGGTAGAGCCTGAGTAATTTCGTTTGGCATTGATCTCGATATTCTTCAGACTTAGATCTAAAACCTTTAACTGAATATTTCCAAGATTGGTTTCTCCGGCTTTAACAGTTACAGGGACGCTTAACTTCTGGTAGCCGATGTAAGAAAACTCGAGAGTTAAAACGTTATTCGTTTCTGATCCGTTAACCCTGAACATACCATGCTTATCGGTAATGGCATATTGGTTGGTTTCTACAATTTTGATGTTAACAAGTTCTAAAGGCTTGTTCTGAGGGTCGACCACTTTTCCGGTAACCACATTTCTTACTTGCGCCAGCGCAGTGAGGCAAATAAAAAAGAATAATAAGGATGTGTAAAGTTTCTTCAATTTAGACTAAATCTTAATAATGCAGCAAAAGTGTGAAATTTACACTAACTATGCAACTTATTTAGAAAGATTCTAATTAATAATACAGGATTTTTAGTAAGAAATGCATTTTGTCATACATTTAGAACATCTGTCAGCTAAAACTCATCATCTTAAAAGAAAACATTTTTCTTTAGGTTGTAACAAGTTAAAAGGATAACTTTGCGGCTTCAAACCCACACAATGAGTGATCAGATAAAACACGAATGCGGAATCGCTTTTATTCGCCTGTTAAAACCACTTTCTTACTACCAGCAAAAGTACGGTACAGCACTTTACGGCCTTAACAAATTATACCTTTTAATGGAAAAACAGCATAACCGGGGCCAGGATGGCGCAGGTATTGCCACCATTAAGCTGGATATGAAACCGGGCAGTAGGTACATCAGCCGATACCGGAGCATGGCATCTAATGCGGTAGCTGATATCTTCGAATATGTACAGAACAAATTTGTTGATATCCAGGAAAACACGCCTGAATTAATGCAGGATACAGAATGGCTCAAAAACAACGTAAGCTTTATCGGCGAGGTGTTAATGGGCCATTTGCGTTATGGTACGCATGGTAAAAACAGCATCGAAAATTGCCACCCTTTTTTAAGGCAAAACAACTGGATGACACGTAACCTGGTAATTGCGGGCAACTTCAACATGACGAATGTTGATGAGTTATTGGAGCAATTGTACGAGTTAGGTCAACATCCAAAAGAAAAAGCAGATACTGTAACGGTATTAGAAAAAATCGGTCACTTTTTAGATGATGAAAATCAGGAGCTTTTCGATCAGTACAAAAAAGAGGGACATGATAACGTTGCGATTACACACAAGATATCAGATAACTTAGATATTGCCAATATTCTTCGCCGCTCAGCCAAAACATGGGATGGAGGTTATTCGATCTGTGGTATGGTGGGTAATGGCGATTCGTTCATTATGCGCGATCCGGCAGGTATCCGTCCGGCGTATTACTATTATGATGATGAGATTGTTGTAGCGGCATCTGAAAGACCAGCTTTACAAACCGCATTTAATATCCAGTTTAAAGATGTTAAAGAGATCGATCCTGGGCATGCTTTAATTATCAAGAAAAACGGCGAGGTGAGCATGGAGCAGTTCCGCGAGCCTACCGAAAGATTATCGTGTTCTTTCGAGCGCATCTATTTCTCAAAAGGAAGTGATGTTGAAATTTACCGTGAGCGTAAACAGCTTGGTCGCTTATTAAGCGATAAAATCCTTCAGGCCGTTAATTATGATTTAAAAAATACAGTATTCTCATTTATTCCAAATACGGCAGAAGTAGCCTTTTTTGGAATGGTTGATGGTGTTCAGCAATATGTACGCAAGCACCAGAAAGATATACTTTTACATAAAAAAGAAACATTAACAGATCAGCAGCTTGAAGACCTGTTATCTTTAGCGCCCCGTGTAGAAAAGCTGGCGGTTAAGGATGTTAAACTGAGAACTTTTATTACTCAGGACGCAGACCGTAGTGAAATGGTGGCACACGTTTACGATACTACCTATGGTATTATCAATAACCATCAGGACACTTTAGTTGCACTTGATGATTCGATTGTACGTGGTACTACATTAAAGCAGAGTATCATTAAAATTGTTGACCGTTTACACCCTAAGAAAATTATTATTGTTTCTTCTGCACCTCAGATCCGTTACCCTGATTGTTATGGTATCGATATGAGTAGGATGGGGCAATTTGTTGCTTTCGATGCGGCTATTCAACTGTTAACGGAGCGCGGCATGTGGCAGGTGATAGAAGATGTTTACACTAAATGTAAAGCCTCATTACTTTTACCTAAAGAGGAAATTGTAAATCACGTTAAGGAAATTTATAAACCGTTTACTCCAGAAGAAATTTCGGCTAAAATTGCACAGATTATTACGCCAAAAGGTACTGTTGCTGAGGTTGAAGTAATTTATCAAAGTTTAGAGAACCTGCACGAAGCTTGTCCGAAAAACAAAGGTGACTGGTATTTCTCAGGAAATTATCCTACACCAGGTGGTAACAAAGTGGTAAATAAAGCTTTTGTTAACTGGAAAGAAGGAAACAACCAAAGGGCTTATTAATCCCTAAAATATTTTGAATAACAAATAGCTCATATTTTATATGGGCTATTTTTTGCGCTCATTTTCTGCCAGAGAGAACACTGGATAAGAGCCCTTCGACTCCGCTCAGGGTGACATCGTTGCTCTCTACATTATCCTTAATTCATCTCAGGATCTTTCAAGGGATATGTAGATTTTACTACTGTCTTCTCCAATCTAAACCTGACATTCGCGTAAAGCCCGGAGCGAGGAACGAGTGAGGACTTGAAGCATTGGCAGGACTAACAATAATAGTAGCACTGTACCTGCTTTTCAAAACTTTTAACCACCAAGCCACAAACTAATTAACTTCGTGAAGGTTCAATTGTTTTCCCAATTGTGCGTCATCCTGACCTATGACGCAGCGAAAAGCTATGCAGTAAACCGAGCCTTTAGCGAGCTCACCGCAGGTAATTTATCTCAGGATCTGTTTTAGTGTTACTACTGATGACAAAACATGAAGAAATTCCGTGTGTTCTGTGTTTCCGTGGCTAACAATAAGATGTGTATTTTGCGATTTTCTTTATAATCTTTGTGATAAAAACCTATGCGTAAAACTTCAGATAAGTTTTAATGATCAGCCAGAAGGCAAAGAAGATGATAACTACCCCGGCAATTTTATTGAGCTTCTTCAGTGCATCTTCTTTTATTTTATAACGGAGTTTGCTGGAGTAAAAACTCTTTGCACCATCTATACTCAATTGGGTAGCCATGGCGATAAAAAAGCAGACTAGTTTCTCGTTCAGCATGTTGTTCAATTTAACCGAGATGATCCCGCTTACAATAATCCAGAACATTAAGGTAGAGGGGGTGAGGATGCACATTAAAAATCCTTTTATTACATAACCGCGTTTACTTACTTTTTGAAGCGTTGAACTATTATAGTGCACCGTTATTTTAGAAACCAGATAATATATACCTACGGCTAACAGAAATAGGCCGCCAATGGTGCCTACATATTTATCGAATTCTGCTTTATAATCGAAAAACTGGCTGCCAAAAAGAACCAGGCCAATTAAGATCACATCACTAATAATTACACCAACGGCTAAAGAAAACCCAGCTTTGAAGCCCCTCTCTATGCTGGTTTTGATCATTGCAAAAAATACCGGCCCTGTTAAAAACGACGAAATAATCCCTGCTCCTATACCTAGTAATATGGCTTCAAACATGCATTGTATTGTTTATAATATGCGAATATGCAACTTTATACCTAAACATTTAACATTTATTTTTGTTGCATAGGTTGCATAAAATTTACTGGTTTTCATTTTTTTTTATTTATGTTTAGAGCCACTAAAACTAAATTTAAAAAATGATTTCAGAACAAACACAAACCAAGTGGGGGCAATTTATTCCTTTGGTTACGGTATTCTTTTTCTGGGGCTTTGTAGCCGCCAGTAATGACATTTTAATACCGGTATTTAAAAAAGCTTTTGATTTATCGCAGGCCGAAAGTCAATTGGTTTCATTGGCATTTTATATTGCTTATACAGTGGGTGCTTTAATTTATAACGGTATTTCTGTTATAATGGGACAAGATATTGTAAACAAACTGGGCTATAAAAATTCGCTTGCGCTTGGCCTGGTTATTTCTGCACTTGGAACCTTATTGTTTTATCCAGCTGCAAACCTTCACTCGTTCCCTTTAATGCTTTCGGGTCTGTTTATCGTAGCCTTGGGTTTTTCATTACAACAAACAGTGGCCAATCCCTTGGCAATTGCATTAGGCCCGATTACAACCGGCTCGCAACGTTTAACATTGGCTGGCGGTATCAATAACTTTGGTACGACTATTGGCCCTCTAATTGTGAGTTTTGCTATTTTCGGTTCTGCAGCAAATGCATCTACCGATATCAGCGTAGAAAGTGTTAAAATTCCATATTTAATTTTGGGAGTTGCTTTTATTGCCGTTGCTATTTTCCTGAAAATGTCATCGTTACCTGATCGACCTGCTTTGGTGGAAGCCTCGGTTGATGATACTAAATCGATTAAGGGATCTGCTTTGCAATATCCACAATTGGTTTTGGGGATGATTGCTATTTTTGTTTACGTAGGTGTTGAGGTTTCTACCGCAAGTAACCTGCCTGCTTACATGGAGAAAGATTTAGGCTTTGCCATAAAAGATATTGCACCTTATATTTCATTATATTGGGCAAGTATGATGATCGGTCGTTGGACAGGTGCTGTTGAAGCTTTTACTGATAATATCAGCACACAAAAAGTATTACGTTTTATTGCACCATATTTAGCTTTTGGTATTTTCTTAGCCGTAAATGCTATAGCAAAACATGATCTTGCTCCATTTTATGTATACGGTTTGATTATATTGGTGTTAATTGCTGCTGATATGGCGAGTAAAGGTAATCCGGCCAGAATGTTATTGATTTTTTCGGCAATTGGTATTACTGCATTACTAATCGGGATGCTTACAAAAGGAATGGTGAGTGTTTATGCCATTACAAGTGTTGGCTTATTCTGTAGTACATTATGGCCATGTATTTTTACTTTAGCGGTAAGTGGTTTAGGTAAGCATACCAGTCAGGGAAGTAGTTTCCTCATCATGATGATTATGGGTGGTGGCATCATCAGCTGGCTTCAGGGGGTTGTATCTGAAGTTACAGGTATCCAATACAGTTATGTGGTTGGTATTATCTGTTTTGCCTACCTGGCATTTTATGCCTGGAGAGTAAGTGGAATTTTAAGATCGCAGGGAATTTCTTTCGATAAGAAACTTTCTGGCGGACATTAATTTTAATAAAGTAATTTTGCAGCCACAGAGATTTATTTCTTTGTGGCTTTTTTGATTTTTATAATGGCAGATAAACCAAGTTTCGATTCGATATTTATGAACCTTGCCACCGATTTGGCAGCCCGTTCGCATTGCGTACGTGCCCATGTAGGTGCAGTGCTCACAAAGGATACCCGTATTATTTCTATCGGTTATAATGGCCCACCGGCCGGTACGCACAATTGCGATGAGGAATGGCCAGAGCATGGCTGTGCCCGCGATAGTAAGGGGAGTTGTTCTTTAGCCTTACACGCTGAGGAGAATGCAATCCTGTATGCCTCTAAAAACGGTTCGAAAATAGAAGGTTGTACTTTGTATACCACCTTGTCGCCTTGTATTGCCTGTGCCCGCTTGATTCTGTCATCAGGAATTAAATTGGTATATTATTCGAAATCCTACGCGGCTTACAAAGGTTTATCCAGCGATGAAGGGGTAGACTTTTTACGAAAATTTGGGGTTGAAGTAGTTTTGATGGAATCGTAGAGGTTCAGTGGTTCATTTGTCATTAGTTCATTGGTGACTGCAAGTTTGTACATCAGCTCATTAAAGTTTATATCTCAAACATAACTTAGTTTCATCTTGACAACTTGACAAGTTTTGTTTATATTTGATTACAAAATATTTAACTATGAAAACAATGTCAGTTGGAGAATTTAAAGCTCACTTTTCTGAAGTGCTTGAAGATGTTAAAGCAGGTATTGGTATTGCCGTAACTTATGGAAGAAAAAAAGAGGTTATTGGCTATTTTCTTCCGGAATCAGGTAAAAGTAAAACTAAAAGAAAATTGGGTCCTTTAGAAGGTAAGGCTAAAGTAATTTTTAACGACGATTTTGCCATGACAGACGAAGAGCTGCTAGGGCTATGATTTACTTGTTGGATACACATGTGTTTTTGTGGACGATAATTGATCCGAAAAGGCTTTCAGAAAAGGCAATTTCTATAATTGAAAATAACGAAAATACAATTTTTATAAGTGCCATTAGTCTTTGGGAAATATCACTTAAATACGCACTGGGTAAACTCAATCTCATCGGTTTAGAACCTAATGAATTGATGAGACAAGCAAAAGATTTGGGTTTTGACTTAATGCCAGTTTCGCCAGAATCAGCAGCAAGTCATTATAAGTTAAATGCCACTTGGCATAGAGACCCTTTTGATAGGATGTTAATATGGCAAGCTATTCAAAAAGATATAACCTTAATTAGCAAAGATGAAAATATCAGTAAATATCAATCTGCAGGATTAAAGGTTGTTTGGTGATTATTGTTCATTGGTATTAGTTCATTGGTGACTGCAAGTTGTAGGCTAATTAATCGGTTAATTAGCTCCAAGCGCCAAACACTCAACTCCAAACCGGCTTCTGACTCCAAGCTACTGACCTCGGACTTTTTCCGCTAAAAATCTCAAATCTTCGACCTCAAATCTCATATCTAATTGCTACCTTTGCGGATGCAAGAAAAAATCATTATCGTCGATTTTGGTTCGCAATTTACACAACTCATCGCTCGTAGGGTTCGCGAACTAAATATTTACTGTGAAATATATCCATACAACAATCTTCCTGAGGTTACGCCTGATGTAAAAGGAGTTATTTTTTCGGGTAGTCCATTCTCTGTTCGTCAGGAAGATGCACCTCATATCGATTTATCGAAATACCATTTAAAATACCCATTATTGGCTGTTTGTTACGGTGCACAATATATAGCCCAACATTCTGGCGGTGCAGTTCAGCCATCTTCAACACGCGAATATGGTCGTGCTAACCTGAATTTTGTAAACCAGGAGAATAAATTATTTAAAGGCATTAACATCGGTTCACAAGTTTGGATGAGCCATGGCGATACGATTACCGATATTCCAGAAAATTTTGAGCTGATTGCCAGTACCGATAGCGTAAAAGTGGCCGCTTACCATATTAAAGATTCAGATACTTATGCCATCCAGTTCCATCCTGAGGTAACGCATAGTATTGATGGGAAAATCCTTTTAGAAAACTTCTTGGTTGATATTTGCGGATGCAGCCAGGACTGGACTTCTGCCGCTTTTGTTGAAACTACCATTGCCGATATTAAAGCTACTGTAGGTAACGATAAAGTTGTTTTGGCACTTTCAGGTGGTGTTGACAGTAGTGTTGCTGCGGTACTTTTACATAAAGCCATTGGTACAAACCTGCACTGTATATTTGTTGATAATGGTTTATTGCGTAAAAACGAATATGAAAGTGTTTTAGAGCAATACAAAGATTTCGGACTGAATATTAAAGGTGTTGATGCTAAGGATAAATTCTTGGGCCAGTTGGCCGGCGTAGAAGACCCGGAAACAAAACGTAAGATTATCGGCCGTGTGTTTATCGAAGTTTTCGATGAAGAATCTCATCTTATTCAAGATGTAAAGTGGTTGGCCCAAGGTACAATATATCCTGATATTATCGAATCAGTTTCGGTTAAAGGGCCGTCGGCAACCATTAAATCGCACCATAATGTAGGTGGTTTACCAGATTTTATGAAACTTAAAGTAGTAGAGCCACTTAAAACTTTGTTTAAAGATGAAGTAAGGAGAGTAGGTACCACTTTAGGATTAGAATCATTTATTCTAGGCCGTCACCCATTTCCAGGTCCAGGTCTTGGTATCCGCATTATCGGAGAGGTTACGCCAGAAAAAGTTGCCATTTTACAAGATGCCGATAAAATTTATATCGACAATTTAAAAGAAGCAGGCCTATACGATAAAGTATGGCAGGCAGGTGCTATCTTCTTACCAGTAAGGTCTGTTGGGGTGATGGGTGATGAGCGTACTTACGAAAATGTAATTGCATTAAGAGCCGTTGAATCACTTGATGGGATGACTGCAGATTGGTGCCATTTACCTTATCCGGTATTGGCTAAAATCTCAAACGAAATCATCAACAAAGTTAAAGGCATCAATAGAGTGGTATACGATATCAGCTCTAAACCACCTGCAACTATTGAGTGGGAATAATTCAGTTGTGCGTTTTCAGTTTGGTGTTTTCAGCCCAAACTGCATAAAATAAATGTTATGCTAGCAAGGTGGAATAAACTTTGCTAGCATATTTTGTTAAAAATGATAGGTATGAATTTCAAGAAGGTTTATTGGTTGCTGGTTTTGTTTACGGTAGTTTTTGGGGCTTGTTCGCCTAAAATCAGGACACCCAAGCCCGAAACGAGCAAACCGGTTGAAAAAGAAAAGCCAGTAGATAAAAAGCCTATCAAAAAGTTTTCGCAGGCAAGTGTTTCGCTGCTTGTTCCCTTTAAGTTGGATGAGCTGAATTTAAAAACAGCAACAAAAGCCGATATCGAAAAATATGCCATGCCTATCGATTTTTATCAGGGTTTTAAATTGGGATTAGATTCTGCCGCGGCGCAGGGTTTAAATTTTAAACTAAATGTTTTTGATACGCAGGATGATAATGCACATATATCGGTCTTGTACAAAAATGAGCGTTTTAAACAAAGCAATTTAATTATTGGCCCTGTTTTTCCCGATGGATTAAAGTTTATCTCCAATTATGCCAAAGAAAATAATGCAATCATTGTATCTCCTTTGGCCGCTTCCGAACCTGGTGAATTTAACAATCCAAATCTGGTATCCATTGTAAACAATATTGGATTGCATGGAAAAAAGATAGCCACATATATCGCTAAAAATTATAATCCTGCAAATACAATAGTGGTATTGATTAACCCTAAGAAAACAGAAGATGAACAATTTGCAGCACCAATAAGGAACTATTTTCAAGCTAATACCAAGTTTGTGGTACAGGAGTATGCTTCGGCCTATGCTTTTGAAACAAAAATGATCAAGGGTAAAGAATATGCAGTGGTGCTTACCTCATCCGACAGGACTTTTGTATTACCAACCGTAGAAAAACTGTATAAATTAAAGCATCTACCTACAGGTGGTTATAGTATTAATCTATTTGGTCACCCTAATTGGATAAAACAGAATTACCCTACAGATAAATTACAAGATCTAAATACCATTATCAGCTCTTCCTATAAAATAGACTACAAAAATACTGCGGTTGTTGCCTTTATTAAAAAATACCGCTACAGATACGGATTTGAGCCTGGAGAATACGCCTTTAAAGGCTTTGATGTTGGCTACTACTTCGGTAAACTGTTAACTACGTACGGAGAGGATTATAGAGATTATCTGGTAAAAGATAAATATAAAGGCCTCCATAATAACTTTTCATTTATCCATGATGAAAAATTAGGCTATATTAACACCAGTTTAATGTTGCTGAAGTTTAAAAACTTTGCGTTAAACATAGTTGAATAATTCTATATTTATTTTTCTTCCATTTTAATTATTGCATGAGAGCAGATCATCAGTTAAGAGCCTTTGAACAGATTTTAAATAATTATGATGGAAGTTTGCCCTTGCATCGTTTTCTACCAACTTATTTTAAGCAGCATAAGCAAATGGGTTCATCCGATAGGAGATGGGCTACACGTCATATATATAGCTTTTTTAGATTAGGTAAGGCTTTATCGGCGCTTCCACAGGAAGAACGTTTGGGCATTGCTGATTTCTTGTGCCACGATACACTTAGCCTTATTGTAGAGAAAAATCTGCCAGAATTAAAGGAAAGTATTATACTGCCGCTGGAAGAAAAAATATCTATCATTAAAACTAAGTATCCGGATTTTGATTTGCAGGAGGTATATCCGTTTCACGCAAATCTATCTGATGGATTAGATCGGGAAGCGTTTTGCACCTCATTCTTCAAACAGCCAGATCTGTTTATCAGGGTGGCAGCAGAAGAATCTGCAAGTATCATCTCCAAATTAGAAGATGAAAACATTGCGGTTAAAGCGATTTCTGATATTACTCTGGCTTTGCCTAACGGAACTAAGCTCGAAACCATATTAAAAGAAGGAAGTTACCAGGTTCAGGATTTATCTTCTCAGCATACGGGCAATTATTTTAAACCGAACAAATGGGATAAATGGTGGGATTGCTGCGCAGCATCTGGTGGAAAAACGCTGCTGTTGCATAGCTTGGAGCCTGTGATCGAACTTTTGGTTTCTGATCTGAGGGAAAGTGTACTCTTAAATTTAGATGAACGTTTTCGCTTAGCTGGTATCAAAAAGTACCATAAAAAGGAACTGGATCTTTTACAGAACAACGATCAGGTTTTACACCACTATCAATTTGACGGGATCATTTTGGATGCGCCCTGCACTGGTTCCGGAACATGGGGCAGAACACCCGAGATGCTTACATTTTTCGAGGAACGGAAAATCAGTCAATTTGCCCACATTCAAAAGGGGATTGTCCAAAATATTGTAAAATATTTAAAGCCGGGCAAGCCGCTAATTTATATTACCTGTTCCGCTTTTGCCGAAGAAAACGAAGCTATTGTTCAGCATATGATTGATCAGTTGCCCTTAGAACTTGAAAAAATGGAACTGATTAAAGGCTATGAAAAAAATGCGGATACCATGTTTGTGGCGAGGTTGATTAAGCGCCAAGATTAATCAGGTTAAATTATTCGGTTCGTCACCCTGACCCGTAGCGCAGCGGAAAGCTACGAAGTAAATTCATTTCAGGGTCTTAATGCATAGATGCTGAAATAAATTCAGGCATGACGGTCGCTTTTGACAAAACACTACGTATGTTCAAACCAGGATCTGAAATTCTTTTTGAAGTATTTCACTGCTTCAATTAATACGGCTATTGCTCCAATAATTAAGGTATATTCTTCAAAGCTGTTCATGATGTAAGCTTTATGTTTAGATGAATATACGCAATTATTGTTACAGATTGATTGGAGGATTGTCATTTTGATGAGTACTTTCCTGCGTTCGTCGTCATGCTTAACTTGTTTCAGCATCTTTTTTTGCTTATTGGACCCTGATCCCGAAGCTTCGGTACAGGGTAACGAAGCTTTGAAATGATCCTTAAAGCCCTGTATTATTTCTGAATAATTTAATGGCAATAGCCAATAAAATTACCCCAAAGGCTTTACGTAAGATGTTCAAACCCGATTTTCCGAAAAGTTTTTCCAGCCTGTTGGTGTTCTTCAATACGAAGTAAACAAACAGCATATTGAGTATAATACCCACCAATATATTCTGGGTATGGTATTCTGTTTTTAGCGAAAGCAAAGTAGTCATTGTACCTGCTCCGGCAATTAAAGGGAAGGCCAATGGAACGATCGAAACTGTTTCAGGTGCTTCTTCTTTAAAAATCGTTAACCCCAATACCATTTCCATGGCGATAAAAAAGATTACGAAAGAACCTGCAATGGCGAAAGATTCTACATCTAATCCAATTACTTTCAATAAAGATTCACCAACAAATAAAAAGAGGATCATTAAGCCTGTAGCCACAAGCGACGCCTTTTCTGATTCGATATGCCCTGCTTTTCTGCGTAATTCGATCACAACAGGAATAGCGCCTAAAATATCGATAATCGCAAACAGCACCATCGTGGTCGATAGGATCTGGCTTAAGTTGAACGTCATAAAATCGAATTTCATAGCGGAGCAATTTTAAGCAAAGGTAGCGGAATTTGTATCAATTCCTCTATTGTACAGTTATTTATTAGAAATAGAACTGTGTTCTTAATGTGAGCACATTGTCTTTTCTATCAGCGGTATAACCCTGAATCTGAGTTGATTCGTTTTTAATGATATCGTAATAAAGCACGGCTTTAAAATGTGGATTAAAGTGATGTAAAAAGCCAAAACCAAAAGTATCAAAACGCACATCGGCAGGAGATAAGCCGCGGTCGCTGGAAATATCAGGTCCTTTTACTTTCGAATTTGGATCGTACCAATCGTATTTTAAGATAATTTGATTGTCGGTACTGTTCAAGGTTTGTACAAAGGTAAGATAAGCACCATTAAAAGTTCTGGTATAATAAGGTAAGGCTACCGATTTGCTATCAACAGGATAAGAACCAGGTGTGGTTGAGGTAGTTGAGGTGCCTGTTTGTAAGCCTGACACTACTTCTGCCCTTAGTTCAGATTTCCAACTTTTGGTTTTTGTGGCCAACTGAATATCGGCACCATAATATCTCCGTGGAGCAACTTTATTGATGGTTGAAGCAGATGAATCTTTAACCATTCTCCATTGATCGTTGCTCCTGTCCATTTTATAGCTTACAGGTAAACGATGGTTTAAACCACCTTGTATGGTGCTTATACCGCCTGCAATCGTAAATTTATTAAAAGCATAAGTCTTATGGCTTAACCTGAAGATAAAATCTTTACTGTTATCAAATTCTCCAGCGCCAGCTAAGCCCTGGCCATTGTAAATGCCAAAATCGAATACAAAGTTTTTCAATCTGGCATCCTTCCACCTTGGGTTTAAGGTAAAAGTAACGCCCAGATCGCGTTCTGTTTTCATTAAGATCTGCGACATCCGGCCACGCTCCGGTGCTTCCCTAACAGAAGAGGATAGCTGCAGTTCGTTCCCAAAGGGGCGACCTGAAAGCCCTAAAGTAACCGCCAGTATTTTCCATTTATTTTCGTAATATCGACCCCAAAAATCTCTGATCGCTACGCCTTGTTCTGTACCATCAAATTGAAGTACAAAATAGGTAGAAGGACTGCCATCATCCGTTAGCATCATATAATCGGCCCTTAAACGACCTCTTCTTAGCCTGAACCGGTTATTGGTAAACTCGCCAAAATTTCCTCCCTGGTATTCTGCCTGTGCCCCATTTGCTTGCGCAACCTGGAATTGAGGCTGGAGGTATCCGCTAAAAGATAATGAACCATATTTCTTCGAAATAATGAGCAAATGGTTAACTGTGGTAGAATCCATTACATCGTTAATTGTTCTCTGGGCATATCCTGCGGCGGAAATGAATAGCAAAACAATCGTTAAGGAGAAATAAACGCTTTTAAATTTGGCAGAATAGCGGTACATGTTATCAATTTTTTGCAAAGGTAGTTTTATTAACAATTATTTAACATAAAAAAAGCCCCGACTTTTGGTCGAGGCTGTTATTTTTTTGAAAATAGAACTTATTTAGCGTCTTTCAAATGAGAATTCTTTTTACTGTATCCAAAGTAAATAATAAATCCTAATGCTAACCAGCCAAATAACCTTAACCAGTTTGTCCAGCCTAAGCCAAGGATCATTAAACCGCAGGCAACAACACCCAAAATTGGAATTAAAGGTACCCAAGGTGTTCTAAACTGACGTGGAAGATCCGGATCTGTTTTTCTTAAGATGATTACTGCTATACAAACAAGCATAAATGCAAATAATGTACCGATACTGGTCATGTCACCAACTACATCACCTGGGATAAATGCAGCGAATAAACCTACAATTACCAAGATCACTAAGTTTGCTTTATAAGGTGTTTTAAATTTAGGGTGTAAATCGCTGAACATTTTAGGTAATAAACCATCTTTACTCATCGAATAAAATACACGGCTTTGGCCCAATAACATCACCAAGATTACAGAAGAGAAACCGGCTAAAATAGCTACGGTTACTAATTTAGATAACCATGAGTATCCAGTCATATATTCGCTAATTGCAGCTACCACAGATGCTTCACCACCTTTAGTTCTGAAAAACTCAACTGGTGCAATTCCTGTTAAAACATGTGCGAACAATATATATAATACAGTACAAACTGCTAACGATCCTAAAATACCAATTGGCATTGCTGTTTTAGGATTTTTGGTTTCCTGAGCGGCAGTACTTACCGCATCAAAACCGATAAAGGCAAAGAACACTGTTCCGGCAGCGCCAATAACGCCCCAGAAACCACCAAAACTATGGCTAATACCTGCATGATCTACATAAGTGGTGGCAGCCGGGATGTATGGATGGTGATTTGCTTCGTTGATGAAGCCCCAACCTAAAACAATGATTAAGATAACAATACCCACTTTGGTAATTACGATTAAACCGTTTACAAATGCAGATTCTGAAGTTCCTTTAATTAAAAGTAAACTTAACAAGCCTACAATAAACAAGGCAGGAAGATTCATAATTCCATTTACGGCACCATCTGGATGCGATTGGAAAGGCGAGTGGCACCACTCGTAGGGTATGGGTGAGGTATGTAATACTTCTACCAATAGTTTATTCAGATATTCACTCCAGGCTATACCTACCGTAGCGGCACCTACAGCATATTCTAACACTAAATCCCATCCAATAACCCAAGCCATCAGCTCGCCCATAGTAGCATAAGTATAAGTATATGCACTACCGGAGATTGGAATAGAAGAAGAGAGCTCAGCATAACATAGACCTGCCAAAGCGCAGCCTATTGCAGCTATTATAAAACCGATTGTAACTGATGGTCCAGCATTCTGAGCGGCTGCAGCAGCAGTACGAACAAATAGCCCGGCACCAATAATAGCCCCTACACCCAATGCAACTAATGCACCTGCACTAAGTGTGCGCTTTAAGCCTTTGCCTGAATCACCTGCTTCTTCAAGCAATAGATGCATTGGCTTTTTAGTAAATAAACCCATATTATAGTTTTTGTTTAGATTAATTCAGCTCCAAACGTAATTAAAAATTACGGAAATGTAAAAGGGATTTTGGTTAAAAAATCCCTTTAGCTATTATTTTATCAATGTTTTTACAACTAACGCCTTAAAGTGTCGGTAGTATTTGTTAAAGTATCCGTAATTACGTTACCCAAACTATCGGTTTTTTGCTCAATTCTGATTTCTTTTCGAACTTCTTGCTTATGTTCGCTGGCAATTGCCTTAACTGCGATGTATGGAGCAATAACCAGTGAAACAATAGACATTAATTTGATTAAAATGTTCATTGAAGGGCCCGAAGTATCCTTAAAAGGATCGCCTACAGTATCTCCGGTTACCGAAGCCTTATGCGGTTCTGATTTTTTGTAATGCATTTCTCCATTGATCATTACACCTTGTTCGAAAGATTTTTTGGCGTTATCCCATGCGCCACCTGCGTTGCTTTGGAAAATTCCCATCAATACACCGGTAACGGTTACTCCGGCCAGTAATCCACCCAAAACTTCCGGTCCAAAGGTAAAACCAATAATTATAGGCGTGATTAAGGCGATGGCTCCAGGCATCATCATTTCGCGGATAGATGCTTTGGTTGAAATGGCCACACATTTTTCGTATTCTGGTTTGGCTTTGTATTCCATAATGCCAGGAATTTCCCTAAACTGGCGACGAACTTCCTGAACCATATCCATTGCCGCTTTACCCACAGCCTGGATACAAAGTGCCGAGAAAATGAAAGGAATCATCCCGCCAACAAATAATCCGGCTAAAACCGGTGCTTTATAAATATCTATAGCCGTAATTCCTGCAATACCTACAAAAGCAGCAAATAATGCTAAAGAGGTTAAGGCTGCAGATGCAATGGCAAATCCTTTACCGGTAGCTGCAGTTGTATTTCCAACGGCATCTAAATTATCGGTACGTTCGCGTACTTCCGGAGGTAACTGACTCATTTCGGCAATACCGCCCGCATTATCCGCAATTGGTCCGAAAGCATCAATTGCCAATTGCATAGCCGTTGTGGCCATCATACCTGCTGCTGCAATGGCCACGCCATATAAGCCCGCAAAGTGATAGGATAACATAATCCCTCCGGCCAAAACCAAAATTGGAATAACAGTCGATTTCATTCCGACGGCTAAACCTGCAATAATATTAGTCGCATGTCCGGTTGATGATTGTTGGATAATAGAATTTACAGGACCTTTGCCCATTGCGGTAAAATATTCGGTAACAATACTCATAATGGTACCCACCACTAAACCAACGATAATGGCGTAAAACACGTTTATACTGGAGAACTCATAACCACGTAAGTTTAATGTTTCTGGTAGCATCCATTTTACGATAAAGAACGAGGCTACCGCGGTAATCAAGATCGATGACCAGTTGCCCAGGTTTAAAGCCGTCTGAACATTTGATTTATCATCTTTAATGGTTACAAACCAGGTACCAATGATCGAGAATAAAATACCCAACCCGCAGATTACCATAGGCAAAAGGATAGGAGACATGCCGCCAAATTTATCTGTTACGGTAATTTCTTGCCCTAAAACCATGGTTGCCAATATTGTTGCTACATAAGAACCGAATAAATCGGCGCCCATGCCTGCTACATCACCTACGTTATCGCCTACGTTATCGGCAATGGTTGCAGGATTACGAACATCATCTTCCGGAATCCCAGCCTCTACTTTACCTACTAAATCGGCACCAACATCGGCAGCCTTAGTATATATACCACCACCAACACGAGCAAACAAGGCTATTGATTCTGCTCCTAAAGAGAAACCGGTTAAAACCTCAATGGCAGTTCTCATTTCTACACTATTGGCACTGGTTACATGAAATAGCTGTAAAAAAACAATAAATAAACCACCTAAACCTAAAACGGCAAGGCCAGCTACACCTAAACCCATTACGGTACCTCCAGTAAACGAAACTTTTAATGCTTGTTTTAAACTTGTTCTAGCAGCCTGTGTGGTTCTGACATTCGCTTTTGTAGCCGATTTCATTCCGATATAACCTGCAGTTGCAGAAAATACGGCTCCAATAATAAAAGAGATAGAGATAATCCAGCTCGAATGCATCGGAACACCTTTAATTTCGGTAATTGTTCCGGAGTAGGCTAAAAGTGCTGCTGTAAAAACAGCAAAAATGCTCAGTACCCTCCATTCGGCTTTTAAAAAGGCCATAGCACCATCGGCTATATAGCCAGCAAGTTCCTGCATGTTTTTATCACCTGCATCTTGCTTGTTTACCCAGGCGCTTTTAATCATCATAACTATAATCCCGACAAGGCCCAGCGCCGGAATACAGTAAATTAAATTGTTTTGTAAAAAATCCATAGTTAATAATTGATTTATATTTGGTTAGTTGTTTACATTGTTGTTTAATTGGTGAACTGTTTAAATCGGTTAATTGTTTGATCCAAGCCAAACGCCTCGCTCCATAATCAGTACTTATATCTAGCAAGTTAATAAAATATTTTTCTTGTGATTAAAATTTTCACAACGGAGGCAAATAAATTTTTCCTCCTTAAAATAATACAACAGAACAGCATCCTATTTTCTTTTTTTTAAATAAATTAGCTCCCAAACTAAACTCAACTAAAATGAAAATTGAAAAGGAAGATGGGCCTTCTAAAAGAAAATTAAGCCTTTTTGATGCCACCATGCTGGTAATGGGTTCGATGATCGGAAGCGGGATCTTTATTGTTAGCGCCGACATCATGCGGAATTTAGGTTCTGGTTACTGGTTGATTGTGGTTTGGGTGATTACCGGGGTGATGACAGTTGCCGCCGCAATTTCTTACGGAGAACTTTCTTCCATGTTTCCCAAAGCCGGTGGGCAATACACTTACCTGAAAGAGATTTTCGGTAAAATGATGGGATTTCTTTATGGCTGGGGGCTGTTTACGGTAATTCAAACCGGCACTATTGCCGCTGTTGCTGTTGCATTCGGCAAATTTACAGCCTATTTATTTCCTGCCTTAAATGATGCTACTCCAATTTTTCAAAGCGGCGGTTATAAAATTACCTGGATACAGATTTTAGCTATCGGTGTGATTCTGCTTTTAACCTATATCAATACAAAAGGTGTTGAAGGCGGTAAAATTTTGCAGAACATTTTTACCGGGTCTAAAATTGTCGCTTTAATCGGCTTAATTATTTTAGGTTTTCTTCTGGTAAAAAACAGTTTTTGGGCAGGAAATATGAGTTTTGGCCAGGATGCTTTCAATAATCTTAAAACAGATCTGAGCGGCAATTTTCTGAAATCGGGGTGGGAATCCATTTCCGGAATGGCAATAATGGGTGGAATTGCAGCGGCCATGGTTGGTTCGGTATTTTCGAGTGTAGCTTGGGAAAACGTAACTTTTGTCTCTGGGGAAATCGAAAACCCTAAAAAAAATGTGGTACGTTCTATGGTTTTGGGTACCTCGGCAGTAATGATTCTTTATTTATTGGTCAACTTTGTCTACCTCAATACCCTAAACAGAGATAGTATTGCTTTTGCACTCAATGATCGGGTTGCTGTTGCAGCCTCTGAACAGATTTTTGGTAGCGGAATCGGCACAATTGTAATTGCATTGCTGGTAATGATTTCTACTTTCGGTTGTGTTAATGGAATCGTATTAGCAGGTGCAAGGGTTTTTCAAACCATGGCAAAAGATGGAATGTTTTTTAAAGCAGCATTAAAAAACAATAAAAATGGAGTTCCTGAAAGATCACTTTGGATGCAGGGCATTTGGGCATCTGCTTTATGTTTAAGTGGGCAATATGGTAATCTTTTAGATATGATATCCTTTGTTATTGTACTCTTTTATATGATTACTGTTTTTGGTGTTATTTATTTAAGGATAAAACAACCTAGTCTTGAAAGGCCTTACAAAACCTGGTTATATCCAGTTACACCGATTATTTACTTATTGATAGGAGCGGCGTTTTGTATTTTGCTGCTCATTTATAAACAGCAGTATACCTGGCCGGGGCTTGTGATTGTTTTGCTGGGGGTGCCTGTCTACTTTTTTATTAATAAAAATGAGCAGCAGAATTAGCCAGGGTCGTCCTGCTGAACTTGTTTTACAAGGTGGAAATAGTATTTTTAATTGCCTTGTAGCTACTACGTGGTCAGCATCTTACTGATAGGATAGATCCTGAAACAAGTTCAGGATGACGCTACGGAGAAGAGAATTTACAACGGAACCTCACAGACTTTTAAACGGCAAAGCCCTCAATGAGGCCTTTAAAAAAAAAAGACACACCGAATTAAATCTGAGAGGTTTTTTTATTTCTCACATCTAATTTTTACATTTTGAAAAGCAGTTTCTGTCTCAATCGGTTCCGAAAGCCACATTATCCGCTTTACTTCTCCCGATGATAAAATCGGGATCGTACCCGCTGCTACCGGGTTTAACGCACTTAAAGCTGTGCAGGAAACGGGGTGGTCTAAACCCGACATAGCGGATACCGGCCTTACGCTTAAGGCTTGCAGGCGTATGCATGTGGCGGGACAACATTGCCATAGAATACCTCAATTGCTTTTCTAAATATCTGAAGTATTATTTATTGCTCATTTTTTATTTAAAGAGTTTTGGAAATCAGGTTTCAGTGTCAATCGGTTCCGGTAGCCCCGTTATCCGCTTTACTTCTCCCGATGATAAAATCGGGATCGTACCCGCTGCTACCGGGTTTAACGCACTTAAAGCTGTGCAGGAAACGGGGGTGACCTAAACCCGACATGGCGGATACCGGCCTTGCGCTTAAGGCCTGCAGGCGTATGAGCATGTGGCGGGACTAACGTTGCTATGAAACACAGACTTTGCTTTTCTAAAAAAGAAATTAATGGTTTTTTTAAACTTTGCCGTTCGAAATGGTTTTCCCTAAACCCTAAACCCTAAACCCTAAACCCCAAAAAAACGTATCATTTTTTAGACTAAAGTTTACAAAGCTGTGTTTCGTAGTAAAGTATAGGCAAAAATTTTTCAACAACTTTATCAACCTGTATTTTTAGTTTAAATCCATTTTTAAGCTATTTAAACATTTGTTTTCTTTCTTTTGGATTTTACTTTAGTGATTGTTACTGAGGGGGCTACCTTACAATTGGCCTGATATTTGGTTTAATAAGTGCCGTGGCCTAGCTACACTAATCAAATTTTAACCTTTAAATTTTAAAACTATGGCTTTCAAAGCTAGATTAAATTTTTCAGGCAAAGAGTACCAGGTACTTCAGTATGCCTATGTGTTTAACCGTGATGTAGATCTATTTAGGAGTTCCTGTTCCATAAATCACGGTGCCAATATAAGTATCAGATCAGGCGAAAACCTGGATTAATTACCCTAATGTTCAATTGAGGTGTTGGAATAAATGGTGTTGCCGCTTAACGCCAACCACTATTCGCCCGGCACTGTTTTTAAACCTTTAACATGCAGATTATGCGCTCATACTTCCGTTTTAATATGTTTTTTGTTTTGCTATATATAGTATCTGCCTGTTTTGTAGGTTGTAATGGAGATGGCAAGCAGAATAGTAAACCAAACGATAATAAGATAACAGAAAAAGTAAGTGTTACCGATTTGTTTCTTTCTTATACCGATTCGGTGGCGAAGCTTCCTTTAACCAGGTTTAACGAAGCTGGTATAATATCATTGAACAAAACATTTGCAGCCAAATTACCGCTAACCATATATAACGGTAAAAAATATAGTGATGATAAAAGTATCATCGTTCAGCCCTATCAAAATAACGATACCGCTGCCATAAGTGCGGGGATTATATTATTGGTGCCAAAATCGATTACAGATTCTTTACGCATAGGAGATTTTACCCGGCACTTTGGGGATGTAAATAAAGAAAAGCCGATGATCGGTGTTACAGAGCAGCCGCGTCCTGTTCAGATAAATGTAAATGCCAATACAGCCATAAAATTAACTTTTAACGATAACGAGAAATTAGCGCTTGCCCATGTAACCATGGTTGAGGTTTTAAAATACAGATAAACAACAATGAACACGCTCGTAAAAATTAAGGAATATGATGCACACGGCGGACCTTCCAATGTGAAAATGGGGGGCGATGGCCATGCGCAAACCTCTACAACCACAGGTAGGTTTGTAATAAAAAGCATCGAAAAACATGTTAGTTATGGCCGTTACGCCACGTGGTCTGGTATCCCTTGGGGAACAGAAGTAAAAATAAGCGGTGGAATTGTGATGGTGAAACTGTCTGGTCAATGGAAAAAGTTAACCGATGTAAACGCACAGTGGGGGAAATATAAAAACGATCAAAAAGGGGTTACCGATGCTGTGCTAAAATACCAGCGCGACCTTTATCCCAATTCGCCGATTCCAAGCAAATGGCTGTTCAATGATTTTGGACATATTTCGGTGAAGTATTTCAAAGATACGAACAACGATCGGAAAATGAACGGGAAGGAATATATTATGGGCGATTTTATCCATACTACGCCGCCTGATGAAGCAGCAACAGCTGCCGGAAGGGTTTTCCAACTGGCAGAATCGCATGGTTGTATCCATGTTCGTCCAAATGACATCGATACCATGATCGGCAATGGTTATCTAAAAAAAGGTAATACTATAGAAGTGCATCCCTACACTAAAAAAGCTATAGAGGCGTCACCTAAAAGAAATGCAGCAGGAACGCAATTTGAAGTGCATTTTTATCCCGGGCTTTATAAAATTGCGGTTTATAAAACAATGTAGCCAATAACGCTACCGGTAAAGTAAATGAATATACTACATTATGGAAAACAAACTTATCGTAGAAATCAGTATTGAAGACTCAGCAATTGCACATTTTGCTTCTTTTAATCTGATACAGGCTTTTAACCAGCACCATTATTTTGAACTGCATTTTAACCACGATCAATTGGGTGCCCCGGGTTTGATCAGTTTAGATGATAGCCGCGATTTCGTGGGCAAAACCCTAACCGCTTCTTTTGGGCATTCGCCAGAAAACCTGCAGCATTTTTCCGGATTGGTTACAAAAGTAGAACTCTCACAAAGTCATGGCTACCATGGCGTACTTATTGTAAGTGGCTATAGTCCTACTATATTAATAGACCGTGGACCAGATTTAGGCTCTTATTTAGATAAAGACCTCGATACTATTGTTAGGCTGGCCACGAAAGATACCCCCGCTAACGACTTGACTATTGTGAGCAATGCATCAAGAAAAGCGGCGATCGATTACCTTATCCAATACCGCGAAAGCGATTTCGAATTTCTTAACCGTTTATCAGGCGAATACCATGAGTGGTTTTACTATGATGGAAAGCAGCTTAATTTTGGCAAACCCGACAAGCAAAAAGAAGTATCACTTTTTTATGGCCGCGATGTGTTTAACCTGCAATATGCTATGGAAGTTTCGCCCATCAAGTATAAACGTTTTGCTTACAATCCCAAACAGGATGAGATGCTGCAGAGCGAAAGTGCAGGTAAGGCTGATGGAAATCCTGATCTGGCACATGCCATTAAGGCCTCCAATAGCATGTATAGCAAAACCTTTAATCAGCCGTCCTTAATCAGGGTAGATAACAGCAATGATATTAAGAGCCATGTAGAAAATGAGGAGAAGGCACACATCAGTGAACTGTTAAAAATTAATGCCGGTGGTGATAATGCGTCGCTGGGTATTGGCAGCATCGCCGAAATAACGATGAGTATACGGAAAGAACTTGCTTTTGCAACCGAAAGCCTTGGTAAATTCCTGATTACTTCCATCAATCACCAGATAGATGGAACAGGTAAGTACAGCAATACTTTCGAGGGTCTGGTGGCCACAACCGAGCGTATCATGGTTAAGAATTACCAAAAACCACAATCGGATATGCAGCTGGCAGATGTGGTTGATAACGATGATCCACAGGGGCAGGGGAGGATTAAGGTTAAATTTAAATGGGAATGCCAAACCAACGATCCAACTGAATGGTTAAGGGTTGTCAGCCCCAATGCAGGTAGTGGTGATACCGGGAAAAACAGGGGTTTCCACGTCATCCCCGAAAAAGGCGACCAGGTGGTAATTGCTTTCGAAGAAGGTAATGTGGCCAGGCCGGTAGTAATGGGCAGTGTTTACCACGGCAAAAGCGGCGATAGTAGCGGGTTTAAAAATAGTAATACCAAGGGTTTAACATCAAGAAAGGGAAGCTGTTTAAGTTTTGACGATCTAAACCACGCACTGAACCTGGGTACCAATGCGGCAAACTATGTGAAGATCGAAAATGGACCAGGGTTAATTACCGCGGAATCTGCTGAGACAATCGTAATTAAAACAGGTTTAAGTAGTATTACGATGAAAAAGGATGGTACGATTGATATTATTGGCGAAATCATTAATATTCAAGGGAAGAACTCGGTAAACATCAATTGGGGAGATAAATCTGGAATTAGCGTATTTGTGGGTAAATCAGGTTATACGAATTACAGTTTTGATGGAAAAACTAAGAAAGAATCCGTAACGGAGGGCGTTTCAGTAACCAGCGGAACAACAATTCTGTCAAAATCGGATGGGGTACAAACGATAAATGGTAGTCAAGTAGATATTAATTAAGTTAGCTATGAGCAGATTTAAATTTTTTAGTGAAGATGAGCCAGTCCACATAGAAAATAAAACAGATACACAGTTTGATAAGGCAGTTGATACTGAAAAGACTGAGCCTATTCTCTTAAAATACCGTTGTGAGCAGACGGTTGCTACCAAATTAAATAATGTGATTACCAACCACGCAACCACAAAACGGGAGTTTCATGTTAAAAACAAAATTGACAATGGGAATCTGGTTGTAGAGGTTTTGCTTTTTGATAATATTATTCAGATAAATCCTTCTAATCTCTCGGAAGCAATGGATTTGTTTTCATCATTGGACCTGATTAAGTGTAATATAACTGTGCAGGTTGATAAAGAAACGGGTAGAATAAATAAAATATTGAACTATAGCGAAGTACTTAAAAATTGGGAAAGTTTTAAAAACAATTTAAAGGAGAGATACTCATTTTTGAGATCAAGTAATGCTGAGATAGAACTTCAAAAATTCATTTATTTGGCAGAAGCTCAGATTAAAGATGAAAAACTTCTTATTGAGGATATACACACCAAGTTGTTTTTCGATCTTTTTTTTGATCGGTATCTTGTTAAGTTATCAGATCTATACAAACCATATACTTTGAATTACCACTCCCAACTTTTCGAAGGTATTGCAGTGCCGTTGCATGTTTCATCAGAAATTATTTTTGAAAAACCATCAACTGTTGAACTTAAAAAACAGGGTAAGATGGATATAAAAGAGATTGATATTAATGCAATCAAAAAACAGTATGATCAGAAATTCCAGCCTGTTGTAGGATATAAATTTTCAGATTACGATTTTCAATATCAGGTTAGGCAGGTTATTAATACTGATTTGTCAATAATAGAAGAAACTGATGTTTTTCTTGCCGAAGAAGTTAAAAACAATGTGGAAGTAGTTGTAGACTATAAATTAAGGAGGATAGAATGAGTTATTCTTATGTACATGAGGGTGCTAATGTTATTTGTACCAATATGACTAATGGAAAACCGCTTCAGATTGGTATCAGTAGAGTTTCCACAGTAATCTTAGCAAGTAAAAAAGTACCCTTGCTAAATATTGATGATAGAAAAATCAGTGATACTTTTTCGTGCAAGGTTGCTAGCAAATTTTGGGGAGGATTACAGATTTTAACAGCTGTAATCGCGGTAGCTGCACTAGCTGTTGCAACAGTAGCAACCGGTGGGTTAGCATTGGTGGCAGCTGGGGTAATGCTTGCGGCTGCCGCAACCAGCATTGGTGCAGGTGTAACCGGTTTGTACAAGATGGCGCACGATTGTGATGCCACTTTAGAAGGGAAGTGGATGTTGCCGCATGGTGGTGTTAAAATTGATAAAAAAGCAGCCTTGCTTAATCAATCATTAATGAATTGCCCAAAAGGTGGGGTGGTTTCTATCATCATAGATCCGGTTATTGCAATGGCTGCCGCAAAAAAAATTACCAGCAATAATAATGCTGAAATTGCTGCGCATTTAACGTCGCAGGCCGTAATAGGTGTGATCACGGCAGCCACAGCTTTTACCCCAATAGGCTTATTGGTTGCAGCACCGATTGCAGTTTATGGTTATATCGATGGCGAAAACAGTAAGGAAGAAGCAGCAAAAAAAAATCTTCCCGTTTGGAGATGGAGTGATGTTGGGGAGAGTGCAAAAACAGAAGGAACTATCAACCAACCGGCTGGCGCAATAGGTGCAGTGGTAGAGAATGGAATAAATCTAACACGTACCAATCAACAAATTACCCGTGAAATGATGGAATTCAATACACAGGCAGCCATGAGAGAAGCTGCCGGTGATGCAGCTGGTGCTGCTAATTCCAGATTGGCTGCCGATATTGCATCAAGATCTTATCCTTCAACGCGTTCGGCACTGGTTGGTAAAGATTTTTTTAAGGGGCTGGGAAAAGGAATTGCGGGGGCTGTAGCTAACTATTTGATTGATAGAGGGTCAGATAGTTATGAGGCTGCAAAAGCAAAACAATCATTCATGGCATCTGATAATGCTAATAATCAAGATATAGATAATAGTATTGGGGTAGTAGCAAATAATCCAAAATAAATGAACAAGCAAGTTTCTCAGGCAATAGGTTGGGCAGTTGGGGTAATAATTATATTTCCAATATTGATTTATGGTATTAATATTCTATTCAAATCAAGGGGAAATGATTCCGCAAAGCATATTAACGAATATATAAATGGGTTTATTCCTATTTATATAGATTTTCCTAAATATTCTGATCTTAAACTATCTTATGATCAATATTCAACTTCATTGACAAGTCCAGCAGGAAGTATATATAAAATATCATTTTTCGATAAAGGATTTAAAAAGAACTACCAGATTACCTTCTTTGATTATCCTGACTTTGAAGCGTCAAAATTTACAACTGTATTGCACAATAAAAAAATAATAATTTATGTAAATAAATATGATATGTCTAATAAGTTTTATGGAACCAAAGAAAATCCAATACCTGTCTTTAGAGTAAGGGAGAATCTGCCAGATTCGGTTAGTATTAAAAGAGGCGAAGAAAATGGTTGGAATGTTGATATTACTGAAAACCAGTTTAAATATAATGTAGAACAGTACTTAACCTACATTATGCCAAAGGAGGAATTTCGGGAACGGTTCGAAAAACAGAAATGAATTGATTAAAAAATACAGGCGGTTTTTTAGGTTATATCGTTGGAGCTGCTATTATTTTACCATTGTTGCTCATTGCCTATAATTACTTTTTCATCAACAAGAATGACGGGAAAAAGTACATGAGAAGTTACATTGAAGATAGCATAGAAATAAAGTTAAATATACCAGCTGTTAAGACGAATAATATTAAAGACAGGATTGATCAAACTGTTAAGTCAAAATCTTTGACGATTTCCGTGGAAACTAAAAATATGGGACGGGATGGAAGTAAAAGAGCTAATATGGATTATCGATTGATTTATGACCATAACCTGAAAAAATATTTTAAGATTATCATGTTTGATCTATACTTTTTTCTGGGAAGTTAAAAAAAATGGACTCATTTATGCCAAGGTCAATAAATATGAAATGCAGAATTCTAAATTTGGGACTCAAGACAATCTAATAAATGTATTTAGTGCTCGTGGCTATCAAAATCCTTTTACAGAAGTTGTGGCTTCAAATCAACATCCTGAAGGTCAAAAAGTAATTATTGATACTTCGATAAAACAATATGAATATAATGTTTATATGTATCTTACCTACATTATGCCAAAGGAGGAATTTGAAAAGCGGTTTGAGCAGAAATAAATATTAACCACACTATGTAGAATGTTTTGAAAAAATAAAACATACCATTTTATAGATTTGTTTTTCCTAAACCCTAAACCCTAAACCCTAAACCCTAAACCCTAAACCCTAAACCCTAAACCCTAAACCCTAAACGCCCAATTATACGTCCAATCTCACATCTCCTGTATAATATCTCAAATCTCACCTCCCTAATCACTCGTTTCGAACAAAAACCGTATTTTTGCAAGCAATGGGAACACTTGTAGATTCAGGTATAAAGGGATATAAAAATTACGGCACGCATTTGCGCGAAAAGTATAAAGGGCAGCGTGTATTTAAAGTTATTGTAGATGGTGGTTTTACTTGCCCCAATCGCGATGGGAGCAAAGGTTATGGTGGATGTACGTATTGTAATGTAGATTCTTTTACGCCGGAGCCTTCACGTAAAAATCCAAATATTAAAGATCAGCTTGCCGAAGGCATGTTAAGGGCTAAAACCTCTTATAAAGCTGATAAGTATATTGTTTATTTTCAGCCGAACACCAATACCTACGCGCCGGTACATTATTTAAAGATGATGTATGATGAAGCGCTATCGATTAATACAGAAGATATTGTGGGTTTTGCAGTTGGTACACGGCCTGATTGTATTGATGCAGAAAAGGTGGCTTTATTGGAAAGTTATACCGACCGCTTCGATGTAGATTTAGAAATGGGAATGGAATCTATCTATGATGAAACCCTCGATCAGATCAACAGAGGTTGCAGTCATGGCGAATTTGTTGCTGCGGTAGAACTTTTAAAAGACAGTAAACTCGATCTGTGTGTGCATACTATTTTTGGCTTCCCGTGGGAAACGAGAGAACAGATGTACGGTTATATCCACGAAATTAATCGTTTCCCACAAATTAAGTTTGTGAAATTTCACCACCTCCATGTGGTAGAAGGATCGATAATGGGCGCTAAGTATAAAAAAGAGCCTTTTAAACTATTTTCTCTTGAAGAATATACCGATCTGCTTTGTGAGCTAATTCCGCTCTTGCGTCCCGATATTGTTATTCAGCGGCTTTTTGGTATTTCAGACTGGGATTTGTTGATTGCACCTAACTGGGGGCTTAACAAATCGGCAATTCAAACCTATATGGATAAAGAAATAGAAAAAAGAGGTGTAGTTCAAGGTTCTGCGTATTTATTGTAAAAAATTAAATTTTTGAACAATTTTTTTAAAAACCCGTGAAATTTCATGGGTTTTTCTGTTATTGATCAGTTTTTTAGGCTAATTTTTTATAAATTTTAGTTAAAATCATATAAATGATGGTTAATATGTGATTTTGTTTTTATTAAAAACTTACATTAAAATCCTCTGTATTTTTTATTATTTTTATTTTTAAGGTTAATTTTTGTGTTGTTTTATAAAAATCACTCATTTTTATTAAAATATTTCAATTTAATGGTGTAAAAACTACAATATGTCGTATTTTTAGAAAAATAAATCAAGCATATTTCAATTATTTAAACAATACAAACAAATTAAACTAAAAACTATGAGTAAATTCTCCTTTAAACAGTATGCGCCTTTTGCGATATTGATGATTGTCGCAATTTTCGCTCTATTTATTCCACTTCTTCCTAATTTTGACGAAGGCAAGTATAGTGGGCCTGATATTGCATTCATATTAATCGCAGCTGCACTTGTATTTTTAATGACTCCAGGCCTTGCATTCTTTTACGGTGGAATGGTTCATCGTAAAAATGTATTATCTACCATGATTAAAAGTGTGGTAGCTGCAGGAGTAATTACAGTTTTATGGACAGTAGTAGGTTTTAGTTTAGCCTTCGGAGATACTATTGGTGGCTTTATTGGAAATCCATCGACGTTTTTGTTCTTTAAAGGTGTAAATTCTGGAGCACCTCATCTTCAAGGAGGAGCAGACTTAACCATTCCGCTATCTTTATTTGCTGTGTTTCAATTAATGTTCGCCATCATTACCCCGGGTTTAGTGGTAGGTGCCGTAGCAGAGCGTATCCGTTTTACCTCATACATCTTATTTATTGTTTTATTCGCAATATTCGTTTATTCTCCGTTAGCCCACTGGACATGGCACCCACAAGGTTTCTTGTTTAAAATGGGTGTATTGGATTTTGCTGGAGGTACCGTAGTGCACATTTCTGCTGGTATGGCTGCATTGGCTGGTGCATTGGTTTTAAAACGTAGAAAATCTCACTTAGAGCATAAAGAAGTTCCACCTGCAAATATCCCTTACGTATTAATTGGTACTGGTTTATTATGGTTCGGTTGGTTCGGTTTTAATGCAGGTTCTGCATTAAGCGCAGGTAGTTTAGCTGTTTCTGCATTTTTAACTACAAATACCGCTGCAGGTGCTGCAGGTTTATCGTGGATGTTCTTTGATGTTGCAAGAGGTAAAAAACCTTCGGTTTTAGGTTTTTGTATCGGTGCAGTAGTTGGTTTGGTAGCCATTACACCAGGTGCAGGTTTTGTAAGTATTTCATCAAGTATATTTATTGGAGCTATTGCCGCAGTTATCTCAAACCTTGTGGTTTCCTGGAAACAAAAAACCAGTTTAGATGATACATTGGATGTTTTCCCTTGTCACGGTGTGGGTGGTATCGTTGGTAT
Organism: Pedobacter sp. R-06; assembly: GCF_049913135.1. Lineage (NCBI taxonomy): Bacteria > Pseudomonadati > Bacteroidota > Sphingobacteriia > Sphingobacteriales > Sphingobacteriaceae > Pedobacter > Pedobacter sp. R-06. The sequence goes on along the minus strand of NZ_CP183977.1, from coordinate 4,289,524 downwards.
GTTGTTAACAGGTGTTTTTGCTACCAAAACAGTAAATGCTGCTGGTGCTGATGGTTTGTTTTATGGCAACCCTGCGTTCTTTATCACGCAATTAAAAGGTGCCGTAATTGTAATTATATTCAGTTTCGTTGTATCATTCATAATTTTCAAACTGGTAAATCTTATTAACCCAATCAGGGTTTCTGATGAAGAAGAAGAAATGGGTCTTGATGCATCTCAACATGACGAGAAATACTCTCAAGGGACCTTGCTGGTTGAAGAAAGAGCAATCTATATCGAAAAAAACAGTCCATTAACAGAATCAATATCTTAAGGATTTTATAATATCTAAACTCAAAATAAGCTCAAACATGAAGAAACTTTTAACCGCTATTTTTGCAATGGCCAGCACTACGTGTGCCCTGGCCCAAGAGACCACTACATCACCACTTGAAATTTCAGGATCGGTAGATACGTATTTTAAATATGATTTTGCCAAACGGGGTGATAACATTAAAACATCATTTGCCAGTGATCACAACTCGGTTTCGTTAGGAATGATCGATATTGCTTTAAAGAAAAAAACAGGCAAGGCGTCATTTGTTGGAGAACTTTCTTTTGGCCCAAGAGGACAATCGCAATCTATTCCTGATGCAGCTGCAGGCGGTTCATCATTTCATATTCAGAATTTGTATGTGAATTATGATTTTACCGATCAGTTTTCAATGACAGCTGGTTATATGGGTACATTTATTGGATATGAGGTAATCTCACCAGTTGGTAATTTCAATTATTCTACATCATACTTATTCACCAATGGTCCATTCCAGAATGCGGGCATTAAAGCAACTTATAAATTCTCTGATAAAGTGAGTTTGATGGCCGGTGTATTTAACGATTGGAATCTTTATTCAGCATCACGTGGTGTATCTGCAGTTGGTGGGCAGTTAATGGTTGCTCCGGTTGAAGGTTGGACTGCTTATATTAACGTATTGTCTGGTGCAGGTGCTGGAGGTTATGGTACGATTGAAGATTTAACCACTTCATATCAGATTACTGAAAAATTCAAATTAGGGTTAAATGCCGCAAATTATGATATTGATAATGACGGCGGTGGTTATGCAGGTGCGGCTCTTTATCCTCAGTACGCTGTTGCAGACGCAGTAACGCTAGGTTTAAGAGGTGAATATTTTAAGTATAAAAATGCAGGTGGCATTCAGGGCGCAAAATATACTTCAGTAACTTTAACTGCAAATATTAAATCTGGTGGTTTAACCTTTATTCCTGAAGTTAGATTAGATCACAGCGGAGACAAGCCATTCTTTAAAGAAGGTGGTGCAGCAGCTCCAAATGCAGGTCAATTCTCTTTAGCAGCAGTTTACGCTTTTTAAGAAAATAAAATTGTTAATATAAGGCCGTTCCGATGTAAAATCGGGACGGCTTTTTCTTACCTTTAAATATTTAGATTTATCTATTAACCAATTTCAAATGAAACATCTTCTTTTTATTATTCTTGCTCTTTTTTCAATTCGATTATGTGCACAACAGAAACAGTTTTCGAAAGATGATAACGGTAAATTTATTTATTATAAGGTGGTTGATTCGCAATTGATAAGCAAAGATTCTTTACTGCAAAGAGCCAAATCTTTCGTTAATGTAGCATATAAAAAATCGATGACACAAGAAACTGTTACCGATTCTTCTGTTCTGGCTAACGGAACGATGGTAATCGATAAGACAATTTTAGTTGCCGGGCATCCAAGTGGAGAAGTAAGTTATAATTTTGTTTTTGAGGCACGTAATGGCAAATATAGGTTTTGGTTAACCGATCTGCTGTTTATCCCATACCAAAGGGACCGTTACGGAAACTTTGTAGCCACGACCAAAATTGGAGTGCCTTTAGAGCGTACACCAGGTAAACTTAGCGCTGGTGCATGGAAAGATATTTTAAATAGCGCCTATAACAAAATAGAAAAATTTGGTGATGATTTTAAGAAGTATTTGGCTGCCAATAGGGTTGAAAAAGCCAAAAAGAAAACCGAAACCATTTCTACTAAAAAGTGGTAGCTAAAGCTTGCCAAATAATTCCTCAACCTTTTGGTAACGGAACTTAAAAATTTCGTTGATTTTGTTGTTCACCACTATAGTATTTACAATTACACCGATTGGTCCCCAGCCAATGCTATAGTGTAAGGTATCATGCATTAATACGCCGCCATCTATTTTTTCGAAATGGTGCTGGTGGTGCCAGAAAGCAAATGGACCAAACCGTTGCTCGTCGATAAAATACTCCTTATCCTTAACGTGTGTGATCTCCGTTACCCAGTTTAACTTTATGCCGAACAAAGGGGCAACCTTATAGGTGATAATCAGGCCAGGGTACATTTTACTATTGACGATGTTTGGTGAGGTTACATCAAAGGTCATATTTTTTGGGGTAATTTCGGCCAGGTTCATTGGCGACGAAAAAAAGTCCCAGGCGGCATCCAGATCAACAGGGAGTTTTTGGGTAAATTCTAATCTATATGTTTTCAAGTTTTTGTTTTAAAGCACAACAACAAAGATGGGGTTTTGTTGAAGATATTTAGGTTTAACCGCGAGGTTCACAGAATGTAGGCGCAGAGATCGCAAAAGATCTACATTTTGATCCGATAAATTTCTCCATTCCGCTAGTATTAACGGATTCCAAAAAAATGGGTCGTCATCTCGATCTGATAGCTATCGGATGGAACGCAGTGGAATGGAGAGATCTATCTAGACAGATTTAGCTTCGCTAAGCCTCCTATGTTTGTTCTCAAATCGAAAAAGAGATAAATTAGAATACTTAAGTGAAAAAGAGTGAGAGTGGATCTGAGCCTAAACAGCTTTTATATAGCATGTTCTCCCGAAGATAGCACCTCACTCTTTCTTGTCTTTTAGAGTCTGAACAGAATGTAAGGCGTACATATGTTGATGTATAGCCAGGATACCCAATCAGGAGAGAAGATGAAGGGAGACAACTCACTTTTGCTAATTTAATTAAAATTTATGGCAGAAATTGTAAAACAGGTTGTAGGCATTGATGTAGCACAAAATGAATTAGTGGTCTCGCTCGGCAGGATGAACCACGACACAGGCGTTGATATATATGCCTATAAAATATTTGCAAATACTGTAGCCGGTTTTGGCAGCCTTACCTCATGGGTTGAGAAAAAGACGGTGAAAGATGTTAAGGTACGATATGTAATGGAGGCAACCGGGGTTTATCATGAACATTTGGCTTATTATCTTTCAGATCAGGAAAAACAGATCAGTATTGTACTTCCAAACAAGATCAGCAATTATTTTAGAACATTGGATGTAAGGACAATTACAGACAGGACCGCCTCGCAGGCGATATGTCAGTTTGGACTGGAACGGAAACTGGAAGACTGGTTACAACCAAAAAAAATATTCAGAAACCTTAAGCAACTTACCCGTGAAAGAGACCAGCTAATCGCCGATAGAACAGTACTGAAAAATCAGCTACATGCCGAGATGTCGGAGAAATTCCCAAACCAGGGCAGTATAAAAAGAATATCCAAGCGTATCCAGCTCATCAATAAACAGGAACTGGAGATCAAAACCGAGCTTTCCAAAACCGTAAAAGAGGATGCAGAACTGGTTAAGAAGATAGACCTTATCACATCAATACCTGGGGTAGGTAAATTAACGGCCATAATTGCCCTTGCAGAAACAAATGGATTTGAACTGATAAAAAACAAAAAGCAACTGATAAGTTATAGCGGGCTTGATGTAAGGCTAAAGGAATCTGGAACCTCTGTAAAAGGAAAACCAAAGATATCCAAAAGAGGTAACAGGCATTTAAGGAAAGCGATGCATATGCCGGCAATAACAGCCATAAGGCACAATGCAAACCATAAAGCGATATTTGTACGCCTTGTGTCCAAACACGGGATCAAAATGAAGGCATGGTGGCCGTACAAAAAAAAATACTCGGACTTATATATACCATATACAAAACCAATAAACGCTTTGATATTGACTATAATAAGATCGCGATAGAAGAGGTAATAAATGGTTAGAGCAGCCATTAAAAAATGAACTGCCCTAATGAAGCTAGCTTAGAGCTGCCTTTAATAAATAAAGTTAAAAATTATTTGCGTATAAACACAGAATCTTCGGGTTCTCGGCTGTGCTCGAAATGACGGTGCCCGACTTTCGGACCTCTGACCCCAAGCTTTCCGGCTCTTTTAATGCACCATTTTATCTGCACAGGTAGAACTGGCAAATGCTTCCGGTTTAGCCTTAAAAATAAAGCCCATACTTAAAATATATCCCATAGCATCGTTAAGTGCTTTGTTTGATTTAAACGATGGACTGGTATTGATATCGGCATGTACTTCCAAAGCCACATCGTAAATATCAAGTAAATCACAAATGGAATAAGCGGTTTCGATTGATTTTTGTACTTCCATTAACATTCTTTCTTTAATGCTTACCTGTTGTGTGCTTTTTTCCTGGTGGATATACATAAAACCGCCATGATGTTCTCGTAACAGCACAATTACGGTTGCAAAATCGGTTACCGCACCTTTTACCTGCGAATCGGTACCAATGCAAACTTTAAGTTTAAAACCGTTTTGACTTTCTCTGATAATCGCGTTTTCTACTTCTTCGAGGATTGAAGATTGAATAATTTCACCACTAAATTTTTTCCACGTCATACATTTGTGTTTTTTGGGGTTAACGAATGGTAATCAGGTTTTTATAAAAATAAGTGCTAAAAATTAAATATGTGTTAAGTGCAGATTGTTTATTTGCTAACAAAAAGTTAGTTATCAACAAGTTAGTGATAATAGTTTAGATGAACTTATTATTTATTGAAACAAATTATTATTCGGTCCGTTAATATTTGTACATTCATTAAAAATTCTTAATTATGAGAGCAGAATTAATTCAAGAGCTCCAGTTATTACAAAATAGCAGAGCGAATAAATTTGCAGATGAACTGGCAGACAAGATCTTATCTTCGGTTGATGCAGTTAACGAAAAAGTGCTATCATCAATGTCTAAACGCGGCAATATGTTAATGTTACTCGAGAAAAGATTAAACTTTTCTACGCTGCGGAAACTTAGGGAAAGATTTTTCAAACCGTAACTAAGGGGGTAGTTCGGGTCGTAAAGAGAAATGATTACCTTTATGGCGGAATGATGGAAAATGCCTTAAAAAAATTAAACATTGCTGCACTTAATGAGATGCAGGAGTCTTCAGTAAAAGCAGCTAAGACTGGTAAAGATGTTATATTAATTGCGCCAACGGGTTCAGGGAAAACGTTGGCCTTTTTATTGCCATTACTTTCCAACTTAAAAGCCGGAGTAAAAGGAGTGCAGGCCTTGGTTTTAGTTCCTTCGAGAGAACTTGCCTTACAGATAGAGCAGGTTTTTAAACAAATGGGGACTTCATTTAAAGTAAACTGCTGTTATGGTGGTCATGCCGTACGGATAGAAAAGAATAATCTAGCACATCCACCTGCCGTCCTGATCGGAACGCCTGGTAGGATAGCTTATCATTTAGAGCATCAAAACTTTGACGAATCTTTTATCGAAACCTTAGTTTTAGACGAATTTGATAAAGCGCTGGAATTTGGTTTTGAGCAAGATATGTCTTACATTATTGGTTCGCTGCTTTCGTTAAAACAGCGTATACTTACTTCTGCTACCAAAATGGAAGAAATCCCTGCTTTTGTAAAGTTAAATGTGCCTGTTGAAGTCGATTTTTCAAAAAATATAGAGGCAAAACCAGATCTAAAACTCAAAAAAATAACTGCACCTGCAGCCGATAAGCTGGATTACCTTTTCAGATTATTGAGTAAAATAGGTAGTAAAAATACACTGGTTTTCTGTAACCACAGGGAAACGGTAGATCGGATAAGTGATTTACTTTTCGAAAACGGGTTAGGGCACGATGTTTTTCACGGTGGGATGGAGCAGTTCGATCGCGAAAAGGCATTGCTTAAATTTAGAAATGGCAGCCATCGGATTTTAATTACAACAGATCTGGCTGCCCGTGGTCTGGATATTCCTGAGGTGGAACATATTGTGCATTATCAATTGCCCTACACCGAAGATGCCTATATCCATCGAAATGGTAGAACGGCAAGGATGCATGCAAAAGGAACAGCCTATGCTATTTTAACTACAGAAGAGCACTATAAATATTTACCAGATGATATTGAGGAAGAAGTTTTATCTGAACGATATAAATTACCAGAAGCCAGCGATTGGGTAACTTTATATATTGCGCATGGTAAGAAGGATAAAATTAATAAAATTGATATTGTAGGTTTATTTTTGCAGAAAGGTGGCTTAACAAAAGAAGACCTTGGTCTGATCGAAGTTAAAGATACTACCAGTTATGTGGCGGTTAAAAGAAGTAAGGTAGAAAAATTATTGAAAGCATTAAGCGGCGAAAAAATAAAAGGAAAAAAACTTAAATTAGAAGTAGCGAGTTAGTTCATTGGTTCATTGGTTCATTGGTAAAATGGGAACTAAAGTTCCAGATTTATTTTTGTAGTCATTCAATAATTTTTTTATTCAATCGTTTATTTAATAGCTCAATATACTCATCCGTTAATTCTCTGATCACGCTATAATCCGCTAACTCAATCACTCACTAATTCAGACATTCTCTAAATTCAATCATTCAAACATTAAAAATGAGCAACAACGATATATTAAAAAAACTAAGAGTAGCCCTGTCATTAAAAACAGAAGATATTATAACCATTTGCGACCTCGTTGGATTTAAGGTAACGAAGGCAGAACTAGGCGATATTTTCAGAAATGAAGACCATGAGAATTTTAAGCCTTGTGGTGATCAGATTCTGCGTAATTTTTTAAATGGTCTTGTGATTTATAAAAGAGGTCCGAGGGATGAGAAAAAGCAATAATTTATGCTTTTTATTATTTTTTATACTGATCACACTTTCCTTTAACGCTCTCGCTCAGTCTCAGTTTAAAATAAGTGGTAGTGTAATCGATTCTTTGAAGAAGCCTATTGAGGGCGTAAGCATCCGATTGATTACCGATAAAGATACGCTCCGCTCAAATTCTGATGCGAAAGGAAACTTTGCATTCGCAAAAGTAACCCGAAATAAATTCTACCTTACCATTACTGCCTTGGGCTACAAGCCGTTTACTTCTATCTACGAAGTTGAATCTTCGAAAAAAAACTCCGTTTTAGAACCCATTATGCTCAAGATGGAAACGATCCGTCTCGAAGATGTAGAGGTTAAAGTAAAGGTCGACCCCATTAAGATCAAAAAAGATACGATTGAGTATAATGCCGCCGCCTATACCGTGAGAGAAAATGATAAAGTAGAAGATCTGTTAAAACAACTGCAAGGCATTGAGGTTGACGAAAAAGGTGCTGTTACCGCAATGGGCAAAAAAATGACCAAGTTGCGGGTAAATGGCGAAGATTTTTTTACCAGTAACGTAGAAGATTACATCAGGCAGTTGCCTGCCAATATTATTGCTAAACTACAGGTAATTGATGATTATGGTGATGAAGCCAATTTTACAGGTATAAAAGTGGGTACACCACAAAAAATGTTAAACCTGGTCACTAAGCCTGGTATGGACAAAGGCGTTTTTGGCGGAGTGAATATGAGCTCAGCTACTAATAATGCACATAATTTAGGTGGTAACGGTAGTATATGGAAAAAAACGAAGCAAATTGGTTTTGGTGGCCGTTATGGTATTACCAATAATGAGTTTACCAAAATGAACAATGGAGGTTTAAATGGTAATATCAGAGACAAGATTTCGAAAGAATTTAGCTTTAATGGCGGCTATCATTTTAGTAATGGCATTAATAAATCTATTCAGAGTAATTATCTCGAAACTTTTAACCCGCAGGGAACAATATTTGATTTAAGAGAAAGTGCCAATAATTCCAAATCGCTAAACAATAATATCAATCTTGGCCTAAATGGAGCCACAAAGAAGAATTACTTTAATATTTCGCTTAGTGGGGCTTTGGCCAATACCCGCAACGATGCATTTTCTACTTCTAATAAAACTGGGTTTATCAAACAGGATCTGATGTCTAATTCAGGTTCAAGGAACAGTAATCCTAATGTTAATGGAAGTATTAATTGGTCTAGGCGATTAGCTAATAATAAGCGATCGTTATCTATGGGATTTAATTTTGGCACAAGCGAAGGAAATTCAAACAGTACAATTAATGATATTATCCGGTACTACAATGAAACCACCAATGTACTGGTTAAAGATTCTTTACTGAACAGGTTGGTTGATAATAATACCTCGAACTCCAATTTTGGGGGTAATTTCCAATTTTCCAATTCATTAAAAAAGCCAAACGACAGCACAGGATATAGTTTTATCAACCTGTCTTACCGTTTTTCAGTTAGCAGGAGCCGGAACTTGCAAACTACAAGGGTTACCAATCCATTGGGGAACAGCTTTGTTGTCGACTCGCTGGGGCAGGATTATGTTTCTAATTTTATCAATCAGAATTTCGGTATTGGTTTTAATACGAATGCAAAGCGGGTCAGTTATAATTTTGGCCTCAATTTTTCGCCCAGTATCATTATTGGTAAATACCAGAACACAGGGCAAGAGCTAAAAAACTATCAGTTAAACTTTTCGCCGTCTGCCAATTTAAGCTATCAGATTAAAGATAATGGGAATTTGAGTTTTGGTTATAATGGTTACACCAGTTCCCCCGATTTTAATAAGTTACAACCTGTTAGAAACAATAACGATGTACAGAATCTGATTATCGGTAATCCAGATCTGAAAGCAACTTCGAGCCATACTGCCGATTTTAGCTATAATCAATTTGACCTCAAATCAGGATTGAGTATTATGGCCGGTTTATCGGGAACTTTTGCTTTTAATAGTGTAGTAAGCAATACGGTTTTCCTTCGCGACACACTTAATAGCCTGAAGCAGCAAACTACCTACGAGAATGTTAATGGTATATATAATGTCGGGGGAAATTACTCGCTCAATAAACGGTTAATGACCAATAAACTGTCGCTCTCCATTAATGGAAATATTGCCTATAGCCGCAATGTTTTTTATACCGAAAATGTATTAAACCGGAGTAGTGGAATTAACGTTTCGAATGCTTTTAGGTTTAACCTGAATGAGAAAAAATATTCTTTTAATACCAGCGTATCATACAGCTTTAGTTCAAATACTTATTCTGTAATGAACCAGAATATTAAGAATATCCAGGTTTTGGCTTTAAATGGCAGTGCCAGCTGGATTCCAAGTAAACGTTTTAGGGTAAATGCATCAGCCTCTAAAAGTTTAAATTTTGGCTATAATCTATATGCCGGCAACCCATTATTGGTGAACATGGGCTTGAATACCTCCTTCTTAAAGGATAATAAACTCCTTTTTACTATCCAGGCGAACGATCTGTTTAATCAAGGTGCACTTTTTAGCACCAGTATTAGCAACAATTCCATATCCGAAAACAGGACACGCTTTATCAGCCGCTTTGTGCAGGCAACACTGGGTTATAACCTGAGCCAGTTCGGGAATAAAAAAGGCAGATCGAATGTAAATTTAAGTGGAGTAGAATTTAATTAGTCGGAAATTAATTAGTTTAGCACTTTGTTCAAGTCGAATGCCTCATGAAAAGTAAAATCCTAATCCTTTTTTTATTGGTCTTTGCAAGTAGTTCATTTGCACAGTTGAAGACAGATTCGTTAAGTACTAAACCTGAAAAAGAGAATTTTGCTGATGACTGGGCTGCGCTAAGCAAGTACCAGAAAGAAAATGAACTTTTACCACCACCAACCAGAAAAGAAAAAAGAGTTGTTTTTTTAGGGAGTTCGATATTCGAATTCTGGAAGCAAAAAGATCCGGACTATTTTAAGGATAAACCTTATCTGGATAGGGGGATAAGCGGACAGATTTCACCACAACTGCTCATCCGTTTCAGGCAGGATGTAATTAACCTTAAACCAAAGGTAGTAGTCATTTTAGCGGGGAGTAATGATATAGCCGGCAATACAGGCCATGTTACTAACGACAAGATTATGGATAACATTAAATCGATGGCAGAACTGGCGAGGTTGCATCACATTAAAGTGATACTCTGTAAATACCTGCCTGTTTACGAATATCCATGGAATAAGCGCATTAAAGCGGCCGATAGCATTGTGAGCTTAAATGAAAAAATTGTGGCCTACGCCAAAGAAAAAAAATATACCATTTTAGATTATTGGACACCGTTGGTAGATGAACGAAAGGGGCAGCGTGCCGAATTAACGGTTGATGGTGTTCATCCCAACCTTGCAGGTTATAAAATAATGGAAGGCGTAACAGAGGTTGCGATCCAAAAGGCCTTGAAAAACCGTCATTAAATCGATACTGGCCCTTCGGCTCCATACCATTGGCAGAATCCATCAGTATAGCCGTCATTCTCGCGTAGGCGGGAATCTTAAAGCGCTACGGGATGAAGCGCAGTCCCCGAACGTTCGGGAGAGAGATCTATAAACAAATATACACTCAAAGATTTCTCGACTTCGTTGCACCCGATAGCTATCGGGTCCGCTCGAAATGACGATAAGTACATTCAGTATTATTTTATTAAACTTTCAATAATATTTGAAAATTTAATAATGTTTATTTAACTTTACATTGTGAAAGGGGGAATGAAATATATAATAGCTAACAATAGGGGGTAAAAACCTGTTTTTTTTGCTTTGTTTCTTTCAATTTTTCCTGAAAGTTAAATAATTTAAAGCTGTTGGTTATGGATTACAATATACTCGGCTATGGCATCTTTATTACGGTTATCATATTCATTATAGCAGTGGTTGGCAAAATCTGCTACCGGAACGGAAATATCTTTGTGGCCGAACTCATTCCTGATCATTTGGATCTCTGTCAGCAGATTAATAAATCATTGCTGGTTTCTTACTATTTGGTGAATATCGGCTACTGTGCCATGACATTGGTTGGGTGGGAGACCATCATTTCTCCTCAACAATTAATCGAGGTAATGGCTATAAAAGTAGCCACCATTGTATGCATCCTCTCTGTTCTTCATTATTTAAATATCTATTTGCTCACCAATACCATTCATAAATTAATAAAATAACAATCTAAAATTTTCAATTATGGAAACGACAAAAATTTTAATCGGCTATGCAGTTTATTTACCAGTTGCATTTTTTTTGACTTTTTATGTTTCAAAAACGCTGTTCAAAAACAGTAAGGTATATATGTTGGATATTTTTAAAGGAAGAGAAGAGATTGCCAATGCGACGAACAAACTTTTCGAAACAGGTTTTTACCTGTTGAATATTGGCTTTGCACTGCTCATTATGAAGATTACTATAGGGGCAAATGATTACCGCAATTTAATTGAGGCGCTGGGTTCTAAGATTGGTGGCTTTGCCATTTATCTTGGTATTATGCTCTTTGTCAACCTGTATTTCTTTTTTAGAGGGAAACGCAAAGCGAAGGAAAATCAAAGACCTGTTCCTTTTCAACCAGCATAAATTAAAAGAAAAGTTTGTCATCCTGTCCAAAGGACTCCTGCGTAGTGCCTGTCGAAGAACCTGTATACGTTAGCTTTTTCCAGCTCCCAGATTTATTTTAAAATATTATAATTGCGCTTCTCAAAACAAAAAAGTCCCGATTCTCATCGGGACTTTGTATTAATTCAGTTTTTTATATCTGATGCGTTTTGGGGTAACATCACCCAAGCGTTTCTTGCGGTTTTCTTCATAATCTGAATAGTTACCTTCGAAGAAATAAACTTCAGAGTTACCTTCGAAAGCAAGGATGTGCGTACAGATTCTATCTAAGAACCACCTGTCGTGACTGATCACTACGGCACAACCGCCAAAGTTTTCTAGGGCTTCTTCCAGTGCACGTAAAGTGTTTACGTCGATATCGTTGGTTGGCTCATCCAGTAGCAATACATTGGCTCCTTTTTTCAAGGTAATGGCCAAGTGTACACGGTTACGCTCACCACCTGAAAGGATACCTACTTTTTTCTGCTGATCGCCACCATTAAAGTTGAACTTCGAAACATAAGCACGTCCGTTAACGGCTTTATTACCCAGTTGGATATTGTCCAATCCATCGGTAATGTTTTCATAAACAGTTTTATCGGCATCTAAATCGTTGTGCATCTGATCTACATAACCCAACTCAACAGTTTCACCAACTCGGAAAGTACCGGCATCTGCTTCTTCCTGTCCGGTAATTAAACGGAACAAAGTGGTTTTACCTGCACCGTTTGGACCAATAATACCCACAATACCTGCCGGAGGAAGAGAGAAGTTTAAATTATCGAACAATACCTTATCTCCATAAGCTTTGGTTACATTCGTTGCTTCAATTACTACATTACCCAAACGTGGACCTGCAGGAATAAAAAGTTCCAATTTATCTTCTCTTTCTCTGCCATCTTCTGAAGCTAATTTATCGTAGTTGGCTAAACGTGCTTTAGATTTTGCGTGACGCGCTTTTGGTGCCATACGTACCCATTCTAACTCACGTTCTAAAGTTTTCTGGCGTTTACTTTCTGTTTTCTCTTCCTGCGATAAACGTTTTGCTTTTTGATCTAACCAGCTGCTGTAATTTCCTTTCCATGGAATACCTTCGCCACGGTCTAACTCTAAAATCCATCCGGCTACGTTATCTAAGAAATACCTATCGTGGGTAACTGCAATAACAGTTCCTTCGTAATTTTGTAAGAATTGCTCTAACCAATCTATACTTTCGGCATCCAAGTGGTTGGTTGGCTCATCCAATAATAATACATCAGGGTGTTGAAGCAATAAACGGCACATGGCCACGCGACGGCGCTCACCGCCTGATAATACACCGATTTTAGTATCAGGATCAGGACAACGTAAAGCATCCATTGCTCTTTCTAGTTTCGAATCGATTTCCCAGGCACCTAAAGCATCAATTTTATCCTGAAGTTCGCCTTGTCTGGCCATCAGTTTATCCATGGCATCAGGATCTGAGTAGTTTTCTTCTAATCCGAAAGCTTCGTTTACTTCTTCGTACTCTTTTAAAATAGCAGTTACTTCGGCAACGCCTTCTTCAACCACCTCGCGAACGGTTTTTTCAGGATCCAAGATCGGCTCCTGCGCCAGATAACCTACTGAATAACCTGGTGAGAAAACCACCTCGCCCTGGTATGATTTATCTAAACCGGCAATAATTTTTAAAAGTGATGATTTACCAGAACCGTTTAAACCGATAACCCCGATTTTGGCTCCGTAAAAGAAAGAAAGGTAAATATTTTTTAAAACCTGTTTTTGTGGAGGGTAAATTTTGTTTACACCTGCCATTGAAAAGATTATTTTTTCGTCAGACATTATAATGTATTGTTTTTAAAGTAGTTTAATGCTAAGATTCATATTAAAGGAAGGTGAACAGTTTTTCTTACGGACTGATTTTACCCAACCAAGTAATGGCAACGCCAAAATTGCTTACAAAGATAAGAACAACAAGGCCATTACAAAGTGCTTTATGATTATACTTAATAAACTTTTAACCACAGATGCAGATATCGACAAGGAATGATTTTCTGCATCATGCTAACTAATAAACCAATGTCTAACGAACAAATGAACCTTTTTAGCCACGGAAACTCAGATTAACACAGAATGTTTCTGCATCATGCTAAATATTAAGCCAATGTCTAATGCACAAATGAACTTTTGAGCCAACGGAAGTACAGATTAACACAGAATGTTTTTCTACATCATGCTAACTAATGAACCAATGACAAATAAACCAATACCCCCAATTCTAATCTCCTTTTAATGTAATTATCATAATTGATTCATAAAATATATCGTGCTGTGTAACACAATACAAAAGTTTTACATTTAAGCAGCGGATAAATTCTTAGTAGATACCGTAAACGTTAGTTAAAACAAAAGCCTTTCAGGATTGAAAGGCTTTTGTTTTTTAATGATATGAAATTTGCTTTGTTCTAAGGATTTTGAGATAAATTAGGATTTTTATCTCTTTCGGTTTGCGGGATAAAATAAATTACCCGCGCATCAGTTGGGTTAATGGTTTGATTAACAGAGCCATTAATGGTAGAGTGTGTGCCTGGGTAATCTCTTACTACCGGGCGGTTATTTCTAAATAGGTCGTAAGCCCGTTGACCTTCAAAAGCAAGCTCTAACCACCTTTCTTCCAATACTATATCTAAAATACTGTGCGTTGGCGTAACATCTGTCAAAGTATAAGTTGGAATTCCTGCACGGGTTCTAATTATATTCACATCATCTAAAGCCAATTGAGTATTGTTCAGTTTGGCATTGGCCTCCGCTCTGTTTAGGTACATTTCTGCCAAACGGAGGTAAACAGGAGAAGTTAAATTGGTAACCCCTTCTTGCAAGTTGTTTTTATTAACATAGTAAATTGGGGTAGCTGGAGTTAGTTTCGGATTTAACTGTTGAATACCATTAACGATATAAGGAGAAATAAAACTCTTACGCTTATCCTGAGGGTATTTATTAAGGAAATTATAATACTTTACCGAAGCATAAATCTCTCCCCATCCGCTTTCTCCCTGACCCAGTGCATTACCATTAGCATCACCACTATAGTATAACGAGCCAATAGCGGAATAATCGTAGTTCTCCGTTTTTGTATGTTTTATGGCAAAAATGCTTTCCTTGTTCGTTTCTGGTGCAACCCTAAAATAGTTTTGGTATTCAGCATTTTGAAGTAACTGATATTTGTTTGAACCAATTACCAGGTTGGCATATTCTAAGGCTTTAGCATTATTATCCATGTACAGATAAACCCTCGATAGGAGTGCATAAGCAGCCAATTTTGAAGCAAAACTATTGCCTTTGTTATCATCTGTTATAAACTGCGACGCTTTCAAAAGATCGGCAATTACAAAATCATAAACCTGAGCTACTGTACTTCTTTTGATGGTGTAAGCATCTGCATCGCTTACGGTTTCACTCAAAATTGGAACCCCGGGATTGGTTGTCGGGTTCTGTGCATACGGCCTTCCAAACATCCGGACTAAGTTAAAATGTAACATTGCCCTTAAAAACAGGTTTTCACCTTTAATCTGTAGTAATTCTGCAGATGAACCATCAGGAATAACTTTAATAACCTTATTTGCAGCTGAGACAATGTAATAGGCTTGCTGGAAAAATGCAGTTGCGTTGGCAGAATTTACTAAATGGGTATATTTATACAAATTGGTTACATCGCTCGATGAGCCTTGCCCCTGAGCTACTTCATCGGAAGGGAGTTCTGCAAGCCAATGGTAATTGTTTTCATATTCTAGAGATTTTAAGGTAGCATAATTACCCAAAGTGGCTGTTCGCATACCATCAATGGTAGTCAATAGATCATTGTCTTCTACTTTATCTGAAGGAAAAAATGTCTTACGACAAGCGGATGCGGTAAAAATAATACTGGCCGCGATAGCGATTTTTATGATATTATTATGGTATATTTTCATGATAATCTTATTAATAATTAGAATGTTAGGTTAACGCCAAAAACAAATCTTCTGCTGGTTGGGTATCTGAAAGACGATATACCGCCAGTTAAATCAACTTCAGGATCTACGCCCGAAAATTTGGTCGCCGTAAACAAGTTGTCGCCGCTGACATATAAACGGGCCGCATTTATCGAAGCTTTTTTTAACCAATTGGTTGGCAGATTGTATCCTACGGTTACGTTTCTCAATCTTAAATAACTTCCGTCCTCTAAGAAGCGTGTAGAGCTTTGGTGAGATTGAAGATTACCGCCAAATTTAGCCTGCGGATGGGTTGCATCAGTTTGGCCAGGGGTAGTCCATCTTACCGAACCTTTAGGTAATACCTGTTGATTATAGCTTTCGTACACCCCATCATTATCGAAATAGAAACGGCTATCGTTATACACCCAGTTGCCATATACAAAATTTAAGAAAGCCGAAAGGGTAAAGTTTTTATAAGCCAATGTGTTGGTTAATCCTCCACTAAATTTTGGTGCTGATGATTTACCAGTATATTGTCTGGTGGCTTGGTTGTAAGTACTGGTTACACCGGTAGGGTCGTCTAATTTTTCCCATAGTGGTTTACCATCTGCTGGATTTACACCTGCCCATTTTTGCATGTACCATTCATCCATATCATGGCCTAATGCTATTGGCTGTGTGCCACTATTTACTACCAAAAGGCCCTGGTTTAACTCCAGAACTTTGTTGCGGTTAAACGACATGTTAAAGCTGGTTTCCCAGTTAAAATCTTTCTGCTGGATATTTTTGGAGTTGATTGTAAACTCAATACCTCTGTTTCTTACTGCACCAACGTTTCTTCTAATGGTTCTATAGCCAACTGTTGCAGGAAGTGGAACAGCAAATAACAGATCAGAATTACGTTTATCATAGGTATCAATAGTAATGTCTATACGTTTAAATAAGCCAAAATCCAGTCCTAAATTGTACGCTCTCGATTTTTCCCAGGTCAAATCTGGATTAGCGATTTGTGTAGGGAAAGCACCCGTTTGGCCATTGTAAGAGGCTGAGGCATTTAAATTGTAAAGGCCAAGCGATTCGTATAAGCCATCGGGATTGTTGTCTGCCCTAAATGTCTGGTTTCCAGTAGTACCAAAGCTGGCCCGCAGTTTTAGAAAGGTAAGGGTGGTATTACTCTTTAAGAAATCTTCGTTAGATAAAATCCATGATGCCCCTGCCTGGTAAAAAGTTGCAGCAGGATTGTTTTTTCCAAATCGAGAAGAATATTCGTTAACCACCGAGGCTACTAAATAATATTTACTTTGGTAGCTGTAATCTGCCTGGGCTAAGTATTTTATATTCTGATACTGATCATATCTGCCAGTTGGTTTGTCGGTAATGTCAGTTGCCGTATTTATGGCATCTAATCCTGCAGGCAAGCCCTTGGCGGTAATTCCACTTGCGTCATATTTGTAACTTTCAACTTCTGCAACCCCTAAAACACTAAGGTTATGATTCCCCACATTTATATTATATTTAATCCTGTTCGAAGTTAATAATGTAGTAGAAAATGTATTGTCCAGAGATGCTGTTCCTAAGTTTGCAGTACCACTCTGGCTTCTTCTATCGTAATAATTGCTTGATCTGCCGCTGGCAATTGTAGCCCTGTTGTAACTAGAAAGTGTTAGGTTTTTAAGCAGATCATAATCCAGGTTTACATCGCCTGTTGTGGTATAACTTCTGGCTTTTGAATAGTTGTATTGTAAGCTCTGTAAAAAGTTAGAACGGTCTCTGCCTTTCCACGCAGGGATATTACGCGGATCGGTTGGGGTACCATCTGCATTGTGAGCAGGATCGAAAGGCATATTTAAATACGCCTGGTAAACAGCATCTTCTGGATTGTAATTATCATTGATTACAATTCCGCTTAACAAGGCTGTTAATTTCAATTTTTTAGTCAACTGTGAGGTAAGATTAGCCCTTAAACTATATTGTGTTTTATCGTTATTGATTAAAGTTCCTTCTTCTTTAAAATAGTTGCCTGAGATGTAAAATTGGGTTTTCTCACTCCCGCCAGATGCAGTTAGCGTGTGATTATTTACCATTGCTGTTCTAAAAGCCTCATTCCACCAATTGGTATTGGTATTTAGTACCGAAGCGGCTGGTGGGGTGGTAAAGAAAGATTTCTGATAATCGTAAAGTTGCTGGGCATCCATTAGCTTAAAATTACCAGTAGTAGCCTTTGCAATACCAATGGTAGAGTTTAGACTGAATCTGGTTTCTCCTGCTTTTCCTTTTTTGGTGGTTACAATAATAACACCATTGGCAGCTCTCGATCCGTATAAACCTGTAGCAGCTGCATCTCTCAATATTGTAATGTTATCAACATCTGCCGGGTTATAGGTGCCGCCAATATTGCCGTCAACCACAATTAGCGGTCCTGTACCGGCATTAATACTGCCTACACCACGTACCACCACATTCGATCCCGCTGTTGGATCTCCAGAGGCAGAACTCGCCACTACACCAGGTGCTTTACCTTGTAACAGGTTGCCGAGGTTTACCGACGTTACATCATTAAGCTGCGAGCCACTTACGGTAGTTACCGCACTCGAAATTTCTGATTTCTTCTTTGTAGTGTAACCCACAACGGTTACGGCGTCTAACTCAGTAGATTGATCCACTAAGGAAACATTTACAGAAGTATTTGTGCCCACCTTAATGGTTTGTGTGGTAAAACCTAAAGCTTTAAACTCCAGGGTACTCTCATTGTCAGCACTAATAGCATATTTTCCATTCGCATCTGTTTGTACGGCAGTTTTTGTGCCGAGCACGGTTACGGTAATTCCGGGAAGCGGAAGCTTTTTGCCGTCGGTTACCGTACCGGAAATAGTACGGTTTTGTGCCTTTACTACGAAAATACACGCAATAAAGGAAATCATTAAAAGAATTTTCTTCATGTTTTCTAGGTTAGATTAGTTATTGTTTTGTTATCTGTTGAGGAGCATTAATCAGATTAGGGAGGGCTAAAAGTTATTCTTAGGTTCATTAATAATATACTTTTTAGTTAAATGATTATTGCTAAACTATAACCATAAAAGCCAAGATCAAACTGCGAATGCAGCGCAAACGTTTGCTTTAAATTGCATATGATGGATGGTGTGCTTACTATTTAAGCCTTTTTTGAAGGGTGATAAAGATTGTAGGCCTGTATTGGCGATATTATTAAGCGCAAACGTTTGCTTCTTTATGGCTTGATGGCGCATTATAAACAAAAGAGATAAGTTTTTGGCGACTAAAATAAAAGCAAGTATTACGCTTGTTGCTTTTTAGATTAGTATATTAGGGTAAGCAATAGATTTGTATGTGTTTTTTGTTAAATTGAGTGATTACGATGCGAATCGCGCTATGGTTGAAACTACTAAAGCTTTGTAGTTTGTTTTTGTATTGAAATGATAGCTTATTATTTATGATAAATGGATTACAATAAACTTGGGTGTTAGAAAACAAAAACAACCTAATTACAGTTAACTTCGTATTAAGGTTATATAGATATCGTTGATCGTATTGGTTTGTTGATTTTTATCTAATGAAATTGTTAAATGATGTCACGTTCTTTTTGTTTTTCTGTCAAAACTTGTAAATTGCCTAAGTAAAAAGATACAAATTGTCAGTTTTTGATGGCGAAAAAATCCTTACAATAAACCGACAATAAAATATCTATAACCGGATGTTTTTGGCAAATGTCCCTTTAAAACCTTTAGAACACTTATTACGTAGATAGATATAAATAAAATAATATTTATCGAAACGATAATCTTACATTGAATTTTGGGTTCTCAGGCATTTAAAAGCCTCTTTATCCACCCATATGGCGCAATTGTTGATAAAATAAAGAAAACAGTACGTTCGTTTTTATAAAGTTATTTTATAGTTTAGGGACGTAGCTGTTAAGAAAGGTATTATGGAAGCAAAATTTTCACCACAGGTTAAAGATGTAATCTCTTTTAGTAGGGAGGAAGCTCTCCGTTTGGGGCATGATTACATCGGAACCGAGCATTTATTATTGGGCCTCATCCGCGAAGGCGATGGTATGGCTATAAAAATTTTACGATCGTTAGGAGTTGATACCGGTAAATTGCGCCGCTCAATTGAAGATGCCGTTCGCGGTACTTCGAGTGTTACAGTAAACTTAGGCAATATTCCATTAACTAAACAGGCAGAAAAAGTTTTAAAAATCACTTATTTAGAAGCTAAAATATTTAAAAGCGATTTAATTGGCACCGAACATTTATTGTTATCGGTTTTGAGAGATGATGACAATATCGCCTCACAAATCTTATTGCAGTATGGTGTTACTTACGATGTTTTTAAACAGGAGGTTGAAGTGAATAAAAATGGTTTCAGAGATGATATCTCAAACAGTGCTTCTACAGGAGGCGATGATGATTATCGCGAAGAGGAAAGCTTTAGTACGCCAAAAAAGGTTTCAGATATAAAATCTAAAACCCCTGTTTTGGATAACTTCGGCCGTGATTTAACAAAAGCTGCTGAAGAAGGTCGTTTAGACCCTATTGTAGGCCGCGAGAAAGAAATTGAGCGTGTATCGCAGATTTTATCCCGTAGAAAAAAGAACAATCCGATTTTAATCGGAGAACCAGGAGTTGGTAAATCGGCAATTGCTGAAGGCCTCGCCTTACGCATCGTACAACGTAAAGTTTCGCGTGTGCTTTTTGGCAAACGTGTAGTTACATTGGATTTGGCATCGTTGGTGGCCGGTACAAAATACCGTGGTCAGTTCGAAGAACGTATGAAAGCCGTGATGAACGAGCTTGAAAAATCTACTGATGTAATTTTATTTATTGATGAGATCCATACCATTGTTGGAGCTGGTGGCGCATCGGGTTCATTAGATGCATCCAATATGTTCAAACCTGCTTTGGCTAGGGGCGAAATTCAATGTATTGGTGCCACAACATTAGATGAATACCGTCAGTACATTGAAAAAGATGGTGCTTTAGACCGTCGTTTCCAAAAAGTGATGGTTGAGCCAGCTACACCTGATGAAACTGTAGAGATTTTAACACGTATTAAAGATAAGTATGAAGAGCATCATGGTGTAACTTATACTGATGAAGCTATTTTAGCTTGCGTTACTTTAACATCGCGTTATATTTCTGATCGTTTCTTACCTGATAAAGCGATTGATGCTTTAGATGAAGCCGGTTCGCGTGTTCATTTAACCAACATTCATGTTCCTCAGAATATTATTGATATTGAAGCTAAAATTGAAGATATCAAATTAGAGAAAAACAAGGTTGTACGTAGCCAGAAATACGAAGAAGCTGCTAAACTGCGCGATACGGAGAAAAATTTAATTGAAGAATTAGATAAAGCTAAAGCGGAGTGGGAAGCTGAAACCAAAACTAAACGTTACGAAGTATCAGAAGATAATGTAGCTGAAGTGGTTTCGATGATGACCGGTATCCCGGTACAACGTGTTGGACAGACAGACAGTGCAAAACTGTTAAACATGTACGATAAAGTGGCTGAGAAAATTATCGGTCAGGATGATGCGATCAAGAAATTAACCAAAGCAATCCAACGCACAAGAGCCGGATTAAAAGATCCTAAAAAACCAATTGGTTCATTTATTTTCTTAGGCCCAACAGGTGTAGGTAAAACAGAATTGGCGAAAGAACTGGCCCGTTTCATGTTCGATAGTGATGATTCTTTGATCCAGATCGACATGAGTGAGTATATGGAGAAATTTGCGGTATCACGTTTAGTGGGAGCGCCTCCAGGATATGTAGGTTATGAAGAAGGTGGACAGTTAACGGAAAAAGTAAGAAGAAAACCATATGCTGTAATCTTATTGGATGAGATTGAAAAAGCTCACCCTGATGTATTCAATATCTTATTACAGGTTTTGGATGAAGGACAGTTAACCGATAGTTTAGGCCGTAAAGTTGATTTTAGAAATACAATCATCATTATGACTTCTAATATTGGTGCACGTCAACTTAAAGATTTTGGTCAAGGCGTTGGTTTCTCTACAACAGCGAAAACTAACCAGGCCGATTCTCACAGTCGCGGTGTAATCGAAAGTGCATTAAAACGTGCTTTTGCTCCTGAATTCTTAAACCGTGTTGATGATGTAGTGGTATTCAATAGCTTAGGTAAAGACGAAATTTTCAGAATTATCGATATCGAATTAAAAGCTTTATTCGGTCGCGTTCATACCCTTGGTTATGAAATTGCATTAACGGATAATGCTAAAGAATATATTGCTGATAAAGGTTTTGATAGTAATTTTGGTGCTCGTCCGTTAAAAAGAGCAATCCAGAAATATTTAGAAGATCCAATTGCTGAAGAGATCCTTAAAGGCGAACTTGCCGAAGGTGATGTTTTAGAAATTGATTATGATAAAACTACCGAGCTGATTTCAATCAACCACAAAAAAGGCGAAAAGAAAAAAGAAGAGCCGAAAAAAGAAGAAGATTCTTCAAGTAAATAAATAAGAAACTCCCGGTGAAAATCGGGAGTTTTTTTGTTTATAATATTCGGCTAACGCTTAGCTGTTCCAGGCGTGTGAAAAGATCGGTATGAATTATTTTTTTTAAAGAAAATCATTGTACCTTTCCTTAAACTATTCCCTATTAATGAAACTAATTACCTTCCCGCTAGCGTGTTTAGCGTTATGTTGTGTTTTGTCATGTAAAAAAGGCACTGATGATTCTCCAGGAACAAACAATCCTCCGGTACTTTCTACAACAACTAATATCAATAACGATGCTTTGTTAAAATTGGTGAACGATACCCGTTTAGCTGGTTGCAATTGTGGAACAACTGTTATGCCTCCTGTTGGAACGCTAAGCTGGAGCATTAATTTAGGCGCTGCCGCTATTGGTCACAGTAAGTACATGGCCGCTATAAAAACCTTAACACATACATCAGCCAATGGCGATAACGTTGGAGCTCGGGTTAAAGCTACAGGGTACAATTGGACATCAGTTGGTGAAAATACTGCTGTTGGCCAAACCACCGAAGTGCAGGTTTTTAACGACTGGATAAAAAGTGAAGATCACTGTAAAAATATCATGAATGCCGCTTTCAAAGAAATGGGAGCAGCTAAAACCGATAATTATTGGGTGCAGGTTTTTGCAGCTAAATAAAATAAGATCCTAGCGATCGTTATTCCAAGTTTGATTAGGAATAGCTTAGTCTAATATTCATGGTAATGCACACAATAGATCTGTTTCATTTGTTGGAAAAACAGTTATAGTAATCATATTTAAGTTCCGCCCTGCTTTCTGCTTGTAGTCCCGATTAGAAGGAAATCGGGAGCTACCGCGTCAATCAGGTTTAAGAGGGACGGTTTTTGCTCCTATTAAAGATTAAATAGAAATATTGAGAAAATAAATTTATTCCAGCGCCCCTACTCTATAATCTTATTACTGATCTTGCCACCTAAACCTGATCAAAGCGAGATGTTCCCGATTTAAGCACTTATTTTTGTTGTTTTATGGTGTGCTTGCTTGTTTCACAGGTTTCATCGGAGCAGGGCTGAATAATCCCAAGAACTACTGAAGCTGATTTCCTAAAAAAAAATAAACATCAAGTGTAATCTTAAGGTTTAGTGGAGGGAAAAAGTTACAAATCAGGTTGAGACTGATGATGCTCCCAAAATACTCTTCTTTTAAATCAACTCCTTCAATGCGCTATAATACCGCTCATAATTTTCGGGTTCTGTGTTCAAAAACAGAAAAGGCTCTATCAATTCCAGTTCCATCAACAAAAAATCTCCATTAACGAAAGTACCATCAACTCGTGCATAAAGGCAATCTTTAGCAAACAACGCTACATATTGCTTTGCTATAGCAATCAGTTCTTCATTCGGTTTTTGTGGATGCACAGATCCACCATGCGCTGGTTGTACCCTAAAATCGCCAGGTTTAGCCTGTTTAATTAATGAATGGCTATAGGTTCCATTAAAGAAAACGAAAGACCATTCACCATTTTCCAGGATCTCTGGCAGAAATGGCTGAATGATAAAATGTTCATCCTGAATAAGGAGGTTTATTTTTTGATTAACCTTGGTTACATTATCTACAGTTACCTTAAATGTATTTTTTGCACCACCACTTACACAAGGTTTTACAATTAATTTATTGGTGTTAAATTTCTCAAAGAAATGCTCAAGATTTACACTTTCTTTATTTTGAATGAAAAAACTAGGTGTAATCTTTAATCCGGCAGCTTCAATTTCCTGCAGATACTGTTTGTTTGCGTTCCACCTCACTACCTCAATGGGGTTAAGTAATTTTACTTTTTTTGCTTCCAACTGATCAAGCCAAATATAAAACTCTTCAATCAGGTCAAAATAATCCCATGGGGATTTTAAAATGGCAAGCGAATAATCTTCCCATTTAATGTGCTTATCGTTCCAGATTACTTTTTCAATATTTAATCCTTTTTCCTGTAAGAAATTTAAGAGTTTATCATCCTCGCTTTCAACTGTGGCGCTATCATATGCTCCCTTATCCAGGTAGGTTATTAATGCAATGTTCATGGCGATAAAACTAAGTTTTATCAAGCTGGATTACAAATTTACTAAGGCTGATTACAAAGCCACACCTCAAAGATCCCGATTGCAAATCGGAACTAACAATGTTGAGATGGCCGTGATGATAAAACCACGGCCCAGAGCGTTGAGAGGCTTTCTCCTCAAAAAAATTTTAAAACAGACTCGCCTGGTTACTCGGAATTTTGAATAAAGTGTGGTCTAAAATAATATCCTTTGCATTTAAACCATTTAAGCGGCAGTGGAGCCTGAAATTATCCCTGATCATTTGCGAAATATTGCCGTCTCCACGCATCCTATCGCCAAATCTGCTATCGTTAACATGCCCACCATGGCAACTCTGAATCATGTGCCAAACTTTATCAAAACGGTCAGGAAAGTTTTTGCGCAGCCAATCTTCAAATATCTGCCCAATAGCTCCATTTAGCCTTACAACGGTATAACCGGCCTTTAACGCACCAGCATTGGCTACGGCTTTTAATATTTTCGGAATTTCATGGTCGCTTAAACCAGGAACAAGAGGGGCAACCATAACACCCATAGGAATTCCATCTTTACTCAATTCTTCTACTACCCTTAGCCGCTGTTTGGCCGTTGTAGTTCGGGGTTCCATTACCTGCCGTAAATCTTCGTTTAAGCTATTGATGGACACATAAACCATGCAGAGATTTAACTTCGCCATTTCTTGCAGAATATCCCGATCGCGAAGAATAAGCGAATTTTTGGTAATCATACCAATTGGCTGCTTATAGGCCAATGCAATTTCAAGCAATTGCCTGGTGAGTTTAAATTTTCTTTCGGCAGGTTGGTAGCAATCGGTATTACCAGAAAGGGAAATGGTGGTGGCATCCCAGCCTTTTTTCTCCAGGAACTTTTTAAATAGTGTTGGCGCTTCTTTTTTAACAATGATCTTCCGTTCAAACTCTATTCCTGCGCTATAACCCCAATATTGATGTGAGTTGCGGGCATAACAATAAGTACAGCCATGTTCGCAGCCCTGGTAGGGATTTAAAGAATAAGCCATGCCTACATCGGGACTGTCAACTTTGTTTACAATGGTTTTCGAATTTTCAAAGATAAAGGAGGTTTTACGATCGCTTTCCTCCCAATCATCTATCCCTTCATCATGTTCCTTTACGTAAAGATCCTTTAAAAATTTGTTGTGTGGATTAACCTGAGCGCCCCGCCCTTTAAAATATTGTTTTTCTTCTTCGCCAATCATAAACTAAAATTACTAAAAATATTAGTAATTTAAGTTTCTAAAAAGGATGACTTTTCAACATTTTTAGTTTTAGGTCAATCCTTCGTCTCACATCCTTCTTTACTTATTCTTCGGTAGCGGTACATAATCCATCGGCACCATATCGGCCACTTTTTCGTAAGCCCAGAAACCTTCGTACAGGAGCGATCGGGAGTCGTAAATGCCACCATTTTCGTAAAAACGCACACCTTCGCCGGTTAAGTTGGCAACAGAAATTTCATTTTCAGGTACATCCAAAGGTCTGAATATCCAAAATCCTGTATTAGAATAAGCCAGTGATTCTTTTTCTTTGGTGTACTGGATCAGCAATGCATCTGTATAACTAAGGTATTTTAAGTTCTGGTTAAAATAATGTACCAATGTATCGGTAAGCACTTCCGCTCTCGAAAATTTATCAATGGTTCGGGGCATTTCTTTCTGTTTGGTCCAAAAGGCGAGTAGGGCAGTATCTATTTTACCTTTATTCTGCCTGATGCCCGTTTTCTCGGGTACGGCTTTAATTTTCTCTAAATTGGCATTAATTAAATATTCGGGATAGCGGTTAGGGTTAGGCACCTTGACCATCTTGTTGATGATAAATCCTTCTTCTTTTGTTTTGTTGGCATAAAGCGAACGGAAGAAATGTTGCGAAGAACCATAATATGCGACCTCTCTGGCGGCGATATACTTTTTCTTTTTAGCTGCCGATGCTTTTAATTCCTCAAAAAACGGGTGACCGGAATAGTAAATGATGTGTGTTCTCGAATTATACTCGAAACGGTCGAGCATATATTTTAGCCGATAGCCTAAAGCTTTATTCTCTACAATCAGAAACTCGGTTGTAGAAACTGTTAAGGTACTTTTGGTAATGTCGAAATCTACATTTAAAACCTGCGGATTTAATATCTTACATTGTAAGGCATTTGGGGTTTTACCAATAAAAAAATCTTTAAACTGGTTAATGTATTTCTGACGGTTAGGATCAGCCCTGATTACAACTTCTTCCAGTTGCGCAACATTTTCTTTCAAAACCAGCTCTACCTGCACTGATTTATCGGAAATGATTACACTTTTAGAATAGGGGAGGTAACCAACCAGCTGAACGAGAAGATCATAACTGCCAGGTTTTAGGTTTGATAATTTAAATCGTCCGTCGTTATCAGCCACCGTAGCAATTTTATATCCACTTAAATAGATACTTGCGCCAGGTAATCCATCTTTTTGATCCCTAACCAAACCACTAATCGAGAAGGTGTTTTGAGCAATGGCATTAGTACCCAACATGATTAGCGTAAGGGCTACTAAAAGGCTTTTAATCATAGGAACGAATGTAACCAAAAGGCGTAATATTTATTAAAAACGCAAAAGATTTTTAACAAATTTAACATTTACAAATAATCGTTATTTCTGGCTGCGGGTGACCTGATAAAATTTGTCATCCTGAATGAGCGAAGGATCTTTAAAACGGAATTTATTCAAAATAGGCCAAGTCAATAGTAGGAAATGTTTTTGGGTTTGGAAACGAAAGGTCTGTTTTTCATGGCTAGGGCAGTCCCGCCATCGCTTGTAGTCCTCGTTACGCTACGCTTCACTGTGGGCTACCCGCTCTGTCGGGTTTATTTAACAAAGGTAGGTGCTGCGTGGTTCCATCGCTGAGATGAAAGATTGTTTTTCCGAAAAAGTCGGGACAGGCTTTCATTTCTCCTTGCAATGACGACCTTTCTTTTAGATTTTTCTATGGTCGCGATCGAAGGATCTTTAAAACGGGAATTTATTCAAAATAAGCCAGGTGAATAGTTGGAAATGTTTTCGGGTCTGGAAACGAAAGGTCTGTTTTTTATGGCTAGAGCAGTCCCGCCATCGCTTGTAGTCCTCGTTACGCTGCGCTTCACTGCGGGCTACCCGCTCTGTCGGGTTTATTTAACAAAGGTAGGTGCTTCGTGGTTCCAAAACCCTCAATAGTATTATTGGCCCTGCCAGCTAAACCCGACCAAAGTGAAAAACCCACAGCCCGAAGCATGAGGGCGAGGATTTGTAACGGAGGGCGGGACTTTCGAAACCAAAAAAGTACTGTATTTGCTTTTCAAAAAAAGAAAAAATGACGTCTGGTAGTTGTCCCTCTTGCTGTATTAATGATATTTCTACTTTTTTTCCACTCCATTAACCGGTGGTAAATAATCCATAGGTACACTATCGGCAATTTTTTCCCAGCCCCAGTAACCTGAATAAATCATCGAACGAGGATTGTAAATAGATCCGTTTTCGTAAAAATATACCGGAACAACTTGTAAGGTGATGGTAGAAATCTGATAATCTGGCATATCTAATGGCCTTGCAATGGACAGGCCGATCCGGTTGGCATAAGAAGGATCTTCCCTTTCTTTGGTATAAACAACATAAAGTTGATCAGTAAAATTGAAACTTTTAATACTTTGGTTCTTCACATGCACCAATGTATCCTGCGTTACCGGAGCTCGGCTTAAAATAGAAATCCCATTTGGCAGGTTTTTCTTTTTTATCCAATAGCTCAAAGAATCTCCAGCAGTAAAAGTTAATGTGCGGGTTAAGCCACCCTGTACTTTTGTTAAGCGTTTAATATTGGCGTTAATCATACTATCTGAAGGTTTATCCGGATTTGATATTGTAACCAGTTTATTAATAATAAATCCTTCCTCGGTGGCGCGGTGATGATAAATGGATCTAAAAAAGTGTTGTGGGGAACCTAAATAAGCAGTAATCCGCTTTTGCTCCCAAATTTTCTTCCGGCGTGCCGATCCTTTTAAATCTTCGTAATACGGAAAACCTTCATAATAAATGATTCTGGTTTTGCTGTCGTATTCAAAATTGTTCAGCAGGTATTTAATGCGGTATCCAAGCGCCTTGTTTTCAATAATCAGAAATTGGGTGGTTTTTACCGTAAGTTTATGTTCCTCTTTATCGTAATCGATAATCAGTACATTAGGGTTGATGAGTTTACATTGTTCTGCATTGGGAGTGGTACCAATAAAATACCCCTTGAACATGGCGATATAATGTTCCCTGTTCGGATCGGGTTTTATGGTTACTTCGGCCAATTGGGTTACACTTTCTTCGAGGATAAGATCCAGTTTTACGGCTTTATCAGCAATTACTACATTTTTGTTTAAAGCTTTATAGCCGATTAATTGTACTAAAATATCATAGTTACCAGGTTTTAGCGGTAGTGTGTATGTGCCATCATTGTTGGAAACTGTTGCAATTTTATAACCGCTTACATATACGCCAGCCCCGGGTAAAGCCTCACCATGTTTATCTTTTACTATGCCCGAAAGGATATAACTTTGTTGAGCAGAACAAAATTTACCGATGATTAATAATGAAAGTAGAAGTATAAAAGATTTCATTGATTAAATATAAACTAATTATTTAGTTTTGTTTAATGCCTGATGTAAATTTATTGGTGCTTTTCCTTTTAGCTTTCAGATAGGAACATCTGACAGCACAACAACATTTCCCTACCATTGACAAATCCATAAGAAAAGTCGTCATCTCGACTGAAACGCAGTGGAATGGAGAGATCTGCCTGGATAGATCTCTCGATTACGTTGCACTCCGCTCGAGATGACGTAATGTAAGAATTATGCGAGCAATTCCCGTGCATTCTCCATGGCAGATGAACCTGGGTTTTTCCCACTTAACATTTCGGCAATTACACCAATACGTTCTTCTTGTTTAAGTTTACGGATTCCGGTTGTGGTTTTTCCTTGGTCTTCATTCTTATGAACAAAGTAATGCGATATACCTTTGGCTGCAATTTGCGGTAAGTGCGTAATCGAAATTACCTGCATGTTCTGTCCTAAATCGGCAATTACTTCTCCAACTTTTAACGCGGTTTCACCAGAAATTCCGGTATCAATCTCGTCGAAAATAATGGTCGGTAATGAAGTGTGTTTAGCCAATAATGCTTTTATCGCCAGCATCAGTCGAGATAACTCACCACCGGATGCTACTTTATTTACCGGCGCAGGGGCCTGACCAGCATTGGCCGTAAATAGGAGATTTATTTCATCTAAACCATCTTTATTCAATTCGTTCAATGCTTTTTGGTCTAAAACCAATTTGGCATTTAGCATTCCCACTTTTTTTAAGGTAATGCTGGTTTGTTCTTCTACAACTTTAATTGCTTTCTTACGGTTGGCACTTAACTGATCGGCTTGCTTGCGTAAATCTTTGTTAAGTTGATCTATTTCTTTCTGTAGTTGCTCAATATGCTCATCAGAAGATAACAGTTGGTTCAGATTCTCTTCCAATTGTTTTTGAAGTGCCAGTAATTCGGTATTATTAGCAACCCGATGTTTTTGCTGGAGTGAATAGAAAAGGTCAAGCCTTTGATTTACCAGCTCTAAACGATCAGCGCTGTGTACAGTATTTTCTTCAATGCCAGAAACCTCATCGGTAATATCTTTTATTTCGATAATAGATGAGCGTAAACGTTCGTACAGCACATTAATTGCAGGGTCGAATTTTTCTATACTCTGTAGTTGTAACGAAGCTTCTTTTAAAATCTGGAGTGCAGAAGGTTCACTTTCGTTAATTAAACCCGAAGTGGTGAGTAAGGCTCTTTTTATGGTTTCGGCATGCGTTAAACGTTCTAACTCTTGCTCTAAATCTTCCTGTTCACCTTCTTGTAATTTTGCCTGCTCGAGTTCGTTAAATAGAAACT
The DNA here is from genome assembly GCF_049913135.1 of Pedobacter sp. R-06. Lineage (NCBI taxonomy): Bacteria > Pseudomonadati > Bacteroidota > Sphingobacteriia > Sphingobacteriales > Sphingobacteriaceae > Pedobacter > Pedobacter sp. R-06. Next base: position 4,259,538 of record NZ_CP183977.1, on the reverse strand, counting down.
GCTCATAATCTTGCTTATTTCTCGCTTCATCTGCCTCACTAACCAATTTTTTCAACAGGTTGGTATCCTGTCTTAGTTTTTTAAACCCGCTGCGGTAGTTAAACAATAGCGATTGGTGGTTAGCTAAGGAATCGACAATTAACAGTTGAAAATCGGCATCGTTAATCTCTTGGGTGGCATGCTGAGAGTGGATGTCGATCAGCTTTTCGCCAATTTGTTTAAGAATTGATAAATTAACCGGTGTATCGTTAATAAACGATCTGGTTTTGCCATCTATAGATATCTCCCTGCGCAGCATACTTTCGTTCGAGAAATCTAAATCATTTTCTTCAAAAAGTTCTTTCAGGTTTTCATCTGCCAATGCAAAACTTCCTTCAATAACACATTTTTTATCTTGGTTAAAAAAGTATTTGCTTTCTGCTCGCTGGCCTAAAATTAACGACAATGCTCCTAAAATGATAGATTTACCAGCGCCAGTTTCACCTGTTATAATATTTAAGCCCTTATCAAATTCGATATCGAGGCTATCAATTAATGCGTAATTACGTATAGAAAGTTTTTGTAGCATGCTAAGCAAAAATATTAAAATTTATTCAACAGGTGAATACAAAACAAAAACAGCGAAGAATAATCTTCGCTGTTCATGATCTGTTTGGTTTATGTGCTGTTATTTTATCGAAATATTAATTGCATTATTGTCTGCAATTTTTAAGTTGGTTGCATGAACATAACTTTTTAGTGCTATTTGATCGGCATTGGTAAAATCAGATTTTTTATACGTTACAACAGCATTTAGTGTGTTCAAGGCTTTAACAGCACTGGTAAAATCCTGATTATTGTATAACATCACTGCCGGAGTTACCTGTGAGCTTTTATTACCGCCTTCTACTTTTTTCTCTTTCTCTTTCTTCTCCATTTTCTCTTTCAGCTCTTTTACCTCACTATCGAATTTTTGTTTCAGTTTTTTGTATTCTTCGGTCTGTCTTACTTTATTATTGGTGTCGTTGTAATAAAATAGCGTCCCATCTGGGCCTGTAAGTATATTTCTGTTTCCTTTAAATAGCGAATCTGAATTTAATCTACTTAATCCAGATAATCTTGCGATTTCTCCTGATTTCAGTGCCTGTATCCTGATATTATCTATTTGTGCTCTGAATTCTGGAGTATTTATTTTAGCCGCCATATCTTCACCCATTTTTTTCCATTTGGCTTGTGCTTCTGGTGAACCGAATTCTTTATTCATATCTTCACCCATTTTTTTCCATTTGGCCTGGGCTTCAGGCGAATTCATTTTCTTTTGCATATCCTCTCCAAATTTTTTCCATTTGGCTTGTGCTTCCGGCGAATTGTACTGTTTGGCAATATCTTCTCCGAATTTTTTCCATTTAGCCTGTGCCTCTGGTGAGTTATATTGTTTAGCCATGTCTTCGCCAAATTTTTTCCACTTGGCTTGTGCTTCCGGTGAATTGTACTCTTTGTAAATTTTGTTGCGTATTAGTGAGTCATTAAATCTGAATTTAAAAGAACTGTCGGCATGAATGCGGTATATATTCTTAGCCGCAAAAAGCTCATCCCTGTAAAAATCTTTTCTCAGGCTATCAGGCATTTCCTTTACCGAGTTATATTCGGTTTTTTTACCATCCGCATCAATAGTTACAATTTTGATTTTACGTTTTTTAGTGGTATCAGCGCAAACAATGGTTTTTACATCATGGTGGTCGATTACACTCAAAACCTCAATTTTAGGCGATTTTTTATTTTCTTTTTTCTTTTCTGTCGGATTGATCCAGGCAATAGAAAACAAGCAGGCTACTCCTAAAGTTAAGGCTGCCATTTGTTGTTTGGCGTTTAAATAATTTGTTTTCATGTTGGTTATTCTTTTTATGCGCTGATACAAATTCTGGGTCTTGCCTGTTGCCGCTAGTGCATAAGCAGGACTGTTTTTGTCTTTTAATAGTTCGAGTTTAAGTAGGGCATGGGCATAGTTCAGTGGTTTTCCGGTAATTTTTAATACCAGATCATCGCAGGCATGCTCGCGCTCAATATGTATAAATCTACCTGCCATCCACACAAATGGATTATAGAATAATAAGGTTTCTATGGCTGTTTTAATCAGGTTTAATAAGAAATCGTTTCTCCTGATATGTGATAACTCATGGATTAATATCGCTTCTACCTGATCGTTGTCTAACTGGTTTACCAGGGCCAATGGAAATAATACCACTGGTTTTAAATAACCGATAACCAAAGGCACGTTAACAATAGAAGATAAATGGAACTGGATAACTTTATTAATTTTAAGGTGGGCAGTTACCTGCTCGAAAATGGCCTTCCAACTATCTGGAATGGCACTTAAACTTTCTTTCTTTAGTTTTGAAAGCTGACCATAGCCTTTAACGATAACAAATAACTGAAGTAAAATACCAATAATGTAAAATACCACTACAACAGGAAAATACTGCTCTGCCTTACTGCTAAAACTTGGCGGTAGGTTGTTAAAGTATTGGTAAACCTGTATATTTTGGGCATTGATTGCAGGAGCCTGATTATTTACATTCAATGTTAACTGATGAATGAAATTATAGCCAAAGCCAATAAACATTAAAATGATGGCGCCAAAAGCAAGGTTGTGCTTATGTTTTGCTGCGAGTTTCGGAATGCTGAGCATTACGATAAATAGGATGCCATAAATAATGGCGCTTTGCCAAAGTGAGTTTAAAATACTCCAGCCAAATGCTTTGATGAACTGTTGTAATAAAGTTTCCATAACGGTGGTTTTAATTTTTATACGGGGACAATCCGAAAATTTTACTGTTTATTAGGGATCTAAACCCTACACCTTTCAACCTTCAATGCTAACCTTACTTTAGGCTATCTAAATATTTTTTTATTTCGTCAATCTCATCTGCACTTGCGGTGTGGTTACCCAAAGCCTGCATGACCAATCTCGCTGCCGATCCGTTAAATACGTTATCGATCATTTTGTTTACCAATTGTTTTTCAGTTTTATCCTGACTAACAAGCGCTTTATAGATATGCGTTTTTTGATTGGTATCTCTTTCTACCATTCCCTTCTCGTGAAGAATCTGCATCAGTTTTAAAGTTGTGGTATACCCTGAGTCTTTTTTATTCAATGCCTCATGAACTTCTCTTACCGTTGCATTCCCCTTTTGCCAAAGCACCTGGAGGATTTCCATTTCTCCTTCTGTTGGTTTGATGTTATGATTAGTCATATGTTACAAGTTGTACGAATTATTTCGTATTCAAATGTACGAAGATATTCGTAAGATCAAAATATTTTAACAAATTTTTAACTTTTGGCTTAACTGATTAACCGGTTAACTGCTGCGATATAAGACGCATGAGACAGCCAAATGTTGCATGCCTATCTGGCTTTTGAAAGGAAAATCCCAGCTATGAAAAACTGAATTAGGTTATTAAACCTGATTGATGTGGATACCGGCCCGTGGATAAGGCCTGCAGGCGTATGAACGAAAGCAGGACTGGCTTTAATTGAAATGTTGAGATTGCTTTTCTAAAAACAACTATCACAAATAGAGAACTCCTTAAGTGTTAACTGTTAAAACTGGTTAGCTGCAAGTTATTTTACGATTAATCGATTAAAACAATTAACCAGTTAACCAAAAAACTAATTCTTCTTCAGCCCCTCGTACTTGCCAATATTCGCCGGATCGATTTCTGCCAACATATTGTAAGCTTTCATGCGTTCCTGGCCGTTAAGTTTAGAAAGTACGTTGGTTACTTCTTCGGCTTTAGATGCGAAATAAACATTCGGGAAAATGGAACCCAGTTTCTGCTTATCCATTTGTTGAAGAGCAGGTAGGGCAGCAACAATCTGTGTTAAACCCTTATCATTATCGGTTAGCTGATCCAGGCCACTTAAATGGTAGCTATAGATGAAATTGCGCAGCTCACTAAAAATAGGATTCAAAACGTTTTCATTAAACCAAAAACGGTTGCGTAAACCATCAGCTGCTCTCCAGCCGGTATTGCCCGAAGCTTGCGCCAGGTTAATGATGTTCTGTGCTTTTTTATAAAAAGGAGTTCCGCCCATTTTGCTAAAACTATCTTTATCCATTCCGATGATGGTATAAGCGTAGTAGGTGAGGAGAGCACTGATATTGGAAATATAATTCTGATCAGAAAAGTCGATTGTAGCACCATCATTGAAATTAAAATCGAAATTCTTATCACTCATATTTAACAAAGTGCTATTGTAAGAGCTGTTAAAAACCGGGCGGCTGCTTTGGATCTGCGCTTCTGCAGTGTATCCGGAACCACCATCCCACGAATTGATGGTGATGACAAAACTACATTCAATCCTTTCCTGGGGCTTATAACTTTCGTTGCTGAACTTGTTATTGTTTAAAAAATCGCGGATTGTTTTTTGCAGGGCATCTAAAGTTGGCTTACTGATGTTCGAAACCTGGGGAGCCAGCAAAGTTACCCTTGCATTTAACTCCTGAGCATGCAGTTTCCCAAAACCGACCAATAACAATATCCAAACAATCTTTTTTATCATTTTGCAATTTTTAAAATGGCAGCACAAATATCTTTAGCAACATCCGCTTTCGATTTCATTTCAAATACAGTCCGTTCTAAAGCTTTGTTAAAAATAGTAATTTTATTGGTATCTGATTTAAAACCTGCGCCCTTATCATTTAAAGAATTTAAAACAACGAGGTCAAGATTTTTCTTTTCGAGTTTGCCTTTAGCATAATTCTCTTCATCATTGGTTTCTAAAGCAAAACCAACCAAAATCTGGTGCGCTTTTTTTGCTGTACCTAAAGAAGCCAGTATATCCGTTGTTTTTTCCAGTTCCAAAACTAGGTCATTGTCCTGTTTTTTAATTTTTTGAGCGGCAACCAATTTTGGGCGGTAATCTGCCACAGCGGCACACATTACGGTAATATCAGTGCCAGGGAATACCGATGAACAGGCATCGAACATATCCTGGGCACTTACTACATCAATCCTTTTTAAGATCTGAGTAGATTTTTGTGCAGTTGGTCCGGCAATTAGTGTAACATCAGCTCCAAGGCTGGCCAGTTCATCAGCAAGGGCGAAACCCATTTTTCCTGATGAATGATTGCCAATAAAACGAACCGGATCAATCGCCTCATAGGTAGGACCGGCAGTAACCATTACCGTTTTGCCAAATAAAGGCATCGATCTTTTAATGGCACTATCCAGAAAGGAAACAATTTCTTCGGGTTCGGCCATTCGGCCTTCACCCCAAAGTCCACTGGCAAGTTCGCCATTGGCAGGTGCAATAACCGTATTGCCATAGCTAACAATACGTTCGATATTGCCTTGAGTAGTTTCATGTTTCCACATGTCCAGATCCATTGCCGGGGCAACATAAACCGGACATTTGGCTGAAAGATAAACAGCTGTTAATAAATTATCGCAGATGCCTGTTGCCAGCTTGGCCAGTGTATTGGCACTTATTGGGGCGATGATAATTAAATCGGCCCATAAGCCCAGCTCAACATGGTTGCTCCATACGCCAGTTTCTTCTTCGAAGTATTGCGTATAAACAGGGTTTTTAGAAAGCGTAGCAAGGGTAAGTGGTGTAATGAAATTAGCACCATCAGGGGTAAGAATAACCTTTACGTTTGCACCAGCTTTTACAAGCAGCCGAACTAAAAAAGCCGACTTATATGCAGCAATGCTTCCGCAAACGCCAAGGATTATATTTTTATTTTTTAGCATAATGCGCAGAGTACATAAGGCACGGAGCATAGAGCGTAGTGCTAAACGCTTTGCCCTAAACGCTATGCGCTACGCCAGTTACTTTTGTTCTTTAGCAGGATTTCTGTGATAAATTTTCTCGTTTAAAAATTCATCAATAGCAACCAAAACAGGCTTCGGCATGCGCTCGTAATGTTTACTGATTTCAATCTGCTCGCGATTTTCGAAAATTTCTTCTAAATTATCGTTGCTTGAAGCAAATTCTGCCAATTTACCGTGTAACTCTTCTTTAACGTTGTTCGAAATCTGATTTGCTCTTTTAGCAATTACCACTAAAGATTCGTATAAGTTATCTGTAGTTTTATCTAAATCGTGTACGTTTCTGGTTACTGTAGTATTTGGTACAGCAGGTTTGTTAGTATTCATGTATTACTTGTTTTTAATATTCGTGTTATCAGCATTAGTTGGTTTTGTAGAAACGGTATCTTTTAATTTACCAGTTCTAATCAACATCTGCTTGTATTTTTCCTGATCAGCGGCATATAATGCCAGTTCTTGTTTTGTAGCCACAATACCAGCCTCTACATCATCCTTAAGTACCTTTGCGTCTTTAGTGTATTTACTGTCAGGATGGTTTTCAGTAAACTCAGTATATAAAGCAAGTGCCTCATTATAACGGTCTTCCTGGCGGATGATATAACTATTTTTTGCGTATAAATATTGTGCTTTAATCATCAAGAAATCCATTTCCTCAGCATATTTAATATCTGGGTAATCTCTTTGCGCATTTTTTAAGGCAATAACCGCTGCTCTGTAATTATCTACATTGCTTGGTCCGGTAGTTAAGTACATTTTGGCGTTTTCGAAAGCTTTATCTTCTAGTTTACCCCTTAGCGTGGCAATATATTTACTTGCAGCTGCGGCACGATCGCTGGTAGGGTATAAGTTGATGAATAATTGTAACGCATCAATAGCTTTATAAGTATTTTCCTGATCTAAAGAGAAACTTGGAGATTCTAAATAGAAACAATACGCACCCATGTATCTCGCTTCTTCAGCATTTTTACTTGCTGGGTAGGTTTCTGCAAAACTTTTAAACTGGTATCTTGCAGTTGTGTAATCACTTAATCTATATAGTGTATAAGCATAATAATAGTTCAGATCCTCAGCTTCTGCACGGCCACGATATTTTTGAGAAAGATCCTCAAAAAGTACCAATGCTTTACTGTAATCGCGTTTATTATACAAACGAAGCGCCTCTTGGTATTTTTTTGCAACGTCATTGCTCGCTCTCAATTTCTCGAAACGACTTTTACAACCCGCTATACCCAGAGCGGCAACAAATACTAAAATAATTAAGTGTTTAACTTTAAACATTCTGCAAAGATAATTAATAATACGATAACATCAATAAAAACAATTGGCCGCTAAGCTATGCAAAGCAATTCAGTACAATATAACAGTTAACAATTTTTAACATATATATAAGGTTGGCCTATACTATATAGTATACATTCTTTTTTTTTCAGCAAAGCAGGTTCAGTACTATGATATATGTTTGTTCCCGCTATCCGCTTCAAAGCCTTGGCTCGTTCCTCACCTTCGGGTTTTCCGCTGCTATCGGGTTTATTTTGCAGGGTCTTCCGAAGTTTTAGAGGGGCTGTGTGCAAGCGAAACTTCGGAAGTTTAGTGCGTTTATCCAGCAGATCCGTCATCCTGAACTTGTTTCAGGATCTTTTTATTAAACCGGATTTTGAACGTTATTAAAACCTGCAATATTTACAGGACAACATTGAACAGCTATTCTTCCAAAAAGTTTTATGCTATGCAACATTTTTTCTGTCTGAAAACCATTGAGTTACCTCAGGTCCTGTGGTTACCGGTATAATTCCTTTGCAATAGTGTTAATTTTTTCTACTTTTGCATCCCGCTTCGGAGGAAGGGTTTTGTTGAAAGGACGGCACAGGGATAAGGAGAGCGGTATTTATTTTAAAATAAATATTGCGGATGAAGAAAAGATTGCTACCTTTGCAGCCCGGTTCGGAAGGACGGAAAGCTGGTCAACATCAGCGTATTGAAATAAGGGGACAGGAAGAAAAAGAAGACAAATAAAATAAAATTTATTTTATTTGGAAGTTAGAAAAAGATCCTTACCTTTGCACTCCCAACCGAAAGGAAAGGGAAAAACCGGAACGGCGGATGCCGGAAAGGTAACAGAAAAAAGATTGAGATAAACAGAAACACAGGAGGGACGAACAAGACTTTCCGTAACTGAAGTTTAACGATATATAACGATCGGCCGTGAGGTTTACCAGATCGATAAGTTCTTAAAAGAGATGTCAATGTAGCGTAGCGAGGTAATGGAGTACCGATCAAAGTACATGATTACATAGCTTTATTTTAAAGGTGGTGTCTAACAGACAACATAACAAAAAAAGAAGACTATTTTTAACAATAGTTAAAACTGGTCAGCATCTTACAACACATTTTACAATGGAGAGTTTGATCCTGGCTCAGGATGAACGCTAGCGGCAGGCCTAATACATGCAAGTCGAACGATATCATCCAGCTTGCTGGATGAGAAAGTGGCGCACGGGTGCGTAACGCGTATGCAACCTACCTTCATCTGGGGGATAGCCCGGAGAAATCCGGATTAATACCGCATAAAATCACAGCACTGCATAGTGCAATGATCAAACATTTATGGGACGGAGATGGGCATGCGTGTCATTAGCTAGTTGGCGGGGTAACGGCCCACCAAGGCGACGATGACTAGGGGATCTGAGAGGATGGCCCCCCACACTGGTACTGAGACACGGACCAGACTCCTACGGGAGGCAGCAGTAAGGAATATTGGTCAATGGAGGCAACTCTGAACCAGCCATGCCGCGTGCAGGAAGACTGCCCTATGGGTTGTAAACTGCTTTTATCCGGGAATAAACCTATCTACGTGTAGATAGCTGAATGTACCGGAAGAATAAGGATCGGCTAACTCCGTGCCAGCAGCCGCGGTAATACGGAGGATCCAAGCGTTATCCGGATTTATTGGGTTTAAAGGGTGCGTAGGCGGCCTGTTAAGTCAGGGGTGAAAGACGGTAGCTCAACTATCGCAGTGCCCTTGATACTGATGGGCTTGAATGGACTAGAGGTAGGCGGAATGAGACAAGTAGCGGTGAAATGCATAGATATGTCTCAGAACACCGATTGCGAAGGCAGCTTACTATGGTCTTATTGACGCTGAGGCACGAAAGCGTGGGGATCAAACAGGATTAGATACCCTGGTAGTCCACGCCCTAAACGATGAACACTCGCTGTTGGCGATACACAGTCAGCGGCTAAGCGAAAGCGTTAAGTGTTCCACCTGGGGAGTACGCTCGCAAGAGTGAAACTCAAAGGAATTGACGGGGGCCCGCACAAGCGGAGGAGCATGTGGTTTAATTCGATGATACGCGAGGAACCTTACCCGGGCTTGAAAGTTAGTGAATCATTTAGAGATAAATGAGTGAGCAATCACACGAAACTAGGTGCTGCATGGCTGTCGTCAGCTCGTGCCGTGAGGTGTTGGGTTAAGTCCCGCAACGAGCGCAACCCCTATGTTTAGTTGCCAGCATGTAATGATGGGGACTCTAAACAGACTGCCTGTGCAAACAGAGAGGAAGGAGGGGACGACGTCAAGTCATCATGGCCCTTACGTCCGGGGCTACACACGTGCTACAATGGATGGTACAGAGGGCAGCTAGCCGGCAACGGTATGCGAATCTCACAAAGCCATTCACAGTTCGGATTGGGGTCTGCAACTCGACCCCATGAAGTTGGATTCGCTAGTAATCGCGTATCAGCAATGACGCGGTGAATACGTTCCCGGGCCTTGTACACACCGCCCGTCAAGCCATGGAAGTTGGGGGTACCTAAAGTATGTAACCGCAAGGAGCGTCCTAGGGTAAAACCGATAACTGGGGCTAAGTCGTAACAAGGTAGCCGTACCGGAAGGTGCGGCTGGAATACCTCCTTTCTGGAGTAGACTCACCTACTCGCCACGCAACATGATATTTCGAATAAGGTAAAAGGTGAAAGACCAAAGCTGAAATGCAGACAGTCCTGATGCCGGTTACTTTAAAAGACACAAGAGAAAAAAGAAACACCCAGAAGAAACGGTGTGCAATAGCCTAATGGCAACAGCATAACGGAGATCAGCTGAGGTTAGCAAAGGAAAGCGGTAGCGGTAAGATACTATATACTGCATACAGATGCTGCCGAAAAGCAAAGTCCCGTAGCTCAGCCTGGTTAGAGCACTACACTGATAATGTAGGGGTCTCCAGTTCAAATCTGGACGGGACTACACATTGAAGATCCTTTTGGGGGATTAGCTCAGCTGGCTAGAGCGCCTGCCTTGCACGCAGGAGGTCAACGGTTCGACTCCGTTATTCTCCACTTTTGAGCATAAAGCTTAAAGACCAAAGCTGAAAGCTTTCAAAAAACACGGCATTACAGAGATTACCGGGATCGGTGATATACATTGACATAAAGATTAAGAAGAAACGCCACGGGGCACAGATGTAACTAAGAAAACATCTGAAACGGTTCGAGACCGCAGTTTTTTACTAACTAGGATAAGCTAAAGGCTTAGGCCGGGGACAATGAAACCCCCAGCCTTTATACCCTCTACCTTAACCTTGGTAAAGTTCTTTGACATATTGGAAGAAGTTAAAAAAGAAGAGCAAACAACAATAGGCGACTGTTGTGTTTGTGCTCGCTTGAAGGAAGAGCAATCGACCAACAGGTATGAGACATCATGACAAGAGCAAAAAAAGCATACCATACGGCGCAAAAGGCGTATGAGTAGAAGAAAGTAATAAAGAGTACACGGGGGATGCCTTGGCTCTCAGAGGCGATGAAGGACGTGATAAGCTGCGATAAGCTTCGGGTATTTGCAAATAGGAACTGATCCGAAGATTTCCGAATGGGGCAACCCGGCTAGTTGAAGACTAGTCACATATAATGAGCAAACCTGCCGAACTGAAACATCTAAGTAAGCAGAGGAAGAGAAAATAACAATGATTTCCTAAGTAGTGGCGAGCGAAAGGGAAAGAGCCCAAACCTACCTTGTTACGGCAAAGTGGGGGTTGTAGGACTGCAACATGGCATCAGCAAACAGAAGTGGAATGGGATGGGAAGCCCAGCGATACACGGTGATAGCCCGGTACACGTATAGAATGCTGGCCTAGCAGTATCCTGAGTACCGCGAGGTCGGAGACGCCTTGTGGGAATCTGCCGGCACCATCCGGTAAGGCTAAATACTCCTGAGAGACCGATAGTGAACCAGTACCGTGAGGGAAAGGTGAAAAGAACCCCGAACAGGGGAGTGAAATAGAACCTGAAACCGTGTACTTACAAGCGGTCGGAGCATCCAAGTGGTGTGACGGCGTGCCTTTTGCATAATGAGCCTACGAGTTACTCCTCTCTGGCAAGGTTAAGTGCTTCAGGCACGGATCCGAAGCGAAAGCGAGTCTGAACAGGGCGTATAGTCAGAGGGGGTAGACGCGAAACCTTGTGATCTACCCATGGACAGGTTGAAGGTGCGGTAACACGTACTGGAGGACCGAACCGATAAACGTTGAAAAGTTTCCGGATGATCTGTGGGTAGGGGTGAAAGGCTAATCAAACTGGGAAATAGCTCGTACTCCCCGAAATGTTTTTAGGAACAGCGTGGACATTAAGTTTCATAGAGGTAGAGCTACTGATTGGGTGCGGGGGAGTCAAATCCTACCAAATCCAGACAAACTCCGAATGCTATGAAATATGGTCTGCAGTGAGGCGCGGGGTGCTAAGGTCACGCGCCGAGAGGGAAAGAACCCAGACCATCAGCTAAGGTCCCCAAGTTACAGTTAAGTTGAACTAACGAGGTCCGATTGCACAGACAGCTAGGATGTTGGCTTGGAAGCAGCCATTCATTTAAAGAGTGCGTAACAGCTCACTAGTCGAGCGATCGGGCATGGATAATAAACGGGCATTAAACTGTACACCGAAGCTATGGGATTGAAATATATCGGTAGGGGAGCATTCTAGCGGCAGCGAAGGTATCTGGTAATGGGTGCTGGAGCTTCTAGAAAAGCAAATGTAGGCATAAGTAACGATAAGGCGGGAGAGAAACCCGCCCACCGAAAGGATAAGGTTTCCTGATCAACGCTAATCGGATCAGGGTCAGTCGGGACCTAAGGAGAACCCGAAGGGGAAATTCGATGGACAACTGGTTAATATTCCAGTACTTTTTATAACTGCGATGTGGGGACGGAGTAGTGACACTGCCGCGATCTGACGGAATAGATCGTTAAAGACAGTAGGTATTAGAACGGTAGGCAAATCCGCCGATCTAGCTGAAAGTCGATAGTACCGCAAGCCTTCGGGTAAGCGGATAGCGCAGGTAATCAGACTTCCAAGAAAAACCGCTAAGCTTCAGGTTATAAAAACCCGTACCGCAAACCGACACAGGTATCCGGGAAGAGGATTCTAAGGTGCTCGAGTGAATCATGGCTAAGGAACTCGGCAAAATGGCCCTGTAACTTCGGGAGAAGGGGCGCTGGCAGCAATGTCAGCCGCAGTGAAAAGGCCCAGGCGACTGTTTAACAAAAACACATGGCTTTGCAAAATCGAAAGATGAGGTATAAGGCCTGACACCTGCCCGGTGCTGGAAGGTTAAGAGGGGATGTCATCCGCAAGGAGAAGCATTGAATCGAAGCCCCAGTAAACGGCGGCCGTAACTATAACGGTCCTAAGGTAGCGAAATTCCTTGTCGGGTAAGTTCCGACCTGCACGAATGGTGTAACGATCTGGGCGCTGTCTCAGCCATGAGCTCGGTGAAATTGTGGTCCCGGTGAAGACGCCGGGTACCCGCAACGGGACGGAAAGACCCCATGCACCTTCACTACAATTTAACATTGACATTGGATACAGGATGTGTAGGATAGGTGGGAGGCTTTGAAGCGGCGTCGCTAGGCGTCGTGGAGCCAACGTTGAAATACCACCCTTTCTGTATTCGGTGTCTAATCCCCTCATGGGGGAGACATTGTTTGATGGGTAGTTTGACTGGGGTGGTCGCCTCCAAAAAGGTAACGGAGGCTTTCAAAGGTAAGCTCAGTACGCTTGGTAACCGTACGCGGAGTGCAATAGCATAAGCTTGCTTGACTGTGAGACAGACAAGTCGATCAGGGTCGAAAGACGGATATAGTGATCCGGTGGTTCTGCATGGAAGGGCCATCGCTCAAAGGATAAAAGGTACGCTGGGGATAACAGGCTGATCTCCCCCAAGAGCTCATATCGACGGGGAGGTTTGGCACCTCGATGTCGGCTCGTCACATCCTGGGGCTGGAGAAGGTCCCAAGGGTTCGGCTGTTCGCCGATTAAAGTGGCACGCGAGCTGGGTTCAGAACGTCGCGAGACAGTTCGGTCCCTATCTGTTGTGGGCGTAGGAATTTTGAGTGGGGCTGACCTTAGTACGAGAGGACCGGGTTGGACCAGCCTCTAGTGAATCTGTTGTTCCGCCAGGGGCATTGCAGAGTAGCTACGCTGGGAATAGATAAGCGCTGAAAGCATCTAAGTGCGAAACTAGCCACGAGATGAGAATTCCATATAGGACCGTAGCAGACTACTACGTTGATAGGCTACAGATGTAAAGCTGGCGACAGCACAGTCGAGTAGTACTAATCATCCGAAGCTTTCAAAGCAAACAGACTGTTGTTTGTTCTTCATAATAACTTCTTTCAATAATATGTCATTTAAGCTCGAGATAGCTTATCTAAAGAAATTCAGGTGCCTATATCGGTGGTGTCCACCTCTTCCCATTCCGAACAGAGAAGTTAAGCCCACCAGAGCCGATGGTACTGCGGTAACACGTGGGAGAGTAGGTCGGTGCCAGATCTTAAAAAGAAACCCTTTAACAGCAATGTTGAAGGGTTTTCTTCGTTTATAGCCTTTCTGTTTCTATGCCTTTCATTTTTCCACCATTAAGAAGTGAAGAAAAGTTAAGGGCCCGTTCCCGTAGATTGCGCTGATCCCCGCTGAGTTTACAATACTGGCCCATGTTCAATAGCCCTGATGGCAGCGTAAATCCTTTTTGGGTAAAGGTATATTGTTGATCAACTCGGATATCCAAAAAGATTGCAGCGGACAGCAGGACCGAACCCAGCCTATATGTCACTGCCATTGCGTTCCGAAAAAAAGCATTATTCGATAGCTATCTTATAAAAAAGTTAAGCCTTCGGTAGATACTTAGATTTGTTACGTTCTTTAATGGTATCGTTGAGGACAATATAAATAATTCATCCTTACGAAGCACCTTAGGAATTTTACAATGATAGATATTATAAAATAGATGTGCTATTTCTTGAGTATTATAGCTTAAGATTTAAATATGATTGTTCGAATCTGGAAAGGATTTAATATTTTGCGGCATAATTGATTTAGATATGGCTTCAGGTTTTTTTGCGATTTTGGATGATATAGGTGCTTTAATGGACGATGTAGCAGTAACAGCTAAGGTAGCGGCCAAGAAGACTGCGGGTATCCTGGGAGATGATTTAGCGGTGAATGCAGAAAAATCTACTGGTTTCCTTTCCTCGAGAGAATTGCCGGTACTATGGGCAATTACCAAGGGATCATTTGTGAACAAACTTATTATTGTTCCCATTGCACTGTTGCTCAATTTCTTTTTCCCGATCGCGATCAAAGTGATCTTGGTGCTGGGCGGGTTATATTTGGCATATGAGGGAGTAGAAAAGGTTGTTGAATATTTCTTGCATCGATCCAAACCTTCACATGTGGAAGCAAAAGAAGTTATACAGGAGGATGAGCTAGCAGAAAAAGCGAAGATCAAATCTGCTATTATTACCGATTTTATTTTATCAATAGAAATCGTAATTATTGCTTTGGGAAGTGTACTCGAAGAAAAACTATTGATACAAATTATGACCGTGTCAGCTGTAGCTATACTGGCTACGGTCGGTGTTTATGGTATCGTAGCCATTATTGTAAGGATGGATGATGCTGGATATCGTTTAATGAAGGCTTCAGGTGAAAAAGGAATACTTTCATCCATCGGAAAACTACTGGTTCATTCCTTGCCGGTTATAATAAAAATATTAAGTGTTGTAGGAACGGTAGCGCTGATCTTGGTTTCAGGTGGGATTTTTGCACACAATGTTGGCTTTCTACATCATGTTCTTTATACTTTACCTTCAATTCTTAGAGAATTTGTTTTTGGATTAGCCGTCGGATTAGCCTCTGTGTTTGTTGTAATTGCGGGTAAAAAGCTGTTAGCTATTGTCAAAAAGTAAAGAATTGCCAGTATTTTATTCGCGGGTATTAATTTTGTTTGTCGTTTTTTTAGCAAAGCAGTTTTGGTGCTACGATATAGGTCTGTTCCCGCTATCCGCTTTATCCCGATGAAAAATCGGGATGCCCGCTGCTATCGGGTTTAGGTGGCAGGGTCTTCCGAAGTTTTAAGGGCTGTGTGCAAGCGAAACTTTGGAAGTTTAATGCGTTTATCCAGCAGATCCGTCATCCTGAACTTGTTTCAGGATCTTTTTATTAAACCGGATTTTGAACGTTATTAAAACCTGCAATATTTACAGGACAATGTTAAACAGCTATTCTTCCAAAAAGTTTTGTCCTTAACAACATTTTTTCCTGTTGAAAACCATGGAGTTATCTCAAGCCTTCGGTTAATCTGTTAAAAATCTTTGCAATAGTGTTAATTTTTTCTACTTTTGCATCCCGCTTCGGAGGAAGGGTTTTGTTGAAAGGACGGCACAGGGATAAGGAGAGCGGTATTTATTTTAAAATAAATATTGCGGATGAAGAAAAGATTGCTACCTTTGCAGCCCGGTTCGGAAGGACGGAAAGCTGATCAACATCAGCATATTGAAAAGCAAACAAGGAAGAAAAGAAGATGAAAAAATAAAATTTATTTTATTTGTGATTTCAGAAAAGATCCTTACCTTTGCACTCCCAACCGAAAGGAAAGGGAAAAACCGGAACGGCGGATGCCGGAAAGGTAACAGAAAAAAGATTGAGATAAACAGAAACACAGGAGGGACGAACAAGACTTTCCGTAACTGAAGTTTAACGATATATAACGATCGGCCGTGAGGTTTACCAGATCGATAAGTTCTTAAAAGAGATGTCAATGTAGCGTAGCGAGGTAATGGAGTACCGATCAAAGTACATGATTACATAGCTTTATTTTAAAGGTGGTGTCTAACAGACAACATAACAAAAAAAGAAGACTATTTTTAACAATAGTTAAAACTGGTCAGCATCTTACAACACATTTTACAATGGAGAGTTTGATCCTGGCTCAGGATGAACGCTAGCGGCAGGCCTAATACATGCAAGTCGAACGATATCATCCAGCTTGCTGGATGAGAAAGTGGCGCACGGGTGCGTAACGCGTATGCAACCTACCTTCATCTGGGGGATAGCCCGGAGAAATCCGGATTAATACCGCATAAAATCACAGCACTGCATAGTGCAATGATCAAACATTTATGGGACGGAGATGGGCATGCGTGTCATTAGCTAGTTGGCGGGGTAACGGCCCACCAAGGCGACGATGACTAGGGGATCTGAGAGGATGGCCCCCCACACTGGTACTGAGACACGGACCAGACTCCTACGGGAGGCAGCAGTAAGGAATATTGGTCAATGGAGGCAACTCTGAACCAGCCATGCCGCGTGCAGGAAGACTGCCCTATGGGTTGTAAACTGCTTTTATCCGGGAATAAACCTATCTACGTGTAGATAGCTGAATGTACCGGAAGAATAAGGATCGGCTAACTCCGTGCCAGCAGCCGCGGTAATACGGAGGATCCAAGCGTTATCCGGATTTATTGGGTTTAAAGGGTGCGTAGGCGGCCTGTTAAGTCAGGGGTGAAAGACGGTAGCTCAACTATCGCAGTGCCCTTGATACTGATGGGCTTGAATGGACTAGAGGTAGGCGGAATGAGACAAGTAGCGGTGAAATGCATAGATATGTCTCAGAACACCGATTGCGAAGGCAGCTTACTATGGTCTTATTGACGCTGAGGCACGAAAGCGTGGGGATCAAACAGGATTAGATACCCTGGTAGTCCACGCCCTAAACGATGAACACTCGCTGTTGGCGATACACAGTCAGCGGCTAAGCGAAAGCGTTAAGTGTTCCACCTGGGGAGTACGCTCGCAAGAGTGAAACTCAAAGGAATTGACGGGGGCCCGCACAAGCGGAGGAGCATGTGGTTTAATTCGATGATACGCGAGGAACCTTACCCGGGCTTGAAAGTTAGTGAATCATTTAGAGATAAATGAGTGAGCAATCACACGAAACTAGGTGCTGCATGGCTGTCGTCAGCTCGTGCCGTGAGGTGTTGGGTTAAGTCCCGCAACGAGCGCAACCCCTATGTTTAGTTGCCAGCATGTAATGATGGGGACTCTAAACAGACTGCCTGTGCAAACAGAGAGGAAGGAGGGGACGACGTCAAGTCATCATGGCCCTTACGTCCGGGGCTACACACGTGCTACAATGGATGGTACAGAGGGCAGCTAGCCGGCAACGGTATGCGAATCTCACAAAGCCATTCACAGTTCGGATTGGGGTCTGCAACTCGACCCCATGAAGTTGGATTCGCTAGTAATCGCGTATCAGCAATGACGCGGTGAATACGTTCCCGGGCCTTGTACACACCGCCCGTCAAGCCATGGAAGTTGGGGGTACCTAAAGTATGTAACCGCAAGGAGCGTCCTAGGGTAAAACCGATAACTGGGGCTAAGTCGTAACAAGGTAGCCGTACCGGAAGGTGCGGCTGGAATACCTCCTTTCTGGAGTAGACTCACCTACTCGCCACGCAACATGATATTTCGAATAAGGTAAAAGGTGAAAGACCAAAGCTGAAATGCAGACAGTCCTGATGCCGGTTACTTTAAAAGACACAAGAGAAAAAAGAAACACCCAGAAGAAACGGTGTGCAATAGCCTAATGGCAACAGCATAACGGAGATCAGCTGAGGTTAGCAAAGGAAAGCGGTAGCGGTAAGATACTATATACTGCATACAGATGCTGCCGAAAAGCAAAGTCCCGTAGCTCAGCCTGGTTAGAGCACTACACTGATAATGTAGGGGTCTCCAGTTCAAATCTGGACGGGACTACACATTGAAGATCCTTTTGGGGGATTAGCTCAGCTGGCTAGAGCGCCTGCCTTGCACGCAGGAGGTCAACGGTTCGACTCCGTTATTCTCCACTTTTGAGCATAAAGCTTAAAGACCAAAGCTGAAAGCTTTCAAAAAACACGGCATTACAGAGATTACCGGGATCGGTGATATACATTGACATAAAGATTAAGAAGAAACGCCACGGGGCACAGATGTAACTAAGAAAACATCTGAAACGGTTCGAGACCGCAGTTTTTTACTAACTAGGATAAGCTAAAGGCTTAGGCCGGGGACAATGAAACCCCCAGCCTTTATACCCTCTACCTTAACCTTGGTAAAGTTCTTTGACATATTGGAAGAAGTTAAAAAAGAAGAGCAAACAACAATAGGCGACTGTTGTGTTTGTGCTCGCTTGAAGGAAGAGCAATCGACCAACAGGTATGAGACATCATGACAAGAGCAAAAAAAGCATACCATACGGCGCAAAAGGCGTATGAGTAGAAGAAAGTAATAAAGAGTACACGGGGGATGCCTTGGCTCTCAGAGGCGATGAAGGACGTGATAAGCTGCGATAAGCTTCGGGTATTTGCAAATAGGAACTGATCCGAAGATTTCCGAATGGGGCAACCCGGCTAGTTGAAGACTAGTCACATATAATGAGCAAACCTGCCGAACTGAAACATCTAAGTAAGCAGAGGAAGAGAAAATAACAATGATTTCCTAAGTAGTGGCGAGCGAAAGGGAAAGAGCCCAAACCTACCTTGTTACGGCAAAGTGGGGGTTGTAGGACTGCAACATGGCATCAGCAAACAGAAGTGGAATGGGATGGGAAGCCCAGCGATACACGGTGATAGCCCGGTACACGTATAGAATGCTGGCCTAGCAGTATCCTGAGTACCGCGAGGTCGGAGACGCCTTGTGGGAATCTGCCGGCACCATCCGGTAAGGCTAAATACTCCTGAGAGACCGATAGTGAACCAGTACCGTGAGGGAAAGGTGAAAAGAACCCCGAACAGGGGAGTGAAATAGAACCTGAAACCGTGTACTTACAAGCGGTCGGAGCATCCAAGTGGTGTGACGGCGTGCCTTTTGCATAATGAGCCTACGAGTTACTCCTCTCTGGCAAGGTTAAGTGCTTCAGGCACGGATCCGAAGCGAAAGCGAGTCTGAACAGGGCGTATAGTCAGAGGGGGTAGACGCGAAACCTTGTGATCTACCCATGGACAGGTTGAAGGTGCGGTAACACGTACTGGAGGACCGAACCGATAAACGTTGAAAAGTTTCCGGATGATCTGTGGGTAGGGGTGAAAGGCTAATCAAACTGGGAAATAGCTCGTACTCCCCGAAATGTTTTTAGGAACAGCGTGGACATTAAGTTTCATAGAGGTAGAGCTACTGATTGGGTGCGGGGGAGTCAAATCCTACCAAATCCAGACAAACTCCGAATGCTATGAAATATGGTCTGCAGTGAGGCGCGGGGTGCTAAGGTCACGCGCCGAGAGGGAAAGAACCCAGACCATCAGCTAAGGTCCCCAAGTTACAGTTAAGTTGAACTAACGAGGTCCGATTGCACAGACAGCTAGGATGTTGGCTTGGAAGCAGCCATTCATTTAAAGAGTGCGTAACAGCTCACTAGTCGAGCGATCGGGCATGGATAATAAACGGGCATTAAACTGTACACCGAAGCTATGGGATTGAAATATATCGGTAGGGGAGCATTCTAGCGGCAGCGAAGGTATCTGGTAATGGGTGCTGGAGCTTCTAGAAAAGCAAATGTAGGCATAAGTAACGATAAGGCGGGAGAGAAACCCGCCCACCGAAAGGATAAGGTTTCCTGATCAACGCTAATCGGATCAGGGTCAGTCGGGACCTAAGGAGAACCCGAAGGGGAAATTCGATGGACAACTGGTTAATATTCCAGTACTTTTTATAACTGCGATGTGGGGACGGAGTAGTGACACTGCCGCGATCTGACGGAATAGATCGTTAAAGACAGTAGGTATTAGAACGGTAGGCAAATCCGCCGATCTAGCTGAAAGTCGATAGTACCGCAAGCCTTCGGGTAAGCGGATAGCGCAGGTAATCAGACTTCCAAGAAAAACCGCTAAGCTTCAGGTTATAAAAACCCGTACCGCAAACCGACACAGGTATCCGGGAAGAGGATTCTAAGGTGCTCGAGTGAATCATGGCTAAGGAACTCGGCAAAATGGCCCTGTAACTTCGGGAGAAGGGGCGCTGGCAGCAATGTCAGCCGCAGTGAAAAGGCCCAGGCGACTGTTTAACAAAAACACATGGCTTTGCAAAATCGAAAGATGAGGTATAAGGCCTGACACCTGCCCGGTGCTGGAAGGTTAAGAGGGGATGTCATCCGCAAGGAGAAGCATTGAATCGAAGCCCCAGTAAACGGCGGCCGTAACTATAACGGTCCTAAGGTAGCGAAATTCCTTGTCGGGTAAGTTCCGACCTGCACGAATGGTGTAACGATCTGGGCGCTGTCTCAGCCATGAGCTCGGTGAAATTGTGGTCCCGGTGAAGACGCCGGGTACCCGCAACGGGACGGAAAGACCCCATGCACCTTCACTACAATTTAACATTGACATTGGATACAGGATGTGTAGGATAGGTGGGAGGCTTTGAAGCGGCGTCGCTAGGCGTCGTGGAGCCAACGTTGAAATACCACCCTTTCTGTATTCGGTGTCTAATCCCCTCATGGGGGAGACATTGTTTGATGGGTAGTTTGACTGGGGTGGTCGCCTCCAAAAAGGTAACGGAGGCTTTCAAAGGTAAGCTCAGTACGCTTGGTAACCGTACGCGGAGTGCAATAGCATAAGCTTGCTTGACTGTGAGACAGACAAGTCGATCAGGGTCGAAAGACGGATATAGTGATCCGGTGGTTCTGCATGGAAGGGCCATCGCTCAAAGGATAAAAGGTACGCTGGGGATAACAGGCTGATCTCCCCCAAGAGCTCATATCGACGGGGAGGTTTGGCACCTCGATGTCGGCTCGTCACATCCTGGGGCTGGAGAAGGTCCCAAGGGTTCGGCTGTTCGCCGATTAAAGTGGCACGCGAGCTGGGTTCAGAACGTCGCGAGACAGTTCGGTCCCTATCTGTTGTGGGCGTAGGAATTTTGAGTGGGGCTGACCTTAGTACGAGAGGACCGGGTTGGACCAGCCTCTAGTGAATCTGTTGTTCCGCCAGGGGCATTGCAGAGTAGCTACGCTGGGAATAGATAAGCGCTGAAAGCATCTAAGTGCGAAACTAGCCACGAGATGAGAATTCCATATAGGACCGTAGCAGACTACTACGTTGATAGGCTACAGATGTAAAGGTGGTGACACCACAGTCGAGTAGTACTAATCATCCGAAGCTTTCAAAGCAAACAGACTGTTGTTTGTTCTTCATAATAACTTCTTTCAATACTGTTTAAGGTTTAAGGCGAAAGGCAGATAGGCATAAGGGTGAACCTTATACCCTACAACCCTCCACCTTCTACCTCAATAAAATATTCAGGTGCCTATATCGGTGGTGTCCACCTCTTCCCATTCCGAACAGAGAAGTTAAGCCCACCAGAGCCGATGGTACTGCGGTAACACGTGGGAGAGTAGGTCGGTGCCAGATCTTAAAAGAAACCCTTTAACAGCAATGTTGAAGGGTTTTCTTGGTTTACGGCCATTCTGTTCTGTACAGCTCATTTTTTCCAACATTAATGTATGGAGATTAAGGAATTGTTTAAGCTTGTCTATTCTTAATGTCCTTAATTCCTTAGTGATAAATAGGGCATACAATGATTTTTTAACCATTAAGGAGTTAAGAAAAGTTAAGGGCCTGTTCCCGCAGATTACGCTGATCCCCGCTTGAGTTTACAATACTGGCCCATGTTCAATAGCCCTGATGGCAGCGTAAATCCTTTTTGGGTAAAGGTATATTGTTGATCAACTCGGATATCCAAAAAGATTGCAGCGGACAGCAGGACCGAACCCAGCCTATATGTCACTGCCATTGCGCTCCTAATAATAAACCCATGAGTAAGCGATATATATTATTCCATAAACGCTTTGTGTATAATAAATAAAACCATTTGTGCCAATGTTGATAATTTCAGCTACATTTAAAACTGATTTCGTGCTAAATATGTTAATATGATAAGGTTTGCCACAATATTTGGTTATCTTTGTTTTTAACAAAAATATAAGTATAAGTAATGAGTTTTTTTGCAGATAAAAGAAGGGAAGTAATGTTGCATATTGAAAAATATATGCTGGAGTCGATGGGAACTTATTTGAAACCAATCGATACCAACTGGCAACCTTCTGATTTTTTACCAGATTCTACTAGTGAAACATTTTATCAAGATGTGAGAATTTTGAGGGATAACGCAAAAGATCTTTCTTACGATTTAGTAGCCGTTTTAATTGGCGATACCATTACTGAAGAAGCTTTACCAACATACGAATCGTGGTTGGCCATGGTTGATGGACATAGCAGGGACGAGGAAGGTGGCTGGATGAAATGGGTTCGTCATTGGACTGCAGAAGAAAACCGTCATGGTGACTTGTTAAATAAATATTTATACTTATCAGGTCGTGTTGATATGCGCCAAATGGAAATCTCAACACAATATCTTATCGCTGATGGTTTCGATATTGGTACCGGGCATGATCCATATCGTAACTTTATCTATACATCTTTTCAAGAATTGGCTACCAATGTATCGCACAGAAGGGTAGCTTCTTTGGCTAAAAAAGACGGTGATACCTTATTGTCTAGAATGTGTGGTGTAATTGCATCAGACGAGGCCAGACATGCAAAAGCATATAAAGATTTCATGAACCGTATTTTTGAAGTGGATCCTAACGAAGCAATGTTGGCTTTTGAAGATATGATGCGCAAGAAAATTGTAATGCCCGCGCATTTCTTACGTGAGGTAGGTTTAAAAATTGGCCAAACTTTTGGTCACTTTACAGATGCCGCACAACGTTTAGGTGTTTATACTGCGGTTGATTATGTTGAAATTATGCAGCAGTTAATTGAAGACTGGAAGATTGAAGGTATGCGCGATTTAAATGAAGCTGGTGAAAAAGCCCGCGATTATATTATGGCTTTACCTTCGCGTTTATTACGTGTTGCCGAAAGAATGAAAAACCCAACTATTGATTATAAATTTAGCTGGATTGCTGGTTAAATATTTGAATCTTAATTAAAATTATATGAGCCCTTATCAATTTGATAAGGGCTTTTTTATTACATGTTTCTTCTGTATTGGCCGCCAACTTCGTAAAGTGCCTTGCTGATCTGGCCTAATGAACATATCTTACAAACCTCCATGAGCTGTTCGAAGATGTTGTTGCCGGCAATAGCCGATTTTTGAAGTTGTTTTAAGAAATCTGGTGCACGGTCTGCATTACGGTCCTGAAATTTTTGCAATGCCGAAATCTGATATTGTTTTTCTTCTTCTGTAGCGCGGATCACTTCTCCGGGAACAATGGTAGGAGAACCATTTTTATTTAAAAATGTGTTTACGCCAACAATCGGATATTCGCCTGTATGTTTAAGCGTTTCGTAATACAGACTTTCTTCCTGGATTTTTCCACGCTGGTACATCGTTTCCATCGCACCTAAAACACCACCACGATCGTTGATGCGTTTGAATTCTGCAAGAACAGCATCTTCTACCAGATCAGTTAATTCTTCGATGATGAAAGCTCCTTGTAAAGGATTTTCATTCTTAGCAAGTCCTAATTCTCTGTTGATAATCAATTGGATAGCCATGGCTCTGCGAACCGACTCTTCTGTAGGCGTCGTAATGGCTTCATCGTAAGCATTGGTATGTAGCGAATTACAGTTGTCGTAAATGGCATAAAGGGCCTGTAAAGTAGTGCGGATATCATTAAAGTCGATTTCCTGGGCATGTAACGAACGGCCGGAAGTTTGTATGTGGTATTTAAGCTTCTGTGAGCGATCATTTCCCTTGTATTTGTTTTTGATGGCTTTAGCCCATATCCTTCTGGCTACGCGACCGATAACGGCGTATTCCGGATCAATTCCATTGGAGAAGAAGAAAGAAAGGTTAGGGGCAAAATCATCGATGTGCATGCCTCTGCTCAAATAATATTCAACAAAGGTAAATCCATTACTTAGTGTAAATGCAAGTTGCGAGATGGGATTAGCACCCGCTTCTGCAATATGATAACCCGAAATGGATACCGAGTAGAAATTCCTCACTTTTTCATCGATGAAATATTTCTGGATATCGCCCATCATCCTTAAGGCAAATTCGGTAGAGAAAATACAGGTATTTTGTGCCTGATCTTCCTTTAAAATATCGGCCTGAACGGTTCCTCTAACCGAACTGATCGCTTTAGCTCTTATGTTAGCATAAATATCGGCAGGTAAAACCTGATCTCCGGTAAGCCCCAAGAGCATTAAACCCAAGCCATTATTTCCTTCTGGTAAAGCACCATTATAGGTTGGTCGCGGTATATTTTTTGCTTTATAGATTGAATCAATTTTGGCCTGGACTTCTTCTGTTAAATCATTTTCGATAATATACTTTTCGCATTGCTGATCGATTGCAGCATTCATGAAAAAGCCCAGTAACATCGGCGCTGGCCCATTAATGGTCATGGATACCGAAGTAGACGGGGCACAAAGATCAAAACCCGAATACAATTTTTTAGCATCATCTAAAGTGGCAATGCTTACACCAGAATTTCCGATTTTTCCATAAATATCCGGTCTGATATGTGGATCTTCGCCATAAAGGGTAACAGAATCAAAAGCGGTAGATAAGCGGTGCGCGGGCTGACCTAAAGAAACATAGTGAAAACGCTTATTCGTTCTTTCCGGGCCACCTTCTCCGGCAAACATCCGTGTAGGATCTTCTCCTTCTCTTTTTAGTGGGAATACACCTGCAGCATAAGGAAACTCACCTGGAAGGTTTTCGGTTAGCAACCATCTTAAAATATCGCCCCAATCTTCATATCTTGGCAAAGATACTTTTGGGATATTTAGTTTCGAAAGTGATTCGTAAAATAAGGGTTGTTTGATCTCTTTATCGCGGACTTTATAAATAAAAAATTCCTCTTTATAAGCCCTTTTGGTATCAGGCCACTGGCGCAATAAACGTTTGCATTCTCCATCTAGTTGTTCTTCGAAGAAAGTGTAGGTTGCATTTAAGTTTGTTAATATCACCTCCTGTGGACACCCTTCTATGACAGGGGAATTATTATCACTTAGTAAATCAATTACACCTTTCAATTGGTACATTTTTCTAGCTATAGTTGCCTGTTTATCTACCCATTCGTTGTAGGTTTGGCTTGCTTCGGCAATTTCTGCCAAATAGCGGATGCGATCGGGGGGGATGATGTAAATCTTCTCTGATTGATCAGCCGTTAATTCCATTTTGGCCTTAAAATCTGTTCCGGTTTTTAACTTGATCTGTTCCATTAAGGCCACAAATAGGTTGTTCATACCCGGATCGTTAAATTGCGAAGCCATGGTGCCATAAACAGGAATTTCATCATCCTTGGCATCGAAAATATTGTGGTTGCGCTTGTATTGCTTGCGTACATCGCGCAAGGCATCTAAAGCACCTCTTTTATCAAATTTGTTAATGGCTACCAGATCAGCAAAATCCAACATGTCGATTTTCTCCAATTGTGTAGCTGCACCAAATTCAGGGGTCATTACATATAGGGAAACATCGCAGTGTTCGGTAATTTCGGTATCAGATTGGCCAATTCCAGAGGTTTCTACAATGATTAAATCATAACCTGCAGCTTTACAGATATCAATACTTTCCTGAACGTTTTTAGATAACGCAAGGTTGGCCTGCCGGGTGGCCAAAGAACGCATGTAAACCCTTGGGTTATTGATGGCATTCATCCGGATACGATCGCCCAATAAAGCACCACCTGTTTTTCTTTTGGAAGGATCGACAGAGATAATCGCTAGGGTTTTATCTTTCACTTCTACGAGGAAACGGCGTACAAGCTCATCTACCAGTGATGATTTTCCAGCTCCGCCTGTTCCGGTGATGCCTAAAATAGGAGCAGTATTGTTTTTGGATAGTTTTTTTAATTCATCTACAAATTTTTGTGCACCTTCGGGATCATTTTCTGCAACGGTAATGGCCCCGGCAATGGCTTTAATATCTTTTGTAGGAATGGTTTCGAGCTCGTTAGTAATACTGGCTTTGGTGATGAAATCGGTTTGGATCAGCATATCATTGATCATGCCCTGCAAACCCATCTTACGGCCATCATCTGGAGAGTAGATTTTAGAAATTCCGTAAGCCTGGAGTTCTTCTATCTCTGAAGGTAAGATTACGCCGCCGCCACCAGCAAATATTTTAATGTGACCTGATCCCCTTTCTTGCAAGAGATCGTACATGTATTTAAAGTATTCAATGTGCCCGCCTTGATAGGAAGTCATTGCAATGCCCTGAACATCTTCCTGAATGGCACAGTTTACCACTTCATCAACCGACCTGTTATGGCCAAGATGAATAACTTCAGCACCTGAAGACTGGAGAATACGGCGCATGATGTTAATAGTTGCATCATGTCCGTCGAAAAGGGAAGCAGCGGTTACAAAACGGATTTTATTTTTGGGCTTATAGATTTCTACTTGTTGCATACGATAGGATTTAAAGGATCAGTGTGCTCAAAAAGCCAATCCTTGTCCAAATATATTTGGTATGCAAATGTACTAAAATAAGCAGTTTAAATAGCGAATACCCTATACCGTTATGGCTTTTGGTTCAGCTATAAATCCTGCCCGAATTGCAGTAAATAGCCGTTATTGTCGTAAATGGCAAATTCTCTCATACCATAGTCGAAATCTTCGAGCGGGTAACAGATTTTACAGCGATCTTTTAAACTTTCCCAAAGTGTAGCCACCTCGTTTGTATTGATGTAAAGTGAACCGCTCATGATTGATTTAGGGATATTGCGATGCGCATTAGGGGAACAGAACATGATTTCTATCTCGTCTTTGCAGAGGGTTAACCAGCTGAGGTCGTCAAGTTTTACATCACAGGTAAAGTTTAAAACTTCTGTATAAAACTTTAATGTGGCTGGCATATCATGCGACTCGAGCATGGGGGTAAGTTTGGTAGCGGTATATGTTGACATGATCTAAAATAAGAAAAATGGCTAATTTTTTTACCACGTAGGATATTTTACGAGGTCGTCATTTCTAGCGGACCCGATGTCTATCGGGTGCAACGTAGTCGAGAACCACGTAGTGCTCAGCGAAGCTAAATCTATTGAGGCGGATCTCTCCATTACACTGCGTTCCAGTCGAGATGACGATTTGAGTAAAAACAAAAAAAAACTACGCTGGTGAGCGTAGTTTTTAAATTATTTATTTGTGATCTCTGTGATCGGTTCTCCAACATTACCATTCGGCATCTGAATATGGAGCAGTGCAGCCAGCGTTGGTGCAATATCGGTCATGTAATGTGTTTTATTAGAGGCGCCAGCTTTGATTCCCCAGCCCATAAAAACCAATGGAATGTGCGAATCGTATGGGTTCCAGTTTCCATGCGTGGTGCCTGTGCTGCTACCGTTAAACCAGTTTGGTTGTAAAACATAATAGATGTCGCCGCTTCTACGGGCATTGTATCCATTTGTAATCATTTTTTTCTGAATTTCCTGAAGTGTGCTTTGTGATATTTTAGCAATATCAACTGCATTTTGGAAACCGTCTAATCTTTTTAAGAATTCTACAGATGCCGATTTAATTACATCAAAACTTACATCACCTTTATCGGTTTTATCATGATCGAAAATGATCTGGTTGTTCTGAGATCTTAAAACCACATTGTTTACTTTAAATTTATCATTTAAGTAAGCATTTAATTTGTTTGCGATATCACGGTCACTTACTACGCCCGAAGGTAATTTGTTCTCTTGCATAAAGCCTGGTACATGAGCAGCACCATGATCGGCAGTTAAAAATACAGTATAGTTTCCTTTACCTACTTTTTTATCCAGGTAGTTGAAAAACTCTTCGAAATCTTTATCCAAACGCAAATAGGTATCTTCTGCTTCTACTGAGTTCGGACCATAAGCGTGACCAACATAATCAGTAGATGAGCAGCTTACGGCTAAGAAATCGGTGATATTATCTTGACCTAAATCTTCAGAAAGGATCGCTAATTTGGCAAGATCTAAGGTGATGGTATTGCCATAAGGCGTACTTCTGATTGCATCGAAATTTTTATCAATATTTTGAGTAAGCTGATGAGGGAATGTGCTCGATTTACCTTCATATGCTTTCTCATCTGCTGTGCTATTAACATAGGTATTCATTGGATACAATGTTTCCCAGTTTTTTGCGTAGAACTTGTTTGCTAATTTCAATTTATTGTAATCGGCAATCCAGGCTGGTACTTGTTTCATGTAATAGGTACTGGTAATCCAGTTTCCCGTGCTACCTTGATACCAATATGCTGCATTTGCTGCGTGGCCTGCCGGAAGGATCGAACCTCTATCTTTTAATGAAATACCAATTACTTTACCTCTAAAATTCGTAGCTAACCTCAGTTCATCGGTAATGGTAGTAGTTAGCATATTTTTTGGCGACATATTTCCTTCAGAAGAAGGGGTACTCCCGACAGTAGATACAGAAGAATCCTCTGTACAATACACATTCTTTTTGGTTTCAGGATCGTACCAATCATTACCGATAATACCATGAACAGCCGGAACTGAACCTGTGTAGATGCA
This sequence comes from Pedobacter sp. R-06, assembly GCF_049913135.1. Lineage (NCBI taxonomy): Bacteria > Pseudomonadati > Bacteroidota > Sphingobacteriia > Sphingobacteriales > Sphingobacteriaceae > Pedobacter > Pedobacter sp. R-06. Next base: position 4,230,908 of record NZ_CP183977.1, on the reverse strand, counting down.
AGTATGACCACAAGCGGTATATGTAGGAGTATAAGGAATAAATGTATTTTCTACAGAAAAACCTTCGTTGATTAATCTTTTAAAGCCACCATTGGTATAGCGGTTATAGTAGCGATATAAGTAATCCCAACGCATTTGATCAACCACTAAGCCAACCACCAATTTCGGGCGTGCCACCTCGGCAGGGAATGCTTTAGGTTGTGTTGTGGAAGGTTTTTTAGTCTGGGCTGAGGTGAGTGCGATCGAAAAAATAGAAATGGAAAAGATTAGACAGGATATTTTCTTCATTGTGTTTTAGTTAAAGGGCTAAAGTAATAAATTTAGGTAAAGCTACTTTGAAGTTTGTGTAAAGATTTTATATCGCTTCTGCTACTACAAATGTACTTCCACCAATAAAAACCAGATCTTTTTGATCGGCAGATTGTATGGCCTTTTCTTTTGCTTCGGCTACTGATGCAAAACTGTTACCATTTAGATTAAATGTTGCCGCCTGTTCTTTAAGTTCATCTGCTGCTAAACCGCGTTCTAAATCTGGCTTGCAGAAATAATATGTCGCATTTTTCGGCATCATGGATAAAACTTTCGAAATATCTTTGTCTTTAACCATGCCAAAAACAATATGTAGGTTTTGATAAGGGGTTTGTGTGATGTTTTTAATCACCTCGGCAATGCCAGCTTCATTATGGCCGGTATCGCAGATCACCAATGGATTTCTGCTCAATGTTTGCCAACGCCCCTGTAAACCTGTTTGTTTTTTAACCAGATTTAGCCCTTTATAGATACTTGACTGATCGGTTTTAATTTCCGTTTTCTCGTTAAGTACAGCCAGGGTTTCTAAAACCGTTAAAATATTTTTGTGCTGATAAATGCCGGTAAGATCGCTTCGAAGATTTTTGTATTTGATTTCCCCTTTCTGATAAACAGATAGGGAAAGTTTATTGTTCCTGATCTTAAAATCCTGAGCGGTTAATACGGCATCAGCAAAAACAATTGGCGCACCTATTTCTTTTGCCTTACTGATAAAAACCGGAGCAGATTCTGCTTGTGTTTCGCCAATAACGACTGGGATATTCTTTTTAATGATACCTGCTTTTTCGCCAGCAATTTCTGCAATTGTATTGCCTAGCATATTCATGTGATCGAGGCTGATATTAGTGATGACCGAAATTTGCGGGGTAATAATGTTGGTCGAATCTAACCTTCCGCCTAAACCTACTTCAATTACGGCCACATCAACCTCCTGTTTGGCAAAATGATCAAATGCCATGGCAACGGTTACCTCGAAAAAGGAAGGCTCGGTTTTTTCGATCAATTTTTGTTGACCTTTTACGAACGATACAACTTCAGTTTTACTCATCATTTTTCCGTTAATGCGGATGCGCTCGCGGAAATCTTTCAAATGAGGAGAGGTGTACAATCCAGTTTTATATCCTTGCGATTGCAGTACCGAAGCCAGCATGTGCGAGGTAGAGCCCTTTCCGTTCGTACCCGCCACATGGATACTTTTAAATTTATCCTGTGGATTGCCCAGGGCTTCGCAAAGGATGATCGTATTGGTTAAATCTTTTTTGAAAGCAGATGCGCCAACGCGGGTAAACATCGGGAGTTTACTGTATAAAAAAACAAGCGTTTGTTGGTAGTTCATAATATGCGTCAAATATAAGTTGACTTAAGTTATTATGAAATGAAATGAGAAAGATTTCTTCCGAAGTTTTGCTGGCTTGTGTTGGGGAAACTTCGGAAGTCTTTAATTTATTTTAATGGCCTTTGAGACACAGATCATGGTAGATGTGCAGTCAGATGTTACCATCTGACTGGTAACAAGATTTAAACGGTAAATAATTGTTGTTGAAAAGTCTGATTATAGATTACTAGATCTGAAATAAGTCTTGTGTCAGATAGTAATATCTGACAGCACAAATAATACATACCATGGATATTTTTTTATTTCACTTTAAAGTTGAATATTACAATTCCGGTTTGTACATCGGGTGCTGATTCCAATTTGTTTAAACTCGAACCTAATACAGCTTGTTCACACTTCCGCCAAAGTGCTAAATCAGATAAGGTAGTACCTTTTGCGCCTGCACGGGCCTGAACCACTTTACCATTTTTATCTACTCGGATTTGAACGGCAATTTTTCCTGCGCTTTGTCCATCATCCTGTATCCTTGGGATATCGATGAATTTTCTGCTCGCTAATGATAATTGTACATTGCCATTTCCAGAACCACCATCTCCATAGTTAGAAGCTAATGGATCGCCATCTTTATCGCCTTGGTTACCAGGCGTTTTTCCGGTTCCATCTCCCTGGCCTTGACCGGTATTCTTTTTGCCTTTGTAAAGTGCGTTTTGATTAATTACCGGTTTAGATGGCTTATCTTCAGTTACCGGAGTTGGTGCCGCAGTAGTCGGTTTTGTAGGTTTGGTATTTACGGCAATGGCATCTTCCGTATTTTGTGTCTGAATTTCCTTTTCAGTATTTTCGGTAGAGGTGGTTGGGGTCACTTTTTCTTCCGGCGTTACCTTATCAGGCGCTTTACCATTGGCATTTGGATCTGCCGATGGCTCTTCAATACTGGTATAATCATCGCCCATTCCTTCAGCAGAAGTTCCATAATTTACAACCATACCACCCATACCTACTTCTTCAGGTGGCTGGAAAGAACCAATCACGATAAAAAAGCTGATCAATAATAAAAAGCCCATAATTCCGCTTGCTATGGCAATGGCCTTAGGGTAATTATTTTCCTCGTTAGGTACGTTTTGTGCTTTGTAGTTCATTATTTTTTAGGCTCAACGGCTACAACAAGTTTTAATTTTAATTTATTGGCAATATCGTTTACCACAAATCCATCCTGATAAGTCACGTTACGCGATACATATAAAAGAATGGTCATATCTGGTGCCAGTTTCTGGTATGCTTCTAATGTTGGTTGTAATTCTTCTATGCTAACTGGTTTTTTTTCAACGAAATATTTAAGGTTTTCGTCTATCGTAACCGTAACTGCTTTCTTCGCTGTAGATTGCTGCCCGCTTGATGATTGTGGCAACAATAATTTAACCACCGTAGGATTTACCACTGCAGAGGCCAATAGGAAAAACAGCATCAGGAAGAACATAATATCGTTCAACGCTGAAGTATGTACTTCTACCGATCCTTTTGTTCTTTTGCGTAAATTCATTATTTGCCTGGTTCTTCTAGTAAATCAATAAAATCAATTGCATCGGTTTCCATTTTAAGGATGATTTTTTCAACCATAATGTTTAAAATGTGATAGAGCACGTAAGCGATAATACCAATAATTAATCCGGTTGCAGAAGTAATCATTTTGGTGTACAAACCGCCAGAAATGGTTCCGATTTCAATTGCTCCTTTAATTGACACCTGATGGAAAATGGTAATTACCCCCACAATTGTACCTACGAAACCAAGCATTGGCGCAATACCTGCAACAATACCCAATATACTGATGTTCTTTTCTAATTTAGAAACTTCTAATTTACCAACGTTTTCAATTGCACCTTCAATATCTTTAATTGGGCGACCAATACGTTTTAAACCTTTTTGCAACATGCGCGAAAGTGGAGAGTTATTATTTCTTAAAAGCGACATTGCGCCCTCTAAATTTCCCGATTGGATATAAGACCTGATCTGACCCATTAGGTTAGATTCGTCTTTAGTTGCTTTTTTAATGGTTAAATAACGTTCAAAGAAAATAACTAAGGCTAACAAAGCTAAAAAAGCCAATGGAACCATTACCCAGCCGCCTTTAAAAAGCAGATCGATAAAATGTAGTTCTGGCTGTGGTTGTGTTACTGCTTGATTAACCGCATTTGCTGTGTCTTGTAATGCTTGTGTGGTGTCCTGAATTAATAAAGTTATCATTATGGTTGTGTGTTGTTAGATTTTTGTTGTACGAAATATCCTTTTCCTTTTAGTTTTTTCTGTAAAATATCTTTCTGTTCTTTAGCTTCCTTTTCAGATGTGAAACTCGCTATACTTACCTTTTTTAAACGGCCAGGTACTTTTGCGATTTCGGCATTTAAACCGATTTTTTCCATTTGCTTAATAAACACAAGTGCTTTTTTCTCTGATTGAAAAGATGCTGCAATAACGTAAAACGTAGAAGGACCAGTGTTTGGTACAATTTTATTTTCTTTTGGAGTTTCTACAGTAGGTTTAACAACAGGTTTTGCCTCTGTTTTTTTTACCGTATCGGCGTTTTTCTGAACCTGATTGGCTTTTAAAATACTATCTGTTTTAGCTATTGAATCCTGTTTTGCTTTTAGGGTATCAACAACAACCTTTGGCGAATCGATAATTAATTGTGCAGGCTTTACAGCTTCAGTTGTTTCACCTGTAAATAATTCTGGTTTAACCAAATAGGTTATCGCTGCAATAACAGCCAAAGCTAACACTGCAATTGTAATCATCAACCAGGTTGACATACCTTGTCGCGTTTCGTCTCCATGTTCAATTGGGTCGTGACCAAAACGATTAGGATGCTCTGCATGTTGCTCTTTTATAAATGCTGGGGCTTCAATTACAGGTTCTTCTTTTTTAGTTTCGTCTTCTAAATTGATATATGTTTTAGGTTCCTCGATTTCCGACCTAAGCGAAAAACGGCTCGAAGGTTCAGTTTGTGGGACAATCGTTTCTGGTACCTCCACGGTATTGATTTCTTCAGGTGCTGAGGTGTTTTCTGTAGCAATTACTTCGTCCTGCACATCATCAGATTCAGGTGTTTCAATTGTCTGATGTTCGGCAGCGATATTTTCTACTTCCGATTCTGGCGTATGACCAAAGCGATCTGGATGCTCTTCGTGCTGTGCTACAATTGATTCAGGAACTTCTACTTCTTCAGTCGCATTTGCTACTTCTTCTATTTCTTCTTGTGTTTCATCTGATTCAGGCGTTTCAATAGCAGGTTGTTCAGTGGCAATATTTTCAACTTCTGATACTTCTTCAATCGTATTTGCTACTTCTTCTATTTCTTCTTGTGCTTTAGCAGATTCAGGTGTTTCAATCACATGTTGCTCAGCAGCGCTATTTTCTGCTTCCGATTCTGGCGTATGACCAAAACGGTTTGGATGTTCCTCGTGCTGTTCTTTGATAAACTCAGGCGCTTCGGTGATTTCTTTTGAAGCGTTTTCCGTATGCTTTAAAGTATTTTTAAGATCATCTTTAACTTCATCCAGTTCTACATTTTCGATTACCGGAGCCCGGTATGATTTATTCTCAAATGGTGATGGTACCACTGGTGCTTCAGCAATTTCATCGTACACCTCCTCCTCTTGTTGAGGCGAATCGGTTTTTATTTCCTCAATTGCGGTTTCTGCTAATGACGGAAGTCCATAAAATTCAGAACCATAGTTCATGTTTTTAACCGGTTCGAAACCTAATCCTTGTTCGGTAAAAAATAAACGACCAGTATTTTGCAACTCAGCCTCATGGTCTAATTCTAATTTTTGATTTACTTCTTCAACAAACTGGGCAATATGATTGCGGGCATCTTCCGTGGTGATGTTTGTTTTAGCTGAAATGAAATTGGCTAAAGCGTCTTCTTCGGGTAATTCCGCTGAAAATTGCAGCGTATATCCAGGAGGCAAAAACGTTTGTTTTTCCTTATCGTATCTTCCTGGGTATTTTTTTTTATAAAAGGTGCCCAAGCCGGTAATACCAACTTCTTTGCGTTGCTGCAAAAGTTCTAACAGGTATGATAAGATATCCATTCGGGTAAAATTAAGCGTTTAAAATTAAAAATTATATTCTACCTTCAAATAGTGTCTATGGGTGCTATTACACATCCTATTCCAAAAAGGGGACAAAAACGAGTACAGTTTTGTTATTTTAATCATGAAAAAAAATCACAGTTTTTTAAACCTATATCTGTATCCGTGCAAAGATAACGGTTACAAAGATAGAAATGGTATGCTAGTAAGCAAATCGCTAAATCGATATAATATCCAATTCGAAGCTAAAGCCTAAGTTATAGAAACGCTTTACTATGGAAATTGTATGTAGAAAACGAAGAGGGGGAATTTTAAAATGGCGGGTGTTTTCCACCCGCCATTAAAAATTTAATGATTATGAAGAAAACCTATAAACAAGGAACGGTAGTAGACCAATCCGTGCTTTCCATGTTAAGCAAACTTGCGGTGTGGCCATGACCGGTTGCATCTGCAATGGTGGTTCCGGTACCTTCATCAAATTTCCAATAGGCCTCTAAGTTGGTACTTGCGGCACTTACACTGCATTTATTGGCTGAAATTGTAGACTGTGCCAGTGCCGATTTCCAAACTCTCATCTCGTCAAACTGACCATTAAAACCTCTGTTTGCATCCCAGCTTCTCGAAATCTGGAATGAGCCGTTGGCCACAATGGTACCTGTTGCGCTCATGCTGGCATCTAAAGTCCCATTGATGTAGATTTTCATGGTCGCGCCATCATATGTTGCCGCAACATGATACCAGGTATTGGTGCTTAGCGCTGTAGCAGAATTAAGTTTTTTAGGTGTTGCACCACCTGTGTTCAATACAAACTGCACTTTATTATTGGCTAGAGAAGCATCACCTAAACGGAGCAAAGCCACATTAGCATCACTTACTTCGATCCCCATAATGGTTGAGATATTTGGAGCAGCAGCTTTAAAAGCCGTTGGTTTAACCCATGCTTCATAAGTTAAACTGGTGCCTGCAAGATTAAACGTATTCGAATTTAAGTATTCATTAGTACCATCGAAAACCAATGAACGGTTTCCTGCTGGTGGTGTACCTCCTGTGCCATCTATACAGTTTGGTTTTACAGCAGTTGCCGATCCATAAAGTACGTTAGACATGGCTGATAACTTAGTTTGTGAATTGTTGGCTACATTATAAACCATCGCGCTGGCCAAACCATTGTTTTTCACATAAGTAGCTACTGCTGCCTGATCGCTATTGCCTAAATCGGTACCTAAACCCAATTTACTTTTAGGTACACCAGCATTAATATAAGGTTGTAAACGCCCCGCATAATTGGTCGAAAAGTATGTTTGCTCGAATACATAATCTAAAATATCGCCAAGTTTTTGGTTGTTATAAGTAGAATTAAAATAATTGGCCTGATTAAATGCGGCCATGGTAATGAGTTTATCGGTACCCATTCTGGCCCTTAATGCTGCTGCTGCAAGTACTAATGAACCATCATTTGCAGTGCACGAAGAATACTCATCGTCGATATCAATCCCATCTAAACCATACTGTTGTACAGCGTTGGCACATTGGATGGCAAAGGCATCGGCCTGGGCGTAAGTGGTAAAACAGCCCCATCCAGCATCCTGGTGATTTCCAAGTACATCGAGCACTACTTTTATGCCTAATGATTTAAGGTAAGCCACCTTGCCAGAATTTAAGGTTTCTTGCACCTGTGGATTGAAATACAAAGTTGGTACGCCATTTACCGAATTGATATTGGCAGCGAAAATAACAGAAACACCAAATAATTGACTTGCGGAAGTTCCGTAGGTATAACATCCGGGATTTACAAAATTGTTACTGTTTACCTCTACATAGGCGGTCATGAATGGACCAGTTAAGGCGAGGGCAGAAGCATTGGTTGCTGCTCTTGCTGTACCTTTGGTACTTAATAGGTTGTCATCTTTTTCAGAATTGGCTTTTTTACAAGCATACAACAGGGCGAAAGCTGTTAACAGCAATACGCCGAAAACGGTTAGTTTTCTCATAGGTTTAAATTTTTGGTTAGAAATTGGTTTTTATGAAAACGGTAGAACAACTTACGTCATTCTACCGGGCAATGCTTGGGGCGATTAGAAATTTGCTTTATTCACATCCCACCATAATCTGGTACCGCCATTGTCTGGTCCGCCTAAAAGGCCAACTGCTTTAACAACTTCGGCACTATTACCATTTCCATATTCAGTTGATGGGAATGGCAATCTTCTGATCTGGGTTTGGGTATTTATAGATCCACCACTGTTATTATTGGCTACTGTAAATAACTTAGGATAACCCGTACGCCTGTATTCAGACCAGGCTTCCTGTCCGTCAGGGAAAATAGCCAGCCATTTTTGCGTAATAATGCGCTCTAATTTTTGTTCATTGGTAGAAGTAGGGTCCCATTTTACGGTTATTGTACTTACAGCTGCAGCATTGTTTGCGGCATTTTTCGGATCTACGTAAGCAGTAGGTATACTGGTTGCATCTGATAAATAACTTCCTGGAGCTACACTCCATTGCTGTAATGAGGTGGTAATTCCGGTCTCATAGTTGGTTTGTGCATCTCCTGCACCTGTCCAGCCACGTAATGCAGCCTCAGCCTTTAAAAACCATACTTCAGCGGCAGTCATCAAAATTTGTGGTGCTTTTTGTCCGATAGGTGATTTGGTATTATCGGTTGAGTTTAAAGTAGAATATGTTTTATAGCCTGCTTTACCCAAACCGTTAAACGAGGTATTTGCACCCGATCTGATTCCTATATACTGGCCTGCAAATAGAGGATCGGTAGCAGGTCTGGCGTAAACCGGTAAGCGTGGATCGTTGTAGCCTACCAAGTACGTTTGTAAAGCCGCACCTAAAGCATTATCGCCATCGTAAGCAACTGTAACCACCCATAAATCATTATCTCTCGTGCCCGACTGTGCTACTGCTGCATTATCTGCTACACTTGTTAATAAACCTCCAGGTGCACTCAAAGCTTTTTCAGCTTGAAGTTTTGCTGTAGCCGCATCGGCCTTTACAATACGTGTAGCCAAACGCAAACGTAAAGAGTTAGCTAATTTTAACCATTTAACCGGATCACCTGCATAGATTAAATCGCCTTTATCATAAAACGCTGTTTTACCAGGGTTTGCTGCAATATAAGTTTGTAAGTTATTGGCTGCTGTATCGATTTGTTTAAAAAAAGCACTATAAACTGTTTTCTGATCTTCATAAGGTGTAGATACCAAAGAAGAACCAGCTGTAGTATATGGAATAGGACCAAATTTATCGGTTACCCTACTCATGGCCATTACCTGAACCAAAAGGGCAATTCCCCAGGCTTCCGGCGATTTGGTTTTTACCTCGCTCTGGCCAATTTTAGAAATCGGTGCCATTACATAGTTGTACTGGTCGTTAAAACCAGCACTGTTCCAACCATCATTTAACGAGTAGTTCATATTGTTGATCCCGCCACCAAAAGGCGTAGGTGCCATCATATAGCCACTAAAAGCATCAGCACTTAGATTTTGTGCAATTTGATAGTTGTGAAAAATTTCCTGCTCAATTGGGCCTATTGCCGATTTTAAAAGTGCGGTAGTCTGCTCAGGTGAAAGTGCAGTTGGGTTGGTGTTAAAATCTTCAAAGTTTTTTGTACATCCAAAATTTAAGGCCATCAAAGATGCCAGCAAAACAGCAGACAATCTTTTAATCCCGTTATTCGAGGATTTATGATATATAGTTTTCATGTTGTTTTTGAATAGAATTAAAATGATAAATTTAGATTGAAGCCTAAACTGCGTGTTGCAGGTTGGTTAAAAACATCTACGCCAGATAAACCATTACCGGTAGACATGGTGATTTCCGGATCGAAAGGCGCCTTCTTATAGAAATAAAACAGGTTTCTGCCGGTAACCGAAAATTTAACACTTTTAAACGTTTTGCCAGTTAAAGGAAGGGTATAACCTAAAGCAGCTTCTCTTAAACGTACTACTGTAGCGCTATAGATATATTCGCCCGATACACCCGATCTGCCACCAACAAATGAATAATAAGCTTGTGGATTAACTGTTGTTGATACTGCATTACCTTTTGTATCTACACCATCAATTTTAACACCGCCTTGAGTCCTTGCATTCCCAGTTGCTTCAGATACACCTGCTTCGTCCATTAAAGCTTCGGTAAGCGACAATACCTGACCGCCAAATTTACCGTCGACCAAGAAACTTAAGCTAAAATCTTTGTAATTGAAACTGTTATTCCAGCCCAATTGAAATTTTGGATTAGGATTACCCACATAGTTAAATTCTTTACTTTTTAGCGGTGTATATGGCGAAGCTGCTGTTCCATCACCACCTAATATGATGCGGTTTTGTGCATCTCTTTGTAAAGTATAGCTATAAATATCGCCATAAGAACCACCCACTTTTAACCTCGAAATATAAGAAGTATTGCCAGCGCCTGTTAAATCTACACTGTTAATTTTATCGGCCGAAGCGATATCAATGATTTTATTTCTGTTTAATGAACCGTTTATTGAAGTATTCCAGTTTAGCCCGTCGCCTTTAATAACATCAGCACCTAAAATAAACTGGAAACCTTTGTTCTCAACATTACCTGCATTCAGGTATCCTGTTGATACCAATGAAGATGGGGGTGCAACTACAGGAATATATTGGTTTTTGGTATTGGTTTTATAATAGGTAAAGCTGAAATTGATCCTGTTTGATAGGAAACGTAAATCGGTACCCACCTCGAAGGATTTAGTCCTTTCAGGTTTTAACTCTCTGAAAGCAGCATTGGTATTGAAATTTAATGCACCATCTGATTTTAAGGTGTTTTGAATAAAAGTAAGATAAGGTGGTACTGTATTTCCAACTTCGGCATAAGTTCCTCTCAGTTTGGCATAGGTAATGGCCTCAGGAAGTTTGAACATCTGCGAAACAATAAATGATAAACCAACAGATGGATAGAAATAAGAATCGTTTGGTGTGTACGATAAGTTAGAAGACCAATCGTTTCTGCCTGTTACGGTTAAGAAAGCCCAGTCTTTATATGAAATATTGGCGTTACCAAAAACGGCCTGTAGCTGGCTGTGATTAGGAACTATGGGAACTACGTTACTTAGTGTATTTCCACTAAAGGTACCTGGAAGGGCAACGATCGTGTTAGCTGGTGAAAAGAAATCGACCGCCGAAAGGTTGCCTGCTAAAGATAAACCTGAAGTTTTCTGGTCGTTAATGCTTCCACCGATTAATCCATTCACTTTAAAATCAGAGCCAGTCATTGGAACGGTAATGTTGGCAATCGCATCTACATATTTCTGAACGTAAGTTTGGTTGCTCTGTGCAAAATAACCTGTTCCGGTAGAGTTGAAATTAGTCGCAATACCAGAGTATCTCCGGTTTTCATAATCATCCGTAGTACGGTCCATATTTCCCCTAACCTGAACGTTTAACCATGGCGCAACATCATATTTAACGCTTCCGCTCAATAAGAAACGGTTACGAACAGATGTATTTGGGTTTAAATTGGTCAACCACCATGGGTTTTGATTAATATCGGCCGGACCGCCTAACCAGTTTTGGCGTGCGCCACCCGTATTGCCAGCCAATAAATACTGATCTTTATATGGGGTAATATCAACACCTCTGGGGAAAAGATACAAGCCCAATAATGGATTTAAATACAAACCTAAAGAAGGGCTGTTGTTGATGCGTTGATTGATGTAGTTCACACTTCCATCTACCGTTAGTTTATTATTGAAAAACTTAGCCGTTTCACGAAGGTTTAAGTTGTTCCGGTTTAACTTATTGCCTGGTTGGATACCGCTGGCATAGGTATTGGAATATGAAAAATAAGTTTGCGCTATTTCGGATCCTCCCGAAAGATTTATCGCATTCGAGGTATTAATCCCCGTTTTGAAAAAATCTTTTAAATTATCTGTCGTATTGCTGATTCCACTTCCCCAGCTATCTCTCGTTGTAGTAGATGCAGGTCCGTAACTGTTTTGGAACTTTGGCTCATAAGCAATATTATCAATGGTTACACCCGATGAAAAACCAATTTCGGCTTTACCTGCTTTACCCTGTTTGGTGGTAATTAAAATTACACCGTTCTGTGCCTGGCTACCGTAAAGGGCAGCTGCTGATGCACCTTCTAAAACAGTGATGCTTGCAATATCATCAGGATTAAGGTTGGAAATACCATCGCCACCATCCTGACCGCCGCCAAATACACTGTTCTGCTGGCCATTGGCATTACCGTTATTACTAATTGGTACCCCATCTATTACATATAAAGGTTGATTGTTACCGCTTACCGAACGGCTTCCTCTCAAAATTACCTTTGCCGAACCACCAACACCCGATGCACTTGGACTAATGGTTAAACCTGCAACTTTACCGTTCAGGGAGTTCATTAAGTTGGGGCTTTTTACTTTTGATAATTCATCACCCGATACCTGTTGTGTATTATAGGTTAATGATTTTTCTGATCTTTTTACCCCTAAGGCCGTTACAACAACTGTTTCGAGATTTTTAGAGTCAGGGGTTAAAGTTATATCAACAGTACTTTGCGTACCCACGGTAACTTCTTTACTTTGGTAGCCGATAAACGAGAACACCAAAACATCACCCGTTTTAGCCGTTATGCTATATTGGCCTGAAGTATTGGTTTGGGTGCCGCCCTGTGCGCCCTTTATAGTAATGGTTACACCTGGTAAGGTAGCGCCGGTTTCGTCTTTTACCGTTCCTTTTATTACATCCTGATAAACAGAACGGAAAGAAACTGCACGGTTAAAGTGATCAATTGGTGCAGCTGCATACAAGCCTGTAGATGCATAGAGCAATAAGCAGGTTAGCTGTAAAGATTTTTTCATATTCATTATGAATAATTTTGAATAAGTATTTGGTTAATTGTTTGCCGCCTTCAGGATTCCCATCCGTCCGGTTTTATAGTTAAGAGCATTTTGCTTACACAAATTGCCTACAACGGAATTGAATTATTTTTAAATAATTTTTTCTTGGCATCATGCTGTATCTATCAGATTTCTCCGCTGCGGTCGAAATGACGATTACACTCAAGACAACCCCCAAAAATTAATTGTTTAAATGGTAAATGTTCATGATATAATATTTAATCGAAATCAGCTTTTTCCAACTGTTTCTTTTGTCTGTGTAGCCCAGCAACCTGCGGCACCCACCAAGGCAGCATCTTCATTCAATTCGGAAATATGTATTGGTAAGATGATGCCCTGCGATTCGAGGTATTTAGTCACCGCAGGAATAAAACGGCTCGACGCGTTAGCAATATTACCACCGATCACAATCGCTTCTGCCGTATGATCCTGCTGAAATTTTTTGAGGAAAAGTCCAAGATTATGGCTAAACTCTGCAAATATTTTCCGTACAGTTTGGTTATCGTCGTAAAGTCTGGTTAGTTCTCTAACATTTAGAATATTAAATCCTGTGAGTTCGTAATAACGTTTTAAAAACCAGCGTGTAGAAAGATAATCTTCCGTTATGCCGTCTAAAAAAGGTGCACACCACAAATTGGCATCGTCAACTTTTCCCTCATTATAAACTGCACTTCCTAAACCTGTTCCCAAGGTAATACCAATCAGATGCCGATAGGTACGTGCTTCACCTGCAAATACTTCTCCGGCCAAAAAGCAAGCAGCATCGTTATTCATCAAAATCTGATCCCGGCCAATCTGCAGTTCGCTGGCAAGCATATCTTTTACATTGAGGCCATAAAATGCTGCATACTTATCATTGCCAGCGATATAAGAAATGCCATTTTCATAATCGAAAGGGCCCGGCATGGCAATACCTATACAGCCAATTTCGATATCAACCTTCTGATAAGCTGCTTTAATCGCATTGCACCAGGTGCGGATAATCTGTTCTGTTGAGCCATGAGAGTCGACACGTTCGCGCGTATAAGAATTTTTAAGAATGTTCCGCTGCTGCATATCGAGTACGGCAGCTGTAATGTGCGAACCTCCGATATCAATGCCCAACACATATTTGTTTTTATTCATTGTTTTCTGCTTCAATAGATCTATAAATGGCTTGTACCTGATTGTGGCACCGAATGAAGAGTCCTTTTTTTGTTAAATTGCCTACAGCGGGAAGATTTTTTTATGAAATATTTTTTATTACCTTACATTTGATTCACCAAACTAACCAAGTTGAAAGCAACTAAGCCAGATCTAGTCGTTTTATGGAATAAGATTTGCCTCGAGGATGATATAAAATCTTTTGAGCAACTTTACCGCTTTCTGTACAGTAGGTTAATCAAATTTTCTATTTACTATGTGGTTGATAAACAGGCTGCAGAAGACCTTGTTACCGAGGTATTTGTTAAATGTTGGGAAAACCGCGCAGCAAGTACCCACGTATTAAATCCCGAAAGTTATTTTTTTATTGCAGTAAAAAATCAATCACTTAAATACCTCAAAAAAAATTCTTCAATTACGTTTATCGATTTAGTTGATGCTGAAGAGGATGTTTCGGTAACGGCACAAACGCCGGAGTATATTTTGGAAACCAAAGAACTGCACCGGCAACTTGATTTTGCCATTGCTGGTTTGGCACCTCAGGCAGCTACGGTTTTTAGGTTGATCAAGGAAAGTGGAATGAAATACAAAGAAGTGGCAGAACTGTTGAACATTTCGCCCCGAACGGTGCAGACCCAATTGTTCAGGGCCATTACAAAACTTCGCTTAATATTACAGCCTTTAAAAGATCAGGGATCTGATGAAAAAAAACTTGGAAAAATGATCTCCCTGATTATCTTAGCGGGTACTTTATCTTTTTTTTATTTCTTGTAGGCAATTTTAACAGAAAAAGGAACATATTATCAAAGGGTGAAAAAAAATGACAGATCAAAGATTTACAGAATTGCTTGGAAAACAATTGGCCGGTGAAATTTCACCGGATGAATCTGTTGAACTGAAATCGATTTTAGCCGATAATGAAGCGCTTAGGACAGAATATAAACAGTTACAGGCCTATTTTGAATCTGAAACAGCTGAAGAAGAAAATATCGATCTAGTTTTTGATCGGATCAAAGCCCAAATTACCGTTCCTGGAGAATCGGGTTTAACGATGGCCAAAAATAAATCTTACAGCATCTGGTTAAAAGTTGCTGCGGTTGTGGCTATTGTTGTTGCAGGTACATTGATATACAATAAAGAGGCCATTTTCTTCAATAAAACAGATCAGTTGGTACTAACTCAGGCGCTAACCAAAGCCGCAGAGGTGAAAACCATTGTACTGGCCGATGGCTCTACCGTGAAAATAAATTCGGGGAGCAGCTTAAAATACCCTGAACATTTTAGTGGCGATACCAGAAATGTTTACCTATCTGGTGAGGCCTTTTTTGATGTTAAGAAAGATCCTAAACACCCTTTTATTGTGCACACCGAACAATTGGCGGTAAAAGTACTGGGTACTGCGTTCGATGTTAAGGCCTACCAAAACGATACTTTTACCGAAACTACCTTAATCAGGGGAAGCGTTGCCATCTCACTTAAAAATAATACCAGGCAAACCTTTATCTTAAAGCCAAACGATAAATTTACCCTTGTAGATGGCAAACCAAATTTGAGCCAGCTCACCCATTTTACTGGAACAGGGACCGATCGGGTAATGGAAACCGCGTGGACAAACCACGAACTTATCTATAAAAACAACCGTTTTGATGAAATTGCCAGGCTTTTTGAGCGATGGTATGATGTTAAAATAACCTTTAAAGAAGCTGATCTTAAAACGATGAAATTTACCGGACATGTAGATAAAGAAACCATTATCGAAGCTTTAAATGTGCTAAAACTGATCGAAAATTTCAATTATTCGATAAAGGGGAAAAATGTCTATATCTACCGTTAGCACATACCGTTAAGCCATGTATATTTGTAGCCATGAATTGTGCGCAGAGAATCATATTGTTAATTGGATTGATTTTTCCGCTCGGTTTATACGCGCAAACCAAGGTTACATTAAATTTTAACGGAGCAAATTTTGAACAGGTTGTAGAAGCCATACAACAACAAACTGTTTATCATTTCGCTTACAGTGAATCTAAAATCCCCAAACATCAGGTATCAATCAAAGTTGAAGAAGAAGAAGCCATAAAGGTGATCGATCAATTGCTGCTCAATAGTGGGTATACTTATTCTCTTTTGCCGAACAATTTAATCGTGATCCGAAAAAATGCCGAAGGGAAAATGGGTTCTGATAGTGTCCGTTTTTTAAAAGAGGTGGTAATTACGGCTCTGGGTATCGAAAAAGACAATGATAAAGTTGGCTATGCCTTAACTACCATTAAAGGTTCTTCCATCACTAAAGCAAGAGAGAGCAATATGATTATGGCGCTACAGGGTAGGGTAGCTGGACTTAACATTACTGGTGTAAATGGTGGCCCGGGATCTGCAGCACGCATACTCATCCGCGGTGTTTCTAGTATGACTGCTGCTTCTCCATTATTTATCGTAAACGGTGTTCCAATTGATAACAGCATTCGGGGCAGTGCAAATGAATATGGCGGAGCCGATTACGGCGATGGCATTAGTAACATCAATCCGGATGATATTGAAACCATTACGATATTGAAAGGTTCGGCTGCTTCGGCGTTATATGGCGCAAGGGCTGCAAATGGTGTGATCCTCATCAACCTGAAAAGCGGTGGAGAAAATACCCAGCCAAAGCTGGAATATAACGCAAACCTGGCCTTCGATGTGCCGGTTAATTCTACTGATTTTCAATATTTGTACGGTCAGGGTACCCAAAATAAACGGCCTGCCGATCTGTACAATGCAATTATTACAGGTTTATTGAGTTGGGGAGAACTTATGGATGGCAAATTAACACCTCAGGTAGATGGTTCTATGCGGCCTTATGCTCCTGTAAAAAATAACATCCAGACTTTTTACCGCACCGCCCCAGCCTTTATTAATACGCTGTCGCTGGTTGGTGGAAATACCAATAATAACTACAGGGTTTCGGTTTCCAATTTGGATTACAATTCTGTTTTAAGCAATGGAGCTTTGAACCGGAAAACGCTGAATTTTTATGGTACAGTTGCCTTAAGTCCTAAAATATCATTAAGCTTTACCGGTAATTACATTTACGAAAGGAACAAAAACAAAAGTTACCTCAGTGATGGTCCTTTAAATGCAAATTACGGGATCTCAGCTTTGGCCACCAGTTTAGATCAATCGATCTTAGCGCCTGGTTATGATACCGAAACAGGTTTTGAAACGCGTTGGAATGGGGATGAATATAAAACCAATCCTTATTTTTTAATGAACAAACAGGCCGATTATGCCAATAGAAACCGTTATATCACATCAGCCGTATTAAAATATAAGTTGGCCAGCTGGGCATCACTGCAGGGCAGAATTGGCTACGATTCGAGTAAAGATGAAGTGGTGAGTATTTTGCCTACAGGAACTGCATTTTCCATTAACAGGCAGGGCGGTATGAATGCTTATGATCAAAACCATACTTCAGAACTCAATAGCGATATTTTATTCAGTGCAACCAGAAGCCTGAGCGATAAATTGAACCTCGAATTTTCAATGGGCGCAAATTATCGCGAAAGAAGGGGCAATACCGAAAAACTGAAAGGATCGCAGTTTAAAATACCGTATCTGTATGTGCCAGAAAATCTGATTACCAGTACCAAAACATTGGCCATATCCAGAATTGTAACTGAATCTGCTTATTATACTGCCGATCTCAGCTATCAGCGTTATCTTAACTTCTCCGTTACAGGACGTTACGATATCTATTCTACTTTGCCTGCTAACAACCGGGGCATATTTGTACCTGGCGTATCGGGCAGTTTTATTTTCTCCGACCTGTTGAAATTCAAGGGGCTGGACTTTGGTAAATTGCGGTTGGATTTTGCCAAAACAAGTGGCGAACCCATTGTTCCGTACACCACGCAAATCTATTATGCCGTAGATAATCAGGTAAACGGCGTGCCTGTAGGTGGTTTTTCAGGCGATTTACCCAATTACAATTTAAAACCGTTTACCCTGAATGAAATAGAGGCAGGCCTCGACCTTAAATTTTTTAATAGTCGGCTGGATATCGATTTTACCTATTTTAACCGCATTACCCACAACGAAATTATTAATGCAAAACAATCGGTTACCACAGGTTTTACTTCCGCTTATGTTAACCTTGGCGAAACCCGCAATGCAGGAATAGAACTGGCTTTAGGCTATACGCCATTGCTTACAACAACGGGCAAATGGCAGATTAACTTTAATATGACCAAGGTAAAGAATACCCTGCTTTCTATCGATGGCAACAGTAATTATACCCTTACGGGTACCTATCGGCCGTTAAATGCCAATACAGCGCTGGTGGTTGGTAAACCGATTACGCAGATTATGGCTTACGATTATCTACGCGATGCCAATGGAAACATCATTATCGGATCCGATGGCATACCTAAGCGGGGTAATTTTATTCCAATGGGCGGCACCATGCCTACTTTATATGGAGGGGTAACCAACAGTTTTAGCTATAAACAGTTTAGTTTTTCCTTTTTGATCGATTATCGCTTTGGCAATAAAATCCTATCCGCTACAGAATATTACAGTTATGTGCTTGGCTTAAATAAAGCCACTTTGATCGGTAGAGAAACAGGTATTGTTGCCGATGGGGTATTGGAAAATGGGCAAAAAAATACCATTAACGTTCCTGCTTATGCCTATTACCCTGAACTGGCCACTAATATTTCTGCATTATCGGTGCTTAACGGGAGTTTTATTAAACTGAGGCAGGCTACATTAGGTTATTCTTTTAGTGAACGTTTTTTAAAAAGAACACCTTTTAGTAGTATAGGGATAGATCTGGTGGCACGGAACCTGTTTACCTTGCTTAAATACACTAAAAATGTAGATCCTGAGTCACAGTTCTCACCAACATTGAGCTACGCCGGGATAGAAGGTGCTTCATTGCCTGCAACACGTACGTTTGGGGTTAATTTTAATTTTAAATTCAAATAAGATGGCCATGAGAAAGTTATGTGTTTTAGGTATTTTTTTTCTGGCTTTAATGGGCAGTTGTTCTAAGGAAAAGCTAAACGAAATCAATACCGACCCAACTAAACTCACCGAAGATAATTATGATCCTAACAGCTTGCTTGCACAAGCACAGTTAAAATATGCCAATTTGGGCTATTATCAGCTTCTGTATCAGAGTACCATGATGCAGTTGCTTGCCTCAACCTACTATTATTACAATAATGGCGATAAATACATCAATGTGGGGAGTTTTACCGATTATCAGGGGCGTATTTTTGATGAAGGTTATACAGATGCCTCTTACATCAGAGAGATGCAACGACTGGCCAGATTAAAAGATCCGGTGGCCTATAAAAACCTGATTGCGATTGGTGATATGATGTTTGTATTGATTTTACAAAGAATTACCGATACTTATGGCGATGTGCCTTATTCGCAGGCTGTTAAGGCGATGCAAGGTGTTAAATATCCCGTTTACGACCGTCAGGAAGATATTTACACACAGATGCTGAACGATCTCGAAACGGCTACAGCGCAATTGGATACCGAAAAACCCGGACCTAGCGCCGATCTTTTTTATAAAGGTGATATCAGTAAATGGAAAAAGTTTGGTTATTCGTTAATGCTTAGGATTGCCATGCGGTTAACGAAAGCAGATCCGGAGAAGGCCAGAATTTGGACCGAAAAGGCCGTGGGCAAAACTTTTACCAGTATTAACGACAATGCGATTCTGTTAACCGATGCTTCTTCCTTTAACAGTCAAAATGGAACATCACTTGCTTTAAGAACATTTTCCGACTATCTGGAAGTACGATGGAGTAAAACATTAATTGATCAGTTAAAAAATACCAATGACCCCAGATTGGGTGTGATAGGTGAAGTACCGAAAGATGGATTGGCCAAAAATGCAGATCAGAATTTAAGCGGAAATACCGATGCAACTGTTCAGCTTGGGATGCCAAATGGATACGATCTGCAGGGTGGAACCACTGATATCAGTCATTCGCCAAACTATCCAGGTGGAACGGGTAGCGGAAGTGATTTTGCTCCGCTTGGAAAATATTCCAGACCACGCACCGCGATGTACCTTAAATTAGGCGGACCAATTTTTATCCTGAGTTACGCTGAAATTGAATTTTTGCTTGCCGAAGCCAAAGTGAGGGGATGGAATATAAATGGTACCGCAAACCTGCACTACACCAATGGCCTAACGGGCGCGATCCAATCGCTTGCACAGCTGGATCCTTTAGCTGCGGTTGATGCCAATAAAATCACTGCATTTGTAAACCAGAATCCACTTGATGAAAGCAGTACACAAAATGCATTAAGCGCAATCAATACACAATACTGGGTAACTACAGGAACGGATTTTAATTTCATAGAAGCCTGGTTAAACTGGAAAAGGAGCGATTATCCCAAGCTTATTCCTGTAAATTATAAAGGCAACGTCACCAATGGCACTATTCCCCGCAGGATGATCTATCTATCAACAGAGGTGCTGAACAATCCCCAAAACTATAAAGATGCCGTAGCCAGAATAGCAGGGGGAGATGTACTTACCTCACGGGTTTGGTGGGATAAGTAATGATTGAATAAGGGGATACACCTAAATCATCATATAATAGATACGTTTTAAAGACTATAAATATCTAACGTGTTTTTTTTTCTTTCCATGGTTTATGCCTTTGATCATCAGGTATATGCCCAGAAATAAAAGAATAGCTAAAATAATTATCCCAACCGCAATAGGCAAAAAAATAGCTGCTGATGCAAAGAACTCACTCCATAGCACACGGGGATAAAAAAAATAAGTTAGGATCAAAAAAACTAGTAACATTAAGATCGAAAAAAAATAAAGGATTTTAGGCGTTGAGTTGATTTTCATGTTTTATTTAGATAGGTGTGAAATGATAAGAGTGGATATTGTTTAATTTAAATAAGGGTTTTGAGGAATGTAAACCAAGTGGTAACCGCTTTTCTTAAGCAGGTTAGTCGTGTGCTCATCAGGTAATTGTTTGAAAATAATTGTCGTTAACACCTGTGAGGGCATAACCCTTAGTTTAAAGAGGACATCAAAAAGGAACTTCTTCATTTTGATTAAGAAAAATTGCCTGCTGTATTGATCGATTGATATTGATTCTGCCCCTTTAAACCAGTAATTTGGATTGATTTTTTTAAAACCGACCATTGGTAGGCCTAAACCTGCGGCCAGTTTTTCAAATTCCCGTTCAGAAACCTTGTATACAAAATTTCCAACAGGCTCAAATGAAAAACGGTTTTTCCATATTTTGTTAATAAATTGCCCGTTTTGGGCAAAAAGATTGCTCAGCATTAATAGTAAAGGCATTTTTGTTACCGGATCTTGCGGCTCCATCACTACCACACCCGATCTGGCCACTCTGATCATCTCGTACATTGCAGCATATGGCCTAGGGAAATGGTGGTAAGATTCTTTGCAAAGCACAAAATCAAAGCTATTGTCTTCTCGCGATAGCTTTTCTGCATTTTCTGCAGCACAGGCATTAATAATTCCCTCTTTTAGTGCAACATTTAAAAAATCGGTATTCAAATCGGTTGCCAATGCCTTATTACCTGAGTTTAGGATATACTGTGCATCAAATCCATACGCATCCCCTACGGTAAGCCAGCTTCGGTCTTTTCTGTCTAAAAGCGGATCTAGACAACTGAAAAATAGTTGTTGCAGCCAGTTGGCAACATTGTTTTTGCCTGTAGCCCTCACCTTTCCATAAAAATCGCGTTTAGAACTTTCAGATGGGAAATGTTCATTGTACCATTCGTTGTGTCGGTTATAGCTTTCATTGTGACGCATAGATCAGGGTTTACAAGATCATACGAAGCCAGTGCTGAAAACGCTTGGTCGAAAAATAAAATGTATCAATAAAAAATAAATTAATTTTAACCCAGCGTTTTTCATATCCGCTGCGTAACCTTGTTATAACACCATGAAAAACCGCTTACCGAACCAGATGGATGAACCTTTTTTTTAAGCAGGATACTAAACTAATCAGAGGCTGCAAGGCTAATGAGCGGCAAGCACAGGAAGGTCTCTATAAGCTTTACTATGCCGATATGCTGCGTATATGTTTTCGTTATTTTAAATCAGATGATCTGGCACATGATGCGCTGAACGTTGGTTTTTTGAAGGTTTTTCAGCATATCCATACTTTCGATGCTAAAAAAGGAGAATTTGGTGCCTGGATTAGGACAGTGATGGTAAGGTCATGCATTGATATTGGCCGAAGAGAGGCGAAGTTTAACGAAACAATCAGCCAAGATGAAATAGAGGAAATCTTTATCCAGCCGTCTGTGTTAGATAAACTTTTTGTAGAAGATCTCCTGAAATTGATACGCCTGTTGCCAACCGCTACCCAGTTGGTTTTTAACCTTTCGGTTATAGATGGCTATTCACATAAGGAAATTGGAGAACATTTGAACATTACCGAGAGTACATCAAGGTGGCACCTCTCTGAAGCAAAGAAACAGTTGAGGACAATGTTAGCTTCCTCAGCAATTGATAAACCAACTGAAAACATAAAAAGAAGATGAGAAATTCAGCATGGTATCATAAACTCTGGCGCAATAAATTCGATAGTCTTCCAATTCAGGATGCTGCGGATGCTTCATGGGCGGGTATGCACAAACTGCTCAATGAGCAGATGCCGATTAGTACCGTCGGCGGCCATGGTCCTAATTTATCTACAGGAGCCAAACTATTTAAAATAATTGGGTATACATTGTCTGTAGCTGCTGCGGTTTCTACTGTAGGCTACTTTACAGTTCTAAAATCAAAAAATAAACAGAAAGAAATAGAAAAGAAAGTTAAACCTGCAATTCTCGATTCAATAGCTTTTGATAGTAGCAAGGTGATAAGTTACGGCAATCTGGGCGATACGACTATAATCAAGGATAGTATTGATCAGAATGGAAATCCAATTGATCATGTTGTGGCGCAAAATAAAGGCGCTGACAATGATTCTGCTGAGGTTGTAAAACGTGTGAATGACAATGAAAACGTTATTTTATCTGCCGCTAAACCGAATGCTGTTTCTCCCATTAAAAACAAACACGATGGTACACAAAGACGTTATACTTCTGGACGATTTGAAAATTTAAGTTCGAGATCATCAAAGCCTAGCTCAAAAGTTGATGGTCATGAAACTAAAGGTTGGAATGTTGATAGTTCGTTTAGGAACGGACAAAATCTGTTATTAATACCGAATAGTTATCAGGAAACAAATGGATTTTTTAAACAGCTTGCTTCACCAGTTTCCATTTTAAATCAAAGAGCTGTTTTACAAACCTATGCCCCTGTCTATTCACGAAGTGCATCTTCAATAAATACCAGTAGGAGGGGAAGCAAAAATAAAGCAGATCGCACCACTGCAGGTAAAGCCTTGAAAGTAAAAAATGTCAGATCACCCAAAATCAAAACGACCAAAATTAAACAGGAAAGCGAAATTATAGTGCCTACATATAGTTATGGTGTAACAACAGGAATGAATGTGCAGAAAGGCAGCAGTAGTTTTTATGGCGGCATATCGGGCGCTTATTCATTAAGTAAAAAATGGCAGCTTTCAGTTGGCGTAAATGTTAATAGCTATCAAAAAATTATTGGAGAATTTACACATCCGAGTTATTACCGCCCCGATTCGTTACCGCCGTTTACAATTGCAGCTACACGAAAAGTGATTACGGTAGATATTCCTTTAACAGCTGCTTATAGGCTTTCAAAACATATTAGTGTTAAAGCAGGTCCGGTAATTAGCTTTGTGGGCAAGCAGTCTGAAATGATAACCAGATTAAAACCGATAGCCGATCCACGTGATACGTTATACCATAGCAGGCAAATCGACTCGACCTTAGTAAATACAGTAAGCAATAAGGTAAATATAGGGTTTACCGGCGGCATCAGTATTCACATTAAACAATTTGATATCAATGGAAGCTACCAATGGTTAACTCCATATAAGGTGAGCAATAGTTTGGGTTCTTTTAAACAGACCAACCGGGCTTTTAGGATTGGGATAGGATATAGGTTTAAATAACTATAGTAGAAACAAGATTGAAAATGATTAGTATTGTTTCATAAGAGACGATAGAAAACAGAAATTTCAAGGCTAATGATAGCGAAACCTGGTATGGGCTTTCTTAAATTTTACTAACCAGTTTCAAAGTTTTCAAGTCGTAAATTGAAATTTCGTTTTTATCCGTTTTATCGTATTTATTGTTGTTGTTTGTATCATAGTGTTCAGTAACCACAACGGTGCCTGTTTGTTTATTTACAACCCAGGTCCTTACAAAGAGTTTATTGTCTGTTAACTGTGTTTTTTTTTGTCCATCAGGAGATAAGATTATAATCTGTTTTGGGTCGTTCCAGTCTATTCCCTTTTTTTCATCAAGATCAATGGTTTGGGCTGAAATAATAATTTGATTGATCCCTAGATGATCAATTTTAACATGTTCCAGTTTTTCAAAATAGCCATCACTTGGGAAATCTACCTGTTTTGTTTGTCCGTTTTTTGTATTAATAAACAGTAGGTATTTGTTTTTAGCATCAGGTATTTTTCCCCAGTTTTCAACACTTGCAATTACATAATCTGTTCCTTCAACTTCGGTCAATTTATTGAAATGAATATAATTGTTTTTGTCCTGGCCATAAACGGCTAGGGTGAAAATGCTTAAGATGCTTATGAATATTTGCTTCATCCTTTTAGGATCTATAATGTTTTAAGTTATTTGTTTGTTTCGCTTTTCCATTCATGCTCAACATTTGTCATAAGTAGCGCATTGTCAAATGTCACCGATCCTCGGGGGAAAAGATCTTCGTTTTCAAAAAAACTTGATTTTACCTTCAAGACCTCAAGTGGTCTAACTTTCCAATGGTATGCTTTTAATCTCAGACCATCAAACTTGTCTTTATTTGGTGAATATCCAAGGTCGCCGTTTTCAAAAAAATCCGACGCATTTTCTAGTGTTTTAAAAATTGATTGATTGTTAAACCAAGGAGTCTCATTAGCATCAATTAATATCTCAGTATTATCTGAGCTCTTAAAGCTAATTTGGTAATTTCCGTTTTCTTCTTCTATGTTGAATTTTGCATGAAAGTGTTTGCCAGGAAATATTCGTCCACCAATGAGCGCATTTAATTTTAGCGAAGTATCCCGACGTGGGATATAAACTCCTGATTTTGTTACACCGTCCTCATCCCATTCAACTGCAATTCGATGAGCACCATTTTCAGAATTTACACCCATAAAGTTTGGTAACCCTTTTGGTTTTATATTTCTTAGTCTGATTAAGCATATTCCAACAATGGCCTTTTCCATATAAACTTTTGGTCTAAAAGGAAAGGGAATCAGTTCTTTCACAATCTTTGGGTCGGCTGTGAAGTTAATTAAGATTCTTCTGTCAATATATCCATGTATTGTTGGGATTCTCATTCCGCTTTAATTTTAAGCTAACTAAAGTAAATATAGTCGAATTCACAACAATATTAACGTTGTTCAATTAAGAGAATAGCTATTAATAATTCTTTCTGAAAATAATTTATCTTAAAGTTGTTTTTAATGATGATCGGCCGCCTCTAACCCTGTAAACAAAATACGCCTTTAAGTTTAACTTAAAGGCGTATAAAATATTAAAAATAGATTTTATGTTTTTTATTACTTAAAAGGAATAGGTTAAGCCACCGAAAATATTAAATCCGTTTGCCTGATAATACAAATACCTACTGTAGTTTGTATTTAAGATGTTGTTTGCTTTTGCAAAAACAGAGAATTTTTTGTTAATGCGGTAATCGGCGCCAAGACCTAAATCTACATAACCTTTAACCGTTTTAATTTCCTCTATTGATGGATTTGGAATTAGATACTGTGCAGGATTAACTGGATTAGCAATGTTTACTTTTGCTTTAATATCATCCTGAATTACAACACCAGCATTAAAGCTTAGTTTTTTATTGTAGGTATAAACAAAGTTCGAACTTACTTTTAAACCTGGTTTAAACCAAGAGTAAGTCTCTGCTGCGGGCTTCCAATCGTCGATATTTAATTTACCAGTCCATTTTAAGGCATCGCTAACCTGAACAGAAATTTCACCTTCTAAACCTGTTAATTTCGTTTTACCGAAATCGTATATCACATCAAATTTGTTAAAATCAGTAAAGTTGTTGATGAACAAAGGCATATCATCAAACTGTTTTACATATACACGTGCTTTGTAACCAAAACCTGGGCCACCAGTACCTTTAATACCAGCACTGAAACTTAACTTTTCAACGGTGTTTCTAACCACGATATTGCTGTTTAACCAGGGGTTTTCATCGGTAAAGCCTTTTAGCGAGTTTCTGTTTACATCGCCTTTAACTTCTCCAAAAACTTGTAGGTAATCAGGAATTAAAGTGAAATCGGCGGTAACAGCAGGAAAGATTCTAGAGCTGCTAAAAGCACCAAATTCTTGTACGAAATTAATCCCGGCTGTAATTTTAGCACCCTTAACCTGTAAACGGATATACGGATTTAAACGCAACAGATTATTGCCAACACTGGTTAAAGCATCTTTGCTATTACCGAATTCGGTTGATGCGGCTAAACCTAAGTTTAACGAATGAATACGTTTGTTTACATAACCATTTAAGCTCAGGTAGTTTTCTTTTGCACTGAATTTATCATTCCAGATATAACCATTGGCTTTTAAAGCATAACTAAAAGCATCTTCATCTTCGGTAAAGTTTTTTACCAGCTCACCTTCCAGCTCAATGGTGGTTAAGGCTTGTTTATCAGGGTTAGGGTTTAGCGTAGGTCTGGCATCATCTATACCATAAAAGTAGGTGCCGTTGCGTTCAAAATTAATGCGGCCACTAACAGTATTCTGCTCTAAAATACTGCGGCCAAAAATGCTTAACTGTTGATTGCTGCTATTCTGCTTGTTCAGCTTTCCTTCCTGACTAAAATGTTTAAAGTATCCACCAACCTGTAAACCTTCATCTTTACCTGTGTTGAAATAAGCTTCGCCCAAAAGGGTAGCTAATGACCCGAATGCTCCTTTTACATAATTGTTAACCAATATGCTTTCTTTTTCTTCGGCCAGGGCTTGTGCCTGTAACTTTTGGATATCGCTGTTCAACTCCAGCTTTCTATCCAAAATGCTGTAGTTTAATTTTGCTTTGTAAGTTTTAACATCATCTAAATTCGGGCTTCTTCTTAGTTTTACAGCCTCCGCCAAAATTGGTTTATATGGGCGAACAACTTCAATCTCTTCGTTTACAACCCCTTTTTCCTCAGTTTTTTTATCCTGCGCCTGAGCAGTCATTAATCCAGCAGCTAAAAAAAACAGTGAACTATATATATATTTAATCAATTTCATAATGCTACTTCTTCTGGTTTAGTTTTTCTAGTTTTTCTTTGGCTGTAGGGATGATATCATCCTTGCCTTCGTAATTATCAATTATACTGAGAAGTGTACTTTTTGCCTGTAAATTGTCTTTCAGGGCAACATAATTATCAGATAAAAGGATAAACGCCTTTGCTACCCAGTAATCGTAAGCGGCCATGTTGTTAACCAGATCGAAACAGGTTTTGGATGAAGTTTTGAAATCACCTTTGTTGTATTCTAATAAAGCTAAATTATATTTTGCTTCTGCGGCAGCAACTGTTTTTGTTTTGGCCACTACATTTTTAAATTCTTTTATGGCGGTAGTGGTATCGCCTTTTAACAAGTAAGCTTTGCCAGAATATAAGCTCGAACTGTTTTTTTCTTCTTCTGAAGCTTTTTCCGATTCTCTGGTCAGCTGTGCATATTTAAGCATGTCATCAGGCATGTTTAAAGCGGTGTAAGCCTTTAACAGGTTGTTGATGGCAAAACTATAGTGCGACTTGTAATCGGTGGTAGTTTCTAATCTTTTCAGGTAAACAATGGCCTCGTTGTATTTCTTCTGGTTTAAGAAGAGTTGAGAAATACTGACCAAAGAACGTTCGGTATAATCGCTCG
Source organism: Pedobacter sp. R-06 (assembly GCF_049913135.1). NCBI lineage: Bacteria > Pseudomonadati > Bacteroidota > Sphingobacteriia > Sphingobacteriales > Sphingobacteriaceae > Pedobacter > Pedobacter sp. R-06. Next base: position 4,203,151 of record NZ_CP183977.1, on the reverse strand, counting down.
TCCAGTCGTTTAAGATAAATTCGTAATCAGGAATGGCTTCATCCGGCCTGCCCAGTTTCACCAACGATTCTGCCCTGATAAATTTAGCCTCTTTTTCATGGTTCGCCTTAGGGAATTTATCAAAATAAGCATTTACGGCCTGGAATGCACCATTGGCATCGCCTTTTAAATAGGTGTTATTGGCTGCGGCAAAAACGATATTGTCTTGCTCCGAACCAGAGTAATTTCCAAGTGGGGTGGTAGCTGCGTAAGCGATAAAACCATTTGCATCGCCACGATCTACATAAATGTTCTTGATCGATTCCATTGCCTGTTTGGCTTCATCGGCAGTAGGGTAATCGCGGATTACCTTTTTAAACGATTCTAAAGCGGCATCGTCCTGATCCTGGTTGTATTGAACCAAGCCGATGGTTACCAAGGCTTTTGCCACATAACTGCTACGTGGATATTTGGCTACCAGGGCTACAAGGTCTGATTTAGATTTATCAAAATCGCCTTTGTTGAAATAAGTATAAGCAGTTTCGAAACCAGCATCATCAGCGTAATTAGAATTTGGAAAAGTATTCAGCAGGCTCTGCATGGTCGCAATTTTCGCATCATACTGCGTTTCCAATCCCTGGATCATTCCTTTCTGGAAAGTGGCGTAGTCTTCTGAAGTGGTTTTGCGACTGATGATCTTGTTGTAATTCGCCATTGCATCACCATAGTTTTTGTTTACGAAATATGAATCGGCTAAACGGATGGTGGCATCATCAATTGTTTTTTGGTCTTTATCGCTGCCTGCCAGGAATTTTTCGAAGTAAGTAGCTGCTTTGCTGTACTTCTCATCTTCGAAAGCGGCATAGGCCAAAGCGTAGTTCGCAAAATTGTAAACACCGGTTTTATCGGCATCTGGCATTTTTAAGAATTTCTCAAAAGTAGTAACTGCTTCACCGAACTTACGCAGCTCGTACATCGATTCAGCTTTCCAGTAAGTATTTAGCGCATTGATCTCGTTATCTTCAGGGAACTTTTCAGAACGTAAAAACATTGATAGTGCATTCGGGAATGCTCTTTCGTTATAAAATTCTAACCCGCGGAAATAGGTTACTTTTTGGTAAGCTTCTTTAGCTTCAAGGTTTTTATCCGGAATAGGCTCTAAAATATCTACAGCAGCCTGATAGTTTTTGGTGGTTAATAAAACCTCACCCAGCAAAGTTTTAGCTTCGTTTATTTTACGCGATTTTGGGAAAGTTTTTAAGAAACCCTGAGTGGCCTCTAATGCCTGCTGGTGGAATTCTAATTCGTAACTTAATTTGGCATAATTTAACCAGGATTCTTCCTGTATACCCTTGTCAAAACTTAAACGCGATGCCCTGAAAAAAGCACTCTGCGCTTTTGGTTTATCGCCCAATTGAATAAAGGCTTTACCCAAAGTATGCATACCGTTTTGAAGGTAAACATCATCGGTATTTAGCTTTTCTAGAACAGCAACAGACTCTTTGTACTTTTTATTCTGGAACAAAGAGTACCCGTATTGGTATATGAAGAGGTTATTTTTGGTTTCGCTTTTATCTTTGGCATAATATTCTGCGAAATACTTTTCTGCATTTTTGAATTCAGACTTTGCAAAGTAAGATGCGGCAACTAAACTCAACATTTCTGGTTCGAACTGCTGTTTAGTTTTTTGAATGGCTGCTAAAGCATAACTGATTACATCATCATAACGCTCATCAAGGTAATACATCGAAGTAATATAATATGGATAACTCGCCTCATAAGTAGGAGAGCCCTTTAACTTTTCGAAGTTGGCCAATGCCGTTTTATACTCTTTGTTTAAGTAGTTGATGTAAGCAAAATAATAGGTGGCACTTTCCTGAAAATCGCCTTCTTCTTTTTTAACTTTTTCGAATAAAGGTTCTGCTTTGTCGTAGTCTTTAAGTTCGAAATAGGCGTAACCTTGTTTAAACTGGTATTCGTTTCTTTGTTTGCCCGAAAGCGTAGAAGGATCTGTTTTTTCGAACCATTCTAGAGCTTTTTTATAATTTTTCTGGTTGAAGTAAGTTTTTCCAACATAAAAATAAGCCAGTTTGGTGTTCGGGTTTAATGGATAATCGCGGATAAATGCCTGAAACAAACTTTCGGCATCACTGTTGGTTAATTCTAGTGCACAAACAGCTGCATAGAATTTCGCATTTTCTTTTAGTAAAGATAATTCAGCATTACTCTCCGTTTGTGTAGAAGGTTTATAACGTTGCAGCTCAACGAGTTTAAACTGTTGTGCAGCTGCAGTGTATTTTTCTTTGTCTAATAATTCTAAGCCCGTTTGATAGTTTTTGTTGAGGTTTTGCACAGCGCTAACCTGAGCGTAGGTGCTAAAACTTCCTGCTAAAATTAGCGGAATTAGTAAGTATTTTTTCTGCATTGGTTTCAAATATGGTTGGTACTAAATTAGAAATAGTATCAAAGCTTATCAACAGAAGTAATTAACATCTGTTAATAACACAAATTAACGATAGGATTTTTGGTTTGGTATTAAGGGGTGAACGAATGTGGAAAAATTAGGTTCATTGGTCATTAGTTTATTCGTCATTGGTACTGCCACATCCGGTAGAGGTTCATCAGTTCATTTGTAACTACTTCATTAGTCCCAGTATTGGTCATTGCGGGGTGGCCTTTTCCCAACCAAGCCTTCTTGCTGCTGATCGCAATTTTTATAGAAATCATGTAGATAGGCTGATTGGCCGTTGTTTACATCCAGTAAACCGTTTGAGAGAAATTAATTATTATTAGCACTATAATGAACAATGGACTATACTGGGCTCGGCAACACGGAGAGATGAACAATTATTAATGCAGGATACTGGTCTATGAAATATGCACTAATGAACGATTATCAATGTACTATGCCAGTCTATGCACCCAGCACTAATGAACCAATGACGAATGACTATTGAACTAACCTACCCCTGGCTTGCCAACAAATACAGCACGGCCATTCTTATTGCTACTCCGTTTTCTACCTGTTCTAAAATGATCGATTGTTTACTATCGGCCACATCGCTGGTAATCTCAACCCCTCTGTTTATGGGGCCAGGATGCATAACAATGATTTCTTTATCAAGGTTATCTAAGATCTGTTTGTTTAAGCCGTACATCATGGCGTATTCCCTTAGCGATGGGAAATATTTAATGTCCTGGCGCTCCAGTTGGATTCGGAGCATATTAGCTACATCGCACCAGTTCAGTGCTTTAATTAAATTATGTTCAACCTTTACTCCAAGTTGGTGGATGTGTTTGGGGATTAATGTTGTTGGACCACAAACCATTACTTCGGCACCTAAACGCTGCAGGCAAAGGATGTTTGAGATCGCTACACGCGAGTGCAGGATATCGCCTACAATGACTACTTTTTTACCTGCTACATCACCCAGTTTCTGGCGGATAGAGAAGGCATCAAGTAAGGCCTGTGTTGGATGTTCGTGTGCACCATCTCCGGCATTTACAATTTGGGCCTTTACATGTTTACTTAAAAACTGACCTGCACCAGCATAAGGATGACGCATCACCACCATATCAACTTTCATCGATAAGATATTGTTCACGGTATCGATAAGAGTTTCGCCCTTGCTCACCGATGAAGATGAGGCGGCGAAATTCACCACATCAGCCGAAAGCCTTTTTTCAGCAAGTTCGAATGAAAGTTTGGTACGGGTAGAGTTTTCGAAAAAGATATTGGCAATGGTAATGTCGCGGAGCGAAGGGACCTTTTTAATCGGTCTGTTAATCACCTCCTTGAAATTGTCTGCAGTTTCGAAAATCAATTCGATATCATTCCGGTTAATATCTTTAATGCCTAAAAGATGTCGGGTTGATAGTTTTTCTGCTGCCATTTTTATTTATTATTTTCGGATATTAAAATCACTTTGTCTTCACTTCCTTCACTCGCCCAGGTTACTTTTACCTGTTGCGAGTTTAAGCTATCTACCTGATGCCCAATGTAATCAGGCTCGATAGGTAAATGCCTGCTAAACCTACGGTCTATTAAAACCAAAAGTTCAACTTTCTCTGGGCGGCCATAAGCAAGTAGGGCATCAAGCGCTGCCCTGATGGTTCTGCCGGTCCAAAGTACATCATCAATTAAGATTACTTTTTTGCCTTCGATGATAAAATCGATCGAGTTGCTGCTTGCGGTAACCAGTCCGTCTTTACGGCGGAAATCATCTCTAAAGAAAGTAATATCAAGGTTTCCCTTTAAAATTTTCTTGTTTTTTAGAATCTGTTGAAGATCCTGATGAATGCGATCGGCCAAAAAAATACCCCTTGGCTGGATACCAATTAAAACGGTATTCGCGAAATCGTCGTGGTTTTCAATTAATTGATGGCAGAGCCTCTTAATTGTAATCTGAATTTTTTGTCCGTCAAGAAGTGTTTTCTTTTGCATTGAAGAAGGATTGGGCAAATATATAAAAATGTTTTAAGGTAAGAAAGTTGAAGATCGATTGTTTTATTTTTTGCATGCTAAATTGTTCTGTTACAACATTTAAAAATCAATCTTTCTATTCCTGTTGTTGTTTTGAAAAGCAAACCCAGTTTTTCACCTTAATGTTAGCCCAGCGGTACACTATAGTCCCGATGAAACCTGTGTACATGAATTAAATTGACACCCTAATATATAGCCTTTACACTTTATTAGACATTCCCAAGATACTTGTTTTATTAAAAAGCTTTATTTTTATAGCATGATCCAGCAACCTGTAATCTTTTTTGATGGCGTTTGTAATCTTTGCAATGCATCGGTTCAGTTTGTTATTGCACACGATAAAAAAGATCAATTCAAATTTACAGCGCTACAAGGTGGTTACGCCAAAGAAATGCTGCCGAAATTTAACGCTGATTCAGAAAAATTGAATACCATCTTATTGCTGGAGGATGGAAAACTCTATACTAAATCTTCAGCGGCATTGCGTGTAGCCCGAAAACTTAATGGATTGATTCCGCTTCTTTATGTATTTCTCCTGGTTCCCAAATTTATCCGTGATTGGATTTATGATATTATTGCCAAAAACCGTTACAGATGGTGGGGAAGGCAGGAGAGTTGTTGGGTGCCAACACCTGAGTTGAAAAATAAGTTTTTAGCTTAATTTTGTTGACTATTTTTCTTTCTTCCCGGCGACCAAAGCCAAAGTGTTAAAATAATTAACGGTATAGTAATGCTTAAGGCAATTACAATCATGATTGCTTTTTGCTTAACCATGTCTGCCTCAGTAGAAGTAAATACATATACCGTTTCTTTGATAGCAAATAGGGTAATGATGGTAGAAAGGACGGCAAATAGTTTACGCATGGTTTAATTTTTAATGCAAAGATTGCATAAATTTTTAAAATTACACATGCTTTTTATTAGCGTGATCTCAAAACTTTTTAAACAAAAGATATTATAAATAAGGTGAAATGATGGATGATATATCACAGAGGTAGTCATTTCGAATGGAGTGCAACCAAGTCGAGAACCAGGTAGTGCGCAGTGAAACTAAATCTATCGATATAGATCCCTCCATTTCACTGCGTTCCAGTCGAGATGACGATTTATTATAGAATATAAACAAAAAAAGTCAGCCGGATTGCTCCAAACTGACCTCTGTTTAAACCAAATAAACAACAATTACTCTGCCGTTTTAACGGGTTCAAGTTCTTTTAGTTCTTCTTCAGAGAACAGCCTGTAGTGAATCTTGAAAGTTTTTTGAAGTGGGGTTTCTAAAGAAAAACCACCCACTCCAAATCCATCAAGCACGTCTAAAGTAAAGTGTGAGAATTTCCAATACTCGAAAAGATCTCTGTCTACCCAAAACTCGCAGCCTTCTATTTCACCTAAACAAACATCGCGCATCCGCAGGTAATATCCTCCTTTTTCGAAACATTGCGGTTGTGTACCCTCGCAGCATCCACCTGCCTGGTAAAACATCAGGTCTCCATGTTTTTCTTTAAGTATGGCAATCAACTCTTTTGCTTTTTCTGTACTGTCTATACGTTTGATCATGATCGATTTTTAGGTTTGAAATGAATCTTTTAGAAAGAATATAGAGCCAGATTAAACTCAAATTGTCACATTGAGCCTGTCGAAATGCTTTGCCAAGGTGATTCAATTTACTCCTTCGACAGGCTCAGGATGACAATTCTATATTTAGAATACAGCCTCTTATTCAAACTAACTAAAAGAACCCTAATTTATTTTTATCGTAAGAAATAAGCATATTTTTGGTTTGACGGTAGTGGCCTAACATCATTTTATGGTTTTCTCTGCCCACGCCCGATTGCTTGTAGCCACCAAAAGGGGCACCTGCAGGGTAGGCGTGGTATTGGTTTACCCAAACACGTCCTGCTTGAATGGCTCTCGGTACCTGATAAAGCTCGTGCGCATCGCGTGTCCATACACCAGCACCTAAACCATACAAAGTGTCATTTGCAATTTCAATGGCTTCTTCAACTGTTTTAAAGGTAGTAACGGCTAATACCGGTCCGAAAATTTCCTCCTGGAAAATCCTCATTTTGTTATGGCCCTTAAAGATCGTTGGTTTGATATAATAGCCACCACCAAGCTCACCAGGAAGTTCGTTCACCTCGCCACCAGTTAACACTTCAGCACCTTCTTCTTTCCCTAATTTAATATAAGCGGCAATTTTTTCGAACTGGATTTTAGAGGCCTGGGCACCCATCATCACCGTTCTATCCAACGGATTGCCTATTTTTATTGCTTTGGTTCTCTCGATTACCTTTGCAATAAATTTTTCATAAATATCTTCCTGAATCAACAAACGAGATGGGCAGGTACAAATTTCCCCTTGGTTTAATGCAAACATTACAGCCCCTTCCACTGCTTTATCTAAAAAGGCATCATCTTCGGCCATTACCGAGCTGAAAAATATATTTGGCGATTTTCCACCAAGTTCGAGTGTAACCGGGATAATATTTTCGGTTGCATATTGCATCACCAATCTGCCCGTAGGGGTAGAACCCGTAAATGCTGCTTTTGAAATTTTAGGGTTGGTTACCAAGGCACGCCCAAGTTCAGCGCCAAAACCATTTACCACATTAACCACACCTGGAGGCAATAAATCGCCAATCAGTTCCATTAAAACCATAATCGAAACAGGTGTGCTTTCTGCAGGTTTTAAAACCACACAGTTTCCCGCGGCAAGAGCAGGAGCAAGTTTCCAGATGCCCATTAAAAGCGGAAAATTCCAAGGAATAATCTGTGCCACTACACCAATTGGCTCATGTACGATTAATGAAACAGTATTTTGGTCAAGCTCTGATAATGAACCTTCTTCGGCACGGATAACGCCTGCGAAATACCTGAAGTGGTCTACACCCAAGGGTAAATCAGCAGCTAAGGTTTCTCTAACCGCTTTGCCATTATCGATGGTTTCAACCGCTGCCAGATATTCGAGGTTGTCTTCCATCCGTTGCGCAATTTTGTTCAATATGATGCTTCTTTCGGTAGAAGAGGTTTTGCTCCAGGTTTTAAATGCCTCATGTGCAGCATCAACGGCTAATTCTAAATCCTCTTTTGTGGAGTGTGCTGCTTTGGTGAAAACTTTACCATCAATCGGCGATATGTTATCGAAGTAAGCGCCTTTAACTGGTGCTACAAATTTCCCTCCGATATAGTTATCGTATTGGGGTTTGAATGATGGTTTCTCAATTAAATTTTCCATAATTATTATTGATTATTAAATTTTTAAAAACCATCATGAGCGGTTTAGGTATAGGATTTTAAAGCGATTGCTCATCATGATTTTTGCGGTTATAAGATTTGGTTAATACAAACCTAATGGCAAAGCCAATGGAGCAGATAGTATAATCGGATCAATTGATAGCACTATCGTTTCAGCTTATGTAACCATATTGAAACGCTAAACGATCTTAGTGCCCAGCAGTGATGATTGATGCTTGTGTAGCTATAATAGGTATTTTGGAGATGAGGTATAAAGAGATGAAATAGTTATATTTGATTTATAGCAAATATTTCTAACCAAATCTTTTCGGTTTATGCAACATACATTAGATCAGGTAAAGCTCAGTGCTTCGGAAACGTTGCAAACTTTGGTAGAGAACAGAACCTCATACACCTTAGAGCGATGCGAATTAAATGTTTTCGAAACCTATACCGAATCGTATAAAGTTCCGCTTACTTTTAACGATTTTGTAATTACAAGTATGCTGAGGGGCAAAAAGGTAATGCATTTATTTGATAAGAAAGGTTTTGATTATTTCCCTGGCCAAACCGTTATTGTTCCGCCGGCCGTTACCATGGAAATTGATTTTCCGGAAGCGACTAATCTGAACCCGACACAATGTATTGCTTTGGCGATCGATCAGGAGCAGATCCAAAAAACAATTGCTTATTTAAACGAGTTTTTCCCAAAGGAGGGAAGTAACGAAAAGTGGTTGTTGAATTATGATGAATACCATTTTTACAACAACGAAGAAATTGCCTACCTCATTAATAAAGTAATCCGCATCTGCTCCGAACGTACAAAAGAAAAAGATGTGCTGGCTGATTTGACTTTGAAGGAATTGCTGGTGCGCATTATGCAGACTCAGAACCTAAAAACAATTAACGACGACGGTTATAACCTCAATCAAAATCCGTTGGCTTTTGTACTGAACTATATTAAATCGAACCTCAATGAAAAGATCAGTATAAATAGCCTGAGCGATAAAGCCTGCATGAGTAAGGCAACATTTTACCGGTTGTTTAAACGCGAGCTCGGCATCAGTCCAAACGATTTTATTCTAACTGAAAAGATTAACAAAGCCAAGCTTTTACTGGCCCAGCCCGGAGCTAAGGTCGCATCAATAAGTTACGAGCTTGGTTTCAGTGATGCCAATTACTTTATCAGGGCATTTAAAAAGAATGTCGGGATTACACCAGGAGCATATCAATTGCAGGTGGCAAATCAACTAATTTTCTAAATATCTTTTTGAATAGGTAATTCCCATTAAATCGTAGCGTTTAAACTGTGTTTTAAGCCTTTTTTGAAAATCTGGATAATTTCGTTTTTCTTTCGGGCTCCATAAAATTTCGCTTAAGGCATCTAACCGTGGAAAAAGCAGGTATTGTACTTTGGCTGGGTTGGTAATGTATTCACTCCACAAACAACCTTGTGCGCCCCAAATATATTGAGCCTGCTCGGCACTTAATTCGGCCGGTATCGGTTCATAATTGTAAACATCAATTAAAGGAGAAAACTTATTTGCAGCCAGGCTATCTTCTTTTACAAATTGTCCATGATTAAAGTACATCTTATTTTCCGGAGTCATAATGGCTTTGTGGTTTTGCTTTGCAGCATCTATACCACCTTTTTCGCCTTGCCAGCTCATCACAACTGCATTAGGAGCTAAACCGCCCTGTAAAATTTCGTTCCAGCCGATAATGGTTTTGCCTTTGCTGCTCACAAATTTTTCCATCCTGCGGATGAAATGGCTCTGTAGCTCACTTTCATTTTTCAAACCATTGGCTTTCATAATCTGTTGTGAAACAGCCGATTGTTTCCACCACACTTTGGAGGCTTCATCACCACCAATATGGATGTATTGCGAAGGGAACAAAGCCATTACCTCAGTTAATACATTTTCCAGAAATTTAAAAGTTGTGTCAGAAGCCTGAAGTACATTATTGTATTTGTTCATCATTCCCCAGGTTTCGGCAACCTCGTATTTTTTATCTGGCGTGGTTCCCAACTCTGGGTAAGCCGCTAATAAGGCCATGCTATGGGCAGGCATTTCAATTTCTGGAATAATGGTAATGTAACGTTTAGCGGCATAATCAACCACATCTTTAATTTGTTCTTGCGTGTAATAACCACCGTGACGGATACCATCTGTTTTAATAACGGCATCTTTTGGCGTAATTTTTATTTCTGCTGGCAAAACCTGATATTTTATATGTTCGTTTCCTTGTCCGGGCCATAAGCCAATAATGCTACCATTTCTCCATGCTCCAATTTCAGTAAGCTTAGGGTATTTTTTGATTTCGATCCGCCAGCCATGGTCATCAGTTAAATGCCAATGAAAATAATTCATTTTATGAAGCGCTAAATAATCGATGTACTGTTTTACAAAAGCAACATCAAAAAAATGGCGGCTTACATCCAGATGCATGCCCCGATAATCGAAGCGGGGGTAATCGGTAATGGAAACTGCGGGGATTTGAAGTGGAAATGATTTTGAAGTTGGCAATAGCTGAATCAAGGTTTGAATACCTTGAAAGATAGATGTATCAGAAGTAGCGCCTATAATTATTGATTTATTTGTAACCGTTAAGATGTATTCTTTTGGATTAGCAATCTTTTCATTAATGATTAAATTAATAACGTTAGTTCGGCTTATATCTGGTGTTCTGTTTAAATTGAGTTGGAAATTATAATTTTTGCTGAGATAATTTTGAAGAAACGCTATTGATGGATTGGCCAATGAATCATTTGTATATATTACTGTCGTGCTATCTATTTTAAATGGCAACTCCTTTGATTTGACCTCCAACTTTACAGGTTGAGGGATGATATTTACTTCCTGTGCCGAAAGTTTGAAGGAAATAACTGTTAAAAACAAAAGGATGATTTTTCTCATGTTGAAAAGGATAGGTTACTTTTTCAAAAGTAATAATTATAGGCGGTTGAAAGGAAAAGGTTTGGTAGAACGAACTAATTATGTTACGTGAACTTAGCTTGAAGTTCCAATTTAATAGGCAAATCGTCTTCTCGACTGAAGCGCAGCGGAATGGAGAGATCTATCTAGACAGATTTCTCGACTTCGTTGCACTTCGCTCGAAATGACGGTAACTCGAGGGAGAGGTCAAAAAAAATCCCGATAACTTTCGCTATCGGGATTAATATGATCAGTTAAAAAGAACTAGCCTTTTTTAGCTTTGCTTTCTTCGCCTTCTAATTGCGATTTCAATTGAGCCAATACGTCTAAGTCTCCTAAAGTAGATTTCTCTACAGAATCTTTAACTTTTTTAACAGCAGTTACAGCAGCTTTAGCTTCTTTTTTCTTAGTTGCTCTTTCTTCTGCTACAGCTTCAGCTTTAACCTCTTCCCAGATACGGGCGTGAGAAACAACGATGCGTTTTGCTTCTTTGTTGAATTCAATGATTTTGAAGTCATTGGTTTCTTCAGCTTTAACTGAAGTACCATCTTCTTTAACCATGTGTTTAGTTGGTACGAAACCTTCTACACCATATGGTAAAGCAATAACAGCACCTTTATCAGTTACTTTAACAACAGTACCCTGGTGAACCGAATCTAAAGTGAAGATCGTTTCGAAAGTATCCCAAGGGTTTTCTTCCAATTGTTTGTGACCTAAGCTTAATTTACGGTTATCAACATCAAGTTCTAAAACAACTACATCTAATACATCACCAACTTTAGTGAATTCGTTAGGGTGGTTTACTTTTTTAGACCAAGATAAATCAGAGATGTGAATTAAACCATCAATACCTTCTTCGATTTCAACAAAAACACCGAAGTTAGTCATGTTTTTAACAGTTGCTTTGTGCTTGCTTCCAACTGGGAATTTAGCAGCAACTTCTTGCCATGGATCGTTAGATAATTGTTTAATACCTAAGCTCATTTTGCGCTCGTCTCTGTCTAAAGTTAAAACTTCAGCTTCGATCTCATCACCAACTTTTAAGAATTCCTGTGGATTTCTTAAGTTTTGTGACCAGCTCATTTCAGAAACGTGGATTAAACCTTCAACACCTGGGATGATTTCTAAGAAAGCTCCGTAATCTGCAACAGTTACGATTTTTCCTTTTACTTTAGAACCAACCTGGATGTCGGTGCTTAAGTTCTCCCAAGGGTGTGGAGTTAATTGTTTTAAACCTAAAGCGATACGTTTTTTCTCATCATCGAAATCTAAAACAACCACGTTGATTTTTTCATCTAATGATAATACTTCTTTTGGATGCTCTATGCGGCCCCAAGAAATATCAGTAATGTGAAGTAAACCATCAACACCACCTAAATCGATGAACACACCGAAATCAGTAATGTTTTTAACAGTACCTTCCAATACCTGACCTTTTTCTAATTTAGAAACGATCTCTACTTTTTGGCTTTCTAAATCGTCTTCGATTAACACTTTATGAGAAACTACTACGTTTTTAAACTCATGGTTAATTTTAACAACTTTGAATTCCATTGTTTTACCCACGTATACATCGTAATCGCGGATTGGTTTAATATCAATTTGAGATCCTGGTAAGAAAGCCTCAACGCCCATGATATCAACAATTAAACCACCTTTAGTACGGCTCTTAACGAAACCGTTGATGATTCTATCATTTTCAAGAGCCTCGTTAATTGCTTCCCATGATCTTTGGGTTTTTGCTCTTTTGCGGGAAAGGATCAATTGACCGTTAGCATCTTCTGGTGCTTCAACGAAAACGTCAACTGAATCGCCGATTTTTAGATCCGGTGTATCACGGAATTCTGAAGTAGAAACTAAACCGTCTGATTTGAAACCTACGTTTAATACTACATCTTTGTTGTTGATTGAAACAACAATACCGCTAATGATTTCACCTTTAGTGATCTGATTGAATGTTCCAGCATACATATCTTCAAACTTTTTACGGTCTGCATCATTGTAATTACCGAAAACTTTTTCATCTGCATCCCAATCGAAATCTTCCGATGGTGTAGCCAATGATGATTTGATCGATTCGATCGAAACTGAATCAGCTTCTGATTCAATAGTTTCTTTTTCAGTTAGGCGTCCGCCTTCTCCCTGAAGTTCAGCTGTTTTAGCTGCTAATTCTTTTTCTGCTACTTGTTTTTTAGCCATTAATTAATTATCTCCTTTTTTCCCTATTTAGGGACTGCAAAGGTAAAAATATTTTAATTAATAGAAAAGATTTTTTTAATAAATCTTGCTGATTTTTAGCGTATTAAGATTTCTAGTTCGTCTTGCTGAATTTATTTCAGCATCTAAATCATAGAATTTGCAAATTGTTAACATGGGTTTTCGTAATTATTTGAAAATGAGCGCCCAGTATTTCATCGGAAGCAGCAGTCCTGCTATCGCTTATAGTCCTCGCTACGCTCCGGGCTATTCCGCTCTATCAGGTTTAAAAATAAGGGGCTGTGCACAATGCTTACCAAACGTTCTTAGGAAATGATTTATTAAGTTAAGATGAAATAAAAAAAATATTGTCATCTGCGCCTGTCGAAGGACTTTTAAAAGATTCTGAAACAAGTTCAGAATGACGAATAGAAATAAAGCGCGTCGTCATGCTGAATTTATTTCAGCATCTAAAATGATAAACTTCTATCTTTTCGTAAAAGTCCCTCTCGTAAAACCTTCGCCAATTAATGTTTCATCATCTCTGATTAATAACATTATTGTATTCTGTTGATCGTAAAGTTTGATCATGTCACCTTCAATAACGTATTTCGAGGTAAAAATAGAATCAGTATAAGCATCGGTAACGGTTACCGAATCTTTCGATTTAAAATTAAAGGTTTTGTACTGTATATCTTCGTTGCTGGCAAAAGTACCTGTTACCACTTTTGCCTGTATAAAAGTAATGTAGCAGAAATAGCCTGTTACCAGAATCACAATTACAGAAAAACCGATCAAAAATTTATTTCCGCTGGCGTATTTGATAGAAAAATATAATATGGCAAAGAGTATTAAGGCCACAACCACAAAAAAGATGATGTTCGTGTAATCTTTGCTTTCTTGAGGTACCGATGCCGCAATGTTTGTTTTTTCGGCTGCTGCTTTTACGGGAGAAATCCTGACCAAAAATTCTTTACTCACCCATCCTTCGCCATTGGTAACCTTAATTTTATAGAAGCTTGTGTTTGATGAATCGATTACGGCAACATTTTCATTTTTAGGCAGGTATCCAACAATTTTGCTTTTCGCATCAGCTTGTTGCCTTACGCGTAAATCGTCTGCAGTTACACGATACATGTCGGCGCTTGCTGCTGTTTGAGGGCTAGCGGCGGGCTGTGCAGTATTTGCCTGAGGAGTTGCTGGTTTAGCAGCAGAAGCAATTTTTTCGATGAAATCTTTGCTAACCCAACCTTCACGGTTTTTAAATTTTACTTTGTAAAACTTCGCATTGTTGGCATCTAAAACTGTAATGTTTTCATTTTGAGCAATATTTCCAATAACCTTACTTTTCGGATCGCTGCTTTCCCTTACACGCAATTTATCTGCCTTAACACGATACGTTTCTTGTGCATTTAAACGGTTAGTAAAAATAAAAAGAGCGATGAGGAGGAAGAAAATTCTAGTCATAAGTAATGGATTCTGCGAAACAGTTTAATTGGGTAATTGCAAACACGCTATAAGCAAAGACCGTGCTAAGTGTTTCAAAATTAGAAAATACTTTTAATAGGTGGGGATAAGATTGAAAAAAGGTGCAGCTCCTTTCCTTAAAAATCTTCTTTCAGCAAGGTTAAGCACCTTATAAAACAGCTAAGCGAAACTACCAGCTCCCACCGGTACCGCCACCGCTGCTACTGCCACCGCCCCAGCTACTGCTTGACGAAGAAGAAGATGAGCTGCCTGATGAAGAGGAACTTGATGACGAACTTGATTTGACCAACATGGCCAATGTTATCCATTTTATAAATTCTGTTTTTTTGCAAAAACTACATTCGTTTATCAGCTTCGCCTGCCCCTCATGACTGTAAGTGGCCTGTTTAACTGTAACGCGTTCATTCAGTTTGTATGTCCTAAAAGCGCATTCGGGGCATTCGGTATAACTATTGTATTTTTCCGCTGGCCATGCCTTAATAATATGTTCTTTATGGTCAGCACTTTCCCAGATATCATAATCATAAGCTAAAACAACTTCTTCTTTACGTTGCCCTGCGGTTAAAAATGGTTTCCCTTCTATATTGATATCGCGATCTACTCGGATCATCGGGTTGTTTTTACTATCCAAAACTGGTTTGAAACGATCGATCGTTTTAACGCGTTTGATGAGGTGGAGTATAATTGCAATTAAAATTATAGGAGAGAAAAGAACTAACCACCAGTTCTTTTTGTGAAAAGCCAGAACGGCATCAAAGAAATTTTTATCATCCTGGTGTACTTTTCTTAATGCCGACAAATAGAAAAGATACCGAAAGAAAAGCGCTACGGCTAGTATAGCAAAAAGGATGTAAGGGATGTGCACTAATTTTATCTTTTCGAACAGCTCAAAAGCACTGGTAAAAATTAAGATAAAAATCGAAACAAATACAATAAAGAAAGCCACTCCACAGCCTTTAGCTATGGCGGTATCATAACTATTTTTGTTCTTGTCTAAGCCTTTTAGATTTAAACCATTTTTGGCTTGCCTGTTCACAATTTTGAACACCCCCAAAAAAAGCAGCAGGATAATTGCCGTAGGAAGCCAAAAATTTTCGAGTGAACTGTTGCTTTCGTGTTGGGTGAAAAACTGATTGAGCTCTGACTTATGTTCAGGGTTTAAAATAATTACACCAATGGCATTAATGGTATTCGTTATCCCGGTGCTGAAATCATTTTGCCTGAAAGCTGGCAAGAGATTCTGTTCGGCAATATGTTTAAGCTTTACATCGGGCAATACGCCTTCAATCCCCGTTCCGGTAATGAACCGGTACTTTCGCCGATCTTTTGAGATAAATAACAATAAACCATTATTGCTGGTTTTTGAACCAATTCCCCAGTTGTTAAAAAGCTCAAATGCAAAATCGAAATCTTCTTTATCATGGTCGAAATCGTTAACAATCACCACTGCTACCTGAACATTGGTTTCACGTTCAAACTGGGCAATGGTATTATTTAACCCCGAAACTGCACTACTTCCCAAAATGTCGTCAGGGTCACTTACATAACCTCCTCCATTGTTTTTGGGATCCGGAATATCCTTTAATTTGTAAGCAGTTTGCCCAAAAGTAATATTGGCAACTAAAATAAAGAATAATAGGGCAATGGATTTAAACAAATGGGTATTGAGCATCGTATAAATTTAGGTGCGGGGTTTTTACATCATGATCTAACAACTAAGTAACGATATGGTTTACTCTTTTAATATTTTAGCCAATACCTTATCCAGCTTTGCTTTATCTTTCATGTACGCTTCCAAATCGTAAAGTTGCACCGTTTTAAATTCTATCGGATGGCTTTCGCTCTGTAAAGAGATATAACCTGATGTTAAAGGTTTGCCATCTATTTTAACTTTCGGATCGAAATTAGAAACATTGCCTCCACCAATTTGAGGTTTGGTATATTCTAAAACCACTTCGCCTGCTATAATGTGTTTGATAACTGAATCACCCAATACTAAAAATTCTGCCGTTACCCATTGATCGCCTGCATAGGTTTTCGATTTCGAGTCTAAACAGTGTGGAGTAAACAACTTGCCGTTATAATTGATGAGCGTTCCCGGGGTACATACGTTGCTGGTGTGGCGCTCGTGTTCTCCATCACCACCCAGGATCTGGCCTTCGATAGAAATTGGAAAATCCTGGTCTTTTAACATTGTTGCCGGATCCTGGCAATGTAACATGGCACCACTGTTTCTGGTTGCCCAGCCTTCACCGCCTTTGGCCTGATCGCCAACAAAGCGGTAGGTTACTTTTAAAAGATAGGCCGAAAAAGGTTTTTTGTAGAAAATATGTCCGTATTGTTGGTCAAATTCTTTATATCCATCATAACTCACCTTCATAACTCCATTTTCTACGCGAAAAGTATTGGCATAATTTTCTTTATAGTCATGTTTGGCAATTTTAATGTTCCAATCTTTTAAATCTTTCCCGTTAAAGAGATTGATCCAGCCTTTCTGAGCATTGGCATTGAGGATAGTAAGCGATAAAAATAATACCGCAAGATAAATTGGTTTTAATTTCATAGTAACATTTGGGTTGAGTGCTAAAAATATGAAATTTTTTTTGAAGTCAAAGGTCGATAGCCGGATAGTTCATGGTTGATAGTCTGGTAGCCCATAGCTTGGAACCAGTTAACCGATAGCAATTAACCTTAGAGATACGTCATTTCGACTGGAGCACCGCGGAATGGAGAAATCTATTTAGTCTAAAATCCCTTGTCTTAAGATGATTAACTAAGCTATGTATTTGGGATGCAGCGATAGATATCAGTTAACCGATTTAAACAATTAACCATTGACCGATGAACGAATGACTAGTGGACCAATGAACTAATGACTGGCGAACTAATGAACCAAAAACGGTTGCACTCTTTCCAATGCAAAGTCTAATTGTTCTTCCTGTGTAAGATCGGTATTATCTAAAATAATGGCATCATCAGCCCTAACCAACGGACTTTCCTTGCGGGTGGTATCGGCATAATCGCGATGGGCAAGATTTTCAAAAACCTCTTCCAGTGTAGTTTCATTATTGCCTTTGCTCTCCAGCTCCTTAAATCTGCGTTCAGCCCTGATTTTCGGATCGGCAGTCATAAAAAATTTCACAGGGGCATCGGGGAAAACGGTAGTGCCAATATCACGGCCATCCATAACGATGTTTTTCGATTTACCCATGCGCTGCTGTTGCTTCACCATTTCATGACGCACAATTTTATGTGCCGAAACCTCACTTACATTTTCAGAAACGGGCATTAGGCGGATTTCATCAGAAACTTCTTCACCATTGAGGGTGATATGGGATTCGTAATCACGGGAGTGGAAATTCAGTTCTATATGTTGTAAAGCATCAGCAACTTTAGCATCGTTAGAAATATCAATGTTGTTCCTTAAGAAATATAGTGTAACGGCACGGTACATCGCTCCGCTGTCTACATAAATGAAGCCTAATTTTTTAGCCAGTGCTTTTGCTAAAGTACTTTTTCCGCAAGATGAGTAGCCATCTATTGCTATTACCAGGTTTTTCTTCATCGTAGGGCAAAGGTAAAAAATAGAAACAGAATGCTGAATTTTTTTAAAGGTATAAAGATAGATTCTAAACAAGATAATGCTAAAACATTGATTTGCTGGATGTGTTTAATTATAAAATAAATACACGATTATGTTGTTATCTGAAAGAATGTTGGCGGCCCTGAATAACCAGGTTAAGCTGGAAGCCGAATCGTCGCAAGTTTATCTGGGAATTGCTTCATGGTTAGAAACCCAGCCAGGTTTAGAAGGTTATACCGAGTTTTTCTACCGTCAGAGTGAAGAAGAACGTCATCATATGCTTAAGCTGATTCATTATATCAATGATCGTGATGGGCATGCGATGATTACTGCGCTTGAAATGCCTAAAAATTCTTTCGGACAGGTTATAGAGGTATTTCAGGATTTTCTGGATAATGAATTGTTGGTATCTAAAAGCATTAATGATTTGGTGGAACTTTCACTGAATGAGAAAGATTATCTTACATTTAAATTTTTGCAATGGTATTTAGATGAACAACTGGAAGAAGAAAAAATGGCGAAAACGATGTTAGAGAAACTTCAATTGGTAGGCAGTGATAGGGGAGGAATATATCAGTTGGATAAGGATATTGTAGGTTTACGTAGCAAGGTAAGCGAATCGAAAGACGAAGAATAATCTGTTTTTATTAAATTCCAAATTATTACTTTTGCGGCATGTTGCCTACAAGAGAAGAAATTTTACGGTCTGTTACTTTCAAAACTTCCAGAAGTGGGGGTAAAGGCGGACAAAATGTAAATAAAGTTTCGAGTAAGGTAGAATTAATTTTCGACCCGGAAACAGCTTTTTATTTGGACGAAGATGAAAAGGCACGTTTAAAAGAAAAACTGGAAAATCGATTGGATTCTGAAGGACTATTACATATTGTTTCGCAAGAGGATAGGAGCCAGCTACTCAATAAAGAGAAAACAGTTGCCAAGTTGATTGAATTGTTAAAGCGATCGTTACACGTTCAGAAGAAGCGAAAAGCAACTAAAATCCCTAAAGCGGTTATTCAAAAAAGATTAAAGAATAAGGCCGTGAATGCAGATAAAAAGGAGAGTCGCAAAAGACCATCAATTGATTAAAGCCTACGGCGTGATTTCTATTTTAGTTCCATGCAAACTCTCAATTAATCAATTTAAACAGTTAACCTAACTTTTTCCAAACCGATAATACAAACTCAAACCACCGTAATTCTGTGCTTTAGCTACACTTTTAACTTCTTTGGTTTTAAAGATGATGTTAAAATCGGCTGTAAATCTTTTTGAACTATAATTTACACCAAACTGTTGCTCAAAAACAATTGGTTTTACCCCAAAAGTTAATGGACTGTTATCATTAAAAAGACTTCCCTGTATGGTGGCATCGTAGGCAACAAAGTTTAACTGTGGTTTTACATAAAAGAAAAATTCCGAATTGTTTAAACTTTTTGTTTTCGAATTTCCGATCACCGCGTTGTGATATGCACTGTTGAACAATTGATTTAGTTTACCTGCCCTAAAAAGCACCGATGCACCCAAACCCGAAAAAGTTGTCCCTAAGTTGGCATAACCCTGGGCACTGATATCCACAATGGGATCTTCTGGTCTAAAAAGTAACTTGCTATAATTTGCGGCAAGGTTTATGGCCAGTTCATTTTTAATCTGGTAATCCCAACCTGCAGGGGTATAAAAACCTACGGTTTTATGTAGGAAACGTTGCGCTGTTTGGGCAAGAGAGTTAGGACCAACCGTTCCCAGTTCTGCACTGGTTTTTAAAACACTCTCATTTTTATAGAAAACAGAATATGCACCACCTGCATAAAGATAACCTGCAAAAGGCCTGTCCTGGTCTTCTTTATTAGGAACCTGTCCCCAATAAGGCGTATACATTTTTTGTCCGGCAGAAATTTCGTAGGTCTTTTTCTCTATTTTATCGGATAGCTTTTCAGTATTAATGGCATGACGGAAATAGATAAATAATCCGTTAGTATAATACCGATCGTTTAAAGTAGCTAAATAAGCATCGTTTTCGGTTTTAAAGCCGAATTCGTTTTTAAAAGATTGAGCGAAACTGGTTAAAACAACCGAACAAAAAACTATGGTGAATAAAAATGATCTCATAAAAAAGCCCAGGCATTTACCTAGGCTATAAAAGTATTTATTGTAATTGGATTTTTGATTGTTAATCCAAAAGAATTAGCAATTAGTTTACAATCGGTGCAATTTTAACACTTAAATCTAAAGGTTTTTTAACCTTGTTTTTGGTTAACGCCAATTCGATTACCTCACTCATTTCGGTTACATAATGGAATTTTAAATCCTTGATGTAACTTTCTTTGATCTCTAAAATATCCTTACGGTTGCTTTTGCAAAGGATAATTTCTTTAATGTTTGCTCTTTTTGCGGCCAGGATCTTTTCTTTAATACCACCAACCGGAAGTACTTTTCCTCGTAAAGTAATCTCACCAGTCATGGCTAAATGCTGTTTTACTTTACGTTGTGTAAATGCCGACGTTAGCGCTGTTAACATGGTTACACCAGCCGATGGGCCATCTTTTGGCGTAGCCCCGGCTGGAACGTGTACGTGAACATCCCAGTTGTCAAATAAACTGTAGTCTATATCAAATTCGGCTGCATGGGCGCGTAAATAGGCCAGCGCAATAATTGCCGATTCTTTCATTACATCGCCAAGGTTACCGGTTAAGGTTAATTTTCCTTTTCCTGGGCTTAAACTCGATTCGATGAATAAAATATCGCCTCCTACGCTTGTCCAGGCTAAACCTGTTACTACCCCAGCCACTTCATTGCCTTCGTATAAGTCTTTATCGTAAATTGGCGCACCTAAAATACGTTCTACATCTTCATTGCTTAAATTTGAATCGTAGGTTTCTTCCATCGCAATTTTTGTAGCCACACCACGCACTAAAGAACCTATTTTTTTCTCCAAACCACGTACACCTGATTCTCTGGTATAATCTTCAATCACTTTTTCGATCAGCGGAGTTTTTAGGTTAATATCCTTAGTTTGTAAACCATGGTTTTCTTTCTGTTTGGGCAACAGGTATTTTTTAGCGATTTCTATTTTCTCTTCAATCGTATATCCGTTTACTTCAATAATCTCCATACGATCTAGCAAAGCAGGTTGTATGGTGCTTAAAGAGTTTGCTGTTGCAATAAACAGGATATTGGATAAATCGTAATCCATTTCCACATAATGATCGTAGAATGCGCTGTTTTGTTCAGGGTCTAATACCTCAAGCAAGGCTGATGATGGATCGCCACGGTGGTCGGTTCCTACTTTGTCTATCTCATCCAAAACAAAAACAGGATTATCTGCACCCGCTTTTTTGATAGACGAAATAATACGGCCCGGCATTGCGCCTATGTAAGTTTTACGGTGCCCACGGATTTCTGCTTCATCACGGATACCGCCTAAAGCCATACGTACGTACTTACGGCCTAAGGCTTTTGCAATAGATTTTCCCAAAGATGTTTTACCAACTCCCGGAGGGCCAACCAAACATAAGATTGGCGCTTTCATATTACGCTTTAATTTTAAAACTGCTAAATATTCTATAATGCGTTGCTTAACTTTTTCTAAACCAAAGTGATCTTTATCTAAGATACGTTGTGCTCTTTTTAGGTCGAAATTGTCTTTCGTAAACTCGCTCCAAGGTAAATCTAAAAGAAGTTCTAAATAATTTAACTGAACAGAGTAATCGGGAGCAGCAGGGTTCATTCTACCTAACTTATCTAACTCCTTATCAAAATGTTCGGCAACTGCTTTAGCCCATTTTTTCTTTTTGGCCTTTTCTTGTAAAGCATCAAATTCTAAATCAGCAGAGCTGCCTCCCAATTCTTCCTGAATGGTTTTTAGCTGTTGATTTAAAAAATAATCACGTTGCTGTTTATCTAAATCGGTACGTACTTTTGATTGGATCTGATTTCTCAGCTCCAGCATCTGCAATTCGACCATTAAAAGCTCCATTACCTTTTGCGCTCTTTCCTGCAATTTATCCATTTCGAGGATTTTTTGCTTATCGGCCATTTCGGCATTCATATTTGATGAAATGAAATTGATCAAAAATGAATTGCTCTCGATGTTTTTAAGTGCAATACTGGCTTCGCTCGGGATATTTGGTGAAAGCTGGATAATCTGTGCAGACATTTCGCGGATAGAAGCGATTAATGTTTTAAACTCTTTATCTGCTTTGTGTTTTTGTTCTTCGAATTTTTTAACAACTGCTTTAATGTAAGGTTCGTTCTGCACTTCTTCAATTAAGCTGAAACGTTGTTTACCCTGGATAATTACGGTGGTATTTCCATCGGGCATCTGCAACAGCTTAATGATGTTTGCAACCGTACCAACCGTGTTAAGTTGTTCAAAAGTAGGGTCTTCAATGGAAACGTCTTTTTGAGAAACAACCCCAATAATCTTATTTCCTTTGTAAGCTTCCTTAATTAACTTAATTGATTTATCTCTTCCAACCGTAATAGGAATAACTACTCCTGGAAATAAAACTGTGTTTCGCAAAGGCAATATCGCCAACGTTTCGGGCGTTTCCTCATTGTTCATTTCCTCTTCGTCTTGTTGAGACATTAAGGGAAAAAATTCGGTATCCTCATTTATAATTGGCATTGCTGTATGGAAATCAAATATATCTTGTTTACTCATTATCACATTTTCCGCTAACGACAAACTGGCAGTTTAATCGTATTCACTTTGTTTAATTTTGGTATTAAGTTAATAAATTCAACTCTTGTGCCAAAGTGAAAATAATATTAATCTTATGTTAAAAAGGCAGAGTAATATAAATATTTTCGCCAATATCATATAAAGCATATTTTAGCGTTTAAGCTAATGTTTAGGGTATTTTGTTTTGAAAGAAAGAAAATTAAAAACTTTTAAATTATCAGAATAGGATTATATTGCGAAAAATTTCTCCTATAAATTTGGTTAGGCGTTAGATTTGTTAAACTTATTACTCATACATGAACTATTTTAAAAAGGCGATTTTAGGATTAATTATTTTTACATCAACTAGTAGTTTCGCACAAAGCAATTACGAAAGAAGCATGCAGGCGATGATGAAAGGTGATTATAAAACTGCCGCTATACAATTAGAAAAAGCTGATGCCAAAACTAAAGATAACGCAAATGTGCTCCAGATGCTTGGATATTCTTATTTCCAAAATCGTGAATATGAGAAATGTATTGCTACGTATAGCCGGTTATTAACCATTAAACCTACTGAGGTTACGGCTTATTATTACCGGGGGATAGCAAGATTAAAAATCGCTAACGACCCTAAAGAATCGTTAAATACCATGCGCGAGAACTTTTATTTGGCATCTCTCAAAGATTTTACAAAAGCCATTGAAATTAATGGTGATGAAGATGCCCAAATGTTTCAGAACCGTGGCTTAGCTTATAAGGATTATGCAATTTTCAGATCTTTTAAAGCGAAGAAAAAAGAAGAAAAAGCGGCTTGTGTAGCTTTGTTCAACAATTCTATCGCTGATTTTCAGAAGGTATTAACCTTGCAGCCGTTAAGAAAAGATATTATTGATTGGGTAACCTACGATAAGGCGCAGATTGCTAGCCTAAAATAAAATATAGCCTTTAAAGAAAAATGGGACTTGAATATTTTCGAGTCCCATTTTTTTTATTTCAGCTTTCCGATAACTGAATACTTCTTTCCCTTTAACAATCTGATTTTCTGTTGCTTTTTGATTGCATAAAGGCTATCCGGGAAGTAGGTTAAAGTATCTTGAGATTGGTATAAGATATTTTTGTTATCAATAATGATCTCTATTTTACCTGCTTTCTGGCCATTCCATGTTATAGAAACCTTTTTAACAGGGATTTTTTTATTATCGGAAGTATAAATATCAACACCATCTTGTCCTTTTGTTTTAAAACTCCCTTTCCACGATGTTTTATTGATGTCGGCATTAACGAAAATGGCTAATTCTTTTGACCAATCGGCAATTTTAGCTATTTTATTTTCAGCTGCCCCATTTACACTAACGGTTTTATTTACAATGGGGTTTAGCTTTTGTAAGCGGGAAATTTCTTTTCCAAAATATCCTTTTACATCAAAATACAATAAATCGGTATTTGCTTCAGCTTCTTTTCGCTGATTGCAGGAAAACAATGCCAGAGCAAATACCAGGATATAAAGTTTTTTAACCATTATACTAAAACATTTCCTGTCATTTCTGCTGGAATAGCCACACCTAATATTTTTAGAATAGTAGGGGCAATGTCACCTAATTTACCATCTGCAATGGTTTTATAATCCTTATCAATTAAAATACAAGGAACCAGGTTGGTTGTATGTGCAGTATTGGCAGAGCCATCTGCATTTACCATGAATTCGGAGTTTCCATGATCGGCTAAAAGAATAAACGAATAACCATGCTCCAAACCTTTGTTTACCACAGTTTCTGCACATTTGTCTGCAGTTTCTACTGCTTTTACCACAGCCTCAAAAACACCTGTGTGACCAACCATATCTGGGTTTGCAAAGTTTAAGCAAATAAAATCAGCCCATCCGGTTTCCATTTCTTTGGTAATGGCGTCTGTAATCCCGGCGGCACTCATTTCTGGTTGAAGATCGTAGGTGGCTACTTTCGGTGAAGGAATTAGAATACGTTTTTCGTTTTTAAATTCAGCTTCTCTTCCGCCTGAGAAGAAGAAGGTTACGTGCGGATATTTCTCCGTTTCTGCAATACGGATCTGATTTTTATTGTTGTCGGCCAGCACTTCACCAATGGTTTTGGTTAAATCATCTTTGGTGAAAATTACATTTACCTTTTCAAAACTCTCGTCGTAAGTAGTCATGGTAACATAATACAATGGCAGTTTGTGCATCTGCTGTTCCGGAAAATCTTTTTGCGTTAATGCAGTGGTGATTTCACGACCCCTATCGGTACGGAAATTAAAACAGATTACTACATCATCATTTTGAATCGTAGCAACTGGTGCACCATTATCCTGCGTTAATACGATTGGTTTTAAAAATTCATCAGTTACGCCATCAGCATACGATTTTTTGATTGCGGCTAAAGCATCCTGTGTTTTCTCGCCAATGCCATTTACCATTACATCGTAAGCTTGTTTAACACGCTCCCAACGGTTATCGCGGTCCATGGCATAATAACGGCCAACCATGGTAGCTAATTTAGCGTTGGTGTTTTGGATGTGGTTTTTCAGGTCAGTAATAAAGCCCAAGCCAGAGTTTGGATCAGTATCACGGCCATCTAAAAAAGCATGGACAAAAGTGTTTGGTACGTTTGCTTCATTTGCGGCATCGCATAAAGCTTTTAAGTGTTCGATATGCGCATGCACACCACCGTTTGAAACGAGGCCGATGAAGTGAACCGCTTTGTTGTTTTGCTTAGCATAATCGAATGCACTTACCAAAACCGGATTGCTGTGCAATTCTCTGTCGGTAATCGATTTGTTGATTCTTCCAAGCTCCTGGTAAACTACCCGACCTGCGCCTAAGTTCATGTGCCCAACTTCAGAGTTTCCCATCTGTCCGGCTGGTAAGCCTACTGCCTCACCTGATGCTTCAAGTTTAGAATTTGGGTATTTCTGTAATAACGAATCGAAAAAAGGAGTGTTGGCAGCATATGCAGCATCAGAATTATCTTGTTTTCCGTAGCCCCAACCATCTAGAATTATAAGCGCGAGTTTTTTATCGTTTACCATTTTTATTGTAAAATTTATTGATCTACATTAAAACATTTTCATGTATAACATGTTTTAGTGTTTTGTTTATATGGCAAATATAACTTTATTGAAGCTTATACAAATGAAGAAATCCTTTTTTTGATACGCTAATGGCATAATTTTAGCTATAGGGTTCTGTATAAAATACAGAAATGATCCGGAGCTTATTTTTACTCATTATTAGTTTGTCGTCATTATATCATCCTACAGCTCTTCAGGCAGATATTATTGATGATTTATCCTCGTATTTTAAGTCTGGCAATTCAAAAGAAATTGCTAAAAGTTTCGCCTCAACTATCGAACTTATTATAGTTGATGAAGAAGATGTATACTCAAAAGCACAGGGTGAACAGATTTTAAGAGATTTTTTTGTTAAACATCCGCCAGTAAAAACAAGTATTTTTCATAAAATTAATACGAATCCAAATTATCGTTTTGGCGTAATTATTCTAAGCACCGCCAAAGAGACCTTCAGGGTTTCCATCACCATGAAAAAATTCAATACCAGCTTTTCGATTACCGAATTAAGGATCGAACCGGCAAAGGATTAATTGGCTGGGCAGTACCTACAAAGTTGTGCCACCGCTAGGCATTGCCAGCTTTGTAAGTCGCGGAGGCTAAAAATTTCTGAAGTCAACAAATCACTTTAACTCTTCAGTAAATTGTCTGCTAACAAATATTTCTTATTTTTGCGGCATAAAATCTACATTTTGGATACTCAACTTATACATCAATTCATAAAAAATGCCCTTGCCGAAGATGTTGGTGATGGTGATCATACTTCACTTTCAACAATTCCACCCGGAACACAGGGGAAAGCAAAACTGATTATCAAAGAAGATGGTGTTTTGGCTGGAGTTGAACTGGCTCTTGAGATTTTTAAGGAGGTTGATGCCGAACTGAAAGTTGATGTATTGTTACAGGATGGTGTGGCGGTAAAAGTAGGTGATATTGCCCTAACCGTTTCCGGAAGTACACATGCTATTTTAATTGCTGAGCGTTTGGTTTTAAACTGTATGCAACGCATGAGTGGTATTGCAACTAAAACCCATCGGATTGTTTCCTTATTGAAAACAACTAAAACGAAAATTTTAGATACCCGTAAAACCACTCCAGGACTTCGCTATTTAGAAAAATGGGCGGTAAGGATCGGGGGAGGTGTAAATCACCGCATTGGTTTGTATGATATGATCTTAATTAAGGATAATCATGTAGATTATGCAGGAGGAATTTCAAATGCTATTACAGCTGCTAAAAAATATCTAATAAATAAAAATAAATCACTTCAGATTGAAATTGAGGTGAGAAATTTAGAAGAGTTATCTCAGGTTTTGGCCATTGGTGGTGTAGACCGTATCATGCTTGATAATTTCAGTTTTGAAAACTTAAGAGCTGCGGTGAAATTAATCGACGGTAAATTCATTACGGAGGCTTCTGGAGGGATTACTGAAGAGAATGTTGCAGAATATGCTGCTTGCGGCGTAGATTTTATTTCGATGGGCGCGCTTACACATTCTGTGAAAAGCCTGGATATGAGTTTAAAAGCATACTAAAGTGATTTGCTATAAAATTAAAAGCTTATTTTTTGTATCATTGTAGGCTATGGTTACGGTTTATTCTCTCAGCGCGCTATTAATTGCCTACCTTTTTGGATCTATACCAACAGCTGTATGGCTTGGTCAGGCCTTTTATGGCGTTGATGTAAGGGAGTATGGAAGTGGCAACGCTGGCGCAACCAATACCTTTAGGGTATTGGGCAAAAAAGCCGGAATTGCAGTAATGATCATCGATATTGCAAAAGGCTATACCGCAACCAATCTGGCCTATTTAATTGGCATGTCTGTAACCGGACCGCAAAATTCAGTTGTTTTTGTCAATTATCAACTCGCACTCGGTGTAACCGCAGTAATGGGACATTTATTTCCTGTTTTTGCAGGTTTTAGAGGTGGAAAAGGTGTCGCCACACTTTTTGGAATGATTTTGGCAGTTAACTTCGAAGCATCTATGCTTTGTGTTCTGGTTTTTGTGGTGGTATTGTTGTTAACCAAATATGTTTCATTAAGCTCCATTTGCGCGGGATTTACTTTTCCGCTGAGCGTGGTGTTTTTGTTTCAGGTTTCGATCAAATCCGAAGTGCTTTATGGCATGGTGGTTTGTATCCTAATCCTGGTTACGCATCAAAAAAATCTCGAAAGATTGCTGAAAGGCAAAGAATCTAAAGTGTATTTGTTTAGGAAGAAAACTAATTAATTAAACAAAACACATTTCATTAAAACTTATTTATAGGCTTACTGTTTAATCTTCGGTTTTGCTTATCAGTATTTACTAATCATTTAAAATCGCATTTATGAAAAAGTTATTTTTAACAGCAAGTGTTGCTGGGATTTTATTATTTAACTCCTGTTCTACCGTTCCTTTAACAGGCCGTAGTCGATTTGATTTAGTGAGTAACGATCAGGTTTTGCCAATGGCATTCCAGGCTTATAGCACCTTTTTAACGGAGAATAAAAGTACAGTTTTACCCGCCTCGAATGCGCAGGCTTTGAAAGTTAAAACCATTGGCAGTAGATTAATTACAGCTGTAAAATCGTATATGAACAGCAATAATTATGGCAACCTCATTGCAGATTACCAGTGGGAAGTTAACGTTGTACAGAACAATGAGAAAAATGCCTGGTGTATGCCTGGAGGGAAGATTGTGGTTTATACCGGTATTTTGCCTGTTACACAGGATGATGCAGGGTTGGCTACTGTAATGGGCCACGAGATTGCCCACGCCATTGCAGGTCACTCTGCAGAACGGATGTCGCAGGAAATGGTTGCTCAAGGGATTGGTGCTGCAGCAGGTGTTGCATTATCTAAAAACCCAAAAACACAATCTATTTTTAATACCCTTTATGGTGTTGGTACACCAGTGGCGATGTTAAAATTCAGTCGCAATCAAGAATTAGAAGCCGATCGTTTAGGCTTGATTTTTATGGCCATGGCCGGATACAATCCACAAAATGCCACTGCTTTCTGGAACAGGATGTCGGCGGCGTCGGCAGGTGCACAAAAACCAGCCGAGTTTTTGAGTACACACCCAAGCGATGCTACACGTATTGCGCAGATCCAAAAATATTTACCTGAGGCACAGCAGTATTATAAGAAATAAGGTTTAGGGCTTAGGGTTTAAGGTGGAAGGTTTTGCATGATGCAGAAAATTCCACCTTTTTTGCTTTTCATCACCCTGAATTTATTTCAGGGTCTTTTTAACATTATCTGGTCTTAGCGTCTCGCTAAGACCTTTTTTATTTAGATTAAGGTTAAAGATATTGTTTAAGTTGTAGCGAGACGCTACGACTACAGGTATTCTTGCTAAGACCTTTTTATTTCAGAGTATTGATTAAGTCTTAGCGAGATGCTAAGACTAGAAAGTGCTACGACTAGAAAGTGTCGAGAAATCTGGATAGATAGACCTCTCCATTTCACTGCGTTTCAGTCGAGATGACGACGATTTATATAGTCGGATCGCTTGGGAGTGCCCCATTGAACCAATGACCAATGACTAGTGAACCAATTAACTGCCCAGCACCTTCAAAATTGCACTGGCTTTCAGTAAACACTCTTCGTACTCTAAAACGGCATTGCTTTGATAGGTAATGGCTCCTCCAACCTGAAAAGATAAATAGCTGGATCCAGCATTGTATAAAATGCTTCGGATCACCACATTAAAGTCGAAATCCCCATCAGGACTAATGCATCCAAAAGAGCCAGAATAAATTCCTCTTTTGGTCACTTCGTATTCTTCAATTAATTTCATTGCTTTAACCTTTGGTGCGCCTGTCATAGAGCCCATTGGAAATGCATTTTTAATGGAGTCGATAAAGTGAACCTCTGGGCTTAATTCACAGCTAATGGTAGAAATCATCTGGTGTACCTGTGGAAAGCTGTAGATGCCGAATAACTCGTCGACTGTAACAGAACCCTTAACGGCCGATTTGGTGAGGTCGTGGCGCACCAGATCAACAATCATTACATTTTCTGCCTGTTCCTTAATATCGTTCCTGAGTCGCGATTTTATAGCTTCATCTTCCGAAGGGTCTAAACTTCTTTTCGCAGTGCCCTTTATAGGTTGTGAGGTAAGTTTCGATCCACGTTTGCATAAAAAACGTTCTGGGGTAGCAGATAAAATATATTTACCCTGAACTTTAAAATAACCTGCAAATGGGGTGGGAGAGACTTGATTTAACGCTTCGAAAGTTTGAACAGGATCTATTTCTGCATTTTCGGAAAAAAACTCCTGGCAGAAATTAACTTCATAGATATCACCACGAACAATATGGTCTCTTAAGGCTTCTACTTTTTGAACATATTGATCTTTAGACAATCGTTGTGTTATCGTTACTTTTTTAGATTTAACTTCTATTTGATGTTCAAAAGAATCGATTTCTGCTAAAATTGATTCTGGACCAATCAGCACCTCTGCCTTGCCATTTTTGAAGGCTATGAGGTACTTCGGAACAAAAAAGTATAGATCTGGGAAATTTAAATGATCCGGATTATTAGAATGAAGATCTTCTATTTCGTTTTTTAAATCGTAGCCGAAAAAGCCAAAAATCCACTGTTTATTTGCAGCATAAAAGTTTTTTAGTTGATCAAACGCATTGCCTGCCAGGCATTTTAATTCATGACGTGCATCAGCAGCGATAATGAAATCGTAAGCTGAATAGGCATCTTTGTAATCATTTGAATCTAGAAAACAACAAACCTCGAACTGGTTGGCCCAATGCAATGCTTTTTGTTTAAAATGAGATATGTTTTGTGTGGTTTTCAAGCTGCGGCAAAGGTAACTAAACCCTGCATAAGTGGAAAGGTACTTAGAATATTATCTTTAAATCGTTTGAAACGATTTGAAATTATAAGCTTGTTAAAAATGAACGTAAGTCAAATTAATGTTTTTTAGGATTCATTTTGGTGTGTCTAATCCTTAAAACCCTAATAATTTGCTTTTCGTTCCGGTAAGAAATTCTAAAATGATGTTTTTCAAAAGCACGATAGGTTCCATCATTATCTTTTTTATATTGATCAATTTTATGTTTTTCTGGATGCTCAACTATATTTTCAACAGCGTATGTTAGGTCGTTGATGACATTTATGGCATTTTGAACAGACTCCTCGCTGATATATTTGTATATTTCCTTTAATTGGTTTTGAGCTGGTTTGGTCCAGACAATTTTGAAATTATTTTTTACCAACTTTTAATCTCATTTAATAGTTGATCGTGGGTTATATAATTGCCGTTTTTAAATTCTATTTCTGCAGCCAATAGTTCAGTATTGTATTGTTCTATGCTAACGTTTGCACTCTTTCTTTTACCTTTTATAAATGCTTTAAGCATATTCACTACTGAACTTTTTTCGGCATCGTCTAGCTGTGTAAAATAATTAAGCATTTCGCTTTCTAATATAGTTGCCATAGTAAAATGTTTATACTCAAAAATAATTAAATCGATGATAATAAGCAAATTGTTAGATCGATTTGCTTTAATACAAAAAAGCAACCCAATTATGGATTGCTTTTTCTCAGTCGTTATGCTGAATGTATATTTTAACGTAATTCCAAAGTTTGTGCTCTATCTGGTCCTACTGAAAGGAATTTGATCGGCACTTCTAATTCTTTTTCTAAGAACGCAATGTAATCAGTTAATTTAGCTGGGATTTCATCTACGGAAGTGATTTTGGTTACATCGGTAGCCCAACCATCAATTGCTTTCAATACTGGTTTTGGCTCAATTGAAATGATGTCATACGGCATGTAATCAATCGTTTCGCCATTATATTCGTAATGGGTACAAGCATAAATGGTATCGAAAGTATCCAAAACATCAGCTTTCATCATAATTAATTCTGTTACTCCGTTTAACATGATGGCATATTTTAATGCAGGAAGATCGATCCAGCCACAACGACGCGCACGACCTGTAGTTGCGCCAAATTCGTGACCTAAGGCGCGTAAATTTTCACCAACTTCGTTATCTAACTCAGTAGGGAAAGGGCCTCCACCAACACGTGTGCAATAGGCTTTGAAGATACCATAAACGGCTCCTACTTTATTAGGCGCAATACCTAAACCAGTACAGGCACCTGCTGTTGTAGTGTTACTAGAAGTTACAAAAGGGTATGAACCAAAATCTACGTCCAATAACGTTCCCTGAGCACCTTCTGCTAAAACCGCTTTTCCTTCTTTTAAGAAACCATTCACATAATGTTCGCTATCTACATGAGGAATCGTTTTTAAGAATTCGATTGCTTCAAAAAATGATGCTTCTTTCTCAGCCAATTCATATTCGAAACCTTCGTAATGAGAAAGGATTTCTGTATGTTTTTCTACCAATTTAGCATAACGCTCTTTAAAGTCAGGTAGTGTAGTATCGCCAACGCGTAAACCATTACGGCCAGTTTTATCCATATAAGTTGGACCAATACCTTTTAAGGTTGATCCAATTTTATTTTTACCCATGCGTGCCTCGTTAGCGGCATCTAATAATTGGTGGGTTGGTAAAATTAAGTGTGCTTTACGGGCAATTACCAATTTGCCATCAGCAATAGGATCATGACCAGCTTTTTTTAAATTGTCTAACTCTCTTTTTAGGATAATAGGGTCTATTACTACGCCATTACCGATCAGGTTCATGGTTTTTTCGTTAAAAATTCCTGAAGGGATTGTGTTTAAAACGAATTTTTTGCCATCGAACTCTAAAGTATGTCCGGCATTTGGGCCACCCTGAAAACGGGCGATAAGATCATATTTTGGACTTAGTACATCAACGATTTTTCCCTTTCCTTCATCACCCCATTGCAGGCCGAGAAGTACATCTACTTGCGTCATTATTTAATAAATTAAGCTGGTTTTATTTGTATTTTGATTTAATTTTCGACAATTTTTGCGGCTGTTGCTGCACTTTCGTTTACTTTTCTGGCCATACTGCAATCAGAGCAGAAACCATAAAGATTTAACGAATGGTGTTTCACATCAAATTTTAAAAGATCACCAACCATGGTCTGGATCTGGTGTATGCGTGGATCGCAGAATTCTACTACTTTACCACATTCGATACAGATTACGTGATCGTGTTGGCGGTAACCATAAGATTTTTCGAATTGTGCCATATTTTTACCAAACTGGTGCTTGGTAACTAAATCGCATGAAACCAATAACTCCAATGTGTTATAAACCGTAGCACGACTTACGCGGTACTTTTGGTTTTTCATGTGGATATAAAGGGTTTCTACATCAAAGTGGTCGTTTCTTGAATATATTTCTTCCAATATAGCGAAACGCTCTGGTGTTTTACGTAGATTTTTGTTTTCTAAATAAGCCTCAAAAATCTTGCGAACGAGCTCATTTGTTTTTTGTTCAGACATAGTTTTTAAACTCCATTCAAAGGTAGGTAAATTGTTTGATTGTTATAGTGTTTGATTGTTGAAATGTTGTAATAAGTCGGAGGTTTGGGGTCGGGAGTCAGAAGTTTAAATTGCAAATAGCTTGCAACTTAGGCCTCAAAATCCTGACTTCCGACATCTGACTCCGGACTTTCCAACTCATTTATGCATCAAACCTCGTTACTCCGGTAACACCTCTAACTTTTAATAAATTTTTAATCAGGTTTTCAAGGTGTTCGGTATCGTTTACGAAAATCATAATCGAACCATCAAAAATCCCTTCGTTGGTATCAACAGTAATCGATCTCATATTTACTTTAAAGTCGGTAGAGATAACCCTGGTGATGTTATTGATCAAGCCTACATCATCAATACCTACAATGCGCAAGCCGGTTAAGAAAGTTAATTCCTGTTGTTTGTTCCATTTGGCTTTCACTACGCGATAACCATAATTGGCCATTAGCTGTGCAGCGTTAGGGCAGTTGGTACGGTGTATTTTAATGCCTTCGCTCACGGTAATGAAGCCAAAAACATCATCGCCGGGAATTGGGTTACAACAGGCCGCCAAGGTATAATCAATGCGCTGCATGTCTTCGCCAATCAATAAAATGTCAGATTCTCCACCTTTAATTTTACTCTTGATTCCGTCAACGGAAAGATTTTCAGGGCGTTCCGGACCGCGGTTTTCAACTTCTTTCTCGCTGGATAGATACTCCTTTATATCTTTCAGTTCGATTTTCCCTAAGGCAACATTAACAAAGAGTTCTTGCGTAGAAGGCAGTTTAAAGAAATAACTTAGCTTTTGAAGATTATCGGTATTGTAGGTGATTTTTAACGATTTCAGCTTCCTTTCTAAGATTTCCTTACCATTTTCGGCAATTTTCCGCTTTTCTTCTTTTAGAGATGATTTAATTTTAGATTTGGCTTTGGCGGTAACTACCACGTTTAACCAGTCTTCTTTAGGGGTTTGTTTGCTCGAAGTGATAATCTCTACCTGATCGCCATTTTGCAGTTTATATGAGATGGGAACCAGTTTATGGTTCACTTTAGCGCCTATGCAAGTTGCACCTACATCGGTATGAATCTCGAAAGCAAAATCTAATGCAGTAGCGCCTAAAGGCAGCTGGATTAAGGCACCTTTTGGCGTGAAGATAAAAATCTCATCAGAGAAAAGATTCATCTTGAAATCATCCAGGAAATCTAAAGCGTTGGCTTCAGGATTGCTGAGCATCTCCCGTACTTTCTGGATCCACTGATCCAGACCGTTATCGTTACTCGATTCTTTGTATTTCCAATGCGCCGCAAAACCTTTCTCTGCAATTTCGTTCATACGTTGTGTACGGATCTGTACTTCAACCCATTGTCCGCGTGGACCCATCACCGTAGTATGTAAACTTTCGTAGCCATTTCCTTTTGGTGAGGAAACCCAATCTCTTAAACGATCAGGATTTGGGCGGTATAAATCGGTAACAATGGAATAGGCTTTCCAGCAATCGGCCTTTTCATTTTCGGGTGCTGAGTCCAAAATAATCCGGATGGCAAAAAGATCGTAAACCTCTTCGAAAGGAATATTTTTCTTTTTCATCTTGTTCCAGATGGAGTGGATTGATTTGGGCCTGCCGTAAACATCTGCCACTAAACCTTGTTCGTGAACAATTTCATCAATCGGTTCAACGAATTTTTTGATGAAAAGCGCACGTTCTGCTTTTTTCTCGTTTAATTTTTTTGCAATAAATTTGTAAGTATCAGGGTCGAGATATTTCATCGAAAGATCTTCCAACTCTGATTTTATGGCATATAAACCCAATCTATGGGCTAATGGAGCATATAAATAAATGGTTTCTGAGGCGATTTTAAGCTGCTTGTGGCGTGGCATAAAATCCATTGTACGCATATTGTGCAAACGATCGGCAAGTTTGATCAGGATTACCCTCACATCATCTGCCAGGGTAAGTAGCATTTTACGGAAATTCTCGGCCTGTAAGGAGCTATTGGTATCGAAAACGCCGGATATTTTGGTTAAACCATCGATAATTTTAGCGGTTTTCTTGCCAAATTCGCGTTCAATATCTTCTAAAGTGATATCGGTATCTTCTACCACATCGTGCAATAAGGCACATACAATAGAGGTTGTTCCTAAGCCAATTTCTTCAGCAGCAATCTGCGCTACAGCGATGGGGTGGTAGATGTAAGGTTCGCCAGATTTTCGGCGCATATCTTTATGGCTTTCCAGTGCCATATCGAAAGCTTTCCTGATTTCTTTTTTATCGCCCTTTTGTAAAGTAGATTTGCTTGCCCGTAGTAATGCCCTATATCTTTTTAGAATTTCTTGCTTTTCCGCCTCTAAATCAATCACTAACTCTGTTTTCATTTGTATTTTTTGCGTAAAAATTGCGTCTTATTTATGAATAAAACTTATATTAGTTTTGTGAAACAACTAATATATGAAATAACACCTAACTTTGTAAAAGTATAAATTTATGAAAATTAAAGGGCTCTTTTTTCTTTGTATTGTAATGATTTGTAGCATTTCACTACGGGCTCAGGATCCTGCTGCGCCAATATTCCCTAAATTGGGTAAAAGCGATACAATAAGAG
Organism: Pedobacter sp. R-06; assembly: GCF_049913135.1. Lineage (NCBI taxonomy): Bacteria > Pseudomonadati > Bacteroidota > Sphingobacteriia > Sphingobacteriales > Sphingobacteriaceae > Pedobacter > Pedobacter sp. R-06. The sequence goes on along the minus strand of NZ_CP183977.1, from coordinate 4,167,507 downwards.
TAGCCTCAACAAATGATAATGGTGTAATGATTCCGTGGATGCAGCTTAATGATGTATCAATTTATGCTGCAAGGATATGGAAATCGCCGGCAGAACAGGCCGCATATAATCGCTTAAGGTATAACGTATTAAAGGTAATGCCATATGCACTGTTTGCAAAACGTAGATATGAGCAATTAGAGCAGGATATTGCCCGTACGCCAGAGAAAAAGGAACAGAAACAACTGGTTAAACAATGTGATAAAGAAATTAAAGACATGTTTAACCGCGAAATAAAAGAATTAACCATTACTCAAGGTCAGATTTTAACGAAGCTGATCGACCGTGAAGTGGGCAGAACAACATACGATATTGTAAAGCAAACCAAGGGTGGTTTCGCTGCATTTTCTTATCAGATTGTGGCCCGCGTGGTAGGACATAATTTAAAAAGCACTTACGATCCGAACGAGGATAGGGATATAGAATCTATTATCCGTACTTCAGGATTTTATCAATAACATATAATGCAGGAACGCATTCCGAATATTTATTCATTTAAGGTTAAAAAAATTAATGGCGAAGAGCAGCCATTATCAGCCTACCGCAATAAAGTTGTTTTAATTGTAAATACCGCATCTGAATGTGGTTTTACACCACAATTAAAGGAACTGCAACAGCTTAAAGACGAAATTAACAGTCCGGATTTTGAAATTTTGGGCTTTCCTACCAATGATTTTGGGAAGCAGGAACCGCTTAATGGATCTGATATTGCATCTTTCTGTGAGATTAACCATGGCGTAAAATTTCCCGTTTTTGATAAAATTATGGTTCGTGGGGCACATGCCCACCCGCTTTATCAATTCTTGAGCGAGAAAAAACAAAATGCAAAATTAAGTTCGAAACCCCGTTGGAACTTCCATAAATACCTTCTGAACAAAAATGGCGAGCTAGAAGATTATTTTTTACCCTTCACTAAGCCAATGAGTTCGAAAATTAAAAAGAAAATTCAGCAACTGCTGAACCAAAATGCCCAATAAATAATGAAATTAGATATTTTAGTGATAGCCGTGCATCCTGACGATGCAGAACTTTGTTGCTCAGGGACTATTTTAAAACATATTGCCCTTGGTAAAAAAGTTGGAATTGTAGATTTAACCAGAGGCGAGCTGGGTACGCGTGGTACTGCAGAAACAAGAGATGAAGAGGCTGCGGATTCTGCAAAAATTTTGGGTTTACACGTTCGCGAAAATTTGAGCATGAGGGATGGCTTTTTTCAGAATGACGAATTTCATCGTTTAGAAGTCATTAAAGCCATCCGAAAATATCAACCAGAAATTATTTTAAGTAATGCATTGGAAGACCGTCATCCTGACCATGGAAGGGCAGGCGACCTGGTATACGATTCGGTTTTTTTATCAGGTTTACCAAAAGTAGAAACATCGATAGATGGTGTTAAACAAGAAGCGCACCGGCCGAGGTTATTGTTGCAATTTATTCAGGACAGATATTTAAAACCTGATATCATTGTGGATATATCTAACCACATGGACAAGAAAATTGAATCGATCAAAGCCTTTAAAACCCAGTTTTATAATCCTGATGTGGATGGCTTACAAACTTATATTTCATCGCCGGAGTTTTTCGAAACCGTAATTGGCCGCGCAAGAGAATTCGGTAAAAGCATTGGCGCTACTTTTGGCGAGGGCTTTACCTCGCGGAAGTTGCTGGGTGTTGATAGTTTGTTTGATTTGAGGTAGTTCTTTTAACCGCAAAGAAAATAAGGAAGTCGCAAAGAGCGGAAAGTAAAAGTTTAGCGGAGGCTAGTTATCTTCTGTTCTTCTTTTCTTTGCGAAACACTTTGAGCCCTTTGCGGTTAAACTTGAAAGTCCAACAAAACCGGCCTTCGTTTGTTATTCTCAAAACGAATAATAATGGCGAATATATTCTCTTCTCTCAAAAACGCGTACAATCTTTTCAAACATGTAGATTTCGATAAGTTAGAAGCTTTATCAAAAAAAGTCGATTTACCCAAAATGGTCGAAACGATATCCAGCCTTGATGATAAACAGATTCAGGGGATGATGAAAATGATGGGTGGATCGGGTAAAAAACGAGAATTACCCCCAATTGAAGGTGATTTTTATCATTTGGGCGACGAAGCGCTCAACGATGAGGATCGCGAACTCCAGCTAAAAGTGCGTGCTTTTTTAGAAAAAGAAGTAAAACCCATAGTAAATCATTACTGGAACAAAGCCGAATTTCCTTTCGAAATTATCCCCAAACTTGCTGAGCTTAATATTTGTGGTTTAACGTATAAAGGCTATGGCTGTCCGGGGAAATCGAATTTGATGGAAGGGATTTTAGCGATGGAAATGGCACGGATAGATACCTCAATTTCTACTTTTTTTGGTGTACAGAGTGGTTTGGCTATGGGATCGATCTATTTATGTGGATCGGAAGAGCAAAAACAACAGTGGTTGCCGCTGATGCAGCAATTTAAAATTATTGGTGCATTTGGGCTAACTGAACCTGAGGTGGGCTCTGCCGCGGCTGGAGGCTTAACCACAACCTGTAAAAAAACAGATGGTAAATGGATTTTAAATGGTCAGAAAAAATGGATCGGTAACGCCACTTTCGCCGATATCTTAATTATTTGGGCAAGGGATGAGAAAAGTGGTGAAGTTAAGGGCTTTATTGTAAAAAAAGATAACCCGGGTTTTGCAGTAGAAAAGATGCAGGATAAAATGGCTCTCAGGATTGTGCAGAATGGAATTATCACTTTAACCAATTGCGAAGTTGAAGAAGCCGATCGCTTACAAAATGCAAATTCATTTAAAGATACAGCAAAGGTATTGCAAATGACAAGGGCAGGGGTAGCCTGGCAGGCTGTTGGTTGCGCCCGCGGCGCTTACGAAAATGCACTGGATTATACACGCACCCGAAAACAGTTTGGTAAACCCATTGCATCTTTTCAATTGATACAGAATCATCTGGTAGAAATGTTGTCGAATTTAACGGCCATGCAAACATTATGTTTTAGGTTGTCACAATTGCAAGACCAGGGCTTGCTGAAAGACGAACACGCTTCGTTGGCAAAGGTATTCTGTTCGTTACGTACACGTGATGTGGTGAGCAAAGCAAGGGAAGTAATGGGCGGAAACGGTATTTTATTGGAATATAATGTTGCACGATTCGTGGCGGATGCAGAAGCCATTTATTCGTACGAAGGCACAAAAGAAATAAATACCTTGATTGTAGGTAGGGCTATAACGGGATTTTCAGCTTTCGTTTAGAGCAGGAGAAACTCACAAAGTTTAAAGGGCTAATGTGCTTGGGGAACTTCGTGAGTTTAAGCGGGATAAAACAAGATGTTTGTCAGTCTGAGGGGTAATTTATTGTATAAAAATCAATATGAGTGACGTACAATCGTTTCCCTTTTCCTACTGCTCAGTCTTGCCTCGGCTCGCCGCCGCCGAAGGGCTCTTTCTTTTTGGCATCAAAAAGAAACAAAAACTGCCGGCTGAAAATTTTTCTTTCGAAGCTAGTGGGTTGGCTTGGACAGTGCAGCCCGAAAAATTTGTTAGGCCGGATTTAAGCAGAACGGGGGTATCGTGCTATGGCCTAGCTGGATGGAAATACTAAAGCAGCTAAAGTTTTGATTAATAATGATTTGCAAATAACGTCAATGGTAGCGTTATCGAAGACTCATAGGAATAAATAAAGGATTTTTTTAGGTTAGGAAACGAATGTCAGTATTTCAGAGGTGCTGCAGTTCTGCCATTCGCTGTAGTCCCGACGAAAAGTCGGGAGCTGCCGCTGCTGTCAGGTTTATTGAACAGCGGTTTTTTCAAGGCACAAAACATTGTTCATAAACCCGATTGGAACGGATGCCAATTTCCTTCAAATTGGCAGGAGGGAAAGCGGGACTGAAAATGCCAAATGCACAAAACCCTTCATTTCCAAATCATAAGGATTAACGCAGTTGGCAAACTACTCCTAGAATTTTACATATTAGAATGCTGAGTATTTCATTCTGATTAATTAAATCGCTTTTAGCACCCAGGTTTCGCGGATTCTTCCAATTTTATTTGCCTGTTCTTTCATTTTTTTTAATAATTCAACATCAATATATTTTAGCGAGGAAAGTTGATGCCAAACTGAAGTTGCTTTAGTTATCAATTTGAAACCCTGCTCAAGAAAGAAGTGTTCAGCCTGCTCAAAGCTATCAAACTTATTATCTTCTACACGATGTGCTTCCAGAAACTGAGAAAAATGATCATTGTTTTCATTTTTAAGTGCTGGCCGTTTAACATATACATCGGCAGTAATCCAATAACCACCTCTTTGTTTTAATGATTTATGGATGGTTTTACATAGTGATATCTTTTCTTCATTATTTAAATACACCAATAAACCTTCATTTATAATACTAATCGGGCCGAGAGGCATTTGATTCATAGCATTTGAAAAAGCATCTCCATCCAAAGCATTTAAAGCTTCGGTTTTGAGTTTGCCCTTTAGTTGTAATTTCTCATCAACAATTAGCCGATCAACCAAATCTTTTTTGATATTGATTACGCCTTGTAAATCAGTGTCCAAATAATAAATAGTCGGATGCCTTAAAACCAGATCCAAGCCCCTGAAAGAATAACCAGAAGAAATTTCTATAATATTTAAAGAGCCCGATGCAAAAAGTAAGCTATCCAGAGATAAATATCTACTCTCAAAATGCACTAACCGTTTCAAAAATACCTCATCAAAATCTTTATGATATAATTTTTCAAGGGCGTCGTTACCGTAAATTAACTTAACAGCATCAGCAACAAAGGGAATATTCGTTAAACTTTTGGCAAGTAAAAGCGATTTTGCTGATGGACTTATTGAACTATAATCACGATTCATTTGTAATTATAAAAAAACTGCGTTTAAAACGGAAACTTATTAAATGCCGATTGGCTCATTGCACTTTTTTCAAATAAGGCAATACAGGCTTTATTAAAAGATGGATCGAAGTTTATTGCACCAGGCTGTAATGTATTTGGAATCTTTCCGTTTTGCATAAAGAAATAAACTTTTGTATTACCGTATTTGGTATGGGGCATTAGATTGCCATAATCTTCCATTTCTTTCCATATAGAATCTTTAACTGAAACGATATAAATCCGTTGTACCGGACCAGTATTATTTGCATTTCTATACTTGGCAACTTCTTTAAAGCCGGCTTTCATATCCTCAATCCCAGGCTGATCAAAAACAGCCTTAACCATGAAAAAGATCAACACTAAAATCCCTGCAACCATGAAATAAACCAACGATTTTCTATTCATGCCTACAATAAAGGCAATATTTTTCCCATAACCGTCAAGCCTTCGTCAATATGTTTTTGCTCAATGCAAAGTGCCGGGCGAAAGCGTATTGTTTTTTCACCACAGCCCAAAAACATTACATTGTTTTCTAATCCTTTGCCAATAAATGCATTACGCATTTCTTTTGTCGGGAAATCAAAAGAACACAACAAACCTCTTCCACGAACATTTGTCATTTGATCAAACCTATGCGATAGATTTTCTAGTTGATCTCTCAAATAAGTACCCACTTTTTCAGCATTTTCACAAAGCAGATCTTCTTCTACAATTTGTAAGATCTGCGTTGAACGTACCATATCAACCAAATTGCCTCCCCATGTTGAGTTAATACGGCTTGGCACTTTAAATACATTGGTTTCAATTTCGTCTACCTTGTTGCCGACAAGGATACCGCAAACCTGCATTTTTTTTCCAAAAGCGATGATATCTGGTCGAGCTTTTTCACTGAAATGTTGGTGGCACCAGAATTTACCTGTTAACCCAACGCCGGTTTGTACTTCATCATAAATCAAGAAGGCATCATTTTCATCTGCCAAAGCCTTAAGTTGGATCAAGAATTCTTCGCGTAGGTGGTTATCTCCACCTTCAGATTGGATTGGCTCCACAATTATAGCGCAGATATCGTCTTTATTATCTGCAAAGGCTTTTTTGATCTGCGCTAAAGATGTTTCTTCAGTTTGAATGGCATGACTTAAATTATTTCCCGAAAGTGGAAACTTAACTTCGGGAACAGCAACCCTTGGCCAATCGAATTTGGCAAACCATTTGGTTTTGTCGGGTAGGGTATTGGTTAAGCTTAAAGTATAACCCGTTCTGCCATGAAATGCCCTTTCGAAGTGCAAAACCTTAAAGCCTTTTTCTTCAGCATATCCTTTTGCAAAGTTTTTCTGAACTTTCCAGTCCATGGCTACCTTAATTGCATTTTCTACTGCTAAGCCACCACCAGCAATAAAAAAGGCATGTGGCAGATAATCAGGAATACCGACTTTGGAAAATGTTTCAACAAACTGTGCATACTGCTGGGTGTAAACATCAGAGTTCGATGGATTGGCTAATGCAGCGAGGAGAAGATTTTTTTTAAACGCTTCATCATTGATCATTTTAGGATGATTATAACCTAAAGGAACGGAAGCAAAACAAGTAAAAAAATCGAGTAGAGTTCTGTTGTGTTTAGCATCGTAAATGTAAGCCCCATGACTTTTTTCCATATCATAAGTCAGGTCGAAACCATCGGCCAAAATGTGCTTACTTAACGATTCGTTAACGCGATCTGCAGGTACTGTTAATTGATACATAAACTTGGTTTTGGTATAATCCAAATTTAGTTAAATGTGCCTAAAATCAAAATTTAAGCACTTTTTGTGCACTTTACATAAAAAATAGGTTTAAACAGTTTAAAGTATGATTATAGACAAAATCGGATTTTGGACTTCACCAATGTGGAAAACTTTTTTGTTGAAACTCCTTTTATAGGATCTTATTTTGACAGATTATCTAATTATAATCCCGGTTCCATGCAAGAGCCTACCCCTCGGAGATCAGATAAGCCTTCATCTGTTTCATCCATAAATTCGATGTGCTGATCAATTACTGTTTTTCCTGCTTCGTGGTATGTATCAGAATGCCGATCGTGTACCTCCACCATCTACCACCGAAACTGTTCCTGTTACATATTTAGCCCGCGGCGATACAAGAAAAACAGCCATGTTTGCCATATCCTGCACTTCACCAAAATCTTGTAAAGGTATTTCACTTTCAGCATATTTCCGGCGCTCATCGCCAGGAAAGTAAGGCCGGATGTTTTCAGTATCGATAAGTCCCGGTTGCAAACAGTTCACCCTGATTCCATATTTACCCAACTCTCCGGCGAGTTGTTTAGACCACATTGCCACTGCGGCCTTGGCAACAGCAGAAACATTCAACGATCGTAATTCGTAAGTACTGGTTAAATTGAGTATTGTACCTTGTTTACGTGCTATAAAATGTGGTAATAGCGCTTGTGTGAGTAGCCTGGGGCGCTCAAAATCTAAGGCCATCGATCTAGTCCAGGGTTCTTCTGGTCCTGCAACATCTACGGGCTGACTTTGCCCTGCGTTGTTGATGAGGATGTCAATATGGTCAAGTGCAGCCAAGGCCGCAGTAGCAATTTTGTGAGGCGCGTTAGGTGCCAGTAAGTCTTGCACAAAAACAATAGGAGCAAGGTTGCCTTCAGCAACGATCTCATTGGAAAGGCTATCTAATGATTGTTGATTACGGCCTGTTGCAAAAACTTTTACACCTTCCTTTGCCAGCTCTTTTGCTATTGCGCTACCAATTCCTTTAGAGGCTCCTGTTACTAATGCCGTTTTTCCGGCTAAATATAAGTCCATATTTTCTTGTGATTAAAATGATCTTGCAATAATAACCCGTAGGGCGTATTTTTATAGCATACACTACCATTTGTATGGTACAAACAAATTTGTAAGTAATGACGGCACGAAAAGAAAATTCGACTTATACCCTCAACGAAAAATTTATAACGGATTGCGATCTGACTTATGCGGCCAACAAAATAGGAGGGAGATGGAAAATTGTAATATTGGATAAACTTGGAAACCGGAAATTAAGGTTTAGTGAACTGAAAAAAGAATTCCCATATATATCGGAACGGATGTTGACCTTACAGTTGCGCGCATTGGAGCAGGATGAACTGGTTAAAAGAACCGTTTATGCAGCTGTTCCTCCAAGGGTAGAATATGAACTGACCCCCATAGCACTGGAGTTTCTCCCCATTTTTTGTCAATTAAGTGCTTGGGGCAAGAAGAATAAAGCGCTAAAGCAGAATAGATCATAAAGCCATTAAAGTATGATTATAGATAGATAATCAATAGATATTGGTTACCTTTAATTAGCAAATGTTAAAATTGTATCGGGTTAAGTATTATGGCAGAAGTTAAATTAAATATCCAAAAAGAAGAACCTAGCGCATTCGAACTTTACGATGAGGGCGAAAAACACGGAGAAATGGTTTTTGATATTCAGGGAGAAAATTTAATGGTTTATCATACCGAAATTGATCCTGAAAAAGAAGGTAAAGGTTATGCAAAACTATTGCTGGATGAGATGGTAAATTATGTACGGACAAATAACCTGAAGGTAATTCCACTTTGCCCTTACGTGCACCTGCAATTTAAGCGCCACGAAGAACTTTACAGGGATATCTGGAACAAAGTGCGCGAAAACGATTAACCGATAAACAATACTGGAATTAAATTCGGGAAAGTTATACTAATTGAGTATTTTGACATGGATATTTTGTGCGATATCGTCAAAGAAAATTAACTTTACCGAAAATCCCCACTAAATCTTAAACTATATTACGCACAAAAATGAAACTCGTAACCATTCAGAAAAACGTTTTAGTAATTGTTTTCATGTTGTTTTCACTTGCTACCTTGGCACAAGGGACCAGTGCTGACGCATCAAAGAAATTAAATGCACTTCAACAGCAGTTTGTTGACCTGCGTTTTGGCATGTTCATTCATTACAACATTCCAACTTATGCAAATGCCGATTGGCCTGATCCTGAAGCTTCTCCGAAATTATTCAATCCGAAAAAGCTTGATGCAAACCAGTGGGCCAAAGCGGCCAAATCAGCTAACATGAGTTATGGTTGTTTAACCACTAAACACCACAGTGGATTTTGTATCTGGGATACCAAAAGCACCGATTATAATGTAATGAACAGTCCTTATGGAAAAGATGTGGTAAAGCAGTTTACTGATGCTTTCCGGGCAAACGGATTAAAAGTAATGCTTTATTATTCCATTTTGGATACACACCATAAATTGAGGCCCAATCAGATTACGCCAAAACATATCGATATGATTAAACAACAATTAACTGAGCTGTTAACCAAATACGGCAAAATTGAAGCTTTAATTATTGATGGCTGGGATGCACCATGGTCGAGAATCTCTTATGATGATGTGCCTTTCGAGGATATCTACACTTTGATCAAAACGTTACAGCCTGATTGCCTTGTAATGGATTTAAATGGTGCAAAGTACCCATCAGAAGGACTTTATTATACCGATATTAAAACTTACGAAATGGGAGCAGGTCAGCGCATGCCTAAAGAAAGTAAAGTGATGCCAACTTTAGCGTGCTTACCCATTAATACTTCATGGTTTTGGAAAACCGACTTTCCAACGGTTCCGGTAAGAAAGCCACAAGAAATTGTAGATGGGTTAATTAAGCCTTTAAACGCGGCAAGCTGTAACTTTATTTTAAATGTGGCACCAAATAGAGATGGTTTAATTGATGATAATGCACTAGTTGCCTTGAAAGAAGTTGGCCAATTATGGAAGAATGAAGGGCCAACCAAAGCACTCCCTCCATTGGGTCTGCCGATCATTTCCAGTAACCTCGCCAAAAATCAGGCAAGCAACTCGAGCTGGAGCAATGATATGAATATTATGGATTTTGCAAATGATGATAGCTATCGGTCATCATGGGAATCGAACAGTGCCGTAACAAATCCTTGGTATGAAGTCGATTTTAAAAACGAAAAAGCCATAAATATGATTGTTGTGGCAGAACAAAAAGAAAATATTGATACTTATGTACTTGAATATTGGAACGGTGCGGAATGGAAAAAAGCTTTTGACGGAAAAAATGAAGACCGCATTAAAATTCACCGTTTCGATCGCGTTTGGACAAGTAAAGTTCGTATCCGTATTACACATGCCAAAGAAACGCCATCAATTGCCGAATTTCAGGTTTTTAATGAGCGGAGGTTATAAAAAAGAACTAAAAGCAGGTTGTTCCGGACGCTTTATTATTCAATGTGTATAGATAGTGCATCTTCATCTATTATTTAGCGGTCTTGCTCTATTTTTATTTCATTCGAAAGAAAGTAGCGATACTTTTATAACAAGAATCAAATCAACGGGACGATTTAGAGATCTTATTGGGGTTCCTCAGCGATGAGGACCCTTTTTTTATTCAGGAGCCATAATGTTGAGCATATAGCCAATTGCATCAGTAGAATGAAGTGCCATTGTAGATTCCATCGTAATAGCTGCGGTTTCTGAAGCTCTTTTTAGCATTTGTTTTTCATAGGTTGCTATTGCGTCCTTTGGCGTATTAAAGCAGTTTTTCTTGAGGCATTGGCTTAGTTCTAAAGCATCGAGCATGGCCATATTTACTCCTTCGCCAGCATAAGGGGGCATTAAATGAGCTGCATCTCCCAGCATGGTTAAATTGGAGACGGTTTCCCAACTCTGATCTAAAGGCATGCAATATTGAGGCCGGGGAACAAAGGCTGTTGATGCATTTTCAAACAATTCCAACCACATTGAGTCCCATGCAGAGAATTCATTCTTGAACCAGTCGATCACCTGGTTTTTATCTGAAAAATTAATACCCGAATCTTTTGCCCAGTTTTCTGGCGTATGACAACCCGTGTAAAATACCAAACTGCCATCACCTTTTGAACTTACGATCAGTGATTTTTCATCACCCATAGCGAATATTTTGCCGCCGTTTAAAAGCGCATGCATTTTCGGACAAGCAGTTGCCGATGAATAAATGGCGCCTTCAACAATGCTAATGCCCGAATAAAAAGGTTTAATAGGTGTAATGTATGGACGGATTTTTGAATTAGCTCCGTCTGCGGCAATTACAATATCAGCCTGCACTGAAGCTCCATTTTTAAATCCGATCAACCATGAACCGTTGCTGGGTGTAAGTGCTTCAAAATGGCTATCCCAAATTACAGTATCTTTTACTAGCGAATCAAAAAGGATCTTTTGTAATGGACCGCGGTCTATTTCAGGCCTGAAAGCTTCTCTATTTTGTAAATCGCTGTCTTCAAAAACGATATTGCCGCGCTGGTCAATAATACGTGTACGATCTGCACCAGGGCGATAGTTTGTCATAAAGGTATCCATGAGTTTAGCTTCACGTAAGGCAGCTAATCCAGATTCCTCATGTAGATCTAAGGTAGCACCTTTTGGTCGTGCGTTTTCATCGGCGTCGCGTTCGTAAACTTTTACATTGAAGCCATCCATTTGCAAAAGCCTGGCTAGGGTTAAACCTCCCGGGCCAGCGCCAATGATGGCGATTTTTTTATCTTTAATGTTGTTCATTGTTTTTTATTTAAGGATGCCTTTAATTACGATTTCGCAGGAGGTTAAAATAATTTCCTCGGTAATAATTTGTACAGGCCGATCTAAGTGGTCAAAGTACTCCGCCACCAGTTCCTGGATGGGCGAAAATAATAGCGCACGATGTACATCATAGGGTAGATCTGCAATCAATCCCGCTTGAACATTTGTTTTTAAAAAGGTATGAATGGGTGCGAAAAATGCCCCTTGGCGTATGTTTTTCTCTTGAAAAGCCTTATTCAGCAAGGGAGAGGATTTTCCATATTGGATTAAAGAGAAAGCAGGTTTATTATTTCTTAGGTAATGAAAGCTATTTAGCCATAATCTTTTCATACCATCAGCAAAAGGTATTTTTGAGTCAAAATTTTCCAATATAGCTTTTTCATAATTGCCCAATACGTCTTCGATAAAAAGTTTTATCAATAGATCTTCTTTATTTTCGTACTTGATATAAATGGTACGCGGTGATATATTAGCTGCTTTGGCCAATTTCTGCATACTCAGGTTTTCCAGTCCTTCTTCAGAAATAATCTGTAGGGCAATCGATCGGATGGCTTCTTCTTTGGCTAAATTTTTAGGACGCATAACTCATTTAATTAATACGAATTAAAAGTAAGTAAATGATTGTTTACTTACTAATTTTCTTCAAATTATTGATTTACACTGACAAATTGATTTGGGTTTATCTTACTCGATCGTCATGCTGCCCCGAAGCTTCGGGATCAGAATCAATCCTGAAATAATAGAAGATAATTCAGATTGAAATTTAAAATGGGTACGATCTTCACATGTGGATTATCAACCTATTTAATCAAGCTTTAGGGAATATCAGAATTTATTCTTCATGCCAAAAAGGCCCATTAGTCCTCCGGTATGGATAGCCAATACTTTTTCATCTTTACCAATAATTCCTTGTTTTGCTAAATCTTGGATGGCATAAAACATTTTCGCCGTATAAACAGGGTCTAGCAGTAGTCCGGTTTTTGAAGTAAAGGTTTTGATAAAGCTGATCAGTTCAGGAGTAGTTTTTGCATAGCCGCCAAAATGATAATCGAGGTGAAGTTGAAGGTGATGCGATGTGGGTGCATATTTGTTTATTTCCTCTTCAATAAAGGAAGCACCTTTTAACACCGGTATAATATGGAGTTTTGTATTTAAGCCATGCTGCTGAATCCCTTTCAATAAACCTGCAGCAGTGGTTCCTGTTCCGGCAGCACAAAAAATATGGTCGTATGGTTCTGTTAATTCGCTGATGATTTCTGCACAGCCTATGGTAGCTTCAGGCGAAGCACCACCTTCATCAATAAAATAGGTTTGTTCATCGTCAGCAAAATGCTGTTTATACAATTTGTACTTGTCGCGATAACTTTCCCGGTCGGTGAAAATGAGTTTCATCCCGAATAAACCGCACAGTAATAACAGTTCATTTTGGACTTCTTCTCCACGTACAAAAGCGGTAGCGGTTAATCCTGATCTTGATGCTGCGGCTGCAGTAGCCAGAAGGTGATTGGAATAAGCACCCCCAAAAGTAACCAGATGTGTTTTCTGATTTGCTTTGACCTTTGCTAAGATGTATTTAAGCTTCCGCCATTTGTTACCGGAAATATAAGGATCGATAAGATCATCCCGTTTAACAAACAGGTTGCTGAAAGGCGCAAATGTTATTTTTTGTACAGGACTATATATTTCTTCGAACACCGTGTGAAAATACGCAAAGGTTATATCATAAAATTAATTTTAATAAGAATATGTCACATTGAGCCTGTCGAAACGGATTAAATGAACTTAAAACGTCTTTCGACAAGCTGCTATTGATAGACTCAAATAGAAAAATCGTCATTGCGAGGAGGAACGACGAAGCAATCTTTCATGCTAGTGGTCTTACTATAAAGATTGCTTCGTCGGCTGAAAGAGCCTTCTCGCAATGACGATACCTGGCAATAAATCTTTTAAATACTATATCGATTATTTACCGATACCTAAACCAATACCTGCATTAACCATGCTGTATTTTGCCTGGGTATACGAACCATAGAACTTAAAGAAACCAAATTTTAGCTGAAAGCCTAAACTTCCTCTCACGCCATCAATATCGGTTTGTTTAACAGAAATCGGATCAACATAAGTTGCCGAAGTTGTGGCACTCGTTGCAAATTTATAGGTGCCTAAGGCTTTTAAATTGGTGTTGGATGTTTGGTAACCAATACTGGCAAAAGGCGTAAAAAACAGGATCTTTTTGGAAACAATAGCATCAAAATTTACACCATTAAATTTGGCTTCAATATGTTGATCTGAGTTTGCCACATTATCGATATTCAGGTCTAAAGAATATTTATATTGCGTAAAACCACCGGCAATCGCAATGTCTACAGGAATCAGTTTTTCTGTAGTCGAACCCATAAATAAGGGTAAAAGTTCAACTTTGGCACCAAAACCGATCATCGATAAGCTTCCCAGGTCATCACCTAATTTAATTTTAGGCATTGCCCTTAAAGTAACATCAATATTTTTAGGTAAGCCTAATGTTGCCTGAATTTGTGCCGAAGGTACCACATGGAAACCTACACCTTGTGGCAAATTGAAAAATTTACCCGTTGGAATGCCATTGCTCGTGTAAACTTCCATTTTGCCTCCTTCATGGTCATCGCCAAATGCGGTAGGGCCGATCGAAGAAGCGCCAGGTGCTGGTTTGATATTACTTAAACCTAAAGTATTTACATCATAACTTCTGGCCGATTGTGGAACAAAAGCCCCCGAGGCCGAAACCCTGACATCGAATTTTAAAAAACCTTTTGATTGAGCAGTATTCGACCATCCATCGGTTAAACCCAAGCCTAAACCTTTATATAAAGGATCAAAATAGGCATTAACAAGTTTGGTCGCATCTGCTGGCCCACCAACAAATAGCCCTCCAACATCTTGTTGGGCACTTGCTTTTTGAGCCATCACCAATAAAAATAAGGCACACAGGGCCTTTAAAGCGTAACATTTTTTCATATAAATGATTTAGGATGATTTGATTGTACTAAAGATAGGGTTGTTTTTTCGAAAACTGCAATCATTAAAAAATTCTTGAAGTTAAAAGTTTATTTTTGCGCCATGGAAAATGTGGTCGAATTGCAGGAGTCAGAAGAGCAGGAATTGTATGAACATTTAAAAATTATTGTTGATAAGGGGCAATCGCTGCTTCGTATTGATAAGTTTTTGATGGTACGCGTAGAAAATGCCTCCCGAAACCGTATTCAAAATGCAATTGATGCAGGGAATGTACTGGTTAACCAGAAACAGATAAAAGCGAGTTATAAGGTTAAGCCTTATGATGAAATATCGATCGTTTTACCTCATCCACCGCGCGATACCGAAGTTTATCCTGAAGATTTACCACTTGATATCATTTACGAGGATAGCGATCTTTTGGTGGTGAATAAAGCTGCCGGAATGGTTGTACACCCTGGTTTTAATAATTATACCGGAACCTTGGTTAATGCTTTGGCATTTCATTTTGAGCAACTGCCTCAGTTACCTGGCAATGATGGCCGCCCAGGCCTAGTGCACCGCATTGATAAAGATACCTCGGGTTTATTGCTGATCAGTAAAAATGAAAAGTCGATTACGCACCTTGCACGTCAGTTTTTCGACCACAGCATTACCCGTAAATATATTGCATTGGTTTGGGGCGATATCGAAAACGATGGCACGGTAACCGGTTACATTGGCCGAAGTGTGAAAGACCGTCGCGTGATGGATATTTACGATGATGAAGAAAAAGGTAAGTGGTCTGTAACACACTATAAAGTATTAAAGCGTTTGGGTTACGTTACTTTGATTAGCTGTGAGCTCGAAACGGGCCGTACGCACCAGATCAGGGCGCATATGCAACATATTGGGCATCCGCTTTTTAATGATGCAATGTATGGTGGTGATAAGATTTTAAAAGGAACTACGTTTAACAAGTACAAACAGTTTGTAGATAATTGTTTTGAATTGCTGCCCCGTCAGGCTTTACACGCACAAAGTTTGGGTTTTATTCATCCCACCACAAAGGAGTATATGTATTTTGAATCGCCATTACCACCCGATTTTAAAGCTGGCTTAACCAAATGGGAAAATTACATTGCTACATCATAAAATATGCTTCAAGAGTACCTTTTATTTAATGATGAATTTCAAGCAGTTGATCTTCCGATTTTAACAGCTTCGAACAGAAGCTTCAAATTCGGTGATGGGCTGTTCGAAAGCATGCGAATGATCAATAATAAGCTGCAATTTGCCGATTTACATGCCGATAGATTAACGGCTGGCATGAAAGCGCTTAAAATTGATGGTCATGTTTTAATGGACGATTATTTTCTGCGCCAGAAAACCGCCGATCTGGCCAAAAGGAACAAGTGGAATGGCAATGTTCGTTTTCGCCTTTCTGTATACAGGGGAGGAGCTGGTGTTTATACACCTGAAACTAATAAAGCAGGTTACATTTTAGAGGGAATTCCTTTAAAAGCATCTACATATGAGTTGAACAGCAAAGGTTTGATCATTGATGTTTTTGATGAAATGACTAAACCCGTTAATAAGCTCTCGAATTTTAAAACAGCCAATGCGCTGCTTTATGTAATGGCCGGACTTTTTAAAAGCCAGAACCGTTTGGATGAAGCGATGATTCTGAACCAATATGGCTTTCTTTGCGAAAGCATCAGTGCCAATGTTTTTGTAGTGTACAATAAACAGATTTATACCCCCTCACTTGCTGAAGGTTGTATAAGTGGTGTAATGCGTACAGCCATTATGCAGTTGTGCAAAATGAACGATATGCCTTTAATTGAAGCGCAGATTAATCCCGAAATATTAAAAGAAGCTGAAGAAGTTTTTATCACCAACGCCACACAAGGCATTCAATGGGTAATGGGTTACGGCAGGAAACGTTATTTTAACGAGGTATCGAAATTTTTGATCGAAAAACTGAATGCTTTGTAATCTGGTTCATTGGTCATTAAGAGATTAGTGTAATTGGTTCGTCATCTCGACTGAAGTGTAGCGAAATGGAGAGATCTTTAACCTAAATTAATTATTTTTTTGGAAAGCAATACCTGTGCTAATCGGTTCGGGCTGGTCCCGGCCTTTGCTTAATCCCGATAAAATTTCACTTCATAAGATAAATATTACTTTAATCGGGATAACGCTGCCGGTCGGGTTTATTTAAGCAAGGGCAGTTCTACTATGCGATTTAAACCCAAATAGTTGCAATTTTGTGGCCACCTAAACCCGATCAAAGCGGGATGCCTCCCGATTTTACATCGGGATCAAATTGGCAGAAGCGGGAGCGGGACTGTTTTAACCTAAAAACTACTATACCTGCTTTCCAAAAAAGAATAGTCTAAGTCGGTCGTCATCCCGATTGAAGAGTAGCGAAACGGAGGGATCTTTAAAGTTGATTCATATCCTATACAGCTAAATAGATTTAGCTTCGCTGAGCACTACGTGGTTCTCGACTTCGTTGCACTCCGCTCGAAATGACGTATCTTCTATAACCGCATTCCCCTTAAAAAATCTTCGATCAACATCCGCTTTTTTCCTTCGTACTGGATATCTAAAAGTTTGATAAAACCATCTTTAGCTGCAAATTTTAAATAAGTTTTACCATCGGTTAAAAAACCTCCGGCTACAATGCCTGGCTCTTTATCTTCTATTTCGGCCTTAAATACCTTTAAGTTTTTCTCGTTGAGCACGGTAAAAGCGGTTGGGTAAGGGCTTAAACCGCGGATTAAATTATGGATGGTTTGCGCCTGGTTGTTCCAGTCGATTTTGCAATCTTCCTTAAAAATCTTCGGAGCATGTTTTAAATCAGTATTTTGTGGCTGCGGCTGCTCTATTATATTATTGGCTTCGATAGCACGTAGTGTTTTTACCAGAAGATTTGCGCCAACAACCATTAGTTTATCATGCAACTCACCCGCAGTTTCGTCGTCGGCAATGGGAACGCTATCGCTGAGGATAATATCGCCCGTATCGATTTCCTGTTTAAGGAAAAATGTAGTTACACCACTTTCTTTCTCACCATTTATAATGGCATGGTTAATCGGGGCTGCACCACGGTATTGCGGTAACAACGAGCCATGTAAATTGATGGTTCCTTTAGCGGGCATATTCCAAACTATTTCTGGTAGCATCCTAAAAGCCACCACCACTTGCAAATCGGCTTGATATGATCTTAATTCTTCAATAAACTCAGGGTTTTTTAACTTTTCAGGCTGTAGCACAGGAATTCCTTTTTCTACCGCATATTTTTTTACTGCACTTTCATTCAGTTTTTGGCCACGGCCTGCAGGTTTATCTGGTGCAGTAACTACTGCAACTACATCAAAATTGGCTTGTACCAAGGCATCTAAAGAGGCTACCGCAAAATCGGGCGTACCCATAAAAACTATTTTCATAAAGAAAGTGTTGTGTTTCTAAAAATAACGTGGCTACCCACATTTAAGTTTTGCAAAATAACTAAAAATAAATCCATACTAATAGGCAAAAAATGGTACAAGGCAAAGATGTTGTTAAGGCAAGTGGATTGGTGTATGTAACTGATGCCATGCCTGGTATTTACCGTAAAGGAAAACCCGGAAAATTTTATTATGAAGATAAAGATGGAAACAAAATCACAGAAGAGAAACATCTCAACAGGATAAAGGCCTTAGTTATTCCACCCGCATGGCAAAATGTGTGGATTGCCAATAAGCCAAATGCATATTTACAGGTTACCGGTATTGATGCTGCAGGCAGGAAACAATATAAATATCATGCAAAGTGGACAAACCGCCGTTCGGAAGATAAATATTTTCGTTTATTGGAATTTGGAAAAGCATTACCCAACGCCCGGAAAAATCTGGAAAAAGATCTTCGCAGGAAAGATTTCGATGAGCGTAAAGTATTGGCTATTTCGGTAGACGTACTGCAAAAGACGTTAATCCGCGTAGGTAACGAGAGTTATAAACAACTTTACGGTTCTTTTGGCTTAACTACACTTCGCGATAAGCATGTTAAAATCAACGGCAGTAAAATTACGATGGATTTTATAGGTAAAAAGGGTGTTCAACAGAAAGTAGAACTGAATGATAGATCCTTAGCCAAACTGGTTAAAAAATGCAGGGACATTCCGGGGCAGGAATTATTCCAATTTTATACTCACGGAAAAGAACATAAAAGTATCGATTCAGGCAAAATAAACGCTTATATTAAAGAAATTACAGGCGATGATTTTACAGCAAAGGATTTTAGGACCT
The DNA here is from genome assembly GCF_049913135.1 of Pedobacter sp. R-06. Taxonomy (NCBI): domain Bacteria; kingdom Pseudomonadati; phylum Bacteroidota; class Sphingobacteriia; order Sphingobacteriales; family Sphingobacteriaceae; genus Pedobacter; species Pedobacter sp. R-06. The sequence goes on along the minus strand of NZ_CP183977.1, from coordinate 4,148,745 downwards.
GGGGCGGAACCTTAGAGGCATTGCGTCAGTTTTCAAAGTGCAGTGCTGATGAAAGTTTTAATTTAAACTCTAAAAAGGCCATAGTTGCCGTGTTAGATTGTGTAGCGAAAAAGTTGGGTAATACCAGAGCCGTATGTAAAAGTTCTTACGTGTATCCACTGTTGCTTACCGCTTACGAAAATGATGAGCTGGGGAAATACATGAAAAAAATGAATAATAATAAAATAGCCGGAAAACTAGGTCTGGCGCACGATGAAAAAGTTTTGTTATCATTTCTGAAAGCGAATAGTAAATAGAAAACCCATTATATTTGTCTTTTCATCCCAATATGCATATTAATCTTGAAGATAAAGCTGCCGTTTTTTATACATTGATTGAAGAATCTCCGATGCCTATTGCATTGTACATTGGAGAAAAAATGGTGATCAAAGTAGCCAATAAGGCAATACTTAAAGCTTGGGGCAGAGATAATAGTGTTATCGGACAGGAACTTGCCGTTGCACTACCGGAATTAAAAGACCAACCTTTTTTAGGGATTCTGGAAGAGGTTCGCCAAACAGGCATTGCTTACGAAACCAAAGAAGACCGGGTATTGCTGCTCAATAATGGTGTACTGCAGACCTTCTATTTTGATTTTATCTATAAACCCTTAAAAGATGATCACGGGCAGGTTTGGGGTATTGTTAATAATGCTACCGATGTTACCGAACTGGTAAACGCAAGGTTGAAAGTAAAAGCGAGTGAAGAACTTTTCCGTAAAATGATCCAGGATGCACCCGTAGCCATTGGTATTTTAAGAGGTGAAAATTTTGTGATCGAACAGGCAAATGAAGACCTGTTAAAATTATGGGGAAAAACAAAAAGTGTTATCGGACTCGATTTAATTGATGGTTTACCAGAACTAAAGGGGCAACCCTTTCCCGATCTGTTGACCCATGTTTATAAAACAGGGGAGCCACATTATGGTTATGAAACCATGGCCAGGATAGAAAGAGATGGTATCCTTCAGGATTATTATTTCAATTTCGTGTATGATCCAATCCGCGATCAGCACAACGTTGTAACCGGGATTATGGTAGTAGCCAATGAAATTACTTCTTTGGTACACTCTCGGATGGAAATGGCCAAAAGCGAAGAACGTTTCCGTAACTTGTTGCTGGATACACCCATGGCCACTGGTTATTATGAAACTGAAGATATCATCATTTCTTTAGCGAACGATGAAATGCTGCGGTTTTGGGGTAAAGATAACAGCGTAATTGGTAAGCCAATGGAAGAGGCTATTCCTGAACTAAAGGGGCAGCCTTTTATCGATATTCTGAAAGAAGTTTACCGTACCGGGATCCCTTATCATGCCGATCAGCAAGAAGCTTTATTGCCTGTTAATGGTAAGCTGGAGAAAGTATGGTTCAATTTTACCTACAAACCTTTAAGAAATGCAGAAGGCGAGGTTTATGCCATTTTACACGCTGCAATGGATGTTACCAAGCAGGTACAGCTTCAGCAGCAAAAAGACGAGTTTTTGGGAATTGCCAGTCACGAACTTAAAACACCTGTAACCAGCATCAAAGCTTATGCCCAGGTACTGGAGCGGATGATCAGGAATGAAGGCGATGAAAAGAAAGCGGCAATGGTACACAAAATGGACCTGCAATTAAACCGTTTGACAGGATTGATCGGTGATCTGCTTGACGTAACCAAAATCCATTCGGGAAAAATGACTTTTAATCCGGTAAATTTTGATTTTGATCAGGCTGTAGCCGAAATTGTAGAAGAAATGCGGCACGTTAGTGCTAAACATCATATTAATGGCGAGCTAAAAAGTAAAGCTACGGTATATGCTGATAAGGAGCGGATCGGTCAGGTCATCACCAATTTCTTATCAAATGCCATCAAATACTCTGCTGACGCCAAACAGGTTGATGTGAAAACAGAAGTGGTAGACAGGGAAGTAATTTTAAGTGTTAAAGATTATGGTATTGGCATTTCAAAAACACTACAACACCTGGTTTTTGATCAGTTTTACCGTGTAGATGGAAACCAGCAGCATACCTACCCGGGCCTGGGCCTCGGACTTTATATTTCTTCGGAAATTATAAAAAGTGAAGGTGGAAGGATTTGGGTGGAAAGTGAAGAGGGGCAGGGCGCTACTTTTTACTTCGCTTTAAAAATCTGATTCCATTAATCTGTTAATCAATGGAATCAGTTATTATTATTCTTTCGGCGCCTTTTTGATCGGATGTACAGGTTGCTCCTCTTGCTCCCGCTGCTTAGCCGGATTATTGGTTTTAGGTGCCTTATTAGGTGTGCTGTCGTTTTTATGCCTCACCGTTTTATGATCAACAGGTTCTCTGCCTTTAGGTACTTCTTCCTGGTAATTGCTTCCTGGTTTATTGCTTTTAATTTTTGGACCGCTCATAGCTAAAATGATTGAATTTTAAATGATTGAATAGCACAGTATTATCATTATCTATAATAACAAACCTCTTTCTGTTAAGTTTGAAAATAATCGCAAGGGCAATCCAACTTCTCTCACTCAATAATTCAATCCTTAATTATAAAGCAAATATTTCTTACGCATGGTTTTGTAAGCACTTAGGCCCGGTTCCCAGCTTGCTCTGATTTCTGCTTCACTTTTCCCATCGATTACCTGTTGCCTGAAATCTGCCACACCAACTAATCTTTCGATAGTACCCATTTCTTTACTTAACTTGGTATTAAAGAAATCTTCTTTTCTTGGCGAAGCTTTATATAGTTCGATTAACCAGCTGATATTTACCTGCTTTGATTTTATCAGTTTTGAGGTATCGTAGGTTCTTAAATCCAGTCCATAACAAACCTGATCCTGAAACAATGGTGTTTCTGACATTCCTTTTATACTTTTTGGCGTAAAACTAAAATCGAATTTTCCTTTAAGGTATGGTGCCCCAACAATGGTAAATGGAAACATCGTTCCGCGGCCATGGTTTAAATAAGTGCCCTCAAATAAGCAGGTAGATGGATAAAGTAAAATAGATTGCTGCGTATTCAGGTTAGGAGAGGGTTTAACTGGTAAAGTATACTCCATATCATGATTGTAATTGGCATTTTTGATAATGGTAATCTTGCATTTCACCTTATCTTTCAACCAGCCTTCGCCATTTAACATCTGTGCATATTCGCCAACCGTTAAACCATGGGCAATAGGGATAGGTTGTGCGCCAATGCCCGATTTAAATTTTGGATCTAAAATCGGCCCATCAATTAAATAACCATTTGGATTGGGGCGGTCTAAAATCAACAGTGTTTTATTATTTGCTGCACAAGCTTCCATAACGTGCTGTAAGGTATTAATATAGGTGTAAAAACGGACACCAACATCCTGGATATCAAATACCATAATGTCGATATCTGCTAAATCTTCAGCCGTCGGTGTACTGTGTTTGCCATAAAGTGAAATGGCTTTTATGCCTGTTTTGGTATCAACATCATCGTTAACAGTAACGCCTGCACTGGCATTGCCTCTAAAACCATGCTCAGGGCCAAATATCTTCTGGATTTTAACACCTCGTTTCAGCAGGCTATCAACTGAAGTCTGTGTGCCGATAATCGATGTGGGGTTAACCACCATACCAACACGTTTTCCTTTTAAAAGTGGCAGGTATTTTTCGGTCTGCTCTGCACCGGTTTTAATTGTAGATGGCAGTTTAACAGTCCTGATCATCAGTTTTCTGTTTTCAGGGCTTTTCTTTCCGAGAACTTCCTGTTCAAGTGGTTTGGGTTGTCCGCAGGCCGTTAATGCAATTAAACTGGTTAAAGCAAAGCTGATGTAATTTTTCATTTTGAGTATTATTCTAATCTTCCGGTATTATAACAAAACAATTTACAATATATTTCAATTATGCTATTGGTATTTTCTTGTTACAACTTAATGATTGATGTTTAAAGTTGGTTATTTATTTTCGAAAATGCCATTTTTAAAAAGGAATTGAGCATTTTTGTTAATACAAATTGATTAAATTGAATTTCGAATATTTCATAGCTGGGCGGATAGCCATTAAATCTGAGCGTACTTTTTCAAAACTTATTGTCCGCATTGCAATAGCAGGCGTGATGCTGAGTTTGGCTGTTATGATTCTCTCTATAGCCATTATTAAAGGCTTTAAAACTGAAATCCAGGATAAAGTTAGGGGCTATTTGGGCGATGTGCAGATTACCCGTTACGACCTGAATAATTCATTTGAGCATTCTCCATTCGTACTTGATGGAGAAACAAAAAAAATGCTCAAAAACAATCCCGATATTGAATATTATTATCCTTTTGCTACAAAACCTGCTATCCTTTCGGCCAATAATGAAATTGAAGGCATTAATTTTAAAGGGATAGATAAAAACTACAAGTGGGATTATATTAAACAGCACATTATCAGCGGAACCATTATTGATTTTTCTGACAGTACGGCTGCTATGCAAGAACTGCTCATTTCGAATTATACGGCTAATCGTTTAAAACTCAAAACCGGTGACGATTTTATCATGTATTTTGTTCAAAACCAGTTGCGGCCGCGTAAATTTAAAATTGTTGGTATTTACGATATTGGTGTAGAAGATATTGATAAGGGTTTTGTATTGGGCAACCTAAATATCATTAAACGCCTGAATAACTGGGAAGCCAACGAAATTGGTGGTATAGAAATCAGGATTAATGATTTTAACAAACTTAAACCTATTGCCAATAATATTTATGAAAAGCTTCCACGCAATTTGCGCTCGTATTCTATCGAAGAAAATTTTCCAAATATATTTACCTGGCTAGGACTTCTTGATGTAAATACAAAAGTGCTTTTAATCCTGATGCTCATTGTAGGCGTAATTAATATGGTTACTGCATTGTTGATTATGATTTTAGAGAAAACAAATATGATCGGGATGCTAAAATCTTTTGGGGCCACTAACTGGAGCATTATGAAAATTTTCCTTTACAATGCAGCTTATTTAATTGGTATTGGCTTATTACTGGGGAATATTTTGGGTTTAGGTCTCGGTTTCTTACAGCAGTCCACTCACATTTTCAAACTTAACCAGGCCTCTTACTTTTTGGCTTATGCACCAATAGAATTTCATTTTATCGATGTGTTGCTGCTTAACATCGTTACCGTAGTGGTGTGTTTAACGGTTTTGATTATCCCTTCGTTATTGATCAGCAAAGTTTCTCCGCTTAAAGCAATCAGATTTAAATAAGGAAAAAACTTGGGTCACCGGACAGATCATTTTCCGATGCCCAAGCAAACCTAAACTTAAGTTCTTGTCAACTCAACTTTTACACTGTGTGTAACAATAGTTTTCTGGAGTTGAGGATATGGTGTGATATCGATTAATTTGAGTGAATAATCTATACCGTTAATTTTAATGTTTGTTACACTTCCTAAGGTGCCACATTCTCCTTTGCATAAGATAATTTCCTGATCAATATTATTGCCTGTTAACTTGAAGTATGCTGTTGCACCTCCAGCACTAATGCAATCGGCATTTATTGGGCAACGGCTATCGCTAATCGATTTTAATACTAATGTAGATGCACCGATTGATTTTGAAGTGTTGATTTCAAAATCGTAATTCGTCGTTTTTGTTTCAGATTTCTTCTCACATCCCAAAACAAAAATAGATAAGGCAATAAAGAAGAATATTAAATTTTTCATTTGAATGAGGATTAATTACTTCTTTTTAAAATATATTCATAATCTACGGTAGCGTAAGAGGTAGCCGGCGAAAGATCTGTTTTTGTAGTGAACCTTTTTCTAAGGGTTAAATCTACTCCGCTGCTTCTAATATCGTATTCACCGTTTAAAATCATATTCCAGTCAAAATCTGCTGTCCAAACGCCCTCATCGGTAAAATATCCGATCCCATTTTTAAAGTTATAGGTTCCCTTACCTCCCGATGGTTTCAGGTTAGCATCAACACCCGGTGTAATACTGAATTTTCCATCCTTTAACGAAATTGAAATTGGACGTGTTACCGGCACAGACTTAACACTATTGGTAATTACCAATACACCTGTATAATTGCCATCCAATAAAACATCCACATTTGTAGATTTTTTACAGCCTATTGATAGGATCAGTGCAAAGAGGAAAATACAGATTTGAACTTTCATACCCCTAAAACGGAGTTCAAAGTCAAAACGCTACACTTAAATTGAAATCCAGTCTATACCTTGAGTACTATGGATAAATTCAGTCCGTGGTTCGAGGTTTAAATACGGATAAGTAACTTTCGAAAGGTATAAGCCTGTTGGGTGAGCGGGCAATGATAGTTTTGAAGGTTGTAAGGTAATCAGTTCGCTTTCAAATTCGTCATAGCTAAGTTCTCCTTTGCCAACCATGAGGATTTTACCCATAATAATGCGGATCATTTTGCCTAAAAAGCGGTTGCTGGCAATATGAAACCTCAGCCTGTCGCCTTTTGGATTTACAAATAAATCGGCCTCCATTACATTGCAGATGGTATGCTCGTATTTATCAGGATGTGTACAAAAGGCCCTGTAATCTTTGTATTGGGGTAATAATTTTACAACGGCTTTCATTTTATCAAAATCTAGATTGTTTAATTGATAAAAGGAGCTTTGGGTGCTTAAAAAAGGATCTTTATAGGTATGGATAAAATAATCATATTTCCGTTGTACAGCATCAAACCGGGCATGCGGTTTCCCCTCCATTTTAATAATGTCGAATACTGCGATATTATATGGTAAAGCTTTATTCAGGATGTAAAGCAGATCGAAATCAATCTCTTTTTCTATATCGGCATGAAAAAAAAACTGACTGGCATGTACATGCGCATCAGTCCGCCCGCAGCCGTTAATAGCAGTCGGCGATTTTAAAATCTTCGATAGGGTTTGTTCAATAACTTCCTGAACGCTTTTTACCCCAGGTTGTTTTTGCCACCCACTAAAGTATTGGCCTTGATAGGCAATGTGAAAGAAATACCTCATTTTTCAGCTGCAATTTTACGGAAATTTTAGCAGCAGGAATATTAAATCATACTTTTGTGCCGTAAATTTTAATCATGGATTTAATAAACTGTCCTTGTGGAAGTGGAACTACCTTTAACCGGTGTTGCCAGCCTTATCATTTAAAAGTGAAAGCAGCACCAACGGCAGAGGCTTTAATGCGTTCCAGATATTCGGCTTTTGTAGTAGCTGACGCGGATTATCTTTATGATACCACACACATTAGTAAAAGAAAGAATCATTCGAAGACTGCATATCTAAATAGTGCGAAGAATACCAGATGGCTAAAACTCGAAATTGTTTTTTCTGATTTTGATATTGTGGAATTTAAGGCTTATTACCTCAATAAGAAGTTTCAAACAGAAGTATTGCATGAAAAATCTAATTTCAGGTTAGAAGATGGGAAATGGTATTATGTTGATGGAGAATTTTATGAATAAGGCTGAAATCGCAAAATTCATATAAAATTTGCGATTCCATTCGCAGAATTAATATAAATTTTGCGATTCCATTCGCAGAATTAATATAAATTTTGCGATTTTACTCCTTTTAGCTATATTTTCTTTGCTTCGTTCCAATAAATGTCCATTTCTGCAAGGGTCATATCAGCCAGGGCTTTTCCGTTTTCTTTTGCTTTGGTTTCGAGGTATTGAAAACGTTTGATAAATTTTTTATTGGTTTTTTCCAATGCATTTTCAGGATTGATGTTAATGAAACGTGCATAATTGATCAAAGAAAAAAGTACATCGCCAAATTCTGATTCTGCTTTTTCAATATCAATAGCCGTATTATCGGCAACGTTAAATTCAGTTTTAAACTCCTGTAGTTCTTCTTCTACCTTTTCCCAAACCTGGTTTTTATCTTCCCAATCGAAACCTACACCGCGGGCTTTTTCCTGAATGCGGGCAGCTTTAACCAGCGCCGGTAATGAAGATGGAACACCTGCCAACACCGATTTGTTGCCTTCCTTTAGTTTAATCTGCTCCCAATTGCGTTTAACGTCTTCTTCATTCTGCACTTCAACATCGCCATAAATATGTGGATGCCGGTTTACCAGTTTATCGCAAACCCCGTTTAAAACATCTGTAATGTTAAAATCATTGGTTTCGGAAGCAATTCTCGAATAAAAAACCAGATGCATCATCACATCGCCGAGTTCCTTTTTGATTTCGTCTAAATCGCCCTCTAAAATGGCGTCGCTCAACTCATAAGTTTCCTCTATAGTTAAATGACGCAGTGTTTCCATGGTCTGTTTTTTATCCCACGGACATTGTGTGCGTAGTGTGTCTAAAACAGTGAGTAAACGGGTAAAAGCATCAGCTGGATTACTGGCAACTGCAGGAATTGGATTGTTAGGCATGTTTTATGGTTGAGCTATATTTATCGAACGCTAAAGTACCAAACCCAAGCGATTAAGAAAAGCTGAAAAGGTATTCTGAACCATAAATATTTTGGTCCCGGCCCTGGTTTATGCAGATCTTCGTAATTGATGCGGTGTTTGGCAGCGTAAATATTGGCAGGTAAAATAGCAATATAAAAAATAATTAAGGCGATCCCGGTAAAATATCTGGTGCTTTCAATCGCCAGGCCAATGGCAAATAAGATTTCAAGAACACCTGTTAAAAGTACAATTTCTACTTTTTTAGGAATAAATAGGGGAACCATAGCAGCCATACTGGTTTTAAACTTGAAATGCCCTATAGCTGTAAAAAGTAACATCACGCCCATGGCGATATTACCTGCAAAAATATTTCCTTTATCAAATGTGGTATGGCCACCAAAGGCTAATAGGGCAACATAAACGATAAGTAATACAAATAAAGGTTTCATTTATTATAATTTTTAACTTACTTGATCAAATTAAAGGCAATTAAAATCGTTGCTACGAATAAGACAACCAAGCCCGATAGAAAGACAAAATCGGCAACTTTTTCTAACTTTTTACTTGTGTTTCTTTCTCTTCTCATAGAGATAAAAGATAAGATACAGCTGGTCATAAAAAACATTACGGCAGCTACAGCAAATTCATCAATTATGGAACCATCGGTCAGTGCGAGTTTTTTTAATGAAGTAAGCACAATAAAGCAGATGCCCAACAGATTGGCAGAAGTGCTTAAAATATGAGGCGATCTATTTTCGGACATACTAATCCTTCTCTTCTAATTTAATCTTTTTTGTAATCCGATAAATGCGTTTCTTTTTGTCGGGCTTATGCTCTTCGCCCATTAAAATGCCCCAAGGTTTTAAATTATCGACTCTATCGAAGATTATTTTTAATATGGCCAGATAAGGTATACATAAAAACATACCCGATATTCCCCAGATCATTTCGCCAACTACAATACCAATAAAGGCAAATAATGCATTTATTTTTACTTTCGAACCCACCACCAAAGGCATTAGGATGTTTCCATCTATGGCATGAACACCAACAAAAGCAATTAAAACCAGAAGTACTTTCCCTGCACCTGCTGTTGCAAAGGTGATTAAACAACTTATCAGTAAAGCAAAAAATATCCCTAAATAAGGTACAACGTTAAAAATCCCGGCCACCAGGCCTAACAGCACTGCGTATTTAACCCCTAATAAACTCAGTACAGTAATCATTAATACCGTAACAATAAGCATCTGCAGAAATAAACCGATGATGTATTTTTTAATGATATACTGGATCTGGCTAACAATTTCTGAAACTTTTTCTTTGTGTTCTTCTTTAAAAACAGAGGTTAAGAAAGTGAATAAAACACGGCGGTAATTTAAAATGAAGAAAGTAAATAAAAGCGTGAAGCCCAAAAATAATAGGGTAGAAGACAGTGTGGCCAGGGTTGTAGCAACAATAGCAGCACTGGTAGCCAAAGCTTTTTCGGTACTATCATTTAAATAATCGAGTTGTTTCTGAGAATTTACACCAAAGGTGTGCGAAATCCATTTCTGTAGTTCATGGTAAGAAACATTAGCTTTCTCTTTAAGCAAAGGCCAATCGGCCCATAAATCGCTCAGCTGATTGCCAAAAAAATATATGATTCCACCAATTACAGCTATCATTAGCACTACTGAAACAAGAGTAGATAAGCTTCGTTTAAACTTAAATCTCTGCTCCAAAAAATTGCCCACAGGCAACAGTAAAATTGCCATTAAAAAAGAGAAAAGCAGCGGTGCCAACAGCGATTGACCTAAAATGGCGATGTAGGTTAAGCTTATCAAACAGAAAAGAACCAAGGCAAGCTTGGGTAGGAACGATAATTTGTCTTTCATATAATTTTAAATCCTGTTTAATACAAAATGCCCGATTAATTGTTTCACCAATCGGGCACTTAAATATAAGAGATTATTTTTTAATAGATACTTGCTTTGTCTAAAAGTGAAATATCTTCTGGCGATAATTTCAGATTCGCTGCATCCGTAAAAGATTTTAACTGGCTTAAATCGGTAACGCTTGCAATAGGCGCTGTAATTGATGGATGATAAATTAACCAAGCCAGTGCTACCGAAGCCGGCTCAACATGGTGTTTTTCTGCAACCTCATCCAATGCCGCTAAAATTTTAAAGCCACGTTCGTTCAGGAATTTTTTAATGCCTCCACCACGCTGGCTTTTATTTAAATCATCTTCGCTACGGTATTTTCCGGTTAAAAAACCACTGGCCAACGAATAATAAGTCACTACGCCCAAGCCAAAATCCAGGCAGATCTTTTCGTGTTCCTGCTCAAAGTTTTCTCTGTCGTAAAGGTTATATCCTGGTTGGTAAACTTCGTAACGAGGCAAGCTATGTTGGGTGGCGTAAACCAACGATTCTTTTAACCGATCTGCAGAAAAGTTTGAGGCCCCGATCCAACGTATTTTGCCAGCTTTAATTAACGTTTCGTAAGCACTTAAAGTTTCTTCAACCGGGGTATTTTCATCATCGTAATGAGAAAAATAGAGATCGATATAATCTGTTTGCAGGCGCGATAAAGAATGTTCTACTTCATTAATGATATAATCTTTCCTTAACGATTTACCCTGGCCCATATCTGAGCCAACTTTTGTCGCAATAATGATATCATGGCGTTTGTTTTGTTTTTTAAGCCAGTTACCAATAATCGTTTCCGATTCACCACCTTTATTTCCAGGTGCCCAACGCGAATACACGTCGGCTGTATCGATAAAGTTGAATCCACTTTCTACAAAATGGTTTAATATTTCAAACGACTTTTGTTCATCGATTGTCCAGCCAAAAACGTTTCCTCCAAATACAATAGGCGCAATATTTAAATCGGTTTTTCCTAAAATTCTTTTTTCCATGGTATGAATGTTAATAGTATACTAACAAATCCTAGTGCAAGCGGTTTTCGCGTGGGGCTAAATTATATTAAAATGAGAGGAGGATAATTTTTGGAAAGCAATCAATTAAGCTGGGCAAGCGCGAGCCGAAACAATCTTGCATCACAAGCCTATTACTTTTTTAAGAAAAGCAATACCTGTGGTGCTTCGGTTTCGGCTGGTCCCGCCCTTTGCTTAATCCCGATAGATAAAAGGTTAAATACAATCATCATCAATCGGAATAACGCTGCCGGTCGGGTTTATTTTACCACAGATAATAGTACTTTTTAAGCCTCCTAAACTCGATCGAAGCGGGAGCGGGACTGCGGTAAGCTAAAAGCTTCTGTACCTGCTTTCCAAAAAAAACTGATTTAACAATCTTCGTTCGATAGTTATCGGTGAGGCTAGATGATGGTGTGCTGAAGCAATTTTCTGTCGTAATTTCTGTAATTGCTATTATTAAACCTTTAAACTTCAGCCTTGGTTGCCCTAAGCATTTCCCTTTTTCCGGGGGCACCAGGTAATTTTTCGATGGTAAATCCGCAGGCTTTAACGGCTCTTTTCAATTTTCCGGTAATGGCGTAGGTAACAAAAGTTCCGCCTGGTTTTAAGAAACTGCAGGCATGTGCAATAATTTCATCGCTCCACATTTCGGGCTGGTGCTGCACAGAAAAGGCATCATAATAAATCACATCAAATTTTTGGTCGCTCTGGTATTCGGCCAATGTAGTATGCGGAATTTCCAGGGTGCAAAGTGATGTTAATTGTTGAGGTGTTTTTAATGCATCAGGATAATTTGAAATAAAATCGGCCCATATTACTTCAGGAACATATGCAGCGTAACCTGTTTGCTCAATTACTGCTGTAGTAAGCGGAAAGGCTTCGATACTGGTATAGTTAAGTTTAATGTTATTCGCTGTACAATGCTCAAAACTCAAGATAAAGTTCAGTCCGGTGCCAAAACCAACTTCCAAAACCGAAATTTCAGTTAAATTAGCAGAGGCAAATTTTAATCCTGCATCAATAAATACGTGTTTGCTTTCCTGTAATGCGCCATGTTTACTGTGGTAATGTTCGCCTATAGTTTCATTGTAGAGTGTATTCGAACCATCAGCAGTAGGCGTTATAATATTCATGAGCTAGGATTTAAAGGATTCTTGGATTTCAAGATCATGGTGCAAATATAGGCACAGGATTAATATGATTTCTGGATTTCAGGATAAATTGGCCAGAGATAGAAATAGGATTAATATGATTCTTGGATTTCAGGATCATAGGGCAAATACAGGCACAGGATTAATATGATTTCTGGATTTCATGATAAAATTTGACCGGAGAAAAGTAAATCTGCCGTAGTTTTCGGACCTCGGACTCCCGACCTCCGACTTTTTCTCTTTCTGCTTTAATCTTTTGTTCTTAGCTTTGGTCTTACCCTAAACCCTAAACCCTAAACCCTAAACCCTAAACCCTAAACCCTAAACCCTAAACCCTAAACCCTAAACCCTAAGTATGGATATAGAATCTTTCAGAGAATATTGTTTGAATTTACCTGGTACAACCGAGGGAATGAAATGGGGACATTTATGCTTTATGATTGAAGAAAAAATGTATTTCATTATCGCTATTGATGAAGATAACAGTTTCTCTATAAAGTGTGATCCCGAAGAGTTTGATGCATTAACGGCTAGAGATGGCATACAGCAGGCCCATCATATGGCTAAACGACAATGGATACGTGTTGATAACCTGGAGGTGTTTAATGAAACAGAACTGAAAAAAAGAGTGGCCGATTCGAGAGCCATGGTTTTAGCTAAATTACCGAAGAAAACACAGGCAAAGTACGCCTAAGTTTTGCCATAGAAGCATTGAAGAAAAGGAATGTCTTTATTGCAAGTTTTTTTATACAAGTTTCTTTAAGGCCATAATGTAGCCGATATGCATGCCCTCGTGGAAAGGGATAAAATTTATCGCATCTTCTATTGAGTTTAATTTCATGCCGTAACGTTTATCCCAAGAATCGAATTCTACGAAAATCCCACTGGTATAATCTGCTGCCAGACGATCCATACTGTTTAAGAGCATATCAAAAATCGAAGCAATCTCTTGTTTTTCAATAAATTTATCTGGTTTTGTACCGCTTAAAAATGCCGAAAAGTGTTCTTCTTTAAGGGTTACTGCTAAGCCTGATCTTACATAACACATATTTTGCTGCGCAGCGGTTAAATGCGCAATATTCCAGATGATGTTATTGTTAAAACCTGTAGGGATTTTATTTAACTGTTCGATGCTCAAATCCTTTACCAGTTCTAGTATAAAAGCCCTGGTGTTTTTGATCTGGGTAATGGTAGCAAGTGTATTAGTCATATAATTGTTTTATAGACAGTAACTTACTGCTCGTTTTTGGTTTCTTTCTTTTGCGTATCATCTTTTTTTATGCCTTTATCAGCATTCAGTTCTTTCGACTTCATAATATTAAAACGATACATTTCTTCAATCCCGACAAGTTTCCGCGTGCATTTATCAATATCGGTACCTTCTTCCCATAAATAAGGGCGGAAGCTATAAGTTTTGGTGCCATCTAAATTTGCAATAAACTGGTTCCAGCTGCTCCAACGTAAGCCTTTATAAAATTTAGAAAGATCACTATCAAAACAAAAAACAAGAAACTCGCCATAGCCGGCCCCAAGTGGCTGCCAGGTTAAGCTATTAGGCTCCAGGTAATACACATTTTTAATATCTTTACCCAAACCGCCATAATTGATAGCAAAGAAACCACCCACAGCATCATCGGCAATTAACAGGTAGGGGATGTTATCGCCATATTCTTTTATGGTTTTTCCTTTGTTCCATTCGGCAACATTTCGGCTCAATCTTTCACTGCCCGAGCCTAAAATTCTAATCCAGCCATTATCAACCATAATGCCACCGGTATTGTAAATTACCGAGCCAAGTGTTGCATAGGTCGTCATTTGCGAGTTATATAAAACTTCTTTTGCTTTTGCAGAATCAACGGGCAGAACCTCCACCTTATTTTTGGCAGAGTCGATCCACTTTTTTACCAACGGCCAGGCCGGATCGGTTTTATTTACCAATGCTTCGAGACTGATTAACTTATTATCTTGAGCAAAGGTTATTGAAGAAGATAAAGTTAAACTTAGGATAAGAATTGTTTTGAATGCGCTTCTCATGAAAAAGGGGCTTATGTTTTTCCAAAGATAGAATGATAATTAAGAATTGTTGAAAGGAGTGGGATAATTTTTGATTTGCTAAATCAATTGAATGATCGTGCAGTCGGATGTTAACATCCGACTGATTTATTCAATATCTAAAAAGAATTGATTAATCCGCTGAATTCAATTGATAATTTCAGCCAGTGTCAGATGGTAACATCTGACACCACACTTATAAAACAAAACGCCCCAATTAAATCGGGGCGCTTGTAATATAGGGATGATAAATAATTGATTTCAAACTATTAAGTGGAAAAGCCTTAAAGCCTCCGCCTTTTAACCTTCTACCTCAATCTACCACATTCTAATTCTGTCTTCTGGTTTTTTATATAATTTATCGCCAGGTTTAACATCAAAAGCATTGTACCATGCATCCATATTTACAGGTGCACCAATGGTACGGTACGGGCCTGGAGAATGCGGATCGGTTTTAATTAACTGAGCAGCACTTTCAGGTAAAATATTACCTCTCCATACCTGTGCCCAGGCAAGGAAGAAACGCTGATCTGGCGTAAAACCATCAATTTTCTCATTGCTCTGGCCTTGTTTAGTCATTTTAAAAGCAGTATAAGCGGCATTTAAGCCTCCTAAATCGCCAATGTTTTCGCCCATGGTTAATTTACCAATTACATGAACTGTATCCAATACGGTATAGGCATCAAACTGCTCGCCTAAAGCTTTTGTTTTAGCATCGAATTTTGCTTTGTCTTCGGCTGTCCACCAGTTTTTTAAGTTACCAGCAGCATCGTACTGGCTTCCGCTGTCATCAAAACCATGGCTCATTTCGTGACCGATTACCGCACCGATACCACCGTAGTTAACGGCATCATCAGCATTTGGATCGAAGAAAGGGAACTGTAAAATACCTGCAGGGAAAACAATTTCATTCAAAGTGGGGCTGTAGTAGGCATTAACCGTTGGAGGGGTCATGCCAAAACGTTTGCGATCCACAGGTTTACCTAACTGATCAACCATTTCGTTGTAACCCCAAACACTTGCATTGCGTAAGTTTTGGAAGTAGGTATCTTTATTAATCACCAAACCATCGTAGTTTTTCCATTTTTCCGGATAACCTACTTTTGGCGTAAATGCATGTAATTTAGCTAATGCCTTTTGTTTGGTTTCAGGGCTCATCCACTCTAGACCATTAATCCTGATTTCGAAAGCTTTACGCAAGTTCACAATCATCTGGTTCATCCGCTCTTTAGCCTCTGGCTTAAAATACTTGGCTACATAAAGCTGACCTAGTAATTCGCCAATAGTGCCGTCAGTTAAAGATGACATCCGTTGCCAACGTGGTGTTTGTACTTTCTGACCAGTTTGCGCCTGTGTAAAAGCAAAACTTGCCTTAACAAAAGGAGAACTTAAGCTCGATGCCGAACCTTTTAAAATGTTCCACTCCAGATAAGTTTGCCAATCTGTAACCGGAACCGATTTCAACATTCCATCCAGGCTTGCCATAAATTTAGGTGAAGAAACCAGAACGGTATCTTGATTTTTGATTTTGAATTTAGGCAAATATGTTGTCCAGTTAATATCCGGAGTTTTTTTGTTTAGTTCTGCAACAGTAAGTTTGTTGTAGGTAGCGTAAGGATCACGCATTTCTAAACGGCTCATCTGTGCTTCCGCAAATTGCTTCTCGATTTTGTAAACAGTAGCTGCTTTTTGTTTTGCTTCTTCAGGTGTACTTCCCGTTAAAGTAAATAAAGTAACCATATAGGTGTTATATGCTTCGCGGATCTTAACACTGCGCGTGTCATCTTTCAGATAATAATCGCGATCGGGCAGGGTTGTACCGCCCTGACCAATATTTACCATGTATTTGTTTACATTCTTGCGGTCTTGGCCAACACCCAAACCGAACATTCCACCGCCTAAACCATTGGTTCGCATATAAGCCACCTGATCTAGCACGCCCTGGATGTTTTTAATCTGTTTAATTTTTTCTAAATCGGCTTTTATTGGTGTATAGCCTAGTTTTTCTATGGTTGCACTATCCATGGCAGCCGTATAAAAATCGCCAACTCTGCGCTTAACGGAGCCTGCAGGAGCAGATTTATCAGCAGCTGCATCTTCAACTAAAGACTTTACGGCGTTGATGTTGAAATCGCGAAGTTCGTTAAATGAACCCCAACGTGTTTCTTTAGCGGGAACAGGGTTGTTTTTTATCCACGTACCACTTGCGTAGGTGTAGAAATCGTCGCCTGGCTTAACGGATAGATCCATGTTGGCAGGGTCGATAAATTTTTTGGTTTGTGCATTTGCAGAAAAGCTGGCAGCGACTATACCTAGCGCCGCAAAATATCTTTTCAAATTTTGGTATCTCATTCGCTTAATAAGTTAGTAATTATGCGAAATTTATGAAATACTAATTAATACTGGTGTTATATATTAAGAATATTACTTGTTAAACCAGTAGTAAATTTTTGCTAAACCAAGTCGCCTAATAAGTTCGGACGCTGAAAAAGAAATTTTAATAGATTTCATGATTTTAAATCTTTTATACTCTATTAACATTTTTTAACAAAATTTATTGTGTGCTTGTAAAAAATATTGCTATTAAGAATGATTCGGGATAAAGCATTTTATTTTCCATAAATTTGAAAACGGTTATCTAAACCCGCGAGGTTTAATCGATAATAAATAAAAATGATGTTTAGCATACAATAGATATAATGAGCCACTCACACGATAAAGAAGATAGCTGTTGCAGCAGTAAAGTACATTCCACCCCAAAACATAACCACGATCATGTACACGAAGAAGGCGACGAACACGACCACGATCATGGTGGAGATCCATCGGCCTTTCAAACTTATCTGCCAGCCATTGTAACATTGGTTATGCTGCTGATCGGAATAGCGTTTGACAATCTTTTTACGGTTACTGCATTTCAGATCATCCGGCCTTATTGGTACATAGTAGCTTATTTACCTGTGGGCATTCCGGTTTTACGTGAGGTTTGGGAAACTTTTAAAGCCAAAGATTTCTTTACCGAATTCTCTTTAATGTCTATCGCTACAATCGGTGCTTTTGCCATTGGTGAATATCCGGAGGGGGTAACGGTAATGCTTTTTTATACCATTGGAGAGTTGTTTCAAATGGCTGCGGTAAACCGTGCCAAAAGGAATATCAAGGCTTTACTCGATGTCCGTGCAGATGTGGCACATGTGTTCCGAAATGGAAAATACGAAGATGTTAATCCCGAAAAGGTAGAAATTGGCGAAACCATACAAGTAAAGGCTGGAGAAAAAATTCCTTTAGATGGGGAACTGATCGGCGATAAAAGCAGTTTTAATACCGCTGCTTTAACAGGCGAAAGTAAACCACGTACAATTAATAAAGGTGAATCGATTTTAGCGGGAATGCTTAATTTGGATAAGGTAGTTGAAGTAAAAGTAACCAAGGTTTTTGCCGATAGTGCATTGTCGCGCATTTTGGAAATGGTGCAGAATGCCACTACGCGTAAAGCTAAAACCGAACTCTTTATCCGCAAGTTTGCGAAAATATATACACCAATTGTTTTCTTTTTGGCCCTCGCACTGGTTACTATCCCAATTTTGGTTTTAGGGAGCGAATATCATTTCCAAACCTGGTTGTACCGTTCACTGGTTTTCCTGGTAATATCTTGCCCTTGTGCGCTGGTCATTTCCATCCCATTGGGTTATTTTGGTGGCATTGGTGCAGCATCGGCAAATGGCATTCTTTTTAAAGGCTCTAATTTTCTTGACTTAATTACCAAACTGAATACTGTGGTAATGGATAAAACGGGAACCTTGACAAAAGGTGTTTTTAAGGTTCAGAAAGTAGAAAGCAGTATCGATGAAGCAGAATTTTTAAATTTGTTAACTGCGGTTGAAGCAAAATCTACCCATCCAATTGCTAAGGCCATTGTAGAATACGCAGGCCAGAAAGAAATTCATCCCGCCGAAAATATTGAGGAAATTGCTGGAATGGGCCTAAAAGGATCGGTAAATGGCAAAGTTGTTTTGGCAGGGAACACAAAGCTTTTAGCGAAATTTAGTATTGCCTTTGATGCCAAGATTACAGCTATTGAAGAAAGTATTGTGGTTGTTGCAGTTGACGAAAAATATGTAGGGTATGTTTTAATTGCCGATGAAATAAAAGAAGACGCAGCAGAAGCCATCAAACAGCTCCATGAAAACGGAATAAAACAGGTAGTGATGCTGAGCGGTGATAAAACTTCAATTGTTAAAAAAGTAGCAACAGGTTTAGGTATTGATACTTATTTTGGCGATTTATTACCTGAAGATAAAGTAGCCAGGCTAGAAGAAATTAAAAGCGACAAAAGTAAGGTAGTGGCTTTTGTTGGCGACGGAATAAATGACACGCCTGTATTGGCCATTAGCGACATTGGTATTGCTATGGGTGCAATGGGAAGCGATGCTGCTATTGAAACGGCCGATGTGGTTATCCAAACCGATCAGCCTTCTAAAATTGCAACTGCAGTTAAAATCGGTAAGGCAACCAAAAAGGTTGTGATCCAGAATATCGTATTGGCATTCGCGGTAAAAGCACTGGTTTTGATTTTAGGTGCGGGCGGTATTGCTACCATGTGGGAAGCTGTTTTTGCCGATGTTGGTGTTGCACTTTTGGCCATTTTAAATGCGGTGAGAATTCAGAAGATGAAGTTTTAATACGCTATTTGTATGCGGGAGCCTATATCGTTTGCCATTAATGCATTTAGATATTAATAAAATTACATAAAGCCTTAACCTTTCTTAACTTCTTAATGATGAAAAAACAATGGAGATCAGTTTACCATTAAGAAGATTATGGAGGAACAATTTTCTAATCTTTCTTAACTTCTTAAAGATAAAGAAACAATGAAGATCCATTTACCATTAAGAACTTAAAGGCATTAATAGGATTATGGTAAAACAACTCTTTATCTTTCTTAACTTATTAATGGTATTATGATATGTTGAAAAGTAGAAAGGCGGATTACTATAAAAATTAGTATATTCGTTTATGTCTAAACCTGTTCCATATCCAGTTTTAAACGATGATGAGCCTGTTAGGCAATTCGAGGAACTTGATGCATCATTAACTTATAGCTATTCTAATTATTTAAACTGGCTTTTTCCTGAAAGAGTAGAACTGATTAAAGGTAAAATCTTTAAAATGAGTCCTGCGCCTTCAAGGGTACATCAGGAAGTTGCTCGTAATATTTTCTTGAAACTAGGTAATTTTTTGGAAGGCAAACCATGTAAGGTTTATTCTGCCCCGTTTGATGTCCGTTTCCCTAAAGAAAGTAAAGCCGATAAGGACGTATATACAGTATTACAACCCGATATTTGTGTTGTCTGTGATAAAAGTAAACTAGATGCCCGCGGCTGTATCGGTGCGCCCGATCTTGTTATTGAAATTTTATCTCCCGGCAATACCAAAATGGAACTGCTTAATAAATACCGCGTTTACGAAGAATTTGGTGTTAAAGAATATTGGGTGGTTAGCCAAAGCGATCAGAATATTTTAATCTATACCTTAAACGATTCTGGTAAATTTCAGCCTTCTAAAATATTTACCCATAGCGAAAAAATCACTTCATCGGTATTACCAGGCTTTGAATTGGAATTAGACGATGTTTTTAACGATATTGATTAGCTCGTTTTTCCGTTTTTGATTTTTGGGCCGTACCATTCAAGTCAGAATTCAAAAAAATAATAGCGGTTAGTACGCATATCAATACGAAGTTATACTCCATGCCATTTCTTCCCCCACCCACAACAAACCAGCCTTCTTTAAAGTGAACCATAATTATGCCCATAATCAATATGAAAATGGTTGCAAAACATGCTAGCCGGATATATTTGTTCATGATTAAAAGCACTGCACAAACTACATGCAACAGTTTAATTAGCCATGCAATAGCTACTCCATAGGGCGCGAACCCAACGTTATTCAAATAGAGATTGCCAAAATCATTAATTCCGCCATTAAACATGCCCAAAACACTGTGCGACAATAAAATGATGGCGATTGTTATGCGCAAGATGGCATAAGCGATTTTAGCGTTTTTAGTATTCATATCGTTTGAATGTTTTTTCTATCCTAAAATACAATTATCTATTGAAGGGTATGTATTATAATATAATTTAGTGGCACAAGCTTATGTTTATAAACCTGATTGAAGTGGAAAGCCCGCATTCCGATTCTTTACCGATGAATCGGCGCTAAATTAGCAGCGGGAGCGGACTTGTAACGAAAAGCAGGACTCACTTTAAAATGGAATGCTGCACCTGCTTTCTCAAAAATAAATACTGCAAGAGGAAAGAATATTAAAACGCCTTGATTTTGCTTGAGTCTTTCGGCCTGCTCTGCTTTGGTCTTTCAGCTTAATTAGCTATTTTTGGACTTTTAATATCATTCATGAGTATATCCACCAAGTACAATCCTGCAGAAACAGAAGATAAATGGTATAGCTATTGGCTATCGAAGAAATTTTTTCACTCCGAACCCGATGAACGCGAGCCTTACACTATTGTAATTCCACCGCCAAATGTTACCGGTGTGCTGCACATGGGGCATATGCTTAACAATACCATTCAGGATGTATTGATCCGTAAAGCCCGTATGCAAGGTAAAAATGCATGCTGGGTACCGGGAACTGACCATGCCTCTATTGCTACCGAAGCTAAGGTTGTGGCCATGTTAAAAGAGCAGGGTATCAATAAAAAAGACCTTTCTCGTGAAGAATTTTTGAAGTATGCCTGGGAGTGGAAAGAGAAATACGGTGGTATTATTTTAGAACAGTTAAAGAAATTAGGGGCAAGTTGCGATTGGGACCGTACACGTTTCACCATGGAAGAAGATCTTTCTGAAGCGGTGATCGATTCGTTTATCCATTTGTACAAAAAGGGGTGGATTTACCGCGGTATCCGTATGGTAAATTGGGATCCGGCCGGTAAAACTGCCGTTTCTGATGAAGAGGTAATCCGTAAGGAAGTAAACCAAAAACTATATTACATTAAATACCTGATTTCAGGAACGGAAGACCAGTTTTTAACGATAGCTACAACGCGTCCGGAAACGATTATGGCCGATGCAGCAATCTGTATCAACCCGAATGACGAACGTTTTACACATTTAAAAGGCAAAAAGGCTTTTGTGCCCCTGATTAATCATGAAATTCCGGTTATTGAAGATGAATATGTTGATATTGAGTTTGGTACAGGCTGTTTAAAAGTTACACCAGCGCACGATCTGAACGATTATGAGCTTGGTGTTAAGCACAATTTACCAGTTACCGATATCTTAAACGATGATGGAACTTTAAATGAATTAGCGGTTATTTTAGTTGGCGAAGACAGGTTTGTTGCCCGTAAAAAAATTGCCAAAATGCTGGAAGAGGCTGGTCATTTAGACAAAGTTGAAGATTATAAATCGCAGGTTGGTTTTTCTGAACGTACTGATGCCGCTATCGAACCAAAACTTTCCATGCAATGGTTTGTGAAGATGAAAGAAATGGCCCAGCCCGCTTTGGATGACGTTTTAAACGGAGACGTAAACCTGATCCCGAATAAATTTGAAAATACCTACCGCCATTGGATGGAGAATGTCCGCGATTGGAACATTAGTCGCCAGTTGTGGTGGGGGCAGAGAATCCCGGCTTGGTATGATGATAAAGGGAATTGGGTGGTTGCCAAAACTAAAGATGAAGCATTAGAAGAATTCTGGAAGAAAAAACATTTGGACGAAAGTTGCTCAGAAGCTGAAAAAGTAGGATTCAAACATCAGTTAGAGCCATTTTTAAGGCAGGATGATGATGTGATGGATACCTGGTTTTCGTCATGGTTGTGGCCGATTTCAGTTTTCGACGGCTTTAAAAGCCCTGAAAATAAAGACATCAATTATTATTATCCAACCAACGATCTGGTTACCGCGCCTGAAATTTTATTTTTCTGGGTGGCCCGTATGATTATGGCCGGACATGAGTTTATGGGTAAAAAACCATTTACGAATGTATACTTAACAGGTATTGTACGGGATAAATTAGGCCGTAAAATGTCTAAATCATTGGGTAACTCGCCTGATCCGATTGGATTGATCGAAAAATATGGTGCCGATGCCGTTCGTGTAGGGATGTTAATGTCGTCACCTGCAGGAAACGATCTGATGTTCGATGAAAGCTACTGCGAACAGGGGCGTAATTTCGCCAGCAAAATCTGGAATGCTTTCCGTTTGGTAAAAGGATGGGAAGTTGACGAAAACTTAGCAAATCCGAATACCCAGGCCATATTATGGTTCGAAAATAGATTTAATGAAGCACTGGTAGAAATCGAAGCCAATTTTAAACAATACCGCCTGTCGGAAGCATTAATGATCACTTACAAATTGGTTTGGGATGATTTCTGTGCATGGTATTTAGAAATGGTGAAGCCTGCTTACCAACAGCCAATTGATGAGGAGAGTTACAAAGCTACGATTGCCTTTTTCGAAAATATCATCAAATTGTTGCACCCGAACATGCCTTTCTTAACTGAAGAGCTGTGGCATGATGATCTGTTTGGCGAACGTGGAGAAATGGACTGCTGTATTGTTGCCGAATTCCCGAAAGGCGGCGCTTTTGATGAGCAATTATTGAAAGATGCTGAGGTAATTAAAACAGTGGTGGCTGAAATTAGAAATGTAAGGAACCAGAAGCAGATTTCTCCTAAAGAAGCATTGCCTTTGAGCATCAAAATAAATTCTGATCTTGATTACGAGAAATGGTTAAATATTGTTTTCAAATTGGCCAATGTATCAGAAGCTGAAATTGTAAACGATAAAATTGTGGGTGCAACTGCTTTTATGGCTGGTAAAGACGAATTCTTTATTCCGTTAACCGAAAACGTTGATATAGAAGCAGAACGCGAACGCTTAAATGCCGATTTGATTTATTTACAAGGTTTCTTAAAATCAGTTGATGCTAAACTGAGCAACGAACGCTTTGTTCAGAATGCAAAGCCTGAAATTATTGCTAACGAACGTAATAAAAAGGCCGATGCTGAAGCTAAAATCAAAATTATTGAAGAGAGTTTAGCGGTTTTAGGATAATAACCCCCAATAGATCTATAAGGTTCTAAAAACCTTATAGATCTTAATTAAAAAAATATGATGCGCGCTCGAAATTTATTATACATCTTTTCCTGCCTGTTATTATTTATTGTTTCCTGTAAAAAAGAAAGCGATAAGGAAGAAGAACTGAAATATCCAATTTCCTTAAATTATAAATCTTATAGTAGGGGAAAAATGAGGATGTGGACCAGAGATGGCGAAGTTTTGGATCAACAAAAAATCACCAATTTTGCGGGAAATGCCTTTGCCAATTCTTTTGATGCAAATTTTTATCAGATAAAATTTACCAAACCCGATTCTGCTGAAATTAAATATCCAGGCGCATTAGAAGGATTTTGGACTTATAAAGTGAAAGATTCTTCCAATATTGATTTTAAGGGAGATATTCATCTATTTCCTGGAACGGTGTTCGGAAACCAGGCATCGCTTGACCGGGCTTTTTTAATATATAGGACAAGTATTTATACCCAGTATGTAAGGGTAATCAACCAGCCAACATCAACACCTTCAGTTATTTACAGGGCAGATTTAGGATTTAAAGCTACTGGGAACAAAAAAGCCCTTACTATCCCCGGTTATCTTTATAAATTGCGCTTGTATAATAGAAC
This sequence comes from Pedobacter sp. R-06, assembly GCF_049913135.1. Classification (NCBI taxonomy): domain Bacteria; kingdom Pseudomonadati; phylum Bacteroidota; class Sphingobacteriia; order Sphingobacteriales; family Sphingobacteriaceae; genus Pedobacter; species Pedobacter sp. R-06. Next base: position 4,124,534 of record NZ_CP183977.1, on the reverse strand, counting down.
TGCTCTTTTTAGTGGTCACCTGTTTGGTGATTTCAATGATCGTTTCTTAAATGAGCTACAAGATCGAGATACTTTGGTTATTCAAACAACAACGAATAACTGGAGGCAATAAAAGCCTTTCAGATTGTTTTCTGGAAGGCTTTTTTCGTTTTGATTAAAATTATTTCAAACGTTTTCCTACATATTGATAAAAATAGGTTATTACCTTAAATATTGGCTTCCTGGCTATTTATTTAAGGTTAATATGATGATAGCCATTATTTTTAGTATAAGGTTTCAAAAATATTACTTACTAAAATTTAAGGTTTGTTTTTATTAACCATATTTTAGGTTTTATTAAAATAGTTTGTCAAATGGCAAACTAGTTAAGTGATAATCTAACCTAATATCCGCAAATGGAAAATTCCAGAAGAAAATTTATTAAACAATCAGCAATATTTGCTGCGGCAACCTATGCAGGTACCATGGGTATGAGTGCTAAAAGTTATGGTCGTATTATTGGCGCAAACGATAGGGTACGTGTTGGTGTTGTTGGATTTTCTGATCGTTTTAAAGAAACGCTGTTACCTTGTTTTTTGAATCATCACAAGGAGCTGAATTTCGATATAGTTGGCCTTTCTGATCTGTGGAACTACCGAAGAGATCTAGGGATCGCCCATTTAAAAGCAAAATTTGGTCACGATATTAAAGCCTGCCGGAACAATGATGAGCTTTATGCCACAAAAGATCTTGATGCGGTGATTATCAGTACGGCCGATTTTCAGCACGCACTTCATACCATCGAAGCTGTAAAAGCCAGTTGCGATGCCTATGTAGAAAAACCCTTTGCCGAAACCATGGACGATGCCAAAGCCGCATTTAAAGCCGTTAAGGCAAGCAAACAGATTGTACAGATTGGTTCGCAAAGAAGGAGTGGTGAGAATTATACCAATGCAGCAAAATTTATTCAGGATGGAAAATTTGGGCCGATCACCGCTGTCGATTTAGTGTGGAATGTAAACCAGCCAGGGCGATGGCGCAGGCCCGATTTAGTAGCCAAATTAAAAGAAGAAGATATCGATTGGAAAAGATTCTTATTGAACCGCCCAACCGAAGCCTTCGACCCAAGAAAATATTTAGAATACCGCTTGTTCTGGCCATATTCTTCAGGTATGCCCGGGCAATGGATGTCACACCAGATTGATACGGTGCACTGGTTTACCAATTTAAAACATCCGCGAAGTGTAGTGGCAAACGGAGGTATTTACACTTGGAAAGATGGCCGCAGAAACTGGGATACGATGGTAGCGGTATTCGATTACGGCCAGCCCGATACAACAGATGGTTTCCAGGTTACTTTTACCTCACGGATGCAGAATAGTGTGGGTGATGTAGGCGAGGTTTACTATTCGAACGGTGGTGAGTTGAATCTGATTACCAATAAAGTATCACCGAAAGGTGGTTTAAAGGAGAAAGAGGCTGCAGCCATGGGTTTAAAAGCCAATCTTTTGCCTGAGTTCGATTTAAGTAAAAGTGAAATTAAAGCGGCAACCGGTGCCAATATGGGAGGGGATGCGTTAACCTCTGGCCATATGCGCAACTGGATGGAATGTGTGCGCAGTCGTAAAACACCGAATGCGCCTGTTGAAGCTGGTTATTCACACTCTATTGCCAATATCATGACCAATGCCGCGGTACGCACGGGTGCAAAAGCAATTTTCGATGAAAGCAGACAAGAAGTAATCGCAAACGGAAAAGTATTTAAATATTAAAAAAAATATCGTCATGGGAAGCGCAAAGCAATCGGACCTTCAAAGAAAAGGTTGCTTTGTCATTCTTCCTAGCAATGACGGCAAAAAAACAAATCATGTTAAATTTTAAAAAATATAGTATTCTGGCCCTTTCGCTAATCAGTTTATCAGCCGCTGCCCAAAAAGCAAAACCATTATTTGATGGTAAAACCTTAACCGGTTGGAAAGCAGTTGCAGGAGCCGCTCCATACAAAGTTGAAGATGGAATGATTATCGGGACGATGACCAAAGGCACACCAAATTCGTTCTTAATCACTGAAAAGGAGTATGGCGATTTCATTTTAGAACTGGATGTAAAACTCGAAGGTGAAACCACCAACTCGGGCGTACAAACACGCAGCCATATTAAACCGGAAGGAAATAACGGTAAAGGATTGGTTTTTGGCAGGCAAGTAGAAATAGACCCTACACCAAGGGCATGGACCGGGGGAATTTACGACGAAGCCAGAAGATTGTGGCTATACCCTTTAGAACTTAACCCTTCGGCAAAACCATTGTATAAAAAGAATGAGTTTAACCATTACAAAATCGAATGTATTGGCAACGAAACCAAAACCTGGGTAAATGGAACACCTGTTGCTTATGTGATCGATACGTTGGATAAATCAGGATTTATCGGCTTGCAGGTTCATGGCATTGGCAATAACCTCGATAATGATGGCAAGAAAGTTTATTTCAAAAATATCAACATTCAAACGGAAGGGTTAAAAGCCAAAGCTTTTCCAAAAGGAATTTATACAGTTAATTTAACACCAAATACCTTATCTGCCTACGAAAAATCGGAAGGTTATAAACTATTGTTCGACGGTAAAAGCAATGCAGGCTGGGTTGGTGCTTATAAAACTACTTTCCCTGCCAAAGGATGGAAAATTGCTGATGGTGTAATCAGCGTAGAACCATCAGGAGGTGCAGAATCGACCAACGGCGGCGATATTGTAACCAAGGATGAATATGCTGCTTTTGATTTGTCGTTCGAGTTTAAGCTTACCCCTGGTGCCAATAGTGGCGTGAAATATTTTGTTACCCTGAGCGAAAAGAACACAGGTTCTGCCATTGGTCTCGAGTATCAGGTTTTAGATGATGTTTTACATCCCGATGCAAAATTGGGCAGAGATGGAAACCGAACCTTAGCATCTCTATACGATTTAATGACTGCTAAAAAAGAGGCCCGTTACCTGCGCCCTATTGGTAGTTGGAATAATGGACGTTTGGTGGTGTATCCAAATAACAAAGTAGAGCATTATTTAAATGGCGTAAAAGTTTTGGAATATACCCGTGGTTCAGAAGAATTTAAAAAACTGGTTGCCATCAGCAAGTATAAGGATTGGAAAAACTTTGGTGAAGCACCAAAAGGGCATATTTTGTTACAGGATCATGGTAATAAAGTAGATTTCAGGACTATTAAAATCAAGACTTTATAAGTTTTTGATTTGAAAATGAGCGTTGATCTAACATGGCGGGCGGTAGTCCCGATTAAGCTAAATAGCCTTGTTCGTACCTCACTGCGGGCTATTTAGCTTAATCGGGTTTATCATTAGCGTTTGTGCCGGGAAACAAACCCATAGGCACTAAATGATGTTAATTAGCCCCGACATACGCGGAAATACTTTTTGTGCATTTTCGTTAATGTAGTAGATACCGGCAACAAAAAGATTGCAGCATTGGCGGGACTACCACTAAATTGCAGCATTATCCTGTCGCTCCAAATCATCATTTTAAAAAAATAAAATATTAACATATCATGCATCGTCGATCTTTTGTAAAACATAGCACATTGTTAGGCTCTGGTTTGCTTCTTGGCAATCAGGGTTTTGCCAGTTTAATAGCCGATGAAATCATTAATGTAGCCATGATTGGTTGTGGCGACCGGGGCAAAGGTGTTTTGTCGGTAATTAAATCAATGCCTGCAAAATATAAAATTAAAGCCTATTGCGATTTACTCGATTTTAGGCTTAAGGAAACCGAAAAGTATGTTCCTGCTGATGCAAAAGCCATAAAAGATTACCACAAAGTTTTAGACGATAAAACAATTAATGCGGTTTTTATTGCCACTCCTTTAAGTGAGCATTTCAGAATTGCCAAAGACGCTGTGCTGGCTGGCAAACATGTGTATGTAGAAAAAACCATGACCTACAATATTGCCCAGGCACTCGAACTTAAAAAACTGGTAAAACAATATCCCAATCAGGTTTTTCAGGTGGGGTATCAGTATCGTTATTCGCCTTTGTATTTTAAGGTGAAGGATATGATCCAAAGTGGTTATTTGGGCAAGGTTAGCCAGATCGATTGCCGTTGGGACCGTAATGGTAATTGGCGTAGGGCAGTGCCAGATCCAGCTTTAGAACGCAAAATTAACTGGCGGATGTATAAGGAATATTCCGGCGGATTAGCTGCCGAACTTTTATCGCACCAGATCGATTTTATCAATTGGGCTTTCGAAACGCAGCCTGATGAAATTATGGGCGCTGGGGGGATAGATGTGTTTAAAGACGGGCGCGAAACCTACGATAATATTCAGGCTATTCTGCGTTATAACGAAAAAGGAATGATTGGCAATTTCGGGGCCACTTGTGGCAATGCCCATGATGGCTATCTGTTTAAAATAAAAGGCACCAAAGGTTCGGTTTCTTTGCTTACCAATACTGGCTTGTTTTATCCCGAAGAAAGTGTTAAAAAAGAATTAGGTATTGTTGATGGCGTAACCGGAGCCACAAAAATTGTGGTAAATAAAGATGGTGGAATCCCGATTTTGGATAAAGCCACCATTGATGGTACAAATTATGCCCTAGATGAATTTTATAAATCGATAACAACCAAGAAAGAACCAGCATCAAATATCAATACCGGAACCCAGGCGGCTATCTGTGTAGCCATGTGTAATGAGGCGATTTATAGCGGGAATAAACAGGTTTGGAAGACGGAATATAGTGTTTAGATCATATTCTCTTTAGTCATTCTGAAATGCATTCGAAATATCGTCATCTCGACTGAAGCGCAGCGTAATGGAGAGATCTGCTACTGTTGATTTTTTTCTATTGGTTGGTGTCTCAACGGCCAAGAAGAATATTATTCTACTTTCATTTTATTTTGGAAAGCAATTGCAGTAGATCTTTTTAACGTTTGTCCTGCTTTCTGCTCCAATCTTTTTTGCCCTTCGACTCCGCTATCATTGAAGTTATTTGCAAATCATTATTAGTCAAAACTTTAGCTGCTTTAGTATTTCCATCCAGCTAGGCCATAGCACGATATCTCCGTTCTGCTTAAATCCGGCCTAACAAATTTTTCGGGCTGCACTGTCTAAGCCAACCCACTAGCTTCGAAAGAAAAATTTTCAGCCGGCAGTTTTTGTTTCTTTTTGATGCCAAAAAGAAAGAGCCCTTCGGCGGCGGCGAGCCGAGGCAAGACCGAGCAGTAGGAAAAGGGAAACGATTGTACGTCACTCATATTGATTTTTATAAAATAAATTACCCCTCAGGGTGACAAAAAAGGATTTTCGCGTCAATCAGGTTTAGAATCAGAAGGCTTTTGCTGCTATTGGAGATTGCATAGCATGATTCAGGAAGATGTTATTCCTGTCCCACCGACCAAGAAGAATATTATTTTACTTTCATTTTATTTTGGAAAGCAATTGCAGTAGATCTTTTTAAGGTTAGTCCTGCTTTTGCTCCAATCTTTTTTGCCCTTCGACTCCGCTACCATTGACGTTATTTGCAAATCATTATTAATCAAAACTTTAGCTGCTTTAGTATTTCCATCCAGCTAGGCCATAGCACGATATCCCCGTTCTGCTTAAATCCGGCCTAACAAATTTTTCGGGCTGCACTGTTCAAGCCAACCTACTAGCTTCGAAAGAAAAATTTTCAGCCGGCAGTTTTTGTTTCTTTTTGATGCCAAAAAGAAAGAGCCCTTCGGCGGCGGCGAGCCGAGGCAAGACCGAGCAGTAGGAAAAGGGAAACGATTGTACGTCACTCATATTGATTTTTATAAAATAAATTACCCCTCAGGATGACAAAAAAGGATTTTCGCGTCAATCAGGTTTGAGATCGGAAGGGATGTTGCTACTATTGATGGATATAACTTGATTCAGAAAACGATCTTATTCCTGCACCTTGCAAACCACTAATAGTTCTGCTGACCGTGCCAATTAAACCCGATCAAAGCGTGATGCTCCGATTTTTCATCGGGGCAGAAGCGGGAGCGGGACAGGAATAGGCCTAAATACTGCTGTTCCTGCTTTCCAAAAAAAAAAGAATCATTTTATTAAAGCTGTGATTGCCCCTGTACCTTGGTAATAAAGAAACTATACACCTCATAATCCCAAATATTCCGGCATTTCTTGTACGAAGTTAAAGCTGCCCTTTTCCATATCCATCTTCGCATAAACATGCTGCAAACCATTGGTCAGCACAATCCATTTCGCTTGATGGATAGAATTATACCGCGAAGCCTGATCGAAAACCGATTGCGTAATCTTTACTTTGGGTGCCTTACATTCAATTAACATCAGCTTTTCGCCAGCGGTATTGTACACCAAAATATCGCTCCGCTTTTGCAATTGGTTTAACACCAAACCACCCTCAATCTGGATTAATGTGCGGGGGAATTTCTTTTCCAAAACCAGGTGCTGTATAAAATGCTGACGTACCCATTCCTCGGGTGTAAGCACCAGGTGCTTTTTCCTCAACTCATCGAAAATAAAAACCACATCATCCTTTTGGGTAATTTTAAATGGATAGGGCGGTAGGTTAAGCGGAGTAGGGGTAAACATTTTCTCAGTTGGTGGTTATCGGTTTGCAATTGGCAGTAATCAGTTTTCAGTTAACAGTTGGAAGTTCTCCGTTAACAATGGAACAGGCTATCAATTATTATTGCGCCAAAGTTAATTAATTCTAAGCGATGCAAGGAAATTTCCAATCATCTCACCTCTCAAATCTGGTATCTCAAACCTGGTGTCCCAAATCTAGTGTCTCAAATCTCACTTCTAATATCTCACCTCTCTTAAATTATAAACATTTACCCAAATCGTTAAACCTAAATCGTAATTTTACGGGCAATGACTGCTGCCGAAATTATTAAAGATATCAAAGCCCGAAAATTCAAACCTGTGTACTTATTACATGGAGAAGAATCTTACTACATCGATCAGGTGACTGATTACATTGAAGATAAGCTGCTGAACGATGCCGAAAAAGGTTTCAATCAGACGGTTTTATACGGAAAGGATACGGATATGGCTACGGTTTTGGGTGCTGCAAAGCGTTATCCGATGATGTCTGACTATCAGGTTGTAATTGTTAAAGAGGCACAGGATTTAAAGTGGGGCAAGGAAGATTCGAGCAGCAAAGAGGGCGAATTTGTACTCAATTATTTTGAAAAACCTTTACCAAGTACCATATTGGTATTGGCCTTTAAGTATGCGAACTTCGATAAGCGCAAAAAAATCTACAAAGCCATTAATAAAAGTGGACTGATTTTTCAATCAGATCCTGTCCGCGATTATAAACTGGTGCCCTGGATTGAAGAGTTTATTAAAGATAAGGGGTACAAGATCGATCAGCAGGCATCGGCTTTAATGGCCGAATATTTAGGAACCGACCTTTCTAAAATTGCCAATGAGATTGAAAAGTTAATGCTTAATGTTCCGAAAGAGGTAACCATTAATACCGATCTGGTTCAGAAAAACATAGGTATCAGTAAAGAATATAATGTTTTCGAATTGCAGAAAGCACTGGCCATCCGCGATGTACTGAAATGCAATAAAATTATCAATTACTTCGCCAGCAACCCTAAAGCCAATCCAACAGTAATGGTTTTGGCCAATTTAGGTGGTTACTTTACTAAACTTCTAAAATACCACTATATCCCCAATAAGGCCGATGCAGCATCGGCTTTGGGTGTGCCTCCATTCTTTATTAAAGATTATGAGGTAGCTGCAAGAAATTACAATACAGGCAAAGTTTTCCAGGTGATTGGTTTACTCCGCGAATACGATTTAAAAAGCAAGGGTTTAGATAGCACCGGAAATGTTGAAGATGGAGAACTCTTAAAGGAACTTGTTTTCAAGATTGTGCACTAATCTTTTATTAGCAAGAAAGTATTCTATATTACCCATCAAACGTTTGCGCAAATTTTAGCGGTTTTATTGTAATTTAATATCATTATTTTAGAAATTGATACAACACCACGAGTGCTAACCATTTCTAAACAAACAAATGAAAACTAAATTTACCCTATACTTTTTACTCCTGTGCTTTTCTTCCGCAGGTTATGCCCAATCATTAAAACCTTATAATCTTTCCTTTCCTAAACTCGCCAACAAGTGGGATGAAGCCATGCCTTTAGGAAATGGTATGTTAGGCGTTTTAATATGGGAAAAGAACAATAAACTACGTCTTTCATTAGATCGTGCCGATCTGTGGGACGAACGTAAAGCGCTGGATATTTCGAAACTTAACTTTAAATGGGTAGAAGAGCAGGTTCATCAAAATAACTATGCTGCCGTTCAAAAAATAGGTGATGAACCTTATGATAGCAGTCCATATCCAACCAAATTACCAGCAGCTGCAATGGAATTTGATATTGCTAAATTAGGTAAAGTAGTGTCGAACGAATTGGATATCGAAACGGCCTTAAATACGGTAAAATTTGAAAATGGTACTGTTTTTAACTGTTACATCCATGCAAAGCGGCAACGGGGATATTTTAGTTTCGAAAATCTTAAATCTACGGCGGTTATACCTAACTTGATTGTGCATAATTACGCCAATAATCTGATAGAAAAAGGCGATAACAGCCATGCAGGTGAGGGGTTACAGAAACTGGGCTATGCAAAAGGAACAGTTAACAATACGATAAATAGTGTCCGTTACCATCAGCCTACTTATGATGGCCATTATTATGAAGTGTTGTTTAAATGGAAAACAATAGCAAACGGGAATGTAATCGGTTCCTGGACCATTAGTAATGATGAAGCGGCAAAATTACCTGGTATTTCTTCAACAGCGAAAGAGCCAACAGGCTGGATTTCTCATACCAGATGGTGGAAGGATTTCTGGAATAAATCGAATATCGCTGTTCCGGATCAGCTTATTCAAAAACAATACTATTTAGAAATGTATAAATTAGGTTGTGTAGCCAGAAAAGGAGCACCGGCCATTACTTTACAAGCCGTTTGGACAGCCGATAATGGCAGCTTACCGCCCTGGAAAGGCGATTTCCACAATGATTTAAATACCCAATTGAGTTATTGGCCAACATATACCGCTAACCACCTGGCCGAAGGAGCCACTTTTACCGATTGGCTATGGAAAATCAGAAAAAGTAACCTTGTCTATACCAAACAGTATTTTGGTGTTGAAGGCTTAAACGTTCCTGGTGTAGTTACCTTAAATGGCGATCCGATGGGTGGATGGATCCAGTATTCACTTTCACCAACCGTAAGCGCATGGACTTCGCAACATTTTTATTGGCAGTGGAAATATAGTATGGATAAAGCGTTTCTTAAAACCAGGGCCTATCCATACATCCATGAAGCAGCAACTTACCTGGAGAATATTACAAGGCTGAAAGATGGCAAACGTTCACTGCCTTTAAGCTCTAGTCCTGAGTATAACGATAACAGTATTAAAGCCTGGTTCCTAAATTGGACCAATTTCGATTTGGCATTAGCTAAATTTTTATTTAAAGCTGCGGCCGAAGTAAGCCGGGCAAAAGGTAAAATAGATGAAAGCAAACATTGGACGGAAATACTGAATCAGTTACCGGATTACGAAATAAATGAAACTGGTTTTACCATTGCTCCTGGATCTAATTTAACAAGCTCGCACAGGCACATGTCGCAGTATATGGCCATATATCCGCTCGATTTATTGGATGTTAACCGCGAGCAGGATAAAGCCATTATTGTTAATTCTTTAAAACGTTTAGAAGAAATTGGTACAAGGGCATGGTGTGGTTATTCTTTTAGCTGGATGGCTTCTATATATGCAAGGGCTTACCAGGCCGATAAGGCGGTAAAGCAACTGGAAATTTTTGCATCCAATTTCTGTTCGGCCAACAGTTTTCATTTAAACGGCGATCAGAAAGGTGGGCAGTACTCTGGCTTTACCTACCGCCCTTTTACGCTAGAAGGCAATTTTGCCTTTGCACAGGGTGTTCAGGAACTTTTATTGCAAAGCAGAAATGGTTATATACAGGCATTTCCGGCTGTACCACAAAGCTGGAAAGATGTAGCTTTTAATAATCTACGTGCTGAAGGTGCCTTTTTAGTTAGCGGGAATAAAGAAAACGGTGTGCCAACAAAAGTAAAAGTTTATGCAGAAAAAGCGGGTATACTTAGAATTAAACTGCCTTTTAAAACCTATGTGGTAAGAGATATGCCTGTTGGAAGTGTAAAAATGGGCGATGATGGAATTGCCGAAGTGAATCTTAAAAAACAGCAGACCATCGTTTTTGAAAATGGATATGAATAATGCCTTTAAATTTAACGAAATCATCAATGAGAAAAATAATATTGATCACTGCGCTGTTATGCTGCAAATTAAGTTATGCCCAGCAAAAACCAAATATTGTAATCATCATTTCTGATGACCACGCTTTTCAGGCCATAAGCAGTTATGGTAGTAAATTAACGCAAACACCCAATATCGATCGTATTGCCCGGTCGGGGGTAACCTTTAACAAAGCTTACGTAACCAATTCTATTTGCGGGCCAAGCAGGGCCGTTATATTAACAGGATTATATAGCCATAAAAATGGCTTTAAAGATAATGAAACCTCTCATTTTGACCACGGTCAGGATAACTTTGCCAAACACCTTCAGGCAGGGGGCTATCAAACTGCATGGATAGGCAAGTTGCACCTGGGTAATAAACCTCAGGGATTCGATTATTACAGCATCCTTCCAGATCAGGGGCAATACTACAATCCCGATTTTATCGATATGGATGGTAAAACCGTGCATAAAGAAGGTTATGTAAGCAATTTGATTGAGGATGCCTCTGAACAGTGGTTAGATAATAGAGACCAATCGAAGCCGTTCTGTTTGGTTATTGGGCACAAAGCCACGCACCGTACCTGGCTTCCGGATACGGCTGATATGGGGAAATTCGATAAAGTGAAATTCCCTTTGCCTAAAAATTTTTACGATAATTATGTAAACCGGGAAGCGGCAAAAGTACAGGATATGACCATTGATAAAACCATGTTAATGGGCTACGACCTGAAAATGCTTTCTTTTAGCAAAAATGGAGAGGGCAGCGTTAACCGAATGAACTTAGCACAAAGGGCCAGGTTCGATGCCTACTATAAACCAATTGAAGCCGATTTAAAAAGCCGGAATTTAACTGGCAAAGCCTTGGTAGAATGGAAGTATGAACGTTATATGCGCGATTATTTAAGCACCGCAGCATCGCTCGACCGAAATATTGGACGTACACTCGATTACCTTGAAAAACACAATCTTACTAAAAATACCATTGTAATTTATCTTTCAGATCAAGGCTTTTATTTGGGCGAGCATGGTTGGTTTGATAAACGTTTTATGTATGAAGAATCTTTCAGAACACCAATGGTGATGAGCTACCCGGGGGTGATTAAACCGGGAAGCAAAAGCGAGGCTTTTGTGATGAATCTTGATATTGCGCCAACTTTGCTTGATGCAGCCAAGCTTAAAGTGCCACAGGCTATGCAAGGGAAATCGATGCTACCTTTGTTTCAATCAAAAAAAGTGGCATTCAGGGATGCCATGTTTTATCATTATTATGAAAATGGTGAACATTCCGTATCTCCTCATTTTGGCGTTAGAACCGAACGATATAAATTGATCCGCTTTTACAAACGTGTTAATAGTTGGGAATTATACGACCTGAAGAATGATCCCTCAGAAGAAAATAATTTATACGGCAAAAAAGAGTACGAAAATATTGTGGCTCAATTAAAAGGCAGATTAAACAACCTTATCGATCAATATGACGACCAGGATGCCAAAAGTATTATCGCAGAACTTTAAATATCTGCTGAGGTTGTTGCCAATAATTTAATGCTGAAGGCGGCCAATGCGCTTTTGAGCGCATTTGGCTGTTTTGTGTTTTTAATGGCTATATATTGACCCTTCAATAGTGCAATTTTTTCAAAATCACCTCTCCAATTTTTTAAGGATTTTGCTTTGTTAAATTTAACCAGATCATCGATTATTTCAGGCCAGACACCACGATAAACGGTCTGCTGATTTCCTTTCCGTTTTGATCCATTATCGTTTCCATCATTTTCTTTACTTCAATATTCGAAAATCCCGATTGTTTGAAAAATGTTTTTACCTCGTCAATCTCATAAAATGTAAAATCGAGCTGTGTCCAGGGCAGGTCGCCACCAAAGTTTTTTTCAACAAAGGCCAGGTTCATTTTTCCCCCTGGTTTTAACACACGGTAGCTTTCAGCTAGGTATGTTAGCGGATCCGGCCAGAAATAGACGGTATTTGCCGTAAAACAACAATCGAAGAAATTATCCTTAAAATTGAGTTTATTATCCGTTGTTTTAATCAATTCTATATCATTATCATCAGCTTTATAAGCAGAAAAGGCGTCTGTTATTGCGGATTCGGTAGAATAAGTGCCGGAATAACTGATATTTTTTGCTTTTTGAAACAGATAAGAGAGGTATTCGGTGCCGGCTGGGCTGATTTCCAGTACTCTTGCATTCGTTTTTAGCGGTAAATCTTGTATGAGTTTAAAAATTAGAGTGTTTTTGGGTGGGCGAGCGTTAATTTTTTGGTCTGGCGTTAATATGTTCGGATCTTCTTGCTCCTCCATGGTATAGTTATTAGTCTCTTGCGGTACATTTCGCAATTCGGGCAAAATTGAAAAATAGCGACTGTACGCTTTTACATATAAAGGATTTTCTTTTACAGAAAACCGAATTGTGGATAACCCCATTATTTTAGCTGGGCTTTTTTTGTGATAATTGCCTTTATGGGAATCAATGTTGGTAAGGATTACGGTGCCTGGAAAAAGGTAGGGGGCAGCTTTGATGATCTTCCTGTTCGGGGAGGATTGGTAACAGAAAAGAAGGAGAAATACAGTTTTTCTTTTAGCGATGCCGAATTGGTACAGATCAATATCCCTGGCATCTATATCGTATATGGCGATATCATATTTAAACAGCAACAGATGTATTTCAGGCCTACTTACGATGTGCCCGATATGGTTAAACTGCGTTTTACGCTCTCTGGCAATGGCAAGATCTTTAACCGGGTAAATAAGCAGCAGTATATCTTTAATTCCAACCAGCAGAATATTATTTACATGCCTGAGCTTGATGGTACCGGCGAATATGATACCGGCCATAGCTACCGCTTTTTTGAGGTACATTTTGCTAAAGAAAAGTTTTTGCAGCTGGCAGAACATTCCACCAAAGCATTGCAGGTGTTGGCAGATTACGCCGATACCGGGCGTTATACGCAGCTGGCGGAGCAAAACCTTCCCATTTCATGGGCCATGCAGCACTGCATCCGCAATATTCTAGATTGTGATTACCCCGAAGGCCTGAAAAGTATGTTTATCGAATCGAAATGTATTGAGCTGCTTGTGCTCCAGGCCGAAGCTTTTGAACGTGCAATTAACCAAAAACAGCCTGCAGCGTTACATTCTGCTTACGAGAGGGATTGCCTTTATCAGGCAAGGGATTACCTCATTGCCAATATCCACCAACCACCATCGGTTGCCGAACTGGCTAAATTATGCGGCATTAACGAATTTAAACTTAAACAGGGCTTTAAAGGACTGTTTGATAACAGCATATTCGGTTATTTGAGCGATTACAGGCTTAACCATGCAAAAGAGTTACTGCTCGAAGGCCTACCCATAAAATCGGTGGCATTTATGCTTGGTTATTCATCTGTACAACACTTCAGCAATGCTTTTAGAAAGAAATTTAGCTTAACACCGGGTAAGCTGAAGGGGTAGGATGGGAATTGATTAATACTCTACAGCCTGGATATTCTGCTACCGCTCTATGCCGCGGGGGCATCAAACTTTTGAGGCATCAAAAGTATGCAAAAATGCTTTGTCATCCGATAGCTATCGGATCCAACAATGAGCCTTTTGCACAATCTAATGCTCATCAAAAAAACAGCGGCACTTCGTTTTGTGTTCAATATTTTCTAAAATTAAATCATCGTTATGAACACAAAACCACTGCGTTTCAGGTTTGTTAGTGCCAATTTACCTGAACTGCACCTGTTTTTTTGATTCCTCCGGCTCTTGGGATTGACGGGCGTGCTTCGGTAAGGGTTGTGTTTTTTCAAAGCAAGCCAGCATAATGCCCTAAACAAGTTTTACAATATGTTTTTTCATGATAGGCTTAAAGGACAGAAAAAAATAATTGCTAATTTTAGGTGATATCTGATCAAAAATAGCCACATACTAAATAAAGCATAGTAATCATGACAGCAACATCAACTAAAGAGCAGCCCAGCCACCGCGAAGCGCTTTTTATGAAACTCTACAAAGAAGCCTTTCCTTTGGTGGCAAGGCATGTAAGCAAGATGGGCGGATCATTTGAGGAAGCGAAAGATATTTTTCAGGATGCACTGGTGGTGTATTACGAGAAAGTACAGGTTTCTGGCCTGCGGCTGAAGTATCAGGAGAAAGCCTATTTATTTGGGATCGCCAGATATTTATGGATTAAACGTTATAAAGAAAACGACAGGCAAGTTACCCTTAATCCGCTTGGCCTTGTTCTTAATGAAGAGATCGATTTGGCTGATACCGGATATGAGGAAGTTTCTTCGGGGAAACTGATGCAATTACTGGAGCAGGCCGGACAGAAATGTATGCAGTTGCTCAGTGCTTTCTATTACGAAACACTGGATATGGAAACACTGGCAGGGCGTTTTGGCTTCTCGGGTGCACGCTCTGCAACCGCCCAGAAATTTAAATGCCTCGAAAAAGTGAAAGAAACGGTTAAAGCAAAATCCTTAAAATATGAAGACATCGTTGAATGAACTCCGTTTGATAGAGCATTACCTGCTGTCGGACAATAAGGATGGAGAAAGTTTCCTGTTCGAAGCCAAAATGATCTTACAGCCTGAGCTAAAGCAGCAGGTTTACTGGCAAAACAAAACCTATCAAATGGTGCGTGACTATGGTCGGAAGCAGCTGAAAAATGAAATCGATAACATACACGAAACGTTGTTTAATACCGATGAGCATCATAGCTTCAGGCAAAAGGTAATGCGTTTCTTCAGCAAATAAACAATCAGTTTAATTTATAAATCGTGCCTTATTATCGGGGCAGGGGCATTGTTATGCCTAAAATTTAAAATCAATATGATGGATATCAACAAAGAATTCCGCCTTTATGCGGTAAAACACCAGCGCTTAAACAGCCTTTATGTAGATCAGTATATGGGCAGAACAGCTGCTTATACCATGCCTGTTGCCATGACGCCCTATATTACGGAAGAACGCCAGCTGAATGTGGCACAAATGGATGTTTTCTCCCGATTGATGATGGACAGGATTATTTTTTTAGGGGAAGCCGTTGATGAGCGTAATGCAAATGTGATACAGGCACAGTTGCTTTTTTTGCAGTCGGTTGATACCAAAAGCGACATTCAATTGTATATTAATTCGCCTGGTGGATCGGTGTATGCAGGCTTTGGCATTTATGATACCATGCAGTATATCGCGCCTGATGTGGCCACCATTTGTACGGGTATTGCACTTTCTATGGGTTCGGTATTGTTGTGCGCTGGAGCTGCGGGTAAACGTTCGGCCCTGCAGCACTCGAGGGTCATGATTCATCAAACCTCGGGTGGGGCAGAGGGAACCGCTATTGATATGGATATCAGGATCAGGGAGGTGTTAAAAGTCCAGTCGGATCTGTACCACATTTTGGCGAAACATAGTGGACAAAGTTATGAGCGGATAAATGAAATTGCCAGCCGCGATTATTGGATGACCGCCATCGAAGCAAAGGAATTTGGAATGATAGATGAGGTGTTAACGCGTGGAGAATAGGGGCTTGGTTTGGTTCAAATATCTTTATTAAATGTATCTAGCAAGGGTTAAAAATCTTAACCACCCCGCCCTTTGGGCACCCCTCCTAAATTAGGAGGGGAGTTGCCCCTCATAGCTGTATAATTTAAATGGCCAATTAAATATTGAACGTTTATGGTGTAGCTGCTAAACCGATCGTTTCATTATTATATTCATTATACTCAACAGCATTACACCAGGCATCGCAGTCTGACAGCCAATCATAAATCATTTTATAGGCAGCAGTAATTTCGGCAGAAAATTTTAAGGTTGCGCCTTCAAAATCATCCTCCTGAAAGATGTAGGCATTTAATCCAACATATAATAGTTCTGAAAGATGCTCCACATCAAATTGGCCAACGGCTTGTAGGTGATAACCCAGGTTTATGGCATAACGCTGAAAGATTTCTTCATTGGCCAAAAGTTTTGCTTTGGGAAGCAGGCTGATGATGTTATTTACATCGTAAAGGGCGTTGGCAATGGTAATGGGTTTGTGTTTGCCAGAGCGCGGATCGGGCCCGATAGCTGCGCTAAGCATTTCAGTAAGGAATTTATTAACTTCTGATAAACCAATCATATCGAAATAGGCTTCAATCAGTTTCCGGAACTCGGTTACAGCTGCTACCTGATTTGGGAGCTGTGTGTTTTGGTTTTTAAAATTGTCGTTTAGCATAACATTGATAAAAAGATCCTGAGACGCTGCTAAACGACAATTAACTCTTTACAGAGAAAATATAGATACGGGACTACCGCTCGTCTCAGGAATATTGTTTAAAAATTGATTTACTTATTGGCTTCTCTTTTAAGATTTGTAAAATATGTTAATTATCATTTAGCATAGGCAAGATAAATAAAATAAGTCGATCTACAAAATCTTGTTGTTCAAATAATGCATAAATGAAGGCGGTTTAATCTTGCAGTCGATAGTTCAGAGGGTGCAGTCGTTAGTTCAGACGTTGCGGTCGATAGTTCAAACGTGGCAGTCGATAGTTCAGACGTGGCAGTCAACAGTTCAGACGTTGCAGTCGATAGTTCAGAGGTTGCAGTTGATAGTTCAGAGGTTGCAGTCGATAGTTCAGAGGTTGCAGTCGATAGTTCAGATGTTGCGGTCGATAGTTCAGACGTTGCGGTCGACAGTTCAGACTTTGCAGTCGATAGTTCAGACGTTGCGGTCGATAGTTCAGACGTTGCAGTCGACAGTTCAGACGTTGCAGTCGACAGTTCCAACGTTGCAATCGACAGTTCCAACGTTGCAGTCGACAGTTCCAACGTTGCGGTTGACAGTTCAGACGTTGCAGTCAGTAGTTCAAACGTTGCGGTCGATAGTTCAAACGTTGCAGTCGATAGTTCAGACGTTGCGGGCGTTAGTTCAGACTTTGTAGTCGATCGTCAGTTAGTTGAGTTAGTCATTGTACTACCATGAGCTTGTTCTTTGATATTGATAAATTTCATTTCTCCCTGTTTTTTGTATTCTTAAGTTTTTACAGTTTTTGGGTTCGTAACTGTTAGTATGTATTTCTTCTTTCAAACTATTGGTCTATCTGGTTTGTTATGTTTTTGTTTATTTTATTTATTTCGTTTATTTCGTTTGTGTTTTTTGTTTAACTTCGTAGAAAATTGCAGCATGATTTCAACTGATCAAACACGCCGTCCTTCCAAAACAGAGCAGAAGATGGCCATAGAATCTTTACCAGCTTTATCATCGATACTCTCCAACATCCATTCTGAACAGACTGAGATTGAGATTGAGGAGACGGGTGAACGCATTAAGATACCTGCCAGGGCTTTGGTATTTCTTGGCGATATTTTAAAGGCTATGGGTGAAGGCAAGCCTGTTTCTATAGTTCCAATGGCAACAGAGGTAACTACCCAGAAGGCAGCCGAAATATTGGGATGTTCAAGACCATATTTAGTAAAATTACTGGAAGAGGGGGCTATTGAGTTTATCAAAGTGGGCAAACACCGCAGGATAAAATTCGAGGATGTAGTGGCTTACAGAGAAAAGATGAAAGTGCAGCAGAAGAACAATATTATCGACATTATGAGCGCTGATGAGGAACTCGGAATGTATGATTCATAGTGTAAGGTTTAAGGCAGTACTGGATACCAATGTAATCTATCCAGTTGTGATCAGGGACCTGCTTTTCTGGTTTGCCCATTATGATCTTTATACGCCCAAGTGGGGTACTAATATTTTCTGTGAGTGGAAAGAAGTGATGCTCAGGCATGGCGTGGAAGAGAGGGAAGCTGAAAAGCGGGTGCAAAAGGCAAACCAGGCTTTCCCGGATGCTTTGGTGGGTAATTATGAAGGTCTTATTTCGCAGCTTCAGTTATCGGATGAGGATGACCGTCATGTGCTTGCGGCTGCAATTAAAACGAACGCAAATGTGATTGTTACCAATAACCTCAAGGATTTTCCAGAGGAATATCTGGACACTTTCGGTCTAAAGGCCAAAAGTGCTGATGATTTTCTCACCGATATTATCGATCTGAATCAGGAGCAGGCGATTAAGGCTTTCCGCGAGATGGTGCTGAACCGGAAGAATCCCGCAATGGATGAATATCAAGTATTGGAAAGCCTGCGTAGGAATGGGCTTATCGATACTGCAAATTATTTGCATGCGCTATTGTAAAATCCTCGTACTATCCTTATTAATTAAAGCACAAGTCATCCAGGCTACTAGCATAGAACTAAAACTTGCGCTAGTAATGGTGCCGCGTATGCATTTTGAGAATAGCTGTATATTAATAGTGAATTATTAGACGCATGAATGCGCTAATTCAATAACATTCCTATTCTGAATAATATGTGTAGGATTGGCTAAAAGCCTTCTTATCTGAAAGTATTATCATTTTTTTTGACAACAGCTTACAGAATATAACATTGGTAATCTTTTCTGCAAGTTCAATATCTATTTCTCCAGGTTCTTTGAAAACTAAAAATAGATAATATCTCTTTTTTTCTTTTTTTGAAAAGTCAGTAACACTTACATTTTTTTTCTTTAAAAACTCATCAACCTTGAGATAAAGATCTTTATCTCTAAGGTGAGTATTAAATTCATTGTCAAATGATTGATAATAATTAAGGACAAAATCTATCATGTCGTCTTTCGTAAACCTGTAACTTGGTTTATAAGTTTCTGTATTGTAATCCACAGAATTTGGATACGTTGAGTGCAACCAAGCTAAGAATAATTTAAAAATTGCATTTTGTGTTGATTCAAGATTATAGCTTTTTTTGATAAGATCGTCTTTATTTTCAAGACTTTTAGCATAAATCCAAATTAGAGAAGTAAGTATTAAGCATGTGAACCAAATTATCGTAAAAGAAAGATGCTCAAAATTAATCCACATTTTCAAAATTTTATGTCTTTCTACTATGGAAGGAAATAACCATAGGGTTGTGATGACTGATGTAATTACTAAGGAAGAAATTTTGTAAGAGAAATGTTTTTTCTGAAATTTAATTACGCTTGTATTTATACTTGTGTCAAGTTGTTTTGAAATTTCGTCCTCGGTGATTAAATCATTTTTAGTTTTGATTATATATGCATCTTCTATTTTTTGGAGAAAATTTGTAAGATCTTTCCTTGTCAGTGCAAAATTTGTATTTTGGTTATCAATAAAATCTTTAGCATTCGATACTTCTTCATAATCTTTCTCTTGTTTTTTGTTTATGTACTGTCCCCCGTTTTTGTCCGGATGTAATTTCGCAAGCATGTTAATTAGTTGTTTACGAATTTCATCTATTTCGGTAGCTTCAAATCCGAAATATTCTTTGATGTCTTCAATTGATTTGAATTCCATTATTATTAGGTGCTGTTTTAGTATAACTAAATGTCGAGTATAAAATATATGTCTCTGAAAATTTCCCCACATCTAGCGCAAGTCTTAGTGCCCCTGGCCAAAGTATTGACCTGACTTGTGCTTAATAAATCCGTCAATCAAATCTCTGTTAAGCACAAGTCATCAAGCCCACTAGCTTAAACGCTAAGACTTGCGCTAATAATGGGTTAAATCAGATTATATTCAATAACATTCAGGTTTTTGGACATTGTTTCAATCAAAAGTTATTCTTCACAAAGATTATCAAACTTTCTAATAAACGCTTTTTTTCTTTTGTTTGAAGACATTAATTCAGATTTGTAATGAATGTTTATGAATTCTAATATAGAGGCATAAAACTCATCCCTGTAAATAATTGTTTCAATAGGAGTTTTTTTTAGTAAAGTTCCATCACCTGAATTCCCCCAAATAGTCCAATTGCCGTTAGTTCTCGATTCGTGTAATAATCCACATCGTACGTTTCTATAAAATTCTCCAGCATTGATCACGTTAAAATGAGTGTTAAATGGAATACGATTAGTTAAAAAATCAATGAAAATTTGCCCGCTTGCGCCATATTCATATTGTCCTAATAACGGGTCGCCTTTTTTTCTATATCTATAACTTTTACCTTGATAGGTTGCCTCTAAAAATTCGATAAGGGAACAAATAATCGTCATTATTGAAAACCCTTCGCCAGTGTAAGCATCGTTCTTCTTTATTGATTTAATAGGGTTTAAATATCTGTCATTCAGTCTTTTGATATAAAAGTCATTATAAGCCGTAGTCCACAAATCGGTGTTGTTGAAATCAGTCAAATCTGATTTTATTGAATCCCAGTCAGCAACTGTTTTTCTTCCAGCTATTGATGTTGTTAATGATAATCGCACTCTATTATTTAATCAATATCAATGTATGTTAACTTGGCCATTTCTGTTTTGTTCTGCAAGTTAATGTCACTTGTTACCAGACAGACTGCAGAAGAGGGGTTTTCTCTTTGGATTTCTAGAGCGCTTGCGATAATTCTGTCATCATTGTTTTCTTTATCAAGCCAAGATAGTGTCTTATCAAAGTTTGGTTCTGATGCAACCATTTTAAGCTTAATCGACTTTTCAACTGTGACACCATTAATTAAGTTCCCTTGCTGTCTGTAACCTTTTAATCTCGTAATTACAGATTTGACTTTTTTCTGAAAATCAGGATTTGAAGATTTGACTTTCAACTCATCAAGTTCACTCAAAACCGTTGGCAAAAAAATGATTGTCAAATTGTCGGAACTTGCCAACTCTTTGTACTTTTTAGGGTCTGGTTTTTGAATAAGGGCATTCGTATCAGGTATAAGTATTATTTCATTGTTACCGCTATTCGAATAAATTCGCAAGGTGTCGTAATAGAATTCAATTTCACTTTCAAATTTTAATTTAGCTTCTTGGATAGTGTTAGGGATGCTCCAATCACTTATTTTTTCAATCCAATTAGTTACAAATTTATTCGTCTCCTCAATTTTTCGTTTGGATGCTTCTGGTGAATTTTCGGTAAAAAGTTTAAATGTTTCAATCCATTGTCCGAATGCTTTCTTTATTTTAATTTGTACTGTCTGTTCAATTTCCGTTGGATTATCCCAATACTGAGATGGAGTAATGATAATAACATTTGAATAATGATCTTCCCTCCGAATTTTTATTCTTGAATTGTCCAACAGCTCCAACATTAAATGTTTGATATTATCAAGTTCAATTGTTAAATGTTCTACGAATGTCTTCATTGTATTGGAAGTAAGTGAAAAATGAATGTTTAATTTTATTAAATTTCTGATTTGGGTAATAGGAGAAGCTTCTTAAATGATTTTTTAAATTTGGAAGATTGAGAAGAGGCATAATTCATAATTTAATTATTCCAAGATATAGATAAAAACTAACATTTTATTGCGAACCTATCTGCGAAATGAGAAAATTTGTGAGAACTGGCAATTACGAAGCAATGAGGTTCGATTGGTATTCTTTGCACGAGCAACTAGCGAGATATGCTTAAATTAACTACAATCGAACTCATATTATCAGAATTGCTGGATGCTAGTCTCTCCACCTATTTCCTAATCCATTCCCTTTTATTAGTTTTGAGGGAAAATAATCGAAATAAATACGAAGTAGCATGAATCATTGGTTAGTCAAATCAGAGCCTTTTAAATACAGTTGGGAAAAATTTAATGAAGATGGCCGTACCTTTTGGGATGGCGTGCGTAATTACCAGGCTCGTAATAACCTGAAAGCCATGAAAGAAGGAGATTTGGTGCTTTTTTACCACAGCAATGAAGGTAAAAACGTGGTTGGGATTGCTAAAGTTGTGAGAGAGTTTTACCAGGACCCTACTACTGATGATGCCAACTGGGTAGTGGTTGATTTATCGCCTGTAGAAAGCCTGAAAAATCCGGTTTCTTTAGAGCAGATCAAAGCAGAACCCAGTTTGGTTGATATTTCATTGGTTAGACAAGGCCGTTTATCGGTAATGCCGCTTAAAGCTGCTGAGTTCGATAAGATTTTGGAAATGGGAAGCTAAATCAGTTGGCAGTTTTCAGTTAGCAGTTGACGGTTTTCAGTTGGCAGTTTTTAGTTAACAATTTAATCGGTTAACACGCTTAAGGTGGAGTTTAATCGTTGGAATGCTGATTGTACTGATGACCTGCAGGGTCGTAAACGAAAGCAGGTCGCAGGATTTATTAATTATCAGGTAAAGGTTCACAAAATTATTTAGGTATCCGTTAAGGGATTTTGGCGAAAGTTAACCCAGAAACTTGAAAATTCTTCAAATTTTATTATATTGATAAACCTTAACGTCTTGATATGAAAACCATCTGTTTTACACTCCTGTTTTTTCTTTCCTTTACTTTGGCAAATGCTCAGGGTATAAAACCTTACATCGCCATTCTAAAAACCCAAAATGGAAAATACAAAGGGATTTTATACAAAGTAGATTCGGTAAATGCGATCCTGAATCATGACGGCGAATTTATTAAGGTTCCGATTAGTGAAATCAAAACAGTACAGATCAGAACGATTAAAAAGGGCTATAAAGGAACGAGTTTTATTAAAATAGGTGAAGATCGGGCAGAAGAATATAAAATGAATACAGCTGGTAAAATGGTTGATAAATGGGGTAAGGAAGAGCCGGGTCTGAAGGAAGATGCGGCAGCAACTGCATACTCTGTGGTTTTTACAACACTTGCAAATGCTATTGCAATGCCTATCCATGCCATTAATCCGAATCTGGCACGTTTTAACTTTAATAAAATAGATCAAAATAAGTTAAACGAACTCAGTTATTATTCTATTTATTACCAGGCCAATCCGAATGTTTTGGCAGAATTGAAGCAGCTGAAAAGCATTTCAGCCTCATTTAAACCTTAGGTGTCTGGCGTGTGGCGTTGGGCGTCGAATGAAGCTAAATCTGTCTTGATAGATCTCTCCATTTCGCTGCGCTACAGTCGAGATGACGATCATTCTATTGGAGTTTGTCTATACGATTAACCCAATCAACTAATGACTAATGACCAATGAACCAATGACTAATGAACCTTACCATTTCTTTTACTTAGCGTTATCCCCAGCGTCATTACAATACTCGATCCCAGTACAACCAGGAACAAAAACGGCGTACCCACTTCAGGTATTTTTAAAGATGCTGGCAGGTTGAAATAAAGCAAAATGCTAATCAAGCCGCGGGGGGCAATGTATAAAATCGGGCTCAGGTTTTCTTTTTTGAATATTTTGAGAAATACCACTCTGATGATGTAAATCGATATCAAAATGAAAAGGCCATTGGCCAGTACAATTTTGTTGTTCAGGTCGCCGATATTCATGGTAAAACCAAAAATAACGAAGAAAAAAGTACGCAGAATAAAAGCGCTTTCGGCGGATAATTGATAGAGCTGGGATAAGTCGGCTGTTAAATTTTTGTATAAAAAGACACTTTTAAACCAGGCATTCTCAATGGTATCGGCATTGTTTAGGAATAGGCCCGTACTTAAAATCAACACCAGGGAGGATAGGTGGTAAGACTGACCAATGGCATAAACCAGAATCAGTATGGCTATAATTAAGAAGAACTTAATGTGGTGTACCAATCGGCCCATTACGTACAGCAACACCACACAGGCAATGGCCGATAGTAAAAGGATGAGGAAGGTACTTAACCCCAAACCAATAAAAGCAGATGTATTGATCGAATGGTTGGTAATGGCAAAATTGAAGATGATAATCCCTAAAATATCAGAGAAAGAAGATTCATAAATTACAAATTCTTTATCGGTATTGTTTAATGCCGCTGCAGAAGGGATGGCAATGGCTGAGCTGATTACACTAAAGGGAATGGCATTTGCGATACAGGTATATAAATCGCGATGGGTGATCTGGTAAATAATGCCTGTGATCACTACAATGGTTCCGATTAAAATGGTTAAGGCAGAGAAAAAAGCACTGCGAATAACCTTGTTTTTATGCCGGTCGTATTTAAGTTCGAGCGAGCCCTCAAAAACAATTAAAATTAAGCCTACAGTACCCAATGTTGGTAGGATAGAGAGGAAATTGAAGGTATGTATCTTCAGGTTATCGACCAGTAAACGTAAACCAATACCTAAAAGGAGCAGCAATAAAACCGATGGTACTTTGGTTTTACTGGCCACTAAATCAAACAGATAAGAGAAAATAACTAATCCGCTTAAAATAATAAGTATGGTATAAGTTGTCATATTTTTCAGCGTAGGGTAAACCGCTAAAATAAAACAATCGTGCTAAGCAAAAAGAAATTTAGTGTAAAAATTATGCTTTAAAGAAAAGTGCCTTCAGTTCGCTCGCATCATCAGGGCTCATTTTTCCCCCTAACACCAAACGCAATTGCCTGCGGCGCAGTGCACCATCAAATAGATCAATTTCTTCGGGTGTTTCTGGTATTAATTCTGGTACAGGGATGGTACGGGCACTCTGATCTACTGCAACAAAGGTATAATAAGCCTCGTTGCTTTTTTGGCGGGCACCACTTGGAATATTCTCCGCCCAAACATCCAAACGAACTTCTACTGAAGTATTAAAAGCCCTGGTCACTTTGGCCTCAATGGTAATTACATCACCTAATTTAATGGGTTGTTTAAAAGAAACGTTATCAACCGAAGCCGTTACCACAATACGGTTACAGTGTTTTTGAGCCGAAATTGCCGCTGCAATATCCATCCAATGGAGCAAGCGCCCACCCATTAAGTTGTTCAAGGTATTGGTATCGTTTGGTAATACCAATTCGTTCATGATTGTAAAACTTTCTCTGGCAAATTTCTTTTTTAAACTCATTTGATGGCAAAAGTAAGTAAAATGTGGTAAAATGGTATTACAAATAGATGCTGGCGGATGGAAAGGATGTTTTTTCTGCGGTGATCTGCGAAATCAACGGGGGATGGCAAGCTAAAGCAAGCTGTTTTGTAATTTATGATTAAAAAGATTGCTTCACTCCAATGCAAAGTTCCTTCTTCAGTTCGCAATGACGAAATATGTTCCCGCAGATCAGGCCGTCATGCTGAATTCATTTTACAAGCAGAAGTAGCGTTTTCAATTGCCTTGTAGTTACTACATAGTCAGCATCTTAATAGCAGGGAAGACCCTGAAATAAATTTACTTCGTAGCTTTCCGCTTCGCTACAGGTCAGGGTGACGACCGCTCGCAGATTGATGTTTTCTGCGGTGATCTGCAAAATCAGCAGGAGATATTTTGCGGATATCTTCCTGCAAATCCCAAAACAATTCAACAACTATCATGTTATCCATACAAAAAAAAATCGAATTAATGCAAAACCAGACCCTGATCCAATTTTTCCATTGGTATTATAATGAAGAACAAAATTTGTGGACTAAAGTGGCTGCCGAAGCCAGTCACTTAAAAGAAATTGGTATCACATCTGTTTGGCTGCCCCCAGCCTATAAATCAAATAATGCAGCTTATGATGTTGGTTATGCCGTTTATGATTTGTTCGATTTGGGCGAGTTCGATCAGAAAGGAAGTGTAAATACTAAACATGGTTCGAAAGACGAATATATCAAAGCGATTGAAGCACTTCACGATAATGGGGTTGGTGTTTTAGCTGATGCCGTTTTTAACCACAAAGCCGGTGGCGATGAACTGGAGAAAATAGCCGTTAGAACGGTGAATCCAGAAAATAGAAACGAATTTACCAGCGATGTTTTCGAAATAGAAGCCTGGACGAAATTTACGTTTCCCGGGCGGCAAGGTAAATATTCGGAATTTATCTGGGATCATGAGTGTTTTAGCGGGGTAGACTGGGCTGAAGACCTCCAGGAAACAGCTATTTATTCGATCCAGAATTATTTAGGTGAAGGTTTTGAAGAGGTACCTTCAACCGAATTAGGCAATTACGATTATCTGATGTACAACGATATCGATTACCGCAACAGGGCTGTAATTGAAGAATTAAAATACTGGGGAGAATGGATAGTGGAAACCACAAAAGTAGACGGTTTTCGATTAGACGCCGTTAAACACATTAATCCTGATTTTATTGTCGAGTGGATCGATCACCTCAACCAGAAATTTAACCGGGAGTTTTTTATTGTGGCCGAAGATTGGAATGTGTCAGATATAGCAGGGCAATTGAATTATATTGAAATTACCGGCGGCAGGACGCAAATATTCGATTCGCTCCTGCACCATAACTTTTTCCTGGCCAGTAAGGATGAAGCCTTTGATATGCGGACGATTTTTAATGGAACCCTGGTACAGGTTAAACCCGATCTGGCAGTAACCTTTGTTGATAACCATGATTCGCAACCTTTGCAGGCACTGGAATCTTATGTTGATTTTTGGTTCAGGCCTTTGGCTTACGCCATGATCCTGTTACGTGTACAAGGTATTCCATGTTTGTTTTTTCCTGATCTGTATGGAGGTATTTATGATGACAAGGACAAGGAAGGTGAGGAGGTACATATTGAGCTGGCGGCCATCCCTGCGGTCGAAACCATGAGTAAAATCCGTGCCGCCTTAGCGTACGGTGAGCAACGCGATTATTTTGACCACGGCATTTGTGTAGGGTGGACCCGCGCAGGTGATGAGGAACATGAAAATAGCGGTCTGGCCGTGTTGTTAAGTACAGGAGAAGAAGGTTTTAAAGAAATGGAAATTGGTAAACACTTTGCCGGAAAAACCTTTGTTGATGCGTTAGGTTATAGGGAGCAGGAGGTAACCATTGATGAAAACGGCTGGGCAGAGTTTCACTGTAATGCCGGAAGTGTATCGGTTTGGGTGTTGAAGGTGGGGTAGGTATTGCAATCTGTCAACGCAATGGCCTGTGTCCTCACAGAGCGTTTATCCGCAATTTCATCACAAGTGGTCTGTGGAGACACAGACCACGGAACGAACATTGTAGTGCCGATGATAGGCCACGTAGAATCGTCATTTCGAGCGGAGTGCAACGCAGTCGAGAAATCTATTAGCTAGATTTCTCCATTTCGCTGCGCTTCAGTCGAGATGACGACGCTTTATTTGAACATATTAATTACAAAAAGTTATCCTCCGTTCTGTAAGCCGAAATAACAGCCAGTTCCCCCTCTTTTCCACCTTTCGAATTGCCATGCTCCATGCCCATAACCCCTTTATAACCTTTTTTATGCAAGTGTTTGAATAGGTTTTTATAATTGATTTCTCCGGTTGTAGGTTCTTTCCGGCCTGGGTTGTCACCAATCTGGATGTAGGCAATTTCATCCCAGCAGCGGTCGATGGTTTTAATTAAGTCGCCTTCTGTACGTTGCATGTGGTAAATATCGTATAGGATTTTACACGAAGGACTTTTAACTGCTTTGCAAACGGCATAGGTTTCATTTGTTTTTTGAAGGAAAAGCTCCGGCGTATCGCTCAGGGTTTCCAAAACCATAATCAAACCATGGGGTTCAAAAATCTCTGCTCCGGCACGCATGGCATCAATTACATTGGCAAATTGATTGCCATAAGGCAGGTTGCGTTCATAAAACCCGGGTACAACGGTAAGCCATTTTGCATTACAACGTTTTGCTGCTTCAACCGATTTTTTGCAGGTTTCTACAAATTTGTCTTTAAACTCCTTTTTGCCAGTGGTTAAAGAGGTTTTCCAGTTATCGCCACCATCTACCACAAAAACGCCCATGCGCATACCCAGTTTCGCCAGCAGGTTCCCAATTTTTTCCTGTTCTTCTACTGAACGGTTTAGGTAGCCGTTATCTTCGATGGAACGGAATCCTTTATCGTACATAAATTGGATCTGATCTAAAAAACTCTTGCCTGCGTGGTTTTCGAACATGCCCTGGTGTGGTGCATAATCGAGGTTGAAAGTTTTATCGCTTAATGTATCATTTGTTTTTCCGGCAGCAAAAGTATTGGTCAGCCCTGCTCCTGTGGTTAGGGCACCTGCAGTAAGCAGGCTATTTCTTATAAACTCACTTCTTTTCATCGGTTTGGTTTTAACAGATATTAGTGTGTAATTAATTTTTTAAATCCACTTGTTAAGGTATCAGCCACTTTGCCATCTTTTTGATGGTACACAAAATAAGCTTCGAGATTTTTTCTGCTTTCTACAAAGGCAATTGCATCTTTAAGGTGCATGGCCATTAGGGCATTGTCGTAACCATCGGCTGTAATGGCATCATTAGCGTACACTGTTACACTGATCATTTCATTATCTAGCGGATAACCTGTTTTGGGATCGATCAGGTGTGAAATCTTTTTCTTTCCGCTCTGGTGGAATTTCCGGTAGTTACCAGAGGTGGTAATTGCTCCTGAATTAATGGCGGCGATATGCCTGATTACCGGCGTTCCATCCTTATCAGGTCCTTCAATACCGATCTTCATGGTTTCGCCATTGGGCTTAGGTCCTGAAATACGGATTTCGCCTCCCAGTTCGGCCACGTACTGTTTAATTCCTTTTTTTTCGAGATAAGCGGCAATTAAATCAACGCTGTAACCCTGGGCAATTCCGTTTAAATCGATCTGCACGCAAGGCTTTAGTTTGCTTAATAAGCCGTTCCTTAGTTTCAGGTTTTTCATGCCCACACAGGCGAGTATCGATTTAATTACTGCTGGATCGGGTTCATTTTTAGCCTCTTTTGGTCCAAAACCCCAGGCTTGCACTAATGGCGCAACCGTAATATCGAAAACACCTTTTGTATCCCGATTGATCTCGAAACTCCTTTTGAGCACATCGTTTATAAAACGATCGGTTTTGATTTCCTTTTTGGCAGCATTAAATTGATTTATCAATGATCCCTTTTTGTAAAGCGACATCGATAAATCAATTTCGTTCAATAAACTATCTATGCCTGCCTTAGTGGCTAAACTATCGGTGGCATAATACATGATGGCATAATCGGTTCCCTGTGCATAACCATTGATTTTATATTGCCTCACTTCTTTTTTCAAGGAGAAAGCAAAAATAACCGGCAAAAGGAAAAGCAAAAACCTATAACGCATCAATTTAGTTTTAGATCACCTTTGCTTGTCCGGGCATGGCGATAGGGTATAGTCCTTTTTCATCAGGCATTAACCTTGGGTTCGCATCCCATGCAAAACGCTCCGGCATTAAACTGATGTTCGAAGCTAAAGCCTCATCCCATTTAATGGTTTGACCAGAGTAAGTTGCATAACGACCGATAATTGCAGAGAATGTGCTGGTTGCAGCATAGTCTACATTACTGAATCTATATTCTCCTTTAGAAACCGCATCGAACAGTTCGTCGTGTTCTGTTTGGTAAGGATTTGCATTTCCTTTGGTATTGTGGTTATATAATTCTTTTCCGCTGTAATCTTTCATAATGGCCTGATTGCTGCCTGAAAGATAAATCTTGCCTTTTGTACCTTGAAAAGATTCATCCACACGGTTACTGATACCCTCGAAATGTCGGCACTGGCTATTAATTACCGCGCCGTCGGCATAAGTTAATTCGATAGAGTGGTTATCGTAAATCTCCCCGTAATCTTTTCCTGTTCTCCAGGCACGGCTACCCGTTCCCTGTACCGAAACCGGATGTCCGTTTTTTATCCAGTTAGCAATATCGATATTGTGTACATGTTGCTCAACGATATGATCGCCGCATAACCAGTTGAAATAATACCAGTTTCTCATTTGGTATTCCATTTCGGTTTGGTTTGCTTTACGCGGACGTACCCAAACGCCACCACTGTTCCAGTATACCTGGCCCGACATGATATCGCCAATGGCACCATCGTTAATGCGTTTCATCGACTCGCGATAGTTGGTCTGGTAACGACGCTGTAAGCCTACTACAACATTTAATTTTTTCTTTTTAGCTTCTTCGGCTGCGGCCAATACCTTTCTAATACCAGGTGCATCTACAGCAACAGGTTTTTCCATGAAAATCTGTTTATTTTGTTTAACAGCTTCTTCAAAATGGATCGGACGGAAGCCCGGAGGCGTGGTTAACAGCACCACATCGGCTAATGGGATGGCTTTTAAATAAGCATCGAAACCTACAAACTGGCGTTCTTTTGGAACATCCATCTTTGCTGCAAATTTTCCGCTTAACGATTGGTAACTGCTGTCTAAACGATCCTGAAAAGCATCGGCCATAGCTACCAGCTTAATATTGAATTTGGTACTTAACGCCTGGAAAGCTGCTCCTGTTCCACGGTCGCCACAGCCAATTAAGGCAATTTTTATTGTGTCAGAGCCCGAAGCATAAGCCCCGGCCAATGGGATACTGCTTAACATTGCACCACCTGCGAGCATTGCAGTCGCTTTTAAAAAATCGCGGCGATCTTGTTGGTTGATTGGTTTTTTCATGTGTTTAGTTTTTATTTTGGTTAGATAGTGTAGGTTAAAAGTCTTTTATAGGTTGTTTATTGTAATAAGCATCAATTTCAGCTTTTGATGGCGTTTTAGCTGGTCGTACTAAACGCATGCCTACAAATGGCGCTTCGGGGAACCACCAATTGCTTTTCGGGATCTGTGGATCTAATTGTTTCCACGATGGATCAGACGCTAATCTGGCTGTTGAAGTCAGGTTGTTTGGCGTTTCATCATAAGAGCCACCGCGAACTACATTTGGGTAGAGTTTTTCGGGTACCGCCACAGGGTTTTCTGCCGTTTTATCCTTACTTTGACTATAGAAATCAGCGATATATTGGTCGTAAGTCCATTCGCTAACGTTTCCGTACATGTCAAATAATCCCCATGCATTTGGTTTTTTTTGCCCTACCTGATGGGTTTTATTGTCGCTATTGTCTTTATACCAGGCATAATCTCCTAATTTGGTTGCATCATTGCCAAAAGAATAATTGGTTTCGGTACCTGCTTTACAGGCGTATTCCCATTCTGCTTCTGTTGGTAAACGATAAAAAACACCAGTACGCACATAAAGCCATTTGCAAAATTGGATGGCATTGTATTGAGTCATTGCTACCGCTGGCTGGTGTTCCTTACCCATGCCAAAAGTCATATCAAGATAGGGTTTTGTAGGTCTGGTTACCGCATCTACCTCCGCTGGAATAGCACTTGTGCTGGCTTGTTTTTCGTAATCGCGATAAAGGAAAGGTTCGAAAATATCCCAGGTTACTTCATGTTTTCCAATCCAGAAAGCATCGAGTTTAACCTCGTGAACGGGTTGTTCATCAGGTTTCCCTGTTTTACTTCCCATCTTAAATTTGCCTGCCGGTATAGCTTGCATATCGAATTTTAATTTTGTTCCATTAATGGATTGTGTGTACGATTCACTAGAAGTTTGTGCTGAAATCTGCGCACAAGGATAGGCGATTAATGCTACGGCAATTAACTTTTTAAACATAATTTTTGGTTAGATACACTTATTTTCTAGGTGTTTATCTGGTTGCTTTCTGAAACACTAAAGTAAATAACCACATTTAAAACAAAGAAAATTTATGTAACAATAAAGGTAATAAATGTAACATTAAAAGTCAAATTGACAATTAAAGCGATCGTCATCCTGAAGGGTAATTTATTGGATAAAAATCAATATAAATGTCGTTTAAATTTCAGGAGGCATATAATTCCCCTATTTTAGAGGGGTGTCCGCAGGAAGGGGTGTTTTATTAGTCCTAGCCGGACAGGCTTCTTTCTTTTTGATGTCAAAAAGAAACAAAAAACACCGGCTGAAAATTTTTCTTTCAAAGCTAGTGGGTTGGCTTGGGCAGTGCGACCCGAAAAATTTGTTAGGCCGGATTTATTAGAACGGGGATACGGTGCTCAGGCCTAGTTGGGCAGAAATACAATCGGCTAAACTACTCAATATTACAAATAACATCAATGGTAACTTGTTTCAGGATCTAATTGGAGAAGATTTTTAAAGTCGATCTTACTTGTAATTATTTGACTAATAACCTGAGTTCGATTAATGTTTAAAAATTAATGTACTTTATTAGGACGAATTGGCTAGCCGTTTCGTCATGCTGAATTTATTTTACAAGTAGAAGTAGTGTTTTCAATTGTCTTGTAGCTACTATGTGGTCAGCATCTTTACTGTTAAACCGTCTTGCTATAAAGACCCTGAAACAAGTTCAGGGTGACGACCGTTCATATAACTCGCCAAATAACCCAAATTAAAGCACATTATTAATCGAACTCAGGTTAATAGTATTATAGCTAAAAGGTCTTTTGCCATATAAGGAATATAAGGTCATTTAAGCTTATATTCCTTATGTATCTTATAATCGTTTGTTTTGCATTTTTGACGCATCATCATTGCAAGCTGACTTACCTTCTATCGGTAACTTTATTACTCAGGTTGGTATAACCAATCAATGTATCCCATCGCGCTCCGGGACGGCGATAATAAACGAAAATCTGATAGCTGTTTTCGGTCTGGAAGAATGCACCTTCGAAAGGTTTGGTTTCCATTACCCTGGTGTCTTTATTAAACCAGGCAAACTCATAATCGTATAGGCCCTGTTTAAGTATAACGTTACCGTAAAACTGTTTTCTGTTGGCATCATAGAGCAGTTTGTTTTCATTGCTCATGGTATAATTGTTAAACCGGCCAACAACATAAGCATCGCCATTCGGGCTGGGTGCAGGGGCATTTAATGTAAATAAAACACTCATGTACTCTGCTTCTGTTTTATCATCACGTCCGTCGGTATTGCGGATAAAAAAGTTTCCGTTTTCATCGTACTGGTTGGCAAATGCACCGACAGTTCTGGCTGCATCCTGAAAAAGCATCACGTTCACGGATTGATTGTCGCGATAAATATCTTTAACATTATCAGCCTTGTACCTTAAACTCCTGGTGTCAAATTTCCTGAATTCATTATCTCCCCAAAAATCATTCGTATTGAGGTCGTTATAAACCAATTGGTTTGGTCTTACAAATGAAGGTTTAGTATTAACCTGGATAGTATTGGCATTGAAGTTTTGCATTACTACTGCTTTAATATCCTGATAAGGGTTGGGGATTGGGAAAGCATGATTAATGGTGAAATTGATTTTTTGTTTGTAGTTCCTGTTTTCAACCTGCATGGAATTGTTTACTTCTGCCGCTACAGCAACCTGACTATCGAGGATGTAGAAACGTTGCGAAATAACAGGTTTGTTTTTATCGCCATCTAAATAAACTTTTAATACGTAGTTGCCCCCGATTTTTGGCTGGATTTGGGTATTGGGTAAATTGATTTCGTAATGGGTGTATTTTCGGGCGGTATTAGAAGAGTAGCGATAATTGATGATGCGGTCATCATTGAAGCTTCCTAAATAATCTATACTCGAAATTTTCGAAGTTTCCCATTCTGAGGTGCAGTGTTCTATGGTGTACCAGTAGTTTTGGGTACCTGCAAGTAAATCGTCGAACGAAAAAGTTATCGTTTCTGACGAATTGAGCATGATTACAGGTAGGCTCTGTTCTTTATTGCTGTTATAACAAAGTACAGTTTTAATATTTGGAAGATAAATTTTATTCTCGTTGGTAAACGTTTTATCGTTTTGCGCAAAGGCTAGGCTAGAGATGAAAAATAAAACCGGAATTAATATTTTCTGCATGGTTAAAAGTAAAGTTTTATTGGGAAGTGGCAAAACCAAATTGTGGATGGTTTATTCGTGGTGTCAGATATTTCTATCTGACACTGATCTGATTTTTTTGCATATAAATTCTATTTGTTAGGATTTCCTAAGAATCACTTAACAGTCAGATGGTAACATCTGACTACACATTGGATGGTTGCCACGGAAGCACGGATGGACACGGAAGGTTCCCCGCATGCCGTCATTTCGAGCGGAGTGCAACGCAGTCGAGAAATCTACTAAACAGATCTCTCCGTTCCGCGTTGCTTCAGTCGAGATGACGGGACGACGAATTATCCGTGGTGTCAGACATTACGATCTGACACTAAATGATGAATTCATAAACAGCCAGATGGTAACATCTGACTGCACATTAATACCTCTATAGCAACTAATGCACAAAAAAGCCGTCACGATGTAAAATCGAAACGGCTATATATTTATACCTACTGGCGTTTAAAAAACTAACCTTCCAGCTCCATAATTTCAGCTGCTAAACTTTCCCATTTATTTTGGCAATTGTCTAATTCCTGTTTTGTTGCTAAATAACGTTTGTTGGCTTCAGCTAATTTATCGGCTTTGGCGTAAACATTCTCATCTGCCAATTCTGCTTCAATATTTTTAACATTCTGCTCCAGTTCGGTGATCAGCTTTTCTGTTTTTTGCAGTTCGTCGTTCAGCTTTTTTAATTGGTTAGCTGTATTTGGGGTAACTGCTTTTGGCTGTTCCTTTTGTTTCTCTGGCATTTTAACCGGAATAGGTTTAGCCGCAGGAATTACCCTTTTGCTATTCCATTCTTCATATTCTGCATAAGTACCAGGGTATTGTTTAATTTTTCCGCTTTCGATAAACCAGATCTTATTGGCCACATTATCTAAGAAATACCTGTCGTGAGATACTGCAATAAAGGTACCTTCAAACTGTTGTAATGCCTGAATCAGGATATTAACCGATTGGATGTCCAGGTGGTTGGTCGGCTCATCCAGAATCAGGAAATTCGAATCTGTGGTTAACGATTTGGCCAGTGCCACACGCGATTTTTCACCTCCCGAAAGCACTTTGATTTTTTTGAAAACATCGTCTCCCGTAAAAAGGAAACAGCCTAAAATACTACGTAATTCGGTATCGGTATGTTTTGGGGCAAATGCTTGTAATTCTTCTAAAATCGAATTTTCTAAATGCAGCGATTCCAATTGGTGCTGTGCAAAGAAAGTGGTGGTCACATTATGACCGGTTTCGCAGAAACCTTCAAATTTCTCGGCTCCGGCAATCATTCTCAATAAAGTAGATTTACCCTTACCGTTTGCACCAATCAAGGCAATTTTATCGCCTTTTTCTATCACTCCTTCAGCATCATCCAAAATGTGCACATTCGGATAGCTTTTATTGGCGTGTTCTATACGCACCACGTGCCTGCCCGATGGTTTAGAAAATTTGAAAGCAAAATTTACGGTCGGGTTATCATCATCTACATCATCAATACGCTCCATCTTATCTAAAGCTTTCATCCGCGATTGTGCCATTTTAGCCTTGCTCGCCTTCGCTTTAAAACGCTCAATTAAACGTTCTTCCTGCTTTATTTTAGCCTGTTGGTTTTTAAATTCACCCTTTTGGATTTCACCACGTAAGGCTTTTTCTTCAACATAGAAGCTATAGTTACCCGCGTACACGGTTAATTTTCCTTTACGCGATTCTACCGTACGGTTTACAATCTTATCCAAGAAATACCTATCGTGAGATACAATTACAATGGCACCTTCAAAGCCCATTAAGTAGTTTTCTAACCATTTAATGGAAGGTAAATCCATGTGGTTGGTAGGCTCATCCAGCAATAGGATATCAGGCGTTTGTAATAATATTTTGGCCAGCATTACACGCATACGCCAACCCCCCGAGAAGGTATTTAACGGACGCAACTGATCTGCGGTACTAAAACCTAAACCAGCCAAAATTTCATTTGCCCTATATTCGATGTTATAGCCATCTAAAGCTTCAAATTCTTGCTGTTTATCACTTAACTTAAATAAAACTTCTTCGCTGTAATCCGTTTCGATTTTTTTAAGCAGTTCTTCAATCTCATCGTGCAATTGGTTTTGGCGTTCAAAAGCTTCCATGGCCACATGCAAAATGCTATGGTGAGAATCGTAAGAAAGTAAATCCTGGTTTAAGTAGCCGATTTTCAGGTCTTTAGACATGGAAACAGTACCCGAACTCGGTGCATATTCGCCTACAATTATTTTTAAAAGTGTTGATTTTCCTGTTCCATTGGCGCCGATTAAACCAGCTCTGTCGCCAGGTTTAATGTGCCAGTTCGCGTCATCGTACAAGGCTCTTGAGCCAATCAGGAAGGTTAAATTATTTATTGAAATCATTTCGGCTGCAAAAGTACGAAATTTAAAGGCTTTTTTCAGCTGGAAAGTCAAATAGGATAAGCTAAAAACATTAATTGGTTTTAGGTAAAGCAATACTTGCTAATTGGTGTCGTAATGACATTAAAAATCAATTTATATAAAAACAAAAGCTTTTAAGTGTCTGTTTAATAAATTATTACTGTTTTAAATTGATACTCGATATAACGCCTATCTGCTCAATATCCTCAAATTTTAGTTGGTCTTTAAAATGGTAATGCATTACAATTGTCAGTACAGGGTTAAATGATGTTAAATTTTTATGATGTATAAAAATTATCATACCTTTGTTCTGTAATTAAAATAGTTACAGTATGAATAGCAGTCATTTTTCTATATCGCTTCACATTCTTACGCTTCTCGATCAGGTGAAGGGACAGCTATTGAATTCGGAATACATTGCCGGAAGTATCAACTGCAATCCTGTTTTGGTAAGAAAGGAGCTTGCCAATTTACATAAGTACGGTTTTGTTCAAAGTAAAGAAGGAAAGGGTGGAGGCTCTACATTGGCAAAAAATCCTGCCGATATTAATTTGGGGGATGTGTATAGGGCGGTTAAACAAAAAAGTTTACTGGGTGAAAGCAAAAATAAACCTAATCCCGATTGCCCGGTAGGGAGACAGATTACTAAACATTTAAACGATTTATACGATGAAGCCGAAACCGCTTTGGTGAAGAATCTTTCATCTAAAACATTAAAAGATTTTAGTGCGGGTTTTAAGTAAAAAATTTTAAATATAACTGTAATAAAAAGTATTACAATTTAAATCAGATTAATAAATTTTAAAAATTAAATAACATGAAAGTAGCATTAATTGGAGCCTCTGGATTTGTAGGCAAAGCCATTTTAAATGAATTAATTAATCGTGGAAACGAAGTAATTGCCATTGCACGCGATACCACTAAAATTGAAAGTAATAATGATCAGGTAAGCAAGATCGCAGTTGATGTTTTAGACACTGAAAAATTAGCAGCGGTTTTAAAAGGTGCTGATGCAGTGGTAAGTGCTTTTAACGCAGGTTGGACCAATCCGAATTTATATAACGATACGGTACAGGGAGCAGAGGCTATTCAGGCTGCAGTAAAAGCATCGGGCGTTAAACGTTACATTTTTATTGGTGGAGCAGGTACTTTGCAGATCGATGGTCACCAAATTGTAGATGGGCCAAACTTCCCTGCCGAATACAAGCCAGGTGCAACAGCAGTAAGAGATTATTTTAATACGCTAAAACAAGAAAAGGAATTAGACTGGTTGTTTTTTAGTCCGGCTATTGAGATGCATCAAGGCATCACCACCGGCCGTACCGGGAAATACCGCTTGGGTAAAACGAGTCCGGTTTTTAATGAAGAAGGCCGTTCTATTTTATCAGTAGAAGATTTAGCAATTGTTATTGCTGATGAGCTGGAAAATAATGCACATCACCAGGAGCAGTTTACGGCAGCTTACTAGGGATGCAGGATGGGGCAGTGGGATGGTTTATTGGTTCATTAGTCATTAGTCATTGGTTCACTGGTCATTGGTTCACTGGTCATTAGTAACTGAAAATTGATCACTGAAAACTGCTCTATTTTCCTTTTTCCCATTAAGTTCTTATCTTCGTGCCATGTATCGCCTTATTAAACCAATATTCTTCAAATTTGACCCTGAAAACGTACATTATTTTGTAGTTAAGCGGTTAAAATGGTTTAATGATAAATTTCCGCTAGGTAAAACCATTATCCGTAGCAGCTTTGATGTACACATTAAAGGTTTAGAACGCGAGGTTTTTGGCATAAAATTCAGAAATCCTGTTGGTTTGGCTGCCGGATTTGATAAAAATGGCGAATATGTGGAGCCGCTTAGCAATTTAGGTTTCGGATTTATTGAAGTGGGTACGGTAACGCCAATGCCTCAGCCAGGGAATGATAAACCCCGGATGTTCCGTTTACCTAACGATGAAGCCTTAATTAACCGGATGGGCTTTAACAATAAGGGTGTAGATGTAATGGCCGAGCGTTTGCGCTTGCTAAAAGATAAACATCCTGATATTGTGGTTGGTGGAAACATCGGTAAAAACAAGGTTACTCCAAATGAAGATGCGGTAAACGATTATATTAAATGTTTCGATCGTCTTTTTGATGTGGTCGATTATTTTGTGGTGAACGTAAGTTCACCCAATACCCCGGGTTTACGCGAACTGCAGGAAAAAGAACCATTAAAAAAAATCCTCAATACTTTGCAGCAACGCAATCGTAAAAATGATATTTCACGTCCGATTTTATTGAAGATTGCGCCTGATTTAACTGATGCGCAATTGGACGATATTATCGAGATTGTTGCCGAAACCAAAATTGCTGGTATCATTGCCACCAACACAACCGTTAGCAGGGAAAATCTGGCTACAGAAAAAGACTTGGCTACGCAAACCGGTGGTTTGAGCGGTAAACCTGTTAAAGAACGCTCTACAGAAGTGATCCGTTATCTTTCGGAGAAATCAAGCAAGGCCTTTCCAATTATTGGGGTAGGTGGTATTCATTCGGCAAAAGATGCAAAAGAGAAATTAGATGCTGGTGCGTCTCTGGTTCAATTGTATACTGGTTTTATATATGAGGGGCCAGGGCTGATCAAAAGCATCTGTAAAGAGTTGGTTTAAACATATTCACCTGCACCGGGCCATCACTCGCTTCTCGCCTGCGGGTTTCACGCTATTATCAGGTTTAGTAGCAAGGTTTGTCTATAAAAGCGGAGCTGAAATTGCCAAAAGAGCAGAACCAGCCGTTTCTTAATCATTATTAATATTTTTTCTTTTTTAGGAAATGAAAGTTCAGCGTTTCATGGGTACTGTAGCCCCGCCATCCGCTTTACTTCACCCGATGGAAAAGATCGGGTTCGTGTTCGCTTCTGTCAGGTTTATAAACAACGGCTTGCTTTCAGTGCGCCTAATCATTATTAATATTTTTTCTTTTTTAGGAAATGAAAGTTCAGCGTTTCATGGGTACTGTAGCCCCGCCATCCGCTTTACTTCACCCGATAGAAAAAATCGGGTTCGTGCTCGCTTCTGTCGGGTTTAGTTAACAGCGGTTTGCTTCAGGGTACCAAACTTTGTTAAATAAATCCATTGTCAGTGAGAGCTTCCGATCCTTCATCGGAACCCGCACCAAAAGCGGGGCTGAAATTGCCAAAAGAACGGAACCAGCCGTTTCTTAATCATTATTAATGTTTTTTCTTTTTTAGGAAATGAAAGTTCAGCGTTTCATGGGTACTGTAGCCCCGCCATCCGCTTTACTTCACCCGATGGAAAAAATCGGGTTCGTGCTCGCTTCTGTCGGGTTTAGTTAACAGCGGTTTGCTTCAGGGTACCAAACTTTGTTAAATAAACCCATTGTCAGGGAGAGCTTCCGATCCTTCATCGGAACCCGCACCAAAAGCGGGGCTGAAATTGCCAAAAGAACGGGACCAGCCGTTTCCTAATGATTATAAAAGTCTTTTATGTTTAGAAAATGAAGGGTAGCATTTCATGGGTACTTGTTTCCCGCCATTCGCTTTATCCCGATTGAAAATAATCGGGATGCTTATGATTGTTTATTTAATAAGGTCTGAATTTTATGATTAAATGCTACTTGAGAGGCCTGCTTCAACAGAGAGTATCATGCATGAAATATGGTGAGAATAGGTAAAAAACTATTTCTGCCGGCTTACCATTTCATTAATCCAGATCGGTGCAAATGGAGAAGTACAGCCTTTAGAAACAGGATAATCGCGGTATATTCCTAATCTTTCACCTATTTCTAGTGCTCTTTTTCTATGTTGGGGATGGTTAATGCCAATCTGAGCCAGTGCGGTATTCATCGTCCATTGGATTTCTGGTGCTGCTGTAGGCATTTCTTTTTCAATCCGATCAAGAATTGCCGGGATGTCTATTCCTTCAGGTGCCCGGGTTATACGTCCGCTGGTTAAGCTCCAGCCTGCGCGGGCCAGCATAATATTTCCAGAATTCATCCATTTTTCCCTGAATTGTTCCTTATCGGGGTATTCTTTCACGATATAATTGTAAAACCAATCAGCTGCCCAGGTAAAGTTTTCTGAAGCGACCATTTGTTCAATCTGTGCTGCAGACAGCGCTTTTGATTTAAGGATTAAGATTGCCAGCAGTCGGGCATCAATATTTTCAGTTTCCCAGAGTTGAAGTGCAAGTTCATGATCGGTTTTGATCTTTTTGGCTATTGCCCTGATGTCGCCCATTTTAACGCCAAAAATATTTTCTCGGGCGCCGTTCTTAATGTGCATGGCGCGGACTTTCTCTTCGCCAAGCGATTCTAGTGTTGAAAGGGTTTCTGTAAGATTCATGTCATCGTAAATCTGATAGCATAAAGTTAAGATTTTAGGTAGTTAGTATACATCGTCACCCTGAATTTATTTCAGGGTCTGTCTTGCAGGAAAGGTGCTGACCACTTAGTAGCTACAAGACAATTGAAAATACGACCACTACTTGTAAAACAAGTTCAGCATAACGATTGAATTAGAAATGAGGCTTAGGATTGCAATAAATACTGTGAGTATCAAAAATACTAACGCATAAAAAAAGCATCCTTTGATCAGAAGGATGCTTTAAATCTTTAAGAAGAATTTCTAAAAACTATTTTGCCAAAGTAGCCAAAACAGCATTGTTTTTAGCTAATTGATCGTTTTTAGGTTGTGCAGAGCGGCTTCCTAACTCAATGTTGGTTGCTCTCTTTAAAAATGCTACCTCTTGGTGAGCTGTATTTTTATTTCTTCTGTCTTTTCTTTTTAATCTGGTAACTGCCATGGTAATAACCTTTTAATTATTTTATTTGTACAAATGGAGGTCGAGAGCGGATTCGAACCGCTGTAGAAGGTTTTGCAGACCTCTGCCTAGCCACTCGGCCACTCGACCCTTAAATTCAAGGCTGCAAAAATAGCAATTATTAGTTAGCCCGCAAATAATATCTCAATTTAATTTCGAACTCGCACTAACTCAGCACAAAAGATTGCCGCACTTACTGCCACGTTTAACGATTCGGCTTCGCCAATTCTCGGAATGGTTACCGGTTTATTTATTTTTTTGATTACTTCTGCTGATATTCCCTTTCCTTCATTGCCTAAAATCACCAATCCTTCAGCCCCCCATTGCGTTTTGTAAATCGATTCGCCATCTAGCAATGCCCCAAATACAGGGATGATATTTTTCTCCAGTAATGCTGGTAAATCTGCTTCATAAATATTTACCCTTGCCAAAGAGCCCATGGTAGCCTGTACCGTTTTTGGATTGAATACTTCTACACAGTCTGCAGAACAAATGATGTTTTTAAAGCCAAACCAATCTGCCGTTCTGATTATGGTACCCATGTTACCCGGATCCTGAACGCCATCTAAAACCAAAGTGAACTGATTTTTTAGCGCTTTTAGCACTAATTCTCTGTTTTTGGGGATATGGACGAGTGCTAAAAAGCCTTGTGGCGTTTGCAGCGTACTAATCTTGTCTAATTCGGCGTTCTTTACTTCAAATAAGTTTATATTTGCAGGCAATTTGGGTAACAAATTGTATTGTTCGCTGTTGTAAAATATAGTATGGATCTGGTAGCTTGATTGAAAAAATTCTTTTATGGATTTTATACCTTCAACAATAAATAAACCATGTTCTTTACGGTATTTTTTTTGATGTAACGACTTTATAAAACTAATCTGTGATTTTGAAAGCATACCAAAACTCAATAAATATTAAACTGAAAAGCACTGCAATATTACTATTTATTATTGTTTTAATTCAGGCCTGCTCATCAACTAAATACATTGCCGACTATCAATCGATAGTGAAAAAGGTTACTATTGATAGTGTTGATGCTAAATTTGAAGAACAGGCATACAATTATGTTCAGAAAGATATCAGGCCGGCATCTAA
The DNA here is from genome assembly GCF_049913135.1 of Pedobacter sp. R-06. Lineage (NCBI taxonomy): Bacteria > Pseudomonadati > Bacteroidota > Sphingobacteriia > Sphingobacteriales > Sphingobacteriaceae > Pedobacter > Pedobacter sp. R-06. The sequence continues at coordinate 4,082,529 of NZ_CP183977.1, read as the reverse complement.
GTTGAGTATCAATGTGCCTTTGTACAATTTATTCAACACAAAAGATGGTCGTTATAAAACCAGTGATATTAAGCCATTTGGTACGCCACCCGCTATTTTAGATAGTACGTTGGTCGAGATTTCCAGAACACAGATACAGAAGTTTTTAAAAAGCAAAGGCTACCGCCAGGCCGAAGTAACCTCGGCCATCAAGATTGCAGATAAAAAGGCCGAAATTGTATTCAGCGCAAAACCGGGGCCTGCTTATTTTATTGAGAAAATTTCCGATTCGATCCCAAATACAAATATTAGGAATCTTTACCAATCGAATAAGGCTAAAATATCCCATTTACACAAGGGAATGCAGTACGATGAAGACTCTTTAACTTATGAAAGGGAGCAGATTTATCGTATTATGAAAGAAAATGGATATTTCTATTTCTTAAGACCTTATGTGAATTTTGATGTATATGGTGCCGAAGCAAACTCTAAGACTAACAAAATAGATTTGAATCTTAATGTAACAGATCCTGCAAACGGTGAGCACAAGCAGTTTAATATTGGTTATACCCACATGATTATTGCACCTAACCCTGATGGGTTTCCTGATTCGGTGCGTTATAAACTGAGTAAAGATACGCTTAATGGCATCATATTTACCGATTTTTCCAAACGCTACCGTAGAAACCCGATTGTAAGGTATGATTTTCTAAAACAGGGCGAACTTTATGATATCCGAAATGAAAACCTTACTTATGACCGTTTATATGAACTTAACATTTTCAAAAACGTAAAGATCGATTATTTTAGACGAGACAGTACTTCAAATAAGGTAAATACCGTAATTCAGTTGATTCCGCAAAAGGTGATGAGTAACCGTGTGGAGGGCGAGGTGCCATTTAATGGGGGTACAGTAGGTTTTAACCTCAGTAATACCTATACCAATAATAATATTTTTAGGGGTGCAGAACGTTTCGAACTTCAAGTAAAGGGTGGTCTGCAATCAAGGATAGGGAACGGAGCCAGACCTTTTAGTGATATTTACCAGCGAGATTTTTCGATTAGTGCCAGCATTACAGTACCTAGATTGATGATTCCTTTCTACAATCCGGTTTTGGGTGGTAACGGAATGCCACACACTACTTTTTCAAGTAGTTATATTTATGCCTTGCAGAAAGATGTATCTGTAAGGAGGATTTTTATCAATTCGATCACTTACGATTGGTTTGAAACCAAATCTAAACTGCACTCTTTTACGCCCTTGAATTTCGAATACCGTTTTGGCAGTTTAGATCCTAATGTGGATGCTGAAACCGTATTGAATAACCTTTACTACTCAACATTATTAGCACGTAAAGATTTAACGCTGGGTATGAAATATACCTATACCTTAAATGCAAATAAGCTGAATGAATACCGCTCTTTTGTTTATTTAAGGGCAGGAATGGATATTGCGGGTAATATGTTGCAGGGGATATCTAAATTAACAGGCAATAAGAACGATCCGGCAAACAACGACCCGGCAAAAATATTTGGCTTGCCATTTAACCAATATATGCGTCCGGAGGTTGACCTGAGGTGGTACAAACATTTAGGCGGTGAAAGGCAATTTGTTGCACGTTTAAACGCAGGTGTAGCTTATGCCTATGGGAATTCGGTATTAACAGGTATTCCCTTTGAAAAACAGTTTTTTGCAGGTGGGTCGAATGGCATAAGGGCTTGGCAGGCCAGGACCATTGGGCCCGGAAACTATGATAGAGGGCTTTTAAGGAGTGATACCTTAAGGAAAGCGTTTTACGGGCTTGATCAGCTTGGGACCATGCGGATAGAAACGAATTTTGAGTACCGTTTTACCGTGGCCAAGAAATTTTTTGGCGCCACGTTAAAAGGAGCAGCCTTTGTTGATATTGGTAATGTATGGAACCTTCGTAAAGGAGAATCAATTCTGGTTGCAACCCCCACGCTTGATGAACAAACCGTATTTAAATTAAGTAAATTTGCACAACAGTTGGCTATTGGTACAGGTGTAGGCCTGAGATATGACGTGCAATATTTTGTTTTTAGGTTTGATGTAGGTTTAAAGCTTAAAGATCCGCAGTTCACAGGTTCGGATCAATGGGTTATCAGTAAGTTTTTATCTGGTGCAAGGGCATTTAAAGACAGTTATAACTTAACACATGCACCTGATACTTATCGGTTTTTACAATATAATTTTGGTATCGGTATGCCATTCTAATTAACCAAAAAGGCTTAATGCTTTGGGTTTTGTATCGGGATCTTTAAAAGAAAATTCTTTAAAGGGTTGCCATCTTTTATCCATGTGTTTGTAAACAGAAAAGGATGAAACCGGAAACTCGCGTTTAAATTTCCGGTCTTTAAATTCGGCAGCAATCTGTTTGAAAATGGGCGGTTTTACATCTCTAAATGCCAAAGTTAAATGTGGATTGAATTTTTCTTTTTTCTCTATTAATTTTAAAGGCTGTAATGTTTTGGTAATCTGTTTTTCCAGGTTCATTAACCCTTCATTTTGTTCAACATCGAGATAAAAGGTATGCTCCAGAAATGAATTAAAGTTTCGGAGTACCTGTGTAAATGGCTCACTGAAAGAAGCATCTTCTAAAGCTTTAAAAAATCTTTTTTCTGCATTGTAAGCTGATAGTTTTACCGGTGGGTATAAGGTGATGTGTGCCGGCCGTTTTAATGATTCATGCACATTAAATTTCTCTGAAATGTATGTTCTAATTTCATCGATGTCTTCTGCTATAGAAACAGGAGGGACTAAACACACTAAAAATAGATTTTCCATAAAACGAATTTGCTAATATTTTTAGTAATATTAAAATAAATTATTGTGTTGTTGCTGTTGGTTGAATTAGATATCCTTTTTTCGGAAAGCAGTTATAGTAGCATTTTGGTTATTGCAGTCCCGCTTCCGCTTCTGCCGATTGAAATAATCGGCATTCCGCTTCGATCGGGTCTAGGAGGCTTAAAAAGTACTACTATCTGTGGTAAAATAAACCCGACCGGCAGCGTTATCCCGATTGATGCTGCTTTTATTTAACGGTTTATCTATCGGGATTAAGCAAAGGGCGGGAGGGGGATAACCGAAGCACCACAGACATTGCTTTTCTAAAAAAAAGAACATATTTTAATTTATAGAGAAAGATTGCTTCGGCTCGCGCCTATCCAGCCTCGCAATGACGATTCGTGGTGAAAATTTAATTCGAAAATGTCAGACGAGGTTCTTTAATCCATCAAATATACTTTCGAAAAAGGTAGAAAGGTTTAAGCCATTGCTGTGATTAAAATACACAAATACCAGAAAAACAATGACCACAAATATGATCAGTTTGCGGAAGGCAAAGGCAATAATTACCAATATAATAGGAATAATGAAAAGCCATAAACTGTTTATAGCGTACGGACTTAAATCAGTGTCTTTTTTATACACATACACCAGTTTACTATGCGTACCAGAGTCGTTTTGATGTTTGATGTAAACGAAGGTAGATTTATCGATTGGTAAAGGCAGCACCGCTATGCCATCGTTAAATTTTAATACCTGTGTAAAACCACTTACACTAAAGGTGTAGGTTCCGTTTATATTTTCGTTGGGGTTGTTTAGCGAATCGGCGGCTATTATGGCCAGTTTATTGTTTTTGAGCAAATTTTCTTTTACCAGAAAATTATTGATTGCTGCGGTTTGTGCATGGCTGAAAAACCCGATTAAACACAGCGAAAGCAAGAGTAAGATTCGTTTCATTCGATAGAACGTTTATTGTAAATTAAATAACCGATATGCAATAATACACCATTTCTTTTAACAGCATCATTATATAAATTATAACTTAGGCTAACCGGACCCAGAGGGGAGTGATAAACCAGGCCAGCGGTACCCGCATAACGTAATTTTGTAATGGGCTTTGCGTAATTTATATCCTGGAAATTATTCAGCTCAAACTCTTTATGAGGTAAAAATAAATAACCTTCTAATCTAAAGTCAAGATTTTTTTTAACATTGTAAATGTTTTTTATTCCGCCGGCGGCATAGGTGGTTGCCCTAAACTTATCCAGAAATAGCGAGCGGCTATCTTGCAGCGGGTAGAAGGCCGGAGCGGTTAAAAGTGTTGCGTAATAGTTGCTAAATAAAGGCTGGTTAGAGAAAACGCCTTCCACAATATAACCCAATGTGTATTTTTTAAGGTGTAAAAAGTAATTTTCCTGGGTAAGTTTTATACTTCCCCATTGGCGCAAATGACTACTGCCCGGAATTTTTACAAACCCCGGGGTGTTGCGGAAAATATTGCCGGGATTATAGTTTTCGCGGCCTGTGGTGTAGTTGAAACTTAGCGAAAAGCTCTGGCCATTGGTGGCATATTGTTTTCTGTTCAGCGAATTTTTTTCGAAGTTTAACGAGCCCCTGAAACCGTTGAATATGGTTTGGTCTAATAAATCGCCTACCGCAAAGGTATTGTTTGGGCTATAGCGATCATTATTATTTATAAAAGTAGAATGGAGAACAATTTTGGTATTGTAATTTAAGGGCATTCCCATCATCAGGTCAATCTTACGGTCAGATTGTTCGATGTAAATGGGGCGTGGGTTTTCGATAAATATCTGGCTGGTATTATAAAAATTCCAGTGATTATAGGTTAATTCTGCGGCCAGAAACAAGGGTAGTCTGGTTGGATAATCTACCCGGCCATTAACCTGTACCGATTCGTAAAAGCGGCCAGAGTAAAAGCTGGTTCCAAAAGTGTACGATTTTCGGTTAAGGTAGTTGTACTGGGCACCCAAAAAAACATTGCTGATGGGTCTTGTAGATATATTGCCGCCTAGTTCGAGTTTGAAGCTCTTTTTCGGCTGTGCCACCACCTCAAAAGTATAACTGTCTGTTGCTGCCTGATATGAAATTTTAGGAAATACAGTTTCGAAAGTTTGGTCGGCAACCAGTTTATAATACCCTCGTTTAATATCTTGCAGGTTAAAAGTAACTTTATCACTTTTGAAAAGCCTTTCTACATATTTTTTCTGCTGACTGTTTACACCGGTTACGATGATGTTGCTGAACTTTAGATCTGGCTTTTTCGCATTAAATTTTTCCCTTCTTTTTGCCAGTTCTTCATCGCTCACTCTTTTGCTGATTAAAGCTTTAATCCTTGGCATATCGGCTATTGTTGCATCATAGCCTTTTTTAATCAGCTCTTCTACCGGAGCAAAATTAGTTACGCTGTAAGTAGCTAAATTGGGTTGGATATATACACCATTTTTCCCGATCATGGTAGAATCCGATTTGGATAGAAACATGTATACCAAAAAGCGGTTCATTAAACGATCGTCGATGTTTTTAGGGTATTCGTTATAGGTTTTTGAAGAAACATTCGCACCGATCACAAAATCAGGCTTAAAGTCTCTTTCCATTACATCAGCAGGGAAATTGTTGTAAAGGCCTCCATCAAAAACGTACTTTCCATCTAGTTTAATGGGCCGGTAGATAATCGGAACCGTCATGGTTGCCCTTACTGCTTCTGCTAAACTTCCTTTGCTTACTGTGATACTTTTTTGTGAAAGTACATCTGCAACCATACAACGATAGGGAACAAAAAGATTATCGAAATTATCTTTAGAAACGGCTGAAGCCTGGGCAAAAAGCTCGAGAAAGGCAAAATTTAATGGAATATCGTTAATCAGGTTAGAACGGAAGCTAAAATGAAAGCCCGTATCAATAGCCACTTTTGCAGTAAGCATAGAAGCATTGGGCGCATTTTTCTGGAAGTAGTAGGTGTAATCGCTGGTGTATCTACCATTTACCCAGTTCTGGAAGTCGTTGCTTAATGCAATTTTTTCTATCTGTGCGGGGCTATAACCTGCGGCATACATGGCGCCAACAATTCCGCCCATAGATGTGCCGGTAATGTAATCGATGGGGATGTGGTTCTCTTCTAAAGCCTTTAATGTGCCAATGTGTGCCAATCCTTTCGCACCACCTCCGCTAAATACAAGACCTACCTTTTGCGCCCGTAATTGGTTACAGCACAGAACGAAGAGGATCAGCAAAAATCTTTTAAAAGTTACCACCCTTAAAAATAGGGGTTTTCTTTTAAATTAGTTCAACATGAAAATGTTATAAGTTAAAATTGTGGCAAAACTTACCCAAAGGAAATATGGAATAAAAATCAGTCCTGCCCATTTGTTTATTTTATAGAACATAGATGCATTGATAACAATGATGATCAACAGTAAAATAATTTCGGCAAGGGCAAAGCCTATTTCACGCAGGTAAAAGAAAATGAATGACCAGCCTAAATTTAAAATTAACTGGATAAAGTAAATGGCAACTGTTCGTGGAAAATGAACAATTTTGTCGCGCTTTATCCATACCAGATAGGCTGCAATACCAATAAGTACATACAACGTTGTCCAAACAGGGCGAAAAAGCCAATCTGGCGGGTTAAAAGAGGGTTTGTTTAATGTTGGATACCAGGTTTTGACAGATTGAAGAGTCGCCCACGCACCTAACGCGCCTATACCCAACGTGATGGCAATATTGATAACAAAAGCTAAAGGTTTAAATTTCATGCGTTAAATTTGAGTTTAAACAACAATAAAACCTAAATGTTTTATCATCTGCCAATGCCCGGCACTATTGGAAGGCTTTCAGTGCCGTCATTTCCAATACTTTGAACCGCAAATAAATAATTGTCTTTACTGTAGGGTAATCTCAATTCGGTGGCTGAAGTGAAAAATTTCTTTTCCCAAACGGCGCTGCTGGTTTCGCGCATTAAAACATAATAGCCCTTTACTGCACCATTAACAGGTGCTTTCCAGTATAAAAAGGTAGAGTTGCTCAGGTTTTTTACATCAACTTTTACTTCGGTAGGGCTTGAGGGCGCTTTGGCCAGATTGGCCAAAACCGCAATATTTACACCTGTATTTTTACGTAAATATTCGAAATCCATAAATTCCTGAAGGTCGCCATATCTAACGCCTTTCTCTGTTCTAAGGTCCTGGTGCTGGTGATCGAAGTTTTCGTTCATTTCGGTTATGCGTACGGCTGTAAATCCATTTTCTACGAATGGGGTATGATCTCCGCCACGGAGAAATCTATCGTTCCTGTAAATTAATTTAACTTCTAGCTGATCTACATAACGTTCGCCTATTTCTTTAACATATCTTGCCAACTGACGGCTTTTACCATCGTTCTCTAAACCAAACTGACGGATGCTCTTCGCATTTTTATCCAGATCGAAGCTGGGTAAGCCCTCACTAAATACACGTAGCCTGGTATTGTCGATGATTTGCGTTTCGCTACTGTTGTTGCTGCCGATCATATCATTGTTCAACATGGCATCTACATTCCAGTTTTCTTTTTTCGCTTTTGCAGCCATAAAACCAGAGCCTAATAAAGATTGTTCTTCACCGCTTACAGCTACAAAAATTATGGTGGCAGAAAATTTATATTGACTCATAATTCTTGCAGCCTCAATTACGCCTGCAACACCACTACCATCATCATTGGCGCCGGGTGCATCACTGGTTCTGTTCATTACATCGGTAACACGGCTATCAAGGTGCCCGCTCACCACATAAACACGTTTGTCGTTTACATCAGTGCCTTTTAGTACGGCTATAGCATTGCCCAAAAGTGTAGGCTGATCTACTCTTTTGCCATCGGGTTTAAATGTAATGGTATCCAGGTATGCGGTAAGCCTGCCATCACTTTGCCTGGCAAACTGATTAAACTTATTTACGACCCAATTTCTGGCAGCCCCAATTCCTTTCGTTTTACTTTTAATATCACTAAGCGTATTTCTTGTTCCGAAAGAAACCATTTTACTGATATATGATTTTAGCGAATCCTGGTTTACAGCCTTAACCATTTTATCAATATCCTGATTTCGGTTAACCACAACCTGTGCCTGTAGAGATAAACTTATGGTAACAAAAAGTAGGGGTATGTAGATTTTTCTCATCTGTCGGTTTTTTCAGGAATAATGATTTTATTTAAAACGAATATATTGAATGATTCCTTGAATACAGGCGGTTTAAACCTAATCTCTTGTAACATTTTGGGCATAAAAAAAGCCCTTCGAAACTAATCAAAGGGCCTAGGCTTAATTTTAATATTACCTTGCCACAGTTAATGCAAGTTCTTGTGTCCGGTTCCAGTTACCAAAAGCTTTTTTAGCTGAAGCTTTGGCCGTATTTAATTCAATATCTCCGGCAATAGTTAAAAATGTTTTTTCTGGAGAAAGCTGGCTATAAAAGTTTTTAACATCGGCCAAGGTTAATGCATTAATCGAATTTTCATTTACCGTTTGGTCATAATCGTAATCCTGAAGTTTTAAACTGGCAATTAATTTAGCTTTCGCTGTATTGAAAGTTTTTTGATCGAAGCTGGCATTTTGAATTACCGAAGCCATTGTTGCCAGGTCTTTCTCAAGGTCAGCATTTACTGTAGCCAACTTACCGCTGTTATCTTTAAAGCTAATATTTGAGTTTTTATTTACGTTTTCGTTTAAAACCGCATTCAATAACTCCACTATACCATCTTTTTTGCCCTCAAAGGCCTTAGTATCTAAGGTAAAGCTAGAATATGCTTTTGGCGAACGTTCATTTTCCGAAATAATGATGTTCATGCCATTCTTAAGTTTATAGCTAACAGGCTCTTTAAAGTTTTGGGCTTTTGCACTATAAACCGATAAGATACTTAATGCAGCGAATGCAATTGTTTTAATGTTGTTCATTTTGTTTTTTTTATTTTTTGTGATTGATGATTTCTGTTTAATGCTTTGATAATCTGCCTCTGAATGCTTGTTTTGACTGTTTCAAGTCGTTGGAAAGGCGATAATTTTAGACGAATGGGGAAACGCGCGCTTAGAAAATGTGGGTATATTTTTTACAAATATATATTTTATTCATTTTGTTCATTATTTATTTGTGAAAATATTCCTCTGGGTTATGCTTAGTTTTAGTAAGGGATAACCTGATCATAATGAATTGTTTAGTGGATACATTAGCTATTTGTTTTGAATAACCAATAGGATGTTTGTTTTTACCAGGCATTTGGCCATATTAGGCATGCAAAACTGCTCCATATTAATTATCTGAAGATACAAGGTGATTGTGTGTAGATTTTTTGAATGAAAAGTATATTCGGTACTCTTCTTAAAATCCTATTAAACAAGCTGCCAGAACAGGTTCTTTCCGTGTAATCCGGTCATTTATTATCAATGTGGGCAAAATAGATGCTGTTGAAGGGATACTTCGGTATGCATAAAAATTGTCCCCCCTTATCTGATGCTTATAAAATGATCCTGAATAAATGAATGCAAACATTATAACGAATGCAATTGATGAAAGCGAATAAAGCAAGTGATAAGGAATTGAACAGCATAGCTGAGGTTTTAATTGTGGATGACCACGCAACAGATCAAAAGCGCTTATCAGATTGCCTTAAAGAATACGATATTAGTTTTGTGGTTGCTGTAGATACCAACGAGGCCGTAAAAACTTTAGCAGACCATACTTTTATGCTGGTCTTGATCGCAGCTGAGCTATTAGAAAATGATTCGTATAAAATTGTAGAGAAAATACGGGCCTATTCGTCTTCTGATGTTTCAATTGTAGCTATAATTGAAAAAGATTCAGATGAATTAAAAACACAGTGCTTTAATGCAGGGCTGGATGGCTGTTTTACCAGACCCATCTCGAGAATTGAACTGGTTGGTGTTTTGACCCATTTTTTATCAAATGATGTATTGTCGACCAAAAATATTCAGGTTAAACATGAGTTAGATGGATATGGTGCTATTTGATTTGGCCATCTGTAAGCAGGGAGATATTGCCTACGAAAGGGAAATAACAGGGAAATTTAAAAAGCTATTGCACATAATGCTTTCAACCATTTATGTAATTGGGGTAGGTCTTAAACTGAGCGCAGGCCTGCAAGCTATTGAAGATGATGGTTTAAACTGCAGATCAGTATAGGTATCGGGCAAGCCTGATTACGATGAACTGCGAAAAGGCTAAAGAAGAAGCACAGGTTTTTTTAGAACAATAACCTATACTTTTTCTTTGCCAGAAGGCTTTTAATTTACTGATTGCTGAAAATTATTAGGAGGCATAGAGATGATCAGATGCCGATTTTAAACTTGTTTCTTCAATAAAATCTTTTATTTCCCTGATAGTTTCCTCCGGTTCGCTAATGTGCGGAAAATGCCCTGTAGCTTTCATTACAACCAAAAAATTCTCCGGGGTATTTTTATGGATAAATTGGCCGGCTGATAAAGGAGCCATCATATCATTCGTACTTTGCAGGGTTAGGCTTGGCACTTCGAGATTTTTTAATTTATCTCTGTAATCGGCTTTAAAGGTGGCCATTGCAAAGGCCAGGGCAACATCAGGGTTGGTGGCTTCAAAACATTCCTGTAAAAAATCAGTTAATTCGGGTTTGGAAGGGTTATCCATTACCAGCGGTGCCAATTGTTTGCTCCAGGCTACATAATCATCTGCAATGTGCTCAAAAATGGTTTCAATATCTTCAGTATTAAATCCACCGATATAATCACGATCATTTAAATATCTCGGCGAAGGGCCGATAAAAACCAGTTTTTTAAATGCTTCCGGCATCTGTAATGCGGCAATCATGCCAATCATGCTGCTTACCGAATGACCAACAAAAATAATGTTGTTTAAATCAAGTGCTTCTATGATATCGATTACATCACAGGCATATCCTTCGAGTGTAGCATATTTTCGTTGATCGTATTGGCTGAGGTCCGAATTACCTGATCCAACATAATCAAATAGTACGACTTTGTAGTCTTGGAGAAAAGCATCTGTTATAAATTTCCAGGAACTTTGCGCACAGCCGAAACCGTGGGCAAATACAATTACCTGGCTACCTTCGCCAAGGATTTTTACGTTATTTCTGATGAGTATAGGGTGCAAAATGTTTGGTTTTAAATCCAGATTAAGTTAAGTAATGTTATTTATTTTTTGGAAAAAAATAAATAATGAACGAAATGCATTACTGATTAGCCAATTTTATGTTTTGCACTTAATTGTTATCTTGCGTTATATCTGTACTAAAACGATTAAGTTGTATGAGAAACTGCATTCCTATAATATTGATAATATGCTTTTCAGCATTTTATGCGCAAAGCCAGGTAAACCTAAAAGCATTTAAACCCAACGGTGCCACAGTTTCTTCCAATCAAAAAGAACTTGTACTTACCTGGCCGGCTGGCAAAGGAACCTCAGGTAAAATGATTTTAGACCTTGATCGTACCAAACCATTGTTTAAAAGTTTATTGTTAGGTAAGCAGGGCGCCTTAAAAGAAGTTGCTGCTCATCTCGATCCTGCATTTGTGCTAAGAATAGGTAAACGCACCTTAAGTCCAAACAGTGGGGGCTGGGATGTTTTTTTCGATCGGGTCCCCACAAGACCATATACCACAAATGTTGTAAAATTCGAAAGAGGAGCGGCCAGTGTTTCTACGAAGGGCTCGCAAACTGTGGTGCGAATAAATGGCGTTCAGTGCGAAACCTTTAGCGGTGCTTTAGAAATAACACTTTACAATGGAAGCCCTTTGTTTAATGTGGCTGCAGTAGTATCAACCCCAAAAGATTCTACAGCTATTTTGTATGATGCCGGATTAACGAGCAAAAAAGACGCCTGGGCCAATATTGCCTGGAGTGATGTAAAAGGTAATCTTCATACTGAGAAAGTTGTTAAAACAGATGCGAGTAAAAATCTTGAGGTAAAATACCGTACCGTTATCGGCGAAAATACAGCAGGAAGTTTGGCGGTTTTTCCTGCGCCGCATCAATATTTTTATCCATTGGACGAAGCTTTTAACCTTAAATTTACCTGGAAAGGAAGCAACTATTTAAATCTGATTCCCGATTTTGGTATCGGCATCCGCCAGGATCCATTGGGCGATAAACGTTATGTGCCCTGGTTCAATGCACCACCAAATACCCAACAGCGCCTTAATTTTTTCTGTTTATTGAGCACTGGGAAGGCAGGAGCAGCGTTGGATGAAGTTAAAAAGTTTACGCACGATGATACTTATGCGCCCTTGGCAGGTTATAAAACAATGGCTAGCCATTTCCACAATGAGTTTATTTCTGACGTAGTGCTCAGCGGAAAAGCCGTTCCAGAAAAGCCTGAATTTGTTGAGGTGTTGAAAAAGGCGGGTTTAAATATTGTTAAGCTTGCCGAATTTCACGGGCCAGGCCATCCTAAAGGACCAGATTCTGTTCGTTTAAAAGAATTAGATGCCTTATTTAAACAGACTAAAAGATTATCTGATCCAAATTTTTTATTGTTACCAGGAGAAGAAGCCAATAATTTTTATGGTGGACATTGGCTGGCATTTTTTCCTAAACCAATTTATTGGATTATGTCGAGAAAAAGCGATCTGCCTTTCGAAACCAACGACCCTAAATATGGTAAAGTTTATCGCATTAATGATAAAGCAGAAATGCTTAAATTACTGGAACAAGAACATGGCTTAGCCTGGACTGCCCATGCCCGAACAAAGGCTTCCACGGGTTACCCGGACAAATATAAAGAAGAAGACTTTTTTAAGTCGGAGACTTTTATGGGCGCCGCATGGAAAGCTATTCCCGGCGATCTTTCTTTACCAACCTTAAGTAAAAGGGTATTGAACCTGATGGATGATATGGCCAACTGGGGGTTGAAAAAACACATTATTTCAGAGGCTGATATCTTTACCATTACTGAGCAAAATGAAATGTATGCACACTTAAACGTGAATTATTTACAGCTGGATAAGGTACCTAATTATGCCAATGGCTGGCAGCCTGTTTTAGATGTAATGCGGAAAGGCAAGTTTTTTGTATCTACAGGTGAGGTGCTGATCCCGAGCTTTAATGTTAATGGAAAAGGCGCAGGAGAGATTTTGAAGGTTGATAATAACGGAAAGGCAAAGATAAACATACAACTCAATTGGACATTTCCTTTAAACTTTGTCGAAATTGTATCGGGTGATGGAACGAAAGTTTACCGAAACCGCATTAATTTGAATGCTACACAGGCTTTTGGCAAAAAGGATTTTAGTTGGCCGGTAAATTTAAAAGGCCGGCATTGGGTAAGGGTAGAGGCCTGGGATATTGCAGCCAATGGTGCTTTTACACAAATGGTTTGGTTGGAATAATGGCTATACCTGAGATTGTCATTTCGAGCGGACCCGATAGCTATCGGGTGCAACGCGGTCGAGAACCCGAAGATTCTGTGTTTATACGCAAATAATTTTTAACTTTATTTATTAAAGGCAGCTCTAAGCTAGCTTCATTAGGGCAGTTCATTTTTTAATGGCTGCTCTAACCATTTATTACCTCTTCTATCGCGATCTTATTATAGTCAATATCAAAGCGTTTATTGGTTTTGTATATGGTATATATAAGTCCGAGTATTTTTTTTTGTACGGCCACCACTGCCTTCATTTTGATCCCGTGTTTGGACACAAGGCGTACAAATATCGCTTTATGGTTTGCATTGTGCCTTATGGCTGTTATTGCCGGCATATGCATCGCTTTCCTTAAATGCCTGTTACCTCTTTTGGATATCTTTGGTTTTCCTTTTACAGAGGTTCCAGATTCCTTTAGCCTTACATCAAGCCCGCTATAACTTATCAGTTGCTTTTTGTTTTTTATCAGTTCAAATCCATTTGTTTCTGCAAGGGCAATTATGGCCGTTAATTTACCTACCCCAGGTATTGATGTGATAAGGTCTATCTTCTTAACCAGTTCTGCATCCTCTTTTACGGTTTTGGAAAGCTCGGTTTTGATCTCCAGTTCCTGTTTATTGATGAGCTGGATACGCTTGGATATTCTTTTTATACTGCCCTGGTTTGGGAATTTCTCCGACATCTCGGCATGTAGCTGATTTTTCAGTACTGTTCTATCGGCGATTAGCTGGTCTCTTTCACGGGTAAGTTGCTTAAGGTTTCTGAATATTTTTTTTGGTTGTAACCAGTCTTCCAGTTTCCGTTCCAGTCCAAACTGACATATCGCCTGCGAGGCGGTCCTGTCTGTAATTGTCCTTACATCCAATGTTCTAAAATAATTGCTGATCTTGTTTGGAAGTACAATACTGATCTGTTTTTCCTGATCTGAAAGATAATAAGCCAAATGTTCATGATAAACCCCGGTTGCCTCCATTACATATCGTACCTTAACATCTTTCACCGTCTTTTTCTCAACCCATGAGGTAAGGCTGCCAAAACCGGCTACAGTATTTGCAAATATTTTATAGGCATATATATCAACGCCTGTGTCGTGGTTCATCCTGCCGAGCGAGACCACTAATTCATTTTGTGCTACATCAATGCCTACAACCTGTTTTACAATTTCTGCCATAAATTTTAATTAAATTAGCAAAAGTGAGTTGTCTCCCTTCATCTTCTCTCCTGATTGGGTATCCTGGCTATACATCAACATATGTACGCCTTACATTCTGTTCAGACTCTAAAAGACAAGAAAGAGTGAGGTGCTATCTTCGGGAGAACATGCTATATAAAAGCTGTTTAGGCTCAGATCCACTCTCACTCTTTTTCACTTAAGTATTCTAATTTATCTCTTTTTCGATTTGAGAACAAACATAGGAGGCTCAGCGAAGCTAAATCTATATTTAACAGATCTCTCTCCCGAAAATTCGGGACTACGCTTCAGTCGAGATGACGACACGCTTTTATTCTCATAGCGTTCAGAATGACAGCAGTTTTTTCATACTGATACTATACCGCATCATCTTTAAACCTTCTAATGGCGAGATAAAAAAAGGTAATGGAATATAAACCAGCCAACAATCCCGCACATATAGCCGATGGGGTAATTCCAAAATCGTGATTTTTAGGGAAAGAGAAGTGCAGTGCGAGCATCAATGCAAATACCACCACAATGCTGTACAAACCATTTAAACCTGCTTTTTTCAATATAAAAGGATAACCTGTAATTTTTTCGTCTACCTTATAGTTAATGGCACCGGAGTGTTGCAGCAGCTTTATTTTTTTTAAAATATCGAGGGTAACCATAAAGGGCAGGAGCAACGACATGGGCAATAAAAACCTGGCCAGATTTTGCTCTCCACTAAATAAATGCACCGAGTTTTGCGCTTTAAAAGCAAAATATGGCACTACAGTATTCAATACCGTGTTTGGGATAAGGTGTATCAGCAGGTTTTTGCGCACAAACTTTCGCCAGTTCGACACTTTTGCCTGCTCATCATATTCCACTTTATCAGACATTGACCAATTCATTTAAATTTTCCTTAATCAGTTCCATCACCCTGTCTTTGATCTGCCAGGCTTCAAATTCCCGAAGGAATGATTCATTTGACATAAAAGAGAAATCCAGCTGTCCGTTAAAAGTGCTGCATACTAAAGTATTGGCATTTTTCCACGGGAAAGCAACCGTAGGACTATAAATGGTTTCAATAGAAAAATTCTGATAATCCTTAGGGATGTTTAAAAGCCCCATGTTGCTGAGCGTCACATCGTGTGTGCCCTTTGTTGTTTTCAAAAAGCCAATCATTTTATTTACTGATGAATGGAAATATTCGCTCATGTTTAACAGGTCGTGGACTTTCATTTCTGCTACTTTTGCTTCCAGATCGGTTTTTAAGGTTCGGGTTTTTGCCCAGAAATCATTTTCGCCCTGCGCTAGTTTTAACTCTACAATGGGTGCAAAGGCAAACATGGTATCTTGTTTTATGGCCTCTATAAACCGCCTGATATCAACCGGGCAGATCACTTTGCCATGGGCTTTGGTGCCTTGTACATGTTTAAAAGCTTCCATAAAGGCCACACAGATGATTGCATGCACGGTTGTGTTTTCTTTCTTACACTTAATTAACAGGTTTTTGGTATCCTCTGCACTGATTTTCCAATGAACGGCGTAATTGCTCCTGTCTATATTATTGTTCGAAGTAGATTTAAAAAAGAAAAACAAACGGCCAAGCGCTGCAAAAATTTTTCCTTTAAAATGGCCGGCCTTACTGATTACAAAATCTTCTGGTAAGAGGTCGCGAACAGAAAGAAATGAAGGATATGGAGCCAGGCCTCGTTCAGGATCATCAATCAAAGTCATCAGCTCCCGCATTAGATTTAAAATGGTAGTTCCATCGCAAATACAGTGTGGAAGCACAAGCAAAAGGTCTGATTCGGTTTCTCCTTTTAACCAAACTAACCTGGCTAATGGCTCGTTTGGGGCATCAAAAAGTTTATACCATTCTATTTTTGATTGTTTTAACCAATCCTCGTCTGTTAAACGATCAGCAATTCTAACGGGTATTTTGCTGATGTTTTCGTTCCGTACGAAGTATGGCGTTTTGCCTGTGGCATCAATATTCATTTGCAGCAGTGGATGTTTCTGCTGGATTTTAAACAGTGCCTTGTGCAAATTTTCTTCATTGATTTTACCCGAAATCCTGGCGCCAAAAACACAGTTTAGCGGTGTTTTGGCATCAACGTGCATTATTCTTTCGCCTAAAATTAATCTTCTTTTCATGCAGTTGCAGTTAAAATCCCGATTGGTTTTTCAACCTGTTCTTTAAGGATAGCTATTACTTTTTCTTTTATAGCCTGTGCTTCTACAAATGGCACATAACCTTCGCTAGCCACAAAGGTAAAATCCATTTGATTGCGGTAGGTGGATACAATCATGGTGGTGGTGTTACCTAAGGGCCCCATTACCGAAGGACTGAATATGGTTTCTACTTCAAAGTTTCGGTATTGGTAACCGATGTCTATTTTGCCCAGGTTGGAAAACATACAATCATTACTCGATTTTCCATATTTTAAGAAATTGGTGAAGTTGTTTAACGCAGGGTGACAAGCTTCCATCATCATCATCAGGCTGTAAGGATTTAGTTTGGCCGATTTATCGTTCACCTCTTTTTGTAAGGCCTTCACATTATCAATAAAGTTTTTTTCTGGCAACAGGGAAAGTACAATCATTAATCCGAAGGCAAAAATGTGGTCTTTTTTAATAATCGGGTTAAAGTTTCTGATATCAACCGGTAATGATATTTTGTTAAATGCTTTTTCTTTTCTCACCTCTTTAAAGGCCGTTAAAACTGCTGCACTCAACAAAGTGTTTACAGTGAACTGATTGGCTTTGCAAAACTGGATGAGCTGTGTAGTGAAATTCTGATCGAACTTCCAGCGCAGCATAAAATCTTTTTTTCGTTCAACGGCTACTTTTTTGATCGGTATGATCCAAAGTGCTAAAGTGGCAATTTTGCCGATCAGTCCGTTTTTGGTTCGGTTGCGGTAACTGTTTAGTACCTTTTTCGGAATCACATCCTTTATACCCATAATTGGAATTTCTTTACCAATATCGGTATCAGGCTCATCCAAAAGCTGAAGCAATTCTGTTAAAATAGAAAGTGCCGAAGTGCCATCGCAAAGACAATGGTGATATACCATCAAAAATTCGGATACGGCTTTACCCTTTACCCATGTAATGCGGCAAAGTGGTGCAATGGAGGCATCAAAAACGGTTTTCCATTCATAGGTAGATTCCTCCTCCCAATGTTCATCATTTAACCTGTCTACAATGCGAATGGGGATGCTAAAATTTTCAGTAAGATTGGTTACAAACCAAGGCCTTTTATCTTCGTCAAAACGTATCGCTGCTGTTAACCAGGGGTGTTTTTTCTGGATTTTGAATAAGGCAAACCTTAAATCGTCTTCTTTGATTTCTCCCCTGATTTTGAAAGGTATTACAATGTTAAACGGGCTTTTTCCATCACCGTATAACATCCTTTCGCCAAATAACAGTTTTCTTTTCATTTTTTAGTATTATTCTGATAGAAAGTCGTCATCTCGAGCGGAGTGCAACGCAGTCGAGAGATCTTTCTGGATAGATCTCTCTCGAAAATTTGGGACTGCGCTTCAGTCGAGATGACGGTCGAGGTTTACAAACTGTTGGTTTCCACAGCTTGTGCTGTTTTTGCGAAGTCTTCCAACAATTGTACAGCCTTATCATTGCCACCGGATGCGATAAATGTTTCTTTTATTTTTTGTGCGGCCTCGCGGTATTTCGGGTTTTCTAAAAGCTCGAAAACAGTATCTCTTAAATCGCTGATACGTAATCGTTTGTAACGGATGCTTACTCCACAACCTGCTTGTTCAATTAGTTTTGCAGTGTGAAAATGATCATAGGCGATGGGCGTGATCAACATCGGTAAACCGTTTGTGAAAGTATCGTTTACAGTATTAAAACCTCCGTGACAGATTACCGCATCCATGTGTGGCATCAGCTCTGATTGCGGCACAAAACCGTTTACGATAAAATTATCAGGCCATTTTTCAAAAATATCAGGATTGGTGGCTGCAACAATGGTTACGGGCTGGTTTTCGAAAGCAGTAATCAGTTTCTGGAAAAATTCTTTACGGATGTTAACCAGCAAAGTACCCAACGAAACAAAAACTTTAGGGGTGGTGGCTTGACTTAAACGTTCCCAATCAAAAGGGGCTAAATTTGGCCTGCCTTTTACCGGGCCAACAAAATGCATATGCGGTGGCTTGTCTTCGAAACCTGCAAAAGCCTGTGAGGTAAAAACCATATTCAACTGGTGCGAATGGATGTGGATATCATCTCTATAAATGCCTACTTCTCTTTGTAAACCTTTAATTAAGTTTTGTTGCCATTCGAATATTTTGGGTGCACTGTTAGCCGTATCGCCCATTACATCTGGTGGTACTGGAGTAGTGGTAACAGATGGTATGCCTTTTAAATGTGCACTTAATGCACCAGCAAAGGTAATACAGTCATTAATAATTACATCAGGTTTCCAGGCATCAACAAAGTTGTTCAGCCCTTTCATCATCATTTTGGCAAAAGGAACATAGGTTTCTTCGAGAGCCAGTTTCATCACCTCTGGGCCAGAGCACGCAGGACCATCATCCTGACGTTTTAAAATGCGTTGTATTTCATCAGCATATTCTGCCAGATCTGCTTCAGGGTAAATAAATTCGCCACCTTCAGGTAAATGTACCTGCGCAAGTGGGGTAATACCCAGCCATTTTACCTCATGGCCGCGGGCCAGCAAACTGGCGCCAATACTTAATGTTGGACTGATATGGCCAAAAAAAGGCGGGACAACGAAAAGGAATTTTGACATAATGTATAATTTAACTGATGAATACGTTTGAGGTTTTGTTGCTTAAAGCTTCCAATAAATCGGCGGCACTTTCTGTTCCACCAGCCTGGATAAAAGATTGTTTAATCTGTTCTGCAGCAATTTTATAACTTTCGTTCTGCAGCACTTTATTTACGGCTTCTTTAAGGTGATTAGCTTTAAAACGGTTAAAGTTTAAACGCTCTCCGGCGCCTACCCTGAAAACACGTCCGGCAACATGGCTTTGATCGTATGCTATTGGAATAACCACCATGGGCAGGCCATTCATCAAGGTTTCGCAAACGGTATTATGTCCGCCGTGGCAAACCACAGCATCGAGGTGAGGCAAAAGTTCTAATTGTGGTACCTGGCGCTGCACCGTAAAATTGGCTGGCCATTCCTCAAATAAAGCAGGATCTGAAACGACAACCACATGTAAGTCTTCATTAGCGAAAGCCTCAATTACCTTGGCAAAAAAGGCTTTTTTATGCTCATGATCGAAGGTGGTACCAATGCTGACCAATATTTTTGGTTTGCTGGTATGAAATGCTTCCCAGCGGAAAGGAATTGTAGTTTTGCGGCGGTTAAAAACAGGACCTACAAATTTAAAATGCTCGGGTAAATCCATTTCCCCGAAAAAATCTCTGGAGGTAAATACCAAAGTGGCAAGATCAGAGCAGGCAATAGAATCTTTAGTATTTATACCGAATTCTTTTTGCAGGGCGACAATCTGATTTACTTCCCACTCATGCACTTTAGGCAGCTCATCCATTACTTTTATGGCTGCTGGTGCGGTAACACAGGTAACATAAGGATAGTTTTTATTGCTTGCGGCAATTGCTCCGGCAAACATTTGATGATCGGTTATTACCATATCGGGTTTGAACTGATCTAATATATCGGCTATGCCATCATAACTGTGCCTGTTAAGCGGAATTAGTACTTCCTCGTACAGAAATTTGATGCTATCGATGCCGTAAACAATCTTTTTGGTGATGATGTCGAGGTATTTTTCTGAATCTTTTTTCTGCTGATCGTTTTGGTCGTAACTGATCAACAGCAACTCGCCTCCAGCAGGAAGTTTATCGCCTAATGACTCATCTAAAGTAATCCATCCTACACGGTGGCCTCTTTCAAGCAAGGCAGTACCCATACTCAGTGTAGGATTAATATGGCCAGTTAGCGGAGGAACAACAAATACAAATTTTGCCATAGTGTTTAATTTTATATTTCCTGAAAGAAGTTTAACAATGCTTCGGCGATTACCAATGGTTGCTGTATCGGGATATTATGATCTCCCGGCACAGCAATTAACGAGGCATCTTTGATCATTCCATCTAAATGTTTACCTGCATTAAGGCAATTGGAATCGGTGCCGTACAGCAATAGCGTGCTCTGTTTTATAGTTTCGATTGCAGGGCTGCCAAAAAAATCTTTTTCAAGCTCCATGTCTGTTTTAATCGAAGTTTGATAAAAAAGGTACTCGTACATGCGGTGGTTGCGTTCCATCTGCCTTTTACCCATTTTTACTTTTGTGGTGTCAGTAAAATTTTCGACGTAATGCTCCAAAAATTCACGGCTGTATTCGTCAATTATTCCCCTTGTTTTATCGTCGTTCGGATCAGGCGCTTCAATTATTGCCAGTTTATTAATACGTTCTGGAAAGCGGATGGCCATTTTTAAAGCAATCAACCCACCGAAACTATAACCACCTAAATGCACTTTTTGAAGGTTTAAAACCTCCATTAATGCAAACAGATCGTTGGTCATGCTCTCCAGGTCGTACCCCTCCAAAGCCTTTTCGCTCATGCCATGACTTTTTAAGTCGTACAGTACCACGTGATATTTTGTGGCCAATAGCGGCGCGATATTAAAATAATAAACAGACAGGTTACTGAACATCCCGTGAACAAGGACGATGGTTTCAGCAGCTTCTTTATTGAGCTCCTGAATGTGAACCGATTTGCCGTTTACTGTTATGATTGGCATTCTTCGATATAAGAGATGATCATGCCCAGATTTAAGTTGATCAGCTGATCGAGATCCATTGATGATAACCAGCCCGCAAAATCGATCTGTTCGCCAAAATGCGCTTTGATTTTTTCAGAAAAAGATACAATTTCGATGCTATCCATTTCCAGATCTTTGGTGAAAGAACTTTCGGGGGTGATATCCATTTCTTCAACAAATTCTTCGCCGATTACTTCGGTGATAAATTGTTTCATGAGGTTGAAGATTTCTTCGCTGCTTAATTTTGTAGTTATAGTGTCCATCCGATGATATAGTTTTTATGTTTGATTGTTTTGACTGTGATGTTATTGATGCGTAATTCTTCGTCATTGATTTCTTCAACGGTATAGGCTTTTGGATTGCCCTGTAAACCTTTGCCCAGGTATTTTCCATAAGCTTCTTTGGCTACCCAGAACCGGGTTGCCCATTCTATTTTGTCGCGGCTTTCGAGCAGGGCCATTTCGTGATCGTTAAACACAAGATCGAAGAAACCGGCGCTCCGTTCTTCAATATGTTCGATATCGATACCAACGGGTTCGTTAAAACGTGCTATGCCGACGGCATCGGTACCTTTATGCGCAATCGATATATTGATGTTATCTGTTAAGCCGCCTTTAACATAAGGTTTGCGGTATTCGTCAGAATAAATTTCGAAGGTGATGGGGTAACAGGCCTGATTTTTCTGTGTATTCAATAAATTCCGAACGGCATCTTTCGCCGCCACGCGACTGATCATCCAGGTTCTTCTTTTATTCGGTAAAAGGTTGTTGTGGTGTTTTTTTTCTGTCTGGTTGAAATATCTCTTCAGGATAAAATCCCATGATACCACACGCGAATAAGCATTGCCGAAAAGGAAAACACCAGGTGCAATCTCTTCCGATAAACGGTTATGGAGTGGCGACATGGACACGTTCCAAAGCGGTTCGTCTATTTCCAATCTGCGGTTCTGCCATCCTGAAATGATAAGCCATGTGATGCCATCTCGCTTCATTACGATGTCGGCAGTGGCAAATTCATCGTTAATTTCGGTGAGTACGCAGGTACATTCGAAGGCGCCTTGCTGGTCGGCCATATCACCAAAAAACTCTATTTCCTGAATTTTAACAGGGAAAGCTATCCTATCTTTTTCTAAAGTAAGTTGAAGCCATAAACCAAATAACTGACCTGCATTATCAAGCAATGAGCCTTTTCCGCCTGAGGCTTCGATGATGCCTGTGATTCCTTTTTCACCAACTGCGGTCAGTTTTTTGATGCCCTGGTAATCTGGTCCGTGGAACATGTGCGCATCATAAATCTGTGCAGCAGTACGGTCGATATCCAATAATTTTCCAATGTCGAAAGTTCTGTTTGGAGCGACACTTAACTGTGTCGCCAACTGCACTTCTGCATTGGCAAAACGCTCCAGATTAAGGTAAACCCGTTGTTCGTCTTTCCATTCGCCAGTTACGGTTTCCTGAAAAGGTTTAACCACGTTCATCCATTGGAATACGCGCATATTCATTATTTTCTGCACCTTTTCTTCTGGCGATTGCGCATTGGCTATTTCAGCAAACACTTCAAAAATCATGGTCATCGGGATCACAGGATCCATATCTTCTACTGTTGGCCAGCCTTTTGGTTGCCTTAATAGCGAGTGATCGATGAGATAAGGGCAGTTCTCAAGGCTCACATCAAGTTTTTGACTAAAAGGTTGCCTTACGGGTTTTATTGGTTTGGCTGGTGCCCAGTTGCTCGGCTGATCGACCTGTAAAGCTGCATTTTCGAACAGTTCGATCATTTCGCTCTGCATGCTGATCATTTCCATCACATTTTCATTAAAAGCCTGTAAAACCGGATGTTTGGCCTCCACAAAAGTTTTAGATGGTGTTGGTTGAGCTTGTTTAATAGTTAAACCTTTAAGCGTTTGCAGGTTATGGATAATCGGAGAGCCCAGTTCGAGTTTAATGCCTTTGTTTTTTTGCGGTGGAGTTGATTTGATATTGCCCAAATAATTAAGGCCAATTTCTTTTCCTTCAATAAAAAGTGCTGCCAAAACTCTTTGCAACTGCGTAATGCCCGAACGGATCGGTACATTGGCACTAATGGTACTGATTTCTTTTCCCTTTAAAGTATCGTCGATAAAGCCGACTAAACCGCCAGAACCCACCTGAATAAAAACACGTGCACCTTCTGCGTATAACTTTTCGGTAAGCTCGCGGAAACGTACTGGTTTAATCAGGTGCTCGGCACTTAAATGGCGGATGGCTTCAAAGCCTTCGGGATAAGTTTCTAAAGTAGTTGCTGACCAAAGTGGTGTAGTGGTTTTTCGGAACTGCATATCCTGCATACCCTCAAGGATTAAACCCAGCTTATCGGCTACAAATGGAGAATGGAAACCTGATTGGAAAGGCAAAATCTGATGAAAAATCTGTTTCACTTTTAGTATCGGAACAAGCTCTTCAAGCGCGATTTTGCTGCCACAAAGGATTACCTGTTGCGGACAGTTATCGTTCGAGAGGTATAAATCGGGTATACTTTCGATAATGGGTTGAAGTGTATCTAAACCGCAACCCACGGCAATAAAACGTGAATCTTTCAGTTCAAAAGTTTCGGGGTTAAGCACATTCAATAAATTCATTACCGAACTTTCTTCTGCCAGTTCCGAAGATCTTGCTGCAAGCCATTCGCCAAGGCTATGCCCTGCATTCATATCGGATTTAATGCCCAATTGTTTCAATGCCTGATCTAAAACACTGCTTTTGTTGAGTATGTTCAGGGCCTCGCTTAAAAGGCCATCTTGTTTTTCGTTTTCATCAATATGAATGTTGAAATAATCGGCTACTGATTTGATTTCGCCACCTGCAAGTCCATCTAAGCCAGGAAATACGAATGCAATTTTTCCATCGTTCGCCAATAGTGGTGCATTGGTGTACCAGATATCCTGTTTGTTTCTCCACGGAGAATTTTTAGCCACAATTTTTAAAGCTTTTTTGATCCGCTCAGGACTAGGATTAAACAACACTAAACGGAAATCTCCATTCCCAATGTTATAATCTCCATTTTCGAGCGATTCGATCAAAGCCTCATGACTTGGTCTTGCGATGACCAATACTTCATCTTTTTTAGGCGTTTCGTGGGCGGTTAATACCACATGGGCGTTAATCCCTCCAAAGCCAAATGCATTTACGGCAGCCAGTTTTGGCAAACCCGATTGGTTCCAGTCCATTGCTTTTTGCACGGCAGAAAAACGGGTTTCGGCCAGTTGTGTTACAGGCTCATCGCAATGTAAAGTAGGCGGTATGATACCATGATACAAAGCCAGACTCGACTTGATCAATCCTGCTATACCTGCTGCGGGCATGGCATGGCCGATATTTGACTTAACCGAACCGATACCCGCTTTTGGCAGATCGGGATCCTGGCCGAAAAACTGTTTTAAAGTCTCTACCTCGGTTTTATCACCAAGTGGGGTGCCTGTTCCGTGGGCTTCTAAATAGCCAATATTTTTACTTTCTAACTCTGCGTTTTTCCAGGCTTCGGTAATGGCTTTAAGCTGGCCTTTAACCGATGGACTCATTACGCTGGTTCCACTGCCATCGCTACTAATGCCCACACCTTTAATTACCGAATAAATTTTATCCTGATCCCTGATTGCATCTTCGAGGCGTTTGAGCACAACAAAACCACAACCTTCGCCAATAATCAGTCCATCGGCATTTTGATCGAATGGTCTTATTTTTTCCTGTTTGGATAAAGCGCCCAGCTGAGAAAAAATGCTCCAGAAGGCTGCATTCTGGCCTAAATGTACACCGCCTGCAATAATCATATCGCAACGGCCACTATTCAGTTCCTGTACGCCATGATCTACTGCGATAAGCGAACTGGCACAGGCAGCATCCAAAGTAAAAGCCAGCCCGCCTAAGTTAAGACGATTGGCTACCAGCGAAGCCACTAAATTAGGGATCAATCCCATTGCGGTATCGGCACTAAAACGGCCTTTACGCAATTGAAACTCGTGTTTTACCTTTTCAATTTCTGCATCAGTAAGTTGTGGCATTAAGTCTTTCAATACACTCGAAATCTGCTCGCCAGTTCTTACAATTTCGATGGCGCGGGTTGCCCCAGGCCCCACATAATTGCCTTTGCCAATAATGATCCCAGTTTTATCGAGGGAATATTTTTTTTCAAATACTGATGCATCCTCTAATGCCTGGTGAACCAGATCTAAGGTTAACAAATGATCGGGTTCAGTACCTTCAACAGCCAAGGGTAGAATGCCAAAACGCTGCGGGTCAAACTGATGATCGGGAATAAAACCTCCTCGGTTGCAATAAAAACGATCTACTCCACTCACGGCTTTGTCGAAATGCACCGGATCAATCCGGTCAGCCGGAACCTCTTGTGTAGAATCTACGCGGTTGATAATATTCTCCCAAAAGGCCTGCATATCTTTCGCACCCGGAAAAATGCATGACATTCCAATAATTGCTACGTCGCTTTTCTTCATCTGCTGTTTGGTTACGCGGTTTTCTATATCCAGGTGTTTCCAGCCATGATCAATACCTGGCTTTCTTTACCATATTTTAGTTCGTTCAAGAAAGTTTCCATTCCATCCTGTAAAGGAATCAATGCAATTCCTCTGCGTTGGTATTCTTTTTCTAAGGTTGGCGAAACCATACCTGCACCTTTCCATGGTCCCCAGTTAATGGCCATTACCTTGCCTTGAATCTTCTGTTTTAAGGCCCAGGCATATTTATCCATTACACTGTTTGCTGCTGCATAATCGGTTTGCCCACGGTTTCCGTAAACCGAAGCGATACTTGAGAAAAGGATCACAAATTGGGTTTCTGGCCTTAATTGCTCAGCCAATACCCTTAGTGGTGTTACTTTGGTATCGAAAACACGTCCGAAAGATTCAGAAGTTTTGCTATGGAACAGTTTGTCTTCCAATAAGCCTGCACCATGTACTACGCCATCTATGCGACCATAATCTTCGTAAACCTGATTGATCAAACGGGTCAGCGCTTCTTCATCTTTAAGGTCTAACGACTCATAAACTACGGTCGATCCACCTTCTTCTAAAGTTGCAATGCAGCGTAAAATCTGGTTGTTTTTGTAAATCCGATTAGTTTCCTGTTCTATTTCGGCAGGTTTTTTAATCTCGCCTTGTTTAATCAGGTATTGCCTGATCTCATCTTTGGTTTTTAGTGAAGAACTGGCTTCGCTTGCTGAGGCGATCGGGTTTGCAGAACGGCCCACCAAAATGTACCTGCAAGGGTAATCTTTGGCAAAATGGATCATCAGTTCGGCAGTTATTCCCTGTGCACCACCTAAAACCATCACTACAGCTTCTTTGTCCAAATGGATGTGTGCATCGGTTTCGGTGCTCAGCTGGTGTGGCACCAACTCCATAATGTGTCTTTTATGGTCGTTGTAGATAATTTCCGAAGGTTTATCCGGATTCAGTATTTCGTTTAAGGTAATATTGGTGATTTCATCTGGCGACATTTTGGTTTCGAGGCTGATGAAACGGCATTTGGTATGTTCGTATTCACGGTCTAAACTTTTAAAGAAGCCCGAGTAACCTTGATAATTTCTCAAGAAAGAAATATCAGATTGATCGTTAAAATACTGCTTGGTATCTGCAATCAGGTACACCCATTTTACGGTATCAAAATTTAGTTTTTTAATGGTTGCGAAATGATCGAGAATGCCTACTTTTTGTTGTGCTTCGAACATATTCAAAATGATGAGGCCCTGATAACCGTCCAATGAGTCTTCAAAGCTCACCAGATCGGCAATAGCGCCATGTTTTTCGAGCACTTTCTTGATTTTGATCGCCTGTCCGCCACCATCATCGGTTAAGGCAAAACGCTGACCTTTTAAAATTGCTGCTTCGGTAATGGTAAGCGCAGCAGGAGTTAGCTCAAATCTTAAACGGGATAATTTTTCTTTTACCGTTTGATCATCGATGCTCTCCTCAATAAGCTTTTTTGCTTCTGTAAGCACCTCCGAGCTTTCTGCTTCAACATCGGCAATCCAGTTAACCAGGGCATTTAAAGTTTTAATTGCAGCCAGTTTTTCCATTAAATCATCAGCCTGTTCGCTTTGTGAACCAAATCCGATTTTTTCTTTTAAAGAGGCGATAATTTCCATTCTTTTGATCGAATCGATACTTAAATCAGCTTCAAGATCTAAATCCATGCCCAGCATTTCTTTCGGATAGCCTGTTTTTTCACTCACCACATCAAGAATGGCCGATTTTAACTGATCTAATGAAAATTTTGTCTGTTCTGCCTGAATTATTGGAGTTACTGCTACAGCAGGTGTACTAACCGCTTTTGGCTGTTCGGTATTTTCTGTAATCCAGTTTACGAGGCTGCTTAAGGTTTTAAGTCCCGCAAGCTGCTCCATAATTTTATCTTCCGGAAGGTTTAGTTGAGAGAAACCACCCAGTTCGGTACGTAAAGCACCAATAATTTCTACACGTTTGATCGAATCGATACTTAAATCGGCTTCCAGATCCATTTCCATGCCTAACATTTCTTGTGGATAGCCGGTTTTATCGCTTACAATCTGCAAAAGCACCAGTTTTAAATCTTTTTGTGCAACCGCAGGTGTTATTGCTTCGATGGTTTGTGCTTGTGGTACTTCCTGTTTTACTGTGATCTGATTTTCAATACGGACAGGTTGAGGTGCCTGGTATGATGTTAAAGGTTGATTAGTGATTTGCGAAGGCATTGCGGGAACCTGCCCTAAAAAGGAAAGCATCACATCGCGTTGTGCCTGAATCAGCATTTTCATGCTGTGCAGGTACTCTTGCATCATCAAGTCTTTAGCTGAGCCACTAACCTGTTGATTTTCAGTTTGTGTAGAGGTATTATTCATAAGGATAATCGGTTTAGTAATAGGAGATGCACCATTGGCCGGAAGTTTACCGGTTGATGGAACAGCGTGTTGACCGTTCACATACCAGATAGCGGGACTTTTTTTATAAAGTGAAGGTTCATCCAATTTGATGTTTTTAACAGAACGGCCTTCGAATAATTTTTCGAGTTTGATTTCGCGGCCGGTAGCTAGGTAACCAGCCAGTGTGCCCAACAAATTGCTGAGTTTATTCTGCCCCTGATCTTCGGTGTGTAAAATCACTTCGTCTTTACCGATGCAAGCTTTGGTTAAGCCACTTAGCACCTTGCCAGGGCCAACTTCTACGAAAACCCTGGCGCCGGCGGCATACATATCCCTAAGCTCATCAACAAAAAGGACAGGTTTTATTAAATGGTCGGTCAAACGTTCTTTTACAGCGGCAGCTTCAGTTGGATATTCTTTTGCCGTGGTGTTAGACCATACCGGAATTTTAAGATCTTTAAAGTTTACACCAGAAAGCACTTGTTGGTAAAGCTGTTTCGATTTGGCAACCAAAGGGCTATGGAAAGCACAAGCCACTTCAAGCGGGCGGAAAGATATTTTAGCTTCTTTCAATACCGCAGCCAACTGGCCGATAGCTGCTGTACCGCCTGCAATAACACATTGTGTTGGTGCATTAAAGTTCACTGGATAAACGGCTGCAGTACCATTTAGGTATTGCGCAAGGTCTTCTTGTTTTGCGCTCACGGCAAGCATAGTACCCGGATCTCCGTTTTCTACGGCATTCAAAATAGATTGTGCCCGTTCTGCGCTTAGGTGAACAAGGGCTTCTTCTTCAAAAGCACCAGCAAAACAAAGCGCAGGCAATTCGCCATAACTGTGGCCTGCAACCATATCAGGCACAATGCCCAATGATTTTAAGAAATTGGCGATTGCAAGATCAACAATGCCCAGTAGGGGTTGTGCCATGCGGGTATCTTTTATACGTTCTTTTTGTGCTTTCGTATCCGCATCATTAAATACAGTATTTGGGAAAAGGATTTTTTCATATTCAGGATAAGCTTTCAGCAGTTTTCTCATTTCAGGGAAAACCACAAAAAGATCCCTTGCCATATTTACCCTTTGGCTGCCTTGCCCTGGGAACATAAAAGCAACCTTGCCATCCTGTTTTTGAGTAAGGTAAGTGTCTTTGCTTTCTACACCAGATAAAACAAGATCGATTTTCATTACCAGATCTTCTGCATGATTGGCAACGATGCTCAATTGAACAGATTTGGTGCCAGCAGTTGCTAAACTATAGGCAATATCTTTCAGTTCGATCTGATCGTTCAGTTCTAAGAGATTTTTTACTGAAATTATGCGGCTTTTGGCTTCCTCATAAGTATCTCCCCTGAAAACAAACAGTTCTGATGGCCACGATTTTAAGATCGAATTTTTATTTTCGGTATTCTGAGCACTTTCCAGTACGGCATGGAAATTTGTTCCGCCAAAACCAAAGGCGCTAACGCCAGCATATCTTTTTTCTTCCATCCATAAACCCGCTTCAGTATGGAAAGCGAATGGACTGGTTTGGGCATTGTAGAAAGTATTTGGAGTTTTTAAATTGATGGTAGGTGGTTTAATGCCATGGTAAACCGATAGGGATGCTTTAATTAGGCCTGCAATGCCAGCGGCACATTTGGTATGGCCAATCTGCGTTTTTACTGAGCCTAGATGTGTTTGCCCAGCGGTTGCACCTGATTGATTAAGCATGTCGGTTAATGCGCTGATTTCAGTTTTATCGCCAACTACGGTTCCTGTACCGTGTGCTTCTACCAGGCCAAGCAGTGAAGGCGTAATTCCAGCCTGACTATAAGCCCTTTCCAAAGCATTTACCTGTCCGTTTTTACGTGGCGCAGTTAAACCAAGGCTTTTGCCGTCACTCGATCCGCCCACACCTTTAATAATAGAATAAATGGTGTCGCCATCACGTAAAGCATCGTCATATCTTTTTAATACGATCATGGCGATACCTTCGCCAAGGGCAATTCCGTCTGCTTCGGTATCAAAAGTGGCACATCTTCCTTTTTTAGAAAGGGCATGTGTGCTCGAGAACATCAGGTAATCGTTAATGCCGTTGTGCAGATCTGCTCCACCTGCCAAAACCATATCCGATTTTTCTAAAAATAACTCCTGACAGGCCAGATCTATTGCTGCCAAAGATGAAGCGCAGGCCGCATCAACCGTATAATTTCTGCCGCCCAGGTTTAACCTGTTGGTGATCCTGCCAGAAATTACATTCGCCAAAATACCCGGGAAAGAATCTTCTGTTGTTTTTGGTAATACGGCATCTACTTCAGCTGGCATTTCGCCAAAAACCTGTTTGTAAAAACCTCTGAAACTGTAGCTATTGGCCAGATCGTTTCCACCTTCGGCGCCGATAATTACAGATACATTTTCATTGTCAAAGCCACCATCTGCATAACCTGCATGCTGCATAGCTTGTTTGGCCACCATTAATGTAAGTAATTGGGTAGGCTCTATGGCTGCAAGCGACTGTGGCGGAATACCGAATTCCAAGGGATCAAAATCTATCCTCGGGATAAAACCGCCCCATTTAGAGTGCGACATATCACCAGCAGTAGAATCTGGATTATAATAAAGTTCTTTGTTCCATCTTTCATCCGGTACTTCGGTTACCGAATCTTTGCCTAGAATGATGTTACGCCAGTATTCTTCGAGATTTTTAGCCCCAGGGAAGATACAGGCCATACCTACAATAGCCACATCTAAAGCTTTGGTTTTATTTTCCGGAGGTGATGAAAGTGTGGCGTCTAAAATATGTGAATAGTTGTTGTCGGCTACATCCTGATGAAGATCGAGCAATGACATCACCTCTTTATGCATAGGTGCAATCTGACCGATCATATACATGCCCAGGTCGGTTTGTTCAGCTTCGTCGATTTTTACCAGTTCATCGCCGCGTCTTTCTATACCTTTTGCAGCAATACGTAAACGGCCAACGTTTAGTGTTTCCAGTTTTGCCCAGATTTCTTTTTTATCCATTCCCTCTGCCTGAAGTTTCTTTTTTTCTTCGTTAAAGAAAGTGGCAAATGAAGAATTTAAACACCTGGTTTCATGTCCTGGAGCGGTTTCAAGCAGTACAGTTTCGTTTGCCTGCATGGCTTCCTGTTGGAATTTACCTAAAATGGCACCTGTACTTACGGCTTCTTTGGTATATAGGTAGGCGGTGCCCATTAATACACCGATTTTCATTCCTTTGGCGGCCAAAGGAGCAGCCATTACCGAAATAAAAGCAGTAGAAAAAGAATCGTGGATGCCACCGGCAAAGAAAACGCTGATGTTTTCCGGATTTTCTTCCTTTAACAAACGTTCAATCTGTTTTTCCCACAATACCATGCTGGATAGGGGGCCAACGTGACCACCACATTCGCGGCCTTCGAATACGAAGCGTTTAGCACCTTCTTTTAAAAACATATCTAAAAGAGAAGCAGATGGCACATGGAGAAAAGTTTTGATCCCGGCTTTTTCGAAGGGTTTAGCCTGCGATGGTCTTCCGCCTGCAATTAGTAAAACAGGAGGTTTTGCATTTAATATATATTCTTGTTGCTCATCTCTAAGCTCTTGTGGTGCAAAACCTAAAATGCCTACGCCCCAGGTTTTTTCGCCAGCCAGTTTTTTGGTTTCTTCGATCAGGTTTTTTGCCGATGCACCCTTTAACAAGGATAAAGCTATAAATGATAAGGCACCAGCTTCCGAAACCGCATCTGCAAACGGTGCTACATCGCTTACCCTGGTCATTGGGCCCTGCGCAATAGGGTAGGTGAGGTTTAAATCTTTAGCAAGCGCGTTATTCGCTTTTATTACATTGATGGCTTTGGCCTGTTTTAAATGGCCGTAAATGGCTTCTTTTATGCCAAAAACCAACTTGTCAAGCTTTTTATATTTGGTAACCAGGTCTATCGATAGGGCAATATCCTGACCCATTGGAAGATAATTTGTTTCCAGATTGTAACCCTTAAAATGTTTTTGAAGACCATTATAATCTATATCTTCTGCCAATGCCGGCGAATTTGGACGGGCCAATACGCGGCAGTTATCGATCAGTTTGGTTTCTGTTCCACTTAACTTACCACAAACAGTTTTTAAATCTTCAGGAGCAGAACATTCTGGGAATAAGGCGAGTTGGCTATCTAAAATAATCCCTGCTGCGCCTTGAGCCATTAAAGAGGCCGCAGTATGAATACCTACACCACCCTGAACCCAAACCGGAATATGTGTAATTTCTTTAATAATCCGTTGAAAAAGTACAAAAGAAGATTCGTAAGCCACACGGCCGGCACCTTCATTTCCTTTCACTATGATTCCATCGGCACCCTTTGCTTGTGCAGCCAGTGCCGATTCGAGATCAAAAACCTGATAGATAATTTTTGCAGATGTTTTACGCTTTAGCACGAAATCATATGGAGCAATAATTAAACTTACCTGGGCAGGAAGATCAATGTTGGCGAATACCGCCGAATTGATGCTTACACCAAAATCTGAAATACCCAATTCCACAAGTGAATGAAGTGCGTTTTCGGTTTCGGTTATGTTGTGTCCAAGACTTAGAACTGGGAAGCAATCTGCTTTTTGTAAATTAGAAACCAATTTACTATCAGGGATTTCGAAGGGAGTTACTCCAATAATGGCGTATTTGTTCATGGCTTTAGATTTTTCTACTTCTTCTGTTTGATGGATGACTAAAAGCGAAACATAATGGTTCTTTATGCCTGCCCGTAATACGCAATAACACAGCTTTTTAGGACTGCAATTAGTGTGTATGATTAATTAGACTAATATACGACTTGGTAAAGTCAAATTGTTTTAAAAATTCATAAATGAATGAACTGAACAAGGCTTGGAATGTAAGCAATCTTTTCATTTAAAAATGAATTTTATGAACAAAAATCTAATTAATATTTTCAATAATGGTTCTTTATATGGTGCATTTAAATTTCAAATACAAAAAAAGACTATCCATATTGAGTTAGTATTAATAATGGGTTAATTTACAGATTTATTTTTATAATAGACTGATTTTATACGCTTTGTGTTGATAATTTTTTATTTTTTAACTAAAAATTATCAAATTTTTACTGATTTAAGCTCGTGAAATGGAGTTTTTGATCTTATAGCTTAATATTTCTGAAGCTTAAAAATTTTTAACTAAAAATTGAAGAAATTTATGCGGCATTTTGAATTGTTTATCTTTGTAGTATTAATTAGTATTTATAATTGAATGTTTGTTGTTTTTCGTACTTTTCGATAACATACTTTTGTTAAAAAAATGCTTAAATTTTAAAAACGTTGTTCATTCTCATTTAATTGAGAATTGTTTTTATATATTCGTTTATAAATGTCGTGTAGACGTTTATTTAACCAAATTTTAAAGGAAAGCGATTTCGATGGATTTAATTATCAAACAGATCGTTGCCAAACCTTAAGCATATGAGCATTCAAAAGTTTATTAAGCCATTTGTTTTTCTAGGCTTAATAGCCAACCTATTGCAGGCCCAGGAAAAAACCAATTACAAATTTGATTTTGGCACGGGAAAGGTTGCTAATCGTTATACACCGGTTTTGCCAACTGATGTTTATAGTAAAGAAAAGGGTTATGGTTTCGATTTTGACTCGAAAGTTGAGGGGCCAGATTATGGTGGGAAGAATTTTTTAACATCAGATCTGGTAAAAAGTGATAAACCTTTTTATTTTTCGGTTACCGTTCCTGAAGGTAATTACAAAATAACAGTTACACTTGGCGATCCGAAAGGCCCTGCATTAAGCACTATAAAAGCAGAATCGAGAAGATTGATGCTCGAAAATGTAAGAACTACAGCTGGGCAATCGCTAACTAAAACTTTTATTGTAAATATTAAAGATAAACATATTACTGGTGGGCAGGTTGTTTCTTTAAAACCACGCGAACTTACCAAACTTGATTGGGATGATAAACTGACTTTGGAATTTGACCATCAAACCGCACTACAGGCACTCGAAATTACGAAGGTTGAAGATCAGATTACCGTTTTCTTAGCCGGGAACTCGACTGTGGTGAACCAGGACGATGAACCATGGGCATCATGGGGGCAGATGATTCCCCGTTTTTTTAAACCTGGTGTCGCGATTGCCAATCATGCAGAATCTGGCTTAACACTGGGTTCATTTTTAGGAGGCAAAAGATTAACGAAGGTTTTAAGTATGATGAAACCTGGTGATTACCTTTTTATTGAATTTGGACACAACGATCAAAAAGATAAAGGGCCCAATGATGGTGCTTATAAATCGTATACCGAAAGGTTAAAAACATTCATTTCGGAAGTGAAGAAAAAAGGAGGAATCCCTGTTGTGGTTACCTCTACCAGCAGAAGGTCTTTTGGCCCGGATGGAAAAATTGTAAATTCTCTTGGTGATTTTCCTGATGCTGCACGTAAAGTAGCTATCGAAGAGAAAGTCGCTTTAATTGATCTGAATGCCATGACGTCGACTTTGTTTAATGCTTTGGGCGAAGAGTTATCGAAAAAAGCCTTTGTTCATTATCCTGCTAACAGTTATCCAGGTCAGGACAAGGCATTGGCCGATAATACGCACTTTAATCCTTATGGTGCTTATGAAATTGCACAATGTATCATTTTAGGCATTAAGAAGCAGAAATTAGGCATAGCAAAATATCTGGTAGACGATCTGCCAAAATTTGATCCGGCAAAACCAGATAATCCTGCTGATTGGCACTGGCCAGAGAGCCCTAAAAGTAGTGTAGTTAAACCAGATGGGAATTAGAATAACGTATTACTTATAAAGATGAAAAAAATAATTACCGCTATATTGTTTACCGCCTTGTATGGAACTACTTTCGGACAGGCGAGCTTGCAGCCGTTCAGTTTAAAAGATGTCCGTTTGTTGGATGGGTCGTTCAAGCAGGCACAGGAAACCGATAAAAAATACATGCTTTCTTTGGATCCGGACAGACTTTTGGTTCCATACCAGAGAGAGGCAGGACTAAAACCCAAAGCAGCATCTTACGGAAACTGGGAAAATACAGGTTTGGACGGGCATATCGGCGGGCATTATTTGTCTGCTTTGGCTTTAATGTATGCTTCAACTGGTGATGCGAAAGTGAAAGATCGGATGGAATACATGATTGCCGAACTGGACAAATGCCAGGTAAAAAATGGTGATGGTTATTTAGCCGGTATTCCTGGTGGCAAAGAAATCTGGAAGGAGATCAAAGCAGGTAACATCAAGTCGTCGAGTTTTTCGCTGAATGGAAAGTGGGTTCCCTTGTACAATATCCACAAAATTTACGCAGGGCTTTACGATGCTTACGCGGTTGCCGGTAATGAAAAAGCAAAGCAGATGCTCATCAAACTCACCGATTGGTGTGTAGATCTGGTCTCGAATTTATCTGATCAGCAAGTACAGGAACTTCTAAAAAGCGAACATGGTGGATTGAATGAAACTTTCGCCCATGTTTATGCTATAACGGGTAATCAAAAGTATCTTCAACTGGCAAAACGGTTTTCGGATCGATCTATCCTAAATCCATTGCTGAAAAATACAGATGCCCTGAATGGTCTGCACGCAAACACACAGATTCCTAAGGTAATTGGTTTTGAGCAGATCGCTTTGCTGGATAAAGATCCTTCCTGGGCCAATGTAGCCGCTTTCTTTTGGAAAACAGTAGTAGAACATAGAACAGTAGCCATTGGTGGAAATAGTGTTAGAGAGCACTTTCATCCTGCCAATAACTTTTCATCGATGACAGAATCGCGAGAAGGCCCGGAAACCTGTAATTCTTATAACATGTTGAAGCTCACCAAACAGCTATTTTTGGCCAAGCCTTCGAACACTTACCTCGATTATTATGAGCGTACACTTTATAATCATATCCTCTCTTCGCAAAGACCAGGCGGTGGTTTTGTATATTTTACACCAATGCGGCCGGGGCATTACCGTACTTATTCGAGTCCGCAGGAGGGCTTTTGGTGCTGCGTAGGCTCAGGATTAGAAAACCATGGCAAATATGGTGAGCTTATTTATGTGCACCGTGGAAATGATGTGTATGTGAATCTTTTTATCCCTTCTGCCTTAAACTGGAAAGAAAAAGGAATTCAGCTTACACAGCAGACACTTTTTCCTGATGCTGAAAATACCACACTCAAACTTCAATTAAAAAAGAAACAGCGTTTTGCTTTACATTTCCGTCGGCCATCTTGGGTAGAACCGGGAAAAATGACTGTTTTGGTGAATGGAAAAAAAGTTGCCGTCAAAAGTAATGCGAATGGGTATACCAGTATCGATCGTGTTTGGGCTACCGGTGATGTGGTTAACATTTCCTTGCCAATGCACACCACTACTGAGTTTATGCCCGATGGTTCAGATTGGGTAGCCTTTCTTCGTGGACCGGTTGTGCTCGCTGCGGCGATGGATACATTAAATCAACCCAATTTATTAGCCGATGGCAGTAGGATGGGGCATATTGCTTCAGGGCCATTGTTCCCGATCAGCGATGCACCACTTGTTACAGGTACTAAAGGTACCTTAGCAAATGAAATTACTTTGATTGATAAAAACAGTTTAACCTTCAGTGCTCAAAATGCGATCTATCAGCCAAAATACAAATCTTTAAAATTGGTTCCTTTTTACACCCTGGCCGAAAAGCGGTATGTGGTTTATTTCCCTTACAGCAACGCAGAGGCATTGCCAGAGCGTGCAAAGGCGATTAAGTTGGCAGAAGAAGATAAAATGAAAACGGAACAGCGAACCGTCGATCTGATTAACACTGGAGAGCAGCAGCCAGAATCGGATCATAATTTTAAGGGTGAGCAAACTGATAACGGAACGTATCAGGAAAGGCATTTTAGAAATGGAAAGGCATGGTTTAGTTATGTACTTAAAAACAAAGATTTATCGGCAAATAAGCTGAGTTTAACTTATTACGGAAAAGACAAGAATAAAAACTTTTCTATTTTGATTAATGGCGTTGTGATTGAAAATGTAAAGCTGGATGGCAACAAAAGTGATACTTTTTATGTACAGGAATACCAAATCCCCAAAGAACTATTAAAAGCAGATTTAGAAGTGAAATTTGTTGCCGATCAAGGGTCAGCTATTGCAAATATATATGAAGTGAGGTTGGTGAGATAGATAGCTGGCGTCATTTCGCCTTATTCCGTGGTCTGTGTCCTCACAGACCACTAGCATTATTTAAATCGATCGTCCTCCTGAACTTGTTATATTAGTTGTGTTCAATGGTCTAATAGCTACTTCGTGGTCAGGATTCTATGAGGAAGGTTTTTGAAGTGGATATGTGTAGGCTATAAAGATGCTGAAACAAGTTCAGCATGATGCGTGAGGGGATCTATCAAAGTAGATTTCTCCACCGCGGTCGAAATAACGATGAATTAAAGGCGATCGTCCTCCTGAACTTGTTTCAGGATCTTGTTTGAGAAAATTTTTATTTCGTGGTCTGTGTCCTCACAGACCACTAGCATTATTTAAATCGATCATCCTCCTGAACTTGTTTTATTAGTTGTGTTTAATGGTCTAATAGCCACTTCGTGGTCAGGATCTTGTTTGAGAAAGTTTTATATCAGGCATGATAGATGCTGAAACAAGTTCAGCATGACGCGTGGAAGGTAAATTGATGTGATTTAACAAGGTGGTCTGTGCGGGCACAGACCACGGAGAATCAGGTATTACTTTGCTTTCTTAACCCTTATTGCTTTAATAAGATTTCCAGTTCTTTTTCCTTAATTGTTAGTATGGTTCCGTGTCTTAAGCCTTTTGGTAAGGAGATTTTATCAGAAACATCGGTCCAGTTTTTTAAATCTGCAGATTGTATTGCACCATATTTATGGTCGCGGTACTTATCAAAATATACCATCCAGTTATTGCCTGTTTTTAAAGTTGTTGGTCCTTCAGCCCAATAATTTCCCGTAATTGGATTTCCCGCCTTGCTGTAAGGACCAGTCAATTGGTCGGCATAAGCTATTTTGATATTCTTCTGAGCAGGTTCACGGGTCTCGTCTTTTAAAAACATGATAAACTGTTTCCCGTTTTTTACAATAGTAGCATCAATCACATTAAAACCTGGATCGTAAAGCAGTTTGGTTTCCGAATAGGTTTTGAAATCTTTGGTGGTAACATAATACATACGGTGATTGTAACCGCTTTCTTCAGTTGAGGCCGTTTCATTAAACTTACCCGTAATAGTTGTAGCCCAATAAATCATATAAGTTTTGGTGCGGCTATCGTAAGTGATTTCAGGTGCCCAGGTATTTCTTGCACCATCTTCTTTAGCCATTACCGGTAAAAACTGCTGTTCGCTCCAGTTAATCAGGTCTTTCGAACTGGCGTAACCAATTCCCTTATCTTTCCAGCTTACTGTCCAAACCATGTGAAATAAGCCATCAGCCCCTCGGATAATGCAAGGATCCCGCATCAGTTTATCTTTACTTACAGTAGGCCTAAGGAACGATTGATCATTTTTAAGCGCGGTCCATTTGTATGCATTATTACTATAGGCCAGATGCAACCCGTCTTCCCCGTTACCTTTAAAATAGGCAAAGAGATAAACCTCCTTTTTAGACTGCGCATGTGCATTAAAGCAAGCCGATAGTAAGATTATAAAGAGGTATATGCGTTTTTTCATCATTTTATTTTAATTCGAGTACCACAACCGATTGCGCAGGCAATTCAACTTTAAGCGAATTTCCTGATTTTTTTGCGCCTGTAAATTTAGCATTGTGCACTTTGTCCGAATCGCTAAACGTATTTACATCGGTAAGTTTGGCCGAGGTTAAAATCTGTCCTGTAACCGAGTTCCATTTTAAACCATCTAAAACAGTGCTTAAGACAATTTTCTTGTTTGGATCTAAGTTCACCAATGAAATATGGATAGCGCCGCTTGCATCCTGAGAGGCAGAAACATTTAAAGCCGGAATTTTTTGATCGCCTACAGTATAATCAGGACTGATAAAGGCAATCGGTAGATATTTGGCATCCTGATGCACTTTGTACAGATCAAAAACATGATAAGTAGGGGTTAAGATCATTTTATCCTTTTCGGTTAAAATTAAAGCCTGTAAAACATTAATTGTTTGTGCCAGGTTGGCTACTTTAACACGATCGGAGTGGTTGTTAAAGATATTCAATGTTGTACCGGCAATTAAAGCATCACGTAAACTGTTCTGTTGATACAGGAAACCTGGGTTTGTTCCTGGTTCTACATCCGTCCAGATTCCCCATTCGTCAACCACTAAAGCCACTTTCTTTTTAGGATCGTATTTATCCATTATTGCGGAGTGTTTGGTTACCAGTTCTTCCATTTTTAAACAGTTTTTCATGGTCGAAAAGTATTGTGCCTCATCAAATTTGGTAGCTGATCCTTTTTTGCCCCAGTTTCCTGTTGGGATGGTGTAATAGTGTAAAGTTAATCCCCACATCTGGTTGCCGATGTTTTTCATGCAGGTTTCTGTCCAGTTGTAATCGTCGGAGTTTGCACCACTGGCAATTCTTTTTAGTGGAGCGCCCGGATAATTACGTGCATAAGTGGCATACCTGCGGTATAAATCAGAATAATAAGCAGGCGTCATGTTTCCTCCGCAACCCCAACTTTCGTTACCCACACCCCAGAAAGAAACTTTCCATGGTTTTTCTCTACCATTTTGACTGCGGATGGCCGTCATTGGGCTTACGCCATCAAAGTTCAGGTATTCTACCCATTTGGCCATTTCTTCAACAGTTCCACTACCTACATTGCCTGCAATGTAAGGTTCGCAATCGAGCATCTGACAGAGGTCTAGAAATTCGTGTGTACCAAAACTATTGTCTTCAGTTACGCCACCCCAGTTGGTATTTACCATTTTCGGGCGTTGGTTTCTCGGTCCTATACCATCTCTCCAATGGTATTCATCGGCAAAACAACCTCCCGGCCAACGCAGGTTCGGAACTTTTATCTTCTTTAAAGCATCTACAATATCTAAACGGATTCTACCTTTATTGGGAATAGTCGAATTTTCATCCACCCAAAAACCATCGTAGATGCAGCGACCCAAATGCTCAGAAAAATGACCATAAATATGCTTGCTAACCATCTGATCGCCAGCAGGTTTAATGGTTAATTGGGTTTCGCTTTGTGCATGCACTAAAATAGAACTGCAGAATACAGCCGCAGATAAGATAAGTTTTTTCATCATGATCTCGTTAAATCTATTGGTTAAATGGAATTTTAATAACGTTAAAAGAATAAGGTTTTAAAGTGATGTTGAGTTTTTTGCCTTTCAGGTTGATGGCGCTTTTTTGTGGGCTAACCGCTTGGGGAGTTTCGAAAGAGTTGAGTTGGTTTAGGTTACTGTTTGCTATTTCCTCATTGGTGGCCTTACTCTTTAATTTCATTTTTCCTTCCAGGTCGAAATCAATGTTTTGTGCCTGATCGGAGTTGTTCGCAATTTTAATGATCAGTTCCTTTTTTGCCTGATCGGTCACCGCAGAAGCGTAAAGGCCATCCTGGCCGATAATGTTCTTCTCATCAAGCGTAATCGAAACTACATCGGTTCCTTTATTCGTAGAAAACTGTTTCTGTACATAATAATCGGGTGTTCCGTACGATTTTAGGTTATCTACCCAGATCATATCGGGTGCCCATTGCCAGGCATCGACATGGGCAAAAAGTGGGGCATAAGAGGCCATCTGTACCACATCGGCATTGCGCTCCAAACCGGTCATCAACGAAGCTGAAGCTAAGGCGCTTTGCCAGTTGTTTTTATCGCTTCCTGTTAGGTTTTTATCAGCATGTACTGCATATTCGCCAACAAAAACCTTCGATCCGTTTCTTGGGTAGTTATCATAACGGCCGGCATTTTTTAAAAACCAATCGGCAGGGCGGTAATAATGTTCATCAATAAAATCGGCATTATTGCTTCTTAAAGTGGTATTCAATAAATTAAAGCGATCACCTTCGGGATCGGTTCCCGAGCTATTGATTAGTTTAAAATCGGGATATTTGGCTTTTATGGCCTTAGTGAAAATTGCTAACCTTTCCAGGTATTGTGGGCCCCAGTTTTCGTTTCCAACGCCCATCATTTTTAAATTGAAAGGTTTTGGATGACCAAGATCTGCCCTCATTTTTCCCCATTTAGTATTTACATCGCCATTGGCAAACTCGATCAGGTCTAAAGCGTCCTGTACATAGGGATCCAGCTCGTCAAGTGAGGCTACTTCTGCAGAGTTAAACTGACAGGCCATACCGCAGTTCAATATCGGAAGGGCATCAGAACCTATATCTTCTGCCAGTTGGAAATATTCGAAAAAGCCCAGGCCAAAACTCTGGTAATAATCTGGTGCCGAGCGGAGTGCAAATTCCGTATTCCAGCGGTTCATTAACAGTTGTCTGTTTTCAATCGGGCCGATGGTTTTCTTCCATTGATAACGATTTGCCAGATCGGTGCCTTCTACAATACATCCGCCAGGGAAACGGATAAAACCGGGTTTCATGTCGGCCAGCAACTGTACCATATCGGCCCTTAATCCCTGCGGGCGGTTTTTCCAGGTGTCGCTTGGAAATAACGAAATCATATCCAGATCGATATTTCCTTTTCCCTGAAACCCGATAGCAAATTTTGCTTTTGGATCGGTTTGGGTAGCGGTAAAACTTGCCGACTGTTTTTTCCAGTCGCTACCGGTCTGATCAGGTGTTAAACTTCCCTGTCCGATTATTTTATTGTTCGCATCTTTTAACAAGAGTACAAGTTTAACCCCCGGAGTTGATTGACGGTACATCACAGAAAAATCGTAACGCAAGCCCTTTTTTACGCCAATGCCTTTAAAGCCTTCATTTACGAGCTCAAAATCATCAGTTTGTTTTTTTACCTGTAAATATCTGGGATTGGCGGTGTTCACTTCTTTTCGGTTCACCACCAATAGCTCGCCTTCCTGTGGTTTTTTGGGTTGGAAACTCCAGCCCATCAGCGGTTTTGCAAACTCAAATGAGCGGTTTTTGATCAGTTCGGCATAAATGCCGCCATCAGCACCAAAGTTGATGTCTTCAAAAAAAACGCCCCACATGTTAGGTTGCACCTTGGCAATGGAATGGTCTGTTTTAACTTTGATTACTTTTGCAGTTTGTGCCTGTACATCGGAAGTGTATCCGATTCCAATTGTTGCATACGCTAGGCATGCCGAAAACACACTTTTTGCAGGGTAATTTAATTTCATACGGTTTAATATTTGGAAGATCCTAATGGTAAAAGTAAAATATTTAAAATAATAAACGTTATTTAAACAGTTATTTTTTTATTCATCAACAATTTTTTTGATAAATTCTACAATCTTAGCATTGGGGAAAATGATGCAGGCATCTCAAATATGGATTGAGGCAGTAAAAGGGTTTAGTAAAGTAACTTTTTACTTGATGTTTAAAATTTATTGAGCAGAAACCTTTAAAATCTTTCTTATAACATATTGTCATCATTAAAAAGCAGGATACTACAGGATGCACCTTAAAGATATACTATTTACATTCGACATAAATCATTCAATGGCTGCTATCCAGCAGCTGTTATGATCAAACTAACCAATAACACATGATGAGCCTCCATTTCTTCAATATTCTGGTATTGACTATGTTTTTTATAGGGCTTTTGTGTGCAAAATAACGGGCTGATTGACAAAAGAATTATGAATCTCAAAAAATACATTTGGCTTAGCCTCCTAAGTGCGGTAACACTTTGCAGTTCGGCACAACAAAAAACTACAGATAAACAATCAGTTAAACTCTTTTTTGAGAAATCATACCTGCAGGTAGACCGCAGTTATTACAGTACTGGCGAAGATGTATGGTTTAGCGCCTATTTGGTAAATGGAAAAAGCAGCAGTTTAACCGCTACCAGCAATAATTTATATGTAGAGCTGCTTACACCAAAATCGGAAGTTTTAGACCGGAAAATGATCAGGTTGGATGGTGGACTGGGAAAGGGAGATTTTAAACTGAAAGATTCTATTCCTTCTGGCTGGTACGCCATTAGGGCTTACACCAATTGGATGCGAAACTTTGGCAATGATTTTGTTTTTCAAAAACGGGTCCATATTAGCAATAACATTATTGAAAACGCTTCTTATTTTACCCGAAATCCGGTCAAAAAAACAGATGTTTCCAATTCGAAAAAATCGATTGCTTTTTTTCCCGAGGGCGGTTCGCTGGTTGAAGGATTAACCAGTATCGTAGCGTTTAAAACTAATGATGATGTTGGGAACGGGATTAAAGCCACGGGAAGTGTAGTTTCATCAAAAGGCGATACCGTAACTACTTTTCAAAGTACCGATGCGGGGATGGGCATTTTTGCTTTTACACCCAAAACAGACGAGAAATATAAGGTTGAGGGATTTTATGGCAAAGAAAAATTTTCTTCAGAAATGCCTAACAGTCTTAAGAAAGGTCTTTCATTACACGTTACTACTGATTCTTTAAATATCAAAGCAAGTATTAGTGCCAACGAATTAATGTTTGCTGAATTGAAGGATAAAAGCATTTCGCTTGTAATTAAACATGCAGGCGATAATATTTATTCCGGATCGATCAAATTAAGTAAAGCTACGGTGTCGGTATCTATCCCAACAAAAGGTTTTCCGAATGGCATTGCAAGCATAACCTTACTCGATGACCAAAACAGGCCTAATTGTGAACGACTTATTTTTATACAGGACGAAAATACGGTCAATTTCTCCATAAGCCCAAATAAAGTAGCTTATAAACCAAGAGAAAAAGTGATTATTAAGGTA
Source organism: Pedobacter sp. R-06 (assembly GCF_049913135.1). Taxonomy (NCBI): domain Bacteria; kingdom Pseudomonadati; phylum Bacteroidota; class Sphingobacteriia; order Sphingobacteriales; family Sphingobacteriaceae; genus Pedobacter; species Pedobacter sp. R-06. The sequence goes on along the minus strand of NZ_CP183977.1, from coordinate 4,038,719 downwards.
AAAGCGACCAATTTTCTTGGTCAGCCAGCTAAAACGGCATTTTCCTTAGCTGCTGTTGATGGGCTTATTCCAGATGATGGAAATGATATCGTATCGTATTTGATGCTGCAATCTGAAGTAAAGGGAGATATTAAAAACGCTGCACAATACTTTGATGCTAAAAATGCATCTCGTTTAAAACAGCTCGACTTATTGTTGCTTACCCAGGGCTGGAGAGATTATATCTGGAGAAAACTGGCCGATTCGGCTATTAAGATAAGTTATTTGCCTGAGCCTGGCATCACAATTAAAGGATTGGTAAGAGAGAAACTGGCAGATAAACCCATTCCGAACATGAATATTACCCTGTTTGGCTCCAACTTTACCGGCAATAAAATCTTTACTACGAAAACCGATCAGAGCGGACGTTATTTTCTGGATGGGCTCAGTTGGTACGGCAATCAAGCGGTAAAAATTTCATCAAAAGATGATAAGGGGAAAAAAGGTGGCTGGCTGCAGATCGATACGCTGATTAAACCTTTAAATTTAGCGCCGTTAAATACGATCTCATCGGGAATTCCGAATACCTTAAACGTAGAAATCGGTAAACGCATGGATTATAACCGCACTTACAAGTTTGGCGATTCGATCAGTTTAAACGATATTGAAATTAAGGCCGCCCAGAATAACAAGGTGGTTCTGTTTCAGGATGTACTTACCTCATTCGGGTATCCCGAGGAAGTTTTCAATATTACGGCAGCCGATTATTCTTACAAGGGCTTGGAACATTTTCTGTTAACAAAGGCTAAAGGAAGTTATCCGGCAGAAGAAAATGATAGCCTGGGGAATGAAGGGGTCACTTTTCTCGCCAACGGAAAAAAAGTTAGGCCCGTTATTAAGGTAAATAACCGAGAGGAGCTCTTTACCGAGCGCTTAGATTACTACAGTTTAACGATGGATCAGATTAATCAGGTTAGAATTCAGCATTTGTTAAATAGCACTGGAAAAGATGTGTACCTGATCAGTCTTAATTTAAAGGACGAGGCTTTGCGGGGACCAAATTTAGACTTGCTAAACCTCAATTTAAACGGTTATTATACCGCAAGGACTTTTTATTCGCCAAATTATAGCAGTCCGGCAACGCCAAATAAAGATTTACGTACCACTATTTTCTGGATACCAGCTGTAAAAACCAACGAAAATGGCGAAGCAACTGTTACTTATTTCAATGGCGATAACAAAGCCGATATTTTGATCAAAGCCGATGGAATTACCGATAAAGGAGTGGCTGTATCGGCCAAAATAACCTATAAAGTTCAATAAATCATGAATCGATTATATTTTTTAATTAAGATTGTATATAAGCCATGATCAAAACCATTAAAGTTTCCTGCTTCATGATCAGTTTGTTCTTTGCTACACAGCTTTTCGGCCAGCGCCAAATGGAAAAATTGGGACGTGGTGTAATTGCCATTCGGCAAAATAGCGATTCTGTTTATGTAGGCTGGCGGATGCTGGGTACCGATGCCGATGACATTGCTTTTAACTTATACCGCAAATCCGGAAATAACGAAGCCATAAAACTCAATGACGATCCCATTATCAAGAGCACTAATTTTGTAGATGCAGGGGTTAAATTCGATCTTCCTAATAGCTATTTTATAAAACCCATTTTAAAAGGCAGTGAATTGGCAGCCAGTAAGTCTTTTACATTGCCGTCCAAACCACCTATTCAGCAATATTTAACTATTCCTTTAAAAACACCAGCAGGTTACACGCCTAACGATGCTTCGGTAGGTGATTTAGATGGCGATGGTGAATATGAAATTGTATTGCACCAAACTGGTCGCAGCAGGGATAATTCATCTAACGGTATTACCGATCCGCCGATTTTTCAAGCCTATAAATTAGATGGAACTTTTTTGTGGGAGATTAATTTGGGGAAAAATATCCGCGAAGGAGCCCATTATACCCAATTTATGGTGTACGATCTGGATGGTGATGGCATTGCAGAAATAGTATGTAAAACTGCCGATGGAACAGTAGATGGTAAAGGAAAAGTAATTGGCGATGCGACTAAAGATTGGCGTAACCCGAACGGCAAAATATTGGATGGCCCTGAATTTTTAACCGTATTTAGTGGTAAAACCGGAGAGGCATTAGCCACAACAGATTATATTCCTGCCCGTGGCAATATTGGTGCCTGGGGTGGTAGAGGTGGGAACGGAAAAAACGATAATACGGGTAACCGTGTAGATCGGTTTAATGCCTGTGTGGCCTATTTAGATGGGATCCATCCAAGTGTGGTGATGTGCAGGGGTTATTATGGCAGAACGGTTTTGGCGGCCTGGGACTGGCGCAATGGCAAACTAACTTCCCGATGGGTATTTGATAGTAAGGATAGTAAAAACCCTTTTTCTGGGCAAGGAAACCACAATCTTACGGTTGCAGACGTAGATGGCGACGGAAAAGATGAAATTATTTACGGTTCGATGTGCGTAGACGACAATGGAAAGGGATTGTATACTACAGGTTTGAGGCATGGTGATGCCATTCATGTTTCAGACCTTGACCCGGAACACCCTGGCTTAGAAGTTTTTGGCGTACATGAGATAGAGGAAGGTACTAAAGGCCCTGGTGCGGCAGTATATGATGCCAGAACGGGTGAGATTTTATGGAAAGGTTCGCCAGATCAGGATGTAGGAAGAGGAGTGGCAGATAATATCGATAATACCCGTTTTGGTGCGCAGATGTGGTGGTCGGGATCGAACGGATTATATGATATTAAGGGCAATCGGATCGGTAATCAACCCCGATCAACCAATTTTTTAATTTATTGGGATGGTGATTTATCAAGAGAACTTTTAGATGGTAACCGTATAGATAAATACAATGCCGGGAGGCTTTTTACGGCTAATGGAGCTGTTTCTAACAACGGAACCAAATCTACCCCAGCTTTAAGTGCCGATATTTTTGGCGATTGGCGCGAAGAATTGATTTTAAGAGCCGAGGATAATCAAAGTTTAAGGATTTACAGTACCACCATCCCAACTGAATACCGAAATTATACTTTAATGCACGACCCACAGTACCGCTTAAGCATTGCCTGGCAAAACGATGGCTATAATCAGCCGCCGCATACGGGTTTCTATTTCGGTTTTGGTATGAAGAAAGCACCAAAACCACACATTACTTTGATAGAACCGAAAAAATAAACGAATCTGAAAACATACTATGACTAATTGCAGATTATATATTCTCATTTTTACATTTTCGTTTAGCTGCTACGCTACAATTGCACTATCGCAGGTAGTAAAAGAACAGGCGAGGGTAATAACACCTTTTGATCAGGACTGGAGCTTTAATCAAGGCGATGTTCAGGGCGCAGAAAAAGCTGATTTTGATCAAACCAAATGGCGGAAATTGAATGTTCCGCACGATTGGAGTATCGAAGGGACTTACGATAAAGCCCATTTAACTGCCCGTGGCGGTGGCTATTTGCCATCGGGTATTGGTTGGTACCGCAAAAGTTTCAATCTTGATGAAAGCTTTGCGAAAAAGAAAGTAACAATCGAATTTGATGGCGTAATGGCCAATAGTGAGGTATGGATTAATGGATTTTATCTTGGCAAGCGCCCTTATGGCTATATTAGTTTTACTTACGATTTGAGCAAAAACTTAAATTTTGGTAAAGACAAAACAAATGTCATTGTAGTAAAAGCCGATAATACTGTACAACCTGCTTCGCGTTATTATACCGGCGCTGGAATTTACAGGCATGTGCGTTTAGTGGCAACAGATGCCGTTCATATTGCAGATTGGGGTGTTTACATCTCTACGCCAGGTGCTACCGCGCAAAAAGCTACGGTTAAAGTAAAAACAAACCTTATTAACGAATCTGCTCAAAGCACTCAGGTTACTGTAGAAACAGCTGTTTTAGATCCTGCCGGAAAAATTGTTAAAACTGCTCAGAGTGAGCAAACCATCGCTGCGGGTAAAAATATTAATGTAGATCAGGATATTGTTGTGACCAATCCAAAACTTTGGAACCTTGAAAGTCCATTTTTGTATAAAACCTTAACCAAGATAACCGTAAATGGAAAAGTTATCGATGATCAGTTGAATACCTTCGGCATCAGGGCTTTTAAGTTTGATGCAGCAACAGGTTTCTGGTTAAATGGCAAAAACTTTAAGCTAAAAGGAGTTTGCCTGCATCATGATGGTGGTGCGGTTGGTGCAGCAGTGCCGTTAAGCGTGTGGAAATTCCGTTTAGAACGCTTGAAAGAAGTAGGGGTAAACGCCATCAGAACTGCTCATAATCCGGTTGCGCCAGAATTTTTGGATTTATGCGACCAACTGGGCTTTTTGGTGATGGATGAAACATTCGATACCTGGAACTCGGCAAAAAATAATGGCGAAAAAGGTTACAATAGATTTTTTACCGAATGGTGGGAGCGCGATACGCGCGATATGGTGATGCGCGACCGTAATCACCCATCCATCATAATTTACAGTGTTGGGAACGAAATCCATGATGATTTAAACAGCCCGGAGGGATTCAAAAAATATAAAGATCAGCAAGATCTTATTCATTTGCTAGATCCGAGCCGTCCGGTAACCATGGCGCTTTTCCGTCCTGCCAATTCGAAGGTGTACACTAATGGATTTGCCGAAACTATGGATATTGTTGGACAGAATTACCGTGAAAATGAATTGGTAGCCCTGCACAATCAAAAACCGAATTTAAAAGTAATCGGCACCGAAAATACACATGTAATTCAGCAATATTTGGCACTTCGCGATAATCCTTTTATGGCAGGCCAGTTCCTTTGGACGGGTTTTGATTACCTTGGAGAAGCCGATTGGCCTCAGATTACCAATGGACAGGGTTTGTTCGATAGGATTGGCAGTTGGAAACAGCAAAGTTTACAGCGCCAGAGCTGGTGGTCGGAGAAACCTGTTGTACACATTGTTCGCAGAGAAGATAATGCTGGCGCTGGTGCCTGGATCAACAATTGGACACCTACCGATTTCGATACTTACGATGACTCAAAGGTTGCCATTTATAGCAATTGTGAAGAAGTTGAACTTTTTTTAAATGGTAAATCGCTGGGCAGCAAACCTAAACCAACTGATGATTCTCCACGTTTATGGGATGTAACCTTCGAGAAAGGCAGTATTAAAGCGGTTGGTAAAAATAAAGGCAAAATAGTTTCATCAGAAGAACTTAAAACCGCAGGCGTGCCAGCTAAAATTATATTATCGGTTGATAAAAACAAAATCAGTAACAGCTGGGATGACGTGGCTTTTGTAACTGCAAAAATTTACGATGAAAATGGAAATATTTGCCCAAATGCGGATCAGTTGATCAAGTTTACCATTTCGGGCAGTGGAATTATCGATGCTGTTGATAATGGCAATATAACCAGTCATGAAATGTATAAAGCAACGCAGCGTCATGCCTATCAAGGTGTTTGTATGGCTAATATTAAAGGTAATATGCCCGGAACCGTCGAAATTAAGGCCTCTGCTGATGGTTTGGAAAGCGGGGCAATAAAATTAGAAGTGGGTAATAAATAATGTCGGTCTTCGAGACTGTGTAATAAATATAGTTTGTCATCCTGAGCCTGTCGAAGGACTTTTCTAAATGTGCTTTGAGGTGTTTCGACAGGCTCAACATGACAGTTCCCGAAGAGAAATTGCCAAAGGATGCAGGACAACAATAAATAACATTTATAAAATAGTTAACATTGATAATAATAAAATGAAGCTTAAACCCATAAAACTACTTACCGCAATAGCCATCATCTTTTTGGCCTCGGCATTTATAAAAGGCAACAAACCCGCATTACACACTATTGGCGATTCTACAGTCCGCAACTCAAACAAAGAAACCTGGGGCTGGGGAACACCGATTGCTTCCCTATTTGATACGACAAAAATCCATGTAGAGAATAATGCAATGGCCGGAAGAAGTACCCGTACCTTTTTATCGGAGGGCAGATGGGACAAAGTTTTGGAAACATTAAAACCAGGTGATTTTGTTACCATGCAATTCGGTCACAATGACGGAAGTGCGCCTGATACCACGAAAGCTGGTAGAAGAGGTGTGTTAAAAGGAACCGGAGAAGAAACCAAAGTATTAACCTGGCCAGATGGAAAAGTAGAAACCGTGCATACTTATGGTTGGTATATCCGCAAATTTGTACGCGAAACCAAAGCAAAGGGTGCTACGCCTATTGTACTTTCCATGATCCCCAGAAATATTTTTAAAGATGGTAAAGTGGTTCGGGCCAATAACGATTTCGGAAAATGGGCCGCTGAAGTTGCCAAAGAAGAAAATGCCTATTTTGTAGACCTGAATAAAATAACGGCCGATAAATATGATGCGCTCGGTCCGGATAAAGTAAAACTCTATTTCCCGGGCGATCATACTCACACCAATTTAGAAGGCGCAAAAATTAACGCGGCTTCTGTTGTAGAAGGAATCAGGGAATTAAAAGATTGTAATTTGAAAAATTATCTGCTTTAATAAAGGAGCTGAAAGGCCAAAGGCAATATAAATCTGTGTAATCCAACAATCGGTGTAATCATCCCGAAGGTTGTAATCTAATAATCTGTGTAATCATCCCGAAGGTAATAACCATGAAATCAACTAAATCATACCTGAATCTAATTCTCTTAACCACATTCATTATCTTTTCTTCCTGCATCATCTTAAAACCGCAAGGTAAACCCACTTTATTCCTCATAGGCGATTCTACCGTTAAAAATGGAAAAGGCAAAGGCGATGGTGCTTTATGGGGCTGGGGGAGTTTTGTTGGAAATTTATTTAATTCCGAGAAAATCAATGTAGAAAATGATGCGCTTGGTGGTACCAGCAGTCGTACTTTTCAAACCAATGGTTTGTGGGATGCTGTTTTGGCAAAAGTAAAAAAAGGCGATTTCGTGATGATGCAGTTTGGGCATAACGATAGCAGCCCATTAGACGATACCGCCCGTGCCCGTGGTACCATAAAAGGCATTGGAACCGAAAGTAAAGAAATTTATAACCCAATTAAGAAAAAACAGGAAGTGGTTTATACGTATGGCTGGTACCTGCGTAAATTTATCAGCGATATTAAAGCTAAAGGCGCAACAGCAATTGTGTGTTCACCGATTCCACGCAATCCGGTTAAAGATAATGCGATCGTTTTAGCTAACGATAGTTATGCAGGTTGGGCCGAAGAGGTGACAAAAGCCGAAAAAGTCGATTTCATTCCACTGAATCAGATCATTAAAGATAAATATGCTGCTTTAAGCGCGACAGAAGTAAAGGCATTTTTTACCGAGAAAGACCATACGCACACCAATGAAGCAGGAGCGAAGTTAAATGCAGTTGCTGTTGTAGAAGGTTTAAAGAAATTAAAAAACAATAAACTGAATAGCTACCTGAAATAAACCATCGGGCAGGATACTACAGGATGCTTTCCTGCCGATATTGTATTATTTTAACCGCCTAACCAAATACCAGCGGTAATAAACCGTCCAATTTTATGCAGATACAGGTTAACCGAGTTTTCAAAGTGCTGATAGGCATTGCTTTTATATTTTTAAGCATCACGCAAACACATGCCCAAAGCATTTCGCTTGCCGGCAAATGGCGTTTCAAAATTGATGCTAAAGATGAAGGTATAAAAGGAAAATGGTATTCAACTGTTCTTCCCGAATCCGTTAATCTGCCAGGCTCAATGGCCGAAAACTTAAAGGGCGATGACATTACCCTCAAAACTAAATGGACCGGAAGTATTTACGATAGTTCGTACTTTTTTCATCCCCGTTTAGAAAAATACCGTAAACCAGGTAACCTGAAAATACCTTTCTGGTTAACCCCTGCCAAACATTATACAGGTGCAGCATGGTATCAAAAAGATATCGAAATTCCTGCCAATTGGAAGGGTAAAAGACTAGTGTTATCTTTAGAATATCCTCATTCGGAAACAAAGGTTTGGATAGATGATATCGAAATTGGAACACAGTATACCTTTGTGGTTGCACAAAATTTCGAACTCCCGGCAAATTTAAAAGCAGGAAAACATACCATCACTTTATTGATCGATAACCGCATCAAAGCGATAAATGTGGGGCAGGATTCACATAGTTTAACCGATCACACTCAAGGAAACTGGAATGGCGTGGTGGGTAAAATGGAGCTGGTGGCTGGCTCTCCCATATATTTTGAAGATATTCAGGTCTATCCTGATCTGAAAAATAAGTCTGCCAACGTTAAAATCCAGCTTAAAGCCAATGCTAAGCAATCCTCTACCGGAAAAATTACGCTTACTGCTACAACTTTCAATACCAAAAATGCACTCCAGGTTAAGCCTGTAACCGCAGCTTACCGCATTACAAATGGTGAGGGTGCTTTGGAAATCAATTTGCCAATGGGGGATAAAATAGCCACCTGGGATGAGTTCGATCCGGCATTGTACCGTTTAACAGCTACTTTACTATCGAAAGATGGTAAAAAAGACGAGAAAAAGCTACAATTCGGTATGCGTGAGTTTAAAGCCATAGGCAGAACTTTTGAAATTAACGGTCGGCCGGTTTTTTTACGCGGAACGGTTAACAATTGCGAATTTCCTTTAACCGGTTATCCATCAATGGATGTTGCCGCATGGGTACGCATTTTTAAAATTTCGAAAGCCCACGGGTTAAACCATATGCGTTTCCACTCGTTTTGTCCACCAGAAGCTGCTTTTATCGCTGCAGATCAAATCGGTTTTTACCTTCAGCCAGAAGGACCAAGCTGGGCCAACCACGGTACGTCTATCGGAGATGGAAAACCAATTGATCAGTTTATTTATGATGAAACCAACCGTATGACCAAAAACTATGGCAATTATGCATCCTTTTGTATGATGGCCTATGGAAACGAACCACGTGGCAAGCAAGTAGAATACCTGACCAAATTTAATAATTACTGGAAAGCCAAAGATTCCAGACGGTTATATACAGGTGCGTCGGTTGGTGGCAGCTGGCCGGTTATTCCGAACAACGAATACATGGTTCGGGCTGGCGCAAGGGGGTTAGATTGGAGCAGAAAGCCAGAAAGTATTTCAACTTATGCCAAACAGATCGAACAATTTACCGTGCCTTTTGTAGCACACGAAATGGGGCAATATTGTGCTTTCCCTAATTTCGATGAAATAAAAAAATACACTGGTGTTTATCGTGCAAAAAACTTTGAGATGTTTCAGGAAGATCTTAAAGATCACGATATGGCCGATCAAGGACATGATTTTTTAATGGCTTCGGGCAAATTACAAGCCCTTTGTTATAAAAATGAAATCGAAAAAGCATTACGAACGCCAAATTACAATGGTTATCAGTTATTGTCGCTAAATGATTATCCAGGCCAGGGAACAGCACTTGTAGGTGTTTTAGATGTCTTTTGGGACGAAAAAGGTTATATTACAGCGAAAGAATTCAAACGTTTTTCTAACAGCACAGTGCCTCTGTTAAAAGTTTCAAAATTTGTTTTTACCAATAACGAAACCTTAGAAGCTGCGGTAGAAGTGGCACATTTCGGAAAGGCGCCAATTGAAAATGCAAAACTCTCCTGGACACTCAAAGATGAAAACGGTACAAATATAGCCAAAGGCAGTTTCAATCCTAAAACCTTGCCTGTTACCAATTGTATTGCCATCGGAGAAATTAAATTTCCGTTAAACAGTATTACAAAAGCAACAAAACTGAAATTAGAGGTTACCATAGATGGAACTGAATTTGCCAACGACTGGAGTTTTTGGGTTTACCCTGCACAATTGCCACAGGTTAAAGGCAATGTATATTACTGCACCAGCTTAGATGAAAAAGCACAGGCTGTTTTGGCCGAAGGAGGCAGTGTTTTTCTCAATGCAGCTGGCAAAGTGGTAAAAGGGAAAGAAGTGGTGCAAACTTTCCTGCCTGTTTTTTGGAATACCTCTTGGTTTAAAATGCGCCCGCCACATACTTTAGGTATTTTATGTGATCCAAAACACGCTGCTTTTAACAATTTTCCGACCGATTTCCACAGCGATATGCAGTGGTGGGAAATCGTAAACAAATCGCAGGTAATGAACCTCGAAGATTTCCCTTCAGGATTTAAGCCAATTATTCAACCAATTGATACCTGGTTTTTGAACCGCCGTTTGGCATTGGTTTTCGAGGCAAAGGTAGGTAAGGGGAAATTAGTGGTTTCGAGTGCCAATCTCTCACCTGATTTAAAAGACGCACCCGCTGCACAACAACTTTATTTCAGTTTGCAGCAATATATGATATCTGATCAGTTTAATCCAAAATATGAAGTGGCTTTTAATACTGTAAAAGATATCTTCGAAAGTCCTTCTAAAATTCAGTTCGATACCTTTACAAAAGATAGTCCTGATGAGTTAAAAGTAAAACCTAAAACCAATTAAGATAAGCGAATACCATCATGAAGAAATTTATATTCAGCTCCGCTATACTGTTCTGCATATCTGTCCAGTTACTTTTGGCACAGAAAATCCCTAATAAAAAGGAGGTTTTAAAAGTGTTAAAAACAACAAATGCTTATTTTATGAATAAGTGGCCTGATGCCGGGAAATCAATCATAACGAACAGAGAGCGGCCAAGTAATATCTGGACAAGGGCAGTATATTACGAGGGATTGATGAACCTTTATAAAATCCATCCTGAAAAACAATACTACGATTATGCCGTTCAATGGGGTGAAAAACATAACTGGGGCTTAAGAAATGGCATTACTACAAAAAATGCCGACGACCAGGCCTGTGGGCAAACTTATATCGATCTTTACCTGATTGATAAACAACCCGAACGCATTAAAGACATTAAAGCTTCTATCGATCTGGTAATTAAATCGGGCAAGGTAAACGATTGGACATGGATTGATGCCATCCAAATGGGCATGCCTGTTTTTGCCAAACTGGGTAAGTTATACAACGATACCTCCTACTATAATTATATGTACAAAATGTATATGCATTCTAAAAATACCGAGGGTGGCGGTTTGTACAATGCTAAAGATGGTCTTTGGTGGCGCGATAAAGATTTTGTGCCCCCTTACAAAGAACCAAACGGCGAAGATTGTTATTGGTCCAGAGGAAACGGATGGGTGGTTGCTGCGCTGGTGCGTGTATTGGAAATTATCCCTGAAAATGAAGCTCACCGCAATGAATATTTAAAAACCTATCATGAGATGATCAAAGCTCTGGTACCAATTCAGCGTGCTGATGGTTTTTGGAATGTAAGTTTACACGATGCGACGCATTTTGGTGGTAAAGAAACTTCTGGCACTGCTTTGTTTGTATATGGCATGGCCTGGGGCGTAAATCAGGGTATTTTAGATAAGGCTACTTATCTGCCAATCATTACCAAAGCCTGGAATGCCATGACCAAAGATGCTGTTCAAAAAAATGGGTTTATAGGCTATATGCAAGGAACCGGGAAAGAGCCAAAAGACGGACAGCCGGTAAGTTATACCAGCGTACCAGATTTTGAAGATTATGGACTGGGTTGCTTCTTATTGGCCGGAACAGAGGTTTACAAGCTTAAAAAATAATTAAAATGAATTTCAGAAATCTAGCAGGCTTATCGGTATTGATGTTTTTGTTCTTGCTGCCTAAACAAAATATGGCACAAAGGGCGGCCATTGCTGTTTCTGAAATTAATAGTATTTCATCTTTCCCGATTGTGGATGGAGGAAAAGCAGCATCAATTTATATCGATGAAAAAGATGCTGAAGTTGTTGGAATCGCTGCTGAGGCTTTTAAGGGTGATATTCACTTATTAACGGGGACAACAAGTCAGGTTTTGAAAAATAATCCTGCTTTCAGTGCTTATCCCATTATTATTGGTACCATGGGGCAGTCGCTTTACATAGATCAATTAGTTAAAACTGGAAAAATAAGCAGGACTGCTTTATCAGGAAAATGGGAGACTTTTTCTGTTTCAGTGATCGAAAATCCTTTAAAAGGAATAAAAAGGGCTTTGGTGATTGCCGGTAGTGATAGACGTGGGACTGCTTATGGTGTTTTTCAGCTTTCGCGGATGCTTGGCATATCGCCGCTTTGTTGGTGGGCTGATGTGAAACCTGCAACAAAAAAATCGTTATACATAAAAGCTGGTCAGCCCTTGGTAGAATCGCCTTCAGTTAAATACCGTGGTATTTTTATCAATGATGAAGATTGGGGAATACAGCCCTGGGCGGCTAAAATGATGGATACCGATGTGAAAGATATCGGCCCAAAAACTTATACTAAAATATTTGAACTGTTGCTCAGGCTAAAAGCCAATTACATCTGGCCGGGCATGCATCCTTCAACCAAAGCCTTTTATTATTATGCCAACAACCCTGTAATGGCTGACAAATATGGTATTGTTTTAGGTTCCAGTCACTGCGAACCGATGCTGAGGAACAATGTTTTCGAATGGGCAGAGAATTTTGAGCACGAATACGGCAAAAAACCAGGTGAATGGCGTTACGATCTAAATAAAAATGAAATTGCAAACTACTGGACCGACCGTGTAAAACAGGCAAAAAATTACGAGTCGGTTTATACTGTAGGGATGCGTGGTATCCACGATGGCAGTATGCCGGGACCGAAAGATAAAAATGAAAAAGTGAAATTGTTGGGGGAAGTGATTGCCGACCAAAGAACGATTTTGAGCAAAAACATTACAAAGCCTGTGAGTTCAATTCCACAAATTTTTTGTCCTTACAAGGAAGTATTATCTTTATACCAGGCTGGTTTAAAACTGCCTGATGACGTAACGATCGTTTGGGCCGATGATAATCATGGTTATATCCGTCAGCTTTCGAACCCTGAAGAGCAAAAACGCTCAGGTGGAAGTGGGGTGTATTACCACATTTCTTATTGGGGTGCTCCACAAGATTACCTCTGGCTTTCGTCTATTTCTCCATCGTTGATTTCATATGAGTTAAGCAAAGCGTACCAGTACAAAGCCGACCGCCTTTGGGTTGTAAATGTGGGCGATATTAAACCTGCAGAAATGGAAACACAGTTTGCCATGGATTTGGCCTGGAATGTAAACCAGTGGAAACCCGAAAATGCAGATAAATATGCCGAAAGCTGGGCTGCTGAGACTTTCGGTGCCGAATTTGCAAAACCCATTGCCGAAATAAAAGCAATTTATTATCGCTTAGCGCAGGCTGCCAAGCCAGAGCATATGGCCAGCGTTAATTTTACTGATGCCCAGGCCGAAGAACGTTTGGCTGCTTATCAAAAGATTTACGAACAAGCTAAAAGCTTAAATGACCAGATGCCGGCACGTTTGAAAGATGCTTATTTCGAATTAGTTTTATACCCGGTCGAAGGTGCCATACTGATGAACCAGAAGATTTTATACGCAAAGAAAAGTTTGGTTTTAGCGGCAAACGGCGATCAATCGGCCTTAAGTTATTCGAAAAAATCGAAAGAAGCCTTCGATCAGATCCAGTTGATTACCAAAAAATACAATGAAGAAATTGCTGGTGGCAAGTGGAACGGAATGATGAGCTGGAAACCACGCGATTTAGCCGTTTTTAAAATGCCAAAAGTGGCCGATTCTGTAACTTCAAAATCATCAGACATTAGCGCGAAAACTGAAAATAAAATCATTGTTCGTGCGGCTAAATATGTCGAGAAATCAGTGCCGAAGGGACTATCCTTACAAACCCTGAAAGGACTTGGTTTAGGTGGTGATGGCATTTCTCTTTATCCTTTTACTTTTAAGCCATTCGGGGAAACAGCGCTTCAAAATGCCGCCTTTACTGTTTACGAAGTTGATTTCAAAACACAGGGCGAACACCAGATCGAAGTGAAATGTTTACCTACTCAGTGCGTTAATAATGGGATTAAAGTGCGTTATGCCATTTCGGTAAACAACGACAAGCCGCAGGTCATTAATATTTCTCCGGCTTCAGAAAATAATATCTGGAAACAGAACGTATTACAGGGTTACGCTTCGGGCATAACCAAACACGAGATTAATAAAACAGGTAAATCGACTGTGAAAATCTATATGCTCGATCCGGGCTTGGTAATTAACCAGTTGGAAATACAATAAATATGATGAAGAAACTTTTAGCTTTTGCCCTATCCTTAATTTTTATGCTTGCCATCGCCAGGGCACAAAGTATTGGCGATTATAAATCTGGTTTTAAGAAAACGGGCAATACCATTTCATTTTTAACCACAAGAGGAGAAGTGAAATTGGAGTTCTGTACACCAGAAATCTTCAGGATCAGAACCAGTTGGAACGGGAAATTCGAAGCCAACGAAAACCTGATGGTGGTTAATTACAATTGGGCCAATGTAATGGTTAAAGTTTCGGATAAAAAAGACCATTTCTTGCTTGCCACCTCAAAATTGGTGGTTAAATTATACAAAGCCCCTTTCAGAATTGATGTTTTTGATGCCAAAGGTAAATTGCTGAGCAGCGAAGCGAATGGAGCGGTAGTCAAAGAAAATACGCAGGTTGGGGTAAGCAAAAAACTGCAGGCCGATGAGCATTTCTTTGGTTTTGGCGAGCGCATGGATTTTATGGACCGCCGCTTTAAAAAAGTAACATTAAATGTTGGACGTGGTAAAGGTTTACCGCACGCCATCGGTGCTTACAATATATTGGAAGCCAATTATTGTCCGGTTCCGTTTTTTATGAGCACAAAAGGTTACGGTATTTTCTTGCATAATTCTTTTGCTACCGAATGGGACATGGGCGCTTCCAAAAAAGGTCAGTACAGTTTTAAAGCTGCTGATGGAGAATTGGACTATTATTTCATGTACGGCCCAACTTTTCCGGCTATTTTAGACCATTATACCAGTATTACCGGCAAATCGCCAATGTTACCGCAGTTTGCATTAGGTTTACATGCAGGTACGTACAGTGGTGGTACATGGGGCTATGAGGCACAAACTTCCGATCATTATGTGGTTGAGCTGGCAAAAAAATACAGGTCATTAGGCATTCCGGTTGATCTGCTTTGGTTAGATTCTACCTGGCGCTTATTTGGCGAAAATGGAGGTAAAGGTGCTACTTCTTTCGAATGGAGAGAAACCTTTAAAGATCCAAAATCAATGTTCGATAGCATTTACGCCATGAACTATAAAATGGTGGGGCTTCACCTTCGTCCACGGTTCGATAACGCCAAAAAATTGAACTTGTTAGATCAGGCCAGAGCGCAGGGGTATACTTATCCCGAAAATGGTAAACCCGGCGAATTTGTGAACTTTTTCGATGAAAAGGCTACACAGTGGTGGTGGGATAATGGTGTAATGCGGGTAGCAAAATTAGGCGCTAAATTTCTGAAAACCGATGAAGGTAGTGCGTTTGGATCTTTAGCCAACGAAAGTGAGAAGGTTGGTCCAACAGGAAAAGATGCAGAACGTTTACACAATCTTTTTCCAATAGCTTATGCCAAAGCACCGTTTTTGGAGTTCGAAAGGTTTAATGGTTTTAGGGGATTAAATCAAACAAGGGAAGGTTATTCTGGCATTCAGCGTTATCCATATATTTTTGCAGGCGATTGGCCAAGTGAATGGCAGTATTTTGCTCCAGTAATTAAAGCCGGACTAAATGTTGGCCTTTCGGGCGTAGGTTCATGGGCACACTGTATGGGCGGTTTCGAGCATCAGGCCGATCCGGAACTGTACATCCGTTGGGTACAGTTTGGAATGTTCAGCCCAATTGCACTTGTTTTTGGGATGGATCATCCCGGTTATAAAGAACCCTGGAAATATGGTGAAGACGCATTGCGTAATTTCAAAAAATACGATCTGCTACGTTACCGTTTGTTTCCTTATATGTATACCAGCATGCATCAGCAATACGAAACAGGTTTACCAATGATGAGGGCTTTGGTGCTCAATTATCAGGATGATGAAAATGTGTACGAAATTGGTGATCAGTATCTATTTGGGGATAACTTAATGGTTGCTCCGGTAACCACCAAAGGTGCCATTACCCGTTCGGTTTATCTACCAGAAGGTACCTGGTTTAACTATTGGACAAACAAAAAATACGAAGGCAAAAGTTATCACCATGTGGTTGCGCCTTTAGATACCATTCCGTTGTTTGTAAAGGCGGGAAGTATTATTCCGATGCAACCAGAAATGGCCTACAGTGGTGAAAAACCAGTTGATGTGATTACCCTGGATGTTTTTCCCTATGGAGCATCTGAATATAATATGTACGAAGACGATAATTTAAGCGCTGCCTACAAAACAGGAAACTTTGCTTCAACCAAGATCACTTCTTCATTAGCCGCATCAAATTTAACGTTGAAAGTTGCTAAACCAACAGGTAATTTTAAGCCCAGTAAGCATAAATATCTGGCTAAAATACATTGGACAGGAAAAGTAGATCCAAATGGTGTCTCAGAAAATGGTATTAAATTAAAAGTTTTAAAAACACCAGATCAATTGGATAAGACTGAAGGCTGGTTTTATGATATAAAAAATAAAATACTTTGGATTAAATCAGCCGGAGATAACAGTAATGATTTAAGCTTTGTAGTGAATTAATAGGTGGTTAGTTCCTCGGTCTGTGTTTCCACAGACCGAAACTGAGCGATTTTAGTTTGGGTATAAAATAAATAATATTAGCGGTTCGTGGGGACATGAACCAGGGCGGGGAAAATCCTTAAAAAAATTGAAAACATGAAAATTGCATTTAAGATGAAACTTAAACCCGGTTTTGAAACAGAATACAAAAAGCGCCATGATGAGATCTGGCCAGCGCTATCTACTTTGTTAAAGGAAAATGGGATCAGCGATTATTCTATCTTTTTAGATGACGAAACCAATACACTTTTTGCCGTGCAGCAACAAAATGGAAACTCTTCACAAGATTTGGGCAATACCCAGATTGTGCAAAAATGGTGGGCATACATGGCCGATATTATGGAAACCAATGCCGATAATTCACCAAAAACATTTCCTTTGGAAATGGTATTCCATTTAGATTAAAAATATGCAATTACATAGATTCTTTTCTGTTCTGCTACTTAGTATATTGATTTTTAGTGTGGCTAAAGCACAAAAGCCTGTAAAAAATACCAGCAGTTGGCCTGTTATCGAAAAGCAGATGAAACCCTGGACCCGCTGGTGGTGGATGGGAAATGCTGTAGACGAACAGAATTTGGACCTGGTTTTAAAGAAATATGCAGATGCTGGTCTTGGTGGTGTAGAAATTACACCAATTTATGGCGCCAAGGGTTTTGAAAAGCAATATTTACAGTTTTTATCGCCAGAGTGGATGAACATATTACACCACACGGTAAATAAAGCAAATACGCTAGGCTTGGGAGTAGATATGAACACTGGCACGGGATGGCCATTTGGCGGTCCGCAGATTAAACCTGAAAATGCCGCCACCAAACTGATTACCCAGCAATATGCACTCAAAGCTGGCGAAAGATTAAATGAAACTATTAAGGTTAAAGAAGCTAAACAGGATTTCGCGCAGTTACAGGCGTTAACAGCTTATGGTAACAATGGTGAAGTGCTCAACCTGCTTTCTAAAGTTCAGGCTGATGGATCTTTAAATTGGTCGCCTGGTAGTGGGAGTTGGGATATTTATGCTGCTTTTGCAGGTAAAACCAGGCAAATGGTTAAACGCGCAGCACCTGGCGGCGAAGGTTTTACTTTAGATCACCTCGATAAAAATGCAGTTGATGTTTACCTGAAAAGATTTTCGGATGCTTTTGGAGGTAAACCACAGGGTATCCGATCGTTTTTTAACGATAGTTATGAAGTTTATGGTGCAACATGGACGCCAACTTTCTTACAGGAATTTAAGAAAAACCGGGGCTACGATCTGTCCACTCATATTAAAGAATTAACCGGTAAAGATTCTACGAATGCAAATATTGCCCGTTTAAAATCTGATTACCGCGAAACCATGGATGAACTTTTGCTCCATAATTTTACGCAAAACTGGACCAATTGGGCGCATCAGTTTAAATCGGTCACAAAAAACCAGTCGCATGGTTCTCCAGGCAATTTGCTCGATCTTTATGGAGCGGTTGACATCCCTGAAACCGAAACCTTTGGTTCAAGTTACTTCCCAATTCCAGGTCTTAGGCGTGATGCAGGAGATATCCGCAACGTAGATCCCGATCCGATAATGAGCAAATTTGCATCATCTGCAGCACATACAGGCGGCAAAAAACTGGTGTCTTCCGAAACGTTTACCTGGCTAACCGAGCATTTTAAAACATCGTTTTCGCAATGTAAACCAGAAGCAGAACAATTGTTCCTGGCAGGGATAAACCATATCTTTTATCATGGAACCACCAATTCGCCAGCAAATGTATCCTGGCCGGGATGGCTGTTTTATGCCTCGGTAGAAATGAATCCAAACAACAGTTTATGGCCACAGGCACAAGGATTAAACAATTATATTGCCCGTTGTCAGTCTATTCTTCAATCAGGAAAGCCAGACAACGAAATTTTAGTCTATTGGCCAATTTATGACGTATGGAACAAAGCGAAGGGTTTGGATATGGCCTTAAAAGTGCATGATGTTGACGAGTGGCTGCACCCAACAGCGTTTTATAAACTATCAAAAGAACTTTCCAAATCGGGTTATTCCTTTGATTTTGCATCCGATCGACTGTTAAAGCAATCAACCGTTAACAAGACTTTAATCAGCACCAATCAGACTGCTGCGCCATATCAGGTGTTAATTGTGCCGCAATGCGAAATGATGAGCCCGGAAACGCTAGATCAGATGATAAAACTGGCCAGCAATGGAGCGAAAGTCATTTTTCAGGCATTACCTAAAGATGTTCCAGGTTTAAATAATCTGGAAGCAAGACGCGCACAGCTAAAGGCCAGCCTGGCTAAATTGATTTTTACGGATAGTGCAGATGGTATTAAACGGTTTAAAGTTGGCGCAGGATTAATTTTATTGGCTAACGATGTGCAAAAAGCATTAAATGCAACTGGCATTAACAGAGAAACGCTAACCGATTCAGGCCTTCAGTTTATCAGGAGAAAAACAACAACTGGCAAATATTATTATCTGGTTAACCACACCGCTAAAGATATTGATACTGAACTTTCCTTAAATGAAGAAGGACAGGTTTTAATCATGGATCCGCAAAGCTCGAATGTGGGTTTGGCGGCAGTACGCGATAAAAAGGTTCGTGTACAGCTTAAATCAGGAGAGAGTTTGTTTTTAAAGGTCGATCAGAATGGAACAACCAAAACTCCTTGGGTTTATTTAAACAAAGCTGCCCGTACGATTAATCTTAACCAACCATGGAGCTTACATTTTATCGAAGGTGGGCCAGAGCTTCCTGCAGATCAGAAATTAGACAAATTGGTAAGCTGGACTACTTTAAACGACCCTAAATTACAAGCCTTTTCTGGCACTGGTGTTTATACCTCAAGCTTTATGCTGAACTCAAAATCGGCCAAAGAATATGTTTTAAATCTAAACCAGGTTGATGAAAGTGCCAGGGTGTGGATCAATGGACAGGAAGTTGGTATTTTATGGAGTATTCCTTTTCAGGCCCGTGTTGGCAAATATTTAAAAGCAGGCCATAATACCATCAAAATTGAAGTGGTTAATTTGATGGCGAACCGCATCCGTGATATGGATATCAAAAAAATCCAGTGGCGGAATTACCACGAAATCAATTTCGTGAATATTAACTATAAGGATTTTGATGCATCAAACTGGAACGTAGTGCCTTCAGGCTTAATCGGCCCGGTAAGCATTACAGCTTTCAACTAATCGTATACAGTCATTCCTGCGCAGACAGAGATTTAAAGCCTTGTACAAATCAATATGCATTTTATCATGAAAAAACTCATTATACTCGCTTTGTTTACGGCCATTGGCATAAGTGCCATGGGCCAAGATTATATCATCACAAAATTTGGTGTTGGTGCCGATAGCACCAAACTGAATACCAAAGCTATTCAAAGTGTAATAGACAAGGCCTATCAAAAAGGAGGAGGAACGATTGTAATCCCTAAAGGTGTTTATCTTAGCGGAGCACTCTTTTTTAAGCCTAAAACGAAGCTTTTGTTGCAAGAAGGCGCGGTACTTAAAGGATCTGATAACATAAAAGATTATCCTTTTATCCCGTCGCGTATGGAAGGTAGGAGCCTTAAATACTTTGCAGCATTAATTAATGCCACAAAGGTAGATGGTTTTAGTATTTCTGGCCCAGGTACCATTGATGGAAATGGCCTCAAATTCTGGAAAACATTCTGGGCACATCGCGATTCGCTCAAGAAATTAGGAAGGGAATCTACAAACCTGGAGGTGAGCCGTCCTCGCTTACTTTTTATCTGGGGATGCAATAATGTGAATATTAAGGGGGTGAAATTGCGTAATTCTGGATTCTGGACAACCCATTTGTACCAATCTAACAATGTACTAATTGAGAATTGCGATATCCGTTCGCCATTTCGGCCGGTAAAAGCACCCAGCACTGATGGTATAGACATTGATTTTTGTAAAAAAGTAACGATCAGGAATTGTTATATCTCTGTAAATGACGACGCCATTTGTATTAAAGGTGGCAAAGGACCCGATGCACAGAAACTACCAGAAAATGGTATTGTTGAAGATATTTTAATTGAAAACTGTACCATTGGCGAAGCACATGCTACTTTAACCATGGGAAGCGAGTGTATTCATGCACGCAATATTACCATGCGAAACTGTAAGGTAGAAAATAACTGCCCGATTTTAAAAATGAAAATGCGTGGAGATACTTTTCAGCTTTACGAAAATATTACGGTAGAAAACATTACAGGAAAATGTGGTGCTATTATCGACTTAAACCCCTGGAAACAGTTTTTTGATCTGGCAGGCAGCACCGCAAAACCATTTGGTACGATCAGAAACATCAAGATCTCAAACATTAAAGTAGAAGCAACAAAATTTGGCGAAATGGATGGGAACCCTGAAGATAAAGTATCGGGCTTTCTTTTTAAAGATTTGGAAGTAACGACTAAAACACCATTTTTGAAAAACAGGTACCAGGATGTTAAAATTGAGAACGTAATGGTAAACGGAGCACCATTGGTTGTTAAACCTTAGTGCTGAAGATAACTAATAATTTCAGCCAGCGGGCAACGGTAAATTGTGTAATACAAGCATGGTGCTCCATTAAAAATATTTTAGTATTAGGAAATAAGCGGCTTGTGGTTCTTGGCGGTCTTCAGTCCCGCTTTCATTTCAAGTCCTCGCTACGCTTTGGGCTTTACATTACAATCGGGTTTAGGAACGAGGGGTTGTGCACCCTGCAACTTTACAAATGAAATGCTGTTGTAGCCACTTAGCCCCTGTTGAAGCGATACCCTGCAGCAACGAGGCACGAGGAAGCGAAGCGTACAAGCGGAAAACGGGAAGAAATTTAGTATTTACTACAGGCCTTGCGCTCTAAATGTGAAAGTATTTAGTGTCAACTTTAACCTCGGTATGTGTCCTCAGAGAACGAAAAAATAATATTTAGGTGGTCTGTGGAGACCCAGACCACGGAATTGGAGAAAAATACTCTTTTTATTTCTGTGCTTCAGTGTTTCCGTGGCAAAAAAGCAAAATGCTACCAATCCAACTTTAATAAAGCCACGCCTTGTCTGGATAAGTCCATTTCAAAAGCACCACCTGCGGTGTTAAATTTTCTAGGTTTACCAATCATTTTAAGCTGGCCTGCTTTTTCTAATGCCGCAATCTGTTTTGCATCCGGATTTTGGGGTGAACCCATTTTTTTCCATTCCGAATAAGCGTTACTATTTTCGGTATCAATGCGATATTCTGTTATGATTACTGTTTTGGCAGGTAGTTTATTTAACAAGATGGAAACAACATCTTTCGAGTCCGCTTTATCCTCATCGTGGTAATTCCACAGCATAACAGCAGCGGTTTTTTCGGCTTTAGTGGCTAAAACACCTATGTCTGTCTGCGGTTTTCTAATGCTCGAATCCAAAATAGAATTTAAATTGTACATGCGGTTACTTATGGCTTCAACACGGTTCCCTTTCATCTGGCCAAACATCCTGAAGACATTCAGCACAGGTTTATCAACTCCGTTGGTGGCTAAATCGCGAAAACCTGCAAACCAAGGCTGGTTTTCAAATTCAAACGACCAGGTAACAGCACCCAAAAGGTTGATTTTATATTTATCTGTAAGTTCGTAAAGCCGCGCAAAAGAGGCTGCGGTATAGCTCGAATACATCGTGCCGTTGCGGTAGGCATTTTCAGGATTAGTACTCATGCCACAGGCTGCACAACCTTCAGGATCGGATTCGCCAATAATTACAGGGATATTTTTAAGTTGAGGGTATTTACTGATGATCTTATAATTTCCATCAATATTGCGGAGCTGGGCCCTTACATTCATCACTACGGTTCCATTAATCACCCTTGGTGAGCCTTTAGCATGAAAAAGAACAGCATCTAAAGTAGAACCGATTTTGCCCGTTACATAATTGGTATCTGTTAAACAATGTTTAATAAAGGCATCTAAATACTTGGTGCCTCCACCTGTTACGTTGGCACCGCCAATTTTCGCAGTAGGCAAGGCGCGTTTTAGTCCATCGGCAGCGTAGTCGTAAAGTTTAAAGAATTCGGCCTGTGTACCTTTCCAATAAGCACCATCCGGTTCGTTCCACACTTCCCAGTACCAGCTTTCAACCTCAGCTTTGCCATATCGTTCCACACAATGTTTTACCCATTCGTAAACCAAATTGCCCCATTTTTTATAATCTTTTGGCGGGTAGGCCCAGCCGGTTAAAATTTCATCGTACCGGGCGCCGGGCTTCCATTTGTGTTGGTAGGGTTGGGGGTTGGTTGAAAGTGCCTCAGGCATAAAACCAATTTGCGCCAAAGGTTTCATGCCCCTTTTTACGTAAGTATCGAAAATCTGATCAACAATTTTCCAGTTGTAAACCGGATCACCTTTGGCATCTTCTGTATAGGCATTCGTCGATCCCCATTTTAAAGCAGGTGTACCGTCGCCGGAGGTTAGCAGGTTATGCGTACGTACATATACGGGAACCGGACTTAATTTAGAAATCTCGGTCAATAACTTCTGCCCATCTTTCATATAGGTGTAATTCGGTTCATCGTAGCCAAACCAGGCCCAAATGGGTTTCATTGGTGCAATGTTCTGGTCGAAATTAACCTCGATGCTGGCTTTAGACTGCGCATTAACCGTATGGATGAAAGTGCTTAAGCTAAAGAATAGGAGATAAGCCTTTTTAAATGTTTTCATATCGTGTTGTTTAGAGATTTCGTCATACCGAACTTGTTTCAGTATCCGTCGTGCCTTTAAGATCCTGAACTAAATTTACTTCGTAGCTTTCCAAATCTGTCCGTAGAATTCAGTAGGGCTCTACGGACTATCAATGGAAAAGAGTCTCCGACTCATTCTTGTCAGTTGAGTTTGAATCTCAACCCTATAATTAAATCCGTAGAGACGCTGCGCTTAACTCTACTGACAGTTCATCGGTTAAGGCTGCTCGTAAATTTCTGCTTCAATAATACTTAAACCACCTTTTAATTTGGTTTCTGCACGGTCAACACCATCATCAAGTTTTTTACCATTTACCTCTACGCCAATATATGAGTTTTCTTTTTCTTTACCTGAACCCACCAATTGTATAGTCACTGTTTTTCCTTTTGCTGGTTTGCAGTTTGCAGTAAAATAACCCAGGCTAGGTTTGCTATTGCCTTCGAAAACCACTTCTCCATCAACCAAAATCCTTAATGGATAAATTTTAGTCCTGAAACCATTCAATTTTAAAGAAATTGCAGATACGGTACTTTCTTTTGCTAAAGTATATTTGATCCATGCGGTAGCGATCTTTCCATCATTTACCCAATCGCTCAATTCATTATCATCGAAGCTTAAATTGGCCTTTTCGCTATCGGCACCTGCTTCGGCAGCAACAATTTTAATCGATTTGCGTGTTACATTATACGATTGATCAAGTGGTGTTGCACCTTTGCTTAAGTTCGGTTTCAAACCATCACTTGGCAGTTGAACGGATAATCCGTCAGCTGTTTTAACTGGTAATGTTTCAAATGAAAGCGTTGCTGCTTGTACACCTTCGGCTTTTGCCGTTAGATTAATTTTTCCGGCTGTGGTTGTCGATCTGATGAGTATCCGGTTTACCCCACTCTCAACAGGAAGATCTTTAGCCAAAATATAATTATCTGGTCCTTGAGCTAAACCTCCGCGCCATTCGGCAGGGCCATCTAAACTAAGGTTAACCATATTTGAAGCCGTAGGGCAACGGTTTCCATCCTCATCTGTTACTTCAACCTGAACCAGCACCACATCTGCACCATCAGCCTTAAAACCGCTTGGGTTTTTCATTGCGGTAAGTTTTAACCTTATTGGTTTGCCTGCTGTTTTTAATTGGGTTTCTGCCAGTTTTTTTCCTGCTGAGGAATAAGAAATGGCCTTGATTGTACCTGCTTTATAAACTATGTTTTTAAAGGTGAACAGAAAACCATTACTTTTTTCACCAAAACCAAGCGATTTATTGTTTAAAATCAGTTCAACCTTATCACCGCTGGCCACTACATATACATTCTTTTTTACACCTGCCTTGTAGTTCCAATGGCCGATTAAATGAATGCCGGTTTTTTTAGCGTCAACCCAACCATCCCACATCACTTTGTGTGCAAAAAAGGCATCTTTTGGAATACGCATGGCATCTACCTCACCACTTCTGCGGTAGTTTTCTTCGCCACGATGGTGGGTATTCGAATCAGAAAATATGATGTTTACCCCACCAGAGCTTACCCTGGTTCCTGTTCCGGGGCGCTCTTCGTAATATTCGTTCCAGCGGATTACATCTTCAATAGCGAACGAATCCTGATTGCGGTTATAATCGCTGGCATCGGCATCTTTGTACTTAGGACCTGCACCATTTACATGGAAGGGAGGTGAGAACTCATCCCAATATTTTCTTAAGGCTTCATCTCTCGAATATTCCATAGACCATACTGGTTTAGTTGCGCTCTTATTGATGTACAACATTTCGCCTCCATATTCAGCTTCGGGAATATCGAGCATTTCTCTCGATCCGATTGCTCTACCGCCATTTGGATCGTAAAGGTTTCTAATGTCTTTCATTTCCAGCATGTGCGCTGCGCTGATCGATTCGTTTCCACATTCGTAAAAAACGATACTCGGGTTATTGCGGTTGTAAATAATGGCATCTGTCATTACTGCTTTCCGTTGATCCCATCTTGTTCCGGTTACATCTTTTTCCGAATCTCCGGCAGGCATGGCTTGGATCAAACCTACACGATCACAAGATTCTATATCCTGTTTCCAGGGTGTAATATGCATCCAGCGTACCAAATTGGCATTACTTTCTACCATGAGTTGATTGCTGTAATCGCTTAGCCAAGGTGGTACCGATAGGCCTATTGCCGGCCATTCGTTACTGCTGCGCTGGGCATAACCCTTCATCATCAATACCCGGTCGTTTAAATAAACCATCCCGTTTTTAAATGCTGTTTTTCTAAATCCGGTTTTGGTGTTCAGCTCATCGATAATCTTGCCTTCCGATTTTAATCTTGAAGTAACCGTATACAGATAGCCGTAGCCCCAGCTCCAAAAATTTAAGCCCGTTACCAATGCCTCGGCTTTTAAGGTTAAAGTATCGCCAGCTTTGATATTGGTTTCTGCAGATTTAAAAGTTTTAACGATTTTTCCATCAAGGTCTTTAAGCTCTACCTCATAAACCAGTTTTTTATCCGTTGCACTTTCATTTTTAACCTGCGATTCGGAAACTACTAAGGCTGATTTACCTTTAATATCGAAATTTTTAGCGTAACAGTAGGTACCTGTGGTTTTTAAAGTAGAATATAGTGGAAGTGTTTGATATACATTTCCGGTAACATGAAGGCGTACGTTTTTCGATATCCCGCCATAATTGGCATTAAAATTTTTATCATTCCATTGGTAGCCAGAATTGGTCGCTTTTTCTTTGTAGTTCCAGGTATTATCGATTCTAACTGCAATCACATTTTCTTTGTTCTGATTAATTAAGCTGCTAATGTCAAACCCAAAGGCCATCACGCCATTTTCATGTCTACCAATAAACTTTCCGTTCAGGTAAAATTCACCAGCCTGCCTGATGCCCTCAAATTCAAGGAATATTTTACTGCTTTGGCTGGTCTCTGAAATGGTAAAATGCTTACGGTACCAGGCGATGCCGGTTGATAAATCTTCTATAGATTTTTTAAAGGCTTCATCTTCGTTCCAGGCATGGGGTAGGGTAATGGCCTTCCATGTTTTGTCATCAAAATCGGCACTTTCTGCACCGGGTAAATCACCAACAAAGAGTTTCCAGCCAGGATTAAAGTTGTAGGTTTTTCTTACCGGATCTGCAGCACCATCATAAAGAGGATCGCTGTACAAAGGTTTGGAAACGAGCATTGTTTTATTGCTTTTTTGAGCAAAAGCACATATAGAAAATAGCATCAAAAAGGCAAGGAGGAGTTTCTTCATCTCAAATAATCATTATTGGCCCGTTTCTGTACCGTTGGGATAAAAACGCCATTAATAAAAAGGAAATATTTGGTTAAATAGTTTAAACGAGATTAACGTTTAAAATTGAAAGCGCCATCCTGCTCTATCCTGTAAGAATTGGCCTGGGTAAATTGTAAATGGCTTTAAAGGTGTTTCAAACGTTTGAAATAATGGTATGGTGGTTGTAATGAGGAAGTAACAAATGCAATACGAAATACAGAGAGGGATAATAACAAGTTTTTTTTTGAAAAAAGGTTGCATCATAAAGTTAATCTCTCATCAGATTCTGTCATTTTGAGCCTGTCGAAACACTTCAAAAGTATTTAAAACAAGTTCTTCGACAAGCTCTCCGCAGGAGTTCCCTTGGACAGGATGACAAGACTATATTTATAATGCAACCTTTTAATAGATCAAATTATTTACCAACCTGGGTTTTGCATGGCCTGTTTTTGCTCAGGTGTTAATGCTGCACCCCCGCTCTTAATTACATCTAAGAAACTTTGAGGAATTGGGCGCAGGTAATGTTTGCTATCTGATGGTTTTGCTTCATCGTTAAAGGCAGCTGTTCTTGCGACCAAAGTTTTGGTGCGTGCCAAATCTTCCCAGCGCAATAACTCGCCCATTAGTTCCCTTGAGCGTTCGTTTAAGATAAAAGCTGTAAACTTATTTTCCTGTGAGGTAGCACCAATTTTATCATAAAACTCTTTGTTGGAGTTAAATATATCGGCCTCACTATTTAAGTGCATATTGGTTAGCGTGGTGGCTGTTGTAGCAGTAATGTTATTTGATTCGAAGTAGCTGTTTTTATCAGAGTACGAAACAAATGGTGCTGTGTTTGCGGCAGCATTGTTTTTATACGACACACCGCCATCTACATATGCTGATCTGTCTTCTCCTTCTTTATAAGCAGCACGGTCTCTAACTTTATTTAGGTACGGAATGGCCTGCGCAAACTGGCCCATTCGTCCATAAGCTTCAGCCGCAATTAAATAGGTTTCTGCCAAACGGGCTAAAATGCCATCACGTTGACCAAATTGCGAAGCTACAGCATTTCTGGAACCATCCATAAATTTAGATAAAGCAACAAACTGACTAACACCATAATTTCCATGCCCACCCAGGTAACTTTGCGGCTGGCCAGCAAAGTACCTTACATACATACTGGGTTTACGGCGGCCAATATCAGTAGGAAGTGCAGGGTTTGCATTTGCAACGGCAGGTGTATACCTGGTATCGCCTGCATTATTAACGATATATAAAATAGATTCTTCGCCGCCAGCAAATTTTGCTTTACCCACAAGATCTGGTGTTGGTGCTGTTCCTGCTGTCCAAAGTGGCGCTCCGGCAGGCCTGTTACATAAATAACGTGTTTTAAAGCTTTTCCAAAACCTCGAGTCGTTTACACGGTCGAAAACATCCAGGGCATAATCTGTAGATCTTAAACGCTGGAATTCACGATCGCCAGGGATATCGCGCTGCATACCTGGTAAATTTTGATAAATAGAGGGATAATACAAATGTACCTGGTTACCATAACGCCCCTGAGTAGCCGTATTACCAGAAAATTGTGCGGCTAATATGATTTCTTTGTTGGTTTCATTCGCGCCGTCAATGGTGGTGAAATTCCATAAATCGCTGAAGTTGGTAGCCAGGGTATGCTGACCGCTGTTAATCACCAGGTCGGCATATTTTACTGCATTTTGTAAATCAGCAGTCTTGGTATCGCTATTCCATGGATTGTTTATTTCGCTTGCACGGAATAAATATGCTTTTGCCAAAAAGTGCGCAGCCGCCCATTTGGTAATCCGGCCGGTTTCTGTTACCGTAGCCGGCAAAAAGTTATAAGCCTGTGTAAAATCTTGAATTACTTGCTCATATACTTCTTTTGCGCTGTTCCTTGTAAATTCTTCCTGAATGAAATCCTGTGCTTCTAACCTCAACGGAACACCGCCATACTGTTTTACCAGTTTAAAATAATCGAAAGCACGCATAAAATAACCTTCGCCCAGGCGTGTGTTTTTACTTGCACCCTGATAATACAACGGCACGTTCTTGATAAGAATATTAGCCGAATTTATGTTCTCGTACATATTATCCCATACACTGGCCACATCCGAATTAAGGGAATTTAAACTCGCATCGTAAGAGTTCCACATTTGTTCAGTTCTATCTCCACCAACTGTAAATTCATCTACTCCATAGTTGGATGTAGTGTATGCCCAGGTATAATTAAAGTGAAACTTTAAACTTTGGTACATGCCTATGGTTAAACCGTCGAGGCCATCAGTTGTTACAAAATCTGCAGTGGTACGGGCATTAACAACTTCTTCGTCTAAGAAGCTTTTTTTGCAAGAAGTAGGGAAAATCATCAGTCCTCCTAATATTGCAGCACCCGATAATATATTTATAATCTTTTTCATGATCAATTTCTTTAAATAGCGATTAAGGATTACAGACTAACATTAACACCAAATACTACACCTCTGTTAAAAGTTGAGGTAACGGTATTGTTGGATGAGATGCCCGAATCAGGATCAACCCAGCCAACATTAGAGTAAATTAAACCCGGATTAATGGCCTGTGCATACACCCTTAATTTAGATAAGGCTAATTTTTTAGCAATTTTTTCTGGGAAATAATAACCCAGAGAGATATTTCTGATTTTTACGAAAGATCCGTCCTGGTAGTTCATCGAACTTCTGTAAGGGTCGCCGGCTGCACTTCCATAATTTGGTGCAGGATAATCGTTTGTTGGGTTGGTTGGTGTCCAATAATCAACTAAGCGTTGGGCAAAACGACCCTGAAGCGATTCCGCACCTGTGGCAATTAAGAAATTATATCTTGCGATAATAAAAATAGAAAGGTCGAAGTTTTTGTAAGTAAAGGTATTGGTCATCCCGCTGGTCCAGCTTGGAGTGTAACTTCCTCTTATCATTCTATCGTTATTGGCATCAATTTTATAATCGTTATTTAAGTCCCTAACCCGAATACTGCCTGGTTTAAAAGCGCTTGCTGCTGGCAGGTTAGCATTAAACTTTGCCATTTCAGCTAAGTCTTCAGGTGTATTTTGCCAGATGCCATCTTTTACAAAATCGTAGGCTACTCTAACCCTTTGACCGATGAACAATAAACTACCAATCACATCACCGTTGGCCAGTTTAACCACTTTATCTTTGCTTGCCGAGAAACTTAATGTTGTAGACCAGTTAAAATCTTTGTTTTTTAAGTTCACAGTGTTTAGGGTAATGTCGATACCTTTATTATGAGTTTCTCCAATGTTATCGAAAGATGAAGTATAACCATTTATCGAAGAAATATCTTTTTGTAATAACAGGTCTGTGGTTTTAGATTTATATAAGTCTATGGAACCGCCAACTCTCCCTTTAACTAAGCTAAAATCAAGACCAAGGTTATATTGTAAGGTATGCTCCCACCCAAGCGCTTTGTTTGGTAAGGTAGGAGGGCTGGCCAGTGATGCATCGGAGGCTACATATCCGGTTTGTACCGAACCACCATAAGTATAAGTTAAGGGCTGTAATTTACCTAAAGTTGTTCCATAAGAAATGGCCGAATTACCTACACTACCCACACCTAATCGAAGTTTCAGTTGATCAACCCATTTGATATTTTTCATAAAATCTTCCTGATCTATACGCCATGCAATTGCAGTAGAAGGGAAAAAGTCCCATTTGTTGCCTTCAGCTAATTGTGATGCACCATCCCAACGGGCAGATGCAGTTAACAGGTATTTGCTATTAAAACTGTAGTTTACCCTGGCCATGTAGGATACAAGGGTGTTTTTACTCAAATCGGTACTGAAAGCATCCAGGCTCGGAATATTTGCCCCGCCTAAGCCATACCAGAGTGGATTACTTAAAGGAATTTTAGTTCCCGTCATTGATGAACTCTCTTCTTTAAAGAGCGATGAACTTTGCAATAAAGTTACGCCAAAGTTGTGTTTTTTTACAGTTTTATCGTAGTAAACTAAGTGATCTAACGTATAGGCAAATCTGTTGTTTTGGTTAAGCTGAGCGTAGTTGGTAGAACCTGATTCGCCCGCACCGCGATTGATTGATTTTGCATCCTGATACCTTCCGTTGTAGTTGTTGTAAAAATCAGGACCGAAGTTAATACGGTACTTTAATCCTTTCAAAAGGCTTACTTCAGCATAAAAAGAGCCGATTGTTCTTAACACTTTACGTAAATTGATATTGTATTGATCTTCACCCACTGGATTTTGGATATTGATGTCGGCACCTGGTAAATTGATCCTGTTACCATTTACAT
Source organism: Pedobacter sp. R-06 (assembly GCF_049913135.1). Lineage (NCBI taxonomy): Bacteria > Pseudomonadati > Bacteroidota > Sphingobacteriia > Sphingobacteriales > Sphingobacteriaceae > Pedobacter > Pedobacter sp. R-06. The sequence continues at coordinate 4,007,911 of NZ_CP183977.1, read as the reverse complement.
CAAAAGGTACAGCAACTGGTAGCATGCCAAGCGCTGCGCCATACAAACTGCTCGGGCCTGTTGCATTGCCTGTTGAAAATCCATAGTTCTGCAAGCCATAAGATGCGGTAATGTTAGCCCCGAATTTAAACCACTTTACAGGATTCAATTCTACACTTACCTTAGAAGTGTAACGGTTATAATCCTGTCCTAGTTCTGTACCAATCTGGTTTAAGTAGCCAAATGAGGCGTAGGCTTTTAATTTGTCCGTACCGCCACTGGCGCTTAATACATGGTCTTGTGTAACACCAGTACGTGTAACCAAATCGGTCCAATTTGTTGTGGGCACTAAACTGCCATTGTAAACTCCATTTTGCCAGCCTTGCGCAATATTTGCCGTTACATAACTATCGTTAGGAAATATACGGTTATCATCTGCTTGTGTTGGTATAACAGGATAAGTAGTGCTTGCCTGTGCCGCAGGATTTAAATAACCTACACGACGGTAAGCATCGCGACGGAATTCGATATATTCAGCAGCATTCATCATCTGTGTTCTATCCTGGATGGTTTCGATGGTTGCCGTACCCACATAATCTAAAGTTAGTCTGCCTGCTTTACCTTTTTTGGTGGTAACCAGAACAACACCATTTGCTCCTTTGGATCCATAGATAGCAGTTGCCGATGCATCTTTTAAAATGTCGATGGTTTCGATATCGTTAGGGTTGATGGCTTCAATACCGCCTGCGGCAAATGGAATACCGTCTACAACGTAAAGTGGTGAATTGCTGGCGTTTATAGATCGTACGCCTCTGATTAAAATGGAGCCGATCTGACCTGGGCGCTCGTTTGAAGTAACATCAACCCCGGCTGCCTTACCTTGTATGGCTTGTAATGCATTTTGTACCGGCCTTGATCTAATCTGTTCTGCACCCACACTTACAACAGCACCTGTTAAATCACTTTTCTTTACGGTGTTGTAACCAACAACTACAACCTCATCTAAATCATTTGTGGAACTTTTTAATTGAATGCTGATCGTTGTTTTCCCATCAACAGGTACTTCTTGTGTGGCATATCCAATGTACGAAACCACCAAAACCGGGTTGCTCACCGTTGATGGAATAGTAATGGAGAAAGCACCGTTGGCATCGGTAGAGGCTACAATAGTCGTACCTTTTACTTTTATGCTAACGCCAACAAGGGTTTCGCCTTTTTCATCAACAATTTTTCCTTTAAGGTTAACATCTCGTTTGCTCATTGAAATGTTTGTACCTACAGTCCCTGATGTCGCTTTACGGTTGGCTGCATTTGCAGTATTCGCGACACAGAGTAGGCATAATGCCGACATACCCGTAATCAGGATTTTTTTGTACGAAGAGCCTTTTCGTCGCTTTAGATTTTCTGGATAAAAATTAAGATCCATAGTTTTATTGGTTATGTAAATATTTGGTTATTTGGCCAAATAGCATATTAGATGGAATGTGCTATCTGTTTTGAGTGCATATGATTAAGCAATCAATCCATTGTTTGTTGGATGAATTAGCAGTTGTGGAATGAAAATGAGTTAGTTTTTAATGTTTTTTGACTACAATAGTATCTTCGTTATAAGGCTTTAAATAGCAGTAAAGGTGTAATTAAGTGCAAACGATTGCATTGTTTGATGTACGGTTTTTCTTGCTCATAATAAGTATCGATTAAAAGAATTGATTATACTTGGTTATACGAGATTAGAACTTTTATTTCGGTAATCCATCCTGTTCCATCCTGTAAGGTGTAACCAGATGTAAAGATTTTGTTCTTTGGCCGATAGGTTTTAGTACATTGTTCAATAGTTATTTGGCTGCAACATTGGGGTTAACTCATACTGTTTTTGATTTCAGCTAGTTTTTATTTGACAAGCCATCACCTATTCGATATTAACTTCTTAACGGCTTTATAATAAAAAAAAATGGCCTATGTAAACACACAGACCATTTTTATATTGTTTAAGCCACAGTAAAGCTAAAATTGTTTCTGCCTCTTAAAGTTAAAAGCTGTTGTTCCAATTAGGATTACTGTAAATAGCAATATGGAAAGGAGATTTACCCATACAGATGGTATTTGCTGCGGACTATATTTTTCCAGTTTATAGTCCTTAATATCTGTACTGTCAACTGCTTTATTAAGAAAGATGCCCGGATAAAAGTGCAGCCTGATCTGTTCATGATATTTTCTGACTGCCTGCTGGAAATCGAGGTGGGTATTAAGATCCGATCCAGCCATATTGTTTATTCCCAACTGGGTTTGTATGGTAGGGAAGAAAAATGCAAACGCATTTGTAAATCGCTGTCTGGCAGCTAGTTTATTCTCAATTGCACGCCTGCTTGCCATCGCCTGATCATCACCCATCTGTTGCATGGCATAATACCAGAACCAGCTAAAAGTTTTCTCTTGTGGGAAGGGATATTGCTTCAGCTGCGGGTAATGTTCAAAAAATGGTTTCATGGTTACTTCTTTGGCCATATCCCATTTTTCGTGGTAACCCTCGCGCTGGTTAATTACATGCTGCAGTGCTTCTGGCATGGGGTATTTTCGGGTAAGAAAAAGGTTAAGTGATGCTGGAATTACAATGCAGATAAGTACCCAAATGGCAACCAATGCCGATGCATTAAAGTTAGATGATTTTGCTAAAGAAATGATAAAAAATGAAACTGCAAACCAGAAGGCCAGATAAAGCATAATGAGTGCAGTTATTGAAAAGAAAATGAAATCTACAGGCAAATGCAGATAAAGAATAGCAACAAATAATAGTAATAAAGCAACTGTAAAAATTACGGCTACCCTAACTAAAAATTTTTGCCAGATTACCTGAAAAGACTGGCTGGTTTGTGCGCTTAAAAGCGACCAGACTCCACTTTCTTTTTGCTCCGAAAGTAAGTTATAGCTAAAGGCAATAATCACCAGGGGAAATAAAAAGATAAATACAAAACTCAGATCCATGTTGCCCAAAAGCAGGCTTACCGGGTTATTAATATCTGTATCGTAAAGTTGGCCTTCTAAACCCAGCATCGTTACCGAAATTAAATAAGGATTAATATCCCGCTGCCCATTGGCAAAGGCAGCCCAGGCATTGGGTGCATTAGCCAATGAAAACTTATTGTGGTAAAACAATAGGCCAATATCTTTACCAAAATGATCGATATTGCTGAGGGTATTTTTCTTTTGTAACATTGCTGCTTTTTCAATTACAGCCTGTTGGTTGGCAATAAATGTTTTGCCGAAATACAAACCGGCAAAGCCTGTAATTAGCAGCACAATGATGCCTATCCCGGAGGAACTGTTTCTAAAAAACAGTTTAAATTCGAGGGTATATATACTTTTTTTCATCCTTAATAGCTATATCGTTTTAATCCATCTGGTTGTGTAATGTAGCAGCATAACCGTTGCCACTAACCAACAGGTTAAAGCACTCAGTGCCAATAACTCATTTGATATTACAGAACTTAATTTGCCAAAGCGGTAATTGAAATCAGGTTGCTCGGCCCAGTTGGCCTTACTAATGGACAAAGGTTTTTCTTCTTCCCCAGGGGTAATGTTACTGATCTTGTCAATCTGGAGTTTATTCATCTTTTGTGCCAGCTGATAACGGTAGGCTTCTGCCTGGTTCTGAAAATCAACAAAGGTGTCAAAATCAGATGCTGTTAGGGCCATCGAAATATGCTTGAGGGATAAATAAGGGTTCATGAAACCTGCTATCCTTGTAAAGCTGTTTTGCTTTTCAAAAATTTTATTCAGCTCCTTTTGGTGGTTGCTGTAAATTTTTGAGGTTATTTTTTCGCCCTCTGCCATAATATAGCCACCATAGTTAAAAGGCAGTTTTTTTACATCATCTACACCATAAGTTTTGAGTAATGAGTCTTTAATGGCAGCATAATGCGGGTCATCTGGATTATGGCTATCGCCCTGTTTATGGATGTCGGCAGCAATGGCATCTGCAAATGCTATTTTAGATGGAGAGGGATAAATTTTTACGCCGATTGCCTGGGTAATCTTGGGCATAATGACTATAAAAAAGATCCAGCAGGCCAATAAAGTGATTAGGGCTGATTTAGAACTGCGTGCAAAAGCCGAAACCAAAACCGTTACAGCAGACAGAACGAAGAAATAGATCGCATAGCTAAATATCAATACCATTAAACGCAAACTGGCATCACCAGTAATCTGCCAATGACTTAGCGAGGCCCATAGCAAAATGGTAAGCAGCATAAGTGGGATAAATATCGACAAACAAACACCAATTATGCCCAATGTTTTGCCCCAGAGGAGTTGTTTCCAGCTTACATTTTGGCATAGCAGGATTTTTAATGTTCCCGATTCGCGCTCAGCCGAAATGCTGTTGTAGCCTAAGAAGAAAATAAGTAATGGTACCAGGAGCTGCAGCACCATGGCCACACTAATTTCGCCGAAGCGCAACATTCCGTTAGAAAAACCTGCTTCACTAAAATTCACGGTGTTTTGTTTATGTGCTTCTAAAAAGATCGATACACCTGCAAAACTTTCTATCCCAAAATCGAAGAAACTCAGTTCATGTTTCTCGCGAAAGGCGAGGTAACCGTAGTGGGCCATCCGGTGTGGGTGTTTATCCGGTTTTGCCAGCCATTGTGCCCTCACCAACGCTTTATAGTGGAGACGCTGATTGTTTTGTGTTTTAAAATTCTGCCAGCCTACATAGGTAGCCAAACAGAGCGATAAACCTAATAAAAGGGTTAAGGCTAAGGTGGCCCTGTTGTTAAGGGCGGTTTTAAAAGTTTGTTTAGCTATAGTGCTTATTCTATTTGGCATTATATTCTATAGGTTACGTTAAACATTACATTTCTTGGTGTACCAGGGAAAAGGCGTAGATAGTTTTGTGCACCAACCCAATAGGTTTTATTTAAAATGTTATTCATATTTACAGCCAGTTGCACTTTAGAACCAGCGGGCGAATAATAAAGCGCAGCATCAAAAAGGGTATAAGCAGGTAGTACGAAATCTTTGATGTACAACGGAAGTTTAGTGCCGCTATACTGTAAACCGGCTCCAAAACCTATTCCCTTTAGCTTAAGTGTTTCAAAGTTGTAGCGTGTCCATAAGCTGGCACTGTGTTTTGGCGTGTTCTGCACCCTTTGACCAATTAAATCAGGATTAAAATCATCCTTAATAATGGCATCTACATAACTATAACCTGCATTAAACTGCCAGTTAGACCTGATAAAGCCAGAAGCTTCGAATTCGACACCACGGCTGCGTTGGGCACCGCGTTCTATCAGGCGGTTTACATCCAACGGATCATTTGCATTCACCAGTAGGTTTTTCTGGTTGATTTCGAATGCCGAAATGTTAACCATTAAACTTTTATTCAACCATTCAGATTTTGCACCAATCTCTTTTAAATCACTTTCTAAAGGTTTAAAATTGGTGCCTGCAGGTGGTGGTACAATAACCAGGGTTGAGGTATTGCCTTGCGGTTGGTACCCCTGTAAATAGGTTGCGTAAAGGTTAATGTTTGCGTTTATGGCATAGGTAATTCCTGCCCTCGGCAAAAGCTTATGCTGATAAATTTTCTTTTCGGTAACCAATTTGTAATTGCTATAATCTTCGTACCACTCTTGTCGTAAACCCAATGTTAAGGTAAGCTGATGGTATTTTATCTGATCCTGCAGATATACTGCATTAACCAGATTATATGCTGCAGGAATTTCTGTTTTGTTAAAAACGTAATCGCTTAAATTTTTAATGGTATAGCTTGGGTTGGCGAGGTTAAAGTGTTCTACATTGGGCACTGGTGCAGTTATACCATTTGCCACCTTAAATAAATAGAGGTCCTTTTTTGTGGGATCGTACCTTGCTGCAATGCTTCCATCTTTTAAACGGTAACCCTGAGCCGAGTTTTCGCCACCGCCCCGCAGTTTCTGGGTGTTTATCCTATCGTAGCCGATTACCAGCTTGTGGCTTAAGTTAAAAGTATTGGCGGTTATACTAAAATAGGTGCTTAAATTGTCGGTTCGCCATTTTTGCTGACGCTGAACGGCACGCATAGCCGCTAACGTAGGGATAGGTTGATTGTTTTCATCAACGCCAAAAGCATTAGTAGTTCTATGTTCTAAAAGATCTTCGTTCCAGTTTTGCTTCATATAGGCCACATTAAATACAATATCCTGTGTAAGGCTATGCGAAAAATTGGTCATCAACATTAAATCCTGACTGTTAAAGCGGTCGTTACTGGAACCCATATTGAAACTGATCGGTGTGCTTTTCAAATCAGTTTTACCAGCAATTGCACCAAAAATAGCCTGTCCACGGTCTAACCTCGAATTGCTGTTGTTCATTACCACTTCTACATTTAAGCTGGTTCGATCATTCGGGATGTACGAAAAGGAAGGGGCAATCAGGTAACCCTTTCTGTATTGCAGGTCTCTGAAGCTTTTACTGTCTTCATAACCTATATTAAGCCGGTAAAGCAGCGTTTTATCAGCATTTAAAGGGCCAGTAAAATCTAAAGCGCCCCTAACGGTACTGAAACTTCCCGCCGAGAGACTGATCTCTTTGCGATCTTCAGTCAGTGGTTTTTTGGTTACCAGGTTAATGCTTCCCCCTGGGTCTACACTCGAAAATGTAGCACTTGCAGGACCCTTTATTACCTCTATCCGTTCCAGGTTATTGGTTAAAGGTTGATTAAAATAATATTGGCGGGTACGCATGCCGTTAATAATGGCACCTTCTTCGTTCTGGTTAATTCCCCTGATCGAAAATTGGTTGTAATAGCTGCTTTGCGATACACTGGTTACATTTTTAACCGCATCGGCCAGTATAGCCGCCTGCCTGTCGGCAATTAATTCTTTCGAAACCGAAGAAATAGCCTGTGGAATATCCTTGTTCAAGGTAGCCGTTTTTGTGGCCGAAAAAGAGTAATTGCCATAGTACTTTTTGCCATTGGTACCTACTACTTCAACGGTCTGCAATTCTTCGTTGGTGCTTTGCAGCACAATCGCATCCAGTTTTAAATCACCAATGCCATTAACAGAGTAAATGCGATTAAAAGGGCTATAGCCTATAGCGCTAATGCTGATGGTGTAATTGGCTGTTTTAGGTAAAACAACCGAGAAATTGCCGAGCGAATCGCTGCTTGTATTCAGTTGATCTTTCCCATTCTTAAATTTAATTGTGGCTTTTTGGATAGCTTGTTTTTGGGTATCGATCACATTTCCACTCACCTTTAGCTGAGCAAAAGCGACCAGGTTAAATGTGCTGCAGAGCAATAGCAAACAGAGCGCACGGAAAATAGAAAAGCCTTTATATGTTAGGTACATGAAATGGATTTGTTTTTAAATAGTTTGTAAGTATAATTCCTGGAGATCGGCCGCAGTAATATCGCTGGCTTTAAGTGTATGGATCAATTCGCCTTGTTTCATAATGCCAATGTGCGAACCTACATTTACCGCATTAAAAATGTCGTGCGTAGCCATTAATATCGATCTCCCTTCTGCAGCCAATTGTTTAACCAATTGGGTAAACTCGGCCGTTGCTTTTGGATCCAGTCCGCTGGTAGGCTCATCCATTAAAATGATTTTTGCATTTTTCGCTAAGGCAATCGCAATTCCCACTTTTTGACGCATGCCTTTACTAAAACCCGATAAGTGTTTGTGGTGGGCAGCTTCCTGTAAACCACATTGCTTTAAAAAGCCGATCAAGCTTGAAGTACCATAGTTAAACCCTGCCAGTTTAGAAAAATAATCGAGGTTTTCAACGGCCGAAAGATTGCCGTAAAGCATAACCACCTCAGGAATGTAGGCCAGGTGTTTCCGCCGTTGGTCATCGTGCGCAGAGATTTCTTCGTTGTCGATTAAGATTTTTCCGCTACTTGGCTCAATAAAACCTAGAAATAAATTAATGGTAGTGGTTTTTCCGGCACCGTTTTGGCCCAGCAGGCAAAATACTTCACCAGGGTTAACGGTTAAATTAAGCTGATTTAAGGCCCGGTAAGATTGATAATTTTTGGATAATGAAATGGCTTGAAGCATAATAAAATATTGGCGCATACCAAACAGGCATGTGCGTTAAACAGAGTGAATTTGAAGGTTATGAAAGAAAAACTTCTTGAATGAAGATTAAGCCATTAAGCTTGGTGGGCCTTTATTGGCGCAGCATAAGATGTAAGCAACAGGATGCCTCATAAGGTAAACACAAGGTTTAATGGTTGGTTTAACTTCGCGTAAAGCAAAGGCAATAGGAGCAGGAAGATCGAAAAAGTGCGATCGGTGTTTCAATACCTCGCACAATTTGCATTTCAGCTTTGCCGAACTCAATTGTTTAAGCAAGTGCGCCTCACTACAGCTTTGCTTGCTGTAACCGGTTTTTTCGGCACCATGATGATGCAGGCTTTCGATTAGTGTTGCATTAAGAAATACCGCCAAGAGCAATACCGCCCATATACGGGCAAAAAAATCTCTGCGATATGTATAAGCTGAATATATCAATGCAACAAAGTTACATTTAAAAAATTATAAATCAAGTGCTGTGTTATTTAGTTAATTGCGGAATCGGTTAACTTTATGTTGTTTCATCAACTGCGGACTAAATATTATTTGTCCTTTGACTGCGCTACCATTGTCAAAAATTGGCGTCATCTCGACTGGAGTGCAACGGAATGGAGAGATCTTTGAAGCAAATTATAGAAATGAAATTTAAAAGATTTCTCCACTACGGTCGAAATGACGATACTTCGAGACCGTTTATCTCCTTAAAATCCGCTGTCAATTATCTTGATTTATGCAACAAATTATCACTCAGGGTGACATTTCGATTGGGGAATCAGTATATATTAATCGTTTAATCGACTTTGGACTCTAGACTTCGGACTTTCGACTAACCTCATTAATTCTTACCTTTATTTCGAGCTATGGATCCTAAAGAAACACTAAAAGCGCATATTTTAAAAACCGCTACTTTAAGCGACAAAGAGTTCGATTATTTATTTTCTCATTTCAAGCTGCAGTCTTTTAAAAAGGGGCAGGCCATCATTAGCGAGGGAGATAAGGTAGATCACGAATATTTTGTGATCTCGGGTTGTTTAAAAGCTTTTTTTATCAATGATGAAATCAAAATGTATATCCTGCAGTTTGCGATGCCTACCTGGTGGACTTCAGATTATGGCGCCCTATACAACCATACCCGTGCAACCATAAGCGTTGATTGCATTAGCGATGCAGAAGTATTATGTCTTTCTAACGATGACCGCGAAAAAATCTGCAGCGAAATCCATCAGGTTGAACATTTTTTCCGGTGGAGAACAAACAGAGGCTATCTGGCTTCGCAAAAAAGGCTGTTATCTTTTATGAATAACGATACCAAAGCCCGCTACGAGGAACTTTTGGCCATGTATCCTCAACTCTATAATCTTGTACCTAAACATTTAATTGCAGCCTATTTGGGTGTTTCCAGAGAAACCCTGAGCAGACTTTACAACGCACAAAAATAAAGCTTGCAGAATGTGATGTACATCACCTAAGTCCTGTAAATTTCCTCCTTTACTTTGTGTTGTCAAATCACTAACGATTGACAAAACAAAGAAATGGAAACTACAAAATTTGAAATTGTAAGCGCTCAAAGCAACATCAACTGGACTGGTAAAAAAGTTACCGGAGCACACAACGGAACCATCACGATTAAATCGGGTTCACTAAGTTTAAACGATGGTAAACTCATCAACGGAAACTTTATTATCGATACCACCTCTATTGTAATATTGGATGTTACCGACCCTGCAACCAATGCACAGTTTGCCGGACATTTATTCTCTGACGATTTTTTTGCGACCGATCAATTCCCGGAGGCCACATTTGTCATCACAGCTGTTGATCAAACCAATGAAGATAATACTGTAATTACTGGCGATTTAACAATTAAAGGCATTACACATGCGGTAATTTTTGCGGCTGATGTTGTGGTTAACGGCAATACGTTAACAGCTTCCGGTAAAATCTTTATCGACCGTACCAAGTACAATATGAAATTCAGATCGGGTAACTTTTTCACCAACCTTGGCGATAACCTGATCTACAATGAATTTGAGCTCGATGTAAAATTAACCGCATCATTAACTATTTAATCGAACAGCCATGCCATACGTAAAAATAGAGGTAACCCGCGAAGGTGTTACACGCGAACAAAAACAGACCCTAATTAGTGGAATAACCAAACTGATTACCGAAGTATTGGATAAAGATCCGAAGCTTACCCATGTAGTAATTCAAGAAATCGAACTGGATGATTGGGGCTATGCAGGCGAGCAGGTATCGGTATTGCGCGAAAAGGGGATAACAGCAAACAATAAATAAGCATCAAAAACATGAAAACACTAACTGTCATTATAACAGGCGCATCAACAGGTATTGGTCGTGCCATTGCAGCTTTATTTTTAGAACAGGGCCACAATGTGGTGATCAACGCTGCAAATGAGAACAATTTAATCACTGCTTTTAACGAATTAGGGTTGCACGATCAATTGGCGATGGTAGCAGGCGATATCAGCAATAGTAACACAGGTAAACTATTGGTAGAAACTGCCGTAGCGCGTTTTGGCGCTGTAGATGTGCTGGTAAATAATGCCGGTATTTTTGAGCCAAAGCCTTTTTTAGAGGTAGATGAAGCACATCTGGATAAATTTTTGAACATCAATTTAAAAGGCACATTTTTCACCACGCAGGCAGCCATCACGCAGATGTTGAAACAAGATGGTGGTGCTGTTATTAACATCGGAACTGTATTGGTAGATCATGCCATTGGAGGTTTTCCTGCAACAGCACCCATTTCTAGTAAAGGAGGTATCCATGCCTTAACCAAACAATTGGCTGCAGAGTTCGGCAAAAACAACATCAGGGTAAATGTCATCGCACCAGGGATTATTAGAAGTCCGTTACAGGCCAAAAATGGCATTAGTGATGCGGATGCATTTGCGGGTTTACATTTATTAAACCGTATTGGCGAAACACAGGATGTTGCTCAACTGGCCCTGTACCTGGCGGAAAGTAATTTTGTAACAGGCGAGACCATCAATTTAGACGGAGGTCATGTAGCAGGTCATCACATTGGCTAAGGATAAAAATTAAACAAAAACCAGGTATGCAAAGGGAAATCATTAAGCCCGGGCATACCTTAAAAATTAAAACCATGAACAATTACAGCGAAAATGCAAATGCAATAGCAGAGGTACTGTCATCTTATTTTAAGGGCGTTTTTAATGGAGATACCGCACTGCTCAGAAAAATATTTCACCCACAGTCTATATTGGCTGGTGATGTAAACGGCATTCCATATTTTAAAACACTTGATGAATATTTAGAAGGTGTAAGTAAGCGCAAAAGTCCGCAAGAGCTCAATGAAACATTCCGAATGGAAATATTATCTATAGAAATTATCAATTCTATTGCAATTGCCAAAGTTCATCTGCCTATTTTTGATTTTAATTATTACGACCTTTTATCATTAAGTCTAACCGATAGCGGGTGGGTGATTGTGAATAAACTTTTAACCAACGTAAAAATTTATTAAGATGTGGAACAGAACTAAAATAACCGAACTTTTAAAAATCGAATATCCGATTTTATTAGGCCCAATGGGCGGTGGATTTTCAACACCTGAACTTTTAGCAGCCGTATCAAACGCTGGTGGTTTGGGCAGTATCGGCGCATATACCTTAAGTCCTGAAGAAATTATCGAAACCGATAAAATTGTAAGAACAAAAACAGCTAAACCTTATAACATCAACCTATTGGTGAAAGATGTAGATGAGCGTTTGCTTAATTATCCATCAGAGAAAATAGAGGAAATTAAACTATTATTCAAACCTTTTTTTGACGAATTGAGCATTCCATTACCCGATCTTAATGTCAATATTCCTTCAAAATTTTTGAAACAGGTAGAAACGCTTTTCGAGCTGAAACCTGCTGTATTTAGTTTTATATTCGGTATACCTTCAAAAGAAATATTAAACGAAGCAAGAAAGCTAGGCATTAAAACGGTGGGTGCAGCAACCACATTAGATGAAGCTTTAGCACTCGAAGAAGCCCAGGTTGATGCCATTGTAGCAACAGGATTTGAAGCCGGGGGACATCGTCCTTCGTTTCTTAAACCGGCAGATGAATCGTTAACAGGAACTTTTGCATTGGTCCAGCAGGTAAAAGCGAAAACAAAAACACCTATAATTGCTGCCGGTGGTATTGCCGATGCGAAAGGTATAAGGGCAGCATTAACGCTTGGCGCAGATGCAGTCCAGATCGGTACCGCCTTTTTAGTAACCGACGAATCTAATGCAACGCCTATGCACAAGGCAAAACTTTTTTCCGAAGCATCAAAAAATACAGTACTTTCTAAATCATTAACAGGGAGAATGGGCCGGATGATTGCTAACCGGATATCTGGTGCTATTCGTTATGAAACTGAGGTGTTGCCCTTTCCACTGCAAACCCGGTTAATGGGGCCGTTAAGAGCCGCTGCCATTGAACAGGGCAAAACAGATATGTACAATTTTTGGTCGGGACAAAATGCGGTAAACTTAAAATATACATCTGCAAAAGAATTAATGCAGGTGTTGATTAGGGAGATGCATTAGTTGATTGGGCATTAGTTCATTGGTCATTGGTTAATTGGGTATTGGTTCATTAGTCATTGGTTCATTAGTCATTGGTTCATTAGTTAATTGGGCATTGGTCATTAGTTCATTGGAAACTGAGAACTATAAACTGAGAAGTGTTTCTTCCCTCATTTTCTTATTTTGTCTCTTCAATAATGCAACATTTATGCTGCTTTGCGAAAAATAAGTAAATTGAGCCGTTATTTTTTTGCTTAGTATTGCAAAGATATTCCTTATACTAATGAAACCTGATAATTTACAACTATGGCCTGATAGTTTGCTTGTTAGCGATATGCAAAGCAATGATCGGTCTGCGTTCGAAAAAATTTACAACAGGTATTGGAGCAAGTTATATTTATCAGCCTATCATATTTTACGCAATAGGGAGGCCGCTGAAGATATTATCCAAGAAATATTTGTGAGCCTTTGGTTAAAACGGGAGTATACCACAGTCGATAATCTCAATAATTATCTGTTTACTTCCGTTCGTTTTCAGGTATTTAAAGCCATTAGAGATGGGAAATTACGCCCAGATTTACTTCATGATACCGACCTTTTGGTGAGTCCGCATAATGCCGAAAATGCTTTTGCTGAAAAAGAGATTGCGCAACGTTTGGATAAGAGTATTGAGCTGCTGCCTCAAAAATGTAAAGAAATCTTTATCCTGAGCAGAAAAGAACACCTTAGTGTAAAAGAAATTGCCGACCGGTTAAACCTTTCACCAAAAACGGTAGAGAACCAGATTACAATCGCATTACGCCGCCTGCGTACCGATATGGGCGAATTCTTATTTTGGGCCATTTTATTATTGGCTGGCATTTGGGGTAAATAAATCAACGCTTATCCAATGCAATATGTCAATCCTGATTGTTTACCGTTACTTAACTTTGTTTAATTTTAATTGGCTGTTATATAGCTTGTTGTGTAAACTTTAAAATTTCTTTTGGGGGATATACTTCGTTTTAGGTACATACACCAAACCACAAGCAATTGAAAAAAGCAGAATTAACAAGTTTAACAGAAAAATACATAGCCGGTACTGCCAGTGGAGAAGAACGTCTTAAGTTAGAATCTTGGTACAATAATCAATTGAACCAAAATCCTTTGGCAGGAGAAAAACAGATTGATGAAGAAGAACAGGTTGAAGTTGGCGAAAAGATTTTTAATAAGATTAATCAACAAATAGATCAGCAAGAGAAAAAACGGACAGGCAGGTATTTTTATCGTTTAGCTGTTGCCGCCTCATTAATTGCCGTTTTAGGATTTGGATGGTTTATTTTAAGTGAACGTACCGATCTTAAAAAAATAAATAAATCAGCTAGCTTAATCAAACCTGGTGGTAACAAAGCCTTTTTAACACTTGCCGATGGAACTAAAATTAATTTAGATCAGGCGCTAAATGGTACAATAGCCAAGCAGGAGGGAATTCAGATTAACAAAACAGCTGATGGGCAATTGGTTTATACCATTTTAGAAAATAAATCAGCGTTAGCTAAACCAGGTCTTAACACCATCAGTACACCAGCTGGCGGCCAGTATCAGGTTACCCTGCCAGATGGAACGAAAGTCTGGTTAAATGCACTGTCATCATTAAAATACCCTACTACTTTTACAGGCAAGTATAGAATGGTAGAGCTTACCGGTGAAGGTTATTTTGAAGTAGCTAAGAATAAAAACAAGCCTTTCAAACTTAAAACAGCAAAACAGGAAATAAGCGTTTTGGGTACCCATTTTAATGTGAGTGCCTATGCAGATGATGCTGAAATTAAAACAACACTTGTGGAAGGTGGGGTAGCCGTTAAAAACTTTAATCCACAGGCTACAGGTTTGCTAAAACCAGGACAGCAGGCTGTTTTTCAAGGTACAGGTTTTAAAATGAGCAATGTTGATGTGGAAGAATATATCGCCTGGAAAAATGGGTTCTTTATGTTCAATAATGAAGGAATTAAAGAAGCGATGCAGAAATTGGCCAGGTGGTACGATGTTGATATTGAGTATGTTGGTAATTTCGATGGAATTTATTTCGGTGGATCTTTTTCTAAACACAACAACCTGCAAGAAACCTTAAAAATATTAGAGTCTACTGATAAGTTTAAATTTAAAATAGAAGGAAGGAGGATTAAAATTTTAAAATAATACTTTAAATTTTAATCTGAAAAACGGATTTCGAGTGCAATCGAAACCCGTTTAAAGTTTTAGATTAAAATTGTCCCAACAAATAACCAAATAGTTAAAACAAAGTAAATGTAATAGCAACTGCTATAGGCATTTAACTCAACCTAAAACCTAACAAATGTATGAAAATTTACGATTTTAATTTATATGGTGCAAGCCGTATAAAGAATAAAATTCTGTTATCTATGAAGCTAACCATCTTATTGCTTTTTATAGCCATTTTACACGTTAACGCGGGCAGTTTTGCACAAAAAAATATAACGCTTAACGAGAAAAATGCCTCGTTACAGAAGGTGCTTAAAGCAATAAAAAATCAAAGTGGCTACAATGTATTTTTTATCCAGAGCGATTTAAAAAAGGCAAATACAGTAAGTATTGATGTAAAAGATATGCCCCTCGCCGAAGCTTTAAACCAATGTTTTAAAAATCAGCCCCTAACTTATTCTATCCAGGCCAATACCATTGTGGTTAAAGAGCGGCCTGCAAATATTGTCCCTGCCAATAAGCCAGAACAAAGCGCACCTGTAAACAAGGTTATCGATGTGATTGGTACTATTTTAGACGAGATAGGTAAGGGTATACCTGGTGCCAGCATTAAAGTAAAAGGTAAAGAACAGGGTACGATGAGTGATGAAGCCGGAAACTTTAAACTAACTGGTGTGGCCGATGATGCCACTTTGGTAATTTCTTATTTAGGATATCAAACCAAAGAGGTAAAAGCTTCGGCAACGGTAAAAGTGACGATGGTGCCGCAAAGCAACGATTTAAATGAGGTGGTAGTTGTGGCTTATGGTACGCAGAAAAAATCGAGTTTGACGGGAGCTATTGCAACCATTACCCCTAAACAATTAAAAGAACGGCCTGTAACCTCGATACAAAATGCTTTACAGGGTATTTCGCCAGGATTAACCATTTTGCAACGCCCTGGCGATGTAAGTGCCAGTGCTACAAGTAATACAGGTGTAAACATTAGGGGAAGAAGCAGTTTAGCAGGTGCAGGTACCCCACTTTATATTATTGATGGTATACCGGCCAGCTCGCAGGAATTCGCTTCATTAAATCCTAATGATATTTCGGGCATGTCGGTATTAAAAGATGCTTCATCTGCCGCTTTATATGGTTCGAGAGCTGCCAATGGTGTAATTATGGTCACCACAAAACGTGGTGGCGGAGATAAAGCAACCATCGAGTTTAATGCCAATTACGGCTGGCAATCGCCTACCCGTATTGCCAAATACCTGGGATCGGTAGATTATACCACGCTTTATAACGAAGCTCTTACCAATGTTGGCCGTAATCCGATATATACCCCGGCGCAGATAGAATTGTATAGAAACGGTTCCCAGCCTGATTTATATCCCAACACCGATTGGTATAAAGAGGTTTTAAGAGAAAGTGCACCCTTGGGTGATGTAAATTTAAATATCAACTCACCGGGCAAGATCACCAATAGTTATTTGGGCTTAAGTTATTTAACCCAGGAATCGCTAATCCCAAATAAAGATCAAGACCGTTTCAGTGCAAAATTAAACACCGAAACTAAGGTTATCGAAAATATTTTAAAAGTTGGTACCAATATATCATTTATCAACCAGGCTTTCAATCGCTTGGGTAATTTATCCTGGACAGAATTAAACCGCTCTTTACCTACCACTGTTTTTCGCCAAAGCAATGGCCAATGGGGATCAGTAAATAACGGTACAGTAGCCAGTAGCTCTATTCCGTATCGTAACCAGGCACGTTTGGTCGAAGAAGCAGGGAAAGGAAGCGATAGAAACAATCTGTTACAAACTGCTGCAAATGCGACATTAACCCCATTAAAAGGTTTATCCATTAATGGATTGGTTTCGTTAAAGTTTACCAATAACAACAGCACTGCGTTTAACAATACCATGACGCCGATTAATAATTTTTTAACTGGTAATCCAATTCCACTTCCGGCAGGAGTAGGCACACAGAACGATTTAAGAGAATACTGGGTAAAAAGAAAAGAACTGTTAATACAAGGTACGGCCGATTATGAACGTACTTTCGGTAAACATTATGGTAAATTAACTTTAGGTGCATCCCAAGAAAGCAACGTGTTCCGTCAAGCATTTGTAGGACGGAGAAATTTCCCTAATAACGACTTAAGTACAATTATCAATGGCTCTACCAATGGTGAAGATATCGTAGCAGATCCTGATGGTGTATTGGCCAATAATACTACTGCCGAAGAATGGGCAATGCGTTCGATGTTTGGCCGTTTCAATTATACTTTTAACGAGAAATATTTATTAGAGTTAAATGCACGTATCGATTATTCTTCGCGTTTCAGTGAAGATGTACGTAGGGCCTTCTTCCCATCGTTTTCAGCTGGATGGATAGTTTCTAAGGAAAACTTTATGAAAGATATCAGCTGGATCGATAATTTGAAAATCCGTGGTTCGTATGGTTCACTGGGTAATCAGGATGTAGTGGCCGTTGGTAACTATTTTAACCGCTTAAATTCTGGCTATCAATATAGTTTTGAAGGTACTGCCCAAGGCGGAATCTGGCAAAAAGATGGCTCGTGGCCAACAACTACCTGGGAAAAGGTTTACATGACCGATTTTGGTGCAGATATGACCTTTTTTAAAGGTAAACTCGAAATTACTACCGATTACTATATCAAGGATACCAAAGATCTTTTATTGCGCAATACGGCACTTGCTACCTATCCGCTTACAGTGCCATTTACCAACTCGGCATCAACCCGTAATACGGGTTTCGAATTGGCCATTAATCACAACAATAAAATAGGTAAAGACTTAACTTTTAGCATTGGTGGTAACTTATCGTTAATCAAAAGCAAAATCACAAAAATCGGTGCCGATGGTAATGATAACTTTCCTACGGGAGATCCAAGTTTCCCAGATAATTCGCAGATACAGCGTTTAGGCGAGTCAATCGGCTCTTTTTATGGCTATATTGCTGATGGTCTGTTTGTTAGTAATGCCGAAGTGGCTTCGCATGCTTTTCAGGATACACGTACAAGAGCGGGAGATATTAAATACAGAGATTTAAACGGAGATAATGTAATTAATGCGGCAGATCGCACCATTATCGGAAACAATGTCCCTTTTGTTAACTATGGCTTTAATTTAAGCGCTGCTTACAAAGGTTTCGATTTCAATATCCTTACTTATGGTGTGGCTAAAGTAAAAACCTATTTAGGGCAAGAAGCATCTACACCTTTCTTTAACGGAGCAAATGCAAAAGTACAGTTGTTAAACCGCTGGACTAAAGAAAATCCTGATCCAAATGCCGATTTCCCAAGAACATTATTAACAGCCGATGGTGGGCATAACATTGATAATTATTCTTCTTTCTGGTTGTTTAATGGTGCTTATTTCAGGGTAAGGGGCATTACTTTGGGATATACCTTACCACAGAACGCAATTAAAAAAATCGGATTGTCTAAGCTAAGAATATACGGTACAGCCAATAATCCATTTACCATTATGGCCGATAAACGTTTGGGAGATTACGATCCTGAGTCTGCTTCCGGCCGTGGTGGCTACCCAGGTATTAAAACATGGTCGTTTGGTTTAAGTGCAGGATTATAAATTGATTAGAAAAATGAAAAAGATATATATAATTACAAGCGTACTATTATTAAGTGCAATTGTTTCTTGTAAGAAAGATTTTTTAGAGAGGCCGCCATTAAACGTAGTATCTGAAACTACTTTTTGGAAAAATGCCAACGATGTTTACCTGGCAGTTAACAGCGTGTATAGCCAGTTGCCGGGCGATGATATGGTTTATGATGATGCAGCTGCAGATAATGCACATGCGCAATACCCATGGGAAAGTTCGGCCACAGATGTATCGTCAGGTAATGTAAACTCTACATTAGACGCAGGGTGGGGATTTACCGGAATCGGCCGGGCCAATTACTTCTTAGATAATGCCGATAAAGTAACCGCTATTGATAAAACATTGCTCGATCGATATAAAGCAGAAGTGCGCTTTATCAGAGCCAATGCCTATTTTTGGATGCTTTGTAAATTTGGCGATGTGCCTTTAATTACGAAAACAGTTACACTTGGAGAAGAAAATGTACCACGTACCCCAAGGGCTCAAGTATTAAAATTTGTGGTAGATGAGTTAGATGCCATAGCCAAAATTTTACCACAAAGTTATGCTGGTGGCAAGCCAAATGAAAAAGGCCGTATTACAAAAGGTGCCGCTCTGGCTCTAAAAGCACGTGCACACCTGTACGAAGGGCAATGGCAGCTTGCCGCAGATGCCGCTGGCCAGGTAATGACATTAGGTTACGATCTGTTCAAAGTAACATCAGAAGATGCCTTAAGTGCTAAAGATGACTATAGTATATGGGTAGATTTTACCAATGCCGATGATCAGAAAAAATTCCGTTTAGGTTTGCGTAGTTACGAAGCTTTATTCCAACAGGCAAACGAGGGCAACATAGAAGTTATTTTAGATAGGCAACGCATTCCTCAACAGGATGCAAATTTCTTAAATACACTTCTACCATCTGGCGATCTTGGTGGATGGGGTTCCATAGCACCAACACAAGAACTGGTTAACAGTTACCCAAGTTATAAAACTGGCGATTTAATTACACCGCCGTCACCAGCACAAAGGGCAGCCTGGTATAAAGCAAAAGATCCAGCATTTAAAAACGAATATAAAAACAGAGACCCTCGTTTTTATGCCAGTATTTTATTTGATGGAAACCCATGGAATGCCATCGAAGATGATTATTCATTTAAGTGGACTGAAGGTGCAGGTAACACCGCCTTAACTGGTTACAGTGTGCGTAAAATGGTCGATCCTAAAATTTATAGAGATCAGATTGATAACCATGCGAATAATATTTTAATCCGTTATGCTGAGGTTTTATTAACCTATGCCGAAGCCAAAAATGAATTAACAGGCCCTGATGCAAGCGTGTATGATGCCTTGGATAAAATCAGGACCCGTGCAGGTATGCCTGTAATAGACAGAACTAAATATGCCACGCAAGAAACCTTAAGAGCATTAATCAGAAATGAGAGACGCGTTGAGCTGGCTATAGAGGGACAACGTTATATGGATATCAGAAGATGGAAAATTGCGCCACAAGTAATGAAACCCATATATAGTATTGCAGATGCCGCAAAACCGATCCAGGAAAGAACCTGGACTGATAAATTATACTTAATGCCAATCCCGCAAGCACAGATAGATCTCTCTAAAGGCGTTTTAAAGCAAAACAGCGGATATTAGAAAACACACAACACATAATGAATAAATAATGATTAAGAGGGTGTCCAAGAAGTTTGGATACCCTCTTTAAATTAGATTTTATGGCACTAACAATAGATTTAAAAGGGAAAATAGCTTTGGTAACAGGTGTTACTTCGGGCATTGGGTTGGGAATTGCCAAAATGATGGCTAAAGCGGGCTGTACCGTAATAGGTTGTGCAGAACAAAGTGAAACGAGTGATGTTGCCCAGCAGTTTTTAGCAGAAATGGAGTCTTTTGACGCACATACAGACTATTTTAAAGCTGATATGGTAGTAACTGAAGAAATTGACGGTCTTGTATCAGATATTACCGGTGACTATGGACGATTGGATATTTTGGTTTCTAACGCTGGTCAGAATGTATTTACGGGTTTAGAAAATACTACCGAAAAAGACTGGAAG
This sequence comes from Pedobacter sp. R-06, assembly GCF_049913135.1. Classification (NCBI taxonomy): domain Bacteria; kingdom Pseudomonadati; phylum Bacteroidota; class Sphingobacteriia; order Sphingobacteriales; family Sphingobacteriaceae; genus Pedobacter; species Pedobacter sp. R-06. The sequence continues at coordinate 3,987,430 of NZ_CP183977.1, read as the reverse complement.
TTTAATCTGGATTTAAACCTTTCTGCACATTGGCGTTTGGCTAAACGCTGCAAGTCGTTACTAGATGGAAATAATGGGGTAATTATCGTAATGGCGTCTAACCATGCTTTTGCCAGTATCTCTGGCTGTGCGCCTTATAACATGGCCAAAACTGCATTGACAGGTTTGGTGAGAAGTTTGGCTATAGAAACAGGCCCCGGTATTAGAACAATAGGTATTGCGCCGGCCTTTACTGATACGTCCGGTAATCAGCAATGGCTTAATTCATTTATACGGACCAAAGAAGAAAGGCAACAGACCATAGATCTTCATCCGGTGAAAAAACTGGGTACAGTAGAAGAAATTGGAGGCTGGTGTGTCTTTTTATCTAGCAAGTACGCCGGTTTTGCATCTGGAACTACCTATTTAATTGATAGTGGACGAAATGCAGTGCTGCAGGATAATTGAGATTTGAGATTTGAGATTTGAGATTTGAGATTTGAGAAAAAAGGGATACTAAGATAGAGGTAATTTTTTAACAATAAGATGGATATTTGGAAGCCAGATGTGCTTTGTAAAGCAGATTTAATATTAGGGGAAGGTGGCATGCCTGTAAGTTACTCCAATCGGAAGATTATTCAATCGCTGATGTTTGTTATGCCAGTGGATTTAATAATCAAACCAACTTTAATAAATTTTTTAAGCCTTTAAAGGCATGAAACCGTCAGAATATAGAAACAGGCTGAATAATTAAATTGGTTTATTGGTCATTGGTTCATTAGTCATTAGTTCACTGGTCATAGGTGCAGTTCAAGGCTAATTCATTAATCGGCCCTAAACACTCAACTTTAAACTAAACTGTTAACTGCCCACCTGTACTTTATTAGGACTCCCGACTAAAGACCTCCGACTAAATTTACTTCACCCGCACATTTTCTCCGGCTAACCTAACCGTTTCGCTAATTCTTGTTGCTCTTGTTTCTGTTCTTTTGGCTTCAGATATCCATTTTAGGATGGCTTTTTTGGAAGAACGTGGGAATTTTTCCCAATGTGTTTGTGCTGGCTTGTTGGTTTCAAATTCTTTTTTTAAATCATCAGGAACAATCAGATTTTCCACATCGTTCAGGGCATCCCACATGCCATTGGCTTTAGCTGTTTCTATTGACTGCAATCCTGCTTTGCTCATCAATCCCTGGGCTATCAAGTGTAGAGCCTTATTCTTGTTAATTGCGCTCCAATTGCTTTTAGGTTTTCTTTTTGAGAAAAATTGATAGCGGCTTTCATCATCACGTTTCATCGTTAAACTATCAATCCAACCATAACAAAGGGCTTCATCAACTGCGTTATTATGAGGTATACTATTTGCTGATGCATCTTTTTTATAGATAATTAACCAAACAGATACTTCTTTTTCATGGTTTTCGGCTAGCCATTGACGCCAATCGGCCTGGGTGTTGGCATAAAAAGCTTTAACTCCGTTTTTTATTTCTTCCATTGGGGTGGTGGTTCATTGGTTCATTCGTTCATTAGTCATTCGTTCACTAGTTATTGGTACAGTTCGAGGTTAAATTGGTTATTGACTCTAAACGCCAAACCCTCAACACTAAACTAATCAGGTCATTTATCCTTCACCTCATATACCAGCTGCACAACACCAGATGGAGCGCTTTTTGTTTCTTTTAAGGTTAACCAGACCCGATTGGTAATTTCGCTAAACAGTAATTTTCCTTCACCCAATATTACGGGATGTACAGCTAGCTGCAACTCGTCAACCAGGCCGGCATTTAAAAAACTAGTTATTAGCTTTGCGCCACCATATAGCCATATATTTTTACCGGGAAGTTTTTTAATTTCATTAACCTTTTGCACAATGTCCGACTGGATAAAAGTAGCACCTGTATCATCGTTGGTTTTGGTCTGCGAAAAAACATATTTTTTCTTGCTGTTAATATTTTCGGAGATCGATTTCATCAGGTCATTTTCTTCTTCTCCAGGTTGGTAATTCCCCCATAAATCATAGCTGATGCGCCCGTAAAAAATAGAATCTATGCCATCTAAAAAATCGTTAAAATTGGCATCGCCATCCATAATACACCAATCAATTTCTCCATTAGGTCCTTCAATGTAGCCATCAAGCGTAACGGCAAGGTTTAGAATAATCTTTTTCATCTGTATTAATTTTACGGTTTTCACTCCAGGTTAGCGGCGCTGTTTATCTTATTGAATTTAATAACAATAAACAGGAAGTTAACTTCTAAATTACGAAATATCACTTAAAACCGGCTTCGTTATGAGGTTTGGCTTTCGTTAACCTCAGTTAATTTTTCAACTTAACCTTAAGTTAACATGTACGCTCTTACTTTGTTCAGCATTGCCTGATATAGATGCTTTTAACATGATCAAATCCTATAGTGTTCTTGTGCTTTTTTTGCTTTTCATTTCGAATGCGATTGCCCAGGAAGAAAAATTCGAATCGATTATTGCGCTGAATCAAAAAGATCCGACTGCAGCCCTTGCTCAATTAAAAAAAATATACGCCAAATCTATCGATGACAATGATGAGCTTTTAGAAGGCAAATGTTTACAGCAAATGGGCAAGGTTTGTTATACACAGGGGCATTTTAGTCAATCGTTAGAGTTCTTTTTAAAAGCCGATAAAATATTCAACAATGCCAATCAATCGCTTTTATTGGCCGCTAATCTTAACGATGCAGGTGTGCTGTACTATTACATGAAGCAGAAAGACAAGGCCATGCACAGCTATAACAAAGCCATCGGTATCTATAAAAGATCGAATAACTTAACCGGACAGGCAACCGTTTTGGGCAATATTGGTCAGTTATACGAAAAAAGGCAACTTTACGATAGCGCATTTTACTATCAAAAACTGGCATTAAAAATAAACGAACAGGTTAACCATAAAAGTGGGACGGCAAAAATACATGAAAACCTGGGCAGTATATATGAAGATCTGGAGCGTTACGATTCTGCTTATGTGCATTTTAAGCAGTCGTTAAATTTATACCAGGAAGACCATAATGACCTGGGTAGTATCGAGGTAATTAATAATTTGGGCGATATTCTCCGTAAAACAGGCCGGTACAGGGAAAGTATTGTGCAAACCGAAACTGCATTGAAACTGGCCGAAAAGATGGGTAATATTTATCAGTTAAGCTCCTGCTGCAGAGACTTGGGCAAGGCATACGAACTGTTGAGCAATATGGACAGCGCCTACCACTATGTAAAACTTGGCTATAAATACACTATCGATCTGTATTCGGAGGATGGTGCCCGGCAAGTAGCCTTTCTGCAGGTGCTTTACGATATCAATAAAAAATCGGATGAGATTAATAAACTGAAGAACGACCGGAAGGTGAACAGGATCATTGCTTTTTCTGCCACAATTGTAGTCATATTATTGGTTGTTTTGGGATTTGTTATTTTTAGCAGGCAAAGGTTAAAGTTAAGAGATCAACAGATGCTGGCACGGCAGAAAGCGATAGAACATGATATGACCAGTCTGGCGCTCAAAAATCTTCAGCTCGAAGAACAAAATCTGAAACAGTTGTTGGAGGTTAAAAGCAGAGAACTGTCTACCCATACCTTAAATCTGATTAAACACAATCAATTCCTTGAAAATCTCAGGAGTACCCTACAAGCCATGGTAAAAGAGGATAAGCGCGATCAGAAAAAACAGATGAACCAGATCCTCACGGAGATTAATCAAAGTTTTAACCACGAACGCAACTGGAAAGAATTTACAATGGCTTTCGAACAGGTGCACCATCTATTTCTAGAAAGCCTAAAAAAATATAGCAGTGAGCTTACTTCAGCCGATATGCGCCTGATTGCACTGTTAAAAATGAACCTCGATTCAGGCGATATTGCAACCTTGCTTGGTATATCTACCGATAGCTTAAGGGTATCGAGATATAGGTTAAGGAAAAAGCTAAATCTGGCACAAGGCGATAATTTATCGGCATTTATCCAGGCTTTATAACCGTTACATCAGCTGTTATATATTACCTTTTTTTGCTCGTTTTAAGGGCTTAACAATTTGTTAATGTAACGGTAATGAAAGCATAACGGCGTTTTTGTGTTTGTTTAATTTGTTGATAATCATTGTGTTGCTTTTTGATATATGCTTGTTGTAACGCTGTTGCCTTTATGTAACCTCAATAATTTCTTTGTGTAAAATGGTGTATACACCTTTGCCCCGTCGATAATAAAAAGACTTTACCAAACACAATGAATAAACTATTACAAATTCTGTTTTTACTTCTTTTTTGTGCAGGCACAGCTAATGCCACAAAACTGAAAGGCCATGTTTACGATAAGCAAACTGGAGAGGCCATTGTAGGTGCAACAGTGGTTTTAGAAAACCCAAGGCGTACAACCAATACCGGATTAGATGGTACTTTCGAATTTAAGGATGTAAAAGTTGGTGCCGCCAAAATTAGTGTAAGCTACATCACCTACAAAACCATCGAGAAAACCTTGGTGATACTGAAAGAAGATAATGATCACTTAAAGTTCTACATGGAAAGCGATTCGAAAAGCCTTGATGATATTACCATCAAGTCGAACGCAGTTAGTTCTACTGATCAGGGTGCAAGGCGCCTGGAAAAAAATGCCCCACAGCTGATGAATATCGTATCAGGAAGATCGATTGAGATTTCACCTGATTTAACGGTGGCCAACGTAATGCAACGTATTTCGGGTGTGTCTATAGAACGCAATAGCAATGGCGATGGGCAATATGCCATATTAAGAGGAATGGATAAACGCTACAATTATACTTTGGTAAATGGCGTGAAAATCCCTAGTCCGGATAATAAATACCGTTATGTTCCGCTTGATCTTTTTCCTTCTGATTTACTCGACCGTTTAGAGGTGTATAAAACCCTTACCCCAAATTTAGAGGGCGATGCCATTGGCGGTGCCATTAATATGGTGATGAAAAATGCGCCTGGCTTATTGCAGGTAAATGCCAATGTTTCTACAGGTTATAGCCAATTGTTTTTCGATCGTAAGTTTACCAGTTACAATGCTTCAGGTATTAATTATAAATCGCCTTACGAGATAAACGGGAAAAACTACAATGCCACTCAAAGCGATTTTACCAAGGGAACATTCGATTATAAGTATAAAAATCCTGCGCCTAATCTAATCGGAAGCTTATCCTTAAGTAAACGCTTTTTGGATAATAAACTAGGGGTGGTGCTGGCAGGAAGTTATCAGAATACTTACCGTGGCAGCAACAGTACTTTTTACAATAATTCGGTTGTAGGCATCGATCCTTATGCCAAAATTACCAGCAAAAGTTACCGTGAGTATTCCGAACAGCAGCAACGAACAGGTTTACATGGAAAAATTGATTACGTTTTTAATAAAGATCACCAGATCAGTTTGTACAATGTATATGTTAACCTAAAAAATCAGCAGGTTAGAGATGCTGTAACCACCACCTATAATGGGGTTTATAATCCAACATCCGGGAATGCAGAATTGGTTTACGATACCCGTAGCCGTTTAACCGAGCAGCAGATTTACAATACTACGCTTCATGGCGACCATAAATTCTTTGATGATAAATTTAAAGTACAATGGTCAGCTGTTTATTCTTCGGCCAAAAACGATGTACCTGAAAATACAAGTATCAGTTTGAATGGAATACAGCAGAATTTTCAAAGCAAACGTACCAGTTTGGTCAATACCAATCCGGTAACACACAGGTGGGAACGTAATACCGACGAGGACTTAGCTGGCTACCTGGATCTGACCTACCAGGTTTTAGCTGGCGAGCATAAACTGGATATTATGGCCGGAGGTTTATACCGCGATAAACAAAGAAGCAGTTTCTTTAACAACTACAATCTTGCCCCAAGCGCAGCCAATGCATTTGATCTTTATGGTGTGAATTTTCAGCATTATACCGAATTAAACCTCATAGTCAGTAATCCAACAGGCGCAGTATCTAATTCACTAACCTACGATGCGAGTGAAAAAATAGCTGCTGGATATGGTATGTTTAAATACAACTCAGCTAAATTAGAAGTGATAGGAGGGCTTAGAATAGAACATACCAATCAGGGTTATAACCTGCTTTTTCCTGCAGGTGAAGCTTTTCCAAAAGGAAATCAGATTTATACCGATCTGCTGCCCAGTTTAACCGCAAAATACTTCTTAAGTGCAAAAGCCCAATTACATGCTTCTTATTACAGAGCCATTAACCGCCCTGGTTTTTATGAAATTGTACCGGGAAGAGTAAAAAATGAAGATTTTATAGAACGTGGTAATGTGAACCTGCAACGCGCCTTGGCCGATAACTTCGATTTACGTTACGAACTTTTTCCAGGTGCTTCAGAACAACTGTTAGTTGGTGCTTTTTATAAGCGGATCAAAAACCCAATTGAATATACTTTTCTGGCTGATGCGGTTCGCGGGCAGGACACTTATTATACCCCAGGAAACTTTGGTACGGCCAATAATTATGGCGCAGAGGTAGATTACATCAAATATTTCAGTAAAATAGGTGTGAAGGCCAATTATACCTATACCCATTCGCGTATTAACACTACTAAAACCACCAGGGTTATCAATAGTGCTACTGGAGATACGGAACCAGCCAATGTTAACCAGGAACGTCCGCTTTACGGTCAATCGGCGCATATTGCCAACTTATCGTTATTGTTTAAAGATACTAAAAAAGGCTGGGATGTTCAGGTTGCAGGTGCCTATACGGGACCACGAATCAACACAGTTTCTCAATTCTTAAATAACGATTTGTGGCAGGAAGGATTTATTCAGATGGATGCTTCAGCCGAGAAACGCTTTAAACGCGGTATTAGTGTTTTTGTAAAAGCCAATAACATCTTAAATACGCCGACAAAATTATTTATAAAAGGTACAAATCCTGAAAATAACAATATCAACGAAGACCTGGTTAAAAATGGGAATACACTGATCAGAAGTGATTATTATGGCCAAAACTACCTTGTTGGCTTCAGATACAAGTTTAATTAATAGAATTTAAAGATATAAAGACATGAAATCGAATCAGATTTTTAAATTGATGATCCTGATGGTGTTAGCCTTAGCAGGATGTGAGAAAGCCAATATAGATGTAGATACCACCGCTGTTGATGGTTCGGCAATTGGTGAGGTTTCTGGGGTTTGGGCTAAAGGCAGTACACAGGTAATTAAAGGCGATATTGTAATCCCGGAAGGGAAAACATTAACGATTGAAGAAGGGGTAACGGTATTGATGGATACGGTTGCGAAACCAGAAATTATTATAAAAGGTAATCTGTATGCTTTAGGGACCACAGAGAACCCTATTAAATTTACCGTAAACGATTTTTACAAAACGCCGTTAACCAAGTTTGGTAAACTCTGGGGCGGTATTTTAGCTGGTCCAACATGCGAAGAACTGGTGCTTGATCATGTAATTCTAGAATACGGCGGTGCTAAAACATCCGATGCCTCAACTTCGGTAAAAATGGGCTTGTACAAAGCTGTTGCCGGCGAAAGTTTGCCAGCGCTTTGGTTTGCCAATGCCAGGGGCAGATTGGTGGTTCAAAATAGCACCATCAGAAATTTTCAGGAAGATTGTACTTATATTGAAGGTGGAAGAATAATTTTTGCCAATAATGTGTTTTATACTACGGGTGTAACAGGGGGAGAAGCCATGAACTTTAAATCGGGCTGTTTGGCTGATATAGCCTATAATTTAGTTTATAGTACCAATACCAACGCCTTAAAATTATCTAACACTGGAGATAAAACGCCACAAACGTATATTATTGCTTACAACAATACGATGGTAAATACGGGTTGGAGAAGACCAACTGCGAAAGGCGGATCGATCTGGCTGGAAAGCACGGTGCGTGCCGATCTGTATAATAATCTTTTCGCCAATACCCGTTTTGGTGTAAAAAGAGATCCAAAAAAACCTGAAGATAACCGTTCTGCTTACAGCAACAACTGGTATTATGGTTTCGACCAGACTACTGTAAATCAGTTTCAGCCATCTGGCGATATTGTAGGCGGTAAAAACGATGTAATCAGTAATGTTGCTGGAGCAAACGACCCTAAATTTGTCAATTATCCATTAAACACTGCGGTTACCAATGCCGATTTCAATACCGCATGGGATTTTCACCTGCAAGGCAACTCACCGGCTTTGGGTAAAGGCATCACCAACTTTACCCGCCATCACCAGGCCGGAATCATAATGAAAAATGGTATCACCTATATCTCACCTTCACCATCAACATTTGTTGGTGCATACGGAACTAAAATATAAAATGAAGTATAACAATATATTAAAACTTGCCGCTTTTGCGGTTCTAAGCCTGACCATTTCTTGTAATGGAGGCGCGCAAAACGAAAATATTACAGCCGTAAAACCCTTATATGTGTCCGATCCTGTCGATTTTGATACTGACGATCCTGCTATCTGGGTAAACCCGAACGATCCGGCGCAGTCTTTGGTAATCGGTACTGATAAAGATAGCAGTGGTGGCTTATATGTTTTCGATCTGAAAGGTAAAACCATCAGGTCAAAAACCGTAAAAGGCCTAAAGCGACCAAACAATGTTGATATTGCCTATGGTTTGTTGTTGGCTGGGAAAAAGACAGATATTGCCGTAACCACAGAACGTTACACGCATAAGCTACGTATATTTTCGCTTCCTGATATGAAAGCAATCGATAATGGTGGGATTCCTGTTTTTGTTGGCGAAACAGGGGCAGAGTACCGCGATTTGATGGGGATTTCGATGTATACCGACCCAAGTGGAAAAATTTATGCAATTGTTGGTCGTAAAACGGGGCCTAAAAATGGAGGTTATCTTTGGCAATACCTGTTAACCGATGATGGAAAAGGCAACGTTAAAGCAGATTTGGTGCGGAAATTCGGGCAGTATAGTGGCAAAAAAGAAATAGAAGCAATTGCCGTTGATAATGAACTGGGTTATGTTTATTATTGCGATGAGCAGGTTGGTGTACGCAAGTATTATGCCGATCCGGCCAAAGGGAATAAAGAACTGGCATTGTTTGGGCAGGGCGATTTTACTGTCGACAATGAGGGGATTGCAATTTATAAAACCCCAGGGAATAGTGGGTACATCCTGGTATCCGATCAGGGCGCTAAGCAGCTGAAAGTGTACGACCGGGTGGCTAAAGCCAATACTGCTCATCCACACCCATTGTTAACTACCATTAAATATTCAGCCAATCAAACCGATGGCATTGATGTGGTTTCAGTTCCTTTAAATAACGATTTTAAACACGGTTTGCTGGTGGCTATGAGCGATGATAAAACCTTTCATTTTTATAGATGGGAAGATATAGCGGGTAAAAAACTGGATGTAAATAGGTAGTTTACGATGAATCGTCATCTCGACCGTAGTGGAGAGATCTTTTGATATAGTCCAAAGATCTCTCCACTGCGCGTTGCTCCGGTCGAGATGACGCCGATTTTTAGAATATGTCATTGATAGTAGCGCCGCGGAGTATAGAAATCTATATCGAAAGATTCTCCTCCAAAGGAGCTCCTCTGGAACATTTCGCTGCCGATGAAACCTGTGAAACAAGCAAGCAATACCATAAGTAAATAAAAGCAAACGCTTAAATCGGTTTGCTTCATCCGATAGCTATCGGATCGAAATGACGGTTCATTGCCCTATACCGCAATATTATTCGATAATTTGTACTCAGACGGGGTAATGCCCGTCTGTTTTTTAAAATACTTGCCAAAAAAAGAGGAGTTGCTAAAGCGTAGTTCCATGGCTACCTCCGAGATATTCATAACGTGGCTGGTTAATAATAGTTTCGCCTCCCTGATCACCATTTCATCAATAACTTCTCCCGCTGTTCTATCGGTTACCTGTTTAACAACCTGCGATAAATGCCTTGGCGTAATGCGTAAACAGTTGGCGTAATAAATTACACGCTTTTCCTTCTTAAAGTTTTCTGATACCAACGATAAAAACCGATTAGTGAGTTCTGTCTTGCTATCATGAGCAAAAGGTATTGGGTCTTTCTGTTTATTCTTTAACAAAAAGAGGTCGTACAGCAGTTCCAGGAAGCTATTGTGCACAATATTTTTAATCTGCGGGGTATCTTTTGGTACATTCAGCTTTTTGTGCAGGGCAAGCATATCATAGTAAATGAATGTATATTCTTCTTTTGATAATGAAAATTTATGAGTAGGATCGTTCTGGAACATTCTGTATGCTTCTCCGCTATTAAAGAATATCCCCTTGGTTTTTAAATAATTTTTGTTAAAATGGATGCTGATGAAAGAAACATCACTGTTGTCCTTAATTTCATAAACGGCATGTGGAAAAATGAGTAGAATATCTCTTTGATTTAATACATGCTCTACAAAATTTATCCGAAGGTTCATCTTTCCTTTTGTGATCAGAATTAAAGCGTAACTCGATACGCGGAAAGGCTCCGAACTGCAATAATGCGGATCGCTACTATGGTGGATTTTTGCCATCAATCCATCATTTAAAGAAAGCGCTTCCTCATGGTTTTTTTCTGAAAAAGTTTTATTGAGTAACTCTTGTTGCATAAAATCGTTCAGCGTTTTTTAATAATTTCTTAACAGATTCGATCATCTTTTCCACTACAATTTCAGCTACCCTTTTACGGATAGTTTTTCGCCCTTTATCTGTCGGATTTTGCTATGACAAATGTAATGTTCGCAATGAGTTTTGCAAGAACATTTTTTTAAAATGACTAATTTCTGATTGATTTTTAAGTTTTTGATTAAGAATTTTGTATATTTTAATCTGTTTAATTACAGGTATTTATCTTGTTTTTAGTGCTTTTTTAGTCGTTTTTGTATTTTTTACTATTTTATAATAAAAGTCAGAATGTCAATTGGTCAATTCATCTGAATGTCACATTTTGTCGATCCAACTTTTTGACCAATATATCCCACATTTGAACCTTTTTTTGGCTTCAATTCCGCGTTAAAATTGTGTTATCAAATCGTTTGGTTAATGCGGCCTTAATCTACATCGTTGATTTTAATCTCTATAAGTAGCATTCAGGTGCAGGCCAAATTTTCAGAACAGGGTTTTAAAAACTGAAGAATATAAGAGTTCAGCATGCGTAAAAAATTACAAGATAGAATTGCCTCTTTTAAGGATGCGGCGGTGATAAAAGAAAAGGGATTATATCCTTATTTCAGGTCGATAGAATCTGGCCAGGATACCGAGGTGGTTATAAATGGGAAAAAGGTACTCATGTTTGGTTCAAATTCCTACTTAGGGTTAACCAATCATCCTAAAATAAAAGAAGCCGCAAAAGCAGCCATCGAAAAATATGGAACTGGCTGCGCAGGATCGCGGTTTTTGAACGGTTCGCTCGATATTCACCTCGAATTGGAAAACCGCTTGGCCGAATATGTGGGCAAAGAAGCTGCAGTACTTTTTAGTACCGGTTTTCAAGTCAACTTAGGGGTAATATCCTGTTTATTAGATCGTAACGATTATCTGTTATTGGATGAGTACGATCATGCTTCAATTATTGACGGAAGCCGTTTGGCCTTTTCGCGCACCATTAAATATGCGCATAACGATATGCAGGACCTGCGCCGAAAACTAAGCAGGTTACCTGAAGATGCCGCTAAATTGATTGTTTCTGATGGTATTTTCAGTATGGAAGGCGATTTAGTGAATCTTCCTGAAATGGTAGAGATTGCCAACGAATTTGGCGCCAATATCATGATGGATGATGCGCATAGTCTTGGCGTAATCGGTTTTAATGGCTCTGGTACAGCATCACATTTTAACCTTACTGAAGAGGTGGATCTCATTATGGGCACTTTTAGTAAATCGCTGGCCTCTTTAGGTGGTTTTATTGCTGGTAGTACCGAAACCATCGAGTATATCAAGCACCGTGCACGCTCACTGATGTTCAGTGCAAGTATGCCGCCATCTGCCGTGGCAAGTGTAATTGCTGCATTAGATATTATTGAATCAGAACCTGAACGGATTGATAAACTCTGGGCCAATACAGAATATGCAAAGAAACTTTTGCTTGATGCAGGTTTCGATATCGGGCACAGCAACAGCCCGATTATTCCTATTTATATCCGCGATAATACCAAAACCTTTATGATTACGAATATTCTTCAGCAAAATGGGGTGTTTGTAAACCCGGTTGTTTCGCCAGCTGTGCCTTCCGATTCATCTTTAATCAGGTTTTCTTTAATGGCTACGCATACTTTCGATCAGATTGAATCAGCCATCGAGAAACTAAGTTTGGCTTTTAAGGCTGTTAACGTAGAATTAGTAGGAAGCCAATCATGAGAGAACTGGTAAAGGTTTCTGGTAAAAAAGCATTAAAGGCCTTTGTAGATTTTCCGCACGAATTGTACGCGGCAGATGTGAACTATGTCCCTGAACTTTTTATTGCCCAACGTGACTTGCTTACCCCAGGCAAACATCCTTTTTACGAACATTCGGAAATACAGCTTTTTTTGCTGTATAACGAAGGTAAAGTAGTTGGGCGAATTGCCGCAATTAATAACACTAACCATAATAAAGTTTATGGTGGACATGATGGTTTCTTCGGTTTTTTCGATTGCATTAATGATGTAACAGTTGCACAAGAGCTTTTAAATGCAGTACAAAACTGGTTAACGGAAAAAGGGCATACAAAAATTTTAGGTCCGGTAAATTTTTCAACCAACGAAGTATGCGGATTGCTCATTGAAGGTTTTGATGGGCCACCTGTAGCCATGATGCCTTATAATGCGCCATATTACTTATCGCTTTTAGAGCAAACTGGTTTTCAGAAAAATGTCGATTTAAGGGCTTATCGCTACACTGCCGGCAATTATAGCGAAAGATCGGTTAAACTGCTGGATCGGATTGAAGAACGGCTGCTCCGAAATGACATTGTGCTGCGTAAAATCAACATGAAGAAATTCAAGGAGGAGTGTAACGCGGTGCGGGAGGTATATAACAAGGCATGGGATAAAAACCTGGGTTTTGTACCGATGACGGATAAAGAGTTTGACTATACCGCAAATGATTTAAAACTGATTCTTGATCCGGAATTTTGTATCCTGGCCGAGCAGCATGGCAAGATTGTGGGTTTTGCACTGGCCATTCCCGATATCAATCAGATCCTGATCAAAATTAAACGCGGCAGGTTGTTCCCTACCGGGTTGATCAAACTTTTGGCGAATAAAAAGAAAATAGATGGGATCCGTATTTTGTTGCTTGGCGTGGTAGATGGTTACCGTAAAATGGGGATTGAAGCTTGTCTTTACGGTCGTATCATTAAACATTTCAAGGCTAAAAACATGAAATATGCAGAGGCCAGCTGGACTTTAGATCACAACGATCTGATCAATAAACCTATTGAAGATATTGGTGGGAAGTTATACCGGAAATACAGGATTTTAGAGAAAGCGATATGAAAAAGCGGGTGTTGATTACAGGAGCGACTGGATTTGTGGGCTATCACCTGATTAAATCTGCTTTGGCAAATGATCTTGAAGTGTATGCAAATGTACGGCAATCGGCTACTGCAGCTCATCTTAAAGATTTTCCGATCAATTACGTGGATCTTGATCTATCATCAATTTACTTATTAAAAGAAAATATAGAGGAGAAAAAATACGATTACATCGTGCATGCAGCTGCGGTAACCAAGGCCAAAAAACGTGATGACTACAATCAGGTAAACGCCATTTATACCCGGAACCTGGCCTTGGCGGCTTCTAAATCGGAACATAGAATAAAGAAATTTGTATTTATAAGCAGTTTGGCTGCGCTAGGGCCTTTAAATCGGAAGAATGAAAAACTGACTGATATGGGGGCATCAAACCCCGTAACCAATTATGGGGTCAGTAAAGCACTCGCAGAGACTTATTTGAGTCAGGTCCCGAATCTGCCATTGATCATATTCAGACCAACAGCAGTATATGGACCACGTGAGAAAGACATTTTTATATTGATTAAAACGATTAAAGCCGGGTTGGAGCTGTATATCGGCAAACAGGAACAGGAACTGAGTTTTGTGTATGCCACCGATTTGGCCAATATCATTATAAAAGCACTTGCATCTGATGTAGTTGGCAAAAGTTATAATATTTCGGATGGGGTAGTGTACAGCCGGTCATCACTTGCTGCCCATGTGCGTAAGGCATTAGGAAAAAAGACCGTTACGGTAAATGTACCTGTGCCGATTATTAAGGGGCTGGCCTGGTCGATGGAGCGCTTGTATGGTCTGTTTAATAAGATCCCGGCCCTAAATGTAGATAAGATAAAAGAACTCACCGCCCTTAATTGGGGCTGTGACATTAAAAATATTCAGAACGACTTTGGTTTTATGCCTCAATTCGGACTCGAACAAGGGCTTAATGAAACCATAAACTGGTACCGTAAAAACAATTGGTTATAAGATTTTAAATAAAATAGAATGAAACAACAAGTAAAAGCAGCTGAAGGCAAGCTGGGAATATTAATGCCAGGATTAGGCGCTGTAGCAACAACGATGATTGCCGGAGTTGCTGCAATTAAAAAAGGAATATCAAAACCTATCGGTTCGTTAACACAGATGGGTACCATCCGTTTGGGAAAAAGAACAGAGAAAAGAGAACCAAAAATTAAAGACTTTGTGCCATTGGCTGGTCTTGAAGACTTGGTTTTCGGTGGCTGGGATGTTTATGAAGATAATGTTTACGAAGCGGCAATGAATGCCCGTGTGTTGGATGCTAACCTGTTGCGCGATGTGCGTGAAGAATTACAGGCCATTAAACCGATGCGCGCTGCTTTCGACAGAAATTATGTAAAAAACCTGGATGGTAAATATGTAAAAGATCTCGATAACCGTTACGAACTGGCTTTAGCCGTAATGGAAGACATTAAAAACTTCAAGGCAGAAAACAATTGCGATCGTATTGTACTGGTTTGGTGCGGTTCTACCGAAATTTATTTCGAACCATCAGAAGTTCACGAATCACTGGCTGCGTTTGAGCAAGGTTTAAGAGATAACGATTCGCGTATTGCGCCAAGTATGATCTATGCTTATGCAGCATTAAAATTAGGAATTCCTTTCGCTAACGGAGCGCCAAACTTAACGGTTGATATTCCTGCCTTAATTGAATTGGCTAAAGAAACCGATACCCCAATTGCTGGTAAAGATTTTAAAACCGGTCAAACTTTAATGAAAACCATTTTGGCACCTGGTTTGGCGGCACGTTCGTTAGGTGTAAACGGCTGGTTTTCTGATAACATTTTAGGTAACCGCGATGGTTTGGTACTAGACGATCCTGATAACTTTAAAACCAAAGAAGTATCTAAACTGGGCGTATTGGAAGATATCTTTAAACCAGAGGTTAACCCTGATTTGTATGGCGATATGTACCACAAAATCAGGATCAACTATTATCCGCCTCACGGTGATAACAAAGAAAGCTGGGATAACATCGATATTTTCGGTTGGTTAGGTTATAAAATGCAGATCAAAATCAATTTCCTTTGCCGCGATTCGATTTTGGCCGCACCGATTGTATTAGATCTTGCTTTGTTTATCGATTTGGCTAAACGTGCAAACCTATCGGGGATTCAGGAGTGGTTATCATTCTACCTGAAATCGCCACAAACGATCCCAGGTGTACCTGCAGAAAATGATATTTTTAAACAGTTGATGAAACTTCAGAATACCTTACGTTACATCATGGGCGAAGAATTGATTACCCATTTAGGTCAGGATTACGAAGAAGAACTGATAGAAACGATATAGTGTTTATCCACAAATTTCTTTCAACGGCTCTGGGAATCGGGTATATCGGCAAAGGCGCAGGTACTTATGCTGCTATAGCAACCTGCATCTGCTGGCATCTTTTCCAGAGCCCTTATACCAACCCTTATTTATGGCCGGTACTTTTCACTATGCTCATCGTGATTTTGGGGGTGATGAGTGCCGATCGGGTGGAAGAGATTTGGGGAAAAGACCACGGTAGGGTGGTGATTGATGAAGTGGCCGGAATGTGTATCACCCTATTGTTTGTGCCTTTAAAATGGGAATATACCTTGTTAGGGCTTATTCTTTTTAGGTTTTTCGATATCCTAAAGCCACTTTATATCCGTAAACTCGAAGTGTTGCCGGGTGGCTGGGGTGTAATGGCTGATGATGTACTGGCCGGAATTTATGCAAATGTTATACTGCAACTGGTTGTTGCTTTAGAACTGTTTTAACCATGATGTTCACTTATCTAAAAGCACAGGCATCATCCTTAGTGGCCTCGGCAATAGATTTTGGTGTCACCATTATTGCCGTAAATCTTTTTGGCTGGTGGTATCTGGCAGCAAGTATTACAGGTACGGTTACAGGTGGAGCAGTTAATTTTTATGTGAACCGGAAATGGGTTTTCGAAAGTGAATCTAAAGCCATTAACTGGCAGATATTGAAATATATTTTGGTATGGTCAGGCAATCTGATTATCGTAACCGCAGGTGTGTTTATGCTCACCCATTTTTTTAATCTCAATTACGTTCTCGCTAAGGTGCTTAGCTCGGTTTTAACCGGGATAAGCTACAATTATATCATGCAAAAGCAGTTTATTTTTTCAAGTTAAATGAAACCGATCTATTCATTTTTTCTCCTCGTAGTGCTCAGTTTTATTTTGCAGGGAAATGCTTTTGGCCAGAGAACAGTCGTATCCGGCATAGTGCGCGATGCGGTTACCAAGGAAACGCTGCCCAATGTTTCTGTTTTCTTTAAGGATACCAAAATAGGCATACAGACTGATGTAAACGGAAAGTACACATTGGTTTCTCCCGATCCTCAAAATGAAATCAGTTTTAATTATGTGGGCTATCGGGCAGTTTTTAAAAATATTATGCCATCTGCAACGCAGGAACTTGATGTGGTATTGGTTCCTGATTCGAGAGCTTTGGATGAAGTGATCATTGTGGGTGGAAAAAAGGTAAAATACCGCAATAAAGATAATCCGGCTGTGGAACTGATCCGCCAGGTAATTGCGCATAAAGATGAAAACCGGATTAAGAGTTACAATACGGTGTCTTTCAGGCAATATGAGAAGATGTTGTTCTCGTTGAGCAACGTTTCGGATAAGTTTAAAAGCAAAAGGATGTTCAGAAATTATCAGTTTTTATTTCAGGAGCAGGATTCGACCTTAATTGGTGGAAAAAATCTCCTGCCTGTATATATTCAGGAACAATTATCTGACCATTACCTCAGTAAAGACCCTGAAAAAAATAAAACGGTTGTTATTGCCGAGAAACAGGTAAACTTCGATAGCAGGTACATCGATAATAAAGGAATGAAAACTTATTTCGATAGGATGTACCAGGATATCGATATCTATAAAAACAATATTTCGGTGATCAGTAACGAGTTTCTGAGTCCCATTTCGGATGGTGCACCTGCTTTTTATAAATTTTTTATCACCGATACGCTTAAAAATCAGAAACCTCAAATTATTGAGCTGTCCTTTACGCCCCGAAATACAAACGATATGTTATTTGAGGGAAAAATCTATGTAACGAACGATAGCCATTATGCCGTTACGGGTGCTTCATTTGGCGTAAACAAAAACATTAACCTCAATTTTGTCCGTGCGCTGAAAATCGATCTTGATTTCGAAGCGAATAACAAAGGTAAGTACAGTTTAAGCAAAAGCAATCTCTTGGCCGATTTCGGTATCGGCAAAACCAAAGGCATAGGTTTTACCGGCGAGCGCACCGTTACCTTTAAAAATTATCAGTTCGATACGGTTCTGCCTGATACTATTTTTCAAGGGAAAAGCACCGTGGTGCTGGCCGATGCAGCAAAAAAAGACGATAAATTCTGGGAGAAAAACAGACTGGATACCATTTCGAAGAACCAGCTGAAGATTTATGGTAATATAGATACCCTTCAAAATCTGCCATCTTTTAAGCGGACCATGAAAATCGTTACCCTTTTATTTGCAGGTTATCAGAATTTAGGCCCCTATGAAATTGGTCCGGTAAATACATTTTACAGCTTTAACAATGTAGAAGGTTTAAGGCTGCGTGTTGGTGGCCGAACAACGCCCGAGCTCAGTAAACGGTATTATTTCGAAAACTACCTGGCTTATGGGATTAAAGACGAGAAATGGAAATTTTTCCTTTCCGGAACTTATTCGATAAACAATAAATCGATCTACGAATTTCCACAGCATTATATCAGGGCAAGTTTTCAACGCGATACCAAAATACCGGGACAAGAACTCCAGTTTGTACAGGAAGACAATTTCCTGCTCTCGTTTAAAAGAGGTGTAAATGATATGTTGCTTTACAACGATTTTTATCGTTTAGATTATGTAAAAGAGTTCGAAAATCACTTTTCTTACAATCTCGGCTTTAAAAAATGGAGTCAAACCCCAGCCGGCGGACTCAATTACCTAACCGGAGCAAATCAGTCTGTTAACCGGTTAAGTACCAGTGAAATTTCCTTGCAATTAAGGTATGCGCCCAACGAAAAGTTTTATCAGGGAAAAATATACCGTGTACCCATTGCCGATCGCTATCCGGTATTTAATTTACGTTATACCGCAGGTTTAAAAGGCGTTTTCGGTGGTGAATACAATTACCATAACTTAATGGGAAGCATCGATAAACGTTTTTACTTATCGCAGTTGGGTTATAGCGATGTAACTTTCGAAGGCGGTTATATTGCCGGAAAAGTGCCTTTCCCATTATTGGCCATACATCGTGCCAACCAAACTTACGCCTACCAGCTTAACTCGTACAACCTGATGAACTTCCTTGAGTTTGTGAGCGACCATTATGTAAGCATCAATATCGACCACAATTTTAACGGTTTCTTTTTTAATAAAGTACCTTTAATTAAGCGGTTAAAATTAAGGGAAGTGGTCTCGTTTAAGGCATTATATGGTGGGTTGAGGAATGAAAACAATCCAAATCTCCAATCTGGCTTATACCGGTTTCCGGTTTACGAAAATGGCGCACAAAGAACTTATGCATTGGGTAACGAACCCTACATGGAAGGCAGTGTTGGTGTAGGCAATATCTTTAAACTATTGAGGGTTGATCTTGTGAAGCGTTTCAATTACCTTAACAATCCGGAGGTTTCGGAGTGGGGAATAAGGGCAAGGGTAAAATTTGATTTTTAAGAAAAGCTATGGAAACTAAATTAAGGGACAGCCTGCAACAGGGCATATATAAAGTGATTAATCCTTTTGTAAAGGGACTGATTAAAATTGGCTTAACACCTAATGCGGTAACCACCATAGGCTTGATCCTGAATATTGGTGTGGCGGTTGTTTTTGTACTGGGTGCCGAAAAATCAAATCGTGGTGATATGTCATACATCGGTTGGGGAGGAGCACTGGTGCTTTTTGCAGGCCTGTTCGATATGCTCGATGGTCAGGTGGCGCGATTAGGGAATATGAGTTCGAAGTTTGGGGCATTGTACGATTCGGTACTCGACCGTTATAGCGAAATGATCATGTTTTTAGGGATCTGTTATTACCTGGTTGCACATCATTATTTTTTAAGCTCATTGTTTGCGTTTATCGCATTAATCGGCTCGATGATGGTGAGTTATACCCGCGCAAGGGCCGAGGGATTAGGTGTGGAGTGTAAAGGTGGTTTAATGCAAAGGCCGGAAAGGGTAGTAACCATTGGCGTTTTCGCCATAGCCTGTGGTATTGCAGGTCATTTTATTGGTGGCGATTACAAAGTTTATGTACCAGGCATTTCATTCCATGTTTTCGAAACGATGTCGATTTTTACCATGCCCATTACCCTAATGGCGGTATTAACCAATATTACGGCTGTTAAGAGGTTACAGGAAGCCAAAAAAGGACTCGAAGCGCAAGAACTTAATGAGCGAAAAGGAAATAACAGGGCCGCTTTAATTGCGGGTTTGGTATTGATGGGAAGTTTAACCGGAGTATTGTCCTTTAATGCAAATGCACAGGGCTCAGATCCTTCGCCGATTACTTTTCCAACGCCAAAAGATATCCCTAATCAGCTGTTTTATTTGCAGCGCGATCCGAATACCAATACCATTATCTGCCAGTTAAATGTAGATAAACATGGCGAGGTAAATAAGGAGCAACCCGTAAATGTTTTTTGGATGCGCTACGGAGATAAAGGCGAAAAGAAAGAGCTGAGTTATATCCAACGGAAATTTGCATATGGCATTATCAGCAAAAATCTGGGTAACGGGCAGTTCGAACTTCGGTTTACCTCGCACAAAAAACTACCAATGTATCTGAATAAATCTGGCGCAGACAAAAAATACCATGTTTTTGCCACGATCAACAATAAAAAAATGCAGTTAGAACGGATTTTCCTTCGGATTGAGGGCGGTACCTTTTGGTTCCCGAATGTAAAATATGTAGAGATAAAAGGTTTTGATGCTTCAGAACCCTCAAAGGTGTTAGTTGAAAGGATTAAGGTTTAGCGCGGGCGTTTTGCGGAGTGGCGATTCCATTCCTTTCGTCATTGCGAGCGAAGTGTAACGAAGCCGAGAACCACGAAGTGCTCAGCGCAGCTAAATCTAATTGGATAGATCTCTCCATTCCGCTTCGCTTCATCCGATAGCTATCGGATCGAGATGACGAACCAGGGAGGAGTCGAAGACCTTTATTGGGTCGTCATTCCCAACTTGATTGGGAATCGTAATGCGATAAGCTTTAAGATTCCCGCCTGCGCGGGAATGACGATCGATTATATGATTTGTCAGTCTGAGCGGAGTCGAAGACCCTGCGTTCAAAATGGCAAATTGTTTGAGGAGAAGATCCTGAAACAAGTTCAGGATGACGATTAAATGTGTGGGTAGTCGAAGACCAGTTAAAAAATATTACCAATGAAAAAGAATTTTGTTTCAAATTCGACCGCATCCATCAGGATGTTTAAAAACGACTTTTTAGAAAGCCTATCAAAAGTTAGGTTTTACGTACCGTTGATTGTTTATGTACCGGTTATTGTCTTTCTTTCTTGGAAAGCGCTTTGGCAAATCGAAATGCCCGTTTTAAATTTTGCAGGCTGGTTTCTGTTTGGTCTGGCCATCTGGACCATTACCGAATATGTTCTGCATAGATATGTGTTTCATTTTGAGCCAGATGTGGAATGGGGAAAGAAAATCCATTTTATTTTTCATGGTGTACACCACGATTACCCTAACGATGCCAAAAGACTGGTGATGCCACCTTCGGCCAGTATTCCTATGGCTCTGGGTTTTTACTTTCTTTTCGATTGGTTATTGCCCGATACGGTGGTTTATCCATTTTTCTCGGGTTTCATGATCGGTTATCTTTTTTATGATATGGTACATTATGCGCTTCACCATGCTAATTTTAAAAGCGGTTTCTGGAAACAGTTAAAACAGCACCATATGCTTCACCATTATTCCGATTCGACCAAGGGTTATGGGGTAAGCTGGACTTTTTGGGATCATATTTTTAGATCTAATTTTGATAAAAAATAACATGCAGCAAGAAGTATTGCTTAAAAACAGTTTTTATAATCTTCGGAATATTTATCTAACAGTTGCTATATCTGTTGGATATCTATTGTTATCAGTACTACTGGTCGGCTTTAAAACCGATCAGCTGGTGCTGATTTTTATTTTTAATGCTTTGTTTTTTATCTCAAGGGGAACCAGGCAGTTTATCCTCGGCTTTTCAATCTTTATCGTCTATTGGATACTGTTTGATTACATGAAAGCCTTTCCAAACTATCTCTTTAATCCGGTACATATTGAAGATTTATATGACCTGGAAAAAAACACTTTTGGCATTAACTACCATGGCTTAATACTTACACCTAACGAATACTGGAAAATAAACAGTAATGCATTTTTAGATGTATTAACCGGGTTTTTCTACCTGATGTGGGTACCTGTTCCGCTGGCCTTTGCTACTTATCTTTTTTTTAAGAATAAGGAACAGTTTGTTTGGTTCTCACTCACCTTTGTCTTTGTTAATTTATTGGGCTTTGTGGTTTACTATGCTTTCCCGGCTGCACCACCATGGTACGTGCAGGAACATGGCTTCGGATTTATCGCGAAAACTGCCGGCAATACTGCTGGATTGGCCCGGTTTGATCATTATTTTAACATTACGCTCTTTCATGGCATATACAGCAAAGGTTCTAATGTATTTGCAGCTATGCCATCGCTGCACTCATCATATCCTGTTATTGTAGTTTATTACGGTTTAAAAAACCGTTTAGGGAAAATTAATATTTTCTTTTTTACTGTAATGCTGGGCATCTGGTTTTCGGCCGTATATACCAGTCATCATTATACGCTTGATGTGCTGGCTGGAATAAGCTGCGCCATATTGGGTATTATTTCCTTTAATTATTTAATGCGCAATACAGGTTTGAAGCACTTTGGGAAAAAACTGATCAACGCCATTAGTAATTAAACAACCGGCATTGATCAGGTACGATGTTTCAGTATATGATGTTATGCTGAAAGGTTAAGTGGTGTTTGGCTGTTACGCATGGTTAAAGCCTGGCAATTGCTTTTTGCTTTCGCAAGCAGGTAAAATTCTACGCTGGCGATTAGGATGAGCGTATAGCCAAAAAGTTCGAGCGATTCTTCTGATACATTCTTCACATCACGGGTATATTGATTTTCCATAACGGCCATCCAAAACACTTTTCTACCATATAAACGTGCGAAAATATAAGTAGTTAAAATTCCGGATAATAGTATACCAAAGGAAAATTTGTTTACAAAATCGTTTAGGTTAGAAAAAAAGAGTCCTTTATTTCTGTATATCATAATAATTGCAAGAAAAAGTAAACCAAAAGCGCCGGTTTGCCATGCTCCATCATAAACATGTTCATCAAGAAAAGCGTCTTGCTCTCTGATGAGAGATGCCATTGTGAAGCTAAATAAAGCAAAGGCAAGTGGGAATGATGATTTATGTTTAAATGAAATATAAAGGTAAGTAAGGGCACTTAATAATAGCAGCAAGCTCTGCACATATTCTACAATTGATTGTTCACTGAATTTATTACTTCCTGCTTCATGCTGCACATTCCATTTCAGAAATTCAGACAATAAGACCATTGTTAAACCATAAATAAGAAATCGGATAATAGCAGTTTTTAAACCGCTTGGGCTTGATGAGATAGTGGGACTGACCATTTTTTATTGAATTTGCATTTATCATCAGCTAGAAAAATCAATAAACATGATTCTGCCGATAAGTTAGACTACAAATTTCGCTCAAGAACCATTGCTAAAAAAGGTCTATAAGTCCTAAAAATTGGTTAAAAAGTACGAATATTTCAGAATTTAAAAATATAGTTTTTTGTTTATGTTATTCAATTAAGATAAGGCCATAAGTAATTAAAAAAGCCCAATAGTTGATCTTAAACGACTGGCTATTAGTAATGTTATATGCAGTACTGTGTATTTTAAACACAAACTGTTATATTTAACTGAAACAAATTAAATATGGATCCGAACATTGTTACCCTTAGTGTTATCAATTACATTAACGATTATGATTATTATGATTCGCTCACAGATTTAAATAGCGATACAAACTCAAAATCTTTTACTAAACTGAGCGAAATCAGGGAAAGGAATAAACGTCATATTTCTGAGCTTTTTCCGAATGTGAAATTTCGCGATAGCAAAAACCAGCTACTTGCAGTAGGTAGTTTTAAGCATGCAGTTAAAGCGAAGATCGAAACATTATCGAAGAAAGAAATAGAAGATTATCTTGAAACATTTAAAAAAGATGCCAAAAAAATAGCCAGGCTTTATAGAAAGATCAGGAAATAAGGGCGAGATTTTCCTGATACTAAAGTGATAAAACTGTTTTGGTATTGAACAGGTTATTTTATATTAACATTAGCGCTATATTTTTGATTATCTATAGGGTTAATATAATTTTCAATTTTTTATGTCATGACAGCAGCAATCGAATCAATCGGCGACGGCCATTTTCAAGGTGCATGCCCCTGCGGTAAGGGTGATAAATCGGATCTGGAAAGAATTCCACGGACATTTATGATGAAAACCCTGTTATTCTGGTTACCTATGAAACGTTACAGGTGTTATCGTTGCATGCGTAACCGCTGGGTACTTGGAAGGAAATCACACCAAATCAGTCATTAAAAAATCTATTCGTGTAACACCAGAATCGCTTTTACCGATTTGTTTAATACCTGATTAACCGTACTACTGGTAAATAACCGGTAAATAATATTGT
Organism: Pedobacter sp. R-06; assembly: GCF_049913135.1. Taxonomy (NCBI): domain Bacteria; kingdom Pseudomonadati; phylum Bacteroidota; class Sphingobacteriia; order Sphingobacteriales; family Sphingobacteriaceae; genus Pedobacter; species Pedobacter sp. R-06. The sequence goes on along the minus strand of NZ_CP183977.1, from coordinate 3,963,219 downwards.
GGTGATGTTTAACTAAACAAAGTATATCGGTATGGTTGCTTTTAATGAAATCTATAATACCGTTTGGGGCACTACTGTCCTTAATGTAATTAAATTCTATCTCTGTATCTGGAAGTAATTCTCTAATTCTTTTTTCTCCGGTTTGGATATGTACCTCATCTGATTTTTCAGCAACATACAGTACCTGCATTTTTCTTGTACCCGAAGCTTTTAAGAGTTCGCTCAGTGCCGTAATATCTTTAGGCGATAAAACGGTTTCATAGTCGGTGGCCAGCGTAATAATGGGGAAGTTTGTAAAACTGCTCTCTAAGGGAACAATTAGCGTTGGGATTCTCATTTTGGTAACCGCCATACTGGCGTTGCTACCCACAATACCACTAATACCTGTTGCCCCGGTAATGCCCATTACTAAAAGTTCCACAGGATTTTTTTCTGTATGATTGGTAATTACTGCCCTTAAAAAACCAACATCGCAAATGGTTTCCAATTTAACATCGGTGTGGTTTTCTTTTGCCCTAATATTTCCGGCCCATTCTTTTAAGGCAACCCTTTTATTTTCGTAATAAGATTCAATAAAAATGGCATTATAAGTACTGTTATTTATTCCTTCAGTAGGATGGATGGCATGGATGGCCACAACCTCCATTTTTAGTGTTTCTGCCATAGCCAAAGCGTAAGCCAGGGCATTTCCTGCACTTCTCGAAAAATCTGTTGCTACAAGTATCTGTTTCATTTTTTGAAAAATAATAGGATGATTTGAATAGGGTTAGATAAACAAATGAAAAAGCATAAATAACAATATGGCTAAAACAATCGATACCGGCAAAGTAAGGATCCAGGCTAAGCCAATATTTTTTAAGGTATTATTATTTAAATTTTCTTTTCCGCCAGAGGCCACCATGGCACCGGCAATCCCGCTTGATAATACGTGTGTGGTACTTACGGGTAAGCCGAAGGCTGTGCTTAAACCGATGGTAGATGCGGCAACAATTTCGGAGGTTGCGCCCTGAGCATAATTTAAATGTTCGTTTCCAATCTTTTCGCCAATGGTAACCACTATACGTTTCCAACCAATCATGGTGCCAAGCCCTAGCGAGATGGAAATTAACAATACAACCCATAAAGGTGCAAAATCAACCACTTTAGTCAGTTCGATTGTATTATCTGACAGGAGCTGATCGTCGGTTTTGTTAATGATCAGTGTTTTATCTGCTCTTAGTGTTTTCACCGATGCAATTACCTCTTCAATCTGCTTACGGAAAAGATAAGTGTTTTTTTTATCTGTTTCATTTTTTAGCGACAGGTGGAATTTAGCCTTATCTATTTTAGTTACCAGCATGGTGATATCCAATTTTTTGTCCTGATTAAGTGCTGCTGCTTTTTGAAGCACCTGTTCAGTCTGGTTCAGTTGGAAAAGTATTTTATCATTTGAGATATGGTGGTTCACTGCAAATTTTGCTGGTAGGAAAGCAATCAGGATCAGCATTAATAGGCCAACACCTTTCTGCCCGTCGTTACTGCCATGAAAAAAGCTAACCAATGTACAGGTGGTGATGAGCAGGCCCCTGATGAGTAGCGGAGGCCTGTCGTTTTCACCATGTGGGATATGGAAAAGCGCATGGTACTTCACGATATGTTTTAAAAAGTACATCAGCAAAACGGCTAAGCCAAAGCCAATAATGGGCGATAGGATTAACGATAGGCCAATTTCTTCGGCCTTGCCCCAGTTTACGCCTTTACCTCCGTAATGCCAGGTAAATGCCAAACCAGCCCCAATCATGGCACCGATCATGGTGTGCGAACTCGAACAAGGAATACCTAAATACCAAGTGCCCAGGTTCCATGCAATTGAAGCCAGTAAAACAGCCAGTACCATCGCAGCACCCACGCCAATGGGAAGGTTCATTAAGGCATCTAAGGGTACGAGTTTTAAAATGCCCATTGCAACGGCTATCCCACCGGTAAATACCCCCATGAAATTCCAGAATCCCGACCAGGGGATGGCGATAACGGGTTTAAGTGCCTTGGTATAAATTACCGTAGCTACTGCATTTGCCGTATCGTGGAAACCATTTACAAACTCGAATCCAACCACCGCTATCAGGCAGACAATAAAAACGACGGCAAGGGGCGTACTTAAATCGGTATTTCCTAAAAAGAGGATGATGTTGCAGAACGACGGCATAAGATCAGTTTGGATATTCATAGCAGATAACGGTATCTGCGCTATTCAAATAAATGAATAAGTAGCTGATTTAAATCGTGTTGTAGGTTAAATGATTGTTATCAATACGTTAATGTGCAAATTGTAATAAAAGAAAAAGGGAACACCTAGTGCAATTGCTTGGTTTTCCCCATTTTCTATACAATAAATATAAATCCTATTGAAAATACTGAGAAAGATCTGTTAATCTTCCACCTGATACATAAATAGATCTGGTTGGTGTGGTAACAGCTGTTCTGGCATCTGCAATTACAAATAACTTTGATTTTCCTGCTTCAAAATTTATCCCGTTTTCAGCAAATGCTGCAGTGATTCTACCCTCATTAGGCTTTAGCGTATAACCATTAAGTACTAAAGGGGTACCAGGGGTATAAGGCTCGGTATTAGTTCCTTTTTCAACAATATCAAAACTGTAAATATAATTTGCACCTGGTAAAGGAGGTAGTTCTATCGAATTAAAAGACCCATTTTTAGGTAAGGTAAATCTAAGCTCAGGTGTTACTTTTGTTCCGACAGTTGTATTCGACGCAGTTTTAAGCCTGGTATAGAAAACAAGGTCTACATCAACATTTTTAAATTGATTTGGAAATGTAGTTTCAAATTTAGCCGTCAGCATCATGTTAGCAGGATTAACAGGGGGATCAACTTTTACATTATCGACTATTTTAATGCCGTCAAAAAAGAAGCCGATATTTTGCTGTGCCGTGGCCGATTCGATTGTCTTGGTTAGGAGAATAGCTGTTTCTCCTTTTTTGCGGATGGTGATTTCTCTTGTGGTGCCTTTATCGATCAGGATAGAAGATAATTTATCTATGGCGCCATTACCTGAAGAAAATACAGTCCCATCCAACAGGAATTCGAGTTCGCCAGATAGTGCATAGCCTTTAAGTCTTAATGAAATGGCATTGTTATATATTTTGGTCCCATCATAAAACAGGCTAATATGCTGATCGAATGGAGTAGCCATAATGGTTCTGGTAAGCAATATTTCGGAAGTACCCTTTTTTCTCACTTTTAGCGTAACATTCTCGCCTTTTACAGAAAGGAGGGTTTTTACGTTAATGCCACCAATAGGGGGGCTAGCTATAATACTGTCTTTATACAGATATTCTAACGCTACATCTGATGCACCGGTAATGTTTAACTGGATTATTTTAGCTGGTTCTGGTTGAAGAAGTTCTGCTTTGCGACAAGATAAACTTAAGACTGCAAGCGTAGAAAGAAAAAAAAGGGTAAAAATTTTTAGTTTCATATAAAGTGTCATTACATTTAAAAACAGTTGCCTGTTTTTATAATAAAGAGACCATACCCTAAGGTATAGCCTCTTTGTGTTAAGAGAGAAAAAAATTAGAATACAAGTTTAGACCAGCCAGCTGACCAGCTTGGTAAAGTAACTGTAGCTGGAGAACCTGGAGTGTTATACCATGGTTGGCTTACACCAAAATAACTTGCGTTGGTTGGGTTAACAACTAATGAGTTACCACCACCATCAACATAAGTACCAGATGCTGTAGTAATAGCGTTATTGAAACCATGAACAGATGTAGTACTGATGCTTGAAACACCGGCTGGAGCATCTGCATCAAATGCGATACCTGTGTTGTAACCAGAAACAATTACATCGATCAAATCAACTTCCGATCCTCTACGCTCGCGGATACCGTTACGGTAACCTAAACCGGCAATACCTGAAGGATTTTCAGTTCCGAATATACTTACGTTAATTAAAGTTGGGTGCGTTTTAGGGGTTAGGCTAAATGTAGCATCTTCTGCAGGGGCATTGTTGTCAGATTCGATACCGTTAGAATCGCTGTTACCACCACTTGTACTGTGTGTAGCGTTTTTGTCTGCAATGGCTACTGCATCAGTCAATGTTCCGGTAAAACCATTATCAAAATCAAACTGATCATCGTCAGATGCTAAAGCAATTAAATTGCTTGGGCTCACTGTACCGCCGAAAAATTCGAATCCATCATCAAGACCGTAAGAAACCTGTACGTGATCAATAGTAGTACCGCTACCCACACCACCTAAAGTTAAACCATTAACCTCGATGTTTGTAGCTAACTGAAAACCTGCATATTCGATGCGTACATACTGTAAAGTACCACGGTTATCGGCATCGTTCGATCCACCATAATGGAACTGAGGTTGGTCAGCTAAACCTTCAATCAGTTTATCGCCAACGTTAATCGTTGCATTACCTAAAACAATTAAACCGCCTATATCTCCTGGCTTACCTGTTGTGCTGGCATCACCATCTAAAAGGTAACGGCTGGTAAATACAATCGGATCAGCCGCTGTACCAACAGCGTTAATGGTACCATCTTTTGCTACAACCAATACACCGTTTTGTACACCTGTAGTATTTACCGATGCTTTAATATAAGTACCAGGTTGGATGGTTAAAGTTGCACCGTTTCTTACCGTTACCACACCGCTTAATTCATAAACGTTTCCTGCTGTCCAGGTAACAGAGCTGGTAATGTCTCCGCTAACGGCTACAACCGGTAATGATGATTGTGAATAATCTGCTGCTGAAGTGCTGCGGTTACCGAAAGCAGCTGATCCACCTTCATTTTTTTTACAGGCTGTAAAAGAAACAGCAACAATTGATAAAAGACCGATTAAATTTTTGAAATTTTTCATTTTCGTTTCTTGTTTTTCATAGGATCTCATAGGTAGGATCCATGTTTTTTAGGTTGATTTTTTACGGTCATTTAGATGTGAGGACAGGGCATTCATAATTTTCGTTGAAATAAATGCCTGTTTATATCTAAATGGGATGATTTTTTATATCTTAGTGTTTCTTATCGATTTTACTAAGCACCTGTTAGCTACCCTTGGTTTTTAACAGTGGGTTTTTAAAATAATTCGGGTTTATCCTGATACGCCGTTCCACTAGAAATGATCGGTTTAAAACGGAGGGTTCTGGTACAACCTTTCGTTTTTTTTATGGCTATGCAGGAAACTTTGTTCCTCCTTCCTGGTTAAATGGTTTGATTTTATTTATACTGTTTTTCATGGTAGTTTTAAAAATTATAAGTAATAGAGGTACTGTATGTCCGGCCAAATTTCTGGCTAAAGCTGATCAGGTCGCCATCATCATATTTGTTACTATAACCTTCTTTTAACCTTGTTCTGTTGCTACGATCGGCATCGCCACCAACGTAATCAGGATTTACCTCGTAACTGGCGGTGTTTCTATAAAAAACCGAGGCCCTGTTCAACAGATTTCCGGCATTGATCTTTATCTCAAGTCTGTTTTTTAATAAACGTCCACTAATTTGTGCATCTATCTGTGCCCTGGGTTTTTCGTATTCAATATCAGCGGGCAGTTCACTTACGATATATGTTTTATAGCCCGATTTGTTGTACATAACGTTGAAACCAAAATGGCTTGCACTATATTGTAAACCCAGGTTAACCAGGTAGGGCGACTGTCCGTACATGGGGCGGTTCTGTTTGCTTGGGGCCTCTATGCTTGGAGGACCATTTGGATCGGTATTGGCCACCAGGTATGTCCCTTTCACATCCGATCGCTGAAGGGTTAAATTGGCGTAGGCCGTTAGGTTATTAAATAGTTTATGTGAAGAAATAAAGCTGAAATTTTTCCGTAGTTCAAGCTCCAGTCCATAAACTTGTGCAAAATCGGCACTTTTTAAGTAGTAGTTGATATTGCCTGAAGCGGTGCTAAAGGTAAGTTCGGTGGGTGTGTTGAATTTCTTGTAAAAGCCTCCTGCAGAAATAATTTCGCCAAGCCCCGGAAACCACTCTGCTTTCAGGTCGTAACTGTTAATCCTGGTACTGTATAAGCCCTGGTTGCCAAATTGTGCACCAAGATATGGGCTATATCTCCAAAACTGGCTATTGTCTAATAATTCAGGCCGGATTACACTGCTCGAAAAGGCAGTCCGGATATTAAAGCTACTTGTAGGACTGTAAGTTAAATTGGCAGATGGCAACCATTGCCAGTGTTTATCTGGTTTAATGCTGAATATTTTGAGATTGGTGTTATTCCCATTATTGATTTCATCGTATTTATAATATTCTGCGCGTAGCCCCCAAACCAATCTGAATTTCTCCAAAAACCTGGTGTCGAACATCACAAAACCAGCCTGTGTAAGGCTTTTACCCTTGTATATATCCTGGAAACCATTCCCCACATTATAGAAGAAACCGTTGGCACCGCGAATGTTTTCTGTTTGCTGCATCTCAGCTATTGTTAAATAGCGCAGGCTATCCGGCAGGGTATTAAAATTGGCCGAAAAGGAAGCAATAGTCCAATTAAACCGTGCTTGTTTCCAGTTTCCAAAATATCCGGTTTTTAATGTATTTCTTGTTCCTGATACTTCAAAAGGAACAGATGTAGACACATCCCAAGAATAATGCTCTTCGGCATTTTCGTAATGATGACGGGAGGTTGGTAGGATACGGGGCTCACTACTGTTTACGATATCATAAAAATACTGATACTCCTGACCAATAAGCCTCGGCACCTGGGTAGCCAGTATGACATCTTTTTCGACACGGTTAATCGATGTTCGGGCCAGATTCCACTCTACTTTAAAATTACCTGCCTGGTGCTGTCCGCTCAGTTTGTTTTGTAACAGATCTGTAAATGTCGGATCATCAGTTTCTTCCAAACGGTTGGCTGGTGTATTGCCCGAAACATCAAAGCTGTGTCCAAGCGTTCTCACCAACAGATTGTCGTACATATGCGTGTAATTGTTTCGGAAACTATATCTGTTTTTGCCTGTTTGGTAGCCAATGTTTAACAAGGCAGACCAGGTTGTGTTAAACCCATAACTCGAACCGGCATTGTTATATAATTCGGAAGCAGACCAGTCTCCTCTTTTCTGCTGATCAAATGTGTTGATCTGTTGTGTGTTCCGGTAACTTATTGATCCCGTAAAACCAAGTCTTTTTTGTTTTAAGGTATCAATCTGCATCATTCTTCCGATACTGAATTGATAATTTTGAGAGGGGGCAGCTTGATAACGGTATATTGTAAAGTTATCGTTGGTAAATAAACGGCTCTGCGTTTCTACCTTTTTTGCATATTCTGCTTCCGTTAAACTATTGTTGGGTGCAACTCTTCTATCTGTTACAACAAGGTCTTTAGGGTAATCCCTCTGGCCATCATCAAATCCAAAATAATCATATTTACCTCTTTTATGACTTAAAAAATCCTTACCCGTGCTTTGGTCGTTGTACGATGTACCTGCGGTAAAACTCATAAAATTTTCAGTGGGGATGTCTTTGGTATTGATCTGGATCAATCCACCACCAAAACTGGTGTTCATATCGGGCGTAACCGTTTTACTTACCACAACATTATCAACGAGGTTAGAAGGGATAAGATCAAAGGAGAAATTACGGGTCTGCGCTTCGGTACTCGGCAGCGTAACGCCATCAAGCTGTGCAGAATTATAGCGCTCGCCAATTCCCCGCACAATTACAAACTTATTGTCTATAGAACTTACGCCACTAATGCGTTTCAAACTTTCACCAATATTTTTATCGGGTGTTCTGCTAATTTGTTCTGCACTGATCCCGTTGCTGATCTCTGAAGCATTTTTCTGGCGGGCCAGCAAACCCTCAACTGATGCTTTTTTATAGCTGGCTGTTACCACCACTTCCTGAAGGCCTTTTGCATCAGGTTTTAACGAAATGTTTAATGGTGTATTTTTGTTAGCCTTTACGTTTACCTCGCTAATGCGCTGGGTAACAAAAGAAATATAACTAACTTCTACAGTATAAGTGCCCGGTTCAACGCTTATGGTATAACTTCCGTCGCTGGCCGTTTGGGTGGCTTTACCTGTTTCGATAACCTTAATGGAGGCACCCGGGAGGGTTTCACCTTTTTCGTCTAATATTTTGCCCGATATGTGTCCGGGTTTTACCGGATCGGGAAGTTTGTAAAGCAATATGGTATTGGTATCAGCAAACCTGTAAGCTACCCTGGTTCCTGAAAGTATTTTTTTGAGGATCAGCTCAAGTGGCATGTTTTTTACCTCCAGGCTTATTTTACTATTCTGGCTAAAAATCGATCTATTGTAATTAATCGACAAGCCTGCTTTTTCTTCTAAAAGACTAAGGGCATCCGTGATGCTCATTTCTGCTATTTTGATGCTTACGCTACTTTCTCTTGGTATTTGCTCAAAGCTTCTTGCAAATACCTGATTAATCAATAAGGCGCACAACATCAACGTAATTGCCGATGGCCTGTAATCGAAATTGATAATATATTCTTTTATATATTCATAAAATCCTATTTTCATAGGTTCAAGATGTTTTTTAATTCTCACGGGTTAAAAACTTTTGTTTAGGAGCTGGATTGTTCGAGCAATCCGGCTCCATGTTTGTGTTAAGAGGTTTAATTTATTTTTCATAGGTATAAAATCCGGTAATGTGGCGCCTGTATATTGCGCCCTGTAAGCTAACCCATCATTGGCAGCCCTCCCCCCATACGGTAATTGTTTTAGTGCCTGTATCTATTTTGTATTTCAGGTGTCTCCCGCTCATTACATGGAGCTCTTCCATTACATTGGTGATGCTTTTGTTCGAAAAGGTGGCATTAAACCTGCATTGATTAAGTTTAACGCTCTTTAGCTCAATGTGCACATTGTAATATCGCTCTAATGATTTGAGCATATTAGGTAGCGTTACATCTTTAAAAGCGAAGCTATTTTTGATCCAGGCGTTTACTTCAGTTACCCGTTCAGTGTGTACCGTATAATTACGTTCCTTTAAATGATAAAATATTTTCATGCCGGGAGTAAGCATTGAAAGCTCTTTTAGTTTGCCCTGGCTGTTCTCCGAAACCTTTACCTTACCCGTGCGCACGGCAACGCTGAAGGTGCCATCTTTTGGATAAGCATAGATATTGAATGAAGTACCCAAAACCTGTGTCTGCATCTGCCCGCTATGTACAATAAAAGGACTTGTGGTATCGCGTTTTACTTCAAAAAAAGCTTCTCCATCAAGCTGTATATTCCTCAAACTGCCCTTCACAAAGTGCGATGGCCAGATAAGTTTACTTCCGGCACCGAGGTATACAATAGAACTATCAGGTAAAATCAACTTTACTTTTTCACCTTTTTGGGTGGTTTTACTTAAAAAAGCTATGGCTGTTGGCGCAGGTTGTTGTGCTTTCTTATAGGCATACCAGCCAAGTGAAGCGGAAATAATTACCACAATGGCTGCGGCATATTTTAATATTGGGAAGAGTGATGTGCTTTTGGGTTGGCGTTCCTCAACTTTATCCCATATCTGTGTCAATCCTTGAACAGCGCTTAACGAGTAATCAGTTTCGCTTGTTTGTTTTGTCCAGGCCCGTTCCATTACGCCATGGAATTCACTATCAGTGTTCGCCGGGTCGGCCAGGTACGCCATCAGGATTTTTTCTTGCTCCGGATCGGTTTTACCTGCCAAGTATTGTTCAAATAATATTTTAATGTCTTCTTTCACTTTAATGTTTGTAAGCTTTTATGCTGCGCGCTATTGTATATATGCACGAAACCTTTGATACAGCTATAGAGAATGAAAATTTTTTTTTAAGAAATAGTGAAAGAGGGAAAATGCAAGATGGCGGAGGGAAGATGGAATTAATAACCAATGATCAATTTTCAATAACCAATAGGCTAATTACTTAACGGAAGAGCAGGATAGATCCTGAAATAAATTCAGGATGACGTGTCGCTGAGACTGATCTAGAAAATCTTAATGCGCCTAACTTCTTAATGATCGAATAATGGAATTAATAACCAATGATCAATTTTCAATAACCAATAGGCTAATTACTTAACGAAGAGCAGGATAGATCCTGAAATAAATTCAGGATGACGTGTCGCTGAGACTGATCTAGAAAATCTTAATGCCCTTAACTTCTTAATGATCGAATAATGGAATTAATAACCAATGATCAATTTGCAATAACCAATAGGCTAATTACTTAACGGAAGAGCAGGATAGATCCTGAAATAAATTCAGGATGACGTGTCGCTGAGACTGATCTAGAAAATCTTAATGCGCTTAACTTTTTAATGATCGAATAATGGAATTAATAACCAATGATCAATTTGCAATAACCAATAGGCTAATTACTTAACGGAAGAGCAGGATAGATCCTGAAATAAATTCAGGATGACGTGTCGCTGAGACTGATCTAGAAAATCTTAATGCGCTTAACTTTTTAATGATCGAATAATGGAATTAATAACCAATGATCAATTTTCAATAACCAATAGGCTAATTACTTAACGGAAGAGCAGGATAGATCCTGACCACGAAGTAACTATTAGGCCTAAAATCAATAAAGATCCTGAAACAAGTTACCAACGACAGACTTAGAAAATCAGTCGTCATTTCGACTGAAGCGCAGTCCTGAACTTTCGGGAGAGAAATCTTTTGACATACTTCAAAGATTTCTCCTCCGAAGGAGTTCCTTTGGAACACTGCGGTCGAAATGACGATTCTACGCGGCATGTCATCTCCACTCCAATATTGTTCTGAAAAACCAGACCTCTCAGGAGAACGCGTCTTGGCGAGGCGCTATAAAAATCTTAATGTCCTTAATCTCTTAATGGTAAAATGATGGGAGATGAAAAATGGAAGATGAAAAATAGGACAGGGCGCTTATCTTAATGCTCCACGTCAACACTTAACAAAACAACACCAATACAAAAGATAATATCGTTTCAGGAGAATAAGTGCTGAAATATTTCCGCATAATTCCAAGTGATTTTTTGAGGTGATTGTTTACCGTGTTTTTGGAGATGCCCATCAACTGCGATATCTCCTCATGTGTATGGTGGTCATTTCTACTCATCAGGTATATTTTTTTTACCTGCGGAGAAAGACTTTCTATTGCTTCCTGTACAATCTGTTTGGTTTCTTTAGCATTAAGCTCATCTTCAATGGCATTAAAAGATTGCTCATGCTTAAGGTTTTCGTTACTATAGGCTTTTTCTCTGGCTTTTTTACGGAGTGTTGAGAGGAAATTATTGCGGATAAGGGTATAAAGGAAGGCACCAAAATTCTTTTCCGGATCGATCTTCGATCTGTTTTCCCAAAGCCTTACAAAAACATCTTGTGTTAGTTCTTCAGCTTCTTCTTTGTCTCGTGTAAAATGATAGGCATAACCATATATTTTTTTGCGGTACTGATGGTAAATTTCATTAAAAGCAGCCGAGTTGCCAGTTTTTACTGCATTCAGGAGTTTTGCGTTTTTAAAATCTTCCAACTGTTCCATAAGTAGCGGTTATGGGAGGCAAGTTAGTGGTCGCGTTTAAAGTTAATGTTAACACAATGAAAACCTTTTCTATCACCTTAATCGGTGCGTAGTTACGATGCTCTGTTGGGCAGATTCTGCCCTCGAGTCCATTAAAATACGATCAGCCCGAAAGCGCTTGGAAACCGCATTATTTATAACAATCGAACTTTTGATGGTTTTGCCAGTTATCGCAGCAATTGCTGCTTTTACCATCGGATCTGCAGGATCTCCCAGTTGCAGCAATGGCAGAATACTCATTTCATTGATGGCGATATCAGGGTTAATTCCAGCACTATATCCACCGCTGCCCTGTGCATTAGAAAGTTTATAAACAATGGGGTGCATTTCCCAATTTACCTGTTTAGGGCTTCGGGCATCAAATATCCTGAATGATGCTTCATCCTTTCCCCTTGTTTTTTCACCAATTTGCACCACCTGAATAAAAGGTTTAAGGTTATTGATCATGACTTCTGAAGCAGATGCTGTGGCGGCTGTTGATAAAATATAAACCCGACTTAGGCCAAGGTTTTGCTGCAAGAGCGTATTGAAATTTACGGTGCCATCGAAAGTAGCCGCAGTACCAATAGATTCTGTTTTGGAACCCCCATTTTTATTGCCCCTGTAGGTAATGAAAGGTTTATCGAAAGATACATTTTTAGCAATCATGGCACATATACCAGCTGCTTCTGCTACCTGACCACCCGCGTTATAACGGAGATCGAGGATAAGTTCGGATACGCCTTCTGCTTTAAAATTACTAAAAACAGGAGTGAGCGAGCTGGCCAAACCGCCGTTAAAATCCAGAAAATAGAGGTAACCGATTTTTTTTCCGTCACTTTCTATAACCTTGCTAATCTCCCGTTGGTCGAGTATTACACTTTTGCTTAAGTCAACAGTGCGTGTATCTGTCCAGGTATTGTTATTCAGCTCGGCTAAACCTAAAGAAAAGCGGTCGCTGTTTAAGATTTCGGTTTGCAAAGCCTGTGCATTAGTAGCGGTTAAGGTTTTGCCGTTAATTTTGCTGAAGTAATCTCCGCGTTTTAAACCGGCCCTCGACGCCGGGGAATCCTTTAATACAACTTTAATGATCCCGATAACTTTAGCGTTGTTTTGATCGCTTACCGTTGCATAATCAAAACCAAAATTTCTATTGCTTGGTGTTGCTGTGGTAGGATCGTTAGGGATATTGATATATGAAAATCGATCGGATGAATTGCGGATGGAATTAAAAAAATCTTTTGGCGATAAACTGATATTGGGACCGGCAGGCAATTGCTCATTCCAATAATAGTAGCGTTTAAGGCTATCGAGTATCCAGCTGTTGATATTCTCATTGCTTCCAATCGGATAATCGGGATTTTTATTGCCCTTTTTGCAGGATTGTAGAACGGCTAAAAACAGGATGATAAGATAAATACTATAATAAGTTGTTCTTTTTAAGTAGGTTATCGGGTTTGTCATCGCCTTTCCGGATTTTAGGAACAAACTTAACGCTACTATTGTTAAGTCGAGATTAATTTTCAAATCGGATTTATCTATCACATATCGCCTTAAAAGAAATGGAATCCTTTGTTAAGTTATTATTATAATATTGGTTAATGTTAACATAACAATAATTAAACATTAGCTTTTTGTAGTGTTAACTTTGCGCCGTGAATTTCCCGCTCTATATCTATTACGAACTGCTGATCCGTTTATCTGAAATTGAATCCGAAATCGGTCATTATGTATCTGCTAACGCAAATGAAGAAGTTTGCATATTGCGTACCACGAACGGTACAGTAAAAGTTCCGGTTAACTTTTTAAAGCGACAGTCTGAAGATCCAAATCTGATCAATAAAGAGGAATTAATAGCATTAAGTAAAGATTTTAGGCCTAACTACGAATAATTCGGCGGGCGGTCAGATAAATCGCTTCTGATTATTAATTTGCCATGGCTTTACATCCGGTTTATTAATGAATACTTAACATGTAATTAATCAAAAAATAAACTCGGGACTCTAGTTTTGCTGAAAATAGAATCATCCATTTTTTATGGAATATCCCTTACTTTCAGATCGGCAATTACTAGAAGAATGTTCTCGCGACAACCTGAAAGCGTTTAATATTTTATTTGACCGGTATTTTAACAAGCTTTTTAAATATGCACTTGCTTATGTAAGCGATGAATGTTTTGCAGAAGAGGCAATGATGGACTTGATGATGTGGCTGTGGGAGAAAAGGCATACACTCGAAGTACAGGGAGAGTTTAAACATTATATTTTTAGGGCCGCGAAAAACGCAACCATTAAAGCGATCAGAAAAAAGGCCATCGAAACAACTCCAATAGAAAGTATAGAAAATCACATCCGCTTTACCGGTAACAATGCCGATTATGCAATTTTAGCAAGTGAACTGGAACAAAACTATCAGAATAAGCTTAATCTTTTAAGTCCCCAGCGCAAAATTGTTTTCCAAATGAGCAGGGAAGAAGAGCTGAGCCATGCCGAAATTGCCAATAATCTCGATATTTCGATCAATACGGTAAAAAACCACCTCAAATTTTCGTTGAACCATTTCCGTAAAAATTTGCTGAGGTATAGAGATGCAGCATTAATTGTTAGCCTTCTACTGCTCTGGCATTAAGCTAATCCTTCCTTTTACTGCTCTGTTAATCTTTTTTTTTAAATTAATTTTCTTGATTATCAGTTGTTTATGTGTTTTGTTGGAAATGCATTAGCCCCTTAGCGTTTTTTTTGTCCCTTGTTAGTTGAAGGCGATTAATACGCGCCGAGCCAAACAAATATGCCCAAGTTGGTTGATCAATTACTTCTAGAAAAATTCCTTAAAGGTGAATGTTCTGCACAAGAAGAGCAAATGGTGCGCTTATTCTTAAAACAGCCAGAATCTGAAATCTTATTAAGCAAAATCCTCTCCTCCAATCAGGCAAAAGATTGGGCGCTATTTGAAGCAGAGGAGGTACCGCATATTAAACAACAATATTGGAACAATTCAATCAACCAAAGAATTACGGACAAACAAGAGGAGCAAGAGTTAAGGACGAAAAAGCGCTTCAATTTTAAATACGCAGCCATCTGGACCACGCTCGTAATCACTGCACTAAGTGTTTACCTGATCATGCATTTTAGTAAACCCGATCAACAGGTATTCGCTTTTATTGAGCGTAGTAACCCAAATGGTCAGCGGTCTAAAATAATTTTATCCGATAGTAGTGTAGTGTACCTTGGTGCCGGCAGCCGCTTAAAATACCCGGAAACATTTTCAGCAGCTAAAAGAGAAATTAGCCTGTATGGAGAAGCTTTTTTTGAGGTAACAAAAAATCCCAAAAAACCTTTCATTATCCATACCGGAAACGTTAGTACCCAGGTTCTTGGCACCTCTTTCAAAATAGAGGCATTTAATGGTAAAGCCCTAACGGTAGAGGTAGCAACAGGAAAAGTAAGGGTAAACAGAATAAAGGGAAATAGCATCGAATCATTGGCAATCCTTACACCCGGACAACGGGTGGTTTATTTCCGTGGCAAAGCCAATACCGAAGGTGTCGACATTGCTGATGTTACTGGTTTTAAATCATCGCAGCTGGCCTTCCATAATTCAAGCCTTTTAGAAATCTGTGAAACACTTGAGCGCTGGTATAATGTTAAAATCATTTTCAAAAAACGGCAAAAACCGATGGAACGGATGACACTAACTATGGATGCAACTGTATCGATAAATAAGTTGTTAAATGTACTTTCTGCCGCAGGAAAATTCCAGTATAATATTAAAAATAACGAAATAACTATCCGTTAACATTCAAAAAAAATAGGAAAGGAAATCAATGGATTAAAAATAACAAACTTCCCCATCCATAGGGCGGGGAAGCAGTCTTTATCGCATTATAATCGCTTGCTTTTCGACGACAGAGCGATTAAATGAAGAAAAAAAATCAACAATTATTCCGGTCTATAACCGGGCAAACTATTAATATACAAATTTATGCAAAAAGGATTACATCCTACAATTAAGTTTATGATGAGGTGTTCATTTATGCTTTTAATCGCACAGTTTACCTTTATCGGCGTGCTTTTGGCCGGGAGTGTTCACAGCCAGAACCTCGATCAGGTAATCAATATTAATTTAGATCATTCAACCGTTAAAGCAAGCCTGCTCAGCATTCAGGAAAAAAGTGGTGTTAAGTTTGTACTGCCAGAGCGCTTGCTTAGTGGTGTGAAAACCGAAATTACCTTGGGCCAGCAAACTAAAACGGTAAAGTACCTGATTGAAAAAGTACTTGGCGAAACCAATCTCGAATATAAATTAGTAGAGGGCTATGTGGTAATTGTTCAAAAACCTGTTCCTCAGCAACTGGGGAATATTTCTGGCCATATTGTCGACGAAAAAGGTGGTCCATTACCTGGTGCTACTTTAAAGGTGCTCGAAACCGGACAAACCATTCAAACCGATCCTAATGGTAATTACACCCTTTCGTTAAAACCTGGCAACTATACCATTGAAGTTTCCTATATCTCTTTCCTAACGCAAAGCATAACAGGGGTAACCGTAAAAGAAGGTAAAACTACAGCCTTAAGTTTTTCAATGAAACCTGCAGATAACCAGCTTTCGGAAGTTGTGGTGAGTTATGGAAAACAAAGGTTAAAAGATGTGACTGGGGCTATAGCCACTATTGACGCTACTCAGCTTCAGGATATGCCTGTTGGTCAGTTCGCCCAGCAGCTGCAAGGAAAAATTGCCGGTGTACAGATCGCGCAAACCAGCGGGCAGCCTGGGCGTGGAATGGGGTTTATTATCCGCGGAGCGGCTTCATTTTATTCCAGCAACCAACCCTTATTTGTAATCGATGGTACCCCGATAACAGGGAGTATCAACAACATTAATCCAGCAGAAATCGAAAGCTTTAGCTTTTTAAAAGATGCATCGGCAACTGCACTTTATGGATCGAGGGCAGCGAATGGTGTGGTGCTGATTACCACCAAACACGCGAAACCAGGCGATTCGAAGATAGATTTTTCCACTTATTACGGTATCCAGAAGATTCCAACCGGGAAATTGCCTAAAATGATGACGGCAAGGGAATTTGCAACATTTATGAAAGAGCGTGGAGAAGATGGCTTAAAATATGAACCGGGTTACACCATCGCTGCAGATTACCATGCCGCTTATGATAATCCCGAACAATACGGTGAAGGAACCAACTGGTTCGATCTGTTAACCCGTTCGGCACCTATCCAGAGTTACGATCTAACAGTTCAATCAGCACGCGAACATTCCTCATCAACGGTTATTGCCGGGTACCAGGAACAACAGGGGGTAGTAATCAATAACGGAACCAGGTTATTTTCCCTAAGATTCAATCAGGATTTTACTTCAGCCAATAATAAACTTAAAGTTGGTTTTAACCTGGCCCCAAGTTATAGAATGGACCATAACAACAGGTTAAGTAGCGATGGTGTTGGTGGTTATTTCGAACGTTTTTTCGAAGCCAGCCCCTTAATTTCACCTTATAATCCAGATGGTACCTATATCAGAAATGTAGCCTCGCCGGGGATGGTTGCTTATATCAATCCACTGGCTACTTATGAACTTACCAACGATGATTATAATACTACCCGCATTTTAGGTAATGGTTATCTGAATTACGAATTTTTGCCAGGCCTTACTGTAAAAACCAATCTGGGCGTAGATAAAGGAGCCGAGATGCGTAAATATTTCCAGGCAGGATTGGTTACAGGAACACAGGGACAAACCACGGGAACAAGTTCGTCGGTTGATAACGGTTCGTGGACTGCAGAAGGAAACCTTACCTACAACAAAACCTTTGCAAAAAATCATAGTATTGATGCACTTGTAGGCTACTCGGCGCAACAATTTAGTACTTACAGTAATACCTTAACCGGACTTGGCTTTACGAGTGATGATATTGAGTATTTAGGTGCGGCTACCAGCGTAACTGGTAGTAGTGGTGCTGGTTCTTATGCTTTGCTTTCGGCAATTGCGAGAATTAATTACGCTTATAAGGGCCGGTATCTTTTATCAGCTGCGGTAAGACGTGATGGCTCATCTAAATTCGGCATTAACAAACAATGGGGAAGTTTTCCTTCGGTATCTGCCGGATGGATTGTAACGGATGAAGGCTTTATGAAAAACGTAAAAGGTATCGATTTCTTAAAACTTCGTGCGAGTTATGGCATTACCGGAAATAACTTTTTCGCAGGAAACTACGATTCGCAGGCTACCATAGGTACTTATTATTACAACTTCAATAACGTAATTACACAAGGCCAAACCATTAACCGCTTGCCTAACCAGGAGTTGAGGTGGGAGCGTAACAAACAGCTCGATTTAGGTCTTGAATTAGGTATTCTGAACAACAGGATTAATTTTACCTACGATTATTACCGAAAGTTAACTGATGGATTGATTCAACAACGTGCCATCCCAACCTCTTCAGGCTTTTCTCAGATTATATTTAATGTGGGCGAACTTAAAATGTGGGGACATGAATTTTCGGTCAGCTCAAAAAACCTCATCGGTAACTTTAAATGGAATACCAACTTAAGTCTTTCGTTCGACCGCAACCTGATTACCAATTTGGTTGATCCTGGTTTTATCAGAAGAAATGTTACGGTAAGTTCAGATTATTTCCGTCAGCAGGTTGGTCATCATTTAGGAGAATTTTACGGATTTGTTTTCGAAGGTTTATACAAAGATGCTGCAGATCTGGCTAATTCGGCTAAGTATTTAAGTACCCCTGCAAAACCTAACGGCAATTCAGATATCGGCACCATCAAGGTTAAAGATATTAATGGCGATGGTGTAATTGACGATGTGAACGACCGTACTTTCATTGGCGATCCAACACCAACCTTTACCGGTGGTATGGTGAATAATTTTAAATACAAAAACTTCGATCTAACTGTTGATATGACTTTTTCGGTAGGTGGTAAAATTTTAAATGCCGCCAAATGGGCCTATCAAACCAACATGGATGGTTCGAGGATTTTGCTGGCAGCAGCGGCAGACCGTTGGCGATCGGAAGAAAACCCGGGATCAGGTATTTACCCGAGAACCAAATCTGGAACTACTGGTATAGGCCGTTCGGTAAATACACAATGGATTGAGGACGGCTCTTATCTGGCCGCCAAAAATATTTCACTGGGTTATACCATACCGGTGAAAAACCTCATGCTGAAAAACCTGCGCGTTTTTGCCTCCGTTCAGCAAGCCTTCGTTATCACTGGTTATTCGGGAATGAACCCCGAAACAAATGTGGGCGGGTCAGACCCAACTTTGGGTGTTGGGGTAGATGAAAATGCCTATCCAATTCCAAGGACCTTCTCTTTAGGGATTTCAACCACATTCAGATAACCATTTAAGCTAAAAAAATGAAAAAGATATATATAGCCATTATACTGTTAACCATTGGTATCAGTTCGTGTAAAAAGGATTTTATCGCACTTAATCCCGAAGATTCTTATACTGACGGAGTATTCTATAAAACCGAACAGCAATTCCGCTCTGCTGTGGTAGCTGCTTATGCACCGCTAAGAGATGTTTTAATAAACGATTATTTTACCTCCGAAATGCATTCAGATAATACGGTCTACCAGCCTATTCCTGGAAATAGGGGAACGGCCTATGTAGAGCGTGAGAATATTTCGGATTTTACCAATACCTCTACCAATGCTTATGTTTCGGCAACCTGGCAACACAGTTATACAGGCATTTCACGTTGCAATATCATTATCGAAAGATTAAAAACTTCCGATCTTGCCGATGCCGTAAAAGCCAGTTTGGATGGACAGGCCAAATTTTTAAGGGCACTTAATTATTTCAAGCTGGTTCGCCTATATGGTGCGGTACCACTTTCGATAGCCGAAGTTAAAACAGCAGAAGATGCGTTTAAACCTCGAGCTACTGAAGCTGAAGTTTATGCCCAGATTGTTGCTGATGCTAAAGATGCTATTAATGAGCTTTCAGTACCAACTAAATTCCCGCAAACCGGCGAGGCAACAAAAGGTTCGGCCACAATGTTATTGGCTAATGTTTATGCCGTTCAAAAAAAATGGGCAGAGGCCGAAACCCAATTGAATAGTCTGTTAACAATGGGTTACGACCTCAATGCGAATTATGCAGATACCTTTTTACCTGCCAATAAAAACGGAAAGGAATCGATTTTCGAAATCCAGTTTTTAGGCGGTACCATCACAGGGTCTACGCCTAATGCACTGTCATTCCACTTTCTGCCCAGAAGTAAGGATACCAGGTTGCTCACCGGTATTGCGATCGATAATACAGGTACAGGAGGGTGGAATACCCCGAGCAGCGATCTGATTGCCGATTTTGAAGCCAATGATAAACGTCTTGATGCCGCCATTGGTATTGCCGAAGGTACTTACGATGCCAGCAGTTATTTTGTTTATTCGGCAGTTAAAAGTATTGTCAATTATACTCCGGCTACAGGCAAGGTTGGTGTGCCATACATTAAAAAATACCTGCACTCACCACTTGCAGCAACCACGGGCTCTAGCGATGACTTTCCGATATACCGTTTTTCTGATGCATTATTGTTATTGGCCGAGGCATTGAACGAACAGGGCAAATCGGCGCTTGCTTTAGCGCCATTAAATAGGGTGAGGAAAAGAGCTGGTTTAACGGATATTGTAAGTACCGATCAAACGGAGCTTAGAACAATTATTCTGCACGAGCGCCGGGTTGAACTGGCTTTCGAAAACAGCAGATGGACAGATTTGTTGAGGACAGGGAAAGCAATTAATGTTATTAATGCATTTGGTGTTAAAATCAGGCAGCAGCTTCCATTTCTTTCCTCAGATGCCTACGTAATCGATAATCATCATTTATTATTCCCAATCCCACAAAACGAAGTCGGGCTAAATCCTAAGATCATCCAAAACCCGGGATACTTTTAAGATTGAAGTATAAGACAAGTAAAAGAGGAATAAAATTTAATTAAGTAAAAATGACCATAAATAAAGCACTGTTCAAGAAAAGCCTTTGCATTTTTTTAAGTGCACAAATGTTATTAACCACAAGTGCAAGCCTAATACCGTTGCAGGAAGAACGTTTAGCAGACGATGGATTTGCGATCGTTGTACTGCCCGATACCCAATATTATACTTCAGAGAAGAATGGCGGGAAAAAGGAAATGTTTTCGGCGCAGACCGAGTGGATTGCAAAAAATGCAGCGAAAGAAAACATTAAATACGTAATCCATCTTGGTGATATTTCTGATGATGGGGAAAAATTTCCACAACAATGGGTAAATGCTGCCGGGTCGATGTATATATTGGAAAAACCACAGCCTGGTTATCCGCAGGGTATTCCATATGGCATGGCTGTAGGCAACCACGATCAAACCAAAAGCCAGTATCCTTTAAGTGGTAAAACCGATCAGTACAATAAATATTTCGGCATAGATCATTTCAAAGATAAAAAATGGTACGGAGGGCATTATCGTGATAATAACGATAGCCATTTCGATCTTTTTGAAGCAGGCGGTTATAAATTCATTGCTATATTTTTTGAATATGATTCTTATGATGAGGATATTGAAGGATTGAACAAATGGGCAAGTGCGTTGCTAGAAAAATTTAACGACAGGAAGGCCATCTTGGTGAGCCATTCTATTATTCATTTTAACAAGAAAACAGGCACCAACGAAAAGGGCTTTCCGAAGTTTTCTAAACAGGGGCAGCGGGTTTTCGATCGTTTAAAAAGTTATCCTAATGTATTTTTAACTTTATCAGGTCATGTGGGCGATAATGGCGAAGGCTACCGGCAGGATGGTTATGCTGGCAATGTGATCAAATCATTCCTGTCTGATTATCAGAGCAGGCCAGATGGGGGGCACGGCTTAATGCGGCTCATGAAATTTTCTAAATCAAAAGATCTGATCAGCGTACGCACTTTTTCTCCGGTAACGGGCGAGGAAGAAACCGATGCCGATAGTAAATTCACACTGCCCTGGTTCCACCATACCACGGTGGCCAGGTATCAGGATTACAACAACGATGGTATTAGCGAAATCGCATTTTTTTCTAATGGTACCTGGAAAATATCGGGAAAGGCAGATGTTGTTTTTGGTAAACCGGGCGATGTTGCAGCTCCAGCCGATTATAATGGTGATGGCAAAACGGAGCTTGCGGTTTTCAGACCATCCGAAGGAAAGTTTTATATCCAGGGAGGGAAAGAGGTTGTGCTTGGTCAGGCAGGCGATATTCCGGTGTGTGGAGATTGGGATGGAGATGGTTTCGCAGAAGCTGCTGTTTATCGTCCTTCCACATTAACATGGTACTTTGATGGACTGGACAGTCTAAAATTTGGACATAAAAATGGTACCCCTGTTCCTGCAGATTATGATGGTGATGGAATATTGGATGTAGGCATATTCCGTAGAGACAACTCTTTATGGCAAACCAGTCTTGGTAATATCCCTTTGCAGGTTAAACATGTACCGGGCGATATTCCGGTACCTGCAGATTATGACGGCGATGGTAGGGCAGAGATGGCTGTTTTCAGGCCTTCAACAAACGAATGGATTATCGACCGTTTTAAAGAACCGATAAAATTTGGACAAGAAGGAGATATTCCTGTTCCGGGCAACTACTTATCCGGAGGAAAATCTAGCTTGGCTGTATATAGAAACGGCTTAATTTACCTTCAGCATGGCAAACCTATTGACGCCAAAAACGGAAAGGCTGCGGATTTGATTAATAATAAAAACCGTTAATCTTTGTTGCCATTCAGCTGCTAAGAGATATATTAAGTTTTTAAGCTGAAAACAAAAGAGGGTGTATCATGAAGGCGATTTCAGCGCAGAAGCTGTCATGTTGAGCCTCCCGAAGAATCGGGACAGGTTGTCGAAACACCTCAAAGAGTATTTAAACAGGTACTTCGACAAGCGCTCCACAGGAGTCCTTTGGACAGGATGACAGATCTATATTTACGATACACCCTCTTTTTATTATTTTATGGCACCAAATGCCGCGAAATAAGAATTTTTATGCAGGATCTCTGTAACACTAAACCCAACTTTTTGCAATAATGCCAGTTGATAGTTTAAAGAGCGAGGGGTATCTTCATATTCGATATAATCAAATACCTTTTGCTTATAGGCCGCACCGCCAAGTGTTTCCAGGTAGGCCCCGTATTGATCTCGAAAAAGGTTATCGATCAATACAGAATCGTGGGCAATGAGGTCTGAAATCCAGATGCTGCCACCAGGTTTTAAAGCCCGGTAAACTTTAGTAAAAACAAGCTCCCAATCGGCATCGGTGCGCAAATGATGAAATGTTGCAGCAGCAAGTATAATATCGAAATGATTATCGGGTAAATTAAGGTTACGCATATCATCCTGTATAACGGTTACGGTTCCGCTAGTTTGTGTCGATACCCTGTCATTGGCACGTTCTAGCATCGGTAAACTCAGGTCGTTAAGTGTACAGTTAAGGTTTGGGATTTTACTGAGCATTTTTAACGTGTAATTGCCCGCACCACATCCAATATCCAACAGTTCTTTTGCATTCGGATTAATGTATCTGGCTGCTCCGGTGCAAAGCTCCATGGTAAGTGGCGCATCGATGGTGGTTTGTTGTCCGCTCTCTAAGTTCGAGAAACGCGCTACATCATTATCAAACCTTGCTTTAATTTCTTCATTTGTTGCTTTATGCGAATAATCTTTATTCATTGCTTTATTTTTTTTGTAAAGTTAGTGCTGTTAATCATATTTGTAAAATATCAATTTTTGCATTTAACGATACTTTAAAGGTATTATAAATATGGAACTCAGACATTTGTTGTATTTTAAAACTGTTGCGGAAGAACTTCATTTTACCAAAGCTGCAGCCAAACTTTTTATCTCGCAGCCTCCTTTGAGCAGGCAGATTAAAGAACTGGAAGAAGAACTCGGTGTACAGCTGTTTGTGCGGAGTAATAAGCGGGTTGCATTAACAAATGCCGGAAAGTACTTTAAGGCTGAAGTAGATGTTATGTTTGCCAGACTGGAAGAGAGTAAAGAAGTTGTTCGTAAAATTCATGAAGGCGTTAGCGGCGAATTAAAGATTGGCTACATCAGTTCGGTTTACCAATCGCACCTGGCAGAAATTTTAAAATTAATGCATCAGGAATTCCCTTATCTGAAGACGAGTTTGTTCGAAGTGCCTACACTTGCTCAAATTAAAGAGTTAGAACATGGTGGTTTAGATGTGGGGATTTTAAGGGCCCCTGTTTTATCGGAAAAATTGAAAGTAGAATCTTTGTTTTTTGATCCCTTTGTGGTGGTTATTCCTTTAACAGACCAAAAAATTGATGCCAGGAACGGACTTGCCGATTTTTTGAAGAAAAGTCCGTTTATATTCTTTAATAAAGATTTTGCACCTCAATATAACCAGAAACTGATGGAGATCTGCCAGCGGATGGGCTTTAGTCCCGATATTACCCACGAAGCAAACAACGTACACTCCATATTGCAATTGGTAGAAGCGGGCTTGGGGGTGTCTATTTTGCCATTGTCGTTAAAAAAGCAATATGCACAGTTGAAAGTGTCTTTTATTGAGTTTGATGCTATTCCGGTTAATACAGAAGTGGTATTGGCCTATAAAGAATCGAATAAAAACCCCGCATTAACCTGGTTTATTAAACACTATGCCGAGTTAAAAATTAATTGATTCATTCTGCAGCAGGCAGCGCTTAAAATACTGAACAAACCGATCGCGGGTAAAAAATAACCGGTTGAAATCTTTTTCCTCCTTGAATTGCCGCAGTTCGCCACCTGTGTTTTCCGCTGTTATTTCAATCTCCTTTTTATGATATAGGTGGCGGTTAAATTCGATGCGGCTGTTAAATATAAACACCTTGCATTGAAGATCTCTATCTCTGGTTTTAAGCTAAATAGCTTGATATTTAGTTGATTGTACCCAATTTTCTATCCTTTCTTTAACGATTTTCATCCTTTTTTAACGGATAATACACCAGTTTTGATTTAACCAAACCCGTATCCTTCCTGGCTTCAGGAAGATATGAAAACATTATAAGTATGTCTACCTAAAGCATGTTTATAAGCAATTAACCAAAACGAACAATTATGAAAAAACAACTACTTCACAAGCTAGATCTTTTGAAGGTTTACCCAGAGCAAATTAAGCGCTGTTTCTCTGCTGCGTTTTTCAGCTCCCCCTTACTGCTGCACCTTAAAGCTTCAACCGAAATGTTTAATGTGGTGCCTTATCCTAAAAGTATATTGATAACACTAAAATTTGATCAGGTCAAATACTTTTCATTTCCAAGTCAAAATTTAATTCCGAATTAAAGCCAGGCCCAAAATTACAAAGGTAAAAACAGCTAAACAGTTTCCGCCCCAAAGAAAAAGAACAACAGGAATTTGATGGAGAGCAGCTCCCTTAAGCTTCGTTATTTCTTTTCTGAAGTATCGCCATAATCAATGGTGCTGAAAATTATTTGCCTAAACCGAAGGGTTTAGATGGAACTGTATTGCTGTTTTTAAATAGTTAAGCCAACAAACATTACTTAAAATGAACGAAAAAAATCAAGAATTGGATCATTACATTAAACAGCTTCCCCCGGTCTGGTCACTTAAAAACATGCGGGGAAAGATGGGCTTATTTTTAATGGTATCGATCGTGTTTACCGGTATGCTCAGCCTTAAATCGTACGGAAAGGAAACCGATTACCTTAGTGCGGTTTCCAATACCTGCTTTCAGGATACCACAAAAAAAACAAAACAACCGGTTGCTATCGATTCGGTTGTATTGGTGAGTTATGTATCGAAGAGAAATGTAGATACCGTAAAACTCAGCAACGTTAGCATTTATCCTTTTATTTCTTTACAACAAGCATTAAAGAGTAATTCGAAAGGCTTATATGTACAGGAAATTACAGGCGAACCTGGCAGCGCAGATCAATCGATGTTGTTAAGGGGCTTAAGCAGACCGTTACTTTCGAAAACCAATGTTGCCGAAGCACAACCTGCAGTTTTTATTAACGGTATTCCCTTAATCGCTGATAATCCTTTTGTTTATACCATCCAGGAGTATGATTTCTCGCCAATTGGCCCGGCCACCAATTTATTATCTTCTATCGATCTCGATAATATCCAATCTATAAATGTGATCAGCAATTTAGCGGCTTTATCAATTTATGGCCCACGCGCTGCAAACGGTGCAATATTAATTACCACTAAAAATGCACACCAGGGCAACCGCGAAATTTCGATCAACAGCTATTACGGCTACGCGACCAAAAATAAAGTAACTACAACCAACGGCCAGGATGAAAGCATTTTACGACGTACTTTTTATAATAAATATGCTACTGCCGAAGATTTTGATAAGTATCCTTCGTATTTGGCTGATGCAACTAACGAAAACTACTATGGCAGATCAGATTGGACCGATCTTTACTATAAAAATTCGGCCTTACATACCATAAATGCCAGTATAACAGGCGGAACGTCAAGATCAAATTTCAGGTTTTTTGCAGGTAACACTTCAAATGCAGGCAATGCCGACGATACCCGCCTAAATAGATACAATGCATCGTTTTTTATTAATGTACTTCCCCTAAAATGGCTAACCATATCAACCATGGTGAATGCTACGCGGTTAAACCGGGATAGAAACCGCTCGTTAAGAGATCGTTTTGCCGAAATGCAATATGTGCCTGATCTGATTAGCCCGATAGCGCCCAACAAAAATATTTATGGTAACTATTTAAGCGAATATGAAAATAAAACCATCGATAATAACATCAACAATGTAATTCAGGGATCATTCTCTGCCAATGCAAAGTATAAAAACTTCGATTTCATTACACGGATATCATTCGATTACAATGAGGGGATGAGGGATTTATTTTATCCTACAACTTTAATGGACGGCAACAATTATGTATCCAATTTTTATGCTTATAACCAACGTTTAAATGTCGATAACTCGCTGGCTTACAATTTTACGGTAAATAAAACCCATGTTTTTAAAGCATTGTTTGGTCATACACTTTCGCTCGATGTGAACAAGTACAATTACCTGCAGGGTTATAAAGGCACCAGCGATTACATCAGGATCAATAGCGTAGATGGCGACATTAGCCACAGCGATTATTTGCAGCCTGAAGGTTTTTACACCAAAAAGTTTACAGATAAACAGAAAATCAATGTAAGTTCGCTTTACAGCAGCTTTGATTATACCTTAAACAACGAGTTCTTTGCCACGTTAATTGCCCGTACCGATGGTGCATCGAACATGCAGGCCAATAACAGGTGGTTTTTTTCGCCATCGGTAAGTGCCAAATGGGACATTACAAAATACATTAAAACCCAAAAATCAATCCTTAGCAGCTTAAACCTAAATGCCTCATATGGTAGGTTGGGTACCCTTAATATTGTCGATCAGTACGGTGCCGGCCCTCAGTATGTAACCGATTTAGGTTGGAGTTCAAATAAATCAGTAGGCTCATATGGCGGTATTGGTACTTTATCAAGACCGTATAGCTCGGGCTGGATTGGCTACGATATCCCCTGGGCTTATGTAGAAGAGCTTGATCTTGGTGTGGATGGAGCATTTTTTAACAACAGGTTGCAGACCAGATTATCCTTCTATGCCAAAAACAATAAACGGATGATTTTGGGCGTGCCGGTTAATGCCGAATCGGGATACACCAAGGAGTACAAAAGCGGATTGGATGTAAATAACAAAGGAATCGAACTTGCGGTTTCGGGCGAAATATTAAAAGCCAAGGCCAATAAACTGGGTTGGACAACAGATTTTAACATTGCTTTCAATAAAAATACGCTAAAGGCATTGCCGAACAACCTTAAAGAAATTACCATCGGAACACAAAAACTAACCGTTGGAAAACCGATTGATCAGATTTTGGTGCTGCAAAGTCAGGGTGTTTACCAAACCGATGTTGATGTTCCTGTAAACCCCGCCAACTTTCAGATCATGAGCTACAAAGGACTGAAACTTCACGGTGGAGATCCTAAATGGAAAGATCAGAATGGCGATTATGTAATTGATGAAAATGATAAAGTGGCCATGGGCGGTTATTTACCAAGGATAGTGGGGAATTTTAGCAGTACGCTTAGCTATAAAGGTTTTAACCTCGATTTTAACATCTATTTCGCTTTAAAAAGAAGTATTATCAATCAAGCAGCTGCAAATCAGCTCGATTTTATTAACAAAACCGGAAATAATAACATCAACGCTGTAAATGAGATTACTTTTTGGCAAAAAGGAATTGATGTTGCCGATTATCCGATCTATAATCCATGGAGTGCTGTTCAATCGTATCGTACCGACCAGGATATTTTTGTTGAAAACGGATCGTATGCAAAATTAAGGTCTGTTTCTTTAGGGTACGACATTTCTAAATTCAAATACTTCAGCAAAAACTTCAAGAAAATTTATGTGTATGCCTCGGCGCTTAATGTGTATACCCTAAAAAGTTATACAGGGGGTGATCCTGAGCTGGTTAACTATGTTGGTGAAGATACGGGCTATGGCCTGCCCTTGCCGAGAACATTCACACTGGGTTTAAAAATTGATTTATAAGCACTAAATGATCATGTATAATAAAATAATACCATCAAGAAGGATATCCGCAGTATTGTTTATGCTGTTCTGTACCATATTCATATCGGCCTGTAATAAAAAACTGGATATCGACTCTACCCACCTGGTAAATGAAAGCAATAACTGGAAAAGTTTAGCCGATGCCCGCTCGGCACTATTGGGTTCTTACGGCCTGTTAAGAGCTGCATTGGCCGATAATAATGCACATTGGCTATATGGCGATGTACGGATGGGCGATTTTAAAGCAACCTCCCGGCTGGATTTAAAAGCCATTACCGAAAATAATTTAAATGCGCCATATCCGGTTGTAAAATCGCTGAGCAACTGGCGTAAATTTTATGCCGTAATTAACAGCTGTACAGTTTTTATCGACCGTGCAGGAGAAATCTTAAAAAACGACAAACAGTATACCGAAGAAAACTACAAGGTAGATGTTGCCCAAATGAAGGCTTTAAGGGCATTTACCTATTTTTATATGGTACGTATATGGGGCGATATTCCATTAATTACCGCTTCAACAGATGGTAATTTTACAGCGCGTCCAAAAGTAGCAGCCGAAATTGTATTGCAATTTGCTACAAACGAACTGTTAAGCATCGTAAACAATCTACCTTATCGCTATGGGGCAATAGAAAATGGTTTCAACCAGCAAAACTATTACGGAAAAGTAGCGCCTTATTGGGATGGTATTTTATTCAATCGGATTTCTGCCTATTCAATTTTGGCGCATATTGCTGCATGGCAGGGTAAATACCTCGATGCAGTAGCATATTCGAAGTTTGTGATGACCAATTTTGGCTTAAGTGGTGGTGTGTATACTACAACTACTAACTTAACCAAAGTAGATGGACTGTTTTATGGCAATAACGCAGCCCAGCTGGTCGGTTTTCCTTTTAACTATAACACCACCGAAATGAGTGCCATAGGGCATATGGAAGATTTGGCCCTGGCGGCGCCCATTATCGCCAAAGCCGTTCCGCAGATTAAAATGCCCGATGATGTAATTGCTTCCATATTTAACGAACCAAACGATTTGAGGTTTAGGTTCGATCCGCTTACAGGTTTACCGGTATCCGATTATTTCAGTGGCTACGGAACCTCAAATACGGTCTTCAGCAAAATAAAGTGTATCAGGAACGCCTCAACCGATGGCTCACTGGCCATTTACAGCTCAGCTTTAATCTTTACAAGAATAGAAGAAATTACCCTGCTCTACGCCGAATCGTTGGCGGCAATAGGCAGTATGGACGATGCTACTGATGCTTTAGATATTGTTCGGAACAATAGAGGGATAGGCCTTTACAAAGGCACTAATGCAGGATTGGTCGATGCCATTTTTGCAGAACGCAGAAGAGAATTAATGGGCGAAGGCTGGAGATGGTACGATTTGGTGAGGTATAACAAACTGAAAAACAACGATGCCAGGTTTTTAGAACTGATCAAAAAGGGAGGGATATACTGGCCTATTGATGAAGAGGTGCTGAGCACCAATGCAAAAATTACACAAAACGAATATTGGAGGTAATGATGATAAAAAGTATTAAAAATATAGCATTCTGTATGGCCATAACACTGTTTATGCTTTCCTGCAAAAAGGGAGATGACGGGGCATACAATTACGAAAATGAGGCAAATGTGTTCGATGGTAATGCCTATGCTTATCTAAAATCGCAAACGGGGCAGTACGATTCGCTGCTTAAAGTGTGCGACCGCATCACCTGGGCAAAAGATACCTTAACAAATAGCAAAGCGATTACTTTTTTTTCGCTAACCAACCGCAACTTTTCGATTGCCTTAAACGCGCTTAATAATTTAAGGATAAGCCAAAATAAAAAAGCCTTGGGCATTTCCACCCTGGATGCAGACCAGCTGGGGATTTTATTGGACCGTTACATTGTTAGAAAAAAAATAACCACCGATAGCTTACACTTTGCCGATGGTGCATTTTTAACCAGCACACATTTTAATTATGGAATGAATGCGCAGGAGCTAAACTCAAATGCCAGCGGATATGTTTTTGGCGGACCAAAAGGAGTAGTGTACAGCGATATTAAAAACTCGCAGTACACCAAAGAATGGAAGTCGGCTACTACACAAGCAGTAAATATTGCAACCAATAACGCAATCATACACGTGCTTTCTGCTTCTCATGAATTCGGTTTTGGCGAGTTCCTAATCAGGTTAAATAAATAAATCATGAATGATATGATATCAAAAAATAAATCATTTGCCTTATTCTTTGTCGCTATTGGCGTATTGGCCATATTTAGCTGCAAAAAATTATTGCCGAGCGATAGTGATGCATTTAATAAAGATGCAGGTTTTAAACAAACCACCTACAGGCCTATACTAGGGCGTACAACCTTAATGGGCGATAATTTCAACATCGAAAGCTCGTCTTTGCCCTTAACATTCAAAATTGTAGCGATGCGCAATGGCGACGGCCAGACCAGCCCCGAGCTTTTAAAGCCTTTCCCTGTACTGGTGTGGAAAAAAGCTTACGATGGAAGCGAAAAATCTATCCAGGAAATAGAAAATAAACGCACTACCGAACAGCACACTTTATTCGAGGTTGGCGAACATTCTGGCGAATTTATTATGTGGGCTGAGGCCAGGAGCAATATTGTTAAAGCGCTTCCCGATTCGGGCTATGTTTTTGATGTTGAGGTTTCTAACAATGGCGGGCGTAAGTATTTTAATAATCTGGTATTACAGCCACAACGGGAATTGCCTTACGAGCCAAACAGAATAAACCCGCTAACAGGGGCCAATACCGGAGGTACTATTACGCCCTCTACTATGGCGGGCATTTTCGGCGAAAAATCTGGTCAGCCTTTAAGCGCTAACGATGTTACCATACTATTTAATAAAACAGGCGAGGGCAATTCACTTTCCTTTAAGTTTTTAGATACGCTGTTAAAACCTATTGACCCTGCAAAATTTAAACTCACCAATTGGACTAAGCTGGTGCATGGTTTCAACATGAAGATGACACCAACATCGGTTAAATACGATGTGGCTTACCCAATTCCTCTGGTACAGATTCCAACTCCTTACACCAATGCCGCCGGGTCGAGGGCCCGTGTAGCCTTTTCGTATGACCGGATTGGTTTTGGAGGCTTTAGGGTAGAAGCTAACCTTGGTTTAGACTTTGCCATTTTCGAAAAGGGAGATTGGGAAATCGTGATCTGGTTTAACAAGGATAACCCCAGGTTTACTAACGATTAGCACCAGAAAAATAAGTTGAACATGAGTTTTTATTATACAGATATGGCTAAAAAATACATATTAAATTTATTGCTGTTAATGACGTTAACGGTATTGGGCAGCTCAGCATGGGCCCAAAACCTGATCAGCGTAAGGGGCAAGGTTGTAGATAAGGGAGATGGCTCAGGTATACCTGCCGTAACCATTATGGCGAGCACAGCAACCCGGGCAATAGGAATGACCAGAGATGATGGTTCATTTACCGTAAGCGTAGCCGATAACGCAACCCTAACCTTTAAATACCTGAATTATAAAGATGTTACCGTAAAGTTAAACGGTAAAAACGATCTGAAGATCGTAATGGTTGAAGATCTGACCACCTTAGATGAAGTTAAAATTACTGTTGGTTACGGTCAAAAAAC
The DNA here is from genome assembly GCF_049913135.1 of Pedobacter sp. R-06. Lineage (NCBI taxonomy): Bacteria > Pseudomonadati > Bacteroidota > Sphingobacteriia > Sphingobacteriales > Sphingobacteriaceae > Pedobacter > Pedobacter sp. R-06. The sequence continues at coordinate 3,931,479 of NZ_CP183977.1, read as the reverse complement.
CAAAGAAACCGTAATGGGGGCAGTAACTTCGTTAAGGGGGAAAGATATACAGGATGTTCCGGTGAGTAACGTTGCCGAGCTTTTTCAGGCCAAAGTACCAGGTTTAAACATCCAGAACAATACGGGCAGTCCAGGTGCGGCACCCAGCATTAACATGCGGGGGTTATCAGGCATTAGTGTAACCGGATCGGGTGATAACGCATTTTTAACACCCACTTCGCCATTGTTTGTAATTGATGGGGTACCTGTTGATTTAAATACCGACTATCAGTATGGGTTTTCCAGTAATGGCCCGGGCATCAGTCCATTATCATTAATCCCTGCTGAAGACATAGAAGAAATCCTTTTCTTAAAAGATGCAAGTGCAACCGCATTGTACGGGGCACAGGGCGCTTATGGCGTAATTTTGATCAATACCCGAAGAGGTAAATCGAAAACCCCGATTATCCAGTATTCTACTAATTTTTTCTTTAATACACCACCTAAACTACGCCAGGTTATTGGCGGCGCTGCAGAAAGCAATTTAAGACTTTGGGAAATTTATACCTATGGCGCCAACATCTACTCGGCCAGGCAGAGTGTTGATAATACGCCAATGTTGGCCGATAGTTTAAATGCTTTTTATAATAACTCTACAGATTGGCAGAGCATTTTTTACCGCTCTACCTATAACCAGCAACATAACGTAAATGCAAGCGGTGGTGATGACTCTTTTAACTATAAAATTAACCTGGGTTATTACGATGAAAAAGGGATACAGGAGAATACAGGTTTTACCAGGTATTCGCTAAGCATGAACACGCGTTACAAACCGAGTCCGAAATTTAATGTAAACCTTATTCTTTCCAGCAGTTTGGGCAATAGCCAGAAAGGAAGTGGTAATGGTATCCTTCAAACCGGTGTTGCCGCTGGTGCAGGTTCATCTTCACTATTGCCTGGACCAAATTTAATTAACAGCAATGCTGCCTTGGGGGCATTAATTGTTGATAACGATAATAAAGCCGGCAATATTAAAACAAGTGTTGAGGCCAGGTACGAGTTTCTTACCGGTCTGGCTGTTTCCAATATTACCAGTTACGATTATTCGATGGGAACAACAGAAACCTTTAACCCAGCCATATTGAATAACAATGTTGCAGGGGTTTATTCTTATAACGATAAACGGAGTACGCTTTACAACCGGGCAATGGTTAGTTTCAATAAATCGCTCCAAAAGGATGTTCATAACATTGGCGCCTATGTTTTCTCAGAAGTTTATGTGCGGAATTTCCAGGCGCACGCCATTCAGCAGGATCAATATACCAACGATCAGTACCAGGGGCCTTTCGGTACTGCATCGGCAAGTTCGTTAGGTGGAGTATTGGATAATTATTCTGATTCGAGGGCCGCTTCATTGGCAGCAAGTTTATCGTACAACTATAAAACCAAATACCTGATTGAAGCCACATTCCGTTTAGATGGAACTTCGAGCACAGGACTTAATGCACCATGGGCAAAAAATCCATCACTGGCCTTGAAATGGAATTTCAACAAGGAAAATTTCCTGGCCGATTCCAAATGGCTTGATGTCGGGATGCTTAGGCTTTCGTGGGGCAGAAATATTGCACCGGTTGGTAACGTATTTGATGCCAACGGAACATACGATTATTATGGTAATTATAACGGCATACCTACCACCGCGATTGATTTTAATAATCTTCCAAACATTAAATTATTACCGACCACAACCACACAATACAACGCGGGTTTGGATTTAAACCTGTTTAAAAATAGGATTACACTAAATTTCGATACCTATTACAAAATGGTTGACAACCAGTTATGGGAGAAAAACATTACCACCCATAACGCCTTTACTAAACTAAAAACGAATGAGGTAAGTAATGTTAACTACGGTTACGAACTGGCGCTTAGTTTTAGGCCTTTACCAGCCAGTAGCAAAGTGAACTGGTCTGTTAGTATAAACGGGGCCTACAATAAAGAGAAAATTACTGCACTTCCTGATGCTACCAGGCAGCTTTTGTTAGATGGTGGAGCAACCGGCCAGGCAATATTGTACAGGCTGGGCCGAAATTCATTAACCAATATCCTCTATAATTTTAAAGGGGTATTTTCTACCGATGACGATGTTCCGGTTAACCCTGCAAATGGTACACGTTACCACACCTTCAATGGTTCAACCCCCGTGTATTTCAAAGCCGGAGATCCATATTATGCAGATATTAATGGCGATTATGTACTCGATGCTAAAGATATGGTGGGCGCAGGTAATTCTCAACCCCTGATTAATGGCGGTATTAGCAGTTATGCATCTTACAAAGGCTTTTCACTTAATGTAATTATGGCCTATACCTGGCACCGGGATATCCTGAACAATCCTTTGGCAGCAAGTTTCCAGAATTTCTCTTCTCCATTTTCGGCAAACAACCTGGTACCAATAACGGAGTATAACATCTGGCGTCAATCAGGCGATATTGCAAACTACCCGAACCCTTACGACTATTTAAGGTATGGCAGTTACTCGGCAACTGATAAGTCTACCCAATTTTTGCCGTTCAGGTATAATCAAACCCTGTTTCAGGAAGATGGCTCGTATCTAAAACTGGCCACGGTAACCGTTGGCTACACTTTTAAGCCTGAATTAACAAAACGCTTAGGTATTACCAGTTTAAGGGTATATGGCACCGCCAATAACATCCACACTTTTAGTTTTTATTCGGGTGCCGACCCTGAAAATGTGAGTTCGCTGGGAAGAGATAACTCCGGAGGATATCCCGTGAGGAGAACATATGCTTTAGGCTTAAACATTCAATTATAAACAGGATAACGATGAAAAAAATAATATATATACTATCAGTATTGCTGCTGCTGAGTGTAAATTTTAGCTGCAAAAAATTCTTAAATGTTGAGCCGCTAAGCAAATTGTCGGGTAATAACTATTGGAAAAACGATGGCGATGCAGAAGGCTTTGCACTGGGGCTTTACCGTTCGTTTAGGGAGGCCACCATGCAGAGTGTACTTTTCGAAATTGGCGATACCCGTTGTGGTTGGGCCATCCCATCAACAAAAGGTTACCCACCACGTATCGATTTTACTTATATGGCTACCAATAACCTAAAAATGGCCATTGCGGCAAGAGCGGACCGTTCTTTACCGGGTTATGAGGCCAATGCCATTAACGAATGGTTTCAGCTCAACTCACGCTATGATTTAATCCAGAAATGGTTGCCTTTTTATAAAGTTATCCAATCGGCCAATATCATGGCAAAAGAGGTAGAGGCCATGCCCGATGCAGCTATTTCGCCTGCAAGAAAGAAACAGTTTATTGCCGAAGCGGTTTTTATGCGCTGCGTATCATATTTCTTTTTAGTCAGACTATTTGGCGATGTGCCTTATTACACTGATGCTTATAATCAAGAGGCACTGCCCCGCACCAACATGGTGAAGGTTTTAAAAGGTTGTTTAACCGATTTGGCAGCGGTTAAAAATGATTTACCATGGACCTACAACGACCCGACTTTTAAAGGCATCAGGGCCATGCGTGGTGGTGCAATAGATTTAATGATGCATATGAATATGTGGTGCGCCGGTTTCGATGCGGCCAATTCCACTGCTTATTACAACCAGGTTGATGAACTGGGTAACGAACTGCAGCATATTGGCGTCGACCAAGAAAAAGCCTACCGTTTATTGCCTATCGAACAAACTTATCTTATCATGTTCGGTAAATCGCAAGAGGGTTTATTCGAAATCCAATTGAGTGATAATACAGGAGAAAACACGGCAAAACTCAGATATAAATATTCCTTTTCGGTGGTTCACAATCCTTTCTTCGCCAGTAGCGACAGGCCTGTAAGCGAATTGGTTTACAATACGGATTTTATGAAGAAAATTTACCCGGAGGGTGGTACCGATAAGCGTAAAACAGTTTGGTTTGATGAAAATATATACGATCAAACGGGGGCCTGGCAGTTTTACAAGTTCTATAACCGGGCAGCTTTGGTTCAGTTTAGTGATGATAACCCGATTATTTTCAGATTGGCCGATGCCATTTTATTACATGCAGAAGCATTGGCAGAACTGGGGCGTGATGGTGAAGCGGCTACTTTGCTTAATGTGATCAGGGCAAGAGCAGGTGCCGATCTTTTTCCGGCAAACCCAGGCGAAGGAAAGATAAAAGATGCCATCTTTTTAGAAAGAGCAAAAGAATTAATGGGTGAGGGGCATCATTTTTACGACCTGGTACGCACCAGAAAAATACTGGATCCAAAATTTACGCCAAATCCCCTCTCGTTTTCTGCATTTCAGGCTGGTGCATGGACCTGGCCTATCGATCCGAGTGCCACCACAAACAATCCTTACATGACTTTGAATAACTATTGGAGGTAATAAGCAATAGCGCAAATAATACGATTTAACCTATTAAAGAATAGATTCAATGAATAAGTTTAATAAAAACTCTGTACTGCTAACACTTGCCCTAATCGTGGTGGGTTTGGCCTTTAGCTGTAAAAAATACGAACATTATATAGATGGGGGTGTAAAAGAAGCCAAATTTGATGGTACCATTCTGCAATATCTCCAATCGAAACCCTTACATTTTGATACCCTTACACAGGTGATTAAAATAGCGGGCATGGAAAGTGTTTTCAGCAATGATAATATTACTTTTTTTGCACCTACCGATCCAACAATAGGCAAAGCTATCCGCACCTTAAATAAAGAACTCTTATCAACAGGAAAAGATACGGTAAGCAGACTAGCTGACATAAAACCAGCGGTATGGAAAACCGTACTTTCTTTATACCTGTTTAAGGGCACCAACCGGCTTAAAGATTATAGCCAGGTTGATACCCTTGCGCTCAACACCTATAAGGGGCAGGGCTACCTTTCTTACAATAGTACGCCAATGAACATTGGAGTGGTGTACAACGACGCCGTAACCAACGCCGGCAGTGCAACAGAAGTAAGGGTAAAATATGCCGGCTACAGGCAGTTAATGATTTCTTACATCCCGGATTTATCAAGGCCACAGGCCTTTTGGATCAATGCCCTGGTAGCTTCATCCGATATCAATCCAACAAACGGGATTGTCCATGCACTCAAAATCGAAAAGCACTCTTTTGGTTTTAGCAGTAACTACTTTAATTCAATAGCAATAGAAAATGGAATTGGGAATCAATAAAAACATAAATATGTTAAGAAATAGACAAGTTTTTGGTAAAAATGCCGGCTTAGCTACATGGATTGCCTGTTTGTTATTACTGGCACTTTCCATTTCATCATGCAAAAAGGAAAGCCCCATTAGCGAAGATCCTTATGCAGGTGGTAAAGAAACATTGGGTATAAAGTTCTTATCAGATGTATCCGATACGGAAGAGGTAAACGGGGCTACCCAGATCACTTTCGAGGTAAACGGTTTAATGCCTTTTAAAGATAAAGTAAAATTCTACATCAACGATACCGAAGCAACCATTACCAAAATAACCGATAAAACCATTACGGTTCTTTTCCCTGTAGGGGCAAGTACTGGAGGAACTACCCTCGTGGTTGATGACCAGATATTTTTTGGTCCGGCCTTTCGGGTTGAAGGTAAAGTAGAAACAGATGCCACTTTTGCTGCCAATACCAGTAATACCGTCATCAGGCAGATTTTGCCCCTGCCAAATGGCAATCTGGTTATGGTGGGTTCATTTGATAACTACATGGCCGCAGCAACAGTTAAAAAGCCAATAAACAATATTGTGTTAACCAATGCTAATGGTTTTATTACTTCGGGCTTTTCAACCGGAAAAGGTGCCAACGGCGCTATATCTTCTATTTTCAGATTGGCAACAGGTCAGTTCATTGTGGGCGGTAGCTTAACCAAATACAACGATCGCGACGGCATTAGCAGTATAACGAGGTTAAATACAAACGGCTCTTTAGATTCATCGCGGGTTGAGGTTGTGGGTACGAGTTCAGATCACTCGTACGATACTGTAGCCACTTTTAATGGTGGGGTGCTGGGTTTAGTAAATAAAGTTTTTAACTATAACAACAGCATTTATGTGGTGGGCAGCTTTAATAACTATGCCGAATATTTCTACGAACGCTCTACCAGAGATAATAAAGTGGTGGGTTATACCAAATTAAACGGTTTGTTAAAAATGAGCATGGAAGGTAAAATGGACTCTTCCTACAATTTCAATAAAACGGCAAACCTACCTTATGCTGGCGGTAACGGCCCTATTAGCGATGCCTTAATGCAGAGCGATGGAAAAATTATTCTGGTAGGGTCTTTTACCAATTACCAGGGTTTAAGCAGTAACCGGATCGTAAGAATCGGTACAAATGGGCTCGTAGATCCAACTTATCCATCAGGAACAGGGGCTGACGATGCGATAAACGCCATTACCTATAGTGCAACTTCGGGCAAATATCTTGTTGCGGGTGCATTTAGCAATTACAATGGTTTTGCTACAAAAGGCCTGGTGATGTTAAATGCCGATGGTACGGTAGATAAAAGCCTGGTGCTAAAGTCAATTGAAGGTGGGAGCATCAGTAAAGCTTACCAGCTTAAAAGTGGAAAGATCTTGGTATTCGGATCTTTTAAAAAGTATGATGGTATTGTTAGACAGGGTTTTATGATCTTAAATCCTAGCGGAAGTTTAGCTGCCGGATACAATAATACAGGTAAGTTCCAGGGTATAGTAAACGATGTGTACGAAAGTGTAGATATTTTCGGAAACCCTACCGCACTTATTGCCGGTGCAATTTCGCTTTTCGATAACCAGCAGGTTTCAGGTGCCGTCCGCATCTCTATTAAGCCATAAAATAATGTTGTTATTAAATAATCATACAATGAAAAGTAAAATAGAAAAGTCAGCATTTATAGTAAAACTAACGGCTGTCTTAGTCGTTTTAATGATTTCTATTTCTTGTAATAAAGAATTAGCCGATAGAAAGGATTTCGCTAACAATACCGGGGGCAATGTTATTGATGCGCAGCAGCAAAAAGTATTGTACGTTATTGTAGATGGCGCCAGGGGAGAGTCGGTGTTTAAATCCCCAACGCCCAATTTATCCAGAATGATCAAAAATGGCATGTTTACCATCAATGCTGTATCGGATGAGAATGGACTCAATGCTACTTCGTGGGCCGACATGCTTACGGGCGTAGACAAAACCAAACATCAGGTAATTAGTGAGGATTTTGCGAACAATAAACTTGCCGATTATCCAATGTTCTTTAAACGTGTTAAAGACAATACCAGTTTAAGAACAGCTGCTTTTAGCATAACTCCCGCACTAAGTACCAAACTGGTTACTCATGCAGATGTAAACACTTCTCTTTCGAGCGATGAAGCAGTAAAAACAGCAACACTGGCCGAACTGTCCAATAAGGATGCAGCAGTAGTGCTGGCTGAATTTCAGGGTGTAGATAAAGCAGGTGCACAATATGGATATGATGCCAGTATACCGCAATACGCAGCCGCTATAACAAATATTGATACTTATATTGGCGAGCTAAATAACGCCATTAAAGCACGGCCTAATTTTAGCAAAGAAAACTGGCTCATCGTAATTGCATCAAATAAAGGGGGCGATTACCCGGTAATACCGGCTTTAATGGATCAAACCTTATATAGTAAACCCTTGTTAAATGGCTTTGTTATCCTTTATAACCCTAATTTCAAATCTACCATTTATAACAAACCTGCTAATTTAAATTCATTACCCTATACAGGCAGTTACGGAAAATTAAATGGCGATACCATTGCCAGTGTTGATGCCACCAAATCGAACCTCTATAATTTTGGTACAACGGGAGAGTATACGGTAGAGTTTAAATTAAAAGTTCAATCGTTTGGAACTTTAAACGCGCCTATATTCTTTAAAACCTCCAGTCCGGCCAACGCATCCACTGGCTGGTGGATTATCCACAACGGATCGAACGGTACATGGAGATTGGGTGGTTTGGCTTCTGCCGCAATATCTACTCCAACTACCAAAGCTATGGAAGTTAACCAATGGTATCATATTGGCTTTAAGATCTACTTTGTGGGTACCGTGAGGTATGTACAGATATATCAGGATGGCGATCCAATTGGTTCTCCTACCGTAATAACGGGTAGGAGTGTAAACAATAGCGAACCTTTAGTTGCCGGTTACCGTTCGGGTTATGGCAATAGTGCAACGCAGTTTATAACCGACATCAGGATTTTTAATGCCGCCGTTCCCGACGCCGTTATAAAAGATTTTGCCTGTCAGGTGCTTTTAGATAGCAGACACCCAAACTATAACAATTTAATCGGTTACTGGCCGGCACTCGATGGCGCTGGTACCTTAATTAAAGACCAGAGTAAATCGAAAAACGATTTTGTTTTCCAAAAATCTACCCAATGGACAAGTTTCGAAGATTACGACAGTAAATTCTGCATCAAGCCAACACCAGAACTGTACAAAATAGTACCAAGAGGTATCGATATACCACGATTTATTTTAGGCTGGCTGAACATAAATGCAACGGGTTTTAACCTCGACGGAAAAGTTTGGACACCGATTTACACTAATATTATAAAATAACTGAGCCATGAGAAGTAAAAAAATAATAGGCTTAACCTCAGCTTTTGCAGTTCTTTTGCTGTTTACTCAATCCTGTAAAAAGAATTATGGCTACTCTTTTGAAGATGGCTATAGCAAAACTGAAGTAATAGATACTTTTGGAAACCAGGATCTGGATACCTCCAAATATAAAGTTGATAGAACGCAGTTTAATTTAGCCAGGGTTTTTCCAGGCTTGGTATCGATCTCAGAGCCACGGATTAAAGATACCAGGGTAACGCTCGACTTTGATTTTGTATATGCCAATAATGCCAACCTCAGGATTTCTGTACCACCGCAAGGCTGGTTTAGTACGGGGATGTATGCACCTGCCGGCGAACTCATCCAAATCGATGTTCCGGCGGGCGAATATGGAATGATTGCCCAAATAGGGGCGTGGGACGATGATTTAACCAGTTTAACCACAAAGTTAAGAGCACCGGTTATTTATACGCGCCATAACCTTGCACCAGGCAAAAACCTGATCCGCAATTTATACGGTGGCCAGGTTTATATCATCCCGCCAAGAGCGCTAGGTAGGAAAATAGATTTTTATTTCACCGGAACGGTTAAATCGCCTGATTTTGTGCTGGGCGAAACTACAGATGAAGAGTGGAAAGCCATGATCGCCAAAACAACAGTTCCCTTTTTCGAACTGCGTGGCAAACGGATCATTTTTACTTTGCCGGTGTCGCGTCTGGCTAAATTCCCAATTGCCAGCCCAACCGCTTTAATGCAAACCTGGGATGAGCAGATTTTACACTGCTACTGGGAATGGTATGGTTTATCAGAAAATGCGGCCGATGCACGAGACTTAAACCCCATGCTGCCCTGGCGTATTGTACACGATATACAACCTTCAGTTGGGGCGCAGCATAGCGGTTACCCGGTGGTAGCCATGGCCAACGATAATTATTTTGCACAGGCCGTAACATTAAGCGGGGTTATAGGCCAAAACTGGGGTACCTACCACGAGCTGGGGCACAACATGCAGATGAATAATACCTGGAACTTTGATGGTAACGGCGAGGTTTCGAATAACATCTTCTCTTTAATGGTAACCAAGTACCACGGTTATAAACACAGTAATTATAAACGCATGATGACTGCTGCATTGGCCTTTGTAACGCCAACCGGTACCAAATCATATGCTAATGCATCAGAAGATGCCAAACTAGGCATGTTTATCCAGTTGATGGAACGTTATGGGTATAGTTTTATCACCTATCTCGCTACCGAAGCCAGGCACGCAAGGTTTACCTCCAATAACAATCAGGATAAGATCGATTTCTTTTACGAACGTTTATCTGAGTTCGCCAAAACCGATATGGAACCTTTTTTAACCAAGTGGGGCATTACGGTAAGTGCAGTTTCTAAAGCTAAAATTCAGGCAAAATATCCATTGCTTACCGAAACCGTATGGTTATCCAACCCAAGTTAATTATTCAAAAAGATATTAAATAAACCAACAATGAAGAATTATTCACTTTGTTTAAAAAAATACAGCGTATTGATAATGCTGCTGTTGTGTGCCGTTATTTTTGGTTGTAAAAAATATTATGATCCACCGGCTGTTTTTGAGAAACAGGAGATTGTTTCGGTTAAAAAAAGAAAGGTCTTGTTAATTGGTATTGATGGTGCTACAGGAGAGGATGTGAAAAAAATTATGCCTCCAATTATTTCTTCCATATTGCCCACCAGTAAATATTCGTGGCAGAGCAGAAGCGATGCCCCGGTTAGCGATGCCGGAACCTGGAAAAATATCATGACCGGGATAGCAACCATCCACAAAATACAGGATAGTACCTTTATCGTTCCCGAAAGTGCCAGTGAGCACGATGCGGTTGTAGAGTATCCCTCGTTAATTGAACGTTTGCAGGCTACCCCTAAAATGAGGTATTCGGTGGCGGTTTCACCCTGGAAAACTTTGGTTGATCGTTTACTCCTTTATGCTGATGAGCCGATTGCGGTTGCCAACGATGCCGCTGCGGCCGATACGGCGGTTAAGAAAATAGGCATCAATAAAGCCGATTTAATAGTGGTCAACTTTAATCAGGTTAACCAGGCTGGTCTTAAATATGGCTACGCTGCCGATGTACCAGAATATAAAGCTGCGGTAACACAGGTAGATACTTACATTGGTAAATTATTAGATGCCGTTAAAGCCAGAAAAACATATGCCAATGAAGAATGGTTAGTGGTAATTACCTCTAATCATGGCGGGGTGAACAAAGGTTTTACCAGCCAGACGGAGCGGGAGCGTAACTCGTTTAATATTTACTATAACCCGGCTTTTAAAAAGGTAGAAATAGATAATGTGCCTTTAACTGATGCCTTTTTATTTCCGGCAGCTAAGGCCGCTACCGATGCAAAAGCCACACTTGCGGCAGCTAATTCTAGCATTTATGAAATAGGGGCATCGGGCGATAAAACCATCCAGTTCAGAGCCTTTGTTAAATCCAGTTCTTCATCTAACGGGCAGAATTTTGTATTGTTCTCCAAATCAAATGCTTCGTATGGTACAGTAAACGGATGGAATTTTATGGTACAGGTTAATGCCGATGGTAGCCGGAAATTCAGAGTAACGATGGGTTATAACTCATCTACCTTCTTTTTTATATATGCGCCTGCTAATTTTGATTTAAACAAGTGGTATTCGTTAACCTTAAAAATTTATACCAGTGCAGGTAAAAGAATGGCTGTATTGTATGTAGATGGTGTAGCTGGCGATGCTGTTGATATCTCGGGCAGAACTATAGGCAACAGTGCTTACGATTTGTTTCTCGGCAATTTAAGTATCACAACAACTGCGGCTGTAGCTTCGGGATCATTTGCTGTGAACGATATTGCCTTTTACAATAAAGCTCTTTCTGATAGCGAGATCAGCGATTTTACCTGTAGTAGCAGCGTGACCCTATCTGATCCAAATTTGATTGGCTATTGGCCATGTAAACAGGTAGATGGCGACAAAATGCTTAACCAGGCACCTACAGCTTTAGGAAAAGACCTAACTATAGCCGGAAAAGGTGGTTTATGGAATTCTTTTGAAAGGAAGGTTTGCAATGCCACAGCGCCATCAGGCAATACCATTATGGCGGTTTCCAACTCTGATATTGCTTCGCAGATTATTTATTGGTTTGGGGTTAATGTAGAAGATTCATGGAAGTTAAATGGAAAATCGTGGCTCAAGCTCTATGAAGTGGAATTTTATAAACCGTAAATCAATAATAGATTTTAAATCATAAATATTGATGGATCTGCATCCTTTTAAGGTATACAGGTTCATCACTACTAAAAATATGTATATGAAACACAAATACTATATTATCATCGTAAGTATTGCCCTGTGCTTTGCTGCCTGTAAAAAGTTTGCCACTGAAGCACTAAACGATACCACCACAGAAAAGGTATCACTAAAAGTGAAGGTAATGAACGATAGGGACAATAAGCTGGAGCCGGGCGTTAAAATATTAATCAGCCGTAAAATAAGCTCAAGTTCGGTATTTCAGGTGATAGATACGGTGCGTACTAATGCGCAGGGTGAATTTACTTATAGTGTACCTTATCCAAACTTGTTCAAGGCTGAAGTCGATACCGCATTTTACAAGTACGATTCAAAAGAACTGCTAATACAGAATGCCACAAATGGAGAAGTTATTTTACGTACAAAACCTAAATTTGGTATGTCGACCGTTGATATCAGCATATTGGACAGCGCCTCATCGGCGGCTATCGGCAATTTTTTAGTTAATGTAAGCTACCGAAAAATAGGTACAGGCACGTTTATCGATAACGGATCAGAAAGGACAAATGCAAGCGGAAAACTCTTGCTTTCTTTACCTTATCCAACAGAGGTTAAAGTGAAAATTGGTAATACAACCGATTACAGGGCAGATTCTGTTTCCGTTAACTTAATAGACGAGAATAGTGTTAGCACCCAATTAAAGGTTTCTACTGCAACCTTGTTTGTTTTTAATGCCGCAGATGCATTGGATAAGCAATATGTAAGCAATACCAGTTTTAGCGTTTATGTTAAAAAGCCAAATGAAACAACGTTTACGCTATTAAATAATATCACTACCGATATAGCGGGTAATTTCTCTGTGGTGGTGCCTCATCCTTCACAGGTAAAAGTAGAAATGCTCAACAATAAATATTTTGTTAATTATTCTGCTGTATCTGATATTCCCACTTATGCTACTGTACAGCAAAAGGCAACACTGAATCTTAAATCTCCAGCTTTTACAACACCTGTATTAACCAATTTACAATCTACAGAACTTGCATTAAATAATGGATTATCATTAAACGGCCCTCAGGATATGACCACTGATGCCAAGGGTAATTTATTCATTTCTGACGCAGGAAATAATAGGATTATTAAAGTAGACAATACAGGTAATGCAACCGTTTTAGCCGGTAATGGTACTGCCGGAACCGTAGATGGTGCCGGTGATGTAGCACAGTTTAATGCTCCTTATGGCATTAGGTGTGGTACAGACGGCTCACTATACGTAGCGGATGATACCAGGCATGTGATCAGAAAAATAGTGATTTCAGCAGATGGAAAAGCAATTGTGAGTACCATTGCAGGGATTGCAAATTCGAGCGGTACCACTGATGGAGCAGGAACTGTTGCAAAATTTAACCGCCCGGCGGGTTTAGCCCTAGATAAAGCCAATAGATATTTATATGTAGCGGAGTGGGGTGGTAATAAAGTGCGTAAAGTAGACCTATCAACCAATATAGTTTCTACCGTTGCAGGTTCTGGAACAAGTACAGTATTAGGTGGGACAGGTACAGCTGCTGCTTTTCAGATTCCGTGGGGCGTGGCCTTAACAGATGACGAAACCTCATTATATGTAGCCAGCTGGAATGGCAGTTCGATAAGTAAAATAAATCTATCAAACAGTTTCGTAACGATATTACGAAAAGGAGCAACTACGAACTTTAGTTCACCACGGGGAATATATGTTGCAGGAGGAAAATTGTTTATCGCCAATACCGGTAATCACACCTTTTCGGTAATCAATAATGAGGTAGAAACCAATACCACCTTTAGTTTGTTGATGGGCGCCACCACCTCGGGTAATGCCATTGGTTCGGCTACAGCTACACGCTTTAATGGTCCTGTAGGTATTTGGTATGATAAATATGCAGGTAAGTTTTATATAGCCGATACCGGTAACAATAAAATAAAGGTAATCAGTCCCAATTAAATTAATACCTCCAGGTATTAACCCAGTGCCTGGAGGTTAACAACACCTTTGTTTTCAAAAAGAACGATCGATTGCACAAAACATGATCAGTGAAATAGATTGATGTAAAATTAACTGTAAAAAGGTGGTTAATTTCGGATTTTCTACCCTATCATTTCCGATTTTCACCTCTTTTAAGCGCGTAAAAGCACAAATTTGCCGCAACCAACATCAAAAGCCTATGTTAAGGCTTAACACAAAATGAATTATACAAATTTACCTAACCTATGAAGAAATTATTGTTCGTCATATGTTTTCTGGCTACAGCAGTAATTGCTCAAGCACAAAGGGCAGCTGATGAAAAAAAAGCAATGAAAAACCTGCTCGACAAGCAGTTTGAATTTGCACAGAAACAATATCAGTTATTGGCCAAAAACACACCGGCAGACCGTATGCCGAAAACCTATTATGCAAAAAATAATAAGCTGGAAACCAGCGATACCAAATGGTGGTGCAGTGGTTTTTACCCAGGTTCGCTACTTTATATTTACGAATACACCAAAGATTCCGGCACTTTAAAAGAGGCAGAAAAACGCCTTGCTGTACTAGAGAAGGAGAAACATTATACCGGAAACCATGATTTAGGCTTCATGATGTTCTGTAGTTTCGGCAATGCCTACCGCATTACAGGTAATGCGCGATATAAACCAACTATCGATACAGCTGCAGCCTCGCTTGCCACGCGCTACCGCCCGGCTGCTAAAGTAATCCAATCGTGGAATAGTAGTAAACAATGGAAGGGCCCTGTTATTATTGATAATATGATGAATCTGGAGTTGCTGGCATGGGTGTCTGATCATGGTGGCGATCCGAAATACAAGAAAATTGCCATCAATCATGCTGATACTTCGCTTAAAAACCATTTCAGATCAGATTATAGTTCCTACCATGTAGTGGATTATGATATGACTACGGGCAAAGTACTAAAGAGAGGTACTGCCCAGGGGGCATCTGATGAGTCGGCCTGGAGCCGTGGGCAGGGTTGGGGATTATACGGTTATACCATGATGTACCGTTTTACCAAGAACAAACATTATCTTAATCAGGCAAAAAACATCGCCAAATTTATCATCAATCATCCGAATATGCCTGCCGATCAGGTTCCGTATTGGGACTTTAACGCACCGAACATTCCTGATACTTATCGCGATGCTTCTGCCGCTGCAGTTATTGCCTCTGGTTTGTTAGAGCTAGGACAGTACGCAACAAAAAGCGAGCGAAAATTATATGTAGGCGAAGCAAAAAAAATGATCATTTCACTTTCATCTGATGCGTATAGTGCAAAACCGGGCGAAAATGGTGGTTTTTTACTGATGCACAGTACAGGGGCCTTACCCCTGAAATCAGAAGTCGACGTTCCGCTTAGCTACGCCGATTATTACTATCTCGAGGCGCTGATGCGCTATAAAAACTGGTATTTATAACATACAAAAAATGGAAAGAAGAAAATTTATAGGCGCGTTGTCATTAACCGGAGTATTTGGGCTGTTTAATCCTAACGAAGTTTTATCTGCTACAAAAACTAATAACAATATAAGCGCTCAATCAAAAAACGACAGAGAATATTGGTATAAACTGTTGTATAAAATTGCCAGCCCCGTTGTTTCCAATTTAGCCAATGGAACCCTGATTAAGAATATGCCAGTGGTTACGGCGCCGAAATTCGACTCCAGAACACCTGCTGTATCGTATTTGGAGGCTGTTGGCCGCACCTATGCCGGAATTGCACCCTGGCTTTCGCTACCTGATGATACCACAGCCGAAGGTGTTTTAAGGAACAAATTGAAATTACAAGCCATTCAGGGATTAGATAGCTGTTTTGCGGCAAACAGTCCTGATAAACTAAATTTTAGCAAAGATTATCAGCCGATTGTTGATTCGGCCTATCTGGCACAAACCTTTTTAAGGGCACCGAAAGCTTTATGGGAACCTTTAAAGCCCGAAACAAAGCGCGAAATTATTGCCTCGTTTAAATCATTGAGGAACAGAAAACCCTTTAAAAATAACTGGTTGTTGTTTGGCTCTATTACCGAAGCCTTTTTATTATCGATTGGCGAACCACACGATGAAAGCCGCTTAAATGAGGGGGTAGATACTTTAAACGCATGGTATAAAGGAGACGGCTGGTACGGTGATGGCGTAAACATGGCTTTTGATTATTATAACTCTTTTGTAATCCACCCGATGATGGTGGATACGCTAGCTGTTATGCTCGATAAAAAACTAATCAAAAAAGAACGCTACGATCTTGCTGTAAAAAGGATGCAGCGTTACGTAGTAGGGCAAGAACGCATGATTTCTCCTGAAGGAACCTATCCACCAATCGGACGTTCAATTACCTATAGAACCGGCGCTTTCCAGGCTTTGAGTCAAATTGCCTTAATGCATAAGTTACCAGCAACCATTCAGCCAGCCCAGGTACGTTCGGCCCTAACTAAAGTTAAACAGAACATATACGGGACACCTGGAACTTTTGATGCAAAAGGATGGTTACAGCTTGGGTTTTGCGGGCATGATCCTGAAATAGCAGACTATTATACCTCTACAGGCAGTTTGTACATGGCTACACTATCGTTCCTTCCTTTGGGTTTACCGGCTACCGACGAGTTTTGGGCCGCAGCCCCGGCAGAATGGACATCAAAAAAAGCCTGGGCAGCAAAACCGTTCTCCAAAGATTATCATGTAGATTTTTAACCTAGAAAAAAGGAGGCTGTATCTGAAAGTTAAATTCGATTCAACTTGTTAAGTTAAGCTTCTTGATGAATCGGGATTCGGTTTGAAAAAACTAAGGATTAGGACGGGTTTGGTTCGGAGTTGGTTCGGACTTACAACAGCGTTGTGACAATTATATCCGAACCAACTATGTTTTAAATCCCTGTTAAATTTGTTGAAATAGTATATTGATTACAATTCTTTTTTTATCTTAGTGTTAATCATCCCATAATTTTTAAAATTATGGCAATATTTAAACAAGGAATCAACGGTGGTTTCACCGGGAAAGTTGGGAGCGTAATAGGCTATCAGCTAAATGGACAATGGGTAATGAAAGCTTTACCTAAATCCAGTGTAAAAAACAAAAAAGGAACAGCCCAACAAAAGCTTTGCAGGTTTGGTTTTACCAGGATGCAGCATTTCCTTAAACCCTTAATCAGCTTCATTAGGGTAGGGTACAATCTCGAATCTAAACTGAGGATGATGACTGCGCATAATGCAGCCAAGTCGTACAATATGTGCAATGCATTGGATGCGGATGGTGAAATTGATTATGCAAAGGTATGTCTAACCTTTGGAAGTTTGTTGGGGGCAGAAAAGCCCAGCGTAGTTAAAGACGATGTGGGCCTTCATTTCAGCTGGGAAAATAATACAGCTAATAACTCGATTAGAGAAACAGATCAGGTGATGGTAATTGCTTATAATGTTAAAGCTCAGCGGACCTATTTTAAACTCAGTGGCGCAAGAAGGATTGATGGCATGGAGACAATTGAAATCCCCATATTTGAAAAAGACAATGAACTGCATACCTGGATTTCATTTATTTCAGATGACAGGCAGGCTATTGCAATGAGTAGCTACACAGGGCGTATTATCATTTAAGATACCGGTAACCAGCCGTACTCCATTAAAATATTATCAAGGCAATCGTTATGATTGATAATGCTGAGAAACCAGCTTATTTACGTCGCTAAACGCTATATGAGCGCACAGAATAACCATTGTCGGGGGATTGATCGTTGAATACAGACTATTGGAAGATACTTTTGGTTTAGTAAAGGCTTTGGATAACAGATTGGAAAAAACACAATCTATTGATCGCGCTCCATCAAAAGCAGATTGTTAATTAATTCTGATCAGCAGTTTGTTTTAGAGGCTTCTGAAATTGGCGGTATGGGGTCAATCAACTTGGTTTATGCAAGATATATTGTTTGATTTTTATAAATTTACAACATGAAACAAGCAGAGACCGTTATCGATTTTTACAACAGGCTGCCAGACCATGCTCCTACAGATGTTCCGCTCGATAATGCTGGCATTGGCCACATAAACGTGTTCACAAGAGATAGCTGTGCGGTAGTAAGTCCGTACAGTCGCCGCGATTTTTATAAGGTTTCTCTCATTATTGGTAAAGGAAAGATCTATTATGCGGATAAGTGGATACAGATTGACCGACCTGCGCTGCTGTTTTCGAACCCTATTGTGCCTTATTCCTGGGAAGCAGACTCAGATCAGCAGTCGGGCTGGTATTGTCTTTTTACCGAAGATTTCATTCAGCATAGTGAAAGGGTAAATAACCTGCGGGATTCACCTTTGTTTAAGGTTGGCTGTAACCCGGTGTTTTTTCCGGATGAAGTTCAATTGCGCGAAATTTCGGCCATATTCCAAAAGATGCAGGCAGAAATGTGCTCAACTTATCAGCATAAGTATGATGTACTGCGTAGCTATTTGCACCTGTTGATCCATGAGGCGATGAAAAATAATCCGGCCACAAATTTTCATACCTACGCCAATGCCTCTTCAAGGGTTTCTGCCTTATTTCTTGAACTGCTGGAAAGACAGTTTCCAATAGATTCACCTACGCTTGTACTCAAACTGAAAAACCCAGCCGATTATGCCGACGCTTTATCCGTACACATCAATCACCTCAACCGCTCTGTAAAAGAGGTTACCGGTAAAACCACAACCGCTCATATCGCTGCCCGTATTGTTAAAGAGGCTAAGGCCCTATTGCAGCATACCGACTGGAATATCGGTGATGTTGCCTACAGCCTTGGCTTCGAATACCCTTCATATTTTACACTGTTCTTTAAAAAACACACCGGTTCAGCACCTACTAAATTAAGAGAGACTGTTTGAATATTATAACGATCTGTTTGATGCTTATAAGTCGCGGTTTTGCTTTCTTGTCTACATTTGAGTAAACAAAATCTTATCAAAATGAAATATAGAAATTTAGGGACTACCAACGAAAAACTGTCTGCACTTGGCCTAGGCTGCATGGGCATGAGTTTTGCGTATGGGCCTACAGACGACAAAGAAAGTTTAGCGACTCTTGAAAAAGCACTTGACCTTGGGATCAATTTTTGGGATACAGCCGATATGTATGCAAACGGAGCAAATGAGGAACTCATTTCTAAGGTACTCGTTCCTAACCGCAACAAGGTATTTATTGCAACTAAATTTGGGTTCCGTTTTAAAGATGGAATTGCCGGCCCCAGCAGCGCAACAGGAACCTATTTTGATGGTTCTCCCGCCTGGATGAAAGTTGCCGTTGAACAGAGCCTGAAACGATTGAGAATTGATACCATAGACCTCTACTATGCCCATCGGGTTGACCCAAACATTCCGATTGAAGAAACCGTTGGCGCTATGGCCGATCTGGTAAGGGAGGGAAAGGTCCGCTATCTCGGACTTAGTGAGGCTTCTGTTACTTCTTTACGCAAAGCACATGCCGAGCATCCGATTGCTGCGCTGCAAAGTGAGTACTCGTTGCTTACAAGGGATGTGGAAAATGGAATATTGCAGACTACCCGTGAACTTGGCATTTCACTTGTGCCTTATTCTCCGCTGGCACGGGGGCTGGTTACCAATACACTCGATGTGAACATCCTGGCCGACGATGATTTTAGAAGAACCCTGCCGCGTTACCAGCAGGAAAATATTACCGGAAACAATAGGCTCATAGCTGAATTTGCTGCACTGGCTGGTACCAAGGGCTGCACGCCTGCACAGCTTGCCCTGGCATGGGTGCTGGCGCAGGGCAACGATATTATACCGATTCCAGGCACGAAAAAAAGAAAATACCTGGAAGATAATGTAGGTGCGATTGAAGTTAAGCTAACAGGTGATGACCTTACAGCAATTGATGAGCTGATCAGGCGATATCCTATCACTGGCGAGCGCTATAGTGAAGGAGCAATGAAGATGGTTAACCACTAACGGACTTTCCATGACATAGCATATTTGGTGCAAGCATTGGCCTAAGCCAAACCTAAAAGGATAACCAGGAGAAATCGGGGTATATTCTTAAAAGGCTAACTATAAGAGCCTGTTTAAATTTCAACAGAAATAATTGCTATGTCAGCCTGAGGGGTAATTTATTTTATAAAAATCAATATAAATGACGTTAACTTTATAGAGAGTTAAGGAGGATAGCAGCATAACAGTCGCATTAATAGTGCATTAACCTGTGCCTGAGCTTTGTTTTAGCGTATAATAGTAATCAATATTGGTGAATCGTTTGATATCCCGCATGGTAGTAATATCCTTATCTGAAATACGTTGAGCTTATCTTCCTAAAAAAAACATATATTACTGGATATGAATGTTTTAAGCAAAATTTATCCCAATAGTGCAGGCATTGATATTGGGAGTGAAAAGGTTTATGTTTCTGTCGAAAACCAATCAGTGAGGAACTTCCGCACTTTTACTTCCTGTTATAAGGAATTGAGTGCCTATCTAAAAGAGTGTTCAATAACCCATGTTGCCATGGAAGCTACGGGCGTTTATTGGATTACCCTTTATGATGTTTTAGAGGCTGATGGGTTTGAGGTTACGCTGGTAAACCCAGCCGACAGCAAAAACCTTCCGGGCAGAAAGACCGATGTCCAAGACTGTCAGTGGATTCAGCAGCTCTTTAGCTACGGGTTACTCCGCAAAAGTTTTGTTCCTGAAGATATTGTAAGAAAACTGAGGGTTTATACCCGGATGCGGGAAGATAAGCTACAGATGGCCTCCTCCCACGTTCAGCATATGCAGAAAGCCCTAACCCTGATGAACATAAGGTTGCCAGAAGTGCTTTCACAAACCCATGGTGCCAGTGGAATGGCAATGATACAGGCTATTCTTGAAGGAGAACGGAACCCTGAAAAACTTTTGGCATGCTGTACCCCATCCTTAATCAAGAACAAGGGGAAAGATATTTTGCTCGCTCTTGAAGGCAATTACAAAGAAGAATACCTTTTCGAACTTCTGCAGGCCTATGATGGATATATGTTTTATATTGATCAGGTTTCCAAATGTGATATAGAAACAGGAAAAGTCCTTCAGGATTATAATAATTCTTCCAATAAAGATTACAAAGACGGGCATCCGGTCAAACCAATCCGCCATAATAAGCCAAATATTGATCAACTACACCAATTATTATTAGGAATTCATGGAGCAAACCCGACCACCTTACCAGGTTTAACAGATTACAGTTTAATGAGGCTTACGGCTGAACTTGGCAACAATATTAAGCAGTGGCCTTCAATAAAAAACTTTGTTTCCTGGTTGGGTCTGGCGCCAGGTAAGCATCAGTCAGGAAAGATGAATAAAAGAAGCAAGAAAAAACCTGTAACCAGAGCGGGGCAAATATTTAAACAGGCAGCCCAGTCTATACTGTTAAGCAAACAGCCAGGGCTGGGAGCCTTTGCCAGAAGACTTAAAGCAAAAAGGGGTTCCGGCATAGCTATAAAAGCTACCGCAAGAAAATTAGCGGAACTTTATTATAGAATATTTGATAAAGGGATGGATTATGTTGAACAGGGAGTAAAGAGATATCAAGAAAAATTAAAAGAACAACAGATCATTTTCCTTCAAAAGAAAGCAAACGAACTTAATCTACAATTGATTGAAAATTAGTCTATTACGGAAAGACGTCAATGGTAGCCTGTCGAAGACCCTTGTTTTTTATACCAAGAAAGCACTTCGACAAGCTCAGTGTGACAGCTATCTTATATAATATCGGTGGTGTGAGCGGGCCACAAAGGAAAGATTAATTCAAACTTTGCCGCCCGCTTTAATTTATTTCTACTATGATTTGATCCGCCTTTTCTTCAAAGGCCAAGCAGGTAAAATCTAAGTTGCATGAAGATACCTGGCAAAGGCGTTTGAGGGATATACCTTAAAGATTTGTAGCGCATAAAAAGAAGCCGTATTTTTATCAGTACCAACAGAAAAAATGAGAGTTGAAGCGTATATACCGACCGAATTACTAAGACCTTTCATCAAGGCATACAGAATTGTTGAAAGTGAAGTGGAAATGACAAATAGAATTTTGCCGGGTGCTTCGCTTGTTGTTGCTTTTCGTTACAAGGGACAGGTTAGTTACGTATCAGAGCAAAAAGAAGAACTTTTGCCTACTTCAACTATTTCTGGTTTAAGAAAATCGGTAAGACTCATCCACTATTTACAAGATTCTGCCACCATAATTGTTCAGTTTAAAGAAACAGGGGCAAAAGCATTTTTTAACGAACCGCTCCATGAACTCTTTGAAGAAAGTATTTCTCTTGATGCTTTCGTTAAGCGGCATACAATTGCAATGATTGAAGAACGGTTAGCTGAAGCTCAAAACAATATTCAAAGGATTGCAATCATTGAGCAGTTTTTATTATCTAGATTAGATAGCCGTATACCAGACAGGCTAATCTCAACAGCGGTAGAAATAATTCATTCAACAAAAGGTGCAATCAAAATAAAAGAGTTGGCAGACACGCTTTATATCAGCAATGACGCTTTTGAAAAGAGGTTTAGAAAAATAGTAGGCACATCGCCAAAACAATTCTCCTCTATTATACGCATGGAAGCAATTGTGAGGCAGAAACAACAAGCCGAAAGCCTAGCAGGCATAGCTTTTAATGCAGGATATTACGACCAACCTCATTTCAATAAAGACTTTAAACTGTTTACGGGTCAAACACCAACAGCGTTCTATAAATCGCCTGACTTTTGGTAATTCAATGATTTTTTACAATGATCTGGCCTGAGTTGTTCTGAAATTTGCAGTATAAAAAAATATAACTGATGACTTCAATACTCAGAATAACCTTTGCATTATGCATCGTAATGATGTGCAAGCAAAGTAGCTTTTCCCAAATCACTAACAGGTCGGTAGAAAAATCAAACAAAATGGACAATGCTAAAAAAAAGGAATTCATTTATTTCCTCTACGATACGGTATTTTTAAAAAAACGGTATGAGAAATTATCAGCGATAATCTCACCGGATTATATAAACCCGTCTGGTACCAGGGGTGCCGCTGGCTTTCAGGAAACAATATTTGAATTGGCAAAAGCATTTCCAGATGCTCAATGGGAAGTAAAAGAGATAATTGCTGATGGAAATAATGTAGTGGTAAAACAAAAATTTAGTGGAACACATAAAAATCAATTTCAGCATATTCCACCAACCAATAAAACTGTTTCTGTTGACGGAATAGTAACCTATAAATTTGAAAATGACAAAATAATTGGAAGTCAGGTACAAACGGACCGCTTAGGGTTTTTACAACAGTTGGGTGTCTTACCCATCGACCTTACAAATTTATCCGGGAAAAAGGAAAACCGCGATGAGATACACTTCATTGATAAGTTCTCAGTTCCTAAAGCCGCAATTGAAGAGTTTGTAAAGAGAATGGATTATAACAGAATATTTATAAGAAAATTGCCTGGCTTTATAAGCGATCAGGTTTTCGAACAAAAAGACAATGAGGGCAATTTGGCCATTATAACAATTGCCGTTTGGGAAAATCAGGATAAACTGAATCAAGCGAAAACAAGCGTACAGGCGGAGTATAAGCGGATAGAATTCAATCCTATTGATTTTTACCAACGATTAAATATAAAAATGGAAAGAGGACAATATTTAAAATTTAAAGAGTAAGAAATGTACAAAGATGCTTTTGGAATTTAGTCTATATTTTCAATTATTCAACTATGAAAACGGTACTTACGTAATCGAACATTCAAATTCTCTTAGGATTATAAATCAAACCGCTAACTGTATTTACAACAGTTAGCGGTTTGATTATTATTAATTAGTTCTTATCTTATTGGCTTTAAGGTATTTAATAAGAGCTTCAGGATGATCGGTCTGCAATCCCTGCGCGCCGTATTTTATTGCCTTATCCCAATCTTCAGGCATCTCGCTGGCTTTTTGCACATCTTGAAAAATACTGATGCCCATCTTTTTTAAAACAGGCAACAGCGTTTCATTAGGGATTTTATCGATTGCTTCCAGGGATGTTTTTTCAAAAAACTGCAGCAGATCTTGCTCTGTAGTAATTGCCGGATCCAAACGCGACATCATTGGCATCTGAGGTGCAATTTTCTGCCAGGAAATGTAATCGCTTTTACTTCCTACATAAACCAGAATCTGATGTTCCATCCCTGCCTTTTTAATAACCCTGTATGCTTTTTCTGCGTCAGCAGCTTTAAAATCCAAATAGATATTAATCTTTCCCTTACAGGTATTGAGTGCGTCTTCAAAACTGGCAATTTGGTGTAAACTGCCATCTTTACCTGTAAGAATAAGTTTTTTCGCCTCCTCAAAATTCAGGTCTTTTATCAGTCCCTTTCCATTGCTCCCCTGATCAACCCGGTCGTTATGCAGCAGTACAAGATGCCCATCTTTTGTGGTACGGAGATCCAGTTCCACATAATCGGCACCGATAGCAATAGCCTCCTCAATGGAAGCTATTGTATTTTCGGGTTTAATTAAATGACTACCGCGGTGGGCAATCACAATAAAAGCATTTTTTGATTTTGGCAAAGGCTTTATCATTTGTTGCGAGAATGCCGGTAGAAATGAACTATTGAACAAGATACCCATTAAAACGGGTTTTAGTTTTATGCTCATGCTTAGGGCTTTTGTACTGGGTTCATATCGGTGAATGCTGCTGCGCTGTTTCTATCTACTTTTTTTAAAGAGAAAGCATCGAAAAGTTCACCAGAGGTTTTATAGGCCTCAAATTTAAGGTTGGCGCCATCAACATGGATTACCTGGAAAAGCTGTGTGTTTTCTAAAGAGATATCCATCCATTTGGCACCATCTACCTTGTACATTTTAGGGCCGGCAACTGAAACCAGGTAAACCGGTCCATTTGCTTCCCTTCCCGATAGCCCCCTTGGTAAGTTTTGCCCACGGCTATAAGTATGATCATGCCCTTGCAGAACCAGATCAATGTGGTACTTGTCGAATAATGGTTTAAACCGTTCCCTGAATTCCTTATTGTCCCTGCTTTTTGCTGTAGAAAAAATAGGGTGGTGGAAGGTTATCACGGTCCATAACTTCGTGTTTTCTTTTAAAACTTTTTCCAGCCATTCATATTCGGCTTTGGCCGAAGCTTCGTCCAGGATAATCATTTGTGAGTCTAGTGAGATAATCCTTACATCCTGATAATCGACATAATAAACCGATTCTTCCAGTCCTTTTGGACCATTGCCAGAAAAGGTATATTGTACGCCCCAATGTGGATCGAGTACCAGTTTTCTTTTATCATCGCGAACATATTCATGGTTTCCCGGAGCGGGTATACTCGGTATCATACCATTGATAAAGCCGCCTCCATAATGCCATTCGCCCCATTCCTGATCATTGTTCGAGCGGTTGATCAGGTCGCCCGCGTGAATGATAAACCTTGCATCAGGTTGGTGTGAAAATGCCTTGCGGATCACCCGCGACCACTTCGAACGGATATCATTCTGTGCATCGCCAAGGTAAATGAAAGAAAAAGGCTTGTTTTTAGCCGATGCAGTGGTAAACTGGAACCATTCGCTCCAATGCTCACCCGAGCCAACACGGTAAGCATAAACCGTTTCCGGTTTTAGCTTGGTAAAGGTAACATGGTGATATTTAGCTATTTCATAATTATTTCCGCTTCCTAAAAGGGTAGAAGCTGCATCATAGCTTGTAATGGATTGTTCGAGCGCCGGATTGGAATCTTCTGCCTTGATCTGTGCTTTGGATGCTTTAATAGTAGTATCGGTACGCCAGTTAACGGTTTGGCTTGTAGCAGGATCTCCGGCCCAGGTCAAAATTACCCGGTCTGGGAAATGGCCGGGTTTAAAATCCTGGCCATATGTTTTAGTGCCCAGGGCTAAAACAGAGAGTGTAAATAGAAAAGAGAAAGTTTTGATATATAATTTCATATTATAATAATTAAGGGTATTCAATTTATTTCAGGCACCACATTAAAGTATTCTGATTATCTGCACCGAAAACCGAAACGGCTTTTTGATAGTTAACACGGTTTTTTGCACTTTCCGAATCCGGGTAGGTATAACGTTTAGGGATTCCTCTTCCGGCTGCAAGCGGACCGGTAATAAAAGCAGGGTATCCTGTGCGTCGCTGATCAAACCATCCTTCTGAGCCTTTAAATAACATGGCCAGCCATTTTTGGGTAATCAACTGTTCAAGTGTACCATCGTATTTCACCAATTGCTGATCATAGTAAGTTTGGGAGGCGGTTACGGCATAACTGGCCATCGATTCCCTGATGCCTTTATAGTACAGCGATTCTGCCGTTTCGCCGTTTACGGTAAGTTTGCCTTTCTGTACGGATTCTGCCAAAATAAAACATTGCTCGGTATAGGTAAGCAGGCTGGCTTTTAATAATGGATTTGAAGCACCACCGTTTTTCCTGAAGAAGGTAGAAGAGAAAACCGAAACATGATCTTCGCCACCATTATAAGCAGATGGCGCATCGATGGCATTGGGTACACCCACATACCTGTTCAAATCTACAGTAGATCCGGTGGTACTTTTTACAGGCTCTACCCAAACAGCCAGTCTTGGGTCGTTTCTTTGGATCAGTCTGTCTACCAGTTCTTTGCTTACTTTCGTTTTTAAATAATCGAAGTCGATCATTGCCAGAGGACCGCCGGGCCAACTGTAAGTGGCAATGTTACCCAGATAGGCAATTTCTGCGTTATCTGCACTGCTTTCGAAAATAGGATATGCCGTTTTATCGTTCACAATTTCCTGCATTTCAGTAAAGGCCGGTGGATAATTTTTGGAGATACGCAACAGCATCCGTAAGCGGAGCGAATTGGCAAACTTTCGCCAGGCGAGCGCCTTTCCTTTAAACATCACGTCTCCTTTAACATTAATTTCCTGCGAATTGCCTTTTAGCATGTCGTTGGCTTCCCTTAATTCTTTCAATAAGTCAGGGTAAATGGCCTGCTGCTGATCGTATTCGGGATAGATGAGGTTGGCCTCTTTTGATTTTAATGCTTGAGAATAGGGAATGTCGCCATAAAGATCCGTTAGATAGCCGAAGTTGAAAGCCTTCATGATTTTACTGATGGCAACATACTGATTTTCAGAACGTTTTTGGGCCGTTTCCATAAAGGTTTTGTTCACAGCTAAGCGGGCGTAAATATCATCCCAATCAACCGGTCCCCAATCTAACAGATCGTAACCTGTATTTCGCACCAAGGTAAGGTAGCGTGCTGCCGAAGCCGGTCTTCTGCTCACTGCATTTTCCTGATAAGCATAAGTAGTAGAAACCAATACATCCGACATTAAAAACTCGGTATTTGTAGTTTCAGGAGCATTTGGGTTGGTATTTATTTCTTCAAAATCTTTGGTACAGCTTGTTATCAATGCAAGCAGCATGAAAAGGAGCGTTGTATATTTGAATTTCATTTTTGTACAGGTTAAAAGTTACAACTTAATTTAAAACCGAATGAGCGGGTACCCGGCAATGTCCAGTGGCCCACGCCCAATTTAAAGCCTTCGGTAACGCTCATGGTCGTTTCAGGGTCATAGCCCAGTCCATTGGCGGTCCAGGTGTACAGGTTTCTTCCAATAAGTGATAGTGATAGGTTGCTGATGGGCAGTTTGCGCGTCAGTTTTTTGTCGAATATATAGGTTAAAGAAGCTTCCCTGATTTTTAGGAATGAAGCAGAATAGGTTAACCTTTCGTAATATTTATTGTAAGTGTTGTTATAAAAATCAGAAGCTGCAATAATTACGGTATTTTGGGTTAGGTTACCATTTGCATCAGCAATATAACCCGGGATAATCATCCCGTCGTTGCGTTTTCTGCCCTGCGAATCCGTCCAGGCCAAACCACCTGTTTCTGCATCCCTGCCCACCAATGTATTATCGGTTAAGCCGGCATTGATCAGGCTTTTAACCACGTACGAATAGAAATTACCACCTTTACGCCAGTCTAAAAGCACGTTTAAAGTGAAATTTTTATAGCTGAAAGTATTGTTAAAACCCAACGTAAAATCGGGGTTATAGTTTCCAACTTTGATGTATTCTGTATTGTTACGGATGTAATGTCCGGTTTTATCCAATAAAGCAGCACCTGCATTTGGTCCGCTGGTTACCTTGGTATAGCTTGGTGTGTAAAAATCTCCGATTTTTGTGCCTTCTTTAATCAGGTAACGGATATTATCCCCATCGGCACTGCCCATTGAGTATTCTTTCAAACCTTCTGATAGCTCAATTACCTTGTTCTCGTTTTTGGTGAAATTTACATTGGTTTCCCATTTAAAGGCGCCATCAAAAGGCACTGCATTTAAGCCGATTTCCCAGCCGCTGTTCTGGATATTTCCGGCATTGATTAATCGGTTGGACGAACCTGAAGCAATAGTGGTTGGGATGTTGATAATCTGGTTTCTTTTATTGGTTTTATACCAGGTTACATCAATGCCAACACGGCTTTTGAAAAAGCGTAAATCTCCGCCAAATTCGTACGAAGTGGCAATTTCTGGTTTCAGGAAGTTATTTTTGAGATTAAATTCAATGGTTGCCCTTTTTACGTCTCCCCAGTCCTGGTTAAAAGGGATGGTGTTATATAATTGATAAGGATCGGTGTCGCTACCTACCTGTGCCCAGTTGGCCCTTAGTTTAACAAACGAAAGTACATCAGATTTGATCTTAAATACATCGGTTATGATGGTGCTTAATGATGCGGAAGGATAAAAATACGAATTGTTGCCTGCAGGCAGGGTGCTCGACCAATCGTTTCTACCCGTTACATCAAGAAAAACCATATCCCTGAATGATACCTGCCCAAGGCCATAAATACTATTAATGCGTTTGCGTGAGTTGTACTGCGAATTTACAATGGTACCGGCCTGTGCATTGGCAATGTTGTATACACCGGGAATGCTCAAACTTTCTGTTTTTTGCGCAGTAGATCTGTTGGTCTGATCCATCTGATTTCCTCCGGCAGAAAGGTTCAAAGACCAATCCTGGCTTAACAGTTTTTTGTAGCTCAGTAAAAAATCAGTGTTTTGTTCTTTAAAGAAAGAATTATCTACTCCATACCCACCAAATTTGAAGCGTTTTGAGCTAAAAGGACGTTTGGTTTCGTGTTCTTCATTGTACATGTCAATTCCGGTACGTACCATTAAACTCAAGTTTTTGGTGATGTCGTAAACAACATTCACGTTTCCAGTTAACCGGTTTCTATCATAGCCATTGGTATGTTCGTAAGCTACGAAATAAGGGTTGTCCGAATCATCTGCCGAAAACTGTTCGATGTTTTCTCTTCCCGGTTTCCAGTAGTTTTTCAGGTCGTTGATATTCATATTTGGCGGAAGCGAATACAGCATCTGCGTAACACTTTCGCGGTATGCCGATGGCCTGTTGTCGCTTTTATTGTTTACATAACCAATATTGGTGCTGATCTTTAGTTTAGGGTGCAGCACATAGGTGGCAGAAAGGTTGAGTGTATTCCTTTTCAGGTCGGTATTGGGAACAATGCCTTTATTGGTTAGGTTGGTGTACGATAAGCGGTAATTACCATCCGCATTTTTTCCGCTGATGGAAATATTGTTGGTATAGGTAGAGCCGGTTTCGTAAAAATCCTGTGGATTGTTGGGGTACGATACCCAATCGGTGGCAATTGGTTTTCCGCTGGCATCCAGGGGGCTGTTCCATTGTAGGTGTTTTGTACCTACATCAAGCCGCGGGCCCCAAGCAGATGTAGTAGAAGATGCGGGATCATCGGTATATTCGCCACCTCCAAACGTATGCTGAAAATGAGGGAACAGCCATGCCTGATCGTACATGGCATTTGAGTTAAAGTTTATCCCTAAACCCTTTTTGTTTGCCGAGCCACTTTTGGTGGTAATCAAAACCACACCACTTCCGGCCCTGCTGCCATATAATGCTGCAGCACTTGCACCTTTTAGTATGGTGATGCTTTCTACATCATCTGGGCTGATATCCGCAATCGGGCTACCATAATCAACCGATGAGCGGCCAACTTCTGATGTTGCGCGAAGCGAATGTGCTACCGGAACACCATCGACTACGAATAAAGGCTGGTTATCGGTAGCAATAGAAGACTGACCCCTAATGGTGATAAAAGATGTAGATCCGGGATCGGAACCCGTGCTTACTATATTTACCCCAGCTACTTTTCCGGCGAGAGAGTTCACTACATTCACTTCTTTTACGGTATTTACTTCACTTCCTTTTACAGTCGCAATCGAATAACCTAATGCCTTTTCGGCACGTTTAATGCCCAGCGCAGTAACAACCACGTCGGAAAGTGCGGTTTCATCAGGAGCGAGGCTAACATTCAATTCGGTTTGGTTATTGATTATAATTTCCTTCATCTGATAACCGATCATACTGAAAATCAGCGTAGCCGATTTGTTGATAACGCTCAGGTTAAAATCTCCGTTAAGGTTGCTGCTGGTAGAATTGCTGCTGCCTTTTTCGATTACGTTTACGCCTGGTAATGGCAGCCCTTTTTCATCGGTTACCTTCCCGCTAATGCGGACCGATTTTTTAATAATGACCTGATTCTTTTCAATCAGATAAGTAAGCTGCATGGGTGTTAAAACCCGGTTTAGCAAACTACTAACCGTTTCATTATCTGCTTGTAAGCCGGTGATGTGCTGTTGCTCTACAGCATCTTTATTGGAATATACAAAAGAAAGACTGGTTTTCTTTTCGATGGTTTTAAAAAGATCGGTCAGGCTTCCCTGTTTTAAACTGATACTTATTTTGGTGTTTAGCTGCTGGGCATTTACAGGTGATGCCTGCCCTACAAAGAGCATTACGGAGAGCATGAGATAAATAAGGGTAAAAAAACGCATTGCGCTAAAAATTAATTGACTAGTCACTGCTGACTTTTTCATAACTTTGTATGTTTTAATCTTGATGGGTTAAAATAAAATTTAAAATTTCTTAGCTGCGGCATGCGTCAACATGCTGCAGCTATCTTTTATCGTTGTCTAGTTACATTTACCTCCTTTTATATAAATAATCTGTTTGTTTATGGTGTAATGAATGTCAAATGTGAGGCTGATGGTTTTCATTACCTCGCTGATCTCTACATTGTCGAATTTTGCGGTAAGCTCACAATTTTTGAAAGACTGATCAGTAACGATCTTAACTGCGTATTTGCGTGATATGATCTGAAAAACATCTTCCATCGGTGTGCTGTCGAAATTCATTTTTCCCGTTCTCCAGTTGATTGAAGCTTTGGCATCATCAACATTTTCGGACATCAATTGGGTAGATTTTATGTTATAAATTACCTTCTGATTAGGCAAAAGATGAACTGCTGCCGATTGTATGCCGGCAGAGTCTTTTGAAACCGCTACTTTTCCGGTAAGCACCGTTACTTCTGCCCCGTATCCTTTCCAGGCCCTGATGTTAAAGCTGGTTCCCAACACCCTGGTCTGGATTTTTCCGCTTTTCACTATAAAAGGATGTGCGGGATCTCTTTTTACCTTAAAAAACGCTTCACCATTTAATTTAACATTTCGGATATCAGCGTGCTTTAGGTTTTCGGGAAAACTGATGCTACTGCTCGAGTTCAGCCAGATTTCCGAACTATCCGGAAGGATTACATTAACAATCTTACCAGGAGCCGCTGTTTTGGTTATCCACACAATCTGATTTTGAACCACGGTTAATGGCTTTTTATCGCCAGCAACAAAAAATACCAACGCGCCAATAATGGCGGCAGCGGTTGCAGCTGGCCACCATTTTAATATTTTAAGTTTTCTTTTCGGAACCTGTTCAATTTGTTTTTTGATACCCTGAAAACTTTCTCTCCAGGACTCATCTTCTGGCATTTGCGCCGTATGCTGCCATAGCGATAATGCTTCTTCCAGTTGCTCCCTGCGGTCAGGATCATTAGCTATCCAATCGTTAAGTCTTTCTTCGAGTAGTTTTATTTCGGCGTTGCTGCGGGAGTTTTCCTTTACCGCCAAGTATTCGAGTACCAATTTCCATATTTCCTGATCCATTCACATGCTTTTATACTTACAAGACAAGAATAGTGAAAGCGCTACGGGTCGAAATCTGTTAACTTTGTGTTAAGAAATCGTCAAGGTTTTTTTTACCTAAATTCAGATTTGTTTTTTAATACTTTTTGTTGAAGGAACTGGAAACCTTTTACCAGATGGTCTTCCACGGTCCGTACGGAGATCTCCAATAAAGTTGCAATTTCTTTGTAGCTAAAGCCATCAATCCTGTACATGTAAAAAATAAGCCGTCGGCGTTCAGGCATCTGATCGATAAGCGCATAAAGTATCCGGCTCTGGTCTTTGTTCTCGAAAGCCTGAACAGGTGTTTCTTTTAGATCGATAATCTCAGCGGCTTCTTCTTCACTATCGATATGCCAGAAATTTGCTTTGGGGATTTTATGGTAATTGTTAGCGGCATTTTTTATAGCACGGAAGAGATAGGCTTTTTCGTTGGTGAGGATTGTACCGTTTTTCCAGATGGATATAAACACATCATTTAAAATGAGTTGTGCATCTTCAATATCCTTTACCAGGTAAATGGCGTATTTTATTAGCGTGGGGTACATGCGGCGATAAAGATCTTCGAAGGATTTTTCATCAAACTCCTGTTCTTTATTGTCGTTAAATCCGGCAGTATTGTTTTCGCCCATAAATTATCGCGTCAAAATTAAAATTCAGAAACGACACAGATGTTAACTGAATATTAAATACTCACCATAATCTGCCATTCAACAAATTGGATGCTTTTTGCTATGGCAAGGGCAATGTGGGAACCTGATCAAAAATTTATCTAACACCCTTCTAAACATCGAGAAAGCATATTTTGAGGCAAAAAGACCTAAAACGTAAAATTATAGCGGCAATTTCTCCCGAAAAATTGGTGTATCATGAGGATGGCTATCAAACACCTAGATTGAACGAAAGGGTGAGTTAGTGTTGCTTGATTAATAGATAGTTACTTAAGATAGTTGCTTAAAATAAAAAACGAGACAAACAGCCTAAAAACTGATTTGCCTCGTGAAGTGCTCCCGACGAGATTCGAACTCATATCGATGGTACCGGAAACCATAATTCTATCCATTGAACTACGGGAGCGTAAGGCTGCAAATATAGAAAATTCAAAATCATTTCATTAAAAAAACAAGCCTATTTTTAATCTGTAAGTTTATATCAGAGTTAACTTCCTGCTGTTGAAATATTTTTTATGTTAAAAAATGATTAAATCATAAAGCAGCGGGCTGCCTTATTGAGTTTATTCCCCTTTATTTTTAATTTAAGAACCCTTTTGGGTTAATTTTAAAGGTACACCGTTGGCTTTTTAAGAAATAAAAATGCACCTTTGCGAACCGTTAATAGAGGTTTAGGCATGTAATAAATTAGATTGTATTTTATGGAAGAATTGGTTGTGGAAGAGATTCAGGAACTGCTTGAAAAAGAAAATGATAAGGCTTTAAAGCAATATCTCGATCAACTGAATATTTCGGATGTTGAAGAACTGATTGACGAACTTCCACAATATGCAGCTAAATTTATCGAAACCTTATCGCTCAATAGGGCAGTAAACGTTTTTAGGATCCTGGATTTTCCTACCCAGGAGCGGATCATCAAAAAACTTTCGGGCAATAAATTGAACCAGATCATCAAAGATCTGCCACCAGACGACCGTACCGCACTTTTTAGTGAATTAAAAGGTGATGTGGTAAAAAAGATGATTACACTTTTACCGCCCGAAGAACGTAAAGAATCACTTGCACTTTTAGGCTACAAAGAAGATAGTATCGGCCGTTTAATGACGCCCGATTATATCGCTGTAAAGCCCGAATGGTCTATCACAAGGGTTTTGGCGCACATCAGGCGCTACGGAAAAAACTCCGAAACCATCGATGTGGTATATGTGATCGATAAAGAAGGTGTATTGTTGGATGATATCAGGATCCGTGAGGTTTTACTGGCTGATCCGGAAGCAATTATCGGCGAGCTTACCGATAAACGTTTTATTGCCCTAAAAGCTAACGATCCTCAGGAAGATGCAATCAATATCTTCAGGATGAACAACCGTGTGGCTTTACCTGTAGTAGATGAAAATAACATTCTTTTAGGTATTGTTACCGTTGATGATATCCTGTGGATTGCCAACGAGGAATATACCGAGGATATGCACAAAATTGGGGGTACTGAGGCTTTGGATGAACCTTATCTTGATATCCCGATTTTAAAACTGGTGAAAAAACGAGCAGGTTGGTTAATCGTCCTCTTTTTGGGCGAAATGTTAACCGCAACAGCCATGCAGCATTTCGAAATCGAACTCGAAAAGGCGGTAGTATTATCACTTTTTATTCCACTGATTATGAGTAGCGGCGGCAACAGTGGTTCTCAGGCTTCAACCTTAATTATCCAGGCCATGGCCTTAGGCGAGGTAACCATTGCCGAATGGTGGCGCGTAATGCGCCGCGAGCTCGTTTCAGGAGCCTTGCTGGGCATCATTTTAGGCACAATTGGTTTTGTCCGCATCGTAACCTGGCAAGAGTTACACCTCTATAATTATGGTCCGCATTGGTTTTTAATTGCTGCTACCATATTTTTTACCCTCGTTGGTATTGTATTATGGGGCAGTTTGATCGGTTCGATGATGCCGATTATTTTGAAAAAACTAAAACTCGATCCGGCCACTTCATCAGCACCATTTGTAGCCACCATGGTTGATGTTACCGGGATTGTAATCTATTTCAGTGTGGCCGTATTAATTTTAAAAGGCGTTTTACTTTAAACTTAAATTATGCAAAAGAAAATTACCACACTTTTTACCGATATCGGAGGCGTTTTATTAACCAATGGCTGGGATAGGCATGCAAGGGGCGAAGCTTCTGTGCTTTTTAACCTCGATTCGGTTGACTTAGAAGAACGCCATCACCTTACTTTCGATACCTATGAAGTGGGTAAGTTAACTCTTGATGAATATTTAGAGCGCATTGTTTTTTTCGAAGAAAGGAATTTTACCTACGATGATTTTAAAGAATTTATGTTCAAAAAATCGCTTCCTTATCCCGAAATGATTCAGTTGATCTGCGATTTAAAAAAGAAATACAACCTTAAAGTAGCCGTAATCAGTAACGAGGGCAGGGAGCTAAACCAGTACCGCATCAATACCTTTAAACTGAACGAATTTGTCGATTTTTTTGTGTCGTCTAGTTTTGTGCATTTCCGTAAACCCGACGCCGATATTTTTAAAGTTGCGATAGATATTTCGCAAAGTGATGTAGAAACGAGTTTATATATTGATGACCGTATGCTTTTTGTGCAGGTAGCAGAAGGTTTAGGCTTAAGAGGCATCCATCATACCGATTACGAAGATACCAAGGCACAACTGGCTGCTTACGGGCTGGAAGTCTAATTATGATATGCAATTAAATTATGATGTGCAGTTAGATGTTACCAACTGTTTGATCTTTTACAAAAGATCAATAAATTTATTTTAAAATGTTTGCTATTGGTATCAGATGGTGACATCTGACAACACAAAAACAAATTAAAATTGGTAACTCTTATTAAAAAGAATACTTGCTAATTAAAAATTATATTTATCTTTACGCCGTGAAAAATACAACAGATAAATATTGTTTAAACTCGTGTTTTTGTTACTCAAAAAGTAACGGGTTGACTTTATTTATCTGATAAGAAATATAAAAAGATTTAAAGCCGCTTGTTACAAATGTAATAAGCGGCTTTTTTATTGCTGATTGTTTGGTATGCACAATGGATGTGTGCTGGTCTGCAAAACCAGTGTAGTCAGTTCGATTCTGACACCAAACTCAAAAATACTTTATTCCTTGTATAGTGGTATCTTCTTCCTTTGATGTGCAGTTAGATGTTACCATCTAACTGTTTGATTTTTATAAAAGATCAATAAATTTATTTTAAAATGTTTGCTATTGGTATCAGATGGTAACATCTGACAACACAAAAACAAATGGCAAAGAATTGTCGTCATTCCTGCACAGGCGGGAATCTTAATGCAAAATACAAGCTCAACCAAAGTATTTATTAATAGGTTGCAGTTTTTGGAAAGCAGCTGCAGAAGCTCTATTTTAAGTTTCTTCCCGCTTTCTGTTCAAGGCCTGATGAAGGATCAGGCGCTTTCACTGTCAATCGGGTTTAAATGGCAGTGTAGCTGCTAATATTTTAGGTTGGGCGCAGCATATAATTCCATTTTTCTGTGCCTTCTCTAACGTTCGTCATCCTGAATTTATTTCAGGATCTGTCATCGTTAACTATCTGTGTTAATCTGTATTATCTGTGGTTAATTAAGCGCTTCAATACGCGCTTCGACTCCGCTCAGCGTAACAATCGAGTGGGTTCTGTGTTTTTTCTGTGCCTCCTCCCGCGCTCGTCATCCTGAATTTATTTCAGGATCTTTCATGGCAAACTGGCTGCTGCATATCTGTGTTAATCTGTATTATCTGTGGTTAATTAACCTTTGCAATGCGCTTCGACTCCGCTCAGCGTAACAATTGAGTGGGTATCCGTGCTTTCTGTATCTCCGGGGCAAAAAAGTCTTCAAACAAAAAAAGCCACTCTTTCAAGTGGCCCTAAGCTATTCAAAGTCCCCTTTAGGAGATTTAGGGGTTATACATTAAATCTAAAGTGCATGATGTCGCCATCTTCCACCACATAGGTTTTTCCTTCAACACCCAATTTACCAGCATCTTTACAGGCATTTTCAGAACCTAAGGTTACGAAATCGTTATACTTGATTACCTCCGCACGGATAAATCCTTTTTCGAAATCAGTATGAATTACACCAGCAGCTTGTGGTGCTGTAAAACCTTTGGTAATGGTCCAGGCGCGAACCTCTTGTACACCAGCGGTAAAGTAAGTGTAAAGGTTTAGTAATTTATAAGCCGCGCGGATTAATTTATTTACACCTGATTCTGTTAAGCCTAAATCGGCTAAAAATTCCTGACGCTCTTCGTAGCTATCCAGTTCAGCAATTTCTGATTCAATTTTAGCAGAGATCACTAGAACTTCAGCATTTTCATCAGCAACATTTGCTTTAACCAAATCAACATATTTATTGCCGTTAATTACCGATGCCTCATCAACATTACAAACATACATTACCGGCTTTTGTGTAAGCAGACCTAAATCTTCAATAAAATCGAAATCTTCCTGAGCCAATGGTGCTGTACGGATCGATTTACCACTTTCCAAATGAGATTTAACAACCGTTAAAATTTCATAAGTACGTTTAGCATCTTTATCGCCACCTGTTTTAGCCATTTTTTCAACTTTTTGAATACGTTTATCAACGGTATCCAAATCTTTAAGCTGAAGTTCAGTATCAATAATTTCACGATCACGGATCGGATCAACAGAACCATCAACGTGAATTACATTTCCGTCATCAAAACAACGTAGCACGTGAATAATTGCATTGGTAGCACGGATATTTCCTAAAAACTGGTTTCCCAAGCCTTCGCCTTTCGATGCACCTTTAACCAAACCTGCAATATCTACAATCTCGATTGTATTGGGCTGCACTTTGTTTGGTTTAACCAACTCGGCTAATTTGGTTAATCTATCATCAGGTACTGTAATTACGCCAACATTGGGCTCAATAGTACAAAAGGGAAAGTTTGCAGCCTGCGCTTTTGCATTTGATAAACAGTTAAAAAGAGTCGATTTCCCAACATTTGGTAAACCCACTATACCACATTGTAATGCCATTATTTATTAGTCTTTATATCTTTAGTTTTGGCTATTGGTGCATTATCTTATGGTCAATAGCCGAGTGTTTCATTTTTTGAGTATTAGTTCGGGGCGTTTTGGCTATGATCTATCAAAGCATCGACCATTTTACCTTTTTCCGCCTAAAATTCCGCGCAAAGATAAGCTTTTAAAAGCTTTATTTAAACCCTTGCTATTGTATCAAATCTATATTTTATCTAAGTTTAGCCCAAAATAGATAGAGATAAATGGAAGATTTTGAAAATGAAGTGCCCCAGGAAGTAAAATTGGTTGTTACCGAAGAAATGCGGAGCTATTTTTACGATATGAGTAAATGGGCAAGATTTTTATCGGTTGTGGGTTTTGTTATCTCGGCATTTTTAACCTTGGGTTCATTTGGAATAGGGGCTGCGGTAACGGCTAATCCAGGGATGCTCAATCAATTGGGCCCATTGGGCGGTATTGGCGCAACAGGCATCACCATATTTTACCTGCTGCTGGCCTTGTTCTTTTTTTATCCAAGTTTACTGCTGCTGCGTTTTTCGGCCAAAGGCAAACAAGGGGTTTTGTTCGGCGATCAGGAAAATTTAAATGATGCCATCGCCCATGTAAAATCGCTCTTTAAATTTTGGGGTGTAATTACCATCGTATTGATAGCCAGTTATTTTCTTCTGCTGTTGGCAGTACTTGCAGGCGGAGGTATAAAATAAAATATTGCGCACACAAAAAAGCCTCCCGATATTTTAAATCAGGAGGCTTTTTTTATTGAAATTATAATTACTTAAAAAGTAAAATCGTCGCTTGCTTTAGTGCTATGTTCTCCATTTTCAGAATATTCATAGCGTTTTTCAACCACATCTTGGTGAGTTTTGATGTAATCAACAGTTTCATTCAGCCCTTCTGCAAATTTTTCGAAATCTTCTTTGTATAAAAAGATTTTATGTTTTACAAATACACCGTCTTCTAATCTTTTCTTACTCTCGGTAACTGTTAAATAATAATCACCCGATCTAGTAGCCTTCACGTCGAAGAAATAAGTTCTCTTACCTGCTCTTACTTTCTTTGAAAAAACTTCTTCTCTTTCCTTGTTGTCGAATTCTCCCATGGTTGGTATTGATGTGGTTTTTGGTTTCGGTAAATATAAAGCAAATATTTAAAGTTCAAAATACAATTTTAATACAATTTAAATAGTTCGGGTTTCCTCCTCCAAAAGTTGGTTGTTGTAAAGCGCTGTATAGCTTCCATTTTTACTAAGTAATTCATTGTGTGTGCCTTGTTCGATGATTTTGCCATTATCAAGCACTAAAATCTTATCTGCATTTTTAATGGTCGAAATTCTATGGGCAATTAAAATACTTGTTTTTCCGGCCATGATTTTGCCCAGGTTTTGTAAAATTTCTTCCTCTGTTTTGGTATCAACCGCCGAAAGACAATCATCGAATATTAAAATCTTAGGCGATTTAATCAATGCCCTTGCGATAGACACGCGTTGTTTTTGTCCCCCAGAGAGGGTTATTCCGCGCTCACCGAGCATGGTTTCGAATTTTTCTTCAAAATCGATAATATTCGTATACACCGAGGCATTTTTCGCCGCATGATGCACTTCTTCATCGGTAACCTGGTCTAAACCAAAGGCAATATTGTTTTTAATGGTATCCGAAAAGAGGAAAACCTCTTGCGGCACAAAGCCGATCTGGCTGCGGTAATTTTTAAGGTTTAGCGCCTGAATGTTTTTCCCATCAATGTCTATGGCTCCATTTTCTACATCATACATCCGCATAATCAGACTGGCCAATGTCGATTTTCCGGAGCCTGTTTTTCCGATAATGGCTACAAATTCGCCGCTATTGATCTCAAAGCTCACGTTTTTTAAAGCTTCAATCCCTGTATCTGGGTAGGTAAAACTTACCTGGTTGAACTTGATATTGCCGTTTAGCTCAATTTCAGCAGTTTCTTTCGATTGGATATCAGATGGAATATCTAAAAATTCATTTATCCTTTTTTGCGATGCAGCAGCCCGCTGGATTAAAGAAGTAACCCAGCCCAACATCGTTACCGGAAAGGTTAACTGGTTAATGTAAATGATAAATTCGGCAATATTCCCTGCGGTAATACTGCCGTTCATCACCTGGATACCACCTATATATATGGTTAAAATGGTACTCAAGCCTATTAATAATAGCATGGTGGGGTAAAACAGTGCCGATACTTTAACCAAACTCATCGAATCTTTTTTATAATCGTTGCTTTGGATTTCGAACATGTTCCGTGTGTAATCTTCGCGAACGTATGATTTAATGATCCTGATTCCGGAGAAACGTTCCTGTACAAAGCTCGAAAGATCGGAGAGGCGCTCCTGTATTTTTCCGCTTTTTTTGAAGATCAGGGTATTTACATAATAGATAATGATTACAAGGAAGGGAAGGGGCAATAAACAATAGACGGCCAGTTTTGAATTTACATCAAACATCGACCAGATAATGAGCACAGATAAAACAAATGTATTGATGGTATACATAATCGCGGGACCAACATACATCCTCACCCGGTTAACATCTTCTGTGGCACGGTTCATTAAATCGCCGGTATTATTTCTTCGATAAAAACCCAGGCTCAGTTCCTGGTAATGTTGGTAGATATCGTTCTTCATATCAAATTCTATATGCCTCGACATTAAAATAATCGTTTGGCGCATAAAGAACAGAAAAAGCCCCCGTAATAAATAAAGCGCAATAACCAGTAAACCAAAATATAAAAGGTTGCTGCTAAAAATATCGTAAATAATGGCCTGGCGGTCGAAACCGTAAAAAAGGTTAAAAATCTGGATGTTCTCGGTAATCAGATCAACTGCATAACCAATCACCTGGGCAGGTACTACGCCAAAAATATTAGAAATGACCACGAAAATACTTCCGGGTATGATCCACCATTTGTATTTAAGAAAGTATTTGTTTAATCGGCTTAAATGTTTCATTCCATACAAACTTAGCTAATTTTGTTATTTCATGACACATATTTATCTTTTAGTGCTTAAGGTTTAAAAAATGATGACACTCTTTCCAATCTTCGAGCTTTGGGGGCTATGAGTTTGTAGGGCTAATTAACGGCTTACTAATTTGGGCGTTACCCAAGCTGCGCAAGGGGCGGGCTTTTCAGGGCTCCGCTTCGCTGCGGTACCGATGAAGGATCCGCTGGCGAGGTACGAGTCAAGGATTTGAAGCGCATAACGGGGCTTTTGTAACCCAAACGTACCGACACCTGCTTTTCTAAAATAATATGGCTACCTAATCGTGTTGTGGTTTAGACTACAGGCTTCGCAAACCTGCCAGGTTTAGCCCAAAAACCATCCCCATCGAATTAATTTCGTTATAGTTTCGTTAAATACGTGTAATAATGGTTTTTTATTTTAATTTTGCAGCAGGTTATCCGAACGTTCAATATGCCAACAAATTCTCCGTCAGATTCATCAATTTTAGATCAGTTAAGTGCTTATGGGCATAAAAAATTGGTTTTTTGCAATGATCCAGATACAGGTTTAAAAGCAATTATTGCTATACACGATACCACATTGGGTCCTGCTTTAGGCGGAACACGTATGTGGAGTTACGCCACCGAAGGCGAAGCTTTAGAAGATGCCTTACGTTTATCGAGAGGGATGACTTACAAAGCAGCCATTACCGGATTAAATCTTGGTGGTGGAAAGGGCGTAATCATCGGCGATTCCAGAAAAGATAAAACAGAAACTTTAATGCGCAGCTATGGCCGGTTTATTAAAAACCTAAATGGCGAATTCATTACCGCAGAAGAAATGGGTACCAATACACGCGATATGGAATATATCCGTATGGAAACCAATTATGTTACCGGCGTGCCCGAATCAATTGGTGGTGCTGGTAATCCGGCTCCTTTTACTGCGCAAGGTGTATATTTAGGCATTAAAGCGAGTGTTAAAGAGGTTTTCGGTACGGATATGCTAGCTGGAAGAACCATTGTAGTACAAGGTATAGGAAATGTTGGCGAGCATTTGGTTGCACTGTTAAGAAAAGAAAATGCCGAAGTTTTAATTAGCGATATTAACCAGGAGCAATTAACTTATGTTGCCCGAAAATATAAAGCAAAACCGATCGAAGCCGATAAAATTTTTACAACAGATGCCGATGTGTATGCGCCATGTGCAATGGGTGCTACCGTTAACAACAAAACCATCGAAAAAATGAAATTTGCAATTATTGCAGGTTCAGCAAACAATCAGTTAAAAGATGAAGTTTTAGATAGCGAATTGCTTTTGAAAAAAGGAATTTTATTCGCACCTGATTATTTAATCAATGCCGGCGGACTGATTTCCTGCTATTCTGAGTTAACTGGCTTTGGTAAAAAACGTACAGTGCAGCTTACTGAGAATATTTACGATGCTACCCGTAGCGTAATTAAATTAAGTAAAGCTGAAAATATATCAACAAATATTGCTGCAAACCGCATTGCAGAAAAGCGGATTGCAGATATTAAAAAAATTAAATCGTCATATTAAATCATAATTATTAAAACAGGTTTTAAAAAACCGCACTCGTTCTTACATTCATGTTAAACAGAAGGCACTTAAGAATCAAAGCTTTGCAAAATATTTTTGCTTGGCACATGGCAGACAAAAAAGACATTAAAGGTGATTTGAAAACTTTAATGCAAAGCATCGATAGCGTGTACGAAATGTACATCTGGATGTTATCTTTAA
Source organism: Pedobacter sp. R-06 (assembly GCF_049913135.1). Classification (NCBI taxonomy): domain Bacteria; kingdom Pseudomonadati; phylum Bacteroidota; class Sphingobacteriia; order Sphingobacteriales; family Sphingobacteriaceae; genus Pedobacter; species Pedobacter sp. R-06. The sequence goes on along the minus strand of NZ_CP183977.1, from coordinate 3,889,195 downwards.
TGGTAGAAGTTACCGAATTTACTGCTAACGACGCCGCAGAGCGCGCAAATAAGTTTATTAAAACAGCAGAGGATATTAATCCTAACATGAAATTGCTACACAATAAGTTTAGCGTTTTAATGCAGCAGAACCCCGAGTACGTATCTGCAGTTAAAAAATACAAGGTAGACTGGGGTTTCGATCCTGAAATCCGTAAAACAGTTTACAATTCCTTAAAAGCATCAAAAGAATATGCCGATTATCTTGCCGATCCAAACGAAAGTTTAGAGTCGTCAAAAGATATCATCAAATACATTTTCAGGAAAATCATCTTAAAAAATCAAGCCATTTTGCAGGTTTTCGAAGAGAAATTTATCAATTGGCAGGTAGATCACGAAGTGATGAAAGGTATGGTAGCTAAAACCTTGAAAAACTTTACATCTGAAGATCCTTTCAAAAATAAATTGACTGAAATTAGTGCAGATTGGGTTGAAGACAGCAAGTTTGTTCAGGATCTTTTTGTACATACTTTGCAGAATGATGCGAAATATCAGGAAATGATTGCCGATAGAACCAAAAACTGGGAATCGGAGCGTATTGCATTAATGGATACCATTTTAATGAAAATGGCCATTTGCGAATTGTTAAACTTTCCATCTATTCCGGTTAAAGTAACCATTAACGAATATTTAGAGTTATCAAAAGATTACAGTACACCGAAGAGTAATTCATTTATTAACGGTATTTTAGACAAAATTTTAGGCGATCTTAAGAAAAACAATACCATTAAAAAGATTGGCCGCGGATTAATCGAAGATTAAAAATGAAAAGAACATTTATCCTGGCTATTGCTGCACTTTCATTTGCGGCATGCCGTAATGCAAATAATCAAACTGGCGAAACTGCAACAGCTGTTTCAGTTGGCAACGATACTTCGAAAACAGCTAAAGTTGCTCCTGCAGATGCGCCTGTTATTGTTTTCGAACGCGATATTTTCGATTTCGGTAAAATAACACAGGGTGAGAAAGTTAAGCACGATTTCAAACTTAAAAATACAGGTAAAAGTCCGCTGATTGTTTCGAATGCAACTGCAACATGTGGCTGTACTGTTCCTCAGGTACCTGGCGAACCAATTTTACCTGGTAAGGAAGGGGTAATTAGCGTAGTTTTTAATAGCGAAGGTAAAATGGGCATGCAAGATAAGGTCGTAACTGTTACGTCAAATGCAAATCCAACGGTAACTACTGTCCATTTGGTAGGAGAGGTGCTGGCTAAAAAATAAATTGGTTCGGTTGTTTATGGCAATAATCCATAATGATCAAAATTCACAAAAACACAAATAAATAAGAAATGATATCAACAGTAATATTACAGGCAGCGGCAGGTGGTAGTAACATGCTCACTACAATCGTACCAATGGTACTCATCATGGTAGTTTTCTACTTTTTCATGATCCGCCCACAAGTTAAGAAAGCTAAAGACCATAAAAAATTGGTTGAAGAATTAAAAAAAGGAGATAAAATCGTAACTACCGCAGGTATTCACGGTCGTATTTCCGATATGAATGAAACAACTTTTTTAATTGAGGTTGAAGGTGGTGTAAAGATCCGTTTCGATAAATCGGCAGTTTCTTTAGATGCAACCAAGGCAGTTGCAGCGCCTAAAGCCTAATAAATTAATAAAATTTAAGCGCAGTCCCGAAAACTTTCGGGACTGTTTTTGTTTTACTACATTTGATTAAATGCATTTTGGATAATATTTTTCCAGCTTACAGCTAACATTAATTTATTATGCCCTTCATTAGGTTAACGAAGATTGAAAAAAGACGTGTGTTTAGCTTATTGGCCTGTTTGCTGCTGGCCATAGCTGCATGGCTTTTTATGGCATTGAACAACAAATATATTTATGTAGCAAAAACCGTTTTGGTTTTTAAAAATACACCTACCAAAAGGGCATTTTATCCCTTACAGTCTGATACGATAGATTTACAGGTTGAAGGCACCGGCTGGCAATTGCTTTTTGCCCGTTTACGCATTAGTCCACCCTCTGTTTCTGTTGATTTAAGTCGGCTCAATACCAAAGATTTTATTGTTTTTTCCGATCAGCTTTTCAATATCAACAGGCAGTTAGAAAGTACCCAAAAAGTAATCTCTGTTAAACCCGATACCCTGTATTTCGATTTCACCAAACGTGTAGTTAAAAAAGTTCCTGTAAAGCTGATCGATAAACTGAGCTTTGAAAAGCAATATGGCATTTCCAGTGAGGTTATTCTCAATCCAAAGTATGTTAAAGTAGCCGGACCTATAGAAGAGCTGGCCAAAATAAAATTCTGGCCCACTGATACGCTAAAGCAAGATAAAATACAAAGCAGCAGCACCACCAGGATTGCCTTACAGCACAGTATCCATAAAAATGTAAGTATTTATCCTTCATCTGTAGAGGTTAGGTTACCTGTTGATGAGTTTACGGAGAAGACAATCGAAGTGCCGTTAAAAATTACAAATAATAGGAACTATAACAGTCTTAAGCTGTATCCTAAAAAAGTTAAAGTTACCTTCTTAGTCGCGTTGAGTAATTACGATCAGGTTGACGAAAGTTTTATTACCGCTACTATTGATGTAGACGAATGGCAAATTTTAAAGCACCGTCAGTTTACGGTGAAGATAACCGAGTTTCCGGATTATTGTAAACTGGTAAGCGTAATGCCTTCCAAAATAGATTTTATTGTAGAAAAATAATGTATAAAGTAGGAATAACAGGAGGCATAGGCAGCGGTAAAACAACCGTCTGTAAGGTTTTTGAAGTATTGGGAATCCCTGTGTTTTACGCCGATACCGTTGCCAAAGAAATCATGTGTAAAGATGTTTTGCTGGTGGAGGGGATAAAATCTGCCTTCGGAAATGAAAGTTATTTTGAAGATGGGAAACTGAACAACAAACATATTGCCGGCATCGTATTTGATAATGAGGATGCACTGGCGAGACTGAACGCTTTAGTTCATCCTGCAGTTTTTAGGGCGTTTGATGCCTGGGAAGAAACCATTCCTGCTAATACGCCATATACCTTAAAAGAGGCTGCTTTGTTGTTTGAAAGTGGCTCTTACAAAATGTGCGATACCACAATCCTGGTTACTGCCCCTTATGAAATCAAAATGAAGCGGGTAATGCTGCGCGATGGGGTAACAGCAGAGCAGGTTAAAGCACGTATGGATAAACAGTTGAGCGACGAAGAAAAATCGAAAATGGCCAACCATTTTATCATAAATGATGAGCAACAATCTATAATTGAACAGGTTTTAGCTTTACACCAAGAATTTTTAAAGGCGGCCGAAGAATTTAAGAATGGCAAGGCTTAATCAACTTAAATCATAACATCCTTAAATCCTTTCATCCTGATCATGATTTTAGAAGATTTTATTACCATTAGCCCAATGGGCCTGTATTGCGTTTACGGCGATTTTTACCTCGATCCACAACAGCCCGTTAAAGAAGCTGTAGTTTCACATGCACATGGCGATCATGCCATTGGAGGAAGCCAGAATGTGTATTGCACTGCTGCTACTGCAACGTTTATGAAACACCGTTACCGCAAATTTGCCGCTGTCGATTTTTTTACCAAAAGCTATCATGAATCCTTCAAAATAAAAGACGTTACCATTACTTTCTATTCTGCCGGTCATATTTTGGGCTCTGCGCAGGTTTTAATGGAGTATAAGGGGGTGAAATATCTCTATACTGGCGATTATAAGATTGAGCCCGATAATACCTGTGAGCCTTTCGAATTTGTTGAAGCAGATGTGTTGATTACAGAAAGTACCTTTGCTAATCCCGAAACCAAACATCCTTCACCAATAGATGAAATTAAAAAGCTGAACGAAACCAATGCGAATATTATGCTTGGTTCTTATGCATTAGGTAAAAGCCAGCGGATTATCCAATTACTCAATGCACATTGCCCTACGAAGAACATTATGGTTCATCACAGCATTATGCCTTTTGTTAAAATCTATGAAGATTATGGTATGAAAGTAGGGCATTACAAAATGTACGATAGAAAAGTGATGAAAAATAATCAGGAGCATCAGGTTTATATTGTGCCGCCAATGGTTTTTCACAGTTACCATAAGGCGATTAATGTAGTACGCGCCTTTGCCTCTGGATGGAAGAACCTGCAACAACAAAACGGGATTTCACTTTATATTTCTGATCATGCCGATTGGGATGCAATTTTAGAAACCATAGAAAAAGTTAAACCAAAACAAGTATGGACTTTACATGGCGACGGTAAACAGCTCAAAGATTTTTTTAAAGACAAACTTGAGGTTAAAATACTTAATGGTTAAAATGATTGATTGAGAGAATGGATGTGATACAACTTAAAACATTCACTCATTCAAAATTCACTCATTCAATAATTATGTTAAAAGAAGGCGAAGATTTTTACTTTAACGAAGATGGACTGATGGTTTTTACCGAAGCTTACCATTTAAAACGTGGTTATTGCTGTAAAAATAAGTGCAAACACTGTCCGTGGGGTTATGGGAAGAAGAAAGAAAAGAAGTGATTCAGTTGGTAGTTGGCAATTTTCAGTTCACGTTTCTCTATTTTGTCTACAACTCATTTCTCCTTGTTAAAGCGAACATACTCATAAATATCGGCCAAGGGCACGTCAAATCCCATTGAAGCAAGAGTTAGCACATCAGAAATCTCTTCGTGTTTGTTGAGTACCCAATTTTGCTCATCATCAATGTAATAGGCCTCAACCGACACTGATTCTGAATCAATCATGATGTATTCTTTTAATGATGGAATATCTTTGTACAGGTTAAATTTTTTTCCTCTATCGTAATTTTTGGTTGAGGGAGATAGAATTTCAATAATTACAGTTGGTAAAATTGAGGTGTCTTCATCAACATCGCTATGTATTAACCCATTACAATAGATCGATATATCAGGATAGGTAAATAAAGTATTCTCAGGAATATTCATTCGTTTATCACTTCCATAAGGCCTGCAGGGCGTGCCTTTGAGTTTGTTAGCTATTTCGCCAAAAACATTGCTAAAAATCTCATTGTGATTATCACCAGCGCCAGACATTGCAAATATCTCTCCCTGGAAATACTCGTGCTTTACAGTTGATGCTTTTTCCATCTCGAGATATTCCGCTACAGTATAATGCCTTTTTTGGTAAGCTACAGCAGGTTCGTTTACAATCTCATCCATATAAATTTATTGAATTTGGTACGAAAGGTTAAAGGTTTAAATTGGCTAATTGAAGTTGTGGGCAGAATCACGTTGCAGCGCTAAAGGGAACATGGTTATAAATATCGGTTAAGGCTACATTAAATCCCATCGAAACAAAATTTAGCGTATCAGAAATATCTTGGTGTTTATTGAGCACCCAATTTTGCTCGTGATCAATATAAAAGGCCTCTACCGACACTGACTCTGAATTAATCATAATGTATTCTTTTAATGATGGAATATCTTTATACAGATTAAATTTTTTCCCTTTGTCATAATTTTTGGTTGAAGACGAGAGAATTTCGATGATTACAGTTGGCTGCAAAATAGTGTCTTCATCCTCACTTAAATGTTTAATTTCGTTACAATAGATAGAAATGTCTGGATATGTAAATAAGGTATTTTCCGGGATATTCATTCTCATATCGCTGCCAAACGGAATACATTTCGATCCTTTTAGTTTGTGAGCAAGAACCCCGAAAACATTCGAAAAGATCAGATTATGGTTAAAGGCCGCATCTGACATTGAATTGACGTCATCGAGCTCAGAGTCACGGTGCAGTGGGAATATTTCTCCCTGAAAATACTCATGCTTTACCTCAGATTTTTTTTCCATCTCGAGATATTCCGCTACAGTATAATGTCTTTTTTGATAAGCTACAACAGGTTCATTTACAATCACATCCATATACTAATTTACAGATGTTTTTTCATAAAGGTCAAAACTATAAACGATTAAACGTTTAAAACGGATAGTAGGTTTTGTGTTTGGGATTTAATCGGTTAACTGCAAACTGCCGACTAAAAACTGTCAAACTGAATTAATGTCCTGCAAAGAAACCAATCAATGCGACACCAATTCCCAATAAAACGGCAATCATTTTGCGGGTATTGATTTTATGATCGGCACTCGATTCGAATAAGATGGTGGTAGAAATATGTAAGAAAATACCAATTACAATACCCATAATTTTATTGAAATAAGCATCAATACCTCCAATAGTACCATTGCTTAAGCCAACACTTACATAAAAGCCCAATGGGGCCATGATGGCAAATACAATCAGATAAAATATAATGCTGCTTTTTTTGAAATGGTTTTGCATTAATATGCTGGCCAGCGCAAAAGCCGCCGGGATGTGGTGTAGCGAAATTCCGAAAATCAGCTCATTGTGCTGTTCTTTTGCCAATGGCATTCCTTCTAAAAAAGCATGCAAACACAAACTGATCATAATCCCAAAAGGAAAAACATGCCCGTCGTGATGTTTATGGATATGGCCATGTTCTACACCTTCTGAAAATTGCTCCAAGAAGATCTGTAATAAAAAACCAATCAGGATGAAAACACCAATCTGCCATTTGTCGGGGCCGCTATAAGCGTCAGGAATTAAATGTAAAACCGTAATGGCAAATAAATAAGCCCCACTGAAAGACAAAATCAGTTTCAGTAGCTTAGATTTATCGCTCTTTACTAAAAATATAGCTGTCCCACCTAAAAAGGCACAGAAAAAGAGTACGCAGAGTTTCCAGATTTCCATAAGTTAAAAATCAGGTTGTAATTTTTTAAATATTCTCGAACAGATAATTCCTATGGTAATGCCCAGTAAAGCACCAGTAGTTACATCAACAGGATAATGAACACCAACATATACCTGGGCAAAACTGATGATAAGTGCCCAGAAAATGCCAATAGGCAAAATAGGTTTCCATCGGCTATAAAAAATGCAGATTAAAAAAACGGCTATAGCAAAATGATTGGTGGCGTGCGCAGACGGAAAGCTCAAACCACTTCCACAGGGAACACGGTGAATAATATCGTTCGCCAAACTCAAATCATTGCAGGGCCTAACCCGGGCTACCCAAGGTTTCACTACTCTCGACGCAATTAAATCGCCCATGGCAAAAGTGAAGAGAACCATGCCGATAATGTAATAGCCCTGTTTCTTATATTGTTTAATACAAAAAACAACAATAAAAAGGTAAAGGGGCGACCAAAAGAAACGGTTACGCATTAAAGGCATCAACCAATCAAAAAAGCTGTTTGAAAGCCCACGGTGGATTTTCAGGAACAATTCTACGTCAAATTGCTGTATGCTTTCTATCATGCTTTTTTACAGATTAAAATTAACCGGTCTGAGCTGTTTTCGTCAAAATCGTCTAAGCCATAACTGCCAAAAGTTTTTTCGATAACCATCCCGGCCTTGGTAAGCATGCGCTGAAAATCCTCAAAACTAAATGCCTGCACCCGCTCTTCGAAATTGTATACCTTTTGTTTGTCTTCGAAATTTATCTTTTTGATAATTTTTCCCTCGATCACATTTTTGGTGATATTAAAAGTTATGCCATTGAGCGATTTTGTTTCGCAATGATTTAAGTTGCGGATAATTTTTTCGGTATTAAAATAGTCGAGCACCAGAATTCCCTCAGCTGTTAAACATTTTCGAAAGGTTTTAAGCGCATTTACATGGTCTTTTTCGGTGTCGAAATAGCCAAAACTGGTAAACAGATTTAAGGCCACATCAAAGTAATTGATGTAGAATAACCTGCGCATATCGTGTACAAGAAAATGTAATTTATTGTTTTCGAATTGCTTGGCGTATTTAATACTCTGTTCTGATAGATCTATTCCGGTAACATCGAAGCCTTTTTTGTTTAAATAGATTGAGTGCCGGCCTTTGCCACAGGCAATATCCAACATTTTAGCATCGGCCCCCGGGTGTAGGAATTGCGTAAGTTTATCGATGAAAAACTCGGCTTCAGCATCATTTCGTTGTTGATAAAGAATATGATAATAAGGCGAATTAAACCAATATTGAAACCACTTGCGCTGCATATAAAAGCCGTTTGTATCTTAAAAAGATGCAAATATAACGTTTTACAATCGCTAGTAAAGTTAGAATATGCTTTTATGCAATAAAGTTGCAAGAATATTATGGATACCGTATCCAATTAAAACACACGTTTGTTTTTGACCATAGTCCCAATTCTGGAAAATTGATCTTATAAACAGATATAAAAGCAATGTAAATTAAAGTGCACAAACAGTCCTAAATAGCTGCTATCTTGTTTTTTTTCTTATTTTTGAGCCTCAATTAAATTATATACAGTGACTTTAATAAAATCAATTTCAGGAATACGAGGAACCATTGGCGGAAGAGCCGGAGACGGCTTAACCCCATTTGATATTGTGAAATTTACAGCTGCCTTTGGTAGCTGGGTGGTACAAAAAACAGGCAATAAAAGAATAGTTTTAGGTCGCGATGCCCGTATTTCGGGTGAGATGGTGAATAACCTGGTTATCGGAACTTTACAAGGCTTAGGCATTGAGGTAATCGATTTAGGTTTATCAACCACGCCTACTGTAGAAGTCGCTGTGCCTGATGAAAAAGCAGGCGGCGGTATCATTTTAACCGCAAGCCATAACCCAAAACAATGGAATGCCTTAAAATTACTAAATGCGAGCGGCGAATTTATTAGCGACGCTGACGGAAAAGAAGTTTTAGATTTAGCAGAAAGTGCTGATTTTGATTTTGCTGACGTAGATAAATTAGGTAAAGTAATTAAAAACGATACTTATCTTCAAAAACATATTGATAAAGTTTTAGCATTACCATTGGTTGACGTTGAGGCGATTAAAAAAGCCGATTTTAAAGTTGTAATCGACTGCGTAAATTCAACTGGTGGTATTTTTATTCCTGCTTTATTAAAAGCATTGGGTGTGAGCAAAGTAATAGAATTATATTGTACACCAGATGGGCATTTTCCGCACAACCCTGAGCCACTTCCCGAAAACTTAACTGAAATATCAAAAGAAGTTCAGAAACAGCATGCAGATTTAGGTATTGTAGTTGATCCGGATGTTGACCGTTTATGTTTTGTAAACGAAGATGGCAGTATGTTCGGCGAGGAGTATACTTTAGTGGCTGTTGCCGACTATGTATTGAAAAATACACCAGGAAATACGGTTTCGAACCTTTCATCAACACGTGCTTTGCGCGATGTGACCGAAAAAGCAGGCGCAGAATACAACGCATCGGCCGTAGGAGAGGTGAATGTAGTAAACAAAATGAAAGCAACAAATGCCATTATCGGTGGAGAAGGAAACGGTGGAATCATTTATCCTGAATCGCACTACGGTAGGGATGCCCTGGTAGGTATTGCCTTGTTTTTAACGCACTTAGCTAAATTTGGTAAGTCAATCTCCGTATTAAGAGCCAGTTATCCGCAATACCACATTTCTAAAAACAAAATTACCCTTACGCCAGAAATGGATATCGATAATTTGTTGAAACAGGTAGAAGAAAAATATAAAAATCAGCCATACAGTACAATTGATGGATTGAAGATAGAATTTGATAAAACTTGGGTACATTTGCGCCGTTCGAACACTGAACCGATCATCAGGATTTACAGTGAAGCAGAGAATGAAACCATTGCCGAGAATTTGGCTAACAAAATTATTTCTGATATTAAAGAAATTTTACACCTTTAATCTCTAAAAGATTTCAGGATGAAGCATACCTGCTCAGGTTTAATAAAACGATTAAACCTTGAACATTTAAAACAGAGAATGCCCTTAGCAAGGTATCTTTGCAACACACTAACTTTTAAATATTCGTAAAATGAAAAGGGTCTATTTAGATAATGCGGCCACAACGCCTTTAGATGCAGCAGTAATCGCAGAAATGACAAATGTGATGGAAAACTATTTCGGTAATCCATCTGCCATTCATGCACTTGGCCGTGAGGTAAGAACGCTTGTAGAGAAAGCCCGTAAAACCGTTTCCGGCCTGCTTAATGCATCTCCATCCGAAATATTTTTTACTTCCGGCGGTACCGAAGCCGACAATACTGCTATCCGCTGTGGAATTTCAGCTTATGGCATAAAACATGCCATTACTTCGAAAATAGAACACCATGCCGTTGAGCATACGTTAAATACAATGCTTAAAAATGGTGAAATCGATAAATTAAGTTTTGTAAATATTGACGAAAAAGGGAATATCGATTACAATCATCTCGAAGAACTACTTCAAAATAACGAACGTACTTTTGTTTCGCTAATGCATGCCAATAACGAGTTGGGTACCCTAACCGATATGGTTAAAGTTGGCGATATCTGTGAGAAATACAATGCCATTTACCATGCCGATACCGTTCAAACCATGGGGCATTACCCACATAACGTACGCGAGCTTAAAGCACATTTTATTGTTTGCGCAGCGCACAAGCTCCACGGGCCTAAAGGTGTTGGCTTTTTATATGTAAACAGCAACATTAAAATTCCACCGATGATTTATGGTGGGGCACAGGAGCGCAACATGCGTGGTGGTACCGAAAATGTATATGGTATTGTGGGCTTAGCCAAGGCCTTAGAAATTGCTTATGCAGAAATGGATCAGCATCAGGCCTATATTCAGGGTTTAAAAGATTATTTGAAAGCACAGTTAATTGCTGAAATCCCCGGTATTGCTTTTAATGGCGAAACCGATGCCGATAAAAGTTTGTACACGGTACTGAATGTATCATTTCCAGAGATGGATATGGCCGATATGTTGTTGTTTAATTTAGATATCAATGGTATCTGTGCTTCTGGTGGCAGTGCCTGCTCTTCTGGTTCGAATATTGGTTCGCATGTGTTAAATGGTATTAATGCCGATCCAAACCGTCCTTCGGTGCGCTTTTCATTTAGCAAATACACAACAAAAGAAGAGTTAGATTATGTAATAGAAAAAGTTAAAATGGTAGTAAAGCAAAATGCTTTGGCTTAAAATATCATTAACCAAATAGGAGAGTCTCAATGAAAATTGGGACTTTTTTTTGCATAAGAATTTAGCTTTTTTTGGGGGGAAAGCAAAGGCAGTATTTCATTTTAAGGTTAGTCCTGCTTTCCATTTCAAATCCTCGCCCGATGAAAATCGGGCTGCGGGTTTTCCATTTCAATCAGGTTTATATACAGAAGTCGGTGCTGCTATTGAGGGTTTAATGGCATGATGCCTGATCTATTCTGCATCCTGCAGCCTCAAATAGTAGCACAGGCTGTGCCACTTAAACCTGATCGGAACGGACACGAAGTAATTGAAGCGCAGGGCTGTACTGGCCTAAATAGCACTGTAGCTGATTTCCAATAAACAATCAATTTTGCAATTAACTATTAAGCCAATAGAAACCGCTTGCAAAATTCAAAAATAAAGCTTATATTTAATTAAGATAAAGGCAATCCACGCCATTTTAATGTTGTTCCAGAACGAAACCTTATCAAATTCCCCGTGGTATAAGGTTAAGCAAATTTTAAATAGCTTTTTTACTAATGCATTTTGCAGTTTAAAGAGGCATGCTGATTAAAATTGTTAACCCTGAAAACTAACCATGTTTTCAATAATCTATATCGTCATGGAAAAGAGCCAAAACAATCAAAATCTAGAGAACGCGAAGCAGGAGGAAAAATTAAATGAAGAAAGGAAACACATTTACAAGTTTATCCTTAACCCATTTTCGTTTGAATCTTCGAACCATTTCAATAAAATCCATAAAAGAAGATTTCATTCTTTCGGCTGCATTCACGAATTGGGAAAACTTCCGGGAGCAATGTTATAATTTGCGAAAGGTAAACAAGTTTAGTTAATGCTATTGGTCTTTCTAAGGAGAGGCTATTTACTTCTTTGTGTTATGAGATAATGCTTTGGTTGAGAACTAAATGACCAAACTAGCCGCGCTAAGACGTTAGTTTTTGCTATTGAAACATAAAACAAGATTAATTGAAAGGTCTTAGCGAGACGCTAAGACTAGAGAAGATATTTGTTTGGTGAGTCACCAAACATGGAAATTTGTTGTCAATAAACCCATTCCCAAAACAACTAAGCAAAAACAATCTTATTTTTCACTTGTTTCTTTAATACATCAATTTACAGTACTATGGAAACAAATAAGGAAAAAGGTAAAGTTGTTGAGAACGATTTGCTAGATAAAAAAGTAGAAGATGTGAGAGATCATGATTCTTTAGATGAAAATAAATCATCGAAAATAACCACTAATCTTTTTAACAAAGAGGATAAACGGAAGAATAATCCACTAGGGCCAGGACACGAGCCCGGACCAACACCTGGTTCAGGAATATAACTGGTCGGAATATAATTTACGAACAAAATGACTAGATTTAAACCACAGCAATTGCTGTGGTTTTTTAGCTAAATCCCAAAATGGAAAGAAGAAATTTTATCAAAAACTCGGCATTGGCCATGGCCTTGCTTTCAATTTATAAAACTGATGTTTTTGCACAGCAAGCGCTATTGCGGGCTTATAATTTTAAACCATTACGCAATAATATGGGGATATTTACCGAACAGGGCGGTACCATAGGGTGGTTAAATTCGAGCAATGGTTTTGTAGTGGTAGATGCCCAGTTCCCAACTTCGGCGCCGCATGTGATCGAAGAATTGAAGAAACTAGGTGAAAAACCTTTCAAATACCTGATTAATACCCATCATCATGGCGACCATACTGCAGGCAATATCTCCTTTAAGGGATTGGCCGAAAAAATTGTGGCGCATCAAAACTCGTTGGTGAACCAAAAAAGAGCAGCAGAGAAAGCAAATAATTTAGATAAACAGTTACTGCCTGATACTACTTTTGGAACAAAATGGACTGCAAAAGTGGGCGATGAAAACATAAAAGCTTACTATTATGGCTCCGGTCATACCAATGGCGATGCCGTTTATCATTTTGAGCATGCAAATATTGCGCATGTAGGCGATTTGGTATTCAACCGTAAGTTTCCTTACATTGATAGGGAAAACGGCGCACACATCGGCAATTGGATTACGGCATTGGATAAAATTTTGGCTCAATTTGATAACGATACCCTGTTTATCTGGGGACACAGCCTGGATCCTGAAAAAGTAACCGGAAACAAAGCGGATGTTAAAGCCTTTCAAAATTACCTGCAGAACCTTTTAACTTTTGTGAGCAGTGAAATCAAAGCAGGTAAAAGCAAAGAAGATATCCTAAAAACAAGCTCAATTCCAAATGCACCAGAATGGCAGGGAGAGGGTATTCAAAGGAGTTTAACTGCTGCTTATGATCAGCTGAAAGGGAGATAAATACTCATTGGTTAACCACCCTGGCCGCTATTAAGTTAAGAGGGGAACTGGATTACGCTTTGAAATGACAAATAGGTGAATCGTGAGTTAAGTGCTTCTTTGGTAATGCTTTGTTCTGTTACCGTTGATATATTTTCAATAAAGATATCGTCATCTCGACTGAAACGCAGTGGAATGGAGAGATCTACCTTGATGGATTTAGCTTCGCTGAGCACTAGGTGGTTCTCGGCTATGTTATACTCCGCTCGAAATGACGGTATCGTCCGTCGTAGTTAAAAATTTATCGTTCTTGTATACAGCACTCCAAATCTTTTTTCAATTTATAAACATTCTATATTTAAAATAATCCTTTCAACGTCATTGAATTACCGTAGGCTTTAGTGTTTAACAACTATATTTGTTACAATTCAAAATCTACAGCTCATGGATGATTTTATTGCAGCCCGTTCCCAAATGGCCTTATCGTTAGGCTTCCACATCATTTTTTCCTGTATTGGCATGGTTATGCCTTTCTTTATGGCCGTATCGCATTATAAATGGCTTAAAACAAACGATGAGGTATATAAAAACCTAACTAAAGCCTGGAGTAAAGGTGTAGCCATATTTTTTGCTACTGGTGCGGTATCGGGTACCATGTTATCTTTCGAATTAGGATTACTCTGGCCAAAATTTATGGATCATGCCGGGCCAATATTCGGGATGCCTTTTTCGCTTGAGGGAACAGCCTTTTTTATCGAAGCAATAGCCCTTGGCTTTTTCTTGTACGGTTGGAATAAGTTAAATAGGTGGTTTCATTGGTTTACCGGGATGGTTGTAGGGGTAAGTGGTTTAGCATCCGGAATACTGGTTGTTGCCGCAAATGCCTGGATGAACAGTCCGGCGGGTTTTGATTTTGTAAACGGACAATACCTGAATATCGATCCCATACAGGCCATGTTTAATAAGGCATGGTTTAGTCAGGCGCTACACATGTGTTTGGCCGCATTTACCGCTACAGGCTTTGCTGTGGCAGGTGTACATGCTTTAATGATCTTGAGAGACCGTAATGCAGCGTTTCATTTGAAAGCCTTTAAAATAGCGGCCATATTTGCCTGTATAGGCGCATTATTGCAGCCTTTAAGTGGCGATATTTCGGCAAAAGACGTAGCCAAAAGGCAACCTGCTAAACTTGCTGCAATGGAGGCATTGTACAAAACCGAAAAGCCTGCCCCGCTGTTGATTGGTGGAATTGTGAATGAGAAAGATAAAACCGTGAAAGGCGCAATCGAAATTCCAGGTGCTTTAAGTTTTCTTGCGCATGGCGATTTCAAAGCAGAGGTTAAGGGGCTGGATCAGATTCCTGAAAATGAGCATCCTCCGGTAGCCATCACCCATTATGCTTTCCAGATTATGGTTGGGATTGGCACGCTGCTACTCTTAGTATCCTTAACTTATTTCTTCATTTTATTTAAAAAGAAACCTTTAACCGAGAAACGCTGGTTGTTGAAATTATTTGTTGTGGCCATTCCGCTTGGCTACATCGCTTTAGAAGCCGGCTGGGTGGTTACGGAGGTTGGCAGACAGCCATGGATTATTTATGGCATTATGCGTACTAAGGATGCCGTTACGCCAATGCCGGGTATTGCTTACTCCTTTTATATCTTCTCGGCCATTTATGTTTCGTTAAGCATTATTGTAACGTTTTTGCTTTACCGCCAGATTAAGATGGTGTCCGTGCTCTATAATAAAACTGAAGAAAATAATCATTAACCACAGATGAGTTTATCATCTGTGAAATCAAAACATCGGTGTAATAGTTTTCAGATATGAAAGAAGTTGTAATTACATTTTTATGCATGGCCATTCTGCTCTACTTTTTGTTGGGCGGTGCTGATTTTGGTGCGGGCATTATCGAGCTTTTTACCTCAACAAAAAATAGAAGCAGAACCCGAAAAACCATGTACCAGGCTATTGGTCCGGTGTGGGAGGCTAACCACATGTGGCTGATTATTGCCATTGTAATCCTTTTTGTAGGTTTTCCGAATATTTATACCACTATGTCAGTGTATTTGCATATTCCTTTGGCGATTATGCTCATTGGGATTATTGCGCGGGGTACCGCCTTTGTATTTCGCCATTACGATGCCGTTAAAGATGATATGCAGTGGCTTTACAACCGCATTTTCAGGTATTCGAGTTTTGTTACAGCACTTTTCCTGGGCATAATTGCCGGAAGCTTAATTTCAGGACACATCAATACACAGGCAACCGATTTTTACACCGCCTATATTTCGGGCTGGTTAAACTGGTTTTCAATCGCCGTGGGTCTGTTTACAGTAGCGCTTTGTGGTTTCCTTGCGGCCATCTATCTTATTGGCGAAACCAAGGATGCTTATGATAAACGCCGTTTTATTAAAAAGGCCGAATTTATGAATATAGCTGCTGTTGTTTTTGGTGCGATGGTGTTTATTGCTGCGCAGCGGGATAAAATTCCGTTGATAGATTGGGTGTTTAAAAGTACAGTCGGTTTGTCAGCAATTGTATTGGCCAGTTTATCTCTGGTGTTGTTATGGTACCTATTGATTAAAGGCAAAACCCAAATTTTACGCATTTTAGCAGGCTTCCAGGTAACGATGATCCTCCTGGCAATTAGTTACGCCCACTTTCCTAATTTTATCCGTTTAAAAAGCGGAGATGCCATTTCGCTATTAGAAACCGTTGGACCCGAAAAAACAATTTACAGTTTGGGTTTAGCACTTTTATTGGGAAGTGTATTAATTCTGCCTTTTTTGGGGTATCTTTTTTATAAATTTAAGAAGAAAGAGGAGTAGGCATTTCTGTCAATAAAAAGCGTCGTCATCTCGATCCGATAGCTATCGGATGTAACGCAGTGGAATGGAGAGATCTACCTAGATAGATTTAGCTTCGCTGAGCACTACGTGGCTCTCGACTGTGTTGCACTCCGCTCGAAATGACGACCCGAGGTAATAAAAAAAAGAGCACCTGTTTTCAAATGCTCCTTCAAATCTTTATTTACAACCCACCTTTTCTGTTCGATTTGGTTTGTACCGGCCAGGTTGCTGGCTTTCCGGTACGTTCGTTTACAGGTAAATCTGTCGCTTTTTCAGTTGAGGTTTTCTCAGGATCTTCGGAGGCCATATAAACCATGATGGCAGCTAAAATCACGTTGCTTCTGATTTCGTCGAAAACCAACTTATCGTAACTGTCGCGGTTGGTGTGCCAGGTATATGTTCCATAGTCCCAGCTGATAGAGCTTAACGAGTAACCTAAAGCTCCGGCAGCAACAAAAGAAGCAAAATCAGAGCCTCCTGCACCAGGCGACCCCGGGAAACTGGTTTTGATCTGGTTTTTAATGGTATCAGGAACTGCAGCCAACCAACGGGTAATGTAATCTTTCGATTTAGCAAAGCCTTGTCCGCCAATATTCACCACCCGGCCTGTGCCGTTATCCTGGTTAAACAAAGCCTGAAGGTTATTTACAATTTCCGGATGATCTTCTACAAAAGCCCTGGAGCCGTTTAAACCTTGCTCTTCGCTGCCCCAATGGCCAACCAAAATGGTGCGTTTTGGATTAGGATAGAATTTTTTTAGAATACGCATGGCTTCCATCATTAAAATGGTACCAGAACCATTATCGGTAGCGCCGCTTGCGCCATCCCACGAATCGAAATGTGCCGAAAGCATCACATATTCATTTGGTTTCTGTGTGCCTTTAATTTCTGCTAAGGTATTAAAAGTAGGTACTACGCCTAATTTTTTAGATTCTGCCTCAATTTTAAGCCTAGGTTTATCGCCGTTCAGCGCCAGGCGGTAAACCAAGCCATAGTCTTCAACCGATAAATCCAAAGTTGGGACCTTTATCGTATTTGCACCAAAAATTTTATCTACACCAAAACCCTGCGACCAGTTATTGATCACTACTGCTACCGCACCCGCATTTTCTATCGCTACAGGAAGTGTTTTTGCTGTTAAGCCCGTTTTGGCTATGCTGGCTGTCCATGCTTTAGCGGCATCGGCTTTTTCTTTTTTAAATTTCTCGAACAGATCTTTGGTAGCAAATTCTTCCCAGTTTTTTTCTGGTCTGCCGGATAGTTGATTCATCGAAATCAATACGATTTTGCCTTTCACATTTGGCAACCATTTTTGAAAAGCTATCGAATCTGTAATTTGAGGAAGAATAATCGCTTCTGCATTAATGGTTTTACCATTTGTAGAAGGGCTCCAGGCCAATTGTGTACCTTCTAAGGTTCTAACCCGTGGACTTATTAAATCGATGTGTGTAATGCCCCTTTCCCAGCCAGCCCATTCGCCCCATTTTTCATTTTTTGCAGAGATGCCCCAATCGCTATATTTTTTAACGGCCCAATCATTGGCTTGTTTCATTTGTGGAGAACCGACTAAACGTGGTCCAACAACATCTAAAAGTTCGTGTGCGAGTTTTTCCAATTGAGAATTTTCGTTCACTTCTTTAACAATATTGTCGATTATTTTTTTGTCTTGCGCGAATATGCAGGTTGAAGTGCACAGCAATAGCGCAGAAAATAGTAGTTTTTTATTCATAATTAGTTAGGGTTGATTATTGATAAGCTAATTTATGAAATATGGAGTAGGGTTGAAGGATGTTAATGGAAATGTTGCAGTAAGCAGGATCGTCATTGCGAGGCGATTTTTCATCGCCGTGGCAATCTTTTACGCTCGGTCCGTAAGGGCATAGGTTGATGATGTATACTTGAAATAAGGATTGAGGTTGGTGAGCCACTAACCTTTGAAGAGAATTCCTTAATTATATTAATATATTTTTTTCGCCTATATTTCCATACTTTAAGCAAATTTTTATAAATGATGAAAAAAACGGTCTCTTTACTATTGCTGCTCCTAGTTGGACAGTTTTCCTTCTCTCAACAGAATGTTATTGCAAATGCCAAGCGTACAGCGCAATTGATGATAGATAATTATCTAAAAAAAGATTATGAAAACTATGTTAATTTTTTATACCCTACAGAAATTAAATATAGAGGTGGTAGAAATAAGTTTGTAATGGCGTTAAAATCTAACGATGAGCATAGTAAACTTATTAATATAAAAACGGTTAGTCAAAAAATAATAGGTGTCTCAAAAGTTTATCATGCGGGAAAAGAACTTCATTGTGCTATTTCCGTGGAAAATAAAAGCAGTGGTGATGAGGGCTTAATGATTTTAAGGACAACATTACTTGCCATCAGTGCTGATCAAGGTAAAACGTGGAAATTTATCACTACCGTAGATAAAACCCCGACTCAAGTGCACAAAATGGTGCCTAAATTTAATGAAGATCTGATGTGGGATGCAGGTTCTTTTAATGTAGTGAAAAAATAGCATAAAAACTGTTGACTAAACTAAAAAGGTCAGATGGTAACATCTGACCCCACTATTACACTTTCTCTGTATATTTCTGGCAAAACATTACTAAAAACTGCTCTTCTGGATCTTATCATGAAACGGCAAATACTCGGCTAGTGCTGCAGAACCATACCAATTGTATAATTCCGGTTCCAGTAATTTGGCTTTTATGGCCGGATCGCTTTCCAGTAGTTGTTTTGCCTCTTCGATCGATTTTGTATTTAAAACGAAAATGCCGCGGTAATTTTTGTCGTTTTTACCCATCGGACCAGCAATTACGAGTTTTTGTGCTTCGACCATTTTACCCATGTTTGCCATATGCCCGGCAAATAAACTATCTGTTTTGGCTTTTGTTTCTGTAGTGTTTGTACCCGATTTCAGAATAACCAGCACATACATTTTCATGCCATAATTATCTGCCCCGAGTTTTTTAGCTAATGCTTCATCATAAGGTGCTTTTGCTTTTTTATCCTGAGCTTGTGTAGCGAGCGTAACAGTGATCAGGGAGATTAATAGGAATAGCTTTTTCATTTTAGTTTATGGTTTGGTTAGTTTAAAAATAAGAAAAATTGTGGTGTTTTTATTCCCCTCCCTCGGAAAGGTGCCCGCAGGGCGGGGTGGTTGTAGCACATGCTGGGAAAACCCCTCAAAAGGACTACAACATTATCTAATTAAACCTGATTGAAATGAAAAGCCCGCAGTGTAGCGAGGACTTGAAGCAAAAAGCAGGGCTGAACTAACCGATTTATTCAAGCCCTGCTTTTCTTATTATAGTTCATTTGTTTATTGGTCGATTGCACTAACGAACCAATGGCTAATGAACTATTGAACCAGCTAGTTGTTCATCATTTTAATAAAAGCGCCCAATTTAGCTTTCATGGCTCTTCTATCTACAATAAAATCGAGGAAACCGTGTTCGAGAACGAATTCTGAAGTTTGGAAACCTTTCGGTAAATCTTTTTTAATGGTTTCTTTAATTACCCGCGGACCAGCAAAACCGATCAGTGCGCCTGGTTCTGCAATATTAATATCGCCTAACATGGCATAAGATGCAGTTACACCACCAGTAGTCGGATCGGTTAATAAAGAGATGTATGGTACTTTAGCCTGGCCCAATAAAGCAAGTTTGGCAGATGTTTTAGCCATTTGCATTAGTGAAAATGCGGCTTCCATCATACGTGCACCACCTGATTTTGAGATCATCAGGAACGGAACTTTATGTTTAATGCTATAATCTATTGATCTTGCAATTTTTTCGCCCACTACCGAACCCATTGAACCGCCGATAAAAGCGAAATCCATACAGGCAATTACAAGGTCTTGTCCTTCGATTTTACCAACACCAGCACGGATAGCGTCTTTTAAGCCTGTTTTAGCCTGACTTTCTTTAATTCTATCGGTGTAAGGTTTGTTATCGTTAAAATTTAAAGGGTCGCCAGATGTTAAGTTAGGGAACAGCTCTTTAAACTCGTTATTATCAAATAAAACCTCGAAATATTCTTTTGAGCCTACTCTCAGGTGGTAATCGCAGTAATGACAAACGTATTTGTTTTCCTGAAGTTCTGCCTGATGTAGCGGTTTTTTACAATTTGGACATTTATTCCACAAACCATCTGGTGCTTCTTTTTTCTCCTCTGTTGTGGTGATGATACCTTTTTTTTCTCTCTTAAACCAAGCCATATAATTTTTTGAAGAATTGGATTGCAAAGAAACGAAAAATATAATAAAGTCGAACCTTTATTAGGCGTAAAAATAGTCAATGGTTAATTGGTTGATAGTCGATAGGCAATAATGCCGGCGTTGGATAGGTAATTGAAGACCCGGCTTAGGCTATTGCTAACTGCTAATTGCAAACTGAAGTGTGTCTTTTTTACACTAAGGATAATGTGTTTTTTACACTAAATAGGCCTTATTTTGCTGTTAGGCAAATAATTCTGTTGTTAGAAAAGCTTGGAATGTTATTTTTTTTTATAACTTCGGACTTAATAAAATTAACAAGAAATGAGTTTAAAAGGCTACAAAGGCGTAATTTACGGAGATGCCGTTCAAGAATTGTTTGAGCAGGCTAAAAAACATCAGTTTGCTTTACCAGCAGTTAACGTAACCGGTACAAATACGGTTAATGCGGTATTGGAAACTGCTAAGGCAGTAAATTCGCCTGTTATGATTCAACTATCTAATGGAGGTGCACAGTTTTATGCAGGCAAATCTTTAGATAATGAGAAATTGCAAGCATGTATTTTAGGTGCTGTATCGGCGGCTAAACATGTACATTTATTGGCAGAGCATTATGGTGTTGCCGTGGTTTTACATACCGACCACGCCGCTAAAAAATTATTGCCTTGGATTGATGGACTTTTAGACTACGGTGAAAAATTCTTCGCTGAAACAGGAAAACCTTTGTTTTCATCTCACATGCTGGATTTATCGGAAGAGTCGATTGAAGAAAACATGGAAATTTCTGCTAAATACTTAGCGCGCATGGCTAAAATGAACATGACTATCGAAATCGAACTTGGTGTTACAGGTGGTGAAGAAGATGGTGTTGATAACAGCGATGTAGACAGCTCTAAATTATATACTCAGCCTAGCGAAGTAGCTTATGCTTATGAAGAATTAAGCAAAGTTTCTCCTCGCTTTACTGTTGCTGCCGCTTTTGGCAACGTACATGGTGTTTATAAACCGGGTAACGTAAAATTGCAGCCGGTAATTTTGAAAAATTCTCAGGATTTTATCAAAGAAAAATTCGGCTTAACTGCAGAGAAACCAATCAATTTCGTATTTCATGGTGGTTCTGGTTCTACTCAGGAAGAAATCAGAGAAGCAATTTCTTATGGTGCGATTAAAATGAATATCGACACCGATATGCAATGGGCATTTTGGGAAGGTATTTTAGAATACTACAAAAAGAACGAAGCTTATCTTCAAGGTCAGATTGGTAATCCTGATGGAGATGATAAACCAAATAAAAAATATTACGATCCACGCGTTTGGTTGCGTAAGGGTGAAGAAACTTTTGTAAAGCGTTTAACTGCTGCTTTCGAAGATCTAAACTGTATCAACGTTAACGATAAGTTGTAAGTTCGATTGGTTTTGAAGATTGGATTTACATTCAATCATTCAAAAATCAATCACTCGATAATTAAGCAAAAGCGCCATGGGTTTAAAAACTTATGGCGCTTTTGTTTGTTTTATGGTATATTTAATCAAACAAATTGTAATGGCAAAATCTAAAAACGATACCAAAAGAAATAATTTTTTCGAGAAATTTGCCAATGCGGCAACCAAATTTACGGGTAGTTCTGTTGCATTTATAGCCGCAACGGCGATTGTCGTTATTTGGGCGGTAACAGGGCCACTTTTCAATTACTCTGAAACCTGGCAATTGGTGATTAATACAGGTACCACGATTATCACCTTTTTGATGGTTTTTCTGATCCAGAAGGCACAGAATAAAGATGGTAAGGCCATTCAGTTAAAATTGAACGAATTGATTGCTGCGCAGCAGGGGGCAAGTAACCGGATGGTCGATATAGAAGATTTGAGCGAAAAAGAACTCGATCAATTACATAAATTTTACGTTACGATTGCTACACTTGCCAAAAAAGAGGCCGATATTCATTGTTCACATTCGATAGATGTAGCGAAAGAGCTAAATGAATCGAAATTAAAATCGAATAAACACTTTAAACAACACGATAATGAGTCTGCACGTTCAAAAAGTTAACCATCCCGAAGATTTAGATAAAGTATTTGCGATCCGTAAGATTGTATTTGTAGACGAACAGAACTGCCCGCCGGAATTGGAGTGGGAACATGAAGATGAATCTACACATTTTCTGGCAACAAATAACGGACAGCCTTGTGGTGCCTGCAGATGGCGAAAAACGGATAATGGTTATAAGCTGGAACGTTTCGCGGTTTTAAAAGATTTTAGAGGGCAAGGAGTTGGCCGAGCGCTAATTGCCGAGGCTTTATCTGATTTGCCAGAGGATGCGCATTATATTTACCTGAACTCGCAGTTAGATGCCATGAGTTTGTACGCTAAATTTGGTTTTGTGGCAGAGGGAGAACAATTTGAAGAGGCTGGTATACAGCATTTTAAAATGGTGAAGAAGGTTTAGGGATAATTTGCTGCGGAGACACGGAAAGCTCAGCGTATTCAACAAAAAAATCGTCATTGCGAGGCATGAACTAAATATATCGTCATTTCGACTGAAGCGCAGCGAAATGGAGAAATCTTTAGATCAGATTTCTCGACTGCGTTTCACTCCGCTCGAAATGACGGCCTAGGCGCTAAAAAGAGATTTACCCAAATATCTTTCCTGATAACACCATGGCTTCGTTCCATTTATCCATATCAAGGTTTAATTTCTCTCCTTTTGCAGCCAAATAGCCAATTACATCTTCGGTAGCAATGTTGCCTGTGAGGTCATCAGCAGCCATTGGGCAGCCTCCAAAACCTTTTAATGCCGAATCTATACGTTTTACTCCAGAACGATAAGCAGCTTCTATTTTTTCAAACCGCTCGGCAGGGGTAGCGTGCAGATGGATGCCGATTTCTGTATGGTTAAACCTCGAAATCAGCTTAGGTAATATGCTCTCGATCTTTTCTGCTGTGGAAATGCCAACAGTATCAGCTAACGATAAAATCTCCACACCTTTATTCACGAGTACATCAGCCCATTTTTCTACAATTTCATAATTCCATTCATCGCCATAAGGATTTCCAAAACCCATCGACAGATAAACAACCGCTTTCTTATTGTTTTTAGCGCAAAGTGAAAGCATTTCTTCTACCGTGTTTAATGATTGTGCTATGCTTGAATTGGTATTACGCTGTTGGAAGGTTTCAGAGATTGAAAAGGGAAAACCAAGGTAATCGATCGCTCGATGCTTTACAGCGCTCTCTACACCCCTTAAATTGGCTACAATGGCCAAAAGCCTGGTAGAGGTGTTGCTCAAATCCAATTGTGCTAAAACTTCGGCGGTATCGGCCATTTGTGGGATGGCTTTGGGTGAAACAAAACTTCCAAAATCGAGTGTATTGAAACCAACCTCTAACAATAGGTTTAAATATTCGACCTTAAGTCCGGTTGGAACAAAATCGTGTAGTCCTTGCATCGCATCGCGTGGACATTCTACTAATTTGAAGTTGTTTTGGCTCATGTTTTTGGTTTAACCGCAAAATGCGCAAAGTTTTTCACAAAGAAAAGAAGAAACAGGAAACAAATTTTTATCATCAAAGTTACCTTAAAGACTAAAGACTAAAGACTAAAGACTAAAGACTAAGAAACCTTAACTTCTTCTTTTATGGCTGGTACTTCGTCTCTATAATCCACACTTCGATCTTTTGCAAAGGTTCTGATAATTAAACGGGTTCCTCTGTCATAACTGAAATAACTCCAAACCCAATTCACGAAAACAATAATCTTGTTTCTGAAGCCTACCAAAGTCATTAAGTGCACAAACATCCAGGTAAACCATGCGAAAACCCCTTGAAAACGGATTTTGCCAATATCTACTACGGCTTTGTTCCTACCTACTGTAGCCATAGAGCCTTTATCGAAATATTTAAATTTCTCCAAAGGTTTATTCTCTTTGATGTTGATCAGGTTTTTGGCCAGGTGGTGCCCTTGCTGGATGGCTGCAGGAGCAACTCCAGGATGGCCATTTGGTGTTTCTTCATCAATAATAGCGGCAACATCACCAATGGCATATACGTTTTGATAACCCGCCACCAAATTTTGCGTGTCAGTTTTCAATCTGCCGCCTCTTACCACTTCCGCTTTATCTAAACCAGCCAACACTTGTCCCTTAACACCTGCACTCCAAATTACCGTAGAACTTAAAATCGGTGCTTTATCCTGTAAGGTAAGCGTATGGCCATCATAGCCCAATACCCTGGTTTCGTTCATGATCGTAACGCCCATATCGGTAAGGAAATCTTTGGCTTTTTGCTGTGCCTGTGGCGACATCACACCTAATAATTCTGGCGAATTTTCGATCAGGTAAATATTTACCTTACTAAAATCCATTTCGGGATAATCATTCGGAATAACGTGTTTTTTAAGCTCAGCAATAGCCCCAGAGGTTTCAACCCCTGTAGGACCGCCGCCAACCACAACAAAGTTTAATAAGGCACTCTTTTTATCTACATCTTTTTCGATCAGCGATTTTTCGAAATTCTGTAAAATCAAACTTCTCAAATCCAGGGCCTCTGGGATGGATTTCATTGGCATGGAGTTGGCTTCAATTTCTTTATTGCCAAAAAAGTTACTGGTAGAACCTGTAGCAATAACAAGATAATCGTAATTAACTCTGCCGATATCAGTCTGTAAACAGTTTTCGGCTGCGTTAACTTCGGTAACTTTGGTTACCCGGAAAATGAGGTTTTTTTGTCCTTTAAAAATCTTTCTTAGTGGGAAAGCGATCGAATCGGCTTCTAAACCTCCTGTAGCGACCTGATAAAGTAAAGGTTGAAAAGTATGGTAGTTATGCTTGTCCAGCATAACAACCTGAAAGGGTTTGTTTTTTAAACGTTTAGCTAATTCAATTCCTCCAAATCCACCGCCAACTATAACTACTCTAGGGTATTCGCTTTTAGGAAGTTGTAAATCCATTTTTGTATCGGTTTATCTATTGCTAATGTAACAAAAAGATGGCCAAAAGGTTTATGAAATGAGGTTTTGGCAGTTATTCCAGCTTAATAATAAATATATAACGTTGGTATGACGAAGGTATGTTTAAACCTGATGGGTTTTTAAAACCTATCAGGTTTGGCATAAAAAAAGCGCCCCGATACATCGGAGCGCTTATATATTTTAAGAAATTAATCTCTTACTTTTTCTTCTCGGCTGAACTACCCAAATCGATTACGATAGGAGTAGAGATACATAATGATGAATATG
This sequence comes from Pedobacter sp. R-06, assembly GCF_049913135.1. Classification (NCBI taxonomy): domain Bacteria; kingdom Pseudomonadati; phylum Bacteroidota; class Sphingobacteriia; order Sphingobacteriales; family Sphingobacteriaceae; genus Pedobacter; species Pedobacter sp. R-06. The sequence continues at coordinate 3,863,584 of NZ_CP183977.1, read as the reverse complement.
TACCGATGATACGGCCGATTAACAATGCGAAGATAAATCCGCGGATGCTATCGCCACCGAAAATAAAGATTACCAATAACACGAAGAATACGGTTAATGAGGTTAAGATGGTACGACTTAATGTACTGTTCAATGCGAAGTTGATTAAGTTGTTACGCTCTTCTCCATGTAAATCTTCTTTACCAGATTCTTTTAGTTTCTCACGGATACGGTCGAATACAACAACTGTCTCTGTCATGGTGTAACCCATTACCGTTAAAATTGCGGCAATGAAATCCTGACCAATTTCTAATGAGAATGGCATAATACCGTCTAAAATAGTGTAGAAAGATAATACCATTAACACATCATGGAACAATGCGATTACTGCACCTAAACCATACTGCCATTTTTTGAATCGTACTACAATATAGATAAACATGAATAAACATGAGATCAATACTGCATAGAAAGCACCATTTACGATATCACTTGCAATGATAGGCGTTACTTTTTGCGAACTTACGATTTCATATTTAGAACCGGCTAAACCTTTGTTTAAAGCATCTTCTACAACTTTATCAGTTTTAATGTCCTGATCTTCGATGTGGAAAGTAGTAGTGATTTTTACCTGACTATCTTCACCTGCAGTTTTAACCTCAGGCGTTTCGTTACCGAAAACCGGGTTTAACTTAGCTTTTAAATCTTCTGTGTTTACTGCTTTATCGAAGTGAACTAAATAAGTTCTACCACCTTTAAAATCTACACCTAGGTTTAAACCGCCATTTTTGAAATACATACCAATACCGGCAATAATAATGATGGTAGAGATTACGTAGTAAATTTTACGACGGCCAACGAAGTTAAAACTGATGTTTTTAAATGCATTACGGGTAATGCTATTATCGAAACTTACATCGATTTTGCGGTTTAATAACGATTCGAAAACTACTCTCGAAATGGCTACTGCTGCAAATAATGAAGAAAGGATACCGATACATAATGTAGTTGCGAAACCTTGAACCGGACCGCTACCGAAAACGTAAAGGATAGCACCTAAGATAAATAAGGTAACGTTTGAGTCGATAATTGAAGGCATTGCATGTTTAAAACCTTCTTTAATTGCAGCAGCTGTGTTTTTGCCATGGGCAAGCTCTTCACGTACACGCTCAAAAATAAGGATGTTTGCATCTACCGATAAACCAATGGTTAATACGATACCAGCAATACCAGGCAAGGTTAATACTGCACCAAGTGATACCAGGATACCAATAATGAAGAACAAGTTGATTAACAATGCGAAGTTAGCAACCCAACCTGCACGGTGATAATACAACGCCATGAAGATTAAGATTACGATAAAGGCAATTACGAATGAGATTAAACCATCGTGAATAGCTTGTGCACCTAAAGTTGGACCAACTACGTAGCTACCTGCAATACGAGCAGGAGCAGGTAATTTACCAGCTTTTAAGATATTAGATAAATCTTTAGTATCGGCTTGTGTAAAGTTACCAGTGATTGATGAAACACCACCAGCAATTTCGTTCTGTACGGTAGGAGCAGAATAAACCTGATTATCTAATACAATGGCAATAGATTTTTTGTTGTTTGGATCAGCAGCAGCTTCAGCAGTAATTTTTTTCCATTTGGCAGAACCTTCACTGGTCATGTACATGGTTACTTCTGGTTTACCTTTTTGATCAAAATCTGCACGCGAATCGCTGATTGCCTCACCACCTAAATCTGGTTTGCCATCAGCACTAACCACTTTAATTGCATATAATTCGAAAATTTTCGAACCTTCTCTAGGTTTAACACTCCACATAAATTTCATCGTAGATGGAATAGATGCAGCAACTTCAGGAAGTTTTAAATAAGCATTAACCTTTGCAGTATCTTTTTGTAACGACATACCAACAACTGCACCTGGCATTAATTGTTGTTGTCCGTTTTCGCCTTGGTAAATAGGAAGGTTAAGAACAGCATACAATGGATTAGATTTAATCAATTCAGCTTTAACTGCGCTCGAATCTTTTTTACCTAAACCAGCAAGTTTGCCACCTTTAGCCGTAGTGTCTTTAGCGGCAGCTTTTTCTAAACCGGCTAATTTACCACCAGCTGCTGGAGCAGCCGTTGTATCTTTAGTTGCAGGCGCGTCAGCTTTTAATGTTGCAGCTAAAATTTTATTAATGTTTTCTAATAACGGCGCAACTTCTTGTACCTGGTATACTTGCCAGAATTGTAATTCGGCAGAACCCTGTAAAAGTTTAGCAATACGCTCTTTATCTTGTACACCTGGCATTTCGATTAAGATACGGTTGCTACCTTCTTGTTTTTGCATGTTCGGACTAACAACGCCGAAACCATCAATACGTGAACGTAAAACTGTAAATGAACGATCGATCGCACTAGTGGCTTCTTTTTCCAAGAAAGATTCAACATCGCTATTGCTTGCGCTAGGTTTTAACTGAGATGCGTTATCCTGGTTAGAAAAATAATCTGCAAGTTTTACTCCTGGGCTTAATTTTTCGAATTCATCAACAAAAATTTTGATGTAATCTTTACCACCGGCATTTAACTGGATCTGTGCGTTCTGAACTGCTTTGTTAAAGTTAGCATCAGTAGGGTTGCCTGCCAATGATTTTACCAACTCTGCTAACGATATCTCCATCGTTACGTTCATTCCGCCTTTTAAGTCTAAACCCAAATTAATCTCTTTCGCTTTTACCTCTTGATAAGTAAATCCAACTACTGGATAAACTTTCACGGTACTCATCGAATCTAAGTAAGCCTTTTCTTTGGCCAAATCACCCTTCGCAGCGTTTTTTGCGTCTTTTTCCACCTTGGATGCTACCAAAGTAAAAGAAAGTGCGTACGCACAAACGATAGCCAATACTATCGCTATAAACTTAATAAAACCTTTTCCTTGCATTGTTTGTTTAAAATAATTTGTCTTTCGCTGTTTTTTAACAAGTCGGCAAATCTAATTAAATTTTTAAATTATAGAACCCCTTAATTGATAATTTATTAACATTAATTTTTATCGGGCAATAATCTCATTTTTTGTCTGCTAATCGTTTTACTAAATACCTGCATTTTGATACGATCATGATTGGGAAAGCAGGTGCAGCACTTTTGGCTCTGGTTCGCTCCCGCTAATGTTTCTGCCCCGATAGAAAAATCGGGGGCATCCACGTATATCGGGTTTAGCTGGCAAGTGAAGAAGTGCTTCTTTGAGATTACGTTATTGCGGGGAGGAACGACAGCCTGCCCCGAATTTTCGGGGAAGCAATCTTACAACGATCGTTGCTTGCCAAAGCATTAAGTGCTTGGTAGCTGAAAAGCTCCTTACAATGACGATATAACGGGTTTATATCCGCTCTAAAACCTCAAAAGTATAATCGTATTTGTTCTTTTCGTCGGCTTTATGGGCTTCACTGCTGATTAATTTCCATTCGTTCCGGTCAATTTCAGGAAAAAAAGTATCTGCATCGAAATGGTGGTGGATGGTGGTTAAATAAAGTGTGGTGGTTTTTGGCAAAGCCTGTCTGTAAATTTCAGCCCCCCCAACAATAAATACCGGTTTTTCTTCTGCTTTGGTAATTGCTAAAGCTTCATCTAAACTATTGACCACTTCAACACCATCGATTTTTAGACTGGGATCTCTGGTAATCACAATATTCCTGCGGTTTGGTAGCGGTCTACCTACAGAATCGAAAGTTTTGCGGCCCATCACTACTGTGTGTCCCGATGTGGTTTGTTTAAAGAATTTTAAATCGGCTGGCATGTGCCATAAAAGCTGATTGTTTTTGCCTATTGCGTAATTTTCGCCTACTGCTACGGCAATGGATAACCCCTGAAGGGGCTTTTCCGTTCCATCGTTCAACCCCTCCGCCCCTAAAGGGGAACTTGAATTTCCATCGTTCATGTGTAGTGCTTAATCTCTATATTATTGTTTTATTGCTATCTTTTCCCCCATGTCTTTAGCTCCCCCTTCAGGGGGCTGGGGGGTTATACCGCCACTATTCCTTTAATATGCGGATGCGCTTCATAATTCTCCAGCGTAAAATCTTCAAATTTGAAATCGAAGATACTTTTTACATCAGGATTGATTTTCATGGTTGGAAGCGCTTTAGGTGCGCGGCTTAATTGTAGGTTAGCCTGTTCGATATGGTTATTGTATAAATGTGCATCGCCAAGGGTGTGGATAAAATCTCCGGCTTCTAAACCGCAGACCTGAGCTACCATCATGGTTAATAAAGCGTAAGATGCAATATTAAAAGGTACGCCCAAGAAAATATCGGCACTACGCTGATATAACTGGCAGCTTAACTTCCCATCAGCCACGTAGAATTGAAAAAATGCATGACAGGGAGGCAAAGCCATATTTTCGATTTCAGCCACATTCCAGGCAGAAACAATAATCCTGCGCGAATCGGGATTGTTTTTAATCGTATTGATGATATTGGTGATCTGATCGATATGCTGCCCATCCGGGGTTGGCCAGCTCCTCCACTGCGAACCATAAACCGGTCCGAGGTTTCCATTTTCATCAGCCCATTCGTCCCAGATGCGAACACCATTATCTTTTAAGTATTTAATATTGGTATCGCCGGTTAAAAACCAGATCAGTTCATGAATAATCGATTTTAAGTGCAGTTTTTTTGTTGTTACCATCGGAAAACCTTCCTGAAGGTTAAAACGCATCTGATATCCAAAAACGCTTATGGTTCCAGTACCGGTACGGTCGTGCTTTTGAGCGCCATGATCAAGCACATGCTGCATTAAATCTAAATATTGTTTCATACTGTTCTGATAATTTACAAATATCTAAAATTTATCAGGTGTTGTGAATCATTTTTATACACACTGTTCACTTACTAACATTGTAATGATAATTGTTTTACGCAGATTGGAATTTTATGTTTTAGGCGTTTAAACATTAATAGGAGTAGCCACTGGCCCTTTAGCCCCGGGTGCAGTGTTACCCTGCAGCAAGGAGGGACGACGAAGCGAAGCGTAAAAGCGGAACACGGGGACAAAGTTAGCGATGAACCACTGCAATTGTGCTCCAAAAAAACCGGCTATAAAATGCAAAGAAACACGACGCCATAAAAAACACTTTTGTATGTTTGCAAATGAGACGTCTGCTGTTTTCGGCACCATGAACTCACAACTCAGGACTAACATGCTATCTTTTCCCAACGCAAAAATAAACCTAGGCTTAAATATCACCGAAAAACGTGCTGACGGTTACCACAACCTTGAAACTGTTTTTTATCCGATCAATATTAAGGATTCTGTCGAAATTACTGATGCAGAGGTAACTTCGTGCAAAATACATGGCATTGATATTCCCGGCGATGCGAATGATAACCTGTGTTTTAAGGCCTATCAATTGGTAAAAAAGGATTATGATATTCCGGCGCAGCAGATCAATTTATTGAAAAACATTCCAGTTGGTGCTGGTTTGGGTGGGGGATCGGCAGATTGTGCTTTTCTGATCAAATTATTAAACGAGAAATTCAATTTGGGGATGCCTGTTGATAAGATGGAAGGTTACGCACGTAAGCTAGGGGCAGACTGTGCTTTTTTTATCGAAAACAAACCAGTTTACGCATTTAATAAAGGTGATGAATTTGGAAAGTGCGAAATAGATTTGTCAGCCTGGTTTAAAGTTTTGGTAAAACCGCCTGTACACGTGAGTACAGCTGATGCTTATGCGCATGTAAAACCTCAAAAACCTTTGCAATCGTTAAAAGAAATTATACATTTGCATCCAACAACATGGAAAAATAAGGTTATCAACGATTTCGAACTATCGGTATTCGCAAAGTATCCCCAAATTCGTCAAATAAAAACCAGTTTATACGATGCAGGCGCAACATTCGCTTTAATGAGTGGTAGCGGTTCGTCGGTTTTTGCAATTTTCGACCATCCGGTTAAATTGCCCGAACTGGAAGAAAATAACTTAGTATTTTACGGTATTTAAGCTAAGCGCAAGGCGCGTGGCGTTTGAATAGCAAAAATGTTAGGGTATTAAATAATAAATTTAAATTAAGGTAGTGGGTTGGAAGGTAGAGGGCTTAAGGTCTTGATACCTGATACTCAATACCCGATACGATTAATATGAACATAAATCTGATCCGCAAGAGCGGTAAATTTAATTTTGAAGCAGAAAACGAGAGTGGTTTTACTGTAGAATTGGACGCAAAAGCCGCCGTTGGGGGCGAGGGAAAAGGTTTCAGGCCGATGGAGATGTTACTGGTTGGATTAGGCGGCTGCAGTGGCATCGATATGGTAAATGTATTAACCAAGCAGAAAGAGCCACTTGATGATATTAAAATCGCTATAAATGCCACAAGAAAAGAGGAAGAAATGCCACCGATTTTCGATGTAATCGATATTCATTTCGATTTATTCGGCGATTTAAGCGTACAGAAAGTGGAGCGTGCATTAGCCATGACTTTTGATAAATATTGTTCCGTATCGAATATTTTAGGCCGCTCTGCAACTATTAATTTTACTTACAAAATAAACAAATAGGAAGGTAGGGAGGATAAAGTAGAGAAGTATAAAGTAACAAGTAGCAAGTATCGAGAAGCAAATCTTAAAATTTATGATGACGACTTTATTCTTACACTACATCTTGATACTTGATACTCAAATCTTGATACCCATCCCTTGATACTCAAATCTTGATACTTAAAAATGAAATCCGAAAATTTTGAAACCATAGCTATACGCACTCAAACCGAACGCAGTTTACACAAAGAGCATTCATCACCAATTTACCTTACTTCGAGTTATAAGTTTGAAGATGCAGAAGAAATGCGTGCTTTGTTTGCTAACGAAAAGGAAGGGAATGTATATAGCCGCTATTCAAATCCAAATACCTCAGAGTTTATAGAGAAAATGTGCCTTTTAGAGGGGGCTGAGGATGGTTTCGCCACAGCTACAGGTATGGCCGCTATTTTCACCACATTTGGTGCGTTTTTAAAAAATGGCGACCACTTGGTTTCGAGCAGATCGGTTTTTGGTTCTACCCATCAATTATTAACCAATGTTTTTTCTAACTGGGGCGTAACTTTCGATTATGCCGACCTGGATAAACCACAGGATTGGGAAGCTTTGATTAAACCCAATACCAAAATGATTTTTGTTGAAACGCCATCTAATCCTGGCATCGATATTATCGACCTGGAATTTTTGGGCGATCTGGCTAAAAAACACAATGTATTACTGGTTGTTGATAATTGTTTTGCCACACCATATCTGCAACAGCCGATTAAGTACGGCGCACATATTTCGATCCACTCGGCAACCAAATATATCGATGGACAAGGAAGAGTATTGGGGGGCGTTATTTTAGGGACCAAAGATTTAATTGCAGATGTAATTGCTTTTGCCCGTCACAGCGGACCAGCTTTATCACCTTTTAATGCGTGGATTTTATCTAAAAGTTTAGAAACTTTGGCCATCCGTATGGACCGCCATTGCGAAAATGCTTTAAAAGTTGCAGAATATTTAGAAAAACACCCTAAAATTAAACTGGTTAAATACCCGTTTTTGCCATCTCACCCTCAGTACGATATTGCCAAAAAGCAGATGAAACAGGGCGGTGGCATTGTAACCATTGTGGTTGAAGGTGGAATTGATGCTGCACGTAAATTTATGGATGGTTTGCAAATGTTTTCGATCTCGGCAAACCTGGCCGATACCCGTTCTATTGCAACACATCCGGCTACCAGTACACACAGCAAACTTACCGAAGAGCAACGCAATGAAGTAGGTATTGAGCAGGGTTCTATCCGTTTATCAATTGGTTTAGAACATATCAACGATATTTTAGCTGATATTGAGCAGGCTTTGGCTTAATACATGCTTAAAAACAGATCAATAAAAAAGGGAGATCTTTTTAAGAAATCTCCCTTTTTTATTGATTAAGACTACTATTCGTATTTTGAAAAATCTACCGCAAATATACAACGGTTAACCTGACTGCCATTTTGAGCGCCCGCATTGGGTTCAAATTCAGTTAAGCTCCATAAATATCCGTATTGCGCTTCCAGATATAACGATTCAGCACCGTACGGCCATCTGTACCGAACGGTATTGGTGTCGCCATCGGTATATCTTGCTAAACGAGCGGTTGATCCGTACGATTCGCTAGGCGACCCAGTGCAGGAAAGCCAGGTTCTGTTTCCTTTTCTAAAAACGCCCTGTATGCCATGTGCGTGATCTGAAGTAAACAAGCTGTTTTTGGGAATGACAGTTTGTATTCCTGAATTCTGCAATTCTCCAGACGTGTTTATTGGGAATCCGAATATTTTAGGTACAATTGATGCATCTGCACTTCCGGCATAATATTGCCCCGTCCATAATTGATTGTTCTCGTAATTTACCTGTACTGTTGAAAAAGGATCTGCCTCGTTAATTTTATAATAACCTATTTGCGGTAGTATGTACCTGTAATTAAAAGCATAAAGATTGCCACTAGCATCTTTGCCGCACTTATTATCTGTACCGGTCCCTGTGCTTACTTCAATAATTTTATCTAAATCGAATACCCTTAATCCCAAACTTGTACTGCTTAAGTAAATTTTGCCGTTAAAATAAGCTACTCCGCCGGCATGTACGTTTAAAGGCGCGTAAGTGCCATATTGGGTATAATCCAGCGTGCCAGTTGGAAGGGTAGGCTGTACAAGTAAAATGTGCCTGTAAGTTAAATAAGTGCTTGAGCTTGGGCTGATATCGATCAGGGTTATTCTCGATCCTTTGCTCTCGGCTGCATCTTTGGCATACCAGCTTACCAATAAGTAACGTACACCGTTCCTCGAGAAACCGGCGATTCCCTGTGGGCGCCATATCGATGTGGTTTCATCATCTTCATTCCACCTTATCCCTCTAACCCTATTCTATTCGGGAACATTAAAGCCGTATACCTCAGTATAAGCACTGCCACCAATGGCCTGGCGGTTTTTATCAATTTGTGTTGGGTTTAAAAATGTAAAGCCTGTGTTAATGTAGGCCGATGTATTGGAGTAGGCATTTACGCTAGTGGCAACGCTGGCTGCAGCAGTGTTGGCCATTCGTATATTTTTGTTTTGGACAGTTGTGCTGGCCGATTCTTCTGGTAATATATTCTTTTTGCAGGAAAATGTGAATAAGCAGGACGCTAATAGCATCCAGATGATGTTTTTTTGCATGGGTTTATGTTATGGTTAAATCGGAACAAGTTTAAAAGATGGATATAAACTTAAAACTGAAACTGTGTTAAGGATTGATTATGTTTAGTATTAAGGCATAACATTCTCAGTTGTTTTGTCTGGGGGCGAGTCTTTGAAACTTCGAAAGTCTTTCAAAAAAACTAAATTCGTATTATGAACGACATCGATTTTATTCTTTCCGAACTAGAATCCATCAGTGAGCCTGATTATCTAAAAAAGATGGCTCATTTTGGGATCGATATTTCTAAGGCTTTTGGCGTCCGAGTGCCGAATATCAGAAAACTGGCCAAGCAAATTGGCAAGAATCAGGAGCTGTCTTTATTGCTCTGGGAAACCGGATTTCATGAAGCCCGCCTCTTAGCAACCATTATTGGCGATTATAAACAGGTGTCAGAAACGCAAATAAACGCCTGGACAAAAGATTTTAGCTCCTGGGATATATGTGATCAGGCCTGCGGAAATCTTATCGTTAAAACGCCTTATTTTAAGTCGAAGGTTTTTGAGTTTGCCCAGGCTGAAGCCGAATTTATAAAACGTACCGGTTTTGTGCTGATGGCCGAGGCAGCTGTGCATCTAAAGAAAGAACCTGACGAAACCTTTCTGGTTTTTCTTCCAATCATTGAAAGAGAAGCCTACGATAACCGGAATTTTGTTAAAAAAGCCATCAACTGGGCACTAAGGCAGATTGGCAAGCGAAATGCTTTCCTGCATCAGTATGCCATCGAAACAGCAAACAATATCCTTGCTCAAAACAATAAAAAAGCAAATTGGGTAGCTTTAGATGCATTGCGGGAGCTTAATAGCGATGCTGTGCTTGCCAGGCACGATAAACGCCCAATACTAAACACTTCGCGCTGAACTTTCTTACCCTACATCAACGCCTGGCAAAAATCGCTGCAGTAAATTTGTATCATAAATAAGAAAGGAAATTATGTCACAGTTTATTTTGCACAAAGAAAACACCCGCGGTCATGCTAATCATGGCTGGTTAGATGCACACCATTCATTCAGTTTTGCTAACTACTACAATCCAGAAAGGATGCACTTCGGAGTTTTAAGGGTTTTAAATGACGACAGTATTGATGGTGGAATGGGCTTTGGCTCGCACCCACACGATAACATGGAAATTATTACCATTCCATTAGCTGGTGCAATTGCGCACAAAGATAGTATGGGTAATTCGGCCGTAATTAAAAATGGAGAAATCCAGGTAATGAGTGCCGGAACAGGTGTTAGCCACAGCGAGTTTAACGCAAATGCAGATGAGCAGTTAAATTTATTGCAGATCTGGTTGTTCCCGAATAAGAAAAACGTTACACCACGTTACGATCAGCAAACATTGGATGTTGCAGCGAGGCACAATAACTTCCAGCAGATTTTATCGCCAAACGCTGATGACGCTGGCGTATGGATTCATCAGGATGCCTGGTTCTCGCTAGGTAAGTTTGATGAAGGTTTTGAAACAGTATATAAAATCAAAAAGGCAGGAAACGGTGTTTATGCTTTCGTAATCAGTGGCGAGGTAACCATAAACGGACAAGTGTTGAGCAAAAGAGATGGATTAGGCGTTTGGGATACCGACAGCATTAGTTTTAAAGCCAATACTGCAGATGCAGAGGTTTTATTGATGGATGTTCCGATGGAACTGAATTAATTTAGAAGATCGTCATTTCGACAGAAGTGTTCCAAAAGAACTCCTTTGGAGGAGAAATCTTGGAGTAGAGACCAGGTATTTCTCCATTTCGGTACCGATTCAATATCGGTACTCCAGTCGAAATGACGATTTTATTTAAGTACAACGATATTTCTTAAACTTAAAATTATGCAAACTACTATACTTTATATCGGCCGGGATACAGAAATTACTGCAGTAATGAACCGTTTGTTAAATGCCAGGCCCGAATGGAGGGGTTTGTGTGTGTGTAAAAATGAAGAAGCCATTTCCATTTGCAAAGAACAGCACATTGACTTGGTTTTACTTGGAAATGGAATCGATCAGGAATCAGAAGCTGAACTGAAAAATAAACTTCTCGCCTTAAGGCCAGACCTGAAGATTATCCAGCATTATGGAGGGGGCAGCGGGTTGTTATATGGTGAGATCATGACCGCCATAAGCCAGGATTTTTAAGATGATAGGATTTCAAGATCAGGCTCATAAAATTCACTTCTTATCGACACTTAAATCTTGCTACCCCTAGATCACATTAGCCCTGACATATATATTCATTATGCATTATTTGGATACTTAAGTCTTGTCATTCTCAGATCATACTAATCATGTCTCTTGTTATCCGGGTGCTTCGTATTATAAACTCTTTTAAAAGTTAAGCTCCTACTTCCAAAATTGATTAACAATCCTACAGGCAGTTTATATGCTTCGAGGTAGTTAATCGCTTGCGCAAGATGTGCATCATTTAATTCTGAAACAGCTTTCAATTCTAACATAATCGTATTTTCAACAAAAAAATCTACTCTTCTATATCCAATTTTTATATCACGATAAAAAATATTCATTGTCATTTCTTCCTTGTAGGATAATTTCTCTATCCTCATTTCGATACCCAAGGCTTTTTGATAAATCTTTTCTTGAAAACCTGAACCTAGAAAAGAGTGGACTTTCATTGCACACCCAATAATTCGGCCTGTTAAATCGCCATATTTCATATTAATAAATTAAAATTTACTGTAAGAAATAGGGATTTTCTTTTGAACTAAATTAAACTAAAAAATCCTGAAATCCAATAATCCTGAAACACCATGATACTGAAGCGCCATGATCCTGAAATCTAATAATACTGGAAACATCATGATCTGGAATCCTGAAGCGCTATGATCCTGAAATCTTATAATCCTATCCAATCCTGGCCCTAGCTAATATAATCCCTGTCCTCGTCGCTTAAGGTATTTTTCTTTTCTATCGAAGGTTGGTTTCTTTCGATCTCATCATCATAACTGCTAATTGTTTTTCTTGGTCGGCCAACAACAAAGCCAATGATAAAACCGATGATGATGCAAATACCGATAACCAAAAGTTTAGATACTGGAACGGTGGTAACCAGGAAATCGAAATCAACAGGTTCGGTATTCACCATTAAAAATATGGTAAGTAATGCAGTCAGGATAATGATGGAGATTGTTTTTGCGCTCATGGTTTTAAAAGCTATAATTAAATGAAAACTCTAATATCGGATTTTGATTGTAAATCTGATTAACAAAAACCAATCTCGCTCCTAAATCTACAACAGGTTGATAGCGCAAAAGGTTTACACTGGTGTTTAATTCTACCCCATAAGTTTTCGGGTCGTTAAAGGTTGTACCCTTACCAATGTTCTCATAATGGCAAAATAAACCTGCCCTAAAATTTCTGACATAAGCGAAAGGCCCCAATTCCCAATCGGGAAAGGCAAAGGGAAAACGGTAATTAAAAAGTAGACTGTTCTGCAGTTTGCTTTTTGCTAAGATGTTGTTATATCCATACACGGTCGCAATCTCAGTGGCGTATTGGTTTACGCCACTTGCTTTCTGGTAATTGAAGCTTGCCAAAAAGGAGTGGTTTTTAGCAAAGCCAGGAAAGTAAAGGAAACTTTCGAGTGCTAAGATTTCTCCTTTTAAATTTTTATCGAAGGGTTGGTGATTATAAGTTGCCCTAAAAACTTGTGCCCACTTGGGTGCAATATCTCTTTCGGTAGTGCGCACACTATGGTTGAAAGTAAAATTGTATTCCATTGGGAATTTAAGCTCGCGGATAAAACCCGTTGGCATGTTTTCTGGCATATATCTTTGCGTAAAACTGGTTGCTGCATTTAGGGTAAAAGCATAGTTCTCATTGCGCATGTTGAACGAAAGCGGAACGGATGCATTAAGCTTGATATAGTTCTCTCTCCAGTCGCCTTGTTGTATCGCGTTTTTAGCTTTGTAGAACGTTCTTTTCGGGCGGTTGCGGTACAACACACTGAATACGGGATAAAGTGCCTTATAGCTAATGTCTGCTGTGTATTCAAAACGTTTTAAATCGCGATGATATTTTGCACCGGTATAAAAGTCCATCGTGTTGAGCAGATTGTTTGATTGCAACTCCAGACCGAAAACATATTCGTTGTCGATAACAGGAATAATGCTATGGAAACTGAAAAGGTTTAAAGCCTGATGATAGCGCTTAGTTTGGTAGGTGCTGTCTGGAATCTTGTCGAAAACATTCCCTGCGTTTTCCTGCTTTTCTGCAGCTGCGGAGAAATCGATAAAGTTGTTTTCTCCAACAGGTTTTTCAGTTAATGCGGCTTCGGCTATTTCATAACCATTGATTTTATAATTGTTAAAAATGATTTTTCCATCAGCGGTTTCAGTAGGGTTAAAGGCTCCATATCTCGAAGCGCTGAGTGCATTTATTTTTTTCGAATCAGGATCGATACTATAGATATTATCGATCCCATTAAAGTGGGCGTTAAAAACAATTTTGTCTTTAATAAAGACCGGTCGGCTTAGCTGTTGTCGGCTGTTCGAAATCAATTGCATTTTTTTTTCTCCGTCAATCAACCATAAACTTTTTCCTTTCTCACTTACGCTGATATAAGCAATCTTATTTCCTGACTGATCAAACGAGGGTGTTTGCAGGATTTCGTTTGCAGGGTTAGGGTAAGTCTTTAAAATTTTTCCAGAGTTTGCATCTAACTCAATCAAATTGAACTGGTTGTTTAGTTCCACTTTGGATGCGATAATTTTCTTTCCGTCGTTAGAAAGGCTGGGAGAGAAGAGTCTGCTTTTGCTGCTTAATTTGTTGAATTTTTTGGTCTTTAAATTGTACGAACAGATTACGCTATAACTCCGTTGTTTATAGCGCGGATCGTAGCGTATTTCATCCCAAACCAAAAGGTCGTTTTTTAGGCTAAACCAAGGCAGTTCCTGATAGCCAATTCCGAATAATTTTTGTTCCGATTTATCTTCGTTGATAATTACAAAACATCGTGCATCTGTCTTGCTTTCTTTGAGCGCTAAAACCTGGGTTTTATTTAGCCTGAAAGGAAGGAAATAATCAGTTGCCAAATGGTTTTTTTTATTTAAACTTTCATAGCTTTCTGTAATAGATTGTTCTTCCTGTATTTTCCATTTTTCAGCAAGCTTGTTTTGGGTAGAAAGAAAGTAGGTCCTTGAGTTTTGCTTTGTGAATTTTTTTAAGCTTTGCGAAAATGGGTACAGTCTTACTGGTCTTTTTCTAATGTCGCTAAGTATGCTGTCGGAAATGAACTGCCCATATTTTTCTTTCATATCCGATACCATCAAATATCCGGTTTGGTAATAGCCGGGAGTAACGTCTTTGTTCGAACCGAAATAGGCTTTACTGTAAGAGATTTTTTTGCCCTCCAAAATTGAAGCCCGGTAAGGCATGATCCAATTAGGCTGCCGGCCTCTGCCCGAATGAGTCAAAGCAGTTTCATTAACCACCGCATCGCCCTCGAAAAACCAGGTTGGGATGCCAGCGCCAAAGTAAGCGAAGTAAACCAGTTCAGGAAAGGGGTGTGCTTGTGTTCCTGTCAATTTGTCAAACTGGGCGATGTGCCTAAGCTCGTGCACAGCCAGGTTGTTTAGCCAATCCTGGCTGTCGAAAAACTGAGGTGGGGTGGCATAGAATTCAGACTTCTTGGGCGCGAGCTGTACGAAGCCATTTGCTACAGTTCCGCGGTTCTGGAGTAGGAGTGGGATAGCAGTTTTTTGCTGCCTTAAACCCAGTCCTATTTTAGGGTAGATGAAGGGTAGGGTATTAGCCATTCTTTGAGCTTCTTTCTCCAGTTCTTGCGGATAGATGATTTTAAAGCCACCTGAATAAATATAGTTCCATTTTACACTAAGTGGGTTTTGTGCGGTGCTGAAAATCTGCCCAAAAACCGATAGTGATGTAAAGCTTAAAGTAATTACGCTTAAATACTTGATAATTAGTTTCTTGTTTGATATATTTAAATTCATCTAAATTCTTTGCTAAAATATTTAGTTTTTTGAAATTTTCAACTGCTGATTTTTGTAAATATTTAATTTATATAAAATTATTTAAGTTATTGATTTTTAAATATTAATGTGTTTTATATGAATTCTTGATTTGTCAGTTTTTACTTTGTTTTTTATTAAATTTTATTGCTGATATAGGCATCGGTCAATATTTTTAATCGCATTAACTTTGTTGATTTAATTTACACTTATTAATCGATTTTCTTCGAAAATTTTATTGCCTTTTTAAATTTTTGTATAGTTTTTCAGAATTCGGCCAGGATCATAAAACGGCTTAAAATGCAACAGGATTTTGTATTATTCACCGATACTTTTTGGCTATTAATGCAGGAAGAATTGCTAGGGTTTGGATCAGGGTTATCTGCTTTAAAATTGACTTTCAGTGTGCGAAAATTTCCTTGGGAATTGCGTTCTGTGTACACTGTTTTGAAGTAAAAATGTATGAGGTGGATTGGTTATTCAAAATCCCAATTAATATTTGAGATTAGATTTTGGTGACAAAATGTCTTTGTTTTTTAGCAATTAGCCAGGCTGTATATTTGGGATCCTTAAACTCATTTTTAACATTTACTACCTGGTTTTGATAAATAATGTGAAAGCGAAATGCCTGCTCGATCGTCAAAATTTATAGCTTTAGTTGGGCTTGAAACATGATTTTTACCCTCATTTTTTTACTTAAAATTTGATGATGAAGACGAAAATTGTATGTTTTTTGGCCATTTAGCCTCCTTAAATCGATAATAATTTGGCCTTATAATGCGATTTCCTGACGATATTCGTGAATAATGGTGTTTTCGGAATGTTTTAAAGTGATTTTTGTTTTTGCATTAAAAAGTATGTTTATTGGTGTCTAAATGATGTTTTTTACACTTTTGGTCTTTGTTTTTATGAAATTTAAAATTGATGGTTTTTCCTCCATTGCGTGATGAAAAGTACACCGAAAATTAGGTTTACATCTGTGATTTTTGCTTATATTTTTATGTTGACTAACTGTAAAATGCCTTACCTTTTTGTACTCCTTTGCCGGATTTTTATTCTGGTGAAAACTCTCCTAAACTGAAGGTTGGGATAGTTTAGGCAAGCCATCCTGTTTTACTTGTAGTTTGGTAACTCGGTATTGCATGAAATCTGAACATGAAATATCTTGCATCTGATGTCGATTTTGAATATAAATTTTAGTCTTTTTCTTTGATGTTTTAGTCTTGTTTTCGGCTGATTTAATGAGCTTTTTATTGGGGTTTTAAATCGCTTTAACTATCTGTTTTTTTCTGACTTTGTATAGTTGATTTTGTTTATATTTTGTGAACGGTTACCCCCTATTTTTGCTGTTTTAAATAAGTTTTTTTTTAGCTAAAGCGGGTTAATAATAATCTTATAATTAGAGTGCTTTTTTGGTTTCGAAATAGCTAATGTTTTGGTTGATTTTTATATTATAATTTTCGTTTTATCAACTCCAATTCTGGTCTTCATTTAAGGAGTTTAGTTGATAACTGCCTGAACATTTTTTAGCACGAAATTCTTTAAGGATTGAGTCTTGAACTTGAGTATTGCAATATCCGATTTCAAGCTGTTTATATAAGCTTTGTTCGTGTCTGCCCGGTCTTATTATGAGGTTATTTATCTTCTTCTTTCGCTGAAATGCGTAAGGGGTGGTAATGGAATTCCGCCTGTTAATCCGTAGATTTTGACTCAAAAATATTAGTTCAGTTCAGTGGCTTTGAACGGTGATTCATCTCGCTTTTGGTATGCTTTTTTATGGGTGTTTTCTGTCTCCGAAGTAATTCATGTGGTTGTGGATAATGTCCATTTTCGATCTTTCACTTCCCGATGGATTGTATTTTTTAAGCAGTAATTCTCCTCATTTAAAGCTGTCGTTTTTGTTCTGATGGTTTGGATGATGTTTAATCAATAGGTATACCTCAGTCATTAGATTCTTCGTGTTCTGAATGTTCGTTCGCTGCTTTTGACTATAAGATTTTGCATCTCTATATCAGGCGAGCCAAAAGCTTTAATGATACTAAAATAAAGGGTGGTGATGATTAGTTTTAATAAGCTTCTCCTCTGCATTTTTATCTAATCTTTATCAGGAAATTTACTAGAGACAATCTGAGTATTGAACTGCCCGGAAAAAAATGTGCACGGCTAATAGTTACGACTGAAATCATCCATAGGGCTGGTATGATTGCCAGAGGAAATTTAAATTCCTATCGTTTGTGTTTACAGTTGATTCTTTCTCTTTTTGTAGATGGGATAGAGAAAAATAGAGGCCAGGATAATGGTTGCGCCAATATAAAATCCACCTGTCATCTGCTCTTTGCTTTGAAAGAAAACGAAGGCTAAAACTATTCCGTATACAGGTTCCAGATTGGTAATTAATGCAACTCTAAAAGCCGATAAAGTTCTCATTACTGCAACACCTGCAACGTAAGCAACAGATGTACAAAGTGTGCCGAGGAGCGTGAGAAAGAACCAGTTTTTGGTACTTAAGTTGAATGCTGTATGCAGGAGTTTTCCGTCATATAAACGGTATAAAGTGATCCAGAAAAGCGCACCGACAAGCTCGTAAAAACTGATGATGGAAGGTTCACTTTTTTGTACCAAAGTAGAATTTATCGTTGAAAAAAGACTTGACGCGACTGCCGCGAGCAAACCAAAAATAATTCCTAAAGTATACTGGCCTTCGAATTTAAAGATCATATATATTCCTAGAATGATCAATAAACCGATCAGAATATCGCCCATTTGTATCGGCTGTTTTTTGATCAGTGGTTCTAAAATTGCGGTAAATAAAGTAAAGGAAGAGAGGCAAACCAAGGTTACAGAAACGGTAGAAACTTTAATGGCATGAAAGAAAAATATCCAGTGAATGGCTACAATTCCTCCTGTTAAAAAGAATTGGATGAACTGTTTTTTAGTGATCTTAATGTTCTTTTTGGTGATTAAAAACCACGCAAAAAGTGTAGCTGCAGCGATCAATACCCGATACCAAACCATGGGGACTGCATCGATAGAAATTAATTTGCCGAGCACGCCTGTAAAGCCCCAAACAAATACAGTAAGATGAAGGATGAGTAAATTCTTTTTGGTAACGTCCATCGCTATTTTGGTGCTTTTCTTAATAGGTAAAAACCTAATAAGCCAAAGAATAATGTAGGCATAATAACAGCTGCAAAAGGAGGTAATCCACCTTTGGTAGAAAACATCTGTGTGAACTGGTTAAATACGATATAAGCGAAGCTAATGAAGATTCCGATCCCTAATGATACACCAACGCCTCCGCGTACTTTACGCGACGATAGCGCCACGCCGATCAGTGTTAATACGAAAGCAGAAAGTGGGTGGAGGTAACGTTTGTATTTTTCAAACTGAAGATCGTTCATTACTCCGGTTCCGCGTATTTTTTCTTTTCTAATCTTATCAGAAAGTTCCTTTGTGGTTAAATTCTGCACCACATTATCATATGCTGAGAAATCATCAGGACGCATATCCAGGATGGTATCTTTTTGCTTTCCGTTACCGTAAATCATGGTTTCTTTCAGGCCATCGATCTTGCGGATGGAGTAGTTGTTCAATTGCCATTTGCGTTTCAGCGAATCCCATTTTATATTTTCTGCAACGATCTTTTTGGTAAGTACATCCCCACTGAAATTATCCAAAGAAAACCGGTATCCTGAATTCGTTTTGTTGTCGAAATTATCAATGTAGATATAGGTTTTATCATCCAGTTTCATGTGGATGTTTGATTTTGTGGAAGGATCGTTACGTTTTACATAGGTATTCTCGAAACTGTTTTTTAAAGTATTGGTATAAGGGAGGATGTATAGATTTGAAAGTAAATTGGCTGAGAAAATAATCGTAGCCGACACCAGGTAAGGAAATAAAAAGCGGTTAAAACTCACGCCACCACTTAAAATTGGTACAATTTCAGTCTGATCGGCCATTTTTGCGGTAAAGAAAATTACCGCAATAAAATTGATCAGCGGTGAAAGCATATTCACATAAAAAGGAATAGAGCCTGCGTAATATTTAGAGAGAATCCCCCAAAAACTCAGGCCGCTTTTCATAAAATCATCCATCTTTTCCGATAGATCGAATACTACAATAATAATCACAAAAATGGCCAGGGTATAAATAAATGTACCCAGGTATTTCCCGATAATATACTGATCGATGATTTTTATCCTTCCTTTTAACAGATTCATTTTATAGCTTATTGCCTAATACTTTAACCATTTTGTTTTTCCATTCGTAAAATTCACCAGCAATTATCTTTTCTCTGGCCTGTTTTACCAACCAAAGATAAAAATGTAGATTATGCAAGGTAGCAATTTGAGCGCCAAGCATCTCCTTACTATGTACTAAATGTCTTAAATATGCTTTACTGGTTACTAAATCTGCATGTAGATCGCTCTCCGCATCCAATGGAGAGAAATCGTTCTCCCATTTTTTGTTCCTGATGTTTATAATGCCATTTCTTGTAAAAAGCATGCCATTTCTGGCATTTCTGGTTGGCATTACACAATCGAACATATCGATACCCAGTGCAATATTCTCCAAAATATTGATCGGTGTGCCCACGCCCATTAAATAACGTGGTTTTTCTTCTGGTAATATATTGCATACAACTTCTGTCATGGCATACATTTCTTCAGCCGGCTCACCAACAGATAAACCGCCAATGGCATTGCCTTCACGGTTCATGCTGGCAATAAATTCTGCCGATTTTATACGCAAATCTTTATACACCGAACCCTGAACAATAGGGAAAAGGGTCTGATCGAAACCGTATTTAGGTTCGGTGCTATCAAAACGGGTACAACAGCGTTTTAACCAACGGTGTGTCATTTTAATGGATTGCGCTGCATAAGTATAATCGCATGGGTATGGCGTGCACTCGTCAAAAGCCATAATAATATCGGCACCTATGGTACGCTGAATATCCATTGCATATTCTGGTGTGAATAGGTGTTTTGATCCATCAATATGAGAGTGGAAAGTAACGCCTTCTTCTTTAATTTTACGAACTTTACTTAAAGAATACACCTGGTAGCCGCCACTATCTGTTAAAATCGGACGGTCCCAGCCGATAAACTGATGTAATCCACCAGCTTTTTCGAGGATATCTAGACCTGGTCTTAAATATAAGTGATAAGTATTGCCTAAAATGATTTTTGCATCAATATCGTCTTTCAGTTCGCGCTGATGTACGGCTTTTACCGTTCCAGCAGTGCCCACAGGCATAAAAATAGGGGTTTGTATTTCGCCATGAGCAGTTGTTACCGTTCCGGCTCTGGCTTTAGATAGTGGATCGTTAGCCTGTAAACTAAATTTCATCTGTTTCTATTTATTTTTCTCCAATTGTTAGGTGGAGCTTACCACCATCAAATTACGTTTTATTAAAACTAATTGTTATTTTGACAGTAGGCGGTTCATATGTGTTTTTTCTCGTCGAAAATCTGCCAAAAATAGCAAAAATTGAGGGCATATTTTTGTTTAATTTTTTATCCACATAAAAGTGATTTACAGATTAAAAATGAGAAATTTGCGCCTATTTATTTTACCATCGTGATATTAACCCTGCCTGAAATTATTCTGCTCTCGATATTGGCTTTTTGCCTTTTGGTTCAGCTTTACTATGTCCTTTTTGTTCATTTAAAATTGGCCAATGTAGGTATCGAGGAGATTCCACTATCTGCTCAAAAACCAGTAAGCATAATTGTATGTGCCCGAAACGAAATTGTAAATTTAGAACAGTATCTGCCCACATTATTAAGCCAGGATTATCCGGAGTTTGAAGTTGTGGTGGTTAACGATCGCTCTTGGGACGGTACTGAGGAGTTTTTAGAACAATTAGAGAAGAAACACCGTAACCTGAAAGTAGTTAAGATTTTAGATAACGATAAATTTATAGCAGGTAAGAAATTCGCGGTAACGATGGGCATAAAGGCTGCCAAGTACGATTGGTTGGTTTTTACTGATGCAGATTGTACACCGGCTTCTGAGCATTGGTTAAAGAATATGCAGCAGCCTGCTGATGAAAATACTGAAATTGTTTTGGGCTACTCGCCTTATATGAAGAAAAGAGGTCTGCTAAATGCGTTAATCCGTTTCGAAACCTTTTTTACTGCTGTAAATTACCTGGCTTTTGCGTTAAAAGGTATGCCGTATATGGGCGTTGGACGTAATATGGCCTATAAAAAATCGCTTTTTTTCAAAAATAAAGGCTTTGCAGCGCACATGCATATCCCATCAGGAGATGATGATTTATTTGTAAACGCACACGCCAATAAATACAATACAGAGATCCGTCTACATCGCGATAGCCATGTTTGGAGTGAACCTAATAATACCTGGGGAGGTTACCTGAGGCAGAAAAAACGTCATTTTGGAGCCGGAAAGTTCTATAAATCGAAGCATAAGTTTATTTTAAGTCTTCAGATTGTTTTTCAGTTTTTGTTTTATGCGTTCTTTGCCGCATGTATGTTTTTTAGCCGTGAGACGCAATATGTTGCCTTAGGAATCCTCGGATTAAGCATCATCATCAGGTGTTTTATCTATCCAAAATTGTTGAAACGCTTAAACTATAGCGATTTGCGTTGGTGGTTCCCGATTTTAGACATACTTTTGTTTCTGTTTTTGACCCTGAACGGATTTTTAGCCCTGTTTGGTAAGAAAAAAGTAAACTGGAAATAATTCAATAATCCTTTAGCAATTACAATATGCTTGATGTAAAGCCCGATATCGTTTTAAAATATTTTCCTAACCTAAGTGAAAAACAAATTGCTCAATTTTCGCAATTATTTGAGTTATATAGCTTTTGGAATGCACAGATTAATGTAATTTCGAGAAAGGATATCGAAGAGTTATATGAGCGCCATGTATTGCACTCGTTGGGGATAGCTAAAGTGTGTACTTTTAAAGCGGGTGAATCAGTTTTAGATGTAGGTACAGGTGGTGGTTTTCCTGGCATCCCATTGGCCATCTTGTTTCCCGAAACGGAATTTTATCTGGTCGATTCTATCGGGAAAAAGATTAAAGTGGTAAAAGAAGTGGCTTCGGCATTAGGTTTGGAGAATTTAAGGGCCGACCATTTAAGGGCCGAGCAGATTAAAGAGAAATTTAACTTCGTGGTATCGAGAGCGGTTACGCGTTTAGGCGAATTTTACCCTTGGATACAGGGCAAATTTAAAAAAGACTCCTTAAATGCCATTCCAAATGGAATTTTGTATCTAAAGGGCGGCGATTTGGCAGAAGAGATTAAGGAATCAAAACTGAAAGCAGAATTATATCCGCTTTCAGCTTATTTTGAGGAAGATTTTTTTGAAACTAAATATGTGGTTTACGTACCGCAGTAGTTATTTAATCTGTACAAAACCACTTTTTCCGCCTACTACCTTTCCGTTTTTTCTAAATACGAAGTTATATGGATATTTTCCATCTGGAAGTTCTCTAGCATACCAATCGTTTTTATAATTAGCACTTTGATAAAAGGCTTTGTCATAAGTAGCGTTATAAATCGTCAGTTCGGCTGTAGCACCTTCAGGAATATTGGCAATTAGCTTCTCATTTTTAGCCTTATCTAAATTATCCTGGTGTACTACCATCGCATATGTGATTTTGCCTTCTTCTTTGGTGGCACTATTATCCTGTACCTTGATTTCCTTTACTTCACTATCTGACTTCTCGCTCATTGCTTTTTCATAGGCTTTAATGGTTACCTCTTTTAGTTTTGTATCTGATTGAGGTGCAGGCTTAATTTCTATTGTTTGTTTTTTGGCACCGATTGGGTAGTCTTGTACTGTTTTAGCCTCCATTGCAGCTTTATGTGCTTTGATGGTTACTTCTTTTAGTTTTTTCTTTTTGGTTGTATCGTCTCCAATAGGAGGAGGTGGAGTTAAAATTATCATTTTTTCTGACGAGTTAGCCGGTAGTTTTACTTTCGGTGGAGTACCTATAATTTCAGGATTTGAACTGAAAATCTCTATAGCCCCAAAATCGCCTTTTTTACCGTATTTTGCTTTGGCAGTTGTTGCATCTAGTTTAATCATATGCTTTATATTTTTCACCCCTCCGCTGGTTCCAGCTTTTAATTCTTTACCATTTAGTAATATTAATTTTTTTGTATAAGTGGTTAATTTTTTTGTTTTAGGGTCGGTATGCAAGGCTAAATACAATGCGTTAGGGTTTGGTACATGTATACCATCATTTGTGTCGAATGGTTTTTTAACAGTGTCTTGTTGTATAGATGGCTTATTGGGGGAAGAGCCAAGTTCCACAAAACCATAATCTTTTGTAAAAGCCATGGTAGAAATGCATAATATTCCTGCAGTAATGGGCAATGCCGCTAGCAGTTTGAGCCTCGCCCAACGTGCTGATTTCTTTTGATTTAGCATGCTAATTCGATTTTTTAATATTGATGAACTGAATATTTGGTTAGTTAGTGTTAGGCTTGGTATACCTGTTGAATTTTGGATCAAAAACATAGCATAATGATATTTCTCTACATCGCATCTCGTTGTTTCTTCATCAGCCAAATATTCATGAATTAACTTAATGTCTTTTTTAACTAAATAAGTTATTGGGTTAAACCAGCTAGTGATCTGAATGATTTCGAATAAAAGTACATCCAGACTATGTTTTTGTTTAATATGTACCAGCTCGTGTTTGAGTATGGTGTTTTTTTCTGCCAACTGTGGATCCAAAAAGAGGAGGTTGAAGAATGAAAAAGCTTTTTTAGAATCTTTTAAATCAATTAATTTCACTCCATTATCTAATTTAACAGACGGTAGGTTGCGCATGCAGATAATTTTCGATAAGTTAAATAGCATTTTAAGCAGAAATGCAATGGTTACTAAAGTGTAAATTGCGATAACTACATTACCAATTATGAAAATACTCGGTTGATAATTTTCCTGTGGCAGGTTTTCCGGAACCATCACTTGGCTAACAACAGCTTCTGTTGTAGGTGTTATCGTAACCTGTTCGATTACAGTTACATTTAAGAAACCCAGTTGAAAAAATGGAAGTATAAAAGCCAGTATTGAGGTAATAATCAAGTAACTTCTATTTAAGCCATAAAAGGTTTCCTTATAGAGGAATAATCTATAAAATCCATAAAAAAGGATAAGGTATAGATTGGCTTCGAGTAAATAATATAACCAGCTCATCATTTATCTTTTTTAAGTTTCTCTGCCAATTGGATGATTTCATTGAGCTCTTCAGTACTCATACTTTTTTCTTTCACCAGGAAAGAAACCAGGCTCTCGTAGGAGTTTTCGAAGTAATTGTTCATTACCTTGTCGAATGCAAAACGCTTGTAATCAGTTTCTTTTATAATAGGGAAGTAGATGTGTGTATTGCCGATGGCTTTATGGTCAACAAAACCTTTACTTTCTAAAACCCTAATTACGGTCGAAACCGTGTTGTAAGCGGGTTTGGGTTCGTTCATCTTTTCGATAACATCTTTTACTAAGGCTTCACCCATTTCCCAAAGGATGAGCATAATCTGTTCTTCTGCTTTTGTGAGTTCTTTTATCATAGCAACTACTTTTATAGTTTGATTAATTGAAGTTACTACTATAAAAGTAGTTTGCAAACTGTTTTTATAGTTTATATTGTAATTAATTGATATACAGATATATAATTTTTTTATCTAAAATTTATAGCGCATAAAAAAACCTGCCTGGTAGGGCAGGTTTAGATTCTTTCGAATTGCTTGTTAAAACTTTTCCAACTTTCTTGGATTATCCATCATAATCATTTTATCCTTTAACAGCTGTTGTAAACCTGTTTGTTTGTCGATACTTTTTACAACATCTAATACCGCACTTGCTGCATTGCTGAAAAATGGTTTTGTGATGGTAACATATTCGTCGCTGGCTTTGTGGTAATCTTTATGATCTTCAACACCGAAATATAAAAAGGGGATATTTTTAGCATTAAATGCGCCTTGATCGCTCTGATTGGTCCAATCATCATGACCTAGTTTTGGATCGTCGTGACCGAATAGTAATTTGATATTGGTTTTAGTCGTATCTACATACTTCTTTAAGTCCGGATATTTGAAAGTTCCGCATACATAGAGTTCACCTTTATCACTATGGCTGATCATATCCATGTTCAGGTCGATTGCAATGGTATTAATCGATACCGGTGGATTGCCCACAAATGCCTTGGCACCTTGTAAACCCATTTCTTCCGCATCGAAAGCCGCGAAAATGATCGTATTATTCGGCTTATACTTAGCAAAATAGGCGGCAATTTTTAACAAACCTGCAGTTCCTGATGCATTATCATCAGCACCGTTAAAAACTTCGTCTTTTACTATGCCTAAATGGTCGTAATGGGCAGATATCACAATAACATTGGTTCCTTTGCCCGGAATATAGCCGATGATGTTGGTGCCATTTATTTTTGTATTGCCTCTTCCGTTAAAAGTGAACTCCTGCGCGTAGTTTACATGTTGAGGATAAGATTTTAATCCTAATTTTTGAAATCTTTCTATAATGTAAGCCCTGGCCATTTCAGCCCCCTTAGTTCCGGTTTTTCTACCTTGATAAGCATCGGAAGATAAGACCTCAACATCTTTTAACAATTGGGCATCTAACTTGCCAGAGCCAGTATTGTTTTGATTTTTTACTGATGAACAGCAGCTTAGCATCATGGCTAAGGGAAGGATATATAGGATTTTCATGGTTATTTTGTAATACGTTAGGTTCGTCATCCCGACTGGAGCATAGTCCCGACGCTAAGTGGAGAGAGATCTATTGATGTAGATTTCTCGACTACGTTGCACTCCGCTCGAAAGGACGATTAGTCGTTTAAATTTTCCTAAAGATATTAATTATTGGAATAATAGAGGCATCACCCTGAACCGAGCCTTAGCGAGCTCACCGAAGGTAATTCATTTCAGGGTCAATCATTTCAGGGTAGATGCTGACCACGAAGTAGCTATTAGACTTTTAAAAACAATAAAAAACACTAATAAAATAAATTCAGCATGACGATCGAAATAAAATGTGGAATTAAAAAGTAATCACATCTTTCATTTTCGAATTAGAAAAATTGCTAATCAGATTGTTCATTGTGAGACCTATCAGATTTCTAAAACCTGATAAGTCTGTAAGCTTATGCCGCTACTTCTCTTAAATCGACCGCTACAACTCTCGAAACACCTTGCTCCACCATGGTTACCCCATAAATGATATCAGTACTGGCAATGGTACGTTTATTATGTGAAACAATGATAAACTGCGATTGATCGGAGAATTTACGGATAATATTATTGAATTTATCAATGTTGGTATCATCCAAAGGGGCATCAACCTCATCGAAAATACAGAAAGGGGCAGGCTTTAACAGGTAAAGTGAAAACAATAGTGCTGTAGCCGTTAACGTTTTTTCTCCACCGGATAACTGATTAATGGATAAAGGTCTTTTCCCTTTCGGACGGGCAATAATATCGATATCAGCCTCTAAAGGATTATTGATATCTGATAAAATCAGGTCGCAGCTATCTTCTTCGTTAAATAAAGAGCGGAAAACCACGATAAAGTGTTCACGGGCCTGCGTAAAAGCCTGCATAAATTTATCTTTAGCGGTATCATCTATCTCTTTAATCGTTTGTAAAAGATCGGTTTTTGCTGCATTTAGGTCCTTTTTTTGATTCTGGATAAAAGTGTAACGCTCTTCCATTTCTTTAAAGGCCTCCATCGCCATGGAGTTGATGGCACCAAATTCGTCAAGTTGACGTTTCATCCGCTCTACCTTTTGGCGGAGATCGAACTCACTTTCTAAAGCTTCAATTTCTGTATCTGTTTCTAAAAGATCATTGATGTCGATGTTGAATTCGACAGCTAAACGTTCTTTTAATGCATTTAGATCGATTTTTAAAGCATTTTTTTTATCCTTTATCTCAGTTAATAAGAAGTCAGTTTCTTCGCGGTTTTTACGGATATTAGTCAGGTCGTTTTCAACCTCATTAATACTTCCTTTACTTGCAAAATATGCTTGCTCGGCCTCTGCAAGTGCTTTTTCCATTTCCTCTCGCTGTTGATACATCTCTAAAAGGGTATCGTCGTTCAGGTCAGTATGCTGTAACGTTGCCGTAATTTGGGTCAGCGCTTCCTGTAATTCTTTATCGTTTTGTGCTATGCGTTTATTTAAAGCTTCTTCCTGTACAAAACGATAATCCAGATCTTTTTCTAAGCCTGATAGCTTATTCTGTTGTTGGTGGAAACGGATGTTATCCTGATTGTATTTACCCGCGCTTTCGTTTACCTGATCGGCAATTTCCTGATAATTAAGTTGTTGTTCCTGCAAATTTATATGCGCTTCTTGCTGGTCTTTTTGCAATTGAACCAATGCTGGCAATTTTTCCGATAATGCTTTTTCTATAGATACGATCTTTTGGGCAATATCTGTTTTGCGGTTTTCGCTGGTGGTAATAAACTCCTGGTACTGGTCGCGGCGGGTTTGCACAGAAATATGTTCGTTGTTTAAACGGTTCATTTCTTGTTGCAATGCATTGATCTGATTGATTTTTGAAGCTTCTTTTAACTCAAATATATGATCAGTTTCGGCTTTTATTGCTGCATTATATTGATTAATCAACGATTCTGACGCCTTGATTTCCTTTGCCAGATTTTCTAAATTCTTGGCGCGACCAATTCTTTTACCCTCAAATAAACCTACCGAGCCACCTGCCAAAGTGAATTTGGTTTGCGCATACTTCCCGTTTTTGGCCAAAATGGTTAAACTTTCGGTTGGTGCTGCTTTGAAAAGGTTTTCTTGTTCGGCTATTGCAATGTATACATTTTGCAAGAGCAGATTGCAGAGGTGTTGGTATTTTTTATCAACTTCAATGACTGATAAAGCAGAAACAAGCCCTTCGTGAGCACCAATAACCGGGTTTTTATCGGGTACATTTTCTAAAATGAAAAAATTTGCCCGTCCACGGCTGGCATCGGTTAAAAGGTTAATGGCCTGTACTGCATCTGCATACTGATCGACCACATAGTGGTTCATTACCGGTTCGAGGTAATTTTCTATCGCTATGCGGTAATCTTCATTACAGAATAAAATATCAGAAAGGAGCAGGGCGCTTTTAGCAAAAGCGTTGTTTTTCTTCAAAAAACGGATCGATTCAGGAAAGCCCTCTAAACTATCAACCAGCGACTTGGTCAGGTTATATTCGTTCTGCTTGGCATCTTTTTTACGGTTTTCGGCCGTCAGTTTTTCCTTATTCGAACTCAGGTTGATTTCGGAAGCGGCTAGTTTTTCTTTTAAAAGTTCTTCAGCTTCTGTTAAGTTTTTAATATTGGCCTGCTTTTCCCTAACCTGGATATCAAGTTCGGCCAAAGCATGATCGAAAGCCTTTAGCTCTAAAGTTTTGGTTTCGGTATCATCTACATTTCGGTTGGTTTCCTGTACTAAGGCATCTTTCTGAATATTCAGGATATCAATTTCTTTTTGCGATTGATATACCTGATTTTGCAGGTCGTTAACAGATTTAATCAGGTTGTCGATCCTGTTTTTCTCGGTCTGCTGTTGCTCGCGTAAAGTGTCGAGCGTAGATTTTAAGCTTTTCAAATCAGATTCCAATCGGTTAAAAACCTCAGTTTCTGTTAAAACTTCCTCATTTAAACGTTTGATATTGTATTTAATGTGGTTAACCTGATTTTTATCTTTTTCGAGTTCGCCAGATAAACGTGTTTCTTTTTCCTGTAAAAAACGCATCTGTTCGTTCTTTACTTTTTTCTCACTCTCGTAAGCGCGAATTTTGGAAACAAACTCATTTGTGGCCTTTTGTTGAACAGAAAGGTTCTTTTCCTGACTGATACTGCCTAATTTAAGCTTTTGCAGTTCGGCTTCACCGGTATCTATTTTGGTACTGAGTTCGGTGCGGTTTACCTGCAGATTTTGCTCCTGTGTTTCTAAAGCATTTAAGTCGGTACGGAAGAAGGCAATACGGTGTGTAGCCAACTGAACACTCAGTTCGCGGTATTGCTCTTTTAACTTATAATAACGTTCAGCTTTACGTGCCTGATTTTCTAAGGTTTTAAGGTTTTTTTCGATCTCGAAAAGTAAATCCTCAACCCGCTCTAAATCGGCTTCTGTATCTTTTAACTTACTGAAAGTCTGTTTTTTGCGTAATTTGTATTTCGAAATTCCAGATGCTTCTTCAAATAAAGAACGACGGCTATGTTCTTTGTTGGTAATAATTTCATCAACCATTTTCAGCTCAATGATCGAATAACTATCAGAGCCGATTCCGGTATCCAGAAAAAGGTCGGTAATATCTTTTAACCTACATTGAACATCGTTTAAACGGTACTCACTATCGCCATTTCTATAGAGTTTGCGTGTAACAGTAACCTGCGAATAGGCTGTTGGCAGGATGTTCTTGGTATTATCAAAGCTTAATGAAACCTCGGCAAGCTGTGCCTGTTTACGGTTTTTTGTTCCGTTGAAAATGATGTTCTCCATCTTTTCTGAACGAAGTGCTTTGGTGCTCTGCTCGCCCAACACCCAGCGCATGGCATCGATTACGTTAGATTTTCCACAACCATTAGGACCAACAATAGCGGTAACACCCTCATTAAAATTGATGGTCACTTTATCGCCAAAGCTCTTAAAACCTTTAATTTCTAACCTAGTAAGTTGCATGGTTTGTAATCGGGAGAACCGAGTTCAATAATAAGGATAATTTTGTGGTTTTTCAAGTTTTAAACTTGGTGTTTTTACCGCAAAGGACGCAGAGAGAAAAGCGCAGAGTGCACAGAGCTGGATGGATAATTATATTCCCATCTTACGTATTAAACCACGAAGACACAAAGAACACAAAGATTAACATGATATTTCCTAGTGTACCTGGTGTCTTTGTGGCAAAAAACTATTTCACAATCATCAGTTTCGCAAACTTAAGCAATAGTTGTTTATTACCTAAGCCCTGGAAGAATACAGTAGCCTTAACATCAGGCAAAGTTCCCTCTAAGCTGATAATTTTTCCGAAACCGAATTTTTCGTGCTCAACTTCCATACCACCCTGAAATTCATGCGGTTGTGATGGGGTAAAGCCAGGCGTTGGCACGTGAGCTTTTGCCAGTAACGATGTTGTTTTCGGACGGGCTGGTGGGGCAGAAGTAGTTGCACCGGCCGCTGGTTTTGGCTTGCTAAAGAAATCGCGCGGCTGCGAAGTCCATGTTTTGCGGTCATCATCAAAATTACCTTCAAAACTGTTCGATTTGGCCGGTTTAACATCCAATTCTAAAAACTTCGGATTAATTTCGTTAATAAAACGGCTTGGTTCACAGTTGGTTAACGTTCCCCAGCGGTAACGGGAAGTGGCATAGGTAAGTGTTAATTTTACTTCGGCACGGGTAATGGCCACATAAAACAAACGGCGCTCTTCCTCTAAATCAGTTCGGTTGGTTAACGACATTTGCGATGGAAACAGATTTTCTTCCAATCCCACTATAAACACGTTTTTAAACTCCAAACCTTTGGCCGAGTGGATCGTCATTAAAGAAACCGTATCCTTATTTTTGTCTCCATCCTTATCATCGTTGGTTAAAAGCGCAACATCCTGCATAAAGATATCCAGACCTTTTTCTTCAATATCCTCGCGTTCTGCAAATTCCTTAATACCATTTAATAATTCCTGGATATTTTCGTATCTCGCACGTCCTTCAACGCTATCGTCAGTGTATAATTCTTTTAAAATACCTGCATGTTGGGCAATAAACAAAGCCGTATCATAAGCATCAAGCTTTTTTGCCTCTGCCTGAAAGCTTTGCACCATCATGGCAAAATCGTTCAATTGATTGGCTAAACGCCCGTCTACATATTCGTGTGCATTCGAAATTACATCCCACATGGTTTTTCCATGCTGATCTGCTGCAACAATAATTTTGTCAATAGAGGTATCGCCGATACCACGTTTAGGATAATTAATTACACGTTTTATAGCCTCTTCATCCTTCGGATTAAAGGTTAAACGGAAATATGCAATTAAATCTTTAATCTCTTTGCGCTGGTAAAAAGACTGACCGCCATATATCCGGTAAGGAATATTTAGTTTACGTAAACCCTCCTCCATGGCCCTGCTTTGCGCATTGGTACGATATAAAATGGCAAAATCGTTGTGCTGGTATCCCTTGGTGCTACGCTCCTGAATAATGGCTTCGGCAACCAGTTTACCTTCTTCGTTATCGGTAAAAGCCCGCGAAACTTTAATACGGTCACCAGGTTCATTATCAGAGAAAACATTCTTTTCTAGCTGGTTTTTGTTGTTGGCAATAATACTGCTCGCTGCATCAACAATATTTTGGGTAGAACGGTAATTCTGTTCTAATTTATAAACCTTTAAATCAGGGTAATCGCGTTCAAAATTTAAAATATTCTGGATGTTTGCACCACGGAACGCGTAAATACTCTGGGCATCATCACCTACCACGCAGATGTTCTGATAAGCCGCTGCCAGTTTTTTCACAATGGTATACTGCGAAAAGTTGGTATCCTGGTACTCATCCACCATCAGGTATCTGAATTTCTGCTGGTATTTATTTAAAACATCAGGATGTTCTTTCAATAAAATATTGGTTTTGAACAACAAATCGTCGAAATCCATTGCCCCAGCTCTAAAACAGCGCTTGGCATAGGTTTCGTAAATCTGACCAATTAATGGGCGTTTATTCTGGATATCTTCTGCCTGTATCTGGTCGTTAGCCTGATATTCACCCCAGGAAATTAAATTATTTTTGGCTGATGAAATTCTATTAAAAACAAAGTTAGCTGCATATAATTTATCATCCAGCTGCATTTCTTTCAAAATAGCACGGATTACACTTTTACTGTCATCGGTATCGTAAATGGTAAAATTGCTTGGATAACCGATTTTCTCGGCCTCTACACGTAAAATTTTGGCAAAAACAGAGTGAAAAGTACCCATCCAAATGTTTTTTGCCTCTGCACCAACCACTTTACTGATACGCTCACGCATATCTTTACTCGCCTTGTTGGTAAAGGTTAAAACCAGGATGTTAAATGGATCGGTACCGGTTTGAATAAGGTGGGCTACACGGAATGTAATTACCCTGGTTTTGCCCGAACCTGCACCTGCAACAATCATTACTGGTCCTTTAGTGTTCTCTACTGCTGCTCTTTGTTGTGGGTTTAATCCTGCTAAATAATCCAAATCGGCTCCTGTTTTTTTGAGGTTCAAAAATAACAATTCCTAGCGCTTTTTGCCAAAGTTGTTAGTAATTAGTTAAAAACCTGATCGATCGTTGTAGCGGCTCGTCATTCTGAACTTGTTTTATTAGCTGTTCTTATTGTTTTTTAGGTCTAATAGCTACTTCGTGGTCAGAATCTTTCTTGCAGTCTGAGCCGACATCCGCTTCACCCTGGTTTATTTAAATGCTGTCAGAATTGCACCCTATTTATTTGGGTATAGAATTTGATATGTTTTCGGAATGGACGAGAAAAAAATAAATAAGGATATCGAGTTTACTGATATCCCCGATGGAACAAATACAGATATTTATGCCAATTTAAAAGAGAAACTGGAAAGTGTTGAGCAGTTTCCGGGTGTTTACAATTTTAAATTTATTATTACTGGCGGATTAGACAAAATACAAGATTTACGCGCCGTTTTACCTGATGATGAGTTTATTGAGCATGCTTCAAAAACTGGGAAATATGTTTCAATTACGGTAAAAAAGATCATGCAAACTGCTGATGAGGTGATTGCAGTTTATAAGCAAGTAGGAAATATCAAGGGGATAATGATACTATAGGCGCTCCCGCCAATTTAAAATGATTTTCTTTTGGTTTTGGAAAAGTTAATCCGTATTTCATTTTTAGGGTTGCAGGGTGCACACACGCTGTTCGTAAACCTGATGGCGGCGACAGCTCCCGACTTCACGTCGGGACTACAGCGAACAGCAGGACTGCAACCTCCAATGAAAAACCATCCTTTCATTTCCAGTCAATAAAAAATATATATCGACTATTTATCAAGTAATTTTCTTTTCGGAGCGCAGTGCCTGTACAAGAAATCAAGTTGGTTCCCGTGTTCCGCTTGTACGCTTTGGCCTCGTTCCTCAGCCTGCAGGGTACCGCTTCACCCGGGGCTAAATGGCCAAAACAGCATTTCATTTTAGGGTTGCAGGGTGCACACACGCTGTTCGTAAACCTGATGGCAGCGGCAGCTCCCGACTTCACGTCGGGACTACAGCGAACAGCAGGACTGCAATCTTCAATGAAAAACCGCCCTTTTGTTTCCAACCAATAAAAAATTATATCGCCTATTTATCAACTAATTTTCTTTTCGGAGCGCAGTGCCTGTACAAGAAATCAAGTTGGTTCCCGTGTTCCGCTTGTACGCTTTGGCCTCGTTCTTCAGCCTGCAGGGGACCGCTTCACCCGGGGCTAAATGGCCAAAACAGCATTTCATTTTAGGGTTGCAGGGTGCACACACGCTGTTCGTAAACCTGATGGCAGCGGCAGCTCCCGACTTCACGTCGGGACTACAGCGAACAGCAGGACTGCAATCTCCGATGAAAAACATCCTTTCATTTCCAGTCAATAAAAAATATATATCGCCTAATTTCTTTTCTGATCGCAATGCCTGTGCGGGTGATCAAGCTGGTCCCTGCGTTACGTTTGTAAGCTTCGACTTCGTTCTTCAGCCTGCAGGGTGCCGCTCAATGTCATTAAGTTAAGCACCGCGATCGTCAGTCTGTCCAAAGGACTCCTGTGGAGAGCGTAGTCGAAGACTTCTTGAGATTGATAAAACGCAAATAAATGCCCTTCGACTTCGCTCTGGGTGACATCTTTTTGCGATTTATCCATTAACTTAATGATATTAGGTATCCGCTTCGCTAAGGTTTATATCATTTAGTCTGTGCTACTATTGAAGGTTTAAAACCTTCAATATATTTATTTATCATTCTGATTGCCCAGGTGAGTACCTATAGTAGTTAAACAGAACCATTTTTAACGGCCCAATCTACCATCGAATCTAATACCTGAAAAAGATCCTGTCCCGATTTTGTGAGGCTATAGGTAACTACCGGAGGAACAACTGCTTGTGCATCTCTATGAATAAGTTCATCATTTTGCAGTTGCTTTAAGTGTTGTATAAGCATTTTTTCAGTTATTTGTGGTATTGCACGTTTTAACTCGCTATAACGTTTTGATCCGCTCATTAAATGAAAAATAATAATGGGTTTCCAATAACCACCAATTTTTTCCATTACAAAGGTAACCGGGCAGCTGGTTAGTGCTACGCCTTTATTAAAATTACGGGTCGAACTTTCTTTAACAGCTGTCATGGTTACATACTTTGGGGTAAGTACTTGTGTAAAAGTAAGTACAAATATAGCTTTGTATTCAATATTTAAAAACAAAAAATCATGAAAATCACATTAACAGGATCAATTGGTAATATTACCAAACCTCTTGCCGAAATATTGGTAGCTAAAGGTCACGAAGTAAAAATTATTAGCAGCAACGCTGACAGAGCCGAAGGAATTAAATCGCTGGGTGCAATACCTTTAATTGGTAGTGTAAGCGATACCGGATTTTTAAAGGATGCTTTTACAGGGGCTGATGCCATTTACACCATGGTTCCGCCAAATTTTGCAGCACCAAAATTTAGGGAATATATTAAAAGTATTGGCGAAAATTATGCGGCTGCCATTAAAGAATCAGGTGTTAAAAAAGTGGTGAATTTAAGTAGTGTAGGTGCAGATCTGCCAGATGGAACAGGGCCAATCGCAGGATTGCACGATGTAGAAAATACGTTTGCTACATTAAATGGGGTAGATGTAAAACATTTGCGTGCTGGTTATTTCTACATTAACTTTTTAGCCAACATTGATATGGTTAAACATGCAAATATATTAGGGTCTAATTTTGGTGGCGATGCAAAACTAGTTTTGGTGCATCCACATAATATTGCTGAAGTAGCCGCTGAAGTATTGGAGAGCAATTTTACAGGTAAAACCATACGATATGTAGCCAGTGATGATGAAAGTACGCCAGCCGATGTTGCAAAGGCATTAGGTACGGCAATTGGTAAACCAGCATTACCATGGATAGAATTTAGCGATGAAGATGCATTTAACGGAATGGTAGGCGCAGGTTTACCTGAGGAAATAGCTAAAAACTACGTAGAAATGGGCGATGCAATCAGGAGCAATAAACTTTTTGTAGATTATTATAAAAACAGGCCCGTTTTAGGTAACATTAAGCTTAAAGATTTTGCTGCTGATTTTGCTGCGGCATATCAGAATTAATTGAATTATAGCAGCTGCCTGGATTTAAACCTGGCAGCTGTTATTTTTATATGGACACACAACTTCCGGCAATTACTTTCCACTCCTGACTAAACAACTTCCAAACTCTTAAATATCTGAAAATACCTTCGATGGATTGTGAAGTATATACTGCCTTTAGTTCAATTTTCACACTAACAACTGCAATATCGTTAATCAGATTAATTTGTTGTTCAGCTGGTAAAATAGAATTTACAACCAAATTTCCCGAGGTATAAGTTTCCATATCCATTGCCTTTGTTATGGTTACTCCATTGGGTAGGTTAAAAAGTAAATCTTCATGCAAAAGCAGATCCAGATCCTCAATATTACCATGCTGTATGGCTGTTAATAATCTATCTTCATTTAAAATGATCTGTTCCCTGGTATTCATATGAATCGTTTTTTTCTTTAAAATTACATCCAATTCTCATTTTTACGCTCTACCTGATATAACCAGTAATTTACCAGCTGTTTGATTTCGGTATAATTGCCATATTTAAAATGGATCTGGCCTGCAGCGGTATGTAACGTGAGATGGCCAACATCTACTCCTTTATGCCATGGGTATTGAAAAGTGGTAATGGCCTGAATCTTATTCGGTACCACAATTTCATTTGAGATATCCCAGATTCCACTGGTTTTGATGATGAAATCCTGACTTACTGAAACCCGATGCCGGCGATAACTGATGTAAATCATCAGGATGCCAATTATTAAATAAGCAATTGATACACCGATATAAGGCTTCAGCTCAGCAACATTAAATGCAATGATTAAAAATGTCACCACAGGCAAAATCAGTTTAAAGAAAATGGGTAAATTTAAAAAACGCCAATCGGGGATAAAGGTTTTTCCTTTTAATAGTGCTTCACCCAGTATCATTTTTAGCAGTTCATCACGCTCAGTAGGGTTACAGCCCGGAATCTCCAAAGTGTTTCCCTGCATTTCATGTCCTTTTTTACTTTGACCAAAATGAGCCTGCCTTAAACTCATATTCAGCATATTCATCTTTTTCTGAAAGTAGTTCTGGCTGTATTTGGTAATCTGCACTTTATTCGGACTAATCAAGGTGTTTTTCTTGGCAATAAGTCCTGACGAGAGCAAAAGTGTGTTTTTATGTTCGCTAATTTCAAGCTCGAAATACTTGTAAAAGGTTCTAACCAGGTTAATAATTAACAATACGATTAAAAGGCATGCAATTAAAATAAAAACGGTAACAATGGTTAACATACCCGTTACCGTGTTCTGAATCTCATCTTTATTAATTTTAAAAGCATCAAGCAGTTGCCTGCCTTCATAAATAACGGTGTAAAAAAAAGCGGCAAGTAAAGCTAAACTTTGTCCATAATTAGAGGTAAGTCCTACTTTGAACAAAGTCCAGGCACTTATTCTTAAAAATGGTGTTTCTGCTATTTTGTGGTTTTCATGTTCAATTTCCGATTGTGCTTCAGTTACGGATCTGCTATTTAATAAATGTTCTTTAAGGTTATAGGCCGAAGTTTCGTCAATTGCTTTTATGCTTACTTCTTCTCCATGAGCACCGGCAGTATCGATTTTTAACCCATAAACGCCGATAATTTTCTGCAGAATATTCTGATTAATGTTAACCTGCTGTATTTTGTCAAGCTGAATAATGACCTGATCGCGATTGAATATCCCCTTATTCACCACAAATTCCTGCTTTTCTTTATCTAAAAAGAAGGTGAATTTTAAATACCATAAATAAGCAAATATAAAACTGAATATGATTATTGCAGAAATGCCTAACATCAGGTAGGTAAAAGAAGTGCTCGACATCTTTACAAAGGCAATAATAAATAAGAAAAAACTCGCCTTGCCAATTTTTAGCATGGTATGGGCACCCATTACAATGATACCAAAGGCCGATTCGCGCTGCGGTTTACTAAAATCGTTATTCATTGGCATTCAATTCTGTTGTTGGATTTTCAAGTAGGTCTAGTTTTTTCAAAAGCAGATCCCTGATACGCTTGGCATCATCAATTGCAATCCCCGAAATATGGATATGCCCCGTTTGGCCGCCTGCGGTAAATAGCTGTAACGATCCCAGTTTGTATATTCTGGAAAAAATCCCTTCATTTAATTCGATATGCTGAATCCTGTTTAAAGGAACAATTGTTGTCGATTCGGCAATAATTCCGCTTTTGTATATGACATCATGTGTGCGGATAGCATAACCCCGTTTCTTAAAACTGGCGCGAAAGAGTAGAAAGAAGATGGCTAATAAAGCTAAATAAAGGGGGATAATCCATTTGGCATTTGGTTTTACTTCATCAACAAAGAATAGGAGTATACCAATAGTTATTC
This sequence comes from Pedobacter sp. R-06, assembly GCF_049913135.1. Taxonomy (NCBI): domain Bacteria; kingdom Pseudomonadati; phylum Bacteroidota; class Sphingobacteriia; order Sphingobacteriales; family Sphingobacteriaceae; genus Pedobacter; species Pedobacter sp. R-06. The sequence continues at coordinate 3,825,726 of NZ_CP183977.1, read as the reverse complement.
CCAGTAAGCCAAAAAAGATCAGCAGATTAATGCAGATAATTTTCCAATAATTGGGGTGTGGCCGGCTTAACTGAATGTCTTCGTATTTTGGAAGAAGATCGAGATCAATAACTTCATTGGTGAAAAATGTCTCAGTAGTCATGGTTAAAGGTATAAAACATATTAATCTATAAATAGACTAATGTTTAAATCTTTTGTTACCTCGCTACAATAAACTTTTTTGCAGAATTGTATTGACCAGAATCGGAAGAGATTTTGAAGAAATAAATACCGGGAACAAAAGTAGAGGTGTTAATTTCTAAGGTGTGTTTTCCCGTATTAAGGTATTCATTTACCACTGTTTTAACCAGGCGCCCCATTAAATCGTAAATCTGGATGTTAATTTTGTCTGTTTCAGGCAAAACAACATCAATAAAGGTTTGCATAGCTGCAGGGTTAGGGTAATTCTGAGAAACGGTGAATTTTAAGAATTTATCAAAAATTGCTTTATTAATGGCGTCGAAAATTACATAGCTCACCAACCTGTAACCACGTGCATTTGGGTGAAAAGGATCCTGATAAAGCGAAAAATCACGTCTCATGGCCGCGTTTACATCGGCTAAATATATTTTATATTCTGCAGCTAATTTTTTGTAGGCTGTATTAAGGTTCCTGATGTTAGTATTTACAGCAACATAACTTTTAATCGTCCTATCATCAACAAACTGGAGTGTACATAAAATCGGGACTAAGTTCTGTTTAAGGCTTGCCGTAATCAATACCCGCATATTAGCAACGGTTTCGGCTATACTTCCTTTACCTGTAGCAATCGCTAAAGCATCGTTAATACCCATATCAATAACAATAAAGCCTGTTCTATTGGCTATTGCGTTATCAATCCTGAGCAATCCCTGGAAGGTTGTTTGTCCGCCGATACCGTGGTTGGTAATATCTACTATCTTATTGGTATAACAGTTCAAAAAGTTGTTTTGCAGCATGGTTTGGAACCCCAGTCCTTTAACACCTTCTACGGTGCTGGCTCCAAAGGTTACAATATTTATACTGTCTTTCGAATAATATTGGGCTGCATCCGGGCAACTTACGCGAGTAGCAGGGGGGACCTGAGCTAACGAAGAAATGCGGACAACAAGAAGCAGCAGCAGAGATAAAAATACTTTGGCGCTAAACTTCATTGTTAAAATTCTTTCGTACAGGATTTAAGGATATCTGTTATTGGCGCAATTTACAAAAAACTAAATATAATTAATGCTGTACTATATTTTTTTACAAACATTAAATCATTTTTTGTATTTACTAAAAGACGCGTTTTAAGTTTAAAAAATAGAATCGTGATTTTGAACTAAAAAAAATAATTAAATCCATTAACCGTCTGGCTATAAGCAAAATTTTACCCTGTTATGGGGATAATTTATTAACCGCTTAAGTGCCTTTTTATTTGGTAAAGCCTATATTTGTCCAAATTCATTTTGTTATGCAAGAGATTAAAAATTATGTAGAAACGCACAAACAACGTTTTTTAGATGAGTTGTTTGAGTTATTGCGTTTTCCATCGGTAAGTGCTGATCCGAAATACAAAGGCGATGTTTTAAAAACAGCTGATTATGTGGCGCAGAAATTAAAAGATGCAGGAGCTGATCAGGTAGAAATTTGCCCAACCGCAGGATACCCTATTGTTTATGGGGAAAAAATTATAGATGCTTCTTTACCTACTGTTTTAATATATGGTCATTACGATGTTCAACCGGCAGATCCATTAGAACTTTGGCATACACCACCTTTTGAGCCAACAGTACGCGATGGTAAAATTTATGCCCGCGGTGCTTGCGATGATAAAGGACAGTTTTATATGCATGTAAAAGCATTCGAACTGATGATGCAGACCAATACTTTGGCCTGTAACGTTAAATTTATGATCGAAGGCGAAGAAGAGGTAGGTTCTGCAAATCTGGGTATTTTTGTAAACGCGAATGCCGAGCGTTTAAAGGCCGATGTAGTTTTAATTTCTGATACTTCGATGATCAGCATGGAACATCCATCAATCGAAACCGGTTTACGCGGTTTAGCTTATATGGAAGTTGAAGTAGTTGGTCCGAACCGCGATTTACACTCAGGAGTTTACGGTGGAGCAGTCGCGAATCCAGCTACTATTCTTTGTAAAATGATCGCTTCATTACACGATGAAAATAACCACATCACTATCCCTGGCTTTTATGATAAAGTGCTTGAGTTAACAGATGAGGAGAAAAAAGCATTAAATTCTGCACCCTATGACGAAGCAGAATATAAAAAGGATTTAGATATAGAAGAAGTTTGGGGGGAGAAAGGTTACTCAACGCTGGAGCGCACTGGTACCCGTCCAACTTTAGAAGTAAACGGAATTTGGAGCGGTTACATTGGCGAAGGTGCAAAAACCGTATTACCGAGTAAAGCCAATGCAAAAATTTCTATGCGTTTGGTTCCACACCAAAGCTCAGAAGAAATTGCCGAGATTTTTACCAAACATTTCGAAAGCATTGCGCCTAAAAATGTAAAGGTAAAAGTTACGCCTCACCATGGCGGCGAACCAGTGGTAACCCCAACTGATAGTATTGCTTACCAGGCGGCAGAAAAAGCAATTGAAGATAGTTTTGGTAAAAAGGCCATTCCAACCCGTGGTGGCGGTAGTATTCCTATCGTGGCCTTATTTGAAGATGTACTGGGCATTAAATCGGTGCTTTTTGGCTTCGGTTTAGATAGCGATGCTTTACACTCTCCGAATGAGAAATATGATATTTACAATTATTATAAAGGAATAGAGACTTTGCCGTTATTCCATAAATATTTCGCAGAGCTGAGTAAATAAGCTTGATTTAATTTATTCATTCTGACGCAACGGATCGTCATTTCGAGCGGAGTGCAACGCAGTCGAGAAATCTATTTTCAGCAGATATCTCTCCCGAAAGTTCGGGACTGTGCTTCAGTCGAGATGACGATTTCTTTTTTGTAAATGAACGGTTAGTTTTTCATAGCTACTGCAGTCCCGCCATCGCTTATAGTCCTCATTTCGTTGCACTTCATTCCGGGCTATTTAGCTTTGTCGGGTTTATTTAACTGCGGCTCGTTCTTCGAAGCAAAGGCTGTCCCTGCATCCGCTATAAAAACTTTAATAGTATCACAGCCCCTGCAACCTAAACCTGACCGCAGTGTAAAACCCGCAGGCCGAAGCATGAGGGCGAGGATTTGAAACGAAGGGCAGGGCAGGTTTAGCCGAAATGCTTGGGGTTTTGCTTTCCAAAGCAATTAAATAAATTAACTTTTATTGTCAGTCTGAGCGGAGTCGAAGACCATCCCTGTTTAATTTTATTAGACAGGTTTTTTTTGAAACGAATGGTTAGCGTTTCATTGGTACTGCAGTCCCGCCATCGCTTATAGTCCTCATTTCGCTGTGCTCCATTCCGGGCTATTTGGCTTTGTCGGGTTTATTTAACAGCGGGCTGTTCTTTGAAGCAAAGCCTGTTCCTTGCATTCGCCATAAAAACTTTAAATAGTATCATCGGCCCTGCCACCTAAACCCGATCCTAGTGGATGCTCCCGATTCTTTATCGGAGCAGGAACGGGAGCGGAGTTGGCGAAACCAAAAGGTACTGCGACTGCTTTCCAAAAAGCATTCTTCATCTGGAAACTCAGCGTACTTTGCGCCTTTTTCTTCGAGTGATTTGCGGTTAAAAAGAACCTCAAATTTTTAAACCACAGATTTTTTTCTAAATTGCTGCCATGAAATATCTATTCTCATTACTTTTATCCGGGCTGACTTCTTTAGCTCAAGATACTAAAACGATTAAGCAATCTGGAAATCCAATATTTCAAGGCTGGTATGCAGACCCTGATGCGGCTATTTTTAATAATAAGTACTGGGTTTATCCAACCTATTCTGCTAAATATAGAGAACAGGTTTTTTTAGATGCCTTTTCATCTGATGATTTGGTGAAATGGAAAAAACACCCACATATTTTAGATACTGCTGCTGTTAAATGGGCTAACAAAGCCATGTGGGCCCCTGCGATTGTTCAAAAAGATAAAAAATATTACCTGTTTTTTGGTGCTAATGATATTCAGAGTGATAAAGAAATTGGTGGAATTGGCGTAGCCGTTGCCGATAAACCGGAGGGGCCTTATAAAGACCATTTAGGGAAACCTTTGGTAGATAAGTTCCATAATGGCGCTCAACCTATTGATCAGTTTGTGTTTAAAGATAAAGACGGCCAGTATTATTTAATTTATGGTGGCTGGAAACACTGCAATATTGCAAAGTTGAATAAAGATTTTACTGGCTTTTTGCCTTTTGAAGATGGTACAACTTTTAAAGAAATCACACCTGATAATTATGTAGAAGGGCCATATATGTTCATCAGAAATGGTAAATATTATTTTATGTGGAGCGAAGGGGGCTGGACCGGCCCCGATTATTCAGTTGCTTACGCCGTTGGTGATTCGCCATTTGGTCCGTTTAAAAGAGTAGATAAAATATTAAAGCAGGATGCGGCTATTGCTACCGGCGCGGGTCATCATTCTGTAATTATCAACGAGAAAAAGGGGCAATACTATATTGTTTACCACCGTCGCCCTTTAACCGAAACTGATGGCAACCATCGCGTTACCTGTATTGATGAAATGAAATTTGATGCTGATGGTACTATTCTTCCCGTAAAAATTACAAACGAAGGGGTAAAAGCCCAGAAAGTTAAATAAATGCTGTTCGGCTGGAGGTTTTATTCAATTTCCAGCTGAACTTCACTTTTTTGTAAAACAGTTTTTGCCTGCTTTTTATTAAGTGTGTTAAACCCCCAGGTGCATAATAAAAGCATTGCCGCAAGCCCCAGCCAAAGCCAGTTATAACCTAAATTTTTGGCAATAAAGAAACCAAACAACGGACCAACAACCTGCGCGCACGACCAGCTCAAGGTATAGCCTGCTGCATATAAACCCCTGTTATGTTCGTTGCTTCTGCTAATTACGATGGTGTTTATAAAAGGTAAGGTGAGCATCTCTCCGCAGGTAAAAACTACAATGGTAAGTACTGCTGCAACAATATGGAAACTAACCGGGGCGCTTAAAATGATGTACGAAATTGAAAATAGAACCGCACCAACAATAATAAAAAACATTGGTGATCTTTTGGTTTCAATCTTGTTGATCATGATCATTTCAAACAAAGCAATTACAGCCCCATTAAGGCCTATAATAATTCCAATTTGAAACTCATCAATATGCCATTGTTCCTTAAAAAATACCGGAACAACCCTAAACATTAAAAAGGCGCAGGTAATAAAAATAGTAGTAAGCAGAATGAACTTTACATAAAAAACATCTTCCCATGGTTTCTTAATAACCATGTTGCTGGCATTTTCTTTAGCCTTTTTAATAAAATCTTTCACTTGTGGCAAAAACGACAGGATTAATAAACCAACAATAATGCTTACCCCGCCTTCAACAATAAACAAAAGCTTATAATTAATTGAAGCAATAATTCCTGCCAAACTAATACCTACTGACCAACCGATGTTTACTGCGAGTCTGTTTAAAGAATATGACCTTGTTATTGTCCCTTCAGCAGCATAGTGTGCAACAGCTGTGAAATTTGCAGGACGGAATGCCTCAGAAAAAAAGCTGATAACAACAGTTAAAATGCATAGACTGTAAAAATGGATAATGGTAGAAAAGAGGATGAAAAGTAAACCGCCAACTATCGACGAAAGGATCTGTACCGGGCGGAAACCAATCATATCGGTCAATTTCCCTCCTGTTGCCGAACCCAGAATTGAACCTATGCCAAATAAGGTGATAATCAAACCAGCGTCCATTTCCGAGCGATGTAAACTTTGGGTAACGTATAAGCCCATAAACGGAACAGCCATGCTTCCACATCTGTTAAACATCATTACAATGCTTAAAAGCCAGGTTTCTCTGCTTAATCCGCTGAATGATGTTTTATAAGTGTTGAAAATAAGTTTGAACATGCTGTATTTAGATGTGGTAAAAATAGCAAAAGCCAGATATTAATTAATCATCTGAATTCAATATCCGCTTGTTGAATTAAAAAGATGAGCAAAGAATATCCCATATTTTTTTACAAATTTGCATCCGGAAACCGATCAAATGCCGCCAGAGAAAAGAACCCCAATAAACAAAAGCCCTGTTGCCAGAAAACCTGCCGTTAGGAAACCTGCAGCCAGGAAACCCACAACAGGCAGAAAAAAGAAGGGTGGTATTTCGGTTCAGCTTAAACTGGTTATTGCAGGTTTATTGTTGATTTTGCTCTCCCCATTTTATTACGGTTATGTTTTAAGAAGTTTTGTGGCTACGTGGCGCTGGGTTAAAGATTGGGGACAAGACCCCAATTACAGAACCTACGAAAGTTTTAACATCAAAATCCCTAAAAAATATACCGTTCACGGTATCGACGTTTCCTACTATCAGGGCAAAATAAACTGGCAAAAAGTAAAGGAAATGAAAGAGGATGAAGTAAGTATCCGTTTTGCCTTTATCAAAGCCACGGAGGGATTAATGTTGGTTGACCCTTATTTTCAACGCAATTGGCGTGAAGCCCCAAAAGCAGGCATTATTTGCGGTGCCTATCACTTCTTCAGACCAAAAAAGGACGGCAAAACACAGGCTAAGTTTTTCCTGCAAGTGGTAAATATCGAGAAAGGTGATTTACCACCTGTTGTAGATATTGAATCTTTAGATGGGGTTTCACCGCTAAAAATGAGGGCAGAACTTTCTGATTTTCTCAATTATGTAGAAATGAAAACCAAAGTAAGACCAATTGTTTATACCGGTCTTAAATTCTATGAAGATTATTTAGCCGATTTTTTTGATGATTATCCTTTGTGGATCGCCCATTATTATCAACCAAAACTAAGGATGGATAAAAGCCGCTGGAAATTTTGGCAGCACTCTGATAAAGCCAAAATTAACGGTATCGGTCATGTAGTCGATTTTAATGCTTTTAATGGCGATAGTTTGGCGTTGGATAGGTTGTTGGTTCATTAGTCATTGGTTCACTGGTCATTAGTTCATTAGTCATTTGTTGATTGACCATTAGTACATTAGCCATACCCGCTTACCGTCATCCTGAACTTGTTTCAGGATCTGTTATCTGTGATTTTTACAATCTTGTAACTACTTAAATAGGTTGTTACAGAGCATTTGACATCATATAGCAAAACCAATGAACTATTTTAGTACACTTGCTAGAAAACCAATAAACTATTGACTAATGAACAACTGAACTAAACCGTCCAGCTTTCACATTTCTCTAAGAAAAATTCATCTGCTTCTGCACCGATGCCGATTTCTTCAGGAACATCAAGAAAATAGCCGTTATAAGTTAAGCCACCTACAACTGGGTCGACCAGGTGCCCCAGTAGCGCTGTATCCAGATCAAAAAACTCAATATTAGGACTGGCCAATGCAAAATGCAGGTTGGCGCTTAAAGCAATCCGGGTTTCGAGCATGCTCCCAATCATACATTTTACACCTCGTTGCAGGGCTTCTTCATGGATTTTTTGCGCTTCTAAAATACCTCCGGATTTAGAAAATTTAATGTTTAAATAGCTTGTAGACTGGCTATTGATCAGTTTGCGGGCATCATGATGGTTGTAACAGCTTTCATCGGCCATTAACTTAATAGGCGAGTTTACATTCAGTTCTGGTAATTTATCATCGTACCAGGTGCGCATGGGTTGTTCGCAAAATTCAATATTGTATTTTTCCAATTCGCCCAATGCAAATAAAGCGTCATCAAAACTCCAGCCCTGATTAGCATCTAAACGTAAAACCAAATCTTCGCCCACTGCTTCGCGGATATGTTTTACCCTTTCTATATCATCGTGCACTTTTTTGCCCAGCTTAATTTTTAGAATGCGGCAACCCTGGCTTTTATATTTCAAAGCTGTCGTAGCCATTCCCTCGGGCGTATCGATACCAATTGTCATATCGGTTTCTATGGTACGTTTGGTTCCGCCAAGAAATTTATACAATGGTAGTTTGGCGTTTTTGGCCGCAATATCAAATAATGCCATATCGAAAGCACTTTTAATGGTATTGTTATGGTCTGCATAGCCCAATAAATCGTTCATCCGCTCAGGAATTTCCAATGGATCTTTACCTTTTAAAATGGCGGCGAAGTCTTTAGCCATGGCAATACAGGTTTCCTGTGTTTCACCCACAATCATCGGGAAAGCAGAACATTCTCCAATGCCGTGAATGCCTGTATCGGTAAAAATCCTCACTAATACATTCTGGGCAAAATGCATGGTTCCGGTTGCAATAACAAAAGGTTCCATCGGTATGCTAAAGCGGTATATTTCGGTATGGGTGATTTTCATTTTTTTTAGGTCGAAGGTATAAGGTTGAAGGTGTAAGGTTTGCAAATTTGGATAAAAGCCGATAATCTGTCCAACTCAATTCGTAACGCACCGCGTCAGATTTCGATTAAATAACTCATTTTTGCTTAATTCCATTCATCATTTAGATTTCCAACTAAAGTATAAAAACAAAAACTAAATAGAAACAGGTTTGTAGATTATTAATAGATTTACGTCTCAAATTAAATTCCTTTTTCCCGCTTACATTTTACATTAGCAGCCATGTCAGATACCAATAACCTAATTCATGCTTCTTCACCCTATTTGTTGCAACATGCCCATAATCCTGTTCATTGGTACGAATGGGGTGCAGAAGCGTTAGAAAAGGCAAAAAGAGAAAATAAACTCATATTGGTGAGTATTGGCTATTCGGCCTGCCATTGGTGCCATGTAATGGAACGCGAAAGCTTCGAGAATCATGAAGTTGCCGAAGTGATGAACCGTCATTTTATCTGTATTAAAGTAGACCGCGAAGAGCGGCCGGATATTGATCAGATTTATATGTACGCCATTCAGCTCATGACAGGAAGCGGGGGCTGGCCTTTAAACTGTATCTGTTTGCCAGATCAACGCCCGATTTATGGTGGAACCTATTTCAGGAAAAGCGATTGGATCAATATTCTGGAAAATGTTGCCGCACTTTGGGCAAATGAACCCGATAAAGCTATCCAGTATGCCGAACGCCTAACTTCTGGCATTAAAGACAGTGAAAAGATAATCCCTGCAGTAACAGCAGAAGCGTATACCCATGAACATTTAACAGAAATTATCGATCCATGGAAACGTCATTTCGATATTGGTTACGGAGGTTATAACCGTGCACCAAAATTTCCTTTACCCAATAATTGGGTCTTTTTATTGCGTTATGGCTTTTTAAAAGACGATGAATCTGTTTTTACAGCAGTTTGCCATACGCTCGAAGAAATGAGTAGAGGCGGTATTTACGATCAGATTGGAGGCGGATTTGCCCGTTATTCGGTTGATGATAAATGGCATGTGCCGCACTTCGAAAAGATGCTTTACGATAATGCTCAACTCATTAGTTTATACACCGAAGCTTATCAGTGTACCAAATTCGATTCTTTTAAACAAACTGTTGTTGAAACGATAAATTGGGTTTTTCAGGAGATGACTTCAACAGATGGCTTATTTTACTCGGCACTGGATGCAGATAGCGAAGGGGTAGAGGGGAAGTTTTACATTTGGGATAAAGCAGAATTCGATCAGGTTTTGGCAGGAGATGCCGGGTTAATCGGCGCTTATTACAACATCACCGAAGAAGGTAATTGGGAAGAAGAACAAACTAATATCCTACGTAAAACGATCAGCGATGATGATTTACTTGCAAAATTTAATATCTCGGCAGAGGTGCTTTACGATAAGGTAAACTCAGCTAAAGAAAAATTATTGGCCGTTCGTGGTAAAAGAGTCCGACCAGGTTTGGATGATAAATGTTTGACTGCCTGGAATGGTATGATGATTAAAGCTTTGGCTGATGCGGCAGAGGTATTGAATCATCAACCATATTATGAAAAAGCTTCAACAGCGACCAATTTTATTTTAAGTCATTTAAAATCAGAAAACGGTGGCTTATACCGCAATTATAAAAACGGAAAGGCTTCTATTACGGGTTTCTTAGATGATTATGCCTTTTTTATTGAAGCGCTAATTGCCCTTTACGAAGCTGATTTTGATGAAAAATGGCTAGATGAGGCAAAATTATTGACCGATTATGTGATCGCTAATTTTACGGATAGAGATTCGCCAATGTTTTTCTATACTTCAGCTGAAAGCGAAGATTTAATTGCCCGTAAACATGAAGTAATGGATAATGTAATCCCCGCTTCAAACTCTACCATGGCGCAGAATTTGAAGAAATTGGGCCTGCTTTTCGATATTGAACAATATACCGAAAAAGCCTCAGAAATGCTTGCTGCGGTTCAGCCGAAGATTAAAAGTTACGGTTCTGCTTATTCGAACTGGGCGATTCAACTGTTAAACGAAATTTACGGCATAAATGAAATTGCCATTACCGGTTTAGAAAGCGATAATATTAAATTAGCATTAAGCGGACATTATATTCCGAACAAAATTACATTAGGCGGAACAAAAAGTAGCTTACCGCTGTTAAAAGGTAAGCAAAGCAACGAAACAAAAGTTTATATTTGCCGAAATAAAGTATGCCAATTGCCTGTTAAAACAGTTGAGGAAGCGTTAGAACATTTCCGATAATTTAAAATTATTGATAAAATCCGTTCCATCTTAGCCATTCTCTTTCAAGGTGATTTTTATAGAAATGGAATTCAATATAGTTAAAATAGTATAGGCTATTTTCTAGGATAAATTTTTCCATAAAATTATAATTGCTTTCATAAAACCTTGATAAGTCGATGAAATCCTTTTCCTCATCTTCTATTGTAAATTCCATAGATGAAATTCCTTTATATTGAATGAATTTTTTTCTGGTTTTCTCGTTAAAAAATGAAGTTTCAATAACTAAGGCATATTTGGCTTTGGTTTCCGAAATCTTATTTATTGAGGCATTAAGACTTACGGTCGGCTTTATTTTTGTTTGCGCATTGAAAAATGTGGAGATGTAAACTTCACTCTTGTGATTATTTAAAGGATGCCAAAAAGAATCATCTAATTTGTATTTCACAATGCTACGTGTTTCGTTTGAAATAATCATAAACTTTCAATTTAAAAGTTAATATGTTGAGTGGCGATTTATAGAGTTATCTATAAATTTGTTCACGCTCAATTAAAACACCAGCATCGTTAAATTTTTCTTTTATAGATTGTGGTTTATTACGTAGAGCGTATTTGCCAATCCAATCTGTAAGATTTTTACCGAATGAAAACTTTAATGCTATCCAAGCACCCATACTTGCTAAAATTGACATATTTAAATGGATTAAGGTCAGTAATTCTTAAAATGAAAAGAAAAAGCTAACTGTAATCCAGTCCCGTAGGATACAGCAAAGAGGAATGTGTTTTTAAAAGTAGCAATTTTCCAAATAAAAAAATGCAATTGTCGATAAAATCCTGGCATAATATTTATATTTATCTGATAATTAGTTATTTGTGTTTCTAGCACTTTATTAACCAAAACTTGGTCAAGTCTTGTTGACGTTGACTTATTCGATTATTGTTTTCAATTGATTTAAATAGATTACCCATTGTTTATCTCTTTTTCTTTTTGCCACCATTAGTAACTAATTTATAATTGGTTGCCACAACAATAACAGCGATTACGCTGATGATAATAACCAGAAAAGTTTCCATATATATCTATTTAATAACGTTTTATATTCATTTTTCAGCGCAAGATGTTACTTGCTTTTCTTAACTCAAATTTACCTATACTATTTGGTGATATTCGACAGGGGTTCAATTCCAAAGATGCTTAATAAGTTATCTCCAAATTAGACTAAGTATCACCGAAAGTTCGCCCTATACGCTAAAGATAAATTTCCTTGTTTTCAACTTAAAGTGCCAGCGCACTACAGCGCACGCAGTTTTGGCATATAATCTATATATTATGTTTTCCTCCAACATTTCCATTTATACATAAGATAAATTTTCCTGTTTTCATCATACGCATCAAAGTTCGCCCCATACCTTATAGATAAATTCTTTAATTCTCGACTTAATGTGCTAGCGCACTACAGCGCAGCGTGTTTATACCCTCTACTATTAATATTATGTTATTCTTTATTAATGGTGTCATATGTATAAGATTAATTTTCTTTTTCTTATCGTACAATTACGTTTCCTATACAAAAAACATTTGGTTTACACAAGTTTTAGTCCTTACTAGGATTTTCATTGACTTTACACCTAAACCATTGAACAAAGCTATCTAAAGTAACTATTCCTTCATAGTTGATTGATTTATTAGGGTTGCCAAATAAGAGCGTTTAAGATTATCTATAATCTAAATATTATGTACAGCCGACTATTTATAGCTATGCGGCACACAAAGGCAATAAAAAAAAGCAGAAAAATGGGATAAAGGCACTGCATCGAAATCCTTGCTAAGGATAAGTAACAAACAGAAGCTAGAGGATATAATAACGATTGATATATTCTTTTTTTAGTACTAATCTTTGTACTAGTACTAAAATTTATATTCTTTTCTGAACAATCAGCTCATCTTTTTTGTTAGGTAAATAATTAACTTATCTTTGCCCAGCAATATTTAAAAGCACTATAATAAGTTTAATAAATATTTGCCGAAATAAAGTATGCCAGTTGCCGGTTAACACTGTTGAGGACGCATTAGAGTATTTACAATAAATTAATTTAAATGAATATTTCACCAAACTCTGTAGTAGCGTTAACTTACGAATTGCATACTACTAACGAAGAAGGACAACAAGTTTTTGTAGAAAAAGCTGACGAACAAAATCCTTTAGTATTTTTATATGGCGTTGGCATGATGTTGCCTAAATTTGAAGAGCATTTAACCGGTTTAAAAACTGGTGATGAATATAGCTTCGAGCTATCTGCAGCAGATGGTTATGGTGATATCGATCCAGGTGCTTTTGCTGATCTTCCAAAAACGATGTTTACTGAAGCTGGTGGCGAATTGCCAAATGTAGGTGATGTGATTCCTTTACAAGATAACAATGGTAACCAGTTTAGAGCAGGTGTTACTGCTGTTCACGACGATACCATTTCAGTAGATTTAAACCACCCGATGGCTGGTAAAAACTTAGTGTTTAGCGGTGTGATTTTAAATGTGCGTGAAGCTACTCAAGATGAATTGGCTCATGGTCATGCTCACGGAGCTGACGGTCATTCAGGTCACTAATTATAGATAAGCGATTTCAAGGAAGTCAGGTTTTAAATAGCAAATTGCTGTTTAAACCTGACTTCTTTCGTTGATATCTATGTTTTAATCTTGAAAAACCTCGTCTAAAACAAGCTTAAAGCCCGGTATAATCGTTGTGGTTACCTCTTCGCCCTCAGTAAGTAGTTTAGTAGGCTGAAATTTGCCATTATCATCGAGAATATACCTGAAAAATGTTTTTTCCGAAGGACTTACAATCCAGTATTCTTTAACACCTGCTTCTTCATAAACCTCATATTTATTAATGAGTTCTTTTTTATTGTTGCCCGGTGATAAAATTTCGACAACGATATCTGGTGCACCTATGCATCCACGTTTATCTAGCTTAGTCTGATCGCAAACTACAACGATATCGGGTTGTACTACGGTAAAAACTTCTTTATCATCCTGAGTTTTCTTTGCTAAACGGACATCAAAAGGAGCGGAATATGCACGACACGGTTTCCCTTTGAGTATATTGTATATAGGGACAAAAATGTTGGCTGAAATTCCCTGGTGAATTCGAGAAGGGGCAGGACTCATTTTGAATAAGTGTCCTTTAATAATTTCTAAGCGTTCCTCAAATTCGAAGCGCATATAATCTGCATAACTGTATAAAGCAGAAAAATCGACCTCGTTGAGGGTTTTAATTGGAGGTTGCTCCTCTTCGGTAGGATATGGCTTGATATTTTTCATATGAGGTATTTAACCAAATATACTAAATATCTTAGTTTTTTTCTAAAAATCGATCTTCAAACGCAGTCCGCCATTGGTGAGGTTAAGATTTTCTTTGGAAAAAGTTTTCATTGGCAGCCTTAAAAAAGGCTCAATGGCAATATTGTTCTTTTTGGATATTTTTTGTTTATAACCTAAAGAAAAATTATAAAATCCAATATATTTATCGGGATCTATAGTGGCTTCGGGCTGTGGTTCGGTCGTTTTTTCTTTCACAATCAATGTCTTCGAATCTGCATAGCCATTTACTGTCGGAGAAGAAAAACTTTGTACCTGATTTACAATGTAGTTGTTCTGCTGCGAGTTGTTTAAAACGGCTAGTGCAGAAACCCCTATATTGGTGTAGAGCTTATCACTTATGTTGTATTTTAATTCTAAAGGAACATTAATTCCACGCACTTTAGCATCAACCGACTCGAGGTTTTTGCCAGATAAGGTTTGTGGCGCAGAAGCGTTTAAGGATTCCGTGGTGCTAATAGAGGCATAAGAAACGCCAGAACTTATTGATAATTTATTGGCAATGGCATACGACAAAGAAAAGCCATAGTTCATGGTTACTTTATTATCATTACCCATTGCTGGCGCAATATACACATCGGGCTGCCATTTAGAGTTCACGTTTGTTTTCGACGGCAATTTTTGTTGATTCGCATAACTATCCTGGGCAAGCAGTTTTTCAAAACTTGTTTGCGCAATGGGTTGGGGGTTCTTCTTTTCCGTTAAAATATCAAACTGTTTTGTTTGCAGGTTTGAAAGATTAGCACCAGCAAGCTTATTATCTAAAAGGTTATTGTTTACAGGAGCCAACTGTTCTAATGTATTAATAAACGAATAACTGGTCTGCTCTGCTGTTAATAATGGTTTTGTGCTTTCCGTAATTTTGGCTGGACGATTAGCTGCTAGGTTATTTACAGGGGCCTTATCGTTATTTAATGAAGTAGAATCGATTTTAGTTTCAATGTTGGTATTTGAATTCGCATCGGCCGTAGCATTTTGCTGAACTTTAGGTTTAGTTATTGCAATATCTTTTTTCTGATCGCTATTGTTTTGCGCAAAAAATACACCTCCAAAGATCAAAATTAAGGCAGCAGCAGCCCATAAAGGCCAAAAAGCGATACCTCGTCTCTTATTTTTTTTCTCTGAAAAGCGCTCCCAAGCACCATTAGGGTATGTTTCCTCATGGTTTTGGAGTTGCGCGGTGATATGCTCAATTAATTCCTTATCCATTTTTTTCGTATGAATTAACCATAGTATTTAGGTAAAGGGTACGTAACTTATTTTTAGAACGTGTAAGGTAAACACGACTGGAACTTTCAGGAATGTTTAACATCTTCGAAATTTCATCGTGGGCAAAGCCCTCAATTTCATATAAGTTAAATACCAGTCTCTGTGTATCTGGTAAGTGATTTAGTAAATTCAAAATATCGTTAACGTGTAGTTCCGAAGCAACCGAAATCTGGGTAACCGGATGTTCGCTTTCTGCTAAATCATCAACATAAAACTGAACTTTCGAACTCCGTATTTTGTCTATTGCCGTCCGCGAAGCAATCTGGGCAATCCAACCTTTAAACGATCGCTGTAATTCTTCTGGATTTTTTGGTGCCTTGAAGCCGCCAACATGTTTGAAAATCTTGATAAAACTATCATTTACAAGCTCTTCACTATCCGAAGGATTCTTGGTATACCTTAAAATTATGCCCATTAAATAGCCATAAAATGATTTATACATCATTTCTTTACAGCTATTGTCGTTTTTTACACAGCCTTTTAAAATTTCCTCAAAACTGAGTATTTTTTTTATCACCCCTGTAAAGGACTATTTATTAAAGGTTTATCATGATTAATTATTGCAAATTTAAGAAAATAACACCACCCAATTTTTTGAGTGGTGTCAATTTTCGTTTTCACAGGTAGAGTGAAAATATTCTTATTTATTTGTCATCACTGATAAGCCAACTCCAGTACTATCGGTTTTGCTAGATAAGCCTTTAGCCCAGATGGTATAAATTTTACCTTTTTCGATTTTAACGGCCGGTAAACTCACTTTAACTGTTCCGCTCTGCTTTAATTGGAAAGTATAGCTGTCATTCGGTGCAATATTGCTAAAAGTGGTGAACTCTTTAAACGCTTTTGCGGTAAATAAAGGTGCATCAGTGCCTGCAATTGCTAAATCAAATGGGGCAGAACCCGGACTTAAATTTACGAAACGAACTTTAGCCTTATCAGTTTCAGGTGCTTTTAAATCATCTTCAAGAACTAAAAGTTTTGTAGATTTTAAAGTATCTACTACGAAAACCGAATAAAATGATCCTTCTTTTAATGTAGCTGTAGCTTTTGTTAAATATACTAACGAGTCTTTTTTAGCAACACCCACCAACCTTGTTCCTGGATAAGCGGCATAGTATCCTAAGTCTTTAGTGTAGGTAAAGCTGTTTATTTTTTGGTTATCCAAGATAAAATCCAAGGCGCCTGTTCCAGGTGATGCATGAACAAAGCCAATACCCGCCGCTTCTATCGGATCGTTGTTGAAATCCTTTTTGCAGGCTGTAATGGTTAAAGCTATCGCTAAGAGAGAGAGAATAATTTTTGTAGTGCTAAAATTTTTCAAATTCGTTTTCATTTTAATGTTTTAAATCAATTTTTTGAACAAAATTGGTTAATGGCCATTAACGCTTTTTTCTTGTAAAACGATTAACGAAATGAAAACGCTACAGCAGATGCGATTTTTTATAAAGAAAAAGCCACATGTGTGCATGTGGCTTTTGAATCAATATTTTAAATGAAGAATTAAGAATACATTTCTGCTCTTAGTTTCGCAACATCACTGCTGTTAATATATTCATCGTAAGTCATCAGCTTATCAATAGTACCTTTCGGTGTGATTTCTATAATACGGTTGGCCACAGTTTCGGTTAACTGGTGATCTCGTGAGGTAAACAATATTGTACCTTTAAAATCTTTCATACCGTTGTTCAGTGCCTCGATAGATTCCAGATCCAGGTGATTGGTTGGCTCATCAAACATTAATAAGTTGGCTTGTTGTAACATCATTCTAGAGAACATACAACGCATTTTTTCGCCCCCTGAAAGCACTTTTACATTTTTAAGTACCTCTTCGCCCGAGAATAACATACGGCCTAAAAAGCTACGTACAAATTGCTCATCGGCATCAGTACCAGAGTACTCACGTAACCAATCTACCAGGTTTTCATCTTTACCGGCAAAATATTCAGAGTTATCGTTCGGAATATCTGCGGTGCTGATGGTAACACCCCATTTAAATTCACCTTTATGGTCTGTATCTCTGCCCGTTAAAACATCGTAAAATGCTGCGGTAGCCAAACTGTTCTGAGATAATACGGCAATTTTATCACCTTTGTTTACCATGAAGGTAATTTTGTCAAACAAAACACCATCGTTTCCATTTTTGCCCAGGTTTTCTACCTGTAAAATCTGGTCACCAGCCTCGCGACCGGTATTGTTGAAGATAATGGCTGGATATTTTCTGCTTGATGCTTTAATTTCGGTGATATCAATTTTATCTAAAGCTTTCTTACGTGAAGTTGCCTGCTTTGATTTAGATGCATTGGCACTGAACCTGCGGATAAATTCCTGTAGCTCCTTCACCTTATCTTCCATTTTTTTGTTCTGGTCGCTACGCTGTTTTAATGCCAGCTGACTAGATTCGTACCAGAATGTATAGTTACCGGTATAAATGCTCATTTTAGCGAAATCGATATCTACGATATGCGTACAAACAGCATCTAAAAAGTGCCTGTCGTGCGATACAACCAATACAATATTCTGATAGTCGGCTAAAAAGTTTTCTAACCAGGCAATGGTTTCGATATCCAAATCGTTGGTAGGCTCATCCAGTAATAAAATATCCGGATTACCAAATAACGCCTGTGCCAATAACACCCGTACTTTCTGGGTATTATCCAGCTCTTTTAGTAATTTATAGTGGTTATCTTCGGTAATACCTAAATTGCTTAACATGGTTGCAGCATTGCTTTCCATGTTCCAACCATCCATTTCGGCAAAAAGATTTTCAAGCTCCCCGGCACGTTCGCCATCTTTCTCCGAAAAATCTTCTTTCATATAAATAGCGTCTTTCTCTTTCATGATGGCATAAAGTTCTTTATGGCCAATCATTACGGTTTCTAATACCGAAAACTCATCAAATTCGTAGTGGTTTTGTTTTAAAACCGCCATTCTTTCTCCTGGAGTAAAAGCAACACTACCAGAAGTTTGGTTTACCTCTCCCGATAAAATTTTTAGAAAAGTAGATTTACCTGCGCCGTTAGCCCCAATTACGCCATAGCAGTTGCCCTGGGTGAATTTTAGGTTAACATCTTCAAATAATGTGCGTTTGCCGTATCGTAACGATAAATTAGAAACTGAAATCATGCTATAATTGAAATAAGCCGCAAAGATAGGGAAAAAGGTTGAGGGTAGGAAAGTGTTTGATGGTTTGGTTGTTTTATTGTTGAAAGGTTTGAGGTTGGAAGGTTGAAAAGTTCGATTGCTATATTGTTGAAAGCTGAATGATCAGTTAACCGATTTAAACAGTTAACCGG
Source organism: Pedobacter sp. R-06 (assembly GCF_049913135.1). Lineage (NCBI taxonomy): Bacteria > Pseudomonadati > Bacteroidota > Sphingobacteriia > Sphingobacteriales > Sphingobacteriaceae > Pedobacter > Pedobacter sp. R-06. The sequence goes on along the minus strand of NZ_CP183977.1, from coordinate 3,807,169 downwards.
TTAACCAATTTTTTCGAAAACGGAGGGTTTCGTTCTTTTTTGGGTAAACAGTCCCGTTATCCGCTTTACTAACCATAGGTAAACAGAAGAAAGACTTTTTTGGCAATACCGTCATTGTAGATAAAGATGGTAAAACCATAGCCAGGCAAAAGCAGGATTTTTTCGGTAATACGATTTTAGAAAATGAAGCCGGAAAAGCTGTAGGTACACAAAAAAAAGATTTTTTTGGCAATACGGTGTTAGAAAGTGAACGCGAACAAAACCTCGTGCCAAAGCCATTAGGAGGTTTGGTTCCCGGTGATGGGAAAACAGAAGTGGCCATCAAACAAAAAACGGATATCTTCGGTAATATCGTTTTTGAAAATGACCGTGGTCAGCTCTTAAATGTTTATAAAACAGATATTTCGGGCAATATCATCATAGAGGATGGCAATGGTAAGGTAATAGGCAAACAGAAAAATAATATTTTTGGCGATACCGTTGTTGAAGATGAACATGGAATGTATTGGCTAAATATAAAAAAGATGTATTTGGTAATACAGTTATAGAAGACGTTAATGGTAAGAAGATGGGGATTTTCAAAACAGATATTTTTGGAAATAAATCTTTTGTTCCGGAACATTAAATAAATATACCTCGTAGGTTTAATTCGTACTTAAATTGCTTTGTGGTCACATTAAGGGCAGCGCCGTTTAAAAACCTGCGAGGTTTATTTATTAGGCAGTGGGTTTTGCGTTAGAGATTGTAAGGGTTCAGTGCCGATCCTTCATCGGTACCGCAGCGAAGCGGAGCCCTGAAAAAGCCCGACCCTTGCGCAGCTTGGGTAACGCCCAAATTAGTTTGCTTACCTCTCAGGTTTCAAAAAATGTGAGATTTTGTTTAATAAAAAATATATTTTCGTTTTATGCAAAAAGATCTCTTGCTAGATACCATAAAAACAACCCTTCAGAAAAGCAAAGTAGAAAAATTAGCCGCAATTGCTTCAGAAGAAACCTTTTCAGTAAAAGAGCTGATCGATTTAAGTTTCTATCATGATGAACAGATTGGTTTCAGGGCCGCATGGATCTTAGAAAATGTATTCACTAACCATCAGCAAAGGTTTCTGCCTTATGCGCTTTATTTTTTAGAGAAATTTCCACAACAAAACAATTTGTCGGCATTGAGGCATTATGTCAAAATTATGGCCTTTATGACCAGGAAAAATGCCTCAGTGGAAATTAAGAAAATCCTTGTCGAATATGATACCAACCATTTGGTAGAAGTTGTTTTTGCCTGGTTAATTGATGAGCAGATTCCGGTGGCTGTAAAATCACATTGTTTAAATATTTTGGCCAATTTAAATGCCAGGCACAACTGGATTAGAGAAGAATTGTTGCAAACGATGGATTTTCTGGTAGATAAAGAAAGCATAGGTTTTTTTGCAAAGGTTAAACAGATCAGGAAACAGTTGGCAGTTCGCAGTTAACAGTTGGCAATTCACAGTTTGAAGTTTTCAGTTAGCATAGCGTCAAATCTTTTATTAGAGTTCGAATTTCTCTCTCTTTCAGCTTTAGTCTTTCAGCTTTTAGCTATTTTTACCAAATGAGTACAACATACAATATCATTTCAAAAGTTATAAAAGAACGTCGCAGTATTTTTCCTGCCAGCTATATTAAAAAAGAAATTCCGGTAGAGGTGATCAATCAGATTTTAGAAACTGCCAATTATGCCCCAACACATAAATTAACCCAGCCCTGGCGTTTTGTCGTGATCAGAAAAGCGGGATTGACAAAACTTGGTGAAGAACTGGGTAAATTATATAAGGAATTGGTTAGTCCGCAACAGTTTTTACAGAAAAAGTACGACAGCTTTGCCGAAAAAACGAGTCAGGCCGATTGCATTATTGCCATCATTATGCAGGTGAGTGGTAAAATACCCGAATGGGAAGAGCTGGCGGCCGTTTCGTGCGCTGTTCAAAATATGGCTTTAACTGCAGAAAGTTTGCAAGTTGGTGCTTATTGGAGCTCTCCACCTTTAATTGATAATTTAGGTGATTTTTTAAGTCTGGGCAAAAATGAAAAGTGCATCGGCTTATTTTACATGGGCTATCATAACGAAAAACCCTGGGCGCCAAACAGAACTTCGATGGAAGAAAAGGTGAGGTGGATTGAAGGTTAGTTCAGTAGTTCATTGGTCAATGGTTGGTTAGTCAATAGTTCATGGTTTGAGTGCCGTTTTCGTCATCATTTAACATCATCTAATATTATGCTAAGTCCGTTGGACAACTATTTCGAAAAAAAAGATGAACCTCTTAAAAGCTGTCTGCAATATTTAAGGTCGTTATTAATGGGCTATGCTGATATTACTGAACATTGGAAATACGGGATGCCTTTTTATTACCATAAAGGAAAAATGTTCTGTTATATTTGGACACACAAAAAGTTCCATCAGCCTTACATTGGTTTGGTTGATGGAAATAAAATTGAACACGAAGATTTGTTGCGGGAGAAAAGAGCCAGAATGAAAATTTTATTGATCAACCACCTCGAAGATATTCCCAAAAAGAAAATCGAATCTATTTTAAAACAGGCCTTTGTCTTAAGGAAATAGTCTATCTTCCCTTTAATCATCCGTTTTACACTTCCATTACCATATGTCTGCATTAAAATCTAAACTTTATCAGCTTTGCTTAACTTTTATTCAAAACAGGATAGAAAATATTGAATATTCGCTGCAACAGGCCAGGCAAGCTTCGAATGATGATACAAAAAGCAGTGCAGGCGATAAATACGAAACTACGCGCGAAATGATGCAGCAGGAGATGGACCGTAACAGTAAATTACTGTACGAAGCCGGACAACAGAAAATTGCATTACAGCAGATCGAAAATGTAGAATCAGATCGCCTGGTTAAAAACGGAAGTTTGGTTTTAACCTCAGAAGGTAATTTTTATATCAGCATCAGTGCAGGAGAACTTAATATCGATGGACAAAAATTCTTTGCCGTATCACAGGCTTCCCCAATCGGGCGGTTTTTGATTGGAAAAGCAATAAATGAAAGCTTTAAGTTTAACGGTAAGGAATATTTAGTGGAAGGCATATTATAAAAAGTCGTCATCTCGACTGGAGCATAGCGGAATGGAGAGATCCATTTAGGAAGATTTCTCGACTTCGTTGCACTGCGCTCGAAATGACGACAATTTATTATAGCGATCTTCTTAAACTTCGCGAGCTATTTAATTCCCATTCTCTGTGCAAAAGCTGGTACCAAATAAGTCTTTAAATCCGAATAAGGAATAAATACTACAATCTGCCCTTGTGCATAACTCGCTACTTCATATGGGTTGTACATAAAAGCAATTCCGTTCGAATTGAAATAAAAGTTTTTGTTCGGTTTTATAAAGTCATCAAAAAGAACAGTGCTCAATGCATCTTTAGCTTTAATGTTATATTCTTTGCGGAGATTACGTTCTAAAATGCCTTGTAAGGTATTCGAATCTATTTTGATGATATCGCTCAGCACCAACTGTTTTTTGTTTTTTACATCTAAACAGAACATTATGCTGCTGTAATTGCCATGCGCACCACCGGTGTAAGCATCAGCAAGGAAATCGATCACGACATAGCCATTATCATTAAAATTAACCGATTGCTGACTGTTATTGGTGTAGTTCATCCATGCCTGGAAATCGTCGCCACGGCTATTTTTTGATTGCTCGGTAACCTGTGCCTTATAATCTTTAAAATAAGCGGTGGCTATGTTTTTAAAGCCAATAGAACGGTCGACAGTAGATTTTACACCCGATATTTTTTTAAGCTCCGAGTTTAGCCAGTTGCCGTATTCATCATTATTTTTGCTTTCCAGGTATTCAAAACTGATTTCAGCAGCAGGCGATTTTGGTTGATCCGCAAATGCCTTAATTGAGTCTTTGTAAATCCCTGCGCTGAACGGATAGCTGCCCTCAGGATATTTTTCTGTTAAAGCAATCGGAAATTTTTTGGTTTTATCGCCACTTTCCCAATTGCCATTAAAGCCATTTCCATTCCATTTTAAGGCCAAATGCGGCGATTTGAAGTCCTGGGTGAAGTATGATTCATAAAAACTATATTCAGTAAGGATAATGCTGTCTTTCCCGATTAAAGTATCGGTTGATAGATTAAGCCAGGAGCCGTCATAGTAATAGGTGCCACTTATGTCATTATCAACCTTTTGCAAATGCATTACTACTTTTTTGCCTGCAATGGTACCTTCCAATCTCTTGTAAAAACTTTCTGTAAGTTCGGCCCTTGCATTCACTGTACTATCATTTGTAGTTTCAGTGGTATTGGCTCCATTTTTAGGGTTATTACAAGCAGATATGATCAGTAATCCGGAAAGGAAACAAAGCAGATAATATTTCATAGAGATGCTATAAGGTTTTAATGTTGCAAGTTTTAATACTGAAATGTTGTACTTAACCTTTCAATATTCAACCCCTTTAAGTTTTAAACCTCTTTACTAAGATTTTGTTTTATTAAAACTCTTGTTAATGCTGTAATATAAATTTTTTGCAGTATATCTTCCCGGATCAATTATTCTCCTAATGGTGTAAAGTGGATAATTTTCATCCCGTGCTGTTGAAAGTATAAATGCTGCTTTAAAACCATGTTCTTTTAGCTTGCGTAAAGTTGAAGCCTTAAAAACACCATAGGGATAAGCAAAATACTCCACTTTTTTCCCTGTAATTTCTTCCAGTTTTTTAGTTGGTGCATCAATTTGGGTTGTCCAGTCCCCGTCGGTAAACTGAGCAAAATTTTTATGGTCGTAGGTATGGCTGGCAATCGTATTTCCCTCGTCGGATAATTGTTTTATCTGTTCTTTGGTCATGTAATTAATCCGCCCTTTTCTGCCGATCGATACCGTCATAATAAAATAAACGCCTTTAAAGCCATGTTTTTTCAACGTTGTATTTCCAATAGTGAATTGATCTTGGTCTGTATCATCGAAAGTAATCATGATTGGTTTTTCGGGCAACTTGGCGCCATAAACCAAATAATTGTATAGCTGATCGGGTAAAATAGAATGGTAACCGCTATCCGCCAGCATTTTCATGTGTTCTTTAAATTTATCAGGCGCTATAATATCATCATGTGCCCTTTTGCTATCGCTGGCAATATTATTCCTGATCTGGTGATAACACAAAACTGGTACCTCCCTACGGGCCAGAATAGTTTTAGCATCGGCAGGTTTGGTATTGGCCGAATCTATTTTAACTTCCACAGTAGAAGCTTTTGCAGCAGTTTTTCCTTTTGAAGCATCAGATGATTGGCACGAAGCTAAAAATAATGTAGAAGCAGCACCTAAGAGCAGAAAATTCTTCATATTCATTTAGTAACGTTGTACGTCCAATTAAAAGCTGTTTTTAATGCTGTTGCTTAAAGTTTTAGGCGACCAATAACCACTGGCAATAATCCGGCGGATCGTAAACAATGGGTCTTTTTCATCACGTTTGGTCGATAATTGATAAGCCATTCTAAAACCGCGTTTTTTAAGCTCCGGAATACCTTCTGCATTCCATAAACCAAAAGGATAGGCAAATTCCGTCATTTTTTTACCTGTAATTTCTTCCAGTTTTTTGGTTGGTTTATCTAATTGCTCTTCCCAATCTTTACCTGCATATTTTTTAAAGTTTTTATGATCGTAAGTGTGGCTGCCGATAACATTTCCTTCGTCAGAAAGTTGTTTAATCTGCTCTTTGCTCATGTAATCTACAAATTTGCCTTTTTTACCGATCGAAACGGTCATGATGAAATAGACCGCTTTGTAACCCAGTTTATCTAAAGTAGGGCGCACAATGGTAAACTGATCCAGGTCAGTATCGTCAAAAGTTAGCATAATGGGCTTGCTCGGTAGTGCAGCACCAGTGTTCAGGTAAGCATAAAGCTGATCTGGTAAAATGGTATGGTAGCCACTATCGGCCAGCATTTTCATCTGGTCTTTGAAATTCTGGATTTCTACAATATAATCTTTACCTACCTTTCCATCGGTCGGTTTCCAGTTTCTTACCTGGTGATAACATAAAATAGGTACCTGTTTTCTCGCTAAAATGGTTTTGGCATCAGCAACTTTTATTTTCGAAACGTCAACCGGTGTTCCCGTACTTGCAGCAGTTTTGGAAGATGGTGTGGTAGAATCTTTAGCCGTGGCGTTTTCTGTTTGAGATTTAGATTGGCAGCTGGCAAATAAGATTGCTCCGGCCGTTATTAGGGTTAAAAAGCTGTATTTCATTATGAGGATATATAGTTACAAAACTATAAATTCCGTCAATTATTTAGTCATCAAAATAAATTGTGTTAATAATTAATTTCAGTTGCATAAAATTGAGCTAACTATCGCTTTTATTACACATTGAAGCCTGCTTAATATACTTTAATTAAATAATTTAGCAGCTCAAACAAATTTTGATGAATAAACTTTATAAACTCCTGTTGTGTGCGCAGTTTTTATCCTTAACTGTAGCCGCACAAAACAAAACATTTACCTTAACCGAAAATATTCAGCCACAGCCGAAGGCAAATTATCAGCTTGCATCGCGTTTTTCGCCAAATAAGTTGAAGAAAATGGTTTATTCTACTGCAGTAGATCCGCATTGGCTAAAATTGAGCAACCGCTTCTGGTACACTTTCGAAAGCCCGAAAGGGAAATTTTGGTACCTGGTAGATCCTGCATCGAAAAGCAAAAAGCTGATGTTTGATAATGCTAAGCTGGCCGCAGATATTACCCTGATTGTCCGCGATCCATTCGATGCCGAACATTTACCACTCGAAAACCTAAAATTTGCAGCCGACGAAAAAAGTATTTCTTTCGAAATCAAAAGCACGATTGATGAACTAAAAAAAGACAGAAAAGATAAAAAAGCTGCAGATTCCATGCAGAAGAAAATATTTTCTTTCAAATACGAACTGGCCAGTGCGAAATTAACTGAGGTAGCGAACTTCAGTAAACCAAAGCCAAAACCATCATGGGGATCGGTAGCACCCGATTCGTCGGCCATTATCTTCTCCCGTAATTACAACCTGTATTGGATGGATAAAGACAACTACAAAAAAGCTGTTAAAAATGAAGATGACAGCACGATTGTAGAACATCAGCTCACTAAAGACGGTGTTAAATTCTATTCGTATGGAAGCGATGGCGATGGCGAGAACAATGTAGAGAACGAAAAAAACAATAAGAAGCGCCGTGGTGCTTATGTGCTTTGGTCACCGAATTCGAAATATTTTGTATTGGATAGAACCGATTCGCGTAAGGTTAAAGACCTTTGGGTAATTAACAGTGTTACACCAGGCCGCCCAACGTTAGAAACCTATAAATATCAGATGCCGGGAGAGGCTGAAGCCCCTCAGGATGAAGTTTTGCTGTTCGATTTTGCTGCAAAATCTTATAAAAAATTGAGTGTTGCTGCATTTAAAGATCAAAGTGTTTCGGTTTGGAGCAAACCATCATTAAATAAAGACCGTGATAACGAATTCCGGCCGTCTATTTGGTTGGGTAACGATAGCAGGTTCTATTTTTCACGCACCAGTCGCGATTTAAAACGGATCGACATCGGTACGGTTGATATTGCTACCGGGAAAGTTACACCTTTAATCGACGAACGTTTTAATACTTATGTTGAAGTTAACCGTCCGGGTTTGGTAAATGATGGTAAGGAACTGATTCATTGGAGTGAGCGCGATGGTTGGGCGCATTTTTATCTTTTCGACGGAAATGGGAAGCTGAAAAACCAGATTACCAAAGGTGCTTTCCACTGCGAGAGTATCGTAAATATCGACGAGAAAAAACGTATCCTTTATTTTACGGCTAATGGCAGGGAAGGTAAAGAAGACCCTTATTACTTACATTTATACAGTATCAATTTTGATGGTTCGAACATGAAACTGCTAAATGCAGGAGATTTTGACCATGTGGCGAATATGAATGATAACAATACTTTCTTTGTTGATAATTATTCGAGGGTAAACACTGCACCAAAAGCAACGCTTTATGACGGAACGGGAAAAAAAGTGATGGATCTTGAAACTACTGATCTTTCATTATTAATAGCAGCAGGTTACAAATTCCCTGAACCTTTCAAAGTTAAAGCAGATGATGGAATTACCGATCTGTACGGCGTAATGTATAAACCTTTTGATTTCGATCCGAATAAAAAGTATCCGGTTATCGAATATGTTTATCCAGGCCCACAAACAGAAGCTGTAAACAAAGCTTTTAGCAAAAGCATGGACCGTACCGAGCGTTTAGCTCAATTTGGTTATATCGTAATTACGGTAGGTAACCGCGGCGGAAACCCTTCGCGGTCTAAATGGTATCATACTTACGGTTATGGTAATCTGCGCGATTATGGTTTGGCGGATAAAAAAACAGCTATTGAGCAATTGGCAGCCAAATACGCTTATATCGACGAATCTAAAGTGGGCATTACAGGTCACTCTGGCGGTGGATTTATGTCAACCGCTGCTATGTTGGTGTATCCTGATTTCTTTAAAGCTGCGGTTTCGAACGCAGGAAACCACGATAATAGTATTTACAACCGCTGGTGGAGCGAAAAACACCATGGGGTAAAAGAAACCATTTCGTTAAAAGGCGATACCTCATTTAAATACAGCATTGATAAAAACCCTGATCTTGCCAAAAACTTAAAAGGGCACTTGTTGTTGATGCACGGTGATGTAGATAATAATGTGCATCCGGCAAACTCTATCCGTGTGGCCAATGCGTTAATGAAAGCTGGCAAACGTTTCGATTTCCTGATTATTCCAGGTCAGCGTCATGGTTTTGGAGATATGACAGAGTATGCTTTCTGGAAACTGGCCGATCATTTTAACAAATATTTAATCGGCGATTTTTCTGAACCGAGTGATGTTGATTTAGTAGAAATGGACAGAGACATCGAGCAGAACGGAAAATAAAGACTTTTTGTTAATGGCTCGTGATCACATGAATCATTTTAAAAATCTAATAGTGGCCTGTGGAAACGCAGGCCATTTTTTATAATGATAAGTCGACATCGCTTCTTGCCATGGTTTGTGTCCTCACAAGCCATTTTATATTTTTTTGGAAAGCAAGCTCCGGTAGTTCTTCGGTTGTTTCAGCCCTGCTATTGCCTATAGTCCCGATCTGAATTTTTCTTAATACAATACTGGTTTAAAACGGGCGCTATCTGTTGAAGAGCCAAAACAGGCACCCTGCAATCTCAAAAATGGAATACTGTCTTTGCTACATAGCCCCGGTTGAAGCGTTTACCCTGCAGCAACGAGGTACGAGGCAGCGAAGCGTATAAGCGTAAAACGGGAGAAGCTAGATGTTTTGCACAGGTGTTGCGCTCCAAAAAACCGTTACAGTTGAGACTAACCTTCATTAGGCGTGGCAATCTACCCAGTTAATGTTTGTTTTAGTGTTATATAGCTTTTTGGAAAGCAAGCTCCGGTAGTTCTTCGGTTATTTCAGCCCTGCTATTGCCTATAGTCCCGATTTGAATTTTTCTTAAATACAATATCGGTTTAAATCGGGAGCTATTCGGCGCTATCAGGTTTGGTTAACTTAGGGCTGTGTTCCAGATTTAAACCGTTCTATTGCAAATTTTTTCCCTTTTCGCCATGGCTTGTGTCCTCACGAGCCATTTTATTGTTATTTACAGGTAAGGCTTGCACAGAATTTATCGGTGTACATCTGCGGTTAATAATAACTTGTTCAATATGAGTCAAATAAAAAAAGCCCCGAAATTTTCGGGGCTTCTGATCTGTTAAGGTAATCCGTTAATGTTTTTATTTGTAAAGGTAATTTACTGCAATCACATCATTTGCATTGAAAGTACGGTTACCACCATTAGAGCAGGCCAACATAAATGAGCCTGAATCAGGAGTTGAAGGCGTTCCTGGGATTCTAATTGCGCCCACATTCGATGCGCCTTCGTTACCTGCGCCACTTGCGCCACAGCTAAAGGCACGGTTCATATAATCCGTATGGCGGAAACCGATACAATGGCCAACTTCATGCTGGATCACAGAAGCGAGGTATAATAAATTAGGATTGGTACCATAAGCCGCTGCGTTGGTGTTCATTTTGATCTGGTTAAAAGGCTGACCTGAAGAAGTAGGGAAGCCCGCAGAGCCTAATGTAATAAAGCCACCACTTGGACCTTCGTTAAAACCCACAACATTAATGTTTCCGGTTGTACCAGCACTTGCCCTTTGGAAAGTAATACGTAAACCCAATGAGTTGTATCTCGAAATCATGGTGTTTACAGCATCGCTATATACCTGAGGTAAATTGGTTACCGACACTGTAATTACACGTGGTAATGATTTAACAATGTTTGTGGTTCGGTACTGTTCAGTTTCGGCAATGTTTAAATTTGCACCAGATGAAGGTTCAGCTAAATTGTCATCAGTTAAAAGAATATCTCCCTCTACCAGATAACCTTCATCTATCTTACGGATATTGTCGGTACTGAAGCCTAAGGATTTGATCTGTGATAACTTGTCTGCTGAAATATCAGTTTTGCTTTCTACTGCGTTTTCTGTATTATTACTCTTACATGAGTATAGATTGGTGAGTAGAAGGCATGCTGCTGCAATCGATAAAAATTTTGTTCTTTTCATCTTAGTTAGAATTAAATTAGTTTAGGTTGAATAAGTTAGTTAATAAAATTTGTGGATTACCTTATAAATCCTAATTTAGGGAAGATAAACGATGTAAACAAAATTTTATAATAAAATAATTTTTGAAAGTCAATACTGTATTTTTAGTTATATGTTTTTGTCTGTCTGTGTTTGGTTTAAACGCACAAGTACAACCTGCTGGAATAGAAAAATATTTTGAAAAATATATTTCCAAAACTGGCAATTCGGAAAAATTAAGTGCCGATCAGCCAATTTTGGTTAGATTCAGCCACAATTTAACATCAGCCGAAATTCAACTGTTGAAGCCCAAAAAAAGGCTTTCAGGCGATTATTTTATCGTCGAAAAATCAAACATTTTTAGCTTTTCTAACAGTATAGTTTCTCAGGAACCAGCCAATGGACTTTGGAAGGTTAGCGATAGATTGATGAAGGCACTAAATAAAAGCACCAAAAAGAATGATTCTATCTTGGTACGGCTTGCTTTCAAAAATATAAATTCATTGCCAAAGGCTGCTGCAGGCCTAAAGATAAAATTAACCGATAACGTAAATAATATTTGTATAGTTTACCTATCGCCAACCGATTTAACGCTGTTGTTAGAACTCGATGATGTTTTATATGCCGATGTTTTGCCGGTGGCTAAAGAGGAGGTGGTAATTAATGGACTCGACCTCGGTTTAAACCAAATTTCCAATGCCCATAGTCTTTTTCCAGGTATTGATGGTGCGGGTATACATGTTTCCTTTAAAGAAGGGATGTACGATGCAACCGATCTTGATCTGCTAGGGAAAACTTTACCTGGTGCTAATATTAACAAAACACCAACTACTCACGCTACCATTATGGCTACTTTGGCATTAGGGAACGGCAATTCCTTTATCCGTGGCTTAGGTGCCGCACCTAAATCCAAATTGGCATATTCTGATTTTTCTAACCTAATGCCAGATTTGGTTACTGATTTAAACCGGCTTCAGATTAAAGTTCAAAACCATTCGTACGGTACTGATATAGACAATGACTACGGAATGGAAGCAGCTGCGTACGATAAGCAGATCTACGAAACCGATACTTTGATCCATGTTTTTTCTGCCGGAAATAAAGGAACTACAACACCATCAGTTGGTTTTTATCAAGGGGTAACCGCCAGAGCCAATTTAACAGGCAATTTTAAGCAGGCTAAAAATTTATTGGTGATAGGAGGGATTAACAGGGAAAATATTGCTGAAAATCAGAGCAGCAAAGGTCCTGCCTATGATGGACGCGTAAAACCGGAACTTGTTGCCTTAGGCGAAGACGGAACATCCGGCGCTGCTGCAATTACCAGTGGATCAATCGCTTTGTTAGAGCAGTTCTATCAGCAGAAATATAAAAAAGCGCCTTCTGCTTCATTAATTAGAGCAACAGTAATTAATTCGGCTGATGATTTAGGAGCACCGCAGGTAGATTTTTTATATGGCTATGGAAAATTGAATGTAGCCCGATCGTTAAAAACTTTAGATGAAAATAGGGCGTCTTTGTACGAAGTGGCCAAAAATCAGGATTTGCTTATTCCTTTGGCAATTCCGGCTAATGTAGCTGAAGTGAAACTAACCATTACCTGGAACGATCCTCCTGCTGTTGTAAATGCAGCACAAAGTTTAGTTAATGGATTGGATTTAAGTCTCGAAAATCCTGTTGGAAATTTAACCTTGCCCTGGGTGTTAAGCAGCTTTCCTCATTTAGATTCCCTCTCAAAGCCGGCAGTGCGTAAAGCCGACGTTATCAATACTGTTCAGCAGGTTAGCCTCGATAATCCCACGGCCGGTGCTTATAATATTCATGTTAAGGGTAACAGGATCACACAGGGTGATAACCAGCGCTTTGCGATGGCTTATCGTTATACATTCAAAAACACTTTTTCCTTCATCAGTCCTGAAAAAAACGAATACTTTTTTGCCAATGAAGATAACTACATCCGGTGGGAGAATACCTACACCAGTAAAACCGGAAACTTATCGGTGAGCTATGATGAAGGGACTACATGGAAATCAATTGCTTCGGGGATCGATTTAAGTAAAGGTTTTTACAATTGGAATGCTCCAGATCTGTTTGCTAAAGCAATGATAAAAATGGAAGTGGAAGGCAATATAATATTGAGCCAATCTTTTATTATTTCGAGTCCAAGGGTGTTAAAGGTTGGCTATGCATGCAAAGATGGAATTGCGCTGAACTGGAATCCGCAACCTGGGGCAAAAGATTACACGCTATATAATGTAGTAGATAATATCCTCTCTCCAGTGTTAACCCTTGCTGATACCATAGTTAGGCTTGATGCAAGCAAGATTAATAGCAAATATTTTGCTGTGGCGGCAAATGGCACAGGTTTTACAGGTCTGAAAAGTTATACCATCGATTATACACAACAAGGGATTGCCTGTTATGTAAGGAATTTATCGGCATCTGTAAATGAGGATAAAGTAAAACTGGATCTCAGTATTGGAAGTACCTTGGATTTAAAGAATATCATTTGGGAAAAACAGACCGGGCCAAATACTTTTAGTGTTTTACAGCAGACCAAACCAATTTCAAATCAACTCGATTATACAATTATTGATGAAAAGCCAAAAGCTGGAATCCAGTTTTACCGCATTACTTTCGAAACTGTTAACGGCCAGGTGCAGAGCGATCTGGTTTCGGCAGTGTTTCTTAAGGACAATGAATTTTCTTTCTTTCCCAATCCGGTAGCAGATTATTTAACCATTCTGAGCGGATCATTCGAAGATTATAGCCTGTCTATCTTTAACATCTTAGGACAGAAGGTTTTTGAGGAAAAGGCCACAAGTTCTAACAAATTTGCCCTTAATTCATTATCAACAGGCGTTTATGTAGGTGTGATCAATAAAAATGGCCAACAGTTAAAGAAATTTAAGCTGATTAAGCAATAATTTTTCCTTATTCAGATCTCTCCTCCAAAGGAGTTCCTTCGGAACACAGCGGTTGAGATGACGATACGTTTCATAAATACCTGTAAGAATTTGCCATTTTCTTCGTATTTTTCAGCAAATGTGGTTAATTATTTGAAAATAGTCCTTTATAAATGAAAAAATACCTATTACTTTTCAGTTGCGCAGTCCTATTCTTTGGCTCCTGTAAGCAAGATGCAAAAAGCACTGGCGCTGGTGCCGATTCTTTAGCCATTAAAGCCATTAACGATTCGAGTTTAACTCAATATTTATCGGTAATTGCGGCTGATAGTTTAGAAGGGCGAAAACCTTTTACCAATGGAGAAACCAAAACCATTAATTATCTAAAAACCCAGTTCGAAAAACTAGGCCTGCAGCCAGGCAATGGAGATAGTTTCTTTCAGGAGGTACCCATGGTAGAAATTAAATCTGTGCCGGAAGATAAAATGGTTCTCAAAGGAAAAACAGGATCCTTAACACTCAATTATTTAACCGATTTTGTGGCTGGTACGCGCCGTGTGCAAGATGAAGTAAGTATAAGTAACTCACCGCTTGTTTTTGCGGGGTATGGCATTGTTGCGCCCGAGTATGGTTGGAACGACTACGCCAATCTGGATGTAAAGGGAAAAACTGTAGTGGTATTGATCAATGACCCTGGTTTTGCCGATTCTACCTTGTTTAAAGGTAAAAATATGACTTATTACGGCAGATGGACCTATAAGTTTGAAGAAGCAGCAAGACAGGGGGCTACCGGGATTATTATTATTCATGATACCGAGCCAGCAGCTTACCCCTGGACAGTGGTGCGCAGTGGCTGGTCGAAATCTAAACTTACCCTGCATAGCGAAGATAATGGAATGAGCAGGGCTGTAGTAGAGGGCTGGATTACTTTAGATAAGGCAAAACAACTATTTGCGCTGGATGGTAAATCATTCGATCAATTGGCTTTAAGCGCTCGAAAAAAGGGTTTTAAGCCTGTCGATTTAAATATTACCACCTCAGTAAAAGTTAAAAATACAATCAAAAAATCGGTTACTTATAATGTTCTGGCTAAAATACCAGGCGATAAGCGTAAAGATGAAGTTATTATTTATTCGGCACATTGGGATCATTTGGGTGTGGGAGAGAAAATACAGGGTGATTCTATTTACAACGGAGCGGTTGATAATGCAACTGGCATAGCCTCTTTATTCGAAATAGCTTCGGCCTTTAAAAAGTTATCTAAAGCACCTGAGCGGACTATTTTATTTATTTCTTATACCGCCGAAGAACAAGGCCTGTTGGGCTCTGAGTATTATGCCAAACATCCAGCTTTTCCTTTGGCTAAAACGGTTGCCAATATCAATATGGATATGATGGGCATAGCGGGTAAAACCAAAGATATTGTGGTGTATGGCTTTGGCCAGTCAGAACTGGAAGATTATGCCTCTGAGGCGGCTAAAAAACAGGGGAGGGTAATTGTGCCAGATCCTGTTCCATCATCAGGGTTGTATTACCGCTCTGATCATTTTAATTTAGCTAAGGTTGGTGTACCCTCACTGTTTACGGGGTCGGGCGTAGATAACATTAAAAACGGCAGGGCATGGGGATTAAAGCAGGTAGCTGATTTTACCAAATTCCGTTATCACTCGCCACAGGATAATTTCGATGCCAAAACATGGGATTTATCAGGTATTGTAGAAGATGTTCGGATGCTTTTTGATATGGGATATCGCATCAGTAATGAAGATTCATATCCCAAATGGAAAAGCGGGTCTGAATTTAAAGCCATCAGAGAAAAGAAGTAAAACAAAAAGCGTCCCGATGGTAAACCGGGACGCTTCTTGAAAAAAAGTCATTTATAAACATTTCCCGAAGGAAGGTTTAATTAAAAGTAGAACTGAACACCTAATCTTGGTGCGAAAGTATCAGCGTTTAAGCCAAAAGTGTTGGTTTTAACTTTAGCGCCAGTTCCTTCAGCTTTAACAGTGTAGTTGTCGTAGCTTAAACCTTTAACTGAAAGTTCGATACCGATTTTCTTTGTTGGGAAGAACGCAAAACCTGGAGCAAGTTCTACACCAATTTTGGTTGTAGTACCCAATTTAACTGCGTTATCGCCGTTAGCATCAGTAGCTTTTAATTGACCGAAAGCCAATGGCACTGATAATTGTCCGAAGAATTTGAATTGATCTGATAAACCAACATAGTAACGTCCGAAAGGAGCAACTTTAAAAGCACCATCTTGTGTTTTCTCGCTAACTCTTTTATTGTATTCGTAACCAACACCCGTACCGATAGCAAAATTGTTGCTGATAAAATATCCAACACTTGGTAATACGCTAAAGCTGAAATCTGCTTTTGGAGCACCGTCAACTTTTGTAGAGTTTACACCTACATTACCACCTAACATAAAATTTCCTTTTTCAGTTTGTGCTTTTGCACCATAAACTAAACCTGCTACTGCTACTAAAGATAATAATAGTTTTTTCATCTTTTTTATTATTTATTTGTTATTAAAATATAGTCAATTTTTACTATTTTAATATCTGACTATATTTGCCTAAAAGTCAACACTTGTGCCAAAAAACTTTGTCTACGTCATCAAAAAATCAGTTTTTGGTCAACTGCTTAATGCACAATTAGATGTAAATCTAATGTTAATTCAATATTATTTTCGTGTGACTAAAAATCAATCGATTGATTAATTTTTTAGGCATGACAAATTGACAATCTGACTTTTTTTGTATAAATGTCAGATTTTAGCGTACCGAAAATGGCAGGTTTTGGATAGGGATTTTTGCCGTTTTGGATTAAACTTTGCAGGCAGAAATTAAATTTTCTATTTTCTTTTTAATAATACCGATGGTTTTCTCGTCGATTAGATTTCCTTCAGTATCGAATTTATTTTGCACCTGGGCAACTAAAACTTCTGGTTGTAAAACCGGATTCATATTCAGGAAGGTAAAAACAGGCAAAAATGCTGTTTGCATTCTAACGGTTCCCCACATGCCCTGTGTTGCGCCCATCACGGCAACTGGTTTATGCATCAAGGGTGAATCTTTGCCGCGGCTGGCCCAGTCGATAGCATTTTTTAATCCACCAGGAATAGAATAATTATATTCAGGAGAAACAATAATAAAAGCATCGGCATCGGCAAGGGCATTTCTGAATTTCGAGACGCTTGCAGGTCTTTCTTCTGCTTCAGGTAAATCCAGGTCTGCATTATAAATAGGAAGGCCATCAAAAGGCACTGTTTCAAACTGGATACCTTCAGGGATTAAACCGCCGGCGACTTTAAGCAGCATGGCATTGTACGATCCTTTTCTTAAACTTCCGCATAAGCCAACAATTTTTCTGTTCTTTTCCATAGCCATAAAACCAAAACTTTATCAAAATGTTTGGTTTTTGCAAGGACAATGCGTGTAGTTTAAAAATTTATAATCACTATTTTTGGCGGTATAATTTACCGTTATGACTGAGAATAGCACAACTACTTCCATTATTGAAAAAACTGTTTTCCCGATACTTTTCGCTTTAAGTTTTTCGCATTTACTTAATGATACGATACAATCGTTAATTCCTGCAATTTACCCTATCATTAAAACCAGTTATCATTTAAGTTTTTCGCAGATCGGGTTAATTACATTAACCTTTCAATTAGCAGCATCATTATTACAGCCATTTGTGGGGTTGTATACAGATAAAAAGCCTCAGCCATATTCGCTGGCAGTAGGGATGGGTTTTACCCTGATCGGTTTAATTTCGCTTTCACAATCGACACATTTTTACACCATATTGCTTTCTGTATCTTTTATTGGGATAGGTTCTTCTATATTTCATCCCGAGGCTTCGCGTATGGCACATGCCGCATCAGGAGGAAAGAGGGGATTGGCTCAATCTGTTTTTCAACTAGGAGGTAATGCAGGAAGTTCTTTAGGTCCGTTGTTGGCTGCCTGGATCATTGTTCCCTACGGGCAGTTCAGTGTAATCTGGTTTTCGGTAATTGCACTTTTGGCCATTATTATTTTAACCTATGTAGGCAATTGGTACAGGGGATTTATGCTTTCGAGAAGTAAAAAGATCAATATTCAAACTGTTGTGAACCAATTTTCGAGAACTAAGGTGATTTTCTCGGTGTGTATTTTACTTTTGTTGATTTTCTCGAAATATTTCTACATGGCGAGTTTGACCAATTATTTTACCTTTTATCTGATCGATAAATTCCATGTTTCAGTACAGACCTCTCAGATCTATCTATTTGTATTCTTATTTTCGGTAGCTGCCGGAACGTTGCTGGGCGGACCAATAGGCGATAAAATTGGGCGGAAATACGTAATCTGGGCTTCGATATTAGGAACTGCTCCATTTGCTTTATTACTCCCACATGCCAGCCTGTTTTGGGTAGGTGTGCTTATTGTTCCCATCGGGATGATTTTAGCGTCAGCATTTTCGGCCATATTAGTTTATGCACAGGAATTGATTCCTGGAAAAGTTGGTTTGGTTGCTGGATTATTTTTTGGCTTTGCCTTTGGCATGGGCGGGATCGGATCGGCGCTATTGGGGAAATTAGCTGATTCTACAAGCATTGAATATGTATTTAATGTTTGTGCATTTCTGCCTTTAATCGGGTTATTGACAGGATTCTTACCGAACATTGAAGCGAAAAAGAAATAAAAAAGCCCATCCTCTTTTATAAAGGATGGGCCAAAATTTTAAGTTGAGGGGTTAAAAAAGGACATAAATCTTAAAGCCCAGGTTATTAATAAATCCCTGACTACTTAAATTGAATGAAGTGTATTCATTTTTGGTGAAAAGGTTATAGGCGTTGATTTCATTTTGCTCGGTTTTACTATAGGTAAAATCTGCAGATAACAGGCTGGTTTCTAATGCAAATCTTTTGGAAACAAACCAGGTAATGCCACCGTATGCACCTACAGCATATTGGTTTGAAGTAAAACTTGATGACTGAGGAGGGGCACCTTCATATAAATTTTTGTTCTTGCTGTAAGTATAAGCGGCTTTTCCTCCTGCGTAAGCAAATAATGTTTTTACAAGAGGAAAGTAGTGTTGATAACTTAAATTTCCACCATAGCTTTTTTGCTCTTGATTAGGAGTGTTGCCAGAATTAAATTTGTTTAATCCGTAAGTTAAATCTAATCCAATCTTATCATTGTCTTTAAAGAAATAACCATAACCTAAGGTGAAATTGTTGTTTTTAGATTCGATTTCGTAGTTATTTACACTGCTTTTCGATTTGGTAGAATTAACGCCAAAGCTTAAAGCGTTTGTTCCTTTTGTTTGCGCGAAACCGCATACGGAGATACCCACGGAGATACCCACGGCCATAGCCGTAACTAATAATTGTTTTTTCATTTCATTTGTGTTTTTGTGTATTCAATAATAAAATAAAAAAAATATAAAAACTAATTATTTAGTTTATTTATTTTTAAATCGTTGTAGATCAGTAAATAAAAACAGGATGTGTCATTAATGCGATGTCACTTAAGATACTGTCATGTTGAGCTTGTCGAAACACCTTAAAGCGTATTTAAACAGGTCCTTCGACAGGCTCAGGATGACAGTCTATAATTATGATACAGCCTCTTCCATCATTTATTAGGTTGTAAATTATTGACAGTTGAGTCTTTCAATAAAATAATAAGTATCCAGTGCATCTTCCGATTCGCGATCGTCGTTTTCATTGGTGATTGATTTTACTTTGCCATCACTTTTTTGTGAGCCAGTATTATTGTACTCAAATTTGATATGACCAATTGATTTAATTTTTCCATCTTCCGATTTAAAAACGGAATTATAATATTCAATTCTTATATCTCCAATAGCTTTAATTTTTCCATTCTCAGAAGGGAATACACTATTGTAATATTCCACTCTTTGATCGCCAATTGATTTTACTTTTCCATCTTCCGATTTAAAAACCGAATGATAATATTCAATTTTAGTACCATTAATCGATTTGATTTTTCCATCTTCAGAAGGGAATATGCTGCTGTAATATTCTATCTTACCACGAAAGCGCTGAGCATTTGCCTGGTTGGTTAAACTTAAAAGAAATAATACGCTTATGCTGATTAAGCTTAATATTTGGGTGAATATTTTTTTCATTTTACAAGCTGTTAAAAGTGATAGTTGAAAGTAAATGTTGGGGTAAAGTTTTGCAGGGCCAGTTTCAGGTTATTGGTTTTGTCGTAATTGTAGAGCGATTCTTCGGCATAGTAATTTTGATGGAAGAAAGATACAACTGGCAATGAAAACTCCAATGCTGCATGTCTGGATAGGAAATAACTAAAGCCAGGGCTTATGCTTGCGCCCCATCCCTTTATTTTGGCATCTGTTCGGATTAGGTAACCTTCTTCGTCAATCCTGTTAAAAGTATTGATCTGGAGCAGTAGGTTAGCCTGCATAAAAAACTTAAAACGATCCTTAATATCTACATATTTACGTACGAAAGGGGAGATACCAAGGCTAAATTCCTTTACCCCACGCTGTTCTTCGTAATATCCGTATTCTTCATTCCATGCGATGTAACTTTCTCCCCTAAGTTTCGACAAGTTTAAAGGAATTTCTAAGCCTACAGCAAAATTATTGGCTAAAAAATAGCCTCCCCTTGGCGTTAAGGTAAACGTGTTTAAGCTGGGCGATGAACTGTTTTGTTTAGAGGTTCCGAAACTGATGCTTCCGCCTATAAAGCCAGAGCCCCTTTCAGTTTGGGCATAGCAATGCCCACTGACGGCGCATAACAGCGCCATGATGATTAATTTAGGTTTCATTTTATTTGTGTTTTTGTGTGTAATCAATAATAATCATTATTGAAACAAAAAGCAAGAAAATGAACTATCATGTTAGTTACCTAAAATGTATTTTTGAATTAGGGCTCAATATGCGGCTGTCATTTCGCGTGGATAGCAACGTAACCGGGAGCTACATAAGTGGTCAGCGCAGCTAAATCTGTCTAGGCAGATCTCTCCTCCGAATGAGTTCCTTTGGAACATTCCACGCGTTCCAGTCGAGATGACGGTTTTTGCTTTAAAGTCTGTCAATAGTAGAGAAATTAGTTATTAAACAAAAAAATCCCATAGAACTTAATCTATGGGATTTTTGATTGTTATGTTTTAATCTGTTTTTTGGTTCAAGAACACAAAATGATGATCAAACATATCCAGCTTAATTTTGCTGTCTTTATCTATTTTACCCGCCAATATCTCTTTCGACAACTCATTTAGGATTCTTTTTTGGATAACCCTTTTTAATGGTCTGGCGCCAAACTGTGGATCGTAACCCAATTGTGCCAACCAATCTAAAGCTTCATCACTGGCTTCCATTTCTATACCCATTTCGGCCAGTGTTTGCTGTACATGTTTAAACTGCAAGCTTACAATATTTCTGATTTCGCTGCGGTTTAATGGTGTAAACATAATCAGCTCGTCAATCCTGTTCAAAAACTCCGGACGAATGGTCTGTTTTAACACTTCGAACAATTCGTTTTTGGTTTTCGCAATTACTTCCTCGCGGTTTTCATCGCTTAAATTTTTAAAGTTATCCTGAATTAAATGCGCACCGATATTAGAAGTCATGATGATGATGGTGTTTTTGAAATTCACCGTCCTGCCTTTATTATCGGTTAAACGTCCATCATCCAGCACTTGTAACAGGATATTAAATACATCCGGGTGTGCTTTTTCAATCTCATCGAGCAATACCACCGAATAAGGTTTACGCCTAACGGCCTCGGTTAACTGTCCGCCTTCATCATACCCCACATACCCTGGAGGCGCTCCAATTAAACGTGAAACTGCATGGCGTTCCTGGTATTCACTCATATCAATACGTGTTAGCGCATTTTCATCGTTGAATAGAAACTCTGCCAATGCTTTTGCTAGCTCCGTTTTACCTACTCCGGTTGTACCTAAAAAGATGAAAGAGCCGATAGGTTTGCGTTTATCCTGCAAGCCCGCACGCGAGCGACGGATCGCATCAGAAATGGCTTCGATTGCCTCATCCTGACCGGCTACACGCTGGTGTAATTCTTCTTCTAAATGAAGTAGTTTTTCACGCTCACTGGCAATTAGCTTGGTTACCGGAATGCCTGTCCAACGGCCAACTACGCCTGCAATATCATCAGCTGTAACTTCTTCCTTAAGCATACGGCTATCGCTTTGCTGGCTTTCTAAATCGGCTTTCAGTTTTTCAACTTTATCCTGTGCCTCTTTAATTTTTCCATAACGGATTTCGGCCACTTTGCCGTAGTCGCCTGCGCGTTCTGCCTGCTCAGCCTCTAATTTATAGTGCTCAATCTGCTCTAACTCGTTGTTTACCGCATCTACCAGGTCTTTCTCGCCTTGCCATTTGGCTTTAAATTCATCACGTTCGGCCGATAGGTTGGCAATTTCTTCTGAAAGTTCTTTAACCTTCCTGTCGTCTTTTTCACGTTTAATGGCTTCGCGTTCAATCTCTAAACGCATAATCTCACGGTCTAAAGCATCTACATTTTCTGGTACGCTGTCCATCTCCATACGTAGTTTCGAGGCAGCCTCATCCATTAAATCGATGGCTTTATCTGGCAAGAAACGATCTGAAATATACCGCTGACTCATTTCTACGGCTGCGATAATTGCTTCATCTTTAATCCTTACCTTATGGTGTGTTTCGTAACGTTCTTTCAATCCACGGAGGATAGAAATGGCATCCTGTGTATCTGGTTCTTCAACCATTACTTTTTGGAAACGACGCTCTAGTGCTTTATCTTTTTCTAAATATTTTTGGTATTCATCTAAGGTTGTTGCACCAATAGCACGCAATTCACCACGGGCAAGTGCAGGTTTTAAAATGTTTGCTGCATCCATTGCACCTTCGCCACCACCAGCACCTACCAAAGTATGGATCTCGTCTATAAATAGAATAATGTCACCATCGCTCTGGGTAACTTCTTTAACCACGGCTTTCAAACGTTCTTCGAACTCGCCTTTATATTTTGCACCTGCAATAAGCGAACCCATATCAAGGGAATAAACCACTTTGCTTTTTAAATTTTCAGGTACATCACCTTTAATAATCCTGAAGGCAATACCCTCTGCAATGGCTGTTTTACCAACACCAGGCTCACCAATTAATATAGGGTTGTTCTTGGTTCTGCGTGATAAAATCTGAATTACCCTACGGATTTCTTCATCACGGCCGATTACCGGATCTAATTTTCCGCTTTCGGCATATTCATTTAAATTCCTTGCATATTTGCTCAAGGCCTGGTAAGTAGCTTCGGCATTTTGATCCGTTACACGGTTATCGCCACGCAATTCTACAATGGCTTTTTTAAGGTCTTTTTCGTTAACGCCCTGTTCTTTTAATAATTTCGAAGTACTATCGTTAACGGCTAAGATGCCTAATAATAAATGTTCTACAGAAACGAATTCATCTTTAAATTCTTTTAAAAATGTTTGCGCTTTCTGCAGGACGCTATTGGCATTAGATGACAGATAGACATTGCTTCCGCTCACTTTCGGGAACCTGGCAATCTCTGCATCTAAGTTTTGATTTAATGAATTTAGGTTAACGTTCAGTTTCTTTAAGACGTAAGAAACCACGTTTTCATCAACAGTAAGCAAACCTTTAAGCAGGTGTGCCGTTTCAATAGCCTGTTGCTGATTGCCTTGGGCTATTTCAGAAGCCTGTTGAACTGCTTCCTGGGCTTTTATAGTAAAATTGTTGAAGTTCATATTCCCTTTTAGGTCAAAACAAATGCCATAACGGTTTTGATTTTACAATCGGAAATTTTGTCGCTAATATTTTTATTTTAATGACTAAATTGCTGATAATTAGCTGTTTGTGCTGAAAATTTGTCGTATTGGGGATTGCGAATTGCCAACTGTTAACTGCCAACTGATTTGGGCGTTACCCAAGCTGCGCGAGGGCCCGGGCTTTTCAGGGCTGCGCTGCGCTCCGGTACCGATGAAGGATCGGCACTGAACCCTTACAATCCCTAACGCGGAATCATTGGTGTCATTCTGAACGCAGTGAAGAATCTCTATCTACAATGCATAGACTTTGAAGCCATATCAATCGAAATCAGTAATCTATCGTTTAAAAACCCTTCGTGCCTTAGGATGACAGACTTCCATAGAAAGGTCGTCATTGCGATGAAAGAAGATAACCGAACGAAGTGAGCTCATGAATGCCTTTAAAAGCAACTGCAAAAATGAATAATCTTAAAGCACACGCTAGTAGCGATCGTTGTAAGATTGCTTTCCCGAGATCGGGACAGGCTGTCGGCTGAAAAAGCCTTCTCGCAATTGTAAAGGTTTAGTAATTCGGGAACTGAATTATTGTTGGGCTTTATGTTCAATTACATACTTACCAGCTGCTAGATCTATCTTCCCAATGTTGTTTATCTTACCATTTACATAATTATTCATGCCACGCGTAAGTGGGAGGTTAATAGTGGCTGTAGAATTTGCAGGAATGATAATATCGTACCTGATTCCATTATTAACTCTTTTCCATGCGCTCATAATTTTACCATACGGACCAATATGACTAGCCTCAAAAGAATTCAGGCCTTCCACCACATGCGGATCTAGTATTACATGTTTAAAGCCGGGTTGTTTTTCATCTGGCTTAATACCACCAGGCGATTTATATAACCAGGCGCCAATTTCCCCAAACATAATGTGGTTCATCGATATATCCGATTTTGCATCAATGGGCCAGTTCTCATATAAAGTGGTGGCTCCGTTTTCCATCCACCAGCCCCAGCTTGGATAGGTTTTTTGAGCGGCAACTTTGTAGGCAATATCGCTGTAACCATTTTCGCTCAGCGCATTTAAAATGGCTTTTGTACCCAATAATCCCACATCTAAGTGAAAACCATCTGCTTCTACACGTTTGGCTAAATTCTCGGCAACTAAAGCAACCGATTCTTCCGGAACAATTTTCCAATAAAGCGGAACGCTCATTTCGGTTTGTACGCCAGAAGCATAAATCCCTTTTTCTTTATTCAAATACCTGGCATTAAAAGCATCTTTAATTTTTTTTGCCAGAGCCGTGTATTTTTCATAATCATCGTTTTTACCTAAAATTTTTGCTGCCTTGGCCAGAATAACCACATCAGCATAATAATAACAGGTCGAAGTAAGCTCAACAGGAGATTTTGATTTCACCGGAATCCAATCGCCCAAACCCCAGGTGGTTAAACCTGTCGGGTAGGTTTCGTCAATATGGTTCACGTATTTTCTAATATTTCCGTAACAATCGGCAAGTAGTTTTTTATCACCGTAAAACAGGTAAACATTCCATGGAATAATGGCAATTGTACTGGTCCAGTCCGGTCCGTTGCCCCATTCGTAACCCCAGCCATCGGTGGGGATAATGGAAGGTAAAATACCATTTGGCTGTTGTTCATCGCGGTGATCGGCAAGCCATTTTTCGTAAATAGTAATGCCATCAAAGCCATAAAGGCCTGTTTCTATCGCAATCTGCGCATCGCCCGTCCAACCGTTTTTCTCTCTTTGCGGACAATCTGTAGGATAACCAAAAAGATTCGATAGGTAAGAGCTGTTGGTGGCATAATAGATTTTATTGATGATCGACTCTGAAGATTTAACGTCACCAACAACTGGCACATCACTATGCATAAAATAGCCCACCAGATCTTCTTTTTTTAATTGGATGGGAGCAGAGCTGCTCACTTCTACATATTGAAAACCCTTATAATTGAAATGCGGCATAAAACTTTGTTCACCTTTTCCATTCAAAATCAGGATATCCGTCTGAAATGGATCAGTATTATCAGTTGGACGGTAATGGGCATCAATATTGGAGATATCTACGTGTCCGTTGGTATATAAACGTTCGCCATGTTTCAGTTTTATAACAGTTCCGGCCGGCCCGCTTACCGTGATTTTGCTTACGCCTGAAATATTCCTGCCCAGATCGAAAAGATAAGTGGTATCGTTAAACTTTCTAAAATTTTTGCTTACTATTTCCTCAACATTACGGATAGGGTGCATGGCCTGTGCAACAATATTATTAGACGGCGCTGAACGGTACATCACATTTTTCCAATCTGTATCGTCGAAATCTGGCGTGTTCCAGCCTGCTTTTTCCAGGCGGGCATCGTAATGTTCGGCGGTGTAAATACTATTAAAAATAATCGGGCTTAAAGCTGTTTTCCATTCTTTACCCGATTTAATGGTTTCAGTTGTGCCGTCTTCGTAAGTAATGCGTACATCAAGACAAAAAGTTGGCCTATTGCGCCAGGGGGCACGGTCGAAATACCAAACTGCAGTCGATTGGTGATTGTACCAACCATTGCCCAATAGTACGCCAATAGCATTTTTGCCTTTGCTTATGGCATTAGTTACATCGTAGGTAACGTATAATGTTCGTCTATCAAAACGGGTATACATCGGGTCCATGCGGTGGTTGCCGATTTTTTTGCCATTGATAGAGAGTTCGTACAAGCCAGCTGCGGCGATGTAAGCCCTGGCCGACCTGATTTTTTTAACGGTGGTAAAGGTGTTCCGGAAATAGGGTGCAGGCTTAAGCTTGGTATTTTCATTATCCGAAATCCATGCACCTTGCCAGTTTCCCATTTTCATCATCCCTGTTTCAAAGCTGGCGATATAAACTTTGTTTGATTTCTTTTGGCTTCCATCAGTAATATCAACCCTCCAGAAATATTTAGTAAAAGGTTTTAGTGGTAGGCCCGAATAAATAACCAGATTATCAGCTGATGTAACCCAGCCTGTATTCCAAAGTTTTGCACTGTTTTTAACAAGCGAAGCCGAATCGGTATCTACCAGAACGCGGTAGGCTGTTTGTTTGGCTCCTTGGCTGGCATCGTTCATTTGCCATGTAAAACGCGGATTTGGATTGTCTAAGCCGATCGGGTTAACCAAATATTCGGTTTTTAAAGCGGTAAGTGATTGAGCAAATGTTTTGGGAATAGGAGCAAGGGCAAAAAATAAAGCAGTTACCTGGAGAAATCTGAGGTTCATAGTTTATAGGTTATTCTAATAACTAAGGTATTAAAATAATATGCTGATAAGAGAACGCAATGGAATTTTTACGCATAAAAAAAGACGAGGTTTAACTCGTCTCATCAATTTTTGGAATAAATTAAATCTGTATAATCACATTCCTTATCCTAAAATCTCCTTAAGTTTTTCCGTTTGGTGATCGGCCAGTTTTTGTAGCGGACCAGATGCCAACATTTTCATCATCATGTTCAAATCAGCTGAGATAATGTGTTTAGCCGTAGTTGTTCCGTTTCCGTTATCTGCTACAGTCCACTTTAATTCTACATCGAAAGGTGCTTTTTCACTCGGAATTGCTGTTATTTCCTGATTTTCGATACGGCTCGAAATCTTAATGGCCAATTTTGCCATATTTTGGATGGTAAACCGTGCATCATCTTCTGTAGATTCCCAGTTGTAAATATTTTCTGGCATCAGTTGCTGATGATTGTTCATATTAGATAGAAATGCATAAACCTCTGTAACTGGTTTATTTATCTCTACTGCGCTTTCAATAACAGTCATTATATATTTTTTATAGATTTTTGTTTTAACTCAAAACTTAAGACTCCGAACTCAAAACTTGTCCTTGTCCCCATTCTGAAGGGTTTAAACGCCATTTGCCTAATAATTCCATATCACTTTTGGCAATAATGCTGTGCTCGGCAGCATAATCGATTAAAGCGCCATAGTTTGATAAGGTTAAGTAACGACATTTTGCAGCTGCGAAATTTTCGTCTGCTTTTTCGAAACCGTAAGTGAAAATTGCCGCTAAGCCAGCTACCGATAAACCTGCAGCTCTTAATGCATCAACAGCTTGTAGACTGCTTTTTCCGGTTGAAATTAAATCTTCTATAACCACCACACGTTGACCTTCTACCACTTCGCCTTCAATTAAACTTCCAGTGCCGTGTTCTTTGGCCTTCGCTCTTACGTAGATAAAAGGTAAGCCAAGTTCTTGAGCTACTAAAACACCTTGAGGGATTCCAGCGGTTGCAACACCTGCAATAACATCTACCGAACCAAACTCTTCCTGAATGGCCTGTGCAAGTTTCTGACGGATGTAAGTTCTAACCTGAGGGTGGGAAAGGGTAATTCTGTTGTCGCAATAAATTGGCGATTTCCAGCCAGATGCCCAGGTAAAAGGATTATTTGGCTGTAATTTGATTGCTTTTATCTGTAATAAAAATTCCGCTACCTTTAATTCAATATCACTTTTATTATACATGGCTCAAAATTACAGATTTATTTGTGTTTGTCATAACGTTTATTAAGCCCCACTTGTTTTAGCGAGGAAAGAAAATGTCGGGATTTGAATTTAATCACGACTTCCAAATGATACAAATATCGGAAATTTTGATGGATGGTAAAAGCTATTTCTTGCCACTCCTTGTAAATCAGTGTGATAAAGAATATTGCGGCTTAAAACATATCAGAAATATCTTGTTGCGGTAAAGGATTGTTTTTAAGCTGCGGCGCCTGGATTACAGCGCTTAATGGTCTCAATAAAAATATAATTTGTTCCGATTTTTACTATCGAGAGGCTTGGAATTGCCCTAATTTTACGATCTTGTAATCAATTGGCATATATGGAATTTAAACAGTTTCTACCTTCAGATCCCTTAAAACCTTATATCAGGCATTATTATATTTTCAAGTCGGATGCCGATTCGACTTTTGAGGATGTGGTATTTCCCAGTGGGGATATGGAGGTAATTTTTAATTTGGGGAATGGCAGCTGGGAATCGCTTGTAAACAATAGTTTTAAGAAAACGCCAAAAATTGAACTTTGGGGGCAGATTACAAAGCCGCTTGCCATCCGATCGACAGGTAAACATGCTATGCTCGGGATCAAATTTTATACACACTCGGCATCATACTTTTTTAATGATCAGATGGGAGTTTTTAACGACTCGATTACCGATCTTCGGGATGTGATCGGAGGAAGTGCAGATGTGCTCCATCAAAAACTATTGGAAACCGAGGGCGAACAGAAAAGGATCGATCTTTTAGAGGCATTTTTGTTGAAAAGACTGATCAATCATGAAAAGAAAACCTTTCATATTAATAAGGTCGCCGATATCTTAAATAGCATCCTCAAGGATGCTTCGGGAAGCAATATTACCTATATCGCATCAAGGCATAATATCACTACACGTTATTTGCAACGGTTACTGCATCAGCATACCGGGCTTTCGCCAAAATCTTACGATAAAATTAACCGTTTTCAGCAGAGTTTAAAGATGATTTCAAAAAACGAGGAGCCATTTACCAATATTGCCTATGCCTGCGGATATTTTGATCAATCACATTTTATAAGAGACTTTAAATCCTTTACCGGACTTACTCCTTCGAGTTACCTGGATAACCTTACTCCAGTAAACCAGCTGCTTTTTCCGTAAATTTTATTTTGTTCGGATTTGTACAATCCGTTGATTTTTAAGGGCTATATCTTTGATGTATAATCAATTAAAACATGATATAGCTTATGAATTCTTTTGAAACATTTAAACATCTGCACCAAAATACCGCCCCACTTTTGATTGGGAATGTATGGGATGTAAAAAGTGCAGAAATCTTTCAAACCAATGGTTTTAGGGCCATTGGGATTTCCAGTCAGGCCATTTCGAATGCATTAGGTTATCCAGATGGAGAAAACCTGCCATTTGATGAGCTGCTCCGTATAACAAAGCGCATTACCGAGGTGGTTGATATTCCGCTTACCGTTGATATGGAGGCCGGGTATAGCCGCGGCCTACAAGGCATTTTAGAAAATGTAGAAAAACTACACGATTGTGGTGCAGTGGGGATTAACCTCGAAGATACATTACCGGGCGAAAAGAGAAGCTTGGTGCCAGCGGCTTCGTTTGCAGAAACAGTTGCTGTGGTGGCTGAGCACATCAATAAAAGGAAACTAAATATATTTCTGAATATCAGGACGGATGCTTTTCTCCTGGGATTGCCAAACGCTTTAGCGGAAACCAAAAAACGCATCAGATTTTATCAGGAATCAGGAGCAGATGGGATTTTTGTGCCCTGCGTTACCGAAAGTAGTGATATTGCCGCTGTAGTTCAGTCTACTTCACTTCCCATCAATGTAATGTGCATGCCCGATCTTCCAGGATTTAAAACATTGGAATCGCTTGGGGTTAAGCGTATTAGTATGGGTGGATTCTTCTTCAATAAAATATATGATCA
This sequence comes from Pedobacter sp. R-06, assembly GCF_049913135.1. Taxonomy (NCBI): domain Bacteria; kingdom Pseudomonadati; phylum Bacteroidota; class Sphingobacteriia; order Sphingobacteriales; family Sphingobacteriaceae; genus Pedobacter; species Pedobacter sp. R-06. The sequence continues at coordinate 3,777,376 of NZ_CP183977.1, read as the reverse complement.
TGCAGGTCAGCTCGCCGGAAAAATATTGAAAGAACAAGAATTCTCCAGCATTTTTTCTTAAACATTAATAAAAATCTATATGAATTTACCAAAAAGGGCAGAAGATGCCCACTCGGCATTAGCTGCCGCATTTAACACTGGCGATGTGGCCACTGTTCTTAGTATGTATGATACGTCGGGTATCATTGTTCCAGAACCTGGAAAACCTGTATCAGGACGGAAACAGTTTGAAGAAGCTGTTAAGGCCATTTTATCCATTAAGGGGACGATGGAAATTAAAACAGTGTACTGCATGCAAACCGGAAGCCTTGCAGTAGGACGATCAGAATGGAATATCACTGATGGAGATGAAGTGAAGATACAGGCAAAAGGTATCGAATTGATGAAGCAAGGTGAAGATGGTACATGGAAAATCGTTATCGACCATGCTTTTGGAGCGGAAAGATATCTGATCGCTTAAGTTACAAAGAACACAAAGAGTCGTCATTTCGAGATGGGCAGCGCCACATCCGAGATGACGATCGTCAGCGTTTATTTCTCTCCATTCGTCATCCTGAACTTGTTTCAGGATCTTTCCAACTTGAGTATTTGTAACAATCGATAAAATTTGCCGTCTTAATTAATATCCTCAATTTATGATTGTTTTAAAATCCGATTATTTCAGTTCGCATGAGCGCCTTACCCTTTTTATCAACGAGAACCATATTAAGCGTGAAGATATTTTAGCAATTACGCAGGCTCCAAGCTTCTTTACCATCTTTTTCTATGCTGATGATGCTGTTGTAGAAATCACACATGGATTGTTCTCCTAATAATTGAGACCCCATAATATTAATGCGTTACTGAATATACTGAGATTCCTTTTGACTGGAATGCTGTTATTTCAGGTCCATTATAATCTGTAACCAAAACATCTACCAATGATAAATCATTAAACTTTAGATATGAAGTTTTTCCTATTTTGCCGGCATCGCATAACATATAAGTACAATCACTTTGCGATGCCATAGCCAAAGTATTCGAAGCTTCGTGCTCACTTCCGGCATATAGTCCCTCGGCAGTAATTCCATCCACACCTAAAAAAGCTTTCGAAGCCCGATACCTGCCTATATGCTCAAGTGACATTGTTCCATGAACTGCCTGTCTGATGGGATCAACTTCACCTCCAATAAGGTTAATGGTTACAGCGCTGCCATGCAGTTCATTTACTATTGGCAGAGAATTGGTAATTACTTTTATTTTTTTGTTTTTGATAAATTGGCATAACCTAAAAACCGTACTTCCGCAGTCGATGAATATAATATCGCCATCATTAATATCTTCTGCCACCCTTTTACAGATCGCATCTTTAGCCTTAAAATTAACAGCTGCTTTGTTAACAAATGATACTGGTTTAATTAACTCACTTACTTTCATTGCCCCACCATGTGTACGGTACAGCAGTCCGTTTGTTGCCATATTTGCAAGATCCCTTCTTACGGTAACTTCAGAAACACCTATTTCTGCTGCCAATTGTCTGATCTCCACTTCGCCAAGTTCCTCTAAAAGTTCAAGGATTTTATGTGCTCTTTTTTGAAATGTCATAAATAATGATTTAATTCGATCAAAAATAATCATAATAAATCAATAATGATCAATCATGAAAAATATTAATATACTGAACACTCAAATTTTATCCGATAACTGGTACACACTAAAAAAGGTAAGTTTCGAGATGACGGGAACTGATGGCGCTAAATCTACTTTAGCGCGTGAAGCTTATGATAGGGGGAATGGTGCCACAATCTTATTGTATAATAAGCAATATAAAACAGTTGTGCTTACCCGTCAATTTAGAATTCCGACGTTTATTAACGGAAATGACACGGGTTATCTGATTGAATGTTGTGCCGGATTGTTGGATCAGGATAATGCTGAGGATTGTATCAGGAGGGAAACTGAAGAAGAAACCGGATTTAGGATCGATCAGGTAGAAAAAGTTTTCGAAGCCTATATGTCACCGGGTTCGGTTACCGAATTATTGTACTTTTTTGTGGCTGCATATTCGAGCGAAATGAAATTGCATTGTGGTGGTGGCCTTAAAGAAGAAAATGAAGATATAGAAGTTTTGGAATTACCATTTGAAAAGGCACTTGGGATGATCAAATCTGGCGAAATAAAGGATGGAAAAACGATTATGCTCCTTCAATATGCTCAGCTAAATGGCTTGATGCGATAATGTATTGTTTGAATTTTGCAATGATTTATTTGATTTGTGTAATTGTTCTTAACAAAGCACTGTTTACATTTGCTATGGTATAATTAATTTAAATTTTTATGATAGCAACAAAAGGATATGCGGCACAAAATGCCGAAACAGATCTTGCACCCTGGAATTTTGAGCGCCGGGAAGTAGGGCCTCATGATGTTCAGTTCGAGATACTTTTCTGTGGGGTTTGCCACTCAGATCTGCACCAGATAAAAAACGATTGGTTTCCAGGTATATTCCCGATGGTTCCTGGCCATGAAATTGTGGGCAGGGTAGTAAAAGTTGGAGATCATGTTAAAAAATTTAAGGTTGGTGATCTTGCCGGTACTGGCTGTATGGTAGATTCTTGCCAGGTTTGCGAAAACTGTAAGCAAGATTTAGAACAATATTGTTTGGAAGGAAATACGCAAACATACAATAGTTTAGAAAGAGATGGTAAAACACCAACTTATGGCGGCTATTCGGATACGATCGTAGTGCGCGAAGAATTTGTACTTCATGTATCAGATAAATTAAATCTTGCTGCTGTAGCACCGCTTTTATGTGCAGGTATTACCACTTATTCTCCTCTAAAACACTGGAAAGTAGGAAAAGGCCATAAACTGGCTGTACTGGGGCTAGGTGGCTTAGGCCATATGGCTGTGAAATTTGGTGTAGCTTTTGGCGCCGAAGTAACGGTATTGAGTACTTCGCCAAAGAAAGAAGAAGATGCCAAAAAGCTTGGCGCCCACCATTTTGTGGTAACTACCGATCCTGAACAGGTTAAAGCTGCCAGAGGTACTTTCGATTTTATTTTAGATACAGTATCTGCTGAGCATGATTTTAACATGTACCTTTCTTTATTGAGAACAAATGGTATTCACATTTGCGTAGGCGTTCCACCTAAACCGGCAGAAATTGCAGCTTTTAGTTTGCTTGGTGGCAGAAAAAGTCTTGCCGGATCGGGTATTGGAGGTATTGCCGAAACTCAGGAAATGTTAGATTTCTGTGCCGAGAACAATATTGTATCGGATATCGAAATGATCGATATGAAAGATATCCACCATGCTTACGAACGTATGGAAAAAGGCGATGTACGTTACCGCTTTGTGATTGATATGGCGACGTTGTAAATCTAAATATCAGATAACATTAACAGTATAGGGGTTTGGAGCTGAAAAGGTTTCTAAATCCCTATTTGTTTATCAGACAGATCAATCTCCTAAGTCGTATAATTTTGTTTTACAAATTCTGATATAGAGATGTTGTGAGCAGATTCTACTTTGAAAATCTGTTTTTTGTTTTCCATCAGCAGGTTTTGCAGCGTGCTTAACGAATCTTTAAGATAAGAGATGGATAAGGTGCGCGAAATCCTGCTTCTGATTTTTTCGGCCAGGAACAACTCGACCAGGATCAGCGTGATTAAAAAGACATAATGGGTAAAGATCAGATTATTGGTATTCTTGCTTAAGGCGGGCAATCCTAATGATACCAAGCTCATATCTATTATTAGCGGAATGCCGATAATGGCAATAATCGAGATTGCACCTGCTTTTAGCGTAATACGTTTTTCTGCTTGTTTTATCTGTTCATTAAAAGCAGAAAATTTACTGTTCAGCGGTGTATTTCTATTGTTTTGTTGTTGTTCTAGCTTCTGAAGATCTTTTCCATGTGCTATATCTATTATTCTAACCTGCTCTACGATGGATGATTCGGCATTATTAAGCTTTTCCTGATCTTCTACGATAGATTCTTGCTCGGCTATAATTTTATCCATCACCATCAAATCGTCGGGGATACCATGACGAAGCTTTTGTTCTGCGGCAATAATACGGTTATCTAATTGTTTAAACTGCCTTTTAAGCTCTGCAATTTCTTTATTGTAATGCTCCTTTTTTTTAGCATAATTGTTCTCCAAACTATGAAGTTCAGATGCGTATTCGAAATTGGCCAATAACTGCTCATTGCCGGCAAAACGCTGATAAAGCCCAGTTAATGTGATAAAAAGCGTACCTGTTGATTTTTCTGGGTTAGAAAGATCGTTTCGGTATGCTTCCAGATCTGTTTCGGATAATGAAGGTATGGGCATAGCAGATTAAAAGGTTAAAATTATAAAAAATATTCATCGTTGCAGGAATTATTCGCCATTGTTTTCTAGCTGAATGCCCCAATACAGACAACTAACCATTTTTTTTACATTCTAGTGTGTATGGCTTTAGGTTATATAGGTTCATCATCGATTAAATATTATTTTTTTTTCACTCTTTAATAAATTATTCTATATTTGTACCAAGCAAGGGGTGAGAGCCTTGCATCAATCTTTGATTGAGAGCGTTAATTTAGATAAGGTTACAACATTAATTGTTGTAACCTTTTTTTATATCCTATAAATAACCCAACAATTTTTCTACTTTTAGAGCATTGCAAAATATATAGGTTTTCGCAGAAAGAACTCTTTAAATGTAATCGGGAAAGGAGCGGGTTGCTATAAAATGCATCATTCTCTACTTAATGTGTGTTAAAAATATATGCCAAGAAATTATAGAATTTATATCAATGATAACACTTTGTTTATCTCAGATTTTTTGCCAGAGCAAAAAGAAAAAATTCAGCAACTGGAATTTCAGGATTTTAACCTGCAAACATTCTACAAAAAGTTAAAAAACGGTTCTAAAAAGAGCTATATTTTCTTAACAAAAAATCCTCAGGAAACCTTCAAAAAGTTAAAGAAAGATTGCACTATTATTAAGGCAGCCGGTGGTTTGGTAGAGAGTGCAAATGGCAATTTTCTGTTTATTTTCAGGAACAAAAAGTGGGATCTACCCAAAGGAAAGCTCGAAGAAGGCGAAAAGATGAAGGAAGCCGCTGTTCGTGAGGTAGAGGAGGAGTGCGGCATCAGGGTTTTTAAACGCGAAGAAAAACTTTGTAAAACTTATCATGTTTACCCAATTGGTACCAAAATGGTAATCAAGAAAACCAATTGGTACAAAATGAAAGTTAAGGGTGAACCAAAATTGGTACCTCAAAAGGAAGAAGGCATTGATGAAGCAGTTTGGCTGGATAAAAACCACATTTCGCCAGTAGTTAAAAATACTTTTCCATCAATTATGGATGTACTGAGGGCCGGAGGAATATTGTAAGAACGTCGAAGCGTCAGATGGTAACATCTGACTACACATCTTGTGTCAGATATTTCTATCTGACACTGATCTGAACAATTATTGATTGGTATTTTAATATATTTTAACAGTCAGATGGTAACATCTGACTGCACATGTAGATTAATCTAAAAATCAGTGAATCGGTGCTTTAACTGTCAAATGGTAACATCTGACTGCACAGATTACTCATAATCTAACTCATCGACAACTTTTTTAACCTGTTTTAAATACTTGCCATAATAATACCATGCCCATAATTCGGTAATTACGCCTATAATCAGAATGGTAATAAAACAGTTTAATAAGATGTAAACAGATGAAAGCTTGGCTAAAATTTTATTGAAAATGGAAGCCTTTTCTATAAACAGATAAACTGTAATGAATGCGACGCCGATAAATGCAACGATGTAGGTGAGGGCTTTATATAGTTCGATGTTCAGTTTCATTTCGTAGAAAAACCAAAGGATGTTTTTGCGTGAATCCAAACTCATATCGTAAGAGTTTTTATAGAACAGATAAAACTTAAAAAAATAATAAGCGGTAAATCCGCAGGTGATGGCATAAAACATTAAAAACACCTGATTCATTGCAGATGAGAAACCAAAAAAGTAAGGAACAAAGGCCATGAGCACCAAAAAGAAGATCTGGTAAAAAAACTCGTGTTTCATTTTTCCCCTTATTTTATCAATTGGAGTATGTGCCTGTTTTATTTTAAGCATATCTGTAGAAATGTTGCTTCCTTCCGGATTCTCAGCATTCCATTCATTTTTTATATCGTCAAAATTCATAACCGTTTTTCTTTATGATAAATTGTAATTTTTCTTTAGTTCTGTTCAGTTTAACTCTTGCATTTACCTCGCTAATGCCCAGGTTTTCGGCAATTTCGCGATGAGACTGATTTTCGAGAAAGAGAAATATCAAAGCTTTTTCTATCACATTCAGCTCTTGTACCGCAGTGTACAGATAGGCCAGTTTTTCTTCTTTTTCTGCACTTTCATTTACATCTATTATATCAATATTATCATCCAATGGTGTTTTATCTACTTTTCTATGGTCTTTCTTAAAGTAAATTAAAGCTGTATTTAAACATACACGGTACATCCAGGTGGTGAATTTGGCCTTGCCTTTAAAAGTAGGGTAGGCTTTCCATAGCTGGAATACGATTTCCTGAAACAGATCGCGCTGTTCTTCAGCACCGTTCATATACATTTTAGAAATCTTATGTATAATGGCTTTGTGCTGATTGATCAGGGTGATAAATATGTTTTCTGTTTCTTTCATTTAATATTATAACCCATTGGTAACAAATTTTTTAAAACGTTACATTTTAAATTTAAATAATATTAAACTACTGTAAAGGAGGATGGACAAGGATAGACTAGAAGCCTTCATCTCTGCTCAGACTGACATTTTTTTAGTGGTTGAAGTTTATGATGCTGATCGTGGTGTCAGATATTTCTATCTGACACAAATAAATTAAACTTATTGGTCTTAGCGTCTCGCTAAGACTATACTTTATCTCCCGTAATTGGTATGCGGTATAGCAATAATTATGTCTTAGCCAGACGCTAAGATCAGTTGAGTTAGAAATAGGTATGTAAATGCATTTATCTGTCAGGAGGTAACACCTGACAGCACATCATTCAAGGCTATAAAAAACTAAGTGCTTCTTTAGGTACAAATGGACTCACATCGCCATGGTTTCTTAAGATATCGCGGACGATGGTAGAGCTAATGGCTGAATATTCAGGTTTGCTTAAAAGTAAAATGGTTTCTACTTCGGGCATCATGGTCTGGTTGATTTGTGCGATGGCTCTTTCATATTCAAAATCGGATGCTGAACGGATACCGCGCACCATGTAGGTGGCATCAATTTTTCTGCAAAAATCTACTGTTAAGCCTTCATAAGTTTGGATTTCGATATTTTGATAACCCTTAAAAACAGTCTGTAGAATCTGAAGACGCTGCGCTGCACTTAAGAAATTCTGTTTAGAACTGTTTAGTCCGATACCCACTACAATTTTATCAAAAAGTGGCGTGGCACGTTGTAAAATGTTTACGTGAGCAATGGTGATGGGGTCAAATGAGCCTGGAAATAGCGCTATCTTCATGATTCAAATATAGATTATTATGGTGAAATTATTTACCACAAAGATACGAAGAACACAAAGAGGGTTGTTTTTTGCCACGGAAACACAGATTTACGCAATACACCTGGTTTAATCTTTTATCATTAAGAAATTAAGAACATTAAGACATTCAACGGCGCTATAACTGGAGCAGACCGTTCATTTTAAGCCTGATTGCAATGGAAAGCCCGGAACCCGATCCTTTATCGGGTGAGGACTTGCAATGAAAAGCAGGACTAAAGGCCGCCACAATGCAAAAATGCCCGCTTTCAAAAATAATAATAATATTATACCGGCTAAGGAAAAGCTTAGGATTTTTGCTACTCGCTAAACTCAAAAAAACTGAAAGAAGAATTGCCGTATTTTCTGGTTTCGGTGTAGCCGGGCTGGCTGTTCAGTTTCATGTTACTTTGGTGTTCTACAATTAACAAGCCATCGGGTTTAAGCAATTGTTGTTCCTTTACCATCACCGGAATCTGTGGGATGTTGGGCATATTGTAGGGCGGATCGGCAAAGATCAGATCGTAAGCACCAGTCATTTGTTTTAATAACTTGAATACATCACCTTTACGCACATCAACTTGATCAAACTGGTGTTGTTTTGCTGTGTTTTTAACCCAGTTTACACAACCATAATCCATATCAACGGCTAAAATACTTTCTGCGCCACGCGAGGCGAATTCGAAAGTTAAGTTTCCGGTACCGCAGAATAAATCTAAAACAGAACAGGTTTCGAAATCATATTTGTTGTTGAGGATATTAAAGAGCGCTTCTTTGGCCATATCCGTAGTTGGCCGTACCGGTAAATTTGCAGGGGGCTGCAAACGGATTCCCTTTAATTTGCCACCAATTATTCGCATAAATCTAAAGCAAGGAGACCGCTGAAATAGTGTTTAGGCATATCGGCCAATAATTCGCTATTTTGTTTTCCAGCAGGAAGGAAGAAATAAAGTTGGTTAAAGTATTTTAATAAGCAGTTATAATGCTCATCATCTTCGTTTATAATGCCTTGTAAATAGACAGGAATAGCATCAGTTAAACCCAGTTGCTCGATCATCAGCAACAGGAAATAATTAAACTCCTCAGCGTTTTCTGATTGATAATGGTTTTGAAAAACTATCTTTTTATCTTTTACATAGAGTACATTAAAAGATATTGCTGTAAAATCTATTAATAAAGACTCATCTGCCAAATGATTAAATAAAACCATTAATGGTTCCGACTGGGGAAATAAATCTGTTTTTTCAGGCAGATTTGCTTTTAAATCCTCATCTAAACAAAAAACAGTATTAAAACCTAACTTATCGTTGTGTTTAGTATAAACTTTAGCATCAGAACCTAAATACTTCGCATAAACGGATAGATTTTCGCCATCAAACCATTCATCAGGAATAAAAATAAAATTTGAGGTATGGATTGCGGCTTTTACCGTTGCATAGTTTAATGATAAGTAACTATCGGTTTCAAAGGCAGATTTCAGTTCTTTCTGTACATCTTCACAACCTTGTTTATCAAAAATGATATTAATCTCTTCTGTATCCTTACCTATCACAGCATAAGAAAAGCTGTCATTTGTTATTTTTAATAATAAATGGCAGCTTGCAGATGCATCAGCTTTAAAATTCGGGTCGACTAATAAGAGACTATTGTTACTCATTGAAACAAAAATAGACTTTTTTGAGGATTAACAGTAAGATGAGGCTAAATTTTTGATTTTGCCTCCTAGTGCTTTAATTTTTGCCACGAAACACGGGGTTCATGGAAACAACTTCTAGCCATTTTGCTTACTAATTATTCAATGAACCTTTTTACAAGACACCTTAGTTCATTTGAGTGAATTTATATTCACCCGAAATATACTGTTAACTTGGTGTGCTTTGCGTCTTTTTGGTTAATCTTGTCTCTGTGTACTTTGCGGTTAAAATTTCGAGAAATTTTTACCAAAATCAAACCTTTCGGGTATTCAAAAATCGAAATATTCGGCTTAAATTCGGAACATGAGTTACAAGCCTACCTATAAAGCGGCAAACACGATTGCAGCAACTATTGAGCAACATTTTGTGAAACTGCATAAAAATGCAATTGCGCAGGGTGAAATAGATTTGGCTACTCAACCGGATCGAAAAATAATTGAAGCGATAATTGATGTTGCTTTTTGGAGCAGCTTACGTAAAGAAGAGGGGCATTCGCCGCGGATTTCAATTGCTTTTTTACCGCCGGATCAAACGTCGAAACCATTGCGTTTTGCAAAAAAACTAGCCTTAAATGCCAATACCTTAACCAAAATAGCACCTGGGATTGAACGTTCAGGGATTCACTTAGGGGTTTGGGAAGAAGATGGCGAACTTTATATCTGGGGTACAACCCTCAATATTCCGAACTTCTGTTTTGTTGTGGATGTTTCTGAACCTGGATTGATCGTAATTAAACACCGAAGGATTTACGGCATCGGTAAGTTTACCAATGTTGCCGTACTTAAAGGAGAGCAGATCCGTATTGTTGATGATACCAGTTGTGCAAATAAAGATTGTCCGCCTATTTTGCAGGCCTTATTAGATCTGACTGTTTTAGCAAGCTGGAACGATCCTATTAATATTTTGATCCAGTTTTCGGTTTCTATGCGTGCCCATGGCCGTGGGGGTGCCTTGCTAATTGTGCCGAAAGGCGATACGAAGTGGGAAGAATCCATTATCCACCCGATACAGTATTTGGTAGAACCTCCGTTTTGTGGTTTATCCAACCTGGCGAAACAGAACGGAAACCAGAGCGAAATTTTTTCGCAGGGGGCAGTGCGCCGCGAGGTTGAGCATTTGGCAGGTTTAACAGCCGTTGATGGTGCAACGATAATAAATGAAGAATTTGACCTGATCGCATTTGGCGCAAAAATTGGTCGTGCCAAAGGCAAACCAACGGTAGAACAGATTGCATTTTCGGAACCTATTGTAGGAGGCGAAGATAAAATTCTTTATCCCGGACAGCTCGGAGGAACGAGACATTTTTCTGTCGCCCAGTTTGTTAACGATCAGCCCCAATCTATTGGTTTGGTAGCCTCTCAGGATGGCCATTTTACCATTTTCAGTTATAGCAAAAAACAAAATATGGTAATGGCACACCGCATTGAAACCTTACTTTTGTAATAGGCAAAGAGCAGAAAGCATAAGACATAAGATTGCATTGGTTTGGAAAGGTGCTGTACTGCCCATCGGGTACTGTGGTCCGTCTTTCCGCTAAATTCCCGATCAAAACCTTTGCAAAAAAACAAATGTTTATCTAGATCGGGAGATATCGCTTCAATACGGTTTAGTTAAATAGGGTTGTGCTAAAAACTCAGGTACTATTACGCTCGCACTAAATAGTTAACCGATTAACCGTTTAAAACAATTAACCATTAGAGATGATCCTCGATAAAAGTCAACTTATAGCTTCAGCATATGAGCATACACCAACTAAGGAGCAATTGCTTTTTTGCGAGCGGATGTCGGTCTTTTTGCAACAGGATGACGAGTACCGCTGTTTTGTGCTTAAAGGTTACGCTGGTACGGGTAAAACCACCTCTGTTGCGGCCCTGGTGAAGGTTTTGAAACAATTTAATCTGCGGAGTGAACTGCTGGCGCCAACAGGAAGGGCAGCGAAAGTAATGAGCCAGTATTCATACCGAAAGGCCTTAACCATACATAAACGGATTTACCGCAAGCGCTCGGCGGCATCGCCCGAAATGCAGTTTCAACTGGCACCTAACCTCTCCGAAAATACGCTGTTTATTATCGACGAGGCCTCGATGATTGCCGATGAATTTAACGAAACAGGCTCTTCAATATTAAGAGATCTACTGGAGTTTGTGTACAATTCTAAAAACTGTTTTTTGCTTTTTGTGGGTGATACGGCACAGCTGCCCCCTGTGGGGAGTTTAGATAGTCCGGCACTGAACGAACAATACCTCAAAGATAAATTTGCCCTAACCGTGTCGTCTGTTGAGTTAAAGGAAGTGGTTAGGCAAGGAAAGAAATCGGGTATTTTGGCCAATGCCACGATGTTGAGAAATCAGATTGCTAAAAATCCTGAAAATCCGATGCCTAAATTCCTGACTAAAAGTTATACAGATATCTATAATATGCCTGGGGCACGTTTGGTTGAAGGACTGGAGTATGCTTACCGCAAATTCGGTATGGAAAATACCCTGGTGGTTTGCCGCTCCAATAAATCGGCTAATGTGTATAACCAACAGATTAGAGCAAGGTTGTTGTACCGTGAAGAAGAGTTAACAGGTGGCGATCAGATTATGGTGGTACGGAACAATTATTTCTGGCTGCCAGAGAACGAGGATACTGCTTTTATTGCCAATGGCGATATGGCAAAGGTGATTCGCGTGAGGGGAGAAGAGGAACGTTATGGATTCCGTTTTGCCGATGCTACTTTAGAATTTATGGATTTTCCGGCCGCAGGACAGATTAGTTGCAAAGTAATGTTGGATACGCTCAATTTAGAAAGTGCTAATCTGCCTTACGAGCAGAATAAAAAGCTTTTTGACGGGCTTAATGAAGATTACGAGCATATTGCCAATAAGCGGCAACGGATGTTGGCCATTAAGGCCGATCCTTTTTATAATGCCCTGCAAATTAAGTTTGCTTATGCGGTAACCTGTCATAAAGCACAGGGCGGGCAGTGGGATGCTGTTTTTGCTGATCAGGGTTATCTTACTGAAGAAATGATCGATCTCGATTTTCTCCGCTGGTTATACACTGCTGTAACGCGAGCGAAAAAAGAGTTATATTTAGTCAATTTTGCGCCACAGCTTTTCGCGAAGACGGCGCAGGAGGATTACTTTTAGAACGTGATTACACAGATTTAAGGATTGCACAGATTGATTTTCTTTGTACCCTTGTGGTGAACATACTAACCAATTATAATATGAAATTTGCCTTTAGTCTTAAAAACAAGCTAAAAATAGCTTTCCTGCTTTTCTGCATCATGTGCTGCACCTTGTTGATCCGCTTTCTGGAAGACAAAAGTGTAGAGAAGATTAACGAATCTTTTATTTCAATGTACAATGATAGGCTTGTTCCGGCAACAGATTTATACTTTATTGCTGAAAACCTATATTATAAAAATGAAATCCTTCAGGAAACATTGTTAGGTAATGGTGCTGTTCATCCCTCAACTGGTATGGTGAAAATGAATAAACACAACCGTAAAATAGATTCGGTCATTAATAAATATGAACTTACTTTATTGGTAGAACAGGAGAAAAGTTTTTTAAACGACCTTAAGAAAGCATTAACCGTTCAGCAGGGATTGGAGGCTAAGATTTTGAACATGGCTGGCATAGAGGGTAGGGCAATTTATGAATCGATGGGTAGGAATGCAGCAAACCAGACTTTAGTCAAACTTTCGGACTTGATTAAAATACAATCTAAAGTTGGTCACGATCTGATTAAAGGTTCAAAGATCTTCGTTTCAGGAACGAAGGTATATTCTACCTTGCAGGTTATTTTGGCTATTGTAATCGGGATTATGATCGTGGCTATTGTTTCGGCCTCGAATGCGGTGAAGGTGCAGAACGAAAAGTTTAATCTGAATTAAGTTTTAACCTCTCGTATTAGGATTTGACCACGAATACACAAAGAAAATTTTGTTATCTCGACTGGAACACGGTGGAATGGAGAGATCTATCTAGAGAGATTTCTCCATTTCGTTTCACTTCAGTCGAAATGACGGATTTAATGTTAAAAATTATCTTTATTCAGCATCCTCATCTGTAATCAGTCTGATCGAATCGTCAGAAAGTACAATTAAGCGTTCTTTGTACAATGAACCAATGGTTTTTTTGAAAGCACTTTTACTGATCTGGAAACGGTGATAAATATCTTCAGGAGAACTTTTATCGCCCAGTTCAATTACACCGCCACTTTTTTTCAGCTCTCTTAAAATCATCTCTTTCGAATCGAGAATATGGCCGTAACCACTTGGCTGTAGGGTTAAATCGATCTTACCTTCCACTCTGATCTTCTTGATCCAGCCTTTGCGCATTTCGCCCGGTTGGATATTATCAAAAACCTCGTTATTGTAAAGCAAACCGATATAAGTGTTGTTGATAATGGCGTTAAAACCAAGGTCGGTTTCTTCGGTAATCAATAAGCTTACCTCGTCGCCCTCTTCAAAATCGAAGCCATCTTCTTCAACAAAATCATACAGCTTAGAAGAAGCCAATAGGCGATCATTACTTTCGTCTAAATAAAGGTAAACCACATATTTATAGCCTTTTTGCATTGGTCTTTTTTGCTCTCGATCTGGTACATAAACATCTTTATCAATACCAAGATCCATAAAAACACCGTCATCACCATCAGAAACCACTTTTAAAAAAGCAAAATCGCCCACTTCGGCATAAGCTTTCTGGGTAGTTCCGGTTAAGCGGCCATCTTTTTGTACAAAAACAAAAACGGTAATGTTATCGCCAATTTCTACACCATTCGGAACGTATTGGTAAGGCAGGATGACCAGTTTATCGCCATCGGTTAAGTTTAATCCAGCTTCTGTTTTGCTTAAAATCCTTAACTCGTTGTATTTTCCTATTTCAATCATTTGTTTTGGGTTTAACCATTTTCTTCAATGGCTTTTGCTGCAAAGGTAGCAATGTTTCGTTGCAAATTGGTTTTAAATGAAGTTGGAGTAATTTTAACCATAGCCAAAAGGATGCGCACAGATCTGATATCAATAGCATCTGTGGGGAAAAAAACATCTATTTATGTTTCGCCAGGCTATCATTAGCGGATTCAAAAGAAAGGTCGTCATTGCGAGGAGGAACGACGAAGCAATCTATCATATTGGTGATCCTGGCTGTAAAGATTGCTTCGTCGGCTGAAAAAGCCTTCTCGCAATGACGCTCCCTCACCACTACTTGAACCTGCAATGAAAAAAAATATATATTTTAGCAACTTATCTAATATTAAAACTACAATATGAACAAGCAGATTCCTCCATTTTTTTTAAGCGACGAATATTTTATTGATGAGAAAGTAAACTTTTTAAAGTTTGCGAACGAGTACAAAGTGTACAACGATCAGGGCGCTCAGATCGGGATTATTAAACAGCGTATTTCTGGCTGGCAAAAAGCTTTAACCTTATTGGTTGATAAGCGTATGATGCCTTTTAAATTAGAAATTACAGATATCAACGACCAGTTGCAGGCCACCATTACAAGAGGGTGGACCTTCTGGATGTCGAAAATTATTGTGACCGATCCGCTTGGTGTTGAAGTGGGGATTATTAAACAAAAATTTAAATTCTTCAAGCCAACTTTTACCATTTCAAACCCCGCATCTGGAGAAGAGATCGCAAAAATATCTGGCGATTGGAAAGCCTGGAATTTTAGCATCACCAATAACGCAGGTGCCGAAATGGGCAAAATAAACAAAAAGTGGGCTGGCGCTTTGAAAGAAGTTTTCACAACGGCCGATAAATACAATGTTTCTATCGATCCAAGTTATGCCGAAAGCAATCAGAAAGTTGCAATTGTGGCCACTGCCATTACCATCGATATGGTTTTGAAGGAAAGTAAGTAGGATAATTATTGAATTAGAGAATGATTGAATTATTGACCGAGAATATCCCTCGAATAAATTACATTCTCTAATTCAATAATTCAGTCATTTAATCATTTCTTTGGGCTAAATTTGGAGCCTACAATTTAAGGTATCTTCATTGATATGGAAAAAACCAAAGAAGCCAAAAAGCCGAGTATTTTCGGTTTACTTGGAAATTACAGAGGCTTAATTTTTATGTTGATCCTGTTTGCGTTGCTCAGTAACGGTATCAACTTACTCTTACCAAAGATTATTGCAAGCGGTATCGATTCTTATACCAACAAAACTTTCAATCTTCAATCCATTCTACTTCAGTTTTCACTGGCTATTGTACTTGTTTTTATCTTTACTTATTTGCAGAGTATTGTGCAAACCTATGCTTCTGAACGTGTGGCAAGAGATTTAAGAACAAGATTATCTAATCAGATTTCACGACAGAGCCATGCCTACATTATTCAGGCTAATCCATCAAAACTGCTGACCAATCTTACAGCCGATGCCGATTCGATTAAAATGTTTGTTTCGCAGGCTATCGTTTCTATCTGCTCGTCTATATTTTTAATTGTTGGAGCAAGTATTCTCCTTCTGATAATTAACTGGAAACTAGCACTTTGTGTCATTGCTATTGTGCCGATAATCGGTGGGGCATTTTTTTACGTGTTAAGCAAGGTAAAAGTGCTTTTCAAAAAGAGTAGGGAAGTGATCGATTGGTTGAACAAAGTAATCAGCGAAAGTATTTTAGGCTCGGCTTTAATCCGGGTAATTAATTCACAAGCTTTAGAATACAATAAATTTATAGATGCGAATGCCAAGGCGAGAGATTTAGGAATTTCCATTCTCCGTATGTTTGCTGCGCTGATTCCGGTTATTGTTTTTACAGCCAATTTATCTGGTTTGTGCATTCTGGTACTGGGTGGTCACTTTGTAATTACCAATTCGATGACCCTTGGAGAATTTACCGCTTTTAGCAGTTACCTCACGCTCATTATATTTCCCATTTTGGTAATCGGTTTTATGAGCAATGTAATTGCGCAGGCTACGGCATCTTACCAAAGGATAGAAAGTGTGCTCAATGCTGCTGAGATCAAACATCCAGGCACGTTGACGACACAACTGCGAGGAGATGTAGAAGCGAAAGACCTTAATTTGAGTTTCGGACAAAAACCAGTTTTAAAATCGGTTTCATTTTCTGCCAAAGCGGGTTCCAAAACCGCTATTATCGGTCCTACGGCTGCGGGTAAAACACAACTACTTTATATTTTAACAGGTCTTATTGAAGCAGATTCTGGTGCGGTGCTGTTCGATAACGAAGAAATTAAAAAGTACAACCAGGAGAATTTTCACCAACAGGTTGGCTTCGTATTTCAGGACAGCATTATGTTCAACATGAGCATCAGGGAAAATATTGCCTTCAGCGATACCGTTACAGATGAATCTTTAGCGAAAGCCATAGCTACTGCCGAACTTAAAGATTTTGTAGATGCTTTACCTGATCAGTTGAACACCATTGTGTCAGAACGTGGAAACAGCCTTTCGGGTGGACAAAAACAACGCATTATGCTGGCCAGGGCTTTAGCGGTGAATCCGAAGATCTTATTACTTGATGATTTTACAGCCCGTGTTGATACCAATACGGAGAAAAGGATTTTGGAGAACATCCAACAAAATTATCCTGGTTTAACTTTACTTTCTATTACACAAAAAATAGCTTCTGTTGAACATTACGATAAAGTGATCTTGCTGATGCAGGGCGAAATCATTGCAGAAGGAACCCATCAGGAATTGCTGAAAAGTAGTCCGGAATATGTTCAGATTTACAATTCACAACAGAGCACCAGTAATTATGAACTACAATCTTAACCAGCTTAACACCAAGCAGGAAAAGCAATCTACTTTTAAGGCGCTGAAAAGCCTGCTAAAACTGATCTCGGCCGAACGTAAGAACCTTTGGCTGGCGCTGATTGCCATTTTGGTTAACTCAGGTCTATTGCTTTTAGGGCCATTACTGGTAGGCCATACAGTTGATACCTACATCCGCACGAAACAGTTTCATGGTGTGCTTATTTTTGGTGGCATACTGTTGGTGATGTACATGATTGCCATGGTTACCGGTTACACTCAAACCAGGTTGATGGGGGGAGTTGGTCAACGAATGTTGTACACTTTGCGTAATGCCATTTTTAATAAACTGCAGGAGTTACCGGTTTCATTTTTTAATCAGAACAAAGCTGGCGATCTGATTTCGAGAGTAAATAACGATACCGATAAGCTGAACCAGTTTTTCTCGCAGTCGTTAATGCAGTTTATAGGCAGTATTGTAACCATGATCGGTGCCGGTATTTTCTTGCTTTCGATTAATTTAGAACTAGGTGCTGCAACACTTTCGCCTGCGGTAGTGATCGTTCTTTTTACGATGGCTTTATCTCCCTGGGTAAAAGGAAAAAATGCCAAAAACTTAAAAAGCGTTGGCGGAATGAGCGCCGAAATACAGGAAAGCCTGAATAACTTTAAAGTGATTATTGCATTTAACCGTAGGGATTATTTTAGAAAACGTTTTAATGAAGCCAATGCCGAAAACTATAAAACAGCTATAGGTGCGGGGTTGGCCAATAATATTTTTGTGCCTGTTTACGGTTTGTTATCAAGCATAGCACAGCTGATTACCTTATTATTCGGTATTTACCTGATTTCTACCGGCAACTTTACATTGGGTTTATTGGTAAGTTATATTTCCTATACCACCAATTTTTATAATCCGTTGAGGCAATTGGCTGCCCTTTGGACAAGTTTTCAGGTGGCGATGGCCAGTTGGGACAGGATATCGCAGATTTTATCATTAGAAAGCAACTTAAAACAGATTAAAGTTGACGAAAATATCACTTCTGATGCTTTGCTTGAGTTTAAAAATGTGCATTTCTCTTATGATGACAGTAAAGAAATCCTCCATAACATTAACCTGAGGTTCGAAAAAGGAAAAACTTACGCCTTAATTGGTCCAACCGGAGGAGGGAAAACCACTACTGCTTCTTTAATTTCGCGTTTGTACGATGCCACAAAAGGAACAGTTTTATTAAATGGTAAAGATATCCGTTCATTTTCTGCTGAGGAAAGAACACAAAAAATCGGATTCATTTTACAGGAGCCATTTTTATTTACAGGAACTGTAAAAGAGAATATTTTGTATGGTAATAGTCAATATAAGGACGTAAGTGATGCGCAGTTGGAGAAAATAATTGAAGAAGCCAATTTAAACGCACTTTTAGCCATATTTGACGAAGGGTTAAATACGCAGATTACTTCAGGATCTGACAGTATAAGTCTGGGGCAGAAACAGTTAATTGCCTTTATGCGCGCGGTACTGAGAAATCCTGAACTGTTAATCCTTGATGAAGCTACAGCCAACATCGATACCATAACTGAACAGCTTTTAGGAAGCATTTTAAATAAACTGTCGAAAGAAACCACGCTTGTCATTATTGCGCACCGTTTAAACACCATCGAAAACGCCGACGAGATTTATTTTGTAAATGAAGGCGAAGTGCAAAAAGCTGGAACGCTGAATGATGCACTAAATATGTTACTGAAAGGGAAACAGGTAAGTTAATATCTTTATAAACCTATCAGGTCTCAAAAACCTGATAGGTTTGTTAAAAAAATACACATGAAAAAATATTTCTTCTTTTTGGCTCTTTCAGCCTTAAGCACCATCTCTTTTGCGCAAAGTACAGGGCAAAATCTTTTTGTTCAGGATAGTTTAACGTTGATTTCTTCACAGTTTAAGTTTACAGAAGGTGCATCGGTTGATAAACAGGGGAACGTGTTTTTTACTGATCAGCCTAATGATAAAATCTGGAAATATGGCATCGATGGCAAACTGAGCCTGTATATGGACAAATCGGGAAGGGCAAACGGTACTTATTTCGATAAAAAAGGCAACCTGATTGTTTGTGCCGACGAGAATAACCAGATCTGGTCTATCGATAAAAACAAAAAGATAAAAGTGCTCTTCAGCGATTATGAAGGCAAAAAGGTAAACGGACCAAACGATATCTGGTTGGATACTAAAGGAGGCATTTATTTTACTGATCCTTATTATCAGCGCGATTACTGGACCAGGAAATCGCCTGAGATTCAAGGTCAAAAGGTATATTATCTTCCAAAAGGAAAAAAAGAAGCCATCATTGTGACGGATGACATCATCAAGCCTAACGGTATTGTAGGTACTCCGGATGGTAAATTTTTGTACGTGGCCGATATGAGCGCCAATAAAACTTATCGTTATAGTATTGGTGCCGATGCCCGATTAACGGATAGGCAGCTTTTCCTTAATCAGCTTTCTGACGGAATGACTTTAGATCGTAATGGAAATATTTATGTAACCGGAAAAGGAGTGGATATTTATAAACCTACTGGCGAAAAAATCGGTCATATTGATATACCAGAAGAGTGGTGCGGTAACATTTGTTTTGGCGGAAAAGACAAAAACATGCTTTTTATTACAGCTTCGAAATCGCTGTACGTTATTCCAACAAATGCAAAGGGAGTGGAGTAATAGTTTGTTATAGCCATTTAAAGGCATGTAAAGCTAAAAAATCAAGGATGAATTAAGCTGAAAAATTTTTCTGTTCAGTTTATTCAACCTCTAAAAATATTAAAGGCATTAATTAGTTTTGGATTCCTACTTATAGGGATAGACGACTATGAAAAAGCCCTCTCAGGATTGAAGGGCTTTTTTACTTTTATTGTCGTATTCTGAAAATGACAATACAAACATCGTTTATATTCTACTTCGGCATCCTTACTTCGGTTCTGCCACGCTGTTCAATCTGCAATCAATTTAAAGCACCGAAAAGCTGGGAATTAATTTGATATGGTGTTAACTTAAAAAGAAGTTATATTGCTATCGAATTTATCCTAAATAATCCCTGATGAAAAAAATATTATTACCACTTTTTTTAGTGGGTATTTTTTATTTAAATGCCGCTGCCCAAAGAACCGAAATCCTGTTAGATGAAGGCTGGAAATTCTCAAAAGGAAATTTCCCGAATGCTGCCGAAGCTACTTTTAATGATACACGCTGGGAAACTGTTTCTGTTCCGCACGATTGGGCTATTAGCGGACCTTTTGATAAGGAAATAGACAAACAGGTAACTGCCATCACTCAGAACGGCGAAAGCAAAGCCACTGAAAAAACGGGCAGAACAGGAGCCTTACCTTATATTGGGGAAGGCTGGTACCGAAAAAAACTAAATCTCCCAGCGCTTAAACCAAACCAGAAAGTGCTGCTTCAGATAGATGGCGCCATGAGCGAACCTCGTGTGTACCTGAACGGGAAACAGGTTGGACAATGGAATTACGGTTACAATTACTTTTATATCGACATCACTAACGACTTAAAAACGACCGGTAATTTATTGGCTATTCATCTTAAAAATATGCCCAAATCTTCGCGCTGGTATCCTGGAGCAGGCTTGTATCGCAATGTGCATATCACCATCAAAGACGAAAAAAGCATCGAACAATGGGGAATTACAGTAACGACCCCAATAGTAAAGAAAGAATTTGCCAAAGTGAATATCAAAACCAAATTAACAGGTAAAGGTGTTCGTTTGGTTACACAAATTTTAGACAGTTTAGGTAAGCAGGTGGCTATTGATACGGCAAAATCAATCTTTGGAAACGAAGCCGATCAAAATATAGAAATCAGCAATCCCAAACTTTGGAGCCCAGAAAGGCCTTATCTGTACACTTCGGTATCGAACGTTTATGAAGGTGGGATATTGAAGGATGTAGTAAAAACAAGATTCGGAATCAGAACGATCAATTTTAGTGCAGGCATAGGATTTAGCCTGAACGGCCAGGTGAGGAAATTTAAAGGCGTTTGTTTGCACCACGATCTTGGTCCGCTTGGCGCTGCTATTAATACGGCTGCATTAAGAAGACAATTAACAATTTTGAAAGAAATGGGTTGCGATGCCATCAGAAGTTCACACAATATGCCTTCCCCTGAGCAATTGGAGCTATGCGATGAAATGGGATTCATGTTTCTTGCCGAAAGTTTCGATGAATGGGCAAAGGCCAAGGTAGAAAATGGTTACCATTTATATTTCAATACCGATGCCGAAAAAGATATTGTAAATCTGGTACAGGCCAATAAAAATCACCCTTGTATTGTGATGTGGAGCTCAGGAAACGAAGTGCCCGACCAGTTTGGTTCAGAAGGTGTTAAAAGGGCTAAATGGCTTCAGGAAATTTTCCACAGGGAGGATCCTACACGTCCTGTTACCGTAGGGATGGATCAGGTGAAGGCAACCATGCAATCGGGTTTTGGTGCATTAATGGATATCCCAGGCTTAAATTATCGGGTACATCTTTACGAAGAAGCCAATAAGGTTTTTCCACAGGGCTTTATTTTGGGATCTGAAACAGCGTCAACGGTAAGCTCCCGGGGGATATATAAATTTCCGGTTGTAAAAGGATTTGATAAACAATATCCTGATTTTCAGTCTTCTTCTTATGATCTTGAATATTGTAGCTGGTCTAATGTACCTGACGATGACTTTGTAATGCAGGACGATAAACCATGGGTAATCGGAGAATTTGTATGGACAGGTTTCGATTATCTGGGCGAACCAACCCCTTATGATAGCAGCTGGCCGTCAAGAAGTTCTTATTTTGGGATTTCCGATCTTGCAGGTTTACCTAAAGACCGTTATTACCTGTACAGAAGTCGATGGAATAAAGCTGCGCCAACTTTACATTTATTGCCACATTGGAACTGGGAGGGAAGAGAAGGTCAAACTACGCCAGTTTTTGTATACACTAGCTACGATAGTGCCGAACTTTTTTTGAATGGTAAAAGTTTGGGTGTACGAAAAAAAGATAAATCAACACCACAGAACCGCTACAGATTGATGTGGATGGATGTAAAATACGAACCAGGAATCTTAAAGGTTGTAGCTTTTGACAGCAATGGAAAACCCGTAGCCGAAGAAAAGGTAACTACTGCAGGTAAACCTTATAAAATTGTATTAACACCGGATAGAAAAGAGATTACGGCCGATGGAAAAGATTTGGCTTTTGTAACTGTATCGGTAGTTGATCAAAATGGTATACCTTGTCCAACAGCCACCAACGCTTTAAATTTTGAAGTAAAAGGAGCGGGGACATTTAAAGCGGTTTGTAATGGCGATGCTACTTCTTTGGAATCGTTTGTAAAACCAACCATGAAATTATTCAGTGGAAAACTGGTGGTTGTGGTACAATCAAATAAGAAAGGCGGAACTATACAATTAAATGTTAAAGGAAAAGAATTAAAGAGTAGTGGTTTGGAAATTGTTTCTCTAAAGTAATTTTTCACGTCAAATATATCTTTATTTAGTGTATAAAGGTAAAATCTAATAGATTTTTGATTCAAATAATTGATTTTAAGTGTGTTATTGATAAATAATTATCGTTTTAGTTGAAGAATTATCATTAAAAGAGCTGCATTATGCAGCTCTTTTGTTTTTTATTGATTTTTAATACGAATTGTATAGGTCCTGTTACAATTAATCTTATTTGGAATAATTTTTTAAATTAGCATATATTAAAAAACCTGATAAGCTTATGGAAAATCTAAAAGAAGAAACCAAAATCAAAGCTTTCCTAACCAGGATAAAAGCAGAGTGGCCAGGAGTGGTAGAACGCTTTGAGTTTAAAACAGGCAGTGTAATTTACGTTCATTTAAAGGAAGGCATATCGAGTATGGACTTTCTCGGTAAACTTTCCAGGCAGGTAGAACGTTTTGTCGATTTCAGTATGCCCATTATCTTGTATCATATTGAGAGTGATGGAATGAACTTAAGGTCGCACCCAATTAATTGGTATTCTTCCATTACGCAAGGAAAATCTTTTTAATGCTCGTAAATATTCGTGATTAATACCTTATACTGTAAAATGGCAACATAATCTTTACAGTGGTAAATCTTTTTGTGCATAATTAGCAATTTTGTTTGCCAGTAATTTTGGTTTTTGGGTTTTAATCCTATTTTTGGTTTTTAATTTAAAAACATCCAGTATAATGAAAAACGGAACAGTAAAATTTTTTAACTCAGAAAAAGGCTTTGGCTTTATTAAAGAAGAAAGCGGATCTGAGATTTTTGTGCATGCATCAGGCCTGATTGACGAAATCAGAGAGAATGATACAGTTGAATACGAAGTTCAAGAAGGCAAAAAAGGCCTTAATGCAGTGAAAGTAAGAGTTGTTTAATTCTTCCCCAAAAAGATTTTGAGCAGGATTTAGTCCTGCTTTTTTTTGCCCTCATATTTTATTACGCCATCGAAACCGGGTACATCATTAACTGAACAAAAAGGTTGAAAAAATTTCCTTCTCATTTCTAGTTAATTACCAATCTGCCCCTCTTTACACGCGATCTCTATAGTTGTTTTCTGAATTGGATTTTTATTTTTGCTAATGTCGATCTAGTCGGCCGGAACCAAACAAATTATATTTTTGCAACTTTCTATTTTTTCAATTCAGGAACCTGTTATAAACAACAAACCTCTTGATCGGGGTACTTTTATGGCTGCAGCACAGTTTGTAACAGCACTTAATTTTGCAGGCGAATTTGAGCTATTAAGTTTATCAGCCATGAATACACAGGTTGGAGCAGCTAAAAAAGGTGGGCTGGTATTTGTACGTAATGGAAAGTTGAAAATGCATCCCGAAATCTACGATCATTTATCCCTGATATCGATATCTTCCATCTGCGCAGGGAGTATTTATTTCCATGGCCGTGATAAAATTGCTGCAGAAATCGTAAATCTCCCGTATAGAGATGGCCTTTTAAACCTGGATGGTGCTGAAGAGGATTATATGGCCTTTAAGCGTTTATGTAGCCCTGTTTCACGGTTCTTTTTGCTACAGGCCAAAAAAGTACAGTGGTCTGCAATCCTATCCACCTTTAGGTTTTTTATGATGGAAGGCGTTTGGGATGTGGTTAATTTTGTTGCTCATGCACTGCATCAAGCTGATGCCGATGTGCTCGCCTGTGCACAGCTTTTAGAAAGCATGCAAAAACAAGAATGGTATCCTGGTTTTTGTCAGTCATTACAAGATTTCCATACCTCTCGTTATCCTTTAAGTAAAGTTGGCTTAGAATCAGAACTGCCAGAAATGGCCTAAATTATTTCAGGTAACTCTCTAATAAAACACTTATTTCATCTCCAATAGCTCTATTACCCATATTATTGAGTTTTTGTTGCGAAGAATTGTGCTTTTCGATATATGTAGCCTCTGTTTTATTGAATTTAAGATAACCCTGTTCAAAATAACGTTCTTCAATTTCGGTAGAAGAATCCATCGATCTGAACCATAGTTTAATCAATGAACCCGTAACTTTATCGAAGTAAAGCCAGTGGTAGGTTGCTTCTGCATCTGCATTATCGGGCAGACCAAGACGCTGAATTTCTAGAATAGTGGTATCAGAATTTTGGAAAAAGTATAAAATCTTATATTTAGACGACATGGGGCAAAAATAGGACTTAATTTTTTATCGCAAAAAACATTTTTGCTGTTTAGATTTAATATTGTTGAAGACTGTTAAGGTTTTGTTTTTTTGTTTTGAAAGTCGTACACAGCAATGTGCTAAAAAAGAGATGTCCATCCTGAGCTTGTCGAAGGATAATCGTTTTTTTGATTTGACAAAAATTGAAAGTCTTCGACAGGCTCAGACTGACACAGCGAAAGATTTGACTAATCTTAAAGTTGGTGATGTAGCATCTACTTTGACGATTTATCCTAACTAATGTTTTTCACCTTTAATCACCTTAAATAAATGCAAAACCTGAGGAAATAGGGCATCCATACTTTCTTCTACACCACTTTTCGACCCTGGGAAGGTAAGTACCAATGTTTCTCCGATAAAACCTGCTACACCGCGCGAAAGCATGGCATAAGGCATGCGCTCCTGGCCATAACGTCTGGCAGTTTCCATAATCCCATCGATATTACGGTCAATTAAAGGAGCAATGGCCTCTGGAGTTACATCGCGGGGTGAAAGGCCGGTTCCTCCGGTAAAAATGATTAAATGGTATCCGCCTTTGCTTAATTCGCTGGCTTTGTTCCGAATGATGTTGATCTCGTCGGGTACGATTTCATACTTCTCGGCATTGATGTTCCATTGGGCTAATCTCGAAATAATCGCTTTGCCAGAGCTATCCTGTGTTTTGTTTTCAAAAATAGAATCTGAGCAAACTACAATAGCCGCTTTTAGTTCCGGGAATTTGGCATTTTTAAGATCAGATTTTCCTCCCGATTTTTTTAAAAGCCTAATATTTTCTATTTCAACACCTTTATCAATCGGTTTTAACATATCGTACATGGTTAAAGCCGTAACCGAGGCACCATGCATGGCTTCAACTTCTACACCTGTTTTGTATATGGTATGTACCTCAACCGTAATGATGATGGTTAAATCCACAATTTCGTAGGTAATAGCGGTATATTCAATTGGAAGCGGGTGACAATCCGGAATGACATCACTGGTTTTTTTTACCCCGAATAAGCCTGCTGCACGGGCAAATTCAAACACATCGCCTTTGGGGATTTTGCGTTGTTCAACCGCATCAATGGTTTCTTGCTTTGATACCTTTACAGTAGCGGTTGCAACGGCAATCCTTAATGTACTGGATTTTTTTGTGATGTTTACCATATTAAATATTTTCTTTCCACTGATGGGTTTCGTCTTCGAATATTTCTTTTCCCCAGATCGGTAATTCTGCTTTTAACCGCTCTACTACATCACTACAGGCGGCTATTGCCGGTTTACGGTGTGCCGACGAGGTAAAAACAAAAAGGCAGATTTCACCTGTTTTAACTGCGCCCAAGCTGTGGTAAATATGCATGCAATTGAGCGGGTATTTTTCGAAAATATCTTCCCTGATCTGATGCATTTTTTCGAGGGCAAGGTCTTCGTAGGCGGTATATTCAATCGCAGCGACAAATTTGCCTTCAATTTCATCTTTTCTCACCTGACCCATAAAAATACTATGACCACCAATAGCTGTTTTGCTATTGTGTTTGGCAATACTATCGGCTATAAAAGCAGGTTCGATCGGGCCATTTACAAATATGTTTTTTATCTTTTTTTCGCTCATGTTAGGGTTTTAGAAAATGATCTCTCCATTTTACAATACCACCTTTTAAACTGTATATTTTTTTTGCGTCGCCATATTTTTCCTGCATGGCCTCTGCTGCAGCTACACTCCTGATACCATGCTGGCAGATCAGCACTACATGTTTTTGATAAAATTCTTTACTCATAAAGGCTCCAAATTCCGACATTGGTACCTGCATAAAAATCTGTTTATCCAATATGGGTACTTCGTGCCTTTCGCGTACGTCGATTAAAATTGTAGATTCTAACTGCTGAAGTTTAACCAGTTCGCTGGCATCAATTTCTATATATCCCTGTGGTCCTTCGCTCGTATCCTGATAATCCATATTTAAAAATTCATCAACAGTTTTGGGCAGGGTATAGCCAGCTCCATGACTGATGTTGATGGTATATTGTTCTTGTGTAAGTAAGTTGTAACTTAAAATTTTATTGGTGAGCGGCTGCCCGATTTTGGCAATCAGTTTAATGGTTTCTGCGGCTGACATGGTACCCAATATGCCTGGCAATACACCCAAAACGCCATTTTCTGCACAATTGGCTACTTCTCCTTTATCGGGTGGAATGGGGAAGATATCGCGGTAATTGGTGCTGGGCGTTAAATGATCGGGGGTATTAAATATGGCTAACTGCCCCTCAAAACCTGAAACTGCAGCAAATATAAGCGGTTTGTTCAATAGTGCACAGGCATCGTTAATCAGGTACCTGGATTCGAAATTGTCTGTACCATCCAATATGTAATCGTATCTGGATAGAATATCGAGAATATTATTTTTCTGCAAGCGGATGGGGTGGCGGATAATCCCGATCTGGGTATTCATCTCCTGCAAGCGCTTTGCTGCAACCTCTACTTTCAGCTTTCCGATATCAGCTGTAGTAAAAAGAATCTGCCTATGTAAATTGGATAATGAAATGGTATCGTCATCAACAATACCAATATGGCCAATGCCGGCAGCAGCGAGGTACTGCAACGCAGGACAGCCCAAACCACCAGCACCAATTACCAATACTTTTGCCCTTAAAAGCTGCTGTTGTGCTTCCTCTCCAAATCCCTTAAGGATAATCTGCCTGTTGTATCGCTCTGCACTCATATCGTTTATCCCCCAGAAAAAGGTGGCATTATGGCTATTGTAGTATTGTTGGTAATTTTGGTATTTTCCTGAACGATATTTTTATTCAAGGCAAGTTTATATTTCATGCTTTTTAAAGCAGGAAACTGATTTTCGAGATACTGTTTAAAAGCATCGGTATCAGCAATGCCATCAACCTCAATATTTTGATTGTTGATAAACTCGGCAATCTTACCAAAACTGATCAATTCGATTTTCATCTGTATATTTTTGTTTTTTATCGGTGATGAAGCTATCATGAACATATTTTTCATCAGTATATGTTTGTTTTTTAATTGTTATGAAGCTATCATGAGTTTATATGCATTTCTGTTGGTGACTTGTAAACTCATGATGGTTTCACAAGTTTCTATTTGATTTTTGTATTCAAGCGCTCGCAGGCTCGGTTTATTACCGTTTGTGCGTGTTTGCTCATGATGGTTTCATGCTGCTAATTTACCTGTAAGATGCTGATTTTTTGCTGCACCAGGTGGTTAAAAATTGTCATACTATCCAAACTAACGGATTTATATGTACTTAAATTGTCTAAAGTGATTGTTAAAGGCTTTTTAACCTTCCCTTCGATTACAAATTGCTTGCTCTCTTGTGCATTTACAGCAAAACTTAAAAATAATAAGGCGATGATAAGGCATTTTATATTATGCATGTGTAAATAGTAATTTATAAGCGGCCAATGCCAATACACAGGCCAGCACATTTTTTAAAACCGTTTGCGGGAATTTTAAGGCACCAAAATAAGCCCCACAAATGCCGCCTACGAAAGCTACGCCAACATAAGCGAGCATGTGGCTATTAAATTCGAAACCTTTAATGAGTTGGCCACCTAAACCAGCAACTGAATTAACAAAAATAAATGCTGCACTAATGGCCGCGGTCTGTTTTTGATCTGTCCATTTTAATAGCAATAGGATAGGAGAAAGGATAATCCCTCCACCAATACCGATCATACCCGAAAGTAAGCCGATAATACCGCCAATGGCAAGCGATAGCGGAATATTTGATGGTTTGAAATCTTTTGGATCTGTATTTTTAAAGAAGAAAAAACGGATGACCGGGATGAGTAAAAGCAGGCCCAAGATCTTTTTATAAATGGAACTTTCGATTACCATCATACCACCAACAAAAGAGAAGGGGATAGAGGCAAGCGCAAAAGGCCAAAAGGTTTTCCACTTAAAATGGCCACCACGGTAAAACTGGATAAATGAAGTGGAGGAAACAAACAGATTGAGTAATAGAGCTGTTGGTTTCATGATGGCTGGCGAAATGGCAAAAATGGCCATCAGCGCAAGATAACCGCTTGCCCCGCCATGCCCTACTGAAGCATATAAAAAGGCAACTATAAAAAGTAAACAATAAAAGAGGATGAAGCTTTCTTGCATGGTTTAGCTAGGTAAAATCATTACGGTCAGGATGTCGTTTTCTTTAAAGTACTCTTGTGTTTCATCAAGGCAGATCAGGCAATTGGCCTGAGCAAAGGAGCTTAATCGGTACGACTCCTGCGCGCTAAGCGGAGTAACCAGTCCATTTTCATACTTGCCCTTAAGGAAATGTGTAAGTCCTGCAGCTTTGGAATAGGAATGGGTGAGTTTTGCCTGAACCTCAATTACGCTATTGCTTTTATGAGATAAGGCTTTAATAGATGGTAATACATAATTATAGTAGCAACTGAGTACAGATGAAGGGTTTCCTGGCAGTCCGAATATTAGTTTTTGATCTTTTGTGCCAAAAAACAAAGGTTTGCCTGGTTTTTGTTTTACCTTATGAAAAATCTGTTTAATGCCACAATGTGCAGCGGCTTCGATAACAAAATCATAATCGCCTACACTTACGCCTCCGGTTAGCAGCACAACATCGCTGCTTTCTATTGCAGTTTGTAATACTTTTTTTAGGATTTCCAGATCATCATCTGCTTTGTAAACGGCAATTTGTTCAATGCCTTCATGTTTTAAAGCTGCAGAAAGCGAATAGGAATTCGATTCGTACACCTGGCCAAATCCGAGTGTTTTTCCGGGTTGTTGTAATTCTTTCCCCGTTACAATAATCGAAATCTTTGGCATGGGATAAACGCTAACTTCGTTAATACCAATCCCAGCCAGAAAGCCAATAGCGGCAGGACTGAGCAGGCTCCCTTTTTCCATCGCCAAGGCTCCGGCCATAATTTCTGAACCTTTATCCCGTACATTTAAGCCAAGCTTTAAATTAGGATCTTGCAAGGTAATTTTTCCATCTCTACGTGCGATTTTTTCTTGCATCACCACAGTATCGGCACCTTCTGGCAAAGGCGCACCTGTAAATATCCTGCTGGATTGCCCGTTTCGTATAGTAATGGTGGTTGCCGTTCCCGCGGCCATTTCGCCGATTAAGGTGAGTTCTTGTTCATGATCTGTAAACTTAATGGCATAACCATCCATGGATGATTGGCTAAATGCAGGAATATCATATTTAGCATAAACGTCGGCTGCAAGAATGTGCCCTGATGCCTTTGCCAAATCAATTGAAATGGGATTGAGTGCTATGATGTGTTGAGAAATGAGGTCTTTTGCTTCTTTAACGCTAATCATGAAAATTTTATCCTCCAATGGTAATCATACTTCTGTTTTGAATGGTTGTAGCATCAATTTTTTCGAAATCGCTTACCAACTGTCCGCCCAATGCTTTCTTTTTGCTCCAAATAGCCGATTGAATTAGTGGAAGCACATCTTCATTTTTCCGCAATGCCGTAAGCAGATCGGTTTCACTATCCGAAAAAAGGCAGTTTTTGAGTTTGCCATCTGCAGTTAAGCGCATGCGGTTACAGGTATCGCAAAAAGGATTGGTCATGGTGCTGATAATGGCAAACGAACCTTCGTGACCAGGGATCATGAAACTTTTGGCCGTATCGTGCGGTTCTCCTTTAACAGGTAATACGGTGAAATCTTTTTCAACAACGGATAGGATTTCATCTAAAGAAAACATTTTATTGCTCGTCCATTTGTTACCGCTAAAGGGCATAAACTCAATAAACCTGATCTGGATAGGATTGTGTTTGGTCCAACTGATGAAATCATTGATCTCGTTATCATTAAGCCCTTTCATCACCACCATATTTACTTTTACCTTGATTTTGTGCTGCAAAAGCAGTTCGATATTACTCCGTACCTGATGGAAAACATCCCTGCGGGTAATCATAAAGAATTTTTCTGGCTGAAGGGTATCTAAGCTGATGTTGATGGTTTTAATACCAGCCTCTTTTAATACAGGCAACATTTCGGCAATGCGGGTTCCGTTAGTGGTGATTACGAGCTCGACCGGAAGTTTACCCAATGCCGCAATAATTTGGGCTGCATCTTTTCTCACCAATGGCTCACCACCTGTAAGCCTGATTTTTTTTACGCCATTGGCCACAAAAACTTCTGCCAGCTTAATAATTTCGCCGGTTTGCATGAGCCGGGAGGCAGGGGTGAAGTCGTATTCTTCCTCTGGCATGCAATAAAAGCAGCGAAAATTGCAGTTATCGGTAAGCGATATCCGCAGGTAATCGTGTATTCTTCCAAAAGAATCTGCTATCATTGCTGGCTAATTAAATTGTTATAATCTGTTTCTGTATCAATATCAATTTCTCCATGTTCAAAAACAACTGTTTCTACATCCTGAGGATATTGTTTGAGTATCTTTTTTGCTCCTTCTGCTCCTGTGAGCGATAAAAGTGCTTCAAAATAATCTTTTTTGAAGAGGGCAGGAGTTCCTATCGTTTCGGCATATGTACTGGCAATTATATTTTTACCTATTTCTTTCTGCTTTTCGATTAAGTTATTAAAGTTAGTCATTTTTATAAAAGCCTGGTCGGCTACAGCAATAATGATACTTTCAATTTCACTATTATTTTTGATCATAGTTGAAAGTCCGGCTACAATACTCGATGCCATTCCATTTTCCCAACTTTCATTAATAACAAAATTAGCCTGATCATTTTGATGTTGGCTGGCTATTTCTTTAGCATTTGCACCTAAAACAACGATAACAGGTCTGCAACTTGTTTCTAAAGCTTCATTTATTACGGTTTGCAATAACGTTTTTCCTTTGTAATCCAAAAGCTGTTTTGGTCTTCCCAAACGTGAAGAACTACCTGCTGCCAATATGATAATGCCTGTTTTCAATGCTTAATTGTTTTTATTCGTAAACATGGATCGGTTTTTTCTTCTCTTTTAAAAACACGGCCGAAGCACCTGTAAAAACAGATTTAATCTCGGCGAGTATGGAAATGGCGATTTCTTCTGCAGTTTCTGCGCCAATATCCAATCCAACCGGACCATGCACACGTGTTTGGTTTGCTGGCGTTGCCAAATCCAGTTCATCTAACATCCTGAGTAGCTTTTTCTTTGGCCCTAGTGTACCGATATATGGAGCGTTTGTGCCCAATAGATATTTAAGTAGTTCGAGGTCGTAATTGTAATTATGGGTCATCAGAACAAAAGCCGTTTGTTCATCTATTTGAATTTGAGCTAATACATTTTCGGGTTTGCTCACCAAAACCTTGGTGGCGTTTGCAAAACGTTGTGGTGTAGCATGCGCAGGTCTTCCATCTATCACCGTTACTTCCCAGCCTAAAAGGTAAGCCATTTCGGCTAAAGGCTGTGCATCATTGCCTGCACCTGCTATAATTAATGAAATTGGGGGTTGGATGAATTCGAGAAAGGCATCAATCCGTTGGTTGTCAAAATTATACGCCTTAATTGCTGTGGTCTTATGTGCTGAAACTTCAAGGATATCTTTAATTATCTCATCAGAGATTGCCTGAGGGATTTTAGATAGAATAGGTTCATTTCTAAAAAGCATGCTTGTACCCAACTGCAGCTTATCTGTTAGGGAAAAAAGTGTTGCTAAAACTGCATTTTCCCTTTTGCCTTGCAATGCGGTTAAAATGGAAATGGGGTTTAACCCATCTTCTTCTATAATGGGTTCGAACAGAATATGCACAATACCATTGCAGCCCAGCTGAACACCAAATTTGGCATCATCTTCGTCTGTAGTATCGTAAGTAATGAGCTTGTTTTCTTGCTGTACAATTGCCGAAAGTGCTTTCCGCAATGCATCGCCTTCTAAACAACCGCCACTAATGGCACCTGTTAACTGGCCATCTTCAGTAATCAGCATCCTGGCACCAGGCCTGCGATAAGAGGAACCTTCTACCTTAACTACCGTTGCAAGGGCTGTTTTTTTCTTCTCCTTCGTTGCTTTTTGATATGCCTTTATTATATCGGTAATTTCTTTCATTAGGGATTAATGCAATAGATGATGCAATTTAATGATAATCTATTACAAATAGCCAAAGCAAAGGAAGATGTATTATGAATAAAAAACTTGGATTTTTTGATTCTACTTGTACAGTCAGATGGCACTACTAGACTATGTTTGTGCAGTCAGATGTTACCATCTGACTGATAAAGTAAATTCCAATGTGGAATTGCGATAGCAACTCCAATGCTTATTGCCTCTGAGAACGAGATTAAGTGTCAGATAGTAATATCTGACACCACTAGAAAAGATATTTTTCGATCAATGTTTGTGCAATCAGATAGTATATCCGGCACACTACAATATGATATCCATAATAATTACCGGAAATTTCAATGTTAGGCTTAAAAAGGCTCGGAATGAAAAATTTCGAGGTTAATACAGCGCAAACCAATACTGTTAAAGAGCTCGGTGATTTCTTTTGTCCAATCTCTTGGCGAATCTACCCTGAGGATTTTATCAGAATCCCATAAATCGATATTCCATTTAATTTCTTTGAACTGGCTGTTCAGCAATGGACTGATTACGTTTAACTCGCTATCAGTGGATACATTTGTTTTGAAAACGGCTATCATATAGAAAAGTTTTTAGGTTTGTTGCAACTGTAGACGTACAACTTTAGAAATTACTTTAAATACAAGTAGATTTTTTAAACTATTTTAAATTTTGCTGTAAAAGAACCAAGGCTCTGGTTTATGCGTAAGTGTAACATATCCATAATTAAAAACAAAATGTTGAATACAACCATCGCTGCCTTGCTTGGAGGCCCTGAAATGATTATTGTTGGAGTTGCTGTTTTATTATTGTTTGGCGGCAAAAAAATCCCTGAATTAATGAAAGGATTAGGAAAAGGCATAAAAGAATTTAAAGCCGGGCAGGAAGAAGAAAAACCTGAGGTACCAAAACAGGCTTAGTTAAGCTGTTCTCAATTCTGATTTTGCTTTATTCAGCCTAAGTTTAACCATTTGTAAGGAATTTCCTTGCCATATTCCTATCTAAAGCCAGAATTTAAGATGTAAGGTCAGTTTATAAACCTGAATAGTAATCATAACCTTGTTCTGCCCAGTAATCTCTAGGTCTGCTATCGCTAAAACTCATGGTGCCGATTCTTTTCAGGTTTTTAATACCATATTTAACCGGCACAATTAGCCTTAAGGGTGCTCCATGGTCAATACTGATTGGTTTGCCGTTCATTTCATAAGCCAGTAAGGTTTGCGGATGCATGATGCTTTCTCTTTCCAATCCTACATAATAAGCTCCATTTGGCGTTTCTAAGCCCATATATTGTTTTTTAGCTTCTTCCTGGAGCTTAAAATGTGCTAAAAAATCACTTAATCTAACACCTGCCCAATGTTGGATTTCGTCCCAACCTTCAACACATTTAAAATCGTAAACAATCTCTGTTTTGGGTAATGCTTTTAGTGCGTCTATGCTGATGTAACGATCTTTTTGGTTTTTAAGTTTTACAATGAGTTTCCAACTGCTAATATCAAAACCCTCGTCATCTTCAATACCGATCAGGCTGTTTACTCTTGGGGTTTTTGCAGCTTCCGTTATCGGATAGGTTTTAACCAGGTGTTTGTTGCTGAAGAAATTGCGGAAAAAGAGTTCAGTTTTATTTAGTGCCCTGCGTAAGGGAGCTCGGGTACCACCAGTAATGCCAGGTGTTTCTTCAGGAGCGTTTAAAAGCCACTTCCAGCCAGCAATAGTACTAACTCCGAGGGCTGAGAATGCCCCAAATGAAATAAAGGTTCGCCTTTTGATTTTCTGTTCAACTGTTAATGGCGTCTTAATCTTCTTTTTATAGTTTGCTTTCATCTTTATCTTCGGTTTTTCGAGGTATTGCGGGTTTGTGTTTAAGTTGAGGCTCTTCTTCCACCACTTCAAATCCAGCCACCACCGCCCTGAAATTATTCCATCCGGCAAGCACTACTTGAACAATATGGATCAAAAAGAAAAAGACATATCCAATGGTTAATGCAAAATGGAGGATCCTGGCGAAATGATAACCACCACATAACCAGCAGAGCCAGTAAAACTGTACAGGTTTGTAAATGGCCAGGCCCGTTGCGATGGAACCAATACCCATAAATATAATGGCCGTATAGGCGATGCGTTGTGCGGCATTGTATTTCTTTTGTGGTGGAATAGTTTTACGGATATGCAGATCGTGAAGGAGTACGAGCCAGGCTTCTTTAAAAGAGTATCTATTTGGTAATAGCGCTCGCCAGGCACCCGAAAAAACAGTGTAAATGATATAGAGCAAGCCATTAATGAAAAAGAACCACATAAAAAGAAAGTGAAATGCCATTCCTTCTGCCAGCCTCCCCGAAATGTGGAAGTAATCGTAAAACCATTCAGGAAAAAATTTGATCAGACTGAAGCCAAATATTGAAATGCCATAAGCATCATTGGCCCAGTAAATAAAAAGTCCGCTCCAGATCATCACCGCCAAAACCGGAAAATTAATCCAGTGTGTCCACCGCATTAAGAGCGAATGTTTTTCTTTAATTACTTTCATTGTGAGGCTGTTGATGTGATAAACACTAGGGCTTATCGTTCGGATTTACGACTTACTTATGATCTAACAAAGGGCTTAAACTTGTTGCCACAGTTATCTTACCTGTTTTATTGTTTTGCAAAAAAGCAATTAATTCTGTGGGCTGTTCCCCGTTCACTTGGTTCATTTGCACATTTACTGACCCATTGGTTTTTCCTCCCAGGACAAAGGTTTCGAACTGAGTTACAATCTGTACATGGCTTAAAGTCTTGCCTTTATTCTCACCCCTTAAAACCTGATTGCTTGCTTTTGCAATTACCAAAGCCACCGCCAGCGAATAACCATCGGTTGGTTGATTGGTATTATAATTTAGTATGAGGTTACCATTGCCGGTTTTGCCCGTTGAAATATCTAAATTTCCCATAGATGGACTGGCAAGTGCTGTTTTAATGCTATTACGGAGGATGCTTTCCTCCGAGCCTACAAATTCTTTGTTTCCATTTACCACAACCTGTGGTGTGTAAACGGTTTTTAAGCTTAGCCAATCTGCATATTGGTTTTGTCTTGCAGAAAATTTCGCGTTGCTAAAACGATCTTTCCAGCCCAGTCTGTCCCAATAATCTACATGAAAGGCCAATAAGTATATAGGTTTGTTTTGATTTTCTTTTTCGATCTCAGCCAACAATGCATCTGCAGAAGGGCAGCTCGAACAACCTTCTGAAGTAAAAAGTTCTATAACTGCAAAACCTGATTTGGCTATAGGTTTAGGGATGGTTTTATGATCTGCAATAAAGGCAGTACTGAGAAGGTTTATCACCAAAAAAGGTAATACTATTTTTCTGATCATGGTTGCTAATTTTATGCTTAGTCGTTTTTGATTTATAATCCTTACAGAAAAAATAAAAAAAAGTGTAAGGATGTTTCTTGTCTCGCGACTAATCAATTAAGCACTATATTTATATAACATACGTAAAAAATGCAAAACGAAACGGACAAAGATATTGCTCCCAAAAGTCTTCACTCAGATCCATTGAGCTGGGTTGAAAAATATGCCGATTACCTCTATGGATTTGCCATGTCGAGATTAAGGGATGAAGATGTGGCCAAAGATATGGTGCAGGATACCTTTTTGGCGGGGTTACAACGTGTAGACCGTTTTGAAGGGAATAGTGAGGAAAAAACATGGTTAACGGCTATCCTTAAAAACAAGATTGCAGATTTTTACCGGAAACGATCTTCAAACGGGCTAAGAGATTTAAAGCTAACAGATGCCGAAGGCGAGCAACAGGATTTCTTTGACACCGAATCAGGGCACTGGAATGAAAAATACCGTCCACAGGCCTTTGGTTTGGAGGTAGACAATCCTTTGATGATTAAAGAACTGGGTAGTATATTAAATGAATGTTTGGCTAAACTCCCTGGATTATGGTTTTCAGTATTCTCGATGAAACATATGGATGATCTGTCATCGGAACTGATCTGTACCGAACTTAAACTTACCGCGGCCAATTTCTGGGTAATTATGCACCGCACAAAACTTAACCTGAGGGCATGCCTTCAAAAAAACTGGAACTGATATGACGAGCGCGCTAAGAAATATAATTTATAACTGTAAACAAGCTACTTTTTTGATCGAAAAAAGAATTGCCGGAAAAATTACAGCTGCCGAAACACTACAATTGCATATACATCTGGCGGGCTGTTCGGTATGCAAAATTTATCAGCAACAGAGTATATTGATTAACAGGGTATTTGTAGGGTTTGAAAACACTGATTTTAAACTGGATGAAGCCTTTAAAAAAACATTAACGGAGAAGATTGAAAAAGAAATCAATAAAAATTGATTTTTCTTGTAAGGTTTTAATTATCGCTTCGACTAAGGGATAAACAAAACGCATAAAAACATGAAAAATCTAATTTTAAAATCAGCAGGAAAATTGTTTATGGCTGCTTTAGTTGTGGCTAGCCTTTCGTTACCAAGTTTTGCTTCGGTTAACAGTTCCTTACAGGAAAAGATGTCTAAAATGAAACAAAACAAAATGGAGAAGAAGAAAATGGATAAAATGGAGAAGAACAAGATGGACAAAATGAAAACCGATTCGATGAAAAAAGCCAAAATGGAGAAATCTAAAATGGCTAAAGGAAAAATGTCGAAAAGTAAAATGTAAAAAAACTAGGCAGGGAAGCTTGCTCCCTGCCTTTTGTTAAATAAATATAAAATGAAAAGAATTATACTATTTGTTACCTTAATTGTTGCATTATCCTTTCAGGTAAAAGCACAAAAAGGATTAAAAGAAGGGGATAAAGCCCCAATGTTTAGCGGGGTGGACCAAAACGGCAAAACCGTGAGTTTGAAAAGTGCACTTAAAGCGCACCGTTCTGTGGTATTGTTTTTTTATCGCGGTCAGTGGTGCCCTTACTGTAACAAACACATTAAAGAACTTCAAGATTCTTTAAGTTTGTTAAGCGGGAAAGATGCTTATGTTATCGGTGTTACACCTGAAACGAAAGAAAACATTGATAAAACAATTAAAAAAACGAGCGCTGGTTTTTCTATCCTTCAGGATAAAGACGATGAGATTATGAAAGCCTACAATGTTAACTTTATGATGGACGAAGCAACCTTTACCAAATACAAGGGCTATGGTATAAATTTAGAAGACAACAATGGGAATACCCGACATACCTTGCCCGTTCCTGCAACCTATATCATCGATCGTTCAGGGAAAATTAAATATGTTCATTTCGATCCCAACTATCAAAAAAGAGCCTCTGTAAAACTTTTGCTTTCGAAACTTTAAGCTGTTAATAATAGCATTAGATTGGTTTTCATCTTTTACAAATATTAGCCGCAGATTAATAGATTTTATAAAAAAAAAATGTTCAGCATTTAAGCTGTGACAACAAGAATGGGTGTTTTTGTTTTAGCATTGATCGATTAATGCTAAGACTTTTAGCGCTAAAATTCAGCTTTTTATCTGTTATTTTCTTACCTTCAGATTTTAAGGCTTATGGTAAAAGATGAAATTATTTTGTATAAAAAGGCTTGGGACCCTAGCAATTGTTCATTTATAGCCGGCATGTTTTTGTTTTCATTTATCATTATTGTCATTGTTTCCTTTTTTTCGAAAGAAAAAGGGGCCTTATCTATCTCGCTTTATGTTTCTGCGATACTGACTTTTATATTAGTAACCGTAAGAGTAGTGGGTTATTGGGCTAAGCGTGAAGAAAACACAGTGGTATTAAGGGTATGTGAAGAAGGACTTCATTATTATGAGCATACTGCCCTTATCCAATGGAAAGCCATAACCGATATACAGATTGTTAACCGTGAACTTTCGGTTTCTGTTGGCGCCTCACCTGTATTGGATTTTACATTAAATTTATTGGACACCGATCTACAGGAAACGTTCGACGATTTCTGCCAGCTGCTTAACAGGTATTATTATCCCAAAACCGTTTATATCTATGAATCTTCAGTTTCTTGCGGCTGCTAACTAATTCACGATGAAACCTGAATATATAACGATATTACCTGATGAAAGAGATGTAAAATATGCAGAAGATCCTTTGTGGCAACGGATTTATGGCTATTCGCCGGACAATGAAGATTTTGCAATCCCTTTTTCGCGCAAATTAGCAGTTACCGAGGGCTGGACAAGACGATTTACTTTACTGGCAATAGCAGAGTATAAGCGTTTTGTGTATCTCTGCTGTATATCACAGAATGGGGCATCGCCTTCTGTTGTGGTTGATAAGGTATGGCACATGCACCTGCTATATACTGTAGAGTACTGGGAAAAATTCTGTCCATTGGTTTTGGGTCGGAATTTACATCATTATCCCAATGTGGGGGGGATTGTGGAATACAATAAACATCAGGATTGGTATCTGGAAACATTAAAACTTTATCTGCTTATCTTCAAAGAAAATCCTCCTCCAGATTTTTGGAGAATACCCAAGGATATTTTACCGCATTTATTAGATAAGAAAGGTGCCGCCGCTTCACAAAACAATAGGAAATCGTTATGCAACAGAATTACAGGCATCATAATACGTAGATTTCAGTTCCTCAGTAATTTTAGAATTATAACAGATAAGGAGAGAAAAAAATCGGTGTAAACCGACTTTAAGTCATTTATACCGCATAAACTAAAACAAGAAGTACCCATCGATATCAAAATAGGCATAAACGACACCTTATAAAATAGCTTAACACATAAAGAATTTAAAAAGGCTATTGCTTATACAGTCCTCTATATCTGAAGACTTTATCAAAGAAACAGCCGCGCTTCTCAAAAAAATCACTTCTGTGAAGTTGATTAAATTAAGCGTAAAGTATGCAGACCAAGACGGGATTCCGGATGGTTGGGAAAAATCAAAACGCTTAAACCCGACAGATGCCAGGGATGCACAGAAAATTAATGCAAATGGCTATAGCAACCTGGTTCAATATTTAAATGATTTAGTAAAATAAACGGTATGTGTAGAATCAAAAACCAATTTAAGCTATTGATACTCTTCGTAATGCTTTTCACTTGTAAAACTGTTTTTGCACAGATTGATCGGGAGGCATTGGTAACACGGCATACCATTGTAGTAAAAAAAATAGATTCCCTTTCTTCCTTATCGGTTGGTAATGGCCGTTTTGCTTTTACGGTTGATGCTACGGGACTACAAAGTTTTCCAGATCGCTATGCCAAAGGTGTTCCACTCGGTACCCAATCACAGTGGGGATGGGGAGCGTACAAAAATGAAGGTAAGTATAACATCGCCGAAGCCTATAAATATTACGATCAATATGGTCGCAAAGTACCTTATACGGTACAGTTAAATACACCGCTTAGGGCCAAGGCTGCTACCAATTATTTCCGCCAGAATGTACATCGTTTACAATTGGGGAATATTGGCTTCGAGCTGGTTAAAGAGAATGGCCAGCTGGCCAAAGCCAGCGATATTAAAAATATTAACCAAAAGCTTAACCCCTGGACGGGTGAAATTAAGAGTAGTTTTACCTTAGAGGGAATTCCTGTTGAGGTAATTACGGTTGGACATCAGGATCTTGACCTGATCAGCGCATCGGTGTTGTCGCCTTTAATTGCGGCAGGAAGGTTAAAAATCAGGGTTAGGTACCCCGTAGCTACTGGCGAATGGGCAGATGTTGGAAATGATTGGAGCAATAACAACAAACACCATTCACAGTTAGTGGCACAAAGTGCCGATGGTGCTGTAATTAAGCACCTGATCGATTCTGCAGTTTATTATACTTCCTTTTCTTGGAAAGGTAAGGCTCAGTTGACCGAGAAACAGGCACATTATTTTACTATTACTCCCAATAAAATTAGTCAACAGTTTAGCTTCAGTTGTCTTTTTTCACAGCAGAAAAGCATTCGGCCTGTTCCTTCTTTTGTATTGAGCCAACAAAATAGTCAGAAGCGATGGAAAGCCTTTTGGATGAGCGGTGCTGCGGTCGATTTTAGTGGAAGTACTGATAAACACGCATTTGAACTCGAACGCAGAATCATCCTTTCCGAATACCTCACTAAAATACAATGTTCGGGCGATTTTCCTCCACAAGAAACCGGCTTAACCTACAACAGTTGGTTTGGTAAACCACACCTCGAAATGCATTGGTGGCATGGCGTTCACTTTGCATTATGGGGCAGACCAGAATTGTTAAACCGAAGCACCGATTGGTATTTTAAGGTTGCGGATAAAGCAAAAAAAATTGCACAGGTACAAGGTTTTGATGGTATACGCTGGCAAAAAATGACCGATAACAAGGGTAATGAAAGTCCCTCATCAATCGGGGCAATGTTAATCTGGCAACAGCCACACCTCATTACCTTCGCTGAATTGGAATACCGTGCACATAAAGATGAAAAAGTATTACAGAAATATAAAGACCTTGTGTTTCAAACTGCCGATTTTATGGCTTCGTTTGCTCATTTCGATGCTGCAAAAGGTTGTTATGTACTCGGACCTGGGCTAATTCCCGCCCAAGAGCGTTTTAAAGCCGAAACAACCTTCAATCCCACTTATGAGCTGGCCTACTGGGAATGGGGTTTGAAAACCGCTCAAGAATGGCGTTTGCGTTTAGGTTTGCCAAGGAACTCAAAATGGGATGAAGTTATGGCTAAATTATCACCTCTACCGATACAAAATGGCGTGTATCTGGCTGCAGAAAGTGCGCCTGATTCTTACACCAATCCCGAATATAAAACCGATCACCCTTCCGTATTGGGGGCATTTGGTATGTTGCCTGAAACAAATTTATTGGATAAAGCAACCATGCGCAAAACCTTTGATCTGGTTTGGAAAGACTGGAGCTGGAATGATACCTGGGGATGGGATTTCCCGATGACAGCAATGACTGCCACACGCTTAGGCATGCCTGAAAAAGCGATCGATGCCTTGCTGATGCCAGTACAAACCAATACTTATCTTGTTAACGGCCACAATTACCAAGATGATCGCCTGCGCATTTATCTGCCTGGAAATGGAGGTTTACTTGCTGCTGTGGCTTTAATGTGTGCTGGCTGGGATGGAAATAACACCACAAATCCTGGTTTCCCTAAAGATGGAACGTGGAAAGTACAGTGGGAGGGCTTTAAGAAGATGATGTAGGAGCAACTATTCGGATTTTCAAATCGTATTTTGTTTAATTTGTTCGTTTAAGGATTGCAGATCCTTAGCGCTTGGGACGGGATTATAAATCCGATTAACTGAAGAGTGTTATTTATCAAAAAAATTTTAATGCATCGCTTGAGCCAGGGATAATCCCTTTCTGCTTCATTTTGGAAAGAAACACTTTGAGTTTTAGTTTTTCATTGTCGAAATTGAATGGCTGGCCGTCTCCGTTTAGGAGTTCTCCACCCAATCTTTTCTGGCAATATTTTGCTGCCTCCACCATGATTTCGAATATATTTTCCGGGTCTGCGCTTCGGGCTATGGAGAAACCAAAAATAAGATCATTGGGGTTCATGTTACCAGCTCGAACTTCTTCGGGTAAGAAATAGTTTGGCGCGGTAGATGTCCATACGCTAAAATTTTCATCTCCACCATAATCATGTGTGTTGATCCAATGAAATAGGTCGCCATCTCCCCAACTTAGCCCAACACTTTGTAAGGCATCCCATGCAGAAGTTCCTTTAAAAGGTTGTTTCGCTTGGAGGATTACAATTGCATCTAAATTGAATTCTTGATGTAGTTGAATGATTTTTTTTGCTTTGGTAATCGCATGCTCTGTTGTCTCAGTTTTTTCGAACTGAAGTTTATCAGAGAACTTTTTAGAGCGTTTTTGCAATTCAGTTATGTAACCTTCTAATTTTTTTTGATAGTGATCAAGGCTTTCTGCGTTGTAAGTATCTAAGAGATTAATTGCAATTTCAATTTTATTGAAATAATCTGGGGCATCGCTGGCATCTGCAAAAGACCATCTATGATTCTTTACCGAATAACCATAAATAGTGGATGGGTATTTTGTTCTCCATTCATAATCAAATAGTTTTGCAATGTCATTCTTATTAAAGTCCTCGCCATTTACTTTTATCAACTTGATGACCCACTCGCGTTTAGGATCAGCATTGTAACCTTCATTCTTCATCTCGTTGTTTTTGGCTG
Source organism: Pedobacter sp. R-06 (assembly GCF_049913135.1). Taxonomy (NCBI): domain Bacteria; kingdom Pseudomonadati; phylum Bacteroidota; class Sphingobacteriia; order Sphingobacteriales; family Sphingobacteriaceae; genus Pedobacter; species Pedobacter sp. R-06. The sequence continues at coordinate 3,734,593 of NZ_CP183977.1, read as the reverse complement.
GAAATGACAGCTTTGTTGTGTCAAGAATGTATGATGCATCTTCCGAAATACCATTCAGGTTTAGTGCTTTAAGCCGTTCGTTGCTTTCCATTTCGGTAGAAATAAAGTATTTGTCAGAATCTCCAGCATTTTTCTTATTTGTTATGAAATAAGCTAAAATACTTAAAGCAATAATAGCTAAAGCAATAAATAGTGTAGTTCTTTTCATGATTTATTTCCTGTAAAATTATCCATTAATTTCATCGTAATCAATGCATCTTCGCCACTGCATGGGTTTTCTCCTTTGCCTAAAAAGTAATCAACTACTTTTTCAATCATAGGTTGTTGCACATGCTGCAAAGGCTCGAATATAAATTCTTCTTTTCGATCGGTAGTAACGGTGATTTTATTGCCAAACATCGGGAAACTAATGTGACCTTTTGAACCATAAATCACGCAGCTATCAGCTTGATCTTGTGCGGCAACAGAGAAACACCAGGTACCGCTGAAAACAACTCCATTTTCGAAAAGGATATTTCCCGCAACCAGATCATCAACCCCGGTGTTTTCCTGTTGCCTGGTGGCAACGCCCATGGCATTTTTTACAGCACCGAAGTAATAAGTCATAAGATCTAATTGATGCGGAGCCAGGTCATGAAATAAACCACCCCCAGAAATAGCTGGATTGATCCGCCAATTATCGGCTGTTTTGGCAATTAGCACAGGGTTGGGTGACTGGAGCATTTTTAACCGGACTAAACGAACATCGCCAATGGCATTTGCTCCCAGCAGTTCTTTAACTTTTAAGAACATTGGTTGTGCGCGGCGATAATGGGCCACGCAAAGCTTTATCTTTAGCCGATTAGCTGCATCAGCCATACGTTGAGCAGCATTAGCATCTAAAGTCATGGGTTTTTCTACATATACTGGCTTGCCGGCTTTTAAGGCTTCAATGGTGTAAGCTTCGTGCTGTAGCGGAGGGGTAGCAATGTAAATGGCATTAACCTCAGGATCGTTAATCAGTTGAGAAGCATTATCATACCATTTAGGTACCTGATGCCGTTTGGCATAATCTGCTGCTTTGGTACCATCGCGACGCATTACAGCCACCAATTTAGAATTGGTTACTTTATTAAATGCTGGTCCGCTTTTTACTTCGGTCACATCCCCACAGCCAATAATGCCCCATCTGATTTCTTCCATTATATAATCGATTTAAAAGCTGAATTTAGAAAATATTGTCTGGAAACTATGCTCAATTGATAGAAAGCTTTGTAAAAAAGAAAAGGGATTCACTTTGGGAGTGATCCCTAATCAACTAACCAAACAAACTATTCCGGAAACCACGCCGGAATCAATTTATAAACGAAAGAATTAGGGGATTGTTTTAATGGGTTTGTCTATTTAGTGTATTTTTTTTTGAAAGAAAAATAAAACCTTTATCCGAAATTATAGTCTCCCTTTTTTTAGCTTTGTACTATGCAAAATCTTTCCAAGAAACTTCAGATTGATCTTATAGAACTTAAGGCAAAATATGCCTTTATTATGGATGAGCTTGAAGTAACATTTGCAGATGCTTACCTGTCGAAATTGCAGGCTAAACAACGCCTGGCCGAACAGATGATGATAGAAATGGAAAGGATACTGGGCGGTGAGGCTGGAGAGCATGAAAACTAATCCGTTAAGATAGAGCGATCATTTTTGATATTAATTTTAATGAAGCCTCTTTTTATTTGTTAATTTAACAGATATGAAAAAATTACATGCTTTTTTAATGATCAGTATTTGCCTTTTAGTCGCTTGTTCACCTATAATCAGCAAGCAAGCTGAATCAAAGCGAAGTAATGTACTGCGCATCATGTCTTATAACCTTCACCACTGTAACCCGCCGTCAAAAGAGAAGGAAGGCCTTATTGATGTTGATGCCATTGCCAAAACGATAGCACAAGAAAAACCTGACCTTCTGGCTTTACAAGAAGTAGACGTGAATACCAAAAGATCGGGCGTTATTAACCAGGCCGCTTTGCTGGCCACCAAATTGAAGATGAATTTTTATTTTGGTAAAGCAATAGACCATGATGGGGGCGACTATGGCGTAGCCATTTTATCACGTTTTCCCTTATCAGGTCAGCAGACTTTTATGTTGCCTAAAAATAACGATGCCAAAGCAGAACAAAGGGTTTTAGCCATTGCAACTGCCGAAATTGCCAAAGGAGTTTTTATCCGTTTTGCTTCTACCCATCTTGATGCGCAACGCCCGGAAGATAACCGTATCCTTCAGGCTAAGGAGATTAATCGGTTAACAGCAAAAGAAACTCTGTCGCTAATTGTTGCGGGTGATTTGAACGCCGATCCAAGTTCAGAAAGCATTAAAATATTCGATTCTAATTTTACCAGAACATGTAGCGATTGTGGTTTTACCATTCCTGTGATCAACCCACGGAAAACCATTGATCATATTGGTTTTAAAACAGGAAATCCTTTTAAAATTGTTTCGCACGAGGTTATTCCTGAGCGTTATGCTTCTGATCATTTGCCTATCGCTGCAGTGCTCGAATTGAAAAAATAAGAAACCATACGATTTACGCTACCTCCTTTTTAAAGCAGGAGGTATGCTAAAAGTGGGTTTTTTGTCGGCATCTTTAAAGTCTACTTCCATAAAGTAGCGCTTTTGTTTAATGATGTAATTTTCAATAAACCACAAAATATCAGGCAGGTTTTCAACCATTGGAGAGCCTGCTATTTCGTGTCCCATATCTTGCACATACTGAAAGTAATACGGATATCCATTTTTTCTGAAGGTGCGTGCAAGATACTTCGAGCCAAAAAAGCCCCTGTTAAGTAATCTCACTTTGTTGTAAGGAACAAGTTTATCGGCTGTGCCATGGAAAAGCATCGTAGGTGCTGGTGGCATAGCGTATTTTGGTGCACCATGATAACTTAATATTGCCCCGGCAAAAGAAATTACACCTTTGTATTGAAAATACTGTGGGAGTTTAGCCGATAACGCTGTTGCATTCCGCTTATTGTAGTCGGCGTGTAGTGCAGTAATAGCGCCCGCACTAGATCCCGATAGGATGATCATAGCCGTATCGATACCGAGTTCTTTTGCATTTTTAAGCAGATAGGCTGTTGCATCGAAAACATCAGTCGTAGCCGTATCAATAGCTGCTTTTAAATTTGAAGTATTAAATGGACTTGGAAATTTCTTTCCTTTCAGGCCTAATCGATAGTCAACAGACACCACTTTATAACCATGCCCTATCAAAGTATTAAAATATTGATCAAATAACTTACTGTCTCTGTGGCCCATTACAAAGCCACCACCAAATACAAAAAGCACTGTTGGCTTAATTTCTGTTATTTTACCACTGTAATAAATATCTAACTTTAGTGTGCCGGAATCTGTTTGCGAAAATATTTTAGTATCTACGTGATATTTTTTATCCTTGAGTACAATCTGCCCTATTGAGGATAGAGAACTGAATAAAAACGTCAGGAACAGCAAACTTAGCGGATATACTTTAATATTGGGCATCATCTATTTTTAGGAAGAGGTTCGCTACCAGCCAAATGTGATCGGCTTTGATTTCTAAGCTAATTTATTGCATTTTCTGCTCAAGTGCAATTAATTACTTTATATTTTATACCATCATTTTATTTAGTTTTAGATTTTAATTAATCGGCTTTAATTGAGCTTGAACTATTCTTTATAGCCATTTAGCCGAAATAATAAAATGTTTTTGCAAATAACTCCGTTTCTGAAAATAGGTGCAATAATTGGTGTTTTGCAATCTTTAAATTGAGATTTGATTAATTCTAGGCTGTTTTCATCGTAAAGATTAGAAGGGATAATGTAATATGCGTTATCTCCGGCAGTTAATTTCTGTTTAGTTTGGTTCGACCAATAATACTGGTGAAGATCGAAGATTTTTCCTATGCCAAAGGTATGTAAACCTGTTTTGTTGCAGACATAAAAATCTAAATGAGCAGCAGGAAACCATTTTGTAATCACAATGGTATGGACCGTCTTATTCTTTTTGGATGATTTATCAACGCGGTAAATAGAATCAATTATTCTTGCTGTTTCTTTCCAGCCGTATAAGTCTAAGGTGGGGTCTCCGGTACCCAAATGCATGGTGTCTTTTTGTGGCGAAAATGTACCCTTGTAAAAATTAATTGCGATGAGACCCGCACTTACCACGAATAAGAAAAACAGCATACTAGCACTAATAGTGGCTTTTACTTTTGAGAAGGTAAAAGATTCCAGCTTCAATGCAGAAAGAAATATTAAACAGCTATAGGCCGGACCAGACCAATGTGGCAATGTATCTCTAAAAATCGAAAGAAAAATCAGGGTTGCAATAAGTGGGAGTGCACAATATAATAGCAGTCGTATTTCGCTTTTAAAATGATGATTCTTGGTTTTGATCAAACTAAAAACTGCAATCCACGTCAGAAAAAAAACAATTGGATTGTTGTAAAATATTTGCCCGCTAATTTCTCTGGCAAAAGCCAATGGATTTATGCCAGCGTGGAACAGGCTAACCCGATTACTGTGATAGGTGTAGGTAATGAAATGATGCCGGATGTTCCAGATGATAAAAGGAGATACAATAATCAAGCTAATTAAGGCAGAAACATACATGCCTTTTTGTACCATCAATTTTCTATTGCTAAACAGAGCGAACAGTAGAACGGCCACCCATAAATAGATACCATGAATCTTACACATCATACAAAGACCTGTTGCCACACCGAACCAGCAGCATAAACTTAATGTGGGTAAACCCAGATGGATAGATTTGGTGATTTTAAGTAACAAAAAGATGCTCCAAAGCCAGAAAACCATTTGAGGGCTATCTGGCAAAATAAATGTCCCAGCGATAATGCTGCAATAAAAAGACGAAGAATAAAGTAATACGGCAAACCAACCTACTCGGGCATTAAGGAGTAATTTACCTGTTTTATATACGATTATTGTACCAATTGTTGATGATATTATGGCGCCGAGCCGAACAGCCAATTCGTTATGAATGTATAAATTTACTGTTGTTGCTCTGATTAACCACGCCACAAATGGGGGATGATCAAAATAATTCCATTCCAGATTTAAAGCATAGGTCCAATAATATACCTCATCGTTTCCAAGTGCTGTTGTTGAGGCAATGATCAGTTTGATTACAGTCATTACCATTATAAAAAGCCAAAGTTTAGCAGGAATTTCTTTCACTTAAATGGGGTTGGCCTGACTGGCGATTTTAAGCTGTTTATACCTTTTGCTTAGCTTGGCCGATCTGAAAAGTTTAAGATCGTATACTTGATGATAACTAACTAAAGCACAGATTATACCGGTTATTGCCCCAAAAATTACATCAATAAGGAAATGCTGAGCCAGGTATATGCGCGAATAACCGACTAAAAAAGCAAAAAATAAACAGTAAAATGAGATTTTATTTTTCTTGAAAACCAAAACCAATACTGTGGCCAAGGCAAAAGCAGAAGCGGTATGGCCTGAAGGAAAAGAATTTTGGTCGTGCATGTTTACCCCTTCAACAAAATGAGTATACTGAAATAAAGTCTGCTCGAAAAAATATTTAGGCCTTGGCATGTGGAATATCCTTTTTGCGATTTGAATAAGCAGCCCTGAATAAATATAAGCAAGAGCCACAGTCATTGCTTTTTTCTTTTTCCGGACTGAAAGCAGTATTACTGCAGCCAGAATACTGATTAAACCATCTCCAAAATTGGTGATATACTTAAAAAAAATATCTAGCCACGTTGGATGAAAACGGTTAAAAATGAGGAATCCATCTGTTTTAGAAAAGCTAAAATTAAAGAGGAGCGACAACAGAAGTACTGATATTGTTGTAAAGAAATAATAATTGAGTTTGGTCAATCTTTTTATCGTACGCATGTCCCAGTTCTTTAACACAAAACTATTAGCCGAATATCATCTGAAAGTTAAGTGAACGTCATGTTTATGTCATGCTATTCGATTTTAAGGTTTATTTCCAATCTGCATGTTGACTGGGATAACCTCAAATATCGGTGAAAGAAGGGATTATATTGAAGAAAGCCCTTTGTTAACATTTCTTAATAAGTTAATATGAAAGCGCTGATAAGTTAAAATGCTTTGTCTTGCTTTGTGGCAAAAGAATTAATAATTGATTATGCAAAACAATCAGGTAACAGTTAGCCCAGATCTACAGCAGTTTATTGATAAGTTTGAGCCCAGCAAATTTAAACTAATGTCTGGGGGAATCGAAATCAGGGGAATAAACGATATGCAAAGAAATATTGCCCAAGCCAGAGCAATTATCGAAAGACTAAAACTCCGCCTAATTGTTTCGCATAATGCCGAAATGCTTAGCTATCGTGGTTTTGAAGTAAATAACCTATAAGTCCAAAAACCGATTTATCTGTTTATATTCAGTCTGCCCATCAGGCTCATCATTAAAATGCTGTTTCCGTTATACTTGTAACATTTTTTTTCGACTGTGAATATAAATCAAAAAGACAATGTATGCAGCGATAAATAAGAAGAGAGCCACATATTGACCCTCTTCTTATTAAATTGTTAATTGTATAATCCCAGCTCTGCCAGCGATGCAAACTGCAAACCATCTTGTGCAGAGTTCATAATTACCTTGAGGTACCTTAAGGTTTTGGTACTGCCAAACGCAAAATATTGTACTCCGGCAGCATTTTGAGCTACATAATTGTTTACTGATGTGAAATTTATATTATCGGTACTTGTTAAAACCTGAAAGTTTTTAATCGCCCGGCTCAATCCGCTTCTTTGCACTAAACTTAAGCCGTTTGCCGATTTCGAAGATCCTAAATCAATCACAATCTGGTGTGGATAACTTGTTGCAGAAGTGGTCCAGCGTGAGTGCCAGAAGGTACTGTGGCTACCATCGATTAAAGTAGCTGCCCTGCCATTGATAGCGCCCTCGCCACTGGTCTCTTCAGAGCTGAAAGAGTTTATGCTCCAGCCAGTTTTACTTAATTCTGTTAAAGGTGCAACATTGTCTTGCAGGGTAGAGGGATCAGTGCTTGGCGCTGGTAAACCCAAAGCAGCCATGTCTGCATATATTTGAGTAGTAGCTGCTGAAGTAGACAAATTTAATCCCCAATTTTGGAAGAAGTTACTTAAGTTTCTGCCCGATATACTACAAGCCTTCAGCATGAAATAACGCATCCTGGCATCATCATTAGCTAAGGTTGGATTTTCAACACGCATATCCTTTGCCAAGGTTAATTGTTGGAACATGCAGAGCCTGATAAACAGATCGGTTAAAGGATTGGCATAACTTGTTGATCCGTTATAATCTTTGGTGCCGGCAGGTTTTCCTAAATAGGTAAAGGCTTTTGGCCAAACCCCATCATTTACCAGTCTGTTGATAGATGGAGTAAGGGTACGCTGCACATATAAACTGTAAAGATTTACCGAAACCTCACCCAGAGCACCCCAACGCCACATCATTTGGTGCTGGTGGCCCAGTTCGTGCCATAAGCCCCAACCATTGGTACCCACCGCGCTTAATGTTAAAATTGCATTAACATCTGAGGTGATATAAGCCGTGCGGTAATCGTAAGCAAAAAAGTAATAGGCTGGATCTTCATGCTGGGTTAAAAGATAGGTATGCACATTTTTCGCATGTGCAGGTAAGGAATTGTCTAAGCCGTTTAAATCGTCCTCTAGCGCAATAACCTGGGTAATTTTGTTCAATATAGCACTCTGATCTTCTGCCTGGTATTGTATTGCCTTAGTTCTTGATACTACAATAAAGCAATTTGTGCCCTCTAAAACAACATCAGGAGTAGTGTATGTTTGTAATTGATTAATCCAGTCTGAATTGGTGGTTACGCCAAGTTTGTAATATGGAGCGTATTGGTAACCACTATTAAAAGTTACTTTAGCGGTAGAGCCAGTTGTAGAATTTGTGTACCTGAGCCATAATAAACCGCCAACAGCGTTGGTAATGGTATTGGTGCCTGCCGTTAACTGTACGGATGTGGGCTGGGTGTTCCAGGTGCCATATCTAGAATAGGTACCAATTAATAGTTTTGGCAGGCGGGTTCCTGTGGTTTGTTCTACGGTGATATCTACAGTAGTACCTGGAGCCATGTATAAACCGGTTGCAGTAAAATCGGTTAGGTAGTATCCATTTTTTAAGCGGTCCCTTTCAATTGATGCATTAATTTTTTCGGTGACATTAAAAACATTGGTCTGAGTGAGGGATTGCACGTTGGCGCCACTCATAGTTTTTTTGCTGTTTACAACTTCTTCTTGTAATACAGCCGTTTTTTTACAGGCCGAAAGGCCTACAATTGCCGAAACGGTTAAGAGTAATAATTTTTTTTTCATTTTTAGGTTTTTAGTAAGTATTTGGTTATAGGTAACCATATTCCAGTAATGGATTACGGTGATAATTTTTACTGTAATGTTTAGTTCGCCAGTTTAAACCCTAAGATAAATTGATGTATGTCTGTTTAAAATGTCAATACAATGTATTCATAATTACATTTAAATAAAATGAAAAAGACTGCGCAAACGTTTGATCTGCCTATACTTACAGCAGTAATCACTAAATGCGCTTCCACTTTGAGCTATTCTTTTAATATTTATTAAGAAATGGTAATTAAGGCACGTGATTCGAAAAAATCATGTAGGTATCCGGCCTGTTCGAAAGTGAAACGGCTTATACCATTTATTTAAGTGTTCAAAAATGTGTGTAAGTACAGCGATGTTTTCATTATCGGTATGCCGTTCTTCAAGGTTTTTTAGGATTTGGCAGGAATTTTCTGCAATATTTAATATGACTTTAACACTTTTTTCGGTTAGTATTTACTGATTCAACTGGAGCTGAAGGCAGTTACAGTTACTTTAAGTGCTTTCCTTAAATCGATTCCCTCAGTTTTATTTTCCTTAAAATCTATTGAAATGGTGGTATTTGTAAAAAACCGATTTTATTATATTTAAAATCTTGCGCATACGTTCAAAGATTTTAAAGTAGTTTGCATATTTGTAGTTGAGATGATCAAAAGAAACTTACGGCATAGCTTTTCACTTCTTAATGTTGATTATGTGCGACTTAACGCCAAATGGAATTATAGGAATGTGATCAGCCCGTACTACCGCATTTACTATATAGATGAGGGTGAAGGTGAAATATCAGATGCAGAAAGCTTGCTAAAGCTAGAGCCTGGTTATTTGTACATTGTTCCAAGTTTTACGTTATGTAATTTAAACTGTAAGAATTACCTGGGCCAGTATTTTGTCCAGTTTTTTGAGGATTCGACAGATGGAAGTTCACTTTTTGCCAATAACAGAAATGTGTTGAGGACAGCGGCTACTGAAATAGACCTTAATCTTTTTCGCAGGCTCCTCCAGATTAATCCTGGAAGAGGAATTAACCGGTCTGATAATCCTAAAATCTACGAGAAAGATATTTATTATAAAGAATATCAGGAGCTTAATAACCAGCAGAACACTTCGGCGTATCTGGAAACCCAGGGGATCCTGATGCTGCTAACTGCCAGGTTCCTGAATCCCCAGCTTTTCAAAAGCCCGGAACAGAAAATTATACCGGTAAAAATTGCAGAAACCTTAAATTATATTCTTATCAATTTACACACAGACCTTTCTGTATATCATCTTGCTTCTCGTGTAAATCAAAATCCCGATTATTTTTCAAGGCAGTTTAAACAGCATACGGGAACCAGACCTTTGAATTATATAAACGAAAAACGCATTGAACGGGCACAGTATCTAATGGCGACAAGCAGAATGTCATATTCAGAGATTTGTACCCAGACCGGATTTGATAACCTTTCCTACTTTTCTAAAACCTTCAAAAAATTAACCGGCCTGGCGCCAAGTATATATAAGAAACAGATATATCAGGTGGGTTTTAACCATTAAATAGAATTTAAAAGATGCATGAGCTGACCTACCTATTTCATATCTAAGATTATCGTTTTTGTGGTTTTCGAAGGTTTGCTTATTCGTGCCCAGAAAAGAAAAGAATAGCAGACACCTGTTAACCGGTCTTCTTGTAATTAAAGATAGCCCAACCATTAAATGTTATGGCGAACAAACTGATAACACCAAGCTGTGGCAATACATTTTTAAGTCCACTTCCCTTAAGGATTATCATTCGCATCACCTCGATCAGGTAACTAACCGGATTAAACTTGGTAATTATTTTTGCCCAGTCGGGCATGCTGTCGACAGAAGTGAACAAACCGCCCATCAAAATAAAAATCATAATAAAAAAGAACATTATAAACATTGCCTGTTGCTGCGACTCGCAAAAGGTGGAGATCAAAAGGCCAAAACCGGAAACAGCCAATAAGTAAACCGTGATAAAACCATATAGTAACAATAAATTACCCACTGGAACAATGCCATAAACTAACCAGGCTACGATCAGCCCAAGCGTGAATACCACGTTGCCCAAAATCCAGAATGGGATCAACTTGCCCAATATGAAATGATGTTTCTTTATCGGTGTCACGTTAATTTGTTCGATGGTGCCTACTTCTTTTTCTTTGACAATATTCAGTGCGGTTAAAAAACAGCCTATCATGGTTACCAGTGTAGCGAGGATACCCGGAACCATAAACTTATGATAATCGAGCATAGGGTTGTACCGGTTTGATGCGGCAATATCAATTATCGGTTGCTGGTTAAACCTGCCGGGCTGGATAAACTGCAATCTTACTTCTCCATTAAAATCCTGGATTACATTCATAAGATACACACTTCCCAGGTTGGCTTTTGTACCGTTTATTGCATTTACGGCTACAAATAATTTCTGCTCATTTTCGCGGACCAGATTTCGTTCAAAACCCTGGGGTATTTCCAGTATGAGGTCAGCTTTATCCCTTTCGATTAGCTGGTATGCCTGGTTAAATGAAAAATTGTACCCGGTTAATCTGAAATACCCTGATGAGGTTACTTTAGCGATTAATTTCCGTGAAAAGGAGGAATGATCATTATCGATTACCGCGACGCTGATGTTTTTTACCTCATAATTGGCTGCTAACGGCAGGACGATTAACTGCACGATCGGCATGAAGATAACCATTCCTAATATTGACCGGTTACGGAAGATCTGTCTGAATTCTTTTTGCAGTAAAAATTTTATAGTTCTCATGATAAGCGGATTTTAAAATTTTTTAAGCTGATAACCAGCATAAATACAGTTATTCCCGTCAGTATAAGTGTTTCCTTCCATATAGCAGTAAAACCGAGGCCTTTTATCATAATACTCTTAACAATAATATAATACCATTTTGCAGGTATGATATTTGAAATAACCTGTAGGGGTAGGGGCATATTTTCTATCGGGAACATAAAACCGCTGAATAGGATAGTGGGTAGCATCATGCCCATTAAAGAAATCAACATGGCCACCTGCATGCTATTTGTTTTTACCGAGATGAAAATACCGATGGTTAAACAGGTAATGATAAATAATATGCTTTCGGCAAAGAGTAGCATTATGTTGCCGTTTATAGGCAGATCAAGCACAAAAACACTAAGTAATAAAATAGAGGTTACATTGATAAGTGATAGGAGCAGATAGGGGACAGCTTTAGATACGATTATCTTGAACGGACTAAATGGCGAAACCAAAAGAATTTCCATTGTGCCTGTTTCTTTTTCTTTTACAATGGAAACAGCCGTCATCATAACGCAGACCAGCATTAATACCAGGGCCATCACACCAGGTACATAATTGGGCGCACCTTTGAGCTGGGGATTATAAAGAAACCTGATTTCGGGCGTTATCCGGTAAGGTATGTTATTGATTTTAAGGGTGCCTGTCATATAATCCTGAGTAATAGAACGGATATAACTGGTCAAGGTGGTGGCATTGTTGGGATCGGAGGCATCGGCAATTACTTGGATATGGGCAAGATTGTGATGCAATAAGTCGTTATTGAAATTAGCAGGAAAAATCACAGCGAGCCTGATGTCCCCCTGTTTAAGCGCATTTTCCATTTGCCGATGATTCATTACCACTTTTTCTATCTCAAAATATCTGCTTGCTTTTATTTTAGCTATAATTTGCTTCGAGGAAATATCATTCGCTTGGTCCATAATCACTATTTTGGCATTCTTTACCTCACTGGTGAGTGCGAAACCAAATATCAGAATCTGCACAATGGGCATTCCAAACAGGATCAGGAGTGTTTTCCGGTCGCGCAGTACATGTGCGAACTCTTTTTTTATAAATATCAGAAACTGTTTCATTTGCTTGAGTTTTATTCACTTCGTTTTGCACCACGAGCCAGTTCGTAAAATACTCCGTCCATATCTTTGGCCTGAAAAGCCTTCTTTAAATTTGCCGGTGTATCCAATGCCTTTATAGAACCGTCAACCATGATGGAGATCCGGTTACAATATTCTGCCTCATCCATATAATGAGTAGTTACAAAAATGGTTATCCCTCTGTCCGCTGCGTCATAGATCAGGTCCCAGAACTGTCTACGGGTCACAGGGTCGACACCACCAGTCGGTTCGTCCAGAAAAACGATTTTTGGTTCATGTATTACAGCGACTGAAAAGGAGAGTTTTTGTTTCCAGCCAAGGGGAAGGGAAGCCACTAGTTTTTTTGCCTGTTGCTGTAAACCCAATTGTTCTATGAGCTCAATGCTTTTTGTTTTGATCTCTTTATCGGTTAAACCGTAAATTCCACCAAAGAAATTAATGTTTTCCAGTACCGTAAGATCTTCATAAAGCGAAAACTTCTGGCTCATGTAGCCAATGTTTTTTTTGATTTGCTCGGTCTGTTTATAAACATCAAATCCAGCTATGGTGGCTTCGCCTGATGAGGGTAGGGAAAGCCCGCATAACATACGCATAGCAGTAGTTTTTCCTGCACCGTTTGCACCAAGAAATCCAAAGATTTCTCCCTTATTCACTTCAAAGGTAATCTCATTGGTAGCAATAAAATCACCAAAACGTTTGGTTAGTTTATCTGTTTTAATTACGGCCTCGCTCATGATTACAATAGTTTAATAAAACAATCCTCAATGGTTACTGCTGTTTTTTTAAGTTCAATATCACTTAATCCCTGATCTTTTAAGTAGGTAATCGCCTGATCTGGATTAAATTCCGGGTCCTTGAATGAAACGTGTACAAATTCTCCGAAAGCATAACTACTCATTACCGGCTCGTATTTTCTCAGTACCTTTAAAAGAGCATGCATATTAGTGGCCTTAATAGCATACAATTGTTCTGGATACAATGTGATAATGTTTTCAGGGCTATCGACCGATAAAAGTTTTCCCGACTGGATAAGGGCTATCCTGTCGCACATATTGGCCTCATCCATATAAGGAGTAGATACAACAATGGTAATGTGCTGTGATTTTAACTGTTTGAGCATTTCCCAAAACTCCTTACGGGATACAGGGTCGACTCCGGTTGTTGGTTCATCCAGAAATAAAACGGTGGGCTTATGGATAAGCGCACAGCACAATGCCAGTTTCTGTTTCATACCCCCCGATAGCTGACCTGCTTTGCGGCTTTTAAAAGGCTCCAGCTGGATGTAAATATCTTTGATCAGGTGGTAATTCTCTGATACTGTAGTATTAAAGATTGTCGCAAAGAAATTCAGATTTTCTTCCACACTCAAATCCTGGTATAAAGAGAATTTTCCGGGCATGTAGCCCACTTTGTTACGGATCTGTTTGTAATCCTTTACCACATCAGAACCATCAACGATAGCTGATCCACCATCAGGTAGCAGCAAGGTAGTCAGTACCCTGAAAATGCTTGTTTTTCCGGCACCGTCCGGGCCAATCAGCCCAAATATTTCACCTTGATTTACCCGAAAAGAAACATCATCAACGGCAGTTTTGTCTTTACCGTAAGTCTTTACCAGGTTTTTTACAATAACAGCCTCCATAGTCTATAATTTAACCTCTCCGTACATCCCGATTTTCAGGTAACCATCATTTTTTATCCTTATTTTAATTGCGTAAACCAGATTGGCCCTTTCATCTTTGGTCTGAATGGTTTTTGGTGTGAATTCTGCTTTATTGCTCACCCATTCTATTATACCTGGATAAGTTTTATAGCTGTCCTTAGTATCGTCAACCAATACTTTTACCTGCTGACCAACTTTGATATGGAAGAGCTGGTTCCCTGTGATATAAGCGCGTAAGGTAATGGTATTTAATTCTGCTATTTTGTAGATGGGTTTGCCTATATCTGTTCCTTCGTTAACCTCAGCATATTTAGTCAATACCGTGCCGTTAACCTGATTGATTATCCTGGATTTGCGGAGCTGATCGTCAATCTGCTGTATCTGTACGCTTAATGGTACTGTCTGATCGTTTAAACTTGCAGAAGTAATACCTAATGAAGATTGTAGTGCGGTAATCTGTTTTCTGATAACATCTACCTGTGTGTTAGCGTCATCAAGCTGCTTTTGCGTAGCCGCATCTGATTTTAAAAGGCTGGCTGTGCGTTTTTGTTCACGCAAAGCCTGGTACAGCTGTTCCTGCAGAGCCGCAGTTTGGGCATGGATATCAGGTTTGGAACTCAAAGTAGCTTTTACCTGTGCAAGTAACTGCTGCTTTTTTAAATAGAGCTGTATGCTATCAATATAGCCTATGGCCTGTCCGGCTTTTAATACCTGACCTTCTTCCAGGTTAAGCTCCTTTATCGTGCCCGATGCCTGAGCTGAAACAATAGTTTCGACTGCTTCAAAAGTACCTGATGCATCATATCTGTCTTCACTTTTACTGCATGAAAACAGGCTTGTTAATGTGAGTACTGCGAGTGGTAATAGTGTTCTTTTCATGATGGGTTATTATTGATTGCCAGTTGTAGTCTGTTGGTTGTATTGGGCCATTAAGAGTTGTATCTCATGTAGTATTTTATTTTGACGTGCCTGATCTTCGTTGTTTACCTCGCTCAAAAAATCACGGCTGGTAATCACACCGTTAGCCAACTGCGCCAAAGCGGTGTTTTTTACTTTGGTACGGAGATCAATAATCTCATCATCCGATGTTAACATCTGCCTGTATTTGCTAACCTCAGCATCCTGCTGCCTTAAAACCAAATTGGTATTAAAAAGGAATGTTTCTTTTTGTATGTCTATATTTTTCCGGTTAACATCGATCAGTGCCCTGCTTTTCTTAAGGGTATAAAATACAGATGGAGACCAGGTAAGTTTAATCCCGCCGATGTAATAAGCGTCTATGTTATTGCTCAGCATATTCAGTGCCGGACGCCCTATGCCGCCCTGTAAAAACAGGTTCAGCTTGGGGAGGGTTTTAACGGTGAGGAGTTTGTTCTGTACCTCAAGATTTTTAATCTGCTGATTGTATACCTGTAGCTCTGGCCGGTTGATTTCACGTATAACGGTTACGGATTGCGGCTTTATCAGAATGGTGTGCTCATCAACGTTTTTGTTAATATATAAGCTCAGCACATCGATATAAGCCTTACGCGAGGCAATAAGCTCAATAGAATGTTGTTTGTTCTTTAAGATTTCGGCTGTTATAACATCGCCACTGCTTTTAAAAGCAACGCCATTTTTTATAGATGCAACAGTTTTCTGATAACCTAATTGCATATCCTTTATAACCAATGCATTTTGTTTTAACTGCTCGCCTAGCAGCAGTACGCCGAAAAATAACTGGTTAATGCGGCCTTTTAGTTGGTAAAGATCGGATTGAAGCTGTTGCTGGTTTAAAGTTTCATTATTTTTTTGCAGTTGTTTCTGCTGTTTAACCTCACCTCCATCATATACTACCTGGTTAATTTCTGCAAAGAGTTTGTACTGATCTTTGCTTAAAACTGGAATGGTTACTCCTGGTAGTTTAATCGGTATTGCAGTTACTTCCGATTGGTAGGTGGCCTGGCCATAAATGTTGAGCTGCGGGAGCAAACCCTTTCGTATATTTTCGATGGTATAATCAGCTGTTTTCGTAATGAGTTCACGTTGTTTTACAAGCGGGTAATTTTGTTCGGCCAGTTGGTAACAATCCTGGAGGCTTAGTTTACCGGCAGTTTGTGCCCAACCGGCAAGAACTAATAACTGAAACGCGCAAAAAAAGAATTGCTTTTTCATGGTTAATCATTTTATTTAATATTTTGATTTATTCATTTGATTAAATTATGGACAAAAAAATGATGCTATTCCAGCATCATTTTCATCCACTTAGGTATCAGTGCTTTGCGTTCTTTGAGTAGTTGAGTGAAAGTTTCGTCGTTAACTGGACCTGCCACAGTTAAAATAGGTTTAGCAATAAAAGGGAAGATCATCATGCTCATAAAATTAAGAAAGAACTGGATAGGATTGATGTCCTTTTTCCGCTCAGCAAGTTGCTGTATAAAGTGTGTTTTTAGCACATATCCTTTTGATTGTATCATTTTTCCAAAACTTTCAGCATTGTTCCTGATTTCACTTAGGACAAATATAGGCAGATCAGGATTTTTGATAAGCATGTCGATATAACTGCTTGCAATCAGTTCTAATTTTTCATCTAATGAGGTTTCCTCATCGTTTAATGCGGGCGCAATAAATGAAAAAAGTTGTTTTACCTTTTCCATCATAACAATTTCAAATAGCTTTTCCTTACTCCGGAAATAATAGTTTAATAGCGCAAGGTTTAATCCAGCCTCTTCTGCGATATCACGGGTTTTAGTGCCTGCATAACCTTTTTTTGTAAATACAACACGTGCTGCCTCCTTAATTTTTTCTTCTGTTGATACGTTACTTTCAGCTTTTATCTGTTTTGACATTTTGTATTTATCATATGGTTAACAAATATATATAATTTAATTCGGATTAATCAAATGTTTTAGTCAAATGATTAATTATAGAGCTATTAGGTGAATATCTTATATTGAACAGAGATTTGTGTCTCCGTTAATTAGTATATAGATAGAGTCAGAAAAATTAGTTGAACTAAATGAACAAAAAATCAAGGCCACTATGATAGGTGTCGATATTGTGGTTCGCACATTACAGCTGCAATCATTGATTTTCGCTTAAAAAAACAGATCACACTTAAGGATTGGCTATCTGAGCATAAGCAGGTCTGCTGCTCAGTTTAGGCTACTTAATTGAGTCTTTTATAAAGGTTTCAATCTTGCCTATTGCCTGTGTTTTATTTTCTATGATCTTTTCATAATGCTCATTGGTCAGTTTTCCCAATGCGAGTATCAACATGGTCTTTTGTTCTTTGTTCAGTGATGTAAATAATAATGAGATAACCTGGTTAAATAAGCTGTTTGCCTTTTTATAGATTTCAATGCCCCTGTCTGTCGGTTTTATTAAACGTGCTCTTTTATCTGCCGGATCAACGCGTTCACTGATCAGTCCGGCTTTAAGCATCCGGTTCAAA
The DNA here is from genome assembly GCF_049913135.1 of Pedobacter sp. R-06. Taxonomy (NCBI): domain Bacteria; kingdom Pseudomonadati; phylum Bacteroidota; class Sphingobacteriia; order Sphingobacteriales; family Sphingobacteriaceae; genus Pedobacter; species Pedobacter sp. R-06. Next base: position 3,717,229 of record NZ_CP183977.1, on the reverse strand, counting down.
ATATCTATACCTGTTGTGGGCTCCAATAGGAGACGAAAACTGATCACATCTGTTTTCCTGATCTCCTCATGATCGTTCAGCGTATCTAAGATATAAAACCACTCCATCTCCATTTCAGGGATCTGCCTTAATGCCAGCTTAAGGTATGTTTTAATAAGACTGCCAGATTTGCCTATTAGTTTTGAAAGCAGAACATCTCTTTCTGGATCAGGATCATCTTTCTGATTTTTATTAGATAGGTAATCGTAGCAGAAACTTTCAACATCTGCGTCGCGATGTGCATCAGCAAAGGCTTGCCAGGCGGTAATTAGTTCTACTAAAGGTTTCATGTTGCTAATATAAAATAATAAATTTAATATTTTCGTTGTATTTATATCGGATTCGTTTTAATTTTGTTGAAATTATTTTTTTATGAAAGATTATATCATTTTATTCCGGGAGCCCGATGGGAGAATGGATGAACATTCGAACGAAGATCTACGGGTACACCAGCAGCACTGGAGCGAGTGGCTGACCAGGTTAAAAGTTGAAGGCCGTTTAGTTGGGGGGAGTTCCCTGACGCTGGAGGGTAGACTCATCACAGGTGATGGCACAACAATCACTCCTGCAACCCATAAAGTGGGGACGGAGATCGTAGGTGGATTTTTATTATTAAAGGCAAATAGCCTGGATGAGGCGGCAGAGATCGCATCATCATGCCCAATCTATGAATCTGCCGGTTATTCGGAAGTGCGCGAGTTTAAAAATTAAGCCAGGTTACCAAAACGCTGGCTCATCCCTTTATAAATGAATGAACAGATGCCAGAGTACGCAAACCGGTTATTGCCTTTTCGTCGACTAAGTTATGCGCTTTCTTTTCTCACAAAGCCTGGAACGGCTTCATTTGGGATTGATCAGCATTGTTTTTTTATCTTTGTACCATGCACGGTCAACTTATAAGCCTTATTACAAAAAGCCTACAACTTTCCAACCTTGATAGAGATTTGTGTATGCGGTACTTTGAACCGGTGAGCTATCCGAAAAATCGGATAATCGAAAAAGAAGGGAAGGTACCAGGCTATCTATATTTTGTGGTTTCAGGTTTTGCAAGACTATTCCATTATAATGATAAGGGCGATGAGGTTACAACGCATATAAATTGTCCGCCTGGCTTTATTACCTCCTATGCTAATTTTACTAACCAGAAAAGGTCTGATGAAAATCTGGAATGTATTACCGAATGTGAACTTTTGCGCATCAGTAAAGCAGATCTTGATCAGCTTATACAACAGAGCCCTACTTTTAAGGACTTTAGCTTTTTGGTATTTCAACAATCTTTATCTTATAATGAAATACGTGCCAGGGAGCTGGCTACCCTTAGTGCGGAACAGCGTTATTTAAAAATGATAGAGCAGTACCCAGAAGTTCTCCAGAATGTTCCTATGCAATATATTGCGTCTTTTCTTGGAATGAACCCCAAAAGTCTGAGCCGTATCAGAAATAAGATCATTAGGTAACATTTGTGAAGTGGTTTTAAATATGCAAAGTTCAACTTTGTCAGAACATTTAAAATCAATAATTATGGCAGATAAAAAAATGGTACTGGTATCTGGTGCCAACGGGCATTTAGGCAACAACCTTGTAAGACTGTTGACCGAAAAAGGGATCCCGGTAAGGGCTTCAGTCCGTAATATCAAAAGCAAAGAATGTTTCAAGGATCTGAATTGCGAGGTCGTTCAGGCAGATATAACGGATAAAGCTTCCTTTAAACGCGCACTGCAGCATGTTGATACTTTTTTTGCAGTAGGCGCGGCCTTCAAGCTGTGGGCTAAAAATCCCAAGAAAGAAATCTATGATGTGAATATGCTGGGCACCCGAAATACGATAGAAGCAGCTGCAGAAGCGGGCGTAAAAAGAATCGTCTATGTAAGTTCCATCGCTGCACTGGATTATACCAATCTTCCCACAAAAGAAAGCAACGGATACAATCCCGACCGAAGGGATATGTACTACAATTCCAAGAATGACGGTGAAAAGCTGGCTTTTGATCTGGCAAGAGAATTCGGTATAGAATTGGTATCAGTTATGCCCGGAGCAATGATAGGAGGTGAAGCATTTCTTCCGCTGAGTATTTCCTATAATGTCTTAAAACTGATTCTTAACAAGCAGATCCCCATGGATACCAAGATTACCCTGAATTGGGTAGATGTGAGAGATGTAGCAGAAGGCTGTTACCTTGCAGCACAGAAAGGCCGGTCTGGTGAGCGTTATATCCTTGCCAACGAAAAATGTATGACCATTACCGATACAACTAAATTGGCACAAAACCTTTATCCGGAGTTGAAAATCAAAGTACCCGGAACTGTGCCAAAGTTTATTTTGTATGCTATTGCAGGTTTCATGGAGCTTTCAGCTAAAATAAGTGGAAAACCTTCACTGCTCACCACTAAAGAAATTGCTATGTTTTCAGGATTACAACAGGATTTTGATATTTCGAAGTCAAGAAACGAATTAGGGTTTAATCCGAAAGATGGTCAACAGGCAGTAAAGGAAGCATTGGCTTACCTGATGGAACATAGAGAATTGATTTAATTTGAGAAAAATTAGGTAGTAGACAATCATAGGGGAATTGCCAGCTGTGTATCTGTTTCCTGAACCTGGTTGCCTTTTTTTAATACGCTTTGTAAGTAAAAAGTGCAAGATAAAGATATAATATTCGTGGTATGGGTGCAATGTTGTTAAGTTAAGGGATAAATCGCAAAAAGATATCACCCTGAGCGTAGTCGAAGGGCATTTATTTGCGTTTTATCAATCTCAAGAAGTCTTCGACTACGCGCTCCACAGGAGTCCTTTGGACAGACTGACGACCACGGTGCTTACTTAATGACATTGGGCATGGGCGGGCTAATATGGCAGCATTGATTTACGAAATAAGAACCCGAAAGAGTATTGAACAGCAAATTTTATGTCTCTGTTCATATAGCTGATATTGTTAATACAGTATGGATAGCGTCTGGAAAAAATATTTCAACTAAATGAATAAAAAAATAAAGCCATTTATGATCGGTGTTGATATCGGTGGTTCACACATTACAGCTGCAATCATTGATTTTAGGTCACATTCAGTAGTAGATCACTCACGTGTGCGTAGCCATGTTAACACACATGGCACAAAGGAAGATATATTAGCCTCATGGATCAGTGTACTTAAAAATATTATCGGAAACCATTCCCCTGACGAGATACTTTTAGGGATTGCCATGCCTGGCCCGTTCGATTATAAAAATGGGATATCGTTGATCAGGAACATGAATAAATATGAATCCCTGTATCTTACGGATATTAAGGCCGTTTTGATCGAGCAACTGGGGCTACTATCCGAGAATATTATTTTTAGAAATGATGCAGAAGCTTTTCTCCATGGAGAAGTTAACGGGGGCAATGCTTTGGGATTCAACAGGGCGATAGGGATCACATTGGGTACCGGCCTGGGATCGGCCGTAAGTATTGCGGGAAAAACAACCGATGCAAACCTCGGGATCAGTTCATTTAAGCACGGGATAGCAGAGGATTATATTTCCAGCAGATGGTTTGTGAAACGTTATGAAGAACTCTCCGGAAAGAAAGTAAAAGATACAAAAGCGCTTGTCGACCTATACGAAAGTGATCCTATAGTGCCTGTACTCTTTAATGATTTTGCCAGAAGCCTTACAGACTTTCTTTTCCTTTTTATCAACGCGCACGATGCAGAAGTTGTCATCATTGGAGGAAATATTGCAAAAGCCCATCCTTTGTTTCTGAACAAGACCCGGAGCGCACTCCGCCAGCACGGAATTCGGGCTGAACTGAGGATAACCGCATTATGGGAAGACGCTGCAATGCTTGGTGCTGCTTACTCACATGCAACAGGAATTTTGACTTCATAAAAAAGAATGTTCGTATTATCTTATCCATGCGATTTAAGGTGGATACTTTCTGCTGCCAACAGAAATATGTAATTATTTCGAATAATATAGGCATTAAGCTATACTACCACTTCGAATTTAATGAGTATATCTTTCTGTATTTGTTGTCTAGGTAATATGTACAACACGAGATATACAGCTTTTGCCATAATTACCTTATTATCTTTTTTCGGCAGACCTGCTTCCGCGCAGATTAATGCGGCCAGGCAGTTGGCTTACTGTACCGAACAGGTAAAAAAGACATTGAGAATTATTCCTCGTCATGGAAATAATATTCCAAGGAGTGTTGTTCCCGGTTCATCTGAATGGAAGTTTGTAGGTTATAAGGACTGGTGCAGTGGTTTTTGGCCAGGGATACTATGGTATAGCTATGAAGTCACAAAATCAAAAACATTTCTTGCTGAGGCAGAGGCTTTTTCTTCGGCACTTAAGCCGCTTTCAGCGCAACACGCTTTCGATCATGACCTGGGCTTCCAGATATTCAACAGTTATGGGAACGGATATAGGCTTACCAAAAACCCTAAATATAAAGAGATTATACTCAAAACAGCAGATACCCTGGCCACCCTGTTTAACCCAAAGGTTGGAACGATCCTGTCATGGCCTAGGGAGGTTCCCGGAATGCAATGGCCACAGCATAATACCATTATTGATAACATGATCAATCTGGAACTGCTTTTTTGGGCATCCCGGAACGGAGGGGAGAAAAGATTATATGATATTGCTTTTTCCCATGCCGAGGTAACCATGAAGAATCATTTCAGACCTGATTATTCTGCATACCATGCGGTGATCTATGACCGGGAAACGGGAAAAAAAATTAAAGGACTAACCCACCAGGGATATGCTGATAACTCCATGTGGGCACGTGGCCAGTCGTGGGCCATTTATGGATATACCATGTGTTTCCGCGAAACAGGTAATGCTGCATTTCTTGAATTTGCCCAGAAGGTAAGCGACGTTTATCTGTCAAAATTACCTGCCGATGGAATTCCTTATTGGGATTTTAATGATCCTTCTATTCCCAACGCCCCAAAAGATGCATCTGCAGCAGCAGTGGTTGCATCAGGACTTTTGGAGCTTTCTACTTTTGTTAAGGACAAAGCGAAATCACAAAAATATAGGAAAAATGCTGAACTGATGCTGACTTCCCTTTCTTCATCAGCATACCAGAGCAGAAATAAGAATTCAGCCTTTCTGTTACATTCAACAGGGCATAAACCCAATGGATCTGAAATTGATACTCCGATTATATATGCAGATTATTATTATATAGAAGCACTGTTGAGACTGGAAAAACTTCAAAAAGGAATGAAGCTAAATTAAACCTTTAATATAATAATAACCAATGTAGCTCTCTTTATAGAATATTGCTGGGCGGGACGTCTGATTTAATTTCTGGCTGCTATTTTTCCATATTTAGTTTTAGTCGATTTATATGCCTGTGCAGTCAGAATACCGAGACTTAACTCAACAGTCTCGCTCACAATATTTTAATGAAATTGGTGCTCAATAATGAATTTAGAAAACCAGTTCAGTTTTCAGCATTACAATAACCGCAAACAGGACGGATCACCCTCCCTAATGAAAATAATGATGTAAAAATGAAAATACTACAATATTCTTTAATCATACTTTTAATTTTAGGTGCGCATCATTCTTATAGTCAGGATAATTTATCAAAAGTATGGACCGCCGACCTGGGAAACGGGACATATAAAAATCCGGTTATACATGCAGATTATTCCGATCCTGACGCGATCAGGGTCGGAGAGGATTATTATATGACTGCATCAAGCTTCAATTGTATTCCAGGACTCCCTATTTTGCATTCCAGAGACCTGGTAAACTGGAAATTAGTTAACCATGCACTCCAAGTTCAGGAACCAGCTGAAGTTTATGATATTCCTCACCACGGAAAGGGCGTTTGGGCACCCAGTATAAATTACCATAAAGGAGAGTTCAGGATCTATTATCCGGATCCCGATTATGGGATTTTTATGGTCAGGACCAAAAATCCCCTTGGAAAGTGGGAAAAACCTGTGCTTATCCTTAAAGGCAAGGGAATTATCGATCCAAGTGTATTCTTTGATGATGATGGACAAACTTATCTGGCTGTAGCATGGGCAGCAAGCCGAGCCGGTGTAAATAGCCTATTAACTGTTTTCAAAATGAACAGCGATGGTACCCACATAGAAGATGAGGGAAGACACGTTTTTGATGGGCATGGAAAAAACCATACGGTAGAAGGACCGAAATTTTATAAACTTAACGGGTATTATTACCTTTTTGCGCCTGCCGGTGGAGTGGCAACCGGTTGGCAGCTTGTAATGCGCTCAAAAAATATATATGGTCCATATGAGGAACGTAAGGTTATGGAGCAGGGCAAAACAGCAATTAACGGTCCACACCAGGGGGCTTTGGTCCGTACGCCAAAGAATGAATACTGGTTCCTGCATTTTCAGGACAAGGGGCTTTATGGCCGTGTAGTTCACCTTCAGCCTGTAACCTGGAAGAAAGACTGGCCAATTATCGGCTCAGATGTGGATGGCGATGGGATAGGAGAACCGGTTTCTGGCTACACTAAACCATCAGTTTCAGGAATTCATCCAATTTTCGCCCCATCAGAAAGTGATGAATTTAACGGCATTGGGCCTGGCCTGCAATGGCAATGGCACGCTAATAAAAAAATACAATGGTCGGCAATGATCCCTAAAAGTGGGTACCTAAGGCTTTTTGCTTATCCAAGTTTACAAATTGAAAAGGGCCTGTGGAATGTACCGAATCTGCTTCTCCAAAAGTTTCCTGCGCCTACTTTCACTGCTACCACCAAGCTCTGCTACGAAGTAGAGTGGGATACCTGGCAAGAGAAAAAGACTGGACTGCTCATTATGGGAAATGACTATTCCTATCTCTCTGTCTCTAAAAATGAAAAAGGATTTCAGATTGCGCAGGTAATCTGTAAAGATGCTCCCAATAACGGAATGGAGCAGGTATTGGCTCAAAGACCGTTGAAATCCGGTACAGTTTATCTTAGGGCCGAGGTTGCTCAGGAAGGACAAGTAACCTTTTCATACAGTGAAGACGGTGAACTGTATCATAAGATTGGGGAAACATTTAAAGCACAGCCTGATAAGTGGATAGGCGCAAAAATCGGAATTTTCTGTACAAGCGGGAGCACTGTACGTACCGGTGGGTATGCTGATTTCGATTATTTTAGAGTAACCAGGTAACCACCTGAAAATCTTCATGAATTGTGAATTTGCCAATATGGCTAAATCTGTTTTACAATCTGAAAGATGTTATAAACCCATAAGTCTATTCCTATCAGATTTTATATTTAGTTAATAAGTTACATCCTGCATGGAATATGCCTTTTATTTCAAAAATTAATGTTTTTTTTATTTTTTTTCTTCCTGTATGAGTATCAGGTAAGGTCGGCTGTGTCTATTAGCTATTATACCCCTATATCTAGCCAAAATTAAAAATATGAGATTAAACGCTATTTCTATGCAGCGCATTTTTTTGAATCACGATTATTTGAGCACGCCCATTTACAGGTAAGAAGGCATAGCCGTCAATCCTGCTTTTTATGCTAACAAATTAAAATATCATTTATGATAAAAGATTATATTTTAGATAAGAAAAGCCTTGCATTAGGTTTTGTTTTTCTATTTCTTAATGCCTATGGTTTTGCGGCAGGCCGAATTTCCCAAAACCATAATGTTACGGAAAAGGTTTTTTTAGATTCACTGAAAGGAACCGTAGTAGATAACAATGGAAAACCGTTAAAAAACGTAAAAATTTCCAATACCAGCAGTGGTGTTACTATATTTTCCAGTATCAATGGATATTTTGCCTTGCCTGGAAAAATAGGCGATGAGCTAAAATTTGAACATCCTGATTTTTATATTCTTGAGAAGATATACACAGGTGACAAAAGATCATTGTGGGTTCAGCTTGCCGGACGTTACCTTCCCTCAAAAGATATTGTAGGGATAGACGCAAATGATTCTTTGGCTGTTGACAGGGCTTCAGTAGAGGTGCTGCATGCACGCCAGTTAAAAGAAAACCTGCTTCAGTCTGTGGCTTCTGTAAATACCAATCAATTAACAACAACCCCTGCATCGCAGTTTCTTCAGGCACTTCCCGGACGGATTGCAGGATTAAACATCGGTTTTACCAGTGGAGGACCAGGTCTTGATGGAAATGGCTTGAACTATAATGTGCGTTCTGCGCTTGGTAATAACATTATTCTGATTGATGGGGTACAAAGACCTTATATTTCCATTGATCCTGACCAAATCGAATCGGTTTCAGTTTATAAAGATGCACTGGCTACAGTGATGTTTGGCATGCGTTCTTCAAATGGGATTATCGCGATTACGACTAAGAAGGGGGATAAAGGGGCACCGCGTATTTCGTTCTCCGCTCAGGGCGGTATCGAAAGACCAATCGTCCTGCCAAAATCGCTTGATGCAGCAACTTATGCCATGCTTTACAATGAAGCTAAACAGAACGATGCACCTGCTGGTGTAACTTTAACGCCCTCATATTCTGCTGCAGATATTGCGCTTTACCAAAACCAGACTGATCCGTTCCGCCATCCGAATGTGGATTGGTATAATACTGTGCTACGGAAGCAATCATATATCAACAGATATAATTTCAATGTACAGGGTAGCGGGAAAGGCTTTCGTTATTTTGTAGACCTGGATAATTTAAGGGAGACAGGTTTATTTAATACTAACGATTCGTTAAACAGTTATAATACTAATGCACAGCTTGACCGGTATATTGTAAGAAGCAATCTGGGTGTAGATCTCACCAAAACAACAGTAATGCAACTCAATCTTTTTGGACGGATTGCAAAGAATAATCAACCCGGCGGTACAACTGCCACGGTTTTTTCGAGCCTTGCCGCTACCCCAAACAATGCCTACCCGATATTTAATCCAAATGGCACACTTGGTGGTACCAGTACTTATGGACAAAATGCGAATCTTTATGGACAAATTTTGCAGCGTGGTTACCAATTTCAGGATGCCAGGGATGTTTCGGTCGATCTCCAGTTAACCCAGCGCCTTGATGCATTCTTGCCGGGACTATATGCTAAAATCCAGGGTTCGTACAACAATTCAACACTTTATAAAACCGACAGGTCAAAAAATTTCGCATCTTTTCAACTTAATCCGAACAATTCTTATACCGCTGTCGGAACGATTACAGAGCAAGGTACAGTAGGAACACCGGGCGTGCGCAGCAGGGTTATTTATACCGAAGCCGACCTCGGTTATGAGCATAGCTTTGAAAAGCATAACCTATCGGCCCTTGTTTTGAGAAATGAACAGAGTACCATGCAGTTCGATACTGGTACACTTCCAGAAATTTACACCGATTATGCAGCCAGGTTCCAATACAATTATGATCAAAAGTATCTTTTTGAAGCTGCGGGCAGTTATGCTGGTTACAACTGGTTTGCTCCAGCCAATCGCTGGGCACCTTACTGGGCGTTAGGAATGGGCTGGAATATCCACCATGAAGAATTTATAAAGCGTAATTTAAAATGGGTTAGCAATTTCAAAATCCGTGGTACTTATGGGTTAACCGGACAGGCAAATGCCGGTTATTATACCTATATCCAAACGTATTGGACGCCAGCCACCAATACTAATAATGGCGATGGCTACTATTTCGGAAATACCGGTGTGGGCGTTACCCGAAGTACCGGGGAAAACAGCCTTGCCAACCCTGATCTTGCAGCCGAAAAAGCGAAAAAAACCAATATTGCACTCGATCTGGGTTTTTGGAATAACAAGTTAACCCTTACCGCTGAATATTTTAATAACAGATTTTATGACCTGGTAGGGGCAGTAGGCTCAAGAACCAATATACTCGGTGCGGCCTATCCCAATAAAAATTTATACATCTATAATTATAAAGGATCTGATATTTCCCTGACTTATCAGGATAACATCAGCAATTTTAACTTTTTTGTTTCGGGCAATTTATCGCTTGTTCAATCGAAGGTGATTTACATGGACGAAATTGCCAGAAATTACGATTACCAACGCCAAACAGGTAAACCGGTAGGTACTCTTTATGGTTATACCGCGATGGGTCTTTTTCAGAGCCTCGCTGAAATCAATGATCCGGCAACGGCAGTACTTGCAGCTACTCCAAAATCTTCGTTAAGGCCCGGCGATATCCGCTACATGGACAGGAACGGTGATGGAATAATCAATGAGTTGGACAAGGGACCCATTGGCAGCGAAAAGCCGACCGTTTATTATGGTGCCACAATTGGTTTTAACTTTAAAGGCTTCGATTTTAGTGCACTGTTGCAGGGCGTAATGAATCGCCAAACCGCACTGGGGGGACCAACCGGGCAATATGGCGATTTCTATAATGGTTTTGGCAACGGTGGTACAGCCAATGCATTTGAATTTAACCTCGGACGTTGGACACCAGCAACAGCAGCTACGGCTAATCAGCCCCGTTTGTGGTTAGGTGCCAACGCCAATAATCAGGAGGTATCCAGCTACTGGCTTCAGAATACGAGTTTTGTCAGGCTTAAAAATGTTGAAATTGGATACACGATCCCGGCATACCTCACCAAAAAGATTGGAGTTGCTTCGATCAGGTTATTTAGCAACGGATTAAACCTGTTCACGTGGTCGCCACTATCTAAATTCAGAAAGGATGTTGATCCTGAATCACTAAACCCAACTTATCCAATGTTAAAGGTTTTCAATTTTGGAATCAACGCTAAGTTTTAATTAAAAATGATATGAAAAAATTAGTTATCAATCTTTTACTCGCCTTTTTCCTGGTTTTATCTATATCATGTAAAAAAGTCCTGGAAGATCATCCGTTAAATGTAACTAAAGAAAGCGACATATGGGACCAAAATGATGCAACCGGAACCAATGCACAGGCATGGGTGATTAAAATATATTCGCAGTTACCCAATGGTTTTATCCGCCTGAATGGAATGGAACTCGATTGCGCTGCTGGAGATGGGGTGCCGAGCAACAGGGGCAATGCTGTTTGGAACGTAATCAATGGTGGATACAATTCGGTTAATACTTTCGACGATAACTGGACTAATTCATACAGCATAATACGCAGGGCTAACATTTTCCTGAATAATTATAAACGTGTGCCTTGGAGCGATCCGACATTGCCCAAGTGGCTTGCGGCCGAAGTACGCACTTTAAGGGCATATTCCTACTATGAAATGATCAGGCGCTATGGCGGTGTTCCGCTTTTGGGAGAAAAAGTTTATACTCCTGACGATCCAGCTTTATTGCAGCTGAAACGTAGCAGTTTTGCCGACTGTGTGGATTATATTGTATCAGAGTTGGATGCTGTAAAGGATCAATTGCGTCCTGATGCTTCATTGGCCAGCCGGGGCAATGGCAACGGGGTGGCTGAGGGTACCGATAATGATGCCGGTCGTATGCGTCCAACAATCGCCATGGCCATTAAAGCCAAGGTATTATTGCTCGCTGCCAGTCCGCTGTTTAATCCTTCAGTTACGCCGTCGCTCGATTTTACCGGATACCCAAGTTTTGATGCCAACAGATGGAAAGCAGCGGCAGATGCCATGAAAGCCATCATGAACCTCAACATGTTTGCATTAGAGCCTAACCGCTACATTCTGAACACTACTCATGTGAACAAAGAATTTGTTTTTATGCGCTATGCAGCAAGCTACCAGACTGCCTGGGGAAACCAGGTCTCGCCTGTAGGCTACACGGTAGGTAATGTAGCAAGTGGTGGAATTGTTAGCCCAACTCAAGAGCTTGTAGATGCTTTTCCAATGGCAAACGGTAAGGCTATATCCGATCCCTCATCAGGTTACAATGCGGCTAATCCGTATGCAAATCGCGATCCAAGGCTTTCGCAAACGGTATTTTATAATGGAGCCACCTGGCTCAGAAGACCTGTACAAACCTACGAAGGTGGTTTGGATAAGCCGAATAACAGCAATATTGCTGGCGGTGTGCAAACCCAAACGGGTTATTATCAGAAAAAATTTCTGGCACAGGACGATAATAATACAGCTTTCACCCCGACAATGTATCACCCATCCGGCCTGTCAACTTTCTGCCTTATCAGATACGCTGATATCCTGCTAAACTATGCCGAAGCACAAAACGAATTTGCAGGCCCTGATGCCTCTGTCTATGCAGCTGTTAATGCTATAAGACAGCGTGCCGGCTTAAATCCTTTTGCTGCCCCTGCGGGGTTGAGTAAAGAGCAGATGAGAGATTTGATTCGGAATGAATGCCGTTTGGAATTTGCTTTTGAAGAGCGGCGTTTTTATGACATCCGCAGATGGAAGATTGCCAAAGAAGTATACGGAACAGGTTCGCTGCACGGTGTTAACATCGTCAGGAATGCTGATGGTTCTTTAACCTACACGCCAATTACGGTGGCTACCCCTTTCTTCAATGCGAACAACATGTACCTTTTGCCAATTGCAAATACCGAGATACTAGCCAATCCAAATATTGTTCAGAACCCAAACTACTAACCGATAACAACAAATATTAGTTATGAAATTTATAAAGATAATGTGTTTGTTTCTCCTTGCTTTTGCCTCCACCAAGTTGTGTGCTCAGGTTAGGGCAATACGAGGGCATATTGTGGATGAAAAAAATATACCGTTACCGGATGTTTCTGTTTCTGAAGAAGGAAATCTACGTAATGGTACCGTAAGCGATGAAAACGGAGATTTTGTCATCACATTAAAATCAGCAAATAATACGATCCGTTTTACCATGGTCAGTTATATCACCCTCGCCCTGCAGGCTGATGCAGGGAAAAAAATGGCTGTAAAAATGAAGCCAGATACTAAAGGACTTGATGATGTGGTTATTGTAGGTTACAGCACACAGAAAAGGATTACCAATCCCGGCGCAGTAAGTTCGATCAAAGCAGCCGAAATCGAAAACATTCCTACTTCCAGTATTCAGAACACACTGGCGGGCCGTTTGCCCGGCTTTACGGCAATTCAGCGTAGCGGGCAGCCAGGATCAGATGCAGCAGAATTTTTTATCCGTGGCGTAAATTCGATTAACAATGATAACCAACCACTCATCATTGTTGATGATATTCAATATACTTATGCACAGGTTGCCCAGCTTGATCCTAATGAGATTGAAACCATTACCATTCTGAAAGATGCATCCACTACCGCAATTTACGGTGTAAGAGGTGCCAATGGTGCCCTGGTGATTACAACCAAACGTGGTATGATCTCAAAGCCTTCTATTAACGTTTCTACACAATTTGGTATTAACCAGGTTATTCAGTATCCCAGCTATCTGGATGCTTATTCAACTGCAGTATTGCAAAATGAAGCTTATATTAATGATAGTTATAAGCTGGCCTCACCACTTACACTGCCCTGGACTGCAGCCGATTTAAAAATGTTTAAAGAAGGATCGGATCCCTACGGACATCCTAATGTGAACTGGCAAAAAGAATTATTAAAAAACAGTTCAACGCAGAGCAACTACAATGTCGATATCCGTGGGGGAAACAGCAAGGTTAAATATTTTACCTCATTCGGCTACTTTAAGCAGAATGGTCTGTTACGCAATTTTACACCTACCAATCCGGATGATGAAGGCGTTGAGCCCAATTATTTCTATAACCGTATAAATTTCAGGTCCAATTTAGATATCACGCCAACCAAAACACTCAATATCAGGTTTGATTTAAACGGACGTTTTGAAACCATTAATAATCCAAATGGCCCTATAGATGCAGCCGGGTTATTTAAGGAATTGATTTCTTTTAGAAACCTATCGGCATTTAGTATGCCTATAGTTAATCCTAACGGTTCTTATGGTTATGCAAACCAGAGCTGGGGAAATGGATACGTGAACCCTATTAGCCGGCTCGCCAACAGCGGATATAAACGTAATTACAATAATAATTTTAATGTTGTGGCAGGTGCCAACCAGAAACTTGATTTCATTGCCCAGGGGCTTGAAGCAAAATTAAATGTATCCTATGCCAGCAACATTAACGAACACCGCTTCCTGCAGCGCAATCCGGCATCTCTTCCGGCTTTTTATTATAACTCGGCAAATAATACCTACACCACCAAAGGCAATAACCAATTCCCTGTTTTTACCCAAGGCGTAGGGAATGATGTGTTCAACAATTCTGTAAACAGTCAGCTATCGCTAAATTACGACCACAATTTTGGCATCCACCGGATATATGCGCTGGCATTGGTAAATGACATCAGTACGGTTAACGGTGGAAATGTTCCGATAAACTTCAGGGGGATTTCCGGTAGATTGGGCTACAATTTCCGGCAAACCTACGGCATCGAATTTGATGTTGCACGAAATGGTAACGATTTGTTCAGAAAAGAACAACGTTACGGCTTATTTCCATCTATTTCAGGCTTCTGGAATCTCGGTGAGGAAAAATTCTTTAAAAAACTATTCCCTTTTGTTGATCTTTTTAAATTCAGAGGATCGTACGGACTTACGGGAAGCGACTTTGGATATCCTACAGTGCTTACTTCAATCGCTTATACATTGCCCGGATCAGGAACGATTTTCGGAAATGGTGCAACCGAGGGTGCATTGGTAAATACTGATGTAACCTGGGAAAAATCAAGAAAAACCGATGTTGGACTCGATATCAACATGTTTGCGGGGAAACTCACTATGTCTGCAGATTATTTTTATGAATACCGATATGATCAATTAATTAACCAGGGCGCAATATCTGCAATTATTGGGCAGGCTGTACCAAGAAGGAATGTTGGAATATCTGATAACAAAGGATTTGAAGTAGAACTGAATTACCGCGACAAAATAGGGGCGGTTTCCTATTCAATTGGTGGTAATCTCTCTCACTTTAAAAATACGATCATTTATATCAGTGAGGCGCCAGATTATCCGTATCTGGCACAAACAGGCCGGCAAATTGGCCTTACGAAAGGCTATCAATTTATTGGCTTCTATCAAAATTCTGATTTTGATACTAATGGATCAGTAAGGTCGGGGGTGGCCTACCCGCTATGGAGTACCATCCAGCCTGGTGATATGAAATATGCTGACCTGAATGGTGATGGCTATATCACCGCTGCCGACCAGACTTTCCTGGCCCAACCTAATATTCCAACTTATACCTACGGGGTAAACCTGGGGTTAAATTATAAGGGTTTCTCGCTGCGTGCCTTGGTACAGGGTGCATGGGGTTATTCGATTAATGTTTTTGCCGAAGGAACTGATATTTTTAACGGTGTTCCACAACCTTTGCACCTGCAGAGCTGGACACCTGCTAATGCCGATAACGCTATTTTTCCACGTATCGGTTTTAATAACAACATTAACAACAGAACCTGGCAAACCATATCCGATTTTAGTCTCACCCCAGGTAGTTATGTTCGTTTGAAATCGCTTGAACTTGGATTTCAGTTGCCTAAAAAATGGATAGACAAAACCCATTTTATCCAGAATTGCAGATTCTATGCCGCTGGCTATAACCTCTTTACCATCAGAGATACTGGTAAGTTTCAGGTTGATCCAGAAATTGCCCAGGGTAGTAATGCTGGTACGGCATACCCAATTACAGCGAATTACACTTTTGGACTGCAGGTAGGTTTTTAATTTTAAAGAAGAGAGAAATGAAAAGCAAGATTTTAATAGATAAAAATAAGGGCGGCAGATATTTAAAATATGCAATCAGATCAGGATCTCAACTAGGTCTGATGGCGATGATAATTATCGCTCTGGGTGCATGCAGGAAATCGGGATTTCTGGATCAGAAAAAATTGAGCCAGATAGATGAAAATACTGTTTTTACGGATAGTTTAAATAGTTGGAACTATGTAAACAGTAGGTATGGTAACATCAGCTATTCATGGGAACCGACCAGGTGGGGAAGAGGGGGCGTTGATGCCGCAAGTGACGAGGTACAATCGGCAAATGCCCCAACCGAACAGCAGACTTATTGGGCCGGCGGGGCAGTTAACCCGAGCAATGTAAGTTCGGAAATCTGGACAACCACCTGGCAACAAGTGCGGGCCATCAATATTTTTCTTAAAAACCAATCGCGTATCCCCATGACAGCCAATACCAAAAAACTTTTGGAGGGGCAAATGCGGTTTTTAAGAGCGTGGTATTATGCTACCATGTTAAAAACCTATGGAGGTTTCCCATTAATAGGGAACACCATTTTTAGCGATAGCGATGCGATTGATTTACCACGGAACACTTATGAAGAATGCCTGAACTACATTATATCAGAGTGCGATGCGGCTGCAAGCATGTTACCTGTAGATTTCGTAGCGGCTTTAGGTAATCCGGCCGATTATGGCAGGGCTACAAAGGGATCTGCTTTAGCATTAAAGGCCCGCGTACTTTTATATGCGGCTAGTCCTTTGGTTAATGTTTCAAGGGGCGACGATCCTGCACGGCTGGTTTCATTGGGTAATACAGATCCGAACCGTTGGAAACTTGCTGCTGATGCAGCGCAAGCAGTAATTAACCTGGGGCAATATAGTTTGTTCCGCAGGGTTACG
This sequence comes from Pedobacter sp. R-06, assembly GCF_049913135.1. Classification (NCBI taxonomy): domain Bacteria; kingdom Pseudomonadati; phylum Bacteroidota; class Sphingobacteriia; order Sphingobacteriales; family Sphingobacteriaceae; genus Pedobacter; species Pedobacter sp. R-06. The sequence goes on along the minus strand of NZ_CP183977.1, from coordinate 3,700,723 downwards.
CCGTATTTCTATAACCAGTTCCTCAACGGGCTTACTGCTGCTACACCAAATTCTGAGGCTGTTTTTTCTTTTTTACCGGCAACCACTACTCAAAATAATATGATCAGGGAAACGCTGGCCAATCCTGCAACAAGGGGCACAAGATATCAGAGTACACCAAGTTGTTTCCCTTTACAAGAGCTAGTAGATGCTTTCGGAATGGCTAACGGTAAAGCAATTGATGACCCAGCCTCCGGCTATCCCGGTATTGGAAACAGTATGTATCTCAACCGCGATCCACGTTTTTATGCCACCATTACCTACAACGGCGGGTTGCGGTTTTTGAATGGTAAGGCAACAGACCAGCCGGTATGGACCTACACCGGAGATATACCATCATCACCTACGAATGATGCATCCATCTCAGGTGCAAGGACTGATGGAATTTATACCTCAACAGGTACGATTACAGGTTATTTTGCCTATAAAATGCTTGCCAATAATGTGGCTAATGGCGGGGTCGAATTAAACCGGCCAAGAATACTGATTCGCTATGCTGAGGTATTGCTAAATGCTGCAGAAGCCAATAATGAATTTAGCGGCCCCTCCCCACAAATCTACAGCTGGCTGAAAGATATCAGAGACCGTGCAGGCATTGCTGCAGGCACTGATGGGATGTATGGGATGAAAGCGAACATGACACAAGCAGAAATGAGAACGTTTTTGCAGCGTGAACGCCAGGTAGAACTGGCTTTAGAAGAACACCGGTTTTGGGATGTGCGCCGATGGAAAATTGCACCTCAGGTACTCAACCAGGATCTTCATGGTATGGAAATTACAAGAGCAAACAACGGAAGCTACAGCTACCGTACTGTTGTAATTAGAAAAAATGTTTTTAGGGATAATATGTATTTCTTTCCAATACCGCAGACGGAATTAACTAAAGCACCTTCGATGAAACAAAACCCAGGTTATTAAAGCCTTAATATTCAATTTTAAGTATATGAAAAACATCATATTTAAATTTTTAATGCTGTGTGCAGTATTAAATCTTTGGGCCTGTACCAAAGGAAAAGAACTCGTTTCGCTTAATGGGGCAACTTATACTGTCACCGGTGCTGCAGATGCAACACAAATGGTACCGACTACAGGTGTTAGTGCCACCGGAAATTTTAATGGCTGGTACGATGAGCAGGTAAATGTATTAACCTTCACCCTTTCCTGGACCGATATTTTTACAGGAACACCCGCTGATCCAATTACCTCCGTAAAATTCTACGGGCCTGCTCCGGTGGGTACAAACGGCGCATTGATTAAGACTGTTTCTTTTTCAAATGGCAATGCAAGTGGATCTGTAAACCTGGGCCTCGGTGGGTATGCGGAGCTTTCGGCAACGGAGAAAAACACACTATTAACTGGAAATTGTTATTACCAGATCTGTACGCAAAAATTCCCGCAGGGACTTATCAGGGGGCAACTCAAATCCGTTAAGAACTGATCTGTTTAGCGAATTAAAGGTCAAAATCTACACAGGGGGTAATAAGAAAAATGGGTTTTATCCTGTGTTTTTTTATGATGTTGGAGTATATAAAATCATACCCGGTGTCATATAAATATGAAAAACAAAAAACTACCTGGCTGTACCGCTCAGGAAGAGCTACCATTTACTTTTAATCGTAAAGAGATCCCCGATAAGAATATTGAGCAACATTGGCTCCGGATCGCTTGCAGGATAACCGGAGCGGTTACCAAGGGAAATCAGTTGAAAGGTTAACGTTAACGTATTGAATATTACCCTGAATGCAAAAATATTTACCTATTTAAATAATCGGGCAATACCTCTAATTCATCTCAATTTATATATGAAATATAACCGTTTTACTATTTTAATGCTCTTCTCACTTCTTTTTTTTAATGCTACAGCCAAAGACAAGGAAGTACCTGCCGAACAGACAGTCACTTCGCCTGATCGTTTGGTTGAGCTTAAATTTTTTCAAAAAGAAATGGCCAACAAGGAAAAAGCCTTTTTTTACCAGCTCACTTACAAAGGTAAACCAGTTGTTTTGGAATCAAAACTAGATTTACAACTGGATAACCACCTGTCAGAAAGCGCAATGGCGCTTCCTGTAGATAAGCACAAAAACTGGTTTGAAAACCTGCAGATTACCGGGGTACAGCGTTCAACAAAAGATACCACCTGGAAACCTGTTTATGGCGAAAAAAAATTGATTCGGGATAATTATAATAGTCTCATCATCAGTACAGTAAAAGATGATAACCCTATTTATCTGATGAATATTGAAATTAGGGCCTATAATCAGGGCATTGCATTCCGGTTTTTCTTTCCTGAAAACGTTAAGGGTACCTATTACCGCATTATGTCTGAGCATACTGAATTTAATTTTGCACCGGGAACCTTAGCCTGGAAGGCGAACTGGGCACAAGCCCCTTACGAAAAGGTAGCACTAGAAAATTGGGATTGCGAGGCAGAACGTCCACTTACGCTCCAGTTGAAGAATGGGCTGTTTGCTACACTTATCGAAGCGGGAATGGTAGATTATTCGAGGACTAAATTCAAATTGAAAGGGCAAAACAGTTTGGTCACTTCCATGTTTACGCCGGTTGATCTGATTTCACCTGTTGCCACGCCCTGGAGGGCAGTGTTGGTTGCAGAAAGTGCTCCAGCAATCGCCATGGGTACCGATTTTATCTTAAACCTCAATGAACCATCTAAAATAAAAGATCAAAGCTGGGTAAAACCGGGTAAGATTATGCGTGTGATGTCGCAAACTACAAAAGATGCAATGGAGAACATTGATTTTGCTGCTAAACGGAACTTGCAATACATTTTGTTCGATTGGAAATGGTATGGTCCCGCCTTTAGCTTTGATTCCGATGCTTCAAAAGTAGCCATTAACGATTTCGACTTACCTGCAATTATTAAATACGGAAAAGAGAAGGGGATTGGCGTATGGTTATATGTAAATCAACAGGCGCTCTTGAAGCAGAGCGATAGCCTTTTTTCAATCTATAAAAAATGGGGTGTTGCAGGGGTTAAATTTGGTTTTGTTCAGTCTGGTTCGCATCGCTGGACCACCTGGATCGAAAAAGCCATACAGCAAGCCGCACAGAACCAGATCATGGTCAACATTCACGATGACTGGCGCCCAACGGGCGAGCAGCGCACCTGGCCCAACCTGATGACTTCGGAAGGAATAAGGGGGAACGAAGAAATGCCCGATGCTACCAGTAACACCGTTATGCCGTTTACCAGGTATATTGCAGGAGCTGCAGATTATACCATTTGTTATTTCGATCCGAGGATAAAAACTACCCATGCCCACCAGCTTGCGCTTGCAGCAATTTATTTTAGTCCAATCCAAACCCTATATTGGTACGATAAACCTGCCTTTTATAAAGGGGAGCCCGAACTCGAATTCTGGGATAAGATTCCTGTTACCTGGGATGAAACAAAGGTTTTGTCCGGAAGCCCTGGCGAGTGTATTACCACCGCAAGGCGTAGTGGTGAAGAATGGTTTTTAGGTAGTATTACCAATAACGAGCCCCGTAAGGTAGAATTGAAGCTGGATTTCCTTCCAAAGAGACAAAAATTTATTGCCCGGATCTATAACGATGACAATACTGTTGCCACGGCCACAAAGGTAGGGATAAAAGACATAGCAGTTGATTCAAAATCGATCCTGAAACTTGATCTCCAGGCTTCGGGAGGTGCTGCAATCTGGCTTCATAAAAAATAATCATAAAGGATTACAACATCATAAAATGAACAATAAACCTGCTTTTACCGAAAAAAGATTTCTTTTAACCTTTATCCTGGTTACTTCCCTCTTTATGCTATGGGGAGTGGCGCACTCCATGAGTGATGTACTTAATAAACATTTTCAGAATGTACTAAATGTATCAAAAGCACAGTCTGGACTGATCCAGTTTTCTGTATTCGGGGCATATTTTATTATGAGTATTCCTGCCGGAATATTTCTGAAACGTTTTGGCTACAAGGCCGGAGTAATATTAGGGCTTGGACTTTTTGCTATGGGCACTTTTCTGTTTGTTCCAGCCGCAAATGCAGAAAGCTTTGGTTTCTTTCGCATAGCACTTTTTATTCTTGGCTGTGGAATGGCAACCCTAGAAACCGTTGCCCACCCTTTCGCGGCCTCATTGGGCGATCAGCGTACCAGTGATAGGAGGGTGAACTTCTCCCAGTCTTTCAATGCAATAGGGGCAATAATTGGTCCGGCGATAGGAACATTCTTTTTGCTCCGTGCAACTTCCGGAGGGCAGGAAAATTCCCTCGATTCTGTAAAATTGCTTTATGCAGGGCTAGGAGGATTTATCTTGATTGTTGCAGTGGCTTTTTTCTTTATCCGTATTCCGGATCTGATTAATCCACATAGTGAATCTGATGAATCAATAGCTGCACAGAACATCGATATTGCTCCGGGAAAAAAGCTTTTTCAGCACAGGCACTTTGTTTGGGCAGTTGCGGCCCAGTTTTTTAATGTAGCAGCACAGGCCGGTACCTGGAGTTATTTTATAAATTATGGGCACGAGAAGATGGGTTTTTCTGATGAGAAAGCAGGAAACTTTATGGTATTGTTTATGGTAATGATGGCGCTAGGCAGGTTTGTTGGAACCTACCTGATGAAATTTATAGCTCCAAACAAAATCCTTGCAGCATTTGCCGTTGGCAGCATTGTGGCCTGCCTTATTGTAGCCCAAAGCTGGGGCTGGGCATCATATTGCGCCCTGCTGAGCATCAATTTTTTCTTTAGTATTATGTTCCCTACTATTTTTAGCCTCGGGCTGAAAAATCTGGGTTCACATACCCAACAGGCTTCATCCTATATTTCTATGGGGGTGGTTGGCGGAGCTGTAATGCCTTACTTTATGGGTAAGATAGCTAATGTGGATGTCGCCCATGCTTATTATCTGCCAATCATCTGTTACCTCGTAATTTTTCTTTTTGCCGCCAGATTTTTTAAGGTAATCAAATAAACAATTTTTAGTATGCATCCTTAATACGGTGTGGGCTTTAAGTCAGCGCTGATCCAAAGTTAAGGGTAATCGTTTTTTAGTTTTAGTTCTTTATCAACCCCGGTTACCGAATAGTGGCCGGTTTTTTTTTATGTTTTAAAATTTTTTGAGAAATGGCCAGATTTATCAATGTACCATAGCTTATTCAAGTGGGTAGAGCCAGCCATTTAGTTTTTGGCAACAGAGTATGAATTAAGCTTAAATATGTCCCTATTATAATAATGTTTCATTATTTTAGTAACCATCAATTGCAAAACTGTGCGAAGAATACTGCTCATCTTTCTTTTTCTATATGCCGGAGTAAGTGTAGCCACACAGCGAGACTCGCTCAGTATACGCCATCTGGAAATAGAAGATGGACTATCTAATAATTATGTCCGTTGTGTCTATCAGGACAGAAAAGGGTTTTTCTGGTTTGGTAGCAGAGATGGCCTCAACCGTTATGATGGATATGGTTTTAAGGTGTTCAGGAATGAGATCGGTAATAAGACTTCCCTTATCCATAATATTATACATGCAATTAACAGTGATACAGATAATAACATATGGATCGGTACCAGACAAGGGCTAAGTATCTACAATGATAAAAAAGGCATCTTTACAGAAGGCTCATGGCATGACGCTATAAAAGGGAAAGATTTACCGATTACAAAGGTAATTAGGGACCTTGTACCTGGTATAAACAATACCATGCTCGTCGCCACTGAAGGAATTGGGCTTCTGAGGTTCAGCAAAGGGAAGACCGTAGGCGAGCAAATTCCCCTTTTGGTAAATGGCAGGCGCACTTTTTCTTATGGCGTACAGTCTGTCAGGCTGGATGATAAGGGGAGAGAGTGGGTGTTTGTACAAAATCTCGGACTTTATTATTTTGATCCCAAATCCCGGGCACTGGTACTGGCTAGCGCTGATGTTGTTCTTGCGCTCTCATTGGGTATAAGTGGCGGGCAGGTGTACATCGGTACCTATAATGGTCTGTATCGCTATGATCCGGTCAGAAGGAAAAATACGGCCGTTACCGCCAGCAGAATCGGACTCGAAGGGAAGTCAATTCTTGCTATCGCCCCAGATAGTCATAACATTCTTTATCTTGGAACAAATGGAGATGGAGTGTTCCGCTATGATCCGGTAAGTGGAAGCATGCAATTGTTGAGCAATGAAATCAATAAGGGTCTGAACGGTGAACAGATCTACTCCATATTTATCGATAAAAAGGATAGAAAATGGATCGGAACTTATTCTGGTGGAGTAACCATTCTTGATCCGGTAAAAAAAATATTTCAGACATGGGCACACAATCCACAGGGCAATTCTATCCCCGGAAACTCGATATCATCGTTTTTAGCTCCAACAGATGGAAAACTTTATATCGGCACCGATGGCACCGGACTAAGTATCTGGGACAGGAAGTTAAACCAATTTACCAATTATAAACACGCTGAAGCTCCTAACACTATATCCAGTAATTTCATTTCATCAATGGTATCTGACAGCCATGGCGATATCTGGATCGGAACCTTTACAGAAGGGACCAATCGTTTCGATCCTAAGACAAAGAAGTTTACCAGATATAAAATTGTAGATCCACAGACCGGGGTAGAAAGCAAGGTCGCTTTTACGGTATTTGAGGATAGGGACCACGATATTTGGACGGGAACCCTCAGGCGGGGAAGTCTTCTTGGCGGGCTTTATCGCTTTAACCCTGGCTTGGATAAGTTTGAACTTTTCGACCAGAAGCTGGGCGATCTGTTTACAATGATGCAGGCGAGGGATGGCCAGATTTGGGCAGGCAATCTTGATCAATTGATTCAGGTTGATAAAAAGGGAAAGAAACATAGGTTTTACGATCTTGGCTACACTGTTCGGGTGATATTTGAGGACAAAAAGGGGTTGCTCTGGATAGGAACAGAAGGTGGCGGGCTTATCATTTTTGATCCTCTCAAAAGTAAGGTGCTGTCGAGATTAACTACTGCCAACGGCCTTTGCAATAATTCGGTACTGAGCCTGATACCTGATAACCAGGGAAATCTCTGGATGAGTACCTATTTTGGCGTATCGTGTTATAACTTTGATAAAGGTACCTTCAAAAGTTTTTATCAGAGTGACGGCCTGCAGAGCAACCAGTTCCAGATCAATGCGGGAATCAAACTTGCTAGTGGGGAAATCGTTTTCGGAGGCATAAAAGGGTTTAGTGTTTTCGATCCACGGGAAGTTATTCCGCATAGCCAGATGCCAAATCTGTTTCTTACCGGAATAACCATTAATAATACGCCGCTGGAAGAGAACCTGAAATTGATCGTAGATGAAGACAATATTGCCATCAGGGAAATAGAAGTGCCTTATGATCAGGCAGTATTTACCTTTTCGTTTACAGCACTTGAATTTTCATCCCCAGAGAAGATTTCATATAAATATTTTATGGATGGCTGGGACAGGGGCTGGACAAATTCGGGAAAGGACAGAAAAGCAACCTATACGCATATTTCTGAAGGAAGCTATATATTTCGGGTTAAGAGTACCAATACAGAGGGAATGTGGGGACACAATGAAATTACCCTGAAGATCAGGATTCTTCCTCCCTGGTACAGAACGTGGTGGGCCTACCTGGGATATATGGCCATTATCTCCTCAGTTATCTACGTATATCTTCGATATAGGTCTGCACAGACCCGTTTAAAATATGAAGTTCAGATTGTGAGCCTTGAATCCCAAAGAAAAAAAGCTGAATATGATACGCAGGTAGCCTTGCATAATATGGAACGTTTGGCGCATGACAAAGAGAGATTGATCAATGAGCAGGAAAAAGCACTTGCCGAAAAGCGCATGTCGTTCTTTACCAATATATCCCATGAGTTCCGTTCTCCGCTTTCCCTGATCATTAATCCAATTAATGACCTGATCAAAAACAGTAGTATGGAAGGCAGGGAAAATGCGGAGCTCAACATGATTCAGCGAAATGCCAAAAGGATGCTGTCGCTGGTAGATCAGCTGTTGCTCTTCAGAAAAGCAGAAGAAGGTTTTGAGAATATTAAAGCTTCAAAACTCGATCTTGAAAAACTATCGAAAGAGGTTTTTTATTGCTTCGTACAACAGGCCTCGGCCAATGAGATCATTTACAGGTTTGAAAATGCTGCTGTTGATAAAGAAGTTTATGCCGATAGGATAAAGATCGAAATTGTGCTGTTTAACCTGATTTCCAATGCCCTGAAATATACGCCAAAAAGAGGAGAAGTAGTGGTAAGCCTAACTGAAAAAGATCAGAATCTTTTGATCAGTGTCCAGGATACTGGTCCCGGTATTCCTGATACCGCAGGGGAAAAGATTTTTGACCGTTTTTATCAGGCAGAAAGAAAGGACGGGAACCATAAAGCTGGATTTGGGATCGGGCTCTATCTGGCAAGACAGTTTATGGAAGCTCATTGTGGCAGTATTTCTTATCAAAACAGGGCCGAAGGTGGAAGTATATTCAATATCTGCCTGCCTAAGGGAAAAGAACATCTTATCGGCCAGATCATTGAAGAAGAGCAGGAAGGGGCAGAAGAACTTTTTAATGAAATGTATGCTACCGCACTTCCTGAATCTGCAGAGCACAATAACATCAGTCTGGATGTAAACCTGGTTAGCGACAGGCAGTCTATACTGGTTGTTGATGATGAAAGGGATATCCGCCAGTATATTTCGAGCCTATTCTCCGGCATTTATACCGTTTACCAGGCCGAAGACGGTGAACAGGGACTTCAGACCGCTGCGGAAAAACTTCCAGACCTGATCATTACAGATTTCAAAATGCAAGGAATAGATGGGATAGAATTCTGTCAGATGATCAAATCCAATCCTACGCTTTCCTATATCCCCGTTATTCTATTAACGGCAAGTTCATCTCAGGAAGTGAAGCTGAAAAGTGTACATGGTGGTGCTGATGACTACATAAACAAGCCCTTTGAACGTGAATACCTGATTGCCAGGGTAGCCAATCTGCTGCGCAACAGGAATAATCTTCAAAACTATTTCTATAACGAAATTACCCTTCAAAGTAATTCTGTGGTGGTATCCGAAGAGTACAAGAAATTTTTGGATACCTGCATCTTGGTTGTTGAAAACCACCTTACCGATTCTGATTTTGGTATAAAGGCGCTTGCCGATGAAATAGGAATGAGCCACTCCAATTTGTATAAGCGTGTGAAAAGTATTTCAGGACAATCGGTGAATTCCTTCATCCGATTCATCCGTTTGAGGAAGGCCGCAGAGCTGATGATCAACTCAGACCATAATGTAACCGAGGTAGCTTTCCGTTCGGGATTTAATGATGCCAAATATTTTGGTAAACAGTTCTCAAAACTTTTTGGAGCAACTCCCTCAGAGTTTATCAGAAAACACAGGAAGACTTTCAATAAAAGGTATAAAATGAAGTAGATATTATTTTATCACACGGCTAATTTGAAGGGTAATATGGTCTTTTAGGTGTTGCTAAAGCGGTTTGGCGAAAATACACTCCTATTTTACGAATTTATACCCATCATTTTTTTTAGCTCATGCCATCTTCGTATCAACCAAATATTGATATGTTATGATGACTGAGAAATTGATTGCACTGTGGGAAGGAACACTGAGGGGAAATGAGCGCGACTATGCACAACTGCATGCAAAACTTTATCCAAAGCTTTTCGTTTTTACCTCCAGGATGTTAGATGATGATGATCTGGTAAATGATCTTTTACAGGACCTTTTTATTAAGTTCTGGGAGAACAGAGAAAAAATCGGAACGATCAGGAACGTGGAAGCCTACTTTTATAGATCTGCAAGGTCGATCGTACTTAACCATATCCGTCTCACTAAACACCGTGAAACTAAGCTGACCTTAATGCCAGCTCCAAGCTTAGTCTTTTCGGCAGAGGAGATCATGGTATCTAATGAATCAGATTCTCTGATGAAACAACAGATGGTAACGGCACTCAATTCGCTTCCCGCCAAACAGCGGGAAATACTCACCATGCGTTTTTATGATGAGCTTAGCTATCCACAGATTGCCGACATCCTTAAGATACGTTATCAGTCAGTTATAAACCATGTTTACCGTGCGGTACAAACGCTTCGGCAGGTCTCAGATCTTTCGTCCGTTTATGCGGCTTAACAGGCTCGTAGAAGTCTTCCTGGGGCATTCACATTCCCTTTTTAAATCCAGGGCAATTTAGGGGCGCTGTGGAGAACGGGATCGGGTGTAACTTATCCGGTCTACTCGGTCAATGTTGCAGAAAACTGTTCGAATGGTATTAGCCTGTTCTATAAAAAAATGAAACCACATATATTGAAAATGAGCCATACAGGCAAATGCCTGTTCAGATTTGCCATTGTCCTGTTTGCGTTGTTATACACGGCAAGAGGTATGGCACAACAACGAAAATCAATCCTTCCCGGCGAACTTTGGCCAGATGATAAGGGGAACCATATCCAGGCACATGGGGGAGGGATTACTAAGGTGAAGGATACCTATTACTGGTATGGTGAAGAGCGCCGTCAGGGACTGGATTCTAATTATAGATACGTGAGCTGCTATTCATCAAAAGATCTGATGAACTGGAAATTCAGGGGAGATTTATTTAAAATGACCGATCCTGACAGCCTTGGGAAAAAGTGGGTATTGGAACGCCCAAAGGTTTACCATAACATCAAAACCGGAAAATACATCATGTATATGCATATTGATGGGCAGGTAAAGGGGCAGAAAGGTAATTATAACTATGCGCGGGTAGGTGTGGCTATTGGTGATTCTCCAACAGGACCATACAGGTTTATTCGTACTTTCCGGCCCCTAGGTCAAGAAAGTCGCGATATAGGCCAGTTTATAGATGATGACGGATCTGCTTATCTTATTTTCGAAGACAGACCGGTTAAAGGCTTCCACATTGCGAAACTTTCTGAGGATTACCTGGATGTTGAAAAAGATATCTGCATCATTAAAGCACCCCTGGAAGGCGGAGCTGTGGTAAAATATAATGGGCTTTATTATGCGATTGGTTCGGCACTGACCAGTTGGAGCCCAAACCCCAATAAGTTCGCAACAGCTAAATCACTGGAAGGACCATGGTCCGAATTCGAAGATATTGCTCCACCTCAGACCAATACCTATGGATCACAGTCTACCTTTATGCTTAAGGTTGTCGGCACAAAATCAACTGCTGTAATCTTTGTGGCCGACAAATGGAAACCCCGTACCCAATGGGATTCCCGATACCTTTGGATGCCCCTGGAGATTGGTGATGGCAAACTCAGGCTTCCGGAACCTAAACCATGGCGCATCAACGTGAAAACAGGAGAAACAACGATCATAAAATAACGTGAGTTTTGGGTCTTAATTTCGTCATTGCGAACTGAAGAAAAGGGTTTTGCGTAGGAGTGAAGCAATCTTTTTGAGATAAATGAATAATAGATTGCTTCAACTCGCTCATATCCGGCCTTGCAATGACGCCTAATTTTTTGTAATCCGGCATCTTAAGTTTGGCGAAACACCTTAAAGCGTATTTAAACAGGTACTTCGACAAGCTCTTCTTAGAATATTTATAATACACTTTTTTTATGCTGATTTCCGTTAAGGACTTAATTCGGTGTGATTTCGATGGCTATACCGCCCGCAGCCCTGATCATAAAAGGCATTTGATAACCCCTTTTTACCCTGATCGCTTTTTTTGAAAGTTTTTGATCACCTGAATCTCCCCAGATTGTCGCAGTGTATGACTTATCTGCATCAAGAAAATCCATAGTTATTACACCTTTCCAATCATTTTCCCCAGCTGCTGCCCCTATAAACCAGTTGTTCCCATTTTTTCTTGCAACACTGATATATTTTCCTATCTCTCCCTGGAGGTATGCCGTGCTGTCCCAAACCGTGGGTACCTTACGGAAAAATTCTATCTCATCCCAATTGGTATAATCTTTTGGCCTGCCATACCAAAAAATAGACTGTAGGGGGCTAAAATTGATTACTGTAAGTGCAAGCTGTTGTGCCTTGCTTACCTTAAGGTTTTTATGGAACTGATTCTTCGGATTAGGGAAACAGAAAGTGAAATCAGCCGCTCCTGCCAAAAAACGTGTGAAGGGAAGTACAGTGGTATGGAATGCATCAGGACTGTTTTCATCACCACGGATTCCTTCCTGTGTTAGCAGAAATGGATATGTCCTGCTCAGACCCGTAGGCTTATAATTGTCATGGATGTTCAGTAGTAATCCGTTATCATTAACTTTCTTTATTGCAGAAGAAAGCCATTGCAGCCCCTTTTGACTAAGCCCATCAATAAAACCAAATTTGATACCCTTAATCCCCCACTTTTTATACAATGGAAGGATCTCGTCGAGATGCGCCTGTAGCCCGATATAATTTACATAGAGGATAACTCCGACCTTATGCTGGCTGCCATAGCTGATCACTTTTTCCATGTCGATGTTTGCAATCGGAATTCTTGGATCAGAAGATATGCTTCTTTCCGGTCCATACCAGCCTGCATCGAACAAGATGTACCTGAAATCCATTTTTTCAGCCAGGTCTATACAGTCAAGGGCAGACTGGGTATTGAGTTGGGCACGTATCAGTTTTCCTGCAATTGACCTGCCAGGGAGTTCAGATGAAGGGGCACTGGAAAGTTTGAAAGGCAGTTCGCTAAGGCTGTGAAGGCCAACCGCATTTTCAGAAACGCCAATAGTTCTCCAAGGGCTCTGAAATGGCAGCACTGCCTTTACCTGGCTATCTTTTTCAAATGAAACCTGGAGCGATCCAGGAGCCGTACCATGGATAAGTTCTGCTTTCGTATATTCAGTGTTCTCTGCCTCCCCAATACTTAAGTAGGAACCTTTTGCCGCCAGAGTTGATGGAAGATCTGAGCTTCCCTTTAATGAATCAACTGGTAACCGTCTGAATACAGATTCCTGGTGATACTGATAGATCAGGTATTGGCCATTGGGATTGAAACCAGTGTTTTCCCTTAAAATGGTTATTTCTTTTTTTTTCTTTTGCTGTGGTATAAGATACCTTATGGCTAAACTGCCATCAAACACACGAAAAAGTATTGAAGAAGAATAATCCTGAGATGTTAAGTTAATGCTGCATTCATTATAGTTGTTATTAATCACCCTGTTTTCTCCAAGCAGGTTGATCATATTTTCCCGGTGCGAACTTTTAGATGTGCCTGTAATGTTCACCTCAGAAGCCGTTTCCTTTGAATCAATTTGCAGGCCCAGAGCAGACCAGCCCAGGATTTCTTTTCCATTTTTGCTCATGCGGTACCTGATCTCCTTTTTTGAAAATAAAGCAATATCTACTTTTGTCCCTTTTTGTGGAGACTGGACCGAAATGATCTGCTGTACCTGTGCAAATGAGGGAACCCCCCCGAAGCCAAAGGCCATCAGCAATGCAAAAACTTTCTCTTTTTTTTTCATGAATGTTTAATTTGAATATACAGTTAAGATTTTTGTTCTTGGTCATATTCTGCAATCGGGGCTTAGCCCGAAGGTTGAATTGGCGATTTATCGACAAAAGGAACAGTTTAGGATACTCTAAAAAATATGTTTATATCCTAGGTGTTACAAAGTGAGTATGGTCTTATTTTTTTCGTGTCGTATAGCGTATATTCACTTTTATGGTCAGGTCTATAAAGGTGTGTTTCAAAATTTCCATTTAATCCTAAACAATGAAAAAAATACAGTGCCTTTATTTGATGGTCTATTTTTTGTTTTTTTTAAGTTCCGTTTCATCAGCACAGAAGAAATTCATACATCCTGGAATTCTCTTTTCCAGTTCAGATCTACAAAGGATATATCAAACCGCCAAGGACAAAAGTTCGGCGGGTTATGCATCGTTTGAACTACTAAGTAATAATCCACTGGCCAGCTCAGATTACAAGTTGAAAGGGCCGTTCAGGGTAATATCCAGAGATGGGGAGTTCGGGAATACTAAAAGCCTGATGGAAGCAGACTTCAGTGCGGCTTATCTTAACAGCCTCATGTGGATAGCTACCCGCGATCAAAAACATGCCCAAAAATCCATTGAGATATTGCTAGGCTATGCAGATTCTCTGCAGCGCATTCCATCTACTAACGATGCTCCATTATTGGTTGGATTGGAAGGAACCAAGATTATCAATGCCCTGGAAATCCTGAAATACGATTTTAAAAGGGCTGATCCTAAAAAACTTGAACGGATAATCCGTATGGTAAAAGGGATCTTTTTGCCAGTTTGTGAGCAATTTTATGCAAGTCCTGCCTATACTAATGGAAACTGGGGCCCAATAGTAACAAAATTTTACCTCTCAGCCGCAATCTATCTTGATGATCAAAAAATGTATGATAAAGCTATACGTTTTTATCTCCATGCCAACGATAATGGCACTATAGCCAACTATGTGGATGGGGAAACCGGACAGATACAGGAAAGCGGTAGAGACCAGGGCCATTCCCAATTGGGTATAGGGGCGATGGCCACTATCTGTGAGATTGCATGGAAACAGGGCGATGACCTTTATGCTGCGCTTAATAACCGGCTGTTAAAAGGATTTGAATATACCGCCAGATATAACCTCGGCAACGAGGTTCCGTTTAAAAAATGGAAGGATATAACTGGAAAATATAGTGACTGGGAACAGATATCGGTTATAGGAAGGGGAAGATTTATTCCTGTTTACCAGATGGTCTATAACCATTATGTACGCAGAAAGGGACTTTTAATGCCCTTTACCCAGCAGGTAATAGCAAAAATGGGGGCAGAGGGCTATGATCGGGACCAACCGGGTTTTGGTGGATTGCTTTACCTAGGCAGCAAATAAGCTTCACTACGAATCGTCTTTTATCTGACTCTTTTTTCCGATTACCCAGGGCAGTCGGTCTACAATGCTCTGCATCTGGGTTAGTATGTGATAATAAAGGTGAAAAAGACGTTCATTTTGCTAAACTGGTTTTGTTTAATTAAGTTTGGGTAGCCAGATATAAGCAATTCACATAACCAAGCTATTCTCCGACAAACAATTTTTGGATATTTAGAGTATCCCAGCGGCAACCTGGTGTCATTATTTCATGAAATCCGAAAATCTTTTATCCTGTCGGATCTTTCATTAACATTATAAATAAATACCATAACCATTGATGAATAAAACTATCATATTTCTGATTTTTTCATTACTGATGCCATTTGTTGACAAAGGTTTTGAGCATGTTCAGGCCCCTGTTCCCCAAAAAAGTATTTATGTTTCCACATCAGGGAGCGATAAGGCCGAGGGTTCGGCAGCAAAACCGCTAAGAACGATCAGTTATGCTGTTTCAAGGGCAATGCCTGGAGATAGGATACTTGTTTCGGCAGGAGTTTACCGTGAATCGGTAATGTTTGAACGTGGTGGAAGTTCGGAGCACAAAAGGATTACGCTACAGGCCTTAAACCAGGCAAAAGTTATGATCAAAGGTTCTGACCGGAAGACAGGCTGGGTAAAGGGTAAGGACAAACTCTGGAAATGTATGCTGGATTCTTCCCAAACCGGGATGATGCTCTTCTTTAATGGAAAAAAAATGGTCAATGTATCCACCCTTCAGGAGTGCAGTAATGCGCTGCGGTGGACTAAAACCATGGAGAAGGGAAAAACGATAATATGGGCGAATTTCGGTACGTCCGACCCCAATGTTGGGCTAACGGAAATTTCGGTCAGAAATGTGGGGATCAGTGCCAGGCCTGGTGTAGATTATCTTACCATTGAGGGGATTGCTGTCAGTCAGATTTTCAATGATTATGCCTCTATTTATGCAGAACAGCCCGGCGCAATAGATACCAAAAATGGAAAGTACTGGAATATAACAGGCTGTTCCATTAGTGAATGCCATGCTGTAGGCATTTCTATAGGTATAACCGGGCATGTTTATCCAGATGCTAATGCAGGAAGACCGGAGTTTAACGATTATACAGATCTGGCTTCAGTTGGACATCACAAAATCAAAGGAAATCATATTTTCAATTGTGGGCAGGCCGGTATTTTTGGGTTAATTGGTGGTACTTCAAGCACCATCGAAGATAATCTGATAGAGAACATGAACCAGGATGGCAGTTATACGGACAGTGAATCTGCAGGTATCCGGCTGGCTATGGCGGTTGATGCCAACATTATACATAATCTGATCCGCAGAGTTTATGGAAAAAATAGTTATGGTGTTTTTTTAGGGCCAATTTTTCAGGGTACCCGTTTGTCAAGAAATATTATTTCTGACAGTGGTGCCGGACTGTTTTACCTGTTTAAAAACCATGGACCTGTTTTATTTGACAACAATATACTTGCAATGGCAGATACTGCAGATAAAGATATGACAGGCGTAAAGATGGAGGCATCAGAGGCAAACGTTTTTGTTCAGAACCTGTTCTATAACTGTAGCTTCTACAATGGCCGGCAACCTGGGAAATCAGTGTCAACATCCAATTTTTTGCCGCATAGCCTGGTGATCAAACAGACAATCCCTGCACTGGATATTGACCACAGATGGTATGGGAATCTTTTTATTGGCAAAGGGGCGAGCACAACAAAGCCAGCAGGAGGTGAAGCAGATTTTAATCTTTATGCAGGTGGGGCCCTTCCGCTAAGCTGGGCAGATCTGAATAGCTCAAAAGTCAAAAATAGCTTTTCTTTTCGCCTGGAACACAACCAGAAAGGGGTAGCATTATTTTGGAAAAAGGAAGCACTAAAGCCAATAAAAATCCCGAAACTAACAGCTGAATTTTTAGGTTTTTTTGCGCTGAGCAAGCAATATATAGAATACCCTGATGGAAAAAAAATAACCATTGACAGGGATTTCCTCAATACCGTGGGCGGCACTTTAGAAAGAACTCCCGGGCCTTTTTATCAAGGGCAGGGCCTTAAATCAAGAATAAAATTATTTTAAAATATTAAGCATGCATAGTTTAAATGTTTATACCAGGTTAATCCGATACGATAAATGGATGTTAACCTTAATCATATTCTTTTTCTATATGGTAAATGCTTACGGGCAGGTATTAAAACTGGAAAAACCGGTCGCCTACCATCCCAAGCCTTTTACCCATCCTGGTCTGTTGCATTCAGGCAGCGATCTCCGGCGGATGAAAGATATGGTTGCTTTGGGCAGAGAACCATGGAAGAGTGCATTTGAGAAATTCAGGTCACATCCATGGTCAAGCGCTTCCTGGGAACCTCATGCCGTGAGGCATGTAGAGCGTAGTTTGCTGATCGGTGCCGGCAAAAATATCGGAAACCTGGAGAAAGATGTTTGTGCTGCTTATCAAAATGCAGTGATGTGGTCTGTTACAGGTGATGAAGCCCATGCCAAAACTGCCATAAAAATTATCAATGCCTGGTCTGAAACCTTTAAAATCTTTGATGGAACAGATGTGGAGTTAGGGGCTGGACTAAATGTTTTTAAGATGGCGAGTGCCGCAGAGATCATGCGCGCTACCTACCCGGAATGGAAACAGGAAGATATCGAAAAATGCAAAGTGATGTTCAGGGACGTGTTTTATCCTCCGATCCAATATTTTGCGCTTTGGGCCCACGGCAACTGGGATCTTGCCTGCATGAAAGGCATGATGGCTATTGCCGTTTTTAATGATGACCATGAAATGTTCGATCGCGCGGTTGATTTTTACTACAAGGGCCCTGGAAACGGTAGCCTGCTGCATTATATCGTAAATGAAGAGGGCCAGGGGCAGGAGAGTGGGCGTGATCAGCCTCACAGTATGCTCGGGATCGGCCACCTGGCAGAAATGTGCGAGATTGGATGGAACCAGGGAATGGACATGTATAGTTTTGCGCAGAACAGATTACTCAAAGGCTTTGAATATACGGCCCGTTATAATCTCGGTGAAGATGTACCCTTTCAGCCTTACACCGACATTAGTGGTAGATTTCCTGCGGATACAATATCCATCAGTGGAAGGGGTAACCTCCGTTCGATCTTTGAACAGGTATACAACCATTATGCTTTCAGGGTAAAGGGCATAACGGCAGATCAGTACCGTTATACTAAACAGGCAGCAGATAAACTTAGACCTGAAGGTGCAGGGTTCAATGCCGACAATGCAGGTTTTGGAACACTTTTCTTTTCCCTGCCGCGGCCGTAATAATCTGGATAGCGATAGATAGAGCCCGATAACGGCACTAAACTGAAGTTTTATGTACAGAATAATCTTTATCTGCTTTATTTTTTATTATGCCAAAATATTTTTGCTGCAGAATGGCAATGGTCTGTTCCCATTGCAATATGGGTATAACGCTATGGCTCGCCAGATCCAATCCGCTGTTCCGGCGCAAAGCACATTTTCGATAACCAACTGATCAGTCACTTCAATCCAATTTCAGGTAATGATAAAAAAGATCTCTATAGGCGATATAGCTACTGCCCTGAATATTTCAAAGTCAACGATTTCTTTCATTATTAATGGCAAGGCGAAAGAGAAACGCATCAGTCTGGCCCTGACTGAAAAAGTGCTGCAGTACATCGATGAAAATGGCTATAAACCGAGCCGCCTGGCCCAGAGCTTGAGTACTGGTAAGACAATGATTATTGGCCTGATGGTGGAAAAAATCTCTGACTATTTTTTTGCACAGATGGCCTATCATATTGAGGAAATTGCCTATCAAAACGGATATAAGATTTTCTACTGTAGTACCGATAATGATCCGGATAAGACCAGAGAACTTATCCAGCTTTTTAGGGACCGCAATGTAGATGGTTACATCATAACTCCTCCTGCCGGGATGGAAAAAGAAATACAGTCCCTTATTGATGAGGGATCTCCGGTTGTATTGTTCGATAGATATTATCCGGATATTGAATCAAGTTATGTGATTCTTGATAATTTCAAAGCCAGCTATAATGCTTCGAAATACCTCGCAGAGCATGCTTTTGTCCATATTGCATTTATTACACTGGATAGTAACCAGAGCCAGATGGAAGATAGGAAACAGGGTTATGCTAAGGCAATGATCGAACACGGGCTGGAAGTTATTGTAGAAAAAGTACCCTATGGAAATGATCCGGACCAAACGGTTAAGCAGCTTGTCAGGTTCCTCAGGCAGAACAAAAGGGTCGATGCAGTTTATTTCGCTACCAATTACCTCGCTTTTAGCGGCGTGAAGGCTATCAATCAGCTTGGATATAAAATACCAAATGGTATGGGCATTATCGCATTTGATGATCATCAGGTCTTTGATTTTTATGAACCTACCATAACAGCGGTTGCCCAGCCTATTTCTGAACTTGCAGGGCAATCGATCAGGGTACTGCTCAGTTTACTTAACAAACCTTTGGAAGAGAGAGCCGTTCAAAAAGTAATCGTTCCGGCCCATTTCATTATCAGGGATTCGACCACCAGGCTGTTATAAAATGTGATGAATTATCTGTTAAATAATGGGTATGGAAAGCAGCGTGGCGTGTCTTATCATGGCCGGGTACTATCCAGCCTGATTTCATCATACAATGATTTTATGAAGAGTTTATTTAACATCAAAGGATGTTTTGTTGCCATAGTTTTGACCCTGCTGGGGATACAGTTTTCGGCCGCACAGACAGAGCCAATTCTAAAAGCATATCCTGCGCCGCAATCTATTCCGCAGAATACCGATTTTACCGTCAAAGTACGGCAGCCAGGCCAGCCATGGCAGGATCTCCCGGAATATACCGTAATGGTTGACTGTGTAAAGGGATTGGGCCATTCAGTAGAAAAAGCGTCTATGGCCTATTTTGACTTTTCAGGAGAAGTAGAGGTTTCTGTAAGATTCAATAAAGGCGCAATCAGCAGCTCTCGGATACGTCCGCTTTCCTATAATATTCCACATACAGTATCGGGCAGGACAATTACCTTTAAACTTGAAAAACCCGTAAATCTTTCAGTTGAAGTGAACGGTGATCTCTTTCACAATCTTCATCTTTTTGCAAATTCTGTAGAAACTTTCGTTCCGGACAGTACGGATAAAAATGTTGTTTTTTTTGGACCAGGTTTACATGAGATCCCCGGAGGGAATTTAAGGGTGTTATCAGGTAAAACAGTGTATGTTGCCGGTGGCGCTGTACTTAAGGGGCGGATTCTGATTGATAAAGTTGAAAATGTTAAGGTTCTGGGAAGGGGAATGATCGATCATTCCATTAAAGGAGCTATAAGGATTGCGAATTCCAAAAATGTTGAAATAGAGGGACTGTTTGGTACACAATGTTTTACAGGAGGATCGGAGAACGTGACCATACGCAACTTTAAATGCATGAGCTACTACAAATGGGGCGACGGTATGAATGTCATTTCAAGTAACAACGTGCTCATTGATGGCGTTTTCAACCGTAATTCTGACGACTGCACTACTGTGTATGGTACCCGTTTGGGATTTACAGGAGGTTGTAAAAATGTTACCATGCGTAATTCTACCCTTTGGGCCGATGTTGCCCACCCCATTCTGGTTGGAACCCATGGAAATACGCCCAAGCCCGAGGTGCTGGAAGACCTGAGCTATATCAATATCGACATCCTTGACCATAAGGAGCAACAGGTCGATTATCAGGGCTGTCTGAGCCTTAACGCCGGTGACAGCAATCTTATCCGCAATGTCCGTTTCGAAAATATCAGGATTGAGGATTTCAGGGAAGGCCAGTTGGTGAATATCAGGGTGTTTTTTAATGCCAAGTATTGTACTTCTCCTGGCCGTGGTATTGAGCATGTTTTATTTAAAAATGTAAGCTACAATGGTACAAAGGCAAAACCGTCAATCATTTTAGGTTATGACGAACAGAGAAAGGTTAGCAACATTGTATTTGAAGACCTGAAGATAAACGGGGCATTATTCTCTGACGATATGCTAGACAAGCCGGCTTGGTTCAAGACTTCGGATATGGCCGGTATGTTTGTTGGCGATCATGTTGAGGGGGTGGTTTTTCGAAGGACAGGAAAGTAGCTGGTAGGGTAAACAAGTAAATTATATTTGACGGTTTTCTGTTTGTTGCTTGATGAGTTCAACTGTTGGCCTCCAATACAGCTCCAGGTGTTTACGGATTACCTCATCAGGAAAATTGCGGATGTTAAGCTCAAGCCTGGTCTGTTTATTTTCATACGTCAAATTAAATTCCAATATACAATAGCTTTCTTCGGTATCGGGTAAATTGGAGAGAGAACTTAAAAAACTATAACAGAGTTTGATGCCAGGGTCCAGTTCCAGGATTGTTCCTGAATTGATGAACGGGATTCCGTGCAGATCTCCGCTGGTGATTATTGTGCTGCCAACTTTCCAATCCGTCTGTATTTCAATAGGGCTATCATGTGTCCATTTTTGAATAAACTCAGGAACAGTAAGGCTATCCCACACCGCATGCATTGGGGCAGTAATAAACACGGTTTTTTGCAGTAGATCCATGACCATAAAAATACAATATTTTAAGGATGATGATGGGTCCTTGCCCCAATGTCCATTAAGTTGAGGGATAAATCGCAAAAAGATGTCACCCTGAGCGTAGTCGAAGGGCATTTATTTGCGATTTATCAACATCAAGAAGTCTTCGACTACGCTCTCCACACGAGTCCTTTGGACAGATTGACGACCGTGGTGTTTAACTTAATGATATTGGTCCTTGCCCTGCAGGAACCTGTTAGTACTCCTATTAATGTTAGCCTAGCGATACTGATGCGCTTTATCAATTATGCTTCTGTACTTTTTATGCATCTCAATAGCTATACTTACTGAACTGCCAACCGTTTTTAGGGGATAGTCTTTCCTTTGGTTTACCCAGCTCCATTCCCAGGCGCTTACCTCCCTGTTAAACTGTTTGATATCGATTTCTTTTTGATTGTCGATGGCCTGTGATGCATATCTAAAAAAAAGCGCCCATCGCGGTTTGTAAAAATCACTGAACAAACCACTCCATTGTCTGCAGGCATATTCATTTAACGGACTTTTTTCATCACCCCATAGCGTAATCAAATCTTTCGCGTTCATTTCGTAAAGTGCTTTTTCAGCAGGATTGTTTCCCCAAGTTCTTGCCTGCTCAACCCATGGGCCAAGCATAAAATCTTTTCGGGTAGCTAACAGTTTATCCATATCGTCAATAAGCTGAAGAAATTTTTGGCTTTCTGCCTTAAAGGTAACCATATCCTTTTTTTTGTAGGCGGTTACAAAATTTCGTTGTAAGGGTAGGGCATAATTTGCCATGGCCTGTCGGGTTACATCCACTATGTCGTACTGAAAACCATCACTATTGCTGCAGGTAGGTGCAGCCTTTATAAGTTCATCCCAGGCTGGTAACAGATCCCGCTCCTGATAGTTTAAGGTCGTTTTGGCCCAACGGGTCAGCGAATCGAGTGTGGGACGTGCCTGAATAATAGATTCTGCACCATCTCTGATGTACTTATCTTGGGGTACATTATAAACTGTTTTTCTTAAAATTTCCCATGCCTTTTGTGCATTGGGATTATTTTTTCCGTATCTGTTAAAAACAAAATTAGGTAGCCATGTTTTTAGATCTACCGGTTTCGATTGCCAAACATTGGCCATCATCAATTCATATAATACCGGGTTTTGTTCAATACCTTCCATTGTGAGGCCAATACCTTTCATCTTACCACTTTGTGGATCGTTCAAGGCTTCTGCTGGTGCGGTAGCAATTACGTCCATCCGCCCAAAAAGATTGGTATTTCCTCCAAAATTATGCAGCATATTCCAGATCCAGGGTTTTCCATAAAAACCCGAAGTGCGTTTCCATACCGGTTCTATTTCCGTGGCCAGGTCTAACAGTATCATCTTGTCGTTGGGTACGGCTTTTAAAAGCGCTTCTGTTTGGGGTTCTTTCCAGAATTTTCTATCACTATAAAATAGCCAGCCCTGCATTACCCAGATAGCCTTGGGGTCTGCCTGCGACATTCCATCGTAAATCCTTGCACTCAGTTTGCCTAAAAAATCAGTTTCTGATGATGGTGGTTCATTTTCGTTAAAGGTATCGGCAGAGTAAAGGTGATCGGTGCCCAACAATGCTGTCTGTTTCTGTAAAAACCTTTTCCCGATAGCTGCGAACATAGGATCTTCCGAATCGAGGATATAAGTGTCTGCGAAACCATTGGTCCAGTTGGTAGCCTTCAGTTTCGCATTCGGAAATTTCTTTTTAAATGCGGCTGGTACATGCCCTGTAAATGCAGGCAGAACCGGTTTCATGCCAAGAGAACGCTGTCTGGCCAAGATTTTCTTTTGCAGTTCGAAGTGACTTTTCATCCAGTCCAATGGCAGGGGGCCGCCCCAACCATCTATGTTCCCCATCCAGAACCACGAAAAATAGGCCGGCCCTGTAAAAAAATCCTTCAAGTCGTTATCGCTAAAGCCCATCTCTTTGTATACAAGATACCAGGTATATTCTTCTCCAGTAATAGCCAAGGGCATATTAATGCCATGAAGTGCCATCCAGTCCATTTCCTTTTCCCATCTGGCCCAATCCCACCAGCTCATACTGTAATTAAATGTACAGTAGTTGAGGTAATAACGGTACTCGTAAGGTGTAGATTTCCTTACTTTATTTTTAACTACTGGTAGGTTTTGAGGCAATTTAAGGTTAATGCCGTTCCAGGTAATCTGGCAATGGGCATATTCTGTTAAATAATAATAAAAAGCCGAGGCAATAGCTACGCCGCTGTTCCCCCTTAAAATGATGGTGTTTTTTTTGCTTTCAATTTCAAAGACATCCATGCCTTTTTCAGAAACGATGCTTTGGATTAAAAAAAACTGATGCTGTTTGGGTAAGACCCTTTTGATCAGTTCAGCCGACGAAGAAAGATAATCTTGCGCCCTTATTTTGGCAGATGCCATTACCAAAAATGCAGCAAGAAAGTATATTTTATATTTCATCTGTTTGTTTTATTTTGAAGGATAACCATGGCTTTTGCTATCCTAATATTCGATAAAATTATTAGCGGTTCAATATACAGATAATAAATAATGGAGCAGATATATTCTGGCTCCATAAAATATATTTTAACCATTATCTGCTTTAGTTATTGTGGTGCCGCTTTTTTGTTTACAGGATATTAGCTATCGTTACAAAAGCAATTAATATTAGAAAGATAAGCCCATGGTTGTTTTTTCTCTTGTGATGATTTATTTAAGATTATTGCTGTGGATATAGCTATAAAAACTTTTGAGTAAAGGTTAAATCACGTTTTTATCCACTACTATAAATGGAAAGCAGCGTGACGGATAATAGCTAAAAGAAGATACACATTAGATTTATACGCTAACCAAATGCTTATATCGATAAGACAATTGTGTTTAAAATAAAATGGATGTTATCAGTTTAATGCTTTTTTTGATGCGTAAAGGCACTTTCTGCACCACTTAAACAAACTGGGTATAAATTTAAACAATTGTGCTATGCTTAAAATTGTAGTTGTCTTAGCTTCGAATACTCAATACAGGTAACCATTACCCTTTCCGTTCGAACATGATGCTGAAGTAAGTACGACCAACACTTACCCTAAGAGCGCTTAACGCTGATCTTAATCTCAGTGTGATGCCAAAGGCAGATTGTTCAATTATAAGGAAAGCTAAAATTGGTTTTTATTGTAGGGAGCTAACCAAATAAATATAAACCAAATTGAACAAACGCTCATGAAAGCACCCGGTTAAATCCAAATCGATCTCGCACCGATACAGATTGAATTCGTTCAATAGTATCAAATACTAATCCTAACCAAAATAAACCAAATTTTATGACTAAAAACTACTACTACTACAAAGAGGGGTTACTCCGCTCTACGCGAACTAAAACAATTGAAAAATCTGTTTTGGTGATCCTAACTAACTAGGACTGGCATACAATTATCCAAATCTATTTCTCTTTTAATGATTTTAAATAATGGAAAAAATAACCAATATGGGTAATGATGTGCGCTCCAGATATCGGGGAGCAAAGCAGTTATTACTTGTGATGTATTTAACACTGATTATCTCCGCGCTGTTGATTGACACAGCTGCCGCACAACAACGGCGAAAAATAACCGGGACGGTAGTTGATGAACAAAAGCAGCTATTAATAGGAGCCACAATTACTGTAAAAGGTACCGGTTCTAAAGCGCAAACCGGTACAAATGGAGAATTTGCTATAGAGGTACCTGCCGATCGGCAAATACTTACCGTTGCATATATAGGAATGAAGACTCAGGATGTGAGCATTGCCGGCAAAAATACGGTAAACATAACCATGAAATCAAACGCTGATCAATTGGGTGATGTTGTGATTGTAGGGTATGGCGTTCAAAAGAAACAGAGTGTTGTTGGTGCAATTACACAAACCACAAGTGAAGTACTGGAACGAACAGGTGGTGTATCTAGTTTAGGTGCGGCATTAACTGGAAATTTGCCGGGCGTAATCACTACAGCCAGCACCGGAATGCCAGGGGATGAAGATCCTCAGATCCTTATTCGTGGCCGCAGCACCTGGAACAATGCCAGTCCGCTTATTCTAGTAGATGGAGTTGAACGATCGATAAATAACATCGATATCAGCTCTGTGGCCTCAGTATCTGTACTTAAAGATGCTTCAGCCACTGCGGTATTTGGCGTGAAAGGTGCAAACGGCGTAATCTTGATTACCACCAAAAGGGGGCGTGAAGGGAAGGCAGAAATCAGAGCAGCTGCTAATACAGTTGTTAAATCTGCATCTAAATTGCCTGGTAAGCTCGATTCGTATGATATGTTCCAGGTGCGTAACCGAACAATCGAATACGAATTAGCACTCGCTCCGGGTGCCTGGAGTTCATATCTTCCGGAAGCTGTGATGCAAAAATATCGCTCGCCCGCCAATCTCGAAGAAGCCGAGCGTTATCCAAACGTAGATTGGGTAAATACCTTGTTTAGAGACAATGCAATGTCTTATAATGCCAATCTTAATGTAAGCGGCGGAACATCGTTTGTAAAGTATTTTTCTTCTGTTGATTACCTTGATGAAGGAGATTTGTTTAGAAGGTTTGGTAATGATCGTGGTTATAGCGGTGGCTACAGTTTCAAAAGATTGAACGTAAGAAGCAACCTGGATTTTCAATTAACACCATCAACGGTATTCAGAACAAATATCTCTGGTTCAAGAGGTACATCTGAGCGGCCATGGATTGATGTTAACCCTTACAATACCTGGACAGCGGCTTATTCTGCAGCACCAAATCTCTATCTCCCTGTCTATTCGGATGGTACATGGGGGTACTATAAGCCCAATGAACAACAAAGTTTAAACTCCGTTAGGATTTTGTCTACCAGTGGTCTTCAAACGACCACAACTTCCCGTATCACCACAGATTTTACCTTAGATCAAAGCTTAAATTCTCTTGTTAAGGGATTGAGCTTAAAAGGAACACTGTCTATCGATAACACATTTATCGAAGCTGGTCGTGGAATTGATGACCGCAATAATGGAACATTGAGTAAATACATCGACCCTGAAACGGGAGTAGTAAGTTATTCACAAACCAAGGATGCGGCAACAGAGCTGGAATGGAGGGAAAGTGTAAGATGGGCAAGCCGGGCAGGTGACGTTAACGATGGTGCAACTTACCGACGGATGTTTTCTCAAATGCAGATCAATTATGCCCGAACCATTGCCCAAAAGCATAATTTAACTGCCATGGGACTTTGGAGTAGAGATAATACTGCTACCGGAAGTATCATTCCTTCTTATCGTGAAGACTGGGTTTTCCGTACCACGTACAATTATGCAGGCAAGTACAGTTTCGAATATAATGGAGCTTATAATGGCTCTGAGAAATTTGGCCCTGCCTATCGCTTTGATTTCTTTTCATCCGGTGGACTTGGATGGATGATTTCTGAAGAAAAGTTTATGAAGCCGATCAAATTCATCAACTCTTTAAAATTACGCGGATCTTATGGCGAAATTGGTGATGATGGTGGTTCCCCAAGATTTGCATTTTTAACGAACTGGGCATTTGGAGGAACAACTCCGCTCGGCATTACCGGAGAGGCCGCTGAAAATAGTCCTTACAATTGGTATAGGGAAACTGGCGTAGGTAATCCAAACGTTCGTTGGGAGAAAGTGGCGAAGAAAAATATTGCACTCGACTTTAGTATCCTCGGAAACTCGATTTCTGGAAGTGTAGATTTCTTTCAGGATGACCGTAGCGATATTCTTACCGGTACTTCCCGGGCTGTACCAAGTTATTACGGTGCCCAACCACCTACATTTAACGTTGGTAAGGTGCGGTCGAGAGGTTATGAAATTGACATCCGGTTTAACAAAAAAATCACCAGCAATTTTACCGCGTGGGCCAATATCAATTATACCCATGCAAAAAACAAAGTGATTGATGCCGACGTAGCCGAGCTATTGCCAGAATATGCGAAGCCTATCAATAAACAGATTGGACAGGCTTATTCTTATGTGAGCGCTGGTTATTACAATACTTGGGATCAGCTTTATGGAAGTACCATGCACAATGCCAATGACCAATTGAAAATCCCAGGAAACTATCATCTGGTAGATTTCAATGCTGATGGGATAATTGATGCGAATGATAACATTCCTTATGGCTACGCTGGTTCTCCTGAAAACACCTATAATGCAACAATAGGTTTCGAATGGAAAGGTTTCAGTGCCTTTGCTCAATTTTATGGTGTAAATAATGTTACCCGTCAAGTTGTGCTGGGAACATTTTCCGGAAAAAATACTGTTGCCTATGATGAAGGAAGTTATTGGTCAAAAGACAATACAAACCCTGATGGTCCGATGCCACGTTGGGAAACAACCCCAGCGGGCTTTTACACAGCAGACAGGTACTTCTATGATGCATCTTACCTGCGTTTAAAAAATGCGGAGATTGCTTACACTTTTAGGCAAGATTGGGTTAAAAAAGCAGGGATCTCAAGTATACGTATATTCTTAAATGGAAACAATTTACACGTGTGGACTAAGATGCCGGATGACCGTGAAGCAAATTATCAAAGCGCTGGCGGACAAGGATGGGCCTCGCAAGGTGCTTATCCAACTGTAAAGCGGTATAATCTAGGCGCTAATTTCATCTTCTAAACATGATCATTATGAAAAAATATATAACACGCCTATTATTAATAGGAATGATTTGGGCGGGAACCGGCATGGTATCTTGTAAAAAATATTTAGACAGAGATCCTGAGGCAACTGTATCAGCCGAATCTGCGTTCAAAGACTTTCGTAGTTTTCAGGGCTTTACCGAGGAACTATATAATTGTATTCCGGATTTTACAAACAGGTATTGGACCAACAGTTTCAACTGGGGTGAAGACGAAATCCAGTCTACAGTTCAAAATTTCCACTTCGTTAACAAAATAGATAACGGTGATTTTTGGGGCTGGCAGAGGGAGTTTGACGGATGGGGAGCAGGATTTTTAGACAATGCCAACGCAAATACAAATAACGATCGTTTTACCAAGGGCCTGTATCCACTGGCCTGGTATGGCATTCGTAAAGCGAATTTAGGTCTCGAGAACTTAAACCTGATGGTAAATGCAACTGATGAAGAACGTAACCTGATCAGAGGCCAGCTGTTGTTCTTTAGAGGTTGGTTCCATTTCCAGCTCATGCAATATTTTGGAGGGCTGCCATACATTGATAAAGTATTGCCAGCCGATGAAGAATTGAGATTGCCCAGGCTAAAGTATCAGGAATGTGCAGCAAAGGCAGCACTGGATTTAAGAGCTGCCGCTGATCTTTTGCCAATCAATTGGGATAATACAACAGCCGGGATCCAAACCCTGGGTAAAAACCAATTGCGTATCAATAAAATCATGGCATTAGGCTATTTAGGTAAAAATTATCTGTGGGCCGCTAGTCCATTAATGAACTTAGAATCTACTGGTAGCAAAACCTATAATGTAGAACTGAGTAAAAAAGCGGCTGCTGCATTTGCCGAGTTATTAAAACTAACAGAAAGTGGTGCTGCTCCTCATAAGTTATTGCCTTTTGCACAATACAGTACCAATTTTTATACAACTGGCCAAAATTTCTTAATCCCGGGAGGTACTGAAGTAATATTTACAGGACCATATTGGGGAGCACATGGCTCAACCTATGGTACTGCAAAACAATATACCCCAGCAATTGTAGGTGCCGATGCGCTGGTATTCGCACCAACTGCAAATTATGTTAATTATTATGGGATGAAAAATGGTTTGCCCATTTCGAATTCTGCCCAGGCTGATCCTACTGGTTCAGGATATGATCCGCAATTTCCTTGGCGTGATCGCGATCCAAGGTTCTATAATGATATTATATATGACGGAGTTAAAGTGGTGCAGGGAACTTTAGCAGCGAATATGGAGCCACACCGATATGCAAATCTGTTTACAAATGGAAGTTATAGAGATGAACGTTCTGGTAGCCGTACAGGGTATATGATGTTCAAATTTGTGCCCAGAACCGCCAATAACTTTGATCAGGGCTGGAATTATGGACAGAACCTGAATATTAAGGTTTCATATATGCGTTTGGCCGATATCTACCTGATGTACGCAGAATCGGTTGCAACCGGGTACGACTCCCCAGGTGCAACCGCAGAGGGATTTAGCAAAACTGCCGTAGATGCAATCAACGTGATTCGAGATCGTGCTGGTGTTGGCCGTGTTGCCGCGCAGTTCTTAGTATCTACGTCAGAGTTTATGAAAGAAGTAAGACGCGAACGTGCTGTTGAACTTGCCTTTGAAGGGCATCGGTTTAATGATCTTCGCCGCTGGCATTTGTTAGCCGAGGTACCTTATACCTTAAAAACAGCCGCGGAATTTGATCGTGCTGCTCCTTTAAACCCTGCAGTCGACACCAAATTAAACAAGGTTGTAAACTATCGTGAGCGATTAATATTACAACGTCCATTTAGTGAAAAGCATTATTGGTTGCCACTTAAACGAGCAGATGTAAATATGTATAAGGAGTTTGCGCAAAACCCTGGATGGTAAGGTAGTTCATGATCACAAATAATTAAAGACAAGAATGATGAAATTTTTAAGAAATGCATTGGCGCTGTGTGTCTTTTTTACGCTGTCTGTCGGTGTAATCAAAGGTCAGGACGCCGTTAAGATACCCATAAAAGCTGTTGTTCAAGATATCAATGGAAATCCGATAAAAGGGGCATCCATAACTATTGAAGGAAACGATGTGCTCACCATAGCAAACCAGGCTGGTGAATTTTCTTTATCGGTAGAGGAGAATAGCACATTTATGGTAAATGCTAAAGGTTATAAAACCTTGCCGGTAATTGCATTACCCAACCTAAAGCAGGTTACCTTAACTAAAGAGGATAGACTAATAAATGTGGGTTTTAAAAATGCAGCAGAAAGTAATCTTCCTGCTGGCGTTTCAAGCGTTAACCTGGCACAGCTTTTTGAGAAAAACTTTATAACCTATGGATTGGACGGGATAGAAGCTTTTGCTCCGGGCTTTAATGGCAATAACCTTTGGGGCATGAACACCTCGTTAATATTGGTTGATGGAGTTCCGAGGGATGTGAACAGTGTTACACCAAATGAAATTGAGGAAATCACTTTTCTCAAGAGCGCTTCGGCCGTTGCCCTATATGGCAGCCGCGGTGCAAAAGGAGTAATCTTGATCACCACAAAAAGAGGTACACCAACTAAGCAAAAAATAAACGTTCGTTCCAATATCGGACTAAATACGCCAAAAAGATTCGCTCAATATCTGGGCTCTTCAGAGTACATGACCTTGTATAACGAGGCTTTATCTAATGATGGTCTGGCGGCGGCTTATACTCCAGAAACTATTTATAATCACTCTGGTGTTAACCCTTATCGTTATCCAAGTGTAGATTATTACGCTTCAGAGTACCTCAAAAATAGTTTTTCACGCTATGATGGCGTAGCAGAAATTTCAGGAGGGAATGATCGTGCCCGTTATTACACCAATGTTGGGTTTGCATCTACAGGTTCGCTGCTTAATTTCGGCGAAGCCAAAGAAAATAACACATCAGAACGCTTTAACATCCGCGGAAATGTTGATATGCAGCTAACCAAAGCACTAAAAGCCCGGGTAGACGCAAGTGCTGTGTTTGCCAGTAGCGGCGGAGTAAATACGAATTACTGGGCTAACGCCGCAACCCTGCGCCCTCATTTATTTACCCCGTTAATCCCAATTAATTTATTGGAACAGAGCGACGAAGTGAGCAGGGCGATGATTAAAAACGCTACAATTATTGATGGACAATACATCCTTGGTGGTACGCAATTAGATCAAACTAATCCCTTTGCGGCCATTTATGCTGGTGGTAACAATAAATTTGTACAACGCCAGTTTCAGTTTACCACTGGTATTGATGCCGATTTGAAAGGAATTTTGAATGGACTTACCTTTAGTACTACTATGGGGGTTGATTACCTGAACAGTTACAATCAGGGTTATCGGAATGGATATGCGACTTACCAGCCCAATTGGACAACCTACTCTGGTACAACGCTAATCGGCAGCTTAACGCGCTGGGGAGAAGATACTAAAACTGGAGTTCAAAACATTGCAGATAGTTATTACAGACAAACCATTTCGTTATCTGGTCAATTTAACTACAATACTACCGTCCGTAATAATCATCATATCTCTGCAGTATTGCTGGCGGCGGCATATCGCCAATCGCAATCTGAAATCTATCAGCCAACCACAAATTCTAATTTAGGTTTGCAGTTAAATTATGATTTCAGCCATAAGTATTTTGCTGAGATTACCGGAGCTGTGGTACGCTCGCCAAAAATGCCTCCGGGAAACAGGATTGCACTTTCTCCTGCAGCTTCTATTGGATGGCACCTTAGCGAAGAGCCATTTTTGAAAAAAGTTTCGTTCATTAACGACTTAACATTAACTGCATCAGCAGGTATTTTAAATACCGATCTTGATTTTGATGAGTATTTTGCCTACGAGAGTATCTATACAGGCACAGGGGGTAACTGGTATGGTTGGAATGATGGTACAGGTACACAGTCTACAGATTCGCGCCGCGGATCCAATATGGATTTAACTTTCGCTAAGAGGAAAGAAATCAGTATCGGTATAAAAGGTGGAATGTTCAAAAATCAGTTTAATTTCGGAGCAAATGTTTTTAGAAATAACATCACCGGGATTATCGGTCAGCTTAACGTCCTTTATCCCAATTATTTCACTACCGGGTTTCCGAGTTCTTCTTTTGTTCCTTACAGTAATTATAATAGTGATCAGCGGACCGGTTTGGATTTTTACTTAAATTTTAACAAACGTATTGGTGCAATCGACTGGACTTTTGGAGCGTCTGGAACATATTATACGACCAAAGCAACTAAACGTGCCGATCTGTTAACTTATGAAAATAGCTATCAATACCGTGCCGGCAAACCACTCGATGCTATCTGGGGATTAAAAAGCAATGGTTTTTACATGGATGCCAGCGAAGTGGCGGCGGCCGATGGAATTAATAGTGCAAAACCAGCATTTGGATCATCATTGGCTCCTGGCGATATCAAATATATTGATCAGAACGGTGACAAAATCATTGATGATAAGGATCAGGTATACCTTGGTCGCGGTGGATGGTTTGGTGCTCCGTTTACAGCAGGATTGAACGTAACTGCTAAATGGAAAAATCTTACCCTGTTTGTTTTGGGTACAGGCCGCTTCGGTGCAAGTGCCATGAAAAGCGATAACTATTTTTGGGTTAACGGAAGTGATAAGTATTCGGCAGTGGTACGCGACAGATGGACGCCTCAAACAAAAAATACGGCAACCTTTCCGCGACTTACCACTTTAAATGGCGATAATAATTTCAGAGCGTCTGATTTCTGGTTGTACAGCACAGACCGGTTTGATTTATCTAAAGTTCAGATCTCCTACACAGTTTCCGATAAATTGTTCAAAAGTAAAGTATTGAAAGAACTGGGGCTGTATGTGGCAGGATTTAATCTTTTAACAATAGCGAAGGAAAGAGAAATACTCGAGCTGAATTTAGGAGGTGCCCCACAAACAAGGATGTATAACCTGGGCGTAAAGGCAATGTTTTAATTGAATATTAGATTAGAAAAGATGAACAGAATATTAATACAATTTATAGTTGTCGTTGTGATGCTCTCGGGCTGTAAAAAGTTTACTGACCCTGCTCCACAAAATAATGGAGATTTTGAGAACATCTATACAGAACCCGCACTTGCCCATGGGTTATTGCTAAATGGTTATACAAGGCTTCCATCAAATGGCTGGTCTTTTAACGATGTCGCTACAGATGATGCGGTAAGTAATGATATCAATAATAATTTTAGGAGAATTGCCACCGGACAATGGTCGGCTCAATTTAATCCATTAGATCAATGGACCAATGCAAGAGCAGGTATACAGTATATCAACTTATTTTTAGCAGAGACAGATAAGGTGCTTTGGGATT
The DNA here is from genome assembly GCF_049913135.1 of Pedobacter sp. R-06. Classification (NCBI taxonomy): domain Bacteria; kingdom Pseudomonadati; phylum Bacteroidota; class Sphingobacteriia; order Sphingobacteriales; family Sphingobacteriaceae; genus Pedobacter; species Pedobacter sp. R-06. The sequence continues at coordinate 3,667,296 of NZ_CP183977.1, read as the reverse complement.
CTAAAGATCCGGTGTTGAGCAGGATGTTTAATGATAGGCAAAAAGGTGAAGCATATGCTTTGAGAGCTTACCTAATGTCGTATATGCTACAGGCACATGCCGGAAAAGTAGGGGGTAATTTGTATGGTTTCCCTATTGTACTCGAACCCGAAACACCTGCTTCCAACTTTAACCAGCCAAGGGCCACATTTGATGCCTGTATTAAACAGATTTATGGTGATTTGGATAAGGCAGAACAATTGCTTCCTTTAGATTATGCTGATATTAATAGTACCAGCCAGATTCCTGCAAAATATGCAGGAGTTAATGTAGAGACCTATAACCGGGTTTTCGGTAAGTTTTTTAATCAGCGAATGACTGGCCGTATTTCTAAAGCCATTCGTGCCAGAGTAGCACTAATGGGCGCAAGTCCGGCTTTCAGCACAGGCAATTCTACCACATGGACCGATGCCGCCAGCTATGCAGCACAGGTACTTTCACTTAATAACTGGTTAGCTAATTTAGATCCTAATGGTGTTACCTGGTATGATAACAAAGCAGAAATTGATGCATTGGCTTCTGGCGCTAGTCCCAAAGAAGTGCTTTGGCGTACAAATGTTGGATCAAATAGCGATTTAGAAGCGGCCAATTACCCACCAACCTTATCTGGTCAGGGCCGTATAAACCCAACTCAAAATCTGGTTAATGCTTTCCCAATGCAAAACGGTTATCCAATTGCCAATACAACGCAGAGCGGATATAATCCTGCGGCTCCATTTACTGGCAGGGATCCACGTTTAGCAAAATTTATAGTGTACAATGGAAATACCATCGGGCCAACAAACAAGGTAATCAATACCACAACAGATGTAGCAACAAATGATGATGGGCTGAATAGAAAAGAAGTTTCTACAAGAACCGGTTACTATATGAAAAAATTGTTAAGGCAGGATGTTAGCCGTACACCAACCGTAAATAATCAGAAACATTACAGGCCACATATCCGCTATACGGAAATGTTCCTGATATATGCAGAGGCAGCAAATGAGGCATGGGGCCCTACAGCAAATGGTGGCAATCCCTATTCCGCTTACGATATTATTAAAGCTATTCGTGCCAGGGCCGGCGTTGGAACTACAAACGGTGATGCATATCTCGAATCGATTAAAACAGATAAAGATGCCATGCGAACATTGATTAGGAATGAGCGTAGGTTAGAATTGGCTTTTGAAGGATTCCGCTTCTGGGATCTTCGTAGATGGAATGCAGCATTAACCGAACCGGTGAAAGGGGTGAGTATCTCGCAAGGCACCTATCAGGAAATCAATGTAGAAGCAAGAAGCTATCAGGAATATATGAGATTTGGACCAATTCCTTACAGCGAAACACTCAAGTACAATGCTTTGCAACAAAACACGGGATGGTAATATTCATTCACTATAACAAATAACATCATGAAAAATAAAGTATATATTTTACTTGCGCTCGTCTTAACACTTGGCGCTTGCAAAAACGAAGAATGGGCATTTCCGGATAATGATACACAAACCGTTTATTTTGCCTATCAGGGGCCGATCCGGACCCTCACCATGGGCGAAGATATTTTTGATACTTCACTTGATAACCAACATAAGCTTCAGATTATGGGTACGGTTGGTGGAGTTTATTCAAATAAGGAAGATATTACCATTGGCATCAGTGTAGATAATGCGCTAACTCAAGGCTTATCTTTCCCATCACCCTACAGCGGTATGATAAAGCCCATGCCGGCTAATTATTATACGCTTGCAGCTAACAAAATTGTCATCCCGAAAGGAAGTTTGATAGGTGGAGTAGATGTACAGCTCACCGATGCTTTTTTCGCAGATCCATTGGCGATCAATACCACTTATGTGATCCCTTTAACGATGACCAGTGTTGATCAGAACAAAATGATCTTGCCCGAAAAAAAATATACTTTGTATGCCGTAAAGTATATCAATACATGGCAGGGGTTTTATCTCCGCAGAGGAAAGGATGTGATTGCGGGCAAAGGCGGTAACACCGCGCTCAATCAAACCGTAGTTCGCCATATGAAGTATGTGGAGAATGATGAAATCAACAAGTTAAACACACGTTCGCTAACCCAGGCCGAGTTTCCTGTCACATTTAAAGTAACAGGCGGAACCAGCATCAGCCGAACCTTATTGTTAACTTTTGATAACACGGGCAACTGTACAATTACAGCTGCTGATGCCAGTTTTACAGCGAGTGGCACCGGAAAATTTGTTAAACGGGGAGAGAAAAACAGCTGGGGCAGCCAGGATCGTGATGCCCTTTATCTGAACTATCAGATCGATCTGAATGATAGAACGGTGAATAGCGTAGATACCCTGGTAATGCGCGACCGCGGCGTGAAAGCCGAAACATTTACGCCGGTCAAATAATTAATATTTAATCTAACAATCGAGAAAATGAAACGATTATACAAAATAGCATTTGGTCTTTCCTGGGCAATGTTGCTTGCTTCCTGCCACAAATATGAGGCACTCGAATTTCAGGTGGCCAAGCCAACAAGCTTCGCGGCCCAAGAGCAGATCGATGCCTATCAGCCATTAAAAACCTATATTGATAGAACGGCAAATCCTAAATTTAAATTTGGTGCGGGAACCAGTCTGCAATCCTATCTCTCCAAAGGTGTAATTTATAGATTGATCAATAGCAATTTTGATGAAATTACGTTGGGTTATGAGATGAAACATGGAGCGGTTGTACAAGCTGACGGAAGCCTGGCTTTAAGCAATGTGAAAAACCTGTTGGAGACAGCGTCCAAAGCCGGTATTACAGTTTATGGGCATACACTTGCCTGGCATGCTAATCAAAATGCAACATATTTAAAAGGACTGATTGCCCCGGTGGTCATTCCTTCAAGCGGTGGCCCTACCTGGGACCTGGTCATCGGGGCCGATTTTGAAACGGACAACGCCTCAGTTTATCAATCCAATACCAATGCCGTTGCCTCTTTTACTGCAGCTGGCGAAGGCTTTAACGGTACAGGACGGGCTTTGAAAATTACTAACTCGGCAGTACGGGCCAACGATTATGATGCGCAATTATTTCTTAAGTTTCCAGCGGTAGCAGTAGGAGAGAAATATGAACTTAAAATGAATGTGCGTTCTGATGTAGCGGCATCTTACCCTACACAGGCACATACTACGCCTGGCGCTTACAAATTTTATGATTTTTTTGGTGCAATTTCTTCAACACCAACCTGGACAACCTATACGAAAGAAATTACCGTTACGGCAGACATTGCAACAAGCGGTGCTTTGGCTTTTAATCTAGGTAAAACAGCAACAAATTTTTATTTCGATAATATCACGCTTAAAAAATACAATCCGCTTGGTGGCACTACAATTGTAGAAAAAACTGCTGAGCAGAAAAAGACCATTTTAACCACTGCATTAGATACCTGGATTAAAGGTATAGTTACCGCTTCAAAAGATTATGTTAAAGCTTGGGATGTGGTAAACGAACCAATGGATGATGCAAAGCCAACTGAGCTTAAAACTGCTGCGGGCAGAACATCCATTGCGGCCGATGAATTCTTTTGGCAAGATTACCTGGGGAAGGATTATGCGCTAAAGGCATTTCAATTGGCCAGGCAGTATGGTAATGCGACTGATATCCATTTTATTAATGATTATAACCTGGAATATAGCATCGAAAAATGCAAAGGATTAATTGATTACGTAAAGTATTTGGAAGGCAAAGGCGCAAAAATAGACGGTATTGGTACACAAATGCACATTGTGGCAACTTCTGATAAAGCCAAGATTGAAGAAATGTTCAAATTATTGGCCGCAACTGGTAAACTTATCAAAATATCAGAATTGGATATGGGTTTTACAGGAAATATAAAAACTGCACAGGCAACACCCGAGCAATATGCAGCTCAATCTGAGATGTACAAATATGTAATCAAGAAATACTTTGAGCTTATTCCGGCAGCTCAGCGATATGGAATTACAATATGGGCGCCTCAGGATAGTCCAGCTACCTCAAGTTGGAGAGCAGGGGAGCCAATTGGCTTGTGGACAGAAGGTTTTGTGCGAAAACCAGCCTATGTTGGCACAGCCGAAGGTTTGAAAAATAAATAAAGTTACTACGCGCTTATAGCCAGGAACAACGTTAACCGTAGTTCCTGGCTTTTTTATTGGGAATTACCAGTAAAGTCGACTTAAACCTGATTGCTGCTCTGCTATCTCTTCCCGTCCGCAAAATTTATCGTTTCATTTTCCCGGTCTCCTTTTTTCAGCCTGATTATAACAAATTTAATATAGTTATGCAACCGATTGTTTTTTTCGAAAGTAAATGATATATTCGGGTAAAAATTACTCAGGTATGAAGCTTTACATGAGTATAATTTTTTTAAAAAAGAAATAACCAAATATTAATACCTTAAACTATGTATTTCTGTGATGATACTGGGGCAAGAATCGTAAGCGTTTACATTTCCCCGAAAATTATCTATTGCCATATTTTCCAGACTTTATAAGCATGACCGTAAAATCTTATCTTCCGCTTTGCGCTTTGCTCGTTATAGTTTTGTTCACTAACCTAAAGACAAAAGCTGAGGTAAAACTTCCACAGCTAATCAGTAATCGAATGGTGCTACAACGAAATACAGATTTAAAGATCTGGGGGTGGGCCAGTGCAAATGAGAAAGTTAAACTTTCTTTTAATAATAGAAAGTTTGAGACAATTACCGGCAGCGATGGGAAGTGGTTGATTATGCTTCCTAAAATGAAAGCCGGAGGCCCATATACCATGACCATTGAAGGGCAGAATTTGATTACATTAACCGATATTTTAATTGGAGACGTATATTTTTGCGCAGGCCAATCTAACATGGTGTTGGCAATGGAAAGACTGAAAGAAAATTATCCAAACGAAGTTAAGAATGATAATTTTCCTCAAATCAGGAATTTCTTTGTACCCACAAAGGCTGATGTATCCAAAGAATCACTGGATTTGCCAAAAGGGGAGTGGAAATTAGCATCAGGTAAAGAATTGCTTGAGTTTGGAGGAGTTACTTATTTCTTCGCCAAAAAACTCTATCAAAAATACAAAATTCCCATTGGGATCATTAATTCCAGCGTGGGCGGAACACCAATAGAGGCTTGGATGAGTATAGATGCGTTTAAGGATTTTCCTGCAGCTGAAGCCCAGATCAAAAACTTTCGGGATACCACTTATATGAACAGCCTAAAAAAACAGGTGCTGCCTATGTCAGATAAAACCTTGCAATCATCCTATGTTCCAAAAACATGGCATAAGTTTTGGATGCCAGGCTATTGGGCAGACCAGGGCGTAAGAAACCTGAATGGTATCCTGTACTTTAAAAAGGAAATTGATGTTCCTGCGGGGATGACCGGCGTACAAGCAAAACTTTTTATGGGGCGTATTATCGATGCTGATTCCACTTTTGTAAATGGCATTTTTGTGGGCAATATCACTTATCAGTATCCTCCAAGAAGATACAATGTGCCAGCAAACCTGTTAAAGCCTGGAAAAAACACCATTTTAGTAAAAGTTACAAATACAACTGGCAAAGGTGGCTTTGTGCCTGATAAAAATTATTCGATACAGGCTAACGGACAAATAATTGACTTAAGAGGGGAATGGAATTACCAGGTGGACCAAGTATTTACTAAACCAAGCTATTCCCCGTCTAGACAACAAGTTCAGCCAATTGTGGCACAAAATTCTCCTACTGGACTTTACAATACCATGGTTGCACCCGCAATCAACTATGGTATAAGTGGCTTTTTATGGTACCAGGGAGAAACAAATGCAGGCAAGCCAAAAGAATACGCCAAACTGCTACCTGCACTAATTAACGATTGGAGGAATAAATGGGGCTTAGGTAATATTCCATTTTTATTTGCACAATTACCCAACTATATGGAGGTTGATTATGTTCCGGTTGAGAGCGACTGGGCACAACTTCGGCAGAGCCAGCTCCAAGCCTTAAAAGTGCCAAATACAGGAATGTCTGTTGGGCTCGGTGCCGGCGAATGGAATGATATTCATCCCCTGAACAAAAAAACAATTGGCGAACGTTTGGCTTTATGGGCCGAAAAACTAGTTTACGGTGAAAAAAACATCGTTTACTCAGGTCCGGTCTACAGATCAGCAACGGTTCAGGGCAATAAGGTGATTTTGAATTTTGATCATGTGGGAAGTGGACTAACTGCAAAAGGTGAACCCGAACTTTATCATTTTGCCATTGCAGGTGCCGATAAAAAATATGTGTGGGCTAAGGCTAAAATTGAAGGTAACACCGTAATAGTTTGGAACGATAGTATTTCCAGTCCTGTTGCTGTCCGATATGCCTGGGCGGATAATCCCGACGGTGCAAATTTGTATAACGCAGAGGGCTTGCCGGCATCCCCGTTCGAGGCTGAAATAAAATAGTTTAAATTAGGGGTGTTAACTATATTTACGCACAAAGCAAATATAAATCCACAGTGTACCAAGGTAAGCTAAGCGAGCCCTGCATTAGTACAATCACAATCCAGATCGCTAAAGCGTGAATCTATTGTTATGATGTTAAAACGAGTATCAGGTATAAGCGCAATGTCACTTCTAGGGATATTGTTATTGACGTACACTATAGTAAAGGGACAAAGTAACCCCAATTTCATTACCCTTAATACTAAAAATGGCCTTTCTTCAAATACTGTAAATACAATCCTGCAGGATCATAATGGTCTTGTATGGTTTGGAACCAGCGATGGGCTGAATAAATTTGATGGAACTAATTTTACCGTTTATACTACTAAAAGTGGCGATAGCACGAGCATTCCGTCTAACAATATCTCGGCACTTTTAGAAGACAGGAGGGGAAGACTTTGGGTGGGTACAAACGGAGGAGGTTTAGCTTACTATGATGCTAAAAAAAATACATTTAAATCATTTGTAGGTGAAGGTATCCCGAATCGTAACATCCCATTTAATGTATTAACACTTTACGAAGATAGAACAGGAAATATTTGGGTAGGCACTTTTGGCGGCTACCGGGTGATCAATACCAAAACATTTAAGGTAAAAAATGTAGGCATCAATGCATTAATGGGCAACGGTTCCAGTGTGCTTTCTTTTCTTCAAGGTAGCGGCAATAAGATATGGATCGGCACTAATTTAGGACTTTTGGCCCTTAATTTAACCAACGGTGCTACCGAGAAGTTTATCCATCATCCCAATGACCCTTCAAGCCTAACTGATAATTTCATTAAAACTATGGTTAAGGATGAAAAGGGACGGATATTTTTTGGCACCTACAATGGCCTCAATATGTTGTTGGATGATGAAAAGCATTTCAAATCTTTTTTGCAATCCGGTGATAGGCTATTTTCAGGCGACATTATTTATTCTGCCAGATTGGAAAAGGGCGGTAAATTGTGGCTAGGAACTGAAGATGGCGTAACTATTTTCGATACTGCCACCGAGGTATTCTCAAACATTCGTCCCAATAAACGCGAAACCTTTGGCCTTAGTCACAAATCGGTTAGGAGCATTTGTATGGCCAATAATGGGATTATCTGGCTAGGTACCTACCAAGGTGGTGTTAATAAATTCGATCCGAATTTAGCGCTGTTTAACTTAAAGCATAGCAGCCCGTTTGATCCCAAAGGTCTTTCATCGCCCATTGTCACTTCTTTTGCCGAATTCTCAAAACGAAAAATATTTGTGGGTACGGATGGCGGAGGACTACACTTTTTCGATCGTGATAAAGGCGTGTTCGAACATATTGACATCAAGAGCAAAATAGATTTCTCCCGAAATCCATTGGCCATACTTACATTAATGCTCGATTCCAGGGGCACGCTTTGGGTGGGCACTTACCAGCATGGCTTATTTGCCTATAATTCCAAAACCAAAACTTACAAACAGTTCCTGGCCGGACCATCGGCAACTGATCTTAGCCAAAACGAAATTTTCGCAATCAAAGAAGATAGCAAGGGTTTGATATGGATCGGTACAAACGGAACTGGTGTTAATGTATTTGATTATAAGACGAATTCATTTACCCGGTACGGCACTCAATCCTCGCCACCTATGGTGCTCCCTAGCAATGGTTTTATACGTGCAATTGTCGAGGATCCTTACGGAAATATGTGGATATCATCCAGCGGAACAGGAATAGCCGTATTTCAGCGTAACAACGGGAAATTTAAAGTATACCGAAAAGCAAATAGCGGGCTTTCTAATGATGTGGTATTGAGTTTGTTATGTGATAGTAGGGGAAATATATGGGCCGGAACGGATGGTGCCGGGCTCGATCTTTTCAATCGCCGTACCGGAAAATTTACCAATTTTAACGAAACAAACGGATTGCCTAATGCTATTGTATACAAAATATTGGAAGGCAGAGACGGACTGATTTGGTTTAGTACCGACAATGGCATCAGTTGTCTTGATCCAGAAACAAAAAAAATAAAAAACTTCGGACGCCCCAATGGGGTGCAAGACAGTCCTTTTATATTGGGTTCGGGAATCAGCACTTCAGACGGTGAGCTTTATTTTGGCGGGCAAGATGGTTTTAACTATTTTAATCCGCTCGAATTGCCTTCCAACAGTGTGGTTCCAAATGTATTGCTTACCGAACTAAAGGTAGCCAATACAGTTGTACTTCCTGGTGAAAAATCACCTATTCAAGAGCAAATTGGCTTCGCAAAAAAGATTAAGTTGAGTTATGGGCAAAATTTCTCAATTAGTTATGTAGCGCTAAATTATACAGCGCCGCAACAAAACCACTATTCCTATCGCCTTGTTGGTTTGGATGATGGTTGGAATGAAGTTGGCAAGGAGAAAACAGCGTATTATACAAATTTGGACCCTGGAGATTACATTTTTCAGGTAAGGGCAAGTAACAACGACGGGGTTTGGAGTGATAAAATCACTTCAATTTCCGTTCATATACAACCACCCTTCTGGAGAACTATTTATGCTTATGTTTTTTATGTAGTTTTAATCGGCACAATCCTATTTGCCATTAGGCGAAGGGGAATTCAGCGCATTAAACAGCAACTTGCTATTGAACAAGCGCAGATCAATGCCGAACAAAGGATACTACAGCAGCGAAGGGATGCCGAACGTGCCCACGCGTTAGATATACAAAAGATCAAATTCCTCACCAATTTAAGTCATGAATTTAGAACACCGATTTCATTGATTTTGGCTCCCGTTGATAAACTGCTTGCTGTTAAACAGGAATCTGCTGTAGCTGGCCAGGTAAAGATGATCCGTAGAAACGCGCGAAGGCTGTTAAACTTGGTAAATCAACTGCTCGATTTTAGAAAAATGGAAGAACAGGAACTGAAGTTGAACCTGAACGAGGCCGACCTTATTACTTTTATCAGTGAAGCCGCAGAAGCATTCCAGGATCTTTCCGAGCGCAAGAAAATTTCACTTCGTATTAACAGCGATATTAAGAGTCTGAAAACGCATTTTGATCAGGATAAAATGGAAAGAATTATATTTAACCTGCTTTCTAATGCATTTAAATTTACAAAAGAAGGTGGAGAAGTATCTCTTAACATGTTCTTAAGAGCCGCTACCGATCAAACTAAACCTGTATTTTGTATCGAGGTTTCAGACACCGGGATAGGTATTGCACATCAAAGTAAAGATAGGGTGTTCGATCGTTTTTTTATGGATAACAATGTAAGCTCTATCTTAAATCAAGGCAGTGGAATCGGATTGTCGATTGTAAAGGAGTTTGTAGAACTGCACGGTGGACAGATTACCGTAGAAAGTGAACTTGGAAAAGGAACCGCGTTTTTGGTTTCGATACCAGTTGAGATAATGGATGAAGAAGATGATCGAGAGGTTGATGATACAGCCTATGGTTTTAATGAAGAACCGGATGAATCCGTTACGGAGTCAGTAATTACCGAGGTAAAGATGGCCACTATTCTTTTAGTTGAAGATAATGAGGAGTTTAGATTTTACCTAAAAGATAGTCTGCAGCCTTTTTATCATATTATAGAGGCATCAAATGGTAAAGAAGGTTGGCAGAAAACGCTTTCTGGGCACCCACAACTAGTTGTTACCGATATCAGCATGCCAGAAATGAATGGCATTGAGCTAAGCCAGAAAATAAAGGCAGACAAAAGAACAAGTCATATCCCGGTTATCCTGTTGACCGCAATCAGTGGAGAAGAGGACCAGGTTAAAGGCCTAAAATCCGGTGCGAACGACTACCTCACCAAGCCTTTTAATTTTGACATTCTCCATGCGAAAATCGACAACTTATTGTTGTTTAATCGCTCGGTGAAAAATGCGTATTCTAAACAGGTGCAGGTTCAGGCTAAAGAAATAGAAATTGAGTCTAGTGAGGTTAAGTTGTTGAATAAAATTGTCCAGTATATTGATGAAAAACTTAACAATCCAGAACTCTCAGTAGAGGAACTAAGCAGGCATGTGGGCATGAGCCGGGGTTCTCTCTACCACAAACTGCTAGAAATCACCGGTCTGACACCAATCGAATACATTAGATCCGTAAAACTGGAAAGGGCAGTAGAATTATTGGAGAAAAGTGATTACAACGTTGCACAAATCGCATACATGACAGGTTTTGGTACACCAAGCTATTTTTCTAAGCTTTTTAAAGCTCAGTTTAATATGCTTCCCTCCGAATATATCAATGTAAAACGAAAAGATAAACGGGTGAAGCTTTAAAATCCTTCTCAGTATAATTTCTTATTTAAAAACAAACATCTGGAGCTTTCTTTTGAACAAATGGCTCATGACAGTAAGGCCGTAGATGTTAGTTTTGAGCATAATCAACGTGCACTTTATGAAAAAACTTCTTCTCTTTATGGCCTTTCTTTATACTGGCTATTCTTACGGACAAATTACATTTACAAACCCGATTATGGCAGGTTTTTATCCTGATCCCAGTGTAACCAAGGTAGGAAGCGATTATTACCTTGTTAATTCAACCTTTGCCTACTTTCCAGGGGTTCCGGTGTTCCATAGCAAGGATTTAAAAAACTGGAAGCAGATCGGCAATGTGATCGATCGCCCATCACAAATGACTTTTTTCGGTGATCGTACCTCGAGAGGGCTTTTCGCACCATCAATCAATTATTATAAAGGGACATTTTATATGACCTGTACCAATATCGATAAGCGCGGAAATTTTGTAATGACCTCAAAAAAACCTGAAGGACCATGGAGTGATCCGATTTGGCTCCCGCAAGTAAGAGGGATTGACCCCTCACTGTTTTTTGATCAGGACAAAGCCTACATCGTTTATAACAGCGATGCGCCAGATAATAAACCCCTATATTCAGGGCACCGAACTATTCGTACTTTTCAGTTTGATCCGGTAGGCCTAAAAGTAGTGGGTGAAGAAGTTCAGTTGGTAAATGGTGGGGTAGACATCAGCAAAAAACCGGTCTGGATTGAAGGACCGCATATTTTTAAACGTGGCGATTGGTATTACCTCTGTGCTGCCGAAGGAGGTACTTCCGTTAATCACTCACAAGTGATTTTAAGAAGTAAACAAGCCACCGGACCTTATGTTCCTTATGAGAAAAATCCGATATTGACACAACGCGATTTAGACCCAAACCGTAAAGACCCGATTACCTCTACCGGTCATGCTGAATTGGTTGACGGTCCAGATGGTAAAACTTACGCCATTTTCCTGGCTGTAAGGCCTTATGAAGGCAATCATTATAATACTGGCAGAGAAACATTTATTGCTCCGGTTAAATGGGTAGATGGCTGGCCAATCATCAATCCGGACCAAAAAGAAGTTCAATATAGTTATACTGCTGATTTTAAGGAAGTAAAACAGATAGCCCCGCCACAAAGTGGAAATTTTGCCTACAGAACTACGTTCGATAAAAAACTCGATCAATCGTTATTGTTTCTAAGAACCAATGATACCAGCTGGTATAGGTTAGATAAAAAAAATGGCTTAACAATGAGGTTACTGCCAGAAACGTGCATGGGACTGGGAAATCCGGCATTTATCGGTAAAAGACAGCAGCATTTAACCGGTAGCGCTTCAACCGAGATGACCTTTACGGCATCGCAGCCAAATGAAAAAGCTGGGATGCTTATCTTTCAAGGTGAATATAATTTTTACTTCATCTGCAAATCAATAAAAGATGGCAAGCAGGTGGTTCAGCTTTACAAAGGAAACCGAACCACTAAGGGGATGGACTTGATTGTTGAAACTCCGGTAAAAGTTAAAACCCTGCAGTTTAAAATAGAAGCTAATCGCGGACTTTATAATTTTCTATACGCTGAAAGCCCTGGCAAATGGAAAATATTAAAGGATAATGTGGATGGAAAGTTTTTGAGTACCGAAACCGCAGGAGGTTTTGTCGGCTCACTTTACGCGCTTTATGGCACTTCATCTGGAGAAAACACTAAAAGTACAGCTTCTTTTAAATGGTTAGATTATAGCGGCAATGATGCCATTTACAAGCAAAATAAATAATACAGGTTTCTGTTGATCTTATTGCCAGAAACCTATTGAAAAATAGTTGATATTACCTAGGCTACCTGCGAAGAGTTCTTCCAGGTTGATTAGTTAAAAAATAACCTCGCAGGTGCTGCAATACCTGCGAGGTTTCTGTTAAACTGGCCACATTATCTGTCAAATTTCCACCAGTCAAAATTGAATAAATCGCCTTCGTTTCCTTTAAATATGAAAAACAGATCGTGCACGCCAGCTTGCTTTTTATCGATTTTTACCGATTGGGTGTTCCATGATTGGTTATCGCCGGTTGGCTTTACATTTAGGGTAGTTAACAGGGTTCCTGAATAACTATCCAAGCGAACCTCGATCTCTCCGCCCTGATTTCTGCTGGCTACCCGGGCTTCAAATGATTTTGCACCTTTCCCTAAGTCTACACTTCTTACTTTAATATAATCTCCATTATTAATCTCCGTTACGTAAACCCCGATTTTGGGTGAGATTGCGGTTTCTATCCCTTCTTCCCAGGCAATGGTTTCGGCTTGCGAAATTTGATAAGGATTAAAATGCTGAACAGGTTTAACACCACCAACTGTAGCTTCAATTCTTGGAATAGTGCCATCTGCATTATAGTTGAATTCTTCTACGGCTACCGAGCGATTAAAGCCACCACCGCCCGGTAAAGCGGCATTATGATAAAAGAAAAAAGATTTGCCTTTATAATCGATCACGCCGGGATGGTTGGTAAATGCACCACCTTTTTTGATCACGGTCATGATTGTATCCCGATAACTCCAGGGGCCTTTTGCGGTTTTGCTGGTTGAGTAGGCCAGATGTTCGGGAACGCCTCCTGCCGGATAAAGTAAATAGTACAAGTCTTTTCTCTTATAAAGCCAGGGGCCTTCTTCATAGGCCGAGGGGCGTTTGTCGGCATCTTTATAGCGAACATTAAAACCTTCTTTGTTAAGCGGAACGGTAATCACCTCACCCGAATACGAGATCATATCCTTATTTAACTTTACATATTTTAGGTAAGGATTGCCCCAATACAGATAAGCCTGTCCATCATCGTCAATAAAAACAGTCGGGTCTATGTCACCATTCCCACTGTGCAACAGCGGTTTTCCAATTGCATCTTTGAAAGGTCCGGTCGGACTATCACCTACGGCTACGCCGATAGACATTCCTTTGCCACTGGTTTCGTTCACTGGTACATACCAGTAAAACTTTCCGTTACGGAATATACACTGACCAGCCCAGGCATCTTTTTTTGCCCAGCTAAAGGTCTGCAAAGATAGTGGAGAACCACGATCCGTCCAGTTTACCATATCAACAGTCGAATAGGCGTGCCAGTCTTTCATCACAAACCAGGTAGATTTGTCTTCATCATGACCAGTGTAAAGAAAAACGGTGTCTTTGTATACCAATGGTGCAGGATCTGCCGTGTAAATCGTCTGAATGATAGGATTTTGGGCACTTGCCAGATGTGTAAGCCCGAACAAAACAGCTGTTATAGATAAGCGGATTAGTTTTAACATAAGTTTTTATTTCGCCGAAAATGTCCAAAAATCGATATTTACTTCTGGTTTTTCTGCTCCTTTAATGATTAGGAAAAGATCTTGTTTTCCTGTCGCCCCATCAACTTTGCAGCTCACTTCTTTCCAGGTCTGCGCATCACCGGTGTTTGGCACAGCAAGTGTTCCGATTATTTTTCCGTCAGGGCTACCTAATCGGAGTTCAATTTTATTGTCCTTTCCAATACTTGCTACCGAAGCCGAAAATCGTTTCGCTCCTTTGCCGAAGTCTACGCCCCTAACTTTTATCCAATCTCCGTTTTTAATATGCGTAACATTTAAACCACCTTTGCTGCATGTTTCAGTTTTAACACCTTGTTGGTCATTCATCGTTTCGGCTTCCACACGGACGTAGGGATTTAATCCTTCCACCTGTGGTACTCCATCTGCCGTATAGGTTACCTGTTCGATACTGCCATCGGCCTTGTAATTTAATACCTCAACAGCCAGATTTCTTTTAAATTCTGTGGGGATTCCCAATTTGTATGCTACAGCCCTGTTGTGGTAGGCATGGTACCATTGCCCTTTAAATTCGAAAATTCCCTGATGGTTGTTGTTATTGTTTTTTGGCGGTTGCGCAGCAACGATTCCTCCATAGGTAAATCCAGTTGTGGGGCTTTTACTCATCATATAATCGATGCGCATCTGCGCTTTCGGGTTGGTTGAGTAAGAGAAATAATAAATCCCATTGCGCTTATGCATCCATGAAGCCTCAAAAAAGGCAGGAGCAGTAATAGAAGTTGCAGGGCCATCTACGCTGATCATATCCCGGTTAAGTTTAATTACCCGAACGTTGCTCTCACCGTTACCACCAAAGTACATATAGGCCTGGCCATCATCATCAATAAAGGTCATTGGATCAAATAACCACATATTTGGTGCAGGAAGTACACCTGGCGTTTCGGTTTCAACGAGTTTTTTTCCAATTGGGTCTTTAAATGGCCCTGTCGGACTGCTCGAAGTTGCTACGCCGATGCCATTGCCACCATTTCCGAAGTATAGAAAAATTTTGCCGTCGCGGGCAATAGCTGCCGGAGCCCAGGTTCTGCCAGCCCAGGCTACATCTCTTGGTGCTTCAAATACCACACCATGGTCTGTCCAGTTTTTCATGTCGCTGCTCGAAATGCAAACGATCGATTTCATTTTGTAGCCGCTATTTTTATCGTAAGAGTTCTCATCGTCGTTAGATGCGTAGAGATAAACTCTTCCGTTGTAAACAAGGGTGCCAGGGTCTGCCAAATGACGGTAACCGACTATAACTTCGTCGGCGGAGCTGATTTGAGCAGTTGTAAGAACAAAGAGAAAAGCGCAAAAGGCTAGGGTGGATTTAAGGTTCATAAAAGATAAATTTGGTTAATTTCAATCAATGCTGCTAAATTATCGAGAACCTTAATCAGCAACTACTTTATTTCATCAATTTTACTAGCACATTTGGTTAGTTTGCTTGTTTTTCTGTAACGGGATTGATTGAATTAAAAACATTTGTAACATAGATTTGAACAAAGCAGTTCGTTGATCTGCACATTTCTGAATAGCTTTGAATACCGAATATAAACGCAGTGCAAGTTGAAAAGCTGCCTAACCTGTATGAAGAATCTTAAAATATTTACATTATCGCTCTTTTTTGTGCTAAATATAGTTTACGTTGAAGCGCAAAAAGCGACCAATCCGCTCATTTTTGCCGATGTACCCGATCTTTCGATGATCAGGGTAGGGAAAGTGTATTATATGAGCAGCACCACGATGCACATGAATCCAGGTGTGCCCATCATGAAATCAACTGATCTGGTAAACTGGAAAATTGTAAGTTACGCTTATGATACCCTCGGAAATGCTGATGAATTAACTTTATCCAACGGAAAATGGGATTATGGACGGGGATCGTGGGCAAGTAGCCTTCGTTTTCATCAAGGCATTTATTATGTCAGTACTTTTTCTGGTACCACCGGCAAAACGTACATCTACAGTACAAAAGATATCGAAAAAGGCCCGTGGAAACTTATGTCTTTTAAACCTTCGCTCCATGATCACTCCCTGTTTTTTGAGGATGGAAAACCTTACATGGTATACGGTGCCGGCAAAATTATTTTGGTTGAGTTAAAGGAGGATTTATCTGGAATAAAACCCAATACGAAACCTATAACGATTATCGAAAATGCAAGCCTTCCGGCAGGTACAGGTGCCGGATTGCCAGCTGAGGGCTCTCAACTGTTTAAAATTAATGGCAAATATTACCTTTTTAATATTACCTGGCCACGAAATGGAATGCGTACGGTTGTAGTACACCGTTCCGACAAACTTATGGGGCCATATGAAGGGCGGGTAGCTCTTAAAGATAAGGGGGTTGCGCAAGGCGGTTTAATCAGTACGCCAGAAGGAAAGTGGTTTTCATATCTTTTTAGAGATTTTGGATCCGTTGGCCGCATTCCATATTTAGTTCCGGTTACCTGGGAAGACGGCTGGCCGGTGTTGGGTGTTGATGGTAAAGTCCCGGAAACACTGGAACTTCCAGCTAGTAGGGGCTTAATCCCCGGCATTGTAGCATCAGATGAATTTACACGCAAAAAAGGGGACCCCGCACTTCCACTGGTATGGCAATGGAACCACAATCCAGACCATTTATTTTGGTCGCTAACTAAACGCCCGGGATTTTTACGGATTAGCACTTCCAGGTTGGATACTAATATCCTTCTGGCCCGCAATACATTAACCCAGCGTACCATCGGGCCAGTATCAACCGCAATCACTTCAATTGATATTTCCAATATGAAAACCGGAGACCAGGCTGGATTGATGTTGCTGCAACGCAAATTTGGTTGGGTTGGTGTAAAAAACATGGGGTCAAAGAAAACGGTGGTAACGGTAAGCGCCCAAAATGGTACTGTAAAAGGTGAAGATGTTCCAGCTGGACAGCAAACCATTTATCTCAAAGCAAGATGTGATTTTGAGAACCGAACAGATAAAGGTTATTTTTTTTACAGTTTTGATGGCAAAGCCTGGAAGCCGATAGGGGAGCCGCTGCAAATGTCGTATACGCTTCCCCATTTTATAGGCTACCGCTTCGGACTGTTTAATTACGCAACTGAAAATGCCGGAGGATATGTTGACTTCGATTATTTTAGGATTGAAGCAAAATAAAATAGTTTCCCGCCTAATCTTGTCCTAAATATGGCCATTAAGTTTTATTTTTCGCTCAATGTCATTAAGTTAAGGGATAAATCGCAAAAAGATGTCACCCTGAGGGTTAATTTATTGTATAAAAATCAATATAAACGACAGGAGAATTTTAAAGATTAACCTCTTCAGATTATCGTCATTGCGAGAAGGCTTTTTCAGCCGACGAAGCAATCTTACAACGATCGCTACCAGCGTGTGCATTAAGATTGCTTCGTCGTTCCTCCTCGCAATGACGACCTTTCTTTTGAATGTGTCAATTGTAGCGTAGTCGAAGGGTATTTATTTACGTTTTATCAATCTAAAGAAATCTTCGACTACGCTCTCCACAGGAGTCCTTTGGACAGAGTGACGACCGCGGTGCTTAACTTAATGATGTTGCCATTTCATTTGAATAATGACAGACACTAAAAACCCAATATATATGAAAAAACCGCTATTGTTCTTGTTAAATTTATGCCTGTTTGTGGGAGTAACAAATGCGCAGACCAGTCAGGCCCCTGCAGGATTTGACGAATTAAATCCTGCTATTGCTCATGGTAAACTAGATACGATCACCTACAATTCGAAAACTGTTGGGGTGAAAAGAAAGGCCGTTGTTTATCTACCGCCAAACTATTCAAAGCTTAAAAAATATCCGGTGCTCTATCTTTTACATGGCATTGGTGGCGATGAATTTGAGTGGCTAAATCAAGGGCGGCCAGAACGCATACTCGATAATCTTTATGCGCAAAAAAAAGTGAGAGATATGATTGTCGTATTGCCTAATGGGAAGGGCAATGGCCGATGATCGTGCTTCGGGCAATATCATGGCTGCAGATAAAGTGGCAGCTTTTGCAACATTTGAGCGTGATCTGTTAGATGATCTAATTCCATACATCGAAAAAAATTATCCTGCAGAAACGACCAGAGAACGTAGAGCTATTGCCGGTCTATCTATGGGGGGTGGCCAATCCTTAAATTTTGGATTGGGAAATTTAGATAAGTTTGCCTGGATCGGTGGATTTTCATCAGCACCAAATACCAAAATGCCAGATCAATTATTGCCCAATCCGGATACAGCAAAAGATAAGATAAAACTGCTCTGGATTTCCTGTGGTGATGAAGACAGGCTTTTAACAATCAGCGAACGCACCCGTGATTATATGGTTGAGCACAAAGTACCTCATATTTTCTACAAAGAACCCGGAAAGCATGATTTTAAAGTTTGGAAAAATGATCTGTTTAATTTTTCTCAGTTGCTGTTTGTAAGTAAGTAATTGTAGATTATCGATGGAAATTTAATATTTGAAGTTAAATCTCCATCGATAAATTGAAGAGGAGTTGGAAAGATAAAAGCTTTCAAAGCTACGCCAATTTTGCAAGGCTACCCGTTGAGCTTATTAATTCTAGCTGTATTGCGTGGCTTTTTTGCCCCGGTTTCTCAATTTGTCAATTCCTGAAACCTGGGGATAATAATAGTTCTACCTATATTAACTCATCAATTCCTTCAATTCCACATAACAACCTTATTTTCAACTTACACTTATTCAACCCATGGTTCAATCATTTGGATTGTTCCATCGGCATTGTGCTTCAATTCGGTCACTTTCACATTTCTAAGGTGTGTTTTTCCCGAAAGCTGGGTGTCATGGTAAAAGATATACCATTTGCCTTTTATCTCTAAAATGGAATGGTGGGTAGTCCAACCTTGAACGGGCTTCATAAAAGTGCCTTCATAAACAAATGGTCCATAGGGTTTATCGCCAATCGCGTAAGCTAAATAATGGGTATCGCCTGTTGAATAAGTAAAATAATATTTTCCATTAAATTTGTGCATCCATGCACCCTCAAAAAAACGTCTGTCGTGGTCATTAGTGAGTAATGCTTTTCCTTGTTTATCTACAAGCTGAACATCTTTTACTTCACCATCAAAAGATAACATATCACTGCTCAATTTTGCTACTTTAGCACTCAATGCGGGTTCATTTTCTTTCTGTGAATCGGTTTTAGATCCATTGGCGTCGTATTTCCCGTTATTCCAACGTTGCAACTGCCCGCCCCAAATTCCACCAAAGTACATGTAACTGGAGCCATCGGTATCTGTAAACACCGCCGGATCGATACTATAACTTCCTTTAATAGGTTCAGGTTCAGCCTTAAATGGTCCTGCTGGATTTTTTGATGTAGCAACACCGATTCTAAATACATCAGATTTATCTTTAACCGGGAAATACAGATAATAGGTTCCGTTTTTAAAGGCAGCATCGGGCGCCCAAAGTTGTCTGCCGGCCCATGGAATATCTTTTATGCTTAATGCCACACCGTGATCGGTAACTTTACCATTAACACTGTCCATGCTCAAAATGTGGTAATCTCTCATGTCAAAATGATCACCATTATCATTTTCCGGCGTGCCAGCCTCGATATCATGCGAAGGGTAAATGTAAATTTTTCCGTTAAAAACGTGCGCAGATGGGTCGGCCGTATAAATTTTGGTAATAATGGGCTGCGATAAATAGCTGGGTTTTTTAGGCGTGTTTGCCGTTTCCTTTTCTGTTTTTTGGTTTGCTTGCTGGCAGGAGCTGGCAATAGCCATTCCCATAATGGAGGTAAAAAGGGTGATTTTTTTTAATTCGTTAATCATGTTGTTCATGGTTTTGTTAATTTAATTTCGTATGCTTTTAATGCTTTCCGGTGGTCCTAAATAACTTGGTTTTAATCCTCCCATATCTAGTACTAATTTTTGCAGTACCACGCCTGGATTAATCATCCAATAGTTGATGGTGTGTTTTCCGGCTTTGTTAAAGACAAGGGGAGTTTTAAAAATTTTGATATTGCTGGCTACCGATTGTCCCCAGGTATAATCAGAGATGTAATCCTTGTTGATATTAACTACTATAGGAGGCTGCTCGTCTAACGATACTGCGAACTTTAGTCCATCCTTCCCCGTAAAATCTATAGTGGGCGAGATAAAGGTATTTAAGGTAAAATTGCCCGTTTCAGTTACAAAAATGTCGTAAGCCAAATTTGGTGAGCCTTCACCAGGTTGCTGAATCGGTGAAGTTACAGGTGTAGCGATTATTCCGCCCCTGGTTTTTCCGTAATTGGGAATGGTTTTCCAAAAAATAGGTCTACTGTTTACCGCTCTGCTATAACTTGTCGCTTCCATCGAGATGTAGCCGTTATCAGGGAGGAATAAATTAGCAGGCAAGTTGGTTGGTATAGTGTTTTCGGTTTTAATGGGGATGGTGATGCTCGATTTATCATTGCCAGAAACGATAATTTCACTTGTTTTGGTGTTTTTTGGAGCTTTACTCCAATCGATGCTGATTTGAATTTTCTGATCATCGTGAAGTGTTCCCTTTTTACTGCTTAACACTACAAAATCAGGCGCTTTGATGTCGTATTTCAGTTCACCTGCACCTGTTCTAAAAATTTCGAGCGTATGCGATGTATTTGCAAGCGCTGAAAAAGTGAACCCTTGCGCCACCTTTGTTTTTCCAGTAAAGTGGAGCTCCGAGTTTTCCAGTGAAATGCCCAGTGTGGTAGTAGCATTGTTAATCAGCGTAGTTTTAGGGATAATATTGCTATCAGGCTGTTGCCAGGAAGTGTAACCAATATGCGTTTGATCCATCATATAGTCCCATTTTCCTCCAGCCATTGTTTTGTTGTAGTAAGTGCTGATTTCGGCATCTCGCTTAAATAAAGAATCAACTTTCCTGGCGAAGCTATTCGTAGAAAATCTGCCCTGTTTGGCATATAGTTTGTTTTTGGCCACAGCGAGATACATCTCATATAAATTAGATACAGCCTCAATGGGGTGGAAAACCAATTGATAATAGGCATCTTTTTGATTATCAATTAATTGATGGTTCGTGGCGACTGCCTTTTCTTTAAGTTTTTTAAAGTCAGCGGTAACTTGTTCAAACTCATTATAGTTGCTCAAACTAT
Organism: Pedobacter sp. R-06; assembly: GCF_049913135.1. Classification (NCBI taxonomy): domain Bacteria; kingdom Pseudomonadati; phylum Bacteroidota; class Sphingobacteriia; order Sphingobacteriales; family Sphingobacteriaceae; genus Pedobacter; species Pedobacter sp. R-06. Next base: position 3,646,152 of record NZ_CP183977.1, on the reverse strand, counting down.
AGGTATTTGCATTAAGTAGTTCTGGTTTAATTCTACCTGCGTATTTTAGGTAAGTGTCTATGTGGCTGGCAATTGCTATGGCGTATTCATTGCCAAACTGCTTAGCCGACCAATTAATTGTGTAGTCTATTAATTTATCGGCTGGGATGGCGTCAGGATTCCAGGCATAATCTAAAAAGAACTGGATGGGGAACTCCATTGGTTTTAAATCGCCTACGTTTACGATCCAGATCTGATTAGCATCATGTTCGTAAGCCAATCGCATTTGTTCCCAAATTTTTTGGATAGGGTTGGTGTTTACCCATTTGTAATTTCTGGGGCCACCCACATAGTCAAAGTGATAATAAATCCCATAACCTCCTTTTCTGGGTGCCTCACCTAAACTTGGCAATTTTCTAATGTTGCCCCAATTATCATCGCATAAAAGTAAAGTTACATCATCGGGAACGCGCATCCCTTTGTCGTAATAATCTTGAACTTCCTTATACAAGGCCCATAGCTGTGGTGTTTGTGCTGCAGGTTTTTTTGTTACTTTTTCAATAATTTCACGTTGATCTTTTACAATTTTTTCCAATAGAGCGGTAGCTGTGCCTGTAGACATGGGCTCGTCGCCATCGCCACGCATGCCAACAGTGATGATCTGTTCTTTATCGGCTACACGTTGCAAGCCGCTTTCCCAAAATGCACGTAACTGTTCTGGATTTTGATCATAGTTCCATTTGCCACCTTTATATCTTTTCCACTCATCATGGGCACGTGTTAAGGGTTCATGATGAGAAGTTCCGATCACTACGCCATACTCGTCGGCTAAAATAGGGTTGAGTTTATCGTCGTCGTTAAATGCACTTCCCCACATGGCAGGCCATAAATAATTCCCTTTTAGGCGAAGAATCAATTCGAACACCTTCTCATAAAACTTATGGTTAAACCCTCCAAATTCTTTTCTGCTCCAACCGGAAAGTGCTGGAGCTTCGTCATTTAAAAATATCCCACGGTATTTTACCGCTGGTGAAGAAATGATATGACGCCCCGCAATAACATAGAGCGAATTGCTTTTTTTTACCGGAACATCAGCCCAATAATACCATGGCGAAACACCGATTTGAGAAGAAAGCTCGTATATTCCATATATCGTTCCGCGCTTATCACTTCCGGCAATTACTAAAGCAGAATCAATGCCTTTGATTGGGTTTTTTATCACCTGAATTAATGTGGCTTCCCATTTTCCGGCAATTTCAGAGACATTTAGACCATGGTTTCTGATCATTTCGTCGATGATTTTGCTGTTGCCGATAGTGCCGATGATAATAGGCATGCTGGTTGTTTTATCCGTTAAAAATTCGGGTTCAAGTCCACTTACCTTTTTTATATCGTTTTGAAGATTTTGGGCGGCACGTATAACGCCTGGCCATTCGTTAGCACTTACTAAAACAGACGGAACCTTACCTTTGCTCACCACAGCAAAACTTCCAGGCAAATAAGTATTTACCGTAATTGGACCAAGCCCAGCGGCTTGTACAATGACGATGTTGAAAAGGAGTAAGGCCAACAGAAATATTTTCTTCATTATCTAAAATTTAATAACACCCCAATAGGCTTTTTTGGGTTTCAATTGCGTGTCGAAAAGTAAGGGGTAATTTTTGCGGCCAGGTACCGGATAACCATCCAGCCAGGTACGGCGATCTGAAATGTTCCAGAATGTAACGTTGGTGATTACATTTTTATACTTTCTGAAAACGTTGAACACCATTTTGTACTTTGCAACCTGCCTGGCTTCGAGTTCAGCGGTATAAGCATCGTTTTCATTCGCACGTTTGGCACGTTTATTTTTCTCCCATGGATAAATGGAAAGATCTAACTCGGTAAACTGTATTTTAAGGCCCAAAGATGAATAGCGTTCAATTGCTGTAACGAGTTCTTTTTCAGTAGGTTCGTAGATAGACCAATGCGCTTGGAGGCCAACGCCGTCTATGGATACACCTTTGTCCTTCAGGCTTTTGAGCAACTTGTATACGCGTTCTCTTTTTTCTGGTCGTTCGGTATTATAATCATTGTAATAAAGCTTTGCATCGGGATCGGCAGCGTGCGCATATTCAAAGGCTTTAATAATAAAGTCTTCACCACAGATCTGGTACCATTTCGAATTTCTTAAGTATTTTGTAGAATCGTCGTCAATGGCCTCATTTACAACATCCCAGGCGTATATTTTTCCCTTGTATCGTCCAACTACGGCATCAATATGTGCTTTCAGTCGTTGTAACAATACGGTTTTACTTACTTCCTTTCCGGCTTTATCTGTGAAAAACCATGAGGGCACCTGTTCGTGCCAGCATAAATTATGGCCACGTACTTTGATGCTATTTTGCGCTGCAAAGCTGATGATCGAATCGGCTTCCCGCCAATTAAATTTCCCCTCTACAGGCTGCATCGACTCCATTTTCATGTCGTTTTCTGCTGTAATGCTGTTAAAATGTTTTTTAATCAACGCACTTTCCTCTCCGCTCAGATTTCTTTTGCCAACAGCAACACCGATAGGGAAGTAATTTTTATAAAAATCTTTTAAACCCCTGGTATCTGTTTGATTACTGGAAAGCGATTGACCCGTTTTACATCCTCCAAAGCCCAGCACGAAGAATAGAAATAGGATATAGCTTGAAAATATATTTTTGGCACTCATTGTATCTTGATCAATTTGGAAAATTATAGACCATTTGATTATTTTTTGCCGAGTAAGCTCAGCATTTTTTCTCCATATCTTTTGCCTAACATACGGTAGCCTTCGGCAGAAAAATGTAGATTGTCTGGTCCATCGGGGCAGCCCGCAGAAGAAATAACATGTGCGTTGGGAATGGTTTGTGGTAAGGTTGCAATAATGGCGTTCATACTGGCACAAACTCCACCTTGGTCGGCGTTTACCACTTCTCCGGCTAGTAATGGAGTATTTTTAGCTTCTAATTTCAGGTCTTTCAGCAGGTTTTTATATACGCCTTTTACTTTTTCCGGCCACGCTTTGTCGCCGGTATTTGATTCTCCCTGATGCAACAATATCCCTTTGATTATACCGCTTTGCTGTGCAATTTTAGCCATCTCTACCATCCGGGCATATGGGTTTCCCTCGTATTCAGCTAACATGCCCTTCATCCAATCTGGTGCTGTTGCCGTGTATGATTGGTAATTTTCTTTGTCGAACAGTTCAATTTTACATCCGCCTATGGCAACATTGATTACACCGATTTTAATATTTTTGGGCAGACCGGCAACAAGTGTCCTACCGAAATAATCTACCGGGCCAAGCCCCGTTTTACATCGTGTTAGCGGTGGAACAGCAGTATACCAATTGCCTTTTGTACGGTTTAAGTTGTCGCAATTAACGGCTTCCAACAGGCGAAACCGTTGATCAACTGCTGTAGTATCTTGTGCCTCAAATTTAGCGGCACCTTCCATGTTCGATTGTCCGAAACATAGAAATATATAAAAATTCGAATCCTGTGAAAATGAGGGAATGCTGATCAGCAAAAAAGCTGCGCAAGTAAAGATGGCACGTAGTTTAATCATATTTGGTTATAAGTAGGTTGTATTGATATAGGTACTGTTACGCTTAATAGCTGATGATTTAGCAGTACATATCGTCTTTAATCATCAAATTTGTTGTTTGTTTAAAATTTTGTAACCTCGTAGTATGCTTTTTTGGGTTTTAAATCCGCATCAAATAGTAATGGAAAATTTTTCCTGCCTCTGCCATCGAGCCAGCTGTAGCGGTCGGAGAGGTTCCAAAAGGTAACACCTGTAATGTTTTTTTTATATTTTCTGAACACCTCAAAAACCATCTTATATTTTTCCAATTGCTGCTGTTCCATTTCTGGTGTAAAAACAGCTGCATTAACGCCTTTTTCTCCTGTAATCATCTGGCCGCCCTGTCTTCCCGAATACACGGAAACATCTAACTCGGTAAATTGGATCTGAAGGCCAAGAGATGAGAATAATTCAATAGATTTTTCAAGCTCGGAGCGGGTAGGGTTGCTGATAGACCAATGTGCCTGTAATCCAACACCATGGATGGGAACTCCCTTGGCTAACAGATTTTTAAGCATCCGATATATCTTATCCCGTTTTATGGGATTTTCCGTATTGTAATCATTATAAAACAACAATGCTTTTGGATCTGCTGCACGTGCATCCCTAAATGCTTGTTCAATAAATTCCTCTCCGGCAATGTTATACAGTTGAGATTTTCGGAAAGTGCTGGTGTCATCTGCAATCACCTCATTCACTACATCCCAAGCATAAATTTTTCCACGGTACCGGGATACAACAGTGTTGATATGGTTTTTAATCCTGGAAAGCAATACTTCTTTAGTCACCTGGTTTCCTGTAGAATCTTTAAATAGCCATCGTGGCGTTTGTGCATGCCAGATTAAGCAGTGCCCCCTTACTTTTATCTTATTATTTAGTCCAAATTGAACAATTGAATCAGCCATTTGCCAGAAAAATCTATTTTCATAGGGATGTATTGGTCCCATTTTCATTGCATTTTCTGCAGTGATACTATTAAAATGTGCTAAGATCAGCGACTTTTCCTGATTATGGAGATCGCTTGGTTTGACTGCAACACCTATGGGGAAATAATTTTTATAGTAATCTTTTAGCCCGCTGGCTCTTTTGTATGCACTTAGGGTTAGGATTCCTAAGAAAAGGAATAAAAGAATCGCTAGTAATTTGTTGGGCTTTCGGCTCATAATTTGGCTTGATGATTAGTAGGCTAAATTATTTGGATTGTGGCTATGAGAATAGTTTATTTCGTCATTTTTACTAGTACATTTGAATAATTGGGTGTTTTTTTTGTAGCACCCGTTATTTTGTGCTTCCCTGGTAAATGCAATTGCAGCGATCTGGATTAGGACAAAGAATCATACGGGCATCTAGCTTTCTTTGGCAGGAGCGTTACCGTAATCCTTCGCTGGTCATGAGCACCCGCTTGATTGTCCCATCGGGATTATAATAAAGATAATCCACACAGACCGAACGCCTGTGACTGCCTCCGCCTTTTAGTGCGCCGTTATGATAAAAGAAGTAGTGCTTTCCTTTGAATTCGACAATGGCAGGACGGTTTGTTTCACAGTTTCCAGCCAGTTCGTTCAATATCCCTTTGAATATCCATGGTCCATGTATGCTCGGGCTCATGGCGTAGGCTACCTTTTCCGGACTGCCATAACCGTAGGTCAGGTAGTACCAGTTGTTGCGTTTAAAAACATGAGCACCTTCCGAGAAACCAGGTAGTTCAATCGTATTGATTTTGCCCTGCAGACTGAGCATATCATTACTTAGTTTAGCGAAATAACACTGTTGGTTACCCCAAAAGATATAAGCTTGCCCGTCTGTGTCAATGATTACAGAAGGATCAAGGTTTGCCATCGGATTTTTGTCGAAAGGAATATCATTTCCTGTGATCAGGGCCGATCCGATCGCATCACGGAAAGGACCTGTAGGTGTTTCTGATATTCCAAGTGCAATTGCTTTGCCTGGTATATCGCGATGGGAGACTGCAGCAAACCAATAAAAGTGCTGTTTGTTAAAAACCACACAGGATGCAAACGCATCCCCGCTTGCCCAGCTAAAATCTTTTGCCTGTAGTGGTATCGGATGTTCTTCCCAGTTGATCAGGTCGGCAGAAGAAAAGCAGAGCCAGTTGCGCATGATGTAGTTTTGTGACTCTGGAGGTGCTTCATCGTGGCCGGTATATAAATATACTTTCTGATCGTATACCAAAACAGTTGGATCAGCGGTGAATTTGTGGTTGAATAGGGGATTTCCGGTGTTGATCATATCATTTGCATAATAAATAACACTTATAATGCCCGTTAATGTTCGATGGATGTGATCTGATAGATTCTTTTGTAAAAAAGAGGTTATATCATAAAGCTAGATTTGTCATCCTGTCCAAAGGACTCCTGTGGAGAGCCTGTCGAAGGATCCACTTAAATACCCTTTAAGGTGTTTCAACAGGCTCAACACGACAGCCTTTATGATATCCCCTCTTTTTTATTCTGCAACGGCCTCTTCATTAACCGCATTCACAGCGATCTCGGTGAGTGCGACATCAGTTGCCTTTTCGTTGTCAAGGGTCTGTGAAAGAAGTTCGGCCACGTCGCTGTGTCCGATATTTTCGGCAAACACCCTAAGGGTACCGTAGGTTGCAATTTCATAATGTTCTACTTTTTGAGCTGCCAGGATAAGTCCTGCATCTCTTATCATCGTACCTTTTTCGGTATCAGTAATAATTCCATCAGCTTCTTCCAGTAAACCTGCCATTGCATCACACTTTTTAGCTACTGGTTTTTCACCTAGAAGTCCAAAAACTTCTTCCAGTGTGCTCACATGTTGTTGAGTTTCCGTTGTGTGCTTTTCAAAAGCTGCTGCAAGCTCAGGGCTGGTGGCCGCTTTTTGCATTTTTGGAAGCGCTTTAGCAAGGTGTTTTTCTGCCCAGTAAATATCCTTTAATTCATCAATAAAAAAATCATGGAATTCAGAATTTTCTATTTTTCCTGTTTTTGATGTAGATTTTGAGGCTTTGTTGCCTGCTGTTTTTGTTGTTGCCATAATTATAATTTTAATAGGTTTTTGATATCTATAGAACAGGTTGAAATTTCAAATGGTTTTATGTATTTTATTTTAAGTTCTTGGTACCAATCTATCCATTATGGTCAATTTTAATATTTCTATTTTCCGGTTTCCATATGCGGCGCATCTACCGGTTTAGATTCCGGGGAGCCTTTCTGCCTTAAGAAAATAGTGAATACCACGATAGCAGCTACCGAGAGGAATTCACTCTGCCAGTTTTGAAAGGTTTCAAACCAGAAGTTGGCCTGCCCCAGATAGGAGGTCATCGTATCTGTTACTTTACCTTTTAATATTTGCTCAGCGTTGTGATCTAGCCAGCTACCATAAAAATGGAGGTACCAGCTCACCAGAAAAAGGATACAGAAAGCAATAGAAAGCGAGTTGGAATACAGTTTCAAAATCAGTCCGCCCTGGCGTACGGGCCAAGGGGCATTTTTCGAGGCGACAGGCTCGCGGTCTACCGCTTCTTCTTCATCAAGTTTTTTAGATTCGGCCGACCCGATCTGGCGCAATTTTACGGTTAGCAGCACATAAAGGACCATCTGCAAAAACTCGCTTTCAAAATTTTCGAAAGTGGCGGAAATAAAATGCCCGGTATGAAGGTAATTATTAAAAGAGACCGGCGAAGCTCCCTGGTCGCTCAGTTCGGTATTATGTTCTTTCCAGCCGGTAATTGCCTGTGCTAAGAGTGTAAAAACAAATAGGCTGATAAAGGTTACCGAAAGTCCATTCCGGTACAGCCAGGTCTTTTTTGGAAATACTTTCTTTGCTTTCATATCTATTTATTAGTTATCCAGGGAGGTGAGGTAATCTGCTAACATGGCTGCGCAAGCGAATACGGTTGCTGTAACAATTTCCTCGCGACTGCCGGTAAAATTAAGCCTTTCTGAAAAAGCCAGTTCGTTGTGATGTGTAGCATAGATGAACATGGTACCTACCGGTTTTTCCTGGGTTTCACTTCCTCCTGGAGCAGTAAGTCCGGTGATGCCGATATGGATGTCAGCATCGATCAGTTTTGACAGTCCCAGGGTTATGGCCCGTGTAACCTCCATTGATTCAGGTGTATAGGTCTTGATCAATGAAGCGTCAACCTGTAAAAGATCTTCCTTTAAACAGGCATCATAACAAATAATTCCTCCTTTAAGGAATTTACCCGCATCTTCTATCATTGAAAAATCTGCTGAAAGCCGGCCTGCGGTTGCGCTTTCAGCAAAAGCGATTGTGAGGTTTCTGCCAATAAGCATTTTTCCTACACTTTTCATCTTGTTGTCCATTATAAAATCTGACTATTGGGTCCCCGCATTAACAGATCAGTTTTGCAGGTCTCTGCAGAATCTGATGGTGGTAGTGCGGAGGTCTTTTGGCCTAAATAACAACCTTTATAGATAAATGGTTTTATGTGGCGGAGGACAGGAGCGGAACTTTTCTGATAAACAAAATGAAGATCTGGCTAAAGCATATATTATCACTGATTTACAAGGTGATTTTCAATTTCGCCCGCAATGAGGTTAATTTCATGAATACCTAATGATACCTGTGCCGCTTCAGAATTCAGTCTATGGTCGAAATATTCTAGCATCCCAGGATCAATCTCGTCCTGTTGGAGCAGTATCCAATCCAGTCCCATTTTTCGGATGGCACCAAGGATACTGCCAAAATATACAATTATATAATAATCTTTCTTTGGGATAATAGTCAGGGTAATTTTATCATCACCATGATCGATCTGGATATTAAATGGAACCATAAAATTACAACCCTAATGTTGATGGATTTGTTTGGACATTGGTCTTTTTTAGTCCCGCTTTTGGTAATGGTTGAAATCTTGTTCAGATTTAGATCTGAGCTTGTTTATCAAACTTGTCCAGTCTTGTGGATTTCTATTCTCTCTAATGCTTTCCTTGGTGGCCCGGTAAGAACATTACCATCGGTAGCGAATCTTCCTCCGTGACAAGGGCAGTCCCAGCTCTTTTCGCTGGCGTTCCAGTTAACAATGCAGCCGGCATGTGTGCACACAGGGCTTAAGGCGATAACCTTGCCGTTTATATCTTTATACAAAGCGAGCTTTTTGCCATCTAGTTCTACTATTTTTCCTTCATCGTTTTTTAGCTCTTTTGTTGACCGGATAATTTCTGTTCCAAATCGGTCAGCAACGAAATGATAGGCCACATCTGCATTTTCTTGCACAAAGTCCATAAACCCGGAAATAGGTTTCAATCGCGACGGGCTGAGCAGTTTCGCAAGATCGTTCTCAATACCCAATATCAGATCGGTTAAGATAACTGCCGAAAGGCTGCCGAAGATCATCCCGTTCCCGTTAAAACCCGTTGCTACAAAGCTGTTCGCATCACCGCCCGGAAACTGCCCAATATAGGGTAGGCCATCTACGGGAACATAATACTGTGATGACCACCGGTAATCAATGGAGCTGATGTCAAAATTTTCCATTGCATATTGCTCTAGCGCCGAAAAGGCCTTTTCCGGATCATCGTGCCCCGTCTTATGGTCAGCGCCACCAATTAACAGGTATTGATCTCCATCTATTTCATGACTTCGGAAGTAGTGATAAGGCTCTTGCATATCATAGGCCAGGCAGTTGGGGTAATCTCCGCCTTTAAGTTTAGCGGCCAGTACATAACTTCGGTAAGGCGCATTTCTGAGCGACAGGATATTAATTCCAGGCGGAATGTGTGTAGCCCATACCAAATGCCTGCCCTGAACGGTTATATTTACTGCTTTTATATAGTGGATGTCGTCTTTATACTCACTGTTTTCAACAAAGGTATGCTCCAGGATATCTCCGCCCAGTTTAAGGAACGCTCTGGCGAGGCCTAGTATATATTTTATGGGATGGAATTGCGCCTGCTCTTTAAATAATAACACGTGCTGGAAATTAATTGGAATGCCGTTTTCAAATACCTCACTTACCTTAACACCAGCCTGCCGGGAAGAGGCAAAGATGGATTTAAGCTGCTCAGTCTCTTCCTGGTTTTGAGAGAAGAGGAAGGCATCTTTGTATTCAAAGTCTGCATCGATTTCGAGCGCTTTGATATTGCTGCGGATCATTTCGATTATTTCTTTTGTAGCACGGGCAAGTTGTGCAGACGCTTCTTTTCCAAAATCGCTATCAATCTCCGGATAGGTGGCATCCAAAAAGGTATTCAAATGTGCGCTTGTGCCACCAGTAGTACCGAAACCCAGGTTTTGCGCTTCAACCAAAAGACATTTTTTACCTTTTCGCTGCAGTTCAAGGGCAGTGGTTACGCCTGTAATTCCTCCACCAACGATTACTACATCGTAAATTGTATTTTCTTTAAGCGGTTTGATTTCCAGGCGGGGATGCGAAACCTGCCATAGACTTTCATTTTCTCCGTCCCTGGCGGACATAAGGTCGGTATGGTTTTTCATAAGCTGTTTTTATATTAAAACAGGAGGTAAAGCGCAAAGGTTTTCGAATTATAAGTGATTTTATAGGGCTTATTTTGCTACTTTAAACGTAAGGTTGTTCTTTTTGGATAAAAAAGCCCGATTAATTTCTACAAATCTTCAATCTGTAACGGTAGCTTTAAATGGTGTAAAACAAATTTATTTGAGTTTTTTACTTTCAACCATTATTTCTACAAGGCTGTGCATAAGGTTTACTTTTAAACGGCTTTTTTTTATGTCATTTATTAACTGATCATCTACGTGCGCATCTTTTCCGTTCCATTTTATCTTTAAGTGTTTTGTTCTTATCGGTGGCACAGGAAATACTACATCTTTGCCTTTTGCAATTTCTGCGATATAATTTTTTAGGATTTCCCTTTGGTTTTCTTCTACAATTACAACATCAAAAAAACCATCACTGGGATCGGCGTGTTCACTTAACCTCAAGTTAGGTCCAAGGCGCGAAATATTCATGATTTCGACCATGATACATTTTTTCCTGATTTTTTTATCCTCTACCTCTATACTACAGGTATGAGCAGTATAGGTTTCGGTAATTGCTAATAACGTATCCAGTGCAATTTCAAATTCATCTTCAGCCGTTTTTATTGCTGTTGTATCCATGCCTTCGAGCTTTTGCATTAGTTTAGGAAAAATGCCAAAGCCAAAAGATTCGATGAAAAACAGTGGTTCTGCTGTTCCGGTAACCTGTCCAATATCAAATTTTCGCAGATTGTAATTAGACCAGGAGGCTATATTTCGGTCCAGATCGCTTGAAATACCAAGAGAAGTTGCAATATTATTTGCAGTACCAAAGGGGAGAAGGGCTACGGGTCGTTTGTAACGCAGTTTTTTATCAAGAAGCTTGATAATCGTTTTTTTTATGGTTCCATCGCCGCCGGCAATGGCAATAAATGAAGTTTCGGGGCGGATATCTTTTAACGAACGTTTTTCAGAAGACGCATAATCTATCGAAAAGCCATGACGCTCAATAGCAGACGAGAGTTTTTTTTCTGAATGTTTTTGCTGTCCTGCTCCAGGATTATGGATTACATGAACTAAAGGCGCTGGCTTTTTCATCTTTATTTGAACAATATAGGCCAGACTTAGTTTTATTAAGAGGTATAAACAGTAAAAAAATAGAAATGAATATCTTAATCACCAATGACGACGGCATTTACAGCCCCGGAATAGCAGCACTTGCCAACATTGCCAAAACTTTTGGCACAGTAAGAATTGTTGCCCCTGATGTAGAACAGTCATCAATGGGCCATGCAATAACACATTCACGGCCTTTGAGCTACAAGAAATCGCCGATTGCTTTTGAGGGTATAGATGCCTTTCGGGTAAACGGTACACCAGCCGATTGTGTTGCACTTGGCTTGCACCTATATTCTGATACCAATGTGGTACTTTCGGGGATTAATATGGGACCAAATTTAGGCAATTCCATGTGGCATTCGGGCACATTGGCTGCGGCAAAACAAGCTGTTCTTTTGGGTGTAAAAGGTATTGCTTTAAGTACACCAGTTGGCCGTACCGAACCTGATTTCGAAAAACTAAAACCCTTTGTGGTCAGTTCACTAGAGGAATTATTTATAAACAATGAGCTTGCCCTGTATAATGTTAATTTTCCGCCAGAACCTAAAGGCATTAGGTGGACGCGGCAGTCTGTGCGCCTGTATGATGGAAATGTTGTTCCAGGAGAAGATCCGATGGGACGGAAACATTTTTGGATCACAGTAACCCCGCTTGAGCCGGCCGAAGAAGACACCGATCGCTGGGCGGTTGATCATGGTTATGTTTCTATTACGCCATTGCGATTAGATTTGACCAATGAGGCTGAACTTGTAGGCCACCTGATGTCTAAATAGCTTAAAGTTGTTAGAAAAATTGTTGGTGCATTAAAAAGGCCCGTTAGGGCCCTTGCTTAATGTACCGGATTGGTTTTGTGCATGGTGTCACGTTTGAGTGTGTCACGTTTGGTGGTGTCTTTTTTAGACGGCCACTCTTTGGTTTTTTTTACTGGCTTTGTTTTTTCCGTCTTTTTTTTAGTGGTGTCTTGTCGTGTTTGTGCAACCGATGCCAGGCAGATTGAACAGACTAGCATCATAATCATAAGTTTTTTCATAAGAATAGAATTATTGTTAAAATACTAGTAATAAAACAATTGTGTTTTTGTGAATGTTTTATGAATTTTTCATTTTCGTCTATATTCAGCACACAACCATTGGTATTTTATGCAATTCTTCTCCATCAACCCATTAATTTATAAAACCATATCTGTTTTTACTTTGTTTTATGGTGAAAAAACGGATTAAATAAGCCGAAGAATTTCTACTGGTTTATCTACAGTTAATTAATGAGTATGTAAAAAGAGTTAAAATCATGAAATGTCACCAGTTTTGTATATTTCTTATCGTTTCGCTGTTTTTACTCAGCTGTAAGCATGATCAGACCGAATTTGCTATGCCAGATCGTGAATTTACCGACTCCGTGTATCCTGAAATGCAATATCAGCAGCAGTTGAATCTTGAACTGCAAAAGATGGCTGATGCTCCAGAAATTAAGGATTTAGGCATCAGGAGAGAGCATGAAAATCAAGCCTATATTCAGCAGTTAGCCGCAAATACAAATACGCAGAATCAATTTCAACAAACTTCGCTCAAAGAAGAACACCTACAAAAACTAACGTTATTGCGTCTACATAATCCGGTCCAATTCGAACAGTTACATTCACTTCTCGTAGATTCAGATCAAAAAATGATTAGCTTCCATGTAAAAGCTACTGGTTCTACAGGATTGCTCAATCCTGATTTGAGGGCTTGGGCTGAAGCAAAAATTGCCCATTGGACGGCAGACTTAAGTGAAATCCAACGCTTGAAAAAATAACCAAAACTGATATTGCCGCTCCGGTTTTTATCGTTCTGGTGTTTGCGCTATAATTAAACGAAGTTTTAATCCAATCCGGTTGATTTAAGTTTAATTAGCCGTTTACGTATCCTTTCCAGCACTTTTTAAATTTAATAGATCAACTATCTTTTTTAATAATACAAAGATATCAAAAGGCTTTACCACAAATTCTTCGGCGTTACATCCGCTGGTCATTTGTTGTATATCGGCATGGGCACTCATCATAATTACTGGTGTAGCAGCAGTTTGAGGATCAGCCTTAAGCAGTTTGCACACCGCCATCCCGTTGCCGTCGGGTAGCATTACATCCAATAAATAAAGGTCTGGATTGATATGCTTTCTGCTAAAAAACTCATTAACGGTAGTATAACATGCTACCTGGTAGCCTTCTTCTAAAAGCAGGAACTGTAATATATCTCTTATCCCTGCATCATCCTCAAGTATACAGATCAGTTTACCCATAAAGAAAATTTGTACACTAAATATTTATTCATTAACAATAGCATTTGCGTTTTCAAATTATTCTGTAGCAGCGGTTTTTTGATCTTTGTTGTTGCCTTCTTCATACCTGTCCTCCTCCTTTTCATCTTCGTGTACAATAAGCGAATGGGGAGTGGCTGCGGCAGGGTTTGCACCTGTGCCAGAGGTTTTGGGCAAACTTAAAAGATCGTTGTTATTGATTAATGGCGTGTTTTTTATTTCAGTATTACCCAAGGCCATTTGATTTAGCTGTTCCTGGTTTTTCCTTTGATTGCCTTTCTCAAGGTCTTTTCTGTCGTTTTTGGTATTTGCCATAATGCGATTTACTTTGTTAAAATAAACAGAACCATCAGATTAAAAGTTTTAAGCAAAACGAAAATTAACAGCATAAGCTTGGGTATTTTAGCCTAATTTTTTATTTGCCAAATTATTTTTGATACGCCGGACCGATCATCTTTTTTATTTCGAGCGCATTAAAAGCAGCATAACCAGCCTGGTCATTATCGAAATAGAGGTACACGTCTTTTCCTTCTTTTATCCACGAAATCAACATATTGTTCCACTTTGTTAAGCTATTGTTGTTATAACTTCCCTGATATTTTCCTTCAGGTCCGTGTAGTCTGATATACACGAAATCTGCTGTGCTCAAAATGGGAGATTGATGCCCGGCCAGCTCATAAATACAAAAAGCACAGTTATATTTGGCCAGCAGCGTAAATACATCATCATGATACCAACTTGGATTTCTGAATTCGAAAGTATATCGGTGCTTTTTAGGAATCATTTCCAAAAATCTTTCCAGCCTTTCGGTATTTAATTTCCATTTAGGTGGGAGTTGAAAAAGGATAGGTCCCAGTTTGTTTTCCAGCCCTTCACTGGCTTCTAAAAAATCCAGGATTTCAGCCTGCTCCACCTTCAATTTTTTGAGGTGGGTAAAATATCTGTTGGCTTTAACAGCATAAGTGAAATTCTTAGGGCTTTGCAATTGCCATTGCTTAAAATTATCGATGCTTGGTTGGCGATAAAATGAATTATTCAGTTCTACAGTATCGAAATGTTCGGTAAAATATTTAAACTGATCTTTCTTTTTAAGGTCATCAGGATAAAAATTGCCCTCCCAATGACGGTATTTCCATCCCGATGTGCCGATGTATGCTTTTCCTAATTTCATATTTCGTTATCAGTCTGTTTGCACATTGCTGCTACCAGTTATTCAATTTCTCCATCAGCCATGCCATCTAAAAACCAGCCAGACCTGTATTCGAATCTTGCTGATGAAGTTTTCGATTTATTGGTAACCTTGCCAGTAAAATCATGGGCAATATCGCCTTCGCTCTCCAGAATCTGTTTGGCCAGGTTAGCATATTCATTTAAATCCAATCCATCGTTGATAATATAAGTCAATTCCCCGTTCTCGCTCCATGATGATTCAATTAATCCGTCATCAAATTTTTTCTTTAATGTATTCAACTCTTCTTTGCTGTTATTTAAGGATAGGTCTTTCATCTTTGTTTTATCTTATTAATTAATGTGCTATTAAATTATAAATGGAACGACTAAGGTTTAACCATTTTTTTTATTTTTAACTAGCCTGGGAGCAGCTGTTAATTTTTCTTCTGAACGTTTTTTTGCAGAATCAATTGAATGCGAATGGTGGATATCTTCTTCCTTTTCTGCCACATCAGAAAGTTTTGCATAGTATTTATGTAATACATCCAGTTCTGCCTCCGAAAGATCTTCAATATCAACCATACGGTTACTTGCATGTCTACTGGCTGCCAATAACTCATTAAGTTTTAACTGTATGGCCTTCGAATCCTTATTCTGCGTTTTTTGGATCAGAAATACCATTAAAAAAGTAATAATTGTTGTTCCGGTATTAATTACCAGTTGCCAGGTATCCGAATAGTTGAAAATGGGGCCGCTAACGCCCCAAATTATAATAATGCCAACAGCTATGGTAAAGGCGCCAACACTGCCGGTCCAATAGGTAATCCTGTCAGATATACGCTCAAAAAAGTTTTGCTTGTTTGTCATATTCTTTAGTATTAAGTCTAAGGGTTTGTATTATTTACATAAACAGGCGAAAATTTCAGAAGGTTTTCAGTTTTTGTTTTCTTCTTGCCTGCCTTTGAGATATAAATACCAGGGCGTCCCTTTTTTAAGTTATTAAAAACCATGTTGATACTGTGCCTGCTGAGAAAAATTTAATTGAAATATTAACCAGTGTTGCAACTACATACCTTAACTGCTAAATAAATCAAACCTGCAACAGGTTTGCCGTGTTTATAATGAAGTACAGCTTTTAAAACAAAGGTTGCTTCTTGCAGAAAATAATTTCAAAGGTTTAAACTTAAGACAATGGAAAACAAAAAAACAGATCAGCAGAACAATGAGAATAAGGTTGGTGTTGTACTGCATTCACAGATTGAGGCCAGTGATGCAGATAGTGCTTATCAGGATGAGGCTTCTGCCAGGGAATTATCAAAACAGGCAGGAAAATCGGATTCGGATGCGGACCGCGCAGAAGAAAATGGCTGAATTCATCATAAAAATTAATTTTTTTGAAAGAGTATGATACTAAAAGCACTATGGCTAAAGTGGGTAACTAACATGTTAGGCTAAATTGTTAAAACCATTTATTGTTTTTGCAGGTTTTCTATATACCGAAAATACATCCGGTGCCATAAAAATATCTTATGAAAAATCAGATATTCCCTTTTCTCGCTATCGTGTTTTTTGCCTTGCCCTGTGTTCAGGAAGTAATTCGGAATAGTGCTACTTCCAGGGAAGACAATACTGAAACTGTTGAGCATATCTATCCTTAAAACTACATGGAAAAACTCATTGAACAGCTTAATGCATTTTTAGGAAACAGAATTATGGATCTGAAGACAAAGGGACCAGCGGAAGTTGATATACTGATAGATGAGAAGCAGCCCTTAGAATCCTTCGCATCGCAACTCCGGAGCCATAATATAGAGCTTGTTGATGAAAATACATGGGCAAGGATAAATTTTGTCCGTGCCTACGGCACATTAGCCGATAGTTTTTCCCTAAACCAGTAAATGCATAAACCGCAGAAAAAATAATCGTTAACAGCCCAAAAAGAGGCCTAAGTTAAAAACACTATGGATAAGAAAACACCAAAAAGAAAAAATAAACCTGCCCAACCAGAAAATGATAAGACGGCCAATCTGGAATCTTTTGTAGCAGATTCGACAGGCGAATTTTTAACAACTAACCATGGGGTTAGAATTAATGATGATCAGAATTCGCTCAAAGCCGGAGAAAGAGGGGCAACACTTTTAGAGGATTTTATCCTCCGTGAGAAAATTACACATTTCGATCATGAACGTATACCCGAAAGGGTAGTTCATGCAAGGGGGTCTGCAGCACATGGTGTATTTAAGGTTTATGAAGATATGTCTAAATTAACCAGAGCTGCATTTTTATGCGATCCGGGAGCAGAAACCCCGGTGTTCGTTCGGTTTTCAACGGTAGCAGGCTCTAGAGGGTCGACAGATCTGGCGCGTGATGTAAGGGGTTTTGCCGTAAAATTTTATACCCAGGAAGGAAATTTTGACCTTGTAGGCAATAACATGCCAGTATTTTTTATTCAGGATGCGGTTAAATTTCCAGACCTTGTTCATGCAGTAAAACCTGAGCCTGATAATGAAATGCCACAGGCCGCTTCGGCTCACGATACTTTTTGGGATTTTATTTCCCAGATGCCTGAGTCATCGCATATGATCATGTGGCTGATGAGTGATCGTGCCATCCCCAGGAGCTACCGCATGATGGAGGGCTTTGGTGTACATACCTTTAGGTTTGTAAATGCCAATGGTGAAGCCAGTTTTGTGAAATTCCACTGGAAGCCACTTTTGGGCGTGCATTCAGTGGCCTGGGATGAGGCACAGAATATTTCGGGTAAGGACCCCGATTTCCATAGAAGGGATCTTTGGGATGCCATAGAGGCTGGTGCCTTCCCTGAATGGGAACTCGGTGTGCAGATCGTTCCTGAAGCTGATGAGTTTAAGTTTGAATTTGATCTTTTGGATCCTACCAAACTGATTCCTGAAGAACTTGTTCCTGTGCAGCGTATTGGTAAAATGACACTCAACAGAAACCCCGATAACTTTTTCGCGGAAACTGAGCAAGTCGCTTTCCACGTTGGCCATGTTGTACCAGGTATCGATTTTACAAATGATCCTTTATTGCAGGGCAGATTGTTTTCTTATACCGATACCCAGCTAATCCGACTGGGAGGACCAAATTTTCATGAAATCCCGATTAACAGACCTGTAATTCCTGTGCATAATAACCAACGTGACGGCCATATGCGCCAAACGATCAACAGGGGTAAAACCAGTTATGGTCCGAACGGACTCGCCGCAAACGATCCAAGACAGGCACCAGCTGCACAAGGTGGCTTTGTAAGTCATAATGAGGCAATTGATGCCAGAAAGATCCGCGCAAGGAGCAGGAGTTTTTTTGATCATTTTTCGCAGGCCCGCTTATTCCTCAATTCACAGAGCAATGCCGAAAAGAACCACATTATTGATGCCTTTAGCTTTGAACTCGGTAAAGTAAAGGCCATTCCTGTGCGGGAACGTATGCTGGCTGTATTAATCCAGATAGATAAGGGCCTGGCTGAGGCCGTTGCGCAGGCACTTGGCCTGCAGATTCCAAAAATCCCCTTGGCAGACCTTAACAATAGCCTGCCAGCTGATGGCAAGAGGAAAGATTATGCTTCTGTAAATCCTAAAGGAAGCCTTGCAAGGTCCACAGCGCTAAGTATGGCTACAACGATCAAAGATACAGTCAGATCAAGAAAAATTGCAATCCTTGCTGCTGATGGAGTAAATGAGCAGACCCTTAGCAAAGTTAAAGATTTCCTTGTTGCTCAGGGAGCGGTAGTGCATATTATAGCGCCAAGATTGGGTGAAATTATTTCGGCAGGCGGTAAAAATATTGTTGTGGATGAAAGTCTTCTAACAGCAGCCTCCGTCCTTTACGATGCAGTATATGTACCTGGGGGGACTAATTCAGTTAATGCACTTAGTGGAGAAGCCAATGCAATTCATTTCTTAAATGAGGCATTTAAGCATTGTAAGGCAATTGCTGCCGACAAACAGGCACTTCAGGTATTGGAATCTACTTATTTTGCTAAAAAGCTACCCGCAGAATATGCCAGCGGTACTGCACTACGCGAAGGAATTTTGATTACTGAAGATATTAAGGCCCTTACAAAGACTTTTGCAGAAATGATTGCTTTGCACCGCTTTTGGGACCGTGAGATTCAAAGAAAAATACCTGCATAGTTTAAGGTACAAACCAGGTGAAGGCCAAAAGCCTTCACCAAATTTATTGGATATGGAAAATAAAAACAACTTCGAAGCCGTACCTGCCCAATATACCGGTAGCGGGATGGACGTAATAGGGCATAGGAACTGTAGCACCCCTGAAGAAGCGACAAAGGTTTTTGAACGGGCGTGTACTAAATTATTGTCCGTCAACGAATGGGGTCATTATGCAGGCATATCCGCTTTCCAATTAATTGATCCTCAGGGTATCCGTGCAGAAAGGCAGGCTCAGCTAAATGATTATATCAGGATCGATATTCCAGGTCCTGGAACCCAGGCTGGAATGGGTTATGACTGGGTTCAAATCGAAGAGATCACAACTGAAAGCGACGACAAGAAGCAGGCATTGTCTATGAGGGTAAGGCCCTGTGCGCATCCTTTGTCACGAAAAAAGGAAACTGCCCACTTTTTAAAAAGCGAAGCTACATCAAGCTTTATCATCACACGGATCGGACAGTGTGTTACTGCGGAAGAACATGCTAGAAATGAAGTTCCAAATACCGATAATGGCAGCCTTTATGATAAGGGACGGAATTTTATGGTGGGTATGGCGGCCAAACTGGGCTTTTCATATCCGCAGTGGAAAGGGCTGGTTAAGGCGCTTTTGCAAGATTAGCATTTTTGCTGTATAATTCAAGCAGTTCTGCTCCGGCTTCGTTCCCCTGTAAAATGGCAAGGTCTAATGCATGCTGCCCCCTGATGTCCTGAAGACCGGTTTTTGCACCATGTTCTAAAAGTAGTTTTAATACCTCATTGCGGCCAAACATTGCAGCAAACATCAATGCGGTTCCACCGTTTCCATGCTGAAGATTAAGGTCTGCCCCGCTTTCGATCAGTAATTTTGCAATATCGGTATAACCTTTAAATGCTGCACCCATTAAAGCTGTGTTGCCTCCCTGATCTCCAAGATTCAAGTCTGCTCCAGAAGCAATCAGGTATGCTGCGGCTTCCAGCTGGTTGTTATAGCAGGCAATAATCAGAGCAGTATAACCTTTATCGTCCTGAAAATTTATATTTACTCCTCTGTGTATGAGTTCTTTTAAAACCTCCGTATCGCCTTTTCTTGCGGCAGGTATAATGAGTTGTTCGATGTTTTCCATTTTTATATAACATTCGCATGCTTAAAAAGTTTAAAGTAAAGCGCTGTTCATTTGCTGTTAAAAACTTAATAATTCTTCAACCTTTTTTTTAAAAAAAAATTCTATCAAAAGAGCAAGTTGATATATCTTTGTAGCAATTTTCGTACTCCCTAAAGGGAATTCAGTAAACGGGATATAGCGTAGCCAGGTATCGCGCCAGCATGGGGTGCTGGAGGTCGGAAGTTCGAATCTTCCTATCCCGACCAGCTTTTGGGCAGACCAACACATTGGTACCAATTTGCTAATTTTTTGAAACTATAGTTATAAAGTATCTGTTTTACTATAAAACAGATACTATGAAAAATTACATCGATCCAAAAGAAGAAGACAACGAAGGTGAAAATGGCAATGAACAGGCACGCATAAGTCCCAACGAAGAAAAAGAAGCCGATGATAACGAGGTTCAACGTGGACTTACCGGCGAAATGGATGATGAAGATGATATTGGCGGAGACCTTGCCGGAAATGCGGGCGGAAATGCTTAGCACCTTAAAAAGCGGGCAGCGATATGTGATGCCCGCTTTTTATTTTATATGTCCTGCCTTATCGATGCCAAGTAACCTGTGATGTTGAATGAACGAACGGGTATATTGTGTTTTTCTGTTTTTCTTGTTGGCCTGCAACACATGCCATGTCATTCCTCAACTTATATACAGTGATTTCCGGTACCAATATATGCGCTTATTGCAAACATTTTTTAATATTCCCTGTTTGTTTGAGAAGAACTGATCGAGATTATTATTATTATCTAATAGATTTAAGCGTTAAAAAGAGATAAATGGCTAAATCAAAAAAGCAACTGGAAGCGCGCTCAACTGGTACAATTCCAAAAACACTTACTGGGATTTCCGGACTTGACGAGATTACATTAGGTGGTCTGCCTTCGGGAAGGCCAACACTTGTTTGCGGGGAGGCCGGCTCTGGAAAAACACTTTTTTCCATTGAGTTCATTGTTAAAGGAGCCTTGGATTATGGCGAACCAGGGGTATTTATGGCTTTTGAAGAAAAAGCTGAGGAACTTAAAGCTAACGTAGCATCACTCGGATTTGACCTGGAACAGTTAGAAAAGGATAAAAAAATAAGGTTGGATTACGTACATATTGACCGTTCAGAAATTGAGGAGACCGGAGAGTATGACCTGGAGGGGCTTTTTATCAGGCTTGGCTATGCAATTGACAGTATAGGCGCAAAAAGGGTAGCACTTGATACCATCGAGAACCTTTTCGCAGGATTAAATAATACGGCAGTGCTTCGGGCAGAGATCAGGAGACTTTTTCAGTTTTTAAAATCAAAAGGCGTTACAGCGGTTATAACAGGTGAACGTGGAGGAAATGGCCTTACCCGTCAGGGGCTTGAAGAGTATGTGTCAGACTGTGTTATTTTACTTGATCATAGGATTATCAACCAGATCTCCACCAGAAGATTAAGGGTTGTAAAATACCGGGGATCGGTTCACGGAACCAATGAATATCCCTTTCTGATCGATGATGAAGGTATCTCAGTGCTTCCTGTTACCTCTCTGCAGCTGAATCATGAGGTTTCCACAAAAAGCTTGCCCTCAGGCATTGCTTCGCTGGATAAAATGCTGGGAAATTCTGGCTTTTATAAAGGGAGCAGTATCCTGGTTTCTGGGACAGCTGGCACGGGCAAGACCAGTATAGCAGCAACATTCGCCAATGCGGCCTGCCTTAGGGGAGAGAAATGCCTTTTCTTTGCTTTCGAAGAATCCCCAAAACAGATCATCAGGAATATGCGTTCTATAGGCATAGATCTTCAAAAACACCTTAAGGAAGGAACGCTTGAGTTTTACGCCTCACGCCCTACCTTGTACGGGCTGGAAATGCATCTGGTGGCTATCCATAAGGCAATCAAAAAGTCCAGGCCGTCTGTTGTTATACTTGACCCGATTACCAACCTGATCACAATAGGATCGGTTAGTGATGTGAAAACCATGCTTGTGCGCCTGATCGATTTTCTACAGGCTGAACAGATTACGGTAATGTTTACAGCCCTCACCCTTAATAATATCGTCAACGAACAAACCGATGAAGGGGTTTCCTCACTTGTTGATGCCTGGCTTTTGATCCGCGATATTGAGAGCAACGGTGAGCGGAACCGTGGATTGTATATCATGAAATCCAGAGGAATGAAACATTCCAACCAGATACGTGAATTTGTGAT
This sequence comes from Pedobacter sp. R-06, assembly GCF_049913135.1. Lineage (NCBI taxonomy): Bacteria > Pseudomonadati > Bacteroidota > Sphingobacteriia > Sphingobacteriales > Sphingobacteriaceae > Pedobacter > Pedobacter sp. R-06. The sequence continues at coordinate 3,624,029 of NZ_CP183977.1, read as the reverse complement.
TACAGATAAGGGACTAGATCTGGTGGATGTATACCTTACCGAAGATGGCGTGCTTACTGGCTCGGCGCGGGAGGCAAGGATGCTTATGGAACAGACTGGCGAGGTCATCCATGCCCAGGCTGTCAGCCGTAAGGACCGTGAACTTGAACGCAAACGTAAAATTTTAGAATCAAAGATCGAAAGTCTAAGATCCGAATATGAATCGGCAGAAGAGGAGCTCAATAAAGTTTATGTTGAGGAGGCTTTAAAAAAACAGATTATGGGCGAGACAATAAGTAAAATTGCCGATCTGCGCAGGGGAGATGATGGTGGGGAAGAAAAAAATGTACACAAAAACAAATAAATAGTGGGGAAAGCATATGAACTCCGGCTATATGTGGCCGGTAAAACCAATAAATCGGTTGTCGCACTGGAAAACCTGAAAAAGCTCTGCGAGGAGCACCTGAAAGGATTATATAGCATTGAGGTGATCGATCTTTTGGAAAAACCACAGTTGGCTGAAGGTGATCAGATATTTGCCATTCCGACACTGGTAAAAAAAGTACCTGAACCGGTCCGCAAAATTATAGGCGACCTCTCAAACGAGGAAAAGGTTCTGGTTGGATTGGATATACGTGCAAAGATTAAAAATTAATTATGCAGACAGGAAACCCGGATCATCCAGATAGTACCCAAAGCGCTGATTTTTTTTCGCTTAGGCTTTTTATTGCAGGTGCATCACCGGTTTCCGCAAGGGCAGTTGTCAACATCCGCGCAATATGCGAGGAGTTTATTGCCGGCAGGTACGAGTTGGATATCATTGATGCACATCAGCAACCCTTGCTAGTGCAGCAGGATGATGTAACGGCCATTCCGATGTTGATCAAAAAATCGCCAGTTCCTATCAAGAAGTTGATCGGGGACTGCTCTGATAGGGAGAAAGTATTGAAAGGTTTGGGTATCAGTTTTTAAGTTATGCAGAAGTCAAGTGAACATATCAGGCTAGAGCAGGCCTATGAAGAACTTCGTATCCAGCTCGAGGAAGCCAACGATATTATCCATGCGATCCGCTCTGGAGAAGTTGATGCCCTGATTGTAAATGGTCAGGATGGTCATCAGCTTTTTACGCTTAAGAGTGCTGATCATACCTACAGGATCTTTATCGAACAGATGACCGAAAGCGCACTTACCCTCGATGAATCATATCGGGTACTGTATTGCAACTCACAGCTCGCCCGGCTTTTGGGGCTGCCTTTAGAAAAAGTTATCGGTCTAAATTTTTTGGCATTTTTTTCAACAGAAGATCAGGCCTTTGTCAAAGAAACGATCGATGGAGCGTGGGAAGTGGACACCAGGGCAGAAGTAGATATCATCAACAGCTCCGGGACTTCCTTACCGGTTCAACTCTCTCTAAAAGCGCTTAACCTTGATGAAGGTACTTCACTAAGCGTCATTATTACCGATCTGAGCGAGCTGAAGAAAAACCAGTTGCTTTTGGAAACCAGGAACAGGGAACTTGAAGCAGCAAGAAAAAATGCAGATGAACTCAATGAAAATCTTGAAAATACAGTTAGGCTAAGGACACAGGAACTCGAGACTATCAATGAAAAACTCGCAGCAGTCAATGATCTTCAGAAAGAAGTCAACGGTCAGCTTAAAGATGCACTCGATGCACTTAGGGAGAGTGAAGATAACCTACAGTCGGCCTTCGATGCCGCCGAGCTGGGCAGTTGTAACCTGGATATTAAAACAGGACGGGTTGAAGTATCAGAACGGTTCAGGAAACTCTGTGGCCTGCCTTTGGAGGGGGAAGTCAATTGGACGATGGTGTTGAGCAGTGTTGACGGTGAATATCTGTCAGCGCTCCAAGAGGTCCTTCAGGATTGTATCAATCTTGGAAAGCCCCTGGATTATACCTATCCAATCAAGCATCTTATTTCCGGTGATAACCGTTGGATGAGGATAGTAGGCAAGTTTAAAAAAAGCAGTTATGGCGATTTTGATAGCTTTTATGCTGTTCTGATGGATGTGACAGATCAGAAAAGGGATGAACAGCGGAAGAACGATTTTATTGCAATGGTTAGTCACGAGCTCAAAACCCCGCTTACTTCCATGAAAGGTTATATTCAGGTTATGCAGCTGAAAGCCGGAGGTACTTTGAACGGCTTTCCAGACAAGGCCCTCAAGGGTGCTGAGCGTCAGATCAATAAAATGACAGGCATGATCAATGGTTTTCTTAACCTCTCGCGTTTGGAGTCGGGAAAAATGCTGATGGATTTTCAGCCCATGGAAATGTCTGTCCTGCTTACGGAAGTGGTGGAGGAATATATTGCAACGGTAAACAACCATAATATAAAGTTTGCATTCCAGCCAGGTTTTTTTGTTAATGTAGACAGGGACAAACTTGGCCATGTGGTGAATAATCTGATCAGCAACGCGGTGAAATATTCACCTGTTGACAGTGAAATAATTATTGAAAGTTATCTTCAGGACGGCACAGCCGTATTCCGCATAACGGATCATGGGATGGGAATAGATGAAAACGATATCCCAAAACTATTCGAACGGTTTTACCGGGTAGAAAACAATCGGATGAGTACTGTTGCCGGTTTTGGAATAGGACTTTATCTATCTGCCGAGATTATCCAGAGACATGGCGGAAAAATATGGGCAGAAAGCCAGTTAAAAAAGGGCTCTGTTTTTTATTTCAGTTTACCATTAATTAATCCTGTATAGCACTATCGGTGCGAAAGTCTGCAGATGTACCTTCCATTCCCGCACATTTTATTAACTGGTTAGGGTGTTAGCACTCCTTTCCGGCATAGAGAGGGAGTGCATTGATCTTCCAGCTGCAATCAGCTCTTTTTTTAAGTCTATTGATTCGAGGTCGTGAATAAAAAAAAGCCGCAAACAGCGGCTTTTTTTTATTGGATTTCGATCTGCCTGGCGACCACCTTGGCTTCCTCTTTTTTAGGAAGTTCAAGTTTCAGAATTCCATCGTTATAGCTTGCACTGATCTTTTCAACGTCAGCACTTTCAGGAAGTGTGAAAGATCTTGTGAAGGCCGAATAACTATACTCTTTTCTGTTATAGGTTCTTCCTTCGCTGAGGTTTTCGTTTTTTGTTTCAGTTGAGATAGTAAGCATGTCCCGCTCTACCGAAACGCGGAAATCATCTTTTTTAAGTCCGGGTGCAGCAAGCTCAATATGATAGTGATCGGCTGACTCCGAGATATTTACAGCTGGAACGCTGCTTAAACGGCGGTCGGTAAAAAAAGTATCGCCGAGTACTGATTCAAAGATGTCATTAAAGCCTGGCAATAATGAGCTGTTCTTTTTTTCCGGATTGAATTTAACCAATGTCATAGTGTTTTCTCCTTTACAATTTTTAATAATAAATGGACTATAAATCAATTAATTTTCTCTGGACGCTGATTGTCCCATTTTTGGTTAATCAACTGTTATGCCAGTGGTGAAAATAAAGTGATTATAGCAGTCAAACTGAAAAATTTTCATTTTTTCTGAAATTTTTTCAGTTCACGGGACTGAAATTTTTTCATTGTAACATGAGCTCGCTTTTAGTCAGGTCGCCCAAAAGACCTGATAGCGCCTGACATAAATGCTGAGCAACGGTATCAGATTATTGGTTTGTAATGTTTATATTTTCAAAAATGCCCACTGCTGATTACGTCCACCACTATAAGACCATTGAATAGCTGTGCCACCATTGTTGAGTGACGATCCATTAATATCCAAAGCCTTTCCGCTATTTACATTAATGATCCTATAATATCCATTAGAGGTAATCTGAATTGACCATTTTTGATTTGCACCACCACTGTAATCCCATAAAGCTGCCTGGCCGCCATCGGCAGTGCTCCAGCCATTAATTTCTAAACACTTTCCGGTGGCATGCATTGGTGTTAACCTGTAATATCCACCTCCTGCATCTTCCACTTTGAACTGCTGATTTGCCCCCGCTACATAAGCCCACTGCTGAGCAGGTGTTTGATTAGCAGTACCCCATCCTCCAATTTCCAATGCCTTAAAGCTGTATCTGTTTACAATCTGGTAAACCTGTCCTACCTGGATGTTTGAGGTCGTGTTATTTTGCGCTCCCTGTACCACTGCGGCAAGGCCTTGCTGATCAGCAACTCCATTTGTCTGCCTGTCAATGATTCTGAATGCATTGTTTCCACTTGACCCATCATCGAAATAAAATGGAAGTAAGCCATTTAAGAGTGCCTGATGGGTGATATGGTTTATATAGTATGCCCTGCTGGCCATATGGAGTGTCAACGCATCACCAGAAAGCGTTGTCGATCGCCGGATTGCGCCATATTCGCCCAATATTACCGGAATGCCCTTATCAATATACTTGGTCTTCATCAGCGAAAAATCTGCTCCGGCATTTGATTCCTCGCCAAAAGTGGCATTCCGTGAAGCGTCAGTAGTGGAATGATATCCATTGCCCCAATAATAAAACATATTGCCCCAACTTACGTCCTCGGTGAGACCGGCAAAATTAAAAGGAGTATAATAGTGTACTTCAACCATCAGGCGATTCGCTGCAGGATCGGTGGGTAGGGTATTCATTAAATTGCTGGTGCTTTCAATGTTGGTTGTGGGCCCTTGGATAACCAATACCCTGTAACTATTTCGGCCACCAGTTGATCTGACCGCATTCACAAAGGTTTGATGATAGGAAAGCAGAACGCCCATTCCGGTAGCATCTGATACTGCAGGTTCGTTAGCACTGGCAAACATAACATGTTCGTCAAAATCACGCATCTGCGTAGCAATCTGCTCCCAAAAAGCTTTTTGCATGGCGTTAACCGCTGCCTGTTGGGCTGGGGTACAGTTGTTCTCCAGCCAGCCCCCGTCCCAATGGATATTTAATATTACATACAGACCATCGTTAACACAGTATTGCACAACCTGCTTTACCCTGTTCAGCCATGATTGCTGAAGTTGTGCCGTAGCACTGTTGGCCATGTATTGGTTCCATGAGCAGGGGATCCGGACGGCAGTAAAACCGCTTCTTTTCACCTGATCGATAAGCGCCTGACTAACCATAGGATTGCCCCAGTTTGTTTCACCGCCAATTGCCTCAAGTGTGTTGCCTATATTCCAGCCCAGTTTGAATTTTGTCGAAAGCTGCATTGCCGTACTGTTTACCCCCGATTGATCGGGGGGAAGAGGTGATAGGTTATAACTTGGATAACTGGTTGCAGTTAACGCCCTGGCAATTGTTTTATTGATTGTATCCGATTCTGGAACGACAACTTCCGGCTTTTGGCATCTTGTTACCAAAAGGAACATGAAGATGCCCATAAAATATTTTAAGATTCTCATAGTGTAGATGATTTTGTTGGTGAACTGTATTACATTGATATTTAATTCGATAACAGCTAATAATAGTTTACGACTAGCTTTTTACAGATAGTTTTTTTAATGATCGGATAGGAACCGTCGGTGCAGGTAATGCGGTTTGCATTCCTTTTTAGCTAAGCTAATACAGAAAAGCGGTTTGTTACCATCGGTTGATGTTGTGTTTTTTCCGTTGACGATTGTTTGTACTCTGACGGGCCATGCACTTCTCGACAGTAGCCGGACCCGCAGTCTTGTTGGTTCTAACAGCCTTGTTAGATTGATGATTTTCATGCTCATAATTGTATTTGGTTAGATGTAATTATTATTAGCAGGCTGAAGCTGATAAACCTGTAATGGGCGGTAATACTAATTCGAACCAGCAGCACGCTGATTATAAAATTAAGAATGGTCCATCGGTTTATAGGAGCTGCATGCTAACAATTAAAAGTAGCGATAGGTAATCTGCACAAAGGGCATATATGTTACTAAATAGGTAACAAATGTTGCCTGTTGATTTTGGTGTTTTACAGTAAGTTTGCTTGCAATTATTCACCAGATATTGTTCTGTCTATATCTTTTAAGGGCTGTGGTGTCATCCTGCTCAACTGTCCGGTGTTTTTCCAGGTTTCCTGATTTTTTGTTCCTCTACTAAAGTTTGCTGAGCGTAAACTGCATGTGATCTGCACAATGTTAGTCCAACGAGAAAAAATCCAGGGGAAGAATTTTTAATGAAAAGTTTATCCTATCCGGAGGCAATAAGCAGAGATTTCAAGTGCCTCAAGTTAACAGAATCCCTTCCAGATAAAGCCTATAACGATAAAATGTTACATAACAGCGAGATGGTTTTATGTGGTAGAATTATCTTTTTTTTTAGTTATTTATCTGTTTTTCAGTGCTTAAAGATGTTTTGATTGGCTTTCTAATCAAAATGTTTATCGATAGTTATGTAACAAAAATATCCTTCTTTGTATCATTTGAGGCATTCGTCAATTTGACTTGAAACTATATTTGAATATTCAAAGCCAATAATTAATGGCAGGCAATTAGGATCAGTGGTCAGGGAAGAATAAACTCTTATATGTCTCGCTGTTCCTGGAGGTGTCGTTAATTAAGGGCGAAACAAACCAAAATAAACCAAATATGAACCAAACAATTTCTATTCGGAAATTACCGACTTTTTTGCTGGTGGTAATTTTCTTAGTGCTTATGCATTTAAAAAGCTATGCTCAGGAGAGGCAGATTACAGGAAAGATCGTGGGAAGCGACAATCCTGCGCCATTGGTCGGTGCCACGGTACAGGTAAAAACAAAAAAAACAGCTGTATCAACAAATCAGCAAGGACAGTATTCTATAAGGGCAAATACCGGAGATGTACTTGTTTTCAAAATGATCGGTTTTCAGTCTCAGGAAATAATGATTGGTGATGGTAGTGTCATCAATGTTATTTTAAGGATCGAATCTACAAAACTGGACGAAGTGGTTGTGATCGGTTACGGCGATAAGGCCAGACGTGATCTTACAGGCTCTGTATCTTCTATTTCAGGGACAGAACTCCTTAAAACACAACCTACCACTGTTGATCAGGCACTACAGGGAAAAGTTCCCGGCGTTGTAGTACAGCAGATTTCGGGCCAGCCCGGTGGCGGTGTTTCGGTACAGATCCGCGGATTGTCTGGCTTTAGCAACAACCCGCCGTTATATGTAGTTGATGGACTTCAGATCCTACCTTCAACCGGCGATAAGGGTACAAATCCATTATCAAGCATCAATCCATCCGAAATCGCTTCAATTGATATTTTGAAGGATGCATCTGCTACCGCTATTTATGGAGCACAGGCAACCAACGGTGTGGTTATCATCACCACCAAACGGGGGATTTCTGGTCCACCGGTAATCAGTTATGATGGCTATGCCGGTGCACAGGCACTGCCCAAATACTATGAGGTAATGAACCTCAAAGAATATGCAACCTTTATGAATGAAAAGGCTGCGATTATAGGCTATGATCTCAGACCACAGTTTGCAAATCCGGCATACCTTGGAGTGGGGACGGATTGGCAAAAAGCGCTTTTTAGAACCGCGCTGATGCAAAACCATAACGTTGCGCTAACAGGAGGTGATGCCAGAACAAAATATTATCTTTCTGGAACTTATTTTTCTCAGGACGGAATTGCACTCGGATCTGATTTCAGAAGGATTTCGAGCAGGTTAAATCTGGATAACAAAACAACCGATTGGTTAAAATTGGGGGTGAGCCTGCAGCTGGCCAACGTAAAAGAAAACGTTACTACATCTCAGGCAGGCGTAATCAGACAGGCATTAAATCAAACGCCAGATGTAAATGTAGTAAACCCGGACGGCACCTGGGGTGGTAATGATCCCAATATTTATGGCGCTACGGGAACCAATCCATTTGCTTTGGCAAAAATTGTAAAAGACCTTAAAAACCGCTACGAATTATTCGGAAATGCTTATGCAGAGGTTCAGTTTGCCAAAGGACTTACACTACGCAATGAAATATCAGGGAATTTTACGACGGCTACCGAAGATCAGTTCGATCCTATTTATACCATGGGTGCTTACTCCAAAACCTCTAATTCGGCAACTTATTCTAGTGGAAAAAATACATTTTATTCCCTTACCAATTACCTAACCTACGCACATTCTTTTGCCAACAAATATAACCTGAATGCAATGGTTGGGCACGAGTCTAAACTGTGGGATTATGAAAACGTATCGGCAAAGAGAACAAATTTTCCCAGCAATAATGTACAGGCCATAAATGGTGGTGATGCCACAACGGCAACCAACTCTGGCGATAAAGGGCAAACAGCTGGAGAGTCCTATTTCGGCCGTATTGATTTTAAATACGATGATAAGTATAATATTACACTTAACGTCCGTAATGATGGATCATCCAAATTTGCAGCTAATAACAGATGGGTGACCACTTATTCTGGTGCATTCGCCTGGAAACTTAAACAGGAAAAATTTCTTAAAGACGTAAAAGCGATCGATGACCTGAAACTTAGGATCGGATATGGTTTGCAGAATAATCAAAATATTCGTGATTATGCCTACGGTTCAACTTTAACTACTGTAGCAACATCATTATCGGGTAATTCGCAGTTGATCGCTACCAGTGGCAATCCCGACGTAAAATGGGAAACCACAAAAGGATATAATACCGGTCTGGATGTAAGTATACTGAACAGAAGGGTCGATTTTTCGATAGATGCGTATTATAAAAGAACGGATAACCTATTGTTAAGCCTCACCTTACCACTATATTCAGGTATGGTTGATGCTACAGGTTATGCCCCGGGATCGATCCAGTCACCTTATATCAACATCGGTTCTGTGAGCAATAAAGGGATTGAATTTTCTGTAACCAGCCATAATATTAAATCTAAAAACTTCAACTGGAGAAGTAATCTGACATTTTCGCGTAACAACAATAAAATCCTCACCTTAAATACCGATGCTGCCGCATTATATGGTTATGCAGGCAGCACAGCAATTACCAAATCAACGGTGGGCCGATCGATCGGGGAATATTATGGCTATGAAGCCCTGGGTACCTATAAAAATGCAGAAGATTTTAAAAAGTATCCTGCCTTACCGCAAAAAGGAGGTCTTCCAATACCAATTACCAATGGTTCGGGAGGCGTATGGGTAGGTGATGTTATATTTAAGGATCAAAATAACGATGGTGTGATCGATGAAAGCGACCAGGTTTATTTAGGTTCTCCAATTCCGAAATTCCAGTTTGGGATAAACAACAGCTTTAATTATAAAAACTTTGACCTGAATATCTTCATGTCCGGCAATTATGGCAATAAACTTTATAACCAGGTGAGGGTAGATGCAGAAAATCCGAATCAGAACTTTGGATACTTTAGAAACGTGGGAGATTATGCCCGCATCGGATTAATTAATCCTGCAGGTTCTGCTGCTGATATCAACAACGTATATATTACCAATCCCGAAACCAGTATCACCAGAATCAGCCAGGCCAGTGGTAACGACAACCAACGTTTTTCGAGCAAATATATCGAAGATGGCTCCTTTATCAGGTGCAAAAGCATTACGCTGGGATACAATTTTAAAGAGAGTCTTTTATCCAAAATCCACCTGAAAAACTTGCGCTTGTATGCCCAGGTAACCAACGTATTTACAATTACAAAATATAAAGGTTACGATCCTGAGATAGGTTCATGGAATCCCTTAGCAGCAGGTGTAGATAATGGATATTATGCGCAGCCACGTGTGTTTACTATTGGTGCCAACATCTCTATTTTAAACAACTAAGACCAAAAATTATGAAACATATTAAACTATATATACTCACTTTATTCGCTGCTGCCACACTAATAAGCAGCTGTAAAAAAGATTTTCTGGATAGACCGCCCTTGTCGCAAATAACAACAGATAATTTTTATAAGAGCGCTGCAGACTTAAGGCTTGCCACAGCTGCCCTTTATGCGCAGCCATGGTCTGATTGGAATAATTTTCCGCTACTGGGCATCGGCGATATTCTGAGCGGCAATATGCTGCAGCCCTATAATGCCGACCTTGCCCAGTTAACTTCGTTTGCAGTAACCAGCAATAACGGACAAATTGGAACATCTTGGCGCTGTTTTTATAAAATAGTAGCACACTGCAATACCAATATTAAGGCCATCAATACCAGAGCAGCCGATAGCATACCGCTGAAAAATAAAAATGGTGCACTTGGCGAGCTGAAATTTTTACGTGCCACGGCATATTTTCATTTGGCGCAATTGTGGGGGGCAGTGCCAATAATAGAAGATAATGATAAACTGATCAAAGAACCGCTATTGCCCCGTCATCGCCTTGCCGACGTTTACCGTTTTATTGTTAATGATCTTCGCTTTGCAGCTGCTGCTTTACCAACACGCGATCAGACAGGTCGCGTAACTACCTGGTCTGCACAGGGCATGCTGGCAAAAGTATACCTAACCAAAGCTGGTTTAGGGGGAAGCAGAAATCAATCGGACCTTGACAGTGCTGCATTTTATGCCAAAAATGTGATCAATACCAGTGGTTTAACGCTATTGCCAAGTTATTATAATCTTTTCAGGACACAATTTAACGATAATTCAGAATCGCTTTTTGCTTTCCAGTGGGCACCAGGTGTAGGTTATGGAAATGGTAATGCCATCCAAACCCAATTTGCCCCCAGCTCGAGTGTAGTTCCTCCCGGCGGTGGATGGGGTGGAGCAATAGGTCCTACATTTGATTTGGATAGTTTGTACACGCCTCAGGATTCCATACGTCGGAAAGCTACTTTCATGCTTACGGGCGATCATTACCCAGATCTGAATGCCGCAGGCGGAGGTTATACGGCCACATCCTGCAGTGTTAAAAAACACATTGTTGGTACAGCCATCGATAATAATGCACCAACTATGGATATCTGGTCGTCTACAGAACACAACGCTATTTTGCGTTTGGCAGATGTTTACCTGGTATATGTGGAGGCGCTATTGGGCAACAACAGTTCAACTTCCGATGCCGAAGCCTTAAGGGTTTTCAACATGATCAGAAAAAGAGCTGGCGTTGATCCGGTAACAACTATCACTACAGAACTGCTAAGGAATGAAAGGAGGATTGAACTGGCATTTGAAGGTCAATACTGGTTCGACTTGGTTCGCCTTTCATATTATAATCCGCAAGGAGCAATTACACTGCTAAGCAACCAGATTTCAAAAAATACAAGGGTGCAATTTACGTATGATCCGGCTACGGGAAAGAAAACCAGAAATACCAGTGGTATCGTAATCACGCCGCCAACCATAGCCACATTTACGCTACCTATCCCTGCAACAGAGATAACCGCCGATCCTAAACTGTTGGATCCACCGGTAGCATACTATTAATTAACAACACTAATTATTAATTGAGATTAATATGAAAAATTTATTGAACAGGGCTAATAGCCATTTGTTACTTGTTTTAATTGCCATAATCTTTTTTATACAACAGGGTTGTAAAAAAGAAACATCATCCTCTTCTTCCGGTTCGCCGGAAATTACCGGAATACGCAATTACGTAGCCAGTCCGGGCGACTCACTGATCACCAGGGTAGGTACAGGAAAATGGATTGTAATTACCGGGAAAAATTTAAGAGGTGCGCTTCAGATATATTTTAATGGTGTTAAAGGCTCTTTTAACGATTCCTGGTTTTCTGATACAAGCGCAATTGTGTTAATGCCTGCAGTAATTGCATTTCCTACAGTTGAACCATCGCAGCTTAATACGATACGCTATGTAACCACCCACGGAGAAACAACTTTTTCATTTCCGATAGTAGCCCCGGCCCCAACCATAACCGGTATATCAAATGAGAGTGCTAACCCCGGAGATTCTGTACGGATAAATGGATTGAATTTCTTTTTTATCAAGCGTGTAAACTACGCAGGGCAAGATGTAACGGCTTTTACCGGATCTAACGATGGCACATCCATCAGCCTGGTAGTACCTGCCGGCCTTACAAATGGCGGAATCGTTACGGTTGTTACCAAAGCAGGAGAGGCCAAAACTTTTTATAATGTTCATGATTATGCCACTGGGATGTTAAATAATTATGATGATGTAAATACTTTGGCTTGGGGCTCTGATGTTTCAAACAGTTCTGTAAATTACCCAGGACACACTGGTAATTATGGTGTGATGAAAGCATCAAATGTACCTGCGGGGAATGGAAGCTGGTGGGAAGGCGGACGTTCGATGAATACAAATTCTGTACAGTGGATTCCAGCTGCAAATTTGTCTGATTCGCTAAGCCACTATGCACTTAAATTTGAAATAGCAGTAAATAAGCCGTGGGTTAATGGTACGCTCCAGATTGTGAAAGATTTCGCATTTAATTATGCTGCTGTTTACAGACCATGGAAGAACGTCAATGGCTCAAGTACCCCCTTCAAAACCAATGGTTGGCAAACCGTTGCCATTCCGCTATCAAACTTTCTAAATAATGGATTACCAGCCTCAAACTTAACAGCGCTTGTTGGTGCCCAAGGGAATGGAGCCATTAATTTTACCTTCATGAATGACGGCACAACAATGGTCGAGAATTTTGAAGCAGCTGTAGATAACATCAGAGTGGTAAGAATTAAATAAATTAACTGAAACTGTATCATAGATCTAAAATTGTCATCCTGAGCTTGTCGAAGGACCCCTTTAAATATCTTAAAGGCGTTTCGACAGGCTCAACGTGACAAATTCAACATAAACACAACTTATGATACAGCTTCATTAGCTTTATCGCTTTTGTCAACAAAACATCTATCATTTTAAAACATAAATAAATAATGAGTCATTTTAGAAGTATAAAAATAAAAGGACAATTAGGTATCTTAGTATTACTGTCACTTACTCTTTTTACTGCATTTTGCAAAAAGAAGGAGGATGTGCAGCCGCAACTTAATATTTCTTTATCTGAAGTTGCTTTTCAGCCCGATGGAGGCATCTCAAATATAACGGTTACCAGCAATGGCAAATGGAATACTAAAAATCCTGCCGATCTTTGGTTGCAGATCAGCCAGACTGCAGGAAGCGAAGGAAATACCGAATTAAAGTTAACCGCAATGCCTAACCTTACAGGTGCTTCCCGATCTGCGGTAATGGTAGTTAACTCAGATAACGGACAGGCCCGAAGGGTTACGATATCGCAAACGAGCACGCTATTCCCTTCCTACAATACATCGCCCAAAGCGCCCGACCAAACAGGGATGAACAGCGCAGCTGTGCAGTTGGCAGCCAAAATGAAATTAGGGTGGAACATTGGAAATACAATGGAATCGCCAGGTGGTGAAAGTGGATGGGGTAATCCGCAGATTACCGAATCATATGTGAAATTTGTGAAACAGACAGGTTTTAATGCTGTAAGGATTCCTTGTTCCTGGGATTGGAAACATTTGAGTGACCGACAAAAGGCTACCATTGACCCTGCATGGCTTAACCGGGTAAAAGAAGTAGTTAAATATTGCGTAGATAATGATATGTACGTTATGCTCAATATCCACTGGGACGGTGGCTGGCTGGAAAAAAATATCAATCAGATAAAGAAAGATTCTGTTAATGCCAAACAAAAGGCATTATGGGAACAGATTGCTACAACCATGAGAGATTTCGATGAGCACCTGATGTTTGCCAGCGCCAATGAACCTGAGGTAGAAAATGCAGAACAGATGGCCATACTCAATGGTTATCACCAGACATTTATCAACGCCGTTCGCTCTACCGGTGGCAGAAACAGTTACCGTGTGCTGGTTGTTCAGGGGCCTAGTACCAATGAGGATAAAACCAACACTTTAATGAATAGCTTGCCTACTGACCAGGTTCCTAACCGCTTAATGGTAGAAGTGCACAATTATACGCCTTCACAATTTACAATACTCGACAATGATGCAAATTGGGGCAAAATGTTCTATTACTGGGGAACAGCCTACCACTCAACCATTGAGCCTGGCCGTAATGCCACCTGGGGTGAGGAGGGCGAACATATTAGGTCCTTTGGTTTGATGAAAGCCAAATTTATAGATAAGGGCATCCCGGTATTATTAGGAGAATATGGCGCTTATAAAAGGGGCGGTAGTAAAAATGTTCCTTTAGATCTGGCCGCACACAATGCTTCTGTAGATTATTGGAATAACTATGTAACCAAACAGGCTATTCACTTTGGCCTTAAGCCTTTCTTTTGGGATACCGGTGGTGCTTTAGATCGTAGAAACAACACGGTGCTTGATCAGGGAACCATCAATGCCATTGTTACAGCTGGTAAATAATGATAATGCCGTAAAATTAAGCTCAAAAATAAAGTTTGGTGCTTAATTGCTTACAGTTTATTGAAATATAAATTTTCTGTAGATAAGGAAACGCTACTATTGATGGAAATCAAGGCAGAGAACCTCCATCTTCAGGAAGGAAAATAACAACACACACAAATGCAAAAAAATATTTGGTTATTGGCCGTTTTGCTTTTTACATTTTCGGGTAGGTTAATTGCTCAAAATTTGAAGGAAAACAGGTCAGCCACCCAGAAACGAACAATAAATGTCGATTTTACCAAAGCTGCAGGTAAATTAAATACCATGTTTAACGAATGCGTTGGTGCAGGCCGCGCGAACGAAGGGCTGCGGGCAGATTGGCAGCAACAACTTGCATATGTTAAGAAAGAGTGCGGTTTTAAATACATCCGCATGCATGGCTTGTTAACCGATGATATGGCGGTATACACCGAAGACAATAAGGGCAATCCACAATACAACTATATGTATGTGGATGCCTTATTCGATTTTTTACATAGCATCGGTATAAAACCTTTTGTTGAACTTGGATTTATGCCCGAACGGCTTGCAAGTGGAAATAAAACCATTTTCTGGTGGAAAGGAAATGTAACTCCGCCAAAAGATTATGAAAAATGGGCTGGTTTGGTCAAAAATCTTACAGAACATTTTACAGAACGTTACAGCGCAGATGAAGTGAAGACCTGGTATTTTGAAGTATGGAATGAGCCCAACCTCAAGGATGGGTTCTGGACAGGAACACAGGAGGATTATTTTAAATTATACAAATATTCTGCTCAGGCTGTTAAAAGTGTAAATAAAGCATACCGGGTTGGCGGTCCTGGAACTGCAGGTGCAGCCTGGGAACCCGAAATGATCGAATATTGCCACAAAAACAATGTACCCATTGATTTTATAAGTACTCATGCTTATGGTGTAGGGCAGGGATTTCTGGATGAATACGGACAGGGGGGGACTGTGCTCGATAAAAATCCGATGAGCGTTAGCAGCGAGGTACTTCAATCCAGAAAGGAGATAAAAGAATCGGTAATGCCAAATTTGGAGTTGCATTACACGGAGTGGAGTTCATCATATACACCAGCTGATGCCATTCATGATAGCTATCACAGCGCGGCATACGTGCTGCAGAAACTGAAACAGGTAGGGAATGCGGCCAATTCCATGTCGTATTGGGTTTTTACTGATATTTTTGAAGAACCAGGTCCACGTTACACCCCATTTCATGGTGGTTTTGGAATGCTAAATACCCAGGGAATTAACAAGCCGGTATTTTATTCCTACCAGTTTTTAAACCGTTTGGGGAATATAGAACTGGTAAATAAAGATGCAGCTTCCTGGATCTGCAAAGATTCATCAGGAAACATGCAGGCGCTTGTTTGGGATTATACATACACGCTTCCCGATTCAACCAATAATCAACAATATTATAACCGCGATCTCCCCTCAAAATCAAAAGGAAGACTGAAAATCAATATTGCGAACGTACCCGCCGGTAATTATGCACTTGAAGTTTATAAGGTAGGTTACCGGAATAACGATGCTTACTCAACCTATCTTTCCATTGAAAAGCCACTGCAGCTTTCAAAACAGCAGGTAGAGCAGATTAAGCGACAAAACGACGGCTCTCCCATATCAAAAGAGATTATTACAATAAAAGAAGGACTTCCTTTTTTAAAAGAAATTGATTTACATGAAAACGATGTCTTTTTCTTTCAATTAGTTAGGGTTTAGGCTCATAAGTTTTATCAGGTTATGATTTTTAGATTGGGAAAAGTAAACAGATTGAAAGTGCAAATAAGTTTTGCCTTTTTTATAATATTTAATTTTATTCAGGTGCATGGCTTTGCCCAAATAACTTTAGCAAAGGTATTTGGAGATAATATGGTTTTACAACGGGATATCAAAATTCCGGTTTGGGGGAGTGCTGCACCTGGTAAGCGCATCGTCGCCGAGCTTGGAAAGTTCCGCATTGGTACAACTGCTGACGGGGATGGGAAGTGGATGGTGTATTTCCCCGTATTTAAAGCTGGCGGCCCATATCAACTCAGCATTTCTGAACAGGGAACAAAAGGCACCGAAATCGAATTGAAGGGAATCCTCATTGGCGACGTATGGCTGGCTTCAGGGCAATCCAATATGGAATGGTCGGTAAAGCAGGCTCTAAATGCAGATGACGAAATAGCCAAGGCAGATTTTCCTGAAATACGTTTATTTCAAGTAACACATGTTAAGAAATTAACGCCTCAAAAAGATATTGCAGGTGGAAAATGGAAAGTTTGTAGTGCCGAAAATATACCTCAATTCTCAGCAGTAGCTTATTATTTTGCAAAAAAAATACACCGGGACCAAGGTGTTCCCATTGGTATTATACAAAGTACCTGGGGTGGTACACCAGTAGAATCCTGGACAAGTCGGGAAAAATTGCTTTCCTCTCCAATTACCAAAACAAAAACCATGGCAAATGATACCTTGAGTGAGCAGGATTTTGTACAGGATAGCCTTGACCAGGTACGTTGTTGGGATATTGTTTACCATCCACAGCATAACTCGGATAAAATCATATCGCAGCCAGGTTATAATGATTCTGGATGGCCGGTAATCGAAATGCCTAAGCTAATAAAGGATTTTGGGATCGGACAATATGAGGGAATGATTTGGATGCGTAAAAAAATCATTTTACCAGAAACTTTTTCAAAATCAGACATAACACTCCATATCGGGAGGCCTGATGTAAATTATTCTCTGTATTTCAATGGTACAGAAATTTGTAAAACGGTATGGAATACTGATCCTGGACAGCACTATACTATTCCTGCCAAAATACTGAAAAATGGTGAGAATGTGGTTACCCTTAGGTTGGCAATGCTTTGGGGGGGCGGTGGATTAAATCCTCCTGCAGATGAAATTTATATTACAAATGGCACCGCAAGAATATCATTGGCCGGTACCTGGAAATATCAAAAAGATTTAGAGCCAGCTATAGCCAAAAATCGTAATTACCAATATTATCCTTCTTTACTTTTCAATTCAATGATTAATCCACTGATCCCATACGGAATTAAAGGATTTCTCTGGTATCAGGGTGAAGCGAATGATACTGCGGCTTACAATTACCGTAAATTATTTCCGATGATGATCAACGATTGGCGCACACGCTGGAAACAGGGGAATTTGCCATTCCTCTATGTTCAGCTGGCAAATTTTAAAAAAACACAGCCGGTTCCTTCCGAAAGTGAATGGGCTGAGCTTAGAGAAGCCCAGTCGCTAACCTTATCACAACCCAACACCGGAATGGCCTGTGCCATCGATATCGGAGAGTCAGATAACATTCATCCTGGTAATAAACAGGAGGTTGGCCGCAGGCTTGCTCTTGTGGCCAATAAACTCGTGTATAAACAGAATAATACAGCGTCTGGGCCATCACTGAAAAATTTTTCGAAAGAGGGGAGTCGCATGCGTGTCAGTTTTACAAACACTGCAGGTGGGTTATTCTCGAAAGATGCAAAAGTGTTAACTGGTTTCTCCATTGCGGGCAAAGATAAACACTTTCACTGGGCTGATGCTAAAATTGAAGGGAATGAGATTGTCGTTTACAGTGATAAAGTGCCTGAGCCTGTTGCTGTACGTTATGCCTGGGCCGATAATCCGCAGTGTAATCTTATGAATTCGGATGGCCTGCCCGCCGTACCTTTTAGAACTGATAACTGGAAAGGAATTACCCAAAAATAGATATTCAATAAAGTATCTATGAAAATGAATTGTCTGCGAATTGCTCAACGCACCCTGACAAGGCTTTATAAAACCTTCGAATAATATGAATAAACTTATAATCACAATCTTATTAATCCAGTTTAGTATTTGTGCAACAGCGCAATACCAGCTAGCTCAGAACCCGAAAGCCCCGGGATCCTATACCAATCCTATTTTCCACGGCGATTATCCTGATCCGAGTATATTACGTGATGGGGATAATTATTACATGGTCCATTCATCCTTCGAATATTATCCGGGTTTATTGATCTGGCATTCAAAAGATCTGATCAACTGGAAACCAGTAACCCACGCCCTGCACAAAAAAGTAGGTTCGGTGTATGCACCCGATCTGGTGAAGTATAAAAATAAGTTTTATATCTATTTCCCCGCAAACGGTACCAATTATGTGGTCACGGCAGATTCGATTGGTGGTCAATGGAGTGACCCGGTTGATTTGAAGATTGGCAACATCGACCCCGGACATATTACAGATGAGCATGGCAAAAGATATCTGTTTTTCAGCGACGGCGGATTTGTGCCTTTATCTGATGATGGTCTTTCCACCGCAGGAAATCAAAAGAATTCATACCAAGGTTGGCCCATCCCTAGAAACTGGTCTATTGAGTGTTTTTGCCTGGAAGGCCCTAAGTTGATAAAAAGAGGAGAATATTATTATATCACTGTGGCCGAAGGCGGAACAGCAGGTCCCATAACCGGGCACATGGTCGTATCTGCGCGTTCAAAATCACTGTCCGGACCATGGGAAAATTCTCCCTATAATCCGATTGTAACAACAACAGAACAATCTGAAAAATGGAGATCGAAAGGGCATGCTACCATTATTGATGATGTAAAAGGAAATTGGTGGATGGTGTTCCACGCTTACGAAAAAGACTTTTACAACAAAGGCCGCCAAACAATGCTGTTGCCTATAGAATGGACAAAAGACGGTTGGTACAAAGTACCCACAGGTATAAACGACGGTAAACCGATCAAAAAGCCAGATTTGGCCCTTTCTAAGACCAATTTTAACCTGAACGACAATTTTGCGGGTAATAAGTTAAAATCCCAATGGCAATTCTTTGAAGAGCTGGATACCAACAGGTTTAAATTGGCCAATAACAGCTTGTCAATAAAAGCAAAGGGAAATACAATAGGCAATAGTTCTCCCTTATTATGCATACCCGAAGATCATTCCTACACCGTTGATGTTGAGGTCTTAATTGAAGGAAAAGCAACTGCCGGGCTGGCTCTTTTTTACAATAGCGCTGCATCGTCAGGTATACTGGCCAACAATGAAGATATAGTTGCCGATCTGCGTGGATGGCGGGCTCCGGCTGAAAAAAATGTAGTTAACAACCATGTGTTCCTGCGTCTCAAAAATGTAGAAAACACGGTAGATCTGTATTACAGTAAAGATGGTGCTAAATGGAACAAAATTGAAAATTCCTTTGAGGTTTCGGGCATGCACCATAATGTACTTAGCGGGTTTTTAAGCTTGCGGATAGGCCTCTGTTCCATTGGAGAAGGGAAGGTAACTTTTAGAAACTTTAAATACACTCCAATAAAATAGCCTGTGTAGAAGCCTACCGGAGCGACAATTCTGAATTTGATAATTATTGATAAAACACTGGTATTTTTATGGACCAAATATTTGGAACACTAGCAGTTGGCAGGAGATCACGGGGCCTGTACAGGAATAAATTCACTCAAAATAATGCCCAGAATAATATTAGCTTATATCCTGGGATTTTAACCGTCCTGTTTTTGCTTTTGGTAAACTGCATGTCGGGAAACGCCCAAAGTAGGGATAGCGGCGAGCGCAAACAGTTGTTTGATTATAACTGGAAATTTTTGCAGGGCGATGAAGCCTTGGCCAGATCAAGGGATTTTAATGATTCAGGCTGGCGTAGCCTTGATCTGCCGCATGACTGGAGTATCGAAGGAAAAATAAACCCTAACAATCCAACTGGTGGTGGTGGCGGCTATTTTCCGGCGGGAACTGGCTGGTACAGGAAAACATTCGCTGTTCCTCAAGACTGGAAGGGAAAAAACGTTTCTGTTTATTTTGAGGGCGTATATATGAACTCCGAAGTTTTTATCAACGGAAAATCGCTTGGCGTATATCCTTATGGCTATTCATCGTTCGGCTATGACCTTTCGCCGTATCTGGATTTTGGAAAAGAAAATGTTATTGCAGTGCGTGTCGACAATTCACAACAGATGAACAGCCGTTGGTACAGTGGCTCTGGTATTTACCGTCATGTGTGGTTAAATGTTACTAGTACTGTACATGTTGCGCACTGGGGCCTGAATATTTCAACTCCTCAAGTATCTTCAAAAAAAGCAACTGTACTGGTGAAAACCAAGGTTAAAAATGAAACAGCATCTGCGCTGAGCGTTGTTGTAAAAACTTTTCTTCGGAACAGGAATGCTAAAAATGCGGGAGATGGCCAGATGAAGGTTGAGCTTCCTGCCAATAGCGAGAAGGAAATCACCCAGACCATACAAGTGTCAGATCCTATGCTCTGGACACCCGAAACACCACATTTGTACCAGGCTCAGATCCAGGTTGTAAAAGACAAAAAAGTGCTGGACGATACAAAAACCAATTTTGGCATCCGTTCCCTGAAATTTACCACTGAACATGGATTTCAGCTTAACGGCAAAACCGTGAAGATAAACGGCGGCTGTGTACATCACGATAATGGCTGCCTGGGCGCTGCAGCTTTTGACCGCGCCGAGGAACGTAAAGTTGAATTGCTTAAATCTGGTGGTTTCAATGCCGTGAGGACTTCCCACAATCCACCTTCTGAAGCATTTCTTGATGCCTGCGATAGATTAGGCCTGCTGGTAATGGATGAATCATTTGATTGTTGGAAAATTGGAAAAAACACCAATGATTATGCAAAATATTTCAACCAGTGGTGGAAAAAAGATTTAGAGACAATGATTTTGAGGGATCGTAATCATCCGTCTATCGTGATGTGGAGCATAGGTAACGAAATTGTAGAACGGGGAAAACCCGAGGCAGTTGAAACAGCTAAAATGCTTTTGCAGGAAGTGAAAAAATTAGACACTACAAGGCCGGTAACTTCTGCAGTTGTGAATTTAGGCAAATGGGAAAACCTGGATCCTTTGATAAATGTACACGATGTTGCCGGTTACAATTACAACCTGCAAACTGCCCCGGAAGATCATAAAAGAGTGCCTTCTCGTATTATCGTTCAGACCGAATCCTATCCGAAAGATGCTTTTGCCAATTGGAAACTGGTACAGGAAAACAACTACGTAATCGGTGATTTTGTCTGGACAGCGATGGATTATTTAGGTGAGTCAGGAATTGGCCGTTATTATTATTCGGGTGAGGTGCCCGGTGAGCATTGGGAGAACAGTTTTTTTCCATGGCATGGCGCTTACTGCGGCGATATCGACCTGACCGGATGGCGCAAACCCATTTCCCATTACCGGAGTATGCTGTACAACGATAACGAAAAACTCTATATGGCCGTTCGTGAACCTGCCCCTGAACCGTTACAGATCAAGGAAACCTGGTGGTCGGTATGGCCAACCTGGGAAAGCTGGACATGGCCTGGTTTTGAAGGGAGGACCATTCAGGTTGAAGTGTATTCCAAATATCCGAAAGTGAGGCTTTACCTTAATGAGAAACTGATAGGCGAACAGGCAACTATGCGCGAACAACAGTTCAAAGCTACTTTTCAGCTCCCATATGCTGCGGGTTTGATTAAAGCCGTAGGGGTAGAAGGTAATAAGGAAACGGGATCAGCCATCCTCAAAACTGCTGGCGATGCGGCAAAAATAATACTAAGGGCAGACCGGAAAGAAATCTTGGCCAACGGGCAGGATTTATCGTATATCACGGTTGAGCTAACCGATAAAGAGGGAACAGTTCAGCCCAATGCTACCAACCGCCTGCATTTCAAGATCGAAGGCCCAGGTGTAATTGCAGGAGTGGATAATGCTGATCTGAAAGATTTTGAACAGTATGTAGACAATACGCGTAAGGCATGGAAAGGTAAGGCTTTAGTTGTGATAAAGAGCAGACATGAAGCTGGTGATATCAAATTAACGGTTACATCGCCTGATTTACCCGCTCAAATTTTAACCGTTAAAACCGTTGAGCAGGAGTAATGATTAGATGCTTTAAATTAAAATGACACAAAAACAGCACCATTATGAATGATACTCAGCAGATAGTTTTACCAATATTTTGGAAAAACTGTAATGCCTTTGGAGGAGTGCAGATGCCCTGCAACCTTTTAATAAATTATCCATTTAAACAGACTTTTGATCACAATTATAATAATCAATATAACAAATGAATAAATTTTTTTTACGTATAATCATTTTTATGGCGCTATGGCCAGGTGTTGGGAATGCTCAAATCCTGCATCTTAAATCTCCCAACGGGAAAATTGATTTGGCTTTGGAAACCGGAGCAAAAATATCATGGTCTGTAAAACATGAAAATACAGCAGTTATTGTGCCTTCAACCATTTCGTTAAGACTTGGTAACGGGGTGGTTTTAGGAAATAATGCAAAAATTATTAATACTAAAAAATCAAGTGTCAATACCGTTATTAATACACCTGTTTATAAAAAGAAATCGGTTGTTGATGAGTACAACCAGCTAACGGTAAACTTTAAAGGTGATTTTGGCCTGATTTTAAGGGCCTATAACGATGGTGTAGCCTATCGTTTTTTCACTAAGAAAAAAGGAGAGATTACTATTGAGTCTGAAGAAGCTAATTTTAACTTCGATAAAGACCATAAGGCCTTTATTCCCTATGTACGCGATTTAAGGGAAAATAATTTATATATATCTGCTTTCGAATCTACATACGATGAAATCCGGCTTTCGAAATTTGTAAAGGATTCGCTGGCTATTTCTCCGCTTCTTGTCGATTTGGGAAATGGGAAAAAAGCCGCTATCGTAGAGGCCGAATTGGTAGATTATCCCGGTATGTTCCTCACCAAAGGCAAACAGGAGCAGCATGGTTTAAGTGGAACATTTGCACATTATCCGAAAGCAGAGCGCTTAGGTGGATTTAATAAAATGAATTACATGGTTTCAGATAGGGAAGCTTATATAGCTAAAACCAGTGGGACTCGTAATTTCCCCTGGAGAGCTGTGATAATAAGTGAGCATGATAAGGACCTTTTAAATAATGATATGGTGCAAAAACTCTCTACACCTTCCCAAATTGCAGATATAAACTGGATAAAGCCAGGTAAGGTAGCCTGGGACTGGTGGAATGACTGGAACATATCAGGTGTGGATTTTAAGGCAGGAATTAATACCGAAACCTATAAATATTATATTGATTTTGCTTCCAGAAACCACATCGATTATGTGGTGTTGGATGAGGGCTGGAGCGAAGAAACCGACTTGCTGAAAATTTCGCCAAACATGAATGTCAAAGAACTGATCAGTTATGGAAAGCAGAGAAATGTAGGCATCATGCTTTGGGCGTCCTGGTATGCCATAAATCGGGATTTAGATGGCACCTTTACCCAATATTCAAGGATGGGAATTAAAGGTTTTAAAATAGATTTTATAGATCGGGACGATCAGAAAATGGTAAGTTCGGTTTACAACATCGCTAGAAAAGCTGCAAATTATAAACTCCTTATTGATTATCATGGCGTTTATAAACCTACCGGAATACAGCGTACCTATCCCAATGTTGTCAATTTTGAAGGAGTAAAAGGATTGGAAAATGCAAAATGGACACCAAATGATGATATGCCCCATTATGAAACTACAATACCGTTCATCAGGATGTTGGCTGGCCCCATGGATTACACCCCTGGAGCGATGCGTAATGCGACAAAAGCAGATTTCAGGCCAAGTAATTCAATGCCTATGAGCCAGGGAACAAGATGTCATCAGTTGGGTATGTACGTGGTATATGAAGCACCTTTACAGATGATGGCTGATAGCCCAACAGCATATATGAAAGAACAGGAGAGCACCAGTTTCATTTCAAAAATACCTACCACCTTTGATGAAACAATTGCCCTTGATGGAAAAGTAGGAGAATATGTTACTGTCGCCAGAAAAAAAGAAAATAAATGGTATATCGGCGGACTGTCAAACTGGTCTGCAAGGACAACAACAATTGACCTGTCTTTTCTGGGCAAGGGAAAATATTCTGCAGAACTTTTTAAGGATGGAGTTAACGCCAATAAGGATGCTACAGACTACAAACGCGAAATAGTTAAAGTTACAAGTGCAGATAAGCTTACCATTCATATGGCGAATGGTGGTGGCTTTGCAATCATAATTAATCCGGAAGAATAGTTGGAATAAATAGTCCGGCTGTTCAAACAAAGCTGAATGAATAGCCGGCAAACTAAGCGGAAGGAGATAAGTACCCTTACTTATTTTGTTATTCCGTAGATGGTGAAAAAATTAAATTTTTAAACAAGATAAACCTACGATATCTGAATGATGAAACCAATGCAGGCCTCTCTGGTGTTTTTTATTGCATGATATGCCAAAAATAAAAATACTAAAGCCTATGGCGATTTCGGTGAGTTTATGTACAATCCGGCAATTTAGATCAATGTGTGGTAATGATATTTTGCCTGTACAATTACTTTAAAAGTAAGATGAATAACGGAATAAAGATAATATTATTTAAAGCGTGGATATGGATTGTATTATCCACGCTGCTTTTAGCCGGTACTGCGCATGCACAGACCGCAATGATTAATGCTCAATCAAGGAACCCGATCAGCTTGAACGGTGAATGGAACGCTATTTTGGATCCTACCGGTATTGGCGAATGGAGGCAGATATGGTTAGAAAAAAAGCCCGGGTTAAAAACCGACTTTGTAGAATATTCTTTTGAAGGTGGTCCGCGATTGAAAGTACCTGGCGACTTTAATTCTCAAATGTGTGAATTAACTTATTTTGAAGGGGTTGTCTGGTATAAAAAAGAATTTAATTATTCGCTGGATAAAAATAAAAGACTGTTTGTTCATTTTGGTGCAGTGAATTATCTGGCAGATATTTACCTGAATGGGGAAAAGATTGGAAGCCACGAAGGTGGTTTTACTCCATTTCAATTTGAAATAACCGAAAAAATTAAACCTGGGAAAAACTCACTGATCGTTAAGGTTGATAACAAAAGACTGAAAAACGGACTTCCAGGATTAGGTTACGATTGGTTAAACTACGGCGGCATTACCCGCGATGTAAATCTTATTGAAACCGGTAATACTTATATTGAAGATTATAGTATTCAGCTCAGAAAAGGAAGCCAAAAAGAAGTTCTTGGATGGATTAAATTAAACGGTATTCACAAGAAACAAGATCTGAAAGTTAAAATTCCTGAATTAGGTCTGGTGTATTCAACAAAGTCGGATAGTATGGGAATGGCTAAACTTCGGTTTTCCGGCGCTTTCAAATTGTGGTCGACCGATAACCCCAAACGTTACAAGGTGTTTGTTGAGGGCGAAACTGATCGCATCAACGATGAAATTGGTTTTAGGAATATAGACGTTATCGGAAATAAGGTTTTCTTAAACGGTAAGGTTGTTTTTCTCAAAGGAATTAACATTCACGAAGAAAATCCCTATAAAGGAGCCAGGGCATTTTCGAAAGAAGATGCCATCCTCCTCTTAAGCCAGGCGAAAGCACTTGGTTGCAACCTGGTTCGCCTGGCGCATTATCCGCATAATGAATACATGATCAGTGAGGCTGAAAAAATGGGCTTAATGGTATGGAGCGAGCTGCCGGTGTACCAGCATATCGAATTTTCAGATACTGCGGTTTTATCAAAAATGAATTTGATGCTCAAAGAAATGCTTAGCAGAGACAGGAACCGGTGTAGTGTAGTGATCTGGAGTCTTTCTAATGAAACTTATGATGGTACACCAAACCGTACCAATGCACTCGCCAGATTAACTAAGGTATGTAGATCACTTGATTCTACCAGATTAATAACACATGTTACCAACAGTCAGGCTTACAGCAATAATTCTTTTAAAGTATGGGATAGCCTTTACAAGTATGCCGATATCATAGCGGTTAACGAATATATTGGCTGGTATATTCCCTGGCAAGGTAAGCCCGAAAATACAACCTGGAACGTGGCCTTTCCGGATAAGCCGGTTTTTATTTCCGAATTCGGTGGCGAGGCACTGTTTGGCAACAGGAATGGAGCAGCCGATGAGGCTGCTTCCTGGAGAGAAGAATATCAAAAGCAAATCTATGCCGACCAGCTCAAAATGTTTAGTGCCATTCCCAATCTATGCGGCGTATCCCCATGGCTTTTGTTTGATTATCGCTCATTAGGCAGAATGCACCCCGTTTATCAGAAAGGATATAACAGAAAAGGCCTGTTATCGGAAAAGGGTGAAAAAAAAATGGCCTGGTATATTATGGAACAATATTATAAAAGCAAATGAAACCTATAAATGTTAGAAAAAACCTATTGGTTTTGAGCTGTTTGATGGCCACCCTCAACGTTTTTGGCCAAAGTAAACAGATCAATCTTTGGAATGGAGAAGCGCCAGGTGCAATAGCCAATGCCAATTATAAACAGCAAGTAGATTCAGCAAATAGCTGGATGACTTTTATCACAAAGCCCTTACTTGAGATGTATCCGGCCCCATCGGAAACAGCAAATGGTACGGCAGTAATTATATGTCCGGGAGGTGGTTATTCCGGGCTGGCCATTGCCCACGAAGGAAAGGAAGTTGCCAAGTGGTTAAATAGCCTCGGAATTACGGCTTTCGTATTAAAATACCGCTTGCCAAATGATGCAATCATGATTGATAAGACCATTGGTCCATTACAAGATGGGCAGCAAGCTATTCGCTTAGTGAGAAGCAATGCTAAAGCGTGGGGGATCAATCCCGGAAAAATCGGGATTATGGGATTTTCGGCAGGAGGACATCTTGCAGCTACAGTATCAACTCATTTCAAAGAAAAGGCCTCGGCAATTGCTGATACAACAAGCCTGCGGCCAGACTTTTCGATACTGATTTATCCGGTTATATCCATGCAGGAAAATATTACTCATAAAGGTTCAAAAGTGAATTTGTTGGGCGAAAATCCGGCTGCAGAAAAAGTAAACTATTTTTCAAATGAACTACAGGTTAACGATCAAACACCACCTGCATTTCTGGTACATTCTATGGATGATAAAGCGGTTCCGGTACAAAACAGTGTTGCATATGCGCTTGCTATGGAGAAAAAAAATGTTGCCTGCGAACTTCATATTTATCAGTCAGGCGGACATGGTTATGGCCTTGCACATTCTAAAAAAACTGAATCATTGTGGCCCGAAGCTTGCCGTAAATGGATGGAGATGAGGGGATACATCAAAGAACAAGGAACGGAAAAAGGTATTATTGATCAGGCTGCCAAACCAGGTCCGGACGATAAACCTGCGTTTAACGATCCACCAATGGGTTTCAGAGATAAACGCGACAATATATCTCATGGCACCATCAGCTCCGTTCAATACAGTTCCAAAACATTGGGGCAATCCCGCGAAATGCTGGTTTACACGCCCCCAGGTTATTCGCCTGCTAAACGCTATCCGGTAATTTATCTCTTGCATGGACTTAATTCAGGTAACGGTCAATGGCCATATTGGGTTCGTGCCAATAATATTATCGATAACCTGATAAGCGAGGGTAAAATTAAGCCAATGATAATCGTTTTTCCAAACTGCAATACCAACGTAACTGTAAATAATCCAAAGCCAGATGAGCAAGAGGAGCGTAAAGGAGGCTTTAAGGGTTACGGGATGTCTTTCCAGAATGATTTGCTTCATGAAATCATTCCATTTATTGAATCTCATTATTCAGTTTATACCGACCGCAAACATCGTGCGCTGGCGGGCTTGTCTATGGGTGGTGGTCAATCCTTGAACATAGGCCTCGCACATATCAGCGCTTTTGCTTATGTGGGTGGATTCTCTTCCGCACCTAACACCAACCAGTTCGGAGGTCTTTCTGATGTTAAACTTTTACCCGATTTGTCGGCTGCAAAACACAAACTTAAAATATTATGGCTGGCGTGTGGCAGTAAAGATGGGTTGTTTAGCGTTAGCCAGCGCGTGCACCAATACCTCAAATCGCAAGGGGTACCACATGTATGGCATGTGGATGCAAATGCTCATGATGATACGGAGTGGGCCAATAACTTATACCTTTTTGTTCAGCATATTTTCAAATAAAGGTGAGCTGATGCATTAAACAACATACTCATCGTTTGATTCTTTAAAGTAAAAAAATAACAAACATAAAATTATGAAGAAATATTTAATGGCATTTATATTAATTGTGATCTACGGAACTACCGCGAAATCCCAAAATGCCAATCCATATTTTCCAGAAAAAGACCTGATCACCACCGGGATATACTATTATCCCGAACACTGGAAAGAAAGCCAGTGGGAGCGCGATATCAAAAAGATTTCGGATATGGGCTACGAGTTTGTGCACCTTGCAGAATTTGCCTGGTTTAAAATGGAACCAGAAGAAGGAAAGTTTGACTTTACCTGGCTTGATAAGGTGGTGGGTTTATGCGCAAAATATAAGCTTAAGGTGGTCATGTGCACGCCATCTGCAACTACACCGGCATGGATGCGGACCAATTATCCCGAAACCTTTATCATGGACGGGCATTATATCCGGGCCGAACATGGAACAAGGGGGCTGGCATCAATCGTTAATCCAAAATACCGTTTGTTTGTGGAAAAAATTGTAACCGAGATGGGCAGGCGCTACGGTCAGAATAAAAATGTAACCGGATGGCAGCTGGATAATGAACCCGATGCGAAACCCGATTACAGTGCATCTTCTCAGGAAGCTTTCCGGCAATGGCTAAAGAGCAGGTACCAAACCATTGATGCTTTAAATGATGCCTGGGGCACTGCCTTCTGGAGCCAGTGGTATAACAATTTTGACCAGGTTATGATCCACAATACAAACCTGGTAGGCTGGTGGGGCAATAATCCGCATGCATTGCTCGATTTTAAGCGTTATTGTGCGGATGCACAGGCTGAATTCCTTGATTTTCAGGCTGACAAACTGCGGGAACATATTGCAAAAAAACAATACATAACCACCAATTATACGGCTGTTGCTACGGGCTCAGACCCTGGGCGGACCAGGAAACTCGATTTTGCAGCCTATACTGCCTATCCCAATGGAGGCAGCGACAACATTGGCGAACTTGGATTCAGATTGGGCGATAGCAAGGTAATCCTTTTTGCTTCAGCATATTATAAGCAGGTTGGTGGCGTATCAGGGGTAATGGAAATCCAGCCGGGCCCGGTAAATTGGGGGAGCTACAACCCGCTACTTTTGCCCGGAACAGTGCGCATGTGGCTGTACCATACCTTTGCCGCAGGTGGGAAACTGGCCTGTTCTTACCGGTTCAGGCAGATTTTATACAGCGCAGAACAATACCATTCGGGTGTTATACAAACAGATGGGGTAACACCTTCGCCCGGGGGTGAAGAGTATATCCAGTTTATGAAAGAAATAAAAGAGCTGCGCAGGCAATATAAGCCGGATGTTAAGCTACCGGAAAAGCTGGCAGCCCGTTCAACGGCCATACTCTGGAACCTGGAGAATTATTGGTCGATAGACAGGCAAAAACAGACCAACCAATGGGATACCTGGGGATATCCTGTTAAATTTTTGGAGATCGCAAAATCGCTGGGAGCCCCGGTCGATATCATCAATGAAAAAACTGATTTTTCTAAATATAAGGTTTTAATTGTACCTGCCTATGAAATGGCGGATGCTGCTTTGGTTAAAAAATGGGAGAACTACGCTGCTAACGGAGGGCATTTGATTATTACCTGCCGTACCGCAACCAAAAACCGTATGGGGCATTTCTGGGAGGGTAAAACGGCAGCGCCGATTTCTGGCCTTATCGGTGCCCAGGTTACGGCGACCGATATGCTTTCAGCTTATGCTAATGGGGATATCCAGATGGGTCCGGAACACTATAAATGGAACAAATGGGGCGATCTGTTGCAGCCCGATCAAAATACCGAAGTCCTTGCAAGGTATGAAAACCAGTTTTATAAAGGGAAGGCAGCTGTTGTAAAACACAAAATCGGTAAAGGATCTGTAACCTACATAGGTGTAGCCACAGACGATTCGAAGCTGGAAAAGGATCTGTTACGGGAAACTTACACCGGAGCAGGGGCAACTACCGAAAATTATCCGCCAGGTGTTTATGTTTATTGGAGGGATGGGTTTTATATGGCCGTAAATTATTCTTCTACTGATTATATGATAAATATTCCTGCAGATTCGAAGATTATTGTCGGAGAAAAAACATTGAAACCCGCTGGTGTAACGGTTTGGACCGGGTAAATTTGCCGCAGTGCTGAGCATATCTCCGGATTTTATTGTAAATTAGCCATATTAACGTTAACCAAACGATTATAAACTTGTGCTTTTAGTAGTAAGTAATTCCTTCTAAACAGACATACCCGATTTAATAAAAAATATGTTTAGGTTTTTAGCCCTGATCTGTGCACTGATATGGGGTAGTGCGCTTTATGCCCAGGATGATAGTTACCGGTTTTCCCGTATTGATATTACCAATGGGTTATCAGATAACCAAATAAATTCGATATATAAAGACTATAAGGGATTTATGTGGTTTGGAACCATGGCTGGACTGAGCAGGTTTGATGGGCACGATTTTAAGATTTTCAGACACAATTCAAAAGATAGTTCAAGCCTGCCAAATGGTTATGTGGTCGGCATCTTTGAAGGACCGCAAAAACAGTTATGGATTAAATCAAACGAAGGCTTTAGTATTTATGACCACACCAGCGAAAAGTTTGAGCGTTTTCAGCAAAAACATTATAGAAAATATAAAATTCCAAACGGATACCTTAAAGAAGTAAAAACAGATAGCGGGAGGAAGTTATATTTTAATATTCAAAATCACGGTATTTATTGTTACGATTCGAAAACCAATACATCGATAAAATATACGCTAAAGGGAGCGCTGATAGGTGCATTGGAGAATGCTGAGGTAAGTGATTTTATCGATGATTTAAAGGGTAATTTATGGATTATTTATACTAATGGTATACTTGATAAATTTAACTTAAAACAACATCAGGTAACCCGCCGGTTTAACGCTGTAAATGAGCATTTTTCTGGTCAAACAACCGCATACAGCCTTAAGCGTGATTCAGCAGGTGATATCTATATTTTTAGCGGGCCCAATCCTTTTGGCCTCTTTTATCTCAATGCAAAAAACGAGAAGTTCCATTATTTCGGGAAAAAGCAAGATCATACCGGTTTAAGTTCTAAAAATGTAAGCCACATAATTGAAGGAGAAGACGGAAATATTTGGATTGGTACCGATCATGGCGGAATTAATATTCTGGATAAAAAGACCAATAGATTAACTTATATTTTAAATAAAGAGAACGATCCGCGAAGCTTGAGCGATAACAGTATTTCGGCATTATACAAGGATAACAATAATATCATCTGGATCGGCACCTTTAAAAAAGGAATTTGTTTCTATCATAAAAGCGTTTATAAGTTTCCTGCTAACCGGTATCTGGCCGGAAAAAAACCAATTAAGAAAGATGTTAATTGTTTTGCAGAAGATAACTATGGCAATCTATGGATTGGCACCAATGGGGAGGGCTTGTTGCGTTTAAACAAAACAACCGGCGAGATTACAACTTACCGCAATAACCCCGACAACAATACTTCTTTGGCTAGTGACATTGTGGTAAGTCTTGAGATAGACCATGAAGGTATATTGTGGATTGGCACTTATTTGGGCGGGCTTGATGCTTTTGATGGAAAAAATTTCAAACATTTTAAGCCTGGTCACAACGCTGCAAATTTGTCTGATAACCGCATTTATGCCTTATTGGAAGATTCTTATAACAGACTTTGGGTTGGCACCTTAAATGGTGGACTCGATTTATTGGACCGCCAGACCGGAACATTTAAACATTTTAATCCAAATGTTAAAAATACACTGAATTCTTTTGTTGTTTCCTGTTTGTACGAAGATAGAAATAGAAATATCTGGATTGGCACTACTGGGGGCGTAAATATATTTGATCATAAAAGCGCTACCTTTAAATATCTAACAAGCAAATCTGCAGATAGCAACAGTCTCATCATGAATGATGTAAGTTCGATATTGCAAGATGTGCGAGGATGGATGTGGATCGGTACAAAAGAAGGAATCAGTATATATGATCCGGTTACCGGCATATTTAACAACCTGAACGAAACTGTTGGCCTCCCTGAAGGTATGGTGTTTGAACTACTGGAGGATGAAGATCACCATATATGGTATAGTTCACGTAAAGGCCTTTATAAGATTTCTGTAATCCCTAACGGAAAAAAGTATCAATTCAGATATAGCAAATACGGTCAATCTGATGGTCTTGAAAGTACACAGTTTAATATCAATGCTGCAGGCAAAACTAAAGCGGGTGAACTGATTTTTGGAGGCCCAAGCGGGTTTAATGTATTCAAGGCCGGCGAAATTAAAAACAGCAAGTTCCCTGCTGCCTTAGTAATGACAGACCTGGAAGTGTTTTACCATAAAGTCCGCGTAGGAGAGCCTATCAACGGGCACATTGTTTTGCCAGAAGCCATCACTTCGCTCAAGAATTTAAACCTCACTTACAAGGAAAATATCTTTTCAATCCAGTTTGCATTGCTTAATTATTTTAACCCAAACAAGATAATCTATAAATATAACCTCGAAGGGTTCGATAAACGCTGGCTTACTGTTTCGTCTGAACTGCGGAAGGCTACTTTTACCAATCTTGATCCAGGAGAATATATCCTCCATGTAAGCGCTTTTTACGAAAATGATTCGGCTCCCATCGCAGAGTCGCAGTTAAATATCACCATTTCTCCCCCTTTCTGGAGAACCGTGTGGGCATACATCCTATACCTGGCAATAATAGGATTTGCATTACTGTATATACGTAGCCGGGGCATTAATAAACTTAAACAGGAGTTTGCATTGGCACAGGAAAGGGCTGAGGCAAAACAACTGCGGGAGCAAGACCGTAAAGAGGCAGAAAGATTACGGGAACTGGATTTACTAAAGATTAAATTTTTAACCAACCTCAGTCATGAGTTCAGGACGCCCATTTCCTTAATTCTTGCTCCGGTTGATAAGCTGTTAATTGCTGCGAAAGAAAATGAGCGGTATGGGCAGTTGGCAATGATTAAAAGAAATGCAAGGCGTTTATTAAACATGGTAAATCAGTTGCTCGATTTTCGTAAAATGGAGGAACAGGAACTGCGATTAAACAATACCGAGGGCGAAGTGGTATCTTTTATTAAGGATGCCACAGATTCTTTTTATGACCTGGCCGAACGTAAACAGATAAAACTGACTTTCGCCAGTCCGATCGAAAGTTTGTATGCTTATTTCGATCAGGATAAAGTAGAGCGTATCATATTTAATCTGCTCTCGAACGCGTTTAAATTTACGCCACCTGGCGGAAAAGTAGAGGTTATGCTACACAAGCGGTTAAACAAAACGGAAGATGGTAAAATTCTATTGGAATTAAAGATTCAGGATTCCGGAATAGGCATTCCGGCAGATAAACAGGCACAAATTTTTGATCGCTTTTTTCAGCATGAAACTTCCGCATCCATTCTGAATCAGGGATCTGGAATTGGTCTTTCAATTACCAAGGAATTTGTAAAAATGCAGGGTGGTGAAATAGCTGTAGAAAGTGAACCTGGTCAGGGAACCTGTTTTACACTGCAACTCCTGTTATCGCCTGTTGTAGAAGAAGATCTGGTTCGGAGCAATGCTGAAGATCTGTCTGTTCAATACGATATTGATGACAAAGAAAAAACAGGAAAAGAGCCTGCCGATAAACATGTGACGACAAAAAATGTCCCTGTGATTTTGTTGGTAGAAGATAATGAGGATTTTAGGTTTTATCTTAAAGATAACCTGAGCATTTATTATAAGATAGTAGAGGCCTCAAACGGAAAGGAAGGTTGGCAAAAAGCACTGGCGCTGCATCCGCATTTGATCGTTTCGGATATCAGTATGCCCGAAATGAGCGGTACAGAACTGTGCACGAAATTAAAATCAGACGAGCGGACAAAACATATTCCGATTATCCTGTTAACAGCTTTAACAGGCGAGGAGGAGCAACTGAAAGGATTGGAAACCGGAGCAAACGATTATATGACCAAGCCTTTCAATTTCGAAATTTTACACTCAAAGATCAAAAATCTCCTCACGCTGCATCAAACCTTTAAAAAAACCTATTCCAGACAGGTAAGCATGGCATCACCGGAAATGGAGATCGAATCCGATGATGTGAAATTTCTGAATACCGCATTGCTTTACATTGAAGACAATCTCCATAAACCCCAATTATCTGTGGAAGATCTGAGCAAGCATATGGTGATCAGTAGGGTATCATTATACAGAAAGTGTTTACGGGTTACCGGTAAAACCCCTATTGATTTTATCAGATCTGTTAAGCTCGAGAAAGCGGCGGTTTTATTGGAAAAAAGCAGTAAAACCATTTCCGAAATCTGTTATATGGTCGGTTTTAGCACCCCTAACTATTTTGCAAAAGCATTCAGGGAAAAATACCAGGTGCTTCCTTCAGAGTATAGAGCGAAAAAAAGGCATTCGGATTAAAAACAGCTCCTGATACCTTTCAAACAGGATAAATTGATTGATGTTATTAAAAGTAAATAAAAACACAGCTGTGTTGCGGCTTTAGTAATTATTCTTGATACGCACTAAAATGACCAGATAATAATCGTTGTTTTAACGTTTATTATTTATATTTGTGAAAGACCAAATATAAACGGATGAAAAGAATAACATCAGTATTGATTTTACTTTGTTCAATGTTCACAATTGATCAAACTTACGCGCAACAGAATTTTAAGAATTGGGCGAAGACTCCTCCAATGGGATGGAATAGCTGGGACTGTTACGGCTCTTCTGTTACAGAAGCTGAAGTAAAAGCCAATGCAGATTACATGGCTTCCAAATTGAAATCTTCCGGATGGGAATATATCGTTGTAGATATCCGCTGGTTTGTGGAAAATGATAAAGCAGGAGGGTATAACCAAACAGATCCAAAATATGTAATTGACAAATTTGGGCGTTATCTGCCTGCTTTGAACCGGTTCCCGTCAGCAGCAGACGGACAGGGCTTTAAAAACCTGGCCAAATATATACACGCTAAGGGTTTAAAATTTGGTATCCATATTATGCGTGGCATCCCTACGCTTGCCGTTAAAGAAAAGATGCCCGTTATGGGTACAAAATACACTGCCGATCAGATCTATAGCACTGATTTGCAATGCAAATGGCTCACTGACAATTATACGATAGATGCTACAAAACCTGGTGCACAGGAATATTACGATTCAATAATGAAACTTTACGCCAGTTGGGGTGTCGACTTTATCAAAGTAGATGATCTTTCCCGTCCTTATCATCAGGGAGAAATAGAGCTCATCAGAAAAGCAATTGATAAAACCGGTCGCCCGATTGTGCTGAGCACTTCACCAGGCGAAACGCCGATAGAAAAAGCAGAACACGTTCAAAAACATGCAAATATGTGGAGAATGGTGGATGATGTATGGGATACCTGGCCACATATTACCCACCTGATTAATGTTGCACAACCATGGGCGCCGTATATTAAACCTGGCACCTGGCCTGATTGTGATATGATTCCTTTGGGTAGAATTTCCATTCGCGGAGAAAGGGGCGGCGACCGTGCGAGCAGATTGACCAGGGATGAGCAGCAAGTGCTGATGACTTTCTTCACCATATTCCGCTCGCCCCTGATGTTTGGTGGCGATATGCCGAGCCTAGATCCCTTTACCACTTCGCTGCTTACCAATAAAGCTGTACTTAAGATGCATAGAGAAAGTATGGATGTGAAATTTCTCTTTAACGATCGCAAGAAAGTTGCAGTAACATCAACGAATGCTAAAACCGGACAACACTATCTCGCCCTGTTCAATCTTTCTGATGAGCCAGATCCAAAGGAAATTTCTGTAAAACTCTCAGATTTAGGGATAACTAAAATAGCTAAGGTTACAGATAGCTGGACAGGAAAAGTTGTTCAGAATGATGGAAAACAAATAACCGCAAATCTTAAACCACATAGCTGCATTTTGTATGAAATTAAGTAAGCTATCTATAGCACTGGTGCTTCTGCTGTTTAGCAAAAACTCATTTGCATCAGAACCAACGAAGCATGCTGCAGCTGATTCTGTTTACCTGTTTTCATACGTGAATGATGGATTGCGGTTTGCATGGAGCAATGACCGGAATAATTGGACCCCTGTTGGAATGGGACAGGTTTATCTTCGCTCAGATTTTGGCCGTTGGGGATCAGAAAAAAAAATGTTTGCTCCATATGTGATTCTGGGGCGCGGGGGAGTTTGGCAATGCGTTTGGAGCTTAAATGACCGGGTAAAGCAATTTGCTCATGCTCAAACCAAAAATCTGATTGACTGGGGGCCGCAAGCTTATCCCTTTTTTGAAAAAGGTAAGAATATCCTTCGTCCGGTGATTAGTTACCATAAAGATCCGGACATTTATCAGATTGTATATACGGATAGCGAGGGCGCCTATTTTCAGACAGAAACAAAAGACTTCAAGACCTATAGTACGGCAAAAGAGGTACCGCTCTCTGCCTATAAAAGCAATACCATCACCATTACGATTCAAAACAATACGGTAAGCGGACAGTTGCACCGCGTTAAATGGGCGGTGGTTGAAGAGTTGAATAAAGCTGCGGAGCTTAGGAGTTTCAAGGCGCAACAAGATGCGGAGACAACTAAAGATGATCCGGTACGTTTTGCAAACTTAACAAAGCCAGAGCTGCATATTTCGGCAGCGCCTGAAAAAGCTAAAGCAATAAGCAAGCTGTTAACAGGGATATTCTTTGAAGATATCAACTATGCAGCAGATGGGGGACTTTATGGCGAACTGATTCAAAATCGTGACTTCGAATATCAGCCATCTGATAAAGAAAACCATGATACAAAATGGAATAGCAATCATTCCTGGACATTCAAAGGTAAAGAAGGGGATTTTGCAATTCGAACAGAGCAGCCACTACACCCAAATAACCCACATTATGCGGCACTAAATTTAACGGTCGATGGTAGTTCATTATCGAATGCTGGTTATGATGGAATTGCGGTCAAAAAAGGGGAAAATTACCTGTTCTCCAGTTTTGCCCGGGTTGCAGAAGGAAAGAAGTCGTTTGAAGTGAGGCTTGTTAGTGAAAAATATGGCTTGCTATCGAAAGCATTGATCAGTTGCAGTTCAAAGTCCTGGAAGGAAATCAAAACAACGCTAAAATCATCGGTTTCAGCCTCAGATGTTAGCTTGCAATTATGGCCATTACAAAATGGCCGTATTGATCTCGACATGATTTCACTATTTCCCCAAAACACCTTCAAAAATCGCCGAAATGGCCTTAGAAAAGATCTTGCAGATACAATTGCAGCGATAAAGCCGCGTTTTGTACGTTTTCCTGGTGGGTGCGTGGCCCATGGAGATGGGATCCATAATATTTACAGATGGAAAAATACAATCGGCGCCTTACAGGCCCGGGTTCCCGACCGCAATTTGTGGGGTTATCACCAGAGTATGGGGCTGGGATACTTTGAGTACCTTCAGTTTTGTGAAGATATCGGCGCAACGCCGGTACCTGTTATTGCCGCTGGAGTGCCTTGCCAAAACTCAGGAGCCAATGGGGGCGGGCAGCAGGGCGGAATCCCGATGGCAGATATGCCTGCATATATTCAGGATATTATCGATCTGGTTGAATACTGTAACGGATCCACTAATACAAAATGGGGGAAGGAACGTGCAGCAGCAGGACATCCGAAACCATTTAATTTAAAGTATATCGGTATCGGCAATGAAGACCAGATAACAGACGTCTTTCGCGAGCATTTCGCCATGATCTATAAAGCACTTAAAAAAGCACACCCTGAAATAACCATTATTGGAACTTCAGGGCCATTTTTTGAAGGAACAGATTATGAGGAAGGTTGGGCCTTTGCCAACGAAATGAAAGTTGACATGATAGATGAACATTATTATCGTCCACCAGGCTGGTTTATAAACAATCAGGATTTTTATGATAAATATGACCGCAGTAAATCAAAGGTTTATCTGGGGGAGTATGCGGCAAGCCTCCCAGGGGGAAACAGGACTAACCTGGAAACTGCTTTAGCTGAAGCCTTGTATCTCACCTCCCTGGAGCGCAATGGGGATGTGGTATCTATGGCCTCTTATGCGCCGCTGTTGGCAAAGGAAAAACATACGCAGTGGAATCCTGATCTGATCTACTTTAATAATACGGAAGTTAA
This sequence comes from Pedobacter sp. R-06, assembly GCF_049913135.1. Classification (NCBI taxonomy): domain Bacteria; kingdom Pseudomonadati; phylum Bacteroidota; class Sphingobacteriia; order Sphingobacteriales; family Sphingobacteriaceae; genus Pedobacter; species Pedobacter sp. R-06. The sequence continues at coordinate 3,585,685 of NZ_CP183977.1, read as the reverse complement.
GCCCACCATTGGATATTATGTGCAACAGCTTTACGGTCAAAATGTAGGAGATGAGTTTATTCCTGCACGGGTTGATTTTTCAGTGAAGAGAGAAGATGCAATTAAGCGGGTGGCATACTCCATTACCCGCGACAAAGAATCAGGGAAATTATTCATCAAAATTGTAAATATGCTTCCAGTAGCAATCAAGTCTAATATTGATCTGTCCAAGCTAAATCCAATCAGTAAAGGGATAATTAAAAAAGAAATAGCAGGTCTTCCCGGTGATTACAAAATTCAACCTATAAAAACAGCTATGGATTTTTCGGATCTTAAATCTTTCGAACTAAAACCTTATTCCTTTACCGTATTTGAACTGTAAAATCAAATAAAACCGCTCGTCATCCGATAGCTATCGGATGACGAGAAGGCTTTTTCAGCCGACAGTCTGTCCCGACCTTTCGGGAAAGCAATCTTACAACTATCACTGCTAGTGTGCGCTTTAAGATTAGCTTCGCTGAGCACTCCGTGGTTCCGGTTGCGCGGGAAAGACGACCGATTATAGCGAGCGCCTTAACCCCCTATCCGCCTATCGGCACCTTTCCCCTGAAAGGGAAAAGGCTAAAAAACAAATTACCGCATCCTGCAATATGCTCCCTGCTATCTGGCCTAGCAGATTTTATTAGTAAGAATCAGGTCCAAAGATCTCTCCACTGCGGTAGAGATGACGACCCAACCTGCCCCCTCATAGTTTCAGAGTAATCAATCTACGGATGCCTGTCTCTGCCCTCTACAATATGTGCCATGTATCTACACCCTGTCATCCGGCATAGGAAATGATGGAAGGAGAAAACGTTAAAGCTTTTGCACCTCCTTCCAAATTACCACTACACCGAGACAGCACGCCCTCCCCGATTCTTCATCGGGGAGGGCGTGCTGGCGACAAAAAAGCTTTGACGAATTTATCCGAGATCAGTTCCAAGCCTTGATTTATGCCTTGGTGTTTGTTGTTTTTAAAGGTAGTCATGCTTTCGCTACGCTCAGGTTTGGTTACCTTTTTATCAAGAAAAAGGTAAGAGCCCCTCGGCGGCGGTGAGCCGAGGCAAGCCAGAGCCCATGGAAAAGAATAAAGACCGCTTTAAGGTTCCCGCCTGCGCGGGAAAGACGACCACTCTATTGGAGTCCGTCATTGATAGCCTCTCAAAAGACAAATGTTTTTGTTTACAACTACACATTCTTTTGTAGGCCTGCACCTGTCTGGGTTTGCGATAAAAAGCGCTCCAATCAGTGCTTACCAGTTTTACGGATCAGGAAAAAAATCGGATACAAATATTTCCAATTCAAATGCTATTATTTAGCAAATAAGGTTTTCAGCTGCCGTTATAAAGCTTTTGAAACATTTTTAGCGGAAATTGAAAGATCTGATCTATTCTAAATGGTATCTCTGACCTAATTTTGGTGCTAATAACCAATTATCCAGAAGAAGCTTATTCAGGCCTCTTATTTAATTATGAGAAATGCAAAGGGAGTAAGGTAGCATCCACACAAAAGGCTAAAATTTTCCGGTAATGGTATAGGTGCATCGTTTTATGGTGTACGCTATTGATAAGTATGAACCGGTCAGTAGCCCAATTTTAAAAATAATGCGAAACCAACACACTTAATTAACCAATATTATACAGATAAGCATGAATTTATATTCTTATTTTTTCATTGCCTGTGCATCGGCCTTTTGTTTAACGGGCAGGCCGGCTATTGCTCAGGAGACCAAAGTCGAGCCAATAATCATTAAGGCAGAACGCAATATCCTGCTCAGGAGTTTTATTGATCTTGATGGTGGTAAACGGGTTACGCATGCCATTAGCATAGGCAGTCCGTTGCAAGTGCATTATACCTACGATGCGGACAATGGCCAATTGGTACTATTGTGGAAAGGAGGATTTCTGGATGCGACACCAATGTGGCATGATAGGGGCGATGGTTCTTCGCGGCCACTCGGAAAGGCAATCCAGATCGGTGATGCGATACCCCAGATTCAACAGTTAGCAACACTACAAAGTGAGTTTAAGAAAGACACAACCGGGTCAGGCTTCAAACCGAAGGGTTATACACTTGATGCATCAGGTTTGCCAGTGTTTAAATACCGCACCTATGGATTGAGTGTTAAAGATGCGACCAAGGTGATTGATGGTGGCCAGGGGATTCGCCGCGAAATTGAGCCAGAAGGAAGTGCCAATGATTTATACCTGTGTCTCGCCAGGGCAGGCAGGATCGAACCGAAGGGGAATGGTAAATATGTTATTGCAGATAAAGCTTATTCCATTTCTGTTGCAGATGAAGCCGCATTGAAACCTGTCATTAGAACCATACAGGGCACTCAGGAACTCTTGGTTCCATTCCAAGGTAAGATCATTTACACCATTCTTTTTAACCAATAGCCAGATGAGTATTTATTTCAATTATTATAAAAACGGTATTTCGTGCCTGTTGACAATGACATTTATATTGGTGTCAATAAGCTGCTTTGCTCAGGCAGAATCGCCAAAGGAAGAAGATTATTTTAAAATCATGAAAGTACCTGCTCCCGAAGGAGCAATCCTCGAAGTAGGCGGGCTTTGTACGTTGCCTAACGGCGATCTGGGTGTAACTACCAGGAGGGGGGATGTTTTCATTGTGAAAAACCCTTCTTCATTGAAACCAACATTTCAAAAGTTTGCTTCAGGCCTTCATGAAGTACTGGGACTTGCCTATAAAAATGGATCATTTTATTGTGTTCAACGGGGTGAACTCACTAAAATGACAGATACAGACAACGATGGAGTGGCCGATGATTTTGAAACCATATACGCTTGGCCATTGTCTGGAAATTACCATGAGTACAGTTTTGGCCCTAAGCTAGCTGCCGATGGATCTTTTTTTGCAACCCTGAATCTTGGATTTCCGCCAACCTGGTGGAACCCGACAAGTATGGTTCCATGGAGGGGCTGGGCACTCCATATTTTTGAAGATGGAAGAGTAGAGCCCTGGGCTGCGGGTATGCGCTCACCTTGCGGAATTAGTATGATTGATGATCAGCTTTTTTATACCGATAATCAAGGCGATTGGGTTGGCTCCGGAAGTATCATGCAAGTGAAAAAAGGCGCATTTATGGGGCATCCAGCCAGCCTGGTGTGGGCTAAGTTACCACAGTCTCCAATAAAACTGACCACAGAACAGTTCTTTGCTAAGAATGAGACAAAGATGATTTACGACCGCAAGGGAAACAGTGTAAAGCCAGAGAACGATGTGAACGCAAAGGTGGTAACCGAGATGGATATGAAGAAGAACTTTCCTGAACTGCAAATACCTGCGGTGTGGCTGCCTCACGGAATTCTGGGTATTTCAAATTCTGAGATAGTAAAAATTCCTCAAGGCTCTTTTGGCCCTTTTGCTGGCCAGCTTCTGGTGGGTGATCAGGGACAGAGTATGGTTAGCCGTGTGTTCATGGAAAAGATAAACGGAGAATATCAGGGGGCCGCATGGCCTTTCAGAAGTGGATTTCAGTCGGGTATTGTGCGTCTGGCCTGGGGGAAGGATGGATCATTGTTCGCCGGTGAAACCAACAGGGGATGGGGTTCGGCCGGTGAGGCCACAGAAGGAATCCAGCGACTGGTCTGGAACAATAAAATCCCTTTTGAAATGCGCAGCATCAAAGCCATGCCTGATGGATTTGAAATAGCGTTCACCAAACCTGTTGATAAAAAATACGCCTTAGATCTTGCTTCTTATTCAGTGGAAAGCTTTATTTATAAATACCATAGTGTATATGGAAGTCCGCCTGTAAATAGCCAAAAATGCAATGTAAAGGGCGTTCGCGTTTCAACTGATGGCCTCACTGCCCGGATTATTGTAGCCGGCCTGCGCAAAGGATATATTCACAACATTACTTTGGATGGTATTCGATCACAAGAGAACTACTATAGTCTGGTACATCCAACAGCATATTATACTTTAAATAATATTCCGGAAGGGAAAGCGCTTAGCCTTGCAGAAGTAAGTACCAAAAATTCGTCCTCAACTAAAACGCTGCCTTTGGCACAAAGCAAAAAGTCTTCATCAGGTGGGAAAACATCAGTAGTGAAAATTCCAACTTATGAGCAGGTGAAAGGGCTGCTAACTAAAAATACCTGTCTGGCCTGCCACAACACGGATAAACGACAAGTTGGCCCCTCTTTTAAAGAGATTTCCACTAAAAAGTATGCGGTCGAGGAACTAATAAGCCTGATTTATACGCCTAAACCAGAGCATTGGCCGGGTTATTCTACGCCGATGCCGCCAATGACCAATGTTCCAAAAGATGAGGTGAAAAAAATTGCGACCTGGATCAAATCATTAAATAAATAATACATCAATAGTTAAAGAAAATCAATCAATAATATGAAACGATCAATATTAATTGCTGGGATACTCGTAACAAATGCACTGCTCGTTCAGGCGCAGCAATCGGCTAAGCCAGAAGATACGGAAGTATGGACCCCGGTACCTGCAAAGGTAAGCCCGGCTAAAGTGCCTGGAGGAGCGCCTTCAGATGCCATAGTTCTTTTTGACGGGAAAGATCTGGATCAGTGGGTAAACTCCGGCGATGCTGCTTCAGCAAAAAAATGGAAGTTAGCTGAAGGGATCATGATAGTAGATAAGGCTGTGGGCGATCTCCAGACAAAAGAGAAGTTTATGGATTTTCAGCTTCACATTGAATACAGGATTCCAGAAAATATAACAGGAAGTGGCCAGGGCCGGGGTAACAGCGGTATATTTCTGGCTGCTCTTCCCTGGGGTGCCGGCGGATATGAGTTGCAGGTGCTGGACAATTACGACAATAAAACCTACGTAAACGGGCAGGCTGGCAGTCTCTACAAGCAATCACCACCGATGGTAAATGCCTGTTTAAAACCAGGAGAGTGGCAAACCTATGATATCGCCTGGACAGCTCCCCGTTTTAACGAAGACGGTTCTTTACGGTCACCGGCTGTAGCAACAGTTTTTTACAATGGCATTCTCGTGCAGAATGCGACCATACTCAAAGGAGACACACCTTATATTGGCCAGCCAACCTACAGAAAACATGGCGCCTCACCAATTAAATTACAGAGTCATGGAGATAAAAGTGAACCGATCAGCTATCGCAATATCTGGTTAAGGAAATTGTAGCAAGTATCCCTTTGTTGATCGATTTTTTTAATAGAAACCAATTATATCCCTGTATGAGAACCGTAAATTATCTTTTCGGCATCGTAGCAATTGAAATTAACCCTTAGCGAGCGAGTATTCGTTAGATAAAATAAAAAAATATGTTTAGAAAAAAAGTATTGTTAAGTACGGTTTTTGCGATCTCTTTTTTGGGATGTCAAAAGGATGTGGAAGCGCAGACTAAAGTAGATAAATCGAAAGTAGTTAGTGAAAATTTAGTAGAAAAATTCGCAAATGTTTCGCCCAAACTTACCTCCAATAATGCCAATCCTTTATTAGATTTCATGTTTACGGCCGATCCGACAGCTGTAGAATATAATGGAAGAATTTATGTGTACGCCACTAATGATCATCAACAGTATGAGCATGTAGGAAAGGATGGGAAAAATTCATACGAGCGTATCCGTACACTGGTTATGATGTCTACCGATGATATGGTTAACTGGACCTATCATGGTCTCATCAATACTGCCGAACTGGCACCATGGAGTCAGAATTCCTGGGCGCCTTCTATTACATCAAGGCTGGAGGCAGATGGCAAGACGCACTTCTATTTGTATTACTCCAATAGTGGTATTGGCACAGCCATGCTTACTTCCACCTCTCCGGTTGGCCCATGGAAAGACCCATTGGGAAAGAATATAATAGACCGTTCTGTTGCCGGTGTGGATGTTGATGCGCCATTCGATCCCGGAGTTGTGATTGATGACCAGGGTACAGGCTGGCTTACTTTTGGAGGCGGATCACCTAAAACGAAATATATGCCGGATAATGCTAGAATCGTCAAATTAGGAGCAGATATGATCAGTTTGGCCAGCGATGTCGCTAAAATACCCGCTCCTTATTTTTTTGAGGCAAGCGACCTTAACTTTATCAACGGGACCTGGGTTTATACCTATAATACAAACTGGGAAGAACGCACGGAATGGCCTTATAGCAATATCGACAAACCAACCAAATGCAACATGTCTTATATGACCAGTAAAACACCATTAAGTGCGGATAGCTGGAAGTATCGCGATAATTATTTTAAAAATACTGGCGATGATAATGTAGGCCCCTGGACAAACAATCACACTCACCTGTTCAAGTTTAAGGGGAAATACTATATTGCTTACCATGCCATGTATTTACAGGATTATTTTGGCACCAAAGGTGGTTTTCGTAATGTGGGTATCGAAGAAATGCAGGTGGATGAAAAGAATGTGAATTTCCAAATGGGCAAAGCAACTTTTAAAGGTACGGCACAACTTAACCCGTTAAATCCATTCGTTCTTCAGCAGGCAGAAACTACTGCAGGCACATCGGGGCAAGTCCAGTTCGAGGCTGTTGGTAATCCTGGCAATATGGTTGCCAAAGGAAAAGCAGATCAACAATGTATCATGGTACGGGGAGCCGATTTTAGCAAACAGATTCCGGCCAAATTCGAAGCCAGGATGAAAGGAAAAGGTAAAATTGATGTTTATGTAAATAATCTTAAAGGTACGCCTCTTGTTTCCCTGGTATGTGATGAAAAGGAATGGACTACACTTTCAAAGAAAACAGACCTGAAAATAGATAAAGGAATAACGAATATCTATTTTGTGTTTAATGGAGCAGGTTTTTTGTTTGATGAATGGAAATTCATTCGTTAATTCCGATTGCAGGTTTTTAATGTTAATTACAATTAAAATCGGTTAAGAATCAAAAACCAAAATGAAAATATGAAAAAAGGAAGTCCAATAAAGATTAAGGACCTTTAAATTAAAGACAGAACAAATCTTTTTTATCATCCCAATTGATGTGAACCGAGTCATATTAACGAAATCAGGAGAATTTAAAAGATTAAATCCTCTCAGATTATCGTCATTGCAAGAAGGCTTTTTCAGCCGACGGCTTGTCCCGACCTCGGGAAAGCAATCTTTATGACAAGGATCACTAGCATGAAAGATTGCTTCCCGGAAAAAGTCGGGGCAGGCTCTCATTCCTCCTAGCAATGACGACCTTTCTTTTGAATCTGTCAATGGTAGCCTGTCGAAGGACTTGTTTAAATACACTTTAAGGTGTTTCGACAGGCTCAACATGACAGCATCTGAGGTGAAATCGCTTTTATGATACACCCTCTTCAATTCAATACTAGCAGCAGCTCTGCACTGCCCTACATCCCGTCTGATCGCATTGCAAAAACCAATTTTACATGTCTAAAGGCATTTGTTTCACTCCATTCATTGTCATAGTTTAAACCGTAAGGCCAAAAATGCCCGCCTCCGGTGTGTATCACGCCACTCGTGCCATCAAAAATTTTGATAAGTGCTACTGTGTTTGCGCCCAAAAAGTCGCCCGTACCAGTATTCGATGTCCATCCGCTGCTTAGGCCTACACCATAGGTGTGTGCAATTTCGTGCATTGCCGTACGAACATTCTGGTAACTGGTATTTGCACCAAAACGTATGTTCCCGTTTGTACTGCCATCGGCTGTGGGCACACCCGTGTTATATTGCACGGTTAGTGTGCGGGCGGGCCAATTGGCGCCAGCGTTATATCTTGCACAGGCATCATTCATAGCGGTGGTAATTCGGGCGACTACATCAGCCGGTACGCCTGTACTGTTAAGCACCCAATTCAGTTGACCGCCTGCATTGACCGTTAACAAAGACCACTGTTGGTTTTCTCCGCCCGAGTAAGTCCATTGCGCAACATTGGCGCCATCAGCGATTGACTGGTTGGCAACATCGAGGTCCTTACCACTGTTTCGGTTAACGATACGGTAATATCCGTTGCCCAATGAGGTAAATTGCCATTGCTGGTTTGTAGCGCCCGAATAGGTAGATATATTCACATTATCCCCATCAGCTGTTCCCGCCTGGTCTACCTGAAGTCCTTTGGCGCTATGTACCCCAATAATCGAATAGTAACCACCCGAAAGCAGGGTCAGGTTCCATTTTTGATTTGTTCCGCCTGTACCGCCATATTGAGAAACATTCGAGCCGTCAGCAGTCTGAAAACCACCAACATCGAGTACTTTTCCGCTTTTTCGGTTCACGATATAAAAGGTGCCGTTGGTTACAGACAATGGGGTTTCATTTGGCGGTATTGCACCCAGTTTTGCTTTCACCGAAAGCTTATCCGTGCTGTCTGGATCCGGAAGGTCGTTTTTTCTGCAACTGCCAAAAAATAAAACAAATCCGAGCATCAATATGCTGGCTGAGGGTAAAGTAAATGATTTTGTTTTCATAAAATTAGGTAAGAATGAATGAACAGGCATATGAACATGTTCGTTTGGTTATTTTAAAGAGGGCATATGCTACTCGTTTGAGGTGAGTCCCTCTTTTTATGATCAATAAACTATAGTAATCACCTTGTTTTAAAAAGGTTCATTTTTTTAAAACGGTCTGGTTTATAAGGCTTTTGGTTTATCCTGTAATCACATGCCCGTTCCTTACTGCTGCTGCCTAAACAGCGGTAACGATTAAAAGAATTGTAAAAGATACTTCTGGTAGTTCACCAGATTTTTATACTTGGTTGAAACAAATTAACCATAAAAAATGTGCTTGTAGTGAGGGGTAATCTAACCTAAATTAGGGGGTAAATTCTTCGTTTTCCTTTTTTATTACAAGGTGTTAAGCTAAATAAGAAAAAGCAGCCTTTTATAAGCGTCTTTTTTACGTTTATTTTTGATTTAGATCGTGCCGAAATCTGCTTAGGCAGTTCACCGTCAAAACCTTTAATTTCAAGAAAATATATTAGTTTTTTTATGAAGTGAAGCAAAGTGGAGAAGTATTCATCAGAGACTTTTACGGTCTGTTTCTTTTTGAATGTGCGCTCTTACAGGCTGTAGTTCAGGTAATTTTTAGTCTGGCAGAGGACGTTACGTAATATTTAATTTTTTTTAATGGCTTTCTTTTTTAAGCTGTAAAACCATCTGGTAGCGATCGGTTTTACCTAAAAGATTTGCCGACTGCCCAGCTGGAAAGCCAGCGAAAAGGACTGTTTCTGATTACCCCTTCTTTACCTGTTGTTTACCCTTTCTTGCTACCAAGTTAACCCCAGGGTTACCCCAGGCTTACCTATTCTTTACCTTTTGGTTACCTAAAAGGTAAAGCCAATGCCTGTTTTGGCCGATCTGGCACACCGCTTATGGTCATGTTGCCCTTAAGCTGGCTGCCACAAGTGGTCTGGCTGTGGCAGCGCGGGCCAACCTTAACGGTCCATTTTAGCTCATTATCTGTGTAAATTGGTCCAATTTAGCTCATTTTAGCTCAAAATGGGGTGGCAATGCCACAAAGCCGTTAGGTTTGGAGCATGGATTTAAACATAGCGGCATAAACAGCAATCCTTTTATACAAACATTTTCTCACTAAAAAACAAAAATTATGGCAACCAATTTAAAAAAATATAACTGTGCCAGTCAGGTTCCTTCAGCTACAGTCATATCATTAGCTGGCCATCGCAGCGGATATATCGGCCTTTATGGATTTGAAAAACATTATTTTTCTTATTTTAGATTGATTAGAATACTGAAAATTATTTTCCATATGACTAGAAAGCTTTTATTTATTTTGGTGTTAAGCTTAGTATTTAGTTTGAAATCTAAAGCGCAGCACAAATCAATAATTCCATCTGATGTAATTCCGTTTCAGGTAACTGTCGAAAAATCTACCCATAAAGGTAAAAATGCCTTAGCCCTGCAGATAAAAGGTGAAGCTAATGGAGACAATACACTTGCAATTTTAAAGGATATCGAATTTCATAACGGCGTAATTGAAGCTACAATTTGTGGACAACCACTTGCAAACGCTGGAGAATCTGCCCGTGGCTTTGTAGGTATTGCGTTCAGGACGGCTTTAGACGCATCAAAAATGGAGGTTTTTTATTTACGCCCTACCAATGGCCGGGCAAATGATCAATTGCGCAGAAACCATTCCAGCCAGTATATTTCTATTCCGGGATATCCCTGGGAAAAATTAAGAAAGGAAACACCAGGACAGTATGAAGCATATGTAGATATATTGCCTGCAGAATGGATCAAAATAAAAATTGTAGTAAAGGATGAAACTGCCAGGCTGTATGTTAACGGTGCTGCTCAGCCTACTTTAATTGTAAATGACTTAAAGCAGGGTAAAGATATTCGGGGAAGTATCGGGTTATGGATAGGTCCTGGTACGTTAGGCCACTTTACTGATGTTAAGGTAACTAAAGCAGATTGATAAATAGTATATAAATCCCAGCATCGAACCTGTAATTATTTTTGGAATAAATTTATACTGCTTTACACTACATTTTTTGCTTGAAGAGATATAAAACTTTGATAATAAATAATTGAATACAATATAAATAAAACTATTTATAATATTCTGATATTCAGTTGTTTGTGTACGTTGTTTATTTCCGGTACGGTAAAAAGTTCAGAAAATTCCTATAATATTATTTGCCCGCCTCCAACCAGCGATTTAGCGGCAATTGTACTGAATTCCTCTGATTTGCCGACACAAATTCAGTTGATTGGCCATCGCCACTCCTGATAGCTGAAACTCGATGGCGCGGTATGGCTAGATCACTAGATCAACATAAATGTAATCTGAGCATAACTTGCGTGGAGTGCATTTGGCCGATTTGAGTTAAATATAACCGGCAATGCCCAATTGTGGGATATAGATTTTAAATTGTAAAATATATCTTACAAAAAAGAGTATAGAGGGCTTACGATTTTGTCTTTCGAATATATAAACCTGCGATGTCCTATTGCCAAAGGTTAATATTAAAATCTAACCAAAATAAATTAACAGATGATATCATTTAAAATGTGTCATGCCCTCGCTATAGCCTGCTACTGCCCTGCAGAACAGGAAGATGATAGCTGCCATGCTAATGCACTTTACGTTAGATACAACAGATCAGATACTTCTTTCTTTATGCAGGGCCACTCCAAGCCAGCTGTCATGCCTCATTTTTGCAACCGATAAATAATAATTAATAACCTAAACCATAAACTATGATGAACAAGTACTTTTTTATCCTGCTTTCATTTATTTTGAGTGTTTGCCTCTCCGCACGATCACAGACCTTCGTTCACCCGGGCATTCCGCTGTCGGGTTCAGATCTGAGTATTTTGAAGGCCCATGTACAAGCCGGAGACTATCCCTGGAAACAGGCTTACGATCTGCTGGCGGCAGATGGCAAATCGCAGTTGACTTATATGCCAACACCTTATGTTTCCATTAGCCGCAATCCCAATGTCAATCTTCAGCCATGGAGAAACGATATGGTTGCTGCATTTTTTCATGCCATGATGTGGAATTTTACGGGTAATGAGGCACATGCTAAAAAATCAAGGGATATTTTAATGGCATGGGCCACTACCCAAACGGAATTTGGGGGAATTGAGTCCAACCTCGATTTAGGCGATTACGCTTATGCTTATGGCGGTGCCGCTTCCATTCTTCGTGGAAGCTGGAGCGGTTGGACAGCTGAAAATACGACAGCAGTAAAAAATCTGTTTAATAACGTATACTGGCCGAGTACAGGTTGCGCAGGTTATGCTTTAGGGCCGGCTAATAAAGGTACATTGAGTATAGCTGGGGGAGCCGCTATCGCTGCTTTTTCTGATGATCCCGCAAAAATGGCGCATATCGTTCACCTGATGCGGTACATTGGGTCTACTGGATTTAAAAATACACTGCCCAGTGGAGAACATGGGGAAAGCGGAAGGGATCAGGGACACTCCCATGGCATGTGGAGTGGGATGGCTTTTACTGCAGAAGTGTTCTGGAAGCAAGGAATAGACCTTTATTCTGAGCTGGATAACAGGCTACTTTACTTAGGAGAATATTTTGCTAAAACGAATACAGGCAAACCCATCGGATTTGTACCTTTTGGAACCACAGACTGGTATTATCTTACTGCTGCACCCTATGGCTGGGATGGTGGAAGATGGGGTTTAACCCTACTTCACGGTGCCTATAATGTACGTAAAGGGCTCGGTACACCTTACGTATCTAAAAGGCTTAATACCATTCCCGGGCGTTTTGATCTGGTAAATACTTGGTTTTATAAATCTGAAGACAATTCTACCGCTGCGGTTCCGCCACAAACCGAAATTGTACCACCTGCCGGAAAAGTGGGAACAGGCGGCTTAACTTCTCTGGATATCGGAACAGCTTCTCCTTCAGGCAGCAGTTCCTACAACAATAATGTTTGGACGGTAAGTGGAAGTGGTGCAGAGATACTGACGCACTCGGCCGATGCCTTTCACTTCGTTTACAAGGAAGTAACCGGAAACTGTTCTATCATTGCCAAAGTGGAAACGGCAGGAGGTGGCGCCCTGAATGCAAGAGCTGGGGTCATGCTCCGTTCTGATCTTACATCTACATCGGCGCAAAGGATATGGATTGCCATTAAATCCGGTAAGCGGGCCGAGTCGTTTATGCATGGATGGACCGAGGTTAGGGGAGGTTCTAACTGGGAAAAACAGGAAAGGCCGATTCCGCAAGATGCCTACTGGGTTAAGATTGAACGCATAGGTGATGTGATTAATACATACTATTCTCCTGACGGTACAAGCTGGGCTACGGAAGCACAGGGAAGGTTTGAAGGCTTTACAGGCAAGGCCTATGTCGGCTTAATGGTTTGCTCAAATGCAAACGGTGTTTTGAATACTGCTGTATTTAATAATGTAAGTGTTACAGAAGGGCAAGGGGGGATGGTTACCCTGCCCGAAGCGCCGCATTCTATCTACGCATATGGCGGAAATAACCAGGTCCAGCTCAGCTGGCTTTCTTCCTTCGGTGCAGATAGCTATACCGTTAAAAGGTCATCTTCAGAAAACGGACTTTACACCACCATTGCTTCTGGCCTTACCGGAAACAGTTTCTTAGATGCGGGTGTAGCTAACGGACAGACTTATTATTACAAAGTTTGTGCGGTAAATATGGTGGGCACAAGTCCGGATTCACCGGCAGATTCAGACATGCCAGAAGCGCCTTATGTACCTCAAACTGTAGGTTTACAGGGAGGTATTTACCGGATTATTGCCACACACAGCAATAAGGCAGTAGGGGTAAAAAATAGTTCTATTGCCGAGGGGGCGCTGATCGGACAAAGAACTTATCAGTCAACAAGTAATCAGCATTGGACTATAAGCCAGCTATCGGGTACCGATTATAAAATAATCAATCTGCTTAGCGGAAAAGCATTGGATGTGGTAAACAATGCTACAGCTAATGGCGCTATCATCGAACAACGCACCTATTCAGATACCGATCCGGCCCAGATCTGGTTTATTAAAGACAGGGAGAACGGAACTTTTAATATCATCGGCAAACAAAGTCAGAAAGCATTGGAGGTACCAGGTTCAAGTACTTCAGACGGGGCCACGATGAACATCAACAGGTGGCTTGATGGTACAAACCAGATTTTTAGACTAGAGTTGGTTTCTGCACAGGAATTGAATGATGCTTACCTGCAAAAGTTAGCTGAGGCAAAATGGCTCCGCGATTCAACAGCTGTGAGTACAACCAATATTCCTGGAAGATTTCCTGTAACAGCAAATACACAGTTAAGTGACAGCATTACATATGTGCAGCAGCAATATAACCAGCAATCAACCCCGATCGAAATCAGTGGCTTTAATACTGTGCTACAAAACGCCATAGAACGGTATAAAGCGTCTATGTATTACCAAACGAATATGCTGGCCGATGGGAATTATTTCCTTAAACCCCTTAACAATGATTCACTTTGGACCAGAAATGCGACCAATACACCATTGTTTGATGTTGCCAATCCTGATCCATTATTGCAGATCTGGAACGTTAAAAAGCAAGGTAATGGCAGGTATAAAATTATTTGCCTCAGCGCACCATCTGGCTTTAGCAATTATATTAATGAGAATGCGCAGTTTGGTCGTACGGTATCGCCATACCAGGATGTTTGGAATTCCATGAATATTTATTTTAACGGAACCTCTTATGCTGTTCAGCGTGCTCAAACGGCTGGAAATGGTTATTGGTTTATTAACGGTAACCAGGTACAGTCTGTACCTGGAAGTGATAATGACCCGGTTCCATATAACTTTCCTTTCGCTTTTGTACCCGCAGGTACAATTCCCTTAAGCCTGACCGTTGCAGCCGGTGACGCTAAAAATATACTGGAATGGAGTCCTGTTGCCAATTCTACTTACAATATAAAACGGGCGGCTACTCCTGGAGGGCCATATACTACTATAGCAAGCCAGACAAACACTGGTTTCACAGATACTGGTGTAAGTAATGGCACACCATATTACTATATTGTAGCTGCAGCTGATAGTTCAGTTGTGAGTACTGAAGTAGCGGCACTACCAAATGTTGGCCAGCTTGTTAACCTTAAATTTGATGAAGCTGCTGGAACACGCGCTATCGATAGCTGGGGCGCCAACCATGGCACACTGGCTGCTACGGCAAGCCGGGCTAGCGGAAAGGAAGGGACATCGCTAAAACTTGATGGTACAGCAACCTCTTATGCTACATTGCCGACAGGAATTGTCAAAACATTATCTGATTTTACCATTTCAAGCTGGGTAAAGATGGATGCACTCTCTACCTGGATGCGTGTATTCGATTTCGGTACCGGTACTGCACAGTATATGTTCCTTACCGTTCAGCAAGGAACGCCGACTGTAAATGGCGTAAAGCTCTCAACGGTCCGTTATGCCATTAAAAAGAGCGGGACCGAGTTGAATGTAAGTGCCAATTATGCCTTTCCGTTAGATACATGGACACACCTGGCAGTTACCCAATCAGGAAATACCGCTAAGCTGTTCATCAACGGTGCTTTGGTATCAACTAACGCTGCCCTGACGATTAAACCCATGCAACTTACCGTTTCAGGTACGGCTACAGGCACTACGTTAAATTACCTGGGTAAATCACAGTTTAACGATCCGCTCTTTAAAGGCGCTATTGATGAGTTTAAAATTTACAGCAGGGCATTAAGTGACGCCGAGATTGCCCAGAGTGCAAAATCTGAACAGACCATCAACTTTAATGTTTTGCCGGATAAAACGGTTACCGATACGGGCTTTAACGCTGGCGCAGTTTCCAGTTCAGGTTTGGCAATCAGTTATGCCAGTTCAGACACAACAGTGGCAACAGTGCTCAACAATATGGTTCAGATTAAAGGGGCAGGTATCACAACCATTACTGCAACTCAGGAAGGAAATGAGAAATATACAGCCGCAGTACCTGTGGGCCAGACGTTAACCGTGAATAAAGTTGCGCAGACGATTAATTTTGCCAGCTTGACTGCTAAAAGGATCGGAGATGCCGATGTGACTTTAAGTGCAACATCAAATGCTAATTTGCCGCTTAACTATTCGAGTTCAGATACCACGGTTGCAAAGATCGTAAACGATAAACTGCAGGTGGCAGGTAATGGAACTACCGTTATCACAGCACAACAGGGAGGAAACGGAACCTATGCTGCAGCCAGTGTGACCCAGGCCTTCAGTGTGGTTCCCTTTAACATCCAGGTACAATCAATGGATGGTGATAACGGCCAGCTTAGCAATAATGTGATCCGGCCAAATTTCAGCCTGGTAAACCAGGATTCGACCGGGATAAACTACAATGAGCTTACCATGCGTTACTGGTTTACAGCAGAAAATTATGCCGGAATCAATACCTGGGTTGACTATGCCCAAATGGGAAACAGTAATGTGAAGATGAAATATGTACAACTGCCAGATCCTGCTTCAGGCGCCCTGGGTTATATGGAATATAGCTTTATATCCGGAGGAAAGTTAAATGGGAACAGTAACAGTGGGGTAATCCGCACCAGGTTTGCCAATCAGGATTGGTCTGATCTTTCCGAAGCCGATGATTATTCTTACCAGGCCAATACAGGTAGTTACGGCGTAAATAACCACATTACCCTATACCGCAATGGTAAATTGATATCTGGAGCAGAACCAGCGCCGGTACAGGCTACAACCAAACTGAATGTGTTTTATCAGAATCAAAACCTGACTGCAAACAGCAACACCATCAGTGCCTATATTGCCATTAAAAATGTAGGCAACAGTGCCATTGATTATGGCGACCTGACCGCCCGTTATTGGTTTAGCAAGGAAGGAACAGCTGGATTGAATATGACCGTAGATTATGCCAAACTGGGAAATAACAAGATCAAAGGGAATTTTACAGAGGTAAGTCCTTCGCTAGCTGGTGCCGACACCCACCTGGAATTATCGGTCGATCAGTCAGCAGGAAAACTATTTCCCCTAAGCAGTACCGGAAATATCCAGTTCCGCATCAATAAAACCAACTGGTCAGCCTTTAACGAATCCAACGATCATTCGTATTTGCCTAAGGCAGCAATGGACTCAAATGCCCACATCACGCTTTATTACAAAGGTCAGCTGATATACGGAATAGAACCTGCTGCATCTGGTTTCGGCCAACCCGGTAATCTTTCAGGTACACAGCCCCGTACAGGTATAATCCAGGCAGAGCCTTTAGCCCAGGAGTTATCAGCCAGTAATATCATTTATCCGAATCCGGTTAAAGATCAATCTTTCAAAGTAAGACTTACCCCGGATCTCAGAGATCAAAATATTAAGGTAACCATCAGAGACGTGGTAGGCAGTGTTATACAAAGCGGAAGCTATCGTGCTGCAGACCGTGAATTGCAGGTCGGCTTATCAGGAAATTATCGTCTAGGCGTTTATTTTGTATACCTCAATAAACTGGCACCGATAAGATTGATAGTGGATAAATGAAATACCACCAGAGGCCGTCTCATAAGTTAATTATGAGACGGTTTTTTTTATATGATTTTATTTGATTGTCAGGGTAGCCGGACTACATGGTACAGTTATGCGATTTTGTATTTAGTTGGTACCGATAAAAGATGTTGCAGATGGGTTAGGGATCAGTCAAAACCTTTGGGTAAACGGAAAGAGCACGAATCGGAGTCTAAACAGAGTTCTTCGGTTCTCACTGAAGATCAGAAACTGATCAAAAAACTCCAGAAAGAGTTAAAGGATGCTCAAATGGAACGAGATATATTAAAGGACGGGTGGGCATCTTTTCTAAGGGAGACTGGAGATATTCGGATTATAAAGGATTACTGAAAGATATTTCCGGTTGAAAGGATGTGTATTGCATTTGGGCCAGGTAACAGTAGTTTTTATTATGGTTAAGAAATCCTAAACGTAAACGGCTTATAGCAGATATTAATCTTATATATACTTATCGTCTTTAGCGTTTGAAAACAAATCAATAAATCCTAAAATAGCCGCTTAAAAAAGCAATATGACAATAAAAACTCTCTGGTAGGACTATCGCAATTCCAGTGATTAGCAAAGACTAAAATTAAAATGCCAGACTTAAGCGCTAGATTAACTACTCTTTATTGCCCCCATAGAGATTCCATTCCCAGATACCAGGTACGCCATCCAAAATTTTTATTCTCAGATAACGGCATTTGATGTTTAATGGATCAACGTGAGGAGATTGCATTTCTATTTGGCTATGCCCACCATGCTTTTGCCATGATTTTCCGTCCAATGAAGTTTCCAGAATGTAAGCATGACCGGCAGTTGGGCGAACAAAATATATATTGCTTTGCCGTACAGAAACAGTCTTGCCCAAATCTGCAATGATCCAGCGATCCCGGTCTTCATTCGTAGCCATCCAGCGTGAACCATTTGCGCCATCAATAGCAAAGTTGGGGGTAAAATATTCTTCGCGTACAAGTAAAGTGTCTTTCATTGGTTTGATATTTTGAGGGCGGGTCGTACTGGAAGCATATATGTTGCGGATTTGCAGCTGTTTCCGTTTTTTGATCTCTGCCAAGGCACCAACGCCATCTAAATTCAACTCCATCGGCATTATTGTACCGTCATTTGCAAATTTTAATTGATTCACATAAGTCTGGCGGTTGGTGCTTCCTCTCCCAAATTCTAAAAAAGCAAGATAATAATTATCTGTTCCCGCTACATTGAAAACGGAGCCATGACCTGGTCCAAATACCCCTTTACTATAGTTTGTGGTGGCTATTATATCTGTTTTAGGAAAAATATAGGGTCCTAATGGCGAAACTTTGCTCATTATATAGGCATACTGATACCGCTCATCCCCCCCTAAAGTGTATAAGTAATAATAAATGCCTTTTCTTTTAAACACAATAGGCCCTTCAGAATACTGCGTTCTGGGTGTGGAAATTACTTGTATGGCCGAGTCGACAGTAATCATATCAGGCATCAATTTAGCCGCATGCCTGCGGTTCCAGAACACATAGGCCTGCTTATCGTCATCTACAAATATTTCCGCATCAATGCCATCTGGTTTTTTAATCTGTAATAAGGTTGATGGGGTATAAGGTTTAAACCATTCATCCTTGCCCCGGGCAAGGATGAATGGTCCTTCCGGCCGATCTGCTACTGCAGGGTACATATAACCATTAACGGTAGGGTAGATATAGAATTTATCATTTGCCGGAACAACTTTGCTTGGTGCCCAATATAATTCTTTAACAGCCGATGGAAAATAAATGCCATCAAGTCTCCAGTTAACGAAATCTGTTGATTTCCAGAGTACCGGAGGACCTGAAGATTTGAGGCCTTTGCCATAGCCATCGGTTGTGGCGTAACAATAGAAAGTTCCGTTGATTTGCTGAATACTGGCATCTGCAATCATATCAGGGATCAGGGGCTTGCCAAATGGGTTTGTTTTCTGAGCCCTTATTGTAGTTACAACCCCCAATATGAAAATAATGGACAGTAGCGTTTTATTAATCATAGATATGTAATTAGATCTTTTGTAATATATATTCGAATAACTATATTAATGGTAGAACATAAATAATATAGACTGCTTTTCTCCTGTTTATCTTTCTTATCAGATAAATTAAAACTCTTTAACCATGACACGAAGTCTGTTCATTTATACTCTTGTGTTGTAAAGAGGATAAACGAACGATCTACTAACCCGTATTGATATTGTTAGCGCTATCGAATATTATGGTATGACAGAATTGTTAGACACAATAAGAGCGCATTACGGTATAACAGCAATATTGGAGACAGTAGGAGAGGAACTGTATAAACCAGTCTGATTAACCTCACGCCAATTTTAGTGCATAGCGAAATCAGCCATAAATCAGGGGCTTGCTGATTATTTATTTTTGGGAGTTGGGGCAATAAGTCATGGTTTTTCCAGTTTTGCATCAAAATATTGTCAACAAAGAGAAATGTAAGTATATTCGTCCAAGAGTAACAAATAAGTCGTCGTTACCTAATTATTCGTTTAAACTAGTAGCTGTGTCCGTTGATAAAAGCCGTTATCCGTGGTTTGTAAGGAATAAGCAAAGAATCAAGTGGTTGGAAACTTCCAGCGACAAATTTATTTATTTCATCATATCCATTTTCCTGGTTGCACTCGTTCATCTATTGCTAATTCTGCTAGAGTCTGGTTTGCCCGTGGCGGTTTTATATGGCCCTTTGGCATTTTCGGCCTACCTCAGTTTGCAGAAAAAACCTGCCTTCACTATCTTTTTTGCATTGAACATCATTTTTTTTGTCCTACTTAGTTTAGTATATCTGTCTTTGAAAACTCCGTGGGCGATGTTGAATCTGAAAAGAGATTATCTTGATTTTTACTACCTGTTTTATTTTTTGGTGATGATGATCTCGATGGCTGCACATAGTATATTGCCACTTATCACTCTGATGAAAAAAGCAAATGTTGACAATCAAGAGATGTTTTTAATAAATTTCTTCTATTTCAGTATTTTTATTTCAATATTGATTGTTTTCATTTTAATCCGCCAGTTTATATTTCCAAAGATTTTGAATGGATTTGATGTAAATATGCTCATCAATTTGTTGCTTTTTATGGGCTGGTTGATGATCGGCAACTTCATCAGGATGTACATCAGGGATGGAGGTTTGAATTTGAAACTGCATGAAACTGTTGCAACAGTTGATTTTGTTGGTAATGAAACCAATGGAAATAATATCTATTTTGAAAAAGTTGATGCTGTGTTATCCAATGCCGATCTCCTTTGTGACCCTGAGTTCTCACTTGCAGTGCTGGCTGCTAAAACAGGCATTCCACGGTTTCAGCTAACCAATACCTTGAAGGTTTTTTATGACAAGAATTTTTATCAGCTATTGGCAGAGCTCCGTATCCAACATGCCAAAATAAAGCTTGAGGCGGACTTGGATTTAAAGATAGAAGCACTCAGTTATGAATGTGGGTTTAAGTCGAAAAGTGCATTCAACAAATATTTTAAGGAAATTGTAGGAGTGACCCCAAAAGAATATAGGCGTTCGGTTAAACAAAATGTGCCGGTAACAATCTGCTGAAATCATGAATATACTTCTATTGCTTATATTTTTGCTTGCGGTTACTTCATTAATCCTGATCCACAGGTTGCATGTAAAGGAGAGTTTTCTCAAAGTGTTGCAGGTTTACCATTTCTACTCCATCAGTCATGTCTGCTATACGGCTATAGCCATTAATTTTTTCGGCGATATCCGGTTTGTAGATGCGGGTGCACCATTTGCCTTTGGCTATGGCCCGCTGTTATATCATGGGATTATCACCTCTGTAAAGGAGATGGATAAAGAAATGCGAAACCGCATCCTGTTTCATCTCATACCTATCCCTATCTTCTGGATTGCATTCATTGTCTTGTTGTCTGACCCCTTGTTAAGGGAGCAGTTTCGGTGGAAATATTATTTGGTTCTTGGAATAGGTCAGGGCATCTCCCTCTTGGGTTATGGTGGCTGGGCCATTTATTTGACAGGTTCTAAAAAAATAGTTTCCCAATTAGGCGATAGGAGCAGGATGATCAATGTTGCTTCTGTACTGATCCTGTTTATGGCTTCTTTTGGTATTGTAGTGATGTTTTCGCGCGTACTACCGCAAAAATCCATGCCTCCCACCATCGGCCTTTACATTATATATGGCTTTTTGCTCAGTGCCCAGCTATCAGTTGCAAGGTATCTTTACAAAAGAATCAAGGGAACTTCAAAAACTGAGGACAACTTATCAGCGCAGGTAGCGGTACAGAAGGCTGAACCAGCTTACGAAAAATCCGGTATTCCGACAGAATTATTAGCCGAATATAATCTGCGTTTACAAAACCTAATCTCCGAAAACCACATCCACCTTGATAGTTCGCTTTCGATCGAAAAAGTAGCAAGCTTATTGGGGATTTCAGCCCACTATACCAGCCAGCTGTTTAGCAGAATCCATAACGAAAGTTTTATCAACTATATTAATAAGTTGCGCATTAACCATGCCTGTTTTTTACTTACACGTTATGAACAAAAGGGCATTGATGAGATTATATTCGAGTGTGGTTTTGGATCGAAAGCAACTTTCAACCGTGTATTTAAGAATCTGAAAGGATGTACCCCATCTCAATTTCGGAACAGTTAGAACGAGATAAAATATTTAGGTTGATTTTTTGTAGTATTAGGTATACAAATTCAAGAAATCTAGTGCATCCCAAAGAATTGATACTCGATTTCCGTCATCTCAACGCATATTTGCGGCCACTTACGGGTACATACTGAAAAAACGTTTTTTATCAGGATGTTCCATGAAAGTGAACGGCAATCATGATGTTCTCTGGAAATTAACGCTTTCAAGACCTCCATTATTGTCCGTTCGGACAAACGAAATATTACTTATATGAATACACATTTACCAAAAAGGATAGCGACAGCTATTGATTGGGTATGCTTTTTTGTGCCGTGTTTTAAACGTTCGGCCTTCCTGAAAATGGCGATGCTGCTAATGCTCTTTGCTTTCTCAAAGTTTGAAGCTTTTGCGGAAGGTTCAAAAGACTTTTATCCCTCAGGAGCTACAGGAAACAGAGCCTTTTTAGTGTCAACAACTACTTATCCCGGTGGGTTTGTGAGTTCGGCTAGTTACCCTTTTTTAACCCAAGGCACACATTATGCGTACGTTAAAGAAGGCGAGACTATCGCAGCGGCGCATAGTGGTCAAAATGTTGGAACAGGTCGCATAAGATTAACAGCACCAGATGGTACAATATATACATCTGCAGCTGATAATGTTGGAAGGATTACTACCCGTGCAACTGAATTGTCGGGCTCGAGAGTAGGTTATACCCCGTTTCAAAGAACAGTGAGTAGCGCAACTCAGGCAGGAGTTTGGAAAATAGAGTTTATTGCTCCAAATCCATCCGCCTCGACAACTCCGGCGGACGTTAATGCAAATGACGCTTGGACACAGGCAAGTAATGCCTCGATATCAGCATGGGATGTCTCGGTATTCCCGAATCTGGTAAGCACCACTGCCATCACCGGAAGGGTATATGCAAACGTTTTGAATTTAATGCTTCCACAAACATGGGCTGCAGGAAACGGCTTTAATGGTAAGCATTATGTACTTACAAAAGATGGCTATGCTTATTTAGTAAATGAAAACGGACTTAACGGAGCGGCTTATACATTTTTTGTAAATAGTAAAGGTTTCACCACTGCAGCGGGTGGGGCAGGTAATCCTACTTACAAAAGCTTGAACTCTTCAACAGCCAATGTTTTTGTTAAAGATCCACGCACGGCAGATAATGCCAATGGAATTACCCATAAAATATTCTATAATAAACCAGATGATACAAACCTTCCTGAAACGGCTGCTTATGCCGACGGCGGAACGACTTGGCTAAAGGCAACTAGTGTGGTAGTCCCAACAGTTTCGAACATCGTTTTCGAGGGTGTGGAGAATTCAGGATCAAGTGTAAGTGCCAAAGGAGCAAATATCAAATTTGATTCAAATGTAAATGGAACTTATAAGATTGTAATCCCAGGAAATGGAGCGTTCATTGATCGGGTATTAACAGGTACAACCGTGGCCGGTAGCAATACCGTTGTATGGGATGGCGCTGCAGGAACTTCTGTCGCTGATCCTGTAACACCTGGGGCAAAAGTTCCTCCGGGCACAATACTCAATCAGGTAAAAATTCAACTCTATGGTGCAGAGGTACACTTCCCTTTTGTAGACGTAGAGATTAACCCAAACGGACTTATTATACAACAATTAACAACCAATGGAACCTATACTCCTGTTGCAGGAGGCGATGTAGTTTATTGGGATGATAGTCCTGTTGACAATGCAGGAACGCCACCTAATCCTAAAAAAGCCGTGTTAGGTGTTTCGGCTATTAATAGTAGTTCGAATGGACACAAATGGGGCTCAAATACTAGCGGTAGTGGAGGAAGTTCTGATTACGGTAATGAGAAGTCACTAGATACTTATACTTTTATTCCAGGTGCTGAAATCACAAAGACTATAGCTGTAACCATCGCTCAGGCAGATTTAGAGGTTACAAGTAACACACCATCGCTCACCACAACAACATCAGGAAATACGGTTACTTATACGGTTGTAATTAAAAACTTAAATATCGCAGGGGTAAGCGTAAGTGATGTAACCGGAGCTAAGTTTGGCTTTGAGCACCCTGCGGGCTTTACCGTTACCTCGGCAGTTTTAACCACCAACACTGGTGCCATAGTAGAAGCTTCTCCGGTAAACGGAGCCACGAAATGGGAGTCTACTTTAAGTATGACCACTGGATCTACAGGGACTTATGTAATTACTGGTACCGTAGGTACATCCTTAAAAAACACCACGCTAACTACACGAGCAACCATCTTGCGTCCAGCTGATATCGCAGATCCAAATGCCACTGACGAAAGTACACCAACATTTTCCAATAACGTTGATACAGAATGTAACGGGAACCCGAGCGGAAACGGTTGTAATAATATTCAGGCTGCAAGTGTAGCAGTTGGAAATAATCCACCAGTTGGAGTAGCTAACGTTAGTTCTACAAACATGAATACTACCTTAACAGTGGCTGATGGAGCAACTGGAACTGGTGGTGATTTATTGGTAAATGATACGGATGCAGATGGAGATGCACTTGTGGTAACCAAGTTTACTGTTGCAGGATCTGCTGGTGATAAAACCTTGGGTGGAGCCGGCTTTTTAATTCCTGGTCAAGGAACTATCACGATCAATGCCAATGGTAGTTATTCGTTTGTCCCTTTGACAAACTTTACAGGCGCAGTTAATACCATTACTTATACGCTAAGTGATGGTATTGCCACCGCCACCACCACCTTAAATATAACCGTAATAGCAACCAATACCGCCCCAACTGGTGTGCCTAATACAAATACAACGCCTGAAGATGTAACCTTAACCGTCGCAGATGGCGCTACGGGAGTAACCGGCGATTTATTGGTTAATGATACAGATCCAGAAAATGACCCCTTAACCATTACCAAATTTACCATTGCAGGTATATCGGGCGACCAAGCTTTAGCGACTCCGGTTTCAATTACCAACGTAGGTATAATTACGATTAACGCTAATGGTTCCTATACATTTGTGCCTGTTGCAGATTACAATGGTACTGTTCCGCAAATTACCTACACACTTTCTGATGGTAGCTTAACCGCGACGACTACTTTAGACATTACAGTTACGCCAGTTAACGATGTTCCGGTTGTTGCAGCGATCAGCAAGAGCGGAGGGGAAGATAGCCCGATACCTTTTGCCGCTGTAGACTTTACCTCAAAATTTACCGATAAGGATAACAACCCGTTAACCAAGATCCGCATAGTCGATCTTCCGTTGAACGGTAGCCTGCAGCTTAACGGCATTGCCATCACGGCAGGCCAGGAAATCGTTGCGGCTGATCTGGATAAGATCACTTTTGTTCCCAATGCAGACTGGAACGGTTCGACCAGTTTCAACTGGAACGGCAGCGACGGTACGGCATATGCTGTTTCGAATGCAGCTGTGAATATCACGGTCACTCCGGTAAACGATGTTCCGGTTGTTGCAGCGATCAACAAAAGTGGTTTGGAAGATAGCCCGATACCGTTTGCCGCTGTAGACTTTACCTCTAAATTTACGGACAAGGATAACAACCCGTTAACCAAGATCCGCATAGTCGATCTTCCGTTGAATGGTAGCCTGCAGCTTAACGGTATTGCCATCACGGCAGGCCAGGAAATCGTTGCAGCGGATCTGGATAAGATCACTTTTGTTCCCAATGCAGACTGGAACGGTTCTACCAGTTTCAACTGGAACGGCAGCAACGGTACGGCATATGCTGTTTCGGATGCAGCTGTGAATATCACGGTCACTCCGGTAAACGATGTTCCGGTTGTTGCAGCGATCAGCAAAAGTGGTTTGGAAGATAGCCCGATACCTTTTGCCGCTGTCGACTTTACCTCAAAATTTACCGACAAGGACAACAACCCATTAACCAAGATCCGCATAGTCGATCTTCCGTTGAACGGTAGCTTGCAGCTTAACGGCATTGCCATCACGGCAGGCCAGGAAATCGTTGCGGCGGATCTGGATAAGATCACTTTTGTTCCCAATGCAGACTGGAACGGTTCGACCAGTTTCAACTGGAACGGCAGCGACGGTACGGCTTATGCTGTTTCGGATGCAGCTGTAAATATCACGGTCACTCCGGTAAACGATGTTCCGGTTGTTGCAGCGATCAGCAAGAGCGGAGGGGAAGATAGCCCGATACCTTTTGCCGCTGTAGACTTTACCTCAAAATTTACCGATAAGGATAACAACCCGTTAACCAAGATCCGCATAGTCGATCTTCCGTTGAACGGTAGCTTGCAGCTTAACGGCATTGCCATCACGGCAGGCCAGGAAATCGTTGCGGCTGATCTGGATAAGATCACTTTTGTTCCCAATGCAGACTGGAACGGTTCGACCAGTTTCAACTGGAACGGCAGCGACGGTACGGCATATGCAGTTTCGGATGCAGCTGTAAACATCACGGTTACTCCGGTAAACGATGTTCCGGTTGTTGCAGCGATCAGCAAGAGCGGAGGGGAAGATAGCCCGATACCTTTTGCCGCTGTAGACTTTACCTCAAAATTTACCGATAAGGATAACAACCCGTTAACCAAGATCCGCATAGTCGATCTTCCGTTGAACGGTAGCTTGCAGCTTAACGGCATTGCCATCACGGCAGGCCAGGAAATCGTTGCGGCTGATCTGGATAAGATCACTTTTGTTCCCAATGCAGACTGGAACGGTTCGACCAGTTTCAACTGGAACGGCAGCGACGGTACGGCATATGCAGTTTCGGATGCAGCTGTAAACATCACGGTTACTCCGGTAAACGATGTTCCGGTTGTTGCAGCGATCAGCAAAAGTGGTTTGGAAGATAGCCCGATACCTTTTGCCGCTGTAGACTTTACCTCAAAATTTACCGATAAGGATAACAACCCGTTAACCAAGATCCGCATAGTCGATCTTCCGTTGAACGGTAGCCTGCAGCTTAACGGTATTGCCATCACGGCAGGCCAGGAAATCGTTGCGGCTGATCTGGATAAGATCACTTTTGTTCCCAATGCAGACTGGAACGGTTCGACCAGTTTCAACTGGAACGGCAGCGACGGTACGGCATATGCTGTTTCGAATGCAGCTGTAAATATCACGGTCACTCCGGTAAACGATGTTCCAGGCTTTGTTAAAGGGGCAGATCAAAATATCAATATCAATGCAAGCTTGCAGAATGTCCCACTTTGGGCGAGCTCAATCACCAAAGGCCCATTAGATGAAAGCGGACAAGTATTAAATTTTATTGTAACCAATACTGATCCTTCAATGTTTGCTGTGCAGCCTGCGATCCTGGCTGACGGCACACTTAGTTACCAGCCAGCAGCAGACAAATTCGGGAAGATTACTGTATCGGTGTCTTTAAAGGATAATGGTGGAACCGTGAACGGAGGTATCGATCAATCTGCAGTGCAGACTTTCACGATTACTATAAAGCCTATAGGCCAGGCAGATTCAGATCTGACCCCTAAAAACACACCCGTGACAACTTTTGTCACAGTAAATGATGGTGCAAGCGCAACCGGTACAACTGTTATTGCAGGTAGCGCACCAGCTCATGGGAATATAGTGATTAACACTGATGGAAGTATCACCTACACGCCGAGCGATCCGAACTTTGTGGGTACAGATACTTATACTTACCGCCTGACAACTCCTGACGGAATTGTTTCAGATCCAATCACTGTTACGATAAACGTTTATAATCCTGCCTTCACATTTACCAAACTTATCAACGGCACGGTACCGAATACTGTTGGAGCTGAACTTAAATACAACTTAGTCCTTACCAATACGGGTAATGTTACCCTGAGCAATATCGCGGTGAGCGATGCGAATGCAGTGGTTACAGATTCACCTGTAGCAAGTCTTGCACCGGGCGCTTCTGTTACCTTAACTGCTGTGCATACAATGACCCAGTCGGATATCGACGGTGGCAGCGTGACCAACCAGGCTAAGGCTAGCGGCAAGGATCCTAAAGGAAACGGTGTGGACAAGGACTCTGATGATCCTTCAACCGGTACCCCTGATGACCCTACGGTAACCATTATCCCTGCTGCTCCATCGATGAGCCTTGCAAAATCGGTGAACGGTGCGGTACCGAATACGGTTGGTGCGTCACTTAAATACAACTTAGTGCTTACCAATACAGGTAATGTTACCTTAAACAATATCGCAGTAAGCGATGCAAATGCGGTAGTTACAGGTTCACCTGTAGCGAGCCTTGCACCGGGCGCTTCTGTTACCTTAACTGCTGTGCATACAATGACCCAGTCGGATATCGACGGTGGCAGTGTGACCAACCAGGCTAAGGCTAGCGGTAAGGATCCAAAAGGAAACGGTGTGGATAAGGATTCCGATGATCCTTCAACAGGTACGCCAGACGACCCTACGGTAACCATTATTCCTGCTGCTCCATCGATGAGCCTTGCAAAATCGGTGAACGGCACGGTACCGAATACTGTTGGTGCTGAACTTAAATACAACTTAGTCCTTACCAATACGGGTAATGTTACCCTGAGCAATATCGCGGTGATCGATGCAAATGCAGTGGTTACCGGTTCGCCAGTAGCAAGCCTTGCACCGGGTGCTTCTGTTACCCTGACCGCTGTGCATACAATGACCCAGTCGGATATCGACGGTGGCAGCGTGACCAACCAGGCTAAGGCTACGGGTAAAGACCCTAAAGGAAACGGTGTGGATAAGGATTCCGATGATCCTTCAACAGGTACCCCTGATGACCCTACGGTAACCATTATCCCTGCTGCTCCATCGATGAGCCTTGCAAAATCGGTGAACGGTGCGGTACCGAATACGGTTGGTGCGTCACTTAAATACAATTTAGTCCTTACCAATACGGGTAATGTTACCCTGAGCAATATCGCGGTGAGCGATGCAAATGCGGTGGTTACCGGTTCACCTGTAGCAAGCCTTGCACCGGGTGCTTCTGTTACCCTGACCGCTGTGCATACAATGACCCAGTCGGATATCGACGGTGGCAGTGTGACCAACCAGGCGAAGGCTAGCGGTAAGGACCCTAAAGGAAACGGTGTGGATAAGGATTCCGATGATCCTTCAACCGGTACGCCAGACGACCCTACGGTAACCATTATTCCTGCTGCTCCATCGATGAGCCTTGCAAAATCGGTGAACGGCACGGTACCGAATACTGTTGGAGCTGAACTTAAATACAACTTAGTCCTTACCAATACGGGTAATGTTACCCTGAGCAATATCGCGGTGAGCGATGCGAATGCAGTGGTTACCGGTTCGCCTGTAGCGAGCCTTGCACCGGGCACTTCTGTTACCTTAACTGCTGTGCATACAATGACCCAGTCGGATATCGACGGTGGCAGCGTGACCAACCAGGCGAAGGCTACGGGCAAAGAGCCTAAAGGAAACGGTGTGGATAAGGATTCCGATGATCCTTCAACAGGTACCCCTGATGACCCTACGGTAACCATTATTCCTGCTGCTCCATCGATGAGCCTTGCAAAATCGGTGAACGGTGCGGTACCGAATACTGTTGGAGCTGAACTTAAATACAACTTAGTCCTTACCAATACGGGTAATGTTACCCTGAGCAATATCGCGGTGAGCGATGCGAATGCAGTGGTTACCGGTTCGCCTGTAGCGAGCCTTGCACCGGGCACTTCTGTTACCTTAACTGCTGTGCATACAATGACCCAGTCGGATATCGACGGTGGCAGCGTGACCAACCAGGCGAAGGCTACGGGCAAAGAGCCTAAAGGAAACGGTGTGGATAAGGATTCCGATGATCCTTCAACAGGTACCCCTGATGACCCTACGGTAACCATTATTCCTGCTGCTCCATCGATGAGCCTTGCAAAATCGGTGAACGGCACGGTACCGAATACGGTTGGAGCTGAACTTAAATACAACTTAGTCCTTACCAATACGGGTAATGTTACCCTGAGCAATATCGCGGTGAGCGATGCAAATGCAGTGGTTACAGGTTCACCTGTAGCAAGCCTTGCACCGGGTGCTTCTGTTACCCTGACTGCTGTGCATACGATGACCCAGTCGGATATCGACGGTGGCAGCGTGACCAACCAGGCAAAGGCTACGGGCAAAGACCCTAAAGGAAACGGTGTGGATAAGGATTCCGATGATCCTTCAACCGGTACGCCAGACGACCCTACGGTAACCATTATCCCTGCTGCTCCATCGATGAGCCTTGCAAAATCGGTGAACGGCACAGTACCGAATACCGTTGGAGCTGAACTTAAATACAACCTGGTGCTTACCAATACAGGTAATGTGACCTTAAACAATATCGCGGTGAGCGATGCGAATGCGGTGGTTACAGGTTCACCTGTAGCGAGCCTTGCACCGGGCGCTTCTGTTACCTTAACTGCAGTGCATACGATGACCCAGTCGGATATCGACGGTGGCAGCGTGACCAACCAGGCAAAGGCTACGGGCAAAGACCCTAAAGGAAACGGTGTGGATAAGGATTCCGATGATCCTTCAACCGGTACGCCAGACGACCCTACGGTAACCATTATTCCTGCTGCTCCATCGATGAGCCTTGCAAAATCGGTGAACGGCACGGTACCGAATACTGTTGGTGCTGAACTTAAATACAACTTAGTCCTTACCAATACAGGTAATGTGACCTTAAACAATATCGCGGTGAGCGATGCGAATGCGGTGGTTACAGGTTCGCCTGTGGCGAGCCTTGCACCGGGCGCTTCTGTTACCTTAACTGCAGTGCATACGATGACCCAGTCGGATATCGACGGTGGCAGCGTGACCAACCAGGCAAAGGCTACGGGCAAAGACCCTAAAGGAAACGGTGTGGATAAGGATTCCGATGATCCTTCAACCGGTACGCCAGACGACCCTACGGTAACCATTATTCCTGCTGCTCCATCGATGAGCCTTGCAAAATCGGTGAACGGCACGGTACCGAATACTGTTGGTGCTGAACTTAAATACAACTTAGTCCTTACCAATACAGGTAATGTGACCTTAAACAATATCGCGGTGAACGATGCAAATGCAGTGGTTACAGGTTCGCCTGTGGCAAGCCTTGCACCGCGCGCTTCTGTTACCTTAACTGCTGTGCACACGATGACCCAGTCGGATATCGACGGTGGCAGTGTGACCAACCAGGCGAAGGCTAGCGGTAAGGATCCTAAAGGAAACGGTGTGGACAGGGATTCCGATGATCCTTCAACCGGGACCCCAGATGACCCTACGGTAACCATTATTCCTGCTGCTCCATCGATGAGCCTTGCAAAATCGGTGAACGGCACGGTACCGAATACTGTTGGAGCTGAACTTAAATACAACTTAGTCCTTACCAATACGGGTAATGTTACCCTGAGCAATATCGCGGTGAGCGATGCGAATGCAGTGGTTACCGGTTCGCCTGTAGCGAGCCTTGCACCGGGCACTTCTGTTACCTTAACTGCTGTGCATACAATGACCCAGTCGGATATCGACGGTGGCAGCGTGACCAACCAGGCGAAGGCTACGGGCAA
Source organism: Pedobacter sp. R-06 (assembly GCF_049913135.1). Lineage (NCBI taxonomy): Bacteria > Pseudomonadati > Bacteroidota > Sphingobacteriia > Sphingobacteriales > Sphingobacteriaceae > Pedobacter > Pedobacter sp. R-06. Next base: position 3,554,589 of record NZ_CP183977.1, on the reverse strand, counting down.
AGAGCCTAAAGGAAACGGTGTGGATAAGGATTCCGATGATCCTTCAACAGGTACCCCTGATGACCCTACGGTAACCATTATTCCTGCTGCTCCATCGATGAGCCTTGCAAAATCGGTGAACGGCACGGTACCGAATACGGTTGGAGCTGAACTTAAATACAACTTAGTCCTTACCAATACGGGTAATGTTACCCTGAGCAATATCGCGGTGAGCGATGCAAATGCAGTGGTTACAGGTTCACCTGTAGCAAGCCTTGCACCGGGTGCTTCTGTTACCCTGACTGCTGTGCATACGATGACCCAGTCGGATATCGACGGTGGCAGCGTGACCAACCAGGCAAAGGCTACGGGCAAAGACCCTAAAGGAAACGGTGTGGATAAGGATTCCGATGATCCTTCAACCGGTACGCCAGACGACCCTACGGTAACCATTATCCCTGCTGCTCCATCGATGAGCCTTGCAAAATCGGTGAACGGCACAGTACCGAATACCGTTGGAGCTGAACTTAAATACAACCTGGTGCTTACCAATACAGGTAATGTGACCTTAAACAATATCGCGGTGAGCGATGCGAATGCGGTGGTTACAGGTTCACCTGTAGCGAGCCTTGCACCGGGCGCTTCTGTTACCTTAACTGCAGTGCATACGATGACCCAGTCGGATATCGACGGTGGCAGCGTGACCAACCAGGCAAAGGCTACGGGCAAAGACCCTAAAGGAAACGGTGTGGATAAGGATTCCGATGATCCTTCAACCGGTACGCCAGACGACCCTACGGTAACCATTATTCCTGCTGCTCCATCGATGAGCCTTGCAAAATCGGTGAACGGCACGGTACCGAATACGGTTGGTGCGTCACTTAAATACAACCTGGTGCTTACCAATACAGGTAATGTTACCCTGAGCAATATCGCGGTGAGCGATGCGAATGCAGTGGTTACAGGTTCGCCTGTAACAAGCCTTGCACCGGGCGCTTCTGTTACCCTGACCGCGGTGCATACAATGACCCAGTCGGATATCGACGGTGGCAGCGTGACCAACCAGGCGAAGGCTAGCGGCAAGGATCCTAAAGGAAACGGTGTGGATAAGGACTCCGATGATCCTTCAACCGGGACCCCAGATGACCCTACGGTAACCATTATTCCTGCTGCTCCATCGATGAGCCTTGCAAAATCGGTGAACGGCACAGTACCGAATACCGTTGGAGCTGAACTTAAATACAACCTGGTGCTTACCAATACAGGTAATGTTACCCTGAGCAATATCGCGGTGAGCGATGCGAATGCAGTGGTTACAGGTTCGCCTGTAACAAGCCTTGCACCGGGTGCTTCTGTTACCCTGACCGCGGTGCATACAATGACCCAGTCGGATATCGACGGTGGCAGTGTGACCAACCAGGCTAAGGCTAGCGGTAAGGATCCAAAAGGAAACGGTGTGGACAGGGATTCCGATGATCCTTCAACCGGGACCCCAGATGACCCTACGGTAACCATTATTCCTGCTGCTCCATCGATGAGCCTTGCAAAATCGGTGAACGGCACAGTACCGAATACGGTTGGAGCTGAACTTAAATACAACCTGGTGCTTACCAATACAGGTAATGTGACCTTAAACAATATCGCGGTGAGCGATGCAAATGCTGTAGTTACAGGTTCGCCTGTAACAAGCCTTGCACCGGGCGCTTCTGTTACCTTAACTGCAGTGCATACGATGACCCAGTCGGATATCGACGGTGGCAGCGTGACCAACCAGGCTAAGGCTAGCGGTAAGGATCCAAAAGGAAACGGTGTGGACAGGGATTCCGATGATCCATCAACCGGTACGCCAGACGACCCTACGGTAACTGTTATCCCTGCTGCTCCATCGATGAGTCTTGCGAAGACAGTAACAAATGTGGTGAGTAAAGTAGGGGATGTAATTAATTATAAATTAATTGTTACCAATACAGGTAATGTGACTTTAACAAATGTCACTATTACTGATGCAAAAGCGGATCCGGGAAGCATTATTCCTTTGGCCATCGCGGTGTTGCAGCCAGGCGCCCAGGTAACTGTGACTGCAAGGCACACCCTTACTCTTGCTGATGTAAACAGCGGCCGTTTTGCCAACCAGGCTACCGCTTCAGGAACAGATCCTAAGGGAGGGACAGTCGTTGTCGATTCTGATGATCCATCAACTCCTGCGGCTGGTGATCCGACCGTGACAATAATTACAGCAAAACCAGCAATTTCATTAGTGAAATCTGGGGCGCTAAGTGCAGATGGAAACAATATTGTTTATACGTTTAAGATCAGAAATACAGGAAATGTTGAGCTGGCACCGGTTACACTTACAGATAATAAACTGTCGTTGAATGTAACTGTAGCAAGCAGATTAGAACCTGCAGCCGAAGTTTCTTACCAATATACTTATCGGGTAAGCCAGGCGGATAGGGACAAAGGAATGGTAGAGAATACTGCTGAGGTTGTTGCCAGTTCGCCATCAGGTGGCAAGGTGACAGATCGCTCGGGTACAGCAGAAGATAATGATCAGCCTACGCAAACCCTTATGCCACAGCGTTCATCAATCTCGCTTGTTAAAACAGCGGTGGTATCCGGTAATTCAATCAACTATACCTTTACGATCACCAATACAGGTATGACGACTTTAACTTCGGTTACCCTGAATGATGCCAAGGCTGGGGTTTCAGGTCTTTTATTGCCTCTTCCTACAGGACTGTTACCTGGAGAATCGGTCAACCATAGCGTGGTTTATAAATTGAGTCAGGCAGACAGAGATCTAGGCAGTGTGAGTAACACGGCTAAGGTGGATGCATTAACTCCCGAAGGAACACACGTGGGTGACGTATCTGGTTCGGACAGTACAAATGACAATCCAACGGTAACCCCTGTAACTCCATCTCCGGTTGCGGTGAATGATGTTGCCTCTACAAAGGCAAATCAGATCGTGAAAATACGAGTACTGGACAATGATGATGCTAAAAATTCAGGTTTTGACCTTAGCAGCATTGAGATTACTGCTCAGCCGAAAAACGGCACGCTAAAAATCAATGCTGATGGTACCATTAGTTATGAGCCACGTGCAGGGTATACAGGAGATGACGAGTTCACCTACAGGGTGAAAGATACAGATGGATATTATACCAATATAGCTTCAGTTAAGATAACTGCTGACTTTAATGCCATCAAGGTGCCAAACCTGTTCACGCCAAATGGAGACGGAATAAACGACACCTTCGAGATTATCGGCCTGAACCAATATCAGTCCAGCGAACTTACAATTGTAAACCGCTGGGGTAATGAGGTATTCCATGCCAAGGGATATAACAATAACTGGACAGGAGAGGGGTTGAATGAAGGAACTTATTTCTACCTGTTACGTGTAAAACGGACTGAGGGAAGTGAAGTTGAGGTATTTAAGGGGTACATCACATTGATCAGGGCCTTTAAAAAATAATAAGAAGTTGAGGCGCCGGCAATGCCGGCGCCTAAGATAAGACAATGATGAAAAGAATTATTATATCAATAACTTGTGCACTAGTGCTGGTTGCCGGAACAGTTTTAGCACAACAGGATGCTCAGTACAGTCAGTACATGTTCAATGGGATTTATATAAATCCGGCATATGCCGGCTATAAAGAAGTACTCAATGCGCACACTTTTTACAGGAGCCAGTGGACAGGCATCAACGGTGCACCCAAAAGCCTTGCACTAGCGGTTGATGCAATTGCCAATAGTGGGAACGTTGGTCTTGCCCTTCAGGTGGCTTCCGACAAACTTGGTGCGCAGAACAACCTGAGTATTTATGGAAACTATGCCTATCGCATCAGGATGAACGACGACGGAAGTTCCAGGCTCTCGCTGGGGCTTGGTCTGGGCATGGTGCAGCTTGGTATCGATGGCGCAATGCTCAACCCAAATAATCCTGAACCCAACCAGCCTGTTGACGTTCAACGTACGATAGTACCCGATGCGCGTGCAGGGGTTTATTTTGCCAATAACCGCTTCTATGCCGGGTTATCTGCTGACAATCTGATTGCCAGTTATGTTAATATCGACCGTTATGCGTTTATTCCACAGCCCAAACCGCATTTTTACCTGACGGCCGGCATGTTATTGCCGCTGAACGAATCCTTTCAGCTCAAACCTTCATTTTTGATCAAAGATGACAGAGGAGGCCCCACAAGCCTTGACGTAAATGCATTTCTGATGATCAAGGATGTTTTCTGGGTAGGAGGTGCTTACCGTACCGGAATAAAGCTTTATGATAAAAGCCATCTTCAAAAAGATCTGAACATGCGCAATTCAGCTGTTGCCGCGCTGCAGTTCTTTCCGTCGGAAAAGATACGGATCGGTTATGCATACGACTTTTCAGTCGGACCGCTACAAGGCTACAGTGGTGGCACACATGAGATATCCATTGGATACTCCTTTATCAAACCGAACATCAGAATGGCCACCCCAAGGGTATTTTAATCACTATTAAGCAAGGAATCATGAACAACAAACACTTACTGGCCTGTTTTGCAACTACGATAATCACCCTTATGGTTATCCGCCCGGCATCAGCTCAATATATCCTCAAGCAGGCTGACGCGGAATATGATTTATTTAATTTTAGCAAGGCGGCAGATTTGTATGAGCAGGCCTATCGCAAGAAAGCAGTTCTAAGTACGGCAGAACGACTGGCTTCTGCCTATGGATACATGAACGATTACAAACAAACTGAAAGCTGGTATGCCATTGCCTCTTCCATGCCTGGAAGCAATGATCAAAACATCCTGAAATATGCCAGTGCCTTACAACACAACGCAAAATACTCTGAAGCAAAGGCCCAGTTCCAACGCTACATAGACCGGCATAGTGAAGTGACTGAATGGCAGCGTAACTTATGGCTGGGCTCGTGCGACTCTGCGTTAAAATGGATGCGTAATCCAAGACCAATTGAGCTTATGAATGTGACCGCCCTCAACTCTTCTCAGTCTGATTGGGGTGCTGTTCAAAAATCCGGGCAGATTGTTTTTGCATCCGACCGCAATGCTCATTCAGAAGTAATTGCAGCGAACAGACCGTTTTTAAAGTTCGACGGCGCAAAGCAGCCCGATAAGAATATTTATGGCTGGACAGGAAACGGATACCTTAAATTATATGCGCAGCATGTCGGGCAGGATAGTGTAAAAATGATACCCATTTCCGGCAGCTCTGAATATCATGTAGGGCCGGCAAGCTTCACAGCAGACGGAAAACTTATTTTCTTTACCATGACCAGGATACCGGAAAAGACTAAAAGAGGCAGAAAGGAACCTGCTACAATAAATGTTGAGCTCTACTCCTCACAAAGTGATGGGCAAGGTGGCTGGCAGAAGCCAATTCCTTTTCCGTTTAACAACGTAGCTGAGTACTCGCTCAGCGACCCCTACATTTCGGCCGATGGGCAAAGTCTTTATTTCTCCTCAAATATGCCCGGTGGAAAAGGCGGAACTGATCTCTATATCTGTACTAAAACGCAGTCAGGAGACTGGGGCAGGCCAGTGAATTTAAAGGAAGTCAACACAGCTGGAAACGAGCGGACAGTTTCGTTTGATGAGCACAACAATATGTATTTCGCAAGCGACGGATATATTGGAATGGGTGGGCTCGATGTTTTCAGGGTTATCAATCATGCCGGCAAAATAACAGGTATTCAAAATCTGGGATACCCGTTTAATTCTCCGAAGGATGATCTGGCTTATTTTCCGTCCAGCGCCCAATCGCCAGGATATCTCTCGTCTAACCGTGACGGGGGAAAGGGAAGTGATGATATATATAGTGTGTCCATGCAAATGGGTTCAATCTATTTAATAACAGGAAGGGTTTTTGAAAAAGGAACTGGCAGAATTTTGCCGGGAGCAGTTGTGACTTTAGTTGGTCCGGGCGGCAAACGACTGTCTGTTGAATCAGCCCAGGATGGATCATTTAGTTTTGAGGTTCCACCTGCCAACTATACTATCAGTGGCGAGAAAACAGATTTCCGTAGTGAGGTTAAAACCGTGATGGAGACTTTGGCACATAAGCAAACTGTTCAGGTAGACCTGAATCTTGAGCGTATAAAGCTTAACCAGGGCATTCGGATCGAAAACATTTATTACGATTTCGATAAATCGAATATCCGCAAGGATGCTGCATTGGAATTAGATAAACTTGTTCAGATCATGGAGGAAAATCCAACCATATGGATCGAACTTGGATCACACACTGATAGCAGGGGAGGCGACAGGTATAACCAGCAGTTGTCGCAGCGCAGAGCAGACTCGGCCGTTGCTTATATTATTTCGCAAGGAATAAACCGTAACCGGATTACCGCTAAAGGATATGGTGAATCTGAACTTATCAATAACTGCAAAAACGGTGTGGACTGTTCAGAAGAGCAACATCAGCTGAACAGAAGAACTGAGTTTAAGATTACTAAATATTAATGGATGCGGCAGCTACTGACTGGTGCCGTTATTGTATTTTTCGCCGCTGCGATTTTACTGTATGTGAATTTTTTAAGGTCAGAATGGGACAATAAAAAGCGCCGTAGAAAGCGTTGAATATTCTTGTTCTAATTTGCGAAAAGTCTTTTGAAATTTATAAAAAAGGTCACTTAAGCTAAATGTAAAATAGCATTTATAGCGCTGGCCTTAATGCTGAATTTAATTGGATAGCTACCTGATTCTAAAGGTAGCTATCTATTGTTACTGGGTTAATATTTCCCATTGTTTCCTTCATCCTCATCTAACTATTTCATGTTTGAACCAATTCAACTGAAGGGTCTTCAGGAGATACCCTGTAGGCCGGAGGTGTATAAAGAAGGCATGATGACCAAAGGGATTAAAGGATTCAGTATGGCGGAGATTGTGTTGTTCTGATATCCTTCTGCCCGAGCATTTTACTTACTGTTTCGATGGAAAGCCTTTCTGAAGGCTAATCGTTGTGGTAAAGGTATGGCGGGTAATGTGGGTTTTTTGGTGATTTCTGATACTGATGCCAGTGGAACCGAAGGGAGTCGAGCCTTTCTTTTAATTGATTAAAATACTATAAACTTATTTAGGAATAGCTACAGGTATGCCCATTCAATGATTTGTTTAATGGTACTCTTTATTTCGGCCTGTGCTTTCCTGATATCAACTCAACAGATCAGACCGTTATTCGTATGAGCAATTAAGGTAATGTAATATAATATATGCCTCCTATTAGCAGGGCAGCTACCGGCCTGATGTTTTTATCTTTGCCTTTAAAGTATTTGTCAGTAAGTTGTTTGATCTTTTTCAACAGAACACATTTAAACGACACTATTTTGCTGCATTGCTCTTAACAATTTGTTAATTTATCACGTTTCAGCAAATAAATAAAGCCACTAAATACTTTTGGCCTTTACCTCTTGCAGTACATTCTTTATTACGGTTTTGATCTTTGGAAGAAGACCGCTGTCGCTGCGTTTGCCTGAAAGCAGGGTGCTGATGAGACGAGTGATTTCCTGGATCGAAAATGGTTTTTCCAATATCGCATCGCAACCATAATCAGACAATGAAAATAGTATTTTAGTATAGGCAGAAATAATGATGATAGGGACGTACTCAAATCCATCGATAGCGCGGATGGCGCTGCAAAGCTCTCCTCCGTTCCATTCGGGCAGCATATAGTCCAAAATAACCAGATCTGGGCGGTAATGCTCAATTTGTTTAACCGCTTTCTCCGGATCGTGGCAGCCCTGGCATTGATAACCGTACAACTTAAGAATTTCTTGCAGTGTTTTCAGTAACATCAGGTCATCTTCTACAATAAATATTTTTTTTGTTTCCATAATCTTCTAATTGTTAACGTCGGATATTTTTTTGAAAACCTTCAATCATCGTCTGGATACGTGCTGATACCCTCCAATGAGCCCATCATTTTTTTTGGCCTAATGCAATGGCTTGATTTCCAGGTCATCGAGTTGCGCGATCCGGAAGATTTCTTTCGAAATAATCGCTACGTTTTCCTTTAGTTGCTCCAGGTTGCAGGATATTGTTCCTAATGGTACCGGAAGACCTGCAATTTCCTGGATAAGTTCCATCTGGATCATGCAGGCACCTAAAGATTCCTTTTTTCCTTTGAGCATGTTAAAGGTTTCAAGTGCAGATTCCCGGTCTGTTCCAAGCGTAAATTTTCCATAGGTAATTTTAGTGTCCTTTAAATGAAGCACCACTATTATTGCTAATGTTGATTCCATTTCGTTAGGTTTTATTTTTCTATGATCATACTTCTGGATTAAAAAAAAAGCCGCTTGGTGCGGCATTTTCAAGTTTATTAGCGAATCTCGATCTGTTTTGAAACTGCCTTTGCTTCTTCTTTTTTTGGAAGTGTGAGCTTAAGTACCCCATCGTTATAACTCGCATGGATACGGTCCATATCGGCGCTTTCAGGAAGTGTGAACGCCCTGGTGAAAGCCGAGTAGCTGAATTCACGTCTGTTGTAGGTTTTTTTCGATGTATTGTTTTCACTGGACTGTCCGGTAGAAATAGTAAGTATCTCTCTCTCCACCGAAACTTTAAAATCTTCCTTTTTCAGGCCGGGAGCAGCAAGTTCGATATGATATTCTTCACCTGTCTCTGAAATATTTACAGCAGGAAGGCTGTTGATTCGGCGGTCTGAAAAAAATGTGTCGCCCGGTACGGACTCAAAAATATCATTAAAGCCTGGCAATAATGTATTGTTTTTCTTTTCTGGATTGAATTTAACCAATGTCATAGTGTGTTCTCCTTTTAATGGTAAAAACTATTAATCAATTAATTTCCTCTAAACCTTTTAAGCGGTTTTGAAACGTCAACCTCAAGCGCTGTGCCAATAGTATTTTAAGAATATTCAAATACTATTGTAGGAACCCTTAGCTGAAAAAAATTCAGCTTTGAACTGAAAAAATTTCAGCTCGCCTGTCTGATGGTTGTCAGTATGGCGTTAAGCCAATTTAGGCATACCGGTTTACCCGTGCAATAAAATGTTCGATATTAAAGGGTTTTGCTATAAATTCTGCGCCACAGCCCGAACCCTTAATTTCGGTCTGGGTAGTGTTGGCAGACATCATGATGATGTTAATGACTGAGGTACGCTCATCCATTCGTAATTGTCTGCAGATATCGAGTCCATTACCGTCGGGTAACATAATATCGAGTATTGCTATATCAGGCAATCTCTGCAAGATCATTTGGTTGAATGCTGCAACGGTAGGGCAGCCATTTACCTCGTAGCCTTCTTCAGACAGAATATAACTGACCACTTCACTGATATCTGCATCGTCCTCCAGGACATAAACTAATTTTTTATTCATTTGTGTTTGTCTTTGTTATATTAGATTTTAATGTGTGTGCTGCAAGCGGGGAACTGTAAATTTAAATGCAGCACCATTACCGGGTTTGCTTTCAACCCATATCCGCCCTCCATGGCGTTCAATAATCTCTTTAGTAATATAAAGGCCCAACCCAAGTCCGGATATATTCCGGTCCTTTTCTCTTACCCTGTAAAACTGGCTGAATATATGGGCCTGTTCGGCCTCGGGAATTCCTGAGCCATAATCTATTACCGAAATAATTATTTCGTGGTCATGGCTTATAGCTGTTATATTAATATCCCGGGACTGGGGCGCATACTTTATTGCATTGCCAATCAGGTTTGTGATTACCTGTTCCATCCTCATTTTATCCCCCTGCACGAAAAGGTCTGCCTGGCGGACATAAATATAATTGTGTCCGGGAACGGTTTGCTCAAATGTTTCGCAGATATCACTGATCAGTGCGCCAAGGTCAAGCTGTTCAAAATTGAATTGTAATTTGCCAGCCTGGACCTTAGAAATGTCAAACAGGTCGTTGATAAGGATATTGAGTTTGTCCACCTGCTTGATTGCCTTGTCTAAAAAAACTTTGTTCAATCCATCCGAAGCTGTTTTTTGAAGCACCTGAAGAAAGCCGCTCATAGAGGTGAGTGGTGTTTTGAGTTCATGGGAAGCCAAAGCTATAAATTCGTCTTTTTTAAGGCTGAGGGTTTTGACCTCTTCAAAAAGTTTTGAGTTATCAAGGGCTATGGCTGCCTGAGATGCAACCCCAACCACCAGGTCTTCGTGATCCTGAAGAAATATACCGGGTTCTGGATGACCAAAGAAAAGCCCGCCGATTACTGTTCCTGTTGAGGAAATAACCGGGACAGCCAGATAACTGACCACAGGCAGGTGTCCATCGGGCATCCCAAAATGGGGAGCCATTTTGCCATAACGTTCATCTTTTCTGATGTTATCTACACGCACAACCCCCTCACCGCTAAAGGTGGTGTGGAACACAGCTGTATTACGGGGCATACCAAATTTTTCAAACGCCTCACGTGGAGCGCCCGAGAGCGTATAGAGCATGTAGGATTCACCTTCCTCATTGATTTTATTGTAAAAGAAAGCGCCAAATGCCGCCCCGGTAAGTTCTGTTGTCGCATCAGTCACTTTTTGCAAAATGATATTAACATCCAATTGTTCACTGATGCTCTTACCTATCGAATTAAGGATCATGAGCTTTTGTGAGTTGCTTTTTAAGGCGTTTTCTGCTGCTCTCTGAGCGGTGATATCCCTGGCTACTTTTGAAGCGCCAATGATTATCCCTTCACTGTTCTTTATCGGGGAAACTGTTAAGGAGACCTGGATTTCCCTGTTTTCCTTGCTTATCCTTATGGTTTGAAAGTGATCTATCTTTATACCGCTTTTGATACTGCTTATGATGCGTTCTTCCTCATCAAGACGGTCTGGCGGGATCAATATAGAGATGTGGCGGCCAACGGCCTCGGTTTCGCTATAACCGAAGATATTTTCAGCCCCTTTATTCCATGTGGTGATTATGCCGGCGAGCGTTTTGCTTATGATGGCATCATCGGAACTCTCAACTATGGCAGCCAGTGCAGCCTGCTTCTCATCGGCGAGTTTTTGGGATGTAATGTTGCGTGCAATCTTACTTACCCCAATGATGCGGCCCTTCTTGTTCCTTATGGGCGACACGGTAAGTGATATAGGTATTTCAGTTCCATCCTTGGCCACACGTACGGTTTTGTAATGTTCGATTCTTTTGCCTGCCCTTATGTTATTGATAATGTAATCTTCTTCATGGATTCTGTCCTGAGGAATGAGGATAGTAATATGCTTCCCGATTACCTCTGATGCAGAATAACCAAAAATTCCCTGCGCCCCTTTGTTCCAGCTGGTGATGAAACCATCCAGCGTTTTAGAAACGATTGCATCTTCGGATCCTTCAATAATGGCCGCTAGCGTAGCTTGCTGTTCTTCAACGGTATACTCATCTGAAATGTCGCGGATCATTTGAGCAATGCCTATCAATTTTTGCTCAGCATCAGTAATTGGAGAGATGGTAATGGAAACATGCAGGTCTTCCCCGGTTACCGATCGGCGTATGGTACGGAAATCGTGGACTTTCGCACCGCACCGCACAGTATCCACTAAGCGCTCATACTCTTCAAAAACGGCTTCTTCCATTATTTCGGAAACTGTCTTTCCAATATGCTCCCTGGTAAAACCAAACAGTCGCGCTGCCGCTGGGTTTATATCTGTAATTTTAAAATCAATGTCATGGCAGATTACTGCGTCTTCCAAGCTTTCAAAAATCGACTTAAAGGTAAACAGTTGATTTTGGGAAGTTAAGTCCATACTGGGCGGCAATTATTTAATTAAAGAAGGTACATTCACATTAATACCCGATCTAAATTAACAACCCTGAGCGATAATAGTTTTAAGAATATAAAAATGCATCCCTTCATGGGCTGTCCATTTTAGCCTTTTTGATTAAATCTATTGACTTTGAGCTCATGTGATTCAAAAAGCAAGATGTTTAACTAAATGGGATTTTGCCTGATTATACGAGTTCATTATTAAGAAATGCCTTTGCCTTCAGGCGGGTAGCGTTTGCATTTGAAGGATTGCGGATTTTTGATATGATGTGTTGAGAGAACGGCCCGGATGCCTGTAAGGACTTAAAAAGCTTTAATCCTGCTAAATTAACCAGGTTTGCATCTGCGGCAATCGTATATGAGGTGACCACGGCATTACAGCGGAAGCCCTTTGATGCCACTAGAGGATATTTATGGCCGATTCCAAAAACGGAAACTGATGCCAATAAACTGATTAAATAAGAAAATCTGTTGCCTGTTGATATGCAGATAATGTATTTTGCGTATCAACAGGTTCTTTAGAGCGAATGTCTTTTGATAACTTTTGTGGGGTTTCTTGTAATTACGATTTTTTCATCCAGGATGGCTTGTGCGACTGTTTTTCCCATTGCCTCAAAATCAGTTGAGATGACCGTGATGCCATCTTCAAGCACTTCTTTCACGAGCGTATCATTATAAGAGATGAGACCTATATCCTTCCCTAACTTAAGTTTCTTTTTTCGGGCGAGCTTAATTAACATCACATCATCGGTGTCGTACCTGCTGAAGGTTACATAAGCATTACCTTTTTGAAAAGTCTTTTCATCAATCTCAGATTGTATCAGGTATGGGTACTCAGTTTCAGTGCAATAATGTAAAAAACCTTCAATTACCAGCCTGGCATGTACAGCTTCGGGATGGGCAACCAATATCAGCCGATCGTATTTTTTTAACTCAGCCTGCAGCTTATGAAGACTATTATAAATGTCATAGCCGTAATCCTGGTATATACTACTGTAATTGCCTGATAAACCTTGCTCGTTTAAATCAATAATTATTCTTTTCTTGTCCGGAATCAGGTTCAGGAGCGGGGCTACATTTTCTTTTAAAAAAGTTGCAACAACGTAATGTGTATATGAACCCAGATTTTCTTTGATCAATTTTTCGAATACCTGATAATTATGATGGTGAAAGTAGATATCTATATCGGCGCGGTTTTCCAGTTGGTTAAAAAGCGTCCTATAAAACTGTTCACGCAGAATATTCATTTTATCAAGCAGCAAAAATACGCGGAAGGAATGATGAATGGCTTTTTTGCGTACATAATATCCTTTCCTGTATACAGATTCCACGATACCTTTTTCAACAAGTTCATTCAGGCCTTTGAGTAAAGTTTCCTTACTCATTTTTAATTGCAACTGCAGCTGCTTGAGAGAAGGCAGCTGATCTCCAATATGTAGCTGATCAATTTCAATCAGCGTCATAATGTGATCGGCAAGCTGCTGGTATTTCATTTTGCCTTGATTGCCTTTCTGGAGGGTGTTTTCAGAGGTCATAGGTATATTTATTTAGGCAAATGTAATTAATACACCATACAAACCAAACCAGCCCACCTAACAATTATTTAATAATCACCCCATTTTGGGTTTAAGGAGCTTTTTTTTATTTTTTTATCTTTTGTAAAGAAATAAAATATATTATATTTGTTTACTAACCAGTCCAGTCCAGACCAGACTAATGTTGTGAGCATTTGATGATGTGCGTAGTAATTATTGTTATACTGCTTTAATTGCTATTCTCGGAATCTGGATGAGGTTTTAAATGCTTTAGCAAGTCATTTAAAAATACTGCAGATATGTAAATGTCTGTCGTAACAATATAACCAAATATAAACAATGAATATGAAACCAAACTTACTCTTAACGGTGCTATTGGTTCTGGGTATTCCGCTTTCCAGTCTGGCTCAAGCGGTAAAAACCATTACCGGAACTGTTACAGAAGAAACAGGGAAACCCTTGCCGGGTGCGAAAGTAGTCATCCAGGGGAAAACAATTTCCCGTGTAACAGATGATCAGGGCCACTTTAGCCTTTCTAATACAAAGGAAAGTGAATTATTGGTGGTCTCCATGGTTGGCTATATCAGCAAAACTGTAGTTGTCACCAGTCAAAACCAGTATAAAATTCAGTTGGTACCTAACAACACTGCGCTGGATGACGTGGTAATTGTTGGTTATGGTCAGGTAAAACGAAAGGACCTTACTGGTTCGGTCGGTTCTGTCGTAATGAAAGATATGGAAAAGGCACCGGTGGTTTCCTTTGAAGATGCTTTGGCAGGAAGGGTGGCAGGGGTGCAGGTCGGTTCTGGTGATGGACAGCCAGGCAGTATTAGCAACATTACCATTCGCGGAGGAAATTCCATTACCCAGTCAAACTCACCACTTTATGTGATAGATGGCTTCCCTTTGGAAAATCCCGATAACAATACCATTAATCCGGATGATATTGAATCAATAGATATATTAAAAGACGCATCTTCTACGGCAATTTATGGGGCGAGAGGGGCCAATGGGGTAATCATCATCAAGACCAAGGAAGGTAAGGTTGGTGCACCGGTAGTTAACTATAACAATTGGCTGGGCTATCAGTATCCGTCAAAGCAGATAGAAGTGATGAGCCCTTATGAGTTTGTAAAGTACCAGCTGGACCTGAATAAGACTTCCGCTACCGCTTTGTATCTTAAGGACGGCAAAACTTTAGATGCGTACCGCAATGAGCAGGGGATAAACTGGCAGGATTATGTATTGCAGAATGCATTTATGCAAAATCACAGTTTCTCTATGAGGGGCGGCACTGCGGCTACAAAATATTCGGTAAGCAGTTCTTATTTAGATCAGAATGGAATTGTTATTAATGGCGGATATAAAAGATACCAGGGACGGTTTCAGATCGATCAGCGTTTAGGGAAAAATATGAGAATTGGCATTAACACCAATTATACATACGGAATCAAAAAAGGTCAGATAGCAAATCTAACCAGTGATAACCTAAACAGCAGCTCGGCAGGAAATGCCAGCTCATATTTGATGTACAGTACCTGGGGATACAGGCCTGTTACAGGCAATGCGGATGACGAAAATTTCCTTGATCAGCCTTTTGACGACGATGTGGCGGGCAATACAGATTTAAGGATAAATCCAGTGGTAAACTCCAACAACTTGTATCAGTATGCTTTTAACAAATCACTTACTGCCAATGCTTTTGCGGAGTATGCTTTCCTGAAGTATTTTAAGTTCAAGGTGAGTGGCGGGATGACGGATACCCGTTTGGTTTTTGAGCGCTTTAACAACGCTAATACGGCAGCCGGAAATCCGCGAACCGTTTATGGGCAAAGCTACGGCATTAATGGTTCCCTCGAAAATCAAAATATCCGCAGTTTACTGAACGAGAACCTGCTCACATTTAATAAGACATTTAACAAGAAACACCGTTTAGATGCAGTGGCTGGATTTACCATGCAGAGAAATAGTATGGAGGGGGATGGATTTGTATCTATTTTATTGCCAAATGAGTCATTGGGTGTCAGAGGGCTTGACCAGGGCACTGTCCTGGTAAAAACAACCTCAGGTAGTTATTCAACGCTGGTGTCCTTCCTGGGGCGTGTGAACTATACATTTAACTCCCGCTACCTGTTCACGGCTTCTATCCGTAGCGATGGGTCTTCAAAATTTGCCCGTGATAACCGGGTGGGGTATTTCCCTTCCGGGGCCTTTGCCTGGAATATTGGGGAAGAAAATTTCCTGAAATCAGTTAAAGCTATTTCTTCTGCAAAACTAAGGGCTTCTTATGGAATTACCGGAAACAACCGGGTATCAGACTTTGCATACCTGAGTGTTTTAGATCAGGAAGTAGGGGCTAATACCGGAAATACCAGAAGTGGCTATTATTTTAACGGACAATACATTAAAGGAACTGTACCTGTTGGGCTGGGAAATGAGAACCTTAAATGGGAGCGAACCGGAAATCTTGACCTTGGAATAGACTTAAGTTTTTTTAGGCAGCGCATCAGTTTAACGACCGATTATTATTATAAAAGAACTACAGATTTATTGCTGAATGCTTCATTGCCTACTTCAACTGGATACCTTACCGCATTTAAAAATATTGGTGTTGTGGTAAATAGGGGCTTGGAGTTTACCTTAAATACAATAAACCTGAGTACAAAGAAATTTAGCTGGACATCTAATTTTAACATTGCCTTTAATACTAACAAGATCGAAGAGTTAAATGGTGATCAGCCGAGTTTAATTACACGTGTTTCGAACTGGAACGCCAATTTCAATAACTCTTTACCCTATATAGCCTTGCCAGGACGCCCCGTAGCCTTGTTTTACGGCTATGTTTTTGATGGGGTATATCCTTTAAGTGATTTCAATGTATTGTCTAACGGTAGTTATGAGCTGAAACCTGACGTACCGAATAATGGGAGCGCCCGTTCGCTTATTAAGCCAGGTTTTATCAAATACAAAGACATTAATGGAGATGGGGTTGTAGATGCAAATGATCAGACGATTGTTGGTAATCCTAATCCGAAACACATTGGAGGCTTTTCCAATAATTTTAATTACGGACCGTTTGACCTCAATATTTTCTTACAATGGTCTTACGGAAATGACATTTTAAATGCGAACCGGATTGTATTTGAAGGTGCGGAAGCCAGACCAAGTCTGAATATGTTTAAAACCTACGAGAACAGGTGGTCTCTGGAAAATCAGAATAGCGATTTGCCTGTAGCCGGTGGTTATGGTCCTAATGTGTTCTCCGACAGGAATATAGAAGATGGCTCCTTCCTTCGGTTAAAGACGGTCTCGTTGGGCTATAACCTTTCTTCTGCAGTAACGAAAAAGCTGAAAATACAATCAGCCCGCTTTAATGTTTCGGCACAAAACCTAATAACTTGGACCAACTATTCCGGTTTGGACCCTGAAGTTTCAGTGCGCCATTCTGCGCTTACACCGGGTTTCGACTGGAGCCCATATCCAAGGGCGCGCACCATCACCTTTGGTATGAACCTAACTTTTTAACGATAAATGTTTTTACAAATGAAAACAACTTTATTATATATCGCGATGATGCTGGCACTGGTTGTTAGCTCATGTTCAAAGATCCTGGACACAACCCCACAGGATTTTGTATCGCCAGTAAATTATTACAATACAGAAAGTGAACTGCAATCTGCACTGGCGGGAGTATATGACCGTTTGGGCGATAACAGGCTTTATTCACAAGGTATGTCTTGTTATATGGTTTTCAGTGACGAATTTTTCATGAAAAACCAGACATCGGGAATGAATGCCAATATTGTAGATGCTTCGACCCTGGAATTAAACAGGCATTGGGAAACGCTTTATACGGGTATTGAGCGAGCGAACATGTTGCTCGAAAACATCGATAAGGCCGTTAAGGTGACTGCGGAAAAACGCAACGAAATAAAAGGGCAGGCGCTATTTTTAAGGGCTTACTATTATTTTCTGTTAACCGATGAGTTTGGAGGTGTGCCTTTAAAGCTTCAATCCAGCAAATCACCTGAAGAACCGCCTCTCCCTGGCACTTCGGTAAAAGACCTTTACGAACGGATTGTTACTGATATGAAACAGGCAGAAGGCCTGGTGAAATCCGTTTCTGATTATGGCTATAATACCCGTATTACAAAAACAACTGTACAGGGTATACTCGCGAGGGTATATCTGACCATGGCAGGTGCCCCGTTAAATGATGTAACAAAATATGCTGATGCCAGAACTTATGCAGAAAAAGTAATGCTGTCAGGATTGCACAGCCTTAATCCCGATTTCAAACAAATCTATATCAACCACGTTCAGGAGATTTTCGATACAAGGGAAAGTATGTGGGAAGTAGAATTTAAAGGCGTAAACCAGGGCGAAATACAAGAGGGCGGCATGATTGGCAGCTATAACGGCATTACCTGTGGAAATATTGAATTGGGATATGGCTATGATTATGTTCATGCTACGGCGAAGCTTTACAATGCTTATGCAAATGGCGATCAGAGAAGGGACTGGACAGTTGCGCCTTACCGGTATGTGACAAGCGGACAGACTGCTGTACGGACCAATTGGGCAGCAGATCAGATATACGACCGTAGCAATGGGAAATGGAGGCGCGAATATGAGCTTCTTTTACCAAGAAATCAAAACTATACCGGTACAAACTGGCCATTGTTGAGGTATGCCGATGTATTGCTGATGTTTGCAGAAGCTGATAATTATACCAATAATGGGCCCTCTGCAAATGCCTATAAAGCGATAAATATGGTGAGGCGAAGGGGCTATGGAAAAGATGTGCTTGTGCCCGATGTAGCGGCCGATGCTGCTGCTAATCTGTCTCAGCAGGATTTCCTTGATCTGATCAGGAATGAACGGTTTCGTGAGCTTGCTTTCGAGGGCATCCGGAAGCACGATCTTGTACGATGGGGTATTTATCCATCCGTTATGCAAACACAGGCAAGAGAATACCAAACTAATATGCCAACAGCTCTAAAAGACGCAGCTGTTGCACAGGCACAGCGGGTTACAGATCGTGCTGTTTTATTCCCGATCCCGAACAGCGAACTGGCCGTTAACCCTAATATCAAACAAAATACAGGATGGTAACTACAAAATTGTCTAAGATGAATAAGCTATTAATTGCATCTGTTATATTATTTTCCCTCGCTTCCTGCCAGAAGACCCATGAGCTGGCGCCTCAGGACGATTTTTCTGTTCAGTTGGAAAAAAACAGTTATAAAGTTGGAGAGCCCGTTAGGTTTACGATTAATGGTAAACCGGAAAACATTGTATTTTGGTCGGGAGAAGCCGGACGCAAATATGAGTACCGGAAAAGAACAGTCGTGGAAGGAAATACGGTTTCCCTAAATTTTAAAACCTACGCCCAGTTCGGTTTAATGCCCATCGATCAATCGGTGATAAAACTGTACGTATCTACCAATTTCAACGGAATATATGATGCTACAAATGTAAAGGCCGCTACCTGGGAAGATATTACAGATAAAGCCGTTTTATCTGCTGGCCTCGATCAGACCCCCTCAGGAAATATCAGCCTGAACACTTTTGCTGCGCGTAATAAAAATATGGCACTGGCTTTGGTTTATAAGACCACTGTTATAAAACCAGAAGCACAGCAAAACCGTTGGGTAGTCCGTTCTTTCGATCTTAAAAGCACCAATCAGCAAGGGGAAGAAACGGTACTGGCCAATATAGCTACAGCGGGCTGGACTGCTTTTAATTTTAGTGGTACTGCAACCAATTGGAGTATTACTTCAGCACAGTTACTTACTGTAAGGAACAGTACCGATCTTGATGATGACTGGGTAGTAACCAAACAGTTCAATCCTAATAGTATTTTGCCAGATGTAGGAGAACCTATTAAAAATATTTCCCAGAAACTAACAGATTATACCAGGGTTTATACTAAAGCTGGCGTATATAAAGTGTCATTTGTGGCAACCAATGCCAATGTAGAAAGATCGCTTACAGTTGTAAAAGAAATAGATTTAACCATTACCCAATGAGATTAAAACCTGTAATCTTGCTGTTACTTGCTTTTGCAAATAGCAGTTATGCCCAGCAAGCGCCCAAAGCCCGATTAACAAATAATATACTTCGCCTGAACTGGGAAGATACGGGTAAGGGATATAAAATAAAACAGCTGTCGGTAAAAGGACAAAACGGATGGCAGTCTTTGTCTGGCACATTGGGGCAATATACCCTGCTTTACAGTACAGATCAACCCAGGATGGATTCGGAGGCTAAAGACAAAAACGGGAAAGAAATTCAGTTTCCTGAACCTGAATATCGTTATATCATTCCTACCTGGAAGGCGAATACCTCTGCGGTTTCCTTAAACAAGGAAGGGCGTGCCATTTTATTTTATCCGCAACAGTATAAGCAGGTTGGCAATACACTGGTTTTTCAGCAAAAAACAGATGTTTCTACTGTAGAGGCAATCTGGAAACTAGATCCTGTTTACAAAAATGATCTTTGTGTTTCCATTCATTTAACAGCCGATAAGGATGGATATTATTCCATAGCGACTCCGGCATTGAGTACAAACGACAAAAAAAGTTTTGAATGGGGCTGCATCCCAGGTGTGTTTCAAGGCAGTACCATCAACAATGACTTTACAGATGCCTATGCTTATGGACACGGAATTCCGGATAGACCGGTTGTGGTAAGAGAAAGAACAGCATCTGCACTTACGGCTATGCTCACCAATAAAGATGGAATTACACTTGCAGTTACGGCTGAGCCGGGAACAGCCAGGCACCCATGGGAATATGATAAATCTACCCAGTCAAACTGGCTGCTTGGCCTGTCACTGATCAACAGACAGGAACAACTGAGCCCGACTTTATATCATCCGGTACTGGGGCAGAACAAGTCGTATTTAAAAAAGGGGGAAAGCATCTCTTTTGATTTCAGGTACACCATCAATACTTCAAGCTGGTATAAGGCATATCAGCATGTCGTAAATGATGTTTACCGCTTTGATGAGCTACTGCACTTGAAGCAAACCAAACTTTCCTTATCTAATCGTATGGAACAGCTTTTAGACTATGTGAAAAAGGACAGTACTTCACGGTGGAGGACCTTTGATTATCATGGACGGACTATTGGTGCCCAGGAATATTTGGGTGGGGTGTATGGCTCAGAAAAAGACGCCGTAAAAAATGCCGATTATGGGGCCATGTGGATGTTGGCAAATATAACTCAGGACCCGATTCTGGTTCAGAAACGTCTTAAAGATGCATTGAACTTTAAATTGGCGCAACAAAATACCGCTGATGGGTTCTTTCACGGAGCTGCAGCTGGTCAGTATTACCTCTACAATTCTAAACGGTTTACTGAAGAGTGGGGGCCTTATACCGAGCCAATCGCAACTACTTATTATATGTTGCTGGATATGGGGAATGTATCCTTATTTGAACCAGATAATCAGCAGCTTAAATCGGGTATACGTATGGCGGCCGACTGGCTTTTGACTAAAATGAAGCCAGAAGGTTATTGGGAAGTGGCTTATCATAACAACACGCAAAAACCTATGTTTGAAGATCTGAAAGATTATAGACCTACTTTTTACGGATTGTTGGTTGCATATCAGACGCTTCGGGATAGGAAATACCTGGAGGCGGCAGTAAAAGCAGCAGACTGGTACATTAAAAATGCTGTAGATAAAGGCTACTTTTTAGGTGTTTGCGGGGATGCCAGGTTTGCACCTGATTTTGCAACGGGGCAAAGTGCCCAGGCTTTGCTCGATCTGTTTGAAATTACAAAAGACGTAAGATTTAAACAGGCTGCTATTAAAACTGCACAATTCTATACAACCTCCATCTATTCTCATCCGATTCCAAATAAAGAAAGCAGAAAAGTTGGATCGAAACAATTGGAAGAATGGCAAATAAGCCAGGTGGGGCTAAGCTTTGAGCATGGAGGGATTTTAGGTTCCGCAAATAACAGTGGCCCCATCATGCTCGCAAGCCATGCCGGCATGTTTGTAAGGCTATTTCAATTGACAAAAGATTCGCTATACCTCAAAATGGCAAGAACAGCAGCTTTAAGTAAAGATGCTTTTGTAGACCCCGCCACAGGAGTTGCTTCCTATTATTGGAGCGCCATGAACAAAGGAGCCGGGCCTTTTCCTCATCACGTCTGGTGGCAGGTGGGTTGGATCACCGATTACCTGATGGCAGAACTTTCCTTGCGTTCGCAGGGGCAGATCGATTTTCCTTCAGGCTTTCTTACGCCTAAGGTTGGCCCTCACAAAACATTTGGCTTCCGGCAGGGAAAAATATTTGATAAGCAGGGAGACCTGACATTGATGGAGAAACTGGTTTCATTAAACAATCCCAATATGGACTATGTATGCGCCCTGAATAAGCAGGAAAAAGTGTTTTACCTGTTTGTATTGAATAACGATGACGAAATGCAGGAAAGTACCCTTCAGTTAGATATGTCCCGTTTTATTCCAGGACATAGCCTGGATTTGAAAACAGCTAAATGTTTTTCTGCATCAGGTTCAAAAATTCCTTTTTCTACAGGAGATCCTATAAAAATAGCACCTTATGGTCTCCAGGTTTATGCATTTACATACAAATAAATTAAGACATGTACCAGAAAACCAGGCTATGTTTATTATTAACAGCATTCTTGTTTTTAACAACGGGAACTGTGATTGCCCAGCAAGAAAAAAGCCTACTGCTGGGGACTGATTTTCAGTTTAAAGGCAAATGGTTTAATGAAGTTAATAAAGACGGCATCAGTGGCAACATTTTAAGGTTTTTAGAAGGAGAACAGGATAGTACATCTGATGCACTAACCGTGATGAATATCGGAAAAGCAGGTCGTTATGCCATCTGGATAAGGACCCCCGATTTTGATACACGTCCCCGTACCCGGTTATTCCAGCTTTCGGTTGGAAATGCCAGGTTAAAAAAAGCAGGAGGACATGGAAAACCAGGATATGCCTGGGAACGTCTCGGCAGTGCTGACCTAAAGGAGAGTGATGTGCTGTTGCGCCTCCATAATTTTAATTTTGGCCGCTGCGATGCTATTCTTTTTACGCAGGATAGTACCATCAATCCAAATGATATAGATAAGAAAACCCTTTTATCCTGGAAAAAGCTTCCTGTTATGCAGGAAACACTTGCAGCGGAAAAGAAAAACACGAGCCCCGCACTTCAACTGAGCAAGACGGACAAGGTAATTGCAGGAATTGAAAACGAGGCTTTACGTGTGCAGTTTGTACGAACGGGAGCCGACCATAAGGCTATTGCTTGTAGAACAGAAATAAAAAAAGACGGGGCCTGGCAACAGATAAGTACTGCAAACATTGAAGACCATAGGGTTTTCTTAATTAATACTAATGCTACTGCCATCCAGTTTAATAAATACTATCCGGCCTGGGACAGCCAAAAACCAAATGCATATTTTGTTTTTAAGGGGCAAAAATATGCAGTTTACCAGCCTGACGCCGATCTCAATCCTTTTGAGGCGGGGAACCTCAGCGAGGCCATTCCCATAACGGCAGAAGCGGTAAATAAACAAACCATAAAAGTTCAATATGTGACCAGGAATGGTTCTGCAATAACCGGTTTGTGGACATTACATCCAGGGCAGCAACATATTGATCTGCGGCTGATCTGCAAGGTTGCCCAGCCAGGATATTACAGTATGGGGATCGAAGCCTTTCAGCCTGTTTCCGATCAGGAACTGGAAGGCGTAATGATGGCACCCATGTTTCAGTATAAGCGGCTTTCTGACGGTCCGCAAATGATGATTACTGCTATGATGCAGCAACCCTTGGCCATTGTTTCTTCGAAAACAGGGCAGGGTATTGTTTCTAGTTATGTTGCAACAAGTCCTGAATTGTTTAAAAAAGACTGGGGTTCGGTAGACTATGCGCCTGCGGGTTTTACACTGAAGAACCATAATAACCAGATACAGCCGGTTATGTTTTCTCCGGTTCTGGGAATGAATGATTCTAAATACCGTGCAGGGGAGTTGATCGACAGGCGATTTA
Source organism: Pedobacter sp. R-06 (assembly GCF_049913135.1). Classification (NCBI taxonomy): domain Bacteria; kingdom Pseudomonadati; phylum Bacteroidota; class Sphingobacteriia; order Sphingobacteriales; family Sphingobacteriaceae; genus Pedobacter; species Pedobacter sp. R-06. Next base: position 3,531,303 of record NZ_CP183977.1, on the reverse strand, counting down.
TTATTGGTGTAAAGTCGGGCAACTGGGATTCGGCCATGGATTATGTATCGAAGGAAGTGTTTGAGGTAAAGGATTACCGGAAACAAGAACAGGCGTCGCTTACTGATGCGGTATTCAACATGATAGAGCTGGTGAAAAACGACAATGCTGCGGGATGGTCAACTGAGCTAAAGGGTTTTTTTGATATTGAGGGTGACCCTAAAACAGCACCTACAGTTGTAAATGCCACACCATTGGCCAATATTGCACTTTCTGTATTGCAGAATGATGAAGAATTTTACATCAGCCGGTCTTTGCCGACCATAGAATTTACGCTTTCCAGAAGCGGGTACCGATGGGCGACAGACATTGTTCCGACAGCGTATAATGCGACACGAAAAACGCTGGAGTTTAATCCGTTTATCTCTCAGTTTACCACATCTTATTATGTAGGATTGGATCGTTTATTGGGAGGATTGAATCCCTGGCTGAAAAATATAGCATTACCCGGAGATAGTCTTAGGGTGGCAAAAGGCTACTCAACAGATTTCCATTTATGGAACCAGGCGCTCTGGGCATACCAGCTCACAGGTCAGGCAAAATGGTTGCAGCAGGCAAAAAACGACGCAGATCTTTTTATTCAGCAAAAAATATATAACAATACCAGTAAAGTATTGAGTCATGTACCTTTTTACAATGCCAGTTTTTATGCACCCTGGTGGGACTTGCTTGATCTCTATGAAACTACAAAAGATAAAAAATACCTGAAAGCCGCAGAATATGGTGCCCATTTTACCATTGCGGGAATACGCAGCTATCCGAAAGTGGAAGATAGCCTGCAAACAATTCACAAGAATAATCATTATGATGGCGTTACGCACATCTGGTGGAAAGACAACCAGCCTTATCGTTTGGGCTTTCCGCGAAAAAATGGCGATGTACAGGAAAAAAAAGTGCCCGAATGGCTGGTATCGCCAGTAGGCCTGGGCCTGGAGCAGCCTAGTACTTATTTTACTCGCGTAAAAGATCAGACAGTCCGTCCGGTATTTATGAGTAGCTGGGCACCCCATTTGTTGCGCCTGTTCCAATATGAGCACAAACCCATCTACGAAACCTATGCCCGCAATGCAGTAATCGGTCGTTATACAAACTATCCGGGATATTACGGTACGGGTTTTACAGATATACCTATGTCCGTTGATTTCCCTTATAAAGGGCCGGATGTGAGTTCCATTTATTATCATCATATCCCACCGCATATCGCTTTTAGTCTCGATTACCTGATCTCAGAAAGTATACAGCGCTCGAATGGAAATGTAGTTTTTCCTTATAGCAAACAGGAAGGATTTGTCTGGTTCAACAACCGGGTATATGGTGGTGGGAAAGGAAAGATCTTTGGCGATCAGGAGGCCACACTATGGATGCATAAGGGCCTGGTAAATATTCAGAATCCGGGAATCAATTATGTTACTGCAATTTCGAATAAGAACTTTTGGATCCTGCTTTCCTCGGAAGCTGAGTCCGAACAAAAAGTAGACGTACAATGGACTGATGCTACAGCAGCGTTAAAGGATGGGAAAGCCCTGGTTTATGCGCAAAGCGATCAGTCAGTTTCCCTGGATTTTAAAGCGGCTAAGATTGATGTTGTTGTCCCAGCAAAAGGATTCAGGGCGATTGCTATTCCGTTAAAGGCGGCTCCGTTTGCAAAGAAATATCAGCCGGTAAAAGATGGGATGAAGGTGATTGATCTTGGCGCTCCCTGGGGACGTGTATTCTTGTTCCGTATCCGTTCTCCCTTTGGTTGGGATACCTGTTATGGATTTGCAGAAACAGCTCCTTTAAATGGATATTCCGTAACCGTTAATTGTAACAATCAAACACAGGAAATAAAGCAATATCCTTACGAATGGAGTTTTAATAAACTGGCAATGGGTGAGGACGCAAAACTGGAGCTCATTTTTAAGAGCAATGACGGGAAAATAAAATCAAAAAAAATTGTACTTAATGGTAATGAATAAAAAAGGTGTAAAAACTGCATTGCTGGGTTGTTTATTGATGTCTGCTACTGCATTCTCTCAAACCAGGCCTGATAGTGATAAGATTGCGGCCTCCCAGGCAGGGGCTTCTCCTCTTTATTTTGATGTTTCTGCGTCCAATATCCCTGTAATTGAAGCGGGTGATTTTAACAATGAGCTGGAATGCAATGTTAGGGCAGGCCTTCCGGGCTTCTTTGAAAAAGTAAAGGCGGGTAAAAAGGTGGTGGTTGCCTTTATTGGAGGGAGCATCACCCAGGCAAATTTTGGTTATCGCCTTCAAACGGCCCGGTATTTGGAGCAGACTTATCCTCAGGCTAGCTTCCAATGGATCAACGCAGGTGTATCAGGTACAGGAACAGAGCTGGGTGCATTTAGGATCAATGAACAGGTGCTCAGCCACCAGCCCGACCTTATTTTTATAGAATTTGCCGTTAATGGTGCTTATGCCGCCGGGATGGAGGGAATGATCCGTCAAGCAATCAGGAAGAACCCCAATACAGCTATTTGTTTGCTGTATACCATTTTAACCGGACAAACGGCCTTTTATCAAAAAAATGAACTGCCACCAAATATTAAAGGACTGGAGCAGATTGCTGCGCATTATGACCTACCTGCTGTGAACTTAGGTGTGGAGGCGGCAAAGCTGGAAGCAGCGGGAAAACTGATCTGGAAAGGGAACCAGGCTGATCCGAATAAGATTTTGTTTTCTGAGGATGGAATCCATCCGACTACCGCGGGGGGAAATCTCTACGCAGCAGCCATTGCCCGGGCATTCAGAAAAATTGAGGCAGCAAAGCCTTTAAAAAAGAAGGAGCTGCCAAAGCCTTTAATTAGTCCCGCATGGGATGATGCAATGATGGTGGATCCTTCAACTTTACCGGTTCCTGATAAGGGCTGGAGGGTGTTACCAACAGATACTGATCCAAACCTTAAAAAATTTAGTCCCTGGTTTTCCAATGTACTTTCTGCAAATAAACCAGGGGCCACATTTAGTTTCCGTTTTAAGGGAGATATGCTGGGCATATTCGATATTGGCGGACCAGAGGTTGGACAACTGGAATGGATTATAGATGGAAAACCTGTAAAACTTAGCAGAGAAAAGGAGGGAAGTTTTATTTATTACCAGGCAAAAGATACAACCGCTGCAGATGTGTTGAACAGATTCAATAGCTACTGCAATAACCGTTACCGTGGACAGTTTGATGTAATTAAAGTACCGCAGGGTAATCATTTGGTGAAAGTAACCCTGTCTGGCCAGAAGGCCGATAAACTTATGATACTGCCTGAAGATAAGAGAGCGGATATTGTTCAACATCCTGAAAAATATGATCAGACAGTGATCTATTTAGGCCGGATTTTATTAAGGGGGACATTATTGAAATGAAACAGATTTTTAAATTAAAAAAGCATATTAAATTCATTTGCTTTTCAATCGCATGCTGTTTATATGTGCAGTCGAATGCGCAAACTGTAAAAGATAGTCAGGGCTTTAAAATTTTATCAAAGGACAAAACTTACCTGTTTAAGCCCGATTTTGTTGTTATTTGGAACGAAAAGGATCCTGAAATGGCATTGAAACCTTCCGGCTTAAAAAAAGTATCTTACAATATTCCCACCTGGAAAACCACAGACAGTAGTTTGGCCGATTATCACCAACAAATTGTTAGTGCCAGTGTTGCCGGAGATGGATTTGACGATAAAATATTAAGAAGTGCGGAGCAAGATAGGACGGCCAATATCTATCACGCCGGAAAAACTCATTTTCTTACCGCAATCAAAACAATCAGTTCTGGAGATTCTATTCGTTTTATCTTTCCGGAACATGCCTTATTTACGCTAAAAGCATGGCTGATTAAAAGTAGTTTGCCTTACCCTAAAATAGAATTTTTGTTTACACCTAAAAAGAACGGTTTTTATAGTGTAGGCTACATCGGGGCACCATCTTTTAAAAGTGATCATGTTGATGAACTATGGCAACCCTTAATCTGGACCGAAAAACGGGTTCCCCTGCAACCCTATCTTACTCCGTCGTTTATGGCAACAATCCCTGCTACACTGGTTAATGACGGGTATAACTCAATAGGTGTACTGGCTGCCTCCAGGTATTTGCCTTTTCAACCTTTACCTCTTTTAACCAATAGCCAGTTCGGAATTGCACTTCTAAATAACAAATCAGAATTACAGCCCCAGGTTTTTGCTCCCATGCCGGGTGGTATCAATTCGCAGATGATGGCGGGACATTCTTTTGAGTTTTCAATGAGCCTTGTTGTTGAACCGTTGAGCATCACTAAAACATATGAGCAAATGGCAACAACTGTGTTTGGATTTAAGGATTACCGGACCAATGCTACCGTTTCTATGAATACAACCCTGGATAACCTGATTAATTATTCAAAGACCCGTTACGCCTGGTTTATCGATAGCCTGAAAGGATTTGCCTATGCTACGGATGTGCCTGGCGCAGTAAAAAATGTTTCAAGTCTGAACCCGCTTGAATTGGCTATAGTAAGGGATGATCAGGAAATGTTTGATAAAAGGGCATATCCTTTAATGGAGTTTATGTTGTCGCGCGAAAAGTTCCTGTTTGCGATTGACAGCAATCAGAAAATCCAATCTCCATCCAGGAAGTTGAGGGGGCCTATTGCTCCATTGTCTGAATTACAGGTGTTATCTGATGTTTTTGGCGGTAACAACTCCTTTTATACTACGATGGCAAAAAAAGAGTTTGGAACGGCGCGTGTCAGGAATCTCGATGAAGAGCAGAAAGGTCGCAACTGGGTCAATGCAATGTTTATGTTTAAACTGACATCCGATTCGGCTTATTTAGGTTTAAGCAAGGCTCTGGCCGATAAATATCTGAAAGAAAGAGTAAATACAAGGTTAAAGGAATTTGGTGATCCGCTGTTTAGTTCCAACTTCTTCTGGCCAACCTTTACCAATAACTGGTCTGCTCTTTTAGAATTATATGAACTTACTGCTGATCGCCGTTATCTGGAAGCCGCACAGGATGGAGCCAGGCATTATACCTTGTTTACCTGGATGACACCTGCTATACCGAATGATCTGGTTACTGTAAATAAAGGAGGGAAAGCACCGATGTATTGGTACCTCAAATCAAAAGGACATCATCAAATGTATTATCCTGAGGAAAAAGTTCCTGCATGGAGGCTTTCTGAGATGGGACTTACACCAGAATCATCAGGAACTTCAACCGGGCACAGGGCTATTTTCATGTCTACCTATGCGCCCTGGCTGTTAAGGATAGGCTATCATACAAATGATCCGTTTTTAATGAATGTAGCTAAAGCTTCGATTGTAGGCCGTTCCGAAAGTTTTCCGGGATATCATATCAATACAGAGAGAACTACGGCCTACGAAAAGGCCGATTTTCCACTCCACGAGCATAAGGACCAGAGTGTGAACTCCTTTCATTACAATCATATCCTGCCTATGGCTTCTATGTTTGTCGATTACCTGGTTTCAGATGCTTATGTAAAAAGTGGTGGCAGGATAGACTTTCCAAGCGATTATATAGAAGGATATGCCTATTTGCAGAATAAGTTTTACGGCGCTAAGAAAGGCCGGTTCTTTCAGTTCGAAAATGTGCAACTCTGGATGCCTTCCCGACTGTTGAACACAGCTAATATTGCTTTAAACTATGTTAGTGCAAAAAAAGGAGATACACTTCTACTTGCTTTTATGAACCAATCCGGAGCGGATATCAGCACCAGTGTTTCTATAGATGCTTCAAGGGTAGATTTTTCAGGCAGTACTGGAGTTCAGACTTTATATCCAACGTTGCAGGTTTTGAATTTAAAGGACGGTACTTTCCAGGTCAATGTCCCTGCCGGCGGCATTACTGCCCTGGCTATCCCGGGTGTAAAAATCAGCAGTGCTTTTCAGGACCAGATCCTGAATGTGAAAAAAGATCAGAGAAATGATGATATCAATATCCCTGAAGGAGATACAAAGGCATTATTATTTAAACTTGGTGCTTATGCGCAAAAGCTTTTTGTATTTCTTCAGGAAGATGATACAAAATGGAAGAAGGCTAGGTTGGTCTACAAGATCGATGGAAACAAGGAAAAGATCATTGATAAAAATGAATACCCATTTGAATTTACAGTGCCTGTTGATCAAGATAAAGCAGTTCGTTTTCACCTGGAATTAACGGATATCAACGGAAAATTGACGAAATCCAAAGAAACGGAATTGGGCAAATAATATTTCTTTCTCACAATAGTCTTTTGGATATCAACAGGTTTTCAGGTTGACTCCCTGATAATCAGTTCTGTTTTCAACACTTTTGTCACGGCCTTCCAGTCGCTCACATCCCTGTTGATCTGGTCAATCAACAATTGGGCTGCGGTCATCCCGATCTCTGCTATTGGTTGAGCGACAGTTGTTAAGGAGGGGGCCATCAGTGCCGACGCATAATCGTTGCTAAAGCCGATAATGGCAATATCTTCAGGAATTTTTAAACCTCTTTTTTTGATGACCTGAATGGCCTCTATTGCCGTCGGATCGTTTACAGCAAAGATCGCGTCGGGTGGGTTTTCCATATTTAACAGGTGGTTCACGTAAATCTTAACTTTTGAAAGCCCCAGGTCGTATGAAATGATCAGCTCCTCATCTATTTCTATGTTGTTTTTCTTAAGTGCAGATTTATAGCCATCGAGCCTGCGTTCACTTATTCTCAACGAAACCGGACCCGCAAGATGGGCAATTCGTTTTCTGCCATTTTTAATCAAATAATCAACGGCATTGTAAGCACCCTCAAAATCATCAACAATTACTTTCGGGACTTTCATTTCATCGCATACACGGTTGAAGAATACGATTGGAATCCCCTTTCTTTCAAAGATCTTCAAGTGGTCATAGTTTTTGGTTTCGCGGGTAATAGATACGATTATGCCATCAACCTGGTTGGCCAGCATCACTTTGGTGTTGGCTACTTCAGTTTCGTAAGTTTCGTTTGATTGGCTGACAACGGTGTTGTAGCCAGCCTGGGTAGCTACTTCCTGTGCGGCTATGATTACCTGTGGAAAATAGGAACTCGAAAACTCGGGAACGATGATGCCTATGGTATTTGTTTTTTTACTGATCAGGCTTATGGCGAGCATGTTCTTCTGATAATCCAGCTTTTTTGCCAGTTCCAATACAGCTTCCCTGGTTTTGAGGCTCACATTGGCATGGCCTGTTAAAACCCTTGATACAGTTGATTTCGACAGGTTAAGTGCCCTGGCAATATCTATAATGGTAACCTGGTGCTTTTTCATCGTTAAAATATCTGGTATGATGCAATCACAAATTGATTATTTCCAATATACAACATATTAATTGATTGGGGAAAGGATTTTGGGAATGTTCCCAAATATTGGGACCGTTCCCAAAACAATAAGTTTTTTGAAAGCTGCGAGGTTCTTTTACTGTACCTTATATTTGAATTAACCATTTATAAATCTAACCCTAAAAAGGTCAAAAGCATCAAATTGAAAAAAGCGATATTACTTATCAATCTACTTCTTCTTGTATCTACAATGAAAGGGGCAGTTTTGAATACTGAAATTAAAATGATCAGTCCCGACGGTCATATTTCAGCTGAAATATCTCAAAGTGACGGACGTTTATTTTATGCCGTAAAGGCCGATCAGCAGTTATTGATCAATAATGGCACAATGGGGTTGGTGATTGATGGCATTGCATACGGAAACCATGTTGCCAGCCTTTCTATTTTAGCAAAGCGTACAGCCCGTACGGGAAATAAAGTATATCATATATATATATTGTTATTAGAAGAAGCAGGCAGAAAATATAACGTCGAATTTCGGCTTTCCAATGAGGGGGCTGCCTTTCGGTATATTTTTGATAGTAAAACAGCACAATATGTAACCAAAGAGCTTACGGCCTTCGCGCTTCCAAAATCGCGGGTATGGTTTTTTGAGCGGAACAGTGCCTGGAAGCTGAAAAGTTACGCAGGTTTATGGCAAAATACTACAGCAGATAGCCTGAATACAATATCAAGCCAGGGGCCGGTACAGGGAAAACCTTTATTATTCGAACTTCCGGGCAAAAAATACGCAATGCTTACCGAAGCGGCCCTTTATAATTATAGCGGGATGCGTTTCAAAGCTTTAAACAATAGAGTATTACAGGTTGATTATACAGAAAAGAACGGGTTTAATGTTACCGGCAGTCTGATTACGCCATGGAGAGTTTTATTGTACGCCACGGATCTGAATACGCTGGTGAATAGTTCGATGATCAATGACCTGAACCCTGAACCGGATAAGCAATTGTACGCTGACCAAAGTTATATAAAACCCGGAAGATCAGTCTGGAGCTGGATCACCAGGGATAAAAACTATATGCAGCCTGAGGAAGAAATGAAATTCATAACAGCTGCCGGCGAACTGAATTTTGAATATACTTTACTGGATGAGGGATGGGAAACGATATGGCCCGACAAATGGAAGCAGTTAACTGAAATATGCAGTTTCGCAGCAGATAAAAAGGTGGGCGTATGGGTATGGAAAAACTCAAAAGCACTTAGAGAGTCCTCAAAAAGAGACAGCTTTCTGGATAGTGTGCGCAATGCAGGAGCTGTTGGTATAAAAACAGACTTTATGGACAGTGAGGCAAAAGAACTGATTGATTTTGAAATCGGGTTTTTAAAAGCCTGCGCAGAAAGAAAACTGATGGTCAACTTCCATGGCTGCCATGCGCCAACCGGTGAAAGTAAAACCTATCCGAATGAAATGACCAGGGAGGGTATCCGTGGGATGGAACTGAATATCATGAAAGAACCCATACCCGCCTGGCACAATGCTGCCTTGCCCTTTACCAGGCTGGTGCTTGGCCATGGCGATTATACCCCCGGCTTGTTCTCCAACAAGGGCAATACCACCAATACACACCAGCTGGCATTGTTCTTTCTGTTTAATTCCCCCTTCCAGTGTATGGCCGAAAATCCGGTAAAATTATTGGCAGATAATCAGTTTAAGCCTGTTATTCCCTTACTGAAAAAACTGCCTGTTACCTGGGATGAAACGGTTGTACTTAAATGCAGTGTAATCGGTGAAATTGCGGCCTTCGCAAGAAGGAAAGGAAATACATGGTATATCGTTGCAATTAACGGTTCAGCAAAAAATAAAGAAATCTCCTTTAATGCAGACTTTTTAAAGAAGAAGAAAAAATATAAGGTTATCGCGATAAACGATGCGCCCAATGGTGGGTTTTTGAGAACAACGTCAACAATAGGTGCAACTGACGTTAAAAAAACAGTAATTAGCCCCAATGCCGGATTGGTGATGGAAATCAGCCCCTCAGGTAATTAATTCCCATTATGAATTTAATGCAGAAGGATTTCCCTTGTCGCCATTCAGAACAGACTATTGGAAAAGTATAACAGAAGGAAAGAAATAAGACAGAATATTTTTATGATCACAAATCAAGGAGGCGAAAAGAGGCAGCTGCGATCTAACGAACTCGCGGCAGATCTTGCAATTATAGGCGGCGGGGTGTCAGGAACCTGTGCCGCAATTACGGCTGCGAGGCAAGGGTTAAAGGTTGTACTGGTGCAGGACAGACCTGTGCTTGGCGGAAATGCGAGCAGTGAGGTAAGGTTATGGATGCTGGGCGCTACATCACATATGGGAAATAATAACCGCTGGGCCAGGGAAGGTGGTGTTGTGGATGAGCTGATGGTTGAAAATATGTACAGGAACCCCGAAGGAAATCCGTTGATTTTTGATACAGTTTTGCTTGATAAAGTTATTTTAGAGCCAAATATTACCTTATTACTGAATACCGGGGTGTATGATGTAGAGAAATCAGCCTCAGATCAATTAAGCGCCGTAAAAGCCTTTTGCAGTCAGAATTCTACAGAATACATTATACACGCACCACTTTTTTGCGATGCATCAGGAGATGGTATTGTGGCCTTTCTGGCAGGTGCGTCATTTAGGATGGGGGCAGAGTCTAAAGATGAATTTGGAGAGCAATTTGCGCCTACAAAAGAATATGGGGAACTGCTTGGCCATAGCCTGTATTTCTACAGCAAGGATACTGGTAAACCCGTAAAGTTTGTAGCCCCTTCTTATGCACTGGATGATATTACAAAAATCCCCAGGTTTAAAAATTTTAACGCCAGGGAATACGGATGTAAACTTTGGTGGCTGGAGTATGGTGGGAGACTGGATACGGTGCACGATACAGAAAAAATAAAATGGGAACTCTGGAAAGTAGCCTACGGTGCATGGAACTATGTAAAAAACTCGGGCAATTTTCCCGAAGCCGAAAACCTTGCGCTAGAATGGGTAGGTACCATACCGGGCAAAAGAGAGAGCCGCCGTTTCGAAGGCGAATACATCATCAAGCAACAGGATATCGTTAATCAGCAACAGCATGATGACGCCGTCGCATTTGGTGGCTGGAGCATAGATCTGCATCCGGCTGATGGAGTGTTCAGCGAGAAACCCGGTTGCAATCAATGGCATAGCAAGGGCATTTATCAGATTCCCTACCGCGCTTTGTACAGCCGCAACATCAGAAATCTTTTTCTGGCTGGTAGGATTATCAGTGCAACACATGTTGCCTTTGGCTCTACTAGGGTTATGGCTACTGCTGCCCATGCGGCACAGGCAGTAGCCATGGCAGCGAAAATCTGTAAAGACAAAAATCTGTTGCCAGCGGATATCTATCATAAAGGATTTATACCCGAACTACAGACTGAGCTGCTGCGCAGTGGGCATCATATTCCGGATCTTGTACTCAACGATGCGCTCGATCTCGTGAGCAGTGCGCAGGTTACAGCATCCTCCGAGCTATTGCTAACAGGTCTTCCTGAAAGTGAGCTGTTTAAGCCACTTGAGTTTTCTGTTGCACAGATGATCCCCCTAAAAGCAGGTGCAATCGGGGCCTTTGTTGTACATGCGGAAGGAGATGTGGCAACGGAGCTGGAAGTGGAACTTAGGATCAGCAGTAAAAAGAGCAACCATACGCCAGATTTGACCATAGGTAAAGTTTCATTGCCAATAAATGTTGGGCGCAATTGCCTGCAGATCAGCTTTGATGCGGCAATGCCCGAAGAAACTTATGCATTTCTTACTTTTATGAAAAATCCTGCTGTTAAACTGCAGTTCTCAGCGAAGCGGGTTACAGGATTATTGTCTGTGTTCAACGCCATTAATAAGGAGGTCTCCAATTATGGAAAACAAAGCCCGCCAGAGGATATCGGAGTAGATGAGTTTGAATTCTGGTGCCCCAAGCGCAGGCCCGAAGGGCACAATATTGCATTTAACTACGCATCTGGCATTAATACTTTTGGTGCTGTAAATGTTACCAATGGCATAGATAGACCCGTTTCTGCGCCAAATGCATGGGTGGCTGATTGGGAAGATAAGAATCCGGCACTGACCATCAGCTGGAAAGAAATCAAGACCGTTAAACGGATCGAGTTATTATTTGATACCGATTTTGATCATCCGATGGAGTCTGTCCTGATGGGGCACCCCGAAAATGTGATGCCGTTTTGCGTAAGAAATTATGTAATTAAAGACGACAAAGAGAACGTTGTTTTTACTAAAACCGGTAATTATCAAACCAGGAACATCATTGAGCTAACTGAGCCTTTAAAGACCAGAAGCCTAACGATATATTTGGAACATCCTTCAGATGATGTGCCTGCGGCTTTGTTCTCCGTGCGTTGTTATCAATAATACTAAATAGCAGATAAATTAAATGGGAAAATTAGATTTTGTGGTAATGGCGGTTTTTGCCTTACTTATATTCGGTATCGGACTTACATTTACCCGTGTGGGAAGTAAAAGCGGGCAAGCCTTCTTCGAAGCCGGGGGAGAAACACCCTGGTGGATCAATGGCTTATCCTTGTTTATCAGCTATTTTTCGGCTGGAACCTTTGTGGTTTGGGGATCTATCGCTTATAAACATGGGCTGGTTGCCAATGCAATACAGTTAACAATGGCCGTTAGTGGCTTAATAGTAACCTTTTTTATTGCCGGAAGATGGAAAAAAACAGGTGTTGCAACCGCGGCTGAATACATTGGCAAACGGTTTGGCGCGGCCGAAAAACAGTTTTATACCTATATGACCTTATTGCTAAGCCTGTTCACCACTGCTGCAGTATTGTATCCGGTTGGTAAGATGGTGCATGTAGCTACCCCTTATTCACTGGAAACCTGCATTATTGTGATCGGGTTGATCATTGTGGTATACACCGCTGCTGGCGGATTATGGGCGGTTTTAGTGACTGACGTGGTTCAGTTTGTAATACTTACAGCAGCAGTACTGATTGTGATCCCTATCGCTTTTTCCCAGATCGGCGGACCTGCAAACCTTGTGGCAAAAGCGCCACCACATTTTTTTGAGCCTTTTAACCAGGACTACACCTTTGGCTTTATGCTTGCTTTTATTGTTTATCAGACCTTTTATATCGGCGGAAACTGGTCGTATGTGCAGCGTTATACCAGTGTATCTAACCAAAAAAACTCAAAAAAGGTAGCAGGTATATTTACCATATTGTATTTTGTAAGTCCTTTTATCTGGATGATCCCCCCGATGATCTACCGGGTGATCAATCCAAATCTTCAGGGACTGGAAAGTGAAGATGCATACATGATGTTGATCCAAAAAGTGATGCCGGCTGGTTTGATCGGGCTTGTGCTGGCCGGAATGGTTTCTGCCACATCCAGTAAAGCCAATACAACGATTAATATGGCCTCCACTGTCTTTGCACAGGATATTTATAAAAACCTGCTCAGGCCAAAAGCTTCAGAAAAAGAAGTGATCTGGATGGCCCGATTCTTTACCCTGGTTTTTGGCGTACTAACAATTGTTGTTGCCATTTGGATACCTAGCGCCGGCGGAATTGTTGAAGTGGTTTTAAGTACGGCCTCTATTGCTGGGGGAGCATTGTTTGCACCGATCATCTGGACACTTTTTTCTAAACGTCAAACCGGATTTTCAGTCGTTACCGCCACTGTAACATCATTGCTGATCAACCTGTTCTTTAAAGTGATTACGCCTGGTATATGGGGCTTGAAGTTCGACCGCACCATGGAAACCTGCATGGGGATGGGTATTCCAATAGCGGTTCTTTTGTTTTTTGAAATATATTATACTGCGAAAGGGCGTATTTCTATTAAGGTTGAAGAAATGGAGCAGGAAAAAAGAGTTACGGCTGTTCGGGTTGTGGATCCGGCCCTACATATTGAGGCTGCAAAACAAAATAAATTCGGGATAGGTGTTATTGCACTTTCAATGGGTATTGTAGGGATAGGTATCGGAATACTTGGATATATCGCCAAGGATTTTTCAATTACCGTAATGGCCGTTGGCGGCCTAATTCTGATATCGGCGGGGTTAATATGGCGGGTAGCCAGTAAAAAGTTGGTTGTTTAATGCAAACAGTACAAAAGTTTATGGAGTGGGTGCTTTTTTACGGTCAGGAGTAAAACCCTATAAATACATTAAAGCCTATCCAAAGGCGAGGTAAAAACAAAAATTTATAAATATGATACGATTCTTTTTAAAGTACAAAGGCAGCAGATTATTCATTTTTTTGCTTGTTTTTAGTCTGAATGCTTTCAGCCAAACCAATAACAATACATTACACTTATTTGTAATTGGAAATAGTTTTTCGCAAAATGCAACCACTTTTCTGCCTCAAATGGCCAAAGAAACGGGTAAAAATTTAATTATTGGCAGGGCAGAACTTGGCGGTCATTCTTTGGAGCAACATTGGGGTTATGTAGAAAAATTTGAAAAGGATTCAACCGATGTTAAAGGAAGGCCATACGGAGGCAAATCGTTGAAAATGTTATTGTCGCAGGGTACCTGGGATGTAGTGACCATTCAGCAATATTCATACCTTTCAAGCGATTCATCAAGCTACAATCCATACGCGAAAAAGCTTGTAGACTATATTAAAAAGCTTCAGCCAAATGCAGAAATCGTGATTCACCAAACCTGGGCTTACCGTGCTGATGCAAAGAAATTTGGGAAAGTTGGGCCAGCGCAATTGGCTAAAAGCCAGTTGGAAATGTGGCAAAAATCCCGCGAAGCATACCGCAAACTAGCAAAACAGTTTAATGCCAGGATTTTACCCGTTGGCGATGCGTTTGAAGAAGTGGCGACCAATAAAAAATATGGCTATAAAAAGGATACAACTTTCGATTTTGAACATCCTGTAGCACCCAATTTACCTGATCAAACTCATTCTATCAATGTGGGCTATTTTTGGAACAAACAAGAATTAGCCTTCGATCCAAACCATGCGAATGATGCGGGGAAATATTTAGGCGGTTTGATTTGGTACGGAATACTTTTTAAAGATTCTCCGAAAAAAATAGAATTTAAACCCGCATCTGTTTCAGATGATTTTAAAAGTTATCTGCTTGAGGTTGCGAATAAGGTTATAAAGGTTTCCAAAAACTGATTTTTGTGATATCAATCTCCTTCAATAATGTTATTAAACCGTAATTTCTTACCGCTTCTTATGGAATATCTTAACGTGATTTAATATATGAATGGGAATTTCCCTGACCATTTGGACAGGGAAACGCCATTTTAATAAGATACAAGTGTGGTAATGCTCGATGCTGAAAGGTTAATGCCAAAACTTCCGCCCGAAACCGTGAAGCTGTTTGAGCTAAGATTTGTCGTACTTGTTGTAAAATAGCGGTTGAATCCATTAACTGAAATCCCGGTATAGCTAAAGGGCTGATAAGTAACGGCCGTATTTTGGTTTATGATAACAAGTACTAATTTTGTTCCGCTTTTGTATGCGGTAACATAAACACCAGTGCTTGGATTTGAAGTACAACTAATTTTGGTATATCCCGGGCGGACATATCTGGCGTAATGTGCCATGATATAACCTAATTTTTGAATATTGCCGCTTTCGCTGATTGGTCCGTAACTTCTTCTAATGTACCACCAGACATATGCACTCCACCCTGCATTCATGCAATCATGGATCTCTTTGGCTGCTGTCATCGCATTTGGCCAATCTTCCCCGCTTATGCTGGAGTTGGTATAATGTTCTGTCATCCATACTGGTTTGCCAATATTCCCCAGGTTATAAGGCGTTTTACCATAGATGTGGCCGCATACAAAACTGGTGTTTGATTTTGCAGTTCCATTGCTGAGATAGGTATTGATATAAGTCTGGTTCATCTGAAATGGTTCAGGTGCCATAATCGGTGCACCGCAATTACTGCCCTGTGCAGCAACAAAGTCGGCTACTTCCGAAGCTGTAAGTTCCATAGATTCATAGTTGACCTGATAATCAGGCTCATTCGTAGGACTAATGGCGGCGAGGCCGCCCACTGCACTATTGAACGCACTTAAATGTGCAGCATAGGCAGAATAAGAAGCTGTTTTGATTTTGCCGCCTACTATACTTCCATTGGTCTTCATCGATGCGGGCGCTGACCATGCTGAAGCGATGGCTGAGCCTCCATATAACTTGCATGCATCGATAGTTGCTTTTTCAGCTGAAAACTCTGTGGATGAATTTGGGACACGTACGCGGACAATGCTTAAACCGATGCCATTTGTCGGTGAAAATGCCGTAGTTCTTTGAGTACTTGTTAAGTCCCCTGTCCATGCCACAATGTTGGCTCCACCGAACCCTTTTATAGACTGTTGTACAGTGGAGGCGTTAATTTCGGCGGTGCCCTGTACGGCGAGAGCTGCCAGGGTTCCCTTAACGGAGTCCGATCCGAGCGCTGTAACGGTTTTTTGCGGAATTAACGGTTCTGCTTTGTTGATCTCATTTTTTGAACAGCCAGCAAATAATAGTGCTGCAGTAAGCACACATAAAATTTTGTTTCTCATAAGTAGATTTGGTTAGTGATTTAATTAATCAATTTTAAATAAATCAAGTGCTAGAGGATACTTCATATGATTTTTTTTCTGACACATATGTTGAAGTACCGAGGTTTTGTTGCTCTCCACATCAGGCAAAGCAGACTTTTTAGATAACGGATTTCAGAAGATTTTGCAGGTAATTTATAAGAAATGGGAACAGCTATTAAAACAGGTTTCATGAACTATCAAAAAAGGGATGCTTTAACCACCACTTTTACAACAGCAAAAGATTTTATAACTGAAGTGTATTTGCCTCTTTATAATAGCAATAAAAATCAACATTTAGTTTCTTCCATGTACGATTTTGTATAAAAATTGCCTTAAAGGATTAATGTATTAAATTTAACGAAAAGCACAAGTCAGGCCTTTGCTTGTTCTGGGCGCTAAGACTTGCGCTAGATGGTGTTCTCTACGCTAACTGCTGCATCTCTTGTAACCAAGAAATTCGCACTACCCGATTTTTTTGTTTTGTCTTGATAAAAACAGGCTATTCATAGTCCTTACTTTTGGTCAGCTTTTTTAAAGTATCCAATTCATATATCGGTCGTTCCAAATTGTAAGGAATTTCCCGTTTGCTAAACTGCTGGAAATATAACAAACAGGCATCCTTCCAAACCTGTGCATCACCGCTTTGGATCTTGAGCTTGGACTGCACCGATTTGAACCGCTCATCATCAACCAAGCCATTGGTAGTGTCCCAAATGCGCTGGAAAGCACGAACACGTTGCAAACCAGAATCGTAACGATAACAAAGCGCTGTCCAAAGGTCGTTTCCATTTTTAAGTTTATAAGTCCATGGCACATGATGAAACCACAACAAGTATTCTTCCGGACAATTTTCCAGGCTGTTAAATGTAGATCGGAGTGGTTCATGGTACTGTTCAACAGCATTGCTGCCTGTGCTGCTTCTGTCAAAACCGATCCCTGAAAGGTCTGCATTGTGGTAGTATACCGAGGTCCAGTCGGCTCTGATGGCTTTATTCGAGAACCATGGTGCAGGCCCATAATGGTGCCCTTCAGCAAAAATGTGGTGCAATCCTAAAGGCATCATATAATCCACAGCCGCTTCTCTGCTCTGCATCATCATCTCTTTTATCGGCTTTACCAGGGTTCGCTCCATTTTCTTTTCCGTAGGATTTAAAAAGGTTTGCCTAATCCATTCATCCGCAATATCTTCACTCTTGAGTTTATTGTCCCAGGCAAGTCTGCCGAAAGCATACCAATTGGCCTGTGCAAAAATATGTCCGGTCCAATTTCTCTCCAGGCCAATATTGGATACCCCTGCAATGGCGGTGAGGGGCTGTTTATCCAATGTCCCGTCTGTACAGGCCGCTACAGTGCTTCCCTTACCGTTTCGGTAGGTATCGCTTTGTAAACATTCTTCCCAAAGGGTAGACAAAAAAACGAGGTGATTCGACCAGCCCAGATACTCCTGAGTAATCTGAAACTCTGGCATTACAGGGGTTTTGATCATAGCACCGAACAATGGACTGAATGGCTCCCGGGGTTGAAAATCAAGTGGCCCGTTTTTGATCTGGATAATTACATTTTTCCTGAATTTACCATCAAATTTTAAAAACTCATTATAGGCTTGTTTGGTACGGTCCTCATTACTTGGTTGATATACAAAGGCACGCCACATTACAATCCCTCCAAAAGGAGAGAGCGCATCAGCCATCATATTGGCGCCATCAACGTGTGTCCTTCCGAAATTTTGAGGGCCGGGTTGCCCTTCGCTATTGGCTTTTACAAGGA
The DNA here is from genome assembly GCF_049913135.1 of Pedobacter sp. R-06. Lineage (NCBI taxonomy): Bacteria > Pseudomonadati > Bacteroidota > Sphingobacteriia > Sphingobacteriales > Sphingobacteriaceae > Pedobacter > Pedobacter sp. R-06. The sequence goes on along the minus strand of NZ_CP183977.1, from coordinate 3,513,640 downwards.
ATCCTCCAAAATCAGGAATAAGTGAATAAATTTCTTTGGCCTTAGCTGCCCACCATTGTCTAACTGCGGGAACAAGCGGGTCGGCGGTTTTAAGCTTCCCAACAGTAACGGGTGAGGAAAAGTTGACCGATAAATAGACCTTTAAGCCATATGGACGTAATACTTTGGCGATAGACTGAACCTTTTGGAGATAGGCTGTGGTGAGGATTTTTGCAGAAGCATTTACGTTATTGAGCACTGTACCATTTATGCCTATGGAGGCATTGGCTCTTGCGTATTCCTTGTACAACGCGATATCGGCCTGACTAAGTTGAAGTGAAGAATCGCCCTGTCTCCAAAATATCGAACCACCAGCATACCCGCGTTCTACAGAACCATCCAGATTATCCCAGTGGTTAAGGATTCTTCTTGAATAGGAGGGATTGGAGGCATAATTTTGATCAGACTTTCCTAAATACTGCCTTCTAAGGAGCTCGTAGCTTCCGTAAAGCATACCCAGATCCGTTTTAGCGGCTATTTTATTGCCTTCCAAACGAAATCCATCATTGGTAATCGGGCCATCTTTAACAAAATCAAATTTTAGTTCTGCGCCATCTTTTCCCAGCCACCCGTTTTTAATTTCTTGTATAGCGATGGTTAATACGGGCGACTTTCTTGGTGATACCACCGTCACCCGCTTCACAGCGGTATTGCGGAGCCAAAGCTGGTGTCCATCTTCTGCCTTCAGAAAATGGGTAGTAGCTGTAATGATAATCAATAGCAGGGTAATCTTTTTCATCTAGTTGATTATTAGTTTTCTGGTAACAATATTACCGCTTGTTTTTAGCTTCTCATCTGGCTGGCTTCCACCGATCGATATTGTGATCTCGCCTTTTAGTGGTCTTTTTGTTCCTTTATCATCAATATAGGTAAGTTCATCAGGTGATAATTTAAAATGAACAAGTTTGCTTTCACCAGGCGCCAGGCTAACTCTTTGATATCCCTTAAGGGCTTTTTTAGCTGATTTTATTCTTAAATTGTTGTGCATCACATACAACTGGGCAACCTCGTCGCTCTGCATTTTCCCGGTATTGGTGATCCTTACAGACAAACTTGTTCCTTTGCCTGATTTAAGGTTTGAAGGTAAGATAAAGTTGTGATAATTGAATGTAGAATAGCTTAACCCATATCCAAATCCAAAAAGAGGTTTGCCTTTGAAATATCTATAGGTCCGATTTTCCATATTATAATCATTAAAATCTTTTAGATCCTCGTCACTCTTATAAAAGGTTACCGGAAGTCTTCCTGAAGGGCTGTAATCACCGAACAACAAATCAGCTACTGCAGTTCCTGCCGATTGGCCGCCGTACCAGGCATTAACAATAGCGGGTACGTTTTCGGCTTCCCATGGAATGGCGATGGCACTTCCTGTCATCATAATAAAAACAACTGGCTTGCCACTAGATTTTAAAGCTTTCATGAGTGAGGTTTGCGCCTGGGGAAGCATGATAGAAGTTCTGTCGCCGCCATTAAAACCAGGCACATTTACTTTCATTTCTTCGCCTTCAAGCTGCGGAGAAATGCCGCCCACGAATATAAATGCATCTGCATCGCGATGGCGCGCAACCAGCTCAGTAAAATCTGTGCGTTCAAAGGTACCTCCCGCAAAGCGGACCTTTGCGCCACCTTCACCTTGCCAGTACTCCATTTCAATTTTGTATGTAGAATCCTTCGAAACCGGAATTTTATACGTTTTAGCACCCCATCTGTTTTTAGACCAGGCATCTAAAACTTTTTGCCCGTTTACCTTTAAACGATAGCCATCATCACCATCTGCTTCAAAGGTGATTTCTTCTGACTTTAAAGCTTTAAACACTGTGCTAAATCTGGCAGAAAAATGGTTTGCCGTCAAACCTTCACCAATTTGCTCGCCCTCTTGCCAGTTGTGGTTTATTGATTTTTCGAACCGTGTTAAAATAGGTGCTCCCTGCAGTTCTATGCCTTTGTAATATTCTGCCTTGAAACCCTTGTGGCCATCTGCAGTTAATTGATCCTCTAAATTTAGATAATGTAGGATCGTATCGCTCGCAAACGAAATGGCCTGCTCAAATATCACCTCTGTTTGATTTCCCACTTTATCTTTTATACCCTGAAGAACCGTTGTAATGGTTGAGGGTGTACCATTGTAATTTCCCAGCACCGAAATGTCATTATTGGCATTGGGGCCAAGTACCACAAGTTTCTTTAGATTCTTTTTCAGGGGAAGTGTGTTGGATTCGTTTTTTAACAAAACCATTGATGCCCTTGCCATTTTAAGTGCATGTGCTTTGTGGGCACTGTTTTCTAAAACTGTTATCGGTGTATTGGCGTATTTCACCATCGAAGGCGGATCGAACATGCCAAGCCTGAACCGGATCATGAACAGCCTTTTTACCGATACGTCAATATCTTTTTCTGTAATTATACCGTTTTTAACCGCAGTAATTAAAGCTTTATAAGCATCAGTTCCACAGTCTAGATCGGTTCCGTGAAAAACGGCATCAGCCGATGCGCTTGCTGCGTCTTTGTGGGTTTTGTGATTTTTGAAAAAATCATCAATGGCCCAGCAATCTGAAGTAACATAGCCCTTAAATCCCCATTTCTTTCTTAAAATGTCGGTCATTAAAAGATCGCTGCCACAACATGGTTGCCCTTTAAATGCATTATAAGCACACATCACTCCGGCAACTTTCGATTTCGTAACCAATTTTTCAAAAGCAGGCAAATAAGTGTCCCAAAGATCGAAGGCACTAACATCTGCATTGAATACGTGGCGTAGCGGTTCCGGTCCGCTGTGTACAGCATAATGCTTCGCACAAGCTGCCGCTTTCAGGTACTTTGGGTCATCGCCCTGCAAACCCCTTACAAATGCATCTCCCAATGTAGCGGTTAAATATGGATCCTCACCATAGGTTTCCTGACCGCGTCCCCATCTTGGGTCTCTAAAGATATTGATATTGGGTGTCCAATAGGTTAGTCCTAGGTAGCGCTCGTTTGTACGGCCAAGCGCAACCGCCTTATTGTAAATTGCCCGCCCTTCCAAAGCAGAATAGTCTGCCATTTTACCCAGTGCAGAAGGATCGAACATGGCCGCCATTGCAATGGCCTGTGGATATACGGTAACCTTAAACGGCGTTCTGGCCACCCCGTGCAGTGTTTCGTTCCACCAATCGTAAGCCGGAATTTTTAATCTTGGAATTGCAGGTGCCGAATTAAGCATCTGAAAAACTTTTTCCTCAAGTGTTAATCTGGACACCAAATCATCAACCCTTTTATCAAAAGGTAATTTGTAATTTTCAAATGGATATTCCTGTGCCTGAATTGGACTGGTAAGGTGTAGAAGAGCTAACGTGGTAAATATTGTTAACAAGAATAATCGTCTCATATATTTGGTTTTCTTAACTTTTGCAAGTTCCAAATAGTTTGACTTCGGGAGGTGTACATTTGGATAAAAACCTATGACAAATGTTTCGAACTCGTTGTTTGGCTCCTTTAAATTTTATTTTACCCGATGAATTAGGATGAATATAAGGGAGTATTGAACATTTATTGCTATAATTTTCACAATTGACTTAACGCTCACCAGATAATCAGGTTATTTTAGCTGGAATTGAAAACCATGGGCGAAAACCAGGCGCACTGATGGAATAACCAGATATGTTCAGTTGTGGGTGCTACCTACCGAACCAATAGACAAATATATAATATGGGCCATAGCTTTACTTACAGGGGGACCAAAATTTCCCTGTTGTCATATCTTCACCCGGTTAAAATATTTTCCATACGCCGTAACGGATCAGCCAGCTTGGTTACCATATTTCTGTGCGTTGCGGTCTTACTTCTGATTTTCCCGGTCAAAGACTATGCTCAGCAGCAAAAAATAAATTTTACATCACTGCAGATAAAAGATGGCCTATCATCCAACACAGTCAATACGATAGTAAAAGACCACTTTGGCTTCATGTGGTTTGGTACAGAAGACGGACTGAATAAATACGACGGCAGCAACTTCACCGTTTATAAGTTTAATGAAGATGATCCGACAGGCCTGCAGTCCAATGATATCAGGGCTTTGCACGAGGACCGTTCGGGTAACCTATGGGTTGGGAGCTCTCTGGGTTCTTTGAGTTTATTTGACCGTAAAAACAATTCCTTCATAACCTATCCTGCCAATGTAAAGGGCGGTCTTAGCAGCGATCTCATTCATGCTGTGACTACAGACCATTTAGGCCATGTTTGGGTAGCAACTTATAATGGGCTTGATGAGCTGGATCCAAAAACAAATAAGATCACCAATCACATCAGGCAAACCCCATACAGGAAATCTTCAGCTCAACTATCTTTTAACTGTCTGTTAGCGGATAGTAAGAACAGATTGTGGATCGGATCAAATAATGGGGTATATCTTTATGACAGGAAAGAAAAGGCGTTCAAGATTTACCGCCACAGCCCTTCTGATGCCTCCAGTCCGATCAGTAACGAGATAAACACGATCTGTGAAGATAAATCGGGAAATATCTGGTTTGGAACAGCACGGGGAATATGCAGGAAATTACCCAACCAGCGTGGATTCAGCGCATTTGTGTACGGTGCCGGTGACCTCAGTGCACTTGCCAGTAGCAGGGTGATAAGTCTGGCAATAGATAAAAACAATCAATTATGGGCAGGTACTGATGATGGGCTGAAAATTATTGATCTCAATAGCGCCGCTATTACATCTTACAGGCCGAACTACAGAGATTTCTACTCGCTTACAGGCAAATCGATCAGCAGTATTTATATTGATGACGGGATCTATTGGCTGGGCCCATTTCATGGCGGGATAAGTAAATATGATTCCAATCTGAATCTTTTTAATCTAAAACAGAGCAATATTTTCGATCCCAATGGTTTGAGTGCATCTGTAATCACTTCTTTCGCGCAGTACAGGGATGAAATATTTGTGGGCACAGATGGTGGTGGGCTAAATCTCTTCAACCCGCATACCGAGCTGATAAAACGGTTCAATGCTAAACTGCCTGATGGAAGTGCACTGAACAACATCTCCATAATAGCCATGGCCATTACGAAAGAAAAAAAACTGCTCATGGGAACCTATTCAAACGGTTTGGTGTCTATGGATCTGTTAACTGATGAGCTGTTGCAGATCAAACGCTCCACCAAAGCCAATGGGCTGAATTCGAATGACGTTTTTTGTTTAAAAGAAGACAAGACAGGTAAAATCTGGGTAGGAACCAACGGAGGAGGAGTAAACCTGATGACCCCGGATGCTAAAGTGGTTTTGAAATATTGCAAGAACCCTCAGGCGCCCAATGAGGTGGATTTTCCGGGGAATAATTTCATCAGGTTCATCGAAGAAGATGATCAAAATAATATGTGGATCGGAACTTATGGGTCAGGGATATCTATACTTGATCAGTTTACCCATAAATTTTCGGCTCTGAACAAAAACAACAGCAACCTGCCCAGTGATCTCACATTGTCAATATTAAAGGACCGGTCAGGCAATTTATGGGTCGGAACTTTTAGTGGGGGACTAAGTCTCTATGATCGTAAAAAGAACAGGTTCATCAACTTCTCTGAAAAAAATGGATTGAATAACGCTACAGTGTATGCTATAGTAGAAGACTTAAGGGGACTGATCTGGGTAAGTACAAATAAAGGCATCAGCAGTTTTGATCCCAGTACAAAAGTATTTACAAACTACACGGTCTATAACGGTGTTCAGAACAACAATTTTATCCGTGGCGCGGGGATACGAACTGCCGGAGGGGAGATCTATTTTGGAGGGGCCGCTGGCTTCAATTATTTTAACCCAAGGTTCTTTAAAAAAAATAAAAGTGTTCCCTCGGTAATCTTTACGGATCTCAAGGTTTCAAACTCATCGGTGCTGCCCGGCAAGGCCAGCCCGATCCAGGAGCACATATCCATTGCCAAAAATATTCACCTGGATTATAAACAGAGTTTCACGCTCAGCTATGTCAGCATCAATTATACAGTCCCTGAGGATAATCAGTATTTCTATAAATTAGAGGGGTTTGACAAGGATTGGATAAAGGCAGGCTCAACAAAATCTGTGTCCTATACCAATCTTGATCCGGGGGAATATATTTTTCATGTTAAAGCAAGCAACGGTAACGGTATCTGGAATCCCTCAGCAACTTCCATTGTAATTGAGGTTAGCCCTCCGCTCTGGAAAACCATATATGCTTATATTTTTTATATCCTCACCATTGTCGGTGCGCTTTTCTATATACGGCATCTGGGTATCCAGAAACTCAAAAGAAAGTTTGCCCTTGTACAAGAAAAAATGAAAGCAGAGCAGCGCTTAGCGCAGCAACGGAGAGAAGCCGAACAGTTAAGGACCCTGGATAAACTCAAAATCAAGTTTCTGACAAATCTTAGCCATGAGTTCAGAACCCCGCTTTCACTTATCATGGGCCCTGTAGATAAGCTGATAGCCGAACAGCGTGATGAGCATGTTGCCAATCCCTTGTTGATGATCAAGCGCAATACAAGGCGGTTGTTAAACCTGGTTAACCAGATACTGGATTTCAGAAAAATCGAGGACCGGGAACTTACTTTAAATGCTGTTGAAACAGATATCGTTTCTTTCATCAAAGAGGTTCTTGAATCATTCAATGATCTGAGCGAACGCAAGCAGATACAGTTGGTGTTCAAAAGTCAATTAAGCTATTTTAATGCACCTTTTGATCATGATAAGATCGAAAGGGTGCTGTTTAATCTTTTGTCAAATGCATTCAAGTTTACCCCGGTTGGTGGAAGAATTTCGGTTGAGCTCGAAAAAGTTACACTGCCTGACGCGGAGAATGCAGCTACGCTGATCATTACGGTTGCCGATTCGGGCATAGGCATTTCAGAAACGGATCAGGAAAGAATCTTTCAACGCTTTTTCCAGGCAGACGGAATAGCGCCGATCTTGAATCAGGGAAGTGGCATAGGTCTTTCAATTGCACAGGAATTTGTGAAATTACATGGCGGGAAAATCGCTGTAAGGAGTAAAGCCGGTCTCGGAAGTGTTTTTACCATCGAACTCCCGTTCTCAAGTGTCCGGTCTGCAGCCGAATTGATGATCGATTTTCCGGCTTCTGCAGATAAGGGCAGACCAGAGTTGAACGGCACCACATCCGGACAGCATCGGGATGCAGATATCTCTTCTATTTTATTAGTGGAAGACAATGAGGATTTCCGTGCCTATCTTAAAGATGGACTGCAATCGTTCTACAGGATATACGAGGCCGGCAACGGACAGGAAGGGTGGCAAAAAACGCTGTCAAACCATCCGCAGATAATTGTAAGTGATATCAACATGCCTTATATGAACGGAATAGAACTATGTAAAAAAGTTAAATCAGATAAACGGACCAACCACGTTCCCATTATATTGTTAACCGCCTTAACAGGGGAAGAGGAACAGATAAAAGGTCTGGAAACCGGTGCAAACGATTATCTGACAAAGCCGTTCAACTTTGAGATCTTAAATGCAAAGATTAAAAATCTGCTTTCTCTCAACAAAAGGCTCAAAGATACTTATAGCAAGCAGATCAGGATGGAGGCAACAGCGGTAACAATCGAATCACATAGCGACCGTTTGCTAAAGAAAGTGGCGGTTTATATTGATGATAATTTAAACAACCATAAACTTTCGGTAGAAGACTTAAGCAAACATGTAGGTATGAGCAGAGGTTCACTGTATAATAAAATACTTGAATTAACAGGGCTTTCGCCAATTGAATATATCCGGTCGGTTAAACTCGATAAGGCAGCTGTTTTATTGGAAAAAAGTGATTTGAATATTTCACAAATTGCCTACATCGCTGGATTTACTACCCCTAATTACTTTGCCAAGTCGTTTAAAGCAAAATTTAATATGCAGCCTTCCGAGTACATTAGTATTAAAAGAAAATTGGAAGACCGTTTGGTAAAAGAAACTTGAACATGCATTTATCTTCAAAATAGGTGAAAAAATACAATCGATAAACATATTTTCCATAATAATAATCAAATCTTCCAGCAAAAAAACAACAGATAAGGTAGCTTCGCTAAACCAAATATTAACCTGACCTAAATGAAAGCATGATACTGCTAACGCTCAAAATGAATTATTCACACCAGTATATAAACAAGATAAATAGCTATCAAGGTGAAAATATCATCGTCAAACAAACTGATTACCGATCAAATAAAAATAATCATGAAATTTAAAGCCCTCTTCCTATTATTATCAACGCTGGTTTTTTCGGTGCATTTTAAATCGCAGGCGCAAAATCCAATTATCAAACACATGTTTACTGCTGATCCGGCACCATTAGTATATAAAAATAAAGTTTACCTGTATGTTGGTCATGATACCGCAACGGTGAAAGATACCAATTATAAAATGCCCGACTGGCACGTATTCTCGTCAAAAAATATGGTCGACTGGGAAGATCATGGCATGCAGCTTTCGCCGAAGGCCTTTTCATGGGCGGGGGGAGATGCATACGCCGCCCAGTGTGTTTACAGAGATGGAAAGTTTTATTGGTATGTATCAACAGGCCACCAAAAAAATAATGAGAGTAAAGGAGGGATGGCGATCGGCGTGGCAGTTTCTGATAGCCCTGTTGGGCCATTTAAAGATGCAATTGGCAAGGCTTTGGTGACCAATGAGATGACTACTGATAAAAAGCATGGCTGGGACGACATTGATCCTACTGTTTTTATCGATGATGATGGGCAGGCTTATCTGTTTTGGGGCAACGGAAGTTGTAAAAGTGTCAAGTTGAAAAAAAATATGATCGAAATGGATGGAGAAATCCTGGTACTGGACATAAAAAACTACATTGAAGGCCCCTGGGTTTATAAAAGAAAAGACAACTATTATCTGATCTATGCCGGTGCGGGAACCAAACCCGAAATGATCGAATACTGTATGGCAAAGGGGCCGCAGGGACCTTGGGTATACAAAGGTATTATTCAGGGAAATGTTCCCAACAGTTTTACTACTCACCCTGGTGTTATCGATTTTAAGGGCAGATCTTATTTTTTTTACCACAATGGCTCTTTGCCCACAGGTGGTAGTTATAGAAGGTCTGTCTGTGTAGATGAGATGCACTATAATGAGGATGGCACCATACAGAAAATTGTAGAAACCACTACTGGTGTTAGCCCGGTAAAAGGCAGATAAACAGCTAATAACATACCCTTAATCTAACCAGATATGAAAAAAACGAATAAATCCCTCTTTGTTAAAATAACAGTGCTTTTTGTCAGCTTAAGTGCTTATGCCTTTAATAGTTTTACTCAGCAGATCGTGTCCAGTGCCCCAGAAGGCTTTGACGTCATTCAGCCTGCAATTCCGCACGGAAAAATCGATACATTGGTTTACTTGTCAAAAACTGTCGGTAATAACCGTAAAACATTGGTATACACTCCACCGGGTTACGCTAAACAATTAAAATATCCGGTTTTATACCTTTTGCATGGTATCGGAGGTGATGAAAAAGAATGGCTTAATGGAGGTAATCCCCAGGTGATCCTGGATAATCTTTATGCCACCGGTAAGTTAGCACCTATGGTGGTAATTATGCCGAACGGTAGAGCCATGAAAGATGACCGCGCCATCGGGAACATTATGGACAGGGATAAAGTGCAGGCCTTTGCTACCTTTGAAAAGGATCTGATTAATGATCTTATCCCCTTTGTAGAACGGAAGTTCAGCGTATATAAAGACCGCGAACACCGGGCCATTGCAGGCTTATCAATGGGGGGAGGACAGGCTTTGAATTTCGGATTGGGAAATCTGAATAAATTTGCCTGGATAGCTGGTTTTTCTTCAGCACCGAATACCAAAATGCCAGAAGTGCTTGTGCCTGATCCAAAAAAGGCCGCAACCATGCTCAAATTGTTATTTATCTCCTGTGGTGCTAGCGATAACCTCATTATCAATAGTAAGCGCACGCACGATTATCTGACTAAAAATAAGGTGCCACACATCTACTTTATCGAGCCTGGTTTTCACGATTTTAAAGTTTGGAAGAATGGATTGTACATGTTTTCGCAAATGCTTTTTAAACCGGTTGATACCGCTGCTTTTTCAAAATATCCGGTAGCAGGTGTGCCGGCTTCAACCAATATTGGCGCTGGCGCCTATCCACAGATTACCGATGACCATAAAGTTGTTTTCAATCTTGCAGCGCCCAATGCTCAAAGTGTCCAGGTAGACCTGGGCCGAAAGTACGATATGGTCAAAAATGACAATGGCAGATGGACCGTTACAACCGATTCTTTGGGTGAAGGATTTCATTATTATTCGCTCATCATAGATGGCGTTCCTGTCGCAGATCCGGCCAGTAAGTCTTATTTTGGCATGGGGCGCATGGCCAGTGGAATTGAAATTCCTTTTTCAAAAGGCGACTATTATGCGTTGAAGGATGTTCCGCATGGCGAACTCCGGATCAAAAAATATTACTCAAAAGTAACCAGGTCATGGAGGCAGCTATATGTTTACACACCGCCTTTTTATGATGCACAGCTAAACGAAAAATACCCGGTACTTTATATCCTCCATGGAGGGGGAGAAGATGAAACTGGCTGGGCCAACCAGGGTAAAACAGATCTTATTCTCGACAATCTTATTGCTGCTCAAAAAGCCAAACCGATGATTATTGTAATGCCCAGTGCAAATGTAGGTGGAGCTGCCTTTGGCGAGGCCGGATTAAAGACCTTCGAATCAGAATTGAAAGAAGTGATTATTCCCTTGGTTGAAAATACTTACCGCACCAAAACCGATGCACAAAACAGGGCATTGGCCGGTTTATCGATGGGCGGGATGCACACGCTTTATACCGGGATTAACAATACCGATAAATTCGCGTACCTTGGTGTATTTAGTTCAGGATGGGTTGTGCCACGTCAAAACACAATAGCCGAGCTTCAGTATGCAGGAATGAAAAACAACCATGAAAAAATCAACGCCAACCTGAAGCAATTGTGGATTGCCATGGGTGGGAAGGAGGATATTGCCTATAATAACTGCCAGATAATGATGGATAAATTTAAAGCGCTGAATATCAATTTTAGTTACCACGAATATCCGGGAGGCCACACCTGGCCTGTTTGGCGAAATAACCTTTATCAGTTCTCCTCTACCTTGTTTAAATAAACCTTTTTGAAGTAAAATTACATGTTGACATTACCAAAATACGATCTTTTGCAAAAGCTTTTCCTTTGCCTATGTGTTTCTGTGCTATTCAATATTGGCTTGTGCGGAAATGTTAGGGCACAAGAAGGATTTTATGCCAATTCATTTCCTTTAAAACAGGTAAAACTGCTTAATGGGCCATTCAATCACGCCAGAGACCTTAACATAAAGACACTATTGGCTTATGATGTGGACCGCTTGCTTTATCCTTACCTCAAGCAGGCGGAGCTTCCTACAGATAAAAAAGGCTATGATAACTGGGAGGGGCTGGACGGGCATATTGCCGGACATTACCTGAGTGCACTTGCACTTAACTATGCCTCAACGGGTAATCCAGAATGCAAAAGCAGGATGGAAAAAATCGTAGCAACATTGAAAGCCTGTCAGAACAAAAATACGGCTTCACATCCAGAATGGGGAATAGGATATGCAGGAGGCGTTCCCAATAGTAAGGAGATCTGGATGAAACTTAAAGAAGGAAATTTCAAAGCCTATCAATCTGCGTGGGTACCCTGGTATAATGTTCACAAAACTTTTGCAGGTTTGCGCGATGCCTGGATTTATGGGGAAAGTAAAGATGCGAAGGAGGTATTTTTAAAATTCTGTGATTGGGCGATAGCCATTACCTCGAAGCTTAATGAGCAACAGATGCAACAAATGTTAGATACAGAACAAGGTGGAATGAATGAAGTATTGGCTGATGCCTATCAGATCACCAGTAATGAAAAATACCTGAATGCAGCGATGCGGTTTTCTCATCAACAATTGCTTACGCCTATGGCCAACGGGCAAGACAACCTTGATAATAAACATGCCAATACCCAGGTTCCCAAAGCGGTTGGTTTCCAGCGGATCGGGGAGTTGAGCCATCAACGGAATTATGATCAGGCCGGTCAGTTTTTTTGGGAAACAGTAACAGGCAATAGGTCTTTGGCATTTGGCGGAAACAGTCGCAGGGAATTTTTTCCAAGTGCTGCCGCCAGTGCTGATTTTGTAGATGATGTGGAAGGGCCAGAAACCTGCAACACCTACAATATGCTAAAACTGACCGAAGGACTTTTCAGGGAAAAACCCGATGCCAAATACGTAGACTTTTACGAAAAAGCCCTGTATAACCATATTCTTTCGTCCCAGCATCCCGAACATGGTGGCTATGTTTATTTTACGCCTGCCCGGCCAAGGCACTACCGCGTATATTCGGCACCGAATGAAGGTATGTGGTGTTGTGTGGGCAGTGGTATGGAGAACCACAGCAAGTACAACGAATTTATTTACACCCATCAAAAAGATACTTTATATCTTAACCTGTTTATTGCCTCTGAACTCAACTGGAAAGAAAAAAACATTACAATAAGGCAGGAAACTACTTTTCCTGATGAGGAAAAAACCAGGCTGGTTGTTACAGAAGGAAATGCCAGGTTAATGTTGATGATCAGAAAACCATCATGGATCGACAAGGAAATGATGGAAGTGAAAATCAATGGCAAAAAAGCCGATTATAAATTGCTTCCGAATGCTTATCTGGGAATTGGCCGTAACTGGAAAAAAGGAGATGTGGTAGAGCTGAGCCTGCCCATGAAAACTACCGTTGAGCGGATGCCTAATTTGCCTGAATATGTGGCAATTATGCACGGACCTATATTATTGGGTGCTAAAACAGAAACGGAGGTACTTAAAGGACTGGTAGCAGACAACAGCCGTTGGGGGCATATCGCCAGTGGCAAAAAACTGCCCATTAGTAAGGCACCTATTCTCATTGATGAGCACATTGACAATATCGGCAAGAAAATCGAGCCGGTAAAAGGTCAGTCGATGAAGTTCTCTTTTGTGAATGAGCGGATAGAAAACCCCGAAAAAATTACCCTGGAGCCTTTTTACCGCATTCACGATTCACGTTACATGATGTACTGGATGGCGCTCACACCTGGCCAATATGCCGCTTACCTCGATTCTGCTACCCGGGTAGAAAATGAAAAACTTGTACTGGAAAGCCGTACTGTAGATTTTGTTGCACCAGGAGAACAGCAGCCAGAGGTAGATCACCAGATGAAAAACAACAATTCCCACACCGGATCCTTTCTTGATCAATTTTGGCGCAGTGCAACGGGAAATGGTTTCTTTAGCTATCAAATGAATACCGAGGGCTCAGATCAGCTGGCGCTAAATGTTCGTTACCATACAAGTGGTGGCCGTGATAAATTTGATATTTATCTTGATGATCAAAAACTGGTTGGCGTAGATGCAGCCCAAGGGCCACAAAAACCAGGCTTCTATAACCAGGAATACCCAATCCCGGCAGAAATGCTAAAAGGCAAAAACCGGATTTCGGTTAAATTTTCCCCTTCAGATGGAAAATCGACGGCAAGGGTGTTTTATGTGAGGTTGGTAAAGAAATAACCGACGGATGAAAACTATAGCTCTGAACGCAGAATGGCTCGATGGGTTAAGAAAAATCCCTGCAGATGAGCGGATATCAAGCATGGTAATGCTGGCAGTTTCGAAATAACAATTTAGAAATTTAACAATTAGATCCCTTTGTAAATGAATATCCATAGTCTGATACTAAGATTCAGTAAGGTAATTTTATTCTTTTTTACAAGCACCTTGGTATTTGCACAAGCGCCTGTAAAGTCAAAATTAAAGCTTTGGTACGAACAGCCTGCAGGTGCTGTTTGGGAAAATGCACTTCCTGTTGGTAATGGCTTTTTAGGCGCAATGATTTACGGTAACGTGGCAAAAGAAGTGATAAAACTCAATGAACATAGCCTTTGGAGTGGTAGTCCCTATCAAAATGATGTTCCGGAAACTTTGGGCCATTTACCTGAAATCCGCGCACTCATTTTTCAAGGCAAGCATAAGGAAGCTGAAAATCTGGCCAATAAAATCATGTTTGGAAAAAAATCGTCCGGGCAAATCTTTCAGCCAGCCGGCAATCTTCAACTCGCTTTTCCCGGTCATGAAAAGTACCGAAACTACTACAGAGAACTCGATATCGAAAACGCTGTAAGTAAAACAAACTATAGCATTGGCGATGTAACTTATACCCGAACAGCTTTTGCTGCACACGGTAATCGCGTAGTGGTAATAAAACTTACCGCCACTAAAGCCGCCAGCATTTCTTTTACCGCAAATTACACCACACCCCATAAAAAGGTTTCAATCAGTACCTCAGCTGTTAAAGATCTGGTAATGGAAGGATTGACCAGCGATCATGAAGGTGTCAAGGGGCTTGTAAAATACAACGTAATCAGTAGATTCAGTAATGAAGGTGGTACATTAAAAGCTACCGATTCGAGCATTGTTGTTGAACATGCCAATGCAGTAACCATTTTCGTCTCCATTGCTACCAATTTTAACAGTTATAACGACATCAGTGGCAATGCTTATAAACGGGCATTGGATTACCTGAATCAGGCTTCAGCGAAATCTTATGATAAAATCCTGGCTACCCATCTCGCCAACTACCACAAATACTTCAACCGTGTTCAGCTTGATTTAGGGGAGAGCGATGGTACGGACTTACCAACAGACAAAAGGCTCATGAATTTCAGGAACACAACGGATCTTCAGTTTGTTAATCTATATTACCAGTTTGGCCGCTATCTGTTAATCAGTTCTTCCCAACCTGGAGGTCAGCCTGCCAATTTACAAGGTATCTGGAATGATAAGCTTTATCCGCCCTGGGACAGTAAATATACCATTAATATTAACGCTCAAATGAATTACTGGCCAGCAGAGCCGACCAATTTGCCCGAACTGCACCAGCCTTTTCTTAAAATGGTAAGTGAAATGGCTGAAACGGGCAGGGCCACGGCTAAAAACATGTACGGTGCAAGGGGCTGGATGGCGCACCACAACAGCGATATCTGGAGAAGCACCGGGCCAGTAGATGGTGCGTTCTGGGGAATCTGGAACGCTGGAGGTGGCTGGGCCAGTCAGCATCTTTGGGAACATTACCTCTATGGAGGAGATCGCCAATACCTTAAAAGCATTTATCCTGTTTTAAAAGATGCAGCAACTTTTTACAAAGATTTTCTGGTGGTGCACCCAACACTGAAGTATTTGGTGGTTAATCCGGGTACTTCTCCCGAAAATGCACCTGAGGCACATGGTGGCTCCTCTATTGATGCGGGTACCACCATGGATAACCAAATTGTTTTCGATGTGTTTTCCACTGCTATCCGTGCTGCCAAAATACTGGGAATTGATGGTGTTTTTGCCGATAGTTTATTGCAGATGCGCAATAAGTTATCGCCTATGCACATTGGCAAACATGGCCAATTACAGGAATGGCTGGACGATATAGACAGTCCGAACGATAAACACCGCCATATTTCTCACCTTTATGGTTTATTCCCCTCTAACCAGATTTCTGCCTACCGTACGCCCTTACTTTATGCCGCTGCAAAAAATACCTTGCTTCAAAGAGGTGATGTATCTACTGGATGGAGTATGGGCTGGAAAATAAATTGGTGGGCAAGGATGCAGGATGGAAATCATGCTTACCAACTGATTCAAAACCAACTCACACCGCTAGGCGTTAATCCGGGCGGCGGTGGCACCTACAATAATCTCTTTGATGCCCATCCACCGTTTCAGATAGATGGTAATTTTGGTTGTACCTCTGGCATTACCGAAATGCTGATGCAAAGTGCCGATCAGGCTTTGCATTTATTGCCTGCTTTGCCGGATGTATGGAAGGAAAAGGGTTCCATTAAGGGTTTAAGGGCCAGGGGAGGCTTTGAGGTACTCAACCTCGAATGGTCTAATGGGCAGGTAATCAAGGTCGTAATTAAATCAACGCTTGGCGGAAATTTTCGGTTAAGGGTTCCAAATGAAATGAAAAGCGACCTTGTTGAGTTGAAAAATGCAGTTGGTACTAATCCGAATATGTTCTATTCTATTGCCGAAACCCAGGAACCTATTGTATCCCCAGAAGCCCGCTTAACCGATAATCCATTGAAAAAGACTTTTGTTTACGACATATCAACCAAACCAGGCAGGTTATATACGCTGCTGCTCAAATAATTATAATCTCATGAAATTTATCCGTTTATTTATCATTTTTACCATTGTAAATACCTGCATTTATGCGCAGGAAACAGTAAGTTATCATGTTTCCAGCCCCGATCAGAAAATCGTTCTGACCTGTAATCCCGCTCAGGCAACCTACAGCATTACCAGGGGTAAAAAAACAATCTTACAAAATTCTAAACTGGGCATTATCAGAGAAGATGAAGACTTCACAAAGGCATTAAAAGTCGTTGGTACTGCAGAGCGAAAATTGAAAGAGCGCTATGTAATGCTCAATGCCAAAAAGAAATCGATAACCTATACAGCAAATGAACTGGTGATATCGACCAGAACGCCAGCGGGCAAAAGAATGAATATTATTTTTCGTGTTTCTGATGATGGTGCCGCCTTTCGTTACGAATTTCCGGAGAAAGATCCATCGTTAAGAAAAATACAGTCAGAACAAACAAGTTTTCACTTTCCCGAAGGTACCTTGGCCTGGTTACAGGCCAAAGCCGAGGCACAAACAGGATTTGAACATACCAACCCTTCCTACGAGGTATATTATAATATGGCTATCCCGGTAGGTACGCCATCTTCCAGTGCTAACGGGTGGGTATATCCGGCTTTATTTAAAACAGGCGATACCTGGGTGATGCTTACAGAAGCCGGACTGGAAAGAAATTATTGTGGAACCGCTTTGCAACGTTTATCACCTGGCGGAGAATATCGGATCAATTTTCCCCAGGAAGCTGAAAAAATAAAAGGAGGGGCCCTTTATCCCGAATCTACACTTCCATGGATTACGCCCTGGCGGATCATTGCCATAGGCGATCTGGCTACAGTTATGGAATCAACCCTTGGTACAGATCTTGCCCCTGCATCCAGGTTAAAAGATTTATCGTTCGTAAAACCCGGAAAAGCCGCATGGAGCTGGGTATTGGAAAAGGATAAGGCAACGATATACCCGGTTCAGAAAAAATATATTGATTACGCAGCAGATATGAAGTGGCAGTATTGTTTGATCGATGCAAACTGGGACCAGACCATTGGATATGATTCGGTTGCGGTTTTAGCTGATTACGCAAGAAAAAAAAATGTGGGTATGTTGCTCTGGTATAATTCAGCAGGTGATTGGAATACCGTAAAATTTACACCAAGGGATAAGCTGTTAACGCATGAGGAACGGGTGAAGGAATTTAGCAGGCTTGAAAATATGGGTATTAAAGGCATAAAAATCGATTTTTTTGGTGGCGACGGACAATCTATGATTGCTTACTATCATGATATTTTAACCGATGCTGCCGCTCACCATTTGCTGGTCAATTTTCATGGAGCTACACTGCCCAGGGGATTGCAACGAACATACCCAAATTTAATGACCGCAGAAGCCGTACTGGGATACGAAATGATCACATTTGGGCAAGATGCAGCCAACAAAGCACCTCAACACATGGTTGCCAGTGCCATGATCAGAAATGCGTTTGATCCGATGGATTTCACGCCGATGTGTTTATACAAGATCCCCAATATCGAACGGCAAACAACCGCTGCATTTGAACTGGCTACATCAGTGGCCTTTTTATCGGGTATTCAGCACTATGCCGAAACACCGGATGGGATGAGCCATGTACCTGTTGAGGTGAAAGATTTCTTAAAAGCATTGCCCGCTCAATGGGATGATGTAAAATTTATTGATGGATATCCGGGCAAGTTATATGTTGTAGCCAGAAAATCGGGTTCCAAATGGTATGTTACAGGATTGAATGGAGAACCGATTGACAAATCGCTGGCATTAAATCTTACTTTTCTTAAAAACAAAACAGGTAAACTTATTTCTTCAGGAAACGATAGCGAAAGCCACAATGGGTTTGTTGCCAAAGAAGTAAAAATACCAGCCTCCGGAGAATTGAAAATCGACCTGAAGAAGAATGATGGTTTCGTAGCCGTTTTTGAATAATTAACCAGCTGAAAATAATCCACAAATAGCATTTTTTGTGCTGTCAAAATAACGCACAGAGAAAAAGAAATTATTTTGGTTTAGTGTACTTCTCGGATTCAGGGCAGGCGCTTGTTATCTGTCAAATGATAGATCGGGCTGAAAACTTGTTCTGGATCCCGGGTAAGTATTACTCAGCTTTGCTGTTATTGTTGAACCAGCAATAAATTCTTATGAATATAAAATTAAATGCAATCCACTCCTGAACTAATGGTTACCATCTTTACTTATAGCATTACAACATCCAAAATTTCGATTTTTTGAAAAGATCTTAATGCATTATTTATTGTTTCTAAAAAATAAATAATCGAAGCGGCCTACTCCTTAATATTTGTTGTTGTTAAAGATTATTGAGATGGCTTTTTGTTGCATCTGTTTAGTTTACAATCGATTGCATAAAATGGCTTCATGTTTTGTGGCCGAAAGACTTCCCCCCGTTTAAAAATTGGTTTTTAGTCGATCCATTCCTTTGAACATTTATTCCATATTTATGAACAATTGACACTTTCGCTTTTGTGCTCACCGAATAACTTTACGCTATCATGCTTATTCACTTCTGTTAGAGGTGCTCATTATCCGGTTTTTGGATAACCAGTGGGCTCATTACGGAGTGAAGTATGGACTTTAACCATTATAAACCAAATTTTTATGAGGAATGAATTTTTACAGTTTTTTGTAAAGCCTGGTGCAGGACTTTCCAAATGTCTAGCCAAACTATCACTGATTGCTTTTTTTTCGCTTTTTGTAGTTGCTGCACATGCACAAACCCAGGTAAAAGGGCGCGTTGTGGATGATCAGGGAAAACCCCTTCCAGGTGTAAGTATTCTGGTCAAGGGAACCTCAACCAGTACAACAACCCTGGGTACAGGAAACTTCAGTATTGCGGTTCCATCAAGCAATTCTGTACTGGTGTTTTCCTACATCGGATTTACAAGTCGCGAGGTTCCGGTCAGAAATCAAACCGAAATCAATGTAACATTACTTCCGAGCGCTGCTGAACTTGAACAAGTTGTAGTGGTGGGATATGGAACCCAGCGCAAAGAATCGGTAACGGGTTCTGTAGCAAACATATCGGGCGATAAAGTTCGCGAAATACCGGCGCCCAACGTGGCACAGGCTATTCAAGGTCGAATAGCAGGGGTAAACATTTCACAAACTTCTACCAAACCTGGTGCAACCATGCAGATTCTGATCCGTGGTCAGCGTTCCCTTTCCGCCAGTAATGATCCGTTGGTGGTGCTTGATGGGATTCCATTTCCAGGCTCTATTGGCGATATTAATCCCAACGACATTAAAAGTTTAGATATTTTGAAAGATGCTTCCGCTACTGCGATTTATGGCTCGAGGGGAGCAAACGGAGTAATATTGATCACCACTAACCGTGGCCAACAAGGCGCTCCGGCTAAAATATCCTATAATTCATATACTGGTTTACAAACACTTTTTGCCAAATATCCAATGATGGATGGCCCGGAATTTATTGCATTGCGCAAGGCAGCTGGATTATTTACAACCAATGGTGTAGATGAATCTAACGACGTAAACACCGATTGGCAAGATTTATTCTATAATAAATCGGCAGTTGTAACCAGTCATGATGTTGGTGTATCTGGCGGATCTACTACCGGTAGCTACAGTTTTGGTGGCGGCTATTATCAGAATCAAAGTCTGATCCCAACTCAACAGTACACCCGGTATTCAATGAAAGCATCCATGGATCAGCAAATTGCCAGTTTCTTAAGGATTGGATTTACCACCAATAACAATTACAACATAAGTGAAGGCAACCAGCTCGGCGTTTATGGAATCCTTAGCAATTCGCCTATCGCAAATCCTTACAATGCAGATGGCAGCCTAAAAAGAACAATCAGAATGCCTCAGGATGAATCGTGGATTTACACCCGCGATCTCACTAAAAATCTCAGTGATAAATGGCTTAATGAAACGCGTGGCTTTGCTACCTATAATTCATTTTATGGCGAGGTTAACATTCCATGGGTAAAAGGACTAAAATACCGTACCAATCTCGGCCTCGATTTTATCCAGAGCAACAATGGTAACTATACAGGTGTTGGAATTGGAAGTGCTACTGCTACTACAGTTTCTACTGCTGGGGTTAGCAATTCGCAAACCTACCATTGGACACTTGAGAATTTATTAACTTATGACAGAACCTTTTCGGAAAAGCACAACATCAATGTAGTTGCCTTATACTCTGCTGAACAGAATAAGTTCAATTCCTCATCCATGTCAGCACGTGATATTCCGTCCGATGCTTTTCAGTTTTACAATCTTGGCCAGGCCAATGGAGAGTTAACAATCGGTAACGGGGACTACAGGTTAAGTGGACTGATGTCTTACATGGGAAGAGTGATGTATGCTTATGATAATCGCTATTTAATCAGTGCAACCATCAGATCTGATGCGTCATCACGCTTGGCGCCAGGCCATAAATGGAATACCTATCCGGCTGTTTCTGTGGGTTGGAACCTGATGAATGAGAATTTCATGAAGGGGATAACCGCTATCGACAGGTTGAAGATCAGAGTGGGGTACGGGCAAACATCAAACCAGGCAGTAAATCCATATCAAACCCTTGGTTTGCTAAACTCGCGCCCTTACAATTTTGGCGATAACAACTATGCTACCGGATATTATGTTTCTCAGTTGCCTAGCCCGGGTTTAGGCTGGGAATATTCACAGACCTGGAATTATGGCCTCGATTTCTCCTTACTAAAAAGCAGACTGACAGGAACATTTGAATACTATGTAACCAACACAAAAGATATATTGTTAGGCGTTGCATTACCTTCTACCGCGGGTGTGGGCAGTTATACTGCAAACATCGGCCAAACACAGAATAAAGGCTGGGAACTGAGTGTTAACGGTAATATTTTTAATGATAAGGGAGGCTGGTCATGGGATGTAGGATTTAATCTTTATGCAAACCGGAACAAACTTGTTGCTCTTGCATCAGGCCAGACCAGAGACGAAGGGAATGCATGGTTTGTGGGCCATAACATCAATGCCATTTATGATTTTGAAAAAGTAGGTTTATGGCAGGCCGGAGATCCATACCTGAATGTTTTAGAGCCAGGTGGTAATGTGGGTATGATTAAAGTAAAATACACGGGCGATTTTGATGCGACCGGCAAACCAACAAGACCCATTGGTGCAGCAGATAGACAGATCATGGATGTAGATCCTAAATTATCAGGAGGATTTAATACAAGGGTAGCTTATAAAGGATTTGACCTCAATGTGGTAGGATTATTTAAAGATGGTGGAATTTTGCTAAGTACATTATATGGTTCTTCCGGATACCTGAATCTTTTATCTGGAAGAAGAAATAACGTTAAAGTTGATTACTGGACCCCTGAAAATACAGGAGCAAAGTATCCAAAACCTGGCGGTATTGCAAGCGGCGATAACCCTAAGTATGGAAGTACATTAGGTTATTTTGATGCTTCTTTCTTAAAAATACGGACCATCTCTTTAGGATATGATTTCAATCGAAGTTTGTTAAAAGATTCCAGAGTGAAACTTCGGATGTACTTAACCGTTCAAAACCCTTTTGTGATGTTCTCTCCATATCATCGCGAGTCGGGCATGGATCCTGAAACAAATTCATACGGCGATGAAAACGCTGCGGTAGCATCGGTTTATCCTCGGAGAATTTTAACCATTGGTACCAATACCCCGTCTACCCGTAACTATGTAGCTGGTCTTAATTTAACATTTTAATATACCGATATGAAACGTATACATTTAAATATAACATTGAGCGTTTGGCTTGGGATGGTCGTTTTCTCAGGCTGTAAAAAAATTCTTGAAGAAGAACCCCGCAGTATCTTTACACCAGATTACTTTAAAACTGTTACAGGGGTAAATGGCGGTCTTACAGCAATGTACGGTCACCTCCGCAACATGTATGGACAGGCCTATTACTATAATTCGCTAATTACCGGTACCGATGAGGCTACCTGGGGCAAAGATGCTGATGGTAATTTTAAGGATATGGATTGTTCAGGTGTTGGGTCAATACTTTCTACAAGTTATCCCAGTAGCGTATTATGGGGAGAAGCCTTTCCCAATATTAATACAGCAAGTGGCGTAATTGAGAATGCCAGTGCCGCAGGTATTGCCCCTTCATTGGTTGCAGAAGCAAGATTCTTCCGCGCCTTTGATTATTTTTTGTTGGTACAGACCTTTGGCGGGGTGCCACTCGATTTGGGTGCCGGACAACTTAAATTCAATACCAGTCCGGTAAGAACATCAGTACGCAATACAGTTCCTGAAGTATATACAAAGGCAGTATTTCCTGATTTGTTGACGGCTGTTGCCGATTTACCAGTGGCAGCCCGCGTTACAGGAGGGGTAACAAAAACTTTGGCACGACTGTATCTGGCAAAAGCCTACCTAACTTATGGATGGTGGTTGCAAAATCCTAACAATATTCCAACCTATCCTGCAGCAAACCGTACTGATCCTGACGGACATGATGCAAACTGGTATTTTCAACAGGCTTATGACGTTTCAACTGCAGCTATCGAAAGTCCCGGATCTTACGGTTTGGTAGATACCTATTATGATGTAAATTTAGGATCGAATGATCGTAACAAAGAAATGTTGCTATATGCTGATCATACCCAAACGAGCGAACGTTTTAATGGTGGTAGTTTAACCTTTGGTAGTGGTGGGGCACCTGATAATTTTGCAGGTTGGATGATGACCTGGAATTACACCAATATTAGAAGCGGCGGAATCAGTTCGGTTCAGCGTGAAGCAGAGCAACACCTGGGCAGGCCGTGGAACCGGATGGCTCCGCCTATTGAAGTGTTTAAAAATACTTTTGCCGATAAAACATTGGATTCGCGTTATGATGGTACCTTTACAACGGTATATCGTGGAAATTGGCCTAAAGGATATAACCCACCAGAATCGGCCCCTGCCTCTTTGGTTAATGCCAATGGCTTGTCTATTGTTCCCGGAAATGCCGTTTTAACCTTTCTGGATGCTGACAATAACGCCGTAAGTTATCCAAGCGGAGCCGGAACAAGTAATGTTGGCGCCGGAACATTACCAGGAAGGGCAGACTATGTAATTTCCCCATCGGGAATAAGCAGGATCGTTTATCCTGGTCTTTGGAAACTGGGTCCTTACCGCACAGATAATGGCACAGGTTTAGGTCAGCCAAATGCAGGTAGTACCCGCCCTTATCCTATTGCAAAGTTTTCTGAACTTTACTTCGTAGCTGCCGAAGCTGCTGTAAAAGGTGCTACACCCAAAGCAGGTAAAAGTGCGCGCGAACTGATCAATGTGGTGAGGGCCCGTGCCGGAAAATGGCGTTGGGATAATAATGGTAATGTGGCAAAAGTAGCCGACAATAGTGCAGCCATGATTGCCGCAACCCCGGCAACAATTGATATCAATTATATTTTAGCAGAGCGATCGCGTGAATATTATGCGGAAGGATACAGGAGATTCGACCTCATTAGAACGCAAAAATGGGCAGAATTATCCACTACCTTTAGTATTTGTGGTACCGGATATGGCGACCATACACCAGTAACGGTTACCAGAACGATTACGCCAAATCTTTATCTCCGTCCAATTCCACAAGGACAGATAGATGGTATGCAAATGTCTGACGAGGCAAAGAAAGCATATCAAAACCCTGGCTACTAATTTAAAACAGGCAGATTTTTCCAGAAAAATCTGCCTGTTTTTATTTCAAATTGGTATGATAAACGATTCATTATAAATACTTTAATAGCCGTTATCAACAAGCACGCTATGATGGAATATAGAATGATCCCTTATAATGCATTGCTATAACTTCCGTTATGTAGGCATAAAGCTGACGACAGCGGGCATTTTTATGCAAGTCAGTCGGTAAAGCTTTGCGAGATATCAGCAAAAGACATCCAGACCTAATCTGAAATGAAACCTTAACTTGGGATTTGATAAACCAAAAGATTAAATTCACTCACAAATTTGTGATAGGAAAATGAAACCTCCGGTTACTAACAAAAGGTTTGGTAATAGGTTGGCTCAAGGCAATTCCGTTTTCTCAGAACAATTGGCTACCACGGCCAGGCTCATTTTTAAAAATGATTTCAAAAAATCATAAGTTATAATCCAATATTTTGCATTCCAGGTCTTGCCAATATAAAAGATATTAATGGACTGTATTCACTTCGTTTTTAGAAAACACACCACGATGCTTGCAGCTAATGGATTAGTCATTAATATTTAATCATAAAACATCATAATGAATATCGCCCAATGAAAAAGCGCTCTTTTCTTCTGCTGGGACGATCATTTAAGGTGAAAGGCCTTTAATCTCTTGGGTTCTATATCCCATATTCATTATCAACTGCTAATAATTGTAGTTTCTGTACAAAACTGAACCATTTCCGTACAAAACCGAACCCTTCAGGTAGGCAGTTGTAGCTAGTTTTGGACTTGCCAAATACAATAGCTACAAATTATTATGAGATCGATAGGCGAACATTTTCGCATACTGTTGGAAATTCTCCGATACTACAAACAGTATAGAAATACCGGAACCCTGACTGAAGGAAATAACAGCATACAATTAAACACTGTCCGGCCAGGAGAAATCAACAATTAAATAACAGGTATAACTGATGAAACAAAAAATATTACGCCTATTCCTTTTAACGTTCCTAACTATCCCCGCAATCGCCCAAAAGAGGCTTAGCGTTAGTTCGCCCGATGGGCGGTTGCAAGTGGGGGTTCTCCTGACTGATACTATTGGCTATCAGCTGTTTCACGATAGCAAACTGATACTAAGTGCTGACGCCATTGCTATGAAATTGGGTAATGGAAACGCCTTTGGGATCAAATCCCAATTAAAGCAGGCCAAAACCATACTTGTTAAAGGAAAAATTGATGCTCCTGTTTACAAAAGAAGCCAGATAAATGACGAATATTCGGAGTTAACACTTGATTTCAAAGAAGATTTCAAACTGATTTTTCGGGTTTATAATGAGGGAATGGCCTATCGTTTTGTATCTAAGGGTAAAAGAGACTTCATTGTAAATGAAGAATTGGCATCGTTCCGATTTCCTAAAGATCACAAAGCCTACATTCCATATGTGAAAACCAAGGAGAAGACACTTGAAGGTCAATATTTCAACTCATTTGAAAACACATATGACTACACCGTTCTGAGTGAAATGAACAGGGATAAACTGGCTTTTTCCCCGCTGGTAATAGAACTTGATGGCGGGAAGAAAGTATGTATAGCGGAGGCAGATCTGCAGAGCTATCCTGGCATGTACCTTTATAATCCTGGCGGCAACACTACCCTTGAAGCAAATTTTGCACCTTATCCGAAGTCTACACAGCAAGGCGGACATAACCAGCTGCAGCAAATGGTAAGTTCCCGTCAGCCTTTTCTGGCTAAAAGCAAAGCTGAAACAAAATTTCCCTGGCGTATTGCCATCGTAACCACAACTGATAAAGCATTAGCCGACAATGATATGGTTTATAAACTGGCTGAGCCAAGCCGGTTAAAAGATGTCTCATGGATAAAACCCGGGAAAGTGGCCTGGGAATGGTGGAACAACTGGGGGCTGAGCAAAGTAGACTTTGTTACGGGTGTAAATAATCAAACCTATAAAGCTTATATCGACTTTGCATCTAAAAACGGAATTGAATACGTTATTCTAGACGAAGGTTGGGCAGTAAACCTCAAAGCCAGTTTATTCGAAGTTGTTCCCGAAATTAACCTGAAGGAGCTTATTGCCTATGGAATGTCTAAAAATGTAGATCTGATACTCTGGGCCGGATACTATGCCTTTGAGCGAGACCTGGAAAAGGTGTGTAAACACTATTCGCAACTGGGGATAAAAGGTTTCAAGATCGATTTTATGGATCGTGATGACCAGGATATGGTCGATTTTCACTACCGCGCGGCAGAGATAGCTGCTAAATATAAACTGCTTGTTGATTTTCACGGAACTTATAAACCAACAGGCCTGAACCGTACTTTTCCTAATGTAATCAATTACGAAGCGGTTAACGGCCTTGAGCAAATGAAATGGACAGGGCCCGAAATGGATATGGTTACCTATGATGTTACCATGCCCTTTATCAGGATGGTTGCCGGGCCCGTTGATTATACCCAGGGAGCCATGCGTAACGCAACCAAACGTAGCCACAGGGGAATAAATGATGAACCGATGAGCCAGGGAACCCGCTGCAGGCAACTGGCCGAATATGTGGTATTCGAATCGCCTTTGAATATGCTTTGTGATAGTCCGGATAATTATGAAAGGGAGCAGGAATGCACTGACTTCATCAGCGCGATCCCCACAGTATGGGATAATACAATCGTGCTTAACGGCGAGATTGGACAGTATATTACTACCGCACGCAAAAGGGGCGATACCTGGTATTTGGGATCGTTAACCAACTGGGATACCCGCAATCTGGAACTTGATCTCAGTTTTCTCGGTGCGGGAGATTATGTTGCAGAAATTTATCAAGATGGAGTAAACGCCAATAAAATCGCATCCGATTACAGAAGAGACCGGATCAGTATTCCTGTCAATCGCAAACTATCCATTACCATGGCCCAGGGTGGTGGCTTTGCAATGAAAATCATTAAAAAGTAAACCAATAATTTTATGAAGCTAACCAAAACCATTTTTTCTTTGCTGATACTGCTGTGTTGCTTGCTTTCGAACATTTTTGCGCAAAACATTTTGGTCAATGTATATGGAAGAAAAACGCAGTCTCTTAATGGGAGATGGGATGCGATTATAGATCAATACGATCAGGGGAGGAAGAACAAAATTTACCTGAACAAAAAACCTGTAGGTAAAACAGATTTTTACGAATATTCCTTTGATGGCGGTTTAAAACTAAATGTACCCTCAGATTGGAACAGCCAGTTGCCGGAACTGAAATACTATGAAGGTACCGTTTGGTATGCAAAACATTTTGATGTACCCAAAGACCATATCGGCCGCTTATTTATCTATTTCGCTGCGGTAAGCTATCGCTGTAAGGTATACCTTAATGGAAAAGAAATTGCTGAGCATGAAGGTGGTTTTACGCCTTTTCAGGTGGAGGTAACGGACTTGGTCAAGAAGACAGACAACTTTTTAGCCCTGGAGGTAAATAATACCCGGACAACTGATGCCATTCCTGCAAAATCGTTCGATTGGTGGAATTATGGAGGCATTACGCGCGATGTGATGTTGGTATCAACGCCCAAAGTTTATATCCATGATTATTTTATTCAATTGGATAAACAGCGCAACAATCAAATCAATGCTGTGGTTAAAATTGCTGGTAGTCAGGTAAATGTAGCGGTAACTGTCGAAATTCCTGAGTTGAAAATAAAACAAAAGCTGGTTACAGATCAACAGGGAATCGCCAGAACCTCAATCAGCAATGTAAAACAGCTGCAGCGCTGGTCGCCTGAATCGCCAAAGCTTTATAATGTACGCGTATCTACTGCCGAAGATGTGGTAAATGAAATGATCGGTTTTAGAAACCTCGCAGTAAAAGGAACCGGGATTTACCTCAATGATAAGCCGGTTTTTTTAAAATCCATCAGTTTTCATGAAGAGATTCCACAGCGAAAAGGTCGCGCTTTTTCTGAGGCAGATGCCGTAATGCTTTTGTCTGAAGCGAAAGCATTGGGTTGTAACATGATCCGTTTGGCGCATTATCCGCAAAATGAATATACGGTGCGTACGGCCGAAAAAATGGGCTTTTTGCTATGGGAAGAGACACCGATCTGGCAGGGAATTGATTTTGAAAATCAGGAAACCAGAAAAAAGGCTGGAGTCATGATAAAGGAAATGGTGATGCGGGATAAAAACCGGTGTGCACTCTCATTTTGGGGTATGGCAAATGAAACACAGCCCTCAAAAGCCAGAAATGAATTCTTGAAATACCTGATCAAATGTTCAAAGGAGATTGATAGCACTCGATTAATCACGGCTGCATTCGATTTAGTAAAGTTTGATCGCGATAGGCAATGTTTTGTTATGGACGACCCCTTCGTTAAGGAGTTAGATGTAGTGGCCATTAATAAATATATGGGTTGGTATCATCCCTGGCCGGTTACACCTGATAAGGCCATTTGGGATGTAGCCAGAGATCAGCCTTTAATCATCTCCGAATTTGGCGCAGAAGCCCTGTATGGAAAAACAGGAGACACCGATACCGCAAGTTCATGGAGCGAAGATTATCAGGCCCGGCTGTATAAAGACAACCTGGAGATGTTTAAACATATTCCAAACCTGCGAGGAATTTCTCCCTGGGTATTGTTCGATTTCCGATCACCTTTCCGTTTCCACCCCACTTACCAGGATGGCTGGAATAGAAAGGGCCTTGTTTCAGATCAGGGGTTCCGTAAAAAAGCCTGGTATATCATAGCAGATTATTACAAAAACATTAATTAGACATTTATGAGTAGGTATATTTTAATCCTTCACGACTGTTTAAAGCAAGAAAAAATGAGATCGTGGTATTCGAATTAAAAAATCTGGAACAGAAAAACAAGCATCTCAGCAAGCAACCTGTATTTCGTTAAAATCATAACAAATTTTCTTTTGAGCCTCCTTTGTACAAAAGCAAACCATTTCCGTACAAAAACGAACCCTCCGGGATAGGCTTTAGCGGTAGTTTTGTGCTAACCAGATATCACAACCAAATAATATGAGCATTCAACAGATCATTGATTTCAGGGCAGCTGTCATTTCTGCTAAGTGCGATCAAGACATCAAAGTCACCGGCAAACCATCAGGTCCATGAAAGGCATCCAATCTCTTAGTTTATAAGCTATTGAGCAGCCAGAGAAATAATAATCCGAATACTAACCATATATAATTCTACATGATAAAAAAAATACGAATCAGGCTCCAGGGTCACATTATAATGCTTGTGCTGCTTTTATTGATGATAAACATCGGTTATGCGCAGGAACTGAAAAAAGTTAGTGGTAAAGTTACCGATGAGAAGGGGGAGGTACTCGTTGGGGTTTCTGTAAGGGTTAAAGGAAGCAATACGGGTACTTCGACTGATAAAGACGGAAATTATACCTTGCAGGCAGCTCCTGCTGCAGTACTGGTATTTTCTTATGTAGGTTTTGGCAACCAGGAAGCCAGCGTAAACGCCTCAGGGACAGTTAATATAAAAATGGCTGGCGATAAACAGTTGGATGAAGTGGTAGTTGTGGGCTATGGTACCGCCAAGAAAAAAGATCTGACCGGCGGGTTGGCCGTAGTAGGAAAGGAGCAGATCAATATGGTTTCTACGCCGAACCTTATGGATCGTTTGGTTGGGCAGGTAGCAGGTTTTAATGTCACTACTGGAAATGCTGCACCTGGTCAGGACCAGGCTTTACTGATCCGTGGAGAAAACTCATTATCGGCCAATAATTCACCGCTAATTGTTTTAGACGGCATACCTTACAGCGGATCTTTGGTAGACCTTGATCCCAATAATATCGAAAACCTGACCATTTTAAAAGATGCATCTGCGGTAGCCATTTATGGCGCCCGTGGATCTAATGGTGTCATCCTGATCCAGACCAAAAGAGGGATGTTGGGCAAAGCACAGGTTACCTATCGCGGGCAATTGGGCTTTGCTGAGCCAATGCAGCGGATTGATGTAATGGGACCAAACGAATTTATCCGTTTGAAACAGGATATCGGCCGTTTAAAATCAGGATATACCGGCGATCAGCTCGATCCTATTGCAGGAAACATCATGAGTGTAACCGAGCGTGAAAACTTTAAAAATGGAATTACCCATAACTGGCAAGACTATATCTTTAAAAGGGGAATAACGATGGATCATCAGTTAAGTATTTCCGGTGGCACGCAAAATACCAAGTACATGGCGGCAGCTTCGTCACTCAGTCAGGAAGGTGTGGTTTATAATTCGAAGCTTTCAAGACTAAATGTTACGGCCAATATTGACCAGACCTTTAATAATTGGTTAACTGTTGGCCTTGGAACCCAGTTTTCGCAAAGAAATGACGGAGGCGTTATGCCAAACATTGAGCATGCCATCAAAATGAGCCCTTATGGTAAATATATAGATGCCGCGGGTTATTATGTCCCCGAGCCTATGGAGTCTTCGCTGATTGTTAACCCCATGCGTAATGTGAACGCAGACCAGGATAGAATAAACCGTAGCTTTTTTCTCAGTGGTTATGCTGATATTAAATTACCCCTGAAAGGACTTTCTGCACGCTCGAATTTCGGCTACAACTACAGGAGCAGCTTTACAGGCACTTACTATGGAAGAGACACTTTTGACGGTCGCGAGCAGGCCGGTTTAGTTGGCGGCAGGGCATCTATCAATAATGGGCATTATAACGATTATACCTGGGAAAATGTACTTAAGTACGAACGTACCCTTGGTGATCACCGTTTTGATGCTACAGGCTTGTTTAGTATGCAACAGACCAAAAGTGTCGGATCATCACAGAGCGGTGAGGGTTTTGTTACCGATAACACCAGTTATTACATGATGAGTACAGCGGCGCGCAACCTCAATATGTCATCAAATTTATCAGAAACAGCACTTTTATCTTATATGGGGCGGATCAATTATGGCTATAAAGGGAAATATATTGTAACCTTTACCGGCCGTTCGGATGGTGCTTCCGTATTTGGAGAAAACAATAAATATGCTTTTTTTCCATCAGCTGCCCTTGCATGGAATATCGGTGAGGAAAGTTTTATTAAAGATAAGCTAAACTGGGTCGACCTACTCAAACTAAGGGTTTCCTATGGCGCTAATGGTAACCAGGCCATCACGGCTTACCGAACATTAGATCGCCTTTATTCTAGCGTAAAATATATATGGGGTGATGGCGGAACGGCCGTAAATACCGCTTACCTTGCTGGTGATGGCGTTGGTAATCCCAACCTGAAATGGGAAACAACTTATACCACCAACGTTGGCCTGGATTTTCAATTGTTTAAAAACCGTTTAAGCGGTACAATTGATGCCTATCTGTCGAGAACCAAAGATTTACTGATGACCCGTACCGTTCCGATCATGAACGGTTACAGTAGAATCTGGGACAATATCGGCCAAACACAAAATAAAGGATTCGAGATTACCTTAAACTCGCTCAATGTCGATGTAAAAAACTTTAAATGGAATTCAACAGCTGTTTTCTCATTAGACCGCGATAAGATTGTAGAACTCAGGGGCGATGGACTGGATGATGTAAATAACAGTTGGTTTATTGGTAAACCGCTGCGGGTTTTTTACGATTATAATATGGTTGGTATTTGGCAAAAAGGCGAAAACTATACCGTTCAGCAAGGTGCGGCAGCTGGCGCTGCCAAATTAGAAGATGTGGATGGTAATGGCCTCATCGATTCTAAAGACCGTAAAGTGATTGGTTCTAAGATGCCAAGGTATACCGCCTCGTTAAGCAACCGGCTAAGCTATAAAAACTTTTACCTGTCGGCATTGGTAACCGGGGTATTTGGCGTTTGGCGCGATGATAATATGGCCAATATCGGTTCGTGGACTTTCGGAATAACCAACTATGTACACAATGCCAATTATTGGACGCCTGAAAATCCGGAAGCAACTATTGTTTCGCCGGGATATACCAACAACTTCGGGCATGGCTACTATAAAAAAGTTTCTTATGTACAGGTAAAAAACATCACCCTTGGGTATCGAATAGCACAACAATTGGCCAAAAAGCTTGGTGTAAGTGGCATTGATGTTAACGTGAGTGTTAACAACCTTAATACAATTTCGAACATCAGACAGGTACTCAATTATGATAATACCTGGATGGCTTCATATCCGACTGCCCGGTCTTATATGTTCGGTTTAAACGTAAATTTCTAACGCTTTTTATCACATGAAAAAAACTATAAAAACAGGATTGGCACTCATCATATTGTTTTCGGCAATGGGATGTAAAAAATTTCTGGTAGAAGATCTGAAAACAGAGTTGGCACCAACCAATACTTATACCAGTACTTATGGATTTGAGGTGGGAAGCGCCGGATTATATGCCCTTACCCGCTCAGAATACAACACTTTTGGCGAAGGTGGTGCTTATCTCCACAATGGGGCATGCCCTTACGAAGCTTTACAAGCTGCAACAGATATTGCTGATGTAATCAACAGCGATGCATCGCTGCTGCCTTTTGCAAATCTCACATTAAACTCATCAGAAAGGTTCGTTGGCACTTACTGGAACTGGGCATACAGCATTATCTCGTCGGCCAATTTAATGCTCATCTATTCGGAAAAAAACACTAACTGGGATTCTCCTTCCGATAAGGAACGTTTTCAGGCAGAGGCCAGATTTTTCCGCGCATACGCCTACCGCACTTTGGTGTATTTATATGGAGACGTACCCTATGTAGAAACCATTTTATACGATTTTAAGCTCAATTTTACCCGTACACCAAAAGCAGAGGTTTTGGGGCATATCATTGACGATCTGACTTTTGCCAGCCAGCACTTACCTGCAAATCCAGATCAGGTAAAAGATGGGAAGCTTACCAAATGGGCTGCTTACCATTTACTAAGCGAAATGCACCTGCTGAACAAAGCATACGTGCCTGCTGAGCAAGCTGCACTCGCGGTAATCAATAGTGGCTATTATGGTTTAATGAAAACACGATTTGGCGTAAATAAAGACAAGGCTGGAGATGTTTTTAGTGATCTGTTTCTGGAGAATAACCAGAACAGGTTAAAAAACGCAAACCGGGAAAGTATCTGGGTTTTACAGTTCGAATTTAATACTGTAGGTGGTGGTACCAATTCAGACGATTGGAGCCGCAGGGCCTGGAGCCCAAATTATTCTACAATAACGGGTTTCGTTTTAGCAGATACCCTGGGAGGAAGGGGGCTGGCACAGCTCACGCCGATGAAGTGGTGGGTTGGAACAACAGGCACAAACGCAACAGGTAATGTTCCGGGGATTTTTGAAGCAACGGATATCCGCAATTCAAATTATAACATCAAACGCAACTGGTACTATAATAACCCTGGCGAAACCTCATTGTATGGCAAAAAAGCAAATATTACCGAACAAACCTGGTTTTCTACCAAAAGTTTATTTCCGGCAATCACAAAGTTTTTCTACGGACGGGCGGAGAACCTTGGCCTAACCGGAAGTTATAAAGACCGGGTTAAATTTCGACTGGCGGAAACCTATCTGCTGCTGGCAGAAGCTTATTTAGGACAAGGAAATCAAGCGAAAGCCGCTGATGCTGTAAATGAAGTGCGTAAACGTGCTGGTGCCTCGGTAACAGGCGCAGGCCAGATGACCATGGATTTTCTCCTCGATGAACGCATCAGGGAACTGGTGGGAGAGGAAAGCCGCCGCTTTACATTAGTACGTACCAATAAGCTGGTAGATCGGGCGAAACTTTATAATACGGCCATCAAAGACAAAATTATGGATTATCACACCCTTTGGCCAATTCCGCAGTCGATTATTGATGCAAACCGTGACGCAGTGTTTCCTCAAAATCCAGGTTACGGTAAGTAGTGCTAAACGTGCTAAAAATAGAACAATTTAAAATGAATACTTATACGATCTGATCAGATGAAAAAAAATAAATATTTATATAAATCATGGCTTTTACTGTTTTTTTTGATCGGGTTTGCGGCCTGCAAAAAAGGAATTAACGACATTGAAAAGGTTGAAGAAAAATTGACTCTACAGATATCTTCAGCAAATATTGCGTTGGATGAAAACAACCTTGGCAAAGACATTGTCACCTTCTCGTGGAATCCTGCGAGGCCACAATCAGATGATCACTTAGTTTCTTATATCACCAAGCTGGATCTGGTTGGGAACAACTTTGGTTCGGCTACCGCCATTATGAATTACGAAGATGATGGAACATTTAGCAGAAGTTTCACTTCTGAACAATTGCAAAACTGGGCAAATCAGAAATGGGGCATTCCTATCAACAAATCCTTTACACTGGAGTTCAGGGTTGTTGCACAATGGGAGGGTGGTGCCACTTTTGAATCGCCTGAAGTAAGAACGGTACAGGTTAATGTAACACCTATCCGAACAGTTGTTTTTGATGCCGATAAAATATTTTTGGGTGGAAGCGCTGTTCCGGGATTGAGTAAGGTGGAAATGCCTAAAACTTTGGAGAATTTAAATCAGTACGCCTACCTGATCGACTTACAGCCCGGCGAACTACAAATTCCTGTGGAATATAATGGGGCAACAAATTATATCGCCTCTGCTGATGCCGCTACGACGGTAAAAGACGGAACCGCTATTGGCATAAAAATGCGTGAAAACGCCTTTTCATGGAAAATTGAGACGGCCGGGAAATACCGCGTTATAGTGAATATGCAAAAGGCAACCGCAACCATCTATTCTCCTTCACAGGCATTGACACCAAAGGTTGTAACCTGGAACGGAGATGGCGGAATTGCCCAAACAACCACCATCGCTGAGTTATGGATGCACGGGGCTGTGAATAGTTTTGGAACCCCTGTAAAAATGGACTGTAAGGTGAGTCTGGCCGATCCCCAGATTCTGGTATACACCGGAGGCAAGGTTGGTAAAACCAAGTTTATTGTTTACGGAGGCAATGATAACAATAAAAACCTGGCTTACGCATTTAGCTGCCCGCTTACAGCCACTGGTACCGCACAGGAACTTACCCTTGTGCAGGGTACTGTTGCGCCACTTTCTGGCGGGTCGACCAGTGCGCAACGCAATTCTTATTATACTATTCCATCTGGTACAAATGTGATTGTATTCGACCTGCGTAACATGACTATACTGGCAGAAAAACGATGAAATAAATCATAGGTCTTTAACCACAATTGGTGATGGGAATTAAAAAAATAAAAAGATGAAAAAAATGAATTATAAAATACTGATTTCACAAGCATTATTAGCCCTGATGGGTGTTATAGGCTTTGCCTGTAAAAAAAATGTGGACGAAGAAACGGCTAAAGCCGAAGGTACTTTGGTTAAACCTAAGTACAACAGGAGTGCAGTATTTCGCAATCCGCTTAACGGTTGGGTAATGTACGGCTCGGGTTCCGGTAACGAATCTTATTGGGATACTGAATATTATGTCCCCGATTTGGGAAAAAGAGTAAAGGCGATTGATTATGCTTCAGCTTGTTATATCCGAACCAGCTGGGCAACGTTCAACCCCGCTAATGGCGTTTATGCATGGAGAAATCCAGGTTCAGCACTTTATAAAATGATTAAAGGTGCAGAAAGCAGGGGTTTGCCAATTGCTTTTAGGATTGTTGTGGATGGTCGCGACCAGGGATTAAATACCCCGCAGTTTGTATTCGACGCAGGAGCGAAGTATTACCTGGAAGACAGTAAATTTCCTTCTCGCCGTACCCCTTATCCTCAGGATCCAGTTTTTCAGCAATATTATGCGAAATTTATTGAAGAACTGGCCAAGGATTTCAACGATCCTGTACGCACTTCTTTTATCGACGCTTATGGTTTAGGTAAATGGGGCGAGGCACACAATGTAATTTATGAAGATCCCAATACCTCAACTGGCGCAAATACCGAAACGCTTAAGGAACAGGTTTTTGACTGGGTAACCAACCTCTATACAAAGAATTTCGATAAAGTGCCGATGGTAATCAACTATCACCGCTTAATCGGCCATCCGGCAAGTTGGGGCGCAGCCAATGCAAACAGCGATAAACTTTTAGTGAAATCGATTAACAAAGGTTACATTTTAAGGCAGGATGCTTTTGGCATGACCGATTACTACCAAAGCTGGGAAAAAAACTTTGCCAAAACATGGAGTTTTAAATGTCCGGTTATTATGGAAGGCGGCTGGATTACTACAGGCACTCACCGCTACTGGACTGATCCGAATGGTAAATATAGGGAAGATCATCCTGAAGATGTGCGCCAGGGTGAATTTGATGCCGCGGCAGACGCAGCAGTGAACATGATGGATTTTCGCATCGGAGAAGTTGAAAGCTGGTTTACTAAAGCATTTAACTTAACGCAGCGCTTTGTTGCTGAAGGTGGCTACCGCTTATATCCAGATCAGGTATATCTGCCAGAGAAATTGACCAGTGGAAGCGAAACCACCATTACACACCGTTGGAGAAACATGGGTTGGGGTTACTTTCCAAATAATATTAAGCAATGGAACTTTAAGTATAAAGTGGCTTTTGCACTCCTCGATGGCAGTAACAACGTGAAGAAAATTTTTGTTGATACCAAAGCCGAACCGTCAACCTGGTTGAAAAATAATCCTGCTACATACGAATTTAAGCTAACCGCAGGTGTACCCCCAGGAACTTATACCTGGGCAGTAGCCATAGTTGATACCACAAAAGAAAATCAACCGGGGATAAAAATTGCCGTAAATGGCGATTTAACTTCCACCGGATGGCTCAAGCTGATGGAGGTAGCTGTTCAATAGTGCCGTTTTTCAAAGTGCTTGTTTGCTTCTGGGTAAACGAGGGCTTAGATCCTGGAAATTATTGCATACCGTGTTATAGTGATTTCTTTCAGCAGCGTGTAACATCGTCAATATAAAAGAGAATAGGAATCGAAATAAATTTATAGATAAAAATTTTAGTGGTAATTTCAAAATCCAATACTTTACCAGCTTCTGCTTTAACCTTATGGATATCCGGAAAATCATTTGTTTGCTATTTTGTTTCAGTGCATTTCTACTAAAGAGTGCATTTGCGATTGATATTTCAAGGTATCGTTTTCATGTAATGCCCGAAACATTCTATTATGGAGGCATTCAAAGCATCACTAAAGATAGCCTGGGGCGAATCTGGTACACCGGTCCGGATGCTGTTTTTATGTATGATGGAAATAGTTTCTATCAGTTAAACGAGCTGGCATCGCTGAGTAATCCCAAAGTTAAGTGGGCTTATGGCTCGCTGGTAACCGATAAAAAAGGAGGATTGTTTTTGGCAACCAACCACGGTTTGTTAAGGTTTAATTACGAGCGGTTTAATTTTGATTTAATTCTTCCAGGTAAAATCCGCTCAATCTGCCTCTATGACGATGGCAGTGTTTATATGCTCTCTGGCGATAGCCTGTTAAAGTATAACCAGCAAAACAAAACTGTCAAAAAAATTAAACTGCCTACCAGCAAATATTTCAATAGCGTAATTAGCTTGAAGGGTAATATTTACCTCTCGCAGGAAAATTTACTGTATAGGTTTGATACTAAGACATCGCGCTTTACCGTTTTTGCCGATTTGGGCAAAACCTCTTATGTTGTTAACGATGCCGTGGCCTATCAGGGCGATTACTATTTCCTTACGCAACGCGGTGGTATTTTCATTACTGATGCGAGGGGAACAATTAAAAAAAATATTCCGATAACGGCCGGAGGAAACCAGGCAACTATGGCTAAAAAGATTTTCATCGATCAGGTCGGAATGATGTGGGTAGCTACACAGTCGGGACTCTTGCTTTACGATCCGAAGACAGAAACAAGCAAACTGCTCAAAATGAACCTGAACGATGCTTTTTCCCTGCCAAATAACTCGATCTGGACCATTTACGGCGATCCGGATCAAGGTGCCTGGATCGGAACTTATGGCGGTAAAATTGCTTATTGTTCACTTTACGATGCATATGTGCGCTATTTTACACCGAGTCCTGGAGGGCTTAACCATCCGGTCGTAAGCGGTTTTCAGGAAGACGACCTGGGTAATGTTTGGATTGCAACCGAGGGTGGCGGGCTTAACTATTGGAACAGAAAAGAAGATACTTTCCGCCATTTCACCAAGGGCGAAGCCAACTCCATCAATTCCAACATGGTAAAGCGCTTAAAATTTGATCCTGAGCGAAAATACCTGTTCATATCGTCTTTTAATGGTGGTATTTCTGCCTACGAAATGGCTACCGGGCACTTCAGTAACCTGAACATATTGTCGCCAGAAAGTAAACAGCCCTTAACCGTGTATGATTTTGTGCGCGATGCCGAAGGTACCTGGTGGATGACTGATCCTGATAAAAACTTTTTTCACCGGAAGAAAAACCAGGTAGCCTCAGCAACCGAAATCGTGAAACTTATTGGTTTAAACGGTCAACCTTTGGATGTAGAAATTGAGGCCATTTCGCTTGATCAGCAGCAGCATTTACGGGTAGTTAGCCATCAGGGTTTGTACATTGCAGATCCCAAAACCCTAAAAGTGCTAAAGCATTATGTGATCAAAAATGGTCCGTATGCGGTGAATCATCTTTGCAGTTATTATGAAGCATTAAACGGTGACCTTTGGCTTGGCACTTCCGGAAGAGGAGTCAACATTTTAAAAAAAGACGGCCGATACCTTAATTTCAGTGGGACAAATGGTTTTCCCCCGAAGATTGTTTTCGGCATTCTTGAAGATGATGCTTCTGGAAATATTTGGTTTAGTACCAATGAGGGGTTGTATTTTTTCGATCAAAAAAATCAAAAATTTGAAAAAGCCAGGTTTTATAAGGCAAACAGCTGCGGCTCTTTTTATCTAAGATCCGCTTATAAAACCAAAAATGGGGAGATGTTATTTGGAGGAACAAACGGCTTTTTACTTTTCGATCCGCAATACCTGAACAAAAACTTACAAAAGCCAAAGGTGTTTTTCACTGGTCTGCTCATAAACAACCAACAGGTAAGCAATATTTCCAAAGATTCGCCATTGGCGAAAGATATTTCTACTTTGAGCAATCAGGAGAACGGAAGGATTTCACTTTCCAGTAATCAGTCAAACATCGAAATCCGGTTTTCTTCAAACAGCTATCTGTCGGCTGATAAAAACCAATTTTCTTATCGCATGGTCGGCCTTAGCGATAAGTGGCTCAAGATCAATACCAGCCAGCATGCTGTACAGTTTTTTAATTTGCCTAGTGGCGATTATACTTTTGAAATAAAGGCCTCTAATAATGATGGGCTTTGGGGCAGCGATGTTTCGAAACTTTATTTTCATGTAAATCCGCCATTTTTCCTGTCCTGGTGGGCTTACTCCATTTATACTTTAATTGTGCTCGGGCTCCTGTTTTTCATCATGCGTTACTACACCAATAAGAAGGTTTTTAAGGAACGGCTGGCTTTAGAAGCTTTGAAAGAAAAGAATATGCGGGATTTAAATCAGGCGAGGACCGATTTTTTTACGAATATATCACATGATCTGAAGACACCGCTTACCCTGGTACTCGAACCCCTGAAACAGCTAAAAGAAACGGTACAAAAAAATGATCATGCCACTGGTTATATGCAGTTAATTGAGAAAAATGTTGCCCGTATCCAACGTACAATCAGCCAACTATTGCGTTTCAGGGAAATCGAAAGCCAGAAAGTAACGCTAAACCCTCAGGTTGGAGATTTTATCAGTTTCGTACACGACGTTTTTGGGCTTTTTGAACTTTATGCGAATAAAAAGGAGATTGAAACCAACATAACGGCACATGAAGATCATTTATATGTTGCCTTTGATTATGATATTATTGAGAAGATTTTGACTAATCTTTTCTCCAACGCCTTAAAATATACCTCCAACAAAGGTTATGTTGGCGTACGCATTTATCAATCTACAATGGAGGAAAAACTGCGTCTGGATGTTATATCAGATCATCAGGACCGGGAATATGTTTCTGTGGAGGTATTGAACACCAGTATTGGGTTTTCAGAAGCACAGATTGCTACCTTATTTACCTCTTTTAACCGATTGTCGTCTTACCGGCCAACTTTTGAAGAAAGTTCAGGGCTTGGCCTTGCTATTGTAAAGGAGCTTGTGGATGCCATTGAGGGGAAAATCTGGATGGTGAATAAAACCAATAAAGTTTCTTTTACCATGATGCTCCCGCTCAAAAAAGAAGCCGGCTCCGGAGATATGCAGTCAAGCGTATACGATTATACCATCTCAGAGATAGACGATATTCTGTTAGAAACTGAAGCGCCCGATCTTATACTGAAAAATGCCAGAAAAGCCACCAGCATCTTACTGATTGATGATGACCCTAATCTTCGGAATTACCTGGAACGGCGACTGTCTGAAAAATACAATGTATACATGGCCAGCGATGGAATGGAAGGCATTATTAAGGCTGAAAAAATCTACCCACAACTGATTATTACTGACCTTGTGATGCCTAATACCAATGGATTTGAGGTTTGCAGTCATTTGCGGCAGAACTTTAAAACCAGCCATATTCCCATTGTGATGATATCTGGTATGGGCGATGTACACCAGAACAAGACCAAAGCGCTTGAACATGGGGCTACGGTTTTTATCGACAAACCTTTTGAAGTGGAATACCTCATTCAGCAAATTGATACCATTTTGAAAAACCAGCAAGAAATGCGCGAAATGTACAGCAAGCGCCTGGTGGTCGACCCGGCTAATGTTACCATTACCTCAATGGATGAGGAACT
Source organism: Pedobacter sp. R-06 (assembly GCF_049913135.1). Lineage (NCBI taxonomy): Bacteria > Pseudomonadati > Bacteroidota > Sphingobacteriia > Sphingobacteriales > Sphingobacteriaceae > Pedobacter > Pedobacter sp. R-06. The sequence goes on along the minus strand of NZ_CP183977.1, from coordinate 3,473,010 downwards.
GCTGATTAAGGCCATGAAGTTTATTGAGCAGAATATGGCCAATCCCAATTATTCGGTCGACGATTTCGTATCGGATATGAATACGGGAAGGACAATTCTTTATCAAAAGATCAATGATATTGTTGGCATGTCTATCAAAGAGTTCATTTTAAATATCAGATTGAAAAGAAGTGCCTACCTGCTCGAACATGCAGATTTAACTGTGGCAGAAGTTGCTTATCAAACCGGGTTTAACAACGCAAAATATTTTAGTGTCTGTTTCAAAAAACAATTCGAAACCAGTCCGTCTGAATATAAAAAGCGCTACAGCGCTGAAAGCAATACGGTGTAACGATGACAGGCGATGGGTATGCAAGCTGCCATATTGGGCATAGCAAAAAGATTTAACATATACATAAAGGGAGCAAATTGCATGATTTCAGCCTTCCAATTTTAACCAAATAAAATACCATGAACCATTTAAAGTTTTTTCTTTTCATTTTTCTCACAACATGCCTTTTAAGTATGCTGCAAGCACAGCAGGCGCCTGCGCAAAACCAACTTAAGGGTATGCACCCACAACAACAGATTGATTTTGTTAAAAAGCAGCTCAAAGCGAAAAAAGAGCCTTATAGCTCAGCATATAAAGCACTGATCAGCAAAGCAGATTCTGCCTTGCTGGTAGAACAGCATGCAGTAGCAGATTTCAGCATTCCCGGATTTTACCAGGACAAGGATGGCCACCGCAAAACCTCACTGGCACTTCAGGTAGATGGTTTTTCGGCCTATAGTTGTGCCCTGGCCTATCAACTGAGCGGAAAGACTAAATATGCCGATAAAGCGATTTATTTTCTCAATGCATGGGCATCCATTAACAAAAAATATTCACAATTAGATGGTTCGCTGGTGATGTCGTACTCTGGTACCACCCTAATGATCAGTGCAGACCTGCTTAAAGATTATAAGAAATGGAAGCCGCAAGATGTTGCGCAATTTAAATTATGGACCAAAAACGTTTTCCGGGAAGCGGCGAATAGTATTCGTTCCCGCAACAACAACTCAGGCGATTGGTCGCGTCTGGCTTCCATACTGGCCGATACCTATCTTGATGATCAGGAAGATTTACAAAAAAATATTGCGCTAATTAAAAATGACCTTTTCGACAAGCTTGCGCCCGATGGTCATATGGTTGAAGAAGTAAAAAGGCAAGGTAAGGGAATCTGGTACACCTATTTTTCTCTGGCTCCGCTAACTGCTTCGGGTTGGGTAATCTATAACCAGACCGGTGAAAATCTTTTTACCGCAACAAAAAACGGTGCGTCATTGAAGAAATCGCTTGATTATTTGCATTACTATAACCAGCATCCTGAAGAATGGAAATTCTTCAAAAATCCTGCTACGGGAGCAGTGTATACAGAAACAGGCTTCTGGCCGGCCAATCTTCTGGAGGCCATGAATGGCATTTATTCCGATGCCGTATATGAAAAATACCTGGCGCCATATCGGCCTATTATGTATCCGAAACACGATTATGCCTGGACATTTCCAACACTTATGCCTTTACGTTTAAACGGATACCAATAAATCAATCCATGAAAAAACATTTATTAAAACCCTTCTTAATGGCCTGTACATTCTTCGCCGGCTTATCTGTAGTAGCACAACAGCAAAAACAGCCTATGCCGCCAGTACTCACTGCCGATGGTTTCAAACTGGTATGGGCCGAAGAATTTAATGGCAAGGGTGCACCCAATCAGGCAAACTGGACTTATGAACTTGGATTTGAACGCAATGAAGAACTTCAATGGTATCAACGGGAAAATGCCAGGTGTGAAAACGGAAAATTAATCCTCGAGGCAAAAAGAGAAAAAAAGACAAATCCTAATTTTAAGGAAGGAAGCAACGATTGGAAGAAAAACCGCAAAGAAGCTGATTATACTTCGGCCAGTATCAAAACACAGGGACTGCATAGCTGGCTTTACGGCAGATTTGTGATGCGCGGTAAAATTGATATCCGCGATGGCATTTGGCCAGCCTGGTGGACATTAGGAACCAAAGGATCATGGCCTGCAACCGGCGAAATTGATATGATGGAATATTACCGGAAAAAACTGCTCGCCAATATTGCCTTTATGGGAGCCGATCGAAAAGATGCCTGGTTTAGCACGGAAAAAAATATCGATTCACTGGGCGGCCAAGCCTGGGCAGATCAATTTCACATTTGGCGAATGGATTGGGACGAAAATAGCATTGCACTTTACGTAGACAACCAGCTCTTGAACAAGGTGAGTTTGGATAAGCTGGTGAATCAGAATGGTACTAATATTAATCCTTTCAAACAACCGCATTATATGTTGCTCGATTTAGCAATAGGTGGAAAACAAGGTGGAGATCCTTCAAAAACGTCTTTTCCTGCCAGGTTCGAAGTAGATTATGTAAGGGTTTACCAAAATAATAAACTAAAAAACTAAAAAATTAAAATATGAAACATATGAATTTTAGACGCTTACTTTTAATATTAATACTTACCTGCTGTTGCGGATACAGCGCTTTTTCTGAGCCAACGCATGCAAAAAGAGATTCAGTTCTGCAAAAGACAAACATTTTTAAAATAATGCAGCGGGTGGCAGACTGGCAATTGGAAACCTGGAAAAATAAAGGTTTTAACCATCGAAAAGCCGATTGGACAAATGGGGCCTGTTATACTGGTATTTTCGCTTTTGGCAATATTAAAGGTAATGAACATTATCTTAAAACGCTTATAGATATTGGCGATGAGCTGGGTTGGAATACCGGACATTTGCGCTTTCATGCAGACGATTATTGTGTGGGTCAAACCTATGCTCAACTTTACAATAAATTCAAAAAGAAAAAGATGATTGCACCGTTTATTTTGCAGGCAGACAGCATTGTAAATAAACCACATAACGAACCTTTAAACTGGAAAAATAACATCCAAAACAGGGAGTGGGCCTGGTGCGATGCCCTTTTTATGGGGCCTCCTTCTTTAGCTTATCTGAGCACTGCTACCAAAGATGAAAAGTACTTAAATACAGCGGTAAAACTGTGGTGGAAGACCACCGAATTCCTCTACGACCCAGCAGAGAAGCTGTTTTTTAGAGATGAAAGTTTCTTTAACAAAAGAGAAAAAAACGGTCAGAAAATATTTTGGTCGAGGGGTAATGGATGGGTTTTGGGTGGTTTGGTAAGGGTGCTGGAAAATATGCCGGAAAACCATCCCGACAGGAATAAATTGGTACAGCTCTACAAAGATATGGTGGGCAAAGTTGCCAGCTTACAGCAGCCTGATGGTAGCTGGCATGCGTCATTATTGGATCCTGCGAGTTTCCCGGTTAAGGAGATGAGTGGCACAGGTTTCTTTAGCTATGCAATTGCCTGGGGCTTAAACCATGGGCTCCTGGAAAAGAAGCAATATCTTCCTGTGGTAGAAAAATCTTGGAAAGCGCTGGTATCTGCTGTTCATGAAGATGGCATGCTGGGTTATGTGCAACCTATTGGCGCAAGCCCGGATAAGGTAAATGCCAACAGTACCGAGGTTTACGGTGTGGGTGCGTTTTTGTTGGCAGGAACTCAATTGTATCAATATTTGAAATGGCAGGAAAAGGTCAATAAAAATTAGCGAAAATGAAGATTAACATCAAAATTAAGCGATCTCCTTTAGCTAAATCCACAGCTTTTTCTCTGCTGATCTGCCTGGTTACCGATCTTTTTGCTCAAATCCGGCAGGATACCCTACGCTTATTTATAATTGGAAATAGCTTTTCACAAAACGCTTCGACCTTTTTGCCACAAATGGCTAAAGAGAGGGGAAAACCCTTATTATCGGCCATGCCGAACTTACCTGAAAAAAGTAGCAAGCAAAGTAGTGACGAAAGCGCAGGATGGGCAGTAAGGATATGATATCCGCAGATTAAAATGATTTCCGCATTTTTTGCCCTCAGCATCAGTCTGAGGGCAAATTTAATCGAAATAATGCGCCAACTGTACAAAACCAAACCATTTCCGTACAAAAGTGAACCCTATGTGAGGGGTAAGTACTATAGATTTGTGTTAACCAAATAATAAACCCAACTAAGTATGATAACCCATTTCTCAACCATCCCGGCTATTGCCAATGAGGAAAACACAAAATCTAAACTACAAGTCAGTAAAATAGAATGGCATAGGTATTTAACTGATATTTCACGGCATCAGGTTTAAACCAAACGGCAAATCAAAGTAATTGAATTTGTAATGCTTTCATCTCTCTTTTCTTAAAATCCAGCTAATAAACCCTAACCTTTTTTTGGTTATGAGGGTGCTTGTACGGTATCCTGCAGGCGAGCTATGCGAGATAAAAGCGGAGCAATATTAATTCAACATTGATTTTGCCTGAAGCATAAGTGTAAGTAAAATGAGGCTGCAACTTTAAAATCAGATAAAGAAGGCCCATCCTTTTCGAAAAAAAAATAATTCTAACCATATATCAAGTAAATGATAAAAAAATTAAACCTCAGGCCCAAAAGCTGGTTTTTCGTGGTTATTGCGGTGTGGTGTGCGGCACATACACTTGCTGCTGCGCCCATAAAAACAACCACCAGCCCTGTTACTATATCTCACAAACTACTGTTTCAGGAAATAACCGGAACAGTTAAGGATGAGAAAAACCAACCCATTCCGGGTGCAACAATTAAAATAAAAGGAACTAGCATCGGCGTTCAAACCGATCTGGATGGAAAATACAAAATCAACGTTAATCGTGGTCAGGTACTTGTATTTTCTACTATTGGCTTTGAAAGCAGGGAAGTGACTGTAGGTACTGCGAGTGTAATTGGTGTAACTTTAACATCTTCAAGTAGTTCGCTTAATGAAGTGGTGGTAAATGGTTATTCTACACAAAGAAGATCAGCCGTTACCGCTGCCATCAGTACTGTTTCGGGTGCCGATTTATTAAAAGCGCCGGTAACAAATGTCAATAACGCTTTGGCCGGGCGGGTACCTGGTTTAGTAGTACAGCAAACCTCCGGACGGCCGGGAATTAACGGTGCAGCCTTGTATATCCGCGGACAGGTTTCTCCCTCAGCAACAGCACTTATTATTGTGGACGGTGTTGAGCGGACTTCTTTCGGCGATATTGATCCCAATGAGATTGAAAGCATTAATGTCTTAAAAGATGCATCATCTACGGCTTTGTATGGTTTAAAAGGCGCTAACGGCGTATTTGTAATCACTACGAAAAGGGGAGTAGAGGGGCCGGCAAGGGTAACCCTTTCGGGTAACGTGGGCATTGTTAGTGCCACATCCCGCCCCGAGATCCTGGATGCCTACCAAAGTGCAATGCTGCTAACCGAAGGCCAGCTTAATGTTGGCGAGCCCCGCACCTTTACCGATGATGATTTAGCCATATTTAAGGCAGGAAACGGTAATCCACTGCTTTATCCGGATGTGATGTGGTACGATGAACTGGTTAAAGACCATTGGATGCAGAACCAGCAGAACCTGACCATATCAGGCGGTAGTGAAAAAGTAAAATATTTTACCTCTTTTAGTCACCTGCGCGAGGATGGAAATTTTAAGGAATTTAAAACACCTTTAGATTATTCTACCTCGCCAAGTTATAGCCGTTATAACTTCAGGGCCAGGGTTGGCATAGATCTTACCAAAACCACCAATTTTGAAGTTAACCTGGCAGGCAGGAACGAACACCGTTACAGTCCGGCAGGGATGAGCGAATACAATGACCCTGCGGGGGTAGTGAGCAATGGTATTGAGGGGCTTGTGGGCCGGGCGTTGAAAATGCCGTCGTGGGCAGCCCCGTTTTTTAAAGAATACATCAACTCCGACGATCCCAAAATTATTGCATTGGATGGAAATTACAACCACATCGTAAACTATGGGCTGGGCGGTGTAAATGCCTTCAATCCTTACGCTTTGCTAACCTACGGTGGGTATGCTTTTACCGATAACAATATTGCAGAATCAATTTTTACGGTACGCCAAAAACTTGATTTTATAACAAAAGGCCTGAGTTTAAAAGCCCAGTTTGGTTACGATGCCACACAATTATCAGGAAAGTTGCAAAGGGGCAGTACAGGATACCTTGAACTAAATCGGTCAACGCTAGCGCTTACGCCGGTTGGCGGAACTTACAATGATTTTTTTGGCGCACCGGCTTATTCAAGAAGCGGTTTTACCAAAACGAATTTACAATTATTTTTAACCTATGGCAGATCATTCGGTAAACATAACCTGAGTGCTAATTTAATCGGTCAGCGCGAGCTACAGGGCTCGGCAGCGGCTGCTGCCCCATATGCCAATCAAGGCATTATTTCGGAGGCTACCTATAACTATGGCAATAAATACTTTTTAACGGCCAGCGCTACCTACAACGGCTCAGAGAACTATGCCAAAGGCTATCGCTATGGCTTCTTCCCCGCTGCAACTTTAGGTTATAATTTGGCCAATGAAGATTGGATGAAAAAATTTACCTGGATCAGTATGCTCAAAATACGTGGTTCGATTGGAAGGGTAGGAATTCCTAGTCCGGGTACAAGCCGGTTCTATTATCAGAATAGGTTTGGGGCAGGGGCAAACGTTGTATTTGGAAACCCAAACAGCAACTTCAGTGCGCCAACCTATACCCAATTGCAATATGGTAATCCATTTATCACCTTTGAGATCTCGTTAAAAAGAAACATAGGGCTTGATCTCTCTTTATTTAAGGATAAGCTGAATATCACGGCAGACCTTTTTGATGATGAGCGTTCGGATATTTTAACTACCCGATCGGCAACCAGTTTTGCTACCTACGGAGCTACCGTGCCAAGCACCAATTATGGCATCAATTATAACCATGGATATGAACTTTCAGTAACTTATCGGGATAAGATTAGAGATTTTACTTATTCCTTCACCGGAAACCTGAGTTATGCGCGTAATGAGCGTAGGGTATTAGACGAGGCACCCGGTCTTGCAGAAAACCTGCGGGTATCTGGCAAGCCCATCGGTACGTATTTCGGATACCATGTGCTTGGCTTTTATGCAGACCAAAAAGATATAGACAGCAGTCCGCTAAATAAAATTACAGCCTATCCTTCTATACCGGGCGATTTTAAATATCAGGATGTAAACGACGATGGAATAATCAATAACCAGGATGTAGTGGCCATTGGACATCCAAATATTCCTGAATACAATGCCAGCTTAAACATGCAGTTCGGTTATAAGGGATTTCAGTTGTCGGCATTGTTTAATGCGGTGACTAATGTGAGTTCTAACGTGGTGTTCCAAAGCGGTGGCCTTAACCAGTATTATGCACCGATGTTGGAAAGATGGACACCCGGCAATACCAACGCCAGCTGGCCGGTAATTCGTCCGGGCCTGAACGCAAACCCTAACGAAAGTTTGAACGATTTTACCTTGCAGGATGCTTCCTATATCAAACTGCGAAACGTGCAACTCAGTTACAGTCTGCCTAAAAAATGGATAACGAAACTTCGGTTAAATAGCCTTACGGTATTTGTTAGCGGGCAGAATTTAAAAACATGGACTAATTTCTATGGTATAGATCCTGAAAACAGCTTGTCGGGAAATGCTTACGCTTCATCCGTCGCCACCATTCCAACCACCAAGGTCTTCAATTTTGGTCTTAATTTATCACTCTAATTAAAGGTATAACATGAAAAAAATCATATATCTCTTGCTTTTAGTTGTCTTGTCAATTGGTTTTTCCTGCAAAAAGGATTTTCTGCAGCGCGATGTGGGAATCCAGAGCGACCTCGAAGAGGTTTTTAAAGATCCGTTACTGGCTTCCCGTTTCGGCGATTTTACTTATACGTTTTCCATTTCAGATTATGGCCGCCTGAGTGGTTACAAGGGTATGACCTCACAATTTACAGATGAATCTATCGCTAATAACGGTCAGATAGAAGTAGCAGCGATGAATAGCGGTCAGTTTTTAGATCCAGGGGCCTCAGATGTAACAGGCATTTATGCACAAATGTACAGAGGAATCCGAAATGCAAACCTGATGCTGGCCAATATGGATAAAACACCATGGACAGATCTATATAATCCTAATTATATTAAAGGAGAGCAACTTTATCTCCGGGCGTATTTTTATTTTGAACTTTTAAGGCGCTTTGGCGGTGTGGTGATATTAACTCGACCTCAGGATTTTACTGAAGCTTCAACAGACCTTCCCCGGGCGAGTTATGCCGAAACATTGGCGCTGATATTAAGCGATCTGGAGCAGGCCATTACATTATTGCCATTAACCAACGCCGATTGGCCAAACCCGGCCGCACAAGCTAACAGGGCTACAGGCGCTGCAGTGCTGGCGCTTAAAGCAAGAGCCTTGTTGTTCGATGCCAGCCCGTTAAATAACCCGAACAACGATTTAGTCAAGTGGAAGAAGGCTGCGGAAGCTTCGAAAGCGATTATAGACCTGAATAAATTTTCACTCGAGCCCAACTATGCCAATGTACTTACCGTAGCCAACTCTAACGAATATATCCGGATCTGGCCACGCGGAGGCCGTGGATTTATCGGTACCTACCTCAGCGATTTCTTGATTCCTACAAGTTATGGCGGAGCACAATCTAATCTTTCGCCTGTTCAGAATCATGTTGATCTTTATGAAATGGCGAATGGCAAGCCTATTACCGATGCTACATCGGGGTACAATCCACAAAATCCTTATCTCAATAGAGATCCACGGTTTTATGTCAACATCCTTTATAACAATGTTACCTGGCAGGGGCGTGCGGTACAAACCTGGCAATCGGAGCCGAATGCGCAGGGAATTATAACCTACGGAACTGATATCAGCACAGCCACTTCCATTACTAAAACCAGCTATTACCTAAAAAGGCTATGGCCTGAAGCTTCACGTTCGGGCTCAACAGCATCGGCACTTCTGAATTATGTTTTCTACAGGTATGCTGAGGTACTGATCAATTACGCTGAGGCCTTAAATGAAGAAACCGGACCAACTGCCGAAGTATATAATGCAGTGAATGCCATTCGTTTGCGGGCTAAAATGCCGGCTTTGCCAGCTGGCTTAAGCCAATCTGAAATGCGGGAGCGCATTAGAAATGAACGTGCCATAGAGTTTGCTTTCGAAGACATGCGCTGGTGGGATATTCTCCGCTGGAAAAAAGGACCGGAAATCGTAGCGCAACCAATGAAAGCCATGAAGGTGATTAAAAATGCCAATGGATCATTCAGCTATAGCTTGATAGAATTGCCTGCATTTAAAAAGGTATTCAACAATAACATGTATTTATACCCGATCCCGAGAGCAGAAATGAATAAAACCAGTGGCGCTTTAAAACAGAATCCGGGCTGGTAGTTATTGGGTTGTACATCAATTAAAAAAATAAGAAATGACAAGATATATTAAATGTTCGGGCGTTATGGCGTGCATCATCGGCTATCTCTTAACCTGCACGGCCTTCGCACAAACTAACAGCGAGCAGGATACCGTTAGGATTGTGAAAGCGAACAGCAAAGACTCGACAGATAAATTAATAGAAATTCCGTTTGCTACACGCAGCAGAGCAGAGCTGAATTTTGCTCAAAGTTCGCTTCGGTATAACCAGCTCACAAAAGTGCCCATCAGTAACCTGTCTGGTTTACTCGCCGGAAGATTAAGTGGTTTTTTGTTCCGATGGACAGGTAATCAACCTGGTGGCGGAAACGTATCCTACCAGATCCGTGGAAGGTCATCTTATGCGCAGGGTTCAACACCGGCTTTTCTTGTAGATGGAATTGAACGTGATTTCGAAGATATGGATATCAGCGAAATTGAAAGCGTAACCGTATTAAAAGATGCTGCTGCGCTAAACTGGTATGGCCTGAATGGAGGGAATGGCGCCATTCTGGTGACAACCAAAAGGGGCAAAGTTGGCGAAAACTTAATCTCTTTCGATGCGCAGGGTGGTTTTCAATCGGCCAGTAACCTGATCAAGCCGCTAAATGCTTACGATTTTGCCATCTTGTACAATCGTGGTTTAACCAATATCGGGCAAACGCCAGCCTACAGTGAGGCAGCGCTCGATGCTTACAAAAATCATACAGATGCCTATTTGTATCCTGATAACAATTATTTAGATCGTTTTCTAAACAAACGGGCAGCTACCCAAAGGTATGCACTTACCTTTAGTGGCGGGAGCAACAAAGTGCGTTATTTTAGCTCCGTTAGTTACTTTAATCAGCAAGGGCTTTTTAAAGAAACAGAAACGCCCAATTACGATTCTAATTACGGTTACAAACGTTATAACTTCAGGATCAATCTCGATTACGATGTTACTAAAACACTTACGCTCACTTTGTTGGCAGGCGTTAGAAGTGAAGTGCGGAATGATGTTGGAGAAGGTACTGCAACTGTATTTAACAATTTGTATAATTTGCCGCCCAATGCTTTTCCTATTTTAAATGCTGATGGATCTTACGGTGGAACCTCGCTCTTTCAGAATAATCCACTCGGACAGTTACAGGCAACAGGGTTTTCGCGTACCACGACAAATATTTTACTGGCCAGTATCATGGCCGATCAAAAACTGGATTTTATAACGAAAGGTCTTTCTGCCAACTTATTCTTTTCTTACGATGGTTATGGCAATTATGGAGATGGATTATCTGAAAATTATGCCGTTTTCAATCAAACAGTTACACCAGTACAAACTTACCGTACTCCTGCGGTAATTGCTTACCGTACTGCGGCCTTCCAAACCAATACCAAAAATAATGAGCTCTGGTTCGGCTTCGATTACAAAAGGACCTTTGCTACAGATCATCAGATAAAAGCCAATGTACGCGGGCAGCAATATATAAGCGCAGCGGTAGACCGGTTAGACTATCGTTCCCGTATGCTTGTTGGTCGTGCTGATTATAGTTTCAGACAGCGCTATATGCTAGGTCTCATCGCAAGTTATTCAGGATCAGAAAACTACGCCCCGGGAAGACGTTTCGGGTTTTTTCCGGCAGTATCGGCCGGATGGCTTATCTCCAAAGAAGATTTTCTTAAAGATGCCTCGGCTATCAGCTACCTTAAATTGAGAGGATCTTACGGCCGTTCGGGCAACATTGGGCCAACTTATGATGCCAGCGGGAATGTGGTCAGGCTGCCTTACCGAACGCTGTTTACCAGAGATGCGGGGCCATTTCTCGGTTCTACTTTTTCTACTTCAACAACAGCAAGATTGGTAAGCCCTGCCGGTAACCCACTAACCACCTGGGAAAAGGTTGACCGATTGAACCTGGGTACTGATGTAGACTTTCTCAAAGGGGCACTTTCGTTCTCTTTTGATTATTTTGATGAAAAACGGACAGACATTCTGGGCCCTGCAAATTTACCGGGTATTGTTGGGATAGCCATTGCACAGGTAAACTCCGGGAAGGTAAGCAGTAAAGGATTTGATGCCAGCGGTGCTTTTAATAAAAGAATCGGCGAAGTACTGATCAGTACCAACGCCAACTTTACCTATGCTAAAAATGTAATTTTAGAGCGGACTGAGAACGTATTGCCCAATCAATCTACAATAGGGCGCTACGTAAATGGCGGAAATTATTACATTGCTGAAGGTATTTTTCAAAACCAGGCAGAAATTAATGCAAGTCCAAAGCAAACCTTATCGAGCCTCGTGGTACCTGGCGATCTTAAATACAAAGATGTTAACAACGATAATATCATAGATGCAAATGATGCCGTATCAAGCGATTATACCGATATTCCGAAAATATATTACGGCTTTGGTTTTAACATCAGGTATAAACAATTTGATCTCGGCGCACAGTTTCAGGGTGTAGAGGGGCGGACAATTGATCTTTCGGATATTATGTATGCGGGCCCTAATGGATTGAACCAGTTGAGTTTAGATACCTGGACACCTGCTACTGCGGCTACAGCGAAATACCCACGCGTTGGAATCTCCGATAATGGGAACAATACTGCAAATTCTACCTTTTGGTTATATTCAGGCGATTTTCTGAAGCTCAGATCTGCCGAAATCGGCTACACCACTTCTAATAAACTCAACCAACGCTTACGCTTTAAAGGCGCAAGGATTTTTGTAAGTGGCAATAATATTTTTACCATTTCCAAACTCAATGCGCTGGATATTGATCCCGAAACACCCAATGCAGGTCGTTTCTCCTCTTATCCCTATGTAAAAACCTTTGCAGTGGGTATAAATGTCAAATTTTAATTCAAAATGAAGATGAAAAAGAAACTATATGGTATGTACATCCTTCTGGCAGTTTTGCTAATGGGGCTTGGCGCTTGTAAGGATGAATTTTTTGAACCTTCATACAGTGAAGGCCCCGTTAATGAAGAAGCAATCTGGAACACCGACAGGCGTGTGCGTGAGTATTTGAACAACGGATACAATTATATGCTGGCCAGATACAATGTTGATGGTTCAGGCGCATTAATGGCCAGCGGAAGTGACGAAGCCGTAAATTCAAATTTAAACAGCAATGTAAATATTTTTAATAATGGCAACTGGAGCAGTTTAAGGACCTTCGATGAACAATACACCAATCTTTATACTGGGCTATGGGTGGTAAATACATTTCTGGAGCGGTCGCCAACGGCGGTTATCTTTCCGGCAAGCGATCTGCCAGGGTTAAGGGGAGAAGCCTTCTTTCTGAGGGCTTTATTCCATTATGAATTATTTAAACGGTATGGCGGAATCGTGCTCGCCACCAGATCCTTTTCACCGGTAGAAGATCTGAATCTTCCACGGAATACTGTTGATGATGTGGTAAAACAGATTGTTAAAGATTGCGACTCGGCAATCAGCCAGATTCCGGCAGCTTCTACCAAAGATTGGGATGCGGCCAATTATGGCCGTGCTACAAAAGCCGCGGGAATGGCATTAAAAGCCAAGGCCTTGTTGGTTTATGCAAGTCCGCTTTATAACCCGGGTAACGACCTGCAGCGGTGGCAGAATGCGGCAAAAAGTGCAAAAGATTTAATCGATTTAAACAAACACAGCTTGTTGAGCACGGCGTTATTCCCGAGTTTATGGGACTATACCACCACCGCTACTTCATACAACAACGAGGTTATCTTCGCTACCCCGGCAAGCAATACCAATACAATAGAGTCAAATAACGCACCCATTAGCTTCACAGGCGGATTGGGAAGAACAAACCCTACACAGAACCTGGTCGACGCCTTTGAAATGACCAATGGCAAAGCCATAACAGACCCTACATCAGGTTATGATCCGCAAAATCCGTATGTCAACAGAGACTCACGCTTAAACCAGTTTATTGTGTATAATGGAGCAAATTTTAAAACGGGAAGTTTAACACGTGCAGTAGAAACTTACGAGGGGGGGCGTGATAATGTTCCTTCCAATGTTAACAGTACAAAATCGGGCTATTACCTGCGTAAGTTTCTAAGTGGGAATGCAACTTACAACATCACAGGTACCACAAGCGTACGAAGGCCCTGGGTGTTGTTTAGGTATGCAGAAATCTTACTGATCTATGCAGAAGCTTTGAATGAATTTGGAGGTCCGAATGCAGAGGTTTATAATGCCGTAAACGCTGTGCGCACCCGTGCCGGGATGCCCGCGTTATCTGGGTTAACCCAATCTCAAATGCGCGATCGGATTAAAAATGAACGCCGCGTAGAATTATGTTTTGAAGAGCAGCGGTTTTTTGATGTGAGGCGATGGAAGGATGGGGAAAGTAATTTTAACGGACCAGTTAAAGGCATAAAAATTACCAAGGTGGGTACTACGTTAGCTTACAGCCCTTTTGTAATTGAAAACAGGACCTTTACCAGTAAAAACTATTGGTATCCTTTTCAGCAGTCTGAGATCAATAAAGCAAATAAACTGATTCAAAATCCAGGGTATTAAGTATGATGTATAGCTTAAAATTTTCTCCCCATCAGGGCAGATTTGTAATAATCGCTTCGGTAAGAAAAACCATGTGTTTTTTGCTTGCGCTAATCCTGTGTTCAGGCAGCCTGTATGCGCAGAAAACGGACAAGTTTATGGGAGAGATTGTCAATTACGATGAAAGCACTGTTCCTGCCTATACCTTACCTGAAATACTGCTCACTACAAAGGGAGAAAAGGTAAAAAATACCTCAATATGGGAGAAAAAGCGCAGACCCGAGCTTCTTGCCCTGTTTGAAGAGCATATTTACGGAAAAACGCCGGTCAGTTTGGATAGTTTAAAGTTTATGGTAATCAACGAAAAAACGGATGCCATGGAGGGGAAGGCCCATTTGAAAGAGATAAAGATTACCGCCTGGAATAATGGGAATTCGGTATCCTTTCCTGTGGTGCTCTTTATTCCAAATAACCGGAAGAAACCAGCGCCGGTATTTTTACTGATCAACAACCGGAGCAATAGAAATACCGATCCTACAAGAGTAGAAAAAAGTACTTTTTGGCCTGCGGAGCTCATGATCGACAGCGGTTTTGCTATTGCCGCTTTTCATCATGCGGATGTGGCTCCCGACCGTAAGGATAGCTATCAGGATGGTGTATTGGCACATTTATTCCCAGCAGAACTGGAAAAAGATAATGGAATGAAAGCAATCGGCGTGTGGGCCTGGGCAGCAAGCAGGGTAATGGACTATTTCAAAACCGATAAAGAAATCGATTTTAACAAAGTTGCACTTGTAGGGCATTCGCGGGGTGGTAAAACAGCTTTGTGGGCTGCCGCCCAGGACCAACGTTTTGCAATGGTGTTTAGCAGTTGCTCGGGCAGTACAGGCGCATCACTGGCGAGGCGTAAATATGGCGAAACAATAAGCCTGATCAATAAGCAGTTTGGTTATTGGTTTAATAACAATTACAAGAAATATAGCAATGATGTAAACAGCCTGCCGGTTGATCAGCATATGCTCATTGGTCTCATTGCCCCAAGGCCTGTGTATACTACCAATGCTACCGAAGATAGGTGGGCAGATCCTTATGGCTCGTTTTTGTCATTAGTAAATGCTAAACCTGTTTACGATCTCTATGGTAAGCAAGTTGCCCTTCCCAAAGATATGCCCGCGGTGAACAGCCCGATAATTAATTCGGCTATGGGTTACCATTTCAGGGAAGGAAAACACGACCTCAATGTTTACGATTGGACAAATTTTATCCGCTTTGCCAGACTCCATTTTAAGTTATGATATTGGATGGGTGCTATGGCAAGTCGCTATTTTACAATATGTTGTGTTAATGTAGCCGAAAAAAATAAGATTGGTTAGTTTTAGTTGACTGAGGAACGCTGCAAAGCTCCTCCGTTTTTTTTGTTTTCTGTTGATATGCAGTGATTTATCAATGTTTTTTGAAGGCGAATATCAGTTTTAATATCCTTCGGGGCATTTTTTTTCTTCTTGTACAAAATTGAACCATTTCCGTACAAAAACGAACCCTTTAGCACCATTTGTCGTGTATTTTTATCACAACCAAATTATATTCTTATGAGCCAATATCTTAAGTTTCATCAACCGAGAGCAAGGTGAAATGGGAGGCAAGGAATCAATGAATCCAGATGGGATGCATTAAAGATCTCTTTTGCCTTTCCTGATCAGCGTACAATCTTACACTGATCACCGATTTTTTAAACCCATCATTGTGCTTCGAAATGGCGATCTGTCGACAATCGTGCTTCGATTTATAATGTCTCTTTATGTCCAATCCCTTATTTAGGTCGTAACCCGCGTGCCTGTAATTTTTGTGAGGAGCAAACTGTTGCCCCATATTTTCAGAAACAATGCCACATTCAAATTTAAAGAATTTTTAAATCCAATAATTTAATTTTTATTACTATGAAAAAACCAAACTTAGAAAAGACCGCAAAGGTCGCTTTGCTGGCATTTTTATGCTTGCAAATGCTTTCGTGCACTAAAAACAAAGACGAAGATCTGCTAGAGACCTTTAACAACGGACCACAAAAAATGGCTGTAGTTGGCGCCGCCAATAATGTATTGGTCAGGCCTGTATACAACAGTACCGCTGTATTGCGCAATCCGTTAAACGGATGGGTGATGTATGGGAAACGGGATGCTACGGAGACCTATTGGGATAGCCAGTTTTTTGTGCCGGAATTGGGCGCTAATGTAAAGGCAATAGATTATGCATCTGCCTGCTACATCCGTACAAGCTGGCGATCCCTTAATCCCAGCCCAGGGGTTTATGCCTGGAGAGACCTGAGTTCACAGATCGGTAAATTAATTAATGGGGTTAAAACCAGGGGATTGCCCATCGCGTTTCGGATCGTTGTAGACGGGCGTGATCAGGGAGAAAATACGCCTGCTTTTGTATTTAATGCAGGAGCTGGGTATTGGTTATCAAACCCGGCCGCTCCTACACAGAAAACCCCTTACCCTCAAGATCCGATATTCAGGCAGTATTATACCACCTTCATCGAAGAACTGGCAAAAGACTTTAATGATCCCGTTCGTACCTCTTTTATCGATGCCTATGGTTTGGGCAAATGGGGAGAAGCGCATAATGTAGTGTATGCAGAACCTGGTACTTTAACCGCTGCGCAAACAGAAACAGCTAAAGAAGAGGTTTTAGACTGGATTATGGCATTATACAACAGGACTTTTACCAAAGTGCCGCTGGTGATCAATTACCATAGATTAATAGGTCATCCTACGAGTTGGGGGGCAGCAAACGCCAATAGTGACAGGCTATTGGTGAAAGCAATCAATCAAGGGTACAGCCTGAGGCACGATGCCTTCGGAATGACAGACTATTACCAAAGCTGGGAGAAAAACTTTGCTGCAACCTGGAAACATAAACGTCCGATTATTATGGAGGGAGGATGGATTATAAGTGGTACCCACCGTTACTGGATCGACTCAAGCGGACAATATCGAGAAGGGCATCCTGAGGATGTAAGGCTAGGCGAATTTAACAGGTCGGCCGAAGCTGCTGTGAATATGATGGATTTCAGAGTTGGAGAAACGACCTCCTGGTTTCAGACCAGCTTTCCGCTGGTACAACGCTTTAATGCCGAGGGAGGTTACCGGTTATATCCTGATGAGTTATCGTTACCAAATGCAATTGCCAATGGTGCCACTGCTATTTTGAGCCATCGCTGGAAAAACATGGGCTGGGGTTATTGCCCTAACAATATCCCACAGTGGAACTATAAGTACAAAGTTGCCTTTGCTATTCTGGATACTGCCGGTGTGGTAAAAAAACTCTTTATCGATGAAAATGGTGACCCTTCTAAATGGTTGAAAGACAATCCTATCACTTATAATTTCACCACAACGGCAATCAATTTGCCTCCTGGCACTTATAAGTGGGCTGTAGCTATTGTTGATAAAACAAATTTAAATAAGCCTGGCATTGCACTTGCTGTAACTGGCACCTTTAAAAATGGATGGCTTGAACTTGGTAATTTGCAGGTACAGGCAGAAGCACCGGTTGGTCAAACGGTAAAATTAAAAGGACCCAACAACCTCTTTGTATCCGGCGAAAATGGGGGAGTGGCCATGAGATGTAACCGCGCAAGCGCTTCCGACTGGGAAACTTTTACTATTATTGACGCAGGTGGAGGAAAAGTCGCTTTGCGAAGCATGAACAAATTTGTGTCCTCAGAAAATGGAGCTACAACGGGGATAACCTGCAACCGGACAACGATCAGCGATTGGGAAAAATTTGATTGGGTGGTTAACGCGAATGGAAAAATCTCACTTAAGGGGAATAACGGCAAGTATATTTCTTCTGAGGGCGGGCAATCGGTAATGAAATGTAACAGGGAAACTATCGCAGGCTGGGAGGCATTTGTGTTGGAGTAGCAAATGCGACAGCATATCCCTGCAGGCCATTTTGATAGGGGAAATAATAGAAAAAATCAACATGGCGGTTTTGATTACACATTATAGCCTTCCTTTCCTGGAAGGCTATTTTTATTCCAATATCCATCATCCCATAAACGCTGAATGGCTATTCTTCAATCAAGGGTATTTAAGAGGCACTGATCAGATCGCCGCATTGTTTGCAAGCGGGTAATGGGATACAACTGTTTTTTTCTTGGGCTGCTTGTTTTTACCTGTCGGAGCAGTGACATTCAGTACCGTGATGAACTTTGTCGGATCCCCGATCGATTCATAAACCACTACCTCGGCGTAATCTGGTTGCGTTATTACATCCGGGTTGTTTTTTAGCACATCAAAGTTTTTGATCCTCAGCTGGCCTATAAGATGATCTTTGTCGTGAACGAAAGGAATAATGAGGTTTGGCTTCCGCGGTTTCATCCACTGATCGTTCAGTTCTGAATAGGGGATCTTGACATGACCGTTCCAGGCAACCAAAATGGTACCTCCCGTGATCACTAGAAATTCACCTGCCCATATTAGCCAGAGCAGAAGCCCTGAAACATTGTCACTGCCCTGGATGCGGAAGGTACCCACTTCGTTTAATGCTGTTATTTCCTTGAATAAGATTCCTGGATGAACAAACAGGAAAGCCATATCTCCGATCAATTGTTTAACCTCTGCCTGGCTCAGCTTAAAAGTGAAACCACTACGGCTGTACATAACGGCGTCAAAGAAAACCCATTGAATATAAAATGCAAGCAGACTACATACGGTGGCGATGATAAGGGCAACCTGGATGTTCCTGATCTTACCGATCCGGATACCCATGTCGATCGCCAGGCCCAGGAGCATGCCCATAGAAAATGCACAGATGGCGATGAACCAGATATTCGGGATCAACTGGCACAGGATAATATAAAGGAGCGGAAGTATGAGCGATGCAATGATGCCGATGATCAGGGTTGTTAAAATGCTGGAGGGCGAGGCATGGCCTGCAGGAGTGTATTTTTCTTCCATGTGAACGGTATTTAGATTTTAATTTCAAACAGCGGTAATGGAGATTTGTTTGAGCGCATCTTTATAAGGATGTATTTTTTTGTTATCGTTTTTTCTTTGTTTCGGAAATGATGAAATGCCTATACAATTTATTTAAAATATAGATCTAATTATTAGTTATCAATAAGCCGGTTAACACGAGTACCCCTGCAAGAAGCATCCAAAAGCTCAGTGGCTCACTTAAAAAGACAACAGCAATTGCAGCACCAATTATCGGGTCGAGATTCAGGAAATTACCTACTTTGGCCGCAGGAAGCTTTTTCAATGCATAATTATACAACAGATAGCAAACCGCAGAGCCGGCAACCCCCATATACAAAATGCCCCACCAATGTTTCATTGGAATGCCTGAAAACAATTTTCTATCTTCAAAAAAGGAAAATAGAAAAAGAACGCCGGTACCGATAAAGGTGCTCAGTGCAGTTAGGGTAATGGGGTTAAGCCGATCCAGTTTTCTGGAAAGCACTGTGTAGGCTGACCATAAAATAACCGATCCCAGCATTAAAAAGTTGCCTAGCATACTCCCATCTTTGTTGCCGGATTGATGCCCCTTTAAAGCAACCAGTACAATACCTGCGAATGCTATTGCAAAACCTACCATTTGCATTTTAGAGATCCTTTCCTTTAAGAAAAGTGTACCCATAAATGCAATCATCATTGGCATTGTTCCCTGAATCAGCGCTCCGCTTGATGCAGATGTATGTTGAAGCGAAAGGTTGAAAACCGGATAGTATAAGCCAATGCCTATGATACCCATCAGTGTAATAATCAAGTAGTCCCGCTTCGTTAATGAAGGATAGCTTTGTTTTGAAAATGACCGGAAAAAAAACGGGAGCAAAACAACAGAGGCAATTAAGTGCCTGGTAAAAGCAAACTGTATCGGACCTACATCCTTTACCACCAACTTGGTTACTGTAAAAGAACTTCCCCAGATCAGCATGACCAAAACAAGACTGATATAAGTAATGATTTTAGAATTGACCATAATACTTCAGTTATGATCAACAAACAAATTAAAGAGAAAAATGGTTTACAAACCTAAAAAAAGAGCGATTGCTGCACGATATCAAAGTGTATCTTTTTTTGAACTCGTTTGGTGTAGGATAATTGAAAAATATCCGATGTGCTTTTTCGCAACATATTTCAAATATATTTGTGATATGTTCAATAGCGGTATCTTTTTGCCTATCATCATTATTTTAGGCATAGCCTACAGCATCTTGGCAAAAAAACTGACGGTTCTGGCCGCTTTTACAGGCGGGATACTGGCTTGCCTTATTTTTACCGCCGCCGCTTACCCGGGGCTGGCGATGATGACCATGTTTTTTATCCTCGGTTCTGCTGCCACCTCGGTGGGCCGGCACAGAAAGCTGGCTTTTGCCACCAGGGAGGAAGAAAAAAAAGGCCGTAATGCAATGCAGGTACTGGCCAATGCCGGGGCTGCGGCTATTGCAGCTATAGTGTGCCTGTTTTACCCTCGGCAGGCTTATTTGATGCTTCCGGCAATGGCGGCAGCCTTTGCCTCGGCTACAGCAGATACCCTGTCTTCCGAGCTGGGGATGGTTTATGGAAGACGTTTTTTTAATGTTATTTCCTTTAAGCCCGACCGCTGCGGAATGGACGGTGTGATCAGCCTGGAAGGGACGCTGATCGGTATCGCGGGCAGCTGTATTATTGCCGGCATTTATGCCCTGGGATGGGGATGGAACATCAGCTTTTTCTTTATTGTTCTTGCAGGTACCCTGGGTAACCTTACCGATTCCATACTTGGGGCTGTGCTGGAACGGAAGGGGATGATCGGGAATGATGCGGTCAATTTTTTGAATACATTGACAGCAGCGGTTGTGGTTGTGTTGTTGGAGGTTTTTCTTTAGGCCGCGATAGGCCAGGAGGCTCCAGAGCTCGTTTATATTGGAACTGCTTTTTGTATAAGCTTAATCCCTCGAAATAAACATAGTTTTCTTGTTTTCGCCTTATTGAACAGATAAATTTAGGCTGCTTAAAACCAAGCCGGCATTAAGGTTGTTTAATTTCAGATCATAATGGAAAGAAAAATAAGATGGGAAGGCTTGGAATACAAGTCTCTGGAAAATTGTACGTTAACGGAAACAGATAATGGTGTCGCAATCACATCGATTATTACATGCCAAGTTAACAAGCAGGCGATTAAAATCTCGTATAAAATTCTCACTGATACGTTGTGGGCAACCTATTTCGCAGAAATAAATGTTATATCGGGCAGAAATGAAAAAACACTGCTTCTAGAGAAGAAAGGTGCTTATTGGCAGATCAACAATACGGTTGATCATCGATTTGATGGTTGTGTAGATATTGACATTTCATTAACACCTTTTACCAATACATTGCCGATAAGAAGGTTGGTTTTTAATGGGCAATTGAGCAATAGGATCGAGGTGATATACATAGATATTATTGCTGATGTTATAATGCCTGTAAGACAGTATTATACCAAAATATCAGATTCGGTATACCTGTACGAAAACGAAAAATCGACGTTCAAGGCCGAGCTAAAAACCGATCCCTATGGATTGGTAATCGAATACCCGAAACTATTCCGAAAAAAATAGCAAGTATCTGTTTCTGGTTGTTTAAATTCATTTTAGGCTCTCTTGATTTCAATCTCTATATGGATAATCAACGGTAAGATTGGTATTTCAGGGAAAGTGGCCACTTCGTCCCCTTTTCAAACTTACGAACAACTAATCTTTACTTTTATCGATCTCTTTGGCGACCCTAATACGCCGCCAAAACGAGGGTAAAAGACGGCACATTAAAGCCCGTAAAACTACCCCGGTGGCGATCGTTTTACCTGAAAATTTACTGGCTGCCTAGCTGGAAAGTCCAGCGAAAAGGCCATATCTGATTACCCCTTGTTTACCTGTTATTTACCCTTTCTTGCTACCAGGTTAACCCCAGGGTTACCCCAGGCTTACCTATTCTTTACCTTTTGGTTACCTAAAAGGTAAAGCCAATGCCTGTTTTGGCCGATCCGGCAGCCTGCTTATGGTCAGGCTGCCCTTAAGCAGGCTGCCACAAGTGGCCCAGCTGTGATAGCGGAGGCCAACCGTAGCGGTCCATTTTAGCTCATCATTCGTGTTAATTGGTCCAATTTAGCTCATTTTAGCTCAAAATGAGGTGTGAATGCCGCAAAGCCGCTAGGTTTGGAGCATGGATTTAAATATACCGGCATAAACAGCAATCCATTTTTAAAATTAATCGTTCAGATGGCCCATAGGCATTGAACAAATCAAAAAATGCAAATAGCTTAAAGGTCTCGGGTAATCTTAGCTATATAGGAGATATGCTGTTGAAGAAATTTATCGGTTTACAAATTGTATTTTGACAGGAAAAACCTTACTTTGGAGATATATGAAAAACGCTTGTCTGCTCTTGCTTCTCGGGATATTTATTAATACTAAATCTCATGCGCAACAATATTTGATCAGTGCTCAAATTACTGGTTTTGAGGATGGTACAAAATTTTATTTAAACGATGTTATCCTTGATACTAATATTGATAGCGCAGTAATCGAGAACAATTTTTTAAGTTTTAAAGGAAAACTCAGGGCAGAACCCCAATCTTTATGGGTTACCACAAATGCCGGGCAAAAGTTTTATTATTTCACATTGTTGATGGGAAATGAAAGGATCGATGTGAAAGGGGATATCAAGGATTTTCCTTTTGATCTGAAAATAACGGGTTCAAAAACCCAGGACATGCACAACAAAATGATCGCCCTGACTAAAGAAGGTTATAAGAAGCGCAGCAAATTGGTAGAAGAATACCAGGCCTTAACGGGTGATAGCGCGAAATCAAAAGGTAAGGCAATATGGAAGGTTATTGCCAGGCTTGATAGTTTGGATATGCTCACTAGAATGAATTTTGTGAAACAGAATCTGAATAGTTATGAAGCGCTCGATGCCCTGTTCTACCTTAAAAGAGATTTTTCAAAAGACACCATCAGTAAATTTTATAACTCACTGAATTCAACGTTCAAAAACACCTCTTATGCAAAGCGCATCAAAACTTTTTTGACCGTGGGCGATGTTCTTGAAACAGGGGATATTTATGCTGATTTCAATGGTTTTGATAGGGACGGAAAGCGCCATACTTTATCGGAAATAAAAGGCAAATATGTATTGCTTGATTTTTCATCCACATACTGCGGCCCTTGTATAGAATCAGTTCCCGAATTAAAGAAAATCTCACAGGCATACCGTCAGGAGCTGGCCATCGTTTCATTTTCAGGCGACGCCGGTAAAGAAACCTGGTTAAAGGGTGTAAATAGAGACCAGCCGCAATGGTTAAGTCTTTGGGATGGGAAAGGATTTTATGGGGAAACGACCATCAAGTATGGCATTACCGGCTATCCAACATTTGTACTTATTGATCCCAAAGGAAAAATTGTATCCAAATGGTCGGGATATTATGATGGTGCTGTGCTGAAGGAAGTTCAGAATCAACTCGCCAAAAAACAATAAGACATATCAGATCTGTTGTGGTAAATAACTTTCCATGTTGCAAAGGAAAAGATGTTCTAACGATGAATTAGATCGAAAGTGGCACATTTTTCTTTTCTACAGTCCAACTGTGGCTGAATAATAATCGTTATTTTAACGTTTGTTTTTTATATTTGGTAACACCAAGTATATAGGCCATGTCTTTTTTCAAATCGTTGATCCTTTTAATATTATTTATTGTCGCTGGGCCTTTGGCTTCAGTTGCGCAACGGCTAATACAGCGTAAACAGCTCTTCGATCACGATTGGAAATTTAATCTGGGAGATGTTAAGGGAGGAAACAGTTTTGAATTTGATGATCAGAATTGGAGAACCCTCGATCTGCCGCACGATTGGAGCATCGAAGGGAAGATTAGTCCGGAAAATCCAACTGGTGGAGACGGAGGTTTTTTTCCATCGGGAACTGGCTGGTATAGAAAGAAATTTGTGGTGCCCTCTGATTGGAAGGGAAGGCTTATTTCCATAAATTTTGAGGGAGTTTACATGAATTCGGAAGTTTTTATCAATGGAAAATCATTAGGCACCTATCCTTACGGGTACTCGGCATTTACTTATGATCTTAGTCCATACCTTAATTTGGGGAAACAAAATATAATTGCGGTCAGGGTAGATAATTCAAAACAGAAAAACAGCCGTTGGTATAGCGGCTCAGGTATTTACCGCCATGTATGGCTGATGGTAACGGGGCAAGTGCACATTCCCAATTGGGGGGTAGGAATTTCAACGCCCGAAGTTGCTGAAAAAAAAGCCACTATACAGATTAAAACAAGGGTTAAGAACGAAACCGCATTACCAAAAACGGTTACGGTTCAGACTAATCTCTTTGACCCAGGACTGAAAAAGTCAGGTGCAATGCAAACCCAGATCAGGTTAGATGCGCATAGCGAAAAGGAGGTAATTCAGGATATACAGGTAGAAAAGCCACTTTTATGGTCGCCAAAAAAACCTAACCTATACCAGGCTCAAATTAATATTATATCCAATAAAAAGGTGATCGACGGCAACCAGACAGATTTTGGGATCCGTTCATTAAGATTTACAACTGGGAATGGTTTTCAGCTGAATGGACAGACACTTAAACTCAATGGCGGTTGTGTGCACCATGATAACGGCTGTTTAGGCGCCGCTGCCTTTGACCGAGCCGAGCAACGGCGGGTTGAACTACTGAAAGCAGCAGGGTTTAATGCCATAAGAACTGCTCATAATGTCCCTTCTGAAGCTTTTTTGGATGCATGCGACCGATTAGGGATGCTGGTTATCGATGAAGCATTTGATGGTTGGAAAACCGCTAAGAATAAATATGACTATGCCATGTATTTTGACGATTGGTGGAAAAAAGACATCAATGCAATGGTACTAAGGGATAGGAATCATCCCTCGGTAATTATGTGGAGTATAGGGAATGAAATTATAGAACGGAAAGAACCACAGGCGGTACATACCGCAAAAATGCTGGTAGATGCTGTTCATGAAATTGATTCTGTCCGTCCTGTAACCTCAGCAATGACTACCTGGGATAAGGATTGGGAAATATTTGATCCATTAATGATGCAGCATGATGTTGCAGGCTATAATTATCAGTTGCACAGGGCTATTGCAGATCATGAAAGGGTACCTTCCAGGATCATTGTTCAAACAGAATCCTATCCCAGAGATGCTTTTGCCAATTGGAAACTTGTAAATAACAATAGCTATATCATCGGAGACTTTGTTTGGACTGCACTCGACTACCTTGGCGAATCGGGTATTGGGCGCTGGTACTATTCGGGTGAGGTGCCTGGTGAGCATTGGGAGAACAGTTTTTTTCCATGGCATGGCGCTTATTGCGGCGATATTGACCTGACCGGATGGCGGAAACCCATTTCCCATTACCGGAGCATGTTGTATAACGGTAACGAAAAACTCTATATGGCCGTCCGTGAACCAGCCCCGGAACCATTAGAAATCAAAGAAACTTTGTGGTCGGTTTGGCCCACCTGGGAAAGCTGGACCTGGCCGGGATATGAGGGTAAACCACTTCAGGTTGAGGTTTATTCCAAATATCCGATGGTTCGTTTATACCTTAATAAAAAACTGATGGGAGAGCAGAAAACCAGCATAGCCCAAGAGTTTAAAGCTGTTTTTACTGTTCCCTACACTGCTGGAGAATTGCTAGCTGTTGGTGTTCAGGATAGTAAAGAAGTAGAAAAAGTAATACTCAAAACCTCGGCAAATACGGACAGGGTAAAGCTGACCGCAGATCGTAGTGAAATAAGCGCAAATGGACAAGACCTGGTATTTGTAACTGTTGAGCTGACTGATAAAAACGGTGTGCTGCAGCCAAATTCTGAAAACAGGATAAATTTCGACATTGAGGGGCCTGGGAAGATTATTGGACTAGACAATGCGAACCTGAAAGATGTAGATTCCTATATTTCCACCTCGCGCAGGGCATGGAAAGGGCGGGCGCTGGTGGTCATCAAAAGTACCAAAAGCACCGGAACGATAAAGTTGAAGGCAAGCTCTCCGGGCCTGACCGAAGCCGCGGTTGTAGTCCGCTCATCTCCAGAAGCAATTCAGCACACACTTCGTTATTAGTATGGTATGTGGTGGGGTAATCTCCACCTATGGGCATCCTTTGGCTATTAGCGTAACAGTGCCTATTTTAATGTAACATCGAGGTAAACAGAATGACGCCCGTATGTTTCGTAAAATGGTTTGAAGACCACATCATCAATGCTGAACTGTAAAGATTGTGGGTCGCCCTTTATTGACTTGCCAATATCTTTGGCATCCAAGGTTACTTTGCGCCAATCCTTTCTGGCTTCTGGTTCCTGCGCTGCCAGCAATATTGGTCCGTAAAACAAACTCGCTATATTCTGCTGATCCATAACCGGATCCAGGTGGAATTGGAATGGCATCTTTAAATCTACGATGTCGCCATTTTTCCAGCTACGGCTTATCTTTAGGTAACTACCTGGCTCGGCCTGAAATTTTTGTTCTTTCCCATTGATCTTTACAAAGAATCCTTTGGTAGCCCAGCCTGGCACACGCACATTGAGATCAAATTTTCCGCTGCCCTTAATCGTAAGGCGGGTGTGGTCTTCTTTTGGGAAATTTGTTGACTGTTCTACCGTTATCTGGCGCTCTGTCCATTTTAGTGTTGAGGGAATATACAGGTTCACATAAAGCGCCTGGTTATCTTTACTTTTAAAGTAAATTGAATTTTGTAGTTTGGTGCTGCTCTCTATTGCCGTGCCGTTACAGCAGGTAAAGCCTGTCATATCCGCATTGCCAAATTGTTTAACAGAACCTGGTCTGAGTGGTACATGATAGGTATTGGCAGGGCTGTTCTCGGCAACAGATGCCAGGATATGATTATACAATCCACGTTCATAATAATCCATCAGCTCTGCCCGCTGATCGAAGAGAAACAGGTCTCCGGTCAATTTTAGCATATTGTAAGTAGCACAGGTTTCATTCTGCCCTCCTTCTGAGAAGCCGTTTTCGTACAAGGTAGCGGGCTGCGCAATAAAACATTCTGCATTGGCAGGGTTACGGGCACCTGCAACTCCTCCGATACTATACATGTAATCGTCTACCATTTTGTGCCAGAAGTTATCCGCTATACTATAATATTCAGGTTTATGGGATGCCCGGAACATTTCGATACTTCCAACAATTTGGGGTATGTGCTGATTGGCATGCAGACCACGGAAAATATCTACATTTTTGGCCAGTCCATGTGAATGTGCGGTATCACCAAAGAAAACCTTTATATTATCAAACAACTGTGCTGTTTTGAGGTATTTCGGATCATTTGTAATCCGGTATAAACGCGCCATTACATCATTCATGCCGCCATATTCGCCAGCAATGTAGGTATTCCACATCCTGATAAGCGTTTCCTGGGGCAGCTGGCTTAAGCGGGTATATACCCAGTCACTCATGTCTGTCGCTATTTTAAGTGATTTTTTATTACCACTTACCTCATATACGTCTATTAAGCCAGCTAAAATTTTATGTAATGTATAATATGGAGCCCAAACCTGGTTTTTTTGTCCTCCATACTTCGCTCCGTTTTCTAACATGATAAACTGATCAGGAGGGTAGGCGCTGATGAATCCTTTTCCCCAGTTCCAATAATCGGTGCGGATGCCCGATGCACTAAGATCAGAATCATAATCTGATTTGCCGGGGCCATGTGGCACAGCGCTCGGATCAGATACAGCGGTGGAATCTGAATTTTTAGGTTTCCCCGATAATTGTGATAGTTCATAGAGTGTATTGATCATATACTCCATTTTTTTTGAAAAATTGCGCTGCAGTGCCTCATCATATCCGGTGCTCGCATAGGCCTGGGCAATTGCCGAAAGGTAGTGGCCTGTGGCATGCCCCCTTAATTTGGTGTCTTCACTGTCCCACACACCTAAAGGTTTAGCTCCTTCAGGTTGTTTCAGGCCAAATGCTTCGCGGAACATATAGAGGAAAGAGTTAGGATCGGTTTTAGCTAATGTTTTGATAAATTTATCACGGTTTTCGATAAATTTAGTTGCATGGCCATGAACGTCCGTCTGTAAAGAAACCCTGTTTAAAGTAAAGGGCTCTAGCTTTAAGGTCGGTGCAGCTGTTTTTTTAAGTGCTTTTACGGTTACAAATGCCTTCGGTTGAAAAGCCGTTCCCGCTACACGCCCGGTAACGGTGTAACTTCCGGGTTTCAAAACTGTGCTGTTATCGGTTGGAGAAGGCCACAGAACACGTACTTTTGGGCCTTTCATGTTGTTCTTGTAGGTGCCGGGTATATAACTGGGTAACCGGGGTAAATTTCCTGTTTCTGTTTCCACCTGAATATCCGATACATGGGTTAAATAAGTATTGTAAAGTTGTGGCGTGCCTGAAGAAAATTTTGGAAGATCATCTTCACGCTTACCTACATTTACCACGCTTTCCTGAGTACCTCCCTGGGCATTGCGATAAATGCCGGCAATCTGCCCGGCACTTAACGGAACCCGATAAATACGGAAATCATGTATCATGGCATTCAGATAGGGATCGCCTGGTATTAGCGATTTTCCGATATACAACAGGTTTTTTGCCACTGATTGCTGATCGAATACCGTTGTTAACTCTAATGAGATCCGCTTAGCTTCGGCCACAGGTTTGCCGTTCACATAGGTCACCATAGATTTTGATGGAATATCTATCACAATAGTAACATAAACCCATTTATTCAGTTCTAGCGCTGGCGAAACCACTGGGTTTTTATTGTTTTCCTTTGCCGTGATCAATGCCTGGAAACCTTCCTGAGCATTTGTTCCAACAGGAGCCGCAAAAAAATGATTAGTTACGTCCTTCCCGAAATCAAAAAAATGTTGGCCGGGCTGCTTAGAACGGAGGTATATCCATCCTGATATGCTGAGCGATTCTATATCCGTTAATGCTTCTCCTGGAATGGTAACAAACGAATTGTTATCACCGGAGAGCGATAAAACCTTTCCAAATCGACTGTCATTGATAAATTTGACCCCGTCGCCCTGAAATTTGGCATGAAAATTATTTCGGGACCAGTCTTTGGTATCACCATTAAAGATATAACGCGCACTCATTCCTGTTTCACCGATCCCATCTAATATCTGGTCTCCATTTTGCGCATTGGCAGTAGTGATAGCCATGGCTAAAACAGCAGGAAACAGGATGGTACGCAAGAATACTTTATATATTTTCATGTTTAAATCATTTTATCAATAAGCCCTCTTAGATCTGTTTATATCAAGATATTTATGCCCGGATCTTTTGGTAAACGTAAATGAATTTTAAGAATCTCGAATAAAATAACCCTTAAAATTCATCGATAAAACTATGAAGAAGCCCTGTGTTTTTATGCTTCTTTTTTATCTGATAGCTACTAGATATTAACAAGTACCCGCCGTAAAACGAATAAATTGTGTATTGCCCTGATTGGGATTGATTTTAACCTCAATTTACTAAATTTTAAATAACGACATATTCAGGCTTGTTTTTAAGCTTGTTGTTATAATTCCCGAATCATCGTGATTAGCATCTTTTTAGCGTGAAAGACCCTGACCTGTAGCGAAGCGGAAAGCTACGCAGTAAAATAAATTCAGGGTGACGACCGCCTTAACGGAAAACTTGATTAAAACGTCACAAAATGAGATTTAATAATCGAAATCAGGTGCTAGTTTTCCAATCCGCTACATTAAAAGCATAGTTTGTACTGGTTGGTTAAAATACTAATGTTATGCATCAATATACAACGGAAATCTGGGCTAGGCTTCATTTATATTTACATCCTGATCCATCAAGTCTGGTTTTTATAGGCCGGGATATTAATATGAAAAACATTTCTCTAAACCTCCTCATTTTTTTTCTCCTATGCTGTTCTTTTCAAGCTATAATGGCGCAATCTCAACATTTGGCCAAGGGACAGGGCAATCCTGTTATACCAGGTTATTTTGCAGATCCAACGGTTAAAAAATTTGGAGATACTTATTATATTTATGCAACAACCGACGGCAATGGAGGCGGATTTGGACCATCGCAGGTATGGACTTCAAAAGATTTTGTGAACTGGGCTTTGCAGGATATGAACTGGCCAACAACCCATCATTACTGGGCGCCAGATGCAACCCTGGGCCCTGATGGAAAATATTATCTATACTACTGTCAGCCCGTTGAAATATTCGGTGCATCTTCTACAACGCCGGTTGGCCCATGGACATCGCTTTTAGCACCCGGAAAACCAATAGTTTCAAATTTTATGGTACCCAAGGTGATTACACTTGATGGGCAGACTTTCAAAGATGACGACGGTAAGTATTATATGTACTGGGGCACATGGGGCATTTATCCGGGCCATGGTTGTGGTGTTGGTTTATTGAATGACGACATGAAGTCGTTTTCAAAACTTGCTCAGATTCCGAATACCGATGCGAAAGACTTTTTCGAAGCGCCATTTGTATTTAAAAGAAAGGGAATCTACTATCTTACCTATTCATCCGGCTATTGTGAAGATGGAACTTACAGGGTACAATATGCAACTGCAAACAATCCGATGGGACCTTTTAAGTATGCCCAGGATAATCCTATCCTTGCCACAAATGGCGACGGGACGGTGCATGGGCCAGGACATCAGTCTGTTCTGCAGCAGGGAGACGATTTCTACCTGGTTTATCACCGGCATAATAACCCACACAATGACGGTGGCTATCACAGGCAGGTAGCGGCAGATAAAATGATTTTCGATGAAAAAGGAAACATACTGAAGTTGATACCTACACATTCCGGAATTGGCTATTTGGCAAAAAATGCGAATCCGCATCCAAATCTGGCGCTGGGCAAAGCCGCTGTGGCCTCTTCATCTTATGATCAGGATTTTAAACCCGAATTTGCATTCGATGATAATAACGGAACTTTATGGAAAGCCAAAAATAATATTGGCCCCTCATGGCTCCAGATCGATTTAGGCAGGGCTTATAATGTTAAAAGTGTACACACTCAATTTGAATATGCTACCTGGTACTATCAATACAAAATCGAATATTCGATCGATGGCAAAACATGGAAACTGTATGCTGATAAAAGTAAAAACACCCAACATGGAAGTCCAATGATCGATTTTGGAAACGTTAGGGCCAGATATCTGCGTACAACAATTTTACGGACAGAATACCCTGGGTTAAATAAGGCGATATGGAACATTAAGGTTTTCGACAATGCCGAATATAATCCAGTGATGAATACCAGCATCAAAAAATGGGAATCTTTGCAACGTTTTGAACCGAAGGGACTGTTGGTGGATCTGAACTTTGATAACCTTCGCGTAGGATCAATAGCAGGGCATGTTCAAAATAACGGACAGTTAGCTGGTGTATTTTCTGCTAACGGAACAAATAAGCCGGTTACTTCAATGATAGGTGGAAAGAAAGCTTTGGTTTTTTCTGGCACCGAGCGCCTATTATCATCCGTTCGTGCGCCTTCATCTATGCTGGGGAACAGCAGCTATAGCGTGAGTATGTGGGTGCTGAACCCAGAGATCGGTAAAGAAGAAACCATCGTTTCGTGGACAGGTAGGGGTGGTGTTAATTTAAGTAATGCTGCAGTAGGTTATGGGAATAGTAAAAGTGCAGGCGCTGCCACCCATCTGGGCTGGGCAGATTTAGGATACAGGAATTTACCGAAAGCAAATGAGTGGCATCTGATTACCATGGTTTTTGATGGGACAATGGAGCGGATATATGTTGATGGGAAATTGGATAGGGCAGAAAGAAGGATGCTTTTTGTGAATAAGCTTACCAGGTTTCTTGTTGGCGGAAATGATGACGAAACTTCAGGATTTTCTGGTGCGCTGGCCGCTTTGAAAATTTATGATGTTCCATT
The DNA here is from genome assembly GCF_049913135.1 of Pedobacter sp. R-06. Classification (NCBI taxonomy): domain Bacteria; kingdom Pseudomonadati; phylum Bacteroidota; class Sphingobacteriia; order Sphingobacteriales; family Sphingobacteriaceae; genus Pedobacter; species Pedobacter sp. R-06. The sequence continues at coordinate 3,441,255 of NZ_CP183977.1, read as the reverse complement.
AACCGATACAGAGATTAAAGCAGCCTATACAAAAGGCATAACTAACCATACGGTTCTGTACGCAGATGCAAAAAACCTTGAGTATGGGGATTTAGCAAACTGGCCCAATAATGGAGCAGCTTTGGGAGAACTGGCCTGCAAGGGAAATGTAGAAGTTGCTGATGTTAATGGGAAAATAGCTGCTGTATTGGCAAATGGCAGTAAAGTTATCATAGGAGATAGGATTACAAAAGAGGTCGATTTTTCAAAACCATTTAGTGCTGTTTTTTCTCTTTTGCCTGCTATTGGTTCAAAAACAGATCTGTTTTTTGGTAAAGGAAATAAAGCCGTAAGGATAATGGGTAATGGAAAATGGCAACAGCTAATCTGTTCTTTTTATCAGGGCAAATTCCAGGTATTTATCAACGGTAAACCGGCCGGTTATGCACTGATCCCTAATATTCAAAGCGACCAGCGTATTTTGATTGAATCTTCTGGCGGGGCTCCCGGTGCCACAACAGCAATATCATCAATTTCTATGTACAATTATGGTCTTGATCATGGTGGTTGCTTAAAAGAATTTAATTTTTGGGAACAAACCTTGGGCACAGGTAACTTAAAAGCATCATTTGTATCAACACCATCAGCGGTTACGCCAAATATGGTCTACATGGTTGCAGATAAACCTAAACTGCCGGGCAGTGATCTGGAATATCTTTTTGAAAATGATAAACATAAAGGGGATGCGAAATGGTTGCGGTCATCAGATTATATGGATTTTTCGGTCCTTCCACAAAGCAGTTATAGTTATACAGTGAAAATCAGGGATAATTTTGGAAATGTTACCCAAACTTCTCTTCCCTTTGCTGTTAAAACAGATTCTTCACAATTTGTGATCAGAAAACAGCATGGATCGGCCCGGTCAGTTCCGGCAGCAAAGGATGGTTTAACAGGAACTTCCTGGGATGGTTTATTGGGAAATGCAGATACGGTTACACAGCAATCGGGCATCCTAAAGATGGTTTCGCACAATACATTTTGGGATGGATCGGAGGCAACTGGGCCTTTTGCCTATAACAATGTGGAGGGTGATTTTATCGCCGAGGTTATGCTTTCAGATATGCTGGGGCTCAAGGAGAAGAAAGCTTATGGTGCAAATGAGTCAGGTATAATGGTTAAGGCTTTAACAAATGGAAGAATGCTTTTACAAAACGGCATCATGCCGGGCTGGGGCGTTGGAAATATTGTTACCGACCTTGGGAATGGTGGCAGAAGGCAGACGAACAACCTTTCTGGATGGGCTTTTTACAGGCATCTGCAGATACAGCGGGCAGGAAATACATTTTTTATGCGTGGCAGCAGCGATGGTAAGACTTGGGTAGATCTTCCTGGCAGTCCGTTAAAAAGAGATGATCTGGGCAGCGCCGGCATACAGGTTGGTGTTTACCATGCTACCTATGGTGATGCTTCTGGTTATACATCTTTTAGTGGCTTTAAGATTATCCAAAAGAAATAAGGAAACATCGAAACGTTGGTATAATGCTTTGCTATACCAACATTAAATGCTTGTTATTTTGATGAAGCCTTTACCTATTGCATATTCTTGCCGTAATAAGCGTTTGTCTCGTTCCCTCTTCAAACCAACGCTGCATTCAGCTTCAAACTGATGCCTTATTATGGAGCAAGTGGTCGTTTTGATTATCTTAACCGCTTTTTTAGATCTAAGTTAACGCTTAAAATGGTTTTCGGGAGCTTATCCGTTAATTGGGAATAGGAGCTAATTTACAGTTAGTTACCTTCAATCAGCGCGTATAACAATTTGACAATTTGAGACAAATCGACAAAAAGTTGAACAGATAATAATAACGCTATTCCTTTACTTTGATTTCAATTAACCAAATAACAAACCTTACTGCAAATTTCTTCCACCAGCAATACTATGCTTTGCAGTTTTAATATTTTTTATGAGATACAAATTATTTGTTTCAGATGATTGATAATCATTAGTTTATCTAAAAGACAATAAATCAGGAAAATTACAACTAAAATGATGCTATGCTCCATAAATACTTATCAGTTCCAGGTATATTTCTCGTACCAGAATAAAACAAATCCGTGTTGATCCTGCAGACAAATGCTAAAATAGGCCAATTTTAGTAGTAATGGTGTTGCAAGCAGTAGAACATTTAGCTTGCAATATGTTGCTGATCAGATATTATTAATGGATCAAAATTATTGCTGTTAATAATAAAACGATTTACTGATTTAGCTGATCTAAATACCATTAACTTAACCAGAAGGGGTACGAAGATCCTACACAATGTTGTGGGTCTGCAACCTGATCAATAATGTTTTCTGCAAAAGGTAACGGGTCCTTGCAGATCCGCGGTCGGAATTACAATTGTAACGCCGAAGAACATTACTATGCCCATTCCGGAGGAATATTGTTTCATGGTGCCAATTTAAGCAGTATTAAGATTAAGCTATTCGAAAATATATAGCAATACCATAACCATTATTGGTTAGCGTTCAGCGTGGAAAGAAATAATAAAATCCAGTGTAACCCGGCTAAATCCGGATAAAGCAATATGTATATGAAAATTAAAAACAAGGTTAAAACCAGGCGTTGGCAAATCCGTTGGATGCTGCTCGGGTTGATTGCGCTTTCCTTAACACATTGTAAACATGATGAGTTGCCGCAAGAAGTTGGCTTTGATCCATCTAAGCCCGTAACCGTCAACGATTTTTACCCTAAAGCCGGAAGTGTAGGAAACAACCTGGTGATATATGGTGAAAATTTCGGGAACGATCTTTCCAAAATAAAAGTGATGATCGGAGGAAAGTCAGCCAAAGTTGTTGGTGTGAAAAATAATGCCATTTATTGTATCATTCCCGAAAAGGCCTATGCTGGCGATATAAAAGTTAGTGTTCTTGGTGGCAACAATGAGGAATTGGCTTATGGTGCCTCAAAAGAACCACTTTCGTATACCAGAAAACTGCTCGTTTCTACCTTTTTAGGGAAATACTATCAGGTGCCAAGTAATTTTGAGGAAAAGGAAGGCCCCTTTAACGATTGTGGTGGATTTAAGGGGATATTATGGCTCACCTTCGATCCCAAAAACTATAACCATCTCTATTTCTCGGCCGATGTAAACAGCTGCCGTCTGATTGATTTCGAGAAGCAATATGTGAGTTATTTCAGAACGGATCTCGATAGGGTATCGATATTAAACTGGAGAATGGACGGAAATCAGGACATGATTGTTTCTCACAACCATTCCAGCGATACCAAAAATGGAAATTATCTGTTCACCCGTGAATCTAATTTTGTTCAGAAAAAGGCGATCGAGGTTTATGCCCGGGGTGTAAACGGTACAATAGTTCATCCGCAGAATGGAGAGTTATATTACTCAAGGTTCAGAGCGGGCGATATCCGCAGGTATGACTTCAATACCAAAGAAGATAAATTGGTGTTCTCCAATCCCTATAGCGCGGTAGCCGTTTACATGGTGATGCACCCCTCCGGTGACTATGCCTACCTGGTCGAATATGATAAACATTTTATTATGCGTACCGATTACGACCGGGATAAGAAAACCTTCAAAACACCCTATACCATTTGTGGTGCAGCGGGTACAGCAGGTTATGCCGACGGAATTGGCACTAACGCGCGTTTGAATAACCCTGTACAAGGCGTATTTGTTAAAAATCCCGAATATGAAACGGCAGGAGGCGACCAGTACGATTTCTATTTCTGCGATAAGGCCAACCACGCGGTCCGCATTTTAACACCACAAGGAAGGGTAAGCACATTCGCCGGACGTGGGAACAATGGCACAAGCGGTTATGCCGATGGCGATTTACGTACCGAAGCCCGTTTCAATAACCCGCAGGCCATTGCCTATGATGATGTGAAAAAATGTTTTTATATCGGTGATACGGGCAATTGGCTTATCCGCAAAATAGCTAAAGAAGAATAATTGATGACAACCAAATATATAATTATGAGATTAATTTTACTAACGTGCATCGTGCTGATTGGTGTCTCCTTTAATGTTTTCGCTCAGGAGGTAACAGTAAAGGGAACAGTAACCGATATTGGCAAACAGCCCATCCCGGGGGTAAGCATATCTGTTGCCAACCTGCCCGGACTGGGGGCAATTACCGACAGTGATGGAAAATTCAGTATCAAAATGCCTCCCTACCAAACATTGGTGTTTACTTATGTGGGTTACGAAAAACAGGAGGTATTGGTAAAGGAGCAGCGTGTTGTAAATGTTATCCTGAAAGAATCAGATGCCAGTGTACTGAACGAGGTGGTAATTACCGGTACAGGTGCAGAGAAAAAAATATCTATCACGGGGGCCATTACAACTGTAAATGTAGACCGGCTAAAATCTAATCCCTCCACATCGATGGCAGATGCGCTGGCAGGTGTGGTACCAGGCATCCAGGCCATGCAAACTTCAGGGCGCCCAGGCAGCATTTCAGAATTTTGGGTGCGCAGTATTTCTACTTTCGGCGCCAGCAATGCAGCGCTGGTATTGATTGATGGCTTTGAACGTGACATGAACGAAATCAATGTGGAAGATGTGGAATCCTTTTCTGTATTAAAAGATGCTTCAGCAACGGCTATTTATGGAAGCAGAGGTGCAAATGGTGTAATTTTAATCAAAACCAAACGAGGCAAGGAAGGCAAGGTAAATATTAATGCAAAAGTAGAAGGCTTTTATAATACACTGACCAAGCTACCTGAATTTGTGGATGGCTATGAGTATGCGTCGATGGCCAATGAGGCAAAGATTGTTAGAAATCAGGAGCCGCTCTTTTCGAAGCCAGAACTCGAAATACTGCGCCTGGGTTTAGATCCCGACCTGTTCCCGAATGTAAACTGGATGGATGTGGTATTGCGTGATGCAGCAAAAAGCCAGCGCAGTATGATCAATTTAAGCGGAGGTGGAAAAACTGCACGTTACTATTTATCGGGAAGCTACCAGAACCAGCAGGGAATGTATAAGGTAGATGATGCATTGAAAGACTACAATACCAACGCCAGTTTTAATAAGTATACCTATCGTTTAAGTGTTGATATGGATATTACCAAATCTACCTTGCTTACAGTGGGTGTTTCGGGTTCGTTACGGAAACAAAATGATCCTGGAGTGGGCAGTGATGCCATATGGACTGCGCTGATGGGCTACAATGCAATTACCTCTCCACTGGTATATTCAGACGGGAAGATCCCCGCAAGTGATGATGGAGATACCAACCCGGATAATGATATGGACCGCTTTAATCCTTGGGTACAGGGTACCATGACCGGTTACAACGAAAGTTGGAGCAATAACATCCAAACTACATTAAATCTGAACCAGGGTCTGGATTTTATTACCAAAGGACTCCGCTTTGTTGGTCGCTTTGGTTATGATACTTATAACAATAACTATATCAAACGTTACAAGTTTCCTGAACTGTGGAGCGCCAACCGTTACCGCGATACCGAAGGCAATTTGGTATTTAAACGCATAAAAGAGGAACAGAAAATGACACAGACTGCTGGTTCGGACGGCGATAAACGTGAGTTTTTTGAATGGGAAACACATTATAAAAATAACATTGGCGACCATAATTTCGGGGCCATGGTTAAGTATAGTCAGGCATCGAAGGTATTTACCCAGAATATCGGTTCGGATTTAAAAAACGGAATTGCACGACGGAATCAGGGATTCGCCGGGAGGGTCAACTACAACTGGAAATCGCGCTATTATGTAGATTTCAATTTCGGTTACACGGGTTCTGAAAATTTTCACAAAGATTACCGCTTCGGATTTTTTCCTGCCATTTCCGGCGCATGGAATATCGGAGAGGAACCGATCGTGAAAAAATTAGGATGGGTAGATATGTTTAAAGTGCGTTATTCATATGGAAAAACGGGGAACGACAACTTAGGCGATATCAGGTTTCCTTATCTCTATACTTTAGAGCAGATGGCTGCAGGCGGATACAATTTCGGTGATTTTGATTCTTCAAATCCGTGGACGGGAATCCGTTATTCTTCAGTAGCTTCTCCTAATGTTACCTGGGAAATTGCCACCAAGCAGGATCTGGGAATCGATTATTCACTTTTTCACGACAAGTTTAGCGGATCGGTTGATTATTTCCGCGAACGCCGTGAAGGAATTTACATGAGCCGGAATTTTCTTCCCGGATACGTAGGCCTGGAAAATAATCCGTCTGCGAATGTGGGCGAGGTAAAAGCTGCAGGATTTGATGGCAGTTTTACCTATAAACAAAAAGTAAGAAATGTAGATCTCACTTTACGTGGCAATGTTACCTATAGCAAAAATGAAATCTTAGAAAGAGATGAAGAAAATACAATTTACACTTACAAGCTACAGGAAGGCCACAGGGTAGATCAGGCCCGGGGGCTGATCGATTTAGGCCTGTTTAAAGATTATGATGATATCCGTAATAGCCCGAAACAATCCTATGGTGAGGTAATGCCGGGCGATATCAAGTACAAGGATATTAATGGGGATGGTATGATCGATGATAATGATGTTGTGGCTATCGGCGCTACAACCAGACCGAACCTTACTTATGGGTTTGGGCTTTCAGCAAGTTGGAAAGGCCTTGATATCAACGTGCATTTTCAGGGCGTAGGAAAGTCTACTTATTTTATTAACGGATCGTCGGTTTACATGTTCAGCTTAGGTCAGAATTGGGGAAATATCCTTGACGATATAGCCAATAGCAACCGCTGGAAATTAGGCACAAATGAAGATCCCAATGCAGATTATCCCCGGTTAACCTATGGGCCAAATGCCAATAACTACCGTGCATCTACCTTTTGGCTAAGAGATGGTTCTTATCTGCGTTTAAAAACATTGGATATTGGCTATTCGCTGCCTAAAACCCTGGTGAACAAGGCACACCTCAATAATGTACGTTTCTTTTTTATCGGTACTAATCTGCTCACCTTCACCAAATTTAAACTGTGGGATCCGGAGTTGGGAAGTTCAACAGGGAAAGTTTATCCGCTAAGCAGAACAATGTCTTTAGGGGTATCAGTTAATTTATAAGAAGAAGAATATGAAAAAAATACTTATGGTCTTAGCTTTCGCTGGCATTGTTTTAATTGCTGGCGGATGTAAAAAATATCTCGACTCAGATTACCTCTTCGATGAGCGGTTAACTACGGAAGAGGTTTTTACCAATACCGATTATGCAAACAGATGGTTGGCACAGGCTTACTCTTTTCTGGGCAGTAATTTTATGCAGGATGTAAGCAGCAAGAAGTACATGCCCTTTAATTTTGCTGATGATATGTATTACGGTGATGAAAGCGACGGGTACAAAAGATGGAAAAACGGGCAATACACAGAAAATGGATTAAATGGCGAAAGCAAGGAAATTTGGAATGTGGCCTATAAAGGTATCCGCCAGGCTTCTATATTTATTACTAATATCGATATCAATAAGCAGTTTACAGCAAAAGAAATTGCTAACCTCAAGGGGCAGGCCCGGTTTTTAAGGGCCTACTTTTATTGGGTGCTTTTACGTACTTATGGTCCGGTGCCAATTGTGCCCAATGAGGGGATTGATTACACCAAAGAGTATGATGAAATTGCGCAGCCACGGAATACCTACGAAGAATGTGCCGTTTACCTCTCGAACGAACTGGTAGAAGCCGCCAAAGGACTTTCACTTCAACAGGGGATACAACAGATTGCAAGGCCAACCCGTGGTGCGGCTTTAGCGCTCCGTGCCCGGATACTTTTGTATGCCGCAAGTCCGCTGGCTAACGGAAAAGCACCTGCTGATGTAGCAGCGGCACTGGTTACCAAAGATGGGAAGCCCTTACTTTCACGAACCTACGATGAATCTAAATGGGCCAGGGCTGCCGCCGCTGCCAAGGATGTAATGGATATGGGCCAATACCGTTTGTACGTAGCTTATAAAAAAACAACTGGCGATGCTGCTTATCCGGCAACTGTTACTCCTCCGTTTGATGGTAATTTTTCTAATAGTGCCTGGCCTTCTGGCTGGAGTGATATCGATCCTTACGAGTCGTACCGCGCTTTGTTTAACGGAACAGTTCCTGCCTATCAAAATCCTGAACTGATTTTTACTCATGGCCAAAACCAGGGGGGCGAAGGCATAAACGTTTTGGTGCTGCATCAGTTGCCGCGCCTTGAGGGCAAGGGATACAATTCGCATGGCATGACCCAAAAGCAGGTTGATGCCTATGCTATGAATGATGGTAGCGATATACCAGGAATGAACAGCATGTACGCCGGGAGACAGGGTTATGAGGGCCGCTATAATAGCCAACCCCGCGCTACGGGTTTTGTAACGCAGACAGAACTGACCAAATATCCCGAATTAGGCCCTTTGGGCGTTGGGGTAAATAAACAGTTCGTTCAGCGCGAGCCACGTTTTTATGCATCGGTATCGTATAACGGTTCTACCTGGAATCTCCTCAATGCAGAAAGCGTAAGAGATGAAAAAAGTAATGTACAGATATTTTACTATCGGGGCGATCCTAATGGTTATAAAAACACGACCTACTGGCCACGTACGGGAGTGGGTATTAAAAAGTATGTGCATCCGGACGATATCAGTAATGTGGCTGTTACCGCTTACGATCAAAGCCGTATGAAACAAAAAGTCGACCCTGCTATCCGTTATGCGGAAGTATTGCTGATTTATGCAGAAGCCTTAAATGAACTGAACGGATCTTACAATATCCCATCGTGGGACGGAAGCAAAACACAGGTAATTTCACGGAACATTTCTGAAATGAAAAGAGGAATCCAGCCTATCCGCATCCGTGCCGGGTTAGCTGATTATCCGGGAGATGTTTATGCTGATCCAAATAGATTTCGTATAAAATTGAAAAGAGAACGTCAGGTAGAGTTATTTGCCGAAGGGCACCGCTATTTCGATCTGCGCCGATGGACAGATGCGCAATCGGAAGAGTCGGCCCCTGTTTATGGCTACAATGCCTATGCCACTAAAGCGCAGGCAGATCTTTTCCATAACGTGGTTGAAACGCCATCATTACCTTCCATTTTTACGCTCAAAATGTGGTTTTGGCCAATTCATTTTGACGAATTGAAACGCAACAAATACCTGACACAAAATCCGGGCTGGACAAATCCTGAATAACAATCATAATCCGAAAAAAAATGAAGAAATATATAGGTATTCTATTTTTATTGATAACAACAGCGGTAGGCTTTGTTTCATGTAATGATGAATGGAAGGAAGAACAATTCGTTCAAACGGCATCATTTAAATCAAATCCAACTGCCCAGGGCGTAAGCTGGAGTTATTTACGTTATAATGCCACCGGAAAGGTGAGGTTTAATCTTCCTATCATTATCAGTGGTTCTACACCAAATCTTAAAAACCGCACCATACACCTCGGTTTGGATCCGGATACGCTGGCGAAATTAAACCAGGAACAATATGGCCACCGCCAGGAGCTGTATTTTAAACAATTGGACCAAAAGTATTATACGATGCCCCAAACCATAGATGTACCGGCTGGAGTAAGTACAGTTACTGTTCCAATCGATTTTACTTTGGGAGACCTGGATCAATCTGATAAATGGGTATTGCCGTTACAGATTTTAAACGATCCTGCTTATGACTATCAGGCCAATCCACAAAAATATTACCGTAGGGCTATGCTGCGGATTACTCCATTTAATGATTATTCCGGAGAATATGGCGGTACTTTGTATAAAATATTTCTCGATGGGGATACTGAACCCTTAACCCTGAATACCCACCGAACTTTTGTAGTGGATGATAAAACTATTTTTCTATATGCCGGAATCAGGGATATTGATTACCTGGACCGCAAAAACTATAAGGTGTTTATTAAGTTTACCGATCAGAATATCGATATCCAGAAGAAAAAGTTAGAAATCTGGAGTGATAATACCGCAAACAATAAATTTAAAGTCGGGGCGGCACAATCTTATTACACCAGAGATGAGGCCTGGGATCCAAAACTTCCATACCTGAAACATATTTATACCACGCTTTATTTATCCTACGAGTTTGAGGATTACACTACAGTGCCCGGGCAAAGGTTAAAATATAAAGTAGATGGTACATTATCCATGCAGCGCGACCTGAATACATTGATACCCGATCAGGATCAGCAGATTCAATGGTAATTAGTAATTTATAGAAGTCTAGTTTTTAAAACTTGACTTCTATAAAACACACTAAACCCAGCTAGCACGCGTGCTCCAGCGAGAGAAATATTTAAGCAAGTCCTTTGACAGGCTACCATAGACAGCAATCCATTAGCACTGCCGTCATTCCCGTGCAGGCGGGAATCTTAAAGCGCTTACATTCCGATTATCTTCGATGAGCACTTCGTGGTTCTCAATCGAGTTGAGGTTGACAATCTCGTGCAGCCTACCATTTTGCCAAAAAGACCTGTTTTTTATATTGATTTTAAGAAATAATTACCCCTCAGGATAACAACTAAACTATATAATGGAATCGTCATTCGATAGCGATCGGAGGAGCTCACCGATTTTAATCGGTAGCGCAATGTAGAAATCTTTAAACCAGATAATATAGTTCAAAGATCTCTCCACTGCGGTCGAGATGACGATCTTTATATTTAAGTCTGTTAGTGATGGAATATTGAGTTTTAATGGTATAATTAAATATACGCATTTCCAAGCGGAAAATAATTCAGCTTTCAATGGCATCATTAATTATTCATTAATCTAAAGCTGTTAAAAGTCCCTGTCTGCGAAAGATCTCCTTTTACCACAATACCCGCTCTGTACCCCATTCCCCAGGGCACATATTTGGCTGCTAAAAAATCTGTACGGTAAAAACTAAGCCATTCTGCTCCTTGTTTTTTATGGAAAAATTCTATCTGTTTCCCATCATTGCTGATCTGCATTTTTAATTGCACGGTGTCAGCTAAATTTTCTTTTGAAGTTTTACGAATGGTGTATGCGCCTTCAAAATTATCAAAAACAACAAAACCATCTGTTGAGGCTGTAATGCCTATTCCACCAAGTTCGCCGGGCCATTTGCTTTTGAAAATGGAACCGCCAAGACAAATACCTGTTTTTGCCGCACCGGGCTTTATTTCGGCACTGATGCTAAAATTTACGGTCTTAATATACTGACCCAGAAATGTGCCAAGCGCATGGTTTTCATCAGATGCTGTTAATTTTAAGCCTTTATCAAAAGACATCAATGGTCTTGGTGATTTGGAAGGCCATTGCCAGGCCAGATCAAGTTTTTGATCATTTTCAAAATTGTCGACAGAATTAAGGTCGGCCTTTGGCCGGTTGGGGAGGGTTGCATTATGCAATACTGGCCAGCCATCAGCACCAACCATTAACTCTTCTATAATGCCCTCTCTGCCTACAAAAACATCATAACTTTTGTTGAAGGCGTGGTAGAGCATAAACAATCTGTCATCTGCTGTTTTTACCACTGTGCCATGACCGGGGCAGTTCCACTTATCATTACTCACCATTATCGGGTTATTACCGTACTTTTCCCACACGCCGCTGTTGAGATCTTTCGTTCTGGCAATTCCTGTTTTGTAATTGCATTTTGCATCACAGCAGCCACCAACAGAATACAGGCTGTAAACATATTCTCCCAAAGTAAAAAAACAGGCACCTTCAACCAATCCGGTTTCCCAAGGCTGACTATTGGTGAATACTTTGCTCTTTTGCCCGAGTAATTTTGTCCGGCTATCGTTAATTTCCTGTTTCCAGATCCAGCTTTCTTTGCCACAGCCATTCCCGTCATTTTTCCAGAAAGCATAAATTTTGCCATTGTGCTGTAATTCAAACGCATCTATGGCACCACATTCATCTTCAATAATAACAGGACCATTATCAATAAATTTACCATTTTCAATTTTATCTGCATCAATCCAGGCTGTGCCGCATTGTAAACCCGGATTACCTTTTGTTTCCCTGTTATGCGCCGTGTAATAGGCATATATCCGGTTCCGTTTCTGATCATAAACCAGTTCAGATGCCCAAAAGTTATTCTCGCCCCACTGGTTTTTCATATCCTTAAATCCATCCGGAAAAACATGGTTAATCAGTTTCCAGGTTTTAAGGTCGGTTGATTTATAGATGGTAAAATAAGGAGCCCATTCGTTTGTAGTAGAGGTAGCGTAATACACCTTTCCAACCCTGATGATAGAAGGATCCGGATTATCGCCTGGGAGGGCTGGGTTTACCAATATGTGCGCAGCGTTTTCAGCGTTGTAATTTTCGGTTTGTTTTTTTTTTAGTCCGCAGGAAACCAGGTAAAAGCTCATTAGCAAATAAACCAGGCGAGTACCTAAAGTTTGTATTGTTAAGTTACAGGACTTTTTTATAGCTATTTTATTAGTTTTTTCTGCTGGTTGAACACCATTTGCATATTTTTTAAAAAATGTAGATAATCGAAAGGTGATCATGTATTTCAGGGTATAAATTGTCTTTTTGCTATTTGGTTATTTGTCCGAAAATAAACAATTAAATACAGGGAGAAAGGGAAGCCAAAGTTTGAGCACCGCGTACAAATGAATGTTTTATTACTAACCTTTGTGGTGCAATCCACTCTTTTTTAATCCGTTTTTGGTGCTATTTTATGTTTTAAATTATTGATTTTTAATGTGTTAATTGTGTTTTTGTCAGCTTGCTTATATTTTTAATAAACAAGTTTTTAATCTGGTAATTCTTCTTTCTTTTCGGTTTTTGATCAGGTAAAATGAGACAAATCAACAATAAATTGAACATATTTTGCAAGGTCCATTGGCTTACTTTGGCATAAGAACCAATTATAAACTTGTTAAGTACATCAAATGCTAATGCTATGGCCAATCAGCCTAAAGATATTGACGAAACCAGATTCTCCCTGTCCGGCCTAAGCACCAGATGCCACCTGAAAACTAAATTCTTTAAAATACATAACAATTACACACTAAATTCAATGAAAAACCACAGGTTAATTTACATGCTATTATTGGGCATTTTTGCCGTAAACCTAACTTATGCTCAAAATATACTTAGCAAAAGCGAGAAAAAGGAAGGGTTTAAATTGCTTTGGAACGGCAAGGATGCTACTGGTTGGCGTGCCATATTTAAAGAGCAGTTTCCGGCTAAAGGCTGGGAAATGAAAAACGGGATTTTAACCGTACTGCCATCAAACGGACAGGAGCAGGGCTCTGGCGGCGATATTGTTACCCGGGATGAATATTCGGCCTTTATTTTAAAGTTTGATTTCAAACTTACTGCAGGTGCTAACAGTGGTATAAAATATTTTGTAACTGAGGAAGAAAAAACCAATCTGTCTGGTATCGGCCTTGAGTTTCAGGTACTGGATGATGAAAAACATCCTGATGCGAAGCTGGGCAAAAACGGTAACCGCAAGCTTGCCTCTTTATATGATCTTATTCCATCAAACAAACCTGCTTCGGCAATTAAAGCAATCGGCGAATGGAATAGTGGCGAGATCCGTGTTTACCCGAACAATCATGTTGAACATTGGTTAAACGGCGTAAAAGTAGTGGAGTATGAGCGCGGATCAGAAGATTTTAGAAAGCTGGTGGCTGGAAGCAAATACAAAACATGGAAAAACTTTGGAGAAGCTAAAAAGGGACATATCCTGATCCAGGATCACGGCAACAATGTTTCGTACAAAAACATTAAAATAAAAATACTTAAATAATGCGTGTGATGGAAGAATCGAGAAGAGATTTTATAAAAAAGGCAGCAATTGCAGCAGCAGGAACTTATGTAGGTACTTTTGGGATGTCGGCCAAAAGTTACGCGAATATTATCGGTGCTAATGATCGGGTTAGGGTTGGTGTGGTTGGTTTTTCTGATCGCTTTAAAGATACGCTGTTCCCCTGCTTTTTAAACCACAACAAAGAACTTAATTTTGATATTGTTGCCCTTTCTGACCTATGGAATTACCGTCGTGATTTGGGTGCTGAACACATTAAAAGTAAAATCGGTCATGGCATTACGTCCTGTAAAAACAATGACGAACTTTATGCATTGAAAGATCTTGATGCGGTCATCATCAGTACTCCGGATTTTGCACATGCATCGCACGCCATAGAAGCTGTTAAAAACAAAAAAGATGTGTATTGCGAAAAACCCTTTGCCGAAACCATGGATGATGCCAATGCAGCATTGAAAGCGGTAAGGTCTTCGAAACAGATTCTGCAGATTGGTTCGCAACGCCGAAGTGGGCAAAATTATCAGGCTGCTGCCGATTTTATCAAAGCAGGTAAATTTGGCGATCTTACCATGGTAGAGTTGAGCTGGAATGTAAACCAACCTGGCCGTTGGCGCCGCCCCGATTTGGTAGCTAAACTGAAAGAGCAGGATACCGATTGGAAACGCTTTTTATTGAACCGGCCATACGAAGCCTTTGATCCCAGGATATACCTCGAATACCGCCTTTTCTGGCCATATTCTTCAGGTATGCCCGGACAATGGATGAGCCACCAGATTGATACGGTGCATTGGTTTACCGGATTATCTCACCCGCGAAGTGTAACCGCAAATGGTGGAATTTATCAGTGGAAAGACGGTCGACGCAATTGGGATACCACCACTGCCGTGTTTGACTATGGTCCGCTTGACGATATGACTAAAGGTTTCCAGGTGGTATTTACTTCCAGGATGCATAACGGTGATGAAAGACCGGCAGAAATCTATTATTCGAATGGGGGAGAATTAAATCTCATTACCAATACCATATCGCCTCATGGAGGTTTAACGGCAAAAGCTGCGGCTGCGATGAAAATGAAGCCGAACCTCTTGCCCGAAATTAAACTTGCTGCGCCATCAGCTGCTGCTGCATCGGCCAACACCGGTGCAGATGTGTTAAGTTCTAACCATATGCGCAACTGGCTGGAGTGTATCCGAAGTAGGAAAGAGCCTAATGCGCCTGTTGAGGCAGGTTATCAGCATTCCATCGCCAATATCATGGCGAATGCTGCGGTACGCACCGGAGGAAAAGCCAGCTTTGACGCCACTCGTCAGCAGGTTATGGTGGAGGGAAAAGTATTCAAATACTAGCGCTTCAAACAACAAAGTACCAAGGTCTGTGTCTTCACAGACCTTTCTCATAAACCCTCTAGTTATATTTAACCATATAAGTCATCTAAGGGGCATATAAGCTTATATCACCTAAGTCGACAAGGTCTGTGTCCCGACAGGCATTTCGCATAAATTCTTTAGTTTGTTTTTACCATATAAGACATTTATAACCTTATATGTTCTTATATTCCTTATATGTTGAGATTGCGTATAGAGGTCTGCGTCCTTAAAAATTGTGTTTAAAAAAAACATTTTTTTGTTTTTAATCACCTTAGCCACCAAGGTCTGTGTCCTCACAGCCCTTTCTCATAAACCTTCTAGTTGTATTTTACCATATAAGGCATTTAAGGGGCATATAAGCCTACATCACCTAAGTCGCCAAGGTCTGTGTCTTCACAGCCCTTTCTCATAAACCCTCTAGTTATATTTACCATATAAGTCATTTAAGGGGCATATAAGCTTATATCACCTAAGTCGACAAGGTCTGTGTCCCGACAGGCATTTCGCATAAATTCTTTAGTTTGTTTTTACCATATAAGACATTTATAACCTTATATGTTCTTATATTCCTTATATGTTGAGATTGCGTATAGAGGTCTGCGTCCTTAAAAATTGTGTTTAAAAAAAGCATTTTTTGTTTGTAATCACCTTAGCCACCTAAGCTCACCTAAGTCGCCAAGGTCTGTGTCCCCACAGACCTTTCGTGTAAAACTCTTTAATTTATTTTACTATATAAGGCATTTATAACCTTTCGCATAAAGCTTTATGTTTGTATAGCCATTCAGGTGCCTGATTTTAGCCGCCCGTATCTTTACTCAGCGAATTCATATATTCCTGGGGAGTGACTTTAAAATATCGTAAGAAATTTTTATTAAATAAGCTTTGAGAGCTGTAACCCACCATCTTCGCAATTTCAAAAAAGCTGAATTCGTTCTGAGCAATCAGCTTGGTGGCTTTTTTAAGGCGGGTAACATCAATCAGTTCTTTTGGCGACAGGGCAGAAATCGCTTTTATTTTACGGTATAGGGTAGGGCGGCTCATGTGCATGTGCTCCGCAAGCTGATCGATATCCAGATAAGGATCCTGAATATTTTTACGTACATACTCATCCAGTCTTTTTAAAAATGCCTCTTCAATTTTTGAGTTTGCCACTACACGTACATCTTCGAAAGGCGCACTTGCAAAATGGGCTTTAATTTTTAAGCGGTTCTGGAGCAGGTTGGCCACCTGCACACGTAACAGCTGCGGCGAAAATGGTTTTTTGATATAAAGATCTGCCCCTACTTCCAAACCTTCAATATGTGCCTTATAGGTGTTTTTAGAGGTCAATAAGATAATGGGGATATGGCAATATTCTACGTTTGATTTGATCAGCCTGCAAAGCTCAAAACCATCAATGCCGGGCATCATAATATCGGAAATAATAAGATCTACGATTTCATTATCCAGAATTTCCTGCGCAACTTCTCCGTTAATTGCCAAATGCAATTTATAGATGTTCCCGAACACCTGTGTTAAAAACTCAAGAATATCTTCATTATCATCAATGATTAAAATACTGTCGGTCATATTATTTTATCTTTTTCCAACTACTCAATTTAAATTCAAATTTTTGATGTATAGGCAAAACCAATTCAAAAACCACTTTGTCAGCATCACCTTCCAATAACGTGAGTGAGCCGTTATGCAGTTCGGCCAACGATTTTGCCAGCGAAAGCCCAATGCCAGTGCCAGGTTTATCTTTGCCATATAACCTGAAAAACGGTTCGAAAATCTGCGCCCGGTATTGCTGTGGAATGCCTTTCCCATCATTGGCGAAAGTAACGTTAAAACGGCCCTTTGTTTCATCAGAAGTACTGAGCCGAACAATTACTTTGCTTGTTCCATATTTAATCGCATTTGAGATTAAATTGTTAAAAATCTTTATCAACGCCTCTCTATCGGCAAATGCAATGATGTGCGTTTTGGGCAGTTCAAGATCAAGCGAAATATTGCTTTTTTGAGCCTCCTGCTCAAAAGCATTCACTTGTTCTTTTAACAGGTTATTGATATCGGTATTGACGAAATTTAAGCCGAACTGGTGCATTTCTGTCTTGCGGAAATCAAGCAATTGATTGGTCAGTTTGGCCAGTCGGTTTGCATTTTTTTCGACCATGAGCAAACTGTTTTTTAGGGGCTGCTCCTTTGCCTCCTCCAGCATCATCTCAACAGGGCCTAAAATCAAGGTTAGCGGTGTTTGTATCTCATGCGCAATATTGGTGAAAAATTCGATCTTGGCCTGATAAATCTCTTTTTCCTTTTCGTGTTCGAATAACTGTAATTTATTGAGGTTTTTGCGTTCGATATAACGGTGATAATAGCGTATTGCGAGAAAAAGCCCGGTTGCGATCATCAACAGGTAACAAATGTATGCCGTAATACTTTTCCAAAATGGTGGAAGGATTTTAATAAAAAGGCGGCGCTCCTGTCCGGTCCAGCTGTCTATGTTGCTTTTTGCCCTCACCTGAAAAGTGTAACTACCTGGCGATAAATCTGTAAAATAAGCTTTTCTATTGTTGCTCAGGTAGGTTGTAGCCTGATCCAGGCCTTTCATTACATACTCATACCTGGTCACTTCGGGCGAGGAGTAGTTGAGTGTAGCAAATTCGATGCTGAAATTGTTCTGGTTGTGGGCAAGTACAATGGTGTCGGTATAAGAAATTGATTTGCTTAGCGGGCTATTTTCAACATTGGGAAGAACTTCCTTATTATTGATCTGGAACCCAGTGATAAAAGTAGGTGGTGCGGTATCTTTTTGCTCAAAATCTTTTGGATTAAAAGAAATCATTCCCCTTACTGATCCGAAATACATCCTGCCATTCGGATCTTTATAAGCAGAACTGAAGTTAAACTGATCGGTAATTAAACCATTTGATTTGGTGTAGATTTTAAACTTTTCAGTCTGCATATCAAAACAGATCAGGCCTTTAAGCGAGCTTATCCATAAATGTTTTGAGCTGTCTTCGAGCACACGGAACAGGATATTGGTAGGCAGGCCATTTTCAGTTGTGAATTTTTTCAAAACTTTCCTGTCCGGACTAAGCCTGATCAGGCCACCACCTTCAGTGGTAAACCACATGGCATGGTTGCTATCTTCCATAATGCCACATACCGGAAATTCATGAACGCGCTGTTTGCTAAGTTTGTCGCCAAAAGTAATGTTACCATGTTTACCGGTTTTAGGGTGGTAATAAAATGCTCCGCTTGATACGCTGCCCGTCCAGATATTACCAAACCTATCTTCCCAGATGTCGTAAACATAAGAATTTACGGGAATCTGTTGAATCCGTTTAAATGTTCTTTTCTTTTGATTAAAAACAAACAGGCCCGACCCCATATTATATCCCGTGCCCACATAAATCGTACTGTCTTTGGCAAGGTGGATAGAAAGCACAAAATCGCTCGTCTGTTCATTTTCTTCGCCAATGGTTTTAAAATGGTCTATAACTTTTCCCTTGTTGATGTCCATTATTTCCAAGCCATGTAAAAACGGGCCCACTAATAGTTGATTACCCAGGGCAAGTAAACCATGAATATTGGGGTAGGATAGGTTGCCTGCTTTACCATTGGCGGTATAATTGGTAAAAACTCCGGTTTTGGGGTTAAATTTGTTCACACCGGCATCTTCGGTACCAATCCATAAATTGCCTTTATTATCCGGACAGATCTCTCTTACGGCATTTCCTGAAATGGAATTGGTGCCCAGCAAGGGATAATATTTTTCAAAGCGTGCATTTTTTTTCGAGAAATAACTTAGTCCACCGAAATAAGTACCTGCCCACATTCCTCCCTGGTTATCTTTACAAACCGTATAAACGGCATTATCCGTAATAGCGTAAGGGTCGCCTGGCCGTTTACGCAAGTTAATGTTAACATTGGTGGCTAAATTGTAAATGTAAATGCCCGATTCGGTCGCAATCCAATATTCCTGGTTTTCACCCGCAGTAATATCACGTACATAAATATCGGTATTATCGTTATTTTTAAGAATCAATGATTTAATCGCGCCTGTTTTGGTATTGTAGCTTTTTAAGCCCTTTTTAAAGCATCCCACCAGTAGATTATTATTCCCTGTTGGAAATATTTTACTGATTGAACGAAGGTTAGCGGGTACATTTTGGCCGATTATTTTTACACTGGTTTTTGAGCCAGTCTGAGGATTGTAGGTTAACAGTTCCCCATTATCATTCCCAACCAGAATGTTCCTGTGTTCATCAATGGCTATGCAGGAGGCACTTATTCTTAGATCTATTACCCTGTTATCTTTCTGTATATATTTAAAAAGTACCCTGTTTGCTAAAAAGAAAAGGTTGTTTTGATAATCTACCAAAATAGAATTGATGTATTTTTTCATGCTGGGTGCGAGCGGGGTAAACACCTCTTTAACGGGGTCATATTTTAAAATACCGCGGCCCGTACCTACCCACAACATGCCCTTTTTATCTTCAGCAAGGCTAACAATAATGTTGTTGCCGATATTTCCGAATCTGCTTTTTTCGTTTTTAAAAGTTTTAAACGTATAACCGTCAAAACGGTTTAAACCTCCTCTGGTTCCCACCCAGATCATTCCTTTCTGATCTTGCATAACCGTATTTACCGAGTTATGGGCCAGGCCGTCATCAGCCTGGTATTGCTTAAAATAATAAGATTGCCCTTCGCAGGTACTAACTGCAAAACATGTACTCCATAACAAGAAAAATAATACCAACCGCATATTCAAGTTAATATCAAATATATGTAAATCGGATTGTTGTGTAACCTACTGTTTTGGTACCTGATGATCCAATTTTAAATAGTTGTTTTGTTGTAATCTGATTATCAGTTGTTTGTATGGTTTTTTGGGAGTGATTTGAGACATATCGACAAAAAGATGAACAAATTTTACAGGCATCATTCCTTTACTTTGATTGTAATTAACCAAATTAATAACCCTGCTGCAAATTTGTTCCATCGGCTTACCATGCCATTGCAGTTTTAGTATTTTTTATGAGAAATAAATTATTGATTCATTTGGCAGCCGCATTTGTGGTTTTAGCAGGTTCTTGTCAGAAAGGACCATCAAACGATAGGAACCACATCCAAAACAACGTTGGAAAATTAGCCACATTAAATGTAATTGCTGCTGCACCGCCTTTAGGCACCTTAATTGACGGGGCAATATATCGGATCCGAGGGATGTCATCCTTACCAGATGGGCCTGTGGTTGAGGTTACCGGTAACTCAACGGCAGAAAATGCGGCCATACAGCAATGGTCGTGGTTTCCTAATAATGGACAGAAATGGAAGCTGGTGAAAACAGATGCCACTTATTGCAAACTGATCAATATCACCAGCAATAAATGTTTAAAATCGCCTTCAACAACATCTGGCGCTATTTTACAACAAGGTATAGACGATGGCAGCGATGCGCAACAATGGGCTATCGATTATACAGGCAGCAATAATGTATTTACCTTAACCAACAAGGCTACCGGGATGAAAATGGCCGTTGATCCCGAAAGCAATACCCCTGGCGCTAAAATCAGGCAGAAAACTACGCTAACCGGTACGCAGGGGATGTTTAATTTTCATGATACCAATTTCCAGAATCCACTGATCAATGCGAGCAGGGCCGACCCCTATGTTGCACAAAAAGATGGCTATTATTATTTTATGTATACGCGGGGTAATAATATCGGGCTGAGAAAAACCAGATCGATGTCGTTGTTATCTACAGCAGTAGAAACTGTGGTGTGGACACCTCCGGCTGGTGCGGCTTATTCTTCCAATATCTGGGCGCCCGAATTACATTTCCTTTCTGGTAAATGGTACCTCTACTTTGCCGCAAATGATGGAGGCGACGTTACCCACCGCATGTTTGTGCTGGAAAACGCCAATGCCGACCCTACCACCGGTACATGGACTTTTAAAGGGAAAATAAGCGATCCGAGTGATCAATGGGCTATTGATGGTTCAGTATTAACCATAGGCACAACAAATTATTTTATTTGGTCGGGATGGGAAAATGTGGCCACCAAGTACAAACAGTATATCTACATTGCGCAGATGTCCAATCCGTGGACAATTAGTAGCGATAGGGTAAAAATATCATCGCCAACCAACAATTGGGAAAAATACGAACCAAGTGGTTCATTGGGGGCGGGTGTTAACGAAGGGCCGATCATGCTTAGAAAAGATGCCAACAGTCCGGTTTTTATTATTTATTCTGCCAGCAGGTACAGCAGCGATAATTATTGTTTGGCTCAGATACAGTTAAAAGATGGTGGCGACCCCATGGTGCCTGGTGATTGGATCAATAAAAAGCAGGTATTTGTTAAAAGCGATGCCAATGGAGTTTATGGACCAGGTCACAACGGTTTTTTTACCAGCAGTTATACCGATCCGAATGGCGTGATACATAGCGAAAACTGGTTTATTTACCATGCCCGTAGCGTTGCCAATACCACAAATGGATCCAGAACGCCGAGGATGCAAAAGTTAACCTGGAATGCAGACGGCTCACCAAATTTTGGAACTGCCCTGGCAACGGGGCTGAATATTCCGGTGCCTGTGGGCGAATGATGGGATTGTAGCTGTTTATAAGTGCTTAATGTGCTAAACCATCCGTATTAATTTGAGATAAAACGACAAAGGAATGAACAGTATTTGTAAACCGCATTTTTTTACTTTGATACCAGGAAACCAAATATAAAATCCTGCATACCGCTTTGCAAATTCTACTTAGCCAATTATGCCGATTTGCGATAAGGTTTCGCACATCCAATAATTTAACCAAATATGAAATATAGAATTCTACTCAAAGGAATTGTAACCGTAACTTTTTTGCAGGTCGTGATATTGGCCATTTCCACAACAGCGAACGCGGGCAATAATGCTGATGCAGCTGTGGTGCTGAATAAAAAACCTGGATTTACAAGCATAAGCCAGGCCGATATTAGCATAACCGGTAAAGTAACAGACGAAAAAACAAAATCGCCTATACCCGGGGTTTCAGTTAAGGTAAAAAATGGCACCACGACTGCTGTAACTGACGAAAATGGTTTGTACAAAATCAATGTACCCAATGAACAAACGGTTCTTTTGTTTTCTTATATCGGTTACGATGTAGAGGAAGTAACGGTAGGCAATCTTAAAAACATCAATGTGGTATTAAAATCTTCACAAGCCAACCTTGATGAGGTGGTGGTTGTGGGTTATGGTACCCAAAAGAAGGCCGATGTAACAGGATCGGTAGTGAGGGCTAATCTCGATGATTTTAGAAATGCACCCACCACAAACGTGGCCAACCTTTTACAGGGAACGGTTCCGGGTTTAAATGTGGGGCAGGTTAACCGCGCCGGCTCAACGCCAGGAATTAGCATTAGGGGGCAAAATACGCTGGGTGGGAACCAAAACGTACTGATTATTTTAGATGGCGTACAATACAATGGTTCATTAACTTCAATTAATCCTGATGATATTGCGTCGATAGATGTGCTAAAAGATGCAAGTGCTACAGCAGTGTATGGAGCACAGGCGGCAAATGGAGTTATCCTCATTACCAGTAGAAAAGGAGCTATTGGTAGAACCAGAATCTCTTTTTCTTCTCAGTATGCTACCCAAAAACCAAATATCGATTTAAAACCGATGGCCAGAGATGAATATTTGGATCATATTAAATATTTATACTACGACCAGGCCTTTCTTGCTCCTGATTTTACGCAACCAAATCCGGCATTCGATCTGGTAAGCAAAGTTGATGCATCGATGAAAGATGCGCAGGGAAACCTGCTGCCCAATGATTTTAGCTGGTATGATGAAGCTACCAAAACCGGCGCAATTGTGGATAACCAGCTTAGTGTTTCGGGCGGAACTGATAAGATCAATTACCTTTTATCGGGCAGTTTAACCAGAAATTCAGGATTTATCAAAAACGATGTTTTTAAAAGAAAAACCATCAGGGCAAACATCGAAACCAAAGCAACAGATTGGCTTACCATTGGCCTGCAATCGTTCGGGACTTTTGTGAATGAGGATGGGGTAGAGCCAAATTTCGTAGATATCAATTTAATGTCGCCCTTAATCCTTCCCTGGGATAATAATGGAAACCTGAAAATCAATCCTTTTAATACAAATGTAACCAATCCGCTGTTAAACTATCAGGCTGATGATTACGACCGCCACAACTATTTCTTTGCCAATGTTTACGGTAATGTACAGCTGCCTGTTAAGGGCTTGAGCTATAAAATTAGTTTTGGTAACAATTATCGTCTAGATTTTAAAAACATTTCAAATATGTATGATTCTAACCTTACCGGGCAGGCTTCAAAAGAAAATACCACTTATTACGATTATACCTTTGATAACCTTTTAACTTATAATAAAGTTATCGGTAAGCACAGCTTTACCGGAACTTTACTTTACGGTGCCATTGAACGCGATAACAGCTATACCAGGGCTTACTCAACAGGTTTTTCGAGGTTGACCCTTGGTTACGATAACCTACAGCAGGGCACTAACCGGTTTGCGATATCCAATGCATGGAAAGAAACCCTTAATTATCAGATGTTCCGTTTAAACTACAATTACGAAAGCAAGTACCTGTTTACCGGTACCATAAGGAGAGATGGCTTTTCTGGCTTTGCCGAAAATAATAAATATGGTGTTTTTCCATCCCTATCGGTAGGTTGGGATATTTCAAAAGAATCATTTTTTAAAGTAAACTGGGTTGATAACCTTAAGCTGAGGGTAGGTTATGGTGTGGCCGGGAACCAAACTTCCCGTTACTCATCATTGGCCGCTGTTGGTTTAGGGGTATCGTATGTTTTTGGCGATGGTGGTTCAACCCAACTGGGGCAGCAGGTTAATTCGCTGCCTAATCCCGACTTAAGATGGGAACGTACCACTGGTGCTAACCTCGGCCTCGAATTTAGTATCCTGAAGAACAGGTTATCGGGTGTAGTGGAGTATTACAATACGAAAACTACCGACCTGCTTTATTCTGTCAATATTCCGGTAATAACAGGTTTTAATAATTTCCTAACCAATATCGGACAGCTGAACAACAAAGGCATCGAGCTTTCTTTAAACTCAAAAAATATCAATAGTGGTGGATTTCAATGGAATTCTACATTGAGTTTTTCCCATAATACCAATAAAATAGTTAAGCTTTTGGGCGATCTTAATGGCGATGGAGTTGAAGATGATCTTCCGCAAAGTGGGCTTTTCGTTGGGCAGTCAACCGCGGTAATTTATGATTACCAGGTAAACGGGATTTACCAGATCGGCGAAAAGATACCTACAGGCTATTCACCGGGCACCTACCGCATTGTTGATCAGAATGGCGATGGGGTGATCAACGCCAGTGATCGGGCCATTTTGGGATCGTCTGCACCTGCGTACCGGTTGAGCCTGTTAAACAACTTTCAGTATAAGAACTTTACTTTGAGCATTTTCTTTAATTCTATTCAGGGCGGTTCAAAATCTTACCTCGCCGGCAATACGCCAAGACTCATCAGAGATGATAATGCCATCAGGAACAATTACCTGAGCGGGATAGATTTTTGGTCACCGGATAATCCAAATGGTAAATATCCGCGGTCATTTGTATCGGCTACGTTAAATCCGCTACTTTTCCAGAACCGCAGTTTCGTGCGTTTGCAGGATGTATCACTCTCTTATAAATTCAGCGGAAAACTGATCGAAAAGATGAAACTTCAGAACCTGAATGTGTTTGTAAGCGGACGCAACCTGGCCACCTGGACCAATTGGGAAGGCTGGGATCCGGAGACCAATCAGGGCCTCACGAATGATGGAAGACCTGTATTTAAAGGATATGCTGTGGGCTTAAATGTTACATTTTAAATTAAACCGATGAAAAAGATTACCTTCATTATAGTGGCTATTGCCATTTCATTTGTCTCCTGTAAAAGGGATTTTCTGGATGAAAAACCACTTGATTTCTTAATCACAGATAATGCTTATACCACCGCAAAGGATTACGAAGCGGCGTTGAATAATCAATATAACCGTGTAAGAAGCGAATTTTATAACAGTGGAGAACAACGTCCTTTCGATTATGTTTTTGGCTGCGACCTGGTTTTTGACGGTCAGCCGGCTACTACAAGGCATACCAATATGGTTGCTGCATATTCGCCCTTAAGTACAGAAATTCCGTTAATTCACTGGACTTCATTATACAAAATAGTGGCAGAATCGAACACCATTATCGATCGTATTCCGGGCTCGTCACTAACTCCTCCCGAAAAGATATTAATGGAAGCCAGGGCAAAATTTTTCAGGGGCCTGGCTTACCGTACGCTGGCCTATTTATACGGTGGTGTCCCCCTGAATACTACAGAGGCTGTTAATCCTAAAACAGATTATATAAGGGCCACTAAAATAGCTGTGCTTGAGCAGGCTATTAGCGACCTGAAATTTGCAGCAAGCAATCTTCCGTCCATTAACCTGGTACAGGATGGAGAAGTAAATAACCTGGCTGCCTATCATCTTTTGTCGGAAGTTTACCTGGCAGCAGGGCAGTTTCAGAACGCTGTAGATGCAGCAACAAGCGTGATCGGCAACCCGAATGTGGGTTTAATGACCAACAGGTTTGGGGTAAAATCAACAGATGCTACTAAAAATGTGTATTGGGATCTTTTTCAAAGGGGCAACCAGAACAGGAAAAACGGAACCAACAGGGAAGCCCTATGGGTAATCCAGTTTGAAACTGATGTGCCGGGCGGTGGGGCAGTTTCTACAGGCATTGGTGGTTCTTACCAGATGGAAAGGCATTTTGCGCCGCAATTTCTCACTTTCAGGCTCGCTGGCAGCAGTGTTCAACCGTTTTTGTACCCAATCAGCGATTATACGGGTGGCAGGGGAATTGGTTGGGCAATACCCACCAAATATTTTTCGGACGTCATCTGGCAGAGCGATTTTAATAACGACCTTAGAAATGCGCCCTTTAATTTTGTGCGCGAATTTAAAGTAACCAATCCTGCACACCCACGTTTCGGACAAACCATATCTACCATCAACCCACCTGCGGGTATAACCGTGCCAAGAAGAGATTTCTATGCTTTTCAATCAAAAGTAACCACACCAGGCGATCATCCTGATGGCATGTTCCAGGATAAATCGCAGCTGTTGCTTAAAGCAAGCGCAGGCGGAACTTATGCTGATCAGTATATGTTCCGGTTGGCAGAAACATATCTGTTAAGAGCCGAAGCTTACCTGGGTTTAAACCAGCTGGATAAAGCAGCTGCAGATATTAATGTAGTACGCAGCAGATCAAATGCATCGGCTGTATTGCCGGCTAATGTAAATATCGATTATATTTTGGACGAGCGTATGCGCGAACTCGGCTCCGAAGAAAAAAGACGGATTACCTTGATGAGGCTGGGCTTGGTTTACGATCGCGTAAAAAAATGTAATCCTTATTATAACGATGTTTTAACAACCTATAACCTCTGGCCAATCCCTGCTTCCGAAATCGAGCGAAATAATGGTGCAAAATTGGAACAAAACCCAGGTTATTAATCGCAGGCTAAACTACCATGCAAATTGCCAGTAGGATAAATCCTAAGTTGAAAAATTTTTCCTGTAACCAAAAAGACTTTAACCAAATTATAAAATTATATGTGTAGAAAATTAATTGCCCTATTTATACTCTTAATTCCATTCCAGTTCCTGTTTGCACAGAACAATTTGCTGAAAGATTTTCCTGAAGGATTTGGCCCAAAAGAAGTAGGAAAACGTTTAGCTTACCGCTTTCTAGATAAAAAACACATGCTCCACGCAGGGAAGTGGATCAGCTATCCGGAAACTTTCAATTGGACCGGAGCACTTAAATATGCTAAGTTAACAAAAGATAAAGTGCTCTTGTCGCGCCTGGAAGAGCGTTTTGAGAAGTTAACCGCTGAAGAAAAGCAGCTATTGCCCATTATGAACCACGTTGATTTGAATATGTTCGGCAGCCTGCCTTTGGAATTGTACCAGATTACCAAAGATAAAAAGTATTTTGACTTAGGTATGCCTTATGCAGATACCCAATGGGCCGTTCCACAAAAAGCAAATTTACAGCAAAAGGAATGGGCTGATAAAGGTTTTTCATGGCAAACCCGTTTGTGGATAGATGATATGTATATGATCACTATTGTTCAGTCCCAGGCTTACAAAGCTACAGGTGATAAAAAATATATAGATCGCGCAGCTAAAGAAATGGTACTTTATCTGGATGAATTACAGCGGCCCAACGGTCTTTTCTACCATGCACCCGATGTGCCGTTTTATTGGGGGCGGGGAAATGGCTGGATGGCTGCAGGAATGACGGAGCTTTTGCGGTTGTTACCTGAAGATAATAAAGACCGTCCGCGTATACTTAAAGGCTATGAAACAATGATGAAAAGCTTGAAAGATTACCAAAGACCAAGTGGGATGTGGAACCAGTTGATTGATGAGCCAGACTGTTGGGCTGAAACATCAGGATCTGCAATGTTTACCTATGCACTAATCAGCGGAGTAAAACATGGCTGGTTGGATAAACAGGAATATACTCCTGTGGCCCGAAAAGCCTGGCTGGCATTGGTGCCGTACATCAACGAAAAAGGCGACGTTGCAGAAGTTTGCGTTGGAACAAATAAGAAGAATGATAAACAGTATTATTACGACCGCCCACGGAATGTTGGCGACTCCCACGGGCAATCTCCATACCTGTGGTGCGTTTTTGCATTGCTGGAAAAATAAGTACCGAATTACTTAATAATATTAATCACGTGTAATCTTAATTTTTAACAGCTAACGTGAAGTAATCGTCTGGTTTAATAAAAAAAAATAAACTTTTGTGCACCGTATTTGGTATAACGCCGGCTGATCTCATACTGACGGCGGGTGCACGAGCTGGTAGTCCTGGGGGTATTGCCCCAGGCTATCTTTTAAAATTGAGCAACCGTCTCAACCCAGGATCAAAAAATGCAGCTTAAAGTATGCATAGCGAAATATTGAACGACGATACCGCTATCAAAACCTGGGAAGAAGCATAAATCTATCCCTGTAATAGAACAGGTGAAGATGATGGCGTTCAGCAGAATTAGAAAAGAATAAACAAGAGAGATTGACGATAATTGTTTAATCGCTATTGCGCATGCAATCGAGACTGTGTGCACGGCTTACTTTCCGAACAACAGGTTTACAGTAAAGATTCAGGTACTAATATACCTGATAGTTGATAACTTTTTATCAATAAGTCCAAACCAATAGAGTATTATTTCCATTTTGAGTTGTCAATTGTAAAAATATCTACTTCTCCCCAGATTAGATTTTAAACTCTATTTTTTTCGGATGTTCAAAAAAACAATTTTCCAGTTCCTTATAATGATGGCAATCACCCTGTCATCAAAATCTCAAAATCTGCAGCGGCAGAAACTTTTTCCCTTCCCTGATAAAGTCAGGTACGATGGAGCCTGCTTATACATAGATGGTAAACCAACTTTTGTTTACAGTGCTGCTTTCCACTATTTCCGTACACCCAAGTCGCTTTGGCGTGATCGTTTTTCCAAAATAAAAGCAGCAGGCTTTAATACCGTTGAAACGTATATCCCCTGGAATCTGAGTGAGTTGAATATGCCTAAGGGGCTGAACGACTATTCTCAGGTCAATTTTAAAGATCTTATGGATTGGCTTCATATGGCCCAGGAAGAGTTTGGTTTCTACACTGTTATCCGGCCTGGCGCATTTATCTGTGCCGAATTCGCAGGAGGAGGCTATCCACGCTGGCTGGCTAAGTATCGTCCTGACGATGTGGAGGGTTTCTGGTTGCGAAGTGCTGACGACCGCTATCTGGACTGGCACGATCACTGGTATAAAGCTGTATGTAAAGCTATTCAGAAAGAGCAGATTACCGCAAAGCAAAGAGGTAAGAAAGGAATTATTCTTTTTCAAATAGAAAATGAGTACAATGCACACAAAACCACAAATAAATCGCATGCCCTACAGCGTATGTATAACTGTGTACGCGGTGCTGGGATAACGATACCTGTATTTACCTGCCTGACCTCGGAAACCCGCGGAAGTAAAGATCCCTTGTTATCGCAGGTTTTTGATTGCGATAATTATTATGTAGGGCTGAAAGATGCCATTAGTTGTGCAAGGCGTATGGGCGATCTGAAACAACAGCAACCCAATGCCCCTGGATTCGTTACCGAACTGCAAGGCGGTTGGTTTGCAACCGTAGGTGGGAAACTGAGCGAAGACCATTACTCCAACGACAAACATTTTTATGCCATCGGAATGATGTCAATTGCAGGAGGTGCTACAGGTGTTTTTCCTTATGTGTTTGTTGGAGGAACGCATTTTGCAGGCTGGGGTGCCAGGGGGCAAACCACAACTTATGATTACAACGCAGCGATCCGTGAAAACGGAGCTTTATCTCCAAAATATTACGCCGCACAAAATCTAGGTGATTTTATCAAAAAGCATGGGAATGAACTGATTAATTCAAAAGGCGGGGTATGCAGCTTTGAAAGTGCTCCAGCCGAAATTGTAGGTGCACAACGCATAGCTGCTGATGGAACACGCTTCATATTTATACACAACAGCGCTACAGACCAAAGCCATAGCGGTGCTGCAACGGTTAAAGCCGGTAAAAACGATGCCGGACAGCCTATGTACAATATTGACCAGGATGAAAATAAGGTACTGATCAAAAGTAAAAATAAAGCCGATACCACAGTGGCTATGATAGCCAACCTTTTAATCCATTACGATCTGGGACCGCTAGAAACAAAAGTACTGATCATTCCCCCAGCAGCTGGGGCTGAGAAAGGCATCTGGTGGTCTTATCGGGCACCAACAGCAAAAGTGTCTATTCCGGTTAGCTTTCGCTTTAAATCAGTGAAACAATACGATGAAGATGCACAAGGCCAATGGCTTCCGTTAAGCCAAGGAAAATCTTTGCCTGAGATGGGCATAAACGATTTGCGATACGTACGCTACCGTGCGGGCTTCGAGCTTAATAAACAAGAAGCCACCAAATATAAGCGAATGTTGTTTAATACCTATTCTAGGGATATTATAAGTATGGAAGTTAATGGCAAAATTGCTCCCCGGATATTTCCTGCTGAAAAGTGGGTATCAGAGGTTACCCGCCAACGCGATAAATCATTTACCTTTTTAAAGGAAACCGAATACGATAACCAATTTGATTTGACGGGGTTACTGAATGAGGGCCGTAATGAAGTGTGGCTGGTTTATGAAAATATAGGACATGAACATGGGTATTTTCCGATGGAAGAACTTTGTGGTATCCGCGTTGCAGGCCTTTCTGATGGTACTACAATGATTAATAAAAAGCTAAACTGGGAGTATAGCACTAATCTGTCTGGTGTAACGCACAAATTTACTGATTTGGGTTTCGATGCCAGGAATTGGAAATCTGTACCACTGGATACTACTTTTCAGATCCCGCGCAAAGGAAATAACCTGCAACCCAAAGGAAAACAAAATGCACTTTTAACCTGGTACCGTGCAGAATTTAAACTGCCTGAAAATGTTGGTAAAAAAACCTGGAGGTTACTTATCAATGCTTCAGGTAATGGATTTATCTATATAAATGGTCATAACATAGGCCGCCATTGGGAGGCTGGTCCACAAAGGGAATTTTATATACCGGAATGTTGGCTAAACCTTAAGAAGGGAGAGAAAAATAACATTACGCTCGGCTTAAGGCAAACCGTTAACGGCGCCGTAATCAGAGCAATGGAAATCTCCAGCTATAATAACGACGAAACTTAGATTGAGTCAATCATCTAGTTATCAGATTGTTGAAACTTCGGATTAGTATAAAAAAGTCTTTTTTTTATAATGATCTGCATACCCCAACTAATAAATTTGTTTTGATTAGCTGGACCTTTTTCCCCTACATCGGAACCGCTCTCAGCTGGATTGAATGTGACCGTAAATTATGCCAAACTGGGAAATAACAAGATCAAAGGGAATTTTACAGAGGTAATTCCTTCGCTAGCTGGTGCCGACACCCACCTGGAATTATCGGTCGATCAGTCAGTGGATAAATGAAATACCACAGGATTTCTTTAAGCAACCTTTTGCCTTTAAATGGCGTAGAAACTTTTAGAGACGAGCAACCGATTGAGTTAATTAAAGTGAAGTTACCTTCTTTAGCGTTTACTCTGACATAAATATATTGTTGTATGACAAATTAGCTTAACCAATTTATACTTATATATCCTATGAAAACAAAAATGAATCAATTCATGCTTTGCGCTTTAACCATCTTTTGCGGATGCAGCAAGCCAATTGCCGCTGAGGATCAGGCGAATTTGGGCATCAGTCTGGTGACTGGAAAACAAATGGCTGCTGCTGCACTTGGGCAGGTAACCACTGTTGTACACCCGGGAATGCTTCATTCTGCGGCTGATTTTACCCGAATGACAACCAAAGTAAATGCAGGGGCGCAACCCTGGCTTGCTGGCTGGAATAAGCTTGTAGCCAATGGCCGTTCTGCAGCTACCTATGTTCCGCGGCCGGTTGATACAATCGTGCGTGGAAGAGCAGCAAGCGGAAGAGGAGAAAATTACATTTTGGCCTGTCAGGATGCTGCCGCGGCTTATCAAAATGCCTTACGCTGGAAAATTAAGGGTGATGCAGCATGTGGCGCAAATGCTGTAGCCATTATGAATGCCTGGGCAGTTAAATGCAAGTATATTGACGGAGACAGCAATAAACAGTTGGCGGCTGGACTACAAGGTTATCAATGGGCAAATGCTGCGGAAATTATGCGTGGTTTCAGCGGTTGGTCTGCAACAGATTTTACAGCTTTTAAAAATTTTATGCTTAACGTCTATTATCCCGTTTCGAGTGATTTTTTGAACAGACATAATAATACCTGTGGCACACATTACTGGTTGAACTGGGATATGTCTAACTTATGCACGGTGTTGGCCATCGGCATTCTTTGCGACGATGTGGCGAAGATCAACTATGCAATAGATTATTACCAGCATAGTGGAACCGGGACCGCTTTTATCGGAAGAGTAACAACAGCTACATATCCCAATGGTATGGACCAGGCGCAGGAAGCCGGAAGAGATCAGGGGCATGCCACAATGGAGGTTCCTCTTTTCGGTACTTTTTGCCAGATGTTATATAACCAGGGACAAAACTTTTTCGATTATAACCCTTGGAGCCATGTTAATCCGCCACTTTTAGGGGTTAGCGAATATATAGCAGCCTATAACATCAATACAACCAATACCGTTCCGTTTACAACTTATAACAACTGTGAGAATTCGAATCATACTGTTATTTCAAGTGCTGGACGGGGTAGTATCCGTCCGGGATGGGAACTGGTTTACAATTATTACGTGAAAGTAAAAGGCAAGGCCGCTACATACACGACCCAATTCGCCGAGAAAGTACGGCCAGAGGGTGGTGGTGGCGATTATGGACCAAATAGTGGGGGATATGATCAACTTGGCTTTGGAACCTTAACTTTTTCCCGTTAAGCAATAATAACCGATAACAACAAAGGCTTATCAATTAAGATGAAGCCTTTGTTGTATATGGTGCTATCGGTAAATTTAACTGCAGAGCCTGTTACTTAGATTTTTACAATGCCCACCGTGGTTTCTGCCTACAGAAGTTTCTGCCTACAGAAAATAAGATAAGATCGTTCTCAACCTATAATAAGAATTGTATAGAAAAAAAGAAATCCCCGGAATTATTAAATTTCGCGGATTCTTTTGTGGAGCCTAAGGGAGTCGGACTTATCGGTATATATGTATGTAAATCAGTGTTTTGTGATTGATTACTTACTTTAAGGTGCCAAAAACTCACCTTTATTTTTTGAATGCAAATTCTTAATTTAAACGTAGGAAAATGATTGAGAAATTCAAAATCATAGGCTAGTTTGATACAATGTCTTGGCTGTTAGATTTAAGATGTTTTTCTCGATTAGTGCTCCCGACGAGACCCTTAGCGAACTTTTTTATTGATAATTTGAAGTGGATTGCTGATTTGAAGATTTCGAAATAAGCTTTAACGATAAGTTCGAAGTGATGAAGCTGCAACCTATTCGAACGTTAGGCGGATACGAATTGTTCATAGAGGCGCAATGTTAGACGGTTCGATATTGTTTCAGTATAAGTAATAAGGTAGGTAAGGTTTGCTTTATTCCCTCAATTATGAAGAACCGCTGGCCCGCTCTGCCGTCCATCTTATTTTATAGTAGCCAAATACCGATAATATTATAAGGAGGATCGTAACCATAGGATCTAGGGGGCATGGGATCACCTGTGTGATATTGAGGGCAAAGCCACTATAATAGAGGCCTGTTTGCTCAACATAGCATGAGCCCAGGACTGTTGACTCTGTATAATGGGAACACAAAAGATCATGGTAACCGCCCTGGCTAGCGTCGAATAGATATGCCCTTACGCCATTAAACTGGCCGAAATATGTCTGGTATATGTTGTCACAGGCACCAAAACATTTATATCTACAGGCCTGGCCAACCGTGAAGCTCTGAGCGTACCCTTCTCTCACCACCCCTAAAAAAACTATAATTACCGCTGATATCCTTTTCATAAATCTTTCCCCCACATCTGATAATACTTACAGCTTTTAAGTTGATCTTTTTGATTTCTGTCTGTATTTCAGTAAGGTATGGATATTGAGTGGGATATTCTGTTTATTTTAATATTTAATAATACTTAACTGAATCGTTAAAATGATTCATCAATTTTTATAGAAAAAAACCTACTGATCTCTGCATAAGTATCAATAGCTTGCATGTAAAAACATTTATTTTCAGGAATGCCGCCGTTATATTGCAAATAATGATTCTTGAAAGCTTCTGGCAATAGTAGCTCGTGAGCAGGAAGGTAGAGAAAATGCGTAATCTCATGATTTTTAGCTTATTATTGAAAAGGGTAAGGGTAGTTAACTGTTCTGAGTTTTTGTAACCTCGTACCTGAACTGAGTGTACTTCTTTATGATCAACATACCTTCTTCGTAAGGAGTTGCTCCTAAAAACCAGAAAATCTTTAGGTAAGGTTGCCGATGCAACATATTTTTCGAGCCTGCGTCTTTTGGTTATCTAATCTATGCTATGAAAAAAAAATATACAGTTCTGTTTAGCCTGATCGGGCGGGTTTTCTTTTGTTGCTCAGCTTATGCTGCCATCATTTGGGACGAAAGACCCTTAACGAATATAGCAAGAACGGTTCTGGCTTACCATATCTTCCTGAATTTTATAACCATCAGGCAGAAGAGCTTAGTAAGAAAGGGGAAAGTTTGGATCTCCAGATAACCTTAGATTAATATGCTCATTCTGTTTTAACCTCTAAACTTGTAGTTTTATGAAAACAATATTTTTAAAATCTAATCTGCTTTTACTGGTGCTTTTGAACTCGCTAGCAGGTTATGCTCGTCAGCTAACCGTTGTAGAGCAGGATTATCCGGTTGCCAAAGCCGAATCGATCAGGCAAGGCAAGCTGCTTATCATCGACTTTTATACTGATTGGTGCATCCCCTGCAGAGAGCTGGATGCTGCTGTATTCAGGGATAGCACAATGAGCAGGCAATTAGCCAAAAATTTTGTAGTCCTACGTTATAATGCAGAAAAGCGGGATACAGTATATAAGCTTGCACTAAAGTACCATGTCGGTATGTATCCTACCACTTTGGTGCTCAACCTGCAACAGCGGATCCTGCATCAAGCCTATGGAATGCTGCCTGGGAAAAAAGGGATAACAGGAAATTATCTTGATTTTTTAGCTGAAGCGATCAAGAACAACACAGACGGCAAGATCATCGATGGTGTATCGGCACCCGGGAGGACAATTTATCCCAAGTTCTATGAAGATTACGTTTTCCGCATCAATACCAAAGGGTTGGATGAAAAATTAGCTGCCTACTGGAATTCTACTGAGGATTACCTTTCGGAGGTTCCCTTTAGTGTGCTGTGTTATTTTTCCGGTGGTACTGAACAGGTGAACGCCTTTTTTTTAAAGCACAAGCAGAAATACGAAGCGCTTTATGGTGAACTGGATGTTAAATTTATCCTGAGCATGATGGTAGGAAAGAAAATGAATGATGCAATGAAAGCAGTAAACCGTAAGGCTTTTGAGGAAGGTATAGTTTTCGCAAGGGAACATCTCGCCCCGCAGGAAGCTTTATTATATATCCCGCTAATGGAAGAGCGGATGCTACAGCTTGAAAACAAATGGGAAGAGGCACTGAAAATGTTTTCCTTACGCAAAAAACAGCAAGGGCTCGATGATAACGCTTCCCTGAGGTTCAGCTCGGCAGTTGCAGAAAAATGTAGCGATATAAACGTCTTGAATATCTGCAAGGAATGGATGAAGAAAATAGCCGTCAGCAATCCCAATCACGACACCATGAGTGTGTATGCGCGTTTGGTGTACAAAACCGGGAACAAAGCTGAGGGGCTGAAACTGATGGGAAAGGCCATTTCAACAGGCAAGCTGTCTAACCAGGATGTCTCAGGGAGTGAGGAATGGTTGAAGCATCCAGATAGCTGACCCTGAATTGGATTTCCTGGTTTTGGGAACATGATTGCACCCAGCTAAAATTTATAATCAATAGATGAATTTGATAAGCCCTTCTTTTACCATTTCTGGAGTAACAACACGAATTGGGGAATGGCTATTAATAATCTGAAAACTTAAAATCGCATGAAAAATATTGCACTCACCATTTTACTCCTGATATCGAACCTGGTCCTATCGGCACAAAACAGCGTTCAACGGATCGACAGTCTGGTAGTTTTAAAAAATGCCGAATATGAGCTCTCTGGAAATATCCTGATTGCCGAAAAAGGAAAAGTTATCTATCGCAAATCTACCGGAATTGGTAATACTTTAGCCAATACCCCGGTGACTTCAGTGTCGTCCTTTAACCTGGCTTCTGTTTCCAAAATCTTCACATCGGTAGCTATTTTACAGCTTACTGAGCAGGGAAAGCTCAGTTTAAGCGATCCTGTGAAAAAATATATTCCTGAATTAAATAACGGACTGATTTCAATCAGCCAGCTCTTATCACATACTTCCGGGTTAGCGGATTTGCAGATGCTGGAAAAACCGTATGCCGAGGATACCAGTAAAGTGTTTACAATAGCCGATATCCCTGGGGCAATAAATAAGGATAAAAACGCCTTTCGGTCGGCACCTGGAGAGAAATGGAGCTATTCTAACAGCGGATATAACCTGCTGGCCCTGATTGTTGAACGAGTAAGCAGGACTTCATTTTCCGACTACCTGACTAGCCATATATTCAGGCCGGCCGGCATGTTGAATACCTATATCAATACGGTATTGATAAATGTTAAGGATCCTAACCGGGTAGTAGGGTACGACTATTTAAACTTCGCACCCTGGAAGTTGCTGCGGGCGGATTCATTGCGCCAGAACCACATAGAACTGATGCATTTGGACGGATTGATTGGCCAAAGCAATGTCGTCAGCACAACAGCAGACCTGTTGAAGTTTGACAGGGCATTATATAACGGTCAGATAATCAAACGTTCATCGCTCGATAAGGCTTTTACCCCAACCCGGTTAAACAATGGCGAACTGGCTACTTCCGGCTGGAAAAACAACTCTTGCTACTATGGCTTGGGTTGGCAGATACTCAAAGATACCTCAAATGGCAAGGTTGTGTTCCACACAGGGGGGATGCCCGGTGCGGTTACAGCATTTATCAGGAACATCACTAAAGACCAGACGGTCATTGTTCTCAATAATATAACACACCGCAGTACCCATGGTTCAGCGATGAGCCTGCTTTATTTACTCAACGGAGGCGTGCCACAAAGGGATAAAAAATCAATGGCAAATGAGTTTTCAAGGACACTGGTAAAACACAATGTAAATGAAGCATGGGCGAGGTTCAATAGCATTAAGACCGATACTACCCATTTTTATCTGGATGAAAGGGAGATGAACTTAGCAGGGCTCAGCATGTTCTTTAACAATTATAAAACACAGGGTATGGAAGTGCTGAGATTGAATACTGTTTTGTTCCCAAACAGCGCGAATGTTTACGACAGCCTGGCCATGGCACTAGCCGAGTCGGATGAAAAACAAAATGCAATCCTGATGTACAGGAGGTCTTTAGAGCTCAACCCAAAATCAGCAAGTGCAGTGAATGCATTAAAAAAATTGTCAGGCCCTTGATCTTGGAGAAATAAAGGGTCGAAGGGTGCAAAATGCACCCTCTTGATAAGGTAGCGCTTTTCAGCCATATACTGAAGGCTAAAAATTTGCACAATCACTGTCGCCAGTCAACTGCATTCATTGAGCAGCAGCAAATGGAAATCAAGCAGGAAATGCTGTGAAGATGAAAGATTGAGCTTTCAGAGAGATTTGAGGTCAATTATTTGCAAATCTTTTACTGGGGGACCGCAAAGTACTTTTCCCCGTACAGAAAATCTGCATCCATTGCAGGGACAATCCCAGGTTCTAATTTTGATTGGGGTAGTTTTTAATGGAACACCTGTTTTTGCGGATGCGGGACCAATTGCCGGATTGTAGGCTGAGGTTTTTCCAGAGCCAGATTTTTTTGTAGGTACACAAGTAAAAGCGTCAAAGGGGATTTACGAAATTGATATGAATTTTTAATCAGGAGAAGGGATATCACTGCTTAATAAAACAGGATAAAAAGACCGCGAAGAATGAGACTTTAGATATTCAAGTTTGTATAAGAAATCATCCGATAATGCGCTATTGAATAGTTTGGATAAAAAAGTCTCAACCATATCCACATCCGGAATAGCCATAGAATCAAAAAGCAGCATCCTTTCTTCCCCAAAATGATTGATGTTTTTAGAAATCTTATCTGAATCTTGAGTATAGTTCAGAAAGTTGTGATTGTTGTCGCCGTCTATGTATAATACAATTGGGTTCTGGTTCATAATGGTTTGTTCCTAAAACTTAATAAACCCCTGGCGTAAAAAAAAATAGTTGTCTTATTTTGCAGATTATCGTACATTTTGACTTGGCGATTAGCTAGGTGATGGTTTGTTTGTTTGTTTGTTTGTTTGTTTGTTTGTTTGTTTGTTTGTTTGTTTGTTTGTTTGTTTGTGTCAGTAAAATGGGGTGTTGTTTGGTGGGTATTAGGAAGGGGAGAGTTGTTATTAGCTGTCCCCTGCGGGCCGGGCCATCTGCTGTATCTTTTGTTCCGAAAGGATGCCATTTCTGTCCCTGACAGAATCTTAAAAATGTCTTTGTAATGTTCTGTTTTGCCACTAATAAGTATAAGGTAAACAATTCATAAAACCATTTGTGACGATGCCGGAATATTATATCGTTTGCTTAATTGCCGCCTCCAGTTTATCCAAGCCTGTGTCCTCCTGATCTGAATTATATGTGATTTTCCCCTTTGCATCTACCAAAATGCAAGTAGGTACCGCATAAACGCCGAGAGATTTAGGAATTTTGCTATTGGAGAATTTCAGTCTCTCTGAAACATTAATCCAGGTGAGTTCGTTTTTCTTAACATGTTCTTTCCACCTCACCACATCATCATCGTTATTGAAGTAAACGACTTTTAATCCGGATGCTTTGTATTTTTCATAAAGAGTCTTTAAGAAGGGTAACTGCTTTTGACACGGAAGGCACCAGGTGGCAGATAAGACGATCAGGTAGTTTTGCCCGCTTAACGATTGGCTATCAAATGTATTGCCATCAATATCGCTGACGGTAAAGTTGATGATGTCTTTGCCTACCTGCGCTGCAAGGTAGCCTTTGATAAAATTCTTTTGGCGTTTATAGATAGAAAGGCCGAGCGGCGATTCCCCAAGTTTGGTATCTAGCTTTGCCCAGGTCTCCAATACTGCATTGGCATGGCTTAATGAGACTTCGCTCGCACTGGTCTGATACAAAAGTAGTAGACTATAAAAGTCTTTTGGGTGATTGCTGACCAGCTGGAGTTGGTTTTTTAAGTCTTCAAGGAAAATCGCTTTGGGTATCGTTCTGCCATTGGCTGTTAACGGATATTTATAATATAATGCATGCCATAGTTGTTCTGATTCCGCCCGGATTTTCATGCTATTGGTCTCCAGGCCAGAAAGGATTGGTTGCTCATTTGAACCTTTGCCCATCTCCAGGCGTATTGAATGTTCTCCCGAATCAAGTGGAAACTTAAGAGATGCAGACTTTCCTTTGTTCTTAAAGCCCAGTTCTACAAAGTGGACAGGCTGTGACATAGCACCTTTAAACCTAACCATTCCGTTCTTACAGACTGATGAATCTATTTTTAATGCCTGATGTCCGGCGTTATCCAATAGATACAATTTGATTTTTTTGCCCTCCAGCTCTTGACTCTTAATGTTAAGAATATAGGTGTACTGCGCATAGCTGGTTCCAACGAGCAGCGACATCAACATGATTAAAAGAGGTACTCTCATAAGTCCTTAAGCGCAGCGCTAATGCCGGCGATGCTTGAAGATAACATAAAAAATGCTAAAGCGAAAGTGGGAACGGAGAATATATTAAATTCTTTTTGGCCTAAGCTTCCGCTATTTCGGAGCTATTTTCTATTTTTGCGCTGCAAACCTATAGGGTCTGCACTTTTTATCTAAACTAGCGCTTTCAGGATTGAGGCGATTTTTTTGTGGACTGACTTCATTCATGGAGCACCTTCTAACATTGAAAAATCTTCTGAAAGCCGGCCTGCGGGTAATGCTTTCGGCAAAAGCAATTATGGGGTCTGAGACGATGAGCATTTTGCCTACATTTTTTATTTTTCTGAAGTAACTATCCCGAACATTTAAAGCCCGCCCATAATGCATTCAGCTTCAGCCATATCTGGTCTGTGAACGGCTTCGGGGAAAGCTTGTAGAAAACAATGATCTGGCTGCTGCCCGGACATTTTTTGATATGGACTTTCGCATGAAGTATCATGGGTTTCTGCGCCATATAATCAAGCATGTGAATGGTGCCGTTAAGGGTTTGCAGATCGCCATTTTCTGTTTTGGCTGCATGGAGTTTTGTCTTTGTTTTGAAAATAATGGCTTTGGGGATATTTCGTTTGATGATGTTTCTGGCTATAAGACCATCATAATAGGTATTAAGGTTTTTCTGGATGACAGCTATATTTTGGACAGGACTGTTGTCCAGCAGCCACAAAAATGCATATGACCAGTAATCGGGGCTTTTCTGGTCGCTCCAACCCTTGGTAAACCGGATATCTTCCACACCGGTGTATTTGATCGATGGGGCGAAGTCTATAGGAATGGGAAAACGCTCAATGCCCCAGTTATCCAGTTCAAGCTGATAAGGCGGTTTCCAGGATGGGCCGTCAAATGCGGGCTTGGTTTGTGCAAGCGTTTTTGAGCAAAGGCAGCTGAAGAGCAGTACAAGGAAATAGCTGTTGATCTGATTCATGTTTTATGGTTTTTTGCTTTGAAGTACCAAAAATTCATTTCTAATTTTTTTATTGCAAAATCTTTAAAATAAAGATAAGAAAATAGCCAGAGTATACACGGAATAAATATCAGATCAAAACCAAATTAAGACGGTGTTAGGTTGTTTGGGCTGTCCCCTGCGGGCCGGGCCATTTGCTGTTAAGCCCTGTTTTGTCCTGTCGGTGTTTTGAATTTCCAGATGGATATGATGGACAGAAGTACGATCAAGAAATAGGGGAGAGATACATTGAAAATATTATAAGTGGTATGGCTGTCGCTGATGATAACCAAAGCGGAATTTTTACCACCTGCAGTTTGTGGAATGAGCTCCTGTGCGTAGTTCCATCCCAAATGAATCCCAGTCGGAAACATCAGGTTTTTAGTTTTGATATAAGCCATGTATCAAAACCAGATTTTTCTATCTGATTTAACGGAAATCACTATGGACAAACTTAATGCTATCCTGGACGTTTTGCTCAAAATTGGAGGGCGGATGGAGTCCGATAGATGAAAAGGCAAACGATAGGTTAAAAAGGCAAGTGTCTTCATTAACTCTTGGGGCAGCGAAGAAACTATTCGGGGAATATCATATTGCCAAGGGAACAAGGAAGAAATCACGCCAGTCTTATCTTTCAAAATTGAACCAGTTCATCAACTATTATGAAGAGGATAAAAAGGTAAGTGAGATTTCCTATCATGAAATCACTGAATTCCTGAACTTTATGGAAAAGGACGCTGCCAATAAATATGTAATGATTGTTACAGAAATAAATCTGTTCATTCTGTTTTTTATATCAATTATCAGTGTCTATGTTCCCATTATTCTGCAATAATAGATTTAATTTGTAACGAACGTTACAAATTAATGTCATAAAAAGATGTGGCCTTGAATTTCTCACGCAACCAAGTACGCTTAATTTAAAGCATGATAGAACATGCTTGTTAACCTGGTTCCGATATAACGGAACTGGTAATGTTCGTCTCTGAAAAACCGACGGTTAAAAATTAAAGGGCAGTAACCATCAACGATTACTGCCTTGAAAATGTGGTAAGCAAAATTAATTAAAGCAGTGTCGATCCGCCATCAATAGTGTATTCAGAACCGGTAATAAATGAGGCTTCGTCACTGGATAGAAAGGCAACAAGCTGGCCTATTTCTTTCGGCTTGCCGATCCGGCCGATAGGCGTCAGGCTGATCAGGTAATCAGTCATACCTGCCAATGTAGCTTTATCCATTCCCATTTTCCCAAATAACTCAGTATCGATAGCGCCAGGACTAATGGCATTCACACGGATCTTTCTTGGTGCCAATTCTAATGCTGCGGTTTTCATCACTGCGTTTAGTGCGGCCTTGCTAGCACTGTAAACTGCTAAACCAGGGCTTACCGTAGAAGCAAGAACTGAAGAAAGCAATACGACAGATGCACCGTCATTCAGATGTGGAATGAATTTGCTTAACGTAAAGTAAACGCCCCTGAAGTTAACGTTTATCATTTTGTCGAAGCTTTCGGGTGTTTCCAGTTCAATCGATGATGTTCCGGATATACCGGCGTTGATGAAAAGAATGTCAACCTTTCCAAATTTTTCAGTCACCTCGCTCACTAAGTGATCAATGTCCTCCAGTTTTCCCTGATCTGATAATATAGCATGTACATCAAGCTCTTTTGCAGCCAGGTCTATGGCTTCCTGTCTTCTTCCTGTTATCACAACGGTTGCGCCCAGTTCCCTGAGTAATTTTGCTGTGCCGTATCCCATGCCGCTGTTTCCACCGGTGATCACCGCTATCTTGTTTTCGAATTTTTTCATTATTTAATTATTATCCGATAAAGGTATCCTTTAAATGCTATACATTTGTAAGCAGTATAAAAAAGTATAGCAGCTATTCAATATGGAAACAGATAGACACGATGCGAAAAGTAAGAAAGAACTGGCCGCTTTGATGGATACGATCTACGTGATCGGCGGCAAATGGAAAATGCCGATCATTTTTGCAATTTGTAAAGGACATCAGCATCGTTTCCGCGAATTGGAACGTAGTGTAACCGGTATCACGTCAAGGATGCTCTCTCTGGAACTGAAGGAGATGGAGGTAAATAAATTGATCACCAGGACCGTCTATCCTGAAACACCTGTGCGAATTGAGTACGAGATCACCGATTACTGCAAAACGCTTGTGCCTATGCTGCAGTCAATGGTTGACTGGGGAATGCTGCACCGGCAGAAGATCAGGGAAGATTAAATGCCTATCCGTTCTACTTTAATTACCAAATATTAATAACAACCTCAATCTGTAACATTCGTTACAGAATGAGGTTACCTTTTTAG
Source organism: Pedobacter sp. R-06 (assembly GCF_049913135.1). Lineage (NCBI taxonomy): Bacteria > Pseudomonadati > Bacteroidota > Sphingobacteriia > Sphingobacteriales > Sphingobacteriaceae > Pedobacter > Pedobacter sp. R-06. The sequence continues at coordinate 3,398,376 of NZ_CP183977.1, read as the reverse complement.
CTATATGGCAAGGAATGTGGAATTTGACGAAAAGCGTGCGATTCAAAAAGCGATGGAAGTTTTTTAGAAAAAAAGGTTATAGCGGTGCTTCGATGCGAGACCTGACGGAAGCCATGCAGATCAGCGTAACCAGTATTTATAATACGATCGGGGATAAGCACCAGTTATTTGTAAGGTGTATAAGCGATTACATCAACAACCGCATGCAGGAAGCTGTAGCGGCACTCGTCTAAGATCAAATCACCGTTAGAAGATGTTATTAATTTGATCAATGGCTGTGTAAGTACGATTCTTTATAGTGATAACCATTGCCTGGTTATCAAAACCACGTTTGAACTGGCTGCGACCGACCCGGATATTAAGGCGCTGGTCAAGAAAGACAGTGACTTTACCCACGATCTTGTATTGAACCTGATAGAGAACGCTATCGAACAAAAAGAGATAGTTACGGAATCTGATGCCGAAACTATTACAAACTCCATAACCAGCGCCTTTACCGGCTGGCATGAATCTTATATTATTCACCAGGATCCAGTCAGAATAAAAAACATGGCTGCTTATTTAATATCTCAGCTTTCAAAGTGATCTTTGTAACAAAGGCTGGTATTTTCCGCATTGATCAAAACTGACTGATCAATCCAGATCGGCATCTATATGTTCTATCAGCCCCGCATCATTGAAACGGATATTAAGCCATCCTGTCTCGTGGCCAAAGTCACCTGTAAAATCCACTTTAGCCAGAATGTTTTCCGGACCGGTTTCCTCAACCGAAAGCAATTGGGTTGAGGTACGATAACCAATAAAGAAGGTCACGAAGTATTTTTTGATACCTTCTGCCTGTTCAAATTTTTCTCCTACGGAAACGTCTTCGATTACGGCATCCGCTGCAAATAGATCCAGCACTTTTTGCGTATCAAAATTATTAGCCGCGGCTATGAATGCACGGACGATCTGTTCAAATCCTGTATTTTTCATTTTGGTAATGCTTAAAGATATGTTTCAGTTCAGCGACCTCCTGAAGTCAAGCGGCGACAGCGCTGTTTTCCTTTTAAAAAGTCGGTTAAAGGATTGCGGATGCTCAAATCCGAGCTGATATGCTATTTCCGCAACAGAAAGTTCTCCGCTGGTTAGTAGTTCCTTTGCCTTTTCAATCAGTTTAGCGTGCACATGCTGCTGTGTATTTTGCCCGGTGAGCGAACGGAGCATGTCACTCAGGTAATGAGCGGAGACTTTCAGTTCGCCGGCGATTTGTTCGACAGCTGGCAAACCATTGATCAACGGCTTACCTGTACCAAAATAATCGGATAGCAACTCTTCAAAACGCGCCAATAATTCACCGCTGGGTTCTTTACGAGTGATGAACTGTCGGCTGTAGTAGCGCTTACTATAATTGAGCAACAGCTCGACCTGCGAAACCAATACATCCTGGCTTAGCTGATCAATAGCTGAGCCCAGTTCCTGTTCGATGTTTTTGAAAAGGCCGACGATTACTAGCCTTTCCTTTTCGGACAGGTATAGTGCCTCGTTAGCGGCGTAAGAGAAAAATCCGTAGTTTTTAATATTGCGACCTAAAGGATAGCTCCGGATAAAATCAGGGTGGACAAGCAAAGTATAACCACCATATTTGGCTTCGCCTTCCAGGGCTGTAATGAGCTGTCCCGGTGAGACAAAAGATAGACCGCCCTCATCAAAATCATAATGGCTTTGGCCGTATTTTATCCTGCCGCTAAAGTCTTTCTTAAACGAGATTTTATAAAAATTAAATAGCATTCCCTTTTCCAGGTCGGCGGTATGCACGGTAATTGTGCCGTAATCGACCAGGCTGATCAGCGGATGGAGTGGCTTGGGTAAACCCAGTGCGCGATGCAACTCCGATATGGAATTAAAGATGACTGGTAGTTTAATGTTTTTCATACGGACTGCGCAAGTTAAGGTATTTTGTCAAATTGATGCGATAAGCTTCAGGGCCTTCTGCCAGCCGTTTAGCGTAGAGCCGCAGTGCATCGTTACCTGCAGGGTAGGTTAACTGGTCCTTTTCGTCTGTAGCCGCGGTAAAAACCACTTCGGCTATCAACTCAGGTTCGGTAAATTCCATTAGGGTACCGTCGCTAAAACCTTCATTCATTTTAGCTAACGTTGCTTCGTAAGCTGTATCCTGTGTAACCTGCATCGCTTTCATGAAATCGGTTCTGATACCGCCGGGAGCGATGTTCTTAATGCCGATATTGAATTGTGCAAGATCGTAAGACATACTTTCGGCCAAGCCCTGCAAAGCCCATTTGGAGGCGTTATAAACCGCCGATTGCGGATTGGACACAAGACCGCAGAGTGAGGTGGTATTAATAAATAAGCCTTGTTGTTGCTGGCGAAAATAAGGAATAAAGGCGCGGATCACCGAAAGGGTGCCGAAGAAATTGGTGTCAAATTGTGCGCGGATCTGTTCTTCGGTATTCGCTTCCACCGGCCCAATAAGGCCATAACCGGCATTGTTGAATGCAACATCAATGTCTGTTAAAGCCAGGGCGGCATTTACGGTGTGCTGCACCTGGCTGCTATTCGAAATATCCAATGGTAACAGGATAACGTTATCTAACTGGTTCAATTCTGTTTCCTTTTCGGGTGTTCGCATGGTAGCGATAACTCGCCAGCCCTTAGTCTGAAATAATTTTGCGGTCGCTTTTCCCAATCCGGCAGATGCGCCGGTGATAAAAATAGTTTTCATATTGTTTCCTTTTGTTATACAAAGGTGCAGCACAGGGAAACGGGATGTGTAACTAAAACGGACGAGGTTGTAACCAAAACGGAGCGTTTGACAAGATGGAAAGAATTACAGACGGCTAAATAATGCGCGATAGATGAGGAGACGAACCAATTATATTTTACTACTCCAGCACCACAACCTTTGTGTTAGATTAATATTGCTTCAGGGAAAGTTGAGTTTGATCATCTATTCTCACTACTGGGAATTTTTGAAAAACTGCCTATTGTAATCAATTCGTCCTTTGGCTGGGCTCGAACCATTACATTTATCAGGCTAACTGTTTGAATTATCTAAAGTGGGCATTTCGGCGAAAATGGCCACCCGTTCCGCATTTAAACTGTCATCCATTTCGCTTTAAAGTGACCGCCTGTTCCGCGGCAAACCGGCCACTCTGATCTTTCGATTAGCTTTTTTGCAATTGACTTTCAGGAACAATCTTTCAATTTATGCATAAAATAAAGGCTCCTAGGAGCATATCTGCATTTTCGGGGTGGACTATTCTTTGGGTTGCGCCCTAAAACTATTTCTGAAAATATTGGATACTTAAAGTTCATTTTTATTATGGGATAAGAATTGTAGCCCCGGTTGTTTTTCTGTTTTCCAACTTCCGATGTACTTCTGCCGCTTCTGCTAGTGGAAAGCGATTGGGATTGATTTCACCAAAAGTTCCTCTTAAATATTGCTTATAAACTTCTGCCGATAAGTCTTCAAGATGCTGGTGAGATTGGATGTAGCGACCTATATCTGGACTAACAAAACGAATTTGATTTTGAATAAGGATATTTTGATCGACCTTGGGGAAACCCGAAGCATAGCCAAAAAGTATGGCCGTACCGCCAGGTTTAATCAGTTCAACTGATCTGCCAAAGGTAGCGGCACCCACACCGTCATAAAGTACATCTATTTTTTGACCGCCAGTTATTTGCAGTACCCTTTCTACAGCGTTTTCCATATCAAGGGCAATAACCCCATCAAGTCCCACCAGCTGTTTTTTCTTTTCTTCTGAACCGACCGTACCGATAACCGTTGCTCCTAAAGACTTTGCCCATTTTGACAAAAGTGAGCCTACACCTCCCGCTGCGGCATGTACCAACAAGACATCTCCCTTCTTTACTTCATAAACAATATTCAGCAACACATTTGCAGTAAGTCCTTTTGCCTGTAAGGCTGCTGCCGTTTCATACGAAATTTCATCGGGAAGGTGTACAAGATTGTCAGCAGATACCAGCCTTCGTCCAGCATAAGCTCCCATGGCGTGATGGTAGGCCACACGGTCACCAGTTTTAAAATTGGTAATATCTTTGCCGACTGCCTCTATGATACCGCTGGCTTCTACGCCAGCCCCTGTTGGAAATTTTGTTACAGGGAATGTGCCATTTCGAAACATAATATCTACAAAATTTACCCCGATGGCTTCATGCTTAAGCAGTATTTGATTTGTTGCGGGATTACTGACAACCTCTTCTTCATATACCAATACTTCCGGACCTCCCTGGCTGTACATTTTGATTACACCTGAGGTACTGTTGTCATTTATTTTTTTCATGTTTTTCGTCTTATACAGCCCCAATCTTGAATAATTGTTCAAGATTGGGGCAAAAAAATTATTCCTTTATTTTAATTTGATAAGGTTATGAGTGATAAGGGCACCTCCGAATTCCTGCAATCTACCGCCTTCATCCAGACCTCCCAAATCTATCGGATAAAAGCCCAGGTTTTTTGCAAAGGTTAGAACTTTTTTTTTCGACCCTTCATCATCCCCTGAGACAAAGATCACACGTCTACCTTTATCCACATTAGGATCTGAAGCCAAAACTGCGGCCGGTAATGTATTGAATGCTTTCACAAGTGAAGCACCGGGAAATAAACTGGTATTAACCCTGCTGGATGTTTTTCCGCCGAAATCTTTAGGTTTAAACTCTGGAAAAACAATGGCATTGCTCGTATCTATAACGGTACGTCCTTTCCAGTCTATATCTTTTACAGCATCCGGTATCTGATCAAAATGAACGGCGATCAGTACAAGGTCTGCCTGAGCTGCTTCAGTTGGGGTTCCTGCAGTTACTCCGCCCCCTAAAGTGAAGGCCAAATCAGCCAATTCGACGGGTTTTTTCCTGCTGCTGATGATTACTTTATAACCTGCTTTTGCTGCATGTCGTGCAACAGCTTGTGCTATGTGTCCTGCCCCCACTATTCCGATGGCCTTAGTAGCTTCTTGAGGATTCTCCTTGTTTGATATTTCATTTTCCATCTCTAAATTTTTTAGTTCTTAAAATATTACTTGTCCAAAGCCGGTAAAATTTACCAAGGAAACGATCCTTCCGGTGCAGAGAACAGTACTGAAGGGTCATTCTCTCCAAGAGCTGCACGTACAATATTGCGGGAAGCCTCTTCGACGGTTTCCGTTCCCTCAAAATTATTCATGGCGGTCGCTGCAAAACCAGGACTTGCGGCCTCTACACGGATATTGCTAGATTCCAACTCAATGGACAAGGCCAGGGTAATTGCGTTGACGGCTGTCTTGCCTGCACCGTAAACAACATTGAAGCCTCCACGGTACGGATATTCCGGGTCTGCATTAAGATTTAAAGATGCCATACCACTGGACAGATTAACGATGCGGGCAGAAGGAGCCTTGTGAAGCAATGGCAGAAAGGCCTGGGTAACAGCCAGTAGTCCGAAAACATTTGTTTCCCAAACAGCTCGTATCTCGTCAATATCTGCTACACTGGCTTTGCCAGACGCCAGTATTTCTTCCAATGACCTTTCTGATGAACCTGCATGCGAGATCCCGGCGTTATTGACCAATACGTCGAGTCTGCCAAATTCTGTATTTACCTGATTGGCTGCCTTCAAAATGGATTCCTTATTGGTTACATCAATGGCGATCGGATACGCATTTTCACCTATTTCCGATACAGCCTCTTTTGCATTTTCTAATTTGCGAGACCCGACCAGTACAATGAAACCATGGCCTGCCAGCTCTTTTGCTACCTGTTGGCCGATACCTCGGTTAGCTCCTGTGATCAACGCTACTTTTTTTTCTGTTTTTTGCACTGAATTCTCTGAATTTGACATTGTCTTAAAATTTAAATGTTAATATAATTTATATTTGAATGATTGTTCAAAAATGGAGTAAAAAAAATTTATCGTGTTATCATATCCAAAAGATCATCAACGATTTTGGCTATGCGGTTTTTATCCTTATAAAGAATGAAATTCTGCCCCAAGCCCGGCAAAGTGGCTACGATGAGTTGGGCCAATGAGAAAGTATCCTGCTTATCACTGATAGCCCCAGTTTTTTGTGCATTGATGACCATTTGTTCGAAAATCTCAAACAGTTTATCCATGCTGTTCTTCAATAAATGATGCGTTTCATCATCTGTCGCCGCGAGCTCGAAAGAGCTTTTAACTGAAAGGCAGGAGTCTTGGCTTAGTACGGAATTGGTAGCAACCTCCATATAAAATTCACGAAGTAATTCGAGCGGATTTTTCTGTGTTTCCTTTTGCTTCAAATCGTAAACATAAATGGGGTTCAGATAATCCTTGAGACAAGCCAAAAATAAGTCATGCTTGTTTCCAAAAGTATTGTAGATACTTCCGGGATTTAGCCCGGTAGCTTCTACCAAATCTTTCATCGAAGTGGCGTTATAGCCCTTCTTCCAAAATACCTGTAGTGCTTTGGAGATGATCTTTTCCTCGTTAAATTCTATTACTCTCGGCATAATGATTCAAGGATAAGATTTATTTTTGAATGAACGTTCAAAAATAAGTAATTTTTTGCACTTTTTTTTATTTGTATATTTCAACTAAACTGGTTCTTCCTGGGCATTTCGGCAAATGTGTACGCGCGTTTCGCATTTATGCTGACACCTCCTTTCGCTCCAAACTGTACGCCTTGATCTTCAGGTCAGGATTTCTTTGCACAGCAGTTCCGATAAAATTTCTAAGTTCAGGTCAAATTAAAGCCCCAGAGATAAAATCGATGCCTCGTGTGATCTTGCATTCATCAGATTGAGTTTAAGCGCTTCAAAGCGTCTTTTTGATGGATTTTCCGGTTTCATCCGAAGGATGATGGAATGGTGATCTAAAGGAAAGTGGGAAATGAGGATCCCGAACGGGAAACCGTGGTGCGCCTAAGGGAAGAAGTAAATTTGCAGCCAAGCCGCTATGCGTTCAGAGGGAAAGGAATGACTTACCAAAAAATCCGGCAGCCAAATTCGCGTACAGTTTGGAGCGAAACGGACTGTACAGATTTAGTGAAATACGCAGGTAATTCAGAAAAAGTCGAATTTATGATCTCTACCAAGATTTTTCACTTATTTATTCAAACTATATTTTATATCGTAATTCACTATTTTTAAAGTATTGTTTTCCATATAAAAAGTCAACGTCTCTATGGTTTTATTCAGTGTTCTTTTAACATTGAAAGTTAGTGTATATACATTTTTGCTTTCATCATTACTTACGGTTTTTGTATGCCATTCAATTAAGTCGGCACTAACTACAGTTCCTTGTTCATTTGCAATTTTAGTATAGTTTTTTAGTAATGTTTCCCTGCTTAATACATGAAAGAATTTTGAGCTAAACAGACTAATGGTACTCGGATATTGTTGCTTTTTTAAAGCATTATAAAATTTATCGGATATGGCTTCAGCTTTATTTTTGTCTTCAACATTGTCAGTTGTTGTTGTTTTAACAGTACAACTTATAAAAATTGAAATCAAAATGAACATGAATAGATATGTTTTTATGTTAATTTTCATTTTAGTGTATAAATAAATTTAGAAGAGAGTTAGGCTTTACATCATAATCATTGGTGTTTGGTATCATCACTACGACAAAAAGATTATCACGTTTTTTTAAGAATAATATTTCTGACGGGACCGCATTTTGGGGTGATCTAAGAAGGCTGAATTTAGATTCAGAAACTGCTTTGACTCTGACAAAAAAGGTAAACGGAGTAGATTATGCATTGCTTCCAAATTCCCGGCTTTATGTTTTCCCCATTCCCGATCAGGAAATAGTCTTTCATGGATTGAACAGAATTTACGATAGATTTTTTATGTCGTCCATGTCGTCATACCGGCCGGAAGAAATCGATCCTGGCTGGTATGGTTCCATTAAAATTTTTCTTTAGAGTATAACATAGACGTACAAGGTCTTATTCTTCTTGGAAAATTAAATTGCCCGTTTAAAATCCGTCTGCTGTATTCTTTATTTTATAATTATGCATCGATTATAAAAATATTTATGGGTTCCAAGTTTTCTAACTTGTCCTTAAACATAATATCTTTTTTGCGTTTGCCGAACAAACCTAAAATGATAAATAAAGCCATTAAAGACATCATTGCAGATTTTGGATGAACTATAAAATGGGTAATGATTAAGACAATGGCTAGGATTAATAAGCTTACAATTAGTGCTAAGCCATTACTGGTTGTAAAGAAACCAGGTTTAAAAACGATTTTATCATCTGGATCTTTATTGATATTGTACTGAGATACGAAGTAATAAAATAGGCTAAATACACTTTCTTCAACCACAGCACTATTTTGATCCTTATCATTAAAAGATAAATTCTTACTTGATCCATCTCGGAGGTATAAAGTAATATAGGTAACACTCGATGCCGAGAAATAACATCTGTAAGATTTTATATCCTCCCATCGATAGTTAAACTCATTTTTTAGCTCATCATCCTGTAACCCAAACTCGCTTATTTTGAAATTTTTATCGTCAAAATTTAAGATAATCTTTCGTGTAAATAAAAGTTTGATTTTTTTTTGGAATACAAATGGGATAACACTTAATACTATCCATGCAACGACTCCTAATTTGGGCATCATTAGTAATCTCGCAACAGATATTAACAGAAGTGTGATCAGTAGATAAGCTGGCAAAGCATATAGGAATGCTTTGCCAGTATTATAACTTTTTGTATTGTATGAAATCGTTTTGTTGTGCATCTTATTATTGCTGCGTAGCTTGATAAGCATCATAACCTAAAGTCCCCACTGCTATACCTACTCCAACGGTTCCATCATAAGCCTCTCCCAAGCCTGTAAATTCAGATGCCCCCGCTAAAGCAGCTAGTCCTAAAGCTATCCAGTCATCTGCAGTAGCATCTCCATTAATTATATGGTATACAGCAGGACCGCCACCAGCTATCATACCTATAACAGTTCCACTACTTGTAAGTGCTTTAAATGCAACACCACCTATAGCCTCACCATTAGCGACAAAATTCAGCGCATTTGCTCCAGTCATCGAAGTTCCGTAAGAATCCATTCCAATGGTGATTGCTGTAAATGCACCCGTACTAGAATTAGAAGGATTTGCTGTAATAGTCACGGTATTTAGCTGTATGGGGTTAGATCCTGTTCCAAATCCATATCCGCCACCATCTCCACCAGCGCCTGACCCACTACCACCGCCTCCATCAAAAGATATGTTTGAAAACATCGCATCGGCCCCACCACTAAAATCATAATTTCCCTCTGCATAATTACCAATTCCGTTCTGTGCAATGTCGTTAAGCATCTCGGCAGCGGTCATTCCGCCTTTAATCTTTAGTCCTTCCATGTTGTCCATCAGTTCAATCTCTTGGGCCAGCTGGTCAAAGTTTAATTTTTGTCTTTTCATTTTTTTTAGTTTGAGTTGAAAAAAAAAGATGAGGATATCTGGAATTAAATGTCTACAAGAATTATGAAGAAATCATGAAGGAAAAAGACAGCTATGTATTATAAACTGAAAACATTATAATTTGGCCAAATAATTAATCTAAGATGAATTTACGCTCATTTCCAACTGAAAGGCAATTAGATATGATGGACTGTGGTCCGGCCTGTTTAAAGATGATTGCAAAACACTATGGTAAATTTTATTCTTTACAATATTTAAGGGATAAATGTGGTGTAACAAAAGAAGGCGTGTCATTCGATGATATCAGCCATGCAGGTGAAGCCATTGGCTTACGTACCTTGTCATTAAAGTGTACTTTAGAGGATTTGCTTGATAAAGTTCCATTACCAGCCATCATTCATTGGAACAATAGCCATTTTGTTGTCGTTTATGCTGTTAAAAAACAGTCTGAAAGTAAAAGTTCTGTTTTGGTATCTGATCCTGCCAAAGGTCATATCAAATATGATGTTACCGAATTCGCTTCCAAATGGTTAAAGTCTGGTACAACAAAGGGAGTATTGATGGCTATCGAGCCTCAGGCAGAATTCTATGAGAAAAACGGGGAAGAAAAATTAAGCAGGAAAAAGACACTGGAAAATTTTATAGGCTATTTCCGGCCTTATAAAAAGAGTTTTATTAATCTTTTTGTAGTCATGTTATTGGTCACCGTTTTGCAGGGACTGTTGCCCTTCATCAGTAAATCGGTGATAGACGTTGGTATACAGACGCAGGATATAGATTTTATAAATATTGTACTGGTGGCCAATATAGCCATCATTGTAAGTGTCTTACTAAGTAATATGGTGCGCGATTGGATTTTATTGCATATCACCTCAAGGGTAAACATTGCGTTAATATCTGATTATCTCATTAAATTAATGCGTTTGCCCATTACGTTTTTCGAGAACAAGATGACAGGTGATATTCTGCAGCGTGCACAGGATAATGAAAGAATCCGGTCTTTCATCATGAACAACTCCTTAAGTATGCTTTTTTCTTCGCTTACATTCGTCGTTTTTGGGGTGATCATGTTTATTTATAATCCTATAATCTTCTATATTTTTTTAGCTGGAAGTACGATATACGTAGGCTGGGTTATGGCTTTTTTAAACATTAGAAAAAAACTGGACTGGGAATATTTTGAACTTGTTTCGCAAAATCAAAGTTACTGGGTAGAAACTATTTCGGCCATACAGGATATCAAGATTAATAATTACGAAAAACAAAAGCGTTGGAAATGGGAAAATATACAAGCCCGTTTATATAAGGTAAATCTAAGGGTGCTTAATATAACAAATACCCAAAACTCAGGCGCACAGTTTATTGACAGCTTAAAAAATCTTTTTATTACCTTTTACTGTGCAAGGGCAGTGATTAGCGGAGACATCACTTTTGGCGTCATGATTTCCATCCAGTTTATTATCGGAATGTTAAACGCACCGGTTGTGCAGTTTATCCAGTTTATTATTTCCTTTCAGTTTGCAAAAATCAGCTTTTTAAGACTTAACGAAATCCACCAGCTGGAGGATGAACATGAAAATGTCGGTCAGAATAGTATCGAGCTGCCTGATAATAAAAGTCTAATCATCAGTAATGTCGCTTTTCAGTATACGCCAAACGGAAAATTAGTGCTGCGGGGTATCAGGCTTATAATTCCTCAAGGCAAGGTTACTGCTATAGTTGGTGATAGCGGAAGTGGTAAATCGACCTTATTGAAGCTGTTATTACGTTTGTATAAACCCAGTTACGGTGAAATCCGGATTGGGGATATGAACATTAATAATGTGAGTTTACGCCAATGGCGGGATAAGTGCGGAGCGGTAATGCAGGATGGAAAAATATTCAATGACACTATACTAAACAATATTGTTCTGGATGATGAAAAGATAGATTATGAAAAATTAAAAAAGGCGTTAAATACTGCCAACATTAGCCAGGAAATAGAACAGTTGCCTTTAGGATATCAAACTGTAATGGGCGAACAGGGGCGTGGGTTAAGTGGGGGACAAAAGCAAAGAATATTAATTGCGAGGGCTTTATACAAAAATCCTGACTATCTATTTTTTGATGAGGCAACAAATTCTCTTGACACCATTAATGAACAAAAAATTACAGCTGCTTTAGATGATGTTTTTGAAGATAAAACTGTCATTGTTGTAGCCCATCGACTGAGTACCATCCGTAAAGCTCATCAAATTGTTGTAATGCAAAATGGTATGGTAGTGGAAATCGGCAACCACCATACCTTAATGGAAAAAAAGGGCAGATACAGTCAACTTGTGCAGTCACAACTTGATCTCAGTACGGAGGCGGGAGCCGGAACCATAGTCACCTTACCCAATAATTAATTTAATTAGTATGGAAAATTCTAAATCAATTGAGGCACTCCAGGCTGAGAGAAGTGAAGAGGTGCAACATATTATAGAACGGATGCCAACTGGTTTCGGCTTCCGCGTTTCGGCGATTGTTATACTTCTGTTTACATTGTTGTTTGTTTTTGGCTGGTTTATACGTTATCCGGATATTGTAAAGGGAGAAATTAGTATAAATACGAAAAACTCTCCTTTAAAACTCATCGCAGGCAGTAACGGGAAATTAAAAATTAATGGAATTAAGTCTATGGATAAGGTTAAAGAAGGTCAGATACTGGCATATATCGATAATCCAACTAATCCCAGGAGTGTTATTTATATTGATAGTTTGCTTAAACTGTATAACCCCAACACAGATGAGATATTAAGGATTACGGGGAAATTACCCCGCAATTTTTCATTGGGTGAACTTAACACCAAATACTATGCATTCGTAAATAGCTTGCAGGAGTTTGTCAATTCTAAAAAGGATAGACTTTTGGATAAAGAAGCTGAAAATTATAGACTATTGCTTAACGAGCAGATAGATGCGATAGCCACCACATCCAGGCGTGTTGACATGGCTAAAAACACTTTATGGTATGCTCATAAATTTTACAGCCGGGATTCTACACTATTTACAAAAAAAGTGATTAGCGAATCGGAACTCGATAAAACCCAGATGAGTTATCTTTCCAGTAAAGATGGCCTGCAAAATGCCGTTAACAATTTAATCAATGCCCAACAGGCAGTCCAGCAAACAGAAAGTAAACTACAGGAGCTCGGTATACAGAAACCAGAAAAAGAAAAAGAACTGAGAATTTCTTTGATTTCTGCTTATAATGATTTGGATGACAATATAAAAAGCTGGGAGCAGAAGTACGTTTTTAGGGCTTCTTTCGATGGTAAGGTTCAATTTCTAAAATTCTATAATGAGAACCAATTTGTACAATCAGGAGAACAGGTATTCACTATAGTACCGTCAGCAGCACAAGCATTTGGGCAGGTTATTCTACCAGCTCAGGGAAGTGGTAAAATTAAAGAGGGTCAGGAAGTTATTGTTAAGCTGGATAATTATCCGTATATGGAGTATGGTTCGATTACTGGCCGGATTAATTCAATATCTTTAACAACCAGCACCACCAAAACCGAAAAATCAGAAATAGACACGTATATGGTATTGGTTGATTTTCCTAAACAGTTAAAAACCAACTATGGAACAGAACTTGATTTTAAGGCTGAGGCAAAGGGATCAGCAGAGATCATTACAAATGATCGCAGGTTGATCCAACGTCTCTTTGATAATTTAAAGTACATTATGAAAAAATAATCCGCCGCCAAGATCTAACAGTCTACAATGTTTTATTTATAATCTCGGGTATGGTCGCCGCATCCTGTTTATGGTGCCATAACGAAAGAGGCCTTTGAAGAGAGTCTGTCTTATGGCCAACTAAAACTGCCAGAGGATCAGATGCTGACCCGGCTTGAGGTGATGGAGTATCTTGGGATAAGTGAAAGCACTTATAAGAGAAAGGTAAGGAAGGGTATTTTAAAACCCAGCAAGCTTCCCGGTGGGGACAGGTTTTATAAAAGTGAGCTGAGAGAGGAGTTTTTAGAAAGTAAACGAAGGGGGAGGATCTGATAAGCAATGTTAACAGTGGAGATTCTGAAAAATTCGAAACTCGTTTGCATATTATGAGATCCTAGTACTTGACTAGGCAGATTTTCCGTTTTAGTTTGGATTTCGAAGTTGTATAGTTGGCGAGACTTCAAACTAGACTTCATCTTTTAGAAAATCGGAGCTTTGCTGTAACATTTTTATTTTTCTAGTAAGAACCTTTTAAAGGTCCGTTTTTCCTTAGAAATTGATAAGCCATAATAGTTGAGAGATTTTTTTATGTCTTTAAAATTTTCCAAACTTAAGGTCATATCATATCCTTTATTGCTATCAAATTCAGGTAGGACATTTGAGCCCAATAAATTTTCTAATTGGTTGGTTAAGTCCTTTAGCGGCGTATTATGTATGGAAATCAATTTCTTATCTCCAGACACCCTCAAGTTACCTTGGGCTTTTTGTTTTCCAGATTCATTTCTTTTTAGCTTAGTCAAATCGGCTAACCGTTCTTTTCTTCAAAAGAAGATTAAACTGAAATTTCTTTTCATAAATTAATCTTAAAAGGTGAATAAAGTTAAGATTGCAGTCAAAAAAAGTCAAGATGTTTACGTGGTAAACTAGCTGTATTACAGGTAGTTATAATCAAATTCGGTGCGTCGGAATTTTTTTCGTTTGACGCACCTCTTGACGCACCTCGCATATGCGTTATTGGTCAAAAAAGCCACTAAATACCAAAAGACAAAAGCCTGCAAATTATTGATTTGCAGGCTTTTAGTGTTTTTTGGTGAATTCTGTTACTGATTCCAGTGGAGCCCGAAGGGAGTCGAACTCTCTATTTAATCTGCTGATAATCAGTGATTTAAAATCGATTATAGTTTTTGTTGACCAAAAACTCACCTCTATTTTTTTAAATGCAAATTCTTTACCGTAAATGTACGGAAATTTCTCTTTCCATAGATAATTAACATTCTTAAAAAGAGATTTTGTGTTATTGACTGTTAAATCAGGATTTCGTAGAGGCGATGAATAAGGAAAACTAATCATTTATGCTTTTGCATTAAGCATAAGGAACCTTTTTGCCATAGCTTTTCTTAATTTTAAAATTTTGATCGCTGTGGAAACAAAAATAAATCTGTTGTTTGGCAACTAATAACCATTTTAACGATACACCTTAAAGGCACCAACATCCTGTAGCGCTTTACGTACTTTATGGATTCGTACCAAACTGGCTGGATCTCTTTCCACGGTGAACTCTCCATCTGGTCCTTCAGATACAATTGGATCCCTGTATGCATTAACAATTGGAAGGGCACCCAACTCCATCAGATTTAAAATACGATCTCTCGCCACAGCTGTCACATTAAGCAATTTAAAGACACGATCTAAAATTACTTTTTCAAAATAAAAATTGCCGAAAGGAAAAACGTTAATCTGGACGCTTTCTCCAGTAATTGAATATGGTCTTTTGCTATCCTCCATATCCATTTGATTAATTTCAGCACTTAATCTAGTAAGTTCTTTATTGCGTTCGTTTGTTTTTGAAAGGGATGCGATTACCATTTCCGCGAACGTTTCATGGCCAGTTCCCTTATTCTTTAAATGGGTTAATTTCTCTTCCAGCCCATACCAATCATTATTTAGAATAATTTCCTCCATCTTTTTCATTACAAGGTCAGCCTGCTTAAAATCCCCGATAAAATGCAATAGCTCATATTGTTGGGACAGCGCCGCCACCATATTTTCCCAGGCACTCATTTGCTCACATACCTTGGCGATGCTACCAACATAATCAGCCTGCTCGTTGAGTATCTTTTTTTCTGACGCATCTAAATCTGATTTAACAGTAAGCATTTTTCTATCAATGTTGAGAATAATGTCGGTGTAGAATGCTTGTATATATTGGATTTTTATCCCATTTAAACAGATGTTGTGGTATGTAAATTGATTTTTATCACGTAATGCTTTTGCTTTGAGTTCATTAAAACGCTTATTATAATTGTCAATTTGTTCTGACCTAAGTTTATGTTTTTCCGGACCAACAAATAATTTTCTGCCCGACTCTCTATGCATTAGCAAATAATTCAACATTTGATCATTTAAGCGGTAGCCCTCGACCGTAAGTGCGAAACTGTCAGCGATTAATTTTAGGCTCTCATCACAGTGAGGATCTGCAAATATAGAATCGATCGCTTGTTGAAACTGTTTTAATTTTTCAGAGTCAGGGTCTTCACTTACATGGTAAACCTCAAATGCTCTTAGTATCCTGAGATACAATCCAACATATTCAGAATCCATCAACGCTTCGATATACCCGGAACTTTTTTCTGCATCAATCATCCCGAGTGAACGTTTTGATTGTATGGTATAGTAGCTCATCATACTCTGTATTGCCGAAGGAAGATCATCTATATTTTGGCTGGCAATTTTAAAATGATCTAGGGCCTTGTTGAGCTTTCCAACAAGATAGGCGGCCGTTCCACATACAAAATGAAAAATCGTACCGCCCTTGTCTAATGGATAACACTTTATTTCAAGCGTTAAGATGTCGAGAAACCTACCGGCATTTAATAGACCATAGCCATGTTTTTCCAAAAACCTCAGATTTTCGCTGAGGCTATATACATTTTGATCTTTTTGAATTACAATTGTGTCTTCTAGGGTTTCATTTCCATCAGCGAGCTTTAGTGTTTTATTTATGTTTCTTCTGAGAAAGCCAAGACTTAACATTTCCTGATGGATTTTTCCTATAACAATGCTATCAAGTAATTTGTTAAACCTGAAAGTAAACCTCTCAGGATAGTCATTGTCTGGATATTTTTCCCTTAACAATTTTTCAACTTCCTGAGCCCGCTCATAATAAAAGACATCTTCAGTTTGATTATAAAGTACGTAAAAAGCTGGTAGGCTGTCATTGAGTAAATAATTAATGTTTGAAACCTTAATTGCAAAAGAGATACTGTCATCTTTGTTCTTTTCAATCGACTGAGTTGCCTTTAACTGAACCGGAAACCTAAGGTTGGTACTGTTCCCATTCGACTTAATTTCGATAAAGAGATCAATGCCTTTATCATTTTGAAGCTCATCGCGTATCTCAAAATCATGAGCACTAAAAATATCCCGAAACTTACTTCTGGAAATCGTCTCTAAATTTGCGTTAGCATCTGATTTGGGCAGTGATTGATTGTTGAATTCGTCTCTTGTCATTTGGTTTATGCTGATAAGCGAAGTTATCGAATTAAAAAGTGATTTTATATTTTCATCAGGTTTCCAAACGCTAGGCCATTAACAAAACAAAATCTATATTCTGCGTATTTTATTAACTTGGTCCTAAATATTTTATCCCAAGTATCATTTTAGAATTTCATGAAATTGAGATCAATCAATGAAGGTCAGATACTAAAAAAATTGGTCCTAAAACATTTTTAAATTTGCCCACTTTAGGTACGAAGTTTTATTATATTTGCGCCATTGAAATAATGTTAGGCATGTTTAATTTTGATAATTAATTACCAGATTGCCTAATGGCAATCTGAATAATATTGATATTGGTCCCGTAGTTCAACGGATAGAATAGAAGTTTCCTAAACTTTAGATATGAGTTCGATTCTCGTCGGGACCACAATACAGCTTTAAATTCATCATGCAGCCTTTCTAAGTACTAGAGAGGCTGTTTTGTTTTCCGTCAAATTGATTAGGGGCTGGCCGACAACCAAACCGACAACAGATTTTGGTGGTCACTGGTTGCAATCTACTAACTCATCTACATTGTTTTTAAACAACTATCTATCAACCCTGTTAATTAGAATCCTCATATTATCAACTATTGATGCGGGATCATCAAAGTGAATGTAATGACCAGCGTTGGTTAGGTAGAGTAAAACACCCGGTTTGCCAGTAGAATGAATCAGTTTTCTCCACCTTTCCATGTTAGCAGAATTTTTGACATGGAAAAAAACTTCCTGATCATAATCCTTACTTCTTTGGGCAACTGGTACTTCGAATTTCCCACCTACAAAAAAAAGTAGGGGAACAGCAGGTAAAGGTAAGCTTGATATTTCAGCAAAATCTGTTTTTCTTAGCTCAGTCAAAACCCTTCTTTCACTCCAGGGCCCAAAATTTAGGGAATCTACTTTCTGATTCGGTTGGTAAAGGCGATTGCACAACATTTCATCGATCTTCTTTTCGGATAGTCCCATTTTTCTAAAAATGTCATTCCAGTCGTTTTTTGTTTCCGTAAAGTCGGCGGGATCAATAAATACAAGTCCTGAAATTTCTTCTGGATAAAAGCCGGCATAGCTCCTTACATATACCCCACCAAGAGAATGCCCAACCAAGATATAAGGAGGAGCTATGTTCAATTTCTTTAGGATATCATGCAAGCTTTCTGCGACGAACTTAACGGTAGGCATTTTGAAAATTTTATCTGATTTGCCTATTCCAGCCCTATCGTAGGCAAACACCGGTGCAAACGTCGAAACTTGCCTTATGATTTTCTTCCAATTTCCAAGATCTACACCCATCCCGTTTTCGAAAATGATTACTGGAGAATTCGCTTTTCTTTTCTCGAGACCCTGAACAAGAATATTATAATTGTGACCATTGACCTCAACCATTTTCTCTTGCCCAAATGATGCAAAGGATAGTGAAAAAAGACAGAGTGTAAGGATTGCTTTCATTGCAAATTATCTTTAGTTATTTTGATATCCTCAAGTTGGCGAAATCTCCATTTGAGTTATTGCCGACCCAAAAGCCAATTTTTTTACCAGTAGGATTTGGATTAAGTGTTGTAACCTCTAGGCAGGGCACTTGGCCTCCGTTCAAAAATACTTTAACCTTGTTTTCTTTTACTTCGAC
This sequence comes from Pedobacter sp. R-06, assembly GCF_049913135.1. Lineage (NCBI taxonomy): Bacteria > Pseudomonadati > Bacteroidota > Sphingobacteriia > Sphingobacteriales > Sphingobacteriaceae > Pedobacter > Pedobacter sp. R-06. The sequence goes on along the minus strand of NZ_CP183977.1, from coordinate 3,380,111 downwards.
CTTAATATGGAACCAATCTGTAGCTTTCACCGTTGGGGAATTGATACCTGATTCGTATTTGTCCTTGTGCGTATTACGAAGTTGTTGAAATCCGAACTTTGGTTCAAATGAGTATTGTACAGCATGGATCTTACGCACTGAATCAGCAGACTGGAAATTGAAGGGGCGAAAGTAGACCGATTCATAAGTCTCATTATCTATGCCATGGAAAGCAATCCCAATGAAACTTTTTTGCATTAAATCACGGCCTTTTGCATTAAACTCAATGGTGCCCTCCGAAAAGAGTAAATCTTTTACCCAAGCTACACCGGCTCCGGTACCTTCGCTTAGTCTTACAATTGACTTTTCGTTTTCTTTAACCTGTTCAACGGTACGATTGTGGGAAATATATGCTGATTGCTGTGATTTCGATTCTTGAGACCATGCTATTGAGAAAGAAAAGCAGGTCAGAATGAACAATATTTTGAAGTGTTTCATGGCTAAGGTTTTTAAAGGGCTAAAAGTGAAATCTTTAATAAAACTAGTAAATTAGTTCGAAGTTTGCAATATAGATTTGATTACTATTTTTTGAATCTAAGGTTGGCTTTGAAGCGGTCAAAAGAGTTTGAAATCGGTGTCTTTAAGATCATTAGTAAAGATCATAAGTCGTTGTTAGTTAGTTGTTTGCATGGGTTTCCTGTTTAGTGATTTACAGTTTTGCCTACACTTTTTTTAGAATTATATTTTCTTAAAGACTACACAAATTTCTAAAAGCCGTATTAAATAAATTATAATCAGATGAATATGTTAATATATGGATATTACTTTTCGAAAAAGGTTCGTTTATTGAGACTATACATCTCAAATAAATTGAATGTTTCTAATTAAATCAGCTCAGTTTGGATTATTGGTCATCACCTACGGTTTATCTCAAACTCGAGCATCAAGAACGTACGTAACGTAGTATCTGCCTTAATCTTAATAAACTCCAACTCAAAGGGTGAAAATGTAGATTTGATACTGTGTGTACCACCCTGAAAAAGATCAATCATAGCCAAGGTGGCATCAATTTCCGTTTTAAGTAACTTGGCAAACTGGCTATTTGAACCGTTGAGATTACGGCACAAATATAAAAAGCGGCCTCTCCGGGTAGGCCTCCCATTGGCATAATGTTCTTTATTGACATCCCATTTTGTAATTACATCATCTGGTGCCAGAAGGTGTAGCACATGTGTATATAGTTCACGCAAAGAGGTAATCACATGGCGGATTTTATCAGGATTATCGGATTGCATGGCCTGGACTGCACCATGCCACAGATCCGGCAGGTCTTTATGCACTACGGGTAAATATTGGCTGATTGCATCCCTGTTTTTTTCAGTTATTTCCGAATCAAGCTGTTCTTCCGAAACTTCTTCCGGATCATCTATTGATACGATCTTAAGGATACGGGAACCAATATAATAATCCTGGGCAGGTATTTTGGCAGTCTCAGGGGCTTCATATATCCAGTTTGGTTTTTCGCTAATACTGCGGAGCAGACTGCTATATCCCTCAGACACGCCCAAAAAACCTTTCTGAGCCACCTGTACTGCCGCCTGTGATAGATTTATCCGCTTACCAATACTATCCCACTGAAAAGCGGCCAAATTAATCTCCGCTAATCTAGTGTAAGAACTCGCTGCTTCAAGCGCCAACCCGACTGATGAAATATGCTTTTTTTCAAACAGAGAACTCGCTGTTAATACTCCCGCTAAGGATCCTATTTCCATTTTTTTGAAAACGTCCTGCTGCAACAGCGACTTTGGTAATATCGATTCCCGTAGAGAAACCAAATCCTTAAGACCAGTATACGATTTACTAATAGAGGATAAGCGTAGATTCAAAAAACTGTTTTCCTGCAATCTGTCAAAAGCAGATAAACTACCCGTAATATCTCTTAACCGTTCACTTATTGGCTTAAAGTTATCCAAGACCTGCCTGCTAGAGGCGGCGCTCTCATATAAGTTTCTGGCAGCCGATGATCCAAGCATACCGGTTAAGTTCAAATCTCGGAATGTATCCATTTGTAGATTTCTTAAATGGGAAGTAGAGCGCTCGACTGCATCAAGTGTCAATCTTACATTGCTGGGCACCATTCTTTCAACACTACTTATCATATCCATTGCGGTTTTGGCAGCACCTATTACTCCTAGGCTATTTCCCATAATGAGGTTATTTCTCAAGCTGCTACCGATGATATCCTCTAAACCTCTTGCCAGTTTCCCATCTTCACCATAATCGAAAAATTGCCTCCTTATTTCCTTCTCTCTCTCAAGGGTAGGGCTTACCGCATCGAGAATCACCCGTATGGAATAATTTTCAAGTCTGCGCAAGCTTAACTTGGCTTTCCATAGTTTTCTTTTTTCTGCTGCCGTAAAATCTATTGTAAACTTCCTCATAATGACAAAAACAAATATACCCAAATGTTGTCCAGCGAACGACAGGATATTTAGCGTTTCAATTTTGCTTTCTTAAGGTGGGTATTTCAGCAAAAGTGGTTCTTCCCCAATTTTGGTGGTCAATCCGGTGCTAATACCAGTCTTTTCCTGAGTAAATCGAAGCTTGCCCTTCCATACATTTGACGTTTAATAGTCTTCAGTTTGTTAACATTGCCTTCGACGGGACCATTGCTCCAATGTAGATTGATAGCATTTTCAATGGATTGAAGGTCCGACACCAATCCTTTGGCGAAACTTTTCAACTCTCCAATAACCGAATGGTTAGCTTCTGTAATCCACGCATTCAATTTATTACCTGTCTTAGTTTCAATCAATCCTCGGAATTTTTTTACCAATGACATAGTACGTTTTAATTCAGCTGATGCTTGGCATAATCTGGATATAAGCTTTTTTTGTGTGCTGCTAATTTTACTTTCAGGAGCTAAAAATGCCATGGCAGCAGCTGACGGCTTAAAAAAAGAACCTGCATGCTGTGGGAGTTTTGTTTGCCGTGCCTTTTTTCCTACCCTGATATCATAGTAGGTCAGTGATTCAGACAATGTGCTATACGCCCCGGGATATCCTTTTTGCTTCAGTTCTGTCCAAAGTGTTTTCAAATGAATATTAGGGTCTGCTTCCAGTCGTTCTTTGATGTATTCAAAATAAGCCTCTATCATTCCCCTTTCTCCGTAGGACTTCCGCATCAGCACATCCATCGACAGGTATTTCCTGACGGTATCTTTATGCATTCCTAAGGATTTTGCAATTGCGTTCTTGGACAACCCTTTAGCCTGTAGTTTCTTCATCTCATCAAATCGTTGCTTAATAACACCGTCTGTAGCGGCCAGCTTCTTCCCCGCAGGGAAATCTTTTGGAACCACTAGTGGTTCATCAACTGTTTTAGGAGCCACTGCCCTACTAAGTCTGGTGTACTCGCGTACCATTATTCTTTTAACGGCTTCTCCAAGATTTTTAAGCAGATGCCAACGATCCGTGACTTGTATAGCCTGGGGAGCTCCTTTTGTGGCTGCCCGCATATATTTACCGTAACGGTCCCTTGTAATTACTTCTATCGCAGGTTGCCCTTGCAACCAACTGATCAATGTTTTTTCCTCCCGGTCTGGCAGCAAATCGATTACTTTTCCGGTATCCAGGTTTACCAGGATGCTACCATATCTATCGCGCTTTTTATATGCCCAGTCATCTACCCCTACAGCTTTAAGCTGCCCTAATGGGGGAAGGGGAGCTTTTTGGATCAATCTTAGTAAAGTAGAATCACTCACAGGCATGGATAATGTATTGCAAATGCGCTCAGCGGATCTGCCACCCATTTCCAAAGCGGTGGTTAATAATTTCTCATCCAATCTTTTTGTCCGTCGCTTACATGGTTCGAAATGGTCATCAAAGCGTTCGGTGAATATCTTTGTTTTACATTCAATTTTAAGGCATCGGTATTTTCTGGATTGCAGGTATATATTACATGACTTCCCAAACGTAGGTAGGTCACGAAACTTTCTTAAATAATAGCTATGAAGCTTCTTTGAAGGACTTAGGCAATCCGGACAACGGCAGATCTTTTGCCTGCTCTGTACATAGATATTAACAAAGTCGGCCTGGTTATCTACTGAAACTACTTTAAAGGGATCAATTGATGAGAAAATCAGTTTGGTAAGATTCATTATTTCTTAACGAATAATAACCAGACTTATCATGGAAAACCACCAAAATTGGGGAAGAACCACTATTGTTGAAATATGCAGTCTGGGCGCTACTTTTATAAATTTATAAGGTTGAAGGAATATTTTTCGGTTGTTTCAAGAAGGCAGGCAAGCCATCCGGCAATGCCTGCTATCAAATCATAACTAAACTAAAATCCTGCAGGACTTAAACAACCTGTAGTTTTTTTTCCTGTTCTGTCGAAGACCAGAATCCGTTTTCTAGGAAGTTCTTATACTTCACACCTGGCAATGCTATCACATGGCTGAGTAAATTGTTTCTCTTAGGATTGGCTATGCCTTAACTTTGTTAAAATGTTATATCTTGGCAACACCCGCTTTTTCTGCAGTAAATTTGCTTTCAATCATACGGTCTAGTTCCTGAAAATGAATCCTAGTTAATTTATCCAGTCCCGTTTTTTTTGCTGCGTTTCTAAACAACAACTGCTGTTTTCTCAATTGATCTTTGAATAAACCTTTTAAATCTGAAACTGTGAATTTATAGGTAGATAAACCCACAATTGTATTCATTTCATTTTCTAAAAAAGTTTGTTCCAGTAGTCGGTACACATATAATTTCTGAAGATTCCTGCGGTAATAGTCAACATTGGCTCCATTATTGGCTTCTTTTAAAATCCTAGCATCTAAGTCATTAAAAAGGGCAGTAAGGGTATAGGTTTTTGTTCCTGAACCATTGTGTTCATTGCCCCATAATTTCATGATCCTGTTTCGCCCGACAATGGCATTGATAGCACCTTTTTGCAGATCAGCCAGTTCGGCATCAAATTTAATGTCAAGTTTTTCTGCAAAATCTCTATTGTTGAGCCATAAAGGCGTATCAAACAACTCATCGTTTACAAACTTAACCGCCTTTTTTTGGATAGAATATGGTACTGGTTCATAAATTGGTCCAGATTCTCCATTTACTTTGTCAGTATGGTAAATACCACCGATATTTTTAATTACATGACCAAGATAGAGTTGGAATTGATCCCAGACTGCCGAATAACCAACCTGTAATTTACTCTGATTTGCATTGGGAATAGTTACCCATTCTCCAACTTGTGGTATAATTCTTTTTAAATTCTTAATTCCATATCCACTGGCCAGAACTGCGTCGTTACCTAAATCTTCGTTCTGTGATCTAGGATCAAATACTTCCATTTCACCGCCAAACCATAAACGTTTATTGGTCCTTATGGAATCTGTAACCATCTTTATCAGCATTTGCTGTTCCTGTTCAGGAGTCTCAAATTCAGGATGCCAGGTATAGGCCCATTTAATTGCCCATTTATCGTAATCTCCGATCCGGGGGAAAAGGCCTTTTTCACTGATACTATCTTCAGGTTGCGCTACATAGTTAAACCTTGCATAATCCATGATAGAAGGGGTATGACCGTTCTTTTCAACCCATTCTTTATTTCTTAGTTTTTCAACAGGAACAGTCGAACTCGAACCAAAATTGTGCAATAGGCCTAAAGTGTGACCAACTTCATGAGAAGATACAAAACGGATCAGATTGCCCATCAACTCATCATCAAAAGTAGCTTTTCTTGCCCGTGGATCAGTAGCGCCAGCCTGCATCATATACCATCTTTGCAATACCGACATTACATTGTGATACCAGAAAATATGACTTTCTATGATTTCGCCGCTGCGCGGATCGGATGTATTCGGACCCATTGCGTTTGCAATCGCTGAAGGTCTGTAAATGATAGCTGAATGGGTGGCATCATCGATACTCCAGGTACTATCCTGTTCTTTTGTGGGCGCTTCTTTGGCAATAATAGCATTTTTGAACCCTGCTGCCTCAAAAGCTTTCTGCCAATCGTTAACACCTGCAATTAAAAAAGGAACCCACTTTTTAGGTGTTACCGGGTCTATATAAAATACAATTTGCTTAGCGGGTTCCACCAATTCACCTCTTTTATATTTTTCAACATCTTCTGCTTTGGGTTCGAGTTTCCATCTTTTTGCGTAGGTCGTTGTTTTAACACCCTGTGGATCTGCGTCAAAATCCCTGAATGAGGTAGAAAAATAACCTACACGTGAGTCCTGTAGCCGCGGTTTCATCGGTTTTTTATCCAGCAAAACCATAGATGAATTCAGTTCAAGCGTATAACTGGAACTGGCTGGGTTTGATCCAGCGCTATAGGATTTAACAGCTCTTATCTCGATGTTTTTGGAATAGCTACGCACATAGTCAATATAACTTCTGTCATTCAGCTGCGCGCCTATACCTGCCCGTTCTTTAAAAGCTTTCCGCTCAAAATACAGGATATCATTGTCGCTATTTAGAAAATCTGTAACCTCAACAACGGTTGCTGAAGAATCTTTGGATACTGAAAGCATTGGGAATACCGCGGCAATGGCCTGAATGTTATTTTTCTGTACACCTGCAAACATTGTTGTGGTGCTATCTTTGTTGTATTCAGAAAACGAAATCCGTCTCAAAAAGATTTTTTTGTCCGGTCCTTTTTCAAAACGGTATACCGTTTCTCCGATTTGGTCTCCTGCGTAGCCATTAGAACCATTACGCATATCGGTAGAGGCTTTAGAAATCCTATTCACAAAAAGAATATCTCTGTTGAATATGGCGTTGGGTATTTCAAAATAGTACTTATTATCTTTTTGGTGAACAGTAATAAATCCATTTTGGCTTTTGGTATTTTTAGTGATGATTTCCGAATAAGGTTTTAAAGTATTAGCCTTTTTTAGACTATCTGCTGTTTTTTTAGCCGGATCTACTATCACGATTTTAGGAGCAGGTACTTTTTTCTTCTGGAATAGTGCGCAGCCAGACACCATTGCCATCATACCGAGCGAACAATAAATTAATCTTGATTTTTGTTTAAACATTTTTCTATTGATTTGTAATTTGTGTTTTTTGTGATTGATTCTTAATTCTGTATTGTATTTCAGTTTCAGGATCGTTCTGATCCTTCAAGCCTGTTGAGTTGACTACATTGTTTTGATAGTTATCCTGTGTGTGGTGCTGGTTCTTGAAAAAAATCATAAATAGCCCTGTTCAGCAGTAAGGTAAACAGCACTAAATAACTTAAACGTTGACTGTTGGCTCCGTTAGGGCTAGCAGTCAACGGATTTAATTTTTGGTTATTCCGGATTAATACCGATACTATCCATTGTACTATGGCGATAGGGCAGAGCTCTTATAATCACGAAAGGTTCGCGTCATGTTTTTTTCTTGACGACAATAAAAGATCAGCTATCTAAAAGCCGGAGTTATGGATTTTGTAATATTTCCGGGTTTAAAAGAATGTATTTATCTGCTATCGGATAGGTGTATCGATTGGCACCAGGATCGATTTTATATGTAACTCCTTTAAAAACTCTGGTAACAGTACTCACAAATCCTGGATCTTTACTTAAACGGCGCTGATCAAACCAGCGAAAACCTCTGCCCGCGAACTCCCTCTTTCGCTCATCTGTTACCATATGTAATGCGGTGTTGGCGTTATTAGTCTGTAAATCGGTATATTTTGCTTTCTCGAACCTTTTGATACGTAAAGAATTCAGGATCTGTACTGCTGCTGCCGCATTGCCTGCACGTGCAGTGCATTCGGCTTTTATAAGTATCATTTCCGGAACGCTCGTTCCAACGTAGTTACCATCATTTAGCAATCTCTGTCTGAAATAGGCGCGTGTTGTAAAATTTGATCCTGGAACTGTAGCGCCATCTTTCGTAAATATCTGAAAACGGATATCTGTCGGATCATACATGTTGATCGCATCTGTACTTAAGGGATATGTAACTGGAAAACCGTTAGTCTGCTTAAAAAAAATCTCTTCTGGGTTAAGCAGTCTGGTGGGGATCGAGGTCGGAGTCTTTACATAGTCGTTCAGATCCAATAAACCACTTTGTAAGCCCAAAGCTAAGTCAGCATTTCTTGAAGCCTCGGGGAAGTTTCTCATATTCAGGTATATTCGGGCCAATAATGAATAAACCGCTGCCTTTGAAGGGTTTGAGTTGAAGTCCGGTAGGTTATTCAGGCCATTTAAAGCTGAATTTAAATCTGAGTTGATCTGATCATAGACTTTTTGAACACTTGGTCTGGTTAAATCGGTAAAGAATTTTGGTTCAAGTACCAGCGGAACTCCCAGATCAGTTGATGAGGTGGCAGGATCATATTGCTTAGCGTAAATATTTATCAGTACATAGTAGCTAAACGCTCTTTGCACTAAAGCATATGAGAGTGCTTTTTGTTTTTCTGCCTCGGTTCCCCCTTCGCTTTTCATTACACCACTGGCAACTGTATTACAGATTAGGATCTGCGCATACATCTTTGCCCAGTCCACATCCTCGTTCGAAATATAAATATTGCTTGCCCAGGTAAAAGCATTTCTTGCTGGTTCTGCTAAAGAGTTTTGCCACCTTGCATCATCGGTACCCACATCATCACCAGCGAATATAGGCGAGTAGTAAGCATTATCAAAACTAGAAGTATTCTGCATCAACAGTTGATAGTCATTTGTAAATCTTAGAACCCTAGAATCAACAGGTGGAACTTCAACAAACTTTCTGCAGGCTGACATTGAGATCAAAAGACAGATAATCAGCTTTGTATATATAAACTTTTTCATCGTATTAATATTAAAGTGACATACTTAGGTTAAACAGATAATTTTTGGTTGGGGGTAGGTTCGTGAAGATATCAGTGGATTGATAGTCTGGATCGACCCCTTCCTTATTAGCAACCCACAACAGACCGAGGTTGCTAACCGTTAGGCCGAGATTAATACCCTTGATAAAACCCGTTTTATTCAGGATGGATTTAGGTAGTGCATAGTTCAGGGAAATCTGCTGCAATCGAATGTTGCCAGCATCTTTAACGTTTAGGTCTGATCCAGTAAACCAGTTTACACTGTTGATATCCGGGCTGTTTAATCCCGGTATATTCGTAAAGGCTTCATCGCCAGGTTTTCTCCATCTATTTGCCAGAGCTGCGCTATTGCTTAATAGTCCCTGCATACTATTACCGTTTGGATATTTGCCTCCGTCAATGTTTCTGAGTAAAAATTTATGTCCAAGGTTATAGCTCACACGTACCAGAAAGCTCAGATTTTTATAATTGACAGTATTCATAAAACCACCAAAATACGGAGACGAAGTACGTCCAGCATAAATGAGGTCTGCAGGTTTTACTGAGACTGTTCCTTTTGATGTAAGTTTACTGCCGTCTGCTGCGAAAATCTGTGAATGTCCAGTATTGTCGAGTCCAGCCCATCTATAAACAAACATGTTGTCGGTTGGATAACCTGTTACCAGGGCAAATCCTGCCAGCGCACTTACACTTGGAAAACGTGTATCGGTAACCTCAGTGGTGTTATATGAAAAATTCAGGTTCTGAGACCAACCCCAGTCTTTAGTTCTTATAATATGTCCCGAAACGGAGAACTCAAATCCGTGCCCTGAAAGATCACCTGCATTGTATGCTAAGTTGGTAATTCCATAGGTTGCATTTACTGGCACGGACATTAATATTCCATAAGTTTTTTTTCTGAAAATATCTAAATTAACAACCAGCCTGCTGTTAAATAAAGAAGCGTCCAGGCCGGCATTCATCATTTTGGTGGTTGCCCATCCGATATCCTGGTTTGCATTTGCCTGTATCTGTGCATTAGGAACATTGGTAATGAAGTCAGTTCGTGATTGAATTGTTGTATAGTTGTTCGAAGTGGTCGGAGGATTTCCGCCAGTACCCAGTGTTGCACGTAGACTAAGTGTGGTTATCCAACTCACATGTTCTAGAAAATTTTCTTTCTTTATATTCCAACGTAATCCTGCAGACCATAAGGGTGTGGCCCTGTCCCTTCTGTCCACACCAAGTATGTTAATGTCGTCAAAACGTACACTCCCGGAAAGATAATATTTGGCATTAAAGGAATAATTTGCATTCCCATAGTAAGACAGGTATCTCCTTCTTCCAAGAAAAGTCATTCCATTTGCTGGTGACAGAGCTGACTGGGATCCATACACAGTGTTATAACGCCCAGTACTTGTTGTATTTACATTGATTGAAGCATTGGTAAATTCATCATAGCCATAAAATATTTGTGTACTTCCTCTATATCTCGACTCACGGATCTCAGTTCCGCCTATTACATTAATTTGATGGATGTCATTCCACGTTTTATCAATATTAAATTGTGTACGCAAACTATAGTCGTCACTGTTAGTCTTTGCTGTTCTATTTATAGCGCCTATAGGTACTCCATAAATGAGTGCTTTCGTAGCTGTATTGATTGTAGTGCCGGTATTGATCAAGTCACGTGTCGAGTAACTGTCTTTGTTTTCGATCAAACCCTGGTCTGATATACCTTTCTGGACCTGCCCTGATGCTGTAACATTCAACCAATCTGTAATTTTTCCTTTAAGGGAAGCATTTATACGGAAGGAGTTCCTGGTTGTAATGGTATTGTTGTAATCCAACTCATCTATTGCATTGTAAGTCCAGGGCAGATAACCTTTGCCCATAAAATCATCTGATACTGCGTTTGTAAAAGTGGCACCCCTGTAAATCTTTTTTCCGCTATCATCGATCAATTGGTCATAAGGAGCCAAACCAAATTTACCAACACTCAGAGCCTGTAGAGCTGCTCCGTTTACCTGTGCCCTGGAATAGGTATAGTTTAGACCCGTTGTAAGTGTAAGTCTTTTTTTTAGGAAATCATTGGTTAAATTAGTGGTTGCCGAATAAGTTTCGCCACTGTTGCTTTTAAAAACAGGGCGGTCTTTGGTGTAACTTCCGGAAACATAATAAGAGTTATTATCGGTACCTCCCGAAAAGGAAAGGTTATATTGCTGGGTAACTGCTTTTTGGAGAAGATTATCCTTGATCTGATCCCTGTTGGAACGGTTTGCCAATACATCCAATGCGGCATCCCGCTGAGCAATCGTGGCCGTTCCCCTTTTTACCCTAAACATCCATTCCTGAGCTTCAGAAACAGGAGCGCTGATCAAGTTCGTCAGGGGGTCTGTTATAAAATTTTTATCAACCAGTTCCTGCTCAAGGTCTATATATTCCCTGTTGGTCATGGTACTCATATTTTTGAAGTTTGCCGGTGCCGAAATGCTCAGAGTGTTACTGAAAGCAATACCTGAAGATTCTTTTTTACCTCGTTTTGTCGTGATTACGATCACTCCGTTTGCTGCATTAGCACCCCAGATTGCCGACGCAGCTGCATCTTTAAGAAAAGTTATACTTTCAATGTCGCCTATATTAAAAGTACTTAATATTGCATTTCCTGAAGTGGAAGGCTGATTTGTGCTGCCCACCGATGGAGTGCTATTGTACCCCCCGGTAATGCTTGTCAGGTTTTGGTCCATTGCGGGGAATCCATCAATAACAATTAAAGGTGGGGTGCTGCTATAAAAGGTATTGGTTCCCCTGATTTCTATGGAGTTTCCTCGGAGTTTAAATAGAACCCCAGGAACTTTACCTTCCAGACGTTCCATTAGGTTTATACTCGGAGTGCTCTGAATATCCTTTTCAGTAACTACCACGTAGGAGCCGGTCAGGCTCGTCTGTTTTATTTGTTGATAGCCATTAGAAACTATCACGTCTTGAAGGACCTGGGTTGAAGGTTTCATTTTTATCACGATGCCGTTCTGGGCTTTTACCTCCTGGGAAATATATCCGATAGCAGATATGACCAGTACATCGTCATCTTTAATCCCATAAAACATAAAAGTTCCATGATCATTTGCAACAACCATGCGGTTGGAGTTTTTAAGCTTGACAGAGACTTGAGGAATGCCAATTCCGGTTTCTGCGTCTATTATTTTCCCTGTTACATCAACTGCAGTAAAAAGGTTGACAACTTTATCAAAAAAATGTAGTTCTATTTTTTTGATCACTATGGTTTTGTTTACCAGTGAATAGGTTAATTTCTGTGGTGTCAATGTTTCATTCAATACTACCTCCAATGGAGTGTCTTTGAAAGATGCGTGGATGATTTGCCCATCATCAACTTTCCCTTCTTCCCAAAGTACATTATAACCGGTCTGCTTTTTAACCTCCCGAAACAATTGTTTCAATGACACGTCTTTTTTATTGAAGGTTAACTTTTGCGCAAAGGTTGAGGCACTAACCTGCAGCAAAAAAGTTGTCATGATTATTATGGTTAGCTTCATTGTAAGGAGTAGTGAGTTAGTTACACGGACGTAGCGCCCAAATCTGTTTGGATCCTTAAATTTCATTACATTTGTAGTTTAGTGGTTTAGTTGTTATATGTGAAAATGTCTCATCTGAGTGCCACTTACCGCCGGGGATGTTAGCCGCATTCCCGGTTTTTTATGGTGCCCGTTTTTATATGGGTATATCTATTGCATTACAAGAATCCTCCTTCCTTTTACTTTAAAGTGAACTGATCCTGTTGATTCCAGTACTTCCAACAGCTGGGATATATTTTCAAACCTAGAGACTGTACCTCTGAAAGCCTGAGTTTGTTTCCTATTGTTTTCAAATTCCACTTCGACATCATACCAACGCTCTACCTGCTTCATGATCTCTTTGAGTGTATGACCGCTGAAGATAAAGGTCCCGTTTTTCCAAGCAATGGCTTCTTCCGTATCTACTTCAAAAACCTTCAGGTGTTCACCTGCAATAACTGATTGTTGTCCTGGTTTTAATATTACATCTTTAGTGCTGTTGTTGCCCATCAGATCGGTAACATGAACAGTGCCTTCTAAAAGTGTAGTTTTTGTATCCGCATCCTCTGCATAACCTGAAATGTTAAAATGCGTACCCAGCACTGTAATTTCCTGCCGGTTTGTTTCTACTATAAATGGGCGCTGCTTATTCTTAGTTACTTCAAAATAGGCTTCTCCGTTCAAGAATACCCTACGCTCTTTCTTACTAAACTGAACAGGGAATTTTAGGGATGAAGCGGCATTTAGCCATACTTTGCTTCCATCTGGTAATTCCACCTGATATGTGCCGCCTCTCGGCGTATTTACTTTTATGTCGTTGTCAACAGTGTTTTTCTCGCCAATCTGAGCTTGTTTTAGAGAAGTAACTTCGGTTCCGTCCCTGTAAGTTAGCTTGCTTGCGTCAATTACTACACCGGACTCATTATCATTGAGCAGGATAGTTTCTCCATTTGCAAGTGTTAGAACAGCTCGGCTTTTTCCTGGAAGGATATCTTTTGATGTATTGGCGATGCGTGATGGTGTATTGGCAAAATAATTAGTATCAAATAAATAAATACCTGCCGAAAGAGTAACGATTATACTGGCTGCAACTGCAAGCCTTGGCCATAATCTTTTTTTAATTGTTGCTTTTCCGGCTTTTTTAAATTGTGCTGTGCCAACTAGGTTCTGGTAAAAATAGTCTGTTTCTTCTTTAGTATAACTTTCCTCGGTGTAGATGTTATCCCATACTCCATCCATTGCAGCAAAAACTTCGCTGTCATTATCCTTAAGCTTTAAAAAAGCAATTAATTCTGCGTACTCCCCCTGGCTGATATTTCCATCCGCAAACTGTTGAAGTAAATTTATTATACGCTGTTTATCTGCCATCTTCACAATCCCTTAATATTTGGGTTATATTGGCATTACACGGCAAAACGAAATTAGGACTAGTCGATATGAAAAAAAATAATCAACGCTTCAAAAGCCCCACTGCCATAAGCATAAAATAGGCAACATCTGATTGATTGAAGTGTGTTTTAAGGGTCTTTAATGCGGCTACAAGATGGTTTTTAACTGTATTACGGGAAAGGTTAAGTTTTGCGGCGATTTCGTCATAATTTAGTCCTTCATATCTGCTCAATCTGAAGATCACCTGCTGCTGGGGCGGTAGATGGATTAGGGCAGCTTCTGTAAAACGTTGCAGATCTCCCAATAATACAGCCTCTTCGGTTTCATTACTTATTTTTTCCATGTTTAGCCACAACTGATCCAGCGCTTTTTGTGAGTTAGCAATTTTCCGCAAGGCATTAAGGGAAAGTCTTCTGGAAATGGTATATAGGTATGGGGCAATCGGAAAATCTTCATTTAGCCGATCACGATTTACCCATATGTTGAGTAAGGTATCATTCACAACTTCTTCCGCCTGCTCTTTGTTTTTTAGCAACCGGAAACAAAAGGTATATAGTTTTTTGAAATTAAGGTCAAAGATGTGGCGGAAAGCAGGTTCTTCGCCAGCTTTTAATGCAATAATGGTTTCTCTTTCAGTCAACCCCAACACCATCTTTTAGCTTGAAAATTTTTGTTCAGATACTTCTTTCATGAATTGAAATGTACACAAAGATAATATTAATTGTATCTCTTTAAATATCAGGGAATGACATTCAATAAAAAGGAACCTGCAATATAGAGTAGACCAGTATTCCCGAAGCCGATACCCAGCTCAGGAATTTTTTTTTAAACATGTTATCAACTTTCTCAATAGTATGTCCCAATACAGCACCGATCGTTTTTTGCATTAAATGCGCAGTCAATTGGCTGTGAGCATAATTTTAATAGAATATTCTATTAAATATCCTGTATTAACTGCCTATGTTTTTGTCTATTAGTATTTAATGTTTTTTTTGTAACTAAATAGTTACGATTAATAGATTTCAATTAATTCTTTTTTAGTTCTTTTTTAAGGGATTCATCTAAATTCACCTTTAGTTAATAATATAAAACAATTCTAGTGATGTTTTATACTAACCAAACCATAAACCAAATTGAACCCAATGTTGAGACTAGCTGCTCCTTCACTAATTTCTTTTTTTAGATAAAACAACTAGCAAGCAAATTTTATCCTGAGCAGCCAATTCGTTTAAATCTTCTAACCTGAATATAATGTTATTGAAAAAAATAAATCTTCTCGCCACGTTATTGATGTTTTGCTCACTTTGGGGGCGTGCACAAACAGGGAATTCCAATCCAATGAAATTGTGGTATGATAAGCCTGCAAATACCTGGAACGAAGCACTACCATTAGGCAATGGCCGGTTAGCGGCCATGGTTTACGGAACCCCCGATAAAGAGGAGATCCAACTGAACGAAGAGACCATCTGGTCAGGTGGGCCAGGAAATAATGTACTTACCGATGTTTCCGGAAATATAACCGATATGCGTAAACTTTTGGCCGAAAAGAAATATAACGAAGCTCAACAGCTCGCCAATACTACTTTTAAACCTGCCAGTGGTGAAGGTTATAACCACGGGATGCAGTTTCAGCTTGCGGGGAGTTTGTTTATTCATACTAAGGATACCCAGCCTGTTACTGATTATTACCGCGATCTGGATATTGGAAATGCGATTTCAACGGTACGGTATAACAGGGGAGGTGTAATTTATACCCACGAAACCTTCACTTCACTCAAAGATCAGGTGCTTATTATCAGGCTTACGGCAAGTAAACCTAAAAGCATTACCGTTAATCTGGGCATGAAAAGCCCGATGCCACATGTTAAGGTTGAAACTGAAAATAACGCCCTTAAACTGAGTGGCCTCTCGGGTGATCTGGAAGGAAAAAAAGGTATGATCAAGTATGTTACCCTCGTTAAAACCAAAACAGAAGGCGGATCATTTACCGTAGATAAAGATAGCCTGAAAATTAAGGGCGCAGATGCAGCAACAATATATGTTTCTATCGCTACAAATTTTAAGGATTACAAAACACTCAATGTTGATGAGCATGAAAAGGCACTAAATTTTCTTGCTCAAGCCATGAACAAAGATTATAGTCTATTAAAAGCAGATCATATCAAGGCCTACAGAAAATATTTCGAGAGGGTAAAACTGGAGTTGGGTTCTTCTGATGTGGCAAAAATGCCCACAGATGAAAGAATACGAAGATTTAAATCTGGTAATGATCCGGCACTGGTATCCCTTTATTTTCAGTTCGGACGTTATCTCCTGATCTGTAGTTCGCAGCCGGGAAATCAGCCTGCCACCTTGCAGGGCAAGTGGAATTCAAAAACCGCACCACCCTGGGACAGTAAATATACGGTTAACATTAATACCGAAATGAATTATTGGCCTGCAGAGGTAACCAACCTGCCTGAAATGCACCAGCCTTTATTTAGCATGCTTAAGGATCTTTCCGAAACGGGGAAAATGAGCGCTTCGAAAATGTATCACGCCCGTGGCTGGAATATGCACCATAACACAGATTTATGGCGGATTACCGGACCCACGGATGGCGGATACTATGGCATGTGGCCAATGGGTGGCGCCTGGCTTACCCAGCACGTTTGGCAACACTACCTATATACCGGCGATAGGAAGTTTTTGAAAGATATGTATCCTGTATTGAAAGGCCTCGCTATGTTCTATGCAGATGTATTGCAGCAAGAGCCAGAACATAAATGGCTGATCATCTCACCATCCATGTCGCCAGAAAATGAGTATCAAAAAGGTGTGGCACTTTCTGCGGGCACTACGATGGATAACCAACTGGTTTTTGACGTATTTAGCAATGTGATCAAGGCTTCTAAGACCTTAAAAGTGGATCTTTCTTTTGCCGACAGTCTCAAAGTATTACGAACTAAGCTTCCTCCAATGCAGATTGGGCGTTTTGGCCAACTACAAGAATGGTTACAGGACTGGGACAGGCCGGGTGATAAACATCGCCATGCTTCACATCTGTACGGATTGTATCCTTCCAATCAGATTTCTGCATACCAAAACCCCGAACTTTTTGATGCTGCTAAAACAGTTTTACTCAATAGGGGTGATAAATCTACCGGCTGGAGCATGGGCTGGAAAGTTAATTTCTGGGCCCGTTTGCTTGATGGTAACCATGCCTACAAACTCATTACCGATCAGTTGACCCCAGCACCTGTTGCTGAAAGTGGCCAGGATGGTGGGACTTATCCCAATCTTTTTGACGCACATCCGCCATTCCAGATTGATGGTAATTTTGGCTGTACTTCAGGTGTTGCCGAAATGCTGCTCCAGTCGCATGATGGTTTTATATACATTTTGCCCGCACTTCCAGATGCGTGGAAACAGGGCAGTGTTAGCGGACTGATGTCGCGTGGTGGATTCAGCTTTGATATCAGTTGGAAAGATGGAAAAATCATTAAGTTGACAGTCCATTCCGCTCTGGGCGGAAACTGTAGGCTGCGCCTTCCCCACTCGATAAGATATCTTAGCGGAAAAGCACCAATATTAGCAAAAGGAGAGAATCCAAATCTGTTTTTTGAGGTAGAAACACAGAAAAAGCCAATAATTGCAGCGGAAGCAAAAATTAATCCCTTGCAACTCAAAAAATCATTTTTGTACGATATTAAAACAATGCCAGGGAAAACGTATCATTTTGAATAGTTTTAAAATTACGTTTTATTTTTTTTATTCCGCCTATTATAAAGGAAACCATGGTTCGATATATTAATCTGATCAGAAAGCTAACCAATCAGGCAATGGATGGAGATAAGAAAACAGAAATTGCCGAATTGATAAAAACGTATAGGACACATCTTCAATCTGCCTTTGATGTGCAGCAAAGCCTGTATAAGGCAAAGGAGCTATTGATTCAAAAGCTTTTTAGCCAACTAAAGGTACTGGCGGTATCGAAAGGTTATATTTTTGAAGAAGACGATGATTTTTTTGAAATCTATAACGGCTTTAGTTTTTTTGTTCCCCATTGGAAAAATGTTGCGATTGGTTTCGAGTTCCAGAAGAAAAATACGAACAATATGATCTTCGGTCTCTATCATCGTAATACCCCTTTGGATTTACGGGGCGATCTCGATTTATACATTCAGGAACAGCTAAAAGGGGCTAGTACTCCAACATGGCCATTTTTCAAGAAATTTGACTATCAGGACTGGGAATATGATGAACTGCCATGGTTGGCGATCGAGAATGGAGAGATGTTGAGGTTGCTCGGTCAAAAACTTGATATGATAAGAGAGAGCACCAAAGGATTGGTTCTTTAGATTAGAGCCTGCTCTTTGTGAAATTGATTCATTGAGGATGGAAATGATTTTATGTCTTGTGGAGAATTAGGCTATGATATGAATTTGGTCTTTCTATGAAAACGATTGCGATACTGACCATATGGAGAAGTGATTGGAGCCAATTAAATAATGTTATGAATTAAAAAGAAGATATAATATAAACCAATTAATTTAGATCTCTATGCTATCACGATCTAGAGCCCATCTTTGGGGGCAAAAAATGTTTTTTATTGATTTAAGAAACTATGAAAAACTGATGGAAGAGTTTCTTATGAAAACAGCGGTTGATTTTAGTGCTTCGGTGGAAGGATCAATAGATCATGAGGACAGGTCTGAGGAGTATCAGGCTTTCGTACTTGAAAGTTTGTCTGAACGTCAATATGAATTTTCGGTATTGTATCCACATAATTTTAGATCGTCATTTTTTATTCAGTTGTTTTCTGTTTTCGAACACCAGATACGAAAGGTTTCGCTTCAATTAGCAAAATCACTGAATGTAGAAAAAAAACCTTTAGATAAAAAAGGCGGCTGTATTGTCTGTAAAGCCAGGGAGGTGCTTGAAAAGCTCTGCGGTATTGATTTTGGTGCCTTGGAAGAATCTTGGAAATATCTCGAAACGATGAGGAAAATCAGAAATGTCTTTGTTCATCATCAAGGACGGATTTCACAACGGGATTACCACTGGGAGGAAATAAAGGACTATATAGCTAAAAACAATGATTTGATTTCGTTTAAAGAAAATATCGACGAACAGGAAGAAGGTAGGTCATATTACGATGAAATACCCCGACACCGCTTTACTATATTGATCAAGAATAGCGATTTTAATAGGCTCTATCTTGATTCAATTGAAGCATTCTTCACTGCTATATTAAGGGACTCTGGGGTTGATTGGTAGTCTATTTTATTATTTTTTCCAGTACTTTCATGTTAAAACCGCTTTCTCTTAGAACGCAGCATATCAGTAATTTTTTTAGATTCTGGGTAATATAAAGAAGTTTTACCCCCTCTACAATTTTATATTTGTCTGTTCTGGAAAAGAAATGCGAATAATAGTTTCTGGAGTCCACAATCTCCTGAAAATCAAAAGAAATTCTTTTTATCGCCGTAAGAAACTCGAACTCTGAATAAAGAGACTCCATTCTCTCTTTTAGAAAAGAACTTTTTTTATCTTCTTTTCTGAACCGAATATGAAATCCTTCTATTGCTTGTACCACTAACAGAAAGTCTCCGCTACCAAATGTTCTTTTTGTACGAATGCTATTTATCAGGTGGTTTAAAATAGGTAAGATTTCAGTATTGAAGCTGAACCAGGTTGTTATAATGTTTTCAAACTCCTGCTCGATGTCAGTATAGTGGAAAAGAAAATCGTTAAAAGCCACGTCTTTTTGAGGCAGTTTATTGGGCTGAATCCAATAAAGACTGATAGGGAAGAATATTTTTTTTCCATTTTTTCGGTCCTGAGAGTAGTTTTCATTGAATAGGTCTATACCTATAAAATCTATATCCGTTAAGCAGGCTAAGGACAGAAATGTTTTAAAACGTTCAGCTATCTCCTTATAGCTGGAAAAGCCTTTATCGGCTCCCTGTTTAATACCAAGCTCATAATGCTGGGTTATTTTCAGTTTTTCATTGTGGAGTGTCTCTGGCGGGGAACAGCTGTAGCTGAGTCGGATCGATGTCCCGTTTTTAATGGGGACCGAGATTTCCTTGTGATTTTTGATATCATAGCTTACCTCAAAGCCCGAGACATCATTTTCAATATTGTATAGAATGGAATACCTCATCATGTACTGGTTTACCCATTCTGTGAGAAAAGGGAGTTTTATTGTAGCAGAGTGGAATTTTTCGTCTTCAACCGAATCAAGATGTATACCATACAACATGTATTCTACAGAATAGTTGTTCATTGCAAATGAACTTGAAAAGTTGACCGAACCCGACCTTCGACATTTGATCAGTGTAATCTTTTTTCCATTTTGATCTTCACCCAGAACCAGATCTGTTGTTTTATTGCTTTCCCCAGCAAAAGCTTCCAGAACATCCAAGGGAGGTTCGAATGCACCTATCAGTTCGAGATAGATTTTCTCATTTGGGATGTAGTGTAATATTCCAGCTATTCTGTTATCCTCTAAACCCTGAAGATGCCAATAGCCCTTGACCGCTTTTATATTTTGCATATTTGTTCTTGATAATAACGCTAGCTCTTAATGGGCAAGAAAATCTGACAAGAGATAATCTTACGAAGATATGATAAGCTACATGACAATATTAGTAAAATTATCCACTCCCTACGTTTTAGAAATTCATCATATCCTACGATGCCAAAGCAACTATTTTAAAGACCGGTTATGGTGCCACCTCGTTAGAAAATCATTGTTACATTGTATGTAAAAGAGACCGTCCGAACTTCTGAGGTTTTACAAACGAAGACTAAGTTATCTTTCGTTCCAATAAATCTGAGCTATGAGTTTAGTGACACATAGTGTACTTTTCATAATCTTGTTGAAGAAGTTTTTTTTGGAACACTTTTTTTCCTTAATTGCAGGAATAAAATATTGTATTTGGAACAATCAGCTTTTTTTGGCCGGCTCAGTGAAATGATAAGGGGAATGCCCGATGACCCATCACTGTTTAGTGTGGAAGGGAGGGGATTTGCCCAGGAGTGTGCAGGGCAAATGCATAAACGGTATCTCAGGAGTTGTCTTCTGGCGCTTTCTGAGGTTGAGGAGTTTGTTCTGCAGCTTTACCAATCAGTAATATATCTTTCAGGTTTTCGCACAAACCAAGCAGTCAGAGAAGCCCGTATTACACGTTATCATCACATTGTCTATCATATCGAGGGGCATCTCTTGCGCACAACCGGCATTCTTGACCGATTGTTAATCCTAGTGAACGAGATACTGGAACTAGGCATTTCTGAGCATAACTGTAAAGCTAACCAAATGCTATACATAAGGAAAAGTATAAAGGCTTCCCACGCAATGCACATAAACTACTACCCAGGGCTTTTTGGTTCCCTAGTTTCTGTCATGGAGCAGATAGAATTACTGAGAGAAGACCGGAATATGGTAGCCCATCAAAAGGGGATCAATTATGATGACCTGAGGAAGATTCAGGTGTTAAATTATTGGTACATATCCAGGACGGTGATGAGCTTGAAAAAACCAGGCATATCGCAAAGGTGACCACCGATAAAATGGTCAAGGGGTATAAGAAGCGTATGTTGATGTACACCGATGAATTGAGGGGCCGATTGGGAGTGGTTTACGGTATTCTCAGCCCTATCTTTGATGAGAAGTATGGTGTATATCTGAATGGAGATAGATTTTGATATGAAGTTAACCATATGCATTTTTTAAAACGGATGGAAAATACTCCTTATAGTAATAGTATCAGCGAGCGATTCAGTCAGGATATTAGGTTATTTGAACTTTACCAGAAAGAGATAAGGAAGACAATTAATAAGTTAGAAACAAAGATAATAGAGCTACAGCGCCACGTGGATGGGGGCGGCTCAATAGCTATCCTGCCGAAGGCAATACCAAAACCTTACGGTGGATTTGCTACGCGGGTTGGGCTAGATGATACACCTGAGATAAGAGAATTGCTCTCTTTTGCGATGAGCAGAAGAATAGATGAACTTAAGGAGTATGTTGATATCTCACTCAGGATGGCGTTTTCCTATCTGATATCGATCTTTGATGCAAGGTTTGATGATATTATAGTGGTATATTTCAATTCAATCAGGAACATTTTTCCAGATGATAAAGTGCGCGAATCTAAGTCCAACGCCCTTAGCCGACTTGGCTTTACTGAACAGATGAAATTTTTCAAAAAGAACATCGGACTTGATTTCGGTGCGATCCTCGGAAAGGAGATGATTAAGCAGATAATAGAAAGGAGAGAATGCCGAAACTTAGTGGTGCACAATTCGGGTTTTGTAGATAAATACTATAGAAGGAATGTACCTGGTACAAACCTGTCAGTGGGGGATAAATATCCTCTCGATTATACTTATCTTGAAAGTTCGATAGAACTATTCAGTCTGTTCTTTATGCATTACTACTCAGAATTGGAGAGGAAAATGGGTGCTTTTATTGATGTCCCGCTTCCCAGAAGCATGACCTGATTATTGATTGAATTATGGCAAAAAGAGAAAATTTTTCGAAAAAGACAATTGAAACCTGCAAACAGGCAGCAGCATTTATATGTTCAAGAGCAGAATGCCGTACAAGCACTGTTGGCCCTTCACCTGAAGATAAGCACTCTGGTGGCTACATTGGCAAGGTATGCCATATCTCTGCGGCATCTGAAGGTGGCCCAAGGTATCTGCCACAAATGACTTCATCAGAAAGAACGGCGATTTCAAATGCCATATTTCTCTGCAGCAACTGTTCGGACCTTATAGATAAGAACAATGGAAAGGCATTTTCGATCGAAATGCTAAACAGCTGGAAGGACCAGCATCGCAACTGGTTGTTGGCGCATGGAATAGGGCCATGTGTAGGAACTGGAAAAAAGCATAGGAGTGTAAATAAAAAAGCGCTGGATCTTTATACAAGCCTGATCACTGATCTTGGAGTGCTGAAGGACTCGCTTTCCGATTGTCTGGATTATTATCAGAACCCGCTTTACCGATATGAAGATTTCAGTAACAGCGAACATTTCCGCACTCTAATGGGCATAGAGGAAAAGTCGGTGAGAAGGATAAAGAAAACGGCTTACATGGCTGAGATACTTTACCCCCCAGAACCTCTGCAAATATTGGTGCCTTTCTTGGAGAACTGTGGTATATAACTGAGCATGGGGCATGTGGCCAGTTAGACTACCTCGAACTTACTCTTAAAGAAGTAGATAGAATACTTTCGTTAATGATTAAAGAAGCAAGGAAGTTTCAAGAGACATTGAGAGCAGATGCCATCTTCGATTAATTTAAACCACATATAAATGAGATGGCCAGTTTTTAAAGGTAACGTTGCGGTATGCATCCCTGAGGCTGAAGAAAAGGCAATGTTTAAGTACATTCTCGAGCACACTACCCACCCTGGTGATAGGCCTGATCTGCTCGAAATGACTGATGAGGATCTTGTTCCTCTTGGAAAATTTATCCTTGGTACACCAGACTACAATTTTTTTATCGGTCCAGGGTTTTTGCAGTCCGGAAAAGAAGTCAGCGCACTTGGAAGCAGTTTTGAAAAGTGCTTGTTACACCTTTTTCGGATAACTGGTATTAAGCCAATGTGTTATGGTGGTGAGCCATTGGAACTTATAGGAAGCTTTTCGGTCTCCTACAGGACTTCCGAGGGCATAATATTTTTCTTTAAGATTTCCGCGGATTCTGCTGAGGCTATGGTGAAAGGATTTTCTTCGATCCGTGATTTTTTAGCGGCTTATGAGGATGGGTTGTTAGGCGGAATATCTGATGAAATCAATCGAACCTTTGCCCTGGGAGACAGGGTATATTATTTTGAGCGTACGGAATCGGCGTGGAGGGTTGTAGATCCACTGGGCGTTATTGGAGAACGGCAACATCAAAAACATAAGAAAACAAGAGTTGACGAGAGGTTGAGTAAACCAGAGATCTTGATCTGTGAAGATGACCTGAGCAAAAATTTTATCTTTGGTAATAACTGGATACTGAAATTTGACGGCCTACATTCTTCCATGGGCCGTCCTAATGATGTCAGTATTTACTCAAACATCTGTGACCGAAATCTGGCAGAAGCCAGATTGCTCTATAAACGAATAGTCCTACCCAGATATAACGAGTGTCAATCGCCGTTTCCAGATAGGGAAAAACAAAAACTTTACATTGATTATTTTGAATTTATCACAGCATCTATCATTTTTTCTTTTACTGCAATAGAGGCAATGGTTAACACGATCATTCCCTGGGATTTTGTGTTGTCGGTCAAAGATGGTAAAGCTCATGATAAGCAGTTCGTCGAGCGGAATTACACTCTGACAGAAAAATTGAATAAAATTCTTTTCAAACTTCTCTCAACACCCAGGCCACAAAAAGAGGTTTGGTGGGGTGATTTTAAGACGCTTCAAGAACTGCGTGATCAGACGGTACATACCAAACAATCAGATTCTGAGGATAGGTATTCAAGGCTGCTATCTAAGGACGTATTTAGGGTAATAGGCTGCTATAGAAAGATAATATCCCATTATGGTAGTTACTTAAGAATGAACAGGCCCGATCTGTTGAACTGTTTTCCATATGGATTTGGCGCAGATGGTATTTCCGTTGATCTTGTTTCGGCAGAAACATATAGCAAGATTTATAAAGATATGCACAATCCCTTTATGGGTGGAAACGATGGATTCAGCTAATTTTCCGGTGGTTTAGGCCATGTCAAATAGGCAATGGGCCTACCTTTACATATTATCTTTAATAAATGCTGCCAAGACTGTTACACCCAGTTTTTGTACTGTGTCAATTGCAAATTTTCCAGCCACATTAAGATACTTTATTAGGTTGCTTCCATTTTTTTCTTCTGCTGCGGCCTGTGCAAGAGCAATGTTTTTTACTGCTGTAACTTCTTCTTCAGTCTTGGCTTCTGAGGTAAGGAATTCCCTCAGTTTTCGCAGTTCGTCTGCTAATATTGTATAGTCTGTGTTTTCTGGTAGCGTACTCGACTGTTGGTTAAATATTGGATTGTTGGCTATTGCGTTATCGCCAACGGCTCCAATCTGTGCGTTGGGCATTGAATACTTGCTCATAAAAATCTCTGTTTTTTGTTCTACTGCTGGCCTGAACTCTGAATTCATAATCTTTTGTCTCAGGAGTTCAAGATCGCCCGGTTGAAAGTTACCAAATAATTTTGAGAAATGATCTGCAAAATCAATCATTCCATTGTCTGATATCAGTTTTTTCTCGTCCCTTAAGTATGTACGTATCGCTGTATTAAAATAGTTTTGCAATTTCTCTGATTGCAGGTTACCTTTTATTGTCGATATCTTGCCCTTTGAAATGCTGTGCAGGACATTTTTAAGGCAGCATTGCTCGGAAAATATACGCTGGATAGTAATACGTAGATTTCTATGAACTACCTGTTCGGAACCCTCCATACGTTCGTGGACCCAAAGTTTAAAGGTTTTCTCCCGATAGTTGTGCCATTCACTGAAAAGAAGATATCCATCCTCCTCATGTCTGATCTCGTCCATTTCAAGACCGCTTTTCTCAAGTTTTTCCTCATCGTCCAAAAGAAGGTATATCTGTGGCTCACAGTCCATAATGCTATTTTCGGTTCCGGTATCCGATAACTTCGACTTAAAGGTCGTGTTGGTTCTATGGAATTTTTTAAGCCACTTGGCCAGTGATAGCAATTGTGGGCTGTATCTGTTCTCACCAATTCTGATCTTTACCTGTGAATCAAGGATGTTGCTTACAGTTTCGTTAATATCATGCCTGCTTATGGTTTTCTTGCCAAGATTGGTACGAAATACAAATTCATATCTGTTCAGTACAAGCTCTTCTCCCGAATAAAAATTCCTATAAACGTTTTTTAACTGCATCCCACTACGGACAGTGATGTTGGGACAGCCGATGCCACGTCTGATCTCACACAGGTATCCCTCGTGGACCCAACTTTTAAGGCCTTTTTTCCTTCTTGGCCTTATCTTTCCAGTTCCCCTGACAAACTGTGAGAGATTGGGGAGAGGCCATCCTGGTTTATCGAGGACTTCGGTAGATGCCTCGTTGAACAGCCTGATATCTGTGAGTGTAAACTGTAGAAAAATAATCATAATGTTTGTTAAAAAAAGTCCCAAAGTGGCGAACACTTTGGGACCCGAACTCTTGGCTCAATTTCCTTTCGATATCAAGATCAGTAAGCATTCTTATCTGGATGCTAGGTAATCTACTAAGAAAACATATTGTAAGGGTCCTAAGCAAGCTTATTCCTCCAATAATGCGTATTGAACCCCTTGACGATTCTCTGGTTTATATTTAGGGTCCTGTGCCCTAAAAAGCAAATATAATCAATTTGGCTTATAAACGTCAAAGCTATAAAACCTATATTTGATGTTAATAATTCAAATTAAACAGAAATGCTCTTCAGTAAACTTATTATCGAAACAGAAAAGGAAGTTGAACAGTACTTCGATACGCTATTTGATATGGCCGTCAAAAACCAGGTACACTCAGGTGATCTTCTTTTAGTGATGGAGGGGGCGCTACTGTCCAGGGAAAAGGATTATGACAATCCTGATGCGGTTGAGCTTAAAAACTATTACAATATTGGAAAGGGGCTTGACGGCCACTGTGAGGATACCAATTACGGTTTTATTGCAGAATATGTCAATTCCACAGAAAATGAAAGTTTTGAAGATTATAAAAAGGCTATTGAATTCGATCCCGTAAGGAGCCATGAGCTTCGCGATATCACTGAAGGGGAATCGATCACCATTCAAATAGAAATGCTTATTTATCTTAAGATTTGGGAAGGAGAGACGTTTTTGAAAAAATTTTACCAGCTGCTAAGGTTAGTGAATCGTGAGGAGTATGACTGGCATTGCACTGTCAATGGATTTGGAAAAGCTAAACAAGGAAGCCTTTCACGGGCCGAGCTCTTAAGTTTTATCAAATCACAGCTTGAAACCCATATTCCAGGCCTTTCAACCTCATTTAACGAATGCCATGTTC
Source organism: Pedobacter sp. R-06 (assembly GCF_049913135.1). NCBI lineage: Bacteria > Pseudomonadati > Bacteroidota > Sphingobacteriia > Sphingobacteriales > Sphingobacteriaceae > Pedobacter > Pedobacter sp. R-06. The sequence goes on along the minus strand of NZ_CP183977.1, from coordinate 3,353,361 downwards.
CTCAGGTCAGAAATGCAATATCACACTCCCAGTATGCGATTATCGGCAGGGATATTATGTTCAACAACTATGAGCCAGAGAGGGAAGGATCTATAAGAGGGATTTCATTTGACGACTGGACTGACATGTTCCACCGTACCTTGGCGATCTTCCATCTTTATAACAAACTGTTCAGACGCATCAGACTTTATTATTATGAATCATCGGCTGAGTTCAGGCATAAAAAAGAGGTAAGGGTAAACAGGATCTTTCCGGAGCTACATAGTTTTCATCTTGTCCTTCACACAAGACCGATCTTCATGGACTGGGGCCCTAGTCCCGATAATTATTAGCTAGGATAAATATCTAAAAACAGATAACTATATTATGGATTGGATAAACACAGCTGATAAGATGCCAGAGGAATTTGATCCGGTATTCCTGAGTAGGAACCGGGACGAAGATCTTGGGAAATCGGATATCGGCTATCTCATTAGTAATGACGAGGGCCTGCAGGGATGGCACATAGGTAATGAACGTTTTCTAAAAATACATGCAAGAAGCTTTTGGATGCTTTTGGAGGAAAGGAATAATTTTGTTCCTGCACATCTGTCTGGAGAGGGATTGACCCCTGTTTTGGATTTTTATCTGGAAAGACTCGACTTCTTTGATAAGAAGATAATGTATCTGGGAAAATGGATGATCCATTCAGGTCAGGGAATATATCATCTGGATTATTATATCTCAGGCATACTCAACCGTGGTATGTCACTCATATACGGCTTTATTACACTTATCAGAAGTGTAAACTTTATCTCTGCAGCACATCTTGTTCGGCCTTATCTTGATAATTATCTGCGCCTTAGTGCAGCTTGGATGGTAGAGAAGCCACATGATTTTGCATTTAATGTACTCAAAGGGGGGAGGGTTGACCTGATGGTGGATAGAGAGGGTAAAAAGATGACGGACAGTTACCTCGTCAAAAAAGCTACAATCGACTATCCCTGGGTCAAAAATGTATATGAACAGAGTTCTGGCTTTGTCCACTTCAGCAATAAGCATATCTTCAATGCAACATCCTTTGCAAAGAAGAAGGGAAATACACTTACAACGTTCATAGGAAAGGTGGACAATGATGTATCCAATGAAAACAAGCTAGAAGCAGTAATTGGGATGATAGAAATCAGTAACTGTATAGTTAAACAGGTTTTCGGATGGATTAATACAAAACGCATAAAGGGTTAGTTATACCCTATCTGATTAGCTAAAAGAAGGAGCAGCTCTGGTGGGAAAGAAAAATTAATAGATATCTTTTCCGATAACTATCGATCGGATTTTCACTGCCCTCGAAGAAACAGGGCAGGAGTGTACAGAGTCTAAATCTTTAGATTACAATATTCCTGTACTTTCGGCAACCCTGCACGCTTCCATGACGTTGGTTACATTTAGCTTTTGAAAGATGTTTTGTCTATGCCGGTTCACTGTGTTAATACTCAAACCCAGCTTAACTGCAATTTCCTTACTTCTACGGCCATGCTTAATAAGTTGTAAAACCTCTTTCTCCCTTGAAGATAAAATATCAATAAATCGCTGCTGATTATGATCTATGATTTTTCCTGTTTTTATATTGACAATTGCCCCTTGCGGAATTTCAAATTCAGGATGATCATAAATCATATTATAAAGACAAAGGGACAGACGCATACTGCCGTCTTTAGAGTTTCCAATATATATCAGGCGGTGCTGGATCAAAATATACTTTCCATCTTTGTTGCGGATCCTAAGTTTGGTGATTACCTGATAATCCATCCGTTCTCTGATATCAATAGAGTTTAGCAGCTGAAAAAATTGAAACTCAAGCCTATATTTCTTCTGTAGATCTTCTGGGTGTACACGGCCCAATAGCTCATCCTCCCAAATGGATTTAATCTCAGCTTCTTTCTTTTCAAGGCCGATTTCTTCAGCAATTGCGTCGTAATAAAGAAAGCTTCTTCTAGCTTTCATATCACTGAGTACACTCATGCAGTTCTCAAGTTTACTATACATCTGGGCGATCAGCCTGCCGTTCTGCAATTGCAGTTCAGGATTGACCGTTGCTTCAAAAGGCTGAGAAAAAAATTTAATGTCAAGCAGGTCCCGCATAATTATTTATCAGGTCTATGGTTATTTATCACCATTGAATTTAGTTTGATCAGTCAATAACTTTGCGAACTTACTAAAGTTGAATGTGATTTAGCTATTAAAAAAATGTTTTGATTAAAGTAAATATCATGCGCCCTACATTACCTGTGGTGTGGCAAAATAAACATTCAACGATTAAAACAATAATAATAAAAACATGAAAAAAATCCTTTTTGCGCTTGGGTTTATGCTTAGCCTAAATGAATTGAAAGCACAAAACCTTGAAAAAATGCAGTGGTTTAATGAGCCTGAAGAGTGGCAGATCAAAAACAACAGTCTGATAATGCAGGTGACTCCTAAGAGTGATTACTGGCGCATTTCACACTATGGGTTTACCGTTGATGACGCCCCTTTTTATTATACCACTTATGGCGGGGAGTTTGAAGCCAAGGTAAAACTGACAGGTGCCTACAAAGCCCGTTTCGACCAGATGGGACTGATGATCCGTACTGATCATAAAAACTATATCAAAACCGGTGTCGAGTTTGTTGATGGTAAGTTCAATGTAAGCACTGTAGTTACTCATGAAAAAAGCGATTGGAGTGTGCTGTCACTGGAGAAGGTGCCACCTTTTATCTGGATTAAGGTGGTGCGCAGATTGGATGCATTAGAAATCTTCTATTCCCTTGATGATAAAAACTATATTATGACCCGTAACGCACCACTTGAGGATAATGCACCGATAACGATCGGATTGATGGCCGCAAGCCCTGATGGCAATGGTTTTGAAGCCAAGTTCGAGAATTTCAAAGTAAAGCACCTTGCTGATCAGCGCAGATTGGAATGGCTTAAAAACCATCAATAGTTTCCTTTTCAGTTGGTGGGAGGAACACCAACCGAAAGTACAGAAGAATCTTTCTAATATTTTATCAAGGTTACGATGAAGTTTTGATATTGTATGCCAGAAACTTTCTCTGGGCGGTTGAGAGATAAATAGATAATTTGTTAAGATTTTTCTACGTCGGCGGGACCAAGTTGTTCAGCTAAATTTATAATGGTTATTTTCCTTTAAAAATCATTTTTGCTCATTTTCAGTTGTTTAGCCCTCACGCATTGTAATTTTGGAGATTCCTTTTATTTTTGTGCAATGACCGTAACTGTTTTGGCTATTCTTGAGACTGACTTCAGACCCGAGAAAGCGCTCGCAAAAGTGATGAATGACAGGCTCCAGCGTGCGGCATCAGAACTCCAGAATGTTCACCTGAAGTCCCTTTCTGGGAGGGGATTCTCAACAGATGATCTTGTTATTTATATCAGTTATAATCCAAAATATAAAATACGCTTCAGAATCGTAAATGATGTCGCCGCAGATATTGAATACATGGTAGCAGAATGCTGTGGACGCTTGGGCTATATTCTCTGGAAGACGAATAGTGTAGCTGTAGATAAAAATGACCTTTTTGCCTTCTAGTATAATGGGCCAGAATCGAATATTGGATATTCTTAGAAAGATTTCCGGAAATGTAAAGATTCTTGAATTATGAGATTACCCTCGGCACATGTACTTAGAAGAACCATTATAGTTGAAATTTCTATTTACTTTGCATTAAGGACACTTGTCGGAGATATTCTGGGTGAAGGGATGAAAGGAATTCCTTCAGAAGCCTTGCATTTTCTTCGATTACCTGATCGACCACTTTCAGCCTTTTCTTTTTATATTCCCTGATCCTGTATTCTATGATTCGCATTGGGAGAAGGTCTCTAGCCTCCCGGTTCATAGGGTAGCCCTTGGCCTCGAATTTGTACAGGGTGAGCCCGTCATAAATATTGATCTCATCCCTTTCCTTATCTCCGATTGTCCCTCCATGGGTGTTCACGTGGCGGAGGCTGACCAAGTTGGCAAAGGCCTGGGTATAGTTATCATATATTACCATTGGTGCCGCTTTTTTTTCGAGCTTCTTGGCCAGTTCACTGAACGAACAGTTCCTTTCCGGGAGGTCTAGCTGGTAGACTTCATTGATCAACAGCTTCATGATCTCCTGGATAGTATGTACCTTGTGAAAAAGAGCCTCTGTGTGATACTGAAGATATTCAAGCTGGGAAATGCCTTTTTCGAAATAGTATCTTTTGAACGGATACCTTCCCATGTATATCCTGATGTGATCAATCTGTTCTGTTGTTTCGGTCAAGGTGTTCTGGATGCGGAATATTGTAGACTGGTATCGCTTACATCCATCCAACAGTGCAAAATTGTTTTTTCCGGGCAGGAAACCCTCGATTGTATGGGCAGTTCGAAGAAAGGTGGAATAATCTGATAAAAGTTTCCGCGTGAAAAGGTTGTTGAGGTAGTCCAGGTTCATGGTTCTTGATAAACAGTTTTGTTAAAGGGGCCTTTTTCTTTTGTTGATTGCCCTGCTCATCCGGTCGAACAGTCTTTTTTTTCCTGATAGATCAGTTCAAGTGCGTATTTCAAGAGCCTGTATGCATCTAGGATGTTTTGTTCTGAAAGAGTATTAAAATGGCTTCCGCTGTTACCGATCCATTTGATAGCTAAAAGATGGTTTGCAACCTCGGGATTCTTTTTTTCGTATTCCAAGATTCTATGGTGGAGGACAATCTTTTCGCGCCCCTTTTTTTAACCTGAGTCTTTTTTATCTTAAGCTCGTCCATCCAGAAAAGACCAAATGAATCAATAAGAATCCTTCGGACGCTATCTGGGCATGATTTTGGTATCACTATAATATGAGGGGCTGGAATAAAGGTTGAATATTTAGCGTACATATCGTCTCCATTTTCGTCTGGATAGTTGTTGCAGGAAACAAATCCAAGGGCGGCTGCAGCCTCTCCACAGGTGTTGCTCTGAAAGTGCTCGCTAAAGACATAACCTGATACAGGGTAGGGCGGCTCATCCAGTGCATTGATGAGTGATTCCCTGGTTTCTGTCTGTACAAATTTTTTATTGATGGAGAACAGCTCTCCCAAGTGACATTTTGGACAAGGCCTGGGCAGCCTCCAGTCAGTCCATATATTTTCGTTCATTGGAGTGTATTTAGAATTTTAGGTGATATACAATTCGTGTCCATCCTCTAGTAACTTTTTCTTTTTTGTGTTCTTTGTTTTTAGAGTTTTTTTACCAGCGCTGTTTCTGTCCAAGGCAGCCTCTTAGTTCATTTTAGTACAGGAGGCGAAACATGGCAAGGAAGGCTCCTGTACAAAAGTGATCGATATCAGTACCTAGGGAAATTCAAGTAACTTAAAATGGCTGTTGGTAAGATATTCATATATAAATGATGCAGTCTCCTTGCTGATAACCCTATCCAGTGCAAGGTCAAGTAGCTTTCCCTTTAGCAATTGAGACCAGGTTTTCTTGGAAAGTTTATTCTGCAGTTCACGAAGTTCCCCAATTTCGTCGAATATAATTTCCTGGCCGTGGCCTAGTTTGGTCAAGTGTTCAATGATATTATCAAGCTTTTTCTCTAGTTCCCCATTTCCCTTTGCCCTTTTTGTCTGCCTGTCTTTTCTCTCTATATAGTTTGCACCTTTTACAGAGATATGTACATTATCCTCCTTGCCATACCTATGGTGCGGGTTTACATAACCGCGCCTCCCAAGGTCCTCAGCAATCTCATGTGGCTCGGAGCTCCTAAACCCGATTCCATTCAGATTAAGGATTGTGGCGATAGAGTAGGTCTCTTCTCCAAATACAATGTTGAGTTTGCGTAGCAAAAAGTCGGTTTTGTCTGTAATGCCATTGAACTGTACTGTATTTTCTGGCTCCGAAAGTGTTTCAACCATCATTAGGTAGCCCTTGACCTGTTCGAGGCTTTTGTAAAACCGGTCCAGTCTATCAAGCTCTTTTTTTATTTCCGGCTCAGAACCGCCTCCCCATTTGGACCAATGATAATCCTCAAAACTATTATAGCTTTTTCTTAATAACCTTAGTACGGGATCCGCATCAGGGGATATGGAATCCTTAAGGAAACTTTCTGTTCGATCAATCAGGCTGTCCGCTTGCAACTTGAACCGGCCGTTGTTTTCGCTGCTGCTGGTAAGTAGGGCCAAAAATTCATTGAGGAGTTCTTCCAGTGCTTCGAAAAAGGCAAAATGCGAGATGTTGGTTAGCGTGTGTTTCATTGTTGTTGAAATATCAGATAGATGTCTATGTTATTTTTATGGGCAGTGATTCTGAAGGATTGAAAAGTAAAATTATGGATTTAAGGCTAGTGAATCTGTGGGAGTTTTGCAACAAAAATAATTTGTCGTTAGGAGACAAAAGAACGGGCAGTCAGCAAAGCCTTCTACCCATTATCTAAATTAACGCTCTCAGAAACAAAGTTAATATTTCTAAGATCATCTGCAAGTTTCTGGTTACCTATAAAAACTGTGTCAAAGGCTGAGATATCGTATAGATCTTAGGGAGGAAACGAGGCTTGATGAGGTTTGTTTTGGTGCGATAATACATTTTTATGAGGGCTATTTTCATATTATGTTTCAATTAAAGTTTTTTTAAGCATTTATTAAGGTCTAAAATTAAGTTTGGGCTTTCATAAACATAACCAAATAAACAACGGATGGAAAACATTACCATTGGAGCTGATATAGGTGGTTCTCACATTACAGCCGCTATAATTGACCTCGAAAAAAAAGAAGAGATAAACCATACCTGGAAAAGGGCTCGTCTTGATTCAAATGGAACTGCTGAGAGCATTATTGAAACATGGGCAGATACCTTGGATTCATGCTGTAAAGGATATGACAAAGAGCTATTAAAGGTTAATATTGCGATGCCCGGTCCCATGGACTATAAAAATGGGATCAGTAAAATTAAGGCCCAAGGTAAATATGCGTCACTATATAATTTAAATATTAAAAACCTGTTGGCAGGCCGGTTGGGTATTCCTGCATCTTCAGTAAATTTCATGAATGATGCTGCCTGCTTTTTAAAAGGAGAGGTTTTTAGCGGGAGCCTTAGAGGCTATGATCAGGCCATTGGTTTAACATTGGGTACTGGTCTTGGAACTTCTTATTTTGTAAATGGGAAGGTTAGGGATGCCGGTCTGTGGTGCATGCCTTTTTTGGATGGTATTGCCGAAGACTACATTTCCACAAGATGGTTTATCAGAAGGTTTGAAGAGCTCAGCGGAATCAGGGTGAAGGATGTAAAGGATCTGGTGGACCACCACAAACTCTCACCATATTTTAAGGAATTATTTACTGAATTCAGTCGGAACCTTGCGAATTTTCTGTATAAGTTCATTAGAAAAAAGATGCCCTTAGGGGCTGTTTTAGGCGGAAACATTGCCAATGCCGAAGCTTATTTTATTGAAGATACCCGTAGTAACCTTGCGCAGATTATGGGGTACAGCTTTCCTGTCGAAATCTCTAAGCTGGGCGAAAAGGCAGCACTATTAGGAGCAGGCTCAAATACAGGGGTTAAATCATAAGCGGCGTTTGGCATAATGAAAAATTTCTACACGCAGAATAGATAATATGCAAATGTCCCATTATGATTTTATCTGTTCCATATATCTCAACAACGAATATCAATCAAATTTTAAATACCTAAAAATGAACCAAACAAAAATCAAAGCTACTTTTACCGAAAAGAAATTCCTGATTACCCTTGTGTTTGTTACCTCCCTTTTTATGTTTTGGGGCATAGCGATTACAATGGCGGATGTGTTGAACAAACATTTTCAACATACAATGAACCTAACCAAATCACAATCTGCATTTGTTCAGTTTGCCGTCTTCGGTGCCTATGCTGTGATGGGAATACCAGCGGGCCTATTTATGAAACGCTACGGATATAAAAAAGGAGTGCTTTTAGGACTGTCTCTTTTTGCAACAGGTGCATTTTTGTTTGTTCCTGCGGCAAACATGTCTTCATTCGCTTTTTTTGGTATTGCCCTCTTTATTGTTGGATGTGGCCTGTCTACACTTGAAACCGTCTCACACCCATTTGTTGCCTCCCTGGGAGACCAGAGGACGAGCGACCAGCGTATCAATTTTGCCCAGTCGTTTAATGCTGTTGGTGCAATGTTGGGGCCAGCTATCGGTAGTTATTTTCTATTGCGCAATAACGTACAGGGAAGTACGGACTTAACATCTGTCAAGATTTTATACACAGTGATCGGTGCGGTTATCCTGCTCGTGGCCCTGTCCTTCTCTTTTGTAAAAGTTCCGCACACTACAGATCCCCACGCTGTTTCCGAGTCGGAAGCAGATGCGGTAAATGTTGACGTTGCCCCTGAGAAAAGGCTTTTTGATCATAAGCATTTTGTATGGGCAGTTGCTGCCCAGTTTTTTAACGTAGCAGCACAGGCTGGTACCTGGGCATTTTTTATCAACTACGGTCATGAAAAAATGGGCTTTAGTGATGCGGAAGCTGGTAACTATATGGTGTTGTTTATGGGAATGATGCTTGCCGGACGTTTTATCGGAACATTTTTAATGCGTATTGTTGCACCGAATAAGTTACTGGCAGCATTTGCCCTTGGCAACATTATCATGTGCATTGTAGTGGCACAAAGTCTAGGCCTTGTATCTTTCATTGCCTTATTGATGATCAATTTCTTTTTTAGCATCATGTTCCCAACAATATTTAGCCTGGGACTTAAAAACCTTGGGGCTAGAACTCAGCAGGCATCTTCATTTCTATCTATGGGCGTTGTTGGTGGGGCTTTCTTCCCTTTCATTATGGGGGCCGTAGCAGACAGGGCGGGGACGGCAAATGCCTATTACGCACCAATTGTCTGTTACATCGTTATTTTTCTTTTTGCTGCCAAGTTTTATAAGGTAAAGCATTAATATCCAGAATTTTTTATGAAAAATCATTTTATACTTGCGGTTCTTGTATTATTTTTTCTATCCGGATCGGTTGATGCGCAGGAGAAAAGTACCTCTGAGCAAAAATATTGGAATACCAATATTAAGTTAACCTCCTGGCGGATTCCGCCTCCTCCAATTGGTTATAAACCGAGATTGGTAGACCTCGATAAGGATGGGGATCCAGATTTATTATATTCGGTAACCAGCAAGAATATTCCTGTTCTTTGGGTGGATGACGATGATGATATGACTTGGAGCGATCTGGAAGGTGATACCGATAGTGATTGTCTGCTGATAGACAAAAACAGGGATGGGAAATATGGTGGAATGGGTGATCTTATTATTGACTGGGTTGATAATAACCAGGACAATAAGGCTGATATGCAGATTATTGTGGACTATCCACAGGTAAGGACACCTCAGGCTTGGCCAAATGGGCATTATATGGTTGTGCTCGATACAGATAAAGACAATGTTTTTAATTATATCGATTGGAACAATTTCGAGATAAAGGCCTGGGACAGGAATGGTCTGTCGGATTTTTTCCTTGATTATAGTGGCAAAAGTGCATTTCTTAAGATCCACGTTGCTACCTATACAATGGAGAACCTCAAGTTGAACTGGGAAAATCCATTTCTTTTCTATGATCCTGATAATGATGGTTTGTCTGAAATGGCTATAAGATTTGTAGACTCTCCCAAATCTACCCCATATCATCCGGGTGACAGCAGTTCATATAACGTAAAACTTGGAGGGAAGATTGACTGGGTCTCGATCGCTGTTGATATGGATAATGATAATGCTCCAGGTAATGAATTTGATTATGATTTTTCGCTCAATTTTAGGGGAGGAGGATTTGATTACATGGACCAGATTCATAAATTTAAAAACATGCGTGGACTAAAGGCCGCAGATACGCTTTTTATGGATCCGCGTTGGAGACAGATGGATGAACTGATATACCCCGACCATGACAGTGCATTAGATCTGATTTTTAACCGTGGAAAATGGAACAAGGTTTATTTTGTCTATGATGAGGATGATGACTGTAACAGATGGGAGCGTGTGGAGTTTTATGACCCTTTGGATCCTTTCAAGGTAGGCCCGGAAAAGGGTGGGATCGATAACAATGTGCAGAGTGACCCAGCAGGTGACAGAGGTGAATGGGACCTTGACAATTCCGGCAAAGGTCAGCTTTATATCAGTAAATTCGACGGACGGCTGCACTTGTACGGTGCCGAATGGGGAGCATGGCGTATTGATCAGAACGCATCATTTTACCAGGGATGGGACAGGAAATGGTTAAATAAGGATCCTAATCAATTTGCAACGGTGAAATACATTGATAGTGATAATAATGGCTTTATAGATAAGATACTTTATGATCTTGATGGAGATAAACTGTTTGAAGATTCGGTGGATCTGGCCAAACTCAAGCTTAAGGATGTGTGTGAGGTTGTGGATATTTCAAAATTTAAGTATGACGATTACGTAAGCCTACACAAGAAAATGGCTGATCAGCTTTGGAGAAACGCAGGATTATCCTTAGAGGCTGCCAAGAAATATGGTGTGAATACAAGTTGGTATGCCAAGCTTTCCCAGGCAAATTCTGCCAAGGAAAAATATAACAACGGTTACTGGCTGCAGTTTTATGTTTATAGGGATCTAAAAGACCATTTTCTGAGAAAAAAAGATAAAGATATGCTCCATAAATTGGATCTGGCATACTATGGCGCTGATTGGCAGTCACTTTAATAGCCAGATTATCTTTAGCGTTTACCTGACTTTCAAGTTGAGAAGGTTTATGGACGGACAGGAATGATGGATTATGTTGTGGGGCCAAGGTTTAAGGAAATTCAACGGCCCCATAACACCATCTAAAAGACGGAAATTAATTTATTTCTCCAAGCCGTATAAGCAGGGTCATAAGAGTTAAAGTGGGCAGCATCTTACAATATTTAACAAAATAGCTATGGGTTTCAAAATTGTTATTAAAAGCATTCTCCGCATTTTATTGTTTATTTTTTCTTTTCTCGGGATAAGCGCAGGAGCTGATAATGAGTGTTATGCCCAACATTATTCACAGATCTGGGGTAGGAATGGCGAAAAATGGGACCGGAGCCGTATACCGGATTTTACCACTTCTGGCTATAAAGAAGGAAAGGTGCTGATTCCAAGTTATCCCATTGTTATAAATATCAGGGAAATGGGAGCTTTTGGAGATGGAATCCATGATGATACATATGTGTTAAGGGAAGCCATTAAAAACTGTGGTAAAAAGGGAACGGTTTTTCTTCCAGCAGGAAGTTATCTTATCACAGACAGTATTTTAATTGAAAAGAGTGGATTATCTATCAGGGGAGCTGGTAGGGACAAAACAATTTTGCTCATCTCCAAGGGGCTGGAGGAACTTTATCCTAGATATGGCCTGAATGGTGGAAAACAGTCTCCGTGGTCATGGAGCGGTTCGATGATTACTTTTCAGGGGAACATTTCAGGTTCGGGAATAGAAAGTCTCAGTATCCGTTTCCCTGATAGTTTATGGTCCGATCATAACTTTCATGAAAGGGGATATAACGGTATCGGTTTTAGTGGGAATGCACAGGATGGCTGGATAAGTAATGTCCACATTACCGGATCGGATCTTGGAATCTGGATTGATAGATCTGCGCATCACATTACCATAACAGACTGGCTTCTCGACTTTGGACCAAACAGGAATTTGCAGAAGATCCAGGGACATCATGGGGTCAATATCTATGGTGGATATAACTTACTGCAGAACTTCGAAATCAGGGGCAGGTTTTGGCATGACCTATCTGTCGAATCCAAGTTCAGCACTCATAACGTATTCCGCAAAGGAAAAGGGACAGACCTCTGTCTTGATCATCATCATCATGAACACAATAATAATCTTTTTACCGATCTGGATGCCGGCGAGGGAGGCAGGCTTTACTTTTCTGGAGGAAATTTTGCACCTCTGGGCATTTGCTTCAATGAAACATTCTGGAATATTAGGGCGAAGTCACACTTAAAATACTGTGACGAAAAGAATAGTGATAAAGGACGTTCTACAAACAATGTCTGTGTGGGTTTTTACACCGATCTTCCTTCGCAATTGAACAACCCAGACGGGAACTGGTTTGAGACAATCCAACCATCGGATCTGTATCCAAAAGACTTATACAAGGCACAGATGGATTTTAAGTTAAGATCAAGGCACTAAAAGCGTGAAAATACCACTGATTGTATATGTTTTGATATAAGTTACCATTTAATATTCCTACTGATGAGATTACTTTTAATATTTGTCGTTCTTGTGCTTTTACTAGCCTTATCCGTTGTTTCCAACGCACAGACGGTTACTTTGGATTATTATTTTAACCGGGAAACTCATAAGGATAAACAGGGTAAGGATATCCGTTTTCATTATCTGTGGAGCGAGCGTTCAGGGTCGGGCTTCTCCATTCTCGGAAATGCCTTTAAGAAGCAAGGATTTAAATTAGATTCGCTTGAAACATCCCCAACTTTGATGGATTTAAAGAAAAGTGATGTTTATCTTATAGTGGATCCCGACACAAAGAAAGAAGCCCTTAAACCCAACTATATTGGGACTGTAGATATCGGAGTGATTTCAGCGTGGGTGAAGAAGGGCGGAGTACTGGTGATGTTTGCAAATGATAGTGCCAATGTAGAACTACCAAACTTCAATAAGCTCGCAGATGTTTTTGGTATGCATTTCACCAGCGATATAGAGAATCATGTCATTGACGATGCCCATTTTAGCGAAGGTACAATAGTAATCAAGGACAATCCGGTATTTAATACAGCTGGTAAAATCTTCATGAAAGATGCATGTGCAATCACAGCTAATGGGACTACAGAGCCTGTCCTGAAAAATAGCAACGGGGCGACAGTTATCGCCTATACAAAATATGGTCAGGACCATGTTATTGCTATTGCAGATCCGTGGCTGTATAATGAGTATGTGAACGGTAGACTCCCAAAAGAGTTGGGTATCGAAAACGATAAGGCTGCTGATGATCTGGTCTCATGGATAAAAAAGCTGACCGATAAATAAGAAAAATTGATGAGTACCGGGTAGCGCCATCTACCAATCTAAATGGATATCTGAGTGCTAACCCGGTGTTTCTGGTGGTGAGGCTTTGGATACCTACCCTTTCAATATCTCCTCTATGAGTGCAAGCTCCCGTTCATCAAAATTGATGTTTTCCAGAGCTATTACCGCATCATCCACCTGACTGGTATTACTGGCTCCGATAAGAACCGATGTTAGCCGCGCGTCTTTCAGTAGCCATGATAATGCCATCTGTGAAAGTTTTTGACCTCTATCCGATGCCAGCTTATCAAGTGCGGTTATCTTTTCCAGTTTCGATGGGCTGATATCCGTTTGTTTTAAAAATATCCCGCTGGTTGCAATGCGGGAGTCTGAAGGGATTCCCTTGATATATCTATCTGTCAACAGTCCTTGGGCAAGGGGTGAAAAGGCGATGCAGCCTGTCCGTTGTTTCTCAAGAACTTCGAGAAGGCCTTTTTCTGCATTTCTTTCAAACATTGAATACTTGACCTGATGGATCAGACAGGGGGTACCCATTTTGTTAAGCATTTCAATGGCTTTTTCTGTCTGGTCTGCAGAGTAATTCGAGATCCCTACATATAGGGCTTTTCCCTGTTGTACGAGGAGGCTCAATGCAGCCATAGTTTCTTCAAGATCGGTATCGGGATCCGGCCGGTGATGATAGAATATATCAACATAATCAAGCCCCATCCTCTTTAGGCTCTGATCAAGACTGGAAACAAGATATTTTTTTGATCCCCAGTCTCCATATGGCCCCTCCCACATAGTGTATCCCGCTTTTGTGGATATGATTATTTCGTCCCTATGATTGAGGAAGTCTTTGTGTAGGATTTTTCCGAAAACTTCCTCTGCAGATCCGGGAGGCGGGCCATAGTTGTTTGCAAGATCAAAATGTGTAATTCCATGATCAAAGGCGGCAGCGATTATCTGTCTGCTTTTTTCGAACGCATTAACGTATCCGAAGTTATGCCAAAGCCCAAGTGAAATGGCTGATAGCTTTAGTCCGCTGTTCCCGCATCTGCGGAACTGCATAGTTTGGTAACGGTTTGGTGAAGGTTTAACTGTCATTTTTATAATATTGATAATTGACAACGTTTGGAGCTTAAAGAGGGCTCTTGTCAGATGTGGGACAAAAATATTTTTTGGTCTTAATTTTTTATTAATATTAAGCAAGGTTGAGTCTCTTCCGGACAATTTGAACTTTGATAGTGTTAAAAATTGACCGACATTATATCTGTTGTTTTTGAGGTCAGGTCAGTACTGAATCGGCATATTTTTTTAACAGAGAAGGGTATTATACAGATTTCTCAGTTAGGGATGCATAAGCATAGTGCGTTAAATTGAATTTTTTAAAAGAATTTACCAGCTTGTCCTATCTGTGAATGAGTACTGCATAAACCTGTGCTAGAGATTATTTTTATATCGGGAAAGCAAGAATTGGCTTTATTCTGGTTTTTCTGTCTGTGTTAAGGTTTTTTTAATGTGAAATTAAGGTGTTAAGCTTTATTTGCACTTTATTAACACACATATAACCAAATATGAAAAAATCTTTTAAAAGGTATTGTACCATCTATTGCCTCGCAATATCTATTGGGGTTCCCCATATAGCATTTTCTCAAAAATTGACTTCTTTCGTCGATCCGTATATTGGAACCGGTTCCCATGGACATGTCTTTTTGGGTGCTAGTGTTCCCTTCGGTGCAGTACAGTTAGGACCGGACAATTTTTATAAAGGCTGGGACTGGTGTTCTGGATATAACTATCAGGACAGTGTGATCAGGGGTTTTGCCCACACCCATCTAAGCGGTACCGGTATCGGTGATCTTTCCGATATCGCGATTATGCCATATACTGGTGATATCAAAACAGACAAAGGGCAGGAGAAAATGCCTGGAAGCGGTTATGCCTCACTATTTTCCCACAAGGATGAAAAAGTAAGACCAGGTTATTATTCGGTTAAGCTGGCCAATGGTGTAACGGTGCAGCTGACGGCATCAGAAAGAGTAGGTTTTCATCGGTATAATTTCCCTAAGGGAAAACCGGCGAATGTGATTGTGGACCTAAAAGAGGGGATCAATGATCAGTCTACAGATACCTATATCGAACAGGTCGACGACTTCACATTTAAAGGATACCGTAGATCATCCGGATGGGCAAAAAACCAGGTAGTTTTTTTTGCTATTAAGTCTTCAGTACCAATAAAGGATTTTCTGCTTTACAATAACACTGAAAAGCTTAATGGAAAATCTGCACAGGGCAAAGCGGTCAGGGGAATATTTAGGTTTGAACATGCACCTGAGCTCTTGGAACTTAAGGTAGGGATTTCCCCTGTAAGCACTGAAAACGCGTCGGCAAATATAAAAGCAGAAATTCCAGGTTGGAACTTTGATGAGATCAAAGAACAGGCAGATGTAAAGTGGAACAGGGAACTGGCCAAGTTAACTGTTGAGAGCAGTTCAATGGCAAAAAAGAACATATTTTATACAGCAATGTTCCATACGATGATCAATCCCTCTTTGTTTAATGATCACAATAAGGATTATCTGGGTGCCGAAAAAAAGCCCCATAGAAACGCTCCTTTTGACAATTATAGTGTGTTTTCTACTTGGGATACCTATCGGGCCACACATCCGTTGTTCATTCTCACCCAGCCTAAGCGTACCGGTGATATGGTGAATTCCATGCTGGCTATTTATGAGCAGCAGGGAAGCTTACCTATCTGGCACCTGATGGCAAATGAGACTGGCACAATGGTAGGGATGGGCAGCAGGCAGATAGTTGCAGAGGCTTACCTGAAAGGAGTTAAAGGATTTGATGGAGAAAAAGCCTTTGAAGCACTGAAAAGTAGTTCGATGCGGGATACCTTAGGTCTACAATATGCCAAGAACTATCAGGCAGTACCAGCCGATAAAGAGAGCCGGGCTACAGCTAAGGGGATGGAATACGCCATCGGCGATGGCGGTATTGCATTAATGGCCAAAAGAATGGGAAAGACGGAAGAGTATGGATATTTTAAGAAAAGAGCTGAAAATTACAAGCTTTATTTTGATCCTGCTGACCAGTTCTTTAAAGGGAAACTTGCAAGTGGTAGCTGGGCACCAGATTTTGATCCGTTAAAGACCAAGAATAATTTATATGCAGAAGGCAATGGATGGCAGTATAACTGGCTTGTTCCACAGGATGTGAACGGTCTGATCCAGATTTTAAAAGGAGATGCAGCGTTTAACAAACGGTTGGACCAGTTTTTTTCTATTCCGTTCAAGGGGAATGAAGAGCTGGCAGATATGACCGGACTGATCGGACAGTATGCTCATGGAAATGAGCCAGGACACCATATTCCTTATCTTTATGCTTACAGTGGTCAACAATGGAAGACGGCTGAAAAAGTAAGGTATATACTGAATGATATGTACCACGACCGTCCAGATGGGATTATAGGCAATGAAGATTGCGGACAGATGTCAGCATGGTATGTTTTCTCTTCGTTGGGCTTTTATCCCGTAATGCCTTCTTCTGGAGTTTATGTCATAGGAAGTCCCATCTTTGACCGTGCAACGCTCAATCTAGGAGATGGTCGGAAGTTTACTGTGGAAACAGTTAATAACAAGGATGAGAACCTGTATGTTCAGAGTATTGAACTGAACGGTAAGAAGTATGAAAAAAGTTATATTTTACATGAAGATATCATCAAAGGCGGTAGTCTTAAAATAGTTATGGGCAGTAAACCAAACTACAATTTTGGAGCAGCGAAGCAGAGCCGTCCACAATAATTTTACAGCTATATTTAACTCCAACATATGAAACTTAAACCCTTTCTGGTCATTTCCGGCATTGTTTTGCTATTTTGTTCATTTATCCAAAATCCTGCTGATGTTTATCGTGACAAATGGATTGATTTTAATAAAAACGGTAAGAAGGATATCTATGAAGACACTTCAAAACCAATTGATTCCCGGGTAGACGATCTACTGAAGCAGATGACTGTTGATGAAAAAACATGTCAGCTGACTACTTTGTACGGTTATGGTGCATTTTTAAAAGATCACCTGCCAACCGCATCCTGGAGAGATAGCATATGGAAGGATGGTATTGCAAATATCGATGAACAATTGACAGGTTATAGAAAGGATACGCTGTATGCAGTCCCTTATTCATCCCACAGCGAGGCGATCAATACGATCCAGAAATGGTTTGTTGAGCAGACCCGTTTGGGCATTCCGGTAGATTTCACAACAGAAGGGATCAGGGGGCTTAACCACATGAAAGCTACTTATTTTCCTTCACAGCTTGCCCAGGCCAGCAGCTTTAATAAAAAACTGGTAAGGGAGATTGGTACGGTAACCGGCGCTGAGGCTAAGGCCTTGGGATATACCAATGTATATTCTCCTATACTTGATGTTGCTTCTGATCCGCGCTGGGGCCGTATCGAGGAGACTTATGGTAGTGATCCTTACCTTACCGCTCAATTGGGCAAACAGAATATACTGGGTATTCAGGGAAATGGGATTATTTCTACCGTGAAGCATTTTGCAGTTTATAGTATTCCAGTTGGTGGAAGGGACGGAAACGTACGTACAGATCCACATGTAGCCCCCCGGGAAATGTGGAATTTATATCTGGAGCCGTTCCGTGTTGGTATTCAGGAAGGGAAAGCAAAAGGTGTAATGGCCTCATACAATGATTATGATGGTATACCTATTATTGCTAACCCTTATTTTCTGACTGATATATTGCGTAAGCAGTGGGGCTTTAAAGGTTATGTGGTCAGTGATAGCCATGCAGTTGAGGACCTCTTTGCAAAACACCATGTTGCACTTGATACGGCCGATGCAGCCCGTCTTGCGTTGACTGCTGGGCTGAATGTAAGGACCGAGTTTAAAAACCCCGCGGATTGGGTAAGAGGGCTGCGCAGGGGGATCAGAAACGGAAGTATTTCAATGAGCGTCGTTAACCAGCGTGTCAAGGAGGTTTTGCGTGTTAAATTTGAAATAGGTCTATTCGATCATCCATTTGTTGAGAACATAAAGGCGGCAGACAGCATAGTTCACTCTTCATCGGCTAGAAAGATAGCCTTGCAAGCAGCCAGAGAGGGGATTGTCCTGCTAAAGAACAAACAAAACCTTTTGCCGATAAATGTCCAGAAGGTAAAAAATATTGCAATTATCGGTCCCAATGCGAAGGAACGGGAGAGCCTGCTCTCAAGGTACGGTCCTGCCCATGCCCAGGTAACCACTGTTTACGATGGTCTGGCGAAGGCACTTCCTTCATCTGTAAATCTCTTGTATTCCAGGGGATGTGCACATATTGATAAAAATTTTCCAGGTAGTGATGTTGAGACATTTCCTTTGGATGGTCAGGAGATAAAGGAAATGGATGAGGCTGTTGAGGTTGCATCCAAGGCAGATGTCATATTCCTTGCGATGGGTGATAATGAAAATACGATAGGTGAGACCAAATCCAGGTTAGACCTTAAATTACCCGGTCACCAGGAAGAATTACTTGAGCGGATTGCAGCATTGAATAAACCAACAGTATTGCTTTTGGTAGGTGGTAGACCAGTGTCGATCAATTTTGCAAGTAAGCATATTCCTGCTATCGTTGAAACCTGGTACCTTGGTGAATTTATGGGGGATGCAATTGCCGATGTGGTTTTTGGAAAGTACAATCCCGGAGGGAAACTGCCCGTTCCATTTCCTAAATATGTTGGACAGATACCGTTATCCTTTCCTATGAAGCCCTCAGCCGACGCCTCAGGTAGTACCGATGCAAACGTGAGCGGATTTATTTACCCATTTGGTCATGGACTGAGCTATACGGCTTTCTCTTATTCTGATTTAAGGGTTAATAGGGCCGATTACCGAAAATCAGGAGAAATAAAAGTCAGTTTTAAACTAACCAATACAGGCAAGGTCAGAGGGGATGAGGTAGTGCAACTATACTTTCAGGATGAGGTGAGTTCGGTAACCACCTATATTAAAAATTTACGTGGTTTCGAACGGGTTAGTCTAGAGCCATTGGAAACAAAAGAACTGTCAATGACTATAACTTCACATGACCTGTCTCTACTCAATCAGAAAATGGAAAGGGTCGTTGAACCTGGCTGGTTCAAGATTATGATCGGAGCATCGTCTGAAGATATAAGGCTCAATGAGAGAATAAAACTGTAATATCCTGAATTATTAATTTTAAAAAAATGAAAACATCAATTATATTTTTACTCTTTTTTTGCATCCTTCATAATCCATTCGCCCATTCTGCAGTGGCCTCTGGAAATCCTGAAATAAAAAAGATCAGAGCCTATGCGCGCAAGTTATTGCTGTCTGATACAGCATATGCAACTGAACAGAGCTATCGATTGACAGATGATATTATCTATGATACCGATGGTAATGGATATTTTAAATCAATGACACCTGAGGGAAACTGGGGAGATATAGATTATGCTTCCCAGATGAGAAGCTCCTGGAAGCCCTCTTGGCATCTTTACAGGACTATGCTGATCTGCAGGGAATACTATAAAAACCGAAAACCCGAATATCTGGCTGCAGTGCATAGATCGATGGCCTTTTGGATCAGAAAAGATCTGATCTGCGAGAACTGGTGGCAGAACAATATCAATACCCCATTCACCTATACCAGCCTGATATTGATGTTGGGCGATGATGTGCTTAAGGAGGAAACTGACTACCTGAACAAAGTAATCATTAAGCGTATACCTGTACATAAGGCAACAGGGCAAAATCTGATCTGGCAGTTGGACAATGAGGCAAGAGTTGCACTCATAAACGAGGATAGGGGCAGCTTCTCAGGAATAATGCAAAGAATGCAGGAAGTTATCAGTGTAACTGTTCAAGAAGGTATCCAACCTGACTATTCGTTTCATCAGCATGGTCCAATGCTGCAGTTTGGGAACTACGGCATGCATTTTACAAACAGCCTGTTGTTCTGGATGACCGTTACCTCGAAAACTTCAGTGGCCTTCGCGCCACAAAAACAGAATATAATTTTTGACTACATATCCAAGGGGCTTAGATGGACTATTTATAAAAAGGCTATGGATATTACTGCTGTTGGAAGACAGATAAGAGCAAATAGTGGGCTGAAAAGAGGGGAGAATCTGGCAGTAAATTCATTAATGGTACGGACCTTCGATAAGGGAAAAGCCTGTGGGTACTACATTGACGGTTTTAAGGATGCTGAACAGGGCAAGTGCAAGATCGAGGGGAATAAAAGTTTTTGGCGAAGTGATTACATGATTGACCGTAAGGACAATAAATATATGATGAGTGTAAAAGCACACGGTCCATTTGTTTCCCGTGTGGAATCGATAAACGGGGAGAACCTAAAAGGTACCTACCTTAATGATGGCGTTACACTTTTCCAACGGAGCGGAAAAGAATACCGCGATATCGAGGCGCTCTGGAACTGGGCAATGTTGCCGGGTACAACCGGGGATACCACGGCAAATCCTTTGGTTAAGCCCGCACCCAATAAAGGTGTCTTTACCGGTCAGGTATCCAATGAGCGGGAGGGTATATTGGCCATGGACTACGATAGGAAAGGGATCAAGGCCCGTAAAAGTTATTTTTTTTCCAATGGGTCTATGGTGGCGTTGGGAACCGATATCAGTGCTCCCAATATGAAAAATATTGCTACGGTCGTTGACCAGAAATTTTATAATGCCACCGCGCCACTTAGTTCCGGGAAAGGAACTGATAACAGCAGATGGTTATGGACGGATAGCGTAGCTTATATATTTCCCGATCCCGAGACCGGTTTCAAGACCAAAATTGAGAAAAGGAAAGAAAGCTGGTATGATGTTGATAATGCATCTTCCAGGGAACCGGTCAGCGGAAGTTTATTTACGGTCTATGTTCCACATAATGAGCAGAATAAGTATCTGTATGTGGTTAAGCCGGCCATAGGGTTAGCTGATGCAAAAAAGATAAATATCAGCAAGCAGTTGAAGGCACTCAGCAATACAGCCCAGGTTCAGGCAATAGAACTGGATATGAAGATAATGGCTGTGTTTTATTCAGCTGGAACTATCAATCTTTCCAACAAGAGTACACTTAAAGTAGATCAGTCCTGTATGTTGATGCTCGATAGAAAGAATGATAAAAATATACTTTGGCTATCTGATCCAACCAGGAAATTGAAAAATATTACAGTTACAATAGACGGAGCCAGTAAGGTGATCAATTTTCCTTCGGATGATTACCTGGGAAATACCGTGCAATATGTATGGTAGGGGAATCTGCTTCTTATTCTTAAACAATGGCATATTCAGTGAAATAAATTTCGGGGAATGGAAATCGGGTGGGACTAGGCCCCTAAGAACGAACCGGGTCTTAAAAAAAGAGGATATCAGTAGACTAGGGTAGGCTCTGATTTTAGACCGCCTGTTGTTTTCAGATCGCTCCGATGCTTGGGGGGAAATTTGCCATTTACCCCCCTTCATATTTACTATATAGGTTTTTCGACAGCGCTAGAAACACCTGTTTGCTCCCCTTTTTTAATAAATTTTAAAAACTAAACAAATGGTAAAAGAAGTAGAAAGCCTTTTTTCACTAAAAAATAAGGTTGTAGTGGTTACTGGCGCTACAGGTGTTTTAGGCGAGGCTTTTATTAACGGATTGTGCGCTGCAGGCGCTACAATTGTAGTAATCGGAAGAAATGAAGAAGTAGCCAGGCAAAGAGCTGCCGATGTGATCAATGCTGGAGGCAAAGCAATTTACATTATTGCAAATGTACTTGATGAACAGAACCTGATCGATGCAAATGCGATCATCATCGGCAAATTCGGACGTATTGATGCACTGGTAAATGCAGCGGGCGGTAATGTAGCGGAGGCGGTAATTCAGCCTGGTAGCGATGTTTTCGATCTTAACGTTCCTGCGCTTAAACAGGCTTTCGATCTTAATTTATTCGGCACCATTATGCCAACACAGATTTTTGGTAAAGAAATAGCCAGAAATGGTGGCAGTATTGTGAATATTTCCTCTGTTTCGGCTACTCAGGCGCTTACCCGTGTATTGGGTTATTCGCTGGCGAAAGCTTCGATTGATAGCTATACCAAATGGATGGCTGTGGAGCTGGCCAACCGTTATCAGGATAAAATCAGGATGAATGCTATTGTGCCTGGTTTTTTTATAACCAACCAGAACAGGGCATTATTAACCAATGAAGATGGTTCGTTAACTGCAAGGGGGCAGGCCATCATTTCTAAAACACCATTTAAACGTTTCGGAGATCCCGAAGAATTAATCGGCGCACTGGTCTATTTGCTTAGCGATGCTTCTAAATTTGTAAACGGCGAAAATATTAAAGTTGATGGAGGATTTACAGCATTTTCCGGGGTTTAAAATAGCCGTCAATCTGTGTAATCCTACTATGAGTGTAATCACATTATGAAATATAAAAAATTAGAACAAACCTGGCGTTGGTACGGCCCAAACGATCCCGTAAGCTTACAAGATGTTAAACAGGCAGGCGCCACTGGTATTGTAACTGCATTGCACCATATTCCGCATGGCGAAGTTTGGCCATTGGAAGATATTCTGGAAAGAAAAGCCATTATCGAAGCTGCAGGCTTAACCTGGTCTGTAGTAGAAAGCGTTCCGGTGCACGAAGCCATTAAAACACATAGGGCAGATGCTGGTCAGTATATCGAGAATTATAAAACTTCTTTGCGCAATTTATCGGCCTGCGGAATTAAGATTGTGTGCTACAATTTTATGCCTGTACTCGATTGGACACGTACACAGTTGGATCTGGAAATGACCGATGGTTCGAAGGCACTTTATTTTAACTGGATCGATCTGGCTATTTTCGACCTCTATATCTTGAAGAGAGAAGATGCAGAAGCTGATTATTCGCAGTCCATTTTGCAAAGAGCAAAAGATAAATATACGACCCTAAGCGAACAAGATCTGGTAGATCTTCGCATTAATGTATTAATGGGTATTCCGAACGAAAAGGAGATTGAATTAGAAACCTTACGCAATAGTATTAAAGAGTATAAGGCAATCGGTACACAGGGCTTAAAAGAAAATTTAAGGTTTTTCTTGTCATCTATTGCTGATGTATGTACAGAGGAAGGCATTAAAATGACCATTCACCCTGACGATCCACCCTATGCTATTTTAGGCTTACCGAGGATTGCGAGTACCTTGGAAGATTTTAATTACATCATTAAAGAGGTAGATCAGGCTTTTAACGGTGTTTGTTTCTGTACAGGCTCATTGGGTGCCGGAATGGGAAATAACGCCTTAGAAATCTTTAATGCGGTTAAAGAGCGTGTTTACTTTGCGCATTTGCGTAATGTTAAAAAAGATGAAGATGGTAGCTTCTATGAAGCCGACCATTTAGGTGGCGATGTGAATATGTACGAGATCATGAAAGCCTTAACAGAAGAAAATGCTTTGCGTGATAAATCGATTCCTTTCCGCCCGGATCATGGCCACCAGATGTTGGATGAT
Organism: Pedobacter sp. R-06; assembly: GCF_049913135.1. Lineage (NCBI taxonomy): Bacteria > Pseudomonadati > Bacteroidota > Sphingobacteriia > Sphingobacteriales > Sphingobacteriaceae > Pedobacter > Pedobacter sp. R-06. The sequence goes on along the minus strand of NZ_CP183977.1, from coordinate 3,329,850 downwards.
TTGGCAAAAGAAACCAATCCTGGTTATTCTGCCATTGGTAGATTAAGGGGATTGGCCGAATTAAGGGGTTTAGAAATCGGCGTAACGGGAAATTACTGATTTTTTGCCACGGTAAACCCTAAGAACGTTCGAAATTCATGTACACAGATCTCATTGCATTTTTTTAATAGCTCTGGTATCATATGGCAAACAGGAATGCTTTTAAGCAGACCTGTTTGTTACACAAGTTTAAATCAATTATCCTAAAATCTCTTGAAAGCTCTTACCGAAACTCTCGCTGTAAATTGCCTTATATTCTTTATTGAATTTTTCAAATATGGATTTGGCAAGAGAGTGTTTACCAAGAGCGACCAAGGTTTTACATTTGAGCGCAACGGCATCTTCATTAACCGGGTCAATACTAAGAACGCAATTAGCTATTGTAATGACAAATTCAGGATCATCTTCAACCTTTATTTCTGCTGCAGTATGAAGATAGGCATCAATAACTTGGTCTGTGATCTCAGCTTTTAATGTGTCCAACCAAGAATATTCGCTATTGGACAGGAAATTCCCTCTGTTTAAGATTTTGGTCAGGTCGTTGACATTTTGTTTACTGAGTTTCTTTTTTCCTGTAATGGTATTTTGATAATCTATATAATCAATATTCAGCTTTGAGCTATCAATAATCAGTTTCCAATGGCCAGTCTCCTTTGATACCTGACATTCATCCATACTTTCAAGAAGTGATTTAAGTTTAGTGATGTTTACAGATCTATTATTTCTTGCGCTGTCAATCGGCTTATCGAACCAAAGGAGCTCTTCTAGTTTCTCTGAACTGATTCCACGTCCCCACCTTACGGTAAAAAGCAGGATAAGAAGGAAAAGCTCTTTGATTACAGGGGTAAATTGCTTTGTAATATCTTTACCGTCTTTATTGATCAGCTGAAGGTCTCCAAAGAGATAAATAGTGTTCGGCACGTCTTCCTCCTGGGGAAGACCGATCTGTTCTTCATTTTCCTCTTCATCTTCAGTTTTTTCTGGATAAGGAAGAGTTGTAGCAGTACTTACTTGTCCTACTTTTTTATTTTTGATCCATTTTATATAAATCAGAGACAACAGACCAATCAGAATTACTATCAATATTAACCCATACCACTTGATCTTGCCAAAGAAAGAAATTTTATCTATATTATCGAGTGAGGCCTCTGGCGGAGTCAACAAAGTGTAGGTTTTTATAGTAGTACGGTCCTGGTTTTTATCATAAAAGACGATGGCAGAAACGAGTTTTTTACTTGCTGGAGAGTAGTAGAGATCAGCAAATGAGTTAATGTCGTGAAAAGTGTATGGGATTTTATTTCCAACAAATTTAAATGTGGGTGAATTTAATGATCCTTTAATAAGTCTTAGGGAAGAATTGTATACATGGTTGGTAAACGTTAGTGCATAGTATGACTTGCCCTTTTCATCTATTATCATTGAATTGGCGAATGCAAATTCTTCATTCTTGGGAACGAGTTCAAATATCTTTTTAAATGTCCTTTTTTTAACATCGAAAAAAGTGAGGTCATAAATGTTCTTAGGATTTAGGATCTGCTGACCGGTGGTACTTCCATAGCCACCCAGAATATAAGCCCCTCCCTTGGCTGCCCCGAGTGCGGCAAGATAACGGGGGGTAAATTCTCCTTTAATATCCACCTCCCCCCAGCTTTTATTAGTGAAATCATAGCGATGGGCGTCTCTTTTGTACATATATCGCCCATATCCTCCTATAATATATAGCGAACTGTCCATTTGAGAATAGAATCTGTTGGGATGCCAGTAGTTTGTTGGAGAGTCTGGAGTTTTTAGTTTTTTGTCCCAGCTTTTCTTTGCGAAATTAAAAATGCTTACAAGTTTTTGATCGGTATAAGCATTTACAAGCCCTCCAGATCTGATGTCATAATATGAAAGGGTTCCTGGAAGGAGTGGGCGTCGTCCATCACTATATTCTATGGTTTCAGTTTTATCTGTAGTAAGGTAGTGAATGAGTAAAGCATTCTCTGTAATCACAAAAAGCCTTTCCTGGTCAGCATCAAACGCTATGCTTGCAGGTCCAGCCACAGATGTTGACTGAGTTAATTTCCAATCGTGGTGAAGCCTCCTGATCCAGACTGGATTGATCACATTTGCATTTTTTTCAGCAACTACTTCTGAAGCAATTAGCCCAGAATGTTCATTCAGCGGCCAGTGATAGGCCAGTTTACCTTCTTCTGTTATTTTGATGTCTTTCAGTTTCATCGGTGGCACATCCCGTACCTCGTGTTCTTTATAGTTGGTTGCACCAAAAAACACCTCATAACAGTCCTTTGTGAGTTTGATTTTTTCCCTATAGAGCTTGCCATCTGCTGAAAGAATCAATTCCTGTTTATCAATATCGAACATCAACTTGATTTTGTACCACTGTTTGAAAAGATAATCTATCTTTATATCAAAGGCAATACTGGAAACCTTATCGTCAATGATAAGCTTCAAATGTTTGTTCTCCAAAAGACGCTTGTCATAGATGAGATCTATATTACGGCCTTTCTTGTCGATCACCCTGAAAATATATCCAAAGTAATCCTTGTATCCCGGCATGAATGACAGATCAAAGGAAATTTCAAAATTTTTGTCAAAACACAGAGAATTCGTAGCCCCCAGATCTAAGCCTGTTCTTTGTTCCTGAATGGTCTCATGGCCCTGAAAAAACAGACCATAGTTCTGGGCAACCACAGGTGAAACGCATATAAACAGAAATGTGAAAAAAAGTATGTAGAATTTTAATCTCATAATAGTAAAATAACAAAAGATATTTAGTTGATTTTTTATTGTTTGAATTGTTCTGCTGTATGGAAACAACCCCTGCAAGTCGCTGTTTTGACTGATCTGGCTAAGATAACTATTTTTGACTAATTTCTTGTTGGATGTACCTGTAATCACAGAAAAAAACAATATGCAATTAACCGTTGAATTAACGTTATTGTGAGTTTTTTTTAGATAATGACGGATGCTTGACAGCCAAGAAACTATTACTTGCCCGATCACACGGATGTTAATTGCTTAGCGTGCAGTTTCCTCGAAGATTATGATACTGCTCTTATCGGATCTGGACACTATTATTGTTCCTTTTGATCGGTCAATTGAATAGACCTACCGACTGGAAAGCTAAGGTAGCATCCCAGTTAGGAGAAGAATGAAAATGTCAGGACCCAGAAGAAACACTTGGGGTAAAGAAATTGTATTTTGCAATTATATATGGAATGTCCTGGATATTTCGAGACCTCCAATGGTAAGCTAACCTAGAAAAAGCTGAAAAGGACTATCCTTAATAGAAACATTTGTGAAAATTTCGATGCCACTACGGGATTGTGGTCCATTGGTAGTGGAGTAGTTATTATCCTAAATTTTACTGTTCTTTTATTTTTTGTAGGTCTACATAGTCATTTTTACTCTGTTTTGTTAATTTTTTTTTCAGAAAAAGAAATTAATCTATCAAATTAAGGTTTTTTTAGGCCTTTTTTAATGTCTAGGGCTAACTTTATCCCGGAAATAACTTATCCCATGCAACTCTATATCGATTGATTCTGATTGCCTGAAAATAAGGAATGATATCGGGGCAGGGTAGATCGCTAAAGATTTAGCGTAACTCCGGTACTGACAACTAAACCAAATATAAATTAATTATGAAATCAAAATTACTCATGCTTTGGCTGGTATTTTGCATGGCTTTGAACAGCTATGCTCAAACGATCATCAAGGGAAAAGTAACAGATGTCGCTGGACAAGGACTGCCGGGGGCAACTGTTACCAACAAACAGGACGGAAACAAATCAACTACCAACGACAAGGGGGAATTCAGTATATCCGTAAAAAGTGCTGCGCTTGCAGTCTTAAATGTGGCTTATGTCGGCTATAAGGCGCAGGACGTTGCCTTGGGCGGAAAAACAAACATTACAATTAAACTTCTTGAAGACGCTTCCAGTTTAACTACAGTAGAGATCACCGGCGCAATGGGTGTTAAGCGGACGGCCAAATCTATTACCTATGCAGCACAGAAAGTAGATGTAGAATCCCTTACCGAAGCGAGGGACCTAAATATTGTGAATGGGCTCGCAGGTAAGGTGGCGGGCATCCAGGTAACGAATACCGGGCAACCAGGTAGTTCAGCAAGGGTTATCCTTAGGGGAGAGGGCTCTGTATCTGGAAATAACCAGCCATTATGGGTTGTAGATGGGGTCCCTATTTCAAATGAAATGGGAGATGAGCGTGGTGATAATCTTGACCGGGGCAACGGTGCTGCGGATTTAAATCCCGATGATATCGAATCCATCGAAGTATTAAAGGGCCCTAACGGTGCTGCGCTTTATGGATCAAGGGCTGCTAACGGTGCCATCCTGATCACCACAAAAAAAGGTAAATTTGGAGACAAGACCTATGGTATCGCGGTAAACCAGAATACAATGCTCTATACTATTACCGAATTTCCGGAATATCAGAATGTATATGGTGAAGGTAATTCCGGTGGGCGTATGGCCTATGATGTAAATGCATTGTTTGGGACAACCGGGGCGATCAACATGGGAACTTATGCTACTTCATGGGGTATGCCTATGCTTGGCCAGCCATTCAACACTTTTAGCGGTCAGCCTCACGGTTACGTGCCACAGCCTGGAAATATTAAAGCGCTTTATCAGTCATCTGTTACGAATGTCAGCAGTATTGCGATCAGCAAGGCTGATGCGACCTCGTCATTCCGTTTATCATATACCTATACGGACGGTACCGATGTAATTGAAAACCAGAACCTCAAAAAGAAACACAATGTAAACCTGTTCGCGACAAAACGATTGGGAGACCGCGTAAGTGTTGATGCCAGAGTGTTATATACAAATGATGTGACCGATAACCGAAGTGTGAGAAACTTAAGTGCAGCCAGTCCCCAGTCGGCATACGTATACATGACCAGGAGTACTGATGTTGCAGGTTTTACACCATGGAAAGATGCCAACGGAGATGCAATAGGTATCCCAGGGCTAAACTCGTCAGAGAACCCCTATTGGTCGATCTACGAAAACAGCAATCAGGATGCACATACCCGTTTGATAGGAGGGATCAGTGCAACAGTTGATATTACAAAGGAACTTAAACTCCGTTCACAGGTTGCTGCCGATCTTGATTTTGCCAAAGGATACATTTATAATGAGCTAGGGGGAAGAACAAATCTTAAAGGTAACTATTCAAATAGTGCAGACCAGGCACAGAACTGGACTTATGAAACCTTGTTGACCTACAATAAAACAATCAATAAGGATTTTAAGGTTTCTGCCAACTTAGGCGGTAATATTTCAACCAGGGACCTACTGAGACGTACAGCAAGGATCGACGCTTTATTGGTACATGACAGACCTACCATCAACAATAAAAATGCAAATCCTGAGGCCAATGAAGCATACAACCAACAGGAAATCCAATCGATTTTTGGTACTTCAACAATTAGCTTTAAAAACTTATTGTTCTTAGATATTACCGCAAGAAACGACTGGTCTTCAACCTTGCCCGCGAGCAATCGCTCTTTCTTTTATCCTTCAATTGGAACAAGTTTCGTTTTTTCGGACCTGATCAAGAAGAACGATATCCTGACCAATGGTAAAGTCAGGGCATCCTGGGCCAAAGTGGGTAACTCTGCAGGACCATATCAGTTGATCCAAAGTTATACCAGTGGGACACTTTTTCTTGGAAATCCAACCCTGACATATGACAACAAGAAGAAAAATGCGGACCTAAAGCCTGAGCAAAAGGTATCCATAGAACTGGGTACTGATCTGTCATTTTTCAAAAATAGATTGAGTTTAGCTGCCACTTTTTATAAGGATAATACTACAAATCAGATCTTAACCGCTAATGCCCCTTCTGAAAGTGGTTTTAGTCAGATGGTGATTAACGCTGGAGAAGTGCAGAATAAAGGGGTAGAGATTACACTATCAGGAACAATACTGAAAACAAAGGCGTTAACATGGACAGGTATTGTCAATTATTCTAAAAATGAGAGCCTTGTGAAATCCTTAAATGAAGGTGTTTCACGCAGGGATCTTGGTGGTGGCTTTTTAGGTGCGAAAGTTCAGGCCGTAGTTGGCATGCCATATGGAATAATCACTGGTAATATCCCTTATATGGTTGGCGATAAAATGATCGTTAGTGATAATGGACGTCTGGTAGCAGATCCAGATCAGATCATCGCCAGCTATCGTCCAAAGTGGCTGGGCTCTTTCGGCTCGGGAGTAACATATAAAGGATTTGACCTTTCTTTCCTACTTACTGTAAAATATGGCGGTAACCTTTATGTTGGAACCTATGGCAGGGCGAATTTCCAAGGTACCACGGTTTCCAGTCTTGCTGGCCGTGATGAATGGCTGTTCAGTAAATGGATATTAGGTGAAAGCGGAGATGAGCAAAAAGGTTTAGGCCAGGCAGTTGGGACGACAAGAATACCTTACGCAGATTCACAGCGGCCTAAGGGGCTAAGGTACCCTAACTCTTATTTTCAGTCTTATGCACCCGGCGCACCGACAGTCCCTTTAAGAGATGAAAACGGTAGGTTGATCCCTGGTGGAGTAAACACAATATGGGGTGATCCTCAATTGTTGGCCGCTGATTTTGTGCAGAACAATGTACCCGCACTTATTTATGATGCTACTTCGGTGAGGATAAGTGAGCTGGTGTTCGGCTATACTGTTCCATCAAAGTTGTTTGGAACGGGTTTCATTAGGAGTGCACGTTTGGCAGCTGTTGCCAGGAATCCGTTTGTACTCTATAAAAGAACCCCTCAGGGTGTGGACCCCGACTCGGCGAATACTACTGGAAATGCTCAGGGTATTGAGGCCGGAGGATCGTTTCCTTACACACAATACGGTTTGAATTTGAAGTTTACATTTTAAAAAAAAGCTAAAAATGAAAAAGCTTATATATTTATTTCTTGCCGGAATTCTTTTGGCATCTTGTACAAAGAACTTTGATGAACTGAATACAGATCCAGGTTCTTTTGTTAAAACCGCTCCTGAAGGGATTATGTCAGGGGTCATAAAGCGGACAAACGATTTTATGGCGAATAACAATACATTTGGCAACTGGGACAATGCTTTTTTCCTTACCCAACAGGCCAACAGAGGTAGTGCTGCCGATCAAGGGGGGATGTGGAATACTTTTTATGTAGGTGTCCTTGAAAACCTTCACCAGATCATTGTTACCTACGGTGATGATCCTGGATTTGCCAATAGGGTTCTGGCAGCAAAAATATGGAGAAGTTACGTACATTCGATTTTAGTCGCACAGTACGGACCTATTCCTATAACACAAGCCAATAACCCTGATTTTCCAAATATAATCAAGTATGAGTCTGAGGATGAGGCGTACGCTATTATCCTTAACGACCTAAAGGATGCGGCTTCAAAGATAGATGTAACCAAAGACAAGTTTACCTATGATGTCCTGTTTAATGGCGATATGCTTAAGTGGAAAAAATTTGCCAACACGCTTAGGCTGAGGATTGCGTTGCAATGTATGAAGAACCTGGGCGCGACCGCAACTGCCCATGTTTCAGATGTAATGTCAAATGAAACCGCCATGATTGCCTCTGAAGCGGAAACAGCAAAGATGAACTACGAAAATGTTATCAATAATGAAAACCCTTATTATATCAGGTATAAAAGAAATGCATTTACCGGAGTTGTTCCAAAACTGAACGATTTTACAATGACTTTTTTAAGATCGTATAAAGATCCAAGAATAAATGTTTACTATGATAGTGTAGCAGTCATAACAGACCGCTATAATGTTCGGGATACATTACCCAGCACTGCAGATGACACGCTGAGAGTGGTTACTTATCCTATCCCTCATATGGGAATGCCAAAGGCATCTACACTTTTAGCTTCATGGAACCTGATAGCCGGATTAAGCCCCTTGAACACCGGGGCAAATTCTATTTCGAATGCAAGGGCTGACCTGTATGCTCCAGACCGTCCATTTACAATCTTGTCCTATTCTGAAACACTATTTTTAAAGGCTGAAGCAGCCAAGCTGGGGCTTGGTGGGACTCAGACGGCAGAATCCTACTACAACGCGGGAATTGATGCCAATTTTGCCTTTTGGAAAATAAGTAATGCTCAGCGTGATGCTTATAAGGCGCGTAACGGGATCAAGTTCGGTACATCGGCCAAAGGCTTCAATAACTATCTGGGGATTGTGAATACTGATATACCTTTAGATGATCTGACCAAGATATGGATACAGAGATGGCTCAATTATTATCCTGATGGTGGTTTTGATGCATGGACCCTGATCAGGAGAACACGTATGCTGAATTTTCCTCCGCATACCAATTCATTCCCAACAAATACCGGGGTAAATCTTCCACACCGTGCATTATATCCAACAACATTAAATACTCTAAATCCTGTCGGTTACAAGGATGCACTTGTTAAACTTGGGATCGGTGGTGCAGTAAATGATGATAATCCGGCTGTTGCATTAAGGTTTGAAGCTCCATACAGGGTGACAGAATGGGAAACAGTACCCGCTGCTTATGATACGAAGTTCATCCAAAAATGGTATGGCCCAACATTCGAAGATTTAAAAAAATCGGGTGTTACATTCACCATTGTTACGAAATATGTTAATTAACTAATCCTACATAAATGAAAACTAATTTCAAATATATATCACAAGCTCTCTTCTTAATTGCATTGACCATATTTAGCTCTTGCAAAAAAGAAGATGAGGGCCCATCTATTGATGACAATTTTTTGAACTATGAAATCCCCGAGATACCTGTCACGGAGAACTATCACGTAGGTGCATTTTACACCTATTTTACAACTTTTCATGCCAACGTAAAACAGATACCTGTAGGTGGAAAGTATGTGATGTCTGCCACAACCGGTATCCCGTTGGCTACCGCTACCAGGCAGATTGATAATGCTGTAAAAGGAGGCCTTGATTATTTTGTATTCAACATGCGTTCTCCGAACAGGGATGTCAACAATCAAAAAATAGATTCTATAGTAGTTAAATCTTTTCTTAATGCTGATACTGAAGGCAAATTGAAGTTTGCCATCCAGTTTAACTGGTCGGGAGCGTATGGACTGACTACTACTGCACCACTGGAAAATGACGCAACCAAACTGAGCCAGTTTTACAAGGATATTGCAAGGTTTGAATATCTTTTTAAAAATCCGAATTATATGAAAGTTGGAGGGAAAGCTCTTTTTTATATCCTTAATGCCCAGAATTTATTTTCAAATGATAACACTGTTATCTACAAGGAGCTCAGGAAACGGATGTCTGCATTGGGAGTAGAACTATATATTGTCGGTCAGCAGGAAAGATGGTCACCTCCTGCAAGGTATGCCCATAGGTTTAAGGGATGTGTCGACGCAGTTTATCATTCGGCTATGGCACCCGATTATTATGACCGTCTTTATCTTTTGCCCCAGTTCATGGATCAGAACTGGAAGTATTCCAAGCAATGGTTTGCCGATAATATTTCTGTCGATTATGTGCCGAATATATTTCCAGCATATAGCTGGAACATTGTAAATGTTAACCAGACAAATCCGAACGTTTTAAGAAACGATGGGGGAGCTATGTATAAGAAACTCTGTAACGTGGCAAAAGGCAATGCCAGTAGTGCAACGCGTCTTATCCTTATTGATTCTTTCAACGATTATCAGCTGGATACCCAATTGGAACCGACAGAGAGTTATGGCGATTTTTATCTTGATGTAACAAGACAGCAGTTCAAAAAATAATTTTTAAAAAAAAAAGTTCTTCTGTCATCCCCCTCCTTATCCTAAACGGAGTGAAAATGGTACTTTCTCTGTGGACCAAACGGTTGCTCGACACAGGGATTGGTACCAGTACACTCGCTGACCGGTTCATGCCGGTCGGTGGGGAGAGAATTTGGTTAGTTAGCATCAGCGGAACAGGAGACAGACCTGTTCCGCTTTGTTAGTTTAATTTATCTAAGGAAAAATAAGATACAGGTATGAGGTTTATGGTTTTTCTAAAAGAAAAACTAATTGATCTGGTTATTAATTAAGTATATGACTAATTTCTACAATAGAATTTTTACTCTCCTATTACTTGTCGCTATTCAGGCCTGTTTTGACAAGGCATGCTATGCTCAGTCCATCGCTAAATACCCGTTTTTTACCTACACCTTTGGCGGACTCTCTCAATATGATATTCCCAAGCAGGTAAAACTTCTTACGGGGCTGGGATATGACGGCCTTGCCGTTGAGGTAACAAAGGCTGTTGATCTGGAACGGCTTGAACATTATCTTCAGTATTCACAGGAACATCCGGGCTTCAAGGTTTTTTCTGTCTTCGTCAGATATAATTTTGACGATGCAGAAGCAGATAAGGACAGATGGAGAGAGGTACTGAAGAAGATAAAAAAAAAGGATATCAATCTCTGGTTTATATTCGGCCCGAAGAGAACAGGTGTTACCGATAATACCCTTGATTCAGTTTTAAAAGTGGTGAATTCTGTGGCTTTGGTCAATAAGGTACAAATGACACTTTATCCGCACAGTCTCTGTTATATTTCTTCGGCGGAGCAGGCTATGCCATTTGTGAAGAGAGTGGGAAGCCCTAATGTCAAATTAGCTGTACACCTGTGCCATGAGGTCAGGGCAGGCAACGGAGCCCGGATCGGTGAGGTGGTGAAGAATGTAAGACAGTATATAGGAGCCGCAACAATTGCGGGAACAGATTCAGTTGCTGATTTTACATCCGCTTTAAAGATGGATACGACTACAATTAAACCCCTTGACAGGGGCAACTACGATGTGCGCATATTTCTTAGGGCCCTAAAGGTCAATAGATATAAAGGCCCTATCGGCTTTATCAATTTTAAGATTGCCGAAAAGCCAGAGGATTATCTGGATAGGTCTATGAGAATATGGCGCAAGTTTAAAACTGAAATCCTATAATAGTATGTTTTATAATATGAAGTTCTGCCTTTCTATCGGCATGTTGTTGTCAACATTTGCCGTGTCGGCCCAGTCCAATAAATCCTTTGACGCACCCGACCAGATACTATGGCATTCCCGAACAAAAAACTGGTTTGTTTCAAATCTCGGTGGAGGTGTTTCATTTGAAAGAGATAAGAATGGATGGATCAGCCGTCTGGATGCCGGTGGTGAAATTATTGAGAGGCAATGGGTAAAGGGCCTGGATGCACCCTCGGGCATGGTTAGTACGGAGCATAAACTTTTTGTCTGTGACCGGGATGGAGTTGTACAGATAGATATTGCAACGGCGAAAATTGAAAAAATGTTTCCCATTCATGGAGAATTTATCAATGATGTGGCGATTGCTGCAAATGGTGATCTTTATGTTTCTGACTTTCACGCTAACCGCATCTATAGACTTCCTGTGAAAGACCGTAAAGCAGAAGTGTTCCTGGAACTGAAGGAATCCCCTGATGGTGTTCTGGTAGACGGGCAAAATCTGATTATTGCAACCTGGGGAAAAGTTGTCAATAAAACAACTTTTGAAACCAGCAGAAAGGGAACATTGCTTACAGTTGATCTGATGTCAAAAAAGATGGTACCCCTTTTGAAAAATAATCTGGAAATAGGTAACCTTGAAGGTATTGTTAAAGCAGGGGAATACTTTTATGTTACGGACTGGATGAGGGGAGCACTGCTGAAGGTCAGCGTAAAGCATGGTATACAGGTGGTACTGACCGGGCTGACCAATCCTACAGATCCGGGTTATTCTAGAGAACTTGACCTGGTAGCCTTTCCCGAACATACCGGGAATAGAGTGACATTTTTAAATATAGGTCAATAAAAGGGTAGAAACCGAAAGCCTGAGAGGTCGGCTCTATTGTGGATCGCCAGATCGTTTATTTATGATCTTAGTAATAATTGAAATCGTAGCGATCCCATAGTAAAAGATATCAACTCTATTTGGCTATTTTTATTATTAGTTCGCGGATAGATCATTGCTGGTTCGTGGCTTCCTGAAGCACTGGAGAAACTGATTGGACAAAATCTGCCTATAAACCGGTAAAAAATGTTTAAAGAGCAATGATGTAGGGTTCTGGGCAAATAATTGGTATCCAGTTTTTTAGGGAATAAGATTTTGCGGACAGCTGTAACTGACCGTAAGGAAATGGGGGCTGTTGATGCAGATTTATGCTCTTATGGAATGAAGCCCTACTGGTTTTCCAATTATTCAGCACAATCCCGTAATTATATATAGTTTAATTCTCAATTGAATAATTAATAAAAATCAAAGAAGTGTTGAGTGGTAGAGAAGACGGTTTACCTAATTAAGATGCCTACAAAAAAAAAGCTATTGCTATTGATGTGTCAAGCAAAACCTGTGTGCGGAGTCTTAAGGATTGCCCCTTTGCCCCTTCAAACATATCCATTAGTTGTAATTGTCTCAGAATATATTAATTAGATATTCAGTAAGATATTCTGTATTATTGCAATGACAAGACTGTTTCAAACTGTTTTTAGTTAAAAAGAAGTGCCAAAGTTCTGTTAATGAACAAAAATACCAACTATACCGAAACTACAGATGCCGATTTACTGAACCTTCTTAGGGAAAATCCTGAAGTTGGTATTACTATGGTATACAATAGGTATTGGAAAGTGCTTTTGGATGCAGCATTTAAACGGCTAAAGGATGAACAGGAGGCTAAGGAAGTTGTTCAGGAACTTTTTATAGCGTTGTATACCAGAAGAAATGAGCTGGTTCTGACCTCTGGACTCGAAGCCTATTTAGGAAATGCCTTAAAGTACAGGGTATTAAATCACTTTAGACACCAGACAACAAGAGAGAGATATGCACAGATTATCTCCACACAATCTCAGACTTATATTGCAGAGGTAGACCAGAGAATAGAAGATGCCGAGCTAGCTATCCGTTTAAAGTCAGCTACTGAAAAATTACCACCGAAATGCAGGGAGGTATTTTTGTTGAGTAAGATAGAACGCGTGACAAATGCAAAAATCGCCGAAAAACTGGGCATTTCTGTAAGTACGGTTGAGAAACACATCAGCAGAGGTATGATCCTTATGCGCAAACATCTGGGCGACAATGACAGCTACCTGACCATAATTGCTATTCTGTTATTCGCAAGCAGCAATAAATAGACTGATTAACTCTACAGAACCACTTGATATTGTAAGATTGTTTGATTTTATATCACTGTTTATCAGTGTTTTGTGTTTTTTGTGCTCGATTTAATTTTTATGACTAGCGGTTTTTGATTTCTAAAGTGACATGTATTAAAGCACGATACCTATGAAATATGACAGGTTAATGGATTTGATTGAAAAGATGGAAAATCAAAATGCAAGCATTTCGGAGTTGGAAGAGCTGGATTTGTTTTATCAGTCTTTCGAAAATGCTGAAGTGTTCGATTTTAGTGCAATTGATGAAGATAATTACAGAGCGGAGTTCCTGACAGAAATTAAGAAGAAAATCGGATTTATGAAGGTAGTGGATAAATCCGTTACAAGGAGATTATGGCCTCGCATTTCAGCTATAGCAGCCTCGCTAATCTTAATTGCATGTGGGATTTATTTCTTTGACCTAGTAGGTCGTTCTGACAAAGCCAAGAGCCTTATAGTTCATGATATTGCACCCGGTAAACATGGAGCAACATTGATACTTTCAAATGGAAAGAAAATCAGGTTAACTGACTCTGGTAATGGCGAGCTTGCAAAACAGACAGGGATAATTATCACCAAAACCACTCAGGGAGAAATAACCTATCATGTAATGCCGAACACACTGCCTGCTTCTGGGCCGGACCCGGCTCCTGAATATAATTCACTATCCACTGATAAAGGTGAAACTTTTGAAGTGTTGCTTCCTGATAAAAGTAAAGTATGGCTAAATGCCGCATCTGTATTGACCTTTCCGATAAGATTAAAAGAGAATGAGAGAAGGGTGGTAAAACTCGACGGTGAAGCATATTTTGAAATTGCAAAAGATAAAAAGCATCCTTTTATTGTTGAAAGCAATGGTCAACAGGTTGTGGTTCTTGGTACACATTTTAATGTCAATTCTTATCGCAATGAACCATTTGTTAAGACAACATTGCTTGAGGGAAGTACAAAGATCATATCAGATAACGGGAGTGAGAGGATTTTAAAACCTGGACAGCAGTCGGTTTTACAGGGGCATAAATTGGATGTGAATGAAGTAGATATAGACGAGGCTATAGCCTGGAAGAATGGTGATTTTGTCTTCAACGAGGAAGAACTTACAAGTATCATGCGGAAGTTGGAACGGTGGTATAATATAGATGTAGAATACCAGAATGCCAGTATTGGAAATAAAAGATTCGGGGGGACTATATCTAAATTTTCCAATGTATCTGATGTTCTCAGAATGCTTGAGTTAACTAGGGGGGTACATTTTAAAATTGAAGGAAGGAGGATTATCGTGAATAAATAAATACATCAAAAGGCCAAAAAAGCCAGAAGTGGTGGAACACTTCCGGCTGTAAGTCTGGCCAAGAATCAACAATTAAAGCAGAGTCAACTATAAACCAAACTTAACAAATGTATAAAAATTACATTGGAAAATGGGATAGGCACCTATCCTTTTTCCAGGAAACCCTACGTGTAATGCGACTAACCATAATAATTTTGTTTATTTCAATTATGCAAGTTAGTGCTTCAGGTTATGCACAAACAATTACTTTTAAATCGCAGAATGCGACTTTAAAAACCCTGTTCAAGGCGATTAAAAAACAAACAGGGTATAATGTAGTCTGGGACAGTGAAACCATCAACCTAACTGAGCCTATCGTCGCTGATTTTAGTGAAACCTCAATACCTGAAGTATTAAAGACTGTGCTTACAAAGCAGTCGCTAAGTTATGTCATAGAAAAAAAAACCGTCGTCATCCGTTATGTGCCACCGGTAGAAAAACTTTCCCCGCAGTTGGCAGATATTAAAATCGACGGACAGGTAGTCGATCAGAATGGGGCACCCTTGATAGGAGGGACGATTACCATTAAGGGATCAACCCGGAAGATTGCTGTAGGCGCGGGAGGATATTTTACCATCGACAAGGTAGATGCCGGCGCTACACTGATTTTTACCTATCTGGGCTATGAAACCCAGGAGGTAAAACTTAAGCCGGGAGTTTCTACTTTAAAAATTACAATGAAGCTTACTGAAAACAAGATGGATGATGTCGTTATCACCGGTACCGGTATTAACAGGAAGAAAGATAGCTTCACGGGATCAGCGGTCACTTTTACAGGTGATCAGCTCAAATCGATAGGGAATAAAAATGTACTACAAAGTTTAAAAACCCTCGACCCGTCATTTATCCAGATCGAGAATAATCTGCAAGGCTCAAACCCCAACAGAATTCCCTCCTTTGAGGTAAGGGGCAAGACCAGTATCAATACCTCCAATCTGAACGATCAGTTCGGTTCTGATCCGAACCAGCCCTTATTTATATTGAATGGTTTTGAAAGCTCCCTCCAGACAATCTATGATCTGGATATGAACCGTGTAGCATCGATCACAATTCTTAAAGATGCTGCATCTACGGCATTGTATGGATCTAAAGCAGCGAATGGTGTAGTGGTAGTCGAAACAAAACGTCCGCAACCAGGAGAGCTCAGGGTAAACTATACCGGAGATTTTTCTGTTGATATGCCTGATCTGAGCAGTTATAACATGATGAACGCATCGGAAAAGCTGCAATTTGAAAAACTTGCAGATGTTTATGCTGATCCTACTACTGCTTATTGGGCTACTGAAGCAAATTATAACGCAAAATTAGCAGATATACAACGCGGGGTTAATACCTATTGGCTGAGTGAACCTGTACGAACAGGATTTAGCAACAGACATTCGCTTACCTTTTCGGGGGGAAGCAATGAGCTTAGTTTCGATGCCAATATCAACTACCGCAATCAGGATGGGGTCATGAAAGGTTCCAATAGAGAAACCTATGGTGGTAATATTGATCTGAATTACAGGAAAGGAAAACTGAATCTTACCAATATGTTTTCTTTGAATGGTTTTAGATCCAATGAATCTCCTTATGGATCATTCAGCGACTTTGTAAATGCCAATCCGTATTACCGGAAAACGAATCAGGATGGTAGCTTATCCAAGTATCTTGATCCGCTCAACATAACACCCAGTACGGCCAATCCGTTGTATAATGCATCATTGTTCAGTATAAACCAGTCGCAGTCCCTGTCGTATATCAATAACCTTCAGGCAATTTATACTTTGTCAGATTCTTTCAGGATCCAGGGTGGCATCCAGATAAAAGGTAACAATGACAACAGTATCATCTTTACCAACCCGGAAAATACAATGTTTGATGGCGTTACTGCTTATGAGAAAGGGCGTTATACCAACACACATCCCTCTGGTTTCTCTTACAATGGCAACCTTATGTTCACTTATGCGAAAGTCATAGATAAGCACCAGATCAATGCCAACATCCGTGGAGACATTCAGCAGAATTCGAATAGATCTACCGGTTTTTCTGCGGTAGGATTTCCATATGGCACAAATGGTAATCCCGCATTTGCCAACAGTTATACTCCCTATAGCCGGCCTTCATCGGCAATTTCCATATACCGTGGTTCTGGTGTACTCGCCAGTGTCAATTATGCCTATGATCAAAAATACCTATTGGATGCAACTTATAGGTTGGACGGCTCAAGCGCTTTTGGCTCTAACAATATCTTTCAGTCCTTTGCTTCTGCGGGTCTGGGATGGAATATACATAGAGAACCATTTATCCTCCCGATTCATTGGATAAGCCTGTTGAAACTTAGGGCTGACGTGGGGGTCACAGGAAATCAGAACCTTGGGCAGTTTAGTTCAACATCTATCTATTCGTTTTTACCGGGGAGTAATAGTTTCGGGCAGGGCTTAGATCTTATATCCCTTGGGAATCCAAATCTGGAATGGCAAAAAACGGTTCAGGCAAGTTATGGATTGGATTTTGCCCTGTTAAATAACAGGTTTAGCGGCTATCTTGAATACTTTGATAAGTACACAGATCCCTTGGTTATTTCGGCCAATGGTACATTGCCCAGCTCTACCGGTGCAAGCAGCAACTATGTGATCAATGCAGGAAATTTAACTACCCGGGGCTGGAATTTCAACCTGAGAATGTCACCTATTTACAATTTGAAGGACAGGGTCATCTGGACAGTTGGAATTACAGGTACACTGATGAACAGCAAATACGGAGGATTGAACAGCAAGCTAGACGCATTGAATAAACAACAGGAGACAACCTCGGGATTAATAAGATATAGTGATGGATATAGTCCCGACGATATTTGGGCTGTGGTTTCACGCGGTATTGATCCGGCTAACGGAAATGAGATATACCAGAAAAAAGACGGCTCATTAACTTATGTATACAGTACAGATGACATCATTAAAGTAGGTAATACCAGACCTAAGATGGAAGGAGTAATCAGTACATCATTTACCTACAAGGGGTTCACCGCTGGAGCGAACATAAGGTATCTGATAGATGGTTACGTATTCAACAGTGCGGTGTACAATAAAGTTGAAAATATAAGCACCACCGGGGTACTCTATAACCAGGATAAAAGAGCTTTATACGAAAGATGGCAAAAACCGGGGGATGTAACGCAGTTTAAGGCAATCAATACCAGGGTCTTTACGCCAATGTCCTCACGCTTTATTCAAAAAGATACACACTTTGTAGGAGAGTCCTTTAACCTTGGCTGGAGGATCAATAAAACTCCTTGGTTACAGGCGTTAAAAATGCAGTCTTTAAGTATAAATCTGTATGTCAATGATATTTTCAGACTGGAAAGCGTAGTAAGCGAAAGAGGTACAGACTATCCATTCTCCAGATCAGCCTCTCTGAGTTTAAATGCCTCATTTTAAATTTAATAATGAAAGATATGATACCTAAATATTTATACATCATCGCCCTGTCTGTTATAGTCGTGTTCGTGAGCGGCTGCAAAAAGTATCTGAATATCCAACCGGAAGATAAGTATACCCAGGAACAGGTATTTTCTAATGAGCTTGCTGTTCAGCAAGCCCTGAACGGACTATATTTTAACCTCTCGTCAGGTACACTTTACGGTGTGAATATGACCAATACAACTCTTGAACTTATGGCACAACGCTATAACGTATCGCTAAATAGCACTACAGTTGCTAGTTATCAGCAGTTTCAATTGTATACTTATACAGATGCCAATACACTAAGTGTGTATGATAACATCTGGACCAGCACTTATTCCACGATTACCAAAGCCAATGCCTTTATCCTAAATCTTAAAGAAGCGGAAGACAGAGGTATTATCAGTCATTCAAATGCCGGACTGCTGAAAGGAGAAGCTATAGGGATCAGAGCAATGCTACATTTTGATATGCTCCGTATATTTGGACCGGTTTATCTGGTAAGTCCCGATGCGAAAGCCATTCCCTACTATAAAAATGCAGACGCAGTAAAAAAAGAGGTGCTCACCGCAAAACAGGTTCTGGATAGCGTAAGTGCTGATCTTGCAACAGCTAAAGCACTGTTGGCAGGTGATCCTGTGATCAACGGGGGAGTGATTAATGGAAGTAATTTCTATAGTTCCCACAGAAATCAACGGTTAAACTATTATGCTGTCGAAGCTTTACAGGCAAGGGTGTTTTTATACGCCGGAAAAAGACCAGAAGCCAATCAGGCGGCAAGGCTAGTTCTTCAACAAGGTGAAAAATGGTTTCCATGGCTTCCATATACCAGCATAGTAAATAATCCCTCACCAGATAGGATATTTTCCACCGAAGTGTTATTCGGTGTTTATAATCAGGATATGTACACCAACCAGACTGCCCTGTTCAGCCCAGAACTCAACAATTTGTTAACTCCATTGCCTGAACGTCTGACCAGTACTTTTGAGGGCAATCAAAATGATTACCGCTATTATACTACCTGGGTTGACGGAATTAAAGGACGTACTTTTTTTAAATTCGCTGATCTGGCAGATAAAACTAAACCGTGGCGTTTTATCCAGCCCCTTATCAGGAAAAGTGAGCTGTACTATATCATTGCCGAAACTGAAACTGATCCGTCCGCGGCAATTAATTTTCTTAATACAGCAAGGTTTAACAGGGGACTTGTAAATCTTCCTCCCACCGCTTCACTTGATGCCGAAATCCAAAAGGAATACCAGAAGGAATTCTGGGGTGAAGGCCAGCTTTTCTTTTATTATAAAAGAAAAAACAGGACCTCCATTCCTTCTGCCGTTTCCCCAACGGCGAATATATCAATGAACACGGCGAAATATGTTTTGCCTCTCCCGCTTTCAGAAACCTCACTACGTTAATTAAAAGGAAAAAGAAATGAACACTATTAAATATATCTCTATATCAGCTCTGATATTCTGCTTTTTTACATCATGCAAAAAGCAGTCATTATTGACTTATAATTCACCAGATAACATTTATTTTACTTCTACTGGGCAGCCCCTTGACTCTACGAATTTCACTTTTGCTAACCAGCTTCCATCTGTAAAAGCTACGGTATTTAAAATACCTATCGCAGTAAGTGGTACTCCAAAAGATTACGACCGTACCTTTCAGGTAATCGTTGACAAGAGCAGTACCGCAATTGCGGGTCAGCACTATGAATTCCCATTTTCTATGACTGTTAGGGCAGGGAGGGTTGTAGATAGTCTGGGTATAAAATTATTGCGGTCAACTGATCTTCAGAATAAAGCAGTGCTGTTGAAGCTCATCCTTCAAGAGAACCAGAACTTCCATGTCGACATAAAAACTGTGACTTCTTATACCAGTTTTATAAACGTCACAAATTTTAAGCTGTATATATCTGATGTACTTGTTGACGGAAAATACTGGTCAGGAGTATTTGCAGCTTATTTTGGTGCTTTTAGCAAAAAGAAGGTATTGCTAATTAATCAAATTGTAGGGATGCCGCTTGATTATTATACATCAGGTTGGCTTACGGATGTAAATGTATCTGCTAAAAGTACTGTTTGGGCGATCACGATGAGCCATTATCTGGCAGATCAAAAAGCTGCAGGTAAGACCATTTTTGAAGATGATGGTGTCACTGAAATGGTGATGGCCCCGGCCTATCAATAATCACTTTTTAATTACATATTAATTATTAAATTATGAGAAAGATTTTGCTTCACCAATTACTGGTGATACTTTTCGTTTCCTCTTTAGCATCTTGTTCAAAAGATATCGGAAACTATACTTACCACGATATTAATCAAATTACATTTACGGATCTGGATACAATTAAAGGATACCGGGTTAATTATGATGATTCTCTGGTTTTAAATCCAACCTTAGCGATGACAAAAGATGATAGTCATTCTATAGGAGATTATATTTACGAGTGGTCATTCAGGCTGCCAAACAAGTTTGGAAATACGTCTGATTCTGTGATCTCAGTGAATAAAGTCCTTAAAATCAAAGTAGGAGTTCCACCAGGTACCTATCCTTTACAGTATAGGATTACAGATAAGAAAACAGGGGTTCAGTTTCATGCAAGGACCCAATTGGTTGTGGTTTCGGAAATATATGAAGGTTATTTGGTGCTCAACGATGTGAATGGACAATCTAGGCTCGATATGCTTTCCTATAATAAAGCAGATAATTCATTCCGACAGTTTACAGATGTCCTAAAAAAAATGGGGTCAACCCTTCCCATGCAGGGAAAGCCATATCAGGTATTTTGTATGGATTACACAGGCACCAACATTACCACTCAGAATTACGGTGTTTTTGTTTTAAATGCTTCCGGAACCAGCAGAATTGATCAGGAAACTTTCGCTTACAGCCCAGCACTTAACATACGTAATCTAATTGTGGGCAATGTTCCCGTTAATTTTACAGCACAGGGTTTAACGGGCAATCTAACAGCTGCTTCGTTTCCTTTAATGGTAATGTACGCCAATGATAATGTGTATATGTACAGTACACTCGCTGGATATGCCTTTAAATACACTCCGATAAATGTTTATACACCAAGCGGAGCGCCATTCAGAATATCACCCAATATCATTACAAACAATGATAGAAGAACGGTGATGTATAATATGGACAAACGTAGCTTTGTTTCAGCAGCTTCATACAATAGTACTTCGGTTACGGATATCCCAACTTATCCTACGGGGTACGACCTGGTTTATATGAACAGGGACTATAACAATAAGGCATTTGCGATCATGAAAGATCCAGCTACGGCAAAATATAGGTTGCTGAGATTTGACATCGGGGGGCTTGTTAATGATAATATTGAACTTGGGCCGGAATTTGCAAATGCCTCCCACTATGCCTTAAGTCCAGAACTGGGTTATATTTTCTACAGCGTGGGCGGAAAAGTATTTGAATTTGATGTTTCCACCAAACAATCAATACTAATGGTCGACAAGGGTGCAGCTATCATTACCTATCTTGATTTTCAATATTTTTATAAACGGTTGGCCACCCCTTCAAATAACCCCAATTACAAAGATTGGGCTAATTTGCTCACTGTAGGGGCTTATGACCCGGGAGCGGCTCCTACTGAGAGTGGTACGCTGGAATTATATAGTGTACCCCCTGTTAATGGCCAGATCATCAAAAAGAATTCCTGGACAGGTTTTGGGAAAATCGTTAGTGTGTGTTATAGAGAAAGATAAATTTCAGCAAAACGTAAAAATGAGCTACCTGAGTAGTGGACACCATAATTCCACTATTCAGATAACTATATCATAAATACCCTAAATTTCATAAAATGAATACATTAAAAAAAACATTAGTACTTGCCGCAGTGCTATGCCCTTTCTTAGCTATCGGGCAAGCTAAATTCACTGTTCAATGTCAGGTAGAAGAAGGACTCAAAGGGAAGGCTGCTTTACACCGCTATACCCTGGAGCGGGGAATAAGTGATGACACACTCTCTTTCAGAGATAGTAAATTTGCTTTCAGTGGCAATATGTATACCACTGAACCTGAAATCGGACAGGTTGTTATTAACGATAGGACAGCTAGCCCTATGAACGCTATATTCTATCTTGAACCGGGTACCATCAATATTCAGTTTATGGGTAGCCAGAAGCGACAGATCGTCTCTGGCACTCCTTTAAACAGAGACCTGCAGGAATACAACGACATGATATATGGTTATCTGGACAGTTTGTATACAGCGGGTGGCAACACTAAGAGGTATGGTGTTTTTAGTACTGAAGTACAGGACAGATCGGTTGCTATTATGGAGAAATTTGCCAAAAAGCATCTATCTTCACTGGTAAGCCTTGATGGAATATGGAATATGGCAACTTATACAAAAGCGATATCCAAACCCAATCAAGCTAAACTTAGTGATATTTTTCAGCACCTTAGCCCGGTATTGAAAGGTTCGGAAAAAGGTAAAGAGTTTGTATCAAAGATTAAAGGTTTAGGTGTTACAGGTGTAGGTCAGATGGCCCCTTTATTTTCCATGGCTGATACCTTAGGACGTGTAACCTCCCTAAGTGAATTTAGGGGTAAATATGTTCTTTTAGACTTTTGGGCCACCTGGTGCGGGCCATGTCTTGCTGAAATGCCCAATGTTGCCAAAATATACAGGAATTATAAGAACAAAAATTTCACCATAGTTGGTGTTTCAATGGACCGTCCGGATTCGAAAAAGAAGTGGTTGTCACTTATTAAGGAGAATAATTATAACTGGACCCAATTATGCGATTTTAAGTGGTGGAACTGTGAAGCCGCTTTGTTATACAATGTTGGCTCTGCACCGGCAAACTTTCTGATAGATCCCAATGGAAAGATTATTGCAAAAGATCTGATTGGAGAAAAACTGGAAAGTAAGCTGAAGGAAATCTTTGATTAAACTTTAAAAGATCTTAAATGAACAGATAGGTATAAACTCGGCCATTGCTGGGTTGACATCTATCTGTCAGTTAGCTATAGCATGTTTACTTAAAAAGAGAACCTTTGCAGTTAGTTTAAACCAGGCTGTTGCCAGATGAAAAAAAGAAAGAATTAAGAGGGGAAAAGCCTCTGTTACCGAAAAAATAAACGAAAGTAGTGCCTGAAAAAAGAAAATATCCGGAATAATCTTGAATCCTTGTCAATGAACAAATATTGACTGATTTTTGAATAGTTAGTAATGATTATCTCCCGAACTTTGTAGAAGTAGTAAGGGACTTTTGATTAGTTATAATGACGGTACCTCCGGATGGTTGGGCTGATCATGTTGGTGTTTTAATACAACCTACCGACAAATTCCACTTTGCTACCAACTGTGGATGGACAGGCCCGTCAGGATCTGAATGGGCCCGTCCTTTAAAAATTGTCTGTTTTGGTTATCCGACATTAAACTATTGCTGGTTTTTTGAGAAGATCTTACTCTGGTAGCTTCAAACGCTAATATTTACTGCTCTTCATCTGAGTAATATCTACGGTTTCCAAAAGACAACGGGAGATAAAACCGTAAGATGTTATTTCAGCTGAGTACCCATGTCAGGATCGGTTTTATCTTTAAAGCGATGAGCCGATTGGAGACCAACATTCCGGGCTATTTATAGAATTTTTTATCAAAACATATTGAAAATGAAAAAAAAGATCATATCGATGGTATTAATGTTGCCATTAGTATCATTTGCGCAACAGTCCTTCAGTATCAACGGAGATTTGAAGGGGTTGAAATCGGGGAATAAAATATTCCTCTCGTACTTTGCTGAGGGTAAGATTGTCTCTGATTCTGCCAGCGTTTCAAACGGGAAGTTTGATTTTAAGGGAACATTACTCTCGCCCTCCAGAGCTGAATTGTATTTGAACAGGAACTTTTCGGTAGTGAAACCGGTCAAGGGCGAAACGGTGGATAAGCTTACCTTTTACATAGAGCCCGGCAAGATATCGCTATCCTCCCCGGATTCACTGGACCATGCAACTGTTAAAGGTTCTCGGTTAACTGTAGACAATGAAAAACTACAAGGGATCACAAAGCCAGTCATATTACAAATGAATGAGCTCAACAATAAATTTGTAAGGCTCTCTGCAGATGAGAAGAAAATACAACAACCTGTTTTAGCTGCAGAATTCACAGCGTTGTCTGATAAAATGAAAGCTATGCAGTTAGCGTTTGTTAAAGATAATATTAAATCATATGTCAGTCTGGTAACCCTCTCCCAATTGGTTGCAGATCCGAAACTATTCTCTGAGGTTGAGCAGATATTCCTGATGATGGACGGAGGTCTAAAAGCGACAGGAACCGGAGCTGAACTGGCATTAATTATAGCGAAAGGAAAGAGCACTGCTATTGGGGCAAATGCAATGGATTTTACACAGAATGATGTTAATGATAGACCAGTAAAGCTTTCAGATTTCAAAGGTAAATATGTCCTGCTGGATTTCTGGGCGTCATGGTGTGTGCCTTGCCGAGCCGAGAATCCCAATGTTGTAAAGGCATTCAACAGCTTTAAAGACAAAAATTTCACTGTTCTTGGAGTTTCTTTGGACCGCCCTGGTAAAAAAGAAGATTGGTTGGCAGCGATCGAGAAAGACGGGCTTGCATGGACTCAGGTTTCAGATCTTAAGTTTTGGGGCAATGAGGTTGCCAAGCTGTACAACATTAGCGGCATACCTGCCAATTTTCTAATTGATCCAACAGGAAAGATTATTGCAAAAAATATACGTGGGGAAGAACTTCAAAAAAAACTCACACAACTATTGGATGCAGGCACGATGTAGTATTTTTATCACCAATAAAAGCAGTTGTAATGATAAAAAAAGACTGTTTTTATTTGTGATCCAGAAATCTGTCTCTTTTACAGGTTTTTTTGAAGACTCAATGTTATTCTGTTTTAAGATCATCTTTTTTCGCAAGAGGGGTGGTATTTACAATTTAAGGCCATAGATTAAAGGGCCATGTCCGGGGAAGTTCCCTGTAGATTTCAGAAAAAGATGCCTAAAGTCTCCTCGGATAAAGGAATAAGTCGTCTGGGCCAATACTTTGGCGAGATATAAGACAATAAAAACATAAACGGATGAACGATTTTAATAATGCTCAAGTGGCGAAACTGCCAGGGCACTTAAAACAATTTATTGTTTCACAGAACTATGAAAGGTACACGCCTATAGATCAGGCGGTATGGCGTTATGTGATGCGCCAAAATTATAGTTATCTTAAGCACGCAGCTTATTATCCCTACATAAGCGGACTGCATAGCGCTGGTCTGAGCATGGAGCGCATACCAGATCTTCAGACAATGAACGATAACCTGGGGAAAATCGGCTGGGGAGCGGTTACGGTAAATGGCTTTATCCCACCTGCGGCTTTCATGGAGTACCAAGCTTACAGGGTATTGGTTATTGCAGCTGATATAAGACAGATCAACCATATCGAGTATACCCCAGCGCCGGATATTATCCATGAAAGTGCAGGGCATGCACCGATCATCGCAGACACGGAGTATAATAATTATCTAAGTTATTTTGGTTCTATTGGAGCCAAAGCAATGTTTTCATCTAAGGACTTTGAACTTTATGATGCGATCCGAAAATTGTCAATTCTAAAAGAAGCGGATGATACCCAGGAAGCAGATATTACCAGGGCCGAAAGAGAACTCATGCATGTCAGTGAAAATATGGGTGAGCCCTCTGAAATGGCTTTGCTTGGACGTTTGCATTGGTGGACGGTTGAATATGGGCTGATCGGAACCATTGAAGATCCGAAAATTTATGGTGCCGGGCTATTGTCCTCAATCGGAGAAAGTGCAAGCTGTATGAAGCAGGATGTGAAAAAACTTCGGTACAGTCTAGATGCCGTAAATTATCCATACGACATAACAAAGCCCCAGCCCCAGCTATTTGTCACCCCCAACTTCCAAAACCTGATCGATGTATTGGAACAGTTTGCGGACACAATGGCTTTCCGCTGTGGTGGGGCGGGCGGGATTATTAAAGCTATCTCCTGCGCGCGGGTAACTACTGCAGTTTATAGCTCCGGTCTCCAGGTAAGTGGAATTTTTACCGAACTAGGTTTAGACGCAGAAGATAACATCAGTTTTGTAATGACAAATGGACCAACGGCATTGGCGTTAAATGGAAAACAATTATCCGGACACGGCAAGGATTATCATCAAAATGGATTTTCCTCGCCTGTTGGCAAACTGAATAATTCGATTAAGGTTTTAGAAGACTATAGCAAAAAAGACCTAGTGCAATCAGGGATTTTAACAGGTAAAATAACAAGGTTAACCTTTGACAGCGGAATTGCAGTTTTCGGAAAAATAAAATCTATTTTAAGAAATGAGAATAAGGTTCTTCTCATCACTTTTGAAGATTGCACTGTAACTGACTGTGATGGCTGTATCTTGTTCCATCCTGAATGGGGGACCTACGATATGGCTGTCGGAGAAAAAATAATTTCTGTTTTCAATGGCGCTGCGGACAAGGAGAGTTTTGAAGAATCTGTAATGGTAAACGAAGAAAAATGTCAACCCGATTATGGGGAGAAAACCCTGGAGCTGCACCAACTCTATAAAAGGGTCCGCTATATCAGAGAAAGTGGGGTAAACTCGGAGAGCCTTGAGAAAATCTTCAGCCAGTTAAAAAATGACCATCGTGATGATTGGTTATGTGCACTTGAGATTCTAGAAATCATAGTTTATCGACAAAATGACAGCTTACTGGAAAAAAGGGTACTTGCATATCTGCAGAGGAGAATAACGCAGGCCCCACATCTGTCAAAGCTAATCAATGACGGGTTATATGCCATCAAGAATCCGGTTTATATATGAGATGTAACCTTGGTACATGAAAAATATTGTCTCTGTTGTATTGCTTTACGGTAACATGCTGGTAGATATTTAACATGTTCTATTCTTTGTTTAAAATCCCGCTATAACCAAACAATCTAATAATAATTATCCAATTTTCCGGAAATTTTCTTCTTTTTACATGCAAATTCCGGATATTCATATTTCTAATAATAATCCACGGCCTCACCCCCGTTTTTCCTAAAAGTATATGCAGACAGAACTTGACAAAGTAGACATCGGATTGCTGAAGCTACTCCAGAATGATGCCTCCCTCACTAATAAAGAACTTTCCTATAAGCTCAACAAATCTATTGCGACTATCCATGAGCGTATACGGAAACTTAAGGACCAGGGATATATCAAAAAAATAGTCGCTATCCTCGATCGAAAAAAAATAAACCGGAACCTAATATCATTTTCACAGGTACTGCTCAATGATCACACTCAGCGTACCCTGAATGAATTTGAGGATTCCGTAACCAAATTCCCTGAGGTCATGGAATGCCTGCAGATGACAGGGGCATATGACTTTATCCTAAGGATTGCTACTGAAGATATGGAAGCCTATCATGATTTCTATCGCAATAAGCTAGCTACACTTGCAAACATCACAACGGTACAGAGCTTTTTTGTGCTTTCTGAAGCAAAGAGCAGCACAGCCTATCCTATATGACCGATCAGAAGGTTCATTCACAATTACCTGACCATATTTTCCTAAGGTACTGGACTTACAAGAAAGTCTGGCAATCCTGCCAGACTTTGCAGCTTTTTTGTATAAACGGATGCAAAGCATCAACCTTGACCGGAGTGAACCGGCTCAGATAGTACAAACATCAAGATATGTAGGATCAAATGCAATAGTTTGTTGATAATCCAAAAAGAATATAGATCTACCGCATTTTCTCCAGATATTTTATGAAATAAACATTTGTTTAGTGTGTTATTCCGTTATTTTTTCAGTTACTGAGCTGGAAGCTCTCTTTAACGGGGGGAGTAAATTTGGACGGCAGTGTGGTACAGGTGATGATTTTGAGGCTGTTTAATAACCATCTGTTATAGTATTTCCTTACCTGCATTCTTTTAAGATTTAGTTGTTGCGATATCTGGATTGTAGTGGGAAGTTCCCAATAGCATTGGCAAAGCCTCTATTTTCCTGTTGCCCTATTTAACGGCAATACAGGGATTTAATATATAATATTGGTTTTTCTTTTTCGTAATTTTGAATCAACAATTACCCACAGATGTCGATAAAGCCCCTTTCTAATGAAAAGGACCTGCTAAAGAAAATAGCGGATGGTGACAGTTTTGCGTTTGCTGAATTGTTCCGTGCTTATAATGAGCCGTTGGCAAAGTATGTTTATACCCTTTTGGAATCTGTAGAGATGTGTGAAGAGGTTGTACAGGATATATTTATCAAAATATGGGAAAATCGCCAGGAGCTTCCATATCTGGAAAAATTCACTTCCTATCTTTTTATCCTTACCCGGAACCATACTGTGAGTTCCATCCGTAAAATGATACAGAACCGAAAATACATGCAGCAGTATATCGAAGATATAGTTATTGACAGTACTACCGAAAATATTTTTAGTGCAGATCAGGAATATCAGGATACGGTTGCACGTGCAGTATTACAGTTACCTCCCTCTCAGCAAACAGTGTTGATGTTGAGGCAACAGGGATTAAAAACGTATGAGATAGCGGAACGCATGGGGATTTCAAGGGATTCAGTGAAAAAGTATCAGCAATGGGCAAGTCATTCTGTTTCAAAGTTCCTAAAATCGCATATTCTTATGGGGGCATTTTTCTTATTTATCAGGCGCCATTAATATTTGAACACGCTTTTTGATCGATCTGTAAATTTAATATTAATTTATTTTAAATTATCATATCCCGATTTTAGGGTTTCTGCGTCTTTAGTTCATAATAAGGCAATGTTGCCACCAGATCTGAACTTCACAAAAGACAATGGACCAACGACTTCAATATTTGTTCAAACGTCAGCTGCTTCATGAGAACTCTCCTGAAGAGAAAAATGAACTGCTCGTTTTGATGGCCGATCCCCGTAACGAAGAGTTTGTCAAAGAACTTTTGAGCTTTTACTGGGAAGAGTTCAGTAGATCGGAAACGGAGTCCGAAGATGTATTCCAGCCTGGGCAGGGAGAGGATATCTTGGATCACCTACTGAAAGAATACGTTTACCCAACGCAGGTTCACACCAAAAAGGTTAAACTTTGGCCCCGTATCGCCTCTATTGCGGCAGCTGCTGCTGGAATTGTTTTTGCACTATACTTTTTTGTGATCAGGGAAAGAGCGACCGATCATGTTCAGGAAAATGCTTATTCAAATAACATCAAGCCAGGAAGACAGGGAGCAACGCTTACACTTTCTGGCGGTAGGCAGATCAGATTGGCAGATGCCCTCAATGGCAGGCTTGCAAAAGAGGCCGGAGCAGAGGTTTCGAAAACCGCTAACGGCCAGTTAGTCTATGACCTTAAAAATAACACTGATGCAGAAAAGACAGAGCTCAATAGACTTTCGACTAGTAAAGGAGAAACCTATATGGTAACCCTGCCTGATAGGAGTAAGGTTTGGCTTAACGCGGCTTCCAGCCTGACTTATGCGGTCCCTTTGATAAAGAACGGAATCCGTTCCGTGAAGCTGGAAGGTGAGGCGTATTTTGAAGTCAACAAGGACAAAGTACACCCTTTTGTCGTTGAATCCGGGGGGCAGAAAGTCGAAGTTCTTGGGACGCATTTTAACATTAACAGTTATGCAGATGAACCGGCGATAAAAACCACACTATTGGAAGGGGCTGTCAAGATTAACAATAATACCGTTCTTAAACCTGGTGAGCAGGCTTTACTTGTTGGTAAAGAGATAAATGTCAGCCCTATTGATACCGAAGGAGCCATCGCGTGGAAGGATGGGAACTTTAGGTTCAATGATGAGAGAATTGAAAGCATAATGCGTAGAATTTCCAGATGGTACAATGTTGAGGTGAAATTTATTGGAGCGGTCACACAGGAAGAATATAATGGTAAAATTTCAAGTTCTAAAAACCTTGACCAGGTTTTGGGCATCTTGAGTGCAACCAAAACTGTTAAGTTCAAGATAGAAGGAAGGGAGGTGATAGTGACTAAATAGATACTTTAAGCATGCTAATTAACCAGGTCCCGAAAGCTATCGGAACCTGGTGAGTTTGGCAGAGCTAACTTTAAAAAAAAAAATCAACTGATAACCCGCAGGTGCCCCCGGCTTGGAAACTAAAGGCACTTTGCGACAAACCAAACTTTAGACAAATGTATAAAATATATACTGATAAACTCGGTGTACTGGAACCGGTATACCGCAAAATGCTACTCATTATGCGATTGATCACTATTATATTAATAGCATCACTAATGCAGGTAAGCGCATCAACCACAACCCTTGCACAGAAGATTTCCCTGTCCGAAAAAAATGCAGCTATTGATAAAGTCTTTAACAAGATCAGCCAGCAGACAGGATATGATTTTTTGGTGACCAGAACGATGATCAGGGATGCAAAACCTGTAAACATCACTGTAAAGGATGAAGAATTAAGTGATGTGCTTTCCCGTATTTTTAAGGATCAGCCCCTGGAATATGTGATTAAGGATAAATCTGTAATCATATCCAGAAAAAGCTTTTCTTCAGCTAGTGCCCCGCAGACCCAAACCAAAATTATTGTTAACGGCAGGGTAGTGGGTGAGGATAATCAGGTACTGCCTGGTGCGAGTGTGAAAATTAAGGGGCAGGACAGGGTCATTAAGACAGGTTCGGGCGGTGAGTTCAGTATCGAAGCTAATGAAGGTGATATAATTACCGTCTCTTTCCTAGGTTATAAAACCGCTGAGGTTGAAATAGGTAAAACCAATAATATTACAATAAACCTTGAAGTGTTACCAGCACAGCTTGATGCTGTAACCGTTGTCAGTACGGGATATCAGAAACTTTCAAAGGAACGGGCGACTGGTGCGTTCAATACCATATCCAAAGCACAGTTGGATAGGCCTTCTACCAACATTGCTCAGCGGTTGGTAGGGGTAACCCCTGGTATGCAGGCAACACTTGATGCTGATGGAAACCCAAGATTCGAAATCAGGGGGCAGACCAGTCTGAATATCAGGGACAATAACGGGAATCTTACTGCCAACGCAGTGCCCCTGGTTGTAGTGGACGGTTTTCCCATCCAGGGTGATTTTTCTACCATTAACCCAAATGATGTGGAAAG
Organism: Pedobacter sp. R-06; assembly: GCF_049913135.1. NCBI lineage: Bacteria > Pseudomonadati > Bacteroidota > Sphingobacteriia > Sphingobacteriales > Sphingobacteriaceae > Pedobacter > Pedobacter sp. R-06. The sequence goes on along the minus strand of NZ_CP183977.1, from coordinate 3,298,759 downwards.
TATCACGATCCTCAAGGATGCAGCAGCTGCTTCCATTTGGGGTGCACGTTCGGGAAATGGGGTAATCGTAATTACGACAAAGAGGCCCCAAAACGGTGATGCACTTAAAATTGAGCTGAATTCTTTTATTAGGCTGGGTGGTAAATTAGACCTGAATTATGTTAATCCACAGGCAAGTTCAGCAGAAACCATAGACTATGAGAAGGCTGCGTTCAATCATTGGGGAGGTAAAACGAATCTTGGAACGCTGGCCGGTCAGGATCAGTTCAAAGCATGGTCATTAGGATCGGTTGCGATGAACGAACAATATCTTGGATATCTGAATCTGGGACAGCGTGACGCAAAGCTTGCTCAGCTCTCAGGATACGATAACCAACAGCAGATATCTGATTATCTATTGGCAGCTCCGGTAAACCAACAATATAACCTGAGTATATCAGCTGCTACAAAACGTAGCAGCAATGTTTTTTCTTTGATGTTCGCTGACAACCAGTCGAACTTTAAGAACACAAACAGTCAGCAGTACTTACTGAATTATCGAAATACTACAAACATTTTTAAATGGTTGGATTTTGATTTTTCAGCAATGTTCCAATACAACGATAGGAACAATAGTGGCTATGATCTCAACTATATCAAATCATTATCGCCGTATGATATGCTGCTTAATCCAGATGGATCGCAGACGAACGTGGTAAACACCTATTATCAGCCACTGCTTGACCGGAGCGTTCCGATGGGCAAGTTCCCCTATTCAGATTGGACATTTAATCCCATAGCAGAGATGGCTAACCGCAATCTGGGAGCAAGAGATCTAAATGCACGCCTCCAGGGAGGGCTAACAGTCAAGCTGCTGAAAGGATTGACATATGATGTAAAAGGCCAGTTTGAGATTTTTAATACCCTGACACGGAATCTTTACGGAGAACAGACTTTTTTTGTAAGAAACACCGTTAATACTGCTTCCACATGGAATATGACCACTAATGCAGTCACTCCAAATCTTCCCAAGGGCAGTATCCTCGATCAGAGCCGGGATGAGTATAAAAGTTATAATATCCGCAACCAGTTGAATTTCAACCGCTCATTTGGTAGACATGAAATCAGTGTCATTGCAGGAACGGAGATTACCAACCGTAATTCCCAGTCATTTGGAAATCCAAGGGCTTATGGTTACAATGACCAGACACTAAGTGTAGGGACTTTTCCAAACGGACCTGGGGGGACATCTCTCCAGCTCAAAGACTGGATAGGTACAAACGAAACTTTCAGCTATGTAAATACGTTTCAATATGCGACCGATCGCTATTTTTCGCTATACGGAAATGCAGCATATACATTTGATGGAAAATATACGGTATCAGGTAGTGTGAGGACCGATGCTTCTAACCTTATTTCGGACGACCCTTCTTACCGTTATTCGCCATTCTGGTCTGCTGGTCTGAGCTGGCAGCTCTCTAAAGAGAAATTTTTAAACGATATCACATGGATTGATCGCTTAGGGATACGTATGACCTATGGATATAACGGAAATGTAGATAAGAGTACAGCCTTTATGCCACTGATATCCTCAAATCCTAATCCTGATATATATACTCAGGATAGAACAGCCTCAATAGCCAGTTATGGAAATCCGACCCTTCGCTGGGAAAAGATTGGGACGGCGAATCTTGGTATAGATTATTCTCTCTTTGGCGGGAAAATTTTTGGCAAACTGGACTTATACAGTAAAAAGGGCAAAGACCTTATAGCTGATATTACGATTCCTTCTGCAAATGGTGTGATAAGTCAAAAATTTAATAATGCAGGCATGCTCAATCAGGGGATTGAAGTTGAGTTTGGAACTTTTGCGAATATATCTGACAAAATCCGTTGGACCGGTAGCCTTAATTTTGCCTATAACCACAACGAGATTACCAAGTTGTTTAGGGCAAGTTATCAGCCCTCCAATCTGCTGGGCACTACCTCAGCCTATGTAGAAGGTAAGAATGCCAATACTTTATGGTCTTACAAGTACGCTGGTCTATTTAATCTTGGCACTGATGCAAGCCTTAACTGGCAACCAATGATACAGGGGCCTGATGCCGGCACCAGGTTTAGTTTTGCCAATACCCCACTTGGAAATCCATTGAATTATATGGTAGATGGGGGAACAAAAGTTGCACCCTATATTGCCGGTTTCTCAAGCCAGTTTAGAGTTTATGATTTTGATTTTTCATTTATCTTCACTGGAAAGTTTGGCAATGTGTTCAGGCACAATTCATTTAACTACCCTCTATTGTGGGCAGGTAAAGTGCTTCCAAATAGCAGGTTGTCAGAAGTGATGAATGCAGATCCAATGACAATGGTTCCCCTGCCCAAAAATCCAAATGAGCCAAGTTATTACAACTGGACAAGTTTTACTCCTTACCTGGATTATTTGGTGGACAATGCCAGCTACGTGAGGTTGCAGGAAGTTAATCTAAGCTACAATGTACCTGTAAGATTGTTATCAAAATTTGGGCTCGCCAGAATGCAATTGTATGCCCAGGGCAATAACCTGTTCATCATTACGGCAAACAAATACGGTGAAGATCCCGAGTATCCCATTGGAACAGTCCGTCCACAAGCCCAGTACACATTCGGATTTAAATTGAATTTTTAAGATTTTGATTATGAAAGCAATATATAACCTCGGCTTGAAAATGAGCCTGCTGATAGTAATTGTGACCGCATTGACTTCCTGTAAGAAGTTTCTGGATGAAATCCCCTCAAAAACGTCTTCTATACCGGTTACAACGACCGCCCAGCTCGATGAAATACTCTCGGCCTATCGAGATTTTTGGCCCGAACCCAATAAAGCCAGTCTCTTTGCAACTGACGATAATTTAGTCAGTATGCCAATGTATGATGCTGTTCCAGCAATCTATTCGGGTGCAGGATTGGTGAGCCTACAGGCTACCCTTTGGGATTATACCAATCTGGCCAATGCACAAAGAGATGATTTTTGGGGTGGTGACGGATTTAAGCCTGGTGAGTATGGAAAGATTTTTAGAGCGAATATGGTACTAGAAGAACTTCCCAAAGTAACGGGCAGCGATGAAGATAAAGCGAGGTTACAGGCGGAAGCCCATTTTATAAGGGCATATAGCTACTGGAACCTTGCAAATGTTTATTGTCTGCCTTATGTCGCTAAAAATTTAGCAGAACCGGGCCTGCCATTAAAAACTTCTACCAGCTTTGAACAGCCTCTTGATCGGGCCACGCTTGCGGACACGTATAAACTCATTGAGGCCGATCTCCAGGAAGCACTTAAAATTAAGCAGACCTTGATGCAGAGCGGAAAAGCACGACATTGGAGAGCGAGTACAGCTGGGGTCAATGGATTTTTGGCGCGGTTTTATCTTAACCAGAATAATTATCAGAAAGCGCTGGAATATGCCAGTTCTGCACTTACGGAATATAGTGCCTTAGTGGATTTTAACACGGAAATGTCCAATGGACTGGTCTATCCGATAAATATACCAGGGGTTGGAGCCTCGACAATTCAGTTCCCTAACCAGTTTACGACTTCCCCAACTGATTATACATACAGGATCAGTTGGAAGGAACAACTGTATTCACGTTACCTTGATGGAACTTCCTATTTACCAAGTCCGGGGCTCATGGCAATGTATGATACGGTTCATGATCTGCGTTATAAATACAATTTCGTTGAACATTTATCCTATCTTTTAGGAATAAACTATGATGCCACAGGCTATCTATATTTCTACATTTCAGGCCTTCCAAGCGGTCCTTCAACCGCGGAGATGTACCTGATAAAGGGAGAATGTCAGGCAAGATTGGGCGATTTTAATGCTGGGCTGTCAACAGTGAATCTTCTCCGTGCCAAACGTATGACACCGGGAACCTGGGTAAACCTTAGCGCTGGTACCCAAACAGAAGCAATAAAACTAATCTTGGATGAACGTCGTAGGGAACTTCCCTTCGTTCAGCGCTGGAATGACTTGCGCAGATATAATAACAATGAGGATCCCAATGATGATGTAACGATAACCAAAACGTTCTATCCCTTCACTGCTACAGCCGTTGATAAAACCAAGGCTCCCATTACCTATACACTTGATAAAAATTCAAGGAAATATGCATTGCCGATCAACAATTTTGAGATCTCTTCCAGTAATGGGGGGATCAAACAGAATACCTATTAAATTTTTAAATAACAGTAATATGAAAATCAAGATAAATTATAGAGAGAGTGTTTTAAAAAAAACAGGATTGGTGATCCTTTCCATGCTAACAGTACTTCAGGTACTGGGGCAGGATAAAACCACGCTTAAGGTCGGTGATCCGGCACCACCTGTCAAAGTTTTTAAATGGGTCAAAGGAAATCCTGTTGAATCTTTTGAAAAGGATAAGGTTTATGTAATGGAGTTTTGGGCCACATGGTGCGGTCCCTGTAAAGCAGCAATGCCCCATCTTTCTGAAATGGCAAGGAAATATGCAGGTAAAGTTACATTCACCGGCGTTGATATCTGGGAAAAAAAAGGACAGCCTCAGGAAAAAGAACTGCCCGCCGTGATCAGTTTTGTGAAGCAGATGGGCAAAGATATGGACTATAATGTAGCAATGGACAACAACAACCAGGATATGGCCAATAACTGGATGACAGCCGCCGGTCTGGGAGGGATACCAGCAACATTCCTGATCAAGGATGGAAAGATCGCATGGATCGGTCACCCTATGAGCCTAGAGCCCATTCTGGCCCAGGTTGTTGCAGGTACCTATAATTCAAAAGCATTTGGCGATAATTATAACAAGCAGAGCCAGGATCAACAAAAACAGCGTAGTGAAGTGGACGCAATATTTAAGCCGATCCAAGAGGCGAGAAAGGCAAAGAATTATAAAAAGGTATTGGTTTTGATCGACTCATCAATGGCAGAAATCTCAAGTAAATATAAATTGTACCAGGGAGGTGCTGAAAGCATGAAATTTGAGGCTCTGGTAGAAACAGATATCCAGAAAGCGATTGTTTTTGCAAGAGAATGGCATAAGACAGCTCCGGGCTGGGCGAACATATCCGTTCCCAAACTTTTCTCAGAGAAGGACGGGCTTCCAGTTGAAGCCTACAGGATGGGAAGTGAATTCATGCAGGAAGCGCTATTGTTGCCCAACGCTGTAACTCCCTTGGTATATGAGATCATAGCGAAGTGTTATTTTAAAGCTGGAGACACTGTCAATGCTGTTGCTTCACAGAAAAAAGCACTTGAAACTGGTAAAGCTGCCCTTAAGGAGGGAAAGTACAAGGGAAGTATTCTTGAGGAAACGATTGCCAGGTTTGAAGCAGAGCTTAAGGAATATGAAAAGTAATTGATCGGATTGTTTTAGTTTACTCGTTTATTTTAGCGGCAAAGAAGATTTCTTTGCCGCTTTTTTTGTCTTTTGTCGGAGGGATTATCTAGGACTGGAAGTCGATATTAGGGATTTACCGCTGTTTTTGCTTATCAATGTTTACCACAGGTTTATCATCCGATAGGTGATCACTTTATTTATTCCACAAATCAAACAGGGCATGAAAACACAATCGGATTTGCAAGTTTATTCACTAAAATATTAAAATTTATACCTGATTATTGCGAAAAGATATTTATGTGTCTTTTTAGCGTCCCTAAATTTTTCATCCTACACGGTCGGGCCTTTTTCGTGCAGAAAAAATCATTTATTGATCAATAACTGGTTATTTTTTTGGTTGAGTGCCAAATTAATGTTTTTTTAAGCTTTTTTTTGCCCGTTATGCGTTCTTGCAGCTTTTTATGGTCCGGGTACTTCTCCTATATGAAAAATGTATATCCGTATGTAGCTTTTATATGGATTAAGAAGTCACAGGATCATTTAAGAGCAAGTTTTTAACCAATTATAAATACACACATTAACGATGATTTCTTCTTCAAAAGTTTTAAAGGCCGGTCTTTTGGGCGCTGTCCTGTCGTTTGCATCAAGCCTGGCATTTTCCCAGCAAGATGCGGGGAAAAGTAACTTAAAATACATTGATCCTACAATAGGGAATGTTGGCCATTTGTTACAGCCTACAAGGCCCACTGTACAATTGCCCAATCAGATGATTAGGGTTTTCCCACTTCGCGAAGACTATATGTCCGACCAGATTACAGCCTTCCCACTGAATGTAGTTTCCCATAGGTTGGGCGAGGTATTTGCAATAAAACCATCTGTAAACCGCATTGCCGCAAATTCGTATGTGAGGAAAATGACATATGATCATGATCTTGAGATCACAAGACCTTGGTATTATTCGACATACCTGATAGATGATCAGGTGAAGGTAGAGTTTGTGCCGGGCAACAAAGTAGGGATATTTAGGTTTTCCTTTCCCGAAAAAGGGGAAAGGAACATTCTTTTCAGCCTGCTGAACGACGGAGCGGGATCCTTTCAGGCATTGTCCGATACCGAGATTATAGGTTCAGAAACCTATCATGGAAACATCGCAGTATATTTTTATGGGAAATTCAATGAGAAGCCGTCTTTCGGTATTTTGGAAAACCAGAAAGTAAGCGATAAGAAGTCTGTTTCGGGGAAAAACGCTAGGGCATTTGCATCGTTTGCTGCTGGTACTGGAAGTGTAGAGCTGAGCTATGCAGTTTCCTATATAAGCCCTGAACAGGCACAGAAGAACTACTTAAAAGAGTTCAATGGTGCAGATTTTTCACAATTAAAACAGAAAGGCGAAGAAGCCTGGTCAAAGGTAATCAACAAGATTTCGGTTACAGGAGGGACCGAGGCTCAGAAACGGACCTTTTATACTTCTTTATACCGTTCATATGAACGAATGGTCGACATCACCGAAGACGGGCAATACTTCAGCGGTTTTGACAACAAGGTACACAAGACGGTCCGTCCTTTTTATACTGACGACTGGGCATGGGACACCTATCTTGCCCAACACCCTTTAAGGACGATACTGGCACCGGCACAGGAAGAGGACATGTTGAACTCTTATGTGAGCATGTACGAGCAGGGCGGCTGGATGCCTACCTTTCCCGTACTGTTCGGAGACCATGCCTGTATGAACGGTTTCCATTCAACAGTTGTTTTTCTTGATGCCTATAGAAAGGGCCTAAAGAACTATAATGTGGCAAAAGCCTATGAGGGATTGAGAAAAAACTCGACCGATGCGACGATGCTGCCCTGGCGAAATGGTCCTAAGGGGCCTTTGGACGACTTTTATCATAAGAACGGTTATTTTCCATCGCTGAGGATCGGTGAGGCAGAGACCGACACGATGGTTCATAAGTTTGAGAAAAGACAGGCAGTTGCGGTTACCCTTGGCCAGAGCTATGATGACTGGGCCCTTGGTCAGCTGGCAAAAGACCTTGGCAAAGACGCTGATTATAGCCTATTTGACAAAAAGGCTGATAACTATAAGAATTTATGGGAGAAGGATAAGAGAATGTTTATGCCAAAGGACAGCGAAGGAAACTGGATCAAGATGGATCCAAAATTTGACGGAGGAATGGGAGCCAGGGATTATTATGATGAAAATAATGGCTTTACCTACAAGTGGCAGGTACAGCATGATCTAAAAGGACTTGTTGACCTGATTGGCGGAGAGAAGAATTTCGAGAATGATCTTGACCAGCTTTTTAGGGAGGGGCTTGGCAGAAGTAAATATGCTTTCTGGGCAAAGCTTCCGGATGCAACCGGCCTTGTTGGTCAGTTTTCAATGGGCAATGAGCCAAGCTTTCATATTCCATACCTGTACAATCTGACGGGTGCTCCCTGGAAGACCCAGAAGAGGATCCGCTTCCTGCTGGATACCTGGTTCAAGGACAATGTATTCGGTATTCCGGGAGATGAGGACGGCGGGGGAATGACTTCTTTTGTGGTGTTCTCCTCACTGGGCTTTTATCCCCTTACGCCCGGTCTTCCAGTCTATACCATAGGCAGCCCGTTGTTTGAAAAATCATCTATCAGATTGGACAACGGAAAGACTTTTACTGTAAATGCCAATGGGAGCAGCGTAGTGAACAAATACATCCAAAGTGCCAAATTAAATGGCAAAGTACTGGATACTCCATGGTTTACCCACGATCAGCTTGTCAATGGCGGTACACTTGAACTGGAAATGGGCCCATATCCTAACAGGGAATGGGGGGTAGCGAAAAATTTCACTACGCAGAGAAGATAATATAGCAATAGGAGATTAAGTGATACGGCTTAACCTCTCTATTTGATTTCTTTTTTTCAACCACCCAAATAACTAATATTAACCAGATTTAACCAAATGAATAAAAGGATATTTCTGCTTTTAATGGCCTGCTGTTCAGTTTTATATAGTTTCGCCCAGAGAAAGCACGCTAAAAAATCAAAATTCCCAAGTTATAAAGGCTTGGTCATGGCCGGCTATCAGGGCTGGTTCAACGCAAAGGGGGATGGTGCAGACCGCGGCTGGAACCACTATGGCCGCGTTGAACAGGCGAAGATCGGGGTTGAGATATGGCCTGAAATGGGTGAGTATAGGAAAACCTATAAAACCCCATTTAAACTTGCAAACGGAGATCCCGCCTATCTGTTCAGTTCATATGATAGGTCTTCCGTTCAGCTTCACTTCAAATGGATGAAGGACTATGGTATCGATGGGGTTTTTATCCAGCGTTTTGTCGCCAATCTTAAGTATAGGCAAGGCCTCAACCACAATAATAAGGTACTTTCAACCGCTTTTGAAGCGGCAGCAAAAAATAATAGGGCAGTCGCAGTGATGTATGACTTTTCCGGAATGATTGACGGAGATGAAAAACTGGTAATACAGGACTTTAAAAACCTGGTGGACAGTCTGAAGATAACCAATATGGGCAATAACCAGAATTATCTCTATCACAATGGTAAACCACTGGTGGCACTTTGGGGTGTAGGCTTTAATGATAACCGCAAGTACAACCTTAAAAATGTGCAGTATATCATAGACTTTTTAAAAAATGACCCTGTTTATGGTGGCTGTTCGATTCTGTTGGGAGTTCCTACCCAGTGGCGTGAACTGAAAGGAGACACTCAATCGGATCCTGAACTTCTTGAAACTTTTAAGAATGCGGATATCATTCACCCTTGGTTCGTTGGCCGTTTTGCCGAAGCCGGCGTTCCTGTGATGTTGGAGAGGATAAGAAGGGATATTGCATGGTGCAGGGAAAATAAGGTGGATTATGTACCGGTGGTATATCCCGGATTCAGCTGGCACAATATGAGACCGCGATCTCCATTTGATCAGATTCCGCGAAACCGGGGACAGTTTTTTTGGAAGCAGTTGTCGGGTGCAATAGAAAACGGTGCGGAGATGATCTATATTGCTATGTTTGACGAAGTGGATGAAGGAACCGCGATTTTTAAAATGAGTAAAAATCCTCCGGTCGGTAATGTTCGGTTCTTAACCCCCGAGGAAGATATTCCGTCTGATTATTATATGTACCTAAGTGGATTTGCGGGCAAGATGCTCAGGGGCGAAGTCCCGTTCCAGAGCAATATTCCTCCGCCAAAGGGTAAATAGGCTAGCGCCAGAGTACAGAAAGGATTTAACAGAACCCACTGGACGTATACCAGTGACAGGTTGATTTTAACAAGAATTTTGAAGAATAACAACAATTATCACTAAAGATGAAAATAGTATTTAAACTATCTGTTCTATTCATGCTTTTACACTTAAGTGTATCTGCAAAATTACGCCTCCCAGCCCTTGTCGCCGACCATATGGTTCTGCAGAGAGATATAAAGATCCCGGTATGGGGCTGGGCTGAGAAAGGGGAGGAAGTTCAGGTTACCTTTAAAGGGGCAACATATAAAACAACTGCGGACGATAATGGTAAATGGACTGCCGTAATGCAGCCGACTGCTGCTGGCGGGCCTTACGAACTTACTGTCAAGGGGAAAAGCGAAGAGATCCGCATCAAAGATATTATGATAGGGGATGTCTGGATCTGTTCCGGGCAATCAAATATGGTTTTTGATTTTAACAACGCCCGTGCGAAAGTGCTATATGCCAAAGATATTGCTGCATCAGAGAATAACCAGATCAGGCAGATATTGGTAACCCGTGTGACCGGTGCTGTACCCAACGAGAATTTTAAGACCTCGGGATGGAGATCAGCAAAGCCGGAAATATTAAATGGGTTTTCGGTTGCGGCTTATTTTTTTGCCAGGGAACTGTACGAAAAGAACAAAGTGGCAATTGGTCTGATCAATGCAAGCTGGGGAGGTACAAAGGCCGAGGCATGGACCAGTGAAGAGGGAATCAAGGCATTTCCCCAGTTTGAAAATGAAGTTAAGCTGTTAAAAGATACAGCACAGATTGCCGCCAAGATAAAGCAGCGCCAGCAGTCGATCACTGACTGGCATCTAAAGAATAAAACAGAGGACAAGGGGTATAAAGATGGAAGTGCTGACTGGGCATCACAGGAATTTAACGATGGATCATGGAAAACAGTCACCATTCCAACGATGTTCGAGAAATTTGGTTTCGCGAATACCTTTGGTGTGATATGGTTCAGAAAAGAGATCGATGTTCCTGAAGATCTGATAGGCAAAGATGCTGTTCTGAAGCTTGGAAATGTTGATGATGAGGATGAAACTTTCATCAACGGAACCAAGATAGGAGGATATGCAAATAGGGAAAAATCAAGGGAGCACACAGTTGCTTCCAAACTTATAAAAGCAGGTAAAAACATCATTGCAGTAAGGGTCATCAACTGGAATGGGCCGGGCGGATTCGCAGGTAATAAACCAATGGTGCTCGACTTCGGTACAAAGCAGGTTTCAATTGACGGTAACTGGAAATATGAGTTGGGTAGAAAGACAGGACAGCTTCCGGGACCATATAACCCCCAGGACCTGAGCGTTTCTATATACAATGGCATGATTGCGCCTTTAATCCCGTATGCAATCAAAGGGGTAATCTGGTATCAGGGTGAAAATAACGGTTCACGTGGCATCGAATACAGAACATTGTTTCCAGCAATGATTGCCGATTGGAGGCTAAAATGGAAACAGGGTGATTTCCCATTTATTTTTCAACAGTTGGTCAACTATAGGCAGCCTGTTCAACAGCCGGCAGAGAGTGATTGGGCCGAGTTAAGGGAAGCACAACTTATGACACTTTCCAGGTCTGCGAATACAGCTATGGCGGTGGGTATTGATATCGGGGAAGCAGGCGATATCCATCCGGTCGATAAATTGGATGTGGGTAAGCGTCTGGCACTTGCAGCAAGGAAACTGGCTTACGGAGAGAAAAATCTTGTTGCCTCTGGACCTGTATATAAATCGATGCGGATAAAAGACAATAAAGCAATCCTAAGTTTTACCAGTACCGGAGCCGGGCTGAAGACCAAAGATGGAAAAGCACCTGGCTACTTTGCCCTTGCAGGTGCCGATAAGAAATTTTACTGGGCTGATGCAGTAATCGTCGGTAACCAGATTGAAGTATCCAGCAAGGATGTCAATGCACCTGTTGCAGTACGCTATGCCTGGGCCGACAATCCCGAAGGCTGTAACCTTATTAACAATGAGGGGCTGCCCGCATCTCCATTCAGAACAGATGACTGGGAAAGAGTAAAGTAAAAAACATTCCTGGTCTGCAACCAAGTAAGAACGAAGTTTCTTAATATGCTCAGCTGGATAAAGGGCCGGTATTGAAAATGATAAATGAATGAATAAATAAAGCGATGATGATAAAAAAGTACATGCTTGAAACGCTTACACTGACAATACTGTTATTGAACACATCAGTATTTGCCCAGTCAAGTGCCAATTTAACCGAACAGTTTAGTGATCCCGGTAAGAAACTGGAAAAAACCGATAGAGGCCTGCTAAAAATAGAGAACGGTGTTTTAAAAAGTAAGGATGCCTATGCGTCATTTGGCGGAGAGGAAATGGGCAATTATGAATTTAGTTTTAAGGCCCGTACACCAGCAAATGGAAGCGAAGTACAGATATGGTCGGGATTTAGGGCATCAAGCAGAAATGACAGGTATATTCTTGGCCTAAGGGGCGGCATTCAAAATGATCTATATTTGGCAAGATTAGGGTATATGGGGACTGACGATCACCTGGCACTTAGACATCTTGATTTTCCATTGGTTCCGGGTAAATGGTATGATATCAGGGTTCAGATAGCAGGAAGCCGTATCAAGGTATTCCTAAATAAGGAAGAACTGCCATGGATTGATGTTGAAGATCCGAATACAGAATTCTCACCCAAAGGAAAAGTTACCCTTGGGGGAAGCTGGATCGAAACTGAATTTGATGACCTGCGAATAAAACCACTTTCATCAAATATCTTTTCCAAAGGTCCGGTAAAAGAATATCAGGTGAAAAAGATAGATAAGAACCGGAAAAGGGAAGAAGAACGCGCTGCTTATAAACCTGTCTTAGTAAACAATATCGGCCCTTCTAGAACAAAGATTTCTTTGGATGGTTCCTGGCTGTTCAGTCCGGGTTACGAAACCAAAAGTACCGCAGATGCAGTTTCACCGTCAAACCCTGATCAGAACTGGCATATTATGAGGGTTCCCCAGTTCTGGAACCCAAATAGGGAATGGCTGCACGGGGAGAAGTACAACACCGCCAGCAAGGGAGTGTCAGATAACTACTACCAGAAAGAGATCGATAGGTGCGAAGGCTATACCTTTGATTATAAGAGAACAGATGTAGGCTTTTACCGCCAATGGATCGAGTTGCCGGAGAACATCAGTGGCAGGTACCTCGAGCTTACATTTGATGCTGTGTCGAAGGTTGCTGAAGTATTTGTAAATGGAAAAAGAGCTTCAAGTCCACATGTGGGGATGTTCGGCGAGTTTAAGATAGATGTTACCAAACTTCTTAAGCCAGGTAAAAACCTTGTGGTAGTCAAGGTTTCAAGAGACTATGTAAAAGATATCAAGGATGCAGATGTCGTAACCGATGTAGCTGTTACGGTTCCTGTAACCAACAAGATGCTGAAAGATCTGGCCCACGGTTTCTACAATGATGATCCTGCAGGGATATGGCAGCCCGTAGCGCTTGTGGTTTCAGAACCGGTAAGGATTACCGATGTCTACATAAAACCCAAATTGACGGGCGCTGATTTTGAGGTAACTGTTAAAAACAACACTGGTGATGCACGGAAATTTTCAATTGTGACAGCAATAGATGCAGTAGCCCAGAAATCACAGTTATATAATGCTTCAGCTCTGGAAGATGTGACACTGAATGCAGGTGAGGAAAAAATATTTACCTTCAGTATTGGTAATCTAAAGCCTTTATTGTGGACCCCGGCCAGTCCAAATCTCTATAATTTCAATTTTTCAATCAAAGTTGCAGGGAAAGAGCTGGATAGGCAAAGTATAGTATCTGGGTTCAGGACATTCGAAACAAAAGGTGATTTCTTTTATCTGAACGGTCGGCAGTACTGGCTAAGAGGGGGCAACCATACTCCAATGTCACTGGCACCAAATGATACCGCATTGGCCAACCAGTTCAATAAGCTCATGCACGATGGAAATATTATGATTACCCGAACGCATACTGCTCCTTACAATGAGCTGTGGCTATCATCATCAGACCAAAAAGGTGTCGGGGTAAGTTATGAAGGTGGATGGCCATGGCTGATGATCAAAAGCAGTATGCCAGACCAGAAATTGATCGATCTCTGGAAGAATGAGTTTTTTGATCTGATCAAAAAATATAGAAACCATCCTTCCCTATTGTTCTGGACGGTCAACAATGAAATGAAATTCTACGACAATGATCCTGATTTCGAACGGGCAAAGGTTAAAATGGGAATTATATCTGATGTGGTAAAAAAGATCAGGGAAATTGATCCCACCAGACCTGTCTGTTTCGATTCCAATTATACCCGTAATGAGAAGAAATTCGGTAAGGAGTTTTTCGATAAAATTGATGATGGAGATATTGATGACCACCATTGGTATATCAACTGGTACCATGGATCTATTTTTTCTGAATTTAAAGGTGAATGGCAAAAATCGTTCAAGAATCCAGGAAGGCCACTGATCAGTCAGGAGTTTTCTACAGGCTATGCAAGTGAAACCGGACACCCGACAAGGTTTTATACCTATGTCCATCAGAATCCCGCAAGTCTGGTTGGTAATTATGCTTACGAATATGCGAATCCTGAATATTTCCTAAAGGCACAGACATTTATAACCAAGGAGTCTGCTGAGGCTGTCAGGAGAACGAATGAAAAAGCTGCCGGGATTTTGCATTTTGCAGCATTGACCTGGTTCAAGAATATTTACCAGGCTGATAAAATTGCGCCACACCCAAGTTATTCGGCCATGAAAAAAGCGCTTCAACCCATTTTGGTTTCTGCTGAATTGTGGGGAAGACATTTTTATTCAGGAACTAAACTGCCCCTGAGGGTTTACATAGTTAATGACAGGGATGAAGGAACCGAGCTCGCCGAAACAGAACTTCAATGGTCGGTTCGCGGTGAGGATGATAAGATAATACTGGCAGGCAAGGAAGCTGTTCCCCCTGTTGCCTATTATGGACGTAAATTTATTGAACCTGTAATCAACATCCCGAACACGTTGCCGGTTTCAAGGATAAATGCCAGACTTGTATTAAAGTTAGTAGAAAAAGGAAAGACTGTTTCTGAGAATGAGGTTGAATTGCTGCTTTCTGATAAGAAATGGCTGGGAGTAGGGCGCTTAAAAGGAAAAAATATTGTTCTTGTTGACAAGTTGGATGGGATTTCACCTGTCTTGGCAGATCTGGGGATAGGAAGTAAAAAGGTGAATTCCGTAATTGATGCCCTTAAGGAGAAGTCTGATGTTCTGATCTTAAGCGGTTTGGATTCTGTAAATACTTCTCCGTCTGAGGTTGACAGGATCAATGCATTTGTAGCAGCAGGTGGTAAGTTATTACTGCTGAATTCAGGTAGGCTGGCCAGCTCACTGTTTCCTGGCAAGGTGCGGAATATTTTTAAAGAGAACGGTGAAATTGTCTCTATAGAAGTGCCGGAATCACCTGTTTTTGATGGAATTGAGC
The DNA here is from genome assembly GCF_049913135.1 of Pedobacter sp. R-06. Lineage (NCBI taxonomy): Bacteria > Pseudomonadati > Bacteroidota > Sphingobacteriia > Sphingobacteriales > Sphingobacteriaceae > Pedobacter > Pedobacter sp. R-06. Next base: position 3,283,729 of record NZ_CP183977.1, on the reverse strand, counting down.
CGATGGATACCAGATACTTCAATAACAACAAAAGAGAAAACCCATTGGTAGTTAAAAGTGCATACAGAATAAACAGAGGGACTGGGGTAGAACCCTTAGCCTCCTTCCTGAAAATCCATGGATACCTTGAAGGGAACATCCGTGAACGGACCAAAAAAATGGATGAAATGAGGGGCTTTCCGATCGTTAAGATCAGCGAAAAGGGTACAGCAATCCTATCAGAGATTATGTTTGAAAAAGCAACAACAGATCCCATCGCCGGTAAGTTACTTGTGAATATGCTAGGGACACTGCTGAATGACTAAATTTAGGGGTGAAGCAGTCTGTATCGGTTACCATAGTTGATAATTGTTTTGCTGTTAGGTTGTGATGCCTTTTTTTGATTAGCTAAATAAGCTTTAATATACCGTTTGTTATTCCGGCGCCTTCGCATTTCTTATGCGAGGGCGTTTTGAGTATTGTATACCCTTAACGGGCAATGAATGACTGTTATTGAAGGAAAGGGAACCCTGACTATGCCATAGCTACCGCTACGAAGAGCATCTCTGTTAAACTAGTTAACAACAGGGCGACCAATAATTGAATCTATATTTTGCTCTAGGATATGGCTCTTGCTGTTTTGATATTGCTGAGACAGCTATAGGGTTCAGGGTAATGTGAGCATAATTTAGCCTGTTTTAAAGTAGCTGCGTCGTAATGTTAATCAGTTTGATATTGTCTTTTTTAATTAGGTTTTTAGTCGCTATTTATAGTAGTGGTAGCGGGGTAGGTCATGGATAAAAGTGTGGAGGAAAATATATACTTAATCCGGGATTTCAATAAAAACTGTTTTCATGATAATTATTTTTCAACCCGGTTTGTCCTTTATTGTGATGAAACTGGACCTTTATTCAGTTATAAATATTGTTGTTTCGAAGTGAAACCATCTTTAGTGTTCCTTTTTTATCCCTCAGGTTGATTTCTGATGAACAAAATCCTGTGCATATCTATGAAAATAGGCTGTTTCGGGTTTATAAAGACATCATGGGAATATTTTGGTTCATCAAGGCTGTTTTTAAGGTTTTTTTAAGTTTTTTTTAAGACTTGAGATTAGTTTTATGTTTAAGCAAATGCCTTTTTTTGCTTACACCTAAACATAACCAAATATGATGAACAAAACCACAATGAGTGGTGTGAGCCTGCTATCACGGTTCCCCAGATCGGGGCTTCTCAGCCCTAAAAACATTCAGATTGCCAGACAGCTGGTAATTCAGATCCTTACAGGTATTTGCATGATTACTTTGCTCTGCCGTTGCAGTAAAATTCCCGACGATCTGGCAAGTGCCGGGATCAGCGGAAAGTCTAAAGCACAGGGGCTGGTGCAACAAGCCCTGGCAGTTCCGCCCGGAACCGGATCAATTGATGACCCCAATATCCAGTATTTCGGCCGTTGGGATTTTAGCAATGCTACACAGTATGTAAGTAATTGGGGAGGCGCATATCTGCGTGTAAAATTTACCGGCACAACGGTCAAAATAAAAGTGGGCGCTGCGACCCATTATTACGCCAAGATAGACAATGGTCCCTGGGTCAGCTATCCGAATGCCACCGGTACTGTTAACCTTACGCCAAGTGCGCTTGCAAGTGGTACCCATACTGTTACGGTGGCTCAGGGAAAGGACTATAATTATTTTTTTAATTTTCAAGGATTTATACTCGATACAGGCGCAACAACAAGTACTCCGGATGTATCTACCGATATCATCGAATATATAGGTGATTCGATAACTGCTGGCTACGCAGCGGGAACAGGTGGGCAGGCAAATGTCTCAGCCTATGGATGGGTCTGCTCGGAAGCGTTAGGTACAGAGCATACTCAGATTGCCTATCCTGGAATAACACTTGTAAGCGGTTATACGATAAGTGCCGGCATGGACACACAGTACTTCAAGTTGCAGAATCCCTCGTACACCTCATCACCCAACTGGGATTTTACAAAGTATACTCCAAGACTTATTGTTGTCAATCTTGGTACCAATGATAACAACAAGGGGGTGCCTGACAGTGTTTTCAAGAACGGCTACATTACCTTCCTTGCCAACATCAGGACAAAGTTTGCAAACGCTGAGATATTTGTAATGAGAACTTTTATCGGGGTAAAGGCGGTGCCTACATTGGCCGCAGTAAATGCCAGAATTGCCGCAGGGGACAACAAGGTTCATTATATAAATACGACAGGGTGGTTGACCTCAACTGATTACTCGGATGGACTGCACCCAAATGTAAGTGGACACATCAAGGCCGCCAACCTGCTCAGACCTATTCTGGATCCGTATATAAATGGAACCCCTACACTTGCTGACGGAACCTATAAGATAATCAACAGGAACAGTGGCCTGGCAATCGATGCGAAGGCACAGGGTACCGCAAACGGTACAGCAATTCAGCAATGGACATATAGTGGACAGAATAACCAGCGCTGGACCGTGACCTCTCTAGGCGGGGGACAATATAGGATTGTAGGTGTACAGAGCGGGAAATCGCTTGATGTTACCGGTCAGTCTACCGTTAACGGTGCAAAAGTCCAGCTATATAATTCTACCAGCGGTAATAATCAAAAATGGATTATTACTCCTGGTGTAGGCGGGTATTATACCATAAAGGGCGTTCAGAGCAATCTGATGATGGAGATTGGTAATAATTCAACAACAGCGGGGGAGCTTGTCCAGATTTGGAGCAGTACCGGGGGCAACAACCAACAGTGGACTTTTCAGACACCTTAATAATTGAAATTATTTATTGTAATGAAACGTCCTGGTGTTTCTACGTAAAAAAAATATGCCATGGCTAGGTGTAAACGGAACCGTCGGACGGTTTTATCTTTCAATATAGGATAGATCACTGATGTCATCGTTATACCGCCCACTGGTGGGCAGGTGATTCATAAATCCTTATTAACATTAGTACAATTAATCAATTATAAACCCAAATCAAAAAAAATGAAAAAAACAAACATGTTTGTTCTGACGGCCGCTTTTGCGGTATTTATGGGCTGTTCCAAAAAGGAAGCCTCAACAGCTGATGAGCAGGTTCCGGCACTGAACAATAAACTTGCCCTTGCAGGGATTGCTGCGTCTCCGGTCGGCGATGTAGTAGGAAAGGTAACGGTAGGTTATCAGGGATGGTTCGGTGCCTCTGGTGATGGTTCACCTTTGAATTCCTGGCAGCACGGAAACCTTGAATGCTGGCCGGATACCCGTGAGTATTTAAATACCTATTCGGGGACACCGTTTCCTCAGGGTGGAGTGTCACAGCCAGGCTTTACCGGTAATCTTGGCAATGGGCAGCCAGCTAAGATGTTTTCTTCATGGTCGTCTCAGACTGTAGCCAAACATTTTCAGTGGATGCAGGATTATGGTATCGACTGCGCAGCTCTCCAAAGGTTTGGGAGCTATCTGGCAGCAGGATCAAAGAAAAATTTCTTTGATCAGGTTGTGGCTAAAGCAAGAAATTCAGCAGAAGTCTATGGACGTAAATTTTATATCATGTATGACTGTAAGGCTACAGATCCCATAGATGTGGACTGGACTAACTCGATGAGTACCCACATCAATTCTTCGGCCTATGCAAGACAGAATGGCAAGCCAGTTGTTTGCTTCTGGGGAGTAGGGAAATCAGACAGAGGCACTATGGCAGACTGGGTAACAAAAATCAATTGGTTCAAGGCTCAGGGATGCTATGTGATTGGTGCCCCATTACAGGGCTGGAGAGGTGCAACTGATAAATCTGCATATAATGCATGTGATATGATTATGCCATGGATGGTAGGTAAAACTACCAATTTTCAAAGCTGGTTTACAGATGATGTGGCTTATTGTAACGCTCGCGGTATTGATTACCAGGCCGATATCTATCCGGGAACAGCGTTTTACAATACAAACGGTCAACCAAAGAACAAAATTCCAAGAATGCATGGAGACTTTATGTGGTCGCAGTTCGCTGCAGCAAAAAATTCTGGAGTAAACAGCGTCTATATATCGATGTTTGATGAGCTGAATGAAGCAACTCAGATTTTCAAGACAGCAGAGAATGACTCAATGGCACCAGCTGGTAAGTATTTTCTTAACCTGGATGCAGATGGTGTTGCAGTTACGTCTGATTTTTATCTAAGGCTGACCAATGATGGTGGGAAGATGATCAAAGGCACAATACCATACACAGCAACGCATCCAACTGCACACTAATAAGCGGCCTAAGCAGAAAGATTGCCTTTGGCACCTTAATTGAAGGCGCTTATTTATCTCTAACAGACATGAGAACGCAGTCCTAGACGGTTCTCATGTCTGTTTTTTATCCTATAAGAATCCATGAGGGGTATATTTAGGAACCGGATTATAGCGCAATTATTGATTGAAACTAATTTCAATGGGTACCCGATTACTGCTGTTGGTTTTTTTGTTCATAGATAAAGATTATGCTCAAGATAACCCTATCATACTGAACACAGATATTCAAGGTCTGGCCGGCAAGTTGTACCCCATAAAAAAATGAATAGGGCTGTTTTGCCTATTTTCAACAGGAGGGCTATCTGATGAAGGAAGTAACCAGAAAATAACTTATTGGTTGCATACACGTCATATAGTTTTTACAATTTGGTGCCATTATTTTATTTAAGATTGTCCCCAACTGGGAGATCCCTGGAAAAGTTTTACGAAAATGCAGTTTATGCCCGAAAGTAGCTATTTTTTGATGCTGGAACAGTCTAGCGCAATGCTTTTGCGGATTAAGGATAAAAAGCAGTCAATCCGTAATTTCGAAGCGCAGAATGGACAGCTTAAAAAGTATTTTGATCTGAACGGCTGGGAGGATATGCTGATGTTTTATGCTTTTTTATGCGTAAAAATACTTGAAATAAGATTCTTTGCAAATGCACTAATGGGAGATAAACCTTCCCTACATAATATTATCTTCACAAGAAAAGTGCTGATTTCGGTCAGACACTTACAGGAAAGGCTGGGTGAAAGTGTTCACAGGTTAAAATATTTCTTTTTGGATACAGATAGCGATAACTTCAGGTCTGCCAGAAAGATTGTGAATCAAATAAACCTCGGTGCCGAAAAGCTTTTTTCATATCCTCTGGCCATCCCATTGTTCAATGAGGATGCGATTAAGCAAGAACTTCTGGAATATGTCACATCTGAACTGCCTGAACATACCCAGATGTTGGGGCTGATCTCTGAGCTTGAAGTTTATCTAGATTCCGTGCTTAAACTGATGCAACTGATACAGAAAGGGCAATTGGAAAATTTTGATTCCCTCGCCCAGCATATGGGAAGGTTTGATGAAGTCAGGGCCTAAACGCGAAATGTCCCCAGCAGTTTTATCTGTTACTAACCCTTAATCTGATCCCAGGTCTGGGTGCTCATGAAGTTAATAAATAATTTCGGCATGTGTTTGTATTTTGCACAGGGTTTGGGCTGTTCTGATACTATCCTACAATAGAGGCCAGTCTTACCTTTCTAAAAGAAAGAACTTGATATTTTATCCCATTGTTGGAGGTTTAAAGTGGTCCTGATATAAATTGTCCTTTATCATAAGTTCACCAAAGCGTGTCTCCATTTGTCATGAAGTTTTACCGATGGTATATCATTCTAAGGTACTCAAGCCTCCAACAATGGGATAAAATAGTTATGGACTCTTTCTTAAGTCAATAGCTGACCGTATTAGGTAGTTTTTGCCAGTTACAGGGAGGATATTCCGGCTTATGCCTTCCAGTGCAGATGCTTTGATCTGTTTACCTTCCCTTTCTTCACCAAGGAGGAGCATGTAGTCCGCAAGTTTGGCAGCCCAACGATAGTCCTGTTCCTTTAATGCCTGCTTGGCAGCACTTAGCATTTTGGCTTTACCACCTGCAAGCTTCGCATGCCTTTCTGCATCTTCAATGGGCGTAAGTGGAACGAGGTCTGTAGGATTCCCGTCAAACCATCCCAGTTTGGCTGCATATATAGAGCGGACAGCCCAAGGGATTGCCCCATAAAGCTCTGCCAGGTAAGGTTCCTTTGCAAGCTGTGAGGGCAAATGGATTTCAGCTGCCAGCTGATCCGGTGTTTTCCCTTCATTCATCCCCTTGATCGTTTCACTGTAGACATATTCAATCGCTTCCGCATGGTTACGGAGCATAGGCATTATTTTATCCGATCCAACTATTGCATTGTTGTGTCCAAACATAATGGCCTGTGGATTGAATTCCATTAGTCTTCGGACAGATTTGCCCCACTGTTCAATATCCCGGTAGGTCCCGCCTCGTATCGGGTAAAGGTTGGGAAATGCACCGACAACATGGTCTCCGGAAAAAAGCACTTGTTTCTCAGGTAGCCAGGTTACCACGTGATCAGCACTTTCGCCTGGAATGGTATACAGCTCCAGTTTGATGCCATCTATTGTTAGCTCGGTTTTTCCTTCGTTCACGAAGCGGTTTGGTGATATCAGGGGGCCGGTTTCCCCTTTGGGGAAACGTGGGATCATGGAATTGAGGGGATAGATGCTATCAGGAATACCGATTCCGAACTGTTTGGATGCACGCTGTGCTACAACTTTTTCTAGACCTACGGTACTTTTTTGTTCTGCACCGAAGTTGTAATGCCCCCATACAGGAATGGTCCCCTTGCGGCCCTGGAGAAAAGCGTTCGCCCCCCGACGGTGGTCCGGATGGCTATGGGTAAGAATAATTCCTAGCAGGGAATCGGGAGCCAGTTTTTTAATCTCTTCAAGGGCCTCTTTCCCGCCACGGATATCATCTCCGGTGTCAATAAGTATAAAGCCGTTTTTGGTGACAATGACACCAAAGTTAGAGCCGTTGTATCCAACAAATGCATAAACACCAGGAGCTAACTCCACTCTCTTGCGTTCAAGTTTCTGGTGATGAAAATCTGATGGATTCTCAAATCCCGGATAGACCTGGGCTGAGCCAATATTAGTATTGATATTGATCATGACAAATAGGCAAAACAGGCCTTTTAGGATAAGTTTTATTTGGGAGCTTTTGTTTTTCATTTGATATTTTATTTTGGAAGTCCGTTTAATGAGCGATAATGATCAGGGGTAAATGGAACGTATAATCTTTTGCTGGATATCCAGGGATTTTATCCCAATATCAGCTGAAAATATTTAAAATAGTTTCTCGGCAGGCGGCTTTACCCCGGCCAGTCTCAAATAGACAGTTGTCTGGCCCCGCTGGTGCGTCTGGTGCTCAAAAGCTTTTTGGAGGGCCATTTCCCTGGTCAGTTCAAATTTACCAAAAAGTTTGAAGTTCTCAGCCAATTGTGAAGCGTTGGTTTTTTTAATACAGGCTATAACAAAGTCATAACCATCCAGGACCTGTTTGGTAATGCTAGCTTTAGACAGATCCGATGATTTTTCCAGGGAACCCGTTACAGGATTTCTTTCACCTGTTGCAGCGGCAGCAAAGATGTAATCTGTATCTGTAAGATGTAACATCTGTTCTGCAAAGGACCTCATCTCTGGGGTAGGTTTTAGGCTGTATCCAGATTCGGGCATAGCTTCCAGGTATTCTCCGGTATAGGCCTTCGCCCTTCCCCATTCTTTTACGAGTTTATCTTGCGCGGTCTGCGCATTTGCAGAGCTGTTGATGCCACATACTATAAAGAAGAGGATAAATAATTTGATTGCTTTCATAAATTAATTCTATTAAGCAAAAGTATATTCAAAAAAAAAGAATAGCCAATAAACTATATTAAGAAATAGCCTTAATATAGTTTAAGATTCAGCTTTTTTTATTCTGGCTATTTCGCACCTTACTTAAAAATTCAGGTGTGATCCCGAGGTACGAAGCAATCTGGGTATTGGGCAGGCGATTGGAAAGATCGGGATATTGCTCTAAAAAATATTGATAACGTTCCTCTGCTGTTGAGCTGATGTTCTTTAAGATCCGGTCCTGAAGTTTGATATACTTCCTTTCGATCATAATTCTAAAATTCCGGTCAAATTTATGATAGTGGAAATATAGGAAAAGAAGATCGCTATGTCTGATCTGCATGATAATAGATGGTTCTACTGCTTCGATATAAAGTTGACTGGGCTTCTCGGAGTAAAAACTGCTCAGATCGGTCATCCAATCATGCTCGGCTGCAAACTGAAGATTGTGTTCCCGGCCGTTTGGGTCAACGGCGTACATTTTAAGGCATCCCGAAACGATAAATGAGAAGTTGACACAGACTTCCCCCTGCTGTAGGATGAATCCCCTACGTTTTATTTTGCGTTCTACAAAGCGTCCCAATATTTCATTACGCTCCAGTTTATTTAAAGGAACATAGGTTTTAAAATATGCGATCAGCACATCATAGCTATTTGTTTTGATATCCAAGATCTTAAATATATATAGATTGATCCGTAAAGATCAAAGATAATGATAATGCCAAAAAGGTACCAAGGGTAAATTCACCTGCTTAGGGTTGGACAGATAATCCTTTATGGAATATAGCTTTTTCAGGTTTTCTCAGTATTTATTGCACAGATATGTAATATTCGCCAAGGGGGAGAGTGGGGGAACTGAATCCCAGCTTAAAATCCCTCGCTAATATGGTTTAAAAGACACTTATGATAATTGACTCACCGAATCGCTCACGTGACCTTTCTTAAGTGCAAATGCTATTTGATAAAGGTTGGTATTTAATGTCTAGATTCAAAGCATTGGCGTTATGGCTTAGCCAAAATAGGGTGTGGTCCTACCAGTTCTGATCTGAAGGAGAGTAGCGTGTTTGACTCTAGTTAGTCGATTTAGAAGCAGATTTCAAGGCTAATGAAAGTATTGGACAAAGTAATCAACCACCGATTGTGGCAGCCCTTAATATTTAACTGAACTGACTCGGCTAAACAGATAAAAAACTTCTGTGAAGCCAATTTATCTTCCTGCAGGTAACATGACTGGTAAACTTGAAAAGTAGTATTAAAAAAATTAATTTAGAGTAGCTAATAATAAAAACTCCAATCCGTCTACTACTGATCCCTCTTGACTGGGAACGATTGTGAAATGTATTTTGTCAACCGCTGTAGTAAGCTGAAGCCTCTTGAGCTGAACCTTGTCGATTTGTATGAAATACTTGCCCGGTACTAATCCCAAACAACTAAAGTAGCCATCCACTTCCGTAACTGTACTAGCCATAAGAGTCGATTGTGTATTGTAAATATGCAGTATAATACCACCAAGATTTTTCTCGCTATCTTTAGTTTTTATCTTTCCGGCAACTTCCCCTGAGACCAATACGGCTACCTCAACACTCTTTACCGAGTTAGGGTCTACTGTAATGCTATAGTTCTTTTGATGGAGTCGCCAGGCTATGTTTTCGAACCCCGAGGGGTCTAATTCAACCTCGACCACGGCATAGGCTTCAAGGTCTGTGATACGGATGGTTGTATCCTTAAGGTTTTTTTTGATCCGTCCAGCATTGACACGGATATTTAGTCCTGTAGCTTTCGGTTCATCAGGGTCCCGCCGTCCATTGCTGTTGATATCCAGATATGGATTTAATACAATAACCCCTTTACCTACATTTGGATGATTGCTGAAATTGATATATTTCGATTTGTGGTCATACATCAAACTGCCATTCACGGCCTGGAAGTACCTGACAGCATTATTACTTTTTCGTACCGATGTCTTCGTATTTGCAAAGGAGAAATCGCACCGCAAACCGATTTCGGTATTTGTTATGTTACTGCTGAAATTTCTTTCGTATGAAAAGTTGGCATAACCATTTCTAAAAATCCGTTTTTCCAATTCAGTTTTAACGCCAATCAGTTTTTTTTCCAGATACTCATACTGAAGTTGCTGGGTCAATATGATGTTTTTAAGCATTCTGGCTGAAATTGATAAATTACTGTATACGTATGGATTGTGACCAGGCATAAAAATGGAGAAAGTGTTAATACTGGTGCTGTAGGAACCAAGTGCTACCGACAACATCCACTGCGCAGTGGTGTATTTAAAAGCGGGCAGTACAATCTGTTCCAATGCAATTCTGGAATACGCCGAAAAAACACGCCCCCTTAAAGGGAAAGAGAGACTCACTTTTCGGTCTTCCAGAAAAGTATTATTGATTGCAGTCTGTCCTTTACTGTACCAGATATTACTAACTTCCATTTGCAATCCTGAGGACATATTGTAGCTTAACACGGCTTTTGTCTGCACTTTATAGTCATATTCCGCTGAAAACAACAGATTGGTAGACACCCACATGGAAGTATTGATAAAGGGTATGGCTTTTCCTGAGGTAATTGAAGAGAGATATTCGGCACCAGCTCCCACGGTGATCCTTTTACTAAGTCCATAATTGCTGCTGAAACGAGAAAATCTGCTGTGATACTCATCTTCCACAATCCCCGTTGAAATGGTGTACTCAAATTCATTTTGAGGCAAAAAATTAAATGGCACCGTTATGGTTTGTTCGCTGAAACGTTCCTCCCCATATAAACCAAAAAAATGGAGTTTTACCAGAGAATTTCCGTAGACCAAGGGGACATTCAACGTATAAAAACCAGAGGCATCTGCTTTCACATAGTTGATTAAAACGTTGTTGACATACATTTCTACTGTCCAGTTGGGCTCCGTATAGTTGCTGATCATATAACTTCCAAAAGATCTCCTGTAGGTAGTTGGTGTATTGGTCATTTGAACGCCCACAATGGGGGCATAAATAGTGGCTATTGCCTGTCCGTAAATTTTTCCAGCAGATATTTGCTTAGCAAAGCTTCGGTCATTATCTACCAATTTCCAAAGATAGTATTGCTGCAGTTCTTTAAATGGCTCGGTGCTATGGTAGTTCAAAATAACATTGGTCTCGCCCCCTGCTATTACTCCCCCCAAACCAAGGCTTATGCGGGTATCCTCAGCACCTTTCACATTGTCTTTGGAGGTGGCTAGGGAATAATCGGCCGTCCCTAGATGAAAAACTGGATAGACTCTACCAACCTTAACGTCCGGTTGGAACACTCCTTTGAGTTTATTTACATTGGCGCGCATCTGTTTTTGCCGCATCTCCCGTATGGCAGGCAGTTCCAGCTCGGTACTGAGGGTCACAGACAGGTTCCGAAAGCTGAAAAGGCAGTTTAACTGAAAAATCCTACCGAAATAGTCAGACCGTAAATACAGGCTCGTTGGAGTGGTGATCAGGTCGTTTGGCGACAATACGTACACCTTCCCCAAGTAGCTGATACGATTTTTTATATTGTCAATGAGAAACTTAGCCTCCGGATTGATGAAGGTGCCGCTTATGGAATCCATGGTTGAAGAGGCCTGGTTTCTGATCCCAAGAAAATTAAACAGATCCCCAACGGGCAGATAAACAGTCTGGTCTACAATCACTGCTGACATCTCTATCCCGCCAATGCGCTGGACATTTAAAAAAATAGAAACCTCGTCATATTCAGGCACCTCATGCGCCTTACAGTCATTTATATTGCAGTACACAACAAACAAGATCAGCAACCATCGCTTTAACATGGTTAGGGTTGTATAAATGTAACAGAAAATGTACCGTTATAACTTCCAGGTGGACTGGCCAGCGGATTTGTTACGGTGAGCGTACCACCAATTCTGATTAATGTGCGGCTGGGAGATACAGCGGTTGCAATAAATGAACTGCCCAAGTCAGAATTGCCGATATGCAGACTCAGAGTACCTCCGTTGCTGCCGGTTAAGTTTACATCAGGGCCATTGCTGATCGTGATGATGGTTCCCGGTTCTGCATCTGCTTCAAAAATTGCAGGTGAAAAGGAAAATCCCAAGCTTGCCTGGATGATACTGCCGGTGGTTGACCTGGATCCGTTCGGATAGACAATTACGGTACCGCCAGAGCCACCCAGGTAAAAGGCACCGAAGCTTAGTCCCTGGGCAGGATTAACATAGATTGAAATCGGGCGCGGAGGATTTTCAATAGCAAGTATCTCCGGCCTGTGCTGTGCATATACCGAAAAGCCTAATGGCAATAGGGCGAACATTAAAAATTGCTTCATTTGCTTCCCCCGATAAGTATTTTTTTTGAATGCCTGCCCTTTGGTGTCATAAAACTAACGACGTATACTATATCCGGCGAAAGACCATGTAATTCATAATCTCCATTTCCGTTAATGGGCTGCCTTGAAATCCGCTGCCCAATCAAATTACTGATAAGTAAATATCCTTTTTGTTCATCTATCAGTTTAATGTGTACATATAGCGCACCTCCTGATCCATACAAGGAGTATTCGTCCTTTTTTTCAAGAGGGGCATTCACTTTGTTAAACCTTAGGGAGAACCGATCAGTGTAAGTGCCCTGATTTAAACCGATCGTGAACTTGGGGTTTAATAGCAGGTCCTGTACTGCGCCTGTTACAGCATCCACCAGGTAAATGTGTAAGGCATTAGGCCATTGTTCTGTATTGCGTAAATTGAAGGTAATCGTCCCATTCCTACTGGTCTGTAAGCCTAATGGAATTACGGTAAGTGTATCTAGATCTAGCAAGGCATTGATGACAAGCTTTGAAGCATCGGCGGCTAAAGAATATAGGTTTGGAATCTGATCATCCAGGTTCATAAGCTTTATCGCATCCAGATTTTTATCAAAAACAGGACTGGCCTGATCGCTGGTGTAGATGATCAAAGGGTCTGAGGAATGTTCATGATCCGAGAAATTTGCACTTAGCCTAAGTAGGATACGTGGACGCCGTGTGTTCTGCTTCGGTACTGTACTTAATGTAGATTTATGGAAGACCGGTGAAAGGTTGTTGACTCTTATATTATTATCAACACCAAATGTGCCACTTACCGGGAAGCTGCCATTACTTACATGGACAAAAAACCCCTGCATGGACGCGATAATATTTCCTGCAATGCCGTCGCTTGACACCCCGTTGATATAGGTACTGTAGGTGCCAGTATATTGACTGGTATTGCCTGAGTTAAAAAAGTAAACCGCATTGTCAATATTTGTCTTTGTCCAGCCGGAAGCCGCGTTCCAGTCTATTGGAGAAGGATAAGGATTACCGACCAGGTTAAAGCCTTCTGAGTAGGGTTGATTGTGGTTATAGATGGTTGATGAGATCGCGCCGTTATTTACTGCACCTGTTATACTTACTGTTTTTGGGGCAGTCGATGCGCCAAAATCCGCTGCATAACCATGCATCGGAACAAGTGGATTCGTAACGGTTGTATAAGGGGTAAAACCGGAACTTGCCTGGTTTTCTATATATGTGTAAAAATTGGGGAAAGTGGCATTGAGATCGACGATGCTGGCAAAGCTGTTTACGGTAGCAGATTGTACGGGCGAGCTGAAATATTTATATCCATAACCCGCCGCCAGGTAACGTTGCATGGTCACATTTCCCGATACATTACCTATTCCGGTGCCATCGATCAATGCAGTTTGGGCGGCAGACGAAAGCAAAGTAAGGTATCCACCAGTACTCAGTGTCCCAGTGGATACCAATAGTATTCCGCCAAGGTTTAGGGTTCCAGCCAGTGTGACGCCGGAGCTATTGGCTATGGTAAGGTCTTTAATCTGGTTACCTGTAAATACACCCGCAGGTATAGTTTGGGCAAGGGTGCCATTCATTTCAATCTTTCCGCTGTTTACCGTGAAAGTGCCACTGCTGCTAATGTCCCCTCCTATTTTTAAAGTCTGGCCGTTGATATCCAATGTCCCGGCAGTGACGGTAACGTTATTACTTACTGAGAGATCTGCTTGCAGCAGGGCGGTGGCATTGGCGCTATTGATCTGCAGGTTATAAACCGGTTTTGCGGAGACGATCTGCATTGTCTGGGCGGCACTTGTTGATACATTTCCAATTTGTAGACTACCGCCCGTAAAACCAGTGCCTGTGGTTGAAAGGTTTGCATAGCCGAGGTTTTGTCCGCTGCTTCCCCCCGCGTTCTGCAGGATTATTGCGCCACCTGACATATTGAAAGTGCTGCCTGAAACATCCATGTTAAATGGTGCTATTCCTGCAGTGGTGCTTCCAAGGGTGTTTATAGTCATTGTTCCGCCCTGTACATCCAGCATCCATGATGTGCCGGGGTTACTGATCGCGGAGGTGAGGTTAAGGTTTCCGGCGCTGACAATCAGGTGCCCTGAGTTTTGAGGGATAACGAGATTATCTGCTACACTTCCCATATTCAATACGCCCCCGGTAACTTTAACCAGGCCGGCTACTGTCCAGTTCATATTAACAGCATTACTGGTGCCTGCATTTACCCATAAACCGGCGGTAGCGGGTATCAAAAAGTTATCAGTAGCAATATCTGTTATAAAGGGAGTGATGTTTGTGCCGGAACTGTTCAGGTTAAAGGACCCGTTGTTTAATATCAGAAATCCGTTAGGAGCAGAGAAATTTGTGGCTGTAACATCGAGATAATTGCTACTGAGCGCTCCCATGTTTATGGTAATATTGTTGAAATTCGTAACGGGTCCTGATCCGGACAGGATCTGAACGCCGTTTTTGTTAAATGTGGTGTTACACAAACTGTTTGCGTCTGGTCTCAAATTCATCGTGCCATTGTTGGTGAAGTTACCTCCTACGGCGAGCAGGTGCGTTGCATCGGAAGTGCCGGCAACATTAAATGTAGAGCCGCCCGCAATTGTGACAGCCCCACCGGCTATAATTTTTTGTACTGTAGCGTTTGTGCCGATATTCACTGTTCCCGATGTAATACTGAGGTTATTGCCAACTGCCGCATCAAGAATGGTGACCACACCGCCGGAACTTGCTACATCCAGATTATAGTAAGGTATTGTTGTTATAATTTGATCCGTTGATCCATTATAACTGATTGTCGCCAAATTGACAGTTGCATTGGGAATTGCAGTACCAGCTACCCTTAAAATTCCCGCAATACCAATGATACCTGGGCTGAAGGTTTTTACGCCTGTATTACTTAAAGTAAGATGGTTGTAACTGGCTGCAGCGATGACCTGTGCCCCGTCTTCATTAAAGTCAATTGTACTGCCGGCAACTATATAAGTATTGGTACCTGGGGTAAATGTTCCCGAGATGCCAATTGTGCCACTGTTTGCTAACGTACGGCTACCTGTTGAGCTACTGGTCAGGTTATTGTAATTGTAAGCAGGGATGGTTTGCGCAGCTGTTCCTGTAAAGCCAACTGTACCTCCGGATACATCAACTGTTCCAGAGACCGTTGCAAAGGCCGCTGCCGTATTGAAAATACCTGAAGTCAGTGTAAGATCACCCGATACGGACAGAGATTTTGTGCTGTTAATGCTCAGCCGTAAGCCTGTATTGTTGAGTAGTAAATTCTTTGTGGTGGCTGCTACGTTAATGTCAATGATATTGGCACCGGTCAGTTCTACATTATCAGTAGCAGTGGGTACACCATCGGTATTCCAGTTTGCCGCATCGCCCCAGTTGCTTGTTCCTGCACCGCCGTCCCAGGTTTTGATGTAAATGGTCATTTCGCCAATCTGGAAATCAACAAATGTGGTAAGTCCAGTTACCTGTACACTAGTCGGGCTTACGGTACCTATCATTGGGTATGTCCATAACCCGCCATTGTATGCGCCCACCACAAATGCGTTTGTATTTGCTCCTGCATCTAAATCGGAGGCCAAATAGTTGAAGATGGCACTGCAGGAAACGAATACGATACCACTGTTGGCCAAAGTCCAGAATCTGTTTACACTTTCAGCAGCATTGATGGTTGAGCTGCTGATATTGGGCTGATCGACGGGATTGGTAAATACGGTAAGGTCGCCAGCAGTTGTCACACCCGAAAACACAAGTGAAACCGGAGTGTAGCTTGCTCCGTCCCCTATTTCAAAACTTTTCCCTGTAGTGCCGACGGCTATGTTTTTTTGTAATTTGCCATTTACCCAACCTGTATTCTGGGCTGCTCCGGCGATACTGCCTGAGGCTGGCTGGATGAGTTTGTAGCTGCCTGTTTGCAGGGCTCCAGAAATGAAATTCAAGATTCCATTCACCGCTGCATCTGCTGATAAGGTACTCAGTCCTGAGGCCTTATTGACCGTAAGGTTATTGAAAGCTGACAGGACATAAATATTCTGGGCACCGGTGCCGTTTAGCGTGAAAGTGGAAGTCCCGCTATTGATGGTACCGCTGCTGGACAGGTTACCGCCAATAGTATGCGTATAGGCACCTGCATTTAATATTGATCCGGCATTTACTGTCAAATTATTTGTAATATTCCATGTAGATGAAGGTGTTATGCCTACGGCGTTTGTATTGGAAATGACCACATGACGGATCGAACCCGGTGTGCCGGCCAGTGTCAACGCACCTGTTCCACCGAAAATTACAGTGCCATTGCTTGAGAAAGCAGTCCCCATATTGACTGTAGCCGCGACTGACGGAATAAAGTTAAAGGTGCCATTGCTGGTCATCGTTCCGTTATTGATCAATCCGCCAAGGATGTTATGGGTAGACATTCCCCCGTTAAATGAAGCTCCGCTACCAACAGTAAGTGCATATAAGACGGTCCATCCAACACTTGGGTTTACACCTCCGGTATTATTGATATTCAGAAAGCCAAACTGAGGCGTGGAAGTAGAGTTGAGTACGGGTGAAACAGAGCCGTTAAAGTTTACGGTTATGGCAACCGTTGTAACGGAGTTGATCAGGCTCAGCGTTTGCAAAACGTTGCCAGAAAAAGTAGTCGTGCCCAATGTGTATAAAACACCACTGTTGACCAGATCGCCATGAAGGGTTGTACTGATCGTTGACCCACCGTTTAATGATCCGGTACTGGTAATATTGAGTAAACCATTGAAGGTAACATTATTTAAAATGGTATAGCTGCCAGTAACAGTCATTTTATTAAACGTGGTATTACCAGTGATGTTTTTGGAGACGCCGGCACATAATACCGTACTGGTTGACGGCGTAAAGGTTCCGTTGTTGACCCAGTGGCCATTCAGTGTGAGTGTATTGGCACCACCATCAAAAGTAGTGGCAGCCTCTATGGTTAAATCACCGTTTACGGTAACAGGGGTATAGAGAATTTTAAGCCCGCTATTCCTGAATATTAAATTGCCATACACCAGGCCGGGTAAGAGTAAATGCTGCGTGCCTGTTCCATTGAATATTACCGTACTTGCAGGTCCAAGGGAGTAGTTGGAAAATTTATTGGGGGCATTATCAGCTGCAATAATTAAAGTGCCTGCACTGGCAATGATAGCCGATCCACCGATAGTGGTCCTGTTAAAGAAAAACGACTTGATGTCAAGGGTACCTGAAGTTCCTGCGAGATTTCCTTTTAATGTGACATCTCCTGTCAGTTCCGCTAGTGCGCCTATCGGTTTATTGATCTCCAGGTTGTTGAAGATGGATGCTGTGATGGTTTGAGGGCCGATACCATCAAAGATTACATTTGCCCCATCATCGTTAAAGGTGCCGCTGTTTGTCCAGTTGCCCCCAATGTGTAAAATACTGTTGTTGTGCAGCGTTGCCCCGGATGAGATGGTTACATTTCCTGCAATGTTGGTTGTGGAGGAATTGTCCAGTTCCCCTGTGGAAATCAAAAGGTTCCCGGCAATATGAATGGCATAGTTTATCTCTGCCGCCCCGCCGGCTTTGTTAATGCTGAGATGGTTATAGTTGACCTGTCCAACGTTCTGATTATCTATGCCGTTATAAATTACTGTTCCACTTCCTGCGGTGAATGTTCCACTGGTATAGTTGAAATTCTTGAAAATGCTTAATGTTCCTGCTGAATTAAAAACAACGTTAGCTCCCCCAGACTGGCTAAAGGCACCTGCGGCATTTACTGTTCCTGTACCGATATTAAGATTGATGGCATGACCTGTTACCCCGTCACTAAGCGATAGATCGCCGTTAACGGTGATAGACTGATCGTTTGCGTTGATGGTATGTATAATGCTGCTTGCCCAGGTTCCCTTGATGTCGCCGGTACTGAGCGAACCGCCACTTGCCATAGAAAGGATTACTGCCTGTGTGCTTCCGAAATTTATGTTTTTGACATTTACCGCACTACTTATCGTTGGTTGATTGGTAAAAGCTATAGTGCCCAGATTGACGATGTCTGTTACAGATGGAGGTGCCGATGCTGAGCCCTGAAGAACAGTCCAGTTGGCGGCGGTATTCCAGTTGGAACTAACGCTTCCGTTCCATTGGGCAACATTTGAATTGTCTGAACAGGTCCAGCGGTTGGTGATGTTTGTTAACCCGCTTTGTTCCACATAATTGCTGGTCGTACTGTTGGCTGTTTTGCCGCTGGAAACCCATACTGACCCATTGTAATTCCATAATCCCATCGAAGACTCCACACTGCCGTTCAGTTCGTTATCTTCGTAATGCAGCCGGAGGGTTGCATTATAGCTTCCTGAAGGAACGGTTATGCTGTAAGCCCTGTTGATCGATCCGCCAAAGGGAAAATCATTAACTGATCCTTTCACGATGGATACCGTAACACTTGTAACGGATGAAACAGTAGAAAAATTAACTGTATTGTCGGGCCCCTCAAAGGCATAGGCCACGCCGGTTGTAAAAGCATGGGTCCGCTGGATATTGCCCAGTATAATCCCGTTGCCCGTTCTGGTCGTTGTAATGGTCAGGGTATTTGTTCCGGTAACCATGGTTCCTTGTATCATGTTCAGGGTAGCCGTGGATACATTATTTTGTAAAATCAGGCCTGTAGCCGCGGTTGTGCTGTTAACCGTGAGCACATTGAATGTAGTGGCACCGCTGATGTTAGAATTCTGATTGCCAATAAATTGAACGGTACTGGTTCCGGCTGTAAAACTGCCTGAATTACTCCAGTTTGCATAAATGGAATGGGTAAAGGGCCCTGGAATAAAGGTAGTACCGATAGCTATGGTCATGTTGTTATTTACGGTTAAACCTGCTATTGCCGTTTTGGTGTTTCCATTGGACAGGGTAAGGTTGCTGTAGGTAATGGCATTGATATTCTGAGGGCCTGAACCGTTAAAATCTACCGTATTTGGTGCTGAGGAAGTCACGTCCAATGTACCAGTGGTGATAGTCATTGTACCTGCAATGCCCAAAATTGAAGTTGCCGATAACTGTAATGAAGTACCATTAACGGTTGCATTAAAAAGGTTGGCGGTTCCACTTAAAGTTGATGTCCCTGTAAAGGTCGTAGTTCCTGAAGAAGCAGATAAACTGCCGTTGACGGTAAGACCAGATGATATTGAAAAATTTGCAGTGGATGTTACACTACCAGATATTGACAGTATACCAAAACTCATGGCACCTGCTCCTGAAATCGTTTTTGAAGTCCCTGCCATGGTAATTACACCTGTGCTGGCTGTAAAGCTGCCGCTCACGGATATATTACCAGTAAGGATTACCGAAGCAGCAGTACTCACGGTTCCGGTAACGGTCAGGTTGTCTACTGCAATATCTGTTCCGGTAATTGTTGTTCCTGATCCGGACATCAACAAAGTTCCGCCTGATGCCTGGCTGAAGGAACCTGATCCAGTGGTGGCAAGGTTACCGGCTAAGTTCACGCTGCCAGCTGAAAAACTGACCAATGGAGCAGCTACGGTGAGGTTGTTGAAATTTTGAGTACCGGATCCACTTACCGTTGTCCCCGGGCCTGTAAAAATAATTGTACCCGTATTGCCGTTAAAGGTTCCGTTATTTAACCAATTACCACCGATATTATGTGCATAAATGCCACCATTGAATGTAGTGGAGGCGGCGATAGACACATTTCCGCTAACAGTAATTACTGAAGCAGCAGTAAATGAAACTGAAGTGCCCAACCCCACTATGCTACTCAAATTACCCACTACGGATAATGCTGTTGCCGGAAAAGTCTTTATGGCAGCACCGGCGGAACTGCTGAGCTTAAGGTTTCCATAAGGTTGGTTGGCTACAGTTTGGCTGGTGCCTGAATATTCTACTGTACTGGCCACTACTAATGTATTGTTTG
The DNA here is from genome assembly GCF_049913135.1 of Pedobacter sp. R-06. NCBI lineage: Bacteria > Pseudomonadati > Bacteroidota > Sphingobacteriia > Sphingobacteriales > Sphingobacteriaceae > Pedobacter > Pedobacter sp. R-06. The sequence continues at coordinate 3,263,811 of NZ_CP183977.1, read as the reverse complement.
TATAATTGGCCGGATAAGTATTAGTGCCACCAATCTTTAAGGTGGCATTATTGGATACAGTAAGCATCCCGCCAGGAGTAAGCCGGTTGGCGGTAAAAACGTCCAGATCAAATGTGCCGCTGGATACGGCAAGGTTACCGCTAAGGCTGATATTGGTATTTAAAGTGACGATGTTAGCCGTATTTACAATGCTAAGATGATTGAAGGAGGTCGCAAATGTACCACTGATCAGCTGGGCGGTTGTACCATTGAAAGTTACCGTGGAAGTTCCTGCAGCAAAAGCTAGAGCCGAGCTATTGTTGGTCCAGTTTCTCTTAATGGTGATATTAAAATTATTAGCGGTTAAAGTACCTACTGTAACAGATAGATTATTGTTAACTATGATCGCGGCTGGTAAAAGTAATCCGCTGCTGTTGTTAAGTATTAGATTATAGAATGTAGATACACCTGAGAAGGTCTGTTGTCCGGAAGTGCCGTTAAAACTGACCGATCCGTTATTGGTAAAGGTTCCGCCGTTTGCCAGTGTTCCGGTAATGTTTAGGGTACCTGCTAAGTTAAGGGTTAGCGTTGCACCTGTATTGATGCTCAGGTTCCTGCAATTTACACTACTGCTGATTGTGGGCATTCTGGTTGTGCCTGCCGCAATAATGACATCTGTAGTTGAGGTTGGTACAAGTCCATCGCACCAGTTATTTGCATTTGCCCAGTCTGTATCTACATTGCCTGTCCATTGTCCTGTGGTGTTTGTTGAGCTTACGGTTACATAAGCAACGGCTGGGGTTGCACAGCCGGCCATCGTTGCCTGTACTGTATAAATGCCAGCGTGGGCAGCAGAGAAAGTAAGCGCTGGGTTTTGTAAATTTGAAGTAAAACCGTTCGGGCCGGTCCAGGAGTACGAAGCCCCTGCAGCTGTTGTAACTGTAAGGCTAAGTGATGTGCCGGCACAAACCGGGCTATTGCTCCCTGCTCCATCGGGCGAATTATATAATATACTGACTTCTGCAGCGTTAAGCTCTCTGTGATAGATAACTGCATCATCGAGTGTGCCCTGGAAATAATGACTTGTGGGTTCATTGGGCCAGGTAGCGACATCATCATAACCAATTCGCCAATAGCCTGTGTAGCTCTCAGCACTGGTAACCGTACCATCACTGGCAGTCAATACGCCGTCAACATATAATTTTAATCCGCCAGCCCCAAGTGTACTGGTGGCCAGGTGCCAGTTTCCATCATTATAGGCCGTTGCTGTACTCACATATTTTTTAACCGATCCGGGGGCGACACCCAGATATAAAACACCTGTTCCGGTCATATAAATAAAGCGGTCCCGGCTCCCGCCATTGCCTGTTTGCATGCTGGAAAAGCCGATCAGCACCCCACCGACAGTTGTTGTAGTTTTAAACCATATAGAAGTACTGAACGATCCTGGGTTTACATAAGCATTAGCAGTTGAAATGTAATTGCTGCTACCATTAAACAGGTAGGCTTTATTCGTGTTGCTAAAGCGATCTGGAGCCTGGGTAGGGACAATCCCCTGAAATGTACCGTTGTTGCTGCTGATTGCGTCATTTGCATTTCCTTCAAATTTATAATTGGCAATTAAGCCAGTAACGGGAAGCTGCGAAATAGCTGGCCCCGAGCATGCCAGTAACTGACTTCCACTAAGTACGATACTTAAACCGCCCTCAGACACTGCATATATTTTCCAGTAATAGGTGGTGCCGGCCGTTAATCCGGATTGAAGGGAAGAGGTGCTGGCCACGGCTGTTTGTGTAATAAAGGTATAATTTATGGCATCTGTTGAACGGTAGATGACAAAACCACGCTCATTGGAGGACAGGTCCGTCCAGTTCAGTGTCATTGATGTATTGGTTATGCCGGAAAATGTCAAGCTCCCCGGAGCCGTTGGTACCGGAGGGGTAAAGCCATAGGTTCTTCCCGTCACCCGCTTGGTCGTTACAGTTGCTTCAATGGTAGAACTTACACTGGTTCCGGCATTGTTTACCGACAAAAAACTACCAGAGCCAGTTGCAGCAGCAGTGATCCCAATCGAGGCTGAGGGGGAAACCGCTGAAGCAGCATCAGACCTGTAAATGTATTCGATCTTGCCGGTATTTTCATAAAGCCTTATCTGGAAGGAACATACGCTTCCGATTGCAAGATAATACCATCGTACATTCAGATACTGCAGGGTAAATATGCGGCTGCCTGCTGTTCCAGTTGTTTTATAAGTCACATTGGTGGTGGTCCCGATGTCCAGATCGTCCCACAAAGGGGCAATAACAGGGCGGGGGCTACCTGCTGTAGATAAGGAGTTCGTATAAATGTTATCTGTCGGGAGGTTACCCAATGTTAGCCAGCCATTTGTACTTGCAGCTATATTATCATAACGGATGCCCATATACCAAAAGTCAAAGCCAACGGGGATGAGTCCCGAAATGCCATCGTCTGTTGTGCCTGTCCACCCGGTAGTACTGATTGGGCTTGATAAAGCCGTGAAAGTACCGGTTGTGCCGGCAAAAACATAATTGGTTACGGTTTGCGCAGTTAACTGCAAACTTGTAGAAGCCAGCAAAAAAATAAGGATACCTTTACATAGAAGAATAGATAGAAATGTTCTTTTCATGTCCCTGAGAGCTTATATATTGTCATCGCCTGTACACCTGGAAACAATGGTCTCCGCTCAAAGTAACACCAATTCCTTTTCTGCAATTATGGCATATTTGATTTCGGATGATGTGGAATAGATAATATGTATCTTTCCGGTATGGTAGTTTATATTTGGGTTCTTATCTAAACTAATCCTGAAATTGCGTTCATCATTTGGCGTGTAAACGGCAAATCCCCTTGCCAGGCCAACTTGTGTAATTTTTCCCTGGGCCGAAATGTACTCCACCCTAATATCACCATATACAGACATATTGCCTGAACGGCTAAATGTCATCCTCACTTGGTGATCATCTGGACCTTTGCTTTCCATCGCTACATTTACGATAGCGATACTGTTTGTAGAAATGCCTCTGCGGATAATAACCGGAATTGCAAGACCAAATACAGGAACCAACCGGACAGCTATCGCTTTTGCATTGGTATCTGCAAGTTGAGGTTGCCTTTCATCAGGAACTGCCCTAAAGTATAAATGCGATCTGTATTCACCCGGTTTTAAATCCCCTGTATTGTTGAGCTGCACTTTTATCGTCTGGGCTTCATTTGGACCAAGTACGACACTCCTTGGGAAAAACCTGAAATTCTTGTCTGCAAAATTTTGCCCGGAGTCCGGCTGCGTAATGTTTTCAAAAGCTCCTTCTTTTGTCATTCTGTATTGAATCACGGAGATCAAGTATTTTGCCGTATCAGCACCTGTGTTGGCTATACTTAGCTCCTGGGTTCTTTTACTGTCATCAAATACTACCCTTCGTGGAATAATAATTAAGTTTCCCTGTGCTTCAGCTTTTGAGAAATTTCCCATCAAACCTGATAAAATGAATATAAAAGTAAAAATTCTTGTCATCCCAATCCTCCGCCAATTTGATCAAATTAAAAATGGCTGCTAGTGATTTGCTGCAGCCACACTAACTAGTTATAGTTTACCGTTACGGCAAAGATGTCGGTTGCGGTATATAAACCTGCAGCTTGTGATACACCTAGATTCAAAGTTGCCCCCACAGTAAGTGTTTGGGTACCTGCAGACAAAATACCTGTTGAAGTTGGGGTACTAGTGAATGTATCCACCGTCATGGTATTAAGGCCGCTGGTAATGGTAACAGCTGAAGATGGAAGTGTAATGGCATAGGTATAAACGCCAGAGCCGCCGATAGTAAATGATGCTGCTGTGACTGTACCGTTAGCTGCCGGTAAGGTTACCCCACCTGTAGAGCTGCGGACTCCGCCAGCAGTCAATGTCACAGTACCGACAGTTCCATTAGTTGCTACATTTCCGAAATTGAGGTTTATAGTCTTTGTGATGCTAATGGGTGCGACGATTGTGGCCGAAGCTGTAGAGGTTGCCGTAGCTTGTGCCATAGCTGAAGTGGAGAACATGAAAGAGGCAAAAGAAATACATGCAATAAGTAATGATCTTTTCATAATTAGTTTGTTTATTTGTCAACAAAGCTAATCTTTACTTCGTCCCGATAGATTGCAGTCGCCAGAAAGGCAGATATGGCCGCCAGGGCAGCAGGTTTATGCCTTGAGATTTTGTAAGTTTCCCTTTCAGCACATATAAAAAATATTGCTAGTGAATTAAAGCGTACCTTTAGCGGGAATTCCATGCTTAAAAAAATGAATTGTTTAATTGTTGATGATAGTAAAAAGACAGCCGCCGATCTGAAATATATGATCAGTATGGATTCTAGTTTAATACTGTTGGGTGAATACAATGATGCATCTTTAGCTTGTGAGGAAATTCTCAGACAGCCGGTCGACATTGTGTTTTTAGATATCGAAATGCCTGGAATGTACTGGATAGGGTTATCGAAAAACTTAGATCAAAACAAACCAAAAATTATTTTCACGACCAATGCCGCCGCTTACAAAATAGAATCCTGCGAGATGGACATCGCGGATCTTTTGACCACACCAATCTCGCCAAATAGCTTCCGGAATGTTATAGAGAAAGCCAAAGAATTTTTGGAAAACAAAAAAAAGGTCATAAATGCCTTAGAGGACGATTTTATATTTATCCGTGATGCCAATGTCATCAAGCGGCTTAAGGTGGACGAGATCCTATATCTAGAAGCCATGGGGGATCAGGTTAAAATTCACGTGATCAATCGGGTATATGCTGTGAACTCTTCGCTCAAATCCGTAGAGCAAAAGTTATCTAAACAAGTTTTTTTAAGAACACACCGCTCTTTCATCATTAACATCAGTAAGATAGATACTATGGAGGGAGGAATGTTGGTGATCAACAGAAATAAAATTCCGGTATCAGATGCCTACCGGGCATTAGTAAATAAAAGAATGCATATTTTGTAAAACTTCGACATTTTAATTAGGTAGGATATTTATAAAAGTTGCAACAATATGGAGTATAGGAATACCTTTAGATAGAACCCAAATCTAAGTCTCCTAACTTTCTTTACCTTTCTAGCTATAGTTTTTATACGCTTATCTGGTTCAGTGTTTTATAAATATTACATTTTTTTAACACCAGTGATCTGCCACTGCCTTATGGGTCATTTACACCTGAACTGAAATCAGAAATGAAAAGCCGAGGCTATACCTCTGTTTAAGCTCCTAAAAAGTAAAGCATGAAATGGCGGAATGTTGAAAGCGCTGATATCGATTAAGGAAATCCAAAATCAAATAAAGCAAGCTACAAATAATAACCATTGAAATAATTGCTGCTGTAAGTAATAATGCCTAATTTTAATAATATGCTAACCAAGGTACAATAAAACAACCTCCCCTATGATCAACTTCCTGCTGTTTCTGTATGACGCCGCCTGTTAGCTCAGGCAATACCGGTAATGAAACCTCCGATAACCGGATTATTTATGAAGATATCACCTTCAGAAAACTGATCGAAAATAGTTATTCGGGAATTGCATTATTGAATAAGGATCTTCAGACCATCTACCGTAGTCCGTCCGCTACACGGATTGTGGGCTGGAGTACCGCCGAACGAATGGAAATGGGCGCAGGGGAATTAACACACCCCGTTGATAAGGAAATGGTGGATCTGCTGTTGCAGGAAGTTCTCATAAGCCCCAATATCCCCAAAACATCTACCTTTCGGTCAAAACATTTTGAAGGGCACTATATCTGGCTACAGTGCACGTTTACCAATATGTTCGATGAACCGGATGTCAATGCGATCGTATGTAATTTCCTGGATGTTACGGAATATAAGTTAAGCCAGGAAAAGGTTATAGAAAATGAGCATTTTGTCAAGACCATTACCGATAACCTGCCGGCCATGATCGCCTACTGGACTGCTGACCTGCACTGCCTGTTTGCCAATAAAGCGTTGTTGGAATGGTTTGAAAAAACGCCAGCGCAAATGCAGGGTATCCATAAAGGGAACCTAATGGATAAAGAGGAATATTTACAATGTATGCCATATATCCAAAACGTCCTGAAAGGCAGGCCCCAAAGCTTTGAACGCTCTTTTTTAAAGGCTAAGGGCAAGAGGATCTATACCCATACCCAGTATGTACCGGACATTCAGGATGGCAGGGCCAAGGGCTTTTATTCCCTGATTTATGATTACAGCGAAGTCAGATCTGCCGAACTTGAAATTTTGAAAAAAACGGCCCAGATTGAAGACCTGTTGGAAAATATTACCGATGGATTTATTGCCTTGGACGAAAATATGTGCTATACTTATGCAAACCGGCATATCGGTGAAATGCTTGGAAGGGCACCGGAATCCCTGATCGGTAACTGTATCTGGGAATTATTTCCGGAAGTGGTGGGTTCTGCAACATACAGGGCCATCCAATCCGCATACCTTGAAAAAATATATACCTGTAATGAAGATTATTATGAGCCGTTAAACCTGTGGCAGGAAAACAGGATATATCCTTCTGATAGCGGGTTATCCATTTTTATCAGGGACATTTCGGAAAGAAAGGCAGAGGAACTGCAAAAAGCACTGTTATCAGCTATAAGCCTATGTTTTAAAGAGGGCAGGGAATTAAATGAAATCCTTCTTAAAGTACTGGGACATCTAACGGGTTTTGGCAATTTCTGCATGACCGAAGCCTGGTTGATCGGATCGGATAAAAAGAAAATCAGCCGGGCCGCCAGATTTTATAAAGGGGTCAAAATAAACGGCTTTTTCAAAAACGGTGTTGATATCAGGATCTTTGCAAAAGGGACAGGTCTGCCCGGCGTTGCATGGGAGAGCCAAACCACCCAGTTCTGGCAGAACATCGATGAAGAGAAAAAGTTCATCCGTCATGCAGCTGCAAAAAAAGCCGGCTTGAAATCAGCATATGGAGTGCCATTGTTTGATAATAAAGGACTGGTAGGTGTACTGGTGCTGGGGATGGCTTCCAATGAACACCGCGGCGCGGCATTTATGAGGAGGCTGGAAAAAATCGGTTCGTATCTTGGTGCTGAGATTAAGCGTAAACAGCTGGAACAGGAACTCAACCAGGTATTTAATTTCACACCGGATATTCTCTGTATCGCCAATACTGATGGTTTTTTTAAAAAGGTCAATCCCGCAATGAGTACCTTATTGGAATACAGTAAGGAAGAACTGCTTTCTATTCCTTATCTGGATATGGTTCATCCCTTGGACAGGGAAAATGCTCTTACCGAATTACAGAACATAATTAACGGCAAACCTACGTATTATATTGAGAACCGTTACATTACCAAATCGGGAAAGATCAGGTGGCTGGCATGGACGACAACCGCGGCATCTGAAGAGGGGACATTGTATTGCGCTGCCAAGGACATTACAGATAAAAAGGAACTGGAAACACTGCTGCAAAAGGCAACGGAACTGGCCCGCATTGGTGGATGGGAAATTGACCTGGTCCAGGGAACAGTCTACTGGTCTGCGATGACAAGGGAAATCCATGAAGTGCCGGAGGACTTTGAACCTGATCTTGAAAAAACCATCAATTTTTATAAAGAAGGTGAAAGCAGGATCCTGATCAGTCAGTATATTTCGGATGCTATGCTCACTTGTAGATCCTGGGATGTGGAACTGCAGATTGTAACAGCCAGGGGAAACACCAAATGGGTACGTGTTATCGGCGAGCCTGAATTCTCGGAAGATAAATGTACACGGATAATTGGCAGTTTTCAGGAAATTGATGCATTGAAAAAAGCTGAAATTACTGCCAAAGAAACTCTTGAGGAAAGAAATACGATACTTGAAAGTATAGATGATGCTTTTTTTGCTGTAAATGAAAACTGGACCGTGACCTATTGGAACAGTACGGCTGAGAAAGTTTTGGGAAAAGCAAAAGAAGAGATGCTGAACAATAACTTATGGGATATATTTTCAGATTCTTTGGATTCAGTATCTCATAAATTATACCATGAAGCTATTGAATTTAACCGCGTGGTACATTTTGAAGATCATTACACACCCTTAAACAAATGGTATGAAATAAGTGCATACCCGGCTGGCAATGGCTTATCTGTTTATTTTAAAGATATTACAGAACGTAAAGTGTCTGAAAATAGTCTGAAAGAGTTGAATAAATCTCTTCAAAAACATGCCAAAGAACTGGCTGTCTCCAATGCAGAGCTGGAACAGTTTGCTTATGTTGCCTCCCACGATTTACAGGAACCATTACGCATGGTCACCGGTTTTTTAACCCAGATCGAGAAAAAATACGGGACTATTCTAGATGAAAAAGGCAAACGGTATATCCATTTTGCTGTAGATGGGGCCAAGCGGATGAGGCACATCATACTGGACCTACTGGAGTTTTCTAGGGTAGGTAGATCGGAAGAGGGTATCGAAGAAGTTAATACCGTCAAAGTGGTCAATGATATCCTTGCTTTGTACCGAAAGCAGATAGAAGAACAAAATGCGCAGATAACCCTTAACGAATTGCCGATATTACAGACCTATCGGGTTCCGGTCAGGCAGGTATTCCAGAACCTGATCAGTAATGCGTTGAAATATCAAATAAAAGGCCTATCTCCCTTAATCAGTATAACAGGTGAGGAAACCGGCACTTTTTGGAAATTTTCGGTTGCGGATAACGGAATAGGCATTGACCCGGAATATTTTGACAAGATTTTTATCATATTCCAGCGGCTGCACAATAAAGACGAGTTTTCGGGCACGGGTATGGGCCTGGCGGTAACAAAAAAAATAATAGAGAACCTGGGGGGCAGTATATGGGTAGAGTCTGAGGAAGGCAGAGGCAGCACGTTTTATTTCACCATATTAAAAAGCAGCTAATGAAACCCATACATATTTTACTTGTTGAAGATAATGAAGGCGATATTTTACTGACGACCGAAGCATTGGAAGATGGCAAGATCGTCAGTAAAGTAACCGTAATGAGAGATGGCGGGGCAGCGGTTAACTTTTTTGAAACTTTAGTTGGCCGTGATGACAGGCCTGATCTGGTATTACTGGATATTAACCTGCCAAAAAAAAACGGACATGAGGTATTGCAGTACATCAAAAAGAGTGAACGGTATAACCAGATCCCTGTGGTCATGCTCACGACCTCTTCTTCGGAACGGGATATATCATTGGCTTATAAACACGCTGTCAATTGCTATATAACCAAGCCGATCGACGTTTCGGAATTTATGTCTGCCATGGCTAAATTACAGGATTTCTGGATTAACATTGTCTCTATTCCTACCCTTAAATGATGAATGCCAGTAAAACCGAATACCGGATCCTGGTTGTTGAGGATAATCCGGGGGACTTCGCCCTGGTAGAGGATTTTATTTTTGAACAGATTGAATCCCCTATAATCATTCAGGTGAAAACATTTAAAGAAGCTGAAGAGATCTTAATAAAAACGGGTCCCGTGTACACTGTTGTTCTTCTGGATCTTTCCTTGCCGGACCGCGCCGGTGAAGCGCTTATCTATGAAATGGTCAAACTATGCAGGAATATCCCTGTTATTGTGCTCACGGGGTATACAGACTTCGCATTCGGGGTAAAATCACTTTCGCTGGGGGCATCAGATTACCTGCTGAAGGAGGATTTAACCTCAATCTCATTATATAAAAGTATTATCTACAGTAGTGAACGTAAAAGAATAATTTCTGCGCTCGAGGAATCCGAAAAACGCGTTAGGAGTTTTGCAAATCAGTTGAATAATGCATTGGAGGAAGAACGGGCACGCATTTCGCGTGAGATTCACGATGAATTCGGACAGCATTTATCGGGGCTTAAAATGTCTTTGTCCTCTTTGAAAAAGTCCAACAACGGTAATCATGAGCTGGAAACACTGATCAGCGCCCTGGTTGCCGATGTCAATATCAGCATAGAATCTGTCAGACAGATCGCGAACGAACTAAGGCCGGTCTTGATAGATAAACTGGGCTTAATTGCAGCTATAGAATGGCTGGTGGCCGAGTTTGAAAAAAAAACTGGGATCTCCAGTTATCTTGAAGCAGACACAGACCAGCTTGTTATGGATGAGATGCCCGAAATAAATATTTTCCGCATCTGCCAGGAAGCGTTGACCAATATCACCAAACATGCAAACGCTACATCGGTAAAAATTCAGATCAAAAACACAGATGGTCAGTTGTTCATAAAAATAATTGACAATGGCAGTGGGATTAAATCCAAAACCCTGCACAATCCCCTTTCCATGGGGCTACTAAACATGAAAGAGCGTGCCAATCTGATTGATGCAAAATTAAATATCAACAGTTCATCACAGAACGGAACAATCATCGAACTTATTTTAGATACAAATGGCAAAAAAAATATTAATAGCAGACGATCATTCCGCAATTAGGACCGGTATCAAACAGATCTGTACAATTGATTTTCCATCTGTAGAGTTTGGGGAAGCGATGAACTATGGGGAGGTTTTTCAAAAACTGAAGGAAAATGACTGGGATATTCTGATACTGGACATCGGCCTTCCCGGTAGAAACGGACTGGATATCCTCAAACAGATAAAAGCGGAAAAATTAAAGACGCCGGTGTTGATGTTCAGTTTTCACAGTGAAGAACAGATTGCGCTCAGGGCGATGAAACTTGGTGCCTCGGGCTATCTTTCAAAAGACGCAGCTGATCTGGAACTGATTAAGGCCATCAGTCAAATTACCCAGGGCAAGAAATATGTATCCCAGTCTTTGTCAGAAAAACTGCTTTCATTACTTGATGACAACGCTGATAGAGAACCTCACGAACTTTTATCCGACAGGGAATATCAGACACTGCTGCTTATTGCCTCGGGTAAAACTGTTACTGAAATTGCGGAACTGATCTGCTTAAGCACACCTACCATCAGCACTTACCGGGCACGTATCCTAGAAAAAATGAAGATGAAAACCAACGCCGAGCTCACTACCTATGCGATCACTCAGAAGCTTGTTTAATTTGTTGCATGTCAACCAAATAACTACAGAGCTTTCATAGTTACATCTATATTTTCATAATTACCTATTTAATAGCTTTGATTATCAGCAAAGGATATTCAGATTATAGTGCCACTACCGGCATATCTAACATCCACGCTTTTAAATGGAATCATTATTAAACCTAAAGTTATGAAAAACCTTAAAAAATTATTTGTTATCGTACTTGGAGTATCTGCTGTTCAGTACGCTCAGGCCCAATCAGCCAAAATGAGTGAGCCCGTTGGCTATAGACTCGGAAACGGAATGAACATTATCATTTCTGAGAACAGCCGTTCACCAAAAGCTTACTCTAGTTTTACTTTGGATGCCAAGGCCTTCGAAGGAAAAAAAGATGGAATAGTGGAGTTGTTCAACGCTGTGTTAAATGAAAACACCGGTAAAAGCCCGAACATCAGTTTTAAAGACAATAGCGGCAGATTGGCTACTTCCAGTACTGATTTTGATAAAGATTTAGCCCTAATGGCTTCATTAATCCGAAATGCAGTTTTAGATCAAAAAGATTTCAACGCAGCAAAAGCTAAGTTGATTGCCAGTTTAAAATCACAAGATTATGATTACGATCAAACTGTAAACGAAAAATCTGTCAATGCCCTGTCGTTGGAAGATATTAAAAATTTTTATGACCGGATTTCTCCGGAAAAAACTTTTTTAACTATCGCTGGAGATATAGACTTGAGTTCTGCCAGATCATCAGCTAAAAAGGCCTTTGGAAACTGGAACAAAATGCAGGAAACTGCTTTAGCTTTTTCAAAATAATATCGGATTAATTTTAAGCCCTTTGATTGGTTTCAAGGGCTTTTTTTGTTCCGAGAACCCCCAGAACATACATTGGTCCACAGCGTGCTGATCAGTGATCCAGTTTTCAATAAATGCCAAAATGCTCTTTTATTGGGTTAGCAGCGTAAGGACCCGGCCCGAAGTAAAAGCGGCGAGTGAGCCGCAGAGCAATCATCCCGGTTGCGCTGGATGACCCATTGGTAAGCTGTAGCGTGCGTGGAAAGGAATAATCGGAAAATGGTGGGATACAATATCAAAATTGTAAATAACCAAGCCGCAGAGAGCAATGGCAGCAAAATATTACAGATTAATCAACATGAGGGCTCATCAGTTTATAGGCTGACCGAAATCCATTTGTGTATTCTGAAAGAACAACTTTTACAGTCTTAATAAACACTACACATATGAAAAGCCGATGTTTATCTATTTTTTTTCTGATTTTATTGGGGACAGGCCCATTACTTTATGGTCAGATGCCCCCCCAGGCTGGCAGGGCATGCTTCTATCCTTCATTTGGTCAGATCTATCAGCAAGCATACCTGGGCAGTACAACTGTTTTTATCTACGACAACGGAAACGGGCCGTACAGCTTTCTTGCTTGCTCTAACAAGACGGTATTACAGGCATCCGGTAGCTGCATGGTCAGAATTCCCGATGGTCAGCCACAGGGCGGTAATACCTATCCTGGTCAGCTGTTCACCATCAACCAGGTGATTCCATGTCCTTTAGATCGCAATATTTCATTTTTGGCGATAGTTCTGGCAGCGTTTGGGGTGATATCGATAAGGCAGAGGTTTAACACTGTCTGAAATACTGATACTGCTTTGTAACTGGTTCCTGGGGGCGTTAGCCCCCTTGAAGCATCGATAATGTAAAAGATAGTTAACTGTCCAGGTTCGACGACCCTTGGGAAGCTGAATGGTTTTTTTTGATAAAATTTAAATGGGAGCTAATATCTAATAAATTAGTTTACATTTGACCGATACGCTCCCTCAATCTCTTCTCCTTTTTATTTCGCAATAAAAAAGTTAAGGCTGTCTGCTTAGCTTATTCCCTCTGCATTAATATGCCTCAAATGCATATTGACTTTTGTGTACCATTAATAATAATTATAATGATAAAATTCTACTTAACCTTTGCCATTCTATTTATTTCATGTACTTGCATCGTTAACGCGCAAGTGGGAATAGGTACTACAACTCCTCATGCAAGTGCGCAACTGGAGATCGTTTCAACTAATAAAGGCTTTTTACCCCCAAGAGTAACACTAGCGAATAGACCAGCATCTCCTGCAACAGGCCTTTTGATTTTTCAAACTGATGGCGTCGCCGGCTTTTATTATTACAACGGTACCGCATGGGTAAATTTTAGCGCACTAACTGCACTTTCTGCCAATTTGAATACCAACACCCAAACGCTATCATTTGATGGATCTATAAGCGGTTTAAAGATGGTTAATGAAGGTGGTATGACGGTTTATGGAGTAAGAAATTCTTCACTTTCTACTACGCCTGATTTAAATTTTCAGTTAGACAAAGCAGGAGGTCTTGTTCTTAGAGGGGTTTTAGGTACAGGTACTATACCTGCAAGCGGGTCTGGTGAACGTATGATGTGGCATCCATATAAAGGTTCGTTTAGAGCTGGGGGTGTTGGCATTGGTGTTGATAGTTGGGATGAAACTTATAATGGTTTTTATTCCGTAGCTTTTGGTTTCAATACCAAAGCATCGGGTAACTATACTACATCAATTGGTTATGCAAATAGCGCAATGAGTGCTTATGGCATTGCAATGGGTTATACCAGCATTTCGCATGGTACCTGCGCTGTAGCAATAGGTTACAGATGTACTGCAAATGCAGATTATGCAATGGCTTTTGGACAACGTGCTTCTGCAGCTGGATTTAGCGGAACCATGGTTATGAGTGATGCATCTAATACAGACAGTTTGCGAGCTTCAGCAATTAATCAGTTCAATGCGAGATATGCAAATGGATATAGATTGTATACCAATGCGACTAAAACGGTAGGTGTGAGTTTAGCTGCAGGTGGAAATTCATGGGCAGCAATCTCAGATTCTACTAAAAAAGAAAACTTTATTAAACCAAATCAAGAATATTTCTTGTCAAAACTAAGCCAATTGCGTATCGGTTCATGGAATTATAAAGTTCAAGACAAAAGTGAGCGTCATTATGGTCCAATGGCACAAGAGATTTTTTCGGCATTCGGCAAAGATGAATTTGGAAAAATAGGTAATGATACTACGTTGGCATCAGCTGATATGGATGGGATTATGATGATTATGTTGCAGGGATTAGAAAAAAGGTCTACAGAACAGCAAGTACTCAATAAACAACTAACAGAAGAAATTGCTGCAATAAAAACAGAAAATTCATCACTCCAACAACAGCTTGCTAAAGCTATTGATGTTAAAAAAAATCAGGATGCCATCCAATCGCAAAATGCAGTGATAGATCAACAATCCAAAAAAATTACAGAGTTAACAGCCGAAGCAGTCGAATTAAGAAAACTTAAAGAGCGTCTCGACTCGTTAGAGAAACTTTTAACTTCCACAGCGAAGTAATACGTTAGGCAGGCTCTCTCAAAATGGGAGGGCAATTAATTACTATGTAATGAAATTGGAATGAAAAGTTGTTATAAATTAATAATTTTATTCCTCATAAGCTGCTTCTTTTTTATTGATGCAAACGCACAACTAAAAGCAGGTACAGAGGGAATACACATAAAAACAGGAACGATACTATCTACAGACGGTTTAGTATTAACGCCGTCGGCTGATCTTACCATATCTGCACTTAGTATAGATAAATCAGTCACTCCTGTGGTTGGTACTGTTGGTTCCGGAATAAATAGAACATATACCTTTAGTGCACCACTTGTTTATTCGGGAACGTTTAGACTTTACTATTTGATAGGCGAATTAAATGGTAACACCGAAAACTTACTGCAGTTGGTTCATAAGCCAACTAGTATTGCAAGTAGTTATATCGTTAGCTCGGGTTCAACGATAAATGCAACGACTAAGTATATTGAGAATTCATTTACGGGTACATCATTTACCACGTTATCTGCCAGTGATCCAGCAAATTTTGCGGTTGCTATCTCTACCAATGCCAACTTATCGGCACTGGTATTAAGTGATGGAACACTTTCGCCAACTTTTGCGCCTGCAACGCTAAGTTATACCGCTTCGGTTGCTAACAGTGTGACGTCTGTTACTGTAACTCCAATTCGCGAAGACGCTAATGCGACTATCACCGTTAATGGAGTAACCGTTGTTAGTGGAAACGAATCCGGAGCAATTGCTTTAGCTGTAGGAAGCAATACGCTTACAACAGTTGTTACCGCACAAGATGGAACTATAACAAAAACATATACAACAACGTTAACACGTTTAGCCGCCGCTCAAACTATTACGTTTAATGCACCTTCGGCGAAAACGTATGGCGACGCTACTTTTACCTTGCCCGAAACAGCAAGCTCTGGATTAACAATTAGCTATGGCTCTAACAATACAGCAGTTGCTACCATTAGTGGAAATGTAGTAACAATTGTTGGCGTAGGTACTGCGAAAATAACGGCAAGTCAGGCCGGAAATTCTAGCTACAGTGCAGCAATTCCTGTTGAACAGAATCTTATTGTCAATAAATTAACCGTGGCAGTTACGGCCGCGGTTAAAGCCAAATCGTATGGCGATGTGGATCCTGTATTGACCTATACTTTTGCTCCGGCGTTGGTTACTGGTGATTCGTTTAGTGGAGATATTAGCCGTGCTGTTGGCGAGAGCATTGGTAGCTACGCTATTGGTCAGAACAATCTTGCATTAAGCCCAAATTATACATTAACCTATACAGGTGCCAACTTAGTGATCGATAAGAAAACGATTACGGTTACCGCTGAGGTAAAAAATAAGACCTATGGCGATGCCGATCCTACATTGACCTATACTTTTGCTCCGGCATTGGCTACGGGCGATGTGTTTACGGGTAGTTTAACCCGTGCCATGGGAGAGAACGTTGGCAGTTATGCTATTGGACAGGGTACGTTATCTTTAAGCTCAAACTATACCCTGACTTATACAGGTGCAGATCTTGTAATTGGCAACCAAACCATTACGGTTACGGCTGCTGCAAAAGCTAAGACGTATGGCGATGCTGATCCTACATTGACCTATACCTTTGCTCCGGCATTGGCTACAGGCGATGTGTTTACGGGTAGTTTAACCCGTGCCGTAGGAGAGAACGTTGGGAATTATGCTGTTGGACAAGGTACATTAGCTTTGAAATCAAATTATACACTTAGCTATGCGGGCGCAGATTTGGTAATTGGTAAACGTACCATTGCAGTTACTACAGTTGCTAAAGCTAAAGAGTACGGTGATGCCGATCCTACATTGACCTATACCTTTGCTCCGGTATTGGCTACTGGTGACTCGTTTACCGGTAATATTAGCCGTGCGGTAGGAGAAAGCGTTGGCAGTTATGCCATAGGCCAGAACAATTTGGCGCTGAGCTCTAACTATGCCTTAACCTATACGGGTGCTGACTTAGTGATCGGCAAAAAAACGATTACGGTTACCGCTGAGGCGAAAACCAAGACTTATGGCGATATGGATCCTGTATTGACCTATACTTTTGCTCCGGCATTGGCTACAGGCGATGTGTTTACGGGTAGTTTAACCCGTGCCATAGGAGAGAGCATCGGAAATTACGCTATTGGACAGAACAATTTGGCACTGAGCCCTAACTATACCTTAACTTATACGGGTGCTGACTTAGTGATCGGAAAAAAAACGATTACGGTTACCGCTGAGGCGAAAACCAAGACGTATGGCGATGTGGATCCTGTATTGACCTATACTTTTGCTCCGGCATTGGCTACAGGCGATGTGTTTACGGGTAGTTTAACCCGTGCCGTAGGAGAGAGCATCGGAAATTACGCTATTGGGCAGAACAATTTGGCACTGAGCCCTAACTATACCTTAACTTATACAGGTGCCAACTTAGTGATCGATAAGAAAACGATTACGGTTACCGCTGAGGTAAAAAATAAGACCTATGGTGATGCCGATCCTACATTGACCTATACTTTTGCCCCGGCATTGGCTACAGGCGATGTGTTTACAGGTAATTTAACCCGTGCCGTTGGAGAGAACATTGGCAGTTATGCTATTAGACAGGGTACGTTATCTTTAAGCTCAAACTATACCCTGACTTATACAGGCGTCAACCTAGTAATCGATAAGAAAACGGTTACGGTTACAGCCGCTGCAAAAGCTAAGACGTATGGCGATCCCGATCCTACATTGACCTATACCTTTGCTCCGGCATTGGCTACTGGTGATTCGTTTAGTGGAGATATTAGCCGTGCTGTGGGCGAGAGCATTGGCAGTTATGCTATTGGGCAGGGTACTTTAGCCTTAAGCACAAACTATACCTTAACGTTTAATATTGCAGATTTAGTAATCGGTAAGAAAACGGTTACAGTTACGGCTGCTGCGAAAGCTAAAACGTATGGCGATGCCGATCCTGTATTGACCTATGCCTTTGCTCCGGCCCTGGTTAGGGGCGATTCGTTTACGGGCAGTTTAAGCCGCGCAGTAGGAGAGAACGTTGGGAATTATGCTATTGGACAGGGTACATTAGCCTTAAGCACAAATTATACACTTAGCTATACAGGTGCAGATTTGGTAATCGGCAAAAAAAGCATCATAGTTACAGCGGTGGCACAGAATAAAGGTTATGGCGATGCCGATCCGGCGCTTACCTATACTTTTAGTCCTGTATTAATAATAGGCGACAGCTTCAGTGGAAGCATGACCAGGACGGTTGGTGAAAATCTTGGCACCTATGCGATTGCACAGGGTACATTGGCACTTAACGGCAATTATACCTTGACTTATGTTGGTGCAGATCTTACCATTGGCAAGAAAACGGTAACGGTGACCGCTGTAGCGAAGAGCAAAGCCTATGGTGATGCCGATCCGACATTGACCTATACTTTCGCTCCTGCATTGCAGACAGGTGATAGCTTTACGGGATCCTTAAGCAGATTGCCTGGTGAAAACGTTGGCACTTATGCCATTAATCAGGGAACACTTGCATTGAACGGCAACTATACTTTAACCTATATCGGAGCTGATCTAACGATCGGCAAGAAAACAGTTACGGTAACCGCGGTAGCGAAAAACAAAGCTTATGGCGATGTCGATCCGGCACTGACCTATACTTTTGCCCCGGCGTTAGCAGGTACTGATACTTTTACAGGATCATTAACCAGGGCAGCCGGTGAAAACGTGAGTACCTATGCCATAAACCAGGGTACACTTGCATTGAACGGCAACTATACTTTAACCTATATCGGAGCTGATCTAACGATCGGCAAGAAAACAGTTACGGTAACCGCTATAGCGAAAAGCAAAACCTATGGTGATGCCGATCCTACTTTAACTTATACTTTCGCTCCGGCGCTACAGGCTGGCGACAGCTTCAGCGGCTCTTTAAGCAGGGCAGTCGGTGAGAATATCGGTACCTATGCAATCGGCCAGGGCACACTTGCCCTTGACGGGAAATATATCATAACTTACGTTGGTGCTAACCTGACCATCGGCAAGAAAACAGTCACGGTAACAGCGGCAGCGAAAAACAAAACCTATGGTGATGCAGATCCTGCTTTAACCTATACTTTCGTTCCTGCATTGCAAACAGGTGATAGCTTTAGCGGAAGCCTGACCAGAACAGTTGGTGAAAACGTAGGTACTTATACGATTAACCAGGGTACACTAGCCTTGAACGCTAATTATACCTTAACTTATGTTGGTGCTGATCTGACCATCGGCAAGAAAACAGTCACGGTAACAGCGGCAGCGAAAAACAAAACCTATGGTGATGCCGATCCTGCTTTAACCTACACTTTCGCTCCTGCATTGCAGACAGGCGATAGCTTTAGCGGAAGCCTGACCAGAACAGTTGGTGAGAATATTGGTACTTATGCCATTAACCAGGGTACACTAGCCTTGAATGCTAATTATACCTTAACTTATGTTGGTGCTGATCTGACCATCGGCAAGAAAACAGTCACGGTGACAGCAGCAGCGAAAAACAAAACCTATGGCGATGCCGATCCGGCATTGACCTATACGTTTGCTCCTGCATTATCAGGTACTGATACTTTTACAGGATCATTAATCAGGACAGCCGGTGAAAACGTTGGCACTTATGCCATTAATCAGGGTACACTTGCATTGAACGGCAATTATACTTTAACCTATATCGGAGCTGATCTAACGATCGGCAAGAAAACAGTTACGGTAACCGCGGTAGCGAAAAACAAAGCTTATGGCGATGCCGATCCGGCATTGACCTATACGTTTGCTCCTGCATTATCAGGTACTGATACTTTTACAGGATCATTAACCAGGGCAGTTGGTGAAAACGTGGGTACCTATGCCATTACCCAGGGTACACTTGCATTGAACGGCAACTATACTTTAACCTATATCGGAGCTGATCTGACCATTGAAGCGAAAACCGTAATAACGGTAACCGCTATAGCGAAAAGCAAAACCTATGGTGATGCCGATCCTACTTTAACTTATACTTTCGCTCCGGCGCTACAGGCTGGCGACAGCTTCAGCGGCTCTTTAAGCAGGGCAGTCGGTGAGAATATCGGTACCTATGCAATCGGCCAGGGCACACTTGCCCTTGACGGGAAATATATCATAACTTACGTTGGTGCTAACCTGACCATCGGCAAGAAAACAGTCACGGTAACAGCGGCAGCGAAAAACAAAACCTATGGTGATGCAGATCCTGCTTTAACCTATACTTTCGTTCCTGCATTGCAAACAGGTGATAGCTTTAGCGGAAGCCTGACCAGAACAGTTGGTGAAAACGTAGGTACTTATACGATTAACCAGGGTACACTAGCCTTGAACGCTAATTATACCTTAACTTATGTTGGTGCTGATCTGACCATCGGCAAGAAAACAGTCACGGTAACAGCGGCAGCGAAAAACAAAACCTATGGTGATGCCGATCCTGCTTTAACCTACACTTTCGCTCCTGCATTGCAGACAGGCGATAGCTTTAGCGGAAGCCTGACCAGAACAGTTGGTGAGAATATTGGTACTTATGCCATTAACCAGGGTACACTAGCCTTGAATGCTAATTATACCTTAACTTATGTTGGTGCTGATCTGACCATCGGCAAGAAAACAGTCACGGTGACAGCAGCAGCGAAAAACAAAACCTATGGCGATGCCGATCCGGCATTGACCTATACGTTTGCTCCTGCATTATCAGGTACTGATACTTTTACAGGATCATTAATCAGGACAGCTGGTGAAAACGTTGGCACTTATGCCATTAATCAGGGTACACTTGCATTGAACGGCAATTATACTTTAACCTATATCGGAGCTGATCTAACGATCGGCAAGAAAACAGTTACGGTAACCGCGGTAGCGAAAAACAAAGCTTATGGCGATGCCGATCCGGCATTGACCTATACGTTTGCTCCTGCATTATCAGGTACTGATACTTTTACAGGATCATTAACCAGGGCAGTTGGTGAAAACGTGGGTACCTATGCCATTACCCAGGGTACACTTGCATTGAACGGCAACTATACTTTAACCTATATCGGAGCTGATCTAACGATCGGCAAGAAAACAGTTACGGTAACCGCTATAGCGAAAAACAAAACCTATGGTGATGCCGATCCGGCATTGACCTATACGTTTGCTCCTGCATTATCAGGTACTGATACTTTTACAGGATCATTAATCAGGGCAGCTGGTGAAAATGTTGGCACTTATGCCATTAATCAGGGAACACTTGCATTGAACGGCAACTATACTTTAACCTATATCGGAGCTGATCTAACGATCGGCAAGAAAACAGTTACGGTAACCGCTATAGCGAAAAACAAAACCTATGGTGATGCCGATCCGGCATTGACCTATACGTTTGCTCGTGCATTATCAGGTACTGATACTTTTACAGGATCATTGACCAGGTTGCCTGGTGAAAACGTGGGTACTTATGCCATTAATCAGGGAACACTTGCATTGAACGGCAACTATACCTTAACCTATGTGGGAGCCAACCTGACCATTGGCAAGAAAACAGTTACGGTAACAGCGGCTGCGAAAAACAAAACTTATGGTGATGCCGATCCTGCTTTAACTTATACTTTCGCTCCGGCATTGTTGACAGGCGATAGCTTTACTGGATCCTTAAGCAGGGCTGCCGGTGAAAATGTGGCTACCTACGCCATCAATCAGGGAAGCCTGGCATTAAACGGCAATTATACACTGACTTACATAGGAGCTGACCTGACGGTAAACAAAGCAGTTCTTACTGTTTCGGCAAACAATGCATCAATGTGCCAGTCAGATGGTTTTCCAACATTTGGTGTGAGCTATAGCGGCTTTAAATTGGGAGATACTGAAAATGTATTAAGCACTAAACCAACAGTAAGCACTACTGCCAACAGAAATGTTGCAGGCACTTATGTTCTTGTTCCAGCAAATGGTGCATCGGGTAATTACAGTTTTGTTTATGTGAACGGTACACTGACCATCAATGCACTTCCTTCGGTAAACATTGTAAGCAGCAAAGGTACGGAGATCAGTAAGGGTGAAACCACAGTATTGACCGCCAGCGGTGGAACCGGTTATAGCTGGTCAACAGCCAGTGGAATTATAAGCGGGCAGAACACGGCAACGTTAACCGTCCGTCCGTCACAGACCACTACTTATACTGTCCGCGTAACCAATGCCAGTGGATGCAACAGCACAGGGGCGATCACCATTACAGTGGCCGAAGATTATAAACTTGTGGCTACGAATATCCTGACACCTAACGGTGACGGGGTGAATGATACCTGGACCGTACAGAACATTGATATGTACCCCAGCAACGAGGTGAGGATATTTGACCGTGGAGGCAGGGAAATGTACAATAAAAAAGGATATGACAACAGCTGGAACGGTACGGCCGGAGGAAGCGATCTTGCTGAAGGTACCTACTACTATATCATTACCTATGGCCCTGGCAAACTTGTTCAGAAGGGATTTATCACGATTATCAGAAACCGTTAAGAAAAATGAAAAGCATGAAAACAAAAATATTGATACTGGCTGCTCTGATCGGGTTTTCGAATGTAAAGGCCCAGACCAGCCCGTTGTTAAACCAGTATTTCAACAATACTTACCTTGCCAACCCGGCAATGGCCGGCTATAAAGAAGGGGCCGAAGTAGACCTTGCCTTCCGTTCCCAGTGGAACAATATCCCCGGTGCGCCGCTGGTTCAGAACCTTAGCGCCACCTATGGATGGGAAAGGGTAGGCGTAGGGCTGAACCTGAACCTGGATAAGGCCGGCCTGCAGAGGCAGACGCGTATCCTTGCAAGTTATGCCTATCACCTTCCGCTGAGCCCTTCCGCCAGACTGCACTTTGGCCTGTCGGCAGGTTTTATGAACCAGCGGATAGACATGCAGGACCTGATCGGCAATCCGAACGATAACCAGATAGGTGCATACAATACCGATCACAAAACCTATTTTGACGGGGATTTTGGTACAGGAGTGACAACCGAACGTTTCAACATCGATTTTGCACTGGTAAACCTGAAAAACTATTTCAAGAAGGATAATTTTAAACTTGTCAATACGCCGGTTGTCTACGCCTCGGCGGGCTATAAGATACATCTAGGTGAAAACCTGATCCAGCCGAAGGTAGCCTACCGTTCCTTTACCGAGATAGCGGATATTGTTGATGTCGGTGGACAGTTGGGCATCGCCAACCAACAGGTACTCTTTACGGCCATGTACCATACCAGTAAGGCTGCAAGTTTCGGTGTTGGGCTGCATTATAAAAAGAAATACATAATCAATACAGCCTATACCACACAGACCGGGGCATTAAGCGGATATACCGCAGGAAGTTTTGAGATCAACCTGGGGATTAATTGGTAACCGGGCTCGATATGTGAATAAGGAAGAAGAGGCTATTTTGAAACGAAAAAAGCCTGCTATCATACGATTTTCAGGCTTTTGTTGGTTTTTGAAACCATTTTGGCGGAGAGTGTGTATCCAGGCTCGTGGCTTATGGTCAGCCCAAGGTTTTTAAGTTGTCTGATATTAATTTTCAGCCATTCCTTTTCTTTGCCGGTTATAGATGCGAGGTCCGCTGCCCTTAATCTGGGATGCTGCTGCTTGATGGCCAATAATACAGTCTTCGTCCAATATCCCTGCTTGCTGAACTGATCAAGCCGGTTGATCTTGCGTTTTAAGAATACAAGCTCATATTCATTTAATACGGTTTTCACCCTCAGCGCCAAACGTGGGTCTTCCGACCTGTACCTGACACGGATTTTGTAGATAGTGCCAATAGCAGCCTCCTGAAGTATATCTGCTAAGGTTTTTAAATCAGGGAACCCCGCATTTTCAGCATCTTTACCTGTGATTGCAGAAAGTGCCGTTTCAGAAATATCAACCACTTCTATCACGCCGACGCTGGTTTTTATCACGCTGCCCCGCTAAATGGACAGTTTCTTCCATTTTCTGAATGCCAATGTAACTGTTCCCGCTTTAATGCCTTCAGGGTGTCCCTGTTTAAACAACATCCTAAAGTGTTTTGCGTAAATATGTATTCAAAGTTACAGGATCCCTGTCAAGCAAAGTTTTTAGTTTCTCATCGACAAATGAAAATTCGTTGCTACTGATCCCTTTTGCCATGCTGACCAAAAGATCAATGACTTCTGCGGGTACCTGGTATTGCTCCAATTCTTCCCTATAGTCATTGAGTGGGATGTCACAGAAGGCTGTGCCATTTTTCTTTACGGAGTTTATCACCTCTGCCAGCTCAGAAAATGTATAGGCATGGCTGCCCGTAATTTCATAAATGGCGTTTTTATGGTTTTCGGGAGATAGAGCTACCTTACCGATGGCTTCTGCTATGTCCATCCTCGAAACAAAACTAATTTTTCCCTTTCCTGCCGGATAATTGATTACCCCTTCGTCAACCATGCTGCCCAATAGGGCCGGTAAAGCCTCCATGTACAGGCTGTTCCTGAAAAAAGTGTAAGAGAGCTGTGAGCTCATTATGGTGTTTTCGGTTTCAATGGATTGTCTTGCTGCAATAAAATGTGCCTTTGAACTGGGTTTAACACTGCTTGTATAGATAATATGGCTTACCCCGGCCTTAATTGCCGAAGTGACGGTACTGTTCTCCTGGTCTATACCTTTTTGACCGATACTTGTCGTCGAAATCTGGACAAGGTGATCAACGCCCTTAAAGGCGTTTTCAAGTGCATAGCTGTCATTATAATCTGCTATCCTTATGTTTACCCCCAGCTCTTCCAGACTTGAGGCCCGTTGAGGGTTTCTGACAATTGCTGTAATGTTGTTCGCCTTTACTTTTTGTAGAAGGAAATCGATGGTGGCCCGCCCGAGGTTTCCGTTGGCTCCTGTTATTGCTATCATAATTTTTTTAAGCAAAAATACAGTTGCCCCTATCTTTATAATAGAATAAAAACGACAATATCAGTCCCGTAGTAAAGGGAAATTTTCAACTATCTCCTTGGTCCGGGTGTTGAACTGTTTTGGCTGTAGCCCTGAGAACTCTTTGAACTCCCTGATGAAGTGTGAATGGTCAGAATAGTTATGCATTAAGGCTATTTCTGATAAACTTCTCGATTGCTCGCCACGGAGCTCGGTCAGGGCCGACTGAAAGCGCATTATCCTTAAGAACAGTTTGGGTGGAATCCCGATTGACTGGTTAAATAACCGCTCCAGGCTCCTTTCGGAAATATGGAGCTCATCTTGTATCTCTTTTATTGTTTTTCTCATGCTGTTTCTTTGGATAGCCAGTATAGGGTCCAGAAACTGAAAGCGTCTTTTTACCTTTCTCGTGAGGATTTTTTCGAAAAGATATGAGGATAAAATCTCTATCCTGTTGTAATCCGAGTCTGCGTGAAATAACCTGTCAACCAGCATGTCAGCTCCCTGATCGAGCAAACATAAGTCTATTGAGGTATCTGTCAGATCGTTAGCATCGATCCCGAAAATTGATTGAAGGCCATTTGGATAAAAGTAGATACCGATTGTCCGGAATTTTCCCCAAGAAGTGTGCTGGCTATGCTTTGTAGTCTGGCCATAGATAAACAGGTCCGGTAGCTTATCGTTTTTTTTATCCACCGATGGATTGCCGGTGATCTGAAAAATCAGCCCCGGACAACCGTCCGAAAATATCTTAAATACGTTAGGGGAGTACCCGGTACAGTCGTGTTCGAGTATCCAATAGTACCTTATGAAATCTCTAAGGCTGGCAGATGGAAGTATTTGCCGATACCTCATAAAATGATAATGGATAAACAGGTTTCCCTAAGATACAAATTTAGCATACCTGATCCAAGATTATGCAGGTTGAACCGGAGATTAATAGAGTGTTCGGCACTTTTCCTGTCATTTAAAGTAATAATTTATCCAAAAAATAGCTTTTTAAGCTTTTTTTAAGGAGTTTTTAACCAATCTGGATATGTTTGGCTTTAAGCTAACCAATAAGCCTTTTTGGAATCTATTTGTAGGATCTATATCAACTTATTTGGGATGGCCTAATTCATAAAAAGTGAAAATAACAGAAATCCAATGCTCAAAAAGATATCGATAAAAGATATAGCACAAAGGCTGAACATCTCCATAACCACTGTTTCCTTTGTCATTAACGGGAAGGCTACTGAAAAGAGCATAAGCAAAGAAGTGACCAAGAAGGTTCTCGATCTGGTTGCGGAAGTAGGCTTCCGGCCCAATTCCTTTGCAAAAAGCCTCAGAACGGGAAAATCCAACACAATCGGGTTTTTAGTAGAGAATATATCTGCTCCATTTTTTTCGGGTATAGCAAGTTTTCTTGAGGAAAAAGCAAGATCGAAGGGGTATAAGATCCTTTTCAGCAGTATCGGTAAGGACAAGGACAAATTTGCAGAACTTATTGATCTGTTTACCCAACATAAGGTGGATGGATACATTATGGCCGTCCCTGATGGTATGGAGGAAGAAATCAAAAAAATCATTGCTACGGAGGTTCCTGTTGTACTTTTCGACCGTTATATTCCGGAGATTTCTGCAGACTATGTTCTGGTCGATAATTTTGCAACTACCTTCACTGCTACCAAACATCTGATGGAGAATGGATATAGGAAATGTGCTTTTGTTACGGCAAAAACGCAGCAGCAACAGATGCTTGATAGGTTGGATGGCTATCGCAATGCTATCCTGAACCATGGGGGAGAGGAATCCATCCTGGAAATCGAATACGAAAGACCGGGGAGTGCAGTAGCTGAGATCCGAAAATTTTTAAAGCTGGGGCAGGTTGATTCTGTTATATTCGGTGCAAATTATATCACCATGGAAGGGCTTAGGGCACTTAGGGAAGCAGATGGAGGATTGAGTGATGACGTCGCAGTTATATCCTTTGATGATTTCGAACTATTGGAACTTATATCTCCATCTGTTACTGCGATCGAACAGCCTTTGGAAAAGATCGCACATAATATTATGAAAATTCTTTTGGCGAAACTTGACCATAGAACTGAACTGGGCACCTTTTCAACATTGAATGTTCCCTGCAAACTGAACTTTCGTAAGTCGAGTGAACCAAAAACGTAAAATAAATGCTTTACCACAGAAACTATTGCCAAGTATTCTCCACACTCTATGCAGGGCGTAATGGTGCCCTTTTTTGCCAGCGGCATGAGATATTCCTTTCTTGGCATAGGACATTTTCGATAGATGTGGTAAGCGGTTTTTTAAGCTTTTTGGCTGGAGCGGTAAACAGTGAAGCTGGGGGTTGGGAGGCAAGCTTCCGATAATGTCGATAAGAAGGTTCAGAAGAGCTAAGCGGTGGCAATGCGAAAAATAGAACCATAAGATGGCTGTTCCCGTATACTTTTAACATACAAGGATACCCCGCGATGATTAACTCTAATGCATAAGGCCTATATTTGAAGGTCTAGATGTTATTTTCTGATGCTTCTTTTTTCTTTTGGTGATCTTTTTCGTTAAAAATGATAAGGGTATGGATTCTCTTGTGCCGTTTGCTGGAGATTCAATGAAGATTGTCGGATGCCCATAAAAAAACAGCCGCAGTTTCATGCGGCTGTCTTGGTTTCTCACTAAATTACTTGTTCTGTTCCCCTTCTAAGATCTTACCTATTCTGTAGGACATATCCTGAAGATGGTATCTGGTAATCCCTGTAGTTGATGGGGTTGCTTTCTTGATATCCGCTCTCAGTTGTGTAAGGTATCCACGTGCAATACTGGGAATATCTGAACCAATAGGATCCATCTGCCTTACCGTCAGTTGTCCCGGTACCGGGAACTGTAACGGCAAAGCACCCTTCATCAGCTGCGACATACTTTCTACAAAAGATTTTTGCAGATTCCTGCGGTAGATATCTATTGGGGCATGGGAAGGTAGCTCAGTCCAGATGGAGGCATTAAGGTCAGCAATCAGTTCAGTCGCCCTGTACGTTTTTGCTCCATTGGTTGCCTCGGCACTGAGTAGTTTTAAAAAGGTTGAGGCATTGAGCAGCCTGCCCAGAGCAATAGCCTGCAGGCTTTTTATCGTATTCAATGGATCGATACCTGCCTTTCCGATAAGCTCGCTGCTGATGAGCCATTTCGGTGTTTTGAACAGTTCACGGCTCAGAAAAGATACAGCATCCTTTTGGCGTGAATATGGGGTAATGACGAACTGTGGCCCCTGTTCCTCAACAGTCTTTGGTGTCGAGTATATTCCGCCCACATTTTTGAGCACATGCCCGATGTAACGTCCAAACTGTGTAGTAACCTCGTTATAGATCATCCTTGCATCATCGTAATCGCTTCCAGGTGTTCTGGTCCAGGTCAGGATATTGGGAATTATGCGTTTTAGGTTTTTTATTCCATAGGTGCCGGCAAGCATAGCATTGTCACCGAGATCTTCACTTTGCGACCGTGGATCGTTCGGGTCCGTTTCGGTACCGAACCATAACCGTTTGTTTGCTGAGGTCCGGTCGATGATCCAGCGGTTCAGGAATGGTGATTCTGCCTCAGCAGTCTTATACTCGGGCATCCATTTATATCCCCATTCAATCGCCCATTTATCGTAGTCGTTTATCCTTGGGAAAATGCCTTTTTCTGAAATGTTGTCTTCTGGCTGGGCAACGTAGTTGAAACGTGCATAATCCATAATAGATGGTGTGTGCCCGTTCGCTTCTACCCATTGTTTGTTTCTCAGGTTTTCAACAGGTACGGTAGAGGAGGAACCAAAATTGTGCCTCAGACCCAGGGTATGTCCGATCTCATGCGAAGAGACGAAGCGGATCAGTTCACCCATCAGCTTGTCATCAAATGTCATTTTCCTTGCTTTCGGGTCAATTGCTGCAGCCTGGATCATATACCAATTGCGCACAAGGCTCATCACATTGTGGTACCAATTGACATGGGTTTCAATGATCTCTCCACTCCTGGGATCGTGGACGTGCGGCCCAGAGGCATTGGGAATATCGGATGGTTTGTACACGATGGCATTATGGGTTGCGTCATCAATGCTCCAGTTTGGGTCTTTTGGAGCCTCTTTGGCTATGATTGCGTTTTTGAAGCCTGCTTTTTCGAATGCAGCCTGCCAGTCGTTAACACCCTGTATAAGATATGGAATCCATTTTTTTGGTGTGGCCGGATCAATATAAAAAACAATCTGTTTGGCCGGCTCTACCAACTCTCCTTTGAGATAACGCTCAACATCCTGAGGTTTTGGTTCAAGCTTCCATCGGGTGATCATGGAGATTCTTTTGACCCCTTGTGGGTTGGCATCGAAATCGACATAACCTGTGGCAAAGTAACCAACGCGTGGATCGTAGAAACGGGGCTTCATCGGATTGCGGGGAAGCAGTACAATTGAGCTGTTGAGTTCGAAGGTTACCGGCCCTCCAGAAACCGCACCTGGGACAGGGGCAGGCATCTTCATGTATGTCTTTACGGTCCTCACCTCAATGTTAGCCGGAAAAGCCCTTATATTGGATATGTAGGAACGGTCGGGCACAGCTGCACCAAGAGAAAATGATCTTTTGGTCTGTGCATCGAAAAAGAATACATCATTATCTCCGTTAAGGTAATCCTGCATATCGATCACACTTGCGCTGCTCTTGGTAATGGAATCCGTATGGTAGGCCTTTATGTCGAATGAGGCCAATATCGGCTGAAGAGAAGAATTCAAAACCGATCTGTACATCCCTGTCGTGTCAGAGGCGCGTTCACCGAAGGAGATATTTTTTAAGAATATCCTGTTCGATGGACCTTTCTCGAACCTGATCACATTATCACCGATCTCATCCCCAGCGTAGCCGCTCATCCCCGCCCTTACGCCAGCCGCGGCTTTGCTTATCCGGTTCACAACAAGGATATCCCTTCCCAGCAGAGAGTCCGGTATCTCAAAGTAGTACCTGTCATCCACATTGTGGACCTTAAAAAAACCGTTGTCTGTCTTCGCTTTTTCTGTGATCACCTGATTGTAGGGTTTGGGGCCGGAAGCTGGTGGCCTGTTCACTGCATTTGCTCCCACGGTGGGGGCTGCAACAGCAGGTGGTTGGGCAGTTCCGCGGGGCACTGTCTTTCCAGGCCGGTTCTGTGCAGATGTTACCGAAAAACTGATGGCCGCAATAGCGGCCGTCAAGCATAATCTTTTCATATATGTGTTTTTAAAGTTGTTTTATCTTTCATCGGTATCCATTTCGGGGAACGGTTCCAACTGTGTATGGAATTTTCAGCGTATACTATGTTCCGGTTGAAACTCCAACTTTATCTGTCACCAGGGGCAGATAGAAGGGAGTTCTTTTTTAGAAGGATTTAGGTGATGTATTTTGGCTTAAATAGGTACACCGGTTTTTCCATCAAATAACTTGAGGCATTCTATTAATCTTTGTCCTACAATAAACTTGCGCTAAAGGTCATACTTAGAAGAAAATCCAGCAAATGTTTTTTGCTTTTCTGAAAATATTTCGGTATACGACTTTTTTTTCGAAAATAAACCGATTTAATACGTTGTTTTAAGGTGTTAATTGAGGTTTTTTCAGTTAAAGGTTTGCTTTTTGTTAAGCGTTTCCTTCTGGGTGACCACGACTTTTCTGTTTTTAGAGAAAAAACATAACCCTAGAGAGGAAATTAAGGCACAATTAAGGAATAATTAAGCGACTGCGATAAATTTGAATATTTATAATCCTAATTCTAACCAGAAGATGCTTAAAAGATTTGTGCTGTTCCAAGCGGTATGCATACTGGGCCTGACTTACGTCTCCGCTCAGAGAAAACATTCTACTAATACAATTTTTCCCAGCTACAAGGGACTCGTGATGGCGGGCTACCAGGGGTGGTTCAGGGCCGAGGGAGATAGTGCCCATCAAGGCTTCAGCCATTACTTTGCCAATGAAAAAAAAGTAGGTATAGATATGTGGCCTGATGTCAGTGAATACCCTAAAACCTACGAAACTCCATTCCTGATGCCGGATGGAAAAAAAGCGAGACTTTTCAGCTCATACGACAGAAGTACCGTTGACCTGCATTTCAGCTGGATGAAATCCTATGGGGTGGATGGCGTATTTATGCAGCGTTTTATTGACTATGCAAGAACCCCTGCCTCAAGAGAAGCTACCGCTCCAGTGCTGCGGAATGCGCTTGCTGCGGCCTCCGAGAACAGACGTGCGATAGCGGTGATGTATGATCTCTCAGGACTGAAGGCTAGCGGAGAGGACTGCTCTATGATCATTGAGGACTGGAAGTTTCTCGTAGACCAGCTTAAGGTCACAAATCAGAAAGGGGTCAATACCTATCTGAATGAGAATGGAAAACCCGTGGTCGCCATCTGGGGTGTGGGATTTCCAGACAGACCATACAATATAAGGGACATAGGTCTAAAAAGGCTGATCGATTTTCTCAAGAACGATCCTGTATATGGTGGTTGCGCGGTAATGCTGGGGGTGCCGGCCTATTGGCGCACATTGGAGGGCGATGCGATCAGCGATCCATACCTGCACGAGATCATCCGTTCAGCAGATATCATCCTTCCCTGGACAGTACAGCGTTTCACACCATTATTGCATAACGATATGGACCGTTACAGGGATCTTCTGATTGCCGATATGAAATGGTCAAGGGACAATGGAGTGAAGTATGTTCCCTGTATAACACCGGGATTCAGCTGGCACAACCTGAGTACCTATGAATTTCCGGATGATGTAAAGCCAACAGGTTCAATACCAAGGCAGGGAGGCCGCTTTTACTGGCAACAGATATCCACGGCGATCAGATCGGGAGCCGAAATGCTATATGTTGCGATGTTTGATGAGGTCAACGAGGCTACAGCTATCTTCAAGGGGACGGATGTTCCACCTGTTCAAAAGGGCGATGTGAAGTTCATCGATATGGACGGTGTTCCGTCGGACCATTATCTGTGGCTGACCGGAGAGGCCTCAATGATGTTAAAGGGTATAAAACCCCTGCAGGTGAAAATGCCCAAAAGAGAAAATAATATCCATTAAAATTAGATACCAAAGAAAAAGGGATGGTAGGTACAACAGCGGTGATTCGAGAAAATAAAGCGGGCAAGGTACCAGGCGGTGTCGATAGGGTTGTTGTCATACTGGGCGGAAAAGGATCGGCATCGGCATTCAGAGAGTTGCTCTCTGGTCTGCGAAAAGGGATACAGGCACCTGTTATTGTCCTTATCGACAATGATATGGGGGATATCAAAGGGGAATCCAGTCTTTTTTTTGGGTACCCTGAGATTCAGTGGGTATCGGAAGACACCGGGCCACAGCCCCTGGAGAACGGGAAGATTTATATGTCGCTCGGTCTCTTAGGCATTGACAAGGAAGCTAACCTGTTCTCACAGACCGCTGAAGATGATACATCCCGTTCCGATCGGATTTTGCTTCAGACCGCGCGGTTATTCGGTAAAGGAGTGGTAGCAGTAATACTTTCCTGTGAGGATCCAGTCAGTGCCACGGCAATTAATTCCCTGTTGTCAAGCGGGGGCAAGTGCATTGTACAGGATCCATCAGAGGCAAAATATCCCCAAGGACCAGTGTCGGTGCTGAAACACTTCGAAGTAGACTATCTTTTGCACACCAGTTTGATCGGCTTTGTATTGCAGGGACTGGTGATGAAGCATTGATATGTTAATATATAAAAAGATACTGACAGTTCATAGTGTCAGTTTTTGGTTAGTAGCAGAGATGGTCCTTGGATAAGGCTGTCTCTTTTTTTAATTGTAATTATCTTTTGTTATCGCCTATTATCATCCCGCATAGCTTTTTGCTGCATCTAAGGTTCCTTTTTCGGAACTGAAACTTATTTGCCAATCTTTATGTTCATGGCAATTCCTGTTCTGCGGTATGCTGGGCCGGGGGAGCATCGCTTCCTTCCAGATACAGGATCTTCGAAAAATCCGAGTTTATTCAGTTTTCCTACGGTAATATGCTCAGATGAAGCTGGATTACTGTCAAATAAATGACAGAACTTCTTCTTTGAAGCTTTAGCGAAAACAATGTCTGAGAGGTTATTGAATGTAAGAGAAAAAGTGTTCTGTAGCCCAATAGAGGTAGATATTGTGTTTTTTTCGGTCTAAGAAAACATATGGTTTTAGGCTATTAAACCAAAAAATAGTGAATTCTGTATTTTCTCTAAAAAAAAGCTGCTTAAGGCAGCCATATTAAGGAATTATTAATTCTTTTTTAGTGGTATCTGATAAATTAGCTATTGGTATCTAACCAATATTTAATCTATAAATTTATGAGAAAACTACTATTTTTCCTCCTTGCCTGTTGCATTTCGATAAATGTACAGGCGCAGAACACTACCGTAAAGGGGAAAGTGTCAGATGGATCCGGAGGTCCACTAGTGGGGGCTATTGTCAAGGTAAAAGGCGGTAGTACCGCAACCTCCACAAACACAAACGGTGAATACACCATTGCCGTCCCGTCTGGTGCAATACTGACCTTTTCATTTGTTGGCTACGACCCCAAGGAGGGGCTGGTACCACAGAACGGAATACTTAATATGAGTCTTTCGGAGACCAATAGTTCATTGGAAGAAGTGGTTGTGGTCGGTTATGGAACACAGAAGAAGGCCAGTCTGACCGGTTCGGTAGCTTCGGTATCCAATAAGGACATTGTGACCACCAAGAACCAGAACGTTCAGAATATGCTGACCGGTAAGGTTCCCGGCCTCCGGGTAGTACAGGGGACAGCTGAACCGGGTACCTTCAACAACCAGTTCGATATCCGCGGCTTCGGTAATAATCCACTGGTGATCATTGATGGAGTACCCAGGGGAAATCTGGCCAGACTGGATCCTAACGAGATCGAAAGTATTTCAGTTCTTAAAGATGCCTCTGCTGCTATTTATGGCGCAAGGGCTGCAAATGGGGTAATCGTTGTGACAACAAAAAAAGGCGCAGTTGGAAAGGCTACAATCGAATACTCGGTATACGCAGGTTTTCAGAAACCTTCGGGACTGCCTAAGCCGCTTGATGCAGTGGACCGTTTTACAATTCTCAATGAACGCTCGATGCATAACGTCAATTCTCCGGTCCCAGCATTTTCTGATGAGGTGATCAGGCCGTTCCTTGATGGGACCAAGCAGAGCACTGACTGGTATGGCATGGTGATGAGGAATACCTCTGCACAGTCACAGCACAACCTTAGTGCCAGTGGCAGCTCCGATGGAGGTAAAATATCCTATTTTCTAAACCTTGGCTATACCAAGCAGGGCGGCCTATGGAAATCAGATGACCTCAACTATAAGAAATATAACTTTAGATCAAACCTGAGTGCGCAGATAACACGCTCACTTAAGGCAACAATGAACATCAGCGGGATCATCGATGAACAGGACCGTCCCTACAGGGATTCATGGGAGATTTTTAAGAATCTTTGGAGGTCACACCCCGATGATCCTTATTATGCGAACAACAATCCCAATTATCTTTTCAGAAACCAGGCCGACTTTAATCCTGGAGCGATTGCGGATTCGGAGATGTCCGGTTTCCGAAAGTTTAACAACAAGATTTTTCAGGGCTCGTTCAGCCTGGATTATGCTGTGCCTTTCATCAAAGGGCTTTCGGCCAGGGGACTGTTCAGTTACGATGCAAACCTGACAGACAATACCGCCTATCAGAAGACCTTTTCGGTCTATGACTACAATGCAGCGACCAACAGTTATACCGGGGTGAAATATCAGATACCCAATCAGCTCAACCGGAGTTATAGTACCACGCCGAACAACCTTCTACAGTTTTCACTGAATTATGAGCGCACCTTTGCAGGCAAACATGACTTAAAGCTTTTTGCCGCCTATGAGGAAGAGAACAATACCGGTGATGCTTTTCAGGCACAGCGCGAACTATCTATCCAACTGCCATATCTGTTTGCCGGTAATTCTTTAAACCAGCAGGGGTTCAATAATCCATCAGATATTTTCGAAACAAGCAGAAAGGCTATGATCGGAAGGATCAACTATGCCTATAACTCACGGTATCTCCTGGAAGTTGCAGTGAGACGCGACGGTTCTTCTAGGTTTCCACCAACTGACAAATGGGGCTTCTTCCCATCTGGATCACTGGGATGGAGGGTTTCAGAAGAGAGTTTTATTAAGGACAACGCAGCACTTTCTTTCATAGACAACATTAAGCTGCGTGCCAGTTATGGTCTTGTTGGAAATGATAGCGGACTGAATTTTCAGCACCTGACAGGATATGACTACCCGGCCACAGGTAACTCACAGGCTCTTGCAAACGGTTATTATTTTGACGCTTGGACAAATTCGCTCAATTTCCGCGTACTGCCAACACCTAATTTTACATGGTATGAGGGAAAAATGCTTAATCTTGGGCTTGATGTCGAAATGTGGAAAGGCAAGCTTGGTCTTACTTTCGAGGCCTATCAGCGCAATGGCAGTGGGATAGCGGCAAACCGTTCGGTTTCCTTTCCCGCGACCTTCGGGGCGGTGACGGGACTTGAAAACCTGAACTCTGATCAGACCCGTGGACTGGAACTGCAATTGACCCATAGAAATTCCATCGGTAAGGACTTTAATTATAGCCTGAGCGGGAATGTCTCGGTTACCAGGACAAAGCGCAGGTATGTTGAGCGTCCGATGGACGGAAATTCGTACCTTAACTGGAGGAACAACACAACTGACCGCTACAATGATGTCTGGTTCGGCCTGGGATATGTAGGCCAATATCAGAGCTATAGTGAGATCGCCCGGTACCCGGTTTATGTATCCAGGACGGCGCTTCCCGGAGACTATATCTATGAGGACTGGAACGGAGACGGAACAATCGATGATCTTGACCGCCATCCCATTGCAACCACTTTGAACCCTACGGGAGATTTTAATAGCAAACAGAATAATCCCCTGCTCACCTTCGGTCTGAATATCAGTGCTGATTACAAGGGATTTGATTTGAATGTGCTCTTGCAGGGAGCTGGCATGTCCTATGTTGCATATGGAGAGATGTATCAGACTATATCTGAAAATGCACTTGATTTCTTTATGGACAGATGGCATCCACAGGATGCGAAGAAGGATCCATATGATCCGTCCAATGTTTGGATACCTGGATACAATGCTTATTCCGGTACAGTTTACGAGATTGATTCCGAACGTGGTATCCAGAACGGTTCTTATCTGCGTGTCAAGAGCATAGAGCTTGGTTATTCGCTTCCGAAAAAACTGATCTCAAAGGCGGGCCTGCAGCAGGTACGCTTCTATGCAAACGCATATAATCTGTTTACCATCACCAATGCGATAGGAGTAGACCCGGAGCACCCTTCAAATCTTTACGGATATATGTACCCATTGAACAAGACCGTGAATTTCGGCGCTAACATCAAGTTTTAATTTTAGAATCGATAGAAATTATGAAAAAGATCAATTTTATCATAGCACTGATATCGATCGGTGTATTATTTTCCTGCAACAAGTTGGAACTTTCCCCTCCCAATATAATCCAAGATGATATCGCCCTGGGAACAGAGGATGGGGTCAAGGCCTACATGGCAGCGCTTTACAGTAACCTGCCGATAGAGGACTTCAAGTATAGTGCGGACAACCAGGGTACCAATGGCTTCAATACGTGGAACATAATAAGTACCCTGTCGATCAATACCGGCGAAAATGCAAACCGGAACAACGGAGCCTTCATCAATCCTGCAAGAGGGTACTTTGCAGAGGCGTACAAGGAAATCCGGAATATCAACTACCTGCTTGCTGAACTTCCAAAACAGGGGCTCTCGGCAGAAAGCGTTACCCGGTGGAAGGCCGAGGCTTATTTTCTCAGGGCCTACACCTACTTTGCCATCGTTAAACGATATGGTGGGGTGCCTATACTGAAGGAAGCCCAGACCGAGTATATCGGCGTTGATCCGGGAAAACTTCTCGTCGCAAGGAGCAGTGAACAGCAGAGCTATGATTTTATAGCTTCAGATCTTGACCTGGCAATAGCAGGGCTCAACACGACAAGCGAAAATAAGGGTAGGGCGAACAGGTTTATTGCTGCTGGTTTCAAGTCAAGGGTAATGCTCACCGCCGGCTCAATCGCAAGGTATGGAACGCCATATATGGTAGATAATGTTATGCTCAATGGTATCCCGGCCAATATGGCCAATAGCTATTTTGCTGCAAGCTGGCAGGCTGCAAAACTTCTTGAGGGCCAGTATAGCCTCTATAGGAAGAAATGGTCTGCAACCGATAAGCTTTCTACAGCTGATAACTACGCAGATCTTTTCCTTGATGCCGCCAGTCCGGAGAATATTTTTGTAAAGGGCTATTCCTTTCCTGAAGCTGTGCACAGCTGGGATGCATTGATGTCTCCCCAGCATATGACCTCGACATATGGTGACAGGTTCTGTCCGACCCTAGATTATGTCGAGCTTTTCGACGGCCTTCCCAAAAATGCGAAGGGACAGCTTAATACACTTAATCCTGATGGTACCTATAAAGTATACAACAATGTCAGGGAACTGTTTGACAATGTGGAGCCCCGTTTGCGCGGGACTGTTCTGCTTCCCGGACAGCCCTTCAAAGGACTGAACCATGATATCCGCCGAGGTACCTTTATCGAGAGTGTTGATCCATCGGTGCCCCTTCAAAAATTTTTCCCAGATGATAGCAAGACCGCGTATACTACCCTTGCTTACTATAGTGCCAACATCAAACAGTCATCGGACAACCGCCCAGCAGTACAGGTTCCGATCGTTCTGGCTTCCGGTGAAAAGATCTTGCCTACTGGCCTTGATGGTATCCTGTCTACCCCGGCATGGGCGACTGTAACAGGGTTTTCGGGTAGAAAGTACCTTAACCCTACAATGATGGTAAGTCAGACTGCACTGCATATGTCAATCCAGTCCTGGATAGAGATGCGCTATGCGGAGATCCTGCTGAACAGGGCCGAGGCTGCGCTGGAACTGGTTCAGAACGGAGGAACGGTATCTGGAGTTGATCTACAGATAGATGCCTATAACTGCATCAATGATATCCGGAGCAGAGCAGGAGCAGTTCTGCTTGGTAGTGCTGGAGAACTTTCATCAGCTGCGGCACTACCCCTGACATCGGGCGGGTACGTACTTGCACCTAACCGCGGACTTCAGCTTATCCGCATAGAACGCAGAAAAGAACTTGCCTTTGAAAACAAGATTTATTGGGACATGATCCGTTGGAGGACTTTTGATCAAGAGGTAAACACCAGAACATGGAGAAGACTAAACCCATTCCTGTTCGCTAAGGGCGCTGTGAACCAGGCTGCGGATTATGTTTTGGGCAAGTACATCTTTGACTGCCGATTTGATGAGCGCAATTCCGTCTTTACCTTCCCTGTACGGAATTATTATGAGCCTATTCCTGCCTCTGAGGTTGCAAAGGGGCTTAAACCAAATCTGAGTAACTAACAATCAAAACCTATTAAAATGAAAAAGAATTTAATATATGCACTGTTATTCGGCTTTGCTGCTATGTCCTCTTCTTGCAAGAAGGACAATTACGCAGTCCCGGATGCAGAAATATCTGGAATACTGACAGATGCCAACGGTGTTGGCCTCCAGCTGGAGCAGGGAAAGGGAAGCGCGAGGATCAAGCTCGAAGAGCTCAGTTGGAGCAATAACCCAACGGCACAGGATCTAAATCTCCAGCAGGATGGCAGGTATAGCAACAACAAGCTTTTTCCGGGCCGTTACCGGGTGGCACCTTTTGATGGGCCTTTCTATCCACTTGACAGTGTACAGATGAAGATTATCGAGCTTACCAGTGGAAATTCGACGGTAGCTGATTTCAGGGTGGTGCCATACCTCAATGTTGCCTTCGTAGGAGAACCTGTGGTAACAGTGGATAAAAAGATCTCAGTGTCCTTTAGGTTTACCAGAAACGCTGCCCCTGCAGGTAAGACACAACCGGCACCACTTGATTATCAGCTTTTCATATCTACAACCCAATATGTCGGAAACAATAATTTTGATAATACCCGGGTGGGGGGAGTGGTAGCCGCAACAGCTGCTATGGAAAACCAGGTACTGACCATTACCTCTTCCCAGCCTATGAAGTACGCCACGACCTATTTTGTCCGCGTGGGTGTTAGGGTAAATGACAGTTTCAAAAAATATAACTATACAACAATAAAAACCTTAAACGTC
Organism: Pedobacter sp. R-06; assembly: GCF_049913135.1. NCBI lineage: Bacteria > Pseudomonadati > Bacteroidota > Sphingobacteriia > Sphingobacteriales > Sphingobacteriaceae > Pedobacter > Pedobacter sp. R-06. Next base: position 3,225,247 of record NZ_CP183977.1, on the reverse strand, counting down.
CCGAACTGATAAGTTGAAATCAGCCCCCTTTAACTAGGGGGCGATTTTATTTTACCCCCAATCAAATCAATACGATAATATGATAAAGAAATTTTTAGTTTTTTCGGCCCTTTTGTGCTCGGCCGTATTCTGCAATGCCCAAAATGCACAGTTAGAAGCTGCGGTTGGTAAACTGACCAGGCTTATGGTTACCCCGGATAGCCTTGGACTAGATTCTATACTCCTGGATAACCTGAGCTATGGGCATTCCAACGGGGGGCTACAGTCCAAGCCACAGTTCATGCGTTCGTTGCTTACGGGAGCATCCGATTTTGTTGAAATTGATTTAACTGACAAGCAGGTTGTAATACAGAACAAGATAGCCCTGGTCCGCCATACACTGAGTGCGAAAACGAACGATAAGAATATCCCGGGAAAAGTCAAACTGTACATCCTTTTGGTATGGAGTAATGAAAAAACCGGATGGAAACTGCTCGCCAGACAGGCGGTCAAGGTGCCTGAGAAATAGACCAGCTCTTGAAGCCATAATTTAAAGATTGGACCGGAAAGCTTTTGCTGCCGGCCCATTACTTTTGATCTGCACCATCTTGAAGATTCAGATGTCAGTGTTATCCAGATCTTTTCGACAGTGATCTTTTTTAATGGATTTCGCAAGACACATGTGGCGATACTCACTTATCTAAGTGTCAGATTACCAGAGGCAATATATCTTCAGTCCATTTCTATTCTTAGCTAACTCAATGTAGGCCCTCTTTTTTTAGTGCATAAGGACGATCCTTATAACCCCGAGTAATAATCATAACCCTGTTCGGCCCAATAGTCTCTAGGTCGTCTATTGCTAAAGGTCATTGTGCCGATCCTTTTGAGGTTTTTGATCCCATATTTCACCGGAACGATCAGCCGGAGTGGAGCGCCGTGTTCCATAGTTAATGTTTTTCCGTTCATCTCATAGGCGAGAATAGTCTGGGGGTGCAGGAAGCTTTCCCGCTCAAGTCCTACATAATATTCTCCGTTAGGGGTTTCAAGGCCTATATATTTTTTTTCGCAAGCTTTGTCAAGGTTAAAGTGTGAAATAAAATCGGCTACGCTGACCCCACCCCAGTACTGGATCTGGTCCCAGCCCTCAACACATTTAAAATCAAAGACGATTTCGGTTTTGGGAAGGGCGGTGATTTCGGCCAGGTGAATGTTTAGTGATTTTTTGCCACTGACAATCACCTGGAGTTTCCAGTCATCAGGGTCAAAATCAGTATCATCTTCAATGCCGATAAGGCTGTTTATCCTTATATCTCTATTTGCCCGATCTTTTGGGTAGGTCCTGACCAGATTGCGGTTGCTGAAGAGGTTCCTGAAGAACAGTTCTGTACTGTTCAGTGCCCTCCGTAAAGGCGCACGTGTTCCGGCAGTAATACCCGCCGTTTCTTCTGGAGCATTCAGGAGCCATTTCCATCCTGCAATACCGGTTCCGCCCAGCGCAAAGAATGCACTGAAGGAAATAAAGTTACGCCGCTTTATTTTCTGCTCAACAGTTAGCGGAATACGGACTTTCTTTTTATGGGTTTTTTTCATTTTTCTGTTTTTTCTGATGTGAACTGCCCGGTGCCCAATTTTTCTTTATCTTCACCCACCTCAAACCCTGAGATCACTGATCGGAAGTTGTTCCATCCGGCCAGCACTACCTGCAGGATATGGACGACGAAAAAAAATACATATCCAATAGTCAGTGCAAAATGAAGGATCCTGGCAAAGTGATAACCGCCACAGAGCCAGCACAACCAGTAAAACTGCACAGGTTTATAAATGGCTAGTCCGGTGGAAACGGAGCCAACGCCCATGATGATTATAGCAGTATAGGCAATGCGCTGTGCCGCATTGTATTTTTGCTGTGGAGGAAGGGTCTTTCGGATATGCAGGTCGTGGAGGAGCACCTGCCAGGCTTCCTTAAAAGTACGTTGTCCTGGAACAAGCTCACGCCAGGCACCTGAAAAAAAAGTATATAGGACATACAAGATCCCATTTATTACAAAAAACCACATAAAAAGAAAATGAAATGCCATGCCTTCTGCTAAGCGCTGAGGGATGTGGAAATAGGAATAGAACCATTCTGGGAAGAACCGGATCATTGTAATTCCAAAAACCGAGATGCCATAGGAATCATTGGCCCAGTATATAAAAAGTCCGCTCCATATCATAATGGCGAGGACCGGAAAATTGACCCAATGGGTCCACCGCATAAGCAGGCTGTGTTTTTCTTTGATGGTTTTCATTTGTTCTGATAGGATAAATGTCCAGTTTTTATTTTCCTCAAACAGATCAATACTGCTCTGTGACTGTTGTTAAAGGACACTTTGAAAAGTAATCTTCGCTTTTAGGATCACTTTTTTGAATGCTTAGTCGGAGTGGACAGCAATTCCTTACAAAAAAATGAAATTATTCGTTGACCATGTCCCAGATCTTGGTTTGATAGGCGGCGAAGCCAAAAAAATAAATCTGAGATTTCCTGTAAGGAAATCCTCCCATCAGCGACAAAGGGTAAAATAACAATAAAGAATATGAAAAACCAGATCTTAAAATCAGCAGGCAAGCTGTTACTTGCCACTGTCCTAACTGCTAGTATCTGCATGCCAAGCCATGCATCCTTGAGTGCTCCATATCAGGAAAAAGACAAAATGTCCAAAATGAAGCAGGACAAAATGGAGAAAAAGAAAGTGGACAAAATGGAAAAAGGTAAAATGTCGAAAATGAAGACTGATTCCATTAAGAAAGCCAAAATGGAAAAAAGCAAAATGGCAAAGGATAAAATGTCAAAAAGCAAGATGTAAGAAATATGGGCAGGTGCTTATTGCCTCTCTTTCCTTATGAATTCGCATTAAAATCCGGTTATAGCAATATTCCGGATTTTATTGTTTAAAGTTACGATCACAATGGCTACCCAGATATGTGGTTCGCGGTTATTGTTCTTAGGGTTTCAAAACTGAAAATAGCCAGGGCATCGATCTTTTCGGGGCCAAGAGAATTTGTCCTGACCTGTTCCTCTGCCACCCAGAATAACGTTGATCGATGCGTTCGTCAGCCCGTTGATTGTAGCTTCTGCTACTTCCGGGGAACTGTCCATTTTTTCCGACTATAGCTGTTTCATCATCGCCGTATCTGTTGCCAAAGGGTAAACGGTCATGACATTGATCGGAGACCGATGGAGCTCCCTCCGCATTGTTTCAGAAAACTGTCTGACTGCAGCCTTGGTAGCTGCATATGTACTGTAAAAAGGCATGGCAGTATAACCATATACTGAAGAAAAATTTATGATTGCAGCATCCTTGCTTTTCTGTAAAGGGGATTTGATTTTTTTGTCAACAGGATAAGCTCGGTAAGATTGATGTTGATCTGAATATCAAGCGCGACCCATTCCTGCGTGATTTTTTTTACTACAAAGTTCAAGTCCTCTGCACGGGAGATATCATCCTGGATTGCGAGGATATTCACTTTGCTGAATTCTGCTTTCAGTTCCTCTGTAGGCTCTTTGTCTACCTACAACAGCAGCCTCCTTTTCCCTTGCAGCACAAGCTGTTCAAGGATGGCATTGCCTTTCCCTGCACTCCCGCCTATAATGAGTATTTTTTTGTCTTTGATTTCCATATCAGATTGGTTGACCCGATTTTATTGTTGTCTGTTTTCCGGCAGTAGCCAATGCTTTGCCCGCAGTCCATAGCGATGCACCAAAAAGCAGAATATCTTTGATCAGGAACTGGCCAGGTAATCCCGATATAAAAGGAAATGACATTCCCTGTTGGATAGTCCCTGGAGTGGAGAACATAAAGCTCAATGTGATCAAGAAAGTAATTGCTCCGCCAATACTGCCCAAGGCTGATAGCTTTGGTGAGAAATAGTGAAGACTGATCAAGATACCAGTGGAGATCTCCAGTACGCCGATCAGATTGGAAAATGATCTTGTATCAAGAAACTGGTATACCCAGGAAAGTAAGGGACTGTCCGGCCAATGGGCGGGTACCCTCTGCCTCATAAGCACTGAATTTTAAAAAACCTATCCAGATAAAGACAATTGCAAGTCCATAACGCAGGACGATTTGGCCAGAGGTAAGAAGAAGTGTTTCTTTTTTTTGGTTGTGTTGCATGTTATTGGCTTTTAACGGTTTTATATTGATAGGGTAAATGGTGTTTATTTACAGCTAGTTATGGTTACGGCTGATAAGTCTTAGCGTGTCTTTAGTTGAAGGGAATATTAGTTTTGTGGGGCCGAAGCGCCGGTTTTCCAAACGCACACAGTTCTTTAGCATTTAGATAGCCTACCGATCGGAAAATAATTTTACCTTCTGTGTCAATGATCAGAAGTGTAGGGTACTCTTCAATGTTCCATTTTAAAGCTAGCGACTTACCTTCTCCTTTTTCCATGTCGATTGATAGGTTTACGAAATTCCTGTTATAAAACTCAGCTGCATCCGGGTCCTTGAAGCTGAGTTCCTTTAACTGTCTACATGGGCCGCACCAGGACGCATATGCGTCGACAAAGAGATATTTATGCTGGACCCCGGCTTTTTTCAGCGCAACCGGATAAGCATTTTCGATAAAATTTATCTGAGCAGTCTTAGTCTTTACAGGTTCATTTTGTTTTATCTGTCCATATGAAGGTTTGGGGGCGGTAAATGTGGCCAATAATAAAACAGTTCCGATCAGGAGAATATAAGGTTTGATGTTTTTCATCAGTCAGTTGCTTAAAGATGATACCGGATGGATCAGATTTCCTCACGCAGTGCGGTTGCAGCAGCTTTCAACAATGGGGCGCTTAACCTTTGGGTAATATCGGGATTGATGTATTCGAAAAGGATCTTGCCCTTTTTATCAAGGATAAAAACAGATGGGACTGGAAGAAGCCTGTCCACATTCTTTCCCCCGGAAACTTCCGGAAGGAACCCATTATAGTTTTTTTGGACTTTTAAAAGCGATACCGAAACGCTTGGCTGCATTCAGGTCTGCATCGGACAAAAGGGTATAGGATAGTTTTTCATTGCTGAGGGTTTTACCCAGGTTCTCAGGGCTGTCAGTAGAAATTGCTATGATCTGATAACCAAGTTTGGTCAGGTCCTGCTCGATTTCCTGAAGCCCCGCGAACTGTTTGGAACAATAAGGGCACCAGCCCCCACGGTAAAAAACAAGTATTGTAGGTGTCTGTGAGACCGATCTGTTGAGGTCAAAGACTTCGCCTGTTGATTTTGGGAGGCTTAAGGCAGGAATCTGTTCACCTGCCAACAGTGGGCTGATATCTTGAGGTTTTAGGGGAACTCCTGCCATCATTTTTACCGTATCGACATACGTCTTATAAGGAGCATTAGATAAGATTAGATTTTTGCCCGTATCTGCGGTGGCACTTAAATTCAAAGCAGAGAGGCAGAATTTGTCCAAGACTGCTTACATAATATTGGCAAGCTGGTCACATATTTTCTCCAATAAAAATTTAAACAGTAAAATTTAAAGATCTGAATAGAAAACTAGCCTCACCATCGCTAGAAACGTACCTAAAATACTCCCCCTGTTTTTCATGCTCCGGATTTACCTGAAAGAGATAGAAGCTCCGGTAATTGACGTTGACCAAACTACCTTTGAAATGCTGATTTATGATCGCAGAAAAGGTATTGTTCCGCCCAAACATCTGATAGGGACTGAATTTAACACAATGCATCACTAAACAGGCGACCACAGCACTGATGCAATGAAATAACGTGGCCTGCGAAAAATGTTTTTCCCGGTCATGCTTGGTATTATTGTAAGCATCATACCAAGCAAGTGAAGCTGTAGGTTTAGCGATATCCCAATGTTCAAACGGCCTGATTGGCGGAATACCTGCATATGTGTTCAGCGTAAACTGATATTCTTTTAGGTGCAAGGGTTGACAAAGCCTGGCATAGTCATTTGTGGTCAATCTTTTTCCACTTCCTGACAATCCGGATTTTTCGGCGTAGTATTGCCAAAAATTCTCCAGTTCGGTACAGGCCAGGATGAGCAGTTCCCTGGTTTTATGGCTATATACATGCTGAGAGGCAACGGCAGGCTCAATATAGAGAAAAATATCATCAAGTTTGTTGATCAACAGGCGCAGTGCATTTTCAGAAAGCCTCATTTCCTGTTCAGTCACATCAAGAGCCTCATAAACATCCTGCGCGGAGCGGAGCGAAGGACGCCAAACCCCTTTTACTATAGCTCCAACTTCGGTTTCCATTTCCTCAATATCTTCTGCACCAAATTCACTTTTAACCCAATCTTCCAGTGAACCAGACTTTTCCTGGATAACCGTTAGCCTAGCTGGAATTTCATAAAAACCATGCTCTAGCCCAAAATAATGGATAAAATGGGTTTTACCCTCGTAGGCATAACCTCTGGGGTACTCTTCATGCAAAAAAATGCTCTGTCCAATTATTGAAGTTCTGGTGTTTTTATAGGTAAGGGATTTGGGCATATGAGTAGATTAATAAACAAATCATTAGCAAAGCGCAATTTTAATTTAGAAAAGCAAAATGGCCAATATTATTTCAGTTTCAAAAGAAAATACAAGCCGTTATTGCTGATTTTCCTATGCTCCTCCTTGTATTCCAAATAGGTTTGCCCCACAGTCATACTCAGCGAAGCCAGCACGGCATACTGCATGGGCATGCTTGCCACGACAGTACCTACCAGTGGCACATAGGTTTTATAATCCTTCATTTTGTCTACAAACTGTCTAAAAGTTTTGCTTTTCAGGTTCTTCATTTTGGTTTCCAGTTCCAAAAGAGGTTTCTGTATCTCTGAAAAAAACAATGCCTGGTATTCGGCTTGTTTTATGTTTGTACCAAACAGGTCTTTGTTTTTTACCTCTATGGAATTAACGGTCTGATGGAACAGCCCAAGTTCATCTCTGAGCTTGAGTTTCATTTCGAGAATATCCTCAAGACTGAGCACATCAGGATTGGGCAAACCAATCTTCAAGGCATCAAATGCCAGAGATTTGGAATACCCTTTTTCCCCGGCATTAAGTTCTAACTTTTCTGTATTGCTGACAAATGTGGTGAACAGGTGATTGAGGTTGTTACTACTGGTGATGCAGGTCTGCCCTTCCATTAGCAGTTTAATAAACCACTTCAGTTTAAAAGCATAGTAGAACCACATGTACTGCACCTCGACCGGATCGCCCCATTTGAAGCCAAGCATGTGTTTCATGATTTCATATACCTCCTGGGTAATAATTTTAGCACCTGGGTCTGTCGGGTGGAGCGGGTAGATATAATCATCCTCAGCATTTACCAGTTCACTGATACTTCTGGAAAACATTTCATCGTACTTATCGGCCCTGGCTTCATCCCGTTTGGTGATGTTGAGCATTCCATTGTCTATAAGGAGTTTATAATCCTCCCGGAAAGATTTAGGAATGAACTGCAAATCTTCTACGGCTTCAAATTCTATCGTCTCCCCTTTCTTGCCGAATTTGGGCGCATAGACAGCATCATTAACAATGTTTATCTTGTCGTAATACAGGGCAAGCAGTTTGATTTCATTAGCAGATTTGGGCGTGATATCAGAATTATAGTAAATTTCTCTCATTAGGCACTATTTGAAAGCTGTAATTAAAATATATGCAAGATAAAGATAAAAGTCTATCATATTGGCAGTGCACATAAGCGCTCCAATCCCTTCACGACCTAATAGCTGCCATTATTCATCACGCTAAAGACAATTCCTTTAAATTGTTGGCACAGGAAATATAAGTTGTCCGGGCAAAATGATATTAATATATTGCAGTTAATGCAACATCTAAATCAAGCTCAAATGAATTCATATTATCAAAGGCTACTGGACAGGATAAGGACTAAGAACTTTATCATAATGGTACCTGTTCAGCCCGAAAACGATGCCCAACTCAATAACTGTTTTCAGAACGTAGCAAAAAAAGTGGCGGAAAGCGGTGGTAGCGTATGCTATGGATGGGCAGTTTTGCCTCAGACACACATGCTTGAAGCTGAAAAACATGCAATCTGGCAAAGTCCAGAAGGAGAATATATAGATATTACCCCAAGGAGTTTTCCAGTCAGCGTGATGCAGTTTCTTATCGATGATGAATTTCAATATAAAGGACAAATTGTAGGAAACATCAGGATAAATGTAAGCGGCAACAAAGTAGTCGATGACTGGATCTTTGTCTGTGAGGCAATCGATGTTATCTATTCCGACTATGCGGATAGAATTGATGAACATAGGGTTACCATACCTCAAGAAATCGCACCTTTTCTACAGGGACTGGAAAATTTTGTAAAGGTATACCAACCCTTTATCACGGCTGGTGGAACCTCAGAAACGGTCTGTTTTTGTGGCAAACCGCTATTTTATAAGGATTGCCATGGAAATGGCATACAGGATGCAATAGCAAAAGATCTGGCTCAATTTGCAATCCTTCTGAGAACAGAAGGATTATAGATTCCCAACTTCTAACCAATATTTCAAATTACATTCAACACCACTTAAAACTATGATGAAAATTGAAGATTTAATCATTGATGGCTTAGACCACACCATTGCTCGCTCTTTGGAAAGTGTCAGAAAGGACATGAAAATTTCTGAAAAAGATTTCCGCAAGTTGCTGGATGAAGAAGATGGGAAAGCCTATGATATTCTGTATGATGTAGTATCGGAGTATTTAATCGACAGAGACTTCACATCGAAATATTTACAGCAATGGAGAGTGACTACCCGCAGCAATCAAGCCAAGGTAATCGGTATGCACAAGAAGCCATTTTTATATTTTTTCGCCTACCTGCATACCTGTTTCCAAATTTACAACCGGACAAGGATGGCCCTGGATGGCCGTGTCGTGGACAAGACAACAATTCTTCAGATCTGTTTTTATGGAAACCTTTGCCGAATGGGCGACGAGATTGGAATCCTGCTTTCAAATGGGTATACCTCTGCCGCGTTAACGCTCTGGAGAACTTTTTATGAGCATGCGGTAATAGGTCTTTTAATATTAAAGGAAAACTCCGAAGAACTAACCGACCGCTTTGATGCCTCAGGGCATCGGGATCTTGAGGCCAGGGCGGAAAGCTATAAAAAACGCCATGAAGATCTAAAATTCCCTCCGTTGGAAGCCAAAGTTGTTATGGATATTGAGCAAAAAAGCGCCTGGTTAAAGGAAAACTTTGATGGGCAGCTGTTCAAACAGGATTACGGATGGGCATCAACAGTAATTAAGGAAAAACCAACATTCCGGGCGATCGAAGCACATGTAGAAATGGGACGGTTCAGACCATTTTATATCTGGGCATCAACATTTGCCCATCCAAGTTTTGAACGCCTTACCGACTTTTGGGGTGAAGGAGATAAGATTGTATTGGACAGGATTACAAAACAGGATGAAGATTTACAAGCCTACATAGACCCGATGCAGCTTACCATGGCCTGCTTTCAGGAAATCAACATAGAATTCCTAAACATTTTTTCAATAGATCATCAATATGATGCCAATGTTGCCATGCTCGGCAAAATCTATGACAAGCTAACTGCGAACTTTAAGCGTGTAGACGATTAGTAAGCACCTAGTCATAAACAAAGAAAAACTTTTCTACCTTACGAAATCCAACATTTCCGAATTAAGGTGTCGTTTCTGAACCAAATTCTACAGAACCCAGAGAAAAAGTCTTAAACCACGCTTTCCGATTACTGCCGGAACTAATCCTTTATTAAAAAAAACATGGCTGTATTCTCAATATCTACCTCAATAATACCATATAAACTTTTTTCGGTCTTTGGCTTTGATCCAATTGACAAAAAAAGCGCCTCAATCCTGAAAGCGCTAGTTTAGATAAAAAGTGCAGATCCTAAGATTCGCACCGCAAAAATAGAGATTAACTTCAGAGTACAAAAAAACTATGGACCGAAAAGTTCTGCACCCCAGAGAGAGAGACGGCTCCCGACCATATTAGAGCATTCCGCAACAGGGATGGCAGCGGATACCGGCCTGAGGGATAAGGCCTACAGGTGTATGAGCGGACAGTCCGGCTGTTGCACAGGTAAAAAATTAAAGCATCTTTTTTATTGTTATTTCCTTCTTCTCTATTCCCCCGGCCATAATTAAGAACAACGCCCCCTAAGACCATCCTTACAATCTGTTTCCTACGAAAACCGGCACATCTGAGGTTTATCCCTAGGAGAAAACGGCCAAAGAAGCTTAACTTCCAGGTTCCAGATCAATATCAGCCTTTTTTCCATGACTTGGTAACATTATTATTAATTACTGGGTTTATCCCAGATCCTCTGAGGGATTAAGTGTTTTTTAACCAATTATTAAGGTCTCCACCTAAATTCGTGGCAACCAGATATCAATTATGATTCGCGCGCTCCACTCTCCATCCAAGGCAACAGTTATTCATGTTACCGGCCAAAAGCAAAAGGTAAACTACCTTCAATGCCAACTATCAATTAACCATTTCAAGCAATCAAGATGAAAAAGACGTTCTTAATCTTTGGGATTATACTTCTATTATATAACTGTGCAGGGGCACAGCAGTACGATGATTCAGATCCGCTGAATAAACTGGACACCGTCCAGATGAACAAATTCGCAGGCACATGGCAGTGGAAGTCAAGGGACACTTCCTTTACCCTTCTATTAAAGAAATGGAAGGCAGGTGAAGGTCTTTATATGGTTGTCGGCTGGTACAAATACACCGTCAAAGGAAAAACCGTGATCGACCGGCTGGATAGTGCTGGCAAAGGAAGATACTCAGGTTTTGTCGGAATGGCCATGAAGGGGAATGATTCGCTAAAGTTCACATTCACTGACATCACCAGGGATGAATCAAGGGGCGGAAACCTGAGTTTTATCGCAGGCAATCCTAACAGGGTCCGTTTCTTGAGCGAAAAAGATCCCAAACCCAGAACGGGACTTAAAGCCCATACAGGACTGGAACACGTCTTTACCGAAAAGATCCCCGCTCCCTTAAACATTACAATGAAAAGAACCAAACAATAGCATGGAAGCACGGAATAAAAGCACAGAGCCGGCAACTAAGCTGACAGCTCTATATACAATCCCTACAATATGACCGACGAAATTAGCTGCACCATTGTTGATGATGATACATCAGCGATCAGTATCCTAGAAAAACACCTCGCCCACATTCCCAGGCTAAAGCTGCACAGGACATTTACAAGACCTGTTGAGGCGTTGAACGCGATCGATACCTATCAGGACAACCATTTGATATTTATGGATATAGATATGCCGGGCATGTCAGGTATGAAGCTTGCAGAAAACCTCAGACATACTTCCCACAACATCATTTTTATCACGTCCTATCAGGAATATGCGCTGGCAGCTATAAAAGTCAGGGCTAAACATTACCTATTGAAGCCATTCGGACTGGATGACCTGGCGGAGGTGGTCAACATAGTCATCCGAGAATGCTATGAGCTTAAGAATTTCGATAGTGAGGATGAAAATGCCTTTTTCTTCAGGACCGACAAAGAACTGGGGAAGCTTAAGAGAGTGGAAAAGGCTGAGATCGTATATGTACAGGGTGCAAACCACCACATCCATATCTATACCCCAACCGAAAATTTTTCGGTTTACATGTCCCTTGGTGAACTGGAAGAAGGCCTTAGAAAGAACAGGCAATTTTTCAGGGTCCATAAGTCATACATACTCAACGTAGGTTATATCAAAAACATAGATGGAAACAAAATCAATCTCGGCAAATACGAAGTCCTGATGACCTCATCTTTCAAGAAGGATTTTGTTTCCTATGTGGAGCGGAATACACTGAAAACAAACCGGAATACCTGAAAGGTCATTCTATTCGAGAGGCATGGGTGGTTGTAATCAATATTGTTGTGGTAACAGTAGGGTCTGTACTGATACTTCCGAACCCGTCTTTAGAGCGAAAAACAAATACTGTTTTTTTTGTCAATTTTATCTGGCTGTTTCTTTTCATGAGGGAAACTTACCCTGGCCAAAAACCTTAAACGAACCAACTGCGCAAGGCATATGAATACCATCGTGAAACCCAAAACCTACAGCGTCAAATGTTTTCTAAAAACATACAGATGGCACATTTTTGCCTGGCTGCTTTTTGCCCTTTATGAATCAACCGCAGTAGCTGTTGTTGCCGGAAGATTCGCTGACCCGATAAACTACATGGTGCATTACCCGATCAATATATTGCTCTTCTATGTCCATTCCATGGTCCTTCTCCCCTTTTGTGCCAACAAAAAAACAGGTAAAATACCAATAGTAATCCTGCTGTCCCTTTCCCTGCTTTTGATATATATCCCCACCAGTTACACCGCAGACCTGATCTTGGACCACTGGTCCCAGCCAGCACATTTTCCCATAAAAAACCCCTCAAGCGGTTTTATATTAAGCACACTCTGGAGGGGTTTTTACTTTATGTCATTCGCAACAACCTATTTTTACATAACGCAGTTTGTAATCCAACAGAAGATTACCTCATACCTGGAAAAAAAGGCTATTGAGAAAGAACTCAAAGAAAAAGAAATGGACATAGAACTGGCAAGAGCAAAAAATGCCTACATCCGGGCACAGATCAACCCCCATTTTCTTTTCAGCACGCTGACCTTCATTTACGACCGTGCGCTGGGAAAAGAACCAAAGGTGGGCAAGGCAATATTGTATCTTTCCAAGCTCATGAGATATGCCATCGAGAGCGATCATGGTCCCGAGAAAATACCATTGTTGCCCGAAATACTCCAGGTGGAGAACCTGATCGAACTGAGCAGGATCAAACAACCGGAGCTTTACCTTGAATTTGATTATACGCTGGATGTGGGAAATGTAAAGATAATCCCGCTGGTCCTGCTCAGCCTGATCGAAAACATGATAAAACACGGAAACCTCAGTATGAAAAGTGAAGTCGCAAAAATAAGCCTCAAACAGGAAAATGGCTTCCTGATACTGGAAACCGACAACCTAAAAAATACAGGGATCAATGATACGGGCTTTCATACGGGACTTAACAATCTAAAAAAGAGGCTGTCCTATTCATATGGGGCCAATGCGGGCTTAACTTATTATTCAGATAGCCAGTCACACTTCATTGTAACTGCAAGAATACCGATATAGTAAAAGGGCCGCATCCTCAGATTAAGGGTTTGATTATAGCAAAAGCAATCCCTAGTTTTACATAAACAAATTAATGCTCAACAATGGAATGGATTAAAATTTTCCAGATAGGCAAGATTCCTATCAGGATAGTATTGCTCATAAGCATTACTTCAGGTCTGCTATTATTTTTACCAAAACCTTTTCTACAGACACTTCAATTAGACCCTTTTATAAAGGAATATGGAAGATACATTGGGATTGCCTTTGTAGCTTCAGCAGGGTTTCTTCTTTTGGGAATAGCCGGATGGTGCCTTCAGCAGCTCGGCCGGTGGTGGCAAACCATTAGATTCTCAAAAGCGATCAAAAGAAACCTGATGTCCCTGGACAATCAGGAGAAATCGGTTCTACGGGAGTTCATCTTTACCGACAGCTCTACCTTGCCCTTACCAATGCAAAATGCAACCGTTGCGGGGCTGGTAAACAAAAGGATCCTGTATCAGATAGGAAACTATGGGGGACTTACATTTAGGGACATCACATTCAATTATGGTATCTCTTCAACCGCAAAAAGGAAATTAACGTTAGAGATGATCGGAGCGCCAGGCAATCCATCCGGACAGTTCTCCGAAGAAGATAAAATCTGGTTGCGGAACAACCGTCCTTCTTTTATGACTTCCAGGAATTCTTTGTGGTAATAAACCTGCAGGCCATTTCAGCAATATTCTATCTTAAGCTGAAATATAGGCCCACTACAGTCTTTTTAATCTCTTTAAAAAATTAATTCCGCTTTATACGACCTTTAACAACACAGAAACTATGATTAACGAAAGCGAGTTCGAAACTCAGGTATCAGAAGTACTCAAAAATGTTTTTCCAACATTACTGCCTACGGAACTTTCACAACAGCGTTCCTTTAAAATAAAATTCGGACACCACAATGTATTGATAGATGGCAAAGAACCTACCAATTATGCAAAAAGAAGCATATATGATATCCTGATCCAATATAAGGGAAAACCGTTTGCAATGCTGGAATTAAAAAAGCCTGGGATCGGTATTACGGAGGATGAGATCGACCAGGGGATTTCCTATGCCAGGCTTACGGAGGAAATTACCCCTATTACCATTATATCAAATGGCTCCGACACCAGAATACTCAATACCTATACGAAAGAAATGATTGACCTGACTACCTTTGATGCACATAGCATTGATAAGATATTCAGGGCAGGCTTGAGATTAGCCAGTAACGCTGTTGAAGACAGTATAAACAACCTCTTGGAAAACGATCAGAGGATTATGTTCGATATGATCAATACTGTTACCGCCGACAGCTTTTCCAACCTAACGGGGAGTTACAAAGATTTTGGCAAACCCATCATTTCAGAGTTTGCGGTAGACAGATCTATGGGGAGCTTTAAAACTGCTATGGAACAGAATCTTTCTGTATTTTTAACCGGTGACAGGTACTGTGGAAAAACAAACTATCTATTTCAGCTGTTCAAAGGAGCCAAACTGAATGGGCATGCCTTCCATTATTGTGATTGTAATGAGGTGAACTATTCAATTTTCCGGAAACTGTCCATATTCCTGACAAGGGAAGTTGGAGTCAAGCTCCCATCAGAAAAAATAAGATCCTGGTTACTTTTAGGCCTAAAAAGCAATTACAGGAATAGATTGATCATATGTTATGATCACCTACAGTTCAGTACAAATCCCGAGATAACCATGGAAATTGCCGAATTAACGGACATATTCAGGGGAACAGAGAATCAGATTATACTTGTCTCGGATAATAGCAACTACGATAAGTTATGCGGTATAGACTCAACCTCATCAAATACCTTTTACATTTCAAGGTTTAAACGCATAAAGCTTAAAATGTTTTCGATGAAAGAATTTGAAAGGGCAAACGACCTGTTCTTTCAAAATTTCCAAAGTTATATCTTGCCCGGAGGCGAATATTCAGGTCTATATCGGAATCCTAGAATCTGGAGGCTTCTTGCTATCAACAATATGGAACAACGTCCCGAATGGCCCTCTATCGGAGTTATAAAGGCTGTTCCATCCTCAGAATTTATTACATTGATTTCAGAACGGTTGGTTACAAACAACCAGACCAACCAAGATCTTAGATATTTTACGGAAGCATATGTAGATTTTCTTTTCAGCAATAACCTAACCGGTGACCTCAGCTTAATGGCTATGAATTTTCCGGTTATGGACGAGTTGACTTTTAACCGGGCATTAAGTCAGGAAGCCAGAAACCGACTATTGGAAACAGGGATTATCGAGCGACAATATACAAGGTCATACGACAACGTCTACATTCCGAAAATCCCTGAAATGATGCTAAAATTCTGCGTCAGGCCTATGAGCGACAAACTATTGCATCTTTTTGAGACAGAATTCGATACTGCCTATAATACCATGATCAAAATATGTCAGTTTTTGCCATATGGTGAAATCATTGCTGCAAAAATCATTGCAGATTACTGTATATCTGGAAAGGATCTTTTGGTTGGTGAAATATTCAACAAATTAATAACAGACCTTCCAGTTTTGGAGAAATCCAAAGATATCCGTTCGGTAGGCATTTATTTACCCAATTATGGATTTAAAGAAATGGATGTATCCCAGGAGGAAGAGCAGACAATGATGGCGAATTTTCTTCCCTACCTGATCCTTTCCCATCTGGTCGGATATTCCTTCAATACTTCGGGTGAAGATCCTGATGAATTTAACTTAAAGTGTCTGGAGGCAATTGGCCACTTAAGGTTTCAGATCCGGCCCTTACATCCAAATACGATCATGGAAGCCCAGCCCGAGACCCTAACGGCCGACTCCATCGGAGATCTTGCAAATTCGAACGTTGGGATTACAGAACCCATTGTCCAATCCATCCAGGCAATACTCATGCAGAATCCCGGATCGATCCGAAAACTATTTGATCTCGCGCTCAGTAAAAAGGTTTACCCATTAATATACAGGATCTTTCTTGGAGCCAAATACACCAAGGATATCAGCAGTGGGGTTACCGAGGAGGTGTGTAACCATATTATCGGTGAATACCTGGAGCAGATCTACAAAATGGTTGCCTTTGGAATCTGTGAAAAAGGAGCATCAAGAGATGATATAAGACGAAAAGAAAAAGAGATAAAAAAGAACCCTTATTTTAAACGGCATATAAGCAGCTTAAGTTAATATATCACCTATAATAAACAGATCAAATAATTATTAATCATATATGGCAAAAAAAGCGTCAACCCAGGAAAACTATTTAAGGCTCTTTACCAAAGACTTTCAGCCGGACCCGGCCCCTAAATACGAGAAGATTAAACTCAAAGACGGAATCACCACTGTATACAGTAAGGATTTTAAGATCAGCTCGGGCCAGCTTGTAAGGTCGCCGTATATCGTATTTATTATTTTTGTAAAACTGTTAAAATTTAAGTTTGCAGGGAGATGGGAGAAAACCCTATGGGAAATTCCAATTCTTTACAAGGGTATTCCTTTCATTCTTGCGCATCAAAAATTCGGTCTAAAGTTTACCTCCTATCAAAAAGGGGCAGATGTTGGAGAAACCGCAAAAGAAGCCATAATTAAAATAGAAAAGGCAGTACCTTATGCAGAGCGTTTGATAGAGGGTGAAATTAAAGACCGGGTAATAGAGGGAAGGATATCCCTAGCCAATGAATACCGCGCCATAAAAGAGCGGTATCTGTTCTTTAGAAAAAAAGCTGAAACCATCCATAAAAAGATGAAAAAACTCCGTAAAACAGGAAATCAAGAGGAGGATTACGCCATATTGATGATGCACAGGCTTCTTACCCCACCGGAGGTAAACTTCTATACAATCGCAATGCTGGATGCCTTCTACAGCCTTTTGGAGCACACATTTGTACTCATCCTTCCATTTCTAAAGCATGACCTGCCCACTGAGATTACCCTGGAAAAATTCATTGGAATGAACTGGAAAAACAAATATCACCATATATTCTCAGCTTCTGATAAAACCGCTGTAAGCCAGCAGCTTGATACCCTGATCCAGATCAAGGAACAGTACAGAAATCCCCTCGCCCATGGGTATTTCCAAAAAAACGGACACTCCTTCAGTGTCCATATGGAAAACCTGGGAGCAATCCCAATGGCGCTTACAAAACACAGGGGAAGCCTGAGCTATGGCTTTGAACAGCCTGATGAAAAGGAATTTAACGAGATATGTACCGCGCTCGATAAATTTGAAAAGTTCCTGGCAGAATTACCTGAAACAAAATATGGAATGATTTATATTGAGACAGGATTTCTTGTTGCCTTTGATATAGATTCGCGCACACGGTATATGGAAGCAATGACCTCAAAAGAGGCTTTCGAGGGATTATTGGATTTTACAGGGTACCAGATAGACTCAGCAGCGAACATGGACTGGTAGTCCAGTGCTTCCTTTTTCTACTGCCGGCTTGGCTCTGCCCATATCCGGCACGGCTTTTCTCAAGGAACTATCGACCAGCAGCATATTGCCCACAATTATCATAAACAAAGGCAGTGCGGGGAAATAGTCGGTACATCTATTTCTGGAAAAATATGCTGCCAGTTAAAACGTCCATCCATTTGTTTTTCTTGTTACCTGCGCAGGATGTTTAATTTTCATCGAGCCTCTCATCGATGCGCTGTTGAAGCTCTTTCTTAAATCCTTTATCGAGTTTAAGAATACCTGAACCGGGGTTGAATATTTTCCTGGCCATCTGGTTGATCACCGCGCTCTGGTGCATAAAGGTTACGCATATTGCGCAGCCAGCAAGATGGATCTTTAACTCCATCTGTTCCCTTAATGTTATTTTCGCTATCTGCTGTTTTTCAATCAGAAAAGTAGCCTTTTTACAGTTATAGGCAATTTTCCTTAACTCTTCTTTATCCAGTTCTTTCATATCTCTCAATTTAAATCCAGTTTCTCTGAAGGCATGACCTTAGGTTAACCTTTGTCCTGTGAATGATTACCCAAAAATTCGATGAGCTTAATTTCAGCTCACTACAGATCATTTCAGTTGACTCATCATCAATGTGCTTCATCGTAAATACCGACATCCATAAACCGGGCAGCCTTTTCATACAGGCCTGGAGTATGCGTTGAAACTCTTGGTTCTCCAGCGCATCAGGCTGTTCGATACCGAGTTCCGCAGGTCTGTGCTGATCGTTCCAATGGCCATCGTCATGATCGAAAAAATCGGTATCACCTTCCTGCGTTTCCAGAACCGCACTACTTTTTGCGAAGCCCGAGGACCTTGAACGGTAAACATCGATGATCTTATTTTTTAAGATTGCGGTAAGCCAGGTTTTTTCAGAACTTCTTCCTCCGAATTTTTCCTTGCACTCCAGGGCGGCCAGAAATGTTTCCTGCACCAGGTCCCTTGCAAGATCTTCATCGTTTATCCGAACTAGTGTATATCCGTATAGGTAGTCCGCATACTTAACGACCCATTGATGCGGATCAAGCCGCTTATTCTCAACAGATTCATTACTTGTCAGGTCTAATTGCATAAGTGAATTTAAATAGATTATCTAATATTTGATATTGACTTTTTTACTTTGAGCTGTACTTTACTATGCTTGGTCGGTAATTGTTCCGAATCCTTACATTTTTTTGGATTTTATTTTTTGAAAGGATTTCATCTGCCGCTTGGCCAGTGGGCTTAGAATTAAAAATAGTCGAAATTAACGATGGGGGTAAACTGGGATCAATGGCCTATTAACCGGAGTTATCAGCTTTATTCCGGTGATCAGGATAAATTTACAACACTGTCCCAAAAGGCAAAAGCAGCGAACAGGCTTACCACCATGTTCAACTGTTTTTGCACATATTCCAAAAAAAATCTTGTTCTATACTGAAATTTCTTCTCTTAGGAAAACATTAAAATAGTTCATAACGCTCAATATCAACCTTAAAGGCATTATTGAACGGTAACCTTCACTATATCCTTGGTTGCTGGCAGTGTGGTAAAAGCGTTTGGATTTGGAACCGCTGTAATAGGGCTGCTTTCGGCAAGTGGGGTACCCGCCAGATTGAACTGGGTAATTCCTGCACCTGGAAACTGGTCTATGGCTGTTCCATTGTTGTAAAGCCCGATAGCCGAGGATACATCACCTTTTTTTAACGGATCTATCCCTTCAGTCCCTGTTGCAAAGAACCAGTCATTAGAAAACCCGTACATCGTAGCAATTGCGAGACGGTCACCCTTTACAAAAGAAATTTCCTGTGAAACCGTACTGCCCTGGGTGCTGCCGATCATTGGAAGCAATACCGTAGAATTTGCAGCTGGAAGTACATAGACAGCTTTGATCCCTGTTTTTCCTTTAAGGAATGATGCCAGTACAGAGGCATCACCTTTTTGGGCCAGATCTTTCAACCCCTGGCCGCGGTCATTCTCTCCAAGTTTGAACAGTGGGTTATCAACTCCGTTGTACACTACAACAAGTACCGGTGACAGCGGCGTAAAAATACCGGTAATACTACTGATATAATTACTTAGGGGAACATTGTCACCAGCCTCTGCAATAGAGGTCAGTCCGTTTGCGGTAGCCTGTCCCTTGGTAAATAAAGGTGCGGGATTCAGCAGATTTCCTCCTACGATATAGGAAACGGCCCAAACCCCAGGGCTTAGAGGGGTTTCATTGGCAGTACCGCCCGATGTATTCTGGATGGTAAGGATAAAAACAGAGTTTCCGGCATACTTTAAGGTGGCTTTCACCAGACTGGATGCCGGGAGATAACCGTTGCCCTGGGCATCATTTCCCGTAACCTCGGTAATATTCTTACTTTCAGCTACTCCCGGATGGTTTACCGTGGCACCCGGTTTCTGATTTGCCCGTGTACCGTTGTCCCATAATTTTATCTGGTTAGATACATCTCCTTCAATAGGCATACCGCTGGCATCATAAACCTGGATACCGGGATTATCTGGTGCAAAGAAAAGGTCATTTGATGCACCGTACATGGTCGCAAAACTCAATGCCTCACCTTTGGCAGCTGAAAACCTGATAACTGCCGATCCGCCAGGCATGATCAAAGGTGAGCCTGTCCCCTGAAAAGTACCCGATTCCACCAATGGTTTTGACTGTAGCACATTCTGTACCGTTATGGTAGATTTCTCTATGGTGTTTACCGGCGCTTCGATACTGTCTTTTTTACAGCCAAAGAATGTTAGGGGCAAAATTGCAGCGGCGAGCCACTGAACTGATCTTGTTGTTTTCATATTTGTGTTTTCCCCCTTGGTCGGTGCAGGTCCCAATTCCTTACATCTTTTTTTTAAAAAAAATATCTTTTGACACTGACGGTAAAAAGAAGATAATTGATATTTTTTGTAAGGAAACATACGGTCTCCCGACAAAGGCTATAAAAACATCACATGCAAACAAATCGCAGAACAAAATTATCTTGGGGAACATCATTGACCGTCTTTACCTTCATTGGCCATCCATTTTTCTGCACTTTTTATAAAAATGGGAATCACTGTGGGTATTTCTTGCATTTGCAACCGCATTTGTAATTGTCCGGATCAGGTTACACTAGGTAAGAGCAAAATTATCCAACGACTAATTCTTGAATGACTGCCTGAACTCAAGGGGTGAAAGATTGGTTTTGGCTTTAAATAATCTGCTGAATGACTGCAAATGTTCAAACCCCAGTCCATAAGCAATTTCACTCATGGAAAGGTCACTGGTAGAAATTTTTTCCTTGGCCTTTTCTATCAGCTTTTCGTGGATGTAATGCTGGGTGTTCTGCCCCGTATGCATCCGTAACAGGCTGCTTAGATATTTTGGGGTAACATGGAGCACGGCGGCCATATCGTTTACCGTCGGTAATCCTTTGGTTGCCGTTTCCCCGCTATTTAAATAAGCATTCAACGCTTTTTCCAGGCGGTTAAGTATTTTATGGTTGGCCTTTTCGCGTGTAATGAACTGCCGGTTATAGAACCGCTCGGCATAGTTAAGCAAGCTTTCCAGTTGCGATATTATGATCTGCTTGCTGAATCTGTCAATGTTCGTATGTGTTTCACGGTGGATATTCTGAATGATGCCGATAATAATTTCTTCTTCTTTTTCAGAAAGGAATAAGGATTCGTTTACAGCGTAATCCCAAAATTCATATCGTTTAATGGTACTCGCCAATGGAGTGTTCCATAGGAAATCGGGATGGACGATTAAATGCCATCCCGATTGCTTGACTTCGAGGTCTTTTTCGACGCTAAGGCTTGTCACCTGGCCCGGCGAGGCAAAAGCCATGATGCCTTCATTAAAATCATAAGGCTGTTGTCCATATTTTAATTTGAGATCTTCTGCTCCCGTGACCCGCTTTATAGCTATGCAGTAAAAGTCACAGAAGCTTGTTACTGCATCGCCACTGCGCATCATTGCGGTAGTGTCTGTCTTAACTGCACTGATAAGCGGATGTTCAGGCTGGGGCAGTTGCCAGGCCTGGAACCATTCGCTTATCGTTTTATAGTGTACCATATGGTTTAATTTTCCTTACGAATTTCAAGCACAATTTTTCCGCGGACATGTTTCGTTTCGATATCTCGATGTGCCTGGGCTGCCTGTTCCCACGGATAAACCTTACTGACAATAGCTTTCACTTTGCCGGAATCAATAAGCTTGGCAACTTCTGTCAGACAGCGCTGGTGATTGATATCAACGCCTGCCATGGCAACTGTCGCATTTTTCCTGGCCAACAGGGCTTTAAACTCTTCATTTGGCCACACCCCATGCGTGCATACAAAGATACCATCTTCTTTCAAAACAGGAACAGATCTCAGGCGCAGTTCTTCATCAACGGTAGTGGTAGGGGTTGCATTGAATACCACATCGATATCGCTCAGGATATCCTCAAACTTTTGTGTGTTATAGTCAATTACTTCATCAGCGCCCAAAGCTTTTAAAAATTCAGCATTATGTGCCGATGCTGTGCCGATGACATAGGCACCATAGGCCTTGGCAAACTGTAACGCCAGATTTCCAATACCGCCTGCCGCACCATGGACCAGTACACGCTGACCTGGTTTTATCCTGGCCTTTTCTACCATACCGCTCCAGGCCATACGGGCGCAAGCTGGCAATGAAGCAGCTTCATTAAAATTAATAGTCTGTGGCATTAGAGCAAATTGGTCGGCTCTTGCTGCAAAATACTCCGTGTAGCTGCCATCTAAATAATTAGGGACACCATACACACGGTCACCTTTTTTAAAATCTCTCACCCCAATCCCAACCTCTTCTACGACTCCTGCAGCATCCAGGCCCAATCCCAGTGGCAATTTTAGAAGCGGTTTTAAACCTTCATTTCCGCCCTGGCGTACGATGTAGTCCGCTGGATTGACACTCGCTGCATAAACTTTTATCAATATCTCGTTCACTGCCGGAACAGGACATTCAATTTCAACAATTTTCATCACTTCCGGTCCACCAAACTCATCAATTCTGATCGCTTTCATAATTTCTGTTTTTTTATACAAAGGTCAGCAACAGCAGGATGTTAAATTTAACCAGAACACTGTTTGTTTTAACCGAAATGGCCAATTACACCACAGGTAGGATTAGTTGCTGAAATGTAGCCCTTTTCTGAAGCACCATTGCTACTCTTGCCAAATGTCGACATATAGCTAATTAAAAATACCCAACATTGGGTATTTTTAATTAGCTATTTTTTGATAAATTTAGATGTATTGAAATTAAAGTATCTCGCCCATGAAAATTTTCCCCCGAATCTGTTTTGCAGTAATGTTTGGTATTTATAGCCTGTCTGCTTGGGGACAGGGCCGTAAATTGGTTGGTGTAATCGACGATACCTATGACGTCAATCAGACCGGAGGATATAACCACGTAGTTCCATTGACTGTTCCCCCGGGAATTAATGGTCTGGTTCCCAGTCTGAGCATAGTCTACGATTCCAGGGCAGGCCTTTCCGAGATGGGCTATGGATGGAGCATTAGTGGGCTTTCCAAAATCGTAAGGTCCGGGAATAATTTTGCACAGAACGGGTTTCTAGACGGGGTGGATTTTACCGAGAAGGATGTCTTTTTGTTGGACGGTCAGTATCTATCCTGTATTGAAATGAACAATGGATCCGCAAACTCTATTTACCGTACCGAAAATGAGGGTTTTGCTTTCATCAGGGCAGTCGGTGCCATTGCCAACAGTAGCTCCTCTCCAAGTTATTTTGTTGTCAAGCAGCCTAATGGCCTCATCTACTATTATGGCGAAAACAGTGGGGCCCGAAATGAGGTCTCTATTAATGCCTCAAGAACCGAAGTCCTTGAATGGAACCTGACGCGTATTGTGGACCGGTTTGGTAATTTTATCCTTTTTGAATACAGTGCCCGGCCCGACCATCGCATCAGGATTGAATCCATCAGTTACGCAGGCAATGGAAAGATCGGTCTGGAAGCGAAGAATAAAATACTCTTCAAGTATACCAGCGACCCGGTACGTAAAACCAATGTTGGCTATCTCGCAGGGGCCACCTTTAAACAGAATGATATTTTATCTTCAATCCAAATGGAGACAAACGGCAGATCGCATAAGTATTATCAATTTGGTTATGATCTTGCGACTGCAAAGCAGCTCATCAGTATCCGGGAATCTGCCGACAAGGACGGGATTTCCTCTATCCCAAAAACCACCATCGGATGGTATGAGCAGCAGGGGATCGCTTACACTGCTGTTGATAGTGTAGATCTTCCTGCACCGATTACCAATTATAACTTCATCCGGGATCTTAATGGTGATCAGAAGGATGAATACATCAGCCTCACGAAAGTGAAAATAGCCGGAAAGGATTCTTTGACGCTTAATGTTTTTACAAGAGAAGACGGTAAATATGTTCCGGTAATCATCAACCTGCCGGTTGCATCAGGCTATACCCTTGCGAATGGTGTCGATTTCTTGGACCTTAATGGTGATCAGCTTATTGATATTGTTACCCCCGAGTATGTACTCATCAACAATAGCCGCACTGACAGGATTTCCTTTACAAAACAAAAATCTGGCTTGCCGGTCTATGGCGTTTTCGAAAGGACGGTGGTGGATATGGATGGAGATGGGCGTCAGGAACTTTTTTGTAAGAGCTATATAAACAGTTTTAGTATCTATGGCCTGAATGCAAAGAATGAACTTGTCCAGAGTGGGAGTATGTCTTTTGGAAACCCAGTGGTCAATACCAGACAGTTTTTAGGCGATTTCACCGGCTCTGGGAAGACCCAGGTATTGATTTCGCTCATCGCTGATGGCCAGATGAAAGGAGGGATCCTGAAATTTAAGGATGGACAGGTAGATACCAAAGAATTTCTTTTTCCCGCTGGGCTTACTGCCCTGGATTGGCCACTAATGAGCTTTGTGGATGTTAATGGAGATGGGCTTTCAGATCTGATTTTACCCTCTGCCAATCCTTATAGCACAGATATGCGGATCTTTTTGTTTACAGGTAGCGGCTTCCTGCCAACAGTGATAAATAAACCCCTTTCCAATACTGCTGGTGCCAAGTCTTCTTTTGGAAACTATACTTCTTCTGAAGGCCTGCAATACTTACTGGCCTGGCCGGACAATAAAAGTGAGGTTTACGATATCTCTGTTCCGGACCCAAATAATCTATCCTTTGTACTCTCCAAAACACAGTTGAAATTGCCTCAGGGGATTAATATCTTTACCAGTTGGGAATCCCTGAGTTTTGAGGATGTGGACTGGAACGGTAGTCCTGATCTTGTTTTCAGGGGAAAGCGGGAAGTCAAGTATACAAGTGGTCTCGGTCATGACAATAAATTAAGGGAAGTGACCGATGGATTGAAAAACCGGGTGAGGGTTACCTACACAGGTCTGAATGATCATAAAACCTACAACTGTGATTTTGGAACCTCTCTAAAAGGAAGCTATTATTTTTACCGTGGGGGCTTTCCCGTGGTAAAGTTTCTTGCCACTACCTCTGCATCCGACAAATTTGAAAATTTTACGGAATATTCTTATGAAGGTCTCATCGCTGAAAGAAGGGGAAGGGGAATTGCGGGCTTTTCAAAGGTAAAGCAGTATAACTCCACTACTAAAATTCTTACTTCCAGTGACTACAGGTATGATTTTCCGCTTACAGGAAAACTTAGCAGGCAGGAGAAAAGTATAGACGGGAAGGCTTTCTTCATTCAGGAGAATAAATGGGATTTCCTGCTTTATCACAAAGGGAACGACTATCAGGATATCAGCCTCCCCCAGGCTTCAAAGAACCTGATCTCTGCCGCACTTGGAAAGAGTTTCGGGAATAAATTTAGCCAGGGCGACAGTAAGGCAATCTCACTGATGTCAGGCTTTTCCCAAAAGATGGATACCTCGGTACTTAAGGCTGACAGTGCCCACAATTCCAGTCAGCAGGATATAGCCATGTCTGTCCTTCATGCAGTAAGGGATTTCAGCTCTTCCGGACTAAGTTATAAACCCCTGCTCATGAGTACCCGTATTGTCAAATATGAGACCGATGGAACAGAATCCTCCAATACCTTGATCAGAAACAGCTATGATGGTTACGCCAATAATATTAAAAGTGAAACAGTTCTCTCAGAAGGTACAGTCGTCTGTGTTGATAGGAAATTCAGAAACTTCAATGCAGACTTAAGTCTGGGGGCACTTTATCTGTTTGGTGTTCCCCTTAGTGACAGCACCTATGTATATCATCCTGCAAAAAATTTAAAGACCCCGGGGCGTACCTTCCATTATATCTATAATACCAATGGTACAATAGCAAGCATAATCCGCCAGAGATCGGATGCTCGGTACCGGCATTTTACTGACCTAAGCTATGACCAGGCCGGTAATATAACCGCAAAGAAAAGCTATAACAATCCTGGAAGAACGTTATCAGAACGGTACCTGTATACCGATGATAAGCGGTTTATCGAGTCTTATATCAACCCAATGGGATTTAAGACCTCCTACATTAGAAATGTCGACAATGGAAGGATGGTAACAGAAACTGATCCTAACGGATTTATTATGGACTACCAATATGATTTGGCTGGAAACCTGATTAGGGAGGTCTATCCTGATGGAAAGGTGATGGATTACAGCTATCAGCTCAATTCAAATGGTGACGATGGAGAATTTACTGCCTATACGGTTAGTGAGAAACAGCCCGGTGCAGATTTGGTGAAACGCTATATTGACCGGAATGGTCGGGAAATCGCATCCCTTTTTCCAAGCATTGGGCTACAGGGAAATGATAAGGGGCTGATTAGAAAATCGGTGCTGACCCGTCATTATTCAGAGCGCAGGCGTACACTTGAGGTCAGCAGGCCCGCTTTTGTAGACTTTAAAATAGGGACCAATGGGAATCTTGAATTTAACGAAGAAGGGCCAGATCCCGATGAGCCAGGCAGAACAGAATATGGGTATGATGCTTTTGGACGCCTGATATCGATTAAGAACCCCGATGGCAAGATTTCCAGTGTGGCTTATAAGGGCCTGACCAAACTGGAGACCAATACTGGAGGACAGGTGAAGAAGACCAGATATGATACCAAGGGCCAGGTAACCCAGGTGAATGATTTCAGTGGTAGTACAGTGGATTATCAGTATGATCTTTGGGGTAACATGATCTTATTAAAGACCTCAAACGGGAGTATAGAGATCGGTTATGATGTTCTTGGGAGGAAAACCTCTGTCAAAGACCCCAATATTGGGGTTATTAATTATAGCTATGATGAATTCGATAGACTGATAAAAGAAACAACCAATGGTGTACGGGAGGTCAGGATCGAATACGATGCAATCGGAAGGGTAACAAAAAAACAGACTCCCGGAGGAAACGTCCAATGGTTTTACGATCGTGCGGTGAAAGGGAAAGTGGATAGTATTGCCCAATCCGCAGGGAATTTTACAGCTTATAGGTATGACAGGCTGGGAAGACCTGTTGCGCAGCATCAGGGTGTCAACGGAAAACTGTTTATCAGCAACTTCGCCTATGACTCATTATCGAGGGTTTCTTCCAAGCGTTACCCATCAGGATTGCTGGTAAGCTATGGATACCAGAACAATGTCCCAACTTTACTTAGCAGTCAGTTTGGTCAGGACACCGTAAAGAAGATCTGGGAGCTCGAAGAGGTAACTGCCTCAGGTCTGGTGCTTTCGGGTAGTTTTGGGAACGGTCTAAAAACGGAAAACCGTTATGGGCAGGAAACAGAACTCCTGACAATGTCGCGTACTTTTGAACCGTCCGGTTCAGCAAGGTCGCTGCAGGAACTGCGTTATGAATATGATGATCTTTATAGGATCAATAGTAAGGCAGACGGCATATCTGGAAAAGTTGAAAACTACAGTTATGACGTATTGAGCAGGCTTTCCGCTGTTTCAACTGACGGTGCAAGAATGGAGGTAGGTTATTCGAACAATGGTAATATTATAGAAAAAACGGGTACAGGTATCTATCAATATGACTCACAGTCAAACCAACGTCTTCGTTATGTGTATAACAATGGCGAGAAAGTACGGGAATATAGTTATGACGGCTTTGGTAATATGGTTGAAGACCGTAAAAAAGGTATCAAAATAGGGTATAGCTATTTCAATAAGCCCGAGATGATAGAAATGGGTGGGCAAAGGCTAGAGATGACCTACGGTTATAATCAAAATGAAACCAGCAGTACCTTAACAAAGGCTGGAAAGCTCATCAGCCGGAATATTAGGCCTTCCTCGGACTTTGAGGTGATTGAGGAGGGGAATAAGGTTACCCAGGTGCATTACCTGTCAAGCGGGGGACAGATGACTGCAGTGGAACAGATAGTAGATTCTGCAGGGAAACGTGAAGTGAGTATTGTTTATCTCCATCTTGACCATCAGGGCTCAATTACGGCAATGAGTAACCAGAATGGTAAGATAGGAACAGTTTACAGCTACAGCGCATTTGGGCAACGTCTGGTTCAAACTTTCAGACAATATAACAGGTATGGTCAACCAATCTCGGGATCACCGGAGGTGGAAGAACTGGGTTATACCGGACACCGTCATCTCGATGATTTTGGGCTCATCAACGCTGGCGGAAGGTATTATGATCCTGAGGTCGGGCGGTTTCTTTCTCCTGATTTATTTATCGAAGACCCAAGCTCACCGCAGAGTTTCAATCGTTACAGTTATGTGATGAACGATCCCATAAACAGATGGGATCCAGAAGGCTTTTGGTCGATACGCAAACCACTGAACTTTAGCAAAGAATCACGCGCGGTCGGTAGGGTGATCAATAATATTGGCCGGGAAACTGGAAATGGGATCAGGGCAATCGGACAGTTCCACCAGAATGTATACAATGAAGGCGACCGTTTTTTTGATAAATACGGTAAGCAGGTAGTGATTATTGCGGCTGCTGCCGCCATCACTTATTTCACTTGTGGAGCCGGAACAGCTGCATTTTGGGCCGCTGTGGGCAAAGGGGCATTGATTGGTGCAGGTGTTAGCGGTGGGATGACAGCAGTCCAGGGCGGGAGCTTTAAGGAGGTCATGAATGCATCAATGAATGGTGCGATAAATGGTGCAGCAAGTGCGGCGATGTTCAATGCCATTGGTTCAAGTTTTGCTAAGTTCGGAGAAATGGGACTGGATAAAGATGTTTCTTTCGCTGCCAAGACCCTGGTGCATGGGGGAGCGGGGGGAATAAATTCAGAGCTTTCCGGAGGAACGTTTAAACAGGGCTTTCTGGAGACCTCGATTGTCCATGCTCTGGGGCCTTTGAATGAAAGTATTTTTGATCAGCGTGACCAGAAATTCTCCCGCATTGCCTTTTCCGGCGGTGTTGGTGCCATAGCTGCATATTCCAGTGGAGGAAATGTTGTTGCGGGGGCAACCAGCGGAAGTTTCTCAAGATGGTTCAACTGTGAATCCACCCTGCCGCCCCCGGGTAATCCGATTTCGAAATTTATGGAGCCTGGCTATGTGGCCTGGAAGTGTGATCAGCAGGTCATCAACGACCCTTATTTTAGGGCAGGACATATAGACTTTGAGAGAAGTTGGGACAGGGGCTCGGATGTCAGGGATTTCGTTTTTACCTTTTACGAACTGATAAGAAGGAACAGCTCCCAGAAACAACAGCCAGTTCAAGAGGTTAAGGCTCCAAAACACTATTAAGTTAGCATCCTGACGGGTAATGGACCGATTGTATCCTATTATCGCGTATTATTACCTATCGGAACATTCGCTTTTAGGATAGAATAATTTACCGGTAGGCGCGGGACTTTTATTGGTAAACTTAAGGCCAGTGACTTATCGGAACTGGACATAACGGGGTCATTGCTAGAATTGTTTATTCACGGCTGCAGGTTCAGATGCTTGTAAGGATCTAAGCCTGTAGTCACTATTCACCATCTAGAATACCTGTCACATAGTATGGATAAAGTAGTCAAATAAAATACGGCGACAATATAGCAAATTACCCTTAGCTGATTAGTCGTCCTTTTCTTTAGAAGTAGGCCAGTTGTGATTTAACGTTATGTTAAACTTCCCTTCATGTCCAACGACATCGTAAACTCCACTTTCATTTTTTTGTATAAATCTACAGTGCCAACCTTGAAGTGAGACCTGCAAACTTCTGTCAGCAAACAATTCAATATTTGAAGAAAATTCTATATTCGATGTTTTTATTACAGCTTTCCAATCAGATGCCATTCTACATTTTGCTAGAATGAAAAAGATAGCATCTCGAGAACATTCAAGAAAGTCTCGCTTCCCATGGGTTGCATGACCTATCTCAATTTGATTTCTTAAAAACCTATATTTTAAATCAGTGCTTTTTTCAACTAATGATGTTAAAATAAGATCGCATTGCCTTTTTGGATTGGAAAGATCGCCATGCTTTGCTGAATCAGAAAGATCTGATATGATTTGATAACTAATATTTTCTTTAGAAAGGTCAAAAGGTTTGAATTTTAAGGTTGATTCTGGAAAGTGCTTAATAGCAGTTGCTAAATTGGAAGCATTTGTCAAAAAATCATTAGAATTTTTATTTAGAACTAAATTGCTAATTAAGGAATCATTAAGTTTTTCCCATGGCTTTAATATATCTAAGAGAATTTTTTCTTCAATTGACTTCATACAAGGGAATAGTATCTTATAAAAGTAAAAATTAAATGTTATTTAAAACGTAGAATGTGTAGTTTATAAGGATTGATTTATTGAATAATTATTTGGAATATGTATGGATAAAGGTGGAAGTTTATGTTAAATCGAGAAAAGAAAAGTCCAATGGGCGCAATAGAAATTCAAATACTTGTTATCACTGAAATACACACAATTAGAAGCTTTCGGAAAGAATCTTCGAAGAATTAGAATGGAGAAAGATCTTTCAATGGAAGCACTTGCAAATTTGGCTGAGATAGAACTATCACAGATCTATAGGATAAAGACTGCAAAGATAAATTGTAAGCTTATTACAATACTCCGAATAGCAAAAGCCCTTGAAATAAATTCTAAAGAGTTATTTTAACAATAAAGCCCCTCGTACAACAAGGGGCAGTCAATTAAATTTCATAAAAGTGTGTTAAGCAATTGAACTTATTTCTTCTTAGTACCGTAAGGACTTTGATTTGTTGGCTTTAAAGAAATATCGTTCTTTGAAGCAATTGCTTGAACAGCAGCTGGTGTTCGCTCAACTTTTAAAGCAATAATCCTAGTAGGAGTATTTTTTGCAGCTAGCTGCTCAACTTGCTTAATTACATCTGGAGTTATTGGTTTTCCGTTATTTGCAGGCATTTTTGCCATATCTATTTTTGTAGCAATATGATGCCACATATCAAATATAGAACATCTACTAAAAATCTTAGCAAGAACTTTTCCACATTGTAATAGTTATTCATTATGTCTAACTATTTGATAATCAATTGACTTTTAGATGATAATTGATAGGGTATTTAGGAATGGAACAAATAACAGAAACTTGGGAAGCTTTCCAAGAAAAATTCAAAACCTTCCTTATCAAGGAAAGAAATTGGTCAATAAACAAAGCTTATAAGTATGAAGACAATAGGATTAAAGAATGCTTCGAAAAAGGCATGTCGGTTATAGATACCTTTTTCGAAGTTCTTACAGGTTCAGTGAGTGATTAGCTTATTTAACTTCATCTAATCCAATCCAGATTCTACCAGAACTAGGCGTTAAAAGGATTGCATATTTTAGACCAGTTGAACCTGCTGCAATCTTAGCTTTATCGATAACTTCTTGGCGATTATTATCGCCAATGAAATTATATTCAGCAGTAGGTAAGTGATATTCAATTTTACTTTGTGTATCAATTATTGTCCTTGTGAAACCTTGCTTTTCCATTGCAATATGAAGTTTTTCATAATCTTCTTCCTCATTTGAATAATGTAGTAAAACGCGTGTGGTATATTTATTCATAATATGTGTGCCTTCGGTTTATCAGGCTTGTATGGTATCACAAAAGTTATGCAAGTATTGGAACTAAGACAAACTGTCTGTTAAAAATGGCTTTACAAAACAAAATAGCTGAAAATTAGGCACTTATAGTGAAATTTATTCCAGTCTTAATAAAATTAAAAGTACGCTAAGGGTAATTTGCTATATTGTCGCCTTAATTATAATTAACCTTTGCTCAGCCTGGTGGATTTGTTTCTATGTTTTCACTAATTTTCTAATGGTATTGCATGTTGTAAATTTATTTGTTGTTTTTGCTGTCCCCTGCGGGCCGGGCCATTCGCTGTATCTTTGTTCCAAAGGATGCCGCTGCTGTCCCTGACAGGACTATGCTTGACTATGTTGGTTCCTTTTTTTCTTTCTAAGCTGCTGTACACAGGTATGAACTTTAATTATGCAAAAAAAATAGGTTAGAAAATACTAAGGATAAAATTTATCTTTTTTCTAAAAACAGAAAATTCAGC
Source organism: Pedobacter sp. R-06 (assembly GCF_049913135.1). Taxonomy (NCBI): domain Bacteria; kingdom Pseudomonadati; phylum Bacteroidota; class Sphingobacteriia; order Sphingobacteriales; family Sphingobacteriaceae; genus Pedobacter; species Pedobacter sp. R-06. Next base: position 3,193,243 of record NZ_CP183977.1, on the reverse strand, counting down.
AAGCTCAGCTCGCTGAACATCCCAGAGGTCAACGAAGAAAATTCTCCATATCCTGCGCCGGGCACGAAACCAAATAAAGAGATGAATTAAATAAGGACACTTTTGATAGTGGTGGGAATTTCAGATAAGCTATCTGTGAGATTATAGGCCAGGCTTCCGTATTTATTTAAGCTATATTTGATTTCACCAATGCTTGAATAATGTATATAAATTTTCAAAAATACAATTACCAGATCGTTGATCCTAACCAGAGACAACAATATGAAGCCAGGGACAAAGAAGCCTACAAAGATGTACTGAAAGATTGGTTCGGATCTAATCTCGACCTATTTGTCGACAGAAAGTGGGAAATAGAAGAAATCCATTACCTTAAAGAGATAGGTGACTTTATTAAGCTGGTAAAGGAGGCGGAAAGCCTTTACGAACTCGCCTTTTTTACAGGATGCATCGCATTGGTCGGTGTTGCATCAGAAGACTTTTCAAAATACCTCTCGCTAAAAAACAACAGGAATGTACATATCAGGGATGTCTATACAGATGGGCCAAGAGCTGGGCGGGCATATGACCTCAGTCAGTACGACCGCTTAAAACTTCAGAGGGATGAAAATATAATTGACCAGTATACCTACCTTTTGCTGGATGAAATACGCAGTATCCGCAACGACTGCTTACATTACAACCAGAGTTTCAAACAAAAAGCGGTCACCGCTATACAGGACGATGCGATAAAATCCTTAAATAATCTAAAAAAAGTATTAAAGTCTACTATAGGAACGGCTATTGATCCTGAGGATTTTATAGAATTGTTTGATGAAGTTTTTGCAGAAGGGAATACAAGGGGTTTTGAAGAAATCATTTGGAAGCATAAAAACATGTTTTCCCACATGTTACAGCTCCCTATTGTTCAGGCACCAGGCGTGAAAAGGGTTGTTAAATTCAATTTGTTTACCGTTACAGAACTGGACGCGAATGAAATAACGCTAACAGAGATGTACTCTTATGAGCAGACTAGTGCGAATCTATGCGTATGTGTTGATCTAGATCAAAAAGGTATAGAACTGGTGGCCCAGACCAGGATCAAAGAGGGCGATCGTGTATGGGCAGAAATCTATTCCAATGTGGCACCAAACGGACAAACGCAGTATTGGTTTATTAGCAAAATCGGGAAGATTAATGCCTAAGATTAAGTTTAAATGAACTGGCTATTTCCAATGAAGGGCACTGTAGTTTTAATTTTAGAAATTGGCTATTTGTGCCGCTTTTTCCCAAACAGACTGTTGTTCGTACATAGGTTGCCGGGCAACGACTACTCATTTTTGTATGTGGTTTTCATCAGGAAAGAACCAATATCCCTTTATCTACCCATATTGAAATCAGGGAGCATTTGAAAAGGATATATGCAACCTCCAAACAGTTTGATTAAAGGTTAGATTCGGTCAGGTTTATCGGAGTTTGGCCGATAGGTAATCAAAACTGCTGCAGCTCTGCCATAAGGTTCTGTTCCCGATGACGTAAAAGTGTTTTTTTGCCCTGGTCAATGCTACATTGAGCATATTGGGGTTGGCTGATGCCCACCTTCTTGCACCTTCGCTTTTAGGGTCACTACCGAGTATGAGGAATACAGTGTCGGTTTCCTTGCCCTGAAAGGTATGTATGGTTCCGCATTTTATTTTTGGGAAAATTTTATTGAGCTCTGTGCGGCATTTATCGGCTACGGATTTAAATGGGGAGATGACAAATATCTTATCACTATCCTGGATGATAGCGAGTTTTTCTTTTAGCAGTTCAATTTCTTCCCTGATGACCTGTTTGTTTTCTACGGTTTTTCCTGCAACATGGAACCAGGCAGATGGGCCGAGTGCCGTGCTGTTTTCACTGTCCGGGGTTGCTTTGACCATTTGATCTGAGTAGGCGATGTGGTTGGCGATGGAGAACATAGGGTCGGCGCATCTGCCATGTGTGCGCAGGGGAAATCCTGTCCAGATGTTCTGTTCATCGATCTGTTTCATTTCTGTACCCTGTGGGCTAATGCGGTCGACGAGCTGTTGGGCAGAAGATAAGCGTGGAGACCAGATGGCTTCATTTTTATATGGGCGGTTGAGTATTTCGATGAGTTTAGCAGGGCTGGTTATTACCGGCTCGATCTGTCGCGGGTCTCCGATGATGATGGATCTTTTTGATCTGTTTATGATTCCTGCTGCCGATTGCGCCATGGCCTGCCCGGCCTCGTCCAAAAGGAGCCAGCCTATGCTGTCCTCTTCAAGGTTTTTAAACAGACGGCTGACCGAGGCAAGCGAGGTAGATACAACCGGGACCATAAAGAAAAAGGTTTTCCATACACTCGAGGCAATAGTTTTAGAAACGGCGGCTTTACCGTCTAGCATTTCAAGAAGGATATTGATGTTGTTGCGGAACTGTTTGGCATTGCTCAGTACTGCGTATTCATGTATTTTGAGGCTTGTTAAGAAAATATTGGATCTTAAGGTATTGAGTTTCTCTGACGACCATGGGTTGCTTTTGTGGAAAGCTGATCTATTTTCGGTATAGGCTTTGTACAGGTTTTCATCGGGAAGATTGGCGGGTGCTATTCCGTAGTTTTGTACAAGTGCTTCTTTTTTTGTTGCGTATGCTTTAATCCTGCTTTCAGTTAAAACCAGTTCTTTTTTGATACCTTTTTGCCCGGTCTCATTTTTGTCCAGCAGGGTTTTTAATTGCTGTTCTTCTTTCCCGGTTTCGGAAATGGTGCTGCTGATTTTATTTAGATCCTTCAAGTACTTCTGTAAAGGCAAATCCCAGTTTTTAAAGGATCTTGTGCTGAAAAGCTTTTGGAAGAAGAAAAAGGAAGGTTTGCCCAGCTGGTGAAGAGTGATAAGTTCTTTTATCTCTTTTAACTCGGCCTTTAGCCTGTCAAGGTCTTCCTTTAGATGCCTGATCAGGTTTTCTAAGGTTATCGCTTTTTCCTTTAGCTCATTGAGATCTTGCTCAAGTTTTGTTTTTTCCTTCAGGTCAGACAGTTGTTTTGGAAGCGCAGCATGGAGCGCGCTGGCTGATTTGCGGAACTCCTCAAATTCCCGGATCAACCCATTAAGCTCTGTTTTGGCCTGTTCGAATTTTCCGCGGTAGCTTAGCGTGTGATCGATATCTTCCGGATTATTGTATAGCGAACCCAGATAATGGCTGAATCTTTTCTCTTGCTTGGTATTGAACCAGAAGTTTGACTTGAAAAGTCCCCTGTTCTCTGAATTGCCAAGGGCTACTGCCAGCAGTCCCCAGCTTTCCTTTTCGATTATGGATTTTGTATGGTCAATGAAGTATCCTGCCTCGGTAAAGCAGGAATCTATTTTATCCCTTTGGGGAAGTTCTTTGGATATATTCTCAACAGCTGCATTATTGTTACTGGCCACAACGATCCCCGCATCCTCAAACAACGGGGTTTTGATGGGGAAATGCGTAAGAAAATCCGATTCACGTTGGATGCGCTCTCCGGGCATAAACATCAGAATGTTGTTTGCTTTGATGAGTTTTTTTGCGCGCTGTACAATGACATCTGCCACTATATCGCTAAGCAGTGTTGTCTTGCCTGTGCCCGGAGGACCGTTAATACCCATGATCCCACCTTCTTTTAGCTCTTCGAGAGCGGTGTTCATAGCACCCAGTTGCGCTGAATATGCGCCAAATTGCGGATTGGAAGGCCATCTTCCCATTGGCATCTTATCAGGATCTATTGTTTTGAAGAATGCATCGGCCTCTTTCAAAAGATCGGTTCTTTGCTTGATATCAAGTTCCGGACTGAGATAGTTGTTCAGTCCTTTGTTCCATTTTTTTGGGTGGTTGATCAGCTTATTTAGATCATCCAGATAAAAGCTGTTGAGGAAACTGGTATCCGCATTTTTGATCTTTTTGGATATGATAATGCTCTGGCAGTAGATGGTATGGTCACATTCTAGGTCATTGATGTTTAAATTGTTGAGTGCGCTGATCTCCCGTTCTAACTCCTTCCAGCCAATGGTACCTAGCTCGATTGGCTCCTCTGTTTCCTCGGTAAATGGCTTTATGTTATACCGGTCGATAAAATCTTCCTGTACTTTTTCCAGCATTTCCACTACTGTTTCCATTTTTTTTCCGCTCTGGAGGCATTGTAATCCATGGAGGTATGAAGCCTGTAGGTATGCGCCCTCCTCGCTCAACGTGCCCTCTTCTTCCAGTATAAGTACGGCCATGCAGGTGTCGCCTGTAACTTTTTCCATCCAGTCCGGCTTTTCGTCACTTTCTCCGGTGAACTTTTCAATGAGTCCGGTAATATGCAGTTTTTTCTGTTTTCCAAAATATAGGATATATCTGCGTTTGGCATCCTCCAGAGGTTCCTGGGGGATTGCCCATGGAAGCGGGGAGCCCGTTTCCAGATAATTGAGTTTATCGGGCATATCAGGGAGATTGAAAATTTCAATGTCCCTCCAGAACTGGAGAACGTTTTTCTGTGTTTTCAAGAGCATAATCTTTATGTGCTTAAAATAACCAAAATTTTCAGACTATTAGACGGAATATTTAATACCGGTTCTTCACAGCTCTGATTTTATAGTTAGGTGGCGGACTTATGATCCTGGTAAATATCTTCGATGGCCAAATAGATACTTATCTGCTTTTAACAGATCTGGTCCATGTGGATCATTCCTCGTCGTAAAGATCATATTCGCCCCGTGAGAACACATCAAGTTTTTTATAGAATTCACCTTTATAGTAAAACCTGTAGCTAACAAAGCTTGTTTTTAAGCCTGTCTCTTTTACATGGAAATCGGATTCGCTTATCACTGTCATCAGCTGATCGGCGGTATAGTTGAATATTTTATCAGCCGGTACATAAATCAGTATGCAGTTGTTTTTCCCTGCAGTTACCGTCCATCCGCGTTGACCGAAGTATTCGGCAAGTAATAGTGCTCTTGCCTTTACATATTCACTTGACTCTTCTGTTCCCATGAGAACCAAATTAATAAAAAACCAATAAATATAAAAAAATCCAATAATTGGGAGAAAGAGGATTACCGGACAGGCTTGGATGAGAATAATCAATATAGTGCCACTGAGGTTGTTTGGATGGAACAACTGGGTAATGTAAGCACTAAGTGTTTAATGATAAACAGTTGATGTACACACTTTTGTTCATGGCTGGATTCCTACCAGAATATTAGGCCGGTTAATGGGGGTAGCACGTCTAAATATTATCATTTCAGCATTGACGGGTTTTAATGAACGTAATGAACAGGGCAGCAGGGCAGCAATCGGGTATCTTTACAATTCACTGGTTTTGGATCAGGGGGTTCAATTGTAAATGATATGTGGTTTAGGGTGGTTTTGGTTTTTTTATTATTTACATTTTCCTTTTTAGACTCCTTTGCGCAGTTAATAGGCTGCAGAAAGGATGGGTTTATTTATCACACTCCACCATCTTTTCTGGTTGGATGGACAAGTCCAATATCTGAGACTTGCGGATCCGGAGCTACAACCTCAACCGAATATCTTCACTTCATTCAGAATGTACCTAATGCTTCCGCATGCCCAATCGGTTTATTGAGCCTCGGTGGTACCGGTAGCCTTGTCGAATATGCGGTGCTTTTTTGTCCCCTTGATGAGCTGCTGGCCATACTAATTGTACCGGCTGCCATCATCGGTTTTTTGTTGCTTCGAAAACCTTTAATTTAGATAGGGGAAGCAGCCGGAGGAACACCGATAGGCTGGGATTGAAGGGTTACATCTGTTATCTCTGTTGCGGGAAATCAAATGGCATCTTTATTAGTCAGATATCGTTATGCTAATAGTTGGGCTTGGATGCTGCAAAAGTAATTGCCTTAAGGTTTCTTGGAACAGATTTGGGCTTATCAGGAGTATAGTGTAATTTGCTAAACAAAAATGGAACAAATGGATAGTACAGAGGTATCTAGAGCATATTTTTATGCTCAGCAAAATTTACATAATCAGGAGATAAACCTTGCAAATGCAAAAGTAGTATTAAATGAATTCCAGGAGAGTGGTTTTTCCCTTGGTCCAGAAAGGCAACTGAGAGCTACGGTTCTAGCGCAAAAAATAGCTGATGAAAAAGACTTATATGATGAGAAACTTGAAGAACTTGGGGATATAGCTCTGGAGTTAATAGAGGAAATTTTAGAAAATGGGGGCAATATTGGCGAAGAGGTTAGGTTTGAGATGGGAGAGGGCCGTTATTTTAAGGTAATCTTAGAAAAAGGTAATAATCTAACATACCTTGGATCATTTTCAGAGCTGTAACCGAATATCTTTACTGTTAATGATTATTCCGAACAAAGTACACCACATTCCGAGGCATAGTGCACCAGTTTGGTTCTGGCTTTAGCACTAACTTTTAACCATATCACTTTTGGACAAAGCGATATTCTGTAAACTTAATGATTTTTTTTATTTCTCATGGATTTACCAGTAAGTGCGATTCTGTGAGCAGATGCTGACAGCCTGTCCATAATTGCATCTGCAAGTGTTGGTTCATCTATAAAGTTATACCAGTTATCCACTGGCAGCTGTGAGGTTATTATTGTCGCGCCGTTGCCATATCTATCCTCCAGAATATCAAGTATTGCTATCCTGGCATCATTGCTAAGTGGCTTAAGCCCAAAGTCGTCTAATATCAGTAGCCTGTTTGAGGATATCCCCTTAATCCATCGGAGGTAAGTTCCATCGAGCTTTGCCTGGGCAAGAGCATCCAGAAACTTATTCATGCTGAAATATAGCGTACGGAATCCAAGTAGGCAGGAACTGCGTCCCAGTGCACAGGCAAGGAAACTTTTGCCGCACCCGGTAGCGCCGGTAATGAGCACATTTTCACCACGTTCAATAAAAGTGCCGTCCGAGAGTCTTAGTACCTGTTCACGGGTAATGCCACGCTCGGAGGTACAGAGTATATCTTCAGGAAGGGCATGATACCTGAGCTTACTATACCTGAGATATTTTTCTGTTCTTGCATGCTCACGGTACTCGATTTCTGCCTGGACAAGCATGGCGAGCATTGAATGTGGATCCTGGATCTCGTGTACCGGTAACTGTAGTGTTGCCTCATAGCGCCTGGCCATCCCGCTAAGCCTTAGGCTTTTCATCTGGTCTGCTGTGTTCTGTGTATTCATATTGATCTTTATTAATTGGTTTTGTATGCTTCGGCTCCCCGCACGTTCTGGTGTAGTGGCGTCCTGTATTCTTTCTGTTCTGTTTCTTCGACCATGTCCATATTGTTGTCAAGAATGTTTTTTATTACAGTGTATTTAAACCTGTGCCCGGTGAGTCCCCTTTTGCAGGCAGCTTCCATTCTTGCCGCTCCATAGGCTTTCAAGAGCCGCATCAGTCCGGCGCAGCCAGCATATGATTGATGTATCACGGGATTGCTCTGCATCAGCTTCTGAATAAAGTCATAAGTGTTCTGACCTGCTCTTTCAGCCTGTTTCAGATAATATTCAGGATCCCATCCCTTTTCATCCGAAAAGGATTGGTGCGCTTCAGGCATATGTTCCCTAACCGTGGTGAAATGGTGTTTTCTAAAACTCCGGACGTGTATGGCAATCCGCGTGCAATTATGAAAGATCTCAACGCTGTCCATACAATATGATATCCTGACCTCTTTACCAATATATCTAAAGGGAACGCTGTAATAGTGCCAGTCCTCACCAATAACCACATGGTAATTCTTCTGAACTTTTGCCCTGGTGTAGTGCTGGATAACGAAATGTGATTCGGGAAGTGGCTGCAAAAGTGCGGACTCATTATTATGGAATAGCTCATAGCGGCTGAAACTTTTGCGCTGGAAGCTAAGCTGGTGATGTTCATTCAGCTTTATCATGATAGCTGCATTCAATTCCTTAAGGCTGTAGAAGGTCTGGTTCCTGAGTTTCGCATAGATGCGCATGTAGGCTATCCTCACAAAGTTCTCTACGCTTGGCTTGTCCTTTGGCTTATAAGGGCGTGCAGCAAAGAGTGCAATTTTGTTATGGTTGGCCCACTGCTCCAGCATCTCGGTAAAGACAGGCTCATACTTTGAGCTTTTGGATACCCACTGCCTCATATTATCAGATTTTACCCCTTTGGGCACACCACCTATATAGATAAGTGCTTTGTTCAATGCTGATACAACCTGCGGCAACTTTGCATCTACAAGCGCTTCTACATAACCGTAACCGCTAAAGGGAAGAATGGCAAGAAATACCGGACAGCTAACCAGTTCTCCTGTAGAAGTATCCAGGTAATGCAATGGCGTGCCGGCAAAATCTACCTGCATCATCTCAGCTGGCTTATGCTCAAAATGCATAACGGCCTTCGAGGCCCGATTATGTTCCTGCAGCAGATCACAGAACCTTGAATATTGAAACCCTTCCGGATAATTGGTAATATACTCTTCCCACAACAATAACCTGGTGACGCCTTCTTTGGAGGCGAGTTGTTGATTGTGATATTCCAAATGTTCAAGGAAATGAACCCGCCTGGGATCAGCATCCTCCATTACCTCTTCCTTTACAAGGCCAAGGATCTCATCAATATCCCTATCAGAGAGCTTTAGCAAGCCATTAAAGGTCAAACCTGTCGATCTGAACTTTTCCAGGTAACTCGCGATCGTACGCCTGTTGACCCGGACTTCTTTTTCTATTTTCCGTTGGGAGACACCCTGATCCAGGAAAATGAGTATCTGTCTAATCTTATTCATGCTGAGCAGTTTGTTCGCCATATCTACAGGGGTAAGCTTGATGCTTACCAAACCTATATAATTGGCGGGTTAAACTATGCCCAAATCAGTGATATGGTTCATTATAATGGTGTAGTATGTGTCGGAATGGCAGAGTGAAATAATCCTGCAAGGAACCAAAAGTGGTGCACTTTGCCTCGGAATATTTTATTACCTCAAACAAAAACTGGTGTACTTTGGCTCGGAATGACTGGTGCATTATGCCTCGGAATGGGTGGTGTAGTATGGGTCGGAATATCCAGTTAAATAATTAGTATTCAATACCCAGCCCCATGCTTGGGTATTTTAGTTACAATTATACCTACTGTTGTGCAACGGCCAGGCTATCCGCTCATACGCCCACAGGCCTTATCCTCGAGGCCGGTATCCGCTGTTATCCCTGTTGCGGGAAGGAGAAAATTACTTCTTTAAAATTGAATTCTAACTTTTATGAAAGGAATAGCTCACTGTTCTCGTCGTTAAGCCATTGATTTAGAGCTAGAGTGTAGCAGCCTAATTTTGAGCTACTGACTGTACTCTTTAAAGACGAACCGGGATTTGCGATTTGAAATTTCCAGGTTGAGTAATAAACATGCTTAATAACGAAAATACAGAAATTTATAGGGGTCAGGATTAATTTACAAGGTATTCTGATATCATTTTGGTGCCCGATATGCAGATGAGATATTGAATGTAGAGAAGGTCTGTAATTATGTGAGTCGAAATCATACCTGATAGAGGTTGATGAAGTATTCAGAGATTGTTCCCTCAGAAATTGCTGGTATTCCTCTTCAAAGGAATCTCCAAGATCTTCATCGGTTTCATCACTTAAATAGTTGATATCGCGTAAGTGCTGTAGAAACTCCGGATAAGTCTTATACTCTTGTGGGTTCTGGAAAAACGCAAACCTAATATGTGTAGTCTTGTTTGATGCATCAAACCCATAGGAAAATTGAAATATTGAATCATCATTGAGTAGGATATCGTAATCAAAATTCCTGATAGCACATTTGTAAAGGTCGAAATAACTCTTTTTCTGAGAGGCTGTCTTGAATTCTGGAGAAACATCATCCCGGTTGATGACCTTTACGCCTAAGGATTTAAAAAGTCCGATTTCGGACAATATCCGCTTGGATTCAACAATGGATGTATTGAACTTTGAAATGGACATTACTTTTTCTTTGGCTGGTTACTTTTGATAATATTATTGATGACCTCTTCCTTTGATATCCCCATTTCTTTGGCAATGTCTTCTGCAGCGCGTTCCATTCTGTTTAATGCAGATTGCTTTTTGCTGATATCTTGCCATATTGTTTTTACTTCCTCTTCACTTGGTTGGGTAAAGATTAACTCAAAGTTGTTTTTTTGTAGTGTGTTAAACTCCATTATGCACTGGGCCATATTGTCTTTCCCCGTACCAGTGATAGTCACCCATCCCTGAGCCCTTGTTATGGCCGTGAATAGCTTATTGCGTTCAGTAAGATCACTTCTATTTGTTCCCGAAAACACTATATCTGTTCCCATGATATACACGCTCCCAGCCTCGTTACCCTTGGCCCTGAATATCGTCGATAGGGTTACATGATCTTTGACTTTAAAAACAGTGGTATCGTTGGGGGCGTTGAGCAGGTTGAAAGGCTTTATCCCAAGAGCTACGAGATGATTTTCGAGTTCGTTGAAATAATTTTTGACGTTTACGTTATCAAGGCAGATCACCGAGATATCTTCAGGGTTTAGGCCATCTTTTATGTCATGGAAGATGAGCTCGCTGATCTTTTTACATTCTTGGTTAAAGTTCTCAAAATCATATATTTTTATGATCTCATCTGTGGTATCTAAAAGTTCATTCTTTAATAGAGGGCTGTTTTTGCTAGGCCTCTCGATTACCATTCTGTCTCCGATCTCAGAATTTCCTTCCCTGACATCAAACCCTAGGCTGTTCCAATGGTCGTTGCTTTCCAAGCGTTGAATGATCTGCACCTTGTTGTTCTCATCCATATTGTAAATGCCGAGTCCAAGTGCAAACGCAGCCACCAATATTTTTCTTGGGTTTCGGTAACACTTATGGAGTACCAAGTCCTGTAGTTCATCTTCCTTTTCTTCGAAATCTATATGCCATTTTCCCTCTTCGTCCTTACCGAAAGTATCTTTCTCGCTTTGTAGCTTTACGTGGAGTATATTTTGAAAATCATCATACGCCCATACGACCCTGTTCCGTTTTGTAAGCTGTCTACATACCCTGTAAAAGCTCGAAGGAAAGTCTTGGGCTTCATCTAATAGAGTGTAGTCATAAAAGTTTTCTAATTTTTGTTTATCGAGTTCCTCGCAGATATAATCAAATGGGTCTTTTTTTGTCCTACTTCTTGCTTCTGTAAAGTTTATTGGGGTTATATAGTTGGCATTGCAGGCATTATAATACACACCTTCAAGTCCTTTGCCGCCCCATGCATGCATAATGTGGATCTTCCGCCAGTCAGGGTCCTTGTCTGCAAATTGTCTGTAAAATCTGGTGATTAGCCTTTTTACGATATCATAAAGTGTTTTGGTATAGTAGGTATAAAGGATCTCTGCCTGATCGTTTTGCAGGTGGATCATGGCCGCTTTCATTGCGAGTATAATGGTTTTTCCTGAACCTGCAAGCCCGCGGATGCGCTGGGCACCGTCTAATGTAAAGAGAGCAGCTCGCTTCTGTTCTAGATCAAAATTGCATATTTCATTGTCTATCAATGTTAGTGTTTTTCCCTTACTAGACCCATTTTCTGAATCCGGATTTGTATTTCTTTCAACCGGCCTAGGAATTCCTTTGGACCCCTCAATTGTTGCTTTTAAATCATTGTAATTTTCTTCTGAAAGTGGATTTCTATCATATTTTAGGTACGTTTCTACCTCAATTTCAGATTTTACCACAACAAAGTCCTCAAATTCGATATCCCGCTTTTCTGTCTGGGTATAATTGTTCAAAAATACGATGGATTTGATGTTGATCTTCAGGTCTCGTCGTCCCTTACGCAATTTCGGCGCATCTTTAAGTATTTTTGCGAATATCAGTCGATCGATTTCATCGAGCTCATTGATAATATTTTCACGGTCGATATCAACTCTTTCTGAAAAATCAACGCATTTAAAGATAATTATGCCATAGTTCTGGCTACACAGGAGAAGATTTGCCGTGATTAATTTATCGTTTTCAGAATTTGGATAGAGAGGAAAGTGGTGATATATTGCCGATGGACCAATATCCTTTTTCTTATCAATGTTCAATAGAATCTCAACGAGGGCTTTGGCACTAGGTTCTTTGTTGAGGATGGTTTCATTGATATTTCTTTCGATCATTTTTTGTTGTGGTAAGTGGTTAACGGATAATAAATCGGGTGACATTATTTTTAACACCTACTTTTTGATTCTTCCAATTCTTTTTTCCATATCATATTTCTTCTGGGCTTCCTCAGCCTTTGACATTCCTTCTGGCCACTTGTTAGTTGGTATTAAAAGTTCTTGGATGTTCGATTTAGTAAGCTCCGCAATTCTATATAGGTTTTCTGGTTTAGGTTGAATTTCATTGTTGCACCACCTCGAAACAGTTTCGGGGTTGACTCCCATAAGTTCAGCTAGAACTTTATTATCGATACCTTTATCTTTCAAAACTGCTGCTATTCTATATATCCCTCTTTCGCCTTTACTCATTCTTTAAATGTTATACTCAAATATAATTAATTTAATTGCTTGCTAATCAGGTGTTTGTAACTTCTTATTGAATCAATTTATTGATTTAATAGATTATTTTATTGATTTATTAAATCATTTTATTATATTTGATTTCATTTTGTAACGATTAATGTTTGATTTAATAGGTCATGTAATTGATTTTATATGATATGATTTTATAATTTTGCGTTTACTTCAAAAAATAAAATATTGAAGCATTCGCTTCGAGTCTTGTTCTGGAAAACTAGCACTTTTAAAAGAACACAAGATAAGGAGCCGGAATGCCCATGCTAAGGCGTGGGCTCCCTTCTTATGCGTGTTCAGGGTGTGCTAGCCCTCCAGAGCGCTAAGTTGGGGACCACGCCTTATATATGGTTCTCGAGAGACTCGTAATTCCAACGAGTATGAGAAAACAAATAATTAAGCGGAATTTAAGCCTTTCCCTATTTAAGATAGGGGAGTGCTATATTGACGTCTTTTCTATACTCGATTTTCAGGTGCTGTTGCGCCTATCGTTGTTATCCTGTCCCTTTAATAGACTTTTTGCACTTAAGCCTAAAAACCCTGTGTAAAATTTGGTTCCCTGCTTCTCTGGTATTACAAAAACAGGTTCTTGATAATGATCTCAGGAAGTGGGTTTTTTTTTGCTTTTATTAACTAATCAACCACTAACATTCAGCGATAATTTCGATGTGGCTTTGCTATGCTCAAGATTTTGAGCGGTTTAAAGAAACTGTTGTCGGTTATTCCTGTCCCGCAAAGCAGATACGGCAGGCTTTAGTGCAGTTTAACACCTGCCTAAAGTTTTTAGAATAATCAAAAATTTATCAGCTGACTAACCAAACATTATGAAAAAAAATATTCTGACCGGCATTATGCTGGCTTTTTCTCTTTGCCTTTTTGCTCAGCAAAAAATAACTCCATTAAAGGTTGGAGATAAGGTCTCCGATGATTTCTGGGCCGTGACCCATAGGTATTTTAGAGGTGGAACTACCACTGATGCTAATCTATCATTCCTAAAGGGGAAATTTGTAATAATCGATTTTTGGGCCACATGGTGCGCCCCCTGTGTGCAGTCTTTTCCTGAACAGTCAAGACTGGCAGGAGAGTTCAAGGGAAAACTTGAGATTCTTAGGGTTACCAGGGAAAATGACGGGATCGTTACCGCTTTTAGTGCTGCCGCTAAAAATTCTTTGGGAAAAAGTTTGACCTCGGTTGTGTCCGACTCTTTGCTAAACGGGCTGTTCCCGCATAAGGTAATACCCTTTACCATCTGGATCGACGAGACAGGGACTGTCCAGAATATTACTGATGGAAGTGAACTGACTTCGGCCAATCTGAAACTTGCTTTTCAAAAGGTATTTACTGCACCTACTGCATATCCGATCACTCCGGGTGCCCCATTGTTTATGTACACCCATCCAAAGAATATGCTCGCTGTAAATATGCTCGTGAAGGGTAACATACCAGGTTTGGGCGCGGGGAACGAAGTCCGGGAAAACGAGATAAAGAAAGGCTATCTGATTAAAAACTCTACCCTTAGGTGGGTATACAGTTTTTTGGCGATGAAACAGTATAATTGGTTTTACGATCAGCGTATTCTATTGAATTTTAAGGATAAGGACGTTTTCAATAACAGGTATCTCCAACCGGATGACCTTTGGACTGTTGATTTCTGGATTCCAAAAAGGTATGGGGAAATGCTGCCGCGCCTGATGACCGATTATGTAAACGAAAATTCGGGATATACCGCGCATGCTGAAAAAGTAGATGCCGGATGTTATGTCTTATCCTATAAAGAAACGGCAGGTACGATGCCACTGAGGACGAGTGGGGGCAAGTCTATGAACCGCCTTTTTTATCCAGGTGGAAAAATGGTGAATCAGCCTATATTATATTTTATGGTTAAAGCTCTGGCAAAGTCATGGATGACTTTGCCCATTGTGGATGAGACCGGCATAGATTATAAGGTTGACATGGAGATTCCCGTATGTAATAATGTGGAAGAGCTTAATGATGTGCTGAAAAAATACGGGTTACTTCTTACACTTTCATCACGTAGGATGGAAATGCTGGTAATCGATAAAATTGATGGCGCTGATAATTTGGGTTTATAAGATGAGACAGTTATTGGTTGCAATATTTGCATTTATCACCTTGAACGGTTTTGCACAGGTTAGATCTAAACTGGTAATCCTTGATAGCGAAACAAGGGTGGCCCTTGCGAAGGCCAAAATATTGATTGATGGAAACAGTAACGTCTTTTATGCCGGCGAGGATGGAACTTTTTTTCTTCCTTCAGATAAAAGGGAGTTCAAGCTGAGTGTTTTCTTTGTTGGTTATGAAGTGGAACAGTTGTCAGTCACGGCACCGTTAACCTCTGATCTTAAGGTTTTCTTGCGCTCAGAAGCAAATGTTCTGGAGGATGTTCAGGTCAATACGGGATATCAACGGTTGTCAAAAGAGCGTTCGAATGGCTCTTTTACTGTCCTTGATAACAAGCTTTTAAACCAGCAGGTTGGGCGGAGCATACTGTCAAGGCTTGAATCGGTTTCATCAGGGCTTATTGCTGATAGATCTACTAGTTCATCTGGCAGGTTGATGATCAGGGGGATCAGCAGTATAAGAGGACCGAAGGAACCATTGATCGTCCTGGATAATTTCCCATATGAGGGTGATCTGAACAATATCAATCCGAATGATGTTGAAAGTGTTACTATTTTGAAGGATGCTGCTGCTGCAAGTATCTGGGGCAGTAGGGCTGGGAACGGCGTGGTGGTGATCACCACCAAAAGTGGTAAATACGGTGCAAAAACTGCTATAAGTGTAAATATGAACGCGGGTTATTCACCTAGGCCGGATTTAAGCCGTCTTCCACAGATGAGTTCTTCTGATTTCGTCGAAACCGAGATTTTTCTCTATGGAAAAGGTTTTTATAATTCGCAGATCAACAGTGCTACCCAAACCGCACTTACCCCGCTGATAGAGCTACTGCTTAAAAGGGACAATGGTTCCATATCGGGCGAGATTGCACAGCAGGAGATTGCAAGGTTAAAAAGCCTTGATGTCAGGAATGATTTCAGGGATTATGTCTATCGGAACATGTACAGTAACCAGTTGTCCCTCAGTCTTTCCGGTGGTGGCACAGCTTATAAATGGATCTCATCGGCTGGTTATGATAGAAGCGTCTCGGAACTTGATGCAAAATATAACAGGTTCAATTCAAGGACGCAGGTTGATTTTAAGCCGCTTAAAGATCTCGAACTGACTTCCGGCGTGTATTTTACTCACAGCGCTTCGATAACTGGCAGATCGGGCTATGGAAGCGTTTTATCTGTTAATCCGGCCCTTTATCCATATGCGGAGTTTGCTGATCAAAATGGAAGGGCTCTTCCTATTCCAAAAGGCAGAAGGATCAGCTATCTCAATTCATTAGCAAACGGTCTGTTAGGGGATTGGGCTTATTATCCCCTTGATGAATTTAAGCATACCCAGGGCAGAACGGAGCTTTCTGACCTGTTGTTGAATGCAGGGGTAAAGTACAAATTGCCACTTGGTTTTTCCCTGGATTTCAGTTACCAGTTTGAACGGCAGCAAAGTATGGGTAGGACCATCTATGATGCGCAGAGCTATTTTGCTCGAAATACCGTGAATGATTTTGCCCAGTTTGCCAATGGTACGGTACAGTATAAGGTGCCAAAAGGCGGTATCCTTGACAACGTGAACAATGTACTATTGGTTAATAATTTTAGGGGCCTACTTAAATATGGGCTGCAGAAAGGTGACCATGACCTGAGTGCTTTTGTAGGGGTGGAATCAAGGGATGCGGAAACTGATGGAATTACTTCACGGCTTTACGGCTTCAGGGACGATATCCTTACTTCAGGTACTGTTGATTATACGACACAGTACCCTTCTCTTTCAACTGGTAACAGTTCCTTTATCCTTGACCGTAATGGAGTAAGTAACACCATAACACGTTTTGTTTCGGTTTTTTCCAATGCAGCGTACAGTTATAAATCAAGGTATACCCTTACACTGAGTGGTCGCAGGGATGCCTCAAATCTTTTTGGGCTCAATACCAACAATAAATGGAACCCATTATGGTCGGCAGGGCTTGGCTGGAACATCGATAGGGAAGCGTTTTTTGGTGTTAAGTGGATTTCCCTACTGAAGCTGAGGGCAACTTATGGGGTATCCGGAAATATTGATCCGTCCATGACCGCTATCACTACTATTGCCTATGTCGGTACTAACCCCAACTTATCTGAACCCTATGCACGGTTTAATAATTATGCAAATCCTGATCTGAAATGGGAAAATATAACAATGATGAACCTGGGAGCAGATTTTTCATTATTGAACAGTAGGATTTCCGGTTCTGTTGAGTTTTTTCACAAAAAAGGAAAGGACCTCTTTGGAAATGCTCTACTGGATTACACTGGGGGTGTCGGAAACAGTATTTTAAAAAATGTTGCGGAAATGAGCGGTAATGGGGTTGAGATACAACTGAATTCAGTGAACGTGGACAGGGAATTAAGATGGACAACCAGTTTTAACTTTACCAAGTATGCAGACAGGATAGATAAGTATTTCCTTTTGAATATGCAGGGCAGTTCTTTTTTGGGAACAGCGAATAGTCCACCTGTCTCTGGTGTTATAGGGAATCCTGTATATTCTGTTTATGCGTACAAGTGGGGCGGACTGGATCCGATCAACGGAGATCCCATTGGAGTACTAAAAGGTCAGCCCAGTAAAAATTACAGTGAAATTGTTGGCGCCGGTACCCAACTGTCAGATCTGCGTTATTTTGGATCCGCTATACCGAGGGTCTTCGGTACTTTCGGGAACAGTTTCCGTTTTAGGGGACTGGAGATCAGTATTCAGATTAGCTATAAGCTTGATTATTTTTTTAAGCGTAATTCGATACAGTATGGAAATCTTTTCTCTACAGGTCTTGGACATTCGGACTTCGCACTTAGATGGACAAAACCCGGTGATGAGCTCAACACAAATGTTCCATCCCAAATCTATCCCAACGTAAGTGCAAGGGATAATTTTTACCGGAATGCGGAAGTGTTGGTTTCAAGGGGAGACCACATCAGACTTCAGTATGTCAATTTGAGTTATACCCCGCCGCTGAGATTTAAAAAGATTTCTAATCTGACAGTTTATGCGAATGTATCCAATCTAGGTATTATCTGGGCAGAAAACAAAGAAGGTCTTGATCCTGATTACGAGATCGGGGTAACAGCACTTGGTCCTTCCAAAATATTCTCGATTGGTCTAAGGGCTTCATTTTAAAGTTAATAGGTTTGTTATGAAAAATATATGTGTTATTGCGATATTGGTAGTATTATCACTTATCGGTTGTAAAAAATTCCTTGATGAAAAATCAGATAAAAAGCTGGCTGTCCCGGAGAATCTGGATGACCTTCAGGCATTGCTGAACAGCGAAAACCTGGTCAGCCTGGTTGATCCTTCGGCGGGAGAAATCAGTTCAGATGATTTTTATCTCACAGATGCTGATTTCAACAGCCTTTCACAGGACCGCGAAAGAAGACTTTACCTATGGCAAAAAGATCACCTCTTCGCCAATTCGTCTTCTCCAAATGATTGGCAGAACCTCTACAGCCTAGTCTATCTTGCCAATACGGTTATTGAGAATATCGCTAAGATCGAAAAGACCGGGCAGAATGCAACCAGATATAACAATATCCTTGGACAGGCGTATTTCCACAGGGGGAGGGCATATTATAGTATCCTTCACCTTTGGTCGGTAGCCTACAATTCCCAAACTGCAGGAAATGACCTTGGAATGGTCATTAGGGAATCAACGGATTTTAATATCCGATCTGAAAGATCCGATGTACAGACTGGATATGATTATATTCTCTCTGATCTGAACCGGGCATCGGCCCTTCTTCCACTTTTACCCCCGAGTCCGGTGAGACCGGCCAAGCAATCTGCTCTCGGCCTTTTGTCAAGAGTATACCTGGGTATGAGAAAATATGACCTGTCATTATTATACGCTGATTCATGTTTACGGATCAGTAATAACCTGCTTGATTACAATACGGTTAACTCCACAAAGACAGTTCCTTTCATTAGATTCAATAGTGAGGTTCTTTTTGATTGTTATAATGGAACTCCTGCGATATTGGGGAATACCCGCGCGAAGATCGTTCCTGAACTGTATAACAGTTACGCCGCAGACGATCTGAGGAAGATATTGTATTTTAGGAACAACAATAATGGAACCTATGGATGGCGAGGTAGCTATACAGGATCAACCGGCTTGTTTCCCGGTATTGCAATTGATGAGATTTTGCTGAACAGGGCTGAATGTTTAGCAAGAAAAGGGGAATTCCAGTTGGCGCTTAATGATCTTAACGCTTTATTGGTTAAGCGCTACAGGACCAATACTTTCAGTCCCTACACCTTGGAAAATGCAGGAGATATAAAGACACTTGTCCTAAACGAACGCAGGAAGGAGTTGACTATGAGGAATATCCGTTGGTCAGATCTGAAAAGGCTCAATATGGAAGGGGCAGATATTAATCTGAAAAGGTCTATTGCAGGAGTTACTTACAGCCTGGCGGCCAATGATCCCCGGTATGCCCTGGAGATTCCTGAGGATGTTGTAGCCCTAGGCAACATTACACCCAATAAAAGATAAAATACGAAAACCGTGGGCCTGGCCCACGGTTTTCGTAGCTCGGTTGGTTTTATTGCTCAGGAGACCTTCCAGTAGATATTGCTAAGATTTCTCCTGTACTTTTTCCCTCAAGGAATTCTTCCAGTGCTTCTGGGGTAGTCACCTCACTAGGAACCGTAATTACACAAGGGAAGCCACCAGGCGCACATAAGTCCGATGGAGTACTGGTATGGACATACTTTTCGAAATCCGTTGGATCATTGTCCCCATCAGGCTGATAGGCCCATTGTGTAGTGAACTTTGTAGTAAATGCACTTGTTGTAAATGTAAGACCGAACCCTAATACAAGGGCTACAAGGCCTAAGTTTAACTTTTTTAACATAACTTTTAGTTTAAGATTTCCCTTATCTGACGGGAAGGTTATTTCTGATCTGGTTGTCTTGGTCTTTCGATCGATTGGTTTAGACATATCGGAACGGACCAGGTTCCATTTTCGCTTATTTACTCTTTGTCACCTACCTCCCGCTTTAAGTGGATATATATGGTTAATAGGGTTATTGCTGTAAAAAATAGATTGAATAACAGATGCATTTTCCATCCCAGCAGTTTTAGTACCCCGCCACAGCTGCAGGGAACCTTATTGAAGTATCCTGCAAGGATTAGGATAATGTAGATCGTGAAGGATGCAATCAGTATTAGGGATAAAAAAAGGCCAATGAGCCTGCTTTTTACGAATGCCAATAGCAGAGCGGCAATGAGTTCTGAAACAGGTACAGCAAATAGAAGGAACGAGGTAAAGGCAACTGTAAATACCTGTTTATCCAGATCTGCCTGAAAGCCTTTCAGATCACCCAGTTTGCTTGCTGCTGTGGTTCCCCACAATAGGATCAGTAATATATAACCTGTTCTGTAGATGTTCTGAGATAATTTTATACCCATAATGTTTTTTTAGGTTTGTAGTGGTTAAACTTCCTACTTTAATGCTGATGTAAATTTCGCGCTGAACTTTTTTTTTAGGGTACATATATATTGCCCAATTAGAATTGAGATGTTATTTTCAGGTAATATTTATTACCTTTTTGCAGCTTTTGATCTTAAAAGGCTGAGAACCTTTGGATGGATCCCCAAAAAATTCGCAATATTCTTCAGTTCACAAAGGTTGAACAATTCTGGGTTGGTTTCCATCAACTGCTCGTAGCGCTGCAGTGTATCTAAATGGGCCAGGGCGGAGGAATGCTGTAGGATTTTTGAAATATGGCTTTGATATATTCTGGCCTCGAGTTCCCGGTACTCAGGGAAAAGTTTGAACAGGTTCGGAATATGCTTTTGTGGAAAGCTTAGTATTTTCGAATCCTCAAGAAATTCAACATATAATTCATCGGTGGCGTATTGCTGCAGTAGGGCCATATGGGGAAGAAAAACTTTCTTAAACCAGAAAATAATGGTTGTGTCTCCGTCTTCATTTCGTGAATAGATCCTAAGTGTCCCGGACTCGATGAAAATCAGTGTATCGAAGAGTTTGTCCGAGAGTTTAATTGTCTTTTTTCTTTTAAAATCATCCTCCTGGAGGATATAGTTCAGATAGGCCTTAAGTCCAATAGAAGGTTTTAAGTGGGCCTGCATTTTTTCAAAATAGATTTCTTTTTCCATGATCATTAGATTTTCTTATAAAGAAACAGGCTTTTAGAATTTTGTCAAGTTGCTGTTTTAGCAACCCCCAGCAACCATGGTCCATATTTGCGTTTTAATGGGACTTTGCTGGGAAAATCATTTATATTTGCACCATGTTGTAATAAATTACAATCAAAAATATTTGTAGCAATTGCTATTTGACTGTTTCAGAAAACCGCAAAACTTTGAACAACACAGGAAAAATAGATCGGTTGCCTGCGCTATGCGTGGGTGCCTGTTTATCTTGTGTTGTAGGTTCTTTGCGGTTCCTCTGAAACGGATGGCAGGCAACCCGCGTATTTATGGAATCTCCAAAGAAAGACCCGCTTGATTTTTTGAACCTGCCGATTGCAGAAGTTGCTCTGACGGAAAGTTTTATATTGAGAAGTAAACTGATGGGCTTTTTTACCCTAAATGATATCATCTCATCTGAACTCTTGACTTTGCACGAACGGGAAGATTATAGTGAACGTTGGTACTATGAATTTGTAAGTTTTCTCAAACTTCATAATCTGACCCATCTCTTAGAAACATAGGGGGATTTACGGACTTGATTGTTAAGCTTGTTAATTTCTATAGTTTTTCTTGAGCCATTACTAGCATATGGGTAATCTTTGATATTACCTTTTCAAGGTCATCGGCGGAGTTTCCATAGTAACTGTTCTTGAAGCTTTTTTCAGAGATCTTTGTTGTTTCCGGTGTGCTATAGTGCCTGGATGCATACTGATGTATTAGTCTAGGTTTATCAACGAGGATTATTCCTGTCTCAACCTGCAGATGGATAAAAATTGCCAATTGTCTTACCGTAAAACTTACACGGTAATTCTTTTCCATCAATCCACCTGAGGAAAGTTCCTCTGATAAAAAATCCAGCGACCTGATATATGAAATTTCGGATTTAATAAACCGGATTAATGCTTCTTTCACTCCTGGAAGTTTTGGTTCGTAAACTGAAACTGAAATAGGCTGTAGCTGTTCAATTTTCTTTAAAAGAAACTGTAAGGTATGGAACTGATCAGAGATATTTTCTACCAGTTCAATCTGTCCAAGGATAAAACCACAGCAAAAACTGTAAAAAACTGGATGGTTAAATTCCAGTGAAATAAGATCGGTTATCAATCCCAGCGGCTCAAGCTCTGTATCTGTTTCAATAATATCCAGAAGTACGGCCAGTGTATTTGTTAAATACTCCATCTTGGAAAAGGTTGTTTCAATCAGATTCGGATACTTTACCCAAAAGATCTCCTTTAGAAGTTCAGTGAGATCTTCAGGTAGCCCTTTTTTCTTCGTCGAGTCCAATAAGAACGTCAATTTGTGCCCATGCTTGATATTAAAATCATTTATCAGGTACTTTGGGACTTCTGAGTGGTTGTCAAAGTAATTGGGAAATGAACTTCTGATCTCATTTAGCAGTTCTAGGAGAAGTTTCTGGTATACTTTTAAGAGGTTAGCGTTTCCATTATCCGTACCGGGTTCCAAGAGTTGATCCTCGGTCCGTTTGAAAATATTGATTATTCCAATCTGGTGCTGATAGAGGTACGCCCTGGCAGTACCTGGTTCTGTACCTGCAATGTTGCTGTGAAGAGAGAGCAGGATACGGTTGCATTCACTTTCGAAATCCTGTTCAGTCCCACGATCAAAAGAGATAGGAGCTGTAGCCGTAGCGCATCTCCTGACCATTTCAGTTAAAGCGTAAAGTTCAAAATCCATGTGAGATTGTTGATTTTAGGTACAGAATTTAAGTCTTTGAATCTGCAAAAACCACGAAACTGCGTAAGGGGTGCTGTTTAGACCGTAAGACATTGTTTTGAGAACGTGAAAGATCCCGTTTGGATGGGGAATAGAAACATCTTTCTTGAAAATAAGGCCTTTAGGTGCCTGAAATTGATGGTTGCTGAATCTGGTAACCAGAGCGCAACTTGACATTTATTTCTGATAATATTTTATTTGCCTGGTATTAAGTGTTTTAAGGTGGTTCTGCAGAATGGTAGATCCGACATCAACGGATGTTGTACTGCTGTGCTTGCAATGTGTTCCCGCTCTTAATCAACTGTTGCGAAATAAGCTTAAATCTTACACTAAACGAAAACCCCATGAATAAGATCGACGCTCTTTTAGACATTCTGTCGAAGATACACCATATTTTGGTTCTTGTTTATAATAGCAAATACCATGGCAATCTCGTTTTTGAGGATGACCCTCAGATGGGACGTCAGCAGGTTAAGGATTATCTGGGGATCAGTGAGAGTACCTATAAAAGAAAAGTGAAAGAGGGGACGCTAAGGCCCCAGAAATCTCCCGGTGGTGATAGGTATTATAAGAGCCAGCTTTTGAACGAGTACCGGGAAAGTAAGCGTAGGGGGAGGGTATAACATATCGGGTTATCATTTGCTGCTATGTCAATCCCACTGTTTTTTTTATGTTTGTGTCCCGTTTAATACAAGCGGAACAATCAACAGAATTTTAAAATGGGTGATTTACCCCGAAAAAGAACAACATGGACAAATTTAAAAAGGTACAGGAAGTTATTGCCTCAGTAGAGGCAGATGTTGCAAAGTTTTATGATGGCGGAAATGCTGCCGCTGGAACACGTGTTCGTAAAGCAATGCAGGACCTAAAGGTATTGGCACAGGAAATCAGAGCTGAGGTTACTGAGAAAAAAAATACAGCAAAATAATTAAAGTTACTGTTTTGGGAAATGTTAGGCCTTGGTATTTTACCAGGGCCTAACGTTTTATGGAGCAAATACTTTTGCGCAATTCTTTTAGTTAAAATTAGAAGGCATGCTATCCAGCAATGCCTTCTTTTGAAATAAATCAAAACCAATTAACTAAAATTAAACGCTGCAGGACTTCTAAAACCTGCAGTTTCTTTTCTCTATTTGTTGAAGGCAGTCAGCCCACCTTCCAGAAAATTCTTGTAGTTCGCTATTTCATAATCAGCACCTTGTGGTTGTGCCAGTAGTGTTTCTGTTTTAGGATCGAGCAGTACATAAAAAGGCTGCGAATTGGACTGAAATTTCCTGGCCTGTAGATCGCTCCATTTTTTGCCAATGGTATTGAGCTTTCTTCCCTCAGGGGTAATCACTACATCTTCTGGGGCCAGTTCCGATTTATCATCTACATATAACTGGATCAGTACATAATCATTGCTGATCATTTTATATACATCTTTGTCCGGCCAAACATTGGCTTCCATTTTTCTGCAGTTTACACAGGCATGGCCGGTAAAATCAATCAGCACAGGTTTGTTCAGTTTTTTGGCAGCGGCTAAACCTTCATTATAATCGAAATAGGCGTTCAGCTTTAACGGGGCATGGAATTTATCGGCATATTTATGCGGACCATCATTTGTTGAAGCTTGTTTTCCAGCCAATAAGCTGGCGGTGTACAGGTCGAAGTCCTGTGTTTCCTGTGGTGGAAGAAAAGCCGATACACTGCGTAAAGGTGCTCCCCACATGCCCGGAATGAGATAAATCGTAAATGCCAATACTATTGTGGCCAGAAAAAGCCTCGGTACTGAGATAAATGCCAGCGGACTATCATGTGCAAACTTCAGTTTGCCCAAAAGATAGATGCCCATCATCCCGAAAATGACGATCCAAAGGCTTAAGAATATTTCGCGGTCAAACCATTCCCAGTGGTAGGCCAGATCAACATTGCTCAAGAATTTTAATGCAAAAGCGAGCTCCAGAAAACCCAGCACTACTTTTACACTGTTTAACCAACCGCCAGATTTTGGCAGTTTATTCATGGCAGATGGAAATAACGCAAACAAGGCAAAAGGAATAGCCAGTGCCAGCGAAAAGCCAAACATGCCTATAGCCGGGCCTAACAAAGCGCCAGTGGTTGCTGCCTGTACCAGTAAGGTGCCAATGATAGGTCCGGTGCATGAGAAAGATACCAGGGCCAATGTTCCGGCCATGAAGAATAATCCTGCAATGCCTCCCTTGTCCGAATTGGCATCCATTTTATTTACCCATGAAGAGGGAAGGGTAATTTCGAACGCTCCCAGAAATGAAGCAGCAAAAACAACGAGTAATAAAAAGAAAAAGAAATTGAAGATGCCATTGGTAGACAGGCTGTTCAGTGCATCCGCACCGAAAATTACCGTTACCAAAAGGCCAAGCACCACATAAATAAGGATGATGAAAAAGCCATAAAGCGCTGCACGCCGAAAGGCCCTTCCTTTTTCTGATCCTTTAGTGAAAAAACTTACCGTTAAGGGCAGCATGGGGAAGATGCAGGGCATCAGCAAGGCCGCTAAACCGCCAACAAAACCTGCAATAAAAATTCCCCATAGGGTTTTGTGTTCTTCTTTTGGTTGGACAATAGTTTTTTGAACAGCTGTAAGCTTACTAACTGTGGTTTTCAGATTGGTATCAACCGCTTTAACTGTGCTATCAACCGTTTCCGGTTTAATCTCTGTAAAAGTTAAGTCGTCGGTACTGGTGCTGTCCTGTGCGTATCCATTTAAGGATATTGCACAGCAGAACAGCAACCCGAGACAGATTTTTTTTAAGGATATCATATGCGCTGCCAAACTTATTTTACAGGAATGCTAAAATCCACCTGTTCTGGTGGCAAACATTGTTTGTCGTCGCATACCATAAACTCTACACTGCCTTTAACGGCAGCAGTTTTGCCTTTTAACTTAATCTTTTGCTGGAACACTACCGATTTTTCGAAATAGCTTACATCCATCTTAAAGGTGGGTTCGTACTTGGTAACCGCTTTTGGTTCGGTTGTACTGCCAACTAAGCTGTAAGTACCCGATGATGGAAAGGTAAAGGTTGTTTTAACCGGACCGCCATCTTTAACAAACTGCGAATATAGATGCCAGCCCTGGTCTACTGTGGCTTTTATAAATACAGTTGCGGTTGTTGGTCCTGTTTTTTTTGCTGCGTAACTCCAGGTTACCGGTTTTAAAATCTGGCTGTATGCGCTGAGGCTGATCAGGCATACAACACAGAATAAAAAGGTGATTTTTTTCATTTTGTGTTTTATTATATTGGTTAAAGTAATCTGCTAAAGGCCTGATAGTCGATAAAATCTACTTCAGGGGTAATGTACCCGGCTTTAATCGGTTCATCCTTCATTAAATCGGTACTTAAATATTTTTTATTGCTGTCAGAAAAGATGGTCACCACACAGCTGTCTGTACCCATTTTTTGCTGTTGTTTGATCGCGCCGATTACATTCGCACCTGAAGATATGCCAACGGCCAGGCCGAGATTTTCTGCCAGTTTTTGCGCCATCAGTATGGCATCGCCATCGTTTACCTGTATCACGTCATCCAGTTCGGCCAGTTTAACGATTTCAGGTATAAATTCATCGGAAATGCCCTGGATCCTATGGCTGCCCACTTTATAGCCGGTAGTTAAGGTTGGCGATTCTGCAGGCTCCAATGGGTGTATCTTTATGTCCGGATTTTGCTTTCTTAAGAAATTACCTACACCCATAATGGTCCCTCCGGTACCCACACCCGCAACAAAAGCGTTAGGTGAAAGGTTTTTTAGCCACAATTGCTCCCAGATTTCTTTACCTGTAGTATGCTCGTGGGCCTCAGGATTGGCGATGTTCTCGAATTGCTTGGGCAGGAAAATATTAGGATTGTTCGCCGCCATAAACTCTGCAAGTTTAATGCTACCGATAAAACCGCCTTCTTCTTTACTCACCAGAATGATTTCGGCCCCCAGACTTTTAACGATGTCAATGCGTTCCCTGCTCAACCAGTTTGGCATAATGATGGTAACCGGATGCCCCAATGCCTTACCTATTGCAGCAAATGCAATCCCAGTGTTGCCGCTGGTAGCTTCAACAATCTTATCCCCAGGTTTAATCTTACCTTCTGCATAAGCTTTTTTTAGGGTGTAAAGCGCCATCCTATCTTTAATACTGCCAGTTAGATTGTAATGTTCACATTTGACATAAATTCTATTTACAACGCCCTGGTAACTATAGGTGAGCTCAAGCATCGGGGTGTTGCCGACCAGAAGTGATAAGTGCTTGAATTTCCCCTCCATAGCAGAAGACATTTTATTTGCTGTTAATGTTGTCATGGCTGTTTATAAAATCGGATAACCTATGGTTATTTTGATTGGTTTTTATTTATGTAAAACTCATTATTATAATTTTTTATCGCAACGGATGTCGTTTTTTACGGAAATTTTCTGCTTTATAGGTTGTTATTTGGTGGTTATTTCAGTTTTGGCTGTTTTTTTTGATATACACTGTGCTTTTTTTCAATTTTTGATAGCCGTGGTACAGAGTGATTTAGATCAGTTTGATGTGGAAATAATAAAATTGGTGCAGCATGTACATTGTCAAACAATGGTTATTCTCATTGATGAATAGCGGATTTTAATACCAATGTTGTCCGATCGGTTCGATCAAAAATAATTGATCCCCAAAAAATCTAAAAAATGATACTTTCATTGAGCTGTGAATCGTTGCTCTGATAATCTTTGCAGGATCATTTAGAATATAGGACGACAGGGAATGCCGCACTGATACCGAATCCCCAGATTGTTATTATTTCCAAAATCCACTCTAGACCTTGTACAGCTTGTCTCACAATACTTTTTTTTAATCGGTATGGCTCATGAGTAGCTCAAAAAGGGCCCGATTTAGTCCAATTCAGCTCAAAATTTTTCTCCCCATAGATAACTGGATACGTTTGGTCAATGAAACCACATAACCTGTTTCAAAGCTATAACTATCACTGCCTTTGGTTGGCACCAATGAGGCTTTACTAAAAAGGTATTCGATGATTGAAACCGGGGCTGTAGCCTGAAAAGTAATAAGATCAGCAATCTGCCTGTGGCATGAACGCTAGGATGCCTTCGGCATCTGTTCTTTGACATAATGGAATGAAGCATTATTCCGTGGGGAGCGGAAAATCCTGCGAAGTTGAGATCATATCAATATCACGAAAACGCAGGGGCAGGCGAGGGCCCGGTCCGTATGGACTGACGTGAGTAATTCCGATCTACCGAAGACTTTGTTTTGTATTTAGTTTAGGTAATCAAGGGGCCATGTGCCCCTTTTTTTGTTCTTTGTTCCCGTTTTCAGAAACATATAGCTTGCGGCTAAGCCGAAAGCTTGGAAAAGGGTGTCTGCTTAAGTTATTATCCTTTGATCGCATTCAGGTTTGAGGTTTTGAATGTTTTTTTGTCTCTTCGGGAATGTTGATACAAAATTTATTAAGATTAGAACTGGAACTGAGCTGGATGAACATGTTCTTTAGGTCATTTTCCAGTCGGCAGAAAACGGTGCTTATCTTACTTTTTTTACCTACTGTCGGGATCATCGGTTTCGTGTTCTGGAATATTTCAGCCTGGAGTGGACAGAACTGGAAATTGGTAACCTTGGCACTTGCGATACCTTTTTTTTACTATTTTCAGAAAAACAGTACTAAATTTACCCGACAGGTTATCGATAGGGTTTTTGGTTCTGGCCCATCGGAAATCTTTGATGAAGGGTTTCGGTGTATTGAAGGGGTTAGGGTCATCAGGGTTTATCTTTTTTTAAAGGAACGCGGGTCGCTTAAGAAAGATAAAATAGAGCATATCATAAGCTCACTTAAATTTGAGGCATCAGTCCCAAAATACAGGTTCTTCTCTGGAAAGCTCTTCTACACATTTTTTATACTTTTTATCGGTATTGTGATACCTAAGCTCTTCGAGCTCATTACACCTATTAAGCCTGAAGAAAAATTTGATAGTGTGATGGACATACTATCGGTTGTAGCCAAGGCGATGGGACTGGTGGTTATGTTGGTATTTTTAACCGAATGGATGGTTAAAGATACCCATAATAGATTGTCAAAGAACCATTATAAAGTAAACCTTATCCGTTATCTGGAAGAGATCCGGATGTTGATTGTCTAATAAGCTATATATCCTTCTGCTTTTATTAAACGCAAGATGTCTTTTTGTCCGACGAAAATTCCTTTGGAATTTCCTTACCGCCAAAAAGTATCTTGCCTTAAAGACTGGCCTTCACTGCGTTCTGCCCACCTTTAAGGGAGAGAAAACTCGCGGCTCGTTTTCTTTTGTAAGATTTCTTTGAAGCTATGAAAAAAAGACTCTGTGGTAGGCCACCAATGCTATTAGGAAAAAGGGATAAAAAAATTGATGTCCGCTTTACCAAGGAAGAATATGAACTAATACTGAATCTTGAAAAGTCATTAGGTGTTAAAAAAACGGACCTGATCAGAAATAGAATACTTGTTGGTTCTCAGTTGGTGGTGGTCAATGCCCGGCAGCTAATCTGCGCACTCGATCAGATAGGTACTGAAATGGATAGGGCAGGGAACAATATCAACCAACTTGCCAGATATGCAAATACGCTTAACCGCCAGGGGATTCTTTCCGTAGTTGTTGTTGAAAGATACAATATACTGTTGGGCAATTATCAGGATATCCAAAAAAGACTGGAAATACTACTCCGGAGGATAATCAGGCTATCAGGTAAGTAATGGGGGATGTTTCCTGATTCTAAAAACCAGGATTGAAAAATTTTAGCCCGTTAGGTTATATATATAACCGGTTACTTAGCTTTAATGCAATACCGTTGTCCGGTTCTACTGTTGTTTTGTTATCGATCTATGTGGTTCGCTGGATTACTATCTAGCATGTTACTTTAACATCCTGTTACTGCGCTAACACTGAACTACTATAGCAATGTAACTGGTTATAAAAGATCTTAGCTACTGAAATGGCAATCTATCCCGGTATATTCCGGACTAAATAACTAAATATCCAGATATATGATTGTAAAGATACTTTCCTCGACAGCGAGTTTTTCAGGCGTAAGTTACAATACCGATAAGATTGAGCAGGGGAAAGGAGAACTGGTCAATGTTTCTAACTTTGGGATGCTTCAGATGCTTTCCGAGCTCCGGCCTACTGATTATATCAATTATTTTAAAGCAGTATCCTCTGTAAATAAAAGGGTCAGTAAACCACAGTTCCACGCCGTTATTTCAGCTAAGGGCAGATCAACGCTAAAAGAGGAACTAACGAGGATAGCCCAAAATTGGCTTTTAAAGATGGGGTATGGCAAAAATCCCTACCTGATTGTTTTTCATAGTGACACAAAAAACAACCATGTTCATACGGTATCAACCAGAATAGACAAGGCTGGCAAAAAGATATCCTCTGCCTACGAAAAACTCAGGGCGATCAGGTTACTTTCAGAGACCTTGGGGCAGAACACCAAACCGGATATCAGAACCATAACTGATAAAATGCTAAAATACCGCTTTTCTACACTGGCCCAATTAAAGCTACTCTTTGAGATCAAGGGATTCAGTACCAGCATAGAAAATGACAAGTTAAAAATAAGTGGCCAAGAGGGGCAGATATCCGAAATAGATCTTGTACAGATTGATAAAATTATTGCCACGGACAAAAGAAACATACAGAGATCAGCCCAACTTAGGGGGATCATTGAAAAATATAAACCGAAATACAGTTTTTTGATCCAAGACCTTGAAAAATCAGACAGTAAGGCCCTTCATTCAGGAATGCGTTATGGCTCAGACTTGGGCGACTTTCTTCATTCAAAATTTGGCATCCAGCTTGTTTTCCATTATTCAGGAGAATATCCACCATATGGATACACCATTATTGACCATGCGGAGAAAAATGTTTTTAAAGGTTCTGAAATCATAAAACTCAAAACACTTATTGGAGAAACCTCTGATAATCAACCCTCGACAGACACCTTTCAAAATTACAACATCAAAAACATCCCAAAAATTAAGGATAATATCGATTCAATGGAATTTTCGGATTTTGATAGATCGGTTTTGAACCTGCCTGATCTGACTGAAGATATTGACGACGAGGCCATTCTTGGCAGAAACCGTCAGCGAAAGGGCAAGGCCCGCACCAATACACGTTAAACTTAAACCATTTGTCATGCTAATAATTATCGGAAACCAAAAAGGAGGTGCTGGAAAAAGTACGCTCACGCTACTACTTGCAAATTTTCTCACATTGGTCAAAAAACGAAAGGTCACAGTAATCGATATGGATTACCAACAGTCTCTTGCACAGAAATATGAAAAAGCTAAAATATTGGAGCATACAGATCCTTACGAGATCATCGCCGCAGGCTTAGAACATTTTCCATCTATGTTCACTGTGCTCAGGCAAAGTCCCGACCATATCGTAATCATTGATCTCCCGGGCAAACTTGATGATGATGGTCTGATGCCGGTATTTGCATCTGCGGATCTTGTGTTCTGCCCTTTTTCTTATGATGAGTTCAGTTTTGATTCCACCATACTTTTTTCGGTAGTGCTGAAGAAGATCAATAAAGATATTCCTGTATTTTTTGTTCCCAACAGGGTCAAGGGAAATGTAAAATATGAAACCCAGACCGAGGTAGAGCTTCAGCTCGCCCGCTTTGGAACCATTACAACGGCAATTTCTGACCGTGTTGATTTTCAGCGTATAAGTACCTTTCAAACGCCCCTTGTACTTTATCCGATCATCCTTCCCGTATTTGAAAAAATCTATGAAAGCCATATAGCCAGCAACACCGGATAACAAAATACACAACTATGGAAAAGAAAATCATTTCGATCGCGGATGAACTCCGAAGATCAATAACGGAGCCGGCCGATACGGTGCTAAAATATACAGGTAGAACCAAGGAGGTCACGCAGAAGGGAAAAGGGAAAGAGAAGAAAACCATTAATGGTGCAATAGGCCTGCTTGAGGCTATGACAAGGTTTGATTGCTCCGGAAATACACACATGCTTCATCCAAGACTGGATGTGAAGACAGTAAAACTGTTGAACAGCTTTAAACTGGCATCAGGAATTGATATGAACCGTTTTATTGCCTTTTCTATCCATTATATATTTCAACAGCACCCCGAACTCAAAACATATATAAAACAATCACTAGAAAATTTTGAACTATGACATGGACACAATTTATAATTTATCTCGCCAGTGCCTACTTTTGTTATTACGGAGCCAACCTGCTTTTTGATTATTCCAGAGCCGGCAGCATTGGAGATGCTGAAAACAATAGCCTGGTAACGGTCGGATTTTCCACCGCCGATCTTCCACAAAAAATAGAAATCGAAAGCCTCGACCCCGGATTTTCAGAGATCGACTACTTTATCGGAGAAGGGGAAGGGGATGCGTCGGATTCACCGATTGTAGCCTCTGGTGGAATTTCTATCAGGGAACTCTTTGAACTTGCCAAGGATGAGTCGATCGAATACACAAGGTCGGTAAGTTTCTAGCCATGACCCGGTTTCGCGTTTTTCTCCTGCTGCCCCTGGTTGTACTTCCTCTGTTTTGCATAGGCCAGCCTGGTCTGCCTGAAATGGAACAGGCTACTTCCCTTATCAGAAATTCTTTCTTTTCAATGCGCGATCTTTCATATGTGCTGGCAGCACTGATAGCAGTGATAGGGGCAGTCGTGATCTATCACAAATGGCAGATGGGAAAGGATGTGGGAACAGATATTCCAGCGTGGTTTTTCTCCTCCATTTTCGTGCTTTTGACCGGAGCTTTTTTATCGCAGTTATTCGGTATCTAAGTTTTCGATCTTTAAATCTACAGCCCTTTAAGGGCTTTTTTTATTTACATCCATTCATCCTTTAATCAAATTGTTATGAAAAAAATCAAGAACATCCGGTTTGTTATCTTTTTGTACCTCACGACCATCGTTGGTTATGCGGCGGCCCAGAGTGGAGTTAACGGGCTTAATACCGCGACGACAACCCTGAAGACCTATGTAGATCCGGCCTCTAATATTGCCCTTGTCATAGGTGGCATTGTTGGTATCGTAGGAGGGATCAGGGTATATTCCAAATGGAACAGCGGAGACCAGGATATTAATAAGGAACTGATGGGCTGGGGAGGTTCATGCCTTTTTCTGGTGCTGTCTTCACTGATCGTTAAAGCTTTTTTTGGCCTTTAATATGGAAGCCAAAAAGTTTCAGGTTTACAAGGGACTGCAAAGGCCCCTTACCTACAAAGGCTTTAAGGGCAGATTTATATACTGGGGCCTGGGGATATTGCTTTCTTCATTGGTATTGGGAGCCATTATTATGGCAACAGTGAATATGTACCTCGGTGCCCTCCTAATGATCGGGCTTATTGTTTCAGGATTTCTCTGGTTGGCAACCCGGCAGAAAAGAGGCCTATATGATAAAAACATGCTGAACGGAATTTTTATCCACCCAGTAAACCTTCAAAAAATCTATAGATATGTCAGGCAAGAAAGAATTTAAGCTTCCCTATCTGGGCGTTGATCCCGGTATCTCGGAAGATCTGTTATATGGTCTTAAAGGTGAATTTTCAATAGTCTTGGGTATCCAAAACCCCGTAGGACAATATGGGGCAGATGCAAATGGTTATGAAGCCTTTCATTCTCTTTTTATGAACCTTTTGGGGGTTGTCGGCGAGGGCCATATTGTCCAGAAGATCGACGTGATTTCAAAAGCGGTTTATCAAAGTGGACAATCAAAAGAATACCTTCAGGAAAGTTATAACAGACATTTCGCCGGCCGTACTTTCAATAGGCTGCTGACCTATCTTGTAATTACCAAACAACCGGGAACGGTCGGTTTTTACAGATATGATAAAAAAGCGATGCGGGATTTCCGGCAGACTATAGCTAAGGTTATGGATATACTGGCAGCAGGGGGCACTTTGCCTGTTCTTTTGCGCGAAAGGGAAATCAATAATCTTGTTCTGCGGACGATGGCGATGAATTTTTCCGGTGGAACGGTCTCACTTGAGAATTATAGATCAGGAGAAAACGGCATCGGTCTTGGCGAGCGGACCATAAAGTGTATTTCCCTTGTTGACATTGATCAGATCGATCTACCACAGGAGATCCCGGTCCATGGCCATCTTTCGGAAGGTGGGAAGAACAGAGATTTTCCCGTAGATCTTTTGTCTTTCCTTTTTAGGGTACCTGAATTTGATTGTATTATTTATAACCAGGTGATTGATGTCCCTTCCCAGTTGAAAGTGCTATCAGGGCTCGAACTGAAAAAGAAGCGGCACTCTGGGATACCCGATCCGGTCAACAGCATCTGTGTTGAAGATATATCAATGTTACTGGATGACGTTGCAAGAGATAACCACATAGTAACCAGGGCGCATTTTAATGTTGTGGTCTGTGCAAGGAATGAACACATTGAAAAGTCATGCAACTTCATAGAAAGTGCTCTTTTTCAGATCGGTATAGTGCCGTCAAAAAATGCTTATAACCAAATGGAACTTTTTAGGTCCTGTCTACCTGGAAATGCAGTTGAACTTAAAAATTATGATCTTTTTTTGACTACTGCAGAAGCAGCCCTTTGCCTGTTTTTTAAAGATGCACCTCAAAAGGATGAGGAATCTATTTTTTTAGTGCGTTTTACCGACAGGAAAGGTATCCCAATGGCGATTGATCCAGAGGATCTGCCAATGGTAACGGGAAGGATCAATAACCGCAATAAATTTGTGCTCGGGCCTTCAGGTACAGGGAAATCTTTCATGATGAACTCACTCCTGGAGCAATATCAGCTTTACAACATGGATGTGGTGATTATTGATACCGGACATTCTTATTCTGGGCTATGCAGTTACTTTGGCGGTAAATACATCACATATTCCGACGGGAAGCCGATCACGATGAATCCTTTTGCAATAAGCGAAGAAGAGTATAATCTCGAAAAAAAGGATTTTCTCTCAACCCTTATTATCCTGTGTGTTAAAGGGCAGGATGGTACGGCCACACAGTTGGAAAGGGATATCTGGTCCAATGTGATCAGTGCATATTATGCCAACTGGTTCAGTCCTGTAGATGGAGTGCCAAAAATTGAAAAACTGTGTTTTGATTCATTTTATGAATTTGCACTCTACAAAATCCCGTTGATCATGGGAGAAGAATCTGTTCCATTTGATTTTGATGAGGCAAGGTTTATCCTCAAGAAATTTTACGTTGGTGGGGAATTTGGTACAATACTTAATAAACCCGGTGATACATCTCTGTTAAATGAGCGGTTCATTGTATTCGAAATAGACAATGTGAAGGAACATAAAATATTGTTTCCACTCGTTACCCTTATCATCATGGATATTTATGTTCAAAAGCTTAGGCACCGCAATAAGTTTAGGAAAGCACTCGTGATAGAGGAAGCATGGAAATCCATTTCTTCTCCATTGATGGCAGGCTTTCTGGTTTTTGTTTATAAAACGGCACGTAAATTTTGGGGAGAGATCATTACCGTTACCCAGGATCTAGAGGATATCATTGGAAATGAGATTGTAAAAAATACAATCGTCAGCTCTTCAGATACCGTCATCCTGTTGGATCAGTCCAAATTCAAGGATAACTATAAGGAGATTGCAGGACTGCTTTCGATCAGTGATACTGAACAGAAGAAGATTTTCAGCATCAACCAACTTGATAACCGGTCTGGCAGAGGACGCTTTAAAGAAGTGTATATCAGACGTGGGGCGATTGGTGAGGTTTATGGGGTAGAGGTATCAACTGAACAGTATTTTTGCTACACCACAGAAAAGCCGGAGAAACTGGCAGTAGAAAGTTACGTTTCAAGGTTTGGATCCTATCCTGATGCACTTGATGCATTTGTTTCAGATCTGAGAGCGAGCCGCCTATCCATAGGGGAATTTGTCACTTCGGTGAATCTTGCTCCACAACAACTAATGAGTTAAACTTTAATACAAATCAATTTAGATATGAAAACAATATTTCTGTTTTTAATGGCCTGGCCCTGCCTTTTTGTGTCGGCCCAAACGCTTTATGTCGATCCGCTGACTTCTGGCGCAATCGCAGGTCATGCTTCAGTAATCAATGGCCAGTTAAATAGGGCGAACGATAACCTTAGCCTGATCTCAAAAGGACAGCTCGCCGTTACCGGACAGTTGCTAATAGTGAATGATATGCAGGATAGGATCTATCAGGGACTTACCCAGGTTGCCGCCGTGATGAACAACCTGATATCTGTAAAGGAGATCGGAGAGATCGGGATTGATATTGTAGGGGATGTAGAAAAGACGGTAGCATTGGCAAAGTCCAATCCTGTTCTGTTGCTTTTCGCGGAGCAGGGCGCAAGAGAATTTAAGGCAAGGGCGCTATCGCTTGGCACCGAAGTCGGGGCCTTTGTACTAAAAGGCGGAAAGGGAAACCTGATGGATGCGGGTGAGCGGTCAAAACTGCTCAATCATATCGCAACACAGATGCGGATTCTGCGTGGTACCGCTTATGGGATGCACAGGGCTATGTACTGGGCAAAAATGAAAGGTCTTTTCGCTGCTCTCAACCCTTGGTCGGATTGGATCAACATGGATGTCAGGATTGCTAACCAGGTAATAACAGAAGCTAAACACCTAAAAAAATGAAAAGTTTTATCATCATCATCCATTTAGTTTTCGGATGTCTTCTTGGGGGTAATGGCCAACAAAAGGCATTGAATATTCCCGGTATCCACCAGCTGGTAGCGGACTCCAAATCCGAAAACGAAAAGCAGCAGAATGCAAGGGATAGACAGGCACAGAATACCATAAATGAACAGGCCAATAAGACTTTGTTGGCTCGGCTTAAGAGTAGTTACCGCGAGATCCAAAGCAGGTTCAACCTTATAGGAACGGCAATGATAGCTACTGATATAGGACTAAAAGCTGTTCCCATGGTGGGAGATATTGCCCAAAACCAGACAAAGTTATATGAATTGGCAAACCGGGATCCGGCTTTGCTCTTATTGGTCTATCAGACAGAAATTGAGTTTCTTTCCAGGTCCAGGGATCTTCTTTCATTTCTTATCGGACTTTCAGCTAGCATCGGGGCGCTAAACCAGATGAAAATTACAGACCGTAAAATACTCTTCGATTTTGTTCTTGATGAGCTGTCCCAGATTCGGGCCCTTTCCTCTGGCCTGGTAAATATTTTATCTTATGGGAATTTAAAGTCCCTTTTTAACCAGCTAAACCCATTTTCAGATTACATCAACACGGACCGCTCGCTTGTCGAGGACATTATTCGAAACGCCAAATTCCTAAAAAGATGAGAAAACAATTATTTGTGATGGTATCTGTTTTCATACTGGGTAGCTTTTCTTTTGGATCACATGCACAGCGGGTGGTTTTTGATTCAAGGCATTTTGGGATTGTCAATGAGAATGCAATCGTCAGGAATGCCGCAGAAATGACCCACAGGGAATATTTGGACAGAATAAACGGAAGCTTAAAACAGATCAACCTCAACTGCGCCACCGTTGTCGCGGCTCAGACGGTTATTTACGATGGGCTTTCCAACATCAATTCTGCCCTGAAAGGGGGATTCATGGTTAAAAATATGTCTGCGGTCTGTTTGGATATACTAAATTATTCAATGCAGATGGCTGAAATGGCCAGATCAGAACCTTATCTGCTGCTTTTTGCAGAAGAAATGTACCGTGATATGAATTCACGTGCGGCAAGACTCTATGGTGAAGTGTCTGGATTTATCCTCAAAAACGGAAGCAGTATACTTATGGATCATGCATCAAGGGATGAACTTCTCAAAAAAATCAATACCGAACTGCACATTCTTTCAGGACTTACATATGGAGCGTGGAAGGCGATGTACTATGCTAAAATAAAAGGGGTATTCAACTCAGTTAATCCCTTTTCATCCTTTATCAACCAGGACCGCTCAATGGTCGAAGACATTATCAGAAACTCCAAATACCTAAAAAAATGAAAAAATCAAAATCTATTATAATATCGTTGACACTGTTTCTTTCCGCTAGTTTTAGCAATGCCCAGAAATCCATCAGGGATGAGAGTATAACCTATCAGCAGGAACGGATGGTTTTCAAACAATGGGACCGTTCCAGATTTACCCCAACATCGGGATGGCTGGGC
Organism: Pedobacter sp. R-06; assembly: GCF_049913135.1. Lineage (NCBI taxonomy): Bacteria > Pseudomonadati > Bacteroidota > Sphingobacteriia > Sphingobacteriales > Sphingobacteriaceae > Pedobacter > Pedobacter sp. R-06. Next base: position 3,155,585 of record NZ_CP183977.1, on the reverse strand, counting down.
ATTAATCCCTACTACTGGCTGACCTGGGGACTGCACCCCAATTATCCCAAAACCGACCTGCGTCCGTTGGGCGGGGCGGGCCCGCAGTTGCAGCGCCTTTCCCTTGCAGGAGTCCAAAAGGATACCGACCGTTCCTATGAGCTTCAGTCAGATTCCCTGGGAAATGTTGCAAAAGATGAAATCATGGCGCATTCGGGTCTGTTATCTGCAACAGATCCGCTTTGGCTCCTTTATTATTCAAGGCAGTTAAGGCCGGTGACTGATTTTGATCCTTTGATGATACTTAAGGGACTTCCTGCCGGCACTAAGGCCAAACTGATCAGTGAGGGGAGTTTTGACTGGTATAGTGCAGAAATGCAGATGCTCGGTGAGCGCCTTGACCTGACCAGAAAAAGTAATCAGGACCGTGGTGCCAGGATACTTTCCTATCATGGCATGCTCAATGATTATCGCAGACTATTAGGGATCTGGTCAACAAGGGTTGCAACTGCTGAGCGGCTCATGTCGCAAGGCCAGCTTCAAAGGAAACTTAAGGCACAGGAAACCAGCATCAAAAAATGGAGCCCCGATAGCGACCTTGAGATCGCAAGGGAAGTGTTGCGCAACCGTAAATACTAATGTTGACTTAAATTGAATGTTATGAAAAAACAGATAGGGCTTTTTACGTTTTTAATGGCTCTGGCTATCGGGGCATCTGCTCAAACTACGGATTACAGGAGATCATTTGAATTCCTGCAAGGGAATGGGGTTTATGAAGAGGGCGTAATGGTATTTTTAAAGGGTATGAAAAATTCCCTATGGGAGCATTTTGATATCTTCATTACAGATGCCAAGGCGTTGGCCGCAATATTCATGATTATATTCTTCGCGATAAAATCTTATGAGATGATGGCCGGGGATAAAAAGTTGGAAGTTATGCCTTTGCTCCGCCCTTTTGGGCTTGTTATGATCATCTTGTGGTGGGGTGCATTTACAAAAGTTATTGCTTTTCCGACCGATCTGGTTGCCATGAAAACAGAAGAAATGTACACGAGTGAGCAGGCCAATGTCAATAATCTCCGGGTGATTAGGGCAGACTACATGCTTAAAATTGCAAATGCTCTATATAGCTTTCAGGCGGAGACTGAGCTTGCTGAAAAAGAATCTGATACCTGGATAGATCAGGCGTGGGACTCGGTCACCAGTTCTGTAAAAGAGGGGATGTCTACAGTGATCAGCCCTGTCATTGAACTTAAAAACCGGCTCAAGATTGGAATGCAGTTGCTGCTGACGCAGTTATTGGAACTCCTTGGTATCTGGATACTGCGTTTAGCAGTCTATGTCTTATTTCTCATCCAGATCATATATTCTGCGATACTCATCATTCTTGGACCTTTTGCGGTAGCTGCGAGCATATTACCCTCTTTCAGGGATTCTTTAAGTACCTGGATTGCAAGGTTCGTTTCTGTAAATCTTTACTTAGGCATTGGATACCTGGTCATGTACATCGTTGCCCTGTTACAGAAAACCGCTATGACCATGGAAATCAGTAGGTACAAAGAACTGATCGGGGAGAACGGCGAAGCGCTAAATATGGAAAAAATGGCCTGGTTCGCTGGAAACGGAGTACTCTCGTTTGGTACTGTTATCCTCAGTTTTCTTATCGGAGCAATCTGTATGTTCACTGTTCCCAGCATTTCCACCTGGATCATTTCCACATCGGGTATCAGTTCTGCTGCATCCAACTTTGGCAGGGGATCCCAGACCGTTTTGGGTGTTGCAAAGAAAGCATCGGGAAAATTCTTTTGATTATTAATCTTTTAGTTATTTCTTATGATCATCAAAAATATTGAATCAAAGATCCGCTTGGCCACTTTGGTGTCTATTGGGAGTCTGGTACTTGCCTTTGGCGTAAGCTTGGCCGTTTCTGTTTATGCCTATAAGCAAGTGCTTTCGTCCCGAAAAAGCATTTATATACTTAATAATAATGTGCCTATTCTTGCCAAACAGACCGATGTCAAGATGAACCGGCCCGCAGAATATAAAGCACATATCGACCTTTTTCATTCCATATTCTTTTCATTGACACCGGACGACCGTTACATAGAATACCAGATGAAAAAGGCCATGTATCTGATAGATGAATCGGGGGCCAAGCAGTACAACGACCTCAAGGAGAAAGGATATTTCAGTTCTGTACTTTCCAGTAGTTCGGTATTGACCCTTCAGACAGATTCTATCATTCTTGATCTGCCGCGCCAATATTTCAGGTATTATGGAAGACAAAAAATAGACCGGCGTAGCGTAACAGTGTTCCGCTCATTGATTACAGAAGGTTACCTGAAAGACATCCCAAGAAGCGAGAATAATCCACATGGCGTACTCATCACCGCATGGAAAACAATTGAAAATAAAGACATCGAAAATGTTCAGAAAAATTCGCTCTAACAGGGCACCGGAAAAAACGGTATGGATGGATCTCAGGGATGAGCTTGCGCCATACCTCACCAGGATTTATAAATCATCATCTTCACTGCTAAGGAGATTTCCAAGAACAATATTCGTCTGTATGGTGATTTCTTTGAGCTATTCTGTTCTTTGGTCATTCAGTTCCCGCCAAGGACATAAATCTAAAAACAATTCACAGGTAAGTGGTCAAAAAGATAGTTCCCAAAATCTGGCGGTAATTAATGGGAGGCTGAATTCCATCTCCAGGACTGCTGGTAATCTGCGGCGGACAATGGCCATCAGGGACAAAGTAGACTCTGTTTTAAATAAAAAAAAGCTTTCTGGGACAGATTCCGTATTTCTTGAAAATGCACTGCTCGAGCTTAAACAAATCCAACAACCATGAAAATAAACTTAAAACAGCCCAGATATGTGGTCCCTTTATTGGTGCTACCGTTTTTATGCCTGTTCTTTTATGTATACCAAAGTTCCATAGGACAAAAAGTCCAGGATCCACTTCAGGAAGGGATGAACAGCAATATCGCGGATATATCTGATCAGGTCAGAAAAAGGGGGCTTACCGATAAACTTGATGCATACCGCGATCGATATAGGGATTCAGAAGGAACCACTGCAATCAACAACCTCGATGGCAATGAAGTAGGAAATGTTGCTTCGGATGCCGAAAAACGAAAAAAATCTTTGGATTCCATTGAACGTGTACTCCGTCAAACAGAAAAAACGGTAAACAGCGCAAAAACTGGCAAGTCGGCAATTTTCAATGCCAATGGTAAGAGGGGGGCATTACTTTCTGCTGAAGACAGGGCAATGGCGGAAGCACTTTCCAGCTTCGGAAAACAGGGTCAATCTGTATCCCGGGGAGAAATAAAAGGACATATTGGTGAACCTGTAACTGACCCTATGGAAGTTTTTAAAAAACAGATGTCCTATATCGATAGCATGGGGAAGGCCAATGATCCGGAATATCAGGCAGAGCTTAAGAAAAGGGAAAAATTAAAACCTGCTTCAACTGTTCCGCAGATAAATATCCAAATGGTCACTAAACAACTTGCCGGTCTTGGCGTTTTCAATACAATCCTGGCAGAAAAAAACAGCAGCTTGATCAGTGCGGTAATAGATGAAAATGTGACTGGATATTCGGGTTCAAGGATCAGGATACGCATCCTCGAAGATCTGTTTGTCGGTTCACTGCCATTAAGGAAAGGCACTTATCTGTTCGCCGAGATCACTGGATTTTCTCAGCAGCGGGTCAAGCTCAGTATAACTTCTATCGCAAGGGAGGATAAAATTATCCCTGTCAGACTGGAAGTATATGATCTTGATGGTCTCGAAGGCCTTTATGTTCCTTCATCAAACTTTAGGGAATTTTCACGAAACCTGGGAACTGAATCTGTCCAGGGCTTTTCTACCCAGGGAAGCTCACAGAACCAACAGGAATTTCTCATGAGTGCGGTGGATAAGATCTTTACATCCACTTCATCCGCAATTTCAGGGCTTATCAGAAAGAACAAGGCAAAAGTTAAATACAATAGCCGGGTTTACCTTATTGATCCCCAGTCCCTCCACAAACAATCAAAATAAATATTATGAAAAAAATAATCTTTCTATTGGCGATAAGCTTTTTGGCCATATGGCATGCCTTTGCCCAGACTGTTCCATTGAACAGGCCACTTTCAGTAATCTATCTTAAAAAAGATTTGACCATACACCTTCTTTCGCCCGAGAATATCCGCTATGTTGATATCTCTACGTTAAAGGTTCATGGGGATATACCGGTACCAAACCTGCTCAGGCTAAAAATGGGGGATTCCTGTTCAAACGCTTTTTCAGCGGTACTGACAGTCGTAGGAGAAAAGAACATCTCGCAATTTAGCCTGATTTATGATAAGGGCAGGTCTGACAGTCTATTTAGGTCAAGTGTAGATATTGATCGGACAGATATGCAGCCGATCTCAGTCCCTGATGTTTCCTTCTCGGAGGCCGAGGCCAGGGGCTATGCACTTTCAATGTTCAGAAAGCGTCCAGAGACTGGTTCAGTCAGGGCAAGTGGCTATGGGCTAACGGCAAAACTCAACAATATCGCAAGTGTCGGTGACTATGTATTTATCGACATCAGTTACGTCAACAAGAGTAACCTAAGATTCGATATTGAGGAAATCAGATTTAAGATAGATGATAAAAAGCTGATCAAGGCTTCCAATACACAATCTGTTGAACTGATTCCAGAATATGTGTTTTCCAGCGTTTCATCATTTCAAAGATATTACCGTAATGTATTTGTTTTCAGAAAGTTCACTTTTCCGGGGAACAGGATACTAAATGTACAGCTCACCGAAAAACAGCTTTCTGGAAGGACGCTTTCTTTCGGGCTACGCTATAGCGATCTCCTTAATGCCGATACGCTCGAACAGTAATCCAATGCTTTTATGGAAGAGTCAAAAGAGCTTCAAAAGCTTCACAGCTTTCTCCAATGCCTGGTTTATTTTTGCATTTTTTTAGAGATCACGGTCTTTGTCTATATTGATGCGCCGTTCTGGGGACTTTTCTCCACTGGACTCTACAGGATAAAGTTGCTTCCGATCTATACTGAGCTTATTTATAGCAAGCTCTTCGTATTACTGTTGATCTGCCTGGTGAGCATTGGGACCCTATCAAAAAAGCAACCTGATTTTGATATAAAAAGTAAAATCCTATATCCGCTCTGTACTGGTATAATGATCTATTTTGGAAGTGTTTATTTCTACGGAAAGCCTTCTGCTCTGGCATTTGCTTATACACAGGGCAATGATCTGGTATATATAGTCTGTTCATTTATCGGTGCGGTAATGATCAGTGTTTCCATGGATAACGTATCAAAAATCATCCGTTCAGGTCTGGGTAAAGATAAATGGAATGTTGAGGGCGAAAGTTTTATGCAGCCCACAGTTAAGGTAGAGACACCGTTTTCCGTAAATATACCAATGCTTTTCTATAATGGAAAAAAGGTACGAAAGGGCTGGATCAATCTGAACGTTTTTCGCGCGACAATGGTAATCGGTACGCCGGGATCAGGGAAATCATTTTCTATCGTAAATCCCTTTATCCGGCAGATGATCGCCAAGTCCTTTGCGGTATGTCTGTATGATTTCAAATATCCTGACCTTGGAAAAATCGCTTATTACCACTTTTTGCTCGCAAAGAAAAAAGGGCTACTGGAGGGATTTACCTTTCATGTGATCAATCTGAACAATGTTGAAAAGAGCAGAAGGATAAATCCACTTCGGGCCGACTATATTCTCACCCTGGCAGATGCCTCCGAAACTGCCGAAGCAACAGTTGAGGCATTAAAAAAGGGGGATAAAGCCAGCGGAAGTGATGCTTTCTTTACGCAGTCCGCCATTAATTTTCTGGCATCCTGTATTTATTTCTTGAGCAGGTATGAAGGTGGAAAGTTCTCAAGCCTGCCACATGTGATGGCTTTTTTGAATAGGTCTTATGCAGAGATATTTGCTGTGCTCTTTACCGATCCCGAGCTGATTTCATTGCTTTCGCCATTTAAGTCTGCATTTGCTGCCAAGGCATTTGATCAGCTGGAAGGGCAGATCGGGACGCTCAAGATTTTTATGAGCCGCATGGCTACAAAAGAAAGCTTTTGGGTGTTTTCGGGCGATGATTTTGACCTGAAGATCTCTAACCCTAAATCCCCTGGGATGTTAGTGCTGGCGAACGATCCCAATACCCAGAACATCAATTCTGCATGTTATTCTGTGGTACTTAACCGCCTGACAAGACTGATCAATTCTAAGGGCAACCTTCCTTCAGCGCTGCTCATTGATGAAGTACCTACACTCTTTGTGCATCGGATAGAAAACCTGATTGCAACAGCAAGGTCCAACAGGGTCGCGGTATTGGTTGGACTTCAGGAACTTCCGCAGTTCAAGCAACAGTACGGAAAAGATACTGCATTTACAATTACCTCTGTCATAGGAAATGTACTTTCCGGGGCAGTCAGAAACAAGGAAACCCTGGACTGGTTAGAACGGATCCTTGGAAAGTCTAAACAGCAGGGAGAAAGCCTTTCGATCGATAGGAGCAAGGTTTCAGTTTCGTTAAGTGAAAAACTTGAAGTCTTGGTCCCCGCAGGCAAGATAGCTTCTTTAGCTTCAGGGGAACTGGTCGGGGTAATTGCTGCAGATACACAGAGCAGGTATTCTGGTAAGTACGAAACATCCGCCATCAATTGCAGGGTAAACCTGGACATGAATGAAATCAAAAATGAGGAAAAAGCTTATGTTGACCTGCCAGTCTACTATGATTTTGGAGATAATAAAGAAGAAATACTGCGTGTCAACTTTATGCGCATTATCAGGGAAATCGAGGTTATGGTTTCCAGTTTTGCTTAACCTTTTGGTAATTGCTTTCTCGGGTAAAGCACAGTCCATTGATGGATTATCGTTATCCCTACCGCTACACAGGTTCAAAATAACTTCCGGTTTTGGTTATAGGATGCATCCAGTAACCGGGGTTAAGAATAGCTTTCATAGCGGGATAGACCTCAGGGCAAAATCTGATACTGTATTTTCTATTCTACAGGGAAGGGTTGTCAAGATTTCCAGCGATCCAGTTATCGGCGGCTATATAGTGGTCAGTCATGGTGAATTTACCAGTATTTATGGACACCTTTCAAAATCAATGGTCAGTGTGGGTGAGATAGTTATTTCCGGTACCTCCCTTGGAATCTCGGGATCTAGCGGACGGGTAACAGGAGAACACCTCCACTTTGGATTAAAGTTCAAAGGATATTTTGTAAACCCCCTTAAGTTACTCTATCTCTTTACTACCATAAAGAACCATAAACTGTTTCTCCTTTTGCTTGATTCTTCTGAAGTCAGTTCACCTGATACGCCAATTCTAATCAAAGAAAAAACTCTATTAACTACTAAAACAGAAATACAATGAATATACCAATATTAAATGAAAAGGATCTTCCGCTAGAGCAGCTCAGGGAGATTGGTCTTGTTAAAGGAGAAGATATATTGATCCAGAGCAAAGATATCCATGCACTTCTTTCGGGAAGCAGGACCAATCTGATCAAACTTCATGATATCTCGCGCAGTGGGATTGAGATCAAAGAAATGGAAGTCAAACTTTCTCTGGTCAGAGGGGTATCGGGTAAACCGGAACTATTGGTGCATCCGGTATACAAACAATCGCTCAACCCACCCTACATCACCCAAGCAGAAGCCGATGAACTTATTACCGGTCAAAAATCAAATGTTCTTAAGGAAGTCGACTGGGGTGGTGAAAAGAAATCACTACTGGTGGAATACGACTGGGATACAAGGGAATTTGTGGTAACCGACATGCTGAAGGTCAGGGCACCCGAACAGGTAAACGGGATAACATTAAGCCCTTACCAAAAAGAACGTTACCGTGAAGGAAGACAGATTGAACTGGATGACGGGACTTTGATTCAGGCCAGTAGCACATGCGCTGAAGGCCTACGTTCAAACAGGCTTTCACTGATCATTTCGATACTGATGGATGGAGGTATATCATATGTCCTGTTTAACGGGGTCAAGGCACTTATCGGAAATAAAGGACTGATGGCACAAACAAATGAGAAAAATGACGGTTATAAACAAGCTTTTAAGGATTATGAAAAACAGCAGTTATCTAGGCTTGGTGACAAGACATTCGACGAACATCTGACTGCAGCCTCCGCCCATAACAGGGGATATACTCGGTCCGGACTTTCAAGATAAATGAGTTTTTCTGCAATGATCACAGCGAAAAAGATCTGTGAAAGCTTTGAAATGCCATTCAAGGCAGGTAATTCAGGTCAACTGATATTTGGCTATAACACAGGGCAATGCGAACATTTTGGCGTGGGGTTTCATCTGGTGCCCACCATGGCTGGTTTTTGGATAAGCAAGTGGGTGGATCTTAATCTGATAAAAGAAATCTTTGTTTGCAATAGCGTCATGGAGGTTGTAGCATTTCTACATTTTAATGCCCACCGCTACAATAGACATGACGAACTGCTGTTTCTTGCTATTGCTCCGATGTATAATTACCCGGTAGGATTATTTTGCCAAAAGCATAATTTAAGGTTGAACCTGCTTTTTGGGACCGAGCTTATCGATGTACTGCGCGCTATTAAGTTCTGTCTCGATTTCAAGGGTATTGGAGTGTGTTTTTATCATGACGGCGAAATGGTTACCGCTATTGTTGCAGGACGTATCTTTTCAATTCACCAAAAAGGGATCTCCTTGCGGAAATTTTTCACACTATTGGGTATCCGGCCTTTTTTTAGGCAGCATGTCCCAAAATCCAAAATTTCTTTTTTACACGATTTTTTAAATCAGTGAACCGGTACCGTCCATTGGATATGCCGGTTCTTTTCTATTAATCAAAATTAATCCAGTTATTATGAACGAAAACAATTTGGAGTATCTTCAGAACAATCTGAAGTACCTTGGGTTTGGTGAATCACTACACCCAAAATTAAGAGAAGCCATTGAAAAAGAGCTTCCGGAATTCAAGCTACAGATGGAAATCCAGATGCCCCCAGTCAATTCGAAGGACAAACCTGAGCTTGCTGATGCCATGCGTTACGAACTCGATTTTTCAAAGAGTAAGGATACAGACATGTATTTTTTTAATAAATATGTTGCAACACTCCAGACTGCGGGACAGCCCGATTCGATAGATCAGACCTTCTACATCAACAAAGGAAAAGGTGTGACTGTAAAAGAGAGTTACAACCTGCTTTCGGGACGTGCAGTGAATAAAGATGTTATACTTAAAAGTGGAGAAAAGGCCAATATGTGGCTAAAGCTAGACCTCATGGACCGTGATCCGGAAAAAGGTTTTATCGTTAAAAATTACGGGGAAAATTACGGTTTCAACCTGGCTTCAACTGTTGACAGGTTTGTGCTTCCTGGTATCGATAAGCCCGGGTTCAAAGACCAATTGATGAAAAGTCTTGAAAGGGGTAACTTGCATGAGATCGGTTTTTCAAAAGATGGTAAAGAGATGAAAGGATTTGTAGCCGCCAATCCGCAGTTTAAAACCCTTGATTTTTATGATCTTAATCTTGCTTCGGTTTATAGCAAAGCAGTTGATGTAAAAGAGGTTTTTACTAAAGCCTTGGCCCCTGATGAAAAAAAAGAAGCGTTTGTAGAGGAAGTTTCGAGTGTAGAAAAAAAGGGCAGAACCAGATAGTTTAAATTACAGATCAATATGCTGAGACAGGGGACTTTGGTCCCCTGTTTTGTTTTGCCCAAATTTTCGTAAAAAATTAAGATAAATTATGAACATAGAAATATTGACAAAAGAAGATCTGGCGAACTTCGGGACGCTTCTGTTAGAAGAAATCAAAAAGATAGTTGCCATAGAAGAGCCAGTTAAAAAGAAGTTTTTGAAAGGGTATGAGGTGAGGAAGGTATTAGGCGTATCACAGGGGACTTTACAGAACCTAAGATTAAATGGAACACTTCCATATTCAAAAATTGGAAGTATCTATTACTATAATGCCAAAATAGTGGAAAATTTAATGAATGGTAATACCCAAGTCCTTGGGGCCGAACGCTAACGATCATGAAACCAAAAAAACTAAGGATCAATAAAAATCTGAATTTAGTGTTCTCGGTAATCAATTCTGACAAGCGGATCACTACGACTGATATTGCTTTAATTTATGCGCTGATTATTTATTATGTGAAGGGCAGATCAGGTGATTATTTTCAGGTATCACGTAGGGGACTAATGGAAATAAGTAAAATTTCTTCAACACGTACATATCATAAAAGTATCAACAACTTAATAAACTTTGGATACATAAAATATGTACCGTCATATCATCCAAAATTAGGAAGTAAAGTCTCTTTGTTAATGGTCTTATCTAAGGGTGCCCACTTAGAATAAACAGGATGGCGTCCATCTAACATAGATGATTAGACTATGGTGTTGACTACTAATGAAAGCGTGAAATTTATCTCAGCAGCCCTGCCCGGGATTGGGAAGGGCTTGTACTCATATGCTAAAAATCCAATAACACTTATTTTTTTAAATTTTCTGAGGCTTTTGCAACCTGTAGAAAACATTTTCTGAGAATAGTTCTTCGGATATAGTTTCCCCTGATTGTGTCGGCCCGTTCTGCCCTGATATATAGGTTTGAACGTGGGGAATATTTCATATTGATCGAGGTATTCAGACTACTGTCAATAAATACAACTTTTCCTGTACAGGTGCCATCATTTATGCCAAAAGCATTTCTGGTAACTTTTTTGCCATTGATAACCGTATCTGTTTCGATATTGATCAGAACCATTGAATTTTTGCGGGAGGTAATATATAGGCCGATCGTTTTCTTTTCAGGGAAAACATGGTACATTACCTCAAGGGTATCGCTTTTCTTTTTGCCAGGATCTTTTTTTGCAAAAACTTTTTCTACACTGGGCATGGAAAACTGTATGATCAGCCCGATACAGTAAGATGAGATACCAAAAAAACAGAGCCTCATCGCCAATTTAAAATGGGTCGTGAATTTTTCAATTATGTCCTCATAAGCTTTTTGTTCCGATGCCTGGTTTCCAGTAAGTACCGTGGTTTTCTCTGGAAAAGAAGCCTTTGCCGATTCCCAATATGAAAAGATCAGTATGGCAAAAGATGCCCCCATAAATAATAAGGCAAATACGTTCCAATCTTCCTTTTTCCCCCATATCACACTTGCAAAGGTTATTGTAGAATATATCCCGAATACCCAGCCGATCAGCTTTTGGAGCCTGTCGCAAGCATCCTTTGCGCGGTCCGTTGATGTATATATCCTTTCAGCAGTCAGGTTTGACCAGAAGTTTACATCGGTTTTGTTTTGCTCTCCTATTCCCATGCTAAGGACAGTTTACGGAATATTGATTGACATGGCCCTTCGCGCAGCGCAGGGTAAAGATCTTTAGCGATGCGGTGGCCGTCCGTCCTTCATTTGATCTAACAAAATTCTGATAGTGCACCTCGGCATCCAAGAGCCCAAGTTTATTTTTGATCATGCCATCAATTTTGATGATACGGTCAAGCATGCGTTTTGATCCTCCACCAGAACTGTTCTGAAGGTTAAATTTTTCTGTGAAAAGTATTGTCGTCGGTCCACAGGGATCTGGAAGCAGGGCGGGACAGCCCGCCTCCATACAGTTGATGAATGCCATAATGTTATATTTTTAATAAATATTTAGTTTTAAACCATCTAAACTTGACTTGTTGAGCGTGGCCCCAGCCGGCAGCACCAGGACATGCCCAGATGTTCCAAGCGTTTTAGATTCGGGAATAGTCGTGTAGGATGCCTTTAACCATGCAATAAAATTTCTTGCCTCGGTCGCAGAATTGAAGATTATTTTTCCGCTTGACCCCACAGTAGGAAGTGAAATCTCAAGTGGCAGCTCGCCACCTTTAACAGGTATTGATATCGTCCACATTTTTGGTTTTAAGATGTTGGCGGGAATTAGGTTTACCTTATCTTCTGTGAAACCGTTTCCACTTATCAATGATACGACATCATCTGATTCAGAGATCGTTCTGTCTCCGTCTTTAACCCATCTGTATTCTCCGTTAAATTTAAGATCTGCCTCCACATCTTTGATCAGGCCGGGGTAGATCAAAATAAAATCCTTGATTTTTAATTTGTCTGCTGGGTTTGCCTTGCCGGCAATATCCAAAAGATCAGTAAAGGAGATTATCCGCTCGGTATTTGGTGATTCTTTGATTTCAAAAACAATGTCTGCAATGATATTCCCTGAAAGGTCAATACCAAGGCCGCCATTCTGGAACAGGTTCAGGTCATTTTTGGATATAGATGCCTGAAGTCCCACAATCCGTTGGCGGAGCATTACTTCCTCTGCAAAAGTCCTTGAACCGGTGCCTGTAGCTGTCAACCCTAGGCTTCCGGTTGTTGTACTGGAAAGGCCATTGGTGCTTCCATTTACGGAGGTATTGGAAAATGTATTTGTTCCTGTACTTCCTGTCCCTTCATTTTTAAAGGCATTGCCATCTGCATCCACTAGTGTCCTGTTCGTACTTCCCCCATTGGTGAGTACAGAAGAAAAGCCTGAACCTGCGTTTCCCGTAAGACTTGCTGAGGCAGTGTTACTGTAGTTGAGTTTTCCAAACTCCAGGGTCTGGTATTCGGTCATCAGCCGGTTACAACTAAGGAGCTTGGTGCCTTCAGGCAGTGAAAGTGTCACATCTATCATGTTGATGCGGTCCGCTGGATGGTGTTTGAGTTTTTTGACCGAAATGACAATCCTTTTCTGAAACCTGGTTAAATCAAGCACATCTATCCCTCCGGTAGACTTTGGGCTTAAGCTGCTCGAAAGGGCAGAAACAAACTTGGCGTTGTCGGTTTCTTTGATACCAATTTGTTTGATAAGTTCTGCCTGGGCTTCAGCGTTAAGGTCAAAAATCGATTTGGGTTTAGCCTGTTCCACTGCATCCCCGGTTACCGCATACCCACTTACCTTAATTAAGGAATCCATTTTGCCGCTAGTTGCATATTTGATTGATTTATATCTTCTGGTCAGTTTCCCCGTCGAATTACATGCGCCGAGCAGACCTATGGCAACAATGGCCAATAGGGTATTTCTAATGTTGTTTCCCATGATGTCCCCCCTTTTTTTCCAATAGCTTGATCAGCTTTTTGGAAGGTTTACTGGCAAACAGAGACATCAGTTGAGCGGTCTGTGCCGATAGTTCATAAATCTTTGCTGGGTTATCCAGCTGTGTGTCGGTTTCCGTAACAGTGACATCCTGTATAAAAGTGTCACCCGGTGACTTGAATATCGTTGAATTGATCCCAGCCGTAAAATACCTGTTGGCAAGAAGGGCTGAAAGTGAACCCGCTGTCTGGACAGCGGTCCATTGTGGATCGTTGACATGTGATGTCAGTACGGTGATGAATTTTGCCATGAGAGTTTGTTTAAGATGGTTTTATCTGTTTGATAGTCAATTTAATAGCTGTTGCTTTAAAGTTAAGTGTTTTTTTTGTTAACAACCTGTGTGTTTGTGATGTAATTGAAAAATACCTGTTTTTAAGTACTGGGAAACATACATTATTCCAACGAAACGGGTAAAAAGGCCGTGAATTTCTGGCGCTACGCGCACTGCGAGCGCATAATGTTCCGGCATTGCCGGAACACCCTCTGGGATTTATAGCTCTCCGTTTACTATGCACCAGTATTTCCGGACTTTCTTTTTTCCCGTTTTTTCTTTTGGAAAAATTTTTAGGGAAATGGAAAGGAAAAAAATGTAAAACTTAAATTTTTTAATCATGGAAATTACAGGAAGACTAACAGCCGACGCGGTTGTAAGAACAGTAAGCGGAGAACGGAAAGTAACAGGCTTTTCAATTGCAATCAATGACATCTATCGTACTGGGGGTGAGCTGAAAAAGATCACCACATTTATCGACTGTTCCTATTGGCTTAACACAGGGATTGCCGAATATCTTAAAAAAGGGGGATGGGTCCAGCTTTATGGGCGCATCGGTGTAAATGCATATATGAGTGGATCGGGAGAGGCCAAGGCATCGCTTACTTTTCACACCTCTGAAATCAAACTTTTGGGAAGTGCATCACGCAGAGAGAACAGTTCCGCTGTTGCCGAACCTATGCAGAGCGAAAAACCGAAGGAAACCGTAAACAGATTCGAGGGCATTGATGATGACCTGCCATTTTAATTATTAGCCGATACATTCATTTTAGACAATTTCGTCATGGCACATAACCTTAATTATAACGAGAGAACACAAAAACACAGCTTTTTTTCTGTAAGCGAAAAAGCATGGCACGGATTGGGTACAATAGTAGAAGCCTATCCCACTTCTGCCGAAGCCCTAAAGTTTGCAGGGCTTGATTATTCGGTTGAAAAAAGACCGCTTTTCACAATGGATGCGCTTAACATGCGCCTCCAAAATGATCCCGATCCAGATGCGGTAATCTTTGGGAGATCCCCACAGATTCCAGTTCCAAACTATTTTGCAACCGTAAGGACAGATAACGAGGCCGTACTCGGTGTCGTTGGCAGGGATTACAGCGTGGTGCAGAACATCGAAGCATTTGAGTTTTTCGATAGCATTGTTGGCGGTGGAGAGGGCATCCTCTATGAAACCGCAGGCGCATTGGGCAAAGGGGAGCGCATTTTTATTACGGCAAAACTCCCTTCCTATATTAAAGTAGGAAGGGATGACCTGATCGAGCAATACCTTTTTCTGACCACCTCACATGATGGCTTTGGTAGCATCACAGCAGCATTTACGCCCATACGCATCGTGTGTAACAATACGCTGAATGCTGCCCTTAAAAATTCTACAAATTCCATCCGCATCCGCCATTCCTCGGGCGCTGGGGAAAGGCTCAAAACAGCGCATGCATTAATGGGCATTTCGGGAAGGATAGGGGACGAAATGGAACAGGTCTTTAATCATTGGGCTACCGTGCGTATCTCCGATGAAGAAGTAAAGAAACTTATTCAGATCGCAATGGCTCCAAACCGCGAGGTATTGGCCAAACTGAAAAATGGTGCACTTGATGAAGCATCAAGTGCGTATAAAAATATCGTGGATGATGTTTACAGCTATGCTATGGTAAATCCCTCGCAGATGCTTGATACCACAAAAGGAACATTGTTCGGTGCATATAATGCCGTAACGGGCTACTATCAGAACATACGCAGATTCAAAGATGGTGAATCAAAATTCAGATCCATTTTGGAGGGAACAGCCAAACAGCGCGGACAGTCCGCCTTTGACCTGTGTCTTGAGCTTGGCAAAAACGGTAACATTTCTTTTCAACTTAACTGATCTACTTAGGGGCGCAGCTGCGCCCCTGCTTAAAATTAAATCACCATGAGCAAATTAACAGATAAAACAGAGTACGGGGCGCTTTTTCAGATCGCACAGGCCCTGCACTTTTTTGAGAATCTTTCAGATATGAGCGTATCTGCAGGGGATGCCGTCCGTATCCGCCACGCCGAGAACATTATCAAAGATGTGATCACACAGAACGGATATGAATTTGTGCATTCCAATGACAGGGAAATATATTTAACCAAGGACAGACCATGAGAACCAATTTTTTTCAGGCCATACAGCGTTTGCAGGGAGTAGGGGCGTGGGTATTCAATATTTCATTTGCAGAAGAAAATGAAATGGTCGTTTCGGTACTGCTAAAACCCGAAACAAACGGAGAGATCAAAAGCAAATTGCCCCCGATGGTTTTTAAAGGGACAGCACAGGAACTGGATGAGGGTATCCTAGAAGGTCTTACCGTTCCGATATCCGAAACAAAATCGCTTTTCACTAACATCTCTGCCTATAACAAAGGTCTTGAAGATGCAAGGGCAAAGATTGTGGAAAGACCCAAGCCCGTTAAAGCCACTGCGCCAAAGGTTGCAGGAGAAACGACTTTGCAGGAGAAAGAGGAACAGACTATCGAGGATAGACCAACTTTCGAGGACATTATCAGAGAGATCGGTAAACTCAACAGCAGCTGTAAATATGCCGAAGCGATAGCGATGTTGCCCAAGGAGGCGGACTATCCCGATAAAAAGGCTGAGATCGGGAAACTTGCAAGGGAACTCGAATGGAAGAAAAACCAACTCACTTTATTGTAACCATAAAAATAGATACTATGTTGACAGCAGATATATTACCACGGGTTTTTGTCTTTATCGAAAAGACAAGGGAAATAAGGCTTTCCGATCCCTCAAACAGTTTCAGTCCCCAACAGGTAATGAACTTTTATTCGGGGACTTACCCGATCCTCACTACAGCGATGATCGAAGGCCCCGAGATCAAAGGGGACGAAATCCAGTATAGGTTTATTACCACGCTCGGAACAAAGGGATAACAATGAAAAAGAAAGCAAAATGTATCAAGATTACACCAAATTCGCAGCAGTCGAAGCTGCACCGTACGCTAGGCCGCTTCATGGAAAGCTTGAACTACGCGCCCGATCTACCAGAGATAAGGAACAGCCAGAGAAGCCCTGCACCGATGGCCTTAACGGAAATGGTTTTTTAAACCACCGTTTTTTACCGCTCGTGGAGGGCTATCCCGAAGAAATAAAAACACATGCAGAAGTAGAAAGGGAATTTTTCCTTTCTGCATCGCATCTCTGCAGTCTTTACCGGATTCGCTTGGACGGTTGTCCCGATTGGCCATATCCCAAAAATATTGGGATGGCAATAGAGGAGATAGGTGAAAAAATCGCTGTGGACGATAAAGATATCAAAGTGATCGTAGTAGTAGGAGATGACCACAGCGCCTGTCTCGCCACCGTAAAGACTTTTGATACAAAGTCAACACTATATTATCTCCCTGTTGAGCCTTTGTACCGACTTTTAAAGAACGATAAGGAAAAAAGTACAGCAGAACTGTTACTTTCCGTGGTTGCCTATTTCTATCAGATCGGCGGAATCCCATATCACGGAGAGAACAGCAGTTACCTATACTATATTTATGGTGGTATTTCCGAACGGAGCATTGATGAAGATTGTTTCGCGGACAGGCAGGAGCAGCAATATGTTATAGACCATATCACCTTTATGGAAAATGCAGGGATGTGGCTTCTTAAAGAGATTAAAAATCCTAAAAATTTAAAACTGTTTGGAAAAAGACTGAAAACGTTCAAGCCTTCCACAGAAGCAGAGAAAAACCTTTTGGCCATTTCGCAAAGGGTGGCAAAACTCATAAAAGCCAATCCCAACCGCTCTATCATGGAGAGTATCCATGATAGTCTAGATGGAGCAGATGGGGACAGGGTATATGCAGAACAATACCTTTCTTTTATATGGAGTTTTGATGACTGTCTCTATGATGAGGTGATGGAGGTTGTAAATTGTGAATTACAGGAATATAATCAGATCGATGAACCCCTGACGATGCAATTTTTTGCATCACCACAAGAGGCGGTTTCACATGACCATAGCTTTGAGACCGAATTTTTTGATCTTTTGAATGATCTATCCGATAACCTAACCGATTTTGCACATGAAAAATATAACTGATCTTTTTGCCAAAACCTATACGCCCTATAAAGCATTACTTTTTTACCGCTCATATGAAAATGATATTTTTTATGTAGAAAGCTATGATATGGATGCGTTGGGAAAACCGATCAATGCCCATCCGCTATCGGTAAAGGAGTGCGGAAAACTTGCAGAAAATTTAACTATTTCGGATGAGCGAAACCGAACATTCTTACAGCCCGAAGGGTTTCTGCCCCAAAACGTACTTTATCTAAATACTGGACGTAACGGTTCTGCCGTTTGGTTTACCCCAAAGATGAAACGCCACCTCTGCTTTAAAGGCAGCCTTTCTATTGCTGATGGGGAAGCCTTTTTGCCACCGTTATTATGGAAGGCATCCAAGAATCGTCTTTCTGTATGGGCATTGGGCGAAGAGGAAAGACCGTGCCTTTCATCAGTTATATATTTTGCACCATTTTTTAATACCTACGATGATGGTCGGGTGTGTATGGGAAATGTAAAGATCGATATTCCCGATGGATGTGGCCTCGAAAAATTTATGGTAGAATGGGAGCGCTGCTATTTTGGGTCTGCCTTTAGCCATTTGTTGCAGGGCATTTCCCCAGTAAAGGGGAATATTGTTCAACTGTGGCAGAATCTCATCGGTTCGGGGAAATACTTCCCCAAAGGATTGCTCAAGAAATTCCCCAAAAAACTAAAGGAGATTATTTGATGAAAGAGACAAGAAAAAGGGTACATATTGTATACCCATACTTACTCAACCCCACCAATCCTATCTCGGTCAACCTCATAGGTGCAGGAGGAACGGGAAGTCAGATGCTGACCGCACTAGCACGGATCAATCAAGCGCTGAATGTACTTGGCCACGCGGGGCTACAGGTAAATGTTTTTGATGATGATGCCGTTCAGCAGTCAAACCTTGCGAGGCAGCTTTTTACAGAAAACGAGATCGGACTGAATAAGGGAGTAGCACTGATCAACCGTATCAACCGATTTTTCGGAACAAATTGGAAGGCTGTTCCCGAACGCTTTGAAAAATCAAAGGGAGGAAAGATAGTCCAAAACAGGACAGCCAATATTACCGTTTCCTGTGTAGATACCGTAGCGGCAAGAATGGACATTGATAGGGTCTTGAGAATAGAGCAGGGGAAAACCATGAATCGGGACAGCAATATTTATCTTTTGGATTTTGGGAACAGCAAAGATTCGGGACAGGTTGTACTGTCTACAGTCGGGAGGGGCGAACAGCCAAAATCTACAAAATTTGAAACAGTGGGTATTCTTCCCTCTCTAGTGGAAGAATATCAAAAGCTATTAAATGAATCGGAAATTCAAGATCAAACACCAAGCTGTTCACTAGCGGAAGCACTCGACAGACAGGGGCTTTTTGTAAATTCTGCACTTGCAAATTTGGGCGCATCCCTGTTATGGACTATGCTGCGGGAGGGTATAATTCAATATCGGGGATTCTTTCTCAATCTAAGGGATTTCCGTACGCAGCCTATCTCGGTGTAGGCTCATTTTGTCAAAATCTTCTGGCGGCGGGCTCCGCCCGCCCGTTTTTCGGATGGGTCCGACCGTTCATATCCCTCAACAGATCCCCATCCGATCGAAAAGCCACTAATAACCGTGGGTTCGTTGACTGCTCCGTTATTTTTCATTTAGCACAGCTTTTGCAAATAACAAAGGAAGCCACTTGAAAGTTTCCATGCTTTTTTGCTGTTAGGTCGCGGTATTCCGCCCGACCACAGGGGCAGGTACGCTCGCCAGCTGTTTCGGTAAGATGTTCCAACCGCTCAACATTGAGCAACAATTTTAGATGGAATCTTGCTCTCTTATGTGCAGTTGTCTTATATCTGAATACCCCAAGATCCATAGAAGATTTTTTTGAAAGATAAGGAAACCTGTTGACCAAACAAGGTTTTTATAGTTTATCTAAACGAAATGGTCTTAAAAGTAATCCGGAATAAAAATTGGCGTTGACAATTGCTTTCGGCTAAACCTAAAGGCTTTTATCTGGAACAGGTTAAATGTAATCCTGATTCTTATCTTTAGCTATCAGCATTAACAAATGTCCTGACAGAGACTATCCTAAAATGAAATTAGATAAAAAGGGATAGGTGGGGTAAAGTTATCATAAGAAAAAAACAATGGGAAATAAAAAGTCACAGGTCGATATCGAGCTGGATGAAAAAGTAGTCCAGATGGATAAGGCAATTGCTGTACAGGAGGAAATCAAAGCGTCGTTTCAGTTCGTAGTTATCGGTATGCAGAATATAAAATCGCTGAACTCTACTGTTTCGAACAACCATGTTGTCCTTCAGTTACTTTCATCCGGTTTCGAACGGCTCATCAAAATATTGATACTGATTAAGGAAAAACACAAAAATGGAACCTTTCCCAGGCAGCAGTTCGGCGATAGGTTTTTTAAAGATAATGGGGGTGGTCATGGTATAGATCAAATGCTCACTATCTTGCTCGAATATGGCAACGGGATAGACGCCATGATGAAAAATACAGTTGTGGTAGAGGATCTCGAATATCTGGAAAAGGATAGGGACTTTCTTGAGCTGATCAGGATCCTGACAAAGTTTTCTATCAGCCAGCGCTATTTTTACATCGATACGCTTATCATGGAAAAAAGGAATACCAAAATGAATCCTTTTGAGGCATTCGGTGATTTTTTGTACAGCTTATTAAATGAGAGCGAGAATGGCTCCCTTTCCGAACAGGAAGCGGATGCCATTGTTTTCACTAGAGCTGTGTCCTGCATAGAGCGTGGATTAAGGGCGATCTCCAGATTTTTTATCTTCGGGTTCGAAGATCTTGGGAAAACATATTATGATGATTTTTCGGCTTTTATTTTATTAAAGGATGAAGATCTTGGGAAGATGAAATATGTCCAAAAACTGATAGTACCCAATGAAGGTTATGTTCCAATGAAAGCCCCTTCGTTAGCATATTTCAAGATTTTAGCCCTGTCGAGAAAAGCTGTACTAAAACCCGGAGCGGATTGGGACTGGCCTTTCATGATAAGTGAAGTTGCCGTATTCTCCGTTCAGGGAGGCTATTATCTGGTGAAGATCGGAGAGGAGCTGTTTGCCCTATCGACTTCGTGCAGTGAGCATTTTAAGATCCCTCCATATAACAAAAGCAAAAACTTTATACAGGGCAAAGCCGGATTCTTTTTGATGGAGGAGGCAAAAAAACTGAATGTTTAAAAAAAAATGTTCAAGCCCAGGGGACGATGATTCCCAATAATATCTAGCTGCCCCGGTTGGGATAGTATGAATGACGGTAGATGATGTGTAATCTCCGGTTTTGCCTTGTAAAAAAGTATTAGAAAAAAGTGAACTTACTTTGTTATCCACTGCTGGCCTCTAGATTTTTTTTGATATCTCGCGGGTGCCATTCCTGTCCACCTTTTGAAGGCCCGCATGAATGCGCTTAATTCATTATAACCGAGCATTGAGGATATTTCTTTTAACAGAAAAGAATTCTCTTTTAAATACATCAACGCGAGATTTTTACGGGCTTCATCAGTTAACTGTTGAAAGTTGATATCCTCTTCTCTTAGTTTTCGTTGTAGCGTACGCTTGCTCAGATTGAAGTTGCACGCAATATCTTCGAGGCTAATCATTTTCAGGTAGGAGTTTTCGCGGATGTAATTGTAGACACGTTCTTTTAATGATCGGTCAGCTATATTGTTACCTTGCCAGAGATCGGCCTCCACAAGCAACACTTTCTGATGTTCATGGTTCGATGTTATAATTCTCTCATCCCAGTAGATAATATCAAACGAAATTTGATTGCTTTTTGCATTTGGTTCCGGTCTGCAGCGAGGTACACGCTCATATTCATCGAGATCATCCAGTGATCTTGAAAAACTGACTGAACTAGGACGCAGTTTTTTAAATAACAGCCCGTCAAGTTCATGGATTACCAAAACCATCAATAGATCAACGATCTGTATGTCTATAATATTCTGGTGCCAATTAGGATTAACCGGTATGAACCTAATGGAAAAATAATGGTCATTCCGGATCAGTTTAAGCTCCACTGATGGGGTGATTAAATGCGATAAAGGAGCAGCATTGGTCAGCGCTTCACCCACTGTTTTGCTTGTTTTTATAATTTCTCCCACAATACCCAGTGCCTGTAACTGTAAGGATTCCCCGAAATGAAGACCGAACATGTCATCCTTACTCATAGCTAAAACATTTAGCCAGACATCATCGATCTGCTTAGAGGTTAAGGAAGCTTTTGAGCCCGTCAGTTCTTTTAATGTGAGGTTTGATAATCGGAGCAGTTTTTCTGCAGGAAGGTCTCTTTGAACTGCATAACCTATAAGTCCTGATATAAATGTTTTAGATGGGGCTTCCATGATAGATAAATGTTGAATGCTAAGGTATTAATATTACCGATGACTATAAAAAAAATGGCGTAAAATGGTAATTAAATGTCATCCAATGGTACTTAGTACCCCGCCTAAACCTGCGAACTTTGGATCAACAAATAAATACAGTATATTATGGAAAATCAACCAAAACAGGTAGTAACAGAATTTTTGACCTCGGTTAAGGTGCTCGATCTTGAAAAAATCGGCCAATTGTTGTCTTCCGGGGTAAACTGGTCCCAGCCTGGCAGCAACGAGATCTCAGGTCTGAAGAGTTCACAGCAGGAAGTATTCGGAATGGTAGGTAAGATGTTCGAGATTTCTGGTAACACATTGCAGTTGGATGCTTTTAATTCAATTAGTATAAACGGTAACCGGGTTGCGTGCCTGTTGCACTGGACGGCCGAGAAAACTTCAGGAGAAAAACTCGATGTTTACAATATAGATATTTATACTGTTGAGTATGGTAAAATCTGTAATGTAGAAATTTTTTCAGCTGACCAGGCACGGGAGGATGACTTCTGGACAAACTAAGTAAAATCAAATGCCGGACAGACTATCATAATCAGCCCTGTTAGGCATGTAATATTGTAACACCAAAAAAATATATGAAAGCATCTGAATCTAACAGTCCCATTGATGTAGTATTGAGATATTATTCTGCATTAGGTGAACGTAACATCCAAAAGATAATAAAATTGTTCCCAGAACAGCTTGATTGGTACGTTCCTGGTAACGAAACAATCGCTCCTTGGCTCGGGGTTAGAAAAAGCCGTGATCAGGTAAGAGAGTTTTTTGATTTATTGTGGCAAAGTACTGTGCCCATATCTGCAAAAATTGATCATATTGCTGTTGACAATACCGTGGTGATCACTTCGGGAAGTTTTGAAACACAAATGGTGAAAACAGCGAAAATTTATAAATCCATATTTTTCACTGAAATAACTATTGTTGACGAACTGATCGTAAAATACAGACTATTGGAAGATACATTCGGATTGGTAAATGCCCTGGGTAAATAGAGAAAACATTTTCCATCTGGTTGATAGGAATGTCTGCTCTAATAAAAGAATCAGTTAGGAACGACTGCTTGTGAAGTACTTAGCTTAACTCGCCTCACTATTTATACTATGATCATAACGGACCTTTTCATAGTTCGAAGCCAGCGCTCTAAGTTCACGTATTTCGGACATTTCTTCATAGGTGATGGTCTGACTGCCCTTGTTCATCAGCGTATTGATCCTGAGTAAAGTTTTTCTGTAATCTTCTACCGTTTTGATTGCGTCCATGATATTAAATTTAAGCTAAGTTAGCACATCAAGAAATAGGCTAAACTGAAAAATTGTAAACACCATGTGGATAATTTTTGTTAGGAACTGGTGCTAGGCTCCCCGATACATGGAGAAGTTAATAAAATAATAGATATTAATAAGTGAAAAGGAGACAGATGATTTATCCTGTCTCCTTTTCGTCATTTAAATTATGTCGGGCTTAAATCCTATTCTTTGCCTTGGCTGAGGTTCTTGAACTGTGGTGGTAGAAGTCAGTTCGTCGAGATATCTGAATAATATTTCTAAATTCTGATCGTGGTTGTCCAGTCTGTTTTTGATTCTTTCAATATCATCTTTTAACGATCTGTTCTCGGTTATTTGAAACCTGATTTTACTAAAAATTCTGATAATTTCAATATTTACCTGTATGGCCTTCTCACTATTGAGAATACTTGAAAGCATCGCTACACCTTGTTCAGTAAATGCAATTATTCCGTACTTCGAATGCATTCCACGTTTTAAGGTGCCAAATTGGCTCCTTAAAACTTTTAGTTCTTCAGCATTAAGTTCAAACATAAAGTCTTCTGGGAATCTGGAAGCATTCCTTCTAACCTGGCGTTTCAATTGCTTTGTCTCAACCTCATATAATGATGCCAGATCGCTGTCCAGCATCACCTTCGCGCCACGAAAATGAAATATTTTCTCTATAATATTTTCGGATGTTGGCATTTTATCAAGTGTTGTCATGTCTTATTTGATTATTGTATAACTATAGACTGTGTTTTTGGAGGCGGGCTTTTCAATTGTAAGTTTCTCACTTAAGACCGCCATATCTTTGCCGACTTTTATATCCAGAATTTTGGCATAGTGTTGTCCTGATGTCTTTATGGCCAAGCATTTTACTAACCGTTTCTATTGGTACTCCATTTTGAAGCGTGATTGTTGTTGCGAAGGTATGTCTGGCAATATGATAGGACAAAGTGAAATTAATCCCACATAAATCAGCGATTTCTTTTAGGTATGCATTCATTTTCTGGTTGGAACTCACCGGAAAAGCCTTATCTAAATCAGCGCACTGTGGATGGTTTTCATATTTTGACAACAAGACAATTGCTTTTGGAAGCAAGGGTACACGGGTAGGGGTGCCCGTTTTCTGCCTATTTGTAATAAGCCATGTTTCATTTTCGTTTCTGATAATGATTTCTGATCTTTTAAGCTTATAAATGTCTATATAAGCAAGCCCCGCGTAGCAGCTAAAAAGAAAAATATCCTTGACACGGTCCAGGCGTTCATTTCTGAATTGCCTATTTTCCAATAATAAAACGTGCTCTTTTGAAAGACATGGTTTTTCAAGAGCCTTTACTTTCACTTTAAAGTTTACGAACGGATCCTTATCTATCCAACCATTGGCCAAGCAGCGCTTAATTACTTTTTTAAGGTTTTTGATATATTTGACAGCCGAATTATTGTTACATTTTCTAGTAGTTCTAAGAAAAAAATCATAGTCCGTTAAGAATTCATGGTTAATTTTTCTGATATCAATATCTTGAACTTTGTACTTTTCCTTTAAAAATTGCACGATGTGTCTCAGCGTGGTCTGGTATCGGAGCAATGTCATTGGTGCAAACTCTATTCCAACTAATGCTTCCATTTCTTTATTGTGAGCTTCAAAAACCTCCTTCAGTTTTCTAATCCTGTGTTTTTTCCCAAGGAACTCATCCATAAGTGTTTGGGCAGTGAGTTCCTCATCCCTGATAAAAATCTGTCTGTGCGCCTCTTGGACTTTCAACTCTAGTTGATGGAGATAAAGGTTAAGTGTTTTTGCTTTTTCAGTGCGCCCTTTAAATTTACCATTGTCCCACTCTTCTTCCTTACATTGTTTGCCAGTGGCAGCTTCAGAACGTTTTTTGTCAACAGTTATCCTTAAATAAACTGATGTAATACCATTTTGGTCTGTGTTTCTTCTCTTTAGAAAGAAGATTAAACTGAAATTTCTTTTCATAAAAGTAATCTTAAAAGGTGAATAAAGTTAAGATTGCAGTTAAAAAAAATCAAGATGTGTACGATGTAAACTAGTTGAAAATCAATTCGTTAGCCGCTAAAAGGTGCCTCAGGTTTTAAGTTGTCCCGAGGCACCTCTTGAGGCACCTCACATATGCGTTATTTGGTCAAAAAAGCCACTAAATACCAAAAAACAAAAGCCCGCAAATCATTGATTTTCAGGCTTTTAGTGTTTTCTGGTGAATTCTGATACTGATTCCAGTGGAGCAAAAGGGAGTCGAACCTGGTAGTTTATTTATCTGTAAATAAGTTTTTTATGGATTCTTACTTTCTTTAGGGTGCCAAAAACGCACCATTATTTTTTAAGGGCAAAGTCTTAAAGTAAAAATATAAAATTTAGAACAAAAAATATGGTATCACCTCTGTCTATGTGATAAAGATATTGTCTGTTCATAAGTAGTAATGTTTAATTTTTTTAATTTCCATGCGATGCGTTTTTCAGCTAAAAGACTTAAGTTTACGCAAACGCATTCTCATGTTAAACACAAAGTTAATTAGGGTATTTGTTTCTTGTCCAGGAGATGTCAGTTCCGAGAAAGAAATTATAAAAAAGGTTTGCGAATCTTTAAACCATGGCTTATCCAAAAATAACCGAGGTATTATATTTGAAGTGCTGGACTTTAAGGACATTGTCGCAGCCTGGGGTGACCGGCCACAACAGGATATTAACACTCGCTTTTCAGGCTATGATATTTACATCGGACTCTTGTGGATGCGCTACGGTACACCATCCGGTGATTCGGATCCAATTACTGGGAAACCTTACGAATCTGGGACGGAAGAAGAGTTTCGAATTGCAAAGGCAAAATTTGAGGAAAAGCTTCCCATAGAGATTTACTTTCTATTTAAAGACCCTAGGGCTTCATCAAATCTAGCTGAAACGAAGCAATTGCTTAAGGTTCAAGAATTTAAGGAAGAAATCCAAACAAATGGTTGGGTGAGCAATTTTCCAAACACTCTGGACACGACAGATTTCAATAATAAAATTCACGGTATCTTAAACGATTGGATATATAAAATTGAGCATGAGGAAATGTCTGAGCAAAAAACAGCTTTTACTGCAGAAATCAAATCAAAGGAAAAAACTGATAAACCCATAGTTCTGCTTAATTTTTTTAAATCAGCACCTGCTCACCAGAACATCATCAAAAGAACGCTGATCGCATTTGATCCAGAGGCTGATCCAATGAAGATTTTTTACAGCGAAGCCTCAAGAGAGACACTTTCATCACTTGTTGAGAAACAAAGTAGAATTGTTTTATTAGGAAATGCAGGGGCAGGAAAATCAACTGAACTAGCAAATATGGTACATCATTTTTCTGATGGCAAATCTACTTTGATACCTGTCTTCAAAAGAATGAATACTTATGTAGATGAAAATATTGAAGATTTTCTTCCCGCAGACTGGGATCAAATTCCTGAAAATATCGCTTTAGTGGTTTTAGACGGACTGGACGAAGTTCAGCCTATTCACTTTAACACTTTGGTTAGAAAAATTTCCACTTTTTCAGATAAGTTTCCCAAACTTAAGATGGTTGTGTCCTGCAGGACTAACTTTTATGAATTCCCTTCGAACAATTCCTCCGGAACGCTTTCTGATTTTAATGTCTACTTAATTAATGAAATTGAGCTGCAAAACATTCCTAGTTATGCAAAGGATGAATTTTCGGTTGACGGCGAAGCTTTTGTTTTTGAAGCTTATAATGAGGGCTATAGGGATCTTATTCAACAGCCATTTTTTCTGAAAATGTTACTTGAAAAATATGTCCAACAAGGCAATCTGAATATAAGAAAAGTGGAGCTATTGAATGAATTCGTAGAAAGGCGATTTGATTTTGATCAGAACCATTTTAAATCTACGACCCCACTTAAAGAAAAAAAGCCTTATATCATTGGGCTGCTAAAAAAGGTAGCCTTGACTTTGGAATATATGGGTAAAAATTACTTGAGTTATGAGCAACTTCAGGAAATTTTTCGAAACCCGGATGACTTGGAACTTATAAAGTTCTCAACCGCATTTCGCAATTTCGAGTCTGACCCGACTAAATGGGGGTTTGAGCATAACAACATCCAGGAATTTTTAGCGGCAAGCGCCCTATTGGAAATGGATATTGCCCAGATTAAGGGATTGATTTCGCTAAATGGTATACGCATCAAGCCGAGCTGGGTAAACACTCTGTTTTTTCTGATGAGTATTTTAGATGATCAGAAACGGACAGCATTAATAAATTGGATACTTTTAATGGAGCCAGAAATACTGGTTAAAATAGAACCAGATAAAATAAACGCTGAAACACGATTTGCTATTTTTAAGAACATCTTCAATCACTACAAAACGCAAGGTGTATGGCTGAGATCCAACAAGTTCAGTAACCGTGAGCTAGCAAGGTTTGCCATGCCGGAAGATACAAATGCTTTTTTGGTTGAAGAGCTCTCAAATCCAAAAAATACTAGGCACAACAGATTAAATGCTCTTGATCTGCTTAAAAATCAGCAGCTCGGAGAGAATGAGACTCGTAATTCAAAAAAAGCCATTTTAAATTTCATCTTTGAAAACTCTGAAGATGGCCACGCATTCAATGCTGGCGCATACGCTCTGGTAATGATGGGATTGGCAGATGATGAGGTTATCGGGCGATTGATGGAAACGTTTGGCTCTCGAAATAATCAGTACATAAGGTCGGGTATGTATAAGCTTATCAATAAAGTAAAGCTTCATAGTAAATATATTGAATACCTTATTCAGGGGATTGGAATTTCAGATAATGATCAGGATCGTGAAAAGGTGAATCTTATGGATGAAAGTATGCAGTTGGATGAGTCACTATCTGCACCCCTTGACATTGATGCTCTAAAGAAACTTATAGCTTTTTTTGCAGATGTAGAAAACAGAAGGCTCTACCGATACCATGAACGACACGAAATTATCAGGAGCATTGTTACCCGTGCTTCAGCCCTATACAGCCAACACCCTGAACTTTATGAACTTTTGTTTAATCTGTTCATAAAATATGCAAAAGGTCAGGAAAATATCTCGGGAATTATTAGCGATTTTTTCGTTAAGACTGGAACACGTTTGGTTGTTTTTAAAGAGATATTTGCTAGCACAGAGATCGGAGCGTATCAAAAAAGTATTCTTTACCGACAACTCCTAGATAAAACTACTGTGGATTATGTAATAGAAGAATTCCTTGGGCATAATATTACAAATAAAAATCTGCTGCAATTTTACGAAGAAGTGAAATGGATGGGCAACAAAGCTATTGGAGACGAGCTTCATTATTTGGAGGAACAAATCAATGCACATTCCGATTTACTCAACAATAAAACTAAAGAAAACTTAGAAGACTTTCGCAAATTGTATGAGCAAAAAAATGTAGACTTATACTTTTCCATTGAGGATTTTAGAAATGAAATTCTCTTATTTTTTAAAAAAAACAACCTAACGGAACTTGCTTGGGATGAGCTTTTTAGTTATAAAAGATATGATATTCGGGATGAGAATGAAATCAGGGATCCGGTCTTTGATTTTTTAGTTGACCTATCCCGAAACTCGCAGTTTATATCACTCGAGCGGGTCATTGCCTTCATGGACCAAACTGAAAAATTTCAAGATTATCTTTTTGCAAAGTTTAAAGATAAATTGACAAGTAATCCTAAAATTGTCCCTAACCCAGCCCAACAAAACCATTTAGAGGCCTGGGTTAAGGACAGGTCTTTAAAGGCCAATATAAAAGAATCAATTAAGGTCAACCAGCTTGACCGTGATCGTATCAATTATGACCCAAAGGTACAGACACTCTGGTATTTTATTGAAAAGTTCGATATTGAAATTGGAAAGGATAAAATCCTCGATTTCACGACCTATGATGACTTCCGCCGAAATACTTCTGAAAATTTTGATTTTGAAACTATAGAAAAACAGGTTGGAAAAGAACAGGTTGAAAAGCGCATCATTGGTAATTTAAAGACCGGAATTGAATATGATACTTCATGGAAAAACAATGCCCTTTATGCAATAAACCATAAGCTTGTTTCCAGTTATTCTTACATTTTAAAAGAGTTGCATAACAACCAGAGAAGTGAATATTACCGCAAAGAAGTCCTTGAACTTTACGCCAAAGAAGCTAATGACTTAAGGGGGCTTTACGCCGTCTTAGATGCTGTGGGGAAGAATAATTTACGCTGGACACTGGTTCGCCTGATTTTAGAAAAAGAACCAGAGAGTCAGGAAATCTTAAATTTTCTACATGGGGTATTGAAGAATAATGATGAAATAGACACAGAGAAATTCCTGTCATCACAGCAGTTAACAAACCTTAAAGACCGATTTGGGACAGAATATTATCTAGATTACCTGATTAATAATAATGGGGACATGACACTGGATTATTATTATGATGCGGCTTTTTTACGTAGCATACTCGATCCGTATTATGTTCCGAAACTGATGGAACTCCTTAAAATTGCTAAAACTGATAAGGCACACGATGACTTTAACAGGTTAGAACCCTTGGTAACCGAGACGCTGATGAATATAGCCCTTACTAACGAGGATAACCTACTTACTGTAAAATCGGCGTTGCTGGAATTCATAGAAAAAAATACCGGAAAAATCGAATATGTAAACTTTTTATATCCCTTCATTGACCGTATTGAGTATCAATTTTACCTCAGTGCATCCCAGACTGATGATATAAAGCACGCACTCAGAGAGGTTGAAAAAATATTAAAAGAATGAGGCAAAATCAAAAAAGATGCATTCTTCAGCGAACTATATGGGTGGTTAAAAATGGTCAAATTTATAGTTATGAAAGTATCCAGGTAACTGATAAAATCAATATTATCTAATTAATAATTGTCATTTAACTTAATCTGAAAAAATAAAGGCTATCGAATGTGCAGTTAAATCTATCAATTGTAATGACTCCCTGATCCAAGTAGTGTGGTTTGAGAATGTTGCTGAAAATGACTGTTGGAATGCAGAAAATCACTCGCTATTCAACAAACAAAATTTATGATAGAACTTATTGTCTTTAACCTGCCAAGTAACGTTTGATAATAAGAATTGATCTGAGCTTGATTTAGACTTTGCATTAAGTGCAATATATTAATATCATTTCAGCTTGTAAAACTTAATATTCCCCATGCTGGAAATAAAAAGGGGTGGCTTCTTTTGTCTATTGCCTATGTTTAATTATTAGTTTATTTTTGGATTGAAGGATACTATTGCTTCATCCATTATGCTCTCATTTATATTGTTGCTATGTATTGGGTTACTCTTTTTATTGCTCAATATCCGATACTGGAAAATCACAATTGCAGCTTTTCGAAACCTTCGGTTATCTTTTAAAAAATGGTTTTATTTTCTTTTGGATGCCTTTATTGGGAAGCTTCAAAAACTAAGGAAGAAATTATACTTTGGAATTGATTCAAAAAGTGGCGAACTTTTCGAATCGCTAACGCCAATCGAGGATGGCGATGATGATGATATTTACGACAAGGCGCTAAGTTTTTCACTGCTGGATAAGGACATCAAGAATATCGCTTTGACCGGCCCTTACGGTTCAGGGAAGAGCACAATTCTAAGAACTTTTCAGAAGAACCATAAGGAATTCAGGTATTTGAACATATCGCTGGCATCGTTTAAAGTTCATAAGGATGATGATGAGCCTAATAATGAGCTGATTGAGGTCAGTATTTTGCAACAGATTTTTTATCATGTAAAACACAGTGCAATTCCTGATTCCAGGTTTAAGCGGATAAGAAAGGCCTCCAAGATGAATTTATTGCTGAAAGCCGCTTTGTTGATCCTGTGTGGCCTTTGTTTTTTTTATCTGACCAAGGATAAACCGTTACCTGCAATACCTGAATCAACGGCCTTTTTGAAGAGTATCCGGTCATACTTGTTGATAGCAGCACTGATAATTTTAAGTACTGGAAGTTTATACCTGGTCTACACAATTTTTAAGCTATACAACAATTCAAAGTTCAACAAGGTTAATCTTACCAGCGGAGAGATCGAACTTTCAGATCATTCAGATGCCTCGGTTTTGAATAAACACCTGGACGAAATCCTGTATTTTTTTGAAGTTACGCCCTACGATGTTGTGATCATAGAAGACCTGGACCGTTTTCAAAATCCTGAGATATTTACCAAACTTAGGGAGATCAATAACCTGATAAACAACTCAAAACAGGTAGAAAGAAGGATCGCATTTATCTATGCGCTTAAGGACGATATTTTTTCCGACGAAAAAAGGACGAAATTTTTTGATTTCGTGATACCAGTAATCCCGGTTATCAATTCGTCCAATTCTGAGGCCAAACTGCTCGAACGCCTTAAAACAGCTGAGGTCTTCCCTGCACTTTCAAGAGAATTTGTTTCTGAAATCGCCCTTTATATCAACGATATGAGGCTTTTGAAAAATGTGTTCAATGAGTTTATTCTGTATAAGGCCAAACTGGGTACATTTGAGCTGGACCCTAATAATCTTTTGGCCACGATATTATATAAGAATCTTTATCCTACTGATTTTGCAGATTTAAATAAGGGTGAAGGCCAGGTATTTGAATTTTTTGCCAAGAAGCCAGATTTTATTAAACAGATTACAAAGGCCAAACGGGATAGATTAGCATTTATAGAAAAAAAACAATCAGATTTAGAGGTTTCAGTGCTCAAAGATAAATTTGAACTACGATCGCTTTATATTGCAAAGTTATTTGAGGTATTGCCGAACAACTCTTACAAACATGTTTACCTTGGTGCCAATCAAGTAAGTATCGAAGAGCTAAATACGGATGAAAATTTTGCTAAACTGAAATTAGAAAACAGCCTTACCTATCAGTCTGTTAATGGGTACGGAAGACATAGCAGTGGTCAAAGTTTTAAATCAATTGCGCAGTTAGTTGATAAAACCCAAAGTTATGACCAAAGGGAGCAACAGATTGCGAGCCGGGAGGAATATTTTTCGGAGCAGACCAAAAAAGAGGCAGAGAGCATAAGGGCCGAGTTACTGGAGATTTCTATACAACCATTTAGTAAGATTATTGCCGATTTACCAGATAGTGAGTTAGAACACTCGATAAAAGGGTCCGCTATTCTATTGTTCTTCATTAGAAATGGCTATATCAATGAGGACTACCATGATTACACTTCTCACTTTTATGAGGGTAATTTAAGCCGAAAAGATAAAGTTTTCTTACTTGGTGTCAAGAATCATAAAGCTCAGAATGCAGATTATACACTCGACAATCCCGCTAACGTTATCGAAGAAATTAAGCTGGTGGAATTTGCTCAATATGACGTGTTGAATTACTCTTTGCTGGATAGTCTATTACAGTCCAAAGATAAACATAAGGACAAATTAGAGGCTTTTTTAAAGCTTATCATTTCGAACACAACTGTTGCCGGCCAGTTTAGGGACAGTTACTTGGAGAAAGGCAAACAGGTGCCAAAATTTGTAAATGCGCTCTTTGCCCAATGGACAGGATTTTGGGATTATGTAATGATTGAATCGGGATTTTCTGATGAGAAAAAACTACAGTATCTGAAATTGATTTTGGATCACGCAGACTTGGATACAATTAAATCTATCAATTCAAAAGGCGCTTTGGGATTGTTTATCTCAAAGGAAAAAGGATTCCTGACCGTCATGCAACAGTTAGAATCGGCTGATAAAATCAAAACCGTTTTAAAATTGTTGGATGTTAAGTTTGATGATCTTGATATCACTAAGGGCCAGGATGAATATTTCGAAGTGGTATACGAAAATGATTTTTATCAGCTTAATGCCGGGATTATCCACAAAGTGCTTCATTTCAAAGAGATTGAAACTGAAACGGCAAGTGATGGGTTTAATAAAGCCAATTATACCACGATCCAAAACAGCGGATTGGTTAAACTTCAGCAGTACGTAGAACGCAATATAAACGATTATATCGAAGACGTGTTTTTATCCTTGGGAACAAACAAAGATGAATCGGCAGAAAACCTGATTACCCTGTATCAAAATGACGATATTGACTTGGATAACAGGTCTGCAATTATTCAAGCCCAGAACACGATGATAGAAGATTTTGAGGACGTAGAGGAGCATTTCTGGACTGATATAATGAAAGCGAAGAAAATTAGTCCGAAATGGACGAACCTTTACCCTTACTACCAGAAAATTGGTGGGCTGGATTTGCATCTGGTGAGCTTTTTAAATGTAAAGGAGAATTTTGAAGCCTTATCTATATTGCGCGTTACGGACTTGGAAGGTGAAGGAGATGAGATAGAGAAATTTGCACTTGCGATTGCAACCAATGATACGGTAAGCGTAGAGAGTTTTAAGTCTTTGATTTCCAGTTTTGGTTACGAGTTTGATGATTTAGATGTTTCGAAAGTTCATCCAGAAAAGGTTAGCACTATGATTGAGCATAGGTTTCTGTTGTATTCCTTCGTCAATTACAATATGCTAAAAACAAGTTTTAACGGTAAAAACATCAGTTTGGGAGAACAGGTTCCCGAAGAATTCATAGCAGATTTTAGAAGCCGGGGTTTTGATGCAAATGACTTTTTGCTTGTGCTAAAATCTAAAGTATTCTCCTATGATCAAAAAATAACGGTTCTGAAAGAAATAACTGCAGATATGCTCACCGGGAATGAAGACCTGAAAGCCGAGATGATAGGCCTATTGCTTACCCAATATGAGGAAATTATTTATTCAGTAATAAAGGAGTTGTTGGCTGCAGATCAGGATATAGAAAAAAAGGTGAGTCTATTGAACTTATATTTAAGTCACTTTAGTCCTGAGCAGATCACAGGTGCGCTTAGGGCACTGGGAGGAAAATATGCAGAGGTTGCCGACAGAAGTGAACCTAGATTAGATCTCAACGACGCAAATAAGGAACTTGGAAAGATACTCCATGGGATACGTTATATTTCAAGCGTCACCATCAAAGATGATTTTGTGAAGTTAAACCACTTTAGAAGTGGTGGTGAGTAGTTATTTTAATAATTTCAATATAAATGGGGATAGATGTAAATAAATTTTTAGATAAGAGAAACATTCCTATATGGGATGCGGTGAGTCAGTCATTTGAAATTAAAATTGCACCATCATTAAACAATGAGTATAGTTGCTATTCGAAAAACTCAGAAGCGACAATCTATGTGGATGCTAAAAATATATGCGTTGCATCCTTTACCCATGAGTTATTGCATCTTTACTTAAAAGTAAAAGGTATTTTCATAGGAGCAGGCTTTTCAAATCAGGTAGCTGCAAGTAGAACCTTAAGCAGGATTTTTAGCGGAGCACTGTTGGATCACATCGGTAACTGTCTCGATCACATAAAAATGTTTGAGATTTATGATGCCCTCGGCTTTGATAGTACAAAATTTATATTAGACTTCGATAGTCACAAATGCTCAAATTCTGAAGTATCAAATTTAAAGAAAAACTATAAGAAAGGAAATAACTACAATACTGTTGCTGTCGACTTTTATATTGGGAAATTTATAGCCATCCACGCAGACTTCAACGATGATCTGGACTATGACAGTTGCTTAACTGAATTAAAAAGACTTGATCCTGGATTGTATAATGTGTTAGAAAGTTTTATTATCGAATGGGAGGAATTCGATATAGAAAGCACTGATTTATTAACAAATAGCTACCATATGGTGTTACACCGTTTTTATGAGGATTTAAAGTTGTGGCTCGGAGGAAAACAGTTTGTGTAGTTATCTGTGTTAGTTGATGTTCCCACTACAGGCAAATTTGATTATTAAATCTTAAAAGGTGTATCTAAAAGAATAAAAAGAAAAAATGTTTGATGATTTTATACGGAAGTCCAAATGGATTGAGAAGAACAAATTGCAAGTTCCAATAGGCATTGATGGTGGTATCAATTTATTTAGAGTGTACCCGAATAAAGATTGTCTCTATATCTCAGAGAATGAGGCTAGGACGTATAATAACTGCAATGGTAACCTGATAAACCGGACATGGAACAGTTAGACCAAACCGAAAAAAGAAGTTCAAAGCGGGTTGGGGAGATGGTTTTGACCTTTGCAAGCCTAATTACCGACATATTGGAAAATGATGTCCTTGAAGGCACTGCTTATCAAAAGGATCCAGGCCATTTTTACTATACAGTGCTTCATAAACTCCGCAATGTTTTGGATGCTTCAAGTTTCTTGATCGCAAATCTTGATGGTAAACCCCATTATACCGATTCAACTTATCTTCTATTGCGAACATGCTTATTTGATGTCGCAAATCTATATTTTGTCCTTGATAAATCTGAGGAAAAAGAGATTGAACAGAGTCGTATTGACAGGATTATGTTCGACCACGTGAGGGCAATCTACAATAGTGCGAAAGGTGACGAGGAGGAAAGGACGGCGGTTAGGGAAGCATATCCCGATTGTTTTAATGGAGATAAATTTAAAAAGGAGATATTACCCGTCAATATAATTATAACCCTGAATGAAATTGATAGCCCCTCGCTGAAGAATGAGATGGACTTTATAATTCATTACTACAACATCTTTTCGAAAATAGAACATAATGGTACGTTGTCATTCGATATCCTTCATGCCCCTTACTATCCACTAGGTAAAATACGGGCAACAAGTAGGATTTACGCTGCAATTGGAACCATTATGAAAGGCATTGTAGTTTTAATTCGCCATGTGTGGATTCATCATGAAGATAAAAGGGTGGAGACAATGCAGGCATTTATGGCCGATATATTGGAAATTGAGTGGCCTGAACTAAATCAACTATAGGGTTGGCCAATATGTATTTTTTAAAAGATTTTCTTTGGCTGGGCAAATAGGTTGCGCATTAACATTAATTTAGGAAAATGGAAACACCTGAAGCACACAATATAGAATATAATAGTACGTATATCAGCATGAACCTGATTGATGAACTTGATTATTTTCTGGGGGGATATGGTAAGCCAAATGTAGAGTTTATATTTTCCTTAAATACTTTTGTTGAATCTTTTATCGCATGTTCGGGTTTTTACACATCCCTTAATGAGCTTAATCATATCAATCTGACCTCGCCAGCTATTTTTCCAAATGGAAGGCCAATCCTAAAGATGATTGTGAGAGAAACCGGATTGCGATTTGTCAATGGGGTAATTGATAAACCCGCCCGGTCTATATATTCCGACTTTAATATCAATAGTACCAGAAAGGAAGCACAACAAAAATTCATCTCAAGTCTTAATAAAAACGAACTTGACCACTATTTTATCCAAAGTAATATCGCTGTAAGCAGGGAAAATATACCGCTATTAACTTCGAAGTTTGAGAACGGAGAATTTAGCGTTTCTGAATTGCTGGGTACTTCACAGGAATTGGTTTCTAATTTACTGAGCGTATCACGTCATAACAATATACAGACAACCCTGCCCATATATCTTTTCAATCAACAGATTAACGAACTTACCAAAACACCATATTCCATTACCGCGCTGGATACGGTAGCAAAACTCTATGATGAAAAGGTAGATGGCCTTAAGAAAAGCTTGGGCTATAGATATCTGCCTATTCCACCTTTTACCAATATCCTCCTCAGCCAGCTCCGCTCTGTTTCGGAAATACCCGATAAACTTGTGCAGCTCCGGGCCGATTACCAGGAATTAAGGTCGCAGTTTGTTCAGCTTGAAGTTAACATACATGAATCAGCCAGTATGAAGGCCCAATCTGGTGCCTACGATAAATTCCTGGAATTCTGGACAGTATTTAACAAGAAATATGTCGGTAAAAACACTAGGATTTTTTATGGTGCTTTAGATCTTGGAGCGGGTGGCGATTTTGACCAAGCCGCAAATAAGTTTATTGAGAAAGGAAGTGTTTCAGATAGCTTATCAGATTTAAATTGGGGAAAGATTGCCGGAAATGTAGCAAAGGGCGCATATAATTGGTATGGAGATAAAAAAGCGATCAAAAGATTTAAAGGCTTGACCAATATTTGGGAGTTATTTGATAATAGCACAGGTATTTCGCAGCAACTTCAGCATTTCGAAAGACTTTTTGGGGTAAAATACAGTATTGGTGAAGTCAACGCCGTTCATGATTTCATAAGGACACAATTTTTGGACATCAGAAAAAGTTAAAAAATGGCATATTTCAACAAAAAAGAATCAACTGGAATATTCGAAAATGATAATGGTGTCTACCGTGAATATAAGGATGATATTGGCAATGGCTCTATAAACAGTATAACGCAAGCACTAGGCTATCATACAGACGAAGTTTATTCGTATTTCGTGCCTGACGGGCACTCAGATAAAATAAGTGTGATTATACTGGAGATATTTAGCCGGAACATCATTTTTGTAACCACCAATAAAAACGTAACTTTTATTGTCACCAAAGATATCCGGAAGGCAATGTCAGGTTTTTCATTTGACTATGAATTTAAACCCAATAATATTGAACAAATATTAACTACCGGTATAGATAATGAAAGTTTACGGATTGGCTTTCTCGCTGAAGTTCTTGATATCAAAAATACTGATAATTATGGCTTTTTTTATGCCAAGAAAATCAAAACCTATCTTCAGATTACTGATGGGATTTTGACTGATTTTCAGTATGATGACGGTTTTAGTACATGGGCCAGGGAGTTAAGGGAAGTTAATAGTACGATATTTAATTTAATTGTTGCGACGGCTAAAAAGTTTCGACCATTTGATACTTTTTTGATGAACAAAGAAATCAACTTGCAATCAGAAGCGTGGGGTAAGGTTCCATACGCGGCTCGAAATGAATTTGCCTCTTTGCATATAAACGATCTTGGCTCAATAAACTTTTATATGATTATGGTCTGCCATTATAATGAAAACATCACAGAAGAGGAATTCGTGCATATAAATTTTGGTAGGTATCACTTGGACAAATCTTGGGAAGGAACTGGCCGAAAATACGACTACGGCCGTTTCTCATTTCAATTCGATACAGATGGTCAATTGTTGGATTATACTGGGCCACGAGTGTAAGCAAAGAAAAGCTAAATATTTAGTAACTTATTTAAATATTTTATCAAAGTGGACAAAACAGAATCCGAAATTGACCTTTTAATTAAGGAAAATCAGAGACATATAGAAAGGTTAAATAAAATGATACTGAACCTACATTCAGTGGCAAACATTCGCTTTTGGTATTGGTCTTTGGGCAACTTTTCAAAATCCAGTAATATACATAAAGATCTTATGAATATGGATGCTCTCACAACAAGCATCGTTATTTCATACGGACGATTGTTTGCTGGAGGAAACGGAAGTATCAAGTTAAAAGACGATATTATCCCAGACTCTTTCAAGTTAGTACATGATGCGATTATTGATCTCAGAAACCAAAAATATGCACATCATGGGGGTCATCGATCTATTGAATCAGTCATTAAAATTGAATATATCGACTCAACCTTAAGTATATTTCCTACTATGAATTTAGATATTTGTTTTGGGGCACCGAAAGAATGGGCATCTCTATTCGAATGGCTGGATAATTTTATGTATGCAAATATCGATAAACAATTATTTTTCCTCACTCGGAAAACTGGTATTGAATGGAAAATTCCTCATGGAGATGCCCCAGAATGGGTAGTGTAATTATTCGAACTTTAATATGCACGATTTCGAGTAGCTAAGTGATCTAACAGTTGCCGATTATTTGAGATTGCCAAGCCGTTCATTGTTTGGATTATAATATTGTTGATTTGAATTATGGACTGAAAATCAATAGCTTTCATGCTAATTTTTTTTACACTGGAATCATAGAAAAAGTCCACATCGATTGTGGTTCCGTCAATGATTAAGCAATGGTTAGGTGACAATGGAAAATAAAAGGTAAAATCTTCATTAAATTTCGTATTAAATATTCCCGGTTTTTGCTTGCTTACACTTGCACCTGGATTATCTGTCGTTAAAAAGTTATTACCTGGTAATTTTGAAATAGCAATTGTCCAGGGGTGTTTCCGTAGTGCATCTTTTAGCATTGTTGATGTTTTTCTATCGTTTTCTCTCTTAATCAAAGAGGATAATTGTATATTTCGTTCAAAATTTTCTCCATTGTATTTTTTGTCCATAACGAACTCTAATATGGAATTTTTTAGTAAAGTAGGAATCTTTCTAAATCTTTCATGATAATAATTGTCATGTTGCAGCTGTTCTTTTGCTATATCGATTAAACGAGTCCCATTATTCTTGAGATCATTGTTCCTATAGTATGGATTTCTAATTTTCATCTGAATTATAAAATCTGCAAATGCGTCGCACTCATTGCTTGTCAACTTTAATTTTTCGACTAGGGAATTATATAAAGTTCTGGCATATTGGTTCTCCAATCTTTTAAAAGTTTCGTTTTCTATATGCTCCTCATCCAGATTTGCGTATTCTGGATTTCTATTTTTAAAATCCTCGTCTAAGTTGTAAAAATATTTGTCACGACATATTTGTGCTGACACCTTAGAGCTAAGAAAGTCTGAATACCCCTTATGGAGTTTTTCGAAATCTAAAACCCATAACTTATCGTTATCATAAAATTTCTTTAAATAACTCTGCGGTACGTAATGTTGCGCAACCTTCATAATATATTGTTTTAATTCCCACTTTTTTTAAGATTTGATAGGCCAAAAGATAAATCAGTATAAGAAATAAATGTCCTATCAAGACACTTATTTCCTATAAGTGACCATCCTTTCTTTAGAAGCTTTTCACTAATTTAAATAATTAAGATGTCTGCTTCCCATATTCTAATAAATCTATATGAACCGAAGTGGATTTATATTTTCCGGATCTCATGCTTTCAATAAATTCTTCTTTAGATATACCAAATGCACTTGATATGTAATGAAAATGTGCTTGACCCTCTTTCCAATTTTCTTTTCCTCCGATACTATTGTATGTTACAAAAAAGCAATGCCATAGATCATCATTTTCAAAAAAATGGGAAACAATTACTTTTCTGTGTTCGATGACATTTTTTAATTCGCCATCGCTTAAATCTGTTTCCCCAACCTTTTCGATCGTACCATCTTCTTTCATCCTGAACATTTTTGGTAACTTTTTTCCCTCTAATCCTGCAGGTAGATTTTTGAATAAATACTTACTATATAACAATCCAAAATCAGAGTAAGATTTGAAAATGAGTGACATTAATTCATCAGGATTAAACTTTACTCCTTTAAGTAAATTAATTTGGTCTTTTTTCCGGCTTGTTTTTAAAAGTTCTAGTAATTTTCCATCAACCTCAGTCTTTTCAAATACTTCAAAAAATTCATCTAAGCCAATTTTAGCGTTTTTGAGATAGAAATCCTTACTTACCATGGAAGCTAAAAAGGGATCTTTAGCACTTAACAAGTCATGAAAGACAATTGCTCTTTTTTCAAGTTCAGCTGATTTATAAAACTCAATTGGGTTTACTTTTTCTACTTTATCAGTAGAAAAGACACGGGTAAATCCCTGTCCATTTTCATCAAATATTTTTTCTGTATGCATATTTTATTATTGTCGAAGCGATGATATACTATGGGGTTTATGATTAAGAATATCGGTAAATTAATTTTCTTTTTTCTTAATTGGAAAATCTTGTAGATCATTTCAACGAAAACGGCAAAAAAGGCCGTGAATCTCGTGCGCTCCGCTCACGCAGCGTGCATAATGTTCCGGCAGGTCGGAACACCCTCCGATGAGAATAATTTGGATTATCTCCAAAATACCCTGAAATACCTGGGCTTTGGAGAATCACTTTCAGAGAAGCTTAAGGCAGCTATAACGAAAGAGTTGCCAGAGTTTTCCTTAAATTTTGAAAACCTGCAAACAGCTCCAAATGCGAAGGATAAACCTGAATTGGCAGATACAGTTTCTTATATTCTCGATTTTTCAAAGAGTAAAGAAACAGATATGTATTTTTTTAATAAATATCAGGCTTCCCTTCAAAAACCAGGGCAAGATGCCAGGCTCAAACAGACCTTTTATATTAATAAAGGAAAAGGAGTTACCGCCAAAGAAAGTTATAATTTGCTTTCCGGGCGAGCTGTAAATAAGGATGTCGTTTTAAAAAGTGGGGAAAAAGCAAACCTTTGGCTTAAGCTGGATTTTGCCGAACATTCTCCAGAAAAAGGATATTCTTTGAATAGTTATGGGCAGCAGTATGGATTCGATCTAAAGGAAGTTGTTGATAAATTCAAAATCCAGGAAATGGAAAAACCGGGATTCAGGGATCAGTTATTAAAAAGCCTTGAACGTGGAAATCTGCATGAGGTTTCATTTATGAAGAATGGAAAAGAAACAACCGGTTTTGTAACGGCCAATCCACAATTCAAAACATTAGATTTCTACGACCGTGATTTGGGACAGGTCTACAGTAAAGCTGTTGACCGCCGTGAGCCGTTGCTAAAGGAGGAAAAAGAAAAAGAACAAGCAATTGCGAGTGAGATGGAGCCTCAGGTGGAAGAAAAAAAAGGACGGGGTAGATAGTTTGTGGAGCACATTTTTGTAATCCAGGGGACTTCGGTCCCCTGTTTTTGTGTGGGCCATTTTTTAAAGTAGATGAAGTATGAGCATAGAAATATTGACAAGAGAAGATCTGTACAACTTTGGGAATTTTTTGATTGAAGAGATCAAAAAGATAGTGACTATTCAGAAGCCTGTCAAAAAGAGGTTTTTGAAAGGATACGAGGTAAGAAAAATATTGGGAATATCTCAGGGAACTTTACAGAACCTAAGATTAAACAGGACACTTCCATATTCAAGGATTGGAAGTATTTATTATTATGATGCCAACATAGTTGAAAATTTAATGGCTGGAAAAAATGAGAGGCATGGGATAAAATGAGACCGGAAAAAAAAATTAGAGTTCATGGAAAGTTTAAACAGATTGTCCATTTGATTAATTCAGATAACCGTGTTTCCTCTACTGAAATGGCATTATTATATGGACTAATTATTTTCTATGTCAGAGGAAAATTTCATTCTAATTTTCAAGTTTCACGTAGTGGACTAATGCAAATAAGCAAAATATCCTCAACGCGTACGTATCACAAGAGTATCAACAATTTAATAACATTGGGTTACATTGAATATCATCCATCATATCATCCAAAATTGGGAAGTATGGTTTCATGGGTCAATACCCTGCAGGGAAGTCCTCCTAATAACATTCAGGATATTGAGTGGCATTAGTATACAAAAAAGGCGACGGATAATTTATCCGTCGCCTTTTTTGTATTTAAATTATATCTGGTTTAAAACCTATTCTCTGCCTTGGCTGAGGTTCTTGAGTTGTAGCGGTCGAAGTTAGTTCATCGAGATATCTGAATAATACTTCTAAATTTAGATCATGGCTGTCCAATCTGTTTTTGATTCTTTCAATATCTTCTTTTAATGATCTATTCTCCATTATTTGAGATCTGATTTTTGTGAAAATTCTGATAATTTCAATGTTTACCTGTATGGCTTTCTCACTATTAAGAATACTTGAAAGCATTGCTACACCTTGTTCGGTAAACGCAATTATTCCATACTTCGAATGCATTCCACGTTTTAAGGTGCCAAATTGGCTCCTTAAAGCTTTTAGCTCTTCATCGTTTAGTTCAAACATAAAGTCTTCAGGAAATCTTGAAGCATTTCTTCTAACCTGGCGTTTCAATTGCTTGGTCTCTACCTCATATAATGATGCCAGATCGGTGTCCAGCATAACCTTCACACCACGAAAATGAAATATTTTTTCAATGATGTTTTCTATTGTTGGTATTTTATCAATTGTTATCATGTCTTATTTGGTAATCGTATAACTATAGACCGTATTTTTGGAAGCAGGTTTTTCCATGGCAAGTTTCTCACTTAAGACAGCCATATCTTTGCCTACTTTTATATCCAGCGTTTTTGCATAGTGCTGTGTTGTTCTGATATCCTTATGCCCAAGCATTTTACTAACCGTCTCTATGGGTACCCCATTTTGAAGGGTGATTGTTGTTGCGAACGTATGCCTGGCAATATGATATGATAAAGTGAAATTAATCCCACATAAATCAGCGATTTCTTTTAGATATGCATTCATTTTCTGGTTAGAACTTACCGGGAAAGCTTTATCTAGCTCAGCGCATTGTGGGTGGTTTTCATATTTAGATAATAATATTACTGCTTTTGGAAGCAGAGGAACACGTGTAGGGGTACCCGTTTTCTGCCTATTTATAATAAGCCACTTTTCATTCTCGTTCCTAATAATGATTTCTGATCTTTTTAGCTGATATATGTCAATGTAGGCAAGCCCGGTATAACAACTGAAGAGAAATATATCTTTAACACGGTCCAGCCTTTCATTTCCAAATTCCAAAGTTTCTAACTTATTTATCTGGTCTTGTGAAAGGCATGGTCTTTCAACTACTTTCACCTTTGCTTTAAAATTAGCGAACGGATCTCTGTTGATCCACCCTTTTGCCAGGCAGAGCTTAATGATTTTTTTAAGGTTTTTGATGTATTTAACCGCTGAATTATTATTGCATTTTCTTGTCGTTCTTAAAAAGAAATCATAGTCGGTTAAGAACTCATGGTTGATTTTTCGGATATCGATATCTTTGGATCTATGTTTTTCCTTTAGATATTGTCTAATATGTCTCAACGCAGTCTGATAACGTAATAATGTCATTGGTGCGAATTCAATGCCTACCAATTGTTGCATTTCATTGTTATGGGCCTCAAATACATCGGTAAGCATTCTAACTTGTGTTCCTTTTCCCAAGAAGTTATCTGCAAGACTTTTAGCAGTTACATCTTCCCTAGCCATTAGGAGATTCCTATGCGATTCATGCAGCCTGGATTCTAGCTGTTTAAGATAGAGGTTAATAGCTTTTGCCATTGCGGAATTTCCAATGACCTTTCCATTTGACCAGTCGTTGTCTGCACATTGTTTTCCTGTAGCAAGATCAACACGTTTTTTTTCGATTGTAATCCTCATGTAGATAGAAGAGTTACCATCGTGATCTGTTTTTCCTTTCTTTAGAAA
Source organism: Pedobacter sp. R-06 (assembly GCF_049913135.1). Classification (NCBI taxonomy): domain Bacteria; kingdom Pseudomonadati; phylum Bacteroidota; class Sphingobacteriia; order Sphingobacteriales; family Sphingobacteriaceae; genus Pedobacter; species Pedobacter sp. R-06. Next base: position 3,111,376 of record NZ_CP183977.1, on the reverse strand, counting down.
GAAAAGTAAACTGAAATTTCTTTTCATAAAAGTAATCTTAAAAGTGAAATAAAGTTAAGATTGCAATCAAAAAAAGTCAAGATGTTTACTTGGTAAACTAGCTGTATTACAGTTAGTTATAGTCAAAAGCGGTGAGTCCGAAACTTTCGTAGTCTGACTCACCGCTTGACTCACCTCGCATATGCGTTTTTTGGTCAAAAAAGCCACTAAATGCCAAAAAACAAAAGCCTGCAAATCATTGATTTTCAGGCTTTTAGTGTTTTTTGGTGAATTTTGTTACTGATTCCAGTGGAGCCGAAGGGAGTCGAACCCTTGTCCAGTTGTGAGATAAATCATACCTTCTACATGCTTATTTTTCAATTGATTTTAGGGAAATAAACGGGCTGAAAACCGACCTTATTTAAATCCTTAGATACTTTATCTCACTTTAAGTCGTATCTCCTTAAAGCCAGCTTTGTTGTTTCGATGCCCCAGATTCTAACCCAACAATGCAGCAGTTAGAGGGACAAAAGCTAATTAGTTCTAAACTAAGCAGCTAAGGCGTAAGTATTTTCGCCAACTAAAATGTGAACGTTCACTTTAAGTGCTCTCCGTACAACGCACTGCATGCTAACATAACCTTCGCCACCCTGTCAAATCCAAGAACGGCCCCTTTTTCAGTTTACAGTTTTGAATAATCAGTTGTAAACCGGATACAAATATACAAATAAATGCCAAATAATAGCTTTAAACTGTTATTTGGCATCTAAAATTGAAAACTGCAAATTGCGAACTGTAAACTACACCGTTCTTCCAGGATATTGTTGTAAGGCTACTTCCAAACAGTCCATAGCTGCATTTAAATCGGTGGTATTTAATACATATGCCATACGTACTTCGTTTTTACCAGAACCTGGGGTAGAGTAAAAGCCCGTTGCAGGTGCCATCATTACCGTTTGGTTATTATGCGTAAAATCTTCTAAAATCCACTGGCAGAACTTATCAGCATCATCAATCGGGAATTTTGCTACCACGTAAAATGCACCGCCCGGATTAGGACAGAAAACGCCTTCAATATTATTTAACCGATTAACCAAAGTATCACGGCGTAAAGTATATTCGGTATTTACTTTTTCAAAATAACTGTCCGGTGTATCCACAGCCGCTGCACCGGCAATCTGTTCAACCATGCCCGGGCTTAATCTTGCTTGTGCAAATTTTAATCCTGATGCAATAACTTCTTTATTTTTAGTAATTAAACAGCCTAAACGTGCACCACAAGCGCTGTAACGTTTAGAAACCGTATCCATAATCACCACATTTTCATCCAAACCATCTAAATGCATTGGAGAAATAAATTCTCTTCCATCATAACAGAATTCGCGATAAGCTTCGTCAGAGAATAAAAATAGATCGTATTTAACACAAAGTGTTTTTAAAGCCTCTAATTCTGCCCTTGAATATAAATAACCAGTTGGGTTATTGGGGTTACAAATGATGATTGCCTTCGTTTTTTCTGTAATCAGTTTTTCGAATTCGGCAATCGGAGGCAAAGCAAAACCATTTTCGATGTAAGAAAGGATGGGTTTTACCACCACATTGCTCATGCAGGCAAAGCCATTATAATTGGCATAAAAAGGTTCTGGAATGATAATTTCATCGCCCTCGTTTACGCAGGTCTGCATGGCAATGGTAATGGCTTCAGAACCACCAACCGTTACCAATATATTTTCGGGTGTAATATTATAACCCAGTTTATTGTAGTATTCGGTAAGTTTTAGGCGGTATGCAAGTGTACCTTCTGATGGCGTATAGGCCCAAACATTAAAATCAATGTTTTTGACGGCGTTTAACATTCCTTCAGGTGTTTCGATATCTGGTTGACCAATATTTAAATGGAAAACTTTTTTACCATCTTTTTTAGCTTGATCTGCAAATGGAGTTAACTTTCTGATTGGCGATGCAGGCATCTGCACACCTTTTTGTGAAATTTTTGGCATGGCACAAAAATAAAAAAGTCCCGATGAAAATCGGGACTTTTTAAATATTATCGTTTAAATAATTATTTCGAAGCTGCGGCAACCGTTTCACCTTTAATGTAAAGCACTTTAATTGGTGTTTTAGCATTTGAAGTAATGGTTACGGCTTTCGAAAAAGTTGATGGACCAGCAGCAGCGTTAAACGTTACCGAAATTACACCAGTTTCACCTTTTTTCAATGGGGTAGAAGTGTATTTAGGTACTGTACATCCACAACTTGCTTCAGCTTTGGTAATAATTAATGGCTCTTCACCAATGTTGGTGTATTTGAAATCGTAAGTTACTGGTTTGTTTAAAACAATTTTACCGAAATCGTGAGTTTCCGATTCAAATTTAAACTCTGCAGGTTTAGTTTGTGCATTTGCAGCAATACCTAAACCTAAAACAAAAGCGAATAATACTAAGATCTTTTTCATGTTATGTGGTTGTAATTTATTTTTTAAATTCTAAAACAAATTTAATGTTTTCATATTAAAACAAAAACTATTCCAAATATATTTTACAAATCCATATATAATTTTACAATGGAGGATAAAGGCAAACTTTTAATTTTGTATATATTTGCCGCAACCAATCTTTGATTACTATGCCGAATGAAAAATTGATGACCAACACTATTGATGCTTCCGAACTCAGTTTTAATGATTTTAAATCTATCGTTATAAACGACTATAAAATAGCCTTTGAAAGTAGGCAGGCCAGTGTTTTAGGCCGTAGAGAAGTATTAACAGGGAAGGCTAAATTTGGCATTTTTGGCGATGGGAAAGAAGTGCCCCAGGTGGCTATGGCAAAGGCTTTTAAAAACGGCGATTGGCGCTCGGGATATTACCGCGATCAAACTTTTGCCTTTGCAACAGGGATTTCTACCATTAAAGAATTTTTTGCACAACTTTATGCCAATCCAACCGATGGAGCTGATCCGTTTTCAGGTGGACGGCAAATGAACTGTCATTTTGCAACAAAATCAGTTAACGAAGATGGAAGCTGGAACGATTTAACGCAGATTAAAAACTGTTCGTCAGATATTTCTCCTACCGGTGGCCAAATGGCCCGTTTGGTTGGCTTAGCCTATGCTTCTAAATTATTTAGGCAAAATAAGGAACTGGATTACTTAAAGCACTTTTCGGTTAACGGAAATGAGGTTGCTTTTGGTACCATTGGTAATGCCTCAACTTCTGAAGGCGTGTTTTTTGAAGCCATTAATGCTGCAGGTGTTTTACAGATACCCATGGCCATCTCCATTTGGGATGATGCTTATGGCATTTCAGTTCCGGCAAAATATCAAACTACAAAAGAAGATATTTCTGAAGTTTTAAAAGGTTTTCAGCGTGAGCCTGATCAGCCAGGATATGAAATTTACAAAGTAAAGGGCTGGGATTATCCAGCTTTATGCGAAGTGTATGAAAAAGCAATAAATGTTTGTAGAAACGAACATGTACCTGTTTTAATTCACGTTACCGAACTTACTCAACCCCAGGGGCACTCTACCTCTGGCTCGCACGAAAGGTATAAATCAAAAGATCGTTTAGCTTGGGAAAATGAGCACGATTGTATCCTGAAAATGCGTGCCTGGATGCTCGATTCAGCGGTTGCAACCGAAGAGGAAATTGCAGAGATTGAAAAAGAGGCTAAAATTTTTGTTCGTAACGCACAAAAAGAAGCATGGAATGAGTTTTTGGATAGCATTAAACCCGAACAAAAACAAGTGGTCGATTTAATTAGCGGTGTAGCTAAACATCAACCAGAACTCGCCAGAATTGCTGCAAATCTGGCTTCAACAGCTGATGCACAACGACGGGAAGTTTTTACTGCTATACGAAAAGCCATCCGTTTATCCGCTAATTTTAATTCTCCGGAACGTGATGAACTGTTAACCTGGTATAAAACGCAGGCTAAGTTTAATCATGACCGTTATAATTCTAAACTGCATACTGATGGCAAAGAAAGCCCTGATATGATAGCAGTAGTTAACGCGGCATATGATGAACAATCAAAAATGGTCGACGGTAGGGAAGTGCTTAATGCCTGCTTTAACGAAAACTTTGCCCGCGATCCACGTTTAGTAGCTTTTGGGGAAGATTTAGGAAATATTGGCGATGTAAATCAAGGCTTTGCAGGTTTACAGGCCAAATATGGCGAGTTGAGGATTACCGATACTGGAATTAGAGAAATGACCATTATGGGGCAGGGCATTGGTTTGGCCATGAGGGGCTTGAAACCGATTGCCGAAATACAGTATCTGGATTATTTAATTTTTGCACTAAATGTACTCAGCGACGATTTAGCATCGCTATCATACAGAACCAAAGGGATACAAAAAGCACCTGTTATTGTGCGTACCCGTGGCCATCGACTGGAAGGAATCTGGCATTCAGGTTCACCGATCAGCATGATTTTAGGCGCTTTAAGGGGGATGCATTTATGCGTACCAAGAAATATGACTCAAGCTGCCGGCATGTACAATACCCTTTTTAGGGCTGATGAACCTGCCGTAGTAATTGAGTGTTTAAATGGTTACCGACTTAAAGAAAAATTACCTAGTAATGTTGGCGATTTTACGGTTCCATTAGGTAAAGCAGAGGTTTTAGAAGAAGGAACTGATATTACAGTAGTATCTTACGGTTCTTCGTTAAGAATTGTTCAGGAAGCCGCAGAAGAATTGAGCTTATTAGGCATTTCAGTAGAAATTATAGATCCACAAACATTATTACCTTTCGATACCACCCTGGTTTGTGTAAAGTCCCTTGCCAAAACCAATAAATTATTGGTTGTAGATGAAGATGTTCCTGGGGGCGCATCTGCATATATCCTGCAAAAGGTAATCGAAGAGCAAAAAGGTTATTTCCATTTAGATGGTCAGCCGAAAACATTATCGGCTAAAGCACATCGTCCACCATTTGGATCTGACGGCGATTATTTCAGTAAACCGTCGGTTGACGATGTCATTGAAACCATTTACCAGATGATGCACGATGCAAATCCAGCTAAATATCCCGCATTTTTTTAATAAGCAATAGCTGAGGCATAAGATTTAACCGCCTGAATAATTTAAAAGGTTTACAATCATTTTCTTATTTTATTTATGCTTAAATGATTGGGATTCTTGATGAAAAGGTAAAGAACTGGTTACCTATTGATCAGTTTTTTAATTACTTTTATAAACCAAACCTATTTTGTTATTTCAGTATGTTTTATCTCATCCCGGATATGAAATGCTGTCATTTTCAAGATTTTTTATGCTCATTATCCAGTAGAAACAAATCATTGGTTTGATCTGAAAAATGAAGCGCTATCTTGTAAATGCTCAGTTCGTTAGTAAAGCATGTTTTTCTAAAAAAGGCATGCTGTTTCTCTTTTTCTCATTTTTATACATGGCTAGTTTTAGCCAGGTGGGTGCGCCGCAGAAAAAACTGGATAGCCTTTTAAGTTTAAATCAAAAGAATTTAAAAACAGATTCTACCAAAATCAAAATATTGACGGAAGTTTATCGCCAATATATGAGGATGAAAAATGTAGATAAAGCGGAAGAATATGTAGATAAAACCATTCAGCTTTCACATGAGAAAAATCTAAAAAAATTCTCTGCAATGGCTTATTACCGTAGAGGTTTAATGTATCACGGTAGGTCTAATTATCAAAAGGCAGAAGAGAATTATCACAATGCAGTTGCCGAATTTTCTTCAATAGGTAATCTGGATATGGTTGCCGGAACTTACCTCAATTTAGGTGCTTTATATGGCAGCATTCCAGATTATGTAAAATCATTAGAAGTTAACCAAAAGGCCATAGCTATCTACGAAAAAATGGGCAACGAAACCGATATGGCCAGTTGTTATACCAATATTTCTACTATTTACCAAAGTTTGGGTAATCAGAGTCAGGCCCTGGTTTATATGAACATGGCGCTAAAAGTATTTGCTAAGGAGGGCGAAAATACAAGAGGCGTGGCTGTTGTTTATGGCTTGATTGGTACCAATTATTTCGAGGCTTCAGATCGTGAATTACAGGAGATGAATGTATTGCCTAACCAGAAAATTAAACTGGCCTTAGCGTATTATAATAAATCATTGCGGGTATCAGAAGCCATTGGAGATATAGGTTTAATAGCCACTATTAAACGAAATCTTGCAGACTTATACAGCTCAATAGGACAAAAGGACGCAGCGTTAAAATCGTATCAAAAATCAGTTGAATTAAATAAGTCGGGAGAAGATAAAGAAGCCTATGCCTCAAGTTTATATGCATTGGGAAACTTTTACCAAAAAGAGAATGATTTTGAAAATGCCATCCTATTGCTCAGTAATAGCTTAAAAATTGCTGAAGAAAACAGCTTATTAGATATAGAAAAACAATCTAGTTTGGGGTTGAGTACGGTATATGAAAAACAAAAAGACTATAACAAATCATTAGCCTATTACAGGCAATATATTGCCGTTAGAGATAAAATTTTCGACCAGGAAAAAGAAAAGGAAATTACCCGAAGGCAGATGCAGCTCGATTTTGGTATTAAAGAACGCGACTATTTATTGAAGCAAAAACTTACAGAAGGCGAGTTAAAAAGACAACAACAAGAACTTGCGCTAAAAAGACAACAGTTAGTGCTGAGTGATAAAGAAAAAGCATTAGATCTCCTAACTTTTCAAAAGGCAAAAGCTGATCTCGATATTCAGCGTTTGGCTCAGGACAGTAAATTTGCCAATGCTAAATTTGAAGCAAAATTAGCTGCCGGGATAAAGGATAAGCAGATTAGTAAACAGGTACAACAGATTAAACTTGATGAACGTGTAAAATTATTCCTCACCATCGCCACCACATTGATTCTGATTATTGCCGTTGTTATATTTTTTAATCAGCGGAAAACAACGAGGCTGAATATAATTATCAATAACCAAAAACGGGAGTTGGAACAGTTAAGTAAGGTTAAAGACCGTATTTTTAGTGTGGTAAGCCACGATATGCGTACCCCTGTAAATTCATTAATTTCCTTTATGCAACTTTTAGAAGGGGGAAATATCGAACAAGAGAAGTTGAACAGATATGCTGCGGCACTAAAAAACAACCTTACCTATACCTCCTCAATGATGGAGAATCTTCTTAATTGGGCAGCCAGCCAGATGCAGGGTTTTAACCCATATTTAGAATCGTTGGATGTTCATGAGTTGATTAATGAAGTTATTCTTTCTTTGCGGGATAACGCTAACGAAAAAAGCTTAGCTATCCAGAATTTAGTGCCGGCCAAAACATTTTGCAAAGCAGATTCGAATATGCTCATGCTGGTTATCCGAAATATCATCAGTAATGCCATTAAATTTACGCCTAATGGTGGTACAATCACAACTAGTGCCGCTCATAACGGAAATGTGCTGGAGATTAAAATTTCAGATACAGGGATCGGTTTAACACCTGTACAGGTCGAACATTTTAATAAGCCAGGTTATCTAGGCGCGGGGGTGAGTACATTAGGCACCAATAAAGAAAAAGGTACAGGTTTAGGTTTATTGCTCTGCAGAACCTTTATTAGCTTGATGGATGGTAAAATTAGCGCCGATATTAATCCTGCCGGCGGAAGTTATTTTAAAATAATCCTGAAAAAATAGCTTATTTTAAAAACCTCGACAGAATTTTCTTGTCAATTGATTTTTCCAATAATTCCTGCCTGTTAGAAGCGCTTATCGGAACCAGAAAGTTATGATCTAAATGAACCTCATGGTTGGTTAAGGTTACAATGTGGTTTATATTAATGATGTACTGTTTGTGTACCCTTGAGAAAATTTTCGAAGGAAGTTGTTTTTCTAGATTTTTTAGGCTTACTAAAATAACATGTTTATCAATACTGGTAAACAGCTTCGAAAAATCGCCCATACTTTCAATATAAATTACATCATTATATTTCAGCTTGGTTATGCCTTTGGTCTCTCTAAAAAAGAAATAATCGTCGTCTTTTTTATCGTCGGTGTTTAGATTTTCGACAGGAAGTTTATTTACTAGTTTCCTTAATTCAATATACTCGATCGCTTTGTTGGTGGCTTTTAATATGCGTTCGAACGTTGCAGGCTTAACAATAAAATCCAATGCATCCAGGTTAAAGCTCTCAGCAGCGTACTCACTAAATGAAGTGATAAAGATAAATAGCGGTTGTTTTTTCAGGCTTTTTAATAAATCCATACCAGAAAGCTCTGGCATATCAATATCAGAATAAACAATATCCACTGAAGTGGTTGATAAAATTTGTGAAGCTTCTATACCGTTACTACAGACAGCGATAATATTTAATGATGGGATTTTTTTTAGATGCATTTCTATGGCATCTCTTTCAATTTCATTATCATCAACAATTAAACAGCTGTACGTCATTTAGGAATGGGTTATGTAATTTAGTTAGAGAACACGTTTTTTAACTTAATGTTTGTAATTTACGTTAAAATGTGGATTGTAATACAATCCAGGTATCATTTTGTAGATAAACGTAATATTAACTTTTATTTCTGGTGTTTCTTTTCACCAGTGTATAATTTCTCGCCGGCTTTTACGGCTAATTGCAGGTCGTTTTCTTCTGGAGGGACTGGGCAGCGGTATCCGTCACTATAGGCACAATAAGGATTGTAGGCTTTATTAAAATCGATTTCGATATGATTATCTACGATTTCTTTTGCATCCAGATCAATATACCTGCCGCCGCCATAAGTTTCCTTATTGTTGGTTTCATCAGTAAAGGGCAAAAAAAGGTGATCTTTATAAACGGGGTTGGTTGATAAAGAAACACTTTTATATAAAGTCATTTGAATTTTTTTGCCGTTGAGAATAAAGTTAACGTGTGCATATTTATAGTAATCGCTGCTAGAGCCATTAAAAGTAGGCATTTTGAAAACTTTTTCATTCTTCAGTATTTCTACATCGGCTAAAATTCTGTAAACACTGTCTGCCTCATAAAAATGAAGGTTTTGCAGGTCATTTTTTTTGAGTGGTGAACGCTCATCTTTAATGAAATCCTGTTTATAGGTTTCACGATGTTTTGCGATCTGATCAGCATAACTTTGTGCAAAGCTATTCATGCTGATCAATAGAAATAAGGCGGTAATGATTCTCATTAACGAAAATTAAATAATACTTGCTTTGTTTCTTAAAAACTGATCGGCTAAAACCAATGCTGCCATAGCCTCAACAATTACTACTGCTCTGGGTACCACACAAGGATCATGACGGCCCTTGCCTTTAATCTCCGAAGCTTCACCAGCAGCATTGATGGTTTGCTGGTTATGCATAATGGTTGCAACAGGCTTAAAAGCTACTTTGAAAGTAATATCCATCCCGTTAGAAATGCCACCCAAAATACCACCGGCATAATTGGTTGTGGTTTTAAAAACTTTCGAATCGGCAGCTTTTGGCTGTGGAATATCGTTGTGTTGCGATCCTCTTAATTCACTTCCGGCAAAACCAGAACCATATTCGAAACCATGAACAGCATTAATACTGAGCATAGCTTTACCTAAATCGGCATGTAATTTATCAAAAACAGGCTCACCTAAGCCCGCGGGACAGCCTTTTACTACACAACCTATTTTTCCCCCAACGGTATCGCCATCTTTACGAACGGCATCGATAAACTCAACCATTTCGTGTGCAGTTGCAGGATCAGCGCAACGCACAATATTTTCTTCCCTAATCTGCAATAAAGCAGATAGATCATTGCTTTCTAAATTAGGAGCTTCTATTGTACCTACCGAAGTTACATGTGCGAAAATTTCGATACCCTGTTGCTTCAAAAACAGCTTTGCAATTGCACCAGCCGCTACACGGGCAGCAGTTTCGCGGGCAGAGGAGCGGCCTCCGCCGCGGTGATCGCGGATACCATATTTTGCATCATAAACATAATCGGCATGGCTAGGGCGGTAAACATCAACATTGTGACCGTAATCTTTTGAACGTTGATCCTCGTTCGGAATTAAAAGTGCAATTGGCGTACCCGTACTTTTTCCTTCAAATACACCCGATAAAATCTGAACAATATCGCTTTCTTTTCTTTGAGTGGTGATTTTGGATTGACCCGGTTTACGCTTGTCAAGTTCTGATTGGATAAAATCCATATCGATATCCAATTGCGCCGGACAGCCGTCAATAATTACCCCAATGGCTACGCCATGAGATTCGCCAAAGGTGGTGATGCGAAATAGTTGTCCGAATGAGTTGCCTGCCATATTTGTTTAGATGTGAGAAGCTAGATATGAGATTTGAGTAGTATTCTGTTTATCATATCTGAACTTCATTGTTTTTAGATGTTAGATTATTATTGTTGTTTTATTTCTTGAGTCTCACTGCTAGTGCCTCAAATCTCATATCTCAAATCTCGTGTCTCATATCTCTCTCACCTCAAATCCCGCTTTTTTCAAATCTTCCCAATAATACGGATAAGATTTTTCTACTACCTGCATTTCTTCAATTTCAACTTCATTTATCAATAAAGCAAGTGGTGCAAAAGCCATCGCCATACGGTGGTCCTCGTAGGTGGCGAAAGTAACTTTATCCGGAAAATGAAGGTTATCTGTGTTTAAAGTATATACCAGATTATCTTCTGTAAAAGTAACGCCTATTTTAGCCAATTCGTTCTGAAGGGCTGCAATGCGATCTGTTTCTTTGATTTTTAAAGTCTCTAAACCTGTAAAAGCCATGTTTTTGCCCAATGCTGCTGCAATAACTACAATGGTTTGCGCTAAATCCGGACAGGTTTTTAAGTCTAAAACTTCTTTTGTATCTAAAGAAAGACCTAGGTTGCTAATGGCAATTCCATTATTGGTTTTACTGGTAGCGATACCGAAAATCTTCATGATATTTTTGATCTGGCTATCGCCCTGCAAACTTTTTTCTTTTAAAGCAGGTAAACTAATTTCTGCTTCATCAGCTAATGCTGCAATACTATACCAATACGATGCTGCGCTCCAGTCGGGCTCAACAACCAAAGTACCAGGTTTAAATACCTGTGGTTTGATGGAGATTGAGTTTCCGCTCCAGGAATGCGCAATGCCAACTTCAGCCAACATATCTAAAGTCATATCTACATATGGTTTAGAGGTAAGCTCACCTTCAATTTCCAAAGTTAAACCCTGAGGTAGGATAGGGGCAATCATCAGCAGAGCTGAAATATATTGACTACTGATATCACCTTTAATTTTAACTTCAGCAGTTTTTTGATTTAAAGGGCCAACAATATTCAATGGAGGGAAACCTTCAGCTTCTGCATAAGAAATATCAGCGCCGATGGTTTTTAAAGCCTCTGCCAAGATACCAATGGGGCGCTGTTTCATCCGTTCGGTTCCGGTAAGTAAGAAATTACCGTTTTTAGCCGAAAGATAAGCCGATAAGAAACGCATAGCGGTCCCTGCCGGGCCAACGTCAACTGTTTTTGATTCCTGGATTTCTACTTCTAATTCTTCTTCAAGATTATTAAGGATGCCATTTAAGGTTACCGTATCGGCAGCATTGGAAAGGTTTTCAACTTTAACCAGTTTTTTGCTTAAAGCGCTAATAATTAAAGCCCTGTTGCATTCGCTTTTCGAGCCTGTTAATTGGATTTCCGTATTAATATTCTTGGTTCCTTTAAAAGAAACTAAGGCATTTTTCGACATTTTATTCTGTTTTTATTCTTAAATGTAGGTGGCAGATGGAAACACCTGACACCTACATTATATTTGTTTTTTAATGTCATATTGAGTTATCGAAATTGTTATAAGTCCTTCGACAGGCTCAGGATGACACCACTGCTAGACGGTCAGCTTTTGGCTTAGTCTTTCAGTTTTCAAGTTTGGTTAAGCATTTGGATTTTACCCTAAGCCCTCAACCTCTAAACCCTCCACCTTTATTATGCTTTAACCTCAGTATGTTGCTCAGCAGCAATGCCTTGTTCAGCTTTGCCAGCATTCATAATTTCGGTTTGCTTACGGATTGATTCACCGTGCATCAATTCTAGGAATTTCTCCGTAAAGTTTAAGTCTAATTTTAAAGCCTTTGCAAAAGCATGACCTTTTTTAATGATGGCATCCCAACGGTTAACCTGTAAAATAGTTACCTGGTTATCGCGTTTAAACTCACCAATTTTCTCTACAATAGCCATACGCTCACCTAATTTCTGTAATAAGATATCATCAATTTTATCGATTGATTTACGTAGGTCGGCTAATTTATCAGCGAAAGCTTCATTTGGTGCTTCTGGTTCACGAACAGTTAAACGGTCAACCAATTCAGCTAAAGCAGCTGGTGTAACTTGTTGTTTAGCATCTGTCCAGGCAACTGAAGGATCTACGTGAGATTCGATCATTAAACCTTGCATATCTAAATCTAATGCTTTTTGAGAAATGTAAGGGATTAACTCACGGTTACCGCAAATATGACTTGGATCGTTGATGATCGGTAATTCAGGGCAAAGTGTTTTTAATTGGATAGCAAGTTCCCACATTGGTTCGTTACGGAAAGAACTTTTCTCGAATGATGAGAAACCGCGGTGAATTGCACCGATTTTAGTAATTCCTGCGCCATTGATACGCTCAATTGCACCGATCCATAACTGTAAATCTGGGTTAACTGGATTTTTGATCAATACCGGAACATCGTGGCCTTTTAACGCATCAGCAATTTCCTGAACGGTGAAAGGATTTACAGTAGAGCGTGCACCAATCCAAAGGATATCTACACCAGCTGCTAAAGCCTCTTCAACGTGTTTTGCATTTGCAACCTCTACAGCCGTTGGTAAACCAGTTTCTGCTTTAGCACGTTTTAACCACTCTAAACCAATACTTCCGATACCTTCAAATTCTCCTGGACGGGTACGTGGTTTCCAGATACCAGCTCTCAATACCGATACTTTACCGGTTGCAGCCAATAAGTGCGCTGTAGTTAATAATTGCTCTTCAGTTTCTGCGCTACAAGGACCAGAAATGATTAATGGTTCGTTGTTTACGTTTAACCAGGTGTTTAATGGTTGGATGTTTAAATTAAGTTTCATGATGATGGGGTTGTTAAAGTCCTTATTCCGCAGTCGGAAGTCCGGAGTTATATTTTAATTATTTTATTTACAAGTTTGAATGCTACTATTTATCTTCGGACTCCCGACTTTTTATACTTTATCGTTCTTCTGGTACTCTCCAAGGATATTAAAGTTCGATGTATATTTTAATGCCTTTCTAATGGCCTTATCATATTTTTCTGTAATTGGCCATTCTAAGTCGACGTAAAAATAATACTCATTTCTTTTACCTAAAACCGGCATAGATTGTATTTTTGTTAAGCTTACATCCTGTTCGGCGAAAATATTTAACACAGTTGCCAATGAGCCTGCTTTGTGCCCAACCTGAAAACAGATTGATGCTTTGTTTATTTTCTTTCCTTCGTCTGTTTTGTCTTTTTTAAGGATCAGAAAACGGGTATAGTTTTTCTTGTTCGATTCTACACGGCGTTCTAAAATGTTTAAGCCATAAAGTTCAGCAGCTAAACTGTTTGCAATGGCCATGGTATCTGTTAATTGCTCTTCCTGGATACGTTTTGCACAAGCGGCAGTATCGTTGCTCTCCACAATTTTAATGTGTGGATAATCGTAAAAGAAATCGATACACTGGCGGATGGCGATAGGATGTGAAGTAACCACTTTAATATCTTCAAACTTTACACCTGGTAGCGCCATTAAGTGTAATTGGATGGGTAAGTAAACCTCGCCTACAACCGAGAAACCAAAATCTCTGATCAGCGTGTAGTTTGGTAATAAACTACCTGCAATAGAGTTTTCGATGGCCATTACTACGAAATCGGCATCGTTTTTCTCTAGTTTGTCGCAGGTTTCTTTGAAAGAATTACACTCAACAGTTTCAATGTCTTTACCAAAGAATTTGTATGCGGCTTCTTCGTGGAAAGATGCTTTAATACCCTGAATTGCTACTCGTTTTGTCGTTTCCATTTTTGCGTTAAAACAAAAAAGTCCCGGCTGTTTGCCGGGACTTTCTTATACATTTTAATATTGTTATATATCTTTTTGCATATTAGCCCCGGCTCTCACTAAAATAGTAAAAGTAACCAAAGTAATATGTGTTAAAATTTTTCATCTTTTTTTGTTGAGCCAAATGTAGTAACAAAATTTAATTTGTCAATAAGAAATTGAAAATATTTTTAATAAAATTTAATTTTGTTAAAAATGAACTAGTTTTCTGATAGGTCTTTTTGTTCCTTGAAATGGCTTAAAAACGGATTTTTATATGGTTAGGGTTAGAAATTTTGACTAGAGATGACCAGTCGCGTGGGGTCGTACAAATTGAGTACTGTCAATAGAAGCGTAACGAAGTACATGCAGACGATGAAACACCTGTTTGCCACAGTCATCGATTCTGCTCTGCGTTTGGAATGACAGATTTTTCGAATACTAAAACATCATCTGTGTTTATCTTTGCGCATCTGTGGCTAAAAAACAATAGATAAGATATATCAAAAAAAAGGCCTGTGGAGACACAGACCTTTAGATTAAACAAATTAATATTTTTTATCCTGTAGAACTTAACTCCCCCCGATCGTTAAGTCCTTTTACTTTGTCCTGTTGCTGTGCTTCGTATCTTTTCTGTTCCTCCTCACGTAATTCCTGTTGCATAATTTTAGCAATTTTAGTGCTTCCGTCATGGCTCCATCCCGGCGGATTAAAAATGTATTTCACCTTATCTATAAAAGTTGGTGCTTTTTTAACATCAGCACTCAATGCAATAAACTCATGAAAAATAATGTTAATCGCACCAGTATCTTCAGGCTGGGTGGTTAAGCCATATTTAACTACATCTTCCGGCAACTCCTCCTGAAAAGTACCGAACCATCTGTCCCAAAGAATTAAAACCATACCCATGTTTTTGTCTAAGTAACGTACATTGCTGGCATGGTGAACGCGATGGTGTGATGGCGTTACGAAAATATACCCGTACCATTTTGGGAGTTTAATGTTGTACTGTGTGTGCACCAGGTTTCCGTAAATTTGGGTTACCAGGTAAGCAAAAAGGATATCAACAGCGGTGAAACCCATAAATGCTAAGGGCAAATAGAAGAAAACACGGTACAGTGGTTCGAAAACGGTTGAACGGAACCCGGTGGTTAAGTTAAAATGTTCAGATGAGTGATGCGTAACGTGCATCGCCCAGAAAAAGCGTACGTAGTGGCCAACTGTATGTAAAAACCAATACAGGAAATCTTGCGCTAAAATTAAAACAAACCAATAAAGCCAAATATTAGGTATTTGGAACAAACGGAATTGATAACAATATTGTAGTAGAAAAAAAGTGCCTGTTTTTGTTGCTAAATTAATCACAATAGCAGCCGTCATCAGGTAAATATTGGTCCAGGTATCGCGTTTGGTATATAACTTTCTGTCGTGCGCATAGCTAAAATACATTTCAACCAGGGTCAAAACAATTACGAAACCAAACAGGCCAACAACAGAAATATCACTTCCGGTAAAATTCATTTTATAAACTATTGTAATAATCTAAACTGCTCAAAATATCGGCGGTACTTACACGGCAGTTAAACGTGCATTTGCCAGTTGTTTCTAAAAGTGAGAAAAGGATGTTCCCATCTTCATTCTTTTTATCACTTTGCATCAGTTCTAAAAGCGTATCGAAACTCTCTTTTTTAATATGATGTTTAGGATATAAAGACAAAATATATTCACTAATATCTTTCAGCTCACCTTGGGTTAACGTACTGTTTTTGATCGATAATGCCGCTTCACAAACAAATCCGATGGCAATTGCTTCACCATGTGTTAACGGATTTTCGTCATTTGCCAAAGAATAACCCTCTACAGCATGCCCAATGGTATGCCCGAAGTTTAAAATCTTACGCAGATTTTTTTCATGCGGATCGATCGTTACCACCTCGTTTTTAATTTCTACTGATCGGTAAATATCTTCAGCAGAAGGACTTAAGTAATTACTTTCCTTTAATTTTTCGTAATATGGCTTATCATAAATCAAGCCATGTTTAATCATTTCGGCAAAGCCTGATAGAAGCTCGCGTTGTGGTAACGTTTTTAAGAATGCAGTTTCGATAAAAACCATTTGTGGTAAGGTAAATGTACCTACCATGTTTTTTACATTGTCGATATCGATCCCTGTTTTGCCGCCTACCGAAGCATCAACCTGCGATAAAAGCGTAGTAGGTACATTGATAAAATCGATTCCTCTTTTGTAGGTAGAGGCAATAAATCCGCCCATATCGGTAATTACACCGCCACCTAAATTGATCATTAAACTTTTGCGGTCTGCTTCAAAATCCAAAAGCGTCTTCCAGATTCCGATACAAAAATCGATATTTTTGTTTTCTTCACCTGCCGAAGTTTCAATCAGGTCAAATTCAGAAAAATCATCTAAAAGCGATTGAAAAAGCGGTAAACAGATTTCGCTGGTATGTTCATCTGCAAGTACAAAAACCTTGCTGTATTTATTGCTTTCCAAAAGTGTTTTTAGCGCTGCTAAATTACTTTCGAAATATAGAGTGTGACCTGCACTGGTTAGTGGTTCCATTAAATAACTTCTATTTTGTTTTCTCCAAAAGTAATAATATCGCCAACCCTAACCTTATAACGTTTACGAAATTCGACCTCACCGTTAGTTTTTACTAAACCATCTTCTACTACGGTTTGGGCATCACCGCCACTCCCAACTAATCCGCTTGCTTTTAACAGTTGGATTAATGGAATAAATTCGCCTTCTAATTTGAATTGTATCATTTTGTGCAAAAATACGATTATTTGGAGTTTTTTAGTTTTAACAACCAATGCTTTTTATAATTTTGCACCAATCTGACTTATTAATAGATAAAAATGGATTTATCCCCCAACAAGCAACCAAATTTCGACAATACGGAAATTGCTTTCCGTCAAAAATCTAACAACGAACTAAAAAAAGCATATTGGCTTTTTAAAATGATTGGCAGTAATTTCCTTACCAAAGTTGGTCCTGCCATCACCAATTTCTTTTTAAATATTGGTTTGCCAATCCAGGGAGCAATAAAAGCCACTATATTTCAGCAGTTTTGTGGTGGCGAAACCATTGCAGAGTGCGATAAAGCCATTGCACAATTGGATAAAGGCGGAGTGGGTACCATTTTAGATTATTCGGTTGAAGGCGAAGAAGAGGAACAGGTTTTTGATGAGACCTGTGCAGAGATTATCCGTACGATTGTTCGCGCTGATGGTGATAGCAAAATTCCGATTACAGTTTTCAAAATTACCGGAATTGGTCGTTTTGCCTTATTACAGAAGCTGGATGCCAAAGAAACCTTAAATGATGCAGAAAAGGCAGAATACGAAAAAGTAAAACTGCGTTGCGAAATGATCTGTAAAACTGCTTTCGACAAAGGTGTGCCGATTATGATCGATGCAGAAGAAACCTGGATCCAGGATACCATTGATGAACTGGCTTTGGATATGATGCGTAAATTTAACCGCGAGCGTATTATTGTTTACAATACCTACCAAATGTACCGCCATGATAAACTGGCCGATATGAAAGCCGACCATTTAATTGCCAAAGCTGATGGTTTTATTTTGGGAGTAAAAATGGTTCGTGGCGCCTATATGGAAAAAGAACGTAAACGTGCTGCAGAAATGGGTTATCCTTCGCCGATTCAGCCAAGTAAGGAAGCATCCGACCATGATTATAACGAATCGTTACGTTATTGTGTAGATCATATAGAAGAAATTGCCATAGTTGCGGGAACGCACAATGAAGATAGCAGCCGTTTATTGACTTACCTTTTAGAGGAAAAGAATATTACGCACAATCATCCTCATGTATATTTTGCCCAGTTGTTAGGGATGAGCGATAACTTAAGCTTTAACCTTGCCGATGCGAATTATAATGTAGCGAAATATGTTCCTTACGGACCTATTAAAGCGGTAATGCCTTATCTGTTCAGAAGAGCACAAGAAAATACATCAGTGGCGGGGCAAACAGGCCGCGAGCTCGGTTTGATTGAAAGAGAATTAAAAAGAAGGAAACTGTAATTCAGTTTTCGGCTAATCTTAGAATCGTCATTTCGAGCGGACCCGATAGCTATCGGGTGCAACGCAGTCGGGAACCCGAAGATTCTGCGAAGCAAAATCTAATCAGATAGCTCTCTCTCCCGAAAGTTCGGGACTGCGCTTCAGTCGAGATGACGATTTTTCTTCTCGTATCGTCATGCTGATCTGTAACGAAGTGGAAAGCTACGAAGTAAACCGAGCTTTAAGCGAGTTTACTGAAGGTAATTTATTCCAGCGTCTTTCTTATAATTGGCATTTTTTTTTGGAAATAAGCGTGCAGTAGTCCTTCTGGACACTCAGCCTCGTTTTGCGCTATATCTTTTGGCTGCCCTTCTACTTCGCTCAGGGTGAGGGTGACAGCCAAAAAGGATGCCGCTTTATCCGATAGCTATCAGATCGAGCTTAGGTTGAGCGGCTGTTTTTAATCGCGCAGAATTATTTCTTCACTACAAAAGATTGTTTTCCGGTTAAGAGGTCGTAAAACAAAATAAAATCGCTTACCAAGCTATAACCCGGATATTGAAAAGTAGCGGGTTTGTTTTTTTCGAAGAAAAAGTGACCAACCCAAGCAAAGCCGTATCCAAGTACAGGAATAGCCAAAAAGAAATGCCAGTTGTGAAAAAGAAAACCTGTAAAAAAAGCGAGGCAAACCAATCCGGTACCTATAAAATGTAAAATACGCGATGTGGTATTGGTATGTTCCGACAAATAAAAAGGGTAGAACTCTTTTAGCGACTTAAACTTTTTTTCTGACATATACTAATTTACAAAATTCCGTTCGCTTTTAAAAAGGCACCCAATTGCGCTGGTTTTTCGGTCATTAATAATGCATTTAATCCTACTTTTTTAGCACCTTCAATATGTTGCGGACTATCGTCAATAAATAAGGTTTCGGTAGGATCGAGGTTATTTTCTTTTAATACCTGCTCAAAAATATTAGTATTCGGCTTACGCAGTTTCATGTGCTGAGAGAAATAAGCTTTCTCAAAATAAGCGTCGTAATTATTAATCTGGAAGGTTGTTTTGAGGTAATTGATAATCCAGTCGTAATGGATTTCGTTATTGTTGCTCAGTAAAAATGTACGGTATTTTTCTTTTACCTGAAGCAGTAAATCGTGGTTTTCCTGTATGGTACCAATTAATAAACTGTTCCATGCATCATCAATTTGCTGGTCGGTTAATTCGGGTTTATTAGCTGCTTTTCTAATTCCTGCCCTAAATTCGGCAGGAGAAATTGCCCCGGTTTCAAAATCATCAAATAGTTGGTTGTGTGCTTTATGGGCAAAGAAGTTTTCAATATCGGTAATACCCAGTTTTTGAAAAGATGCCTGAGCGATTCTGAAATCGATATCGAATATTACGTTTCCGTAATCGAAAATAATGTTTTTAATGTTTTGCATGGAAATCCTTTAGCATTTGCTGCAAAGATATTATTGCTGATTTAATGGAAGGCATTAAACGTTTTTTTTTACAATAAAAAACCCGAAACCTATAGTAGATAAGTTTCGGGCATAATATTTTACGGTATCGTCATTTCCAACCTGATAGCTATCGGTTGATTAGGGATCTTAATGCATTAGTGGTGTTTTCTATTTGCATTAAGATTCCAGCCCAATGTCATTAAATTAAGGAGAAAACAAAAAACATTGTTATCCTGAGCCCGTCGAAGGACAAATGTTTTTTTGTTTTCGCTGCTAAAAGGTCTTCGACAAACTCAGACTGACAACAACTAGGCTTAACTCCATGATATTGCATTTCCGTCTTCGCGGGAATGACGACACTAAAATCATGTAAATTATTTAGGTTCTACCGTGATTGATTGGATAATTGGTCTGTTCTTTTTATCACCTCTTTTTAGTTCTTTGAACACAAAATAAATAGAATGGAATTTTCCATCTGAAAGCATATTGATCGGAATACTATTCCTAAAAGTAGATTTGCCAATCATAACGCCTTTGCTATCATCTAACCTGATCTCGATTTCGCCATCTGATCCAGGATCAAGATTTAAAAATGAAAAACCAAATCCTGAAATACCAGTTAAATCAATATTTTTAATTGCTATCCAACCATTTTCTTTGGACAGGATAAGTTTTTCACCACCATAGATATCTTTTCGCTCAAAACCGCCAAAATCTTTTATATCATCCGCATCAATTACATTACTTTTCAGATTGATCACTTTTGTTGTGGTTAATGGTTTTTTAAATGCTGTACCTCCTGCATCTGTATAAGTTGCCTTTAAAGTTAAAACTGATTTCTTCTTATCAGTAGCAGCTGGTGGGATGATTTTTCCTGTTGTCGGAAGTGATGCTTTAACCGCTTCTTTATCGCCTAAAGTCATAATCCACTCCGTAATTTTTTTCACTTCAGCCTCTTTCATCGCAGTATGCGCAGGCATAGGTACTTCTCCCCAAACCCCCTGACTGCCGCCAATTACTTTCGAAGCCAGATAATCAACCGCTTTGCTATCATTTTTATATTTTGCTGCAATTTTATTAAATGCAGGACCAATGGAAACAGCAGCCTCTTTGTGACAAGTGCTACAATCAGATTTTAACATTAGCGTTTTACCCACAAGGGTTTGTGCTGCTTGTTGGTGGCCCAATTCTGCTCCAGCTAAATCTGTTCCTTCTGTATACGTATTTGAAATGTATATGCGATTATTATTCACTTTAGCACCTTTATCGCTTACTAAAACTTTATAATCAACCGGTTTATTCGGAAAATAAAAGCTTTTGTTTCCAGCTAGGTCAATAGCTACAGTTGGATGCTCGTTCCCTGCAAAAACCGGCACAACCTGGCTTTTTACAGAGGCTTTACTTTTATCCATTACAGTAACACTTACCGGGTATTCGCCTGCTTTAGTAAAGGTATATTGTAAACTTGGCGTAGTTGTAGTTTTAGTAATTCCTTTTCCCAGATTCCAAATGTAAGTCAGCGCATCTCCGTCCGGATCTTTAGCAGTAACAGTTGCGGTTAATTTGTAAGGAAGTAATCCACTTGTTTTTGCAATATTTAAACTTTCAACTAACGGAGGTCGGTTGCCTTTTAAATAATCAATCCTTGTAATTGCTGCGTCAGGGTTTTTGGTAAACCAACCTTTACCATACTCCAGGATGTACAATTTCCCATCAGGCCCTAATTCCATATCAATAGGTGCAGCTAAAGAAACGTTAGATATAAAGGGCTCCATACTCAGGTAATCACCCTGTGCATTCATGGTTACGGCTTTAACCCATCCACGTACCCATTCGTAAATAATCAGTTTTCCGTTATAGTAAGCCGGGTAGGGTGAGTTTGCAGTTGCATAATAAACTGGTCCAGCCATTGCGGTACGCCCGCCTGAGCCTACCTGTGGAAATTCTTTCGATTCGCCATACGGATACCAGATATAAGCTGGTTGCGCGGGTGGAAGTTGCTCTAAACCTGTATTGTTTGGCGAATTGTTAATTGGCTTTTCAGGATCAAAAGCATTGCCATTCGCTCCATTGGTATAATCGTAAGCTTTATATGGGTAGTTATTGCCTATAAATAACGGCCAGCCAAAGTTACCGGCTTTTCTTGCCTGGTTTACTTCATCATATCCCCTTGGCCCTCTTAAAGCGTCATCATTGGAAGCATCAGGACCAACTTCTCCCCAATATAAAAAATTAGTTTTTTGATCTACAGAAATCCGATAAGGATTTCTATCACCCATTACATAAATTTCTGGTTTAGATTTTGGATCATTTTTCGGAAAAAGGTTGCCGTCCGGGATGCTGTAAGTGCCATCTTCATTTACTTTGATCCTTAAAATTTTACCTCTCAAATCGTTGGTGTTTCCGGCCGATCTTCTGGCATCATATTGTTCAAAACCCTTTCTGTTATCGAGCGGCGCATACCCTTTATTTACATATTGCTGTTTTGGAGCATCAAAAGGCGTAGAGTTATCTCCAGTAGATACATAAAGTAAATTGTCTGACCCAAAAGCAATAGATCCTCCGGTATGACAGCAGATTTCGCGCTGAGAATAGAATTCTAAAATGATCTTTTCTGATTCTTTTACAATCTGATCGTTTATTAACTTAAACCTGGATAATCGATTAACAGATTTATCAAACGGACTATAGAAAAGATAGATGTATTTATTAACTGCAAATTTAGGGTCGGCAGCCATTCCCAATAACCCTTCTTCTGCATTAACATTAGGCGTGTTGGTTTTAAAATAAACATCAAGCTTACCAGCTTCTTTAATTTTTTTTGTCTGGTTTTTATAAATCAATACTTCACCTCTGCGCTGTGCTACCAAAATATCCAGATTAGGGAGGATGGTCATTTCTGTAGGCTCTGTAAATTCTCCTTGGGCAAGCGTCACTTTTACAAAACGGTCTTGATCTGGTGTGTCTATTTTATATTTGGGGAAAAATTCGAAAGCCCTGCTTTCGTAAATGTTTTTGTTTAGTGTTGTTGCCGATATTAATACAAATGCAATGGCAGATAACAGTAGTGTAAAGGTTGTTTTCATTTATTTGATTAAGGTATTTTGAATAAATATAGGATATAGTTTTATAGCCTGAAGTATTGTATCAAAATTTATGCGAATAATGTCAAATTAGAATAACTTATCTATAAGGTGATTGAATTTAGATTCAAAATGAAATTATAAAACGTTTTCGGTCAAAATTCTTACATCAACAAAATTATTGCGGTTATCTATTTTTTCTTAAAGAATCTCTACTGTTCAATAGGTATTGTGCTGGTAATGTTAGTTTTATGTAGGTATACACGCTAATAATAATAATACGATGACTGGAGTAATAACAGCGTACAATAAAGAAAGGGGTTTCGGTTTAATCTCTCAATATTTGGTTTTAGAAAGCATCTATTTCGATATAGTAGATTGCAAAGCGAAAGGTTTGTATGTTGGAAGTACAGTCGAATTTGATACTGCTATCACGAAAAGAGGGGTAGTTGCTAAAAACATAATGGGTACAGCTAAACTTAAGGCGAGGCCCAAAACTTTAATATAAAGATTTCGGTTTTAAAATGATACTTAATCCCTGTTCAGCGCATTCTCTTTAGACTATTTAAAATCAGTTACCATAAGATAATTGATTTCATACATGCATTTAGTAGCAAGCCTATCTGTTTTTAGAAAAAAATCGGTTTAAAAGCAGGTTTTAATTCTTATTTCTCAAGGGCTTAAAATTAGCGATCGGATCAGTCATCAACTTATATTATATCAACCAGGGCTTATCGGAATCAGTGTAAAATGGCTATTAATATTAAAAATAATACAACTTCAAGTTGTTTTTTGACTTTTTTTGTGTCAGCCTATTGTCATTCTGATTTTAATCTGTAACTTACAGAATGGGCGATAAAGTAAATTTGATTCTTGGAATAGTTTTCCTTTTAAGTGGTTTTAGTGTTTTCTTTGTGATTTTTAGTGGAAAAAAGGGTTAGTTCAATTTTCAAATACTTTTTTAAAGAGAAATTTTTCTCTTCGAATGATTTATTTTGATGATGCGGCAAAATTCGGTATCCGGATAAAAAAAGAATTCATTTTCTGGTATTCAAAACAGCCTTTTAGTATTTAGGGTTGCTTGGGGTGCGCTAAGCATAAATGTAAGCTGAGCGCTTATTAATGGGAGCGGTTTTTATAAATTTTCTTCTATTAAAGGCTTTGTATTACCTTATGTTATGCCAATCGTGATATCGATGTTGGTAATGTGTGCTTGTTTTTGCCAGCTTTTGATCCAAATGCGCTTGGTTAAGGCTTAGTGTAACACAATAAAATAGGGAAGAAATTGCTGGCTCAGTCTGCATCTTTTTTGTTTACACGTGTTTTGTTTGTTCAAACATAAAAATCATCATTAATTGTCGTTTGATCTATAGATTAGGCTTAGAAATCTATTTAATTGCTAAAACTTTTTGAGTTTTTGTATGTTTATTGTATTAAATCTAAATTAAATGCAAGGAACAGTAAAATTTTATAATGAATCTAAAGGTTTTGGCTTCATTATAACAGAAGACGGCGAAGAAGTTTTTGTTCATGTTACAGGCTTGGTTGATAAAATAAGCCAGAATGATCGGGTAGAGTTTGAAATCGCACAAGGAAAAAAAGGTCCCAATGCGGTTAATGTAAAACTGATTTAATGCCGTTATGAGATTAGGTACCGTAAAGTTTTATAATCCTAAAGAAGGTGTTGGCAGCATTACACCATCAAATGGTGGGCGCGAAGTGAGTGTTTTTGCCCGTGGGGTAATCGATCCGATAAAACCCAATAATATTGTTCAGTTTGACATTGAATTTACGCAAAGTGGCATCGAGGCCATTAAAGTGATGGTGCTATCTGCATAGGCAGATCATTTACGGAAGATTCTTTTTGTGTCATATTACCAGTCTATTTATTATTTGGCACAGTTTTTTGGTTAGCTATATATTAGTTAACGCAAAAGGGTACAAATGGTGACAAAAGAAATGGGAACGATAGATTTTTATAATGAAACTGAAGGCTTTGGAAAAATCAGGAACGATATTGGAGAAGAAGTGCTGTTTTATCAAAGTGGCCCAATAAATGGATTTAATCTAAAAAAGGGTTTAAAGGTTTCTTTTGAATTGCATCAAATATTATCAATTGCAATAAATGTGCTAATTGTTGATCCGAAGGATTAATAATTATTAATGCTTTGATCCTTATAGCCTGTTTTACAGATAGAATTTAATCATTATAATAGATTATTTTAGCAACTTGTAACCAAATCTGATAAATTTGGTCTTACCGTTGTTTATCCTTAAGTTATGATACAGCTAGAGCCAATTACCGGTTTTTTTAAAAGAGAACGTGCGTTGCAGGCAGCATACCCTATGCGTATGTTGATTGTGCGTGAGGGGAATGGCTTTTTGTGCATGAATTCTGGCGATTACCCCTTGTTAAAAGGCCGGGTATTTTTTATTCCGGAAGAAGGCCTGGTTAGGCTCGAAGGAGAAATTACCTCAGGTTATTGGCTCAGTTTTAGCAGTTTATTATATGCCGAATTTTTACTTCAGCATTTAGATCCCCAGGCTAAGAATCTCTTCTTAAATTTGTCTTTCAGGGATCTCGATTCGCAAAAATCAACTAAAACCTATAGTTTGCTCGATCAGCTAAAAAAAGAAATCAATATTAAAAAAGACATGCCCTTTTTAGCGCAATACTTATCATTATTTCTGGGTTTTACAGCTGGTTTAGAAGGCTATCTTGCTGCTTTAACCTTAGATGATTTACAGCAGGTATTAAGGTTTAGGGCCATTTTGGAACAATTTTATAGGCAAGAAAGGTCCATTCGGTTTTATGCGGAAGGCATGGGGATGAGCCCTGGCAAATTGAACAAATTTTTAGACCGCGTACTTGGAAAAAGCTTAACAGTGCTTATAAAAGATCGGATTATGCGCGAAGCGGAAGAATTGTTGCTTCATAGCGATTATACGGTTGATGAAATAGCCGAACTATTGGGCTTTGAACAAACCACCAATTTTAGCACGAGTTTTAGACGGCATAAAGGCATATCGGTACTTCAATTTAGTCGCCTAACTTAAATTGAATGAAAAATTGGTGCGTCTGCCAAAGAAATGTTCGTCACTTCGATTTCATCTCTTCTAGAGAACAGGTTTTCCAGACCTCACTACATTAATTGCTTTCACGCCTAACGCGTAAAGTTTTGCTTACTGCATCTATTTTATCAGCCGCACCAATTTTGCATTGGCTAAATTATAAAATCTTAGCTTAAAGAAAAAAAATATTCCTAATAATGTTACGAAGTTGTATTTTAGTGTTTACAAATATGCGTCTGCGCTAATCTCGGGCAGGTAAAATAAAAAGTCTAGTAAGTTTGTAGATTATTTGCAAAAAATTATATTTGCCAAAATATAATCATTGTGAAACAAGAGTTTATGAAATCTTTTTCCTTACTAAATGTTTTAAAATTTATAGCTTTTGCTATGCTTATGGCCAGTTTTGCTTCTGTACAAGCACAAAGCAAAAAGAAACCCAATATTATTTTTATTCTGGCTGACGATCTTGGCTATGGTAATGTGCACAGTTTTAACCCAAATTCTAAAATTCCAACCCCAAATCTGGATAAGCTAACTGAAGAAGGAATTAAGTTTACCCGTTTCTATTCTGGAAATACCGTTTGCGCACCTTCAAGATGTGCTTTAATGACTGGTTATACCATGGGCCATGCCTGGATAAGAGGCAATGCGAAAGCAAAAGATGGTCTTGCTGCTTTACGCGCGCAGGATACCACCTTGGCCGAACGTTTAAAAAGAAACGGTTATAAAACAGGCATGTTTGGTAAATGGGGTTTAGGAGATGAAGACAGTAAAGGTGCCCCGCATTTAAAAGGTTTTGATAGTTTTTATGGATACCTGGATCAATCGCATGCACACGATTATTACACCAATCATTTGTACGAAATTGTTGGTGGTAAAACAGTAGAAGTGCCTGTTGATACTGCAAAATACACTGAAGACCTGATTGTAAATAAAGCGGTTGATTTTATTAACGCCAATAAGGATCAGTCTTTCTTTTTGTATCTGCCTTTAACTGTTCCGCATGCAGAGTTGAAAGTACCGGCAGAACTGTTGAAGAAGTTCCAGAATGCAGACGGTTCGAGTAAATTCCCACCTGAAAAACCTTTTGAAAAAAAAGGAAACTATGATAGTCAGGCACAGCCGCATGCTGCTTTTGCGGCCATGGTAAATAAACTTGATACTGATGTGGGCACTATTGTAGCATTGATCAAAAAATTAGGCTTGGATAACGATACCTACATTTTCTTTACCAGTGATAACGGCCCACATAAAGAAGGTGGTGCCGATCCGGTGTTTTTTAACAGCAGTGGCGAGTTTAGGGGGGTAAAAAGAGATCTGTATGAAGGTGGCATCCGCGTACCATTAATTGTAAGGGCGCCGGGCAAAATCGCTGCAGGTCAGGTTAATCCAACGCCGTGGGCATTTTGGGATGTATTGCCAACCCTTGGAGAGCTAACAGGAACAGCATCACCAAAAAATATTGATGGATTGTCTTTTTCTCCTTTGTTAAGTGGTAAAAAAGCAGCTAAAGAACATAAATATTTTTACTGGCAGTTTAACGAAGATGGCCTGAAAGAAGCTGTAACCAAAGACGACTGGAAATTGATCCGTTTTAGAAACAAAGGAACTGCAGAAAAGCTGGAACTGTATAACTTAAAAAGTGATATTGGTGAAAAGAATAATATTGCGGCAAAAAATCCTGAAACCGTTAAAGCGCTTTATGCTTTAATGAAGCAGGCCAAAACACCATCAGAAAATCCTCTCTTTGATTGGCCGGAAATTGAAAAATAGATGAAGATAATTAAGCCAATTCTAATTTTGAGCTGTACTTTGCTTTTTGCCTGTAAAAATGGTCCGGTGAAGCAGAATACTCAAGTGAAAGTGAAATATAAGCCCGCGGTTTGTTGTTCGTCTAACCTGCCATCACGCTTTGGTATAAAAGCGACTGGCAATGTTCGCCCATTTGGAAATAAACAGGTTAAAAAATCATTTTAAAATGAATTCCAAGGTTGGTGTCTCACCAACCTTTTTTTGATCGGCCATTGGTAGTATAATGGAGGAATAATGATTAGAAAATGAATGACTTGTGGTTCTTGGCGGCTGTCAGCCCCGCTTTACGCTTTATACCGACGAAGAATCGGTATGTTCGCTCCAATCCCTTAGGTTTGAGAAAGATTATCAAAGAATTAAATTTGACAAAGGAACCCTTAAAAGCAGAGGTGAACTATGCTGCGATCCAGACTTACGATCTAGAACCTGTAACAGACCTCTGCTTTTTAGTTGAACAAGAACCATATAGAATTTTAGTCTAGCGGACTATTAAGGGATTCAGTTTTATTCAACTTTAGGATTTCCATTTCACTTAACCGTAAAGTTATGAATTATGAACTATTTGTTGGAATAGATATTTCCAAATCAACCATCGATGTTGCTGTTGTTACACAGGCCTGTTTCGACAAGCCCCTCCACCATGTTTTTAAGAACAGCTATGATGGCTTTGGCCTAATGCTGGAATGGCTTTCCATACATGGTATCGCGCTTAAGAAGGTTCTTTTCTGTTGCGAGCATACAGGTATTTATATCTGCCCCATAACCAACTTTATGCATGCAAATGATTTATCTATATGGGTTGAAAACGGGCTGCACATTAAGCGTTCCATTGGACTTAAACGGGGGAAATCTGATAAGGCTGACGCACAGGCAATCGCAAGCTATGCTTTTTCAAATCAGCACAAAGCCCGTCCTTACCTCCTTCCTTCGGCAACAAGCTCAAAACTCAAACACCTGCTAGCACACCGCGAACAGTTGGTAAGACACCAGACCTCTTTTAAATGCACCTGCTCAGCGCTTAAAGGATTTGATAGGGAGAACGCTGGCTATTGCATAGCCGATAGCCAGGAAATGCTTGCCCTTTACGCCGAACGGATAAAAAAGGTAGATATCGAGTTGGCAGCCTTAATAACAGAGGACCAGGAACTAAACGAACAGTTCAGCCTTGTGCAGAGCGTGCATGGGATCGGAAAGCAGACGGCTATGTTTATCCTGATCCATACTGAAGCCTTCGCTGCATTTTCAGACTACAGAAAGTTTGCGAGCTATTGTGGAATAGCCCCATTTCCACATAGCTCGGGGACGAGTATACGAGGGAGAAACCGGGTAAGCAACCTCGCCAATAAAAAACTAAAGGCGTTACTGACCATGTGTGCGCTAAACACGATAAAAAAAGATAACGAATTCAAACGATACTATGATCGAAAAAAAGCTGAGGGAAAAAACGCTATGTGTGTACTGAATGTGATAAAAAATAAGCTACTGAGCAGAGCTTTTGCTGCTGTTAAAAGAGGTACGCCATACCTCCTGGAGCCTGCTGCATAAATCTAAAGTAATGCTCCTCAGAAAAAAAACTTTTTATTTGCATAAACCATAGAATACGGGTTTAGGAACAAGGGTTTGTGCATCCTGCAACCACAAAAATGAAATACTGTTCTGGCCCATTAGCCCCGGTTGAAGCGTTACCCTGCAGCAACGAGGAACGAGGCAGCGAAGCGTAAAAGCGTAAAACGGGAAGAAACTGAGTGTTTTGCACAGGCATTGCGCTCCAAATTCAAATCAGCATTTCTTCTCCTTGGCCTATGACGTATGCAGGCAGTGCTGCTGTGTTGCAGATTTATCTTTAATCCTCAAATAGATAGCCACTATAAGCCAATCCTTTAGCCACACTTTTAAAGTTATCGCCAGAGTTTAATGGGATGTGCGGAAACTTGGTTTTAAACAGGTTTTGGACTGCCGAAACCATAGATGTTCCGCCTGTTAGAAACAAACAATCAATGTCTGTTGGATTGATTTTGTAAGTCTCCATAAATTGATCCAGGTAAGTATCAATTTTGTTGATGTCTTTTTCGATAATTGAATTATACTGTTCGAGTGAAATATTTTCATCAATCTCGATTTCCATATTGTTATAGGCAAATGTAGAAACAGGCCGATCAGAAAGTTCGATTTTTGTTTTCTCTATCGATCTGAATAAAGAATAACCCAGGTTGTTTTCGATCAACGTGATCAGGTTTTTAAATTTCGGATCGTTTCCAGAGTAATAATAATACTCTTCAATCTCTTTCTGGATTTTTAAACCGTTAAAAAAGTTCATTTTATCCCAGGTGCAGATATTGGCAAAGAGCGATTTCGGTACATTTAAAATTTTGCCGGGTGTTGCCTCATACATCGTGTTTTTCCCGAAATATGGCGTTCCCTTATCCCACATAAAAGCGGAGTCAAGACTATCGCCACCAATGTAGATACCACCTGAGGCTATCATATCATTTTTACGGTCTTTGCTGCCAACCTTATCCGGATCAAGGATCAGGTAAGTGAAATCTGTTGTACCTCCACCTAAATCGGCCACCAGAACACGTTCTTTCTTCTTGATTGTTTTTTCGTAGGCAAAGGCTGCCCCGATAGGTTCGAATTGAAAACGCACATCAGTAAAACCTGCGCTTTCAGCTGCTTTTTTTAACCTGGTTTGCGCCAGGGTATCTTTCATGGTATTATCATCATCAAAGAAAACCGGACGGCCGATAATGGCTTTGTGGCAATCTTCGCCCGTAATCAGGTCGGCTTTTTCTTTCAGGTCTTTAAGAATGAGCGTAACCAGATCGGAAGCTGTATATCGTTTATTGTGAATACGCGTTTCGGTAAAAGTAGTTCTAGAAAGAATCTGTTTAATGGATTTGATAAAGCGGCCTTTCATACCATCGCTCAGGTAAGCATCTATTGCTTTTTCGCCAACAATATGACTTTCACCATCAATAACGCTTTTTACTTCTGTAAAATAGATTAATGAGGGGATAGAAATCGTATCTACAATTTCTTTCTTTTCTTCATCATAAATAGAAAGTGCCGAATTGGTTGTTCCAAAATCGATTCCGTATAAAAACTTACTCATGGCTTGATATGCTGGTGTGTTTGGCGACTAAAATGGGGTTGCGAAAGTATTAAAAAAAAGCGAGGCCTGAAAGCTTTATAAGCTAAAAATATCGCTTATAAATAAAGTCTTATTCTGTATATTTAAGAAATTGTTTACACCATAAATTAAAACACAGTTGAAAACCGCCAAAATCTTTTTACTGGGTTTAATGCTCCAGCTTTTCTGTATAATTACAGTTTCTTTAGCACAGAAAAATACACCAGATACCGTAAAAACCGGAATTTACGTAACCAGTATCCACGATATAGATTTTAAAGACAAAGAATATACCATTAATTTCTGGCTATGGCTAAAATATAAAAACAAGGAGTTTAATTTTGCTGATAACCTGGAGATACCGCAGGCCAAAACGGTTAGCAAATCATTTTCAACTATAGATAGCATTGGTAATGAGGTATACATGTTAATGAAATTGCAATGTGTAATGAAAGACTCGTGGTCAATCAATAATTTTCCATTCGACCATCAACTGCTGAGGCTTTCTGTAGAAAATTCGCAATTCGATTCAGCAGCCTTGGTGTTTGTTCCTGATACTTTAGGTAAGCAGTTTGATCCTCGCTTTACCCTACGCGGCTGGAATATCGATAGTTTAAAAACCTCTGCAGCCAATAAAATTTATGAAACGGCTTTTGGCGATCCAGGTATAAAAGTGCCAAGAACAGAATATAGTAGTTATAAGGTGAGGATCGGGATTAGCAGAGATGCTTTTGGATTATTCTGGAAAATGTTTTTAGGCATGTATGTGGCATTCTTAATTGCCTATATGTGCTTTTATATCCATGCTGATAGCATTGATTCGCGCTTTGGATTAAGTGTAGGCTCTCTTTTTGCTGTAATCGGTAATAAATACATTATTGATGGTTCGCTCCCCGAATCGACTACTTTTACCCTGGTAGATACTTTGCATGGAATTACTTTGGTATTTATTTTGATCGTTATCATATTAACAGCCTTTTCTTTAAAAATGATCAAAAGAGGAGAGGAGAAAAAAGCCGAAAGGTTTGATCGGTTTTTCTCCATCTCGCTTTTAACCGTTTACCTTGTTTTAAATATTTTCTTTATTGTAAAGGCAATAAACGCTTAAGTTATTTAGAATAACTCGCTTGTACCCAGATGGGCGTTTACAATACGGGTAATCTGCTGGCCAAGTTCTTTTGCATTGCCAATGCCTACACTTTTAAGTGCCGCCAGTTGGTCGGTAGTTCTGGGCATTTTTTCGGCAATGGAAAGTAGTGCTAAATCTGAAAGCACCGCATAATCTTGAGTGCCCCGTTGCAGCGCGATTGTTTTGCGCCATTCGACCAGGTTTTTATAAACCTGTGGATTGGAAATCTCTTTCGGCTTGATGCTCGATTTAACCGGTTTTTTCTCTGGCTGTTTATTGCCTGCCGCATGTAAAGTATCAATATAACCTTTGATTGAAAATGGATTCCACGAAATTTTAAATAAAGCCAGTTTTATCTGGAGTGCATCTTTACAGTCGTTTAATACTGTAAGTAGTTTATCAGAGTGGGTATCATTGTAAAAGTTGATGCCCACAATTCTTGCCATTAAAGTCATGAGCTGTTCCAGTTTCGGAACGAAATAATCAGATGCCTTCTGCAAACGTTCCATAAAAGCACTTTCATTTGCCGGATTTTCATCGGTGCTTATTTTAGAAAATTCCTTTGCGATAAAATTTCTGGCCACTTTGAAGATTTCGTGCTGAATGATCTGGTTCCCTTGTTCATAAATTGATAAAAAGGCATTTTTCTCGTCTTTGTCGATCAGTTTAGACCGACCGAGTTTTTCCCAGTCTTTGGCAACCAGTGAGAAATCCAGCAATTCATGGATCAATCCCCAGGCATATTGTTGGGTATAACGTGCCAGCAGCTCAGCTGTAGGTTTATCCTGGTGAGCGGTTTTTGTGAAACTGATTACCTTGGCATCGGTAATAATGTTTTCGGCAACCACAGGTGATTTTAGAATAAGTCCTTCTAAGCTTCTGCAGCGACTGAGTGCTACATAAGCCTGTCCGTGGGTAAATGCAGTACTTACATCAACTATCGCCTGATCAAAGGTTAACCCCTGGCTTTTATGTACCGTAATAGCCCATGCCAGTTTAAAAGGGTATTGTGAGAATGATCCGGTGCTGGTTTCGTCGATTTTATTTTCTTCGTCGCTCAGGCTATATTTAACATTTTGCCAGATTTCTTTTTCTACTTCGATTTCCCTGCCACCATTGGTAAAGGTTACTTTTATAGAATCCTGACTAATAGCGGTTATTTTTGCCGCTTTTCCATTGTAAAACTGCTTTTTACCCGACGAATCATTTTTGATAAAGATGACCTGCGCGCCCAGTTTTAACTGGAGTTTTTCATCAGTAGGATAGGCATCCTTAGGGAAATCGCCACTTACTTCTGCGTTAAATTCGAAAATTTCTCCGGGTAATTTTTCTAAACAGCCCTGGTTAATTTCGTTAACCAGCTGGTTGTGCGTGGTTAAAGTAATGTAATCATCTTTCCATTCCTGATCTAGAGATGGATCGTAACGCTCATTCAGTTTCGCTAGTAAGCCAGCATCAAGGCTGTTTTCGCGCATGCCGTTCAAAATATCCAGAAATATGGGGTCTGATTGGCGATAAACTTTATCTAAGGTAAACGTAAGCATTGGCGTAGACCTGAAAATCAGGCTATCGAAAAAGTAAGGGCTGGAATAGTAGCTGCCCAGGATATGCCAGGCATCATGAAAAATAGGAGAGAGCTGATAAAGATCGCCGATCATCAACACCTGAACGCCACCAAAAGGACGATTAGAGCCTTTAACGCGTTTTAAGGTACGGTCGATAAAATCAATTAGATCGACCCTAACCATACTAATCTCATCAATAATCAATAAATCGAGGCAGCGTAATAACCTTGTTTTTTCATCTGAGTATTTAAAATTAGTTTCCGCATTTTCATCAACAACCGGAACCA
The DNA here is from genome assembly GCF_049913135.1 of Pedobacter sp. R-06. Lineage (NCBI taxonomy): Bacteria > Pseudomonadati > Bacteroidota > Sphingobacteriia > Sphingobacteriales > Sphingobacteriaceae > Pedobacter > Pedobacter sp. R-06. Next base: position 3,077,820 of record NZ_CP183977.1, on the reverse strand, counting down.
AAGGGCCAAAGGGAATCTGAAAAAAGGAGTGAAGCGTTACGCCTCCGGCATTTATTGCGGCCACAGCGGTAGGCGCAACAATGGCAAAATTCTTTTTCGTGGTATCTCTAATCTTGCGCAAAAGGGTAGTTTTACCCGTTCCGGCTTTACCCGTTAAAAAAACAGGCTGGTTGGTGGTGGCTAAAAAATCTAAAAGAAGTTGGTTGTCCGGATCGGGCGTATTCATATCAATTACAAAAATAACCTATTCGAAATTGATTTAAGGATAGATTAACAGGCGTTTTATCCACAATTTTTAATCAGAAACGAGGATCAACAAAATGAAGATTAAAATTAAACACTTGAAAATGAGTTTATATTCTTTCTTTTTATGAAAAAATGCCGAAAACATTTTCCTAATTTCAATTCAAATTTGTAACATTGCACTCGCAAAAAAGGAATACCTTTTTTCCGGGCCTATAGCTCAGCTGGTTAGAGTAGAAGACTCATAATCTTTTGGTCCCTGGTTCGAGCCCAGGTGGGCCCACTGCTTTAAACCCCTTTAAGGATAACTTAGAGGGGTTTTTTGTTGCCTGAGTTTTCTTTAAAGCACCTTTTTAGGATCTGTCTGATTTTTGATTAAATAGATATAATTGAAAATATAGCCGGAGATCATAATCTGCATTTGATTGATTTACCATAACACATAAAGAGGAGCGAAAAATTAAATTTAATAGCACCTCCCTTATATAATCCCCCTATATCCACTTGGATAACATTTTAAGAACTCATCAAAATTAATAATCTCTGCTTTTCAAAAATTTAAGCGACTACAAAAGTCCGTTAGAAAAAAGGACAACGGTTTTGTTTAAAAATTAATTAAAATACCTGGTTTTAGGTAGATCTATATAGTGGTTTATCGTTATTTTCAATCTATTTGGGCCAAATTATTGGGTATGGCACCACAGTTGCAATTTGGCATTTTAAAACTTAAATTAAAATTGCATAATGAAAACAACAACAAACTTAACTATGGTAATCAAAGGATGTGCATTTGCTTTAATGGTAGGTGTCGTGCTACAATTTGCGGCTTGCTCTAAAAGCAAAGATATTAATCCGAGCGATGAAGAAATCTTGAGTAAGAAAATAGAAGATATTATTCCGCAACAGTATGTGGATAGCTTGACCAAACTGGGTTTTACTATAAATAAGGGTACTACGCCCCCAAATATCGATGGTTCTTATTTATTTAAGCCTTTTACCATAAAAAGCAGTAATATACCATACGATAGCTATCAGCCTGGTTATGTGCTTATTGATGGCGTAGTTAAACTTTATGAGCAAAGTGCCAGCGATTTCAGCATAAAAATGTTGGGTAAAAACTTTATCGGTGCAGCAGATACCAGTGTTGTAACCGCCATTAGTGGAAGCGGAAATAAATTTACCGTTTACGGAAAGGTAAAAGCGTACAGAAACGGTGGTTATAATTTTTACGCTTTTTTAATGTCTGGAGAAAAAGACGGCAATAATATTAAAAACGGAATTGCTGGTATCATAAATATCGATGATTCTCACACCGGACCTAATACCATTGCAGAAGGACAAGGCAGAGTTGCCTTTGATGGCGATTATACTTCTGGACCTACAGACTTTAATAGCAAAACCGCTATGATTACCGAAATAAATACCATTAGTAGTAAACCATCTCAACTCAAATAACAAAGACAGCGGCTCGGAAAATCTCCCAAGCCGCTGTCTGATGTTCTCTTTTGTCATTCTGAAAATAAAAAGATAATATTTAAGTAACACACAAACCTGATCAAAACAATACTGTATAATATTTTGAAACTATACAGCAAATCATTAAGCAGAAATAGAGCAATCAATAAGTGTCGAACGCTATGCTATATTTTTGCCAAATCTGCGATTAAACGCAAATCGGCCAGGAAATGGTTCGAGAGGCGCCCAGTGGGGACACTACTTTAAACCCCTTTAAGGATAACTTAGAGGGGTTTTTTATTGCTCAAAAAACTAGGTTACCGGCTATTTAAAAGCAGTTTTAATGATGGCAGACCATCTGTAGATATTTTTGGTTATTATCTGCTTGAAAAGACAGCATTGCGGAACATCGGTAGGCCATTAAAGCATGTAAAACTACCTGGTGGTGATCGCTTTTACCTGAAAGATTTACTGGCTGCCTAGCTGGAAAGGCCAGCGAAAAGGGCCATATTTAATTACCCCTGCTTTACCTGTTGTTTACCCTTTGTTGCTACCAGGTTAACCCCAACGTTACCTCAGGCTTACCCCGGCTTTACCTTTTGGTTACCTAAAAGGTAAAGCCAATGCCTGTTTTGGCCAATCGGCTACACTGGTTATGGTTATGTTGCCCTTAAGCAGGCTGCCACAAGTGGCCCGGCTGTGGCAGCGGGGGGCAACCGTAGCGGTCCAATTTAGCTCATTATTCGTGTTAATTGGTCCAATTTAGCTCATTTTAGCTCAAAATGAGGTGCTAATGCTGCTAAGTCGCTAGGTTTGAGCATGGATTTAAACATAGCGGTATAAACAGCAATCCTTTTATACAAACATTTTTTTAATAAAAAACAAAAATTATGGCAACTTATTCAAAAGGCGCAAAAGGCGCATTCCCGGGCAAAGTAGGCAGTGGGGCACAACTGGCGCAACATAGATTACCTGAAAGCAATGCAAAGCGTTTCGACAAGCTCAACATTACAAGTTCGAATGGAATCACAACTTATGATACAGCCTCCTTTGACAGGCTTTATATTTCCTTTTTAAATGATTTTAAAGAAAATCTAAAATTTTGGGTCGAAATTAAAATAAATCGGATTTGCTAGAGCAACCATATTTTCACTTAAAGCCATAGATTTTGGTACTTGTGGATAAGGAGTATTTACGCCTTCGACAGTAACCCGATAATAGCTTCTCCCTTTTGTATCCGGTGTATCTTCAAATTGAACCATTGGTATTTTGCCTTTAGCATGGTAAGTATTCAATTTCTTTCCATTTTTAATGATGGTAATGGTGTAATCAGCATCTGGTAAAGTATTACCAATTAACTGAGCCAAAAATTTTACAGGTTTACCTTTAGAAATGGCATTATCGCCCATCATCATCTCGAATTTACCATCTTCATTTGCATCAGCATAAAATTCTACTCTTGGCGCGAAAGGATTTGAACTCACCGAAACCTTTCCATGAGTTAGTGCATCAACAATTGCCGTTAAATTTTTCTCTTTTGCGAAAACCCAGGTTGTTGGCGTACCCACATAATTATATTCGGCCTGATAAGTATTTGTACTTGGTTTTTCAGTTCCTGTAGGTACACCGTGATGTGCATCACTTCCTCCTCTTCCCGTCATCATTCTTCCTGATGAAAGCATATCATCCCAAATCATAATTGCATTTGCATTTTTTGGCCAAACTGACGAATTCCAAACTTCAATCGATTGAACCAGATCATAAGAAAAGCCAAAATTGTCTTTTCCGCTCGGATGATTTGCCGATAAGTGAATATGAAGTGATTTTTTCACTTTACCAATATTAACATCACGTTCATCGCGAACATCAAATAAGCGTTTATGATGATACGGTTTATCAGAAAATACATTTCCATGCCCTCTGGTTGTCGTCCATTCTGCACCATATAACAGTAGAAGCGAGTCTGATTTAAATTCTGGATCTGCCCAGGTATGCTGTTCCACATCGCCATCTACATGATTATCGTGATCTGTAATACACACGTAATCCATTTTAACAGATTTAGAAAAATTAATGATTTTTGCTATCGAATTATTTGATGATTCTGTGCTATGCCGTGAATGCACATGTAAGTCGCCTTTTAACCAAACGCCATTTTTATTTATGATTGCCGGAGGGTTAATAGTTTCCTGTGCCTGGATATAGCCTGCATTGAGCATTAAAATAAGGCAAAATGAAAAACGAAAATATTTTAATTGAATAGACATAATGTGATTTAATTTAGAATTAAAAAAGCACCTGCAATGCAGGCGCCTGATTATTTGTTTGCCGTGTAACTAAGATTAAGCTTTAACTAAAAACGCTTCAGGCATTTCTGCTGCCTTGAGCATAAAGTTATGTAGCTCGTAGTTTTTAACGAAAGGCTTCAAATTTTCCGAACCCGGGCCAAACATGGTTAGTTCCACGTAGTCACCGGTATGGTTCATTCCGGCCCATTGTACATCGGTATATTTGCCCAAAATTTTACCATACTCGTAAAATGGTAGGTTCGATTCGTTGTAAAGCTGACCAGGAACAATATCCTTGAAATGCACTAATAAAGATTTTACATCTTCCGATTTCATTTCGAAACCTTGGTTTTCTTTTATCAAATCAATTATTTTTTGTTCACTGAACGATTGATTTAACTGCGCTAAAAGCCAGGTATTACTGTGTTTAAAATTTTGAAGGCTATCGAACTTTTTGTTGGCTTCATCAGCATAGAACAAACCGGGGTTAGAATTACCATGATCTGTGGTGATGATAACTAAGGTTTCACCATCTTTTTCGGCAAATTCTATTGCTTTTCCAACAGCTTCATCAAAAGCAAGCTGATCGAAAATTAAACCGCTTAGGTCATTCGAATGCGCAGCCCAATCCACTTTACCGCCTTCAACCTGTAATGCAAAACCATCTTTATGATCTTTCATCAGTTCGATTGCTTTCATGGTCATCTCTGCCAGCGTCGGCGTTGATTTTATGAGTTCCTGATCATGCAGTCTGTCGACCTCGTAAGGCATTCCATCCTCTGCAAATAAGCCCAAAACAGGTTTTGATTTATCTAAGGCTAACATTTCGGCTCTGTTCTCAGCAACTTTATAGCCTTGCGTTAAATATTTTGGAATCAGGTTTCCACCCTGCCGTTTCTCCCCGAAATATTTATGCCCTCCACCCATCATCACATCAAACTTTAAGCCCAGGTATAGTTCTGCAATAATATCCTGCCCCCCACGGTTATCTATGTTTATGCAAAAACCGGCAGGTGTTGCGTGCGTTATGGGAACAGTAGTTACACAACCTACCTTTTTACCTTTTTCTTTAAATTTCTGAAGGATAGGTTGTGGTTTTTCGCCTTTCATTCCTACATTAAGCGAACCGTTTCGAACCCGCATACCACCACCCCAAGATGAACTTGCAGCTGCAGAATCGGTAACCATAGCGTTTGCAGATGCCGTATCCATTAATGCCCTGACAGCTCTGTTATCGCGGTACAGGCCTAACCATTTACTACTAAGCCCCAATATTCTGTTCGAATATAAATCAGCCATATTCAGCGTTCCTATACTCATGCCATCACTTACCATCATGATGATGTTTTTAGCTTTCTTTGAACCGCCAACAGGTTTAGCGATAACATCACTTACACCTGTAAATGGAATAGTTAAACCTGCCAACAATCCACCTTTTAATAATGACCTTCTATTCATATTCTATTTATTTTTAAATAAGGGATTAGCTCTGTAGTATTTGCCACCAGCAAAGCTGACAGCGTAATCGGAATTAAAATGTGTACTTTTTAAATAATAATCTGTTGTGATAACTTGTGCGCCAGAATTACAAGCCGAATTGAAATCACCCTTATCGTTTTTGCGGGCCTGTTGCGTATCGTTATCGGCCCGTGTTCTAATGATGTAACCTTTTTTTACCAGTTCAGAAATCTGTTTGTCTTCAGGGTTATTTCTAATCATAAAAGCAGCTTCAGGTGTGCCAGGATCTGAATTTGCAAACATTACTCTACCTTTTAGCGATGGATGATTTAGGATATAAGTTGCTCTTTTTTTGCCGGTAGCATCCAGTACAAAAATAAATTTGCCTTTCGCCTGGCTCAATTTTGGCCAATTCTGATGAAGTACTGCATCTTGAAGCGAACTGTATTTACCTCTTACTTCATCAGGAAGAATGATATGTTCTTTACCTAAATTCTCTAAGATCACTTTATCCAATTCATCAAAAACCTTTGTCGTAAATAATTCTGGTGATGTAAATCCAGTTTTTTTTATCGAATCATCTTTAGCCTCAAGCGTAATAAAAACCGGTGTATGATCTGCATGAGCTTCTGACCAGGTGCGCAACACTTTTAAAGCTCCTACAAAAGTTGGTACTGAGCTTCTAAAATCGATTTCTGGAATGTGTAAAACCTTAAAACCAGGTTTTTTCATTTCTCCGGAAATATCAAAAGCGGGTTGACCTTTCGCCCAGTCTAAACCTTTTGGATGCGCATAACGACCACCAGCAGAATCCGCATAAACATCAATCTCCAGGTTTCTTAATCCCATGTTTAATTGTTCTGGCATGGAAATGTGCTCATAATCGATCTTACTGGCAGATACTGAATCCGTTTTCTTAAATACGGTAAATAATGCCGGATTGATGGCTTGCTTATAACTGTTATGCGAACCAATAACCTGAATCTGATTGATGGTTGGATCTTCGTTAACGGTAATAAACGCTATTGCTGGCAATACCAGCAATAGGCTAATGCAACTGATGATTTTCATACACCTTTTTGTTAATACCCTGGGTTTTGTTTCAGGTTTGTATTAAGCTTTAACTCATTTGCCGGAATAGGATAAATTCTTCTGGTGATATCCTTATTCATGAAAAGTACGTCGTTTGGTAGCGGATATTCGGTTTCAAATTGTCCGAAACGGATTAAGTCATTTCTTCTCCATGCTTCCCAGCTAAATTCACGGGCTCTTTCATCAAGTAAAGTGCTCAAATCTACCGAACCGGCTAAACTAGCACCAGCGCGGGCTCTTATTTTATTTACAAGTACCAGTGGTGTTTGTAATTCGCTATTAACAGTTGTAGCGGTTGCTCCCCTTAATATCGCTTCTGCTTTCATGAGCATTACATCTGCCAAACGGAGTAGGGGCATATCGTTGCCGTTTAAACGTGTGGCCTGAATTGCGTTTACATCCGGCCAGTACTTCACCGATCGAACACCTTTAGCCTGATCTGCAACAGTATTACCTAAATCCATTGGTTTACCTGGTTTTAAAATAAGGTCAGGGGTAATCTCAATTTGAGTTGTTGTTCCTGCCACAAAAACAGGTTTGGTTAAATCAGGTTTACGGTTAGCATCTGGCGCATATTGTTTACCAATTAACCAGAAACTGTTACGGATATCATTGTTCAGGTTGAACCGGTTATAATATTCTGGCGTTGTACTCATTGCAATACTAAAACCCACATTAATACCATATGCTGCTGCTAGTGCAGGATAAAAACCAAATCTTGTCATCTGGTTGCCTGGAATCTGCTGATCGTAGGGAACGGCAAATATGGTTTCATTAATCTGTGGCCCATTGTTAACATCAAAAATATCTGAATATTTGTTATCCAAAGCGTAGTTGGTGTTTTTCAGGATATTATCGGCCATAATTACAGCATCTGCATATCTCGGTTTGCCAGTATAGACCTCCGAATTAAGGTACATTTTTTCTAATAAAGCATAAGCCATTGCCTGGGTTGGCCGGCCATAAAGCAATACACGGTTGTTGTTATCTTTTATTGGTAATTGCGGTATTACAGCTAAAAGTTCTTTCTCAATAAATTCAAATACTTTATCTCTGGTTTGGTTTCCAGGAAGCGAGCTTACCGGGAATGTATCTATAATTGGCACATTGCCATATAAATCCATCATAAAGTAGTAATATAAAGCCCTCATTGCTTTTACTTCGGCTAAGCTGCTACTTTTTTGTGTAGCTGAAACTGAAGATTCATTGGTCAGGTTGATTAAGCGGTTGCAGTTATTAATACCGCCGAATCCCCACTGCCAGATATCCCTCACATTGGGGTGGTCAATTGTCCAGGTATGGTAATGGAGCTGACGGTACTGGCCACCGTCATCAAAGTTTCCATCGCGTGCGGGAATAATTGCTGCATCTGTAGAGAGTTCCTGCATTCTCCAATATGGCACGCCATATTGAGAAGAAAGATTAGAATACATGGTGCCATAAAGAGCCGCGTAATCTGAATTGGTAAAAGGAAAATTATCTTTAACGTATTGCGATTCAACATCAACATCGAGCTTACTGCATGATTCTAATACCATCAGGCAAGCAAGGATATTAAATAGGATTATAATTTTTTTCATCTTTATTGTTTTTTAGAATGATGCACTTGCACCGAAACTGAAGGTTCTCGTTTTTGGATAATAGTTGTTGTTATCAATTCCCGGCGTTAATCCACCAATGTTGATTTCTGGGTCTAAACCACTGTATTTAGTGATTACGAAAAGGTTATTTGCCGTAACATATAATCTAATGGATTTGATGGCTGGTGTTTTAGGTTTTAGTGTATAGCCAAGCGTAGCGTTATCCAAACGCAAGTATGAGCCACTTTCAAGGAAACGGTCTGAAATCAGATAAGCATTAATATCGTTGAAAGATTCGCCGAGGGTAAACCTAGGAATGTTTTGAAGTTTTGCATCGGCAGGATTATTTAAAGATGCCTTTGTGGCATTCAAAATCTTGTTGCCCAAAACGCCTCTAACTAAAAAGTTAAAATCCCAGTTTTTATAACTGAAACTATTCGCCCATCCGTAAATTAATTTAGGCTGGGCGTTGCCAGCGATTTTTGCATCAGTAGTTAAAGGCTGTGTGGCAATGGTTTGACCAGCAGCATTAACGTAAGTGCTTACGCCTGCTGCATTTTTACCTGCATAATTCCAAAGGTTAAAAGTGCCCAATGCATAACCTGGCTGAATCAGCTGACTGAAATTGCCCGACTGGCCTTTGCCACCAAGCTGAGCTGTTTGGATGGCTGCGATTTTATAGAAATCATCAGATAAGGTTTCTACTACGTTTTTATTGTGCGCAATATTTGGAGAAGTTGTCCACTTAAAATTATCAGTTTTAACTGCTATTGCATTTAATGAAAATTCAATACCCGTATTTTTTATTTTGCCTACGTTAGCCGTAATGGTTGGTAAGAAGAATTGTGTTGTAGAAACTTCGTAACGATCATAAATCAAATCAGAAGTTTTCTTTACATAAAAATCAAGTGAGCCCGTAATTCTGTCTTTAAACAAGCCAAAATCTAAACCAATGTTGGTAGTTGCTGTACTTTCCCATTTCAAATCTGGGTTTGGGTTTCTAACCGGACCAATGGCATTGCTGATATTGCCATTATTTAAAAATTTATTGCTTCCAGAAAGTGTACCATAAATTAGTAAAGAAGAGAAAGCATCAAAACCTAAACTGTTGCCGGATACGCCATAACCGGCACGAAGTTTTAAATCACTAATAACCGGAACCGACTGCATAAAATCTTCGTCAATAATTCTCCAGCCTGCAGAAACAGCCGGGAATAGACCCCAGCGATTATTTTTTCCGAATGCAGAAGAGCCATCATCTCTTAAAGATGCCTGAAATAAATATTTCTCATTATAGTTGTACTGAACCCTGCCGTAATATGAAATTAATCTTAAAGTTGAAATAGGGGCGTTGTTAAAGGCGATTTGGGAAAGCAAACTTGGATTAGACAAAAACAGGTTGTTATATCCTAAATTATCGTTTGAAAAATTTTGTGTAGTTACGCCAAAACCATCATTCGTTCTATCTTCTTGCCATGAATAACCGCCAAGCAATTTTAAACTATGTTTCCCGAAAGTTTTATCATAGTTAAAATAACCCTCTAAAACCTGGCTTTTGTTTAAAACATCGATTTTTTGTGCTTGTCCGTTTACACCTCTGGCTAATCCCGATTGGCTGTTTAAATAAGTACTGTAGTTATTTTGGTCTCTTTGAGAAGAAACGCTGGCTGTAAACTTTAGTCCATCAATGATATTTACCTGAGCCATACCATTAATCAATGTTTTATTATTCAAGTTATCGATTACGTTATTATCAACAATTGATAATGGATTTCTTGTTCCACTCCCGGTACGGTTGTAGTTCTCTTTATAGCTACCATCAGTATTAAAAGGATTTACTGTTGGCAAATAGAAAAGCATATTGGGAAGCGCTTGTGATTGATATACATCTGAACTTTTCGAATTACTGTTGGTTATGGTTAAACCCAGTTTAAGCCGATCATTAAAAAACTTCTCGTTAAGGAAAGCACGAACAATTGTTCTTTTTAACGATGTGTTTTTAAGAATCCCTTTATTATCGAGGTAATTCACACTTGCGCCATAATCTGATGTTTGACCAGCGCCTCCGTAAGAAAGATTATGATTTTGAGAATAACCTGTTCTTTCTAAAAGTGATTGCCAGTTTGTATCCGAACCATCATCATCTACCGCATTTAAAGTTTGCTTGTTATCTGCAAGGTATTGTCTCAACTCGGGAGCTGAAAGCATATCGTATTTTTTAGAAACTTTCTCTACGGCAGCATAGCCGCTATAATTTAGGCGGGATTGGCCGCTTTTAGCACGTTTGGTGGTTACAATGATTACGCCATTTGCTGCCCTCGAACCATAAATGGCAGTTGAAGATGCATCTTTTAAAATGTCGATATTTTCGATATCAGCCGGTGCCAATAAATCAATCGAAGCTCCGGGAACACCATCGATAACGTAAAACGGCTCTTGTGCAGCACCTTCACGTAAAGTAGATGGACCACGTAAAATAGTAGATGGTTTAGCATTCGGATCGCCACTTTTAGTAACATTCAAACCTGCAACTTTACCTTGTAAAAGTTGGGCTGGGTTAACCAAAACACCTTGGTTAAATTCTTCTGATTTTACAGAAGTTACCGCACCTGTTAAATCTTTTTTATTAGCTGTACCATAACCAATAACCACAACTTCTTTCAGGTTTTGATTATCCGAAACAAGGGTTACATTTATTTTAGCCTGATCATTAACCGTAATTTCCTTGGTTAAACTTCCAAGTAGCGAGAATGTAAGTATGTCAGACGGTTTTGCCTGAATAGTATAACCGCCATTTGTATCGGTTGATGTTCCTAAGGTGCTGCCTTTTATTTTAACTGTTACGCCCGGTAATGGCTGACTGGTTTCATCAACAACTTTACCCGTTATTGTTTTATCACTTTGAGCCTGGGTGTTTAATGAAAAGAAAAGCAGCATTGCAACAAGACATTGCCATCTGCCAATCAAAGACAAGTAGGTCTTTTTGTAGTTTTGTTTCATGAATGATTGGTTATGATTGTTTGGATCATTCACAGAAACAAACGATTGTTCCTTGCTCTGTGAATTTCTCACAAAGATGCCTTAACCCGATTATGGATTTTGTCAGTTAGAATTAAGAAATTATTAAGAATTATAAGTCGGATTGAAAATAATGTTAAGGATTTTCAAGTTACTGGTTCAGAATTATGGATTAAATTTAACATTATGATGTAAAGATGAAGTGAACCTTATGTTGTTGATTGAAAAATTGCGATTTTTTTTCTCAATTATATTGTTCGTTGCTCTTTGCACTGTGTTTATGTTTTTTAAAAGGTTATTTTGTTAAAAACATTGAAAAAAATATATACATCCAGCCACTTCAGGTTCAAAAAAAAAGAGGAAGACTTTTCAGCTCCCTCTTTTTATATGATCTGTTTTTTTTATCTGATCTATATTTGGTTTATTTATAAAGGTAATTCATTGCAATTACATCATTTGCATTAAATGTACGGTCGCCACCGTTAGAGCAAGCCAGCATGAATGATTCTGCATCTGCTTTTGATGGTGTGCCTGGGATTTGTATCGCACCAACTCCTGCCGTTCCTTCATTAGAACGTTTTCCTCCACAGCTATAAGCTCTGTTCATGTAGTCTGTATGACGGAATCCAATACAATGTCCAACTTCATGTTGCAAAACAGAAGCTACATACAATAAATTAGGATTTGTTCCGTAGGCATTAACATTCGTATTCATTTTAACCTGATTAAATGGTTCGCCGCTTGAAGTAGGGAAACCAGATGAACCCAAAGTGATATAGCCACCACTTGGCCCTTCGTTAAATCCAAATACATCAATGTTACCTGTAGTACCTGTATTTGCCCTTTGAAAAGTCATACGCAGGCCCAATGAGTTGTATCTTGAAATCATGAGGTCAACAGCATCACTATACACCTGTGGTAAATTTGTAACAGAAATTGTAATCACACGTGGTAGAGATTTAACAACATTCGTTGTGCGGTACTGCTCGGTTTCAGCAATATTTAAGTTAGGGCTTAAAGACTTTTCGTTTAAGTTGGCATCTGTTAGAACGATGTCGCCTTCTACCAGATAACCATTATCAACTTTACGCGCATTTTCGACGCTAAATCCTAAGCTTTTTATTTGTTGTAAAGTACTTGCTGATATTTCGGCCTTATTATCAGTTTGTTCAGAAGTGTTGTTCTTTTTGCATGAAGATACGCAGAGAAATAACGCGCATACCATGGCCAATGATAGAAATTTTGTGTTTTTCATGTTTAAGTTAGTTTAGGTTAAAATGTATTGATCAGATAAATTCTAATATATAAACAAATTCTATGTAATCAAATAGTTACAATCTTTTTTTTGAAAAATATCTAATGGATTTGTCTTATGTGTTCATTAAAAAATTGTTTGAAAATTTAGACGGCTGTGTCTAAAACATCTGATGCAATTTGTACTGTAACTTATTTAAAAACTAACACCCACTTGTAAACCTGTAGATAATGATGCAGGTAGATTATTGCCAAATCTCACGGGGAAAGGCAAGGCAAGATACAGGCTCAAATCTTTTCCTTTTTTTACAACCTGGTTCAAAACCGGTGTAAAGCCATAACGTCCGCTGGTTTCAAATGCTGCACGACCTATAAATGTAAAGCCATGTTTGAACCTGAACATTGCCCCCGGATGAAATAATACCGAACTTACTTTAGAAATATTATGTTCGGTACGGATACTCGGGGCAATCTCGAAACTGACCCCGAATTTATCACTCTTTAAAATGTTTATTCCGAATGGAAAGGCAAGTGTGTATACATCCGAAAAGTTATCGTGGAATCCGTTTTTATCCCAGGAACCGATGGGGTGAAGCAAACTGAAATAGCCAGTTACCTTTGGATATGTATGATTTTGAGTCGTTTGTTGTGCCTTTGTTGATAAACTTAGTAACGTATTGAAAACAAGTAGCATTATACTTTGCTTAACAGGCAATTTTGTAGAGATTTTATGCATAACGAGAAGTTAGAAGAATTTAATGAATAGTCCTATCGCGGCCGCTGCACCAATGATATAGGGCTCTTGTAATTTTTTGATGTAGATGAGTGAAAGTATAGCTGCTACTGCGATTAATGCTGTTGGAATGTCTTTTATAGAACGCATACCGATCACAATTACTGAACCAACGAGTGCGCCAATCACAGCAGCGGTAATTCCTTCAACGAATGTTTTAACGCTATTATTTTTTGTAATCTTTTTGAAAGAGGGTGCTAACGCCACTGTAAAAATGTAGCATGGCAGAAAAGTAGCCAGCGCTGCAACACAGGCCCCTGGAAACCCTGCTACAAGATAACCGATAAATCCTACTGTAATTACTACAGGTCCAGGCGTGATCATGGCAACTGCAACCGAATCTACAAACTGAGCTTCCGTTAACCAAGCAAATTCCTTTACCACACCACCATGCAGGAAAGGTACAATGGCCAGTCCGCTACCAAATACAAATGCTCCCGCCTTAACGAAAAACCAGCCAATGTCTTGTAAGGTCTTGCTTTCATAGTGCCAAAAACCAGTACTGAACAATATTCCTACCGGGAGTGTTGAAGGCTTTCTAATCCATTGCGGTGGGGCCTTAATGAGCATATACAGGATGCCACAAGCTAGAAAAAGTAAGATTTCCTCTTTTTCGGTAACAACGGTGATCACGATTCCAATGATATAGAACACCCATAAAAGCCATTTGGATTTGATGGCAGCAGGCTCCAGTTTGCTGATTGATTTAATGGTTAGTTTATACGCGCTCATGGTAATGATGCCGATTACGGCAGCGCCAACACCATAAAATACCGCTTGCATCCATGCCAAACCACCATATTGTTGGTAGGCCATACCAAGCAAAACCACCATGATGAACGATGGTAATACAAAGGCTAATCCTGTTAAAGTAGCGCCTATTAAGCCATAGTGTACAAAGCCAATATAGATACCCAACTGTGCGGCAAGAGGCCCGGGAGCCAATTGCGCAAGCGCTAGCCCTTCTTTATATTCTTCTTCGCTAAGCCAGCCTTTCTGCTCAACCAGATCACGCTGCATATAACCTACCAGCGCAACAGGACCACCAAAGCCCCAAGTGCCCAATTTTAGGAAATACGTTGTAATTTCTGCTAGTGCGTATCGCGGTTTGGCTTTATCGGTTTGTTCTTTCATCAGCAAATTGTATTTTACTACAATATTGCTTATTCGCAGGGCACTATAATTGTACGGATTTAACTATTTGTATCCGTTTTACCTTTTTTGTGTTTTTTTCTGTAAAACGAGGGGTTTTCTCCAGTCTGTTTCTTAAATATTCTATTAAAATGGCTCTGGTCTGAAAATCCGGTAAGATAGGCAATCTCGGTTAATGAGTAAGCTGATGTTTCTATCAACAGCATAGCCTTTTCGATCCTCATCTTCCGTATATAATCTCCAAAAGACAGGTCATCAAAATACTTGGAAAACTCCCGGGATAAATAGGCAGGATTAATTTCCAGTTCATCTGAAGCCTGCTGGAGACTCAAAGACATATTGGTATCCATCTGGTCCTGTATCATTTCCCGTAATTCATTTGCCCAGGCCGGTGCTTTCTTTCCTTTATTTTCCCGAAGGTACCTGGTGTATATGTCCAGTAACATTTGTTCAACTGGTCCGGCCTGTGTATGTTTTTTATGGTAAAGGTGTTTTGCCCAACTATACAGGCCATCATAAATCCGCATGCCTAAAGCCAATAGCTCCTGATCATTTGAACTGTGGTAGGCTAAACCCGAAAATACAGCTTCTAGCCCTGCTGCCTGTGGTGCGAAGTCATGGCGATCAGTATCTGCCCCGCGAACGATAGCAGCAATGCGGTCAAGAGCAGTGTCTTTTAACTGGTGTTTTTTAATGAAATAATCAAAAGTGCATTGATCATTGTAATGCGTATATTCTATATCAGGCATGTCGAATGGTACCGCCCCTAATTCGCTGGCTTTAATCATTACCTCATCTGAAGGTACATAAATAATTTCTGCATCAGGATCGATAAAACGCCTGATTAGCCAAGGACAGGCAATCCGGTCAATTTTTGGATGTTCACGGGTGATCCACTTTGTCATTTATAATAGGAGAGTAGTATGCAAAGTTAATTATCATACCCGATTTTAATAATAATAATTCGGTGAAGCGAATCTTTTATTTACTTCATCAAAAAAAATGTTTAGTTCACCTAGCGTAAACTGTTAAGTTTTTAAGTGACGATATAGCGTGGTGCATGAATAATAACAAATAAGAAACCATCATTAACTGTATTTTGATGGTATTTTAAAGTAGATCGTAGAAGGTGTGTTTTGCACAGGTTAGGCCGTAAAGCCCCTTCTACATTGTCGCATATCACCACTGGCAAACTCGAATTTACATGCCATCTTTGTATAGTCAGGAATTGATATTAAAAATACTGACAAGATGGTGGAGCAGCTACCACTTCAAAAACGGGCGAAACCGAAAAGCCTAAAGAGTAGGAAATTAAAAAATAATTTTATGTCGAACAACACCGTTTCATTGCACAGAGTTTTAAAAGCATCGCCAGAAAAAGTATATCGTGCATTTACCGAACCTTTGGCAATCGCTTCATGGTTACCTCCATATGGTTTTCTTTGTACTGTTCACGAAATGACAGTAGCACTGGGAGGTTCTTTTAAAATGTCGTTTCAAAACTTTTCTACTTCCAATGGTCATTCATTCGGCGGAAAATACCTTGAGGTAACACCGAATGAGTTTTTAAAGTATACCGATCAGTTTGATGATCCAAACCTGCCTGGTGAGATGATTACCTCTGTTTGGTTGAAAAAGACTTTAGTGGGTACAGAAATTAAAATTATTCAGGAAGGAATTCCCTCAGCTATACCTGTAGAGATGTGTTACCTGGGTTGGCAGGAATCGCTTGAAAAGTTAGCGAAGCTGGTAGAACCGGAAATACCTGATGCTTAATTAAAGGAATTATATTTTTTGAAATACATACTCAAGCTAACCTCAGGGTTTAAACCCCTCCAAAATAATTTTGGAGGGGTTTTTTATGCGCTTACATAATATTAAGCGATTTTGCCAAATGATTAAGTCTATTTGTAGAAGCGCAGCAATATTGGATGAATAGATATATATTCAAGTTGGTATTATCCCTAACCAATAATGAACCAGCTATTTAATCTTTCCTGCAGCAAATTAGTGGCGCCTATTAATTTGGCAATCGCATTACATTTTCAGTATTATATACCAGGTATTTTTGGTGCCGATAAAAAGGATATTTCCCGCCTTATAAATAATATGCAATATGGTTGGCTGCCGTTATTCTGTAATAAGGAGCAGACTGTTAAAATCGCACCAATAAACACACACTAATCACAACAAAGTACCCTTAAAACATGGATAACAATACAATTGGCCGAAGAAATTTTATTAAAAAGGCAGGTTTGTTAACAGCAGGTCTTGCTACATTATATTTTCCGGTATGGGCGCAGAGCATTTTTGCTCAGGATTATCCCTTACATAATATTCCGGAAGATAAAGATATCGATCCCCTTTGGGCACGTTCGCTTTTTAACAGGGGTGAGGCAAGCACTTACCTGAAAAGTCGAAATGAACTGAAATACATTGGTATGCCTGCAGGAGGTTTACATGCTGGTACCGTTTATGTGGGCGGAGATGGGCGGCTTTGGCTCTGGCAGATTTACAATGAAACCTTTGAAGGGCCTCAGGAAGGAATAGACCCTAAGGTGGTTAACTGGAACGATGGAACTGCTGTACGTAAAATACGTGTTAGGGATGGCGCAGCATATGTAGAACCAGCCATTGCCGACAATAAACGTGTACTCGATCAGGGCTTCGCCGTTAAAACCATTATCGATGGAAAAAATGTGATAAAAGAGTTGAATGAAGGCGATTGGGACGAGATTAGTTTTAAGGCATCGTATCCGGTAGCCAATATCAGATATAGCAGTAAAGGATTTCCGCTTGAGGTAAACCTAAAGGTTTATTCTCCTTTTATCCCTCTTGATGCAGAGCGATCGGCTTTGCCGGCTACAATTTTGCGCTTAGCCGTTATAAATAAAGGCAAAAGTCAGCTAAAAGTTTCTGTTTTGGGATGGATGGAAAATGGAGCAAATAAGCTTACTGGTAAAATAAACACCGGACAGCGGAAAAATCAGGTTATTAAGCTTGAAAAATCTACTGGCATATTTTCATCCTTTGAACCAACAAACGAAGAAGTAAAGGCTGCTGGCGATAGTGGCACCATGGGTTTTATGCTGCATAACGCAGCAGGGAAAACCCAAACATCATTTAGTCCCTGGCCAATAAAAGAAGAGGATTTTGATCAGGTTTTAACAGACACCACAACGATAGAAGCTCCTGAAAAACTTGTGGGAAGCATTAGCCTTTCAGCTGATTTATTGCCTGGGAAATCGCTAAAAGCGGATTATTCGATAAGCTGGCACTTTAATAACCCCAACCCAAAACTTAAAAAACTGGTGAAAGATGCCGAAGGTGGTTATCATTATGGAGCCAGGTTTAAAGATGCTAAAGCCGTTTCGGCATTTATAGATGCGAATTTTGATGAGCTATCTACTACAACCGAGTTATGGAGTAACACCTGGAACAACTCGACCTTGCCACAATGGTTTTTGGAAAGAACCTTTGTAAACATAGGTACATTGGCTACTGCCAATACCTACCGCTTTGCCGATGGCAGGTTCTGGGGTTGGGAAGGTGTAGGCGCCTGTGCAGGTACCTGTACCCACGTTTGGCAATATGCCCAGGCGGTGGGAAGAATTTTTCCTGAGCTAGAGAAAGGCTTACGGGAGAAGGTTGATCTGGGCGTTGGTTTTAAAGAAGATACCGGCGCAATTATTTTTCGGGCAGAAAATGAAAGCAGGCCTGCTATTGATGGCCAGGCAGGTACGGTGCTCAGGTTCTATCGCGAACATCAAATGAGCAAGGATAATACTTTTCTACAGGCCAACTGGTCAAAGATCAAAAAGGCGGTGCAGTTTATGCTCGATCAGGACAAGAATGGAGATGGTATGACCGATACCCCGATGGAGAATACCCTGGATGCAGTATGGGAAGGAGAAATTGCCTGGATAGTAGGTCTTTGTATTGCTGCGGCAAGGGCTGCTCAGGCTATGGCAGAAGAAGTAAAAGATGTATCATTCGCCAAAACCTGCGAAAACTATGTAAACAATGGCCGCAGGAATATGGAAAAAGAACTGTTTAATGGAGAATATTTTATCCATCGCCCGGATGCTGTTCAGGGACGTAAAAATTTGGGTTCTTATAATACCTGTCATATCGATCAGGTTTACGGACAAAGCTGGGCATTTCAGGTAGGTTTGCCCCGGGTATTGGATAAGGGGAAAGCCTTGTCTGCGCTCAAAGCTTTATGGAAATACAATTTCACGATGGATGTGGGGCCTTACATCAAAACACATACTGGTGGCCGCCCATATGCACTTCCTGGTGAGGGCGGCATGGTGATGAATACGAATCCCCATAACGAACCTAAGCCATTTGGCGAGAATGTAAGCTGGCAACTTGGCTACTTTCATGAGTGTATGAGCGGTTTCGAACATCAGGTAGCCGCACATTTTATGGCAGAAGGCATGGTAGAGGAAAGCCTTATCTTAACCCGTGTTATTCACGACAGGCACCACGCTGCAAAACGAAACCCGTTCAATGAAATAGAATGTAGTGACCATTATGCCAGGGCAATGGCAAGTTATGGAACTTTTATTACAGCCTGTGGTTTTGAGTACCATGGCCCGAAAGGATATATTGCTTTTGCCCCTAAATGGAACAAAGAAAACTTTAAAGCACCTTTTACTGCTGCGCTTGGATGGGGAACTTACAGCCAGCAAAACGCTGGGCTTAAACAGATCCACCATTTCGAATTGAAATATGGTACGCTGGCCTTGAATAAAATCTCCCTCGAAAAACTTGGTGGAGGTAAATCAAGAACAGTTTCGGCTCAATTAGGTGGAAAACAAATTCCTTTATCTTTTAAACAGGAAAATAATGTAGTGGAAATCCTGATAAAAGAAACTTTAAACATTCAAAAGAACCAGATTTTAACCATCAATATTGCTTAAATTAAAGATATGAATCCATTTCGTTTAATAATGAAATCAGCTGCCGCCTTATTGGTCGTAGCTGAACTATTTCTGGCAGGTTGTACTGCTCCGACAAAGGAAAAAGATGGCTTGAATGGTATTTCAAACAATTGGCAACAGGATTTTGATGCTAAATTACCGATGCTGGGGCATAGAAATTGGATTTTGATCGTGGATAAAGCTTTCCCAGAGCAAAATGCTGCAGGAATGGACTATATTTATGCAAATGAAGACCTGGATGCTGTTTTAAAAAAGGTGCTTGCTCAGGTCAATCTTTCAGGTCATGTAAAACCGATTGTTTACAGGGATAAAGAGCTCAGTTTTATTAGTGAACAGCAGGTTAAAGGGGTTACGCGATTTAAAACTAGTATCGAAAATACACTAGGTAACCTGCCTGTACAAACGATGCTCCATGATTCTGTTTTTAAAAAATTAGATACTGAATCGAAATTGTTCAAAGTGCTCGTCATCAAAACTAATGAAGTAATTCCTTATACTTCTGTGTTTTTGCAGCTGGATTGTGCCTACTGGACTAAACCAAAGGAAGATACTTTGAGAAATAGAATGAAAAATTGATGTGAAGTAAGCGGCCTGCATTAGAGGCCGCTTGTATATACTTACTTCCATTTTAATATATTAAACTTATGCCCGTCTGGGTCTGCAAAAGCGCAACCGTACATGCCGTGAAATTCCTCTGGTGGTGAGAATACAGCACCGCCGGCATCTTTCACTTTTACCGCCCATTCATCTACTTCTTCCTTGGTTTCTGCCGAGATGGTGAACATGACCTCGTTGCCCTTGCTCAAATCGGCGAGTTCGCCTTTCATGCCCTTTTTTAAACTGTCTTCCTTAAAAAAGTGGATCACAAAATTATCTTCTCCAAATAAAAAGCTGGCTAACTCATCACTCTCGGGACCTGCATTTTTTTCAAAACCGAGTTTGGTGTAAAAAGCCCTGCTTTTCTCTACATTTTTAACGCCTAAATTGGCCCAGATTTTTGCTTTCATAATTTATATATTTAGGTATAGATTCTTAATTATAATGCTTCGTAACTTAATAATACGGTACCGCTTTTAAAGCTGCGGGTATTGCTTAATTTCAAATTTAAATGTTCTTGTATGCCGCTAAAAACAGAGGCGCCCTTTCCGATGGCTACCGGATCGATCATGATTTGATAGGTGTCTATCAAACCTGCTTCGGCCAGTTGTGTGCTCAGATTTCCGCTGCCTAAAATGGTAATGTTTTTTGGTGATGTTTTCTTCAGCTCGGCTATTTGAGCCATTATATCATCGCTCATTATCCGTGTATTTTGCCAGTTGGTGTGCTGCAGGGTATTGGTACATACAATCTTTTCGGCCTGGTTCATGCCCCTGGCTATTTCAGGCATCAAATCAATGGCATTTTGAGATGGCCACCACGATGCCATCATTTCATAAGTTATCCGGCCGAAGAGCAGGATGCTATCGTGCTCAAGATTTTTCGCGCTGAACTCGCCCTCTTCCCGGCCGTGCTGATGCCAGTCGATCCCATTGTTGGCATCTTTATAATAGCCATCCAGACTGATAAAATTGAATACACTTAATTTGCCCATTGTTGCTGTTGTTTTATCTGTTACAAATCTCTGTAGATTATTGGTGCCATTTAGGCGGCATAAATGACAACTTAAGGGCGTGAAAGTGACAAATAAAATACTTAATTTAGTTAGCATTAAAATAACGATTTAAGGATGTTAAAAGTTTGCCTTTATATTTTCGACGAAGCTGTTCCTTCATCAGTTACCGGAGTTGTAGATTTGTTGAGTGCTGCCAACCGTTATATGGAACGTGCTGGTAAAACGCCTGTATTTGCGCTAAGTTTGGTTGCAGAGAAAGATCGCGAAATTCCTTTTCATTTTAACAACGTCAATATCGAGCAGTTAAATTATGGGGATATACGGCAAGCTGATCTGATTATTATTCCCTCATTCAGCGTAAGTAACGAGGGCGTGTTAGGTCGAAACCAAGCGGCTGTTAATTGGATCAAAGAAATGTACGCCAACCAGACCGAAGTGGCCAGTTTGTGCGTAGGTAGCTACTTTTTGGCCGAAGCGGGTTTGCTTGACGGTAAAGAAGTAACCTCGCACTGGGCTGTAGCAACAGATATGCAGAAACGTTATCCCAAAATCAGAATGAAAAGCGATTTGGTAACCACCGATCAGGACGGGGTTTATACCAGTGGTGGAGCATTCTCTTCTCTTAAATTGATCCTCTACCTGATTGAGAAATTTTGCGGTCGCGAAGCTGCCCTGTGGATCAGTAAAATGTTTGCCATTGAAATGGACAGAACCAGCCAGGCGCATTTTAAGGTATTTACTGGCCAGCATCAGCACGATGATAAAGATATTTTAAAGGCCCAGCAGTACATTGAAGAAAATTACCAGAACGAAATCGCAATGGATGAGGTATCAAGTCTGGTTAATATGGGTAAGCGTAATTTTATCCGTCGGTTTAAGGCGGCCACCAATAATACACCTTTCGAATATCTACAAAGAGTGAGGATAGAATCAGCAAAAAAAGCCATCGAAATGAACCATAAAGATCTGCCATTTATTATGGAGGATACCGGTTACAACGATTTGAAAGCATTCAGGAAAATCTTTAAACGCATTACGGGGCTATCGCCTATGGAATACAAACGAAAATATGCGAGGGCTTAAATCATCAATTAGCGAGATATAACGGAGATAACAATAAAAACATAATCAACAATAAGAGTCTATTTACCTAATAATGGCTTTTCCGGGGCTTACAACAACCTGTTTGTTCTGAGCAATATGCAGTTTAAGGGATATAACCTTCCTAAATCAATTCATATTTTTTTATGGCGTAGGGGTAAATCCAAATGTTGTTGTCATACTTTCAAAACACAATAAATATTCAATTATTTAAAAACAAAAAAGTATGAAAATGAACAAGTTTTATTTATTAGTTGCTGTTATGGTTATTACAGCAGGAGTGGCAAAAGCACAAGATTCTGACCTGGTATTTGGTGTAAAAGCTGGTGCGAACTACGGAACATTGCCAACAAGTTTAAAGGCCATAACAGATAAAAAAGGAAAGGTAGGTTATAATTTGGGGGTATTTGCGCGGGTTGGTAAATCGCTATATTTTCAGCCAGAATTGAATTATGTTAGCTTTAAGAGTTCATATGTCTATGCAGCAAACACTTATACACCAAAATTTAACCAACTTAATTTACCACTTATGGTTGGATATAAGCTTATCGATACTGAGGCTTTAAATTTAAGAGTTTCTGCAGGTCCCGATGTTAATTACACCCTTAACGAAGCAAAAGGGCCGGTTGGCTTTGATTATAAAAAGCTTAATTTCGGTGGAGTGATTAATGCTGGCGTAGATATTGGCAACATCAGTATCGATGCCAGATACAGCAGGGGCCTTACAAAAATTAATAAGGGACTAGGTGAGAAAAGCGGTTTGTTTAATCTATCTGTAGGATTTAAATTGTTTTAAAGCACTGCTAATTCCTTTATTCTTCTAACGAATAAGTTTAAATACCGGAACAACATAAATCCATTTTTCTCTAAGAAAAATGGATTTATGTTGTTAACTTCTTAAATAACATTTTGTTAATTGAAGAAACTAAATTAGTTTCATTACTTTTGTTGCTAAACGAACTATTTAAGTCTTGTGTCATGTAATATCATTTGCATATAAATGTTGAATGACCTTTCCCGCTCGGGGAGGGAGTAATTACTATTTATTTTTTACTTTACTTATTACAATATGGCTATTTCAAAAAAATATGGTCGTACTTATCACTATCCGTTTTCGCCGGGAACAACTAGCGATGACAGGATACAGCACGATTATTGGGAATATTTACAGAAAATCCCTACACTTATACACACCGAAAAACTCGACGGCGAGAATAATTGCCTATCTAAATACGGCGTGTTTGCCCGCTCGCATGCGGCTCCAACAACATCACCATGGACAGAAAGTCTTAGGCGTTTTTGGCAACTTGTAAAACATGATTTAGGAGATTTAGAAATCTTCGTAGAAAACTTATATGCAATCCATTCTATTGAATACCGTAAGCTCGAACATCATTTTTATGTATTTGGTGTTCGCGAATGCGACCATTGGTTAAGCTGGGAAGAAACGCAGTTTTATGCAAATATGTTAGATCTGCCAACTGTTCCTATAATTAAAATAGAACAAAAACCAGAAAATCAACGGCAATTCGAAAAAGAAATACTTGAGTTGGTAAAGAATCCAGGGAAATTTGATACCTATGATGTTTACGATAAAACCCAGGTCACTATGGAGGGAATTGTTAGCAGGAATGCTGATGAGTATACCGTTAATAATTTTGCCCAAAATGTTTTCAAATACGTGCGCAAGGGGCATGTTAAAACTGATGAGCATTGGACCAGAAGCTGGAAACGCGCATCACTGATAAATGAAGGAGGTAAGCATGTGGACGTTAAGTGAAAATAAGCAATGGGCAGATCTTGAAATTCGCTTTGACTGGGTAAAGCGAATGGCAGGTGTTCAGCAAGACTCTCGCTATCATGCAGAAGGTAATGTGGCCATACATACGCAAATGGTATTAACAGCTTTACAAAGTGAACTTGCTTTTAAAGATTTATCTAAGCAAGATCAGGAAGTTTTATGGGCAGCTGCTTTATTGCATGATGTTGAAAAATACAGTACTACTGTTTTTGAAGCAGACGGAAGCATTACCTCAAATGGACATGCGCGTAAAGGGGCTCAATTTGCAAGACAATTACTATATCAGGATGAACCAACACCTTTTACCATTCGTGAACAAATTGTAGGGTTGGTAAGGCATCATGGTTTGCCGATTTGGTTATTTGAAAAAAATGATCCTGTGAAAGTCATAGTTAAAGCAAGTATGGAAGTTAATCTGCAATGGTTATGTTTATTAGCAAAAGCAGATATGCTTGGACGTATTTGTGATGATCAGGAAGAGATGTTATATCGAATAGCTTGTTTCGAAGAATTTTGTAAGGAAAATGAATGCTGGGAAAATCCGTATAGGTTTAAATCAGATGCTGCGAAAATGTATTTTATGCAACATGAAGATGTTTATTTAGATTACATCCCATTTGATGGGCCAGTAACAGAAGTTATTTTGATGAGTGGTTTGCCCGGTGCTGGAAAAGATACCTATATTAAAGCACATTACTCAGATTGGCCTATTATCTCTTTAGACGGTATCCGTAAGGAAAAGGGAATATCCCCAACGGATAAAGCAGGTAACGGGAGGGTAATACAAGAAGCAAAAGAGTATGCCAGAGTTTATCTGCGGAAACAGCAATCTTTTGTTTGGAATGCTACCAATACGACGAGCCAGATGCGCATGCAATTAATTGATTTGTTTAGTATTTACAAGGCAAAAGTAAGTATTGTCTATATTGAAGTGCCTTACCAACACTTGCATCTTCAAAATAAGAATAGATCTGCTATTGTACCTGCAGGAATACTTGATAAATTAACGCGTAAACTCGAAGTGCCTGCACAATGGGAAGCGCATCAAGTAGTTTATCAGATTCGGTAATAGAGGTTTTTAAGTTCGTAATTAAGCGAGCTAAGCCAGAATCATTGGAAAACATCCAATTGTTAAGGCAGCCCTTCAGCATATTCTGAAGGGCTTTTTTGTGCTTCTAACAGTATTTCGGATTTTTATTCCATTAATTTATACAGGAAGCCATCTTTTGATATGGACTAAATTCTTTAAAAACTAAAAATGTGTAACTTGAATCTGTAATGTATATCATATGAAATATAACCGACGCGATTTTATTGGTGGGAGCATGGCCCTCACATCTGCTTTATTTTTAACACCAATGGAAACATTTAGCACACCTTCTTCCAGATCTGAAAAATGGACAAATGGCTTCGCCTTAAAAATCATGGCGCCCTATTGGGGCTTTAATGGCTCGGTAACCGATTTTTGCAAAAAAGCAAAAGATTCAGGTTATGATGGAATAGAAATTCTTTGGTCGGCAGAAATTGCAGAGGAATTATTTAAAGCGTTAAAAAAATATCAATTAGAAGTCGGTTTCCTTTGCCGTGGAGATGAAGCCCTTCCGGTACCGCACTTTGCAACTTTTAAAAAAGTACTTAAAGAAGCTGTTGAACATCGGTACCAAAAACCGTTGTATATAAATGTGCACTCCGGAAAGGATTTTTTCCAATACCAGGACAACAAAAAATTCATTGATTTTACTGTTCAGTATGCCAAAGAAACAGGAGTTCCAATTTATCATGAAACCCATCGGTCGCGTATGCTTTATTCAGCTCCGGTATCATTACAATATTTAGATAAAAATCCTGATTTAAGGCTAACCCTCGATATTTCTCATTGGTGCAATGTGAGCGAAAGTTTACTCGAAGATCAATCAGAAACTGTTGCACTTGCTATTTCACGTACCGATCATATTCATTCCAGGGTTGGCCATGCAGAAGGACCACAAGTAAGTGATCCAAGAGCTCCGGAATGGAAGCAGGCTGTTGAAGCACATTTTGCCTGGTGGGACAAAGTTGTTGCCCTAAAGAAACAACAAGGTAAAATCCTAACCATGTTAACTGAATTTGGGCCACCCAGTTATATGCCAACCATTCCGTTTACCAACCTTCCAGTTGCCGATCAATGGGAAATAAATGTATATATGATGCAGGTTTGGAGAAAAAGATATTTGTAGCCTTTGTAAAAATGACTGCTTTTTAAACAGCCTGTAAAGCTAATTAGGTGAACATGATGCATGTTCTTTAAACGACATTAATAACTACCCTGATTTTAAATAGACTAATAGACATTGTGTTGATTAACATTTTTTTTAATAATCGTATATCTTTTTGCCTAGGTAAATCAAACACATGATTTTATGGTTGCGTTGCCTGAAAATTACTACTGTTAATTAAGCAATATTGAAAGGTTTTGAATTGAAATTTAGCGATTAGAGGCTTATCGAATTCTATTTTTAGCCTATATTAGACTCGAATAATAAGATATTGAAAAAACATGTCCAATAAAGCAATGCAAATGAGATTTAAACTAGGTCCGCTATATGATTACTTTAAATAATTTCAACATGGAAAAATCGTATGCTATCGGAATTGATGTAGGTGGTTCTTCACTCAAATGTGGAGTAGTAAAGCAAAATGGCGAAATTTTATATTCCATTATTGTATCGCTAAAAAATGCGAAAACACAAGGTGCAATTATTGCGCTCATTGTAGAAGCAATCAATACCTGTGCTAAAAAAATTAAAAACCCCATTCTTGGGGTGGGCATTGGTTTTCCGGGAATTATTTACAACAATAAGATTATTGCCGGTGCTGATAATTTACCCGGCTTTAAACAATTGGCTTTAGGTGAAATCCTGCAGGAAGTAACGCGTTATAACATTGTAATGGATAATGATGCCAATTTAATGGGACTTGGAGAAATGACTTATGGGGCGGCCAAAGATTGTAGTGATGTGGTTTTCCTTACCGTAGGTACGGGAATAGGTGGTGCTGTGATGATTGATAACAAACTTTACGGAGGATTTAGAAATAGAGGTACAGAGTTAGGGCACATTGTTGTACAACACCGTGGAGTTGCCTGTGCCTGCGGAGGTCGTGGTTGTTTAGAAGCTTATGCGTCAGTATCTGCCCTGCTTAACCATTACCAGTCTATCCACCCAAATTCGCCAGAAGAGATTGATGGTAAATATATGGTCGAAAAATACCTGGCCAGGGAAGAATATGCAGTTGAAGCTATGGAATCGCATTTCGATTACCTGGCTACTGGCATTATTAGTTTTATAAATATATTTAGTCCGCAAAAAATTGTAATTGGTGGAGGCATAAGCGAGTCTGGCGCCTTCTATGTCCGTGAGATAGAAAGAAGAATAAAAACTTTAGCCGTACCTATTGCACCAGGTAATGAATTGGTAGTTGCGGCCAAGCTCGGCAACAAGGCTGGCTTATTAGGTTGTGCAGCAAATGTTTTTCAAAAGTTTAAGGCCTTTGATTATGCAGTGAAATAATCCGTCAGAAAAATAATAGTCCTAACCTAAATCTGCATCCTTTTCACCAGATCAACAGGAAACGAAAGCATTGAATGTTAACAGAAAGGATATTCTAATTTTTTAGAATATCCTTTTTTTTCTGTCGAATAATATAGGATACTGCTTACAGGAAAATATAATCGATCAAAATTTTTGAGCATTCACCTTCCCAACAGGCTTACAGACTAAGCAAACCTGAAAAGGTTTAAAACATTTAGCCAAATAATACAGGTTCGTATACAGTTATAAACGAATAGGATACCGATTCCTTAATGGTACAAAAGATGTTCAGCCGCCCAGACCACCGGTCTTTTTTTATTTTTAACATTATGAAGCTATCTTTCTTTTAAACAGTCTATATCGCCTGTACCTTTAAAATCACACTGGTTCTGTAAGCATTGGCTTCCGGATTAAGGCCTATTTTCATTAAAAAGTCGCCAGAATAAACTTTAGTACTGTCAATTGGCGATTTAGTGCCAGGATACAGGTTAATTTCTTCTATTTTATACTTTTTGGCTGAGTCTAATCCTTTTAGTTTAATTGGTAATATCACACCATTAGTAAAAAGGGTAGCTACATAATAGTTAAAAACAATAGCCTGGTCTTTTGCTTCATTTACGTAGGCAATTGAAGCTATTTTATTTTCGTAAGGATCCTGCAAACGGTATTGCTGGCCATGCCAGATAATATCTTTAAAGCTGTTATAGGTTTTTACGGCATTCTGACTAAAAAGCAAATCATTTTTACTGAGCTCATTTACACGTACATCATAACCGAGTTTCCCCATCATGGCCACATCTGTTTTAAATTTAATAGGTTGTTTACCCATATCGGTAATGTGGTTATCTACCGCAATTGAAGGAAAATAATATGAATATTCCCATTGAATAAAGATGCGGTCGTATGGATTGGTATTATCGCTGGGCCAAAATTCAGTGAAATGTTGCAATGCGGCATAATCTACTCTCGAACCACCTCCGGCACACAGCATCATTGGTGTTTTAGGATATTTTTTTCTAATCCGTTCTAATACGCTATTCAGTCCCCTGATATATTCAAGATAAAAATGATCCTGGTTTTTTAAAGTAGGAGAG
The DNA here is from genome assembly GCF_049913135.1 of Pedobacter sp. R-06. Classification (NCBI taxonomy): domain Bacteria; kingdom Pseudomonadati; phylum Bacteroidota; class Sphingobacteriia; order Sphingobacteriales; family Sphingobacteriaceae; genus Pedobacter; species Pedobacter sp. R-06. The sequence goes on along the minus strand of NZ_CP183977.1, from coordinate 3,049,361 downwards.
TTGGCGTTGTATATTAAGGAGTTACAATCCCATTTAATGAAAGCAACTTCTGGTACTTCCTTAAAAATATCATCTACGGTTTTGTAAATAAAATCCTGAACCTTAGGGTTGGTTAAATCCAACACCAACTGGTTGCGCATGTAATATTCTTTTCTTTCAGGCTGTCTGATAATCCAATCGGGATGATTCTCATAAAGTTCGCTTTTAGGATTAACCATTTCAGGTTCTATCCAGATACCAAATTTTACACCGCTTGCTGTGGCTTCTTTACCCAAAGTACTGATGCCATTTTTTAATTTTTGTTTGTTATACTGCCAATCTCCCAGGCCACCAGTAGATCCATTACGTGGGTATTTGTTACCGAACCAGCCATCATCCAATAAAAAAACATCAACACCTAATTTTTTGGTATCCTTTGTTAATTCGTTTAATTTTTCATCATTAAAATCGAAATAAGTGGTTTCCCAGTTGTTTAGTATGGTAGATCTTTGGCCTTTCCCGTCTAATATTTGATAGTTTCTGGCCCAATCATGTAAATTTCTGCTGGCTAAACCTTTTCCTGCCGATGAATAAGTATAAATAAAGCGGGGGGTAACGAAATTTTCGCCAGCCTTTAAAGTATAATTCGACGAAAAATTATTAATACCAGCAGTTACCCGGAGGTAGTATTCGTCGAAAGTTTCGAAATCTAATTTAAAGTTTCCTGTCCATGCTAACGATCCGGCAATTACCTCGCCCATATCCTCAGTGGCAGGCTGGTCTATCGAAACCATAAACGAAGAAGAATGAAGCAGGTTTGTTCTGGTTCCTAGTTTCGAATCGATGGTTTTTATCCCATGCAACAATTGTTGCTCTTCCGATCGCATTTCGCGTGTGGCCCCGCTATACTGGTTTTTAAGGAAGAATTTTTTTCCACTCAGGGTAAGATTTGCCGAGGCATATTTGTTGAGCACGACTGCACCTTTCTCTTTATGTTCAATCTCGGCCCATTGCTCAATTACATTTTCATTAAAATAGGCCAGGTATTTCAAGGTAACCTGAAAATTGTATTTTAAGTCTTTGAGCATTATACTGGTTAATTTTCTGTTCTGATCTAGCTGTTCGGTTTTTACATCCGAAAATGTTAAAACGGTAGATTTGTTCCCATCGGCATGGGTTACAGTCAATGCAGGCTCTAATAAATTAAGCGAGCCAGAGGCAATATAAGCTTCACGTTTATTTAAAAGGTCATCAGAGCCAGGTTTGTATTTATCTAATGCTTGTATGCTTGGGTATTCGCTCGCATTGTCTAGTTTTTTGCCAAGGTAAGTCGATAATAAAGTGTTGTCACGATCTGTTTCTAAGATCAGTACATTACTTTTTGTAGTAATTTCTATCGTTTTTTGCGCAAAGCTGTTTAAACCTATTGTCATGGACAGTAAAAAAAAAAGTGTGTTTTTTCTTCTCATTATTTATTCCGGTAAAAAGTTTAGGTGATTTTTCTGCACCTTGAATTGAACATCTAATTAGTTTTATACTGATTTAGGATTATCGATCTGTAAAATTCTTATCGGGTTCTAATCGTAAAATTATCCCAGAACATTTGCAATAAAAATAAGTACCGGTACAAAAAGCTGCACAAATGTTTGAGTACGTAAAATTTTGTTTTATAGTATTCTGTGATCTTTTATATTTGGTTTTATAAAAATTATAAATCGGTTTTAATTGGTTTTTAGAATAAAGCAATCAACTCGTAAGTGTTAAAATGCACTAACATTCTTAGATACCTAATTAGCTATTATTCAAGTTTAGGTTATTAATGTCAACTCAAAATACTGTTGTTATCAATCATAAGCTAAATGGTGCAAATTAGAATTTTCTGAAGTTAATGAATGTGCTATTTGTATCGGATTATTATCTTTTTTTAACAAGAATAAACCAGATTGTATGAGATTATAGTACTAAAGCCTCATATTTCTAAATCTAATTGTAAAATAAACGGGGCATTATTATTGTTAAGGGAGATCAGCGTTGTTTTTAAAAAATTAGCGTAATTTTATAATCATAAAAAAATAATATAGTTTTCAGCTTTAAACATTTTCAAGAAATGCATTTCCATCGTCATTTTAAATTACCGCAACCCCGGATACACTCATGAACTATAAACAATTGCAGGAAGATGTAGAAAAGCACGTTGGCGATTACTTCCATACCCATAACGACCCACGCCTGGTTTATCATAACCTGGAACATACGCAAGAAGTGGTAAATGCTGCACAACAAATTGCCAATCATTACCAGCTTAATGAACAGGATTTTTTCTCCGTAACCGTTGCGGCCTGGTTTCACGATACAGGCTATTTTGAAGACGCACTAAACCACGAAGCAAAAGGAGCAGAACTAGCTGATGATTTTTTAGCAAAACATAAGGTCAATCAGGAAATCCGTGACCATGTTAAAAGTGCAATATTGGCCACCAAAATTCCCCAGAAGCCTAAAAATGAAATCGATAAAATCCTTTGCGATGCGGATCTGTTCCATTTAGGCCTGGCCGATTTTCGCGCAAAAGGTAAATTAATGCATAAAGAGAATGAGCTCATCTATAAAAAAGATATCAGTAAATTAGATTGGCGTAAAAAAGATATCCAGTTTATGGAATCTCATCATTACCATACAGATTATGCCAATTTACTGCTAAGCGATCAGAAGCAAAAAAATATCAATAAACTGAAAAGTAAATTAACATCGCAGGAGGAAATCAGTACCGAGCTGGATGAAGCTAAAAACTTCGTACCTAATGTGATACAGGACAAAAAGAAAAAGGATAAAGACGACAGGCCAGATAAAGGGATCGAAACCATGTTTAGGATTACTTCTGCCAACAACCAACGGTTGAGTGATATGGCCGACAATAAAGCGCATATCCTGATCACCGTAAATTCCATCATGCTTTCTTTGATCGTGAGTTTGTTGTTAAGGCGATTGGAAGATCATGGTAACCTGATTATCCCCACATTTATTTTGTTATTAGTGAGTTTAACCTGTGTGGTAGTTTCTATTTTATCAACCCGCCCATCTATCCCCAAGGGAGAATTTACACAGGAAGATATGGATAAGAAAAAGGTAAATCTATTGTTTTTCGGTAACTTTTATAAAATGAGCTTACCCAGTTATACCGATGGTATGATTAAGGTGATGAACGATAAAGACTTTTTATATGGCACCTTAATCACCGATGTATACTCGCAAGGCGTAGTTTTGGGCAGAAAGTATAAACTGATCCGTCTGGCTTACAACATTTTCATGTTTGGTTTAATTGCAGCAGTATTGGCATTTGTAATTGCCTACGCAGCTTACGGTAAACTTTAATGGAACAGATAGTAGAAACCTCTTTTTTTAATAGAGATTTAAGCTGGTTAAAGTTTAACGAGCGTATTTTAATGGAAGCCGAGCGAAGTACCGTTCCACTTTTAGAACGTATTAAGTTTTTGTCGATATTTTCTTCCAACCTTGATGAGTTTTATCGTGTAAGGATGCCGGTGTTACTCGCTTTGGAGAAATTGAGCAATAAGGAAGATAACGATATCCGGATTGACGATAATTTGCTCAATACGGCTAATCAGCTTATTTCAGAACAGCAGCAGCGTTACGGTAAGGTACTTAAATCAGATCTTATTCCCTTGCTGAAAGAGAATAAGATAAACTTAATTTATGGGCAACCATTCCCCGCAGAAATTCAGAAAAATATAACCAGATATTTTTTGAGTCAGGTAATGGCTTTTTTGCAGCCTGTTTACATTGATGCTGATACTAACTTTTTTCCTTCAAATAATGAACTGTATTTTCTGATTACATTAAAAAAGAAAGAAGATGCAGAAGTTGTTATTTTAAATATTCCCTCCAACCAGTTACCCCGTTTTTATAAAGTAGAATCAGGCGATGAGACCTTTATTGTTTTTCTGGATGATATCGTTCGTTTTCATTTAGACCGTGTTTTTCCAGAAGGGGAAATTACAGGTTGTTATAGTTTCAAAATTACAAGGGATGCCGAAATTGACCTGAAAGACGAATATTCGGGCAGTTTATCCGAACAATTAGAGAAGCAGTTGCTCAAACGCGATTCTGGTTTAGCTACACGTTTTCTTCATCAACCAGGCATACCGGCCAACGTTTTCGAATTGCTCAAAAAGCTTTTCAACCTTAAAAAGGCAAATAGGATGGAAGGCGGGCAGTACCATAACCTGAAAGATTTTATGGGTTTTCCGGTTAATTCGCCAAAATTATCCAATCAAAACTGGCCAAAAATCTGCAATACCGACCTCATAGATGGATCTTTAACCGAGGCCATTTATAAAAACGATATTATCGTGCATACGCCTTACCAGAGTTATGATAGTGTATTGCGCTTTTTTAATGAAGCGGCTATTGATGAAGATGTACGGGAAATCTATGTTACGCTTTATCGCGTAGCCAGCGATTCTAAAATTGTTAATGCCCTGATCAGTGCTGCCAAAAATGGTAAAAAAGTAACCGTATTGGTGGAGCTTAAAGCTCGTTTTGATGAGGCCAACAACATCAAATGGGCCAAGAAAATGAAGGAGGTTGGCGTTGATATTATTTACAGTGTAACCGCTTTAAAAGTTCATGCCAAAGTAGCCTTGGTAAAACGCCAGACGGGTGACCGCATGCGTTATTCGGGTTTGTTTGCTACCGGAAATTTTAACGAAAGTACGGCCGCTTTTTATACCGATCATATTTTAATGACGGCCAATAAAGAAATGCTGCGTGAAGTGGAGCTGCTTTTTATTTTTCTGGCCAAAAGGATTAAGCCTACCTCTTCCGATCTGATTAAATTCAACCATTTATTGGTAGCACAGTTTAATCTACAACAAGTTTTTCTTGATTTGATAGATCGCGAAATTGAACATGCCAAACAAGGTAAACCATCGGGCATTACCATTAAAATGAATAATCTTGAAGAAAAAGTATTGATCAATAAACTTTACGAGGCATCATCGGCAGGTGTAAAGATCGAAATGATTGTCAGGAGCATTTGCCGCTTAATTCCAGGAGTGCAAGGAATGAGCGAAAATATTAAGGTTACCCGTATTGTTGATCGTTATTTAGAACACGGCCGTGTTTTTATTTTTCATAATTTAGGTAAAACCGATGTATACCTCGGTTCTGCCGATTGGATGAACCGGAATATTTATCGAAGAATTGAAGTTTGCTTCCCGATTTATAACGAACAGATTAAGCAAGAAATGATAGATATTATCGAAATCCAAAAACAAGATAACGTACAGGCGGTTTGTATAGATGAAAACATGAACAATATTCCTGTTAAAAGCAGCGGGACTCCTGTAGAGTCTCAACATGATATCTATACATTGTTAAAAAATAAATAAATACCCGTGGCCTGTGTCCTCATAGACCACATGATAACTTATTAATGGTCTGTGAGGACACAGACCATGGACGTTAAATTTTACCTTATGAAATACAATAAAACTTTCCTAGCCTCTAGCTTGCTAATTTCAGTTGCCTTTTTGGGCATTTCGTGCGTAAATGGTAATCGTGATGATAAAAAAAGTGATTCTACAGAAACCGTTTCAACAGGAGGAGCAGAAAAATCAAACCTTCCTTACGATTTAGCAAATCCTGTAAAATATAACATGCCGCAAAATTTATTCGAAATTTCTGGAATTGTATTTCATAATGGTGATCCTAAAGAAGTATTTGCAATTCAGGACGAAGACGGCGATTTGTTTCATCTTGGTTTAACCGATAAAGAATCGAAATTTACCAAATTTGGTGGCAAAGGTGATTATGAAGATCTGGCTATCTTAAATAATACTGTAATTGTGCTAAAAAGTAATGGCGAACTGCATAGCTTTCCTATTAGCGAGATCAATAAACCAGAAGTTGCAGATGTGGTTAAAACCAAAGACCTGGTGCCCAAAGCCGAATATGAAGGATTGGCTGCTGACGAAAAAACAGGACAGGTATATGTGTTAACTAAAGAAATTAAGAAAAATAAAAGCGCTCAGACGGATATTTATGCCTTTAAATATGCTGATGGTAAATTTACCGCAACTGGAACCTTTGGTTTGTCTTATAAAGAAATAGCTGACTTATCTGGCGATGCCAAAATTAAGTTCCGCCCTTCTGCCTTGGCTAAAAACCCATCAACTAACGAGTGGTACGTGCTTTCATCAGTGAATAAACTATTGGTAGTTACCGATGCAAACTTTAAAATAAAAGCGACCTATCCTCTAAAAGGAGATTTTTTTAACCAACCAGAAGGTATTGCATTTGATCGCGATAACAACCTTTATATTTCTAACGAGGGTGGTACTTTATCGGCAGGAAACATTTTAATGTTTAAATTGAAAAAGTAAATTCTGGTATCATTAGGCAGTCGTCATCCTGAACTTGTTTCAGGATCTTTCCTGTTATAGATGCTGAAATAAATTCAGCATGACGGCGCGATGGGAAAATTCTCCAAGAAATAAAATAAATTTTAAAATAACTACCTTTATACAAACGCTTAGTCTATGATTAAAAGATTTACCCTTTTTACCATCTTATTTTTAATCAACTTCATTGCCTTTGCGCAAGATGATGTAAAATATCGTGTAATTCTTTTTGGCGATGCAGGCGAGATGAATCCAGCGCAGATGCAGGATTTAAAAAACGCGGCCAAACAAATACTTCCTAAAAAAACAACGGTTGTATATCTTGGTGATAATATTTATCCAACCGGAATGGGCCTGCCAGGCAGTGTAGAAGAAGAGGAAACCAAAAAGATCTTACGCTCACAGTTTGAGCCTATGCGTAAAATGGGGGCTGCGGTTTATTTTGTTCCCGGCAACCACGATTGGGATAAATCTGGCCCTAAAGGTTTGGCCAAAATCAAAGCGCAAGATGATTTCCTTAAAGCACAGAACGATCCATTACTGCGGTTAATACCAGAAAACGGGTGCCCTGATCCTGTCGCGATTAAATTAACGGATAAATTAACCATCATTGCTTACGATAGCGAATGGTGGGTTTTTCCATACAATAAATCGAATCCTAACGGCGAATGCGAATGCAGGACAAAAGATGAGGTTTTGGTCAAAATGGAACAGTTACTCGAAGAGAACAAAGACAAGGTTATTCTATTGGCTTCGCACCATCCATTTCAGAGTTACGGGCCACATGGAGGTTATTTCAACTTAAGGAACCATATTTTTCCTTTAACATCGCTGGATAAAAATTTATATATCCCTTTGCCTGTTTTAGGTTCTGTTTATCCGTTATTGCGTTCAACCTTGTTGAGCCCCGAAGATTTAAACCATCCGGCCTATAAGGATATGATTAAATCAGTAACCGGTGTATTCGGCGATTATCCAAATGTAACTTATGTTGCCGGGCATGAACACGGCCTGCAGTTAATCAAAGGAAAACAACTGCAGATTATTAGTGGATCTGGTTCAAAAGTATCGCCAAATAAAGAGGGAAAAACATCTTTATTTCACGAAATGCAGCAAGGTTATGTGGTTGCCGATCAGTTGAAAAACAACGATATGCGCTACGAATATTATATTTATTCAGATACGAGCGTTAAAAGAGTTTATAGTTACATTAAAAAGTTCGAAAGCATCCCTCAAATAGTAAGAAACAGAGATAAACCGATTACCGCGGATAGTATTTATGTACGTGTTAAACCCGAATATGACAGCGTTGGCCGTTTTCACCGTGCTATTTTTGGCGAAAATTACCGTAAAGAATATGCAGCAAGAACAAAAGTTCCTGTGTTACGTGTTTCTCAAATGATGGGTGGATTAAAAGCAACACAACGCGGTGGAGGCAATCAATCGCGTTCTTTACGTTTAGAGGATAAAAACGGTAAAGAATATGTATTGCGCAGCGTGGAGAAATACCCTGAAGTACTTTTGCCTGCAGCATTGCGTGAAACCTTTGCTAAAGATATTATAAAGGATAACATGTCGGCACAACACCCGTTTTCGGCACTGGTGGTACCTGAGTTGGCTAAGGCCGGGGGGATCGCACATAGCAACCCGATTATTGGCTGGGTTTCTCCTGATGACAACTTGGGCGAATTTGAATCGGCATTTGCCAATACTTTGTGTTTGTTCGAAGAAAGAGAACCAACAGGAGAATCAGACAGTTCTCCGAAAATGGATAAAAAACTAACTGATGATAACGATAATAGATTAGACGGGCCTGCCTGGGTAAAAGCCAGGGCGTTTGATGTGTTATTAGGCGATTGGGACAGACATGAAGACCAATGGCGTTGGAAAGAAACCAAAACTAAAGATGGTTCGCTTTATTCGCCGGTGCCAAGAGATCGTGATCAGGTATTTTTCAGATCTGACGGCCTTTTACAGCGTTACGCACAATCTTCGTCATTATTACCCATGATGCAGGGTTATGAGCGTGGTATAAAAGATATCAATTGGTTTTTATGGGAAGGAAGAGAAATCAGTAGCCGTTGGACCGCCAATATTGATGAAAAGGAGTTTGATAAAATTGTGAAAGATTTTTGCGCAAATTATAACGATGCCGTTTTCGAAAAAGCACTAAAAAAACTTCCTGAACCAAGTTACTCATTACATCACGATGCCTTTTTGGCACAGATGCGTAACAGGATAGCCACTTTGCCAAAGTTAATGAATCAGTATTATCATTTCTTTAACCGGGTTGTAGATATTGAGGTGACCAATAAAAATGAACTGATTCAGATTACAGATGCAGAAAACGATGGGTTACGCGTAAAAATCAATAAAATTTCTAAAGAGGGTAATATCAAAGATGAACTCTTCGATCGGAAATTCGATCCCAAAGTAACCAAAGAAATCAGGGTGTACATGCACAATGGTAACGACAGCTTGATCCTGAACAATAAAAACTCGAGTATTAAATTACGGATTATCGGTGGCAAGGGTACTAAAGTTTACGATTTTGCAAATAGCAACGGATCTGTAAAGTTGTATGGTAGAACCGATAAGGCAACCTACAATGGAGCGGATGCCAATAAAATCAGGAAAATTATTTCTAATGATACCTCGAACTTCAGTTACATACCAAAAGATATGTACCGCCGTAATTCGTGGCTGTTAAATGCAGGCTACAATCAAGATGATGGCCTTTTATTAGGCTTGATCTACAAACAAACCAATCCTGGTTTCAGAAAACAACCTTATGGCAATTCGCAGACCATTTCTTTCTTACATTCATTCTCTACGAAAGCTTTTAGGTTTAATTATAAAGGCGAGTGGTTAAAAGCTTTAGGTAAGGGCGATTTTGTGTTAAAGGCCGATGCTTTCGCGCCAAATAACACACAGAATTTCTTTGGCTTGGGCAACGAAACGCCTTTCAACGATGGAGACAACATTAGGTATTACCGTGCACGTTTCAACCTTTATCAGGTTGATGCTTCAATCAGGTGGCGCCGTCCGAAATCTACCTTTAGCGTCGGTCCGTCATATCAATATTATAAATATAATCAGGAAGATAACGATGGACGTTTTATTGAAAATCCATCACTCTTACATTCATCTGATTCGATAACGGTACGTAACGAAAAAATGTTTGCAGGTGCATTTGTAAATTTTACCAACAATACCCGCGATAATGATTTGTTACCAACATTGGGCAGTTATGTTGACTTCAAACTTTTGGGTTACAAAGGCGTTAATAAATACTCAAATTCTTATGGACAGTTTACGGCAAGTATAGCCTTGTACAAAAACCTTGATGGCAGAAAAAACTTCATTTTGGCCGATCGTTTTGGTGGAGGAGTAACCATTGGTAAACCAGCTTTTTATCAGGCCTTATATCTGGGCGGGCAAGGAAATCTTTTAGGGTACCGCCAGTTTAGGTTTGCCGGCGAACATACTTTTTATAACAACTTAGAGCTTAGGGCCAAACTTGGCGATCTGGTTAGTTACGTTCTGCCCGGACAAATTGGCTTATTGGGTTTTTATGATGTAGGCAGGGTTTGGAAACGTGACGAAACTTCTACATTATGGCACCACGGCGTAGGAGGGGGTGTTTATTTCGCTCCGGCATCACTTACAGTTGTGCGTTTTGTAATGGGCCACTCATCTGATGGCTGGTATCCATATGTATCGCTTAATTTTAGGTACTAAATTTGTGTAACATATTAATAGATGTAATATCCAAGTATTACGTTCAGCAGACGAACATTGCTTTAATGAGTATGTATCTTTGCAATGAATTAGTAATTAAATAGATAACTATAAATTTTACACTATAGCAAACTTATACAATGAATACCAATGTAATACAGATACATAAAAACGAATGTATACATTGCCAGGTAGAATCATCTCTGTCTTTCCGCCCCCTTGTGGAGTATTTAAAAGGCAGATTGAAAACAGAAAAATCGGTAAAATCTGAATTTTACAGGTTTTTACTTCAAAAAATTGAAAAAGACGATGTGCTGCTTGGCAACATCAGTGCCGAAGAATTATCCCAATATAAAGATACTTTAGAATTGATTTTTACCATTCTAACCCCTTTAATGGATAATGAAGACGATTTATTTTGGGCTTTAAGTACCCCAATTCCAGATCAGATTTTCTTTAGCACCAATGCATTCTATAAATTTTTTAAGGATCATGATCCTAAAAATAAGGTAACCAAAGACAACGAGCCTGTTGAGAAAAAACAACTTAAGTTTATCTACAATGTTATTTTAGGCCGTTTTTATAATTTTACCTCGGTACTGAAGAATGAGATCATTTATGCCCATATTAATCAGGAAACAAAACTGACACAATATTACAATATCCAAACGGATACGAAGTTTGTTGATATTATGCATAAGGGTGATTTGCCTGAGCTTAATTTTGAAGAACTAGGCAAGCATTTTCAAGACGAAACCGAACTGGAATACCTGGTAAAGCACCTGCCTTTACAAAATTTTCACTTTGAAGGATTCAGCATTATCTCCATAACAGATGTGACTTTGCAACATGCTATTGATGGTATCAGGGATGCATTGGTTAATCACAATTATCAAACCGAAGCCTATACGCATGTAATCCACGCTTTAAAAACACTTAGCGGAAACGGAAAACTCGAATTTGGCTTAATGCCTTTTTTAACCGTTAACAATAAGCTCGTTTTCGATAACCAGGAGTTTTCGCAAAGTATGCTGATTAATTCGGCAAAATCATCCAATCTTGAAGAAGAGGTTTTTTATTCGTTGGTTGATAAATATAAAGAAAACCCAAGGTCAATTTTTGTAAGCTCAATCAATGACGATCAGATCGATAAAGATCCTTTTTTAAGGGTTTTAAAAGCTGCCGGTGTTTGTTCTTATTCGGTATTACCTGTGTATTACAATACCCAGTTGGCTGGCGTTTTAGAAGTTTATTCGAGTGAGGAAGTATTGGTTGATGATAAACTATTATCGAGGTTACGTCCGGCGATGCCTTTAATCGGTCAGCTCTTCCAATACAGTATCGAAGAATTTGATGCTAAAATGGACGAAGTGCTGATGGATAAGTTTACTGCTCTACAACCGTCGGTACAATGGAAGTTTAACGAGGCTGTTTGGCACTTTCTTCAGCAAAATAACAGTTATCATAAATTAAAGGAAATCGAAACGATTACCTTTAAACATATGTATCCGCTATTTGGGGCAATTGATATCCGGAATTCTACCATAGAGCGTAATAAAGCTTTAAAAGATGATATGGAAGTACAGTTAAACAGTTTAATTGACACTTTAAAAGCCATCCGTAAGCATGTCTCTTTAGAACTTACCGATAAACTATTATTCAATTGTAAAGACTGGATTAAACGCATCGGCGATTTTGCTTCATCAAATGAAGAGAATAAACTGAATGAGTTTTTAGAAATGGAAGTTTACCCTTTCTTATCAATTATAAAAGGGAACTACCCGATAACAGCTGAGTTTGTAGATCGTTATTTTGAAGTTATTGTTCCAGAAACCGGTGCTGCATTTGCAAATCGCAGGCAGCTGGAAGTTTCGATGCAGCTGATCAATACCGAAGTGAGTCAGTATCTGGAGAAATCGCAGGCTAATTTACAGGCTTCATACCCTTGTTATTTTGCCAAATTTAGAACTGATGGAGTGGAGTACGATATTTACATCGGACAGGAAATTGCACCAGATCGGCCATTTGATTTGTTGTACCTTAAAAATATCCGTTTATGGCAATTAACCTCAATGGTCGATATTGCGCGTTTATCGAAAGGATTAATTGGAGAAATGCCCCGTGCATTAGAAACCACACAGCTGATCTTTATTCACTCTAATGCAATTGATATTAGCTTTAGGAACGACGAACGCCGTTTTGATGTAGAAGGTGCTTATAATATCCGTTACGAAGTAGTTAAAAAACGTATTGATAAAGTATTAGTTAAAGGTACAACCGAACGTTTAACGCAGCCCCATAAAATTGCAATGGTTTATTTCAATCCTGAAGAAGCCAAAGAATATATGGAGTACATTAAATATATGCAGGTTCAAGGATATTTAAATGATGATTTAGAGCAGCTTGAACTAGATGAACTTCAAGGTGTTTCTGGTTTAAAAGCTTTAAGGGTAGGGGTAAAATATCAGGAAAGTAAAGTAGCAGGCAAAACAGATGCTGCTAAAAAACTTAAACCTAAAGAGATCAAATCCATTGAGAAGGAAATCGCGAAAGTGCTACAGCACTAATAGTTGTCATCGTTAGTGAAAACCCTGAAATGGATTAAGGGTGACGCTACAAGTTAAATCCTCTGGTTTGATACCAGGGGATTTTTAATGAAGATTCTTCGTTGCCTTTTCAAAGATTGAAATTAAACTGAAGAAGTTTATACTATATCATGTTCAAAAACAAAAGGCTTTCTGATCAGATCAGAAAGCCTTGTTTCATTTGTGTGTTTTATAATTATTTGATTGCAGCAATTTCTTTTTCAATTGCAAAAATTTCTACAGAGCTGATGTTGGTTTTTAAAGCAGCAAATTTATCGATGGTTAATTTTTGAGATTTACCCATTACTAAAGTATGTTGATCAGTAGAACCGCTTAATTTTAAGTCTGCCTGATCAGCAATTACGGTATATAAACCTTCTGAACTGGTATTGATTTCGGCATGTGCATTTCCTTTTAAAAAGATCTGAAGATATTTTGTTCTTAGTTTTCCTTCAGTTTTAACAACTGCATTTTCCGATGCTTCAATTCTGTAAAAATCGTTTACATAAACAGTTAGTTTTGCTTTGTCGGTACTAATTGAAGTGATTTTTAAATTGTCACCATCCTGCATCACTTTTGCTGTTCCTGTATTATCATCAGTATAAGAAATGCCTGGGTTACTCCGCTGGATAATGGTTACTTCTACATTTCCTTTTACAGAAATTCTTTTAAAAGCCGATATTTTTAAAATTGCATCTGGCTCTTTTTCTGCTGCAGAAACATTTGTAGTAAATACAGCTGATGATAAAACGATTGCTGTTAATGAAGTGGCGATTAGGGTTTTGATTGAGGTTTTCATAATATTTTTATTTAATAATTAAATGTTAATTAATTGTTATTTAAATGTTTAAGTCTTTATATTGTGGTTTTGTAGATAAGACGCAGTGAAATGAAAAACGTTGCAGGCAATGTTGCATTTTTATACAATCGATAGGTAATACTCGACGAACAGGCATTAATTCAAGACGAAAACCTGAAACTTTTACCAAGCATTTGTAAAATATTTTAAGATCTTTTATTGATCTAGTCTTTTTCTTTATATTTAATGAGAATTTTAGTCTGTTTATTTATGAAGAAAAAGGTTGTGCTTGTTCAGGATAATAAAGATATCCTTGATATAATGGACCATGTATTGGAAGAGGAGGGATTTGATGTTACGGCATCATTAACAACCGAGCCTATAGATAAAATAGACCAAATTGAACCCGATGTGGTGATTGTTGATGATCACATTAAGGGTAAAAAGAGTGGATCACAGGTGATTAAAGAACTTAAATCTGACCCTGAAACAGAAGATGTATCGGCCGTGTTAACTTCAACATCAAATAACTTACCACAACAGGCTGAAGAATGCAAAGCTGATGATTATATCGAAAAACCGTTTGATATCGATCACATGGTTGAAGTGGTAAAGAAAAACAGCTAGATTTTATCGAAATGACGACCTTCGGGAGCGAAATCTATAAGTTGCATTATTTATGGTTTTAACCTATAGATTTCTCGACTGCGCTCAAAATGACGACTCTCTACCTAATGTGAGGCTTAAACGTATCTGTTTTAACCGTTGCTTTTAATTCATGTAAAATCGTATACAGTCCAAAATTAGTCCGGTTAACATAAATAAAATGTTTCACGCCACGTGCCTGTTTAAATTCAGGCATTTTTGAGATTTTCTCGCCATACATATACAATTGCTCAAAAAAATCTGGTTTGCTAAAGTCGAATGATTCACTGGTATAGGGTTTGGCGAACAGACTGATCATCTCCCTATACGATTTATAGTAAAACTCAATCTGCTCAGGAGAATCGTCGGCATGGATCATATCCAGTTTTCTAAATGCATCTATCGTTTTATTTTTATCATGAATTACATCAGTAGAAATTAAGGCGAAAAACGGGTAATAGAAATCATCTGGCATTTCTTTTATGCATCCAAAATCAATTACTCCAAGGTTTTCATTTGGTGTAATCATAAAATTTCCGGGATGCGGATCTGCGTGTACAGCCCTGAGTTCATGTTGTTGAAAATTATAGAAATCCCACAGCGCCTGTCCGATTTTATTGCGTAGCTCCTGAGAAGGATCCGTTTGTAAAAATTCTTTTAAATGCAAACCATCAATCCAGTCCATGGTAATGATCCGTTTTCCGGATAATGCGGGGTAATATTTCGGAAAGACCACATGATCGAGATTTTTGCAGGCTTCTGAAAATTCGATAGAACGTTTAACTTCCAGTTCGTAATCTGTTTCTTCGAGCAAACGTTCTTCCACTTCCTTAATATAGATATTCAGTTCCTTTTCCGACATGCCCAATAAACGGAAGGCGAAAGGTTTTACCAGTTTTAAATCAGAAGAAATACTATCGCCCACACCTGGATATTGAATTTTAATGGCTAACTTCTTGCCATTAAGCATTGCCTGGTGTACCTGCCCGATAGAAGCTGCATTGCTGGAGCTTAGGTTAAAACTATCGAAAATATTTTCAGGCGTTTTACCGAAGTTTTTGGTGAAAGTCCGGACAATTAACGGACCCGAAAGGGGTGGGGCATTATATTGCGATTGGGTAAACTTATCGACGTAAGATTTTGGCAGGATATTCTTATCCATACTTAACATCTGGGCAATTTTTAAGGCGCTTCCTTTTAATTCGCTCAATGATTTATAAATGTCGGTTGCATTATCCTCGTTAAGCTGCTCGCGGTCCATTTCTGGATTAAACAGTTTTTTGGAGTAATGTTTAATGTAATTGCCCCCGATCTGAATACCGGTTTTAACAAATTTTGCCGAACGCTCTACCTTTGTGGTTGGAATACTTTTTTGTGTCTTCATCTGGTATTTAAAACCTCATCTTTTCTGCAAACTTTCCATTCCTGGATAAAAACTTTCCGTATTCTAATAAATTATCAATTGGCGAATGCTGAAAAAGATCGAAAGTTACATTGATGCCTTTTTCGATGGCCTCATCGCTTTTTTCGAAACCTTCACTATCATCGTTGATCCAGAAATTAACAATAAAGGCAAACTGGATCCATAAGGCGTCCTTATATCTTTTGCTTAGAAAACGGCGTTCAGCAAGTTCACCACTATCTAAACCCTCTTCAATAATTTCTTGCGCAAAGTTTTCGAAAATAGGTTTTACGCCAGCCAGTACATCTGGAGTAGAAAATTTACCACGGTGATTCTTTAAACTGTAAATCACAAAACTGCGTTCGTTCTTCAGGTTTTCCAGGTAACTGTAAAAGAAAGAAAGCATTTTTTCTCTGGCCGTATACTGGGGCCAAACTTCCTGCTCTTTAATTTTGTTAATGGTTTCGAAAGTAAGTTCGAACCAGATTGTTTTTTCAATGCTTTCAAAAGATGAGAAAAACTGATAAAAATCGGCCTCGGAAATTTTAAGCTTTTTCACAAAAACATAAACCGATTTTGGTTTTTCATTGTTTGTTAAAACATAATCTAAATATGCTTTTCTAATTTGCTGAGCAGTTGCCATATACCTGTTTTTACAAGTATAACGTTTAATTTATGCGCTTGTTTTTGCTGCTGGTTTTTTGTTGATCATAAAATTGTAATAATAGCTTTCAGAATATTTGAAAGTTAATTTTCGACTAATTATTTTAGTTTTTAGAAATTTTAATGTTGATAATTTTTTACCTTTAGACTAAAATAATTAGTATTTTTGTGTCTGATTATTCCTTTTAACTAAATAAAGCAACATGATCCAGGTAAATGATTTTTTATATGGCAAAATGGAACTGCCAATGGTATTTTCTGATCTGTTAGATACTGATGCTTTAAAAAGGTTAAGTGGGGTTCATCAAAGTGGTGCTATATTTTTAGTCAATCCAGATATTTGCCACTCGCGTTTGGAGCATGCCATAGGTGTTACTATGCTGATCAGGATGCTTGGTGGTTCAGAATTGGAGCAAATTGCCGGATTGCTGCACGATATTTCGCATACCGCTTTTTCTCATGTGGGCGATTATGTTTTCGACAATACGGATGAAGATTATCATGAAAAGGTTTTTGCCGAAGTTTTATGCAGATCGGAAGTGCCTGATGTGCTGTTAAATTATGGATATAATGTTAACCAGATATTGTATGGTACCTTTGAAATTTTAGAACAGCCATTGCCAGCGCTCTGTGCCGATCGTTTAGATTATACTTTGCGTGATGGTATTCATGGGGGGGTAATTTCGCGTCAGCGCGCCCGCGAATTTTTGACTTCCATTGTTTTGAAAGATGGAAAGATAGCAGTGAATGCAGAAGCGGAAGTAGCCTGGATTAATGAAGCTTTTGAAAAACTGAATAATGAAGTGTTTAAACTGCCGCTTCACCTTTACGCCAACGGCAAAATGGCCGAGCTGATTAAAAAATTTCTGAATAAAGGAATATTGATTGAAAGCGATATGTTTAAAACAGATACCATGCTGCTAAACAAAATCAGAACTTCTTATGAAGGATATCAAGCCATTAAATCGATCAAACAATTAAAAGGTTTCGCCGAATTTATGCGCCATGGAGCGGTGCCTAAAATCAAAACAAGGACTTTAAATGCTTTGTTGGTTTAAGTGTTTAGGGGTTGATGTTTTGCGTCGATTATCTTCTTATTTTCGTACTCCTGAATCAAAAACCAATGGTTATCAATTAATGAACTAATTTACGATCGAAATACAGAAATTGAGGATTATGATTTGTTGCATCATCCTAAGGAATAGATTTTTGTATAAAAAATCGATATAAATAACATAGAAATTCAAAGAGATAATTCCTCAAGATTTCATCATTTCGAGCGGAGTGCAACGCCGTTGAGAACCACGAAGTGCTCAGCGAAGCTAAATCTGCCAAGATAGATCTCTCTCCCGAAAATTCGGGACTGCGCTCCAGTCGAGATGACGATGCTTTTTATTGAAAGTCTGTCAATGGTAACTTGTTTCAAGGGCTTCTTACTATAACGAGAATAAAACCAATTGCTAATTGAACCAATCAACCAAACCGTTTCAGAAGAATTAACGTATATTGTGGAAATATAAAGATATGTCTGCAATAGAAATTATTTTAATAGGAGTGGTTATCCTGCTTATTTTTGGTGGTAAAAAATTGCCAGAATTAATGAAGGGGATAGGGAGAAGTGTGAAAGAATTTAAGGATGCCAAAGATGAACCTCCGGTAAAATAATTGCAACACACAAAACTTTCTGTTAATGGCGCTGTTATAACTAAAATAAACGCCAATATGGAAAATAAAAAAGAAGATCTGGCTAAATCAAAATCCGATTTTACTGCAGAAAATGCAAAACACCCTGAAAAGGGATTAAATGATTGGAACGACCGCTTAGATGAAAACCTGGAGCCTGAAAATCATGACGATAGTGTTGCAGATGAGAAAGCTAAAGACTTCTCCGCAAAGTACGGTAGCGGCGATCAGTCCGATCAAGGTAATAACTGAATATTCATCATATAGCCACTTTTAATAGGTGGCTTTTTTGTTTTGCCTGCTAGTGTATTCATTATTTCCAGTTCGATTTTTCTGTATGGATTATATTTGTAAGTAAAACTTTTTTACACTACTCTTTAAATTTATTACACGAAGAGCGATTTTTCCACCTAAAATTGTTAAAATTCCGGTAATTGTTTTTTCTTGTGGATTGATTAATAGTATATTGCATATCTAATCAAGCAAAAATGTGTAACGTTTTCAAACTAAACTGATAGGTAATGAGCAGGCATTGGTTATTGGTTTTGTTAACGTCTTTGTTTTTTGCTAAAGCATTTGGACAAAACATTTCTAACGAAGGAACTGATTTTTGGACGGTTTTTCCAACCCATGTACCATCAAGAGCTGTTAATGGGGTAATTCCATATGGTAATATTGCTATTTTTGTAACATCAAAATCTAATTCTGAAGTTACCGTAACTTGCGGTAATGCTGCTCCTGTTACAAAAACTATTCCAGCCAATACAGCCGTTAGGTTTGATGTTCCAAGAGCCGATGCTTATATTGATGGGGTATTAGAGGCCAACCGGGTTTTAACAAATAAGGGAATACATGTTAAAGTTACCGACGGTCAGCCAAAAGTATCTGTTTATACCCATATATATGGTGCAGCAAGATCTGCTGCTTCCCTGATCTTACCATTTGAAACTTTGGGTCAGACGTATTATTCCATGAATTTTTGGCAGAGTAATGGTGGTAATAATTTTTTAACATTGGTAGCTGTAGAAGATAATACTGATATTATTTTGCATGAAAAAAATGGCAATAAAATCTCAATAACCTTAAACAAAGCTGGTGATGTTTATGAATATTTAGCATCTGGAACGCAAGATCTTACCGGTACTTATGTAGAAACAGATCCGGCGACATCTTCTTGTAAGCGTTTTGCGGCGTTTTCCGGTTCTTCAGTACTCGCAATTGTTTGTAATTCTTCGCAAGACCCATTGTTTCAGCAGCTTTACCCCACAAACAGCTGGGGCAAAAATTATGGGGTTGTGCCATTTATCAATAGAAAATATATCTTACGGATTCTTGCACAAGAAGATAATACAAGTGTAACTTATAATGGCACTACATATATTATTAATAAAGGTATACCTATTGAAAGTGAACAATTAACCAGCTCTACTTTTATCGCGGCTGATAAATTAATTAGTGTAGCACAGTATTCCTTAACACAAGATTGTTCCTCTGATAATGGAGGGGCTATTATTGGTGATCCAGAAATGGTGATATTAAACCCGATTGAATTTAATATAAAGGGTGTTACCGTTTTTTCTTCTGATTTGCAGAATATTACAGAAAAGTATGTAAATGTTTTAATTAAAACAGCTAGTATCTCAGGATTTAGGTATAATGGCATAGCACCAAATACCGCATGGACAGTTTTAAATGGTAATGCTATTTACTCCTATACACAGATTCCGGTTAACGAAGAAAGCATAACACTAACTGCAGGTGATGGCTTTAATGCTGTGGCTTACGGTTTTGGTGATCACGAATCCTATGCTTACTCTGCCGGTACAAATCTATCTTCCAACAACTATCTTACCGTGTTTAACACCACTAAAAATGAAGAAGGACAAAATGGATGCGTTGGAGAAACTTATAATATCAAAATATCGCTTCCATACAAGCCTGATTATATCAATTGGTTGTTAGATAATGAAACTGTAATTAATCAAAATCCGCCTATATTACTTGATACTAAAATTTTGCCTGATGGAACTAGCATATATACTTATGAGTCGCCATATACCAAAACGTACGCGGAAAAGGGTAAACACAGTTTAGAAATTGTAGCACATGTGCCTAACACATCTTCATGCGCATCGGGTGATTTAACAACCAATTATACTTTTAATATTTATGATCTTCCAATAGCAAAATTTGATCCTATCATAGGGTGTTCAAATATCGCCGCGAAATTTACAGATGGGAGTACTCCTAATAATGACGATTTTACAATTACCAAATGGTTGTGGGATTTTGGAGATGGGAGCACCCCTTCTACTGAACAAAACCCAGAACATATTTATACCAGACCCAATAAATATATTGTCAGATTAACAGTTACCACAGGTTCAAATTGTTCTAACACCTCAGAACCTGTTGAAATTACAGTAAATCCTACGCCATTAGCAGATTTTGGTGTTGCTGGGTTCTGTACCAATAAACCAACCGTTTTAACTGATAAATCGAGTATAGAAGGTACTGGGGCCATAGTAAAGTGGACCTGGGATTTTGGAGATGGAAGTACTCCCGTAACGTTAGAAAATAATATTCCTCCGCCGCATCAATATACTGTTGCGGGTCATTATACAATCACTTTAACTGTTGAGAGCGATCTTAAATGTTTAAATATTAAGCAAGTAGATATAGATGTATACGATCCACCGAAAGAAGTGGATTTCATGCTTCCTGATTTTTGTTTGAACGATGGCGTGGCCAGATTTAGAAACACTTCCAAAAATGCAGACGGAAGTACAACAGGTTTAACTGCACAATGGACCTATGTTTATAATGGCAGTACAATAGCTACCTCAACCGACTTTGATGGCGCTTTTACACCTCAAAATACTGGCGATTATACAGTTACACTGACGGTTAAAAATGCTGAGGGCTGTGACACGTCGTTTCCAAAAACATTTACGGTTAACGGTGATGTTAAAGCAGCTGACTTTGATATTGTAAATGACCATAGCTGTGTGAGCGAGGATATTATGATTAAAAATACATCTACCGTATTTACAGGCAACATTACAAAAATTGAGATTTACAGAGATTTTGGAAGGGAAACTTCTATTTATAAAACAATCCCTTATCCTGATGTCAACGAAGTTTTTGTTCTTAAATACGATAGTTTTGGTGGCACCACCGACCGAGCTTTTAACGTCAGACTTGTAGCTTATTCCGGAGAAAACTGTTCTAAATTTTTAGATAAAACGCTTACATTAAAACCGGTCCCACAGTTGCTATTCGATAATATACCTCCGGTTTGCGAGGCAGATGGAACAGTTTTAATTACACAGGCCAAACAGAAAGCTGAAGAAGAAGTTATTGGAGGGAATGGTGAATATGCGGGAGATGGCATTAAGGCTGATGGAACTTTTAATCCTAAAATCGCAGGATTAGGATCGCACATTATCACTTATACCTTTACAGGCGATAATGGTTGTCCTAACTCCATAACAAATACGATCGAGGTATATAAATCGCCTGTTGCTGATGCGGGTGCATTGGTTTATATGCTGGCAGGCGGGCAGATCGAGATCCCTGCAACAGCTGAAGGTACTAATTTGAAATATAAATGGTCGCCTGCTATAGGTTTGAATAAAACTGATGTGTTAAATCCGATTGCATCACCAGATAACGATACAGAGTATACACTTACGGCGACCACACAGCCTGATGGCTGTGCCACAACATCGAAAGTTTTGGTTAAAGTTTTGCAAGTATTAAATCCTCCCAATACCTTTACACCAAATGGCGATAACGTAAACGATACCTGGATCATTAAATATTTAGAATCTTATCCAAACGCTACTGTCGAAATCTTTAACAGAAACGGGAATAAGGTGTTTTTTAGCAATGGATATAAAACTCCTTTTGATGGGAATTACCAAAATGAGCCGCTACCGGTAGGTGTTTATTATTATATTATCAACCCGCGTAACGGACGAAAAACAATAACAGGCCCGCTCACTATAATCAGATGAATTGAAGAAGCTCATCATCATATTTGCACTTTTTGCATCATTTAAGGTTTTTGCACAACAAAAGCCACAGTATACGCAATACATTTTTAATCAGTATCTGCTAAATCCGGCGCTCTCAGGAATTGAAAATTATCTCGATTTTAAAGCTGGTTACCGTAAACAATGGTCGGGTATTACCGATGCGCCTCAAACTTCATTTGTATCAGTACATTGGGCGCTGGGCGATAATCAATTGTGGAGTAATGCGCTAACCGCTTTCCCCGAGCAAACAGGTAATCCGATGGACCGTAATTATATGCAAAACTACATGTCGTCGCCATCGCATCATGGAATGGGGGTGACCGCTGTTTTAGATAAAACTGGTCCGATAAAAAGACTTGATGCGAATGTTACCTATGCCTATCATTTACAGCTAAGTAATAATTTTAATCTTTCAGCAGGTGTTGCTGCGGGTATTTCGAGTATCTCGTTAGATGTAAATTCGCTTACTTTCGATACACCGATAGATCCGATTATGAACAGGGCATTGATTAACCAGGTGAAACCCGATTTAAGCATCGGTTTGTGGTTATATGGCGCCAGGATGTTTGCAGGTTTATCCGTGCAGCAGATTTTACCTCAGAAATTAAGTTTCACCGGCGATAACAGCTATAATCTGGGTAAGGAAGCCCCACATTATTTTGCTACGGCAGGATATAAGTTTTTCTTAGATGATGAAATTGCCGCTGTACCATCGGTAATGGTAAAGTATGTATCACCTGCCCCGGTTTCTGTTGATGTAAACCTGAAACTGGCTTTTAAAGATAAAATCTGGTTGGGCGGCAGTTACCGTAAAGATGATTCGTTCGCGGCAATGGCTGGCTTTAATATCGGTAAGATGGTTAACTTAACCTATTCTTACGATTTTACAACATCGGAGTTAAATCAGGTAAGTAATGGCAGCCACGAAATTGTATTGGGTTTATTGCTAAACAACATTTACAAAGTGCCATCGTATATTAAAATGTGGTAACCTTGTTGGTATTCCCAATTAGAATATTACACTTCTATTTGGAGCGCAGTGCCTGTGCAAATCAATAAATTGTTCCCGTTTTTGCTTCGCTTCTTCATACCCTCCTCGCTACGGCGTAACGCTTAATTCGTTAAGTTAAGCACAGCGGTTGTCACCCTGAGCGTACTTGAAGACTCCTTGAGATTGATAAATTGCAAATAAATGCCCTTCGACTACGCTCAGGGTGACATCTTTTTGTGATTTATCCTTTAACTTAGAGACATTTGGGTAATGCTGTAATCGGGGCTAAATGGCCAAGGCAGTTTTTTATCTTTGAGGTTGCAGGTAGGCCTTTGTTCTTAAACCTGACAGTAGCGGCAGCTCCCGATCTTTTCATCGGGACTATAGCGAATGGCAGGGCAGCAGACGGCCAAGCACACAGAACCGTTCATTTCCAAATCAATAATGATAAGCCATTCTTTTGTAATGCAATCTGGTGGGAAGGGGAACTTTAGCAGGTAATTTACTGCCAACTGAAAACTGCTTTAAAGTTCTTTTCTTAACCTAGCTACTGGAATATTCATCTGCTCACGATATTTAGCAACGGTTCTTCTGGCAATATTATAACCTCTTTCTTTTAAAATTTCGGTTAATTTTTCATCCGCTAAAGGTTTGCGTTTATCTTCGTTGCCTATACAGTCTTCCAGTATTTTTTTAACCTCTTTATTCGAAACTTCTTCACCATTTTCGGTTTGGATAGCCTCTGAGAAGAAAGATTTTAACAAGAAAGTACCAAATTCGGTCTGTACATATTTAGAGTTTGCCACCCTCGATACGGTTGAAATATCCATATCGATTTTATCAGCAATATCTTTTAAGATCATTGGGCGCATTTTACGCTCGTCGGCCGTTAAAAAATATTCATATTGATAATGCATAATGGCATTCATGGTTTTTAACAAAGTTTGTTGTCTTTGTTTAATTGCATCGATAAACCATCGTGCAGAATCTAATTTCTGTTTAACAAACTGAACGGCCTCTTTCAGCTTTTTATCTTTTGATGAAGCTTTGTCGTAATGCTCGAACATTTCCTGATAAGATCTGCTTACCTTTAGTTCTGGTGCATTTTTAGAGTTTAAAGTCAAGATTAATATGCCATCATTATTACTGATATGGAAATCGGGAATAATCTGCATTTGTTTGGTGGTAACCTGATTGGCATCACCTGGTTTAGGGTTTAAACGCAAAATTTCGTTTACAACCTCTTTAAGTTCTTCACTATCTAAACCTAAACTTTTTTCTAATTTATCGTAATGTTTACGCGTAAACTCATCCAGATAGTTTTCTACAACATTCATTGCTTTAACTATAATCGGATTGTTCGGGTCTTTCCTTTTTAATTGGATCAATAAACACTCTTTCAGGTCTCTTGCGCCAATGCCAGGAGGATCGAAACTTTGGATCAGTTTTAACATTTCCAATACATCCTCTTCCTCAACCATAACATTCTGAGAAAAGGCAAGGTCATCAATCATAGAGCCCAGCGGACGGCGTAAATAACCATCATCATCTAAACTACCGATAATCTGTTTGCCAATAATAAAATCCTGATCGGATAGGGGAATAAGATCTAATTGCTCCTGTAAACTTTCAAAAAAAGTACTTTCAATGGCAATTGGAGTTTCTTTTTTCTCTTCATCGTCATCACCATTATTGTAGTTGGTACTATAATCATTGGTAGAATCGTCCTGTAAATAATCATCTACATTAAATTCATCCATGCTGGTATCTTCTGATGATTGTTCGTAATCTTCAGGCCCATCATTTAAATCATCATATTCACTCTTTGGCTCATCCTGAGTCATTAAGCTTGGATCTTCAAGCGCTGGGTTTTCTTCAAGTTCTTCTTTTACACGGGTATCTAAAGCAACGGTTGGCACCTGCAACAGTTTAATAAACTGTATTTGTTGTGGTGATAACTTTTGTAATAATTTTTGTTGTAAGTGTTGCTTTAGCATATTAAATATAAAAGAATGGAGCAAAAATAAACAATAGATTTCAGATATTCTGCTGAATTGACTTAAATGCTATCGATATGTTTGGTTTTAAAATTATTTCATAAACATTTGTATTGAGTTTAATGTTTGCTACTTTCGTGAATAAATAAACTAAAACTTAATAAAATATGGGCTTTGTAAAAGAATTTAAAGAATTTGCCATTAAAGGTAATGCTTTCGATTTGGCAGTCGGAGTGATTATAGGAGGTGCTTTTGGTAAAATTGTTACCAGCGTAATCGACGATTTAGTGATGCCTATTGTAGCTGCAATGGTTGGTAAACCAGATTTTAGCAGTATTTATTTTGCAATGGGAAAAGGTGCTGAATTGATTCCGCAGGGAGCTTCACTGGCAGATGCTAAAAAGGCTGCACCAGATGCATCTATATTCGCTTATGGTAATTTTATTACAGTAGCCATTAATTTCTTATTGTTGGCTTTAATTGTTTTTATAATGGTTAAAGCGATTAATAGAATGAAAAAGAAAGAAGAAGCAGTAGCTGTTGCGGCACCGGCAGTGCCAACAGCAGAAGAAACGCTTTTAACCGAAATCAGAGATTTGTTAAAAACAAAAGCGTAACATACAAAAGCCGTCCGATTTTACAACCGGACGGCTTTTTTGGTTTAATAACTTCTTTTTACGCTTGGATCGGTTATAATGATATAATCGCCGAGTTTTTTAAATTTTTCCCAATCTGGGTTCGTAAAGCTTTCATCAGAAAATGATGAAATGTTCAATATTTTTAATTTCGGATTTGCCTGAGCCAGTTTCGCTAATGTTCCCAGTTTTTCGTCGCTGTGGAAACGTCCATTAAGCTGAAAAACCTTAAATCCCCTGTTTGCCTTAACAAACTTATTTATGGACCATGACATGGTCGCATCCCATAAATTTTGTGTCTGGTAAATCTTCATTGAGCCCATGTTATGGTCACCCAAAGTTTCAGTAAATTTTTCATAATACCTACCCTGGGCCGTATCAATTGGTAGGGGTGGTAAAAAATTAAATGAAGTTTTTGGGAAATTTTCTAAAACTTTAAGTCCTCCCATGGTAACAGCATTGCTGTAGCGCGTGGCTGCATTTGATGCAATAACTTTTAACTTATTTTGTTTGGCGTACTCTATTAAAGGTTTGTAATCTTTGTAATTACCCCAGGCTCTGCCTTCTTTAACAAAGTTTTTTTCTGAAATTAATCCTGCTAAATATTCGTCTAACTCAGGTTGTACATCGGTATGGAACATTTCTAAGGACAGTGCCGTTTTTAATGGATATTTTGAATTGAGTTTTCTAAAAAGCTCCGCTTCCAGATAATGACCTATAGAATCGTTGTGGTCTTCGCCAAAGAATAAAACATCTGCCTGGTCCATATCAGCAACAATGTCGTCTATTGATATGGATTTCTGTTTTTTTACATCGTAAATCTTGTAATGGCTACTTATTTCCTGTGCATATAAGCCAGTAGAAATAGTAAAAACAAGCATTAATAGGGAAAATTTCATACCATCAAAATAACAAAATAATTTTCACCGATAAAATAAGGGCACTTACCGCCTTTTACCGAGTTCTTGCAAGCCAAGCCTATTATGATCGGGTGCTTATCAATACTTTTGGATATTAAATATGAATACAAATGGAAAATATTAATAGTAACGATAACAACCAGCTTAAAAACTCAGGAAGGGTTTGGAGCGGTTTCATCATAGTCATCATCGGATTTGCATTTCTATTGAATAATATGGGGCTAAATATTCCAAGATGGATATTTAGCTGGTCTAATTTTTTAATTGCACTTGGTGTGTTTATCGGCGTTCGTCGTAACTTTAAAGGAATAGGCTGGCTGATCCTGATTTTGATCGGTGCTTACAATACCTTAGATAATATACCTGGTTTAGATTTTGATTTATCTAAATATGCTTTAGGTATTGGTTTGGTTATAGTAGGCGGCTTTTTAATCTTCAGGCCAAAGGATACCCTGGCCTTTAGGAAAAAACGTAAGGATGAGAACAAAGCCGAATTTGATTTTAACGAAGCTACTGATAAAAAGACTGTAAATAATAATGATGTTATTGAAGTAATGGCCGTTTTTGGTGGAAGTAACCAAACCGTTTACTCTAAAAACTTTCAAGGGGGCGATATTACAGCTGTATTCGGCGGAGCAGATATTGTAATGACTCAGGCTGATTTCCCTGAAACGGTATCGCTTGATGTAACAGCAGTTTTTGGAGGAATTAAATTAATTGTACCACAAAACTGGGCAATAAAATCGAATGTAACGGCATTATTTGGTAGCGTTGAAGATAAAAGATCGCATGTTATGCCGGTAGCAGAGATGAAAAAAACATTGATCTTAGATGGGACGGCTTTATTTGGAGGGATCGAAATTAAAAGTTTCTAAACATTTATTATAAACATCGCCTATGAAATGGTTTGCAGTAAATTGTATCTATCAGGTAATTTGTGGTGAGGGAAAACATACGCCCCAGTTTAATGAACAAACGCGTTTAATCCAGGCAGATGGGATTGCGCAGGCTTTAGACAAAGCGAAATTAAATGCTGTAAATTTTAACCCTTCTTTTAATAATTGTAACGGCGATAAAGTAGTATGGAAGTTTATAGGTGTAGGAGGAATATCGGAACTGGAAGAACTTGCTGATGGGGTAGAGGTAAGTTCTAAAATTGTTGAGCCCAAGTCGGTTACGCAATACCTTGAAAAGTTAGCGCACCGCAATAAATCATTAACTAATCAAAATTATTTTGACAACTAGACCTTTATCCGTTCCCCAAATACAGAAAATATCGTTCACCATTGCGATAGTGTGGACTGTATTGTGTGGTGCAGGATTACATTATATAGTTAATTTTTCTTGGTGGATATCGATAACCGATAGCTTAACCAATAATTTTTTATTGGCTTTGGCCTGCATCGGTATCAGTAACATGCTTGGGTATTACCAGCCAAAAAATGAGCGGATACTGTATGTACTGATTATCACGCTTGCGCTTACTTTTGTGATTATTTTTGCGTCAAAATATGTTATACTCTATATTTTTTCTGATTATAAAGAGTATAAAGATTTTTATAATTTTTCTTTTGTCTTCAGAGGCTTAATCTCTTTTATGTGTTTAGCCTGGTGTGCTTTAGCTAATATTTTATGGTATAGATTAGAGGAACAATCAGAAACACACGAAAGACTATCGGCAGCTAAAAGTTTGGCCAAAGAGGCCGAATTAAATAAATTAAGACACCAATTGCAGCCACATTTTCTTTTCAATAGCTTAAACTCGGTATTTGCACTAACCATGGTTAATCCGAAAGAGGCTGGTGTAATGATCATGAAATTAGCTTCTTTTCTCCGCGGAACCTTAAAACGTGATGACGAATTGTGGGTTTCGGTAGAAGAAGAAATGGAATATATTCAATTGTATCTTGATATTGAGAAGGTAAGGTTTAGCCACAGGTTAAATATCGAAGTTAATGTTGCTGAAGATACTTTAAATCTTTGTTTGCCAGGTACTTTGTTGCAGCCCATCGTAGAAAACGCTATTAAATTCGGACTTTACAATACCTCGGCCGGGATTACGATCAAGATAGATGTTACCGTTGAGCATAATATTTTACAGCTCCGGGTACAAAATCCCTTTGATCCAGAAATGAAGGCTGCCGGAGGAACGGGATTTGGTTTAAGTGCCATTAAACGCAGGTTATATCTGTTATTTGCGAATACCCATTTATTACAAACCGATATTGAGGCAAATAATTTATATATTACCACCCTAAAAATTCCACAAAAAAATGATCAGAACAATACTAATTGACGATGAGCCTTTAGCAAGAGATATTGTAAAATATTACCTTTCAGATCATGCAGAAATAGAGATTGTAGCCGAATGTGGTGATGGGTTCGAAGGCTTAAAAGCCATTACCCTGCATAAGCCTGATTTAATTTTTTTGGATATCCAAATGCCTAAAATAAGCGGTTTCGAAATGCTCGAACTCGTAGAGGATAAACCTGCAGTAATTTTCACCACTGCTTTTGATGAATATGCCATTAAAGCTTTTGAGGTTAATGCAGTAGATTACCTGCTTAAACCCATCGATAAATCGCGCTTTGATGCGGCCATTAAAAAACTGCCTAACAAATTAAATCAAACCGAAAATACGGAAGCCGTTTTGGATGCAGCAGCTTTAAGTCCGGCACAAAATAATAGGGTAGTGGTTAAAAAAGATGGTGTAATTAAAATTATTCCTGTCGCCGATATCAACTATTTAGAGGCTGATGATGATTATGTGAAGTTAAGTACCGTTGATGGTGCTTTTTATAAGAACAAAACCATGGCTTATTTCGAACAAACGCTTGATGTAAGCCAGTTTATCCGCATACATAGGTCTTACATCATTAACCTGGCCCAGGTAACCAAAATAGAGCTGAAAGAGAAAGATAGTTATGTGGTGCTGTTAAAGTCTGATATCTGGTTGCCGGTAAGCAAAACAGGTTATGTAAAGCTGAAGGCGGCTTTGGGGCTTTAGGCTGATTATTTGGAAAGCAATCAACTGCTAAAGTTATTGTTAGTCCTGCTTTCCGTTACTCCCGATGAAGAATCGGGATCACTGCAATCAGGTTTGTTTTACGGTGGCTGCTGCTGTTATTATTGGCCTGTTTCCTTCCGGCGCCTAATACTAATAACAAGGGATATTGTAACGGGTTCCTTATTTCGTTCCATAGGAAGGTTTGATGAAATAAATAACGCAGGTAATCGTCTAAAATGAGAACATTAGCCCTTTTTTTCAAAAGATTTTTTACATTTGCATTAAATAGAAAAAATAATAATTAATCACTCTTGCATTTGTAGAGAAATCGCTTTATATTTGCACCTCTTAATTTTACAATAGATAATATACAGTCATGAAAAGAACATACCAACCTTCGCAAAGAAAGAGAAGAAACAAACACGGCTTCCGCGAAAGAATGGCAACAGCTAACGGCAGACGAGTATTAGCATCACGTCGTGCTAAAGGAAGAAAAAGATTAACAGTTTCTGACGAACGCAAGCATAAAGCATAATTTTTGATTGCTTTTCCGTTAATTCGGGATCGGCAGATCAAAATCTGCAGTTATCAATCAAAAATATATGTACACATTCAGGAAAGAAGAACGGTTATGCAGCAGGAAACATTTAGACCTGTTGTTTAAAAACGGTTCTTCTTTTTTATTATACCCCTTCCGGATTTCTTATCTTTTTGTCGATCAACCAGCTGATGTGCAAGCACAGGTAGTAATCAACGTCCCTAAAAAAAGATATAAACGGGCAGTAGACCGCAATCTGCTCAAGCGCCGCATACGCGAAGCTTATCGCCTCAATAAACAAGATAAATTATATATGCCTTTGCCTACTGACAGGGGATTGCTTTTGATTTCTATTCAGTTTGTAGGTAAAGAAAAATATGATTTTGCCTTCATAGAGAAAAAACTGGTTGCTACTTTTAAACGCTTTCAAAATTTAATCCAGCCAAATGAAATTCATCAATAAAATTTTCGGATGGTTTTTTTTAGGTTTAATCAAGGTGTATCAATATGCCATTTCGCCGATGTTGGGTGCAAATTGTAGGTTTACGCCAACTTGCTCGCAGTATGGGATAGAAGCCATTAAAAAGCACGGACCATTTAAAGGTGGTTGGCTGGCACTGAAACGCATTGGCCGTTGTCATCCGTGGGGTAAACATGGTCACGATCCGGTTCCATAGCGGCGTTCATTAGTTTAATGGTCATTAGTTCATTTGTTGCCATCGCTCATTGGTTATTGATTCATTAGTCATTTGATTATAGTTAACGCGGCCGTCATTTCGACTGTGGCGTAGCGGAACGGAGAAATCTATTTCATTTCAATTATAAAGATCCTTCGACTACGCTCAGGATGACACATCACCAAAGGTAATTTGGCCCCAAACGCTAACCGCTAAACTGAATTAACTTCAGACATCGGACTTCCGACTACATCCATTTTTTAATATCTTTGCGCAATGGCTAAAATACTTCAAATAGAAACTGCTACAGCAATTTGTTCGGTAGCGCTATCTGTCAACGGCGAAACTATTTCATTTAAAGAGGAAAAAGGACAAAACCTGCATGCTGCTAATTTAACCTTGTTCATTGATGAAGTGCTTAAAACTGCAGGGCTAAGTTACCCAGAGTTAGACGCCATTGCTGTAAGTAAAGGGCCAGGGTCTTATACTGGATTAAGGATTGGTGTTTCTACAGCTAAAGGCCTTTGTTATGCACTGGATAAGCCATTAATTGCCATCGAAACCTTAGAAATGATGGCTGCAGGTTACCTGGTGGAAAATCCTGATTATTCTGGTTTAATCTGTCCAATGATCGATGCCCGCCGAATGGAAGTGTATACCTCAATTTTTGACCGTTCTTTAAACGTAATCACGCCAACTGAAGCAAAAATTATTGATGAAACAAGTTTTGCTGATTATCTCACGCAGCAAACTGTTACTTTTTTGGGTGATGGGGCAGCTAAGTGTGCTGAAGTTTTAACACATCAAAATGTAAAGTTTGATGAGGCCAATTTCAATGCTGCAAAATACATGTCGCGGTTAGCTAACGAAGCTTTCAGCAACAGTAAATTTGAAGATGTAGCCTATTTCGAACCTTTTTACCTGAAAGATTTTGTTGTTACGCAATCTAAAAAACAACAAGCACAGGGTTAAACCGTTTATTTTCTTCTAAAGATCGAAAACAAACTTTTAAAGAAACTTCCGCCTTCATTGTCATTTATGCCGGGTATTACATCGGCAAACTGCGGATGGTTAACCACGTTGCCAAATTTAATGCCCACTCCCATATAAAAAGAAGCGCCATTAGGGCCGCTGCCTACAGTAGCATCTTTTTTAATTAATCCATAAGTTTGGAAACTGGTAGCTACTAAATTATCGGTACCCATAAACAATTCGAAATTTGGCGTCTGGTATTTCCCTTGCAAACCGACCATAAAAACACCATTTAAGTTATACAGCGGGGTAACACTGCCAGAAAAATCGCTGGCAATAAAAGTATTTACAAAAGCAATATCTCCACCTTTGTAAAACAGGTTTTTCGAAACGGCTAATCCTGGTTTGTAAAATCCATACCGTTTAGATACATAAACATCCAGTTTGGCATTTGTAGGTGCCAAAAACTTTTTACTCTGCTCTGAAAGCAGAAAAATGTCCTTTATTTCCTGGTTGGTATTAGACTGGTCCTCTAAATTTTCAATTATTTTAGATTGATCTATCGTAGTACGCTGTGTATTGCTCCGCCACCAGATAAAACCCAGATCTTTAACATTCGCCATTAAAAATAAGCCTTTTTTAGTGGTGTAATTGGCTCCAAAACCTAATGATAGTCCTGGGTTTTTAAAGTTAGGAAAGAAATTTTTCTTATCTACCTCATTAAAGTCAGAAAAATTGCTGGAATAGGTTCCTCTTAAGCCAATTAAGAGGGCATCCGATTCAGGATCGATATATAAATAAGAGTCAGCAACGTTTAATTTGTTATAAAGTATCCCACTCAGTATACTTGCTTTTAAACCAAAGGCCAACCTTTTGTTCCAGTTTTCGCGATAGGTAAAGCTAAACTGATGGTAACTTTGTTCATAGCCTTTGGTATCAAATATTCCGGTATACTGCTGGTTGGAATTAAATCTTTCGAACGAATCAAAAATAGCCAGCGCTTCGTTAGTATAATCGATATGTGCATCAGACCTGATCTGCCACGAAAAGCCCATTTCTTTTTGATACTTATAAGATTTGAAAAGCCTGAATGCGGCTACGTAAATATTGCTGTTTTCGAAAAAATGGTTCACTTCTCCAGTACCGATCGGTAAACTTCTTGTATCAAAAACACCTTCCTGTGTTAATTTTCTTATGGCAAACTTAGAACTTCCTTTATTAATGGCATTTGTTCCTAAATAGGGCAGGAAGAAATTGGAAGAAAATTTTCGGGATGAATCGAGGGTGAATGATTTTTGAGATGGGTTTTCGAATGCATCAAACATAGTTTTAGTGCCAAATAGGGCATATTGTTGTGCATTTGCAACCCCGAAGCTAGCTATTGCCAGTAACGCAAGTAAAAGTTTCTTCATGTAAAATAGTTTTCTGGGCTTGTTTCCTTATTAACGGTTACTTAACGAATCTGGTATTTCTGGCTTTAAATATTTGTTTAAAAGCAAGTTAGTGATAAATTTGTTTTTGTCTGCACTCATCTGGTAGTAAAAAGTATCGAAACTTTTTAAACCGCTATCGGCCCTCAAATGTTTATAAAATGGAAGCTGAATATTGTTCCTGAAAATATCTGCCGAATTTTTGGTGTTGATGTAATAACTCACATTCGAAGTGGTTGAAATCTGGTTTACTGCATCTAAATATTGAGGGGTTTGTATTAAGAGCCTGTTATGCTTATAATCGTTTAAAAATGATTGAACTGTACTCGCATTATTGGCCACAACCAAGTTATTATCCACAATGGTATAATATGGCCTGCCGAATTTTTTAAATGGTTCGCCAAAGTAACTAAACAGGATATCAGATGATTTAAAGAGCTTAATGTCATCATTGTAATCTGCACTTACATCAAGCAACAACTGTTTTACTTTTTCCCCATCTGATAATGAAATTGCACCTAGTTTTTCGCTAGTGCTTAACTGAAAAAGAATAAATTGATTTTTCGTGTAAGTGGTGAATATCGAATTTAAATCTGTTCTGTATTCATCTTTTACCTTTTTTATTACCGCATTGGTTTTGGGAAGTATTTTCGTTTGTTCCTGCCAACTATTCAACTTTTTAAGCCATTTACCATAATCATCATAAGCATAAAGTGCATAGTTTGCCGTGTTATTTGGGAGGATGTTTTGTATGGATGTATTTTGTGCAGCTGTGTTCTCGAACAATTTAAGGTAATTATGTTGATCTTTTAACTCTGTATTTCCACTGAAAAGAATTTTTTCTCTGCTAAAATTATAATTAAGTACGGCAAAACTGTTCTGTTTATTAAAAATTGAAATTTCTCCATTAATGTTACCTGCAATAATATTTTTGAGCAATAAGGGCGCCTGGTTAAAATTGATATAAACATGAGTGAGCACATTTTTAATTTGACGGTTATTCTCCTTAATATATTCGGTAAAGGGGTTTTCTGTTAAACGTACATTGGCATCATGGATCAGTTTGAGCGAGGTTGAAGCTGTTAATACCTGATCATGAACGCCTAAATAAACCGATAAGCTGTCATTGAGTTTCACCGTGTACAGGTCCTTAGCATTTTCGCTGATCGCTTTTTTAAATTTTAACTGTTCGTAGAATTTTTTGATGTCATTATCACGTTGTATCTGTACAGTGATTAAGAAGTTCAGGGTTTTATTCGAGTCTGGCAGCACACTAATATAAACCTGTTGATCTTTCAGGTATCGGTTTAGCAGATTATCGTCAATAATACTTGTTTTTAGCTGCTTTAATAGGTTCATTTTATCCATCCCTAAAACCTGTTGGATAAGCTGTTGCGCTTCAATGATGTCGTAAAAACCTTTGTCATTCTGAAAAGAAAATACCAATGCGGCATTATTAGTTGCCGATTGCAGCGCCAGGTCTTTCGCATCATTATCAATTCCTAATTTCGAAAAATAGACGTAGGCCATAAAGGCTACACCTAAAAATAATGTGCTTGTTAGAATTACGATTTTTTTCATCTGCTGTGCAACAAATTTAATTTATTACATTGATTAGTGAGAAGTTCTTTGTCAATTTATTAATTTAGCGATTGCTACTAGCAAATAACTATGAATAAACGAATAATCCTTACTGCTTCTTTTTTTGGTGCTGTTGCTGTTTTGCTGGGCGCATTTGGCGCTCATGGCTTAAAGACCCTAATTGATGGACCATCATTAGAAATTTGGCAAAAAGGCGTTGATTATCAGTTCTATCATACATTTGCATTATTGTATCTTTCTACCTTTGCCCGTTATCGGAATAAGCTCATTAATATCGCTTATTTCTGCTTCACATTTGGAATTATCCTTTTTTCAGGGTCGTTATATCTATTGGCTACCCGAAGCATATCACACCTGGGATTTACTGAATTTATTGGCCCAATAACGCCAATTGGTGGGCTTTTATTTGTATTGGGATGGATAATGCTCTTTTTTGCGGCATTTAAAGATAAATAATGAATACTTTCGAAAACGATATTTTTGCAGAAAGAGAAACACTTTTTGTTGAAGTTATTTTGCCATTATCTTTGGCGAAAAACTATACTTATCGGGTACCTTTCGATTTAAACGATCAGGTTGCCGTCGGAAAACGTGTGGTTGTTCAGTTTGGAAAACATAAAATTTATACGGCTTTAATTAGCGGAATTAGCACCGTACCCCCAACGGTTTACGAAGCAAAATATATTATCGATGTAGTAGATACTGAGCCTGTAATTACACCCATGCAGCTTAAATTCTGGACATGGATGACCAATTATTACATGTGCAATGAAGGTGATGTAATGGCGGCTGCTTTGCCTGCAAGTTTAAATCTGGCCAGCGAAACCATATTGATTCTTCGCGAAGATTACAATGAAGACACCGAACTTACCGATAAGGAAGAAATCATTGTCAATGCACTAAAACAGCAGCAGAAACTTACTGTAAATGATGTTTCCAAGCTCCTCGGACAGAAAACAGTATATCCGATCATCAATCATTTGCTCGATAAAGAATTGGTTCTGGTAGCTGAAGAGGTGGTGCAGAAATATAAACCTTTACTTAAATCGTTCATCATTTTAAATGATTTTTATAGCGATGAAGAAAATCTAAAGCAGCTCTTCAATGTTTTGGATAGGGCGCCTAAACAATTAGACGCTTTATTGGCTTACCTGAAATTACAAAAATCAAATCTGCCGATCTCTAAAGAACAGCTTTTGGAAGAAAGTAATTGTGGACCAGCAGCATTAAAGGCTTTAACCGATAAACATATTTTTGTGGTAATGAAAAGACCGGTTAGTCGCCTGGCTGCTCACGATGAAGAATTCAGTGTGAATTTCGAGCTGAACGAGGGGCAGCAGAAAGCATTAAGCCAGATTAACCGATATTTTGAAGAGAAAGAGGTGGTTTTGCTACATGGTGTTACCGCATCCGGAAAAACACAGGTTTATATCAAGCTGATTGAAAAAATCATTCAAAATACAGATGGTCAGGTATTGTTCTTGCTCCCCGAAATTGCCTTAACCACACAGATTGTAGAACGAATTAAGCGTTATTTTGGGAATTCAATCGGAGTGTACCATTCTAAATTCAACAATAGCGAAAGGGTAGAAATCTGGAATAAGATAAGAACCGGTGCATATAAGGTAATTCTTGGTGCCCGCTCAGCCGTTTTTCTTCCATTTCAGGATTTAAAATTAATTGTGGTTGATGAAGAACACGAACCGTCTTACAAACAATACGACCCGGCACCACGTTACCAGGCCAGGGATGCAGCCATTTACCTTGGTTATCTGCACCAGGCCAAAGTGGTTTTAGGTTCGGCTACGCCATCATTAGAGAGTTATTATAATGCCTTACAGGGCAAATACGGACTTGTAGAGATGAAAGAGCGTTTCGGTGGTGTTCAACTTCCGAACCAGCAAGTGGTAAGTATTTCGGAAGAAACGAAGAAAAAAACAATGAGCTCGTATTTTTCAAGCGTGTTGATCAAGGATATCGACCTGGCACTTTCTAAAAAAGAGCAGATTGTGTTATTTCAGAACAGGAGGGGCTATGCCACCATTCTAATCTGTGCAACCTGTGGTTATACCCCAAAATGTGTAAACTGCGATGTAAGCTTAACCTATCATAAGAGCAGTGGCAAATTGCATTGCCATTATTGCGGCTATCAGCAAAGTAGCGTAAATATCTGTCCGGCCTGTGGTTCGGTGCATGTGGAGCAAAAAGGATTTGGTACCGAGCGTATTGAGGAAGAACTCAGGTTACTTTACCCAGAAGTTACCATTGCCCGGTTGGATATGGACAGTACAAGGACAAAAAATGGGCTCCAACAGATCTTAAACGACTTTCAAGAAAAGAAAACCGATATTTTAATCGGCACACAGATGGTGGCCAAAGGATTGGACTTCGATAACCTGAATCTTATTGGGGTAATTAATGCCGATACGCTTTTAGGTTACCCCGATTTCCGTGCTTACGAAAGGAGTTTCCAGTTGTTGGCGCAGGTTGCAGGTAGGGCAGGCAGAAGGGCCGATCAGGGTAATGTCTGTATCCAGACTTACGATGCCGAAAACCGTATTATCAAGCAGGTGGTGAACAACGATTATGAGGGGATGTACAACGACGAAATTGTAGAACGGGAGAAATTTCTTTATCCCCCTTTTTCCAGAATGATATTCCTGTATGTAAAACATAAAGATTCTCATGTTTTAGATCACGCGGCATTCACGCTGGCCAATATCCTTAAAGGAAAATTTGGTAAACGGGTTTTAGGTCCTGAACAACCTCTGGTAAGCCGTGTACGGAATCTTTATATCAAACAGATCATTATCAAGGCTGATAAGCATACTGCCATTCAAAAAGTTAAAGATGCATTAAGAGAAACCCTGACCCAATTTAATGCCACCAAAGAATTTAAAGGCGTTTTTACTCAAATAGATGTAGATCCGTATTAATTACTAATTTAAGTTTTGATTTAGTGTTACTTACGGTAATGTGGATTTCTTTATCTTGTATCACCGTTAAAAAAAGCTAATTTTGAAGCTCATGGCGTATAAATTTGTTGATAATTACCGGGAACGTGGAGCGAGAAAAAAACTGGTTGAGTTGTTAAAATCTCGCGGAATTGAAGATAAAAATGTGTTAACAGCCATAGGTAAAGTTCCACGGCATTTCTTTTTTGATGAAACTTTTTGGAACCAAGCCTACAAAGATATTGCTTTTCCAATAGGTGATGGGCAAACTATATCCCAGCCTTACACCGTTGCTTACCAAAGTGAGCTGTTGCATATTAAAAAAGGAGATAAGGTACTCGAGATCGGAACGGGGTCAGGCTATCAAACCTGCATTTTAATGGAACTGGGTGCAAATGTTTTTACCATCGAAAGACAGGAAAATATCTACAATAGAACCATTCAGGTTTTACCTGGAATGGGCTACCGACCTACTTTTTATTGTGGCGATGGTTCGAAAGGAATTGCTGCACACGCACCGTACGACAAAATAATCGTTACTGCAGGTGCTCCATTGGTTCCAGAGATATTATTAAAACAATTAAAAATAGGTGGTATTCTTGTCATTCCGGTTGGAGATGAGAAAACCCAGAAAATGGTTACTGTTATTCGCGTAAGCGAAACCGACTACGAAAAGATTGTGTTGGATACCTTTAGGTTTGTGCCTTTAGTGGGCGACCAAGCGTGGTAGTAGTTTAAGTCCCTAGTCCGAAGTCTTCAGTCTTTAGTCGATTTGGACTCAGGACTAAAGACTCATGACTGTAGACTAACCTATCTTTTCATCGCTCTATCCAACTCGCGTTTGGTATCTCTATCCTTAATGCTATCGCGTTTGTCGAATTCTTTTTTACCTTGAGCCAGTGCAATTTCTATTTTAGCGAAACCTCTTTCGTTGATGAAAATACGTAATGGAACGATGGTATAACCTTTTTCTTCGCCTTTAAGCTTTAATTTTCTAATTTCTTTTTTCTGTAGTAATAAGGCGCGGTCGCGTTTAATATCGTGATGATAGAAAGAGCTGTGCGTGTATTCGGAAACATGAAGATTGCGCACATAAAGATTGCCGCCAATAAACATGCAAAATGCATCGGTCATGTTGGCTTTACCTTGTCTGATTGCTTTTATTTCAGTTCCTAAAAGCGCAATCCCTGCTACGTATTTATCTAAAAGATTGTAATCGAAATATGCTCTTTTATTCTTTATGTTGATGTCGTTTTTCAAAATTGTAATAAAGTATATGTTGTTGTAATATTCAGCAATGGTATAAATTATACATGCCGGGTTGCAAATATCCTAAAAATTGATGTGATAATTTAGTTTTAATCACATTAAGTTAAGGCTTGTAGCGGTTACAGTTTATTTTTATGCAAACTGCAATATTTTTTAGTGTCTTATGATTTGGAAATGTACGGGCAGTTCTTTTGGCAGCCTCAGTCCCGCTTTTTGCTGCAACAAAAGCAGAAAAAGCTTTTGGTTTCCGCGTCAATCGGGTTTATTTAACTTTGGGTTCTGCAAGAAAATAAATCTTTCACATCCCGATAAATAAGGACGGTACTGTTTGGCAACGGCCCTTTGCTCGCTAAACCCGACAGGAGCGAACACGCAGTGCAACGAAGTAAAGCGGATGGCGGGACTACAACAGCCATGAAAAACTGGCTTTCATTTCCACAATATTTCAATGATTTTTTAAGCTTCAGGTAACTAATGTTGATCAATAAAAATGTTCATCTGTTTGTAAAAGCTAAGGATATATTATTATGTTCGTATTTATTCGTTTAAGTTTGGACTTTAAATATCAAAAATGAAATTCAGGAACCTACTTTTAATCTTATTGTTAGCCGTTACTTTTCAGGTGGAAGCACAGCAACCTACTTTATTGCCGCAGTTTACCTTTTACAAACTGGACGGAAAACCATTTTCAAATAATGATATTAAACAAGGAAAAAAGAACCTATTTATCTTATTTGATTGTACCTGTGAGCATTGTCAGAGGGAAAGTAAAAATCTGAATACCAATTACGCCAGGTTTAAAGACGTTAATATTTACATGATTACCATGGATGAGGGGTATATCATTCCGCAGTTTTTCAATTCTTATGCCAAGGGTTTAAACACCAAGCCTAATGTATTGGTATTGCAGGATAAAAAACGCATGTTTATCCCAACCTTTTTGCCAAAGCAATACCCGTCAATGTACTTGTATTCTTCAGCTGGTAAGCTGCTGATGTACCAATCAGGAGATGGTGGTGTAAAAAAGCTAATGACTGTAATCAATAAATAATCCTATACTATTTTTGGTTAATATAATATAGCTAAGCTTAATATTTAAGCTAGTTACCTATCTGATAATCAAAACCGGAATATTTACCTTATGCCTTACGGAATCGACAGTAGTACCGAAAATAAGGTCTTTTAAGCCCTTGTGGCCATGTGCTCCCATTACCAATAGTTCCATCTCATTTTTGTTGCTGATATCGGCTATGGCTTTACCGGTACTTCCAAAACCGATAAAAGGTGTAGAATCATATCCGAGATCTTCTAGGTTAGCTCTGTATTTCTCCAGGTTAGCAGCATCGCTCTGCGTCTCGTGGTCCATTACTTCGTTACCAAGATAGCGGGCAGCAGCAGTTTCTACGATATGGATCAGGTAATAGTGTGCATCTTTACCACCCTGAATTAAAGCATGCCGGATGGTGTTTCGATCGTTTTTAGAAAAATCTACGGCAATTCCAATCCGCTTATAACTGATTTTGTCTATTTTTCCAATATCCAATGCATTCCCATGCGGTACAATCTGTTTTGAAGCATTTCTTTTCTTTTCTAATAA
The DNA here is from genome assembly GCF_049913135.1 of Pedobacter sp. R-06. Taxonomy (NCBI): domain Bacteria; kingdom Pseudomonadati; phylum Bacteroidota; class Sphingobacteriia; order Sphingobacteriales; family Sphingobacteriaceae; genus Pedobacter; species Pedobacter sp. R-06. The sequence continues at coordinate 3,008,815 of NZ_CP183977.1, read as the reverse complement.
CGGGTGGAAGAAAACATAAAGCAGGAGTAAAACGATCAGGATTAATGCTGGTATTACAATCACATAAATCCACCAGTTGTTGGCCTCTTTTGCCCAGCCACTTATTTCTTCAATTACAAGTTTCACATTCAATGCGATAATAGCTAGCGCACTTGCCCATGCCAATACCTTAACCCATGGTTTAATTGCAAAATCTTTCATCAGGTTTTTATCTGATGTAAAATGAATTAATGGAATAATGGCAAAACCCAATTGCAAACTTAATACCACCTGACTCAATACCAACAAGCCACCAAGTGCGTTTTCGCCATAATGTAATATAGTGAAAAATGCCGGGATAATAGCTAAAAGACGGGTGATCATACGTCGTAACCAAGGTTGAATCCTTAAATTAATGTGGCCTTCCATAATAATCTGTCCTGCTAAAGTTCCGGTAACAGTAGAGCTTTGCCCAGCGGCGATTAGCGCTATGGCAAATAGGGTTGGGGCAACATTGCCAAAAATGTTCGAAAGTAGTTTATGCGCATCCTGAATTTCGGCCACTTCATGTAACCCATTTTTATAAAAGGCAGCTGCAGCAAGAATCAATATAGCGGCGTTAACAAAAAAAGCAAGGTTTAATGCAACTGTTGTATCAATGAGGTTAAATTTTAAGGCCTCTTTAATCCCTTTATTGCTACGTTCAATCTTCCTGGTCTGTACTAAAGATGAATGTAAATACAGGTTATGCGGCATTACGGTGGCGCCAATAATCCCGATGGCAATATAAAGTGCATCGCCATTTAATATAGATGGCTCAAAACCTTTTGCTACTTCTTTAAGCGAGGGCTCTACAATAAACATTTCAACCAGAAAGGAAATACCGACAATAAAAACCATCGAAACAATAAAGCCTTCCATGGCGCGCATACCTTTATTGAGTAAAAAGAGTAGTAAAATGGTATCGAAAATAGTAATTGAAATACCCCAGATTAATGGCAATCCAAAAAGGAGCTGTAAACCAATGGCCATCCCGATAATTTCGGCTAAATCGCAGGCTATAATTGCGGTTTGTGCTAAGGCAAATAATGGAATATTGGCCCAACGCGGATAAGCTTGTTTAGATGCCTGTGCTAAATCCAGCCCTCTTACTATCCCCAAACGGGCACTTAACGATTGTAACAGTAGCGCGATGAGGTTAGACATTAGTAAAACCCAAATTAATTGGTAGCCAAATTTACTACCGCCAGCTAAATCGGTTGCCCAGTTACCCGGGTCCATGTAGCCAACACTAATTAAATAAGCAGGGCCAATGAAAGCTAAAATTCTCCTCCAGCCTTTTCTTTTATCTGTATTTACACTTTGATGTACTTCACTTAACGATTCAGTTTTTGCCATTACTGCTGATTAAAATATGTTTTGCAACTTCTCTACTAATATTAACTTGTTTATCGGATGACAGGATTTCTACTGAACCATCGAAATCGGTCACGTCGCTGATCTGGATTTTTTTGCCTAAGGTTAAGCCTAGTTTTTCTAAATGTTTTAAAAATGCCGAGCTATGCTGGGTAACACCTGTAATGGTGCCCTGATCGCCTATTTTTAGTTCGATTAATTTAATAAACTGTGTTTTGGCAAATCTTCCGTTTTTATCTGGAATAGGGTCGCCATGAGGGTCGGCCTTTGGAAAGCCTAAAAACTCGTCTAGTCTTTCAATCAGCTCAATTGATTTAATATGTTCTAACTCTTCAGCAACATCATGTACCTCATCCCACTTAAAGTTTAATTTGTCTACCAAAAAAACTTCCCATAAGCGATGTTTACGTACAATATCTATCGCTGTATTTTTACCTATTTCGGTTAAGGTAACGCCTTGGTATTTAATATAATCAACTAAACCTTTGTCTGCTAATTTCTTAATCATGTCGGTAACCGATGCTGGTTTAGTTTGCATTTGCTCTGCAATAGCATTGGTTTGAACATTTATTGTTTTCTCTGCCAGATGATAAATAGTCTTTAGATAGTTCTCTTCCGTGTAACTTTGCATTTATGTTTATCTAATTTTATTTTTAGGTAAATCTAAAAAATATTATTTAAAATATATATGATAAATTATGTTAAAATTTAGAATATAATTTGGTTATGTTTGTATTCTCAAATACCTTTAACACCATATGGCATCTGAATTAGATAAAATTGACTTTAAAATTTTAAGAATTCTTCAAGAGAACGGAAGAATTACCAACTTGCTTTTATCACAGGAAATTGGTTTATCACCTGCACCAACTTTAGAACGTGTGCGCAAGCTTGAAATGGCAGGATATATTAAAAGTTACCATGCTTTGGTAGATGAAGAAAAACTAGGTTTAGGTATAAAAACCTTTATTCAGATTCAACTCGATTTTCATAAAAATAACACCATTCAGATCTTTTTGGATGAAGTAAATCAAATCAAGGAAATCACTGAGTGCCATCACGTTACTGGTCAGGCTGATTTTCTGTTAAAGGTTTATGTGAAAGACATTAAAGCTTACGAACGTTTAATTATGGATAAAATCAGTAAGATTTCTGTGGTTAAAACTTTCCAAACAATGATGATCATGTCGACCACGAAAAAAGAACCAATCGTGCCGTTGGAGTATTAGACTTAACCATTAAATATAATAAGATGGCGATGACAAGCCGCGCCGGGTCGTCATTTCGAGCGGAGTGCAACGCAGTCGAGAAATCTAACTAGACAGATCTCTTCATTTCGCTACGCTTCAGTCGAGATGACGACGGTTTTATATAAAGTTCTCTTTAATATTTATTTCAGCATCTTTCTTGCTATTAAGACCCTGAATTAAATTCAGGGTGATGTATCGAGTAAGGTTAATCGATTTCGTTATTCAATATTACTCTATTAATAATTCCTGAGACTTCCTGAGCATTTTGATAAACCATAAAATGGGTACCATTTTGGATCACAAAATCTGGCTGAGCAATTTTTGAATATAAAATTTTATCATTAGTGCCGTGGATGTGATAGATGTTTTTAGGTTTGATTTTGTTGCTCCAGCTTAAAATACTCCCAATTGCCCATTTTAGAAAATGAGGATCTGTGTCTTTTATAATCCTGCTTAGTAATGTTTTTTCGCTGCTCGAACGTGTGCCGAAATAGTAATTCTGAGTAAGTTTATTCGATGATTTTAAGAGTCTGGCAGGAATAAATTTTAACAGTCCAAGCTTGCCTGCAAAGCGGTATAATGCAGGCAGATGAGCACTCAACATTGTACTCGAAATGATAATCGTTGTTGTAGGATTCAATAATTTCGCAATTTCTACAGCAATCATTCCGCCAAAAGAAACGCCAACCAAAGCAAAAGGTTGGCTTAAGTCTATTACGCTACATAGTCGTTGAGCATATGAAACTAATGATTCATTTTTATTTGGTGTAATCCAATCTATATGAATTATATTGATCTTCTCGTCCAGCTTTAGCTTAGAAAAAATCCTTTTATCGGCACCTAAACCGCTGATAAAGTAAGTATTCATTAGGCTGGTAAGTTCCAGTCGATAGGTGTTAAGTTGTTTTGTACTAAAAGCTGATTTGCTTTCGAGAAATGTTTAGATCCAAAAAAGCCATTGTAGGCAGAAAATGGTGATGGATGAGCAGCTGTAAGTACATAATGTTTTTTCTGGTCGATTAAAGCCGCTTTTTGTTGCGCATATTTACCCCATAAAAGGAATACGATATGCTCGCGCTTCTGTGATAAAGCCTTAATAATTTCATCAGTAAAAATTTCCCAGCCACGGTTTTGATGTGAGCCTGCTTCCGAAGCACGAACGGTTAAAGTTGCATTTAACAACAAGACGCCCTGTTCTGCCCAATGTGTTAAGTGCCCATGGTTTGGTGTTTTAAAACCTTCAATATCAGTTTCCAGTTCTTTGTAAATGTTTTTTAACGAAGGTGGAACCGCTACACCGCGTTGTACGGAAAAGGAAAGCCCATGCGCCTGTCCAACACCATGATAGGGGTCTTGACCTAAAATCACAACCTTTACCTGATCAAATGGTGTGGTGTTTAATGCGTTGAAAATATCACCGCCTTTTGGGTAAACCGTTGCACCATTGTTTTTCTCCTCCTGTAAAAAAGACTTAAGGCTTTTCATGTAGTCTTTTTCAAATTCTTCCTCTAAAACGGCTAACCAACCTGGTTCTAATGCTGCAGACATGTTTTTTATGTATGATGTGTAAATGTAATGTGGTTGATGGTTTAATAGGTTATAGTCAATAGTTTGGTGACAGTCAGGCGATAGGCTATTAGCCATCAACCATGTACCATTAAACTATGAACCAAAATCTTCTCAAAAAGTTTAAGATTTCTTCTTATATATCGCCAGTAAATCGCCCTCGAGTGTTGTTTTTGGCCCCTCTATAATCCGTCCCAGTTCTTTTCCTTTTTTATCAAAAACAATAAAAGTTGGTACCCTTACAATATCCAGGCCATCTAGAATGCCGTTTTCAGCTTTTTTATTTCCGTCGACTGCAATAATTTCTACGTTTTTCCCTTTAAAATGTAAGGCATCTAAAATTTTAAAGAAATTCGGTACGTTTGCTTTGCTGTCGCCGCACCAGGTGCCTAAAACAATTTTTATTTTTTCGTTTTTAACCAGTTTTTTCAATTCGATCATGGTTGCTGCATCGGGTACATATGCCGCGTAAAGTGGGTCGTACATTTCTTTAAACTCAGGAAAAGCGGTAATTCCTTCACGTGTACAGGTGTTAATCAGAATATCTTTATTGTGGACTTGATCGTGGATTTTTTTATTAACTTCTTGTGCAGAAACGTTCATTGCAAGTACGATTAGGGTGATGGATAATAGGATTTTCATATTTAAGAGACGGTTTTTTTGAACTTTTAAATTTTTAATGAAATTATTGTTTTAAAATCTAATTTCTGCCATTTAAACACGATATTTGCAAAAAAAAATAATTAGAATAAAATTTATGCCAAATATTATCAGATTAATTGCGGGGTTTGCTTTACTGGGTGGCGCAGTAGCTTTATTTATTTTCGGCTTTTGGCCATGGGGAATTGTTGCCATTTTATTGGGAATAATTGTACTGGTAACTTATTTCTTTAATGAGAACATGCTTTTAGCACAATGGTTTCTTAGAAAAGATAACATGCCTAAAGCAAAAATGTTTTTAGATCGGATTACCAATTACGAAACCCAGTTGATTAAAGTTCAACATGGTTATTATAACTTATTGATCGGGTTAATTGAAAGCAGAACAGCACCGATGCAAAGTGAAAAGTATTTCAAGAAATCGCTTGCATTGGGCATGCAAATGGATCATAACATTGCTTTGGCAAAATTAAGTTTAGCGGGCATTGCAATGGCTAAGCGTAACAAACGCGAAGCTACCATGTATCTTGCCGAAGCGAAAAAAGCAGATAAAAATAAATTACTAGCCGATCAGATTAAACAAATGAAAGATCAGATGGGCATGATGGACAAGCAACAGCAAGTCCGTTACAGATAAAATTTTAAAGCCATTTCTTAACCGGAATGGCTTTTTTGTTTCAGCTCAGTTTTGTTTATTGAAAATTGCGGCGTATAAATTACTATTTTTATGAATAATCTAACTTTTAAATATTCATGAAAAAAGTATCTTATTTACCTGTGTTGGCTTTCTTAGCCATTCTAGGTGCTTGTAATAACAAAAAAGATGCTGAAGAAAGCAATGAAAGCTTTTCATCGGCTAATCCTTTTTTTAAAGCAAGCGAACTTGCCTTTCAGGCTCCCGCGTTCGACAAAATCAAAAACGGCGATTTTAAACCCGCGCTGGAAGAAGGAATGAAGCAGCAGATGAAAGAAATCCAGGAAATTGCTGAACAAACTGAGGCACCAAATTTTAAAAATACCATTCTGGCCATCGAAAAAAGCGGACAACTTTTGAACCGGACAAGTATGGTTTTTAACCTACTTACGGGTGCCAATACCAATCCCGAATTGCAAAAGGTTAAAGAAGAGGAGGCTCCTAAATTAACTGCAAACACTGATGCTATTTATTTGAATACCAAACTTTTTAATCGGGTAGAAAGCCTTTACAAACAGAAGGATCAGCTGAAACTGGATGCCGAATCTTTGCGTTTACTGGAGTATTATTACCAGAAATTTGAACTGGCAGGAGCAAAGCTTTCTGATGCTGACAAAGACAAGCTTAAGGAGCTGAATAAAGAAGAAGCTACTTTGAGCGCGAAGTTTACTGCGCAGTTACAGGCAGCAGGTAAAGGTTTAAAAAATACTACCCAACAGCCCGAATTGCAATCAATGACCGATCGTGCCAAGCGAGAAGAACTTTTTAATAAATCATGGAACAGGGCAGAAAAAGGCGACGCAAATGATACCCGTAAAATAATTTCAAGAATTGCGCAGATCCGTTCTGCTCAGGCTGCATTGCTTGGCTTTAAAAATTATGCGGCTTGGAAATTGCAAAATCAGATGGCTAAAACACCTGAAGCAGTAGAAGATTTTTTTAGTAAAGTTATTCCAGCTGCTACCGCTAAGGCAAAAAGTGAAGCGGCAGATATACAAGCTATAATCGATCAGCAAAAAGGTGGCTTTAAATTGGCCCCCTGGGATTGGGACTTTTACGCTGAACAAGTTCGCAAAGCAAAATTCGATTTAGATGAAAACGAGGTTAAACCTTATTTCGAGTTAAATAAAGTACTCATCAACGGCGTTTTTTATGCTGCAACACAACTTTACGGCATTACTTTTAAAGAACGTAAAGATTTACCTGTTTACCAGGAAGATGTTCGTGTTTTTGATGTGATAGACAAAGATGGGAAACAGCTCGGTCTGTTTTATTGTGATTACTACAAGCGTGATAATAAAGATGGTGGTGCCTGGATGGATAACCTTGTTCCCCAATCTAAGCTATTCGGCACGATACCGGTTATTTATAATGTCTGCAATTTCACCAAACCCGAAACAGGAAAACCAGCATTAATTAGTTTCGATGATGTTACAACTATGTTCCATGAATTTGGGCATGGTTTACATGGTCTGTTTGCCAACCAGCAATATCCCAGTCTTTCTGGTGCAAATGTAGCCCGCGATTATGTAGAATTTCCTTCCCAATTTAACGAGCACTGGGCTTCCGATCCGAAAATACTAAAGAATTATGCCCTTCACTATCAAACCGGAGCACAGATGCCGCAGGCTTTGTTAGATAAAATTAAAAAGGCGAGTTCGTTTAACCAGGGCTATATTTTTACTGAAGCATTGGCAGCGGCCGATCTGGATATGCAGTGGCACACGATTTCTCCGGGTTCACCATTGCAGGATGTCGATAAATTTGAAGCCGAGGCTTTAAAGAAAACCAATCTAAATTTATCATATGTGCCTCCACGTTACCGCTCCAGTTATTTTCTGCATATCTGGAGTAACGGCTACGCTGCAGGTTATTATGCCTATAGCTGGACTTCTATGCTTGAAAATGATGCTTTTTCGTGGTTTCAGGAGAATGGGGGATTAACCAGGGCAAATGGTCAGCGTTTTAGGGATATGATTCTGTCCAAAGGAAATACCGAAGATCTTGGCAAAATGTTTTTTAATTTCAGGGGACATAATCCTGATATTAAGCCAATGCTTAAAAAACGCGGATTGTTGTAAAACAAAATTATAGTACAAAGGACAGTTAACAATTGGCCTTTGTACTATTATAATCAATAACGGGTTTAGGGTGGCGACGCTGTAGTTATGGTACTATTTTTCTCTAAATTCCATCTCTGCCGATGAATCTTTCTTTACCCAAGAGAAACTGAATAGCCTTTTTTACATTACGGTTTACCGATTCTTCCGTTTTAAGATTGGCGATATAACGTATAATTTCCTTCTGTAAATGGGGGGCAAGGCCGTCAAATACATCCTTAGCTTGTTTATTTTCTACTAATGCCTGTTCCAACTTAGGGTTTATCCTTATTGATCGTTCTTCAGCATCAAATTCAATTTCGAAGCTTGCGGTATCTCCAACATCTTTACCTGCCGCTTTTCGCATAGGGGTATTCAGGTACAAACGCCAATCGCCAGCATACTTTACCAGGGTTTGCTTGAACTCATGTCCATCAATTTTCATTGTAATTGGAAGCCGACCTTTATCTTTCCCTGCCTGGTGGAAAACATAGTTTAGTGCTTCTTCCGTTACAAATACAAAAGGATTGATGCCAATAATCTTAATTTCAGCAGTAAATGGTACAGGTTTCTTATTATCCATTAATTAAAGATATTGCCTTTGATTAAAACTCCATAATTTTTGGTCAATAAATCAGACGTTATGCTTTCCGCTTAACGCCATTCGCCACTTGCTCTTCTCAAAAAATTAAAACTAAACTCCATTTTCCATTGTAGTTTATATAAAATCTAATACTATGGCAACATCACAAGAAGGGAGTACCAACAATACTCAGGAAGAAAATAACATCAAAGATTTAGGCGGAAAAGAAGCCATCGAAAAACTGAGAACACTAGCCGAAAAGGCCGAAAGCTGTTTTTTCTGCACGAATATTAAAACTGGTGTACCCTTATCGGTAAGGCCAATGGCCATTCAGCAGGTCGATGATGAGGGAAATATATGGTTTATGAGCATGAAAGACAGTCATAAAAATAATGAGATTTCAACTGATCCTTTTACACATCTGTTGTTTCAGGCCGGAGCGCACTCGGGTTTTGTAAATATTTATGGGATTTCAGAAATCAGCAGGGATCAGGCTAAAATCGATGAGCTTTGGAGCCCGTTTATCAAAACATGGTTTCAGGGAGGGAAAGACGATCCTGATATTACCTTAATCAAGGTTATCCCTTCGGAGGGATACTATTGGGATACCAAACACGGCACTGCCGTTGCATTTTTAAAGATGGCAGCGTCGGTATTAACAGGAAAAACAATGGATGATTCGGTAGAGGGAACTTTAGAGGTGGACTAATCAGGGTAACTGTATAAATTGGTTAACTGGTTAATTGTTTAAAGCGGTTAGCCGGTTAATCGTTAAATTAACTGCTAACTGGAAATTCCCAACTGAAAACAGACTATTTATCCCCTAAATAATCGAATCCTTCAAATTCTTCTCTTTGAGTTCTTTTGCTTAAGATATCTTCTTCTTCGGCTTGTACTCTTGAGAAGAATAAAGCTTCGGCCTGGATTCTTTTTATTAACTGACGTACCAGCGTTAAATCAAAAGCATCTTTGCTTAATTTAATGCAGTATTCTCTTTCGTTGATTTCTAAACTTGACGTATTCATATCGCAATGATTTTAATTATCGATTGCTGTAAATATAGAGAAGGCTTGCTAAACAATTGTTAGCAAGCCTTTTAAGTTTATGTTATGTTTTTGTTAAAATCAAATCCAGAATTCCGTTTTTCGGGTCTCTGATTGAATTATTTATGAGATAGGAATAAGCCGTCGTCTGTTTTGGCAACTTTTAAAATTCCTTTTCCTGTTAAAGCTTTTAAGGTTGTATCCCATTTTTTATTACTCCAATCGGCCAGTTTCCCTTTTACTTCAGTTAACAGGTATTGTTCGCCTTCCGAAACCAATGCATATAATTCTGTTTCTTCAGGTGTCATTTCTATTTTCTTTTTCTCAGGTCGCATCTGCGGGAAGAATAAAACTTCCTGGATGGTACTTTGGTTGGTCATTAACATCACCAAACGATCAATACCAATACCCAAACCCGAAGTTGGTGGCATGCCATATTCTAATGCACGTACAAAATCGTCATCCATGGCCATGGCCTCATCGTCTCCGCGGGCAGCTAATTTTAACTGATCTTCTAAACGCTCTTTTTGATCAATAGGATCGTTTAATTCTGAATAAGCATTGGCAATCTCCTTGCCATTAACAAATAGCTCAAAGCGCTCTACTAAACCTTCTGCAGTACGGTGCTTTTTAGCCAGCGGTGTCATTTCGATCGGGTAGTCGGTAATGTAGGTTGGCTGGATTAAATTCGCTTCAACTTTAGCACCGAAAATTTCATCAATTAATTTACCACGGCCCATTGTATCATCGATTTCGATACCTAAATCTTTACACGTCTGCGCAATTTCTTCCTCTGTCATCGCCGACACATCAATTCCGGTATATTTTTGGATCGACTCGTACATGGTTAATTTTTCGTACGGTCCTTCAAAATTAATTTCGTTGGCACCAACTTTAACTACACTTGCACCAGTTGTGGCAATAGCTACTTTTTCTAAACATTCTTCAACCATTGCCATCATCCAGATATAATCTTTATAGGCAACGTAAATTTCCATTGAAGTAAATTCAGGGTTATGCGTACGGTCCATCCCTTCATTACGGAACATTTTACCGAATTCATAGACGCCATCAAAACCTGCAACGATTAATCTTTTTAAATAAAGCTCATTTGCAATACGCAAATAAAGCGGCATATCTAAAGTATTATGGTGTGTGGCAAAAGGACGCGCAGCAGCACCGCCGTGAATAGGCTGTAGTATAGGCGTTTCTACTTCCATCCAACCCTGGTTATCAAAATAATTGCGCATGGTATTGATCACCTTGCTACGTTTGATAAAGATCTGTTTAAAATCAGGATTTACCGTTAAATCTACATAACGCATGCGGTAGCGCAATTCCGGATTGGTAAATCCATCATAAACATTACCTTCATCATCGCGCTTAACGATTGGTAGGGGACGTAGTGATTTGGAAAGCACCTTAAATTCAGTAACATGTACAGAAATTTCTCCTGTTTGTGTAGTGAATACATAGCCTTTAACTCCGATGAAATCGCCAATATCTAAAAGTTTTTTAAATACAGTATTGTATAAGGTTTTATCATCACCAGGACAAAGTTCATCACGCTTTAAGTAGATCTGAATTCTGCCGGTAGAATCCTGTAACTCCGTAAAAGAAGCAGCCCCCATAATATTACGGCTCATAATTCTACCTGCTAATACTACGGTCTTGTATGCTGTCTTATCTACTTCATAATTGGCTAATATATCTGCCGCATAAGCATTTACTTCATAAGCTTCTGCAGGATAAGGCTCAATGCCTAACGCACGTAATTGTTTTAGCGACTCACGTCGTAATACTTCTTGTTCTGATAATCCTATACTCATTTCAGGTATTTTTTGCAAAAGTAATGCTTTTGCATTTTTTGTTATTGTTAAATTTTGGTGCTTTAATGAAAAAGAAATAATTAGCTGATTAAATTTTGAATTAATGTTGGAAAAAATTCAATTTTCAGTAGCAATTAACTATCCATTTAAAACCGATGGTTGCAAAGATAAGAAAGCTATTGTAATTACTAAATGCTTTATTAGATATAACATCGTATTTGAGCATGTTAAATCCGATGAGATAAAAAATATGGATTGTCAGAAATTCCCATCAGTATTTATTCCATATCAATTAACGGATCCCAGAATACCTTTTTAAGGTTTTGAACTTTCAGGTTTTTAATTTCAACCCCTTCGCGTTCGAGGAGCTCCTGTCTTTTAGCTGTAGATGATGGATCGCCGCTGAGCAAGCCGTTGCTACTGATTACCCTATAATAAGGTACAGGAGACTGTGCTGCCCCACAAGCACCGATGGCTCTGGCAACCATTCTCGATAGGTTAGGCGTGCCAATGGCTTTTGCAATCGCTCCGTATGATGTTACCCTTCCTTTGGGTATTTCTCTGGTTAAATCCCAAACCTGTTCAAAAAATAAATCGTGTTTCATTGTTTTGGCAAATGATACATAAAGCTATTAAATATATCTGTTTCATAATTCGTCATTGGGAATTTATTTATTAAAGCTTTATATGGTTTCTTTGGTCTAATAGCTATTCCTTTGTCAGAATCCATCTGAAGTTTTTAAGTATTTCATCGGGTAATTTTTTTTAGCGATATGAATTTAGTGTTTCACAGATGTTATATTTGTTTGCACATGAATAGCCATTTAAAAAACGATGCCCGATATAAAACAAATACCACCTTCTAGTTTTGAGTTTTTAAGGTTGTTAAAAAATAACAACGAACGTGAGTGGTTTAACGACCATAAAATAGCTTACCTGAAAGAACATGCATATATAGAATCTTTTGCACAGGATTTATTAGATCTGATGAATACCCATGATGTAATTGAAACACCATCGGGAAAGAAAAGTTTATACCGGATTTATCGGGATACCCGTTTTTCAAATGATAAAACACCTTATAAAACACATTGGAGCGGAAGTTTTAAACGTGCAGGTAAACAAAGAAGGGGTGGCTACTATTTTCATATCGAACCAGGTAATAGTTTTGTAGCCGGTGGCTTTTTCGGGCCTTCTCCTCAAGATTTGAAACTGATAAGGGAAAATATAAGTTTTGATGCCGAGCCTTTAAGAGAAATATTAAATGATAAAACTTTTATTGCTTCTTTCGAGACTTTGAAGGGCGAACAATTGAAAACAGCTCCGAAAGGTTTTGATGGAGACCACCAGGATATCGATCTGCTACGTTATAAACAGTTTTTGTTAGTTCATCGATTTACAGATGAGGAAGTTTTGAGTAAAGAATTCCTAGGGTATTGTAATCAGGAATTTAAAAACATGCGGCCTTTCTTTGATTATATGAGCGAAATATTAACAACAGACGCAAATGGAATGGATTTGTAACTGATTCTTACAAATGCAGCAAAAAATTAAAGGGTCATCATACTAATTTTGTAATGATGACCCTTTTTTAATTATGATTCAGCTTCTATACCTTCCTCATACATTTCGTTAATGGCTTCGGCATATTTCTTTTCTACAATACGGCGTTTAACTTTCATGGTAGGAGTAATTTCTCCTTCATCTATATTGAAAGGATTACGCTTGATCTTAAAGTTTTTAATGCGCTCAAATTTAGCCAGCTCGTTTGATATTTTTTTGATGTCCTGTTCCATCCAATCTATAATTTCCTGATCGCGGATGAAAGGATCAGCCTCTTCAAAAAATGATGGTTTAAGTTTAAAGGTTTCTTCCAAGGTTTCCCTGTTTGGGATAATAATTGCTGTAATAAACTCACGTTTATCTCCAATTAAAAAAAGCTGATCAATTTTTGGGCTTTTCAGATAAATGTTTTCTACCGGGGTAGGGTAAACATTTTTGCCGTAAGCATTTACGATCATGTTTTTTAAGCGGTCTGTAATCTGCAGATTACCTTTATAAAAACGACCAATGTCTCCGGTATGGAACCACATGTCTTTATCTATCGCTTCGGCAGTTTCTGCTGGTTTGTTAAAGTAACCTTTCATTACGCAATGACCGCGTACAATTACTTCACCTTCGGCGCATTCAAATTCTTCGTTAAAAGTATTATGTGTTTGGATGCTAAGCATTTCTTTAGTCTCAACATCTTGTATGCCCACTTCAATTCCTGGAATTACGCGACCAACAGTGCCATAAACCTGTCGGTGGTATTCGGTAACCGACATTACGGGCGAAGTTTCTGTCAAGCCAAATCCTTCCAGTATTTTAATGCCCAGATCACCAAAAAATTCACCAACATTTTTAGGTAGAGCGGCACCACCCGAAATCATAAACTTTAAACGGCCACCTGTTTTTTCTTTAATTTTACTGAACACCAATTTCTCCGCTATTCCTTTTTTGGCTGATAAAATGAAGCCCGGGTTTTTGCCGGCCTCTTTTGCTAAACGGTACTTATTGCCTGTTTCTAAAGCCCAGGTAAATATTTTTGCTTTTGTACCTCCACCAGCAGTTCCTCCTTTAATCGCTTTATCGTGTATGCGTTCTAAAAGGCGTGGAACGCAGCTCATCACAGTAGGACGGACCTCACCCATGTTTTTGGCCAATAACTCTAAACTCTGTGCGAATGCAATTTTACAGCCTTGTGCGCAACAAACATGGTAAGTTGCTGTACGCTCGAATACGTGCGATAGCGGTAGAAAGGAAAGGAAAGTTTCCGTTTGATCAATCACAGGGATCTGTTGCAAGCAAACCTCCACATTCTTAACAAAGTTATAATGGGTAAGCATTACACCTTTTGGCGTTCCTGTTGTTCCCGAGGTGTAAATTAAAGAGGAAACATCTTCAGGTAAAACCAAACTTCTGCATTGGTCAATGTCAGCCCTTTCGGCTGCCGTAACCTGATGTTTAAGCGCCAGGATATCAGAAAAGGCTATAACTTCTACATGTACATCCTCTGGAATAACAACTTTTTCAAAATCTTTAAAGGCGGGAATAATATATTTTAACTGTTTGCAATTGGCTGCTACCTTTAATACTTTGCGGTATAGAAAGTTATTCCCAATAAGAATAGCTTTTATGCCAGAGTCGTTAATGATGTAAGCTACTTCCTGTTCAGAAAGCGTGGGGTAAATGGATACGTTAATTACACCGATCTGCTGTATTCCCTGGTCATAATATACGTACTCAGGAGAATTCTCAATCATTAATCCTAATCGGTCGCCTTTTTTTATTCCTTTCTCTAAAAAGAAAGCAGAAACAGCGTCGGCTCTTTTTAAAGTATCTTCATAAGAAATTTCAGCCCATTCTGCACCTTGTTTATGGATCAAAAAGGTTTCTTGAGGTTTATGGATGTTTTTTACAACATTCCGCAGCAAGGTAGGAACAGTTGAAAATTCGTTTATTAATGGCATGCTCGTATTGGTTCGCTAATTATAATTAACAATTATAAGGCTTTTTGGTTTAAAAATACAAAAGGGCCCCGAAATTTTCGGGGCCCTTAAATAATATGTTTTATAAGATTTTAAACAGAGAAGCTTTCGCCACAGCCACAGCTACGGCTGGCATTCGGGTTTATAAAGTTAAAACCTTTTCCATTTAAGCCATCAGTAAAATCTAATTCAGTTCCGGCTAAATAAAGGAATGATTTCATATCCAAAGCAATTTTGATTCCCCTGTCTTCAAAAAACTGATCGCCTTTTTGTTCTTCGTTATCAAAATCTAAATTGTATGATAAGCCTGAACAGCCACCACCTTTTACCGAAACGCGTAAAAAGTAATCAGAACCCATTTCCGAATCCTGCATTAAGTGGGTGATTTTTTCTTTTGCTTTATCTGTTATTGTGATCATAGTATCGAGTATTTAGTATCTAGTATCAAGATTGAATTATTATAGTCTTGATACTAGATACTTATGTCTTGTTACTTATTAATGGTGCGATTTTTCTAACACAATTGCCTCTAAACCATTTTTAACGCGGTAATCGTTAATGGCCGATTTAATTGCATCTTCTGCCAAAACTGAGCAGTGAATTTTTACTGGAGGTAAAGCCAATTCTTCAACAATATCCATATTGTCAATAGATAAAGCCTCATCAATTGTTTTTCCTTTTAACCATTCTGTAGCTAAAGAAGAAGAAGCAATAGCCGAACCACAACCAAATGTTTTAAATTTAGCATCAGTGATTACGTTGTCTTGGCCAACTTCAATCTGTAAACGCATTACGTCGCCGCACTCAGGTGCACCAACTAATCCTGTTCCTACAAATTTGCTGTCTTTATTTAAAGTACCTACGTTACGTGGGTTATTGTAATGGTCAATTACTTTTTCTGAATATGCCATGATTTTATTTTTTTATCTCCTTACAGAGCAATTTTTTAATTAATTTTCAACTTAGCGTTTGGCGATTTGCGTAAAGCGTTTGGCGATTAACCTTCTACCTTAAGCCTTTCTTAGTGTTCCGCCCACTCAATTTTACTCAGGTCAATTCCTTCTTTAAACATTTCCCAAAGTGGAGAAAGTTCTCTTAAGTGATTAACCGCTTTTTGAGTAACTTCAATAGCTTGATCGATCTCTGCTTCTGTAGTGAACCTTCCTAAACCATAACGGATAGAAGAGTGTGCTAAATCATCCGATAAACCTAAGCTTTTTAAAACGTATGATGGTTCTAAAGAAGCTGAAGTACAAGCCGATCCTGAAGATACAGCTAAATCACTCATTGCCATCATTAAACCTTCACCTTCAACATATTTGAAAGAGATATTGGCTACGTGTGGTAAACGATGCTGTGTATTACCATTAACATAACTCTCTTCCATTTTGTTCAAAGTAGTTTCTAATTTATCACGTAAAGCAGCTAAACGAACAGATTCGCTTTCCATTTCCAGACGACAAAGTTCGCAGGCTTTACCTAAACCAACAATACCAGGAACGTTTAACGTACCCGAACGCATTCCGCGCTCGTGGCCACCACCGTCCATTTGTGCAGTAACTTTAACTCTTGGGTTTTTACGGCGAACGTAAAGTACACCAACACCTTTCGGGCCATACATTTTGTGTGCCGAGAAAGCCATTAAGTCAATACCATCAGCATTTACATCAACCGGAATTTTACCAACTGCCTGCGTAGCATCAGTCATAAATAAAGCACCATGTTTGTGTGCAATTGCTGCAATTTCTTTAATCGGTTGAATTACACCGATTTCGTTGTTGCCATACATAATCGAAACCAAAATAGTTTCAGGAGTCATAGCAGCTTCTAATTCAGCTAAATCAATTAAACCGTCTTCTTTAACGCCTAAATAAGTTACACGTGCACCATTTTTCTCCAGGTGTTTGCAAGTATCTAAAACCGCTTTATGTTCAGTAACCGCAGTTATAATGTGGTTACCTTTTTCTTTGTACATTTCAAATACACCTTTAATAGCCAGGTTATCGGCTTCAGTAGCACCTGATGTAAAAATAATTTCTTTTTCAGTACAGCCGATTAGTTTGGCTACCTGCTCACGGGCATAATCTACACCCTCTTCAGCCACCCAGCCAAACGCGTGATTACGACTTGCGGCATTTCCAAATTTCTCTGTAAAGTAAGGTAGCATTGCTTCCAACACCCTTGGATCTAGCGGGGTGGTTGCATTATTATCTAAATATATCGGCTGTTTCATCTCTATTCTGTTAATTATAACACAAAGATACGAAAAAACTTATTTAACAATTATAAATAATAGCTATGACCTTATAGAGAAAAGCCGCATTTTTACATTCACTTAACCTTATAATCTATGAATAAGATAGAACACATCGGCATCGCGGTAAAAGACCTTAACAGTTCCATAGCTATTTATCAGAAACTATTGGATACCGATTGCTATAAAACTGAGCAAGTTGCATCCGAATTTGTAAATACGGCATTCTTTAAAACTGGCGAAAACAAGGTAGAACTGCTGCAGGCTACTGCTCCAGATAGTGCAATTGCTAAATTTATCGAAAAAAAAGGGGAGGGAATTCATCATATCGCTTTTCTGGTTGATGATATCCTGGCAGAAATGGAACGTCTGCACAAAGAAGGTTTTGTGCTGCTCAGCGATTCTCCAAAAAAGGGTGCAGATAATAAAATGGTGTGTTTTGTTCATCCAAAAGATACCAATGGTGTGCTGATCGAGATCTGCCAGGAAATTAAATGGATTTAAAAGGATAGAAGACGGAGTTTAGTTTTTCGATGCCGTCATCCTCGCGCATGCGGAGATCTTAAAGCGGTTAATAACTTCATTGTAATTTTGAAAACGAAACGTCTTGTATTCCATAGCCTCTTCAGTCCTGCTAACCGCTATAGTCCCGATGAAGGATCGGGAGCTGCCGCTTTTATCAGGTTTATTTAAATTGGGCTGTGGTTCCTGGGTAGAAACAAATCGCATAAAAAAGGTAATCATAAAGCCCTGATCCTAAAATCCTGTAATCTCAAAAATCCTATTCTATGTCATTAATTAGTATCATCAACAAAGATTTCGATATACCAGATGATCTTTCTGAGAATCAGTTGCGGGATGCAATGGTAGATGCCTTTGCTTATTTAATCGATAACGACTTCCCTAAACTGATCCAGATCTTGTATAAAGCCGATGTAGATCAATATAAATTAAAGGAACTGCTGGAAACGGTTGAAGGCACAAGCTCGGCTGAAGTAATTGCTGATGCTTATATCGCCCGCCAAATGGCTAAAATAGAAACCTGGAAAAAATACAGTCAAAAGAAGGATTAGGAGTGAAAGCTTATTCTTGCGAAGGATTAAAACGGTTGTACATATCCATATCAAAAAACGAAATGGAATTGATCTTATCCGCTTTTAGTACGAGGTCGGTTTTTAACTCATCTGTATTTGCAACCGAGCCATCTTCAATATAACTGGCATAAACCGTTAAATACTGGGTGGTAAAAACCAGTTCTTTATCGTCAACCTTGCGGTAGCCGCTAAAGGCAGGGCTAATGCGGATATAACTTGTAGTAAAGGGTTTTGGCAGCTCTTTAACCCAGCCAATGTAAAATTTACCGCTATCCATGGTAAACTGCAAAAGGTGGGCATCGAAAAAGGACGAACTCAGTAGAAGCTCAAATTCATTTCCCGAAGTAACAATTGCCCTTTTTATTGCTTTAAGGCGATTAATAAAAAGATTTGCGATTTCTGTTGCGCCTACCGCCACAAATAACGACATGCTGGTGGTTCCGAAATAAGGTGTATGAATGGGAAGTAATTTGCTTAGCTGCTCAACGGTTTCAGGAGAGATGGCAATTAATAATCCTCTTAATAAAAAGCATACACCTAAAAGCAGGATGCCTGCAAAAGCAGAATTTAACAATACACGTTGGCTTTCTAGCCGATATTGTACATATCGAAGGTATCTGAACCTGATAAGAATATAGTAGCCGCCTACAAGAGGAAATAAGAGCAGGTTAAAAGGCATCTATATTGGCTATTTCTTGTTTTTATCCTTTTCTATCTTTTTGAAAATACTCGATTCCATTAAAGCGCCCACCATTTGTCTGATCCTTGGCTGTGCAAAGAAATCGGGGCTTTTAATGTAGAGCTTTCCACTACTGTTAGAATGGATAATTCCATCAAACTCGCTATCTTTTCTCATATATCAAATTTACACATATTTTTTAAATATCTGAAAAACAATATGCAGTCCAAAAAAGTTTAGGTTTGCTGCATTATATGTGGATGGAGCAATCGTTTTACAATAAACATTGTTTAAAACAGTTTTACTAAAGCAGATGCCAAAAATCTTATAATTAAAATTTTAATTTAGGCTTGTAAATCAAAAATAAAATTAAGATATTTGCATCCTCTAAAATAGAGGTAGAAAGACTAATAGGAAATGTCATAAGCGTTGTTGCCAGCAAATTGCAAAAATGTTCTTGATGCTTTCACACAAATAACTAAAAATAATATTCAAATGAAAAAAGATTTGCACCCAACAAGCTACAGACCAGTTGTTTTTAAAGACATGTCTAACGAATATGCTTTCTTAACAAAATCTTGCGTAGATACTAAAGAAACAATTAAATGGGAAGATGGTAATGAGTATCCTCTTTATAAATTAGAGATTTCTCACACTTCTCATCCTTTTTATACTGGTAAAATGAAATTGGTTGATACAGCAGGACGTATCGATAAATTCAAAAACCGTTACGCTAAGAAATAATTTTAGCAACAAAAAAGCATTTTTTGAAGTCCCTTTGCCAAAAGCATCGGGACTTTTTTTATTTTTGTTGCTTATGACAATCAATCTTTTTGATGATTCTTGCTGGGCATCTCTCCGTCCGCTTACGTTTACCAGGCCTGTGGCCGATTTACGCATTGGTATTTTAACCATTGCCGAGAAATGGGCTAAATATTTAAAAGCCGATTTTGGCTTTCATACTCAAGATTACCTCTCTGTAAAATTTGCGCCAAAACCCAATGCCGATTTATTTATAAACGGTTCTGTTTGTCCGGATGAAGCTTTGCTAAACGCCGTAGATAAACTTAAAGCAGGTGAAGTGCTTTACAAAAGAGATGTCATAATCGCATATATCGCAGATCAGCATGATTTAGCATCTGTTAAATCATTAAGACCGGTTGAATATAAAAGTGATTTTATACAGATTGTTTATCCAGAACATATTTTTGGGAATAATCCTGGCGAGATCAGAAAAGATTTTAAATTATTGACCGAAGGACGCAGCTCAGCAAAGATAAGTAGTACCAACCAGTTGCTCGGTGATGATATTTTTCTTGAAGAAGGCGCCAAAGCTGAGTGCAGCGTTTTTAATACTACGTATGGCCCAATTTATATCGGTAAGAATGCTGAGGTTTGGGAAGGTTCTTTAATAAGGGGATCCTTTGCACTTTGTGATAACTCCTCTATAAAAATGGGGGCCAAAATATATTCAGGTACTACCATAGGTCCGAATAGCCGTGCAGGAGGCGAAATTAACAATTCGGTAATCTGGGGCAATTCGGCCAAGGGCCATGAGGGTTATTTGGGCAATTCGGTAATGGGCGAGTGGTGCAATATAGGTGCCGATACCAACAACTCGAATTTGAAAAATAACTATGCCGAAGTAAAACTTTACGATTACGAAAGTAAAAAAATGCGTAATACTAACCTGCAGTTTTGTGGTTTAATTATGGCCGATCACGCTAAATCGGGCATAAATACCATGTTTAACACGGGGAGTGTGGTTGGTATTGGAGCCAATGTTTTTGGTGCAGGCTTCCCTCCAAACCATATACCGGATTTTAGCTGGGGAGGTGCCAGCGGTTTCGATATCTATAAGTTAAACAAAATGTTCGAAACAACCGAAAAGGTATTTGCCCGGAAAAATATAACTTTTGATGAAGTAGAAAAGGATATTATTACTAAAGTATTTGAATTAACTGAATCGTATAGACGATTTTAATATAAAACCCGATCTGGAAAGATCAACCAAGCATTAAATAATACAAAATGAGAAAAAAGATTGTTGCCGGTAACTGGAAAATGAATTTAGATTATAACGAAGGTGTTTCGTTATTCAGCGAAATCGTAAATATGGTTAAAGATGAGCGCAAAGGCGATCAGCTGGCTATTATTTGCTCGCCGTTTATTCACTTAAACAGCTTGGCAAAATTGGGTGGTAACGATGTTAAAATTGGCGCTCAAAATATTAGTGATAAAGAAAGTGGTGCATATACAGGCGAAACCTCAGCTAAAATGGTGAAATCTGTTGGTGCAGAATATGTTATTTTAGGTCACTCAGAACGCAGACAATATTTCGCTGAAAGCGATGCTTTATTAGCTGAAAAAACTAAAGTTGCTTTGGCGAATGGCCTAACACCAATTTTCTGTATCGGCGAAACTTTAGACGAGCGTAACAACGGCAGCTATTATGAAGTACTAAAAAAACAATTGGTAGAAGGTATTTTTAGTTTAACTGAAGAAGACTTTAAGAAATTGGTTATTGCTTACGAGCCAGTTTGGGCTATCGGTACAGGTTTAACTGCTTCTCCAGAGCAAGCGCAAGATATCCATGCTTTTATCCGCAGTGAAATTCAAGCCAACTATGGTTTTAACGTGGCTGATGATACAACTATTTTATACGGTGGTAGCTGTAACCCGAGTAACGCTGCAAGCTTATTTTCTCAAAACGATATTGATGGCGGCCTAATTGGTGGTGCATCATTAAAATCACGCGATTTTACAGATATTATTAAAGCATTAAATAGCTAAATGCAATACACAAAAGCAATATTTACATTCAAAAGTATCGAAGATTATCAACAGGATCTGCTCATCAGCGATCTTGCCGATTTAGGCTTCGATACTTTCGAAGATAGTGAGGGTGGTTTTACGGCTTTCGTAATCAAAGACAATTTTAACGAGCAGGAATTAAAAGGGCTCTTGGCAAATTATAGTGAAGAATTTGCAACAGCATATACTTTAGAAGATGTTGCCGACGAAAACTGGAATGCCGAATGGGAGAAAAATTTTAGTCCGCTGATTATTGATGATGTATGTTATGTAAGGGCAACCTTTCATGAGCCTCAGCCATCGTATCCGTACGAGATCGTAATCGATCCTAAAATGGCCTTTGGTACTGGTCATCATCAAACAACCACAATGGTAATGCAGTATATTTTAGCTGCCGATTTAAAGGATAAAAATATCCTTGATATGGGCTGTGGCACTGGGATTTTGGCTATTCTGGCTGCAAAACTGGGTGCTAAAAGCTTAATGGCCATCGATTATGATGATATCTGTTACGAAAGTACCATAGAAAATGCTTCACTTAACCAGGTAGATAATCTAAAGGCGCTTTGCGGTAGTAAAGAGGTTATTCCTAACGAAGAATATGATGTTATTTTTGCCAATATCAATCGAAATATCCTGCTTGATCAGATTCACCGTTACGCCGAGGTGTTGAAAGCTGGAGGCAAAATTTTCTTCAGCGGATTTTATTTAGATCCTGATTTAGGAATGATTACTGCTGAATGTGCTAAATACGGCATCAAATACATCGATCATAAACAAAATGGCGATTGGGTTGCGGCTCAGTTTGAAAAGAAGGTAGAAGGTTAAAGGCTTAAGGCAAGGGGGAAAGGGTGATTTGTTCTCCAGCCTTTTGTCTCAAATCTCATATCTCCTGTCTGAAATCTAAAATAATAAATATGCGCATACATTTTATTGCGATTGGTGGAAGTGCAATGCACAATCTGGCCATCGCCTTACATAAAAAAGGGTATCAAATTTCGGGATCTGATGATGTGATTTTCGAGCCTGCAAAATCCCGTTTAGATAAATATGGGCTATTGCCTGCTGAAATGGGTTGGGATGAAAACCGCATTTCAAACAATCTGGATGCTGTAATTTTGGGCATGCACGCCCGGATCGATAATCCAGAGTTATTGAAAGCACAAGAATTAGGCGTTAAAATCTATTCTTATCCTGAATACATTTACGAGCAAAGTAAAAATAAATTACGTGTAGTCATTGGCGGTAGTCATGGTAAAACAACTATCACTAGTATGATTTTGCATGTGCTTAATTACTATAAACGCGATTTCGATTATTTGGTTGGTGCGCAGCTGGCCGGCTTCGAAACCATGGTAAAGGTTACCGAAGAAGCACCGGTAATGATTATAGAAGGAGATGAGTATTTATCTTCACCGATTGATAGAAGACCTAAATTTCATCTTTATAAGGCAAATGTGGCTGTAATTAGTGGTATTGCATGGGATCACATCAACGTTTTTCCAACCTATGCCGATTATACTTCGCAGTTTGATAAATTTATCGATACGATTGAGGATAACGGAACTTTGATTTATTGTGAAGCAGATGCTGATTTAAATGAAATTGTAACACAATCAAAAGCTAATGTTACCAAAATTGCTTATGCTATTCCTGCGCATGAAATCAGAAATGGAATAACGTACTTGCTTCCACAAGAAACAGCTTTAAAGATATTTGGTGATCACAACCTGATGAACCTGAATGCAGCTAAATTGGTATGCGAACAATTGGAAATCAGTGAAGCTGAGTTTGATATAGCTATTTCTTCATTTACTGGTGCCGCTAAACGTTTAGAGGTCATCTCAGCTGACGAATCTACAAACGTTTATAAAGATTTTGCGCATTCACCATCAAAATTAAAAGCTACTATCGATGCTGTTAAAGGACAGTTTGCCAACCGAAAACTGGTTGCTTGTATCGAATTGCATACTTTTAGCAGTTTGAACAAGGATTTCCTGAAAGAATATACAGGTGCTATGGATAAAGCCGATGAGGCAATTGTATTTATCGATATTAAATCTTTCGAACAAAAGCGGATGGAACCTTTTTCTGAAGACGATGTTCAGCAGGCTTTTGCTAATCCAAAACTGAAATTTTTTAATGATGCAGCAAAATTAAAAGCTTATTTGTTAAGCTTGAATTATAAAAACGCTAATCTACTCATGATGAGCTCTGGTAATTACGCAGGTTTCGATTTACCGGAACTGGCAGCTGCTCTAGAAAAGTGAGCCTGAGACATGAGATTTGAGACGAATCCATTTGCTCAGATCTCATGTCTTTGGTGCATCTCTTGATATGTGCGCGTCATATCTTAAATCTAGTATCTCATATCTGAAAAATTATGAAAAGTATCGGAGATCACATTAAGCAAAGCAGGCTGGCTTTGGGTTTAAGTCAGGCCGATGCTGCTAAAAAGCTAAATATTTCTACTCCGGCCTTTTGTAAAATTGAGACGGGCCAAACCGATCTCAATATCTCCCGGTTACTCCAGATTTCCAAAACATTTAAGGTTCCGGTAATGCAGCTGATCGCCGGACAATCAGCAACACCAGACTCCTCAGAAGAACTCGTTGCACTTAAAAAAGAACTGATTGAAAAAGAAGAGGAGCTTAATAAGCTCCGTAAAAAAGTGATCGATCTGTATGATAAACTAGGGATATAAAATGCGGTTTATTTATTTTTGTACCGACTAATTATCATTTAAAAATTATAATAAAGAATAAAATTCATTTTTAATTAAAATATTTTGAATTTTATTCTTAAAATTTATAGTTTTATAGAATGGTAATCGAAAACAATTTTAGTTTGGATCATATCGATCTGGCTATACTCAGACTTATGCAGGATAATGCGCGGATCTCGAATGTAGATTTAGCGAAAGCGTTAGACCTGGTTCCTTCAGCAGTATTGGAACGGGTAAAGAAATTGGAAAAGAAGAATATAATTACCCAATATAATGCCCGGATAAATCCTGTTGCACTCGATTTAAAATTACTTGCCTTTATTTCAATGAAATCATCTCAAAGTTTGGGCTGTAGTGATACCGCAAACGAACTGGCAAAAATACCTGATGTGCAAGAAGTACACGTAATTGCAGGCGATGATTGCTTTCTGATTAAGGTGAGGACAGCAGATTCTGCCTCGTTGATGGCTTTACTGCGGGATGAATTTAGCAAGATTCCGAATATTTTATCGGTTAAAACCACGATTGTGCTGGAGACCGTGAAAGAACAACAAAAATTAGTAATCCCTGAAAAATAAGCATATGTCAAATTTAAATAAAACAGCATCTCCAGTAATGGTTTACCTCGCATTTGCTATCGTATACATCGTTTGGGGCTCTACCTACTTTTTTATCCAAAAAGCATTGGCTGGTTTCCCGCCTTTTATTTTAGGCGCTTTCCGTTTTTCTATTGCGGGAGTGCTGATGTTAGGCTGGTGCAAGATTAAGGGAGAAGATATTTTTAACCTAAAAACCATCAAAATTGCTGCAGTAAGCGGTATTTTAATGTTGGGTTTGGGCAATGGAATCGTAATTTGGGTAGAGCAGTTTATTCCAAGTGGTTTAGTGGCTATTATGGTTGCCTCAGCAGCAATATGGTTCGTTATTTTAGATAAATCGCATTGGAAAGAAAACCTGAGCAATAAGTATATTGTATCAGGTTTAGTAATCGGCTTTTTAGGTGTGGTGCTCTTGTTTGGGGGCCAGATTGTACAAGTGCTTGATAAACCACAAAGTAATCTGCAGATTGTAGGTATGGTATTACTTGTTTTCGGACCAATAGCCTGGGCTGGGGGATCACTTTATTCGAAATATCATCCCACTACTGGTAGTTCGGTTTCTGTTAATACAGGCTGGCAGATGTTGATGGCCAGTTTGGCTTTTTTGCCTGGAGGATTTTTCAAATCTGAGTTTAAATTGCTCGATTGGGGAAGCATATCGCTTGATGCCTGGTTATCTATCGTTTACCTTATTCTGTTTGGTTCAATTGCAGCATTTAGTGCTTATGTATGGCTGCTTAAAGTACGTCCGGCTACGCAAGTGAGCACTTATGCTTATGTAAACCCGGTAGTAGCTGTTTTGTTAAGTTTAACTTTTACCAACGAAGTAATCGGCCTTACCCAGATTATTGGTTTGGTGATTATTTTGGGGAGTGTACTCTTGATAAATTTGCCGAAATATAAAAGCGCAGGCTAAGTTCTCGGTAAAATCGTCATTGCGAGAAGGAATGACGAAGCAATCTTTTGATTAGATAAATACTACCGAATTAAGATTGCTTCCCCGAAAGGTCGGGACAGGCTGTCGGCTGAAAAAGCCTTCTCGCAATGACGATTAATTTAAAAGATTTTGCGCATGGTAAGGTGCTTTTTACCAAAGGTAGCACCGGTGGCTTTATGGATCGCAATCATCTGTTCGTTAAAATCGCCTACCCAACTCAATTCAAGTTCTTTGTACTGGTTTTTAGGAAGTACGTATTCGCCTAAGCGGATAAAAAGAACCGACTCCAAGCCATGTTTTTGGAACTTAGGTTTGGTACCCATTACAATTGCCCTCATGCGGGTAACGCCAACCCAACGACGGTAGGCGAACTTTAATTTTTCAATCAGGCCCAGTTTACCATCAAAACCTTTTATCATCTGGTTCGCATCGGGAATCAATACTACAAAAGATGCTGGTTCGCCATTAAAGTAGGCAAACTGGATCAAATGTTCATCCATAATGGGTTCCATACTTTTAAAGCTTTCTTCGAGCGTTTCCTTTTTAATAGGCACAAAGTTTTCAAAATCCTGCCAGCCATCATTGTAGATTTCCATTAAATCATTAATGTATTTGCTCGAATTGGCCTTGCTGAAATATTCGAAAGTATAACCTGGTTTATTTCTTACCCAGTTGGCAATTTTTGTAAAACGTTCTGGGAAGGGGATGGTTAAGTTAATATGGTTAGTTAATTGTTCGTATTCAGTAATGAAGCCATATTTCTCGAAAAATTTCTGATAATATGGAAAGTTATAGTTCATGCCGAAAGAAGGGGGGGTAAAGCCCTCAACCAATAGGCCCCAGAAGCTATCGTTTTCGCCAAAATTAATCGGTCCGTCCATTGCCTTCATTCCGTTTTCGGCCAACCAGTTTTTAGCTGTATCGAACAAAAGAAAGGCAGCTTTTTCATCATCAATGCATTCAAAAAATCCCATACCACCGGTTGGTTGATCATAGTGGTAGGCTTTTTTCTCATTAATAAAAGCAGCTACACGGCCAATCAGTTTTCCTGCATCATCTTTTAAAACCCAACGTGTACATTTTCCATGTGCAAAAAAGGTGTTTTTTTCTGGGTTAAAAACATTTTCAACCTCACTATCCAATGGACAGATCCAGTTTTTGTCGTTTTTATATAGGATTTTGGGAGTGTTTAGAAAGTCTTTTTTTAGTGATGAATTGCTTACTGATATAACTTGCATGGGCAGATTTTAAAATTAAAAAGCATCCTACCAAGCGGGCGGATGCTTTTTCAAATATATGTTTTTTAAATACTAATAGTCGTCGTCGTCATCGTCGAAATTATCGAAGTTGTCAAGATCATCTAATGGCATATCAAAATCATCATCATCATCATCTTGAGGCTTCTTTTTCGTTGTTTGAATATCGTCATCTTCAAGATCATCATCTTCGTCTACCTGTTTCTTGGTAGTCGGCTTAGTTGGGAGTTTCTTTGGCGCTTTCATAACACAAAAATAAAAATTGCTTTTATAGTTTAAAAATACAAAAAAACTTTTTTTAATAACAATCTGGAAGCAAAGAAATTAATTTATTTATTCCACATTTTCTCCAACGGTATTTTCCTCTTTTACGAGGTCTTTTAATTGAGGAAGCTGATTTAGGTTATTTAAACCAAAATAATCCATAAATAATGTGCTTGTGCTGTATAGGATAGGTCGGCCGGGCGTTTCTGCTTTTCCATCGATACTAATTAGTTCTTTTTCCAGCAGGCGTTGCACTGAATAATCTGAATTTACACCTCTAATCTGTTCGATTTCCAATTTGGTTATCGGTTGGCGGTAGGCAATAATGGCAAGCGTTTCCATCGCGGCCTGACTTAATTTTTTCTTCGAGCGGTGTAACTGAAGTTGATTAACCGTTTCATGGTAATCTTTTTTGGTGAGAAACTGGTAACCATTGTTTAAGAATACCAATTCAATAGCAAAATCATCATGGCCATATTTTTCCTTAATCTGCTCTATGCTTTCGAATATTTGCGTTTCGGTAAATTCTTCGTTAAAAACGGCATTTAGGGCAAGTATAATTTCTTGTGTACCTATGCTTTGGCTGGAAGAAAATACGAGTGCTTCGATGTGCCTGGTGATGTTGTGATTGAGCATATACAAAAATAGAATTTTTGGGCATAAAAAAAGCGGTCTCGCTTTTAAAAACAAGACCGCTTTCAACACACAAATGAAACCTGAATTAAGATATAGTTTTAGGTTAGGTTATTAAATATCTATATCAATTCTATAAGAACGTCTTTGATAAACACTATCGTTTATTTCTAACACAAGTTTAAGGCTAAACAGGGTTCGATCAAGATTCTATTTAGTGAGTGGTATTAATAATTGAGTAAACGGTAAATTTTCTATTTTAACGGTATAGAAATGGATACTGTTGTGCCATTTGTGGTATTCTGACTAACGTTTAAGTGTATAGGTTTTGCTCCAATCTGACCTAAAAGGTGCAATCTTTCTTTGGTTAACTGCATTCCTTTACTAATGTGTGTTTCCTTTTTATCCTTTAAAGAGTTGTCAATTCCAATCCCATCATCGATAATTTCGATGTTAAGATAGAATTCATCTTTCAGTTTAATGTTGATCAGGATTTCGCCACCTGTTTCTTTTGGCATAATGCCATGCCATATTGCATTTTCTACGTAAGGTTGCAACAACATAGATGGGATAAAAGTTTCTTCTTTATCAATTTCTTCATCAATATTAAAAATGTATTTTAATTTATCGCCGAAACGGTTCTTCTCTAGTTTTAAATAAAGATTTAAGTATTCTAGTTCTTCTTCTAAAGAGATGTAGCTTTTGGTACAGATCTCCAGGTTCTTTCTGATCAATCTGGCAAAGCCCGTTAAAACCTTATTTGCCGAAGCCGTGTTTTGCGTATTAATATAATGCTGAATCGAATTCATTACGTTGAAGACAAAGTGTGGATTCATCATCGCCTGTAAGGCTTGTTGCTCAAGCATCAGCACTTTGTTTTTTAACAACAATTGTTCTTGCTCTTTATCTTTTTGCTTGCGGGTGATATAAACAGCCACTTTATAAAAAATATAGGCTACCAGCAATATCAAAATAGATAGGAACCATAAGCTTTGCCAAAAATGCTTTTTAATGGTAAAAGCTATTTTTGCAGATTCGCCCCAATTCCCATTTTGGCTTTTGGCACTTACCTCAAATATGTAATCGCCCGATTGTAATGAAGAAAAATCTAACCGCCTTGTGCGGGTTTCTACCCAAGCTGAGTTTTCATTTAAACGGTAACGATAAGTGATGTCACTCGTGGTAAAATCGACTGCACTAAAGGTAAATAGAATGGTATTGTTACCAGTTTCGAAAGTAAAATTACCTTGATCAACCGGCAAACGCTCATTATCTTTAATAATAGAAGTAACGTAAACCTTAGGAAGATTCTTGATTATGTTTTTATTGTTGTACTTAAATAAGATAAGGCCTTTGTTCGTTGCAAAATAGGCCGTGCTATCATCAATAAACAAACTGTTAATGTCATCGCTTAAAAGATCCTTACCATAGTCGAAATTGGTCACGGTGAACTGATTAGGATAATCGGCTATTTTGTTTACACCTTTATTTGTTAGTACCCATATTTCGTTGTTTTTTACAAATATTTTGGTGCAGATATTATTGGTTAGGCCATCTTTTTGGGTAATCTGTCGCGTAATCTGCCTGTTCTTGTAAAAAATTAAACCATAACCATCTGTTGCCAAAATCAAAGTGCCGTCTGCAAGTTGCTGAATATCATTTATCCTTTTGGTAAGTAAGGGATGATTTTCATAATGTTTAATTAATTTCCCCTTCGAAAATTGAGACAGACCATTAATATTCGAAAACCATAGATTCCCTTCGCTGTCGTAAAAAACGTGGTAAGATCTGTCTTTAAAAAAATCTTCTTTTTCTCGGTACTTTGCGGCATTAAACTCAAATTTGTTTCTTCTATCCGATAAAAAAACAACACCCGACGAAAGGGCTAATGCCAGGTGGTCGTTATTCTTGCCAATGCTAAAATGTTTGATTACAAACATTGAATTATTCGATTCTTTTAGATACTTTACCTCATTCCTGCTGTTATAGATGTTTTTGAAAACACCCATTCCATAATCTGATGCAAAATATATAGATTGATCTTTTGGGTCGAAAGTAACCTGTTTAATGGTTTTGTATTTTTTGAAATCGTCTAAACCAATTTCATCAACCTGATAATTGTTAATGGTTAACACATCGATTACGGCATCATCGGTGCCCAGCCACAAGCGGTTTTTTCCATCTTTCGTAATGCTTTTAATTACATTGCTGCTCAGTCCTGATTCGGCATCAATGATGGATAAGCGGTTATTTGCGTTAGGAAGCATATAGATACCTTGATTAGTGGCAAACCACATGTTTTGATTACTGTCTTTAATTACTTGATTAACAGGTATGTCCTGTAGGTATTGGACTGTTTTTCCGCTTTTATCAAGGACAAAGGCTCCATTTGCATTCGACAACCAAACCTCTTTTGAAGTAACATCATAGTAAAAATATCCCGACATGTTTTTGATCAGATTCTGAGGAATCGATATGAGATCGTTGATACTGCCATGTCTATATTGTTTTAAGCCGCCAGCATCTAGATAAAATAAAGATCTGTGCGTAGAATTGACAGCAGTCATGTAGGAGAGGGGCTGCACTTTTGATTTGACCATCGAAAAAGTTTTTCCGTCAAACCTTTGAACGCTTAAGTCGCTGTAGGCAAATATATTTCCCTGCTCATCTTCGTGTATAAAGGCATTGATAAATTTATCATTTGGATTAGGCGAAATGTACTTTTTGATCGTTTTTCCGTCCCAGCAAACAATCAGGTTAGCATTGGTTCCGAGCCAAATTCGGCCCAGTTTATCTACTAAAAAGGAAACAATTACCGTATTAAAGTTTAGCTTTTTAAGCAGTTCGTCATTATCCTGGTTGTAAAACTTCCCTTCTTTTAAGTAGCTGAGCTGACCGTTTAGGGCAAAAAACCACAATCGGCCATCTTTGTCTTCTTTCATCTGAAGGATCTGGGTATCTGGAAGTCCATCTTCGATCGTAAAATTCTGGAAATTTGTACCATCGAAACGGCTCAATCCATTATCCGTTGCAATCCAGATAAAGCCTTTTTTATCCTGTAGAATGTAATAACAGTTGTTGCTGGCCAGCCCATTTTTAGTATTATAATGGGGGAGGTAAGTGGTTTGAGCAAGCAGGGTTTTTGGAACACTAAATATAATAAGCCCGAATAAAAAAGCAATAAAAGAGCGGCCGAAGTTTAACTTCAGGATTGCTGTTTCAGCAGATAAAAGCACTTTTTTGCGTAGTTTAATGATCACTGTTCGCCTTTGTAAATAATTTTATTTTTTCAAAAAAATCGCTTGCTCTTCTTCGGGAAATATTAATACTCTCTCCATTTTTTAAGAATACCTGAAGTCCGTTTTTAGAATTATACTCTTTTAAATGGTTAAGGTTGATAATGCTCGACTTATGGATCCGTACAAATTGATCGCCAGGTAAAAGCTCTTCAAATTCCCGTAAAACTTTCGAAACCGTTATTTTATCATGGTTATTTAAGTGTACAATAGAGTAATTGCTATCGGCTTCGATATAGATGATATCATCTATATCGATCATTTTAAAACCCTGGCCATAGGGGAGGGTAAGCTTCTTGATTTCGGATCTTGAGCTTAAACTGGAAGCCAGATTGTTGATTCTTTCATCATTCTCATTCTGACCTTTAAAGCGCTTAATGTGCTGAAAAACCTTATCTACAGCTATTTTAAGCTCATCAATATCAATTGGCTTTAATAAATAATCGAGTGCGTTAGCCTTAATTGCTTTTAATGCATACTGATCATAAGCGGTAGTAAATATAACTGCTGCGTTACGCTTTTGTGCATCAGGAATCAATTCGAAACCATTGCCTCCGGGCATAGCTATATCCAGAAAAATTAAATCGATAGGATGGTGCGCCAGAATATCTTTTGCTTCCGTTACAGATCTCGCAATACCGGTAATTTCTACCTGTGGACAGTTCTGTTGCAGTAAAAAAAACAACGATGACCGGGCAAACTCCTCATCATCAACAATAATGGCTTTTAGTGTTGTCATAGCTATAGGTTGGTGAATGTATTAAAATGCGCTTATAAAAAAAAATGCAAATCAAAAAAACCAGTGTTCTGATTGTCACGTATGTATCATCAAACGAATTCAAAACCACTAAACATAGATTGCTATGAAAAAGAATGAACTAGAAACAAAAAATGAACTTCAGGAAAAAAGTTTATTTGACAAAACTGTAGGCAGAAGATCTTTTCTTCAGTATGCAGGTGCAGGCGCTGCAGGTATTGCCTTGGTAGCCGCAGGTTGTAAAAAAGATCGTGGCTACGAGAATCCTGTAATGGGAGGCGCAACCTTAGATTTTAAAGATGATTTCGGTGTATTAAATTATGCTTATGCTTTAGAACAATTAGAAGCTGCATTTTATGTAAAAGTTGCTTCTGCTCCGCCTGCAAGTTTCACGGCTGCTCAAAAGGCATACTTTCAGGATATCCAGTTCCATGAAATTGCACACAGAGAGTTTTTTAAAGCCGCTTTAGGTACAGCGGCAATCGGCAGTTTAGAAGTTGATTTTTCTTCAATTGATTTCACCAGCTCTACAAGTGTATTGGGTACAGCCATGGCTTTCGAAGATTTGGGTGTTTCTGCTTACAATGGTGCGGGACCACGACTTAAAAGTGCAACTTATTTACTGTTAGCTGGTAAAATTGTTTCAGTAGAAGCCCGCCATGCAGCGTATGTTCGTGATTTGATCTCAAATGGGACATTTGCTGATTTAAACAGCCTTTCTGCTTTAGGTGCCGATAATGCAAAAGGATTAGACGCCGCTTTAACGCCAGATAAGGTTTTAGCTGTCGCTGGAAAGTATATTAAAACCAAAATTAATGTAATCAATCTTTAATTTTTAAAATCAGAAAATCATGAATATCGTAAATATATTAGAAGAAATTGAAAAAGTTGACGGTGAAATCTATGAGAGATTAAATCCGAGAAGAGCTGCAATGAAAAGCTTTTTCAACATGGGTAAAAAAATCTCTTTGGCTGCTATGCCGCTTGCCCTAGGTTCAATGTTTCAAAAAGCATATGGACAAACAGCTTTACCTGCTGCGGTTGTTGA
Source organism: Pedobacter sp. R-06 (assembly GCF_049913135.1). Classification (NCBI taxonomy): domain Bacteria; kingdom Pseudomonadati; phylum Bacteroidota; class Sphingobacteriia; order Sphingobacteriales; family Sphingobacteriaceae; genus Pedobacter; species Pedobacter sp. R-06. The sequence continues at coordinate 2,975,810 of NZ_CP183977.1, read as the reverse complement.
TGTATTAAACTTTGCTTTATCGTTAGAGTATTTGGAATATCATTTTTATAATCACTGTATTGTAGGCAAAACTCCAGGATCGGCAGTAACTGATGTTACTTTTAATTTTCCTAATGCAGCCAGTCAAGCAGCCATTACTACCATTCGTGATCACGAAAAAGCACATGTTGATTTATTGGTAGGCGCTTTGGGAAGTTCTGCCCGTGCACCAATTGCATACGCAGATACCGATTTTAGAGCTGGTGGAGCATTTGCTTCAGTATATTCTGATTATAATACTTTTCTTGCTGTAGCACAGGGTTTTGAAGATACTGGAGTTAGGGCATACAAAGGCCAGGCAGGAGCTTTGTTAGGTAGTCCTGTATTGCAAACTGCTTTGCAGATCCACTCTGTTGAGGCACGCCATGCTTCGCATATCCGCCAAATGCGTACCGCTGCTGGTTCTACTGTTTATAAGCCATGGGTAAGTCTTGGCGCTTCAGGTCAGGCAAATGATTCTGGAGTTGCTGCTGTTGATGCCGTATATGCCGGAGAAGATTTAACTGTACAAGCTGGTGTAAATATCGTAGGCATAGGTAGCAATGCAGGCATAACCAAAGCTGCAGCAGTAGAAAGTTTTGATGAGCCTTTAGATAAAGCAAGTGTAGTTACCATTGCCAATTTATTTTTAAGGGACGGTAAAAAACTATAGTACATCAACCAACATATTGGCATTATTAATTAGGTAATGTTTAGTTTAAGGTAGGGAGGTAGAATTCGGTTCTGCTTCCCTTTTTGGTTAGGATTTAATTGGATGTAAGGATTTTAGGATCCAATTTTCAGCACTAAGTGATTGGAAAGCCAGGTTCTGTTTTTCAATTAGCATTAATCCCGCTTGCGCTAAAGCTTTTTAACTGCCCTTCGACTACGCTCAGGGTGACAGCTAAAAAGTATATCGCTGCAATCGGGTTTACTTATCTAGGTAATACTGAATAAATTTAAACATTCATTAATTCTATCAATCTCCAATTCAATCACTCATTAATAAGTAATTACCTGCTCTTCTAAGTGCTCAGGCAAATCCCTGTAATTGTATTTTTGTCCGCGTAACTGAGGCTCGAAACCGGCAGCTTTGATTGATTGCTGGATACCATTCGCGGTAAAGCGGTGCGGTGCGCCAGCTGCCGATACTACATTTTCTTCGATCATAATCGATCCAAAATCATTTGCACCTGCATGTAAACAAAGCTGTGCGGTTGCTTTACCAACGGTTAACCAACTGGCCTGAATGTTTTTAATATTCGGCAACATAATGCGGCTCAAGGCAATCATGCGGATATATTCATCAGCTGTTACATTGTTGCTGATGCCACGGAGTCTTTTTAATAAAGTACCGTCATCCTGGAAAGGCCATGGAATAAAAGCCAAGAATCCGTTTGCATCGGCTGGTTTTTCACTCTGAACCTGACGGATCCATACCAAATGTTCAAAACGCTCTTCGATGGTTTCTACGTGTCCAAACATCATTGTTGCTGATGTGGTAATATCTAATTGATGGCACGCACGCATTACATCAAGCCATTCCTGTCCACCGCATTTTCCTTTTGAAATTAAACGCCTTACACGGTCATTTAAAATTTCGGCACCTGCACCAGGAAGCGAATCCATTCCTGCTTCTTTTAACGCTTTTAATACTTCAGTGTGCGTCATTCCTTCCAGCTTTGCCACATGTGCAATTTCCGGTGGACCTAAAGCGTGCAATTTTAAATCAGGATATAATTCTTTTAGTTTTTTGAAAAGATCTGCATAAAAGGCTAAACCTAAATCCGGGTGGTGACCGCCCTGTAATAATAACTGATCTCCACCTAAACGGAAAGTTTCTTCAATTTTTACCTTATAGGTTTCGATATCAGTAATATAACTTTCATCATGGCCAGGCCTACGGAAAAAATTACAGAATTTACAGTTGGCAATACAAACATTGGTCGTATTTACATTACGGTCGATCTGCCAGGTTACTTTTCCACTGGGTACCTGAATTTTCCTCAACTCATTCGCTACAAACATTAACGATGCAGTATCGGCATGATGGTATAAATGTACACCTTCTTCAAGGCTCAAAAAATCGAAATGTAATGCCCGTTGCAGTAAATCGGCTGTATTCATAGTACAAAGATAAGGAAAAGGGAGGGAAGGTTGAACGTGTAAGGTTTAAGGTTTGTCAAAAAAATAACAAACACAGCTAATACACCAAAATCTATTAAATCTTCCACATCAGTGAAATCATTTATTATATCTTTACGGTTCTAAAAATTAATATGGTAGATTTTAATCGTTTTACACTTGCCAATGGTTTAAAAGTTTTGGTGCATGAAGATGCTACAACGCCAATGGCAGTTTTAAATATTTTATATGATGTGGGCGCCCGTGACGAGGACCCTGAAAAAACCGGTTTTGCGCATTTATTTGAGCATTTAATGTTCGGCGGATCGGTAAATATTCCGAATTACGATGAGCCTTTGCAGCGCGTAGGTGGTGAGAACAACGCTTTTACGAGCAATGATATTACCAATTATTACATCACGCTGCCTGCAGAAAACATAGAAACAGCATTTTGGTTGGAAAGCGACCGTATGCTGAGCCTGGCTTTTTCTGAAAAGAGTTTAGATACGCAAAGAAATGTGGTAAGTGAGGAGTTTAAGCAACGTTATCTTAACCAGCCTTATGGCGATGTTTGGTTAAAGTTGCGTCCGCTGGCTTATAAAAAGCATTCTTATCGCTGGGCAACTATTGGAAAAGAGCTTTCGCATATCGAAAACGCTACAATGGCCGATGTAAAGGCATTTTTCAAAAAACACTATACACCACAAAATGCAATTTTGGTAGTGGGTGGCAATGTAAAAACCGAAGAGGTAAAAAAGCTGGCTGAAAAATGGTTCGAACCGATCCCGGCGGGAGAGAAGTACAACCGTGATTTAGTTCAGGAAGAACCGCAAACAGAAGCGAGGCAAGAAACTGTGAAGGCAAATGTGCCTTTAAATGCAATTTATATGGCTTTTAAAATGCCAGGGCGATTAAATCAGGATTATTATGCCTTTGATTTATTATCTGATATTTTATCACGTGGGCAGTCTTCGCGCTTGTACAATAGCTTGTTGAAAGAGCAGAAACTTTTTAGCGATATCAATGCCTACATTTCGAGCAGTTTAGATCCGGGTTTGTTTATTGTTGAAGGTAAATTGGTAGAAGGAATAACAACCGAAACTGCAGAAAAAGCAATATGGGCTGAACTGGATAAGTTAAAAGCGGAACTGGTTTCTGATAACGAATTAACCAAGGTAAAAAACAAGGTAGAATCTGTGCTTGTTTTTTCTGAAATGAGTTTATTGGATAAAGCGATGAACCTGGCTTATTATGAGCTTTTAGGTGATGCCGCTTTATTAAATCAAGAAACAGAAGAATTTTTAAAGGTTAAAGCAGAAGATATTAAACGGATCTCTAATGAAACTTTCCAACCAAATTCATCATCAACTTTATATTATTTAACTGAAGAAAATGCTTAACAGACAACAGGCACCTGATTTTAAGCAGGTATCAACGATAAATTTTATCCATCCAGAAAAAAAAGCATTGGATAACGGTGTGCCCGTTTTTACAATCTATTCCGGAGAACAGGACCTGGTTCGTATTGAATTTATTTTTGAAAACGTAAACTGGAAGCTCGAAAAACCATTACAGGCTATTGCCGTAAACGCATTGATCAATAATGGAACAAATAAATTATCGGCGAAAGAAATAGCCGAACAAATTGATTTTTATGGGGCATTTTTCCAAACAGAATATGTCCAGGATCAATCTTCGGTTACGCTGTACACTTTAAATAAACATTTACACTCGGTACTACCGATTGTGAAAGATGTTTTATCAGAAAGCCAGTTTCCACAGCATGAACTTGATATTTACATTCAAAACCAAAAGCAAAAGCTACAGGTAAACCTAAAGAAAAACGATGTTCTTTCGAGAAAAGAATTTGCACAGGCTTTATTTGGCGATACAGCTTACGGTGTAAATATTAAAGCAGAGCATTACGATGCCTTAAAGCGCGAAGATTTAATTGAATATTTTAAAGCTGCCTACGCGCCAAATAATTGTACCATAATCGTTTCGGGTAAGTTTGATGATGCTAGCTTTAACCTGCTGAACGATGCTTTTGGACAAGGTTGGGAAAAAAGCAATGCGGTAAAGAACAGTTTCAAATTTACTTCAACAAAAAAACAGTTTGTTTATACGGAAAAACCAGAAGCTTTACAGTCTGCGATCAGAATTGGTCAGTTGGCGATTAACCGTAAACATGAAGATTTTTCTGGTCTTCAGATTTTAAATACTGTTTTAGGTGGATACTTTGGCTCGCGCTTAATGAATAACATCCGTGAAGATAAAGGCTACACTTATGGCATTGGTTCTGGGATTTCTTCGCTACAACAGGCTGGTTATCTTTTTATTGCTACCGAAGTTGGTGCTGATGTTTGTTCGGCTGCATTAACTGAGATTTACAAAGAGATAGAGATATTAAAAAATGAACTGGTAGGGGAAGAAGAACTGGATCTGGTTCGGAACTACATGTTGGGCTCGATGTTGGGCAGTTTGGAAAATGTGTTCTCACATGCCGATAAATTCAAGAACATTTATTTCGCGGGATTGGATTATGATTACTATACAAAGTATATTGAGAAAGTGAAGACCATTACCGCTGAAGAATTATTGGCATTGGCAAATAAATACCTTACTACTGATAGTTTTACCGAGGTAGTAATTGGGAAGAAATAGGTGCTATAGCCATATTAAAAAGAGTCTCCATCATAATTTTGATTAGAATCTGTCACGTTGAGCCTGTCGAAACGCCTTAAATACATTTAAAAGCGTCCTTCGACAGGCTCAGGATGACAATTCTACATTGATGATACAAGCTCTTTTTTACTACCTGTACTGGCAAAGATATGCCGTTTGAACGCTGGCCTTTACTTTAAAAGATGAGTTTGCAGGTACTTCAAAATTTCTACCAGCTTTAATGCTTTGCCAATCTGTAGTGCCTGGTAAGAGTGCTGTTAGTTCGCCCTCTATAACATGCATAATTTCTTTCTGAGCTGTTCCAAAAGTATATTCTCCTGGATTTATAATGCCGATAGTCGATCTTCCTTCAGCTGTTTCATAGCCTAACGATTTAACGTTGCCATCAAAATATTGGTTTTCAGTAATCATTTGCTAATTTATAAAGTTTTTGCTAAAACAGCTTTTTGTTTATCAGCCTGGTAAATCTTTTTATAAAAATCTACATACTCACCATATTTTTCTGGCGGATACTTTTTATTGTTCATGATCTGTGTTCTGCTATAAACAATCATATTATCCTTTACACTAAATTTCGCGGTGTACGAGCCAAACTCAGAGTTAATCGTAATATCTTTTGGAATAAACTCCACAATATACCCTTTTGGCAAAATATAACTAATTTCATCATCGTCATTATAACCAAAAGGAACAGCAAAGTATGTTTTTCTTCCCTCTACTTTAAGCGGGACGTTCTCTCGACGATTCACCTGGTTTACCACCAAAAATAACTTATCTCCACCCTTGGTTAACAATGGGTTGGTTTTAAAATTAATCTCTTCGGTAAGCACTGGTAACGTTTTATCTGGCTGTGAATACTTATAACTAGTCAGCTCTGCTACCGGAATGGGACTATCTTCAATTATTGTTTTCCGGAGATCAACGGGTTCCATTAAAGTCATCGAAAAATTTTCTTCAAACTGCGCGTTGCCATAAGTAGATTTTATTTCAGAGCTGGCTGTACCATCTTCTGCTAATGTAATTTTGGTTTTTCTGATCTGATAATTTTCTTTGGCATTGTAAGCAGGAGTATGCACTATTTTTCCCCCGTCTTCGGTAACCATTAGTACATTTCGATCAGAATTGCTATAGCCGATGAATCCCATTGGTTTATATTGGCTGGTGCATTCTAAAAAAGTAGTATCTTTTGCCAATGGAACACACAAAATCATGTGGTTTGCCTGCCCCACACTCGAATAATTCGGATTTAAGCTGGGCATATCATTTCCAATAACAATTAAATTTGAGGCAATTCCAGCTTCGTTTAATAGGGCCTTCATATAATTAGAAAGCGCTTTACAGTCACCGTAATTCACCTGTGCAACCTTTTCGGCCAAAATAGGCCTAAAACCTCCAATTCCCAATTGAACGCTTACATAACGGGTATTTTGCTGCAAGTGGTTATATAAAACGCGAATCTTTTCTTTAGGTGTTTTGGCATCTTTGATTAAATTCTGTACCATTAATTTGGTGGCTTCAGGAAGTTTGTTTCCACCCTGATTTAAGGTATACAACCACGACCCGAAATTTTTCCAGTTATCAAAATTACCTGTCGACCCATCATATTCAAATTGATTGGGGGAGGCTTTAACCCAGGCAGAAATGTTATCAATACCTGTACTTAAAGGTTCTTCAGCAACAGCTTCAACATTGGCACTTTTCCATTTGTACTGTACTTTTTCTCCATTAATTACCGAGTCGGTCTGTAAATTCGAACTGGTAATATACCTCATTTTATAGTTTTTGGCCTTTTGAATAGTATAGGTCGATTTTTCAACAGATACACCAAAACCTTTTAAGTCTTGCCATGAAGGGAAATAAAGCAATCCGTTATAATCCTGACTATAGCTGTACTCTACAGTGTATGGGTAAGTTATACTTACAAATTTTAAGTGCTTAAGTCTGTTGTCTTCGAAGATGGAAAAATCCGAAATCAGGCTTTGGTCTTTAATGTCAGAACTTTTATAATCTTTTACTTTTTTTCCTGCTGCATCGTAAAGGGTAGCCTTAATGTTGTATATGTTGCTAAACTTATCGTAAACTTTAGCCATTTCACCATATTCTTCACCGGCCTTGTTCAAAATGGTTATTGCCACTTTATAATCCATTTTTGCTTCACCTAAACCTTTAACATCAAAGAAAGATTCTTCGTTCCTAATTACGACAACAGCATCCTTTTTCAGGTTTTCAGGGATCTTCGCTACATCGTAATCTGTTTGTGCTAGTGCACTGTTAATACTTACAAGCGCAAGCACCAAACTTAAATAGTATTTCATTATACTTTCTTTTTAAATACGATCTGTTCGGCCTGTTTTTCCACCACCGTTTTAAATAATTCTTTTAAATCGAAATATTCTTCTGGAGTATAGAGCGATTTGTTTACGTTTATGATACTTCTTACCATTAAGGTTTTACCTTCTGCAACGTAATTGATGGTAAATGTTCCGTTGTCTTCAGGAAGTTTATAAATCCCGCCCTTTGGCAGCTTATCTACTTCGTAGTCTTCAGGGAAGTTGATCGTAATCCGGTAACTTTCTTTAAATGGATAGGCAAAATCGACCGGGAATTTTCGTTGTTCCAGTTTGAATAGATTTTCCTTGGTTCTTTCGAAAAGGAGAGGTGTAAAATACACCAGGTTTCCGGCTTCTTCAACATTATCTTCAATTACTACATCCATACTTTCAGTCAACAGCTCATCAAGATTGTCGAGGTTGTCGATTTTGTAATTAGAAACTTCAAGCCCTGTTTTATCTTTTTTAAAGTTTTTAACAAATTCGGTTTCGTTATTCGTTTTTCTGTATTTATTACGAAGATTTAATGCGCTGTATCCTTTTGAATATTGATTAATTTTTCCAGTTAGTTTATTTTCTTTATCAAGCGTCATGTTATAGACAAAGATCTTTTCGGTCGTTACTGTTGGTTCAGTTGAAAGCCATTTTCCATTTAAACTTTTTAAATCCATGTAAAAGCCCTGGTGATTTAAATTGTCATAATCTAGCATACCTGCAGGAAGATCTTTATCGGTAGCATCAAGAAAATATAAACTATTTCCGATCTGTGTAACACCAATTACATTATTGAATGCCGATTCTACCGGGTATCCGGGATGTTCACCATTTTCTCTTGTGCTGATCAAAACAGGGTAAGCCTCAATTTTTGCTTCTTTTAATAGGCTTAATAAGGAAAGGTTGATGTCAGCAGATGAACCAGTTTTCTTTTCGAAGATACTTTTTGGATTGGTTTCTTTAGCATACACCAGGTATTCTTTATTCCAATTTAAGTTGTTTTTAACATAGTTGAAAATGAGTTTTACAGCCGCAAGGGTATCTTTTTCGCCTTTTAGAATGCCAGGAAGTACAGATTTGGCATAACTGTTTTTATTAATAAAACCGCCAAATTTTTCATCTTGAGCCATCCCATTAATAATTTTTGACCACGAACCATTAAAGTCTTGGTACATTTCGCCCGGAAATTGGGTTGCCCTAAGTTCAAATTCTATTTTAGGGATATAATCATCCATTGTGGTTACATAAGGCTCGTCTTTCAGCGCAGGTACATTAGCAGCACAATATTTATCGTAAACAGCAGTAGAATTTACACCTGATACGTAGCTTGCATTTACATTTTGATGAAGCGGATGGTCAACATGATAATACCCACTTAAGTTGTTCTTATAAGTTAGATACTCAGGTATTTTTACATTGTACTCTGACCAAAGCGTTGGAATGTTTGACTGGAATTTCCAGCCACGTAGTGTGAAAATAAAATCAGACTTGATTTTATATTTAAATTCGATAATAGAGCCTTCCTTAACGTTAGGCAGCGCAAATTTTTTGATTACATAATTTTTATCAAACTCCTCGGTAAACTTGGCATCCTTATTCAGTTTACTGGTAACCATTTTGCCGTCAACCATATTGTAAGTTGCAGCGTCCATAAAATTGAGGTCTTCTTTAGCCGAGTTGCTATTTTTATAAAGTTTTACTTGATAGTTAGCCAGGTCATAACCGTTTTTATTTAAGATTTTATAACGGATATGTCTTTCAAAAACATAAATAAAGCTACCAGATGAAGGCCCGATTTCAAAATAACAGTCGCCAACATCGAATAGTTTAATTGCAGAGGCAGAAGAGTCCTGGCCTGAAGCTTTCACTTCGAATTCTGCTGGTGTAATTTTACCAAACTTGAATTCTCTTTTTACAGGTTGAGTGGTTTGGGCATAAGCGGTGCTAACTCCAATGCATAGCATTAAAGTCAGAAATTTGAGAGCATTTTTCTGCATTTATAAAATTAGTTTTTTGGTTATGCAATATTAAAAAGATTTAGTTGAATATGATCAATTAATTGACAACATATTTTAATCTAAGACTTTTAAATCAGTCTAATAAGGTATAAGCAAAAATTTTATAAAGTGTTTCCGTTAGCTCATCCTATGAGTTAGCCATTTCAGTTTTGTAGGTTTTCAGATATTCCGATCTCACTATTTTTGCCGTTTTATGGTCTTTAGTATGGCTCCATCCCGGCGGCATAAAGATGTATAGAAACTTGTTTTTGATACCAGGTGCGCGCCAAACATCTTTAGCCAAAAGAATAATCTCACCGAAATAAGCATCTAAAAAACTGTGTTTTTTCATTTCTCTGGTAATGCCATATTCAATTTTTATCGTTTTGTCTTCTTCCTGGTAGGTTTTAAAAACATGGTCCCAAATAGGCAACAGGTTACAGAAGTTTGTATCCATATACAATGCATTCTTGGCATGGTGTACACGATGATGAGAAGGGGTAAGGATGATTTTATTTAAAAAACCGAAACGACCATCTTTAGAAATATTTTCTCCAATGTGGATAAAAGATCCCCAAAAACCGTCGATAAACATGATTAAAAAAAGCAATGCAGGGCTTACACCTAAAAGAATGCATGTTGTAGTTCTAATCAGGTCTGCATAAGGCGCTTCAAGAAAAAAATGCGCAAAATTTACCGATAAGTTCATGGTTTCTGGGGCGTGATGGGTGGAGTGCAAACACCAGAAAAGCCTTACCTTATGCGCTAAAAAATGATAAATAAAATGGCCAAATTCCCAGATCACATAACCATATATCAGCCAGTACCATGTAATCTCAGTTTTAAAAATGGCGTATTTGCCAAATAAGCCGATACAGATAGACACCATTCCGATAGAAATAATGCGGCCAATGAAAGAATTAATCACCAGTGAAAAGAAAGAAATCCGGTAATCAACCACTTTAAAACGGCGGTAAAATGTCATCCTGATGATTTCAAAAACCAATAAAAAAGGAATCAAAGGCCCCATAAGTGCGCTAATGCCATTCCAGCTCATAAACTGGCTATAATCATTGGTCTGCAGTAGTTTTAACAGCGCTGGTAAGCCGAAAAATCCAACGAGCCATTCTTTTACGCCTTCAAGAAAATCTATCATCTTATTATATTTGGTTTGTTGAAATTATATAAAACTAAAATTTTATTCAAATAAATTCGCGAAATAAGTTAGGTCATTGTTGCTAAATATTCATTAAAGCTTAGTTTTTGCTTTGTGATGATAGCGATTGTCAGACAAGCTCAATATTTAAGCATTTTTATCATTATACTTTTATATTCCCTCAATTTTCGTATCTTTGCCTGGCAAATAATAAATCCTAATTTATTTGCTATGCAACTCGATTCCACAAAGTTTATTGCCACAGGTTTAACGTATGACGACGTACTTTTAGTACCGGCATATTCCGAAATTCTACCCCGTGAAGTAAATACAGCCACTTTTTTAACAAAAAAAATTAAACTTAATGTTCCACTGATTTCTGCTGCGATGGATACTGTAACAGAAGCCGAACTTGCCATTGCCATCGCGCAAAATGGTGGTATTGGAATGTTACACAAAAACATGACCATAGAAAGACAAGCCGAAGAAGTACGTAAGGTTAAACGTTCTGAAAGCGGTATGATCCAAGACCCGGTTACTTTATTGGAAACAGCTGTTGTGGCCGATGCTTTCAAGATTATGAAAGAGCATAAAATAGGTGGTATTCCTGTTGTAAGCAGCGACAATAAATTGGTGGGTATTATTACAAATAGGGATTTACGTTTCCAAAAGGATATGAAAAGACCGATTTCTGAGGTAATGACTAAAGAAAATTTAATCATTGCACCAGAAGGTACAACTCTGGTTCAGGCAGAAGAAATTCTTCAGAATCATAAGATCGAGAAACTTCCTGTAGTGAGCAAAGATGGTTACCTAAGCGGTTTAATCACTTTTAAAGATATTTCGAAGGTTAAAAATTATCCTGTTGCCTGTAAAGATGAACGTGGCCGTTTACGTGTAGGTGCTGCGGTTGGTGTAACGGCTGATACGATACAACGTGTTGATGCCTTGGTTCATGCCGGTGTTGATGTAATTACCATCGATACTGCTCACGGTCACTCTAAAGGCGTAGTTGATAAATTAAAAGAAGTTAAAGCGAAATATCCTGATTTGCAGGTTATCGTTGGAAATATTGCTACCGGTGCTGCCGCAAAATTCTTAGCCGATGCTGGTGCTGATGCCGTTAAGGTTGGTATTGGCCCTGGTTCTATCTGTACAACAAGAATTATTGCTGGTGTTGGTGTTCCTCAATTATATGCGGTTTACGAATGTGCCAAAGCTTTAAAAGGCACAGGTGTTCCTGTTATTGCCGATGGCGGTATTAAACATACAGGTGATATTGCCAAAGCAATTGCTTCTGGAGCAAGTACGGTAATGGCAGGTTCGTTATTTGCGGGTGTAGAAGAATCACCAGGCGAAACCATTATCTACGAAGGACGTAAATTTAAATCTTACCGTGGAATGGGCTCCATTGAAGCAATGGAGCAAGGCTCTAAAGATCGTTATTTCCAGGATGTGGAAGACGATATTAAAAAGTTAGTTCCCGAAGGAATTGTTGGCCGTGTGCCATTTAAGGGTACCTTAGCAGAGGTAATGTATCAATACATTGGCGGTTTGCGAGCAAGTATGGGTTATTGCGGTGCGGCAAGTATCGAGGCATTACAAGAAGCACAATTTGTGCAGATTACGGCTGCAGGTATGCGCGAAAGCCACCCACACGATATCACCATCACTAAAGAGGCACCAAATTATACAAGATAAGGTGTATCTTTTCGAATAATCATCATTGCGGGAAGCAATCTCATTAGTCGAAATTTTTATAGAATTTAATTATAGCGGGGCTTCGTTTACGAAAGCCCTGTTTTTGTTCTTAGACCCTTATAGGTTTTAAAACCTATAAGGTCTGGAGAATTAATTAAAAATAGAAAAATCACAAAATAAAATTTGGCAGCTAAAATTTTTTAATATATTTGTCTACTAAATCCATAGGATTTATATAATAATTATGAAAGCAAATCAAAAAACACGCTCGTATGGTTGTTGTAGCCATTCTAAAACAGTAATCGAATACTTTCGAACGAGTCATTAATCAACAACATTTAAACAAACTATATAACTAATCATGAACAAAAGCTTACTAATTCTCTTTTCATTTTTACTTTCGGCAAGTTTAGCTTTTGCCCAAAGCCCGGTAACCGGCGTAATCAAAACAACAAATGGCAGTACAATACCACATGCAACTGTAAAGGTAAGAGGAACAAACCAAGCCGTAGTGGCCGATGATAATGGTGCTTTCAGTATAAATGTAAAACAAGAAACTCCATTTTACCTTCAAGTGAGTTCAGTTGGCTATAAACCACAGGATTTCCAGATTTTAAAACTCCAGGAAACACCAATAGAATTAGTTTTGGTAGAAAACGCATTATTAGATGAGATCGTTGTAACGTCGAGAAGGCGTTCGGAGGTTTTACAGGATGTGCCTATTCCAATTACTGTAATCGGTGGCCAGGCAGCAGAAAATGCAGGCGCTTTTAACGTTAACCGTTTAAAAGAGTTGGTGCCGTCTGTGCAATTATATGCTTCGAATGCCAGAAATACCACGCTTAATATTAGAGGTCTGGGTTCAACATTCGGTTTAACTAATGATGGTATCGATCCGGGTGTAGGTTTTTACGTAGATGGTGTTTACCACGCACGTCCGGCTGCTACCTCGACAGATTTTCTCGACATTGAACAAATAGAAGTAATCCGCGGTCCTCAAGGTACGTTATTTGGTAAAAATACTACCGCAGGTGCATTCAACATTACCACCACAAAACCTACCCAAACGCCAAGCGCAAAAGTAGAATTGAGCGTTGGAAACTATAACTTTATCCAGGCAAAAACCTCAGTTTCGGGAGGAGTAGCAAAAAATCTTGCCGCGAAAATATCTATTTCTGGTACGCAACGTGATGGTACCATTTGGAATACCAGAGAAGAACGCAAATATAGCGGACAAAACAACCTTGGTTTTAAAGGCCAGTTGTATTTTACCCCCTCAGATAGATTACAGATATTGTTGAGTAGCGATGTAAGCATTCAGCACCCTGCCGGTTATCCTTTGGTAATTGCTGGTGTTGCACAGACAGAAAGAAGCGCTTACCGTCAGTATGCCAAAATTGTTTCTGATTTAGGTTATCAACAACCAAAAATCGATCCTTTTTCTCGAGAGATCAATACCAATACTCCCTGGAGACACAATCAGTCGATCGGTGGTATATCTTTAAATGTGGATTACAAGATTGGTGGCGGAACATTAACTTCTACTACTGCATGGAGATTCTGGAACTGGGATCCTACAAACGACAGGGATTTCTCTGAATTATCAGCATTGACCAAATCTCAAGGTAACTCCCGTCATGATCAATATTCACAGGAAATTAGATATGCCGGTAATATCACCGATAAATTAAGTGGCGTAATTGGGGTGTTTGCCCTTGCCCAGAACTTAAAAGGGTTAGCTCAAACAGAAGAAGTAGGCAAAGATCAGTGGAGATTTGTGCAAACAAGCAATACGGGTAGCCAGGCATTATATTCAACACCAGGTTTATTAGATGGCTTCGGAATTAAAACCAATTCGACCATCAAATCGTTAAGTGCAGCTATTTTTGCTCAGGTTGACTGGGAATTTTTAGAACACTTTCACGTATTACCTGGTTTAAGGTACACATACGATAAAAAGGATGTGGATTACGATAGGGTAACTTATGGCGGATTGCAGACTACAGACGCCGCTTTACTTGCACTAAAAGCTGCTGTGTATAGTAATCAGCAGTTCACTACCAAAGTAGATAACAATAATCTATCAGGTAACTTAACGGTGTCATACCGCCCTAACACAAAGTTGAACGTTTATGGAACTTTCTCTACTGCTTATAAACCTGTTGGTGTTAACGTAGGTGGTTTGCCAACTACTTCAACCGGGCAGGCAGACTTGTCAGTTGCTGTCGTAAAGCCAGAATATGTTCAGCATTACGAATTAGGTTTAAAAACAAAACCAGTTAAAGGTGCCATATTAAATGTTACCGCTTTTAATACCGATATTAAAGATTATCAAACCAATGTACAATCTCCACAGTTGGGGGTAAATAGGGGATATCTTGCCAATGCAGAAAAGGTTAAAGTAAAAGGTTTAGAAATTGATGGAACTTATCAATTGGAAAGGTTCTTAACTTTAAATGCAGCGGTAGCCTATCTTGATGGTAAATATGTGAAATTCACCAATGCACCACTCCCTTTAGAAGAAACCGGACATACTGAATTAGTGAACGGTGTAGCTACCCAAGTGGCATTTAAAGATGCTTCAGGAGGTAGATTGCCAGGTATTTCTAAATGGAATATTTCTGGAGGTTCTGAATTTAGTACCCCAGGTAGTTTAGCAACCAGGGTTGGTAGGTATTTTATTGCCGGCGATGCCAGTTACCGTTCAGAATATTCTTCAAATCCTACGCCATCAAGCATTTTAAATGTTAAAGGTTATGCTTTATTTAATGCAAGGTTAGGATTCAAATCAGATAAGTTCTCGTTATTTGTTTGGAGCAGAAATATCGCAAACAAAAACTATTATGAACAATTGCAGGCTGCAGCAGGTAACTCAGGCTTATATGCAGGTGTACTTGGCGATCCAAGAACTTATGGTGCTACAATCCGCTATGCTTTCTAAGATCGTTTAACAAAAAAATCTTTTCTCTTATATTTGGTTAAAAGGAGTAGCGTTAATGCTGCTCCTTTTTTATTAAACCCTATCAGGTTTTTAAAACCTGATAGGGTTGTTAACGAAATAACAATAAACTGTAACAGCTTTGTGCAGAATTAAAATTTACAGAAAGCCGATAAAGTCTTAACTTCGGTAAATTTTAACTAAATGAATAAGCTTAAATCGGTTTGTGTGTATTGTGGCTCAAACTTTAATGGCGATGTATCGCTGCGTAACGCAATAAAGCAATTGGCAGAAACACTTGTAAAACAGCAGATCAGATTGGTTTATGGTGGTGGGAGCGTAGGTGTGATGGGTGTATTAGCCAATGATGTACTCGAGTTAGGCGGTTTAGTTACAGGCGTAATTCCACAGTTTTTAATGGATAAAGAAGTTGGTCATAAGGGGGTAACCGAAATGATTGTAACAGAAAATATGCACCAAAGAAAACAGAAAATGGCCGATTTAAGTGATGGTTTTGTAATTTTGCCGGGTGGTTTCGGCACGCTTGAAGAGTTTTTTGAAGTATTAACCTGGTTGCAGCTCGGCCTGCACACAAAACCAATCGGCGTATTAAATGTAAATGGCTTTTACGATCCTTTATTTGCCCAGATGGATATGATGGTGCAAAGTAAATTTTTGAAACCGGCCAATCGCGATTTAGTTTTTAATGAGGCAAATGCCGAAATTTTAATCGATAAAATGGATGATTTTTCTGCCATTCCAGACGAGGTTTGGTTTAGAGAAAGAAATCTGAGTTAATTATAACGAAGTACTTCGGATTATAGTCAATGGCTAATAGTTAATGGTCGCGATGTTTATACGGATAGGCTATAAACCATGAGCCATCATATTGATAATCATACTAAAAATATTATAAAACACTTGAATAAAGGAACTAAAATTACAAAAATGCAAATCATTACCTCCCACGCAGAATTTGAACAATACCTTGGCAAGGAATTAGGCGTTTCTTCATGGCATACCATTACACAAGAACAGATTAATAAATTTGCCGATGCCACATTAGATCATCAATGGATTCATGTTGATGAAGAAAGAGCCCAAAATGAAGGCCCTTTTAAAGCAACCATCGCGCATGGCTATTTAACGCTTTCGTTAATCCCTTATCTATGGAAAGAAATTGTTGATATCCAAAAACTAAAGATGGAGATCAATTATGGGATCGAAAGTTTAAGGTTTGCACAAGCTGTTACCGTAAACAGTAAGGTAAGGTTAAAAGCTAAACTGGCTTCTATTATCAATCTCCGGGGCGTAACCAAAGTAAATATGGCTATCGAAATGGAAATTGAAGATCAAAAGAAACCTGCCTTTAGTGGTGAGGTTGTTTTCTTGTATCATTTTGTGAATTAATAGCTTACAATCTGTCGCATTGTTTATCTTTAATGTTAAATAAAGAAAAACAAATACCTCATGATCGTAAACTGGAAATCTTTAAGTTTTATTTTAATTAGTCTCGCTATCCTTTCCTGCCAGAAGAATAAGGCTCAAAACAGGGCTGCTGATTCATTTTTGCCGATGCAGATTGGTAATTTATGGTATATGAATGCTCAATCTTATACCGAAATCAAGGATACTGTTCGTATCAATAAAAAGCTTTTTTACAAGTTTTATTCATTGGTTGGAGGTGATGCGGTGAGTACAGTTTATTTAAGGATAGACGAGCAGAATAAATTGATTGAGGGTTATCCAGATAGTCCTTTGAAAACTTATACCAGAGCTGATTTCAATGCAAAAATTGGCGATAAGTTTTTCACGACAGGAGAAAAGGATGAAAATGATAACGAAGTAACTGTTATTCAAAAATCGGATACCGAAATTACTTTTTCGTTTGATCCGATTTATCATCTAAATCTAAAAGGCTACCCATCGCAGGTAAAATATATAAAAGGTAAAGGCTGGGCCGAAAAGTTTAAAAAGCTAAAGATTGATGGCGTAGTTTATCAAAATTAGCCTTTACGTTTATATACTTTTTCATATTGTTCAATCCATTGCCCGGGCGTTACTTTTCTGCTGAGCTCAGCAATTAGCGCGTATGGAATGTCATCAGGCTTTTTAAAACGGACACAGCCTTTTCCCATATCCAATTTGTATTTGCTGTGTTTAGGGTATTCCGCCTGAAACCATTCCGGTAAATCAGTAAAAGCATACAATCCTAAGTGGTGCATAACAATAAAATTCTTTTGCGAACCGATATTGATAAAAGGTAAAGCCTGTGCTGGTGTACAATGGTAACCAGCAGGATAAAGCCCGAGCGGAATAACATATCCCAACATAAAATAGGTAATCTGTTCTTCGAAACCAGCTGGCAGGTTTTCTAAAATAGTATCTCTCAATTTCGAAACCGGCATTTTCCTTTCTTCAGGGAGGCTGTTTAAATATTCCTTTGGTGTATTAATAACAGATGGTTGCATATCAATCTTTATCAAATTTCTTTTTAAACCTACTTACAATTGATGGATTATCGAGCTCCTCTAAACTGCTCAATTCCAGCTCCAGTGCTTTTGTACTGATCTGGATTTCTATTAATGAAATGATTAGCGATATCATGAAAAATATTAAACTCAGGGCAAAAAGAATTTCAGCAACAGTATTCCACTCCAAATAAATAAAAAACATACAAAAAAGGCAGCTGGCAAAGCTAAGCACACCAAAAGCCTGCATGTTTTTGATCAACCTTAAGCGATAACGCAGGTTTTCGATCTGTTTATGAAGCGCTGCATTTTTATCGCCATCCTCATATTTCGATTTTAAACTTCTCACTAAACTTGCCAAAGCCAGAAAACGGTTGGTATAAGCCAGCATAATTAAGCTGATGGCAGGAAACAATAGCGCAGGAATATTGATGGTTAGTTCCATTTTTCGGATTTACCCAAAAATATCATTTTAAACGGATATCTTTCACATTAACCGCGAAGGACGCAAAGTTTTCGCAAAGAGATTATTATAGCTGGAGTATAAAACCGTATTTTTTCATTGCTTTTTCTTTGTGTACTTTGTGGTTGAAAAACTTAGCGCACTTTGCGGTTAAGCTAACGTTAGACCAGAAACCGTTTTGGTCAATATTGTTTTTCTAAAATTAAATTTAAATTGCCACCATGAATATCGAATTCAATAAAAATGAGGATGTAAATAAACAGTTGGTATACGAACTGAAAACCAGACTCAAAAAAATATATTTAGGTGGCGGCGAAAAAAATGCTGCCAAACAAAAAGAAAAGGGAAAGCTATTGGCCCGCGAGCGGATTGCCTATTTAATTGATAAAGATACCAACTTTTTAGAAGTAGGTGCCTTTACGGCTGATGGCATGTATGCCGAGCAAGGTGGCTGTCCTTCGGCAGGAGTGGTGTGCGGTATTGGCTATGTAAGCAGAAGACAGTGTATGATTGTGGCTAACGATGCTACTGTAAAAGCTGGTGCCTGGTTCCCGATGACCGCAAAAAAGAACTTGCGTGCTCAGGAAATCGCTATGGAGAACCGCCTGCCAGTAATATACCTGGTTGATAGCGCTGGTGTATATCTCCCGATGCAAGATGAGATTTTTCCTGATAAAGAACATTTTGGAAGGATGTTTCGTAACAATGCAATCATGTCGTCGGAAGGAATTGTACAGATTTCGGCCATCATGGGCGCTTGTGTTGCTGGTGGTGCCTATTTACCCATTATGAGCGATGAAGCAATGATTGTTGATAAAACCGGATCCGTGTTTTTAGCGGGTTCTTATCTGGTAAAATCGGCCATAGGTGAAGAAGTTGACAATGAAACTTTAGGCGGAGCCACTACTCATTGCGAAATATCGGGTGTTACCGATTATAAACATCCCAATGATCAGGCTTGTTTAGATAGCATCAGGAACATCATGAGTATGTTGGGTGCACCTCAAAATGCAGGTTTTGATAGGATTAAACCAGCAAAACCAAAAGAAAATGAAGAAGAACTATATGGTATTTTACCCGAAAACAGAGATAAACCTTACGAAATAATGGATATCATTAACCGTTTGGTTGATCAATCTGAATTTGAAGAGTACAAAAAAGGCTACGGACAAAGTATTGTTTGTGGTTTAGGCCGCATTGATGGCTGGGCAGTGGGTATTGTGGCCAATCAGCGTAAAGTGGTGAAGTCGAAAAAAGGAGAGATGCAGTTTGGTGGTGTAATTTATTCTGATAGCGCCGATAAAGCTACCCGTTTTATTATGAACTGTAACCAAAAGAAAATCCCCTTGGTGTTCTTGCAAGATGTTACTGGCTTTATGGTGGGCAGTCGATCAGAACATGGCGGTATTATTAAAGATGGAGCTAAAATGGTTAATGCTGTTGCCAATTCTGTGGTGCCAAAATTTACAATAGTATTGGGCAATTCTTATGGTGCAGGCAACTATGCCATGTGTGGTAAGGCTTATGATCCACGATTAATTTATGCCTGGCCAACCGCTAAAATTGCAGTAATGGGCGGTTCCCAGGCAGCAAAAACTCTACTTCAGATTCAGGAAGCCTCCTTGAAAGCCAAAGGAGAGGTAATCACACCAGAAAAAGAAGCAGAACTTTTAAAGGAAATCACTGATAAATACGATAGTCAGACCACTCCTTATTACGCAGCATCAAGGCTTTGGGTAGATGGTATTATCGATCCATTGGAAACCAGAAAAGTTATTTCGATGGGAATTGAGGCGGCCAACCAATCGCCGATTACGAAGAAATTTAATGTTGGGATTATACAAACTTAGGGTCCAATGTGCTGTCAGATGTTATCATCTGACAGTTAATTACACCACCGGAGGTACCAGAGTTTTGAGCATAATTAATCATCTATAATGAACTAAATTATCCAAGACGGTCAACACATTTATAACATATTGTGCCTTTGTTTCTTCGTGGTGAAAAAAATAAATGAACTTGAGTGCTGAAGTGATCGAAACAATTAATATTATATTTAGCGCATGAAAAATCTTTATCTTTTTCTTGTCCTTAGTTTTTTGCAGATTAATCTCTTTGCTCAAAAATCGGATAAAATTCATCAAAATGCGATCGTAATCGATACCCATGGCGATATTTTATTCAATCAGATTAAATCTGGTATCGATATTGGCAAACTTCAGTCTAAAGGGAATTTCGATTTAGTAAGGGCCAAACAAGGCGGTTTAGATGTTCAGTTTTTTTCCATCTGGTGTGATGAAACTGGTGGGTATGCTGTAGCTAACCGGGAAATAGATTCGCTTTATAGTTTGATCAAACGATATCCCGATAAGATCCAGTTGGTTACCACCGCTAAAGATTTGGAGCAGGCTGTTCAGCAGCATAAATTAGCTGCTATGATAGGTGTAGAAGGTGGACATATGATCGAAAACCGTTTGGATTATATCGATAGCCTGGCAAAGCGCGGAATGGCTTACCTCACCTTAACCTGGAACAACAGTACTCCATGGTCCAGTTCGGCCGCCGAAGAAACCTCGGGTAAAGTTAAACCTGAACATGCAGGTTTAAGTGATTTTGGAAAACAAGTTGTAAAACGATTGAACAAACTTGGGGTAATGGTCGATTTATCGCACGTAGGCGAAAGAACATTTTATGATGCCATTGCTGCATCTGCTAAACCCGTAATTGTTTCCCATAGCTGTGCCTATGCTTTAAATCCGGTTCCACGAAATTTAAAAGATGATCAGATTAAAGCGGTTGGCAAAAACGGTGGGGTAGTCTGTATTAATTTCTACAGCGGTTTCTTAGATTCTACTTTCAATACTAAACAAAAAACTTTCTTTGCAAAATATGATGGCGAACTTAAAGCGTTGAGCACTAAATATGGCAGAAGCAATGCCATTGATACGTTGATTTTCAATCATCGAGCTGATGCCGATGCCACACGACCACCAATCGCACTTTTAGTTAAACATATTAATCACGTAGTGAAATTAATCGGTATAGATCATGTTGGCTTGGGCGCAGATTTTGATGGCGCCGAATCTTTTCCTTTAGGAATGAACAGTGTTGCCGATTATCCTAAAATTACCGATGAGCTGATTAAAAGTGGATACTCGGAAAGCGATATCAAGAAAATTCTGGGAGGCAATGTAATTCGGTTGATTAAAGAAAATAAAGGAGGATAATTTTTTGTGCTGTAAGATGTTACCATCTTACAGTTAGTATACCTGAATTGGAGTTGTGGTCTATATATTGTGCAGTCAGATGTTACCATCTGACACCACGAGTACCACCCTGAAACATCTTTAGTGCCCCTGAGTATTAAGCGCCAAACGCCATGCACTTTGCGCTCACTGTTAATAAGTAAACTATGTTGACAATGTGCACTTGCCAACAAATATTTAAAGCATTAAATTTGCGCTACGATTAATGAATTTCAAACACACAATATAATGTCACAAGAAAACGAACACGTTCAGTGTTTAATTATAGGTTCAGGTCCTGCAGGTTATACTGCTGCAATTTATGCTGCCAGAGCTGATTTAAAACCGATTATGTATACTGGTATGCAAGCCGGTGGGCAGCTTACGCAGACTACAGATGTAGAAAATTTTCCAGGTTACCCGCAAGGAATTATGGGGCCGGAAATGATGGAAGATTTCCGCAAACAGGCAGAACGTTTTGGTACCGATATCCGTTTTGGTTATGTAAGTTCAGTAGATTTCTCTTCAACACCTCATAAAGTAGTAGTTGACGAAATTAAAACCATTACAGCCGATACCGTAATTATTGCTACCGGGGCTACAGCAAAATGGCTGGGCTTACCAAGCGAGCAACAATACAATGGTTTTGGCGTTTCGGCCTGTGCCGTGTGCGATGGTTTCTTCTTTAAAGGACAAGATGTTGCCATTGTAGGTGCCGGAGATACAGCTGCCGAAGAAGCAACTTATTTAGCAAAACTTTGTAAAACCGTACATTTATTGGTTCGTAGAGACGAATTCAGGGCTTCTAAAGCAATGGTAAGTCGTGTGTTAGCTACACCGAATATTGTGGTGCATTATAATACCGAAACCCAGGAGATTTTAGGTAACGGTAAAAATGTAACTGCGGTTAAAGTTTTAAATAACAAAACCGGTGTCGAATCCGATATCGCAGTGGAGGGTTTCTTCGTAGCTATCGGGCACAAGCCAAATACCGATATTTTTAAAGGTCAGCTGGATATGGATGAAACTGGTTATTTAGCTACTAAACCAGGTTCTACTTTAACCAATATCGAAGGTGTTTTTGCCTGTGGTGATGTGCAGGATATGTACTACAGACAGGCGGTAACTGCCGCAGGTTCTGGATGTATGGCCGCGCTCGATGCCGAAAGATATTTAGCCGCTAAAGAACATCCTGTAGAAGCATAACAAGCTTTAAATATAATTTTAGAAAGAGAAATCAGTAACGGTTTCTCTTTTTTGTTAAAATCGTCATCTCGACTGGAATGCAGTTAAATGGAGAGATCTAATAGTAGGAGTGCTAAGAGATGGTTTCTCTTTTTTGTGATTGATGTTTTTTGGAAAGCAGATGCAGTAGTTCTTTTTATTGTCAGGCCTGCTTTCCATTACAAGTCCACTCCCGATGAAAAATCGGGATTGCGTGCTTTCCATTGCAATCAGGTTTAAATACTTAGGTTTCTGCTACTATTGAGGGTTGAATAGCACGGTGCCTACCTTATAATTGTTATGCACTTTGCAGCCCCAAATAGTACCACTGGTTGTGCCACCTAAACCCGATCAAAGCGGGATGCCAATTTTCTTCAAATTGGCAGAAGCGGGAGCGGGACTATTGTAACCCAAACGCTTCTGCACCTGTTTTCATAAAAGTAGTCGTCATATCGACTGGAATGCAGTGAGATGGAGAGATCTATCAGTAGGAGTTCTAAGAGATGGTTTCTCTTTTTTTGTGATTGATGTTTTTTGGAAAGCAGATGCAGTAGTTCTTTTTATTGTCAGGCCTGCTTTCCATTACAAGTCCGCTCCCGATGAAAAATCGGGATTGCGTGCTTTTCATTGCAATCAGGTTTAAATAATTAGGTTTCTGCTGCTATTGAGGGTTGAATAGCACGGTGCCTATCTTATAATTGTTATACACTTTGCGGCCCTGAACAGTTCCACTGGCTGTGCCATTTAAATCCGATCGAAGCGGGAGCGGGACTATCGTAACCAAACGCTTCTGCACCTGTTTTCATAAAAGTAGTCGTCATTTCGACTGAAACGCAGTGAAATGGAGAATCTGTTGTGTAGAGGCTATAATATATAGGCTTCTTGACTTCGTTGCACTCCGCTCTAAGTGACGACCTCTTAATATTAAGATTTATCTGCGTTATGCGGTGCAGTCAAACGGTTGATCTTGATTGTAACAAGAATGTGAGATTCGGAATCTGGCCATAATCTCTATCTTGGTTCAAAAAAATCAAATAAATCTATAAAAAACCTAAACACAACATGAACAAAGCATTATCGATTTTTATTGGAGTATTAATCAGCACGAGTGCATTTGCGCAGAGTGACCCTAATCTGGGTATCATACCTGCACCTGTAGCCATTACCAGGGCAAACGGAAATTTCATTTTAGATAAAACAACAGTTTTAGTAAATCAAAGCATCGACGGCGCAAAGATGGCTGATTTATTAAATGCTTTTATTGTTACCAAGGCAGGTTTTGCCTTACGTGAAACTAAAATCACCCAGCCTAACCAAAAAGCAATTGTTTTAACATCTGTTGGAGCAGATCAATTGCCTGCTGAAGGTTACACGATTAAAGTTACCCCTAAACAAATTATTTTAACAGGAAAAGGCGCTGGCCTTTTTTATGCGGTTCAATCTGCTATGCAGATGATGCCTGATAAAGTGTCTGATAAAATTACCATCCCCGCAGTTGATATTAACGATTATCCACGTTTTGCCTACCGCGGAACCATGTTGGATGTAAGCCGTCATTTCTTCCCGATCTCTTTTATCAAAAAATACATCGATCAGTTGGCTTATTACAAAATCAATACTTTCCACTGGCATTTAACTGATGATCAGGGCTGGAGATTGGAAATAAAAAAATATCCAAAACTAATTGAAATCGGTTCTTCACGTAATGGGACAATTATTGGCAATTATCCAGGTAATGGCAATTACCTTACACCGGTTAAAGGTTATTACACACAAGAAGAAGCTAAAGAAATTGTTAAATATGCTGCAGCGAAATACATCACCGTAATACCAGAGATCGAATTGCCAGGACATGCTTCTGCTGCAATTGCGTCATACCCTGAGTTGAGCTGTTTCCCTGACCGCGATACTTTTATCAGCGATAAAACACCATGGGCTGGTAACAGAAAAGGAAAACAGGTACAACAAACCTGGGGTGTTTTTGATGATATTTTTGTACCATCAGCCAATACTTTTACTTTTTTAGAAAATGTGTTAGATGAAGTGATTGCTATTTTCCCTTCTAAATACATCCACATCGGCGGCGATGAAGCACCTAAAACCTATTGGAAAGAATCTACCTTCTGCCAGAACCTAATGAAAGAGAAAGGTTTGAAAGATGAGCATGAATTGCAGAGCTATTTCATCCAGACCATAGAAAAACATGTGAATGCAAAAGGACGCTCCATTATTGGTTGGGATGAGATTTTAGAAGGTGGTTTGGCGCCTAATGCAACTGTAATGAGCTGGAGAGGTGAAGATGGTGGAATTGCTGCGGCACAACAAAAACACGATGTAATTATGACCCCAGGATCGATGGGTTTATATATCGACCATAAACAATCTAACTCTCCTGATGAGCCGGTAACCATCGGCGGATTTGCCCCTTATCAAAAGATTTATGCTTATGATCCAATTCCGAAAGTTTTAACTGCTGATGAAAGAAAATACATCAAAGGTGTACAGGCAAACATGTGGTCTGAGTATATTAAAACTACAGCGAAAGCAGAAAATCATGCTTTCCCACGTTTATTGGCTTTATCTGAAATTGCATGGTCGCCGGTTGAACGTAAAGATTTAAAGAATTTTTCTGAACAACGTTTACCAGCTCATTTGGCCCGTTTAGATAAAATGAATGTTAATTTCTGGGTACCTACACCAATTGGCCAGAGCGATAAACCTTTAACAGGCGGAGAATTTACAATTGATTTAAAAGCACCAGTTAGCGGAGCTAAAATTTATTATTCTATTGATTTGTCACGTCCATCAGAAAATGCATTTTTATATGCCGCTCCGGTTAAGATCACTGTTCCACAGGGAGAAAAAAGAGTATTAAAAACCATTGTTATTGCACCAAGCGGTAGAAGGAGTGTAGTTACCGAAACCGTTTTAAATAATGGAGCACCTGAAGTTAAAACAGATGCAAAGAAATAAATTGTTGCTTTAAAAAGCTAAAATACTTAATTTGGGGCAACCAAAACGTCCTAAATAGAATGAAATTACAGAAATATACATTACAGCATCTCTTATTAATAACAGGGATGCTGTTTTGTTTTGCATGCACAGAAGAAAAGCCTAAAGAAGTTAAAACAGAGACTACAAAAGTTCAAAAGAACCCTTTTCGTTTTTACAGGGATATAGAGGTAAAACCAGGATTAAATTTTGAAATCGTAAGCTGGGGAAAAGGGGTAGATTCTATCGGAGGCTATCAGATTTTAATGTCCGATTCTGTTCGTAATAACTATAGGTCGGCCGCCGTAGATCGCAAAGGCATTATAACCGATGCCTGGAATATGGATTTAGACAATGACGGAAATCCTGAATTGTACATTCAGTTATTAAGCAAAAAGACAGTTTCAGATCTAAATGTTTTTGAATATGCTGGCGGCGATTTTAACAAAATCAGTTTTCCTTCATTAAATTCAAATCAGAAAAAAGGTTATTCAGGTAATGATCAATTTTTTATCAAAAATGGTGATCTGTTCCGCTCCTTTCCTGTAAAAGATGCAGCAGATAGTACTAAAACAATTACCCGGACCTATCAATATAAATTAAGCGGAAATGGTTTTTCTACAAGCGAGGTAAAGCCTGAGGAGGGGAAAGCTAAAAAGTAAGGTTTAGGGTTAAAGGTGGATGGGTTAGGGTAAAAAGGCGTGAGACGAGGAGTTATACCTTGAAAGATCGTCATGCTGAACTTGTTTCAGCATCTATTTATATCGCGAGATCCTGAAGAATCTGATAGTTATCAGATCATTATGACGCGTATATTAGTTATTCAGCTTCGAACGATCGTCATCCTGAACTTGATTCAGGATCTATCATGCAATTTAAAAAACAATGGACAACGGAAAATTTTCTATCATCGATCGGATCAGGAGCTTTAAATATGCTTTTAACGGGCTAAAACTGTTCTTTATTAACGATCATAATGGAAGAGTTCATTTGTTTGCAGCAATTGTAGCCATTGGTTTATCTTTTTATCTGAAAATTTCCGGTTCAGAATGGATTGCCATTTTATCTGTTATTTCGGCTGTTTTTGTTGCCGAAATTTTAAACTCTGCTATCGAAAAACTAGCCGATGTAGTTTCACCCGATTATCATCCAAAAATTAAAATAGTAAAAGATTTGGCTGCTGCAGCAGTTTTGGTGGCTGCATTTCTGGCGGTAGCCGTTGGTTTTATTGTCTTTATTCCAAAATTATTTTTGTAATTCGGCCATAGCAGTCCTCGATTCTTCAATCTTATCCTGGATAATATCATCCCAGCGGGCCTGCATTTTATGGTTGCTGCCATGCTCGGTTTCTTCATCATAGTTACGCTGCATGGTATCGAAATAATCGCTGATCTGATTGGCGAGTTCAGATATCTGAGCTTTATAGTTGCTTACAGAATAGTTCCGGTTTTTTAATACCCTTTCAGCCTCCAATAATAAAACATACTGAATATCGGCATGCCCTTGTTCGTGGTGTAAAAGACTTGCCCTAATTTCAGGGTCTTTAATTTTATCCCACTTAACCCACGACCTCGTTTTATCAATGCTCACATCGTTTTTAAGCTTAATGGCAACGCGATTACGGTAAACTGTGCTGGAGTAACTGTATTTCCATGTCATTGCGGTCAGCGCAAAAAATGGAGAGCGCGTATCGGCTTTACCTTTAAAATGCGTTTCCCAATTCAATTGAATGGGCCCGGAAAAATCTTGTTTAAAAGCAAAAGTACATGGCAGTGCCAGCAAAAATAAAAGGGGTATAATATGTCTTTTCACCTGTGTAATTTTAGTTTCAACGCTGGTGAAGCCATCATGATTTAGATATTCCGTTGTTGAGGGTAAATCATGATGGTTTCATGTGTTGGTTTTTACAGTGAAAAAACCGTGCCTAAAATTATTCGGGTGTAGAAATCTGTCCGCTAATGCGCTCAAATTTCTCGATCAATAAAGCTATACGTTCTTTTTCCCTGCTCATTACTGCCTTTCTTAATATCGTGGAGCAAAATAATATCCATAATGCAGTTAAGCCTACAGCCAAAACTTTTTGAACGACCGTAAAGTGAGCAAGAATTTCTACAAAATAAAATATGATGCCCAATGAAAGTGCAATCATATAAAACCAATATAAAGAGTTGTACAGTTTATAACGGTTTAATTGATAAGTTTTTAAGTTGTTTAAATATTCGTGCGGGTGAGCGGTGAAATCGGTTTTCGAAATTAGCCTGTAATCGCGGTAAAGAATTAAGGTATATACGCCAATGGCAATAATGGTGATGCTGATCCCGACGTGTGTAGTCCACGATTCGAAGTGAAAAAAGATCCACAATGCAGCAATGGCAATAAAAGATGCCAGCATACCCAAAATGTTCAAAGCCGATTTCAGCTTGATGCCATTTACTTCTTTCTTCGCTTGCTGCAGCATTTCATCAGCAGAAACCTTAACTTCTACCTCGTGCTTTTGCCACAACTCCTGTATTTGATCAAACGCTTGCATACTGGCTATATAGTTCTGTTAATTTTTGTTTAATGCGGTGAATTTTTACCCTCAAATTGCCTTCGCTTATTCCCGATATATCAGCAATTTCATGGTATGGTAATTCATCAAGTACCATAGTAATAATTAAACGGTCATTCTCTTCGAGCTTGGATATACATTTATAAAGTAGGGCAACCTGTTCATTTTTCTCTGAAAATTCCTCTATTTTATTTTCTATAATGTTATCTGTTAATTCGTCTTTCGCCTGTCTTTTTTCCGACCTCAAATAAGTTAAACAGGTATTCACCGCAATTCTATAAATCCACGTAGAAATTAAAGATTTGTTTCTGAACTTATCCAGATTTTGCCAAACCTTTAAAAAAGTTTCCTGTAGAAGATCGTTTGCAGCGTCGGTATCGCCAGTATAACCATAACATAAATGGAATATCTTTTTGGAATTTGAATCGAAGATCTCTTTAAATAACTTGTCTTTTTGTTCCATTTAGGGGTTTATAGTTGCGTTTTAGATGATGATGTACACTTTTTGTTACATCAAGAACCAAAAATAATATATTTTTTGATGCCATTGACTTAAAAGTTTTTAACCAAAGATGCGCACGGATAAACACGGATTTTTACATCTGTGTGCATCCTTTCTATGTGTGGTTAAATTATTTCTGCTTTGCCGAATGGCTTAACTCAACGGCGTTGATATATTTTTTAATCTCACCTGTTATCAAAATTTGTTACACGCCGTAAATATCGTAGTTTTACCAAATTAAGAGTATCACAAACTTTTTATATTCATGAAGAAAAACAAACTCACGCTTTTCATTTTCTTAGCGCTGATTGCGGGTATTGCATTGGGCTATATTTTAAATGTCAATTCAATCGATGTCTATAACCAGAAAATACTCACCGCCGATGCGAAAGTTAAAAGTATAGAGGTAAGCATTGCCAAAACGACCGATACCACTAGTATTGGTTACACACAGCTTAAAGCTGAAAGAAAAGCAAACGCTAAAATCAAAAAAGAAAACGAAGACATCAGGGAGAAAAAATTAGAATATTTTACGCTATTGAGCGATATTTTTCTTCGCTTGATTAAAATGATTGTTGCGCCGTTGGTATTTACAACCTTAGTGGTTGGTGTAGCCAAAGTGGGCGATATTAAAGCTGTGGGTAGAATTGGTGGTAAAACACTGGGCTGGTTTTTGGCCATGTCGTTAATGTCGCTAGTGTTGGGTATGATTTTAGTAAATTTATTCGAACCCGGAAGACATATGAAATTATCATTGCCCGATCAATTGGTAAATACCGGTATCCAGAAAGCATCGATGAGTGTGAAAGATTTTATCGCACACGTTTTTCCAAAAAGCATTGCCGAATCGATGTCTACCAACGAAATTTTGCAGATTGTTGTATTCTCTTTATTCTTTGGTGTAGCAACAGCTGCCATTGGCGATTTAGGCCAGATTGTGATTAAAGCATTTGATGCCATTGCTCACGTAATTTTAAAGATGACTGGTTACGTAATGAATTTTGCACCCCTGGCGGTTTTCGGAGCCATGACCGCCATTGTAGCCAAACAAGGACTTAATGTATTAAATACCTATGCCATATTTATCGGCGAATTTTATCTGGGATTAGCCATACTCTGGGCGGTGTTAATTTTCTTAGGATTTTTAGTGTTGAAAAAACGAATTTTCCGCTTGGTTAATGACATGAAAGAACCAGCACTTCTGGCTTTCAGTACAGCAAGCAGCGAAGCGGCTTATCCAAAAACAATGATGCTTTTAGAGCGTTTTGGCTGCAAAGACAAGATTGTAAGTTTCGTACTGCCACTGGGTTATTCGTTCAATTTAGATGGATCGATGATGTACATGACCTTTGCGTCCTTATTTATTGCGCAGGCTTACGGCATCCATTTGGGTTTCGAGCAGCAAATTTCGATGCTTTTAATATTGATGTTAACCAGTAAAGGAATTGCAGGTGTACCAAGGGCATCATTAGTGGTAATTGCCGGTACTATTGCAAGTTTCAATATTCCTGAAGCAGGATTAGCTTTGTTAATTGGTATCGATCCTTTATTGGATATGGGCCGTTCTGCAACTAACGTTGTTGGAAATAGCATTGCAACAGCAGTGGTAAGTAAGTGGGAAGGGGAACTTAAGGAGTCCTGAGTCTGGAGTCTTCAGTCCTGAGTCGTATTTAACATTTATTCAATCATTTAACATTTATTCATTCAATAATTCAACATCCAGTGTCAAGTAAAGGAAAAAAAATATTCTTAGCCATTACCATTATTGTTCCAATGATCATTTATTGTTACATCTATTATAAACCTATTATACAGAATGCGCCTTTTCGCAAGGATGATTTTGTGTCGATGCAATATAGCTATGGCTTAAAAGATACTTTGGAAAACACATATGATTCAAAGACTGGTGTTTACCGATACGTAAATAATAGGGACTCAGTGGTTACCAAAAAATTCTTTTTAAAGAGCAATGATGTGTTATATATGCATAGAAAGGCAAATGAAATCGGCCTTTGGAATTTTCCAGATACCATTGGTAAAAAAAGTGATAAATCCAGGTTGGTACCGCGTTATGATATAACTTTCAATTATAAAAAAAAGTCAAAACACGTAACCATTTATGGCGACTTTGATGGCAATCCAAAATTACTGGATGCAGCTGTTCAAATGAGAAAAATTATTCAGGAAACCTTATTACAAGCCGAAAAAAGAAGCGGGAAGTAGCAGGTAGTCTGAAGTCCGGAGTCCGACGCCAATTGCCTGTAAGTCAGTTGGGCGTTTGGGGGTTTGAAGTCGATTAAGGAATCCGCTAAATATATTTTCCAGAGGGGTAATTTATTATTTTGTTTGGAGTCAGTTAACCGATTTGAACAATTAACCAGTTAACCATTAACCAATGAAGACTTTAATAAAGCGTTAAATGTTAGCGTTTTGTTAAAGTCTTTTTCCTTTTAGGATGTTTTCGTATATTTACGATATATTCGTAATAATGGAAAAATTAACATTACAGGAAGAGGAAGCCATGCTGGCTGTTTGGCAGATCGGTAAGGGGTTTATCAAAGATTTTATGGATGTACTTCCTGATCCGAAACCACCGTATACTACATTGGCATCTACCATCAAGAATCTAGAACGCAAGGGCTATCTGATGAGCGAACGTTTTGCCAATGCCAACCGCTATAGTGCAAAAGTTAAGGAGGTAGAATATAAAAAACGCTTTATGAGTGGTTTTGTAAATAATTATTTCCAGAGTTCTTATAAAGAACTGGTTGCTTTTTTTGCCAAGGATAAAAAAATAAGTGCAGAGGAACTTAAAGAGATTATAAATTTAATTGAGAACCCAGAAAAGTAAATGCCATGCCACATTTCTTTATCATTTTATTGAAAATTAATCTGGTGCTGATCTTGTTTTCGGCAACCTACTACCTCGTGCTGCGGAGGCTAACTTTCTACTCCATCAACAGGATATTTCTGCTGTTTGGGATCATCTTTTCTTCTGCCTACCCATTTATTAACCTCACCGGGTTTTTCGCCGGACGGAAAGCTGTACCTGCCTTTGTTCCACAATTTAACCAGCAGGTAAGTGAATTGGTAAAACAAGATGCCGTTTCGGTATTTTGGCAAGGACTTACGGTGCTTTTTTATACTGGTGTTTTATTGATGGCTTTAAGATTGCTCGTGCAGTTTATTTCGCTTTACAGGATGCATAAAAATTCTTCACCCGATCATTTAGATGATTATAAAGTGAGGATTTTAAATGAGGAAGTAAGCCCGTTTAGTTTTTGGCAGACCATTTATATCAATCCACATCTACATAAAAAGCAAGATTTAAGCAATATCCTCGAGCATGAGCGTGTACACGTAGAAGAATGGCATACTTTAGACATTATTCTGGCCGAAATCTGTGTGGTTTTCTATTGGTTTAATCCAGGGGTTTGGTTGATGAAAAAAGCGGTAAGAGAAAATATTGAATTTATTACCGATGCCAAAATTTTAAAGAAAGGAATTGATAAAAAAGCTTATCAATATAGCTTGTTAGATGTAGGAACGTTACAGCCATCGGTAGCTATTGTGAATAATTTTAATTTATCCGACCTTAAGAAGCGCATTAAAATGATGAACGCAAAACGTTCTTCAAAAGTAAATTTAACCAGGTATTTATTCGTGTTACCCATATTGCTTTGCGTTACTTTAGCGTTTACCATCGATAAAAAGGATGTAAAGAAAAGTTTAGCACCCCTAACCAAAATGGTAAATGATGTTTTACCTGAAAAGGTTGCTGAAGTAGCTATACAACCCAAAACAGTTTTAAAAGCTAAATTCAAAAGGAGAATAATCATTGATACCCTGAAAGCACCTGATACCGCCACCAAAATGACTTTTATTTTTAAAAGTGTTGTAGAGGGTGCAGATTCTTCGCGAAAATCGATAGAAGAGACTTTAAAAGGGTTAGGTAAACAAGTGAAGATTATGAGCTTTAAAACGGATGGAAATTTTAAAGGCAAAACTTTCGTACAACATTTTAGCTTTAGCGATACCTCAAATGCAGACCATAAAAATATTGCTATTAATGTTTTAGCTGATAAAGACAGTGGTTTTGAGCATTTGCCAGTTCCTGGTAAAAATGGTTTTGCAACGGTTTATTTTTTTAAATCAACGGGCAAAACCTCAGCTGCTAAAGATGGAAACCAACATGTAACAGGCAATGGCACTATGGTTAACGAAACCACAACCTATTTTTTAAATGGTAATAAAATCTCGAAAGAGGAGCTTGATAAATTGAATGCGAATAAGATTTCTGATCTCAAAGTTGACAGAAATAATCAGGCCATTCAGATTAGCATGAAGCCATAATCGTTTTGAAATAATTAAATTCTAAAAAAAAGTCGTCATTGCGAGAAGGCTTTTTCAGCCGACGAAGCAATCTTTATAGTAAGAATCACTAGCCTGAAAGATTGCTTCCCCGAAAAAGTCGGGGCAGGCTCTCGTTCCTCCTCGCAATGACGAATCTATTTATTAAAAATTAAAAGCAGCCTTTAACATAGCCACCCTTCCCGGTATATAATAGGTTCCGGTGGTGAGTGAATTTGCAGAAAGATAAATTGCATCAAAGCTTTTGATATTGGCCAGATTGGTTACGCCAAATTCTAAATCTGTTTTCATTTTTAAGAGTTTGTACTTAATATTCATATCTGCAAAAAGATATTTTAAATTAGGCTGTGAAGACTGATGCGTAAATAAATGCTCGGCCGATAAATTTAAATATACATTTCTAACAGTGGTGATGGCCAAGGTAGATTGCTGCCTAAGCTGTTGGAAATTTGTTTTTATTGCATCAGCAACTTTAGCTTTATTATCGGTTACTGAGAAATTTGCAAGGTAAGACCAATTGATAAAATTAGTAAGTTTTGCTTCTATACCTACTTTATAAGAAACCGTTTGCGCGTTAAAGGCAAATAGTTGATTATTCTGCAATTGATCGTATTTACTCTGCGAAAAATTTACCCCTGCACTCACTGTACTTCTCAGGTCGAATAAGTATTTGCTTGAATTTACACTAAACGAAAGCGTACGGATGTGGTTGCTTAGCGGCAGCACAACCCTCTGCTGGATGTTATTGCTCAAACTATACGAAGAAATGGTGTTCAGCTCGGCATCGCTGTAGTTAGCCGTTAAATTAATAAACAACATCTGCATCGCTTTTCTAAAGTTAAATCCAGCTCCAATATTATGGGTTTTTGATTCTGAAATAGGGGCATTGTTGGCGAAAAGCGAGCGATAATTTTTTAAAACTGTACCACGATAAACATCGTCAATTCCCCCCAAATCATTTCGGAAGGCATAATTTGCCGTTACATAATTCTCCGGACTGGTTTGATATTTTAAATTAAATGAAGGGTTTAGGAATAATTTGTGCAGGCTTTTGTCTAGTTGATTTACCTCATCACTGTAATTGATCTGGTTGTAACTCAAGGGTAAACTCAATCCTGCTTTCAATTTGTCGTTTGTAAATTCATAGGTCGCATCTGTATAGAGTTTGGTTTTAAGCCAGTCGAGATCATTTACCGCATTACCCGAAACCAGTTCTGTTTGCTGATTATTTTGTGTACGGTAAAGCTCAGAGTTGAGCTGTTGTTGTTGTACATTGAAACCTGCCTTATAAGTTTGCACGAAATTATTTTTTACAAAAGCAAAAGATGCATAATTGTTAGTGTACCAGGTTGGTATTTTAATGTACTGGCTTAAACCCAGGTAACTATTTCCATTATTTAAAATATCGGCATTAAGTCCTGGGGTAATGTTTAATGTTTCAGGCTGCGTTGTTCTATTTAAATAGGAGTAGAGGTTAATCACGTCTTCCGACTTCATTTTTTTTCGGTAATTGAATTCATTTGAGATATCGAGGGTTTGCTGACGCAAAATCTGATTCGCGGCCACATTGTTGATTACAAATCCTGACGAAGTTTTAAATGGTGCATAATCCAATACAAAATTATTGTTCAGGTAATATTTATCTGCATTTCCATTCAGGTTAAACTGCGTACGGAGTTTTTGCGGATTGATGGCATTGTTCTGCGATTCTGAATACCTAATGGTTTGGCCCGAAAGATAGGTTTCTGAAAATTTATTGTACTGTTGATCGCGCTGATCATATAAGTACGAAAGGTTCGCCCTTAATTGCAGGTCCTGGTTAAACTTATATAAGTTGTTTAGGTTGATCAATCCAGCTTTATTAAAAAGATACCTGCTTTGTGGTAAAGAGGGCACACCAGCCGCTCCTGTAGATAGCAACCCGCTTGGTTTATCGTTGTCCAGGCGTTTTAAATAATCCGATAAATTATGCGAGGTGAGGTCAATACCCGGATCGCTACCAATGTTATTGCCTTTAATATTATTAATGAACTTCAGCTTTTTATTAAACAACATGGCCGTTAGATTTTCATCAAAGCGGTTGGGCATTCCGGCACCAACTGTTGCATCACCCATTACCTTCAGTTTAGCATCGTCTTTAATCACCAGGTTCAGTGCAACGTCATCACTCATGTTGTTTTTACGCATCATTTTAATCGGTTGGTCATTCTGGATCACCTGTACCTTATCTACGGCACTCTGTGGGATACTTTTAGTGCCGATGTTATATTTGTCGTCCAAAAGATTGTCACCATCTACATAGAGGTTAGAAATCGATTTTCCGTTATAGCTGATCTTTCCATTTTCGGCAACTTCGATTCCAGGCATTTTTTTGAGTACATCGCCAATGCTCCGGTCTTGTTTGTCGGCAAAATCAGATGGCCTGTAATTTAAGGTGTCGCCATTTGCTGTTAACGAAGGCCGGTTTTTTACCGTTACGGTTTCTAACACTGTTTCGCTATTTTGTAAAACGAGATCGTAACCTTTGTTTACATCCGTTATAATCGTGCTCAGTTTTTTATATCCAATGCTCGATGCTTCTATTTTATAACCGGTAATCTGATCATTTTTTAAAATAATGCTAAACTCGCCATTGCGGTTCGTTCTGGTGAAATTGATCACGTTCCCTTCAGGATCTTTTAAACTGACATTAACAGACTCAATCGCTTTTCCATTGCTATCCTTAACAATTCCTTTGATCGGTTTTTGTGCCAGCGCCGAAAAAGCAGCAAACAGTAGCATCAGCATTATAGCGCATTTTCTCATTTTTTCTCAGGAATTTCGATTGGATTGTTGATCTCGAGTTTGTTTATAGCTGTGCCTCCGGCCGGGCGGGGAGCAGGATTAGCCTTAAAAGAACCTTGCATACCACTCGCGGCCATTTGAGCCTGCATAAAACCTTGAGGATCTTTATCTCTTGCTGCTTTAAGTTTATCTAATTCTTTTCTGGTCGTTTTGATGGCGTCTGCAGGTAATTTAATCTCCGATCCAAGGTAAGAGGTGCTTACATCTATTCCCACCATTTTAACTACACCTGTGCCATTGGGCATTACAATTTTGCCATCCTCACCCGAGTTTGTTTGGTTGGCATCGTCTTTTACGTTTTCAAGACCAGCGAATGTAAATTTTACTTCTTTTTTCTCATCATAAGCCTCTATAATTAAGCCGGGTAATCCATTTAATTTCCATGGACCACTTTGAAAAGGTATTTCTGTGGCAAACCAGGCAATCCATTTTCTACCTTTAAAGGCTGCGGTTGCTTTCTGACATGATATCCCTGAAAAACTCATAGTGTCTTTTAAAATTTTCCAGTCGATTTGTGGAGCAGTTTCTTCGATAAGGTAATTGTTAAACAGGCGTTCCTTGGTAATCATTTTATGTTCATTGGCAAAAAAGAAATAATCTTCCTGTGTTAATGGAACTTTCATTTCGCTTTTCACCTCGATTTTGATATTGGAGTTGCCTGTTTGATTTTTCATCTGCTCCTGAATCTGCTTCTGGGTGTTTAACGATTGATTCAGCTTATCGTAGCTGGTATAAACGGAAGCATTTTTTCCAGTTACGAGTAACATGTTTTCGGTTTTCGGTTTATCACGCTGCGTAGTATCCTGGATGTGTGTAAAAGTATACCTTACTCTTGCTAAAGCCTTATCAGGGCTTTGGGCTTTTGCCGAAATGGTTAAGGCGGTTGCTAAACAGATGGTTAGGGTTAGTTTCATGAGTTTTGTTTTTAAGTGATCTATTTAATTTTCGTAAATCTACGAAATATTCGTAATAAGAAAAGTGCTTTAACATTTTTTAACGAAGAGAAGATGGAAGAATAGATTAGGGGTAATAGAGGGACGGGGTATTTTATTCGCGAAGGCACATAAAAACATAAATTCTTTAGATAGGTCATCCTGTCCAAAGGACTCCTGTGGAGAGCGGAGTTGAAGGATCTACCTCAAAGCTTGAATAGCGCATAGAAAATGTTTTTTATGAATTGGAAATGAATGGCTATAAATCTATCGGTTGGTTTCTCATAGACCGAAACTTAGAGAATAGTATGTGTGTAGATATTTAATTATTATTTGAAAATGAAGAGGTGGTGGTTCTTGGCGGGCTTCAGTCCCGCTTTCCGTTATAAGCACCGCTGAAAAAGCGGAGGCTTCCACTGCAATCGGGTTTAGGAACAAGGGTTTCTGCACCTAGCAACCCCGAAAATGAAATGCTGTTTAGGCCCAATAGCCCCGGTTGAAGCGTTACCCTGCAGCAACGAGGTACGAGGAAGCGAAGCGTATAAGCGTAAAACGGGAAGAAACTTTTTGCCTTGTACAGGCTATGCGCTCCAAAGAAATCGATAGTTTTTAATAAGGAAACAAATGGCCTGCGGTTCTTGGCAGGCTTCAGTCCCGCTTTCCGTTCTTTCCGATGCTAATTTAGTACCGAGTTATCGATAAAGAATCGGAACCACTGCAATCGGGTTTAGGAACAATGGTTTCTGCACCTGGCAACCCCGGAAATGAAATGCTGTTTAGGCCCAATAGCCCCGGTTGAAGCGTTACCCTGCAGCAACGAGGTACGAGGAGGCGAAGCGTATAAGCGTAAAACGGGAAGAAACTTTTTGCCTTGTACAGGCTATGCGCTCCAAAGAAATCGATAGTTTTTAATAAGGAAACAAATGGCCTGTGGTTCTTGGCAGGCTTCAGTCCCGCTTTCCGTTCTTTCCGATGCTAATTTAGTACCGAGTTATCGGTAAAGAATCGGAACCACTGCAATCGGGTTTAGGAACAAGGGTTTTTGCACCTGGCAACCCCGGAAATGAAATGCTGATTTGGCTCAATAGCCCCGGTTGAAGCGTAAAACGGGAAGAAATTCGATGTTTTGTACTGGCTCTGCGCTCCAATGTAACTGTTGGATGCAATGGGCAGTAGGGTAGGTTTAGCCTAAGAATTATTGAGCCATAATTTTCGGAAAATGCAATAACATAGTCTTCAAATCGATCTTGAAATCCTTAAATCCTCTGAATCCTGATACCGTATGATTTTAGTGAAAAATATTTTCGATATGTATTTGTGTGTTAATTGAATTTGTTCTATATTTGCACCTCGTTAAATAAAAATTAAAAAACTAATATTTAAACAATGTACGCAATAGTAAATATAGCAGGGCAGCAATTTAAAGTTGCTAAAGACCAGCACCTTTTTGTACACAGATTACAAGGAGATGAAGGCGCTAGTATTGAATTTGATAATGTATTGTTGGTTGACAACGGTGGTGCAATTACTGTAGGTGCTCCTGCAGTT
Organism: Pedobacter sp. R-06; assembly: GCF_049913135.1. NCBI lineage: Bacteria > Pseudomonadati > Bacteroidota > Sphingobacteriia > Sphingobacteriales > Sphingobacteriaceae > Pedobacter > Pedobacter sp. R-06. Next base: position 2,937,725 of record NZ_CP183977.1, on the reverse strand, counting down.
AAAGGTGCTAAAGTTTCAGCTAAGATCGTATCTCATTTAAAAGGTGATAAAGTAATTATTTTCCACAAAAAACGTAGAAAAGGTTACAAAAAGAAAAATGGTCACCGCCAGTTTTTCACTAAGATTCAGATCTCTGACATCACTCTATAATTAATTGTTAACCCAATAATTCGCTTTTTAGCGAGTTACAAAATATAAAATCATGGCACACAAAAAAGGAGCCGGTAGTTCGAAAAACGGACGTGAATCGCATAGTAAGCGTTTAGGTATTAAAATTTTCGGTGGGCAATTAGCTATTGCTGGAAACATTTTAGTACGTCAACGTGGAACAAAACACCACCCTGATAAAGGTGTTGGTATTGGTAGAGACCATACATTATTTGCTTTAGTTGATGGTACTGTAATTTTCAGAAAGAAACAAGATAACAAATCTTATGTTTCTATCCTTCCTATCACCGAAGCTGAAATTGAAGCAGCAGTAGCTAAAGCACCAGTTGCTAAAAAAGCGGTTGCGAAAAAAGAAGTTGTAGCTGAAGAGGTTGTTGAAGCAGCACCGGTTGCTAAAAAAGCACCTGCTAAAAAAGCAGCTAAAAAAGACGAAACTACTGAAGAAGCTGCACCTGCAGAATAATTAGTAACAAAGTTATAAAGGAAAGTCCCGATGCAAATCGGGACTTTTTTTGTTGGTAGAGTTCATTAGTTCATGGTTGATAGCCATAATGTTTACAGCGATTGCTTAAATCTTAATTTTTCTTAACTTCTTAATGGTCAGAATATGAAAGTTGCTTAATTGTTTAAAGCGGTTAATTGATTCTAACGCCAAACTATTACCAGCCCTTCGACTACGTTACCACTGACAGACTCCAATAGAATGGTCGTCATCTCGACTGTAGCGCAGTCCCGAAAGTTCGGGAGAGAGATCTATCTAGGCAGATTTCTCGACTACGTTGCACTCCGCTCGAAATGACGATAGCTTGAGGGAACTATATACTTAATTTTTTTTATATTATAAATTACCCCTAAGGGTGACATATCATGGGAAAATCGATTAATAGACTTCAGACTCCAGACTGCCGACTCCGGACTAATGTGTTAAACCCTGTTAAATAACAAAATTTAACAATTCATCGCGATACATTCGCATATCATTATTTAATTATTGACGATGAATTTTAAAATACTCAGCTTATCTGTTTTTTCTATCATGCTAGTTGGCTTTTCTGTCAAGGCACAAGATGTAGAAGAGAATATCCGTATGGTGAAACCCTTTAAGGCCGATGGTATATCGAACGAATGGAACGAACCGCTTAACCAATACAACGATGCCACCAAACTAGCCTTTGCCCTGGCCAATGATGACAAAAACCTGTACATCATTATCGAATCGTTAGATCCCCAAACTACTTTTAGTGTACTAAGAGGTGGTATTACCTTAAATATTAATACTGAAGGTAAAAAGAAAGATGGTATGAAGTTAACCTTTCCTTTGATGGAAAGACCGCCAATGCCGAAGGAAGGAGATGAACACCGTGATCATGCTCCTTTGTTGCCAGATGGAGCCACACAAGATCCTGTAGCAATGAACAAAAGCATTCGGGTTTCGGGATTTAAAAATATTGCAGATGGTGAATTACCAGCCATAAATCAGGACGGGATTGAAACTGGAATGAGCATTCATTCCAACAGAGATCTTATTTACGAATTAAGCATTCCATTAGCACAATTACAGATAGGATTAGACCTTAAAAAGCCGTTGGTTTACAATATTAAAATTAATGAGCCGAATAAATCTGGTTTCAAAAGAGAAGCCAGGCCTGAAGGTGCAGGTGGTGGTAAAGGCAGATCGGGCGGTAGAGGTGGAATGGGAGGCGGAGGAATGGGCGGTGGCGGTCGTGGCGGTATGGGTGGTGGAAGAATGGGGGTTGGAGGCCAACGACCATCAGAAGGTGGCGAATCTGGATCTAAATCCTCCGATTTTTGGATCAAATATAAGTTGGTAAAGGCCTAAGCTAGGATATATAAGTGCGTCATTTCGAGCGAAGTGCAACGAAGCCGAGAACCCGGAGGCTCAGCTAAGCTAAATCTATTTTAATAAAAATCAATTTTATAGATTTCTCCATTCCGCTATGCTTCAGTCGAAATGACGAATACCTTAATACTCCCTAGCCATCAATTGCTCGGTGAGCATTAAAATATTTGATTTTCTCTCCTCACTCACATTAATCTGGGCAAATACCGCTAAGGCTTGGTTGAGGTAATTGTTCATGTTTTCTTTAGCAATATCCTGAATATCCAAAGTATCGTAAACCTGACGTACGGTATCTACTTTTTCCTGCGCGTTAAATTCTTTGTAGCCTGTCCAGGTATCTAATGATGCCCTGGTTTCTCCATCGGCAAGTTCGAAAGCCTTTAACAGCAGAAAGGTTTTTTTGTTGGCAATAATATCGCCACCTACCTGTTTACCGAATTTTTCAGGATCAGCATAAACGTCTAAAATATCGTCCTGCAGCTGAAAGGCAATGCCTATGTTTTCGCCAAACTGATAAATTAAATCTGCATCTTTTTCTGAAGCACCAGCAATAATGGCACCTAACTTTAAGGCTCCTCCCAAAAGCACTGCCGTTTTTAACCTGATCATGTTGATGTATTCTTCAATACTCACATCGTCACGACCTTCAAATTCCATGTCCAATTGCTGACCTTCGCAAACCCCCTGAGCGGTTGCATTAAAAGTATTTAATACAGGGCCGAGAAAGGCTGGGTTAACTTTTGCAAGGTTTTTATTTGCCTCCACCATCATCACATCGCCACTTAAAATGGCAATATTGATGCTCCACTTTTCGTGTACGGTGGCTTTCCCGCGGCGGAGTGGCGCATTGTCCATAATGTCGTCATGAACAAGCGTAAAATTATGAAAGATCTCAATGGCCATAGCGGCGTGGATTGATTCGTTTGCATCTTCACCAAACAACTCTGTCGCCATTAAAACCAATAATGGCCTTATCCGTTTTCCGCCAAGATTGATGATATAAGTAATCGGATCGTAAAGCTGTTTGGGATGATCCGGAAACTTTAAATTTTGTATTGCAATATCTAAAATTTGTTGTAATTCTTCTGTAGTATGCATTGTAATTATTGCGTAAACACTGTGTTTAAGGCACAATTTTATATTTTTAATCTGGAATTAGGGTAAAATCGATTTGGCGTTTAGAAAGATCTACTTTTTTCACCCTGATCATCACTTCATCACCCAATTGGTATTTTTTCTTTTTGCGCTGGCCTACAATGCAGTAATTTTTCTCATCAAGTACATAAAAATCGTCTGATATGTCTCTTAAACGGATCATACCCTCACATTTGTTCTCTTCAATCTCTACATACATGCCCCATTCGGTAACACCCGAAATAATACCTTTGTACTCCGTACCGATATTGTTTTCTAAGTATTCGGCCTGTTTGTATTTAATAGAGGCACGTTCGGCATCAGCAGCTCTTTTCTCCATAGCAGAAGAATGTACGCAGGCCACTTCGTAAAACTCCATATCTGCCGATTTACCGCCGTCTAAATAAGTTTGTAGAAGCCTGTGCGCCATTACATCCGGATAACGGCGGATAGGGGAAGTAAAGTGCGTGTAATATTCGAAAGCCAGACCATAGTGGCTGGTTTTTTTAGTAGAATATATTGCTTTTGCCATTGACCGGATGGCCAGTGAAGTTAGAATATTCTGTTCTTTCTTCCCTTCAACATCATTCATTAAGTTATTTAACGATTTTGCAATTTCTTTATCCGATTTGGTGTTGATTTTATAACCGAAACGGGAAGCAAAGGTTGCAAAAGTATTCAGGGTTTCCATATTTGGTGAATCGTGCACGCGATAAACAAAGGTCAGTTTGTCCTTTCCTTTAGTTTTCTTGGCTATAAATTCGGCAACTTTACGGTTCGCCAAAAGCATGTAATCTTCAATCAGTTTATGGGCATCTTTACGTTCCTTAACATAAACACCAATTGGCTTACCCGAGTCATCAAGTTTGAATTTAACTTCTGTACTTTCGAAACTGATGGCACCGTTTTTGAATTTACGGTCGCGAAGGATGTAAGCCAATTCATTCAGTTTCAATATTTCCTGAGCGTAATCGCCCGCTTTATTCTCGATTACTTCCTGTGCTTCTTCGTAACTAAATCTTCTGTCGGAGTGGATCACCGTTCTACCATACCATTCAGATTGAATATTGGCCTGCTCATCCAGTTCGAAAACGGCTGCAAAACATAATTTATCTTCATGTGGACGCAATGAGCATACACCATTACTCAAACGCTCTGGTAACATTGGGATTACACGATCTACCAAATAAACTGAGGTAGCTCGGCTGTAGGCTTCTTTATCCAGTTCCGTTCCCTGAATTACATAATGTGAAACATCGGCAATGTGCACACCAATTTCGTGGTTTCCGTTGGGCAGTTTTTGGTAGGAGATGGCATCATCGAAATCTTTCGCATCTGCCGGATCTATCGTAAAGGTTAATACCTTTCTAAAATCTTTTCTTTTGGCAATTTCAGCTGCAGGAATTTCTTCCGGGATGGCATTCGCTTCGCGCTCTACCTGTGGGGGAAACTCTAAAGGAAAACCATACTGTGCTAAAATAGCATTCATTTCGGTATTGTTCTCGCCCTGGTTACCCAGTACATGTTTAACAATCCCGATCGGATTTTTAGCACTTTCAGGCCAATCTGAGAGGGTTACCAACACACGCTGACCATTTTTGGCCTCATGGATATCGGCCAGAGGAACAAAAATATCGTGCATCATTTTTTTATCGTCCGCAATTACAAATGCAAAACGATCAGATATCTTGATTACACCTGTAAAATCTGATTTTGCCCTTTTAATAATTTCGACAACCTCACCATCGTTTTTACGACCGCTTTTCTTCGCAAAAACATAAGCCTTTACGGTATCACCATGTAATGCATTTTTGAGTTTTCGCGGAGCTACAAAAATATCCTTCTCAAATTCATCTTCCGGAACGATATATGCAGATCCATCGGCAGTCATATCAACCGTACCGATAATAAAATTCTGCAGTTCTTTAAGTTTAAATTTACCTTTTTCTGGTTCTAAGAAAATCCCTGCACTTTTCCCTTCTTTTAAGATCTCAAGAATGGTTTCTCTAGATTCTTGATCGTTCAAATTTAATTTGGCCGAAACCTGCTTGTAATTAAGCAGCTGATTATTGTTTTTTTCAAAAACATCACTAACCAATTGATTCAGAACCAATTTTATATTTGCCGATTTTTTCTTTGCCATATGCTAAACTGAATTTACCGAAGATACAGAAAAGATGCTCAGGATGGAAAATATAGGGCACAATATGTAAAATGGATGATGGTTTTATAGTTCATTGGTTCATCGGTCATTGGTGTATTGGTATAGCAAACAGGTTACCTGGTAATGGTTTAATAGCACATGGTTGATAGCCAAGGCGAGGTAGAGAAAATTGCTATTGACTATCAGGGATTAACCATTAATCAAATAAATAATACTTCAGATTAAACCCTATTTCTAACCTTCATTCCACCTTATGGACTATGGACTATGGACTATGGACTATGGACTATGGACTATGGACTACGAACCAACCTGATCTCCATGTAAGTAATTCTCTTCCGTTCGGCGGTGTAACTCAAATGTATGTTGCCGCTTTTATCCTGAATAATGGCCGGATAGCTATACTCACCTTTAGCATGGTTTTCGAGTGTGTAAATATCCTGCCAGTTTTCTCCATCGGTTGATATGGCCAGTTTTAATACTGATCTGCCTTCCCACCAGTTTTTACCTGCTGTTAGCGGGTTGTAAACAAGTAATTGCCGCCCGTCTTTTAGCGTTACCGCATCGCTACCCGAATTTGGATTAGGTAATTGAGTAGCCTTAAGTTTTGACCAGGTTTCACCATTATCTTCCGACCAGCTTTCTACAATCACATTTTGCCTGCTCCTACATAATAGCTGCAGTTTTCCATTGGGATAGGTTAAAATAGAAGGTTGGATTACACCAAAAGTATCGCAGTTGATGTTGATCTTTTCCCAGTTTTTGCCATTAGCATCTGATTTTTCAATATGGATCGCCCATGTTTTTTCATCTAAACTTTCTGTACTTGAGGGATAAAGGATTGTTCCATTTGGTAATTGAATCGGTTTGTTTTTAATTGGCCCTAAGAAATCTTTAGGCAATTTCTGTGCTTTAGACCATGTTTTTCCATTGTTAACAGATGTTTTATATTCTGCCCACCAGGTTCTTGGATTTGCACCGACCTTATAATGTAAAAATAAAGTGCCGTTTTTTGTTTTAAAAAGAACGGGATTCCAGCAGGCAAATCTGCTCGTATCGTTTATTATCCCATTTGCGATTTCAATTGGTTGACTCCATTGCGTTCCGGTTTTTATTGACGACCAGATTGCGACATCTTTACTTCCTTCATGCTTACCACCAAACCAGGCGGCCATTATTTTTCCTTTGCCCAAATCAACCAGCGTTGAGGCATGGCAGGCCTCGAATGGAGCCTTTTCAAAAATAGTAGTCGACTGAATGATTTCTACTTTTTGTGCACAAACGTTTAAAGAAAGAAAAATCAGTGTAAAAGCAATTGAAAGATATTTAAGCATTTTCTATTATTGGTGTCCTGGAATAGCTTCGATCAGTTTTTGGGTATAAGCTGCTTTTGGCGCATAAAATATCTGCTCTGGAAAACCTTCTTCTTCGATTTTTCCTTTGTTCATCACTAAAATACGGTCAGAAATATGCTTTACAACAGCCAAATCGTGAGAAATGAAGATATAAGTGAGTCCGAATTCGCGCTGGAGATCTTTGATGAGGTTTAAAACCTGCGCCTGAACGGAAACATCTAAAGCAGATACCGACTCGTCGCAGATGATAAATTTAGGTTGTAAAGCCAAAGCCCTGGCAATAACCACACGCTGCCTTTGTCCGCCGCTAAATTCATGCGGATATCGGTTAAAATGCTCTTCTTTTAAACCAACTTTATCAAGCAATTCCAGTACTTTTTGTTTACGCTCGCTATCGTTACGGTATAATTTATGCACCTGTAATGGCTCTAAAATCGATTGACCAATACTTAGTTTAGGGTTTAATGAAGCATAAGGATCCTGAAAAATAATCTGAATATCTTTTCTTAACTTCCTTAAGGCCTTTTTGTTGATGTGTGTAATGTTTTCTCCATTAAAAATAATTTCACCAGAAGTAGGTTGTATCAACCGTAAAATGGTACGGCCAAGAGTGGTTTTACCACAGCCCGATTCGCCAACCAGACCTAAGGTTTCACCAGGAAAAACCTCAAAATTCAACCGGTCAACAGCTTTAACGTAATCAGTCGTTTTGCCAAAAAGACCATTGTGGATAGGATACCAGGTACATAGGTCTTTAATCTGAAGTAAAGGTTTCTGGGCGTAAAGTTTTTCTCTCCGTGCGGCTATTTCTGCCTCTGTTAGTTGGTTTGAAGCCTGTAAATGTGCCGTAGCATCATCAATTTTTCCGGTAAGGAAATCGGCCACCACAGGTAGTTTTTTTAATTGTAGACTAGGTGAGGGGCGACAGGCAAGCAAACCTTTGGTGTACCGATGTTGTGGGTTCTCAAAAATCGATTTTGCTGGGCCTTGTTCTACGATTTCGCCTTTGTACATTACGGCAACTTCATCGGCAATTTCATTTACTACACCTAAATCGTGCGAGATAAAGATCATTGCCATATTCCGTTCCTGTTTCAGTTTTAACAGGAGCTGTAAAATCGTTTTCTGAACAGTTACATCCAATGCCGTGGTGGGTTCATCGGCTATTAATAGTTGCGGATCGCAGCTCAAAGCCATGGCAATCATTACCCTTTGCTTTTGCCCGCCTGATATTTGGTGCGGGTAACTATCAAATATTTTGTCTGGTCGGGGTAGTTGCACCTCGTTAAACAATGCAATAGTATGTCTTTTTGCTTCCGCTTTATCTACCTTTCGATGTAACATGATGGCTTCTGCCACTTGGTATCCGCAGGTAAAAACAGGATTGAGCGAAGTCATGGGTTCCTGAAAAATCATCGAGATCTGGTTTCCTCTGATTTGGCGGATTTCGTTTGAACTGAGGTTGAGCAGGCTAATGTCTTCAAAATCTATTTCTCCGGTAATTTTTGCCGCACGTTCATCATGCAAGCGCATAATGGAGAAAGATGTAACTGATTTTCCAGAACCAGATTCGCCAACAATACCTAAAACGGTTCCTTTTTTTACATTAAAACTGATCTGTTTTACAGCTTTAAACCAGGTTTTTTCGTCCTGGTTATAGAAATCGATATTTAGGTTTTCTACGTTTAGCATCAAATTTTTGAAATAATAAGTTCATTTGAGCCTGTTTCCAGGCTATTGTAATCATCTAAATGGTAGTGACAACCAATTGGGGTTTCATCCTGAGCTAAGGAAAGCAGCTGTTTTGCAAGGGAAATGAGTCCTGCTTTATTCGCATGAATTTGGATTTGATTTTCAATAATATCTGTTTTAAGAATGAACCCATCTACCCAGCTAAATTGCAATCCTACCTCATCGTTATATTTTGGAATTTCCAGTTTTACTTCGATTACCATTTAGGATACAATTGTAATGTTTTCTGGCGGAATTATATCCATACCTTTAAATTTTAACAATACCTGTGCGGTGGTAATTACATCTTTCTGGCAATAGGTAACAATCCTATCGAGATTTTTTTCTTCATAATAAACTTGTCTTACCTGCGCACCGTTGATATCATCTTTCGGAGTAGGAATATCTAAAATTGCGGCCAAAAGGTTTAAGGAAGTAAAATGTTTGTAATCGCCGAACTTCCAAAGTTCCATCGTATCAATATGGTTTATTTCCCAGGGTTTTTTGCCCGAAAGTTGCAATTGAACCGGAATTTCTATGCCGTTAACCAATAACCGCCGGCATAAATAGGGAAAATCAAATTCTTTTCCATTATGCGCGCAGAACATTAGGGTAGGCATTTGTTTACTCAACAAAGCAGAAAACTGTAGCAGCATTTCTTTTTCATCGTGGCCAAAAATAGATTTGATACGCAAAGCGGATGAATTGCTCTGCACACTGAAAATCCCCATACTAATGCAGATAATCTTACCAAATTCGGCCATAATGCCGGCTTTTTCATAAAATTCTTCGGCAGTTTGGTCTGAACCTCTTTGGTAATGTGTTTTTTGCTCCCAAAGTTCCTGAAAATGCGGGGGTACATCTTGAAAAGATGGATATTGAGGTACAGTTTCGATATCGATAACCATTACCTGATTGAGATCTAACGCCTTTAGCATATATAGAAAAATTTACAGTTAACAATTTACAATTTTCTGTTCATAATTATAGCCGTCATTAACTATTGTTTTGTTGGGGTTTTCTTATTTTCAGATGACTCGTTACAATCATTGATTAAATTTCAACAACTTTCTATTAAGGCACATTTCTAGATCCAGCAATTATTTCTGTCGTTGGAGGTTGATTATTTGGTCGTAAACATTTTTTACATCTTCAATAAACTCAAGACAAGCTGGCTGCTTTACACCTGGCCATTCTATTCCCTGCATCATTGAATTTCTAAAATCAGTTGGTCCTAATGTAATAGTTCCGCTATTATCAGATTTTTGATTAATTGTTATGTCGGTTAGGGTTCTGATGTTTAATGACTTGATTTCGCTGCTAAATATTCCCGTCTTTATAATAATTCTGTCCGACGTAATTCCGTAAGCGGTATTTGCTCTCTTTTTTGCGTCGATGAAAAATCTTCCTATGGTGATGTATAGTCCCGTTAGAACAAATGGAATACCCCATAGTTTAAAGAAAAAAGGGGCATCAGTTGTAAGGACACTTGTTTCCCAGAAGACTGCAAATCCAGCCCAAAGCAAACTAAAGGGAATTAAGAATGCATCTGAAGTTCTAAATAAAATTCCTGTCTTAGGTTTTCCTGCCCATATTAATTTTTCGTCTGTGCTTAGATTGGGTTTTAGTTCGTTTTCGATCTCGTAACTTGTCATTTATTTATTTGATAGTTTGGTTTGATGGCTGGTTGCGCTAATTATTGTTTCTAGCTCTTTGTTCAGTTTGATTTCAACACACAATACTTTAATTAAATATTAAAATTCGATAAAATAAATCATTTTCGTTTCACCTTTTTTTAGCTTTAATATATTTTTTGTTGAAAATTTATTTTATAAGTTTGGTTTATGGCGAAAAGTAAATTTGAGCAATCTTTAGCAGATGGCGCTCACCAAAAGCTTCAAAGTTTAATTGGTACCTGGAATGGGATAACCAAAACCTGGTTCGAAAAGGATGTGCTGGCAGATGAATCTCCAGCTGAAGCAAAATTCACTTCAATTTTGGGTAACCGTTTTATTTCTATTGACTACCAAGGAAGTTTGGAAGGAAAAGCTTTTGAAGGTAAAATGATTGTCGGTTTCGATATTCCTTACCAAAGATTTACGACAAGTTGGGTTGATAGTTTTCACATGGGTACACAGATTATGCTTTCGGGTGGCGAAGCTACTGCAGATGGTTTTTCTGTTTTTGGAGAATATGGGAGTCCTGAATATGGCGAGCAGCTTTGGGGCTGGAGAACATCACTTGAGATTATTGGTGAAAATGAAATTATATTAACTGCTTACAATGTCTCGCCAGAAGGGGAAGAAGCAAAAGCTACGGAAACGGTTTATAAGAGAAATTAAATATGTTAGTCGGGATTTGTAATCCTGACTTGCGAATTCTTGAAGTGGATTATAAATCCACAACTCATTCAGACGAGATTGCAAATCTCGACCAGCAGTAGGTTGGGAATCTTAATCCTTCATTTCAAATGCATTAAGATTCCCGCATACCAAAAAAACTAAAATAAGCTCGGCGAAGCCAGATTGGCCATTACCGGAATCTTTAAATCTGTTCCTGTAGCTTTATTCAGTTTCGCTGTAAAATAAGCTGAAAATAACGGAGAAGATAGCTCAACATTCTGGTGTACAAAGAAATACAAGTTTTGTAAGCCCTGTTCTTTCCAGCTTACAATTCTTTCAATCCAATCGTCTAAGCGTTTTTTATCTATGTCATCATCGTTTGCACCAACAAAACGCACAAAGGCGGTGGGCGAAGTTAAACGCATATGCAGCATGTCTCTTCTGCCTGCAGTATCAACAATAATATTGGCTACACCATTTTCCTGAAATAATTGCGCAAAATCGTTGGCAATGGACGGATTTGAAAACCATTCTTCATTTCTCACTTCAACACCCAAAGGAATTACTTTCGGGAATTCGTTGATCACGATTTTTAACCTTTCGAAATCTTTAGGTTTAAAGTTATCGTGCAATTGAAGAAAAGCCATTCCTAATTTATCTTCAAAATTACTGATGGCATCGCAATACTGTTCTACAGGTTCTTTAACGTTGATCAATCTTTTAAAGTGACTGATGGTATTAGTCAGTTTTGGGAAAAACTTAAAATCTGCAGGTGTTTTTTGCGTCCAGGTGATTACTTGTTCACGGCTTGGCATACCATAAAATGTGGCATTGAGCTCAATAGAATTAAATTGAGTAGAATAGTAAGTCAATTCATCCTTAGTTCCTTTTGGATAAAAGCCCTTTAAATCGGCTTTATTCCATTTGGCGCAACCCACATAGGCCTGGAAAGATTGTTTAGGTTTATTTGCTGCTAAAATTGCTGCTGTTTCAGGAGCATCAGCAGGAAGGGTATAATCTATAATCGAAGGATCGTCTACTTTACCGAATTGCATTTTTAAAGGTTTTAGATGTAAGGTAAAAGGTTTAAGGCAAAAAAATACCTTAGCTTATTCAACTAAGGTATTTATATATTGTAAAAATAAGAAACTTGTTCTTTGCTTTTAGCTTATTGTGGAAAGTTTATGTTTTTCATATCTCCACACTGTAAACTTGCAACTGTAAACTGAATTAGTAACCCAGAATCTTCAATACCTGCTTACTATTCTGCTCTTCTCCAAAAACCTCGAAATTGAAACTTTCGTCACGGTTTCTGCGGATCAAAACATGTTTCGGGCTTGGCAATAAACAATGGTGAATACCACCATAACCGCTCAATACTTCCTGATAGGCACCGGTGTGGAAGAAACCCAAATACTGCACCTTACGCGTTTTTGGCATAAATACACTGTTCATGTGTGCCTCCTGGTTGTAATAATCCTGTCCATCGCATGTAATACCACCTAAGTTAACCCGTTCATATTCAGCATCCCAATTGTTAATCGGTAATAAAATGTACTTTTGATTTAATGCCCAAACGTCAGGTAAATTGGTAATAAAAGAACCATCCAGCATTAACCAGCGCTCACGGTCGTTCTGTTGTTTACGGCCCAGTACTTTATAAAGGATACCGGAAGCCTCGGCAACCGTATATTTACCAAATTCGGTAATAATATCTGGTTCCATTACATCATGAATGGCACAGATTTCTTTAATCCTTTTCACAATTTCGTTTACCATGTATTCGTAATCGAAATCGAAAACCAACGAATCTTTAAATGGCATACCGCCACCAATATCGAGGGTATCTAAATCCGGATTGATTTTTTTGAATTTGCAATAAAGCGTTACGTATTTCTCTAACTCATTCCAATAGTATGGCGAATCGGTAATACCCGAGTTAATGAAAAAGTGTAATAATTTAACCCTGAAATTAGGGTTGTGAACGATTTTATTGTTGTAGAAATCAATAATATCTTCCATACGCACACCTAAACGTGAAGTATAGAACTGCGAGTCTGGCTGCTCTTCAGCAGCAATACGGATACCTAAGTTACAAGGGGTATCGATATCAACCTCATCATCAAAAAGATTAAACTCTTCTTTGTTATCTAAAACAGGGATAATATTGGTATAACCATCGTGCAACATATCAATGATATATTGTTTGTACTGGTAGGTTTTAAAGCCGTTACAGATAATGGTGGTATCTTTCGTTAACACACCTTTTTTCTCCAGCGCATCAACCATTGGCATATCAAAAGCCGAAGAAGTTTCCAGGTGGATGTTGTTTTTTAAAGCTTCTTCTACAATATGCTTAAAATGCGAGCTTTTTGTACAGTAGCAGTATTTATAATCGCCACGATAATTGTTCTTTAAAATAGCGGTTTGGAAAAGGATCTTCGCCTGCTGAATCTTCTTGCTTACCATTGGTAAGTACGTGAAACGTAGGGGAGTACCGTAAGTTTCGATCATTTCCATCAGGTTTAAATCCTGAAAATATAATTCATCATCTATAACATCGAAACCCTCTTGAGGGAAACCAACACTTAGATCAAGAAATTCTGAGTAACTCTGCATTTACTTTTAAATAATTTTTGCAAAAATGTAATTTTAAATCGAGAATTAATCTTTAATAAAAATATTTTTACTGTAGAGAAACCGTTAGCCTAACTACAAAATTTCGGTATAAAATGTTTTTAGCAAAAAAACAGGTTGCTTGTTTGGATAACAGTCTGGAATACAAGCAGTAATAAGGAGTAGGTTTAAGGATTTGGAAAGCAGGTTCCTGTTTTTATAGGTTAGGGTTGGCCCTGCTCTCCACTTTACTCGTTGTACTCGTGTTCGTCCCGATCAGGTTTAGTTGGCAAGGATAGTGCAGCTATTTAGGGTTTGATAGCGAGTTGGCTAATACACTCTGGTCTTAGCGTCTCGCTAAGACTTTTTAGTAAATTATTTAATAAATGAAAGAAGATTACTGTTTAACTAATAATTTGGAAAGCAGGTTCCTGTTTTTATAGGTTAGGCTTGGCCCTGCTCTCCACTTTATCCCGAAGAAAAATCGGGATGTTCGTTCCGATCAGGTTTAGTTGGCAAGGGAAATGCAGCTATTTAGGGTTTGATAGCGAGTTGGCTAATCAATTATAGGTAAATCTTAATTGATTGATGAAGCTGTATCATCAATATAGATTGTCATCCTGAGCCTGTCGAAGGACCTGTTTAAATATCCGGTGAAGCATTTCGATACATTCGTCAAGCTCAGTACAGGCTGAGCTCAACCTGACAAGTTCGAATTTAATCACAGCTTAAGTTACAGGCTCTGGAACCAGATAGGGTTTTATCCTTTGCGGAGGTATTTGGTTAAAATTACAATAGTTTGTCCTTCAACCTTACCTTCAATCTGTTCGGTATTATCATGAACTAATCGGATATTTTTAACTACAGTACCCAATTTAGCACTCAAAGTTGAGCCTTTAACATCCAGCGTTTTCACCAAAACCACGGTGTCGCCTTCAAATAAACGCGTGCCATTGCTGTCCTGATGAAATTCTACTGTTCCATCTTGCTCGTGGTCGCCGGTTTTTTTAGCCCACTCCAAAGTTTCATCTTCAAGGTATAAAATATCCAGACTGTCTGCTGCCCAGCCTTCATTTCTTAACCTGCTCAACATTCTCCAGGCAACAACCTGTACCGGGGCAAATTCCGACCACATGGTTTCTGTTAATATTTTCCAGTGGTTTGGGGCAAGTTGCTCCGTTTTTTCAATCTGATCTAAGCAGGTTTTACAAACTAAAATGCTGTTATCGCTATTGGCATTGCTGGTTGGCGGCACTTCGTATACCGATAAATTGGTTTCAGCAGTGCATAATTCGCATTTATTGCCCGAGCGGGTCTGTAATTCTTGTACTAAAGACATATTGATACTGGATTTTTGGCGAAAGTAATAAAACTAATTGGAATGATCGGGCATTGTGAAGTGGACAATATTGGAGAAATTTTTTGTTCTTGTAATTTAAAAGTTTTGTTTGATAGAAAAAGATATCAAATAATTGCTGATCATTTGGAAAGCAGGTTCCTGGTTTTATCGGTTTGGGTTAGTCCTGCGCTTCACTTTACTCGTTGCACTCGTGTTCGTTCCGATCAGGTTTATTAAATTAGGGTGGTGCTGCTATTGAAGGTTGAATAGCGTTGTACATTTGTTAAATGGGTTTTCCGTGTTTTCAGAGCTTCCGTGGCAAAATAAAAATGGTTCGTGGAGACATGAACCATGGCTAGGGGAGTAACAGCTTAAGATAAATCGTCATTTCGACCGCAGTGGGAGAAATCTTTGAACTATATTTATTCATTAGTTCAAAGATTTCTCTCCCGAAGCCTCGGGACTTTGCTTCATTCGAAATGACGATTGAATTTTACAACCTTATATTTGATAATTCATTTTTAGGATTGTTGGCTTAACAGCCAATCTTTTATAGTTACAATTTACTAGGCAAATGTATCTCAGCGAGCATACACCTTGCACTGCCGCCACCATTTTTTTCGATGGTGTAAAGTGGTGTATAAATGATCCTGCTATATTGTTCTAATGCAGCAATCTGCTCGGTATTTAAGGACAGATAAGCCTGTTCTGACATCACCAATAAACTTTCGTCATCTGCATTGGTAACCTGTAACATGTTACCTGCAAATTTGTTCATCTGTTCCAGGCTGATTTCGATGATTTCTTTTCCACTGCCTTTTAAACTGATGGTGACGTTCATTTTTTCTTCCGGATCGCGAATCGAATCCAGGCAGATTACTGCAAAACGATCGCCAATACACATGATTACATTGGTATGGTAAATCGGGAAATTTGATCCGTCTACCGCCTGAAAGGCTACTGGTTCATATCCGGTAAGCATGCAGAAATTGTTCAGTACTTCTTCATCGGTGCGCACACTTAAACAGGCGTAAGCAATTTTGTTGGTCCGGTCTAATACCATACTTCCGGTACCTTCTAAAAACGCATGCTGTTGTTCGTAAAAGCTTAAATCACTGATGTGGTTCACTTCAAAATTTTCTTTCAACCCATCCAGTATCTCTTTTCTGCGCTCTAACCGGCGGTTTTCAGAAAACATCGGGTAAAGATATACTGAGCCATCTTCATGAAAGGAAACCCAATTGTTCGGGAAAATAGAATCAGGTGTTTCAGGCTGTAAAGTATCATCTACAACCGTTACGTCAACATTGTTTTTTCTTAATAAATCAACAAAGGCATCAAATTCTTTTAAAGCTTCTGTTTGTACGTTGGTTTCAGTGGATGCAATTTGAAACTTATTATTTCCGGCCGTTTGCGCGTTGAATTTAAAATCAACAGGGCGGATCATGAGGATATGGTTGGTAGATTGATTCATTAGTTCAATTGTTCATTAGTCATTCGTAAATCGGTTAATTGTTGATATCGGTTAATTGATGCTAAACACCAAGCCCCAAACCAAATAATGTGTTAATTGGTTCATTCATTCACCGGTGCATTATAAAGTTATCGCTATTTATTATCTGTACCAAAACAAATGAACCAATGGCTAATGAACTATTGAACCAAATTATCCCTAAGTATCGGTAAACTCATACAATGAAAACCACCACGGGCACGCGATAATTCTGCCGAAGGCATTAAAATCAAGGTATCGGTTATGGTTTCGGCATTTACTTTGCCACTTTCTAAATCCTGGATTAAATCTTTCACATCTACCACATTAAAACCGGCAGCTTTAAAGGCTTCAACGGTTTTATCGTTTCTATCGTATCCTAAAACAACACCCTCTTTAATGGCTAAAAGGTTACAGGAGTCTGTCCATTGCTCGCGTGAATCGTAAGGGAACTGATTGTTTCCGCTATAAATGATTTTGGTTGGTTCAGTGCTTTTTAAATCGTTCTGACTAATGTCATTTAATAAAGCTTCTACATGTTCGAAATGTTTCGGCTCTTGTGGGTTGGCTTTTGTAAACTGAATGGCAGTGGTAGCCTCCAATTTTTCGGGCTCTTTTAAAAAGTTGATCGGCTCGTAAGGATTATATTTCGGCGAATGGGCAATCGAATTCAAAATTACCCAGGTATTGCGTTTAACCTGTGTAAAAACAGTATCCAGGTGCATGTAATCACGTTTGCTTGGTATTTTTACCACGGTAACTTTTTCTACCACATCCTGGTCGAACAATAATTTAATCGCTTCGTTGGCACCATGTTCAGAAGTTCTTTCGCTACAGCCGATCAATACGTGGTTAGGACTTACCATCATCACGTCGCCACCTTCTAACGTGGTACTGAAAGCAGGTTCGTCACCTGGTCTTAAAAAATGCATGGTCACATCCGGAATTTCGAGGATATTATTACGGTAGTCCTCAAACAAAGGATGGTTGAAGAAAATATAACGCATTAAAAGTGTTTCGCGCACACGGGCTTTTTTTGCCGGTTTGTTTAACAGGATATGGTTATTAATGGTGGTACCCACATCCCTTGTAAAAATTAAATTGGGAATGGGCGCAAAAATCATTGTATCGTTGGCTAATGTTCCGGAGATAAAAATCTCTGCCAATTGTTTCGGATCGGTATTCGTTAATTCCAACTGAACCTTATAAGTACAGCCTTCAATGGCACAAACGGCAGCAACCAGTTTTTTGCGGATGGATTCGTTCTCCAGCATCTCGCTCAACAGGTTCTGAATCTCGATTACCGATTTAGAATTGTGAAAATCGGGGTGGTTGGGTTTGTAAAAATTACGGTTTGATGCTTCTGAATCTATTTCAGCCAGTTTTCCTTTAATCTTATCAGGATCAAGAAAATACATCAATAATTTAATATAATAATCGTATTCACCTTTACGGATGGTATCTAAATGTACAATATCTTCGAAAAGCCAATCTTGTGCCTTAGAGGGTACTACTTTGCCTAATCCACTATCAGGACTATGTATTAATAATTTACGTAATCTGCCGATTTCGGTGTTTACGCTCACTTTAAAATTGGGGTTCTGCTCGCTCATAAAAAAGTTAGTTATTGCAAATCTATTAGAAAAATTCAGATATGAGAATTGAGATGACAGATTTGAGATAGACTTCTGCTTAGATTGGTTTATTTATTGCACAAAACCAACACCCTTAAACCTTATTGAAGCGACAGCTCCCGATTCCTTCCATCGGGACTATAGCGGAAAGAAGGACTATCGGAACCGATTGGCACTACAGCAGCTTTCCAAACCTTTAAAAGCTCGAAAACCTTCCCCCTTAAACCTTTCACCTTCCACCTTTTTTACATATTTTTGGCGCATGAATTTTATTATTGCCGAAACACAGAAAGCCATTTTTGAACTTTACAAAGAAGAAGTAGCCGAAAGTGTAATCAACATACAAGAAACACGTAAAGAATTTGAAGGACAGGCAACCATTGTTGTTTTTCCGGTTACTAAAATTTCGAAAAAATCGCCAGAGCAAACTGCCACTGAAATTGGAGAATATTTGGTTGCTAACGTAACCGATATTACTAAATTTAATGTGGTTAAAGGATTTTTGAACTTAAGCATTGCCGAAAGTTATTTCCTTAAACAGTTTAACGAAGAAATTTTATCGCCCGATTTTGGTGTATATGCACCTAACGGTAAAAAGGTAATGGTCGAATATTCTTCTCCAAATACCAATAAACCGCTTCACCTGGGGCACGTGCGTAATAACCTATTGGGTTACTCGGTTTCTGAACTGCTAAAAGCTTATGGTTACGATGTGGTGAAGGTAAACCTGGTCAACGATCGTGGCATCCACATCTGTAAATCGATGCTGGCCTGGCAAAAGTGGGGCAATGGCGAAACACCCGAAAGTACTGGCTTAAAAGGCGATCACCTGGTTGGAAAATACTACGTAATTTTTGATAAAGAGTATAAAAAAGAGATTGATGCCTTAAAAGCAGAAGGGCAAACTGAAGAAGAGGCGAAGAAAAATGCACCATTAATTAAAGAAGCGCAACAAATGCTTTTGAAATGGGAGCAAGGCGATGAGGAAGTGGTTTCGCTTTGGAAAACCATGAACGAATGGGTTTACGCTGGTTTTAATGTAACCTATAAAAACCTTGGGGTAGATTTTGATAAATTTTATTACGAAAGCAATACTTATCTGTTAGGAAAAGGTACGGTTGATGAAGGTTTAGCCAAAGGCGTTTTCTTTAAAAAAGAAGATGGTTCGGTGTGGATCGATTTAACTGCCGATGGTTTAGACCAGAAATTGGTTTTACGTGCTGATGGAACTTCGGTTTACATTACACAGGATTTAGGTACTGCCGAAATGAAACACGACGATTTCAATATGGATGAGTCGATTTATGTGGTAGGAAATGAACAGGATTACCATTTTAAAGTGTTATTCCTGATTCTAGAGAAACTGGGCAAAAGTTGGGCAAAAGGCTTATACCATTTATCGTACGGGATGGTCGATCTGCCAAACGGTAAGATGAAAAGCCGTGAAGGAACTGTTGTTGATGCAGACGAGCTGATTGAAAGCATGGTAACTACTGCCCGCGAAAAAACTGAAGAATTGGGTAAAACCAACGATTTTAGTGAAGAAGACAAGGAAGAACTGTATAAAAATATAGGTTTAGGGGCTTTAAAATATTTCCTTTTAAAGGTTGAGCCTAAGAAACGTTTGTTGTTTAATCCTGCTGAAAGTATCGATTTCCAAGGGAATACCGGGCCGTTTATCCAATACACACATGCCAGGATTAAATCGCTGTTGAGTAAGTCTAATTATCAGTTTGCAGTTGGCAGTGAACAGTTTTCAGGAATATCGGAGGTAGAATTGGAAATGATTCTGCAACTGGCCAAATACCCTGCAGAAATTGCTATTGCGGCTAAAGCTTACAGTCCGGCGAGTTTGGCCAACTATTTATACGAACTGGCTAAGCTGTTCAACAAGTTTTACCATGAGGTACCACCAATTGTAAAAACGGAAGAAGGTGAGGTAAAACAGTTCCGTTTAAACCTGAGTAAAAAAACGGCTGATATCATTCATACCGGAATGTTGATTTTAGGGATTACTTCGCCAGAGCGGATGTAGATACTGTTGGCTAAAGCCAGCGGTAATGAGTTTTCTGGTTTTAAAATCCTAATTAATGATTAACGAATTGATTTTACTTTGTCTGGTGGCTTTTGCTGCCGGATTTATAGATGCTATTGTAGGTGGCGGTGGTTTATTACAAACTCCCGCCATTTTACTTATTTTGCCCCATTATCCTGTGGCTACGCTTTTAGGGACTACCAAAATCCCATCAATGGCGGGTACAACACTGGCCGCTTTCAAATATTCAAAACAGGTTCGTTTTAATTACAAAGTACTTGCTGCCTGTGTATTAACTGCATTTTTAGCAGCATTGCTGGGCGCATTTTTGGTAAGCAGGATAGATAATTCGGTCATCAAGCCCGTAATTCTCGTTGTGCTGGTTTTAGTCGCACTTTATACCTATTTCAATAAACAATTTGGTATCCACCAGGAGAAAGATCATTCGCTTAAGCAACAGGTTTTAATGGCCGGTTTATTTGGGGTATTGATCGGTTTTTATGATGGTTTAATCGGGCCAGGCACAGGATCTTTTCTGATTTTGGTTTTTATAGCCGTACTGGGCTTCGATTTTATAGGTGCCAGTGCGCATGCCAAAATTGTAAATATGGCCACTAATCTGGCGGCCATTATCTATTTCAGTTCTACCGGGCATATCCTGTTTCAATACGCTATACCAATGGCGCTGTTTAACCTAACAGGTGCTTTCTTCGGTACAAAACTGGCCTTGCTTAAAGGAAATAAATTTGTCCGTGTATTTTTCCTGATCGTTGTTTTCGGAACAATTCTACGCTTTGCTTACGATATTCTGAAAGCATATGTTGTGTAGATGTTTTTAGCTATTATTCAATTTCTTCGCTGCAGCCTTGTCAATCTCCGATTGAACTCACGTGTACGAAGGGTGATCGGATCAGGACACTGTAAATTAAAAGCGGCAGTAGCTATATTGTTGGCGTGATGTGAACTTTGTATTATAGGGCAAGACACTTGAGCCATAAACATTTTTCAGCAAAAACAATCAGCATACTGAATGAACTATATTTTTTATACTTTTACTTTCCTATGAGCAACCCGCATAAACACACCGATGAGGAACTTGTCATTCTGTTTAAGGAAAATGACGTTGTTGCCTTCAGGGAAATTTATGTTCGGTATTGGTATGAATTGTACCTGATTTCGAATAAGCGGCTGAGATCTAAAGAAGCTTCTGAAGAAATTATCCAGAATTTTTTTACGCTGTTTTGGATCAATCGCAAAAAAATAAATATCAGGGGTGCACTGAAGGCTTATCTCCATACTGCCATCCGTTATTCGGTGATTGATTACCTGGCCAGGGAGGCAACCCGGAACAATTATATGGAATTGCTATCTTTTAGCTATAATGAGTCAGCCAATACGACTGAGGAAACGGTGTTCTTGCATGAGGTAGAAGATGGCATCAATCAGGTGATGTCGAAATTGCCTGCCAAATGTCGAAAGGTGTTTGAATTGAGCAGGCAGCACCATAAATCCAATAAGGAAATTGCTGAATTATTAGGCCTCTCCGAGAAAACAGTAGAAAACCACATCACTAATGCACTGAAACTTTTCAGGCTGCATTTCAAGGAAGTTCTGATCGCTTCATCCTTCGCCTGGTTGCTATTTTAGCAGCCCAGAATTTTTTTTATTTTTTTTTGGGGGCAACAGCCTGCCCAACCGACTATATCATTAACCAACCAAATATAATGTAACCAATATGGGCAAACCGATAGCCGTATCCTTACTAAAAAAATACCTTTCAGGCAACTGTACTGCTAGTGAGGCTGCAGAGGTTGATCATTGGTTTGATCTTATGGATGGTGTGCCAGATCATATCTCAGGTCTGACAGATGAGGAACGCGTGCTCATGGAGGACAAAATCTTTGAACGTATCCTTCAAAACATCGAAGCAAAGGAGCATCAAAATCTAGGCCTGCGCCCTAAAAAGTCAATTTATTCCTGGAAAGTCCTGGCGGTTGCCGCGTCGCTGTTTTTATGCTTAAGTATGGTTTTGCTCTGGATGCAATACTCCTCCTCGTTTTCTCCGAAGAAAAGCTTTAAGTCAAGCCAATCTGCAAGTATCCGCCCGGGAGGCAATAAGGCCGTACTCACACTTGATGATGGATCTTCATTGGTACTGACTGATGCAAACTTGGGTAAGGTAGCTGATCAGTACGACATGAGTGTGGTGAAAACCGCTGAGGGAGAGGTGAGTTATCAGAAGAGTAAAGGGGGAAATCCCTCTGAAATGGTATACAACACCATCACAACACCTGTAGGCGGAAAATACAGCGTGATATTGCCGGATGGAAGTAAAGTCTGGCTGAACGCTAAATCCAGTTTGAGGTTCCCAACCTCATTTACAGGTGCAGAAAGAAGCGTACAAATGACAGGTGAGGTGTATTTTGAAGTTGTGAAGAATCCTAAACAGCCTTTTAAGGTACGATGCGGTGGAACCGAAATCAGCGTTCTCGGAACACATTTTAATGTGATGGCTTACAACGATGAAGCTAATCAAAAAACAACGCTGTTGGAAGGCAGTATCCACTTATCATCAGGAAACTTTTCTAAGCTGTTAAAACCCGGGCAACAAGCCAGTGTAAATCAGTCGACAGGTATTGAAGTAAGCAACAACGTTGATTTGGAAGCCGTGATGGCCTGGAGAAACGACCTTTTCATTTTTAAAGATATGGAGATCAAAGACATTGCCCGGCAACTCTCCCGGTGGTATGATGTGCAGGTTGTATTTAAAGGCACGCCCTCAAAAATTCCTTACACAGGTACGATAGCTAAAGATGTCGAGCTTTCGGAAATGCTAAGCATGCTGCAGTTTACAGGACTAAAATACGAACTGAACGATCATGTGCTTACCATTATAGAATAATGGAAAAAACTGCTTAACCATAATTTAACAATATAAATAACCAAATATGAGAAACTACTACAATACTGCTTAATCAACCAGCGTAACCGTTTTTTAAAAAAAGACCGGATCGTGTTTGCAGCACCTCCGGTCATTGTAAAGGTTACTTACAAGCCAATTCAGACGACATTATAATTTAACCCAAACTCTATAAAGATATGAATTTATTTTATAGGATCAGGCAGCTATTTCGCCGTGATTCTTACCAAATTTTATTAACAATGAGACTAACCGTGCTTCTTTTTATTCTGACTTTAATGCAGGTTAGCGCAAATAGCTTTAGTCAGAATTTAACGCTTAAACATACCAATAGCGACATCTTTTCTGTCCTTAAGCAAATAGAAAAACAGAGTGGTTACCATTTGCTTTTCAGACGTGCCGATATTGATGAGAAATCCAAAATCAATGTAAATGTAACCAACATGCCCATTGAGCAGGCATTGGTATTGGTTTTGAAAAACACAAACCTGGATTTTAAGATCATTAAAAAAACAATTATTCTTAAAAAAACAGCCCCTTTGCCATCGGAACATATACAAATCCAGGACATTGAGATTTCGGGCACAGTCAGCGACGAGAAAGGCATAACACTTCCCGGAGTCGCGGTCAAAGTGAAGGATTCAAAGGTGGTCGCCGTAACAGATATCGATGGGAGGTATAAAATCTCCGTTCCATCAGCTACAGCGATTCTTGTATTTTCTTTTGTGGGTATGGAAACCCAGGAAATTGTTGCGGGCAAAAGAACCGTATTGAATGTGGTTTTGAAGAGCCAAACTAAATTACTCAGCGATGTCGTAGTGATCGGATACGGAACTCAGAAACGTTCCGATATTAACGGATCAATTTCTTCTGTAAAGGCCTCCGATATCGAAAATGTACCCCAGGTGAGCATCGATCAGATGTTACAGGGTAAGGCTTCGGGATTAACCATTACGCAGAATTCGGGGGCGCCCGGCAGCAATACATCTGTCCGTGTGCGCGGAATAACTTCGTTGAGCGGAAGTAATGAACCTTTATATGTAATTGACGGTGTACCCATCTCGGGCGATGCCAGTAACCAAAGCACGAGTGGGAGATCACCGTTACAGGCTTCTTCTTCGAACGCCAATTCTCAGACCACCGTTAGTCCTTTGTCTCTGATCAACCCAAATGATATCGAATCGATTGATGTTTTGAAGGACGCATCTGCAACCGCAATCTATGGAAACAGAGCTTCAAACGGCGTGATCATCATCACTACAAAAAGAGGAAAAACGGGTAATTCGGCTATCAATTACGATGGTTATTATGGTTTTCAACGCGTAGCGAAGTATATGGATGTAATGAACCTTAAACAATATGCTCAACTGCAGAATTCTTTGGGCGACATCTATGGAACAGGAAGACGAGTTGAATTTGCAGATCCTGCAGTGTTGGGAGAAGGTACCAACTGGCAAAAAGAAATCTTCAGGACTGCTCCTCAGCAAAGTCACCAGGTAGCTGTTTCTGGCGGTAAAGAGGGCTTGAATTATTACATTTCAGGTGGTTATCTCGCACAGGATGGTACGGTTATCGGATCTGATTTCCGTCGTTACAGCTTGCGTACCAATGTAGATGCCCAGGTTAAAGAATGGTTTAAACTTGGTATTACACTAACGGCCAGCCGTTCTGCGGAAAACGTTATCACCAGCGATAACAACGGGATCATTTACAATGCACTGTTGCAGGGGCCTGATCTCGCGGTAACCAATCTTGATGGTTCGTATACCGGGCCTCCTGTATCAGATCCGCTGGCTGCCGCTGCAGCACTGAATCCAGTAGCCCAGGCACAGCAAATCAAAAACAAACTGAACAGAAGCAACATCAATACGAATCTCTACAATGAAATCAAAGTACTTAAACCACTATCTTTAAGATCGGAACTAGGCGGGGACTTTAATTTCTCTGACAATAATGTATTTACGCCAAGTTATTCATGGGGCCGCTTTACCAACCCTACAGCCTCGTTACAGGAACGCCATCAGCAAAGTACATTTCTGATCTGGAAAGAATACCTGAATTATAATCAAACATTCGGAAAACATAACCTGAATGCAATTTTAGGTTATGAAGTGCAGCAATCTACCTGGCGGGGTATAGAAGGAACAAGGCAAGGTTTTTACAGCAACGATGTGCAATCACTAAACTTAGGGCAGGCCATCACGGCCACCAATGATGAGTATATTGGAACACAGCGACAAGAATCTATATATGCCCGTGCCATTTATACCTATGGTGCAAAGTATAGCCTTACTTCTACCATCCGTAAAGACAAGACTTCTAAATTTGCAGAAGGATCACAATCTGGTTATTTCCCTTCTTTTGCCGCGTCGTGGAAATTGTCTGAGGAACCTTTTATGAAGGGAATCAACAAGGTGGTGAGCGGGGTTAAAATTCGTCTTGGATATGGAGAGGTCGGTAATCAGGATGTTCCCAATTACTTGTACAGCTCTTTATTGAAGTCATCTCAGACGGGTTTGGGTACAGGATTTCTTGCCGGACGAATTGACAATAAGGCATTAAAGTGGCAAACCTCGATCCAGTATAATGCTGGTCTGGACATGAGTTTTCTGAAAGGTAAGATCAGTACCAGTATAGATCTCTACAAAAAGACATCAAAAGACTTTTTGTTCCAGCTCACACTTCCGGCATACCTGGTGGGTGGCCCCGATTACCTAGGCGGCATTAATCCCCCTTACGTAAATCTGGGCAAAATTGATAACGTAGGTTTTGATTTGACTGTCAATACCCGAAATATCGATAATGATCAATTTAAATGGAATACCACTGTGGTTTTATCACATTACAAAAATGAGGTAAAAGAACTGGGTAATGGGCTTACCGAGCTGTTTGGTACAGTAACCAACGCTTACCTGCAAACACCTGTTACGCGTACCGTTGTAGGCAGGTCGGTGGGTGAATTTTATGGTTACAAAGTAAAAGGAATTTTTAAAACAGAGGATCAATTGCGTGCTGCACCGGTTCAGTTCGGCAGAACGATTGCCAATAACAGCAACAGTACATGGCTGGGTGATGTGCAATATGAAGATGTGAACGGTGATGGTGTGGTTAATGAGAAAGACCGCACAGCGATCGGGAATCCCAATCCTAAGTTTACCTACGGTATTACCAATACGTTTAGCTACAAAGCCTTTGATTTCACTTTGTTTTTAAATGGATCTTATGGTTCGAAGATTATGAATTTGTTGAACAACACCATGGGTAACCTGGCAGCTGTTTATCAGAACCAATATGCTGCTTACAGCAATTTCTGGACGCCTCAGAATCCGGATTCCGACATTCCTGCTCCGAAAATTGGTATTGACAATCCAAATCTGGTGGTATCTGACCGGTATGTGGAAAGTGGGTCCTTTTTAAGGATTCAGAATATGACTCTTGGTTACAAAGTGCCTGCCGCCTGGATCAGGAAATTTAAATTCAGTAACCTGAAAGTATATTCCAGTGTGCAGAACCTGTACACCTTTACGAAATACAAAGGCTATGATCCGGAAATCGGTGCAATTAATCAAAGTGCAATCCTGAATAACATCGACCTGGGCAGATACCCGATTGCCCGGACCATCACATTTGGAATCAACGCACAATTTTAGTGACCATAAATTATTGTAAGAAAATGAAATCATATCTTCTATATCTATTTGTCTTCATAGCCGCAGTTAGCAGTAGCTGTAAAAAGGACTTTTTTAACATTCCGCCGCAGGATGCGCTCAGTGCGGATAATTTTTACCAGAATACCGAGCAGGTACGGGCCAGCACGGCTGCTTTATACAATTCCCCGTGGTTTGATTGGAATGCAAAAGCTTCCTGGTGTATCTCCGAATTGTTGAGCGGCAATGCACATACCTATTCTCCGGATGTGATCAATTTTGGTAATTTTTCGGTAACTGGCGACAATACTCAATTATTGTCGGCCTGGAATTCCTTGTTCAGCGTAGTCGCCCAATCCAATGCACTTATCAACAACCTTAAATCCAAAGTCCCGGCCAGTGTACCGGCTTCTGTAGTGAATAACGCACTTGGGGAGGCCAGGTTTATGCGTGCCACGGCTTATTTTTACCTGGTGAGAACCTGGGGAAATGTGCCCATTATAGAAAATAGCCTGGACCATGTCAGCAATTATCAGATCAATACCAATCCGGTAACTGATGTGTATACCTTCATCATCAATGACCTGAAGTTTGCCGAAGCGAACTGCGACAAAATGATCAGAACCGGATCTGTTGCTCAGGGTAAGGTATCCAGTGGATCTGCGGCTGCACTTTTGGCTAAAGTTTATCTGTATATGCGCGATTACTCCAACGCCCGCCTAAAAGCAGAACAGGTAATCAATAGCGGGGAGTTTAAATTGTACGGGATCGATGTTTCAGGAAAGACCTATGCAGATTTATTTAAAACGGCCAATAACAACAATGAAGAAAGCATCGCTGCTATTCAATGGCTGGGCGGATCTTCCTACGGACACGGAAATGCCTTACAATCTTTCCTCGCCTATAATTCTGAAATTACGGGTACAGGAGATGGGTATGGCAGTGTAACGCCGTCAATCGATTTGCTGACAGCTTTTGAGCCAGGTGATTTAAGAAGAAAACCTACGGTGATGATGCAGGGGGATGTTTATCCTGAAATCAACCAGGCTAAAGGCGGTTATACCTTGCCAGCGGGGGCAGTTGCGCAGGGAATGCCTGCCTTTATCAAAAAGTATGTAGTAGGTACTCCCGCAGATAATGGGGGTAAGGGTGCTGCGTTTTCGACAGCGAATAATACGTACCTGATGCGTTATGCAGATGTGCTTCTGATTGAAGCGGAAGCCGTTCTTGCCGGTGCGCAAAGTACAACAGATGCTGCTGCACTGGTGCCATTTAATAAAATCAGAAGCCGGGCCGGGCTGATTCCTAAAACCTCCATTTCCATTGCAGATATCTATCAGGAACGCCGGATGGAATTTGTGTTTGAGGCTGATTATTGGTTTGATCTGGGCAGGTTAGATGGATTTAATGTAACTGCTCACCCTAAGGCAATCGCCATTATTGCCAACCAGGAAAGGGGTATTTACAGCAACACTACGCCTGTTGTAATCTGGGGGCAAAAATACACACCCACCGATGCCAATTTCCGTTTGCCATATCCTACAACAGAATCTACCCTTAATCCTAAATTATTACTGCCACCGGTACCTTACAAATTTTAAATCGTTATTATGAAAATCATATATAAAAACCCCATCGTCATTTGTTTGACAGGACTATTTTTCATGCTGATGTTGATAACCTCCTGCAAAAAGGAGGAAGAGGGACAAGGTATGCCAGTTATCACCAGGGTGCGTACTTTGGTGAAGCCGGGAGTTGATCAACCAACGGCTTTAGATTCTACGGTCACCTCAGGCGATGTCGGCGTAACTTATGTAATCGAAGGGCAAAACCTGAAGAGTACCAACAAAGTGGAGTTTAACGGTACACCAGCCTACTTAAATACGGCACTGTTTAGCGACCACAGTATCGTGGTGATGATCCCTGCTACGGCTTCCTGGATCAATCAAACCGGTAAATTAATACTTACCAACACATCTGGAACGGTAAGCTTTGATTTTAGTATCAAACAACCACCTCCCGTAATTACAGAATTGAGCCAGTTTGCCGGAAATGCAGGAGATGAGATTACCATTACCGGCTTGCGTTTCGATCAGGTAACCGGCGTTAAATTCGGTACGGTTGAAGCCAGGGTGGTTTCCTCAAAAAGTACAGAATTAAAGGTAACCGTACCTAGCGGGGCACTGGGTGCCGTAAGTGTCACTACCCCGGGCGGTACTGGTACTGGCCCCTATGTATCTTACGATGGAACAGCAGTGCCGATACTATTACCATTTGGATTCAGACATTTGTTTTACGACGATCAGATCACAGCTGGTTACGATTTCAATTTTGGCGGTGCCAGTGGAGACGTAAGTAACACAGAGATGGTTAAAAGAGGCAACCACTCCATCAAACTCACTTACACCGGTAATTATGCCGGATATGCTGTAGGTAGCAATGTTCCGGTAGACCTGAGTGATAAAACTTATGTTAAATTCTCTATATATGGAACAACCGGAACTGAAGGTAAAGTAGTAAAGATCGGATTGAATGACTTCGATAACCGGCAGGTGAGCATTGTATTGCATGCCGGTAAATGGACCACCTATGTTGTGCCTTTGGAGCGTTTCCAAAATGCCAGCCAACCGGGTAAACCAACCAGTCTCAACTGGATTGGCTTTCAGGAGTTGAGTGGTAATGCACCGGAAACAATTTTCCTGGATGATATCGGAGTATATTAATCCTTGCTGTTAAAAATAATTTAATGAAAAGAGGCTGTCTCATCAATACGAATGTTATCCTGTCTAAAGGACTCCGATGAGGGCCTGTAGGAGGACTTGTAGAAAAGTCACTTAGGACGTTTCGACAAGCTCAACGTGACCAGACTCAAAGATAAATTGATTTATGAGACAGCCCCTTGTTGGTCTGTTAGAAATAAAATTACAATCATGAACAGGATAAAATATCTGGCTGTTGGCATTCTGATGCTAACCGTTAATTACTGCAGTATGGCGCAAAAAAACCTGGTGACCAATGGAGGCTTCGAAGATGAACTCAGGGGATGGGTAGACTATTCTGCAAAGGCAACGCCTTATATTTTCAGCAGCGGAAAAATGAGCAGCGCTTTATTCTCCAGCGATCCTTCTAAATGGACAGGCATGCACCAGATTGTTGCGCTTCCCAAAAAT
Organism: Pedobacter sp. R-06; assembly: GCF_049913135.1. Taxonomy (NCBI): domain Bacteria; kingdom Pseudomonadati; phylum Bacteroidota; class Sphingobacteriia; order Sphingobacteriales; family Sphingobacteriaceae; genus Pedobacter; species Pedobacter sp. R-06. The sequence continues at coordinate 2,908,117 of NZ_CP183977.1, read as the reverse complement.
ACTCAATATATTTTGATGTCGGCAAAGATCAAGGTAGATGACGTAGGTACCGGAAAGGAAGATTGGAACGGTGCACTCTTCCTTTTTGAAATGCTGGGTAAGGGCGAAGCCAAAATCGGCGAAGGGATTAATATTGCTTCAGCTACCGGCGATCAGGACTGGAAGCTTTATGAACGTGCGTATATTGTTCCGCCAGGTGCTACAAGCATCAAACTCTTATTTGCATTGGGTTATGTATCGGGCACTATGTTCGTTGATGATGTTAGCCTCAAAGTAATCAGTCAGGCCGAGTATGAGAAATATTTATAACCTTATGAAATCCTTATTTTACGTTGCGCTTCTCATGCTCATCATTATAGGGCTACCGAAAGCCCAGGCCCAAAAGGTCGGGCTTCCGGTAATATTTTTAGATCAGTCAGGCTTTTATCCAGGTTTGAATAAAAGTGCCGTGATCACCAAAGATGCTAAAGGCGATGGCTTTGAGCTGATTGCGATGCCAGCGGGAAAGTCGGTATTTACCGGGTCGCTATCCGGATGGAGAAGCACAGGCTATTCTGGAATTAAGACCAGAATAGCAGATTTCAGCGGTTTCCAAAAATCTGGAACGTATTTGGTCCGGATTCCAGGCGTTGGCGACTCGCCGGTTTTTAAGATTGCAGACAGTGTGCATCAGGACCTTGCGCTGGCAAGCTTGAAAGCTTTCTATTACCAGCGCGCTTCTTCGGCCTTGGATAAAGATTATGCGGGTAAATGGTACCGCGCTTCGGGACACCCGGATACCGCAGTATTGATTCACCCTTCTGCCGCCACTAAAAACAGGGCTACAGGAAGCAGGATTAATGTAACGGGAGGTTGGTACGATGCGGGCGATTACAATAAGTACATGGTTAACAGCGGAATTTCTACCGCTACTTTATTATCGGCTTACGAGGATTTTCCTAACTATTTCCTTGGCCTGAAAGCGAAGCTTCCAAATGCGAAGAATGGCGTGCCGGATATATTGACCGAGGCCATCTACAATTTACGCTGGATGCTGAAAATGCAGGATCCATATGACGGCGGTGTTTATAATAAATGTACAAATCTCGGTTTCGATGCAATGATTATGCCTGCACAGGCTACGGCACCCCGATATGTTGTGGCGAAAGGTACGGCAGCAACGTTAAACCTTGTTGCTGTCGCCGCTCAGGCATCCAGGATTTTAAAGGATTTTCCACGGCAGTACCCCGGCCTGGCAGACAGTTGCCGTGCTGCCGCAGTTCTGGCCTGGAATTGGGCCCTTAAAAACCCAAATCTGGCTTACGATCAGGAGCTGATGAACAAGACATCTGATCTGAAAGTTACTACAGGTGCTTATGGAGACAAAGATTTTGAAGACGAATGGAGCTGGGCAGCTGCTGAGCTCCTGATTACTACCGGCGGATCAGAATATTATGATGCTTTCTTTGCGCGCCTGAATGCAAAGGTAAATTTGCCAAGCTGGAGTTACGTAGGCATTTTAGGGTATTATTCCATGATCAGGTGTCATGATAAACTCCCGGAAAGTTACAGCAGCATCACGAGTATTTTGAAGAAAAAAGTGCTTTCCATTGCAGACCGTTATCTGTTGACGGGCAAGGCGGGTGCCTATGGCGCAGTAATGGGCAGCGCACTGTCGGATTTTGTATGGGGAAGTAATTCGGTTGCCATGAATCAGGCTGTCTTGCTTATTAATGCTTATTTATTCACACAAAACAAGGATTATCTGAATGCTGCTGTGGGTAATCTGGATTATATTCTGGGAAGAAATGCAACTGGTTATTCTTTTGTTACCGGTATTGGTACCAAATCACCGATGAATCCACATCACCGCATTTCTTTCGCTGATGGTGTTATAAATCCGATTCCTGGTATGTTGGTCGGTGGCCCCAATTCGGGAAAACAGGATGGACTAAAATATGGAGCTGTGGAACCGGAACTGTCGTACCTCGATGATGTTGCTTCTTATGCAAGTAATGAGATAGCAATCAATTGGAACGCTCCATTGGTATATGTTGCAAATGCACTGGAGTGTTTACAAACAAAAGAAAGTGACGGTTCAAATAATCGGCAGTAAAAAAATGGCCGAAAACTGATCTTTTACCCGGAAGATAAATCGATCAGATTTTAAAGGTTCCAATAATAATTACATCTTAGCACGTGCTTTCCAGGACGTAACCTGAAGAGAAACATCCTCTTCAGGTTATTGGAGCCTGCTAGCAAGATTTCAGGGTTTTAAAAGATTATTCCTGGTTATTTGAGCGGTTGCCTAAGGAGTTAGCCCCCCCCCTCATATTTAGGAATCTGCGCGGTATATTTAACATGCTCTGCCGGCATTATTGACCAGGTTAATGATGGAAAAATAAACATCTTATAGCTTGACCACCTTACCCCTGAATGTTAAGAAATTTGAAAGCTGAGCCCAAAAACGTCCATTTTTAAATATCGGTAATAAGTTCTATTTTTACTTGTTGATGATTCCAGATTATTCCATATATGATGATAGTAAATTAGTTTCGCTATTGATAGAAAGGGATAATATGGCTTTTTCTGAAATTTACAGCAGGTACTGGCCTATATTATATAAACACGCTTACAGGATGCTCAAAGAAGAGCATGAAAGCGAGGATGTTGTTCAGGAAGTATTTACAAAACTTTGGCAAAGGGCACCATCGTTACAGACCGATATTTCAATCGGTGCCTATCTTTATATGGCTACAAGAAATGCAATCCTAAATTTTTTTAGTAAAAATCAGGTTCATCATGCCTACTTAGTAGATCTTGGCAGCTTTCTCGACCAGGCCCAGGAAATTACTGATCATCGCATCAGGGAACGCATATTATCCAAATTAATCGAGGAAGAAATTGAAAAGTTACCCCCACGGATGCGTGAAGTTTTCGAGTTGAAGCGCAAACAAAACTTATCATATAAGGAAATTGCTGGCGTGATGAATATATCTGAGCTTACAGTGAAAACTCAGATGAATAAGGCAATATCTACTTTACGGACTAAATTTGGCAATAATTTGCCTTTCTTCTTCATCTCCTTATAGCCCTTTTTTTATTTTTTTAATAAAAACTTAATTTATTTTTAATATTGAATACAACATTGCCTTAAGCTGCCTGTCTTACTATTATACTCCCTATAATAAGCATGAGCAATTTTAACGCAAGACAATTTATTAGAAACTACTTAGATGATAAACTTTCGGTTAAACAAAGGGCCAGGTTAGAAACCTGGTATTTGTTAAAAGCTGAAGAGAGTAGTACAGCCGAACCGCAGGTAGACTATGAAAAGTTAGCGGCAAAGCTCTGGACTAAAATTCTCGACGGGACTTCCGATTCAGGGGAAGAACAGGTGAATGTTAAAAAAATTGGCAGTCCGTACAAAACTTTCATTTCAATCGGAATCGCGGCCAGCATTTTACTAATTGCCGGAGTTAGTTATTTACTGCTCAAAAATAATAATAAAGCCAATGATCGATTTGTAATTGCCAAACAACATGATCTGCCCGCTGGCACCGATAAGGCTATTCTTACCTTATCAAATGGTAGGGCAATCGATTTAAATAACGAGCTTACAGGGAAAGTTGCTACCGAAGCAGGAATTGAAATTACAAGAGCAACCGACGGCACTTTGGTTTATAAAATCACAAATACCAAAGCTAAGCATGGAGGCTTCAATACAATCAGTACGCCAGTTGGAGGACAATATGCCGTTGTGCTGCCGGATGGGTCAAAGGTGTGGCTAAATGCCCGGTCATCACTGAAATATCCAACAATCTTTCCTAAAAGCAGCCGAAGCGTAATTCTGACAGGTGAAGGCTATTTTGAGGTTGCCCACTTGGAAACAGCCAAGGGAAGGGTGCCTTTTTTGGTATCAGTCGTAAAAGGCAATAATCAAGTCGAAAAATTGGAGGTTTTAGGAACGCATTTTAATATCAATGCTTATGCAGATGAACCTGATGTAAAAAGCACATTGCTGGAAGGAAGCGTAAACATTGTTCTCAACGATGGCAAAACTGCTTTGTTGAAACCGGGGCAGCAGGCAAAACTTAGTAATCAGAATATGCAGATACAACCAGCAGATACTGAAATGGCAGTTGCCTGGAAAAATGGTGAATTTGTGTTTAGAGAGGATTTACGCAGTGCCATGCGCAAGGTAGCCCGATGGTATGATGTTGAGGTAGTTTATGATAAAAGCGCACCGGAAAACCTAACGCTTGGTGGTTGGATGTCAAGAAGTACCAGTATTTCAGAAGTGCTCAATCATATTCAACTGACAGGAAAAGTGCATTTTAAACTTGAAGGAAGGAGGGTAATCGTTTCTAAATAAAGAAAAAAGATGCCAAAAAAAACCAGAAGTGCTTGGCGGCACTCCTGGATAATTTGGTAGTCGACTATAATTAATCAACTAATAACCGCATAAGGTCCTGATTTCGAAGCCCGGGCCGGATGCAATAACCAAACAAACAAATGTATAAAAATTTTACTTCACTCGGGTTGCTTAACCGGCAGCTCCGAAAACTGCTACTCGTTATGCGACTATCTGCTGCGATTCTTCTGTTTACGTTCATGCAAATCAGTGCATCAACAATGGCACAAAAAGTTTCCATTGTTGAAAAAAATGCGCCATTGGAACGTGTGCTGAAAGAGATACGCAAACAGAGTGGTTACGATATTATTTATGACCTCAGTATTATTCTGGATGCTAAACCTGTTTCTATCAATATAAATCAGGTTAGTGTATTCGAGGCTATTCAAAAATCATTAAATAACCAGGCCCTTACTTTTTCGCTGGATGGTAAAACCATTGTAATTAAAGAAAAGACTGTGACTGATAAACTGGTTGATATTATTAAGGTTGTTGATGTAAAGGTTACAGTAAGGGATTCCTCAGGCAGGCCACTTCCCGGAGCGAATGTTTATAACAAAACAATCAATAAGATGTACACCACCGACAAAAACGGAGACTTAGTGATTAATGATGTGCCTGCCAATGGTTATGTTCTGCAAATTAGTTTTCTGGGCTTTAAGGGCGAGGAGATTTTCGTCGACAGGAAGACGGTTATTTATTATATCACACTCCGACAGTCTTCAGCCGCACTGGATGAAGTGTCGGTACTCTCAAACGGATATCAAAAAATAAGCAAGGAGCGTGCTGCAGGTGCTTATTCGGTCATTACCGGTAAAGAGCTGGCCGCTAACCCGGCAGTAAACATTATGGAACGCCTGGAAGGGCAGGTAGCGGGCGTGAAGTTCGATATCAAGGGCAATAGTGTACAAATTAGAGGGGTAAATAATTATGGAGCAGGCAGTGGAATTCCTTTAATTGTTCTTGATGGGTTTCCGCTGATGAATCCAAGCGATTTAGCCACCCTTACCAAACCTGTAGGTGGTAATACTTTTGGTAATTCTGTAATCAGTAGTGTGAATATGGCTGATATTGAGCAGATTACCTTCTTAAAAGATGCCTCTGCTACCTCTATTTGGGGCTCAAGAGCGGCAAATGGGGTAATCGTTATTGAGACCAAAAAAGGTAAAAAAATTGCGCCTTCACTAAACGTAAGCTATCTTTTTGGTATATCTAAAAATCCTTCTATTGCCGATCTGCACTGGATGAATAGTGCGCAATACATTGATCTGGAAAGGGAAATGGTTGATAAAGGGCTGCTGGTTGATCCTTTAGCAGCATCGCCAGGAAATGAAATTTATACCCCAAACAATAGTGAGGCCACAGAATGGATGTTTAGGGTTAAACGCGGTACTGCCACTGCTGCACAGCGTGATGCAGCATTAGCTGAAATTGCATCGAGAGATGGCATGGCACAGATCGAAAAATATTTACTTCAGAATGCTACTAACCACCAATACAACCTTTCTTATTCAGGCGGTTCTGAAAACAGTACTTATTACATTTCTGGAAATTATACCAAGGATAACCCAATATTTAAAAGCAATTATGGTGAAAATGCTTTTGTAAATGCCAATACTTCGACCGATTTTTTTAATAAAAAAATAACTTTAAGGGCGCTGTTTAACTATCAATATTCTAAATCACAATACAATGCTGCCGCAGTGAATGCACTATCAGTAAGCACTACGGCATTACGCCCTTATGATTTATTGCAGGATGAAAATGGCAACAGCATTGGCAGAAATATTATCATTACCGATGTTTTAGCCAATAAAATGGTAGGGCAGGGTTATTTACCCTTTACCTACAATACACTCGATGAATTAAATTATTCAAATTCTATCGCCAAAAATAATGTACTCAGAATGAGTGCTGGTTTAAATGGTAAAATTGCGAAATGGCTAAATGCTGATGTTTCGATATCTAATCAACGTCAGTTCGGTAGCTCTTATACGCTTGATGACTTGAATAGCTATGCAGGAAGGATACTGGTAAATACATATACCCCCCCTAATAGTAAAGCCATAAATACATTTCTCTATGGCGGGCGTTACATCACTTATGGGACTACTTCATCAGAAATGTCGTTGCGCGGGCAGTTAAATTCAGATTTTACGATTGCTGGTAAACACCAGTTCAATGCCATTGCTGGTGCCGAAATTAGAGAAACCAATTCTGATGGTACATCTGAAACCAGATATGGTTACAATGCAGATACGCGTACAATTGCAACTGTTAACCCTACACAACAGTATCCAACCATGTACGGCTATACTCAATCGTTGGGTGCGAATTTAAGCAGTTTGACTGCTTACCGTAAGCGATATTTATCGTATTATAGTAATGCATCATACAGTTACCAGGATAAATACTTCGTTACTGGTAGTGTACGTTTTGACGATTATACTTTATTGGGACTGGATAGGAGTAAGAGAGCCAGGCCATTTTGGTCGGTTGGCTTAAGATGGAATGCTAATAAAGAAGAATTTTTCCAGGATTTAAATTGGTTAGATGCATTTAGTGTTCGTGCAACTTTAGGAACCAGTGGAGTGGTACCTCAGGCAGGTACAAATGTACCCATCATTAATGTTTCTGGTACCGATATCAGAACTGGCCAGCCTGTGGCTAATATCGAAACTCCGGCCAATTCGGATTTGGGTTGGGAAACCACAAAAATGGCTAACCTAGGTATCGACTTTGGCATTTTAAAAGGAAGGTTAAATGGAAGTGTTGATGTATATACGAAAAGAACAGTGGGTATTATGGCACCCTTCGCTTATAATGCCACCTACGGATGGTCTAACTTATCGTTCAACAGCGGAACTTTGAGTGGACATGGTTATGAATTCTCCCTAAATGGCGAATTGATAAGAGCAGGAAGATTCAGCTGGAAATCAATTTTAAATTTTGGCTATACCACCAATACGGTTACAGATCAACGTTATGTAAACAATGCCAGTAATATCGCCGGAGCATTAACCACCATAGAAGGTATGCCATTAGGCTCACTTTATGTTTACCGCTGGGCGGGATTGGATAACAAAGGCCAATCACAAATTTACGATCGCAATAATAATATCATCAATAACACGACTAACCTCACCACTGCCTTTACAAAAGAAGATTTGGTTTACGTGGGAAATAGGTACGCGCCTTACACCACTGGTTTTAACCATAATTTCAGATATGGTCAGTTAGAGCTAGGATTAAGATTTGTAGGCTATTTTGGGCATGTTTTCTTAAAAAATGCCGTAACCAATTATCCAACAAGTGCAGATTTTGCCTACAATGGCGTTTTGGGAAGACAGGGAGAACTGGCTGATCGCTGGCGGAAACCAGGTGATGAGGCTTTTACTGATGTTCCAGGGATAACAGGCGTAAACTTTAACAGCATTAACCGCTACCGCTTTTCAGATGCATTGGTTAGAAATGCAGATAATATCCGTTTACAACAGATTTCTCTTGCTTACATCGTTCCGCAGCGCTTCCTGCCCCACAACTTTGTGAAATCTTTGTCACTATCGGCAAATGTAAGAAACCTGGGAATTGTTTGGCGCGCAAACAAAGATGGTATAGATCCTGAATTTATAAATACAGGAAATTTTGGTAGCGTAACACCTACGCCAAGTTATGTTTTTGGAATTAATGCAACGCTGTAATCAACATGAAAAATAAATATTCAATTATATTGTTTGCCTTAGCAATTACTTTGGCAAGCTGCAGAAAATATGTGGAGATTGATCAGCTTTCAATCAGAACACTAAAATATACTTCCGATTTCAGGAATACCATGAATAATAATGGTGTGCTGGAAGGGACTTATTCTTACCCGATTCTGTCAGGTGATGATATAGAGATCACAGATGCGACAAGGCAAAACGCCCTTGGGGATATTTTGGGCAATGTATACACCTGGGCGCCAAAATATACTTCTGAAAGCCAAAGCGACGCTGATTGGGATAAGCTGTATAAAACTATTTATGTATGCAACCAGGTTTTGGACGGTGTTTTAACTTCTCAGGACGGAACGGAAGCGGAGAAACAGCGGATTTATGCTGAGGCCCTGGTACACCGGGCTTATACTTATCTGGTACTGGTGAATATGTATGGAAAGCAATATAATGCGGCCACCGCATCAACAGATTTAGGGGTTCCGCTGCTTACCAACCCAAATTTATACACTAAGCTCGACAGAGCCCCTGTTGGAGATGTTTATAAACAGATATTAAATGATTTAAGGACATCGATAAGTCGTTTGCCTGCTGTTGCGGAGTATAATGTACGCCCGGCGAAAGTATCAAGTTATGCCATATTTGCCAAAACGTATTTAAATATGCGCGATTTTGACAATGCAGCATTGTATGCGGATAGCGCCCTGACCTTGCAAAGTGGCTTACTCGATTTGAAAACCTACGAAAATTCACCTGGAACCATTCCGGTAAGATTGTTAAATCCTGAGATCATGTTTTCCAAAATTTCTGGTGTGGCTTATCCTGCTACTTCCCTAAGCAGTGATTTACTTGCTTCATTAGGAACAACAGATTTACGCTATAAACTTTTCACTGACGTAAGAACCCGTTTCGGCAACCAGTTTAGCACTTCCTTCACCGGAAGGGCATCCACCAAATACCTGATTAATGAATTTGTAATTAACAACGGTCTGACTGTGCCCGAGATAATGCTGATTAAAGCAGAGTGTTTGGCCAGGGCTGGAAAAACTGAAGATGCCATGAAAATCGCAAACACTCTAAGGATCAAACGTTTTACAACGGCCAATTATGTTCCATTAACAGCAGCAAATGCCAGTGATGCACTTCGTATAGTTGTTGAAGAGAAAAGGAAAGAATTCTTTGGAACAGGTATGCGCTGGTTTGATCAGAAACGTCTGAATCTTGACACCGATTTCGCTGTAACAAAGAACCGCAGTTTCAAGGGAACCAATTACACTTTACAACCCAATAGCAATCTTTACCTGTATCCTATCGGAGATAAATACATTCTGTTGAACCCCGAATTGCAGCAAAACCCTAGATAGAAAATCAACCCATGAGAAAACATTTTTTTAAAAAATGTATGCTACTGCTTTGCCCTTTTTTTGGGCAGCAGTTAGCTGCACAAACGTTAACCTGGCAGCCGGGAGTACTACACGAAAACCAGAAAATCAGCTTTCAATACCAACCGAAAGGTGGCGACCTCGAATTTAGTGACCAGCCAAAAGCACTCGCGGCGGTATACAGTGGTAGCAAATGGAGCACTGTTCCGGTTCAGTTAGAGAAAAAGAACGATATATGGTCAGGAAACTATCAACTTCCGGATCATGCCGTATTTATCGCTTTAAAATTTTATCAGGGTGATATTCAGAATCCTGAAGCGTCTGACAATCAGAACGGTAAAGGTTATTACCATCAGGTTTTAAATACGAAGGGGCAACTAGTTCCGGGTACCTATTTGGCAGAAGCCGGTTTGAGGGCAGGCATAGCCGGCAATTTGATGTTGAACAGCTTCGTCAGTCCTTCCAGGGATCAAAAGATGATTGACTCTTTGCTGCAAAAGGAGGAAAACATTTCTAAACGCATACCAAGATCACTTTTGTTCAATTATTTAGAACTTAAGCAGCTCACTATGCCCGCTTCTGAGTTCAGTTTAATGGCCGATAACCTGTTAAAGGGCGAGCTAAAAAATGGGAAACTTAGCGAGCAGTTTTTGGCCCAGGCACAACGCTATTACGAAAAGTTGAAAAATGAAAATGGTTCAGCAGCTGTAGAATCACTTATTTTTAAAGATTACCCTAAAAGCAGCACAGCCAGGTTTTTAGCCTTCAGAAAAAATACTGAAGGAAAATCCGGAAAGGATTTCGAAACAGGTGCTGAAGATTTTCTCAAGGCTTTTCCATATCTAGAATGGAAGAAGTCGCCAGACGCCCAGTCATTTATTTACTATACTATTTTCAGAAACCTGGCAACACAATACTTTGACGGCGGGCTAAATGAAAAATTTTTAGGGCTCTTTAAGGATATTGATTTTAAAACTGCCAACGAGATCTACCGCTGGAATATCACCCGGGGGCAAATGTCGGGGAGAGGCGATCAGAAATTGCTCTATAAATTTAGCAGCACTATTATTCCTTATTTACTTGAAAGACAAAAGGATAAATCCTATTTAGTCGATTTTGGTAATGACGTGGATAAAGCACAGCAAAATGCAGATAATCAAATGGATGATCGTTTATTTACGCACATCTCCCTTGCAAATGCCCAGGGTGATTATGCAGCAGCGAACCAATACTTCAAATATTTATCGGAAAAAGGGTCTATCGGAAATGCGGATTTAAATGAGATGCATGTAAACATTTTGGAAAAACTGAACGATACTAAAGCAATTAAGCCAGTATTAGAATCCAGTGTAGCCGCCAATGCAGTAACACCAATCATGTTTACCAAACTTAAGGAACTTTATAAAAGCGAGCATGGCGGTAAGGAAGATGGCTATGAGCAGTATCTTGCTGGTTTAACGCCATCAGATAAGAAAAATGAAATGAGGGCACATGTAATGGCGAATATGGTCAACTACCCACTCATTCCATTTAGTTTGGAAAATGCCGATGGCAAAATGGTGAGTTCTAAAGATTGGGCGAATCAGATTGTGGTGATCGACTTCTGGGCAACATGGTGCAGACCATGCATTGAAGCTTTCCCGGGTATGCAACTTCTGGTTGACCAGTATGCGAAAGATCCGAAAGTTGCCATATACATGATCGGTACCATGCAGTTTGGTGATTATAAAACGAAGTCTGTTAAGTATATACAGGATAATAATTACCGTTTCAATCTTTTGCATGATGCGGTAGGAGCGAAGGGCGAACAGGATCAGGTATTTAGAAGCCTGACGCCATTGTTCAAGTCATCGGCGATTCCCCGTAAGATTATTATTAAAAATGGCTTGGTTCGGTACAGTTCAGAGGGTTATTCAGGTAGTCCAAGCCAGTTAAGAGACGAGTTGTCGACAGCAATAGAAATATTAAGGGCAGAAAAATAAATCAAATGAAACCATCATGATTTTTCAAACCATATCGTGGGATGAATAAATCTGATAGCTTCATCACTATTGAAAACAAATTTATACAGATGAAAAAAAATACCATAGTGTCCTGTTTATTCGCTTTTTTTATTATCGCGTCTGCTCAGGCACAAATGAATCCAAAAATAAAATTGCAGGATGCACTTAAACTCATTCAGGATAATTATGTAGATCCGGTAAATGACGAACAGGTTGTCGATGCGGCCATCAAAGCGATGTTAAGCAGCCTCGATCCACATTCCAGTTACATCAGCCGTGAAGAAGTAGAAGCCATGAATGAGCAAATGACCGGCAGTTTTGCCGGCATCGGTATTTCATTTGCAATGGTGGCCGATAGTACCTTTATAACTGGTATCAATCCTGATGGACCGGCAGCAAGGGCAGGTTTGCAGGTAGGCGACCGGATTAATACGGTTGACGGTGCCTCTATTTTTGGTAAGAACTTGAAAAACCAAGACGTGATGCGGATGCTGCGGGGCGAAAAAGGAAAGGCCGTTAAGTTAGGCGTTATCCGCAAGTTGCAGCCTACACCGCTTGAATTTAATGTGATGAGGGAACAAATTGCCGAACTCTCTATCAATACCAGTTACATGGTAAGTAAAAATGTAGGCTATATTTCATTGGCTGTTTTTAGTCAGTCGACCAGAAGGGAAATGGATGCGGCGCTAAAGAAGTTAAAGGCTTTGGGTATGACCAAATTAATTCTGGATTTACAATCTAACGGTGGTGGACTTGTTGAAGCAGCTATTGGTGTAGCCGATGAATTCCTGCCACAGGATAAACTGGTTTTCTATTCAGTAACCAACTCCGGCGTAAAAGACAATTATCTAACCGGTGGCTTTGGCCAGTTCATGACAGGTGATCTGGTGGTTTTGATCGATGAATCAACAGCATCATCCAGCGAAATACTAACCGGTGCTTTACAGGATTGGGATAGGGCAGTGGTAATAGGCAGAAGAAGTTTTGGTAAAGGTTTAATGCAAAAAGGCCTTGAACTGAGTGATGGCTCAGTAATCAGATTAACGGCAGCACGCTATTATACCCCATCGGGCAGATCGATCCAAAAACCTTATGCTAAAGGTAAAACGGATTACTTTGAAGATTTTAACAGGCGTATGGCCTCTGGGGAACTCACCCAGGGCGGACACATCAACTTTCCGGATTCTTTAAAACATACCACCCTTATCAATAAAAGAACCGTTTATGGCGGCGGCGGAATTATGCCTGATAAGTTCATACCAATTGATACGGCGCTATACAGCGGATGGTTAAATAAATTGATGAACAGTGGAAGGGTAACCCAGGCAGCTTTTAGTTACGTACAAGAAAATCGAAAAAGCCTAACAGATAAATATGCAGATTTTGACGCTTTTAATCAATCCTTTAAAGTAGACGAGCGAATGATTGATCAGATCATGACCAGCGCCATTAAGCAGGGGATTAAACTGCCGTCAGTAACTGATCAGATAGCAAGAAAAACCATTGCTGTAGAATTGAAGGCAGAGATGGCCGATATGTGCTATCTCGGTAAAGGTTATGCGCTTCGCGTCAGAAACGAGGCCAGTACTGCCTTTGGTACAGCACTTAATATCTTAAATAACCAAAAGATTTACAACCAGTTCCTGGAAGCTAAATCTTTAACGAATACATCATCTTCATCCAAAAGCACAAAAAAAAATAACCTATAAATCATGAAAAGAACATTATTAGCAGCAACATTAGTGCTAAGCGCTTTTGTTACCGCTGCACAAACAGGATATGTAATAAAAGGCCAGATCGGGAAGTTGGGCAAACCAGCAAAAGCCTTTCTCTTAATTAAATTAGAAGGAAAGGAAAAATTGGATTCAGCAGAACTCATTAACGGGGTTTTCTCGTTTAAAGGTTCGGTTCCTTCACCTATGGAAGCTACGCTTCGCTTAAAGCATGACAATTCCATTGATACACCCGGACGAAGGATTAAAATTGATGGTATGCCCATCATTTTAGGGAACGAAAATATTACCATTACCGGAAAAGATTCCATTAAAACAGCTACCATCAAAGGCTCAACCTTAACCGATGAAAGTAGAAGTGTTGACGCACTATTGCGCCCCATTTATGCAAAGCTGCAAGCCCTGAACCAGGAATATACCGACCAGCCTGAAGCAAAAAAACAGGACAGAACCTATGTTTTAGAACTGGAAAACAGAGCAAAAGTGATAGAAAAGGAGATTTTTGATGCGAAGATCGGTTATGTGAAGAAAAATCCGGATAGCTTCATGTCGCTGATGGCTTTAAATTCTACGCTGGCACCAGGTTTCGACGCCGTGGAAATGGAAAAAATTTATCTCACCATCACTCCAAAATTAAGGGATTCATATTTTGGTAAAGAGGTTGGCTTACGCATCGCTACCTTCAAAAAAACTCAAGAAGGTGTAGAAGCTCAGGATTTTGCCCAACCCGATGTTGATGGTAAAATGGTTAAACTTTCTGATTACCGCGGAAAATATGTTTTAGTCGATTTCTGGGCTTCATGGTGCGCGCCATGCCGTAGGGAGAATCCAAACTTAGTTAAGGTTTATGAGCAATATAAATCAAAGGGATTTGAAATTTTGGGTGTTTCGCTTGATAAAGCAGCTGATAAGGCTAAATGGATTAAAGCAATTGCCGACGATAAATTAACCTGGAAACAGGTTGGCGATTTGAAAGGATGGGAAAACGCAGCAGCAGCCCAATATGAGGTGAAAGCTATTCCTATGAATTTTTTAATTGATCCAAGCGGGAAAATTGTTGCTAAAGAACTTCGTGGCCCTGCACTGGAAGCAAAAATAAAAGAGATTTATGAAAATAAGTCTAAGTAATAGAAATTTTGTTAGTTAATGATGACAATGCAGGTTGATGGATGTCGCCTGCATTTTTTTATACTTTCGGTTGATGTACAGCAAGATCAGTAGCGGAGATATAGGGCATGTTTATGTGGTAAATAAGTATCGGGCTTGAGTTCTTTTATAACGGTTATTGCTCTTATCAGATCGGTGGTGGTACTTATGATCCTTACTATCCGGGACCGGAATCCTCAACAATCTTTGTCTGCCACCTTTTACCTTAAAAAATAAAGTTATCCTTTTTGGCTGAGGATTGCGGGATGTTGAACATCGGTCCAACAATAACATGAAGTAATTGTACAGGTAATTTATAATATTTGCTTCATAATAAATAAATAATAACTAGTATTTTCCTTTATTGATCTCTTTGGCGACCCTAATGCGCAGCTTATCTGCCAACAGGTTAAAGGTTACCTGAACATTAGCGAAAGCACCCAAAAACCTAAGGTAAAATACGGCACATTAAAGCCTGTAAAACTACCTGGTAGCGATCGTTTTTACCTGAAAGATTTGCTGGCTCCCTAGCTGGAAAGCCAGCGAAAAGGACTGTTTCTTATTACCCCTTCTTTACCTGTTGTTTACCCTTTCTTGCTACCAAGTTAACCCCAGGGTTACCCCAGGCTTACCTATTCTTTACCTTTTGGTTACCTAAAAGGTAAAGCCAATGCCTGTTTTGGCCGATCCGGCACACCGCTTATGGTCATGTTGCCCTCAAGCTGGCTGCCACAAGTAGCCCGGCTGTGGCGGCGTGGGCCAACTGTAATGGTACATTTTAGCTCATTATTCGTGTTAATTGGTCCAATTTAGCTCATTTTAGCTCAAAATGAAGTGTCAATGCTACAAAGCCGCTAGGTTTGGAGCATGGATTTAAACATACCGGAATAAACAGTAATCCTTTTTTAAATAACCCTTTTTCAATAAAAAACAAAAATTATGGAAGCGTATTCAAAAAAATATAACTATGTCAGTAAAGTTCCTTTAATTACGGCCATATGGCAAATCATATTTACGGAAAGCTGCTCGCTTACGTTGAGGGCAATAGGTCAAATTTTAAGTTGACATTGTTAAACTAAAGTTTTATTTTAGAACCATTATAATTGTTGCTTAAATATCTCCCGGCGTATTTGTGCCATTAACCGGCAACCTGCGGAGGCCAGACAAATAATCCTATGTCCATATTTAAACAAGCAATATGCACCTTATCGATTCATCGATCCAAGCTTTCTACGCTCAGACGCAGGAAGAAACCAGACTTACCATGGGTCTTGGCCCGCTGGAGTTTGAACGTAATAAGATTTTGATCAGCCGCTATCTTGACCATCCCTGCCATATCACAGATGTAGGCGGAGGCACTGGTCATTATGCACAGTGGCTTAGCAGCCTCGGCCATTTCGTTACACTTATTGATCCTGTTCCAACACATATTCAACAGGCAGAAAAGCGATCCAAACGAACAGGGTTCTACTTCCGGTGCCTGCTTGCGGAAGCACGCAATTTGCCACTGCCTGATGCAAGCCAGCACTTGGTTATGCTTCATGGACCTTTGTACCATCTGCAAGAGCGATCAGATCGTATAGATGCCTAGACATCAGCGGTAATTTCCCCTCAAATAGTGGCTTATTAGCGCTGTTTAATGTTTTTTAGTGTCGTTAAGTGTCGATAAGCGACATCATTTCACCCATGATTTTTTTGGGAAAAATTTCAGTCGCTCGAGCAACAAATAAGCAACAAGAATGCGAAAAATAGTGGTAAACCTCCAAGGAATTCATGGATAAATATTAACATAACTTATTTATTATGCATGCTGTTTTCTCTTTTTTGTCAATTACTAATTAAGTTTAGCATTAACAGTTTTTAGTTTTTCTAAAGTTTGGAATGTTTTACTTACAGAATCTTTTGTATACAATTTACTGTTAAATTTAGGTCCGGCCTCAGCAAAATATCCTTGTAAAGTTTTAGAAATTTTTTCTTTATTGGATGGTGAATACTCAAGCGTTCTAAAGTTATAATAGTACAGAATCTTAACTAAAATTGAATATCTAAGTACAGGTATTTTTATATCTGAAATACTTTGTTTGATATATTCATGATTTTTCAATAAATCGATATCAGCTAAAGTATAAAGCAGTATGAATTTTTTAAATTGACTTTCTTCTTTGCCATTTTTTAGTTTTTGCAACTTATCTTTAATTATCCCCTGCAAATTATTTGCACCAATCATGTCAGAAATTCTACTCTGAACAATAATTGGGAGCATTTGACGCATCAATTTCACTAAGGCTGCCATTTTATTTTTTTCTTCATTTAATCCTGAATTATCACTATTAAATGATTGAAAAAGTTTATATCCCCAACTTACTGTAGTATTAATGATATAGTCGAAAATTTCATTAATGAGATCTGTACTTGTTATATCATCTGCATTTTTAAAAACCCTTCCTAATATGTAGAGAGAATTCTCTAAGGAAACAATATTATTTTGGTCAATAGGTAAAAAACGTTTTAATCTGACTTCGCAATTATCTTGAATGCTAATGGTTGAAATACTTTCCTCAACCTCTTCAATATCATCTAGCTGTTCATTAGACATAACACTCCTAATCAAATCTGTATGGTTTTTTTCAAGATGTAATGCTATTTCTCCAGTATCTAGCTGTTTCAGTGCGTTGTCGATATTTTCAGTTAAATATGCTTGATTTATATCCGAAAATATTTCTTTTGTTTTATTGAAAATCTTCAATACAAAATCTTCATCGCCACGATTTGAACCAGCGTACATTTCTAGTTCGTTTTTGAAGCTTAAGTAAACATTATTGTCATTAATAACAATTTCTCGAAATTCCTTATCCAATTTTAAGTAATGAGCTAAGAAATATTCAAACACACCGTTCAGTCTAAAAGCATATCTTCTGTTTTCAACTTCTTTTATAATACCCTTGTCAGTTATATATGACCAAATTGTTGCTGAATCAGTATCATTACGTGGGTTTGAAGCTAAGTATTTCGCAGTAAATTCTAAAATATCATCACTTGTTGCTGAATATGCATTTTCGTTATTATCAAGTAAAAATTTTGAAAGATGTGCTAAATATTGTTTGTACTTCTCGAAGCTGAAACTTCCTTTGTTTTTAATTAGTTTCTCTCTCTCAAGTATTGATTCAATATATAAGTCTACCAAATCAACATCGTTTGTAATATCTTTTCTAGAATCTTTAAAAACCCATAAAAATAATGAAACACTCCAAAAATTAAATGGTATAGCCAACATACCAAAAATATGATTTATTCTATTTATTACTTCAACCTTACTGATTTCTGAACTGCCATAAAATTTATCAGCTAATTCTCTTAACTGCTTGGGTTTAAGACTATGAAAATAAAGAGTTTTAACACTATATGTATTAATTTTTAGTTCTTGGTATTTAGATCCAGAATTCTGATCAGTACAAATTATAATTTGAGCTAAGCTGAACGATTTTACTATTCCTTCTAACCATTTAATGTTGTCATCATCCCTAAAATCCATATTATCAATAAGTAGCATAACTGTCTCATTCTCCATAATATCTTTAACCGCCGCCTTGTTAACTTGAAAATATGAAGCTAAATCCTTTACAAACTTCCCTTCCAAATGCTCTTCTTTCTCAATTTTTTTAAAATCCAAATAAATAGGAATTCTCTCGTAGTGATTATAATCCTCTAAGCAAATTAGCTGTATTTTTTTTAACAAAGAGGTTTTACCACATTTGTCATTTCCCATTATTAAAAAGTTAACATTAGACTTAATTATTTGTTCAACATCAACTATTTTAACTGAGTTTTGTTTTTTAACCTCTTCTGCACTCTTTGAACTGATTACAGGACTAGTCCACAAATCAATAAAGCCTTTATTATCTTTATCTTTCTTTCCTTTAAGAAAAAGATCGTCAGCATTTTCCAATTCTTCATTATATAAAGCCCTTAATCTTTGTCTGAATTTATTTTGTTTTGCTTTTTCAGAATCAATTGGAATCTGAAGTTCTAGAGGGTTTGTATCATAAAATACTTCATCTTGAGTGTCATATTTATAACAAGTGGCATTAACTTTAAAAGATTCTAGATCTATATTTACTACTGTGAAGCCAATTTTAGATCCATCATTATCTGCGAGTGCTGCAGCTGATGCAAGTTTTAAGATCCCATCTTTAGAAGTATACGATACTGAAGTATTGTTTTTATGTAAATGTCCAGAGAAAGACACATTGAAATTATTATGAATTAAATCTTCAATAGCATACTGGTTATATGACTTAAATTGAGATATTGGATGATGATGTAAAAGAATCTTAATATCACATTTGTTAATCAACTTTAAGCTTTCTTGAAGGTAACTAATAGGTACAATTAAATTACCCTCATCCGATTCGCCTATGGCTCTCCATGCCGTATTTAAGCATATAACTCCAACGCTTTTACCTAAATGTGTTCTTATGTGACTTGAATAACCGAAGCTTATAGTATCAAATCTATTGGTGGTAGTGAAATACTGTCTCGCGAAATGTTCATAATTTTGCAGTGGAAATAAACTAGATTGGTAATCAATATCTTTTTTCTTGACGAATACTTCCAATTCTTCATTTGTTTTTAAATTATCAATTCTTGAGACTATTGCTGGGCTAACTTTGGTTCTGTCGACATCATGATTCCCAGGGCAGATGAAAAATTTATCTTTCGGAATATTTAAGGTTGATAATAATTTATTGATGAGAACTTCAGCTGCATTTGTGAAATCGTTTGATTTAGTGCCTGAAAAAACTAAGTCCCCTGTAAAAAAAATGTAATCAATTAATAGATTTTGTTTTTTTATATGTTTTACAATATTCTCAACAATCGCATCTTGTTTAAATTCGTTATGTAATGATGTTTTAAAATGGAAGTCCGTTAAGTGTAGAATATTCATAGCGTTATTTTTTTTCAATATCAAAAGAATAGATCGCTTATACAATGAAAGTTACTAACAAATACCTGAATTAAATTTTCAATACACTATTCTACTAATCGAAATTTATTTATTGAATTTACAAATCAAGTCAGAAGTTAATTGATTGTAAAATGATTTCTCCCACAATTGACGATCTAAATCTCTTAGAGAAGTAGTGTGAACTTCTAAGTTTCTAACCGATTCAACAAACTCAAATTATTAATTGAGAATTTTTTTAAGCCTTTAATGTCGTCAATGCCTTTATACAAACTTGGCGTATTACAAACTTTATAATCACATACTGTAAAGTTGTTTGGATATAGTAAAGACAATATTGCAGAAGCCATTGGTAATCGAAATTCATATTGAGAAATTAAAATTTCTAATTTCCCTATATTACTTTCAGTTAGATAAATTGCTTTTGTTAATTCAGATACACATTCTTCGAGATTAGGATACTTAATATACAAGCTATATGTAAATAAAAGAAAATATAAGAAACATGAATTACTTTCCGATACAAAACTTCGTGAATATATTCTCCAACAGATCATCGGTAGTCACCGTACCTGTAATTTCGCCAAGATAATGCAGTGCCTGTTTAATATCCATGGCTAAAAAATCTGATGTAACCGGATTATCTACATTGGCCAAAACCCTTTGCAGCGCATGTTCGGTTTGTTTTAAAGCTTCTACATGGCGGATATTCGTCACCAGGGTTTCGCTGGTATTAATATGATGCAAATTAACCTGCTCCAGTAAGGTGGTTTTTAATTCATCGATACCCTGTTTCTCTTTAGCAGAAATAAAAACAACATCTAAAGCTTCGAAAGCCTTACGCTGCGCATCAGCCATGAGGTCGGCTTTATTGACTAAAATTAAATAGGGGATGGCCAATTGCGCCAAACCCCGAATCTGCTCTTCAATTTCTGAAATGCTTTGAGCAGCATCGGCCATATAAATGATCAGTTTGGCCTGTTTCATTTTTTCCAGGGTACGTTCTACGCCTAAAGCTTCGATAATATCGGCTGTATCGCGGATTCCGGCCGTATCGATAAAACGGAAAACAATGCCACCAATGGTCAGTTCATCTTCAATGGTATCGCGTGTGGTTCCGGCAATATCCGAAACAATAGCACGTTCTTCGTTCAGGAGGGCATTTAATAGGGTAGATTTACCTACATTAGGTTTACCTGCTATAACAATTGGAACCCCGTTTTTAATCACATTTCCCATTTCGAAAGAGGAGATCAAGCGTTGCAGAACGTAATTGATCTTATTTACCAGGCTTTTCAACTGCTCACGGTTGGCAAACTCTACATCCTCTTCTGCAAAATCGAGTTCGAGCTCAATCATCGAAGCGAAATGGATCAATTGTTCTCGTAAATCCTTTAATTCGTTGGCAAAACCGCCGCGCATCTGTTGCATGGCTACATCATGCGAAGCCTTTGAATTTGAGGCAATTAAATCGGCTACTGCTTCTGCCTGACTTAGATCGAAAGCACCGTTTAAAAAGGCACGCAAGGTAAATTCGCCAGGTTTGGCAGCACGGGCACCTTTGCTGATTAACAGGTTAATAATCTGTTGGATAATGTAGTTAGAACCATGACAGGAAATTTCTACCACGTTTTCTTTGGTATACGATTTTGGGGCAACAAATAAACCCGCCACCACTTCATCAACAATATGATCGCCATCTTTAACCAAGCCAAAATGTAAAGTATGTGAAGCCTGCTTTTCTAAATCTTTTCCTGCAAATACGGAATTGGTAAGGGAGATAGCCTCCGGACCAGATAAACGGATCACGCCAATGGCGCCGGAACCTGAGGGAGTAGATAAAGCAATAATGGTATCTTGATTGTTC
This sequence comes from Pedobacter sp. R-06, assembly GCF_049913135.1. Lineage (NCBI taxonomy): Bacteria > Pseudomonadati > Bacteroidota > Sphingobacteriia > Sphingobacteriales > Sphingobacteriaceae > Pedobacter > Pedobacter sp. R-06. Next base: position 2,886,917 of record NZ_CP183977.1, on the reverse strand, counting down.
ATGTGCGGTATTAAAGCTGCAAAAATAAGGCTAATCTGTGGGTATATCGTGTAAGGGAAGTAAATTTTTTTAAGCATTGGTTAACGGTTAATAGTTAAATAGATTAACTGACGCCAAATGCTCAACTCCAAATCAACTATCTGCCCTTCGACTCCGCTCAGAATAATATATAGAGGAGGGAAAATTGGTTAATTGGCTACCAACTTCAAGGGTCCAATTTAAAACTGGTTTAATCGGTTAATTTTTGAAATTGGTTAATCAATGCCAGGCCAAAACTCCCAGCTAACTTTCGTAACTTAAAACATTTAGATAACAATTGTGTTATAAACCTCAAATCAGAATAAGCTTTTTATGACGAACAATTTACCCGTGACCGTTAAACGATCGATAGAATTATTGGGTCTGATGGCCATTGTTGCCGTTATGGTAATCGGAAGAGACATTATCATGCCGATGTTGATGGCCTTTTTTATCAGCATTATGTTACTACCGGTGTATCGCTTTTTAAAAAGAAAAAAAATACCAGAATCCTTGTCCATTATTCTATCCATTCTATTGGTAGCGCTCTTTGTGGCCTTGATTGTGTGGTTTTTTTCGAACCAGATCGGCATTTTGGTTAAGGATTTTCCGCAGATAAAAGCAAACGTAACACAGCATATCAATTCATTAAGCGATTGGATCAGCCGTATTACCCATTACAACGATAAACAGCAAAAAGCCTTCATACAAACTAAAAGCGACGATCTGATGAACATGGGCACCTCGCTTGCAGGTGGTGCTGCCGTTACATTAAGTGGCATTTTTGTATTTATCGGTTTGTTGCCCATTTATATTTACCTGATGCTTTTTTATAAAGACATTTTATTGCGCTTTATCTTCATGTGGTTTAAAACAGATGATCATCCAAAAGTGAAAGAAGCTATTTATGAAACCGAATCGATCATTAAAAGCTACTTAATTGGACTGTTGATCCAGATTACCTATATGACCATTTTATTAGGCGGAATATTGATGTTAATCGGTATAAAACACGCTTTATTAATCGGGGTAATCTTTGCCATTTTAAACCTGATCCCTTACGTGGGTGCTTTAATCGGTAACTTGATAGGGGTACTGCTTACGCTTACTTCATCGCAAGAATTATGGCCGGTAATTACCGTTTTAGGCGTAATTGCATTTGTTCAATTTTTAGATAACAACATACTTATGCCACGTATTGTGGGCTCTAAGGTAAAAATCAATGCCTTGTTTGCCATCCTTGGGGTATTTATCGGTGGCAGTATAGCAGGGGTTTCAGGGATGTTCCTCGCGCTGCCTATTGTGGCTGTGCTCAAAATTGTATTCGATCGTACAGAGTCATTCAAACAATGGGGTGTATTACTTGGAGATGAGCGCCCGGCCAAAAGCCCGATGACTTTTCCCAACTTTAGGAAGAAAAAACCAGTGGCTACTAAAACTGGAATAGAAAAGGGATAAGCTTGTGCGGTAATCAGTATAATCTGCGGGAGTCAGTTGGTGCACAGTTTCCCGCAGATTAAGAAGACAACGCAAGCGATATTAATCTCTCTTGTTCATAAAAAAAATAAGCTAATTTAACCACCAAATTTACGCACCCTATAAATCAGTGATAACATAAAATACCGTCCTAAGCGGTTAACCTGCTTATCCACAATTACGTTATCGAACACATCTCTCGATATTCCGGAGTTCTGATCAAAAAGATCGAATCCTTCGACACGGATAGCGGCCATATCGTTCTTCATAAACTTATATTCCATTGATAAACGAAGCAGCGTTGGATTACGCACGGCACCATTATCAAAACCTGAGTTAATCTGTTTGGTGAAATCGTAGCCCAGTGTAAGATCTTTAAAGAAATAATTACGGCCTTCTATACCACACTCAAAACGGTTAGACTGGCGGTCGGTAAACGTATCATTCGAATACTTGGTCAGGTTTTGCGAATAAGAGGTTTCTACCTCAAAGTTGACAATATCTTTCAGGTCTACCCTAAATTCGAGTTCCTGGCGCCAGGCCATGTTACGTGCTTCTATTCTGCTATGATCTGTAAAAGTAATGTTGTTGTTCAACTGCCCTGAACCAGAATAACCTATGGTAAACTTTCGCTCTGGCGAGAGCGGTTTACTAATGTCGTAATCGCCTTGTAAAGTATAGTACCCGTCTGTGTTGATATAACTGGTGAGCTGATTAACAGTATTTGGTACGCGCTCTTTAGTAGTTACAATCCTATCGTTAGTGCGTTCGTACTTAAAATTGGCCATAATCACTTTTCCGGCGCTCCAATCGGCTTGTTTGTAATGGGCATTGATACTGTGGATAAATTCGGGCTTTAAATTCGGGTTCCCTGTAACCACGTTCTGGAGGTTAGAATTGTCGGATATGGGTTGCAATTGTAAGAATCCGGGTTGGTTATTTCTTCCCCAATAATTTACATCCAGCGATTGCTGATTAGAAAATTTATACGAAAACCGACCGGAAGGGATGAGGTTAAAAGTACGGTTAACGGTTTCAACATTATTACTTAAATTCTGTCCCTGAAGTAAGGCCGGCTGTGCGTTGATGCCCAGTGTATAGTTTAGCTTTTCGCCGATATACCGGTAATTCAGTCCCACCTTATTGGTGATGAACTGGTAATCGTAAATGTTACTCAATTTTGGGTTAAACACTTCATTGCCTTCAACTACATTATAAGTATCTCTTAAATTATTTGTTGATGACCGGTTCCAGCTGTAATTTACTTCTAAAAAGGTTTTTTTCCAAAGTGGCTCCATGTACGACGCACCAATGTTAAGCCCTAAATTCTGACTGTTTTGATTGTTTAGCAGGTTTTGTACCGAATCGACTCCTTTACCCTCGAAATTGAAATACTTGTTATACACATTACCAAAATTTTCGCCATTGGTATAATTAATATTACCCCAGGAACTCAGGTTTCGGCCTTTCTTCGGAAATTTATGGTTGTAAAATATACTCGTACGGGCACTCAGGTTATTCGAATTAGTGAAATTATTGCTTTCTCTTCGGGTAGATAAGGTATCCTGAGTAATAAGTGAGCTACCCGTATTATTGCCGCTATTGGTATTGTAAGAAAAGTTTGGAGAAATCTTAAGGTAATTCATGGTATCTATTTTATACTCCAAATTACCGCCAAACCAATGGCTATAGTTATTGCTCTTACTGTTGTTGCGGGCATCTTCAAGTCTGCTCAGCGGATTTTGCCCTACATCTTGTAATACACTTTGTGTATAGGTAGAACTGATGGTGTTGTTTTTATTGTTGTTAAAATTATATCCGGCATCTGCAGAGAGTTTGCTGTTAAACTCATTTTTATAGTTAAGTCCCGCGACGTTTCTGGTGGTAATGCCATCGCCGCCACCACCACGCATATTGGCATTGGCCGAAGTGGCATCGAACGAAATCTGCTGTTCACCCCTCATGCTATTTCCCCGTATATTGGTATTATAGCGATCGGCATTGCCCAAACCTGCAGAGGCCCTGGCAAAATAACCTTTCTTTTTATCTTCTTCAATGGTCAGGTTCAGCACCTTTTCCGGCTCACCTGTTTTAATACCTGTAAGTTTGGCCTGATCGCCATAATCGTCGATAAACTGAAGGTTTTTGATAATATCGGCAGGAAGATTTTTAATGGCTGTGGCTACATCTGTTCCGAAGAAATCTTTACCGTTAACACGTATTTTGGTTACAGGCGAACCCTGACTGGTTACATTCCCATCTTTGTCTACCTTAATACCGGGTAGTTTTTTCAGCACTTCATCAACCGCATCGCCATCTCTAACGGGAAAGGCCTTGGCGCTAAAACTCACGGTATCTTCGGTTACTTTAACAGGAGGAACACCCGATATCACTACGCCCTCCAAGGTGTTGGCTGATGGTTTAAGCCTGATATCGGTGATGCTTAAAATATTACCCTTTTCGATCTGATAGTGTTTAACAAAGGTATCGAAGCCGATAAAAGCTGCTGATAGGGTAAACTGTTTAGATTTAATTTTATCCAATGCAAATGTACCATCAGGATTGGCAGAGGTGCCTATACTGTCGGTACCAAATTTAATCCTAACTACCGCACCAGGTAGTGGTAGGCCTGCAGTATCTAACACGATACCCTTTACGGCATAATTTTGTGCCTTACTGTTTGTAAAAAAACCTGCAAAGAGCAGGAGTAGAAAAATCGTTTTAGTTAGCGCCCTCATCAATTTATTTGTGTGTGGCATAAAAGTACGGAGCAGAGGGCTAACCCCGTTCAGCGTAATCAACATGTTACTGATTTTGGCTATTTTAGCTGTAAATGAGATGTTTCCTTTGCTTTCTTTAGCCGGTATATCAGGCTAAATAAAAAGCCTTCTCGCGTCCGCTAGCTATCGGATGACGATAATTGGAGGTGATTTCTATTAATGACAGATTTCTAAAAATTGGGCGTCATTTCGACTGGAACGTAGTGGAATGGAAATCTTTGAACGATGTTAAAAGATCTCACTTCGGTCGAGACAATAGTTGATGGTGATTTATCCCTCAGCATGACAGTGCCTTTGGTTTTGCATTTATAAAGATTTGGAAATGAACGGACAATGATCCTTGGAGGCCTGCTGTCCCGCTCTTTGCTCCAAGTCCTCACCCTCAGGCTTCGGGTCTGCGGGCTTTACACGCCGATCGGGTTTAGGAACAATGGTTTGTATCGTAAAGCTAAAAATAAATAAAAAACTAGACTCGATTTGCAATTACAAAACGGCTAAACCAGTTCACAAATCCGGCCCAACAAAAACCAGGAAAGTTAATCTGCGGTGATCTGCAAAATCAGTGGTAAATATTTGGGTAAGGGGCCATGGCGGAAAAAAATCAGTTATATACGTGATTCATATTGATTTTTGAGAAATCAATTGTCCTTCAGTATTACATTCCTGCCAAGAGTTTTAAACCTAACGGCGTTGTCTTGCTCAACTGTAATGGTAATGTGCCCTGTTTTACTCGTGTTAATATCGCTTACCTTGCCAGACTTACCGATGTGTGTTCCTTTAACCACAACACAGTAGTCGCCATCTTTTAAATTTGTTGTTTCCATTTTATTTACAAGCTTAAGTGTGTTTCTGAACTGCGTAATTTTATTTCGGCATTGGGTTGGCTTCGCTTACTTTCTGTGTTAAAATTATAAAATTTTAACGGGATGTCGCTCATCTTAAAATGAAGATGATGAAACGATGTAAAATGCTGGTTATTTTGCCTGATCTGCACGTAAATTCTGTTATCTTGTGAAACGCTCGCTTTAATGAATCAAAAACCTTTGTTTTCGATGAAAATAGCACCTTTTCTATACTAATGCCAGATATATCATGATCAAAAGATTAATACCATTATTGTTATTATTGGTTTCTTTCGCCAGCTTTTCGCAGGAAACTACCAAAACCTATCTTTCCGGAACAGATAAAGATCATACCAAGCAATGGGATTTTTATTGTACTGCCGGTCGTAAAAGCGGCATATGGACTAAAATACCTGTACCATCTAACTGGGAATTACAGGGCTTTGGAAGTTACAACTACGGGCACGATAAAGTTAAAGCCAGCGAACAGGGTATTTATCGTTATGAATTTCTGATGGGTAAAATAACAGGAAAAAAAGTATTCCTGGTTTTTGAAGGTGCTATGACCGATACTAAGGTTAGTATTAACGGAAAGCTGGCCGGAGACCTGCACCAGGGCGGATTTTATCGGTTTAAATATGATATTACCACACTGTTAAAACCAGGGCAGAAAAACCTGCTGGAAGTTACGGTTGATAAAGTATCGGCAAATGCATCGATTAATAAAGCCGAAAGAACGAGCGATTTTTGGATTTTTGGTGGCATCTTCCGTCCGGTTTACCTGGAAACTTTACCAGACAAATTTATAGAAAGAGTTGCAATTAATGCCAAGGCCGATGGAACCTTTCAGCTTGATGTTTATGGTCAGAATTTGGCTGCAGATGATATTCTTGAAGCCCAGGTGAAAAAACTAACTGGCGAAAATGTGGGAAAAGCATTTGCCATAAAAGCGAATTTAGGGAATGGTATGCAGACCCTGAAGGCTACATTCTCAAACCCTTTATTATGGAGCAGTGAATTCCCCAATTTATATCAGGTGGTGGTGCGGATCAAAAATAAACAGAAAATTATTCATCAGGTGAAACAAAAGTTCGGTTTTCGTACGCTCGAGCTGCGTAAGGGCGATGGTTTTTATGTTAATGGTTCGAAAATGATTTTAAAAGGGGTTAACCGCCACAGCTTTTGGCCCGAAAGCGGACGCACATTAAGCCGCGAGGTACATTTAATGGATGTGAGGTTAATGAAAGAAATGAATATGAACGCCGTTCGCATGTCGCATTATCCACCCGATGCAGAATTTTTGGATATCTGCGACTCCTTAGGACTGTATGTGATTAATGAATTAACGGGCTGGCAGGCAAAATACGATAACACAGTTGGGCACAGACTCGTAAAAGAGCTTGTAATCAGAGATGTAAACCATCCATCTATTATTTTTTGGGCCAATGGTAACGAAGGAGGTTTTAATACCGATCTAGACAATGATTATGCCTTATACGATCCGCAGAAACGTACCGTAATTCACCCATGGGAGAAGTTTAACGGAACCGATACCAAACATTATCCAGATTACAATTATATGGTTAAGGCTGCTACTTCAGGACAGGAGGTTTTCTTCCCGACTGAATTTATGCACGCGCTTTATGACGGTGGTGCCGGTGCGGCTTTAGATGATTTCTGGAATCAAATGCTCATTCACCCGCATGGTGCCGGTGGTTTTATTTGGGCTTTAGTGGATGAAAACGTAATCCGTACAGATAAAAACGGTATTTATGATGGTGATGGAAACCATGCTCCTGATGGAATTGTTGGCCCACATCGCGAAAAGGAAGCCAGTTTTTATACCATAAAAGAGATATGGTCTCCGGTTTTTGTCGATCTGACAAAAATTGACAATGATTTTAATGGTAAAATCGCGATCGAGAACCGTTTCAATTTTACCGATTTTGATCAATGCACTTTTAAATGGAAATTGCTTAGTTTTCCATCGGCTAACACAGCAGGCACCAAAGCTATTGTAAATGCCAGCGGAGTAACAGCTTCTAAGCTTAAACCTGGCGCGAAAGGTATGCTTAATCTGGCTTTGCCAAAATCGTGGACACAAAGTGATGCCTTATATTTAACCGCCTATGGAGCTGATGAGAAGGAAATATCTACCTGGAGCTGGCCGATAAAAGCTGCCCGTTTGATTGCAGAGCAGCAAGAAACTACGCTATCTAATTCAGAAGTAAAAGCCGAAGAAACTAACCAGTCGCTCCTGATTAAACAGGGCGGTATTAGCTACTATTTTGAAAAGACAACGGGTTATCTGGAGAAAGTGCTTAAGGGAAATGCCATTATTTCTTTGTCAAAAGGTCCGGTGTTGGCTGGTGTAAATACTGAACTGAAAAATTTTAGTCATAAAGCAGAAGGAGCAAAGTATGTCGTTGAGTCTGATTATCAGGGTGCTGGTAATTTGCATGCGAAGTGGACATTTGAAACCGGAAAGCTGGTAAAACTCGAATATCAATTTAACCAGCAAGGCGATGCTGATTTTATGGGTATTACCTTTAATTATCCAGAGGATAAAATTACCGGAATGAAATACCTTGGCCGTGGCCCGTACCGGGTTTGGAAAAACAGGTTAAAAGGGCAGCAGTTTGGAGTTTGGCATAAGGATTATAATAATTCGATTACTGGCGAAACCTGGGGCTATCCCGAGTTTAAAGGCTATCATGCCGAAGTGAACTGGGTAACTGTAGAAAATAAAGAAGCCCCATTTACGGTTTATATACCCGATCAGGATACTTATCTGCAAATGTTCAGGCCTGCACGTGAAGCTGCGGCATTAAGCAACAACAATGTAGAGCCCGCCTTCCCAGAAGGGAGTATCGGTTTCTTAAAGGGGATAAGTGCCATCGGGACCAAGTTTCAGTCGGCTTTATTATTAGGGCCCCAAAGCCAGAAAAACAAAACAGACGGAAAAACTTTTAAGGGGACGCTACTATTCGATTTTGGAAAATAAGTGTTTTAATCACTAGGTTAAAACAGCACAGCAAAATCCTATTTAATCCGTAGTTTTAACGATATGAAGATTGTATTTTTTTCTGCGAAGCCTTACGACCGTGAATTTTTTGAAAGCTGTAATAAACATTATGATTTTGAATTAGAATTTTGGGAAACTCATTTGGGGCCTCATATTGCCGATGCGATAAAAGCAGATACTGATGCTGTTTGTGTATTTGTGAACGATAAACTAACGGCTGATGTTATAGCTATACTGGCGCAAAAAGGGGTGAAAATTATTGCTTTGCGTTGTGCAGGCTTTAACAATGTAGATCTGAGCGCGGCCAAACAATACGGCATTCGCGTTTGCCGCGTTCCGGCTTATTCGCCACAGGCAGTTGCAGAACATGCTGTGGCCATGCTGCTCACGTTAAACCGTAAAACCCATAAGGCCTATAACCGCGTACGCGAACAGAATTTTTCGCTTTCAGGTTTAATGGGTTTCAATCTTTTTGGCAAAACAGTAGGGGTAATCGGCACAGGAAAAATTGGCGCTGTTTTCTGTAAAATTATGCTTGGTTTTGGCTGTACTGTACTGGCTTCAGATCCTTTTTTGAATAAATCATTACAAAATGCGGGAGTAAAATATTTGCCTTTTCATGAAGTAATAAAAGAAGCCGATATTATTTCGCTGCATTGCCCGCTTACACCGGAAAACCATTATTTGATTGGATCGAATAGCTTATCGACGATGAAAAAAGGTGTTACGCTAATCAATACAAGCAGGGGCGGATTGATTAATACACGTGAAGTGATTGAAGCACTAAAAACCGGCCAGCTTGCGGCGCTGGGAATTGATGTATACGAGCAGGAAGAACAACTCTTTTTTAAAGATCTTTCCGGAAGTATTATTGGTGATGATGATATTCAGCGATTAATCAGTTTTCCGAATGTTTTGGTTACCGGGCATCAGGCTTTTTTTACGCAAGAGGCCTTAGCAGAAATTGCAGCGTCTACTTTAAAAACGGTTAAGATATTATTGGAAAATAATGCTGAAGAGGAAGTTTCAGAAGCAATATTGGTTTAATAAGGCAGCAGTTTGATACCAGGAAATAAAATTGAACGCATGGAGCTTTAGTGAAGGTTGCCACAAAATCTCCATGCGCGTTGTATTGTTGTTCTAGTAATAAGAAGTATTGAGGTTGCTGTTCTGCTTTTCTGCGGCCTCGATAGGGGCATAATTAGAAAGAATAAGTGCCTCGCCCTTTTTAACGCATACATCATGCTCAAAATGTACAGATGGACTTCCATCAGCAGTTCTGATCGTCCAGCCGTCTTCATCTAGAAAAACATCCTTTTTGCCCATATTTATCATAGGTTCTATGGCAAGTACCAGGTTTTCTCTTAAGAGTAAACCGTTGCCTTTCCGACCATAATTCGGCACCTGTGGATCTTCATGCATATCTTTACCCAAGCCATGGCCTACCAGATCCCTTACTACGCCGTAACCCTGCTTTTCGTTATGGCTTTGGATAGCTGCACCAATATCGCCAATGCGTTTGCCCACAACAGCTTCTTTAATTCCAAGAAAAAGTGATTCTTTGGTTGTTTTTACCAGGTTTAGTACCGCTTGCGATACTTCGCCGATGATAAAGGTATAAGCATGATCGCCGTGAAAACCGTTTTTTATGGTACCCACATCTACAGAGATAATATCGCCATCTTTCAGCTCATCTTTAGTAGGAAAGCCATGTACAACCACATCATTTACCGAGGTAATAATATGAAAGGGAAAGCCGTTATAGTTATAAAAGGAAGGTACGGCGCCATTATCAAGTATAAATTCATTGGCTATCTTATCAATCTCGAGGGTTGTAACGCCTGGTTTTAATATTTTAGCTACTTCTGCAAGGGTATCGCTCACGAGTAGGGCACTGATCTGCATCAGTTCTACTTCTTCGTTGGTTTTATATAAAATCATTGCCGCAAATTTAGCAAAAGAAGCGGAAAGGAAAAAAGACAAAGAATGGAATGATAGAAGGACTGAATATTCGTTGCTAAATTAAGAACACAACCGGTAATCGGGTATTAAAACTTTATTTCTGATTCTACTCAGGGTTTCTAAACGCATGCCAAGGTAGCTGGCCAGATAACGTTGTGGTATTCTGTTGATATCCAGGTCGCTTTCCTGGAGTTTACGGTACCTGCTCATTGCTTTGGGTATCCTGGCCAGGATTGATCTTTCTGATGCGGCATAATAATGAAGCGCCAACAGCTTTCTGCCGATTAGGTTGGCCTCCGGATAGTTTGTGTACATCGAATCGATCAGGGTATAAGGAATGCAGATGAGTTGACATTCTTCCAGGGCCTGAAGGTACTCTATTGAATGACCGGACTGCTGTTCAGGGTTACGTATGGCGCCTATTAATTCATTTCCGAAGCTAAACCAAGTGCTGATGTCTTTTTTACCATCGCGTATAAAGCCACGAACGAGTCCGTGTACCAAAAAATATAGCGAAGCATTACTGTCTATCGGTGAAAGGATGTGTTTATTCTTCTTAACATGGATAAGCTTACAAGATTTTTCATATTCGGCCTTGAAAGCTTCGGATAAAGGATGGAATTGCCCAATATAATCGAAAAGCGGACGTAAAAACGATGTTGAATAAGGCATACCTAAGGCTGTTTAGATTTTTGAGAAAAGATTAAAGCATACTCATTTGAAATACCATAATCATATGATGGTCAGGAACCAAAGGTATCCGGTATTTCAATATTTAGGGAAATACAGCGTAGTTACGGCCTCTAACGATACGATCGTTAGAGTAAAAAAAGGGGAATAACAGGTTAGCGGCTTAATTCCTGTGCAAAATAGGTGGTTGGCATTAAGCCTGTTTCTTTTTTAAAGGCATTGTAAAACGTAGCCAGGCTTTTAAAACCAGCTTCAGAAGCAATGGCTTCGATGGTTATTTTATCTGATTTGAGGGGATACTGTTTTAAAAAATGATCAACCCGGTAGCTGTTTATCCAGTCGCGGAAATTTTTTCCGATGTGTTTGTTAATTACGAAAGAGCAGTGGTGGATCGGGAGATTAAGTTTTGCCGCCAGATCGATAATCTGAAAATCGTGCACCAGGTAAAGTTGTTCCGCCTCCATTATTTCTTTCATGGCAAGGGTATAGTCAGACAGTTGTGCATCTAAAAGATTAATTTTTTTGACAGCGGTTAGCGTACGTTTTGGATTTTCTTCTGATAAAGGAACTAATGAGGATTCAGCTTCAGTTTTTTTGGTTGCAGGTTTTTTAGTCCAATCAACAGCCACCAGCAAGTAGCCATAAAAAATATAAGGTTTATGAAGCGCATATAATAAAATGATTAATAGGGCCAAACAATTGAGCACAATAAAAGAGGTGTTGACATATGGGATGTGCAAACTTCTTAAAATAATGGGCACCAAACTAAACAATTGGAAAAAGGTCGCAATCCGGAGAAAAAAGATGATCCACTCTCTGCCTTCACCTTCGAGTATCTGTTGTGGTTTGTTTTTTAAACGGAGCACTGCAATCCAGGTGAGGCACAGATAACCAAATACCAGTATTGGCCTAAATAAGTAATGGAAATATGGGGGAAACAGGCCGCTTTTTGTTTTTAGTGAGAAGTAACCGTTTTCAGCTAATTGGCTTCCTATCAGATCCCAATTGAGTGCTGTAGAGAAATGCCAGGGGATAACATGGATTATGGCTAACAAAGCTGGTACAAAATGAAGCCATTCTATTTTTTGTAAACTTTTACGGTCTTGAAGAAAGCCTGTAATGTAGAGGTAAAAGCAGGCTGGAGCAGCATAATAAAACGGCGTAAAGGTTTGATGAAAAAATGCCAAAGCATTAGGTTGGCCTGATTTAAAGAGCAGTGAAGTTAAGATCTGCCCAAACCTGGCAAAGAATATAACCGAAAGCAGGATGTTAAGCAGTTTATTCCCTTTTTTTGCAAAAAAAAGATGCATAGAGAATAAAAGTAAAAAAAGACAACTAGTACTAACGAGCAGGTTTAAAGATTGCATATTTCCAACCAAGATAAAACATAATTGTTAAACTAAATTCCCCTAATTGTAAAATATTTTAGTATTAAATACATTATGTTCAAAATACTGAAAATGAGGTGGTTTTGGTTTAAAAATAGGCCGGTTTAGCCACTATTGTCCTTATGTTTTATAGGCTTCTTATGCCATCTGCAATAATGATTTGGCATAAACGTTTGTTTAATTTATAAAAAGCAATAGTTTTGCGGCCCGTTTATTGTTAGCGGAAAGGAATATATTTAATTAATGGATGTTTATCATCCCTATAAAAGAAAAATTATGGACAAATTTAAAAAAGTGCAAGATCTAATCTCTTCTGTTGAAGCAGACGTAACTAAGTTTTATGATGGTGGTAATGCTGCAGCAGGTACACGTGTACGTAAAGCAATGCAAGACCTAAAAGTTTTAGCCCAAGAAATTAGAGCTGAAGTAACTGATAAAAAAAATAGCGCTAAATAATTTGTTTTCGCTTTTAAAAAGAAAGCCCGCGTTTTACGCGGGCTTTCTTTTTATGTGCTAGTCTAAGTCTTTGCCCTTTATCTCTAAAAGTTATTTATTCCGTTTACTGGTAATAAGTTTATTGGTGAAGAAATCACGGAAATCGTTGTAATAAAGGTCGCCAACAGTAAAGCTGGTGTGGTTCGAGAGCGTTACTCTTGTTCCCTCTACATGTAAAATATGATTGATGGAAATAATATAACCCCTATGCAGCTGGATGAAGCCCTTTTTAAGGTTCAGTTGTTCTTTAACATCTTTCAAACTTAAATAAGCAATAATTATTTTCTCTTTTGTATGTATTTTGATATAGTTGTGAAAACTTTCAAAAGCAATTATATCAGCATAATGTACTAAAACCGCTTTGTGATCTTCTGATTTATTTTTGACCAAAAAATAAGTTTCCTGCCCTATATTTTCTATTTCTTCCTCAAAAACACGGTTTACCGTTAGGGCAAATTTAGCATAGCCGTAAGGTTTAAGTAAATATGCATCTGCTTCTGCTTCGAATGCTTCAAAGGCATATTCCTCATGAGAGGTAGTAAATATCAGTTTCCTGGTTTTGGAGCGGATCGCTTTAGAAAGTTCGATGCCCGAAATCTGTGGCATTTGAATGTCCATAAATATCACATCTACCTGGTCAATCTTTTTAAGTTCGTTCAGGGCCACCATTGGATCGGTGTAACTCGCAAGAAGCTTCATGTTGGGGGTATCCGCAATATATTTTTCAAGCCCCGAAATCGAGTTTTGCTGGTCATCAATGGCTATACACTTAATCATTTGTTAATCTTCTTTGTATACATAACGAAATTACACCTTTTCATACCGAAAATAGAACGCTTTATCCTGTTTCGGCGTAAATTTTCTTTCTGTTGGCTAATTTAAGATAAAAAAAGTGCTATATGATGTATACAGGAGTGATTAAATGGTATAATCCGATACGAGGTTTCGGATTTATTGCACCCGATGATGGAAAGGAAATGGTTTATGCAGATAACCAGAAATTGATAGGGATTTACCGTCGTTCTTTAGTGGTAGGAACCAAAGTTCGCTTTGATTTAGAACAAGGGCAGGTGGGATGCCAGGCTACTAATATTGTAGTGCTGAATATAGGCTTTGACTAACATTTGTACCTATCCATAACGAAAACAGACCGATCTGTGTAACCTAGTGCTGAGGATAAGGACAGAATACGATCTTAGCCTGCGATTAGTGAAAATTTTAGTTTAGACGGCGTTTGTTTGGGAGCAATAAACATTAAAATTTTTTATTTGACATCTACCTATTAACTTTCATATCTGGATTATCTCTCTTTCCTATCTAAATTAGCGCTCTTTTTTAGATAGGATTTATTTTTTTTCGGATAAGGTTTTTGCTTAAATTCGTAATACTCTTTAGGGTACGGGTATGCTTAAAGCAATTGTTTATGAATTTCAAAACCTTGGTTCTTTTGTTGAGTACAGTTTCTACTGCACTTATTGGTGGTCTTTTTTATGCGTACTCCTGTTCGGTTATTCCGGGCCTGGCGCGTCTTTCCGATGCTTCCTTTTTACAAGCAATGCAATCAATAAACCGCGCTATTTTAAATCCGTTATTTTTTATTTCTTTTATGGGTACGTTGGTTATATTACCCATAAGTGTTTGGTTTTTCAGAGAACAAACTATGGTGTTTTACCTGCTTTTGGCGGCAACCTTATTATACTTTGCAGGTGTTTTTCTGGTTACCATAATTGGAAATGTACCGCTCAATAACCTATTGGATGGGGTGGATCTTGATAAACTTGGTACAACAGAACTAACTGCATTGCGCGAAAAATTTGAGCCAGGCTGGAATTTATTCCACCGGATCAGAACCATCGCCTCATTTATTTGTATTATACTGGTAGCGTATGCAGCAATATTGAGTCGTAGTGTTTAAAGATCGTATATCAATTTTATAGCTTTTGAAACAGATATCGCATCCGTATTTATTCGTATGCATCTGTGGTTAAAAACGCTTAATCTACCTGTTGGCATTTCATCAATCGAAACGCAATAATCATCATCTGTATCTGTTTTGGTTTTTTTTAACGACAAAGGCTTTAGAAATTGCGCTGTTTCTCTTTTTAGACCATAAAATACGACGATTTGTGTAAAAATTTACAAATATCAGGAGATAAGTAAGATAAGCCCCGGTACAAGTCAATGAAATCGATTGTATTTATATTATCTTTGTATTATCTCTATGCGTATTTACAGTTCATATTCTGATAGCGAATTAGCATTCTTATTAACTCAAGGTGATGAGCTGGCCTTTACCGAAATTTACAACCGCTTTTATGGCTTACTTTTTATCCATGCCAGTAAACGCTTAAATGACGATGAAGAAGCTAAGGATGTATTACACCAGTTGTTCGAATCGCTTTGGGTTAAACGCTTACAGGTAGCACCCGATGGTAACTTATCAGCCTATTTATATACAGCCGTTCGAAATAGAGTTTTAGATGTATTTGCACACCAAAAGGTAGAAAGTAAATATGTAGATTCTTTGCAGCATTATATAGATCAAGAACAGGTGTCGACTGATTATATGGTGCGTGAAAAGCAGATGGCGTTGTTAATAGAGCAAGAAATTGATGCATTACCACCAAAAATGCGCGAAATATTCGTTTTAAGCCGCAAAGAAAACAAATCGCATAAAGAAATTGCGCTCGAATTAGGGCTTTCCGAGTTAACGGTTAAAACGCAGGTTAAAAAAGCGCTCCGAATTCTTAAATCGAGGTTGGGGGTAGTTATTTATGTGGCTTTTCTTTTGAAAACCTATAAGTAATTTGTCGTGACGGGCTTAAATACAGTCTTTTCTCTCTAAATTGAGCGGTATTGAAGATATTTTTAAAAAAAAAATAATTTTCGATACCCCCAAGGCTATAGCTTCACCGTATATATAATAATCAACCAAACTAGATTTCTTTTTAATGGAGAAAAATGCAAAAAAGCTTTTAGATAAATACTGCGCAGGCCATTGTACGCCAGAAGAAATTGCTATTGTAGAAGCATGGTACCTTCAGTTGCCTTTCGAAAAAGAGGCTCCTGATCATTTGCTTATCGAAACCAGCAAAAAAGAAGTCTGGAGCAGGTTAAGCCCAGTCAAAAGAGCTGTAAAATTGGTCACGGTTAAACGCGTTGCGATAGCTGCGAGTATTATCTTATGCTGTAGCGTAGGACTCTATTTTATGGTAGGTCGTAATACTTTGCCATTAACAGCTAAAACAGAATTAAAAAATATTCTACCAGGGGGACATAAAGCAATACTAACGCTGGCCGATGGAACGGTGGTAAATCTCGATGATGCTAAAAACGGTCAGATTGCAAACCAAAACGGCATTGTAATCCGTAAGGCTAAAAACGGTCAGCTCGAATATATCATTAAAGAAATCCCGAATGCTTCACTTACAGGTTCAAATACGATCGCTACGCCACGGGGAGGGCAATACCAGGTAAGCCTGCCTGATGGAACAAAAGTTTGGCTTAATGCTGCTACAACCTTAAAGTACCCTTACGCCTTTGCTAAAAACGAAAGGGTAGTAGAATTAAATGGAGAAGCCTACTTTGAAGTTTCGAAAGACCATACGCGCCCTTTTAGGGTAAAAACAGATGCGCAAATGGTAGAAGTTTTGGGTACTCATTTTAATATTAATGCCTATAATGATGAAGCGGCTGTTAAAACCACGCTTTTAGAAGGTGCCGTAAAAGTGAGCAATGCTGCTGGTAGTGTAAACCTGCACCCGGGAGAACAATCGAAGCTAAATGTAAACACGGCAAAATTAATTGTTGATCAGGAAATTGATGTTGATAAAGAGATGGCCTGGAAGAATAATATTTTCTCTTTCGATAATGATGATCTCCAGACCATTATGCGGCAAATTTCGCGCTGGTATGATGTGGATGTAGTTTATCAGGGCAAAATTTCAACAGAAAAATACGTAGGCGAAATTCCGAGAAATAGCAACCTGGCAGAGGTATTTAAAATATTAGAACTTAACCACGTTCATATTGATGCAAAAGGCAAGGTGCTTACCGTAACTAGAAATTAAACAAGAATGGCTTTTCTTTAAACAGCCGAACAATCAACCAACCAATTCACGAACTAACTAAACTTTATGATGAAAAAACTACCAGAAATTTAGCATCCTACCTTTAAAAAAAACCGAAAGCGCGATAACGCTTCCGGTAGAAATTTGGACAAGCAGCTTGCTTCGAAACCCAGCTGCTATTTTTTAACCTCATTCATTACAAAGGTATGAAATTAACTACCCTTTACAACCCCGTGTGCGACATGCGGAGGGTAAAGATTAAATTTTTATTGGTCATGAAATTGACTACGATTTTACTACTGGTTGGTGCCTTACATGTATCGGCAGCCACCTTTTCGCAAACGGTAACGCTCTCTCGAAGAAAAACTTCGCTTAAACAGCTTTTTAAGGAGATCAAAAAGCAAACAGGCTATTTTTTCTTTTATAAAGGTCAGTTGTTGCAGGATAAACCTGAAATAACTATAGAACTAATGAATACTTTTTTAACTGATGCGTTGAATACTGCGTTAAAAGATCAGAACCTCAGTTTTAACATTGTTAACAAAACGGTTGTAATTAGCGGTAAACCGGATTTACCGGCACCAACGACAAGTATTAACGCCAAAGTGGAAATAAAAGGTGTTGTGGCTGATAAAGCTACAGGAGAAACCATTCCAGGGGTAAATATCTCAGTTAAAAACGGCGCGAGTGTAGGCATTACCAACGAAAAAGGCGAATTCAAAGTCAATGTTGATGACGGAAGCATTTTAGTTTTTAGTTATGTGGGATACGACTTGTTCGAAATTAAGGTTACAGGTACTAAAACGTTAAACGTTAAGCTCACCCCCAAGATGACCCAAATGAACGATGTAGTAGTTACAGGTTATCAAACGATTAAAAAAGATAACTATACCGGTAATGCAATTACGATATCCGGCGATCAGCTGAGAAGGGTAAATCCACAGAATTTGCTTCAAAGTATCGGTACGTTCGATCCTTCCTTTAAACTGATAGATAATAATCTTGCCGGCTCCAATCCCAACCGAATTCCTTCTATCAATGTTAGAGGAGCTTCAGCGCTGCCAAGCGGTGATGGGCAGGTGTTGAGAAGGGATGATATTCAGGGCAGAGCGAATACGCCTGTTTTTATGCTTGACGGTTATGAAGTGAGCGTGGAGAAAGTATTTGATCTGGATGTGAATAGAATCGCATCGGTAACCTCATTAAAAGATGCGGCTGCAACGGCAATTTATGGTTCGCGCGCGGCCAATGGTGTAATTGTGATTACAACTAAAACACCCTTAGAGGGCAAATTAAGGATAGAATACAATTATGAATTGAATCTTACTGCTGCAGATTTAACTGATTACCAGGTGTTAAATGCAGCTGAAAAACTAGATTATGAAGTGTTGGCAGGCTTATACAATTCCTCGAAACAACAGGTGTCTCAAGATCAGCTCGATGAAATCTATTACCATAAAAAAGCCAATGTTGTGGGTGGTGTTAACAGTTATTGGCTATCGCAACCCCTGCGTAATACCTTTGGGCATAAGCATGCTGTAAATTTAGATGGAGGTTCACAAGCATTTCGTTATAATGTAAATCTTCGTTACCAAACCAGACCAGGAGCAATGAAAGGGTCGGAAAGGGACCAATATTCAGGAGGAATGAGTTTTCAGTATAATGTAAAGAAAATTCAGTTCAGAAATGAATTGTCCATAACACAAATGGGCGCCACCGAATCTCCATATGGCGATTTTTCTAATTATGTCCGCATGAATCCTTATTACCCATTGCAAGATGCTAATGGCATGACAATGAGGATTTCTGATGTATATGAAAAACAAGATCGATCGAAAGAATATGTTTTTAATCCGCTGTTTGACGCCGGCTTAAGCAGTTTCAATAAATCGAAATACACCGAAATTATTGATAACCTTTCTGCTGATGTAGAGGTGGCGAATAACCTTCGGTTAAGGGCACAAATGAGTTTAACCAGCAAATCGAATTCTGATGACGTATTCACTTCTCCGCTGGCAAATAAGTATTACCTGTATACAACAGATAAAATAGATGAAAAGGGAGAATACACGAATAGGGAAATGAAAGAAACCTATTGGGATAGTAACATCAGGTTAACTTGGCTAAAGCAGATTGGTGGCAGTTATTTTAACGCTTTAGTGGGGGTAAATGCCCGTACAGAACTGCGCGATCAAAAAGAATTTACCGCTATCGGATTTGCTAATGATCGTTTTACGAGCATAGGATTTGCCAAGGGTTATGCTGAAGATGGAAAACCGCAAAGCAGGCTCGAAAAAGCACGACTTTTTGGTTCTTTCTTTACGATGAACTACTCCTATAAAAACCGCTACCTTATGGATGGAACCGTGCGTATTGATGGATCTTCAAAATTCGGCGTAAACAATAAACTGGCTCCTTTTTGGTCGTTCGGATTAGGATGGAATGTACACCAGGAGGAATTTCTGCAGGGTAATCCTGTAATTAGCCAACTTAGAATAAAAGCCTCAACGGGTCTCACCGGTTCGGTAGAATTCGATCCTTACCTATCAAAAACCATTTATAAATATAATACAGGAAACTGGTATTCATCGGGTATTGGTGCCAATGTAAACAGTTATGGGAATGAAAATTTGGGGTGGCAAAAAACGAGGATGACGGATATTGGTATCGATATCGGGTTGTTTAAAGATCGTGTAATGATTACGCCCAGGGTATATAAGAAGTTTACCAAAGATATTTTGGCTGATATTACATTACCGCCATCAACAGGATTTCTGTCTTATAAGGAAAACCTTGGTGACATGGAGAACAAAGGCGCTGAGCTGGGGCTAACCATAGATGCAGTAAGAAGCAAAGACTGGTCGGTAAACCTGAATGCAAGCATGGTTTCCAATAAAAACAAAGTGGTGAGAATCTCCAATGCTTTAAAAAAATACAATGACAGGGCAGACGAACTGCAGTCGGTAAAACCAGGAGATGGTGGTTACAGGGGCATTCCCTTACTTAGGTTTAGCGAAGGGCAACCTTTCAATGCCATTTATGGTGTACGTTCATTAGGCATCGATCCTGAAAACGGACGTGAATTATACCTCAAAAAGGACGGTACACTTACATACGACTACGATAAGAGAGATTATGTGGTAATTGGCGATCCTAATCCTAAAGTGAGCGGCTACTTTGGTGGAACGGTTAACTATAAAAGATTTAGCTTGTACGTACAGTTTCAAACTTTTTTTGGAGGCGACAAATATAACCTGACACTGGTAGAGCGTGTTGAAAATGCTGATCCAAGATATAACGTTGATAAGCGTGTATTCGAAGAAAAGTGGAAACAGTCTGGCGACCTCTCTTTCTATAAAAATATAGCAGATAATGGCGAGACGGATGTAAGTTCGAGATTTATACAGCCAGATAATCTGATCAACCTTCAATCGGTAAACCTTTCTTATGATATGAATAAAAAAATCGCATCTAAATTATCGATGTCGAGCCTCATGTTTCAGATTACGGCCAATGATGTAGTGCGTTGGTCATCAGTAAAAGAAGAAAGAGGCATTAATTATCCGTTTACCAGGAGTTTAACCTTTTCTGTTAGAGCAGCTTTTTAAGCTATTAATGAACAGATTTAAAATATAAAAACATGAAAATTAGATTGTTAATATGCCTCATCCTGATAACAGGATTATTGAGTTCCTGCAAGAAATGGCTGGAAGTTGAGCCAGAATCAGAAATTGCTGCTCCAATTTTATTCAGTACAGAAAGTGGCTTTATGGAAGCCATAAATGGCGTATATAACCGCAGTACAGAATCGGATCTGTATGGCAAAGAACTCACATTTGGAACAACAGAGGTACTTGCCCAAAATTTTTCGATGCGTGATGACGGACAGGATTACAGACAGACCTCATTGTACAATTATAAACATGGCGAATTTATCAAGCGTAAGGATAGAATATGGGCTGGTTTATACAATGCAATTGTTAACTGTAACCTGATCCTCGAAAATGTAGATGCAAAAAAGAACATTTTTAGCGGCTCCAATTATTCCATTATCAAAGGAGAGGCACTTGCATTAAGAGCATATCTGCATTTCGATCTGTTGCGTCTTTTTGCACCTTCTTATTTGAGAAACCCCTCAGCAAAAGGAATTCCATATGCTAACAAATACACGAAGGAGATTACTCCGGTTTCAAACGTATCGGAAACCATTGATTTGATCATCAAAGATTTGGAAGAGTCGAAACAATTATTAGTTGTAGATCCGATTCGGAGTGCCAATTATATTGTGAATTATCCCTTAGTAACCGATACGCTGAAAAATACAGAAGAGAAAAATCCAAGTCTTTTCTTGCAGAACAGAAGGCATCGTTTAAATTATTATGCAGTATGCGGAACGCTTGCCCGGGTTTACCTCTATAAAAATGATAAGGTTAAGGCCTTACTTAATGCTAAGGAGGTTATCGACTCGAAAAAATTCCCATGGACGGCAAAAAGTGATTTTGAGGCATTCGAAGATTCGAAAAAAGATCGCATCCTTTATAAGGAACTCGTTTTTGGATGGTATATACCAGGTGCTGCAAAAGAAATAAAAGATAATTGGTTTCAAAGTGGCACAAGGGGTTTTTACTTGATTGAGGATGCCGCAGATTATATTTATGAGAAGGCAACGGCCGGAGCAAGTGATTCTCGTTATAAATACTGGTTATCTGCAACTTCCAGCCAATCGTCAAGATCTTACGACATCGTTAAATACCGCAGAAACCCCTTAAGTGCTGAGACAGGTGCAAATCTGCATTACCTGATGGCTCCTGCAATCAGGCTCAGCGAGATGTATTACATCGCTGCCGAATGCTCATATGCAAACAATCCCTCGATCGCAGTTAATTACCTTACACAGGTTCGTGAGGCGAGGCAAATAGGCGACCCTTTAACTATAAACAACGAAGAAGATTTATTAAAAGAACTGCTTAAGGATGCCCGTAAAGAATGGTTAGCTGAAGGCCAGTTGTTCTATATGTATAAACGGCTTAATAGAGGCATAATGGGGCAAACCGGTGTAACCATTCCTGCTTCCGATAACATTTTCGTGCTTCCACTTCCTAACGACGAGATTGTTTACGGTGGCAGATAAAACAATTTGAAATTCTATTAATAGCAAATTATGAAAATATATATATTAATATTCGCAATCATTTGCCTTGTTTCTTGCAAGAAAGCAGAAGAGATGCGTTTTGATCACAGTGCTAATGTTTATTTCGACATTTATAATGGAGATAAAGACAGTATAGTAAGAACCTTTGCCTATAATCCTACACTGGCTCAGGATACCGTATGGCTACCGGTACGTTTATCCGGAATCAGAACAGATGCAGAGCGGAAATTTAGTGCGCGGGTAGATGCCGATTCTTCTACGGCCACTCCCGGAGTTCATTACGAAGCTTTGAAAACTCAGTACTCAATCCTTCCGAATAAAGGATTAGGATACATTCCTGTGGTGATTTATAATAAGGATAAGGAACTTGAAAACAGATCGGTTTCCATACTTATCAAGTTAACCGCTACACCAGATCTGGGTATCGAAAATCCCTATCTGATCCGGGCAAAGGTAGTGTTCTCTTCTAAACTGGAAAAACCAGGTTGGTGGGATAGCTGGCCACTTCCTCCTTATTCGAGAACCAAACACGAATTGTTTATTCTGGTAACCGGGCAAACCTCCCTCACGACCGATGGACTTGACGCACCAAAAAACCTTTATTATGTAGGATTATTGACCACCATGCTAAATAATCCGTTTAATTGGGTAACTAAAAATGAAGCAAAGGGCTATGTAATTGAAGAGGTAACTGCGGGAAATACTAATAGTTATTATTTCTACAATAAACAAAATCCGGCCAAAAAAACATTGTTGAGAAAGAACATGCAGAATGGCAAATATTATTTTATAGATGAAAACGGTAATGAGGTTATTTAAATGTAAAGCCATGAATATTAAAAAATTAATCTTATTGATAATTGGTGTGATTTCTCTTGCCGCATGTCATAAAGACCTGGGCAATTACGATATCGATATGCCTATCGAACCTAAACTGGTTAACCTCGATTCTGTTTACACGGCAAGTGTAGGTGATAGTTTGATCATCAAACCCAAAATAGAAGGTGCCGATGCGGCCAATGTAGAGCTTCAATGGAAAATCAGTGTAATGGAAGGGAATGACGTGCTGTATACCGGACCAGCTTTGAGGATCATATTCGGTTTGCAGGCTAAAAGATACGCTGCCCGCCTTACGGTTTTAAATAAAGCAAATGGAATGAAATATTTCCACAAATTTTACATCGACGGCGGAACCGAATTTGCCAGCGGTACAACGGTATTGAGTGTCGAAAATGGAATAACACAGTTCTCATTTGTCAAACCAGATGGGAGTGTAAAGGCCCGTTTATACAGGGCAATGCAAGGGAAAGATTTACCTGTTAACCCGAAAAATTTATTCCTGCTTAGGAATGCATTTACAGGGGGTACATTGTTGGGATATTGGATTATTACCCGGAATGGCGGAATCAGGCTGGAGCCCAATACCATGCAGGAAGATCCAAAATACCCGAATACACTTAAGGATAACTTCTTTACACAACCAGATAATCTTGAGGTTGGTTCATTGGTCTCGCATCCTCAAGGCGTAATGATGGGCATTGTAAATGGTAAATTTTACGGTGGAACAACGAGCACATGGGATCAGGCGGCTACTTATGGAATGTTTGGCTTACCTGCTGATGGTGATTACGAATTGGCCCCATCTTTTGTAATGAGTTTTACGCAATCGGCTACATATTTTATTGGTTTCGACAAAAACAGAAAGCAATTTGTCAGGATCAATCTTTATGGCGCACCTGTTTACTTTGGTACCCAATACTCGGTTACCACAACAAATGCCTTCGATCCTTTAAATGTTGGGATGGATCTTATTCATTTGGAGCAACTTAATAACGCAGATTGTTTTGCCTATTGTAAGGGAACCGATGGGAAGATTTATGAATTAAAGTTCAATGTTCAGTTTAATGGGCCGTTTACCTTTACCCCCCAACATAAACGTCTTTTTGTACGTCAGGAGTTGATTAACGAAAATACAAAATGGAGTGGTGCTAAAAATGGGGTAATCTATATTGCCAATGGTAGTAAAGTTTATCGGTATAATCCTGTAAATGAAGAACTCAGAGAACTGGCAACTAGCTTTAGTGGTAAATCGGTTACGATGCTAAAACTTAGCGACGATGAAGAAACGCTGATGGTAGGAACGGAAGAGACCGTTTCTTTTCTAAATATAGCTACCGGAATGAATGGTGTACTCATTAACAAGATCGAAGGCATTCCCGGCGCCCCGGTTGATATCGCAATCAGAAAATAACCCTGTTCCATGCTTAAGCCTTCAAAACCTTAGGCATGGAAATATTTAAATTATAAAGAAACATACACATGAAAATAATAAAATTAACAGTATTGGCCTTTTTGTTACCAGTTTTAAGCTGGGCACAAACGCCAAATTTTAGTTTGACAGGTAAGATAGGCACATTGGGCAGTCCTGCCAAGGTTTATGTCGATTACATGGACAATGGTGTAAGCCACGAGGATTCTGTAGCCTTAGTTAACGGAAGTTTTAAATTTACCGGGCATATTTCTGGAAATGCCTACGCCCGTATGGCACTCGATCATACTGGTGACGGTAAAGGTAAGGCGGTTTATACCGGCGATGTGATTTACTTTTATTTTGGCAAAGAGCAGGTAAGCATTACTTCTAAAGATTCTTTAGAAAACGCTGTATTTGCCGGCTCGAAGGTTTACCAGGAGTATGATGCTTATAATAAAGCCATTGGCGGTACCATTATGGCACTTACTAAAGCTGTAAATATAGATTTTAACAGCGGTACACCAGAACAAAAAAAAGATACAGCTTATATGAAAGCAGTAGATCTGCGCTTCAGAAAAAATATCCAGAACAGAACCGACAAACAGTTTCAATTTGCTAAAGAACACCCAACTTCATACTTCGCTTTGGTGGCACTTTCAGAAGCTGCCGGAAGTAAGGTTGATGTAGCGAAGGTTGAACCACTTTTTAATGCCTTGAGCAAAGTTTACCGCGAAACCGATATGGGCAAAGAACTGGCACAGCGCATTGCCGCAAGTGGTATTACTGCTGTTGGAAACGTGGCGCCGCTTTTTACGCAGAACAATGTGGTAGGCAAACCAGTTACGTTAGCCAGTTTAAAAGGAAAAGTGGTGCTGGTTGAGTTTTGGGCAAGCTGGTGTGGACCATGCAGGGCCGAAAATCCGAACCTGGTAAAGCAATATCAAACTTACAAAGATAAAGGCTTCGAAATTATTTCAGTTTCGTTGGATAATGTAAAAGAACGCTGGTTAGAAGCGATTGAAAAAGATGGTTTAGACTGGATTCATGTTTCTGATCTGAAAGGATGGAACAACGAAGTGGGCCGTCTATATGGCGTACGTGCCGTACCCGCAAGTTTTCTGGTAGATGCGCAGGGCAAAATTATTGGCAATGGTTTGCGCGGCGAACCTTTGAATAAAAAGCTTGCTGAAATATTCAATTAGTTACAGGTTGATAAAATATAGACGATGAAAAAGATGCTAACGGCATGCCTGATGCTGGTTTCGCTGCTCACTTTTGGGACTGCGAAATATCGGGAGAAAATTGCCTTAAAGGTTTTGTATGTTGGGTATAACCCCGATAAAGCAATGCCCAAAAATGTAGTGTATTATTCAACTACGCCAAATGTGGTCGAAAAAATATACAAAACCAGAATGGCAGATTTTAAAGCCTTTTTGGAACAGCGTTTTACCGTAGTTAAGGTAGTGGATGTTGCCGATTACAAGGTGGAAATGTCTGACGGGGTAGATGTAACGCTGATGGATGCCGGTCCAGTGGTGCTACCGGCAGACTTTAGTCGTCCAATGGTTTTAATGCATGCTATGGCGCCAAATGTAGGTTTGCCTTTAGGTTTAAAATTCGATTGGTATTGTCAGTGTTTGGATGATGAAGCCTTGAACATCAAAACCGACCATCCCATTTTTAATACGCCAAATGCCGTAAAACTAAGTATGGTGAAAAAACCAACTCCAGGTTCTTTTTTTAACGGACACCAAGGTATAGAAACACCAAGGCAAATGGATAGGTGGCAGGTGGTAAAACAGGGTTTTTCTTCTAAAGAGCCTTATCTAATCGGCATGGTTTCGCATGGCGAAGGATTTAACGATTCGCCCGATGCTGAATCTATTTCAGGTGGTGTTTGCCTAAAAAATGCCGAGGCAGTAGCACTAGGCCGCCAGGGAAATTACTTTATGTGGGGTTTTGCAGGCTCCCCTGATTATATGACAGACGAGGCCAAAGATGTTTTTGTAAACACGATCTGTTACATCAAGAAATTCGATCACCTTCCGGCTATTGTTAAAAAAGTGCAGATCGAAACCCGTAGCGGCATAGATGAGCTGATCTATCGGTTAAGCAAAGATCTTTATAATCAGGCTATTGCTTCGAGGCGGGAAGGTAATCTTCGCATGCTGAAAATGCAACAGGAATTAAAGGATAAAAAAGCAAAAGGCGAAGATATTGGCCATGGCAACGAAATGTTTTTGAAAATGCCGGTAACCAACGATACCCAATCTTTTGAGGACTATGTAAAAGGTTATGCTGGAGATAGCTTATTTGCTGTTTATGGTACTAATATTAGTCTTTATCACAAGTATTACCGTCAAAATTATGAGTATTTTTATCCTTCCGGCGTGTATACCCTTCAGTTAGATCGTGATGCACAAAAACTAGGCATTTCTAACCGTAAAGTTGCCCTTTTAGATAAATGTGTGAGTCTTTTAGAAACTAATAAGGATGTTGAAATAGCACAACGTTTGTTGGAACGTTATACTACAGAGAAATTCAGTAAAGCTGCCGATTGGAGAAAATGGCTTAACCAAAACCGCAACAATTTATTTTATACGGAGTCTGGTGGCTTTAAATTCATGGTGAATACCTATGGGAAAAATGTTCCTGTAGGCCAACAGCAAAGCTATCAATTACCAAAAGCCATTATAGGTGGTGAACCTACCACAGCCGATCCTGTAGCCGTTTCTGCAAGATTTATTCCTGGTAATGGTAATAAAAAAGACAGTTTGCTTATTGAAGCCAAAATTTTAAAAGGCTGGCATATTTATGCTTATGTATCTAAAGATAATCCCTTTGTGGTTACCGAAACTAGATTGGAACTCCCTGAAGGTGCAGTGGCCGATCAAGAATGGAAAACAACAGCAGCTATTCCTTATCCGGGCAACGAGGGCATGTTTATTTTTGAAGGAAAGGCAAACTTTAGGATAATGGTCGATTATCGCAAGGCAAAAGCCGGTACTAAAATCAAATGTGGTTTATATTATCAGGTATGTGATGAAACCAAATGTTACCCACCTAAAGAAAAGATATTAGAAATACTCATTTAAGCTACCTATGCGCTCGGCATGGCCGGTAAAATGGCCTTGCCGTTTTTTAACCCTTTAACTTAAAATATGAAACCTTTTTCAAGGCTTTGTCTCTTGGCGTCTCTGTGTCTGTTCGCGTGTATTTCTGTATCGGCACAAACTGCTGTAAACAAAGCTGATTCCTTACAGAATAGGCTTTTATCAGAAATGATCACAGTGCCTGCACCCAATTTTACCTTAAAAGATCTCGACGGAAATGTAGTATCGCTCAAGGATCTAAAAGGAAAGATTGTGGTGTTAGATTTCTGGTCGACATGGTGCGTGCCCTGCAAAAAATCTTTTCCAGCGATGCAACTTGCCGTTAATACCTATAAAAATGATGCTTCTGTAAAGTTCTTATTTATCCATACCTGGGAAACCACCAAAACACCAGTTGAAGATGTGAAAAAATACATCGCACAATCGGGTTTTAATTTCCAGGTTTTAATGGATCTGAAAGATGAAGCTGGGCGTAATGCTGCGGTTGAAGATTATGGCGTGAGTGCTATCCCTGCAAAATTCGTTATCGATAAAGCAGGCAATATTGTATTTAAACTAACCGGGTTCACCGGAACTGATGCCGCGGCGCTCCAGGAAATTTCTGAGCGGATTAAGCTGGCAAAAAATCATAAATAATAATGAATAATTCTATAAAGGCATTAACAGTAGCCTTAGTGATACTGTTTAACCTGAATGCTGCTGCACAGCTAAAGCAGGTGGCTAAATTTCAGAAAACCATCGCCGGAGCAATTAAAAAAGCATACCCTGCAAGTGTACGGATGTGGGGTTTCGACGTACAGCAGAACCAAAGAACAAGTGCACAGTTTAGTGGCGTAGTAGTGAGTGCCGATGGTTACATCTTAACTGCTGCACATACCATTTTGCCAGGTAAAAATTATAAGGTTTTTTTCCCTGATGGCCGCGAATGCATTGCGATGGCTCTGGGTAAAATAGAAAATAAAGATACGCCTGGCATTCCAGATGTAGGCATGATGAAAATTACCGATAAAGGCATCTATCCATTTGCAGAGATGGGTTATTCGGCAAGTTTACTTAAAAACGAACCTTGTATCAGCATTTCTTATCCAGAAAGTTTAAATCAAAACCTGCCAACCCTAAGATTAGGAAATATTGCAGAAGTGAAAAATGAATATGGTTTTATCCGCTCCACCTGCAAAATGGAACCTGGCGATTCTGGTGGCCCGTTATTCGATTATTATGGCCGTGTAATCGGGTTGCACAGTGCCATTGATGTTTCAGAGGAAATGAATTTCGAAATTCCAGTCGACCTTTACCGCCGTTATTGGACAGCCTTGAACAGTGAAATGCTTTATACGGCTTTTCCTGAAAAACAAGATAGTGTGAAAACAGATCCCTTGTCTTTACTATTGCAAAAAGAAAGCAAACAAAAGGCTTTACACCCTGATTTTAATATACCAACGATTAAAAACAGCTGCTTTTCCATTAAAAGTAGGGTAAAAGGAAAAACCCAGGATATTTACGCCACTTTGTTGAATGTTAACATCGCAAATGGAGCTAAAAAACAGTTTCTATTGAGTAAAAACACTATGGTTGGCGAACAAGCACAATGTGATATTAATGGATTTGCAGTGCCAATTAAGTTAATTGGAAAAAATCAGGAAAGCGACCTGGTTTTATTTGAACTTGAACAGCAAATAACCGGTGGGATTGATTTAAATATTTCTGATAGCGACAGCGTTAAAATAGAAATGGGTAAACTTCTTTATAGCATTGATCCTGCTGGCAAAGTGATGCGCAGTATTTTAGGCAGTACGCTATTTAACTTGCCGAAAATTAACAGTCAACCTTATTTGGGAGCAATGGTGGTATACAATTCCAGCCCTGTTCAGTTCTCGTTAATTAAAGAAGGAAGTCCGGCAGAAAAAGCGGGTATTAAAGTTGGCGATGAATTGATTAGTATTAATGGAAGAACTATTGAAAAGGCAAGTGAATTTGCCCCAGAAATGCTGAAGTATTGGGCAGATGACGACGTTACTTTTGAATGGGAAAATGCTGCCGGAAAAATGAAGAAAACTTTTAAACTGGAGGGGCGGGGGCAATCGGTTACTAATCATCCGGCAGAGAAATTTGAAGGTGGAAAGTCGGAGCGGAGAGATGGTTTCAATGCTGTTTTTACACACGATGCGGCCATTAAAGCCAATGCCAGCGGTTCACCTGTTTTCGATTGGCAAGGTCGTTTTTATGGGATTAACATTGCCAGATTTAGCAGAACAACCACGGTAGTGGTTCCAAAGAAAACGATAATAGAATTTGTTTTGAAGACTATTCAGTAGCTTAGTTTTCGCCACGGAAACACAGAAATCGCAGAAGTTCTATTAATCGGTGTCTCACCGACCAATGCGTAAATTTATTGCCTGGAATATATTTCGGTCGGTGAGACACCGACTGATAAGGACTGCCCAAACCGAAAAGCACTGCACCTGCTTTACAAAAACGATACATTATGCATTATATTTATTATTTGGAGCGGCTTGCTTGTGCTACGATTAAAGTTTGTTCCCGTGCTTCGCTGTATCCCTTTGCTGCGCTTTGGGGATGCCGCTACGCCCGGGGCTAGTAACTCTGACATTGCAAAAAAATAAGGGCAAAAATCTCCTTTCGAGGAATATTTGTGGTTTTAATGAACAGACCTTTGTTAAATAAACCTTATTGCAGCGGCTATCCTTTTTGTTGCAGGACTAATTGTTTATATAATTCATTCACAAAAAGATAGAAGCGGAAAGAAGGACTGCCCAAACCGAAAAGCACTGCACCTGCTTTACAAAAACGATACATTATGCATTATATTTATTATTTGGAGCGGCTTGCCTGTGCTACTATTAAAGTTTGTTCCCGTGCTTCGCTGTATCCCTTCGCTGCGCTTTGGGGATGCCGCTACGCCCGGGGCTAGTAACTCTGACATTGCAAAAAAATAAGGGCAAAAATCTCCTTTCGAGGAATATTTGTGGTTTTAATGAACAGACCTTTGTTAAATAAACCATATTGCAGCGGCTATCCTTTTTGTTGCAAGACCAATTGTTTATATAATTCATTCACAAAAAGATAGAAGCGGAAAGAAGGACTGCCCAAACAAAAAAGCACTGCACCTGCTTTACAAAAACTATACCTGCATTATTATTTGGAGCGGCTTGCTTGTGCTACTATTAAAGTTTTTTATTCTATTGGTCGGTGTCTCACCGACCTACGCTTTAACATTAAGATTGCTTCCCCGACCGAAGAGTCCTGTTGTGTGGACACATCTTTTTGAGGTTTTTTGATACAGAACCCTGAAATGAATTCAGGGTGACGATTAGCTTAAGAATAACCAACAAGAAAAACTATTTCTTCAGCAAGGTATCAATCTCTGTATTAAATTCTTTCACAAATTCATCATAAAATTTGCCAGTGGCCGGGCCATTAAAACCAGTATGGATCTGTGCCACATTGCCCTGTTTATCTATGATTATTGTGGTTGGAAAAGATAAAAAAGAATCGAGTGCAGGCAACGATTCAGATACAACCTGTTTATCGGCTGTACCTGCAATAACCTGATCGTAATCTATTCCAAAACGTTCGCGGAAACGTGTAATCACCTTTTTTGCATATTCGGGTTCGGTTGAGCGCTCGTAATGCAAAGCAATAATTTCTACACCACGTTTCTTGTTTTCTTTGTACCAGGGCGCAATAAAAGTAGCTTCATCAACACAATTTGGGCACCAGCTTCCGGTTATGGTTAAAATCACCACCTTGTTTTTATATTTTTCATCCTTTAACGAAATCTTTTTGCCGTTTATATCAGGAAAGCTAAAATCAAGCGTTTTGTATCCTTTTTTCAGGTAGGTAAGTTTATAAGGATCAGGCAGGGCAGCATCTTTATTTTTAGTTCCGGTAAAAGGCTGGCTTCCCCTTGCACCTAAAATTTCGCCCGTTAAAGAGCCATCAGTCTGGAAAGTTCCTTTGTAATAGGAAGGAGAGGAGCCAATAAAGCTCGAAAGTTGAAATTCATTTCCTTCTACTACACCTTCCAGATAACGCGAATCGCCCGTTACACGTAGAAAAGTGCCAGTAAGTTTGTTACCAGTTTGCTTAAATAAACCTACTGTCTTTTCTTCCTTACCATTTGGCGATTTAAAAACTACATCATAAGTGCCAGAATAATCAGCAGTTGCAGGTTTGTCTGCCGTTTTAAAGCGGTAATTTTTTCGTTCGGCAATAATTACCAAAGGTTTGCCCGCTTTATCTTGTTTCCTTAATGTACCTGTTAATTGGTCACCATCTATCGCAAATGCAAGTTCATTATCAAACTGATCCAGTTTTACGAAAAGCGAATCGGCTGTTTGTTTTACAAGACCACCTTCGAAACTTTCTTCAGCATTACGGAAATATAATTTCTGCTGACCACTTTTTTCGCTGATTTCGAAGTTAAAAGGGATCTCTAATCCTTCCTTTACCTTAGCTATTCCACGCCAGCTACCGAGGGCGACAAAGGTTTTTTGTTTTTTCTCTTGAACCTTTGCTGCTTGCTTATTGGCGAAGACAGGATGTTCCTGAGCATAGATAAAAGTTGTTGATATGGCCAATATGGCTGTTAAAAGGGATTTTAGTTTCATTGGGATGTGTATTGACGACTAAATTGGTAGACAAAGATATGGATGTTATTGGCAAAGAAAAAATATTTCAATAAAAATCTATAAAAACTATAGGATAAATGGAATAAGTTATACCTTTGCAGCAGTTATTTTAAAATACTTATCAAGAAAGGCGGAGGGAATGGCCCTGTGAAGCCTTAGCAACCATCTAATTTTTAGAAATGGTGCTAATTCCATCTCAGATGAATCTGGGGTAGTTAAGTCAGTTGTTTGCGTTATCCTTATAAGAATATATGGAGCACTTCTGATTTATGGGGTGCTTTTTTTTTGCCCCGACGCATGCTTGAAAAGTAAATATGGTTAAAGAAAATTATTCAAATGAAAAAAACAGACGAGCTAAAAGCCATTAATACAAACTTTAATGCATACTTCCGAATGCGTATGCCCTGTTAAAACCGCTCCATTTTAACAGGCTTCTTTAGGCTAACCATTCCTTTTTATTTTTAAAAACAAATACGTTTTAGTCGTAGTGGAATTGTTTTGCCCAAAAATATTATCCCTTTTTAACTAATTAACTACACAATATGTTTAAAAATTTAAAATCAATAACGTTTATCTTGCTGCTGTTCCTGGCGCAAAAGCTTTCTGCTCAGGATGTAACGGTTACCGGAACGGTGAAATCGGCAGATGGTGAAACACTCCCTGGTGTTTCCGTTTTAATAAAAGAAACCAAACAAGCCACCATTTCTGATGCAAAAGGAGCTTTTTCTATTCATGCACCAGATAAGGGCACCTTGGTATTTTCTTATATCGGTTTTAAGAGCCAGGAAATACAGATCAATAAAAATGCTGGCCCCATTTCGATCATTCTTCAGTCAAGCGATAATGCGCTTGATGAGGTGGTGGTTACGGCATTGGGTATTTCAAGACAGAAGAAATCGCTTGGTTATGCTGTTCAGGAATTAAAAGGACAGGATTTAGCCGAAGCTAAAGAATCCAACCTCGTAAATGCACTGGCCGGAAAAATAGCCGGTGTTAGGGTAACCAATAGCCAGGGGAGCATGGGTTCTTCGCGTGTGGTCATCAGGGGGGAAACATCTATTGCCGGAAATAACCAGCCATTATTTGTGGTTGACGGGATTCCGGTAGATAATTCTCAGTTAAATTCGGCAGGGGCGAGAGATTATGCCAATACCATTTCGGATATTAATCCCGAAGATATAGAATCGATGAGTGTGTTAAAAGGACCAAATGCCGCTGCACTATACGGTTCGAGGGCTGCAGCAGGGGTTATCCTCATTAAAACCAAAACAGGTAAATCGAAAAAAGGATTAGGCATTGCCATCAACTCAAACGCGGTTTTAGAAACTTTGCTTACGCTGCCTGTGTATCAAAATGCCTTCGGTCAGGGGTCGGAAGGCAAATTTAGCTATGTAGATGGTGCAGGTAAAGGCATTAACGATGGAGTAGATGAAAGCTGGGGGCCTAAATTGGATGGTAGATTAATTCCGCAATTTTATTCGAAGGGAGTAGCCGTTCCATTTGTGGCGCATCCCGACAATGTGCGCGATTTCTTCCAGACCGGATATTCATTAAATAATGGGGTATCGGTTGCAGATGCCGGTGAAAAATACGATTACCGGATTTCATACAATAATCTGAAACAGGTGGGGATCGTACCTAACTCTGGTCAGGGCAAAAACTCGTTTGTGCTGAATACATCATTAAAAATAACACCGAAATTAACCTTAACTGCCAATGCAAATTACAGCAAACTTAATTCTGATAATTTGCCTGGAACGGGCGGTTCGAGATCAACCAGTACCATGTTACAGTTTACCTGGTTCGGCCGTCAGGTTGATATCAACCAATTGAAAGATTATTTGGATGAAAATGGAAAAACGTTTAACTGGAACAACAGCTATTACAGCAATCCTTATTGGGTAGCTTACGAAAATACCGTATCGCAAAACCGTAACCGTATTATTGGAAGTTTAGCACTAAATTATAAAATAATTGATGGACTTGATTTCAATTTCAGATCAGGAACAGACTATTATAACGATAGGCGCAAAGTGAGGATTGCTTATGGCACAAACGGAACACCTTTCGGGTCGTATACGGAAAGTGCTTTTACAGTAAATGAGAACAATACCGACGCTACCTTAAATTTTAACAAACAGTTAAATGATGATTTTAGCCTCGAATTATTGGGTGGTGGTAACATTCGCAGGCAATATATAGAACAGAATGATCAAAGTGCACCTAAGCTAGCCATTGCAGGACTTTATACCCTTAAAAACTCCCGCGATCCATTGGTTTCTTCTAATAATTTATCGAAGTTAAAATCTTATAGTGTTTATGCATCTGGTCAGATTGGCTTTAGAAATTACCTGTTTGCCAACATCACGGCCCGTAACGATTGGTCTTCAACCTTGCCTGCACAGAACAGGTCTTATTTTTATCCATCATTTAATGGAAGTTTTGTAGCAACCGAGGCGTTCGATATTAAAAGCGAAGCCCTTAACTATTTAAAAATACGCGGAGGCTGGTCTAAAGTAGGTAAAGATGCAGATCCTTATCGTTTGATCAATACTTATGCGTTTAGTGCGCCGTTTAACGCAAACCCTCAACTTACCACAAGTAATATCGATCTTAATCCTAACCTTAAACCAGAAACTACCACTTCAACAGAACTGGGTGTTGAGGCTGTTTTCTTTAACAAAAGGTTACGTTTCGATTTAAGTGCATACAATACCAATAGTTACAATCAGATTTTGGCAGCCGATGTAAGTCAAAGTACCGGATTTAGCTCAAAACTGCTTAATGCTGGAAAAATCAACAACAAAGGCATAGAAGCACAGTTGGGTATTACGCCAATTAAAAAACAGTTTACCTGGGATATTGATTTCAATTTCGCTGCAAACAGGAGTAGGGTAATTGAACTCGATGCGGAGAAATTATTAACGAATTACATTGTCGCTACCAATTCAGCGCAGGTAATTGCTACCGTTGGACAACCTTATGGATCGCTTTTCGGAACAGCATTTTTAAGGGATGGCAATGGAAATATTATTGTAAATGCCACAGGTGCACCAGCAACAAACCCAACCAAGCAGGTATTGGGAAAATATACACCAGATTGGATTGGCGGGGTGTACAATACCTTCACGTATAA
Source organism: Pedobacter sp. R-06 (assembly GCF_049913135.1). Taxonomy (NCBI): domain Bacteria; kingdom Pseudomonadati; phylum Bacteroidota; class Sphingobacteriia; order Sphingobacteriales; family Sphingobacteriaceae; genus Pedobacter; species Pedobacter sp. R-06. The sequence continues at coordinate 2,851,867 of NZ_CP183977.1, read as the reverse complement.
AGGCATCAGTTTAGGTGTATTGGTTGATGCGAGTATTGGTGGTTCTATTTACAACGGTACTTATGCAACAGGTACTTATACCGGAGTTTTAGCCTCTACACTGCCAGGGAGAGCAGCAGAATACGGAGGTATTTCTTACTATTATCCAGATAATAAAAAGGAAAATGGAACCGTAAGGGTAAACGGAGCTGCTCCGGCAGGTGCAACGGTTTATGATGACGGGATTATTTTTGATGGTGTAACGGCTGATGGTAAACGCAATGAGAAAGTGTTACCTGCCCAACAATATTATAAATCGTTCAGGAATATCGATGAAGCAAATATATTCGATGCCTCTTATGTTAAGCTTCGTGAAGTTAAGCTTAGTTACAATTTGCCAGCAAAATGGATTCGTCCGCTAAGTTTGCAAGGGGTTTCTGTATCACTTGTTGGCCGTAACCTTTGGATTATTCACCGCAATACGGTAGATATTGATCCGGAAGTAGCCTTTAATACTGGCAACGGACAGGGGTTGGAAAGTCTTTCTAACCCGAGCACACGCAGTTACGGTATCAACCTGAATGTTAAATTTTAATCTGACCATCATGAAAAATAAAAAACTATATATACTGGCCATTCTGGCAATTGCATTTTCATCTTGCAATAAAGAGCTCGATGAGGTAAATATTAATCCGAATGCTCCAGAAATTCCACAACCTGATTATTTACTTACGGGCACCACTAAAACTACAGCCGATACGTATTGGGGGGTAACCAATAATATGAACTCGAGCTTGCTTTTTGCACAACATTGGGCTAAAGTTCAATATACAGAAGAAGATCGGTTTATCTTTTCGAACAGTAGCTTTACGGCTTTATGGTCTACTGGCTACGCACAAAGTATTGCTGGCTTTAATAAAATTATCGAATTGGGCGATGCACAAGGCAATCCAAACTATAAAGGAGTTGCACTTGTGTTAAGGTCGTGGGTATTTTTGTTACTTACCGACGCTTATGGGGATATACCATATTCACAGGCTGGAAAAATTAAACAGTTTGTTACGCCGGTTTACGATAAACAAAAGGATGTTTATTATGGTATTCTTAACGATTTAAAGACTGCTCAGGCAACTTTAGATCCAGCTTCAGGAAAAGTTATAGGTGGAGATGTTATTTATAGCGGTAATATTGCTTTATGGAAAAAGTTTGCCAATTCTTTACGCCTTCGCATCGCTTTACGCATTGCAGATAAAGAGCCGGCTAAAGCCAAACAGGTAATTGATGAAGTACAGGCTGAAGGTGGCACTTATATTAACAGCAAATCGGAGAATGCAACACTGCTCTACAGTGATTCGCCACAGCAAAATCCAGTGGCTGCATCATTCGAAACCAGGAATGATTACCGGATCAGTAAAACCATCGTAGATAAACTTTTTGCGCTAAATGATCCCAGATTACCAGTTTATGCAAGCAAAACTGATAATGCTACACCTCAAACCTATGTAGGCATTCCGAATGGCTCAACAAATTCAGAAGCCAGTGCAATAGGTTTGGCAAATTCTTCCAGACCAGGAACTTATTTTTTAGCACCAAAAGCACCTGCTGTGATTTTTAGTTATGCCGAATTGCTTTTTGATAGGGCAGAAGCCGCTGCAAGAGGTTTTACTACAGAAAATGCAGCTGACCTCTATAAGCAGGCCATCAGGGCATCCTTTGATCAATACAGTATAGGTGGAAGTGCTGTTGATGATTATCTAAATCAGGCTGCGGTACAATATGATGCTGGTAATTATAAAAAATCAATCGGTGAGCAAAAATGGATCGCTTTGTTTGGTCAGGGTTTAGAAGCCTGGACAGAGCAGAGAAGGTTAGATTATCCGCAATTAACTGCATCTGTTAATACTGTATTGAATGGCAAAATTCCGGTACGTTTTATTTATCCAGGTTCTGAACAATCGTTAAACGGACAGAATTATAAAAATGCGGTAAGCAGCCAGGGCGCAGATTTATTAACTACCAAACTTTGGTTTGATGCTTTTTAATCCGATAGTGGTAATAGTGGTGTCGGATGTTACCATCTGACACCAAAACAAAAAAACGTCCTGAATTTATTATCGGGACGTTTTTGTTTTTACAATTAAAGAAAAAGATAAACCTGTTCAGGTTCCTTTCTTTTAATTGGTATTCATCTGGCTAAGTCCTCAGCAGCATTGCTTGCCTTGGTCTTCAGGTCTTCAGTGTATCCTTTTGCTTTCTCTACCCATTCTGGGGCTCTATCTAATAGTTCATCTACTATCGATTGTCCGGTAATTGGATCTTTCTTGGTGATATATTTTACGCCAGCATAAACTGCAGCGCCAATAATTGCTGTTTTTAAAATTCCCATGTTCTTTTCTTTTTTATTAGTTAAACATTTTGAGATCGTTTAAAGTTTTAGACAATTTCCTATACCTGTTGTTACATGCTTGTTGTTACCCCGGTCATTTTTAGCACTTCGATTACTAAATTAATAGGACGAGATGATAACATCTGGCATCATGATTAAAAAGGGCGAGGGTAACTTCCGAAGTCCGAGAGCTAAATTTACTCAAGCATTAAGATTATTTCGTGCATAATGATGGTTTTGTCTGTTTGCTGACGATAAATACCTGGTGCTTCGATAAAATTTTACAGATTATCGCTATTAAATTTATATATTTCGACCAAATTAACCCCCAGTAAATCGATTAAACCAAATATTGCTGCATGGATAAGAAAAAGCTGTTCAATGAAATTAAGGAATTGAGCATCATAAATTCTTTCTCGAAACACGAACAGCTTGTACAGGGAATCATTAATGGCTTAAACCACAAATTGATTGCCAAGGGAGATATTCTACCTTCGGTGAACGAGATGATGAGAGAAACAGGCTTTGCTAAAGAAACTATAGGTAAAGCCTATAAAGCGTTAATTAGTAGGGGTATTTTAGAGTCAAAAAACCGTATGGGTTATTTTGTAGCAACTGATGATACCGAACAACACCTTAAAGTTTGTCTGCTGATTTACGCTTTCGATACTTTTCAGGAAACCTTTTATCAGAATTTCCGAGATCATTTAGGCGAGAACATCCAGGTTGATGTATACTTCCACCACAATAATTTCAGTGTTTTCGAATCGATCATTAACAGCAACAAAGGGCAGTATGGCTTATATGTTATTGCGCCTATAGAAAGTGATGCTGCAAAAGAAGTATTGGAACAGTTACCCAAAGAAAAACTGCTCATTGTAGATCGGTATGTAGAACTTAAAGGCGATTATTCTTACATCGTTCAAGAATTTAAGAAAGCATCCTATAATGCTTTTTTACAACTGGCTCCCCGCATTAAAGAATTCTCCGAATTTGTTTTCTTTTTTAAACCTTCCTCTGCCGAACCAAATGAAGTACTGCTTTCGTTCAAACGTTTTATTAAGGAATTTAAAATAAATGGTGTAATTAAAAACAGTTACGAACCCGGAAGCATTGCACCAGATAAAGTTTATTTCACCATACATAACCTCGAACTTTGGGAAATGTTGAAGGATACCAAGGTAAAAGGTTTAAAAGTAGGTAAAGACTTGGGCATCCTTTCGCACAATGATGATAACGTTAAGGAAATCATTTTTGATGGTATTACTACATTTTCGATAGATTTTGCACACATGGGCCGTTTGGCCGCTGAGTTTGTATTAAGTTTAAAACCAGTTAAACGTGTAATGGAAAATAAACTGATCAGAAGAAATTCACTTTAATACCATTGCGTGGGCACAACGGCAATCATCAGTTTTATTTTGTTTACGGCACTTGCCGCAACAATTTCTTATTTCAAAACGCGGAAAACACAGCGATCAACCATCAGTGGTTTTCTCTTTGCCAATAGAACCAATGGTTTTATTATTATTGGGGCTTCGTTGTTTTTCAGCAACATCAGCGCTAATCAGTTTATCGGCGAAAATGAATCGGTTTACATCAATAACATGTCGGTTATAGGGTGGGGGATCTCCTCTATCCTGGCCATGATCATTGTTTCCGAATTCTTTATCCCCATTTATTTTAAAACAGGTATCCGTACTATTCCCGATTTTTTGGAGAAACGTTATGATAAACAGACCAAAACCCTGGTATCGGTTGTTTTTCTTTTTAGTTATATCATCAATCTACTTCCATCGGTACTGTATGGAGGGGCAGTTGCCTTTAGTAACCTGATCGATCTCTCAGGTTTCCATCTTTCTTATTGGGAGAGCATTTGGATATTCGTGTGGATTATGGGATTGATCGGTTCAGTTTACACCATTTTAGGTGGCTTTAAAGCGATTACAATTTCCGATACGGTATTAAGCGCAGGCATGTTGATCTTAATTATTGCACTACCTTATTACGGCTTACGTTATTTAGGTCATGGCGATTTCTTTAGCGGGCTCTCCACAGTACTTTCTACTAAAAAAGAGCACTTAAATTCAATTGGCAACAGCCACGATGCTGTTCCTTTTTCTACCCTGTTTACCGGAATGCTGATTGTGAACTTGTACTATTGGGGAATGGAACAATACATTGTTCAGCAGGTACTGGCTGCTAAGAGTTTGGAAGAAGGCCAAAAGGGAATTGCTTTAACTTGTTTTGCGAAATTGTTATGCCCATTGTTGATTAATATCCCCGGTTTAATTGCAGTACACCTATATCCTGTATTGACCAATACCAATCAGGTATTTCCATTGCTTATTAAAGACGTACTACCGCCGATTTTAATGGGTTTATCAGCTTGCGTACTTTTTGGCGCAGCAATTACAACCTTTAATGCGGGCCTTAACAGTTCGAGCACTTTATTTCTCCTGAATTTATACAAACCTTTTATGGAGAAGAAAGGGAAAGTATTGGCTGATAAAAGTTTATTGAGAACAGGACGCTTATTCCAGATTTCGGTATCACTGTTTGCCATGGCATTCGCACCCTTTATCATATTTTCGAAAAATGGATTTTATGAGTATCTGCAAAAAATCAGTGCCATATTTAGTCTCCCTATCTTTACTATTATTTTTCTCGGTTTTATTACCAAAAAAATGCCACCCATAGCTGCCAAAATCGGGATGATCTTTTTTATTTCCTGTTATGTACTTAGCGAATGGGTATTTACTATTCAGCTTCACTATCTGCATACACTGGCCATCATTTTTTTTATCACCATTGCATTAATGCTTTTTATTTCGAAAATGCATCCCAATCAAAACCAATACACATTGGTGCTGGATAATAAAATAGAAATTATTCCCTGGCGCAGCAGACACTACTATCACGTGGTTTTGATCTCGCTGATGGCACTTGTATTTTTTGTTTTTTCTACCTACATACTTGCTTAAGCTCACCTATTATTCTTAAACGTTTTATTTAAGAAACTTGGAATATTAATTTTTTTGTTTATCATTGTATCTGAAAATAGTAGGATAGGATAGGATAGGTCAAAATGCGGCTATTTGATTGCGCTCCAGCGTTTTGTTTCCTTTTAAAAAGAGACATAAGGTAATAGCGGTGCTAAGATCGTTTGTCCTCAACCCTATATAATATTTTCATTAACCAAATAATCCAAATTATGAGAAATTTTACTACTTGTGCAGCAATGCAAACACCTCCTTCGATTGCTAAAGGATGGCCGGCAGATTTAGAAAACCTTAAAAGAGCTTAACTCCTGTCGATCTGCATCTATCTACAATTTTTTAGTTCAATCATTTAAAAGCTAATTAGCAAATGAAGCAATTATTTTTGTTTTGTGGGCACTTATCGGTGCCCAACAGGCTAAAAAATGCAATGACATTGACAGGTTCGATTCTTGTGTTTTTCCTGATTTTTATGCCCTCCACAGGCTTTTCTCAAACGGGAAAGAAAACCATTACGGGTAAGGTTACCGATTCGGCAGGAGTTGCTATACCCGGCGTTGTTGTTGCTACCGTTACCGGTACTAAGGCCGGCACCCAAACGGATAACAATGGTAGGTTTATTCTTGATGTGAACCTCGGCGTTGAATTACGTTTCTCATTTGTGGGTTACGAAGAAAAAAGGATAACAGTTACTGCGAACACAACTATACTTAATGTTAAACTTGCAGAAAATGCGGTGCAGGCTGACGAGGTTGTGATTACAGCATTGGGACAAAAACAGCGAAAGGAAGCCATTGTTGGTGCGGTAACATCTGTACGGCCTGGTGATTTAAAAGTGCCTGCCAGTAACCTTACCACCGCATTTGCTGGTAGGATAGCAGGTGTTGTTGCATTTCAGCCGAGTGGACAACCCGGTCAGGACAATGCTAATTTCTTTATTCGGGGAGTAACTACCTTTGGTTATAGAAGAGACCCATTGATTTTGATTGATAATGTGGAAATGACATCTTCTGATCTGGCGCGCCTCCAGGTGGATGACATTGAAAGTTTTTCGGTTTTAAAAGATGCGAGTGCAACGGCACTTTATGGTGCCAGAGGTGGAAACGGCGTAATCCTTGTTAAAACTAAAGAGGGAAAAGCCGGGAAAGCGCAGATTAGCGTTCGCATGGAGGGATCAACATCTTCTCCGATCAGCCCGCTACAAATTGCTGATCCGGTTACCTATATGAAACTTTACAATGAGGCGCTGAGTACAAGGAATTCGCCGGGAGCGCCATATACCCCGAACAAAATATTAAACACGCAGGCTTCATTGGCTGGTGCCCCTGGTAGTAATCCTTACGTTTATCCTGCGGTAAACTGGATGGATATGTTGTTTAAAAAAAATACATCAACACAAAGGGCCAATCTGAACATTTCTGGTGGTGGTGGTGTAGCCAGATATTATGTGGCCGGATCTTTTTCAAATGATAATGGAATATTGAAAACGGATATCAGAAACAACAATAACAATAACGTACGTTTTAAAAACTACCAGTTACGATCGAATGTAAATATTGATCTGACCAATACTACCGAACTGATTGTGCGTTTATCAGGTAACTTTAATGAATATGTAGGCCCTATGACGAATGACCCGTCGTTTGCAACGGATCTATATAATATAGCTACACATACAAGCCCGGTCGATTTTCCGGCTTATTACGAACCGGACAAAGCCAATGCACGTGTTCAGCATATTCTTTTTGGTAACAATACCGAAGCTACGGTACTGCCCGATGGAAGCACACCACCCACTTCTTCTACAGACGTAAAAAACATTAACCCATATGCTGCATTGTTGAGAGGAAACAGAAGATTTTCCGAATCGAGGATGCTTGCACAACTTGAGCTCAACCAAAAACTGGATTTCCTTACAAAAGGACTGAATTTTAAAGGCATCTTCAGTACAAACAGATACGCAAGATTCGAATCAGAACTGGCCTATGCACCTTATTTTTATAATGTTCAGTCGTACGATAAAGCATCTAATCAATACACACTAAATTGGATCAATAATAAGCCCGATCAGGCCAGAGAATACCTAAACTACTACGCAGGAAAAAGCACACTTAATACCTTCCTATATCTACAGGGGGTACTTGATTATTCAGCAGATATTAATGAAAACCACAATGTAAGTGCTGCCTTGATCGGTACACAACAGCAATTGCTCAATGCAAACGCCACTACATTATTTAATTCTTTACCATTTCGGAATCTTGGCCTCTCGGGACGTGCAACTTATGCATATAAGAGTAAATATTTCTTAGAGTTCAACTTTGGCTACAATGGTTCGGAACGTTTCTCAGAAAACCACCGGTTTGGTTTCTTCCCAACTGTTGGTGCCTCCTGGATCGTATCCGGAGAGAAATTCTATGGAAACCTTTCAAATGTGATCAGCCGCATGAAAATCAGGGGTAGCTACGGTTTGGTTGGTAATGATGCGATCAGTGACAGGCGATTTTTCTACTTATCAGACGTTAACCTGAACGGAGGAAATCCGGCTTCATTCGGAACTAACCTTGGTTACTCACATAACGGGGTTACGATCAACAATTATGAAAATAGGGATGTTACCTGGGAGGTATCGAGGCAGATCAATATGGGATTGGAATTAACCCTCCTTAAAAACATAAGATTTACCACAGAGGTTTATAAAAACTTTAAGTCAGACATCCTCCAGGACAGAAAAGATATTCCGAGTACAACGGGATTGGAATCACAGATCTCCGCTAACATAGGAAAGGTAGAATCGCAGGGCATCGAATTCTCGCTTGATGGAAAACACAATTTCAGTAACGATTTATGGATATCAGCGTTAGCCAATTTTACTTTGGCCAAAAACAAATATACACAATATGAGGAACCTGATTTTAGTGATAAGTACCGTCTTCACAATGGTGTTTCTCTTAACAGAAATTTTGGCTACATCGCAGAACGATTATTTGTAGACGACAGTGAGGCCAGAAACTCCCCTAAACAGATATTCAGTACCAATGGTGTCGCTCCAATGGGTGGCGATATCAAATATCGCGATTTAAACAATGATGGTGTTATTGACGGTAAAGATCAAACATGGTTTGGAAATCCTACCGTACCCACAATTGTATATGGATTTGGAATCTCAACAGGCTTCAAGAACTTCGATCTTAATATGTTTTTCCAGGGACAGGCAGGTGTATCTTTTGTAATTGACCCGGCAAGAACAAGTCCGTTTATTAAAAGCCCCGATTCGTGGTTACCCGGCAATACCCAGGTAATTCAACAGTATGCAGATGATCATTGGTCTGAAGATAACCAGAATCTGTATGCATTGTACCCTAGGCTTGGCATAAACGGTGCAGTGATTGAAAACAACCGCCAGAACAGCTCATGGTGGTTACGCGATGGCAGTTTCCTCAGGATGAAATCATTGGAAGTAGGTTATACCTTACCCAGAACACTGGCAAGTAAGATTAAACTCAGGAATCTGAGGGTTTATTTCAGCGGACTTAACCTGGTAACCTGGAGCCCATTTAAGATGTGGGATCCGGAAATAGGTGGCAATGGGTTTTCTTATCCGCTGCAGAAAGTTTACAACCTGGGCATTAATGTTAGTTTATAGTTTAAAACAAAGAATTAGGGTATGAAACCATTATATTCAAAAATTTTATACGCTGTTGTTATGGTATTGTCCATGGCATCATGCAAAAAGTACCTGAACGTTACGCCTGATAACGTAGGTACAATAGATTATGCGTTTAGGAACCGTAATGAGGCTGAAAATTACCTCTTCACCTGTTATAGTACTTTACAGCGGTTACAGGAACCATGGATGGACGGGGGATTTTCTACTTCTGGTGAAATTGTTTTTCCTGGGCAGAATGAATTGAATGATACACAGGGTATTAATGCCGTTGGCTTTAACATGATGAGGGGTACGCAGACCAGCAACAACCCTGGATTAAATTACTGGGACGGAAATGAGGGAGGGCAGGCGATGTTCAATGCCATCAGACGCTGTAATACTATGTTGGAAAATATCGACAAGCCCATAGACCTTGGCGATACAGAAAAAAAGAGATGGATTGCTGAGGTAAAATTCCTAAAAGCCTATTATCACTTTTACCTGTTCAGGATGTATGGACCTATTCCGATCACCAATGTTAACCTACCGATTAACAGTTCGATAGAGGCTACAAGGGTGAAAAGAAAACCTGTAGATTCAGTGGTAAATTATATGGTTCAGCTATTAAATGAGGCTACGCCTGATTTACCGACCCAGATCCAAAATCAGACACAGGAACTCGGCAGGGTGACTTCCCTTGTTGCACGCGCTGTTAAAGCTCAGATTTTGGTAACTGCTGCGAGCCCATTGTTTAATGGCAACACTGATTATGCCGGGCTCACTAATAAAGATGGACAACAATTGTTCAACCCACAAAAAGATCAACGGAAATGGGACCGCGCTGCCCAGGCCTGTGATGAAGCATTAAAGGCATGTTTGGCGGCCGGACTGAGGTTACACACCTTTACTCCAACAGCGAATATGCCCGCTAACCTTCCGCAGGAACTGATTAATGTACTTTCGTTTCAGACGGCAATTACCGACAAATGGGAGCAGAACACAGAGTTGATATGGGGCATGGCTCCGGTTTTCGGATTTGGAAAACAGGAAAGATGTATCCCTCGTCTTAACGCTGCCGCTGCCCTGAATATAGGTAGCGCCCAGGGTTTCTTCGCTGTTCCCATTGCGCAGCAAGAGTTGTTTTATACTAATAATGGGCTGCCTATTGATGAAGATAAAACCTGGGATTACAGAGACCGGTATACTTTAAAAACTGCGGGAACTGAAGATCAATACTACGTGCACAATGGATATGAAACTGTTAAAGCGCATTTTAAACGTGAACCAAGATTTTACGCATCTATTGGATTTGATGGTGGCGTTTGGTATGGCAACGGTCAACTGGGCGATCCGGCAAATGCAAACTATGTACAGGCACGTGGTACTACGAGTTTTGCAGGCCCGAAAGATGGAAGTCATACCAACATTTCAGGCTATTGGCCAAAAAAACTAGTCAATTATCTAACCGTTTATAATGATCGTTTATCTTATGAAGATTTCCATTTTCCATTAATGAGGCTTTCAGATCTTTATCTGCTCTATGCGGAGGCATTGAATGAGCAGGGAAAAAACTATTCAGAAGTATTGCCTTATATAGACGAGGTAAGAAAAAGAGCAAAGATTCCAACAGTTGCAGAAGCGTGGACGGCTCAGTTTTCTACAAATCCTTTAAAATACAGCACACAGGCAGGTCTTCGTCAAATCATTCATCAGGAAAGAAGGATTGAACTTGCTTTCGAGTGTATGCCAGGATGGGATTTACGACGATGGAAAGAACTACAAACGGTAATGGCCAAACCGATGCAGGGATGGAGCATTTTCGATGATCAGGCGGTAAACTATTATCGTCCGCGTAATCTTTTTGTTCCGGTATTTAATACAAAAGATTATTTATGGCCTATCAAGGCAGATAATCTGGCGGTTAATCCCAACTTAGTTCAAAATCCATTTTGGTAATATTTAAAGAAGATTTGATCATGAATATAAAAAAATATAGTTTTCCTTGTTTGATCGTGCTGATTATTATTGGCATGGTGGCATGCAAGAAAAATAACGGCTTTAATGCCGTTATTTCTGAAGATACCACTAAACCATTACCCGTAAGTAATATTAAAGTCGACAATTTTAACGGAGGTGCAAACATCACCTATAACCTTCCCAATTCACAGAATATTCTTTACGTACTTGCCAGGTACAAGATAAATGACAATGCAGACCGGGAGACAAAATCTTCCTATTACCAGGATACGGTAGTGGTTGAAGGATTTGCAAAAGCAAAAGCATACCAGGTAAGCCTTTATACCGTTTCGAGGGCAAATGTAATGTCTGATCCTGTTACCGTTACCGTTAATCCCTTAACACCGGTTTATTCGGTCGTGCGCCCATCAGTCGACCTTTCTGCCGATTTTGGCGGGGTAAATATTAAAGCCGAGAACCCGTTAAAAAAACAGATCGGTATTGTGGTGTTGAGTTATAATAACAATACTAAATCTATGGAAATCGAGGATCAGCGTTTTACCAAAGACCCGAAAATAGATTATTCGGTTACCGGTTTTTCATCAACAGAACGTCGGTTTGGTGTATACGTTACAGACAGATGGGGCAATATTTCAGACACGTTGCAGAAAGCATTAGTACCGCTGGCCGAAGAAGCAGTTGATAAATCAAAATTCACCGTATTAAACCTGAATACAGACAGCCCGATTGATTTTGGCTGGACGTTACCTAATTTATGGGATGGGAGGCAGGACGGAAGTGGCTGGCATACCAGATACGGCGTTTCACTTCCATATTCTTGTAGTTTTGGCATTGGAAAAACCTATAAGTTAAGTCGTTTTGTGCTCTACGAAAGAACAGGAGACCAGTATACCTACAAATTTGCAAATCCAAAACAATTTGCGCTTTGGGGAACGAACTCATCTACGCCTGCTGATGTTCAGCTTCCTGTTACAGCCGCAGAAGGTACGGTTATCGGGAATTGGGTAAATCTTGGGAATTTCCGCTTTCCGGATCCGCCGTCAGGTAATCTTCCTACTGCAATCAATTCATCAGATAACGATTTTGTTAAAAATGGCGTCAGCTTTAAAGTACCTACAGCAGCCCCGCCAGTGAAGTACCTCCGGATAGCTGTGCAAACGGTATGGGGCAACGAAGCAGCGGCTCACCTCATGGAATTTACACCTTATGGAACTGCACAATAATCTCATTAATTGAATCTGATATCAAAATTTTATAAAAATGAAATCACCACGATTTATTTACAAAAAGAAATAAATAAACCGTGGTGGCTTCAACATCGGAAAAATAATTATATACGGATGAAAAATCTTATAATTTTCGTAGGCCTTTTTACATTGGCTATTACAATAGGCTGCAAAAAACAGCAAACAGATTTCAGGAACTTTTTTGATGGGCATGAAATTATCTATACGGGTAGTCCCAAAGAAGTACTGAGCAGACCCGGAAATCTTCGTGCACAGTTAAAATGGAAATCAAGTTCCGACCCGAGTATTGTAAAGTATGTGATCTATTATAATAATAAAGTAGATTCGCAGGTAGTAGCAATCAATAGCAAAACAGATAGTGTTTTTGCGACAATACCGAACCTTCAGGAATTTGTTTATTCGTTTACGATTTACTCCTATGATAAAAATGGGAACAGGTCAATTCCAAAAGAAGTAAACAACGTAAAAGTATTTGGACCCATTTACAAAAATAGTTTGCTGAACAGGGCTTACAATGCTGCAGAACCTTATGTTGTAAATGCTGACGGATCTGTTAAACTTAATTTTAATGTGCCCGACACTATAAATACGGGTACGGTTATTAAATATACCAATGCTTCAGGAAGTGCCTCAGAACTGACGCTTTTACCCAAAGACAATTCTATTGTTCTTCCCAGCTATAAAGCGGGGACTGAAATACAGTACCTTTCTTCTTATATTCCGCAACGAAATTCATTGGATATTTTTGACGTAGGCGCCTATTCTGTTTTTCCGAGGATTTATAATTATGTGCTTTGCGATAGATCACTTTTTGCCGAGGTACACTTGCCGGGCGATGCACCAACCTACGAGTCGGGCACAAGCATCAGTAAACTCTGGGATGGCAGTGTTGGCCCGCAGGGTTATCCTAATATTTTTCATAGCGGGGGTAACAGCGGCATGCCTCATGTAATCACATTCGATTTAGGTAAAGTATATGCCAATTTATCGCGTATTGAAGAAACAGGAAGGGACTGTTGCAATAATCCCGATCGTTTTGAGGTTTGGGGAATAGCCGATTTAACCAATGCAACAACTACTTTATCAGCCAGTAATAATGGATGGACAGCTGAAGCAATAAGCAAAGGTTGGACACTTTTAAAAGATGTAACCAGGACGGATGATGGCAAAAACGCCATAACAGCAGAACTGGATAATGCAGGTAAACCGATTCGTTATATTCGTATCCGGATTAAACATGTAAACACCGGCGATGGTAATTATAGCAATATGAGCGAAATCAGGTTCTGGAATAAACAGTAAATGTAATTGGATTCGGTTACTGTGAGTGATGTGATAAGCCACACGCGATCGTCATTTCGAGCGGAGTGCAACGCAGCCGAGAACCACGAAGTGTTCAGTGAAGCTAAATCTATCGAGATAGATCTCTCCATTCTACTGCGTTCCAGTCGAGATGACGATTGCTACGTACAAAACAAATAAATGAAAAATGTATAAAAAGCAACTGATTATTATTACACTATGCTCGCTTTTCATCAGTAAAAACGTTCTTGCCCAGCAAAAACCATTGTTGCTCTGGTACGATAAACCTGCCAAAATCTGGGAAGAAACTCTTCCTTTAGGTAATGGTAAACTCGGCATGACACCCGATGGAGGCATTAAGAGGGAAAATATTGTGCTCAATGATATCACTTTATGGAGTGGTGGGAAACAGGATGCCAATAATTACGAAGCCTATAAAAGTTTGCCCAAAATCAGGCAGCTGATATTGGAAGGTAAGAATGATGAAGCACAGGAACTCGTAAACCGCGATTTTGTATGCAAAGGGCAGGGCTCAGGTGGCGCAACCTGGGGTAAGTACCAAACCCTTGGAAACTTACAGCTCGATTATGAATATCCTGGTGTTAAAGATGCAAAACCTGAGATTTATAAAAGAACTTTATCGTTGGATAAAGCGGTGGCTACAACCGAATTTAGGCTGAACGGTGTAAAGTATAAGAGGGAATATTTTTGCAGTTTTGATGATGATGTAAATATCATCCGCCTCACCGCCGATCAACCTAATAAACTCAATTGTAATATTTCGATCAGCAGATCAGAAAAAGCAATACTGGCTAGCCAGAGTAATGAACTGTTGATGTTCGGTCAACTGGATAATGGCACTGATGGTAAGGGAATGAAATACCTGAGCCGCGTAAGTACCACACTTAAAGACGGTACGGTAACAAGTGAAGGAAACATTCTTAAAATAAAAAATGCAACTGAACTGATTATTTATGTTGCGGCAGAAACCGATTTTAAACATAAAAATTTCGAAGCCAGGGTAAAGCAGGCATTACAAGCGGCTCAAAAGAAATCTTATAGTTTAGAACTTGCAAATCATATCGCAAATTTTGCTAAACTCTTTAACAGGTTAAAAATTAATTTAGGTGAAGGCGAAGCTGCAAACCTACCTACAGACGTAAGGTTAGACCGTTTTTATAAAGATTATAAAAATGATGTTTCACTTAGCGCTTTATTTTTCCAGTTTGGCCGGTATTTAAGCATCAGCAGTACAAGGGTCGGGCTTTTGCCACCAAATCTTCAGGGTTTATGGGCAAACCAGATCAATACGCCCTGGAATGGCGATTACCATTTAGATGTAAACGTACAGATGAACCACTGGGCTATTGAGCCTGCAAACCTTTCGGAGTTAAATCTTCCACTGGCAGAATTGGTAAGAAATTTAATTGAGCCAGGTGCAAAAACGGCGAAAGCATATTACAATGCCGATGGATGGATTGCCCACGTCATTACGAATGTTTGGGGCTTTACCGAGCCTGGCGAAAGTGCATCATGGGGCGCATCAAATGCAGGTTCGGGCTGGTTGTGCAGTAATCTATGGGATCATTTTGCCTATAGTCGCGATCTAAAATACCTGAAAAGCATTTACCCGATCTTAAAAGGATCAGCTGCATTTTACCAAAGTGCTTTGGTTAAAGATCCAAAAACAGGCTGGTTGGTTACTTCACCATCGGTATCCCCAGAAAATACTTTTTACCTGCCCAATGGAAAAACGGCCAGTATTTCAATGGGACCTACCATCGATAATCAGATTGTAAGGGAGCTTTTTAATCATGTAATTACTGCTGCTAAACTCCTTAAAACTGATGCCATCTTTAGTGCTTCGCTTCAGGAAAAATTAAAATCTATTCCGCCAGTTGGCCTAATTAGCAAAGATGGCCGTATACAGGAATGGTTAGAAGATTATAAAGAAACCGATCCACAGCATCGTCATATTTCACATTTATATGGGGTATATCCAGCCGGACTAATTACACCAACAGCTACTCCGGCATTGGCAGAGGCTGCAAAGAAAACGCTCGAAGCCAGGGGTGATGACGGACCAAGTTGGTCAATTGCTTATAAACAGTTATTTTGGGCAAGATTACAGGATGGCAACAGGGCTTTTAAACTGTTTAGAGAGATTTTAAAACCTACATTACGAACCGATATTAATTATGGAGCCGGAGGAGGCGTTTATCCGAATATGCTATCGGCCGGACCGCCGTTTCAGATTGATGGCAATTTTGGAGCATCGGCAGCTATTGCAGAAATGCTGATCCAAAGTCATGATGGTTTTATCGAGCTGCTCCCTGCTATTCCTGATGCCTGGAAAAATTTTGGTGAAATTAAAGGATTAAAGGCAAGGGGTAATTTTACAGTTGATATGGATTGGAAAGATGGTAAAATTACAAATTATAGAATCGCTTCGGCCATACCTCAAAAGGTAAAGCTAAAAATGAATGGTAAATTAATCGAAATAATGTCGAGCAAATTAAGTAAATAAATGGTTCTTAAATTTATATTCAGGCATAAGTTATTCTTGATTTTACTGATCCTGCTGTTTTCTGAACGGTCTGCATCGGCAATTATATTCAACTATGGTAAATCCGGAAAAATAGACTATAACCTTAAAACAGGTCTTTTCAATATTTCAGATCAATCGGGGCAGTTGCTGTTCAATGGTTTTTCGCAGTTAGAGTACCAGAAAAAAATGCTCAGCTCAAAGGATTATCGACAGATCAGTTACACGAAAACTACGATTAAAGATGGTTTTGGGAATGGTTTTAAGTATGTTTTCTTGTTAAGGCAGCTTGGTTTACCAACTATGCAACAAGTTTTTTATACCTATAAGGATAAGGATTATTTTATGATTAGCCTTACTTTACAAGGAGCTGATTTATCCATCAACCATATGGTACCTTTAAATGGGAATTTAATCCATCGGGAAGCTTCAGATGCACCAACGAGTTTATTCATACCTTTTGATAATGATACCTTTATTTCTTACAATGCTGTTCCGTTAAAGGCCGATACAAACAATCCAAGTGCAGAAGTTACGGCTTTGTATCACAATCAATCCAGAAATGGTTTTGTAATCGGATCTATAGAACACAGCAACTGGAAAACCGGCATTATTACGACTATGGATCGCGGAAAAAAAATAAATATACAGGTCGTTTGTGGTTATACAGAAGAAAGCATTACCCGTGATAAAATTGAACATGGTTATTTAAAAGGCAATTCGATCAGTTCTGCCAAAGTATTTTATGGTGCTTTTGCCGATTGGCGTTCCGGTATGGAAAACTATGCACGGGCTAACCGGATAGTAGAACCGCCTATTGTTTTTAAATGGAAAGCCGGAACTCCTGTAGGCTGGAACAGTTGGGGCGTAATGCAAGAGAAAATAACACTCGACAAAGCCAATCAGGTGGTCGATTTTTTTGCAGATAGCCTAAAAACCTTCAGAAGTGGTGGTGTGGCTTATATCGACCTCGATTCTTATTGGGATAACCTGCTAAAAGGAGGCTTAACTGGCGATTACTCCAAATTAAAAGCCTTTGCTGATTATGCTAAATCGAAAGGGTTAAAACCTGGAATTTATTGGGCACCTTTTGTAGATTGGGGATTTGCCGGCGGCGGTAACCGCAAGGCGGAAGGAAGCGATTATACATTTGGAGAGATGTGGACCAAAACTGGCTCAGGCTACCATGATATTGATGGTGCAAGGGCGCTCGATCCAACGCATCCTGGTACCCAGCAGCGCATAGCTGCAGTGATTACAAAGTTTAAGGAATGCGGTTTTGAAATGATTAAAATCGACTTTTTAGGTCACGCTGCAATAGAATCCAATCATTTTTACAATCCAAAGGTTAGCACGGGCATGCAGGCTTATAAATTGGGTATGGAATTTTTATTAAAACAGTTGGATAATAAAATGTTGGTTTACGCAGCCATATCACCAAGTTTAGCTTCTGGACGATACATACACATGCGCAGAATAGCCTGCGATGCATTTAAATCAATAAAGGATACAGAGTACACTTTGAATGGCATAAGCAATGGCTGGTGGCAAACTTATCTTTACGATTATATAGATGCAGACCATGTGGTATTTTCCGATCAATCTGACCAGGAAAATACAGCCAGGTTTTTATCAGCGATTGTTACGGGAACCTGCATTACCGGCGATGACTTTTCACGGCAAGGCAAATGGAACAGTACAGCAAAGCGTTTATTGAACAATGCCGAAATCCTAAACGTATTAAAAGATGGAAAGGCATTTCTTCCGGTAGAAGGGAATAGGGGCAAATCGGCTTCGCAACTTTTTGTAAAACAGGTTGGAAACGTGAAATATCTCGCATTATTTAATTATAGCGATGAAGCAAAGTCCTTTACGTCTGACTTTTCGAGAATCGGTTTAAATACCGATGAAGTGTACAGCTGTCAAAATTTGATCACTCAAAAAACTGAAAACTTCAAAAATAACCAAGCTTTAAGTGTGGCCGCAAAAGATGCCATTATCTTCAAAATCATACTTAAACAATAAAAATAAATCAACTACTACCTATAAACATTACCCCCATTAACATTGAAAACACAAATGAACAAGTCAGATCAAATTTTATATTACATCAAGCACGGAGCATTGGCCATTACCATTTCGTTCTTTACAATCGGCAATATTAGGGCCCAAAGCATTATTCCTATTGAAACCGCTCACAATGCATTGGTATTACAGGCCGATATAAAGAAAGATGTAAACACCATTTTTTTTGGAAAGAAACTAGCTAACAAACAAGAATACGCTCAAATTACAGCACAATTTAAACAGACTGAAGATTATACAGGTCAGCTAAATTCTGTGTATACGCCATCAGGCTCCAGGAATTTGGTAGAACCAGCTATTAGTGTTACCCATGCCGATGGTAATAACTCCCTCGATCTGAAATACATTGATCATACCGTTACCGCTATTGATGATAATGTAAGTTTAATAAAGATCAGATTAAAAGATCCCGTGTATAATTTTGAGGTAACCCTATACTATAAGTCTTTTTATAAACAGGATGTAATAGAACAATGGACGGAGATTAAACATAGTGAGAGAGGTACGGTGGTATTGCATAAATATGCTTCGGCTAATCTGCACTTAAAATCACCGCGGTTTTGGTTAAACCAATACCATGGCGATTGGGCTAAGGAAATGCAACCAGAGCAAAGTGAAATTACCCATGGCATTAAAACTTTAGATAGCAAACTGGGCACCAGGGCAAATTTGTTTCAACCTTCTGTTTTTATGATTTCGTTAGATAAACCTGCTGAAGAAAATGAGGGCAATGTTTTGTATGGTGCAATGGAATGGAGCGGTAATTTTAAGGTCGATCTTGAGCTGGATTACCAGGATAACCTCCGCATTATTGCCGGAATGAACAATTATGCTTCGCCCTACAGCTTAAAAGCAGGTGAAGTTTTTACAACTCCTGCTTTTTTGTATACTTTTTCTGATCAGGGAAAAGGTGATGCCAGCAGGAAATTGCAAGATTGGGCACGTAATTATAAAATATTAAATGGAAAAGGCAGCAGGTTAACACTTCTGAATAACTGGGAAGCCACTTATTTCGATTTCAATGAGCAAAAATTGGCCGATTTATTAAAAGACACCAAAAAACTGGGTGTCGATTTCTTTTTGCTTGATGATGGTTGGTTCGGAAACAAATATCCGCGTAACGATGACCATGCCGGGCTTGGCGATTGGCAGGAAAACAAGAAGAAATTGCCGAACGGAATAACTTCTTTGGTAAAAGAGGCAGATCATGTAGGAACCAGATTCGGAATTTGGATAGAACCCGAAATGGTTAACCCTAAAAGTGAGCTTTATGAAAAGCACCCTGATTGGGTGGTAAAACAGCCTAACAGACCTGAATACTACTTTAGAAACCAATTAGAACTCGATCTGAGTAACCCAAAAGTACAGGATTTTGTTTTCGGTGTGGTAGATGGTCTGTTTACTAAGAATCCTAAACTGGCCTACATTAAATGGGATTGTAATGCGGTAATTTACAATGCATACTCCGCACATTTAAAAAATCAATCTCATTTTTACATCGATTATGTAAGAGGATTGTATAATGTGCTGCAAAGAATCCGTGCAAAATATCCAACTGTGCCAATGATGTTATGCTCTGGTGGAGGTGGGAGGGTAGATTATGCTGCCTTACAGTATTTTACAGAGTTTTGGCCTAGTGATAATACCGATCCTTTAGAACGCATATTTATGCAATGGGAATACTCTTATTTTTATCCTGCCATTAGCAGCTCTAACCATGTAACCGATTGGGGAAAACAGCCAATAAAGTTCCGTGTCGATGTAGCCATGATGGGCAAACTGGGTTTTGATATTGTGGTGAGTAAATTGCCAGAAAAAGAGCTTCAGTTCTGTCAGGAGGCGATTAAAAACTATAACGATGTAAAACAAACGATCTGGCAAGGTGAGCAATACCGTTTGGCTAATCCACGTACGGGTAGCATAGCATCCATGTTATATGTAAATGCACAAAAAACCGAAGGTGTAATTTTTAACTATCTGGTCAACAACCGTTATGGTGAGAATAGTAAGTATCCGATTAAGTTGAATGGTTTAGATGTAACAAAGAAATACCATATTAAAGAAATTAACCTTTATCCCGGTACAAAATCATCAATAGATGATACTAAAACTTATACTGGCGATTTCCTGATGAAAGTGGGCTTTAACCCTAATGTTAATAACAGGAGGACCAGTGTGGTGTTAAAATTAGAAGAGGTAAAGTAATATGGCGTTCGTCATTTCGACTAAAGCATAGCGAAACGGAGAAATCTAATTAATGGTTTCTCCATTTTTTACCACAGCGCCGACAGAAAGCAAACCGCAGAGGGCACTGAGCTGGAGCATAAATAAATACGATCGTCATTTCCGCGTGGGCGGGAATCTTAAAGCCCATTCCATGTTTTGGTCTACCAAACAATTTTTAAATTTTAATCCACTACATAGATCCTTCGACTACACTACCATTGACAGCATCCAGTAGAGCGGTCGTCATTGCTAGAAGGAACGACGAAGCAATCTTTCCTGCTAGCCTTCCTTGCTAGAAAGATTGCTTCGTCGGCTGAAAAAGCCTTCTCGCAATGACGATACTTTGAGGTAATTTATCTCCATTAATATTTCCTGTCATTTATATTAATTTTTATAAAATAAATTACTCCTTAGGATGACAAATGAGACTATAGGCAACTCATTGATTGATCGACTTTGGACTACTGACTTCCGACTAAGGACCCTTTACCAAACTAATCCTCATCTTCACTTCCATTCATAAACGCCCGAGGGCTTTTCCCAAATTGTTTTTTAAACTCCCTGCTAAAATATTTAGGATCGTTAAAGCCAACCTGATAAGCCACTTCATAAATAGTAAACCTATTTTGTTTAAACAGCTCCATTGCTTTCTTTAAACGGATCGATTTAACAAAATCATTTACGGAAAGGTTGGTTAGCTTCCTGATTTTTTTGTACAAAATCGGTCTGCTCATACCCACCATCGAAGCGAGTTCAGATACCCCAAAATCTTCATCGGCGATATGCTCATCAATGTATTTTAAGAGTTTTAGCATAAAAGCTTCATCAATGGCGTTGATGGTGAGTTCTTTCGGCTGTAAATGGATGTGTTTTAGAAATTTTTGACGCATTACCTGCCTCGACATCAGTAGATTGCGGACATTCAGTAAAAGCAGTTCGGGACTAAAAGGTTTGGTAATATAGACATCGGCACCAGTTTCTAAACCACTAACCTGGTGGATATGAGAAGAGCGGGCTGTAAGGATAATAACGGGGATATGGCTGGTCCGTTCATCTTCCTTAAGTCTGCGGCAAAGTTCTATACCATCCATTATCGGCATCATTATATCGCAGATAATCAGATCTGGAAGCGTTTCTACAGCCGTTTCCCAACCCATTAATCCATTTTCACTTTCGGCAACCTGGTAATGTTTGCCAACCAGTGATGTAATTAACAGTCTGATTTCACTATTGTCTTCCACCACCAATATGGTTTCGGTCGAAATATCAGTTTCTTTTTCGGGTTTTAAAGTTTTTAATTCTTGTTCTGCCTGCTGCGTGTAGATATCGGGATGGCTCGGATAATCTTTTATCCCATCAAAAAGAGCCGTTTTAAAATGTGATTTCCCTTTCTTTAACTTTACTGTAAAATTGGTGAAACCACGCTCGCCATTTTCAGCAGGTGTACTTTCTACAGCAATATGTCCTTTATGTTCCTCCACAATTGCTTTAGAAAGTGCCAAACCTATTCCCGAACCGATTTGGTTGGAGTGTTGCTCATCAACCTGGAAATAATCACTAAAAAGATTTTTTAAACTCTCGGCAGGTATACCCAGTCCGTTATCAGAAATGCTAATCGCTACTTCATTCTCCATTTCCAATAGAGAAACAGAGATTTTGCCGCCCTTTTCGCAGAATTTAAAGGCATTAGATAACAAGTTGAACAATACTTTTTCGAGCTGCCTTTTATCAAAAAACAGTTTGATGTTTTCCTGCTCGTGTACAAACTCATATTGTATATTGTTCGTTTTTGCTAGATGAGAGAAGGAGATGAAAATTTCGTTAATAAAATCGATAATATTATCTTCCGTAACATGCAGGGTAAGGTGCCCGGTTTCAGCTTTTCTAAAATCCATTAATTCGGTAATAAGCCGCATTAGCCTGTTTGCATTATTTTTTATCGGAATAATCTGTCGATTTAACTCGGTATCGGTTTGATATTGCTTCGAAAGATTTTCTAAGGGACCAAGAATTAAGGTAAGTGGTGTCCTGATTTCGTGGGCCACATAGGTGAAAAAATTCAGTTTCATTTTCTGAATGTCTTCAGTACGTTTAAGCAAAGCTCGCACAAATAGATAACGTACAATTAAAAATAGTATACCCGAAAAGAAAGCCAGATAAATAAGATAGGCCCACCAGGTAGCCCAAAAGGGCGGAAGTACCGTTATTTTAAGCGTTGCAGCTTTACCGCCAGGATTTCCATCATTATTATTTCCTGTTACCATAAAGGTATAATTGCCTGCAGGAAGATCCGTATAGGTAACACTGGGCACATCGGTTTTTACCCAATCTTTACTGTGGCCCTTAAGGATATAACGGTAACTGTTTTTTTCTGGTTTAATGTAATTTAATAAGGCAAAATTGAGCGTGAAGTTGTTGTTGTCGTGTTTAAATGTAATTTGCTTAGTGCTTTTGATATCTTCCTTTAACAATCCATCCGGAGCATTTACCACCACGGCTTGATCGGATAGTTTGAGTTCGGTAAGGGTGATTGGTGCAACATTTTTATTAATATCAATCTGGTTGGGAAAAAAGGCGGTTAAACCATCGTAACCACCAAAAAACAACTCGCCATTACTATCTTTAAAAAACGATCGGATATTAAAATCGTTGCCCGCTAGTCCATCGCTTTTGGTGTAATTAATAAACTTTCCCGTTTTAGTAACCAATTTGGATAATCCCTTATCTGTACTGATCCACAGGTTATTTTCGTCATCTTCAATTATTCCCAGTACATTACTGTTTGGTAACCCGTCTTTTTCATTATAATTCTTGAATTTTCTGCTTTTATTATCGAAAATGCTCAAACCACCAAAATAAGTTCCAATACAAATATTTCCATTTCGTATCTGAATAATGCAATTAATATGATCTGAATTTAAACTGCCTGCGCTGTTTTTCTTCTCATAATAGGCTGTAATTCTTTTAGTGGATGGGTGGTAAGCATATAATCCGGCCATCGTTCCAATCCATAAATTTTTGGCCTTATCTTCAAATATAACCTGGATATACTTGTTCCTCAGGTTTCGTTCTAACGGACTTTTAATTGTTTTAGAAGCATAATGGCCATTTGTTTTTTTTAATGTAGATAATCCATCTCTGGAACCTACCCAAACAGTACCCTCACTATCTACAGTTATTGCAATTATTTCGTCACCACCCGGATTGTTTTTTACATCTTTAACATTGATTATTTTCCTGAAATTACGACCTGAGGGATTAAATAGGTATAAACCACCACGGTGTGTGCCCACCAGTAGGTGCCCGGTTTTATCAAGGCACAGGGTTTTAATTAGGTTGGAGTTAAGCCCGTTGCTGTTATTTGGCTCTGATTTATAGTAGGTAAAGGTATTGTTGCTTCTGTTTACGTAATTTAAACCACCACCTTCAGTGCCAATCCACAGGTTATGGTATTCATCTTCGGTCATGGCACTTACAATATTGCTGCTCAAACCTTGCTGTTTCTTCGAATTTCTAAAAACGGTAAATGGCGTTGCAGACGGGTAAACAACATTTGCGCCTTTGTAATAAGTACCCAAATAAACTGAGCCGTTGATATCTTGAAAAATACTATGGATAGAATTCTGGCTCAATCCGCCTGTTTGTTCAGGGTCGTAACGGTAATTACTAAATTTTCGCGTATTTGGATTGAAGATACTTAATCCTTCCTGTGTCCCGATCCAAATATCGCCCGCTTTATCGCAGGTTAGTTTTCTAATGTCATTATTAACAATCGAATTTTGATCTGTAGCACTGGTTTGGTATCGTGTAAATGTTTTGTGTTCGTAATCGAATAGGTTT
Organism: Pedobacter sp. R-06; assembly: GCF_049913135.1. Taxonomy (NCBI): domain Bacteria; kingdom Pseudomonadati; phylum Bacteroidota; class Sphingobacteriia; order Sphingobacteriales; family Sphingobacteriaceae; genus Pedobacter; species Pedobacter sp. R-06. The sequence goes on along the minus strand of NZ_CP183977.1, from coordinate 2,827,632 downwards.
AAGCCGTTGTAGGTACCTAACCAAAGCCGCTTTTGTTTGTCGATTACAATACTTTTTACAGCATTAGAACTGATGCTGTTCTTGTTATTGGGATTATGTCTGAAAATTTCAAAATGATATTTACCGTTAACAACGTAAATACGCACCAAGCCATCATAAGTGCCTACCCAAAGGTTCTGTTTTTCATCTTTAAAAATTGAGAAAATACAGTTAAGCCTAGATTTATAATTGGGTTTATCGAAAAGAAACTTCTTGAAAATCTGCTTTTCGGCATCTATAAGCAGGTTAAGACCATTATCAGTACCTATCCAGATATTTTTTTGAGGATCTTCATACAAACATTCTACTGAATCGCAGCTAAAGGAATTGGCAGAACTCTTTCTATTGATGCGATAAAAATGATCGGTTTTTTCATTGTAAATATTCAGTCCGTTTTCTGTACCTACCCATAATCTTCCTTTGCTATCACTTAATAAGGTATTAATCACATTATCCGAAAGGCTGTTGAGGTTGTCTGAGCTTTTGTTGTAAATTTTAAAACGAAAACCATCATAACGGTTTAACCCTTGTCTGGTACCCATCCAAATAAACTGGTTTTTATCTTGCGCAATAGCCATCACGGAATTTTGCGACAAACCATTTTCCATCCTGAGGTGGTTAAAAACAATCTGCTTCTGGGCACGCAAAGAGGTGCAAATAAAAAGCATTGAGAAAAACCACAAAGCGTTTAAACGCAGATTCATAAATTATGTTAGTTTTTGGCCATCCTATGGCTAATAGAAGAATAGCCCTTGATGTATTTCCTTTAAATATAGCGCGAACTTATTAAAATATTAAAGGATTACAGTTTTTCTACCCTTTCATTTACAATTTTCGACCTTTTTGAAGGAATAATACGCCAGTTTTGGTTTAAGAAAATTGAGCTAACTAGGCCACAATAACCAGTGGCACAGAGACTATTGATTAAATAAACTGACCAAACCAGAGGATATGAATAAAGGCTAACCGCACAAACTAAACTATAGTCTATTCACGACTTTAAATTGACTAATCCAAATCAACTAATCAAAAAGATAACCAAACAATGAAATTCAACCTAAACCAACGGGGTACTATGCCGGTTTGCATATGTCCGCTGTTTCCGTTTACTATTTACAGCAATCGAATCAAAACTTCTGATACCTATGCTAAGGCATAGATTCAATCTATTACACTAATAAATTAAATGTGAATTGCTGCTTACAAATAATTAGGCATGCAGAAATAATTCGGGCTGTTAAATGCCGGACGAATCAAACCTACGCTAAGCATTGAATTAGGCGCTTTCTGCATAACTAAAGTTATAAACAAAATAAATTATTTTAAATGAACGGAACTTATACTTCGATTATAAAGCGGATGACGCTGTTTGGGGTGCTGTTATTCTTGGCAAACAGTGTTGATGTTTTGGCATTCCCAAACCTTACCAATTCTTTAAAAAGCAAGAAATTTCAGGTGCCATCGTCGGCCAAAAAAAATAGTAAACGAATTCCCAACGATTCATTGTCGAATTTGAGAGATTCTTTGAGAACCAAACTCAGGAATTCTGCAGCGGTAAATTTGCCAGCCAATAATGTTTCAGTTTTATTTGGAACGCAGAAAAATGTAAAAAGAATTCAGTCTTCGGCTACAATAAATGGAGAAGAGCTGAAGAGTTTTCCTACACCACAAGTGGGCTTAATGTTGTACGGGAAACTGCCAGGTTTGTACGTAGTTCAAAATAATTTCCAGTTGGGTTCTGACGAACCTGCTATATCGCTAAGGGGAAGAACGCCATTGGTTGTAATTGATGGTGTACCACGCTCGTATCTAAGTATCGATCCTGAACAGATAGAAAGCATTTCAGTAATAAAAGATGCACTGGGAACCGCACTATATGGCATGAAGGCCGCAGACGGGATGTTACTGATCACAACCAAGCGTGGTGCAAACATGCCCAAGCAGATTACCTTTACCAGTCAGTACGGTATTCAGCAGCAAATTGAACGGCCAAAATTTCTGGATGCATTCAATTATGCCACCTTATTTAATGAGGCCCTGGTAAACGACGGCCGGCAACCCATTTATACAGCAGCCGATTTAGATAAGTATAAAAATGGTACAAATCCTTTTACGCACCCCAATGTAAACTGGACCGATGAAATTTTAAAGGCTACAGCGCCTGTGAGCAGACAAAACCTGAACTTAAGAGGCGGAAGCAACAAGGTTAGATATTTTGTAGACCTCGACTACCTGAGCCAGAGTGGTTTTTTAGTTACCGATCCTTCCATTAATACTTATGAAACGAACAATAGTTTCAAGCGATATTCTTTCAGAAGTAATATAGATGTTGATTTAACAAATAGTACTACGCTCAGTTTAAGCTTGTTTGGAAGAATAAGAAACAGCAATCAACCCGGATCTACAATAGCCAGTATTTACAGTACATTGTTAACTACGCCTAACAATGCCTATCCGAAATTTAACGAAAATGGCTCGCTAGGGGGAAACACCGAGTTTCAAAATAACCTGTATGGTATGTCGATAAAATCTGGATACAGGCCATCGGTTAATCGAAATTTAGGGGCAGATGTATCGTTAATGCAAAAGCTCGATACTTTTTTGCCTGGTTTGTATGCTAGTGGTGCAATATCTTTCAATTCCTACTATAACGAAAACATCAACAGAAGTAAATCTTTTGCGGTGTATTCGCCGGTAGTAAATCCAGTTACAAACCAAACTAGTTATAAAACAATAGGTGGCGATGGTACGCAATCGAATAGTTCTTCTCCCACAGATTTAAACCAGCAAATATTTTCCCGTTTCGATTTGGGTTATGATAAAACAATAGATAAAAATACTTTTAAAGCCCAGCTATCATTTATCAGAGACAGTTATGTTTTGGGTGGCGCTTTATCGCAGGTTAATCAATCGCTGGGCGGAAGGTTTAATTACGATTACGATAATAAGTATTTATTGGAATTGGCCACTTCGTACATGGGCTATGACCGCTATAAAGCGGGAGACCAGTGGGGCTTCTTTCCATCAGTTGGTTTAGGTTGGAACATTGCCAACGAAAGTTTTTTTGCTAATTTAAAAAATACGGTTAATTCGTTAAAAATCAGGACATCTTACGGTTTAACCGCTACAAATGCGGCAGCTGGGTATTTCCAATACCTGCAAAACTTTGATAATGGCGATACATTTTACAGCAGAAATCCGCTAACCACTTCAAATACTAAAGATGAAGGACCGCTGGCTAACCCAAATATTACCTGGGAGAAAGCAAAGAAATTTAATATCGGCTTAGATGTTTCGATGTTAAAGGATAAAATATGGTTTACCGCCGATTATTATAAGAACAGTTATTATGATCTGTTGCAAACCAGGAGGACAAATGCGAGTGCAGTAATTGGAGCTGTTTTACCGCCTGAAAATATGGGTAAAAACCAATATTCAGGTCTTGAACTGGCGCTTGGATACCAAAATCAGATCAACAACTTCAGATATTTTATTACTGCCAATGGCTCGTGGAGCGCAAGCAAAGTAATTTTTAATGATGAACCTTTTAGAAAAAATGCTTACGAATACAGAACCGGACAACCTGTAGGACAAACTTTTGGTTATGTGGCTGATGGTTTTTACAACAACACTGCAGAAATTAACAACGGACCAAAGGTTGATGGCTACCTCCCGGTTCCCGGCGATTTAAAATATAAAGATTTAAATAACGACGGTATCATCAATACTTATGATATGACCGCAATTGGCAGTACCAAGCCTGTTTTCTTTTACGGTGTAACTGGAGGGATCAATTATAAAGGATTAGACTTTTCATTCACCTTAAATGGTACAGCAAACAGAAATGTGTACTTCAACTTTGTCAATTTTGCATCAACTGGTGCAGCTGGCGGATATGGACAAGCCTTAGAAAGCAGTTTGTTAAGATGGACACCTGCTACCGCTTCACAGGCAGAATATCCACGTTTAAGTGTTGGTAATAACCCAAATAATAGCCAGGTTTCTTCTTTCTGGATTAAAAACGGCAGTTATTTAAGATTAAGGAATGTAGAAATAGGTTATAGTTTACCTGGTAACCTGATTAAATCAATCGGTTTTACCAATGTCAGGGTATTTACCAATGGCCTTAACCTATTAACCGCCACAACCTTAGATGGGGTAGATCCGGAAGTGTTGATCGGAAATGTACCCAATCAGCGGATATTCAATTTTGGTGTTAACCTTCAGTTTTAAATCTTGATTATGAATAATTATAAAATATACTTCGCTATAATCTGCCTGTTATTTGCATTTGGCTGTTCGAAAAAATTTGAGGCAGAACCCTTGGACCGCATAACCGGCGACTTAATTTTTGATCCTCTCGATAAGAATGCTGATTATGCAAAACAATTTTTAAACGGAACCTATTTGTTGTTGCCAGATTGGTACAACAGGGTAGATGGCAGCTTTTTAGATGCTGGAACAGACGATGCTGTACCATCAAGAATAGGAACACAGGCAGAATATTACCGTACGGGTAGAATATCATCTACAACCCTTCCTGATGACGTTTGGAGCAAGAATTATCTGGGCATCAGAAGAGCCAATCTTTTTTTAAGCAAAGTAGATGTAGTACCCACAACTGCAGTTTTAAAAACGCAGTTTAAAGCTGAAGCAAGATTTTTGAGGGCCTATTTTTACTTCGAACTGGTTAAGCGCTGGGGCGGCGTGCCTTTAATTGGTGATAAGGTGTTTACCATCAATGATGATATAAATATACCAAGAAATACGCTCGACGAATGTTATGCTTATATCGTAGCTGAGTTGGATGCCATAAAAAGTTCATTATTACCTTATGCCATTACAGATGGAGATTGGGGCAGGGCAAATATCGGAGCCGCAATGGCCCTAAAATCGAGAGTGCTGTTATATGCCGCCAGCCCCTTAAGTAACCCGACAAATAATATCCAGAAATGGACATTAGCTGCACAGGCAGCGGCCGATGTTAAAGGATTGGGTTATACCCTGGTAACCGATTGGGTTGCAAATTTCAATGCAACCAAAAACACCGAGTTTATTTTTATTAAACAGAATGCTTTAAATACAAATATCGAAATCAACAACGGTCCGATTGGATATTTACAGGGCGTTGGCTTAACCAGTCCGTCGCAAAACCTGGTCGATGCATTTTTAATGCTTGATGGAAAAGCCATTTCCGATGTGGGATCTACTTATGATCCAAACAACCCATACGTAAACAGAGACCCGAGGTTAACCGCTACCATAATGCACAATGGCAAAAATTGGTTAGGAAGGCCTGTTGAAACATTTGAAGGTGGCCAGGATAGGCCGGGGGGAAATAGAACACAGACCAGAACGGGATATTACCTGAGAAAATTTATGGGCAAATTTGAAACCTCTACTACATACACCAATCAGGCCCATCATGTAATCTTATTAAGGTATGCTGAAATTTTATTAAACCATGCCGAAGCGCTAAACGAATCGGGCGGGGCAGTTGCCGATATCGTTAATAATTTGGTTTTGATCAGGAAAAGAGCAGGAATTCTTCCTGGTTCTAATAATCTTTATGGCTTATCGCTTACGCTTAGCAAAGATGAATTGCGTAAAATAATTCAGAATGAACGTCGTATAGAACTGGCTTTTGAAGAGCACAGAACCTGGGATCTGAGAAGGTGGAAGATAGCCGAAATTGAATTAAACAAGCCAGTCAGAGGTGTGCAGGTTATTAAAAACGGAACGGCCTTCTCTTATACTTATTTTAATGCCGCAAATGCTGTTTTCGATGCTAAAATGTATTGGTACCCCATACCACAGGCCGAAATATTAGCCAATAACAAAATGGTTCAGAATCCAGGATGGCCTAACTAATAAGCGGCATAAATTTAAAATAATGAAGCACATAGGTTTTCAAATTACAGATTGAAATGGAAATCAGGATGGCTTCATGCAGATAAAAAAGAAACTATATACAGATGAAAAAAATACTGAATATAATATTGCTTGTGCTGATCACTAATTTGGCTTACGCCCAAACCAAAGTGGTAAGGGGTGTGGTGGCAGATGATAAGGGCACAACACTGATTGCTACAACAGTTACAGAACAAGAAAACCCAAAGAATATTGTGATCACCAATACCAGTGGCGCTTTTAGTATTAAAGTTGGTGCCAACAGTACCAAACTGATCATAAGCTCTGTTGGTTACATCACAAAAGTGGTAACCATTACCAGCCAAACTTTAAATATTGTTTTAAAAGAAGATAATTCAAATTTAAATGAAGTGGTTGTAGTAGGTTTTACCCCACAAAAGAAGATAACCAATGCCGGCGCAACCAGTACAGTATCAGGTAAAGAATTAAGACAGAGCCCTGCTGCAAGTTTTCAAAATGCACTAGCCGGAAGGCTACCGGGTTTGTTCCAGCAGCAAACCAGTGGTCAGCCTGGAGCCGATGCTGCTAATATTTACATTCGCGGGGTTAGTACCTATACAGGAGCATCTAACAGGCCATTGGTAATTGTAGATGATGTAGAGTACCCGTACGAGCAGTTAAGTCAGTTAAATTCGAACGAGATCGAATCCGTTTCCATTTTAAAGGATGCTTCTTCAACTGCTATATATGGTATAAAGGGGGCAAATGGTGTAATTGCCATTACTACTCGCAGAGGTACAATTTCTGCCCCAAAGATTACATTCAGAAGCGATTTTGGCTTGCAAACGCCAACCATACGAAGAAAACCACTTGATTCTTATAATGCTTTACTCTTATTAAAAGAGCAGGAGGTAAATGAGGGCAGAGACCCTAATCTAACTTATCCCGGACTGGTTACCGATGAAGCGCTAAACCATTTTAAATTGGGAGACGATCCTTACCGCTACCCAAGTGTAAAATGGTATGATGAGGTAATGCGTAAAAATGCTTTGCAGCAAAGCAACAATATTGACATTATTGGTGGTACTCAGAATTTAAAGTATTTCGTAGCACTAGGCAATGTTAATCAAAATGGTATTTTAAAAGAGATCCAAAAAGACGAAAATTTTAACAGCAATTATTATTTAAAAAGATACAATATCAGATCGAATGTTGATTTGAACGTAACTAAAACATTAACACTAAAGTTAGATCTTTCGGCCAGGTTTAATGAAATTAACCAGCCAAATCTTCCCGATGTACTCGCCGGTGGCGCCGTTTCTATTTGGCGGAGGTTAAGCAGCGGACTTTTAAACCCATGGAATTACCCTGTAAAAAACCAAGATGGAAGTTATGGAGGCAGAAAATCAGCAACGTTAAATCCGGTTGGTATTTTACAATATGCTGGTTACAACAGAAATTACAGTAATAACCTTAACTTAAACTTAAAGGCCAACCAAAATTTAGATTTTGTAACAAAGGGACTTGCCGCAAGGGTAATTCTGGCCTACACCAATAATGTAGAGTTTAACCGATCGTTAACCAGAGGGCGTTTCCCTACTTATGCTTACCTGCCGGGATCTGATGTTTTAGACCCTGTTTTTCCGGAGCTAAGTAGGTTAGATCCGCTTACTGCAGTTACTACGTTTGATGCCAATACATCAGGCTACCCTATTCGTAAGGTTAATGTACAAGGTATTTTAGATTATAACCGTCAGCTTGGAAACCACAATTTATACGGTCTAATCGTTTACAACCAGCTAACAGATATTTCTGGTGCCAATATTCCTGCAAATTTTAGAGGATATTCTGCAAGAATAGGATACAATTACAAATCGAAGTACATCTTCGAACTGAACGGTGCATATAATGGTACTGATAGGTTCAAAGCAAATAAGCGGAATGGTTTATTTCCGGCAGTAAGTGCAGGCTGGAACATTAGTGAAGAATCCTTCTTTAAAAAAGCACTTCCTTTTATCAATTATATGAAAATCAGGGGCTCGTTGGGTACCGTTGGTTCGGACGATTTCCCGAATACTTACCGTTATATCTACGAAGAAATTTATAATGCACCCTCAACAGCAGCAAACTCTTACTGGTTTGGCGATAATAACAGCTTACAGTATGGTATTACTCCGGGAGCCCTCGCAAATGAAGATGTAAGATGGGAGCAGGAACGTAAGTTGGATATTGGTACAGATATTAAATTGCTGAACAGTAAACTTGGAATAACCTTCGATTATTTCAACCATAAAAGGTACGATATTTTAACAGTTAGGGAAACCGTTCCTAATTTCTCAGGTATTACGTTACCTCCGGTAAATTTGGGTATTGTAAATAATAAAGGTTTTGAGCTCGACCTATCATACCAGAATAAACTGTCAGAAAACTTATCCTACTTTGTTAAAGGAAACATTTCCATCTATAAAAATAAAATAATTTACCGTGATGAGCCTTATAATCAAGGTAACCCCTTGCTGATGCGCACAGGCCGGCCTATTGGTCAGATTTATGGGTATACCAGCATAGGTTTCTACAATGATGCGGCCGATATCGCCAATAGTCCGACATCAGTTGGCCGTGCAGTTAAACCTGGCGATTTGAAGTATGCCGATATCAACAACGACGGAAAGATCGATCAGGGTGATATTGGTCCGATTGGCAACCCGAACATCCCTCAGATCAACTACGGTTTTTCATTAGGCACAAGCTACAAAGGTTTTGATGTTTCAGTGCTTTTTCAGGGGGCTGCAAAAGGAAGTTTAAGTGCTTCTACTATGTTTCAGATCGGGAATGTTAACGGCACACCTGCTGAAATACACTTAAAAAGATGGACACCAGAAACTAAAGAAACTGCAGAATTACCACGTTTAGGTGGTGCCAACTTTGATCAGTCTACTTTTTGGTTACGCCCAACAGATTATATCCGACTCAAAAACGTAGAACTGGGCTATAATTTCAATAACAAACTGATCAGTAAAATCGGATTATCAAATGCCCGCATTTACGCCAATGCCGCAAATCTGGTTACCTGGTTTAACCTGAAGATTTATGATGTAGACCCTGAGTCTATAAATTCTACAGGAACGGTAGAGGCCTATTCATCCTATCCTCAACAAAAAATTGTAAACCTCGGCTTACAGGTAACATTCTAATATATAAACAGATGAAAAATATAAATTATATAAAAACTTTAACATTGGTTGGCTTATTAGCGATAGGTGCTGTTGCCTGCAAAAAAACTGATAGCAGTAGTTTTTTGGATAAAACAGATGTAGGGCAGCTCAATGAAGCTACTGTATTTGCCGATAGTTTGTTAACGTTTAGGTTTTTAACGGGTATTTATACCGGTTTGGCCGGAACATACTATCTCGATAATGGCTTAACAGGCGGTGGTTTGTGGTCGTACAGCGATGCATCAGACGATTCGGATATCGTATGGAGCGGTGCTACGGCGCAAATAGCACCCGCTTTTAATTCGGCAACATTTCAAAGTCAGGCCGATTTTAGCCGGTTTAAGAACCACTGGAACAATTGTTACAATAATATCAGGCGGGTAAATGTTTTTTTGGCAAACGTAGACAGATCTCCGATTTCAGCCGCCAGAAGAGCAACTTTAAAATTAGAAGCCAGGTTTTTAAGGGCTTACTATTACTGGCATTTACTGCGCAATTATAGCGGTGTGCCAATTATTGGCGATAAAGTTTACGCCATAACCGACGATTTTGGTTTAGCCAGATCTACATTTGCCGAAACCGTAAATTATGTTGTTAGTGAATTAGATGCTTGCGCAGCTTTGCCTGTAACCACACAAATTGAAGATTTCGGACGGCCCACAAAAGGTGCCGCATTGGGCTTAAAATCAAAAGTTTTACTCCTGGCTGCCAGTCCTCTTTTTAACGGGCAAAACCCCGGCACAGGTGCCAATAAAAATCTGGCAGGTTACGATAACCTAGATAACAATAGATGGAAACTAGCCGCAGATGCAGCAAAGGCGGTGATGGATATGGGCATATACAGTTTAGTGAAAGATAATACCACCGCCCTTGGTTATGGGTATTATCAGATGATGATTACAAGAAATACCCCTGAGCATATTTTTCAGGTCATGAAATCGACAAACAGGTGGTACGAAGGTTTTCTGCTGCCGGTTTCCCGCGGCGGGCAGGCTTACTCTTATCCAACCCAGGAACTGGTAGACACCTATCCGATGAAAAATGGTAAAAACATTAAAGAAGTAGGCTCTGGTTACGTAGAAGCAGATATGTACAAAGACAGGGATCCCCGTTTTTATTATTCTATATTATATGATGGCAGTTTGTGGTTAAACAATACCACAAATACTAAAACGGTTGTTAATTTGTACGCCAATGCCCCAGGCGATGGTTTAGGTACCTCGGGCTCTACTAAAACGGGGTATTTGTACCGTAAATTTTGTCACGAAGGTGCTGGTGGCAATTTTGGCATATCCAATAATATTGGTTTGGTGGCCATCAGATATGCCGAAATATTACTGAATTACGCAGAAGCTCTTAACGAATTTAGCGGCCCCAGCACAGAAGTGTACCAGGCTGTTGAGCAAATCAGAGAAAGAGCTGGTTTAGTACCATTTCAATTGCCATTGCAGTTAACCAAAGAGCAAATGAGAGAAATAATACGCAATGAGAGAAGGGTAGAGCTAACCTATGAAGAAGCGATTAGATTCTTTGATATCAAAAGATGGAAGCTGGCAGAAACTTTAATAAATGGTCCGGCAAACGGGATGCGTTGGACACGTAGCGGATCAACCGTTACCGGAGCTCGCTTTTCGTTTGAAACAAGGAGATTTACCAATCCTCAAATGTATTATTTCCCTATTCCACAATCAGAAATTAACAAGAGTGCAGTGCTGATTCAAAATCCAGGATGGTGAGATTCTTAAGTCCGAAGTCATGAGTCTGGAGTCGATTAGGTCGTCATTGCAAGCTTGCCTTGCAATGACAATTTCGAAGAGCCAATTGATCAATTACCAACCACCAATGAACCAATGAACAGTAGCAATCAGTTAACCGTTTCGAAATTAACCGATTAACCAATACGCAATGAACCGAATAACAAAAATCAGAACACTTGAACCCATTATGTTCTATTCTGGGAAGCAAGATGAACTGCAGATTTTTTTAAACGAAACCGAATATGGTGAACTGATTATTAAGTCGTTGTCTAACGATCAGATTCAGGTTAAAACGGTGCTGCTCGATGAAACAGGCGAAAAACTCAACTGGAAACAGGATTACAAAGGGCTTAGGGTATCAGTGCCAGAAACATTGGTAACCAGCAAGAAGGCTACGGGGAGGGTGGTAAAGGTCACTTTTTAACAAAAATGACAATGATGAAATAAAAATCAATTAATCAAATAACCTCAAACCATTAAACATGAAAAACAAAAAACAACTTTGCTTTGCGCTGCTTTTGATGATTTCAAGCGGCCTTTTAATGACTGCCTGTAAAAAAGCACCCGTTTCAGAACCAGAAACGTTTAGCGCAAAACCAACTACATTGGCAGTAAGCTCGGGAACCACTCCGCCGAGTTTTGTTACCAATACCAAAAACCTCAATATTGTAATGTTCGTGCCAACCGATAACCCGGCACTTTCTGATTACAAAACCCGCTTAACCTCTTTATTGGTTCATTTTCAGGGCTGGTTCCATACCGAAATGTTAAGGTATGGCTATGATAAGTACATGGGGCTGCCCAAAATCGATTCAACCGGATTGGTGCGTTTTATCGAAATACCAGCTCAGTTCGGACAGTCGGCTTATCCTTACGATGCCAGTATTTCGGCAACTAAAATCCTGAATGAGATTGCTGCTTACAAAGCTACACATGCTTCAGAATTCTCCAATTCGAGTCATACCCTGATTTTATTGCCGCAGCGTACAGATGGTAGTTTCGATCAGCCCTTTTATGGTTACGGTAAAAATTGTTTTGCTACTGATAATTCAAACATGGCGGTCGATAAAATCCCTAATGCAACATCAAATTTACTTGGCGGTATGTTGCACGAACTTGGACATGGCTTAAATTTACCCCACGATCATGCCAAATATGCTTCAGAACAACCAATCTTAGGTACTTCTTTAATGGGATCAGGAAATGTAACTTTCAGTAAAGGTCAGCCAACATTCTTGACTGAGGTTGATGCTGCCATTTTAAACCGTAACGAAGTGTTCCAGAATCCTTTGCCTACAGAAATACCTTACGAAGCAGCCACCACCACTATTAATGCACAGTTTGCCTATAATGCAACAACACAAGCCTTCGATGTTACAGGTTCATTTACAAGTAATAAAGAGGTAAATGATATCCTAATTTACATGGACCCGGATTTGGGTGGTAGCGATGCTGATTATAATGCAGTGGCATGGAGATCGAACCCGGGTACTGGAAATACAATTTCGGCGACCATTCCTTTTAGCGAGCTTTATTATAAAAACAATGAAGCTTACAACATAAGGGTGAAATTGCTATTAAAAAATGGCGGTAATGTGAGCAAAACCTATTCGTTTACATTTTTAAATGGTGTGCCACAGGTTGGAGCAAATGGTTCTGCTAAATTTCATCAGAATGCGAGTTATGGTGGCTATGGGGTATCATTACCTGTTGGCCAGTATACTACAGCCGATTTAATTAGCCGGGGCATTAGTAATAATGATGTATCATCTGTTAATTTAGGACTAGGTGTTAAAGTAATTATGTACGATGGAGATAATTTTACCGGAAGTAGTATCGAATTAACCTCATCAAGCACTTATGTTTCTACCTTTAATGATAAAGCATCGTCGATAAAAGTAATTGCAGTTAATTAATGAATAATAGATTTTTAAAACAGACTGACCTGAAGATGCTCAAACCAAAATATCAAAAATGAGAAAAACACTTTTTTTAAGTCTGTTATTTGCACTGTTTGCCCAGTTATTGGTTGGGCAAACAGTGCAAAATAATGCGTTGAAACAGTTTAAGGAGGGGAAATTCGGCATGTTTTTACATTGGGGACTGTATGCCCAAACGGCAGGCGACTGGAAAGGCCATAAAGTTAAAGGTGGCGAGCATTTTATGCTTTACGAACGCATTCCGGTAAAGGAGTATGGAGCCATTGCCGATCAATTTAATCCCGTAAAATTCGATTCAGATGCCTGGGTTAAGCAAGCCAGTGAAACAGGGATGAAGTATATTGTTTTTACTGCGAAGCATCATGATGGTTTTGCCATGTACAATTCAGCCAGCAGCGACTATAATATTGTAAAACGAAGCCCCTTTAAGCGCGATCCGATAGCAGAACTGGCGAAAGCCTGCAAAAAATACAAAATCAAACTTTGTCTTTATTATTCCTTAGGGAGAGATTGGCAAGATCCGGAGGTGCCAACCAACTGGCCTGTAAAAGCTGGAAGAAGCAACACTTGGGATTATCCTAATGAAGATGAAAAAGTTTTTAACCGCTATTTCGAAAGAAAGGTTAAGCCGCAGATCACCGAACTTTTAAGTAACTATGGTCCAATTGGTGCACTGTGGTTCGATACGCCCGAACTTATCAGTAAAACAGAGAGTGCAGAACTTAAAGCGTTAGTTAATAAATTGCAGCCAAACTGCTTGGTTAACAATAGAATTGGAAATGGTTATGGCGATTTTTCAATTTCAGAACAGTCTTTGTTACCCACATCAAAAAAAGTATGGGAATCTTGTTTAACCATTGGCCAAAACTGGGGCTACAACAAATACGATAGTCTTTGGAAATCGCCAGAAATGCTGGTGCGTCACTTGGTAGAAGTAACGGCTAACGGTGGCAATCTGCTGTTAAATGTTGGCCCTAAAGGCGATGGTACATTTTCGGAGTGGGCAACTGCCCGATTAAAAACGATAGGTAAATGGATGGATATTAATCATGAAGCCATTTATGCTAGCCATCCATGGTTGGTTATGAAAGAAAATAGTGGAGAAAAGACCGACAATATTTCCATTGAACAAAGTAAAAACGCCATTAAAGATGCCGTTTTTGATGGTACACCAAAATCTTTAACACCAGATATTTACTATACCGCAAAAGATAAGACTGTATATGCTTTTTTAAGAAGCTGGCAAAAGTCAGATGTACTATTAAAGACGATAAATAAAAGCACCCTGTCTGTTAAAAATATTGAACTTCTGGGAAACAGTAAGAAAATAAAATGGGTAATAAACAATGAGGGGCTTAGTCTTGATTTGCCCAATGATTATAACAGCGGAACTCAAATTCCTGTTTATGTATTAAAAATAACAACCAATTAATGAGATTACTACATATATTATCTATATTAATTGTTTATTCAACTGCATTTGCACAGCAACCAGGAATTATTCCTATGCCGATGCAATTTGTAAAAGGTAGTGGCTACTTTACCCTGAACAATTACAGTAGTATTGGTTACAATAGCGAACAGTTAAAAACAATTGCTTACTATTTTCAGAACGAATTATTAAGTCAAAAAGGAATTACCGTTCAGCAAAAAGCAAAATCGGCAAGTATTGTGCTGGTACTAAAAGCAGGAAAGAAACGTGCAGATTCATGCGCTTATCAGATCAGTATCAAACCTGGCCAGATTATCGTTTCCGGTACACATGCCAATGGAATTTTTTATGGGGTGGTCTCGCTGTTGCAACTGGCATTAACCAATAAAAACAACCAACTTCCTGCTGCTGAAATAAGTGATGCACCGGTTTATGGATGGCGTGGCTTTATGCTCGATGAATCCCGGCATTTTTTTGGCAAACAAAAAGTAAAGTCCATTTTAAACTGGATGGCCTTTTATAAACTGAATACCTTTCACTGGCATTTAACCGATGAACCTGCCTGGCGCTTAGAGATTAAGAAGTATCCTAATTTGGCCCTTATTGGTGGTATTGGAGATTATCTAAACCCCAATCTGCCAGCACAGTTTTATACACAAGCCGATATTAGGGAAATTGTGGCCTACGCTGCCGAGCGCTACATTAAGGTTATACCAGAAATTGATATGCCTGGGCATGCTACTGCGGCCAATAAAGCCTATCCAGAATACTCAGGAGGCGGTTCAATAGGGCATCCGGAGTTTACCTTTAACCCTGGCCTGGAAAAAACCTACGGTTATTTAACCGATATTTTAAAAGAAACCAATGTGCTTTTCCCTGCCGGGTTAATCCATTTAGGAGGAGATGAAGTGAGTTACGGAAACGAAAAATGGAAAAGCAATCCAGATATTTTAAAACTACGCGAGCGCGAAAAGCTTAAGGATGACGCTGCGGTAGAACACTATTTTATAAAACGTATGGCCGATTCGCTCTACCAATTAAACGCCAGGGCTATTTTTTGGGATGAAATGGCCGAAGCCGATCTGCCGAAAGAGAAAACGATTATGTTTTGGTGGCGCCATGAAAAACCTGCTCAGCTCCGTACAGCTTTAAGTAAAGGTTACCCAACGGTTTTGTGCCCGCGTTTGCCACTGTATTTTGATTTTGTTCAGGATAGTACCCATCAATACGGTAGGAAGTGGAACAAACTGTATAGCCCCATTGAACAGGTATACCAGTTCGACGCTCAGTCTTTTGCCGGGAGTGATAAAGAAAAACAACTTATTTTAGGTATACAGGCTAACCTTTGGACAGAAACAGTAGACAACGACAACCGCTTAGATTATTTACTTTTTCCGCGGATTGCTGCGCTGGCAGAAGCTGCATGGACGCCGCAAAACCAGAAAGATTTTAAAACCTTCAGTAATAATTTAAACCAACATCTGGCGCTTTATGGTAAAGCAGGACTTTATTATTATCATCCATCAAAACCCTTACAAAACCCAGAAATACCAGTTAAGAGAAAGAAACCATTAAATTATAAGGATTAATAAGAACACGAATAAAATTTGAATATGAAGAATATATTAAAGTTTGTCTTGGTTACTGTTGCTTCGATCGTTGCAATAAACCCGGCAGATGCACAATGGACTGGGCCAAAGAACAAGCCTACAAAAGAAGTTGAAGTTAAATACGGACCCCTAACACCACCACACCGTACCGATGCCGACATGGAAGCCTTTCGCAGTTATGGTTTAGGACAGTTTATCCATTGGGGAATTTATTCTATCGCAGGTAACGAATGGAATGGGATAAGTGCAAGGGGAGGTGCAGCAGCATCAGAATGGATCCGTTCCTGGAGTGGGCCTACAGCACCAAAAGATTGGACTAAAACTTACGATAACCTGTATAAACAGTTTAACCCCAAAAACTTCGATGCCAAACGCTGGGCTAAACAAGCTAAGGATATGGGCGCAAAGTATGTGATTTTTACCACCAAACATCATGATGGCTTTGCACTTTGGCCAACCAAATATTCCGATTATAACGTTTCTGCATCGCCATATAAAAAAGATATTGTAAAGCAGATTGTAGATGCCTATACCGCCGAAGGTATTGATGTATATCTCTATTTCTCTATTTTAGAATGGAATAATCCAAATTATATGGGTAAAACCCCTAAAACCGACGAAGAGAAAGAAAAATTTGGTAAGTTTTTAACTTATACCCGAAACCAGCTTTTAGAGCAACTGGATAACTATCCGAAAATTAAAGGTTTCTGGTTTGATGGAACCTGGGATGCCTCATGGAAAAGTGCCTACGAATTTACCTACAATTTAGAAAAAGAACTCCGAGAAAAACATCCTGGCTTAATTATCGGATCACGTTTCCGTAACGATGAACACGGTTCAAGACACTTCGATTCGAATGGCAATATTTTAGGCGATTACGAGCAGGGCTGGGAGCGTAAGTTACCTGCAGAGTTTGAGTGGTTGAACGGTAACGATTGGGACGCAGTAATGACTATCCCGCCAAACGGTTGGGGATATATGAAAGATTGGTCGGGAATTTATACCAAAACTACCGACGATTTATTGGATATGCTGATGCGTTCGGTATCGATGAACGGCAATTTTGTACTAAACTTTGGCCCCGATGGTAATGGAAATATGCATCCCGAAGAGGATAAAATTGCAAAGGAAATCGGCGAGTGGATAAAAATAAATGCTGAGGCAGTATATGGGGTACGCCATGCTGCATTAACCCCTTCTAAATTAGGCTACTTTACTCAAAAAGACGATAACCTTTATTTAACTGTTTTTAATCAACCCGTAAATGGCATTGTGCGCATTGCGGTGCCTAAAAATGCCAAACAAGTTCCAGGTACAGCTGCGCTTTTAGTAAACAGCAAGAATTTAGGCTTAAAACAAGCAGACATTGGTTTAGATCTGGATAAGAATACCTATTACGATGTAGTACTGCCAAAAGATTTTAGACCCAACAAAGCATTTGTAATTAAAATGAAGCTGGTGGTGCCTAAAGCAAAAGCAGCAAAGTTAATGGATGCTAAAATGTAGTTAGAGTGCTCCGTTATTTCTGTAAATTTTTTAATTCAGAAGATTTAAAATAAACCGTGCGGCTGTAAACTATCAAACCAGGTTTTGTAATAAATGGAAACAATAGCTGAGAGAGTATAAACTGGGTTTTGATTGAGAGATTTAAATGTAAACGATATGGTAATTAATAGGTTGATTAGTGCCCGAATTTTACCGTCTATACTAAGCGTACGTTAGACTGGTTATCTGATGTCACGCCTTGTAAATACATTTATTTGGTTAGTTAATGATTGCGTAGCGATGGATGTTTCTACGCAATCTTAATCCTAACTCATGGCTATCCATATTATAATTTACCAAACCAATTAAGTCTTAAGCTTGATATCTTAATATAAATCATAGGTGCAGTAATATAAATCATGGGCGCAATAATATAAGTCGCGGGTGCGGTAATATAAGTCGCGAGTGCAATAATATAAATCATGGACGCAATAATATAAGTCGCGGGTGCAGCAATATAAATCATGGTCGCAATAATATAAATCACGGGTACGATAATATAAATCGCAGGTGCGGTAATATAAATCGCGCTATTGGCCAGATACATTTAATATTGAATTAAAACTGTACTGTAACTTTAACAATTTCATAACGCTAGCTAACTATCTTACTAATAACATCGGTTCATCTTTGTTAAAAGGCCCTAATCAAATAATAGGATAATTTAAGCACAATGATATGAGACTGATTTCTTGCGTAGCGCTATTAATGGTTATACCTGCAATTGGACTTTTAACCAAAGCGAACAAATTTACTGATGATAAAAATCCTGAAACCCCAGTGCATGAGCACATTGTGAATGATTCAGCTTCTTTAAAATTATTTAGTCATATTGATACGGCTGCTAAATTTGAGGGTGTACCCGTTGTATTTGCAATTGATTATCGGTTGAATTTTTTTAAGCCTGTATACCTCAACTCAGCCCCCTTATTTACAATTAATAAAATAAAGTAACGCGCTGCGCTCAGAAAATATAAACAGGAGATCGTTATCATAAGTCGACTTGGCTCATTAGTTCTCTTGTTCATTAGTCGCTTTCATTCCCGAAAAGGTGGCAGATCATGTGGTGTCAGATATTTCTATCTGACCTTCTATATAGTATTTAATTCGAATTTTGGTTTTTCATAGGCTGTATCATAAATATAGATTTGTCATCCTGAGCCTGTCGAAGGACCTATTTAAATATCCCGAAAGGCGTTTCGACAAGCTCAACGTGACAAATTCGAATGGAAATTACAAATATGATACAGCCTGCAATTTTAATCGACTTTAGATTAAGGACTCCAAACTCAAGGCTCCAAACTATTTACCTTCCCACCAGGTCAAAGGAAACTTAATCTCATCAACAGAGCTTGCAATCATATCAGGTTTAAAAGCATAATGCCCTAAAGTATCTTTGCTTGAGATGCCCGAAAGTACCAGAATGGTTTTATATCCCATTTGAACACCTCCCTGTATATCCGTTTCCATTGTATCGCCAATAACCGTAGTTTCACTGGTTTCTAATCCCAGAAATTTACGTGCTGAGCGCATCATCACCGGACTTGGCTTGCCTGTAACAAATGCTTTTCTGCCAGTTGCTTCTTCAATCATAGCAGTAGTTGCGGCAATACCTAAATTATTCCAACCTGGTTTCTTTGGCGATGGATCTCTATTGGTGGTGATAAATTTAGCTCCAGCAAGAATCATATCAACCGCACGCTGCACCATTTCGAGCGTAAAGTTTCTACCTTCTCCAAGTACCACAAATTCTGGATCGGTGTTTACCAAAGTAATACCATGGTCGTGCAAACTGCTTAATAAACCACCTTCTCCCAATACATAAGCAGTACCATTCGGGCTTTGATCGGAAAGGAATTTACCTGTGGCCATCGCACTGGTGTATACATGGCTTTCTTCTACCTTTATACCTAATCCTTTAAGTTTGCGTACGACCTCTAATGCAGTTCTCTGACTATTATTAGTCATAAACGCAAAAGGAATATCTTCATCTATTAAGTTTTTAATGAATTTATCAGCACCAAATATCAATTCTTCCCCGCTATAAATCACCCCATCCATATCTATTAATAATCCTTGTTTCATGTTTTGTAGATTTAATCTGTTTATGTGCAAACTTAATATTTTCTTGTTCAATCAGTGTTAAGATAAAGTCTTTAGGTAGTCAGTTTTTAACCCAAACTTATCCTGTCGATATTAAATGGTATTTATTTCCTCTTCATTTATTTAATAAAAAATTAATGTTCGAATTGTAGCATATCCTCAATTTGTACCGTATTCATAGAAAATCAAATTATGAGAAACGCTTTTAAAGTAACCACCGCCTTTTTGATTGTGTTAACCATCCTGAGTGCTTGCAAAAAGAAAACGGATAACCCAATGGATTTTACCATTGACGCGCAAAATCTAACTCCTTGTACAGAAGGAAGCTGCCTGTTTGAGTATGTTAATAATGCAGCAATGCCCGATCGGCAGATTACACTTAGCACCGGGCAATACCGGGTTTTTTGGGCTACTAAGAGTAATAGCTTCAGCACCACGCGGATATATATGGAAGCACCAATGAAGGGTGATAAATTTTTATTAACGGATGCTGATATTCTGGCTGGAAAGGTAAAACATCTGTTTTCTTGCGCTTCATGCGATTATTTCAACTTAACTCCAATTGCAGGTACGGTTAAGGGAATTAAAGTGGCTAATGCGAATAACTCATCCGAAAAATGGTTGTTGGACGCACACATTGTTGTGGCAGCTGAAAAATCTAAAATACCTGTAGATACCATCCAAATTAAACAATATTTTGATTTAGCAGTGAAATAAGATGAGGCGTTTATGTATTAATTAAATGTACATAGGCGCCATTTTTCGCCAATAATGGGGGCGGTGTGCATTGCTCTCCCAGGTATGAAACTGATTGGGGATACCTTTCTCCCATAACAGGCTGCTTAGGTGCTGGTTTCCACTTAAAAATGGATCTGTTTCGCCTACGGCAAGAATAATTTCCATGTTTCTAACTGCTGATAACAATCGATCGTCGTTTAGGTTAGCAATATACTGCGCTGGCATATTAAAATAAACCCTTTCATCGTGAAACCCGTTCAGCAGGTCTCTAAAATCACCTATATTGTCTGTAAGGTCATATCTTCCGCTGATACCAACCGCTTTTTTAAATAACCAGGGATATTTCATGGCGAGGTTTATAGCATGGTAGGCGCCCATGCTACAGCCAGCAGTTTCTACATAATCACCATCATTTTTCTGATAGATAAGCGATAATACTTCTTCAAGGAGATATTTTTCATACTGTAAATGCCGGTCTATCCTTACCGATGGAAATACCTCATCGTTATAAAAGCTCTCTCCGTCTATACTATCTACACAAAAAATTTGGAGTTCTCCATTTTCAATTTGTGTACTTAAAGAAGCTATAATTCCCCAATTTTCGTAATCGTAAAACCTGGCCATGCGGGTAGGAAAAAAAATGACTGCTCTTCCGGCATGACCGAAAACGAGTAGCTCCATATCCCGTTGAAGATTATGACTGGACCATTTATGATATTCCCTGTTCATTGGCATCAATTCTTTTGTGGAAAATTAAGGCATATATGTTATCAGGATATTAATTGCGCGTAATGATTAACCTAATTTCTCTTTAACAGTAGTTGCCCACAAACGATAACCTTCTTCGCTCAGATGCAATCCATCGTGATCGTAAAGTTCAGGGTTTGGGTTACCTTCTTTATTGAGCATTTTTTTAAATACATCAATAAATTTCCAATTGCTATTGAGTTTAATAATTTCGCTTTCGATGAGATTATTGGTGTATCTAAACTGATCGGCCATTTGCCAGCGGGTTAGACTGGGTTTTAGCGATATAAAATAACAGGGCAATATGCCAAACCGCTGGTTAACTTTAACCATTAACTGCTGGAAAAAGATAAATATTTCCTCAGGGTTTCTACCATCACCAAGGTCGTTATCGCCTGCATATACCACAAGCGCCTTTGGTTTGTAGTCTATCATAATCCGCTCAAAAAACCATACACATGCTGCTAATGTAGAGCCGCCAAAGCCTAAATTGGTTACTTTCATGTAATCAAAATCATCTTCTAGGCTATTCCACAACCGGATAGATGAACTGCCATAGAAAATAACCCCCGGATGCTCCCGATCTAAGCGATGCGCCCTTTCCAATTGTTTAACTTCTTCTTCGTACCAGTACATATGGTTAAAGATAAAAAGATCTGCCTCTTGAAGAAATGTATTGTATGTTAAGTTTATGTTATTAGGTGTTGGTTTATTGGTTCATTCGTCATTAGTATATTGGTTATTTGTTCATGCGTATTGCTCAATTTTACAGGAACTAAAACTTAATACCCTAAACTTCTTAATGATCAAAGAAAGCAAGGTCGGGGTTTTATACCATTAAGGCAATAAGAACATTAAGGTTGAATTAGTATGATCTTAATATCCTAAACTTCTTAATGATGAACTAAATAGGATTAACGATTTTACTATTAAGGAATTAAGAACATTAAGTTTGAACTATCTGCCTTATTAATAGCCACTAAATTGTTTCGGGTCGCCCCATTCTCTTTAAGATACGGTAATGGGAGCGAAGTGCTGATAAGAAGGTACTGTTTTCATGATAAGGCAATCCAAATTCCAGAGCGGTTTGTTTCACAATAATGGAGATTCGACCATAATGTACATGGCATATTTTAGGGAAAAGGTGATGCTCTATCTGTCGGTTTAACCCACCAAGAAAGAAAGCAGAAATTGGCGATTGGGTTGCGAAATTAGCTGTAGTACGCATTTGGTGTTCAGCCCAGGCCTCTTCCATATTGCCTTCTGCATTGGTTGTTGGAAAAGTGGTTCCTTCTACTACATGAGCAAGTTGGAAAACCAGTCCCATGGTTAAGCCCTGAGCCATGTGTAACACTACAAAACCGATTGCAATCTGCCACCAGGCAAGCGGCATAATCAGTATCGGTAAACCAATAAAAATAAAGTAGTAAAGAAACTTATAGAAAAAGAGGTTAAAGTATTCGATCTTCGGATGTTTGTTCTGGCAGGCACCTACACTTTTTTGAAAAAACTTTTTATAATCTTTACGAAATACCCAGGAAAGCGAAGCCAGACTATATAAAGGAAAGGCATACCATTGCTGGAAACGTTGATGGGGTTTTAATTCATCTTCTGTACAGATGCGTATAAGTCCTGGTGCTACTTCGATATCTTCGTCATGACCAGGTATATTGGTATAGGTATGGTGTACCACATTGTGGGTAATGTTCCACACATACGGATTGGCACCAACCATATTAAAAAGAAAACTAAAAAATGAATTGGTGCGTTTAGAACTCGAAAACGAACCGTGAATGGCATCGTGGCAGATATTGAAACCGATGAATGCACATACTGCACCAAGCAGAATAGTTAAACTTAAGAGAATACCTATATGAAAAGAAGAGAGTAATATAGTTAAATAAAGTGCCAAAAATAAGATGAGGAAAAGAAAGGCTTTAAACCACATCAGCACGTTGGCATTGATACTTCTATTGTTTTCTTTAAAGTCGTTGTTTACTCTGCGGCGAACTTCCGAGTAAAATGTATTCCCTGCTAAACATGGGAATTTTGCTTTTGATTTCATGATCTTGTGCGCTAATCTACCCCATGTACGAGGTCGATAACTCCAAGTTCATTAAGCTTTATGTATAGCCCGGCCAATTAGCCCAGCTTAGTTATAAACGTAAACAACTGTGTTTTAGTTTTCGACGAAGATAATAAATTAACCGTTGATGCACCTGGCAATCATATCAAATAATTACGAATTTCTTAATAAGAGCGTAAATTAATTTACTTCAATGACTGTATTAAACAAATTAATAATGAGATGAAAGCAAAAAGTAAGGATAAAATATTGGTCACTAATATTTTAGCTCCAGATTATATTCAATTGGAGAATTCAATTTAATTATGACACAGACTACTCGCTGTAGTTCCTCTTATTAGCAGCATAAATATGGTACCAAATGTAAAAAATCCATATTAATACCACTGTGCTATAAACCAATTCGGGTTCAAAAGAATCCCTTGTAGTTAATAGTGCAATGGAGGAGATCAGAGCAGTCAGGAAGAAATAAAGAATATTTTTCATAACATACTGATTTAATGAATGTTGGATTTAGTAAATATAATAAAATATCTCCTTTGGAGCAAATGTTTGATGAAATAATTTACCTGATTCTGATGAACTCGGTTTTTTATCTTATTTATAAGGTGTTTTTTCTTCATTTAATTTGTGTTTTACTTGTTGTTATACATAATTATAGCGGTTTGAAGCTTATTTAATTGCTTAAAGTAATTAGTTTGGATTGTTGCTTTAAATTAATATGGATCTTTATCAGGATAACGACTGTGAAGTTGTTTTACTTTAAAATGAAGTAAATAAGTTTACCGGCCAGTAAGTAAAAGTGCCAAATGGTTAAGAATTAACTTGAAATGCACAAAATTGTGGCACAAGAGAATTTATATTTTTTTGTAAGTTTACGCGGCACAACCACCAAGAAACCAATAACACACACAAATGATTAAATTTTCTTTAAGCTTAATTTCTTTTACACTAGTTTTTTTTGGATTAAAAAACTTCTTTAGCGAACCAAAAATACAACGCGTATCACCACCCGAATTAACAATAACCAATTTCGCAGGACCTGATGTTACACCCAGCCCAGCCTGTTTAGCCGTAGCACCGACTGGAGAAGTATATGTTGGTGTTGATATGATCGGCTCTTTAGGTAAAGATCCTGGTAAAGGCCATATTCTTAAATTGATAGATAAGGATAACGATGGTAAAATGGACGAACATGTAGATTTTGCCGAGGTGGATAATCCACGCGGTATTATTGTTCAAGGCAGCCAGGTATATGTATTACATACCACTTTTTCTAAAGAAACAAAACAGGCTACCGGCATGAATTTAGTTGTTTTCGAAGATAAAGATGGCGATGGAAAAGCCGATGGACCCGAAAAACCGCTTATAGAGCATATCAGTAATGCCAAATATATCCGCGAACGTGGTACCGACCATGCTACTAATGGCATTAGAATGGGCATTGATGGATGGATTTACATTTCTGTTGGAGATTTTGGATTTCATGATGCGGTAGATCGTTCAGGCAAAAAACTAACCATGTTAGGTGGCGGAATTATGCGTGTTCGCCCTGATGGAACTGAAATGGAAGTATATACACATGGTACACGTAATGTTTATGATGTAGCTATCGATCCTTACATGAACGTTTTTACCCGAGAAAATACCAACGATGGCGGTGGATGGAATGTCCGTTTCTCGCACCACATACAATCTGGAGAATACGGTTACCCTGTGTTATTCCAGAATTTTACTGATGAAATTATTCCTGCACTTGCAGATTTAGGTGGAGGATCGGGTACCGGAGCATTATTTATGGATGAACCAAACTGGCCGGAACAATATAACCATGTACCAATGATGGCAGATTGGGGCAGAAGCATGTTATATATTCATAGAGTAACCGCCGATGGGCCGACTTTTACACAGAAAGATGAAGAATTTATTAAACTCCCTCAGATTACCGATCTTGATGTAGATGGTTCAGGAAGGCTCTATTTGTCGGCTTGGGACGGTGCAGGTTACTCTGGAAGTCCTAATAAAGGCTATGTTGTTCGTGCAGTGCCAAACAACTGGACATACAAAGCTTTTCCTGATGTTAAAAAAGCTTCAATTAAAAAATTAACCGAGTTACTTAAATCGAATAGTGCAGTAGGCCGTTTAACTGCTTCGCAGGAATTGGTTTTGCGTAATAATAAACAAGCTATTGCATCGGCTTTAAAAGTGGCTTCCGATCAAGGCTTAGCACTTGATGTTCGTATAGCTGGTATGTATACCTATGCACAGCTAACCAAAGAAAATGGTATCGCAACTTTAGTTGAATTTACCAAAGATAATGCAATTAAGGAATTTGCCTTGAAAGCACTTGCTGATCGTAAAGCGAATATAGACAAAGTACCAGTTGAACCATTTTTAGAAGGTTTAAAAGATCCTTCTCTTCGCGTTCAGGCTGCTTCGATAATAGGTCTAAACCGTTTGGGCAGGGCAGAGGTTGCCAATACGCTTTTACAAACCAAGGTACCTGCTTCATTTACTGCACCTGCCAAAGGTACTGAAGGACCTCATGCAACACCAAATTCAGCTATTATTTTGCCTCATTTAGCTGTTAGGGCCTTAGTTGATCTCCAGGCTGTAGATGCTTTGCTTGCTGCAGTTAAAACTGAAAATTCTGCCCTTGCACTTTGGGCCTTACGTTATATACATACCGAAAAAGCGGTTAACGGATTGATCGAAAACTATAAACAATCGACAGATGAAAAATTAAAACAGCAGATATTGGTTACTTTAGGCCGTTTGTATAAAAAAGAAATTGCTTATGATGCTTCTTGGTGGTGGGGTACACGTCCCGATTCACACGGACCATATTTTAAAGCCGTTTCGTGGGAAGGTTCTCCTATTATCGAGAAATTTTTGAAAGAAGAAGCTACAAAAGCAGGAGCGAAGGGAAAACAATTTTACGTTGATTTAAATGCACGCCAAAGGATGGACATTCCTGAATTTGCTGAAGAAGAAAAAGTAGCTGCTGCCGAAGAGCCAAAAATTGATTTGGATAAAATCAAAAACAAAAAAGGTCAGGTAGGTAAATCATCTATCGAAGATGTATTGCTGGCCATCAATAAATTACAGGGTGATCCATTAAAAGGAAAAAATATTTTCAATAATCAAGGTTGTATTGCCTGCCATAGTTTAAGTAAAAGCGAGAAAATGAAAGGTCCTTTTATGGGACAGATCGGCTCTATCATGAACCGTGAGCAGATTGCAGAATCGATATTAAAACCTAATGCTTCAATTTCTCAGGGATTTGCTTCGGTAATGATTACCGCCAAAGGCGACCGTACCTACATGGGCTTTATTACAGAGGAAACGGCTGCCAAAGTGGTGGTTCGTAATATTGCAGGAGAAGTTTTCACCATTAAAGCGGGCGATATCCTATCGAGAAAAGAAATGGAAACTTCGATGATGCCAGAAGGTTTGGCCAATTCATTATCATATGAAGAACTGGCTTCGTTAGTTTCTTTCTTATCTGAACAAAAGAAATAGTCCCTTGCAGTTAAATTTGATAAGTATGAAATAACCCCATGAAGAAAAATCAGCTTATCACAATTATATGTACCATCATAACTTTGTTTTGCTCTACTATAGCAGTAGGGCAAAACAAGGAAGTTGATTCAACTTTTAAGATGCCGTCGCATCCAAGGTTATTGATAAACCATGAGCTTGAAGAACAGATCTTAGAAAATGTAAAGCGCGATGAGAAGTTTAAACAAATCCACCAAGCCATATTATCAGAAGCAGATTACGTTTTAAATAAACCCGTATTAGGGCGGGTGATGATCGGAAAACGTTTGCTTGCTGTATCCAGAGAAGCACTTAAACGGATTTATTACCTCTCTTATGCTTTTAGGCTAAACCATGATAAAAAGTATTTAGCCAGAGCAGAAAAAGAACTGCTCGCAGTTTCTGGTTTTAAAGATTGGAACCCAAGCCATTTTCTTGATGTGGGTGAAATGACAATGGCTTTATCAATAGGTTACGATTGGCTATATCAGGATTTACCCCAATCAACCAGAAGTATAGTTGCTCTTGCCATTCTCGAAAAGGGAATACGGCCTTCAACAGATAAAAGGTATAATAACTGGTTAAATATTACCAATAACTGGAATCAGGTATGCAATGCAGGCATCTCGTTTGGTGCAATAGCTACTTTCGAAGAACACCCGGCATTATCAGCTAAACTTATTAACCGGGCAATTAAAAGTGTAACCCTACCCATGCAACAATATGCTCCTGATGGTGCTTATCCAGAAGGTTATGGATATTGGGAATACGGCACTTCTTTTAATGTGATGTTTATCAGTGCTTTGGAAGGTGTTTTTCATCAGGATTTTGATTTAAGCGCTCAGTCAGGTTTCCTTAAAACAGCTGATTATCTGGCTAATATGACAGCTCCTTCAGGAAAACCTTTTAATTATTCGGATAGCAGGGCGGTGGCTGAATTTAATCCCGCACTTTTTTGGTTTGCATCGAAACTGAACGATCCTGCTTTACTTTGGGTAACTAAAAAACAGCTCGATGAGCAAATGCCGCTACAGAATAGATTACTCCCATCGGCAATGTTGTGGGGTGCAAAACTATCGCTTAATAACATTAAGCCTAAAACTACACAGTTTTGGATAGGAAATGGTCCTAATCCGGTTGCTTTGATGCGAAGTTCGTGGACGGATCCGCTGGCTACTTTTGTAGGTTTTAAAGGTGGTTCACCCGCTGTTAGCCATGGCCATATGGATGTAGGCTCTTTCGTCATGGAATCGCAGGGAGTGCGTTGGGCCATGGATTTTGGGATGCAGGATTACGAATCGCTCGAATCGAAGGGCATTAATCTTTGGGACAGTAAACAAAATGCAGCGCGCTGGAAAATATTCCGCTATAATAATCTCGCACACAATACCCTTTCAATTGATAGTACTTTTCAGAATGTTAGGGGCAATGCTGCTTTCATCAGTAGCGCTGATAATGGCCTGTTTATGAATGCTGTTGCCGATCTGAGTAGCTTATATGCCGATAAACTAAAAAAATCAATTAGAGGGGTGGCCTTGATCGATAAAAAAGCAGTAATGATCCGTGATGAAATAACCGTAGGAAACACCGATGTAACCCTTCGGTGGTCGATGGTTACACCTGCTACGGTACACATCATTGATAAGCATACCATCGAATTAAGTTATAAAAACAAAATATGTTATCTCTTTGTAGATACCAAAAGCAATGTTAAAATAAAAACCTGGTCAACAGATCCGGTTACAGATTATGACGCCAAAAATCCAGGAACTTCGATTGTAGGATTCGAAGTAAGGCTTAAAGCTAACAGCGAACAAGCCATATCGGTATTTTTAGCTGCCCAGAATCCATTACCCCAAAGCTTTTCTGCTAAACCGATAGCCAGTTGGCCTAAAAAATAAATAGGCCTGGTAGTTGACGTATTTTCAGCTTTACTTCTAAGGCTTGATTTTACTTATAATTCTTTCTAAAAACTATACTGATGAAATTTATTGTTATTGTCGAGCAATTTTTATCATAAAATTGCGCCAGTTGTTTTGGTTTAAAAAAACAAAACTTACATTTAGCGATTAAATCTATATACCTAGTCGATGAGCAGATCGGGCAGGTATGACCACCAGTTATGGAAGACCATTTTTTTGAACAAATTATTAAGAACCCTCTTGAACAACCAAATATTCCACCCAATGAAGTGATATCCCTTTGGGCAGAAAAGCTAATTCAAGTGCTTTTTCCAGAAAATTCTCCTAAAGTATTTTCTACAATTATAGATGTAAAGAAATATGTTGCTGTTTTGGAGCTTGAACTTTATGATATCATATCGGCCAGTTGTAAGCTTAAAAATAGCGAATGTAAAAATGCAGCTGGTCAGTTTTTTGAAGAACTGCCAGAGCTTTACCGTGTATTGAACACCGATATAGTAGCCATTTATGAAGGCGATCCAGCTGCACAAAGCAGGTTTGAGGTCATTAGAACTTATCCCGGTTTTTATGCCATCTGTTTCTACAGAATTGCCCATATGCTTTATAATTTCGGTATACCGCTGGTTCCGAGAATTCTTACCGAATATGCCCATTCTAAAACAGGAATCGATATCCATCCGGCAGCCAGTATTGGCGAATACTTCCATATCGATCATGGAACTGGGATTGTTGTTGGCGAAACCAGTACAATAGGTCGTTATGTGAAACTTTATCAAGGGGTAACACTTGGCGCTTTGAGTGTTAAAAAAACATTAGCAGGCAGCAAACGTCACCCAACAGTAGAAGATAGGGTAGTAATATACTCTGGAGCAACCATATTGGGCGGCGAAACCATTATTGGGCATGATAGTATCATCGGGGGAAACGTTTGGCTTACAGAAAGTATCCCAGCTTTTTCTACGGCTTATCATTCTCCAATAATTACCATTAGAAACCATAAAGAAACCAATTAATATATTAAAATATGGCAGGAATAATCGATCTGATCGGAAATACGCCAATGGCTGAACTTCAAAAGCTGAATATTAACCCGGCTGTAAGGGTATTTGCCAAATTAGAGGGAAATAATCCAGGCGGTAGTGTTAAAGATAGAGCGTCGCTTAATATGATCAGGAGTGCGATAGAACGTGGGGATATAGCTCCTGGAACTAAACTGGTAGAGGCCACAAGTGGTAATACCGGAATTGCATTGGCTATGATTGCAAGTTTATACAACTTAGAAATTGAACTGGTTATGCCAGCCAATTCTACGCGCGAACGTAAGGTAACCATGGAGGCCTTTGGTGCAAAAGTAACCCTGTTAGAAAGTATAGAAGAATGCAGGGATTATGCAGAAGAAAAAGGCGTTTCAAAGGGGTATTTTTTATTAAATCAATTTGCAAACCCTGATAATTACCTTGCTCATTATAAAACAACCGGACCAGAAATATGGAAAGATACGGAGGGACAGATTACGCATTTTGTAAGTTCTATGGGAACAACGGGGACCATTATGGGCTGTTCCCGATTTTTTAAGGAAAAAGATAGTAATATTCAGATTGTAGGCTGTCAACCTACTGAGGGCTCTTCTATTCCAGGTATTAGGCGTTGGCCTGAAGAGTATCTACCAAAAATATTCGATCCGCTACGGGTAGACCGGGTAATGGATATTGCGCAGGAAGAAGCAACCTTAATGTCGAGAAGAATGGCTAAAGAAGAAGGTTTATTTGCAGGTATGAGCTCGGGAGGTGCCTGCGCGGCTGCTTTGAAGCTTGCTGGTGAACTAGATAATGGAACCATTGTTTTTATCGCCTGCGACCGGGGAGACCGCTACCTGAGCAGCGATCTTTTTGGTTGAGCATAAATCACTAATCTTGCCGGGCTTTTTTTGATAAAAGCATGCGAACCCTTTGAGTGATGGCTTCCATTTCAAAGGGTTTTTCTATGTAATCATCCCAATGTGTTTTGTAATAAGTACTATTGTGAATACCATTTCGTGATCCCATGAGCACGATAGGAATGGAACCATGTACCGATAGTTTTAGTTCCGTACATATCGCCCTTCCATCGCTCATACCCAACGAAATATCGATTAAAATAATCGGGTTGGAAAGCAGCAACCTTGGTATGCAAATCCATCGTACTGGAAAGATTCATCGTAATATAGCCTTCAAATTCGAAGATCATCCTTATGGCATCAAGTGTTGCAGGGTGATCTTCAATAATTAATATCTTTGGTTGGGATAAGAACATTTCTTTGTGTTATTAATTAAGGAAAGCTAAGATTACCAGTGCCTCGCTTTTTAAGCAATAACTCAAATATTTTCGAGTCTGTTCTGGTGAGGCTATCAAGAGAATTGCGTAGGCTCTGGTTTACCAGGCTTAAATTGGTAAACATAGTTCTCAGGTTATCGTTTTCATCTCTCAGCTCCAAAAGCTCATTGGCTATACTCCCAAAATCTCTAATCCAGCTATCAAAACAGTTTTTATCAATTTCTAATGCGGTATAAATTTCTTCAGGATCTCTGCCGTTGTAAAATTCTTGAATGCTCTCAATAATTTTGGCAGGGGTGTTATTCAGTTTCATGGTTGGTTTCAGATGCTGTTTGTGCAGAAGGCTAAACCGTCCCCTGTCTAGACCTTCTGCGGCACAGCAATATTTTAAAAAGTTTTCATTTAAGGATAGGGACAAAGAAATAGAGCGTTTAAAGATTATCAAAATTTTTGTCTACGCAGTAATACGCACTAATTTTAATTGTTTGGATTTCAGGTAGTAAAATAAAATGTAATTGGTATTCGGTTCATTATATATAGTTTTTGATGAATTAGCGTTTTTAAATAAACCATGCCGCCAGGCGTGTAACAAATCATCCCGGAAAAGACCGTTTCTGTCGACATGGTTAAAAATATGAGTACAATCCAGACAAAAGGCATTTAAGCCAGTTTGGTTTAAAAAACGGTATCGCACCGCGTGCACTCTATATAGCTATATGCAAAGAGGGTGCGGCAGGTGGATTTTAACGATACGCATTTCTACGCAAAGATATTCAAGTTGCTGTAATTAAGTGTGTTAGGTGGTTTTTGATAATTTATTGTTGAAATAAAGGCAAAGAAAAAGCGGTCTATTTTTGTATATTATTTAGGACGATTTGGTGAGGTCTAACATCCAAGCGTGCATATTGGTTTCGCCATCTATACCCAGTTTTTTACGAATTCTATATTTGCGGCTCTCTACAGCACGTACACTAAGTTTGCAGGTTCTGGCAATTTCCTTAGTATCAAAATTTAACCTGATGTAAGCACAAAGCGTTAACTCTGCAGGTAGTAGTTGTGGCGAAACCTGAAGTAACTTTTCGATAAAGGTAGATTCAGCTTCACTAAACCGCTTCATAAATGAAGGGTCTCTGGCATGAGCAAGTTCGATGAGTGCTTTCAAAGAAAAATGTTCAACAGATTTTTCTGTTTTTGCATCGAGCTGTTTACGGTAACCTTCAACCTGTTCTTGAAGCAGAATACGTTGCCTCCGAAAATGCGCATTATGCCGTGTTAATAATCTTAATCGTTGGCCATAAAGACCGAGGCTGATGAGTATTCCTTCAATTATTCCAGCTAAAGTGAGTAAATTATAGCTGTAAGATTGAAAGGGTATTAACTCAGATAAACAAAAAACAAGGTAAATGGAAACCAAGGCAACGGGGATCCATCCCAGTACGTAACACCAGATAAGGGGATTTTTTTTGGCATAACCGCGGATTATAATCACTTTAATGCTACTGAACAGAAAAAGTAATGAGGTTAATAAAAATAAAACATGTGTAAGTATATTGGTAATGCTTCGGGCATCCCATAAAGAGCAGATCAGGATTAAACCCCATCCAAACATTAATACCTTAAAGAATTTATTGAGCTGCGGAAGTTGGCGTTTAAGTTTTAAAAAATAGCTGTTAAACAGAATCGTAGCAATGTAACCAGCTGCAATAAAAAAATGAGCATGCACTAATATAAACCGGGCCATTGGCGGACCTAGCAATAAGCCATAACCTTGAAGATAACAGACCATTACAATGAAATAAAGCAAAATAATCCTTGCTATATAAAGCGCAAAGAGTTTACTCCGTGTAATAACGAACATAAAAACATGAAAAATTAGGATCATCAATGCGATACCCATATAAATAGGTTGCACGCTATGTGCTTTAAATAAAGCGTGATTCAATACCGATTCGGTAACAAGCTTAACCGGCACAAGTAAAGTATTCATTGCCCGCATTCTTACATATACTTCGCCAATTGGTGTTTTTACCTGCTTTAAAGGAAATACATAGCCGGTACCTAGAATATTATCATTTTGTTTCAGGTTGAACATGCCAGAACTTATCTGGTTTATCATCCCGCGTTCATCGCGATAAAATACGGTAATAGAATCGATGTTCGCATAATCGATAAACAGATAGGGGGTGGTTTGGTTGTTATTTTTGAAACGGAGCTTCATCCACCATACTTTTCCGCTGGTGCCACCGTTAAAAATTGCTGATTTGCCTTTTGAAAAACGTTCTGGCTTAAATTGCGCTACCTTTTCAAAAGGTGTTGTTTCGAGAGCGTCCCGCCAAAAGTATCCTGCTTGGCCAATGTTAACAAAAGTTTGTTTTTCTACCTCGATCACCGGTTGAGCTATGCAAAGGCCGCTTTCAATCAAAAAAGCAATAAGAATAAAAATGGTCTTCATTAATTAAACCAATGTAAAAAAGCTGGGATGACTTATTACAGGGGAGAAATTATAGCTTTATAATAGAAAATCCAAATTTTATCTGAAAAAAGAACATAATGTTAATGGTTTGGCATTCACTTCATTTTTGTATTTTAGACCAAGCACCAAATTATATGCACCAACTGATTATACAATACGCTTTCTTACTTGCAATTATTCTGTTTGTGGTGATGCTCGCACAAAAAATCCGCGTGGCATATCCTATTTTATTGGTAATTGCAGGTTTAGCATTAAGTTTTTTGCCAGTACTTCGTAATATTGAGATTGAACCGGAGCTCATTTTTGTAATTTTTTTACCTCCATTGTTGTATGAAGCTGCTTGGAATACTTCATGGAAAGATTTCTGGAAGTGGCGTAGGGTAATCAGCAGTTTTGCTTTTCCAATTGTTATTCTTACCTCCAGTATTGTTGCCCTAATTTCTCAAAGCCTAATTCCGGGTTTTACATGGGCGCTGGGTTTTTTGTTGGGTGGTATTATTTCTCCGCCTGATGCGGTATCGGCATCGGCTATACTTAAAAATGTTAAGGTACCTAAAAGGCTCACCACAATATTAGAAGGCGAAAGTTTACTAAACGATGCATCCAGTTTAGTAGTGTTCCGCTTTGCTTTAGCCGCAGTAATGACCGGAAGTTTCGTGTTTAGTAAGGCCGCTGGTAATTTTGTGGTTGTTATCGTAATGGGAATTTTGGTAGGAATTGCAGTAGCTTTAGTTTTTTATGCTTTGCACCGATGGTTACCAACCACTACAAATATTGATATCATCCTTACTTTTTTAACGCCTTATGTAATGTACATAACCGCAGAGGAGTTTGGGTTTTCTGGTGTATTGGCTGTAGTGAGCGGTGGTTTGTTTCTTTCGGCCCGCAGAGACCAGATTCTTACCCACCGAAGCAGGTTGCAGGGTATAAATGTTTGGGAAACGGTAGCTTTTGTACTGAATGGCTTTGTTTTCTTGTTGATTGGTTTAGAGTTTCCGGTAATTATTCGTGGTTTGGGCAACGATGGTCTTCTACCAGCCATTCGTTACAGTGCCATTATCTGCGTGGTTTTAATTGTTACGAGGTTAGCCAGTACCTATGGTGCTTTGTACTTTACGCGTTTCATTAGCCGTTATATTACTACTGCCGATCCTAACCCAAGCTTAAAGGCACCCTTGCTTTTTGGCTGGGCAGGAATGAGGGGAGTGGTTTCTTTGGCTGCAGCACTTTCTATTCCGGTAGCATTAAAATCAGGTGAAGCTTTTCCTCAGCGCAACTTAATCTTGTTTATCACTTTCAGTGTGATACTGGTTACTTTAGTTTTGCAAGGTTTAACATTACCCGCATTGATAAAATGGGTGGATATGCCCGATCCGGATTATACTGTTTCTTTCGAGCAACAAAAACAAATGGTGAGAAAGAAATTATCCATATTATCGCTTAAAATCCTGGATGAAAAGTATCACAATGCCTTATTGCATAACGATATGATCAGATCGATAAAAATCCGTATTGAGGCAGAAATGGAATTGTTGAGAGATTGGGAAAAAGAAGAAAACATTTCAAGGTCTGAAGGTTTTTATCACGACTATCGCATTGCACTTGAAGATATTATGGCTGAACAGCGTATTTTATTGAAAGGGCTAAATAAAAAAGAGCAGATTAATGATGAAGTGATTAGAGAACAATTAGAACTGCTTGATCTGGAAGAAGAAAAACTGCGCAGGCATTTTAGTCAGCGGGATATATAAATACGCTTGTAACCCACTAAAACTGGCTAATTTATTTTGTGTGTAAAACTTGCCATATCAACATCTGGAATGATTGAAATATAATCATATATTTGCTAATTAATTTAGTAAGCATGTCGGTAAGGGTTAATATTACTTCAAAGGGAATACAAAAGGTTCTTAAAAATTATAATGAAAAGCAGGCCATTGCGGAATACATTTGGAATGGTTTTGATGCCAATGCCACAACTATACAGGTAGATTATGAAGCCAATTCACTTGGCCTTTTAGAGCAGTTAACTATTGCTGATAATGGTTATGGAATTAACTTTGATCGCTTACAACAAAAGTTCGATCCGTTCTTCGAATCTGAAAAATCAATTCAGATTGTAGCACCAAAGCATACCTCGAAAATGCATGGCCGTAATGGAGTAGGAAGGCTTACTTTTTTTACTTTTGCGCACGATGCCGTTTGGCACACCACTTACCAATCAGAACAAGGGTTTCGATATGGTGAAATACACATTAGCACTGGTGGTTTAAATAGTTATAGTCACAATTTTACTGCCGCTCCAAGCAGTTCTGGCGAGACTGGAACAACTGTTTCATTTACTAATTTGAGGATTAGTCAGCAAGATGTAGAAGAAACGGTACTTCCTTTTCTGATAAACGAATTCTGTTGGTTTATAGAATTGAACAAGCAAAAAAACTATTCGGTTATTGTAAATGGCAAAGCATTAGATTTTAGCAGCAATATTAAAACTTTAGAAGAGTTTAATATTTTTTACCCCGATACAGCCGTTACTTTTAAGATTAAATATGTTCATTGGAAAGAAAACCTACATAAAGAACTGTCTAAATACTATTTTTTGGCTGGTGGTGAAGAAATTTATAAAGATTACACCACTCTAAATAAAAAGAGCGACGATTATTTCCATAGTGTTTATATTGATAGTGATTTTTTTCGTGACTTCGATTTTAAAAGTTTCGAAAATGAAGGACAGGTGGCCATATTTGGAGCCGCTAAATCTTCAGCAGAGTACCGGTTTCTAATTAAAGCGTTAACAGAATATCTTAAAGGTAAACGGAAACCATTTTTAAAAGAATGTGCTAAACGCCTGATCGAAACTTATGAGCAGGATGAAATATTTCCGGTTTATGCTACCGAAAGGGAAAAAGAATTAAGGAAACCAGCGCTGGTTAATTTAATTAAGGCCTTATATGAAATAGAACCTAAATTGTTTAGCAGTTTAAATACCGATCAGAAGAAAACTTTTGTGCGCTTGATCGATGTTTTAATGCGCTCTAACCTGCGTGATGAGATTTTTGAAATGTTCAACGGCATGATCGAATTGGAGGCTGAAGAGCAGGATGAACTATTGCAATTGATCAAAGGCCTTGAAGCGCTGAAAAATTAGATCTATATTGATAAGTAATTTAGTAATTTGTTGCCGATAAAAACAGTTTTAAATGAAAAGATACCTATTATTAATTGGCATTTTACTAATTAACACCCCATTATTGTTTGCACAGAATAGGAATCTTAATATTGTTTTTATTGGTAATAGTATCACACAAGGTGTTCAGCTTGCTGCTTCTGATGCCCCACCTGCTGTAGCTGTGGCTTATCTGCTTAAGCAAAAAGGAATAAATGAAGTTAATTTCAGTAATCAGGGCCATAGCGGTTATACCACTCTTGATTTTTTACCCAGTGCAGGCCGTACTTTTAACAAAGTAGAAGAAGCAGCCAATGCATTTACCAATAAAGAAGCATTACTGGTTTTCTCGTTAAAACTCGGTACCAACGATAGTGCTATAAAAGGACCGCATGGAGCTCCGGTTCCGCCTGATCGATATATTGAAAATGTAAAAACTATTGTGGATAAGCTATTGGCTGATTTTCCTAAGGCCATTGTGGTGTTGCAGCATCCTATCTGGTATAGTCCCAATACTTATAACAGCTCAAAATATATGGAAGAGGGCTTGAGCAGAGTGCAGGCATATATTCCAAAAATTGATAGCCTTGTT
Source organism: Pedobacter sp. R-06 (assembly GCF_049913135.1). Classification (NCBI taxonomy): domain Bacteria; kingdom Pseudomonadati; phylum Bacteroidota; class Sphingobacteriia; order Sphingobacteriales; family Sphingobacteriaceae; genus Pedobacter; species Pedobacter sp. R-06. Next base: position 2,790,543 of record NZ_CP183977.1, on the reverse strand, counting down.
TCAAGTTATAGTTTAACAAAATCTAAACATGTTTTTGTGGGGGATAGAAAAGCATTCGATTATTTTAAAAAGCATCATCTAACCGAGCTAATCCCTGAAAAGGGGCAAGCGGGTACCTTTTACCTGCATCCAAATAAATTAGGTGCCGCGTCTTTAGGAAAATTTTGGGGCAAGGCGATTGAACGGGTAGTGAAGAAGAATTTTTAAGTCCCTGCCTGGCTATTCATTTAATAGATTATTAAAAATCAAGTAAATCTTTTACGTGGAGCCCTTTAGCCAGCTCGAAATATTAGATAACCAAAAAGTTATTGAATTTAAAAGGTTAGTATAAGCATAATAATGCCTGTATAGCCATTTAAAAATACCTTCTTTATTGTTTTTTGCACATAATAGCTACGATTGTTCGCAAAACTTGCGATTTTAATATTATATAATCATTTTTATAGCAGCAGTTTAGTTGTTAGACCCGTTTATGAAGATCACTTATTATTAAATCTTACTGTTTTTGTATGACTGAGCAGGTAGGGTATTTTCGAACAAACATTCCCATAAAAATTTACGGGTTGAGTGAAAAATCGGTTACAGTAACATTCGGAACGGCAATCGATCACGATTTGTTATACCTGATCGCCGATTTTAACCGATTGCTGTTGCAAAACCCTTTTTCCGGTTTAATTACCACAGTTCCGGCTTATACTACATTAACTGTTTTTTTTGATCCCTTAATCGTGATGTTATCAGATCTTCCAGGCCAGGTTTGTTTCGAAAAGGTATCAGCACATTTAAATAAAATTGCACAGATAAAAAGAGAAAAATCAAGGATAACAGCTGATAAGATGGTTATTCCTGTATGTTATGGTGGCGATTTCGGACATGATCTTTTAACGGTAGCCCGCACCAATAAACTTAGCGAAACTGAGGTAATTGATATACATACTGCCGGGCAATATATTGTTTTCATGATCGGCTTTGTGCCAGGTTTCGCCTATATGGGTGGAATGGATACCAGGTTATCAACCCCCAGAAAAGAGGTTCCTAGTTCTAAAATACCCGCCGGATCTGTGGGTATTGCGGGTAGTCAGACTGGTATTTATCCTATGGAAACACCTGGCGGATGGCAGATTATTGGAAAAACGCCATTAAAGATGTTCGATGTAAACCGCTCGCAGCCATCTCTTTTAAAGGGAGGGGATATGGTTACTTTTAAAGCCATTGGTATAAAGGAGTTTAATGCTTATGCAGAAATATGAGTATGAAAATAAGCATCATTAAGCCAGGCTTGTTAAGTACCATTCAGGATATGGGGCGATACCGATACCTCTCGCAAGCTGTACCTGTTTCGGGTGTCATGGACGAGCTGGCCCACCGGTTAGCAAATAAAGCAGTTGGTAACGATGATAACCATGCTACCATTGAGTTTACCTATGCTGATGCTTCATTTAAAGCTGAAACATCTATTCTAATTTCTTATTCTGGCGATGGTGCCTGCTTAGTTTACAATAATGAATTAATGCCTGCAGAAAAGCCATTGTTTTTTCCGGCAGGTTCTGTTATAAAGTTAATCCATAATGCAATTGGGGTGCGTACCTATCTGGCTATAGCTGGTGGATGGGATGTGCCTGATGTAATGGGAAGTAAAAGCACTTATCTTACTGCTGCTTTTGGGGGCTTTAAGGGGAAGGCATTGCAAAAGGCAGATGTTTTGATCGGTGGTGCTATTAATAGCGAAGTATCAATAAGAATATTAGAACAATTAATCAATAGGTCGTTAACTTACCCAAATTGGCGCATTTCGCGCGAAAGTTTACTGCCAGAGAAAAGACAAACCATTAGAGTTGTTCTCGCAAACGAAATTAGTTGGTTCGACGCAACATCCATTATCTCATTTTTAACCAATTTTTATACCATTGATAGAAGGAGTAATCGCATGGGCTATCATTTATTGGGAAAGCCTTTGGTGAGAAAAGTTAAAAAGGAATTGCTCAGCACGGCAGTAACACCTGGTGTTATCCAGGTAACCGGAAATGGCGATTTGGTTATACTCATGGCCGACTGTCAAACAACAGGTGGCTATCCGCGTATTGCACATGTTGCAGCGGTCGATTTGCCTTTATGTGCACAGCTTAAACCTGGTGATGCCATTCGCTTTTCCGAAATTTCGAGAGATGAGGCAGAAGCGCTTTACTTTGAACGGGAACGCGATTTATCATTGATTACCACGGCAATAAGCCTTAAATATATTAAAACATGAAAACGATCGATCTTAATTGCGACATGGGAGAGGCATTTGGGAATTATGCCATGCCCAACGATGAAAAACTGATGGACTACATTTCATCAGCAAATATTGCCTGCGGCTTCCATGCCGGCGATCCGGCTGTAATGCAGCAAACTGTAGCTTTAGCCTTAAAAAAAGGAGTAGCCATTGGTGCACATCCTGGTTTGCCCGATCTGCAGGGCTTTGGTCGTAGAGAAATGAAGATTACCCCAAATGAGGCCTATCAGCTTACTTTATATCAAATTGGTGCATTAAGCGGTTTTGTAAAAGCTGCGGGGAGTAAATTGCATCATGTTAAGGCGCATGGTGCACTATATAATATGGCTGCAAAAGATGTCGCCCTGGCAAAAGCCATTGTACAGGCCGTTTACGATTTAGATCCGGGTTTGATCCTATATGCTTTAGCAGGAAGTAAGATGATCGATGAAGCTGAAAAAAAGGGTATTGTAACCGCATCAGAAGTTTTTGCCGATCGAAGTTATCAGGATGATGGTTTACTTACGCCTCGGTCAGCAGACAATGCTTCAATTACCAATGAAGAAGATGCCATTAATCAGGTATTGGGATTTGCTTTAAACCAGAAAGTAAATAGTATAAATGGAAATCGCATTGCGGTTAAAGCCGAAACAGTTTGTTTGCATGGCGATGGCGAACATGCTGTTGCTTTTGCTAAATTAATAGCTGAACGGTTACAAAAAGAAGGCATCGTAATTAAAGCCCCAGTAATATGAAACCAAAATACAATTGGAGTGTACTTTTAGGGGCAGCTTTTTTAATGGCTTCATCGGCTATTGGTCCTGGATTTTTAACACAAACTGCAGTTTTTACCCAGCAGTTAGGGGCAAGTTTTGCGTTTGTGATATTGTTATCCATCATATTAGATGCCATTGCACAATTAAACATCTGGCGGATTATTGCTGTTGCCGATAAACCTGCTCAAGATATAGCCAATAAGGTATTTCCAGGTTTAGGATATTTTATTTCTTTCCTGGTATTTTTGGGTGGTTTGGCTTTTAATATTGGTAATATTGCTGGCGCTGGCTTAGGACTCAATGTATTATTCGGTATTAGTGTAGAACAGGGTGCTGTAATAAGCGCAATTATGGCAATAGGGATCTTTATTTACAAAGAAGCCGGCAAGGCAATGGATGTTTTTGCCAAAACCATGGGGCTGATTAAAATTATACTCGCCTTAATTATCGCCTACACCAGTTCTCCGCCATTGGCAGAAGCCGCATTAAGGGCGGTAAACCCCACACAGTTTAGTTTTACGGCAGTTTTGACTATAGTGGGTGGTACAGTGGGCGGTTATATCACTTTTTCGGGCGCTCACCGCTTATTGGATGCCAGGCAAACTGGGATCCAGAACTTAGGTGCTGTAAATAAAGGTGCATTAAGTGCCATCGGATTGGCATCTATTATGCGCTTATTATTATTTATTGCTGCTCTGGGCGTAGTAAGCAAAGGTTTTACTTTAGATCCGTCCAATCCAGCTGCTTCGGTTTTTAAATTGGCCAGCGGCGAAATAGGGTATAAGATTTTTGGCGTAGTAATATGGGCTGCGGGGATTTCTTCTGTTGTGGGCTCAGCCTATACCTCCATCTCTTTTATTAAGAGTTTTCACCCACTGATCTTAAAGTTTAACCGTGAGATTATCATTGCCTTTATATCCATCTCCTGCATTATTTTTATCCTTATTGGTAAACCCGTTAAAATACTGCTTACTGTAGGTGCTATTAATGGTTTTATTTTGCCCATTGCATTGGGGATTATGCTTATTGCGGCCTATAGAACTAAAATTATTGCAAATTACAAACAACCGTTTTGGTTAACCTTAACAGGTATAGCTGTGGTGTTAACCATGGTCTGGATGAGTTATGGCACCATTATACAAATGATAAAAGGAGAATAAATCTTTATACAATGAATACGATTACCAAATATTTTTGCTTTTTCTTCCTATTAAGTGCTACCTGTTTTGCGCAGCAGGGTACAAATTCCGTAGCCGTTGAGCCAGGAGTTTCGCTTGCACTGGCAAGTTCCAGAAGTGCAGCTATAAGTAATATTCAATATAAGCTTCACTTTACTGTACCAGCAGTACAAAATACATTAATAGAATCAACTGAAAGCATCGATTTTAAGTTAAATAAGTTGATTGGTATGCAGGTTGACTTTAAGCAGGATGCAGATCATATCAAACGAATATCGGTTAATGGAAAAACGATACCGATTGATTTTAAAGCCGAACATATTTTAGTAAAGCAGGAGTATTTAAAAATAGGCACTAACCATATCGAGATCGGATTTATTGCAGGTAACGAATCATTAAACCGAAACAAAGATTTTTTGTATGCACTTTTTGTCCCTGATCACGCCAGAACGGTATTCCCCTGCTTTGATCAGCCGGATTTAAAAGCTAATTTTTTACTTTCGTTAACCGTCCCAACTGATTGGAAGGTAATGGGTAATGCTGCTAAAAAAGATTCGCTTGTGCAAAGGAATTCTACCACCTATCATTTCAATAATTCGGATAAACTACCCACTTATTTATTTTCCTTCACTGCCGGTAAATACACCCTGGTAAATAGGAACATAAAAAATAATAAAATGGAATTTCTGCACCGTGAAACCGATTCAGCCAAAATTAAGCTCAGTGTAGATTCTATTTTTGTAGCACATCGAGATGCGCTTGATTTTTTGGAAGACTGGACAGCGATAAAATATCCTTTTCAAAAAATAGGTTTTGTCAGCATTCCAGATTTTCAGTTTGGTGGCATGGAGCACCCTGGTGAGGTACAATATAAAGCATCAGCATTGTTTTTAGATCAAGGTGCAACCAGAGATCAGTTCATTTCGCGCTCTAACCTGATTTCGCATGAAACCGCACACATGTGGTTTGGCGATCTGGTAACCATGCAATGGTTTAACGATGTTTGGATGAAAGAAGTTTTTGCCAATTTTATGGCCGATAAGGTAACCGAAAAATTAATGGGCAAAAATACTTTCGACCTTAAGTTTTTACAAGATCATTATCCGGCAGCTTATGGGGTAGATAGAACACTGGGTGCTAATCCCATTCGCCAGCAATTAGATAACTTACAGGAAGCCGGATCGATGTATGGAAATATAATTTACCATAAAGCACCGATCATGATGCGTCAATTGGAATTATTGATGGGGAAACATAATTTTCAGCAGGGTATAAGGGAGTATCTGAAAAAATACAGTTATAGCAACGCTACATGGAATGATTTGATTGCCATTTTAAGTAAATACAGCAAAAGTGATCTCCATAGTTGGAACAAAGTTTGGGTAAATGAACCTGGCAGACCGGTTTTTAGCTATGATATTAAATACCATGGAGATAAAATAAGCGGTTTAAGTTTAAACCAAAGCAGTGAGATGGGACAGCCACGGGTATGGCCACAATCTTTTACGGTTAAGCTGGTTTACCCAACAGAGAGTAAGATTTTGGTTGTAAATGCTAAGCTTGCTAAGACAGATTTAATTGAAGCAAAAGGTCTTCCAAAACCACAGTATATTTTATTTAATGCAAACGGTGCAGGGTATGGCCTTTTCCCGATTGACAAAGAGATGATGGCAAATCTTTATGATCTTGCTGACCCATTAGAACGGGCATCGGCCTATATCAATGCCTATGAGAACATGCTTTCGGGCAAAAGCACTAAACCTGAAGAACTTTTAGCTGTATTTTTACGAGGATTATCAGTTGAGAAAAACGAGATGAACCTCAGGTTAATTACGGGATACCTAACCAATATTTACTGGACTTTTCTTACCGCTGAAGCACGGAATGCGATGTATGAAAGTATGGAGAAAACAATATGGAATGCAATGGAGCAACAGCAAACGCAAAATAACAAGAAGATTTTGTTCAACGCTTATCAAAATGTATATCTGAGTGCAGATGCGGGAAAACGCATGTATAATATCTGGCTCAAACAAACCGCACCAAATGGAATTAAATTGTTAGAAGATGATTATAGCGCGTTAGCTTTAATACTGGCCCTTAAAACGGATACTGCAAATACGATCTTAAAAGATCAGTTAGCGCGCACCAAAAACGAAGACCGTAAAAACCGGCTGATTTATTTAATGCCTGCCTTATCATTAGACGTTAAGGAAAGAGATAATTTTTTTAATGGTTTAAAAGACCGGAAAAACCGCCAGAAAGAGGCCTGGGTAACTACGGCTTTATCTTACCTGCATCATCCCATCAGGCAAAAAACATCTATTCATTATCTTAAAGAAAGCTTAGATTTATTAGTAGAAATACAGAAAACAGGAGATATATTTTTCCCGCAATCTTGGCTTGCTGCTATTTTCTCTAGTTATAACAATAAAGAAGCAAATGCAGTTGTACAGGATTTCTTAAAATCACATCCTGCATATAATCCAAAATTAAAGGATAAAATTTTGCAGACTACAGATAACCTTCGCCGGGCACAGATCATTGTACATTAACTCTAAGGCAAATAAATTTGTTACATACGAGTTTAAGAAGAATTTATACTTTTGTCGCGAGAGCGTTAATTTAGATTGAAAGGGGTAAACATGAATTTGTTTGCCCTTTTCGTTTTCTATTAATCTTAATCGTCATGCAGAACTTGTTTCAGCATCTTTTCTGCTGTTACGACCCTGAAATGAATTATCTTCGGTGAACTTGCTAATACTCGGTTCAGGGTGACGGTACGGTACGTAGATGAATTACATTTGTATGCATCTTACGAAAAAAAAGCTAAAATTAGATCTATGATCGGCTTTCTAATTAAAAGATTCTGTTTGATTGTTCAGATCATCTAACAAACCATTCAATAAAATATCTCTTTTATCTTCAATTGAAGAATCATCCTGGATAAAAACGGTAAGGTTCGTGTTTTCTGTTGTTTGAGGTTGCATATAAGGCTGCGGTTTATGTTTGTCAATTAAATGTCTACAGTTATCTAACGTCGATTTTCGAATATAGTTTGTAACTTTTTTATTCGAACTTGTAGTGTCTTAATTGTACATAGTATAAATCAATATTGACCAAACATTGGGCTAGTATTTAGGTTATATCTTCAGGACAAGACAAATTCTATTAATCTGTAAATCGATGAAACACTACGACGCAATAATTATAGGCGCAGGGCAGGCAGGAACTCCTTTGGCCAAAAGGCTTGCCGAAGCAGGCAAAAAAACAGCGATTATAGAAAAAAGATATGTTGGCGGTACATGTATTAATGACGGTTGTACACCAACAAAAGCAATGATCGCTTCCGCAAGGGCAGTATACCAAGCCAGAAAAGCAACTGAACTTGGCGTAAAAGTTGGAACGATCAAAATTGATTTTAAAAAGATAAAGCAACGGAAAGACGATATCGTAAACCAGTTCAGGTCATCATCTGAAAAAGGCCTTAAAAATACCAAGGGACTAGAACTGATATTTGGAACGGCCAGGTTTACTGGTGAAAAAGAACTGGCTATTGCACTTAACGATGGCGGTGAAGAAAAAGTAACTGCCGAATGGATTTTTATTAACACTGGTGCAAAAACCACCATACCGGATATTGAAGGATTGGATGAAATTAATTATCTTACATCGACAACAATTTTAGATCTTAAAACAGTTCCAGAGCATTTAGTGGTTATTGGTGGAAATTACATTGGGCTTGAGTTTGGACAAATGTTTAATCGATTTGGCAGTAAAGTAACCGTTTTGGAAAAATCATCGGGCATATTAGCTAGAGAAGATCAGGATATCTCATCAGCACTTACTGAAATTTTAACCGACGAAAACATCGAACTGATCACTGATGTTAAAATCAAAAAAATAACGCAGGATAAAAAACAGATTAGCATTACCCTGGAGTCTGGGAAAATCAAAAAAGAAATAACAGCGAGCCATGTGTTGGTAGCTGCAGGCCGTACTGCTCAGACCGCAGATTTAACCCTTGAAAACTGTGGCGTAAAATTGGATGATAAAGGGCATATTCTTGTTAATGAAAAACTCGAAACCAATATTAAAGGGATTTATGCGCTCGGTGATGTAAAAGGTGGGCCTTCATTTACACATATTGCTTATAATGACTATACCATCGTTTACCGGAACCTAATGGAAGGCACAAATTATTCTATTCACGATCGGCCTGTGCCATATTGCATGTTTACCGACCCTCAGCTTGGGCGGATAGGTATTTCTGAAAAAGAAGCAAAAGAAAAGAAATTGAATTATAAAGTTGCCGTTCTGCCAATGTCGAATGTTGCGCGCGGTATTGAAACAAACGAAACTTTAGGGCTGATGAAAGCAATTGTAGATGCAGACAGTAAAAGGATAATAGGAGCTACTATCCTGGCCACAGAAGGTGGAGAAATCATGTCTGTTCTTCAAATGGCGATGGAAGGTGGGATTACTTACGATAGGATCAGATATTGTGTATTTGCACACCCTACTTATTCCGAATCGTTAAATAATCTGTTTATGAAAATCGATAACTAAGTATGATCCAATTAAAAGAGATAAGTAAGAAATTTGGAGATACGCTTGCGGTAAATAATGCCTCTTTTAGGGTAGAAGAAAAGGAAACTTTGGTATTGTTGGGTACAAGTGGCTGTGGTAAAACCACCACGCTAAAAATGATCAACCGGTTAATAGAGCCCGATGCAGGTCAGGTTTTTATCAATGGCGAAAATATAACCAATCAAGATCCTGATATTTTACGAACGGGGATTGGTTATGTGATGCAGAATATTGGGCTTTTTCCACACTATACCATCGCCGAGAACATTGCCGTTGTGCCGAAGCTTTTAAAATGGGATAAGGAAAAAATTAAAGTCAGGACGCAGGAGCTGATCGAAAAACTCCATCTTCCTGAAAATAGCCTGTCGATGTTTCCACACGAATTGAGTGGTGGGCAACAGCAGCGTGTAGGCCTTGCACGTGCTTTAGTTACCGATCCTTCCGTATTGTTAATGGACGAACCATTTGGCGCTTTAGATAATGTGACCAGAACAAGTATCCAAAAAGAATTTAAAGGACTAGAAGAATTAAAAAGGAAAACCATTGTAATGGTTACACACGATGTTCAGGAAGCTTTTGAATTGGCAGATCGCATTTGCTTAATGGATAAAGGAAAAATCATCCAGATTGGAACACCCAAAGAATTACTTTATCAGCCTATAAATGATTTTGCAAGGAAATTTTTAGCTGGACAAAGGTTAGCTCTTGAATTTAAAGTGGTTAAAATACAGGATATTTGGCCTCATTTACCTAAAGGGACACTACAAGATGGGAAAAGCTTATCTGCTGATATGAATGTATGGGATGCGATGGAATTGTTGCGGAGTTCTGATCGGAGCGAACTTCTTGTTTCTGGTGCCAATAAAGAAAGCAAAGCCGTTAATTTCGAACAGTTAACCAAAGGATTTAACCAATTTCAAAACGCGCAGGTACATGAATGAGCATCAGCAAACTTTATGGCAGTTTATGCACGAACAATCTGATAAATTGTTTGCTCAAACCCTGCAACATGTTGGCTTAACCTTTATTTCCTTACTTTTTGCCATCGCCATTGGCTTACCATTGGGCATATTGATTGCCAGAAAAAGAAAACTTTCAGGAACGGTTTTAGGGATTGCCGGCGTATTGCAAACGGTTCCGAGTATTGCCTTATTGGGTTTTATGATTCCAGTTTTAGGGATTGGTGCAAAACCTGCAATTGTGGCGCTGCTGATTTATGCCTTGTTACCGATTATCCGCAATACCTATACAGGCATTATTGGCATCGATCAGCATGTTAAAGAAGCCGCCAGGGCGATGGGCATGAGCAAAAATCAGATTTTGCTGAAGGTTGAGTTGCCATTGGCTATGCCCGTTATATTGGCGGGTATCCGTACTGCAACGGTAATTAATGTTGGCGTGGCCACATTGGCCTCCTTTATTGCTGCTGGTGGATTGGGGGAGTTTATTTTTGGGGGCATTTCACTCAACAATACCAACATGATCTTAGCTGGCGCTATTCCCGCAGCTTTGTTGGCCATTATTCTCGATGCTTTACTTTCCCTGGTACAGAAAATGGATTTTAAAAAACTGAGAAAAGCATTGTACATTTTGCCAGTTGTGATTTTAATTTTAGGTGGCTTTTATGCACTTCCATCGGCTTATGGTTCTACCTTAACTGCCGGATTTACCCCTGAATTTATGGGCAGGCAAGACGGCGATCTTGGATTGAAATCTACCTATGGCTTAAAAATCCATACCATTGTAATCAGCGATGCGGTAATGTATAAGGCGGCTTTTTCAAAAGAACTGGATGTTATTAGCGGTTACTCTACCGATGGTCGTTTGAAAGCCTTTGATCTAAAGATTTTAAAAGACGATAAAAGTATTTTTCCGCCGTACTATGCTGCACCAATTGTTCGGAATGAAGCTTTTAAACAATTTCCAAAGCTGGAAGAAACATTAAATCTGTTAGCAGGCAAAATAAATGATTCAGTAATGACCGATCTTAATTACAGAACAGATTACCTGCACCAAACACCAGAACGTGTGGCAAAGGATTTTCTTATCAGTATTGGTTTGTATAAAGCACCAAAAAACGGACATAACGGTGTAGTGCGGATAGGCTCAAAGATTTTTGGTGAGCAATATATTCTGGCCGAAATGTACAGTATGTTGATCAAAGGGAATACAGATTATGAGGTATCTACCAAAACAGGATTAGGTGGAACAAAAATCTGTTTTGATGCACTTATGAATAACCAGATCGATTTTTATCCCGAATATACCGGAACAGGTTTATTGGTTTTGTTACAACCGGATCCAAAAATTGCTAAGGAAATGGCGCACGATAAAGATAAAACTTATGAGTATGTCTGCACCGAATTTGAGAAAAAGTTTAAGATCAAATGGCTTAAACCTATAGGTTTTAATAATTCTTATGCTTTGATGATGCGGCAAAAACAATCAAAAGATCTGAATGTTAATACCATCACAGATCTTAAAAACTATCTAGATAAAAATTAATGACACTGTTAGAAGAATACTTGCAGATCAGGAAATACTCTGAACAAATTTGCGAACCATTGCAAACAGAAGATTATGTAGTACAGCCTATTGCGGATGTAAGTCCACCGAAGTGGCATTTGGGACACACCACCTGGTTCTTCGAAACCTTTATATTAAAGCCGTTTTCTGTTAATTATCAGGTATATAACGATGAATATAATTTTGTTTTTAATAGTTATTATGAAACCGTAGGTAACCGGGTAATCCGGACAGATCGTGGTAATTTAAGTCGACCCAGCGTAAATGAGATTTACCAGTACAGGGCTTATGTAGATGAAGCCATGGTGAAATTCCTGGCCACGACACTAACAGATGAAGTAAAAGAACTGTTAATTTTGGGCTTTAACCACGAGCAGCAGCACCAGGAACTTTTACTTACCGATATTAAATACATTTTAGGAAACAACCCGCTTTTTCCAACCTATTCGAAAAACCAAAAAGAAGTTTTAACCGTAAGTGAAATAGAACCTGGATTTATCAACATTTCAGAAGGAATTTATGAGATCGGTTATGCTGGAAAGGATTTCAGCTTTGATAATGAACTAAACAGGCATAAAGTTTACCTGCACGATTTTTCAATCAGTAAAACGTTGGTCAGTAACGCAGAATTTATCGAATTCATTAGTGCAGGCGGTTATGAAAATTTTAATTTCTGGCATGCTGAAGGATGGGATTGGGTGAAAAACAATAACATTAGTGCACCCATGTACTGGCACTTAATAGACGGAAAATGGTTTAATTATACTTTAGCTGGTCTTTTACCTATTGATTTAACCGCACCGGTAAGCCACATCAGCTATTACGAGGCCTATGCTTTTGCAAGCTGGAAAGGCATGCGTTTACCAACTGAATTTGAGTGGGAGATAGCAGCCGAACATTTTAACTGGGGCGAACGATGGGAGTGGACCGAAAGTGCCTATTTACCTTATCCCGGTTTTAGTAAGGCGCCGGGTGCCATTGGCGAGTACAATGGAAAGTTTATGGTTAACCAAAAAGTGCTTCGCGGTGCATCAATTGCCACGCCTGAAAATCATTCACGCATTACTTATAGAAATTTCTTCCACCCACATTTAAGGTGGCAATATACAGGCATCCGATTAGTAAAATAGTATAGATATGACCACCACCACTATCGAAACAACAACAGACAACAAAGCACAGTTTCTTCAAGAAACCTTAGCAGGCCTATACTCCGAGCCAAAATTTATGCGCTCTAAGTATTTTTACGATGCTACCGGAGACCGTATTTTTCAGCAGATTATGGAAATGGAGGAATATTATTTAACCAATGCAGAAATGGAAATTCTGCAATACCAGGCCAACCAGATTTCTCAAGCGATATCGGCCGATGGAAGCGCTTTTGATTTAATCGAACTTGGTGCCGGCGATGCAACAAAATCCATTCACCTACTAAAATCACTGTTGGATAGTCAGTTGGAATTTAGTTATTTTCCGATAGATATTTCCGCGCATGTAATTTCGGATCTGGAAGAAAATTTGCCTAAAAAACTTCCTGGATTGGATATGAAAGGTTTAAATGGTGATTATTTTAATATGCTTAAAAAGGCCACAGAATTATCCAGCCGCAGAAAGGTTGTACTTTTTATGGGCGCAAATATCGGAAACATGAGTATAGCAGATGCCGGAAAATTCTGCTCGTCATTGAAAAAACTGCTTTCTCCTAAGGATTTGTTGATCATTGGATTCGACCTGAAAAAAAATCCCAAGCAGATTCTTTCTGCCTATAATGATAAAGGAGGAATTACAAGGTCATTTAACCTCAATCTGCTTCATCGCATCAATAAAGAATTAGATGGCGATTTCGATATGGATAATTTTGAGCATTATGCCAGTTACGATCCAGAATCTGGAGCATGTAAAAGTTATCTCATCAGTTTAAAAAAACAGATTGTGAATATTGGTCAAAATGCCATTCATTTTGCAGAAAACGAGTATGTTTTTATGGAAATATCACAAAAATATTCGCTTAATGATATCGATCAGCTTGCAGAAAAAACCGGATTTAAACCGCTTCAACGTTTTTTTGATCAACATCAGTATTTTGTAGATGCCATTTGGAAAGTAGACTAGCTACGGTTGTCCAAAACCTGGAGCAGTTGATTTAAATCTTCTTCTGTATTATAATAGTGAAACGAAATCCTTGTGCCTGCCCCTCGCGGTGAGCAAAGGATTTTGGCTGATGCGAGTTTTTCTACTGTTTTTTGATCCAAGGGCATGCTCATGATGGTAGATTGATATTTTCGCTCCAATGTCCAATCTGGAATTAAACCTCTTGAATTTAATGCTAGCCTGGCTTTGCTGGAAATTGTCTGCGCGGTTTTTTCAATCCAATCGAAACCGATTGATCCAAGATAATTTAAGCTTTCGTTTAGTGTACCAAAATTTAAAGTATCTAAATGGCCAGGTTCAAAACACATTGATAAATGGTCTTTGCCTTTTAAAAAAGGTGCTGTAGGCAATTCGGCCAATTTGTTTTTACTGTAAACCGCATCTTTCATTCGATCTGAAAGAAATGCATAACCGTTTCCATACCCCGCTAAAAGCCATTTATAGCCACTTCCGATTAAAGCATCCAAGCCTGATTTTTCAAAGTTAAAATTTGTAGTACCTAAAAACTGAGTGCCATCACCGATCAACAAAAGATCAGGGTATGTAGCTTTTAGTTTCTGGATAAATTCATCATCCATCCTTAACCCACTAATGTATTGTACCATACTAAATGCCATTACGGTAGGTTTAAATTTTTCAATGGCAATGATAATGTTTTCTTCTAACTTTTCATCAATGGTTATGCTGTGGTATTCAAAACCCATACTGATTACAGGGTAACTTACAGATGGATATTCCTCCTCCAATAAAAGAAAACGATGGTTTTTGTCCAACCCACTCAATAAAGTATTAAAACCGACCGAGAAATTCTGAACCAAATAGGTATTTTCAGATTTTAAACTGAAAAGTTTAGCAATGTTATTTCTGACATCGGTAATGATGGGCAGATTTTCCATTCTGAAAATGCTTCCTCCGGCAATAAAGTCTTGATCATGTTTAGTTCTCCATTCTGCCAGATTGGTAGATAAAATGCCTGAATTAGCTGTGTTGAGATAGGTATATGCTGTGAGGATCGGAAAAGATAGGTTCATGTCCAAAATTAAAAGAATTGTGCGTTAAAAAAATAAACTTTGGACCGAAATTGATTTTTATACAAACCTATGAGAATCACGTTTGTTAGGTTAATACAATCTGTTAATGTTATTATGGAAAAACAAACATCGATACTGGTTACAGAACTTAAAAAATTATTAAATGGGGGTGGAGCACATGTAGGGTTTAAAGATGCTGTAGCCAATTTGCCTTTTAATCTTCTGGGCGAAAAGCCCCATAATTTACCCTATAGTATTTGGCAATTGGTAGAACATATCAAAATTGCTCAGTGGGATATGCTCGAATTTAGTAAAGATGGATCGCATCGATCGCCTAAATGGCCAGACGACTATTGGCCTAAAGAACTGGCACCTAAGGATGAAAACGCCTGGAACAATACGCTAAAACAGATTGATGCTGACTTGAAAGAATTTATTGCTTTGTTAGATTCTTCAGATTTATATGTGCCAATTCCGCACGGCAATGGACAAAGTGTATTACGCGAGGCCTTGCAGATTGCCGATCATAATGCTTATCATGTTGCCGAAATTGTTGTCATCAGGCGTTTATTGGGTGCCTGGAAAAGTTAAAAGGAGATTGTCTTGTTTGGCCCCGTACTTTGCCGCTTATGCAGCCAGTTACTATTATTTTAATCCGCTAAATTTAACTGTCCAGTTCTCGTAGAAATTGATTAAAAAAGATTATGTTACAAAACTCAAAAGCATTCAGCTCTTTTTCTGTAGACGATGTACAGAAAGCGAAAGATTTTTATCAAGGAGTATTGGGTATCGAAGTTAAAGATAATCCAATGGGCGTGATTGAATTGGTTATTTCCGGATCAGCAAATGTATTACTTTATCCAAAGCTAAATCATGTTCCGGCAACTTTTACGGTGCTTAATTTTCCTGTTGAAAATATAGATCAAGCCGCCGACGAACTTATTGCCAAGGGAATAAAGTTCGAGATTTA
Organism: Pedobacter sp. R-06; assembly: GCF_049913135.1. NCBI lineage: Bacteria > Pseudomonadati > Bacteroidota > Sphingobacteriia > Sphingobacteriales > Sphingobacteriaceae > Pedobacter > Pedobacter sp. R-06. The sequence continues at coordinate 2,775,067 of NZ_CP183977.1, read as the reverse complement.
CAATGAAGAGTATCTCAAAACGGACAGTAAAGGCATCTCCCGTGGAAACGGAGGGCCAAACATTGCCTGGTTTAGAGATCCTGCAGGCAATATTTTGTCTATATTGGAAACGGATTAGACAAAACTTCCGAAGTTTGCGCTCTGGTCCGCGAACTTTGCCAACTTCGGAAGTCTTGCTATTAGCCTAAAAGCTCAAAACATTGGTGGGCAATTTCATATTCTTCGTTGGTTGGAATAACCAGTATTTTTACTTTAGCACCTGCCTTGTTAATTTCTTTCAATTCTCCATTGTAGGCTGTATTTTGACCTGGATCTAATTCAATACCCAGGTAATCGAGTGCTGAACAAACAGATTCACGCATGGTACTATCGTTTTCGCCTACACCAGCGGTAAATACTATTGCATCTATACCATTTAAAATGGCTGCATAAGCTCCAATAAATTTCTTGATCCTATAGGCATACAGTTTTAGCGCCAAAATTGCAGCTGCATTGCCTTCGCTTACCATTTTTCTGATGTCGCGCATATCGCTTGAGCCACCCACACCCAAAAGCCCCGACTGTTTGTTAACCAAGGTACTCAACTGCTCTAAGGTATACCCAGAATGCTCCATTAAATGAAAAATAACCGATGGATCGATGTCTCCAGAGCGTGTGCCCATCATTAAACCGCTTAATGGGCCAAATCCCATACTAGTATCTATCGATTTACCATTTCTAATGGCCGTTATGCTGCAACCGTTGCCCAAGTGAATGCTAATAATTTTTGTATCAACTTTGTTTAACCATTTAATGGCCTGTTCGCTTACATATTTATGGCTGGTACCATGAAATCCATATACCCTGATCCCGTGCTCTTTATAGTACCACTCCGGAATAGCATAACGATAGGCCTGTTCTGGTATGGTTTGATGAAATGCTGTATCGAATACTGCAATTTGTTTCGCGTTTACAAAAGTCTGTTCGGCTACTTCAATACATTTATAATTAACCGGATTATGTAGCGGAGCAAGGGAAAAAAGCTTTTTGATCTGGTGTTTTACATCATCAGTAATAATAGTCGGCCCAGAAAAATGTTCACCTCCATGTACTACACGGTGACCAACAGCAGCAATATCATCAGGACTCACAATTACTGCGTATTCTCCTTGGGTTAATAATGACAAAACCTGTTTTAATGCTTCACCATGGTTGGATATAAAACCTGTTTCTTCTATACTGTGTTTTTTGTTATTGGTATAAACCGTATGTTTTATAAACGAGCCTTCGATGCCAATCCTTTCTACCAGTCCGCTGCAAACAGGCGTTTTTTCGGGCATTTTAAAAAGTTGGTATTTTAAGGAACTGCTTCCTGAGTTGATTACTAAAATGTTCATATTAAATATCTTGGCATTGAATCGCTGTAATTACAACGGTATTAAAAATATCATCTACAGTACAGCCACGGCTTAAATCGTTTATTGGTTTGTTTAAGCCCTGTAACATTGGGCCAATAGCTAGTGCCCCGGTTTCGCGCTGTACCGCTTTATAGGTGTTGTTGCCGGTATTTAAATCGGGGAAGATCAATACACTTGCTCTTCCTGCTACCTCAGAACCCGGTAATTTTTGTTTACCTACAAGTGGATCTACAGCAGCATCATATTGTATCGGCCCTTCAATTTTTAATTCCGGATGCCTTGCTTTAACTATGGCGGTAGCTTCTCTTACACGTTCTACATCTTCTCCTTCTCCAGATGTTCCGGAAGAGTAAGAAAGCATAGCAATACGTGGCTCAATGCCAAATTTGGCGCTACTCTCTGCAGAGGAAATAGCTATTTCTGCTAATTGCTGGGCCGTAGGGTTGGGGTTAACCGCGCAATCGCCAAATATGGCCACACGCTCTGGCAGGCACATAAAGAAAATAGAGGAAACCACTGATACACCAGGTTTGGTTTTAACAAACTGCAAAGCAGGCCTTATGGTGTGCTGAGTGGTATGGACCGCACCCGAAACCATCCCATCGGCATCACCCTTATAAACCATCATGGTTCCGAAATAAGAAACATCAGTCATCATATCTCTGGCCATTTCGAGGTTTACATTTTTGGCTTTACGTAATTCATGTAAGGTATTTACATAATCGTTATAATGAGGAGATTGACCTGGGTTATGTATCTTTAAAGTATTGGGATCCAGATTTAATCCAAGTCTTTTAATCGTGTTGGTAATTTCTGTTGGATCGCCTAAAAGCGTGATGTCTACAATATCCTGGGTAATGAGTTTTTCCACTGCTTTTAAAATGCGTTCGTCATTTCCTTCTGGTAAAACAATATGTTTTTTATCGCGTTTGGCCCATTTAACCAGTTGGTATTGGAACATGTGTGGCGTAATGCCCTGATAGCTAAAAGTGATAATTTTATCATCAAGCGCTTTAATGTCGACATATTTTTCGAAAAGCTCTATTGCGATTGCAATTTTCTTCTTGTTTTCGATTGTGATTTTTGAGTGAATACTACCAATGGTTGTAGTGGTTTCGAAAGTTCCTTTTTTAACCGCTATTATTGGAATAATGGTTTGTAAACCTTCAATCAATTTAATAATCGGCTCATCAGGTAAACTGCCTGCGGTTAAAACAATGCCTGCAATTTTTGGGTAGTTGGCTGATAGGTTGGCCTGAAGTGAACCAATAATGATATCGCCACGATCGCCAGGGGTAACTATTAACAGGTTATCTTTTATGTGCCTTAAAAAATTAGGAAGCATCATGGCACCTGTCACAAAATTATCGACCTGGTTATCCAATAGTTCAGATCCGAAAAGTACCTCACCACCTAGTGCCAATGTAATTTCTTTCATTGTTGGACTTTGCAGGCCTGTTTCAGTAGGGATAACGGCGATAAGTAATTCGGGTGGCAATTGATTCGTTAAAGCTTGTTTAATACGGTCTGCCTCCTCTAGATTCACCATATTGGCCACCACGCCTAATACCTGTACATCTCGCAACAGGAAGTTACGGTAAATGTTGATGGCCGATTTAAAAAGCTGACTTGCTGTTTTGTTCTTTCCCGATACCACTATTAAAACAGGTGCACCTAAGTTTTTGGCCATTAAGGCATTCGATTCGAACTCAAATGCCATGCCTTCACCTAAAAAATCGCTTCCTTCAATTACCGTGAAATCGTAATTATCTTCCAGTTTTTTATATTTACTGATAATGGTATTGATAATTGCGCCACTATCTTCTGCTTGGTGCAGCATTTCTTGCCGGGTAAAGGCAAAAGCATCCTCATACTTAACAGGGAGTGAGAAATAATCCAACATGGCTTCTACATGTTCATCTTTTTTATTCTGATCGTCTTGCGCAATAATGGGTTTAAAGTAACCTACTTTTTGGGTTTTAGCCAATAACATATTGATCATTCCGAAAGCAATTACTGATTTTCCGGTATAGGGTTCGGCTGAAGCAATGAATATATTTTTAGTCATAAAAAAGGGGCAATGTATACGAATAACCAATTGCGCCCAATATAGTTGGAAATATCTATTTTAAAAACTAAAAGAGGTTAAGTTTTTAATTACCTGAATAGAAAATTTGGGTCAATATTTCGATAGCCATAAATAGGAAAGGCATGAATTGGATGTATCACAAATATAGGTTTGTCATACTGAGGGGTAATTTATTGTATAAAAATCAATATGAATGAAGTACAATTGTTTCTCTTGCCCTACGGCGCGGCCTTGCCTCGGCTTGCCGCCGCCGAAAGGCTCTTTCTTTTTGGCATCAAAAAGAAACAAAAAATGCCAGCTGAAAATTTTTCTTTTAAAGCCGGTGAAATGGCTTTGTCAGCGGAACCCGAAAAATTTGTTAGGCTGGATTAGGTAGAACGGGGATACCGTGCGATGGCCTAGCTAGATGGAAATACAAAATCTATAAAAAACTGATTAATAATTATTTGTAAAATAACGTCAATGGTGGCTTGTCGAAGAACCAGTTTAATAGATAGTGAGTGTTTCGATTACTTGTATTGCAATTCAGATTGGCTGCTTCTTACCAATGGTGGCACTGTAACAACTAAATTGAATCGGTTTTACGCATTTGATTCAATCAATAACTTTAACATTTTCAGCCTGTGTATAAGTGGTAGGTTCACTTTTGCATCAGGATTAAGCTTTAAAGGCGTAAAATGACTTTCCAAAAAATGGGCATAATCTGTAATTATGGTAGCCTGATTAAGATAAATTGGAACCTCTTGCTTTCCTGCTTGGGTAAAAAAATCTTCTAGCTGCTGTATTTCTTGGATGGTCATGTTACAAAGTTATCATTATGTAATGAGTTGGGCTAAACAAAATAAAGCATTAATGAGTATCTCTCTCATGTTCAATCTAAATAAATTTTACCCGGTGTTATAAACGCGATAAGATTACTGATTTTATCACATCAGTTTTCCATCACATAGTTCAGTGCTTTATCGTTTCCTTTTAATAAATCTGATAGATTCTTTGGAATTTTAATTTCGGGTACAAGTGGGCCATCATGTCCTTTCCAATTTTCCCAGTACTGGGTAGAATAATTTACCTGTAATTTGGTGTTTGGTAAATTAAATGCGCGTACTTCGCCATAATGGTTAATGGTACCCGCAGTAGTTTCTCCAACTAAAATGGCTTTTGTTTCTCTTTTAAGTTTGATGGCATTCATAATGGCAGAAGAAAAAGTAGCCCGACCAATCAACACGAAAATCTTCCCCTTTTTATTTAAATTATGATTTTTAATCTTTTCGATAAAGGGCTCTAATATTGCACTGTTCCCGCCGCCATTCATCGTTAAGTCGATAATGATACGGTTTGGTTTTTGTTTTTCAATTTCTTTAAATAAGTTATCATTAAAGGCATCAAAGGGCTTTTTCGGATCATCCTGGCATTTATTGTAATTGAAATACAAATTGCCTTTCTCCATTACATACCAGTAATTTTCTTGGTGGGTATTTGCAAGTAAGCTGCCATATGCAGACGCATATACCATATCTATTTTCTTGGTTTTTGGTATAGCATCTAACTTCACCTTTAAAGTTTCACCATTTGGATTTAAAAGTTCGAGGCTTACATCATTTGGGCTAGGACTTAAATTTAGTGCATAAAGCAGACTGGGACTTGCCAGATAACTTGCCTCAGCGATATTAAAATAAGGGATATTGCCAGAGATAATTACAGATGAAATGGCTTTTTCTGCTTCTGATAAAGTTTTGCCGCCAATTCGGATCACCTTTGAAAGTAAGAGCTGCTTATTTGCTTCATCTGTCGAGGTAACTACCAGTCCATCATCAAATCTTTCAAATTTTACTGGGTATTTAGTGGTATACGGAGGGACTATTGTGCTGTGCTCATCACCTATAGCGGCCTGTATTTTCATGATTTCTACATAAAATTTTTCAGTAGAAATACTTGAGGTCTGCTCTTCAAGATGGGTTATCATTGTATTAAATTCTGGCCTAGAAAGTTTTGCAAAAAGATTTTTGTGTTTAACAGGAAGGCTGTCTTTATAAAATTTTAAATCATCACTGAAGATGTTTTTCGAAGTTTGTGCATAGGTGTAAGTAGCACATAATGATAAGATTATAAAACAGAAACGGCTGATATTTTTCATTTATATATTATTGTTTACATAAAAGATGTGGAATTTTGGAAAAAGTTGCGCGGGTAGAAAAGGTTTTGATAATTATCCTAAATATATTCCTTTTTTGCAATACCTAATTTTATTACTAATAATTTTAGTTTAAATTTGTTTTCCCTAATTAATTGTTATAGTGTTCTAATCACATTGAAAGAGAATGAACAATAGTGAAATGCAAAAAGATATCCCTCGTTCTGATATGATTCAGGATATTTCGTCACTTAAAAAAGAATATTGCCGAAAGGAGACCGCTTGGCACCGAGATTGGAAATTGGCTTTCCCGCCATCATTTAGAGAAGTTGCTTTTTATGATGCAGCCAATGCTAATATCCACCGTGCTGATGTATTTACCCCATCCGGTTATACCATTGAGTTTCAAAATTCTCCGATCGCATTGGCCGAGCTTAACAGCAGGGAGGCATTTTATCCAAATTTAATATGGGTATTGAATGGCAAGAAATTTAAGGGATTCAAAATATTGAAACATTTACCTGATGTGGACGATCCAAAACTAAAGGATTATGAGTTTTGTCATTCCGATCACCTTTCGATGGTAAGGAAATCAGAGGTAATGCAGGGGGGGGCCAATCCAAAAATACTTAATTTTTATCATCCCGAACTTCAGGGCATTAAACTAACCTCAAACCTATATTCTTTTTGTTGGAAACAGCCGCATAGTGTTTGGTATTTAGCTACTGCAAAAATTATTGTAGACTTAGGTGGGCATTTTTTATATGAGCTAAAACAGCGTAAACAATTAAATGGAAATTATCCATACCTGAAAATGTTAAGTAGGAAAGCCTTTATCGATTGGCACACACCACCAGAGCTCTAATTATAACTTTCGAAAAAATAAATTCGGTAATTAAGGATAAAATCAGGAGAGGTCAGTGTGACTGAAAAAGTAGCGTATTAAATCCCTTTATCTTAAGAAATTTAATACGCCAAACTGCATTATTTCATGCTATCGTTAATTTTATTGATCATTACCAAATGGCTTTGAACTATTGGTGCTGTTTTGGTCGCAAATGCTTTAAGATCTGCATCTTTAGCATCTCTTAATTCATCTTCCATTAATTTTAATGTAGATTTATGACCACTCACCATGGCATCAACATAAGCTTTATCAAAATCTGCTCCTGATTTTTTGCTCAGGTCATCCATTTTTTTCTTGTGCTCATCATCTACAGTACTTGGCAATGTAATGTTTTTTTGTTTCGCAATAGCCATTAATTCGGTGTTTGCCATGCCGTGGTCTTTTACCATCATGGTTGCAAATTCTTTAACCTGCGGATTACTGCTTTTTTCGAGGGCCATTTTTCCAAGTTCTACTTCAGCCATCCCGCCAACCGCTGCTTGGGTAGTAAACTTAGCATCAGCTTCATCTACTGCGATTCCTCCTGTGGCCATGGCATTGCTTGTGGTGTCTTTGGCCATGTTTAAACTGTCGGCACTTTCTTTAGCATCCTTGTTTCCTCCGCTACAAGCTTGAAATGCTAATGCTGAAATGGCCATAACATAAATTAACTTTTTCATATACATCGGTTTTGTTGTATATGGATAACATGTTTAGCGCAAAAGGGTTTTAAGCTTTTTGAATATTTGTGAGTTCAGGTAACAGTCGGTAGATCAGAAAACTACGGCTGTAACCGAGAGAGGAAATAGGCCGACAACTTTTAAGCCGAGTGCCAAATTTCCGGTAAAAAAAGCGGAAGAAGTTATAAAACTGGATTAATATTCAAGATATGGTTAGTTGAAAACCCGGACATTGTCCGGGTTTTCTTTTTTAATTCCTTACAATTTTACCTTTTTAGCTTTTGGTTCTGGTTTTTCGGGTAATTGTATCGATAAAATCAAATCAATGCTTTCCGAATTGGTTTCATAATCGGCTGCAATTTTTTCCCATCTTTTTAATTCTGCCTGTAAGGTTTCGATTTCCTTACCTAATGATTCGATCTTATTCTGGATTGATTTTCTAACGTTTGTATTTGCCATAACACAAAATTATGATTTGATGGCATATCTTTAAACTTCTTTGCCACAAGGATGCCTGTAAAAAATGCTAAGTGTTCTCTTTCAATGAGTTTTATTCTTATAAAATTTTCAACAATAGTGAAGAATCACCGAATTTGCTTACAATACCAAATAATTGTGCAACGATTTGCTATTTTTACCCAACATCCCCAATAAAATATGAAGAAAAATAATAACTGCGATCTTAAAACCTGTTTTATGTGCCAGCTTACCTTAAAAGAGTGGCATCCTGCTATCGAGAGCCATAAACGAAATTTTATCGCTAAAAAGGGGGAAGTAATTATTAAAGAAGGGGATCCGGTGAGCGGTGTTTATTTTGTTACTTCGGGTAATGTAAAAGTGCATAAACAATGGGGAGATAAAGAACTGATTTTACGTTTTGCAAACGATGGAGCCATAATTGGACATAGGGGAATCAGCAGCAGCATTTCTACCTACCCAATTTCGGCAACTGCTTTAGAAACCACTAAACTTTGTTTCGTGGATATCGATTTCTTTAAAACCACCATAAAAGTTAACCAGGAATTTGCCTACGGTTTGTTGATGTTTTATGCCGATGAATTGCATGCTTCGGAAAAGAAAATGCGTAATTTAGCTTTAATGTCGGTTAAAGGAAGGCTTGCCGTGGCTATTTTAGGATTGAGAGATCAATTTGGCTTGGATGCCGAAGGATTTTTAAATTTAGCACTAAGCCGTCAGGATCTGGCTGCTTTTACCGGTGCCACTTACGAAACCGTTTTTAGAACCATGAACGAGCTGTTAGCAGAAAAGTTAATAATAGTGAAAGGAAAGCAAATTGGTATTTTAAACGAGGCCGGACTAACAGATTTGAGTAGTAAATAATTAAGGTTTATAATTTTAATTTTTTAAAATCCGTTGTTGTCACACCGAGCGTAGTCGCAGCGTCTTTTCAAGACATTTATTTCGCTCGGCTTAACTAATAACAAGTTTTTTAATTATTGATATTAAATGTTGGGAATCGTTTTATGTGGTGGGCAAAGTTTGCGTATGGGCACTGATAAAGGTTTGCTCAGCCATCAGGATAAACTATGGGCGCAGGTGGCGGCTGACAAATTAAGTGCGCTCGATCTCCAGGTAAAATTCTCAGTTAATCCATTGCAGCAAGAAACTTATGCTAGTTATTTCGGGAGTGAGCAATTGATTGTCGACGATTCTTCTCTTGATATTAGCGGTCCTTTATTGGGCGTACTTTCTGTTCACTTATCAAATCCGGAAGAAAATTTGTTTTTATTAGCCTGCGATATGTTATTAATGGAAACCAAATTGCTGAAAAAACTTATCCACTCGTTCAAAGCTGACGACGCTTTCGATGCTTATATTTTTACCAAAGATGGTCAGCAAGAACCCTTATGTGGGATTTATAAAGCTGGAGGTTTGAAGAAAATTGTATACCTGCTTCAAACGAATGGTTTGGCCAAACACAGCATGAAATACGTTTTAAGTAATTTGCGGGTTTGCGAAACTGCCATTGAAGATCAGGATTATCGTTATTTCAGTAATTTTAACGCCCATGCCGAGATAAATGGCTTATAATCGGAGCTCGACAAGCGAGTTGTAAAGATTGAAGATTTTAGGTTATTCTTAAATTTCATCGTCATGCTGGACTTGTTTTAGCATCTTTTTTGGCAGGAAAGACCCTGACCACGAAGTAGCTATTAAGCCTTTAATAATATAAAAACTGCTAATAAAATAAATTACCTTCGGTGAGCTCGCTAAGGCTCGGTTCAGGGTGACAACCGCACTAACCTAACTTAAACTTAAACAGTCAATATAAGTCATCAAATTCAGATTTACAAAAGCTGTAATGCCGATTGATCAATCTTAGTAAAATTCTCTTTCTCTCCTTCACAAAGCACACAACAATAACCTTCTGGTAAATCTTTAAATGCCGTACCTGCGTTAATATTGCTCTCAATTTCGCCAATGCGCTCGTTGTATACCGTTAAACAATGGTTACACTGGTATAAAAATTCGCTATCTTTTTTTATCGTTTCTTCAGTTTGAAAGCTCTGTTTTTGATTACCTGTTTTAATTGCATTTAAACGGTATTTATAAAATTTAAATATCGAACGTCTTACTTGTTCTGGTAATAAAAAACCAGGATTACTCCTGCTAAAAATTTCGCCGGTACGCTCGTTGGGGTTAAAATCTTTAGCACAAAGGATATCGTAAACGGGCAGTAGTTTTAAACCAAATACATTAATCAAGTGGCGTTTTTGGATCAGGATACTACTGAAAACCTCACTTTTTTTACGCGTTTTAATCCCAAAACAGATTCCAAAGGTCCTGGTATCATCAATGCTTAAATGTTTAACAAGGAAATTTTTTAATGCTAAGCCCTCGTTACAATTGTCTTCTACCTGAAAGTTAAGTTCGTTGGCCGCGTGTCGCATATTGATCTCAAATTCTTCGAGCAGGCCATTCCAAAGATTTTTATCTTTTTCATCAATTCCTTTTATAATAATGGTTTTCCAGGAGGTACAGCACAGCTGACCGAGTTTGGTATCTAAACAAAGCTGGCAGAGTTTCTTTAAAAATGGAATGCTGAACAACTCATCGCGCCTATAAATGCCCAGCCAATATTTATTGTTGTAACGGTTTAAACCTTCATAATAAGGCAGGTTAAATGAAGATAGGGATACGGTGTTTTCGGCCTGTTTAAGAATGAAATTGTCCTGATCTAAAAGCGCAAAGAGCTCTTCACCGTTAGCTTGTGGGTTATCTACAAACTGTGACCGATTGTTTCTGATAATATCCTCCAGCGCTTTGGTTACCTGTGCGATATGATTGGTATAACAAAGCTGATTCCATTCATAGGTTATATTGGTTTTTGGAAACCGGATAATCAAATGCCAATAATGTTCGGATTGGGAAGAGGCAATCCAGTTGATATTACCCGTTAACATTGGGGTAAAACTTTGGTCGCTATCGCAGATATTAACTTTAACGGAAGGTTTAAAGTCGATATCGTCTAAAACATCTTTGTATACCCCTTCAGTAAGCCAGGTTTTACGGATAAAGATCTCTTCCGCAGGATAAGAACTGATAATATTGGGAAAATTATTAGTGTCTACTTCATAATCAATCCCTAGCTTATCCATTTCGCCTGTAAATATGGCTATATTGTAGGTTGTAGTATCAATCAATAACTGTTGGCGGAGGCCAAAACGAACATATTGGATCCGCGCTTTTGTTGCCGCAACCAGGATGTTATACAGATTGCCCGGTGATATGATGCCGCCTGGAAAGTTAATGATGATAGTTTGATACATGGTTTAGCTACTTAGAAGCCCAAATTCTACTATTGCCTTTGGGAAATTTTTGTTTTCGTGCCCTGGTCTGCATAATTTTAAAAGTGCAAACCTCTGGATATCAGTTAGTTTTCGCCACTGGTTTATGGAGAGTTGTAAGGCTAATTCTGTCGCTTTTTCTTTTAACATCGTTGGGATTTGATGTAAGTTTCCCCAATCAGGCAGGGGATCGATAACCAGCGTGGTAGCTTGATTTCCTGTATATTTGGTAATCAGGCCAATCAGAAATTGATGGTACTTATCTGTTTGTTCCTGAGTTGAAACCGGTAGTAAGGCCAATTGGATCCTTTCTGATGGATGAAATTTGCTCCATTCAGCCAATTTTAATTTTATTCCTGCGGCATCCATTTTAAAACGCACGACCATGGGGATACAACGTATATTTTCTTCAATAAAATCTTCTTCGAACTTAAAATATTCAATCCCTTTTAGGTTTTTAAATTCTGAAGGACCAAGTTTTATTATCATCATTATTCTAATAATGTTTTTTAATGTTTCAATGCGGTACGTCATGCTGAACTCGTTTCAGCATCTTTTTGCTGGATAGATCCTGACCCCGAACATTCTGGGCAGGATGGCGATCGTTTAAGGTGATTTGTCATGTCCCTGCCAAGGCAGGCTTAGGTTCCGTTTTTAATACATTTACAAAAGAATCTAATATGGCTTTCACCTCGGGCCTGCAACTGCCACAGCCCATTCCGGCACCTGTTAACTGGCAAAGCTGCAAATGGTCTTTACAGCCATCTTTAATTTTGTTGATCAGGTTGCCTTCGCCAACATTGTTGCAGCTGCATACGGTTTTGCCAATGATAGGTTCGGTTGTTTTGCCACTTCTTAACAATTGAAGCCGCTTTTCGCTCAGCTCCATTTTATTTTCGATCAGGTTGCGGAACTCCAAAAACTCACTTTTATCGCCAATTAATATGGCCCCAACCAATTTATCGTTGTGTACAATGCATTTTTTATAGTAGCGCTTAGCTTTATCAATAAAAACAATTTCCTCATAAGTAGGGTCGTTGTCCGGTACTTCGGCCAAGCCCAATGAACAGAGTTCTAAACTGTGCATTTTAAGGATATTCATGAGCAGGCTTCCCTGGTAAAATTTGGCAATGTCTCCTGTTAGAAATCTTGCCACTATTTCAGCTTGTTGTTCTGCTGCTGCGGTAATGCCATACATTTGGCCTTTAAATTCAGCAATTTCGCCAATGGCATAAATATCTTTTTCGTTGGTTCTCAGGTATTCATCAACCACAACACCTCTCTTGCATTCTATACCTGCTTCTTTAATTAGTTCTGTATTCGGAACAGTGCCTATAGCAATTACTAAAGATTCACAATCGATCAATAAACCACTTTTTAAACGGATGCCCGAAATGCTTTTCTCTCCAATAATGCGGTCTACTTCATCATTGTAAAAAATCTCAATGCCTTTACTGATCAGTTCTTCGTGCAGTAATTGACTGCCCAATGCATCCAACTGGCGACCCATTAATCTCGATATCCGTTGGATAATCGTCACTTTTGATCCGGTTTCAGCCAAAGATGTAGCCAGTTCGATCCCCAATAAACCACCACCAACAATTATTACTTTTCCATTTGTGGCATCCACATGTTTTTTAAAACTGTCGGCATCATTACGGCTACGCATGGTAAATATGCCGTTTAGTTTCGGGATATCTTTAAGCACAAAAGCCCTGCTTCCGGTGGCCAGGAGCAGAACGTCGTAATGGTGGGTTTCTCCATTACTATCAATAACGGTTTTGTTTTCTTTGTTGATCTTTTCGATGCCTAGTCCCCGGTGTAGTTTAATTCTATAGTCAGTTTCCTCGCTATCACTCATTTTAATAAGGTTATGCCAGGGTAAAGTACCAATAATATAGTCGGGGAGAAGCACCCTGTTGTAAAAAGGGAAATTCTCTTTGCTAAATATCTCTACATCATCTTCAGTGTTTAAAGCCCTATAGCTTTTAACAAAACCACAGGCACCAGCACCAGCACCGATAACGATGATCTTTTGCCGGGCTTTTTGATATAATTTTACTTCTACGGCACTAAATTTAAAATCGGGTTCTTTGCTTTGTGGATCAACCAGGTTATTGGTGAGGTTATTCACCCGGTTTAAATCACTTTTTAAGATTTTGCCCCAGTGCATCGGCATAAAAACCACTCCGGGTTTAATATCTTCCGAAAATTTTGCTTTTACACGAACATTTCCACGTAAACTGGAAATTTCGATGATATCATTGTCTTTAATATACCGGGCTTCGGCATCAATTGGGTTGATCTCTAAAAAAGATTCGCTAATGTGCTGGTTCAGTTTATTTACCTTGCCCGTTTTGCTTCGGGTATGCCATTGATCTCTGATTCTTCCAGTGGTTAAAATCAGTGGATATTCTGGCGTTAGAGCTTCCGATTGGTTTTGATCATCAAATGATAAAATATTAGCTTTTTTATCTGGTGTATAAAACTGGTGATCGGTAAATAACCGGGCTGTTCCGAACGCCTTTTCTTGCTTCGGGTAAGGCCATTGAACGGCTCTTTTTTCTTTTAAAATCTCGTAATTAAGCCCGCTGATATCGATATTGGTCCCTTCGGTAAGGGCTGTATGCTCATTGTATATTTCGGAAGCGCTTTTGAAATCGAAACCGTGATAGCCCATTTTTTTTGCAAATCGACAGATAATTTCCGAATCTGGTAAAGCCTCTCCGGGTGCTTCTGTTACTTTGCTGAGGTAAGAGATGTAACGACCAGCATTGGTCATGGTACCTTCTTTTTCTACCCAGGCAGCAGCGGGTAAAACCACATCAGCATATTTTAAGGTCTCTACTTTGTTGCTAATGTCCTGAACAACCACAAATTTCGCTTTTTTTAATCCTTCTTCGGCTACACGAACATCTGGCAGGCTGATCAATGGATTGGTGCATAAAATCCATACCGCTTTGAGCTTTCCTGTATTCAGTTCATCGAACATCTCTGTTGCGGTTAAGCCCGGCTTGGATTGAATGGTACCTAATGGGATCTGCCAGAATTTTTCGACCTCATTCCGGTGGCTTTCGTTAGCTAAAACACGGTGTGCGGGCAATAAATTGCTTAAACCGCCAACTTCTCGTCCACCCATGGCATTTGGTTGCCCGGTGAGTGAAAATGGCCCGCTTCCGGGTTTGCCGATATGGCCGGTAATCAGGTTTAGGTTGATTAATGAAAGATTTTTATTGGTACCTACCACACTTTGGTTAAGCCCCATAGTCCACATACTGATAAAACCTTTTGCATTGCCAATGTAAGATGCAGCCAGGCGGATATCACTTTCTTCGATGCCACAAATAACTGCTGCTTCGGCCAATGAGGTTTCGAAAACAGTAGCATGGTATTTTTCATAACCATTGGTGCTGTTGATGATAAAATCAGCGTCGATTTTTCCATCTTCAATTAAACATCTGCCAATGGCGTGGTGTAGGGTAATATCGGTGCCTGGATTGAGTTGCAGATGGACATTGGCAAGGGAGCAGGTCTGCGTTTTTCGCGGGTCGCTTACAATGATCTTTAGGTCTGGTTTTTTTTGCTTGGCGGCTTCAACACGGCGCCAAAGGATAGGATGGCACCATGCTGGATTTGCGCCCGCAACAAAAATACAATCGGCAATTTCAATATCATCGTAACTAATGGGTACGGTATCTTCACCTAAGCTCATTTTATAACCAACAACCGCACTGCTCATACATAAGCGGCTGTTGGTATCGATATTATTGCTGCCGATAAAACCTTTAATCAATTTGTTTACTACATAATACTCTTCCGTTAAACATTGCCCGCTTGCATAAAAAGCCACACTATCGGGTCCATGTTTTTTAATCAGTGCTTTAAAAACGGCTGCCGTTCTTTCTAGTGCGGTATCCCAGCTTACTCTTTGGAGAGGCATGTTTTTATTGTAGCGCATTTCGGGATAAAGCAGCCTGTCGCTTTTGTCATTCGCTGTGTAATGAAGATTCATGCCTTTACTGCACAACATGCCCTTGTTTACAGGATGGTTTTTGTCTCCTTCAACAGTTATCCGCTCATGGATATCTTTATTTACCACAATACCACAACCTACGCCACAATAGCAGCATGTTGTTGTATTATTTAGCGATATATTCTTTTCTTCTTTCAAATGATCAACGGTATTGTAGGTAGATTTTTACTTTTTGTATTGGTTATTTGCTTGGTGTAAGAACAAGATCTTCTATTTCTGCTCTTTTCTGTGCCATAATAGTTCTGAAAATAAAGACAGCAATGCCAATTCCTAGAATGATAAAACCGAGAAAAGTAAATGCACTGGTATAATCGATCAGGTCTTTTTGAATAGTATGCCCGTTCTCGATTACATTTTTAGTAGCGTGATCAGCTTTGGCTTTAAACATAAATGCAATAAGCATAGCGCCGATATTTCCACCAGCACCTACAATACCTGCCACGCTGCCAACTGCAACCGGATTAATGAAAGGAACAAGGCTGTAAGTTGCTCCATTGGCCATTTTTAAACTTAGACCGAAAACGAACATCATAAAAATAGCCATTCCAATATTGCCCGATTTTGCGAACCAGATCAAGCCGATTCCTTCTATCAAAAGTAATAGCGCAAGTAAAAGTGTTTTGCCATCAAATCCCCAGGTTTTACCGATTTTATCAGCAACAATTCCGCCCAATGGTCTGGCAAAAACATTGATCCAGCCAAAAATACCGGCAACCATTCCGGCTATTGCGATTGTTGCGCCGAATGAATCGGTAAAAAAGATCGGTGCGAAGTTATCAACCGTTATTTCTACACCAAAACAGGCAGCGTAGGCAATGGTTAAAATCCAGGTGCGGTAATCTTTTGCTGCGATTAAGAATGTGTTTTTGGTACTTTTTATGTTTTCGTCTTTTAAATCCTTAAAATCTCCCTGTGGGGTATCTAAAGTATAACGATGATATAAAAAAGCACAGATCAAAAGCATTACACCAGGAAAAATCATAGCATAACGCCAGCTGTCTTCAGTGCTACAAAAGCCCAAAGCGGTAATGCCAGATGCAATTAATGGCATAAATAAATTGGCAGCACCGCCACCTGCATTACCAAAGCCACCTGCCGTTGCATTTGCGGTTCCCTTAATGTTCGAAGCAAACATAATGGAGGTGTGGAATTGGGTAATTACAAATGAAGCGCCGATTACGCCAATGGCCAAGCGGAAAAGCAAAAACGAAGTATAAGAATGGCTGGTTCCGATCAATAAAACTGGAATGGCACACAGCACCAAAAGCCAGGTGTAAATGAGTTTGGGGCCAAATTTATCAATTAACCGTCCGATCAGTAAACGGGCAATTATGGTGGCTGATACAGATGCAATCTGAATGTTGCCTACCTGATCTTTGGTAAGGTGAAGCTGCTCTCTTGCAATTTTCATTAAGGGGGCCATGCCGAACCAGGCAAAAAAGCAAAAGAAGAAAGTTAACCAGGTGATGTGAAATGTTTTCATCTGAACACCTTTGAGCGAAAATATATTTAATTTATCTAGCGGTTTAGTAATGGAGTTTAGTGTCATAACGGTCTGTTTAAGCGTAAATAAATAAATGATTTCTTTTAAAATTTATAGCCTAAACCTACGCCGACGTTCCATTCGCCATTTTTGACTGCGGTTTTAGGGTTGTAGTAGAATGGTACCTGTAAGGCTACATGGCGAAAGGCTGTTGTTAAACCAAAACCAAGGTTAGGGGTGAGGGCTGCATTTTTTGGCGCACCGGCGGCAACTTTATCTTCTTTGATTCTTAAACTGGGTAACAATCCCAATAAAACGGTGTAAGGCTTTTTGCTGAATTTGATGCTCGGGCCTGTACAGTTTATAAAAGCGCCGTGATCAACATATCCGGCAACGATAGTACCGTCGAATAAAACGGCTTTAGTTTGCGATTTAGCTGAAAAAAAGAACAAGGTAAGTGCAAGGCAGCCTGTTGCGGCCACATAATTAGAAATCTTCATGTCGGTTGGTTTGGGTTAAATTTTTTAATCAGGAAAAGTTTAAATCTTACTGGGTCAGGTTAAGATTTTGGTGTTGTACCAATGTAAACAGTTCCGTTTTCTATCTTTACAGGATAGGTTTTTATTGCGCATTCATCGCCGCTTAAACATTCGCCAGTGCTCAATGAGAATGTTTTTTTGTGAAAAGGGCAGGCTACCTTAGGTTCATCGGTGGTGGATCCAATCATTCCACGGCTTAATGCCATCTGTTTTTTATGCGGGCATTCATTTTGTGTGGCGTACCACTCATTTCTTCTGGTGAAATAGAAAAGTGCAATCTGATCTTCACCATGTTTTACGCAAACGCCACCGTTCTCAATGGCATCCTCGACTCGGCAGGCTGCTAGCCAATTTGATTGTTCATTCATGATTTTTGGGTTTTATAAGGTTGTAAAGATTATTGATTAAACTGTTTTCCATTCGGCGGTTCTTTTTTGTCCGCGCATTTCAACAAATTCTATTGTTGGATCTTTGTCTTCTGGTGCATTTACAAAATGAGAGAAGCGTTTTCTGATCGCAGGATTTTCTACAGCTTCCTTCCATTCACATTTGTAAGAGGCAATTAAGTTTTCAATTTCATTTTCCCATTGGGCGGCCATTCCCAAGCTATCGTTAATGATTACATTCCGCAGGTAATCTATTCCACCTTCCATTTTGTTTAACCAGGTTGCTGTTCGGGTAAGTGGATCGGCAGTGCGGATGTAAAACATTAAAAATCTATCGATGTATTTAATGCAGGTTTCGCTATCTAAGTCTGTTGCCAGTAACAGGGCATGTTGCGGTTTGCTACCTCCATTACCACATACATATAAGTTCCAGCCTTTTTCGGTGGCAATAATGCCGAAGTCTTTACTCTGTGCTTCTGCACATTCTCTGATACAACCACTTACAGCTGATTTGAACTTGTGCGGTGCACGGATGCCCCTGTATCTTTCTTCAATTTGGATGGCGAAACTTACGCTGTCATGCAAGCCAAATCTGCACCAGGTACTACCTACGCAACTTTTAACTGTTCTTAAGCCTTTTCCGTAAGCATGTCCGCTTTCAAAACCTGCAGCAATTAATTCCTCCCAGATAATAGGAAGATCGTTAAGGTGTGCACCGAACATATCAATACGCTGACCTCCGGTAATTTTGGTGTAGAGGTTATATTTTTTAGCTACTTCGCCAATTACTATCAATTTATCGGGTGTAATTTCTCCACCCGGAACTCTTGGTACTACTGAGTATGAGCCACCTTTTTGAATGTTGGCCAGAAAACGGTCATTGCTATCTTGAGCTACGTCATTCCCTTTTTTAAGGATCATTTCGTTCCAAAGGCTGGCTAGGAGTGATGATACCAATGGTTTACATACTTCGCAACCGTCATTTTTGCCTAAGGCATCCAATACTTCATCGTAACTTTTTAATTCGTGGATATGAATGAGGTCAAAAAGTTCTTGTCGGCTATAGTTAAAGTGCTCGCAGATTACATTTTTGATATACTTACCTTGTGATTTTAAGGTATAAGTCATCAAGTCTTTAACCATTGGTAAACAGCCACCACAACCTGTACCTGCTTTGGTACATTTTTTCAGGCCATCGATGTTTTCGCAAGAGCCATCTGCAACTGCTGAGCAGATATCGCCCTTGCTAACGCCTTCACAGCTACAGATCAATGCACCGTCTGGTAGACCTGTAATTCCGGCTCCGCCGGCAGGTTCGCTTCCGCCACGTGCACCCAGAATCAGTTCTTCAGGGTTTTCTGGTAATACAATCCGGTTATTAGAGGTCTGCAACAGCAGGTTATAAGCTGTTGCATCTCCAATTAATATACCTCCTAAAAGGTATTGCCCGTCATTACTAACATTTATTCTTTTATAAACGCCTTTGTGTTTGTTTTCGAAGATGATGGTGCGGCAGTCGGGTTCGGTAATAAAATTATCGCCAAAACTGGCCACATCAATACCGATCAGCTTCAGTTTAGTACTCATATCAAACCCGGTAAAAGTTTTATCGCCTTCGCAAAGGTTTGCAGCCAGCACTTCAGCCATTTCGTAACCAGGAGCAATTAATCCGTAAATCATTCCATCGTACAAAGCACATTCGCCAATGGCAAAAACAGCTGGATCATTGGTCTGCATTTTTTGATCAACAACAATTCCGCCACGTGGACCAACCTCAATACCACAAGCCTTTGCCAGTTCATCACGTGGTTTTATACCTGCAGAGATAACAAGCATATCTACATCTAAAGCAGTATCATCGCTAAACTTTAGTGCGGTAATATGGCCATCGCCTTCAATACTTGTAGTGTTTTTATTTAAGTGGATCTGTAAACCAAGATCTGCGAGTTTAGATTTAAGCATATCACTACCTGCGGCATCAATTTGTCTTGGCATTAAACGCGGTGCAAATTCGATAATGCTCGTTTTTTCGATACCCAAATCTATTAATGCTTTAGCAGCTTCCAATCCGAGTAAACCACCACCGATAACCGAAGCTGTTTTGGCTTTTTTGGCATAACCGCTAATTAGGTCAAGATCTTCAATGGTACGGTAGACAAAAACACCTTCTTTTTCGATACCAGGGATGTTGGGTACGAAAGCACCCGATCCGGTTGCAAAAACAAGAATATCGTAATGATAATCAAGGCCACTTGCGGTGTAAACTTTTTGAAGTTCGCGATCTATTTTAACGATCGGATTATTTAGGAACAGGGTAATATTTTGCTCTTGATACCAGTTTTCAGTTGAAAGAGAAAGATCGTCAGCAGTTTTTCCGTTAAAATATTCACTTAAATGAACGCGGTCATAAGCTCTACGGGGTTCTTCGCCAAAAACGATAAGATTAAAAGAAGAGGTTTTTGATCTTAGCTTTTCGCAGAATTTATATCCCACCATTCCATTTCCTATTACGATTATTTGTGGTTCTTTCATAAATCTTAAAGGTATTTTGTGTTTGTTGATTTCTGTTGATTGTTTTTTGTTTCAGATTATTTGTTTGTTGTCTTTTTGTTAAAAATAATCGAACTAAAAATACGTGTTTTAATATTTATATGATTTTTGATATTCAAATATAGGTTATAATTCATTTAAAAGTTGTTTTTGTGTGATTTTTATCATAAAAAATTTAATTTTTTAATAAATTTTCATCACTTTTATGTTTAAATAGTTAAATCATTAAAATTATGAATCAAAAAACTAACGATTTTGGACTTTTTATAATGGGTGGAGGTCCTGGAGATCCTGAATTGATCACTATGAAAGCTGTTCATGTGCTAAAAAGAGCAGAAGTTATCCTATATGATAACTTGAGTAATGAGAAATTGCTGGAAATTGCACCGAAAAGCTGTAAAATGATCTATGTTGGCAAGCAGCCTTATGGAAAATACACGCCGCAAGAGAAAATAAATGAATTAATTGTCGAAAATGCCCAAAATTATCAGGTAGTGGTGCGTTTAAAGGGTGGGGATCCTTTTATTTTTGGCAGAGGATTCGAAGAATTGATTTATGCGGAAGCTAGAGGTATTAAATGTCATTATATTCCAGGTATAAGTAGTATGCAGGGCGCAGGTTTTATTGATGTTCCTTTAACACACCGTGGAATCAGTGAAAGTGTTTGGATACTTACCGGAACCAAGAAGGATGGAAGTTTAACCAATGATTTAAAGTGTGCCATGAAAAGTTCGGCTACAGTAGTTATATACATGGGTATGAAAAAAGTTGGTGAAATCTCTAAAGCTTATTGTGATGCGGGTTTAGGCGATATGCCTGCGGCAGTTATTCAGCATGCTACCTTGCCCAATCAAAAACAAGTGGTATGTTCAGTGCAAAATTTACAGGAATCTGCAGAACAAGCAGGCTTAACTTATCCTGCTATTATTATTATAGGTAATGTGGTGCAGGCTAAAGCTTATGCAAACCTAAATCAAAGAGAACTTTTATCAGCATAGAAGGGTTCATTAGTTCATTGGTCATTAGTTCATTTGTTCCTGATCTTACTATATTGATTAATAGTATTGATTCACAGTTGATTGTATACTCGATAACTAAAATCTTAACTCCCTTAATCTTGATGGTCAGCCAAATAGATTACTGTCTAAATGTTACCAATAAAAAAGCCCGCAAGGTTTAACTTGCAGGCCGATAATTAATATGGATAGATTTAATTTAAGGTCAATTCGATTACCGGGATTTCGAAGTCGGGTTTTTTCTTTGGTAGTTTTAATACTAAGGTATTCCCGGTCGATTTTTGAGTATCAATCTGTATTTCAGAGTTGTCATGTAAAAACTGCGCATATTTTGCCTTGTCTTTATATCCATCCAGCATAATGTAGCCTGTATTTGGGTATTCGAACAAATGCACATACAGTTTTTTGGTGTCGTTATTGTAAGTGAGTTTTACCCCTTCAGGCGCTTTAAATTCGGTTGGAGCGAAAGTGCAATAGTAAATAGATTTCGAATTGGCGTGCATCCAAAGGCCTAGGCTATCTAAAGCAATATTTGCTCTGTTATCAAACTCACCACGCGCAGTGGGTCCAACATTTAGCAATAAATTTCCTCCATTGGCTACTGAAGTAATCAACAGATCTAATAACTTCCTGTTGCTTTTCCATGTGTTTTCATCCCTGTGGTAGCCCCATGAACCTGAGAAGGTTTGACAGGTTTCCCAAACTTTTCCGCGGTATTTTTCTAATTCCTTCGGACTAACCTGTTCTGGTGTTTCGAAATCTGTACCATCTTCATAATCATTAAGATCCAGGCGGTTATCTACAATAATTTGTGGCTGCAGCTTTCTAATCTGCTTCAGTAGTGCTACCGAACCCCAATCATCACGACCTTTACCGTGTTTGCCAGGATAAGAAAAATCTGCCCAAAGAATGTCGATTTTTCCATATTTAGTAAGTAGCTCAGTTACCTGATCGTATAGGTACTTGCGGTATTTGGCCATATCCCGGTTCTTGTTCAGCGCTGCATATTCATCTTCATTATCATTGTTGGGTCTTAAAGGGTGATACTTGTCAACAGGAAAATCAGGGTGATGCCAATCAATCAGCGAATAATAAAAGCCTACTTTTATACCCTCGGCACGGAAAGCCTCAACAAATTCTTTAACCAAATCTCTTTTGGCTTGTGTATTGGTTGCCTTATAATCAGTGTATTTACTATCAAATAAAGTAAAACCTTCGTGGTGTTTGGTAGTTAGCACGGCATATTTCATACCTGCTTCTTTAGCTTCTCTGGCCCATTTTTTAGGGTTAAATAAATCAGGATTAAACTGATCGAAGTATTTCTGATAGTTTTCGTTGGTAATGTGTTCATTACTTTTAACCCACTCATGACGGGCTGGTAATGCATACAGGCCCCAGTGGATAAACATGCCGAAGCGGGCATCGGTCCACCATTCCATTCTTTTGGTTTTTTGGGCAGCTGTTTCATTGCCCAATCGTTTTTGAGCGAGGCCAGGCAAAGTTAAGCTCAGTATGAACAAAGCTGATAAAATTGTTTTTCTCATTTTCGGTTTCTTTTGGTCAGTATATAATGTGCTAATTTAGTGAGGTATATCCTTGTAAAATGGTGGAATATGAGCAAAATATTAAGTTAAATTGGTTTAAGTTTTAACAGGCAAGATTGAGGGGCTTAAAACTTTGAAGATATTATTCTTGTTTAATTGGTAGTGTTGTAAAACTTAATTTGATAAAGAAACGATGAAAACTCAAAAGAC
Source organism: Pedobacter sp. R-06 (assembly GCF_049913135.1). Lineage (NCBI taxonomy): Bacteria > Pseudomonadati > Bacteroidota > Sphingobacteriia > Sphingobacteriales > Sphingobacteriaceae > Pedobacter > Pedobacter sp. R-06. The sequence goes on along the minus strand of NZ_CP183977.1, from coordinate 2,752,314 downwards.
ACCTGCCAAACAAAACAAACAACCTGGAATAGAGGCCAAAATGGACCCGAGACCTGAAGTAATTAAAGCAAACTATAAGGGAGCAGGGAAACTGAATGATAAGGTTGCCCTGATTACCGGTGGAGATAGTGGCATTGGTCGCTCGGTAGCAGTTCATTTTGCAAGGGAAGGCGCCAACTTGGCTATTGTTTACCTGGATGAGGATATTGATGCAAAAGAAACCCAGAAAATGGTTGAAGCTGAAGGTAAAAATTGTTTATTGATTAAAGGGGACGTTAAAAAGCCTTCATTTTGCAGAAAAGCAGTAGAAACAACGGTTAAAAAGTTTGGAAAGATCAATATTTTGGTAAATAATGCCGGCATGCAGGTTCCGCAAAAAGATCCAAAAAAGATCGACGATAAACAGTTGGAAGATACCTTCCGTACAAACATATTTGGCTATTTTTATTTTGCACATGAGGTGTTGGAGTATTTTCACGCAGGCGATACCATTATCAATACCACCTCGGTAACGGCTTATCGTTCTTCGCCAAATCTGATCGATTACTCTTCAACAAAAGGCGCAATAACTTCTTTTACACGTTCGCTCGCTACAAATTTAGCCAAAACAGGTATCCGGGTGAACGCTGTGGCACCAGGACCCGTATGGACACCACTCATTGTATCTACATTTGATGAAAAAAAGATTAAGTCATTTGGATCTGAAACAGCCATGGAAAGGGCAGGTCAACCCTCAGAACTTGGACCATCTTATGTATTCCTGGCTTCAGACGATGCTTCATTTATCACCGGACAGGTAATTCATGTAAATGGTGGAGAAGTGGTAAACGGTTAATTTCTCTACCTTTATAATCATATTAAACCATTTCCATGGCATCAGATCCACCTAAAGATTGGCGTTTTAAGCTTCACGAAGTTATTTACGAATCGAATACACCTGCTGGTAAAGCATTTGATGTCGGTTTATTGATTGCCATATTTTCGAGCATCATTGTAGTAATGCTCGATAGTGTTATTGGAATCCATCAGCAATATGGCAAACTGTTTAATATTATGGAATGGATTTTCGCTGCGCTTTTCACAGTCGAATATATTTTAAGATTGGTGAGTATCAGAAAACCGATCAGTTATGTGATCAGTCCATTAGGTATTATTGATCTGATTGCATTGTTACCGTCTTACCTGAGTATCTTTTTTATTGGCGCTCAATCTTTACTGGTTTTTAGGGCACTAAGGCTACTTCGCGTTTTCAGGATATTCAAACTCGGACATTTTTTAACAGAGATTAATTTTTTAACCCAGGCGTTAAAAAACAGTGTAAGAAAAATCAGTATATTTCTGTTAACCGTTTTAACCATCACCGTAATTCTTGGTTCTATTATGTATTTGGTAGAAAAGCGCGAAAATGGATTTTCGAATATCCCCGAAAGCATTTATTGGGCCATTGTTACCATAACAACCGTTGGTTACGGCGATATTTCGCCCATCACGCCATTGGGTAAGTTTGTGGCCTCTGTAGTGATGCTGATCGGTTATGCCATTATCGCTGTGCCTACCGGGATCATTACCCACGATATTGCTGTTGCAGCCAGGCAGAAAAAAGAATTACCAGAATCTTGTCCGAGCTGTAGTAGGGAGGGGCATGATAGCGATGCCTTGTTTTGTAAATATTGTGGGTCTTCTTTGTTTAAATAAAAAATGCCAGATAATTATTAACCTGGCATCTTTATATAACGGAAATAAATTGGCTTATAACATTTCGCTATCTTCATCATCGTATGCATTCGGATCTTTATCCAGTTCTTCTATATCCGATTCGTTATAGTCATCCGTTTCTGTTTCATCATCTTCATCTTCTTCGTCTTCCGGACCTTCTATTTCCTCATTTAATTGTGTGCCTTCGCCATCAGCATATTGCACTTCATCATCTGTATATTCATTGTCTTCAGATGGTTCAGGAGTAGCATGACCATCGGCTGCATTTCCTTCCGAACGGTTGATCTGAAACTGTTCGATGTTTTGAATTTCTTCTTCTGGTTGATTGTTTTCTAGATTTTCCATAGTAAAAGTCTTTTATAGTAGAACAGATTCAGATCAGATTAAGTTTAGAGAAAATTTAAAATCTTAAACCACTGGTGTTGTAAGATTTTTACAAGATGGATAAGGTTTGCTCAAACTTTTTAGATGTTAAGGGGGTTTTATTTATGCATTTACCTTAATTACTTAACCATGAAAAACCATTTCAATACCAGGAAAATAGCAGTAGTGGGAATGATTATTTCAGCTACTTTATTTAATGCTGTTGCAAAAGCCGACTGGCATTATGCAAGATCATTTGATTACATTAATCGACAAGATAGTTTAACCACCGCTCAATTTTTGCAACAGGCAGCTATTGCAGGGATGAAAGAAGTGTTAACTGGTAAAATTGCAGCAGATAAAGCGAACGATAAAAAGGTTAAAGCGTTTGGCCAGATGATGGTTGATGATCATACCAAGGCCAACGAAGAATTAAGGGGATTGGCAAAACTTAAAAAGGTTGATTTGCCAATGAGTACACCAGAAGGAGAAATACGACCAGATGGCAGGGTAGATTCATCACCTGAAAACATGAAAGATACCTCAAGAACCAAAAATGCGGGAGGTGAGGCAGGTAATACTGGTCTGGCGAAAAAAACCGCCAATGGTGCTACTGAAGCTGACGTGACCAATGCGATCGAAAAATTAAATAATTTAAACGGGGTTTCATTTGATAAAGCTTATATTGAGATGATGGTTGTTGATCATCAAAATGCGGTTGCATTATTTGAGAGAGCATCGAAATCTACCGATAGTGATGCTAAGGCATATGCCAATAAGTATTTACCAGTATTGAAAAAACATTTAAAGCAGATTCAAGCCCTGGCTAAATAATAACTTTAAGTTATTTAGCGTTGTAACCTTGCTATTACACTCTTATAAAACTATTTATTGGCCTTGTAGGTTTAAATAATTAATATATTTGTTTAAACCGGGCCAATATATGTTTCCAATAAAAAATTTTTCAGATGTAGGATTTTTTGTTTTTTCAAAAACAGAAAATGAAACCCAATACGCAGAAATTTATGGTAAATGTTGTAGGTTTTGTCTGCAGACACTCCTCATACCAACTAAGAAAATTTTCGTAAGCTTTTTAACCTTGAGCTCAATCTTTTTTACGGTTTATGCTAAGCCAGGAACAGAACACTATCAGGCAGATATCGTAATCTATGGTGGAACATCGGCCGGTATAATTGCAGCCGTACAAGCTACCAAAATGGGTAAAAGTGTTATTATAGTTTCACCCGACCGCCATCTTGGTGGTTTATCATCTTCAGGCTTGGGTTTTACCGATACCGGAGATAAATCCGTAATTGGTGGTCTCGCCAGAATATTTTATCAAAAGGTTTATCAGCATTACCAGCAAGCTAATGCCTGGAAATGGCAGAAAAAAGAAGAGTACGGTAACAAAGGACAAGGTACACCCGCTATTGATGGAACGGACCGTACCATGTGGATTTTTGAACCTCATGTAGCTGAGCAAGTTATGGAAGATTTTGTTAAAGAAAATAAATTAAAAATTTATCGCAATGAATGGTTGGAGCGAAAACAGGGCGTAAAGATGAAAGATGGTAAGATAATCAGTATCAAAACCTTATCTGGCAAAGTTTTTAGTGCAAAGATGTATATTGATGCTACTTATGAGGGCGATTTAATGGCTGCAGCCAAAGTAAGCTACCATGTGGGCAGGGAAGCAAATCATACCTATAACGAACAGTGGAATGGGGTACAGGCCTTGGTTTTTCAGCACGCTCATTATTTTAAAAATAACATCGATCCCTATAAAATTCCCGGAGATAAAACAAGCGGCCTGTTGACGGGTATTTCTACTGATCAACCTGGGCCAAATGGAACGGCTGACGATAAGCTTCAGGCGTATTGTTATAGGATGTGCCTGACCAATAAAGCCGAAAACAAAATAGAGTTTCCAAAACCGGACCGCTACAATGCCATGGATTACGAATTGCTGTTAAGGGTGTTTAATGCTGGTTGGGACGAGCTTTTTAATAAATATGATCCTATTCCGAACCATAAAACAGATACCAATAACCACGGGCCGTTTAGTACCGATTTTATCGGAATGAATTATGCCTATCCCGAAGCAGATTACACAAAACGGAAAGAAATTATCAAAGCTCACGAAAATTATCAAAAAGGATTAATGTACTTTATGGCTAACGATCCAAGAATGCCCGAAAAAATTCAGCAGCAGGTTAAAAAATGGGGTTTGGCAAAAGACGAATTTAAGGATAACAGAAACTGGCCATATCAGCTTTATGTGCGAGAGGCGAGGAGAATGATAGGAGATTTTGTAATGACCGAGCATGAAGTTCTCGGTAAAAAAGAAGTGCCAAATCCGATAGGAATGGGTTCTTACGCCTTAGATTCTCATAATGTGCAACGTTATGTTACGCCTGAAGGTTACGTGCAAAATGAAGGCGATATCGGCGTTAAAGCACCGAAACCCTACAGTATTTTCTATCAGGCCATCGTACCCAAGAAAACCGAATGCAAAAATTTATTGGTTCCCGTTTGTTTGTCATCATCTCATATCGCGTACGGATCAGTACGGATGGAGCCTGTATTTATGATTCTGGGAGAATCGGCTGCCACTGCTGCGTCTTTGGCTATTGATCACAAAATCAATATTCAGGATGTAAATTATAATCAATTAAAAAACTTGTTGTTAATTCAAAAACAGTACTTAACTTTAGCTAACTAAAACGATTTATTAAACTAGTGAGAATTACACTTTCCAAATAAATTTCAAAGAAGAAAGCTAATCAAATATGAAAAAACACATATCATTAATCATTTTATTACTGTTTTTTACAGTGAAACTTTTCAGTGCGCCTATAGAACTGTTTTCACCCGATAAACGGATCAAAGTATTGGTAAACATTAAAGATAAAATTGGCTACGCTGTTACCTTTAATGGTGATTCTTTTTTAGCCGATTCCTATTTACAGTTAAATCTGGCTCAGGCAAAGCTTGGTGAACATGCAAAATTGATTAAAAAAACATTTTCTACTATAAACACCAGTTCAAATCCAATTGTTCCGCTTAAAAACAGTAAGGTACTAAATCAGTATAATTTATTACGATTGGATTTTAAAGGTGATTTCAGTGTAGAGTTCAGGGCTTATAATGACGGAATTGCTTATCGTTTCATCACCAATAAAAATGATTCGATCATTGTTAACAGCGAAGATGTGCATCTTAATTTTAAGGATCCGGTTAAAGCAGCTTATTTAGAAACAGGTGGTTTTAAAACTTCGTATGAGATTTTATACCGCCAAAACGAGTTGGGAAAAGTGAATAAAGAGAAGATGAGTGTGTTACCAATATTGTTTAATACAGGAAAATGTAAAGCACTTTTATCAGAAGCAGATCTATATGATTACCCATGTTTGTTTGTGAAAGCAACGGACGATAAAACAGTCGACGCCATTTTTCCGAAGGCGCCACTGGCTTTTGGGGAAGATGGAGACAGAAGTCTGAAAATTTTAAAAGAAGCCGGATATATTGCTAAAACAGCTGGTAAAAGATCGTTTCCATGGCGCTTTTTGGTCATTACCGATAAAGATACCCAATTGGCTGCTAACCAAATGGTTTATAAATTAAGTACACCTAATCAGCTACAAGATACCAAATGGATAAAACCTGGTCAGGTAACCTGGGAATGGTGGCACAATGCATACGTTTATGGAGTAGATTTTAAATCGGGTTATAATCAGGATACTTATAAATATTATATCGATTTTGCTTCGAAATTTGGTATTCCTTACATCATTATGGACGAAGGATGGGCAAAAACAACACTTAATCCTTTTGAACCTAACCCAACCATAAACCTGCAAGAGTTAATTGCTTATGGCAAGCAGAAAAATGTAAAAATTGTTCTTTGGTTTACCTGGCTGGCAGTCGAAAATAATTTTAACATTTTCGAAACCCTGGAAAAATGGGGTATTGCAGGCGTTAAAATCGATTTTATGGATAGGAGCGATCAGTGGATGGTAAATTACTACACCCGTGTAGCTAAAGAGGCGGCTAAACACCATATATTGGTCGATTTCCATGGTGCATTTAAACCAGCTGGTTTGGAAGTGGCTTATCCTAATGTGCTCTCTTATGAAGGCGTTATAGGTATGGAACAAAATATTGGAGGCGGTTTGGCCACGCCGAACAACAACTTATTTCTTCCTTTTTTGCGTAATGCGGTGGGGCCGATGGATTATACACCTGGAGCGATGCGTTCGGCGCATAAAGAGGATTATAAACCTAGCTGGGTAAATACCATGAGCATTGGTACCAGGGCGCATCAGCTGGCCATGTATATTGTTTTTGAAAGTGGTTTTCAAATGCTGGCCGATAATCCTTTTAACTATTTAAGAGAGCCTGAAACCACTTCGTTTATTACCAGCGTTCCTGTAACCTGGGATGAAACTAAAATCCTGGATGCAAGCGTTGGCGAATATATCGTAACAGCTAAGCGTAAAAGCGACAAATGGTTTATTGGTGCTATGGGCAACGATCAAAAGCACGACTTTAAAGTTGAAACCGGTTTTTTGAAACCAAATACAAATTACCAGATCACCCTGATCAAAGATGGCATCAATGCCGATTTTCAGGCAATGGATTTTAAACGCATCGTAAAACCAATTAAAGCTGGAGAAACCCTTGATATTAATATGGCGAAAGATGGCGGTTTTGTAGCTGTAATAGAACCCGTTAAATAACAGGTATTTAATGTATTTTGACTAAAGGAGTTTATCAACCTGATAAGCTCCTTTTTTTGGGGATGAAGTAGATGCTATACTAAAGGATAGCACTATCCTTTAGTATAGTAATAGCTTTTTGATACTTCGTATCTATAATTTTGCCAGACATAAAAAGGCAAAAAAATGAAAATATTACATCTTATATCAAGCCCAAGGGGCGAAGCATCTTTCAGTATTAAATTGGGAAATGCCATTGTAGAAAAATTACAGGCCGCAAATCCCGGTAGTACTTTAACTACACATAATCTTACCAATACCCCATTTCCACATTTGGAGGAAGTACACATCAATTCTTTCTTTACGCCGCAGGAAAATCACACCGCAGAATTTACAGAAGCAATAAAACATTCGAATGAGGCCATTGCCGAACTTAAAGATGCTGATGTAATCGTTATCGGTGCCCCCTTGTATAATTTTGGTATTCCTTCTACTTTAAAAGCATGGATCGATCATATTGCACGTGCTGGTCAAACATTCAGTTACTCAGAAAAAGGTCCTGAAGGTTTGATAAAAAATAAAAAAGTGTATTTGGCAATCTCTTCTGGTGGGGTATATTCAGAAGGACCGATGAAACCTTACGATTTCACCGAATCTTACCTAAGATCGGTTTTGGGTTTTATGGGGATGACCGATATTACGGCATATCGCGCAGAAGGTGTAAGCATTCCAGATTTAAAAGATGTAGCTTTGGATAAAGCAATCGAAAGTATAGCCATTTAAGTGGTTTATTCGTTCATTGGTCATTAGTTCATTGGCAAATTGGTTGATTGTTCAAATCAACTAAGCACCTGCGGACTAATGACTTTGGACTAAAATTACCTGCGCCAAACTTAATGCGCTTAATTCCTTAATGAGGAGATTTATCAATATGCTCAGCGATTATCGTTCAAACCGACTAATGACCGTTGACGAAGACTCTGGACAAAACTAAGCTGCCAGATACTTCTCAACCCTGCTGGCAAAATCGTTCAGATCGAAAGGTTTGTTGATGAAGTCTTCCGCATCACATTTAGTCTTAACTGCATTCAAGTGGTTATTGGCCGACATCATCATTATAGGGATATCATGTGTTTTTATATTTCGCTTTAGCGTATTACAGATATCCAGTCCGTTTCCATCAGGCAGCATAATATCAAGAATTACCATGTCTGGCCGGTTTTTGCTCATTTGAATCCAAAAATCGTTGGTGTTTGGACAGGTCTTTACTTCGTAAAGTTCTTCAATTAATAAAAATTCGATGATCTCCCTAATATTCGGATTGTCTTCTACTACATAGATGCACTTTTTCATAAGCTCAACTTTTGTTATATAGATAACTAACCTAGCTATCAGATGTTTAAGATATTTATGCACAATATTGGAGTTATTAACCTTTTTGGTCGCCCGTGTCATGCGTTTCTATAATTTTTGTGTTGACTAAAAAAAATACAAAAATAAATTTTGATACTAATTTTTTTAGTATAGATTTGCTTTTGGAGAGACAGGATACAGGAAGTATCGTAAAGATAATTCGATGTATTTAATTGATGATTTTAAACAAAAAGCTTCTAGCTTGGTTTGTTTGCTGATATATTTATTTTTTCTATGACCGTTACCGTTTTAGCCATATTCGAAACAGATTTTAGACCAGATCTTTCATTAGGTAAAATCATGAATGAAAGACTGAGGATTGCTGCTGCAGATCTGCAGGATATTCATTTGCAGCATCTACACGCCATTGGGCAACGTAGTGATGATTTGGTGGTGTATATAAGTTATAATCCCAAATATAAAATAAGATGGCGTGTTGTTAACGACGTGCCAGAAGATGTAGAAAACTTTGTAGCCCAAACCTGCGGTAATTTAGGTTACATACACTGGAAAACAGCTTCTATTAACGTTTTTAAAGGAAGTGAATAAAAAAAGACTTCTATTGTGATATTTTATGGCGGTCGTCATTCTCGCGTAAGCGGGAATCTTAATTAATAAATTTACTGTTATGATGAATAGAATTATAGAAGTTAAAAATAAGTAGATAGTATAAAAAATGCTGAACTAATTCAGTATGACGAATCGTGTAGTATAGCCTGATAATCAAACAAAAAACGAGTTACCAAATGGCAACTCGTTTTTTTATAACATCGTAGGGGAAATATTAAACTAAAAATCCTCCACCTAATAAATCATTCCCTTCATAAAATACCGCCGATTGGCCAGGTGCAATTGCCGAAACATTATGATCGAACACTACGCGCATTTTGTCTTTTTCCTGAACAATTGTACTTAACATACCCGCATCTTTGTAGCGGATTTTGGTAATCACATCATTCATTGGTTCTTCAATGCTTGCATATTTTATCAGGTTAATGTTGCGTACCATCGCTTCGCGGCGTTCAAGCTCATCAGCTTTACCCAAAACTACAGTATTGCTTTCTGGCAGAATCTGCGTTACAAACATAGGCTCGCCAAAGGCAACGCCTAAACCTTTACGTTGGCCAATGGTATAAAAGGGATAACCTTTATGCTGTCCAACGACCATTCCATTGCTTAAAATGAAATTTCCGCCGGCTACTCTATCTTCTAAATCTTCTACTTTATGTTTTAAGAACGCCCTGTAATCGTTATCGGGAACGAAACAGATTTCGTAACTCTCCGATTTTTTTGCTAGTTCTTCCTGTCCCATATCTAAAGCCATTTGCCTGATTTCAGATTTCGCAAAACTGCCCAATGGGAATTTTGTACGTGAAAGGTTTTCTTGCGAAACGCCCCATAGTACATAAGATTGATCCTTATTTTCGTCTTTTCCTTTCGAAATTACATAACGGCCGCTATCTTGCTGACGGATATTGGCATAATGCCCTGTTGCGATAAATTCGCAATCGAGTTTATTGGCACGTTTTAATAGTGCTTCCCATTTAATATGCGTATTGCAAAGCACACATGGGTTTGGGGTTCTTCCGGCAAGATATTCATCAACAAAATTATCGATTACGTAATCGCCAAATTCATCTCTTATATCAAGGATATAATGCGGAAAACCATAGTTTACAGCAAGTGTACGGGCATCATTGATACTATCTAATGAGCAACAGCCAGTTTCCTTACTGCTTCCACCAGAAGTAGCATAATCCCAGGTCTTCATGGTTAATCCAATAACCTCATAACCCTGCTCATGCAACATTACAGCCGCTACCGAACTATCAACCCCGCCACTCATGGCAACCAGAATTCTACCGTGTTTACTCATCTTAAAAATATTGGATGCAAAAATAAGGTTTATTTAGCTGAAATTATTTAAAGCAAGTCAGTTACTTGTAAAAAGCTGTCGCCAAACTGGTTATTGGAAATTCTGGCGGCTTTTCAGAAACTGAGGACTTGGCGGTCAATATGATTTTGAAAATCAGAGTTTGGCACCTTTCGGTTACTACAGTCCTGCTATCACTTCAAGTCCTCACTCGTACCTCGCTCTGGGCTTTCCGTTTTATCAGGTTTATTTAACCTGGGCCTGTGGTTCTAATCCTTAAATTAATGCGATCATAAAATCGTCAGGTTATTATCCACGCGTTTGGAACGAACGCAAACAATTAGATGAAATGTCTTAAGGCAGTAAATGCGCGTTAAGGATTGTAAGGGTTTAGTACCGGTTTTCATCGGTACAGGAGCGAAGCGGAGCCTGCAAAGCCTAACCCTTTCCCATATTTCGCGGGATTAGGTAACGCCCAAATCAGTAATCAATTTCCAGTTGTCAGTTTACGGGTTTTCGGAACCCTGGCTATTAGAATTTAAAATAATAGCAAAAAAGATATAAATTGTGTCTTCAATAATTCGAATTGTATTTTTTATTTTACTTAAACGTTTTAGTGGTGTGTTTTATGCATATTTGAAGATAAAATTAATACCTTAGAATTTTCAAACAAAACAAGCTAAATTTTAAAACTCATATGATTAAAAAAATTATCCTGCCTTGTCTTTTGCTATCGGCCCTGGTTACATCGGCACAGCAGAATCTGGTGCAGTATGTTAAGCCCATTATTGGTACATCTAAAATGGGGCATACCTATCCTGGCGCAACAGTTCCGTTTGGTTCGGTACAGCTAAGTCCCGAAACAGATACTTTATCTTACGAAGTAAACGGAAAATACAATGGCGATGTATATAAATATTGTGCGGGTTATAAATATGAGGATAAAACCATTACCGGCTTTAGTCATACCCATTTCAGCGGTACTGGGCACTCAGATTTAGGTGACTTTCTGATTATGCCAACCCAGGGTAAATTACAATTGAATCCTGGTACAGCATCCGATCCGAAAAGTGGTTACCGTTCTGCATTTTCTCATGCCAATGAAGTTGCAGAGGCAGGATATTACAAAGTAAAATTAGATGATGATAACATTACTGCCGAATTAACTTCGACTACAAGGGTAGGGATGCATCAATATACTTTCCCTAAATCAGATCAATCACACATTATCCTCGATCTGATGGCTGGTATTTACAATTATGAAGAAAAAACCGTTTGGACTTACGTCCGAGTGGTGAACGATACGCTGATTACAGGTTACCGCCAAACCAACGGATGGGCCAGAACCAGAACCGTTTATTTTGCGATGAGTTTTTCTAAAGCTTTTAAAAGTTATGGACGCAAAAGCTACGATGCCAAACAGGCATATAGAGGCTTTTGGGGTAAGTTTAACCAGGAACAGAACTTTCCTGAAATTGCTGGCAAAAAACTAAAAATGTACTTCGATTTTGATACCCAGGAAGGAGAGAAGATCAAAATTAAATTTGCTTTATCGCCGGTTAGCCAGGAAAATGCCTTGCAAAATATGCGTGCAGAAATTTCGGGCTGGGATTTCGAAAAAGTAAAGGCTCAGGCACAGAGTACCTGGAATAAAGAATTGAATAAAATACAGGTAACTACTTCTAATGATAATAAAATCAATTTTTACACCGCTTTATATCATGCTTTTATCAATCCAACAACCTATACCGATATTAACGGAGAATATAAAGGTTTAGATCAGGGGATACATAAAGCTGAGGGCTTTACCAATTACACCACTTTCTCACTTTGGGATACTTACCGGGCCTTACATCCATTCTTTAATATTATGCAACCAGGCCGTAGTAATGATATGGTGAAATCAATGATGGCACATTACGATCAGAGTAGTTTGCACATGTTGCCGATCTGGTCGCATTATGCCAACGATAACTGGTGCATGAGCGGCTACCATAGTGTTTCTGTAATTTCTGATGCGATTATAAAAGGCACTTATAACGGTGATGCAAATAAGGCTTTAGATGCCTGTGTTGCAACGGCTAAACACCGCGATTATGAAGGAATTGGCTATTATATGGATAAAGGTTATATCCCGGCAGAAAAATCGGGCATTTCGGTTTCCAATAATTTAGAATATTCTTACGATGACTGGTCGATTGCACAACTGGCCAAGAAATTAAACCGTATGGATGTTTACGACGAATTTATCAAACGTTCTAACAACTGGAAGAATAATTACGATAGCGCTACTGGTTTCATGCGCCCTAAATTGGCTGACGGCTCTTTTAAAAAACAATTTGATCCAAAGGATACTGAAGGACAAGGGTTTATCGAAGGGAATAGCTGGAACTACAGTTTCTTTGTTCCACAGGATCCGAGTTCGCTGATTGAAATGATGGGCGGCAAAAAGAAATTTGCAACGCGTTTAGATACTTTGTTTACCATGCATTTACCCGATGAGTTTTTTGCGCATACTGAAGATATTACCCGTGAAGGTATTATTGGTGGATATGTACATGGTAATGAACCTGCACATCATATCGCTTACCTTTACAATTGGACTGATCAGCCGTGGAAAACACAGGCGCAGATCCGTCACATCTTAAACATGCAGTACAAACCTACTGCCGATGGTTTAGGTGGAAATGACGACTGTGGACAGATGAGCGCCTGGTATATGTTCTCTTCTTTAGGTTTTTATCCGGTAGCACCAGGTTCTGATGTATATTCATTAGGTAGTCCATTGGTTAATAACGCTGTAATTAATTTGGAAAACGGTAAAACATTTACTGTTGAGGCGATTAAACAAAGTGATAAAAATGTTTATGTAGAGAAAGTTTTATTGAACGGCAAAGAAATTACCGATCATAAAATCAAACACGCTGATATCACCAATGGTGGAAAGCTTACTTTTTACATGAGCGCAAAACCAAAAAAATAATTTCTTCTCATCCCTGTACAAATTAAACCGTTGACTAATTTTAGTTAACGGTTTTTTTGTTTTGCTAGTTTATTAGTCAATAGTTGATAGCCTATTTGTTAATAGGCTATCAACTATTGACTTAAGACTCTAGATTAATAAATCAGTTAATCGTCTCCAAACTCCAAGTTTCAGACTGTTTTAAAGCAAAATCACCATACTACCAGCTACAATCAATCCACCTCCAATTAATGTTTTAGCATCTATCGGTTCCTTTAAGATCAAAAAAGCTAAACCCATAGCAATGGCGACACTTAATTTATCAATCGGGGCCACTTTAGAAACGTTTCCTGTTTCGAGTGCTTTAAAATAGAAAATCCACGACAAACCTGTTGCTAAGCCCGATAAACCTAAAAATATCAGGTTATTTTTATTCAATGTTTTCAGCTGTGAAATTTCTCCCGTTGCTAATACAATGCCCCAGGCAATAAACAGGATTACTATAGTTCTGATAGCCGTTGCCACATTTCCATTAACGCCTTTTAGTCCAACTTTGGCTAAAATAGCCGTTGCAGCAGCAAAAAAAGCGGAGAGTATTGCATAAAATTTCCACATGATTAAATTTAATTTAAAATATTTTATACACGAAGTAAAGTATCGAATCTATAGAAATTCTGTAGCGTGCTAGTGTAAGTTTAAAAATAAATTTTGATATCTGGATTGTCTATCGTAATATTGCGATATATAATTATGGGACTTACCAAAACAGAAATCTTCACAGAAGAGCAGAACCAGATGGCAGCGTTATTAAAAGCGATGGCACATCCTGCGCGGATAGCAATTCTTCAACGCATCCTTAAATCGAATACTTGTATCTGTGGCGATCTGGTTGAGGAACTAGGCTTAGCTCAGGCTACCATTTCTCAGCATTTAAAAGAACTTAAAAATGCAGGTATTATACAGGGCACTATCGAGGGTGTGAGTATTTGCTATTGTATAGAACCTAAAACCTGGAGATTACTACAAACACAGCTGGGCGATTTCTTTGCTGCATATAAGGGCGAGCAAAACTGCTGTTAAAATTTTTTACTTAAATCAATCGTTAAATTGCAATATTATGATTAATACATCTTCAACAGAATGGAGCAGCTTTAAGGCTGATCTTCAGCAACATCCAGAATTGATGTTACAGTTTCAATATGCGCCGGGCAAGTGGGTAAATGCCAATTATCACATCACCGAAATTAAACAGGCGCCGATTGTTTCGGTAGATTGTGGAGGCGTGATGAACGCCTGGACTGAAATTATTGTACAGTTATGGGAACCTACCGAACAAGAAACGGGTAGGGCTATGCAGGTGAAAAAAGCACTATCCATTATCAATTTGGTAGAAAGTAAAATCTCTTTAAATCCCAATGGAATTGTGAAAATTGAATTTGGCAATTCTGCGTTCGATACGAGGCAGATGTTTCCGGGTGAATTTAAAATTGACGGGGAGAACTTAATTTTGGATTTGACACCTGATGCTACCCAATGTAAAGCAATTAACCGTGGCGGAAGCTGTGGCACCACCGAAACCGGCGAAGAATGTTGTGCGCCTGCTCAGCCGATAAAGCAAAAGCTAGAATTGGTTAATCTGGCAGCTGGCCAAAATAGTTGTTCTCCAGGAAGTGGATGTTGTTAATGATTCAAAATTTATAGGAATGAAAAATGTATTGGTGCTTTGCACCGGAAATAGTTGCAGAAGTCAACTGGCAGAAGGTTATTTGAAACATTTCGCCCAAAACACAGCCAAAATTTATAGTGCTGGCATCGAAGTTCATGGCGTTAACCCAAAGGCGATAAAAGTAATGGCCGAAGATGGAATAGATATTTCAGGCCAAACCTCTAACAATATCGAGGAATATTTTAATGTGCCTTTCGATTATGTGATTACCGTTTGCGACCATGCGAAAGAAAGTTGCCCGTATTTCCCAACGCAGGCGATAAAAATGCACCATAACTTCCCCGATCCTGCAAAAGCCATAGGTACCGATGAAGAAATCATGGCGCAATTCAGAAGTACGAGAGCTTTGGTTAAAGCTTACATGGAGGATTTTGTAAACGAAAATTTAAAAGGATAACATGTCGGCAAATAATTGTGCGCCTGTAATTAAACGAAAACAGCTCAGTTTTTTAGACCGGTATTTAACGATTTGGATTTTCTTATCGATGCTTTTAGGTGTATCGCTGGGCTATTTATTTCCTTCTTCCACTGTGTGGATCAGTTCTTTTTCCAGTGGAAATACCAACATTCCTCTGGCAATTGGATTAATCCTGATGATGTACCCACCATTGGCAAAAGTAAATTATCAAAACTTGGGCGAGGTATTTAAAAATATTAAGGTTTTGGGAGCTTCACTAGTTTTAAATTGGATCATTGGCCCATTTTTAATGTTTTTCCTGGCGATTATCTTTTTACATGGTTATCCTGAATACATGGTCGGTTTAATTATGATCGGCCTCGCCAGGTGCATTGCCATGGTGGTGGTATGGAATGAGCTTGCCGATGGGAACCGAGAATATGCAGCTGGTTTAATTGCCCTGAACAGTATTTTTCAGGTATTGCTTTACAGTGTATTTGCATATTTTTTTATCACGGTTTTACCACCCATTTTTGGTTTAAAAGGCCTTTCTGTATCTATTTCCATTGCAGAAATAGCAAAGAGTGTAGGGATTTATCTTGGGATTCCGTTTGTATTCGGCATTTTAAGTCAAAAAGTACTGATCAAGTGGAAAGGCGAAGAATGGTTCTATTCCACTTATGTACCAATGATTTCTCCGATGACCTTAATCGCGCTGTTATTTACCATTGTGGTAATGTTCAGTTTAAAAGGAGAATTAATTGTGCAGATCCCAATGGATGTGCTGCGAATTGCCTTGCCATTGGTAATTTATTTTGTGGTAATGTTTGTGATCAGCTTCTTTGCCGGCAAATATTTTGGTGCAGATTACAGCAAAAGTACCGCTATTGCTTTTACCGCTACCGGCAACAACTTCGAATTGGCCATCGCAGTGGCCATTGGTGTATTCGGCATCCATTCGGGTCAGGCATTTGCTGGTGTAATCGGTCCGTTGGTAGAGGTACCAGCATTAATTGCGCTGGTTAGTTTGGCGAAATGGTTACGGAGGAGATATTTTGATGTGTAAGATTATCAATATTTAATCCTAAATTAGAAATCTAAATTTTATCCTAAGCTCTTAATCTGATTATCTCTGAAAACAATTTACATCTTACTATTGGGTAGCTTATTGCTGTTTGGTAGTTTTTCACCAAAAACAAATCTAAGAAAAGAACCTGTTGCAACTTGCTATGGATTAAGTCCCTGTGATGCATGTTCTACCTGCTCGAGCTGCAAATACTGCAATAACGGTGGAACCTGTGGCATCTGTAGTTCAAAAATCTCAAGATCGAAAAGTTTTTATAGCCAGCCAAAGAAAGTCAGTAGTTCTACATCAGTTTATGTTGGGCAATGCAAAGCATTAACAAAAAAAGGGGCGAGATGTAAAAGAAACGGGGATAGTAGTGGTTATTGTTGGCAACACGGTAAATAAAAGTAAACAGTTTATCGTCCATAAAACTTTATTTTCTATGTTTCAATTGATCTTAACGGTCCTTGCTCAAGCGCAATTTATAGGCTTTGGGTTTTGGAGTATCTGGTATTGTATTTTTCATGTATCTCCAACTTTACAAAAGTTAGATCGTACACCAAGTTTAGTAATCAAGTATGCTGCATGTATTTACTTTATCGTCAAGATAAGTTTAGCCCTGTTTAACATTTTCTCCTCTAAAGCTGAAGAAAGATACGGCTATGTAGATTTTTATTTTGGACCTGGTTGGGTCATTTCATGGTTCGATGTGATCTGGTACCTGATATTAAGCCAATTACTTTGGATCAGTTTTTTCTTAAAATCTCGATGGTACAGGCTTTTCAATGGTTTGCTAGCGATTATTCCACTTTTTTTGATAAACAGATTCTTGGAATGGTACGACTCAACTTCTTATAATAAATATTTGAGCATTGAACAAGTAAATATTGCTGTCTTTTATTTGATCAATTTGAGTATTTATTTAATGATGATGGTCGTCATCCAATTTTTTATGGATAGATGGAAAAGATTTAGAAACAAGTTTTTAACATAATTATCAAGAACCGACTAGCTGCCAGTTCTTGATTAAATAATAATTAAGCACCAACCTCGTCAAAGTTAGTGGCAGTAGCCAGATATTTCCAATTGGCCATATCTCTTTGTACATCTGCAATTTTTGCATCAGCTACCTGATAAGCATCAGGACCTAAAAATAAATGAAGTGGTGGATTTTCACTTTTAGAAGCCTCAATAATTACTTCAACTGCTTTGGCCGGATCGCCTGGCTGTTGGTTGTTGATGTCGTTCTGATGCGCTGCTTGCGAGTCGCGTACCTCTTTGTAGGCATCAATTGGGTTATTCGGTACCGCTAATGATCCTTCAGTTAGGAATGCTGTTCTGAAATAACCGGGTTCTACAACTGTTGCTTTAATTCCCATCGATTTTACTTCAGCCGCCAACGATTCGGTGAAGCCAACCACTGCAAATTTTGTAGCGCAATAGATCCCAAAACCAGGGAAGTTACCCGAAAAGCCACCGATTGAAGAGATATTGAAAATATGACCCGATTGTTGTTTCCGCAATTGAGGAAGCACCTTCCTGATTACATTTAACGAACCAAAAACGTTTACATCGAAATTTTGACGCGATTCTTTATCGCTTAATTCTTCTAAAGCACCCAGCATGCCATAGCCAGCATTGTTTACTACCACATCTAACTGTCCAAATTTGCTGATCGTTTGACTAACTGCTGCTTCTACGCTGTTTTCATCGATTAGGTCGACCGCTAGTGGTAAGAAGTTTTCGTGTTCACCAACTGCTTTTATTAAGTCGCTTAGGTTTCTTGAAGTTGCAGCAACGTTAAGGCCGCTACTTAATAATGTTTTTACTAATGTAAGTCCCAGGCCTTTTGATGCGCCTGTTACAAACCATACTTTTTGATTTTCCATAATTTTTTGTCTATTAATTAATTTTCGTCGAAATCTGTTGAAATTGTAATGGCTTTCCAGTCTCTAAATTCCTTCTGTAGTGATTCTAATTTGTTGTTTGCTCTTTGAAAAGCATCGTTCCCTAAAAGTAAATGAAGGGGTGGATTAGGCATACTTGCCAGTGAAATCATAGCAGCAGCAGCTTTTTCGGGGTCACCGATCTGCTGTCCGTCCATTTTTAGGTATTTGTTATGTATTGCCCGTACTTCTTCATATTCTCCAATTGGATTGGCTGCCAAAATCAGCGAGTCAGCAGTTAAGAAACTGGTTCTGAATGCACCAGGAGCCACAACAGTTACTTTTACGCCAAATTCTTTTAGGTCTTCTGCCGATACTTCTGATAATGCAATCACAGCCGATTTTGCTGCTGCATATACCGCCCAGCCGGTTGCGCCTGCAATACCTGCAATTGATGCAATGTTGATGATATGTCCGGCTCGTTGTGTCCTTAAATAAGGTGAAACTTTTCTGATAACATTCAGTGTTCCGAAAACGTTAACATCAAAACTGTTGCGTGTTTCGGCATCGCTAAGCTCTTCGATACTGCCTCCAATTCCGTAACCTGCATTATTGATGACTACATCGATTCTTTCGAATTTAGTAATAGTCGCTTTTATCGCATCATCAACGCTTTGTTCGTCGGCGAGATTAACGGCTAGAGGAAGGAATTTTCCGCTATCATTATTTACTGCTTTTTTAAGTTCACTGATATTTCTTGATGTGGCCGCAACATATTGACCAGCATTTAGCAACTGATAAACCAAACTTAATCCTAAGCCCTTTGAAGCTCCGGTAATAAACCAAACTTTTTTCTTGCCCATAGTTTTTCTTTTTTGTTAAGACAAAATTACAGTGCAAATGAATTCGCTTTATTACGTTAATCAAACTTATGATTACGAAATTCAAACAATTCGGTAAGAAGTAGGGGTGTGGTTGGTTAGTTTTTTAAAAAAGTTATTAAAATGGGTAGGTTCTTCAAAACCGAGGCAATAACCTATTTCTGATATATTCCAGTCGGTATGCTTGAGTAAAGCTTTAGCCTCACTTAATAAGCGCTCAGTAATATAATGCGTGGTGGTTTTGCCAGTGGTTTCTTTAATTGCACGGTTTAAGTGGTTTACATGTACCGAAAGTTGCGAAGCATAATCTTTGGCTGAACGCATGGTAAACCTTTGCGTAGTTGTTTCGATGGGGAATTGCCGCTCTAATAACTCCGTAAAAACAGAAGTGATCCTTGCATTAGCATCTGTATGTTTGAACAGTGTTTCAGATGGTTGCGTCTTTAGCGCAAAGTGTGTAATTTCAGTAATATAGTTTCTGAGCAGATCGTATTTATAGATGTAATCGGTATTGATTTCCTCAAACATTTTATGGAAAATACTTTCTATTTGGGCATCTTGTTTTTCATTTAAAATATATGCCGGTTTCCCGCCAGGTACAAACATGGGCAAATCGCCTATGTTTCCACGGATCTTTTCAGTGAAAAAAGCTTCTGTAAAAATACAGAAATAGCCTGTCACCTCACTTTGTTTGCCACTGGCCAGTTCCCATGTATAAGGTACAAGCGGATTGAAGAAGATTAAAGCTGTACCATTGATTTCGATGCTTTTATCTGCATAATGGTAAACATTATGTCCGCGGGTAAGGCAGATTTTGTAATAATCCCTGCGGTTATAACTCATTGGCTTATGGTCATCCCTTAAACAATCTTCTAACTTGAACACGTTAAAATGACCTACGCCATTCTGTAGGTTGTCTGGTAAGAAACTAAATTTGTTCTGATAAAAATCTTCAATGGTCTCTGGCTTGTTCATAAATCAAAGTTACAAAATTCAAACGTAAAATAAATTGCTCCAATTAAAAGGAGATTGCGCTGATAAAAATATTTGTATTTAATATACCGATTGGTATATATTTGCATTGTCAATTTAAAAGAACATGACCAAGGCAGAAAAAACAAGAAATTTCATTGTGGAGAAAACCGCACCTATTTTTAATATGAAAGGTTATGCAGGTACTTCTTTAAATGATATTACTGCCGCTACAGGTTTAACAAAAGGTAGTATTTACGGTAATTTCGCCAATAAGGATGAAGTGGCGCTGGCGGCTTTTGATTATAACCTGAAAAATGTTTCATCTAGGATAGATGCTGACATGAACAAACAAGTTAGCGTAAAGGATAAGCTTTTGGTGTACATCAATATTTATCAAAAATTTATTGATGGTTCAGTGTCAGAAGGAGGTTGCCCTGTTTTAAATACTGCAGTTGACGCTGATGATACCCATCCCGAATTGCGGGAAAAAGTTTTGAAAGCAGTTTTAGGCTGGAAAAATAAAATTGCTAAACTGGTTGAAACTGGTATTTCTGTCAAAGAAATTAGTGCAGATCACAATCCAGAGCAGGTTGCACTAACCATTATTGCTATAATAGAAGGTGGGATTATGATCTCAAGATTAACCGCTAAACCTGCACATTGGAATTTAATTATGGATTCGTTAAAAAAATATATCAATAGCCTCGGCTAAAAATTTTTAAACTAAAATATACCGATTGGTATTTTATCATGAAAAGAACCAGAACAATAACTTGGGAAGACCCTATGAAAGGAGCGAAGGAAGCTATGCAGATGGATGGTGTTGATTATCTGCAGGCCATGAGCGATCATAAATTTCCGCTGCCGCCATTGTTGCATACCTTGGATTTTAGTGTAAGTCTGATTGAAAAGGGCAATGTGGTTTTCGAATTTACGCCTCAGGAGTTTCATTACAACCCGATCGGTACTGTACATGGCGGGGTAATTACTGCTATTTTAGACTCGGCTATGGGCTGTTCTGTACACTCTCTTTTACCTGCCGGAAAAGGATATACCACTTTAGAGCTGAAGGTAAATTTCCTGAAAGCCATTACCATCCAAACTGGGAAACTAAAAACCGTAGGGAAGGTGATCAACCTTGGTGGGCGTACCGCCTTGGTAGAAGCGCAATTAGTTGGTGAAAATAATACTGTTTATGCTCACGCAGTGAGTACTTGTTTAATCTTAAAATTTTAAAAAAAAAATATAAAATGAAAACTTCACAAAATACCGTTTTATTGATCGGCGGAACAGCTGGTATCGGTTTAGAAATCGCAAAACAGTTAACTGTTTTAGATAATCACGTAATTATTACTGGTAGAAACCAGGAACGACTAGATGCAGCTGCTGCATCACTACAAAATGTAACCACCATTCTTTCTGATGTAAGCAAGGCTGAAGACGTAGATCAATTGGTAGCCCAAATTAAAGCGGATTTTCCTCAATTAAATATCGTCATCAACAATGCAGGAAGAGCCATCCTGTATAATTTAGCCGACCCCAATCAAGATGCTTTTGCCAATGCAGAAGATGAAATGTTGACCAACTATTTGTCGATCATCAGGATCAATCAAAAATTGCTGCCTGTTTTAAAGACACAAAGTGAATCAGCTATCGTAAATGTTTCGTCTATAGTGGCTTATGTTCCTGGGGTTACTTTACCGACTTACGCAGCCAGTAAAGCAGCACTACATTCTTACAGCACTTCCCTAAGATTGAGTTTAGAAGAAACTTCTGTTAAGGTTTTCGAATTGATGCCGCCATTGGTGGATACTGAATTCTCAAAAGAAATTGGCGGTCATAACGGAATTAAACCATCTGTTGTAGCCGATGAGCTCTTGGCTGCTTTAGCCAATGATGAATTTGAAATCAGGGTGGGTGATACCGCTAAAATTTACGAACTGTTCAGACAGTCGCCAGTTGATTCACTTAATGTGATGAATGCCAACAGAAAAGCCTGGGTTGATTCAGTACAGAATTAAAAATATAGCAGGGATGAAAAAGAAGCTGGCATTTGCATTTATTATGGTGGTTTTTACTACAGGAATAGTTACTTTCGCGGCCATAAGTGTTAATCTTGGATTTACATCGGTCTTTATGAAAGTTTGGTTAAAATCATGGGGCATTTCTTACATTGTAGCCATCCCTGCTATATTAATTATTGCCCCACGCGTACAATCATTGGTCGATTATTTATTCAAGAATATTGACTAAAAATTATTAAAATGAAAAGAGTAGTAGTAACAGGTTTAGGTGCTATAACGCCACTTGGTAACACCGTTGAGCAATTCTGGCAGCAGATATTGGCCGGGAAAAGTGGCATTGGTCCCATTACAAAATTTGATGCCAGTAAGTTCAAAACCCGCTTTGCGGGCGAGGTAAAGGATTTTAATCCCGAAGAATACCTGGAGAAAAAAGAGATTAAAAAGTACGACCTTTTTACCCAATATGCAATCGGATCGAGCGATCAGGCGATAAAAGATGCAGGATTAGATTTTACTGCAATGACCGATGATCAATTGGCTGAAATTGGCGTAATCTGGGCAACCGGAAATGGTGGGATCGGTACTTTCGAAGCACAGTTGGAAGAATTTCATGCCGGTGACGGAACACCAAGATTTAATCCTTATTTCATTCCAAAAATGATTGTCGATATTGCGGCTGGAGCAATTTCCATCCGTCATAAATTGCGTGGACCAAACTATTGTACTGTATCTGCTTGTGCATCATCCAATACTGCCATTATCAATGCTTTCGACACCATTCGTTTGGGTAAAGCAAGTATAATGATTGCCGGTGGTTCTGAAGCTGCATTGACCAAGTCATCTGTAGGCGGCTTTAATGCTGCTCAGGCCTTGTCTAAAAACAATGAGGATCCACAAGGAGCTTCTAAACCTTTTGATACCGACAGAGATGGTTTTGTAATGAGCGAAGGTGCTGGTGCATTGGTTTTAGAGGATTTAGAGCATGCTTTACAACGTGGTGCCCACATTTATGCCGAGATTATTGGTGGTGGAATGGCAGCCGATGCTTATCACTTAACCGGGACGCCTCCTGATGGTATTGGCGCGGCTTTGGGTATGACAAAAGCTTTAAAAGACGCCGGAATTACTGCTGATAAAATCGATTATATTAATGCACACGCTACTTCAACCGGTTTGGGTGATTTAAGTGAATTACAGGCAATTAATACGGTGTTTAATGGTTTGCCTGTCGTAATTGGTGCAACTAAATCAATGACGGGCCATTTACTTGGTGCTGCCGGAGCGGTTGAAAGTGTAATCAGTATTTTATCGATCAGAGATAATGTAGTGCCACCAACTATTAATACCAAAAATCTGGACGAAAATATTCCAAAAGGATTGAATTTTGTGTTGGGAGAAAGTATTAAAAAGGAGATTAATTATGTTTTAAATAACACTTTTGGTTTTGGTGGTCACACCGCGAGTACTATTTTTAAAAAGTACGAGGCTTAATTGATTTTATCATTCCCAGCTTAATTGGAAATTTAATAAAGTGTTTGGTTAATCGCCAAACACTTTTTGTTTTAGGTTTAAATCTTGTCGTCATCTCGACTGGAGTGCAACGAAATGGAGAGATCTGTTATGTAAGATCTCAAATACTATACTGGTCTTAGCGTCTCGCTAAGGCCCTAATAATTTTCTAACAAGAAGATGCAGGTAGCACGGAAAATGTAATATAACGGTCTTCGATTACGCTCAGATTGACAATCGCTTTGATTATGCCGATAGGTTAGCAAACCAATGAACTAATGAACCAATAAACCTACTTATCCATCAATAAATTAACCAGTTCTTTCAATTCTTCAATTTCCAGTTCCAATTTTTCTATCCTGCTTTCCAGTTCAGTAGGATCAAATTGGGGGGCGTTTGTTGTTTCGGCTTCAGGTTCTGCAGTGGTTTCGGCCTGTTCCCCTAAAAGATGAACAAAACGCGCTTCTTTCTGACCAGCTTTTTTTGCCAGTTGTTTTACAAATGCAGGTTCTTCATCCGACAATTTTTGAAGCTGTTCTAAAACTTCTTCAATACTTTCAAATTCATATAATCTTCCCGAATTACTATTGATTTCACCAGGCGTTAGTGGTCCGCGTAAAAGCAATAAACAAATAATAGCGAGCTCCGAAGGTAATAAAGGATAAACAATGGCGAGGTTATGTTTATATTTAGTTGCGCGGCTTGATCCTCCTGTAGCAGTGGAAATTAAACCTTTTATTTTAAGTTGGTTTAGTGTTAAAGTTATGGTTTCCTCATCGTAATTTACCACTGGATTTCTTGAGCTTTTTTGATTACATGCAGCTGTTAAGCTGTTCAAAGTCATTGGGTAATAATCGGGCGTGGTGCGGCTTTTTTCTATTAATGCGCCTAAAACACGTTGTTCTTCTGCTGATAAATCGGGTAGTGGTTTTACGTTGTCCATGTTATAAAAGTATAAATTGGTTGAACATTTTGGAAATTATTTTGTTAATGTTTTATTTCTAGTGAGTTACATGAAAATATTACTCGATAGAATAATTCTAAATTTCCGAATTGCTACATATTGAACTTTAGAATAGCGAACTTAGGAGTACATCCCAATATCTTAAATATTCAATTATGAAATCTTCCGATCAGAAACCAAATCAGGGTGATAGCAGGCGCGATTTCCTCAAAAAAAGTTCGGTAATTACAGCCATTGCATTAACGCCTGGTGCTGCGGTTAAAGCAGCTGAAAGTAACGCCGATGAACGTTTCGCTCAACTTTTTGAGAAAATCCCGTTAAAACTTACGGTAAATAATAAAGCATATCAAACTATGGTTGAGCCCAGGGTAACGCTTTTAGATTATTTGCGCGAAGAATTACACCTAACAGGAACTAAAAAAGGATGCGATCATGGCCAGTGTGGCGCTTGTACCGTGCATATTGATGGACAAAGGGTAAATTCTTGCCTCAGTTTAGCAGTAATGAATGAAGGAAAGAAAATCATTACAATTGAAGGTTTGGCCAACGGCGATACTTTGCATCCTATGCAGGCTGCATTTATCAAACATGATGGTTTTCAATGTGGTTATTGTACGCCCGGTCAGATTATGTCGGCTGTAGCCTGTGTACGCGAAGGGCATACTGGTTCGAGAGCAGAAATAAGTGAATATATGAGTGGAAACATCTGTAGGTGTGGTGCTTATCCTAATATAGTTGATGCTATTGTTGAGGTTAAGGAAGGAGGTGAAACGGTATGATCAATTTTCAATATTTAAGAACAACCACGGCAAAATCAGCAATTGCCTTATTGGTAAAAGATAAAAATGCCAAATTTTTGGCGGGTGGAACAAACCTGATCGATTTAATGAAAAGAGGTGTTACGGCACCCGAAAAACTCATCGATATCAATCATGTTCCATTAAAACAGATCGAGCAGATTGGAAATAAAATCCATATTGGTGCTTTGGCTTCTAATTCAGCAGTTGCAGATCATGCCCTGATTAAAGAGAAACTACCATTACTTTCCTGGGCTTTACAAGCGGGCGCATCTGCCCAACTGAGAAATGTAGCTACTGTTGGTGGTAATATGATGCAGCGTACACGTTGTGGTTATTTTTACGATACCGAAATGCCTTGTAATAAACGTCAACCCGGTACAGGCTGTGGCGCTATGGAAGGTTTTAACCGCATGCATGCCATTTTTGGAACTTCAGAGAAATGTATTGCGGTTCATCCTAGCGATATGTGTGTAGCATTAACGGCTTTAGATGCTGAGGTGGTATTGGCCAATGCCAAAGGAGAGCGAAAAATGCTATTTAAAGATTTTCATCGCCTGGCAGGAGATACGCCGCAGTTAGACAATAACTTAAAAGCAGACGAAATGATTATCCGTTTGGAAATTCCGGTAAATAACCTTGCCAAAAACTATCATTATCTTAAAGTTAGAGATCGGGCTTCATATGCTTTCGCGCTTGTATCAGTTGCAGCAGCATTTGAGCTCAACAATAATAAAATTACTGATATTCGATTGGCAATGGGTGGAGTAGCGCACAAACCCTGGCGTTTAACAGCATCCGAAAATTTCTTAAAAGGAAAAGAAGCCAACTTATCGAATTTTGAACAGGCAGCCCAACTGGCTATGAAGGATGCAAAAGGTTTTGGAGGAAATGACTTTAAACTTAAACTGGCACCCAATACAATAATCGAGGCGTTGAATCTTGCAAAATCAAAAGTTTAGTTATGGAAAAGAGAATTTTAAAAGATGATAACGACCGCGTAGATGGAATTTTAAAAGTTACGGGGCAAGCTAAATATTTTGCAGAGTATGAACTACCAGGTTTAACCTATGGTGTTTTGGTAACCAGTACCATTACCAAGGGAAAAATTACAGCACTCGATACCAAGGCGGCTGAAAAAGCACCAGGTGTAATTGCTGTGGTTTCGCATTTAAATAAGCCATCTGCAGCTGCTTACGAACAGGAAGGTGGTCCACAGATGAAGATTTTTTATACCGACAAAATTTTCTACAATGGACAACCAATCGCAATTGTAGTGGCCAATACCTTCGAAAGGGCGACTTATGCGGCTTCATTGGTTAAAGCAACTTATGCTAAAGAGGATTTTAACACTGATTTTGAAAAAGCGCTAAAAGATCCTAAGGCAAAGAAACTTCAAGGTCAGGCTGATTATAAACGTGGTATAGAAAACGCTTATAAAACAGCGGAGGTGAAGCTTGAAGAAAGATATTTTCTACCTATCGAAACGCACAATCCGATGGAACTTCATGGAATTATCGCCGATTGGAGGCCAAATAACCAGCTTACGGTTTATGCCAAAACACAAGGTGTAAAAGCTACTCAGGGCACTATTGCAAATGTTTTTAAAATTCCGATGGAGAATATTCAGGTAAATTCGGAGTTTGTTGGTGGTGGTTTTGGGATGGCACTCCGTACCTGGCCGCTTGAAATTGCAACGGTGATGGCTTCTAAACATATTGGTAAGCCTGTAAAAGTGGTGATTACCAGGATGCAGATGTTTACCATGGTGGGTAATCGGCCAGCGGCAATACAAACCATTGGTTTGGGCGCAAATAAAGATGGTAAATTAACAGGGATTACGCACAGGGCTTATGGCGAAACCTCTACTTACGAGAACTTTACTGAAGGCGTGGTTAATATGGCGAAGTTTATGTATCAATGCGATAACGTGAATACTGCTTATGCCATTGTACCAGTTGATCTTGGTGTACCGATATGGATGCGTGGCCCTGGAGAGGCTACGGGAGCTTTTGCTTTAGAAAGTGCAATTGATGAAATGGCATATGCTCTTGATATGGATCCATTGGATTTCAGGATAAAAAACGATCCGGAAACCGATCAACAGAAAAACAAACCTTTTTCGAGCAAAAACATTAAAGAAGCCTATAAAATCGGGGCAGAAAAAATAGGGTGGAGCAACCGGAAAAACAAGCCTGGCAGTTTGATTGACGGACCATGGCAAACAGGTTATGGTGTAAGTGTTGGGGTTTTTAATGCCAATAGAGGTAAAGCTAGTGTAAAGGGCATTTTAAAGGCTGACGGATCGTTGCTTTTACAAAGTGCAACCAGCGATATCGGCCCGGGAACGGGAACTGGCATGACTTTAATCGCCAATAAACTGATGAAGATCCCTGTGAATAAAATTACATTTGAGCTGGGCGATTCTTCTTTGCCACCGGCACCTAGTCAGGGTGGTTCGGCTACGCTATCTACGGTAGGCTCTGCAGTGAATGATGTTTGTGTGGCATTAAAATCTGCGATAGCTGAGCTGGCTGCAAATTCAAATATGGATGCAACGGCTAATTTTGTTGATGTCTTAAAAAAGAATAATCTTCCGCAAATAGAAGTAACCAAAGAAAGTCAAGGGGGAAAGGAAAGGGATAATTACTCCATGTATTCGTTCTCCATCCACTTTGTGCAGGTAAAGGTTCATACGCTTACAGGCGTAGTAAAAGTGAGTAAAATCGTTTCTGTAGGCGATTCCGGTACCATTGTAAGTCCGAAAACAGCCAGAAGCCAGATGCTCGGTGGTGCTGTTGGCGGTATTGGCATGGCTTTAACCGAAGAATCGATTATCGACCACCGTTATGGAAGATATATTAATAACAACTTTGCCGATTACCATGTTCCGATAAATGCCGATGTGCCAGAAATTGATGTTAACTTTATCAATAAACCCGATCCTTACATTAATCCGATGGGTGCAAAAGGAATGGGTGAAATTGCATTGATCGGTTTTTCTGCCGCTGTAGCTAACGCTGTTT
This sequence comes from Pedobacter sp. R-06, assembly GCF_049913135.1. Classification (NCBI taxonomy): domain Bacteria; kingdom Pseudomonadati; phylum Bacteroidota; class Sphingobacteriia; order Sphingobacteriales; family Sphingobacteriaceae; genus Pedobacter; species Pedobacter sp. R-06. The sequence goes on along the minus strand of NZ_CP183977.1, from coordinate 2,724,018 downwards.
TTAATGCTACAGGAAAGAGGATCAGGACACTGCCGATTACGCCCGATAAGATACTGGCTTAGTTAAGTTGTCTTTTGGTTTAATTCCAAACTTGTTTTGTCATCCTGAGCGTAGTCGAAGGATCTTTACGTAAGATAGATACTGAACTTGATGTCAAATTACGAATTACCAATCGAAGATAATCTTAATGCTTTGGATTTACATGCCTCGCAATGACAATCATTCAAATAAACAAAAAATGCGTCCAGATTTTACATCAAGACGCATTTTTTATGGATATTCTTCGCTTTCGCTCAGAATGACAGACAGAAAAATTATTTCGCGACTGCCTTACCTGAGTAAGTTGCTGCTAATTTTAATGCATTGTAAGTGTTTACAATACCGCCACTGATACAAAGATCAGAGAACGGAACAGAAACTTTTTCTGCACCTGGTTCTTCACCTTTGGCATATTCTACATTATGGTTAACTTTAGTAACCGATTTAACAATGATTTCTTTTACCTGTGCCGCAGTTAATTTTGGATAATAAGAACGGATTAATCCTGCTAAGCCAGCAACAACAGGGGAGGCCATACTGGTTCCATCTAAATTTTTGTATTTAGAACCCGGTACAGTAGAATAAATCTGAACACCAGGAGCAAAAACATCTACCTGGGTTTTGCCGAAGTTAGAGAAACTGGCTTTTAGTGTTTCATCATCTTTAGGGCCTGAAGCACCAACGGTAATCCATGATGCAATAGTTTTCTCATCTAAATCTTTATGGTTGGGGAAATTATTTTCTACATCGATATTTTTGTTTTCGTTACCTGCTGCCTGAACGATCAATACATCTTTAGATGCCGCATATTTCATAGCTTCGTTAACAATGGCTTTGTTCCAGCTATAAGCCTTGCCGAAACTCATGTTGATTACTTTTGCACCGTTATCAACAGCGTAACGAATAGCATTAGCAACATCTTTATCTCTTTCATCACCATTAGGCGTACAACGAACCCCCATAATGGCAACGTTATCCGCTACACCTAAAATACCAAGTTTATTGGTTCTATCAGCCGCAATAATACCGGCTACGTGTGTACCGTGCATCGCATCAGGACCTGCTACGTCGTTATTGCCATAAAATTTCTCCTTAACATTGTTCGGATCATCGCCAACTATGGCGCGTGGATCGTAATCAAGGTTTAAGTTGTAATTAACCTGGCGTGTATAGTAATCAAGTCCTTCTACAATCTGATCTTCGTAAAAATCTTTAAAGCTGCCTTTTTCTAATTGCTGGCTCAGTACATTTTGGATTCTGCCTTCAACTTCTGTAGAAGGTTTGAAGTTTTTAAAATCTTCTACCGTTGGGTTTTCTTTGCCGATTTTCCTTACTACAGCATCTAAAGCTGTTTTAAAACCGGTAATACCTGCTAGATTTTCCTTAGCTTCTGCCAATTGTTTTTCTAAATCGGCTCTTTCTGCTTTAAAAATTTCGAAATCCTTTTTATCTTTTTCTGCTACATTCGCATCTGTGGTATTGGCAAAACGCGCCTCATCGCGACGAACCAAACGGGTTAATTCTAAGGTTTCGAAGTTTACAGATTCTTTAGGGCCGCCAATAAAGTTCCAGCCATTTATATCGTCGATATAACCATTCTTATCATCGTCCTTGCCATTACCAGCTATCTCCTTGGTATTTACCCACATAATCCGTTTTAAGTCTTCATGGGTAGCTTCTACGCCACCATCATTTACCGCTACGATAACTTTAACAGATTTTTTACCTTTTAAAAGTTCTTTATATGCTTTTTCGGTACTGATTCCGAATGTACTATCACTTTTAAGATCAAGATTTTGCCAATTGGCTTTTTGCGCGTTGGCCAAAGTTGGCACTGCACTTACAAGCGCAACACTTAACAGCGCGCTGAAAATTCTACTCTTATTCATTTATGTATTTTTGTATTAAACGGCGAAAGTTAATTTTAATTTTTTTATTGGAAGAAATTGTATTAAAAATGATGTTTTTTACACATTTTGGTAACGAAAAAAATCCTGAAATTCATTATTCAGGATTTTGATCTTTAAAGCAAAATTTGTCTCTGTTTATTTCATATTGGCAACGATTTTTTTTGCCATTTCATCATGAGATTCGATTACACTTAAAGTGTTGCCTGCCCAGCCTTTAATTGCCTGATCGCGGTTTTGCATCCCCAGTTTAAATAGGGTTACTGTTTTTTCATGATCGGTAACCATCATATCCATATAATGTTTATCAAAAGCAGCACCCGTCATTTTCTTCATTTCATCCAAATGGATCTGCTGATCTGCCGGTAATGCATCAGGCGTAATCACTTTTTTGTTTGCGGCTAAAGCTTTTAATTCTGTATTGGCTTTCGTATGATCGGTTAACATTTTAGCGGCGAAATCTTTCACTTCAGCACTTTTTGCATTTTTCTGTGCAATCTTAGCGGCTTCAACCTCCATGATGCCCCCAATTGCTGCTTTTCTTAAAAAAGTTGCACCAGCTTCATCAACACCAGATTCTGTACTTTCGGCTCCTGTAGCATGATTGCCATTTACCATGTTTGTATCGCCAGCAACACTATCTTTTGTGGTTGCCGATTTCTTATCGGCAGTTTGACAAGCCTGAAATGAAAGTACCAAGGCAAAAGCGGTGGATAATAAAAATATCTTTTTCATGTTTTCTCTATGTTTTGATGTGTAAGGAAAACAAGAGAGTTGAAAAAAGGTTTTTATATCTATTCTGATGCCTCAATATATGCGTTTTTAATAACAATGCCCATTTGGCTTTCTGGGTTTTTAATTGGCGAAAAACCAAATTGTTCATATAGGCCATGGGCATCTAAAGTAGCCAACTGATAACGCCTCAAGCCTTGTAAATCTGGGTGGAAGATCATAAACGACATCAGTTTTTTTGATAAGCCCAAACCGCGGTAACCTTCTTTGACGTACACATCACAAAGCCATGCAAAGGTAGCCTTATCGGTTACCCAACGGGCAAAGCCTACCTGTTCTGTTCCTTTGTAAATGCCAAAGCAAAGCGAGTTTTCAATAGAACGTTTTACGGTATCTAAAGGTATGCCTTTAGCCCAATAAGATTCTACACTCAAATAATGATGTATGGCCTCGGGATCTAAAAGTTCTTTTTTATCGGAAAATATAAAACCGTTTTCGGTGATTTCCATGAGTTGAATGGTTAATCGGTTAATTGTTTAAATTGTTTAATTGTAGTAATACGGCGGTACAGTTAACCGATTAACCAATTTAAACAATTAAGCTTTCTAATTGCGCATATTAATAAACTGTAACGGCTGACCAAAATCTTCATTTCTACAAAGATTCATCACGGCCTGCAGATCATCGATTTTTTTTGCAGTTACTCTAACCTGATCGTCCATAATAGCAGGTTGAACTTTTAATCCGCTGGCTTTGATCTTTGCCACAACCTTTTTTGCTGCTTCTTTATCTAATCCTTCCTTAATACTGATTTCTTTTCTGATCATGTTGCCCGAAGCCTGATGCTCATCGCCAAAATCTAAACTTTTCGGATCTAAGTTCTGTTTCATCATCCGCGAGATAATGGAACCTTCAATTGCTTTTATTCGCATATCATCTTCAGTAACAATGGTTACTACATTTGTTTTTTTATCCAGATCGATGGTACTTTTCGATCCGTTAAAGTCGAATCTGTTAAGGATTTCTTTTTTAGCATTGTTAATTGCGTTGTCTAATGTTTGCGCATCAACTTTACTTACAATATCAAAAGAAGGCATGGTTTTAGCTTTAAAGTAAAAAAATAAGTAGATTTAATAGAAATTAATCCATCCTCACAAAAAAACGAAAAATAATATGAAAACCACTAAGCCGAAGTCTCAAAAAAAAATCACCAAAAAGGAAGTAAAGAAACAATTAGAACAATCGATCGCCGATAAGTTCTTGGATGTGATCAAAAGTTTAGGTCATGATGTATCGGAAATCAGTACGGAGGTAGGAAAAGCAAGTAAGCGTGTGGCTAAAAAATTAACCAAGAAATTCACTATCGTAAAGGCAGATGTGGGGCAAAAAATTGATGATTTATTAAGTGCGTCGAAAGAAAAGACCAAAGCGGCGAAAAAGCCGGTTGCAAAAGCATTAAGCAAATCTGAAAAATCTGCTGAAAAAGTGGTTAAGAAAGCAGTAGCCAAGGCTAAACCAGTAGTACAAAGTATCAAAGTAGCTGCTATCGAAACAGAAGAAAAAGCCGAGAAGGTATTGGCAAAACCGGTTGCTGAAGTTAATAAAGCTGTAAAAGAATCGGCAACAGTTGCGAAGAAAGCAGTAGCTACAGCTGCTAAAGCACCTTCAAAGGCTGCTACAGTAGTTAAAAAAGCTGCAGCACCGGTAGCTACATCAGAAAAAGCTGAAGCGGTTGTTAAAAAAACAGCGGCTAAAGCTGCACCCGCAGTTAAGAAAGTTGTAAAAACACCCGCTAAAAAATAAATTTGTTAACATTAACAAGTAAATGAATTAACATCGATTTAACAAATTAATGTGCAGTTTTGAACATCCCTGTTTTGGCAGGGATTTTTTATTTTTTTAAATGAGCAATAAGAAGATCCCTTTTTTAAACCGCGAAATCAGTTGGCTTTATTTTAACGAACGTGTACTGCAAGAAGCTGCCGACGAAACTGTTCCGCTGATTGAACGGATTAAATTTTTATCTATATTTTCTTCAAATTTAGAGGAATTCTACCGTGTGCGGGTAGCCACCATGACCCGGCTAACCAATCTGAACGATAAGGCTAAAGCACTTTTGGGATTCAATCCAAAGAAAATTCTGAATGAGATTAAAAATATTGTTGTAAAACAAGAAAGAAAATTCGACCAGCTTTTTCAGGCTACCCTAATAAACGAACTTGCTCAAAACAGGATTTTTATCTTAAACGATACTCAACTGAATGTAAGCAGGGGAGAATTCGTTAAAAATCATTTCAGGGATAAGATTTTATCTAATCTGGTTCCCATTATGCTGGATATGGATAAACCTTTTCCAGAACTGAAGGACCGGTACCTCTATTTTTTTGTTAAACTTTCGAAAAAGGATACAAAAATTAAAGAGAAATATGCACTCATTGAAATTCCGCCTAATTTGCCGCGGTTTTTGGTGCTGCCCGAAACAAACGATCTAAAATTTATTATTCTTGCCGAAGACATTATCCGGTATTGTTTAGACGATATATTTTATGTTTTTACTTATGATAATTTAGAGGCTTATTCGATCCAGTTAACACGGGATGCCGAATTAGATATTGATAAAAACATTAATGATAAATTTATCGATGATTTAAAAAGCAGTTTAGAAAAGCGTAAAAAAGGGAAGCCAATGCGTTTGCTTTATGATTCGGCTATGCCTTTAAATATGCTTACAGTACTGGTGAATAAACTTAAGCTTGAGGCTGAAAGTTTAATTCCGGGTAACCGTTACCATAAGTTTGGCGATTTTATTGCTTTCCCAAATGTTGGTAAAAAGGAATTGGAATATGCGCCGAATGTGCCACTAAAAGTTCACGACCTGCACAGAACCCAAAGTATGTTTAATAAAGTTGCCCAGCGCGATTATTTGGTGAATTTACCCTACCAATCATATGACTATATTATTTTGTTCTTGCGCGAAGCTGCAATTGATCCGAAAGTAACCGAAATACAGATTACTTTATACCGCTTAGCCGAAAACTCAAAAGTAATCAATGCATTAATCAACGCTGCTAAAAATGGTAAAGCAGTTTCTGTTTTATTGGAACTTAAAGCCCGTTTTGATGAACAGGCTAATATTTACTGGACCAGCCGCTTAATGGAGGAGGGTGTTAAGGTAAATTACGGATTAACTGACTATAAAGTACACTCTAAAATTTGTTTGGTTAAACGGATTGAAAAAGATAAGCCAGTTTACTACGCAAACTTAGCAACAGGAAACTTTAACGAGAAAACTGCAGGTTTATACTGCGATCATAGTATTTTCACCGCAAAGAAAGAGATTACCAATGATCTGGTAAAACTTTTTGATGCGTTGAGCAAACGTACCGTAACCAAGGGATTTAAACACCTGATTGTTTCTCCGCTGGAGAGCCGATCGAAACTGGTCAATTTTATTAATCGCGAAATCAGGAATGCTAAACAGGGCAAACTCGCCTACATCATGTTAAAGGTAAATAGTTTAGCAGATGAAGGGATTATTGCGAAACTTTACGATGCGAGTAATGCTGGGGTTAAAGTTCAGCTGATTATCCGTGGTATCTGTTGTCTGGTGCCTGGAGTGAAGGGATTTAGTGAAAATATTACCGCCATTAGTATTATTGATAAGTTTTTGGAGCATGCCAGGGTTTATATTTTTGGTAATAACGGTAAAAACGACATGTATTTATCATCTGCAGATTTAATGAGCAGGAATTTCGAACACCGGGTAGAGGTAGGATTTCCGGTTTTGGATCATGATGTGAAACAGGAAATCCAGGATATCATCGATCTGCAACTCCAGGATAATACCAAATCGAGACAGATCAATGCTTTGAACAATAATAAATACCATAAAAACAGATTAAGTAAAAAGATAAGGGCGCAGGTAGACATCTACAACTATTTAAAAACCAAGCATCAATCATAATGTTAAGATACGCAGCTATAGATATCGGTTCGAACGCGGTGAGGTTACTCATTGCTGATATTAGCAAACAAGACGGAAAATATAAGTACAAAAAGAACACCCTTATACGTGTGCCGCTCCGGTTGGGAGATGATGCATTTTTGGATCAACATATTTCAGAGAAAAAATCGGCAGATCTGGTAAAAACCATGACTGCTTTTAAAAATCTGATGGATGTTTATCATGTTTCGGAATATTTAGCCTGTGCAACATCTGCGATGCGCGAAGCCCATAACGGACAGGACATTGTTAAACTGATTAAAGAGCAAACAGACGTTACCTTAGAAATTATTGAGGGACAACGTGAAGCGAATATTATTTACGCTAACCATATTGAAGAAGAGTTAGACGAAAATAAAAATTACCTATATATTGATGTGGGTGGAGGTAGTACCGAACTGTCGGTTTTTGTAAAAGGTGCTCCAGAAGCATCAAGATCCTTCAATATAGGAACAATCAGGATGCTCGATAATCAGGATAAAGAAGAAACCTGGGATGAAATGAAAGATTGGGTAAAAGAGCATACAAAAGGATATAAACATTTAGCAGGTATCGGCACAGGTGGTAACATCAATAAACTCTTCCGCATGTCGGATGAGAAGGAAAATGCACCGCTGTCTTTGCAAAAGCTAAATTCGATGTATAATAAGTTGACCAGTTATTCATTGAAAGAAAGGATTAATACGTTGGGCTTAAACCCGGATCGTGCAGATGTAATTATCCCAGCATGTGAGATTTATTTAACTTTAATGAAATGGACCGGTATAAAACAGATTTATGTACCAAAAGTGGGGATGGCCGATGGGATTATTAAGCTGTTGATAGAAGAGAAATTGGATTAAATTACTCTACTTGATCGTCATTTCGACCGAAGCGGAGAAATCTATCAAACAGTTTTATATATGGTGTCAGATGTTTCCATCTGACACTAAAATTTATTTTTATTAAACTGTCGGATAGTAACATCCAACAGCACCCCTAAGGATGATTTCTGCACGGATCGTCATTCTGAACTTGGTTCAGGATCTTTTAATCAGGAAAATCATCACAACGTATTGTATACCCTGAAATAAATTCAGAGTGAAGCATTTTGTTTAATCGATTTTTGTGGTGTCAGATGTTCTCATCTGACACTAAAATTTATTTTTATTAAACTGTCGGATGGTAACATCCAACAGCACTAAAAATTTACCTATATAGATTTCTCCATTTCGCTGCGCTTCAGTCGAAATGACGGATATGGTAATAGGATAGTTGCACCAAACTTTGCGATCTCTGCGTCTTCCTCCGTGTACTCTGTGGTTAAAAAACGCGTTACTCCATAGCCATTGGTGTGGTGTCAGATGTTTCCATCTGACACTAAAATTTATTTTTATTAAACTGTCGGATGGAAACATCCAACAGCACTAAAAATTTATCTATATAGATTTCTCCATTTCGCTGCGCTTCAGTCGAAATGACGGATATGGTAATAGGATAGTTGCATCAAACTTTGCAGTCTCTGCGTCTTCCTCCGTGTACTCTGTGGTTAAAAACGCGTTACTCCATAGCCATCCTTAAAAAACCTTTCACCTCTTCATTAACATCTTCCTTGAAATAAATCCTCAAATGATGGTTAAATTGATCCGTTCCAGGTACTTGTGCAATCTTAGTGAAGCAAAGATTGTTTTCATATGGTTGATTGAAAGGAATAACCACATGAATAAAATTTTTACCCAATTGCGTAATATATGCAAAATCGGTCTTTGATTCGATTGCAATCATAGATTTTGTAGGTCTGAGATTTATCTCTCCTAATTCGGTCAATTGCTCAATAAAAAAACGGAATAACCCTAAGGTATATTCCGTTTTTCCGTTTAAAAAGTCTGATAAGTGTTTTTCTTCAGACATCATAATTTTTTAATCTTCTAATAATTTTGTTGCAGCCTCATCAGTAAACCAGGTTAATTTTCCATCAATCGGATCAATTAACTGTGAAGGGTAAGTTGCAACATCTTTTTGCTCATCGCCAATAACATGTTTCAAAGCTTCGGCTTTATTCTCTCCAAAAACCAAAAATGCTACATTGTCGGCTTTGTTGATTAACGGTGCTGTAAAACTGATGCGATACGTATCCAATTTTTCTACATATACCGCTGCTACGTTTACTTCTTCGTCTTTAACTAACGTAGTATGAGGAAAAATCGAAGCCGTATGTGCATCATCGCCCATACCTAAGAGGATCAGGTCGAAAACAATGTCTTCACCATTAAAATGCTTGTCGATTGCTTTTTTATATTCGATAGCTGCTTTTTCTGGAGCCAAAGTGGTATTAACGTAAAAAATATGATCTTCTTTAATGCCTAGTGGATCAAGAATTGCTTTTTTAGCCATTAATCCGTTGTAGTTATCATCATTGGCCGGAACGTTGCGCTCATCGCCAAAGAAGAAATATACTTTGTCCCAATCAATTCTGTGCTGGCCTTCTGTAGCCAAAAGATGATAGAGTGCTTTAGGAGAACTACCGCCAGTTAATACGAAATTAAAGCGGTCGTTTTCTTCGATAGACATTTCTGCAATTTTAATTACATAATCTGCCAGATCCTGATTCAGTTCTTCTAATGTTTTGTATATGAGTAGATTCATGTTATCAATAATAAAGTCGTCATGCTGAATTTATTTCAGCATTTATCTCAAATAAGACCCTGAAATAAATTTACTGCGTAGCTTTCCGCTGCGCTACAGGTCAGGGAGACAACCAGGGTAAAAATTTATTCCTTATTCTTCAATGGCAGGTTAAACCAGTGGAAACCATCTCTTGCAATAAGTGCTTCAGCTTCTTCTGGCCCCCAGCTATCGGCAGGGTAATTAGGGAAGTTGATTGATTTTTTGCTTTCCCATGTATTTAAAATCGGCATGACCAACTCCCACGCTGCCTCTACCTGATCGCCACGCATAAACAAGGTTTGATCGCCCATCATAGCATCAAGTAATAAGGTTTCGTAGGCCTCAGGAGTATCACCCTCATAAGTTCCTTTATAATCGAAAACCATATCAACGGGATTCAACACCATATCCAATCCGGGTCTTTTGGCTTGTACCTGCATACGGATACTCATTTCTGGCTGTATGCTGATTACTAACCTGTTTTGTTGCCAGTTTTCGGTTACTCCTGATGAGAAAATCTGATGCGGCACATCTCTAAACTGAATGGTAATTAGAGATGAAGTTTGGTTTAAGCGTTTTCCAGTTCTTAAATAGAAAGGAATACCTTGCCATCTCCAGTTATCGATATGAAATTTAACAGCAGCAAAAGTTTCAGTATTAGAATGTGCATCAACACCTTTCTCCTGACGGTAGCCAGGAACTTCCTTACCTTCAACCCAACCTTTACTATATTGACCCCGAACAGTATGAAAACGGATGTCATCTGCAGAGAAAGGACGCATTGCTCTTAAAACCTCAACCTTGCGGTTCCTGATTTCATCGGCATCAAAATTAATTGGTGCTTCCATTCCAACTAAACAAAGCAATTGCAACAGGTGATTTTGGATCATATCTCTTAAAGCACCAGAGCCCTCATAATAACCCCCGCGATCGCCTACACCTAACTGTTCGGTTACAGAAATTTGAACGTGATCGATATAAGACCTGTTCCATAACGGCTCGAACAATGCATTGGCAAAACGGAATGCCATCATATTTTGTACGGTTTCTTTACCCAAATAATGATCAATGCGATAGATCTGCTTTTCGGTAAAAATGGTACTCAATAATGTATTCAGTTCTTTTGCAGATTCTAAATCATGGCCGAAGGGTTTTTCGATAACGATACGGCTATTGTCTTCATCTTGCGTAAGTTTATATTTCTGTAAACATTCAGCAATAATCGGGAAGAAATTAGGTGCAACTGCCAGATAGAAAATTACCTGTGTTCCGGCCCCAAATTCTTTTTGATATTTTTCTACAGCTGCTTTAAGGTTTTCGAAAGTTTTTGGCTGGGCAAAATCGGTAGGACAATAGTTCATTGTCTTTGCAAAATCGTCCCATTTATCTTTTTTTACTTTTCCGCTGCGCGAAAACTGGTTTACAGCATCTTCTAAAGCAACTTTGTAGCTGTCATCGGTAAATTCGGTTCTACCAGTACCAATAACGGCAAATTTATCTGGCATGTAACCCTCTATAAATAAGTTATATAGGGCAGGTGCTAATTTTCTTTTGTTTAAATCACCTGTTCCACCAAATATTACAAAAATGGTAGGGTTTAATGCGGTTTTGGTTTTCATTTTATGTTCTTGTTCGTGAATCTAATAGGTTATGATAATTTATTCCAATCAGCATGGAAAACACCATCTTTATCAATACGCTCGAAGGTGTGTGCACCAAAGAAATCTCTTTGTGCCTGGATTAAATTAGAAGGCATTCTAGCTGTGGTAATGGTATCGAAATAGGTTAGGGTAGATGCAAATGCAGGAATGCCTAAACCAGAATTGATACATGCGCTGATTGTTTTTCGTGTGCCTGCTAAAGTTCCTTTAATGATATTCTGTATACCAGCATCGCCAAATAAATGTTCTAAAGCATTGTTTTTATCGTAAGCCTGATAAATATCTTCTAGAAATTTAGCCCTGATGATACAGCCACCGCGCCAGATTTTAGCAATTTCCTGTAACTGTAAATCGTATTGGTATTCTTTTGAAGCCTGAACCAACAAATGCATACCTTGTGCATAAGCACTGATCATAGAGAAGTAAAATGCATCTTCCAGTTCATCAATAGTAACAGCAATTTTGGTGTCTTTTTTCCCAAATGCTTCTTCTAAAGAAACCCTTAGTTTTTTGAATTTAGATAAATCGCGGTTAGAAACAGCCTCATTAATGGTTGGTACAGGTAACTGAAGTTCCATTGAAACCTCTGACGTCCATTTCCCGGTGCCTTTTGAGCGTGCTTCATCTTTAATCTGATCTAAAAGGTCATTTTGTGTTTCGGTATCCTTAAATAGGAAGATTTCTGCTGTAATCTCCAATAAGAAAGATTGCAATCTACCTTCATTCCATTTTTTGAATACTTTATATATTTCTTCGTTAGTATAACCTAAGCCATTTTTGAGGATCCCGTAAACCTCGGCAATAAGCTCCATAATAGCATACTCAATTCCATTATGGACCATTTTAACAAAGTGTCCAGAAGCACCAGGGCCAATGTAGGTTACACAAGGGTCGGTTCCAACTTTTGCAGCTACTGCATCAAAAACATCTTTAACTACGTTATAAGCTTGTTTATCGCCACCAGGCATCATACTCGGACCAAAACGTGCACCTTCTTCACCACCAGAAATACCCATTCCGAAGAAATGTAAGCCATCTTTCTCCAATTCATCAACACGGCGGTTGGTATCGGTAAAATGTGAGTTTCCACTATCGATGATAATGTCGCCTTTGCTCAGAAGTGGTTTTAGTTCTGCAATAACGCTATCTACAATTGGTCCGGCTGGCACTAGTAAGATTAATGTACGTGGTGTTTGTAAGCTGGAAATAAAGCTTTCAATATCGTCAAATCCTTCTAAGTTGTGTTTCTTGCCTTCTTCTTCAAGTTTCGAGATCATTTTTCTGTCTTTATCGTAACCAGTTACAGAGAAGCCTTTATCAGCCATGTTTAATAATAAGTTCCGGCCCATTGTGCCTAAACCGATCATTCCCAATTTATATTTTTTTGAATCGTTATTTGCCATTTTTTATATTTTATAATGCACCCAAAATTAGGGTTTACAAATTAATATTGCAGCTATTGTTGTTAAAAGATTGTAATAAAGATTATTATTTTTTAGGCTCAACAGTAAAGATGTTGTACTTGTCGGCCAGTTTCCAGAGTTTTGCACCACCTTTAATTCCGTCTCTGTTGGTTACAATTTTAATGTTGCTTTCCAGTTTAAAGTCTATTTGTTTAGAATTGCCACCGCCAATATATAAAGTATCATAATTGAAAACCGTTTTATAGATTTCGATTACTTTTTTAAGCCTTTTATTCCAACGTTCAGGTCCAATTTTTTCGAAAGCCTTATTTCCGATATAATCATCATAGTCTTCTTCCTTGTTGATCGGGAAATGTGCGAGTTCTAAATGCGGTAGTAATTCTCCATCGAATAGTAAAGCCGTTCCAAAACCCGTACCTACTGTAAAAACAATTTCAAATCCTTTGCCGTCAACCACACCTAAACCTTGTTGATCGGCATCATTTACCAAACGTACTGGTTTACCTAATTCGTTAGCCACACGCTGAGCGAGATCAACATCTGCCCATTTGTTTTTTGCCAGGTTAGGGGCGGTTTTAACAATTCCGTTTTTAACATAACCTGGGAAGCCGATCGATACGCGGTTGTAGCTAACAGGAAAAGGCTTAATCAACTCTATAATTCCAGAAACAATGTCTTTTGGAGTAGCTTCTGGCGGGGTTTTGCTTTTTAAATATTCGGTAAGCATATTTCCGCTTTCATCCAGAAGAACCGTTTTAATGCTTGTGCCGCCTATATCAATAGATAATATATTGTTGTTTTCAGCTTTTTTATCTGTAGCCATAATTATGTATTTATAATTTCGAAGTTCTACAAATAAATTAAAACAACAAACATAAAATGAAGATCGAAGTAATTTAGGTGTAATAATATATTCTATAAAATCTATGTATTTAATAGAATATATTTATGTTTGTTCCGTTAAACTAAAAAAGACCACTACAGTTATGACGGTAAACTACTTTGCATTTGCCATTCCAGCATTTTTTATTTTTGTATTTATTGAGTTTAGGATCGCCCAGCACCAAAAAAAGGCGAAAATATTTAAATATGAAAGTACGGTTGCAAATTTTAGTGTAGGTATTGCCGAAAGGTTATTGAACTTATTTATTGCAGCGAGTTTTTATCAGGTGTACGATTGGGTGTATTTAAATTATGCGATTTTCGATATTTCTACAAAATGGTATGTGTGGATATTATTGCTTTTGTCGACAGATCTTGTTTGGTACTGGTACCATAGGCTAGGCCACGAAATTAATTTTTTGTGGGCTGCACATATCGTTCATCACCAAAGTGAAGAGTTTAATCTATCAGCAGCTGCGAGGATTACGACCATTCAAGCCATTTTCCGCAACGTGTTTTGGTGTATACTACCATTAATCGGTTTTCATCCCAATATGATTATTACCATACTTTTGGCTCATGGAGCCTATTCATTTTTTACGCATACACAATTAATTGGTAAGTTGGGGTGGCTGGAACACATATTCATTACACCTTCTTTGCATGGTGTTCATCATGCGTCTGATGAAAAATATCTGGATAAAAACTATGGCGATGTTTTTGTGTTTTGGGATAAATTATTCGGTACTTTTCAGACTGAGGAAGAGGCGCCTAAATATGGCTTAACACATCCTATTAAAAGTTATAGTTTCCTGTGGCAACATTTTCATTACTATTTAGAAATAGGAGAGGCGTACAGGCGTGCAAATGGATTTAGGGCCAAATGGAATGCCGTATTCGGTAGTCCGGCGTTGATGGATCAAAACATCCGGCCAATTTTAGAAGAACGTTATTTTCAGAATAAAATGCAACGTGCGGCTAAACCTAAATTTAAAACCTATTTAAATATACAGTTGATGGTTGTAGTTGCAATGCTTACTGGCACTACCTTATTTTACAGTTTTTTAACACCATTCAATAAAGCTGCAATACTCATCTTTATCTTACTTACTTTAATCAACATCGGCGCACTTTTGGAACAGCGTAAATGGATCTATTACCTCGAATGTTTCAGGTTGATATTAATTTTTGGCTATTTTTTCTACGCTTTTAACCTGCTTGGTTTTTTAATATTTCCGGTAATTATCTTAATTGCACTTGAGCGGACATTCTCTTTACGTAAACTTTACATGAAGCATGTATTTGAGTACGTAAAGGCAGGTTAATCATGTTTCTTTATCTTTCGATTTAGGTTGATATATAAATGTTACAACATGATGTTTCGTTTTGTTGCTCTATTTATTTTCCTGCTACCTTGTCTTGTAATAAAATTATTACGTAATGTTATTATGCCAATAATTTAATCCGTTACTGCCTTATTTTTCTTTACATATTGTTTGTGAAGCCATTTTTTGCTTTATTTAGGTATAACTTAATAATTCCATTCTTCTTACGGTCTTCAATATTTCTGTCTGTTTAAACATTCAATTAAAAAATATTTCTTGTTGATTTATTTTATTGTTTTTAGTTTCGATTTGTTTTGTTAATTTTAATTAACGAAATATATAGTAAGTAAAAATAAATAAATCGCAATATATTTAGGTTGCTTTCAATACGTTAATGTTTGCTTAATATATTTTTAACATAAACAGGCTTACTTTGCCCGCAAATCCGGACAAAATAAATCGCAGATATGAACCCTATTACTAACCGGATATACTATAATAATTATGATCAAAAATTTTACTCAACAGATTTCGTGGCATCAATGCGTTCTGCATGTAAAGCAAAGCAGTCCTGATAGTCACCAAAAGAAAAGTCGAACTTTTTTTAAGGGTAAACTAAAACGCTTTAGTTTTTTAGTTTGTGTGATGCTGATGCAATTAATTTGTATTAACGAAAGTTTTGCACAAACTCCGGCACAAAATATTGTAATTAAAGGTACCGTGTTAGATGACCAGGATGGACAAATATTAATTGGAACCACGATAACGGATAACAACAAGAAGTTTTTGGGTGTAACCAATGATAAAGGTGATTATACCATCACAATTGCAAAGGGAACTACAGTTCTCTATAATATGATTGGTTATACAAGTCTAACCAGAACATTTAATAATAACGAAAATAATGTGATTGTGAGGCTTAGGTCTTCTACGAGTCAATTAAACGAAGTGGTGGTTACGGCATTGGGCATAAAGCGTGAGGAAAAATCGTTAGGTTATGCAGTTTCTAAATTAGATAGTACGGCCTTTACCAATGCGGTTTCTAGTAACTGGACAGATGCTTTATCGGGCAAAGTTGCAGGTTTAAATTTGGTTAGAAATAGTGGCCCAGCCGGTTCAAATAAAATTATTCTTCGTGGTGAAAATAATTTGACAGGAGATAACGAAGCCTTAATTGTAATTGATGGCGTTGTGGCGAGTAGTTCGGCAAGGCGTACAGGCGGTACAGGAGGCGGTGTTTACGGTACATCAGGAGATATTATGCCTGCCGATTTTGGTAGTGGGTTAAATGATTTAAATCCTGATGATATAGAAAATGTAACCGTATTGAAGGGGCCTGCTGCATCAGCATTGTATGGACAGCGTGGAGCAAATGGGGCTATCATCATCACAACAAAATCTGCCAGTTTAAATAAAAAGAAAGTTAATATCTCTTTTACTTCAAATAGTGCATGGGAAGAAATTAACAAAAGTCCTGATAGGCAAACACAATACGGCGCTGGGGTATCTGGCAATTCATATTACTCATATGGAGCGAGTGCCGATGGAGCAAACACCAATTCTACAAGTTCTACTTATGGCCCTGAGTTTTCTCCCGGAGCGATGTTTTTTCAATATGACCCTGCAACCAGAGCGCAAGGATTAACCAGAACACCATGGGTGGCAACTCCTGATCCAATTGATGCATTTTTTAAAACCGGTTTCGAATCATCCAATTCATTTGGTATAGATGGTACTTATAAAAAAGTGGGTTTACGCTTCTCTGCAAGCCATGGCAATAACGAATGGATTGTGCCAAATACAGGTTTGGAGCGAACTACTGCTGCATTAAATATTACAAGTAACGTAACTAAAAAACTAAACATTAACGCCAAGGTGCAATATAGCAATAGAAAAAGCGATAATTTACCAGCCACGGGTTATGGTAATCAGTCGTTAATGTATTGGTTTATGTTTGCACAACCAAATATGAATATTGATTGGTATAAAGATTATTGGGCAACAAACTTAGTTTACAGACAGTTTACAAATTTAACTACCACTTTCCCTGAAGGCCCTTATGCTATATCAGAGCAATATTTAAACGGACAAAGACGGAATGGTTGGTTAGGAAACATCCAAGCGACTTATAGATTTACGGATGCATTGAGTTTAATGCTTAGAGCATCGGGAGATTTGAATAATGATGTTCGCGAAACTCTTCGCCCTTGGGATGCTGCAGGTAATAAATTCGCACATGGTTCTTATCGCGTTGCGGATATACGATCTTACGAAATAAGTGCCGATTTTTTATTAAAGTATAATAAACAATTAACTAAAGATATTCAGCTTACTGCCAATTTAGGTGGTAGCCAAATGCGTAATCAATACAACAAGCTAGAAAAAAGAGCTGATGGATTAGTTATTCCAAATCTTTATGAGTTAAGCAATAACGAAAATCCTTTAGTTTATGCCCCCGATACGGCACAATACAGGCTCAATAGCTTTTATGCTTTAGCTTCTTTAAGCTTTAAAAACTACCTTTATTTAGATATAACAGCCCGTCAGGATTGGAACAGTACATTAGCAACAATTACCAGAACTGATAATGTTGGTTTTTTCTATCCTTCTGCAAGTTTGGCTTTTGTTGCTTCCGATTTTTGGAAACTACCAAAAGTAATCAGCTTTGCTAAATTAAGAGCCTCTATTGCCAGTGTTGGTAGTGGTGGCACCACGCCTTACAGAACTGCTTATAATTATTTGTACGCAGCAGATGGTATTTACCCTGATAGCGCGATGAATAATCCACGTGTTTTGCCAAATCCCGATTTAAAGCCACTAAAAACGACTACAATTGAGCTTGGTTTAGATTTAAAATTATTTAACAACCGATTAAACTTTGATTTTGCAGCGTATAGCGGAAACACCAAAAATCAGATTTTGAGTCGCATTGTTGATAAGGCCTCCGGTTATAATGTTCAAGTAATAAATGTTGGTAGGGTAGATAATAAAGGCATTGAGCTTGCTATAAATGCTACACCGCTAAAATCTCGTACTTTTAAATGGGAGGTAAATGCAAACTTCTCGGCCAATAGAAATAAAATTAGAGAACTGGCAGATAGTTCAGTTGTGTTACGTACTGGTGCGCTAGGTGGCGGACAAGTGGTTGCCAATGTTGGCGGTAGCATGGGCGATATGTATGGGAGAGGTTATTTACGTTCACCAGATGGGCAAATAGTTTTTAATCCGACCACAGGAGTAGCGCTAGAAAATCCTGATTTGCTGTATTTAGGTAACACAATACCTCAATTTAGGTTTGGTTTTGGCACTAGTATTACTTATAAAAATGTTAGTGCTAGTGCATTGTTTGATGCACAATTAGGCGCAGTTGGGCATTCTTTAACATTTTCTAGAATGGCATCGTTAGGTAAACATAGTATTACCTTGCCAGGAAGATATAATGGCATAGTTGGCGACGGGGTACTTCTAAATCCTGATGGAACGTACCGTAAAAATGATGTGGTAGCCACCGATATGAATGCCTATTACGAATCAATTTATGGTAGTGGGCAAGCAGAAGGAAGTGTATTTAGAACGGATTACTTAAAATTTAGAGAAGCAAATTTAACATACAATTTTGGGCAAAAAGTGCTTAAAAGTATAGGTTTTACTAAATTGAGTCTAGGCGTTTATGGGCGTAACTTATTTATTTGGTCGCCTTGGCCAGCCTTCGATCCCGAGTTTGGAACATTAGCGGGAGGAGATATAGTTCAAGGTTTTGAAATAGGCCAATTGCCTTCAACCAGAACTTTTGGAGCCCGTTTAGTAGTTGGACTTTAATTTTATCAACATGAAAAATTATAAACAAACATTAGCATATACTTTTTTAGCCATTATTGGTTTAACCTTTAATTCTTGTACAAAAGACTTTACCGGAGTTAATACCGATCCTATTGGCAAGAGCACAACAACAGCAAACCAATTATTAGCACCTGCTTTAGTTGGTGTTCTTAACGCAAATATGAGCAGAAATTGGAATTTTAATAACCAGCTAATGCAAGTAACGGTTGAAATTAACGATTCGGAAGGTCGTGTTTTTAGGTACGATGTACGAAGAACACAGGCAGATTATACCTGGAACAATTGGTACTTATTTTTAACTGATTTAAAAGATATTTATACCATTGCCAGCAAGCCAGAATCGCTAAACAAATCATATCAAGGCATATCACTTGTTGCTCAAACTTGGGTATCTCAATTATTAACTGATACTTATGGAGATGTACCTTATAGCGAAGCCAATTTAGGTAAAGAGGGAAACGTACAACCTAAATTTGACAGACAAAAAGATATTTATGCTGATATGTTTGCCAAATTAGAACAAGCTAACCAACTTTTAAAAGAGGGTACGCCAATTAATACCACTGGCGATCCTGTTTTTCAAGGCGATGTTTCAAAATGGAGAAGGTTTTGCAACTCGTTATATTTACGATTATTATTAAGGGCATCGGGCAAAGCCGAAGTTGCGCCAACTATAATTGCCAAAATAAAACAAATTGTTGATGGCAATCCATCAGAATATCCGATAATGCAAAATAATACCCACACGGCTAAAATTTTATGGAACGGAACAAACAGTAGTACCGCAGTTTTTTCATCACCATTTATGGTGAATATTAGAGCTGCTGATTTCAGAGGAATTCCTATTTGCAATTTCTTTTTGGGTAATCTGGTAACATGGGATGACCCCCGTATGAATAGTAATTTAACAGGTAACAATGTTAATCGTTTTTGTATAGATGCTGCACCAAATGGTGGTTTTGTTGGTATTCCAAGTGGTTATGCTCAGGGATCTGGTCTTTCGGTTTTATCTCACTTTAATTCTGATGCTGAAAATAAGCCCACCTTACAAACTGATCGTTTTACAGGTATAATTATGAATGCTGCCGAAGTTGATTTTATTTTGGCAGAAGCTGCTGCAAGAGGATGGATTAGTGGCCCAACTGAAAAATATTACTACAAAGGAATGGTTGATGCGATAAATTATTGGTTGCCAAATTACATCAGTACAACAACTGATAGTAGGTTTATTGATTATGTACAGGCAGCCAATTTAGATTGGGATTCAACACTTCCATTGGATAATACCACATCCGGAAATAGTCAGTTAGAGATGATTCATATACAAAAATACTATGCAATGTTTTTGGTGGATTTTCAGCAATGGTTTGAATATCGCCGTACCGGACATCCTATTTTACCAAAAGGACCCGGTTTGGTTAACAACCAAAAAATGCCAGCACGGTTAAATTATCCAGTGGTAACACAATCAACAAATCCAACTGGTTATAATAATGCAATAGCTGCACAAGGTGCTGATGACATAAATACCTTAATGTGGTGGCAGAAACCATAATTATTTAAAATTGAATTAAAAAGTTATGAATAAAATAATAAGAAATATGCTGTTTGCACTAGGGTGTATTGCAGTTATAATAAGTTGTAAAAGAGATACCGATTACGTATTATCAACACCTAGTATGTTTATCCCAAATGTTGATTTACGCAAAATTTATAAAAATACTGAAGTAACGCTTACAACCGAAAATATGCGTGGGGCCAGTATGGTTAAAGGGCAGGTAATTTCTGATCATTCTACCAATAATTTGCCATCGGGTTTGCTCATCATTCAAAATACTAGAATTGTTGGTGGGCTAGATTCATTAAGAGGTATTGCCATAAACATTGGTGCTGATGCTGCAAAATATGTTCCTGGCGATTCTGTTCATGTTAAAATTGAAGGGGGAGTGTTGAAACGTGTTGATGGTACGTTACAAATTATGGGCAAAACTGCTGCTGATGTTACTAAAATTGCTTCAGGTAAAACTTTATATATTTCGAGAGGATATGGCAATCTAATAGCTACTTATCCAGATAGGTACGAATGTACTTTGCTAACTATTTATAAATGCACATTCAATCCAACATTATCTGCTACAGAAACCTTAGCAGGCGATAAAGTTTTAAATGATGGTACAGATGATTTCGGATTCTATACCAATCCAACAGCGTCATTTGCATCTGTAAAGCCACCATATTCTGGTAATTATAAAGGGATAATAATCAATAAAATCGTTAATGATAAAATACTTCCACAACTACGTATAACTAATGCTAATGATATTGGCGCTTTAAGCACTAACATTGATGCTCCTGAATGTGTAATTTCAGGCTTTATAAGTGATGTAAATGGTGGTGATGGCAACAATGAATACGTTCAGCTCAGGGCTACTAAAGATATTAATTTTGCCAACACGCCTTTTTCTTTAATAGTTTCTAATAATGCTGGAGCATCTGTACCAACCGGTGTACCAGCACAAGGTTGGGCAACTGGCCAGCAGCGTACTTACAAAATAAATCTAACTTCTGGCACTGTAAGCAAAGGCGAATTTTTCTATGTTGGTGGTATAAATAAATTAATTAACGGCGCTAATTCTACATCAATTGCCTCATCAAAATGGATTAGGGCATTAGATTATAATAAGGTGAGCGATCGTTTTAACTCAGCTAGTACAGTTACTGGTAATGCCACCACGGGTTTAATGGCAAATAGTGGTAATGCATTCGGGATGGCAGTATTTAGAGGTATTGAGGTTTCCGGAGCTACTGTACCTATCGATGTATTGTGGGTTAGTACTGGCGGGCTATTATATCAATCTGGCGGTGCCCCTAATTATGGTGGAGGTTACAGAATTGGTAATACTGATATTTACGATATCATTAATCCTCAAAATTTAGTTCCTCAACCTTTTTACAGAGCAGGTACAAATACACAATCGTTAACCTATTTAACTGCAGATTTAGGCTATTTCTACCTTTTAGGCGGCGCTTATGATACAAAATTAAATAAATGGGTAAAAGCAAGAACGCAAACTCCGATTCTTTTAACTAAAACCTCAGCACTTAAAGATATTGAGCCTGTTAACGCAACTGAAATAAGATAATAAATTTAAAAATATCTATAAAAATCTTTGTCATCTGCGGAAGAAATTATTTTATATTCTTCCGCAGTAAATAAAAAATCATTCTCAATGAACAGAAGATCCTTTATACAAAAATCAACTTTATTAACCACAACCTTATTTGTTAGTTTAAAATCCTTTCCATCTTCGTTATTCGCTGTTGATGGATTGGTGAGCGGAACAGTAACCAGCAAAGGTAAAGCTGTTTCTGGGGTAGTAATTTCTGATGGCTACAGCGTGGTACAGACAGATAAAATGGGTAATTATCAGATCCAACTCCATGAGCTTGCCCGTTTTGTTTGGATCAGTACACCATCTGGTTACGAATTTAAAACCGAAAGCAGTATCTCCCGCCATTATTACAAACCAGATACAGCAGGTAAGTTAAATTTTGATCTGAAGCCGCTAAAACAAAATGATAACAAACATAATTTTATCATTTGGGCAGATCCTCAGGTGAAGAATAAAAAGGATGTTCAGCAAATGATGGAAACTTCAGTTCCTGATACAAGAGAAGTGGTAAAAGCAATGGGGAAAACACCTGTTCATGGCATCGGCGTCGGTGATTTAGTTTGGGATAATTTTGATCTTTTTCCTGCGTACGATGAGGCTATTGCTAAAATCGGGATTCCATTTTTCCAGGCATTAGGAAATCATGATCAGGATTACAGGCAAGGAGGTGATGATACCTCTGACCGCACTTTTCAAGCACATTATGGCCCAACTTATTACTCTTTTAACAGGGGTAAGGCTCATTACGTGGTTTTAGATGATGTACGTTATTTGGGGGTAGAAAGAACTTACGATGGATACATCACCCCAACGCAGTTAGAATGGTTGGCCAAAGATCTGCAACTGGTGCCTAAAGATGCATTACTGATTATCTGCCTTCATATTCCGGTACATAATGCAGTTAAAAATAACAATGATTTTTATGCGGTGTTAAAAGATTTCAAAAACGTTCATATCATGTCGGGACATACGCATTTTAATAAAAATGTAATTAAGAACGGCATTTACGAACATAACCATGGTACCGTTTGTGGTGGCTGGTGGACAGGCCCCATTTGCGAGGATGGTACACCGCGTGGCTATGGCGTTTACGAAGTAGATGGGACTAATTTGAAATGGTACTACAAATCTACCGGACGTGATCGAAAAGAACAGCTTGATATTTACGTAGATACCTTAACCAATCAGAAAAGGTTAATTGCCAACGTCTGGAATTATGATCCTGAATGGAAAGTAGAATATTTCTTTGACGGCAAACCAATGGGCTTGTTAGCTCAACAAGATGGATTTGATCCCTTAGCCCTTAAATTGTATAAAGGTGATAAACTGCCAAATCCACGACCATTTGTGGAACCAAGATCAACAGATCATTTGTTTATGGCGCATTTCGAACCATCGGTTAAAAAAGTAAAGGTTGTAGCGACCGACCGCTTCGGAGAAAAATTTGAGGCAGAAATTAATGCTTAAGCCACTTGCTATCGGATGTTACCATCCGACAAATGCTAATTTGAAAATTACAGTGCTATCAGATTATACATCTTGCCGGATCTTTAAAAGTCTCTTTCTAAAATTAAATTTAAATAGATTAACAGCGTCAGATGGTAACATCTGACGCCACTATTACGCCAAATCCCTTCTAAATATGAAACTTAATACAACAGCAATTTTTATTTTCTTGTCTGCATTTGCAGTTAAATCATTTAGTCAGGAAGTTAAATTTCCGGTATTTAGCGCAGAAGCACATCGTGGCGGAAGAGGACTTATGCCCGAAAACACCATTTTGGCGATGTTAAACGCCATGAAAATAGAAGGAATTACCACTTTGGAAATGGATACCCACATCTCTAAAGATGGTAAGGTAGTGGTAACTCATGATGATTATCTGAGCCCAGCATTTATGCTTACTCCGGAAGGGAAAGACATTCCTGTAACAGATGCTAAGAAATATCCGATTTTTGGAATGAACTACGCTGAAATTAAACAGTTTGATTTAGGTACCAAGTATTATGAGCAATTTCCTCAGCAGAAAAAAGAAAAAACATATCTTCCATTACTTTCTGACCTAATAGATGCGGTTCAGCACGATATTAAGGCAAATAAGCGCAAGCAGTTTTTTTATAACATAGAAACTAAATGTAACGAAAAAGAAGATGGGATTACCAACCCTAAACCCGAAGAGTTTGTTAAACTTTTAATGGATGTAATTTTAAAGAAAAAAATCGCTGATTTTGTAGTAATCCAATCTTTTGATAAAAGGACGATCCAGATTATTCACGAAAAGTATCCTAAAATAAAAACCTCTTTTTTGGTTGCCAATAAAAAGACATATGAAGAGAATATCGCCGATTTAGGTTTTAAACCATTTATTTTAAGTCCGGTGTGGCAAATGGTAAACGAAGAATTGGTTAAAAAAGCACATGCTGATGGTGTAAAAATCATTCCCTGGACTGCCAATACTTTAGCCGATATTCAGAAACTAAAAGCCTTAAATGTGGATGGCATTATTTCTGATTATCCGGATATTTTAGTTCAGGCAAAATAGTATTTTACGCCTTAATAAAAATATAATATGAAAGCACTTTTTAATAAGTTATTGGTAACCGTTGTTATATTTACCCTAAGTTTTACAGCAGCTATGGCTCAGCATGTAAAATGGGACAGCACCTATCGCCCTGGGAAATATGTTGAGCAAGTAGCGAAGTTTAAAGCCGATCCAAAATCTAAAACAGATTTCGTCTTTTTGGGTAACAGCATTACCGCCGGCACAGATTGGGCTAAACTTTTAGATCTGCCACAGGCAAAAAACAGAGGAATTTCGGGCGATATTACCTTCGGGGTTTTAGAGCGTTTACAAGATGTAATTGATGGTAAACCAACAAAGATTTTTATCCTGATTGGTATAAACGATATCTCCCGGAATATTCCAGATAGTGTGATCTTAAGAAATTATAAAACAATGATTGCCAGAATCAGAAAAGGTTCTAAGAAAACGCACATCTATTTCAATACGCTATTACCAGTGAATAGTGCTTTCGGAAAATTTAAAAACCATTATGGCAAAGACGAACATATTCTTTGGTTAAACGATGAAATAAGAAAATTTGCGGCTAAAAATGTAACGGTTATTGATTTGTATCCAAATTTTACCGATCAGGACAAACATTTAAGGGCAGAACTTACTAAAGATGGTTTACACCTTATTCCGGCAGGATACCAGGTTTGGGCAGAATTTCTTAAAAAAAGCGGTTATCTAACCGAGCATTAATTTTTAAAGAAATAGTTGTTTATGGCTTTATAAGTTAGCTATATTTTGGAAAGCAGCGCTAGTAGAATTAGGTAGCGACAGTCCCCCTCTCGCTTCTGCTCCGATGAAAAATCGGGAGCATCCCGCTTGGATCGGGTTTAGGTGGCACTACCAGTACTACTATTAAAAGTGTATACTCAAGAAATAAATTCTGCATTATGCTATTAAACCATCAATAGTTACACCGACTTTACATCTCTAAACCTGGTTGACGCGGTCCCGATATAAAATCGGGGTAAGTAAAAAACATCTCTAAACTTTAAAAGAAGTACGACAACTACTTTCTAAAAAAACAGACTATAACTGACTTTGGATTTATTAAATATAAAGGTTTTGGCCAGCTGCTTTTACTTTTTCTTTATCAATATTGCTAAAGTTAGGTATAATACCTAACTTTTTTATTTTGGCATATTGCTGGATATATCTTTCCGTTTCCACATTCTCGTCGCCATTAAAAATGATGCCTTTGATAGGGATTTCGTATTGCTTAAGCAGATTTACTGATAAAAGTGTGTGGTTAATACTGCCTAAATAATTTTGTGATACCAGTATCACTTCGATATTCAACTTTTTGATCAGATCGATAATCAATTCTTTTTCGTTTAAGGGTACCATTAAACCGCCAGCCCCTTCAACAATTAAATCGTTATTCGTTAAAGGCATATTGATTTTATTCAGATCTATCTCAATGCCATCTAATCTCGCCGATAAATGCGGTGAGAGAGGTTGTGTTAATCTATAGCTTTCTGGGTGGATAACCGTTTGCGTATTACTTATTAAACTATGTATGGTTATGCTATCGCTGGTATTTAAATCTCCTGATTGAATTGGTTTCCAATAATCTGCTTTTAGTTTTTCGGTTAAAACGGCACTGATCAATGTTTTTCCGATACCCGTTCCAATGCCTGTGATAAAATATTTAGCCATTTAATTCAATTCTTTAAGATGATTAACCAACGAAATAATTTCCTCGTCGGTATTAAAGTTGTGAAGACAGATTCTGAGCCTTTCTTTGCCCAAAGCTACTGTTGGGCTTAATATCGCCCGTACATCGAAACCTTTGCTTTGCAGTGCTATTGCGGCCAGTTTAGTCGCTTCATTTGATGAAAACAAAATGCCCTGAATAGTACTTTTGCTATCAAGCGCATTAATGTTTTGCGCTTTTAAGGTTTTTCTAAACAATGCAATTTTTTGATGAATCAGCTGATGGTCAATTTCATTTAAGTGTTGGTATGCCGATTTAACTGCAACTATATTATGAATAGGGGCAGCTGTGGTGTAAATGAACGATCTCGCAAAATTGATCAGGTAATGGCGTAAGTTTTTACTTCCTAAAATAATGGCTCCGTGTATACCTAAAGCTTTTCCAAAGGTTACAATTCGTGCAAATACTTTGCTGTCGAGGTTAAGCTGGTTGACCATTCCGCTGCCATTTGCACCAAAAACTCCTGCAGCATGAGCTTCATCTACAATCAGGTTGGCCTGGTAGCGCTCGCAAAGATTCACTATCTCTATTAATGGTGCAATATCACCATCCATAGAATAAACGCTTTCTACCACTACAAATATGTTTCCTTTTGCCAGTTTCAGTTTGGTTTCAAGATCGTTTATGTCGTTATGAAGAAATTTAAAACGCGTAGCATGGCTTAACCTGCAGCCATCTATAATGCTGGCGTGAATCAATTCGTCAGTGATAATGGTGTCGCCGCGTTGCGGGATACTTGATAATAGTCCTACATTGGCATCATAACCGGAGTTAAAGATTAATCCACTTTCAGCCAGGTGATAATCGGCAATAAACTGTTCAGTTTCTTCAGTAAATGTAGTATTCCCGCTTAACAGTCGTGAACCACCAGCCCCATTCAGGTAATGGGGGAGTGTGGCTATGGCATCGTCAATCAGTTTTTTTAATTTGCCAGATCTGGCAAAACCTAAATAATCGTTAGAACAAAAATCGAAAGGAGGGATGTTAGTTGATAAATTCCTGATCGAAAGGTTATCTTTTCGTTCCTGAAGTTTGCCGTTAAGAAATTGTTCAATTTTGCTCATTGGTCAAAAGTAAAAAAAGCGCCCCGAATAATCGGAACGCTTTCAAAAATATAATTAATTAATGTTTGAGCTATTTATCCTTGTGCAGGAGGATTAGAAACTACAGGTGCTTTGTCTTTTTTACCTCTACCACCCATTCCTTTTCTCATTTTCTCTCCTTTTTCTTTGGCTTCGGCACGGAAAGCATCCATTTTGGTTTTTTGTTCAGCAGTTAGAATGCCATCTATTTTAGCTTTTTGCTCATCAATAGCGGCTTTACGTTCTTTCATTTTGCCTTTCATATCGCCTTGATCAGCAGATCTCCAAGCCTCCATTTTCTTTGCGTTTTCCAATTCAATGGCGTAGATTTTGGTCTTTTGATCAGCAGTTAAGCTTAGCTGTTTCTCTAATCTGGCGGTTACCTTTTCTGCTCTTTGCTCGGCAGTCATTTTAGGCATTGTCCGCCTTACTCTCTTTGTAGTGTCTTGAGCAAATGCAGCGGTTAATCCCATTACCGCAATTGCTATTGTTAAAATTACCTTTTTCATGTTATGTTTTTATGTGTTTGTTAAAACAATAGATACATAAAAACGCAAACGGTTTAATCGGCGGTTGTTAAAAAGTGTTAATTTTTATTTAACTGAGAGATTGATTTCTGCATTTGTGCCATCATCTGCGTCAAGGTTTCCATTGTTGGGTCTGGTGCAGGTTCCGGTAATGAGGTAGATATATATGCTTTGGCTTTCCAGATTTCCAGGATGTCGTCGGCAGCAATTGTATAGGCATCGTATACTTTATTATCTGATATCAGCTTTAAATCTTTATTCTCTCTGAAACGGTTACCTGCTCTTTTATATACTACACCTTCATTTTTACTAATTACGATGTAAGTTTCACCAGTTTTTACTTCATTCCAGTTATCCAGGTATTCGCCAATAATCACACTGCCTGGTTGAACAGGTAACATACTATCGCCCATAATTTCAAAAGCTCTAAAAGTACCTTGTCTTAATGCAGGCAATGGAAGTTGAAATTTTGGCAGGTCGCTAATATATTGAGGATCAGAAAAACCGTTCAAGTAACCAGCGCTTGCTTTAACCGGAACCAATTCGATGTTTTCGCGATCGTTCTGATCAACTGAAATACTCAGTACCCTTAGGTTAGATCCCTGGCTTTTTGGCTTCGGTTTCCAGCTGTCAGATATTTTTTCATTGATGAATTCATCGATGGTAAGATCAAAGTATTCGGCTATTTTTTTTAGTAAATCATATTTAGGTTCTGCCCGGTCTTCCTCGTAAGCCCCAATGAGCGATCTCTTGATTTCCATAATATCAGCGAAATTTTGCTGTGTATGGCCTTTTTTCTTCCTGAGGTACTTTAAATTATTTGAAATATTTGACATAAAAATAAATTTTAAAATAAATTTGGAATTACTAAAATAGTTAGTAATTTTATGCTCATAAAGTTAGTAATATTATTTTGAATTGCAAGAGGGTATACTAAATAGTTTAGTTTTAAGTTTTAAACATAAGATCATGAAAAAGTTTGTTTATATCGTTACCGACAGAAATCGTACAAGTATGCACGTGGGCATGAGCTCTGATTTAATGAAGACACTGGATTTCTACAAACAGATGCCAAACTTGTTTTTTGATAATGGGCAACAATTAACCCGCCTGGTTTATTTTGAAGA
Organism: Pedobacter sp. R-06; assembly: GCF_049913135.1. Lineage (NCBI taxonomy): Bacteria > Pseudomonadati > Bacteroidota > Sphingobacteriia > Sphingobacteriales > Sphingobacteriaceae > Pedobacter > Pedobacter sp. R-06. The sequence continues at coordinate 2,695,361 of NZ_CP183977.1, read as the reverse complement.
GTTTAAAACAGAAGCACAAGCTTTACTGCGTTTTAAATCAATTAGTCGGTTTACACGCATGCAGAAAGAGCGTTTGGTAAGATCTTGTAATCCAGATTGGATTGATTTAACTATAGGGCTCGATTTCGAAAATATTCTTTTACACCGGAATATAAGCAATCAGGTTAAACTATCATTTACGAGTTTATCTTAATTGTTGCGTTTATTAAACTAAAAGAAATTAAACTATCTCCATAAAAAAGCGATTATTTATATTTTAATCGCTTTAAACAAGTTAGGAAAAGGCTAATCTTTTATTTTTTCGAGAAAAGTATTTTCCAGATCTTGAAGATTTTTGAAAAATTTACTTTTATCCATAAAGACTTTTGGATTATAAGAGGCTCCTGATTTACGTTTATCATGGAGATCAAATTGACTTGCATGAGAGGAAACCCAAAGATCAAAGTCAAGCTTTTTCATTGCTTTAAAGGTTTCAGTATAATCTTTTTGGATATCTTTATATGATGCTATTTCCGAGAATTTTCTATCAACAATTATGGATGGCATATTGGCAATCAAAATTTTGTAGCTAGAATTTTTATCTTTCGTATCAAATATAAAACTACACGATCCTTTAGTATGCCCAGGATGATGAAGCATTGTTAAAGTAGTATTGCCTAATTTAATTTTATCGTTATTCTTCAATAAGAAATCCGGTTTTACGGGCTTGAAACTTATGCCATATTTCCCAAGCTCATAATCCGATTTTCCACCAGTTTCAAGGGCGTCCGCATCTTTCTCATCTACATAAAGTTTCGCACCAGTTTCTTTTTTAATCTCAGCCATTGCACCCAAATGATCAAAATGGGCCTGGGTTAAGAGCAAAATTTTGATTGATTTATAATCAAATCCCAAAGCTTTTATATTTTCTTTTATTATTGAAAGCGAATTAGCTAAACCTGTATTTATTAATATATTTCCTTTTTCTGTTACAATTAAATAAGAAGCTAAATCATAAGTGCCAACATAATACAGATTACCTGCAATTCTAAATGGCTCTGTAGGCTGAGACCATTCTTTTGGATTATTAGCTGGCTCTGTTACTGTTTGAGCAAAACCCAGAAGGCTGCAAGACAATAAAACAATTAGAAATATTTTTTTCATATGCAATTTCGTAACTAAGTTAATTTCCTTTTACCATCCTGGAGCAAATGTTAAACCAAATACACCAGTTTTAACATCTTTCCTTTGAAAAGGAATTGCATAATAAGGCTCTAATACAAAATAACCAAAAACGTTTACCCGTAACGATATACCAATACTCATTGCCGGCACACGTTCTGTAGTAGCTTGATAGGTAACAAGATTTCCTTTTTCATCTTTAGCTGGTTGGCCGTTACTATCTAATACAGGCTCTGTTGTATAGGTCGGTTCACTTTTAAACTTTACCTTGGTGTCGTTTGTCCAGGCCAATCCTGCATCAAAGAATAAATTCAGATCAGAGAATAAAAATTTAGAAGGTATTGCTGCTAACTTTTTAGGTCCTGTAAAAGGTAAGCGTACTTCGAAGTTAAAAACGGCTATTTTACTTCCTGTTAACTGGTTAATATCGAAGGATTCTGACGATTGAGCCGAGGTACTTTTGTAAATTGAGTTTGATTCGTAACCTCTAATTAAATAAGGATAACCCACATACATTGGATAAAGTCTATCTGCATCTTTACCAATTCTTAAAGTATTGTAACTTCTTACGGCAAAAGTTACAGGCTTAGCTCTCCAATATTTACGAAGATCGGCAGTTACACCAGCAAAATTATACGAACCAAAATACTTTTCCCCACTTACGCGGTACCTGAAACCATCCAGTGGACCGGTAAGACCAAAAATAGAATTATCACCAACAAAGCCGGCATTTAGCTGATAAAGCGTAAAAGAATTAAACGGAATGCCATAGTCTTGAGAAGCAACATCGTTAGAAATCCTGCTTTTGTCTGAGCCAATGTAGTAACCTGCCGAATTGTAATAATTGCTATATCGATCAACTCTATAACTATAATGCGAAAATGCACCACCCAATTCAAATCTATGTATTTTACTAAATGGATAAGCACCAAAAACCTGGAGCTGATCTTCGAAAGTTCTAATAATATCCGTTCTGTCTGCCAATGCTTTAACGGTTTGGTTATCACCTGTTGGAATATTTTCATATGCATACGACCTAAATCCTGATACATAAGGGATATGCGAAACAGCCGCACCCCAGTTTATTCTGCTTTTTTGATTAATGTAACCTACTAATCCACCAAAATCGTAAATTTCTCCGTTTACGGATAGGTTTGCTATAATTTGATTGGTACCTAATATATCGCTAAACATACCCACAATCCCCCCTGAAACACCGGTTCCGAAACGGCTGGTAGAAACGCCAACACCACTATTTGCTAAATAATCTAACCTGAATTTCGGTTTGTAAGGTACAGTTTTCATCGAATCGGCCGTTGTTTTTTCGAAACGATCAAAATTATTTAAATTAGAATTGATGATGTTTACACCAATGTTTTCCATTGGGGGAAGGATAGCAGCATCAAAATTTTCTTCCTGATTACCAATTCGTTTTGCTTTGAAACTGCTTAACTTAGCATTGTACAAAGTATAACGTTGGTAGCGATAATAGCTATACACGATATCATCAGTCGTAGACACTGAAATTGCGGGTGAAAATTCGGTAATCCCGCTAATTCCTGTAAAATAATCAGTTAACTGATCTACTGTATTATCTGCGAAATTGTACTTATATAAATTCCTAAAACCATCTCTGTTAGAAAGGAAATAGATATTTTGGCTGTTTGAAGAGAACTGAGCATTTAGGTTATTTGCTCCTGGGAAAACATTTAAATTGCTCACAGTTTTAGAAGCGATATCATAAACAGCTAGGTTTATAGGCAGTACTGCATTAACTACATTCGCTTGAATTGCCGCTCTATCTGATGAAAATACCAATTTTTTACCGTCGGGAGAGTAACTAGGTGCATAATCAGAATATACATCATTAGTAATTTGAGTAATTGTTTTAGTGTCTAAATTGTAAGAGAAGATATCACTCTGTCCTTCAACCATGCCCGAAAAAGCTACATCTTTTCCGTTTGGCGACCAGGTTAAATTACCAAATTGCTGAACCTGATCCATCGCAGTCTGAGAAACCGTAGTTCCGTTTGAAACATTAATAATCATCATCTGGTTTTTACCATGACTGAAGATACTGAAGGCAAACTGTTTACTATCCGGCGACCATGCGCCTGCAGACTCTATAAAGTTGAAATCATCAATGTGACCGTTGGAGATCTGGCTGCTCAGCTTCCTGATAATTTTCCCGGTTTTAGCATCTGCTAAAAATAAATCTATACCAAAAAGATCTTTTTCAGACATGAAAGCTAAATATTTTCCATCTGGACTAAGGGCAGGAGCAACGTTCATATTACCTGCGTTTTTATTGTCGATGATTTTTGTACCCGTAATTTTGATCTGCGAACTATCTGCTTTTAACATCGGCTTATAATGCGCATCAATCGAATTTTTCCATAAACCCGACAATGTTTTGTCATCATAGCCAAAAGTATACCTGATGGCATTTTCATAACCATATTTTGCAGTATTCTTAAACAACGGAACGATGGTGGTATCGCCGTACTGAGAACCTATGTAAGTCCAAAATGCCTGACCATATCGGTAAGGGAAATATTTATTGGAATTGGTTAAATCTTTCAATGAAGGGATATCACGGTTCAACATGGCATCGCGCATCCACATAGAAGTAAATGCATCCTTTTTTCCGATTGACAAGTATTCAGCCATACCTTCAACCATCCATAGTGGTGTTTGCCCAACATTTTCTAAGCTAATAGAATCTTTTTCGAGCAAAAGGTGGTATTGAAAAGCATGAACAAGCTCGTGACCTAAAACGTGTCTTGTTTGGCTATTTAGCTCCATAACAGGCATAATCACCCTGTTTTTTAGTGCTTCAGTTACTCCACCGGTACCAATTCCAATTTCGCCGTTAAGTGCTGTTGTTTGCTGGAAATCAGGATGGTTGTTATATAAAATAATAGGGTTTTTCTTTAAGAAAGTATCTCTAAAAACTTCCTGATGCATTTTGTACCACGTTTCGGCATCTTGCGAAAACCGTTTTAAAAGTTTCTCGTTTTTGATATAGTAATAAATTTCGAAATGAGGTGTTTGCAAAACTTTAAAGTCGAGTTTTTTATACCTTACCTTGTTTTGTCCGAAATATTGGGCCTTAACAGAAAAAGAAAGAATAAGCAAGAGCAATAAAGAAGAATATTGCTTTAATAAAGTAGAGCCTATTTTCATATGTGTGGTTTTAGTAATGAAGTTCAATAATTTATGAAAATGAAATTGTATGAGATTTGGAAAATAAAAATAGCAATTGTTTAAAACAGTATTAAAATTTTAACACTTTTTAAATTTTTTCTACTCAAAAGCGCAGATAGTTGATGTATCTGGTTATTTATCGTGATAAAAACTAAGGCTGATTGTTCTCGTTCTTTTTCCTTTCTTTTTCTTCCTGACGTTGTTTTCTTCTCAGTTCTCTTTCTTCCTTTTTGGTCAAAGGAACAGTAGCCGCCGGGGGCGTTTGCACGGGTTCAGCTTTATTTTCTTCTTTTTTTACCTCAGGTTCAACTGTTACCGGGATAACCGTTTCTGGTGTTTCAGGAACGGTAAAATCCGTAGAATCTACCGCTAAGCTATCGGTTGATGTGGTATCTCTTATAATCCTTGGGCTAGGGCAGTTATAGGTTCTCGTAATATCAACTGTTGCTTTAGGGAATGGACCATATGTATAACCGGATTTTGGATCGAGGTATACTTTCTCCATAAACTTAGCGAAAATGGGTAGTGCCGTTCTTGAACCTTCTCCTTGTTCGCCGTTTTTAAAGTGTGCCGTTCTTTCGTCACAACCCACCCAAACACCAGTTACGAGGTCTTTGGTTAAACCCATATACCATGCATCTACATAATCAGAAGAAGTACCTGTTTTACCACCAATTTGGTTGTTTTTTCTAAATAGATCTGGCCATTCCCATAATGCCTGTGAAGTACCTTCTGGCTCTTCCATACCACCACGGAACATGTAAGTCATTAACCAGGCAATTTCTTCTGTTAAAACCCTTTTTGTTTTAGGTTTAAACTCATCAATTACATTATTATCCTGATCGGTAATTTTTTCAACTAAAATGGGGTCAGTCTTGATGCCTTTATTCATGAAGGTAGCATACGCTTTTACCATTTCATAAACCGTAACATCGTTTGAACCCAAACTTACAGATGGAACAGATTCCAAATGGCTATCGATTCCACACTCGTGTGCATATTTTACAACATTATCCCAGCCCACTTTTTCGGTTACCTGAGCGGTAATGGTGTTTACTGATTTCGCCATTGCCCATCTTAAACTCATTTCACGGTACGAAACACTGTAATCAGCATTTTTTGGCTCCCAATATTTCGTTTCACCTTTATCCTGATAAGCAATTTTAACAGGTTTATCTGTAAATTTATCACAAGGACTCATACCTTGTTCTAATGCCGTTAAATAAGCAAAAGGTTTAAAAGTAGAACCTGCCTGGCGTTTAGATTGATTGACGTGATCGTATTTGAAAAATTTATGGTCTATACCACCAACCCAAACTTTAATCTTACCACTTGCGGGTTCCATGGTCATCATTCCGGTATTCATAATTTTGCCATAATAACGGATAGAATCCAAAGTGGAGAATGAAGTATCGCGATCGCCTTTGTAAGTGAAAATCTGCATCCTTTTCTTTTTATTAAAGTAAGCGGTAACAGAATCTGGATTGTTAGGGAATTTCTTCTGTAAAATTGCGTAAATCGGCAGGTTTTTCATCGCCCTGTCGGGATAATTAACCTTTTGTTTTTCCGAATCGTACCAGGGATCTTCGTTGCCCCAAACGTTATAAAACCTACGCTGCAAAATCCTCATCTGATCGGCAACTGCTTCTTCAGCATATTTTTGAAGTTTAGAATCAATAGTAGTGTAAATTTTTAATCCATCTTCATAAAGGTCGTAACCATTATCGGTACACCATTTCTCTAAGTATTTTGCCACAGCAGCCCTTAAATAAGAGTCTCCGTCGCTGCCATCCTGCATTTTACCCTCTTTTAGTTTAATCGGCTCTTTGGATAATTCGGTTAAACTATCTTTGCTCAGGTACTTGTACTTGTTCATTTGTGCAAGCACCACATTTCTTCGTTCTAAAGCTTTTGCCGGGTTTTTGGTTGGATTATATAACGTTGTGCCCTTTAGCATACCCACGAGCATGGCGGCATCTGTAGTGGCTAGATCCTTTGCTTCTTTATCAAAATAAATTCGGCTGGCTGTTTTTATCCCATAAGTATTATTACCGAAAGAAACGGTATTCAGGTACATGGTGATAATTTCATTTTTAGAATAGTTAGATTCTAACTTTACAGCAGTCATCCATTCCTTTAGTTTTACAATTAAGGTTCTTACCAAAGGTATTTTAATCAATAATCCTTGCGATTTATTATACCGCGTACGGTAAAGGTTTTTTGCCAATTGCTGGGTAATGGTACTGGCCCCGCCATCTTTTCCTAAACCAACTACTGCACGGCCAACCGCTTGCACATCAATCCCCCAATGTTTGTAGAAACGCACATCTTCGGTAGCCACCAAAGCCTGTATCACGCTTGGTGCAATTTCATTGTAATTTACAGGCGTTCTGTTTTCTTTAAAGTATCTGCCAATCAGTTTTCCATCGGCAGTATAAAGTTCCGAGCCTACACGAAGGGTAGGTGCTTTAATATCTCTAACACTTGGTGAGTAGCCAAATAGCCACAAAAAGTTTAATTGAAGGGCAGAAAAGAAAATTATTATAAAAAATAAAACTATTGTAGAATAACGTAAGTACTTGTTTTTTATCTCTTTAAACATATTGGATAAGATGATCTTTAGGTAAAAGCTGTGGCGTTAAATATAAAAAACTCTATATGCAAATTAACGTATTTAATTTACTTATTTTTTAGTTCTATATTTAAATTATTGATGCATCGATTTATCTAAAAACAATACATGATTATGAAAAACGAATTTAAAGGATTAATTGTACAAGGCGATAAGAAATTTTCTTTAAAAAACCACAAAACAGATTATACTGGCGGTTATAATAAAGAAAAAGCTAAAGATGCGCTGGTGAATTCGAAAATAGAACTCAATCATTTACAGGAGAAATTATATGCATCTGGAAAACATTCTGTTCTGATTATTTTTCAGGCGATGGATGCCGCAGGGAAAGATAGCGCAATTGAGCATGTAATGAGCGGATTAAATCCACAGGGATGCCAGGTTTATACTTTTAAAGTGCCAACATCAGAAGAATATGAACATGATTTTTTGTGGAGGCATTATAAAGCTTTGCCAGAACGTGGTAGGATAGGTATTCATAACCGTTCGCATTATGAGAACGTTTTGGTTTGTAAGGTGCATCCCGAATATGTTTTAAGCGAAAATATCCCAGAGCTTAATGATGTAAAAAAGATCAATAAAAGCTTTTGGCAACAGCGCTATAAGAGTATCAGAAATTTTGAGGAGCATCTAACGGCCAATGGAACAGTAATTCTGAAGTTTTTTTTAAATGTAAGTAAGGATGAACAAAAACAACGTTTCTTGGAACGTATAGATGATCCTACTAAAAACTGGAAATTCTCTTCAGGCGATATTAAAGAAAGGGCCTTATGGGATAAGTATATGGAGGCCTATCAGGATGCAATTAACGAAACAAGTACAGCAGAATCGCCTTGGCACATCATACCTGCCGATAAAAAATGGTTTGCCCGACTGGCAATAAGTGAAATTATTGAAGATAAATTAAAAAGCCTGGACCTGAAGTTTCCTGTTTTAGGCGAAGCAGAAGTGGCCAAACTCGACGAAACAAAAAGTATTTTATTAAGTGAATAAAAAAATGCAGGTCTATAAGCCGGGTTCTGTTTCCTAATTGCTCAGGATTTCTATCATTTATCCACTATAAACGTTGCCGTTTATCTCTAACGACCTACCCACTAACATCGGACGGGCAGCCCTACGTACGTTAGCCTATTTGGTCTTTCAACTCCCGGGGTTTACAAACCACTACAGTCGCCTGTAATGCTCGTGCGCTCTTACCGCACGTTTTCACCCTTGCTCCGATAAATCGGGGCGGTATATTTTCTGTTGCACTAATCCGTAATTCAGGTTTTCATTCCTGAACCCCTTTCCGTTAGAAAGCGGGATGCCCTGCGTTGCCCGGACTTTCCTCTCTTCCGGTTTTACCCGAAACAGCGATAGAACAACCTGCATTTTGCGCAAAGATGAGTTTTTTTAACCACAAAGGCACAAAGAACACGAAGATTTTATTGTTGGGCAATCGTCATGCTAAGGCTTGAGTATTATAAAATGTAGTTAAGTAGCAATGACAGACCGTAAGACATCTATCCATTTCGCGATACTTCAGTCGAAATGCCTGGATTTATTTACAATTCTGCAAATCTTTCGAAATCTCCGCGTAAGGCACAAATCCCTGCTTATTTCCAAACGAATTGGTAATATAAACCATTACCTGTGCTACATCAATATCAGCTAGTTCGGGGAAAGCGGGCATTTTTTCTTTGTATTCTTTTCCGTGGACGATCAAAGATTCATTCGCACCGTTTTTGATAAAACAGGCTAAGCGTTTTTTGTTTGTTTTTAAAAATACCGAATCGGTTAATGGAGGTGCTAGCTCACCCAACCCTTCACCATTTTCGCCGTGACAATTCTGGCACTTGGTTTTATAAATATCCTTTCCGTTCGACATGTAATTCTGCAGATCGATTGTTTCTTGATTTTGGCAAGATACAATGATGCCTATAATGAAAAGGAAAAAGATTGAATTGATGATGTACTTGCGCATGGCGTTTTGTTGTAAAAATCGTCATTTCGAGCGTAGTGAAATCTAATAGATTTCTCTCCCGAAAGTTCGGGACTGCACTTCATCCGATAGCTATCGAATCGAAATGACGATTTGGATTATTACTTTTTATATTCGGCCAATAAAACAGGGATATCCTTTTTCAACTGTTCTACCTGCTCTTCTTTAGTGCCATCATAAGCACCGCGTATCCGTCTGTCCTTGTCTATTAAAACCAGGTATCCTTGATGAATATAACCATCTTTTGCCGTACTATCTTCACCAACAGCTACTAAGTAGTTTTTTTCTGCCAGGGTATAAACGCTGTCTTTACTGCCGTAAAGGAATAGCCATTTCGGACCGTCTACACCTAATTTTTTAGCGTATTTTTTCAGCACGTGAGGTCTGTCATATTTAAAATCGATGGTGTGTGATACAAACATCACATCCGGATTAGTTTTAAATTCATTGTAAACCGTCATTAGGTTGCGGTGCATGGTAGGGCAGATAGTGGTACAAGAAGTAAAGAAAAAATCAGCAATGTAGATTTTACCATCTGTTGCCTTGTTCGTTGTTACTATGCTATCCTGGTTTAAAAAAGACCAATTTGGAATAGTTTGGTAAACAGTATCAATTTTCTCTATTCCAGCTGCATCTCTAACTGTTTCAGCATGACGCTCGCCATAAAAAGGAAGTTTTCTCTCCTGTTTACATGCGGTAAATACGGAAATAGCCAATAGTGATGTAGCTAAATAAGCAGTGATTTTATTCATGATTTTATGTTAAAAATGTAAATATACAAGGTAATTTGGTCTAGAAGGTTATTTGTTTAAAAAGTCTGAGGTCGGGCGTCCGGCGACCGAGGTCTGAATGTTCAAAATGTTTTCCGACTCCGGTCTTCTGACTCCTGACTTTACTTATGAATGTATTTCGCTGGCTCTGCTGCAAATTTCTGTTTACAGCTTTCTGAACAAAAATTATAGGTGACTTTATTATAAACCGTAGTTTTAGCTGTTTCAGCTTTTACTTTCATTTTACAGACTGGATCTACGAGTACTTTTTTCGCTGAATCGATCAGGTTTGGTTTTGAGTTATCGATTACCGTCTTCGCACTTAATTTTAATGATACTGTTGCTAATCCAATTAGGATTACGATAAGATTTAATTTTTTCATTTTAAATTCTCTTTAATTGACTAATTTCTTTGAAAGTCCAGGGTCTGGCATCAGAAGACTGACGTTTTGGTATGCTCATAAACTTCCGACTTCGGACCTCTGACTTCCCGACTATTTTATTTAACCTGATATACGTTTATCAACGAATCTGATTCCCTCGTAATCTTGATATAACTATCTTCAACAGCTCTTATTTTTACCATTTCCGATTTGTAATAGTCAAGATCTTCCTGTTCGGTTTTTCCTTTAAAATCGTCTTTGAAGAAGTGCATCCAATCCATCATTTTCTCATCAGCTGCATTTAATCGTATAATTAAATCGTTGATTTTTTGTTTCTGTAGTACCGAATCCTGAGCAAGTTTAATCTGATCTGAAAGTAGGAGCTTATCTAATTTCATTTTATTCTTCACTACTTTTTCTCCATCAATCATTAATTTATCGTGGATGTTAAGTACTTCCTGGCGTATCGCTTTCGAATCAGGTTCCGTTTTACAGGAAAAAAGAAGCGCTGTTGTTATGCTTAACAACAAAATATTTAATCTTTTCATATGCTATGATTTAAAAATTATAAGTAATTCCAACATAAACCTTTCCGGCACTCATTGGGTGATCGGTTTCAGCTTCCCAAATGTTTTTTTGAATACCTGCATTTAACGCTACATTTTTATAAAAAACGTCTACACCTGCGCCGCCCATTAGGTTATTCATAACGTGTTCTCCGGTTTTTTGACCTTGGTATTTTTCTCCGCCAGAATATTCATAAAAAAACTGCGCTGATGGCATAATCTGAACATCTTTACCAATCCTTTGGGTATAAAAAATATTGAGGAAACTGGTGGTGCTGTTAGCAATACCCTCATCGCGGCTGTTGGTTCCGTTAACCTTGTAAGACGTATTTAAACTCGCCCCAAATTTGCCCAAACCTACCATATAGTTTAGGTATACAAAAGCATCGGTACTTCCTGTTCCGGCCTGCATCAACGAAGAATAACGGATACCTGCCGTATTTTTGAAGTCGTTTTTGCCTGTTGGCAATTTTATACCGGCGCCCGCAATCAATTGTTGTTTAAAATTATCTTCAAGCTTTTGCACGAGATGGTAACCTGCATACAGATTAATATCGCCCAGGCTAGAAATAGAGGAGGTATATCCATTATAGCGCTCGCTATTGGAAACATAAGGTAAAATGGCATTGATTTCCAGTTTGCTATTGATGAAATATTTACCTCTAACCTCTAAAGAACGGTAAAGTTCATAATCATCTGGATTGCCATTATGATTGGTTATAGGCGAATCCTGGCTTCGCGCTGGGATAAAGAAATTTCCTCCATTCGGGAATAATGAATGTGATTGTCCCTCGTAACCGCTAAACGAACGGTAACGGTATAAAACGCTGATGCTGTTACGGTTGTAATAAGGGGTGATGCCCATAAAACAGCCGCAGATATCGCAGGCAAAAACTTGGCCGCTCATGAGTATGAAAACTAAAATCAATAGTTTACGACTCGCTGTATAGTGTATTTTTAATAAATTCATTGTCTGTTAGTGTTTTTAAAAAAGCTTTGATCTGCTCTTTTTCTGTTGTATTTAAAGGGATACCATTTTTCAATTGTGCATCAAGATTTGTTGAGGCTTTTACGCCAGAATTGTAATGCTCTAAAACCTCGTCCAAACTGTAAAAGCGCCCATCGTGCATGTATGGGCTGGTATATTCGATATTGCGTAAAGTAGGTACCCGGAATTTTCCAAAGTCCGAAGCTACACCTGTAATGTGTGAACGCCCTTCATCAGTACTTACCAGATCCAATCCATTACTGCGGTAAGAAAAATCGGTAAAAAATGGTTCTGCATGGCAGGAGGTGCATTTTTCTTTGAACAGATTGTAACCCGCCAATTCTGCTGAGGTAAAAGAAACACCACTATCTTTGCGCATTACTTTATCGTATTTCGAATTGCCCGAAACCAGTACTGCCGTAAATTGGGTAATCGACTTTAAAATCAGCTGCGAATTAATTTCTGTTGAACCAAAAGCCTGCTTAAATAAATCAGGGTAAGGAGCCGTGTTTTTCAGGAACGCAACGATTGTTTGTATATCAGTACCCATTTCGCAGGCATCGGTAATGGCGTTGAGTGGCGAAGTTTCGATGTTTTTTACACCGCCGTCCCAAAAGAAAGCTTTTTGCCAGGCCAGATTAAAAAGTGGAGGCGTATTCCGTTTTCCCTGGCAATTATTTACACCATGACTCACTTTATGATCAAGTTGTGTAAAAGCAGCAAATTGCTGATGACAACTTCCACATGAAACGCTTTTATCGGCCGATAAGCGGGCTTCGTAAAATAACTTCTTGCCCAGTGCAAAACCTGCATTGCTTAGTTTATTATCTTCGAAATTGTATACCGGAGTAGGGAAGTTGGCAGGAACCGAAAAGGTAATTTTCTTTTCTTCCGGCGTTACTTCGTCTTCATTCTTACTACAGGCATACATCAACGCAATGCTTAAAATAAGCATTGCGAAGACAGTAATTTTCCTTAACATTTAGTTGTGAATGTGATCTAAACGAAATAGTCCATTTGCATAGTTATTGGCTACAATTACGGAATTTGCCCCACCCATGGTCATATTCAAAGTAGCAAAACTCACATCGGTTTTACCTGTAAATAATGCGGCTGCATTTACCTTAAAGTGCATATTCGGTTTGCCATCTGTTCTCACACGAAGTGGATTTGCCGCATTAATCTCCGTAGCAAAAGTTCTAATGGTATTGTTTGGATCGGTAACGCCACCAATGTGGAAGGTAAGTGTATTTCCAGGTGCGAGAGATTGCGGTGAAGTTCCTTCTAATTTAACAAATATGTAACCGCTGTTCCAAGTCCAGAACATGCCATTGATCGGATCTAGGGCACCAGTTTGTGCACCAGCAAAATTACGGGCATAATCTACCCCGATGGTATATTCAATTTTGGTATAATCGCCCGTTGGAACATCTTTTAGTGTAATATTTGTCGATTCTTCTTTCGATGCATCAATTAAGAAATAACTTTCAGGAATGAGGTAAGTGGTGCCGTCAGCCTTGCTCAATTTGATATTACTTACATAGTATTTAAATACATTGATCTTAAAATCTTCGCCTTTGGCATTTTTGTAAGTTGTGGTGTTTAAAACCAAAGGACTTCCGTTTACCTGATTTTCGAATTCAATAGAGAAGGTAGATTTGGTATCTGCGGCAACCTCGTCGGTGCTTTTTTTACAAGAAGATAATAGTATAATAGGGCATAACAATGCCAAAAAGTATTGTGATAATTTCATTTTAAGAAAATTGGATAAGTAAAAATTAATTTATTGTCATTCTGAATGCAATGAAGAATCTCTCTGGCATTTCAGCAGAAATTAATATTACAGAAAAGACAGTTCTGTGGTTCTTAGAAATGAGATTCTTCGCTCTGCTCAGAATGACAATAGCCAATCTTAGCGATAGCACAAGCTTTCACATTAAAACCATAAAAAATTACTTAAACCGTTTTCGGTGGATGAAAAATAGAAATAGAAAGATCCTTAACCGGCTTTTCGATATAAAGATTTTCTGAAGTGATGATAAAATAGGGAAGATGGTGGTTTAAAACTACCGTCTGAAATCTGGGTTCAGCTTCTGCAACTCTTTTCAGGTTTTCCTGAGCCTGTTTGTTTTTACCCTCAAGCTCTTTTAGTTTTTTAGCCAGGAAACATTGTCCATCGCAATGGAGCTCAGGATGTTCTTTATTAATACAAAATACACTCGTAATATATTCTTTGTTCATTTTATAACCAGAATAGATCACTAATTGCATGGCGCCGTTAGAAACGGTACATGTAATGATAAGATATATTAAGATTTTTTTGAACATGATATTGCGCTGCAAAAGTATTAAAGAATTTGGTTGCAGCAAAGAAAAAATAAGAAAGACGCAGCACTTTTTGATATTAAAAACTCTTGTCTGGTCTTAGCGTCTCGCTTAGGCTTTATTATTTGCCGCGGAAACTTGAGAACACAAATAAATTGAAGAAAATAATGTCGTCATTTCGAGCGGAGTGAAACGCAGTCGAGAAATCTATTTATAGATAGATCTCTCCATTCTGCTGTGCTTCAGTCGAGATGACGACACTAAGAAAACTATGCCTGCAAATCAGCCATTACCGCTTTAATTTTTTCTCCAAGCTGCGCATTAACCTTATCAAAGTCTTTTCTATCCGCTAAAGGCGCATTAACGCTGCAGTAGAATTTAATTTTTGGCTCTGTTCCACTTGGGCGTGCAGAAACGATACTGCCATCTTCAGTAATAAATTGTAAAACATCAGAAGTTGGGTAATCAAGTTTGGTTACTTTTCCGGTTGCCAAATCAGTCTCCTGACTTAATTCGTAATCTTTCAGTACTGAAACTTTCGAACCGCCCAATGTTGCAGGAGGGTTTTCCCTGAATTTAACCATCATCGCTTTAATTTCTTCAGCTCCTGATTTGCCTTTTTTGGTTAATGAAACCAGGTCTTCTTTGTAAAGGCCGTATTCTACGTACATATCTAATAATGCATTGTATAAACTTGCACCCTTATCTTTGTAATAAGCAGTCATTTCAGAGATAAAAGCCGCAGAAACCACCGCATCTTTATCACGTACCAAATCGCCGATTAAATAACCATAACTCTCTTCTCCACCACCAATAAAGTATTTCTTACCTTCTAGTTCTGTCATTAACTGACCGATATATTTAAACCCAGTTAAGGTATTGTAGTAGGTTACATTTTTCTTTTTGGCAATTTCTTCGATCAGGTTAGAGGTTACAATGGTTTTCACAATAAACTGATTGCCATCTAATTTACCACTGTCTTGCCAGGCTGATAGCAGGTAATTAATTAATAAACTGCCAGTTTGGTTACCATTAAGCAGCACCCACTCGCCATTATTATCTTTTACTGCAATACCTACACGGTCAGCATCAGGATCGGTAGCCAAAACTAAATCGGCATCAATTTCTTTTGCTTTATTCATCGCCAAGGTCAATGCATCTTTTTCCTCTGGGTTTGGATACACTACAGTAGGAAAATTTCCATCTGGTGTGCTTTGTTCTTCAACCAGGGTTACATTTGTAAAACCAAACTGAGCCAAAGCTTTTGGTACCAGCGTAATTCCAGTTCCGTGAATAGGAGAATATACAATTTTTAAATCGTGCTGTCTTTTAATGGCTTCCGGAGAAATCGAAAGTGCAGTGATTCCATCTAAATACAGTTTATCTACATCTTCGCCAATCAGTTCGATATTGGCTTCAACGCGGTCGAATTTAACTTCATCAATACTTTTAATCTTATTTACTTCATCGATCACCAATTTATCATCAGGAGAAGTAAACTGACCCCCATCAGCACCATAAGCCTTATAACCATTATATTCTTTAGGATTATGGGAGGCTGTGAGCATTACACCGCTTTTGCAGCCAAAATGGCGCACAGCGAAAGAAAGTTCTGGAGTTGGTCTTAATGCAGAGAAAAAATAAACGTGGATTCCGTTTGCAGAGAAAACATCAGCTGTAATTTTAGCGAAATAATCAGAGTTGTTACGACTATCGTGGGCAATAGCAACCTTGATTTTTTCGTTAGGATATTTGTTGTTTAAATAATTCGCTAATCCCTGTGTAGCCGTTCCAATAGTGTACTTGTTGATGCGATTGGAACCTGCACCCATAATTCCACGTAAACCGCCCGTTCCGAACTCTAAACTTCTATAAAATGCATCTGTTAATTCGGTAGTTGCATCTCTATCCACAAGGGCTTGTATTTCTGCCTTGGTATTTTCATCATAATTTCCACTTAACCACTGATTAATTGTGGCTTGTGTTGATTGGTCAATTGCCTGCATTGAGCTGTTTTTTAAATTTAATATCTGGTGTTGAACAAATTTTATTGAATGATGTTTGGTTGAAACGTATTTATTTCAACTCATCCAAATTTTATTTTGTTGAGGGTGTTGCTTTTAAGCTGCTTTTGTTTAATTTCACGCCCCGATACAATAATAAAGAAAATCCAGTATTAATGTGAGGCGAATGTAACTTTTTTAAAATAGTTGTAAAACAGGTAAAATTAGCGTCGTTTGATCTTGGGTAAAAACAATTAATAAATAGATGAAACCATCATGATTTCAAATCACACTTGGGATAAAAAATCTGATAGCTTCATTACAGTTAAAAAACAATAGGCAAGTAAATGAAAATATTAAAATTTGGGGGTACTTCCGTAGGTAGTCCTGAGCGCATGACGAAGTTGTTGGATATCGTTAATCCAAATGAAGAGCAGATTGTAGTATTATCGGCCGTGTCTGGTACTACAAATAGTTTAGTAGAAATTGCAAATTATTTTTTAGCTGGAGATAAGAAGAAGGGAAGCGAGTGCGTCGAAAATCTATACCAAAAATATAAAGCTTTTGTTGTTGAATTACTGCCTGCTGCCGAATTTCAAGAGCAGGGAAATGAAGTAATCGATTATCACTTCGGTTTCTTAGCTGGCGTAGCGAACGATATTTTTACTTCAATTGAAGAAAAAGTAGTGTTGGCTCAGGGTGAATTATTGTCTACAACGCTATATCATATCTATTTAAAGTCAATTGGTGTACCATCGGTATTGTTGCCAGCTTTGGATTTTATGAAAACAGATGAGGATAACGAACCTGATATTCCTTTTACAACGAAACATTTAATGCCACTTTTGGAGCAGCATAAAGACAATAAATTATTTATCACACAAGGTTACATCTGTCGTAACAGTTTTGGCGAGGTAGATAATCTACGTCGCGGTGGTAGTGATTATACTGCATCATTATTAGGTGCAGCAATTCTGGCTGAAGAAGTTCAAATCTGGACGGATATTGACGGCATGCACAACAACGATCCACGTATTGTTAAAGGCACTAAACCAATTGCACAGTTATCTTTTGATGAAGCAGCCGAGTTGGCTTATTTTGGCGCAAAGATTTTACATCCTCAATCGGTTTTCCCAGCACAGAAATATAAAATTCCGGTTCGTTTGTTAAACACGATGGAACCTTCAGCTGCAGGTACTTTGATTACCCACGATAGCGAAAAAGGAAAAATTAAATCAATAGCAGCGAAAGATGGCATCACGGCAATCCGTATCCAATCGAGCCGTATGTTGTTGGCTTATGGTTTCTTACGCAGGGTTTTTGAAGTTTTTGAGCGTTATAAAACACCGATCGATATGATTACCACTTCTGAGGTTGCCGTATCACTAACGATAGATGAAACAGCCCATTTACCTCAAATTATCGAAGAACTGGAAAGTTTCGGAACAGTAGAAGTAGATACCAACCACAGTATCGTATGTGTGGTGGGCGATTTCGGTTCGGAGAAGCATGGTTTCGCCAGCAGGGTTTTAGAAGGTTTAAAACACATTCCGATCCGTATGATTTCTTACGGAGGAAGCAACTACAACGTTTCGCTTTTAATATTAAGTGAATATAAAACCGAAGCTTTAAGAAGCCTGCACAATAGGTTATTCGAATAAAAGGAAAAAAGTGCCTACAGCCACTAGGAAGCCTATAAGGAAGTGAAAAGCCAGAAAGCTTGCCGGTAGCAAACCATTTTTATGTTTTTTGTAAGAGTTATACAATCCTGCAGAAAGAATAAAAATAATAAATATGGCGGCGGCTATCTTCATTTTTTGATAAATAAGAGGAACAGTACAATGAAGAGTAACACGATAAAAAACCGGATTTTTCCATTGTATTGTTTCTGGGTAATTCTTCCATGCTTTAAATCCAGGTAGTTACCCAAATAAATTAGCCCAAAGAATAAAATTAAAATTATAATAAGGAATTTGAACATGTTCGCCGATAAAGATATATCAAAGTTTAACAATATAGAAACGCCTTTTTACTACTATGATACCGATCTGTTGCAAAAAACCTTGCGCACTTGCGCAGATGCAGCGGCTCCATATCAATTTCACATTCACTATGCACTAAAAGCAAATTTTAATGCTGTGCTGTTAAACCAGATCAAAGAGATTGGTTTCGGTGCAGATTGCGTGAGTGCAGGAGAGGTGAGAAGAGCAGTTGAAGTAGGTTTCGATCACAAAAAAATCGTTTTTGCCGGAGTAGGTAAATCGGATAAAGAAATCAACGAAGCCCTTGATCTTGATATTTTCTGCTTTAACGTAGAATCTATCCAGGAATTAGAAGTGCTAAATGAACTTGCCGGTAAAAAAGGTAAAACAGCTCAGGTGGCTATCCGCATTAACCCTAATGTTGATGCACATACCCACCACAACATTACCACTGGTTTGGATGAGAATAAATTTGGGATCAACTCCTGGGATTTGCCGGAGTGCGCAGAAACTCTAAAAGCCTCGTCTAACCTAAAGTTTATCGGTATCCACTTTCATATCGGTTCTCAGATAACCAATCTGGATGTATACAAAAACCTTTGCGTTCGCGTAAACGAATTTGCAGCCTGGTTTGAAGATAAAGGTTTTAACCTAAAAGTATTAAATGTTGGTGGCGGTTTAGGCATCGATTATTACAATCCCGATCACCAGATTCCTGATTTTGAATCTTATTTTAAGATTTTTAATGAATTTTTGACTGTTAAACCTGGTCAGGAAGTACATTTTGAACTGGGCAGGGCATTGGTTGGTCAATCGGCTTCATTGATTACCCGTGTACTTTACATTAAAAAAGGAAAGAAGAAAAATTTCGTGGTTTTAGATGCTGGTATGACTGAATTGATGCGCCCAGCCTTATATCAAGCTTATCATAAAATTGAAAATCTTAGTCAGTCTGGACTAGGAAGTCCGAAGTCCGAAGTTGTTAAATACGATATTGTAGGACCGATCTGCGAGAGCACCGATTGCTTTGGTAAAGAAGTGGAGCAACCTGAATCGTTCAGGGGTGACGTTTTTGCCATTCGTAGTGCTGGCGCCTATGGAGAGGTGATGGCTTCGAAGTATAACCTAAGGGATGCAATAAGATCTGTTTATAGTTCAGAGATATAGATTGCCACATTGAGCCTGTCGAAATGCTTCAAAGTTCTTCGACAGGCTCAGAATGACAAATCAATTATTTCTTCTTCGACGCCACAAATACAAACACACCCGCTACCAGAATAATACCACCAGCATAAGGAGGCCAATTAACAGATTTTTCTTTATCGGCAGATATTTGAATGGGGCCTGCGTCAACAATTTTCTCTCTCTTAGTATAAGAGAAGCCAGTCCAGATGAGCATGGCAATACCCACAACTATTAAAACAATTCCTAATGTTCTGTTCATAATATTTTATTTATATCAGAACAGTGCCTGATCCATTATGTTTTATTGAAATGAATAACCGAGACTTATCTTTTGCGCATAATTAACATTATCAGCCATTTCATAAGAAAGAGAAAATCGCTTGATGTATAAGAAATAGTTAAAAACCCAACCGAATGAATTTTTCCCATTAATTTCATCGTAAGCTTTTACGCCAGATCTGAAACTACTTGCAAAATTAGGTGTTCCGCCAAGAAAAAATCTAAATGCGTGCCTTATATCGTGGTCATTTCTAGCTCTCCAGATTACCTCTGTAGATAATCCTGTTGTCCAAAGTACCTTTCTATTTGTTACCGCTACGTAATCTGGAATAGGATTGCTATATACCTGTTGTCTAAATTTGGTATAAGCCCCACCTTCGAAACTAAGTGCATTTTCAAAGTTAATGTACCTGAAATCTGTATTTCCGTTAGCTGAGGTGTTGTGTAGGCCAGCAGAAAATCTTAAACCAACGCCACTGATCGATTTTTGAAAGGATGGAAGATAATTCTTTAAATTCTCTGCATCGTTGTCGTTGTCTCCGCCTGAAGCTTTTCCGGCATAAGCGAAAATACCATAAGAAATGTTTGATTTTTTGAAAGTATGCGACTGGCTTATATTTGCCATTCCCAATTCGAAATCCGTACCAGCGCTTGGTGAAGTAGAACCGGCATAACTTGCTGATACATTTGTTAACGTTTTAACACTGTCTGCACCCATTGCTTTTGGCATATAGCCCATGTTGTTCCCTAAGATAGCCGGAGTAAGCAAAGATGTGCAAGAAGTAAATGCGGTAAGGAAAAGTAAAGAAGAAAGAGCGATAATTTGATTTTTCATTTTTAGTTTTTTGTTTATTCATCAAAGAAATCTACCAAACCTCCCAAGAAATATTCCTGGATCCCATCTGTAAAATCTTTATAATCCTCATCAGGGATATTGGTTTGTTTAAATTCCAGTGAAGTTCCTTTTTTATCTTCGTGAAGTTTTATGGTTACAATAGAAGGTTCATTTTCTTCTCCAAAATACCATTGTTGAACAATCTGTTTACCGTAAACAAACTCAATGTTTTTACCCGTAATATCTCCATCCCAGAAAGAGAATTCGGTCCCTGGCAATTCTTCAAACTCTACTTCAGCACCAGTCCATAGTTTTATGCTGGTTTCTTTGGTAAGGGCTAAATAAACTTCTTCTGGTGGGGCAGGTATGTAGGTGTATTTTTTAAAGTCTTTCATTAACTATTTATCTTAAAATCTTATTATCCTAAAAATCTTGTTTTTATTTAAATGCATTTAATCCGGTTACATCCATTCCTGTGATCAGTAAATGTATGTCGTGTGTACCTTCGTAGGTTACCACTGATTCTAAGTTCATCATGTGGCGCATAATCGAATATTCCCCGGTAATTCCCATCCCACCAAGCATTTGGCGTGCATTACGGGCTATGTCCAGGGCAATTTCTACGCTGTTTCTTTTGGCCATCGATATTTGTTCTGCGGAAGCCCTGTTTTCGCTTTTTAATACGCCCAAACGCCAAACTAACAATTGGCCTTTGGTAATTTCTGTCACCATTTCAGCCAGTTTCTTTTGCTGTAACTGGAAGCCTCCAATGGGTTTTCCAAACTGCACACGTTCTTTCGAGTAGCGCAAAGCTGTATCATAACAGTCCATTGCTGCGCCCAAAGCGCCCCAGGCAATGCCATAACGAGCTTGGTTTAAACAGCCCAACGGACCCTTTAATCCGCTGATTTCTGGAAAAATGTTCTCTTTTGGCACTTTTACATTATCAAAAACAAGTTCGCCTGTAGCTGAAGCACGTAAACTCCATTTGTTGTGTGTTTCAGGAGTCGAAAATCCTTCCATTCCGCGTTCCACAACTAATCCTCTTATTTTCCCGGATTCGTCTTTTGCCCAAACTACTGCAATATCGGCAAATGGTGCATTACTGATCCACATTTTGGCACCGTTTAATATGTAGTGACTTCCTGCATCTTTGATATTGGTTACCATTCCGCCCGGGTTAGAGCCGTGGTCAGGTTCTGTTAATCCAAAACAGCCCATCATTTCGCCGCTCGCCAGTTTTGGCAGGTATTTGTTACGTTGTTCTTCAGTACCATAAGCGTAAATAGGATACATCACTAACGAACCCTGCACAGAGGCTGTAGAACGGATACCAGAGTCACCGCGTTCAATTTCCTGCATCAAAATTCCATAAGCGGTATAGTCTAATCCTGCACCACCATATTCAACCGGGATAGTTGGTCCGAAAGCACCAATATCAGCCAAACCTTTAATCAGGTGTTTTGGAAATTCAGCCCTTTGTGCATAATCTTCAATAATCGGACTTACTTCTTTTTTTACCCAATCTCTGGCCGTTGCACGGATTAATTTATGTTCATCTGTTAACAATTCGTCCAATAAATAATAGTCTGGTGCCTCGTACAGGTCCTTTTTTACTGATTTGCTCATGTAATTTCGTGTTATCTGGTTAAGAAATCGCGTTAATTTCAAAGGTAACAATTTACGGCAAGGGGTATTATATTCATGAATAAAAAATTAATTTTGCAGCTTACAAAACATACATGAGCCATTTCAAACAAACCGTAGCCTTAAAAGATGTTAAATGCTTTGCCCTACATGGTTATTATCCGGAAGAACAACTTATTGGAAATCATTTTGTTGTGGATTTAGTAACAGAGTTTACACCGCAGGGTTTTGATGATGAACTGGCACAGACGGTTAATTACGAAGACTTGAATCACGTCATCCTGGAAGAAATGAAACACACTCAAAAGATTTTAGAAACGGTTTTGAAGAATATTATTTCGAAAGTTATCGAATTGTATCCTTTTGTTGATCTGGTTCAGGTGAGTATGAAGAAACTAAATCCGCCGATGCCGGGCCAGATTGGGCACTCTTTTGTTAAACTAACTTATACATCAGCCAATTAAAATGAATTTTACGAAGATCAATCCCGAAATTTTAGCAGAAATTAAGGCTGCAATAGGAGCAGATAAGGTTTTTAATGATGTAGAAAGTTTAGACAATTATAGTCATGATGAAACAGAAGATCTCCGCTATCAGCCAGAGGTTGTAGTAAAGCCAACTTCGCCCGAAGAAGTTTCTGTTTTATTAAAAATCTGTAATGCACACCATGTTCCGGTAACGCCGCGTGGAGGTGGAACGGGTTTGAGTGGGGCTGCTTTGCCGATTTATGGTGGTGTTTCTTTATCAATGGAAAAGTTTAAAGCTATCTTAGAAATTGATACTGAAAACCTTCAGGCAACTGTTGAGCCAGGTGTAATTACCGAAGAATTCATCAATGCTGTAGCCGAAAAAGGGCTTCTTTACCCCGTTGATCCAAGCAGCAAAGGATCTTGTTTTATTGGTGGCAATGTAGCCCATGGTTCTGGTGGGCCCAGGGTAGTGAAGTATGGAACAATACGTGAATATATCCTCAATCTCGAAGTGGTTTTGCCTAACGGCGATATCATTTGGACAGGTGCAAATACCCTGAAATATGCATCAGGTTATAATTTAACCCAACTGATGATCGGTTCGGAAGGTACTTTGGGCGTGGTAACTAAAATCGTTACTAAATTATTACCTAAACCTAGTCAATCGGTTTTAATGATGGGCTCTTTTAGTACGAATGAAGATGCATGCGCAGCAGTTTCTGCAATTTTTAGGGCAGGGGTAACGCCATCGGCTTTAGAGTTCATGGAACGGAAAGGAGTGGAATGGGTTATAAAATTCGATGATATTAAATTCGATTTAAAAGATGATGTTGCTGCATTGTTGATGATTGAGTTCGATGGAGATGATTTGGATGATATCTTTAAAAACTGTGAGAAAACCAATATCGTTTTAGAAGATCATCGTTGTACGGAAGTTTTATTTGCCGATACCGCTTCCCAAAAAGAAGAATTATGGCGGATGCGCAGAACAATGGCCGAATCGGTTAAATCTAACTCGGTGTATAAAGAAGAAGATACCGTTGTTCCGCGTGCGGCTTTACCTAAATTAATCAATGGTATCAAAGAAATTGGTGCAAAATACGGTTTTGAAAGTGTTTGTTATGGGCATGCCGGTGATGGAAACCTGCACGTAAACATCATTAAAGCTGGAATGAGCGATGAAGACTGGAAAAACAAACTCAAATTTGGCATTGCCGAAATATTCGAATTAACAACCGCTTTAGGTGGTACATTATCTGGTGAACACGGAATTGGTTTGGTGCAAAAAGAGTTTATGCCGATCAAGTATTCTGAAATTCATCTTAATTTAATGAGAGGTATTAAAAGTGTTTTCGATCCAAAAGGAATATTAAATCCTGGCAAAATTATGCCTGATGTTTCTAGTTATTAGGAAACACTAAAAAAATGTCGTCATTTCGAGCGGAGTGCAACGCAGTCGAGAAATCTGTCTCAGGAGTACTTTTAATTTAGATCTCTCCATTCCGCTGCGCTTCAGTCGAGATGACGATCTGCGTTTTTTTTAAAGCTGTTCAAAACCGAGCATCTTTTGCTTCTCTTCTTCTGGTATTGCGGTCGGTTTGCCTGTGGCATAATCAACCGCTATACAAACGGTTTTACCTTTACTGCAGATTACCTCTTCAGCCCCTTTTATCTTAACGATCTGATAATCTAGGTCGAAACTTGTAGTACCAATTCTTGATGTTTTTACATGGATAGCGATTTTATCGTTCATTACAATAGGTAAAATGTAATCCAGTTCAGCATGGGCAATTACGATTCCGGTTTTCTTCCAATCCCATTTTATAATTTCTTCCCAATATTTTGTTCTGGCAATTTCGAGGTAGGTAAAATAAATAGAATTATTTACGTGCCCCATCATATCAAAATCAATAAAGCGCAAATGAATATTGGTTTTATAGTTGAATTTGTCTGAAAAACCCCTTATCTCTGTCAATTTGTCTTTTGATTTGGATTTATTTTGCCAAAATGTCTTGAAAATCATAAGTTTTTGGTTTGGTATGTAAGTTGAATAAGATGAATTATCAATTTAAAAATTAAAAAAAATAAAGAATAAGCGATATGACACTAGTAAATTTTAACAACAGAACCCGTAACACAGCTCCTTACTTTAACAATGTTTTTGATTCATTGTTTAGCGATGCAGTAACTAAAAACAAAATGGTTGATAAATCGCCAAATGTGAACATTTACGAAAATGAAGCTGCGTATGTAATCGAGCTGGCTGCTCCAGGTTTAAAGAAAGAAGATTTTCAGATCAATTTAAAAAAAGACACACTTTCTGTTTGGGCAGAAGTTAAAAAAGACGAAACCCAGGTAGCTAAAGATTTTACACGTAAAGAATTTGATTATAGCTCATTTGCAAGATCATTTAATTTACCAGATAGTGCCGATGGCGATAATATTACTGCTGAATACAAAGACGGTATTTTATCGATCAATATCAGTAAAAAAGACGATGCTAAATTACAACACAAAGAAATTGTAGTATCGTAATAAAGATATTCTCGAGAGAGGGTTTTTCATAATAGTTTAGTTTTTTCAAAGTTATGAAGCTTGCATCAAGTGGAATGGATATAGATGAAATTGATGATTGATGCAGGTTTCATAATAGTTTAAGTTTAGGTTTTATAAGGTTAATGCTGGATGGCATTAACCTTATTTTGTTTAGTGCCTTGGTGCATTGGTCATTAGTTCATTTGTGATCAGTTTTATTCATGGAAATTAGACAATGAAACCAATTTACAATTGAACTAATGAACCATTTTCGTACTTTTGCGGCATGGAGAGAGAAATTCTGGATACAAAGCGTAAAGCACTTAAAATAAACCTTGACCCACGAATT
Source organism: Pedobacter sp. R-06 (assembly GCF_049913135.1). NCBI lineage: Bacteria > Pseudomonadati > Bacteroidota > Sphingobacteriia > Sphingobacteriales > Sphingobacteriaceae > Pedobacter > Pedobacter sp. R-06. Next base: position 2,670,063 of record NZ_CP183977.1, on the reverse strand, counting down.
TACGGCACCTTTGCCGAGATAGGAGCGGGACAGGAAGTTTCGAGAAACTTTTTTAATGCTGGTGCAGCATCTGGAACAGTTGCCAAAACGATGTCGGCTTACGACATGACTTTTAGCGATGCTATTTATGGAGCAGAAACCAATGGCCGTTATGTAAGTCAGAACCGCCTTTTGCAGATGCTTGATCACGAATTCGGTTTACTTAATGAACGTTTGTCGGGTGAAAAATACGAAAGTCGTACTTTTTTCGCCTTTGCTGATACTGTTACTACCCTGAATTATAAACGTACCAACGAGCCTCATGGCTGGGTTGGTCTTCGTTTCCAGAACGAGCCAGGTGGTTTACCAAACGAAATATTTTTCCACGTACGTTTGTTGGATACAGACGTAAATATGCAACAGCGTGTTTTAGGGATAATTGGCGTTAACCTACTTTATGCAGCATTTTACCATTATCAAGACCCAAAATTGATGGTAGAATCTTTAGCTGATAACTTAACCATCGGATCTGTAGAAATCGATCTGATTTCGGTAAAAGGGCCGGCTTTTCCAGGTGTAGACAATATCTTGCTTAATCTGTATATGATTATGAAGGATTTCTCGGCAGCAGCAATTTTCGATGCAGATGCGCACCCCCGCCAGGCCAAAGATCTTTTGTACAAAAAGGATATCATGATTTTAAGGACCAAATATGGTCAGAAATCGTTGCCTAACTTTAACCTTTTTAATAAAGCTACCGATCAGTTCAAACGTACAAACAAGGTAGAAGAGGGGAACCTGGCAGTAATGATTGAGGTTTTGTTAACCAATGTTTTAACGGATGGGCAAGAAACTCCTGATGATATCGACCTGGAAACAGTGGCTAAAAGAGCACAGGAAATGTGCGATACGGGTAACATCGTGATCGTATCTAACTTTACCCGCCACAACCGCCTGGCGAAATATTTGGCAAGGTGCAAACCTAAAAGTGTTGGTTTGGCAACAAACATCAATAACTTAAAATTTGTATTCAACTCTAAAAATTTTACCGGAGATAATTATTCAGGTCAGTTATTAAGCTATGTGAACGATATGTTCAACACCAATGTGCGGTTATTTGCTTATCCTTTCCTAGACAAAAAGACCAATGAGGTAATTACTACGGCAAATATGCCAGTTACGCCAGAGGCAAAACCTTTATTCGATTTCCTTTTGATAAATGGATATATTACTGATATCAAGGATTATAGCGAAGACGAGGTGAAGACGGTTTAGAGGATTGATCTATCGGGAACCGTCATCTCGACTGTAGTGCAACGTAGTGGAGAGATCTATTAGTAGAAATTTTAGGCGATTAGAAAATCAAGTCAGTATTCCATCGGATAATTCAGTCCTTCTTTCCGTTACAAGTCCGCACCCGATGAAGGATCGGGTTTACGGGCTTTACACTCCAATAAGGTTTATAAACAAAGGCTTTTACACGTATAAGACCGTTTCGATGCCCAATAGGTAGTTATAGGTGCTTCACTAGGTTCAGAATATAATGGATTTTAAGAACTCAAATCCTTACTAATCTGCAATGCTTCATGAATAATTTCCTTTGGATAGTTAGATATTTCTAGAATTTTGATGGCATTTTTTGTTTTAAGCGGCCCTTCTTTTAATTTATGATCAAAAATAAGCTCATTATCGGTTATTGTTTCGGTAAAATGATAAAGTTCATACGCTTCTGCAAGCATATTAGATAATTCGATATCATGCGTAGCCACAAAAGTTAAATTTTGCTCACGGTTTAAATGTGATAATATGGCCTTGGCTGCAGCAATCCTTTCTATCGTATTGGTACCTTTAAATACTTCGTCCAGAATAAAAAGATTCTGATCAGGATTTTTAACTGCTTCAATCAGTGTAGACATTACATCAACTTCCTCTAAAAAATAGCTTTTACCCTGAAATAAGTTATCGTCGATTCTTATTGAAGTGTGCAACTTGAAAAATGGTGCACTATAAAATTCTGCAAAACAAATATAAATGGTTTGAGCCAATAATGAATTGATAGCAACACTACGCAGAAAAGTTGATTTGCCAGACATATTTGAACCAGTAATCAACATGCTTTTCTGATCTAATTTCACTTCATTTTCGATACAGTTTTTAATCAGGGGATGCCTAATGCCTTTAATTTCAATTCCTTTATGCGGTTCTGTAAATTGGGGTTCGCAGATCTGTTCACTTTCCTTTAATGAGGCTATAGCTATTGCTATATCTATCGATCCAACGTATTGGTAAAGGTTTAAAATATCATTCTGATTGTTTTCTATGAGCTTGATCAACTTGAAAAAAGTAAAGATTTCGATCAAGAAAATTGCTTTAATGATCTCGAACAGGTAAAGTGGCACCTGACTTAAATCGCCTTGATTATTTTGACTGAAATCCTGATAAAGAATGCCGATTCTTCGCTGAAATCTCCTGAACATCGGAATAGCATCTTTTATTTTATCAGCCTCAAATGGCATTTTTTCTTTTACCAGTTTTCTCGAAACATTAATCAAAATATTTAGCTGCGAGAGTGATTTGGTGAAAATAAGTAAATGTTTTTTATTCCAATAGTTTAAATAAGTGGCATTAAACGTAATCAGTAGAAGTGCTAGTATTAAACAGACTGAAACTTTTATGGATAAAATCAATAAAATTGCTAAAATGAGCAGATCTATAGAAAGCCATTTAAACCAGGATGGCTTTTCTACCAACTTATCATTTAACAATAGTACCACTGAGTAACTTTCGTTACTGTTTAATTTTATAAGTTCGGTTTGGACTTTTATCCTGATTTCTTGGTGTGTGATAAAAAAATCGGTCTGCTCTTTTAGCTTTTCAAGCTCCTCTAGTCTGCCAGTGGGTTTTGCAAGTTTATTATAGAGGAATTGTTGGCCAATTTTACTTGTGGTACGATCTATCTTCGCAAATAACTGATCGAAATCGATATCAGCCATGGTTTGGTGAGAAAGTGTATGAAATACCTTTTCCTTCACATAGGTTGAATACCAGCTTGCCTTATCGAAATTGATAGGTTCTGTCTTTTCTTTTCCCCAGCTGTCTTTAAGGTCTTTTAAAATCTGCTTTTTCTTTTTTCTCGCATCAAAAAGAGCAAATAACATTAAAAGTATTATGGCTGCAATGCCGAATAAAATATAGTTCATGTAAGGTGCTAAAGGCGTACAATATACATGATAAATGCTTTTTATTTTATCAACTTTTCAATTACCTGTTTGTAGCTATCGCTTACAGGTAACTCCTTATCCGCTATAAATAAAGCATTTTTTCTAATGGATGTTATTTTGTTGATATTTACGATAAATGATTTGTGGATCCTCTCAAAATAAGCGGGCAGTTGTTCTTCTAAACTTTTCATACTCATACGCACCACCGCGGCTTTTGGACTTGTTGAGGTATGGATCTGGATATAATCTTTGAGTCCTTCTACGTAAGTAATCTCATTATAATTGATCTTCATCAAGCTGTAGCCCACATTTACAAACATATAATCTTGTTTGGGTAGGTTGTTATGTTCTGCGGACTGTCTGAGTTCGTAAAGATCTTTGGCTTTATTACATGCTTTCATAAAACGATCGAGCGATACTGGTTTCATTAAATAATCTACTACATCGAGTGCAAAACCATCTAAAGCATATTGTTTATAGGCAGTTACAATAATTACCATTGGCTTTTTAACCAAACTCTGGATAAATTGTAAACCCGTAATACCGGGCATCTGGATGTCGATAAAAATGAGGTCTATCGATTGTTCCTGCATAATTTTATTGGCAGCAAAAGCATCATCGCAACTGGTCACCAGTTCTAAAAATGGAATCCGGCTAATGTTATCAGCCAGTAATTGCAGGGCTAAGGGCTCATCATCAATGGCTAAACATTTTATCATACCGTTAATTTTAAAGTGAGGCTCACATTAAACCAGCCATCTTTTTTTTCTATTTCCAATTGATGATCTTTACCGTATAATAAGTTTAAGCGCCTGCTTACATTCGCAAGACCAATGCCAGATGCGGCATCTTTTACCTCATTCTCATCTTCGCTAAATTTATTTCGAACAGTAAACGTCAAAAGTTCATCTTCTGTTTTTAAATCGACAAGTATTTTTGGGTTTTCGATCATCCCAACCCCGTGTTTAAAAGCATTTTCGATAAAAGGAATCAATAACATGGGTTCTATTTCATCAAACTCACTTTCAATATCAATATTTGTTTCAATAGCTGCTTTTTTGCCAAAACGCTGTTTTTGCAGATCAATATAAGCCTGCAGGTATTCGGTTTCAGTTTTAATGGAGACCTTTTCTTCGTCGGTTTCATATAACATATATTGCATCAAACCAGATAATTTCATTACTGTTGGCTCCAATTCATTGCTTTTTAGTCTTACCAGTGCCACAATGTTGTTTAAAACATTAAAAATGAAGTGTGGACTGATCTGTGACCGTAAAAACGAAAGTTCGGTTTTCATGTTCTCCTGTTCGCGCTGCAAAGCTCTTTTTTCTTCACTGATCCGGTCTGAGATCATGGTAAAAGCGGTACTGGCGGCAATGGTTAATAAAAAAGTTGGTGTGTTAAACCAAAGCGTTCTGCCTAGGTTGAAATCAAAATTGGGCAGTAAAATTCTGAATAATATGGAGTGAATGGTAATCGCCAAGAGTAAACAGCCAATAAATGATAAGCCGTACCACAGATATTTCTTTTGATAGAAAAATGATGGAATCAAAACTTTATTGTTTAAATAAAATATGGCAATCCAGTAAAAGTAACTGATGAAATTTAATCGCAGGAACTGGTTTTCGTCGTAACTGCTTATTGGGTGAGGAGGACGACTTCGGTTAATATTAATAATGTAGGGCAAAGTAATCAAAACCACCCATACCAGAATGTGTAGGGTAATTTTTACCCACTTTTTGGAGAAATTAATCATCATTATTTTTTCTTTGGCGCTTTGCATCGCTAAGTTATTATGTTTTTTAATGTGTTTCGTCATGCTGATCCGATAGTTATCGGATTTATTTCAAGGTAAATGCGAAATGTTTTAAGTTCCCCGCCGGGGCAGGAATGTGAACACTTTTGTTTGGATACTTAATGCTACTCGTATCTTAATGCATCGATCGGATCTAAATTAGATGCTTTTTTGGCTGGATAATAGCCGAAGAAAACACCTGTAATGGCACATACAACAAAGGAAATAATGATTGAAGATTCAGCAATTAAAATTGGCCAGTTTAAGAAATAGGAGATAAGGTACGCTGAACTTACACCCAAAACTACCCCGATAATTCCGCCAGTAATGCTGATTAAAATGGCCTCTATTAAAAATTGCATCAAAACATCTTGTCCACGGGCACCGATAGACATACGCAGACCGATTTCGCGGGTACGCTCGGTAACCGAAACATACATAATATTCATAATCCCAATACCACCAATAAAGAGTGAAATGCCTGCAATAGCGGTTAAAAGAACAGTTAGCATACTGCTGGTAGAACTGATGGTGCTGATTAATTCGGCCTGTGTACGTACCTGGAAATCATCTGTTTCTGCCGCAGTTAACCTATGGCTTTCTCTTATAGCTTCCGATATTTCGGTTGTGGCAGCCGCGCTCGAAGCCTCAGTAGTTGCGGAAGCATAAATACTCTGTAGATAATTGGTTGCGGTAATCCTTTTTTGTACAGTAGTGTAAGGGGCGAGGATAATATCGTCCTGATCCTGTCCGAAATTACTTTGTCCTTTAGGCACTAAAACACCGATTACCTGGAAAGGAATATTTTTAAAACGTATAATCTGGCCGATTGGATTACTTCCATCAGGAAATAGATTATCGATCACTGTTTTACCTAAAAGACAAACTTTTGCAAAGCTTTTTACATCATTTTCAGAGAAAAGAATACCATCCTGAAGTTTTAATTGGCGGATGTTCAAATAATCTGGACTCACCCCAGTAATGGTAGTTGGCCAGTTATAACCACCTTTAATGGCCTGTCCGTTAGTGGAAACCACAGGCGATAAACCGTTTATATTTTTGGATTGGAACTTTTTAATAGCGGTAATATCTTCTAGTTTTAAGGTTTGGATGTTGCTTCCCTGCAACCGCACACCACCAGGTTCATTGCTTTGGGGCATAATAGTAATCATGTTGGAGCCCATTCCTGATAATGAAGACCTAATACTTTGTTTCGAACCCTCACCAATGGCCATCATGGCAATTACCGCAGCCACCCCGATAATGATACCGAGCATGGTTAAAAAAGCACGTAGCTTATTTCTTTTTAATGCCCTAAAGGCAATCTTTAATAAATTTATAATGCTCATGATCTTCTCAAATTAATAATCATCAGATTCTGGTAAATTGGCAAGTGCCTCTTTGGCCGAACGTTGATTTTGGTTAATGCTGTCCTTTTGGATTTTCCCGTCTCTAAGCATAATTGTTCTGGTACTAAAAGCAGCAATATCAGGCTCATGTGTTACAAAAACAATGGTTTTTCCTTCTGCATTCAGTTCCTGCATCAAAGCCATAATCTCATAAGAGGTACGGGTATCCAGGTTTCCTGTAGCCTCATCGGCCAAAATCATCACAGGGTGATTAACCAGCGCCCTGGCAATGGCTACACGCTGCTGCTGACCGCCAGAAAGCTGACTGGGGGTATGATCAAAACGCTCGGCAAGTTTTACCGATTCGAGCGATTTTATGGCCCTTTCTTTACGTTCTTCAGCCGTGATGGTTTTATTATAAAATAAGGGTAGTTCCACATTTTCCAGTGCCGATGTTCTGGGCAACAGGTTATAAGCCTGGAAAACAAAGCCGATCTTGGTATTCCGCAAACCCGCCAGTTCATCGCGATTTAAACTTTTAACATCTACACCATCAAGTAGATAACTGCCTTCTGTGGGTTTATCTAAACAGCCCAATATATTTAAAAGCGTAGTTTTACCCGAGCCACTACTGCCCATAATGGTTACAAACTCACCCGCTTTGATATCGAAAGTGATGCCTTTCAAAGCCCTGACGGTTTGATCGCCCATTACAAACTCACGTTTTAAATCGTGTATATCTAATATCTTCTGTTCCATTATCTTCTTCTATTACCGCCTGGGCGTTTTGGCATAAAAGGACTAGATTGGCCTTGTGCTGCCGCCTGACTTTTACCCATGCTCTGTGAACCTGTAACTACTACATCAGCTGCTGCTAGCCCTGATAAAACTTCAACATGAGTATTGTCGTTTATGCCGGTTTTAATCTTTTTTTGTATTAGTTCTTTTGAATTTTTTTGCACCCAAACATATGCTTCGTCTGCTCCGGCTGGTTTCCTGTTGGGATTAACCCAGCTCATTTGATATTTACCAGCCAAAGTTGAATCTGGAGCAAATTTTATAGCTTTTGTAGGAATAAGCAAAGCATTGTTAACTTCTTTGGTGAAGATGGTAATGTTTGCCGTCATACCGGGTTTTAACTTGTTCGCATCATTTGAAGTATTAATGATGGTTTTATAGGTAACCACATTTGATGAAATGGATGGACTCAATCTGATTTCTTGTATGGTACCTTTAAAAGTATCGTTTAAAAAGGCGTCAACGGTAAATGTTGCCCTTTCACCTTTCGAGATGTCGCCCACATCTGCCTCATCTACAGAGGCTTCTACTTGCATTTTGGTCAAGTCTTTTGCAATACTGAAGATGGTTGGTGTACTAAAGCTTGCCGCCACGGTTGTTCCTTCGCTTACACTTCTAGAGAGTACGGTTCCGTCAATCGGAGAATAAATACTGGCCAGTGATAGATTCTTTTGAGCAGATGCAAGTTGAGCCTTAATGCTGTTAACCGATGCTTTTGAAGCATTGTAAGTATACAACGCGTTGTCGTAATCAGCTTTACTTACCGCGCCAACTTTATACAAATTACTTTGACGGCTGAAATTGCCCTGTTGATAAACCAAAGCGCTCTGAGCACTGACCAAATTGGCCTGATATTGATTTACGGTAGCCTCAAATAAAGTTTTATCAAGTTCGGCCAATAGCTGTCCTTTTTTAACCTTCGAGTTAAAATCTGCATATAGCGTTTTGATTGTCCCTGATACCTGAGTACCTACAGCCACTGTATCAACCGGTTGCACCTTTCCTGTTGCCGTAACATTTTCGGAAATATAACCCATTTTAGGTTTTTCGGTTTCGAGAACAACCACCTGTTCTTTTTTGCGCAAAGCGAGGTACCAAATTGCGAATAATGCAACTGCGATACCGATGATAATAAATATTGTTTTCTTTTTCATGATCCAGATATTAAGTAGACTAGGCGGTGGCCATCATCATGTATTTTAATTAGTAATAGGAACTCCTGTGTAAAAATTATAGATCTTGGTATAAAGGCTTGCTGTATATTTAGCCTGAACAAAGGCCTGTAAAGCCTGTACATATAAATTTTTCTGTTGAAGGTTTTCTACAATGTTGTTAGTACCTTCTTTTAATGCTGCATTCGAAATGCGTAGAGCCTCGCGGGTATAGTTAAACTGCTCTTGTGCTGCGGCATACTGGCTGTTTGCATTTTGCACGTTAATGTAAGCACGTTCTACATTTTGAGTCAGTGTTGTTTTGGCGTCTAAAAGTGATAAGCGGGCCTGCTCAATACCAATGTTAGCCTTGGCAACATTTGTTTTGGTGACTTTTCTATCAAAAATCGGAATTGAGAGTGTTAAACCTAAGTTTTGATAAAAACTATTGTTTAACTGATAGCCGTAACCACCGATATTATTATTGTTGTAGCCTGTATTCAGTGATCCCCCTAAACTAAGCGTTGGACGTAAGGTTGATTTTGCTTTCGCGAGTTCGGTGGTTTGAAGCTGTATATTTAATTCTCCACTTTTAATTTCCGGACGGGTACGCAGTGCCTGATCTTGTGCCGAAGCTAAATTATCCAATGCCGGGGCTACGGCAACGGTATCTGTTGTACTTACTTCAAAAGGAGTAGATGTAGGCAATTGCAACAGTTGTTTTAAGGTTAAAATATTTTGCTGTAAAGTATTTTGTGCAGTAACCAAAGTATATTTATCATTGGCGTAAATGGCCTGTAACTGCAACAAATCTTTTTTGGCAATGGTTCCAAACTTATATTGTTGTTCTGATTGTTTAACCTGAGCCTCGCTGGTAGTCAACAGATCTTTTAAATAGGTGATATTTTCTCTGGCCAATAAAATATTCAGATAAGCCTGGGTGATGGAGATGGTAATATCGTTTTTTGCCGCTTCTACCGATAGATTTGCAGTCTGCAAGCTGAGTTCTTTAGTCTTGATGTCATTTTTTAAATAACTTCCATTGTAAAGTGTCATGTCTGAACTTAAGCCAAAACCACTGGTGTTTTGTAAACCCGATTTATAATTGGTAATGGCTTGTGAAACATTGCCCGATAAATTTGGGAGTACAGCGGCTTTTGAAGCAATTAAATTTTGCTCAGCCGTTTGAGAACTCAGCTTTAAGGTATTGATGCTGATATTTTTTTCTTTGGCATACTCGATAGCCGTTTTTAGATCCCAAACCTGTGGGATATCCTGAGCTCTGATTGCATAAGGCGCTACAAGCAAAATGAGTACGACAATATATTTGATGTATCTGCGCATGGCGAATAAATTTGGTGTCTATAGAACTATTGAACACAAAAATATATCCGGTTAATACCGCATTTTAACAATTGAGACCAATGCAGAAAATGCTGCGACGAAAGGTTAAAACTTTGAGATTAGTCAGTTTTGAGTTTTAACAGAAAGAGTAGGCTTGTATGTTATTTTGACCATGATAAAGCTCGTCATTTCGAGCGGACCCGATAGCTATCAGGTGCAACGCAGCCTAGAAATCTATCGAGGTAGATCTCTCCATTCCACTACGTTCCAGTCGAGGTGACGAAAATACGAATGGTAAATTAGGCTAAACCGTTCGTAACACCGAACCCGTTTCGTTAACAATAAATGTATGGTTAACACCGCATTTTAGGGCGAAATTATTTCGTTGGTGCCCCACGGGGAAATCGAAAGCTACCGGGTAATCGTATTCCTTTACTTTTTCTAAAACAATATCATAAATGGTTTTGCCGAATTCTTCGCCAATATCATCAGGTTTAACTTTAAAGCCACCAACAATTAATCCCTTCAGGTTTTTTAGTTTGCCGCTGCGTTTTAGGTTCCACAACATTCTGTCAATACTATAAAGGTATTCGCCAGTATCTTCAATAAAAAGGATTTTACCTTTTGTATCTAAATCCGAATCGCTACCTGCCAAAGTTTCGATAATACTCAGGTTTCCGCCCACTAAAATACCATCAACTTTTCCTTGCCGGTTATTCATATCAGGAGGAGCGGTGTAACCCATTTGCTCACCAATTAAAGCATTTTTTACAGATAAAATCGTTTCAATCTGTATAGGTTCGGCTTTACTCCAATCATCAGGAAAACTATTGCACATTTTGGAGTGGATAGAGGCAATGCCATAATTTTTGGCCAAATGGCAATGTAAAACGGTAATATCACTAAAGCCAATAATCCATTTTGGATTTCTTTTAAACAAAGAGAAATCTAATTTATCGATTATCCGTACAAAACCATAACCACCGCGGGCACACATAATAGCTTTAATTGTTGGATCATCGAGCAATTGCTGAAAATCAGCTAGTCTCTCCTCATCTGTTCCGCCATAGGTAAAATCACGTTTGCCAATGGTATCGCCAACTTTTATGGTAAATCCCCAGCTTTGCATCTGTAAAACTGAAGGCTGGATTTGTTCTTGTGTAATATATCCTGCAGGACTTGTAATCCCGATGGTATCGCCAGGTTTTAAATAAGGAGGGATCTTAAATGATGAACTTTCGTTTTCAACGGTATTGGCGAGTGTTTTTAAAGCAGGAAGTACAGCTGCAGTCGCAATAAACGAAGAAAGGAAATGTTTTCTATTCATCTAAAATATGGGTGTGATGTTGATTGGGCTAATATAGGATTTAAAATATTCGCATAAAAGAAAAGGGATTTATATCCATAAATCCCTTTTTTAAACCAAACAAATTAATCTGTAAAAGATTAGTATAATGTGAATTATATAAATAACCCAGAATGAAATAAAAAGTTTTGAGAATTTTGAATAAAATATTTTTAACCATCTTTTATAGAACGCACGAAAAATATGTTTTTTCATCATTAAGAAGTTAAGGGCATTAAGAAATGCATTGCACTTAACCTTGGCGCTTACAAATTATCTAATAACAATTGGCTTGCTAATAGCAATATAACTTTTCTTGTATCGTTTCACTACATCTGCTCAATAGCCCTGATGGAAACGGAAATACTTTTTGGTTCCGTTATATTGTATTTTAGAATTTTCCCAAAAAGATTGGAGTGTACAGCAGGACCAACCCTTTACCATAAGCACAGAAACTGCGCTTCTAAGCGTCTAAAAATAAGATTTGGCGACCTGATGGGGGCGGCTATTTACGGGTTAAAAGGTAAAGGCTACCCATCGCGGATAGCCTTTGCTAACAACAAAACAAATATAAGATAACCAAATCTTGCCTGATTGAGCAGAATCAGGATAAAGTGCTATGAGATACACTTTGCGGCCTAGTAATGGATTCGAACCATTGTAGGGAGTTTATGAAACTCCAACCTTCCAATCGGTCAACTGGCCCTGTTTTTATAATTGCTTTAGTGATAAATAATCTCTTAATTCTAGAATCTGTTCTTTATTTAAGCTATCTTCATCCTTTACAAACGCTGGCTCATCTGTTTCTGTTTGTAACGGATAAATGAGTTTCGGATATTCATCTATAGCTGGGTATTGAAAATAAATGGACATGATTTTAGCGTTTTAATTGTTCAACATATTTTTTGTTAATGATTAATGTTGAGCAAATATATAAATAAGTATATAATATCTATAGATTTAGTAGTTTTTATTTTGAAAAATATTACAACTGTTTCATTTTCAGTAAAATAATTTTTAAACGACCCGCTGTTTTATTGGAGATACTGGTCTGGACTAAATAAACTGAATAAAAACAGATCCGATTTTATTCAGTCAATAGTAGATAGTAGAACTATAGCAGACATGAACTTGCATCATTCATTTCCAGGCCTTTAAATTCAATTTCAGAAAAGCTAATTATTTTAAGGATATTTGCAGTTCAAACATTAAAATAGTAATTGTGTCTTTAGATAAATTAAAACTTAGCAAACCACTTGTAGCGGCCATGACTGATGCAGGATTTTTAACTCCAAAAGAAATCCAAGCCAGAACAATGTCGCGAATTTTAGGTGGACAAGATGTTATAGCGGTGGGACCGGAGGGTTCGGGAAAAACAACAACTTATGTTTTAGCTACTTTAATGAAGTTGAAGTACGCTTTTGAGGAAGCACCAAGGGCTTTAATTTTAGTGCCAGATGCAGAACATGTTGATCATGTTTTGGAGCAATTTAAATTATTGAACCGTAACAATACCTTCAGGATTTTGGGAATCGATAGCCGTGGCGCTGTTGATACACAAATGAATGAGATAACGGATGGAGTTGATATTATTGTTGCGGTACCCGATAGGGCTCGTGCTTTATATTTAAAACTAGCATTAAATACCAATAAAATACAGTTGTTTATTGTAGATAATGCAGAACTTATTGTGAAAAAAGGCTTGCAGTTACCAGTTGTAGAATTGGCCAACAGTGCTTATAAATCTCAACATGTGGTGTTTACCGAGGTAATGCACGAGAAATTGAACCATATGATTTCGCCTTTCATGAAAGATTCTACCACAACCATCGAAGTAGATGAAATAGGCGAAAAGCAGGCAGAAGTTTATCAACAGATGCTTTATCAGGTACCTAATTTCAGAACAAAGCTTAACCTGTTAACCTTATTATTAAACGATGCTGAAGTTTTTGATAAAGTTGTGGTTTTTGTAAATACACGTTTAACTGCACAAACAGTTTATAAAAACTTTAATCAGTATAAAGAAGGTGAGATCAGTATCTATCGCTCGCTGTTTTTTGATGATAAAGGCTATGATGATATTGAAGACTTTAAAGACAACCCAGAGGCAAGGGTTTTAATTGTTGCCAATGAGAATTTAGGCGAACTTAATATTGAGGGAATTCCTTTTATCTTGCATTTTGAATTGCCAGAGCAGAAAGAAACGTTAATTCAGCGCATTGTTAAACATGGTGATGAAGATGTTGTGGCAATTACTTTTTCTACCGATATCGAATTGATTGAGGTGAAAAAAATAGAACAGGCCATCGGTCAGAAACTAGAGGTAATGGAATTACCTGAAGACTTAAAAGTAGTTGATGCTGCTGCGAAACCAAAGAAAAAGAAAGGTGCCGAAGAGGATGAAACTTCAGAACGTGGTGCTGCTTTTCACGAAAAGAAAGCCAGTAACCTGAAAAACTATAATTATAGCGCAGGCACTAAGGCCAAAATGACTTATAAGAATAAAAAGGGATTGTCTTAACAAGGGGCGTCACCCTGACCTGTAAAGCTACGAAGTAAATTTATTTCAGGGGCATTCTGCCAATAAAGATCCTGAAACAAGTTCCGGATGACGATTTTAATATATAAAAAAGCTCCCCAGAAATTAATCTGGGGAGCTTTTTTGTTAACCTTTATTTACCTATTTACCATTAGTATAAAGTAAACTCTACACGACGGTTTTGTTGACGGCCAGCTGCTGTTTTATTTGTTGCAATTGGTTGGTCAGGTCCGTAACCTGTAGCTTCAATTCTTGATGCATTTGCACCTTGAGATACTAAATAAGCTTTTACGGATTCTGCTCTATCTTTAGATAAACGTAAGTTTAATTCTCTACCACCAGTGTTATCAGTATGACCAGCTAATTTTAGGCTAAAGTTTTTCTCCACCAATAAGCCCGCAACACGGTTTAAAGTGGCATACGATTTAGAACGGATAGTTGATTTACCTAAATCGAACTCTAAGTTAGAAATCGCATCTCTAACCACTTTACGATCGGCCTCAGTAATTACTTTAGTTTCTTTAATGATTTCGCGTTGAACTTTGATTGGACAGCCAGAACCATCAACAACAGTTCCTGATGCAGTACCAGGACATTTGTCGAATTTGTTTGCTACACCATCATTATCATCATCGCCTAAATCTTTAGCATATTGCTCTCTATCGCGTTGTGCATTTTGCTCAGCGGTTGATAATGCTCTTCTTAATTCTGCACTTTCTTCAGCACTTTCTTTACGTAAGTTAGCTAACGAACTGTAGTTTTGTAACTGAGGTTTATCTTTGCTACCCAATGCAAACTCTACACCTGCGTGTGCATAAGCGAATCTGCTTTTCGGTAAAGATTCTGGAGATTTAATAAAATTAACATCATAACCTAAATCAATATTGATTCCTTTTGCAACACCTAGTTTAACACCGGCACCTACTGGAATGAACCAGCCTTCTCTGTTATTGCTTTCGCTTACTACAGCACCACTTGTACTGTAATCGGACGACATATAACCAGCACCACCTTTTAAGTAAGGAATTAAAACGGCATTTTCTTGATTAATGTTGATATTGGCAACATTAAAAACAGCGGTTAATGCGCCAGACCATTCAACGCTTTGTTGAAAATCAGTAGTTCCGTTTGTCGATTTGATATCACCTCTTAAAAAATCAGCCTGCAAACCTAAAGACGGTAAAATTTGCTTTCTAACATTCACTCCGTAACCGATACTTTTAAATTCTTTTGCCCTAACACTTCCTGAACCAAAGATAGTATTAGGAGAAAGTATGCCTCCATGTACACCTACGCTCCAGGTACGGAAAGATTTTTCTCCAAACCTAGAACCAGTTGTAGTGGTGGTTGGCGTTTCCTGTGCAAACAATTGTGATGATAAACCTAATAAAGCAATCAACATTGTTGATTTAGTAATTCTTGTATTCATGTTTTTCTATTTTGTAAATATTAGTCTCTTAACAGTTTTTATATCATACTGTTTTGCATGGACTAAGAAAAAACCCTGCCAAAAGCATTGTTTTTCTTACAAATAGCATGTTATCAGAAGATTAGGAGGGTAAATTAATTTCACAAAAATGTTACCATGCAACTGAAATCATATCCTTTTTTGTATAGTATTCTATACAAAAGTTAAAAAAGCACCTTTGATAAGTAGTTTAAAATCTACTTGTCTGACGGATTTTTCTTATTGTTCAATAACATCTCCAGTGTTTTTTCGAGCCTGTTTGTACGCGTCTTTTCCTGTTTTGCAGATAAAAGCCAAAGTACGTATTCTTTCCTGTGGGAGTAAGCGAGTTGGTTAAAGTAGTCTAATGCTTTAGGATGGCTTTCTAAAAGGGTTTTTAAATCTTCGGGGAGTTTAACTATTTTATTTACTGGATCTATATATTCGCCAAATTCGTTTGCCTTAATATGATCGTTTCTCATGCCTGATGGCTTTACCTCGGTAATGAATTTTAAGCGCAGGGCAGTCCAGGTTTCATTTACTGCAACAGAAGCACAGGGTGTTAAGCCAAACTTTTTAAGCTCTTGCCAGCTTTTCATCAGATCAAGATCAGATTTGATTTTTGAAGATTTTTTAGGATAGAATACCCAAAAAATGGTTTTTGCATCAATGTGGCAAATATTACTTTCAATTTGCTGGTTAAGTTGATCTATGTTTGTGGTAAAAGTGATTAATACATTAAAATAAACTTCTTCAGTATATTTTATAGCGATATATGGATCGACCTCACCAAAAATAGCAACTGCATCTTGGGGCGCATTTATTACCCTAACGGTGTTATTAGGTTTAACCTGAAGTTTTTTTAATAATAAATTTTCCATAATCGCACTTACAGCCTCAATTTAGCGAAGAAATCCCAAAAAACAATACCGGCAGAGATTACGATGTTAAAGGAATGTTTGGTTCCAAATTGCGGAATTTCGATACATTCATCAATTTTTGCCATCACTTCATCGCTCACACCATCAACCTCGTTCCCAAAAATGAGTGCATATTTTTTACCATGATCGGGTTGGAAAGTGTTCAGCATGGTACTGTTTTCGGCTTGTTCTATTGCAATGATCTCATAACCTAAGGCCCTTAAAGTATCAACAGCCTGTACAGTATCGGTATAATGAATCCAATCAACAGATTGCGTAGCACCTAGGGCTGTTTTCTCAATTTCGCGGTGCGGTGGTTGAGCCGTTATACCACAAAGGATAACTTTTTCTAATGCAAATCCGTCGGCTGTGCGGAATATAGAACCTACGTTGTGCATACTACGCACATTATCCAACACCACCACAACAGGTAATTTTTCCTGTGCTTTAAATTCTTCAATATCTGGCCGATTAAGCTCGTCTAATTTTAATTTTCTCATTATTTTAATTGATTACGCAGACTTGGGGATTACACCGATTGGATATAATTTTGGACTGTGCTTATCTATCAGTATCTGTTGTTAAATGTGGGCCATTGCCAATTTCGCTAATGTAAATTGCGGCAGGGTAGCCAATTTTATCTACGTAATCATTTGTCAGTTGTTTTGCGAAATCTTCTTCAAAGCCTTTCTCTAACAAAGCTATCGCACATCCGCCAAATCCGGCACCAGTCATACGGGCACCTATAACATGCTCATAATCTGCGCAGAAATCTACTACTGTATCCAACTCTTTTCCACTTACTTCATATAGTGTTCTTAATGACTCGTGCGAGGCGTACATCAAGCGGCCAAATTCTTCAAGGTTTCCGCTGTTTAACGCTTTAGCAGCCAAATGAACCCGATCATTTTCTTTAACCACATGTGCTGCGCGGTTTAAAATAATTTCATCAGTTATTAAATGGCTATGCAAAGCAAATTTCTCAGCAGTTAATTCGCAAAGATAATGAAGTGTTATTTCTTGGTTCAGCAATTTCAGGGCAGTTTGGCATTCTGCTACACGCTCGTTGTATTTAGAATCTGCTAATTCTCTTGGTTTATTGGTATTGATGATGGCCAATACATACTTGTCCAGGTTAACATCAACCATTTTGTATTTTAAGCTCTCGCAGTCTAAAACAATGGCTTTGTTTTTTTCGCCAAAAGCCACTGCAAACTGATCCATAATACCAGAATTTAAGCCTATAAAATCATTCTCAACACGTTTGGCAATTTTAACCAGTTCTAGTTGATCATAACCGAGGTTAAAATAAGTATTTAAAGCATAAGCAGTTGCGATTTCTATAGAAGCTGAAGAGGAGAGTCCTGATCCTATTGGGATGTTTCCATAGAACAGAAAATCCACTCCATTAATTTCTTTTCCATCTTTAATAAATTCGTTAATTACACCAATAGGGTAATTGGTCCATAAGCCGCCGTCTTTATCGTTTGCGATGTTACTTTCAACTACGGTTTGAACTTCAAAGTTTAAGCTTTTAAACCTGAATTTATGATCATTATTTGGGGCAATAGCTACCCAGGTTCCCAGGGTAATGGCACAGGGCATAACCAAACCGCCATTATAATCGATGTGTTCGCCAATGAGGTTAACACGCCCGGGGGTAAAATAAACGGCATCAGCTTTTTTGTGGTATTGCTCAGCAAATTTTTCCTCAAGGTTAATGTTCATTTGGCTAAAATATATTTATAAAAAGCATTAATAATAGTATGTTTGTTTAGGAAACAAAAGCCCTAAGTTACAATTTATGAGCGTTCAGCAAATACCTACCGGAAAAATTATTGATGGCGAAGAAGTTATCGCAATCGAACTAACCAACAGTAAAGGCACTTATGTGAAAATATTCAATTATGGTGCGATTATTAACAAATTTGTAGTTAAAAACGCTAAAGGCGAAAAGCAGGATATCGTTCTTGGCTTCGACACTTTTGATGAATATCTTGATCCGGCTTATCTGGCAAATGGGGCCTATTTAGGTGCTGTAGTCGGTCGTTATGCAAACCGCATTAAAAATGGCAGGTTCACCATTGATGAAGAAACGTACCAATTGGCACAAAATGCAGGTACCGATACCTTACATGGCGGTATAGTAGGATTTGATAAAAAAGTTTGGGATGTTATTGAAATTGGTGATGGACCACAATCGTCAGTTACGTTACAATATGAAAGTGTAGATGGCGAAGAAAATTTTCCTGGAAACCTGATCATTGATTTAACTTTCGAACTTACCGAAAATGATGAATTGATTTTAAGCTATGAAGCAGAAACTGACCAGGCTACTGCAATTAATTTAACACACCATGGTTATTTTAATTTAGCACCAAACGGAGGTAATATTAAAAACCATAAACAACAGATTTTTGCTTCAAATTACCTTGAGCAAGACAGTAACTATTCTGTAACAGGCAAATTGATCCCTGTTGAAGGTACACACATGGATTTTACAAAATCTAAAGCGATAGGTCAGGATTGGGATGAGGAAGAAGGTTACGACCAAACCTACGTTCTGGATAAAATCTATGGCGATTTATCGTTAGCAAGTAAAACAATTGAAGAAGAAAGTGGTTTAGTTTTAAGCGTATATACCACAGAGCCGGTAGCGCATCTGTATACTGCAAAATATTTAGATGTTAAAAATGGTAAAGGTGGAAAAGATTATGGAAGTTACGGGGCTTTTTGTGTAGAAACTCAACATCATCCAAATGCAGTTAATATTCCAACTTTCCCGAGCACTATTTTGAGGCCAGAGGATCTGTATACGCAAACAACTATTTACAAAGTTTCACTAATCAAATAATTATGTTCACCATCGAAGACATCCGGGCAGCAGAATCAAAAATTAAAACTGGTGCAGATTTCCCGCAGTTTATTAAAGAAATTAAGGAAATGGGTGTTAAACGAAACGATGTATATGTATCCAATGGCTTGTCGATTTATTTTGATGATGAAGATAATGTACAGCAGATCAGTCCTGATGAATATCCGGCTTTGATTATAAATGATGAACCATCTGCTGGTAAGTTAACACATGCTTTAAAAATACATCAACAGGGAGAAACCGATTATTTTACCTTTTGCAAGCAAGCTGCAGATGCGGGAGTAGAGAAATGGGTAACCGACCTGGAAGAAATGACCTGTACGTATTTAGATGCTGAAGGCAATGAATTGGTAAAAGAAAATATCCGTAAGGTTTAACCATACATGTAATGGCAATTGTTTGTGGTTTTTTGATTTAATCATTGACCATAAACAATTGCTATTTATATTTAAGCTACTTAAGTGATCTTAGATAGAAACCTCTTAGATTCAATAGATTTTTTATTTAAATTCTTTCAAGCACCATTTCTATCGCTTGCTCTACAATTTTGTTTGGCTCTTTGCTAAATTCGAAATTTACACGACTGGCTAAAATGGCATTTACTGAAATTGCATTGTGACCTAAAACTTTGGCTAGTGCATAAATCCCTGCGGTTTCCATTTCCAGATTGGTAATGCGGTGCTGATTGCTTTTAAAACTGTTAATCAAGCCAATAAAATCGGGAACCGCGTTTGTAGCACGTACAATTCTACCCTGTGGAGCGTAAAAGCCAGGCGCTGTAATGGTTATGCCTTTCGCCATGTCTTTTCCAATCGTATTCAATAATGTTTCACTCGCTGCGGTTAAATAAGGATTGATATTTTTAAGATGCCCAAAGTGTGCTTTGATATCATCCATTAAAATCTGTTCATCACCAGATAATTTTTGAAGGTAATAATTCATTAAGGCATCCATCCCTAGGCCGTAAGAAGAAGCTAAAATCGTTCCCATTGGAATATCCGGTTGAACAGCACCAGAGGTGCCCACTCTGATAATATTTAATGTGGTCAGCTCATTTTTAATTTCACGGGTTTCGAAATTAACATTGACCAGCGCATCTAATTCATTAAAAACGATATCAATATTATCGGTGCCAATCCCTGTTGAGAGTACGGTAACACGTTTTTTGCCTAAATAACCAGTATGGGTGATAAATTCGCGTTTACCTTTTTTAAATTCTATTTTGTCGAAATACTTGCTTACCTCGCCAACGCGGTCAGGATCGCCAACGGTAATTACAGTATCGGCAATATCACCAGGTAAAAGGTTTAGGTGGTATATGCTGCCATCAGGATTGATGATTAAGTCGCTTTCGGATATTTTCATATTTGGTTTATCTTGCCCGTGGATTTTGCTGATCAACACAGATTTTATCTGTGTTCACCCTTTTAATCTGTGGTTATTAAATCGTTTGCAGGTATTTTAATTTAACACCTTCAATTTTATCAAATTTACTTAAAACCTGATTGAGTTGTGCTTTTCTCACTTCAAATTTCAATATACAATCCGTATCAAATTGTTGTCCTAAGATCTGCAAATTTTCTTCTTTACTTAACTTCATCACCTCGTTCATTTGCAGGTATTCGAAATGTGCTTCATAAACGTCGTTAACCGTTTTGTTAATAACTGTAGATGCTTTAATTGCTTCTATACTAGATGTTTTGTATGCGTTAATTAAACCGGGCACGCCAAGTAATGTACCGCCAAAATAACGTACCACAACAATTAGGATATTAGTCAGGTCTTCAGATAATAAACAGTTCAGGATTGGCCTGCCTGCAGTACCAGAAGGTTCTCCATCATCATTCATTCTATAAACAGATCGATCAGGTGTTAAGCGGTATGCATAACAAAAATGATTGGCCTTAACATGTTCTGCGCGAAGTTTGTTAATAATCGGCTTTAATTCTAATTCACTACGGATTGGATAGGCATAAGCAATAAATTTGCTTCCTTTATCTCGAAAGATACCCTCTGAGGCACTTTCGATAGTTTTATAAGAGTCATCGAACAGCATTTTGTGATAATGTAATGAAAATAATAGCAGCAATAGCGAAGATGATGCCTGCGTAATTTAACTTGCTCAGCTTTTCTTTAAAGGCAATAACACCAATTAAAGTGCCTACTATGATTACGCCTAAATTCATCGCCGCAAAAACAGTAGATGGATTTTCTGCCAGCGCTTTATGGGCTTTCATGTAAAAAAGAATATTCCCAAAATTGAACAAGCCTAAAATAAATCCGCAAACTACATTAACCAACTGTAATTTTGTTTTGCCGGCCACTACCATCGAAATTACAATAAGCAATGAAACAATAAATGCCAGGCAAAAAACAGTAAAAAGCGAGGTGGTATAGGGTAATTCTTTATATAATGCAATTTGTTTAAAAAGGACATCGATCACCCCAAAACCGATGAAAACCATAATGGGGTAGAGCAGGTTTCCTTTACGACCTTCTTTTTGATCAGATTTTCGAAGAAAAGTTAAGAAAATAGCCGCAAAACCGATCGCCAGGCCTATAATTTTCAGGTTATTAAAATCTTCTTTAAAGATGAAATAAGCCGCTAGTATCGGGATAAATAGCGATAAACGTTGTGCAATATCGGTTTTAACAATGCCGAGGTTTTTTACAGATGCTGCAAGGAATAAAAATATCGACGGTAATAAAATAGCCAAAGCAATATAAATAGGCCATGGTGCGGCAGGGGTGATCAGTTTAACATCGGGCTTAAAAAAAAGAAAACATAAGCTTAATGCAGTAAAATAGTTAATGGTAACGGCTTGAATAATGCTGATTTGGTACCGTTTTGCCAGCTTTAATAAAACAGCTACGGTAACACTACAGCAAATGCTTAAAATAATGTAGATCATTTATTTGATGTCGTTTAAATAGATAGAGAGTTTGTCATTTCCGATTTGTACTGATTCCTGCAGAATTCCATTAATGTTTGGAGAAGAAATCCCATCGCCCCAACTTGTAGATGAAGTAAAAATACGTGCTTCATCCCATAGGTTAGTATTTAAAAATTGATTTAAAATATTGGCGCCACCCTCAATAATTACCGATTGTATATCCATCAGGTAAAGCTGAAAAGCAATTTTTTGCGCTAAATAAAAGTGCATATCTTCCATCTGGATATAATGGATATTTTCAATAACATCAGTTTTAACCTCATTAAAGATAATGGTTTTGGCTGCTGTATTGAAGATATGGTTTGTTATTGGCACTTGAAGGTTCTTGTCGATTACCAAACGGATAGGGTTTTTGCCTGTCCATTCCCGAGCGGTCAATTGCGGATTATCCATAATGGCAGTTTGCTTGCCGATCAGGATTGCATCTTCTTCACCACGCCATTGATGTGCCAAACGTTTGGCCAAAGCTCCGCTGATCCATTTCTGGTGACCATCTTTTGTTGCAAAATAACCATTTGCAGTTTCAGCCCACTTTAAGATAATATAAGGTCTTTGTTTTTGTATCCTGGTAAAAAACCTTCTGTTGAAATAGCGGCATTCATCATCCAAAATTCCACTCACCACTTCAATTCCTGCATTTCTGAGTTTTTCAATGCCTTTACCATCAACACCCGAAAAAGGGTCTCTATTGCCAATCACTACTTTCTTTAGCTGATGTCTTACCAATAAATCGGCACAGGGTGGTGTTTTGCCAAAATGGGCACATGGCTCTAGGTTAACATAAGCAGTAGCCTGTTTCAAGAGATTTTCGGCCTCATTACCATGTTTATCAAAAACAGCTTTAACGGCATTGGGTTCGGCGTGCGATTTTCCATATTCCTGATGATATCCTTCTCCAATAATTTTGCCGTCTGCAACAATAACACAACCAACCATTGGGTTCGGACTAACATTCCCTAAAGCCAGGGCTGCAAGGTCAAGACAGCGTTTTATATAAAATTCATCGCTCATTAAGGCAAAAGTAGTAAAAAAAGAGTCATGGCCTTATCAAAAGAGAGCCGTTATCATCCCAATTAAGTAATTTTGTAAATATGAAGATAGGAGAATTAGCGGCGCATTACGAACTCGAACTTGAGCCTTTATACGATAGTAATGAAGCAAAAGCATTATTTAGTATTGCGGCCGAGCAAGTTTTGGCTTTATCTTCAGCTAAACTGATCATGCAAAAAGATACTGATATCAGCTTTATCAATATACAGAAACTTTTAAGTATCCTTAACGACCTGCAAATCGGAAAACCCATTCAACATATTTTGGAAGAAGCCCATTTTTATGGCGGTGTATTTAAAGTTAACGAACAGGTGCTTATCCCGAGGCCGGAAACAGAAGAACTTGTAGATTGGATTATTTCAGATAACAGTTCGCAGTTTTCAGCTAACACTAACCATAAAATCAGCATTCTTGATATTGGAACCGGCTCTGGATGCATTCCCATCACACTTAAAAAACATTTGTCAAAGGCTGAAGTAGCTACATTGGATGTTTCTGCTAATGCCATTGCCGTAGCCAAAGAAAATGCGGAACAGATCAATGTGAAGATCAAATTTATTGAAGCAGATATTTTGAATTTCAAATCTGAAGAAAAGTTTGATGTTATAGTAAGTAATCCGCCTTATATCAGAGATTTAGAGAAAGCGGATATGCATAATAATGTGTTGGTATACGAACCACATTTAGCATTATTTGTTCGTGACGAAAACCCCTTAATATTTTATAAAGCTATTGCTGATTTTGCAAGAACAAACTTAAAACCTAGTGGACAACTTTATTTCGAAATCAACGAATATTTAGGTAATGAAACAATTGAAATGTTAGCTGCTAAAGGATTTATTGACATTGAGTTAAGGAAGGATATGCAAGGAAAAGACAGGATGGTGAGAGCAGGGATTTAAGATGCTCTAAGGCTGAGGGTAGAGGTCAGAAGATAACGTTTCCAATTTAACTTTAATGTGGTAAAAGATAATTGTTAAACTTTTTTGAAGTTTAACTTTGACTTAGTTAATTCAATAATGTCATTAAATTGCTGTTCACTTGTTTTAGACTTATGCAACATGAGAAATATTCTGTTGTCAATGAACAATATAAAAAAATCATTGCTAATTGAGTAATTTGAGAATGCTTCCCATTTTAAATAATATCTTTTTTCTTTATCAAAATAATTAAACTCATCATCAGTAAATTCGTAAGTATAAATGAAATTCTGTTTCTCGTGTTTTTCACCCAGGGCATCCATTTCTCTAAAAAAAAGAGTTCGCGCATTTAAGATTCTCAGTATATAATTAAAAGTCAATATGAAAAGTATCATTCCAACTATTCCGTAAAAAGAGGAGGTTGGCCCCTTATCGATGGCAATTAAAATCATTAATCCTACTGTTAGCACAATATAGATGAGCAATTTTATATAGCTCTTCCTAATTTCTAATCTAAATTTTAGTCTATTAGTTTTAATGAAAATTGATTTATCAAATGGAATTGTAATGTTGATCATTTTTAAATTTAATTATCGTTAAGCCCGTGGATGAAATTGCGTAATTACCTCTCTTAAATAATCTCTATCAATGTGCGTATAAATTTCTGTGGTGGTAATACTCGAATGACCAAGCATTTCCTGTACGGCGCGTAAATCGGCACCACCTTCAATTAAATGCGTGGCGAAGGAATGCCTTAACGTATGCGGACTGATCGTTTTCTTTAATCCGGTAGATATAGCCAGACTTTTAATCAGGTTAAAAATCGAAATACGCGAAAGTTTAGCGCCAAAGCGGTTTAAAAAGATGAAATCTTCGTGCCCTTTCTTAATATTGGCATGCACACGTACTTCTTTAATGTAAATATCGAGCAGTTTTAAGGCTACGCTTCCAATGGGAACTAAACGTTCTTTATTGCCTTTTCCAATTACTTTTATAAATTCTATCTGTGGGAACAAATTTGAGATCCGTAGTTCGGTTAATTCTGTTACACGCAAGCCACAGCCGTATAACACTTCCATAATGGCTTTATTGCGCATGCCCTCAGGCTTTGAGGCATCTATGGCCGCAATAAGTTCATTAATCTCGTGAATGTTTAATGTGTCTGGTAGTTTTCTGCTGAGTTTCGGTGCTTCAAGCAATGTTGTAGGATCATTTGAAATTACATCTTCGAGCATTAAGTAGGCGAAGAAAGCTTTTAATCCTGATATTACCCTCGCCTGTGTGCTGGCTTGCATACCCAGTTCATTCAACCAAGAGATAAAGGATTTTAGATCACTTATGTTGATGTCAGTTAGTTTGGGTTCTTCATTTAGAGATTGAAAATACTGGATCAGTTTATCAATATCATTCAGATAGGCATCAACAGAATTACCAGATAACGACCGCTCTAGCTTTAAATACGATTTAAATCCTTTAATATATGATGGCCAAAGCATGCTTTTATTTGAGATTTTTTATAACATTGCAACGTTACAACATTATATTATGAAAATACAAATTATTAACGGCCCAAACTTAAACTTACTAGGTGTACGCGAACCATCTATTTACGGAAACACCAGTATTGAAGATTATATTAAAGAATTAAAAACGGTTTATCCGGATATCGAAATTGAATACTATCAGAGTAATGTTGAGGGCGAAATTATTAATAAACTCCATGAAGTTGGTTTTAGTTATGATGGAGTAGTGCTTAATGCTGGCGGTTATACCCATACTTCCGTTGCCATTGCTGATGCGATTGCAGCTATTAAAACGCCAGTAGTTGAGGTGCACATATCCAATATTTATGCCCGCGAAGAATATCGTCATGTTTCTTTAACCGGTAAAAACTGCCAAGGTGTTTTAACTGGTTTTGGCATAAAAGGTTATCGTTTGGCTATTGAAAGTTTGTTGATCTAGATTTTTATAAAATGCTCAGAAATCTATTATTAATCGCTCTGTTATTTACTTATCTTTTTTCTTCCGCGCAAGATAATAATCCTAAGAAAAATGTACTCAACGAGCAATCGGTTGTGAGGGGAGAAGATGGCTTAGTTTACCCTTATCAAGTTTGGAAAAAGCTGATGGCCACGGGGAAATATGGATTACGCGATCGGAAAACAAAAACCGAAAGCGGAAAGCCAGAGTACGTAATTGTTGAGTTAACCCAATCCCAGAAAGTTGCCTACTTTGAAAATATAACAAAGCCAACGCCAAGCGATGTTTTTATGCTTGATCAGGTTTTTACAGGAGTAAAAGTTACGGATATGAATGGTCAAAAATTCGATCTAAGAAATTTGGACGGAAAGACATTGGTGCTAAATTTTTGGTTTATCGGCGGAAATACAGGGAAAATGTTAATCCCACAATTAAACGATCTTTTTGATGAGTTTAGAGACAATAAAAATGTTGTTTTTTTATCAATCTGCAATAATGATAAAAATCAAATCAAAGATTTTTTAAAAGAAACTCCATTTAAATTTAACATTGTTGATGATGCGCGTAATATAGCTGAAAAATATAATGTTAAGCGCTATCCGACAACTGTTGTAATAGATAAAAATAATCAAATAAAATTTAGTAGTTTAGGTGTTTCTTCAAGTACAGGCTACTGGATAAAAAAGGCCATTGATGAATCGTTAGTACGCTAAGTCAACTTAGAAAAGTATTTAATCTTCTTAATAAAAAATGCCCAAACAACACTGTTGTTATACACTCCAGTATGTTGGCTATACGCTTTTTGAATGGCTTTCCGCTTTTTGTTGGTTTTAGAAAGCGATTTAAGGAAATGCCAATGGCCTTTACTCACCGCCATGGTGAATTTTGGTTTTCCGGTAAGCAAAAAGTGCCACCATGCAATAAAATCTATAAACATCCTAATCGTAATTCGGAAAATGGCATCACCTGCAGGTAGGTTTTTCTGCATGATGATGAGGTTGTTTCTGAAGTTGAGATAAGTTTTAAAAGGATTCTCTGTTTGCAGTGTTCCACCTCCAACATGGTAAACTTCTGCATCCGGACAGTACATAATCTTGTAATTGAGATTCTTTAAACGCCAGCACAGATCTATCTCCTCCATATGGGCAAAAAGATCGGCATCTAAACCACCTGCTTCTTGCCAGCATTTGCTTTTAATAAAAAATGCAGCTCCGCTGGCCCAAAAAACTTCCGTTTTATCATTGTACTGGTCATTGTCAAACTCATATACATTAAACAGTCTGCCACGGCAGAAAGGAAAAGAATAGATGTCCAAATAACCTCCGGCAGCACCCGCATACTCAAATTGTTTCTTATTTAATTGCCACTTAATTTTAGGTTGTGCTGCAGCAATCTGCGCATCGCTTTCCATTAAATCAATTACCGGCTTTATCCAATTGGGAGTTACCTCAACATCCGAATTGAGCAGGATAAAATAATCAGCCTCAACACGCTCTAAAACCTTATTATAGCCTCCGGCAAAACCGTAATTCTGGTCGTTTTGAATAATTTTAACGGTAGGAAAGTTTTCCTGTAAAAATGAAACAGAATCGTCGGTGGAGGCATTATCGCCCACAACAATTTGCAGATTATCATATTCAGAAAGCAAAATTCCGGGTAAAAATTGCTTTAAATATGCTTTTCCATTCCAGTTTAAAATTACAACGGCTACTGAAGGGTTCATTCTTTTTATTCGGGTTTAAATTTCCAGCGTTTATGGCTCCAAAGCCAGTATTGAGGCTGTTCTTTAATGATATTTTCTAAAAACTTAAAATGCAGATTCGTAATTGCGAACTCATCCATGTTAGCTGGATCGAGGCACATAGGCAAAACTTCTACATGGTAATAACCTTTTTTTACTACGTTAACCTTGAAATAGTATACCGGTCTTTTAGTAGATCTCGCAATTTTTTCTACGCCTAAAAGCGCGGCAGTTTGCTGGTGTAAAAAATCTACGAAATATTTGGTTTCTTCTCTGGTTGGTGATTGATCGCTTGCAAAACACAAAAGTGTAGGCTCACTTTTATAGGTGGCCATACCACGGAGCGTTTGCCTCATGGCTATGAAAACATTGCCATATTTTGTACGCATACAATCAAACCAGGTTTCAAAAATTTTGTTGTTGATGGGTTTATAAATCACCATGGTTTTGGCGGAAATACTAAGTCCTAAAGCTAAAGTGCCTAATTCCCAGTTACCATAGTGACCAGTACAGGCAAGTACACTTTCTCCAGTTTTAAAATGAGTTTCTAGTTGTTCTAAGCCCGTAAATTTTACCCGTTTTAAAGTTTCAGCCTTCGAAATGCTGGTCATTTTAATAATTTCGAAAATAAGTTCAGCCAGATAGCGGAAGAATTTTTTCTCAATAGTTTTAATTTCGGTGAATGATTTCTCAGGAAAGGATTGCGTTAAATTCTGTCTGACAACTTTTTTTCTATAGCCTATTACATAATAAAGCAGATAATATAGTAATCTTGCAAAAAAAAAGAGCAAAGACAAAGGCAGCAGCGATAACAGGTATAAAAAAAATACGCCAACGTGCGCAATCCCTCTTTTAATCATTATTTTTAAAACGTTTCAACTACAAACATAAATTTTCAAATGCAGAATACAGCTATACTTCCATTATTTTATCTTCCACCAGTGGGCTATTTTAGTTTATTACAAAAGCTGGAGGTAGATTTTTTAATCGAAAAACATGAACATTTAGCTAAGCAGACTTACCGTAACAGGGCCAGTATTTATTCGCCAAATGGGAAACTCGATATTACAGTTCCTGTGGTTAAAGGTTCAAAAACACATACGCAAATGAAGGATGTGCGGATTAGCTATGATTTTAAATGGCAACGTTTACATTGGTTGAGTTTAGAAAGTTGCTATAGAAGTTCAGCCTATTTTGAGTTTTATGAAGATGAACTTTCGCGGTTTTATAATCAAAAATTTGAATTCCTTTTCGATTATAATCTTGAATTGGTAGAATGGCTCTCCAAGAAGTTAAAGTTCAATAAAAGCTTCGAAGTTACCACCGAATATTTTGATGATATCGCTCCTGAACTTGATTTTCGTACCATTATGAATCCTAAAAAAGAGGAAGATATTGTAAAAAATAAGCCATATTATCAGGTTTTTGAAGATAGACATCAATTTTTACCCAACTTAAGTATTGTTGATTTGTTGTTTAACCAGGGTCCGCAAGCCCGGCTATATTTATAAAGTATGGGAAAAAACAAGCCGCGTAACCGCCATAAACACTATAAAGTTCCAGCCCCGGGTACCAGTCCGGGTTTATACACTATTGATGAAGATGCATTAAAACCAATTATTGTACTTCATATTTATAACGATAAGAGTTATAAAAAAATGGAATTGGAAAACATTAATAATATCGATAAACTGATTGAAAATAAAGACTTCTGCTACTGGTTTGATATCAAAGGATTAGCAGATCCTAATATATTCGAAACACTTTATTCAAAATTAGGTATCAGCAGGCTTGTATTAGAAGATATTACCAGTTCTTACCAGCGGCCCAAGCTGGATGAATATGATAATGACAAGTACATTTTCGCAGTGAGCAGGCATCTGTTTTTAAATGAGGAAAATATTTTAAATAATGATCAGGTCTCTTTTATCCTGTCCGAACGTACATTAATTACCTTTCAGGAAACTTACGCCGATTGTTTTGAGCCCGTAAGAAAACGTTTAGAAATAGGGAAGGGAAACATTCGTATTGGTGGTATTAGTTACCTGATGTATGCCATTATGGATGTGATAGTGGATAATTATTTTTCCTTGTTAAATTTTTGGGGCGAAGAGCTGGATGCTATTGAAGATCGTTTATATGATCATCCTGACCGGAGAATCATGTACGATACACAAGCGATTAAAAGGTCGTTAATCATGATCCGAAAAGTAGCCTGGCCGGAGAGGGATAAGCTGAATGATATTATCCGTACGGATAGTCCGTTAATATCAGATCTCACCAAAACCTACATGAAGGATGCCTACGATCATTGTATCCAGATTATTGATTTTATAGAATCATTAAAGGAGATTGCTTCAGCCAATATTGATATGAATTTATCAATCATCAGTAATCGGATGAACGAAATCATGAAAGTTTTGACCATCATTTCATCCATATTTATTCCATTAACCTTTATTGCAGGGATTTACGGAATGAACTTCAGTAGGGAAGACCCTACAACCGGAAAGATATTGAAAGCTAATATGCCCGAATTATACGCTGAACATGGTTATTTGTACACCTGGATCGTAATGATTGTAATAGCGATTTTGCAGGTGATTTACTTTTGGCGTAAAGGCTGGTTTAAATAGTGTTTCATTCTTTTAAGAATGTGTTTCAAGAATGTTTTAGCCTATATTCGTCATCTTGACCTTTAGCCAAGCGGAAAGCTGCGAAGTAAATTTATTTCAGGGCTATTCTGTAAGAAAGATGCTGCAACAAGTTCAGCATGACGATTGCATCAGGCAAATAGGCTATATTTAATGGTATTGGAAAGATTGAAATCTCTGATCCTAAAGATACCTTGAAATGTGGAAGGCGAAAATAGAGGCCCCATTAAGTTCTTACTTAATAGGGTGGAAAAGATTAAACAGAAATTTTAATAAAAATCAATTTTTAATATTTGTAGCTTTAGGGGATTTTTGGTTAGGTTATAGATGCAGTCATTCGAAATAGATAAAAGCGACGTACTCAAGGTTAAAAATGCAATTTTAGCTGGTGATGAAACTTTAAAAATAGTTTTAGAGGAGTATCATGCCTCAGAAATCGCGATTTTGTTTGAGCGTTTGGATAAATCCGAACAGCGGCATATTATCAACCTGCTTCCGGCAGAAATAGCTTCTGAGATTATTTCTGAGATGGATGAAGAGTCCCACCCGGAGGATTTACTTTTTGAGCTCCACCCCGATAAACGTACCGAAATTGTTGAGGAACTGGATTATGACGATGCAACTGATATCATTTCCCAACTGGAGGATCATGAACAGAAAGAAATTTTAGAAGACCTTACCGAAGATCATGCTTCAGAAATCCGGAATCTTTTAACTTACGACGAAAAAACCGCTGGTGGTTTGATGAATACGGAGCTGATCTGTGTAAATATCAACCTCACTAAAAAAGATGCGATCGACGAGATTATCCGCCAGAGTGAAGAAATGGAGGAGTTTTATACCATTTACGTGGTTGATGATGACGAGATCTTTAAAGGTATTGTTTCGTTAAAAGACATTATTAAAGCAAAGCACAACGCCAAAATAACCGAATTAGTTAAAGTAGATGCGGTTTATGTACATCCCGATACTGATCAGGAAGAAGTGGCGAACCTAATTTCACAATATAACTTAACCAGTATTCCTGTTATTGATGATCACCAGAAATTACTCGGCAGGGTAACATTCGATGATGTAATCGATGTAATGGAGGCCGAAAGTACCGAAGATATCTTGAAAATTTCCGGGGTATCAGAAGACGAGGAATTGAGCGGTAACTGGGTGGAGGCTGTAAAATCGCGTTTGCCATGGTTAATCATTAACCTCGGAACTGCCTTTTTAGCTTCGTCTGTAGTGCGTTATTTTGATCCAACCATTAAGTTAATTCCTTCTTTAGCGGCCTACATGACCATTATTGCGGGGATGGGTGGAAATGCAGCTACCCAGGCACTTGCCGTAACGGTTAGGCGTATTTCACTTTATGATTTGACTGATAAACAGGCTTATCGGACTGTTTTAAAAGAATTTACCGTAGGTTTAATAAATGGTGCATCCAACGGATTAATCGTATTTATTTTTGCTTACTTTTTTGATGGAAACCCAATGCTTGGATTGGTTATCTTCCTGGCTATGACAGGCAATCTGGTAATTGCAGGCATCACAGGTGCTGGTATTCCATTAATTTTAAAACGGGTAGGTATCGATCCTGCCATTGCATCATCTATAATTATTACTACTTTTACCGACGTTTTTGGTTTCCTATTAATTTTAGGATTGGCCAGCAAACTTTTACTATAGATTAAAAAATCCTGATCTCCATGCAAACGACAAGACACGATTGGACAAAAGAAGAAATATACGAAATTTATAACAGACCATTTTTAGATCTGGTTTACGAAGCCGCAAGCATCCACAGAGAAAATAAAGATTACAATGAAGTGCAGGTAAGTTCATTAATCTCGATCAAAACCGGAGGTTGTGCCGAAGACTGTTCATATTGCCCACAGGCAGCCCGTTACCATACCGAGTTAGAAGTTCAGCCATTGATGCAGGTTAGCCAGGTGGTTAGCGCCGCAGTTAAGGCAAAAGAGGGTGGTGCATCACGCTTATGTATGGGAGCTGCATGGCGCGAAGTACGGGATAATCGCGATTTTGACCGTGTGATTGAGATGGTGAAGGCTGTGAATGATATGGATATGGAAGTTTGCTGTACTTTAGGCATGCTTACCGAAAACCAGGCACAACGTTTAGCTGATGCTGGTTTATATGCGTATAACCATAACATTGATACCTCTGAAGATGATTACAAACGTATTATTTCGACCAGAACTTACGACGATCGCTTAAATACTATAAAAAATGTACGTAAAGCTAAATTAACGGTATGTAGTGGTGGTATTATCGGTTTAGGCGAAACAGTAGAAGACCGTGTTTCAATGTTGCAGACTTTATCAAACATGGAAAAGCACCCTGAGTCAGTTCCCGTTAATGCTTTAGTACCCGTAAAAGGCACTCCTTTAGAAAATCAGCCACGCGTTCCAATCTGGGATATGGTAAGAATGATTGCTACAGCACGAATCGTAATGCCAAACTCGGTGGTACGTTTATCAGCTGGTAGAAACGAAATGAGCACCTTAGAACAGGCTTTTTGCTTTATGGCAGGTGCAAGTTCTATTTTTGCAGGCGATAAATTATTAACTACGCCAAATCCTGCATTTGTAGATGATATGGCCATGTTTGAATTGTTGGGACTAAAAACCCGCGATGCCTTTAAAAATGGCAGACCAGCAAACACAAAGATTGAGCAGGAAGCTGTTTAATTCGATCTATCTGTGGTGTCAGTTGTTTCCGATCAACACAAGATAGATTTCAAACCATAATATTATAACTAAAAAAGTCCCGACTAAAATCGGGACTTTTTGTTTTAGGGTAATTGAGGTGTTAGATGCTTGTGGTGTCAGATATTTCTATTTTACAAAGGTAGACTCCTATTTTTGCCTGTGGTGTCAGATATTTCTATCTGACACTGAGTTGAATTCTATTTTGTAAATCTGTTTGAACAGCCAGATGGTAACATCCGACTTCCCTTTACACTGCAGTTACCCTTACTTCAATATTCCCTCTAGTTGCTTTAGAATACGGACATGCCCTATGCGCTTTATCAGCCAAAGCCTGGGCTTCCTCATGCGAAATACCTGGAATGTGTACATCAAGGTCGGCAGAGAGAACAAACGCGTTGCCATCTTTATTAAAAGAAACCAATACTTTCACACTCGCTTCACTAATATCAACACCCTCGCGCTCTGCTACTCCACCTAAGGCGCCCAAATAACATGGCCCCCAGGCAGCAGCGAACAATTCTTCTGGGTTTGTGGCACCTCCTTGTCCGCCAAGCTCTTTTGGCTTTCTTAAATCGAAATCTAAAATTCCATCACTCGACTTAACGTGCCCATCTCTTCCTCCAGTAGCTGTAACTTCAGCTGTATATAGCTTTTCCATAATGTTTCTTATTTGATTAGACTAACAAACTATGCTTGTCTTTGTTTTTAGTCAGTTTAAAGACTGCCTAAACATACCATTAATGGCTTAAATGGACTTAGTGTAAACGATTAATGGCTATTTCATGTAAAAAATACCTACTTCATCCAAAATTAGAGCTGAATTTGAAGTATAATAAAAGCATCTGTTTATAGTTTTTGAGTTGTGAAAATAAACACGTATATGTCTTATAATCAGTGTTTTATTTGTTTTGTTTTTATGTTTGTTTAAGTGTAGTATTTGTAAACACTTCTTTATAAGAAAGCCGTTTCGTGTAAAAAACCATGACTTTAACCTGACACTATAGCTGTGGATATACTAAAACAATATTTTTACTCTGTAACTATTTAAATCGTCCCAACGTTGATTAGTAGATTGTTTTTAATACTGATCGTAGTAAGTTTTGCTTGGTCAGCCAAATTATGTGCACAATCCTGCCCGGAAAATATCGGTTTTGAAAATGGAAATTTTCAGAACTGGAAGATTTATGCCGGTTCTATTGCCATCGAGAATAATCAGAACGTGGTGACGATGAATGAGGTGGCCAAGCCAATTTCTGGACGACATACCATTATCAACAACAAAAATTTAGTAGATGCTTATGGTGGTTTCCCTTTAATTCCACCATCTGGAGGAAACTTCTCCGTTAAATTAGGAAATAATGTAACGGGCAGTCAAATTGATGGAATTTCATACCTGATGACAGTTCCAGCAGATCGGCCTGAATTTACCTTAACCTATCAATATGCGGTGGTATTAGAAGATCCTATACATGAACCCTTCGAGCAGCCGCGCTTTATAGCAAGAATAAAAGATGTTGCAAAAAATGAATATATCCCTTGTGCATCTTTCGAATATGTAGCTACTTCATCTCTGCCAGGTTTTAAAAAATCGGCTGATTATGAAGGAGTGATTTACAAAGATTGGTCGCCGGTAACCATAAATTTATCTGGCTACCAGGGTAAACAGTTGTTAATAGAATTTATCAGTACCGATTGTTCGCGAGGGGCGCATTTTGGCTATGCCTATGTAGATATCAATAATGTTTGTGGAGATCCGATCACAGGAAATACCTATTGTGCCAGTGCTGATGCACTGGATATTTCAGGCCCAAGTGGTTTTCAGACTTACAACTGGTATAACGAAGACCGATCTGTAAAATATGGTTCTGGTCAATCTATTAGTATAAAACCTAAGCCTGCTAACGGATCTAAAGTCATTTTGGATTTAGTTCCTTATGCAGGTTTTGGCTGTCCAAGTACAGTAAGTACGCTCATTCACGGAATAGATTACGAGCTTAAAGTTTTGGCAAAAGATGTGGTTTGCCAAAATGCTGAAATTGATCTTTTGAGTGCGAAATATATTTTAAATAAATCAGATGATTTTACTTATCTGGTTTACGAGGATAAAGATTTAACCAAGCCAATAAGCGGACCGATAAAAATATTGACCGATAAAACTTTCTACATTAAGGCCACCAATTATAAAAGTTGCGAAAGTGTGGTCCCCATAGATATTTCGATATTTAATGTGGCAAATATTTCAGTTAAAAATCCCGTTGCAGTTTGCTATACAGAAAGCGTAGATATTACAAAAGCTGAATTATACATAGGTGAATTAGGTGGGATTACTAAGTCTTATTATACCGATGAGGCTGCTACGCATGCAATTGCAGATCCACAGCATATCGCTTCGCCTGGTAGATATTTTGTTAAATTATCTAATGAATTCGGTTGCAATAAAATCGTTTCAATCGATGTTACCATTAAAGATAAACCTATTTTGAAGGTAAGCAATCCGAAACCTGTTTGTAGTGCTACGAAAGTGGATATTACTGCGGCAAGTTATTTTTTTGGCAGTGACGCTACATTTAAGTATAGCTTTTATGCAGATAAGGAATTAACTAACTTATTAACTAATCCAACGCAGGTCGATAAATCTGGTACTTATTACATAAAAGCAACCAACGCAGATGGATGTACGGTTAGTGATAAAATTGAGGTAACGATTAGCGGTATGCCAGTACTCCATATCAAAGATCCCGAACCAGTATGTTATCCTGATAAGGTTGATATTTCCAATCCAGCTATTTATAAAGGATCAAGCGACGGTTTAAGTTATTCGTTTTTCTACGATGAGGCCCTAACAAACCAGATTGCTTCTCCTAAAGCCATTACAAAAGCAGGAAGCTACTATGTTAAAGCCTCAAATGATGGCGGTTGCTTTACTTCGGGTAAAATACAGGTAAGTTTTAATACCGCACCAACTATCGTACTCAATAAACCAAAGGCAGTTTTTGACAATGGTTTTGTTGATTTAACTGCACAGGAAATAACCAAAGGGAGCAGCGCGTTTATAAAAGCTGGTTATTTTGAAGATGCCGATTTAAAAAGACCTTTACCTAATCCTGCAAAAGTGAACAGGGCAGGGGTTTACTATATTTCTATACAGAACGAAAAAGGCTGCACAGCTTCTGCATCAATAGCGCTGGAAATATTACCACAGCCAAAAATCATCGTTCCAACGGCGTTTACACCACAAAAAGAAACCAATAACCGCTTGTATCCATTTTTGGTAGGTATCCAGAAGTTAATCAGTTTTAAGGTATACAACAAATGGGGAATCTTGGTTTATCAGAGTGCCGATTTGGCCAATGGGGGTTGGGATGGGCAGTTTAAGAGTAAAATGCAGCCGTTAGAAACGTTTTCTTGGTTTGCAGAAGGTATTGATGTGTTCGGCGGGCAAATTCAGTCAAAAGGAAAAACTATACTCATATTATAATGTACAGATCGCTATTCATTTTATGTTTAAGCCTTACTACATTATGTTGTTGGGCACAAGACCCGAAGTTTTCGCAATACTTCGCTGCACCTTTAAGCTTAAACCCCGCATTTACTGGTTTTTTTGATGGCGATTATCGAATTGCAGCCAATACAAGGCAGCAATGGGGCAACCTGGGCGATCCTTACAATACCTACAGTGTATCAGGAGATATAAAACTGGTAGAAGACGAAAACTTCATCAATAGTTATTTCAGCTTGGGCTTAAGCGGTTTGTTTGATGAATCCTTAAATAAAGCCTTAAAATCACAATACATCAGTGCCAGTGTTTCATACTATCAATACATGGATGAAGAGCATCGCTTTAAATTTGGTTTAGCACCACAGCTTTCTTACGTTTCTAAGTATTTAGATTACAATAAACTTACTTTTGCTTCTCAGTATAATGGAGGAGGTGGTTTTGATAGTTCCATGCCAAACTACCTTGATTTAAAGAATGATAAAACATCCTATTTCGATTTAAATATAGGGGCCAATTTTGCTGCTAATTTTGATTACTGGAGTGTTGCAGTAGGTTATGCGCAATATCATTTAACGAAACCTCAGGAGGCGATGTTAAGCAACAGCAGCGATATTGTTTCGGCACGTAAAACCATCAATTTAGGCTTGCTTTATCTATTAAACAATAACATAGATTTAAATTTTACAGGTGTTTATAATGCCCAGAAAAACAACAAGGATATTATTTTCGGTACCGTTTTAGGTTTAAAGCCGGGCGATGAAACTAAAATGAAACTGAATTTTGGCATGTGGTACAAATTTAACGAAACTTCATTTTATCCTTATGTTGGCGTAGCCATGGGAAATATCAGTGCTGGTGTTAATTATACGGTTTATGGAAGTAAATTAATGAGCGCTACGCCACGCACATACGAACTGTCTTTTATCTATAGGCATAACAATTTTAAAGGCTTTAAAGTGCCTTGTCCAAAATTTTAAGATCTGAAATGATTTTGTTTCGTAGCTTTCCACTTCAGCCACAGGGTAGGCAACCGCCTAATGAAATGTTTCTTTGTCTACTAAAGCTTTATTTTTACTGATAGTTTATAAATATCGTAGGCCACTTTCTGGATAAGGTCGAATTGCTCCGGAACCAAATCTTCACCTTTTTTAATGGCTAGGCCATTGTCATTTAGCCTGATTAATGGTACATTATCAATTGTGCTGTTCCCTTGCTCCAGGTTATTAATAGAAGTATCCAATAAATAATTGGTGTTATTGGCAATCGGTTTTAGGGCCTCGAAACTCTCGAAGATAAATTGATGTTCCTTATTGTAGAGTGAAAGCGTTGCAACATAAGAAGACAATAAATGGCTGAGTGCTGTAAACTGATGCACTTCCTTAATAAACAACTGTTTGCTTTTTGGTTCAGAAAACATTCTTTGAAAGAGCGAAGCCAAATTTGCCGTACTTACATACACTTCTTTCCGGGCCAATTTATATTCCGTTCTGTTGTAATTTTTCTCAAAATACAATTTAATCACTTGTTCATAATAAGCTTTATTTGCTTTTAAAATATCAAGCATGGCCTCTTTGAGTTTTTCATGCTCCCAAGTCGGGAATAAAGAATAACTGGCCAATAGCGCAATACCTGAGCCTATAAAAGTATCATAAATCCTTTCGCGTGCCAGTGCTATCGATCCCATACCCAAAAAATCGAATAGGATTAAGATATATGGCGTCATAAAAAGTACACTCACTACGTAATTTTTCCTTTGGAAACTATAACAGCCAATCATGCAGATTAATAGGATCACAAATAAAGTATTCCGATCGTGGATATAAGTAATTACACCCATACCAATGAACGCCCCGACCGTGGTGCCGATTAAACGCTGATAATTACGCTCTTTGGTTAAACTAAATCCCGGTTTCGAAATTACCAGAATGGTAAGGAGAATCCAGTAGCTATGCGAGAAATTGAGAATCTGCGCTACTACAAAACCCAAAAGCATCACCACTGTAACCCGTAACGAATGCCTGAAAGTAGAAGAAGTATAGGTTAAATTCTCTGTAAACAGGTTAAAATCGAATTTTTGTCTGGTGATAAATTTCTCTGTATCTACCTCGGCCTGTCTAATATCCTTGCTATTTCTGATTTTAAAATAGCTAAATATGGTTTTAACCCTTGCCAGTATATTTTCGATGTTTACCTCAATATTTTTCAAGGCAATAATACCCAGGGTATTGTACTCCTGGTTTTGATTGTTCTTTTCCAGATCATTGATTTTGATCTTTAACCGCTCGATCTCAATTAATAAACGCTTCGAAACAACGGGTGTTCCACCGCTTTTTAAGGCAAAAGCAATATCATCAAGGGCATACGAAATCCGCTTAATGGCCATTTCATAATCTGATAATATACCTGCTTTATCAAACTGATCATGCAGCTGCTGGTAATTATAATAGGTAGACATTACCTGCTCGAACAGATCGACCATATCTACAAATACCAATAATAAAAACCTACCCTCAGGAGTAGAATCTCTTACAATTTCGCGGGTTCTAAAAAGTAATTCTCTTACTGCATCTTGTTTTTCGTGTACAGAAACCTGAAGCTGTAGCAAGTCTGAATAGGTTTTTTCGTAATTGTTATTGTGATGGTAAAACTTGGCTTTTTCGCGAAGAAACTCGGCAACTTCCAGAATAGAATCGCTTAATGATTGCTGCACCAAACGGAAGGGGCGTAAGCGGTACACAAAATAACTTAAACCTGTGTACCAAAGGCTACCTGCCAAGATCAGAACCGCATGTAACAATACTTCTTGCCAAGGGCGGACATCATCGATGCTTAATACCATAATTAGTAAAACCGCAGTACCAACCGACGCTGCCCTGATTCCGTAGATGTAAAACATCGAAAATATAAAACTCGATATCGCCAGTAAAAACCCAATAAAATAATGGTTTTTGTTGGTTAGGCCCGTTATGATAGAGAAGGTAAAAATGAGTGCGGTGGTAATCAGCATCGCGTTTCTTCGGTGCACCATTGGCCCCGGACTATCTACCACACTTACACATAAAGCACCTAAAGATAAAGTCATGCCATACTTTAACATGCCAAACTGGGCAAGAATTAAAGAGGGGAGCAGTACACCAATGGTGATGCGGAGACCGTCGGCAAAATACGTACTCAATAAAAAGTCTTGTATATTTCTAATAGGTTGCCTAATCTGCATGGTACAAAAATAACATAATAGCGAAGTTTTTTGTTGCGATTAAAATTAAGTTTTTTGCTTTTTTTAAACTTTTAAGCAGAAAACAGATAAGGGTTTGATTAACAAAATATTATGAATTGTTTGTAAGTATGATTTTGAAAATGTTAGTAACCTGAGCATAAACCTACAATAGCACCCCAAAACGATATTTTTAAAATATTAAGTTGTTGATAACCAGTAATTTTAAGTGGATAACTTTGTTTATAAAAATACACATTTTTCTCTTGACAGATTCGTGTTTTCCTACTAAATTAGATCATATCAAATACGAAGTACTTTGAATTCTGATAAAACAAGCCAAAAGAGATAAAGAACCGAAAGGGGAATTGTTTCGGAGTGTTTACAGGGAAAACGATTAATTTCAGAAAGGGTTAAACCGAGTATGGATATATATAGCCATCGAAAGATTGGATCATAAGAAAATCGCACAGGCCCAAACAGAGATTATTGAAAACTAGGAAGTTTACGGACGGAGGAGTTGGAAATAAATTTTCACGAATCGCAAAAGTTGCAAAACCTAACGATAACGGAAAAATCAAAGTAACAAGAATTAGATGCTTTAAAATGCGACTACGGTTGTTTTTAAAGTTAAAACGGGGAACTGAATCGAAAGAAGAAGGACCCCGTTTTTATTTTGTCCAAAATTTTGATCTTCTGATCAAAAAAGAATAGCAAATCCTTCCACATATTATCCCTAAAATATTAAATTTACCAAATGGCCAAAAAAGGTAAATCAATCTCCAATCCGTCAAAAAAGATATTCGTTTTAGATACCTCGGTTATTTTATACGATCATGATGCGATAAATAACTTTCATGAGCACGATGTAGCCATTCCCATTCAGGTTTTAGAAGAGCTGGATAATTTTAAAAGCGGTAACGATACCCGGAATTTCGAGGCCAGAAGTTTTATCCGGCTTATT
Source organism: Pedobacter sp. R-06 (assembly GCF_049913135.1). Classification (NCBI taxonomy): domain Bacteria; kingdom Pseudomonadati; phylum Bacteroidota; class Sphingobacteriia; order Sphingobacteriales; family Sphingobacteriaceae; genus Pedobacter; species Pedobacter sp. R-06. Next base: position 2,629,604 of record NZ_CP183977.1, on the reverse strand, counting down.
GATGAAACTTCAAAACAAAAACTCATCAGCGATTGGATTTCGCTAAAAAGCCCTGATTCAGGGAAATTTAAGGTAGTTTTAAATGAAAAACCTTTAACCATAAATGCAGAAGAAGTGTATGGAAAAGGCAAAACAGACCATAAGATTTTAAACGCAGCCTTAAGTTTAAAAGAAGAATATCCCGATAAGAAAGTAGTATTGGTATCGAAAGACATCTGCCTGAGGTTAAAAGCAAAAGCTTTAGATTTAAATGCAGAAGATTACGAAACAGGTAAGATTAAAAACGTGGATGAACTTTACGCCGGAAAAACCGAAATAGGCAATTTCCCTCTAGAAATTATAGAAGAAGTAAAAAAACAGCCATTTATCGATGCCAGCGAGATCGAACTACCGCCTAAAAATGCCAATCACTTTTATATTTTAAAAAACAAGAGAAAAACTGCGAACGTATTTTATAACAATAGTTTAAAAACAATTTCTGCAGTATCTACCGATCCTATATTTAGAATCAAACCTAAAAATATTGAACAGGCATTTGCCATTCATGCCCTTTTAGATCCTGAAATTAAGCTGGTGAGCATACAAGGGAACGCTGGGACAGGTAAAACACTATTGGCTTTGGCGAGCGCATTAGAACAGCGTAAAAACTTCAGGCAGATTTATGTTACCCGACCGATCGTTTCACTGAGCAATAAAGACATCGGTTTCTTGCCAGGCGATGCAAAATCTAAAACGGATCCATTTATGGCGCCAATTTGGGATAATCTCCGATTTATTAAAGAGCAGTTTATCGGCGATGATAAGATGTCGGAAAAGATTGATGAACTGATTGTAACCGAAAAAATTGCCATTGCGCCATTGGCTTTTATCCGTGGAAGAACCCTCACCAAGATTTTCTTTATTATTGATGAGGCTCAGAATTTAACACCACACGAGGTTAAAACGATAATTTCGAGGGCGGGCGAACATACCAAAATAGTTTTTACTGGCGATATTTACCAAATTGATACCCCATATCTAGATTCAGAAAGTAACGGGCTTTCGTACCTGATTGAAAATGCAAAGAACCATCCGCTTTACGCACACATTACCTTGCATAAAGGCGAGAGGAGCGAACTGGCTAATCTGGCGAATGAGTTACTTTAGGCTTTTGTTCCCTGTTCATCTAGCAGAAAGGACTACAATAGTTAAGTCACCCTGATCCGATAGCTATCGGATTTGTTTCAGGGTCTTCATTCAAACAGGGCAGATCTCTCCGTTCCGCGTTGCTTCAGTCGAGATGACGACCGAGTCTAAAGTATCCTAATGGTATTTCTTCAAGCTCCTTAAACAGATAAACAATCCAATTAAAGTTAAAACTGCACTCAGTATAAATGGTGCACCTGGAAAATAGACAGGAGCCTTACCCTCAATGAAATAGGCGAAAATATGTGTCATTGCCCAAGGCGCAAATATGGCGGCTAAACTTTGTAAACCCGTCAAAACGCCCTGCATTTCACCTTGTGCATTCGAAGGTACCTGGTTCGAAATCAAGCCCTGCATGGCCGGTCCGCAGATTCCGGCTAAACCATAAGGAAGCATAAAAGCAAACATCATCCAGCCCTTGCTTGCAAAAGCGAAAGCTATGAAGCCGATGATGTATAAAATGAGACCAAAATAAACCGCTCTCTTTTCTCCGATTTTGGGAAGGATCACCCTTATTAAACCACCTTGAACAAGGCCCACAACCAAACCCACAAAACCTAGAGAATAGCCTACCCAGGCCGCATCCCATTTAAATTTCTCCATGGTATAAAATGTCCAGTTGGATTGGACAGCGTGACTGGCAAAGTATAATAAGAATAAGGTTGCCATTAAGCCCAATAATGCAGGGTATTTGCCAATGCTTAACAACGAACCGATTGGATTTGCCCTTTTCCAGTCAAAAGCCCTGCGTTTTTCAACAGGTAAGGATTCTGGTAATATAAAATAACCGTAAAGCCAGTTAATTAAAGATAAACCTGCAGCAATCATAAAAGGAACCCGTGTACCAAAATGACTGAAAACGCCGCCTAAAACCGGGCCTAAGATAAATCCAACACCAAATGCTGCACCAACCAGGCCGAAGTTTTGTGCTCTTTTTTCAGGAGGTGAAACATCAGCAATGTATGCCTGTGCGGTTGTAAAACTTGCACCCGTTATTCCAGCAATAATCCTTCCTACAAATAGCCAAACAATAGAAGGAGCGAAGGCTAAAAAGATATAATCGATACCTAAACCGAACAAAGAGCTTAATAACACGGGCCTTCGTCCGTACCGATCGCTCATGGCACCGATAATTGGCGAAAATATAAATTGTACAGATGCATATGCAAGCGTGAGCCAACCACCATATTCTGCAGCTAAGCCAAAGCCTCCACCGGTAAAATCTTGTATAAGTTTAGGTAAAACCGGAATGATTAGCCCAAAACCTGTAAAATCGATCAGGAGGGTAACCATAATAAAACTCATTGCAGATTTCTTTCCGTTTGCCATTACATGTTATTTGAAACGCAAAAGTATCAGAATTAGTTAAGATTGTAAATTTTAGTTCTCTACAAACCTATCAGGTTTAAAAACATTCCATTACAGTTGTTATCGATTTGGTTTTGGAAAGCGGTTGCTGTATCTTATAGGTAAATGCAATCCCGCCCCCGCTTCTGCCGATGAAACCACTACGAAGCAGTAAAAAAATGCTTAAATCGGCATCCCGCTATGGTCGGGTTTAGGTGGCCGCCACGGTGCTACTATTATGGTAAATAAACCCGATTGGAGTGAACATCCTGATCCTTCATCAGGATAAAACGGAAAGCGGGACCGAAGTCGCCTATGGAAACCGAACCTGTCTTTCCATAAAAAGAAAATCCATAAATTGGCGGATAACAGAAAAACGCAAGTTTACTAATTCAGCGAAGTTTAAGCCAAAAACTCTTAAACTGGCCTTCAGTAAATTAAAATTTCGTCAGGATTAAAAAACCTATAACCAAGGTCAAAACTTTTCCACAATGCCTTAATTCGCCTAAATTTTGTTAAATTCGCAAGGTTATAGTAATACCCTTTTTTAATATCGTTTTAAGTAGCGAGAATAATAATTTATGGCAGAAGATTTAGAAAATCAGCAGAACGACAAAATCATTCAAATTAATATAGAGGAGCAGATGAAATCGGCCTACATTGATTACTCAATGTCGGTAATTGTATCGAGGGCTTTGCCTGATGTACGTGATGGATTGAAACCGGTACACCGCCGTGTTTTATATGGCATGCTCGATCTTGGTGTAACCAGTAATAAACCACATAAAAAATCTGCCCGTATTGTAGGGGAGGTTTTAGGTAAGTATCACCCACATGGTGATGCATCTGTATATTTCACTATGGTCCGTATGGCTCAGGATTGGAGCTTACGTTATCCAATGGTTGATGGACAAGGAAACTTTGGTCATATTGATGGCGACTCTCCGGCTGCAATGCGTTATACGGAGGCACGTTTTTCGAAAATAGCTGAAGAGATGCTTGCCGATATCAATAAAGATACTGTAGATTTTCAGTTAAACTTTGATGATACCTTACAAGAACCAACCGTGTTACCTGCAAAAATCCCTAACTTATTGGTTAACGGATCGTCCGGTATTGCAGTAGGTATGGCCACCAATATGGCACCTCACAACTTAACCGAAGTAATTGATGGTGTGGTAAGCTATATCGACAATAGAGATATTACGATCGAGGAGTTGATGAAGTTTGTAAAAGCACCTGATTTCCCTACCGGTGGTATTATTTATGGTTATACGGGTGTAAAAGAAGCTTTCGAAACAGGTCGCGGCCGTATTGTAATGCGTGCAAAAGCCGAAATCGAGAGCATTAAAGACCGCGAGGTAATTATTGTTACCGAAATTCCTTACCAGGTTAACAAAGCACAGATGATTGAGCGTACTGCTGAATTGGTTGGCGAGAAAAAACTTGAAGGCATTTCGAACATTAAAGACGAATCAAATAAAGATGGTATCCGCATCGTTTACGAAATTAAACGTGATGCAAATGCTTCTATCGTTTTAAACAACTTATATAAGTATACCGCATTACAAACTTCTTTCAGTGTAAACAACATTGCATTGGTAAAAGGCCGTCCACAAATGTTAAATCTTAAAGATTTGATTGTGCATTTTGTGGATCACCGCCATGATGTAATTGTTCGCCGTACCCGTTACGAATTGGCAGAAGCAGAAAAACGTGCACACATTTTAGAAGGTTATTTAATTGCTTTAGATCATTTAGATGAAGTAATTAAATTAATCCGTGCTTCCGAAACCCCTGAAGATGCCCGTTTAGGTTTGATGGAAAAATTCGGACTGAGTGATATTCAGGCACGTGCGATTTTGGATATGACGCTTCGTCGTTTAACAGGACTAGAGCGTGATAAGATCAAAGAAGAGTATGCAGAGTTAATGAAAACCATCGAGCATTTAAAATCTATCTTAGCAGATGAAGGTTTACGCATGCAGATCATCAAAGATGAGTTAGCAGAAATCCGTCAGAAATTTGGTGATGAGCGTAGAACAACTATCGTTCACTCAGCCGAAGATATGAGTATGGAAGATTTCATCGATGATGAAGAAGTGGTAATCACCATCTCTCACGAGGGTTACGTAAAACGTACTCCAGCAACTGAGTTTAAGGCACAGGGCAGAGGCGGTAAAGGATCAAAAGGCAGTACCTCAAGAAATGAAGATTTTATTGAGCACATGCTGGTGGCTACTGCTCACAATTATATGCTGTTCTTTACCGAAGCCGGAAGGTGTTTCTGGTTGAGGGTTTACGAAATTCCTGAAGGTTCGCGAACCAGTAAAGGAAGAGCGATCCAGAACATTATCAATATCCCGAAAGAGGAAAAAATTAAAGCCTATATTAAGGTTAAAAACCTGAAAGATCAGGAATACTTAGAGAACAATTTCATTATTATGTGTACTAAAAAAGGTACCATTAAGAAAACTTCTCTTGAAGCTTATTCACGTCCACGTGTAAATGGTATTAATGCCATCAACATTAATGATGGTGATGTATTGTTAGAAGCTTGTTTAACTAACGGACAAAGCGAAATTGTAATGGCATTGCGTTCTGGTAGGGCAATCCGTTTCAACGAAAGTACGGTTCGTCCGATGGGCAGAACTGCTACCGGCGTACGTGGTGTTAGGCTTGCACACGATCAGGATGAAGTTGTTGGCATGATTGCTGTAAACAATCCTGAAGTTACGGTGTTAGTAGTATCAGAAAAAGGATACGGTAAACGTACCGATATTGAAGATTACCGTGTAACTAACCGTGGTGGTAAAGGGGTAAAAACAATTAATGTTACTGAAAAAACCGGACAATTAGTTTCGATTAAAGACGTTACAGATAGCGAAGATTTGATGATCATTAACCGTTCAGGTATTGTAATCAGAATTCCGGTATCAGCATTGAGGGTAATGGGCCGTGCCACGCAAGGTGTTCGTTTGATCTCATTAAAAGGTGACGACGAGATTGCATCAGTTACTAAAATTGATCACGAAGAAGATGAAGAAGAAACAGTAGATTTAACAGATGTTGTAGTTACAGACGGGGAAGAAGTAGAAGCAGATACTACTCCAGAAGCTGATGATACTGAAGAAGAGACTGATTCAGATAACGAAGCGGAAGAAGAAAATTAAACTAAAAATAAGATTAGAATAAAAATTATGAAAAGAGTATTTCTAAGTATAGTTCTAGCAGGTGCGGTAAGCTCTGCATTTGCTCAGAAAAGTGAAATAACCGCGGCAAAAAACGACTGGGGTTTATTCCAGCTAACTTCTTCAAGTGCTACAACTCCGTTGGCAAAAAAGCTTGAAGCGTTAGCGAAAGGCTTGGCCCATACCGACAAAGCAATTGCCGATGAAAAATCTAAAGTAATGCCCGAAGCATGGTCGTACCGCGCTTTATTTGCCTCTTCTGCAGCTATTCTTGATTCAACAAGTACTGCAAATGCTGATGCAAACTTAAAAATTGCTCAGGATGCGGTTGTTGAAGCCAAGAAATTGGATACAAAAGGGAGTGAAAAAGATAATATTAATTTAGCTGAAACCAATATTAGCAATGCAGTTAGAAATGGCGGTGTAATTGCTTACAATAAAAAAGACTACAAAACTGCTTACGCAAAATTCGTGGCAGCAACAGTAATCAATCCAAACGATACCGCTATGTATCTAAATGCAGGTATTGCGGCCAGGCTTAATGAGGATTATCCAAACATGATCAGCCAATTCAAAAAAGTAATTTCTTTGAATTCTCCACAGTCTAAAGATTTATATTCTGAGATTATCACAACCACATTAGCTAAACAAAAAGATACAACAGCTGCTTTGGCCGTTATTAAAGAAGCTTCTGCTAAATTCCCTGAAAATACCGACTGGATTAAAACTGAAACCCAGATTTATATTGATAGGGGTGATGCAGCCAAATCTGAACAGATGTTAGTTGCTTTAGCTGCAAAAGAGCCAAACAACCCTAACTATCAGGTTTTATTGGGCAACATTTATTTCAGTCAGGCTTTAAAATTACAGGCCGATAGAAATAAAATCGATCCTAAAAAAGTGAAAGAGTTTAACGAAGTAACAGGTAAAATGAATGCGTTGTTAGATAAATCTCTTCCTTTTTACAAAAAAGCACTTGAGGTTGATGCTAAAAATCAAGGCGCATTAGAAACCTTGAAAACGATCTATGCTTTTAGAAATGATACTAAAAATTACGAAGATATCAAGAAACGTTTAGACGCATTGCCTAAACAATAATTATTGATCGATCTAAAAAAAGAGCTCTGAAATTTCGGAGCTCTTTTTTTTATGTTTATTTTTATCGTTTATTACGGTTTTACCACATTTTTATATTATGCAGAATTGCCTTAAAATATCATTAACCGCTTTAATTTTCGTTTCTTTTAATGCTGTAGCGCAAAAAAGTCAAATTCTTATCGCCAGAAATGCTGTTGGTAAACTACAAGCTTCAATTGCCAATAAAGAAGATGAAAAAAAGCAGTTGTCGATTATTACAGAAGGCTTAAAATCGATAGAATCAGCTGAGAAAGATAATAAAACTAAAAACTGGAGTGAAACCTGGTCTATAAAATCTTATCTTACTTCTTTCGCTTCATTAATTGATACTGATCCCAATAATGCGAATAAATTTTATGATTCAGCCGTTGAAGCGGTGGCAAAAGCCAAATCTTTAGATCGTTATGATGATAATGGCGGTCTTATTAAAGCCTCTAATCACAATATCCTCATCAAAAAACAGGAAAAAGGTAGTGAAGCTTTTTTTAATAATGATTTTAAAGAAGCATTTGCTGATTTGAAAGAAGTATGTGATAATTTTCCTGCAGATACCACATTGGCGTTAAATACAGCAATTTGCGCATTAAATATTCAATCTTACGACGAATCTTTAACCTATTTTAAACGTGCAAAAGAAAACGGGATTAGAAATCCATCGGTTTTTCAGAAAATGGCGCAGATGTATGTAGTGAAATCAGAAAATGAAACCGCTATTAAAACTTTGGAGGATGGACTTGTGCTTAATCCGTTCAATCGCTTTTTAACAAACGATTATATTAACCTGTTACTTGATACCGAGAATTATAGTAAAGCCCAGGGATTAATTGAAAACAATTTAAAAGTAGAAAAAGGAAACAAGCTGCTTTATTTTCTTTATGGTTACCTGCAACAAGTTGGTGGAAATAATGCTACCGCAATTTTGGCTTATGATAAAGCTTTATCTACAGATCAAAATTATTTTGATGCATTGTATCAGTTGAGTTTGGCTTACATCAATACAGCCAATGAAACCCTGAGCAAAAATGATGCTGATAAAACTGAAAAATATAAAGGCCTGATCAATCGTGCACAGTTTGCTTTGCAGCGCGCGAATGAAATTAATCCGAACGATAAAAAAACTGTACAGTTGCTGATCGATATCTACAACAAAAAAGGCGCAACAAACAAAGTACAGGAACTTAACCGCAAACTTCAGGAACTATAATTTATAGAGAATTTGATGAGGATAGGACAGTGTTCAAAAATACAACTTAACATAATATTAATTATAAGACGAATTTATGTTTTACAATATTTTACCTTTGATCTCATATTACTTGGAAAAACTTAATTTTTCCAACTGATGATTATAGAGATAAACTAAGCTGTTTTCATTGGTACAATAAGGAGAATGATCATCACGTTGAATAATTTTATTTTCATTCGTTTCAATATGATGAATTCTGAATTTGTTATAATCTTCTTTCACTATGGTTTGGTTAATTAAAAAATAATTATTGGCGGAAAAATTAAGGCCATACTTGATATTGATTTTGTTTTCTTCCATAATGGAAAATCCCTGAACCTTTAGTATTACATATTGAATTAGAAATCCTTTTTTATCCTGGCTTTCCCAGCGCCAATACACAATTCGAGTATTATCATTACTGAATTTAATATCATTGCCATAATTATCAATTTTCAAAGAAGATATTAATTCCGGATTTTCACAATCTTTTATATTAAAAGTAGAAAAATTTCCCCGTGGTATTTCTTCATCTTTAAAAAAAAAGCCTAGGCCGATGTGCTTGTGGTCTGATGAGAAAAATAAATCTACAGGATCTCCCATACTAATGCGATTATAATTAAAACTATCTTCTTCAAAAAAGACATCAAAGAAATTAATCAGGTTAATTTCTTTGAACTTCCTCGTATCAAAAAAAACCAAATTTCTGTCGTATGAATAATTGTATTTCTCCTCCAAATCATCAATAACTTTCTCTATTATATTTCCGGAAAAATCAATCCTTAAATGCCATTTATTCCACTTTTCAGCTTGGAAACTAGACATATTAAAATAAAAATGACGATCTGGTAAACATTGAAACTTATTGAATTTATAATCAATGAAAATTTCATCCACTAAACTGATATTTTCTTGGTGATTGCATTTAGCATCACAAATTTCTATAAACAATCTATTGTTATCGGCAACTTTAAGGAGTGCAATTTTATCCGAATTTTCTATAAAATCCATTGCAACTATTTTCTCTACACTTTCTTGCATTTCCTCATTCTCTGAATATGTTACGATCCCATAGCCACGCTTATAGTTTCTGCCCAATCGTCGGGTAAAAAGATAGATTAATATGGCACAGATAATTTTAGCTATTACAAAAGATGTTGTGACCATTGAATGTGGGCTAGAATAATTTGGTTTTTTTTACTTCTATAGACCAATTTAGTTAAATAGATGACGAAGGGAGCAGGCTTGAGAAAATAAATTCTTCACAATTGGTGCAGAATGTCTTTCCTTGGTTGTATGCTAGTAAAAAAACAATTTATCTCCAAATTTGTACTTCACATATGTACGATCATTATAATTTCGACGAAGCGGCCGCTTACCAAATTGAATTAGCCAAACAGTTAAAGTTCCAACCGGTAGGTAAAATCCAAACCATCGCTGGCGCAGATATTTCTTTTAATAAGAACAGCACCACCATGTATGCCGGGATTGTGATCTTAAGTTATCCTGGAATGGTTTTAAAATCATTTGCATTAGAAACTTACGAAACGAGTTTTCCTTATAAAGCAGGGTTTTTAGGATTTAAAGAAGTTCCGGCATTATTGAAAGTTTGGGAATTGATTTCCAATAAACCGGATGTTGTAGTGCTTGACGGAAATGGAATTTTGCATCCACGCCGTATGGGGGTTGCTTCGCATTTTGGAATATTGGCAAATCATAGCACAATTGGCTGTGCAAAAAGTCTTTTGCATGGAAAAAATCATCAACCGGAAAATGTCAGATTGAGCACTGCAGAAATTAAAAATAATACTGGTGAAATGCTTGGCTTTGCACTGCGGACAAAAATTAATTGTGCACCCGTTTATATTTCGGCAGGCCACTTAATTACGCAGGAAGAAAGTTTGCATGTCATTAAAAAATCTGTTCGAAATTATCGTATCCCTGAACCAACACGTCTGGCTCACAACCTGGTAAACGATTTCAGGCTTGGAAAACTAAAAGCTGGCTTTCATGAGGTGGCACCATCTTTAACCTTGTTTTAAAATTGACTATATTTACGTATGAACGCTTATTTAATAATTCTCGCTATTGTCGTAATGCTTATTATGTTGGTAAACATTTACGTTATTTTAGACATTTCGAAATTTCCATACAGCAAAAGACGCCAAAAATGGATGTGGACCAACGTAGTATTGTTCTTACCACTTTTCGGTTCTTTAATTTATTTTTTGATCGGAAAGAAAATACTCAGCGAAAACTAAATAGTTGACTCAAAATGAAACTCTAACGGTTGCTTGGTAGTTTCGATTTAGATCCAGTTGATTCCTTTTTTAAGCAGCTGTTGGGTTTTGTATTCAGCTGAATTAACTTCTGGCTGAACATTATAACCCCAGTTTGCCTGTGGTGGCAAGCTCATTAAAATAGACTCGATCCGTCCGTTGGTTTCTAAGCCGAATTTTGTTCCGGAATCGTAAACTAAATTAAACTCTACATAGCGGCTACGGCGCTGATATTGCCATTGTTTCTGTGCTTCGGTATATTCTTTATCGCGGTTACGATCAATCAGTTCAGTATAAATTGGTAAAAATGTTTCACCTATATTAATGGAGAAATCTAAAATCTGCTCCCATGATAAATTGGTGTTTTCCGGTTTTAATCGATCGTAAAAAATACCACCAATACCACGGGTTTCTTCACGGTGTTTAATAAAGAAATAATCATCGGCGTGTGTTTTGAATTTTGGATAAAATTCAGTGCTGAAATCGTCGCAAGCCTGTTTTAGTTTATGGTGAAAAAAACGAGCATCATTTTCGAACACGTAGTGTGGTGTTAAATCGATGCCACCGCCAAACCAGCGCGTTTCTTCGTTCAGTTCGAAATAACGGATATTCATGTGAATGATCGGAACCAAAGGATGATTTGGATGAATCACAATTGAAACGCCAGTAGCAAAAAAATCATCTTCACTTACATTAAAGGCTTTTTTTACGGCTTCGGGTAATTTTCCATGTACCGCAGAGAAATTTACGCCACCTTTTTCGATAATTGCACCATTCTGCATAATCCGGGTGCGTCCGCCTCCCCCACCGTTTCGCTCCCAAAGTTCCTCTTCAAATTTACCTTTGCCATCGGCAATTTCCAATCCCCTGCAAATTTCATCCTGAATTTGCTTATACCGTTCTGCTACTTCTTCTTTAAACATGATGGCTCTTTCTATTTCCATACAAATTTAAAGCTATTCAGGCAGCTATATTGATTTATGTTTAGATAGTACATTTTATTGACATTGGGTTTGAGTCCTTAATCTGAAGTCAAGAGTCTTTTATTCTTCCAGATAATCTAAATCTTTGTTGAAACTTTCTTTTAGCTGGCTCAAACCAAACATCGCAATCAGGGTTAAGATTCCCATTACTAAATATCCGGCAGTAATTAATCCGTATTTATGGGTTAAAAATTCGAATAAGAATGTAATAGGAATTAATGCACCCCTAACAAAATTAGGAGCAGTTGTGGTTACAGTAGCCCTTATATTTGTACCAAATTGTTCTGATGCAATGGTAACAAATGTGGCCCAATAACCTACAGAGAAGCCCATAAACAAGCAGATCCAGATGAAATTGCTACCCGTTAAGCCGAAACTGGTTAAATAAACAACTACACTCGCAACAGAAAGCAAATGGAAAATAAAGACTGTTTTTTTTCTCGACTTTAATACCTGAGAGAGTAAACCTGTAACCACATCGCCTATTGCAATTCCAAAATAGGTAAACATAATGCCTGTACCTGCTTTTAGTGGTTCTGCTGCGCCTAAAGCTTTACCAAACTCTGGCGCTAAGGTAACCAGGATCCCCACTACAAACCACAATGGAATACCGATTAAGATACAATAGAGGTATTTCGAAAAACGCTTCCAATTGTTAAACAGCATAAAGATATTTCCTTTTGATACTTCTGTTTGGTTAGCGGCGTGTTTAAACATGCCCGACTCGAAAGTGCCAACACGCAATAAAAGTAGTACCAAGCCCATTCCGCCACCTACAAAGTACGAGGTTTGCCAGGTAAATTCGGCTGCTACAGTTGCAGCAACAGCCGCACCCAATAAACCTACGGCACCTACGATCATGGTTCCATAACCACGTTTTTCTTTATCCATGGTTTCAGCAACCAAAGTAATCCCTGCGCCAAGTTCTCCTGCTAAACCTATACCAGCAATAAACCTGATGATGGCGTAGCTGTTAACCGATGTAACAAAGCCATTAGCAATATTGGCCAGTGAATATAAAAGGATTGAACCAAAAAGAACTTTGATCCTTCCAAGTTTATCGCCCAGTACCCCCCATAAAATTCCACCTAAAAGTAGACCGAACATTTGAGAATTGATGATCAGGAAGCCATCAGATTGCATATTTGCCTGGGAAACACCAATTTCAGTTAAACTTTGAACACGAACAACAGAGAATAAAACAAGATCGTAAATGTCTACGAAGTAACCCAGGGCAGCTACAATAAGTAAGAAAATTACATTACGGTTGTTTGCTTTTGCTTGAAGATCCATTTAATTATTTGGTTTAGACGCTGAAAGTACGCAATAACACAAATATTTAAAATAGATTTTTAAAATAAAAGCCACTCTTGTTTTAGAGTGGCTTTTACATTCCTACATAGGAGGATTTTTTTTTGTGGTATCAGGTGGCATTTTGGTGGTGTCAGGCAGTTTTTTTGATGTTGTGTCTGGCATCGTTTTAGTCGTATCCATTACTTTTGTAGAATCCGTCGCAGTACTGTCTGAAGAACCAGCCATATTTTTAGACGAATTGCATGCTGATGTGGCTATCATAAGAGAACCCGCAAAAGCAAGACTTAAGATTATTTTTTTCATAGTTTTTATTGTTATCTATCAACCTAACAACCTTATAATCATTTGGTTTTAATTTTTTTTATTTCATATTGCTTATTTTTTGTCGATTATATTGATTATCAGTTCATTACTAAACAAAATAAAAGTATTATTCATGATGGATCTTTAACTTATTCAGCAATTCTGGCGATATATTTTCAGCATATACGCCATAACCATCTACCAATACCCCTTTTAAATTTCCGGCGTTTGATGAAATGGCATAAACAACAGAGCTATCTGCAGGGTCGGTCATTCCTTCGAAACGGTATACTTCATCAATTTCAAATTCTTCAGGCTTCAGGAATATATTGACTGATTTACATGCTAAACTTTCTGCCGTTAAATTGAAATCTAAATTATAACCACGACTGTCTAAATCTGTTAAAGCGTCGGTAATGGTATCATAAACATGCATAATTCTAATTTACGGAAATATTACTAAAACAAGATCTTCAAAACTTTAAAAGGTGATAAAACTTTCTGATATTAGTGAATATGATTATTTCTCAAAACACCCTGAAATGGGTAATGCGTTTTTACCCACCCCTATTTTTTCAACGCATTTGGGTTCAGAAATTTGAAAATGAATTTAGAAGCTGTACGGTTAAGCTAAGCAAGAGCTTTTTAAATAAAAATTATAACGGTTCTATTTTTGGTGGCACTATTTATGCCGCTACTGATCCGTTTTATGCCTTATTGTTCGATCAGTTAATGCAGCGCCGAGGCTTTAAAGTTCGTGTTTGGCTAAAAAGTGCTTCTATACAATATTTAAAGCCCGGTCGTTCTACATTATATTTTACCATAACAGTAACTGATGAGATGTTGAATGAAGCAGAACAGGCACTAAAAACCGTTGGGAAGTTTGTAAAGGCCTACCCGATGGAAATTACCAATAAGGATGGCGAGCTGTGTGCTACTGTGATGAATGAAGTATATATCCGAAACCTGCATCAGGGCGAAACCCCTAGAGTTGCTTACTAATTTTTTAGATTATGCCGAGTATTAAGAGTTTAATTTTGCAGGGCGAAGGTGTTATGCTCGATTTTAAGAAAACCATTACCAATACCGAGAAAATTGCCAAGAGTCTGGTTGCTTTTGCCAATAACAAAGGTGGTAAACTATTGATTGGTGTAGCTGATGATGGATCCATTAAAGGGGTAAAATCAGAGGAAGAAGAGAAATACATGATTTTAACTGCTGCACATCAGTTCTGTAAACCGGCAATTGAACCTTACTTCGAAGAAATTTATGTGGATGATAAATTGGTATTGGTAGTTAATATTCCTGAAAGTGATACAAAGCCGCACTATGCACTCGATGATCAAAAAAAATGGTGGGCTTATATCCGTATCGACGATAAAAGTGTATTGGCCAGCCGGATTATTTTGGAAGTGTTGAAACAGGAATATAAAAACAATGGAGTGCTCATCTCCTATTCTGAAAATGAAAAAAAACTGCTCGAATACCTGGAAGAAAACGAAAAAATTACGCTGAAAGAGTTTAGCAAACTATTGCGCAGTTCTTACCGTAAGGCACAAAAAGTCCTGGTTAATTTAATATTAACCAATGTGATCAAATCGCATACTTCAGAAAAAGAAGAATATTTTACAGCGGTGAGATAAGGTGCTTGTTATCGATGGTCGTCATCCTGAACCTGTTTCAGGATCTATTTTACCCGCGTTTTAATTATATAAAAAACTAACAGGAAAGGTGCTGACCACTTAGTAGCTATAAGGAAATTGAAAACTAAATCTACTTGTAAAATAAATTACCTGCGGTGAGCTCGCTTAAGGCTCGGTTTACTTCGTAGCTTTCCACTTCGTTACAGGGCAGCATGACGATCGCCTTTGTAAAACAAAACATTAACTTTTTATTACTTCTACTTTTTGAGGCTTAAAAATCCGACCTTTGCAACCCTATGTTTTCTAAAATTTACACCAAGTATAAACCGTATTATAAAGAAAATCTTCATTTGGCACTACCAATTGTAGGTTCTCAAGTTGGTCAGACCTTGGTTCATATGGCCGATAGTATTATCGTGGGCCATTTTACAGATACCGTCCAATTGGCTGCTGTTTCATTGGTGAATAGTATTTTTATGCTTATTCTGGTAATTGGCTTAGGTATCTCCTATGGCTTAACGCCACTTATTGCACAGGAAAACGGTCGTCAGAATTATGATGAATGCGGAAAGCTTTTATCAAACAGTTTAATGATTAATATCTGTGTGGGTATATTTTTATATGTACTGGTTCAATTGGGGATATTTTTTGTGATCGATAACCTCGAACAAACACCCGAAGTAGTGCGTTACGCAAAACCTTATCTGAATCTTTTATCTGTTTCGATTATACCTTTATTGATTTTCCAGACTTTTAAACAGTTTGCTGAAGGTTTAGGCTTTACCAAACAAGCCATGTTTGTTTCTATCTGGGGAAATGCCATCAACATCATTTTAGGAATCATTTTCGTTAAAGGTATGTTCGGTATTAAATCGATGGGTGTTAGCGGTGTAGGTTTAAGTACTTTGATCGACAGGATTTTAATGGCCACGGTAATGTGTTTTTATGTATTGCGTTCTCAGCATTTCAAAAAATACCTGATCAGTTTTAAAGCTACTTTTTTTGATAAAATAAGGGCGATTAAGATTGCTAAAATTGGAATGCCTGTTGCTATGCAATATTCTTTCGAAATCAGTGCTTTTAGCGGTGCTGCCGTGCTTATCGGCACAATTGGTGCGGTAGAACAGGCTGCGCATCAAATTGCGATTAGTTTAGCCGCCATGACCTATATGATTGCCAGTGGTGTAGCTTCGGCGGCTACCATCAAGACAGGAAATAACTTTGGTAAGAAAAATTTCGACGACTTGCGTAAATCTGCCATAGCCAGCTACCATGTTATTTTGTTGTTTATGTCTGTTACTGCAGTGATTTTTGTTTTGGCCAATAACATCATGCCTTTCATTTATACGGAGGATGCCGCTGTTATTCCCATTGCAGCCCAATTATTGATTATTGCTGGCTTTTTTCAGCTGTTTGATGGCACACAGGTGGTTGGTTTAGGTGTTTTACGTGGTGTAGGTGATGTTAATATTCCAACGTTTATTACCTTTTTGGCCTATTGGGTAGTTGGTATTCCAATTGGTTATGTATTGGGGTTTCATTTTAACTTAGGCGTTAATGGCATTTGGTATGGGCTAACCCTGGGATTGTTAACGGCTTCTATCCTATTGTTTATGCGTTTTCAGAATAAAACGAAGGCGCTGAAGGTAGGTGCGTTATAATTTTTAATGGCTGCTTTGCTAGTGGTTAATTTATTTTGCGAAAATCAAAATGAATTACCTTTTCAGCGCCATTAGGTTTTGGAAATGAACGCCAGTGTTTCATGGGATGCAGTGGTCCCGCTATTCGTTCCAGCCGATGAAGAATCGGCATCCACTGCTATCGGGTTTATAATGAAAGGTTTGTGCAAATGATACCTGTTATTGATAGAAAAAACTACAAATAGGAGAAAAATTAACGGATTCTATCCTATTACCTAGGCGTTTTCAGAATAAAACAAGGGCTTTGGTAGGTAATTGTCATTCTGAGCAAAGCGAAGAATCTTTGCTAGTGGTCTTCGACAGGCTCAGACTGACAAATCTTTTTTGAATTGGTGGATTGAATCACCTAGCTAAAATTAATTATTTGTGGTGTCATCCTGAGCCTGTCGAAGGACCTTTACTTATATTCTCTCCATTGCATTCGCATTGACGAAATATTCGTTATTTACCCCCAACATTAACCACAACACCAATGGTGAAGATAGAATTGCCGGCAGACATGTATTTGCGGTTCTTTAAGCCAATATTACTGCTGGTGGTGTATTGTAGTTGAAAAGTTTTGCTGAGCGCCATACGCGTAAAGAAAACAGGTTCAAAGAAAATATTATCCTCCTTAGGCTGCACAATACCGTTTAAAAAGAACCTATCCATCTTAATATGGCTAATCCTCAATGCTGTACCATAGTTAATTGGGAAATCTGTTCCGAATAAACGCAGGTTGTTTTTCTTTTTCGAACTGTAATTAACCTGTAAGAATGTTTTCCGGTAATCTACTTCCTGCAGTTCGCTGCTAATGAGGATATCGTCTTTATAGTCGCGGAAGGTAATATCACTCCATCCCTTCCCTACGCCTGCGTAGACTTCAATAATCCGGTTGTTATCCGGACCAAAAGTATCAAAGTATCCTCCTCCGATTTCAATAAGTTTATGCCCGAAATCTTTGCTTTTTCTTTCACTATTCATTCTGGAACCACTAAAAAGCACTCCAATATGATCAGAAACGGCATAAGCACCATTTACACTGGCATTGCCTTTTAAAGAGATGTGTGCACCGCCACTAAATTCGCCCTGTTTGCTTAACATGGGGGTATTTGGTACGTTTGGCATATAAACAGAAGAACAACTGGCTGCAAAAAGCGCTAAAACTGGAAGTGTAAAACGTAAGTATTTAATCATAGATGCTATATAAACAGATTTTGATGACAAAAATTGTGCTAGGGTTCCATTTTCATGAAATCCATCACTCTTTTAAACTCATCGTGTAAACCGGCTTTTAAATGGATTTTTTCTTTCGTGATGGGATGAGTGAATGCTAACTCAGAGGCATGGAGTAACATGGTGGTCATATTCCATTGATCCTTAAAGAATTTGTTCTGCTTGTTACAGCCATGTGTCCTATCGCCAATAATTGGATGTAAGATATGGCTAAAGTGTCTTCTCAGTTGATGCATCCTCCCGGTTTTAGGTGTGGCTTCTACCAATGAATACCGTGAGGTTGGGTGTTTACCAAAAGCTACGGCTACCTCTGCCCTTTGCAGTGTTCTAAACGAGGTGAAAGCATCTTGCATCGTTCCGTTTTCTTTGGCCAATGGATAATCGATGTCCATTGCATCGGGTGTGAAACCACGCAGGATAGCCAGATATTTTTTATCGGTTTCTGTATTCATAAATTGCTGATGCATAGCAATTTCAGATGCTTTGTCGAAAGCAAATAATAATATACCGCTCGTCTTCCTGTCTAGCCTATGTACCGGACTAACATGTTTGCCAACCTGATCTCTTAGTAGCTGAAGCGCGAATTCTGTGGCATCTCTGGCAATGGAAGATTGATGTACCAATAGCCCATGAGGTTTGTTAATTGCAATTAGGTTTTCGTCCTGATAAATAATCTCCAACATATGGCCGCGAAGATAAGGATATTATGGTTTTGTGGGTGGGCTTATCCAAATAAATCAAAAGCCAGGCGGTAGGTATTGCAATGCGCATCTACAATATCTCTGATATCGATGGAATAGCCGCCGCCCATACTTACTTGCACAGGCAGATTTTTATCTTTACAGGCCTGTAGCACCATTCTGTCGCGTTCTTTACACGCGGCTTTGCTTAATGCCAATTTGCCTAGCTTATCGGTAGCAAGCACATCAACCCCCGATAGGTAAAATACAAAATCAGGTTTGGCCCCTTCGAATGCCTTCTTTAAATTGATGTCTAAAACTGATAAATATTCTTCATCCTGCACGCCATCATCTAAAGGAACATCCAAACTTGAAATTTCTTTTCTGAAAGGAAAATTTTTATCGCCATGCATCGAAAAAGTGAATACCCTTGGCTCATTTTGAAAGATTTCTGCCGTGCCATTACCCTGATGTACATCTAAATCGATAATTAAGATACGTTTAGCTAAATTATTATTTAACAAGTAATTAGCAGCGATTGATTGATCGTTTAATAAACAAAAACCTTCGCCCCAATTGCTGCCTGCATGATGCGTGCCACCTGCTACATTAAAGGCAATTCCGTTACCCATTGCGAAGTGGGCTGCATCAATTGTACCTTGGGTAATTCGCAGCTCACGTTCTACAAGCTGAGCGTTTAAGGGGAAGCCTATCCGTCTTTGGTCTTTCGCAGAAAGTGTTAAATCCCTAAGCTGTTCCCAATATGTTTTTTCATGAGTCAGGAGTATAATATCTTCCGAAGCTGGTTCCGGGCTAAATAAATTCTGTTGTGTTATAGTTCCTTCATGTAAAAGCTGTTCGGGTATCAACTCATATTTTAGCATCGGAAAACGGTGCCCTTCGGGTAAAGGGTGTGCGTAGAGTGGATGCCAGGCAATTTTAATCATCAGCCTAAAATTTCCTCCACGTGTTTTTCAATGTTCGTGCAAATCTGGTCCACAGGAAGGTCGTTGGCATCTTCTCCAAATGGGTTCTCTATTTCTTCAGCTATCAGCTCCAAACTCGCTAATACATAGAGGATAAAGGGAACAATCGGTACCACAAAATAACCTAAACTGAATACCCATCCAATAGGTAAAGTAATGACGTAAATAAAGATAAATTTTTTGATAAAAGCACTGTATGAATATGGGATTGGTGTGTTTTTGATGCGCTCGCAAGCGCCACAGATATCGGTAAATTGATTAAAATCGCTAGAAAGCACAATAAATTGTTCCTGCGAAATAGCGCCTTTTTCGAGTAGTTCATATAACCTGTTAATTAAGCTTCCTGCAATCTGGTTTGGTATATGTTTACCTTCTTCAACCTCTATCAAAAGGCTATTTTTACCAAAATACATTCTTTCGCGTAAATGTTCTTTTAAGGCAAAAGCATATTTTGGAATGCCGTATTCGAAAAAACGGACATCCTCCTCTGTTAATTTAAGTGCTTTTATTTTCATGGCCAGGTTGCGGCTCACATTGGTTAACGATCCCAACAATTTTCTTCCTTCCCACCACCTATCGTATGCTGTATTTGTTCTGAAAACCAGCAGCATGGATAATACAAAGCCCAGTAAGCTGTGCATCATACCGATATTGGTAACATAGCTGCTTTTAGAAAGTTGAAAAAAATTGAGTTCTGCAAATGCCACCAGGCCCGAAAAAATAGCTACTGCAAGCATTAATGGCCACAGCTTTCTAAAGGTATCACTTTTGTGGATATGAAAAATGAAGGTACTCCAATCTTTAGGGTTGTAATTAATCATTTTCTTGCTTTTTTATTTGATGAACCTTTTCTTCTTATCGTAAAACAGCTTTACTTACTTTTAAAAGTGCCTGTCCGGCCAAATAAACATCTTCGAAGGAGTTATAAAGTGGCACTGCGCTTAAGCGGATTACATCAGGTTCGCGCCAATCGCCAAGTATGTGATTTGCCATTAAGCCATCAAAAATCTGTTTGCCATTTTGTTGAGCGATGATGGATAACTGCGCACCCCTATCTTTAGCCACTTTAGGTGTGATGATTTTATATTGCATTACGCCTAACTCCTTATTTACTTCATTTATAATAAATTCAAGATATGCAGTTAAAGCAATACTTTTATTTCTTAATGGTTCTATAAAGCCTGCTTGTTCGAAAATCTGGAGCGAAGCATGGTATAAAGCCATTGGCATTACCTGTGTGCAACTTACCTGCCATCCGTCTGCTCCAGCTTCTGGAATAAAGCCTTTTTCCATTTTAAAACGTTTACTTTCCTGGTAACCCCACCATCCTGCAAAGCGGTTCAATTCTGTATTGCTGAAATGTTTTTCGTGAACAAAGATTCCGCTTATTCCTCCAGGGCCTGAATTTTGATATTTGTACGAGCACCAGCAGGCAAAATCAACATCCCAATCGTGAAGCTTTACAGGAACATTACCTGCGGCATGTGCCAAATCCCAGCCTACAATTGCGCCGATTTCATGCCCTGCCTTTGTAATGGTTTCCATATCGTACCATTGTCCGGTGTAATAATTTATTCCGCCAAATAACACCAAAGCGATTTCATCCCTGTGTTCTTTGATTTTAGCTAAGATATCTTCGGTACAGAGTGTTTCTTCGCCCTCTTTAGGGAAAACCTCTATAATCGCTTCTCTTGGGTCGAAACCGTGAAATCTTACCTGGCTTTCTATTGCGTATTGATCGGATGGGAACGCACCGCCCTCCATAATGATTTTAAAGCGCTTGCCTTTAGGTTGATAAAAGCTGACCATTAACAAATGGAGGTTTACAGTTAAGGTATTCATCGGGCACACTTCCGATGGTAGTGCGCCAACAATCGGGGCCATTAACTTTTTAAGTGCCTTGTGGTAGAACATCCAGGGTTCGTTTCCATCAAACCAGCCTTCTACTGCATAGTTGGCCCAGTTGTTAAGCTGGCCCTTTAAAACCTCACTGGCAACTTTAGGTTGAAGTCCTAATGAATTGCCGCACAGGTAAATAAAATCTTTTCCATTGTGGTTTGGGAATAAGAACTGAGACCTGAAATCACGAAGCTGATCAGTTTCGTCTTGTGTTTGTGCGAATAATAAGTTGTTTTCAAAATTCATTGCCTCAATATTACAAAAAAGCAGGTATTGTTCCCAAGCCTGCTTTCAATTTGTGCAATGAAATTAAAATTTTATGGTATCATGTTTGCCTAAATTGGGTGTATCACCGGTCACTACTGCTTTTAACATACTGAATAGTACGACTATTTTAGATGCTGAAGCATCCCAGTATTCAGCCTCTTCTGGGATAACTTTAATCAGGATTAATCTTGGGTCTTCTATTCCATCCGGGAACCATGCCTTGATAAACGGAGAAAAATAAGCTTCTTTGCGTACTTTATCATCTACCAGTTCGGCCTTACCTTTAACTGTAAGGTAGGTATTGTTGGATGGATCGCTATAGGCTAACAGAACATTGTTTTCTTTAGAAATTTCTTTTGATTTAGGTGAGTATTCATTGGTGTAAAACCATAAACTCCCGTCGTCTTCAATTTTTGCGGTACCCATCGGTCTGCTTCCGAATTCGCCTCCTGAGGAAAGTGTGGTGAAGATACAGGTGCGTACGCTTTCTGCCATTTCCTTAAGGATGGCTATGTTTTTCTCGTTTTTCATCTTTTCAACTGTTTATAATGAAAAACAGGAAGTACGCTAAAAGGTTTACGTTAATTAAACCTTATTTGGTTTACTTACATATTTGTTGCCTTTTACAAAGAATCGCCATGGTAATAAAGCATGCTCTTTTGCGTATGCAATGCCTACACGTGGTGTAGCAGCAATATCTTCATCTTTATAGCGGATAGCATGGTCTTCGATCCAGATTTCATCTCCAGTGAGATTTTTGGCGTTAAAAGTTTTGTCTATTCCCAGTGCTTTTGCGGCAGAGCCGGGGCCAGCCGAAATAGCACCCTTTGTATGTGGCATATTTCTTCTTTGCTCAATAATGTCGATGCCGATCAAAGGTTCTATACCCCTGATTAAAACAGCATGTGGATCGTTTTCTTTAGAACTTACAATATTGAAGAGGTTGTGCATGCCATAACAAAGGTATACATAAGCGATACCTCCATTGCCATACATGGTTTCTGTTCGGTTGGTTCTGCGGCCGCCATAAGCATGCGACGCTTTGTCCTTTATGCCAAAATAAGCTTCGGTTTCAACGATGATGCCTGCGGTAATTTCGTTATCAATTTTGGTATAGAGTATTTTGCCTAACAGATCTTTAGCCAGGCTTACCACGTCTTCATTCAGATAATATTCTTCTCTTAGTTTCAATACCTTATCTTAACTATCTGTTTAATATAATTGATATAACTTGCTCTAAATAAGTTTTATCTGTTTCATCAAATTTGTTTAACACTTCGCTGTCTACATCTAGAACGCCTATCACTTCACCATTAACAATCAGTGGTAAAACAATTTCCGATTTAGAAGCAGATGCACAGGCAATGTGGCCTGGGAATTCGTCAACATCCGGAACGATAATGGTTTCTGCTTGTTGCCAGGATGCCCCACATACCCCTTTTCCTTTTTTTATCCGCGTACAGGCTACCGGACCTTGAAATGGGCCTAATACCAATTCTTCTTGTTTTACCAGGTAGAAACCTACCCAGAACCAATTAAACTGTTCTTTAAGTGCTGCTGCAACATTTGCAAGGTTTGCAATAAAATCTGTTTCGCCATAAAGTAAAGCGTCTATCTGGGGAATAATCGATTGATATTGCTCTTCCTTTGATGTATTTCTAGTGATGGTTAAGTCTTCTGCCATTTTTTATTTTCTATAATCAAAGTTAATTATGATTTGTGAGATGTAGGCTAGTTGTGGATTTAATGACGAAAATTTGAATGATAACCTATTCTTAAAATCACTAGTTTTGGCATCATTAACCGTGAGTTTATGATTGTAGCCTTAACCATTACCAAATTCCGTGGCTTTACCATTCCTTTTGCATTTGTAGGGATGGCTGTTTTACGATTACCATTATGGTTAAATAAGCGCTGCAGGTTCTGGAAGTTAATGGGCAGCGGAAAAGATGCCCGGGTAGATTTAGCTCCTGACTATAAGCATTGGGCTGTGCTCACTACCTGGGATAACCGGAACGATTGTGATAATTTTTATCGCCATTCTTTTGTGCTGAAATGGTTTGGTTTCTTTGGAATAGAAAGTTTTACCATCTTATTAAAGCCTTTATCTAGCCATGGATTATGGTCAGCAGTAGAGCCATTTAAGCCTGGTAAAATAGGTAATGCCCATACGGGTAAGATTGCTGTAATTACAAGGGCAGCGATTAAATTTAACAAGTTGAAAGAATTTAGACGGAATATTAAAAGAGCAGCTGATGCCATGCGTACAGCCCCAGGCTTTATCTTGTCGGCAGGTATTGGCGAAAATCCATTTTTCGATCAGGCCACCTTTTCGGTCTGGGCCGATGCGGATAGTATGAAAAACTATGCTTATAAATCTTTTGATCATTCGGACGTGATTAAACTTACCAGAGAACGCGAATGGTACAAGGAAGAGTTGTTTGCCCGTTTCTCGATTGTGGATAGCTGGGGCACGCTTAATGGTATATCTGTTGAAATTGTAAATAAAAATAAAAAATAAATGAGAGTAGTAGCAGAACTTCCGCACCCGGAATGTAAGATTACCATTTTTTCGATGAATCAAAAATACATTGTAAAGTTTGAGCAGGGTACCTTTGAGCAAAGTTATAAACTTGCAGAACTTGATTTGAGTGGAGGTGGTGTTAATGATGTGTTTGAAATTATTGATGAAGAATTTATTCAAACAGTAGTAGCGCGATTTAAACTCATGCGTTCTGATTTTACAGCGGCCTATAACAGGCATCAGTATTAGTTATGTTGTGTTTGTAACTATTTGATTATTAGTTTGTTTTATTAATTTTCAGAATTATATTCTGAATTTTATGGCATTTTTGACGGTAAATGAGATATTGAGTATTACTTTTTGTTTAGGTGGATAAATATAACTTATTGATATATTGATTTTTAAATGTTAAGACAAAATATAATTCTTAGTGCTTATTTTGCCAAATAAATGGGAGGTTTGCGATAAGTCGTCATTTCGACTGTAACGTAGTCCCGAATTTTAGGGAGAGAAATATTTGAACTTAACTGAAAGATTCTTCGCTACGTTCAGATCGATAAATAAAAAATGCGTTCAGAAGAATTCATCTGAACGCATTTATATATTCTATTTTTCATTATTGAAAGATCTTTCGCTGCCATTGGCAGATTCTATGAACGGTCGTCATTCTCGCGCATGCGGGAATCTTAAAGTTTACGGCATTACTTTATTCATAAACTTTCTTCTCTTTAAAAGCATTTATGAAGCACTACGTGGTTCCCGATCAAGTTGGGAATGACGATATCTTGAGGATTATCATATCTTAAGTCATATTGTCATTCCCTGAGGATGACGAATGAAGTACTTATTGTTTCGTGGCTAAATTACCTTATTCTATTATCTGCGCTTTAAAAGATCCTGAAACAAGTTCAGGATGACGACAGAAAGAAATCTCCTGAGTTAATCTGTGGTTCCCTGGCTAAAGCTTATTGAGCAATCACCGTATCGTGCACCACAACCCTGTACCAGTTGTTAGAGAATTTTTCTACAGCATCTAAATGCACTTTATCTTCCTGATAAGCATTATGATCTGCAATGTTGGCAAAGGTAATGGTGAGCGAATAGGTAAAAGAGTTATCGGTAACAGGGCGTACAGGTGTACCAGCTGCTAAACCATAATTTAACGTTTTAATATATTTTATAGGTTTTAAACTTTCGAAGAAGTTGGCGAAATCTGCGATCTCGGTTTTGGTTAGTTGAGGTTTTAACCAGAACATTACGAAGTGTTGGATCTGTCCTTTATCTGCGGTAGTATTGATATCTGTCATTGCTTCTTTTTTTTGTTAAATATATCGATCATTTTATATTAAGCATAAAAATACAATCGAATTTTATATGGTATATACAATTTTTCTTGAATGTATTTAATGATTAGAAAGATGCTGAAATAAATTTACTCCGTAGCTTTCCGCTGCGCTACAGGTCAGCATGACGACCAGGGACAGGTAAAAACAAAAAAAAGTCCCGATGTAAATCGGGACTTCATATCTTTTAAAAACCTTTTTTAGTTTTTAGGTTGCACACGGCCAGATTTTCTGTCTTCACCTCTACCGATTAAATAACCGCCACCAGCTCCAACTAATCCACCGATAATGGCACCTCTACCTTTTTTCTTATCGATTAAAGCACCACCAACGGCTCCTGCTGCGCCACCAATAACTGCGCCCTTGGCTGCATCGCTCCAACCTTTTTTCTTAGCTGTTGGTTGTGTGCCACCGTAAGCACTGCTAGAACCACCACCTGAGCTTGCATAAGATCTAGATGAGCTTGCTCTTCTTGCTGCAGCTAATTCTGCCTGGTGTTTAGCTTCTTTTGCCTGTTCTGCTTTGGCCACTTCGGCTTTTTTAAAGCTATCTAATCTTAAACTATCTTTAACTGCTTTAATTGCCAATTGTTTTTCGGCCTGTTGTTGTTTTAATGCTGCTTCTTCTTTTGCCTTATTGTTACAAGCAAATAAAACTGAAGAACTTAATGCGATTACTACCAATATCTTTTTCATAACTCTTAATTTTAATATGACGCTTGTTTAGCTACCTAACCTCACTAAACAGGTTTCAATATGATGTGTGATTTAGTTAATTACCAATACTAAAGAAAAAATGATGCCAAAATGTTTTAAATAGAAAAATTATTCCAATAAATCTATATACCAAAAGCCAGAAAGGGCTGTGGTTGAGCAAGGTGAATCATCATTGCCCGTTGTTTTACTTGGTGCGTTATAAGTTCTGAATACCTTCTCTCCGATGGTGAAAGTTATTTTATTCTTGAAAATTGGTCCTTCAAATGCAAAAGTATGAAATTCTCCATTTTCTCCGCAAGGATCAATATGAGAAGGAAGTTGCCTGATTAAATCAAGACTGATTACTTTTCCACAAAAATTTTCGAGATTTTGTTGTGTGCAAACAATGATGGTTTTATAGTTCAGGTTTAGGAATTCTTCAATTAAATGTTGTGTATCTTTTTTCCAAAGCGGGAAAATAGCCTTAAGTCCAATTTCTGCTAATTTGTTTTCGCGATAAGTACGTAAATCCGCTAAAAAGATATCACCAAAAATAGAATGGGTAATACCTTCCTCTTTAAATTTAGAAAGATGATGCTTCATGGTACTGTCGTAGGTTTCCATATCGGGCATTTCGCCCAAACGGATCTGATACAGTGGAATACCAATACTTTCAGCTTGTTTAATTAATAAAGCTTCTCTAACGCCATGCATCGAAACACGGTTGTATTTTTCGGTAACTGTAGTAATCAGGTAACGGATTTCGATAGTAGGATCTTGTAGGGCATAGTGTAAGGCCAATGTACTGTCTTTACCACCGCTCCAATTAAAAATGCAAAGCTTTTTATCTGGCATTGGCTAATATTTCTTTTAATTCTGTAATACCTTCTACAGCGTTTTTCTCAATGTTGATCACGTTTTTATAACGTTTTACATCGGGTGTTCTTGGATCGATAATGTATTTATCGACAAAGGAAGGGACAAAATCAATTAAGCCAGCTGCCGGATAAACGGCCAATGAAGTTCCGATAAGTACAAACAAGTCGGCCTGTTTGCAGAGTTTAGCTGCTACTTCTATCATGGGTACAGCTTCGCCAAACCAAACTACATGTGGCCTGAGTTGAGAACCCAACTCGCAAAGCTCGCCCATTTTGATTTCTGAACCAACGATGGGATAGGTTAAATCTGCTTTTCTATCTGATTGTGATTTGGTGATTACGCCATGAAGATGGGTAACTTTGGTAGAGCCTGCCCTTTCGTGTAAATCATCGATGTTTTGGGTAATAATTTCAACGTCGTAGTCTTTTTCCAGCTCGGCAAGCACATGGTGGGCCAGATTGGGTTTTGCAGCTAAAACCTGTCTTCTTCTTTCATTATAAAATTCTTGCACCAATTCAGGATTTCGCTCCCAGGCTTCTGGGGTGGCTACATCATAAACATTATATCCTTCCCATAATCCATCAGAATCCCTAAATGTTTTTAAGCCACTTTCGGCACTGATCCCTGCTCCTGTTAAAACAACTAATTTCATATATATGATTACACAGATTTAAATGATTTCAGAGATTGACTGTGGTTGATGAATTTTTTGGCTATGTTTTCGTCTGCCATAAATATCTCCGGGTGGAACATACAGGCTAAAGCTTCTATGCCTTCAACCAGTGTACCTACGCTCGGTTGGGTAAACATATCAAAATCGGCAATATAAACCTGATTGTTTTTTACAGCTTCAAGATTGTTCCAGCCTGGTTTTGAAGTTAACAGCTCCATTTCTTCCATGCTTCTTTTCATATCAAAACCACATGGTGCAATGACCAAAACCTCTGGGTTATATTTCAGGATTTTATCCCACTGGGTTACAATAGAGTCGCCACCAGGATTAGACAACATATCAACGCCACCAGCTGCTGCAATCTGAAAAGGAATCCAATGTCCACAATTGTAGATCGGTTCGATCCACTCCATGAGCATAATTCTTTTTAATGGTGCACGGTTTGCCCTTAGCTGATCTAAAATATAATCTGTTTTCTTTTGCAGGCCTGCCAGATAGTTTAATGCTACCTCTTCCTTTCCTAAAGCCCTGGCAATGGTAATGGCGCATTCGAAAACATCCTGCAAGTTATTTGGCGATAAGGGTACCAGTGTTGGCTGCTTACTAAGCTTCATTACGGCTGTTTTGGTACAAACAGTATCGATGTTGCACACCTCGCATATATCTTGCGTGAAAACCACATCGGGTGCGATGCTTTCCAGCAATGCATCATCTACCCAATACAAACTTTTGCCTTGTGCTTTTGATGCCGAAAAGATCCGGTCAATTTCTATACTCGAATAGTTTTTGCCTTCTAATATGCAACGTACAACTTTTGGTTGATCTGCGGCCTCTTTAGGACATTCGAATGTTACGCCATGCAGGTATTCTTGCAGGCCCATATCGTAAATCATTTTTGTAGCGGCAGGTAAAAAGGAAACAACTTTCATATCTATATTTTATGCGTCATCCTGTCCCGATTTTACATCGGGATCAGGATCTATTCTTAACGTCAGATATCCTTAAAGTCATATCATCTTAGTAGATGCTGATCCCGAACATTCGGGACAGCATGACGTAAGCCCTAAGTTAAAAAAAAATCCTCTTTTGAATCAAATCAAAAGAGGATTTCTATGCTATGCCAAACAATGGATATTTCTACAACTCTTGTGTTTGCAGTTTTAATACCGGATATTTTGCTTTTAAAATTTCGAAAGCTCCAAAAAGCAAAGCACCATAAATCATTGTTCCTTCCAAGAATCTGATCTCGAATGGAATGGCTTTAACTAAACAATCTATAAAACCATTTAAGTTTTGTGTATACAATGGGTTCTTATACCATGAGCCGATATCACTTACAATCCAATGGATGAATACAATTACAATTGTAGATAGGAATAAACTGGCGATATTTACCTTCTTTAATAAGAAACGGCCGGCTAAAACCATTAATGCAATTGCAAGGTATGTCCACAGTTCCTGAACTAAAAGTATGTCTACATACTTTCTATAAATGGTTGTATAAAGTACTAAATCGCTTAAAAACAAACTCAATAGCGGAAAAGCAAATGCTTTAAGATGATCTTTAAAATATGCTCCTCCAAATAAAGCTACCGCTCCTATTGATGAGAAATTGGCAAACTTTAATTCATCTGAGTTAAATGTTACCAGCAAACGGAAAGCCGTTATTGCCAATATTATTAACAACAAAATTAAAGTGCGTGGATTAAATTTTAAATGAGACATGCTATTTTTGGTTAATATTTAGGCAAAGTTAAATTTTTATTAGCGGATATTAAAACTTACGCCTGTATTAAAGTTGAAGCCAGGTGTATTGTAGCCAATAATTTCAGTGTATTTTTTGTTCAGGATATTTTTGGCATCAAAAAATAATTTCACACGTTTTTTAGCCAAAGCATATTCTACGTATGCATTTAACAGGTTGTATGATGGCATCTCTTCATTTAAATAAGATATAAAATTGGTATCGAAACGTTTCCCAAAATAACGGAAGTTGACACTTGCATATAAATGGCTAGTTGCCTGTGCACCTGCATTAATGCCAAAAGTGTGTTTTGGCCTGCGGATTAAATAATTGGTTATTCCCGTATTCCCTTCTACGAAAGCATAGTAACCGTTAACATTAAATACACTAAATTTGGTTGCAGGCTCTACTTCAAAACCCTTATATTTCTGGTCGCCTTGATTAAAATAACCTGTGGTATAAACAATGGCGTCAGTTAAATCGCGTTTGAAACCGGTAATACGTAAAGTAAAGGCCTCTTCAGCGATATTTAGGTTTACGCCAGCTTCATAATTTTGAGATTTTTCAGGTTTCAGATCCAGATTGGCGCCATACTGACCGAACAACATATTCAGCGTAGGGATTTTGAATGCAGTAGATACTGTCCCAAATAATTTTATTTCTTTAATGATGTTAATGCTTGGGGTAATCGAATAAGTATAGTTTTCGCCATATTGATCATGTTTGTTGTAACGTCCACCTACTTCGAGGTTAAAAATGCTTAAATCATGTAAAAACAATGATCCGTAAGCGGCGAAGATATTGGTTGTTGGGTTTTTGGTATCGGTAATCAACTTCATTTTTCTATCGTCGATACCTACCAATAAATCTAATTTATTACCTAATTTCTGGTTGTAGAATAAATCAACCACATTAAGTTTACCGAAGTTTAAAAAATTACTTGGAAAACCTGCATAACTAGACTTTACATTGTTAGAGTTACTCTGGTGACTATAATTTAAAGTTATTTTTCCTGTGTTTAATTTATACTCGGCATTAAAACCAGCACTAAACTGTTTTAAAATAGAATTGTTGTCAGGTAAACCATCGGTAAATCCATCCTGATCTATTTTATAATCGCCATAGAAATAACGTAAAAACGGATTAACTGAGAAATTTTTGTCGAGTTTGATCCCGAAATTTGCGTTTAAACCATCAGTTTTAAAACCATCTTTATCAAATATAGCTGCACTTCCTTGTGGTAAAGCGGCTTCAGAAATTCCGTCGGTTTTCAAATGGGTATAATTGATATTGTATGAAAAACCTTCTACGCCACCATTTAAGCCGATCGTTCCTTTGTAAGTTTCGAAGCTTCCGGCACTGGCTACACCGTAAATGGTATTTCCTTTAGGTCCACCCTTTTTAGTGATGATATTGATTACTCCTGCAACGGCATCAGATCCGTAAATGGTAGACTGGCCACCTTTAAGGATTTCGATATGATCAATCTGATCGATAGAAAACAGACGTAAATCGAACGTTCCGCTAATGCTTGCAGGATCATTCTGCACGATACCATCAATAAGCACCAGGGTGTAGCCACCAAGTGCGCCCCTTGTAAATATACTTTTGTCCTTGCCCTGGTTACTATTTCCCCCACTGATAACGATACCAGCTTGCTCGCTTAATAAATCAGGTAATGACTTGCCGTTGCTGCGTTCTAATACTTCGCGGCTGATAATGGTTACCACTTTACCTGTTTGTGATTGTTTTTGATCGTTTTTAGTTGCAGAAATTACAACATCTTTAAGCTGCAGACTGTCTTGTGTCTGAGCATTAGCCACCTGGCTAACCATTAACTGCGCTAGCCCTAGACCGGCTACAGTTAGCATTCTTTTTTTGTTCATTTGATTGTGGTTTTGCCCACAGCCAACAGATAGAAAAGGAAATGAAAATACGAAAAACGTTAAGTATCTCAATCCTAGCTTCAATCCCCGAAAGCTATGAAATTAAATGCTAAAGGCAGGTCTTCTGACTTACTCCCGTTTTTCTGTCTTCCCGTACCGGATAAGCGGAACAGTGACTTATGGATTGAAAAACGTTATAGAGCTTACAGCTGCGGGACAGTTACAGATTTACACTGTATTCCCTTTTAATCCCGATTTTACATCAGGAACCAAAAGCAGCGCAAATGTAGTAAAAAGAGCGGAGAGAAAGGAGAACGATTAGGAAACAGTTTAGCGTCTGAATGGCATATGGTTAAAACGGAGTTGGTTCGGGGTTGGTTCGGACTTAAGACAGGGTTGTGACAATAGTACCCGAACAAAATGCGAGGTAAATGTGAAGCTATTACTTCCTGATACCTAATCAATTGTATAACAGGTTTAGCTTTAGGACTAGCGAAACCATAAAAAAAGGCCTGCACCACTGGCAGACCTTTAACTTCGAGAGGTAATTATTGAATGATATTTTAATGAAATATGGCTAAATCAGGGAAATAGATTTTACTAAAATCAGTTGTTACCCCATCACCACCGTATTTGATTTTTTTAACCAAAGCACCAGTTGATGCATTATAGATGAGTAGATAATTTACAGTAGAAGCTGCGCCATAGCCCTGGATTCCGTTAACTACGATATAATCTTTATTCCGATCGTAACGGATAGCACCGTACACCATAAAAGGATCTTCGGTAATATTGATAAACGGTTGCGATAACGATGTTTTATCACCATCAACGTATTTATAAATTGATTTTCCAGCGTGATAAAAAACTGCATTTTCTTTGGTTGACGCGGTAATACGCGTTGGTGCATCAAGACCGAAAGATCCTAAAGCTACTGTTAAGGCAATACCTGCAGTGTCTAAATTATTGTCGATTGCAATTAAACGGCTACCTGTTGAAGCCCAAATTTTTCCATTTGGTGTTTGTGCGAATCCACGGTTAATGTTCGAGAAACTTTTTACCAACGAATAGTTACTTGCAGATACAATCTTTGCACCATTAGTTTGTAGCAAGTAAACGTAATCACCTTTCTTCCACATATCGCCTGTATTTACAGCCCCTACGGTTGTTAGTTTATTTTGAACAGTAAGCGTATTCAGGTCGATCTGATATACACCATCATTTGCACTTACCAGACCTCTGCTCCCATCAACTTGTATAATACTTCTCCAGTTGCTGGCTTCCTGTATGTATCTGGCTTCTTCTTTTAAAGTTTGTTCATTTATTTTAACAATTGGACCATTTATTTTGCTCATGAGGTAAATACTGCCATTAATTATCGAAGCAAACTGCAAAGTACTTGTTTTAGCTGCATTTGATAAGATTTTTCCTGCGTTTTCCTTCTCATATGCTCTGATGGAAAGGGTATCATCGCCATAACGGTAAAAGCTTACTGCACCTGCACTCTGTCCGTAAGATCCCTCGCCGATTACAAAGAACCCGTTATCATATTTCCCTGCTACCGGATCAATCTGTATATCATTTACACTGTCTTTTTTACAAGCGTAAAGTCCCGTTGTTAAGAGTGCTGCTGCTACAAATATTTGTTTAAAGTTGAATTGTTTCATTCTAATATATGGTGTTATTTATTTTTTAAAAGTTTAAGATCAACCGCTCCGCCAAATTCTGTCGAAATTTCACCGATGTAGCGGGAATGGTCGTTATCATTATCTGGATTAAAAGGATTTCCGTTGCTGTTTTGCCCGGTATAAACCTTTACAAAGTCTATAGTGGCAAGAATTACTTTTTTACCTGTAGCATCAACAGCCCAATCGATATCGAAAGTATTGTATCCCCTGTACAACTGTTCCTGTAAGCTTACATACTCGCTCGATCCATTATCGGCGTAACCAAAACTCAATGGTTTATTGGTAATGATTTCTCCTGGGGTGAGTGTATTTTTAATCAAGGTTCCGGTGAAGGAAATTTCGCTAGCAGTGGCCCACGAAGGAAAATAATCCTGTGTGTGAAATTGATTCCTCAATACCAGCCCCTCTTTGCCCTGGTTATCCTTCCAGCGGATATCATCAGTTAATTTCGTGGGTTTGTAATAGGTGATTTTGTAATTCTTGATGGTCGCCTGGTCGTTATATTCACTTCCGGCTAGTTCGTACCAAGCATCATCAGGCAAACCGTTTTTATTCTGGTCTTGCATTACACATACAATACCAGGCTCAGAGAATTCCATGCCTATACCAATAAGCGGATTGCCATAAATGCCAAGGTCTGCTCCTGTAGTATTGGTTACGCTATGATCGAAGCCGAATACAATGTAGCCCCCAAAGCCTCCAAGTGAAACCAGGCCATTACCTGCACTGCCGATCAGGATATCGGTCTTTACAAGGTCGTTGGTAAACTGTCCGGGAGCTTGCTTAAAATCATATATTTTATTGAGGTACGGCGATTGGTTCGTTGTTGGTTTATCTCCTTCCCCCTCTTTTTCTGCCGCATTTTCCTTCTTGCAGGAAAGAAGTACAGCAGATAAAAGTGCTAAGCTTATTATTGATTTTATTTTCATCAGCATGTTTATTTAATTCCCAGATCTACTGCGCCTTTAACTTCGGTTGAAACTTCTCCAAGGAGTGTATTCCCTTTTTCTCTTTGCCCGGTATAAACTTTTACGAAATCGATGGTTTGCAATACGATTTTCTTTCCGGTTTGATCAACTGCCCAATCAAGATCAAAACTGTTGTATCTTTTAGTGGCATAATCATCCTCTATAGACCAACTATCGGTATAACCCCATGGAAATGCACTGTTAATGAAAATACTGCCATTTTTACCCCATGTTGAAGGAAGTAAGGTGCCTTTTAAGGTTAATTTTTCCTGGTTAGGGGCAAATTCAGGATAGAAATTGTGTTTGTGAAAATTGTTTACATCGTAGGTTCCGCTGCTACCTTGATTGTCGGTCCAGCTTACATTGGCAAAACCTTTCGGATTGGTGTAGGTGATTTCGTAGTTTTTAATAGTCAGCGGGTTGTTGTATTCGCTGCCGGCGAGTTCATACCATTCATCATCAGGTTTGCCGTTTCCGTTTATATCCTGACTCACCATTACGATCCCTGGCTCAGCAAAAGGAGTTGTGCCACCAATCGGATTACCATAAATGGCGAGGTCGGCACCTGTATTGTTTACTACCGAGTGGTCGAAACCGAAAATGATATAACCTCCGAAACCGCCTAAAGTAACCATGCTAGTTTTACTTACATCGCCGATAATTTTCTGAGCACCTGCAAGGCTTCCCAACCCTTCGTTGATAAACTGGCCTGGAGCAGGTAAATATTCAAAAACGGTAGTGATAAATTTGGTGCTGTTTGCGGTAATCTCCACTACTGGAATTGGCACCGTTACCGTATATTTGTGCGAAAAAGACCCGGCGTTGTTGCTTGCGGTATATTCAATTATATAAGTGCCGGCTTTTAATGGAGTAAACTCGTAGTTATAGGCACTGCTTACTACTGTGCCATCAAGTTTCCATTGGTGAGTAAAGCCTTTTCCATTGTTTGTTCCAGCTGCAAAGGCAGTTTTGGTATTCACTTTCCCGGTCATTGTTTCTCCTTTAATGAAGAGGTTAACATCAGGAATGGCTTCATTATCTTTTTTGCAACTGTATACCAGTGTAGAAACACCAAGCATTAATATGAGGTAACTTTTTTTCATGTATGTGTTTTATTAAATTATTTATTCAGTGTGTAGTTTGATAGGAATGATGATTTCTATTCATATTTGTAACTGTAGTTGAATACAGCATGCTGAGGCAGTGCACCAGTTTTAAAACTGAATTTTACCTTTCCATCTGTTCCAACACAGTATGCTGATCCTGTGGTGCTGCCATAACTGTTAGCATCTGCAACGATCACTTCTTTATTGAATGGATTGATTGTTAATCCATAAATTATATTTATGGCCTGTCCGCTTGTTATTAAACTTGCACCAATGGCACCAGTTACGGTATTAAACGATTTAATTTCAGGGTTCGTGTAAATATCTTTGGCTACATAAGCTGTTGATCCGTTAATGGCAATGGCACCGAGATCGTAACTATAGGAACCTGTTTTGGTATCGCTGGCACTACTGATTCGATCGAGGGATGGGGCGTTGTTGATGATATAGTCGTTCCAGCATACCACGAATAAATCACCGTTATCTGCAGTTTGTATTCTTACCGGATTATTGTTTACGGTAATATCTTTTGTTTTGGTAAAGGTTACAAGATCAATTACTGAAACCTTATTTTTAGCTCCATTTTGATAAAAAGGGTGTGATGAATTGCACACATATAGCTTTCCATTAGCTATTGCCAATTGTTCAAGTCCCTCTGAAAGCATTATTTCACCATCAATTGCCATTGCTGCGGTATCGATACGGCTCACTTTACCATCATAACGCGATACATAAGCTTTGTTTTTATAAAAGGCAACAAACCTTGGTATATAACCATCAGTTGCTGAATTGAATGAAATCCTTTTTAGCGATTTGCAGGTTTTGACATCGATAATATCCAGAAAAGATTGTTTGGTACCTTGTATGCCTGCTACAACACAGTACATCTTACTGCCATATTGCTCTAAATCGTTTGCGGTTTCGCCGAGCGATGTGCCATTTACCTGTTTGTAATAATCGGCTACTGTTGCTTTTGTCGCAATATCATAGTAAGAAATGGCACTGTTGCCGTTACCCATTAACCCTTCGCAGAGCATATAAATGCCTTTGGTATCTGTAATGATCTGTTTTTTCTCCACTATTTCAGTTCTATCTTTTTTACAGGCAGAAATGGATACAACTGTTATGGCCAGGATAATTAAAATGTGTTTTTTGTAAAGTTTGCTCATGGTATATATTTAATTTGTGAATGTTATGTGTGCTGGAATATCGCCTGTAGTAACCGACCATTTTAATCGCCCTTCGGGACTATAACAATGTAATTTGCCGGGGCTAACGTAATCTTTGGCATCGGTTACGTAAACATCTTTGCTAGCTGGGTTAACGGCGATTCCGTAAGGGATTTTAATGTCTTTTTCAGTGCCATCACTGATGAATTTACGATCCATCACGGTTTCATCTTTCGTATTGATCATGTTGTACGTAATCTTGTTTTTGCCTTCGATATAGTTCCATTCGGTGCTGTAGATGTAGGCATAATCATCATCTATAACCAGGTTACTGGCAGCAATATTGAATACTTTTTTAATCTGATCGGTTTGGGTATCGATTACAAAAAGCTTAGCGGGAATCGTATAATAATCGCCCCGAGAGGTCACATACAGATCGCCATAACGGTCGGCCTTTACACGGCTGAGATTAATGGCAACTTCGATTCTTTTAATTTCAGTAAAACTGGAAAGATCGATTACGGAAAGGGTGTGTTCGTAATCTGGCGGACTGTATCCTCCAGAGTTGGCTACATAAAGTTTGGTGCCAATAATGGCCATTTCTTCTGGTTGTCTGCCTACTTCAATAGTACGATTTACCCTTAAAGCTGTGGTATCAATTTCAGCTACAATCCCATTAGGTGCTTTCGGATCGCCAACTTTGCCCAGATAAGCGCTTACATAGGCTTTTCCATTACTGAATGTAATGTATCGGCAATTGGTGATGTTAATCTGGCCGATTTTTTTACCGGTTTTAATGTTCAGTACCTCAACTTTGTTCGATATGTTAACCACTACGTAAAGCTTGCTGCCGTATCTGCCAATGTCATTCCCCACATCGCCCAAACCTTTTGTTACGTCGGGATTAACCTGATTGTATAGGTTACGGGTGTAAATGCCGTTTACCAGATCCATATAATCTAACGACGCCTTATTCATATTCATGTTGCCCTCATTTACCAGGTAGAAACCTTTAATGCTTGATGTTGGCTCTGGTTCTACCTTCGTAATTTCGGAGGGTAAAGGCTGCGGATCTTTTCTGCAGGCGCTGATAATCACCATAAGAAAAGCCAATATATATATCGGAAACTTTAAATGCCTCATAATTTATAGCTTAGCGTTAATCTGTAGTTTCTACCCGGCATTGGGAAGTTTGGAATAATATCATAGTATTGGTTAAGCAGGTTATTTACTTCGCCATTGATGTTTATACTTCCTTTTTTTAATTTAAACTCATAACCAATTGCTGCGTCGTGGGTGTACCATGGCTCCATGTAATTGTAAATGTTGTTTGCTTTTTGGTTGTAACGGAATCCGGTGTAAATAAAACCATAGTTGGCATGCCAATTATGATAATCTAAGCGGGTTAAAAAAGAACCGCTGTTTTCAGGAATGTAAGGAATCTGATCTTTATAAGTTTCTTCGAACTTTGAAGTCACATCTACAGCCTTCTGGTAAGTATAGTTGATGCCTATGTTGAGCATGAAATCATTAAGTGGTTCGAATGCTGTTTTTACGTTAAGTTCTAAACCACGTATATCAACCAGACCAATGTTGTACATCATCCAACGGTACAGGTTGGCACCAGGTTGTGCTACAATTTTATCTTTTACCCGGTTGTAATAAACATCCGATTGGATATCGATAAATTTTATCTTCTGGTTTTTAAAGTTTTTGAAATAGGTTACACCAACATCATACTGTTTAGTGTATTCGGGATTTAACAGGGTATTGCCGATGAAAGTATAGTATAGATCGTTAAAGGTGGGCATCCTGAATATGTCCTTATAAAATGCCCGTATCCTGACATCCCGATCCTTTAATAGTTTCCAGGAGAGCATAACGGTTGGACTAAAAACCTGCTTATTACCCGATGAAGAATAAAGTTTTACCCGATCGACTACGGTTGTGCTGAGTAGATTTGCCTGGATATTAAGCTGCTCGAAGGTTAAGGATGAGCTCAAAACATTTAAAAAGGTATTTCTATTGGGATAAGGAAACCTGTAAATATTGGCATCCAAAGTCTGGAAAGTATAATCA
The DNA here is from genome assembly GCF_049913135.1 of Pedobacter sp. R-06. Classification (NCBI taxonomy): domain Bacteria; kingdom Pseudomonadati; phylum Bacteroidota; class Sphingobacteriia; order Sphingobacteriales; family Sphingobacteriaceae; genus Pedobacter; species Pedobacter sp. R-06. The sequence goes on along the minus strand of NZ_CP183977.1, from coordinate 2,591,496 downwards.
GCTGCATAAGCAGCCTCCCAAACCGAATTGATTTTGTATTTGGCAGCAATCGACAGGTAAGCCTCCTGCTCTTTAAACCGGTTATCTAAAAAACCTGTGGTGGTTACATAATCGGGATCGAGGTAACGTTGATATATATAAGCATATTTAGCGTTTACCATAAAGGTGAATTTTTTGGAAAAGCTTTTCTCCGCGCTTCCCTGAACGAAAAAATCGCGATCCCATATTCTTTGCATAAAATCGAACCTGTTGGCTACAATTGCACCTGGCAATCCCCTATCTGATAAAAATGAATAGGCCTGCGCGTGCCATTTCCCATTTCTAAACTTACCAAACAATGCGGTTTGCAAACGGAAACGCCCCACATCACCATTATTTCTTATTGCAGTGGTATCGAAAACACCATTGGTGTACCTGAATTTATATCTACCATCGGCATGTATATATTCGGTATTGATACTCGCCTTTAGCTTTTCGTTAATCTTATATTGATAAACGAGAGAAGGATTGATCAGACCGAACGATCCGCTTTTTAAACCCAGTTCTATTTTTTGATTTTGTTTTTTTTCGAAATCGGGATCTTTGGTTTTGAGATAAATACCGCTTGCAGCCGAATAACCTCTCGCCGGAATCAATAATTCGGGCTTTTGGCCATTATACAAAGAAATTTCTTCGAGATTGTTCAGCGAGAATTTACCTAAATCTACCTGCCCGTTCTGTGCATTACCAATCTGTATTCCATCCAGAAAAACTGCTGTGTGATTGGTACCTAAACTGCGTACATTCACCGTTTTCATCCCACCTATTCCGCCGTAATCTTTCAACTGCACACCTGAAAGGTAGCGGACAGCATCGGCAACAGATAAGCTGTTGATTCTTTTAAGGTCTTCAGCAGATAAAATCTGTACAGGTGTAGGCGATTTGCTTTGCTCCGTTAAGCGGTATTCTATAACCTGAACTTCTTTCAGTTGCGTTGCTTTTTTGGTGCTGTCAGTTTGTGCCCTGGTATTTAAAGGCCATAGAAATCCTGTCCATAAAATGGAAGAATATAGAAAAAACTGCATTGTGCCCGCATAGGCAGAATGTTTACTTGTCATTTTGATTGTGAGTTTAACCCACAGCCAACAGATGGAAAAGAAATGAAATACGAATACGTAAGTACATCACCCCTTAGCTTCAATCCCCGAAAGCTATGAAATATAACGCTAAGGCAGGTCTTCTGACTTACTCCCGGGTTTCCGGCCTTCCCATCCCGACAAGTCGGAACAGTGGCAGATTGATTGGAAATCCGTTAAGGAGATTACAGCTGCGGGACAGTTACAGATTTACACTGTATTCCCTTTTAATTCCGGGTGTAAAGCCGGAAACCAAAAGCGCTGCAAAAGTAGCAAAATTAAACAACATGTAAAATGCATGATGGAAAATGGCGATTTTAATAGAAAAAGCTAAATTAGGAATCAAAATTTCCACTATGAAAAGAATATTAATTGTTGCATTTTCATTTATAAGCCTATCTGTTATGGCGCAAAAAACCGATACTGTTTTTCTGAAGAAACTAATGGAAACCAGGCCAGAACTTTTTTCTGCCGTACTCAATCATCCTGATCAAAACCAGATCCAGATTCTTTATACGCAGGTTAACCGAGATGCGAAGAATAAACCCACGTTTAAAACCTTTAGCTACAATCTGGATCCGCATCATTATTTTTATCCTGCGAGTACGGTTAAACTTGCTGCCGTAATTTTTGCTTTAGAGAAAGTAAACCGGTTAAAAAGTACAGGCTTAACAATTAAAAGTGCTATGATTACCGATAGTGCCTATAAAGGACAAACGAGGGTTTTAACGGATACAAGTGCCAAAAATGGACTTCCATCAATAGAACACTACGTTAAAAAGATTTTGCTTACCAGTGATAATGATGCTTTTAACCGTTTATTTGAATTTATCGGCCGGGCAGAAATTAACGAAAAACTAAGGGCAAATGGATTAAATGATAGCCGCATTTTAAACCGTCTGGCCATTGGCGATGCAGGAGAATCGGCCAAACATACCAATCCCATCAAATTTTACAACGGAGATCATTTGGTGTATGATCAAGCTGCCCAATATGATCCAAAAGATTATGAATTGAAATTAAGCAACCTGGTAATGGGTACTGGATACATGGACAGCACTGACAAGCTGGTAAACAAACCTTTTAGTTTAGCGGGGAAAAATGCCTTCGCCATTCACGATCAACAGAAACTCATGCAGAAATTGATTTTTCCTGAGGCTTTCCCGGTTAAAGAAAGGTTTAACCTTACCAAAGAGGATTATAAACTCATTTATACTTACATGAGCAAGTATCCAACGGAAAGTGATTTCCCTAAATACGATCCGAAAGCGTTTTGGCCAACCTATGCCAAGATGTTGTATTATGGTAGAGAACACGTAACGCCAGATCCCAATATCCGCATTTTCAATAAATATGGTGATAGTTACGGCTACATTATCGATAACTCCTATTTTGTTGATTTTAAAAACGGAATTGAATATTTTTTAACCGCGGTTGTGCAGAGCAATGAGGATGGCATCTTCAACGACAATAAATACGAGTACGAAACGGTTTGTTTCCCTTTTATGAAAAATCTGGGAAGAACCATTTACGAATTGGAACTAAAAAGAGCTAAAAAACAGAAACCCGATTTAAGTAAGTTTAAAATGGATTATACTTATTAAAACCTTTCCTGTCTTTTAAGGTTTATTGCGTATTAATTGTATAAAAAACTATACATTAATTAAAAAATAATATATTCGCATTTCAAAATTAAAGAATACATCTCTAATGGCTAAATTATTAATAATTGACGATGAGCGTGCGATAAGGAGTACCTTACGCGAAATTCTGGAGTACGAAAATTACGATGTTGAAGATGTCGATAACGGTATTGATGGCCTCGAAATGATCAAAAAAGGAAATTTCGATCTGGTACTTTGCGATATCAAGATGAATAAGATGGATGGTATGGAAGTGCTCGAGCAGGCACAGATCATTAAACCCGATTTGCCATTCATTATGATATCTGGTCATGGAACAGTTGAAACTGCCATTGAAGCCAGTAAGAAAGGAGCTTTCGATTTTATTTCGAAACCACCTGATTTAAACCGGTTATTAATTACGGTCCGTAATGGTTTAGACCGTGGAAATTTAGTTACCGAAACTAAGGTTTTAAAACGTAAAGCAAGTAAAACCCGTGAGATTTTAGGCGAATCGGAAAGCATTTCTAAAATTAAAGAAACCATAGAGCGTGTAGCTCCTACCGAAGCCCGTGTGTTAATTACTGGTGCAAATGGTAGCGGTAAAGAATTGGTAGCCCGTTGGTTACATGAAAAATCGAACCGTGCCGATAGTCCTTTAATTGAGGTGAACTGTGCAGCTATTCCATCAGAACTGATTGAAAGTGAGTTGTTCGGCCATGAAAAAGGTTCATTTACCTCTGCAGTTAAACAACGCATCGGTAAATTTGAACTGGCTAACGGTGGTACTTTATTTTTAGATGAGATTGGCGATATGAGCCTCTCTGCCCAGGCAAAAGTTTTACGTGCCTTGCAAGAGCATAAAATTTCGCGTGTAGGTGGTGAGAAGGAAATTGAAGTAAATGTTCGTGTTTTAGCGGCAACCAATAAAGACTTATTGAAAGAAATCGAAGATGGTAACTTCCGTATGGATTTGTACCACCGGTTAAATGTAATCAATATCCATGTTCCGCATTTAACGGAACGTACCGATGATATTCCTGTTATTGCGCAGAACTTTTTAGAAAGTATTTGCAGTGATTATGGAATGCCGGTTAAAAAAATAAATGATGGCGGTATGGCTGCTTTACAAGCTTTGCCTTGGACAGGTAACGTGCGTGAGCTACATAATATGATTGAGCGTTTGATTATTTTGAGCGATAAGGTAATTACCGAAAATGATGTACGTGCATTTGCTAATCCAGGCGGCGGTACAAACATTGGTGCTGCAACTAGTGCACAGATTGCAGGTGCAGGAGGATCAGCCTTAGCTTCCTCTTTCGACTCGTTCAATAATTTTCAGGATTATAAAGACCATGCAGAGCGCGAATTTATTAAATTCAAGCTGGAGAAAAACAATTGGAACGTATCAAAAACAGCTGATGAAATTGATATCCAAAGAAGTCATTTATACAGCAAAATCGAGAAGTTTGGTTTAAAGAGAGCTGAGTAACCCCCAGCCCCTAAAGGGGAGATCGACTATACTTTTTTTTATAATTTAAAGTTGAAATGAACAGATTATCTAATCATTTCAACTTTTTTTATTAAAGAGAATTATGTTAAAGCAAATGATGTACGGATGAGGAATTTGAAGTTCCCTCATGGGGATTTAGGGGTTAGCCCATGTAATCATTCTGTCTCATCAGTAATGCCCGGTATTTGTTAAAAATTGCTGTTTTAGAAACGAAACCCAAATATTGGTTCTGAGCGGTTAATACAGGTAAAATCCATACATTATCTTGCTCCATTTTCTCCAATACCATTTTCAGATCATCATTTTCTGTAATGGCGTTCGGTGCAGATTGTACCAAATAAGAAGCCTGCAAATTTTCCTTATCAGGGTGATTGATCATCTCATTAAATAGTTCTTCTATGTAAATGACACCTTTGAAATCGCCCAGTTCGTCTGTTACAGCACAAATGTTTTTATGCGATTGCATAATCTCAGGCATCTTAACCGAAATCAGATCGTTCATATGTAATTGAGGATAAGTTTTCTCGATTAAATACTTTAGTTTCATCTGGTTTAAGACAGTCGTATCTTTATCATCGTGCGATAATAGTTCGCCTTTATCGGCCAGTGCTTTGGTGTAGATGGAATGTTTTTGAGAACTGCGGTTAATGGCATAAGAAATGGCAGTGGTAATCATTAGCGGTACCATTAAGATATATCCACCGGTAATTTCGGCAATCAGGAAAATACCCGTTAAGGGAGCGTGCATAATCGAGCCTAAAGCAGCGGCCATACCTGCAACAATAAAGTTTGAAACGTTTAATTGCGCCAAACCAGATAGATTTACCACATAGGCAAAGATAAACCCGATTAGTCCGCCCATAATTAAACTGGGTGCAAACGTTCCACCATTACCACCAGCGCCCAAGGTAACCAAAGTCGCTATCGACTTCATGAAAATGGTTACCACTGTAAACAGTACTACTAAAGCCGGAATAGCATTGTAATCAGCAAAAATACTATTATTAATAACCGCTTGGTAATCGCCTTTTAGTAAGCCTTTTATTGTGATGTAACCTTCGCCGTAAAGGGTTGGAAATAGAAAAACCAAAACACCTAACATTAAACCACCCACAATCACTTTGGTATAAGGATGTTTTATTTTATAGAATAATCCTTTTACGGCATAATTGGCTTTTGTAAAGTAAATGGAGAATAAGCCAATGAAACAAGCCAGTATCACATAATAAAACAATGCGTTTACCTTCCATCCTTCTGTAACCAGAAAGAAAAGCTGTTGTGTGTAGAATAATCTAGCTACTACAGCGGCTGTTGCGGCCGACAATAAAAGTGGGATAAATGCAGGAATGGTAAACTCAGGCAATAAAATTTCGATAGCGAAAACAATCCCAGCTACAGGACTATTAAATGCTCCTGCAATACCTGCAGCCGCACCACAGGCCACCAGCATAGTAATTTCGCGATAAGATAAACCGAGTAAACGGCCAAGGTTTGAGCCTATTGCCGATCCACTGGTAACAATTGGTGCTTCCAAACCTGTTGAACCACCAAAACCTACCGTAACGGCTGCGGTAATAATCTGCGAATAAATATTGTGCGCTTCTACCTTGCTCGATTTTTTCGAAATGGCATAAAGTAAAGGGGTTAAGCCCGTTTCGAATTTTGTTTTACGGATAAAGTATTTGATATACAAAACCGTTAAGAAAATACCGATCATCGGAAATATAAAGTACAGGTAGTATTTATATTTCCAGTGCCAGTCTGATTGAAGAAATTCTTCAATATGGTGAGTTAAACTTTTTAAAACGGCAGCTGCGAGTCCTGCTAAAATCCCGACAATTACAGCAAGGATAATTAAGAAATTACGGTTTGATATTTTAGATTTTCGGTACTGGTTAATCTTATCAAGGTAATTTACAAATCTGATGTACATTCTATTGTTTTTTAATAGAGGGCTAATACCAAAAGTAACAAAAACAACGAAACGAGCCAATATAAAGGGCTGTTTTATGCATCAAATTTATCCAATAACTTAATTAAAGTTGCAAAATCTTTTGGATATGGTGCATCAATCACAATATCTTTGTCATCCAATCCTTTAAAAACCAAATGTCTGGCATGTAATGCGAAACGTTTCATAATGGGCTGCTCTTCTTCGCCTTTGGCTAATTTATAACCTCTCTTTATTGACGAAAGAAAAACAGGTTTCCCTTTGTACATATCATCACCAACAATGGCAGCCCTTTGTGTTGCTAAGTGGATACGGATCTGGTGCATTCTACCTGTTATTGGCTTGCATTCAACCAGTGTATAATGTTTGTAGTATTTTAATGAATCGAAAATAGTTTCAGCTCTTTTGCCTTCTGCCCTATCAATGGTTACGTTTTTATTGCCATCGTTCAAGATTGGAAGATCAACTGTTAACTGATCAAAAATGACGTGTCCATCCACTACGGCATGATAGGTTTTACTTACTTTCCTTCTTTCGAACTGCATAGAAGCATGGCGGTAACCTTCAGGATTTTTTGCGATAATTAAAGCACCGGAAGTTTCTTTATCCAAACGGTGACAAACCTGTGCATCATCGCTATACTGTTTGGCCAGGCGTAATACATTGGTTTCTCCAGATCCGCCGCGTTCATCGAGCGAGGCTAAAAATGGAGGTTTATTGATAACAATAAAATCGTTGTCTTCGAAAAGAATAAGGTCTTTAAAATTTGGAAACTTCAAACTGTGCTTCAATTAATGAACCGCAAAAATACGATTTTATTTTTTTAAGGCGGGCGTCACCCTGAATTTATTTCAGGACCACATTCTGGAAAGATGCTGAAATGAATTCAGCATGACGAATTCTTTACGCGTATCGTCCTCCTGAACTTGTTTCACGATCTAATTGAAAATTTTAAGTCCAAAAAAGCCGCTCCGATGTTGATCAGAGCGGCTTAATAACTTTAGCTTTTATAATTATTACTTAAGAAAGCTCAAACTTATAACCTACCCCTTTTACGGTTGATACATAAGTTTCGCCCAATTTTTCTCTTAGTTTCCGGATGTGTACATCAATAGTTCTATTGGTTACCACTACTGAATCTTCCCAGATATTTTTAAGGATCGATTCGCGGGTATAAACTTTTCCCGGTTTTGATGCCAGTAAGTATAAAAGCTCAAATTCTTTTTTTGCCAATACCACTTTGTTACCGCCTTGAAAAACCAAATAAGCTTCACGGTCGATTACTAAATCGCCAATTTCCAATTTGTTTTCAGATACTTCTTCTGTTCCTGTATTTCGTCTTAAAATTGCATTAATGCGACTAACTAAAGCACGTGGTTTAATTGGTTTTGCGATATAATCATCAGCACCTACATTAAAACCTGCAATTTCAGAATACTCTTCACTTCTGGCAGTTAAGAAAACCATAAATGTATTTTTGAATTCAGGTATTGCACGCATTAAACGGCAAGCCTCAATTCCATCCATTTTAGGCATCATAATGTCCAGGATAATCAAATCTGGATGTACCTTTTTCGCAACAGTAATTCCTTCTTGGCCATTGGTAGCTGTGAAAACCTGATAACCCTCTTTTTTTAGGTTATATTCAATAAGCTCCAGAATATCTGGTTCATCATCAACAATTAATATTTTCTGACCTGCGTTGTTCATAGTTAAATATTTGTTACGAAAGTAGTGTCTATGATGCAATATTTAGTTAAGCCTAAGTTAAGAAATTGTTAATTACTTAAATTAGTTTAACATGGAATTTGTTTTAAAGTAACGTTTTGGCTAAAAACGTCTCTAATTGATCGCCACGCAGGTTTTTAGCGATTATTTTTCCAGATGGATCAACTAAGTAAGAAGTTGGGATAGCCTGTACCTGGTATTTTTTTACCGTTGCACCGTTAAAATCTTTTAATTCCGAAACGTGTGTCCAGGTTAATCCGTCTGCTTTCACTGCACCTAACCATGCTGCCTTGTCGGTATCTAGTGAAATACCGATGATATCAAAGTTCTTATTTTTATATTTATTGTACACCTTAACCACGTTCGGATTCTCCTGACGGCAAGGCTGGCACCACGATGCCCAAAAATCGATCAGTACGTATTTTCCTTTATAGTCTGATAAATTTACAGGTTTGTCATCTGCTGTATTAATGGTGAATGCCGGAGCAACCTGTCCCACCTGAACTGCTTTTAAAAGTGCCATCTGTTTTACAAAAGTATCAACTGTAGCATTGCCTTTAATTTCTTCTTTCACTTCATCTGCAAATTGTACCAGTTCGGCTTCAAACTCCTGTGGACTTAAGGTATTCATGGCATAGAAACTGGCAAGCGTACCTTTATTGTCTTTAGCAAATTTTATGATCTGAGTATTCAATTGATTGATGTACGATTCGTACTGAGGTTTCATTGATTCTAGCACAGCTGCCCTGTTTTGAGGTTGCGTTGCTACTTTTGCCTCGAAATCGGCCTGTAGTTTTTCTACCTGTTTGGCAAAGTTGTTTCTAATGGTATTCAGTTCTGATAATTTATCCACTTCATTAGCACCTGAAATTTTATAAGCCATCGTTTTGTCGGCCAAATCAGCCTCTAATTTAATGTCGTCGCCATTTTTTGCAATTAACATAAACTCATGGTTACCTATCGATACCCTAAAGAAATCAACTGATGGGGTTTTACGGATGAATTTAAATTCACCTTTTTCTGATAGATTGGTCGAATCGACCGCAACCATATTGCTATTCTGCATCCCGTATAAAAATACTTTCTTCTCCGTACCCGGGTTTTGGAAAGTTCCGTCAATGGTAAAGCTATCTTTGGGTTTACATGCAGTGAAGGCAATCGCGATCAGCATGATCAGGCTCAATTGTTTTAGTCTCATTATTTCAGTTTTTCAAGTATTAATTCATTCAATTTTTTAGCATCAGCTTTTCCTTTGGCTAGTTTCATTACATCGCCAACAAACAGACCTAAAACGCCCTTTTTGCCTTTCTTGTATGCTTCTACCTGCTGTGGGTATTTATTTAACACTTCATCAATAAAACCAATTAATTCGTCTCCGTTTTCAGAGATCAATAAGTTTAATGATTGTGCCAGATCGGTAACTTTTGCATTTTCCTGTAATTCAACAGCAGGTAATAATTGTTGAATGGCAATTTGCTGAGTGATTTTTTTATCGTCAACCAGGTTAATTGCTTCTGCCAGTTGTGCCGGATTAACTTTGAAATCAGAGATCATAATCCCTTTTTCGTTTAAAACCGCTCTAATTGGGCCAATTAACCAATTAATTAAGCTTTTTTTGTTGTGAACAGCTGATTGAGCCTGGTTAAAGTAGTTTAACAGGTCTAAATCTTCCGCAAAAAGTGCTGCATCAGCTTTACTGATCCCAAAGTCAGCAACCATCTGCTGCGAAATTTCATTTGGTAAAGCCGGCATTAAAGATTTAATCTCAGCTAACCAATCATCAGAAATATAAATGGGTTGCAGATCGGGATCTGAAAAATAACGATAATCATTCGCTTCTTCTTTAGTACGCATCGGCGATGTAGTTCCTTTATCAGCATCAAAATTCAGTGTGCTCTGAATAATTCTTCCTCCATTACTTATCACTTCTACCTGACGGCCAAATTCGAAATCCATTGCTCTACGTACGTTACGCATTGAGTTTAGGTTTTTTACTTCACAACGTGTTCCAAATTCGGTAGTGCCCCTTGGGCGTATAGAAATATTGGCATCGCAACGTAAACTACCTTCTTCCATATTGCCATCGCTTACATTTAAATGCCTCACCAGTTTCCTGATTTCACTTAATAAAACAGATGCTTCTTCCGAACTGCGGATATCGGGTTCGGTTACGATCTCGATTAAAGGTACACCCGCACGGTTCAAATCAACCAGAGAATAGTTATCATCCTGGTCATGGATGCTTTTTCCGGCGTCTTCTTCAAGGTGAATGCGATTGATTCCGATTTTCTTCGTAGAACCATCAGCCAGTTGAAGCTCCAAAAAACCATTAACACAGATCGGTTGGTTATCCTGCGTAATCTGGTATCCTTTTGGCAAGTCGGCGTAAAAATAGTTTTTCCGGTCGAAATGGTTGGTCTGGTTAATGGTACAGTTTAAAGCCAGGCCAATACGAATGGCTTTTGCTACTACTTCCTTGTTTAACTTCGGTAAGGCTCCAGGTAATGCCAGCGAAACCGTAGATATATTTTGATTGGGTAAAGCCCCGAAAGATGCACTGTCAGCAGAAAATATTTTAGTGTTTGTATTTAACTGAACGTGGATTTCTAGTCCTGAAACGAGTTCGAAAGCAGTTTGGGGGCTTGTTTCTTGTAAAGGCATTTAAAGCTTCGTGTTGTTATAAGTTTTATTAACTACAGATTTAATCTGGGGTTAAATATTAATGTGTCAAATATAGTTATTATTTAGTCTTTCGTTAAAAAAGGCTTGACGGAGAAATTTTTAGAAATTCTTGCCAGGGCAATCCGCCGGCTCCCACTAAAAGTATTTTATCAGGCTTATACATTTTGTTAAAAGCATTCATCCCGGAAGTACCCGTAATCTGGCCTGTACTTTTAACTTCTACTCCAATTATTTTACCTCGTTTCTCTAAAATAAAATCTACTTCGTCGTTTCTATGTCGCCAATAAAACACTTTATAACCTTCTACAAACGAAGAATTTAATAAATGCGCACCTATTGATGACTCTACCATTCTCCCCCATTCTGCTGGTTGTTTTTTTATCTCTTCAAAGAATTCATTTCTTTGGGCACTTACCAAAGCATTATTGTGTACCTGAAATTTTGGACTCGATGAACGCTTGCGAATCACATCAGCTGCAAATTTCTCAATGCCTCCCAGTAAACCTGCTGTATCCAATAATTCCAGGTAATGAGACAATGTTGTTGTATTACCTGCATCAGAAAGCTGGCCTAATATTTTAGTGAAAGATAGGATCTGCCCTGAGTATACACAACCTAATTCAAACAAACGTTTCATTAAAGCCGGTTTATCAACACGGGTTAACATTAAAATATCTTTCGAAATACTGGTTTCTATCAAAGCATTTGAAACATAATTTTTCCATCGCTCCTCGTCATTGATTAGACCTGAAGAGCCCGGGTAGCCGCCAAACCAAACGTATTGTTCGGCAGTAAAACCAAAAGCACTCTCCATTTCGGCAAAGCTCCAATGCCCTAAATAAGTTAATTCGAACCGACCAGCCAATGATTCTGTTAATCCCTGTTGAATTAGCAGTCTGGAAGATCCCAATAAAATTACTTTTAAGTTTAACCCATTTCGCATGTCTTCATCCCATAAGCGCTTCACAATTTCACTCCAGTTATCAATTTTCTGAATTTCATCAATCACAAGAATATATTCATCAACCCCTGGTTCTTTTAATAGCGCTCTTGTATTAAACCATATCAGCTCTATCCAAGTTCTATCTGAAGCAGCAGCAGCATCTGCAGATTCGAATATACAAGGCGCACTAATTTCCTTGATCAATTGACTGATCATTGTTGTTTTGCCTATTTGCCTAGGGCCCACAAGCACTTGAATAAACCTTTTTGGTTCATTCATAATCTTTACAAGTTTCTGTAAATAAGACCTTTGGAACATTCTTAACAATTTACTCAATGTGTTGAGTAAAATTACTAAAAGCCTTTAGTAATTCAAAATAATTACAGAATTCTAGTTAAATAATTATAACAAAAATAGCAGTACTTATTAATTACTATATTAAAAATTAGCAAGTAAATAACTGTTAATAAGATGATTATATGTGTTTTTACAATTTACTCAATATCCTGAGTAAAATTACTCAATGGCCTATACAATAGTTAAAGAATGTTAAATGAAATTGCTTTAATTAAACTACCGGGCACAGCTATTGTCTATCTCAGCAACACACACAAGAAACCTTTAATTAAAAAACATTATGAAAAAGTTAGTTTTATTTGCTGCAGTTCTGATGGTTTCATTATTCAGCATAAACAATGCAAAAGCACAGGTTAGCTTAAATATCAATATTGGCTCTCAGCCGGTTTGGGGACCAACAGGATATGATCATGTAGATTATTATTATTTTCCTGACATTGATGCTTATTATTACGTTCCCTCTGGTCAATATATTTATTCAAACGGTGGACGTTGGGTTTGGGTAAACAGTTTGCCTGCTCAATACAGAAACTTTGATCCGTACCGGGCTTATAAAGTGGTCATCAATGAACCAAAACCATATCTGCGAAATAATATTTATGTAACCAGATATAGTAAATATAAAAACTATGGAGGTCATCAAACTATTATTAGAGATAGCCGTGAGACTAAATACTACGTGGTAAAAGGTCATCCAAAATATAATCAAAGACCGACCAAAAATGTAACTGTAGTTCGTAATAATAATAACCGCCCTACCCGTTTGGTACAAAGAAATGTTACCAGACCTGATCAAAATAATGGTCGTCCTCAGGATAATAATGGTAGAGATAACCGTCCTGAAAGAAATAATAATCAGGGCCGCGGTAACGGACGTCATTAATATTTAGTTGTTTAAAGGAGCTCTAAGGGGGCTCCTTTGTTATTTGTTTACTTCTGGCACGTGGTTTGGCTATATGTAATAAACACTAAATGAATTGATTATGAAAAGATTATTTTTAATGGCTGCAGTTATGATGATTTCATTGTTCAGCATCCCAGCGAAAGCACAGTTAAACGTAAATGTTAATATCGGCTCTCAACCGCTCTGGGGACCAACGGGTTATGATCATGTTGATTATTACTATCTCCCTGACGTGGAAAGTTATTATTATGTTCCGCAGAAACAGTTTGTGTACTTAAATGGAAATGATTGGGTTTTTGCCAATTCTTTACCTTCAAGATACGGAAATTACGATTTATATAATGGATACAAAGTAGTCATTAATTCGCCTAAGCCTTATTTGAATTTCAAAAACGATAAGGTAAAATATGCCAAGTATAAAGGCAATAAAGGTCAGCTGGTAATTAGAGATAGCCGTGATCGTAAATATTATGTAGTAAAAGGACATCCTCATGGCATGCCTCCAGGACAGGCTAAAAAGATCTATGGAAAAGAGAATAATGGAAATAACGGAAAAGGCCATGGAAATGGTAAAGGAAAACACTAACCTATAACTTTGTCAGTTATTTAAAGGAGTTTCGAAAGAAACTCCTTTTTTTATATATCTGTTACAATAGAAGTTTTGGCACAGCGTTTGAATTATTGAAGTACACACAAATAAAATAGATTATTATGAAAAAGTTATTTATCATCTCCGCGATTTTAGGTATCGTGGCTTTAACATCTAATCAATCTAACGCTCAGGTAAGTATTAATGTAAATATAGGTGCACAGCCAGCTTGGGTACCTGCAGGTTATGAAAACGTTAATTATTACTATCTCCCAGAAGTTCAATCTTATTATTATGTCCCTCAAAGGCAGTTTGTTTATTTAAGTGGAAACAGGTGGACAAGGTCGAGGTATTTACCAGCCAGATACAGAGGTTACGATTTGCATCACGGAAGAAAAGTAGTGGTTTATGGAAATAGCCCATATCGTAATTATAATACCCACAGAGTAAGTTATTCACACCATAATAATTATTACCGCTCATCTTATGGTGGTGGAAACCGGGTACGTTATAGCTCGCCAAGAAATAATTACAGATCTTACCGTGTAGATAACAGATACCATGATAGAAGAGTAAATTCAAGTTTATTCTCTAGAGGACATAGAGAAAAACACGGAAGACATTAAAATAAAAAAGAGGCTCTAGGGCCTCTTTTTTATTGGTATCTCGTCATGCTGATCCGATAGCTATCGGATTTAGTTCAGCAATATTTCACTTATATTAATGATGAGGAATAAAACTTTCTGCTTTTTCCAACACAGCTTTTAGTCCTGACGGGTTTTTACCACCTGCCGTAGCATAAAACGGTTGTCCACCACCACCGCCTTGGATCTCTTTGCCCAACTCGCGAACAATATTAGAAGCATTTAACCCCTTTTTCACCAGGTGATCGGAAAGCATTACGGTTATTCCGGGTTTGCCGTCAATTTCTGTAGTGAAAACCAGAAATAGGTTATCAACCATATCTTTCAAAGAGAAAGCCAGATTTTTAACTGCATCAGCACTTTGCAGATCAATGTGTTTAGTAATCAGGTTAATGCCATTAATTCCTCTTACATGATGAACGATTTCATGTTTTAAGGTATTTACACGTTCTATTGTCGACTTTTCAATTTCCTTTTTCAGTTTTGCATTTTCATCTAACAAGGCCTGAACAGAGGCCGATAGATCTTTACTTCCGTTTAGTAATGCTTTTAAATGACCAAGTTCCTTTCTTTGATCTAAGAAGAATTGCTCAGCTTTATCAGCAGTGATGGCTTCGATACGGCGAACCCCAGCGGCTACAGCACTTTCGGAAACAATTTTGAATGAACCGATCTGCCCTGTAGCTTTTACGTGTGTACCACCGCAAAGTTCTTTAGAGAAATGGTCGTCAAAAGTAATCATACGAACAAAATCGCCGTATTTTTCACCAAATAAAGCCGTTACACCGCTTTCAATGGCATCTTGATAAGGAACGTTGCGTTGTTCCTTTAATTTAATGTTCTGGCGTATTTTCTGATTCACAATTACCTCAATCTGCGCTAATTCCTCGTCAGTAACTTTAGCAAAGTGAGAAAAATCGAAGCGTAAGTAGTCTGCATTTACCAACGAACCTTTCTGGTTGACATGTTTGCCTAAAACCTGTTTTAATGCCGCATGCAGTAAGTGCGTGGCAGAGTGGTTATCTTCAGTTAAAACACGTTTATCTTCATCTACAACAGCCCAAAATTTACCTTCTAAATTATCGGGCAGGATATCGGTAAAATGAACAGTTAAGCCATTTTCTTTTTTAGTATCGGTGATATCTACCCAAAACTGGCGACTATGGTCTTCTAATCGGCCAGTATCTCCTACCTGACCACCACTTTCGGCATAGAAAGGTGTTTGGCGAAGCACAATTTGATATTGCTCTTTACCTTTAGCTTTTACTTTACGGTATTTTAAAATCTCCGTTTCAATTTCTAAATCATCGTAGCCAACAAATTCGCTCTGTTCTTCGGTGTTTACCACAATCCAATCGCTTGTGTCAATGGCTGTTGCTGCACGAGAACGATTTTTCTGTTCCTCAAGAGCCTTGTTAAATCCCGCCATATCTACATCAAAACCTCTTTCTTTCGCTATTAATTGGGTTAAATCGATAGGAAATCCATAGGTATCAAAAAGTTCAAAAGCAAATTGTCCATCCATTATAATTGGGTTAACTAACTTATCAATTGTATTCTTGCGATTAGTACTAATAGAACTTTGATCATTAATATCATATCCCTTATCAATATATTTAGCATGCTCAAATTCAAGGACTTTTGAAATACCCTTACCTAAGGTTCTCAAGAAAGAAACCTCTTCTTCCAACACTACTTTTTGTACAAAATCCTGTTGTGAAATCAGTTCATCAAATACACCTTTAAATTGCTCAGCCAATAAAGGAACCAATTGATTTAAAAATGGCTCTTTAAAGTTTAAGAAAGTGTAGGCGTAACGTACGGCACGGCGTAAAATTCTACGGATTACATAACCCGCTTTATTATTAGAAGGTAACTGACCATCAGCAATAACAAAGGAAATGGCACGGATGTGATCGGCCATAACACGCATGGCGATATCGGTTTTCTCGTCAGCACCGTATTCAATACCAGATTTTTCTGCGATAAACTGAATCAATGGTTGGAAAACATCGGTATCGTAGTTAGAGGTTTTTTCCTGTAAAGCACGTACCAAACGCTCAAAGCCCATTCCGGTATCAACGTGTTTAGCTGGTAAACTCTGCAATGAACCATTTTTTAAACGGTTAAACTGCATAAATACATTATTCCAGATCTCGATTACCTGGGGATGATCGGCATTTACCAGGGTAGCACCATCAACTAAAGCTTTTTCTTCATCGGTACGGCAATCTACATGGATTTCAGAACATGGTCCGCATGGCCCTGTATCACCCATTTCCCAGAAGTTGTCTTTTTTATTTCCAGGTAAAATATGGCTTTCATCAACATATTGTTTCCAAAGATCGTAAGCTTCCTGATCTTTTTCCAGTCCTTCTTTTTCATCACCTTCGAAGTAGGTGACATATAATTTTTCTTTCGGGATTTTGTAAATCTCGGTCAATAATTCCCAACTCCAGGCAATGGCTTCTTTTTTAAAATAATCGCCAAAACTCCAATTGCCCAACATTTCGAACATGGTGTGGTGGTAAGTATCAATACCTACTTCTTCCAGATCGTTATGTTTGCCCGAAACGCGTAAACAACGTTGTGTATCAGCAACACGAGAATATTTTATGGCGGCCTCTCCTAAAAACAGATCTTTAAACTGGTTCATACCCGCATTGGTAAACATTAAAGTGGGGTCGTTTTTAACCACAATCGGTGCGGAAGGAACAACATGATGTTGTTTCGATTCAAAAAAACTAAGGAATGCCTGTCTAATCTCTTTTGCTGTCATTTCAATATTATTGGAGGGAACAAAATTAAAATTTTATTGCGTTATTAAGGAAAAATCGAGCTACATTTGAATACTTTAATTAATCGATATAAGACACTCATAATCAAGCACAAAATATGCCGTATAAAGAAAGAGACATTAATAAAATGTATTATACCATGGGCGAAGTGACTGAAATGTTTAATGTTAACGCATCTCAGATCCGTTTTTACGAGAAAGAATTCGATATCCTACAGCCCAAGAAAAATAAAAAAGGCAATCGTCTTTTTACTCCAGAAGACATCGAAAACCTAAAGATCATCTTTAATCTTGTTGATGAAAAAGGATTTACATTAAAAGGTGCCAAAGACTATTTAAAGAATAATAAAACAGGCGTTAGAGAGAATCAAAAGATTATCGATTCGTTAGAAAAACTGAAGGGTTTCTTGGTAAACCTGGCAGAAGAACTGTAAACATTTTTATTTGGCTTATAACGATCAATCTTCTTGCATTACTTTTAGGTAATTAAAAAAATACATTTTTTGTAGGTTTTTAATTATTTCTCTATATTAGTATCACAAAAACAATAATCACCCTATTTTTTATTAACCGGTTTAACCCCTGCTTATGAAAATATGGTATGTATTATTGCTTGTCTTTTTCCCCTATTTTTTATTTTCCCAAAACTATTTATGTGGATATTTATCTGCAAAAGTTAATTATTTCTTTCTGCGGGCAGATCCTTTTGGAATTGCATTGACCCCTAACCGAGAAACGGTAACTGCATGGGCTGTTAACCTTTATAGTAAATTTCTAACCGGAGGTAGCTATGCGGTTTAAGACCCTAATTGTTGCATTTGTAATGATTGGATTCATGGCAAATGCTCAAATCATTACTCAGGAAACAGATACACGTGATATTTTGGAGAGTATGGCCGAAAACCTTCCTGATGATTACGATATGACCGAACTTATTGATGTATTGGAGAAATATCGTAAACATCCAATTAATCTGAACCGTACTTCAGTTGAAGAATTAAAGACTTTGGTTTTCCTATCCCCCTTACAGATTGGTAATTTCTTTACACATCTAAAGGAAAATGGTCAGCTTACAGATGTGCTGGAATTACAAAGTATTGACGGTTTTGATATTAAAACCGTGCATAATCTCCTTCCATTTGTAACATTGACCAATATCGCTGAATACGAGCAGCTCAGTTTTAAAAACATCACACATGCTGGTGAAAATGATTTGATGATGCGCTTTGCACAGACCCTACAAAAACAAAAAGGTTATACAGATTTACCCGGGAACAGGTATTTAGGTTCGCCGGAAAGATTTCAGATGCGCTACAGATATCATTATAGCTCAATTCTATCAGCAGCCATTACTTTAGATAAAGATGCTGGTGAAAAATTTATAGGCAAGCCTTTCGATTTTTATTCTGGCAATATCGCGTTATTCAAATTGGGTAAGCTAAAAAAACTGGTAGTTGGAGATTATACACTGCAATTTGGGCAGGGTTTAACATTGTGGTCGGGTTTTTCTTTTGGCAAAGGTCCTGATGTGACCAGCGTAGCTAAAAAAGATTTAGGTTTAAGGCCTTATAACTCTACTAACGAATATTCTTTTTTTAGAGGAGGCGCTGCAACGATTAACTTACTTAAGTATGTAGACATTACCCCTTTTGTTTCGTTCCGCAATCTTGATGCTAGCCAAAAGTTAGATTCAGAAGGAAATTTAGTTCAGGCCACCATTAATCAAACTGGTTTACATAGAACGCCTACTGAGATTAAGAATAAAGGTGTTTTAGCGCAAAGCGTATTTGGTACTACAGTTCAATATGCCAAAAACGAACTTGCTGTTGGTGCGGTTGCTTACCACACTCATTATAAGAATCGTTTTATTACACAAACTGCTGCTTACGATCGATATAGTTTCACTGGCACAGCGTTAACCAATTTGGGGTTGTTTTACAATTATACATATAAAAATATGTACCTCTATGGTGAGGCCGCCAAAGGTTTAGGTGGCGGCATCGCTTATATTAACGGTGTCCTCATTAGTTTGTCGCCAACAGTGTCTGCAGCTTTAACTTATCGCGATTATGCTAAAGATTACCATAGTTTCTTTAATCAGGCAGTATCCGAATCGAGCGAAGCGGTAAATGAAAAAGGATTGTATGCTGGCTTAAATATTAACCCCAATAAACATTGGGCCTTTTCTTTCTATGGTGATTATTTTCGGTTCCCGTGGTTAAAATACCGTGTTGACGAACCCTCCAAAGGTTACGAAGTTTTAGCCCAGGCTGCTTATATACCAAGCAAAACCTTTAAAGTTTTAGTCCGGTTCAAAACAGAACATAAACAACAAAATACGGATTTGGATGTTCCTGTTAACTTTTTAGACCATATAAAGAGAGCGGGTTATCGTGCAGAGGCAAGCTGGCAATTGAATAATAATTGGCACTTTCAGAACAGGTTAGAGATTTCTCAATATAAAAAAGGTAATGCTGACAGAGAATTTGGTTATCTCGTTTATCAGGATGTAGACTATTCGCCAATGTTTGCTAAGCTAACAGGAAATGTAAGGTTTGCCTATTTCAATACCCCAAGTTATAACAGCAGAATTTATGCCTATGAAGATGATGTTTTGTACAGTTTTGCTTTTGGAATGTATAATGGAAGAGGTTTTAGGACTTACTTTAATTTAAAATACAGTATAGTCAAGAAGCTAAATGTTTGGGCTCGATATGGGTTGTTTGTTTATAAGGACGTAGAAACAGTAGGTACTTACCTGGATGAAATTAAGGGCAATAAAAAATCAGAAGTTAAAATTCAACTACGGTATCAATTTTAAACAATGTTTAAGTCCGAATATGTTTTTGTCAGAATCCTGTTTCCATTTCTTCTAGGTATCTGCGTTTTTTATTTTTTTCCAAAAAGCGTATATATTCAATTGTGTGCCTCAGTTCTACTTGTCGTTTTACTGAGCATTTTATTGTTGAATCTTACTTATAAAAAATTGAACGTGTACCGTTACAAGGGAGCTGTTGGTATTTTAATTTTTATACTTTTTCTTAGCCTGGGTGGTTTAATTTGTTTGCTCCATAACCAAAGTTTAAGCCAAAATTACTTTGCAAAAAAGCAGTGCAACTATTTAAAAGTTTGGGTAAACAATGAACTCCAGGAAAGTAGCAACATCATACGTTTTAAAGCAAAGGTAGTATCGGGATATCAAAAAGCTAAACAGATCAGATTATCTGGACAGATGCTTCTTGCCGTAAAATTAGATAGTTTAAAGCCTATTAAATTAAAGTATGGCGACGAAATAATAATCCCAGCTACATATACTGAAATAGAGCCTCCATATAATCCTGCAGAATTTGATTTTAAAGCCTGGCTTGGCAGTCAGAATATTTATCATCAGGCTTTTATAGATCAGGATCATATCGTTAACAACAAAAACAACGTTGGTAATCTCATTATACAGATGGCTTTAAACTTAAGGGAAAAGCAGGTTGCAAAATACCGAAGCTTGATTAAAAGTGATGAAGCTTTTGCGGTGGCCTCTACCCTTATTTTAGGTTACCGTGCTGATTTAAGCAAAGAAACTTTATCGGCCTATTCCAAAACCGGAACTATTCACGCTTTATCTGTATCAGGAGCACATGTAGCCATTATTTATGTCGTTTTGGATCTTTTATTCTTCTTTTTGAACAAGAATCGGGCACTAAGGATTGTGAAACTGTTGTTAATCTGTACTTTGATTTGGGGATATGCTCTGTTAACGGGATTATCTCCTTCTGTGGTCCGCTCGGCTGTAATGATCAGCATTTTAATTGCGGCTAAAGTTTTATCGAAGCAAACCAACAGTTATAATGTTTTGGCCTTTTCGGTATTTTGTCAGCTGGTTTACAATCCATTTTTAATTTTAGATGTTGGGTTTCAGCTTTCCTATCTGGCTGTATTCGGACTAATTTATCTTCAACCTAAAATTTATAACCTACTCTATACTGATCATATTTGGCTAGATAAATTATGGAGTTTCACCGCTATGTCTTTATCCGCACAAGTGGTCACATTTCCGCTAAGCATTTATTATTTTCATCAATTTCCACTTTACTTCCTTTTTGCAAATCTTTTTATCAGTATCCCACTGGTGCTAATGATGTATTTAGGAATTGCAGTATTAATTCCGGCATTCGGGTTTTTAGCACCAGTTTTCGAATGGATAATAAATTTTACAAATGCTATATTAAAATGGATTGCCAATTTACCATATGCTAGCTTTTCATCAATATGGATTAATTTGCCTGAATTTGTATTGTTGAGCCTGTCGCTCGGATTGTTTATTTATGCCTTGGCAAAATTTAACAAACAATTTTTGTTCTCTTCTTTAGTATTATTTGTTTGTTATCAGCTTTTAGTTATGCGCGATGATTTAAACAGCCTGGACCAAAGGAAAATCATTTTATTTTCCCTAAGAAAAAACTATGCGGCTGCTTTTATTAATGGAAGAGAAGCTGTTTTAGTTTCTGATTTAAGCGCCGAAGATAAAAATTATAATTTTTCTGTTGTGCCGGCATTAACGAAATTAAAGGTAGACAAAATACGTTTTATTAGTTTTAACAAGGATACCGTTTTAGGGCAGTTCGTTTTAAAGAACAACCAAATTGCCTTTTTTAATTATAAGATGCTGTTGATTGATGAAAACCTGAATGATAAAAATATAAACGGAAATGCCACCTTTTCAAGCATCTGGTTAAGTGGAAATACCAAATTTAATTTAACCAAAATGGACCTTGGTATAAAATATAAAACCGCAATAATCGATGCAACTAATAAAGATTATAAAATTGAGATCTTAAAAAGGTATATGGAGAATAATGATATAGATGTACATGTTTTAAAGAAAAATAAAGCATATTTGGTGCAACTAACCCAATAACATGGAAAATCTGGTTTTATATCAGGTTGCTGAAAGAATAGCAACGGTAACTATCAATAGGCCCGAAAAAAGAAATGCGCTGAACCCTCAACTTATCGCTGAATTAACTTCCGCATTTATAAATGCATCTGAAGATGACCAGGTAAAAGTGGTAATATTGAAAGCAAATGGCGATACTTTTAGTGCTGGTGCCGATTTAGCATATCTTCAGCAATTACAGCACAATACATTTGAAGAAAATGTGGCCGATTCTAATCATCTAAAAAAACTCTTTACAACCATTTATTATTTACCAAAAGTAGTTATTGCACAGGTAGAAGGTCATGCCATTGCCGGCGGCTGTGGTTTGGCCACGATATGTGATATTGTTTTTGCTACTCCTGAAAGCAATTTTGGATATACTGAAGTGAAAATTGGTTTTGTACCTGCTATTGTTTCCTGTTTTTTAAAACAAAAGGTGAGCGAATCCATCGTCAAGGAAATTTTACTAACTGGAAAAATCTTTTCTGCTGAGCAGGCATTAAAATATAATTTGATAAATTTTGTAACAAATTCATCCGATATTCATCAAATAGTAAGAGAATTTGCACTAAGTTTGTGTAACGGGAGTTCTGGTAATTCGTTAATGATTACTAAACAATTGATTACGCAAACAACCAACCCCCTGTTGGAAAAATGCTTAGAAACTGCTGTACAGATAAATGCCCGTATTAGGGAGAGTGAAGATTTTAAAAAAGGAATCTCTTCATTTTTAAACAAAGAAAAAATTAATTGGTAAAAAACTAAACTGAAATAAAAACATGTTCAAATCAATCAAAACTAGTGTTGTAGCTTTAATCTTAGTAAGTACTGCTATAATTGCTCACGCACAGAAGAAAATCGCTGAAGGTACTTTGGTATTTGCAGTAACTGCTAATGGTACAACAACCGATGTTAAAACTAAATTTAATGGTAGTTTAACCAAAATAGAAATTGAAAATGGCCCTGCCATGGTTAACATCATTTCAAATACGGCAGATAAAACCGGATTATTATTAATTGACGTTCCGGTAGCTCAAAAACAGTTTGCGGTAAAAGTGAGCAAAGCAGAAACAGAAGCACAAGAAGCTTTATTACCAAAATATTCTGATTATAAAGCAACTGGTGAAAAACAGACAATTGCTGGATTTAGTGCTGAAAAATATACCTACAAAGATGACAAAGGTGGAGCTCATGAATTATGGGCAACAAAAGATGTTGATATTGCTTCAATTACCAATGGTGGTTTCTTTAAAGGTTTAGGTGCACTTCCTGTAAAATATTCTGCAGTAATTAACGGTGTAAATTCAGACCTGGTTCTAAAATCTCTTTCTGAAGCCAAAGTTGGTGCCATTAGCACTGAAATTCCTACCGGTTACGAAGTCGTAACTATGGATGAATTGAAAGCCATGCAAGGTGGTGGTGAATAATTAACCAATTCCAGATAATTTACAGCTTTTTAACTGCAGGCTTTTTATTTAAATTAGCCTGAAAGTTGAAAAGCTTTTTTTATGTCCAAAAACTATATATGATTAAAAGATTATTACTAAGATTATCAATTGCTTGTATAGCATTATGCGTGCTAATTGATGCAAAAGCTCAAAGTATCAATTGGGCAAAAGACGGTAACTCCTATTATGAGGTTACCAGAAATGGGGAAATTATTTCTATCACACTACCTAAAAACGACAGAAAAACCATTATATCAAGCGCATTATTAACGCCAGCTGGAAAAAGCGATGCTATTAGAGTAAGAAGTTTCCAGTTATCAGAAGATGGTTCTAAAGCACTAATCTACACCAATAGTAAAAAAGTTTGGCGTTACGATACCCGTGGTGATTATTGGTTGGCCGATTTAACTTCCAATAAAATCACTCAAATTGGAAAAGATAGACCAGCTTCATCACTAATGTTTGCTAAGTTATCGCCTGATGGCAGCAAGGTTGCTTATGTAAGCAAACATAACCTGTATGTAGAAAATATCGATGGAACTGGTGCAAAAGCCTTAACCACTGATGGTACAGACCGAATGATTAACGGTACTTTCGATTGGGTTTATGAGGAAGAATTTGATTGTCGTGACGGTTTTAGATGGAGTCCGGATGGCAAATCTATTGCTTATTGGCAGCTTGATGCAACCAAGATCAAAAATTTCTTGATGATCAATAATACAGATTCTATTTATCCGTATACCATTCCTGTAGAATATCCAAAGGTAGGCGAAAATCCGTCTGCTTGTAAAGTTGGTGTGGTTGATGTTGCAACAGCCAAAACGAACTGGTTAAATGTTCCTGGAGATAATATTCAGCACTATATTCCGCGTATGCAGTGGGTACCTAACAGTAATGACATTATTTTGCAACAACTTAACCGCGAGCAAAACGAGAGTATAGTATTTATCTGTAATGCAGTTACAGGATCGGCAAAAGCTGTTTATACCGAAAAAGCTAAAGCCTGGATTGATGCACAGGATGAGTGGAAATGGTTAAATGATAATAAAGAATTTACAATTGTATCTGAAAAGGATGGCTGGAACCACCTGTATAGAATCAGTTTGGATGGAAAAAAAGAAACATTGGTTACGAAAGGCAATTATGATGTGATTGATGTAAAATTGATCGATGTAAAAAATAACATGGTTTATTTTCTGGCATCACCAACAAATGCCACTCAGAAATATCTTTTTAAAACCAAGTTAGATGGAAAAGGTAAATTAGAGCAGGTTACACCTTCTGTTTTACCAGGAACACACAATTACGATATTTCTCCGAATGCTGCTTTTGCACGCCATTCATATAACAGTTCGCTTGTTGAGCCAATCACAGAATGGATGAACTTTACTACAGGGAATCCATTTACAATGGACGGGAGCATTACTACACAATTAGCTAAGCAAGCGGCAACCAAAAACAAAGTTGAGTTTTTTAAAGTAACTACTGAAGATGGTATTGAAATGGATGGTTGGATGAAAAAACCTGATAATTTTAATCCAGATAAGAAATACCCTGTAGTATTTTATGTTTATGGTGAGCCTGCGTCAGCTACAGCATTAGATACTTATGGTGCAGGGAGAAACCGTTTGTATGCCGGTGATATGGCCAAAGATGGTTATATCTATATTTCAATGGATAATAGAGGTGCCCCTCTTCCAAAAGGCAGTACATGGCGCAAAAGTATTTATAAAAATATTGGAGTGATCAATGTCCGCGATCAGGCGATGGCCGCTAAAAAACTATTGGCTACTAATGCTTTTATGGATAAAGACCGTGTTGCGGTTTGGGGCTGGAGTGGTGGCGGTTCATCTACTTTAAACCTGATGTTCCAATATCCAGAAATTTATAAAACAGGTATTGCAATTGCAGCGGTTGGTAATCAATTAACCTACGATAATGTTTATCAGGAGCGTTATATGGGCACTCCTTTCCCAAGTAAAGAGGCTTATGTTAAGGGCTCTCCGATTACTTACGCTAAAAACTTAAAAGGTAATTTATTGTATATCCACGGTACTGGCGACGATAATGTACATTATCAGAATGCCGAAATGCTGATTAATGAGTTAATTAAAAACGGAAAGGTTTTTCAATTGATGAGTTATCCAAACCGTACCCACAGTATCTCTGAGGGCGAAGGAACCGGCAAACATTTATCCTTAACTTACACTAAGTTTTTAAAAGAAAACTGCCCTCCGGGAGCAAGATAGAAAAATTTAAAAGCAGCTTTCGGGCTGCTTTTTTATGCAATAAACATTTGAATAAGCATGGCCGTTACAATGGCTATGCCAAAGCTTAACAAAGTTCCGATCAATACATATTCAGTTAATTTAAGGTCGTGTGCTTCTTTTAAATCGCCAAACCGAAATATGGATTTGGCTGCGAGTAAAAAGCCAACGGCTTCGAAATGATTGGTTAAGATAAACAAGAAGATCAGCACTCTTTCTAGTATTCCGATATACTTACCTGCATTTTGTAGCGACTGCGGGCTGTCTGGTTGGTTATCTGGAAGCCATTTGGCAATAATTACCCGCATTACAATTGATGTGGGCATCGTTAGGAATAAAGCTCCTGCAATTAAAATCCAGGTTTTGGTTTCATTAAAAAAACTGATATTTAAACTTCCCCTATAAAAAAAGTGCCACACCACTACTATCGAGGTGAAATGTAAAACCTGATCAACAAAAAACAGTATCCGTGCATTTTTTTTGGTCTGAAAAATCGATTTTAAAGCGTCAATCATAAAATGAAGCACTCCTATTGATAGCGCTACCCTCCAAACGCCAAAGTTTAAGAAAATAAGGAAGATCAAAACTATATGGATGGCCACATGCAAATAGAGCTTTATTGATCTTAATTTTTTCCTTTCTTTATCTTTTACCCAGGCATTGGGCTGTAAAAAGAAATCTCCAATTAAATGAACAAGAATGAGCTTGATTAAATAGATATCCATTATTTTAAAATCATTTGATTCAATTTTTTACGGTAAAGCCTGTCCATTTCCATAATTTCTGTATAATGTGCACGCTTTAAAGCTTCGCTTACTGATGATTGCGTTCGGCCCGAAATAGCTGCTAATTCGCTTTGTAACAGGTTATTGTTCTCTAAGGCAAGTTTTACCATTTCGGCAGCTACAACTCCCCAGCTATCCATTGATATTAGCGAAAGCTTTATTAAGACATTAATTTCCTCATCAAAATCAGCGGAATCGGTTTTAATGGCTAAATTAACCTTAGCCTGTTTTAAACTGTCAAATGCCGCTCCTGAATTTACAAAAGCATCTCCGCTTGATTCCGAAAGTTTTTTCCGTTTGTTTTTGATATCTCCAATTCCAATTCCCATTCTTACATCTGCAGGTTTATTTACCCTGATACATGCTTTTAAATAAGCAGCAGCCCTGATGGCGTTTTCTGGCTCAACTTCTACCTGAAAACTATCCCCCCGGTAAATCTCCCACTTACTATTCTGATCGGAAACTATTTTTAAGGCGGTTTTTAAGCTTAATAACCAGCTATCTTTAATCTTCCTTGAGCCTACAATATCACCTGTTATAATGCAAATCATGCTACAATATCGAACTTATTATCCATATTTCAAAACTAATATCGGGTAATTAGCCGATATTTCTATTTATCGGGTAATTAGCCGATATTTTAAATTATCGGGCATTTAGCCGATATTGATCTAAAACTAATCAATAAATTTATTGTTTAATAGCTATGGCATTAATAGAATTTACCAAAAGAGGAATTTATTGTAAGCAGGGCGATTTTTATATAGATCCCTGGTGGCCTGTAGATTATGCGGTCACAACGCATGGACATAGTGATCATGTGCGTTTTGGAAATAAATACTATCTCTGCCATACCTTAACCAAGCCTATCATCAAACGCAGGATCAGCGAAGATTTGAACGTAGAAACATTGGAATATGGAGAAAGCATTACACGTAATGGGGTGAATATTTCATTTTTTCCTGCCGGACATATTATCGGATCCGCGCAGGTACGTTTAGCTTATAAAGGTGAAATTTGTGTCATATCTGGCGATTATAAGATTGAAGATGATGGCATTACCACGCCCTTCGAGCCTATTAAGTGTCATTCTTTTGTTTCTGAGAGTACTTTTGGTTTACCTGTTTACAAATGGCAAAAGCAAGAAGTTGTTTTTAATGGCATCAAGAGTTGGGTGGGCGATAATATTATACAGCAAAAAACAAGTGTATTAATTGCCTATAGTTTAGGTAAAGCACAACGTTTGATTAAAAATTTGGCTGGTGATATTCCTATTTATGTACATAACAGTATTGCTAATCTGAATGAAGTGATTATTGATGCAGGTGTAAAGCTTCCAAAAACCATCAGAATTACTCCTGAAACTACTAAGGATGAATTACAGAGAGGTATTGTAATTGTGCCACCTGCCATGAGGGATAGCCGTTGGATCAAAAACTTAGCTCAGCCTGTAACAGGCATTTGTTCTGGTTGGATGCAGGTGCGGGCACACCGCCGTTGGCAAAGTGCCGATGCTGGCTTTGCGCTGAGTGATCATGCCGATTGGCCTGGCTTAATGGAAGCTATTACTGCAACTGGAGCGGAAAAGGTATATGTTACGCATGGTTTTACGGCTGCCTTTAGTCGGTTTTTAAATGATGCAGGCATAGAAGCTGCTGAAGTATTAACCAAGTTTGGGCAAGAAGATGATGAAGAAAATAAAGTAGATTTAGTTGATCAAAACGAAAATAAATAACGATGAAACGTTTTGCCCAATTGATCCAACAACTCGAACTGAGCAATAAAACCAACGATAAAATTGCAGCATTGGTTAATTATTTTAACCATGCTGATGATAAAGATAAGGTATGGGTTATTGCATTGTTTACAGGTAAAAAACCTAAAAGGCCAATTAAATCAGCCCTGCTTAAATACTGGGCCATAAGCATTACCGAAACGCCAGAATGGTTATTTGCCGAAAGTTATGCCAATGTTGGCGATTTAAGCGAAACCATTGCCCTGTTATTGCCCCCTGCCGAAAACACCTCAGATTTTCAATTGCATAAATGGGTTGAAGATTTGCATGATCTGGAAGGTAAAGATGATGAAACTAAAAAAGAATTTATTCTGGGCGCATGGAACAAACTTGAAACACAGGAACGTTTTATTTTTAACAAATTGATCTCCGGCAATTTCAGGATTGGTGTTTCCAATAAAATGCTGGTGAATGCACTGGCTAAACAAAGCAGTTTAGATAGTGCCCAGATTATGCACAGCATTATGGGGAAATGGAATCCTTATGAAATTACTTTTCACGAACTGATAAATGGTATCCATGTGAATACCGATAACTCCTGGCCTTACCCCTTTTGCCTGGCCTATGCCTTAGAGCAAGAACCAGAGAAATTAGGTGATATTTCTGAATGGCAGGCCGAATGGAAATGGGATGGCATCCGCGGGCAGATTGTAAAGCGGAATGGAGAACTCTTTATCTGGAGCCGTGGCGAAGAACTGGTTACAGAACAGTTCCCCGAGCTGCATTTTATGATCGATGTTTTGCCTGATGGTGTGGTTTTAGATGGCGAAATACTGGCTGTGCAAGATAAACAGGTTTTATCATTCAGTACGCTGCAACAACGTTTAAACCGCAAAACAATAAGTAAAAAACAATTGGAAGATGCGCCCATTGGCTTTTTTGTATATGATATTTTAGAATATGAAGCCAAGGATTTTAGAGAGGAGCCTTTAAGTCTAAGACGAAAAATACTCGAAGGATTGATTGGCGGTTTAACTGAAAGTCCGGTAGTGATATCTCCTGTGATCAGTTGTAGCTCTTGGGAAGAATTGGCCAAATTAAGACAAACTTCTCGCTCGATTAACAGCGAAGGGATTATGCTGAAGAAGTTAAGCTCTCATTATCACAGCGGGCGAAAACGGGGTGATTGGTGGAAATGGAAAATCAATCCATATACGGTTGATGCGGTAATGATTTATGCGCAAAAAGGAAGTGGCAGAAGGGCTAATTTCTTTACCGATTATACCTTTGCTGTTCGCGATGGAGAAAATTTAGTCACGATTGCAAAAGCCTATTCGGGTTTAACAGATAAAGAAATTAAAGAAGTGAATGCCTTTGTAACCCGTAATGCAATTGAGAAATTTGGCCCGGTACGTACGGTAAAACCCGAGCTGGTTTTCGAAATTGCATTTGAGGGAATTGCTGAAAGTAAACGGCATAAGGCAGGTTTAGCTTTACGTTTTCCGCGTATATTGCGGTGGCGAAAAGATAAAAAAGCCGATGAAATTAATACGTTGGAAGATTTGAGGCAATTGCTGCAATCCACTTTGTAAGGGAATCCATGGTCTGTGTCCTCACAGACCATCAAGATTAAAATTTAAAAATTTCGGTTTGTGGCACACAGGTCGAGGAAATGAATTTAGCTTAATAGGTTTGCCTCTCGATTTTAAACCCGACAGCAGCGATACCCTTTTTTGTTATTGATCAATTAACATTTAACGGTAATTACAAAAAAGGTAAAGCGAATGGCGGGACTGCCGTAACCGAAGCATTACTGTTATTGCTTTTCAAAAAATAATTAGAAAACCATCAAAAGCAGCGATATTTAAGCATGGACCAAACCAAAACCAAAGGTTATAAAAAGATAAAAGCCTGGCTAAAGGCCAATAAACGCAAGCCTTTTCAGTTTCAGGAAGATGCCTGGCAGTATTATTTGGATGGTTACAGTGGTTTGGTAAATGCACCTACAGGTTTCGGAAAAACATTTTCTTTATTTTTAGCCGTAGTAATTGAAGCTTTAAATGCAGCTGAAGGCAACAATAAAAAAGCGAAAGACCGGTTACAGTTAATCTGGATTACTCCACTCCGCTCCCTGGCTAAAGATATTGCAAGGGCCATGCGCGAAACCTTATTGGAGCTGGAATTGGATTGGCACGTTGGTGTGCGTAATGGCGACACCTCTCAGGCAGAGAAATTGCAGCAGAAAAAATCGATGCCCGAAATTTTGTTGATTACGCCGGAAAGCCTGCACTTGTTACTGGCGCAAAAAGGCGCTTCAACTTTGTTCAAAAATCTTAAATGTATTGTTGCTGATGAATGGCATGAACTTTTGGGAAGTAAACGTGGGGTATTGGTTGAGTTGGCGGTATCGCGGATTAAGGGCTTACAAAAGTTAGAGAAAAACCAGTTTTTAAGAATTTGGGGAATTTCGGCTACCATTGGTAATATTGAAGAGGCACTGGATGTACTCGAGCCCAATATGGAGGCCAAACGGATTATTGTTAAAGCCGATTTAGAAAAGAAAATCCTAATCAAATCAATTTTACCTGATGATATCGAAACATTGCCCTGGGCTGGGCATTTGGGCTTGAAACTGGCCTATAAACTTTTACCAATTATCGAGAAAAGTAAAACTACTTTAATCTTCATCAATACCCGCGGACAATCGGAAATGTGGTATCAACATTTGTTGAATATCGAACCCGAACTGGCCGGGAGGATTGCCATACATCATGGATCGATAGATTTCGAACTCCGTAACTGGATTGAAGATGCCCTGCACACCGGGCAGCTCAAAGCAGTTATTGCTACCTCATCGTTAGATTTGGGCGTAGATTTTAAACCTGTTGATACCGTTGTCCAGGTAGGCTCGCCAAAGGGTGTTGCCAGGTTTTTGCAAAGGGCGGGCCGATCAGGTCATTCCCCTCACGAAACCTCTAAAATATATTTTTTACCTACCCATGCATTAGAACTGGTAGAAGCAGCAGCGATTAAAGAAGCAGCCAAAACAGACAATATAGAGAGCCGTGAGCCCTTTATTATGGTGTTCGATACCTTGGTTCAGTATTTGGTTACACTGGCCATAGGCGACGGATTTGATGATAAAATCATTTATGAAGAAATTAAGAATACTCATGCTTTTAAACTGATCCTTCCTGAAGAATGGACTTGGGTAATGCAATTTATCACCTCTGGAGGAGATAGTTTAAGCGCTTATACCGAATTTAAAAAGGTGGCTAAGGATGAAGATGGGCTTTGGAAAGTAAAGAGCAGGCAATTGGCTATGCGGCATAGGTTACATATTGGAACAATCGTAAGTGATGCGATGTTAAAGGTTAAATTCATTTCTGGTGGTTACATCGGTATGGTTGAAGAATATTTTGTTACCCGTTTAAAAGCTGGCGATAATTTCCGTCTGGCTGGCAGGGTTTTAGAGTTTATCCAGGTAAAAGATATGACAGTTGTGGTGAGGGTAAGTAAACAGAAAAATGCAATCTCTCCGAGCTGGAATGGTGGCCGCTTACCCCTTTCTTCTAATTTAGGGTCAGTTTTGCGGAAGAAATACAATGAAGCATTAGATAAAACACATCAGGATGAAGAATTAGATGCCGTGTATCCGCTGTTTCTATTACAGGAAAAACGTTCTCATGTACCCAAAAATGATGAGTTACTTATCGAACTCATTAATAATAAAGAAGGTTTTCATCTCTTTGCCTATCCATTTGAAGGGCGTTTGGTGCACGAGGTTTTGGCGGCCCTGGTTGCCTATCGTTTAAGTAAATTGTTACCGATCAGCTTTTCTATTGCCATGAACGATTATGGCTTTGAACTTTTGAGTGAAACAGAAATTCCTATGGACGAATCGATTGCCTACGAGGTTTTTTCACCTGTAAATTTGACTGAAGACATTACGCTGAGTATCAATTCAACTGAAATGGCAAGACGGAAATTTAGGGATATTGCCTGCATTTCCGGACTCGTTTTTCAGGGTTACCCAGGTAAATATGTAGCCAATAAGCATCTCCAGTCATCTGCCGGTTTGTTTTTTAATGTTTTTAGCGATTACGACAAACATAATTTACTTTTGCGACAGGCATACGACGAAGTTTTTTACCAACAACTGGAGGAGCCAAGATTGGCGGCAGCATTGGATCGAATTCAGCATGGAGCAATTGTAATCACCAATCCTAAAAGTTTTACACCGCTTTCCTTCCCGATTAAGGTAGATAGCCTCCGTGAAAATATGAGCTCAGAAGAATTGGAGCAACGCATTGTCAGGATGAAGGCCGAATCGGAAAAAATTAAATAAATTACTTGTCACGCTGAGCCTGTCGAAATGCCTCAAAAGTCCTTCGGCTAGCTCAGGATGACATAGCATAAAATAAATGAACATTACAAGTCAAGGTGAAGAACTGATTTTAGATAAAGAAAGGGCTTTATTTTTACCCAAACATCAGCTTTTAGCCATAAGTGACCTGCATTTGGGTAAATCTGCACACTTCCGACAGGCCGGTTTGCAAGTACCTTCTACCATTGCCCAAACAGATCTTCAACGCTTAAGTTTATTGATTAAACAATACAATCCTAAAACATTGCTAATTAATGGAGATATGTTTCATCATGGTTTAAATACCGATATTGATGAATTTTCTGTATGGAGAAAACAATACCAGGAGCTTAACTTTCTATTGGTAAAGGGGAACCACGATAGGCTTTCAGACGCCAATTATGCTGCAATGAATATCGAAATACATGAACCTAGTTTTTGCTTGGGACCATTTTGCTTTATTCATGATGCTCCAAATGGTATGGAAGAAGAGTTATATCCCATCAGTGGCCATATCCATCCAGGTGTAACCATTGTGGGCAAAGCCAAGCAAAGATTAAAATTTCCATGCTTCTATTTTGGTAAAGATTATGCTGTTTTGCCTGCTTTCAGTCTATTTACCGGACTTTATACGGTTTACCCGAAAGCAAACGAACGCATTTTTGCGGTAACGCCTAAAAGTGTGATAGAAGTTTAGGCATGGGTATCAATTACCTGTTTTAACTGTGATGCCTGTAAAACACCGCTCTGCCTCCACACCTGTTTTCCGTTTTTAAAGAGAATTAAAGTAGGTACGCCTTGAATATTAAAGGAAGAAGCTGCTGATTGATTCTTATCAATATCAACTTTTATGATAGAAACAGCATCGCCAACCTGAGATTTTAACTGCTCCAAAATCGGCTTCATCATTTTACAAGGACCACACCACTCGGCAAAAAAATCAACAAGAACAGGTTTATCACCGTTAATTAAATCTGAAAACTTAGCCATGATATTTATCTTTATTTAGAAACAATGATGAGCTGGATTGGTTTTTAACGAAAAATCGTCATTTCGAACGAAGTGTAACGTAGTTGAGAACCACGTAGTGCTCAGCGAAGCTAAATCTATGATAGATCTCTCCTCCGAAGGAGTTCCTTTGGAACATTCCGCTATACTTCAGTCGAGATGACGAATTTGATAGACTAATTATTCAATTAAGCGCTTATCGGCAGTTCTGCGGCTAAGGCCGCAACCCAGCCTTCAAATAAAGCCTTTTCGATTTTGATTACTTCAGCAGCATGATTTTCCCAGTCATCAGAAAAACTAATCAATTGATTCATCATTTCTTCCAGATGTCCTTCTTCTTCCAAAATAATGGATTTTACGTTTACCTTGCTTTTAGCTTCATCTAAAACGGCTTGATAAATTGGATATAGTTCGTCGGCGCGCACTTCAATGGCGTAAGTCACAAATAAATAAGCCGCGAATTTTAAGTCATAACCAGAAAGATTAAATACAGACTTTAAATAACGGCAAACCGCAATATCTAAAGCATGTAAATAGTACTTGGTATGGTTTGGAGATAACAACTCGGCATTGGTATAAGTTTTACAAAGTGCTTCGTCAATCTTCGAAATCTGTTTTTTTAAATAATAAGCATGACGGTGCTCTTCTGCAGCGTGTTTAAGAATAATCAGGTTTACATTTTCTTTATGCTCTGAAGCTGAAATCTTCTTGGCACCTGCATTCTCCATATAAGATAGCGTATTTAACCATTTGGCATGCAGTACGTTATCTGAAACTATCGATTTTAAATTTGAAGCTAACATTCTTGATTGTTAAACTGGTAAATTGTTGACATTACACCAACTGAAAACTGTTAATTGTAAACTGACTAAATTTCTCTGTTCAGGTCCCAGCTTTCTAAATAATCTGCTACTCTACGCACAAACATTCCTCCTAGAGAACCATCTACAACCCTGTGGTCGTAAGATAAGGACAAGAACATCATATGTCTGATTGCAATCACGTCACCGTGTTCGGTTTCTAAAACAGCTGGTTTCTTTTTAATGGCGCCTACTGCTAAAATAGCCACCTGAGGCTGGTTAATAATCGGTGTACCCATTACATTTCCGAAACTACCTACATTGGTTAGGGTAAAAGTACCACCTTGCGTTTCATCAGGCTTTAATTTAGAGTTTCGCGCTCTTGCAGCTAAATCATTAACAGCTTTTGTTAAGCCAACTAAATTTAACTGATCGGCATTTCTAATTACAGGAACAATTAAGTTTCCACTAGGTAAAGCAGCAGCCATACCAATATTGATATCACGTTTTTTGATAATCTGCGTGCCGTTAACCGAAACATTGATCATCGGGAAATCTTTTATCGCTTTAGCAACTGCCTCTACAAATATTGGTGTAAACGTTATTTTTTCATTTTCACGTTTTTCGAAACTGTTTTTTACTTTATTACGCCACAAAACCATATTGGTTACATCGGCTTCAACAAACGAAGTTACATGCGGTGAGGTTGTTTTACTCATTACCATATGATCGGCAATCAGTTTACGCATTCTATCCATCTCAATAATTTCGTCGCCACCACTAACACTGGTTGTTGACGTTTTATTTACAACTGGTGCAGCCGAAGTTGCTTTATTTTCAGTCGTTTGGTTTGTTGGTGGAGCAGGCGCTGTTATGATAACTGTTTTAGTTGAAATTAGTGATGCTCCGGTTTTATTCGCAATATAATCTAATAGATCATCTTTATTTAACCGTCCATCAGCACCAGAACCTTTAATCGCATCAAGCTCGGCTAACGAAATATTTTCTTGTGCAGCAATACTTTTAACCAGAGGAGAATAAAAGCGATCAGATGAGCTGAAATCAGTTATTACAGTAGTGTTTTCTGATGGCAGCTGTGAAATTCCAGGAATAGTTTCAATTTTTTCTTCAGCTACTGGTTTTTCTGTAACCGGAGCTTCTGTTGTTGAGGTTTCTCC
Organism: Pedobacter sp. R-06; assembly: GCF_049913135.1. NCBI lineage: Bacteria > Pseudomonadati > Bacteroidota > Sphingobacteriia > Sphingobacteriales > Sphingobacteriaceae > Pedobacter > Pedobacter sp. R-06. The sequence continues at coordinate 2,556,131 of NZ_CP183977.1, read as the reverse complement.
ACCTTCAGTTTCAATAATGGCAATTACATCGCCCACCTGCGCAACTTCATCTGCAGCAAATAATTGTTTTACCAATTTACCGGCAACCGGAGAAGGAACTTCAGAGTCTACCTTATCGGTAGCGATTTCCAGAATGGTATCATCTAATTCAATAGAATCGCCTGGTTGTTTTACCCATTTAATCACCGTTGCTTCCGCAACACTTTCACCCATTTTTGGTAACAATAGTTCGTATTGAGCCATATTAAATTACAGTATTTTATATTGGTAACGCCACAAAAATACAGTTTTTATTCTTTCTAAACTGTTTCTTTAAGGAGATTTAATAACATGGCCAGCGCCGATGCTGCAGAACGTTCGATGTTTTGAATGCGTTTATTGCTGAAATTAAACAACTTAGCTACAGTTCTGTGTTTTGAAGAAATTGCAATCCATACCGTGCCAACCGGTTTGTCTTCTGTTCCACCGTCTGGACCGGCAATGCCACTAACCGCAATAGCATAATCTGTTTTGAAATGTTTAATTGCACCTTCGGCCATTTCTGTTACAGTTTGTTCACTCACGGCACCAAAGGTATTTAAAGTACTTTCTTTAACACCAAGAATAGATTCTTTAAGCTCGTATGCATAGGCTACCGCCCCGCCCCAATAAACCGAAGAAGAACCTGGGTGCTGCGTAATCAGGTGCGCTATGTATCCACCGGTGCAACTTTCGGCAGTAGATAAAGTCAAACCCTTACTTTTCATGAGGTTCAGGATCGCTTTTTCTAAGGGAATATCTTCATCTGTTACTACAAACTTATTTACCTTTGAAATGATCTGTTTGGCGTAAAGCTCAACCTCTTTGAGCAACGCCGTTTCGTTATCGCCTTTGGCCGATAAACGCAAACGCACTTGTCCTAATTTTGGCAGATAAGCCAATTTGATGTGTGCTGGCAAACTGTCTTCAATTTCCTCGATCTCTTTGGCTAGGAATGATTCGCCTATATTTGCTGTGAGAATGGTTTTATGAACAATAAACGGCAGCTTAAATCTGCTCTTAATTCTGGGTAGAATTTCGTCATCCATCAGGTACATCATCTCGTAGGGTACGCCTGGCATCGATACAAAAATGGTGTCGTTTTCTTCAAACCACATGCAAGGGGCAGTACCATTTTTATTTACAATAACCTCACAACCATCAGGAACATCAGCTTGCTGAATATTAATATCCAACAAAGGACGCTTGTATTTTTCGAAAATCTGACGAACCATTTCCAGTGCTCCGGGATCATTGCGAAAGCCCATATTAAAATACTTTGCCAAAGTTTTCTTGGTAATATCATCTTTGGTCGGTCCTAAGCCCCCGGTAATTAAAACAATATCTGCACGTTTTTCGGCAAGTTCGAGGGCTTCAATAATATGTTGCTCATCATCAGAAACTGAAGTAATCTGTTTAACGGAAACACCAATTAAATTTAACTGTTTAGCCATCCAGGCAGAATTGGTATCAACGATTTGGCCAATGAGAATCTCATCACCAATGGTAATAATTTCGGCTAGCATAATTTATTGGTATGTGCTGTAAAAACCTTGTCTTTTGCTCAATTTCAAATCCTGCAATATCGATGCCTTAACTTTTATGGTAACAGAATAACTTTTGTAAGCACCGTATGGAACCCAGTTTACACTCATATCCCAGCAATGTAAATCGCGGTAAATCGCTAAATTCATTGGGGTTAAGCCATTGTTCTTAAAATCGTAACCTGAGTTAAAAGTAACTTTCCATTTTGGCGTTAAGTTAACATCGCCATTAAAGTTTAGTGTATTCGAAATTGTACTGTTGTTTCCGTCATTTGAATATTGGAAACTATAAGAGAACGAGAAATTCCATGGAATATTAAAATCAACGAAGGCATTTGGATCACGACTTATAGCTGCTAATTGTTCTGATTGTATATCAGTCAATCCTTTTTTATTGGCTGCTTCACCTAATTTATCATTAGCCTCGTTTTTACGTTTTAATGCTTCTGGATTTAAACTATAATCGAATGAGAAGCCAAAATTGGTTAAACGTGGCAGGAATTTGTTCTTTTGAAAAAATAAACGATCCTCTCTTATTTTAATGGTTTGACCGTTAACCGTTGTGTCTTTTAAAGCATACGGATCTAATGTTCCATTATAATTTATCCCCAATTTATCGGTAAACTGCGACCGGCCACTAAAACCAATGGTTGATAATTTATAAGAAGGAGCCAGGAAATTATATGAACCACTAAAACTCAAACCTTGAATAATCGGGATCTTTTTTGATCCTGTTCCGGTCGTATCGTTTTTATTCCTCACCTTCAGTTCTACGGTATTATCCAATCCAAAACCAATGGATGCATTAGGGCCGCCAAAAGAGCCTGGCTGTGCCATACCATCAAAAATGGAATATTTTAAAGGCTGTCCACTGGTATAGATTTGATTACCATTTTGGTCTATTGCAGGTCTAAAAGGCCCCGCCCCTGCTTTAGTAAAATCAGGAGAATAAGAGAAGGAAACATTTGGAGTCATTACATGTCTCAACGCCTGAATTTTGCCAGCTGGATTAAAATCTCTTCTGCCATAAATTTTGGTCGACATACTGGTTGATAGGCTATAACTGCCTGCTCTTTTAAAACCACTGATGGTATCTTCTCTAAAAGTATAGGTATTATCGGCAAACTGCGTATATCTTCTATTTACACTCTGGAAATTCCAAACCTCATTATAGGTGCCGCCCAAACTAAAGTTTAAATATTTTAAGGCAGTAAAAGACATATTTATAGGAATACTATGCGAAAATCCACTTCTTAATCGCTTTAAACCATCATTTTGAAACAACAAGCTATCAAAAGTGTCTATTCTGTTGGTTCCTTGTAAGCTATAGCCAACCGTTATTTTTTCATACCATTTTTGTTCACCAACAGCATCTTTAGGACGGAATGGGTTAAATGTGGGTACGTTGAATGTCATTTCGGGCAATCTTAACGATATTGCTCTTGTACTTAAAGTCTGATCACTTGATGCGGCCAAAGAGAAGTTCATCCCGTTCGAATAGGCCTTCGCATAACTGATACTACTACTTGTTGAGTTGGTTGCGATGGTGTTAATGTCGTAAGTGGTACCTGCTGCAGTATTTTTATAGTATCCTCTTTTTCCTGTCGATACTAATCTTACGCTGGCACTAAATGTGGTACCTGGATTGGCATTCGCATTTTGACTATGGCTCCAATTAATGCTAAAGTTTTTAGTGGGGTTCCTAAAAGCCTCAGTACCTTCTAAACCATCTTTAAAACTAGAGTAAGCTAAATTAATGTTACCATTATATTTATATCTTTTAGTGTAATTACTCAGCAAACTTGTTTCATAAGAACCATTGGTATATATGGAACCTAAAAGCTTAGCATCCCAATAATCGTTCAATCCTAGGTAATAACCACCATTTTGCAAGAAAAAACCCCTGGTTGCATCTTCGCCTGGTGTAGGAAGAATTACACCCGATGTTCGTTTGTTAGGTTTTGGGAAAAAAGCAAAAGGTAGTCCCAGAAAAGTGGGAATATCTTCGATAATCATGTAAACCGGCCCGGTAATAATCTGTTTCTCTGTTACCACCCCTTTAGAAATCATTAATCCAAAATGCGGGTGCGGAAGATTACAGGTACTGTACATTACATTTTTAATGTGCAATTCATCATCTATTTGCTTTTTACTCTGCCCACCAGAGAAGAAACCTCCTTCTTGTTCAGAAAAAACACCATATACTTTAGCCCGGGTTGTTTCTGAATTGTAAAAAATAGAATCGGCTATGGCTGTTCCATCAGCACCCGATTTAAAGATTGGTTTTCCGGTATATCTACCAGTTTTCGGATCTTTAATGCCACGTGCAAATATGGAATTTTGCTTTTTATCGTATTTGATATAAGCCGCATCTAGCTCAAAATCACCGTATACAACCCTTGCATTTCCGTATAAATAGACAATGCTTTTATCGGCGCTCATTTTTACCGAATCCTCCGCTTTGTATTCTACTTTCTGGTCGATACTGCTATTATTTTTACCTGTCTTTTTAGTCGTATCCTTTTTGGTTGTGTCTTGCTGAATGATTTGTTGCAATGAAAAATGAGAAAATGCGTTAGCTTTACCAACAACAAGTGTTAATAAAATGACAGATATTAGTAAAATAGAGCTCTTAAGAAGTTTCAAATTCGTATTTGAATGTTATTTTTGCACAAATGTTTAATCAAAAACGTTCAAAATTAGTGAAAAATATACCATTGATGTATCTTAAATCCATTTTAACAATTATTATTTATTTAGTGTTATCAAATTCTATTGATAATCAGGTCTTTGCGCAAGAATATAAAATTAAAACAATTGTGATCGATGCCGGTCACGGCGGTAAAGATGGTGCAACCCACGGTGTATATTCTAAAGAAAAAGATGTGGCGCTTAAAACTGCATTGAACCTTGGCCGGGCGCTTCAAGATAGTTTAAAAGATATCAAAGTTATTTATACCAGAGAGTCGGATGTATTTATTCCTTTATACGAGCGTATCAATATTGCAAATAATGCAAAGGCTGATTTATTTATTTCTATCCACTTAAATGATATGCCAGTTAGGGTGTCGAGAGTGGTAGATTATTATAAAAAAGTAAGGGGAAGAAAAGTACCTGTTTATAGAACCATTACTTCTAAAAGCACTTCAACGAGGGGAACAGAAACCTTTGTCTCAGGAACTCGCCGTTTAGGTGAACAGGATGAGGTGATCAAACGAGAAAATGCATCAATGTTTCTGGAAGAGAACTATCAGAAAAACTATGAAGGATTTATTGCGAACACGCCCGAAAGTGACATTATGTTATCGTTAATGAAACAAACCAATAGAGATAGGAGTTTAAAGTTTGCTTCAATGCTTCAACAAGAATATGTTAATGCGGGCCGTATCAACAGAGGTGTGCAAGAAAAGAGTCTTGCGGTATTAGCCCGTGCAGCTATGCCTGCAGTGTTAACCGAAATTGGTTTTGTGAGTAATCCAGATGAAGAAGATTACATGAATTCTCCTGAAGGACAAAATGAAATTGTAAGTGGAATTATTAAAGCAATTAAAAATTATAAACGTATAGCTGAAACATCATTTTAATATCCCTTCTGCATGAAGATTAAACTTCTGATTACAATTCTTTTATTTTCGTTATTAGTTGCTGAAAAAGCACCTGCACAGGGTTATAAGATCAAAACAATTGTTATTGATCCTGGTCATGGCGGCAGAAAACCAGGTGCTTCTGGTAGTTTTTCGAAAGAAAAAGACATTTCGTTAAAGGTTGCATTAAAATTAGGCGCATTATTAAAGGAGGAAATGCCAGATGTTAAAGTAATTTTCACACGTAAAACAGATATAGATGTTGATTTGTACAGGCGGGCGGAAATAGCGAACGAAGCTAATGCAGATCTTTTTATATCTGTACACTGTAATTCAATGCCTCCAGGCAACAAGCATATCAAAGGAGTAGAAACTTTGGTTGCGGGATCGCACAGGCTAAAAGAACAAGATGCTGCCATACGTGAGAACGCCGATATTAAATTGGAAAAGAACTACAAAAGCAAGTACGATGGATATGATCCAAGTAACCCGAGTAGTTTTATTCTTTTATCACTTTTAAAAAATGCCTTTCGGGACAAAAGCATTAATTTTGCCAAATTAATACAGAACAGTTACATCAAGCGGGATGGGCGGTTAAGCCGTGGTGTTAAAGAGCAAGGTGTTTTGGTGTTGCAGCGTTGTGGTATGCCAGCCGTTTTAACAGAAGTAGGTTTTATCTCGAATAAAGAAGAAGAAAAATATATTAATTCACAAAATGGACAAAACGAAATCGCCAATTCTATTTTGGAAGCAATAAAAACATATAAAAAAAATATTGAGGTTAAATAAGTGGCATTATAAATGATAGTTATTTTAACTTTGGAAAAAATATAAAACAGATACCAAACAAATGGTGCAGCCTTTGTGTATTTATAGGGTTTAGCACAAGAATTAATTACGCTCTAACAAGTGAAGAAAAGATACCTTCAGCGCTTGTAGCCATTAAATAAAACACTCATGAAGATTAAGAACGAAACCAAAGTAGGTATTTTAGCTGCATTTGCCATTGCTTTATTGATAATTGGATATAATTTTTTAAAAGGAAATTCGATTTTCTCAAATGAAACTACATTATATGCAAAATATACCAGGGTTGATGGTTTAAGTGTGTCAAAACCTATCCTGATTAATGGTTATCAGATTGGCCGGGTGGCTAAATTGGAGCTTCAGCCAGACGGTAGTATTATTGCTACCTTAAGTGTAAACAGTAAATATGAAATCCCCGAAAATAGTATTGCCCGCTTAGAAGGTACAGATCTTTTAGGCAGCAAAGCCATTGTAATGTCGTTAGGTAATTCAAAAAAGATGGCTGAAGATGGTTATACCTTAAATGCCAATGTGGAAAAAGGCTTAATGGAGCAGGTGCAGCCGGTTCAAAAGAAAGCGGAATTGATTATCAGTAAAATGGATTCTATTTTGAGTAGTGTGAATTCTATTCTGAATCCTAACTTCCAGAAAAACGTCGATAAAAGCTTTAACAGTATAGCGGGTACATTGGCTTCGTTGGAAACTACTTCTAAAAAAGTTGATGGTTTAGTAGGTTCAGAAAGCGCACGTATTGCAGCAATTTTCAAAAACGTTGAAGGCATTACGGCCAACTTAAATAACAATAATCAAAAAATCAGCGATATCTTAACCAACATTAATACGGTTACCGATAAGTTTGCTGCTGCTAACTTTAAACAAACGCTAGATAATGCAAACAATGCTATTGCTGATTTACAAAGTGTAATTTCTGGAATTAAAGATGGAAAAGGTAGTTTAGGACTATTGTTAAACGATGATAAAATGTATCAGAATTTAAATAATGCTTCAAAAAATCTTGATGAATTAATGATCGATTTGAAAGCTAATCCTAAACGTTATGTACACTTCTCCGTATTTGGGGGCGGAAACAAAAAAGACAAGTAATTAATTTTTATAAAATCGAAAGCCTTACAGTTTTAAATTGTAAGGCTTTTTTGTTTTAGCATTCATCATGCTGAATTTATTTCAGCATCTAAACCCTGAAATAAATTACCTTCGGTGAGCTCGCTAAGGCTCGGTTCAGGGTAACCTCAATGCTATATTTATTTATTGCTTAATCCCTATTAAACATAAATGATATTGATAGAATTGACTCGAGTTAAAGATGAAAAGTTCTCCCCTCTACAGCCAGCTCTGTATTTTCAAAAACAGATTGCGCTTCTTCTAAAAGCATTTGTAAGGTTTTATATCGCGAAGAAAAATGGCCGATGAGCAATTTCTTTACCCCATTAATTTTCGCTACCTCTCCTGCCTGTAAAGCGGTTGTATGATGTGTTTCTTTAGCCCTATCCAACAAATCGTGCATAAAGGTAGCTTCATGGTATAAGGTATCGCAATCTTTTATGGTAGCAAAGTAACTTTCATCAAATAAGGTATCAGAGCAATATGCGTAACATCTTGGTGCATCAGCCTCAGTGGTATAATCTTCACTGCGTAAAATATCGCCATTTGGCAGTTCTACATCAATTCCCTTTTTTAAGGCCGTATAATAAGCCATAGGCACTTCATCAGTCTTCTCTTTTATCAGCTTGCGTTGGCGTTTCTTTTGTTGAAAGATAAAGCCTGTTGTGGGGATACGGTGATTTAAAATAATAGTTTTAACTGTTAAATCACTATTCTCGAAGATCTGTCTAGACTCATCGGCTTCGATTGGGAAAAACTCAATTGGATACCTTAATACTGTATCAGAATATTTGAACTGAATCTCTAAAATTTCTAATAAAGGTTTGGGGCCAAATATCTGCATGGGTTTTATCCTGCCGTTTAAATGCAAACTGGAAAGCAAACCTATTAAACCGAAATAATGATCGCCATGTAAGTGGCTGATAAAAATATAATCGATGCGGGCAGCCTTAAGGTTGTATTTGGTCAGTTGTTGCTGTGTACCTTCGCCACAATCGATTAAATAATATTTTTCATTACAATTTAAAAGCTGTGCCGATGGGTTCCTGTTAAATACAGGAGTAGCAGAACTGCTTCCTAAAATTGTAACTTCAAATTTCATCATGATAAGATATAAAAAGCCTCGTAGATTTTTTGAAACTACGAGGCCGAAATGTTATTTAAATATTTGTTATTTAGCGCCTCTAAACTCTTTCTCCAATTCATCCATGAAGATAAAATCAGTTGCTTCGTCTATTGTATTAACAAACGTTACAGATTGAAATATGTTTGATAATTCGATAATCGATGCCAGCTCATCATTAATTCCGGTTACAATAAATAACCCACCTGCCGATTTGCAAAGCCGATCGCCAACCAATAAGCAGCTTAAATCCTGTGCATCGTTACACTCTGTAACATGACTTAAATCAACAATTATATTTTGAAATCCCTCTGCGTTTAGCAAATAGAACTCTGATTTCAAACCAGGAGCATTATCGTTTGTAAACTTAGGCTCTTCTAACTTTAAGGTTACATATTTATCGTGTTTATCTACTGAAAATTTCATCTCTCTAATCTTTATTTTACTAATGTATAAATTTCTTTCGAATTTAAAGTGTTTCTAAAGCCTTTAAAACATTGGTTTCAATGCGGCTAGAAATGGCATCAGCATCAGCTTTTATAAAGGTCTCTCCTACAATTTGTTCGTAAAGTTCGATGTAACGTTCTGAAATTGAATTTACAATTTCAGGTGTCATTTCTGGAACAACCTGACCATCTTTTCCCTGAAAACCATTTTCGATTAACCATTTTCTTACAAACTCTTTCGAAAGTTGCTTTTGTGGCTCACCTGTATTTTGGCGGTCCTGATATCCTTCTGCATAAAAATAGCGTGAAGAATCTGGTGTATGTATTTCGTCGATTAAATAGATTACGCCATCGGCTGAGCCAAACTCGTATTTCGTATCCACTAAAATCAATCCGCTTTTTGCAGCAATCTCAGTTCCACGTTGGTATAGTGCATAAGTATATTCTTCTAACTTTTCGTAGTCTGTTATAGAAACAATACCTTTTGCTAAAATATCTTCTTTTGAAATGTCTTCATCATGCCCTACCGATGCTTTTGTAGTTGGGGTAATAATGGGTTGAGGTAGTTTATCGTTTTCTTTTAATCCATCAGGTAAAGAAACACCACATACCGAACGTTTTCCTGCGCTATATTCGCGCCATGCATGACCCGCTAAGTAACCTCTAATTACCATTTCTACTTTAAATGGCTCACAAATACGGCCAATCGTAACCATTGGATCTGGCACATCCAAAACCCAGTTAGGAACGATATCCTCAGTAGCTGCTAAAAATTTAGCTGCAATCTGGTTTAATACCTGTCCTTTAAATGGAATAGCTTCAGGTAATACTACATCAAAAGCAGAAATACGGTCTGATACCACCATAACCATAAATTGGTCAGCTATAGTGTATACATCGCGAACTTTACCTTTGTAAAAATTACTTTGATTTGGGAAATTGAAATGAGTTTCTTTTAGTGCTTTCATGAGGGGATAAAAATAGGAAAAAAGTCCGAAAGTCCGAAGACCGGAGTCGGATGATAAAGTGTAAAAAACAAAAGTCCGAAGTAGCTCTATTGTAAGAGCTAAACTTCGGACTTTTCTGGCTTCTGACCTCCTACTTACTGAATATCGCCGTAAGCTTTCAGGATATCTTTCACCAATTTATGTCTTACCACATCTTCGCCACTTAAGTAAATAATATCGATACCTTTGATATCTTCTAAAATCCTTAAGCCATTAAATAAGCCCGACATCTGTTTTTTAGGTAAATCGATCTGTGTAACGTCGCCGGTAACAATAAATTTAGCTGTTGGTCCCATACGGGTTAAAAACATTTTTAACTGCATATCGGTGGCGTTTTGCGCCTCATCTAAAATCACGAAACAGTTGTCTAAGGTACGTCCGCGCATAAATGCCAAAGGCGCAATTTCTATCGTACGGTTTTCGATGTAGAATTTCAATTTCTCTGCCGGGATCATATCGTCCAATGCATCGTATAGCGGGCGTAAATACGGATCTATTTTTTCTTTTAAATCCCCAGGTAAGAAACCCAGGTTCTCCCCTGCCTCAACCGCCGGACGGGTTAAAATAATCCTTTTAATTTCTTTATTCTTTAATGCCCTAACTGCCAGTGCTACTGCGGTATATGTTTTTCCTGTTCCTGCAGGGCCAATGGCAAAGAGGATATCATTTTTAGCAATACTGCTCACCATTTTGCGTTGATTTGCAGTTCTTGCCTTTACCAAGAGGCCATTTGTGCCAAACACAATCACCTCACCACCGCCACCAGTTGGTTGTTCTGCATCTTTTTTTACTACGCCGGCTGCTTTTGCACCCAGTATAGATTCTACGTCGTTATTAGTAAGTGAGCTATATTTCTCGAGGTGTGCTATAAGCTGGTTAAACTTATCTTCGAAAGTCTTAAGTTCCTGTTCATCACCGAGAACCTTAACATCACTACCTCTCGCTACCAGTTTCAACTTCGCAAAAGCACCTTTAATCATTTCGTAATTCTCGTTATTCGGCCCCCAAAAGTGAGCAGGATTTACGGTATCCAGAGTTAATTTTAATTCGTTCAAACTGTAGTATTTTAAAAAGTTATCGGGGTATATTAATTAAAATTTGAATATTTGCAGACGCTTAGTGCCTGTACACAAGAATAAGCAATAATAATGAATTTTTAATGGGGATAATTACTTTAACAACAGATTTAGGTTCAAAAGATTTTTACCAGAGTGCTCTTAAAGGTAGCCTGTTGAGTCTTATGCCTAATGTTAATTTAGTTGATATTACCCACGAGGTTCCATCATTCAATATTTCGTACGCAGCCTTTGTGCTAAAAAACGCTTATCCTTACTTTCCGAAGAACACGGTACACTTAATCGGTATTGATTCTGTATACAGTGAAAATACCAAATATATTGCTGTAAAGCACCGCGATCACTTTTTTGTAGGCGCTGATAATGGTATTTTTTCCCTTCTTTTTGACGATATTCCGGAAGATGTGGTAGAGCTGAACATTATGCAGGACTTGAAATATCTACACTTCCCTTTGGTTGATATTTTTGTTAAAGCAGCAACGCATTTGGCCAAGGGTGGCAAACTGAAAGACATCGGTTTACCTGTAGCAGAGATTGAGCAAAAGATGCTTTTACATCCTGTGATTGAGCGGGATGTGATCCGTGGTAGTGTGGTGTATATCGATACTTTTTGTAATGTAATTACCAACATTACTAAAGATCTTTTTACCAAAATACAAAAGAACAGAGACTTTACTTTATACTTTAGAAAAAGCGAAACCATTACGCAGTTGAGCTGGCATTACAATGAAGTACAGGAAGGTGAAAAACTTTGCCTGTTCGGGATTAGTAACCACTTGGAGATTGCAATTAATAAAGGTAAAGCAAGTGGTTTATTAGGTTTGCATTTAGGTGATATTGTACGGGTGGAGTTTCATCCTTAAGAAAGTTCAGTAGTTCATTGGCTCAATGGTTCATTTGGAATAGTGCGTAAACAAACTAAAGCTATCTTCGTGTGTTCTCAATGGCAAAAGCAGAATAGTCACTTTGCAAACCAGTGAACTAATAACTAATGAGCCAATAAACTGGTCCAAACAACTTCCACCCTTTTCGCGTTTATACCGCATGAAGAAATATTTTTATCTGCTTACTATTTTATTGCTGAACCTGCATGCCTTTGCACAGCAAGATACTGCTGCCTATGCTGCACAGCGTGCTAAAGTAAATTCATTACTTGTAGAAAGAAGTAACAAGTTTGGTCAGTATGATGAAAGTTTAAATCAACGAACTGGAATATTCGGATGGCAAACCAAACGTGATATTAAAAATTCCAATGAAATTCTTCGTCAGGTAGTTTTAACCGACAACAATATTTTCAAAGAGCTGAAAGTATTGATGGATTATAAAGATTTGCAGAATCAGCAGAAAGTAGCTGTGGCTGATAATTCTCAGGAGCGCATGGAACGTTATATGCAAACCATTAAAAAACTGCAGGATCAGAATGCACAGCTGAAAGAAGATTTAGAGAAAAAGAATAATGGAGGTTTATCAACCTACATCATCGCCTTTTTAATTTTAGTAATGGCAGGTGGATTTTATTTTTTTAGTAAAAAAATCCAGGTGTATAAAGCCGCTAAAATCAGCTCTTAAAATTAAAATAGGATTTTAACAGCTTCGTAACCATTAAAAGCATAGACAAATTATGAAAAAAGGACTATTTAAAATCTTGGTGAAGATAAATAAGGTACTTTTACCAAGTTTGTATAAAAAAGATCCGAATAAACTTACTGCTTTTCAGAAAGCGGTTTTGGGTTACCGCTATTGGGTGCTGACGAATGCGTTAGATTAAAAAAGACCAATCTGAGATTGGTCTTTTTATAAAACTCGTCATGCTGAATTTATTTCAGCACCTGTTTTGAAAGACCCTGAAACAAGTTCAGGGTGACGGCACTAATTTTTATTTCTTAAAATGCTCGATAATCAACGTTGCTAATTCCGTACCGATACGTTCCTGGGCTTCGTTGGTTGATGCACCAATATGTGGTGTTAAAGAGATTTTTGGATGGGTTAAAATTTCTGCCAATGGTGTAGGCTCGTTATCGAAAACATCTAAACCAGCAAAAGAAACTTTACCAGAATTTAGTGCCTCAATTAAAGCTGGCTCATCAATTGTTCCACCACGAGAACAGTTTACAATACCTACTCCGTTTTTCATTTTAGCAAATTCTTCTGCACCTAAAATTGGTTTATCAGCAAATGGAGTATGTAAACTAAAGAAATCACTTCCTGCAATAACTTCATCTAAAGAAACCGTTTTAATTGGAATACTTACTGATTTTCCACCTTGGAATTCTAAAGTGATTTCAGATTCTGAAGGATATAAATCGTAAGCCAAAACATTCATACCTAAGCCTAAAGCCACTTTTGCAGTAGCACGACCGATACGTCCAAAACCGATAATACCAATGGTTTTACCACTTAATTCAGTTCCTTTAGCATAAGCTTTTTTCAAGTTATTGAATTGAGTAGAACCTTCTACAGGCATTTTACGGTTAGCATCCTGCAAGAACCTGATACCTGTAAATAAGTGAGAAAATACCAATTCAGCAACAGATAATGAAGACGCAGCTGGCGTATTTACCACATTAATGCCTTGGCTACGTGCATATTCTACATCGATATTATCCATGCCTACTCCACCTCTACCAATTAATTTGATGTTGGGTACAGCGTCAATTAATTCTTTTCTAACTTTTGTTGCACTACGTACAGTAATGGCATCATAGTTTTTTAATGCTTCAGCTAATTTATCCTGAGGAACGGTTTCAGTATCAACCTGGAAACCTGCTTTTTCTAATAATTCTTTTCCGATCGGATCAATCCCATCGTTTGCTAATATTTTAATCATCGTATGTATGATAGCACAGATTAAATTGATTACACTGATTGAATAATCACTATAATCATCTGTGGTTAAAATTTAAGTTAATTTGCTTTTGCTTGTTGTTCTTCAAATACCTGCATGGCATCTACCAAAGCATGTACGCTTGTAATTGGCAATGCATTATACATCGATGCACGGAAACCGCCAACACTTCTGTGTCCTTTAATACCCACAATACCTTGCTCTTCAGCATATTTCAAGAATGGTTTTTCCAATTCTGGGTTTTCCATTACGAAACAAACATTCATTCTAGAGCGGTCTTCAACTGCACAAGTTCCTTTAAATAATGGATTGCGGTCGATTTCTCTGTAAAGTGCTTCTGCTTTTTGTTTGTTTTCTTTTTCAATCTCAGCAACGCCACCTTTCGATTTTAACCAACGTAGGTTTAATAAAGCTACATAGATTGAGAAAACAGGAGGTGTATTATACATCGAATCGTTATCGATATGCGATTGATAGTTCAACATAGATGGAATTTTACGGTCGATTTTACCTAAAACTTCATTCTTAACAATAGCGATGGTTAAACCGGCAGGGCCTACATTTTTTTGAGCTCCGGCATAAATTAAATCGAATTTAGAAACATCTATTACACGGCTCATAATATCAGAAGACATATCGCAAACAACCGGAACGTTTGTTTTAGGTACTTCGAAAAGCTCAGTTCCGTAAATGGTATTGTTTGATGTATAGTGGAAATAAGCACTATCAGCTGGGATTTCAAAATCCTTTGGAATAAAAGTGTAGTTTGCATCTTTAGAAGAAGCAACGACATTTACATTTCCGATAAATTTAGCTTCTTTTAATGCTTTGGTTGCCCAAACACCAGTATCTAAATAACTTGCTGTTTGTCCATCGCCCAATAAGTTCATCGGAACCATTGCAAACTGTAAACTTGCACCACCTTGTAAAAATAAAACGGAATAACCCGACGGCACATTTAATAATTCCTTTACCAACTTATCAGCTTCAGCAACAACTGCCTCAAATTCGGTTGTTCTGTGCGAAATTTCTAAAATTGATAATCCATCGTTAAAATCTAAAACAGCCTGAGCTGCTTGTTTAAACACTTCTTGAGGTAAAATACAAGGGCCTGCGCCAAAATTATGCTTCATCTTATTATATAATGTTTTATGGGCGTAAATGTAAAATTTTTAAAGCAGTTATGCCCATAAAATCGTATTATAAAAAATTAAATTTTGTTAAAAATCTCGACAAAATTGAGCGTTTTGTTGCAGTTTTTGCAAAAGAATTCGTCAATCAGAAAGGCAAAAAGATAAATACTGATTTTTGTCAAACCTATCAGGTTTTTAAAACCTGGTAGGTTTAGGACTTATTCTTCAACTTCACAATCAACTTCAGGTTAAACTGCCTACCGGTTAAATAATTTGGAATGGCATATTGCACATTATCTACATCTTTTAGCCATAAGTATGAAACTGTATTGTCGATATTCAGCATATTAAAAACCTCAAAGAACAGAATAACCGAACTGAAATTTTTGTCCAAAAATTTAGGTTTGTGCAAAGCGGCGTCATCAAGGAAATCTTTAGAGAAACCGATATCTACCCGCTTATATGATGGAATAAAAAACTTATCTAAATACCGTGGTGTTTGCGATGGACCAATTGGTAAGCTTGAGCCGTAAAGCGCGTTTAAGTGTACTTTATAAGTTGGACTATTTAATAATCTATCCTGGAAAAATATAGAAAAATTTAAACGCTGATCAGTTGGTCTTTTTAGATAGCCAGGATAAACCGTAGTTCCATTCTGGATATAACTATCTCCGATAATATCTTCATTGGCGTGCATAACCGACATTCTGAAATAAGAAACCAGATCCTTAACAAACTCGCCGCCTATACTAAAATCGGCACCGTAAGCATAACCGCGCGAAACTTCATTCGCAAGATATTTAATTCTCAGGTTATCTATTTTATATGGTATCAATCGGTCAGAATATTTAAAATATGCCTCAGAAGTAAACTTCAATCGTGTTCCAAAAGCATCAAAAGCATATTCATAACCTAACGAAGTATTGTAAGAACTTTGCGCTTTTTGGTCGATATTTAGTATGCCAGAAAAATCACGGATAGTACGATATGAAGGTGGTTGTTTGTAAACGCCAGCAGAAAACCTTAAAATTTTATTGTTCGAATTGGGCCTGTAAGCAATTAACATCCTCGGACTGATTAACAACTGTTTGCTCAATGAACTGTATGTAGCACGTGCGCCCAATTGCAGTTCTGCTGAATTTGAAAGCGAATAACTATCCTGAATGTAAGCGCTGTAGTTTTTGATATCGATATTATTCTGCACGTTAATTACATTCTGCAAAGTGATGTTTTTCAAATTGTTTGGCAAAATGAAGCCAGCTGAATCGGTATAATTGTATTCATTCAACTGGTCGTCGTACTTAGATTGATCGAATTTTATTCCCCAGGAAAAAACATGGCTGTTAAAGTTCTGATCTACCTTAATCTCTGATGCAAAAACCTGCGTATTCAAGCTGTTTCTTCCGTAGTTATAATAGCTGCCAATCCCTCTGTTTTTCTTGATCACACCAAAATTTTCAGGAGAAAAAGTATTGTCTACTTCATCGAATGTATAACTTCCATTAATATCGAAACGCTCCCTTTCAATGGTGTTGAAATAGCTGTTGATAAACTTGATTACCAGGTTGGGCTTTGGAGAATAAGTAGCGGTTATGGCACTGCCTAAAGTTTGATAATCATCAATTTCTTGTCCCGTATAATCAACATTTAATCGTAGAGTCGTACTTAAAGTTCCAAACTGTGTTTCTCTATTGGTGGGTACCAATTTAAACTGACCGAGGTTAAAGTTCCCCAAAAAACTGATATTGAATTTTGATGAAAAATCATATTGATATAGCAATTGAGCGTCGGCAAAATTGGGGTTATAGCTCCCTTTTTCATCCTGTTTAATCAGTACACTCGAATTGTTTTTATAGCGTAAACCTGCCAATAGGAAGCTGTTTTTGAATATCTTTTTGTTTGTTAACGAGGTATTTAAAAGACTGGTACTAAAGATGGTTTGATTACTATCCGGCTTATCGTATTTAATATCTAAGATTGAAGAAAGTTTGTCACCATATTTCGCTTCAAAGCCACCTGCAGAGAATTTTGCTTTACTCACCAAGTCTGAATTGATAAAACTTAGTCCCTCCTGCTGTCCGTTGCGGATCAATACCGGTCGGTTAATTTCTACATCGTTGATGTAAATCAGGTTTTCATCGAAGTTACCCCCTCGAACGCTATACTGTGCACTTAATTCGTTATTTGTAGATACACCAGGCAGGGTTTTGAGCATGGTTTCAAAATTGCCGGAAACCAAAGGCATCGAAGATACATCGGCAATATTAATAGTTGTAGTGTTACTTAACTGGTTTTGTTTATTGGTGATGTTAACCTGTTCTAACTCATTGATATTGGCTATTAAATTTACCTGTTTGATGATCCGTGCGCCGGAGCGTTCACTAAATTTTACTGTTTGTGGTTGATAGCCCAAAAGCGAATATTTAATGCTAAACGTTTTCGATTTTGAATAAATGGTATATACACCAAATTCATCAGTAACTGTTGATTGCGCCTGGCCTAAAACGATTACGGTAACCTGTGATAAGGGTAATTTTTCATCACTATAAACTATTCCTGAAACCCTAACTAAAGGCTGGGCAACCGCAAAACTGCAACCAGCAATTAAAAGGAAAAGGATTAGCCGAAATTTGAGCATTTTTAGTATCAAGACAAAAGTATCAGGTATTAAGACTGTATGCGCCTCACCCTAAAAACAATTTAGCAATAAAACATTTAACAATTTAAATATTTATAGCGCTAGTTGTCAAGCTTTTCATTTTAGAAATCGTTTCCGTCGGATTATCTGTTGCGAAAATTGCATTTCCGGCCACAAAAGCATTGGCACCTGCTGATACTAATGTAGCAATATTTTGTAAACCAACACCACCATCGACCTCAATAATTAAGTTTTCGTTTACCCCTTTAATTAAAGCCTTTAAATCCTTTATTTTCTTGTAAGTATTAGGAATAAAAGCTTGCCCACCGAAACCGGGATTAACCGACATAATCAGCACCAGATCAAGATCTTCAATTACATCCTGTAATAATGTTACCGGAGTATGCGGGTTCAAAGCCACACCAGCCTTACAGCCTGATGCTTTGATTAACTGAATGGTTCTATGCAGGTGTGTGCAGGCTTCGTAATGTACCGTGATTCTATCCGCTCCTGCTTTGGCAAATTCACCGATAAATTTATCCGGCTCAACAATCATTAAATGTACATCCAAAGGTTTGGTCGCATGTTTTTTTACAGCAGCCATTATGGGGAAACCAAAAGAAATATTCGGAACGAAAACACCATCCATCACATCAACATGGAACCAATCGGCCTCGCTGTGGTTAATCATTTCAATATCGCGCTGTAAATTGCCGAAATCGGCAGAAAGTATGGATGGGGCAATGATGTATTTCATATTTATTATATTTCCTCATTGCAAGGCACGAAGTAATCTAATGCAACTGCGGTGCCAAAAGAGATTGCTTTGTGCCTTGCAATGAGGATTTGTTTATACGATTTTCTAAGAATGCAAGTTACAAAATCATTTTAAACAAATTAGGTTGAAACAAAAACCATTTCAATCAAACTGAATAATACTATCTGCTCTGATTTTCAAGAATAGCTTTGTTGAAAAAAACAGTTATTTTAGTTAAAAATAAAAACAATATTCTTATGAAAACAAAACAATTAATTTTTACTGGTCTCGCGATTCTTATCATGAGCGTAGCTTTTGGTTTTACCATGAACAAACCTAAAACAGTTCTCAAAGTTGGCACTATTAAAAAAACAGTATGTCCACCCGGACCAGGCATTCTCATTACTGCAATGGCAGGTAGCGATTATGGCGATTACCACTGTGCAGAAGTTGTATCTGTCTATGTAACTAGTGCAGAACACAAAATTATAACGGGTACACCTATATACACGGATTCACATTTAACAACTCCATGGCCTAATGGAATAATAACAAATATTACAACAGGCAATTCTTATTTTGTCATCAATGGTATTGTTATGGGGGCAGCCACTCCTTGTTAAAGAAATACATTTCCTAACAAAATGCCCTTCCAGTAAAAACTGAAAGGGCATTTTTATTTGTGTGTCACTCTGATCCGATAGCTATCGGATTTATTTCAGCGTCTATCAGGCAGATGCTGAATCAAGTTCAGCATGACGTATCGATTATTACGCTTGTGGCGCTGCTGGTTTTTCTGGTCTTGGTAATAAAACTTTGCGAGAAAGTTTCATTTTACCTTGCTTATCAATGTCTAACAATTTAACCTCGATTTTATCGCCTTCTTTTAACACACCATCCATGGTTTCTAAACGTTCCCATGAAATTTCAGAGATGTGCAATAAGCCATCTTTACCTGGCATAACTTCAACAAATGCACCGAATGGCATAATTGATTTTACTTTACCTTGGTAAACTTCGCCGATTTCTGGTTTAGCTACGATATTACGGATACGCGTAACCGCTGCATCAATAGCTGCCTTGTTATCTGCAAATACTTCTACAATACCTTTACCATCAACTTCTTCGATAGAGATTGAAGCACCGGTTTCGCGTTGCATTTCTTGGATAATTTTACCTCCAGGGCCGATAATTGCACCGATAAATTCTTTATCAATAGTTAAAGAAACAATACGTGGTGCATGTGGTTTATAATCTTCATTAGGTGAGCTGATGGTTTTCTTCATCTCGTTTAAGATGTGTAAACGACCTTCTTTAGCCTGTAATAAAGCTTTAGTTAAAACTTCGTAAGATAAACCATTGATTTTTAAGTCCATTTGACAAGCAACGATACCGTGTTCAGTACCAGTTACTTTAAAGTCCATATCACCCAAGTGATCTTCATCACCTAAAATATCAGAAAGGATTGCATATTTACCAGTTTTCTCGTCGGTAATTAAACCCATCGCGATACCTGATACCGGAGATTTGATTTTAATACCCGCATCCATTAATGCTAATGTACCAGCACAAACAGTTGCCATTGATGATGAACCGTTAGATTCTAAGATATCAGAAACAACACGGATGGTATATGGATTTGCTTCACCTTGAGGTAATACTTTTTTCAATGAACGTTGTGCTAAAGCGCCGTGACCAATTTCGCGACGGCCAGCGCCTCTGTTTGGTCTAACCTCACCAGTTGAGAAACCAGGGAAATTATAGTGCAATAAGAATTTGTTGTAACCATTAAAGAAAGCACCATCAATCATTTGCTCATCATCTTTGCTACCTAAAGTAACTGAAGTTAATGATTGTGTTTCGCCACGCGTAAATACTGCCGAACCGTGAGCAGCAGGTAAGTAACCAACTTCACTCCAGATCGGACGGATTTCGGTAGTCTTACGGCCATCTAAACGGATACCTTCATCTAACAATAGGTTTCTGATGGCATCATACTGAACATCATGATAATAATGTTTAGCCATTGCTTTAGTTAAATCTGGAGTATCTTCTGGCATTGCCTCGAAGAATTCGTTGATGATCGCAGTGAAACCTTCTTTACGAACATCTTTATTGCCACCAGCTTTTGCTACAGCATAAACTTTATCATAAGTATCAGCATAAACTTTAGCTTTTAAATCAGCATCATGGTCTTCGTGGCTATATTCGCGTTTAACGGTTTTACCAGTAGCCTCAGTTAATTCAACCTGAACGGCACATTGAACTTTAATTGCATCGTGTGCAAATTTTAAAGCCTCAACCATTTCGTCTTCCTGAATTTCATCACACTCACCTTCAACCATGCCTATATCGTTAGCTGAACCCGCAACCATAAACTCTAAAGTTGCACGTTCTAAATCGCTGGCCAATGGATTGATTACCAATTTACCATCAATTTTAGCAACACGTACTTCAGAAATTGGACCGTTGAAAGGAATATCAGATACCGATAGTGCAGCTGATGCTGCTAAACCTGCCAAACAATCAGGCATTATATTTTTATCAGCAGAGATTAAAGAAATCATCACCTGTGTATCAGAGTGATAATCACTTGGGAACATTGGGCGTAAAGCTCTATCCACTAAACGAGAGATTAATACCTCGTAATCAGATAATCTTGCCTCACGACGTAAAAAGCCTCCTGGGATACGGCCTGTAGCCGCATATTTTTCCTGATAATCAACCGATAAAGGTAAAAAATCAGTACCTGGTTTAGCGCCAACAGTTGATACTACAGTTGCTAACAACATGGTATCGCCCATTTTCACCACAACCGAACCATCAGCTTGTTTAGCTAATTTACCAGTTTCAATTTCTACAATTCTGCCATCGCCCAAATCGAACGATTTTTTTATTACATTCATTTAAATAGAATTATGGTGTGTTTTCCTCTTTCTACACACCGTTGTTTATATATGTATTTGTTTTTGCAAACGAAGATAGGATTAAAAAAGCCTATCTATAATAAAACCCGTCAAAAAATAACAGGGAATTAAAAAGCCATTCCCTAAAGAATGGCTTTTTTTGATAAACTTGCGCTTATTTTTGTTTGATGATATCACGAAGCGATAAAGCTTTGATGATAGCACGATAGCGCTCAATATCTTTTTTGTATAGGTAAGCCAAAATACCGCGGCGTTTACCTACCAATTTTTGAAGTGACAACTGGGTAGAGAAATCTTTACGATTTTTCTTTAAGTGTTCTGTTAAGTGCGCAATACGGTATGTAAATAACGCTACTTGACCTTCTGCAGAACCCGTGTTGGTTTCTACTTTGCCGTGTTCTTTAAAGATTACAGCTTTTTTCTCTGGACTTAAATACATTCTTGAATAATATTAAAGCAATAAAAATTAATTAATTGTGGCGCAAAGATAAGGCTATTTTTGTTTATAAGCAAGTACTTGTTGCTATTATCTTTCTTGTGTATTTGCCGTTTTAGAAATATTTATCATCTTATAGGTTCAACAACTGATATTTTCTATTTTAGATTGAATTTACAACCTAATGAAATATGCAGAAAGCGCAAAATAAGCTCAAATTATCATTAAATACCGTGGTTGGTTTATGTGCAATTGTGACCAGTATTTGTGCTATTATTATAACATTATATCAAACAAGGTTACAAAAAGTTCAGCAGTATGCGTCTGTGAAACCACTGCTTATGAGTTATTCAAATAGTTTTTCGGATTTAAAAAAAACTGGGGAAAATAATTATCATTATGAGTTTCTGATTGTAAACCAGGGCCTTGGTCCAGCGATTGTATCTGATTACGATTTTTATTATAAATCAAAACGTTATAAAAATATAGCCGAAATTCTTAAACAAATAAAAAAGGATCACGGTTTAGAGGCTACTAAATCAGTAGTCTTGGCTAATCTTTGGAAAAACGAAATTTTGCCTGTTGGTGAAAAATTAAGTCTAATAAATATAAATGATGAACACCTTGGTCCACTTGTAGAAAAAGCTAATATTAAAATTATGGTTCAATATAAATCGCTTTATGGAGAAGAATGGCGTTTTATCAGTAATGATAAAGCCGGGCCACAGGAAATTGATTAAATTTTAATTTATCATTTTTTAAAAAGCCAATTCAGTTTTACATCGTTTGCTACCCTCTTGCCCTCGCAGCAATCTTTTTGTCAATGTCAGCCTGAGCCTGTCGAAGACCTGCATCAAAAAGGATTTCCGCTAAGTCAGGTTTAGGAACCAACACGTTGCAATTAACTTAATTTCTTTTGTTAATGCGCTCTAATTCCAAAACATCCAATTGATCTTTAGGTCTGTTTGTTGCCCGCTTATTGTCTAAGAGGTGGTTATAATGAAGAAATCTGGCTTTAATTCCATTTATTTCATCAACAGTAGCCATTTCAAAATACTCATTAAATTTCTGTTTATCCAACCCAGGGATATCGGTCATTAGATCTGCATACATGCCATCATCCATTAAGACTTCGCAATAGCCTGCTATAATTGGAACGTCTAACAACATATCGTACCGGCCGTAACCCATTTTATCTAAAGCGTAAATAAGGTTTTGCCTGTTCTCTTTTGTGTCTTTTAAGTAGATGTCTAAATCGCCTGTAGTACGGTTATAACCATATCGGTTAACGGCAAAGCCGCCAACAATTAGATAATTGACGTTAAAATGCTCAAATGTTTCTAATAACAAAAGCATTTCAGGATTTTCTTTATCAAAAGACATAAACCAATTAAATTGATGGCTTACGGATTACAAGCCCTTTGCCTTGCGGAGATTTTAGTGGCTTGCCGCCATTCATGGTAACCGAAATATTATTAAGCAGCAGAACGCTAAAAAAACGCTGTTCAGGGGTGCGACTCAAATAAATAGCATCACGTTCCTCAACGATTGTTTCGCGTGGAGTGTTGATATCATATAGTTTGAGTTTTCCCATTTCATATCAAAAATACGAAAAATTGTCAAGTAATACATTACATCATGTTCACATTTGTCAAGTAATACTTTACATTCAGTCATTATTAATACTTTTGCACAAAACATTTACCCTTGGAAAAGAATCAATACAGCATTTTCGAAAGTGAATTAAGAGTTCGTCCGGATGATATCGATATGTTTAACCATGTGCATAACAGCAAATACTTAGATTATGTACTGGCAGCACGTTATGAGCAGATGGAAAAATTTTACGGTATGCCCTGGGAGCACTTTACCAAACAAGGTTTAGGCTGGGTGGTAAGCCATGTAGATATTAATTTTAAACGCCCATTGTTGATGAATGACTTAATGCTAATTAGGACCGGTATTTTAACTATGAACGATAAAGGTTGTTCGGTTCAGTTTGAAATCATTAATCAAAAAACTGGCAAAGTGGCTTCGGATGGCATCTTTGATTACGTATTGATCGATTTAACTACCGGTCGTGGAACAAAGGTTTCAGAAGAAATGATTAAAGCATACAGTATATAAGTGTTCGACTACGCTCAGACTGGCAGCTGTTAAAATAGTCTCCGATTTTAAAAAAAATACGCCTAAATCCATCTGGATGGTCTGTGAGACAGAGACCATGGATCAACAATAAAAAATTAATCACTTCAATAAAAATTAGTCATCTAAATTTGACAATTCGAAATTTTATCTATCTTTGTTGCACCAAAAAGACCAGAGCCATGATAGTATCTGCAATCCGTTTGAGGTTCTAAATAACCGAGGATTTCCTCCCATTTCAATTTTTAGATATGTACGCTAAAAAGGCGTATCATTGGTTTATACATTACACTTTATTTTATTATTATATGTCACAGTCAACAAAGACGCAGGGCAAACTTTCGTCTTTTTTCGATATTCTTGTTCAATCTTTAAAAGGGCACGAAGTTGATTTAACTTCAATTAGTATTAAACGCGCAATTATTTTATTGGCTATTCCAATGATGCTCGAAATGGCTATGGAATCGGTTTTTGCCTTAGTCGATCTATATTTTGTAGGCCATTTAGAAAATAGTAGTCATGCTATACAAACCGTTGGTTTAACGGAATCCGTTTTAACCATTATTTACTCATTGGCTATCGGGTTGAGTATGGCTGCAACCGCGGTGGTTGCCAGGAGAATTGGAGAGAAAAATCCTGAAGCGGCATCGAAAGCTGGCATGCAGACGATTGTAATTGCGGTTTTCGTTAACATTATAATCAGTATGCTAGGTTTAATTTACGCAAGAGATATTCTATTGCTCATGGGTGCTTCAATTGAAACAGCTGATCAAGGTGTTCCATTTGTTCGGATTATGATGGGTGGAAGTATTATTATTGTACTCTTGTTCTTAATCAATGGGATTTTTCGTGGTGCAGGTAATGCAGCAATCGCAATGCGGAGTTTGTGGATTGCCAATATTGCGAACATCATCCTATGCCCTATCTTTATCAATGGTTTTGGGCCAGTACCAGCATTTGGTTTAACAGGCGCTGCAATTGCCACAACAATTGGTCGTGGTTTGGGGGTTACTTATCAGGTTTACAATCTGTTTAGTGGTAAAAACATATTAAAAATACGCATTAGTCACTTCTTGCCTGATTTTATCCAGATAAAAGCTATCGTTAAGATTGCCGCTCCAGCTATTTTTCAGTTCGTAATTGCGAGCTGTAGCTGGGTGTTTTTGGCAGAGCTTGTTGCCACTACCGGTGGTGATACAGGATCGGCAGGTTATCAAACAGCACTGCGACTTATGATGTTTTTTATGTTACCAGCCTGGGGCTTAAGTAATGCAGCCGCTACTTTGGTTGGTCAGAATTTGGGCGCAGGTCATATAGATCGCGCTGAAAAATCGGTTTTCCAAACCTTGAAATACATCATTATTTTCATGGCGATAGTAAGTGTACTGTTCTTAACCTGTGGGCATTTGTTCGCGGCATTTTTTACATCAAATGAAAATGTAATTGTCGTTGCAAGCAAAGCTTTAAAAATTTTAAGCATTGGTTTTGTGATTTATGGAGCTGCGATGGTTTTTAGCAGTGCATTTAACGGTGCTGGCGATACCTGGACGCCTACCAAAATTAATGTTTTTGCCTTTTGGCTGTTTCAGATTCCATTAGCTTACTTTTTGGCCAAATTTTTAGAAATGGGCCCAACAGGTGTTTTTATTGCCATCCCAACAGCTGAAGCGGGTATTGCGATAGCTGCCTATATCTTGTTTAAAAAAGGTAAATGGAAAAAAACGATGGTTTAGATTAAACCTATACAGAATTTAACCACAGATGCACACAGATAAACATAGGTAAGATAGCTGTGTGCATCTCTTTTATCTTTGATTCAATTTTTATAATCCGTACTAATAAATTTTCAAAAGCACTACTATCTCCGATAAAATAAACCTGATTGGAACGTACGCGGAGTGCAACGGAGTAAAGGGGAAAGCAGGTCTGCAGTAACAGAAAAGCCACTGTATTTGCTTTTCAAATCAAAGTGCTTGGAGTAGATATTTTCTAGATTAAAAATTACCTTAAAAAGCATATCTTTGCGCAAAGATGAAGCATATACGTAATTTTTGCATTATTGCACATATTGACCACGGTAAAAGTACTTTGGCTGATAGGTTATTAGAATATACCGAGACAATTTCAAAGCGTGAGGCGCAGGCACAATTGCTCGATAACATGGATTTAGAGCGTGAGAGAGGCATAACAATTAAAAGTCATGCCATACAAATGAACTATAAAGTAGGTGATATTGAATATAACTTCAACCTGATTGATACACCTGGACACGTAGATTTTTCGTACGAAGTTTCGCGTTCTATCGCTGCCTGTGAGGGTGCATTGCTGATTGTCGATGCTTCACAAGGTATTCAGGCTCAGACTATTTCTAATCTATATTTGGCTTTAGAGCACGACCTTGAAATTATTCCGATTTTAAATAAAATGGATTTACCTGGGGCAATGCCAGAAGAGGTTAAAGACCAGATTATTGATTTAATTGGATGTAAACGAGAAGATATTATTCCTGCCTCGGGTAAAACCGGCATGGGTATCCCTGATATTATCCAGGCAATTGTAGACCGCGTTCCAGCTCCGGTTGGTGATCCCGAAGCACCTTTGCAGGCTTTGATTTTCGACTCTGTTTTCAACTCATTCAGAGGAATCATTGCTTATTATAAAGTAGTAAACGGAGAAATTAAAAAAGGCGATAAAGTTAAATTCATCAATACCGGCAAAGAATACCTGGCTGATGAGGTTGGTATTCTAAAACTGGATATGTCGCCACGGAGTGTGGTAAAAACCGGCGATGTAGGTTATATTATTTCTGGAATTAAAGAAGCCAGAGAGGTGAAAGTTGGTGATACGATTACGACTGTGACGAGGCCTTCATTAGATGCTATTCAAGGTTTCGAAGAGGTTAAACCAATGGTTTTTGCAGGTATTTACCCTGTTGATACGGATGAATTTGAAGAACTTCGTGAAGCAATGCACAAGTTGCAACTGAACGATGCTTCTATCGTTTTCGAGCCTGAAAGTTCTGCGGCATTAGGATTTGGTTTCCGTTGTGGTTTCTTAGGAATGCTGCATATGGAAATTATCCAGGAGCGTTTAGAACGCGAGTTCGACATGACTGTAATTACAACGGTTCCCAACGTATCGTACATTGCACATACTACAAAAGGTGATGAGTTTATCGTAAATAATCCATCTGATTTGCCAGATCCAAGTAAATTGGATTCGGTTGAAGAACCTTACATTAAAGCAAATATTATTACCAAGGCTGACTTTGTTGGTCCAATAATGTCGCTTTGTATCCAAAAACGGGGAGCGATTATTAATCAGTCATATCTAACATCAGACAGGGTTGAATTGGTTTTCGAAATGCCAATGGCTGAAATTGTATTCGACTTCTATGACAGGTTAAAAACACTTTCTAAAGGATACGCTTCGTTTGATTATCATCAAATTGGTTATCGTAAATCTGATTTGGTGCGATTAGATTTATTGTTAAACGATGAGCCTGTTGATGCGTTATCATCTCTGATCCACCGTAGCAATGCTTACGATTTTGGAAAGAAAATTTGTGAAAAATTAAGAGAATTAATCCCTCGTCAACAATTCGAGATTAAAATACAGGCTTCTATCGGTGCCAAAGTTATTGCCCGCGAAACATTGAGTGCCTTACGTAAAGATGTAACAGCTAAATGTTATGGTGGTGATATTTCCCGTAAGCGTAAGTTATTGGAGAAACAGAAAAAAGGTAAAAAACGTATGCGCCAGGTTGGAAACGTAGAGATTCCACAAAGTGCATTTATGGCGGTTTTGAAATTAGATTAATACATAGTATCTTGATACCAGTATTAGGTATCAAGATAAAAATATAGTTTAGCACAGTGATGATTGAGTTGACCATTGGTCTTGATACTTGATTCTCACTACTCGATACTTTTAGAATGAAATTATTAGACGGTAAATACGTATCAGAAAAAGTTAAAGTTCAAATTGCAGAGGAAGCTGCCGAATTTTTAAATAAGAGTGGTCGCAAGCCACACCTAGTTGCCATTTTAGTTGGTAATGATGGTGGAAGCGAAACCTATGTGGCCAGTAAGATGAAAAACTGCGAAAAGGTTGGTTTCAAATCTTCACTTCACAGATATGACAACTCAGTAACTGAAGCTGAGTTATTGGCGAAGATTGAAGAGATTAATCAGGATGATGATGTAGACGGATTAATTGTTCAATTGCCTTTGCCAAAACACATCGATCCGGAGAAAGTTACCGAAAAGATCGATCATCGTAAAGATGTGGATGGTTTTCACCCGGTAAATTTGGGTCGGATGATGCGCAACCTGCCTTGCTTTATCCCAGCTACACCTTATGGTATTTTATTAATGCTGCAGGAATACAATATCGATACAACCGGAATGCATTGTGTTGTTGTTGGTCGCAGTAATATTGTAGGTAGTCCGATGAGCATTTTAATGGCCCGCAACGCCAATCCAGGCAACTGTACAGTAACGCTTACCCATTCTCGTACAAAGGATTTAAAAGAACAGGTTCTCCAGGCAGATATCGTGATTGCTGCAATTGGTAAAAAGAATTTTGTTACTGCCGATATGGTTAAACCTGGTGCCATTATTATTGATGTAGGTATTAACCGCGAAACCTCTACCGAAACCAAATCTGGCTTTAAGTTATATGGTGATGTAGATTTCGAAAATGTGGCACCGAAAGCTTCATACATTACGCCTGTACCAGGTGGTGTTGGTTTAATGACCATTGTCGGTTTATTGAAAAATACATTGGCATCGGCTAGAAAAGAGATATACGCTTAAAGGTGGAGGGTTGAAGGTAAAACCCAAAGCCAAATTAAATAAAACATAACAGGCGATTCAATATTATTGAATCGCTTTTTTTTTGAGATTGATCATATTTCCCATAAGTTTTATACAAGGAAGTAACGAAGACATAAATTAGTTTAGAAAAGGATAATTAATCGCCTATAAAAATTAACTTATTTAAACAGTTTAGCGTATTATTTGACCATTAAGAAGTTAAGAAAATTAAGATTTTAGCCATTGTAACGGATAAT
Organism: Pedobacter sp. R-06; assembly: GCF_049913135.1. Classification (NCBI taxonomy): domain Bacteria; kingdom Pseudomonadati; phylum Bacteroidota; class Sphingobacteriia; order Sphingobacteriales; family Sphingobacteriaceae; genus Pedobacter; species Pedobacter sp. R-06. The sequence continues at coordinate 2,527,449 of NZ_CP183977.1, read as the reverse complement.
ACGGTTATTAACTATAAACGAAATTTAGACGCTTTTAAGCTCGGTGTTTAGTTTGATTAACCGATTGAAACAGTTAATTAACCATAAGGCTATGGCCATCAAACTAATGAAATAATCACTAATAAACTAATGACTAGTGAACAAATGGAACCACTACCCCCAAAGTTTACTCCACCAGCTTTCTTCAAAACCGATATAGAGGCCATCTTCTCGTAATTCGGTTGGGTAGATGTTGATATAATCACCTTGCCCCTCTGCTCCCCTTCCCGTGGTTAAGCTGTATTCGTACCGATGGATTGGACAAACCAGGTGTCCGTTTTTACACCAGCCGCCACTAAAATGCCCCCCTGCATGCGGGCAGTGCGATTGGGTTGCAATAATTTTATCATCATTATTGATCAGACAGATCTGTTTTCCACCAACTTCTACGGTCTTGATGGTATCTGGACGGGGAATCTGATTATTATTTAGTGCCTTAAACCACTTCATTCTGCTAAAATACAGCAAATAAATATCACTCTTATTTCATCTTTCTATTAAATTTCAAAAGAGGAACAGCATCACCATATTTTTTTAGGATATTTGCATCCTCAAAAATGAAACAAGAAATACCAGAAGACGGCACATTACTTCCTTTAATGGAAGAATTTTATACCATACAGGGCGAAGGATTTAATACTGGTAAAGCAGCTTATTTTATCCGTTTAGGAGGCTGTGATGTAGGCTGCCATTGGTGCGATGTGAAAGAAAGCTGGGATGCCGAAATGCATCCACTTACGGCTTCGGATGTAATTGTTGAAAACGCAGATAAATTTCCAGGTAAGGCGGTTGTAATTACCGGAGGTGAACCCTTGATTTATAACCTTGATTATTTAACCAATAAATTAAAAGAAAGAGGCATTCTTACTTTTATTGAAACATCTGGTGCCTATCCACTTTCTGGAAACTGGGACTGGATCTGTTTATCACCAAAAAAATTTAAAGCACCAAGACCAGATATTACACCTTTTGCGCACGAATTAAAGGTGATCGTTTTTAATAAAAGTGATTTTAAATGGGCTGAAGAATACGCAGCTATGGTTTCTCCTACCTGTAAATTATATCTACAACCAGAATGGTCTAAATCAAAAGAAATTACACCGTTAATTATTGATTATGTAATGGCAAACCCAAAATGGGAAATTTCTTTGCAAACGCACAAATTTTTAAATATTCCTTAAAAACAATACATTAGCTTTGTCACCAAATGTTAATGTAATGAAATTTCGCTTAGCCCTCTTCTTTAGCATTCTGAGTATTTATTGTTTTGGGCAAAATTCCCTGAATAAAAAAGCACAGATTTTTTTTGAAAAATCAGGTCCATTTATTGATAAAATGGATTATACTGCTGCCGAACAGGTATTAAAAAGTGCAGTTGAAACTGATCCGTTATTTCAGAATGCCTATATTGTACTTGCTGGCGTTTATAAAGCACAAAAAAAGTATGCTGAAGCCAAAGCTACTTACGAAAAAGCCATACTGATCAATAAAACTGTAGCTCCGGCTGTAATTTGTGGCTTGGCTGAAACCGAATTCGCAACTCAGGATTATTTAAAATCGAAACAGCATTTTAGTGAATTTTTGACATTAGATTCTTCATCTGATAGAGCAAGGAGGGCAAAGAAATATCTTTTAGATTGTGATTTCGCTGCCGTAGCAATCAACAAACCCGTAAAATATAGTCCAACAAATTTGGGTGAAGGGGTAAATACAACAGATGCTGAATACTTTCCGGCGATAACAGCTGATGGCGAAACCCTGGTTTTTACCCGTCAGGTAAATGGTAATGAAGATTTTTGGACATCACAGCTTAAAAATAATAAATGGGATGCCGCTACTCCCTTATCCAGCAAAATAAATACTATCCGATACAATGAAGGGGCGCAAACCATTTCACCTGATGGGAAATACCTTTTTTTTACGGGCTGCAACCGACCAGATGGCCTAGGTAGGTGTGATATTTATGTTTCACACCGTGAAGGTAAAGATTGGGGCGAACCTTATAATGTTGGGAAACCCGTTAATTCTGAATATTGGGAATCACAACCGGCAATCAGTCCTGATGGAAGAACTTTGTATTTTATAAGCAACAGACCGGGCGGATCGGGAGGTTATGATATCTGGAAAAGCAGCATTACCGATGATGCCAAATGGGGACCAGCCATTAATCTTGGACCAGATATCAATACTGCTTTCGATGAGAATACCCCTTTTTTGCATGCAGATGGCAAAACGCTGTATTTTTCTTCTGATGGCTGGCCAGGTTTCGGTAATAAAGATATTTATTATAGCAGACAGGAAAATGATGGCAAATGGCAAAAACCAATTAATATGGGTTATCCGATCAATTCCTTCGAAGATGAAAGTGGTTTAGTGGTAAGTGCCGATGGTAATTTCGGTTTGTTTTCTTCGAATTTGAAAGGCGGCTTTGGTTTACAGGATATTTATAGTTTTGGAATGCCTGAATTAGCTAAACCCCTGAAAATTTCTTATGTAAAAGGAATTGTAAGGGATCGGGATACTAAAAAAACGATCGAAAGTAATGTTCAGGTGGTAGATTTGAAAAGCAATAAAACTGTTTTCGACGATTATACTGATCCAGAAACGGGTCAGTTTTTAGCTGTAATGCCTGTTGGGAGCAATTATTTGTTCAATGTAAATGCTGAAGGCTACATGTTTTACTCCGAAAACTTTGAGCTCAAAGCCGGAGATATCAATAAACCTTATCAGATTGAAGTTTACATCGAAAAAATAAAGCAAGGTGGAAATGTAACCTTAAGAAACATTTTCTTCGATACCAATAAGTTTAATCTTTTACCAGCCTCTATCCGTGAACTGGATCTGCTTATCGATTTTTTGCATCAAAATGAAAACGTACAAATTGAGATTCAGGGCCATACCGATAATGTTGGCGATGACAAGCTGAATGAGAAATTATCATTTAACCGGGCAAATGCTGTTTATGAATACCTGATTAAAAATAGTATTGATGCTAAAAGACTTACTTTTAAAGGATTTGGAGCGAGTAAACCGATTGCTGATAATAAAACTGAATCAGGTAGGAAAAACAATCGTAGAACTTCATTTGTAATCACTAAAATATAAGCATGTAAAGTATTACTTAAAAAAAATCAAGATGTCTCAGCATTACAGAAACCATAAAAGATTTTATCCACCTTTTCATTTTTTTACAATACCCTTAGCGATATTAGGATTAGGTTTCGCCATTTATTCTTGCATAGCCATACCTACTATAATTACAGGCCTGCTTGTGCTTGCGTTTTTCCTGATATCAATTATAGCTGTAATGGCACGGATGTTTTCACTTAAAGCACAAGATAGAGCCGCAAGGGCTGAAGAAAAATTACGTTATTATATCCTTGCGGGTAAAGCATTCCCAGATGGATTGAAGATGGGGCAGATTTTGGCTTTACGTTTTGCTAGTGATGAAGAATATTTGGCTTTGGTTGATAAAGCTGTGGCTGATAAGTTATCTCCTGATGAGATTAAGAAAGCCGTTAAAAACTGGCGCGGAGACTATCATAGGATATAATGTTAACTCCTTAATTCCGAATGTGTTGACGAAGGCACTGGACTGGAAATGATCAATAAAAGATCGTCATTTCGACTGAAGTGCAATCCCGAACTTTCGGGAGAGAGATCTTTCAGCAAAATTATTAATTGAATTAAAAAGATCTCTCCTCCGAAGGAGTTCCTTTAGAACACTACGGTCGAGATGACGATTTAGCTTGGCAATTAAAACTTCTTTCCTTTTAGTACCCTTATTTCAGAGCCTTCGGCCAAGAATACAGAATCAGGCTTAGCTTCGTTTAAAAAAGAAAAATCATTTCCGTAGTTAATTCCGAAATTCACATCAATATTATAATTTTTTACCGGATAAGTTTGCCAGCGCGGATGCTCCACACCATATTCAGAGGTTTTATTCGCTCCGATTTTGGTGTAGCCCCAATAATGTTCTGTAATAAATTCTTCTTCGCTACCAATCCGTATTTCTTCTGCCTTTGAAGAAGAAATAAGTGAAAAATTATGCCAGGTTCGGTTCTTCCAGCGATAATCTACCTCAAGCTGATGTTCTTGTTCAATCCAAACATGTTTCATTGGAAATGTTTGGTAATTCTCCTTATAAATGGTGTTGGCTACAAAAGTGATGGCAGGCTTTGGTACAAATTCTTTAATAAACACCACTCCTCTTTTCCACATATCTCCATCTTTAAATTTAACATAAAACCTTAAGTTAACTTCTTCAAAATTGGTATGGAAGGGAATATTAATGCCCCGGAGCTTGACATCAACAAACATAAAGCCCACTAAACTCACATAGTAGTTACCTCGCCAATCATCCAGTTCGGTGTGTGGAGGGAGGTATTTCGAAAGTATTTCTTTATCTACAGCATACTGTGCCAAAGCCAGTTTACGCCATTCGGCAGTGAGAAATACTTTCGGATTGTTCAAGATTATAATATAGCTTGTCTGATTCGGATCAGTTTGGTTAATGTTTCTTCCAACAGGTCTAAATGTAACATATTGGCACCATCCGATTTTGCATTTGCAGGATCAGGGTGCGTTTCAATAAATAAACCATCTGCTCCTACTGCAATTGCTGCTTTGGCAATAGTTGAAATCAATTCTGGCTTACCACCAGTAACACCACTACTTTGATTAGGTTGTTGTAAAGAATGCGTACAATCCATCACTACAGGAACGCCAAAACTCTGCATTTCGGGTAAACCACGGTAATCAACAATCAGATCCTGATAACCAAAAGTATTACCTCTGTCTGTTAAAATTACTTTGTTATTTCCGACTTCTTTTACCTTCTCAACTGCAAATTTCATAGAACCTGCAGAAAGGAACTGACCTTTTTTAACATTTACTACTTTTCCGGTTTCGGCAGCAGCAATTAACAAATCAGTTTGACGACATAAAAATGCAGGAATCTGCAATACATCTACATAAGCAGCTGCCATCTCGGCCTCGCCACTTTCATGGATATCGGTAACTGTTGGCACACCAAATTCTCTACCAATACGTTCTAAAATGCGCAAAGCTTTTTCATCGCCGATGCCTGTAAAAGAACTTCCTTTGCTTCTATTTGCTTTTCGGTACGAACCCTTAAAAATATATGGAATCTGAAGTTTATCAGTAATTGTAATAATCTTTTCGGCAATTCTCATGGCAATATCCTCGCCTTCAATAGCGCATGGACCAGCCATTAAAAAGAAATTTCCTGAATCGGTATTTTTTAATTTATCTAAATAGTTAAGCATAGTTGAGATGTGAGATGTGAGACATGAGATTGAGATCTGAGTTTGTCTCAAATCTAGTTTCTCCTATCTCGCATCTAATTTTTAATTTCCTAGTTCTGACATGAATTTAATCCGCATCAATTGAATTTCTTCGCGGGTATAATCGGTTTCGCCTAATTCGTTAAGTGCTTCGTCGATAGAATCGCTTTCAGCTGCTCTGAAATAGTCAAATACTTCATCCTGTCTATCATCATCAATTACCTCATCAATGAAATAATTTAGGTTCAGTTTAGTGCCAGAGTTTACAATCGATTCTACTTCTTTCAGAATTTCTTCATAAGTGATGCCTTTCGAATCGGCAATATCTTCCAGGCCAATCTGTCTGTCGATATTTTGAATGATCGAAACCTTCATCTGCGATTTATTGGCCTGAGTTTTTATAATCAGATCAATTGGGCGTTCGATATCGTTATCCTCGACATATTTTTTGATCAGCTCGATAAAAGGTGTCCCGAATTTCATCGCTTTACCCGAACCTACACCAGAAATCTGGCGAAGCTCTTCCATCGTAATCGGATAATGTGTGCACATTTCCTCTAAAGACGGGTCTTGGAAAACTACAAATGGTGGAACGCTTTTTTGCTTCGCGATTTTTTTGCGTAGCTCTTTAAGCAAGGATAAAAGATGGGTATCTAAAGCGCCTGTACCTTGTTTTACATCATCATCATCGTCATCGGCACCGTTTTCTATTGGTTCGTTTAGTATGAATTTAAGGCTATAAGGGTTGATAATAAAATCTCTTCCCTGTTTGGTCAACTTTAATAAACCGTAATTATCAATGTCTTTAAAAAGGTAATTATTTAAAACAGCCTGGCGGATAATCGATTTCCACATCAGCTCGCCTTCTTCTTTACCGATTCCAAATTCAGGAATCTTGCTGTGTTCGTAAGCAATGGTTTGAGCAGTTTCTAAACCTAAAAATACGTTTAACAAGTGTGCATCATCAAATTTTTCGCCTGATTTTTCGATAAATTTCAAAACGGTCAACAATTGACTTTCTGCATCAAATTGCTTTTTAGGCTTTTTGCAGTTATCACACATACAGTTACAGCCCGTTTCGTTAAAATTTTCACCGAAATAATGAAGGATCTGCTTTCGTCGGCATACGCCAGATTCAGCATAATCGATCACTTCTTTTAATATCTGTGTGCCAATTTCGCGTTCCGAAACTGGTTTATCTTTCATAAATTTTGCCAGCTTATCTACGTCTTTTTGAGCGTAGAAAGCAATACACACACCTTCGCCCCCATCACGTCCGGCCCTGCCAGTTTCCTGGTAATAACCTTCCATACTTTTAGGCACATCATGGTGAATAACAAAACGAACATCTGGTTTATCGATCCCCATACCAAAGGCAATGGTTGCAACAATTACCTCAGCATCTTCCATCAAAAATTTATCCTGTGTTTCGGCCCTAACCTTTGGATCTAGTCCCGCATGATAAGGTAAGGCACTAATTCCATTCAGATTTAATGCTTCTGCTACCTCTTCAACCTTTTTACGGCTAAGGCAGTAAATAATTCCGGATTTACCCGGATTAGATTTGATATATTTAATAATTTCTTTGGTAATGTCTCTTTTAGGACGGATTTCGTAAAATAAGTTGGGCCTGTTAAATGACGATTTAAATAATGTTGCTTCCGTCATTCCAAGATTCTTCATAATATCCTGCTGTACTTTTGGCGTAGCAGTTGCAGTTAATGCAATAATTGGAATGTTATTTCCTAATCCTGCAATAACCTGTTTAATCTTGCGGTATTCTGGCCTGAAATCGTGCCCCCATTCAGAGATACAATGCGCTTCATCAACGGCAACGAAAGAGATTTTAATCAGATTTAAAAATTCAATATTGTCCTGCTTCGCCAAAGACTCCGGCGCAACATACAGTAATTTAGTCTGACCGCTTAAAAGATCAGATTTAACTTGAGTAATTTCAGATTTGTTTAGGGATGAATTAAGAAAGTGAGCAATACTGTCATTTCCACCAAAAGCCCTTAATTGGTCAACCTGGTTTTTCATCAATGCAATTAGTGGAGAGATTACAATTGCTGTTCCCTCGCTCATTAAAGCGGGTAACTGATAGCAAATAGACTTCCCTCCGCCTGTTGGCATAATAACAAACGTGTTATTGCCTTCTAAAATATTTGTAATGATCGACTCCTGATCACCCTTGAAATTGTCAAACCCGAAGAAATTTTGTAGGTTATCAAATAACGACTTTTTCACGTCCATTTTGTGTAATAAAATATGCGATGCTATTTTTGTATCCAAAATAACATAATTTTACAAGAATTTCAAGTATTAACAGACAATTATTTTCTCTTTGAAAAGTAAAAAATCAATAATCCAATCAGCTGTAAGCACATTAGAGCTTGAGGCAGCAGCAATATTAAATGTTGCAAAGAATATTAACAGCGATTTTGAAAAAGTCGTATCAAGCATTTTACATGGCAAAGGACGGGTAATTGTTACGGGTATAGGAAAGAGTGCAATCATTGCACAAAAAATGGTAGCTACTTTTAATTCTACAGGTACCCCTGCTATTTTTATGCATGCCGCAGATGCTATTCATGGCGATCTGGGGATGATCCAGGTAGATGATATTGTAATCTGCCTCTCTAAAAGTGGAAATACACCAGAAATAAAAGTGCTTACCCCCCTGTTAAAAACATCTGGCAATCTTCTAATCGGGATGGTTGGTGAATTGAATTCTTTTTTAGCCGAACAGGCCGATCTGATTTTAAATACTTCTTTCGAAAAAGAAGCCTGTCCGCATAATCTAGCGCCAACTACCAGTACAACAGCACAATTGGCATTGGGCGATGCCTTAGCTATTTGTTTGTTGGAATGCAGAGATTTTAACGAATCCGACTTTGCAAAATATCACCCAGGCGGATCATTAGGTAAAAAGCTCTATTTAAAAGCCCGGGACCTGGCCTTGTCGAATGAGAAACCTTCCATACATCCCTCCGCTTCTGTTAAAGATGTGTTAATAGAAATTAGCAAAAACCGTTTGGGGGCTGTTGTTGTTGTTGATAGCGACGATAAGGTACTTGGCATCATTACCGATGGCGATATTAGACGGATGTTAGAAAATAACAATTCTATTGCAAATTTAAAGGCTGAAGATATAATGGGCAGAAAGCCAAAGAGCATACAATTTGATGCCTTAGCAGTTGATGCTTTAGATATTATTAAGCAAAATAACATTACACAGTTGCTAGTTCTAGAACAAAATACTTACTTTGGCATTATCCATTTACATGATCTCCTTAACGAAGGCATTGTGTAATTTTTAAAATAAAAAATGAATAAAGATTATTATGCATTAATTATGGCCGGTGGCGTCGGAAGTCGTTTTTGGCCAGTAAGTAGAACAGAATATCCAAAACAGTTTATCGATTTTTTCGGTATTGGAAAAACCTTGATTCAAAGTACTTACGAAAGATTTCTAAACATCTGTCCTCCTGAAAATATATTTATCGTTACCAACGAAATTTATTCAGATTTAATTAAAGAGCAATTACCACAATTAACAGATAACCAGATTTTGGCTGAGCCTTTAATGAGAAATACAGCCCCTTGCGTTGCTTATGGAAGTTTAAAAATAGCCGAATTAAATCCTAATGCAACGATTGTTGTTGCCCCTTCTGATCATACCATCGCAAATATTGATGGCTTTATAGCATCTATTGAGCAATCTTTAGCGGCCGCCTCGAAAAACGATTGTTTAATTACTTTGGGTATTAAACCAAACCGACCGGATACAGGTTACGGTTATATTCAGCATACAGATTATGTGCTCAATACCGATACTGATCTGCATAAGGTTAAAACTTTTACAGAAAAGCCAAATTTAGAATTGGCAAAATCATTTTTGCAGAGCGGCGATTTCTTGTGGAATGCGGGCATATTTATCTGGTCGGCGAAGTCGATACTGAACGCTTTCGAGAAACACCTTCCAGATATGTACGAAATATTTAATGTTGGTAGATCTGAGTTGAATAAAGCTGGCGAAAAAGAATTTATCAATAACGCTTATTTTCAATGTACCAATATTTCAATAGATTTTGGGATTATGGAAAAAGCAGAGAATGTTTATGTACTTCCTTCCGATTTCGGCTGGTCTGATTTAGGAACCTGGGCTTCTATTTATGAGATGGCTGAGAAAGATTATGTGGGTAATGCGGTTATCCCTTCAGAGCAGGTGCTGATGTTCGATTCATCGAACTGTATGGTAAATGTTCCTAAAGATAAATTGGTGATCCTGCAAGGGCTTCACGATTACATCGTTGTAGAAAACAATAATATGCTAATGATCTGCCCAAGAAACGAAGAGCAGCGGGTTAAAGAATTTGTGGCTGAAGTTAAATCGAGATTTGGAAATAAATTCATCTAATAGATAGATAGTATGAGATGTAAAATGGATGATGTAGCATAGTTTTCATCATCCATTTTATATTCCTATCTTATTTTATTGTGGAAGATCCTGAAACAAGTTCAGGAAGACGAACCTCAATGGGGTTTAGTAATAGATATTCATATCATTAACCCGTTTACCTAAACTGTTCTTTGTCTGACAGCTTCGTATAGAATTACTCCGGCAGCTACAGAAACATTTAACGATTCAATTTTTCCTGCCATTGGTATTTTGGCCAAGTGATCAGCTACTCTTAAAAGATCGTTAGAAATTCCTTCATCTTCCGACCCCATTACAATTGCCGTAGGCATGGTATAATCTGGGGCGTAAATAAAATCGCTGGTTTTTTCGGTACACGCTACAATTTGCAGTCCACTTTCTTGTAGAAATAAGCAGGTTTTGTGCAGGTTAGCATGGCGACAAATCGGAATGCTGAATAAGGCACCTGCAGATGTTTTAATCGCATCTGCATTGATCTGCGCTGCATTTTTTAAAGGAACAACAATTGCATGAACACCTACGCAGGCGGCCGTACGTGCAATTGCACCCATATTACGCACATCAGTAACACTATCTAAAACCAAAATTAGTGGAACTTCGCCCTTTTCGAAAACGGTTGGAATAATATCTTCAATATTCTGATAAGTAATTGGAGAAATTACAGCAATTACGCCTTGATGGTTTTTCTGCGACATGCGATTCAACTTCTCAATCGGAACGGAATTTAAAGGAATCAAAGTATCTTTTAAAAGGGCTTTTAATTCTAAAAAAAGATCGCCTCCCAGACCGCGTTGCTGGTAAATGGTTTCAATGTCTCTTCCTGCTTTAACGGCTTCTATTACTGCCCTGATGCCGAATACAAACTCATTATTCTCTTTTGCGCGTTGCGGTCTTCTAAAATTATCCATGTTTTGAAATTGTTAGGCAAAAGTATTCAAATAAAATGTTTTAGCCCTAAACAATGTGTTCCTTATTAACATTTAATTGTTTAAAAATTTATATGGCATCATAAATCCAATAAAATTTAATCTGATTATGCATCAATTTGTTAACAAACAGCTAGTAACTAATTCGAACAACCGCATCAAAATTTGCTTACTTTTGTGGAATGAGTATCGATAATGAACAAGGCGGAAAGAACAGTATAACTGCTAGAAAAAGCAGGTTAAGTAATACTATAAGTTCACAGGGGAAAATTCCCCCTCAGGCATTGGATCTTGAGGAAGCAGTTCTCGGAGCATTAATGCTCGAAAAAGATGCGCTTTCTGCTGTAATTGATGTTTTGAAACCAGAGGTTTTTTATAACATTGCCCACCAGAAAATTTTTGAAGCGATTCATATTCTATTTCAAAAATCGCGTCCGGTTGATATTTTAACAGTAACGGCAGAACTGCGAACATTAGGCTCTTTAGAAATGGTTGGTGGCGCATACTACATTACCAATTTAACCAATAGAGTTGCTTCAGCAGCAAATATCGAGTTTCATGCCCGTATTATTTCTCAGAAATATATTCAGCGTGAACTGATCAGAATTTCAACCGAAATCATTACAAATGCCTACGAAGATACAACTGATATTTTCGATCTCTTAGATCAGGCAGAAAAAGGACTTTTCGAAATTGCCCAGAATAACCTGCGTAGAGATACACAGAAAATGGACGATATCATTAAACAATCGTTAGCAACGCTTGAAGAGCTTCGTACCAAAACCGATGGTTTAACTGGTGTACCAACTGGTTTTACAGGATTAGATAGAATAACCGGTGGTTGGCAAAAGCAGGATTTAGTAATTATTGCTGCACGTCCGGCGATGGGAAAAACGGCTTTCGTACTAACCTGCGCAAGAAACGCCACCGTCGATTTTGCAAAACCAACGGTAGTATTCTCGTTAGAGATGTCTTCAGTTCAGCTGGTTAATCGTCTGATTTCTGGAGAAGCAGAAATTGAGCAGGAAAAAATCAGAAAAGGAAATTTACAGGAATGGGAATGGCAGCAGTTACACAGTAAAATTGGCCGTTTAACCGAAGCCCCCCTATTAATTGATGATACGCCTGCACTAAATATTTTTGAGTTCAGGGCAAAATGCAGAAGATTAAAATCACAATACGATATTCAATTGGTAATTGTCGATTACTTGCAGTTAATGCATGGTAAAGGCGAAGGAAAAGGCGGTGGTAATCGTGAGCAGGAAATTGGTAGTATTTCGAGGGCACTAAAATCGGTTGCAAAAGAACTTGATGTTCCGGTGCTGGCACTATCGCAGTTAAGTCGTGCGGTAGAGAGTAGACCAGGTTTGCAGGGAAAACGGCCAATGTTATCCGATTTACGTGAGTCGGGTTCAATTGAGCAGGATGCGGATATGGTATTGTTCTTGTACCGCCCTGAATATTATGGTATTACCGAGGATGAGCAAGGAAGATCACAAGCGGGTATTGGTGAGGTTATCATTGCAAAACACCGTAACGGTGAAACCGGGATTGTACCACTTAAATTCGTAGGTAAATTTGTGAAGTTTACCGATTTGGAAGAGGACTTTAATGCGCCGCCAAGTTCGTTTGCAGCTGATCCTTCAGCCGGTATGTACCCATCGCAGGATTTTGAAAAACAAAGCAACGTAATTATCCGTCCTTCAAAAATGGACGATTATAATGATGATGACCCACCGTTTTAGGAATTAGTAATCTATCTATTATTCGGAACAGAACTCATTTTTATTTTTTAGCATTTTTGAAGTTTGCTCCTGCTTTTATGTTATGATCTTTTTTGCCCTTCGACTCCGCTCAGGGTGACAAAAAAGAATTTCCGCTTCTTTTGGGATTAAAAACTATACACTGGCAAGGGAAATTTGGCCTAGTAGCAGGGAACCAACCTATCTAAACCCGATAAAACGAATGCTCCCGATTCTTCATCGGAGCAGCAGTGATAGCGGGGCTCTACATTAACCTATATAGTACTGTAATTGCTTTTCAAATTATAGTTAAGAATCAAAACCTTCATCTGTTATTACTAAAATAAATATCCAATTAATATACCTGCTAATACAATAACAGGTGGACTAACTTTTGTAAAATTTAACAATAAAAATGTAGCGACCATTATCCCTAAAAATATCCAGTTAAAGCCCATTGGTATTAACAGTAGCACAAAAGCAGCAATAATAAATCCAACGCTAACCGCATTGATTCCTGAAAGGCTATGACGGATCCGCGAGATCTTTTTCAGATCGTCCCAAAACGGTACAATAAATAAAACGAGGATTAGTCCAGGTAAGTTAATGCCAATAACCCCGATCAATCCTCCTAAAATTTGGCCCCATAGTCCGTAACCAAAATTCTTCATGCTTAATGCCCCTAAGTAACTGGTAAAAGAGAATGTTGGACCAGGTAAGGCCTGTTGTAATGCAAAACCCGATAAAAATCCGGATGAAGGCAAATAATGTTTCATCTCTACAAACTCGGTAAACATTAAAGGTACAAGCACTTGTCCACCACCAAAAACCAATATTCCGTTACGGTAAAAGTTTTCGAGCAAACGAATCGGTAAGCTAAAGGGTGATGTTCTGTTTATAATTGCACCTACTAAGGCAAACAGAAGCAAAGCACCTAAGAAGTAAATCAGTTTTTTGGGATTGATATTCGAAAAAAGTTTAACCCTTAACTCTGTCTCCTCTTTTGGTGTTTCGATGGCTGAAGAGATCATTCCGCCTATCAGTATCGACAATGGAAACACATAAGCATTTCTTAAAACTAATGTAGCAATAACCGAAGCAATGGCCAAAAATATAGAAACCTGAGAGGATAAAACCTTTTTACCAAGTTTCCATGCGCCGTAAGCTACGATACCCAGTGCAATCGGCTGGATGTATTCTAAAATATCGTTAAATTTTTGTTTTTGATCTAATAAAGCATAACTAATTGCAGCAAAGGTCATTATGGTTGCTGTGGGTAAAATCCAGATCAGGAAAGTAATAATAGCCAGTTTAAGTTTTCCAACTTTCCAGGCTATCCCGACCAGGGTTTGGGTAGATGCTGGTCCAGGAAGTACCTGTGCCAGTGCATTTAACTCTAAAAGTTCTTCCTCTGAGATAAATTTAGTGCTCTGAACAAAGTATTTAAGCAACAAAGCCAGATGCGCCTGCGCGCCTCCAAAAGAAGTAAATGTAAAAAAGATTACGTTTCTAATAAATAACCACTGTCTTTTAGCAGCAATAGGTTTTATTTGCATTTATAGTTAAACTAAAAGTCCCTTTAGGGGTTTGGGGTTAATCATCTTCATAATCTAATCCGGCAGCGGTATTATATGCGCCCTGTAATTCAGAAAAAGCGTGCATGTCTCTTTTGTTGCGTGCTATCTCCATACCCTTCTGGTAAATGGATATAGCTTTCTCTTTTTGATCATCTTTTTCGAGCAATTTCCCCAAATGGTAATAAGTACCAACATAATCAGGATGTTTATCCGTTAACTGAAGGTAAAAAGAATAAGCCTTTTCCTTATCATTTTGTGCGTTATACTCTGTGGCTAAGGCATATAGTATAAAAGGATCGTTTGGATCGCTTTCTAAAAATTCTAATAACTTACTTAAACGGGTTGATGACATTTTATTTCCTTGCTTTTTTAATTAAATTTGCAGAAAGACCTTATATAATAAACACATAACATATGGAATTATCATGAGCTAAAAATTTCAGCTTGCGATAGCTTCATAGCAATAAAAACCACTATTAACATATGAAAATATTAGTTTGTATCAGTAATGTGCCAGACACAACGACAAAAATAACTTTTACTAATGATAATACCGAATTCAATACGTCAGGAGTGCAATATATTGTTAATCCATACGATGAAATTGCATTATCAAGGGCAATTGAGCTAACCGAAGGCGGTAAAGGAACGGTAACGGTTATTAATGTAGGCGAAGCGGGTAACGATCCAACCATCAGAAAAGCGCTTGCAATTGGTGCAGATGATGCAGTTAGGGTTAATGCGGCACCGAGAGATGCCTATTTCGTGGCAAAACAGATTGCGGAATATGCAAAAGATAAAGATTTTAATATTATCCTAACCGGTCGTGAGTCTATCGATTATAATGGTAATCAGGTTGCCGCTATGGTTGGCGAATTTTTAGACATTCCATCTGTATCGATTATCAAAAAATTAGCTATTGATGGTGATACAGCAACAATTGAAAGGGAAATTGAAGGCGGTAAAGAAGTGCTAACCGTTTCAGGTAAGTTTATAGCAAGTTGTGCTGAAGGTGTAGCAGAGCCAAAAATCCCCAATATGCGCGGGATCATGAGTGCAAGGACAAAGCCATTGGCTGTTGTTGATGCAGTTGCTATCGAAGAGGTAACCAAAGTTACGAAATATGAAACTCCTGCTCCACGCGGAACGGTTAAGTTAATTCCCGCCGACCAAACAGAATCGTTAATTGGTTTACTTCACAGTGAAGCTAAAGTAATCTAAGTTTTCAGTCATAATAAATCAAATCGTTTACACCATCCTGTTAAGGATAAAGAAATAAATATATGTCAGTATTAGTATATGTAGAACAAGCTGAGGGGAAATTTAAGAAATCTGTATTTGAAGCTGTATCTTATGCCAAAGCCATTGCCGATCAACAATCAACTAATTTAACCGCAATTTCTATTGGCGATGTAGCTGATAGCGAATTAAAGGAATTAGGTAAATACGGTGCATCAAAAGTACTAAACGTAAGTGCCGATCAATTAAAAACTTTTGTAAATCAAGCCTATGCAAGTGTTATTGCTGCAGCGGCAGAAAAAGAAGGTGCCGATATTGTGGTTTTATCTAACTCTTTCTCTGGTAAAGGTTTAGCGCCGCGTATTGCAGTAAAACTTAAAGCTGGTTTAGCTGATGGTGCAGTAGAATTACCGAATACCGATGGTAAATTTTCGGTTAAGAAAACGGCTTTCTCAGGCAAAGCATTCGCCATTACCGAATTAACATCGGCTAATAAAATAATTGCTTTAAATCCAAATGCTTTTGGTGTTAAAGAAAATGCTACGGATGCGGCAATAGAGGCCTTTACTGCTGATGTTAAACAATCAGACCTGGGAACTGTTATTAAAGAAATTGTTAGGGCAACTGATAAAGTGTCATTACCTGATGCAGAATTGGTAGTGTCGGCTGGCAGAGGTTTAAAAGGACCAGAAAACTGGGGAATGATCGAAGAATTAGCTGGTTTGCTGGGTGCTGCTACAGCTTGTTCTAAGCCAGTATCGGATGCGGACTGGAGACCACATTCAGAGCACGTTGGTCAAACTGGTATTGCCATTAGCCCTAACCTTTATATTGCTATCGGTATTTCCGGTGCTATACAGCACTTGGCTGGTGTGAGTTCATCAAAAGTGATTGTAGTAATCAACAAAGATCCGGAAGCTCCTTTCTTCAAAGTGGCTGATTATGGTATTGTTGGTGATGCTTTTGAGGTTGTACCTAAATTAATTGAAGCATTAAAAGCACATAAAGGATAATTTTTGTCATCCTGAGCCTGTCGAAGGATTAAATTAAATGTTTCGACAAGCTCAACATGACATCGACAAATATGAAAAAAGTTAAATTAGATATTGTAGGTTTATCTTACAGCCAGACTCAATCTGGTGCTTATGCCCTTGTTTTAGGAGAAGTAAATGGACGCCGACGGTTACCGATTATTATTGGTGCATTTGAAGCACAGGCCATTGCAATAGAAATTGAGAAAATGACTCCTAGTAGGCCATTAACACATGATTTGTTCAAATCAATGGCTGATACTTTTCATATCAATATTCAGGAAATTATCATTTACAATCTGGTTGATGGTGTTTTTTATGCTAAGTTGATCTGTAGCGATGGTAAAAATACACATGAAGTTGATGCCAGAACATCTGACGCCATTGCTTTGGCCGTTCGGTTTAATGCCATGATTTATACCTACGAATTTATTTTGGCTTCTGCCGGAATCGTAATTGAAGGGAATGATTTTCTTTTTCTCGAAAATATGGATTCTATTGCAAAAGAGCCTGAAGCAGATAGCTTGCCTACCTCAACCCAACAACAAGGCTTTGGTGATTTGACATTAGAAGAACTTCAGCAGAAGTTACAGGAGGCCATTGCAGAGGAAGCCTATGAAAAAGCTGCAAGGTTAAGAGATGAATTGAATAAACGCGGAACATCTTAACGTTGTTGCTCATAAAAATGTTCACCTAATCAAAATTTGTCTAGATTTTTTCTCAAATCCTTTCAATAAAAAGCTAAATTCTAAGATGAGCCAAATTGTTTAAAATAATTTAGGTTCATTTTGGATTATCATTCAAAATAGTTCTATATTCAGCTTTTACTTTCAATAATTCAAACTAAACTACTATTATGAACGTTAAGTTTCGCTTAACTATAATGAGTTTCATGCAATTCTTTGTATGGGCTGCATGGTTAATTACGATTGCAAATTATTGGTTCGGAACCAAACAATGGGACGGTGCAGATTTTGGGATAATTTTCTCCACCATGGGCATTGCATCGCTATTTATGCCAACCATAACAGGTATTCTTGCTGATAAATGGATCAATGCAGAAAAGTTATATGCGATTTTACATATCCTCTACGCAGCCACCATGTTCTATCTGCCTCAAGTAGAAGATCCGCATACTTTCTTTTGGGTAATATTAGTGTCTATGTGTTTTTACATGCCAACCATTGCATTAAGTAACTCAATCAGCTATACAACGTTAAAAAATGGCAATTTCGACGTAGTAAAAAACTTTCCACCCATCCGGGTTTGGGGAACAGTTGGTTTTATTGCCGCCATGTGGCTTACCAATTTAACAGGGAATAAAGCAAGTGCAAATCAATTTTATATTGCTGGTATAAGTGCTTTATTTTTAGGTATATACTCTTTCACTCTACCTCCATGTAAACCTTTAAATTTAATCAGTGAGAAAAAAACATTCGCACAGAAACTTGGATTAGAATCTTTCAAGCTGTTTGCTGATTATAAAATGGCATTGTTTTTCATCTTCTCGATGTTTTTAGGGGCAGCATTACAATTAACCAATGCTTATGGTGATGTTTTTTTAGATGAATTTAAATTATTCCCGGTTTTCGCAGAATCTTTCGTAATCAGATATTCTACTATCATTCTATCCATCTCTCAAATATCGGAAACACTGTTTATTCTTGCCATTCCATTCTTTTTGAAAAGATTTGGGATTAAATGGGTAATTGCAATTGCCATGTTTGCCTGGGTATTACGTTTTGGATTATTTGCCTTTGGCGATCCTTCTGCCAATTTATGGATGATCATCACGTCTTGTATTGTATATGGTATGGCATTCGATTTCTTTAATATTTCGGGCTCATTGTTCGTCGAAACTTCAACCACACCAAAAACACGTTCATCTGCTCAAGGTTTATTTATGATGATGACTAACGGTTTCGGAGCTGTGTTTGGAAGTTTGGTGTCGGGTTGGATGATCAATAAATATTTTACTACCTATTATAGCAGTATCGATTCTTTATCAAAATATGTAAAGAGCGAAGCAGACAATAAACATCTGCTTCAATTTTTGAAAAACAAAGGAATCAGTGTATTAGAGAATGGAAATTTAAGCAGGGCATTAGATGTGAAAGACTGGCATAACATCTGGTTATCTTTCACCATTTATGTTCTGGTTATCGCAATAGTTTTTGTAGTCATATTTAAACACAAACATACAAGGGCAGAAGTAGAAGCCATTAACCATTTATAATTTATTCCATGTCAGCTGGTAAGTATAGAAAAGAACACAATTGCTTAAACTGCGGTGCTCATGTTGAGAAACATTATTGCAGCGATTGCGGTCAACCAAATTTAGAGTTAAAAGAAAGCTTCTGGGCTTTTATTAGTCATAGTATCGCGCATTATTTTCACTTTGATAATAAGTTCTTTCAAACCCTCTCTCCTCTTTTAACAAAGCCCGGCCAGGTTACACTCGATTATTTAGCTGGCAAAAGAGCAAGGTATATTAATCCGGTGAGCATGTACATCTTCGTCTCAATCGTATATTTTTTGGTCGTGTATTCACCAAAACATGTTGAAAAGGATCCTGATCATGGCGGGATCGGTATTGAAAATGAAAAGAGCGAAAATGTAACTGATAGTGTAAATAAAGCCCTCAAACTTACGGGAATGCCTAAAAGCATTGCAGATAGAACGACCAAATCGATTAATAAAGCGATTCGGAAAAAAGAATTTATTAAAATGGGCTTTGCTGATCAGGAAAAAGAACTGAACAGGCTTAGAACCGAAAACGATAAACTAGCATCTGATTCTATTGCCGATATGATCGAAGATTATAATGAGATCCATATTGAAAGAAATGATAGCACTTATGCAGCTTATTTAGGAAGGCAAAAGAAATTACCTCCCACCGAGCAAGACAATTGGTATGAGCGGATGATCAAAAAAAGGGCAATTAATATTGGAGAAAAATCGGAGGTCATTCAGGAAACTTTAGAACATAACCGACCAAAACAATACTTTTTGCTGATGCCTTTACTGGCCTGGTTTATTATGCTCAACTTCAGGAAAAACCATATCTATTATTTGGATCACCTGATTTTTACCATCCATGGCATGATGGTATACTTTATCGTTTCCATTTTTACCCAACCCATTATGAAACATGTGTTTGGGGAAACTTCTTTGGTCAGCAAAATTATCGAAGTTGGGGTTACCGTATATTTATTCTGGTACATGTTTAAAGCGCTTACCGTTTTTTATCAGCGCAAAACCTGGAGTACTATCTTTAAAATATTCTGGATATTGATCCTATACTCAGTTGCTTTTAAGCTTTCGGAAATGGTCATGATCAACCTGATTTATTTCGTGGCTACATAATAAATCCAAACGTCATCCTGAATTTATTTCAGGGTCTGATTTAGGATAAGATACAGAAATAGATTCAGGATGATTACAATTTGGTAAAGAGTTAACCTCATAAAAAAACCACCCGATATTATCGAGTGGTTTTTTTATGCTTAATGAAATTATTTTCTGTCTTTAAGCTCAACAAATTCTCTATCGGTTTCGCCAACATAAATCTGGCGAGGGCGGCCTATCGGCTCTTTGTTTTCGTGCATTTCTTTCCATTGTGCAATCCATCCTGGTAAACGGCCTAAAGCAAATAACACAGTGAACATTTCGGATGGGAAGCCTAATGCGCGGTAAATAATACCTGAATAGAAATCTACATTTGGATATAACTTACGGTCTATGAAGTATTGATCGGTTAAAGCTGCTTCTTCTAGTTTCTTGGCAATTTCTAAAATCGGGTCATCAATGCCTAGGTTTTCTAAGATATCATCACAAGCTTTTTTAATGATTTTAGCTCTTGGATCGAAGTTTTTATAAACCCTGTGTCCAAAACCCATCATGCGGAATGGATCGTTTTTGTCTTTCGCTTTTGCAATCCATTTCTCTGTATCACCACCATCAGCTTTAATCAACTCAAGCATATCAATCACTGCTTGATTAGCACCACCATGTAGTGGACCCCAAAGTGCAGCAATACCAGCGGCAATTGAAGCATATAAATTACAATCAGACGAACCTACGATGCGTACTGTAGATGCTGAACAGTTTTGCTCGTGATCTGCATGCAGGATAAGCAATTTGTTCATGGCGTTAACAACGATCGGATTTACATCATAATCTTCTGTACGTTGTCCAAATGTCATCCAAAGGAAATTGGTTACATAATCGTATTTATTTTTTGGATAAATAAGTGGATGACCTAATGATTTTTTATAAACGAAAGAAACAATGGTTGGGAATTTAGCCAAAAGTTTAATAATGGTTAAATCTTGTTCTTCGGCAGTTTGATTTGGTTTTAAGCACTCGGGGTAGAATGTAGATAACGAGAAGATCAGGGAACCTAATTGACCCATTGGATGAGATCTTGATGGGTAACCATCAAAAAATTTCTTCATGTCCTCATGGATCAAAGTATGCTTGCTTATGTCAGCCTGTAGATCTTCAAGTTGTTTTTGCGTTGGCAGATCTCCATAAATGATCAGATAAATAACCTCTAAAAAACTCGATTTTGCGGCAAGCTCTTCAATCGAATAACCTCTATATTTTAAAATGCCTTTTTCACCATCTAAAAATGTGATTTTACTCTTTGTAGAACCAGTATTTTTAAAACCAGTATCTAAAGTCACAAAACCTGTTAGATCTCTTAATTTTGAAATATCAATGGCCTTTTCATCTTCTGTTCCTGTAATTACTGGCAATTCTACTGTCTTACCATCAACTTTAATCTCTGCAATATCTGACATATTATTGTATTGTGTTTATAGCTTTCTAAATTATATAAAATTAATATACATGCATAACAAATCTGTTAAATTAATATGAATAATTAGTCAAAATGACGTAACAATCGTGCTTAATTAGACAGGATTTGAAATCTTATTTTGCTTTGATTTCTTCGGCAACTCGCCCACACTCCAACATTTCTTTGCCATAGTAAGGATTTTTAATTTCCTTTTCGGTTGATAACCAGTCACCTCCATCACCTTTGTTAGCCATTGGGCAATGCTGAACATAAATAGTGCCTTTTTCTATTTCCGCATTCTTAAATAATGCAATTAAATCAGCGCTTAAAACTGTGAAATCTTTTCTCTGCGAAACGAGATTATTGCTTGCAGCGATTTTGCCCGCAACAGCTGCAGTAGGCTCACAGCCTTTATAGTCAGCCAAACTCGTTTGTAACTGTGCTGCAGATTTTTGTGCACTAGCTGAATCTGATTTTACCAGTGCATTTTTTAAATCTACATATTGGTTAAAGATTTCAGATTTCTGTTTGTCTTTTATAGAAACTTCATTTTTAACCGATGCCGAATCTGTTTTTATTGAATCTTGAGTTTCTGTAGATTTTTTTTCTGCCTGGTTACAGGCCATTAAAGCGGTAAGTATTACTAATCCGAATATTCTTTTCATTGTATTTGGTTTTCGGCTCAAAATAGCAATTAAAATGGTAAATAAATAAAAAAGTCCCGATTTTCATCGGGACTTTAAATTAAATGATGTTTTAATTATAATTTGAAATTATATCCTAATCTCAGGTTAAATTGTCCGGTTTTCATGAAGTAGAGATCAGAAGCGCTATTGTTTACATAACCTTCATATTTTACACCAAGATCTAGACCGTTTTTCCATTCATAACCTAAACCTCCGGTATAAATAAAGTTCATATTAGCACCATCTTTTATGGCCAAACCAGAGCCTAACTCAGTACTTAAGTACATTCTTTCGACTGGAAACACTCTAACACCGCCTAATAAAGGGATAAATTCGAACTTAAGCGGACTTCCTTTCCATTTTAATCTGGTATAACCCCCCGAAGCTGTAAGGGCCACATAAGGGCTTAAATCATACTGAAGTTTTACATCTGCACCATAACCATAATCCATTTCAGACTTGTCCGGAAATAATCCACCGTTTACACCCACACCGATTTTAAAAGCCATTCCGCTTCCTGTTGTCATCGGCTCGGTGGTGCCCATTGTTTGAGCCTTTAAATTTGAAGTGCTTAATATTGCAAAGGCCGTTAATGTCGTTGCAAAAAGTTTAGTAACTGTTTTCATCTTAGATATTTTAAGTTATTAATTAAGGGTTTGGTTTATATACGTTAAAATACCTGAGGTGGATTTTTAAATTTTCATTTTTTTCAGAATGTTATGAAATAAAAAAGCCCCCTAAAAAAGGGGGCTTCCAATGTTATTTGTGATTAAGCTTATAGACTAAATCCGTATGCTAAACGTAGGCCAACATAACCAGTACTGTTACCATCTTTAGCTAAGCCTTCGTATTTTACGCCTAAATCTAAACCGTTACTCCAGGCATAACCAAGAGCTGGTGAATACACAAATGATGTTCCACTACCTTCGTTAGTACCAAAACCTGCACCAAGTTCTGCTAAACCATAAATACCGGAACCCGATTCGTTAAAGAAATATTTAACACCAGCTTTTACAGGAATGTATCCAAAATCTGGAACATCTACACCAGTATTACCAATTTCTTTACCTAAGAAACGGGTATAACCAGCAGTAACGGGAATCGATAATTGTTTATCAATATCAAATTGATAACGTAAATCTGCACCAAGCGCTACACTATATGCATCGCTTGTTGGTATACCGCCAAAAATTCCTATTCCTAATTTTTGAGAAGATTGCGCGTTAGCATTTGTGGTAAAGAATAAAGCCACGACAGCTGCTGAAGTAGCAATGATTTTAGTAATTGTTTTCATTTTAAAGTATTGTTTTTGAGTTAAACTAATATGCTGCAACAAATACAAAGGTTGTGCCAAAAGGGCTTTTTTAATGTCATTTAGGCCATAAACCAACATTAAGATGACCAATGAAAGTTAATTTTTATTAAGTGAAACTTTTTCAATTACAAACTGTTTTAACAGGTTTGTAGGTGCTGATGCATCGAGCCAAATGATCTCAACACTGTCCTTTTCCATTTTCCTAAAAAAGGTATTTTGCCGTTTAGCATATTGGCAAATGGCGATGCCAAGTTTAAGTTTCAGTTCATCCAATGTAAATAAGCCATCCAGATAATTAACAATGAATTTGTATTCCAAACCATAGAAAACCAGAATTTCTTTACTAATACCTTCTTTAAGCAATTGCACTACCTCCTCAATTAAGCCTGCTTTAAATCTTTGATCAAGCCTTGCCAGGATTTTTGCACGTGTTATTTCGACTTCATTCTTTAAGCCAAAAATAATGGGTTTAATTTCGGGCCGCTCTATAGCTTCCAGCTGGTTATATTTCAAATATTGTGCTATTTCTAATGCTCGGATCAGTCTTTTTTTAGAAGATAGATCAACATGATCGATGTTTTGGCTTCTATCTCTTTGCAATTTTGAAATCAACTCTTCTTTCGATAATAGATTTAGTTGATCTCTCAATTCTTGATTGACGGGAATGGCTGTAAAAGTTTGATTTTGCAAAAGACTGTGGATGTACATTCCTGTTCCACCGCAAAGGATAGGTATTTTGTTTTTTTTTGTTATGGTTTCAAAAGCTTCATAGAAATCGTTTTTAAAGGCATCTACATGATAACGTTCACCGGGAGCTAAAATATCAATGAGGTGGTGAGGAATCGTTTTGCCATTAATATGGTACTCTTGTAAGTCTTTCCCAGTACCAATATCCATCTGTTTAAATATCTGGCGGCTATCTGCACTAATAATTTCGCCATTTAACGCTTCAGCAACACTTACAGCAAGTTTCGTTTTACCAGATGCAGTTGCACCTAAAATGATGATGAGATTATGCTGATCCATTAAAATTTGAGGATAAACTTTAAACTTCCCGTATTAAACACTTCCGTTGCCAAAACCTGATTATCCTTTTTAAGCAGGCGGTTTAGATTTTCATCCAGAACATATATTTGAGGTTCTAAAATTGCTGTTTGGGTGAATCCTAGTTTAGTATAAGCCGCTCCTGCCGACCAGTCGCGGTCTGCATATGTCATCAGGTCATTAGGTTTATAAGTTTCAGCGAAAAAAGCAATCAACTTGCTAAGCCCCCCAGTAATAGAATAGCCTGCTTTAACCGCAAACCTGATCAATTCTGCCGATCTATAATTTTCAGTATGGTTCATTTTGCGTAGTGCCGAAAAAGTAGCGACAGCCACAAGCTCATCTTTTTCAAATAAACCAATTTTATATCGGCTGCTTACTGATCCCTGTAAGTGATTTTCAATTAAAAAAGAATCCGCAACGGGTTTGGTAATTTTGAATGCTTTGGTTTTTCTGCCATGAATTCGGATATTTTTGCCAAGCAAAGATTTTATTCTCGCTAAAACCTGATCTGGTTTTGATTGCCACAGATCTTCCCAAAGATGAATGAGTTTAATGTCTTCTTGAAGATATTTCTCCTGCAGCTCAATGAGATGTTGTGGGGTAAATTTATTGTTTAAATTTACCAGATGAATGATCAATTGATGATCAGTCCGTAATAATCGAAATTCATGCGCTATAAAAAAAAAGCAACCAATTTTATTATTAGCAAGTGCTAGGCTTAATTGGTGATGCCAGTTAGAATCAGAAGTTAAATTATTCAATCAGTAGAAGCTTGTTTAGAAAAATTATCTGCTACAAATTTAACCATCCGATTGTTAAATCCATTCTTTTTCTTTAAAGTTAGTATGGATAATTTCTACCAGTGTTTCTACTTCTTTTAGCTTAGAATCATCAAGGGCTGAAATTTTCAAACCCGCTTTGTTTTCGCCAAAATCACTTAAATTATGATTTGTAGTGGAAAACTCATCGGTATTGATTTTAACTTCTACAGCATCTCCATTAATATAAACACCTGAAAAAAAACGTTCAGTTACTTTTTCACCGTTTAATTCAATGTTTTTTTCACTATAAAGATCATAGCCGTTTTCCGAATTTTCGTGTACCGTATATCCGCGGGTGGCATAGGGCTGTATTCCGGCTCTAATGGTCTGAAAAATTTCAACAAGATCAGTTTTCATAATTGTATTTGATTTTAGAATTAAACACCATAGTACAATTATTGTTTAGTTTTTATTCTTCAAGCCACCAATTTTCCGTTGGTAAATATTCATTTAAAATTATTGTTTCACCTAATTTTGGGGTAACCAGAGGAAGCTGATTTGCTGCTGCAGCTAAAACCACTCTTTTTATGGGCTCGTTCCAGGGGTGCATGGCTAAGCTAAATTTGCCCCAGTGCACCGGCATTAAAACTTTTGCTTTTAAATCGATAGCAGCCTGCACTGTTTCTTCGGGAAACATATGGATGTACGGCCAATAGGCATTGTACTGTCCACATTCGAGCAAAGCTAAATCAAAAGGGCCAAACTCCTCACCTATTTTGGCGAAGTGTGTATCATAACCTGAATCGCCTCCTAAAAATAATTGGTAGTTTTCAGTTTTCAATACAAAGGCCGACCAAAGGGTTTGATTTCTTTTAAATTTTCTTCCGGTAAAATGCCTTGCCGGAACCGCTGTTAACTTCACGTTACTGAATAAGGTTATCGATTCTTTCCAGCACAATTCATTTATCTTATCAGCTTTAATTCCCCATTTTTCTAAATGTTCTCCTACGCCCAACGAAGTTACTATGGTTTTAACTTGTGGTGCAATTTTCAAAATACTGTTATAATCCAGGTGATCGTAATGATCGTGTGTGATGATCAGAAGATCAATATTCTTAAATTCTTCCGCTTTTACAACGTCTGTACCTAAAAAAGCCTTACTCCCAATAAATGAAAATGGAGATGGGGTTTTACTAAAAACAGGATCGACCAGAATCCTTAAGCCATCTATTTTGATCAGGTAAGATGAATGACCAAACCAAATAATTTCAGGGGTATCGCTTTTAGGGTCGCCGTTTATGTTAGGCAAAATAAAAGGGAGTGCTTTATCCGGAACTTTATCAGGGTGTTTTTCAAAAAAAAATGCCTTCAAAATCTTAAAAAAGCTTACACCCTCAGGCTGCATTGGTGTTACCGATTGATTTTGCAGTGCGCCATCACGATAATTGGCCAAATGGTGGATTTTTTCCAGCCGCAATCCCTTTGGTAAACGGCCAAAAACAGGCAGGTTTGTTATAATGAAGAATGCGATTAAGATAAAAAGTAAAAGATATACAGCTATCATTTTCAAAAATTAATAAAACCAAAGTAGGAATATGATTTTAAAAGAATAGCATGCTTTAGATATATGACGTATGGATTACTTGTGGTTTAAAGCAAAAAAGTTCTCCGCGTTAATAGCAGAGAACTTTTTAAGTTGATCAGGAGCGTACTATTTTAAAAGCCACATCGTCTGGTTTACATCATCGCTACCACCATACTGGCTGGCAACAGCAGCCGAAAGGTTGGCCGAATTGTAATTCAGCTCATTCGAAGGATATAACCACCTTAATGGAAAATTAGTAGAAGGTGAATTTAAATTCGTGGTCGAGTTTAATTTAAATACCGGATAACCTGTTCTTCGGTTTTCGAACCACCCCTGGTATTTGTTTCCCTGCAAAAAGCTGGCTACGTATTTTTGTGTAATTACCTGCGCTATTTGCTGCTCTGTTGAGCCAGTTAAGGCCACGGTAGCAGGAAAGGTATCAATATAGGCTACATCCATTTTCATGTTGTGATGATAATCGGCCAGATCAGGTGTATACTGGGCTATGAACTTCATAGAATTTGTAATCCCATTAGCATAATAGGTTTGTGCTGGTGTACCAGTTATCCATCCGCGAATAGTTGCTTCGGCAAGGATAAACTGTAGGTCCCAATAATTAAAAACGCCTACAGGTTCAGCATTAACCAGGTTTACATATCTAATATTAATATCGGTATAATCTTTATTCACCCTTCTGGTCTGCAAGCTTGAAAACGAATCAGAAGGCTCTATACTTGGATATGCGGCAATATCAGACTGCGAAACACCAGCGGTTATTTTAACAGGCGATGGTTTAGCATAATAAAATAGTCTCTTATCACTTGTTGTCTTTAGCGGCTCTAACAATACATTGGTTAACATCGTATAATTAGATTTTACAAATGAATTACCAGATCCGGCCGGAACATCGCTCCAAGGATAATTTTGACCAGCAGTAGCATTGTATGCCAATGCAAAATTATCGTTATAATCTCTCATTAATGGGCGGTTAGCCACGATATCCTTAAAGCGTTCGATTACTTTTAGGTCGGCATCGCCTGTTTTTTTGTAGAGATTAATAAGTACGTGCAGCTCAAAACTATTGGTTAATCTTCTCCATTTATCGGTATTACCTGCAAAAATAGGGTCGCCTTCAAAAGTAGCCCCTGAAGCAAATAAAGTATTGGCCTGATCCAGTTCGCTCAGAATGCCCAGAAAAACTGTTTTTTGACTATCGTATTTAGGTTGTAATATGGCGTCCGACTCACCTTTAACTGCATCGGTATAAGGAATATCCCCAACCTGCATTGTAGTCATAAAAAACTGCCAAGCCCTGATAAAATGGCCCAACGCCTGATAAGATTTTTTCAGCCCGTCGCTGGTCGCGTAATTTTCCATGGGCGTAATGTTGCGTAAGAGGGTTATACGGCTAAAATCAGTCCGGCTAATTTTATTGTATTGAAAATTCTCCTGTCCCTCGCCCCAAGTAAGATACTTACCCAGTAAAAATGGCTGCATAAAAGATTTGGCACTGCTGATATCTCCACGCGTGATATTTAATATCATCCCTGTAGCCAGCATAGCCGAATTTACCTGAGTAGTTGCATTTGGATTGGTATTAATGTCGTCGAACTTGCTGCAACCATTACTTAATAATGCCAACGCTGGCAACAATAAGCTATATTTTAAAAATTTACTTTTCATAAAATCTTCCTTAAACAATAAATAACTAGAAACCTACTTTAACGTTAAATCCTACCATTCTCATTGATGGTGAGTTTAGGTTCTCGGTATCAACATCAGGATCTGAGTATTTGAAATTGGTCCACATAAACAGGTTTTGACCAGTTAAAGAAAAAGACGCACTCTTTAAACCTAGTTTGGTTGCTGTTTTTGATGATAAGCTATAACCCAGCGAAACTTCACGAAGCTTAATAAACGATTCATTCTGTACCCTTGCATCACCACCACGGTACCATTGTGCATAATCCTGATAACCGATAGGCACATCATTTACGGCATACTTGCGTGTATCGCTGGTAATCTGTCCATATTTATCGTAGGTAACACTACCTGATACCACTTTAACGCCTTGTCCCACGTAGTTATTCTGCCCTAGCACAACCTGGTTATAGCGATATTCGTTATCTGTTTCAGGTGCAGTTCCAGAATCGAACATTTTGTCATATACATAATTATACATTAGACCGCCAATACGGCCATCGATATTAATACCTAGCGACCACTTTTTATAAGTGAAATTATTGATAAAGCCAAAACTGAAATCGGGCTCGCCGTAACCTAATTTTTTAACATAATCGCTCCAAACGGGATAACCACTTTCATGAATTACATTGCCTTCAGGATCTTTAACCCAGTAGTTATCGGTATAGGTATCTAACCTTTCTCCCTTTTTTACCCATAAATTATCGGGTGAGTATACAGGATCGAGATTGACATAATAGCGATGCTGGTTAGACCAGTTGATAGTAGAATACCATTCGAAGTCTTTATTCCTGATCACAGATCCATCAACAGTAATTTCAATGCCTCTTCTTTCGTAAGTTTCTTGTGTATTAACCAAAGTAGATGAGAAACCTGATGATGCAGGAATTGAAGTGCTTACCTGCTGGTTATAGTAATATTTATTAAAGTAAGCTACATCAAAATGCAGGCGTTTCTTAAATAAATATCCAGCAGCCCCAATTTCGTATGTTCTTTGTTCGCTTGGCAGCAGGCTGTTACCCAATAACGACGATGGATAGCTTGCAGAATTTAAAGTATTCCATGCGGCAGTTGTTGTACCGAAGGTTCTGTTTGTGGCATATACCCCTAAAGCGGTTTTAAATACCGCCCACGAACCGCGGATTTTAAACATATCGATTACCTTAGGCAGTTTCACCAATTCTGAAACTACGATACTTGAACCAATGGATGGATAAAAATAAGATCGTGATGCTTTTGGTTGGGCAGAATTCCAGTCGTTTCTTCCCGTAAAATCAAGGAAAATAGCATCGTTATAGCCAATAGAAGCCCTGCCGTACAAACTGTTGATCTGCCTGGTGCTATACCCTTGCGATACTGTAGGTGGCTCTACCGAACCAGCTAACGAATAAAAAGTTGGTGAAATTAATCCGTTTTTAGTTGTTCCACTTAATGATTCGTCAACGAAATAGTAAACTGTTCCACCTGCTAAAGCATCGATAGTAAATCTGTCTAGTTTCTTTTTGTAGCTCAGAATCACATCATCATTGGTACTGAAACCTTTAGCATCCTGGATAGAATACATACCGTTAGCATTCCATCCGCTACCATTAACCGCGCCGCCGCGGGTGGAATATATATTGGCAGTAGGATTACGGAAAGTAGTTTTATTGTTATAGTTATCGTATCCTAAACGCACTAATAAATTAAAATCTTTATTAATTTGGTAATTAGCCGTAACATTAGCATTTACGGTATTGTTTTGGATACCGTTTAATTTTTCGTTAGCAATTAAATATGGGTTATCATACCAGTTGGTATACATCCAGTTTTGTGTTTTATAAGGCACTTTCCAGTAGTCTTTATAATCGCGGATATCGTATTCGGTACCTGTCCACATAATTAACTGGTACAAATAGCCCTGGTTATTATAACCACCGCCCCAAATCTGATCGGCCCATCGGCGACTTACCCCCATGTGTCCTTCCAGCTTAAATTTATCGCTAAGCTTCATCTCTCCCGACATGGTTAAATTTATCATGTTCAGATTCTGGTTTGGAAACTGTCCTTTATTATAAATATCGTTTAGGCCGATCCTGAAACTTCCATTTTCGCCGGTTTGGGCAATACTTACATTATTATTTAAGATAATACCTGTAGAAGTAAAATTCTTCAGGTTGTCCTTTCCTTTCGATACCAAAGGCATGTTATCTTCAAACTGCTTTGTAATGGGATTCCAATCTCTGGCAGTTTTACCAATATCCAGCTTAGGCCCCCAAACATAATCGTTATCAATTACGCCGTTCTGTCCCCTGCCATAGGAGCTTTGTACTTCGGGTATAGCCAGAAAACCCAGTGATGCCATGGTACTGCTGTTCAAATCGATAGATAAGCCTTTACCAGCGGCACCTTTTTTAGTCGTAATTAAAAGTACGCCACCAGATGCCCTTGAGCCATACAATGCAGAGGCTGTGGGACCTTTAAGTATATCCATACTTTCAATATCATCTGTAGGCACATCTCTTAATGTCATGTTGCCATAAGGCACACCATCAATAACAAGCAAAGCACCCTCACCACGTAACTCGATGGTTGGCCTGGCGTTAAATTCGGTTGAGTTTTTAATCACTAAACCCGAAACCCTTCCAGTTAATGAAGTACCAACATCTACCCCTTTAACGGTTTGCAGCTCTTTACCGGCTACTTTTTGCACCGCATAACCCAGCGATTTTTCTGAACGTTTAACCCCCAGGGCTGTAACAACCACATCTGTTAGTTCGGTTGTGGTAGCTTGCAAAGAAATGCTATAATCCCGCTTACTGTCTATAGTAATTTCTCTGGTAGTGTAACCAATAAAAGAGACGATTAGTGTTGTGCCAATATTGGCGTTAATGGAAAAATAACCATTAGCATTAGTCGTGGTTACCGTTTTTGTTTCCTTGACCATTATACTTGCCCCAACAATCGGCTGGCCATTTTCATCCAGAACTTTGCCACTGATGGTTTCAAAGAAGGGATTTGATATCAGCTCGCTTTTTTTTCTGAGTACGATTGTTTTATCAAATATTTTATATGTCAATAACTGATTTTTAAAGCATAAATTCAGGACTTGCTCAAGAGGTACATTTTTAACATCAATACTTACGTTGTGGGCATTTTGCAGTTCAAGGTTATCGTAAAGAAAAACATATTCAGTTTGTTTCTCTATTGATTTAAATATCACTTCCATCGAAACATTTTTTTGTCTCAATGTGATGTTCTGACTATAAACACTTGCGCTTACCTGGCATAGGCACGCGAATAAAAATAGTGCGGTTAGCTTCATCACCAATATTAATTGTGTGGGCTTACGCCGGATTAATGATCCGGGCGCAAAAAAAATACTAAAATTCATGATTGAATTTGGGTTTAAAATATAATTGCTTAGATAACTTATTGTGCCCCTGCCGCAGAATAGCTGGCGCAGGCAGTCAATTTCCAAATGGCAAATAAAAGTGGTACGAACACTTTACATTGTTTGTAGAGGAAATTGAAGTCGAATGGTTTAGAGTATTATATCTTCATATGCTGCGTTTATAGTTTGACTTGGTTTGGTTATTTATTTAGGGTTTACTGTAATCTGATTGTACTCTACCTTACAATGGATGCCACTATAAGCCAGCATTTCGATCAATTTTGCCACGTTTACATTTCTAGGTATTTTTCCGGTGTATTGTTTTGCCGGAATTTTGCCGTTATAGATAACGTCGGCATCATACCAACGCGAAATCTGGCGCATTACTGCCGGGAGATCCGATTTTTCAAACTGGAAATAGCCATTCTTCCAGGCAATTACAGCCTCCAGATCTTCTATTTCACTCACATTAATCCCATCCACTTTTCCGTTAAAGCTCGCCTGTTGGCCAGGTTTCAGAAGTGCTTTTTTATCACCATGTTTAATTTCTACACTGCCTTCAAGTAAGGTAGTACGCTCATAAGCTTCATCAGCATAAGTATTCACGTTAAAATGAGTACCCAGCACTTTGATATCAGATTGATCCGTATGAACAATAAATGGTTTGGTCTTATTCTTAGCCACTTCGAAATATACCTCGCCAGTAATCTCCACCTTGCGTTCGTTGCCCACAAAAGCAGTAGGGAATTTAACCGAAGAGTTTGCATTTAACCATACCTCAGTACCATCAACCAAAATTAAATGGTATTGGCCACCCCGAGGGGTGCTTACCGTATTAATGGCTCCCGCTTTCGCATTTGAATTACCTGTAAACCGGTAAAGCAATTCGCCACTTTTTGTTTTAATTACTTCAACACCCGATTGGTTTGCCAATTGTCCGTCTGAAGTTTTATTGAGGATGATCTGAGAGCCATCGGCCAGTAACAATACCGCATTATTGCCACCTGGAACAATTGTTTTTTTATTTGTTTTAGTAGATGGGGTTAAAACGCCTGAACGATCTGATTTGCTAAAATAAATATAACTACCTGCAATCAGAGCGATTAAAATAACTGCAGCTTTAAAAAACAGTGTATAATTTAATTTGATCTGCTTGGTTTTTGTTGTTGCTTTATTTGCTATGCGTGAAGAAACCTGATTTAAAATTTGTTTTTTTACTTTACTATCTTCAAACTGGTTTTGGTTCAGATCTGCACCATTTATACGTTCATACCACTCCTCTACCAGCTTTTTTTCCTCTGGTGTAGCAGTTTGGCTATTGTACTTTCCGATTAAATATTTGATTTCGTTCGTATTCAAAATAGTGGCCTTTATAGAGATATACGGTTACCATGTAAAAAGTACCATGGCATTTAATGTTTTTTTTAATAAATTGAAAAACCTTCCTGAAAGGTAACAGACATACAAATTATTGGCATAGTGAAGTAATCTGGATGGAGTTACAAGTGTTTAGCAATAAACAATGCCAGTAAGGCCAGAGAAGAATCGTAATTTTTAATCTTTGCACGTAAACGTTGATAGGCCATCTGGAGTTGGTTTTTTACCGTTTGCTCTGATAACGATAGTTCTTCAGCTATTTGCCTGATAGAAAGATCATCTTCTTTTTTAAGCATATAAATTTCTTTCATCCGGATTGGCATCCGGGTTACTTCGATATCGATAATTGCTTTCAATTCTTTTTCGAGGAGCGTGTTTTGAGAATGTACATCAGATGGGCTTGCACTTGATGTTACACTTAAGGCATACCTTAAACGAACCTCGTCTTTTTCGTAAAGTTTTAAAATTTTGTTACGGAGAATAGCAAAAAGATAAGCCAATACACTACCCTCGGCATCTAAAAGCTCTATTTTATCCCATAGACTAACAAATACATCCTGCACAAGGTCTTGCGCAAGATCATTGCAATGAACCTTTTTGCAGGCCTGTTTGTAAAGTGCATTCCAATAAGCATCGAACACCAGGCCAAATGCCTTTGCTTTGTCCAATTTTACAATAAGAAAAAAATTACTTTCTAATTCTTCGTACATATGCACAATTAGGGAATGACTTTTAAGGTTTTAAAGAATGCCAAAGAAAGAACTTCCTTTATTAACCCTATGTTAAATTTAATAAAATATTTAATATCGTTTATGTAAACTAAAAATTCGCTAAAGGTTAAAAGGATCCTTTTGTGTGTGTTGTTTATTTGGTTAAAAGTGCTGTAAAAATATAAAGTATTTCACAATTGGCGGAAACAAATAGGCTGTTAAAAAAAATGCGTAAATTTTATACCTTTGAATAAGGGTTAAACATATAGCTTAGATAACTTTTGTGCCTGCTTGCAGGAAAATAACCCAATTTGGCGAGGAGTGGTACGAACACTTCTCGTCTTTTTTGTTTAAATACCCCTCCAAATTGAGGGGTACAATTGTTAATTATTGGGGTGTAGTTTATGATTGTATATCAATTTTGATTTTTAAGGGACTAAAATTGCTTTCTATTTATAATTTTTCTATTATTATTTTTTAGAACGTATGGCCTTTAGCCTTTCCGAAAGTATTGATATTTATATAGCAGAGGAAAGAAATGAGAAAAAAAAACAACGCAAACGTTTGATTAATTTTGTAATATTACATATTGAAGAAATTTAATGTAGTTTAGCACTCAGAATGCAGTCGAAACCAACAACCATCAAAGAAATAGCCAGAATTCTAAACATTTCTCCATCTAGTGTTTCCAGGGGATTGCACGATCATCCGAGCATTGGAGCGGTAACCAGGGAGAAAATTAAGCAGCTGGCGAAGTCTCTAAACTATGAGCCTAATAACGCGGCAATTCTTTTTCAAAAAGGGAAAACATATACTATTGGCGTAATTTTACCTGAACTATCAGAACACTTTTTCTCTACAGCTATTTCTGCAATTGAAGATGAAGCCATTAAGAAAAACTATACGGTTATTTTTGCGCAGTCGCACGATAATTATGAGCAGGAAGTAAAGCTCGTTGAAAAAATGAAAAATCAACGTGTAGATGGTTTATTGGTATCCATCAGTAAGGGCACTTCAAAGTTCGATCATTTCGAGAAACTCAATTCATTCAATATACCTGTCGTATTTTTTGACCGGATACCTCCTTTTAAAAATGTGCATTACGTAGCTTGTAGCTTGGAGAGTGCAACAATCAAAGCGGTGAACTATCTTTTAAAAAAAGGACATAGAAGTATTGGTATGATTAATGGGCCAAGTACCTTGTACGCAAGTGAGGAACGTAAAGATGGCTACATGCAGGCGATTACTTTCAACCGCTTAAAATTCGATCCATCGTTGGTGGTGAACTGTGATTTAACTGAAGAAGGTACTATCGACGCAGCCAATCAATTTTTAAATCATAAACGTAAACCTACAGCAATTGTGGCCTTTAACGATTATGTAGCCCTATTCCTGATTAAATATTTCAAAAAACTGAATGTAATTAATGATTTTGATATAGTGAGTTATGCAAATCTGCCCATTATCAGCTATTTGGATAATTCGCCGGTAGCTTCAGTTGAGCAATACCCATATTTACAGGGTCAAAAAGCAGCTAATATTCTGTTGGATCTTATTCACAGCCCTAATTCTGAGAACCAGGCTTACTACAACACCATTGTAGAGTCTGATCTGATTGTAAACGAGGTGAAAGAATAAACAAACGTTTGCGCTAAATTTCTAGCTTTTGTTTAAACTTCCAGGTAAAATATTAAACTGTTTTTTAAAAGCAGTGATAAAATGTTGTGCATTTTTATAACCTACAAGGAAGGCAACTTCGTTAACCGTTTTCTTTTCGTTAGATAGAAAATAATACGCCTTTTCCATCCTGATTTTATATAAATAGCCAAACACGGTATAACCGGTTAGTTCCTTAAATCCTCTTTTAAGTTTATAATCATTAATCCCAGCCTTGCGCGAAAGTTCCATTAACGAATTTGGCCTCTGCAAATCATGCTCAACCAATTGTTTTGCCAACAGAATCTTTTCTATATCCTCCTTTTTTAAAACGTGTGTTTGTTTCTCTGGTTTTTGATTAAAATAGGCGATAATCAACTCAAATATCCTGGCTTCTAGGAATAGACGTTTTACCCTACCCTCGTGTTTTGGGTAAATAATCTGCTGCAGTATCGATCCGATTTCCGGACTGATTGATTTTTCCGTTTTGATGTCGTTACCAAGTTCTCCTCCTGTTACCTGTCGAAAATAATCTTCTGTGAGCTGTATATAAAGGTATCTGGTTTTCTCTGTTATTTTAAATTTGATTGAACTAACGCCACCTGCATTAAAATCCTGCTCGTTTTTAGCCAATGATAATAAATTATCCTGCTGATGATTATAATAATAACTAATAGCACCATTCAGGCAAAATAGAAAGCCGGTATGTGGCTGAGAACATTCAAAGCAAAAATTCTCTTCCTGATTCGGATGGATCTCTATAATACCGATGTGGATACCCCTAAACCACATTTCTTTTATATTATACTTTACATCGCTCTCTTCAAATGTTATATCTGCCTCATCTATGTCTTTTATGCTATCAAAATTATCAAGATAAACATTCTTATAAACGATGTTTCCTTTAGGATAGTTTGAGAGTTTAATTTTCATCTGTATAAATTATTAATTTATTGCTCATTGTTTTCAATGGTATTTTTCACTTGCATTTATTTTCTCTATAGTGTTCAAGAGAACGTTTCGCTTAGTTAATGCGCTCGCAAAAGCTCGGTTTTTTAAGGGTGCTTAAGCACGCACAATTTTATTCACACCTTCTTGTGATTTGAAAAATCACGATGATTCCATATTCATTTAATCCGTTTGGCGGTATTAATTATCCGTTTAGCGTTATCTGTTTTTTGTGATTATCCACAAATTTGCACAATTATTTATAATTAGTCTAAATAAATGAAAATATATTTATCAGTTGCCTTATCGCTTTGTGGATTTGTTACTGTGGCTCAAGAAATTAAAGTAGATACTACAAAAGCAAATGATTTAAAAGATGTAGTGGTTACGGGGCAATATAGACCACAAAGCTTGAGGAACTCGGTATACAATGTAAAAACAATAAATGCAGAGCGGATTAAGTTAAGAGCTGCAACCAATGTGCAGCAGATTTTAAATACCGAACTCGGTTTCCGTTTTAGCAACGATTTAACTTTAGGTACAACTGATGTTTCTTTAATGGGGATGACTGGACGGAATATTAAAATTTTATTGGATGGTGTACCGATGGTAGACCGATCTGATGCCCGCGAAAGTTTAAACCAAATTGACATTAACACCATTGAAAGGATAGAAATTGTAGAGGGCCCGATGTCTGTTGTGTATGGCACTGATGCGCTTGCAGGGGTAATTAATATCATAACCAAAAATCCAGGAAAGCAATTGTTAAGCGTTAATGCGCGTGTACAGGAAGAAAGTGCCGGAAAAGAATATAACCTACTCAATGGTGCAGGTCAGCATAATCAGAATTTAAGTATGAGTTGGCAGCAAAAAGGCTGGAGTGTTTTGCTTGGTGCATCACATAACGATTTTGGTGGCTGGAATATGGCTCCGAAAACAGCATTTTTAGAAGAATTTAATAGCTATAAAAATCAATGGAAGCCTAAGGAGCAATGGCTTGGTCATACTAAAATCGGTTATAGAAATCAAAACTTTAGTATATGGTATCGTTTAGATGGGCTAAACGAGGATATCGATTCGCGTTTTGGTATAAATCCATCAAGTTTAGAAGGAAAGCTATCCACCTATACCACCAAGCGTTATACGCAACAATTGCAGTCTGAATGGAGGGTAAATGATAAATTACAGGTCACAGCTATAGGAGGTTACACCGATTTACAACGATCAACCCATACCGTTATCCATAATTTTACAAACAACACAGAACGTTTAAGCGACGATAAGGGCGAACAAGATATAGCAAAATTCAACTCAGCTATTTTTAGGGCCACAGCAATTTACACTTTAAATAAGTCAGTTTCATTTCAGCCTGGCATCGAATACAATAGAGATGCTGCTGGCGGACAGAGAATTAACGGATCACCTGTAATTAATGATTATGCTGCGTTTATTTCTGCAGAGGTTAAACTTGCTGGTAGAATAAGTGTAAGGCCAGGATTGAGGTTTATTAAAAACTCAATTTACGATTCCCCTCCTATAATTCCATCATTAAATACCAAGTTTACGTTAACCAAAGATTTAGATCTTCGATTGGCTTACGCTAAAGGTTTTCGTTCTCCGGCATTGAGAGAATTATATTACGATTTTGTAGATGCCAGTCATAATATTTTAGGTAACGCCAATTTAAAAGCCGAAGAATCGAACAGTTTTAATGGCTCCTTGGCCTGGGCCGGCATACATGAAAAAGATTTGCAGTTCCGTTCTACGCTGTCGGGTTTCTACAATTTGTTTAAAAACAGGATTAATTTTGCCCAGTCTCCTACAGATAACTCCATAACCTCACTATTTAATGTAGATAAATATAAAACCACAGGTGGTACGTTAGACAATACGTTGATCTATAAAAATATTCAGGCTACAATGGGCGTATCATATATCGGCCGATATAATGATTTAAGAGTGAGCAATCCAGACTTGGAGACTCCTGAATTTGCATGGGCTACGGAAGTAAACTCGAATATAACTTATACCCTTCCGAAAATAAATGGGAGTATCAGCCTCTTTTATAAATATACGGGGAGCTTACCAAGCTATAAACTTACTGCCGAAAACGATCCCAACTCAGTAAAACTGACGAAAATTGACGATTTCCATACTGCAGATTTAATGCTGAACAAAAATCTATTTAAATCTTTAACCATTAATGCAGGTATTAAAAACCTCTTTAATGTTACACAATTGAGCAACACTTCAACCGCAACTGGTGGAGCACACAGCACAGGTGGCGATGTTCCATATAGTTATGGCAGATCGTACCTGCTTGGGCTAACCTATAACTGGAATAAACTTTAACAATAAACAACATTAATTATAATAACATGAATAAACTGAACCCATTAATCGCTATCGCGTTTTTAGCTACAACATTTACGGCCTGTAAAAAGAATACAGAAGAACCAATTTTTGTTGCCCCACCTTCTGATGGAAGTACTTTAACACTTAGTGGTAAAACAGCAGAATCAAACTATACGAATATCGTTTATGCAGATTTTAGTGCTGATAAACAGTCTTCCGCAGAGCGAAAAAGTTTTAATATCGGATTAACCTCTGATAGCAAATTCAGAGTTGTGCTTAACCCTTCCTATCAAACTACAGCAACTGCAACTTCTAAAACCGATATTACAGCAGTTACATTGGCAGATCCAGGAACATCAGTTAATTTAAATCATGATATCATGGATCCGCTTACGGTGTCGTTAGTTGATTACTGGGATGGAAATATCACTAAAACAGCTTTTGCCGAAGTAAGTGCTACTGAAGCAGAAAACAAAGTTTACCTATTAAGCTACGAAGGAAATAAGGATAAAGACAAGTGGTTTAAATTAAAAGTTACACGTAATGGTTCAGGCTACAAAATTCAATATGCCCGACTAAACGAAACTGTAATAAAAACTTTGGATGTGCCTAAAAGTGCTGATTATAACCTGGTTTTTGTTTCATTAGAAAACAATAAAATTGTTCAGGCCGAACCGGTAAAAAACGCATGGGATATTTCATGGAGTTATAGTACGTTCAATTCTGGTTTAGGCTCGCCTTATTGGGTTCAGGATTTTGTGTCAATCAATAATTTAGGTGGCGTAAGTGCGGCAATGGTAGTTAAAAAAAATGCTTACGCTACATTTACAGAGACTGATCTGGCTGGTCTTACTTTTCTATCGGCTAAAGATGTAATTGGTACAACCTGGAGAACTTCACCTAGCCAAGCTGGTACGGGCGGCGCAGTTAAAAGTGATCTTTGCTATATTATTAAAGACGCTACTGGTAATTATTATAAACTGAAATTCAACAGCTACATTTCTGGCGATGGTGGTGAACGCGGTAAACCGGTAATCGAATATAAATTGGTGAAAAAAGGATAAGGTAAACCTGGGCTTACCTAAAAAAATATGTTTTGTTAGTTGGATATAGGCTCTCCGCGATGGGGAGCTTTATCTTTTTATGGGGTGGCCAGACTTACGAAGTCTTATAGGCCTCTTGCAGATAGACTTCGTAAGTCTACCCTAAACGCAAAAAGGGCTCTGGCATACCAGAACCCTTTTTGTTTCTTACTCGCGAAATATTATTTTCCAGAGTTTTTCTTGTCAGTTACTTCTGCACGGATTTCTTGTGCTAAAACTTTAAGATCTTGCATTGCTTTACGCACACGAGTACCAGCAGCTGCATTGCCAGCATTATAAAATTTTTCTACATCTGCTTCAATAGCAGCAACAGCAGCTTTAACTTTTGAGAATTTTTCCATCGCTAATTGATGTTTTTAAGGTTTAAAAAATTTATTTTTTCAATAATACATATTTACCTTGAATTAACAACAGAAAGCAAATATTTATTTGAAAGAAGTTTTGCACATTTACACAATCAAAAAAATGCCCTGGCACTATTATAGAGGTATTTTTTCGGATTTTGAGATCAAAATCTGGCAACTTAATTCAGTTGTTTCGATAAGTTGATCAGGTTATTGAAGGTCAAATTGGCGCTATTTATACAGCGTTCATAATCTGCCTCAGCAACGCTCTGGTTTATTACTGACACAAATATTTTCCATTTTGTACTCAGTTCGTCACCATAAACACCATAATAATTTAAGCCTCCTTCATGGTCTTTAAAATTTGGATTGGCTAAAATATGCCTTTTAATTACGTTTCCACCCAAAGTAGCCCCTTCTAACACGTACAGTGCACCTAAAACTTCGGCGGTATTTTTGTCCGGAACAAACAGTTCAAAATCTAAACCAGGCAATGTTAAACTATCTATATTCCAATATTTTAAGTCTTCTTCTAAAGCAGCAAGTTTCAATCTGCTTTTCATTTCCAATTGCTCGGCAATAGCCGCATCCAACATATTCGCGAGCGTATTCTCTAATTTCTGGTGAATAATATAATTAATGGTCAACAGCTTTTTATACTGATCAATACTTAAAGAATTGTTCATAATCTCATCAACAAACATTAAGGATTCTAATGTTTTATGGTTTTCTGCTGTTTCAGTTCTCAATAAATTGGCAATCATATAAGGGAGTTTAATTATTAAATAGAAAAGATCCGGATTTAATACCCGAATCTCTCCATATGGTTTTATAAAATTTAATTTAACCTCAAATGTTGGTTAAACCAAAAATCGTGTACAGAATGCACGCATTTAACCAGGTTCTCATAACCGTCAGGTTTGGTAAGATAGGCGTTCGCACCAAACTCAATTGATGCTTTAACATCGTCAGGATTATCTGATGTAGAGAATAGGATTACAGGTACGGTTTTGAGATAAGGAATATCCCGTATAAATTTTAAAAGATCTAATCCTGATAAGCCTGGCAAATTCAAATCAAGCAATATTAATTTAGGCTTGGTTTTACTTTCGGCAAAATTTTGAAGTTTTTGTAATGCCTCCGCACCATCTTCAACTATAGTTAAATTAAGGGTATCCTTAACCTCTTGTACGGCACTTTGCATAAAAAATGCATAGTCTACATCATCCTCAACATAAAATATATCTGGTGTTTTCATTTTATCTGTTTTTAAAAGCAACAAAAAAAGTCGATCCTACATTTAACTTACTCTCAAACCAAACCCTGCCATTGTGCTTTTCTACCACCCTTTTTACAATAGCCAGCCCCACTCCTGTTCCTTCTATATCCTTAACATTATCCATACGCTTAAAAAGCTCAAAAACCCGGTCGTAATAACGGTTGTCTATTCCTATACCATTATCTTTAACTGCGTAGATAGTCTCTCCTCCGTCTATATACGCAGAAACCTCTACTTTAGGTTTATCTACCATGGCAGAGTATTTTACGGCATTACCAATTAAGTTTGTGAAAACCTGCGCTATCATGGTCTTATCTCCTTTTACATTTGGGAGTAGCCCTAAAACCAATTCCGTACGGTCTGCTTTAAAGGCCGACCATACTTCGCTCCTTATTTCTTTTAACAGAGATTCTATATCAACTGTTTCAAAATTTATTTCAGAACGGCCAACTCTCGCCAAATTTAAGATCTCTTTAATTAAAAAGTTCATTTTATCAGCGCCTGTTAAAATCCTGCTCAACATTTTTTGGCCATTTTCATCAATGCTCTTATTTTTAAGCATTAGCTCAGCATAAGTTTTTATCGAGGTTAACGGTGTTCTTAAATCGTGCGAAACTGTATAGCTAAAAGTATCTAATTCTTCGTATGCGGCCTGTAGCTTTTCGTTAAGCAGCCTGATTTCGTTGGCCTTTTTATTGATGTCGGTAATAATAATTTCGCGTATCCTTAAAACCGAGGCGATTTCTTCGGCCATCCATTTTTCAGAAGTGTTATTAACTACCTGCGACCAGATTTCGAAAGATTTACGGGGAGATAGGCTCAACAAGCCATTTTCTGAAGGAACTACAGGTTTTTCAGGATTTCCAGCCCAATTCACGGTGGTAATGATTTCGGGTTTAAACCAGATGATCATTTCGCCCATTTCTTTATTGAGCATACAAGAAAGAAGTCCAGAGGCTATCGACTTGTATTTTTTAGCCGGAGAATGGATTTCAGACAGCCGATGGGTGTAATATATCGATTCATCATTGGTTGTTTTTAACCATTCAATGAGTTCTCTTATTTCTTCTTCTGATGGTACATTTCCGATAGTTTTAAGTTCATTTTCGAAAATAACGGCCACTCCCGAAGCTTTGGTTGCATCTAAAATAGTTCTTTTGTGAGTAGTTATGGCCTCAACTAAATACTTATCACGGTTTAAATGTTCTAAAAGAACATTGGCAGTACTTTTAAATTGCTCAATAATTTCTGCATCTTCTTCTTCCTGGCGGTATTCTAATGCTGAGGAAAGGATCTGCCCGATTAACTTAGCACCTTCTCTGGCTTTATAGTCTATAAACTTAGGACTATAGTTATGACAGGCAATCAATCCCCATAATTCGCCATGAGAGATTAAAGATATACTAAAACTCGAATGAACCCCCATATTCTTCAGATATTGAATATGTATAGGCGATACGGCGCGTAAGCCTCCATTGGTTAAATCGAGCGCTTCGTTTTCTTTAAAAGTTAGAATTGGCGAATCAGTTTTGTTTACATCGGCAATTAGCCTGGTCAGATTTAGTTTATAAAGCACCCGGGCCTGTTTAGGAATATCGGATGCGGGGTAATGCAACCCAAAAAATGGTTCTAAATCTGCTTCTTTTTCTTCTGCTACAACTTCGCCATGACCATCCTCTAAAAATTTATAGATCATAATCCGATCGTAATTGATGAGTTTTTTTACTTCTAGAGCAGCACCTTTTAACAAGGCTGAAATACTTTTTCCCTGAAGCATAGACGAGGCAGAACGGCCTATAGAACTCTGAATGTCGAATTGTAAGGTTACTGGTTCAAATTCCAATAACCACTCGCTTTCCGATGAAGAAATAATCAGATAAAAAGAAAGGCCATTAATTTCAACAGGATGGGGACTAATAGCATCAAAGCTTTTACGGATAATGCCTAACTTGAGCAGTTCTTCGATATGAAACGCTGGATCTTGTTGTTTAATAAACTGGTTTAAGACCGAAAGTTGTTTGTTTAATAGGCTTTTAGCTTCTTCCGCTAAAAAAACTTCTGCATTTTCACTAACGTAGGTAATGGATAGGCTGTTCTTATCAACTGCTATTAAAAAGCCATGTGATTGAATTTTACCGGGAATATGAATGGGTTCTTTATCGCAGTTGCTTAGGTCAACAGAAAATTTAGTCATATGTATTTTAATCTTGCAGCATATTTAATTCCACGAATTAACAAATATTAAGCCTCTTTTTAGAATGTCTCTATTTTATTAAATTCGGTTTTGAGATTTATTTTTTATTATATATTTGTTTGAAATTTAAAAATCATCTCAACTTTGGCAAAGAAGAATATTTTGGTTATCGAAGATAACCATGCAATCCTTGATGTTATAACCCTTATTTTAGAAAGCGAAGCTTTTAACGTTGATGGACTAAACAAAGGTGCTGATTTTATTGACCATGTTCAGGAATTTAATCCGGATGTAATAATCATGGATATTATGCTCCCAGACGCTGATGGAAGGCTACTTTTAAAAGAACTTAAAGATACTGCAGCTACACAACATATTCCCGTTTTAATGATTTCGGCCCGTTATAATGCCAGCAATTATACCTTAGATGGAATAGAAGCGGATGACTTTATGGCCAAGCCATTTAATATCGACGAATTGATGGATAAGATTTATGCTTTGCTAAGAAAATAGTTTTTACTCGTCCATTCCAGGTAATTTTATTCCTCCCAGTTTTAGGTTTTTCATCAGCACTTCTAAAAAAGAGAGTTTAGTATCTGTAAAACCATGTGCTTTAACCCAAACATTTAAACTTACTTTAAACCCA
The DNA here is from genome assembly GCF_049913135.1 of Pedobacter sp. R-06. Classification (NCBI taxonomy): domain Bacteria; kingdom Pseudomonadati; phylum Bacteroidota; class Sphingobacteriia; order Sphingobacteriales; family Sphingobacteriaceae; genus Pedobacter; species Pedobacter sp. R-06. The sequence continues at coordinate 2,483,261 of NZ_CP183977.1, read as the reverse complement.
CTATCTTCTAAAGCAGACACACCAATTCTCCTTTCGGGTGTTTTGAGACAATCCTTAAATTCATCGACAGTTTTATTGAAAACAGATACAACCTGTTCATAATCGATACCATAGCTAAACTTCATTTCAATATCCAATCTCCTGCTGCCTTCCCTGCTGATATTGATAATCACTTCGTTTGATAATTTGCCATTTGGAATAACTACTGTTCTGTTATCAAATGTTTTAACAATGGTATAAAATATCTGGATCGATGTTACAGTCCCTTCCTGACTTTGTGCAATAATATTATCGCCCACAACGAAAGGTTTCAAGAGTAAAATCAATACACCGCTGGCAAAATTTTGCAATGTACCTGATAAAGCTAAGCCTGCCGCAACACCAATACCACCAATAAGTACCGTTAAAAAAGTAAGCTGAATGCCAATAATCTGCATTACTGTAAGTACCAGTAAAATCCTTAAGGTAATCAGTATTAAGCTGGTTAAAAATGGCCGCAATGATGGATTTATATCTTTACGGTGCATGCCACCCTGCATCCATTTGCCCAGTAGCCTAATTAGCCATAAGCCTAAAATAAGCAGCACTATACCTAAAATTACAGATGGTCCTTTATCAATTATCCAATCGTAGGCCTTATCGTAAAAATGTGCTATGTTACTGGCATCAGTCTTCATAAACTAGGATTTTGTTGCTAATTATTAAGGTTTTTTATGTTTAACGGGAGCATCTTTAGTTACATTTACTTTTTTGGCATCTTTGGCTGATGTTACTTTATCATCAGCACCTTTAGCTTTTGCATTTTTCGGTGCAGTAGCCTTGCTACTTTCTGCCGATGTTTTAGATTTTTTCATCTTTTTTAATCATTAATCTTCAGCATTCAGCCAGGCCTTTGCCTCTTCTATCTCTTCGGGCTTAAAGCCTTTTGATTTACCTGGCGTAGCTAACGTAAAAACATCAGTAAACCACTCTACTCCTTTTTCGGCACTTACTACTGCAATTTTTTTCCATTTGGTAAAATTTTGCAGACCGGCTTTAACGTCCTGTACCCATGCACCCGCAGTGAAATTTTTCACATCAGTTTCTAAAACGAGCAGATACCTGATTTCCTTAAATCGCTCAGCGGTTCTTTTCAAGCCCGTTAATAAAACGCTCTTTATATCATCGCTTGTCACTTCGCCGGTAGCTCTTACGCCAAAAATATGATCCGGTAGCCCTGTTATTTCTGTTAGCATAATTATTTCGTTTATTTAAGAACACACTAATTCATCAAGATGTTTGCCATTTAAATAAATTAGGAAAAGTTGAGTAGCAACAAAAACACTATCTTACTGATACTGTTATAAAAACAATATTTATTATAAATAAAAAATCCTATGAAAACTAACTGGTTAAAACCTGCTTCATTTATTTGTGCTGTAGCTGTTTGTATTACTGCTTGTACAAGCGGAACAAAAACGACTACTATTACAGATTCGACCATAACTGACTCTACATCAACAACATTAAAACCTGCCGGCCCTGCGCCAGAGTGGGGAAAAACAATAAAGCCAGAAATGCAGGCTGTAATAGAAAAATTAAATAGCTATGGAGACAAGCCTTTAGAAACTCTAAGTGTTACCGATGCACGCAAAAATCATACACCAACCGATGCGGTAATGGATTTGGCAAAACAAAATAATATAACTGTGCCAGCTGCAAAAGTAGATACTATGGGGAAAGATATTGATGTTAGCGGAGGAAAAATCCACCTGCGTATTTATACGCCAAAAGCAGGCAGCGGGCCTTTCCCGTTAATTGTTTATTATCATGGCGGTGGTTTTGTTATTGCCAATTTAGATGTTTATAATGCTTCTGCACAGGCTTTGGCCGAGCAGGTCGGTGCAATTGTGGTTTCTGTAGCTTACCGCCTGTCACCCGAAAACAAGTTCCCTACTGCACATAACGATGCTTTTACAGCTTACGAATGGGCTGTTAAAAATGCTGTTGATTTAAAAGCTGATCCAGCTAAGATTGCGGTTGTTGGTGAAAGCGCAGGCGGAAATTTAGCAGCAAATGTATCTATTATGGCCAGAGACAAACACATTATGCTTCCTGTACACCAGGTTTTGATCTATCCTATTGCCCAGGCAGATACGAACACCGAATCGTATAAAATGTACGAAAAAGCAAAACCGCTTAACAAAGCAATGATGGGCTGGTTTACAGAAAAATATCTGACTACAATGATTGAAGCGCAGGACCCTAAAATATCGTTGGTTAATGCCAATTTAAATGGGCTTCCACCAACAACTATTATTACAGCCGAAATAGATCCTCTACACGATGATGGTGTAATACTCGCCAATAAATTGAAAGCTGCAGGGGTAAAAGTGGACAGTAAAAATTATGAAGGCGTAACACATGAATTTTTTGGCATGGCGCTGCTTGTACCAGAAGCGAAAGCGGCTCAGGCTTATGCCGCGGATCAATTGAAGGCTGCTTTTAAATAGAAAGAACAGCCTTGGAGTGATATCCACTCCAAGGCTGTTCTTGTAAAGCGTTTAGCGCAGCGCGCTTTTAAAACTTCAGGTTAGCTATGCCCCTTTTTTCGAGCCTAAACTCTGCATCAATTGATCATAAAGGTCATCGCTTGTCGCTTTTTGTGGTTTCATCTTTTTAACCGTTGCCCGTTTGCCTTTAGACTTTGCTTTTATAATCTTCAATAATTCGCTGCTGTAATCATCTTTAAAGGCGCTCAAGTCGAATTTGGAGCTGTATTGCTTAATTAAAGCCAAACCCACATCCATTTCTTTTTTGGTGATGGTAATATCATCAGCCTTGTTAATTTCTGATAAACTTCTTATTTCCTGTTCAAACCTGATTTTAGTAATCACAATTACATGTTCCATGGGATGGATAACACAAAGATTTTCGGTATTCCGCAGTACAAATCTGGCCACTCCAGCCTTACCCGATTTCTCTAAGGCCTTTAACAATAATCCATAAGCTTTTTTGCCCTGCTTTTCAGGCTCGGTGTAATAAGAAGTTTCGTAATAAATAGGATTAATATCTTTTATATCAACAAAATTCTCTAATTCAATAATTTTGGTTTTTTCAGGTGCAGCTTCTTCAAAATCGTGTTTGTCTAATACAACATACCTGTCTTTTAAAAAATAGCCTCTAACAATCTTCTCATAAGGCACTTCTTTATGGGTGTTTTCATTCACCCTTAAAAATTTAATCTTTGCGTGATCACGCTCGTCGAGCATATCTAAATCGAGATTACTATTCTGGACAGCAGAAAACAACTTAATTGGAATGTTTACCAAACCAAATCCAATAGAACCCTTCCATATTGATCTCATAGTTAAATATTTACTTACTAACAAGTGTCCAAATCAGATTGTTTTGGCTTTATTAAGTGTAAATTGAGGAAATCACAAACTATTTAGATAATACAATGTTATTTAAGTATCAACCCTATTTGAATACATATGAAAATCGCCTACATTTCAACCTATCCTCCTCGTGAATGCGGTTTAGCTACATTTAATCAAAATTTGGTTAATGCCCTAAGTTTAAATCCTGCTTATAATTCACAGAAAAGCTTTGTTGTTGCATTAAATGAATCGGATGATGTTAATGAACACGATTACCCAAGCGAAGTTAAATTCGTTATCCGTCAGCAAAATCAAAAAGACTATATCGATGCTGCAGATTTTATTAATAACAGTGATGTAGATAGTTGTATTATTGAACATGAATTCGGTATATATGGCGGCAACAGCGGCGTATTCTTATTGTCCTTAATAAATAGATTAAAAAAGCCATTCATTACCATTTTGCATACGGTTTTAAAAGAACCGAATTTCATGCAACAGACCATTATTAAAGAGATTGCTGTTAAATCATCTAAAGTAGTGGTGATGAGCAAAAAAGCAGTCATGTTTTTGAGCAATATTTACCAAATCCCTAAGGCTTCAATCAAATTAATTGAACATGGCGTTCCGGATCTGGAACCTATACCCAATAACGAGATTGCGCAAAGTGAACTTTTTGCCAATCGAAAGGTACTTTTTACTTTTGGCTTAATTAGCAGAAATAAAGGCTTAGAAACCGTAATTAAAGCTTTGCCAGAAATTGCCGCCCAACATCCGGATGTTTTATATGTGATTCTGGGCAATACTCATCCTGGCGTTGTAAAACATAATGGCGAAGAATACCGCGACAGTTTGAAAGCGTTGGCAAAAGATTTAGGCGTAGAAAACAATATTGCTTTCGTTAATAAATTTGTATCTGAAGAAGAATTGCACCAGTACTTAACGGCCTGTTATTTATACATCACGCCTTATCTAAATGAAGCTCAGATAACCAGCGGTACTTTATCATACGCTATTGGTGCAGGTGCAGCAGTAGTTTCGACTCCATATTGGCATGCACAAGAGCTTTTAGCCGATAATAGAGGCAAATTATTTGATTTCAAAAATGATGCGCAATTGGCAACCATTGTAAACGAACTTTTAAGCGATAAAGATAAATACCAAAAACTGAAGCAGAATGCCTACGAATATGGATTGAACCTCCGCTGGCCAGCCATAGGCAGTGTTTATCTTAACGTATTAAATGAGGCTGTGGCTACAGGGAAAAAACCAGAAAGAGTTACGCCTCCTATTATTGATGTAGAAGGTATGCCGGCGCTTAACTTAGATCATATTTCTTTACTAACAGATGATACCGGAATTATTCAGCATGCCCGTTTTGGCATTCCAAATTTGAAAGAAGGTTATTGTATTGATGATAATGCCAGGGCTTTAATTATGGCATTAATGGCTATTGAGCGGGATAAAAATCCTAAAGCTTTAAAATTCATGCCTGTTTATCTTAGCTTTATTCAATATATGCAAACAGATGATGGGAACTTTAGGAATTTCTTAAGCTTTAACCGTAATTATTTAGATGAAATTGGTTCAGAAGATTCGTTTGGCCGTACCATATGGTCGTTGGGCTATCTAGTTTGCAGTGCACCTAACAATTCATATCGTGAATTCGGCAGGGAATTATTGTTCCATTCTATTCCACATTTTAAAGGATTAAAATATCTGCGGGGAAAAGCCAATACCATTATAGGTCTATCCTATTATCTGTGTGCCCATCCTGGTGATGAGTTAGTCACAAAAGAAATCAATATGCTGGCCAATTCTTTAACGGCATCATATCAAGACAATAAAGATGGCGATTGGCATTGGTTTGAAGACATCCTTACCTACGATAATGCAATCCTTCCTTTAGCTTTGCTTCACCATTACGAAGTTACGGGGAATGCAATATCGTATAAAATTGCGATGGAAAGTATTGAGTTTTTAAATAGCTTTTCTTTCGAAAATGGATATCTAAATCCGGTTGGAAATGCAGGGTGGATGAAAAAACATGGCAAAAACCCGATCTACGACCAACAGGCTATAGAAACGATGGCAATGGTTTTACTCTATGCTAAAACATTCGAGGTAACTAAAGATGATAAATATCTGAATTTAATGCATATCAGCTATCAGTGGTTCTTAGGAAAAAACAGCCTGCATATTCCTTTATACGATTTTGAAACACATGGATGTGCAGATGGGCTACAGTATAACAGTGTGAATAGGAATCAGGGTGCTGAGAGTACATTGGCCTATTTCATCTCCCATTTGGCCATATTAAAAGCTGCAGAAGCAGAATATGAAACGCTGTCGTCTCCCTTGGTGGAAGCAGATAAGTGTAGTTAGAAGTTAAATGCACAGGAAATATAAAAGGCTGATTCAGAAATGAACCAGCCTTTTGTGTTATTTTCTTAGACAAATTAAGTTCAGATGATCGTCACCCTGACCTATAGCGGAAAGCAACGGAGATAATTAACTCAGGTCGAATCAGGCTTTCGATATAGATACTGAAACAAGTTCAGCAGGACGGCTTGCTATACGATCTGTCATCCTGAGCCTGTCGAAGGACTTGTTTAAATGCCGCTTAAAGCGTTTCGACAAGCTCAACGTGACAAATCGAATGAAACCACAACTGATGACAAAGCCCTCGTAAAAGATCGATTTTAATTATTCTCCAGTAATTTGGCCAGCAACAACTCGAGGTTTACACTAGCAAACGAAGAACTATAATCAGATAAGCCATAAGGGATTATTAATTCGCCATTACTAATAATCGATCCGCAGGAATATACTACGTTGGGCACATAACCTTCACGTTCATCGTTATTAGGAATAATCAATGGTTCTTTTAAATGGCCTATTTCTATATTAGGGTTTTCAAGATCCAATAAACTTACACCAATACAGTACCTGCGCATTGGCCCCACGCCATGTGTAATTACAATCCATCCTTTTTCCGTTTCTATTGGAGAGCCACAATTGCCGATCTGTACCAGTTCCCAATCGTACCGTGGTTGTTTTAAAAGAACCGGGTTTTCCCAAACATTAACTTTGTCAGAAAACATCAGGTAGTTATTCCAGCCATCTATCCGGCTCATCATCACGTATTTTCCTTTAATTTTTCGTGGGAATAATGCCAGATTCTTATTTTGTGCACCATCGCCATAAAGTGGGATTACTTTAAATTCGTAAAAATCTTCGGTTTGTACCAGTTTGGGAATAATTAAAGAACCGTCGAAAGCAGTATAAGTAGCATAGTACAGTACTTTGCCATCATCTTTAATAAATTTTACAAAACGGGCGTCTTCAATCCCTTTACGTTCAAATTCTGAAATAGGAAAAATTACCCGGTCTGAAATATCCGTATCTTTTGAAAAAGTTATGGTATGATAAGTGTCTGATAGCCAAAGTATTTTATCATATTCGATTAAACGGGCTGGATTTTCTTTATGTAAACTTTTAGAATCTTTAATGATGTTGCTTAAGCTGGTGTATTCAAATTTATCATCTAGCTTTGATTCAATTTCTTCCAATACAGAAGGATCGATTTGTGCATAAGCAGCTTTTTTTAAGAATAATTTTTTTACGTAAATGGCATTCTTCACTACCTCAGCCTCATCAACATAGTTGCCAACAGGTAAAACCTGAATATTATTGTCTTTATCAATTAAAGCACGCCTGAAAACAATTGAAGAAATATGCCCCTCACCTACAGCCCGAAAGCTAATGATTACCCGCTTTTCTCCCTCTACTAAGTCGGTTTGATCAGGATCGTCTACTATGCTTGGATTAAAAAAAGCTGCCGATTCTATTGAGTATTCATGTGTAAAGTAAGCACCGATCAGTAACCTGGTGTATTCATCAATATCGTCGAATTCGGTACCTAGGGCCGCAAACTGTTTTCTTAATTTTTTACAGTGCCGGGTCAGGATTTTGGTAATGTTACGGTGTCTTTTAGAATATTCCTGTAAGATGGGCGATATCAGCGAAAATACTTTTTCATCTGAAAACTCTAAAACTTTCCGGATTACTTCTAATGCTCTCTCCTCTCCATTAAAAAAAAAACGTGCAATAACTCTTTTTGTATCTGGGTTAACCTTAACTGGTTTACGTTCTATGTATAATCTCATTATTTCGCTGTTTTGGTGGTAATTTTAACGCTTTCCGCCTGATGTTCTCCAACTTTATATTAACGAAATTTACGACTTAATTGTTTATATTATTTATAGTATTTGCACATAATTTTTACCTTTAGTTATTCTCTCTTATAAATTAATTAAACCTTAAATGCATTATTAAAAAGCAGATAACATGATTCCATTAGATGAAACCTTGCGTTTAGGAAAATTAAGATACTACGAGATTTTAGGTACACCGGCAGAAGTTGCTTTTGATCAGATTGCACGATTGGGTGCTGAAATATTTGATGTTCCGAATGCAGGTATCGGTTTTCAGACAGATGACGACATTTTTATGAAAGCTCAAGTGGGATCATCAGTCGGCTTACCTTTAAAAAATGATGCATTTACTTTTTTTGCCTCTGCCCCAATCAGCTCACCTGAAGGTTACCCTATCGGCCTGATTTACGTTGCCGATGCCAAATCTAAAACAGTCAGTGAGCAGCAGCTAAAAATGCTGAAGCATTTGGCGGGTATGGTAATGGAAAAACTGGAGTCTAGAATTACAACCAGAAGGGCGCTAAGGGCCTATGATGATCGTTTACATGTACTTATTCACGATCTTAAAAACCCCATGACTACCATTTCTTTACAATCAGAATTACTGGGCCGCATTCCCGGTGTTGAAGAAAGGGCAAGCTTAATTGCGGATCGGATCAATATGCAATCTAAGAGAATAATCGAAAACCTGAATACTCTTTTGATTTCGGCTCGTAAGGAACCCCATTCATTTAAGCCCCAAAAGGCGAAAGTTGACCTGAAAGAAGTGCTCGAAGATGTAAAGTTTAATTTGGATTTTGCGCTTAAACGTAAAAACCAAACCATTTTGATCGATATTGAAACTCCGGTAGAAATTTTTGGTGATGCGGATAAACTTAAGGTTGTTTTTAGCCAATTATTGGACAATGCCATTAAATTTTCTCCAAAAGGAAAGAAAATTAAAATATCACATCAAACTGCCGAAAATGAAGTAACCATTGCAATAAAAGATAACGGTGTGGGCTTAACAACAGAAGATCTGGATAAAATTTTCTTGAAGTTCGCTTCATTAACGGCTATAGCTACAGATCATGAAAATACCTATGGTCTGGGGCTAATCACCGCAAATGCCCTAGTGGATATACATAAAGGAAGGTTGTGGGTAGAAAGCGAAGGAAAAGATTTAGGTGCAACATTTTTCGTTGCGCTACCCATTAAATAAGTTTAAATCTAATAATTCGCTGACTTTCATTTCTTCGAGTAAAATTCTTTCAGGAATAGCATTTCTATGGTACGACCATTTTATTAATCTTATAAAGCCATTCTCGATTTCGATACCGGTCATATCGCCATCACTAAAACAACAACATCCGCTATTAAAATAACCGGGTTTGTATTTGCCAAAACGTGGCGTTTTATCTCCTTCTTTTATCAGTTTACGAAGCTCTGCATTCAAAACAGCAAGATCATCAGCATTCTTTTCTTTTTTGGCTTTATTCAGTTTTATATAAATCCGCTCCAGGTGTGTTAATGAAGCAAAAACCGGCTGATGTGTATGTCCGGTAATTAAAGCAAGGTTCTTTTTTGTAGCTACCCAGCTGTACATTAGCGCATTATGTGCTGTTTTAAGTTGGTTGCTGTATGCTGGTGTATTTGGGTTAATTTGAAGGTACGATTGTAATGGCGCCCAAACTGTACTCACAAACCACTTGCTAAACCAGTTTCCATCACTCTGTAAATCGCCCTGATGGCCGTGGGTTAAGAAAATATCGAGTTTACTTCCCCCCACTGGCATTCTTAAGATTGCGCCTTCATAAATGTGGATTTTAGTTCCGTAAATTCTATTGAGGTTAAATCCTGCTAAAGGATCATTATCCCAATATAAATCATGGTTGCCGAATATCTTAGTGAAATGATTTTTTGAAATAAAAGCTTTTTCTGCTTCGAAAGTGTCCTTATTGTGTTTTATTACAGATTCTAGCAAATTCTCCCAAAGCTCTTCGCTATCGCCCAAATTTATGTAATGGAAATCCTGCTGGTTGTAATATTCGAGTGCTTTTAAATAATTCTTTTCAGCTAAAGTAAAATCATCGGCATAATCGCGGGCACCTTTATGCTGGTCTGATAAAATGATAAATTTATCAGTTTCGGCAACTTCAAAAATAAGTCCCCGTTTGCCAGGTGTGGTGTTGATGGTTTTGTATAGTTTGTTTAAAGCTGCATGAATGCGTTTACGGTTGGGCCTTGAACCAAATTTATTCGACATTCGAATAATCCAGGCACTGAGTAAACGTTGTAAGAATTTCTGCATTTATAAATGAGTCTTCGCTGTTGAATAATTTCTCAAAATAACAAAAAATATCAGCAATCGTTTTTTCTGAAAAGCAATAGTGGTAATTCTTAGCTTAGGTTCGGCCTTGCTTTCCGTTTTATGCCGATGTAAAATCGACATGCTCACTCCAATCAAGTTTAGTTTACAGCGGTTAATCGCTTTTATTAAAGTCAGCTCCTTTCTATCGCCAATAAAATAAGGCCTTTATTTTAAATAAAATTTACTAAATTTGTTAGTATTGAAAAGATCAGGAAGCGCAGATTTACCCTTACATTATGGCCACGTACCACCATGGCTGGCGCAGCGTATGGCAACACTTGGCCTGGCAATAACGGAAGCGATACTATTAGAATATGGTAAAGCAGAAGTAATACGCCGTTTAAGCAGTCCTTTTTGGTTTCAGAGTTTAGGCGCTGTAATGGGGATGGACTGGCATTCGTCTGGTATTACAACATCGGTAATGGGCGCTTTAAAGAAATCGATCAATCCCTTATCAAAAGAATTGGGCATTTACATTTGTGGAGGCAAAGGAAAATACAGCAGAGAAACGCCAAATGAACTTTTAAAAATTGCCGATAAAACGGGTTTAAATGGAACAGCATTGGTTCGGGCCAGTAAACTCAGTGCAAAAGTAGACAATACGGCCATTCAGGACGGTTTTCAACTGTATCTTCATAGTTTTATTTTAAGCAGCGAAGGCGATTGGGCAGTGGTGCAACAAGGCATGAGTGATAGTAGCTCCACAGCAAGAAGATACCATTGGCATTCTGAAAACCTAAAATCTTTTGTCGAAGAACCACATACCGGTATCTGTGGTATTAACCAAGGTAAGATCCTGAACCTAACGGCTAATGATGCTGATAAGACCAGACAGCGTATGATGAGCATTACAGCTGAATCGCCGGTAATGATGCTTAATGAAATACAAAAATTGGTATTGCCCGATCATCATGAGGTAAAATCGAAAGATATAGATTTAAAACGTTTAGGAAGTATTTTATGGCTGGCACAGGAAAAGCAACCGGGAGATTTTGAGGAATTACTATTACTCGAAGGCATGGGGCCAAGAACCTTACAATCGATGGCTTTAGTGAGTGAGGTGATTTATGGTACGCCTTCCCGATTTAGTGATCCTGCCCGTTATTCTTTTGCACATGGCGGTAAAGATGGGCATCCCTTCCCTGTTCCGGTAAATGTTTATGATGAGACCATAAGTGTTTTGCAGAAAGCAATTGAAAAAGCGAAGATTGGGAATACAGATAAACAACAAGCCATCAAATCATTGCATCAAATTGCCCGTAATGCAGAAAAAGACTTTGTTCCGAATATGGATTTTGAAAAGGTGATTCAAAAAGAACGTACTGAAAGCTGGAAATATGGCGGCAGAACAGTTTTTGGGAAAGTAAAACCGCCAAAAGATGATCAGCTGAGTTTGTTTTAGATAGAAGCTATCCGTAGCGTTCCAACGGTCTCTACGGATTGAGGAATGGATAAGCATCTCTGACTCGCTATAATATGGATTTTGAAAACCCAATCTTATTAAAAACCCGTAGAGACGCTGTGCTTAACTCCACGGACAGAACGTATAAGCCTTTCCTGAATGTTAGATCTATCCGTAGAGTTCCAACGGGCTCTACGGATTGAGGAATGGATAAGAGTCTTTGACTCGCTATGATATGGATAGTAGTATCCACCCTATCCAAAATCATTCTATAAAATCTACTTCTATCAACCCCTTTGTTGTTGTGTAATAATCAATAGCTGAAGAATAAACGTATTCTTCAGCGTTTCTAACAGCGCCCGATCTCACTGGATTTTCGTGTAAATAATTAAGCCTTTGATCCATCATTTCATTTGTAGAAAGTTCGACCGGATGATTTTCCTGCTGCCAAAACTGATAATCTTTATTTCTTTTATTTTCTTCACCAGCTTTTTTGAATATCCAAAGCATCCAACTTCGCCTACTTTCATAATTATTATTTTTGATTGCTTTAATAATGTTGCCCGAAGTAAACTTTTTAAAATCTCTCAATGCATCAGACAAGTTATTATCTTCATCTACCGACAAAATCAGATGTAAATGATTGCTCATGATACACCATGCATGGATTCTTAAACCTTTATTCTTTTTGCAATAAATTAAGCTTTCTACAATAATATTCGAATATTCCTTTCTGGTAAACACATCTACCCATTGTACTGTAGCAAATGTTATAAAATATATAGCTGTCTGATCTTTTATTTGATAACCATTTTCTCCCATATACTAATATAAGCTTTTAGGATTAAGATTATTATCTCTATAGGCATTACAAGATCTCTAGCCATTAGATTTATGTTAGATCTATCTGTAGAGTTCCAATGGGCTCTACGGATTGTGGAATGGATAGGCGTCTTTGACTCGCTATGATATGGAATTTAAAAACTCAATCTTATTCATAAATCCGTAGAGACGCTGCGCTTAACTCTACGGATAGAAAGGGGCTTGCATAGGTTCTTAAACATTAAGGAATAGATAAGGGTCTTTGACTCGCTTTTTATTGTTGAGTTATAAACTCGTTTTTATTCGCAAGTCCGTAGAGACGCTGCGCTTAACTCTACGGATAGAAAGGGGCTTGCATAGGTTCTTAAACACATATCTATCCGTAGAGTTCCAACGGATCTACGGATTAAGGAATAGATAAGAGTCTTTGACTCGCTTTTTATTGTTGAGTTATAAACTCGTTTTTATTCGCAAGTCCGTAGAGACGCTGCGCTTAACTCTACAGACAGAAACGGGTTTCCGTGTCGAAAGATTATCAACAACTAAACTATGATAGATGCTGAAATAAATTCAGCATGACGACCGCACTAAAACTTGCTAGCTGTAAGCTCGCTATGACAAGGTTAAGCTCACTAAATTCAGTATTTCCGTGTCAGAAAGTTAATTGATGATTAAACGTCTGCAAATAGTTCTCTTTTATAACGAAGATTAGCAAGGTTCGCATTTCTAATGCTTAATAAGAATTCTAGTGGCGATAAAATCGCCATTCTCTTGCATCCTCGTTATCAAACGAGGACGATATTTCTTAAAGGCATAAGCTCAGTGCCTCCGTGGCAGAGAATTAACTAAGATTTATTAAAACAAAAAGGTCGTGGTTTGCACCACGACCCTAAAAATATAGAATTTAAAACCTACTAAGCGTACGCAACTGCATCTTTCGATGCCAGTTTAGTTGTTCCCATCAGGTATTCGTCTACCTTACGGGCAGCCTCTCTACCTTCTGAAATGGCCCAAACTACTAATGATTGTCCGCGGCGAACATCACCTGCGGCAAAAATTTTAGCAATATTGGTTTGGTAGGTGTGTTCAGATGCCTTTACGTTTCCGCGGTTATCCAATTCCACTCCTAATTTCTCAATTAAACCTTCTTTTTGAGGGTGTAAGAAACCCATTGCTAAAAGTACCAGTTCGCATGGAAGATCTCTTTCGGTACCAGCTACTTCTTTAAAAGTAACCGGACGTCCGTTTGCATCAATTTCCCATTCTACATCAACTACTTTTAATGCTTTAAGATTTCCCTTTTCATCAGCAATAAAGTTTTTAGTATTTACCGACCAAGCCCTTTGTGCACCTTCCTCGTGAGAAGAAGTATTTTTTAGCAACATCGGGTAATTTGGCCAAGGCATATGCTCGTTACGTGCCTGTGGCGGCATTGGCATAATCTCAAACTGTGTAACCGATTTCGCCCCATGACGGTTTGAAGTACCAATACAGTCAGATCCGGTATCGCCACCACCAATTACAATTACATTTTTACCGGTAGCCATAATATCTTCCGCCTCAACGGCTCTGCTCGCTACACGTTTATTTTGTTGTTTCAAGAAATCCATTGCAAAGTGAACCCCTTTAGCAGAACGGCCGTCAATTGGTAAATCGCGTGGAATAGTTGAACCACCAGCCAATACAATGGCGTTGAAATCGCGTAACAATGTACCTATCTCAACATTTTCGCCTACATTGGCATTACATTTAAAAATAATGCCTTCTTCTTTCATTAAATCGATGCGGCGATCCACTACATTTTTCTGTAGTTTGAAATCAGGAATACCGTACCTCAATAAACCACCTGGCGCATCGTCACGCTCGAAAACGGTAACTTCGTGTCCAACCTTATTTAACTGAGCAGCAGCAGCTAAGCCCGCAGGACCTGAACCAATTACAGCTACTTTTTTACCAGTTCTGATTAATGGTGCTTTTGCTTTGATAAATCCTTTTTCGAAAGCGATTTCGATGATGTGTTTTTCAATTTCCTCGATAGAAACCGGCGGGCGGTTAATCCCTAATACACATGCAGATTCGCATGGTGCAGGGCAAATCCTGCCTGTAAATTCAGGGAAATTATTGGTGCTTAATAAAATATTTGCAGCTAATTCCCATTTACCTTGATAAACGGCGTCGTTAAATTCTGGTATCACGTTACCCAATGGGCAGCCTGACTGGCAGAAAGGTACGCCGCAATCCATACAACGGGCAGCTTGATTGTTTAATTCTTGTGAAGGTAAATTATTTAAAAATTCACCGTAGTGCTTTACACGTGTTGCAGCCTCTTCTCTGGTGGGCGCAACTCTATCGTATTCTTGAAATCCTGTTACTTTTCCCATGGCCTAGTGTGTTTTTACTTGTTGATTACGTTTGCTTAAAACTGCTTTGTATTCTTTAGGGAATACTTTTACGAAATGAGCAGATTGCGTTTTCCAGTCGCTTAAGATAAACTCAGCTACTCTACTGTCCGTTAAGCGGATATGTGTTTTAAGTAAAGCTAAAATACGCTCTTCATCTTCAGCTTGTAATGGATCCAGGTCAACCATCTCTTTATTGCATTTGCGTGCAAAAGTTCCATTGGCATCATAAATCCAGGCCACACCGCCACTCATACCGGCAGCAAAATTACTTCCGGTATCACCAAGAATCAACACTTCACCACCTGTCATGTACTCGCAACCGTGATCGCCCACTCCTTCAACAACAGCTGTTGCACCAGAGTTACGTACGGCGAAACGCTCGCCTGCTTTACCACGGGCAAATAACTCACCAGAAGTTGCACCATAAAGGGCTACGTTACCGATAATGATATTTTGCTCAGGGATAAAAGTTGAGTTTGAGAAAGGATAAATGGCTAACCTTGCGCCCGATAATCCTTTACCCACATAATCGTTCGCTTCACCTTCTAATGACAACGTTACCCCACGGGTATTGAAAGCACCGAAACTCTGTCCGGCCGAACCAACAAATTTAAAGTTGATCGTGTCTGGAGGCAAACCAGCGCCTAAATGAACTTTCGAAATTTCATTTGATAACATGGTACCCAGTGCACGGTCGGTATTTTTTACATCGAAACTGGCAAAAACCGGTTCGTTATGATCAATAGCAGGTTGTGCAGCAGCAATTAATTTATGATCTAAAACATGATCAAGACCGTGATCCTGGCCTTCAGTATTGAATAAAGGCAAGCCATTTTCTTCTGCTTTATATAATATCGCCGATAAATCAAGGTGTTTCAATTTCCAGTCTTCAGCAGGCAATTCGCGTACTTTTAAAATATCAGCCTGACCGATCATTTCGTTGATGGTTCTGAAACCTAATTCAGCCATAATCTCACGTAATTCTTCAGCAAGGAAATAAAATAAGTTCACTACATGGTCGGCATCACCGGTAAATAGTTTTCTTAATTCCGGATCTTGTGTTGCCACACCAACCGGACAAGTATTTAAATGGCATTTACGCATCATAATACAACCTGATGTTACCAGGGCTGCTGTTGCAACACCCCATTCTTCAGCACCTAATAATGCAGCGATAGCGATATCCCTACCAGTTTTAAGCTGACCATCTGTTTGTAACACGATACGGTTACGCAATTTGTTTTTTACCAAAGTTTGGTGTGCTTCTGCCAAACCTAACTCCCATGGTAAACCAGCATGTTGGATCGAGGTTAAAGGAGATGCTCCTGTTCCACCGTCAAAACCAGATACCAGAATCACATCGGCATGTGCTTTGGCAACACCTGCGGCAATAGTACCTACGCCAGCTTTCGAAACCAATTTCACATTGATCCTTGCTGCACGGTTAGCATTTTTCAAATCAAAAATTAACTGTGCTAAATCTTCGATCGAATAAATATCATGATGAGGCGGAGGAGAAATTAAACCAACCCCTGGTGTAGAGTGACGAACTTTTGCAATCCAGTCATCCACTTTGTGCCCTGGTAATTGACCACCCTCTCCTGGTTTAGCACCTTGAGCCATTTTAATCTGTAACTCATCCGCATTGGTTAAGTAGTAACTGGTTACACCAAAACGTGCAGAGGCCACTTGTTTAATTGCCGAGCGCATGCTATCGCCATTTGGCAATTTAGTATAACGCATTTCATCTTCACCACCCTCTCCGGTATTGCTCTTTCCACCTATACGGTTCATGGCGATGGCTAAAGTAGAGTGTGCCTCATGAGAAATTGAACC
Organism: Pedobacter sp. R-06; assembly: GCF_049913135.1. Taxonomy (NCBI): domain Bacteria; kingdom Pseudomonadati; phylum Bacteroidota; class Sphingobacteriia; order Sphingobacteriales; family Sphingobacteriaceae; genus Pedobacter; species Pedobacter sp. R-06. Next base: position 2,466,870 of record NZ_CP183977.1, on the reverse strand, counting down.
AAAAGACATCGCTCCTGTTGCAAATCTTTTTAAGATTGCCTCGGTAGATTCTACCTCATTTAAAGGTACTGACGGGCGGCTATAGTTAAATTCGAACAATCCACGGATGGTATAAGCTTGTTGTGTTTGCTCGTTTACCAGTTTAGAGTACTGCTTGAAAATATTGTAATCGTTTTTACGTGTTGCGTTCTGCAGCAAGTGAATGGTTTGCGGGTTAAACAAATGCGCTTCACCTTTACGGCGGAATTTATAAGTTCCACCTGCCGGCAACAGGTTTTCGGTTTCTGTTAACGGACCAAAACTGCGGTGATGTTTAATTAAGGTTTCTCTTGCAATTTCATCCAGTCCCAGGCCACCAATACGTGAAACCGCACCGGTGAAATAAGTATTCACTACTTGTTTATTTAAACCTAAAATCTCGAAAATCTGCGCACCCTGGTATGATTGCAGGGTTGAGATTCCCATTTTAGAGAAAATTTTAAGTAAACCGCTATTTACCGCGTAGATATAGTTTTTGGTAAGCTGCTCTGTTGATAAGCCCGATTCTTCTTTAAATTCATTAATGGTTTCTAAAGCCAGGTAAGGGTTAATTGCAGTAACACCAAAGCCCAGTAATGTGGCGAAATGATGTACCTCCCAGATATCGCCAGCTTCGATCACAATACCCACAGCCCCACGGTATCCTTTGCGGATCAAGTGATGGTGTACGGCAGAAACGGCCAGTAAAGAAGGCATTGCAGCATGCTCAGAGTCAATAGCCCTATCAGTTAATACAATTACCTGGAAACCATCTTCAACGGCATCAACCGCATAACGGCATAAACGGTCTAAGGCTTTTGCCATAGCACCAGGCTTGCCATCGGCCCTGAAATATGTCTGTAAAGTTTTCGCCTGGAAAACACCTGTATCAATACTTCTTAACTTCTCTAATTCCTGATTGGTTAAAATAGGGTGTTTAATGGCTACACAGTGTGCCTGTTTTGGGGTTTCTTCCAACAAGTTACCCATGCTACCCATAAAACTGGCCAAACTCATTACCACTTTCTCCCTGATCGGATCAATCGGCGGGTTGGTTACCTGTGCAAATAACTGCTTAAAATAAGAAGATAAATGCTGGGGACGTTTTGATAAAATAGCCAATGGTGTATCGGTACCCATCGAACCGATTGGTTCTTTACCTTCAATGGCCATAGGTTTAAGCAAAAGATCTACATCTTCCCTGCTGTAACCAAAAACCTGTTGATATTTAAAAATAGACTCTGTAGATAAGCCGGTGAACATTACACGTGGCTCAGGCAATTCCTCTAAACGGATCTGGTATTGATTAATCCAATCGGCATAAGGGCTTTTACCGCAAACTTCTTCTTTAATTTCGTTATCACTGATAATTCTACCCTGCTCCATATCCACCACGAACATTTTGCCTGGCGTTAAACGGCCTTTTTCGATTACAGTACTTTGGTCGATAGCTAATGCGCCGGCCTCAGAACCCATAATTACACGGTCATCAGAGGTAATGGCATAACGTGAAGGACGAAGACCATTACGGTCTAAAGTAGCACCTATTAATTTACCGTCGGTAAAAGCAATAGCTGCAGGTCCATCCCATGGCTCCATTAAAGTAGCATGAAATTCGTAGAATGCCCTCTTAACCGGATCCATATCTTCGTTACCATCCCAGGCTTCCGGCACCAACATCATCAATACATGAGGCAGGGTTCTTCCTGAGTGAAGTAACAGTTCAATAACATTATCTAAACAGCCTGAATCTGAATTGGTTTCGTCAATTACAGGCAATAACATATCTAATTCTTCCGGTGTAAAGTAAGCCGAAGCAAAAGACTTAACGCCTGCCCTAAACCAGTTTAAATTTCCCTGTAAAGTGTTGATCTCACCGTTATGTGCAATAAAGCGGAATGGCTGGGCCAATCTCCACGAAGGGAAAGTATTGGTTGCAAAACGTGAGTGGACTAAACCTAAAGCAGAAACCATGCGCTTATCGGTCAGGTCGGTGAAGTATGTACGTACCTGTAAAGAAGTAAGCTGACCCTTATATATAATGGTTTGCGCAGAAAGCGAAACAATATAAAAATCTTTACCACCATGAACAGTGTTTACGATCAGTTTAATCAGGTAATTTTTAAAAATATAAAGTTTACGTTCGAAATCTGCCCCCGGCGCTACTGCATAAGGACGAGCAATAAATACCTGCTCAATTTCTGGTTCAACAGAAAGGGCCATATTGCCGATATCTGTTGTATCAACATCAACTTTTCTAAAACCTAAAATTTCCAGGCCTAATTTTTCGGCGGCACGGTAAATCAATTCTCTGCACTCTTCTCTCGATCTGATATCTTTTGGCATAAATAACATACCTACACCATAATTATTGGTTTCAGGTAGGCTAAAGCCAGCTTTTAAACATTCGTCGTAAAAAAATTCGTGAGGAATCTGAATCATAATACCTGCACCATCGCCTGTATTTGGTTCTGCTCCACATGCCCCCCTATGATCTAGATTCTCTAAAATAGTAAGTGCATCAGAGATGATTTGATGCGATTTTCGCCCTTTCACATGTGCAACGAACCCAATACCGCAGGCATCGTGTTCAAATTGCGCATCGTACAATCCACTGTTTGGTTCCATTCTTTGCTCGTTAGTTGTTAGTGTATAGGAAACACTAAGATACGAAAAACAAATTTTAAATTACAGAGTTGACACGATTTTTAGAAAAATTTTAGTTCTTAAGTAATTTAAAGCTTTTAGATTAAAAAAATGATAATGATATCAATAAATATTTGCCAAATTTATAATGATAATATTATACAATAAATGCGCTTTTTCTACTAAATTCCGTCATAAATCGTTTTAATTACATGATTTATTTGTGAATATTTAATTCATATACGAATAGTATATCTAAAAAATTGTTTATCCTGTATTTCCTGCTGTAATCTAAAAATACACATTTCAATTTTATTAATTTACTAATCAGCTACATAGCCTAAAAGAGAAAAAAAATACAAAAATGCATTTTGTGTAACAACTTCTTTTTCTACCTTTGTGGCCGGGCAAGTCTTTTACGACCAGCTCCCTTTGAACTCCCCCAGGGTGGGAACACAGCAAGGGTAGAAGGTTGTAGCGGTGCGATAGAAGGTGCTTGCCCTTTTTTCTTTTCCCTTAATCCCCTGAAGGGGGAACTAAATTCTTCAGGGTTCAACCATAAAAACTCAAATATTTAAGAATTTATAACCATGAAATTTTTTATTGACACAGCAAATCTTGATCAAATCAAAGAAGCGCAAGATCTTGGCATTTTAGATGGCGTAACCACCAACCCTAGCTTAATGGCGAAAGAAGGTATTACTGGCGAACAAAATGTAATCAACCACTACAAAGCGATCTGCGATATTGTTGATGATAACGTAAGTGCTGAAGTTATTGCTACTACTTTCGATGAGATTGTTAAAGAAGGTGAAGCTTTAGCCGCTTTAAACCCTAAAATCGTAGTAAAAGTTCCGATGATTAAAGATGGTGTTAAAGCCATTAAATATTTCTCGTCAAAAGGAATTAAAACCAACTGTACTTTAATTTTCTCTGCCGGACAGGCTTTATTGGCTGCTAAAGCCGGAGCTACTTATGTTTCTCCGTTCTTAGGCCGTTTAGATGATATTTCTAGCGACGGTTTAGTATTGATCGAAGATATTAGAACCATTTTTGATAACTACGGCTACGAAACTCAGATTTTAGCTGCATCAATCCGCGGACCATTACACATTGTAAACTGTGCTAAATTAGGTGCTGATGTAATTACGGCACCGTTGGCTGCAATTGTAGGTTTATTAAAACACCCACTAACAGATAGCGGTTTAGCTACATTTTTAGCCGACCACGCTAAAGCTGCTGGAAAATAAGAATTAAAAAGGCGAGAGTCTTTAGAGTCCTAAGTCTTGAGTCGGATTTCCGGTTCAAAACTTAGGATTTTTTGTTTCATAGGCACCTTACGAAATCTCAATGGACTGAGCCTGGCAGGATTTCGTAAGTATGAGGTAGGGAAAAGCGTATTAGAATTCCAGAAGCTGCTGACTTACGAAGTTATTCATCCGCTTCTTCTCTTTCTAAACCCGTAAGTCATTGCGATTTTTTTTGGAGCGCAGGAACAGTGCTCGTAGGTTTCTGTAGTCCTGCTTTCCATTATATTCCGGTGAATTTTCGATAAAGATAAATTAGTCGAATACCGGAATGCCATTTCAATCAGGGCTAGGTGGCCAGGGCACCTTACGAAATCTCAATGGGCTGAGCCTGGCAGGATTTCGTAAGTATGAGGTAGGAAAAAGCGTATTAGAATTTCATAAGCTTCTGACTAACGAAGTTATTCATCCGCTTTCTCTCTTTCTAAACTCGTAAGTTATTGCGATTTTTTTTTGGAGCGCAGAAACAGTGCTCGTAGGTTTCTGTAGTCCTGCTTTCCATTATATTCCGGTGAATTTTCGATCAAGATAAATTAATCGAATACCGGAATGCAATTTCAATCAGGGCTGGGTGGCAGTAATAAAAGTTCTTTTGCCAGTTTAGAAATTCTGTAAAATGATTCTGCGTTAACGATGGAAACGGCATCCTTTTTGGCTGTCATCCTGTCCAAAGGACTCCTGTGGAGATCGTAGTCGAAGGACAGCCAAAAAGATATAGTGTACAGCGTGTTAAAACGCCCAAATGATAAAAGACACTAAACTAAAGACTCACGACTAAGAACTTCCTTTATCTTCTCATAACTGATCTGCTCATCAGGTTCGATCAGGATGCCCTTTACTCCTGCCCCATTTGCGGCCTCTACGTCTCTTGGCTTATCGCCGATCATAACAGATTGTGCCGGGTCGATATCGTACATGTCAATCGCATCTAAAATCATTCCCGAAGCAGGTTTTCTGCACTTGCATTCTCCGCCAACCGTGGGATGGTGCGGGCAATAATAAAAACCTGCAATATCGGCTCCTTTAGCCACAAAAGCATTGCGGAGCATTTGGTGCATAATGGCCAGTTCTTGCTCGGTATAACGTTTTAAGGCAATACCGCCCTGGTTGGTAATTACAATTAAGAGATAACCTTCATCAAATAGTTTTTTTAATACCGGAATCTGGTAATCCAGGATTTTAAAATCTTCAACACGGCAGATGTAATCATATATTTCGTGATTGAGTACACCATCACGGTCTAGAAAAATAGCTTTATTCATTATTGAGATATGAGTATGGTAATTTGAGCATATATCATAAATATAGAATTGTCATCCTGAGCCTGTCGAAGGACCTTTTAAAATGTCTCTCAGCGTTTCGACAAGCTCAACCTGACAACATTTGGAACGGAATTATAACAAATGATATATTCTCTTAATAATTTTGCCAAAATAACTGAAAATTAAGGACAAAAGAAAGCCCAATCTAATTAAAGACCGGGCTTAATCATAAAATTTATTTGGTTTTGGTTATTTCAAATTCAATCCTGCTTTATGGCCTTTTATAGCAAAATACAGAATGTACAAGTAACATGGTAATACGGTTAAAAGATAGGCCAGCTGAAAGTTAATATGTAATTTTTCATTTAAGAAAGCATATAATAAAGGCATTAAGGCACCGCCTGCAATCCCCATAATCATAATCGCCGAACCGATTTTGGTAAATTTACCCAGGTGGCTAATGCCCAGTGGGAAAATTGCCGGCCACATTAATGAATTGGCCAAACCCAGTAAGGCTACAAAAATCACCGCGAACCAACTGGAAATAGCAAAAGATAAAACGGTAAATATGATGCCTAAAATAGCACAGATTCTAAGGGCTTTTTGCTGAGAGATGTATTTTGGAATCGTAACAATACCGATAATATAACCGATTAACATACTAAAAAGCGTAATAGAGGTTAACTTCCCGCTAATTTCTGCGCTAATACCTAGCTCGCGACCATAAATACCGATAATATCGCCAGCCATAACCTCTGCGCCTACATATACAAAAATACAAAGTGCACCCAGGAATAAGTGTGGGAACTGAAAGATACTTGTATGTTTTACTACTTCCCCTTTGCTTTCGTCGATCACATCTTCTTCTACTTCAACTTCTGGAAGGTTGGTGAATTTAATAAAAACGGCAAAAAGACAGAAAACGATTGCCAAAACAATGTAAGGCATATTTACACGGCCTAAAACATCATTTAATAACTGCTCGTGAACAGCGCCGGTAGCAGCTTTGATCTGTTTCTCTACTTCTGAAGCATTTTTCAAAAACAGACTACCCATAATCAAAGGCACAATCATTCCGGCAAATTTATTACAGATACCCGCAATACTGATCCGTTTTGCAGCACTTTCTATAGGACCTATAATGGTTAAGTACGGGTTTGATGCGGTTTGCAACAAAGCTAATGCTGCACCCTGAACAAAAATTCCGGTTAAAAACAAGCCAAATGTCCTGGTTTGAGCCGCAGGTATAAATATCAAAGAACCAAGGCCTAAAATAACCAAGCCTAAAACAATTCCATTTTTAAAGCCAACTTTTTTAAGGATCCACGATGATGGCAGTGCTAAAAAGAAGTAAGCCATGTACGATGCAAAGGTTACGAAGAATGCCTGTAAGTTTGATAAGCCGAAAGATAATTTAAAGAAAGGAATTAATGTTCCGTTTGCCCAGGTTACAAAGCCAAAAATAAAGAATAGGGCACAAATGATAATAAGTGGTTTAGGCCCTTGCGTTTGACCAGGTTTAGTTGTTTGTTGCATAAAGTTTTGGTTCGGTTTAATTTGTTCGGGCCAAACTAAACAATAATATTTAATAAAATAAGGGTCAAACGTTTGCGTAATTTTAACTTTAACAGAAAAGGGCTTTAGTTGGAGCTTACGCACCTAAAACCGGTATGCTCTAAGCCTGTATCAACAGAAGTTTTCATTCTCGAAGTTACCCGGTAACCTTTACAATAAGAGGCATTACACATAAAAGAACCACCCCTTACCACTCTTTTAGGTATAGTCGGCTCCATAGGATCGTAGCTATCCGACGGACCTTTAGGATCGGTGCTCAACCCTGAAAGCTTGCTATAATAATCTGGGCGGTACCAATCGCTGCACCACTCCCAAACGTTGCCTGCCATATCATAAAGTCCATAACCATTCGGTTTAAATTTTTTCACTGCTGCTAAACCATTAAAACCATCCCAATTGGTGTTTTTAACCGGAAAGCTTCCCTGCCAGGTATTGGCTTTTACTTTACCTTTTTCTATATCTTCATTCCCCCATGGATATTTTTCATTTTTCAAAGCACCTCTCGCGGCGTACTCCCACTCTGCCTCAGTTGGCAACCGTTTACCCGACCATTTACAATAGGCCATGGCATCATCCCAGGATACATGTACCACCGGAAAGTTTTCTTTTCCTTTAATATCGCTGCCAGGGCCATGAGGGTGTTTCCAATTGGCGCCTTTAACCCAACGCCACCATTGTGATGCATCGTTTAAAGAGGTAACACTTTTAGGCTGGTAGAAAACCAAAGATGCTGCAACAAAAACACTGTCGGGCGGTTTTGGTGTACCTTCCGGAAGCTGTTTTTTCATTTCTTCCCAATCTGGTTTACGTTCGGCCGTAGTCACATACCCGGTTGCATCAACAAACTTTTTAAAACTGGCATTGGTTACTTCGGTAGCATCAATCCAGAAGGAAGAAACTTTAACCCGATGTTGTGGGTATTCATCATCTCTACCCTCTTTATCAGAAGCACCCATGGCAAACTCGCCTGCCGGAATTAAAACCATGCCTTCATGACTTACTTTGTTGTTGGAAGCAAAACTTGAAGAATCTTTTACTGCACCAAAACGGCTTGGCATATTTTTTTCGCATGAAGCTAAAGAATCTTGCTTGTGTTTATCCTGTTCTTCTTTAGCGTGGTTGGATTGACAAGAAAGTATAAAGAGAAGCGGCAAAAAAAACAAAGCAGAAAGAAATCTATGCATGATTGATATTAAATTAGGAGCGATAAAAATATCAATTAAGTTTAAAAAAGAGAAGCTAAATAATTAATTCGCCTATAAATCAATACACTAACACATTTGGCCATTTTTTATTTGCAGGAAATGCTTCATAACCCTATATTTGCACCACTTTAAAGGAAACGGATAACGTTTTAAGCAAAGTAGATTCCGTAGCTCAGCTGGTAGAGCATTACACTTTTAATGTAGTGGTCCTGGGTTCGAATCCCAGCGGGATCACAAGAAACCTCACAGAAATGTGAGGTTTTTTTGTTTTATTCCGGCTCGGATTCGAACAGCAGCGTTGGCCTGGGTTCGGGATATTGCGGGCTGAGCCAATCCTAGCGGGACCACAGAAAATAGTATCAAAACTACGTAAAATCTTGCAAATCAAATGATTGTATGCTTTTTGTTTTGGTGGAAAAGCCAAAATACTCACCGAATCTCATATTAAAAGTGTGTGATTTGGTGAGTAATTCTGGAATTAAAGAACTCACTGAATTATATATAATCACTTGATTAACAGGACATTCTATTATCGAGCATCTTGACGTTTTCAGACTGCAGGGCTAATTTTGTTAACCTTAATTCAGTTTAAAGATGGAAGCTTTGGTAGGAAAGGATTACGTCATTGGTAGCGCAACACCACGAAACCCAATAGTTTTCTCATATTACTTACTCCTCAAAAGCGCTTCCAGATAATAATAATCAGCATAATTTATGGGCACATCAATTTCTGATTTTGCGGGAAGATGCCCGGTACTATGCTCGAGAATGAAGCCATAATTATCACCAAATTTACTGGTATATTTTAGGTTGAGGCTAGATAAAATTTTATCAGCTGAGGCTTTATATTTTTTGCCTTTCACACTATATTTTGCGAGCTCATAAAGCGCAGAAGCGGTGATTGCTGCAGCGGAAGCATCCCGGGAAACATTTGGAATACCAGGGTCGTCGTAATCCCAATACGGAATACCGTCTGCGGGTGTAATTTTGTTATTCAGTATAAAACCTGCAATTCCATCTGCCTGAGATAAGTATTTATTGTTTTTTGTTTCTCTAAAACATAATGTGTATCCATATAAAGCCCATGCCTGACCACGGGCCCATGCCGATTCGTTTGCATAACCCTGAGCAGTTATTTTCTGAAGAATATGCCCTGCCTTGATTGTATCATAATCAACTACGTGATAAGAACTGAAATCGGAGCGAAAATGATTTTTAATAGTATTATCTGCATGGGACACAGCAATTTTATAAAAGGATGAATCACCCGTCATTTTGGTCGCTTCAAACAGCAATTCAAGATTCATCATATTATCAATAATTACCGGATATTTCCATTTATCACCATTGTGATCCCATGATTTTAGCACTCCGGCAGTCTTGTTGAAACGGGTGGAAAGCGATTTAGCCGCCTGAATGATGACTGCTCTGTATGCAGTATCTTTGGTTAGGCGGTAGCCATTTCCGAACGGGCAGTAAATCATAAAACCCAAATCGTGGGTACCACGATTGTATTGTTCTTTCCTGATATCTGCAGTATATTTCTTGGCAAGATCAAGCCACTTTTTATCTTTTGTGTATTCATAAAAATACCAGAGTTCTGCCGGAAAAAATCCACTTGTCCAATCTCTCGATGCAACCATTTTAAACTGCCCCTTTTCTACGGTTCGTGGAGATACCAGACTGGGTTTAACCAGACGTGCCGAGTCAACATTTTTAACCAAAACGTCAGTTTGTTTTGCTGCTGCTGCAAAAGCCTGCATTACGTTAACTTTCTGAGCATTTGCTGAGCCAGCCAATAACAAACAACATAACGTTATCTTATTTTTTAAATTCATATTTATAACCATATTAAAGGATTGCGAATGGGTAAATTCCTAACAACTTCTTCTACTTGAGGTGCATGGTCTAGTTTTTCCCAGTTGGAATACCATTCATGCTGATTAAACTGAACCGCTCCGAAAATTAAAAAGGGTTGTGCAACAGGCCAGTTTTCCCAATACATTACATCGGCTTTTAGAGGCCATTTATTTTTTTCGGCTATAAAAGGATAAAGATAATCCAGGCCTTTGCGGATCGATTTTCCATCTGCTGTTTTAAAATTCCACAGATCATCATTTGGAATGGACAAAATCTGGCAAAGCATCACCATCGCATCAAGGTTAAAAATCGAGTATCCATAGGGTTTCGTTCTGGCCATTTCTAAAGGAAAACTACCATCTATATCCATTTGATTGGGCAGTAAGATTGTTTTATACCTAATGCGCAACGAATCGAGGGTTGGCTCATCTTTACATAATTTAGCGAAAGATGCCACTTGCATCGCCCAGCACGTGGCGTGATTATTTTTAACTGTCTTTTCCTGTATGCCCGGTTTGGAAGTATTCAGCCACAACGTATAACTGGTAAACCATTTTTTAATTCCACTGGAGACAGACTTATCAAATGCCTTTGCGTCTTCCATCACCAAAGCACCCTGGGCAACTTCCATTAAGTGAATGGTATCGATAATACCATAATTTCTTCCGGTAAATCTGCCTTTTACTGCCTGGGCAAACAGAAGATTTGGATTCATTAAGGTTTCAGGATTGATAAACCATGCCTGAAAATGTTTAACCGCATGGTTTACATAACTTTCATTGCCTGTTATTTTATAGGCTGACGCCAATGCACCGATGATTTTACTAAAACGAATCATAGCCTTCCTATGCTCGACAAAATTATCCGGGTTCGTTAATCCATCTCGATTGATATAAGGTCCATCCGGATTTTTCGGGTCGGGCCAGAAGTAATCTGCTTCCGAAAAAAAATCATGTTTGCCACCAGCACTTCTAGGCGAAGATGATGCGGTGATGGTAATCGGCTCTTGTTCCATTGCCCATTTTGCCTGGCTTAAAATTTGCCTTTTAAGCAAAATACTAGCTTTCCTTTTGAAATCTACAGGTGCATTTTCCAAATCTATAATAGTATTAGAAAATGAACTTAATGCTAGATAAAAAACAGTTTGGACTAAAATTATTGATATCCTTTTCATCATCTACATGGTTATGAAAACGGTTGGAATGTCATCAGATTTTACAGAAGCTACACTTTTGCCTTTGTTTAGTTTCACTTTGATAATTGCTCTGCCATTGTAAGCCTGCACTTTTCTCGAACCGGAAGATGTTCCCAAGTCATCAATTAATCTTCCATCCCCCGTTAATCCAAAATTTACCCAGTTTGTTGCATCCAGACATTGTATCCCGGCTTCATCAAAAAGCTTAACCTCCAAGGTTGCAACATCTGCCTCCTCATTTATTTTGGTTAAGGTCATTTTAGCGGCTTTAGTCCATTTCTCTGTTTGATAGATAAATTTTATTTCATCGCTTACCGTAACCTTACCTTTTTTAGCTACGACCTTAACTGTATTTTCCCCTTTAAGAAACGGAAGGTTCCAACGTAAACCCGCAGCGGGGAAATCCTGGCTGTTTCTTTTCTTTGTCCCAAAGCTCTTACCGTTCAAAAATATTTCTGCGTGCGTACAGTTAGCATAAACTTTTACCATTTTTTCCTCTCCCTGCTCACCCCAGCGTACCGGCCAGCTATGCCCATAGATATGAACCATCGGTTTATCTGTCCAATACGATTGAAAAACATAATAGGCTTCTTTTTTAGTGAAATCTCTTTCAACAACACCCTTCTGGTTCATGTAAGGCACCGGATTATCAGGACGAACAGGGGTTGAAAAATCTTTGAATGGCCAGTAGGCCGTACCACTCAGCCAAGACATGTTTTCCTGTTCTTTAAGGTGCCAATCAATTAAATTGGTGATGTAGGATTCACTCCAATCGCCATCTTTGGATATTCTTGCGGCACCCCCGAATAATGAAGCGTCACCTGCCCGCTCGTCAGCGCTTTCACCGGTTTTAATTTTACTTAGGGCTTTATCAGGATTTTCTGAATGTCGCATGGCATGGCTATCGCCCCCCCATTCTACATGTAAAAAGCGCTTAACTTTAGCAAATTCATCTTGAGAAACCTTTTTATAATCGGTATAGGCACCACGGTACCAACCCGCCCAGATGGATGGAGAATATACATCAACAATATCTGCACAAAAATCGCATCGCCGGATTGCAGTATACCTGGATAAATCCAGTTTATGGGAGAGTCCATTAAGTTCTTTCATAAAGGTTCTGATTTTTTCTTTATCAAATTCAGCAAAATCACCTGGCCAATCATTTTCATTTCCCAAGCCCCAGATAATGATAGAAGGATGGTTATAATGCTGCTCAATCATGTTTGTAAGCATGTTTCTGGCTTGTTTTTTATAAGTTTCGCCACCTAAACCACCCCGGCACCAGGGGATTTCTTCCCATACAAGGATGCCCAAACTATCACAGAGGTTCAACACAATTCTCGATTGCTGATAATGCCCCAGTCGGATAAAATTCACGCCCATATCCTTCATCATCTGCATTTCAGTGCGAATCATTTCCTCGCTCATTGCTGCCGCAACGCCTGCATGGTCTTCGTGCCGATGGGTACCACGCAAGAGCAAACGATTTCCATTTAAACTGAAAGGGCCTTTCTCTGCAAAATTGATGTTTCTAAAACCTATTTTCTCTTCACTCTTATAACTGCCTGTGGATGAAACGAGATCATAAAGCAGACGATACTGCAAGGGTTTATCTGTCGACCATAATTGCGGCTTATTGATCTGCAAGCTCCATAACTCAGTATCGCCATTTAAATTATTGAGTTTTTTTTCCTGCTGTGCAACAACCTTTCCTTTTGGGTCGATCAATTTAAGATGAATAGTAGCATTTTCTAGGTCTGCAGGATTATAAAATCTTCCGCTCACATTTAATTTTCCAAATTTTCCCTGCGCGTCCACTTCAGCCTTGGCAAACATTTTTTCAACAGAGAGCGGTGGGGCATAAACCAGGTTTAAATAGCGGTAAATCCCTCCATAAACATTAAAGTCTGAAAGATCCGAGGGAATCATTTCCAAATCTCTTGAATTATCCGTACGGATCGAGACCGGCACTTGCCCTTTAAATTGCTTTTGGTAAACTTCCTCTTTTTTAAATGCGGCAACCGCATCTGTAATATCAGCCGTCCATTCATCGTAACCGCCTACATGAATTGCAACTTTTGTCGTGTACACATAAACCTCTGTTTTTTGACCAGCACCTTCGAAATGCAAAATGGTTCTACCATTTTGATAAGGATTTTCAATCTTTAGTGAAGTGCGGTACCACGCAGGTCCCTGATAATAATTCACATCAGGATCCACCGCATCTGTAGCATTAACGCAATGTGGTAAATTCACATTTTCCCATAATGGAACGGATTCAGGATTTCCTAAACCGATGGGACGGACAGCTTCCCATATACCTCCTAAATCATGTTTAAGAAATTCCCAGCCAGCATTTAGCCGCATTGTTTTTTGTGCAAATGCTATATCGGATGACAGAAAGAAACTGAGGACAACAAGATATCTGGCTATTTTTTTCATATATAATTAATAAACGAATTATTTTTTGCTTGTTGCTAATGCAAAACCATACAATCAATTGGGTTCCACAAGGCTTAAATTTGCTAATAAACTTTCTTAACTGAATAGCATTTAATATAAGTTTTCCCTCAATTGCTTTAAAATAGTCATAATTCCTTTTCCGTTTGGTCAAAGTTGATAATTAAAGAAACAATACCACTAAAAATTTATTTACAAAAAAATGTACCCACGATAAAGCACTGGCCATTCAGTTAGGGCAGTGGCTTACGCAATTCATTCTTGCTATTTTTCACAAAAGCTCAATGGAATCTGCTCTGCTGAAACTTATCGTTAAATCATCGAAAATCAACTTCCGTTATTGCCGGTCATATCTAATTATTAATTGGCTGTGCTGAATTTCTTTCTGGTAGTGGTATTTATCTAACTTATTGTTTTAAAAGATTTAGATGGTGATCAAGCTTCACCATCTAAATGCTATTGAATTTTGTTTACTACTAAATCATCAAAGTAAATGTAACTGGTCTGACTGGAACCCCAGACAGCAACATCCTTTCCACCCCTGAAATTATGGAAGGATAGTCGCTTGATTAGGCGCTGCGCATCGTTTGTCGTCCAGCGAATAGACTGATCTAATACTGTTTCACCATTTATAAGTACCTGTACCCAGCCATTTTTAGTAGACCCGGTATTACTTTTCACATAAAGATGTACCGTATAGGTATTTCCTTTGACAAGGCTTCCGCTTGTCGGATAAGATCTTCCAAAGGTATCTCCACAGGGACCAGCCATATCTCTATGATAAACATAAGGTTGAAAATAGACCCTGCTACCATTATTATACCACATTAATCGCAGACTTCCTCCATTTCCATCGGTAGCAATATCACAGCCCGTATTGCCTTCCCCTATAAGAAAGCCAAAACCTACCTTTCCTCCCCTACTCCAATCGAACTGACTATGAAAACGAACCTTAAACGTTGCCTCATATGCAGAACCATCAGATAGGTCTGCACCGGCGATAAGTCCGTTGGACACGGAGTTTGGAGCCAAGGTTGCCCTGGCCCACCCACCTGATATGTAGGCACGGTCTTCATTCCAGCCTGTCAGGGCAGCCATGCCGAAATCGCTACTTGCTTCACTGTAAGAATATGAACCATCGGGGTGATTAAAACTGGTATTGATGTTGCTTGGATAAGCTTGAGCGGCAGCCACTGCCATACTTTTATTTACCAAAAGTTTTTCCTTGTGGACAATGTCCTGTTTTGCTTCTGAAGAATCTTTCGAGCAGCCTAGAATAACGCTGAAAAAAATTAACATGGCAACACCAGTTAATTTGGATATTATAATTTTAACACTCATTGTAATTTTAGTTTAGGTTTAAATCTGGTTAGATATTTCTTGTTCGTGCGCTGCTGTCCTGGACAGCAGGGTACATTGTTTTGCTTTAGTTACTTATTAATTTATATATGTACTTAAAATGTTTTGATTTCGTCCGGATCAGGAAAAAAGCAGCCCTTGCTTAAGGGACTGCCCATTCTAACCAAAACCATGTATTCTCACACGGCCTTTATCTTCTATTAAGGTAACTTATCCAATGCGGGTACATTCTGATCATATCCTGCATAGCCCTTATTCTGGTTAATCCTGCCTTCAGTGTTAAACCGTTGTGCACTTGCCGGAACAGGCCATAAAACGTGGTAGGGTGCAATTTTGTAGTTTACACCTTGTAATGTTGGTACCTGGTTTTTATAAAAATCATTTTTTTCTATAATCCTGTCGTACATAAAATTATTATCAGAAAAAGTAGCAAGGCTATAACTCTTACCGTTATAAGCCGGCTTACCTGTTTGTGCAAAAATATATGCAATACGGGTAAGTTCTGTTTTACGAGGCTCTTCCCAAAATAATTCACGGGCACGCTCATCCAAAATGGTTCCTATTGTTATTTGTGCGGCATTTGTTAACAGCGTTGCATTAGCTCGGCTTCTCACTACGTTTAAGTCAGCCATAGCCAATCCAAGTTCGCCTTTCCAATAATAAGCTTCTGCCCTAAGTAGATAGGTTTCTGCCAAACGGAATACGTACCAATCAGTATTTGTTCCGCGGGGTGGTGTCCAATATGGGTCATTTGCTAAAGCATTGGTCGAATTGATGAAAACTTTATAATGTGGCCATCCAAACCAGTGACGAATGGTATCAAGTGCACCATTTGTAAAACGTTGTTTGATATTTGCATCCGAGTACATTTGCAGAGGCTGACCATATAAGGCTCTATCCGCAGCATTAGTTGAGGTTTTCAATGCCGGGTTATTGTACACTAAATCTGTCATATCCATCCACATGCCTTTTGCGTGTCGATAATCGGTATTATCCGTCCAAATGTATTTTGTGCTGTAAGGCGTCCCTCGGTAGCGGCCAATTCCTCTGCCGTACATTCTGGTCAGTGGAATTTCTGCGGTTACCAAATCAACAATTGCGGTCGCTCCTGATGGTGTTTTTACGTTTGCAAAATGCCAGGCGGGAACGGTGTTTCTCATCAGTTGTGAACCCAAGGCTGTAAAACCAGCAAAAGCTTCTCTATCAATCACTAAAAATAATGCTTCTCTATTGTTAGTGAGTGATTTATTATCCATTCGGTGCAAATCCCAGATTACATTTTTTGTCAAATCAGAAGCGGTGCTTCCAAAGCGCGTGGTCATCATACCATATTTTCCACCAGAAATTACATTAGAAGCTGAAGCAATTGCATCATCAAATTTACCAAGTGCCAGATTTACTTTAGTTAGCAAATGGCTAACAGCACCTTTGGTTACATCTCCCTTATTGCCCCCGTCGGTAACCCAGGTTTGGGCAAATTCAAGATCTGTTTTCATTTTGCTAAGGATTACTTCTCTTTTTGTGGAATAAAAATCTGCTTTTGGAAATTCCAAATCATTTAAAAGCAATGGTACATCACCGAACTGATGAACAAGTCTGTAGTAATAATAAGCCCGGTAAAAATATGCCGATCCTAAAATCAGATTTTTTTCAGCTTCAGACGCATATGTTGGCTTATCAATGTTTGAAATGATTGTGTTAGCCTGCCGAACTGCAACAAATTCATTATCCCAGTACCAGCCTATTTTGTTGAAGTCATCGCTATTAAGATTGGCATCCGGAGTGATCCTGGAAATTAAATCCTGAGCGGGTGTGTTTTTATCGGTTGTTCCATCCACAGCAACATCTGAAAAAATTGATTCCGTTAATAATGGAGCAGAATCGCCAAAAAACTCTCTTCGCGTTGCCAACCCAAGACCATTAAGTGCGGCTTTCATCGCGGTAAGATTATTTAGATTTTCTGGTGCATAAGCCGATAGTTGTTCTGAATCCAGAAATGCTTTTTTACACCCCGAAAAGTTCAGTAATGCAGCGAAAGCAAGTAGGATGAATATATTTTGATTTAGTTTTTTCATTTTCATTTAAGTTATAAATTAACATTAAGACCTAAAGTGTAGTATCTTGGTGTTGGACCATTATTTTGCGGGTCCCAAAATGTCCATGTTGGTGCATAATAGCCTGCATTATTTACATTGGCATAAATTTTAGCGCTTTTTACACGAAGCTTAGTAAGCAAATTTGATGGTACCGAATAAGATACGGCTACGGTGTTTAAGCGGATGAAAGAGTTATCCCAGTACACATTATAGCTTGTTCCGCTCGAACCGGAATTTAGTCTTGCGTAATCGTTTATTGGATTTTCGGGCGTCCAATATGGTAAAACATACGATGATGAACGGGCAAATCCTACACTACCAGGCTGGTTTTTTGCTGAATTGTATTGTTTAAGCTGCCCCCAGTTGGCAAGTAATTGAAACGAAAAATCAAAATTTCTGAAGATATTGAATTCATTTCTCATCGCAAAGAAGTAGCGCGGTGTACGGTAACCTAAAAACTTTTTGTCCTTATCAGAATAGGCATAATCTCCGTCAACATCTTCAAGCTTAAAATCGCCTGGTTTAATGGCTGCCTTTGTAAATTTGGCGGCTTCGGCCAATTCACTTTGCTGCCATACGCCCTGAACGTTATAATCCCATATTATGTCGATATCTTTACCAATAAACCATCCATTTCCAGGGTCGTCTGTCGGCAAGGCAAGTGCAACAATTTTATTTCTGTTGAAGGAAAAATTGAAATTGGTATTCCATTTAACAGGTCCATTAACAAGATTTTTACTATTCAAGTTTAGTTCTCCTCCACGATTATTGATACGGGCAAGGTTTGAATAAACATTAGAATAGCCGCTAACATTCGGCAGTGTCTGTCTAACTAGTAAATCACTCGTTTTCTTGTTATAGACATCAATAGAGCCGCTAATGCGATCGTTGAAAATTGAAAAATCCAAACCGGCATTCATCGCGGTAGTTTCTTCCCACTTTAAATCTGAATTTGCCATTTTTGCTCCAATTTGAACGGTGTTCACATCTGAGGCAGCACCACTACCGTTTACGGTTTGGTATTTACCACTCGTTAACTGAGCAAGTGCAGCATAGGGATCAACAGTTCCATTATCGGGGTTACGTAAATCACGGTTACCATTAATACCATAAGACAGACGAAGCTTCCCGTAACCTAACCATTTCTGATTTTTCATGAACGCTTCATCTGTAAATACCCATGCTAATGCTGCTGCTGGGAATGTAGCGCGTTTGAAGTTTACGCCAAAGACGGAATAACCATCTCTACGAACCGAAAGGGTTAATATATAACGACTCAATAAACTATAATTTATCCTTGCCATCAATGCATCTCCTGTATATACCTTATCTTCGCTATTTGTTACAGGTTTGATACCGCTCGAAAGATTATGATAACTTAGTACATCACTGGGAACGAAGCCTTCATTTGAAGCTTGCGTCCACCAGGTCTGGTATTTTTCAGCATTTGCCAATAGTGTTACATCCAGGTTGTGAATATTGGCAAAGGTTTTGTTCCATTTAAGTAAATTATCTACCTGCCAGTTGTACCGGGTTTCGTTGGCTCGTGTTGCAGATCCCCCGGGAGTTACTACATCCGGGTTTCTGGAAGATCGGTAATCGAAAGTTCTATAGAAATCCAGACCTGGACTGAAATTCAGCTGATAGGTGATTCCGAAAGGCAATTTTACACGTCCATAAACGCTTGCAAAAATTGTATTCTGCTTATTCATGCGTTCATTGTATGTCATGCTTAGAAAAGGGTTTCTGGCATTTAAACCGCTATCATCTGTAGGAATGCGCCTCAATTGCCCGTTTGGAAGGTATTTATCTCCGTAAGGCGACAAGTTTAATATCTGCGTCCAGTCTGCCTCAGTTGATCCATCTCCTGTTCTGGCTTCATCTCGATCGGCGAATTGGACGTTCATGCCCAAGGTTAGCCATTTGGCTGCTTCGCCTTCAAGATTTATCCTTCCCCTGATTGCGGTATAGTCACCACCTTCTATAACATTCTGGTTTTTCTGATAGTTTAAAGACATATAGTAGGTAATTTCCTGCTTCTTACCGCTTAAAGAAAGGGTATGATCCTGACGGAAACCAGTTCTAAAGATATCATCATACCAGTTGGTCGTTTTTCCGGCCAGGTAATTTGCCTTCTCATTTGCAACCAGGCCAAGTCTGTTGAGCCATAAATCAACCGGATCGCCGGTTTGCCCATTCAACCATTGGGTGAGATCAACGCCTTGAGGAAGATTTCTAGGATCGGTATACAAGTAATCTGGGGTTGTGGCGCCGCTCCGCAACACATCTCCTCTCCATGCCAAAAATGCTTCATCCTGGTAAGGCCGCATGTTTTTAGCTACCTGAGCAAGACCAACATTGGTATTAAAAGTGATCGTTGGAGATTCACCTCTGCCCTTTTTAGTTGTTATCGCAATAACCCCAGTTGCAGCTTTAGCTCCATAAACCGCAAGTGAACTTGCATCTTTTAAAACGTCTATTCCATCAATATCATTAGGATTGATATCCGCGAGCTGCCCATTGTAAATTACCCCGTCTAATACGATAAGTGGTGAGGTTCCTGCACTTAAGGTGGACTTCCCCCTTACAAGTAAGTCACCACCACCCTTAGCACTTGAACTCAGTCCAACCGAGAGGCCCGGAATATTACCTTTTAGCACATCTGCTATACTTTGTGGATTTTCATTTTCAAGCTGTGTTGCTTTTACGCTGGAAATGGCGCCGGTAGCATCACGTTTTGTTGTGGTACCATAGCCTATTACGACAACATCTGTTAGGTTTCTGGATTCTTCAGTCAAGGTAACAGAAATGCTTGTTCTCTGGCCAACTAAAATCTCTTGCGTGGTGAATCCCACAGCAGAAAAAACAAGCGTTGCATTAGGCGGAACAGATATTAAAAAGCTTCCGTCAGCTCCTGACGATACAGCAGTTTGAGCATTCTTCACTTTAACCGAAATGCCTGGCATGCCTACCCCGGTTTTATCTTTAATGGTTCCCTTCACAGCTATGCTTTGTCCAAAACACAGCGTAAATACAAAGCCAACCAATGCAATTAATAAGGTAATGGTTTTTCTCATTTTATATTTGGTTTAGAATAATTAGATGATACAAACCTATTCTAAATATTTCATTTTCCAAACAAAAATAATTCATAACTATCTATAAAATAGATAGTTATGAAAATTAATAATACGGTATAGCAACAATTGTATCGCTTAATAAATGCACTCCATCGTTTCCATTTCAAGTATGCTTATTTTTGATTAATACGGCTGAGCAACATCCTTTATCCGTTATTTTTTTTTCAGGGGAATGAATTCTATACGGCTTTTGGAAAGCAGATGCTGTATCAATCACGCTGATAAATAAGCATAACCGGCTCATTTGACTTTTGATTATAAATTAAAATTTACATACCGCATGAGGAATAAGGTTGAAATTGTGGCGAAAAACACACTATCCGATATCGTATTTAGGTGATAGCGATAAATGAACACATTCAGACCGCTTAGGCTAAGTAAACTTATTTCATTTTAAGCAAAATGTTAAAGCTGTCAAATTTATATCGGTGCGTTTTTAGATATGTAATACGGTCTTTAACTTCGGAGTGGAGAAGAAATAATTTTGTGATTCGAATGTATTAGCTTAAACGCCATTAGAGGTTGGATGGTATGCTGCCTGCTGTAGCAATCAGGATGATTACACAATTGATGGATCCAAAAGCAGCTTTCCCCAATCCCCATCCGAATTTTTCTTAAGCAAAGCTTTTTTATCAATCAAAAGCTTTTGCATTTTTGAATTATAGGTCCAGCAGGTGCTTTGACGAATGTTTAAAATCTCGGATAACTTATAGGAAGACATGGTACCCTTAGAGGTATAGATCAGAATAAACATATACAATGCCTTGTTTATGGGTATCTTTGAATTTTGGAGGATGGTGTGGGCAATTGCCGACTCATCATAACCACACTTGGTACATCTTCTGCTGAATGAGGTTTGACCTGGAGAGTGTTGCGTGTTTTGACACCTCCTGCAGGCATATCCATGACTCCATTTCAATTCGGAAAGGTATCTGAAACAACTATCCTTATCTGGATATATCCTACTGAATTCTTCAAAATCCAACCCCTTTTGCATAACTCTTGCACGTGTAACTTTCTCTATATTAAGATGGAGTTCAGAAATATCTTTTTTCAGCAAACGGTTCATCACCGAGATCTCTGCATTTTGTTTTTCAATGGTTAAGGTCTTCTGCTGAATTTCCTGGGTACGTTCATCGACAAGCACCTGCAGTTGCTCATTTAGGGTTTGGTTTAAGTTTTCATTTATTCTAAGCTGTTCAATAATTCTTTTTTGTACACTACTTTTTTTCTTTCGGAGTGTACGTATCGCATTACCTATTGCGAATGAAACCAATATCATTTCGATCACAAAACAGATACTTAGACTGTAATAGGTAAGGGTACTATAAGGAATCCATTTCAAAAGCAGTAAAATTTTGAGCACAAAACCTGCAACCAGAAATCCATAACCAAATACTAAAAAGCTCGCTGGCCGATAGCCAGATGAGAGTACGGAAATTCCGGCGCTGAATGCAACCAGGAGGGGAATAAATTCGATGACTTTGAAATTAAATAGCGGTGTATGAATCAGGCAAGCGATAAAGAAGATACTTCTTAACAGAATGGTAAGCACCACCAGCTTATAAAAAAATGGGGATTTTGAGCGCAGGTATAAAAACTTACTGGTAAATAATAGACCGAAAATGCTGCTCAAAAAAAGCGAAACGCCAAATCCATATATATTGATATGCGGATTTGTTGGCCACAGGTATTGAAAAGCAATACCATCGTTACACATTTCATACATACCGATACTAAAGTTGTACACCACATAAAATAAATACTGTTTACCCTTTACAGCAAAGTACATCAAAAGGTTGTAAAGGCAAAATACAGCAATCATCCCATAGAAAAGTCCAAATAACAAATACTCTCCCAAAGCGTAGCTGACAAACCATTTCAGATCCCGCAGAACAATAATGGTACTTACCGAATGTGGTGATTTGATACGGAGATAATAAGTAAAGGTCTGATCGGTGTGATTGTTTAAATCATATATAAAATTTTTGTGGTCATATCCTCTTTTCGAGAAATTATAATTGGTCCCATAATAATTTGCCTTGTAGTTCCCCGATCCATCAGGTGTAAATAATGTTAACTCACTTATTGACTGATCAAAAAACTCAAGTATCCATTGTTTTGAGCTCTCCTGATTATGCCTGATTTTAAATCGATACCAGTAAGCTGATCCTGGATTATCATTTTTAGGAATTCTAAGTGTATTTGAACGGAATTTATGCTGAAATTTTCTACTTATTATCTGGCTAATATTCAATGTAGCTTTAGGGTCTTCCAAAATATCAATCTGACCGAACGAAAGCAGTGTTTGTGGTGAATTATCCTGAATTTGTACAGGGTGCTGCGCCTGGGTCGTTTGAGCGAAGCAAATTAATGTGAACAACGCAGGTATGCGTATAATTCTATTGTAAATGATACTACTAAAGAAATTAATTACACGATACAAGCGGGCGGACGACATCTGTTACAAAATTTGGTTAGAATAGTCCTAAAGTATCAAAACATTATTTGAAGTCCAAACTTTTCTGTTTGAATCAATGGCCTATAGTGGATTGTAAATTTTCATAAAGTGCATATTTCACTGAAACTGTAAAGTTATAGACGGATAAGACCATATGCTGTAATCACTTACTGGGCAAAATGCACAACAGCACATTCATAAACACCTGATCAAAAAGGCAAAGCAACAGTTATCGACAAATCAGGCTTCGATAAGTGAAATAGCCTATGAATTAGGATTTGAACATCCCCTATCCTTTTGTAAACTATTTAAACGTCGCCCTTAGATTTCAGACGTTTTTTCCATTAAGCATCTTTGTAAAGATAGCCCCTAGCCTTCGCCCCATTGAGTTAGCGTGTATTCAAGTTTTTTTAGTTTACAAGTAGTATAACAACAAAAGCCTTCAGTTTAAAACCGGAGGCTTTTGTTTACGAAAACAGCGCTTAATATACCGCTTAAACTTCAACGAGCATTTTACCCTCATTGTTTCCTGAGAAAAGGCCGATGAAAGCTTCAGGCAATTTATCAAATCCTTTCATTATGGTTTCCCTGTAATGAAGCTTGCCTTCGTTTATCCACTGTTCCAATTGCTTTCTGCCATCCGGAAAACGCTGTTTATAGTCGCCGATTAAAAATCCCTGCATCAATAATTTTTTATAAACAATCAGGGGTAGTAAGCTTAATCCACTGACGGCGGCCTCCTTATTATTATAACTGTCAATGGAACCACATACGACCACTCTGCCGTAATCGTTCATGCGGCTAATCACTTCATCCGAAGCAACGCCACCCACGTTATCAAAATAGATGTCAACTCCTTCGGGGCACAGGTCATCCAATGTCTGTCCAATGTTGGCATTGCTTTTATAGTTAATTGCGGCATCCATTCCTAAACCAGATACGATAAAATCTGTTTTCTCGTCACTCCCTGTAATACCGATAACCTTGCAGCCAAATATCTTCCCTATCTGACCCGCGATGCTGCCTACTGCGCCTGCAGCGCCTGAAACCACTAACGTTTCCCCCGATTTGGGCTTACCTATTTCACTTAACGCAAAATAGGCAGACAGGCCTGTAGATCCTAATACACCCAGATAGGCACTTAACGGAAGGCTATGCTCCTTGATCACGCTAAAGTCGTTGCCGTTGCATACCATCCGGTCTCGCCATTGCATATAGCCCATTACTACATCACCCGGTTTGAAATCTTTGTGCTCCGAACTGATAACCTCGGCGATACCGCGCGAAAAGATGATATCTCCAACATTAATCGCTGGCGGATGTCCACCGGCCATAGCTACCCTAAGATATGGGTCAACTGAAATAAAGATTGGCCTAAGTTCGATATCACCTTCTTTTAATGGGCGAAGCTCTTCTGTCTCGAATTTGAAATCATCTGCTTGTGGTATTCCCTCCGGCATCTTAGCCAGCCTGATTAAATTACTTTTCATTACAATTGGAGTTTGATTAAATACCGTAATTTCCAGTAAGCGCTTTCTTTTCAATGCTTTTGGCAAAAAGAGGAGTTTCTTCATGATTATGTGCGTCAGATGCTACTTGACGGTCGTGGGCAGCTTGGTCTAGTGTGATATTGTGCGCTTTCATAAATTCAAAGAACTCAGGCGTTGCGGTGGCATGAATTTCATTGGTGTACTCACAGCTGTTATTATCCAGTTTGGTAACTTTCAGTTCCCAAAGTACCTGTACTTTAGTTCTGCCATTTGCTGTTATCGAATCAGATACCGATAGCATGCGGCAATAATCGGCCCTGTATTCGGTGGCCACATAGTGCTGAATGATTAGTGCGTTTCCAATGGTTTCCACGTTGATAGACATAGGCTCTCCTTCAATCGTACGGGTAAAGCCAGCCGCAATGTGGGCGATAGAACATTTTTGATATTCTGCATCAGGAAGGTTAAATAGCCAATCGGCGATATTTACCATTTCAATTGGCGCGTTAATGACTGCTTTTACAACAGAATGTGAAAGCGCGTTTTCGGAGGTTTGTTTGATTTCCATATTTTTTTTTAGTTTAACAGTTCAAAGGTCAAGATAAATTTATTATCGTCTAAACGCTTATTTTCGATGAAGTTGATCGTTAAAACCGATTTACTCATTATATTTGGATATGGAACTACGCCAACTCAAGTACTTTATTAAGGCCGCTGAATTACAAAACTTTACCGAGGCCGCTAATGGACTGTTTATCACTCAAAGCACCTTGTCGCAACAAATCAAACAACTCGAAGACGAACTGGGCATCCCACTGTTCGACCGTATTGCAAAAAGGGTACGTCTAACGGAAGCTGGAAAAACTTTCCTGCCCTTTGCCATAAAAACGGTAAAGGATGCCGAGGATGGAAAAAGTATGTTGAAGGATCTGATGAACCTTGATATTGGAACCCTAACCATCGGGGTTACCTATGGCCTCACAGACTTATTAACCAAAGCGATACTCGACTTTTCCAACAGCTATCCGAATATCCATTTACAAATAGGGTTTGGCACAACGCAGGATTTATTAAGCAAACTTGAACAGGGCCGCCTTGACCTGATGTTATCTTTTTCCCAGGAGGAGAAAGCCGGAAGCTATAATACAGAGCCACTGTTTTCTTCATGCCTTGCACTTATTGTGCACCAAAGTCATCCAATAGCATTGCGGAAACAAATCAACATCAAGCATCTGGAAAGCCTGCCATTGCTTTTGCCTTCCGGTGGCTATAGCATTCGTAATTATCTTGATGGATTATTGGACAAACACGATTTATCCCTCGATATCAAAATGGAAGTAAATGATATTAATGCGCTTTTGCAATTGGTCAGCAGCGGCCGCTGGGCAACGATCTTGATGGGATCATCTATATTTAATTACCCTTCTTTAAAAGCCATTAAGATAACCGGAGAAGGAATGAACAGGCTTGCTACTGTAACCTGGCCGGCGGGTTCTTATCGAAAAAAATCGGCACGCTTATTAATAGGAATTTTAAAAGATCTTGCGACGGATTATCATGTCAACAATTAATAAAAAGCTAAACCGTTATCGAACGGGTGCTTGATAAAGGCAGTCCTAGGGACTGGGAAGAAACGATCTAAGCTATATGCTGATTTTCCAATCATAGCAACGAGCACCAATTAAGCTGACACATTGAATACGGAAGATTTTACACGAGTAAGGAAGATTAAAAACGATTTTATTAAAGGTGATGATTATGATCTATTTAAACAGTACCTGGTTCATGAGCAGTATTCCGATAAGTCCGATAACTGAAACCAGTGTTTCCATCAACGACCAGGACAAAAATGTTTGTTTGATAGATAATCCTAAATACTCTTTGAATAGCCAGAAAGAGGAGTCATTTACATGAGAACAAAACAGGCTTCCAGATCCAACAGCGAGCACCATTAAATTTGGATCGGCACCATGAGGCCCAACAAGCGGATAAACGATACCAGCAGCGGTAAGGCCGGCTACGGTAGCCGAACCCAGGCAAAGCCTTAACACAGCCGTTATTAACCAGGCCAATAATAAAGGTGGTAGGGTCAACCCTTGCAAAATAGCAGCAAGGCTGTTGCTCACCCCTGTTTCTACAAATACTTGTTTCAAAATGCCTGCGCTACCGATTATTAAAAGGATCATCGCTATATCTTTTGTTGCATCAACAAAAATTACCATAATGTCAATCAGCTTTTTACCTGACCTGATCCCAAGTGTAAATGTTGCAATACAAATGGTTAATATCATGGCAATAGCTGGATCACCGATAAATCTGGCAAGATTTACTACAGCCGTATTGTCACTACATATTCTGGTTATTAACGTGGTAGCCAAAATTATAAGTACAGGTAACAATGCAGAAACCACACTATTTGTTATCCCCGGCAATTCATTATCGGGCAGTTCATCGGCCTGCAAGGTAACTGTTGGGCTAGATTGCATATTTATTAATGCTTTTGCGAAAAGAGGGCCTGCAATAATTATAGCAGGTATGGCCACGATTAAACCATAAATAAAGGTCTTAACCAAATCTGCATTAAACTGATTGACTAAAGCCATGGGCGATGGATGAGGAGGCAAAAAACCATGCATTACCGACAGCGATGCAAGCATAGGCAATCCTACATATACCAGGGGTAACTTATAGTTATAGGCTACCGAAAAAATAATTGGAATAAGCAATACAAACCCAACATTATAAAATAATGGAATGCCCACTATAAAACCTGTTAAAGACATGGCCCAGGTTACGGATTTATAGCCGAATGTGTTTTTTAATACCGTGGCTATTTTTTGAGCGGCACCACTGGAAGCAACGAGTTTTCCGAGCATGGCGCCTAAAACAATGATGATTGCCAGAGCGCCTAATGTATCTCCTAATCCTTTATTAATAGTTTGCGGAATATGAGCGGCGGGCATACCCAACAATAAGGCAGCCGTTACAGATACGATTAAAAATGCCAGAAAAGTATTAACCTTCGCCCAGGCAATTAATAGTACAAGTATAACTATACAGCCAAAAAGAATCAGTACGTCCATGTTTCTATTAATGGGAGTCTCTGGTTACGGCTGAACCCGACCCGCCTATTAAAAAGTCCAGATCAGCACCTTTATCTGCCTGCTGAACATGTTTGATATATAAGTTTACATAGCCACGTGTTGCAAGAGGAGTTGGCTGTACCCAATTGCTTCGCCTCAGGGCTAACGCTTCATCACTCACTTCAAGGTGGATACGTTTATTGGCTACATCCAGCTCAATGATATCTCCGTTTTCTACAAGCGCTAAATTACCACCAATAGCAGACTCTGGCGATACGTGCAGTATAACTGTACCATATGCCGTACCACTCATCCTGCCGTCCGATATCCTTACCATATCTGTTACGCCCTTGTCAAGCAGCTTTTTTGGTAATGTCATGTTACCCACCTCAGGCATACCTGGATAGCCGACCGGACCAACCGTTTTCAAGACCATTACACAAGTTTCATCGATATCCAGATCAGGGTCATCTACCCTCGCATGGTAATCCTCAATGTCTTCAAACACTACTGCCCTACCTCGGTGCTGCATCAAACCGGGCGTAGCTGCAGATGGTTTTATAACGGCACCGTTAACGGCAAGATTACCTTTTAGTACGGTAATTCCGGCTTCCTGAATGATTGGCTGCTCAAATTCATAAATAACTTCCTTATTATAATTTATTCCTCCACCAGCAATGTTCTCGGCATGCGTTTTCCCGCTTACCGTTAGGGTATCCATTTTTAAAACAGATTGCATTTGTTTTAAAACAGCAGGTACACCGCCAGCATAGTAAAAGTCCTCCATCAAAAATTTCCCAGAAGGCATAAGATTTACAAGAAGCGGCATTTTACTGCCAATATCATCAAAATCGTCTAAGTTTAGCGCCACACCCATACGCCCTGCAATAGCGGTGAGGTGAATAATAAAGTTTGAGGAACCTCCTACTGCAGCATTTACCTTTATTGCATTTTCAAACGCATCACGTGTTAGTATTTTAGAAATTTTCAGGTCTTCTTTAACCATTTCAACTATTCTCCTTCCCGATAGCTGAGCAAGCCTTTTCCGCCGGGAATCAACGGCAGGTATAGCCGCACCGCCGGAAAGGCTCATACCCAACGCTTCTACCATGCAAGCCATAGTAGAAGCCGTTCCCATTGTCATACAGTGGCCCGGACTACGGGACATGCAACTTTCTACTTCTGCATATTCATCATAAGTAATTTCGCCTTTCTTTAGTTCCTCTGTCAGCTTCCATACACTTGTTCCTGAACCTATATCATGTCCGTGATATTTTCCGTTTAA
Source organism: Pedobacter sp. R-06 (assembly GCF_049913135.1). Taxonomy (NCBI): domain Bacteria; kingdom Pseudomonadati; phylum Bacteroidota; class Sphingobacteriia; order Sphingobacteriales; family Sphingobacteriaceae; genus Pedobacter; species Pedobacter sp. R-06. The sequence continues at coordinate 2,438,425 of NZ_CP183977.1, read as the reverse complement.
CATGGGGCCGCCAGGAACCACAATCGTTGGCAGATCTACACTTGCCGCTCCCATTAGTGTAGAAGGCGTAGTTTTATCGCAGCCCGTAAGTAGTACTACACCATCAATAGGGTTACCTCTTATTGATTCTTCTGCATCCATACTGGCGAGATTACGGAACAACATGGCGGTGGGTTTCATGAGCGTTTCTCCCAATGACATGATGGGGAATTCAAGCGGAAATCCACCAGCCTCCAATACCCCGCGACGAACACTTTCGGCAATATCACGCAGATGGGCATTGCAAGGTGTTAGTTCAGACCACGTATTACAAATCCCTATTACCGGTCTGCCATCAAACATGTCTTCGGGCATGCCCTGGTTTTTCATCCAACTGCGATAGATGAGGCCCATTTTATCTTTTTTCCCAAACCAGGTCGAACTTCTATATGATTTCATATCTAGAATATACTATGTTAATTATTAATCCTTATTTAGATTGCCGTTTACCAGTCGCCAGATTTTTAACGGGTTTGCATTTTTTAATTCATTTGGTAATAGTTGATCAGGCATATTCTGGTAACATACCGGCCGCGTAAACCTGAAAATTGCAGCTGTGCCTACTGATGTTGTTTTTTGGTCTGTTGTAGCGGGGAATGGCCCTCCATGAACCATAGCGCTACAAACTTCAACACCTGTAGGAAACCCATTAATGAGTAACCTGCCTACTTTTTGTTCTAAAATATCGAGTAAATCTTTATACTCAACCAGGTCACTATCGGTTCCGTGTACTGTAGCGGTTAAATGCCCGCTAAGGTTCTTTGCTATTTCGATGATATCCTTTTTAGCGCTTGCTTCTACAACCACGCTGGTTGGTCCAAAAAGCTCTTCAGACAAGTCGGGATAAACTTTTAATAAATCACTCGTTATTTTGAATAAAACCGGGGAGGCAATAATTAAATCTGCCGTGTAATTGCCTTTTGCAAGTATTTCGACACCGGACATTTCGCTACGTTTTTCAACGCCCACTGTATATGATTTATGGATATCACCAGTAAGCATTACGCCTCCCAATGTTTGTCCAAATTCTTCTTCAAGCTGCTGGATAAAACCAGGGGCGGCATCAGCACTTTCATAAATAAGCATGCCTGGATTGGTGCAGAACTGGCCTACGCCCAGCGTTACTGAACTAGAAAACGCCTTAGCTAACAACTGGGGTTTTTCTGATAAAGCCCGTGGAAGAATAAATACCGGGTTAGTGCTACCCATTTCGGCATAAACAGGAATAGGTGTTTCCCGGCGAACAGCCATATCGTATATGGCCTTACCTGCACCAAATGAACCTGTAAATGCTACAGCCTTTATGCCTGGGTGCTTAACTAACTGAGCGCCTAAAACAGGACCATCTCCAAAAAGAAGCGAAAAAACACCGTCAGGCATTTCAGTTGCAATAGCGGCTTTATTGATGGCCTTACCTATTAGTGAGCTGGTTACAAGATGTGCAGGATGTGCCTTTACTATTGTACAGCAACCCGCTGCCAGTGCAGATGCAGTGTCGCCCCCAGCTACAGAAAATGCAAGGGGAAAATTACTCGCTCCAAAAACGACTACCGGTCCCAGTGCTATTTGCATGGAGCGTATATCTGGTTTTGGTAGCGGTAAGCGGTCTGAGTTGGCTGTCTCGATCCGGGCATCCAGCCAGGATCCTTCCTTTAATAAATCTGCAAATAACTTCAACTGGCCCACAGTACGTCCTCTTTCACCTTCTATACGGCCTTTCGGTAGTCCGGATTCGGCGCAGCAAACCGTGATCAATTCATCTCCAAGGCCAATAATCTCATCGGCAATCGCTTCTAAAAATGCGGCTTTTTTTACACCGGATATTTTGCGGTAAACCTGAAATGCAGCTGTTGCCTTTTCAACAGCCCTGTCAACTTCAGTTATGGTAGCTACAGAAAAGCTCGCCATTTTTTCGCCGGTGAGCCTGCTTATTGAACTGATCGTTTCACTTGCTTCGGCAGAGGTTTCGAAACCTATAATTTGTTCACCAAGGTTTATCATGTTACGATATTGATAAGTGAACCAATCTCCGAAATGGTTATTTTTACAATGTCTCCGCTTTGTAAAGTGAAATCATCGGCAGGGATTATTCCGGTACCCGTCATTAAATAGGTTCCATGAGGGAAATCCAATTCCCGAAACAAGTAAGCCACTAATTCCGTGTGCTTACGTTTCATTTGATTAATGGATATTTTCTCCTTAAAAAGGACGTCAGAATCTCTTGATATTTCGATGCTGATATTGGTATCCGGATCTATTGGCCCGTCTGTAACTAAAAGACAAGGACCTAATGCGGTAGCCCCATTGTATGATTTTGCCTGCGGGAGATAAAGCGGATTTTCGCCCTCAATATCTCTCGAAGATACATCATTGCCTATTGTATACCCTTCTATGGTGCCTTCTGAGCAAATAAATAAGGTCAGTTCCGGTTCAGGTACATTCCATTTAGAATCTGCCCTGATCCGTATGTTTCCTCCGGAACCCACTGTACGGTAAGGTGGTGACTTAAAAAAAAGTTCCGGCCGATCTGCATCGTATACCCTGGCATAAAAATCTCCACCTTTTGCTTCTTTTGATTCCTCTATTCTGGCTTCCCTGCTACGGAAATAAGTTACGCCAGCTGCCCATACTTCCTGGCTGCCTATAGGCGTTAAAACAGCTGAATTGGTGAGCGCTTGTAAATCTTCGTTAGGTTGGAGATGTTGCAACTCACTGCTCACCACTTTAAAGAGGTTGCTCCTGTTTACATACCTATCCCAGCTTTTCTCTTCTGTTAAGAAATATTCGTTATTGTGGTTGATAATAATCCCGCTAGAGGTGTTATAAATTCTCATAATTATTTGGTTAAGTTTTTTGGATCGCAAATTAGGTTTGAACCTTATTTAAGTATCCAGGCGGTAAAATCTAAAGGCAAATAAGTCCTTTTAACGCACATTTACAGCATAATGTTAATATAATACAATAAAATGCTTCAATACTAAAATTACCGGTTTGCATTGCCTAATTTGATTAGGATTTGATCATTATTAACTAAGATATTTTTTGGTAGCAGGCTAATGACAGATTTAAAAAATCACCGTCATTTCGATCCGATAGGAGCTATCGGATGAAGCGCAGTCCCGAAGCTTCGGGAGAGAAATCTTTGAACTATGCAAAAGATTTCTCCTCCGAAGGAGTTCCTTTGGAACACTACGGTCGAAATGACGCCCTTTGTATAGCTTTCATCAACCTATACCGAGGACAAGAAAAAACAATTGTACTTCACTCATTTTGATTCTAAAAATTAATTAACCTCTATCAATGACAAATTTCTAAAATTGGTCGTCATTTCGACTGGAACACAGTGGAATGGAGAAATCTTTGAACTATGTTAAAAGATCTCTCCTCCAAAGGAGTTCCTTTGGAACACTACGGTCGAGAAGACGATACCTCATTCATATTGATTTTATACAATAAATTATCCCTCATGATGACGGTTATGAACGAAAAATGTCTGTAGTAGACCTTTAAAGGAATATTAATAATCGAACTAAGGTTACTAGGCAAATTTTTTCTCTTCGGTTTTAAGATAATTGTATCTGTAATCCATCGGATTTTTTTTCGTAAGCGCTTTAAACTGATGATAGAAGTGAGAAATATTGTTGTAGCCACAGGCATAGCCTACCTCAGTCATATTAAATTCTTCTTCTAATAACAATCTGCATGCATTTCCAATTCTCACTTCCATTAAAAACTGGATATATGTTTTCTTTGTTTTGGATTTAAAGTACCTGCAAAAAGAGTGCTTTCCCATGTTAATTAATGCAGCCACATCATCTAGCCCTACTTTTTTGTGGTAATTATTAAACGTGTATTCGAATATCGTGTTAATGCGGTTTTGATCGATGCTGTTCACTTCCGGGTTAAAACCGTTGGAGGATATAATTTCATATTCTTTCGAAGCAGCTATTATTTCTAAAGCAGACAATAAATTGATCAACTTACGGGCAGGCGATTCGTTGAGCATTTCCTCCGCTATTTTGCCAACCTTTCGTCTGGTTACACCTTTTAAACGCAAACCTAGCTTACTGGTGTTCAGTAATTTAACAATCGGACTAATTTCAGGAAGATTCAAAAATGCATCACCCCAGATGTTGTTTTGAAAAAGAATCACGATGGTTTCTCCAACTTTTTCGGTATCGCTTTCCAGATATTTTTGTTCACACCGGAAAGTATGTGGCAGGTTTGAGCCAAATAAAAATACATCACCATTTTTAAAAGGACCAACGTGGTCGCCTATCAGGCAGGTACCATAGCTCCTTTTAACAACCAATAACTCGCACTCGGGATGATAGTGCCAGGCACTTAATATCGCATGCCCTATATCCTTATGGATATTAAAGGAATGCTCCGGGTTTGGAGTAGCCTTTTTTAAAGTAGCCTTCATGTTTATAATTGGTTAACTATAGCATGAAATTATAAATTATATGTGATATAATGCCTATCTAATTTAACTACTAATAGTATATATATTAACAACGCCAGGTTTTATGATTTGCGTATCAGATTGGTTTTACATCAAAAAAAATGCTGTAAGCAGTTGATAAACAGACATATTTTATATGTTTTATCAGACAGCAATTCATACCAGAAAGAAATATCTATGTTAATATGTTACAATTTTTTGCTGTAATACTGAAATTGCTTTTCATTAAAGTTGTCTTTATTTGCTTGTGTAACATAACTGTTTCGAAACCAAATATAAAAGGAAAGTGATGCTCCTATTCGTCGCAACTACTTTCCTCAAATAAACTATATAGCCTAAACATATTTGCCTTAATTTATTAGAACAGGGATTGATTAACCAGCAACCAATATAATCATATGAGATAGATTTACTTAACATTTAACCACCATACTTAGTCGCCAACGCGGCGTATGTTCCGGACTGACAGCACCGCCCCTTCTGCGGTTATTTAAGCTGTTTATTACAAAAAAACAATTCTAACCAAACAACAATTATGAAAAAAAAATTACTTCCACCAGTATTTATTTGTACTGTGTTAACGGTATTCATGTTTTTCGAGTTCACAAGCGCATCAGCTAGTGGGCTAACAACCGTAATTTTCAGCAAATCTTTAACAAGCAAAAAGTTAAAATTAGCGCCGATAGGAATTACAGGTAAAGTTACCGATGAACAGGGCGTTGGTCTACCCGGCGTTAGCGTTGCTGAAAAGGGAACGCGAAATGCTACGATAACCAATTCATCTGGCAGTTATACGATAAATGTTGCAAACACCAACGCAGTGCTGGTGTTCACATCCATTGGCTATAATCCCGTAGAAATTAGGGTAAACACAAAAACCGTTGTTAATGTTTCTATGCTGACGGTTACCAATGCTTTGAATGAGGTTATCGTAACTGCCCTCGGTATAAAGAGGGAAGCCAAAAGCCTCGGGTACTCGGCTCAAAAAGCCGACGTACAGGCATTACAAACTAACCGCACGACTAACCTTGCCAATGCGCTTGAGGGCCAAATCGCCGGATTGGACGTTTCTCCACCCGCCGCAGGGCCAGGTGGGAGTACAAAGATCCGTTTACGCGGACAATCTTCTTTCACCGCAGACAATGCGCCGCTAATCGTAATAAATGGCTTGCCAATGTCGCAGGGCGCAAGCAGCAGTAATGGCTATACACAAAATGTAGACCAGGGAGATAATCTGCAAGGTATCAATCAGGATGACATCGAATCGATGACTGTTCTGAAAGGATCTACCGCTGCAGCGTTGTATGGTTCGCGTGCCGTTAACGGTGCAATCATTATCACAACAAAGTCGGGATCCAAAAATAGTGGAATAGGTATTGACTTCAACTCTAATTTCACTATAAATCAGGCACTCGATTATACAGATTTTCAATATGAGTACGGGCAAGGTGAAAATAATATCCGGCCCTCATCACAAGGAACCGCGCAGAGTTCTGGCGCCTGGAGTTTTGGTGTGCCATTTGATAATGTACCAACGTATCAATTCGATGGTGTTCAGCGTCCTTATGCGCCTGTTAAAGACCGGATAAGTACGTTCTTTAGGCTTGCACCATCGTGGAGTAATACCGTTGCACTTTCTGGCGGTAATGACAAAGGAAGCTTTCGGGTGTCGCTTTCTAATCAAGACGCTCAGGGCATCATACCAAACAACGATTTTCATAAAAAGATTTTTAACGTTGGCATTAACTATAAACTTACCGATAAATTATCTGCACAGTTTTACGTTAACTATGATCACCAATTTAATAACAATCCGCCACTTGTAGGCGTACAGGGAAATGCAATTCCTACATCAATTTACAGGTTGGCAAACTCCATCTCTTTTGATGTACTTGAGGCTGGCGCAACGGATGCCAACGGAAATGAAACACCTACTTCGAGGTTTGCTACTGTTACCAACCCATACTGGATATTAGCGAACCAATTTCAAAGACAAACAAAAGATCATTTGCTAGGTACTGCTGTGGTGCGCTATCAGTTTTTCGATTGGTTATATTTTCAGGGCAGGGCAAATATGGATCTTTTGCAAACTACCTATGAATCGAACACGCCGACCGGTACGCTGGCAGTATCTGCAGCGCCGGCAGGATTATATAATGGTAGCTATGGGATAAGTACAGCAAGTACACGCCAAAATAATTTTGACTTCCTGCTGGGCGGTGGGCATAAGTGGAAAGATTTTTCATTTAATGCAACGGTAGGCGGTAATCACTTTCCCCTAACTACGTCTACATTTAGTGAAGCGGTAACAAACTTTTACATCAGGGGTTTATATACAATCGGAAACGGTGTTACGGCAAATTCGAGTTACAACCTGACTAAACAAACCGTAAATTCATTGTATGGTACTGCAGAATTTTCCTACAAAAATTTATTCTACCTAAATCTTACCGGCCGTACAGACTGGTATTCAGTACTGGCCAGAGATATCGATCACTATTTCTATCCTTCAATTAGCGGAAGTTTCGTTTTCTCGGAATTACTTCCAAAAGCAAAATGGTTAAATTTTGGAAAGATTAGAATTGCTGTTGCAGAAACGGGAAGCGCCCAGGGGGTTGCCCCCTACAATGCATTAACATTTGCGCTTGCTCAAAATTCATTTAACGGGCTTCCCTTAGGAAGTATAAACGGAACAGCTTCACCAAACACCCAGATTAAGCCTTTTGGCGTAAATGAAAAAGAAATAGGCATCGAGTTACACATGTTCAATAATAGAGTAAATCTGGACGTAGCTGCTTACGATAAGAAAACGACTAATCAAGCCGTTCCAATAAGCCTGTCTGCAGCAAGCGGATACAGCACCACGTTAGTTAACTTAGGCGGTTTGGACAATAAAGGATTAGAATTTAACCTCGAATTAATACCTATCCAAAACAAGAACTTTACCTGGAAAACGACTTTTAATTCTGCTTTCAACTCTTCAAAAGTATTATCATTAGCCAACAACCAATCGCAACTTGTAGTGGGCAGTCCTGAGTTTTTTGGGTCTATTGTTCACGTAGTAGGTTTACCACTAAACCAAATTGTAGGTTCAACTTATAAGCGGGATGATGCCGGAAATATCGTATTATCGGGAGGCAAACCCGTAGCAAGTGCTAAACCGGTTAATTTTGGTAGTGGCCTTCCTAAAGCAACAGGGGGTTGGCTAAATACGGTCAATTACAAAGGCTTCACCTTTATTGCCCATATTGATTATAAAGCAGGTGGCAAAGTGCTCTCGAGTACAAGTTTAAACTTATTAAGAGAAGGTTTATCAAAAGAGTCTTTACCTGGCCGTGTGGGTGGCGTAATTTTTCCTGGCGTAAACGCTACTGACGGATTGCCAAACACCACCGCTGTAAATGCAGAAGATTTTTACGCAAATTATCGTTCAACGAATATCTTAGATCCATTTATTTACAGCTCGAGCTTTGTTAAATTAAGAAGCCTTTCGTTGGGATACGACTTGTCTAGATTTATCAATAAAAAATATGTGAAAGGCTTAGTGCTATCTGCGGTATGCCGTAATGTATTGATCATTAAGAAATATACGCCCAATATTGATCCCGAAGCAATAGCCTCAAGTGGAGATAACTTGACAGGTTATGAGCAGGCATCGCTGCCAACAACACGTACTTACGGATTTAACTTAAATGTAAAATTCTAACTCTATATACGATATGAAAAATTTAATCAGAATTATAGCCATCGCAATCTGCATTCCAGTAATTTCCGGTTGCAATAAAGGGTTTGATAAATTGAATATTAATCCAAATAACCCAACAGAACTTGATGCGGCATTCTTGTTCACGAGTGCACAATTCGGAACGCATGGAGCGACGATGGAAACTGAGCCAACCATTGTGCAGCAATTTGTAAATCCGTTTTCGGGAATCACCTCGGCATTTAATTTTAATCAGCTGAATCAAACCTATACTTCACAAAATTGGAATGCTGAATATACGGGAACAAACAGTGGCGCAACAAGCTCTTCAGGCCCTGTTCAATTACTGGTCCAGATATTAAGCCAACTCAAAGGCAATGCAGCAAGAACAAATTTATATAACGAAGCCAGAATCTGGAAAGCGTACCAGTTTATGATGCTGGTAGACACCTACGGAAACGTACCATATAGTGAAGCCGGACAAGCCTATTTATCAAATGTGCTTACCCCTAAATACGATAATCAGGTAGCGATTTACACCGATCTGATTAACGAAGTTACTGCGGCAACGGCAGCTTTAGATCCAACAAAGGATATCGTAAAGGCTGATGTATTTTACGGTGGTAATATTGCCCAATGGAAAAAATTGGGTTATTCCCTATTGCTTCGGTTAGGTATGAGGTATAGTAAAATAGATCCGGGAAAAGCACAAACTATTGTGCAAGCTGCCGTAGCTGGTGGTGTAATGACATCAAATGCCGACAACTGTTACCTGAAATACAATACAACTTACGTGAATCCCGTGAGCCAGACGATTACTGCGATAGCGAATACCTATTATTTAGCGGCTCCCTTTGTAAATCAACTAAAAAATAGTGGCGATCCGCGATTGAAGTTTATATCCGGTAAATATGCAAACCCATTAGCTGCCCCTACATCCGTGCCAGATACCATATCTGCAAATCAGTTCGGACTTCCTGTTGGCTATAGCAGCGCTACTTTACCAACTGCTCCGGGATTTAGAGGAGCTAACGGTTCGGGTTTTAATTATTCCCAGGTTAATTATAGTATTTTCGGGAGTTTAACCGCTCCGCAATTTTTTATCACTCACGCTCAAACGCAATTACTCCTGGCGGAAGCTGCTTTTCGAGGCTGGATAACTGGTGGCAGCACACCTGATGTTTATTATGCTAATGGTATACGTGCGGCAATGGACCAATGGACAACCTATAACGCGGCAGCCATTATCCCTTTAGCTACACAAAATGCATTTATTAACAATCCCGTTAATGCTTACACATCGGCAAATGCGCTCAACCTGATTAATACGCAATATTGGGTGGCTTCCTGGGGTAATGGTACCGAGGCATTTGCTAACTTCAGGAGGAGCGGTTTTCCAGCCTTATCGCCCAATACCATCGCAGGACAAAATATAACAGGTGGTTTTGTTCGCCGGTTTGTTTATCCAACGCTTGAGCTTTCTGCAAATGCAACGAATTACCAGGCAGCAGTTGCAGACAATGGTGGGCCAGATAATATGGACACACGCATTTTTTGGGATAAATAGAAGAATCCTCTAGAGGACTCAAAATTTGCCTTTTTGATGAGCTAAATTCGAAGAGGCTGTATTATAAATTGTAATTCAATTGAACTAAAAGAGGTCGTCATTGCGAGGAGGAACGACGAAGCAATCTATTATGCTAGTAACCCTTGCTACAAAGATTGCTTCGTCGGCTGAAAAAGCCTTCTCGCAATGACGATCCCACGGGGGAGATTTATCTCCATTAAATTCTACTGTCACTCATATTGATTTTAAACAACCCATAAACTGATGGAGCGACAGGTATGGGTAACATTCTTATTAATTTTACCCATATCATGGATGCTCCATTAATTATTTTGTAATTTACTTTCAGTATAAATCTAACCTAAATTAAATGTTAAACCGTAGAAATTTCCTCCACTACGCTGCAACCGCAGTAGGAACCACTGCCCTGCTTTCTGCTTTAGACAATCCTGCCTATGCCCTTTTCAGTAAAACCATTGGCGCAAACGATCAAATTAATATTGGTGTAATAGGAATCAAAGGCATGGGATGGTCCGACCTCAAAGCGGCCCTCAAAGTACCGGGCGTAAACCTGATCGCCCTGTGCGACAGTGATGCCAATGTGCTTGATGAAAGGATGGCCGAATTAAAGTCGATGAATGTTGACGCTGCAAAAGTAAAAAGATATAAAGATTACCGTGCGCTGCTCGATAATAAAGATGTCGACGCCGTAATTATCGGGACACCCGATCACTGGCATGCCCTGATGATGATTCATGCCGTACAGGCAGGTAAAGATGTATATGTGGAGAAGCCGGTTGGCAACTCTATTGTAGAATGCAGTACCATGGTTAAAGCGCAGGAAAAATACAATAAGGTTGTGCAGGCAGGTCAATGGCAGCGCAGTCAGCAACATTTTAAAGATGCGGTAGATTTTGTAAAGAGCGGCCAGCTGGGAAATATCAGAACGGTAAAAGTATGGTGTTACCAGGGCTGGATGAAACCCGCTCCAATAGTGCCTGATACTTTACCGCCCGCAGGCGTTGATTATGCCATGTGGCTTGGGCCGGCAAATAAAAGAGCATTCAACGCCAGCCGATATCACTTCAATTTCCGCTGGTTCTGGGATTATGCTGGTGGCTTAATGACCGATTGGGGCGTGCATTTACTGGATTATGGCTTGCTGGGTATGAACTCACCTGTACCAAAAACCATATCTGCATTAGGTGGCCGCTTCGCCTATCCCGATCTGTATGAAGAAACGCCTGATACACTCACTACCTTATATGAGTTTGACAAGTTTAACATGGTATGGGATTCTGCTATGGGCATTGATAACGGCTCTTATAACCGCAACCATGGCATTGCCTATATCGGCAACAACGGCACGCTGATCCTCAACAGGCAAGGCTGGGAAGTTATTGAAGAAAAGATAAGCGGCAATAAAGTGAGCAAGCCCTTTGTTAAATCATCAGACAATGGACTGGACAATCATATGATCAATTTCTTTAGTGTGGTGAGATCCAGAAAAAAAGAAGAACTGAACTGTTCTATACAGGATGCCGCGCATGTAGCAACCGTTGCCCAAATGGGAAATCTTGCCTTCAGAAGCGGACAAAAATTATCATGGGACCATGCCAAGCATCAGTTTACAGACCAGAAGGTTAACGATAAATACCTGCTGGCCCAGTATCACAACGGTTACAGCTTACCCAAAGTTTAACAGATCAGGAGGTATACATGATCCCTCCGGGATTACGCCAAAGACGATCAAAATGTATAAAACCCTGCAATCGCACGATTAGCAGGTTTTTGCTTTTAGGGAACTGCCAGACTGATGTTGGTAGCCGTTATTTTTTATTCTATTTTGGTTCACAGCGCATTCTTTCGGTTACTTTAAATATATTTTCAGTTTCAGAAGGTTTTGAATAATCATAACGGTAAAGTTTCTCAACAATGCAATTACATTTGTCTTTTACCAAAGAAACACTGATTATTTTTGATTCGCCCGACCAATTTGAATATCTAATATTCCGAATTGTAAAACCTTTCAATTTTAGTTTTTCTACAATTTCAATTCTTTTATTTTGATCTTCTTTATATGATAGCAAACTGCTATAAATATCTTCAAATGCTGTAGGTTCATATTCGCAGAAATCTTTTCTATCAAAGTCAAAAGTCTTGATACTTGTTTTTTTAAAATCATCTTCACTAATAATACCAAACTCATAATTGTAGTTTTTGTCTTTACCTTGAAAAGGACTTGTGATTTTAAAAGTTTCTACATCTGCTCCGTATAGAATTTGACTATTATTAATTATATATTTTTTTGTCTTTCCCCAATTATCGTCAATAGGAACAAATTCATTTAAATCGTCAATATTTATAGCCTCCCCACCGTGAATTAAAAAATTATCCGCCTTTGACCAAGGATATTTAATCAATTTTATTTTGTCGGGATTAATACCTTTAATTACACAATCGTTTATGTTGTTATAAAAGCCAAAAAAATAAGCGGAGTCTTTATCACGAAAAATATAGTTTCCAATAAATTCAAAAGTGTTAGGATCAATATTTTTTATAAGTGCTCCGTCTATAAACAAGTGATTTTTGTCCTTGCCAAACTCAAAGTCACAATCGCAGTCAAAAGTTAATTCTTTAAAAGTCCTTGCGTCGGCTTGTTCAATTATTCGCTTATTTTGCCCGCTTCCCTCATTCCAAGATTCATAATAAACTTTGTCGCCTTCAATCTTATAGCCACGTCTGCAACTTGCCAAAGTTGAAATTGTTAAAACTAAAATTGCTAGTTGTCTTATTGTCATTGAATTACATCTATTATAATTGCCACCAACTTACCTCAATCCTTTGTCTGTCCGTAGCGTTCCGCAGGGCTCTACAGATTCGTAACTAGAAAAGGGTGTGTGACTCGCTGTTATTTGAGTTTATAAGTTTAATTTATTCTAAGATCTACACAGACGCTATGCTTAACGCTAACGGATAGAAGGGGTTATATCCTGTTATAACAGCAACCGTATTCAAAAAAATAATGTTACTAGTAATTATTTTTCTATATGTCCAACAATAACATTTGCTGGAATTTCCCACTTAAATTCGTTTCGCCAATAATATACCTCTGAATGTCTGTACGCGTCAAGGTTAAGTTGATCAAATTCATTTTGGAGACCGTTAGAGTTAACTCCCAATTCTTTTAATACTAAATTTATTCCTCCTTCAACTATTTGAATAGTATTATTGTAAAGAACCCCATAGAACCTAGAAGATAAATATGCGATTACATACTTTTTCAGTCCAATTTCCTGAGCAAAGAAATGAACTAATTCGTTGCCAAAACATAAATCCTCATTATCAGCGTAATATCTCAAATCTAATATAGAACTCCAGTGAGAAAGGTGGTCGTCGTCTAAAAAGACTATGGCATAATTACTTTCAACAGCAACTGCTAATCCATATTTTTCTACTTTGTCGATATTTATTGGCAAACGTCCAATCAAAGTATTGATATTATGTCCCATTTATTTAAGGCTTTTGAGTTGTGTTATTCTGTTAAATTGATGCCAACAATTACTAAAGATTGGAAAGGTTGAAGAAGAATTTTCCGCCACTTTTGCCAAGACGCTGTTAGGCACAGTAATTTTAATCATTAATCTTCTTTTGCAATTTAATCGGTTGTATTCCTACAACCTTGTTTTTGTCGTCAAAAGTCAACTTTATAATTTCACTTGGAGGATTAGAATTGTCGTCAGAATATTTGTACTGAAGTAGAGTAAACATACTTCCATCAAGACCCATCTGAATTCCGCTATAAATCAATTTAGTTTCTTTATCAAAATTAATATTGTCAATTAGCATATTAATTTGTCCGTCTGTAACCTTCTCACGGATTAAGTCAGATAAAAACGATTTTGATTTTGGTAAATCCCTTGCTTTTAAGGCTTTGAAAAATTCGGTTTTAATTATTTCTAAATCGGACAACTTTTTATCGTTCAATTTTGGCACTTCCTTTTCTTTTCCTTTCGCTTGGTTTTTAATATAAAGTCTTAGTCGGTGAGTTGGGTTAATAGTCATTGCACCTTTTCTTTCGTAATAATTAGAAACAGTCGCATACATTTCTATTTCAGTGCTGTCATTAGGTTTCCATGTAGAATTTTCTACAAATGTGTTTATAGAATCCAATTGACTAATATTAGAATAATTTCTTTTTACCACTGGCTGTCCGAAATTCTTTGAAATATGTTTTTTTAGTTCTGTATATTTTCCAATTAAGGCTTTTTGAAAAATATTTGATTTTTGGATATTATCTTGTTTCTCAAAATTTGACACGTCCCATTCATAAAGAACATAGGACATAGTTGAGTCTGTTTTTTTGAAAAAATAATATACTGTTAAGTCAGGAATGATTTTTTCTGTTCTTAAAAATTTAATTGGTTGTGCTTCTCCACCAAAAGAAACGTAGTTTGAAGTTGTTGGAATTCTTTCACTTCCCAATCTTTCTTCCATTTTCAAATAGTCAGTAAGCTTCGTATTGTGAATTTCAAAATTAAATTCCTGTGCATAAACAGAAGTTGAGAAAAATAAAATTCCAATAATTAATTTCTTCATTCGGTTTTCTTTTAATATTGTGCCTGACTTATATACCAGGCATAAACATTTTCCAATGAAGCTGTAAGCAGTGGTATTTGAGCCATAAATTTGCTGGTTTTGTATTGCTAATATATTAATTTATAGCTAAGCATAAGGACTCGTACATCTTTTTGCTTTGGGTGCTCACATCATCTTCTTTTCAACTGACGTACTTATCCAGTAAATTCCCATCTGTCCCCTATTATCCATTACGCCTTTTGGCAACTGATTTTTAGCACAGCTTGAAATGGAAGTATCTACACGTTTTACAAATGCAGTTAAGGCTTCAAGTTTATTTTCTGAAAATGGAAGTATCGTGTAATCCCAACTGGAATAAAAAGACAACATCCACTTAAATTCCTTATCGATTTTTCCATCGATTAAATATTGATCTAGAATGGAATACGATTCAGATACGGTTACATTGTCAAGATCTTCAATTCCTGTATAACAACTGGGCTCCACCTGCGCATACCAATTTAAAAATATCAGCCGCTTTAAGATTTCAAGCTTTGCTGCTTCGTCACCAATGCGAAAATAGAGTTCAAGATAAGATTTATGGATATTCCGATATTGGTCAAATATTCCTTCCTCGGCAAGTTTTTCGGTTACAAAATCCATCGTTCCATTTTGAGATTCAGCATAGTCCCAAATTTCTATTTCTCTATCAGATAAAATGTCGATTTCGTTTTTCATAATTTACTCCAACCCATGCTTCCTAGATAAACAGGGTCCTGCATAATCGAGAATCCCAGCGGATTGGTGGCGTCGCCCCGTTAGATAGTTAATATCCATTTCAGTATTAAAGAAAGTTTCTATTTTGTGTGCTTGGCCTTATTAACCCCAATCTTGCTGATTATCTTCTTTTCTGTTTCTGCCTGTATCACATTGATTATCAGATTTGGGTCAATATTTAGTATGTATGCTAAACGTAGAATTTCAGAAACGGTGAACTTTTCAGGATCAGCCAACTTCACAGAGTAACGTTCCGAATTGATACCTAACAATTTAATAATCTTAGTTGGGTATAATTCCGAAATATCGTACATCTTTTTAATCTTGTTGGTTTCAAACATTGCGCCTATTGACGAAAGGTCTTTTTCGGGACTATTATTGTTGTTCTTCCAATTAGCCATATTAATGCGTTTGTAACTAAAGTCGTCAATAGATTACTATTGATTTATAAAAAAGAACCATTAGTAAATTTAAAAATACGAATCGTTTGTTTTTGTACGGACTTTTCACTAAGTTTGGGTATGAAAGAATAAAGAATTATTTTTAGCGATTACTTCACAAAATATTGAAGCATTCGCACTTCGAGTCTCGTCTTAGAAACCTGAGAAATTTCAAACGGATACGAGAGGTAAGTGTAGTGCTCACGTCATAGGCGTGAGCCTGCTTTTCCGTATCCAAGGCTTCTCAGGGCCACTAAGACGGGAAGTGGGTTTCACGCCTTATTTTGTACCGCCCACTTCCAAGACTCATTTGAAAGAAATTTAAATGAGATCAATATGGAACCAAAATTATCACCAGAAGCCGAACACGCTGTCCATTTCAGGGCGTTGATCCATCGGCTCGCCCAGAAGTTCGAACCGCTACAGATCTTCAGCTTTTCGCAGAAAAGCTACACCCATAATTCCCAAGGCTGCTTCAATGACAATCAACGCTATTTTAAATGTGACCATTGCTTATTGGTAGTTACCGAAACAGCAACCCGGGTTGATTATGAAATGCAGGATTTCGCCAACACCTATTATCGGCAAGGCACAATTACCATCATCTGCCATGGCAGGCAATCCGTTATCGACGCCGTACAGCAAAACAGCCGCTTTTTTATCAGCGTGCTTACATACGGAAAACTGCTCTACAGTAAGGACGGACTATTCGATGGTGACCTGCTCCCCTCTTATGTTCCTGCTAAGGGCGCAATTAAGGCAATAAGACATTATGAACATCGTATACCACTGGCTGATGGATTTCTGATGTGCGCAACTGAGTGTCTGGAAAAGGAACAGTTTGGAATAGGTGCCTTTATGCTCCATCAGGCCGTAGAACAGACTTGTATCTGTCTGGTGAGGGTTAATATCGCCTACCGTTCTGAGTTCCATAATCTTTACCGCCTGCTCCGTTTGTGTACTTGCTTTTCTGAAAAGCCTTTTCAACTTTTCCTGTCCACTCCCGAAGATGAGCGCTTATTTGATATAATGGCAAAAAGCTATTCTGGTTCGCGTTACAAAGATGATTTTACGGTTTCCCGGCAGGATGCCGAGCGTCTTTATCAACGGGTCGCCTCTTTTCTTTTGCTGGCAAAAGAGATGTGCACCGAGAAAATAGAATTGCTGGCCAAATCGGCATCGGATGATGCAGCCTTAAAAAACGCTGATTATGTGCAGATCGAAAAAATATTACAGACCAATATTTAAGGCTATGAAGAAGCAGGCAAAAAACACATCAGATAACAGGATCGTTTATCTTGACCAAGATGAAATAACAGATCCGGTAAAAGTGCTACACCATTTTTTCAGTCACGCCTGGTTGCCCAATCATTTGAAGATGCTGAAACGCTGGCGAAACGATGCTGCGCTTGAATCCGAAGAACCGAAAAATTGCAGTCCAGACAGCCTGGTCTATCATTACGAACTCACCATAAAGCTGATAGAGGCCGCCTGGCTCTTAAAGCGTCACAAGCCTGGCAGACTTCACTTCAATGACAAACGGGAAAGTGAACTCGCAAAATGGTACATCAAAACGGAAAGGAAGAAGCTACGGGACTATCCTGGAAATCTGAGCATTCGGGAGATCGTAAAGCCATCATCTGTATTAAAGAAAATGTTCAGGATCTATAAACTGGATGGGTACAGAAAAATCCTGCACACCTGGCTTCACAATGCGTTGAGCAGCTCTTTCATAGAAGAAAGCCTTTCCAAATCTGAAGTAATCACCGTTTACGAACAATTGGTCAAACTGTTTGAGGCTACCTGGCTGATTAGTGAGCGTTTAAAAGAGGGTAATTGAACTTTATTTTTCGTCTTGACTGAACGAAGGGCTTAACGGAAAAGACAAACAACCGCGAAACCTTTTCCCTGATCTTTAAGGTATCGTGCAGACTTTACACAAACTCATAACTTATATAAATGTCCTTGTAGTCTGACTGCAGGTTGTTAACAATAAGCAAATAATCGAGTTGGATGGAAAACATGAAGTTGCTGGGATATTCCTTCTTAAGTTCACCGTACGGAAATGATATGACTATGATGCTTTTATTTCATCAATCGTTTTCTGAACCGTAAAGGGAATCTTCCCCTTTACCAGTTCTTCATAGGTTATTTTTTGAGCACCATAGGTATCAACAGCAATACAAAGATCTTCCGAAATCTGGTATCTATCTGAATAGTTTCTAGTCAAAAACTTATATAACAGTTCACAGAACATCCCAAGTTCTTTTTTAGAAAATCCATTGAGTTTGGCAACCAACCAGACTCCACCAAGCTCGATCTTGCCGTTCCGTTCATGTGCAAACAATATACTAGGCGTTACATAAAGCGGAAAATTGTCCATGTAAATTACCTTATGCACAGTCTGCACTGTCTCAAACTTCAATATTTTAGCCGGCCTGACTTCCATATGATTGAAATCCCTAAAACTAGTCAGGATTTCGATATTCCGGCGGTGCATTTCTTTTGGCCCTTTCTTTTCCGTACCCTCATATTTCACAGAAAGATCTTCTAGTTTTTTATCATAAAAACTGGTGTCGTCTTTCTTTATAACATTATAGATGCAGCTCGTACTGGTTATCCAATAGTCCCCTCCTCCGCCATCCTCATCTGGTTCCTTTTTTTCTTTTGGAAGTCTGGTCTTCAGTTTATAGGCAAAATTTTTCTTTCCCTTATCGGTGGGCTTCCTGTTAAATTCAATGAGTTCGTTTACTGTTATCTTCTGCATGGTGCTAAAAGACAATTATTTGTCTATTAAAGGCTTAAGATAAACATAAAACCCAACAACTTTACATATTTTAATAAACACTACTGCTTTATACTACAGGTAAATGAAGGAACAGCCTAATTGTATCTACAAATAATAGCATTGCATATAAACCTACTCAATTACTTTTTGTCACCTACATTACTCTTGCTTTGAAGCTATTCCAAACTGAAATCGTATTTGTTTTTAAACTTTTTGCAAATTAAACAGTTAACTCGCTGTTTTGATTCTCTCAACATCCGTAAAAATTAATCAGAGGCTCCGTCTTATACTCCCTAATTATTTCAAGATCTTTAATGTTATCTAAATTGAATTCTATGAGTGCTATTATAAGATTTTAACGTTCCATTTTTTATAATTTTGGTTTTTATCTATTAAGCCTGTGGCTTTTTAATGATCGATTCAATTTTCTTGAAAATGTGTTCTTCATAGGGGGAAAATCCTTTTTTGATGATAGATTGAGAATCTTGGTTTCCTCATTTTCATAAAAATCTACAATTGATGATGTCACACCATAGTCACTGGCGATCCTTCCCTTCTCTGACAATGCATTATACTCAAGCTTGGTGAGTAGTCTGTTCAGTCCAGCACCTCATCGAAAGATCAAGATAAAAATGTACAAAATGGCCAAAATGCAATACCGGCAACATTGCTGCTTTCAATTCTTACTTATGTTCGATATATTCTGAAAGCAATCTTTGTCATTTATGGTTCTTTAGTTTTTCGGCTACAAAGCATCCATCAACATATACCACTACGGTTGTCGGCTCTGGCAAGTAATCCAAGACGAGACAGGACACCTGTTCTTTAAAAAAATTGACATTAAGAGCTTATTCCCCGGAAGCATTGATCTTCATCCCTTCTTCAAGGTTGGTTCTTTTTTTCCTATAGAACCATTCGGGAACCAGTGAACTGTCCTTTCTGCTGCAGAAAATCTTGTCTTGTATTTTCCTTAGTTCATCCATAGTTGGCTGGATCTGCGAACCTCTTAACGCCTTAACAGCACCTTTCAACTCACTGGATGCAGTAATCGACTTCTCATTTTCCTGATATATTTTGACTGTAAGTACAATTGCAGGAAGAAGGGGTGCAAGTAAATACATCATGATCATACCAGCATCTTGTTTGGTTACCAAACTGATAGTAAAAGAAATGACCACTAACCCGATCAAACAATACAACGCCATGTTTTTGAACTTTTGCCTTAATTGTCCATCGTACCAAAGATTGGTTTCCTGGCAAAGTAATATTGCACTTTCTTTGGATAGACCTTCCAAATTGATATCGTACCAATTCTCGATTTTGCGGGATGGATCTGGAATGTATCTTTTGAAATTCTCATGTATAAAATTCATATCCGGCTTAGCGCCGCTATTATAAACATTCCATCCCATCCCATAGACGGAGCAGTCAAAAAGCTCCTGTACTTTAGCAGCTTTGGTACGCATAGAAGAAATAAATTTGCTAAAAATCAATAGATCTACAATGCTGACAATAAAAGATAATGACAAGATATATGGCGAAAAGTCAGTAATAACATCTTTGGGAAGTAGCCTAATAAAATTTAGCCCAACAGCGAATACGACTGTAAAAAGTACTTGCAAGCCAAATACATACTTAGCTCTTTCATAAGCTACCCTCTGGGCGGCCAAGAGCTTGAGGTTTTCTGGCTTATCTTGTAGTTCTTTAATATCATTCATGGTTATAAGTATTTAGGAAATGATTCGCCGAAGATCAATCTCCATTTTGCTATGGATTCTTCCATTTTCTTCTCGCCCTCTAAGTTCCTCGCTTCAACAGCGATAAAATAATGTTCTCCAGCCTTTACCTTGACCTTCTCTCTCTCTTCATACGATAAATGATTGATATCACCCTGAAAACCCTTTGGATCATTCAGGCTATTATGGATATTATGATAGATATAAGCAAAAACCTTGACCATCTCAATATCTTCATAAACGAAGCTTGCAACTCCAGACCTGTAATAATTCAATATTAGATTCTCCAAGAAGTAGGATTTAATTTCAGGTATTGACGTATTTTTCGCCCAAAACTTCACCAGCCTCACCATGTCCAGTACGGAAACATTCTGCATGTCGTTTGTAGAGATCGTTCTTTTTTTATCTACCCTTGGATCGGTCCGTTTCCAATTCCCTTTCCCGTCCGGGATAAGATAGAATGTACTATCTCCGTCACCAGTAGCCTTCATTGCTGGAACAATATCATAGACCCACTCATAGGATTCCAAATTCAAAGTTACCGCTTCCTGATTACGTTTGATCTCTGCCTTGCTATATTTCGTTACACCCTTTAAATGTTCTTTAAGTAAATTATTAACTTTTATCGAATTCAAGATCAGAGTATCATCATAGCAAAGGCTGGGCAATATCTTAGCGTCAGGGTGGATATGTACCTCTACTTCTGCACCGGTGTCAATATAAGTAGAACTCTGGGCATTTAAAATGATCATAATATCTATGTCATCCAATGGCCTAATCTTGGTCCGTCTGGAATAGGAACCATAGTCCATGCTTTGTTCTGGATGTAGAGGCGGAAACTCATCACCGTCTGGAAATTTTATGATTTCATTTACCAAGTTTTTCTTACTGGCCAGTGCCACATCATTTCTCCCAGAATCGATCCTGACATAATTTTTTAAGAATTCTGAAAATGCAGTAAACACTGTTGTAGGCATAAGGTTGTTTTATTTGGTTATACCAAGTTGTTCAAACTGGCACAATCTCATGCTTCAAAACAATGCCAAACGATAATTAACTGACAATTAGCACCATATAGTCATACAAAGAAACCGTTTGTATTTATTCTTACGGTAAAATATGTCATAGTGACACTCATGGGAGGCATGTATCCACTCTATCTCCCTTTGTCCGATAAACCGCATAAATATCTTCCCTACCTCAGAACAAAGATCTGTACAGTTCAATTTTGGCATCAATTGAAGATTGATCCAATATTTAACAGATTTAGTTGCTTTCAGGATAGTCAATCCAAATTCTTGGATCCATGTTTCTGCTAATTTGAGCTACTGGACTCACACTTGGGAAATCTATCCCCAATTCATTACAAAACCTACGTACCTTTCGTCCGTAATCGGGTTGTGCAACCAACTATTTCTTTTTTATTTGGTTGTGGTAAAATGCGATGATCGCTTTGCATGGTCGATTTTTACGCTCAGCAGCCTTTGCTCCAAACAAAAGTAGACATAGCCCATATTTTACTGGACTTAATTCATCGTCCAAGTCGAATATGGTACCTTTACGACTGCACCTCAAACTGCAAGCCACTCAAATACTTGTACAAACCCTGTTCACTGCTGATGAGTTCCTGATGGGTGCCCGATTCAATAATTTGTCCCTTTTCCATCACCAGGATCCGGTCTGCTTCACGAATGGTAGATAAACGGTGCGCGATGATGATGGAGGTGCGGCCGCTCATTAATTCTTCCAGGGCTTCCTGTACCAGGCGTTCTGATTCCGAGTCGAGCGACGAAGTGGCTTCGTCTAAAATTAATATAGAAGGGTTCTTTAATAGCGCCCGGGCAATGGCAATGCGCTGGCGTTGTCCGCCCGAAAGTTTTACCCCGCGCTCTCCTACTATGGTGTCGTAACTTTCCGGAAATGCGCTGATAAAATCATGTGCATTTGCCCGTTTAGCAGCCTGTATAATTTCTGCCTTTGAAGCCGTTAACTTGCCATAAGCAATGTTTTCCAGTATCGTTCCGCCAAATAACATCACATCCTGCGGAACAATGGCGATCTGGTTCCTGATATCCGTAAGCGAATAGGCGGACGCTGGTTTGCCATCGAACAGGATTTCGCCGCTTTGCGGATGGTAAAACTGCAGTATCAATCCTGCTGTGGTCGATTTGCCCGAGCCACTCGGACCAACTATGGCTATTTTTTGTCCGGCTTTGGCCTCAAAAGAGACCTGGTTTAATACGGTGGTTTCCGGCCGTGAAGGATAGGCAAAACTAACCTGGTTGAAAGCGAGATTACCCACTATTTTTTGGCTCGTTACCTGGTCCTTTTCATTGATGGAAACGGCTTCGCCCTGTTCTCCCAATATTTCCAGTACCCTTTCGCTGGCCCCAACAGCCTTTTGCAGGTTGGCAAAAAGTTCGGGAAAACTACCCAGCGAACTGCCGAGGAACATGGCGTATAATGAAAACTTTAAAAGTTCGCCAAAGGTTATTTCATGCTGACTAACCAGCACACAGCCATAGCCGATTACGGCCAGTACCCCACCAAAAACGCACAGCACTATAAAGGAAACAAACATGCCCCTGAATTTTGCGCCCTTAATGGCAATATCGGCTACCTGGCTGATGGTGTTCCGGTAACGCGTGGCCTCGAATGCCTCGTTTACAAATGCTTTTACATTGGCAATACCCGATAAGGTTTCTTCCACTATACTGTTAGATTCTGCCATTTTATCCTGGGCCTGGCGCGAAATCTTTTTGATAAAACGGCCAAACAGCACCGCAAATACAATCATCACGGGTAAGACCAGAAGCAGGGCAAAAACCAGCTTTTTTGAGATGATGGCCATAAAAACCACACCGCCTACAAACAGCACCAGCTGCCGCAACAGCTCCGCAATGGTGGTGGTTAACGTGTCCTGAACCTGTGAAAGGTCGGCAGAAATCCTGCTGTTCAGTTCGCCTACCCTGCGGTTGGAGAAGAAGTTCATGGGCAGGGTGATCAACTTGAAGTAGGTATCGCGCCTGATGTCGGCCAGGGAGCGTTCGGCTACCGTAACAAACCATAAGATCCTGAAATAAGACACTACCGCCTGCAAGGCCAATACGGCAAAAGCTAACATTAAAATGCCCTGTATGGTGCCGGGCAGGTAGCTGTTGCTGTGCTTGCCCTGTGCTGTATCAATTAAGGCACCGATAAAAGATGGAAAGGCCAGCCCGACCAAACTGGATAAAAACAGAAAAAACAACGCAGCAATAAATTTACCACGATAGGGTTTTAAATAAGTAAGTAAACGGGCAACGTTGCCCAAACTTTCCCGGGTTATTTTTGCTCTTGCCAGTTCAATGCCCGGTGCACTTCCGCTGTTTAATTGTTTTCTTGCCATTATGTTGATGTTGATGGTTGGGATAAATTTCCTGTTTTAATGCCTATTGTAGCACCAAACAGGATTGTGGTAGTGAAGACGGATCAACATCAAAAATACTTTAAAATATCTTGAACTATTTAAGCATGTTAGTCTGGTGGTTTACGCTGGTGGTGGAAAATACTTACCGGTTATTCTAATAAAGCAATCAGATTTTAAAACTTCTGGATTAAACAGCTCTATCGTATAATTCTCAAACATAGACAGATTCCTACGGGAAGGCCGTCATCCGATAGCTATCGGATGTGAGGAGGAACGAGAGCCCGCCCCGACTTTTTCCTATCGTGTGGACACATCTTTTGAGGTTAAATTTTTAGGCGTTCGGCTAACTTCCTCGAATATCACACTGTTTTAACCGAAGAACGCTGTCAATCCCAAGGGCCTGAGAAATCAAAAAAACAGTAGCAGGAAAGAACAGATAGTACTACCAAACCTAAAACGTAGTGGTTTTGTGTTCATAGATGGTAATTTAAAGCTTTAAGATATATTGAACACAAAACGAAGTGCCGCTGTTTTTTTGATGCGTGCAGGCTTGTGTAAAAGGCCCATTGCTGGATTGACAAAGCGCTTTGGGTACTTTGGCGCTCCAAAGTACCATGCCCCGCGGCAAAGAGCGGAAAAATCAACATTTGTATCTAAAAATTAGTTTTTTAGAACCAGAATCTTTTAATAGCAGGAAAGATGCTGAAACAAATTCAGCATGACGATCGCCCTAGGAAAGAGGTTATAAACACAAATCTAGGTTAGCAAAGATATGTCCACACAATTGGATTTATTCAGGAAAGCAATCTTTCCTGTCAGTGAATCCTGGTATAAAGATTGCTTCCCCCGTTTGGGACAGGCTGTCGGTTGAAAAAGGTTTTTCTCATCCGATAGCTATCGGATAACGATTATTCTCTGCCTATTAATTACCTTTAAACTTCTCTATAGCTTCGGGCGTTACCGACGTAAAAAGGTTCACCAGGTTGCCATCAGGATCTCTTAATAATAACGATTGATTGCCCCAGGGCATTACGGTCGGTTCTTGTACGACGGTACCTTTTAAGGAAGCAGCGAGCTGATCGAAAAGTTGCTGTACATCATCCACCCGGAATTCGATAATTACACTGCGGTTCTGTGCGGGCTGCGCCACATGGTTACCACCAAAAAACTGTAAAGTACGCGAGCTGCCAATGGCCAAAGTTGCGGTTTTGGTTTTCAGTTCGGCGAAATCGGGCGTGTACCTGGTGACAGTTAAACCTGTTATCTGTTCGTAAAAATGGATAAGTGCCTCTACCTGATCGGTAATAATGCGTGTTGATATTAAATTCATGGTCAATTGTTTTAATGATGCAGCGAAGTTACCGGGGGCTTATGACAACTGTTTGTCAGGACTGATGATTTTTTTTCTTTTTCCTGTAAATATTCCTGAAGACTAAGCTTGACGCGGAGCAAACTTAAAATCGCTGCATCAGCCGCTTCCATCCTATATAAACGGAACATCCTAAATCATTTCTTAAGCGGCAAAAAGGCAAAAGATTCAATCAACCTTTCTGAACTTGATCCTGCCTTATACATGATGCGCAATACACTAAAACCGATGAATGCATTTTGAATGATCAGGGCTGCTCCGACACAGCTATGGACCAACCATACCTTAAGCTAACTTTTTCTTTACCTTTTATTTAGCTATTGTTAACCTGTAGATCTAAAGCGAGGCAAATCTTTGATCTACCTGATCTACAACAGGGCCGTAACTCAACCAAAGCAAGTATGAAGCAGTGTGCAAGCAGGTACCAAGGAAGCCTGGCCGGAAGGTGGCCTAAACGTGGGGTAAATGTGGCATAAAGGTAGATTTTGGAATATTTTTTTTTATCTTTAATCAGATGGATTTGGGTTATCATCTTTTTTTGATTAATCTAATATACTAAAATTATGATTGTCTGGAATGTAATGATCAAAATTAACAGGCAAACAGGATCTTGTTTTTTATAAACGCGGGACGCTATTTTTTACTTTCGCTAACGCTTTACATGAAGTACGAAAATCGCTCATGCAAGGCAAAATATAGTTTTACTTAGTTTTTCCATGCGCTTGAATTTATGCCCAGGCTTTTCTTAAAAAACGTAACCAGTTGCCATGCATCAGGTTTTCGACATCGGTATCGGTATAGCCCCTCTTCTTAAATAAAGCCGGTATTTTTTGTAAGTCTGCAATGGTTTCCAGGTCGTAAGGACATTGCTCTTTTCCAAAAGCACCATCCAGATCAGAACCAATTCCTACATGATCGGTATTTCCGGCCAGATGGCAAATATGGTCGATATGGTCAATCATCACCTCCAGGTTACAGTTCATTGATTTAGGTATGGAGATTCCCCTCTGCCAGCCCGGAACCATCATCCAGGCGTCCAGCGCGCCACCAATTACTGCGCCTCTTTTGATCAGTTCTTTTATCTGCTCATCACTATACTGGCGGTTATGGTTCACCAGGCTTCGGCAGTTGTTATGCGATGCCCAGATAGGGCCACCGAAGCGGCTCAATGCATCCCAAAAACTGTCATCGCAAAGGTGTGTGGCATCGAGAATCACATTTAGCCGTTCCATTTCTTTCAATAATTCGCGACCGATCGCCGTCATTTTACCTGTTGCATTGGTACCCTGCGCGTAACGTCCGGGTCCGTAATGTGCCGGACCGACGGCCCTCAGACCATTTTGCCAGGCTTTTTCTAAATGGCCAACCGTTACAAGAGAATCTGCCCCTTCCAAACTCAAAATATAACCTACAGGCTTTTTATCATTAACACCTCCATCATTCCAGAATTCGAGGTGTTGCTCAAGGGTTTCCAGATTGTTCACCTGGAACATTTCACCAGCATCTTCCATCGCTTTATACCAGGCGAGCTGCCCTTGCGTTTGGGCCCAGGCTTGTTCAGGTGAATGCCAGCCCGCTAAGTGATTGTCAGGAGCAACATAACGGGCAATCTGCGTAGCCACAACTAAACCAATATTACCCTTACGCAATTCAGGAAGTGAAACTGTTCCACGACTGCGATCGGGCTTATCTGTTAAGCCAACCTCTCTTTCATTGATATCGGCGATAGCTTTAGTCAGATCACGATTCCACTCCAGGGCATTCATACTTAAATCTAAATGGGCATCTATTATAAACATGGCTATGATTAAATGGTGATTTTTCTTTTCCTTGAGATAATATCCCAGTATTTTAGTGATTGATCAGCGCCCAAACTAAGCGCTTTTTCATGCAGGGCAACTGTCGGGCAAATGTGATAGGGCAAGCCATAAAGCATGTCGCCCACTTTGTAATTGGCAGGATTCTCTGTTTTTAAAACCAAATGTTCTTCGCTCTGACTTTGAACTTCTAGCTGAGGCGCATTGAGGAAGAATACCCGGTTTTTCAAGTCCTTTTCGGCAGCAACGGCTTTATGCCCTAAATCCGTACAGATTAAATCTTCCGTAGGTTTAGATACAATGCGGCTGATCACGAGTGCAGCCGTATTAAATTGCTGTTCGGCAAAAGCATCCTGATAACCTTTGTCCCATAAAATAAAAGTGCCGGGGCTGCAGTCAAAATCTGTATGCCTGGCATATACCGGAAAAGTTGGTGTTCCACCGGCGATAACCGTTAAGTTCTTAATTCCTAAAGCCTCAAAGGCCTCTTTTAAATGATGAAGCTGAGCAATAATAGGTTCCGATTTTTGGTAGCGAACATCAATAGATGAATCATGAATATGGCCATCATAAGCATGTAAGCCTTTTATATTAATGTGAGGAAGGCTAAGTAATGCTGCAACTAAACCGTAAGCAAGTTCAGGCAAAACTCCTGTCCTGTTCATGCCAACATTTAAGTCTATAAAAATATCAGCAACTTTATTTTCCAAAACCGCTTTCTTGGAGATTGCCCTGGCTGTTTCAATATTATCAAGCAAACAGCTGAAACTGGTGCCTGAATATTGATCTATGAGTTTAAAGAAACGGTTAATGTTTTCGCCAACCGGCTGGTAGGCCAATAAAACATCCTTTACTTTAGCTAAGCCAAGCATTTCAGCTTCGGCGATGGTTGCGCATTTGAATTTATTAATGCCCTCATGGATTAGCATATTGGTAATTTCCAAACATTTATGCGTTTTAACATGAGGGCGGAGTCTGCCGAAATTATTGATCATGCCTTTCAGTATGCCAATGTTTTCACGAATTCTTGTTTCGTAAAAAACAAGCGCAGGTGTTTCCAGCGCCTCTTCATTTGGGATTAAGTACCAGTCTTGCTGCTGCATCATTAAAAAAGTTCGAACAATGCTTCAATTTCTACAGGAATATTATCGGGCAAAGAGCCAAAACCAACCGCGCTTCTTACGCCAATGCCATTTTCCTCACCCCAAACTTTTGCAAAAAGCTCACTGCAACCGTTAATAATATAGGGATGCTTTTCAAACTCTGGCGTACAATTTACCATGCCTAAAACCTTAATTACCCGTTTAACTTTGTTTAAGCTACCAATGTTTGTTTTTATGGTCGAAAGCATGGTTAAACCCACCTGCAACGCGGCAATTTTGCCTTCTTCCTGAGATAAATCAGAACCGATCCGTCCAATGATCAATGATTTATCATCCTGAACCGGGCCATGGCCGCTTAGGTATAGGTATTTTCCATCAACCAAACAAGGTTTGTAAACGCCAAGTGGCGCGGGTGCGGGCGGTAAATTAAGTTTCAGTTGTTCGAAGCGTTCGTCGGGGATTAAATTTTCCATATGATGTGTTTATTATTTTTTAAGCGATGATTATTTTAAGCAAAAGTACACCCAAAAGGCCTGCAATGCCAACAATAGATTCCATTAATGCCCAGGATTTGAAGGTATCTTTCAAAGTTAAACCGAAATATTCTTTAAACATCCAGAATCCGGCGTCGTTAACATGAGAAAACATTAAGCTTCCGGCACCAACCGCTAAAACCATCAGGTTGGGATTGGTATGCGTATGCTCCATTAAAGGGACAATAATGCCAGCTGTGGTTAAACCGGCAACTGTTGCCGAACCCACACAAAACCGAATGATTGCGGCAATCATCCAGGCCAGAAACAATGGCTCTGCTTTAACATGCTGCAAATAAGCGGCAATTTGATTACTTACACCGCTCTCTGTTAAAACCTGCTTTAAAGCGCCAGAGCCCGCAATGATCAAAAGAATTAAGGCGATATCTTTAATGGCATCAGCATAAATAAGCATGATCTCTGTGATCTTTTTTCCCTGTGTTATGCCCAATAACCAAGTTGCAACAATCAATACAATGAGCATCACAACAGATGGATTTCCGGCAAACAAAATATAGGGCAGGATAACAGCATCGGGTCTCAAAAGCATGGGAACAAAGGAAGCAACCGCAAGTAACAACACAGGAAGTAGAGTAGTAAAAAAGCTTTTAAATCCACCCGGAAGGTGTTCTTCAGTTAATTCTTTTGGGCTGAAAGAAGCCAACGGGTTTGCAGGAATGGCTTTGAGCGTACGGGCGAAAATGGGGCCGCCCAGTATGATTGCAGGAATTGCAATAGCTAAACCATAAAATAATGTTAAACCCATATCAGCTTGAAATTGAACCACTAATGCCGCTGGAGAAGGATGCGGTGGCAAGAATCCATGTGTTACGGATAAGGCGGCTAACATGGGTAAACCGATGTATAATGCAGGCAATTTATAACGGTAAACTACGGAGAATATCAAGGGAACCATCAGCACAAAACCTATACCGTAATACAGGGGGATGCCAATTAAAAAGCCGGTTAAAACCATAGCCCATTGAATGTATTTTTCGCCAAAAATAGTCATGCTCACCTTGGCGATCTTTTGCGCTGCACCACTTTCGGCCACCAGTTTACCAAGCATTGCCCCTGCCGTAATGATAATGGCTAAGGAGCCTAAAACGTCGCCCATACCTTTTTCGATACTCGATGGGATTTTTGAAGGTGGTAAGCCTAAAGCGAGTCCTGCCAGAAAAGATACCGCTAAAAAGGCTAAAAAAGCATTGATCTTAAATACAGAAATCAGTACAATCAATAATGCAATGCAAATAAAAACAATTAGTATAGTCATTTAATTTACGATAATTTTATCAACCATTAACCAGGCTTTTGTGCCTGCACCATAAAAACCGTCAGGGATAATCCCAATATTGGCAGCCTTAGTCTTTGATTACTCAAAATTATTTACTGCTATGTTTAAAGGCATAAACCAAAATACAATGATCAACTTGCCTCCCATCTAACCGTTTCCATTTCAGCAAGTTCGAAGGTGAGGTTCACCGAACGTCCATCAAGCGGTCTGGTGCAGTGCTTAACCATTGCAGGAATGGTGAATAGCTGTCCAGGTTTCAGCTCCACCGTACGGTCCTCAAGATCAACTAACAAAGTGCCTTCAACGACCATGAAGGTTTCATCACTATTTGGATGGTAGTGCCAGTAAAAGGGCTCCGTCATTACCCCAACCCTTACAACATGATCGTTAAAGTGGGAAAGCGGAATATTTTTGTAGCTGCTTACGCCAGCGGTTTCCTGCTCAATATCAATCACGGTAAGCTGAGGTATGGTCCCGGTCATATTTTTATTTTAGCCTTAAAATTACATATTTCCTAATTCAAACCCTATTAATATGCGATTACATCTTTAGTACCAGACTCATCACTGACTCAAAGATAGATGGACACCCGGTGCGCATAATAAATATCATACCCGCTGTTCCGATCTGTACAATTTATTCCATAAAGCTTAGATTAACTTTGTGAAATTGCTTAATTTTAAATTATAACCAAATACTTATGGAACAGAACCAATTGATCAGAATGGATAATATGGGCATTGTTGTGGCATCCCTTGACCATGCAATCTCTTTCTTCACAGAAATCGGACTTAAACTTGAAGGCCGGGCAACAATCGAGGGAGAATGGGCTGGTAAGGTTACCGGGTTGGGTAACCAGCACGTGGAAGTCGCTATGATGGTTACCCCGGATGGCCATAGCCGTCTTGAAATTTCACAGTTTCTTGCTCCGGTTACCATTTCAGACCACCGCGAAGCACCGGTTAATTCCCTTGGCTACCTGCGTGTAATGTTTACGGTTTCAGATATCGACGAGTTGTTGCCGAGGCTGCAAAAACACGGCGCCACACTTGTTGGTGAAGTTGTTCAATATGAAGACGTCTACAAACTCTGCTACATCAGAGGATCAGAAGGTCTTCTGATCGGGCTTGCGCAGGAGCTTCACAAAAAATGACGAAATTGATAAGCCTGTGGCCGCTTTATTAAAAGGATAGGGCATTAAGCCCATCCTTATAAAGACCACACGGCAAGCTCGTAACCATCTGGATCAAGGAACTGAAACCGGCGCCCTCCAGGGAAAGCAAAGATTTCTTTTGAAATTACGCCGCCTGCCTGAATCACATTTGTTCTGGTTCCTTCTAAATCCTGTGAGTAAAGTACAACCAGGATGCTTCCTTTCGACGGCGCTCCAATGGTAAAACCTCCATCCACAAAATCCCCTTCAAAAGCAGTATATTCAGGCCCATAATCGGTAAAAACCCATCCAAAAGCCGATGTGTAAAATGCTTTGACCTTTTCAAGATCGCGGGAAAGAAATTCAAGGTACTGCACCTGCTGGTGCTTTAGTTTCTGTGGAGTACTGCTCATAAATATGTTTGCTTGATCAGCAAAAATACCTATAAATGAGCTTGTCGCCCAAAAAATTATTGTTTTGATTTCAAGATGCTTTCCTAGTCACTGATACAGACAGTCTTCGTCTGCCCCTTTAACTATCTCGTCTTAGGCTTTCAGGCTCATGCCTCCGTCCATTACGATTTCTGCCCCTGTAATATAAGTGGCATCATCGCCACAGAAGAAGGTAACCATTTTGGCCACATCCTCAGATTTTCCGATTTTGCCGAGCGGAATACGGCCGATCAGCCACTGGTTAATGCCTGCTAACTGTTCTCCACTCAGTCCTATCTTGTTCATGATTTCTGTAGCAATAGGGCCTGGACTCACACTGTTCACCCGGATCTGGCGTGGCGCAAGCTCTACTGCTGCAATACGCATCACCGAGTTCAATGCTGCTTTGCTTGAAGAGTAAATTGAGCTGTTTGCCCCGTCCATATGTGCGGTATTCGAAGAAAGGAATACCACAGAACCACCATCATTCAGCAATGGGATAAATTTGCTCAAAGTAAAGTAGGCACCTTTAAAATTAACACTAAAAATGTTATCAAAACTTTTTTCAGTGGCATCCGCAACGCTGCTCTGCTCCACTACACCCGCATTGATAAACAGAATGTCAATTTTACCAAAGATTGCTCCTACCTCACTCGCCAATCCTTCAATTGCGGTAATCTGGCTCTGATCTGCCACCAATCCTATCACACCAAGGCCTGAAGCAGCCTTTTCAACGGCATCTTTTCTTCTTCCGGTAATAATCACCTCTGCACCCAGTGCTTTTAATTCTTTTGCGGTGGCATAACCGATGCCGCTATTTCCGCCGGTTATCAGCGCTTTTTTTCCTGTTAAATTGTTCATGATAAAAAAATAAATTTTATAACTTCAAAAATACGGTTGTATTGGTATACTTTTGTAGTCAGTATAACAGAGTATACCAATTATGGAAACAGAAAAAACAATCCAGATCGCAACAGAGGTGCTGTCCAATCCACGCAACCAAAAAGAAGAAGTACAAGCTTTACAGGATACGCTTTATGTGCTAGGGGGCAAATGGAAACTGCCGATCATCAATTCCATCTGTAATGGAAATAAAAGATTCCGGGATATTGAAAGAAGCATTCCGGGAATTACCACGCGGATGCTGAGTAAGGAATTAAAGGAAATGACGGCAAACCAGCTAATCAAAAGAACGGTGATAGACGATACTCCTGTAAGTATTGAATATACTTCCACTGAATACTGCCAGTCTTTTGGTGGTATCATCCTGGAAATGATCAGGTGGGGCAAAAGCCACAGGCAACGCTTGAAGGGGACTGCTGATTAGATCCATGGCTAACAATTTTTATCGATACAAAGTTCCATGATCTTAAAAGAACGAGACTAACCAAATCTATCTTTGTGTTAGCCAAATTGACTAAGAGCGCATTATCTTATTAAGATCAATTTTATCAGACCAATTGAAAGTTGTATTTTTCCAAAAAAACTGTGCACAAATTAAGTGCATCATATAATACCAGGCATCCGATAAGAAATATATGAATAGGGCATTTTTAATTCTTCTTTTAACTTTTTCTACCGCTGTAGTTTTCGGGCAAAAAAATAAATCAACCGATACGGCTAAAAGTAAACCTTTTGTTTTAGGCCTAATAGACGAAATCCAATCAAAAGAACTGGCTGAGAAAAGAACTTTGAACATTTACCTTCCCGAAGGTTATAAACAAAACGATACCACAAAATATCCTGTAATTTATCTGCTTGATGGTTCTGCAGATGAAGATTTTATCCATATTGTGGGGCTTGTACAGTTTAACAGTTTCGAATGGGTAAGCCAGGTTCCAAAATCAATCGTTGTGGGCATTGCCACTGTAGATCGGAAACGGGATTTTACTTTCCCGACCTCCATAGAGGGCGACAGGAAAAAATATCCTACAACAGGCCATTCGGATAAATTTATTTCGTTCATTGAAAAAGAGCTTCAACCCTATATTCAGACAAAATATAAAACGGATGCGAACAAAACCCTTATTGGTCAATCTTTAGGCGGCTTGCTGGCTACAGAAATCCTGATTAAAAAACCCGCACTTTTTAATAAATACATTATTATTAGTCCTAGTTTATGGTGGGATAATGGCTCGTTGTTAAATCAGGATTCCGAAATAAAGGAAAATATGTTTAAGCAACACACGGATGTTTACATTGGTGTAGGTAAAGAAGGTCTTACGCCAACTGAAATACCCAGGGTGATGGAAGTGGATGCAAATTTATTAACCGAAAAAATAAAAGGTTTCAAAAACAAAAATGTAAAAGTATATTTTGATTTTTTACCACAGGAGAACCATGCAACGATTATGCACCAGGCAGTGTCCAATTCTTTTAAATTTCTATACCCGGTAGTGAAAAAAGAATAGGGTTTAAAAAAATATCCAACACCGGTGGATACAAAATCATGCTACTAAAACGTTAAAATGAAGGTTTTTGATTAAAAAAGCAATAAAATTTTTTAATTCAAATAAATAAACGTTAATTAGACATTTATTTATTGTTATGAGCACAGCAAACTATGTAATTGGAGTGGATTATGGGACAGATTCTGTCCGGTCCGTTCTAGTCGATACCGCAAACGGAAAGGAAATCGCATCGTCAGTTTTTCTTTATCCGAGATGGCAGAAAGGTTTATATTGTAAACCGGCCGTTAATCAGTTCCGCCAGCATCCGTTAGATTATATTGAAGGTTTAACACACACTATAAAAGACTGTTTAACAAAAGCAGGTGGTGCTGATATTGCACACCTGGTAAAGGGAATTTCGGTTGATACAACCGGATCAAGTCCGGTGGCTGTTGATGCAACGGGTACTCCCCTTGCCCTGACCAAAGATTTTGAAGAAAATCCAAATGCCATGTTTGTGCTTTGGAAAGACCATACATCAGTTAAAGAAGCTGCAGAAATTAACGAACACGCTACTAAATTTAATACCAATTACCTTAAATATGTAGGTGGCATTTATTCATCTGAATGGTTCTGGTCTAAATTATTACACATATTAAGGGTTGATCCGACTATTAAAAAAGGTGCTGCATCGTGGGTAGAACATTGCGACTGGGTTCCGTTTTTGCTTTGTGGTGGAAACGACATTACAGCAATGAAACGTAGCCGTTGTGCCGCCGGGCATAAAGCACTTTGGGCAGAAGAGTTTAACGGTTTACCTCCTGAAGATTTCTTTAGCAGTCTTGATCCGCTTTTAGCAGGCTTTAGAGATAAATTATTTACCGATACCTATACTTCTGATGTTTCTGCGGGAACATTGAGCGAAGAATGGGCAACTAAACTGGGCTTAAGTACAGATGTAGTTGTTGGCGTTGGTGCATTTGATGCACACATGGGCGCGGTTGGCGGACAGATTGAACCTTACTACCTGAGTAAGGTAATGGGTACGAGTACCTGCGATATTTTGGTTGCCCCCAACCAGGATTTACATGGAAAATTGATTAATGGGATCTGCGGACAGGTTAATGGCTCGGTAATTCCGGGTATGGCAGGTTTAGAAGCCGGTCAATCTGCTTTCGGTGATGTTTATGCCTGGTTCAAAAATTTAATCAGCTGGCCATTAAATCATTTACTTACTGAATCTGACGTAATTGATGAAGCTACAGCTAGTGCATTAAAGGCAGAGCTCGAAGGAAAAATAATCGCCAATTTAAGCAAGCAGGCCGATGCTTTACCAGAGGGGGATTATGCAGAACTGGCTATCGATTGGTTGAACGGCCGTAGAACACCAGATGCAAATCAGGAACTTAAAGGTGCCATAACAGGTTTAGGTTTAGGAACCGATGCGCCACGGTTTTTCCGTGCCTTAGCTGCTGCCACCTGTTTTGGTGCGAAAGCTATTGTAGATCGTTTTAAAGAACAGGGCGTTCCGGTAAAAGGAATTATCGGTATTGGTGGTGTAGCAAAAAAATCGGCCTATATTATGCAAATGATGGCGGATGTATTGGAGATGCCAATCAGAATCCATCGTTTCGAGCATACCTGTGCTTTGGGTGCGGCGATGTTCGCTGCTGTAGCAGCAGGTGTTTATCCAGATATCGAAGCAGCAATGGCGGCCATGGGAACAGGCTTTGAGAAAGAATATAAGCCAAATATTAAAAAACAAAAACTTTACCGTCAGCATTACCAACAATATTTGGGGCTAGGCAGATACCTGGAGAAATACAATAAAAAAGATGTAAAACCTTACTTATCATGAGCAACTATCAAGATATAAAAGAGCAGGCATATCAGGCCAACATGCAGTTGCCCAAATTGGGGCTGGTACTTTTTACCTTTGGCAATGTGAGTGCTGCAGATCGGTCGAAGGGTGTTTTTGCCATTAAACCAAGCGGTGTACCTTACGAAGATCTGTCGCCCGAGAAAATGGTGATTGTAGATTTTGAAGGAAATACTGTTGAAGGAAGTTTACGTCCCTCTTCAGATACTAAAACCCATGCGGTTTTATATAAACACTGGGCAGAAATTGGCGGGATTGTGCATACACATTCTGCTTATGGCACAGCCTGGGCGCAGGCGCAAAGGGCAATTCCAATTTTCGGAACTACCCATGCCGACCATTTAACAGTAGATATTCCTTGCGCACCACCAATGGCTGATGAAATGATTAAAGGGAATTATGAGTATGAAACGGGTTTTCAGATCATGAACCATTTTGAAAGTTTGGGTTTAAGCTATAAAGAAGTTGAGATGATTCTGGTGGGTAACCACGCTCCTTTTACCTGGGGAAAAACGGCCGAGAAAGCAGTTTATAACAGCGCGGTTTTAGAAACTGTGGCACAAATGGCTTTGTTAACCGAGCAGATCAATCCGCAGGCACCAAAGCTGAAAGATTCGTTGATAGCGAAACATTACGAACGTAAACATGGTGATGGTGCTTATTATGGACAGCTTTAAGGTAGTCTTTAGTCACGAGTCTAAAGTCTTTAGTCTTGGGTGCAGAGATAGCGTTGCATAATAAGTTTGGAAAGCAGGTACAGTGGTGCTTGGGGAACGAAAGTCCCGCCATTCGCTATAGTCCCGATGAATCCCGATGTAAAATCGGGAGAGAACTGCCGCTGCTGTCGGGTTTAACATGGTAAGGTTTACCTAGGTAACCTAAACCTGATTGGAGTGAGCATCCCGATGTAAAATCGGGATAAAACGGAAAGCAGGACTACCTAACCGATGGAATACGGAACTTTGCTTTTCAAAAAATATTTCGGTCTGTGAGGACACAGACCATGGCATTGAATAAATTAAAAATAACATAAATAGTAATGATTGATTTAAAAAAATTACAAGTTTGGTTTATTACCGGTACACAGCATTTGTATGGTGAAGAAACCCTAAAACAAGTAGCGGAGCACGCGCAACAAGTGGCCGAATCGTTAAACCAGAACGGAAGTATTTCTGTTTCGGTAGTGTACAAACCAATTGTAAAAACAACTGAAGAGATTTTCGAAACCTTGCAACAAGCCAATATTGATGAGAACTGTATCGGCGTAATTACCTGGATGCACACCTTCTCTCCTGCTAAAATGTGGATCAGGGGCTTAAATGTTTTGCAGAAACCATTATTACACTTACACACACAGTTTAATCGCGAT
Organism: Pedobacter sp. R-06; assembly: GCF_049913135.1. Taxonomy (NCBI): domain Bacteria; kingdom Pseudomonadati; phylum Bacteroidota; class Sphingobacteriia; order Sphingobacteriales; family Sphingobacteriaceae; genus Pedobacter; species Pedobacter sp. R-06. The sequence continues at coordinate 2,401,582 of NZ_CP183977.1, read as the reverse complement.
ATCCCGTGGAATACCATTGATATGGATTTCATGAACCTGAATCAAAGTGCGCATGGCGACCGTGAATTTGGTTTTATGGTTTCGCGCATGCGTAAAGACCGTAAAGTGGTTGTTGGGCATTGGCAGGATGAAGAAGTGGCTAAACAGATTGATACCTGGTGCAGGGCTGCTGCCGGATGGCACGATTGGCAAGGTGCTAAATTTGCCCGTTTTGGTGATAATATGCGTTATGTTGCGGTTACCGATGGCGATAAGGTAGAAGCTGAAATGAAATTTGGTTTTGCGGTAAACACTTATGGCATAGGTGATTTAGCAGCGGTAATTAATGGAATAAGTGAGGAGTCTATTCAAACGTTATTAAAAGAATACGAAGAAACTTACGAGATGACTGCTGATTTAAAAGTTGATGGTGCCAGACATTCATCTGTTTACGAAGCGGCTAAAATCGAACTGGGTTTAAGAAAATTCCTGGAAGACGGAGGTTTTAAAGGTTTCTCAGATACTTTTGAAGATTTACATGGTATGATCCAGTTACCAGGGATTGCAGCACAACGTTTAATGGCCGATGGTTATGGTTTTGCGGGTGAAGGCGACTGGAAAACGGCAGCTTTGGTACGTGCCTGTAAAGTAATGGGTGCAGGTTTAGCGGGTGGAAATGCATTTATGGAAGATTATACCTATCATTTCGATCCGGCAAACTCGATGGTTTTAGGCTCACACATGCTCGAGGTTGATGCTTCATTGGCAAATGGTAAAGCCAGTTTAGAGGTTCACCCACTGGGTATTGGCGGCAAAGCAGATCCTGCGCGCTTGGTTTTTAACGTTGCTGGTGGCGATGCTTTAAATGCATCTTTAATCGATATGGGCAACCGTTTCCGTTTATTGGTGAACGAAGTAAAAGCCGTTGAAGCTGAACATGATTTACCAAACTTACCGGTAGCCCGTGTGCTCTGGAAACCACTGCCCGATATGAAAACAGGTTGTGCAGCGTGGATTTATGCTGGTGGTGCTCACCATACCGCTTATAGCCAGAATTTAACTACCGAGCACTTATTGGATTTTGCCAATATTGCCGGCTTAGAATATGTAAATATCGGTGCCGATACCAAAATCAATCAATTCAGGAATGAATTGCATTGGAATGAGGTTTTTTATAAATAATTTCAATAAGGCATACTCAATGCAAAAGCCGATAATCTTATGGTTATCGGCTTTTTTATGCGATCATCATCCTGTGATCGTCTTCCCCTTTGATCGTCCTCCTGAACCCGATAGCTATCGGGTTGTTTCAGGATCTTTTAGTAGGAATATTGTGTGTAATAGATGCTGAAATAAATTCAGCATGACGCCCAAGGTAAAAGTATGGCTAAAGTTTAATTTCCCATACTAACCATTGCTTTGATCACTCCATTTTTCGGATCCAACCAGCTTTCAAATTCATCTTTTACTTCCTCAAATTTAACTTGATGCGTAATATAATTGGTCGGATTAACCAGGCCGGCTTTCATTGACTTAATTACATGCTCAAAATCTTCAATAGTGGCGTTTCTACTGCTCATTAATGTCGATTCGCGCTTATGAAACTCAGGGTGGTTAAAAATTAAATCACCTTTTTGCAAGCCGATTAAAACGAATCTTGCTCCATGTGCCATGTAGTTTATAGCATTGTTAATGGCTTTCTGATTACCTGTAGCATCGATTACAACTGTTGGCATATCGCCATTGGTAATATCGCTAAGTTGTTGCACAACATCAGCTGAAAGGGCATTAACCACATGTGCTACCTTCAGTTTATCTTTACAAAATGCTAAACGGTCTTCGTTAATATCTAACGCGATTACATTGGCTCCGGCAATTCTGGCGAATTCCATTGTACCCAAACCAATTGGCCCGGCACCAATAACAAGCACAAATTCTCCAGGCTGAACATCTGCCCTACACACACCATGTGCACCGATAGCTAAAGGTTCAACTAATGCGAGTTCATCATAACTTAATCCTTCGCCATGTAAAAGTGTTCTCGATGGAACCTGTAAATATTCGCGCATACCACCATCAACATGTACACCGCAAACCTGCATTTTAACACAGCAGTTTGGTTTGTTCATACGGCAGGCAATGCATTCGCCACAATTAAAATAGGGTATAAAAGTAACAGCCTCTCCTATTTTGAAACTATCGGCTCCATCGGCTTCAACCAATTCGCCAGATAACTCGTGACCTAAAACTCTTGGGTAGTTAAAGAAAGGTTGGGTACCTTCAAAGGCATGTAAATCGGTTCCACAGATACCGATTCTTTTAATTTTTATAATGGCATGGTCTTTTTTAAGTTCTGGTTTTTCTGTTTCTGAATATTCGAACGTTCCAGGCGTTGTACAGGTAAGGGTTTTCATTTTAATTTAATGATTAAATAAGAAAAATCGTCATCTCGACTGAAGCGCAGTGGAATGGAGAGATCTATAACAGATTTCTCGACTGCGTTGCACTCCGCTCGAAATGACGTTGTCAGTGGGGATTAAGCGTTGGCCAAAGCTCTATCTAAATGAACATAACCGCCATCAACATGGATAATCTGTCCGGTGGTATGACTTGATTTGTTAGACATTAAAAAGGCTGTCATATTTGCAATTTCTTCTGCAGTTGTCATTCTATTTTCCAATGGAATTTTTGAAGTGATTTCTTTTAGTTTTTCTTCCGCATTATCCAAAGTCTCTATCCAGGTTTCGTAAGCCGGTGTCCAGCATTCGGCAACCACTACTGCATTTACACGGATGCCATATTTTAATAATTCAACAGCCCATTCGCGGGTTAATGCATTTCTACCACCATTTGCTGCAGCATAAGCTGAGGTATTCCCCTGTCCGGTTTCGGCGGTTTTTGAAGTGATGTTTACAATGGCACCTTTACTTTTGATCAATTCCGGTAAAGCATGATGTGCCATCAGATAATAATGCACTACGTTTTTATGCAGAGAAGCCATGAAATCCTTGTAATTTCCACTTTCCAAACCTACTCCATCGTTAACACCCGCATTATTGACTAAACCATCAATCCTTCCAAATTTAGCGACGATTTCTTTAACTACTTTTTCGCAATCATCTGGATTGGAAAGTTCTGCAACAAATTGTTCTGCTTGTTTGCCCTGCGCAGTAATTTCATCAACTACTTTTTGATTATCTTCTGCTTTTCTACCTACAATTACAGCAATTGCATTTTCCTTAGCAAATACTTCTGCAATGCTTCTGCCAATGCCTTTTGCAGCACCGGTAATGATGATAACTTTTTCTTTTAATTGTAAATCCATATCTTTTTAACTATTTTAGTGTGCCGCCACCCTGAATTCATTTCAGGGTCTTTTTAGATAGATGCTGAAATAAATTCGGCATGACGAAGTGGCTAAACCTTAGCCTATTATTTAATCATATTAATTACATCTGCCTTTCTTGATTCTGGCAATACTTTTAAATTTATTAATTTTCCATTCTTCAACTGTCCTTCAACGGTGGTTTGGTAAGGCGCATATAGCTTGAAATGTACATCCCATTCTTTAGGCCATGCAGGGTAAAGATAAATCTTTTTTCCGTCTACCTGCATCAGCATTTCCTGTAAACCGATCATACCAGAGCCGCCCCAATTATGGTCTGGTGTCCAGTCGAAGCCAGGTCCCCAGAATGCCGGGAATCTCCTTCCCGAGTCTTTTAACTTTGCTGTGGTTAATTTTGCAGCATCTTCTGTTAAACCTAATCTTGCTGCAAAAATATTGTCCTGTTTCCAGCCTATATAACTGCTGAATTTCAATACATCTGTATCGTACTTAAAGGTATTAATGGCGGTGTCTAAACCAGGTTTGCCAATCCCATAAATTCCCCAGGGATAAACAGGATACAACTGCGGGCTTTCTGTATTGTTAATACGCTCCCAAAGTTTTGCCGGAGCAATTGTGCTGCGATCGCCGAACCTTCTAAAACTGATAGATGGAATGGTTTTTAGCATGGCTTTCCATTCCGATTTTTGCTTTTCAGCTAAATTGGGATGCTCCAGAAGCCGTTCTAAAACGGTTTTTAGTGCGGCAATGGTTGAGGTAGCGTTATAGGCCATTTTATAGGTTTCAGCACCAGACCCAGGATACAAAACCAAATGTCCATCGGTATCTAAAGCTTTCGCACCACGTTGTTTGGCTAAATATTTGTAGTGTTCTTTGAAAAAGCTAAGTGAACTTTCAATCAACGGAAGATATTTGTCAATGTTATTGCCATTATACCTTTCCGTTTCCAAAATCATCATACAAAACTCTAAAACGGTATCCCACTCATACTCTAACCAGGCATTATATTCCATTCCCTTGTTAAAATCAGCAGGACGTTTCCATCCATATTCTGCTGGATTTGGTAATCCAAAATTTTCCAATTGCTCTGTAAAACTTGCGCCATTGTGCCCCCAGGCAGACTGTGTTCTGATTTCTGCATTTTTCAACAAATCCAGGTAGAAATCGAATTGAGGCTTCATCATTTCAAAATCGCCGCTTTTTAACATCGGCCAATAAACTAAACGTTGGTTTTGTGCGGTGTGCGTGCCACCACCCCAGTTCCTGAAATCGGGTGTATATTTCAGCGCGGTATCAGTAAGTTGCGGATCGAAGGTAAATAAACCGCCATTAAATTTTGTAGGGTATTTGCCAAAGGCATTGCAACCCAACATATACCTGAATAACTGATAATTTTTAGCCGATTGATTGGCTGATCCATCTTTCGAATTGATGTAAATGAAACTCTTATCCCAGTAGTCATTCCACCATTTTATACTTGCTTTTTGGCTATTTTTATTCTTTATGGCATTTAAGCTTAACTCCCATTCCTTTGCTGAAGCCGTTGTGGCAGTATTTAAAGTAATGGTAATACTGGTAGAATTTAAAGGGTTTTTACTTTTCAAGGTCCAGGCTTTAAAGGGGGTATTTAAATAGATACCTTCATAAGTCCCTGCCGGAAACAGGTTATCGCCCTGCATTGTGCCGCCGAAAATCAGGTTTTTTAGCGGATTGAATAATTCGGCCTTTCTATCATCAAGACCTTGCTGTTTTACGGTAATATCGAATACAGTTTCGGGTGTATTTTGATGGTAAAATTGAACGGTATTGTTTTTAAACGCAATTTCGTCTTTAAGCGTTTTTACAATACCCTGAGGCGCCCATTTATATGAATTTTGGTTGTTCTCTTTGCCTTTTGTAATGCGGTCTTCAAAGCGCCAGCTTTCGTAACTGGCTTCTGTTGTGGTATTTTGGCTGGATTTAATGTCTAAATGGATAACCGGATTAAAAACATCTACCCAAACATTGATTTTTGCACTTAATTTACCATTTGAGCCTGAGATCTGGGCGTAACCATCCTTTAAGATCAGTTCTTGTTTAAATGATTGCCCCTGGAAAGGATTTGGGGATAATTTGAGTTTTACACGACCAAGTTTAAGCAAGGTATTATTCTCGTCGAAAGTACCGCTTTTGGATATATAGAGGTGAACATTACCATTTTCTACCCAGAGGTTAAGGCCGATATCGCCGCCACCTACAGGCATGGATCCTGATGAATTAAGACTTTGGGTATTCCAAACCACGTTACTTAAGGGTTTTTCTTGTGAAAAAACATTTGAGGTGAGGAACCACAAAAACACAGAGCATACACAGAAAAGGTTGTGTTTTTTTGACCATATTAGGCATATCAGAACATTTAAGTTCCTAAATAAAATACTAAGTGGCTTCGTGGTTAAATTCATTTTAAAATTACTAATTCTCCCAATCATCAGTGCGGAATGAGGAAACAGGTAAGCCATCGTTCCCGAATAAATCGCCGGTTACAAAATCTTTAAAGGCATAGCGAACAGCCACCGGTACCTTAACCTGCTCTGCCGAAACGGTAATGCTACTTCCGGTTATAGTTGCTTTTGCGGAATAAAATTTATGGTCTGCTCCCGCTACTTCAAATAAGGTTAAATCTTTACCAAATGAAGTTAAGCCATTTGTTACATTTTGGAACTTGATAACCGCTTTATTTTTATCGATGTTCAAAGATTCATAGTTCGGGCTTAATGCACCAAAACCTTTTATACCATAAGTTTGAGACAAGGCCAGGTAAGCCAAACGTGTTCCGCCCTGCTTTTTGCTTGCAGGATGGATTGATTTTTCCTCGCCAATATCCATTAAAACAGCCATACCCGAATTTGGGATTTTAGTTAGGGATTTACGTTGGGCATCCCGTAAAAAGGCAGAGTTAAACTTCCCGCCAACATGATAAGGTGGCAATTGGGTATAGTTGTAGGGTGCGATTTGCGCATAGTAGAAAGGAAAATCGCCAATATCCCAATTTTTTCTCCAGGAGGAAACCATCGCAGGGAATAAATCTTCGTAGCGGTCTGGACGTTCATAATTCGATTCGCCCTGATACCAGATGGCACCTTTTATACCATAACCGATTACAGGATAAAGCATCCCATTGTATAAAGTTGTGGGCGTTCTGCTTACTTCTTTTATGCTGTCGGTTTTTGAGGGAATTTTAATCTCAGGAAATATTTTTAAATCCTCCGGCGACATCCAGGCCTCAATTGTAGAGCCGCCATAACTATCGTTGATGATACCGATAGGAACATTTAACATTTCGCTTAATAAGGAACCAAAGTAATAAGCGGTTGCGCTAAAATTGGCAACGGTTTCTGGAGCAGCTAATTTCCATTGCGAAGCTTTGCTGTTTTCTTGTCGTTCGGTGATGGAAGAACGTGGAACAGTATAAAGCCTGATGTTTTTATTGGCAGATTTTAGAATGGCCTCGTTGGAACCAATTATCGGTTGACTTTTAAATCCTTTCATGGGCATTTCCATGTTCGATTGGCCACCACAGAACCAAACTTCACCAATTAAAATATCCGTCAGGACAAGTTTTTCACCATCATTTAATTCTATATGATATGGGCCTCCGGCCGATGGAGTCGCAATTTTTATTTTCCATTTACCGGCCTGATCAGTAATAACGGTGTAGTGCTGTTTGTTCCAGGAAGTATTGATTTTTACCTTGGCAGCGGGTCTGGCCCAGCCCCATATGGCAACATTGCTCTGTTGTTGTAACACCATATGATCGGTAAAAATCGATGCAGGTTTTACCGTGGCCGACGCGATGAGGCCACAAGTGAGGTTTAAGAATATGAAGAGTTTTAGTTTCATTGTTTTTATTTATTTTTTAGTTGGGCGTCACCCTGAATTTATTTCAGGGTCTTAACGGTTAAGCTTCTAAGCTAGAAAGATGCTGAAATAAATTCAGCATGACGAAACGCCTACCAGTCCCCTACACATTATCTACTCACCGGCAACCATACCGACATTTCTGAATGGCCACGGTTTCCCCAGGCAAAGTATGGCACCAGTTTAATTTCTGTTGTTGTATTTTTATCTTCAATGGGCCTGTACAATACATTTTTCCAGTTGTTTGTCGTTACCATTTTTGCATTTCCTACCAAACCCATCATTGCAGCACCATCGATATTAATGGGTTTGGCCTCGAATATGGTTGAAGCCGGAATAAAAGCATTAAAAATACTTTTACCAGGTAAATCTGTCGATTCCAGGCAGTAAACAACTGGTCCGCGTTTTACCGCTACCTGATTCCTGTTTTCTTCAACCAAAGGATTAGCTTCTATCAAAGTGGCATCCATAGGGAGATTTAATTCTATTACATCACCTTTTTTCCAAACGCGGTTGATTTCTGCATAAGTTCCGGAAATGGCTTTAACATTTTCAGTTTTTCCATTGACAGTGATCTGTGCATCATGGGTCCATGAAGGGATTCTCAAAAATAATGAATAAGCTTTATTCCCTATTTCCTTAATGCTGATTTTGATCTTCCCATCCCAGGGATAATTGGTTTCCTGGGACAAAGAAATTTTCTGACCATCAGTTAATGTTGTATTTAGGTTATTACCACCATACAAATTGAACCACAATCCTTTATCTGAAGTACTGTAAGCATAATCACTAACTTCAGCAATGGTTCTGACTACATTTGGCGGACAGCAATTGGATAATGCGATATAAGGCACCCTATCTTTAGACCAGCGTTGTTTAAATGGTAAATCGTCTGATTGTGCTAAAGGATTGGTATATAAAAAGTTTTTTCCATCTAAGCTAATTCCAGATAAAACGCTATTGTGTAAAGCCAGTTCCATTACATCAGCATATTTTGCATTGCCTGTAATCTGCAACATGCGCCAGTTCCAAAGTACGTTACCGATGTTGGCGCAGGTTTCGTTATGTGCCGTAAAATTGGGCAATTGAAAATCACGGCCGAAAGCCTGGTGAATTTTCTGCACATCGGCCGGATTATAGGATGTGCCATCGGGAGAAGTTCCATCATACAACGAGCCACAACCACCCGTAATGTACATTTTGTGCTGATTGACATCATCCCACATTAAATTCAATGTTTTTAAAAGAGAATCTTTACCCGTTTCGGCATATAAATCAGCCACACCGGCATAAAGGTAGTTGGCACGAACGGCATGGCCCATGGCTTTGGTTTGCTGCAGGAAAGGAATGCGATCCTGGTTATCATCTGTGCCATCATCAATTTTTCCTTTGATAGCGATTAAATGTTGGGCCAGTTCTAAATAACGGGGATCTTTCGTGGTGCGGTACATTTCTACCACGCCCATATAATGCGATGGGCAAATGGCATTTCGTGCTAATGTTGGCGAAGCAGATTTATAGAAATTATACAGATAATCAGTTGCTTTTTTAGCAATGTTGAGCAAAGTAGTTTTTCCGGTTGCACGGTAATGGATGCAGCCCGCCGTCATTAAATGGCCTATATTGTACGATTCGAAGCTCAACCTATCCTGGAATTGGTTTTTAGCGCCTGTTTTACGTTGCTCAATCATGGCTTTGGTATAGATGTAGCCATCGTGGCGTTGCGATTTACCGATTACCACAATTGCCTTATCCATCATTTCGTTCAGTTTTGGATTTTTGGTTGAGGCATACAGAACAGCTACAGCCTCCAGCGTTTTATAATAATCGCCATCATGGAAAGATGGACCAGCGTGCGAACCTGTATCTAAGCCTGCTGCAATTTTGAAATTTTCAAAAGCATGACTGATCTTGGGATCGTTATAAATGGCCCACATATTGGGTACCATAGTTTCGGTAGCCACTTTAAAGCGGTCAGCCCAAAATCCTTTTGTCCAGGTTACATCCGTCATATTGATGCTGTGCAGTTTCGCATAAGGCGAATTTGACGTATTAACCAAAGCTTTGTCTTGTGCTTTAGCGCTTAACATTAGAAAAAGCGTTGCACAAATAATTACCTGAAGTCGTAAAGTCTGCAGGACAAAATTTTCGGATATATGTGGTAACCTTTTCATTATTTTTTAGTTTTTAACCTGAAATGTTTCTGGTTTTTTGTTACTAATCTAATTTATTGCTAAAAGTCCTTAGATTCTGAAGCGTAGGTAATGGCCTGATTATCATTTTCTTTGTAGTTTTTTTAAGGATTTTTTCGGAACCCAATAACGTTGTCGTTTCAGTTCTCACTCCTGTTAAAAGATCAAATACAGTTTCGGTTGTCGCATTTTTCCCATCATAAACCACGCTAGAGACTTTAATCAATTGAAAAATTCCATTTTTATAGATGAATTTATACTCAAAGCGAACATCATTTTTTTCGGTGTTCATTAATAAAAATCCTTTTTCAATAAAAAAATAAGGGATTTGATTTTTAGTATGTACGCCGTTTATGTATTGGGGTTCAATTACATCGGTTGAGGAGAAAACCATTTTAAATTTCTTATTTGGCTGTAATAAAAATATTTGTAACCTTAATGGAACCGCTGCATCGATCGTATCCATCATAATTACGGTTTTGTCGATTAAACCATCTTTATTTAAATCGCCCTTTTCTAACCTGATCTGGACATTAAAATTATCCTTCACCTTCTTTTGTTGAGCGTAAATAATAGTTTGGGTAAAAGCCAGAATTAATACAATTATTTTTTTCATTTATTTTGAAATATTAAATTCCCATTTACTCTTCCACTTGTATCACCACGGGTCCTAATAATCCTGCAGGATTTAAAGCTTTGCCTTCCAATCGGAAAGGTGCAGTTGTTTTTGTAATTCTTTTATTTTCAGGTAATTTGCTATCGCCAATTAAACGGTTAGCCCAGGTATTTGTCACTTCAATGGAAATTTGGTTCTCGCCCTTTTTAATGGCTTTACTAATTTCTAAACGGTACGGAGCAGTCCACAAAGTACCGCAGTTTATTCTATTGATTTTTACTTCGGCAATACTGGAGAATTCGCCTAAATCAAGCCAGATTTTATCTTTAAGCTCTCCGTTAAAGTTGAAGGTTTTGGTATAAACTGCAGTTCCTGAATAATATTTAACCAAGCTATCGGCATTTAATGTCCAATCGGTTAAGTCGTTAAAAATTACAGGTTTTGATGCGCCAGCATAAGCCGTATCGAATTTCGCTTTCCAGGTTTTGGAAATATCCTGAATGGTTTTGAAGCTTAACCAGTTATCTCCTCCATTGGCCTGGGTTTCTGTAGTTGGCTTTTCGAAGATTACAAAAATGGATTGATTGGCTTTTAATTTCATATTCAACCAAGTTCTTTTGTTGAAGGTTCCCCATTGTTTTACATCGATTTTTTGATTATTAACAGCATCGTAAAACTCCGGGATTTTATTTATCACACGGAATGAAAAAAATAAATACCTTTCTTTATGCTCTTGGTTAGCGATGAAATAAATTTCTTTAAAGCCGTTTTGTCTATGTGAAAAGGCTATTTTTTTTGAATATATTGGAGGTAAATCAGTTATTTCATCATGTATATCGCTAATATCCAGATCCTTTTCTACTCTTAACTTATTAAAGTTTTCGCTATAATACGGCGCTTTAATTACTACTCCAAGTCCTATTTTCTTAATAAAGTTAGGTTTAACATTTCTATCCCAAATCTCGTTAACCACCTTATCAAACTCAGTTTTACTCACTTGTTTTAAACCGTTTTGATAGCGTGGTTTATCTGCAACAATTACCTTTGCACCGGCCTTAATCAATTCTAAAAGTTTTTTAATCGTTTGATAGCTGATGTATTGGTAATTTGGATTCATCTTTAGTTTTCCGGTGAAAACCAAAATTTTATAGGTTGCCCCACTTTCGAAAACAACATTGCCATTTTTAACGGTTGCCGTACTCAATACATCAGGATTAAAACTATCGTAAGTATACCCACGTAATGGGTTTACCCAATTTTCGGGATCGGCCATATTTGCAGAATGGGTAACGCCGGCCGGAATCTGCCTCAACGGCTCTCCAACATTTGCGAGGCGTTTCTTTTCAGCTTCTACTACGTCAGCACCAAAAATACCGGGCAAGGTTTCGACCAGTCTATCTGGTAAAACAGAACGGCGTGGTAATTCTTCACCCGTAAAAACGGCGATATCAACAACTGGTTTTCCTTGTTGTAACAGGTTTTGCGTTCTTTCTGCATAATCTATCCATGCTTTACCTGCTTTCCACCAGGTTTGGTCGCGTTGAAAATATAGGCCAACACCATCTAAGGTCATTCCAGGTTTCCGATCTGTCCAGGGGTTGTGTGTAAAAACGTGATAAACGAGCTTATTGATTCCGAGGGCATAGTTTCTATCCTGTAAGGTTTTCATATTAGCTGGACTTTCGTCCCAATCCATCCGAACGGTGGTAAAAGCCTCGGCCTGGATGATGTTTTTACCATAAATATGTGCGCCCGAAATAGCATCCAACATATCGTTTGGTTTATCATGTGTCGGGCTGTTTAACCAGAACTCGCCCATGGGTACATCAACCGTTTTGTAGTGCATCAATCCGTCACTCATCATGGTTGGTGCAATACTTTCAGCGGTAAAAGTTACGCCCTGATCCTTTGCCAGTTTAGCCAGCGTTTTGTAAAACTGGTCGACAACCAATTCTGAAATCGTTTTTCTAACATCGTAAAGGAAATTTTCGGACACGGATACATTCTCTACAGGCAATCCCGTCATGATGGGTAAATAAGGCGTTAAATCGTAACCTCTTCGCTTTAAAAATTCTGCTTTAAATACGGACGACCAATTCTGACTGCCACATTCCCAACTATCTACATGGAAAACGCTTAATACTTTTTTGGCTATTTCTGGTCCGCCATGTTTTAAAGCTTCACCGTACCAATTCTCGAACTGTAATTTTACGGCTTCCGGATTAAATTTATCACATTCCAATCCCTTACCACCGCCACCTGTTGCATTGGTATGCCCTGTGGAAGTATGGCCAAGCCTTAAGATGGTCCAATTGCCTTTCGGCGCTTTCCAATGTAAGGTTCCGTCTGGATTTAATTTATCCGTTAGGTTAATGATCTTATTCAATGGTACACACAGGTTTTTGGCAATTTCTGCCGCTGTGCTTCTCTTACTGATCCGCCAAACTGAACCATTTTTGCCCTCGAACTGGTTGATTTGTGCTTCAGAAGATAATTCGAGGTTTACGAGCTTTAATGATGGTTTCCATTTGGCTGCATCTAGATCCTCTGAACCTGGTTCTGATTCCTTTTTATCATAAATAAACCTGAAAAACTTAGCAGTGGTAGGTACAATGGAATGGGTAACATCTTCATCGGTATCCTGCCAACCGTGTCGTGGTGCTTCTAATCTACCAATAGATCGGAAGATTTTCCCTTCATCACTTACTTCGATAGTCAAACGTTGTGCCTGATAGTTATTTCCGTTGACTTTAATGGTTATCGTTCGGCAGGTGAAAGGTTTTTCAAATTCGTATTGAATATAACATGGTTCATTTGAATTAAAGTTTTTCTTATTCTCTGGTTGAACCAGGCCGGTGGCATCGGCTCCATTGCTCGCTGTAATTTTTGGGATAACGGTTCTTGTTGATGTGCTTTCACCAGTTGGTGAAGGGTAAGCGTAAACGGCAATATCTTTATAATAATTTTCTTTTGATTCTGGTTGAGGTAAACTGATCTTATTGGCTGTATTACTGATATTTATTTTAGACCAGACTACTTTCTGCATCGAAAGATCCGGTGTTATCCATGGGCCACCTGCTAGTGCGAAACCATCGCTCACATGCATACCTAATTTCAGATCTAACCGTTTAGCCTCAGTCATGGCAAACTCAACCATTTTCCACCATTCTGGCGTCAGCTGAACTGCGGGTGGCGAATAAACAGGCGTTTTATCGGGTCCTTGAATGCTCATTAAATAAGCACCCCCAATACCATTTAATTTCATCGCTTCCAGGTCGGCAGTGATGCCTTCTTTTGAGACTCCCCCTTTTACCCAATACCAAAATACCCAAGGTTTTGCACTTTCGTTCTGTTGTGCACCAGCAATTGATGCAAAGCAAAAGCATGACAACAGAATGAATATTAAAATCTTGCTAAACCTAAATTTCATTTTTTTTTATTTTCTTATAATACCAAAGGTGGCTTTCAACCTGCGAAACAATCGAGAATAGATTGTCACGTCGTGCCTCCTCGCATCCGATAGCTATCGGATGACGGACTTATATTTATTTGTGTGCGATTTTATAACCTCTTAATCCGAAATAAAGAATAACCACAAAACAGACCAGCGGAATACTGTAGCCGATCTGAATATTGTCTCCATACATATCGATTAAACTTCCCATACCGAATGGTAGAATTGCGCCACCTACAATCGACATGATTAACCATGAAGAGCCCGGTTTAGTATCATCACCTATACCCTCAATTCCTAGCGCAAAAATGGTTGGAAACATAATTGACATAAAAAAGCCGATAGCACCCAGTGCATAAACTACATAAGAACCTTTGCCTAAAATGGCAACCAGACATAAGATTATTGATATAACTGCATAAATTACAAGTAATTTATTTGAAGATATGAACTGTAAGAGCGCCGTTCCAGCGAAGCGGCCAGCGGTAAATAAAAATCCATAAACAACCAGATATGATGCAGCTGTTTTTTCGTCAAAGCCACCGCCCTGTTGTGCCATTCTAATAAAAAAACTGGTTACGCAAACCTGTGCACCTACATAGAAAAACTGAGCAATAACAGCCCACCTAAGGTGTTTATGGCGTAGCGAGCCAAAAAAACTTCCTTTAGCCTCACCATCTATACTTTTTGTTTTAATTTCCGGAAGGTGGATAAAATAAAATATAATAGCAATGACCAATAAAACGATCCCTAGTGTAATGTAAGGTGTTTTAACCGATGCAGCCTCTTCAAGAAAGTAACTGTTTCTACTAACTTCTGTCATTGCTGCCAATTCTTCTTTGCTGTGCGATTTACCTGATAGGATAAACAATCCACCAATCATTGGTGCTACCATAGCAGCCAGTCCGTTGAAAGATGCAGCAAGATTTAATCTGCTCGTTGCTTTAGCCGGATCGCCCAATACAGCAGCATAAGGATTAGCAGAAGTTTCGAGCATGGTTAAACCACAGCCAATAATGAAAAGCGCAATTAAAAATGTAATGTATGATAAGTTATTAGCAGCTGGCACAAATAAAAATGCACCAAAAGCAAAGGCCAACAATCCTGAAATCATGGTTGCTTTATAACCCCACTTTTTCAAAATCATTCCGGCTGGAATAGCCATTAAAAAATAAGCGAAGAAAACAGAAGTATCGATCAATGTAGATTGTCTGTTATTGAGGTTACAGGCTTTCTTTAGGTGCGGAATTAAGATTGAATCGAGGTTATGTGCCATTCCCCAAAGGAAAAATAAGCTGATTACGAGTATAAATGGTAATAAATACTTCTTTCCTGATGACGGATCGCCCTCAGTTACAATTTCTGGCTGTGTGGTTACTGGTTCATTAGTCATTGGTTCATCGGTTTAGTTCTATAGTTGATTGGTTCATTTGTCATTGGTTCATTAGTCACTGGTTCATTAGTCATTTGTTCATTGGTGTTAATTATGTCTGGTAAGACTATCGCTATAGGCGCCCAGACCAATGAACTATTGACGATTGAACTAATGAACCTTTTTCACCACCAAAAGATGGTCGCAGACTAGTACAACATCTCCATGTTGGTTAACGATTTCTACGTGTTCGGTTACAGTGCCATATTCTGGCCTTTTGCTCTCTCCTTTTTCAGAGATCGTGATTTCGGAATGAATGGTATCGCCAATGAAAACGGGTTTTACAAAACGCAGTTTATCATATCCTTTACTCATGGCCTCCGGATTAATTTCTGATGCGGTTAAACCGATACCAATACTAAAGATCATTGTTCCATGCGCAATTCTTTGTTTGAAAGGTTGTGTTGCACACCATTCGGCATCCATATGATGTGGAAAGAAATCGCCTGTATGACCTGCATGAACTACAAAATCGGTTTCGGTTATTGTGCGACCTAGTGTTATACGTTTATCCTGTAATTGATAATCTTCAAAAAATGTTGATTTGAAATACATAGTTTTTAACTTTTTATAAGCGATGCAATCGCTTTTCTCCTGCATCCTCGTTACAAACGAGGACGATTTTGTGTTTTTTATCTATAATTCCGTCATTGCGAGTTTTCGATTTTTCATCGAAACGAAGCAATCTTTCTTGCAAAACAGATTGCTTTACCGATAAAAATCAGCACAGGTTGGCTCACTCAGTCCATACCTCCCAATGACGTTCTATTTATTTAATCGTTCTTTTACCTTTACGCCACCAATATCACTTGATTGATAAGCACTTTCTACCACGGCCATAGTTTGAATCACATCCTCCACACTGGTATGCAGTACATCGCTTGAACCTTCATTATAGCGCATCAAACTGGCCATAGTACCAATAAAAGCCTCAGGAAACCAAGATCCCTCCAGCTTAACGGTTTGCCATTCCGGTGATTTTCCATCTTCTACAATGCAATATTCAAAAACATCAGGTACACCATGAGGGTAATCCATTAATAAACCAATTTTAGCTACAATTGCGCCTTTGGTTCCCTCCCATTTAATATAACTTTCCTGGTGCTTTGGACCAAAATCATGGTCATGGTTGGTGTTGATTACTGCATGCATGGTGTCGCCATAATCGAATAATATCGTAGAACGAGATGATGACAAGCTTTTCGCCGGATGTTTTAGGGTTTTTGCTAAAATACTCTCTGGATTGCCCAAAAACGAACGGATCAAATCGACATAATGAATACTATGGTATTGAATTTCTAAACGCGGATGAATAATTACATGCGGAAAAATTTCCCAGGGTGTTTTAATCGTTACGCGGACTTCCATATCGTATAATTGGCCGATTAAACCTTTATCGATGATGTATTTTGCGGCACTTACAAATGGTGCAAAACGCAACTGAAAGTTTATAGCTGCTTTTAAATTCTTGGTTCTGCAGAGTTCGAGGATTTCTTTTGCCTGTGTAAAATCATCGCCCATGGGTTTTTGAATTAACACCGCACTTCCATCCGGCAACTGCTTTAATGTTTCGATGTATTGCTCAGGCATGATGGTTAAATCGTAAATTGCATTTGCTGGTGCCAGTTTTACGGCTTCGGCCACTGAATTATATACGTTTGGAATTCCAAAAGCATCAGCCAATTTCTGTGCCCGTTCTTTCGTCCGGTTTACAATGCCGTGCACTTCAAAACCGGCAATTTTATATGCCGGAAGATGCGCATCGGCCACTATCCCCCCTGCACCAATCATAATGATGGGCTGTTTGCGCTGTGGTAGTTCGGGTTTATATTTGATGTCAATACTCATTTGTCAATTTCATTAATCTGGTTCTGTGCAAGCTGGATGAGTTCTTTGGTTGCGACATCGGTATTGATGGCTTGCAACACCATTTGGTCGATAATGGCGGCAATAGCCGCCCAATTTTGTTTCTGTGGCAACATATTGGCCACCTCGTGTAATTGTTCTAATTTATGGTAATAAGGAATAACCTGGTTAATTTCTTCATCTTTCCAGGTCGAAATCCTGCAACCTATCCCTCCTGCTAACGTAAGCTGTTTATCCTGTTCTGCAGCCAGTGTAAAACGAAGAAAATCGTAGGCAATGTCTTTGTTTTTACTACCCTTTGCAATGGTGTAAAGCCAGTATACATTTAGCGAAGCTGAGTTTTTACCTGGAGCGCATGGCAATCGTTCAACATCAATCTTTCCTTTTACCTTAGAGTTTGCATCTACTTCGCACATCGCTGCAAAACCGAACCAATTGATCATCATCGCAGCTTCACCTTGTGAAAAGGCTATTCCTGCGGCTACAGATTCGAATGCTGCTGATTTTGGGTGAACAGCGGTTTTGTCATTCACAATCGTCCGGTAGAAATTAAGCCCGTCAATCGCCGCTTGTGTATTGATCTGGATAAAACCATGTTTGTCAACCAGTGACCCGCCCCTTGTCCATAATTGCAGCGCAAAATCGAAAACAGTATTGTGGCCATCGGGATAACAGGCGAAAATACTGCCATATAAATTTTGTTCAGGACGGTTGAAAAAACGGGCAATCTGATGAAAATCTTCCCAGGTTTTGGGTATTGCTAAGGTTTTGCCGAACTGAGCAAAATATCGGGACTTTTCGGTTTCACTTTCGAATAAATCTTTTCTGTAGATAAAACATTCTGGTCCATCATGAAATGGTAAGCCCACCACTTCCCAGCCGAAACGCTGCAGCCCTAAAAGCGATCTGCTCCATCCCCTCGGGAAGTCATCTGGTTTATTTTTGTTGATGTAGGGATTTAAAACTTCGAAATCATTGTCTGAATAGCCTTCCAAAACCCAATCGGTACTGATGTGCGCAATATCAAAATCGCCTTTTGCCAAACCTTTTTGAGTGATGGTACGATCGTAAAGCTCGTGCAGGTCCATTACCACCATTTCCAACTTTAATGTACAGCCCGAACGGGTACAATATTGTTCCCAGAATTTCTGCATGGCAGCTTCAAATGGCGCAAATTTACGAACGGCTATCCTGAAAGTTTCTATTTGGTTATGCATTTGCAATGGTATGCTGTGTTATAAATTCTTTGATAATTTTTTCATTATCCTGTCCTAATTTTGGCGAACCAATTGGTGAAGTCAATAATTCTCCATCAATACGGATCGGGCATCTGGTGGTTTCATATTTGTAACCATCTGTCATTTCCACTTCCTGAACCATCTTGAGCACTTTAAAACCCTCATGGGCCATTAAGGCATTCCAGTTTAACACATCGGCACACCAAATATCGGCAGGTTCTAAAATAGAAAGCCATTTTTCGGTAGTTGCCGATAAAAGATGATCGGCCAGAATGGTTTTAATCTCATCACGTTTATCAAATGCCTCAGCGATTTCAATGTAATCTTCTAATGGTTCGCAGCCAAGCAGATTCCCGAGCTGTGGAACAGAAGCCATTGCCAGGGCTAAATATCCGTTTTCTGTTTGATAAATCCCATAAGGAGCGCCTAAATATGCATTTGCATTGTTCTTTTTAGAACGTTGGGGTAACGATCCGCCATCATTCATAAAAGTGGTGATGGTTTCAAACTGGAAATCGTAAGCGGATTCCATCATACTGATCTGTACAAAACCGCCTTCATTTTTTAACGCTTTTCGGTATAAACAGGCCAGGATTCCCTGCGCCAGGTGCGCGCCTGCCAACATATCTACAATGGATAAACCCATTGCTACAGGGCCACTATCGGCATTTCCGGTTAAAGAGGTTAAGCCGGTAACCGATTGTAAGAGTAAATCCTGGCCAGGTTTGTTTTTCCATTCTGTATTGTTGCCATAGCCTGAAATTTCGCCATAAATTAGGGTTGGATTTAAAGCGATTACGGATTGATAATCGAAACCCAAACGCTCCATTACGCCTGGCCGGAAATTATGGATCATTACATCTGCTTTTTTAAGCAGTTCGCGTACCATTTCACAATCTTCTTCGCGTTTTAAATCAACTTCAAAACTTTCTTTATTCCTGTTGATGGCATGAAAAACAGATGATTCGCCGTTCATAATCAGATTTGAGGTATAAAGCGTGCGGCAAATGTCGCCAACACCCAAACGCTCAATTTTGATTACACGCGCACCCATATCGGCCAGGCGTAAACCTGCCGATGGCCCCGATAGGAACTGGCTGAAATCGATAACTAAATAATCTTCAAGCGGTAGCATAATTTTATTTTTTAAATCGTCATTTCACTAAATGCAATCGTCATCTCGACCGTAGCTGGGAGATCTATTAGGTCTTTGTCCTATAGATTTCTCCATTCCGCTGCGCTCCAGTCGAAATGACGACCTTATGTTTAATTTTATTGACGTTGTGATTGTGGTCGCCACAAATCTTTTTACATCGTTTATTTCTATTAGAACGATCGTCATCTCGACCGTAGTGGAGAGATCTATTAGGTCTTTGTCCTATAGATTTCTCCATTCCGCTGCGCTCCAGTCGGAATGACGACCTTACGTTTAATTTTATTGACGTTGTGATTGTGGTCGCCACAAATCTTTTTACATCGTTTATTTCTATTAGAACGATCGTCATCTCGACCGTAGTGGAGAGATCTATTAGGTCTTTGTCCTATAGATTTCTCCATTCCGCTGCGCTTCATCCGATAGCTATCGGATCGGAATGACGATCATTTTTATTAACTCAATTCAAACTCTTTATTAATCCCAGCTGTATCAAAACCCAGTTTTGGTGCTGCTTTACCGGCAAATAATTTTTCATTATCCAGTCTAATCGGACTTACGGTTGTCTTTATTTTTTTGCCTTCATCTAAATCCAATTCCTGTTCAATCTGTAAGCTTTTATAAGTATTCGTGGCTGTAGCGGTTTGATAATTTAATACTTCTGCGCACCAAATGCCCTGGCCTTCTAAAAGATTAACCCAATATTTTGTGTCTTCTTTTCTGAAGGTTTCGGCCAGGCGGACAATTAATTTATCGCGGTTTTCGAATGCTGAACCAGCCTCAACGTATAAGTCAGTAATATCGCAATTGATGATCGCGCAGATATTCGGCAGGTTGCCCATGGCCATTGCAATATAACCATCTCTGGTTTCGTACATGCCATAAGGAGCGCTTAAATAAGCGTGTGCACTGCCTTTTGCTCCGCTTCTATCGGGCAATTTACCGCCATCATTTAAGTAGGTGGTTAATACCTCAAACTGTACATCTAAAATAGACTCAAGCAAACTCACCTCAACCAAAACACTTTTATTGGTTTTTGCCCTTTTGATCAAAGCGGCCATAATACCTTGTGCCAAATGGTTTCCGCACATGATATCCGAAATGGAAAGTCCGAAAGGAACTGGTCCGTCTACATCAACACCCGATAAAAACGTTAATCCAGAAACGGATTGTACCAGTAAATCCTGACCTGGCTTGTTTTTCCACGGGCCTTCGCTTCCATAGCCGGTTACCATACCGTAAACAATTTTTGGATTGATTTTTTGAACATTTTCATAATCCAGACCAATTTTCTCCATCACACCAGGACGGAAATTATGCGTCATCACATCGGCTTTACTGATCAGTTTTTTCAGTCTTTCTAAATCTTCCGGATTTTTTAAATCGGCGGTATAACTTTCTTTATTCCGGTTGATGGTGTGAAAAAGCAGGCTGTCTTCATCCACAAAAAGATTCTTGATGGATAAAGATCTGCAAGCATCGCCTGTTTTTGGCCGCTCGATTTTAATCACACGGGCGCCTAAATCTGCCAGTTTTAATCCTGCCGATGGTCCTGCCAGAAATTGGCAAAACTCTAAAATCAAAAGTCCTTCAAGCGGTCTGTTCATGATAACACTAAACTTTTAGATTGCTGATACAATTTGTTCATAGCCGATAAAACCTCGATTTCATCTCCACCATTTATTAAATAATCGCGAACAACATCGCCTGCATGGTCTTGAAAATACATCGAACCATGGTAACGCGGACGGAGAAAAGCTCTTTGTAAGGCCGGTAGCGTATTTAGAAAATAATGCTGACTCTGGCGGTTGACTTCTTCGTTTTTCCATGCGGCCAAATGCCCGGGCTGACCGCCACTTTCAAAAAACAAGGTAGCTTGACAAGCTGGAGAGCCTACAAATTCTACATATTTGGCCGCAATCTCCATTGCTTCGCATTTAGCAGAAATGGCTAAACCTGTTCCACCTAGTGTGCTTCTCAGGTTGGTTTTACCATCTAAAGAAATCATATCGTGAAAATGCAAGGTTTTGCGGGCATAACCATTACGCGAATAGTTTGAGTAGCCGTAAGCAAACGGGCAATACGCAATTTCATCGGTTAAAGTCATTGCTTCATATACCTGAATCGGGTTTCTATTGAAGTTTGCTTTATCTATTTTCAAGGCCAGCTCGCGATACATTTTCAAAACTTTTACGCCGATTTCTGTTGAAATTACTTCACTATCATTTTGGCAGGGATCTTCGCCCAGGGAGCAGCAAATGGTATAAAAATTCATTAACACATCGATGGGGATACCAGCAAAAGCAACCAAACCATTATCGGCAAGTTCCAATAGATCTTCAAAAGATTCAGGTAATTGCAAACCCTTTTGAGCCAATAAATCAGGCCTTGAAGCTGCTACAGGAGTTGCAGCATCTATCGGTAAGGCCCATAAGTGTTCATCATAAAAATAACTCTCGTAAGATTGGCCAACAGTGTTTTCTTCCTGATCTTTTAAATATTCTTGAGAAAGGTAAAGGTCTAAAGGCACAATTGATTTTGTTTTGGCGGCAAAACCTGCCCAGGGATGATCGATCACCAACAGATCAAACCGTTCTGCCAACTCCTGGATCGAAAAATCGGCAAATTGCTGCAAACTTCTTTTCTCCCAGGTGATGTTTACATTTGGGTGCAATTCAGAAAATCGCTGTGCCGTAGCCACCATCGGCAAAAGCCCGCGGCTATGGTTCCAGGTTATTCCTTTTAAATTAATCGTATTCTCCACTTTAATTTCTTTTTTTATCTAATGGTTGGTGTCTCCACCGACTATGTTTTTATTTTATTTATTTCGGTTGGTAAGACACCAACCGATAGATCCATTTCTGTTATTCTATTTACCTGTTTTTATCATTATCGATGATGGTGCTAAACCAGCTGATGTAGCTGTTAATTTTATGGTTCCTGATTTTTCTGTTGATTGAAGAATGGCTAAGCATAAACCATGGAAAGCTTTGCGGTAATTGGCTTTAAATGGCTCTAAGCTGGCCTGAAACCCATTATCAACACCTGCAATAAAGCCGACACCTTCAACCCGAAAATCAACCAGATTATCTGCATCAGGCACTACGTTGCCAGCTACATCTAACACGCGAACCGTTACAAACGATAAATCCTTACCATCAGCTTTAATATTTTTTCTATCTGCAATTAATTCAATTTTTGCAGGATCTCCTGCAGTTTTCACTTCACGTATTAAAACATCTTTGCCGTTTTTACGGGATACTGCTTTTAAAGTTCCAGGCTCAAAAGGCACATTCCAACGTACATGTAAATCATCGCCCTGTTTTGATTTTTTTCCTAATGATTTTCCGTTCAGGTACAATTCTACTTCATCAGCATTATTGTAATAAGCCCATACTTCAACCGATTTTCCTTGTTTCCAGTTCCAATGAGGCAGAATGTGTAATACAGGTTTGTTTGTCCACTCGCTCTGGTACATGTAATATGAATCTTTCGGAAAACCTGCTAAATCAACGATTCCAAAGTATGAGCTTCTTGCTGGCCACGGATAAGGTAAAGGCTCACCCAGGTAATCGAAACCTGTCCAAACAAATAAACCCGAAACATGATCATATTTTTTTGCTGCTGCCCAGGTTTCTTCATGTGTAGAACCCCAATAGGCTGAAACATTGTCGTAGGCAGAAGCCGACCACTCGTTATTCCCTTCTGTAAATTTCGTTTTTCCATCTTTTGGCCAGCGACGGATGGTATCGGCAGTATCGTAAAAACCTCTGGTTTCTAAAGCGGAAGTGGTTTCTGTAGCCAAAAACTTAACGCCGGGATAATTTATAGGGAAATCTTTATACAGTTTGTGGTTGTAGTTTAATCCATAGATATCTAATGCATTGGCCTGATAGATGAAGTTTTTTTCTGCTTTTGTTTCTGTTAAAGCTGAGATTACCGGCCGGGTTTTATCCAGATTTTTAACGATGCCAACCAATTCTTTTGAAATCGCGATGCCTGTACTATCAAATTGTTCGCGGATTTCGTTGCCGATGCTCCAAAGGATAATGGATGGGTGGTTACGATCGCGTTTAATCATATCTTCCAGATCTCTTTTGTGCCACGCTGGAAAATCGAGGTGGTAATCGTTTTTGGTTTTCTTTTTCACCCACATATCGAAAGCTTCGTCCATAACCAGGAAACCCATTTTATCGCATAAATCTAAAAACTCAGGAGCAGGTGGATTATGCGCTGTACGGATAGCGTTCACGCCCATTGCTTTCATCATTTCCAGCTGGCGTTCCATAGCCCTCACATTTACGGCAGCACCCAGGGCGCCTAAATCGTGGTGCAAACAAACGCCTAAGATTTTCATTGGCTTTCCGTTTAATGAAAAGCCTTTAACTGCATCGAAATTGAACTCACGAAGCCCAAAAGGTGTTGTATATTGATCAATAATCTTCCCATCAGCTTGTGCAATTTCTACAACCAACTTGTACATTGTAGGATGATCAACAGACCACAGTTTAGGATTAGCTATTCCAAGGCCGCTAATCATCATTGTTGTAGCAGTTTCACTTGTATTGAGCGGCCATTCCTTTTTTTGCAGTTGGCTATTTTTATCGTCCAAAATGGTCGTCAGGATTTTATAAGCACCTTTTGTCTTGAACTTATTTTCAATTTCAATTTCAGCATTTACTGATGCGATACTTTCACCAGGTTTTAATTTTCTGCTTTCGCTGCTTTGACCTTTATCACCACTGATTACGAAGGTTTTTACAAAAGTGCCATTGTGTTTAATTGAAACTTTTGCTGCAGATGTAAGCCAAACATTTCTGTAAATCCCTGAACCCGAATACCAGCGCGAATCAGGCTGCGCTGAATTATCAACTTTAACCGCAATGATATTTTTTCCAACTTTTAAGAATCTGCTGATCTCGTAAGAAAAAGAGCTGTAGCCGTAAGGTTTTTTGCCCAAGTATTGGCCATTGATCCAAACTTCACTATTTTTATACACGCCATCGAATTCGACAGTGATTAATCTATCCTTAAAATTGCCAGGAGCAATAAATTCTTTTCTGTACCAACCAACACCTGTGGGTAAACCACCTCCCTCAGGTTTAGCAGGGTTTTTCTCATCGAATTTGCCTTCAATACTCCAATCGTGCGGTAAAGTGAGTTTTCTCCACTTAAAATCGTTATATGCTGGAGATTTTGCATTTGGTTCGTCACCTAAGAAAAATTTCCAATCTTTGTTAAAACTGGTTCTGATGCGTGAAGTAGAAACGGTCGTCATTTCGACCGTAGTGGAGAAATCTATATTTAAACGATTCTTATAGATTTCTCCATTCCACTGCGCTTCAGTCGAAATGACGATCGATGAATATTTCGCTTCGCAATGATGTGATGCAAATAATACGAAAATAGTCAGCACAAAAATCCAATATGTAAGTTGAGTTATCTTCATCTTAATTCTTTGTTTCGCTTACAAAATTCACTTTACTTTTGCCTAAATCTTTCGATGTAGCCACTGCAATTCCACGCTGATCCTGTTTGTTAACCGCACAATAAAAATGGTACACTGTGCCTTTGTATTTCAGTACGAAAGATTTATGCGCGTATAATTCATCGTATTTTTCTGACGACTCAATCAGGTTATCTCCAGTCCAATCTGTCCAGTTTACCAGGTCGTTTGAGGCAGCAAAGCGGTTAAATGAACCTTTTCTATCTTGCCAGAAAGCACCGAAGTAAAACATTACCCAGGTTCCATTAATGTTTTGAATTACAGCATCTCCTGTAATGCCAACAGGATGATGAACAACAGGGTTTTTATTAAAGCGCTGCCAATGAACCATATCATCAGAAACGGCCATTCCGATCCGTTCGTACCAGCGTGTTTTTTTATTATTCACCAAAGAATCACCCACAGCATTGTAGTACATTACAAACCGATGTCCCGTTAATTTTTGTTTATCTTCAATTACCGTACTTTTAAATAATTTGTTCCGGTTTTCCCACCAACGTACATCTGCATCGCCCGAAGCTAAAACGGGTTTATCTAACCTATTCCATTCTTGCACAATAGATGGATGTTTTATGGTGTATGCTATGCCAATTGATAAAGGCTCCACTTCGTAACCTTTTTCCTTGCCACCGAAATACGACATCCAATATTTGCCATCAAATTGATTTAAAGTATAGCTTCCGCCCCATTTGGTATCCAATAAAGCATTATAACCTGCCTTTTGGTTATCGTCCCAATGTCCGGCATCTCCAAACGACATTAGTTTGCCCTGATTTTCCCAGTGCAATAAATCTTTACTTTTTGCCAGCCAGGTTTCGTAACCACGACCACTAAAAATCAGATAGGTCATATACCAAAACTTTCCCTTGCGGAAAACTGTTGGGCAATCCATTTTATGGTCTTTATCTTCAGGAACCATTACCAGGCCGTATTTGTAAGGTGTTTTTACTTCCTGATAAATTTTTTCCATGGTTTCGGCTGAAACAGGATTAGCGCTTTGGGCATCCAATTTATATGCACTAACAAAAAGGAAAAATGCGAGGATTATCTTTTTCATTTGTACATTAAATTAAATTTATAATAACCTGACCCTACGGTAACCTTGGTTTTGCCATTTTCTGTTCCTGCATCCTCAATTGTTGAATTGTATTCTTCTGAGAAGGTATATTTCGGTAAAACAGGGAAATAAACTGTCGCTTTTGTATTTACCGGAATGTTGATTTCTAAAATGAAATTTTTATCCGTTTTGATCCATTTGGTTGATATTTTGCCGTAAGGAGCATCGTAACTTACATCGGCAGAAGTTAAATTGCCAACCACTTCTGGCTCGATTTTAATATGCTTAAAGGCAACAGAATTTTCTTCCTGTCGAATACCGCCAATGCCACTGTACAGCCATTCCATTAAGTGCCCCAGCATAAAATGATTGTTGGATACCGTTGGCAAGGCCGCCCACGATTCGGTTAAGGCTGTTGCGCCTTTGGCCAGCTGCATCCCGTATCCTGGAACATCTGAGCGACTGTTCATATCAAAAATCACATCTGATTTACCGGCGTCTTCTAAAACACGTAACACATAGCGATAACCAATATCGCCTGCTGTTAAACTATTTTTACGATCTCTGATATCTTTGACTAAATTCGCGATCACAGCATTTTTATGCTTTTCTTCAACCAGTTCCATATAAACTGCCATTGCATTTGCAGTTTGCGATCCTGTTGCATACTGTTTACTTTTTGCATCAAAGAATTTATGGTTGAAAGCATTTTTCACTTCAATGGCAAGTTTCGCATAGGCTATTGCATCAGCCTTTTTGCCCAGCAGCGTAGCCATTTTTTCTAAGATTTTTAAATCATAATAATAAATGGCTGTGCCCGTAACGCCCATTGGGGTTAACTGAGAAACGCCGGGCGGTTTTGGACCCAAATCATACCAATCGCCTAAACCTTGCGATAAAATGTGGTTATTTGCTTTGGTACCCAAATAAGTGATGTAATGCTGCATCATCGGGTAATAATCAACCATAGCTTGTTTATCGCCATACCACTGATATAAATACCATGGTATTAAAATGCCACTGCTGCCCCACTCTGGAGAATCGCGGAACATATCGCCACCCCATTCAAATTTTACATACTCAGGCGCAATTTCAGGGATCAAGCCACTTGCCAATTGCGAGTTTCTCATGTCTTGCAGGGCTTTTTTAAACAAAGGTGCAGCATTGTAATTATACCGTACAGAACTACCCATTAAATGCAATTCCTCTAACCAACCCAATTTTTCACGGTGTGGACAATCGGTAAAAACACTTACCATGTTACTTTTAATCGCCCAATCGATCAGGCTGAAAGTTTTATTGAACAACTCGTTCGAGGATGAAAACTTACCTACCTGCTCAGCGCTATTTCGGATATGCAAAGCTTTTAAAGCTTCTACCACTGATTTGTTGGATGGATTTTCTTTACCGCCTGGAACAGTTCCTTTAACCTGCAGGTAACGGAAGCCTGTATAAAAGAATTTAGGACGCCAGGTTTCCAAACCATCGCCTTTTAAAATGTAGGTAAAATAAGATGGACTGCCGATATTTTTTTGTGTTACCGAACCATCAGCTTTTAATAATTCGGCTGGGGTAATACGGATAGTATCTCCTTTTTTTCCTCGGACTTTCAATTCGATAATTGCAGAAGCATTCTGCCCCATATCATAAACCCATTCGCCATTGGCAAGCGGATTAATATTTTGAGGTGAAAAGTTTTCGAAAATCTTTACAGGTTCTTCTTGCTGCGCATGTAACTCCGGACCATTAACCAATAACGATGATTTCCATTTGCTATCATTAAAACCCGCTAAATCCCAACCTTTTTGCTCGAGGTTGGCATTGTAATCTTCTCCACCGTAAATGCTTGAAAAAGTTATGGGCGATGGCGCGGTTTTCCAACTTTGGTTGCTGATGACATTAGCCGAAGTTCCATCTGTATATTCAATCAACAACCTGCAGATCATTTTCGGATAACCATAGGCTACTTTTAATTTTCTATACCGTTCTTTAACAGGAGGAATATAATAAAAACCATTGCCCAGCATCACTCCGATTGCATTTTCACCTTTCCTTAACTGTTTGGTTAAATCATATGTCAGGTACAAAGCCGCTTTATCATACTTCGTCCAACCGGGTGCTAAAAAGTCATCACCAACTTTCGCGCCGTTTAAACTCATTTCAAAATGGCCTAAACCAGAAATAAAAGCCGTTGCTTTTTTTACTGTTTTCGTTATTGTAAAACCTTTACGGAACATCGGCAAGATATTATTGCCGATGTATTTGTCTTTTTTACCATCCGTTGGCAGACTATTTACGTTAGAATCAGCCAGTTTTTCGTAGGCAATCCATTTTGCACCTTTCCAATCAGCTGTGCTGAGCAAACCCATTTGCCAAAAGGCCGGAGCGCTCCATGCGGATTCATGTCCGGAATTGTCCCAAACACGGACTTTCCAATAATAGGTTTTGCTTGATAATAACTGTTTACCTTTATATTTAATCTGTAACGATTGGCCAGACTTTACTTTTTTAGTGTCCCAAACGTCTCCAATATTTTTATTTAAATTGCTTAAACTGCTGGAAACTACGATTTGATAACCTGTTTGCATGATATTGTGCCTAGCTGACTGCAGTTTCCAGCTCAAATGTGGCGAAAGAACATCGATGCCGATAGGATTGTTCAGATACGCACAATCCAATTGAGCAACCTTAATATCTTGCGCAAAAAGCGAAATGCTTAATAGATAAAGCCAAGAAAATATTACAAGTTTGCTCATTCACTATTGCACACCGTTTCAGATGTTTTGGTTAGGTTTATAAATGGTCGTCAGGGATAAAATCCGTTCAGAAATAAATTCTAAATTCTTCTGAATTAAGCTTTATAAATTTCTTAACTTTAAAATACTATCTCTAATTCAAATATAAATGTTTTTTTTAAATATGAAAACATATATTCGTATTTAAATTATACAAAATCTTCTCTTGGATAAATAAGAAAGCATTTTGTATGTTTGAAATTGTAAAAAATACGATACAGCCAAATTTAAACCCGTATGAACGAAAAAGAATCAAAGTACCAAGCCCCTGCTTTGGATAAAGGACTTGATATATTGGAGTATTTATCAGCACAATCTATCCCATTGTCTCAAACTGAAATTGCTATTGGTATTGAGAAAACGCCCAACGAAATTTACAGGATGTTGATGAGTCTGGAAAGTCGTGGCTATATTTTACGTGATGAAGTTTCGGGCAAGTATAGGCTGTCGTTAAAGCTTTTTTACCTCTCGCACAGGCACTCACCTATTGATGAACTGCGTAAAGCTGCTCAGTTTCCATTAGAAGAACTGGCGAACAGTATCCGTCAATCTTGCCACTTGAGTATTTTGTATATGAACCAGGTAATGGTGATTATTCATGCCAAAAGCCCGGGACCAATTGCGCTTTCTATCGAAGAGGGAAATTTGTTTCCATTGCCACTAACTGCATCAGGAAAGGTTTTATTGGCTTACATGTCGGACGATGAGAGGAATACCACTTTAAAAAACAATGCCATTTTTAAGAAATACCCTAAAACCCAGCAAGAGGATTTTCTGACTTCATTGGAAGATATTCAGCAAACGGGTTCGTATTTCAAAAACAGTGACTCGGTTTCTGGTGTAACCGATCTTTCGGTGCCAATTGGTATTAATGGCAATAATGGAATTATCGCCTGTTTAACCATTTCGATGTTAAATGCACTAAATGTAGATCAAACTATCGCAAATGATGTAATCCTCGCTGAGGCATATAAATGTGTTAAAAAGATAGAGCAGCGGATTGGGGTTTAACCCCCAACCCCCTAGAGGGGGCTTTGACTTTCTGATAGTTAATATAACTGCCAATTGCAATTGCCAACTGATTTGGGCGTTACCCTAATCCCGATGAATCGGGAAAGGGCCGGCTCCGCTTCGCTCTGTTGCTTGCGCTCGTTTCCCAACGAGTGCATAAATAGATAAACGAATTAATCGTTTGTAAACGACAAACTCTTCAACGCTTATAAGCTCATCGTCATTGCGAGGAAGAATGACGAAGCAATCTTAAAGCGGTCGCTATAACCCATAGTAGTAAGATTGCTTCGTCGGCTGAAAAGCCTTCTCGCAATGACGAAACTAACCAGAATACTTCACGCTATAATTTTTGCCTTTTTCGATTGTAACCTCATAAATTCCTTTCGAAACCTCTTTTACTTCAACACCTCTTACAACTGGTTTGGTTTTGCTTTTTATCTTTAGTTTTCCTACCCCTGTTGGAGAAGAAACTTTGATTTCTTTTTTGCTGCAATACACTGATATATCGCCATTGGCTGTTGGTACTATACCTTCCATCCATTCCAAACCACCTAAATTGGGTTCAATGGTGTAAGTTTCATAACCTGGTGTTGTAGGTTGCACACCCAAATAATATTTTCCCAATAAATAAATCGGGCTGGCTCCCCAGGCATGGCAAAGGCTCTTTCCAAAAGGCCTGCCGTACATAGCCAAATGTTCGGTTCCTTTTTTATCCGGGTTGTATTCCTCCCAAAAAGAGGTTGCGCCTAATTTTAACATGCCGCCCCAATAATTTTTCATTTCCTTTAATACATATGGTTGTTCGCCCATGGCACATAATGCTTCAAGCTCATAAAAACGCATATAAGGAGTAGTAATTTTGGCTACTTTATCGTTTAAGAGTACATTTTCTTTAACCGCTGATTTTTGTTCTGGTGTAAAATAATCGAAGAAAATACCGAACATGTTGGCATAGCGGGTTACATTATCTGTTTGTTTATCGTCAATCCGGCTGTGAACCAAAGCACTTTTTTGCTGATTCCAATAAAGTTCAAAAATCTTAGCTTTCAGCACTTTTGCTTGTTGATCATATTTTACAGCACCCTGTGTATCGTTAGCTAATTTGGCACATAAAGCCATCGTTTCTAAACTGCGTGCGTATAAAAGCTGTTCGAAACTTACTTCACCATCTTTACTCAGTTTATCTGCCCAATCGATAAAAATCCAGTCACCTGGCATCCATTCTAACAGGCCATTTTTATTCTTTCTTCCATCGATGTAGGTTATCAACGACTGCATTCGCGGGTAAATATCCTGTACAAACTTCTGGTCGCCGGTAAATTTATAGTAATCATAAATCCCTAAAAACCAATAAAAAGAGTAATCCATAATGGTATTGATGTGCGCCGTTACGGGATCTTTGCCACGTTGAGCAAGCAATGTCCGTTTTACGGTGGGCGCATCAAAAAACGAATAGTAGTTCATCAAATAACTTTGATAAGCATCGCCACTCCACACCCAGCGATCGCGTTTTATGCCATCGATAAAGAACTCGCGGGTATTTAAATGGAAGGTATATTTGGCTACATCGTATATTTTGTTTAGTTCTGAGTCTGATGATTTAAAACTTCCACGTTCCGTTACAGGAGCATATTCGTATAACATGGAAACAGAATCAGCAGATACCGAACCTTCAGATTGATAATTTACATACCTGAAGGCTTTTGAAAGCGGCATAATGGAATCTTTTTTCTGCAACAGGTTAATGTCGAGATAATCTAAGGTTTCACATTTATCGGTTGATAAGGCCTCTTCTTTCGATTCTCCGTAATAAATACTCAGCCTTCCTTTTCCTTTTAAACCGTGTACTTTTATAAAACCAAAAGTTTCTTTTCCGAAATCAGATATTACACCATTGTTTACTTTTTCTATTTTAATAGCTGATTGCGCAACAACGGGCAATTTAAACTGTGATGGCAATTTAGTTGGATCGGTTAAATTCCATGAGCCTGCAGAAACAAAGGTAGTTCCCGATTT
Organism: Pedobacter sp. R-06; assembly: GCF_049913135.1. Classification (NCBI taxonomy): domain Bacteria; kingdom Pseudomonadati; phylum Bacteroidota; class Sphingobacteriia; order Sphingobacteriales; family Sphingobacteriaceae; genus Pedobacter; species Pedobacter sp. R-06. The sequence goes on along the minus strand of NZ_CP183977.1, from coordinate 2,370,024 downwards.
ATCGGAGGTTTTTCCACTCGCATCGATCCATTCTTTATCTTCGAAAGTAGTGAGCCAGGTTTCATCAGAAGCTACCGTTTTACCCTGAACAAAAATTGCCGGAACATTAGCCTGGTTGTAAACTTTTAAACTCAATTTGTGCTTTCCCGCTGGAATTTGAATGCTTTTTGGAAAGCCCGCAATGGCCTGACCATCGATTTTAACATTGTAAGTACCTTCTACAAACAACTTGACCTCTTCCGATTGAGCAAGATTAAATTCTTTGTGAAAATCGACCAGAACATAATGACTGTCCATTTTCCAGAATACAGGAAAAAAGGAGCCTCTTTCGGTTCTGCGGTTCTGCATTACATTGCTCATGTAAATATCTAAATCGCCCGGGTACCAGATCCAGGATGCCTTTTGCGCGAAAAGTTGTGCCGCCGAGCAAGTGAAAATGGTGAAGAGGATAAGTTTTTTTATGTTTTTCATATTGTTTAGTTTTTATATTTATCGTTATTTCGACTGTAGTGTTCCCAAGGAACTCCTTCAGAGGAGAAATCTTTTAGCCATATAACTTCATAGATTTCTCCATTCCGTTACACTTCAGTCGAAATGACGATCCTTCTAATTTTAATGCCCATTAAAGAAAAGGTAAAGTGTAACCATTACGATTGCAAGCGCTATCCACGAAATCCAGACCGATCTGGATGGCTTTTCGATATTGGCCTGGTGTTCTTCATTAACCGTGTAAATACTTGGCGATCTATCCAGTAAAGAAATCAAAATCGCGATGATCATTAATCCTGCGAAAATGAAAAATGAGAGCATCAGATAATGTGGCCAGAAAGTGTATTTATCTGACGGCAAAATCCAGAGATAAGTAACCCCAACACCCAAGCTTAAAATTGAGCCGATTGAAAGTGTAAAATTCACTGCTTTCCTTGTGGTTCTTTTCCAAAAAACGGTGAGTAAAAACACGACTGATAACGGCGGCGCAATAAAGCCCAAAACAGATTGAAAAACATCGAATAAATTCAATCCTTTAATGTTATCGATGGCCAAAACCACTACAACTGCAAAAATACATCCTGCAACAACTACCCATCGGCCAATGCGGATGATCTGTTTATTACTCGCCTGTGGGTTTATTTTCTTCACATAAATATCCATCGTAAAAACGGTACTTAAAGAGTTTAAAGAAGATCCGATGGTACCCACCAAAACCGCAATCAGCACAACGATTACCAGGCCATTCATACCAGGCGGGAATAAATTGGTTACCATGGTCATATACGCTTCGTTCGGATCTTTTAAACCAGGAAAAAGCACATAACATAATATTCCTGTCCCAATAAATAAGGGTAGGGAAAGGATTTTTAACCAGCCAATAAAACTCACCCCCAACTGCCCTTGTTTTAGGTTCTTAGCACCTAAAACAGATTGAACCATCGATTGATCGGTACAGAAAAAGGCTACAGCTGCAACCGGATAACCCAATAAAATGGCATACCATGGATATTTTGGATCGCTGGCAGGTTGGATTAAATTCCAGAAATGATGTGGTGTTTTTTGATATAAAGCAGAAAGCCCACCAACTTTGTTCAGTCCCAAAAGCATGAGCGATAATGAAACGGCAATCAATAAAATCATCTGGAAAACATTTACTTTGGCAATGGCTTTTAAACCGCCGAAAAAGGTAAACAGTCCAGCAAAAGCAACCAATACAGTAACCGATTGCCACATGGGGATGCCTAAAATCTGGCGGACCAAAAAACCTCCTGCAAATAAACCGAGCGATAACCACGAAATTAAAATCTTAACCAGCGCATACCAGGCAAGGATGTTTTGTGTAGAATCGCCATAACGGTTGCCCATAAATTCGGGCATGGTACTCACTTTGGCAGCGAGGTATTTTGGGGCGAAAACAATGGCCAGTAAGAATAAAAAGATAAAGGCATACCAATCGAAATTAACGGCTACGATACCAGTACTATAGCCAATACTCGCAAAAGCCAATAACATCGACGGACCTACATTGGTGCCCCACATGTTGAAACCGATGCTGCTCCAGTTTAATGATTTATTGGCCAGGAATAGGGTTTCATCTTTGCTTTTCTTTTTCGAAAAACTGGCGCGGTACCCGATAATCATAAGGATAACGAGGTATGCGATGACAATGATGTAATCTAAACTGGTTAATCGTTCTACAATGTTTTCCATTGATTTATTTTGGTGAGTTTGGTTGTGTTATTTCTATTGTTTTTTGCCACGGAATCACAGCATTCATGGCGCCGGCAACGAGCATTTTTAGTTACGTCATGCTGATCCGATAGCTATCGGATTTATTTCAGCATCTATTTTACCAGATAGATTGCTTCGTGCCTCGCAATGAAGATATTTCTCATTACTGGTTCGTGAGACACAAACCTTGGCTATTAGAAATCTATCTAGTCAGATCTCTCCGTTTCACTGCGTTCCAGTCGAGATGACGATTTTTTTTATTGACTTTGCCGAGATGACGTTCCGCTTTTACAATCCTATCGATTCTCTTGTAATGTGATTGGCTTTCAAAATTTCATCAACTTTTACCGGTAAACCCGTTTCTAAAGATTGATCCATGGCCTGCAATAATGCCACAGTGCCAATTCCTTCTTTTAAATCAGGATATGCCGTAAAATTATTGTTGATGCTATCTGCAAAATATTCCAGATAGTTCTGGTATTCCCCGGCGTGATGGCTTTGTCCTTCAAAACGGAAATAGTGCTTTAAAGTAGAATCGCCCCAGGTAATAATCTTTTCTTCGCCGGTTTTGGTTGTAACCGAATAACGCAGTTCGTGGTAATCGGCCTGACTTGCGCCTTCTGTTCCACGGAGAATACAAGTCATACCACTATCGCGACTTGCGGGTTGTGTTGGGCCGGTATAAGCACCGCTAACCCTCGCAATTCTGCCGTCCTTAGCCTTGAAAATAAAGTGCATGGTGTCCTGATTTTTCAGTCCGGCTTTTAAACCATTGCTGCTCAACATACCATAACCCATAACTTCTTCAATATCGGGCATGTACCACCTGATAAAATCTACAGGATGGCTTAAGCCGCCATACAGCCATTTAAATGATTGTTTTAACGACCATCCCTTTTCCAAAAACCAGCGGTGATCGGCATGGTAGTGACTTTCGATAGTGATCAGTTCACCGATTAAACCTGCATCAAAATCTTCCTTCTGACGCATTGCCGGCTCAAAAAAACGAGAACTTTGCCCTACAAAAATCTTTTTTCTTGATTTCCTGGACAGTTCCAGCAACTCATTGGCCTGAGCTAAATCATCAATAAATGGTTTGGTACACACCACATGTTTACCATGTTCAAGCGCCAATTTAATGTGCTCAAAATGTAGATGATCCGGTGTGTAAATCGCGATCATATCGATTTTATCACTGGTCAACATATCTTCGTAATTGGTTGTCCAGTTTTGAAAATCAAATTCTAAAGCCCGTTCTTCGCAAAGTTTTTTGTTGGCATCGCAAATCTGAATCAGTTTAAATTTTCTACTTGCCAATGATGCAGAAATGGTGCTTCTGCCCTCTCCTAAACCTAAAATCCCTAATCTTAACATGATATTATTTTTATAAGCGTTATTGTTTTCCTCCCCCTGCCCCCTCCAAAGGGGGACAATAAGTCCTCTATTCTATTGGTTTAAAAAATACCCAAACTTCTTCGGGTTTTGTTCCTTCAATTCCCTCCTGGTATTTTTTCATTATTGCATTCCATTCGTCCACTTTTGGATTACCCTCAGTGGTTTTTGGATTCAATTCATCTAAACTTTTTCCTTTTGGAATACTAATGATCAGCATTAACTGTCTATCGTTTTTAAAGATGGCCAATCGCTGAAACTCGGCTTTACAGAATCCTTTCGATATTTCCGGCCATTTTTCGAACTGCGTTTTATGGTAAGCGAGATATTCTTTCTGGCGTTTTTCATCCTTCACCAAATTGGCTGATAAAATGATATTGTCCCATTCTGCTACGGCTTTATCGCCACAATTCTTTTCTCTGTTGAAGTCGTAAAACAGATTGTCGTACAATTTAATTTCTGCCGCATCTAAACGTTTTAAAGTTTGTTGCAAACTTTCTACTTTTAAACTTGAAGTATAAATAACCAATCGATTTTTCCATTTATAAATTGAACCTGGCAGGAGGTTATTTTCTTTTGCAAAAGTTTTTAAGGCATTGTTGCCCGGCAGATTACCGGTCTTAAAAACCAATTCTAATACAACAGATTGATCAACAGCCTGATTGATGCCTCTTTTCGAATAATTGGCTTTTTCTTTTAATAAATATTGAAAAGGCTTTTCTAAACCTGCACTTTGTTTGATATGATCGGAAACTTTTGGTCCGTTGCTTTCCCATAAATTGTCTGGTCCGTTGGCATTTTGAAGGTACTTTTCAGTTGGGGTCCAGTTGTTTTTGATGGTAAAATACGAAGAACCTTCATCTGTATAAAGATAGAACCAATGATCAGGCAGGTGCGAATATGGTGCTTTATAAATGCTATCGACTACATTGTTGGTAATGAATGATCCCGGCTGAGCAGATAAGGTATAAATTCCAGCCACATCATACATATGTTTTCCGTAGTGATGGATCTTATTGCCACTGATGGTATTGTTTTCCATCGCGTTTTTCGCTTTTGTCCAGCCCCAACCCATGCTGATGCCCGAATAAGACACCTCGCTAATTTCATTATGCAGAATTTTAATCCCTTTAACATAACCTGCACCTATACCCACTGCGCCCCAATCTTCATTGGTTACATCGCTAATGAGGTTATTCTCGATGGTGTTGTTGGTCGAAATCTCCCTTTGATCTGTGGGATTATATGGTAGGTGTACTTCGGTCGCTTCATCAGAGAAAGTTCCGATTAGAATAGCTGAACCACCAATATCCTTAAATAAATTGCCTTTAATTTCGTTCTCAGCAGTCCCTTTTTTATAATCCAGCCCTGTTGATGCCAGGTGCTCGAACCGGCAAGATTCGAAAGCTGTGTGATTGGCATAACTTACTTCAATTGCAGCCGCGGGGCGGCCCACCCAAGCCTGATTTTCTAGCGTAGGTTTGTCTGGTGTCCCTGCTTTTTCAAGTTTATAAGCATCAAGCATGTACATGCCCGCCTGATGGGGTACATGGCCTTGTTTTGATGGCCTTAACCATGTAGAATGCTCAAATGAAATATTCTTGAAACTCACATAGGAAACCGGTTGATCAATTGTTCCCTCTATTTTAACCAGGTTTTCTAAAGCCGGAGCAATCACTTCAGCGTTTAGCATATTTTCTGATGTTTTTGGCCAATAATAAAGCTTGTGGTTCTGTAAATCTTCAAACCATTCTCCAGGTTCGTTTAAGAACTGAATGGCATTTGTAAGATAAAAAGCAGAATTCCCTGTTTTGTCTGAAATCCATGGTGCCGGCCATGGATGCTCGGATTGAATCCTGCTTTCGGGCTGCATAAAAGAAAGTTCTGCAGCATTACCTACAATTTTAACAGATTTTACACGAAGATTTGCAATGGCCCACCATTGATGAATCAGCATTTCTATTCCTTTAATATTGGCTAAATTGATGTTTTTTTGAAGTGGAATTTTACAGGTTTGTTTTTCGCTATCCCATGATAAAATCCTCTCCATTTCATCACCATTGTAGTTTTTTGCACGAACGGCCTTATTGCCATTTACCCATAACTGCCTGAAATGCAGATTTCTTCCGTCTAGATTTGGAATATCAGCTACCCAAACCTTGCCGATAGATTCTTTTGGCAGACCAGCAACTGTTTGATTTAACTTTTTCCAGTTTTTGATTTGAACGCCTCCGCTTAAAATAACTTTTTCGTTAGGTGCGGAAATAATTGTTGTCGGACTGTCTTTTGTACCAGAATCTTCAGGTCGAAGAACTACGGCTTCGTGTAATTGATAAAAACCTTTGCTGATAATAATCCTGATTCCGCCTTTAACTGAAATATCATTTAAACGCCTCAATTCGCGGGCTTTTCTGATGGCTGAATGCAGCGTGGCTAATGGTTTTTCCTTGGTTCCTACATTAGTGTCAGAGCCATTTGTGGATACGTAAATATCTGCTGCATTAACTTTATAACACAATAATGATAAAAAAATCAGCAGACTAATGAATGGTTTAATTTGTTTGGTTCTTGGAGACACGAACCAAGGCATGGGGACACCGTCACAGTACATGTCTCCACGTACCAATAGATTGTAAAAACCATAAAATTTTCTCAAAAAGTATTTCATTGTATTTATACTATTTCGGTTGAAAAACAGATTTCAGGTAGCTGGTATTGGCGCTGAAATTATATTTTACATTTGTTGGCTGTTTGGCATCCCGGCTTCTTTCTACCACTAACCAACCACTCCAGCCCATATCATCTAAAGTTTCTTTAACTCTATTCAAATCAATTTTAGGATCGTTTTGTAACCAAACGCCATCCTCGTTTGTGGCATGGATTTGAATAATATTCTTTTTACCTAAAATTCTCAGCTCTTCATGTAAATCTCTTCCATTTTTGATGGCATTCGAGAAATTGAAGTAACTTTTAACATGCTTGCAATCAATATCTTTTAAGAGTTGTAATTCGCCTTTTGCATCTAAAGCACTTTCAATTCCGATGGTAATTCCCGCTTTTGAGGCCATTTTTCCGGCAACTTTTAATCTTTCTACAATAGGTTCGCGCAGTTCGGGGTTTTTAACTAAATCGCCCTGAATACCCAATGGCAGAAATATCACTTTAATATGCATCGCTTTAGCAGTATCTAAACAATCCCGGATCATTTTCTGATAAGTGGGTCGCTTGGCAAATGATTGCGCATAAAACCCGGTCATCGCCAATGAGCAGAACTCCAAATTCAGTTCTTTGGCTTTATCCAAATATTCCTGCCTGATTTTTGGGTCTGCTAGTTTATTTTCAAATGTTTCCCGATCGCCCAAACCACCCATGTCTATTTCCAGTCCGTCAGCACCAATTTCCTTCGCGAGTGGCAAAGCACTGATTTTCTGACGTTTTAAGATCATTAAATCAATTACTGCAATCTTATACCTGATCTTTTTCTCTGCTGCCAAAAGCAATTGATTGGGAATCATTAAAGCACCTGTTAGCAATGCCACATGACCGATAAAAGACCTTCTGTTCTGATACTCCATATCTATTATTTGCTTGTGCTTAAGGGAAATAATTTTTCCAGATTTTCAAATCCCATCATTGCATTTTTAGGTAATCTTTCGCCTTTATCGCCAAAAACATAGAGGGCGTTTTCCTTTTCGATGGTTACTTTACTTTCGTCGTATTTACCTGTTTTGGCTTTAACTGCAGTACCATTTAGTTTGAAGTTTTTGATCAGGAAATCGTAAAGTGCAATACGTTTATTAATGCCAAAATCATGTTTTTCATCAGGAAGGTTAACATTTTCGACCTTATCTTTCACACCATAATAACTGTACATTTTTTGGAGGTAAGGAAAATCGTGTTCGGGTGTGTGTGCCGTCCAGTCGCTACCATCTGACACCAATAACTGGGGACGAGGTGCTGCCATTGCAGCCAGTTCTACATTATCAGTTCCGCTGCCACATTGATGGATTGGCATTCCGCTTTCGCAAGGACAGCCACCATAAAAGTAAGATGACATCGCTACTACTGGCGCACTTAGCTTAATCCTGTCATCCATGGCGGTCATTAAAATGGAATGACTTCCTGCACCCGAACCCCCACTGATGCCAATTCTGGCTGTGTCGGTTTCTTTTAACACACTGAAGTAGTCTAAAATCCTGATTCCTCCCAAAGTCTGAACGGTTTGCGCCAAGCTTTTACGGTGATCTTCATATTTAAACTGGAGCATCGATTCGCCCCAGGCAAATAAATCGTAGCTAAAAGCCATGGCACCCATTCTGGCAATCATTGCACAGCGGATCTGGCAATCAGGTCTGTAACGCTGCTTTTCCCAGTGCCCGTCTGGACTTAAAACCAATGGGATTTTTCCTTTAAAATTTAAGGGTTTATATAGTGAGCCATTAATCCAAACCCCAGGTAAAATTTCCAATGCAATGTTTTCTACCGAATAACCATCAAAAATTCTTTTCGCCGTGATAATCGGTTTTGAATTTGGTTTGGGGGGCAATGGCGATAACAATAAGGCTTGGTATAACTCGGGCTTTATTTGTGCCTTACGTTTTTCCCAACTGGCCCGATCGTGGTATTTTGTTGCCAAGCTATCCAGATAGGCCCACCCATCCTCAACTTCCCAACGGTAATATTCGTATTCTTTCAATTTGTAAACACCTGGTTTTTCTTTGTTTACTTTCATATCCAAAGGGGCAAGCACATTCGCAATTGTTTCATCAACGTTTGCACGGAAACGCCATTCTGCATAATTCACCCATTTATCTTTTACCTGTGGTTCGGAGTATTTGATTTGAACTTTAAAGCGTGTTTGAATCTCTTTGAGCACATCTACCAATGGCTTTTTATAGAAGTTATCGGTGTTTTGGATTTGGGCAAAAGTTGATAAAGAGATAATTGTGAAAAAAAATAGTGCCGTTAAACTCATTCTATTACTAATCGACCGTCCGTCATCTCGACTGTAGCGCAGTCCCGAACTTTCGGGAGAGAGATCTATTACAGATTTAGCTTCGCTGAGCACTACGTGGTTCTCGACTACGTTGCACTCCGCTCGAAATGACGATTTTTTTATGTTTCTCATGGTTCCTCGTTTTTAGTTTCGCCAATTACCGGAGCTGTATAACCTTTCAGTTTCGGCCAAATACCATTTTTTATTTTCTTCAATTTTAGCTTCGAAGGATCAACCACAACATGTTTAATTTTCTCTCTTCTCCATGTATAAATGAAATGTAACATGCCATCAGAAGTTTGAATCACCGCAGGGTAAGAATACTGGCTGATGGGCGAATCTTCCAGAATCAATGCAGCTGACCATTTCTTTCCATCTTTGGAAATGGAAACATTTAACGGGGTACGTGGTCCTTTGGCTAAATCGCCTGGAGGCAAAACATGGTTATAAACCAATACATGGCGGCCATCTTTCATGGTTACAGCATCTGTACCGGAGTTATTATTGGGTATTGATGTTTTGGTTAATGCCGACCAGGTTTCGCCGTTATCTTCAGACCAGGATGTTACAATGGCTCGATTTGCTGTTCTGGCCAATAGCTGCAATTTTTCATTTCCATGTTGTAAAATGCTCGGTTGAATGGCTTTGATCCCGTTTTCTGCCAATGGACCCACAGTTCTCCAGGTTTTACCATTATCTTTGGTCACCTCAAAGTGAATTTTCCAACCATCGCCTTCTTTGCTTGATGGTGCAAAAAGGTTTCCATTGCTTAACAAAACAGGTTTATTTTTTACAGGACCAATATAACCATCGGGCAACTTTGTAGCATCCGACCAGGTTTTACCGCCATCTTTTGAGGTTCTCATCATGCCCCACCATTCTGATGGTTTTGGCCCGATTTTATAAAACAACAGTAAATCTCCGCCAGGAACCTGATACAAAACGGGATTCCATGTAGGTAATCTTTTACCATCAGGTTGGATACCGTTAGCAGCCGAAACCGGTGGCAGCCATTTGCCATCCACAAAACGACTGATGTAGATTTCTACATCGGGATTCCGTTCTTTTGTGCCACCAAAAAATGAAGCGACTAAACCCGTTGGCGTTTCTGCGATTGTTGCAGAGTGGCAGGATGGGAATGGAGCTTTATCGTAAAGAAATTCTTGTTTTACGATTCCCTTTTGCCATTTTTCTACTTGAGCATTGGCACTAAGTGTTACTGCTAAAATAAGTCCTATTGTGGTGTATATTTTTTTTGATATCATAATTCTTTCTCTTCGAGGTTGATTACACAGATTATTTGATTTCACCGATTTGATTTTTACATCCAAAACTGAAAACTTCAAACGGTGAACTGCCTACTGCTTTTGTTTTGCTGCTTTCTCTTCTTTTATTTTTTTGGTATACGCACTATAAAGCGCTCTCCAGCTGCGACCGTTATTATTCAGCATCTGCTCTGATTTCGTTTTGTAAATTTCGAAAATGGCCGAAATCTGTTTCATGTTTTTATAATCGACAGCCTGTTCCCTGGCCTGTTTCAAAAAAGCTAAAATCTTCAATTCCTCGTCAGCAGTTAAATCCGGAACAATTGCTTTGTAACCTTTCATCGTGAATTCAACCTTTCCGATGGTGTATTTGTCTAAAATGGTTTCTACCTGCTCTGGTGTTAAATTCTTTTTCAATCCATCCATAAGCGATTGATGAACCGTTGGCGGCATAGCAGAATCAGCAATAATCTGTTTGTCTAAATCACTTAGTTTATTGCCGGTAACCGGGTTTATTCCATCAGGAACGGTTGATGATGGATGATCGTTATGCCAATCTTTAATGGTCGTTAAATGAACTGCAATTACATTTTCGACAGCAGACTTTTTTGCTGCGTCGGTTAAATTTAGTGCTGAGGTCCATTCTTTGGCCTTTGTCAGGATTTCTTCTGGTACAACAATATCTTTGGTTTGACCGAATGCATTTACTGAAGTGATCAGTAAGGTTATCAGCATAAATGTTTTAAAAAACTTTCTCATAATTTAATATTGTTATGTAATCCAATTTCACTTTTAGTTTCCGTCATTGCGAGGCACGAAGCAATCCTAATGCTATCGCTACCGTTGTAAGATTGCTTCGTGCCTCGCAATGACGATGAGGCGCCAGGGTCTGTGTTCCAATAGGCCATCTATTTCCGCTCCACTACAAAAGCATAATCGCCAGAGCCAAGCTCATAAACTGCCCTGTTATTATCCATTTTTACAAATTTTAAATCCTTTATTGACTTAATTTTTTCTGAAACTTCATTTTTATTATTTGCAGGAATGTAAACCAACGCCCTTGTATTTGCTGGGATGGTAATGTTCCAGTTAAATTGATTAGCCGTTTTATTATAACTGCTTTTGATTAGCCCATAAACCGAATTGTAACTGGCATTTACCGAGTTTAAACCATTAATCATTTCAGGTTTCATGATGATCTTTTTAAAAGCAGCCTCTTCAGATTTTATACCAGCCAGGTTTTCGTAATACCAAATAAGCAGATCGCCAAGCATCATCACATGGTTCTGCGAATTCATTTTCGGATCGGCCGTATTGCCATTCCACAGTTCCCATATCGTTGTTGCACCATTATCAACCATATAACCCCAGCTCGGATAAGATTTTTGCGTAGCCACCGTATAAGCTAAATCTGGCCGGCCATAATCGTTTAAACAGCGCATTAACCACTGAATACCCACTAAACCATTGCTTAAATGGCCTTTATTGGTCACTTCAACAGTATGAGTAATATTCTTGAAAACCTGATCTATTTTGTTCTGTGGAACCATTCCGAAATAAAGTGGAATAATGTTATCAGTTAGTGCATTAGAGGCATAATAACCTTTATCGTTATAATATTTCTGATTAAAAGCTTCCTTGATTTTATTTCCCAAAAGTTCATATGCTTTTACATCTTCATCGCTGCCACTTACCTTAGCAAATTGTATCATCAACTGTGTAAAGTGATAATAATAAGCCGTTGAGATTAATTCGGAAGGATACTTTTTGTCCGCACTTTTACCACGGCCAAACTCGATGGTAATGGGGGGCATACACCAATCGCCGTAACTATCTTTAGTTAAAATATAATCTTTCATATAGCGGTCTTGCATATAAGCCAACCACTTTTTCATTGCGGGGTAATTATCCCGAACGGCAGAAACATCGCCAGTTTGTTTGTACAGCATTTCGGTCACCAAAAGCATTGCCCCCGGCCAGGTCATGTTATCGCTGTAGTACCGCCAAAAGGCAGGTGCCACATCAGGAATAGCGCCATCCTCTTTCTGCGAATTTCTGATGTCCTGCAACCATTTGGTATAAAAGCGTCCGTTATCAAAAAGAAAACTTTCTCCGTAAGCCACAGCGCCCCTATCTCCTAACCATGGCATCCGCTCGTTGCGTTGAGGGCAATCAACCGGAATCCCCTTGTAACTTCCGGCAATCCCCCACCAGGCATTTTTGAAGAGCTGATTGGTTAAAGCATCTGAAGTTTCGAACGTTCCGGCCGTTTTAATGTTATCGTAGATCATTTTGCCAACAAAATCATTCACTGATGGTTGGTAAGTATACCCTGAAAGTTCTACATACCTAAATCCGCGGTAAGCAAAAGTGGGTTCCCATGTTTCTAATTCGCCTCCTTTTAATGTGTATAAATCGGTACATTTCGCATTGCGAAGGTTAGCCGTAAAAAGTTCACCATTATTTTGAAGTGATTCTGCAAAACGCATTTTGATTTGTTTGCCCTTTACACCTTTTACCTTGATCTGCAGCCAACCCACCATGTTTTGACCCATATCTAAAATATACCGGCCACCCGAAAGTTTAGTGATTGAAACGGGTTTAAGCGTATTCATCACCTTCATGTTTTCATTCATCTGGGCTTCAATGGTTCCTGTTGGTTCTTGTACAAATTCCGCTTTTGTCCACTTGCTATCGTCAAAACCTACCTTATTCCAGCCTGCTGATTCCTTTGTTGCATCGTATTCTTCGCCATCATATTCGTTATTGGTTCTGATAGGCCCATCTGCTGTGCCTTTCCAGCTATCGTCGGTATCAATATTTGCTGTTGTTCCATCGGCGTAAACGATGTTGATGTTCATCAGCATTTTCGGAAAACCAAACGTTTTAATTTTATAAGGTTTTTCATTTTGGCGCATGGCGAAGAAACGCCCGTTTCCGAGTATCGTGCCAACCGCATTTTTACCATGCTGAAGGTAACTGGTTACATCGTAAGTGTTAGATTTTACGTTTTTAGTATAATCTGTTGGTGATGGAGATAAAACATCATTTCCAACTTTTTTTCCGTTGATAAACAACTCGTATAAACCTAAACCAACGATCGATGCCGTAGCAGATTTGATTTCTTTCGTACTTTGAAACTCTTTTCTGAAATACCTGGCTGATAAACGAGAATCGGTTTTAATATTATCCCATGGGAAAGCCCTATCAAAACCAATCCAGCCTTTCGGCCAATCTTTGTAATAAAGTAAACCCATCGAAAAATAGTTGTTAGCCGACCATTCGCTTTGACCCACATTAGTCCACACTTTGACTTTCCAATAGACTTTCGTCCGGCTTTTAAGCACTTTTCCGTTGTAGGCTATATGAATAGATTCTTGTGAGTTGATCTTTCCTGAGTCCCATAAATCGCCCTCATTGGCACTTAATTTCTCGAATGAAGAAGACACCAGCACCTGATAAGCAGTTTGCATTACATTTCTTTCATTTGAGATAATTTGCCATGCCAACCGGGGTTTCAAAACATCAATACCCAGAGGATTCACGAGCATTTCGCAGGTTGTATTTTGCAACGAGACCTGTGCCATCACTTTGGAAAAGGATAGGAACCAAATGCTGATGATCGCGATGTAGATTTTAATGTTCATTCTATTTTCTTTAAAGATCAATTCGTCATTGCGAAGCTGGACTTGCGCGAGCTGAAGCAATCTTTTTTGCTAAGGTTATTGTTTTCTATAATTCCTTTATTGAGATTGCTTCGTCGTGCCTCCTCGCAATGACGATGTATTGGTTGAAAAATCAAAATACAAGGTCATATTTAATGCCCTGCTTGGGGCTTTATCAAAATCGTAATAAATATTCTTCATTCCCATTGGTCCGGTTGTTTCTGGTTTTTGAGTTTTTGTGCCAATTGCCGAAATTGCATTCATAAATGAAATTTCACCATTAGGAAATGTCGGACTCATGTTGTCATATTCTGTATCTTTCGATTTTTTTGGTGTAAATAGTCTTAAAAACACATCTTCTCTATCTGTAACTACCTTAAACGATTGCTGTTTGCCAAGAAACTCGCACCAATACATATTTGAATAATAACCTTTAAACTCGGGGTATTGCCAAGGTGCTTCACCAGTTGCTGAGTTATTATAATCCTTTTTCCAAACGCCAAATCGAGTACCTTTCATTCGGTTTTTCCAAACGCGGTATGGTCCATTTCCTTTATATTCAACAGCTTTAATTTCTGATTCAGGATAAGAAAAGTTTAGTCCTACGAAGGTGGTAAAGTAATCTGACGGAAAATATTTCACTTCCATTTTTAGCCAGCCTGATGGATAAATTGTCCATTGTAAAGTATTCCAACTTTCTTTTTTATCATATTTGGATGAAATCACTAAATTTTCACCATCCATTTTTTGAGTAAAACCCTTAAAGTTATTTACACCCTCTTGCAAAATCGGACCGTTCGAAAACGGAATGATACCTTTGGTATTTTTTGCCTGCTGCAACAAACCTGATGTTTTATCGAAAGTTAAATCAATGCCATTAGCCGAAACCTGATAGACTTTCGTATCCTCTTTAATAGTTACCTTTGACAAACCTGTTTTTACAACAATCTTCTCTGCATCATCTTTAGGCAGTGTTATCGGGAAACTCCAGGTAAACAATTCCTCACCATTGGGTGCATTTGCTGTAAGATAAAGTGCATCAAAGCTCCTCCAGTCGCCTGGAAGATTAACTTGTAATTTTCCTTTTTCGAAAGGCTTGATGTTTGGTGCAACGGCTTTACCGGATTTGAACTCTGTATCATCGCCGGCTTTTAACTTCTTCAATTTCCAATTAAAAGTACATTGATTGAGATTGGTAAATGCATAACGGTTTTCCAATAAGAAAGAACCATCAAAACCAGCTGTCATTTCTCTTTTCTCTACAAAAACGGGACTCCATACTTCTTTAATGGTAAAAAAACTTCCTTCTTTTTCGTGATATGGGCCAACAATTCCGTCAGGACCATGATTTCCATCGGTATCTAATTCGCTGTTTTTATCGGTGCGAACCACAGCCTGATCAGCAAAATCCCACAGGAAACCACCTGCAGAAAGTGGATTGTTCCACATCGCATTCCAGTAATCTTCAATGCCTGCACCATGACCTCCATCCCACATGCCATGCAGAAATTCGGTTGGCATTAGAATGTTATGACCATGATCGTAATTGCCGATTCCGTAGTTAAATTCGCGGTAATGTGTGGTTTCGAAACCTCCAAAAACTTCCCAAGGGTGGATTAACGGACGTTTTTGTATATCTTCTTCAGCAAAAAGATGATCAAGTTCGCGGTTATGTCCGCCTTCATTACCATTTGCCCAAAATATAATCGATGGATGATTTTCATCATTCAACATCATTTCTTTCATCAATTTTGTTCCCGTAGGCTTATCATAAGTGCCATGCCAGCCGGCCAGTTCATCCATAACGAATAAGCCGAGCGAATCGCAAACATCAAGAAAATGGCCGTCTGGCGGATAATGCGACATCCGAACGGCATTCATGTTCATTTCTTTCATTAACAGTACATCGGCAATACTGATTTTTTTACTGGTAGTACGGCCTGATGATGGATAAAAAGAGTGACGATTTACACCTTTGAATTTCATTTTCACTCCGTTTACATATACACCATCACGTTCTTTTACTTCAATTGTCCTAAAACCAATCATTTTAGAAAGCTGATGAATCTCTTTACCATTTTTAACTAAAGTGAATGTTGCAGTGTAAAGATTTGGAAATTCTGACGACCATAATGCTGGATTTGAAAACTGATGGTGCATCTGTATGCTTTTACTTCCTTTTTTTATTGAAGTCGTAAATCTTTCACCGAATCTTTTTCCATCTTTTCCTAAAAGTTCTACTTCAAGCTTATCCGCATCACCTGCATAATTCAATTGAGTATTTAAATGGCCATCAGCTTTAGCATCTATCTGAATTCGATCGATATGAGTTAAAGGCAAAGATTCAAGATAAACTGGTCTGAAAATACCACCAAAAATCCAGAAATCGGCTTTCCGTTCAGCCTCGTTAACAGATTGATTAGCTGAATGTTTAGATACCTTTACTTCAAGCAAATTATCGCTACCAAGTTTTACCAATTTAGAAATATCGTATCTAAACACATAAAACGAACCCTGATGTGTTTCTCCGGCAGATTTTCCGTTGATTTTAACCTCGGTATCTGTCATCGATCCCTCAAAAACAATATTGATTTTTTGGTTTTTCCAACCTGTAGGAACCTTAAAAGTATATTTATAAAGTCCTTGTTCTTTGCCTTTATTTTCCTCTTTGTTGAAACCGTAGTTATATTTCCCAAAACCTTGCAATTCCCAGTTTGAAGGCACGGGAATAGTGGTCCACTTCCCCGAATTTGCGCCAGCTGTACAGAAGAAATCCCAGTTAACGGTATTGTCGTTCCCAGTTCCCGAGAGGTATAATTTCTCCGTTTGCTGTGCTCTTAGGGAGCAAAACGTGGTTATTAAACACAAGAAAAGTATAAATCTGCGTTTCATTAATTGGTTTTAAATGATTTGATTAATGGATTATCGGTTCTAAAAGGCAATGCTGGCAAACCGTAACAGTTAAAATTTCCTGTTGGATTTTCTGTCCAGTTATAGCGAACCACAGTTGGTTCGGCAATTTCGTTTGAAGAAACCACCACTTTATCGTCTTTTACAATAGCTTCAGCATTTACGAATTTACCGTCTTTCCCCGCGATTGCAAATCCTAAAATAGGTTTATTGTTTAATTCCAGGTATGTAAAATGGAGCAATGCTTTTCCTTTTTTAAAGGATGCAGACTGGTAAATCGGCCCAGAAAAAGGTATATCTTTGTTGTATGTTTTTGCTAGTGCCAAAAGCGATAATCTTCTACCTACTTCCCACTTATAAGTTGGATGTAAATCTCCCCCATTATCGTTCAAATCTGATGTAGAAATCATCCCCGTATTGGGCAAACGCAATAGCTGTTGTTGCGCCTCCCAAAAAGTTGGTTCCGTTTCGGCAGTTAATACAACCTTATCGCTTTTTTGTTTACTATAATCGAATGGTGTAATCTGAACATAATAAAACGGCAGATCCTTTTCTTTCCAGGCTTTTCTCCAGCTATTGATCAATACTTTCATTTTATAAGCGTAGCTGATTTTCTCGTTCAAAAAACAGTTTGTTTCGCCCTGATACCAAAGAAAACCGCGGATTTTAAATTGAGTTAAAGGTTCGATCATGGTCGGATAAAATTTACCAGGATCGTTACCCACTTTTTGGTTTTTGAAGTAATCCTCTTCTGCAAATGCATTTTCTGAAATCCACGGTTCAATGGCGCTGCCTGGAATGGCCGAAGAGATCATGCCGACAGGAATACCTAATTTTTGCTGAATTTCTTTCGCGAAGAAATAACCTACAGCGGAGAAAGCACGTAAAGCGGAATCTTGTGCTACACTCCAGCTTTTATGGATCGAATCGGGTTTGATCAAAGTTTTGCGGTTAACCAGGAAAATCCTGATCTGATTATTGTGTGCTTTTGCAACCTCGTCAGATGGAAAACCCAAGTTTTCATTTTTTGGTTTCGGAATTTTGGCCAGTTTGCGCATCGCATATTCCATATTCGATTGACCTGAACATACCCAAACCTCGCCTACCAGGATATTGGTAAGTTCGATTTTATTTGAGCCATTAATAGACATCGTTTGGGGCTTTGAAGATGTTTTGAGTGGAGCTAAAACAACAAGCCAATTTCCATCTTTATCGGTTATTGTTTGTTTTTTTTGTCCGGCAAAAGCGACTTCAACTTTCTCATCCGGAGATGCAAAACCCCAAATATTGATGGGTTTATCCCGTTGCAATACCATATTGCTCGATAAGATTTGAGGCAAAAGGATTTTTGCATTGGCGGAGAAGGGACATAACGATAAGAGAATAATTACTATCGTCATTTCGAGCGAAGTGCAGCGCAGTCGAGAAATCTGTTTAACTTGGTTCAAAGATTCCTCCACTGCGGTCGGAATGACGCACAGGAAAGATTGCTTCGTCGTGCCTCCTCGCAATGACGCCATAAAAGGAAACGAGGGGAAAACTGAAAACTTCAAACTGAAAACTGCCAACTGTCTCAAAATCCCTCCGTTTTTAAATATTTAATCGAATAAACAGCTTCCTTTTTCTCTGATTCTCCAGCATTTTTTAGATCATAGGTTTGATCGGCAGGTGTATCTACATCAGGAAAACGACGCACATCGCCGGTGCGGAAAACAATTCTGGAAACATCGGCAACAGGCTGAAAGGCCAAACTGGTTAATGCATCTTTTCCGTTGACAGTAATGGTGTAAAATCGGGTAAATGCATCTAATTTTAGTTTGATGTCGTAATTTTTCCCTGCCTCATATTTCATGAAGTTTTTATATCGTGCACCAGCTTTTGCACTTAAGATTCCTGCAGTATCAAAAGTTAACCGAACGGTAGCAGCTCCTTTAGCATCCTGCAATTCGATTTCCAGTAAACCAAAATCACTTTGCTTTGGCGTAACCGAAAACGAAGCCATGATTTTTCTGGATGCCGGAAACAATCTTTCGGCTTTCGCATAGTCGAATGGATCTTTATCTTTCAATACCAAAGTTCCATTGTTAACCGTTACTGGCGCCCAAAGCGGACTATAGATATTCCACATTTCGAGTGCCTTATCAGTCGGCATTTTACTAAAATCGTCATTTACATGTTGGGTTGCTTTATCATTAACGGGTACCGGAACCGAAGAAACCCAGATGTCTTCTTTATTCATGCTGTAGGTTACCCATAATTTTCCGTCGGCAGGTTTTCCGTTCCCTTCTTCAATACCACGAACATACTGCGGACCGTAAGACTTGTAATTGCCTCCATAACGCATGGGCGTAATTTCTCCATTTACTAATAAAAGGTTGGTATAATCTAAACCGTTTTTGCTTGTTGAAATGGCTAAAGGCCAGCGGTATTCAGATGGATTATAAACCGTCGCGTAGTTACCGTCAGCAGTTTTTTGACCCCATATTTTGGCATTACTGTTTACAAAACCTGGTGCACGCGACGCGTTTTCAGGCCAACTTTTACCGTTATCATTGCTGATTGCTGTTAAGGCATTTTTCCATAAACCTACCACTCTTCCATCAGGTAAATGATAGTAGCTGAAGGCTTTATATTGTTTCTGCAAAGTAATTAATGGGTCTTTTCTATCCGCTTCTTCATTCCACTGTTGTGTCATTAACTTATTTGATAACAATTCATTACAGGCTTCAATAAAAGCTTTACTTTTGCTTTTGGTGTATAACGGATATTTGGTGTTTTTCTCCGAGTAACCTGGATTGTAATGGATGAAATAAATTGGACCATATTTTCCATCTGGCTGAATTTCTCTTACTGCCCTGCCAATTCCATGGCCATCGTTCGGATCGTCTTTCGCGTCAAAACTGATTGCGTAAAAACCCAAAACCAGGAATACATTCTTAGTGGAAACATAAAAGCCCATGCGTTGATGCATTACTGCGTCTAAATCTTTCGCTACATCAGTTCTACCCTCTTTTGTGGTTCCATCAGGAATGCGGTAGATTGGAAATACCACTTCTGGTTTCGTCCAGTTGTAGCCATCTTTTGAAGACTGTAATAATGTTTGCCCTGGCGGGATGCTCTCGCCCACTTTATCGCTTAAATATTCGATATAAAATTTATTGTTCCAATAAGCCAGCATCGGCGCATGGTTGTAGGTCCAGCCAAAGTTTTCGGCCAGTTCAGGCTGTTCCCTATTCGCACGAAAAGTTTGGATACTGTGTACGCCCATCACTGGCGAAAGCTGCCCATGATGATAATCTGCGTTAACTAAGGTTTTACCGGTATAGCGCACTGTATCCTGCGCCTGCGAGTTTTGTACTGCAAGTGCTAATGTTAGGCTTAAACAAAGTATTTTAAATATTTTCATGTTATTCTATTCTTTCCTTTCGTTCGTCACTCTGAATTTATTTCAGAGTCTTTCCCAATAGATGCTGAAACAAGTTCAGCATGACGACCGTATTAAAAACCTATCTACCATTCTTCAATCTTTCAATCAATTTCCTTTTCACTTTTATAATTGTTCCGTGTTTATGCCCTTCAGGAATTGAAACCTCGGCAGTTACATCCTTAAAAGATTTAAAATCGGCTGTTTTGTAAGCTGAATAAATCTTTTGTCCGTAGGCATCGAAATAGATCAGCCAGTCATTTTTTACTTTTACCACAGTTGGTCCCTCCGTTAATTTCGGACTAAAAGTTTCAGAAACCTTTTCATAAGGGCCTAAGGCATCCTTTGCAAACGCAACTTTTAAATTCCTATTCGGACGCGTATTATCTTTTAAAACCAGCACATAATCTTTGGTCGTCCGTTTTACAATAACCGCATCGATTACACTAAAACCAGGATCGAGAAATAGTTTTGGTTTTGAGAAACTCTCAAAATCTTTGGTTGTAATACTATACATCCGGTGGTTATTCTCCTCTTCTTCTATTCCTTTAGCAAAGCGATATGGTATGGTTGAGGCCCAGATGATTACATATTCTTTTTTCTCGTTATCGTAAAAGATTTCCGGTGCCCACACATTTACGGTTTTTGGCTCACTTTCCATTACCGGAAGAAACTTTTGCTCACTCCAGTTGATCAGGTTCTTAGAACTTGCGTAACCAAAACCTTTATCGCCTTTCCAGCTACAGGTCCATACCAAATGGAAGGTTCCATCCGGGCCTTGAACGATTGATGGATCGCGTAAAACTTTCTGCGTTCCGACTGCCGGTTTTAAGAAAGTTTTATTTAAATCCGTCCAATGGTAAGCATCATAACTGTACAAAAGCCTCAATCCTTCGTTTGCAGGCTCATGGAAGGAGGTAAATAAATAGGCTTGTTTTGAACAGGAACTTAATCCGCACAGCAGCAGGCCAATTATAGCTAAGCGAAATGATGATATAGAATTGGGTTTAAACACAGTTATCTTTAATTATTTCTTTTTTTGCAATTGTCAGTCTGAGCGTAGTCGAAGACCTTTTCTGTAATTTTTTAAAAAGATTGTCCTTCGACTACGCTCAGGATGACATCTTTTTAACTCTCGCAATAGATTTCTCCATTTCGCTGTGCTTCAGTCGAAATGACGACTTATTTACTATATCTCCTCCAACACTAATACCCAATCATTACCATTTGCAGGCTCACCTGGTGGGTTAAACTCTTTTATTCCTTTATTTTCAAATTCTCCAATTGGGGTGATTTTCCCTGTTCTTGGATCAAACCATGATGCTTTTACTTCGTCGCCATCAATTTTACCTAGCTGCACACTGAAATTGCGCCCTGTATAAGTGTAAAGCAATGCAAATTCTTCACCTCTTGTGGCAAGAATCCGATCGTACTTTTCGCCGTTTTTACCTGCTACCAAAGTCTGATCAGGCACACGGTCGAAATAAGAATGAGAAAGCATTAAATCTTTTAAGTATTGCATCTGTTTAGCGCCTGGGGCATTAATTGCAGTGATCCACTGGTCTTTCGGACCATAAGCAGGTTTTAAATCTGTTTTTTTGTACATCTGCATCACCGAATTATGACCATAGGTATAGCCAAAAGCACCAGCAAAAACCGACCAGTAACCATATCTCCTCACATCACTGTCTGTCCAGCGTGGTTGAGTGGTATCGTGTAAACCCTGAGGAATATCTTCGTACGAAGGCTCACCATCAATGGTTGGTTTGGTAGGTTTTAATTTATAATCGGCTTCGATATATTTCCAGTTATCCTCGCCATAATGCAATTTTTCATTTTTAGAGGTATCCTGATCATAACGGCGATGGCCAGATTGAACCATATCAAAATCGCACCATTTTGCATTTTGAAACCATTGTGAAGAAGCTGTTCTTCCCCTGGGGTGGAAAGTAATTAAATGATTCGGATCGTTTGCCCTTAAAGTTTCGCCAATGGTCTTCCAAACATCGGCACCATCACTACCTTTAATATCACCACCGTTGAGCCAAATGATGTTCCACTTATCTTTATAACGTTTTGCCAGGAACTCAGCATAAGCCTTTGCCTGCGTTTTGTTCACTTTTTTATTTTTGACATTGGTACCCCAAACCGGAACCAGGGCCATATAGAGGCCTTTTTCTGCTGCCTGATCAACGATATAATCTACATGGTCCCAATAATCATAAGCCAAAGAATCTTTTGAGTTATTGCCTGGCGTAAGCATCGGCTTTGATACATCTGCATGTACAACTGAGGAATCGAGGTATTCGTTTCTCGATGGCACATCATGTAATAACATCACCTGAATTACATTAAAACCTTTCTGTTTGCGGTCTTCGAGGTAAGTATTTGCTTCTTCTCTTGTTAACCTGCCAAACAACAACCAGCCGGTATCGCCAAGCCAGAAAAATGGTTTACCATCGCCGGTGGTTAAATATCTGCCATTCTCAGAAACCAGGAGGCTCTTATCGCCAAAATGAGGTTTCTCCTTACAGCCAAAAGCGAGGCAGGAAATCACAGCAAGTAAAAATATTTTGGTTTTAATGTTCATGTGTTAAATTTTATTGATGATGATGACTTCGTCTCCCGACCCAACCTTCTCTAACTTAGCAATAGCGCCGGCGCTAATTTTCTCTTCTTTAAGTAGTTTCCCTGTTCTGGTATTCAGCACTTTTACGTTGAATTTTCCAGATATTTTGCTCAAATCGAGATTGATGGCATTAGCAGAAGCGTTATACAAAATATAGGCCTTGCCAGGGTTTACTAAACCATATTGTTTTGCCGATTTATCTGCAGGTAAAAAGGGTTTCATCGAAGATGCCGCGGTTAAAATTGAAGCATCAATTCCATCGACATTGGAGAGCGAACCGCCTGCCATTAAAATTGCCCAACCGAAACTGTCAAAGCTATCGCCTGAATAAATCACCGCTTTTTCAGGGAATTTGTTTTTATACTCAGATACCGCGTGGTAAACTTCTTCGAAAGAGGTTTTTTTAGGTTTTAGCAAACGTGCATGCTGACGTGGAGCCAAACTTAATCCTCCT
Source organism: Pedobacter sp. R-06 (assembly GCF_049913135.1). NCBI lineage: Bacteria > Pseudomonadati > Bacteroidota > Sphingobacteriia > Sphingobacteriales > Sphingobacteriaceae > Pedobacter > Pedobacter sp. R-06. Next base: position 2,347,066 of record NZ_CP183977.1, on the reverse strand, counting down.
TGCGGTGCATAAGCGCTTCCATCGGCTTGGTAATGCCAATAACGGATGTCGATCAGGTCAACCACTCCGGCGCGCTTTGGATCAGCCAAAATTGAATCCTGAACATCTTTAGTTACACTTAAGCCGATAATTGGGTGTTTACCTGTTTCTTTTTCCCATTCGTTAATGGTATCGATCCAGAACTGAACAAAGTGTAATGGGCCAGTAAATTCGGCCCCAATTAATTGGATAACGCCTGTGTTTCCATCAAAATTCTCTAAACATTTTCTGATGTAAGCTTTATGTATCGCCCTGCGGTGCTCGTTGCTGATATCGTAAAACTGCTCGGCCATAAAAATGCGTTTGTCACCAGCATATGGTACAGGTTCAGGGAAACCCGTGTTGTTGATATTGTTTGCGGTACGCCAGGGGAAATCGGCATAATGTGCACCAGCTTCAATAATGTTATGTTGAAAATAGTTCTCGTGGATTAAAACCAGGCCTTTCTGATCAGCCAGATTAGCAAATTGCTTTAACCTGTCCCAATACCAAAGGTTGTATTTGGTAATATCATATTTGCTCAAACCGTCCCAGGCTTTATCCTGTCCGCTACGGGCAAAAGGCAATTCGTAAAACGGTGCCCAAACTTCGCCATCCATACGGCGGATGCGTTCGTGATCGTCTCTTCTCCTATCGTACCAAAGGCCATAATTATGATCGAGCACTTTAACCTGACCATTTTTCATGGCGTCGGTTATCGAATCCAGATCATCGGTAAGGCCGTTACCAGAACGACCAGGAACAAAACGGGTGACATGAAACTTTGTGTTTTTTAATCCATACGGACGGGCACTGCCATTCCACCAGGGCACATCCTGACGATCGCCAAGAACGATTTCGCTGCCACGGACCAACCAACCATTTTTGATGCTCATTGCGCCTGCCAGAGCAGGTTGAATAACTTGATCTATGCCAATTTTATCTATACTTTTTGCCGAACCGACAGCTGTAGGAATTTTATTTCGATCTGGAGCCGCATCAATATATCCTGAAACCGTTAAAGCGGGTTTGTAAGCTAATTTGGTTAGTTTTAAGGCCACATCTACAGGCGGACTGCTTGATGCTTCCGTTTCTACAGGTAGCACAAAATTCCTGCTATCCGCTTCACTTCCCAATCTATCCTTTAATTGTGCATAATATAAACTTCGTGGCTGGATCTGTTCGTTAGACATATCCCAATAGCCATTCCCGGCAAATTGAGACCAGGTTCCAAAAGCCCAGTTTTGAGCTGTTGGCGGCTGAAAATTATCAACTCTTGCCGCACTACATTGCCAGAATACACTATTTGCTGCACTCCAGCCTGCGCCTTGCCCATCTTGTCCGCGGTTTAAATAACTTAAAGCTTGTCCGTCGATGTTTACGATATCGAATAAAACGCCTGATGCCCAGCTATCAATTGTGCCGCTAAAACTGAAAGGCAAATAAGACTGACATTGTACAAAAACATTGGGGCCTGGAGCGCAAAAGCCAACAGCAAAATCATGGTAACCATATTCTGAGTATAACCTTTGAAAAAGGATTTGCTGGCCAGTAGTTAAAAAAGTAAAACGACGCTCACCACCGATTTCGGAAATTGGGGCTAACGATTTACAATCTTCAACAGTAATCCTTTTTGAAGTTTCCAAAACATTTACTGCAGAACCTGCAAAATGCTCAAAAACCACCTGACGAATCCAGGCATCCTGTACGTTTTCTAAACAGATAGCTGTCCAACGGTGATACTCGTCTTTAATATTTTCTTTATGATAATCTGATTCGATTTTCAGGTTTTCAACTCCTGTTTGTGCAATTCTTCCATCCCATTTATATTTCGAAACTGTTGCGCCACCATATTTAGCCTCTAAAGCTGTTGTAATTGGCGCATCGAAAGTGATCGAATTGCCGTTTATGGCGGTAATTTTTCTATCCCAATAAATATCCCTAGTTCCTGGTTTCCAACCTAAAGCACTTTCACCTCCACCAAATTCTACCGTTTTCAGGGTTTCGATCCATTCTTTGGTTGATGGGCGATGAATGATGATCTGATCACCTACTTTAAATCCGTTGGCATTAGCCAGCGTAATTTTATTTGCATTAACAGGCACATAAACATCAGTAACTGCGATTGCCTGTTCTTCTATCCTGTTTTTTTGACCTAGAATCCTGATTACACCAATCCGGTCTAAACCAGTTGCAAAAATCTTTGTGCCATTTTCGCTCATTCCACTTCCACGGAGTACTACTCCAGAAGCTGAAAACCCTAATGTTCCGGCAACTTCGTAAGTTCCTTTTTCTAATAAAACAGCACCACGCAGCCCATCTTTACCAAGGGGTAATTTCGAAACATAATTAATGGCCGATTGAATCCTTAAAGTAGCATCGCCCTTTGAAACCGGAACAACTACTTTTATTGTTGCATTAGGAATGGCTTTTTCGCCTGCCATGTAACCTGCATAAGAAAAATCGGGAATCCGGTTTCCATCTGCATCCGGTGTATAAGCCATTTTACCATCCTTCCCTTTAAAGATAGGTTTTGGTGGTTCTACCGGTTTTGTTTTTTGGGCAAAAGAAAAATTAATCGCCAAAAGCGCCATTACCAAAATCGGCAAGGTTTTTAGTTGCATGGCTTTTAATATGTGGTTAGTTTTTGGCATTAATGTTATTTTCTTTGTCAACAATCTATGAACGGTCGTCACCCTGAATTCATTTCAGGGTCTTTATAGCATGAAAGATGCTGAAATAAATTCAGCATGACGATTTTGGATAGAAGATACTCAGTCTTTTTTCTTTAATCTTTTGCAGGCCTCACTTTATTGATATCTACCAAACTATTCAAATAAACTTCGATATTGGCATAGCCTGATTTCGAAATTTTTGAAGCATCCTTAGCATCTTTTGGGTTTAAACCATTTTTTGTTTCCCAAGCATCAGGAATACCATCCTTATCGGTATCTACATAAGGTTTTCCTTTATATTCAGGATAACCGCCTACTTGTGCGATATCTGAAATAATTCCTTTTTTATAAGAATCGGCAGGTAAACGACGTTTCACATAACTTTGTTGAGTAGGTAATTTCCCATCTTCAACATGCTCAATTTTTCCTGTTGCAACCTGTTTGATAATACGTTGGTCTACTGCATCGCGAACAGGTAAAGATGCACCTGCATTGGCCAAAACATAATCATAAGCTTTTTTAGTATCAATGATGGAAATTTTAGCCATTGGCAAAGGTTTATCTACTTTCATCGAATCTAACAACTTTTGTTTATCTCTTTTACTTTCAGGCTGAACACCGCCATCCCAATTGTTTTTGGTTACCTTTTCATTTCCTTCTATAATATTTCCGGTTACGTAAGCTTTACCAAATTCGTTGGCAAATTTTTTATCTCTACCCGATTCAGGTTTTAAGATACGATAAGAAATCGGTTCTCCGGCAGGCGTAATGGGGCCAGGTTTATAATAATTGTTGATGAAACTATAAAATGAGGCATTATCGCCACCATCGGCACTCCTATTCCACCAGTTGAAGATCACATTATTTGCAAAACCAAAATCACCGTACATCCCGACAGATGGGTTCCGGCTGATATTTGATGCCCAAAGATTACGCATAAAAGTACTGTTCAAACCACCAATTGTACTTCCGAAAGCATGGTTATAGGTATCCAAAGCCTCAGAAAAGATCGAATTCTGGATGGTAACGTTTACAGTAGGTAATTTTACAGGTTTAGAACCGTCTTTTGGATCGTAAACATGGCGGTAAATCGACATGTTTTCATCTAGTCCCCAACTTGCCGAAACATGATCGATAATGATGTTTCCGACAGGATTTCCGCCAATGGCATCATCTCTACGGGTAACATCGGTTGCGCCACGACGGAAACGCATATAACGGATCACCACATCATGTGTATTGATCCAAACCGATTCGCCAGCCACACAGATCCCATCACCAGGTGCACTCTGACCGGCAATGGTGATATAAGGTGCACGGATAATCAGTGGAGTTTTTAATTTGATAACCCCCGAAACGTTAAAAACAATGATTCGGGCACCGCCTTGCTCGCAGGCCTCGCGTAAAGTTCCGCTGCCCGAATCTTCGAGACTTGTTACCACATAAACTTTTCCTCCGCGGCCGCCAAAAGAATAAGCACCACCACCTTCGGCACCCGGAAAGGCTACTGTTTTAGCTTGTGGCAAATCGCCTGGTTTGGCTGCCCATGGAATATAAGGTTTACCATGTTTTGCTTCTTCATCTACAATGTGTTTTACTTTTAAAAATTGCAGTTCGGATTTTTCTTCAATGCTTTTTAAAAGCGAATCGGCTTTCTTTTCCATAGCCTCTGGGATTACCGGATATTGCGCAAAAGCCACATTTCCAATACCACAAAGCGCTATTATGCTAAAAATTGAATTCCAGGCACGCATATTAGTTTGGTTTTACGATTGAAACAGGAACCACACTGTTTAAATATACTTCGATGTTCGAATAACCACTTTTAGTGATTTTTGCTGCATCGGATGCATCTTTAGGATTCAAGCCATTTTTTATTTCGTATGCGTCTGGCATGCCATCGTCGTCGCTATCTTTATATGGCGTTCCTTTATATTCAGGATAACCGCCCACCTGAGAAACTTCTGTAATGATACCTTGCTTATAAGAATCGCCAGGTAATCTGCGGTGTTCGAATTGAAATGCTGATGGTTTAGCGTTAGGATGAACTTCAATTTTTCCGGTGGCTACCTGTTTAACTACACGGGTATCAACCGGATCTCGCTTTGGTAAGGTAGCACCTGCATTTGCTAATACATACTCTTTTGCTTGTAGCGTTGGGATAATGCTGATTTTAGGCATCGGGAATGGATCTTTAGCTTTCATCGCTGCGAAATATTTACTTGCCGCTTCGAAAGACATTAAATTTCCTTTTTTATCTTCTAATTGAACACCCCCATCCCAGTTGTTTTTGGTTACTTTTTCATTGCCGTCGATGATGTTTCCAGCTACATAAGCCCTGCCAAAAACAACATAAGGTAATTTACTGCGGCCAGACTCTGGTTTTAAAATGCGGTAACTGATTGGATCTTTTAGTTCGGTAACGGGTCCTGGTTTATAAAAGTTATTGATGATGTTGTACTGTGCAGTATAATCGCCACCATCTGTAGAGCGGTTGTTCCAGTTGAAAACTACATTATTTGCAAAGTTAAATATGCCGTTCCAGCCAATTGAGGGGTTACGGGCGCCATTATCAGCCCAAAGGTTACGTACAAAAGCACAGTTTTCGCCACCCAAGGTTGAACCAAAAGCATGGTTCCAATAGTCTAATGCTTCTGAAAATATCGAATTTTGAATGGTGATGTTCACCGTTCCCAGTTTTTCTTCAGTTTTGCCGGTACTATCGTTGTACATGTGGCGGTACATCGACATGTTTTCATCCAAACCCCAACTTGCCGAAACGTGATCGATCATAATATTACCTACCGGATTACCACCAATGGCATCATCTCTGCGGCCTACAAAGGTTTCACCCCTTCTAAAACGCATAAAACGCACAATTACGTCGTGGGTATTTAACCAAACCGATTCGCCAGCCACACAAACACCATCTCCAGGAGCCGTTTGTCCGGCAATGGTAATATAGGGTGCACGGATAATCAATGGTGTTTTAAGCCTAATAATTCCTGCAACATTAAAAACTACAATCCTTGCACCGCCCTGTTCGCAGGCATCACGCAACGAACCCGGACCGCTATCGTTTAAGTTTTTAACTACAATAACCCTACCGCCATGGCCACCAAAGCTATAAGCGCCTCCGCCTTCAGCACCTGGAAAGGCCAGTAATTTAGATTGGGGCAAATCGTTTGGTCTACCTGCCCAAGGAATATAAGGTTTACCTTCTGCAGCTTCTTTTGCAATAATCGGCTTGGCCTTTTCCCAGGCAATATCAGATTGGTGATAAGCTTCCTTCATCATTGAATCAGATGATTTTTTGATGTCAGCAGGGATATTCGGATATTGGGCAAAGGTATAATTTGCGGAGAGTATTAATGCTGTTGTTAGCAACAGATTTAAAATGTTCTTTTTCATTTGTGTTGTTCGTTGGGAAGAGAAAGAAATTACGAAATATTTTAACTAGCAGAAAAAATCTAATTGCTGATATTGAAAATCGTGGCTCATTTCTTTGTCTATCCTTGTAAGTAATTTTGGTTAGAAAGTATATTATCTTTCAAATTTGCATGCAAAAAGCAGCTGTTTAATGTATAATTTTGGCTATCTATTGTATAATCTTATCAATTGCCAAAAATGCCTGTAACAAATTAAATTCATTCTCTCAGCCATGTTACAAGATAGGAATAAAATTCATATATAAATGTAACATTCTTAAATAAAAAAAAGGAAACAAATTAATGTTCCCTTTTTTCAAAAACCAAATATAAAAAAACCGGGGCGGTGAGCAAACCACCCCAAGATCTTCTGTAATTACTTTAATGGATCGAAGGTACCAGCACCATTCATGCTATCCCAACCTGTTGTTTGTTGTAGATAGGGACTTGCTGATAATACAGTTTGATTGATTCCAAAGAAATAATATTGAGGATACCATGTGAATTTCCAATTCGCTGGGCTTGTTTTGTCAAGATCATCTCTAACGCTTACTTTAAAATAGTTATCGTAAAGGTAATCAAGGTATTGATCGTATGTTGTTATACCTGCAGGATAGGTAGCTGGGTCTCTGTCGATTAACGGAGCTGTTCCTGTAGCAGGTTTTAATAATGGATCATTTGCACCAACGTAATCTGCACCTGCAGTGGTTTTAACACCGATATAAAAACCAGTTCTGCGGGTACCGTTTAATGGAGCAAAACCTAATCTAGCTGTAGTTGTGCCTGACTCAAATAACATCCATCTCCTTAAATCCCAAAAACGTTTACTTTCATAAGCGAATTCTATTTTTCTTTCATTTAATACGGCGGCAAATAATTGGTCGCGGCTTAAACCAACACCCAAACCATAAGACCCATCAGTACCCGCTAAAATACCTGCCCTATCTCTTATAGATTTAATGCCTTCAAAACCTTCGCTAAGTTTATCTGTGCCAATAGCCGATTCGGCTAAGTTAAGTACTACTTCAGCAAATCTTATTTCCATATAATCTGTTGGACTATTACTGAAATTACCAATGGAGTTGTTTGCATTTGGATTATTAGCTTTGCATAAATATATACCGCTTGCATTGGCTCCTTTTGTTTCAGTAGTGCCATTATAGCCTGCTGTTGCCGTTTTTTTCCAAACATAAGTCCATTGCTTATAATTAGCTGCACCAGAATAGGGCCAGATGGCTCCATTATATACAAATGTTTTATAAAACCTAGGATCTCTGTTTTTGTAGAATTTAGCGTCAGAATATGGATATGTTGAAGATGAGGCGGTAATCGGCTTGCCATCTCTCATTGGAAAGGCATCTACAATCTGTTTGGTTGGCGATATTGATCCGGCACCATTAATTTCACGTGAACGTGTAGCCTGCTCCCAACCATTGTTTTTTTGTGGATTTCCGGTTGTTAAAGCATTAAAGCCAAAAGCGAATACAGATTCGATACTGTTATCAGCTATAAACATATTTCCCCATGCCACTCCATTTGCTGTTCCTCCTACTTTATATAAACCAAAACCATTAGTCTCTAATAAGGTTTTTGCTGCTAGATTTGCCTGGTAGGCTCTTTCCCAACGTGCCCTGTCATCAGTGCGGTTAAAAAGCGGACTTGCCCATGTTAAGAGTACCCTGCCTTTTAACGCAGCAGCGGCACCAGATGTAATTCTACCATTATCTACTCCTGTCCATTTTCCAGGCAATAAAGAAATTGCCAGATCTAAATCTTTAACAATCTGTTCGATACAAGCAGAAGATGAACTTCTTTGTATTTCATTCGCTGGTCCGGAAGAAACAATCGGATCTTGGGGCGTTAAAACCAATGGTACTCCACCATATAACTTAACCAATTCGAAATATTGCCAGGCTCTCCAAAAGTACATCTGTCCTTTAAATTTATTGGTTATGTCTGTTGTTAAACCATGTTTGTCAATTTCCTGAAGAAAAAGATTAATCTCTTTCATGCGGGTCCAGGTGTTATTAGCCACACTGTTTGGCAAACGTTGACCAAAGTATTTCAATGCATTTGTATTCACATAAGAAATCTGTGCCCATTCTTTATTCCAGTCCGTCTCACCAGCCAGCTCATCAGTTGTTTGGGTAAAGGCCGAACTGTAAGTGCCGTTATCTGTAGCACTCTGTACCTGCACATTAGGCGTACCATTGTTTGCTGGTAAAAACAACCCGTATACATAATCTACATATCCCTGAGCCAGTGAGGCTTCTTGAAAAACCTGCTCATTAAAGCCTGCGTAATCTTTTTTCTCTTCTAAAAAACTGTCTTTGCAGCTCGCAGTTAATATAACCAGCGAAACCAAAACATATATTTTATTAATCTTTTTCATGTCTCTAAAATCTAATAGTACAACTATTTTTAATTGTTAAAACGTTACGTTTAATCCAAAAGAAAATGTTTTCAGGTTCGGAAAAACGTCGTATGCCGTATCACTGTCTCTATATGAATATGGGTTATAGAAATTATAAGGATTTAACGCTGTTGCATAAACACGTACATTGCTTACTTTAACTTTTTCAAGCCAAGCTTTTGGCAGAGAGTAATTTAACTGTAAGCTGGCCAAACGCATTCTAAATGAAGAAACTTTCCAGAAATTTGATGTTGGACTTAAGCTAGTGGCTTCCCAATTTGGGTTTGGCATGGTACCTGTTGGGTTTAGGATGGGATCATAAATATCACCCCAGATTTCTGGCACACTCGCAAAAGTACGTGAAATAGAATTGTTCATTTTTTTACGGGCATCGATTTCCGACCATCCCCCAAATGAGCCTGAAATTACCGCCTCTATTCCTATTCCTTTATAATTTGCCTTTAATGTTGTTCCGTAACCATAATGGTTGGTGGCTTTTTTTGATAACTGTACCTGATCATTAAAGTCAATTATACCGTCTGGACCCGCAAAAGATCCATCAGGCTGTAAAGGTCCTCTAACATCTCTATAATAGAGCATACCTGGCTTTAAATCTTTGGCCAACACTGCTGATCCGCTACCGGCAGCACCTGGATTTACCGAGGTAATTTTGTACTGACTAACATAAGCATCGATTTCTTGCTGATCTTTAAACATGCCTAAATAATCATAACCCCATTTACCAACATCAGATGAAGTTCCATTACGTGGATTCCAAGGATACAGAACATCATTTGCGTTGTAATCTGCTTTAATTACTTTATTATCTGACCAAGCAAATCTAAAATCTACGCCATAACTAAAATCCTTCCCGATTTTATCGTTCCAACCAATTCCCAGTTCGTAACCAAAGTAATCTGCTGTAGCATAATTTTGCGAGGCTACCGAACCACCAATCGTGATTGGAATATTAGATGTTACCTCTGTTAAAATATTTGTTGCGTGATTATAATAACCATCCAGAGATAATGTAAGTCGGTTTTTTAAAAATTTAGCATCAATACCTACGTTGTTTTTAAGCTCGTCGCTCCAGGTTGCATCAGGGTTTGGAGATGCCTCCATTTTATACCCTGCAGTTGCATTTCCATCTCCACCAAATACTGCTCCCTTACCATCCTGGAAGGTATAACGCTGTCTCCATAACCAGGCCTTAGTTTGATCGTTACCTAATAAACCTATTGAGTACCTTAGTTTTAAGAAGTCAATACCAGGTACTTTAAAAAAATCTTCTTCTGAAATTACCCAGCCCAATGAGCCCGAATAGAAATTACCCCAATAGTTACCCGGAGCAAATTTGGTAGAAGCATCGCTTCTAAACATAAATTCTGCAAGGTACTTATCTGCGTAACTGTAGTTTGCTCTCGCAACGTATGATAGAGATCCTCCTTCTGATTTTGTAGTACTTCCATCTATCGCGCCGGTTGCTGAGTTAAACTGGCCATTTGTTTGTTGGATCGGATCTGCTTTAAATACAACCTCATTATTAAAGGCCTGCTCAGATCTTTCTACCGTAGCTAAAGCACCTATTGTATGTTTTCCGAACGACCTGTTGTAGGTTAGCACAAAGTTTGATTGTGTTGAATTTTGTGTCGTATTGGAATAGTATAACCGATTACCATTAGAAGCAACAAGAGCTGTTGGTAATGTTGCCCCATCGTAAATATGTTCATTAGTACCTAATTTTTTAAAGGTGTAAACATTATATTTTGTTCCGATCTGTGATCCATTGCTGCTACCCATATTCCTAGAATATGCAGCTCTTGCACTTAGACCTTTAACGAACGGAATATCGTATTGAGCATTTAAATTTATCGTAAAGTTGGTATTTCTGGTGTTCGCCAGATTGCCTAATTTCTCGATTTCGTAGAAATGATAGGTAGAAAAATCATTAGTGGTTCCTGGTAGTTTTACAGGGTATCCATTAATATACATCGGCACGTAACGAGGTGCAAGGATGAGGTTCCGGTAATCGTTGTCATCTAGCTCACTACCGATTTTATTAAAGGTTTTAATGAGTTCGCTATTGTTTCCTGAAACCTGTAAACCAACCTTCAGATTGGTTGCCACCTTAATATCAGCACCTGATCTAAAGTTCCAACGTTTAAAATCAAGGCTCGAAAGGTTTCCATCTTGCTTGTAATAAGCAACATCACCAAAATAGGTTGCACGGTCTGTACCTCCGGAGATACTTAAAGTGTGTTTCATGTTATAGGATGATTTCCAGGCATCTTCTAACCAATCGTAATTGATATTTTTGAAATGCTCTAATTCATCCTGACTAAAAAAACTATCAGCTGCTGAAGCACCTGTTGGATTTACATTAGCGCCATTCGGTCCGTTCATAATGTTATAATACATCCCAAACTGATAGGCGCTCATCATTTTAGTTCGATAAGCTTCGTCATTAAAAGCATACGAGCCGCTATAACTGATGCGTGGAGGTCCGATTTTACCGCGTTTAGTTTTTACTAGCACTACTCCATTACCTGCTCTTGTACCATAAATAGCTGCAGATGCATCTTTTAGGAAAGATAAACTTTCTATTTCAGAAGGATCGAGGTTATTAAAGAGGGTAGCATCAGGTTGTCCGTTTTGAGGATTGATCTGAATTACATCGTCTATTACATATAGCGGGTCGGTAGAACCGCCATCTTTAGAGAAAATAGTGTTCGGGTTTCTGATGGTCAACTTTGCTGTAGAACCTGGTCTTGAAATACCTCCGCTCACCCCAACACCCAATATTTTTCCCGCCAGTGCAGCACCTATATTACTTGCAGGTAAGTCTTCCACTTCAGTTGCCTTTATATCTACAACAGCACCTGTTAAATGACTTCTCTTTTGCGTACCGTAACCAACAACAACCACATCTTCGAGGCTCTTGTTTTCCGGAACTAAACGTACAACAATATTGGTTTGTTTACCTACTGTTACCTGCTGCCTTACATATCCTATAAATGAGAATACAAGAACATCTGCATCAGATTTTACCTGAATAGTGTAAACACCGTCAGCATTGGTACTCACATTACTTGGAATACCTTTTAAACTTACATTTACCCCCGGTATTCCCTGCCCATCTGCCTGATCGACAACTTTACCCGTAACCTTTCGATCCTGAGCAAAGAGTACTGCGCTTGCCAATAGCATGAATAGCAAGGGCAAAGAAATTTTGCGTAAAAATTTTAAATTCATCTTATTATTTGGTTAGTTTTTAATTCTGGTAAGCCTGAGCGCTCCCCCCTAGATCATTATCTTATCTTTTGCGACTAAATAAATGTCAAAACATTACTTATTAAAGTAAAACAAAAGGAAACGATCTATAGCTTTGCTTGTTTTCTATTTTTGAGTTAGATATTTTTTTGGTTAGAAAGTATATTAACAATCAAAAAAAACGTGATTTTATATTTCAGGTGAATATGCTGCCATAAAATGTAGTACATATCATTACCCTTTAATCCATTTTTTAATTGATGATACAAGATATAAAATAATTCATATATAAATACAATATTCTTAAATAAAAATAATTAAATATTTTATAGCGCTTATTGTGAGCAAAAAACAATATTAATGTCTGTCTAAAACAACAAGTCTTTAATTATTTTCAACCTTTGCTTTTCGGCGCTTCTCCCACTCTATCCCTTCCTGCTTTAAATCATATCCGGCGGCCGATAGGTAATTATTTATCCTGCCTTTATACTTACCAAACCAGGCATGTTTTTTATCTGATGATTCTGCATCCATGGCATGTTCTCTAGCCTCGGTTAACCAGATCAGGATCTGTTTTTTCTGATCTTCGGTTAAAGTTAAAATCTGTTCCTGATAAGCCTTGTAAGTAATCGGCAATACATTATAGGTCATGCCATTTTTAACCAGGTCAACCTGTTCATTAGTGAGTTGTGCCGAAAGTTTGCTGATGTATTTTTTATGAAGTTTAGCCAATGATGCTTCTACAACACGGGCATCTTTAGCAAGCGCTGAATCGCGTTCTACTTTATTGTCTTTGTTTTTCTCTTTTATTGCTTTAACACGGGCATCGCGTGCGGCATAAATATCATTTAAATCACTATATTGATTTCTGATGATTACTGTCACTTTTTCGGTTTTCTTTGCATCTGTAATCCCCAGATTGGCGACAATTTTAGCCGAACGCTCGGTAATCATTTTGGTATAAGCTTCCTTATCTGCAACTGCGTTGCCCTGAGCAAAAATGGTGGTCATGCCCGAGAAGGTTAACAATAAGGCTAAAATTGATGATTTCATGTCTTTATATTTAAATTGTATTTATTTTTTTTAGACTAACATCTCCGCAAAAATGCACTTTTAAGCCAAGTTCATCCAATGCAGCGGCTTTAATACGGCAAGCTTCATGTGCTCCTGCTTCATAATTGGCATAAACCACCTGAATGTGATTGGCTTTATGTCTGGCCATCAGCTGATCGCGGCTTACACCTTTTAAAATGGCATGCATAATTGGCCATTCGGGTGTTGTTCCGTTCCACCGTCTTTTGGTTTCTTCTTCAGGCAAAGCTACTACTTCCCCAACGCCTAAATCGCAATGTAATTCATTATCCATTATATAAACACGGCTCCAAACAATGAAACCCGGTTTACTAACACCTTTTAACGACCCACCGCCTAAACGGAAATACATAGCAGGCTGCCTATCGCTGCTTGCTCCGGCATAACCATCAATAAAATGTGCAGGTGGTGCTGCTCCAGAAATTAAAAACAACCAAACAAAACCATTTACATCATCATTTTTGTAATATTCGCCCCAACGGATATCGTGAAGGGTGTTTTCTCCGGTCATTCCCAGTTCTTTCCAAAGATTGTAGGTTACCAGAGCATCTAAACCTGCACATTCATCTACCTCGTTAAAATGTGGTAAAGCACGTTTTGGGTAGAGTTCTTTACCATCTACAGAAAATACCGGCGGACGGTCTTCGTTATTTAATAAACCTTCTACCAGATCACTCGCAACGGTTAAATCTTTTAGGCCTTGTTGGTATTGTATCCCAATGGTATCGCAGCTAAAATCATCTGCAATCCTTAAGGCTGCAATATACATTTTGCACTGTTCAAGTGTTTGTCTTTTTGTTAACTGGGTTTCTTCTTCGGTGCCCCAGTTAAAAGTCATGCCTTTTTGTAAAAGCCAATCTAAAACGGCTTCTGCCTCAGCATCCGTTACCTGTAACATAGCCGCGTACAGCGCCGATTGACTTAAACGTTCTTTAAAAAAACCGGTCCTATGGAGTAATTCATCGGGTATGATAGCATTGTACATACCCATGCAGCCCTCATCAAACACGCCCATAATTACTTTGCGCGCTTTTAAATTCCGGGCAAAGGTTCTTCCTGTCTTGTCATCACCCGTTGGGATTTTACTGAGCGCAAAACTTTTTACATGACTTTGATCGTAGCTGATTTTACCAGTCGAGAGCCATTCCTGTAATCCTTCAGTAAAAAAATCATCAGTAAAATCTTCACTCCATAAAGTACTATAAGGTATAGCTGCCTTGGTTAAACAACCATTTAGGTTTAACATGCCCACCAAACCAGGCCATTGTCCGCTCCAGTTGGCTACGGTTAATATTGGTCCGCGATGTGTGGTAAGACCTGCAAATACATGATGAGAGTATTGCCAAACACTTTCTGCCACAATTAAAGGCTGGTCAGGATCAATATTTCTAAAGATATCCATACCCATTCTTTGCGAATCGATAAAGCCATGTTTTTTTGTTGAATTGTAAGGATGGGCACGTTTAACTTTCCAGCCAAATTGCTCGATAGCCAGCGTTAATTTTTGCTCCATTTCAATTTGGGCAGCCCAGCAGTTTTGATTTGCCGAAAGCCGTAAATCTCCGCTAGAAACCAGTAGAATTTCGCCTTGTTTGACTTGTCTCATAATTTATTAATGAACAAATAATTTATATAAAAATAATTTGTCTGCTTATATTTGGGTTATGCCTTTACGGCTATATACAAAACTCAACAATGAAAAACACTATTTTCTGATAGTTTTTATCAAATTAATATAGGATGTTATCATTAAACTCGTTAACTTTAGACCGCTGTGGCATAATTTGTTGAATATTGTAATGCAGTCCTAACCAAATATTTATTAGTTACATGAAACCTCATTTTCATAAAGTTCCAATTACCTTACAAAGTTCCTTTAGCATCCGTCATGATATCAAACCTGATTTTGGAAATATCTGGCATTACCATCCTGAACTGGAATTGCATTATGTAATCAAAGGAGAAGGCGTTCGTTTTATTGGCGACAACATCAGTAATTTTGTGCCAGATGAGATGGTGCTTTTGGGAGAAAACTTACCGCATACCTGGCGTTGTAAAGATGAATATTTTCAAAATAACCCCGATCTTACAACCGAAGCCATGGTAATCCATTTCTTACCCGATTGCCTGGGGAAATATCTGCTTACTTTACCTGAAGCTTATCTGATTCCTAAACTATTCGAAAAAGCAAAAAGCGGAATGGTAATTAAAGGGAAAGCTAAAGATAAACTGGTTGATTTAATGCGGGCTGCTGTTGATGCGACCAATTTGGACCGGATCATTATCCTCTTATCTATCTTAAAAACATTGGCAGAAACGGATGAATTTTCGACGATTGTAACGAGCAAAAATACATTCTATCAAAGCAATGAGTCTGAAACACTCCGTATCAATAAAATCTGTAATTATACCCTGAGTAATTATAAAAAGGATATTACATTGGAAGAAGTGGCTTCATTAAGTAATTTAAGCGTAACTTCTTTCTGCAGGTATTTTAAACTGATGACAAAGAAAACCTTTTATGATTTTCTGATCGAAATTAGGGTGAGCCATGCCTGCCGTTTCCTGATTGAAAACAAGCTACCTACCGAAATGATCTGTTTCGATTGTGGTTTTAATAATGTGTCTAATTTCTACAGGCACTTTAAAAAGGTTACGGGGATGACGCCTTTAGACTATAAAAGGAAGTATTTGAATTAGCTTTTCATAGTGATCGTCATGCTGAATTTATTTCAGCATCTATACTGCAATACATTATCAGATCCTCAAAAATTACTAGCAAAATAGATCCTGAAACAAGTTCAGGATGACGACTGAACATAAACGATATCGTCCTCGACTACGGCGCAGCGAAATAGAGATATCTATTTACAAAGATTTCTCCACTTCGGTCGAAATGACGATTACACCACTATATAAAAACCTTAATGTTTAGATTGTTGCGAAGCAAAGTATAATCATCAAACAATGTTTCTACTTCTTTTACTACACTTGGCGTAAATGCGCCTACATTTCTGCGGGTAAAAGTCGAGATATTAAGCCCTCGCTTTTGCAGGAAATATTTCGACACTACTGGGTAAACGTTATGCATTACGTCCATGTTATCGATTAAAAACTGTTGTACCACCTGCACTTCATCTTTAAAAACTTCATCATTGTAATGGTCGCAGAGCCATACAATCAATTCAGGGAAATAGTTCCCTTGAATGCATGATAAGCCTGAAGATCCGGCTTTTAGCGATTCTACCGCATGTACGATATATGCATCGTATAATCCAAAAGTCTTACCTTCTGTCAGTTTCAGTTTTTCTTTAATCTGTCCGAGGTCCAGGCAGGTGTCTTTATGGTAAATCACTCGATCAGTAGAAACAAAATCGGCTAGTTGCTGTGGTTTCAATACTCTTTTATAAGGCACGGGGCATTCGTAAAATCCTAATGGAATTTTATCTGTCTGGTCTAAAAGATCGAATACTCTTTCGTTAAAAACCTCGTCAGTTTCATTTTCTTCGGCAAGTAAACTGGTAATGGCAATCACCGCTTCTACCCCCGCATCGCTTACTTCTTTCACAAAATCGGCCTGTTTACTTATTTCCCCACCAAAGGTTCCGGTTGCTACTACGGGTACCGCTCCATCCACTACTTTTATCACATGTTTTATGGCCTGAATTCGTTCTTTACCAGTCAATTCAAACATTTCGCTCGATAGGCAATTGGCAAATAAACCTGATGATCCGGCCTGTAAATAAATCTCAGTAAGCTGTGTAAGGGCTGGGTAATCGATGTTCCCATTGCTTAAAAAAGGCGTGAGCATTACCGGGATGAACCCTTTTTGTGAGTTTTCCATTATATTCTGATATGGTAAATTGTTCTATTTAATTGCCTGATAAAACCAGAATGGTTTTTAATGGGCTGTTTTAGTTTTAATATTTTTAATTTTCGTTAAGAAAAGTCCTGCTAAAAAAATGGTTAAAGTGCCGATCACGATAATCATGTTTTTATGTAAAGGATTTCTAAAAACTTCATATTCTGGAGGAAGAAGTGAAGAAAATGTCATCCATATAATTACAGCAATGCCGATTATTGTTGCTGTTATGGCTTCATGGTTTTTAGTTTGCCTGCTGATAATACCCAAAAGGAATAGCCCTAGCATTCCTGCTGCAAAAATCCCTGATAATTCCCACCAAACATCTAAAATGCTTTTTACGCCGATCATGGCAATGCCAGCAATCATGCCCAATAAGCCAAAGCCAATAGTGGCCAAATGTAACAGCGATAAATTTTGTTTCTCCGTTACATCAGGTTTAAAATATCTCTTATAAATATCAACAGAAAACACCGTTGCTGAGGCGTTCATTCCAGAGCTTATGGTGCTCATTGCAGCCGATAAAATGGCCGATACAATTAAACCAACCAAACCGATCGGAATTTTGGTGACCATGAAATGTGGCATAATTTTGTCGCCATAATCTGATGGTTGTAATGCATGTTGTACCTTTAACACCTCTGCTGCCGAAGCATGTAGGGGCAAACGCTCTATGGCTACCTGGTGTTTTATAGACTGCACCAAGTCCGGATTGATTTCATAATAGGCATACAAGCAAGATCCTATAATAAAAAATAGCAATGATGCCGGGATATATAACCACACGCACAACCAGATCGATTTCGAAGCTGCTTTACTTGATGATGCCGTATGATAACGCTGGATATAGTTTTGGTCCATTCCGAAGTTATTCAGATTGATAAAAAAACCATAAAGCAATACCACCCAAAACGATGATCCTGCAAAATCGAACTTAAAACTGCCGAGGCTAAATTTGTCAGCAGATTTCCCGATCTCTACAATCTTCGAAACGCCTCCCGGCATATTCGAAATGATTAAATACAGGATGAGTAAGGCACCAAAAGTTTTCACCACCGCTTGTACCACTTCTGTCCATATTACCGCTTCAATTCCTCCTAAAACGGTATAAACAATGATACAAATGCCCATTACGATCATAATCATCTGCATGGAATACCCTGTAAGTGCCTGTAGGCTCAGTGCAATTCCAAAAAATATCGATCCCATTCTGGCCAACTGGGTTAATAAAAAACAAACTACTGCATATACTCTTGCCCATGCGCCAAAACGTTTTTCTAAATGGGTGTAGGCCGATATTTCGCCAGTATTCCGATAAAAAGGAACAAAGTATTTTGAAGCGATCCAAGCGGCCAAGGGCATCGAAATACTGAATACAAATGCATTCCAATTGCTCCCGAAAGCCTTTCCGGGCACGCCTAAAAAAGTATTGCTGCTTAAAAATGTTGCATAAATAGATAAACCTATCGCCCATCCGGGGATCAGGCCCGAGGCTTTTGTAAATTGCTCGGAGTTTTTATTTTTCCTCGAAAAATAAACCCCAACTAATATCATTCCAACAAGATAAATGAAGATGATTGCAAGATCGACTACAGGAAGTCCTTTCATTATTTGTTGGCTCGTTTATTAATTTGGTTAAAACAAATATGCATGACTAAATATCAACATTAATATAAGATTTTGGCTACATATTGTACCATCTTATCTTATTGAACATCTAAAGCATCAACTGCCAGTCCTTTGGTTTCTGTGGCAATCAATTTGAGTTTATAAGTCCCGGCATTAATCATGCTCCCGGTGTTAGTGCTCAGGTAATTCCATTTTCCAGTTTTAGTTGGTGCAAATTCAACCATTTCTGTTTTCATTAATGTTCCGTCTGCCGATGAAAATTCCAGTTTGGCTTTCAAGGGCTGATCGGACGGGTTATGGTACTTAATGGTTAAGGAATAGGTATCGGCAACACCAACTGAAATATTCCATGTTAAGCTGCCCGCATTGGTTGCACTAAAAATTACGCGCTGTTTATCCATCAATACTGCTTTTGTAATGTCTTTCCCATCTAAAATGCCATCAGTAGCTTTGTAGGTTGTGATGGTTTTTAAATCATAAGCGGGTTGTAAATGGGTAACGGGCAATACAAAAATAGTTGCTACACTATTATCAAAAATGATTCTTTCGTCAGGAACAAATCTTTTGCGATAAAGATTAAACGTTTCATCATTGCTGTTGCTCAGTGTGGTTCTGGTATTCTCAAATCCCTGCGGAATACTACTGTTTTTATTCAGCGCAATAAAGGCATCAACACTATCAGTAGCCGTAAATTCGATACTTTCCTGTCTTCGTGAAGCTTTTAACCATTCTGCACCATATAAATTTGAAGGTAAATAGGTAAATGCTGATTTCTCTCCTTTAAACTGTTCATCTCCAATATCCAGCCAGCTGTTTAACTCAGCATTTTTTATTCTTGTTAAAAGTGAATTGCTTACTGGCGCGGGTTTAATCTTTTGATTTAAACTAGCTATGGCAATGCCCGAAATAACTGCCTGCCCCACTTTCACCTCAGGGAAGTTAATCTCTAAAAAGCCACCTTTGATTGAAGTTTTAACTGTTTTTTTCAATAAAGTGTTACTGCCAGCCTCTTTCCAGATATCTAAATCTTTAATAACCGTTTTTCCATTAAATGCCACATCAAATAAACGCATGGCCCTTGCATCAAAACCTCCGCCAATACCCAGCCATGGTTCTATAAAATAAAGTTCAACCAGATATTCGCCGTCAGGTAGTGGAAAATGATATTTCAACTGATCTCTGCCAAATCTGAAAGTCTGAAAAAGCTTCCAATCTTTAGTACCTTCAATGGGTTGAAAGGTACGGCGTTGACTGGCAAAAAATGCTGGAATACCCGTAAAACCTGCCGTCCAGGAGGTTGAACCAAAACTATTCGATGAAGTTAAGTTCCGATCAGCAGACCATTTATTCCCGTTAGTATCTGTATAATCGCCACCACCGCAGTTTACACGGTACACATAATTATAACCCCGAGATGGTACTGTTAATTTTTCATCCTTGATTAAAGTATTGAAATTTGGGCTTTGAGGCAGATTTTGCAATAGTATTTGATCTTTAGCCACAGCTTTTCCGTTCACGTAGCCCACTGCATACAATACATTATATTGGATATCTGGCTTGTTCCATTGGAAATGTGTACCTATTGTACCACGTTTTCTTTTACCCAAAGACTGGCCGTTTACATCATTAAACAGTTCTACTTCATCGCAGTTAGAATAAACCACAATACTGTCTTTTATCCCTGGTTTGTTCCAACGGTTTGGCCAGGTATGCGAAACAATATATACCATAGGCTCAGTTTGTTTTGGGGCATAATTTGCCCTGAACATGTAGAACACATCTGTGGGTTCTTCCCAAGGCGTAAACATACCCTTGTAATTTACCGGGCCAACCCGATCCAGATCTCTTAATCCTTCGCCACCTTGCACCCTGCCCGGATTATCGTGTGAGCTGTAAAGCCAGAAAAAATGACCAGCGGTTTTATCTTTTACCGATTCGGCCAGGCGAACTTTTGTTTCCATCAGATCGGCCATTTTATTTTCGGTATAACCTTTACCATTGTCATCTGTATCATGAAGATCAATCGTTCGCCAGGCACCGTATTCGCCAACCAAAACCTGCCTTTGAAGATCTTCTCCATAAGTTAACGGATTACCACCATAAGTGCCCGTCCAGTTTTGAGGTACGTCCCAATCGGTTCCTTTACCGCCATTACAGGTGGTTACTTTTCTTTGTGATGAAGCTGTTGGATCTAATTTTCTGATCAGTTCGGTACATTCTTTTGCGAAATCTTCGGGCAGAGTGCTTTCGTTTTCCAAACCCCATAACACCACTGCGGGACTGTTCCTGCGTTCTTTTACCCAGTCTGTTAGAAGCGACTTAAAATTCTTCCGGAATTCCGGTGTATCGTACCAGATATGTGCAGCCATTTGGGTCCAGCATAAAATCCCTTCCTTATCCCAATAATCTGAATACAATAAATTGTGTGGTTGATGTGCATCACGGAAGGCATTAAAACCTGCTGCCTTAATTTGCCTTACCCTCGAACTGATCTGCTCGTTGCTAAAAGCATGGCTCTGCCCAATTAAATGTTCATATTCTGCAATCCCATTAATAAAAACAGGTTTACCATTTAACAGAAACTGTTTCTGGTTCGCTTGTTCGTCAATAGGCCAACTGATCCACCGGATGCCATAGGGCGTTTTCAGCTCATCTACAATTTTTCCATTTTCTACGATGGAGGTTTGTAAAGTGTATAGATATGGGTTTTCTAGAGACCACAATTCCGGATTAATGATTTTATCGGTCTGCTGATCAATCTGAACTTCTTTGCCACCGGAAAGAATTATTGTTTTCGTTAATTCTTTAACCGGCTTCCCATTTTGATCTAGTAATCTGTTGATTATGGATACCTTTTTAAGCTTTAAACTATAGTTTTTAACTGTGGTACTCAGATTCAGAATGGCTGCATTTTCTGAAATTTTATTATCGTTCCAAATGTGGATACCAAAAGGTTCAACTCGGATATCACTAGTCACAATTAAATGTACCGGACGAAAAATACCCATGGGCTGTGAACCTTCTGAAAAACCACGTTCGGTAGAGCAACCGCCATCCACCCAGGGTAAATCCTGAATATTTGCAGGATGATCGGCCCGGACTGCTAAAATGTTCTCCTGACTGCTCAGTTTAATTGCAGCAGTAACATCTAATGTAAAAGTTGTTCTGCCGCCTGCATGCTCACCTACTTTTTTGCCATTTAACCAGATGCTTGCGTAAGAGCCAACGCCTTCGAAGTACAAAAAGAACCTTTTTCCCTGTTTAACTTCGTTAGTTTTGAATGTCTTGCGGTACCAGGCATAACCATGTTTATTGCCATGAAGTTTGCGTTGATAACCTTCGTATTGATCCCAGTTATGTGGAACATTTACATTCTTCCAGTTTAAGGGTTTGTAGTTAGCCAGCTGAAAGCCATCAAAAGCATTTTTGTTTTTCTCATCGGCAATGCTAAGCCAATTGGCGTTTAATAAAATGTCTTTCCGGGTTTGGTTTTGTGCATATAGTGAACTTGCTCCATAAAAATGGATGAAGCATAACAGCAGTAAAAGCAACAGTTTAAATTGAATTCTTTTTGGTTCGTGGCGACACGACCCAAGGCTCATGGAGCAAAAAACAATAAAAAAATTAACTTTAAATAAGTCTCTTCTAAGGGAGATTGCTTCGTCGTTCCTCCTCGCAATGACGATTTTGTTGTTCATATTTTACTGCGATTTCAGGTCTCCATTTAAATTATAGCTTTCACCAGCTTTAGTTTCGAACGTTGCATTGTTATTTTTGTAACGGATTTTACATGGCCCACCTGTTTTAGATTTTATGGTAAGTGAGATTAATGCACCTTTATCCCAGGTTAAATCCAGTTCGAAACCTCCTCTGGCCAGAAGTCCTTTAATTTCTCCGTTTGGAATAGCAGTAGGTAATGCGGGTAAAATATCTAAATAGCCCTGATGGCTCTGTACAATCATTTCGGCGATTCCGGCAGCACCACCAAAGTTTCCATCTATTTGAAAAGGCGGATGCGCATCAAAAAGATTTACATAAGAACCTGCCCCATTATTAGCAGGTTTCATTAACATTTTTACCAATTTCATCGCATGATCACCATCTTTAAACCTGGCCCAGAAATTAATCTTCCAGGCTAAACTCCAGCCTGTAGCATCATCTCCCCGATACAATAAGGACTGTTTTGCTGCTTGCATCATCTTTTCGTTATCATCCCAGATAATATCATTTCCAGGATACACACCCCATAAATGAGAAACATGGCGGTGTTTACTTGCGGTATCATCTACATCTGTTAACCATTCTTGTAACTGTCCATATTTGCCTATCTGATTTGGTGCTAGCTGTTTAACCTTTTCAGTTAGCGATTTTCTAAATTCGGCATCTACATTAAGCGTTTCGGCTGCTGCTATGCAATTTCTGAAAAGCGATCTGATAATCTGGTGGTCCATTGTTGGGCCAGCCACTAAACCGCCATTTTCTGGCGAATTAGAAGGTGTACTGATCAACCAACCAGTTTTGGGATCTTTCACTAAAAAATCTTCATAAAACAAAGCAGCTTGTTTCATTAAAGGATAAGCCTTAGTTTCCAGGAATTTGCGGTCTTTACTGAATTGATAATGTTCCCATAAATGCTCACTTAACCAACCACCTCCACTTACCCAAATACCATGATTTGAAGCATTGATGGGGGCTGTTCCATTCCATAAGTCGGTATTGTGGTGTAAAACCCAACCACGCGCATTGTAATATTCTTTTGCTGTTTCGGCTCCAGCTTTTGCCAGTCCTTTGATTTTGTTGAAAAGCGGCTCATTTAGTGCCGATAAATTAAGGATTTCGGTTGGCCAGTAGTTCATTTCGAGGTTAATATTGGTGGTATACTTGCTTCCCCATGGTGGCGTAAGCAAATCGTTCCAAATCCCTTGAAGATTGGCTGGCTGAGTACTTGGTCTCGAGCTGGAAATCAACAAATATCTTCCATACTGCATGTACAGTGCCGCAAACGCAGGGTCGTTCGCGGTTGCAAATTTTGTTAATCTTTCATCTGTTGGAAGGTTCTCATTATCCGATCGGCCAAAATCGACACTAAAGGTATTGTAATAGCTTTGATATTCTTTAATGTGGCCCTGTTTGATCTCTGCGTATGCTTTACCTTTTAAACTATTGAGTGCTTTAATGTTGGCCACTGCCGGATTCCCAGAAACATCCTGCGCATTGATAAAATTGGTTCCGCCTGTCAAATAAAGTGTCACTTCATCCGCCTGATTGATGCTGATTTTGCCATTAATCACTTTCACAGATCCATTTTTGATTAAAGCTGTTAATCGGCTTTCTCCCTTAATCGCACCATCTTTTACCTGAATAGATAAAGCAATTACATTATTCGCTAAAGTTTTCACGGATGATTTTCGGTGAGCACTTGAAAGTTCAGCATCGAAACTGATGGATGCTTTTTTATCGGCCGTTAAATGGATTACAATGGCTTGGTTTGGCTGACTTGCAAAATACTCACGCTGATAATTTACACCGTTTAGCGTATAAGTTGTTTTTGCAACGGCTGTGCTGATGTCCAAAGACCGTTTATAACGGGTAACAATAGATTTGGTCTGCTTGAAATATAGATTCAAATCACCAAAAGGCTGATAACTGCCCTGGTATTGC
Organism: Pedobacter sp. R-06; assembly: GCF_049913135.1. Lineage (NCBI taxonomy): Bacteria > Pseudomonadati > Bacteroidota > Sphingobacteriia > Sphingobacteriales > Sphingobacteriaceae > Pedobacter > Pedobacter sp. R-06. The sequence goes on along the minus strand of NZ_CP183977.1, from coordinate 2,323,018 downwards.
GGAACGGCAGGTGGATTTTCATCTTGAATTTTATATTTCCAATCTTTAACCAACGAAACACCCTGTTCCATACTTTCTCCGGCCGGATAAATTCCTATTTTTTTTGTAGTGTCTTTATAGCCGGCCAATCCGCCTTTATCGAAATAATTAAGCACCTGGATGGCAATTACATTTTTGCCTTTATTAATCAGTTTTGCAGGAATAGTATATTTTCTTGGCTCCGTATTATCGGTATTGCCAACCAATTGACCATTTATATAAGTGAAATCCTGATCGCGGATGCGGTTAAGGTCGAGTACAAGATTTTTTCCTGCCCAATTTTCGGGCACGTCAAAAGTGGTTCTGAACCAAACGGCACCATCTAAATTGGCTAAGCCTGCCGTTTCCCAACCCTCGTAGGCAGGCACTTTTATCGTTTTCCAAAGTTTATCGTCAAAATTGGCCAAAGCAGGGCTGCCCTGAATGCCTTTACCAGCTTTCATTTCATTTACCCAAACTTTCCTGTCGCCCGAACTACTTTGCAAGCCCATAAAATGTTCTTGTGCTAAAGCTTCTGCTGCTGCCTGTTTTCCTTCAAAAAGTAATTTCCTGATCTCAGGCAGATATCGATAGGCGCCTTTTCGGTTATAATCCCTAGGTTTACCCGTCCAAACGGTTTCTTCGTTAAACTGGATATGATCTACAGCCGCTCCAGCGAAAATCATGGCGCCCAATCTACCGTTTCCGATTGGCAAGGCATCCGTCCACTTTTCTGCAGCCTTTTTGTACCATAGAGTATGGTTGTTTTCTTGTGCAAAGCTGCCAAAATACGCAGTCAATATTAAAAATGATGTACTTAATAAAAGTTTAAACCTCATATTATTGTCCTTTATCGCCTGAAATGATTTCGATATTACCGCTTACTTCCTTCTCCTTCTTAACGGCCGCTTTCACTCGTCTAAAATTATTATTTCCTAAGAATATATTTTTAGTCTCGGCCCCGCTTAATTTCAAATAGGTAACGGTTCCTATAACCGGGAAAGCATTGTACAGGAACAGATCAGATACATTAGTGATATCAATTACAGCCGCATTGGCATGAGGTTTATTGCTTTTTAAACCATCCACAATTAAATTATTCACCTTTAATGCCTTTATCGATGCACCTAATTCGGTATTCACCGTTACGTTATGAAACTCAATATTACTGGAATTTTGAATAGAAAAACCAGTTTTGGCATCCATATTAATATCATTGAAGGTAATATTATCGATAGGCATTTCTTCTAAACCATTTAGATAACCTGCCTGATTAACCTGACCGGTGATATTGCTGAAATGGATATTTCTAAAGACAGGCGTTCGATCAGAAACAGCTTCCACATTTGTTTTTGAATACTGCATATCCAGTACAATAGCCTGATCTTTAATGTTTTTCATGATAATGTTGCTCACTCTGATCTCTTCAACAACACCACCTCTTCCACGTGCTGTTTTAATACGGATGCCCCTATCCGTTCCATCGAAGACACAGTTCGAGATGGCTATTTTACGCACATCGCCCGACATTTCACTACCAATAACCACTCCCCCATGACCCGATAACATGGTACAATTTGTAATCACATAATTTTCTGCAGGAACAGCCATTTTTCTTCCAGGGGCATCTTTCCCCGATTTGATGGTAATACAGTCATCGCCTACACTGATGTGGCAATCTGAAATGTGCACATTTTTACAAGATTCAGGATTAATACCGTCTGTATTCGGCGAATGCGGGTTGTTGATGGTAACGGCATGGACTTTAACATTTTCGCAGAATTCTGGATTGATCGTCCAGAAAGGCGAATTGCGAATGGTTATGCCATCAATCAATACATTTTTACAGAACATGGGTTGTATAAACGGCGGGCGAAGAAAGCCACGTTTCATCTGCTTAGGATCATCTGGCAAAATAATATCTTTGTTTAAGCCCTCAAAAGTAGTTTGCCATTTAGAACGCGCTTGCCCTTCTTTATAACCTTCTACAAAATCCCACCATTTTTTTCCATGCCCATCAATAATCCCCCTACCAATAATGGAGATATTTTCTACTTTATAGGCATAAAACAAAGGCGAGAAACTGGTTACATCTACTCCTTCGTAACGGCTTTTCACCATGGGTAAATAATCGTCAAAATTATCGCTGAAATGCAACTCAGCACCGGCATCAATCAATATGGTGATGTTGCTTTTTAAATGTATAGCGCCAGTTAGGTATTTTCCGGCGGGAAAATAAACTGTTCCACCACCCGCTTTTGATGCCGCTTCTATCGCATTTTTTATTGCTGTCGTTACCAGTTCACTGCTGTCGTTTTTTGCACCGTATTTGATTACGTTGTAATAAGACTGGGCTTTTGCAGTTAAACCCATACCAAAAGCAAGGATAAAAATTAAAGCTTTAATAATATTGATGGAATGTTTCATTTGGTTATATTTTATTGTTTTTTCGTCATTGCCAGGCACGAAGCAATCTTACTACTATCGCTAGGCATAATAACTAACGCTTTAGGATTGCTTCGTGCCTCGCAATGAGAATCAGTTTAGTCCATTTTAAGTCCACATCGTCCTCGTTTGTAACGAGGATGCGTGAGAATGGCGATTTCATCGCCTCTTGATCAATTTTACTCCTGTCTGTGAAGACACAGACCAAGGTATTCATTAATTCATCTGTACCTTTAAAGGCTTTAAATCCTTCCCTTTGTAAATTTCTTTACCATCTGCAAACACCAACAATCCTTTGCCTTTATTATATTTTTTTCCGGTTTTATCCCACAAAATAGTCAATGTTTTATGGTGATACGAAACTTGATCTAATATGAACCAATCCCATTGATTTTTAGGTATTAATGGAAATATCTCAAGCACATTATCCTGACGTGGTTTTATTCCGATCAGGTCATTAATAATCAAATCATTAAAAGTAGAATGATTGTAAAAACTGCTCCTTGGATTATCACCTTTTAACCATTCCCCTGTTTTCTCATCCTGATATTCACCGATGTAAGGTTTTCCGTTTTTGACATGGGATGCCGCATACTGGTGCAGTTCCTGATAAAAGACTTCGGCAGTCATTTTACCCTGTTTTTTATAATTGGTTAACAGATTGGCCAGTCCTTTTAATGTTTGTGAGCTGGCAAAAGGCCAAAGCGCTCCATCCCATTCGCAACTGTGCCCTGTTCCCCTTGTTCTAAATGTTGGGTTTCTTCTTTCAGCCGTGGTTAGGCCCCATGGCGCTTTAAATCCGGCTGTATCCAATAACTGATCCCAGGCTTTTGCATATTTTGACTGATCATCAGGTAAGTTAAATTCCCACGGCGTAAAACCGATGGCTTCTCTAACATCCGATGAACCTCCTTTGGCTTTTCTTGTTTCGAAAAACAAGGAAGCAGCATTCCATAAACTATCCTGAACCAGCTTTTTAAGTACAGTTGCTTTGTTTTTATATTTATCGGCTAAGGTTTTATCGCCTAAAAGAAGCGCAATCTTATCCAAAGCCAAGGCATTGCCATACATATAGCTGTTTATAGTTGGCCGTTGGTTCTGGTCTTTACGTGAACCGCTAATCGATTCTTCCATGCCATCCTTAACATCATGTTGCCAGAAAAGGCCGTTTTTAAGCTGCCTTTCGGCTTCCCATTTGCCATAATCTTTATCCAGCGCAGGCAAAATTTCTTTTAAAAATACTTGATCAGGCTGCACCAGATAATTCTGATAAACTGCATCGTCTACCCAGCTGCTAAATTGATGGAAACGTTGTTTGGTCTGGCCAACATCAGCATGGTAAAGCCAGAATTTGATATAATCTTTTAAATAACTATTATCCTTTAACCATCTGCCTTCGTAAATATGGTGACCTAGTGCGCAGCTAATGGAATTGTACTTCCCTGCATGTTTAACCGGTTCGATAAACTCAGTAAAGATAAACCCCTCGGGCGTTTTAACCAGGTGTTTACGGTATGTCCACCAGCGGTAATAGTAGTTTTGCTCCAATACCGAATCGGGACATTCGAATAAAGGCGCCTGCTCAGCTAACCATGTAAAGGCTTCAGCATTGGGCACATAGTTTTTCACGGCTTCTGTGTCGATCGAATTGAAATATGTCACATATTTCTTCAATTTCTCGGTTCCCAGAATTGATTTCTGCTGTGCAAAGCCTGTGATTGTCAATACAGACAATGCTGCTACTGCAATTAAGTTTCTTGTATTCATCATTATTCAAATAACCAATCGATGTCTTTTCCTCTACCATCTAAACCTGCATTAAAAATCCGCAGTTCCTGTTTGTCATCAATAAATCCCAAAACCAGGCAGGCCCCTTTACCTAAATTTAATGTATGTGTACCTGCAGGGAAAGAATAAGCATGAACATTTACCGGAGGAAAGCCATAAGGTACTAAGGCATTTGATATTTTAATCTCCGATTGACCATAATTGTTGGCGCTAGCATCTGTTTCTAACTGTGGAGGAGCAAGATATTGAGCATCTTTCTGATTAAAAAAGCCTATCAGTAATTTCACAGGTACTTTGGTCCTGAATTTAATATCTGTCCCAATTTTAATCTGCTTTTCTTTTGCCAGTTTAATTCCTTTTAAACCCACCAACTGTGCTGCAACTTCTTTAATCTTAATTGCAGTATCTGCAAAAAGCGGTGCATCTTTGGCTATCACATAACTTTCTGTTTCGTTTAAGACTTTAACGTCAGCAGTTCTATAAGGCACAATTGCGGCAACTGTTCCCTGTTTTATCGACTTCAGTGAATCAATACTATGTTTAAAATGATCAAGTTCTTTATTAAAAACCGGCAACATCTCTTTCCAATGGATAAAAGTTTTATCTACACCTCGCATCGGGATTTTCCGTTGTTTGGTTTGCATGCTATTGGCGTACAGGTAACTGTTTTCCGTCAATTTAACCAGTTTAGCATAATGATCTACACTGTTTTGGAGAAAAGGTAATGCCTGCTCTAAATCAGCTACCTGATTCGAATTTTTATACCGCAGTATCCACAGGGCTGCCTTAACTTTTTCGGCATAAAAATTAGCCATTTCATCATAACAATAGATATCATTTCTAAGTCGCTTAAACTCTGCAGTATCCTTTGTTACGCTGGGTGCAGCCTCATTAATAGATTGAATGGCTTTTTTGCCATGTTCAATTACTTCGCGTGCCACCTGAACCGGGGTTTCTCCAATATGGCCTTGTTTCTTCCACTCTTTTTCGGCGTATTCGATAATCATTTCGCCTTCTGGGGCTTCAGATTCGTACATTAACGTAAACAACCCATAACGGAACGGATTAATGAGCTGAGTCATCAACATGCCCAGGGTCAGTGTTTGTCGGTTGCCATCGGTAATGCCATACCTGCGCAAAAGTTTGGGTGATATCTCACCAGATTCTTCATAAGCATTCAGAATAGCTTTACCCCCGGTTAAATCAGCACCATATTTATTGGCCAGCTCATTTCCCCAATAGTTAATTTCTCCACTACGGTCTCTTTGCGAATTCCACGAATATCTTGCCCATTCCTTATACCAGATCCAATCTCGGTCTACCTCCAATAGTCTGCCTTTTACCTCGTCTGCCGAATAAGGCCAATCCCAATAACTTGCTTGAGGATATAAATGCAAGCCTTTTGCACCATAAATCTTGTTCATCGCCTGAACTGATTTCTGGATAAAGTCTGCCGAACCATAACGAAAGGGCTCCAGATTAGCTAAAATATGGACATTTGAAATATTAATAGTACCAATAGCGGCTAATTTCCTGTTTAAATCGGCCCATGCCCCACGTGGTGTGTAAGTGGTTAAAGCCTCGCCGTTAAACTTATTTTCGGTATATAAATTTTTATATAACGGTAAAGCGGCTTTCATCACACTTGGCGCATCAGTATCGTGTGCACGAAGTACAATCGGCGGTTCTTCCTTAATCCCAGCGGCCTTTAATCCATCTTTCACTCCGGGAATAATTGTTTTGGTAAACCAATCAATGTCATCCTGCCCCACACCTTCCATTGCTTCGCCCAAAGCCACCATTAAGCCTACATTGGGATATTTTTCTACAAATGAGGCGATCGATTTACGGGTATAATCAGCAATTAAAGGAATAATCGGACGGTTTCTGTCTTGTGTTTTTAAGCCGTGTTTATCGGCAAATGGTTTTGGAATAATAATATTGTAAAACATCTGGATCACCCAGATGCCGCGTTTATCAGCTTCCTTAGTCAAAAACTGGAAGATTTCTTCATTCTTTTTTAAAGTCGCATCATCCACCTCTACTGCATAAGGATAATCTTTTAAGCGCAGCAGCGATGAAAAAGGATGTCCGTTCCATAAATAAAGCGAATTATAGCGGTTTTCGACCATCATATCCAGGTATTTGATCCATAATGCCTTATCGTAAAGCCAGGGAAAAGTTTCCGGGGTGTAAGGATACTCATAAACATCGTGGCCAGGCAGATAATCTGGTTTTTGCAGACCAATACAAGTACCTCTTAATACCATTTCAGGCTGGTCGGAAAGCGCGAGCTGCGCAGGTAATTTACCACTACCCTTGATTTGATCTGCGAGTTCTATGCAGCCATATAAGGCACCCGATGCATCGTTGCCGATTATATAAAGCGCCCCGTTTTTTCCGGTATAAATATGAAAGCCCTCTTTTTGGGTCGTTGAAATCTTATTTTTAATCGCTGCTGGAAGATTATTGATAAAAAGTTTATCCGAAAATACACCAATCGCAATTGCGTTATAAGTAGTGCTAAGTTTGTCTTTTTGTTCAATTTTTGTTGAGTAATTCAGCTTAGCTAAGGCTTTTGATAACTTTTCGGCACCAAAACGCACACGAATATGATTTTCCGTAGAAATTACAATTGTTTTCGGCACCCGAACACTGGCATTAGAAAATGATATCGATAGAAAATAACAGGAAATAAAAATCAGAAAATTTCTCATTCAAATTGGCTCTAATAACAAAACCTATTTTCTAGGTTTTTGTGCAATATTTGGTTAATATTTATTTTTAAATATAAATGTAATATTCAAATATAAGTAATAATACCGAATGGCTTTGTAAAATTTATGCAAGGTAAGGCCATTGGAATATCCAGAATGGCGTATGACAATATCTGTTAATATTTAGACAAGAAGATAAAATTTTTAACCAACAATATTTATTTTATTTGTATCCGTATTCTAATCAATTATAATTTATAATCATATACATGTTTTCACTAAAAAACAAAAAAGCCGTAGTTACAGGCGGGGGAAGTGGCATAGGAAAAGCTATTGCTACCATTTTAGCTAAACAGGGCGCTGAGGTGCACATCATCGAATTGGGAACAGAACACGCCCAGGATACTTTAGATGAAATTAAAACAAATGGTGGAGAAGCATTCAGTTATGGATGTGATGTTTCAGACCATAATGCTGTTCACGAGGTTTTTAAACAGATTGGAAATATCAATATCCTGATTAATAACGCAGGCATTGCACATATTGGCAAAGCTGATACTACAGATGAAGCCGACTTTGACCGTGTAATGCGCGTTAACGTGAAAGGCGTTTATAACTGTTTACACGCAGCCATTCCACAGATCCGTTTATCTGGCGGAGGTGTAATTATCAATATGGCTTCAATAGCTGCATTAATTGGCCTTCCAGACCGTTTCGTTTATAGTGCAGCAAAAGGTGCTGTAAAAGCAATCACCATGAGTGTAGCGAAAGATTATATTGGCGAAAACATCAGGTGTAATTCAATTTCGCCAGCAAGGGTTCATACCCCATTTGTTGATGGCTTTTTACAGAAAAACTATCCGGATAATATCCCCGAAATGTTCGAAAAGTTATCTAAAACACAACCCATTGGCAGAATGGCTAAACCAGAAGAAGTTGGTGCCCTGGCTTTATACCTATGTAGCGATGAAGCCTCATTTATTACAGGTTGCGATTACCCGATTGACGGTGGATTTACTACCTTGAACAATTAATAAATATTTTCAAATACAATAAAGCATTTTAGAATGAAATTAATACGATTTGGCGAAGCCGGAGCTGAAAAACCTGGGGTAATTATAAACGATAATTATTTCGATGTTTCTGCATTGGTTAAAGATTATAATGAAGAATTTTTTGGTGGCGATGGTTTAGAGAAATTAAAGGCTGCAATTGCATCGGCTGATTTGCCACAGGTTGATAAAAGTGTACGCCTTGGTCCTGCCCTGGCCCGTCCTTCTAAAATTATCTGTGTGGGCCTAAACTATAAAGACCATGCTGCAGAAACCAACGCGCCTATTCCAACAGAGCCAATTTTGTTTTTCAAAGCTACTTCTGCTATTGTTGGACCAAACGATGACCTGATCATTCCAAAAAACAGTAAAAAAACCGACTGGGAAGTGGAATTGGCGATTGTGATCGGCAAAAAAGCAAGTTATGTTGCTGAAGAAAATGCTTTGGACCATATTGCTGGTTATGTTTTGCATAACGATTATAGTGAGCGCGAGTTCCAGATCGAAAGAAACGGACAATGGGTAAAAGGAAAAAGTTGCGATACCTTCGCACCTATCGGGCCATTTATCGCTACTCAGGATGAAATTGCCGATGTGCACAATCTTCGTCTTTGGTTAACGGTGAACGGAAAAACCTTGCAGGATGGCAATACCTCAAATCTGATTTTCAATGTTCCGTTCATGATTGCTTACATCAGCCAGTTTATGACACTTTTACCAGGCGATGTAATTACGACTGGAACACCTGCTGGCGTAGGCTTAGGTCAAAAACCTGAACCTTGGTATTTAAAACCTGGTGATGTGGTAGAACTGGGCATCGATGGCTTAGGCTCGAGCAAGCAAACTGTTAAAGCCTACAGTGGAAACTAATATGAAAAGATACTGTTTAACACTCGATCTCGTAAACGATGAAAGGCTGATAGAAGAGTACAAGCAGTATCATCAGTCGGTTTGGCCCGAGATCAAAGAAAGTATTACTTCATCTGGCATTGATGATCTGGAAATCTATTTATTAGGAAACAGGCTGTTTATGATTATGGAAGTGAATGAAAGTTTTTCTTTTGAGGAAAAATCGAAAGCCGATTTAGCCAATCCAAAAGTGCAGGAATGGGAAAATTTAATGTGGAAATTCCAGCAGGCATTACCAGGTTCGAAACCAGGAGAGAAATGGATCCTGATGGATCAGATATTTAAACTTTAAATTGCTTTTTTATGATTGATACACACGTACATTTTTGGAATTTCGACCCGGTTAGAGATAGCTGGATAAATGAAGATATGTTTGCCATCCGTAATGATTTTTCTCCAAAAGATCTTACAGCGGTTTATCAAGATCTTCAAATTACAGGATGTATTGCTGTACAGGCTAGCCAATCGGAAGAAGAAAACCATTTCCTGTTATCGCTGGCAGAACAAAATGAAATTGTAAAAGGGATTGTGGGATGGGTAGATTTACTCGATCCAAATTTAGACGAACGCTTAACTTACTGGAGCAATTTCAAAAAGATTAAGGGCTGGCGACATGTTTTACAAGCCGAAAATGCCGATTTTATCCTGAACAAAAAGTTTATTGCTGGCATTAATCTTTTAAAAAAATACAGTTACACTTACGATTTATTGTGTTATCACAATCAATTAGCTGATATTATCAAAATGGTTGATCAAATCCCCGATCAACCATTTGTATTAGACCATTGTGGCAAACCGGATGTTAAAAGTCAGGATTTGACCGCATGGGCAACAAATATTAAAATATTGGCTTCTAACCGAAATGTGCGTTGCAAGGTATCGGGCTTATTGGCCGAGGCTGATTGGAAAAACTGGACTGAAAAAGAGCTTTTTAATTGCTTTGATGTGGTGTTTGAACATTTTGGTCCTGAAAGGGTTATGTATGGTAGCGATTGGCCGGTAATGCTGATCAGCAGGCCTTATCAGGACTGGTTTAATTTAGTTGCAAAGTACACAGAGCAATTCTCTGCAGCTGAACGTAAACTAATCTTTAGCGATAATGCTAAGGTTTTTTATGGAGTTTAGTTTTATGAAACGGCCGTCATCTCCTTTGGAACGCAGTGGAATGGAGAGATCTATTGTGCATGAAAGACCCTGAAATAAATTCAGGATGATGATGTGCTGGAATGATCATCTCGACTTGACCATAACAAAATGGAGAAATCTTTGAATCTGTCATGTCAGTTTAAACAGATTTCTCGACTTCGCCGCACTCCGCTCGAAATGACGGATTAAGCTTTATAGCTAACGCTCGTTTAAAACGATCATGTAATAGCATCTCGTATTTTACAATATAATTGTAAGTATACCTAACATAAAACGATAATTACAAAACAGCAGATAGAGCAGGATGGAAAATATAATATAAAATATTAGTTTTCGCTTTCTAAAATAGATCTGACCATTACAATATTTAAATATGAGTAAAAAGATTACATTCCCTTACAATTCTCAATTCCCTTCTGTAGCCGACTTAAGAAAAAAGGCAAAATCAAGGATTCCTAAATTTGCTTTTGACTACCTTGAGGGCGGTTGTAATGAGGGGCTTAATTTATCACGGAACGAGAGCGACTTCGACAATATTTACCTTAAGCCGAATTATTTACGTGTTGGTGGAGATATCGACATGTCGATTGAATTATTTGGCTGTCGTTACAGCGCTCCATTTGGGGTATCTCCGATTGGCTTGCAAGGTTTGATGTGGCCTAATGCACCCGAAATTTTAGCTAAGGCTGCCGCTAAAGCCGATATTCCTTATACATTAAGCACCGTATCTACCAGTAGTATCGAACGGATTGCCGAAGTATCTGAAGGAAAAGCATGGTTTCAATTGTACCACCCTACCGAGAATAGCTTGAGAGATGATATCTTAAATCGCTTAAAAGCTGTCGAATGCCCGGTATTAGTGGTTTTGGTAGATGTACCTGCATTTGGTTTGCGATATAAAGAAATTAAGAGTGGATTATCCATTCCACCAAAAATGTCTATCAATAACATCTTGCAGGCTTTTGCCCGTCCGCTATGGGGAATTAAAACCCTGCAACATGGAATTCCATCATTTGCTACCTTAAAGCCTTATATGGAAAAAGGAATGGACATGTCGCAACTGGGGCAGTTCATGAACAAAACATTTACGGGTAAGGTTGATATTGAAAAGGTTGCAGCCATTCGTGATCTTTGGAAAGGACCTTTAGTACTGAAGGGAATTGCGACTGATGAAGATATGCAGGCTGCTATCCAGATCGGTGCCGATGGTGTGATTGTTTCCAATCATGGTGGCAGACAAATTGATGCAGGCGAATCCTCAATCAATTCACTGATCAAATTGGCGAACAATCCACTATACAAATCAAAATTGAAGATCATGTTGGATGGTGGTATCCGTTCAGGCGTCGATTTAGCAAGAGCACATGCAGTTGGATCTGAATTCAACTTTATGGGCCGGCCTTTTATGTATGGAGTTGGTGCTTTAGGTAATGAAGGAGGCGATCATACCATCAATATGTTCAAAACCCATTTATACCAGATCATGCAACAATTAACCATTGAGAAAATTACACAATTTCCTGATCGGTTATTAAACCCTTAAAGCGGAATTTGCATTAAAATAAGAGGTTGTATCATAAACATAGTTTCTTCCGAAATTTGTCACGTTGAGCCTGTCGAAATGCCGTAACGGTGTTATAGCAGGTCCTTCGACAAGCTCAGGATGACAATTCTATATTTATGATACAACCCCTTAGCGTTATTTCAAAAACTTGTATGTTGTACTTGTTCTATAAGTTTCACCTGGTTTAAGCACTGTCGATGCAAAATTTGCATGATTTGGTGCATCAGGAAAATGTTGTGTTTCTAAGCAAAAAGCAGAACGGTGAGGATATGATTTTCCACCTTTACCATCCTTATCAGCCCCCGTTAAAAAGTTGCCGCTATAAAACTGCAGGCCTGGTTCAACCGTATAAACTTCCATCGTTATTCCTGTAACCGGACTTTTAATGGTTGCAATAGCCGTTTTGCCATCATGGTGGGTCAATACAAAATTGTGATCGTAACCTTTACCGAATTTTAACTGCTGATCATTTTCTTCGATCGATTTTCCGATGGTTTTCGCTTTGTTGAAATCGAAAGCTGTTCCAGCTACAGGCTGCAATTTACCTGTCGGGATAAGGGTAGAATCTACTGGTGTGTAAGCATTTGCATTAATCGTCACTTCATGATCCAAAATTGTGTTGTTTCCCTCACCATTTAGGTTAAAATAAGCATGATTGGTTAAATTTACAACAGTCGCTTTATCAGTAGTAGCTAAATAATCAATCTGTAAAGCATTATCATCAGTTAAGGTATAAGTTACCTTCACATCTAGTTTCCCCGGATAACCTGCTTCGCCATCATTTGAAACATAACTCAACTCTAATTTTTGTCCATCCAATTGTTTAGCATCCCAAACTTTCGAGAAAAAGCCATCTGTACCACCGTGTAAGGTATTCACGCCATCGTTAAGCTGTAAAGTATATTCTTTCCCATCCAGGCTAAATTTACCTTTACCAATACGGTTTCCGTATCTGCCAATTAACGCACCAAAAAACGGTTCGCCTTTTTTGCGGTACGCGCCTATGCTATCGTAACCTAAAACTACATCTGTTAACTTATTATTTTTATCGGGTACCAAAAGTGAAACTACCCGTCCGCCATAATTGGTAATAGAAACCGAAGCACCTTGTTTATTTTTTAAAGTATAAAGCTTCACACTTTTCCCATCAATAGTAGTGGTATATTTTAACGAATCAGTTTGCTCGGCTGTTTGTGTCTCTTTATCTGATTTTTGGTTACAAGAAGTAAAAGCAACAGCTAAACACAATGTAGCGAAGGGCAAGGCCTTAAGAAATATTTTTTTCATGGATTAAAAATTTGAGGAAGCAGACCTGCAATTGCACACAAAATTAGATACGGCTTCATATTGATTTATTTTTGGTTAAGGCTAATGTAGGAAAAAATTATTAACGTTAAAGTAACGATTATACTTATTTTTTCATAATATCGGTGAGGATTCTCAACAGTAAAAAAAATCACATAATTTAGCAGCCATATGCATAATTTAAATTTCAGACCAAAGGCTTTTCTTTTTGATTTGAACGGCACTATGATTAATGATATGGAATACCATTCCTTGGCCTGGTACAGCATCATGACGGAAGATTTAGGCGCCAAACTTGATTACGAAAACGTAAAAAAAGAAATGTATGGTAAAAACCACGAAGTTTTAGAACGCGTTTTTGGAAAAGATAAATTTAACGCCGAAGAAATAGAACGCCTTTCTATTGATAAAGAAAAGCGTTATCAGGAAGGCTACATGCCGCATTTAGCGCTGATTGAAGGGCTGGATCATTTTTTAGAACGCGCAAAAGAGGCAAACATTCCAATGGCGATCGGATCTGCTGCGATACCTTTTAATATAGATTTTGTAGTAGATGGATTGAATATCCGTCGTTATTTGGATGCAATAGTGAGTGCAGATGATGTAAAAACAAGTAAGCCAGATCCCGAAACTTTTCTAAAGGCAGCGGCAGCATTAAATGTTGCACCGGCAGATTGTCTGGTTTTTGAAGACGCACCAAAGGGTGTAGAATCGGCCTTAAATGCAGGTATGCCCTGCATTGTATTAACCACAACACATACTATCGAAGAATTTGAAGGTTATCCGAATATCTTAAGTTATATTTCAGATTATAACGATGCTAAATTAAATACGCTATTTTAACATGGGAAAATATTTAAATCAAAAACCTGTTCTTGTTGCAGTAGACTGCATTATTTTTGGTTATGACGGCGATCAGCTAAAACTTTTGGTGATAAAAAGGGCAATAGAACCCGTAAAGGATAAGTGGAGTTTGATGGGTGGTTTTATCGGTGAACATGAAGATCTTGATGGTGCCGCCAAAAGGATTTTATTGGAATTAACAGGATTGCACGATGTTTACCTGGAGCAACTTCATGCTTATGGTAGTCCAGACCGGGATCCTATCGAACGTACGGTTTCGGTAGTCTACTTTGCACTGATCGATATCAATAAATATAGTAAACAGATCAATGATCAGTACCATGCCGAATGGTTTAAGCTAAAAGAAGTTCCCGAATTAATTTTCGACCACGATATAATGGTTAAGGCCGCTATGGATAAAATCCGTTATCAGGCAGCCCTCCACCCTATTTTATTTGAGCTTTTACCAAAACGGTTTACTATACCGCAATTGCAGGCTTTATACGAGCAGGTTTATGATTCGCCGATAGATAACCGAAACTTTATCCGTAAGATAACAGCCAGTGGATTATTGATTAAACAAGCCGATAAGGACAAATCGAGTTCGCGCCGTGGAGCCTTTTATTTTAAATTGGATAAAAACAAACACAAAGCGCAGTTCCAGTCTTTTCTTAATTTTATCCCAAAAACGAGCGAATAAGCAATGATTTGAGAAAATGTAACTCTATTGAAAATAAATTTTAAAGTTCTTTCTGGGCTGACGAAATTTAAAATCAACCAGTTAGAGGCGCCAATTTTACATGAACTAAAAAACAATAAAAACATTTTCAAAAAATGTTTGCAAGAAAAAGATAAATCCCTATATTTGCACCTCCTTAAACAAAGGGAAATGATTCCGTAGCTCAGCTGGTAGAGCATTACACTTTTAATGTAGTGGTCCTGGGTTCGAATCCCAGCGGGATCACTTCTTGGGACAAGTTAGATAAATCTAAACTTGTCCCATTTTTTTTGCCCTTCAAATGCTTGTGAATGAGGGATATAAGTTCGAAAACCTGGTTAACTCTTTTGGTTCGAAACCCAAATCCATCAAATATTACTTTTTCCGGGTAGATCGAACCAATTATTTTTCTTTTACACACTACGTCACCTTCCTGATATAGCTTAGTGAGCTTTGACAGCACCATAAGCCTATCATCCAACAAGGGCCTTATATTTTCATTCTTCGTTTTATGCGATGATATCTGAATTTCTAACCGATTGATTTTCGATTCAAGATCTACTTTAAGCAGCCTAAATTCACCGGGGTCTAAATGACCATCGAGCAGTAACTCCCTTGCTTTATTAAGCCTGGTCGTGGTTTCTTCCAGTTTATTCCTATAGCCTTTAATCTCATGTTGATTAAAAGCCGTCTTCCCTCTATAGCATTCTAAAATAAGTTCCTTAAAGAGGATAAGCTCACCAGTCGAAAAATCATATTTCGCAATTTCATTGACCATTTTTTCATGAACAACCTCAGCCTTATACCTTGCTCCACATTCTGAACTACAGTGATAATAATGATAATACTGAGTACGTCCTTTTGAACCGCTGCCGGTTAACAACCTTTCGCAAAGGGGGCATTTTAAAAAACCACGTAAGGGCAGTTTTGCATCGATAGGCGTTTTTACACGCTGTTTCTTTTTACGACCGTTTAAAACATCCTGCACATTTAGGAATAATTCTTCTGAAATCAATGGCTCATGCAATCCATCAACCAATTCTTCAGGTTCATCTTTATATTTAGGAACTACAATTTTCCCATAATACAATGGATTGCGGATTGCTACCCAAAAGTTGTTTTTACTACACCTTTCAATGGGATTCAGCCATCGCTAGGCATACCATTAATGATCGTCTCCGCTGCCAGCCCCCTCATGACAGTAAATGCAGCTCAAATTACAGCCGGCCATGCCTTGCCGGACCAACCGGTGGTTTTGGGATTTTTGGGAACATCTCCAGAATGGAACGGTGTCTGGCAATTGACGTCAGATGGCCGGATAATCAACCCGTATTATCCCAATCTTGTGATCGGTGTTTTGAACGGAGAGCACACTTGTGTAGTGAATCGGGATAATACCGATGATACTCAGATTTGGAATATCGTTGCTGCCCAAAATAGTAATAACAATTTTACGATAACTAATAAGGTGACGGGAATGTATTGGACAGCGCCGTCTCCACAATATATTGGGTATGATGGTGGGCAGGATGAATATTCCGCCGCTATAACATTAGAAGCAGCACTTGGAAATGATGGCCAGAACTGGATCTTTTTACCGGCCGCAAAAATGCCCGGCAATAGCTTCTACCTCATCTCTGCAATGGAGGGAGAAGGTAAACCGGGAGAAGGTAAATCTCCTTATGCCATTTCTTCCGCGACAACAGGCACCATTACTAATAACATTTATCTTGAAAACTGGCAGCCAGGTCTTCCTGCACAATTGTGGTCCTTTAGACCAGATGGTTCCATCGTTCAAAGTACAGATGTCCACAACTACAATCCGCTGGTGTTAACTGCAACGGGCAATACGTCAAGCACTGATGTCGCAGCGATATTCTGGTCTCCACTTAACAGTACGCCTGCTCCTACAAATCAATCCTGGATCTATAAAAACGAGATGCTGGCACTCATTGACAACAGCGTAAGCGTTAATGCAAACAGCTTTCAGACAGGATCAGATGTACCTTTATTGGCTTGGCCCATAACACCAGGGCAGACAAATTCCGAATGGTACATTTTCCCTGAACAGAGTGTACTTACAAACAGTTGGTTTTATCTGAAGACCCTTACAGGTGAAACGCCTGCAGATTCCACGTACGTACTGACAGCGGCCGGTGATATTGCCGGTTCTGCTGTAGTGATAGATGAACAGCAGCCAGATGCCTTGAATCAATTATGGTGCATAACAGTTGACGGAAATATCGTTAATGCTGCAGCTCCGTCACTTTTTCTTTCAGCTGTAGCCGGCGAGTCTTCTTGCCTTAAGGCACTTGGTGCGAGTGGATGTACTCAGAACTGGTATATTACGCCAAACGGCATGTTGATTTCAGGTACATCAACGAATCTTCAATATCTGAATGTACAGTCTGCACTCAAAACTCTGGATGGCGGTGAAGTCCTCACTGTTGGATGGGGAGGTTCTAGCCCGCTATGGGAACCTATTGTTTACGAGCCGTTTCCCCTGGGTCAATGGTTTACCATCAGCTGTGCTATAGCCGTCCCGGGTGTACCAGAAACGCCATACCTTCTAACAGCCAATGATGACTGGCAGACAGTAACCGCCACTCCACCCCTGGGCGGATATCAGGTTCCGGATGGAATTGCTGCTATAAGCCAATTGTGGCGATTTAATCTCAATGGAACCTTAATAAGCGCAGTAAACCCAAATCTCAGCTTGAGCGCTAATGGTACAGGAGCGGCTCTTGTCTTACAACCGCTTCAATCGGCTAACCCAAACCAGCAATGGGAATGGGGATATTCCCAGAGAAATACACTAGGAAAGACCGGAAGGCAATACGGCATATTGCAAAACCTTGGTTTCCCTGGGCAAAATGCAGGCATTTGTTTCAACAGTGCTAATGCGGAGGTAACCCTCCAGGTTCAGAGTGGCGTAGCTGATATCGAGACTACGCTATGGGCAGTCGCTGCATTTGCACCAGCTTTCAACCGATCAACAACAATCAATAATTTAGGCGAGGGCGAAGGAGGTTCGCTTTTCCTGTCCATTTTGGGCTTAACTGAGCGGGTAAGCGTTGGCGAACGTGGGGCTGATCCGGCAACTTCGACTTGGGAGTTTGTTTATCCGGGATATATCGTCAGTGCAGCTAATGAAGAAATCGTCCTTGGCATTGGAGTTAACCAAGACCAATCTTCTTTAAGCCAGCCACAATTCACGGATGAAGTGGTACCATATCTAAAACAGCCGGGCTATCAGCCTTTTCAGCTATGGTCGATGACACAGGAAGGTCTTATTATTAATAAGCTAACCGGAAAGGCTCTGACAGTAACAACATCCGAGTCTGACACCAAGGTATGCCTCACAGAACTTAACCGAAAGGATAGCTCACTATCACAACTTTGGGATTTCTCTCCTGGCTTCGCATTGCAGAACCTTATTGTTCAGCCTATTACAGGGTATCCGCAAGGGGGCTCCGGCAGTGACTTTAACATTATTTACGAATATATTAGTCAACAACTAGGCCTGTCAAATGGCATCAGGACGCAATATTACAATCTCTCGGCACCCCTCTCAAGCTATCAAATACAGTTAAATGTATTGACCATACCCGACACCGGGATTTCCCCTGAAGATTGGACGATCACCCTTGCTCAGATTAATAAGGAGCTTACTGCAGCGTGCGCAGTCCAGTCTTTGTTCCAACAGATCACGAACTTTCATGCAGATCTGACACAGGCACAGTCTATCGCGCTGTCCGAAGCGATTACTGCCGCGGCACTTCCGGATTTATCCCAAACTAAGATCAAACCGAAGAAGAAGCATAAATGGATCACCGACCTTGTAGAAGGCGTAGTTTACACCGCGCTGAATTTTGCCGGTGATATGATGACCGCCGACGCAGATGCTCCTGCTATGAAAAAGATAGTCAAGCATGGTTTGCCCGCAGTTGCCAACCTTTTTGAGACCGGCCTGAATACCGCTATGGATGGGTTCGGCGGTAACTCATCTAATCAACAGACATCAAAAAACCTTATAAAACTTCAATCATTTCTCAATAATGTATACAATTATGAACTTTCTGTATTGCAGCTTCAACAAACATTATTGAGTATCTTCAATGCAACAGGCAGTGCCCTTGGCCAGATTGAATCGATCATTCTGCGTGATTGGGAAAAACTTCAGGCATTCTATAAGATGATCATTGATACGGGGAGGCTTTCCTCTCTTTTCTGGCCGTCAACAATGGGGCCAATGGAAGTCGGGCAGATGTTGTCGGAATATAGGCTCGGCGTATTACAGACCCTAATGCCTGCGAATACAACTTTCAAAGTCACTGCTAAAATGTTTACCAATTTTGCGCGTAGTCAACCTGCCGGTCTTCAAAATAACGGATTAACATTCATCGAAAACAACGCTGACAGAACACAAAATATCTATACAACTACGGCTAATCAGCAGGTCATGGATATGCTTTGGGCCAACGGTGAAAATCCTGTAAACTTCTTTAGAAATCTAAATGGCTGGGCCTTACCGTATATCTACCAGGTTTCTGTAGCCCCAGGGTTAGCACCACTTAGCGAATTAACAGCAGCAGTTATCGTAACAATACATAATTTTACTGATCAGTCCCTAACCCTTATACTTACCCTTAATTCCCTTATCGGCTCTAGGGAATCCTTTCAGTCAAATACGTCTACTTCTCTTACCGAACGATCTCTTGAACCCTACGGTGTCCAGCATTTTGCCGGGGCTTGCTGGCAATACGAAGTTCCTAACGGCGGACCGTCAAATTGGCGTTATATCACTACTGCTTTACAAGGCAATGTTGAAATCACGAAAAATCATGAGGTAATAAGTACTCTTTATGTTAATAATTCCTATAATTCAAATGGGAACTCTAATGATCCAGCTACCTATGAATGGACTATTATCACGCAAAACGCAGCATATGAAGTTTCAATTAAACAAGAGCCGGCTAACTCCGGTATGTGCCTTCATAACATTTTCATCTCTGTTGCCGAATCGTAAGTAAACCCAATAAAATAAATAATAGAACCAAATAAAATTGCCCCGGGTGTTGGTGTTCAAATTTTGGATATCAATATTTGGGGTATTTTTCTTAAATATCCCCCCTTTTTACCTAGCACACCTACCAACTTCCCAAAAAGTGAAAAATGTTTTTTAGGAAAAGAAAATTTAACCGACTTTCCAAGGACAAGAATCAGTTGGTGCTAGATTGTGTATATTAGACTTAATCACCTTCATCGCGGATCTATTTGCGGTTTCATTTCACGTTTAGTATTATTTGTGAATGTTGAGAAATTTGCACCTCTGATTAGATTATAGAGAACAAAGGTATTTGCACAAATGGCTTTAATCCTGCCAAATAAATTGAACTTTTTACAACACAATTGGAAAAATTCAGAATACTATTATATCTTTACTTACCATGCCAGAAAATTACACATATAAAATAATCAAAGTTCTATCAATTATTTCAAAGGTATAAATGGCGATTTAGAACCCAACATGCAAAGGAAATATAACTTTATAAAATTAGAGAAAGTAAATCTTACAAATTTCTCCCTTTATACCAAACAAGGAAAAACTTACCAGGTAAATGAAGTTATAAACAAAGGTGTTTATTGCTTAGCTGGAGCTAATGGATTAGGCAAGACAACATTTTTAAATGCTATTAATTATGGTTTGACAGGTATAATTTTAGATCCGCACAGGGGTATTCTTTCTCCATCAGAAATTGAATCTGAGAATAAAGTTTTTGCAGATCAATATTTCACCGGCCGAATTCAAAAAGCAGATTTAAAAGATGCATCTATCGAAATAACCTTTTCTGTAAACAAGAAATTTTTTCGAATTGTACGTGGCTTTATAAACAGAGATGAACTGAAAGCTTTTGAGATTTTCAGTATCAATAAAGACAAAATTGCAGTTTCGTTATTAGACACTAAAGCCAAAAGCCCAAAGCAGCTAAATGAGTTATATAAAGAGCATTTAGTCTCAGAAGTAGGCTTTACTGATTTCGACTATTTTGTTTTTTATCAACTGTATATTTTGACTTTTGATGAAACCAGACGCATGATTTTTTGGGATGACAGAGCATCGTATAATGCATTGTCAATTGCTTTTAACTCAGACCCAGCTGAAGCTGTTCAGGTGTCCGAATTGGCACGTAGAATTGATAAATATGAGTCCAATGGAAGGAACGCTAGATGGCAGGCAACCCAAATCAAAAATAAAATTGACGAATTAACCCAAAAGATATCAAAGAAGAAACCAAAAAATATTGAAGTTCTTGAAAAAGAATATAACAAACTTTTTGATGATCTTAAAGAATATGAAAATTCGTTAAAAAATAATAAGATTGAATTTGACGCCATGCTTAGAAAGCAAAGCTATATAAACTCAGAAATTATGCAGCTTAGATCTGAACATACAAAGCTTTTTTCTCGATATTCTAAGCCTAGGTCTAAGTTGCTTGAAAGTGCAAACGTCATTCTTTCTTTAAAAAAACAAGAGTGCTGTATTTGTGGTGCGCACGGCAATTATGTTGTAGAAGCTATTGAAAAAACTATTCATAAGGACGCATGTCCCCTATGCAAAACAGCAATTGATATCACTGACAGTAAAGAGCAAGGTGAACTGTTAAAAGTGATTGAGAAAAATGACATTGCTATTTCCGAAAAAAATGAAGAATTACAAAGGTTGTTTCAAGAAATAGATTTCAAAAGAATTTTAGTAGAAAAATTCGAAATTGAAGTAGAAACACTTACAAAAAAAATAACAGAATTTGACGAAGATTATCCTGATCTAAGATTCAATAAAACTGGAGATGAACAAGCTGATAATTTGATCTCTCAATTTCAAAATCAATTTGATCATTACGATACGGAATCCAAAAATGCCTATAAGCAAAGAGACAAACTCAAGCCTCAATATGAGAAATTATTGAAAAATGTTGAGATAGCATATAAAGAAGGTGAAAAGGTTTTTGTTCCTATTTTTAAGCGATTAGCCAAGAGCTTTATCGGTTACGAATTGGAAATAAACCCAAAACGAGATTCTAAAACAATAAAACTGATTTTGGAATTAAAAGATTCGGCAAGAACACAGGCTTCTCAGCTTTCTGAAAGCCAGCGTTTTTTTCTTGACATAGCGCTTCGCATGTCTCTTTTAATATATCTTTCTAAACCACAAAGCCCCGGAACAATGTTTATTGACACACCAGAAGGGTCTTTAGACATAGCATATGAAAGCAGAGTTGGGACGATGTTTGCAGAATTTGCTACAAGATATAATCAGAACATGTTTATGACAGCAAACATTAATGCATCACAGCTTTTAATTTCATTGGCCGAAAAATGCGGTAAAAACAATATGACATTTAGAAGGATGTTAGAATGGACAGATTTATCAATTGTCCAAAAAGAGGGAGAAAAATTATTTCAGAAGGTTTACAATGATATTGAAAAGGCATTAAATAAAGGCAAATGATAACAACACAATTATTACCTGAAGCTTTCTATGATAGTTTGTCGTTAGCTCATAAATTGGATAATTATTTAGACGGTTTTAAACGGCATGAAATTCAACTTTTTTCCTATTTCGCATCAATTTTATATTTATATAGTGGAAAGCCAATCGCGACCTGGGAGTATCGGTATATCGTTGTAGACGGTTTTCCATTTGCGGATACAATCAACGAAGCGATCACAAGACATTTAGCAAACGGTAATTTTGAGGAGAACGATGATTTTCTTACATTATCCGGGAGAGGAACTGATGAGTTCCAAAAGTTTACAAAACTGTCGATGTTTTCACCACGGGAGAGGTTTTTAGATGCTGCTTGCACTGCGAGCATATTAGTGCCATATTCTAAAACGGTCAAAAGTTTATTAAGCCAACCTGAGATAAAAGAAATTGGACAATTAAACAAGCGGTCTTGGCTTGAGCAAATGAACATATATCCGAAATTTCAAGAGATAAGTGAATCGTTAGGCGTGCATACTGATGATTTGTTGCTTCCTGCTGTAACGTGGATCAATTATTTAGGGGTTAACGAGAAAGAAGAATTTTAACATGGAAGAAAAAATAAGACTGGACAATATTTCCACTCACTATACATTTAAAATCTTCAAATCATTTGATAATAATCCTTTGAGCTTGAAGGCATTAGAAGTTATAACTAAGTCGCTCAAAGAATTATATCGGTTTTTTGAACCTGCATTTTTTACGGGTAACTTTTTTCTATATAAGCACTTTAACGATGAATTTTTATATTCGAAAACAACGGGCGAGTTACTATATGATCGTAATATTTTAATCAATAAAACCGCTGGAGATTTTGCTATTCAAATATTCGAGACAGGAGAAACATATATTTGGTATAATATAGATAAAACTAAAATTTATGAAGCTGAAAACACGCTGACATATCATTTCACTTCGGATCAGGACAGCTACATTGCCAAAGGGTCCGAAATCAAGGTTGCAAGTGAAGGAAAAGGGAGTAACTACGCTCCGTATTTTGTTAATTTGTCTAAAGCTCTCATAGCTTTTAAACACGAAAGGGTTTTTCGCTCAACTTGCCCGACTTTTCGCAAATCATGGAACGATCCTAAATATATTGCTTTCGCAGGGGAAGGTTCTGGTAATAATGCTCCTGAAAAATATATTCAGGAATCTCTTCATGAATTCCTTCGAACGCAGGAATCTTTAAGAGGCATTGCTTTCGAATGTTCAAGAGAACATAATTTTGATTCAGATAAACCAAAGCCTGTAGACGTTAGGATGTTATGGCGAGAAGCAAATAGGCATGCGCTAATTGAAATAAAGTACACTGGCCTTGTAATAAATAAAAACTCGGGAAAAAGTCGATTTCATCCTGATCAAGCAACCTTTGATGATGGATATTTCCAGGTTAAAGGTTATTATGATAGTGCTCTAAAAGACCATCCAACTACAATAGCAAAAGCCCTTTTAGTCGTTATTGATGGGCGTCGATCTAAAGTAAATAAATCTACTCAAACGGTAAATGAAGTTGATGGGATGTTTTACAAAGATGTAGAGGTAGAAATTTCAGCAGATAAGCGATATTATCAAGATAATCCTGCTTTTGAAAAGCCAATACGTATGTTTGCGGCACCAATTACTAATTAGTATAAATGATTAATAAACTTAACGATGATTTTGCACTGAAGAATGGTGGTTTTTCAGATTATGGTGATACAGTAAAACTGGCTCGGCATCGCTGGTATTATTATAAAGAAGGCTTTTCTCCTTTATTAGTAGAAAAGGCAATAGAGTCGGTGGGAATGAGACCAGAAGATTATGTGATTGATCCCTTCAATGGAAGTGGTACAACAACTCTTTCGGCAGCTGTGAAGGGTTATAATTCAATAGGGATAGAAGTCAACCCTTTCACTTCTTTCTTATCTGACGCAAAGCTTAAATCAGCAAACCTTATAGAACTCGAGAATTGGCTTTCGACTATCTTAGTAGCAGCAAATAAAACCCTAAAATCCCCCTTATTAGGTTTTTCCACTTTTTCTCAAACGCCAAAATTAGAGAAATGGCTTTTCAATGATAGTGTCTTAAATGCATTTGAAGGTGGGTGGATTTCAGCATCACAAATACCTTCATACAATTTAAGAAAATTGATGAAGCTTGCGCTAATAAATTCAGCTATGGATAATTGTAACGCAACAAGAGATGGAAAATGTCTCCGTTACAGACCATCATGGACATCACAACATTTTGACAAAGAATCATTTATAAGTTCTCTCATTAAGAATATCAATATAATCAAATCAGACATTGAAACTCAGCAGATTTTAGCAAAATCCACAATTATAAATGGGGATGCACGCAAGGTGCTTTCAAATGATAATTTGCCTGCCAATTTTCGACTATGTATTACTTCTCCTCCATATTTAAATACATTTGATTATACTGATATTTATCGCCCAGAATTATTTTTAGGTAAATTCATCAAAAATAATCCAGAACTGTATAAATTAAGGTTAACTACAGTAAGATCGCATGTTCAAGCTAAATGGGATATGCCAATTTCAAATGATTTTGGATTACTATATCAGCAGGCTATGAGCCACCTGGCTGCAAACCCAACTGGTTTAATGCATAAAAATATTCCTGTTATGGTCCAGGCATATTTCGAAGATATGCTCAACATATTAAAGCTTTTAAGAAACAAGGCAGCAAAAGATGCAGAGCTGTGGTTAGTTGTTTCTAACTCTGCTTATGCCGATATGGAGATTCCTGTTGATCTAATTATTGGGGAACTCGGAACCAGAGCCGGATGGTTTTTAAAAGAAATTGGAGTTATGAGGTATATTCATCGCAGAAAAACCAAACACAGTCCAAATGTTAATAGCCTTAGAGAAAGTGTTGTCATATTTACTGCTAGTAAAATACACCGATAGTTAAAGTGTTTAAGGCAAGCACCAAATAGTAAAAAAACGTAATGCTAACAATAGATCAACAGGATTTCTACAACAGGTGGTTACAGAAGGCTGACGATATTACTACCGTAGATGTCTCCAGTTTAATTGATAAGTATGTGGCATTATTTATTAATTACAACTTCTTGTACAATATTTTACCGATTAGGAAATCACAGGAGACTGGCAACAAAAGAGAAAAAATCGGCGATAGAGCGGGTGCCACTTCATTTACAATGGAGTTCGTGGGTGCAGAAGTAATTGGTGCTTATTTAACAAAGCAAGACCTTGACCATCAGATAGAATTATTATGTCAGGCTATGCCTTATTTTAATATCGAAATTGATAAAGGAAAGCCGCAACCCCGTCGTGATCAACAACTAATGAAAGGTCTACAATCTCCAGACCAAAATTTAAAAATTTTAACATTAATGAAAACGCTTTACGCGATTCGATGTAATATTGTTCATGGTGAAAAAGGACTGAATCAGTATCAGGAACTCCTCCTACTCCCTGCTATAAAGTTATTAAGGGCTATTGTTGTCCGCGTTTACGAGAGGTTGGACATTTAATTAATATACCTTAAATTAAAAAGGAAGTCATAATTAATTTTGCACAAATGGAAACAGAATTTGCTAATCAGTTGATAAGTTTGCAATTAAACCTAAATCAGCAGCTAAATGGTTCGAGTTTTGTACCAACAGGTTCACAAAAATCCTCCAACAAATTTGGAGGATTTTTTGTTTAAAAGGATTTCGTTATGCTAAAATCCTGAACAGCCATTTATTAGTGAGATGAATTCGTTATCTGATAATTGTCTGGTGCACGGCTGGGACTGAACGAGCTGAAGCATCTGATAAATGGAATCAAGGGGTTGTCTTAGTCTTGCTCCTTGCCAGTGCTGCTCCGACACAGCGCTAGACCAACAATACCTTAGGATAACTTTTCTTTACCTTTCATTTAGCGATTGTGAACACGCTGATCTAATGCGACGCAAATCTTTGACCTACCTGAGTTACCCCAGAACTACTACTCAACCGAAGTAAGTGCAAAGCAGTATACAAGCAAGTCCCAAGGCCTGGCTGGAAGGTGGCCTTAACGTGGGGTAAAGGTGGATTTTGGAATATTTCTTTTTGGAATTTTAATCAGATCGATTAGTTGGGTTATCGTCCTTTTCTGATTATCCTAATATACTAAAATTATAGTAAAACGGGCAAAAAAGCAGCGCAATTTGGTACGGACAGCAGAAATGCAGCTTATACTTGTCTGCCCTGTTTTATGTGGATATAAAAAACTTAAATGGCAATCAAATTTTAATGGATGCTTCTGTGTATGCCTCAACTTTTTTAATCATGAAGTTACCGAAGCATTTCTCAATGATTACTTTTTTTCTGAAAACCATTTCGCAACTCAACCCCGCCTGACTGGCTTCTAAAGTCGATCTGTTTTCTTTTGTTATTATGGTTTTGAATTTTTTATGATGTAAAACAAAGAATGGCTAAACCCAGCCATTCTCACTTATCCTGTAATTTTCAACGATTGAATCAATTGGCCTGTTATTTCTAAATGATAACGCAAAACAATTGGGCTTCCGTCAAAATTCCCTGAAACTTCTACTTTTAAAATACTTTCTGTTTCTTCTTCTTCATAGCTGATGGGCTGCATTTTTGCCGCATACCGCTTATTAGCATCGTCAATCCAATGTTCTATTTCTTTTCTTCCTTTGTGCGTTTTACCTTCATCAAAGACTACGGCTGTATCAGAAAAACAGTTTGCATATGCAACGCTATCAAAGTTGTTTTGTGTTTTTACTAATGCTGATACTACTTTCGGTAAGTTCATTTTTTTTTTATTTTTAAGGTTATTAAATAGTTGGTACAGTTCCCCCATCAATTATAAATTGTGTTCCTGTGTGTTTACAGGACAAAATTGGGATGTAAAAACAGTTCTTACAAGTACGGAGTTACGATTCATATAGGGATAAATTTATCCCCTATTGCGCAAATTGAAGCATAAGCTTAATTTCGCAATATGTATGAACGAAAAACAATGCCTAATTTGAACTGTGGACTTGATCTGATTGGTGAGGTTCTTTACGGAAAATGGAAGATACGTTTGCTTTGGTTTATAAATGAGGGATATAAAAGACCAAGTGAGTTGCAGCGCAAGATACCGGATGCATCACGCCGGGTTTTAAATATGCAGCTGAAAGAACTAGAGGAACATGAACTTATTACAAAGATGATTTACCCGGTGGTTCCACCAAAAGTTGAGTACAGCCTTACCGAATTTGGAAAAACTTTAATCCCCGTTATTGCCACACTAGGTCAATGGGGCGATACACACGAAGACCGTTTGCGGGATGTAATTTTGAAATATACTGTAAGTTCTAATTTGGCCAATGCCCCTGTTTAATTAATCTCTTTATCAACAATGACGCAGTACGGTGTTGCATGTTTCAAGATTACTTACTTAAGATGTTCGCCTGGCGACTGATCACCATCGCGGTCAGTATTGCATACAAACTCAATCTTATATCTTTATCTTAGTACCGATCAGCCAGGCCATATTACCATACCGATTTCCATCAATGCGCCCTAATGTGCCGGATTTGGATCTAATTTTTTGCCCTCCGCAATTACCGCCCGGTTAATTTCACTGACCCGTTTGATATCCATTTTTTCCACCTCACGGTCATAGGTCAACAGGCCGTTTACCTCATGCTCCACATCGGTTGTCTGGGTATACACCGCAACACTCAGCCCCTGGTATTTCATCAGCTGCTCCACCTGGCTCATTAGCAGCACATACCTATCGGTCAAGGCAGTCTGGGTTGGTTCGTAAGCATAAGCATTGTTCTCCACTGGCCACATGTGGTCCCTCACAAAAAGTCCAACGCCACCAAACTCACCAAGAGAGGCCGCCCTTTTGGCATCAGGTTTCGAAGCCTCATAGGGACCGATGTAAATATGGGTATCCACAAAGTCGCCGTTACCCGGATCGCCGGCTGCCTTCTGGTAGCCCGGATTGTTGTTGAACCCGGAATTTCCGTTCACCAGTCTGGAAGGATCGTACTTTTTAACCCAATCGGTAATTTCCGGCACGTCGAAAGCACCCCAGTTTTCGTTAAAGGGTACCCATGCAATAATCGAGGGCGAATTGTAATGTTCATCCATCATGGCTTTGAGCTCCCTGCGAAAGGCGGGGCGCACTTTTGCCGTATCCTCATTCTGGTACCAGATTGCAGGCATGTCCTGCCATACCAGCATGCCCAGTTTATCTGCCCAGTAATAAAAGCGTTTAGGCTCGGTTTTCATGTGCTTGCGGATGAGGTTGAAACCGGCCTTCTTGGTAAACGCTATATCAGATTTCAGTGCTTCTTCTGTCGGGGCGGTCAGGATGCCGTCCGGCCAATAACCCTGGTCCAGCAATCCGAGTTGCATGAGGAACTTACCGTTCAGTAGTGGCCGCATAGTGCCCGATACTTTGCCCAGTCTGATGTCCCGCATCCCGAAATAGCTACTGATCTCGTCGGTAATCTTGCCATTGTTGTCCTTTAGCGTGATCTTCAGGTCGTAGAGAAAAGGTTCCTCTGGCGACCATAGTTTTGGGTTTGCGATGGGCAGATAAAAAATCTTTCCGGAGCTTCCCTGTGCCTGTGAAACCACATTCTTGCCCTCCAGTGCGACTGCTGATACGATCGACGCACCGGCATCAACGCTTACCTGGAGCCTGCTATGCGCCAGATCTGGTAAAAGCCTGATACTTTTGATATGGTCCGGACTAACCGGTTCGAGCCACACGCTCTGCCAGATCCCCGAACTGAAGGTATAGTCGCCACGCGGGCCATTTTTGCCCGAGGGCACCCGCCCATCGTTGGCATCATAGGCGGCCACGATCAGTTCGTTGCTTCCTGTTTTCAGCAGCCGGGTAATGTCAAGCGAAAAGCTGTTGTATCCACCAGCATGCGAGCCGGCCATTTTTCC
Source organism: Pedobacter sp. R-06 (assembly GCF_049913135.1). Taxonomy (NCBI): domain Bacteria; kingdom Pseudomonadati; phylum Bacteroidota; class Sphingobacteriia; order Sphingobacteriales; family Sphingobacteriaceae; genus Pedobacter; species Pedobacter sp. R-06. Next base: position 2,294,048 of record NZ_CP183977.1, on the reverse strand, counting down.
GTTCACAAATATGGTCGCATCATGGTCGACTGCCTCAAAATTGATCAGGATATTCTTCCCGCTCCAGTTCCTGGGAATTTCAAAACGCCTGCGGTACCACATATTGATCTCCTGGCCGCGCGCTATACCCGAAATCACCGATTCAGGGCAATAGGGCACCAGGATCTGTTCGGCTTTTTCGGGAAAGGTAACAGGTGTTTTGGGATGGAGCGCGGCAGCTTTATCCTTACCGCCCAAATAATCCCATTTGCCGTTTAACGATTTCCATTCCCCGCGAACGAGCTGTGGCCGGGGATATTCCGGAAACGGATCTGAAGCAGACATTGCCCCGGCGGTCCATTTTGTAGGCAGCTTTGGTGTTTGTGCAGCAGCATCTCCGCAATAATTTCCCTGAAACAGGACCGTTAAACATAAAATCAGTAAGCTGGTATTCTTCATGGCAATTTAAGATAGAGCCCTTCGGGCGTATAAGACCATTTTATTATTATAAATCGATTTAAGTGGAAATATGAAACCCCTTATTTCGTATCAATTTCGACCTTTCCGCCGTTCCTAAACAAATCATGAGAAATAAAAAAACCTTGATTTATCTTTCCATTAACTTTAACTGTGCTAATGTCCCTTCCCTTCCCAGGTTTGCTTATCGTTAACAATTTTCCTGTGCTGGTTTTCCATTTAACTTCATCAAATAGCGGTGCTGTAACTATATAAGATGGATCGGTTGCCGAAAAAGGATATAAGCCCAGCGAACTAAATACATACCAGGCCGACATTTCACCAGCATCATCCATTCCCGAAAGCGCCAAACCATCGCTCCCGATGCCATAGAGTTCATTTAAGATTTTATCGATAATTTTTTGTGATTTTTCTGGTTTACCGATAAACGTATAGGCAAAAGGCGCTTCATGATCGGGCTGATTTCCCTGGCAGTATTGACCGATCATGGTTTCTACATTCCGTGCTATATATTTCGGATTCCAGGGCACAGTAAACAAGGAATCTAATTTAGATTCAAATCCTTTTGCACCACCATAAAGTTCGATTAAACCTTTCATATCGTGTGGTGCGTAAAACGAAACCTGCCAGGCATTGGCTTCCCTGTACATATATTCGTAATAAGGGTACTGTGGATTAAAAGGTTTAATCCAATCGCCATTCTCTAATCTGCCCCTCATAAAGCGCGTACCCGGATCGAACATGTTTTTATAGTTTTTCGATCTAGCCATCAAGATGCGGTAATTGCTGCTATCGCCCAGTTTTTTGGCAATTTGGGCCAGCGAATAATCATCGTAAGCGTATTCCAGTGTTTTAGAAACACCTGCCTTGGCTTTGGTTTCTACATGCGGATTTTTAACATCAGGATCTGAGATATAACCCTTCTCGATATATTCTTTCACAAACGGACGGGCACCACCATCTACATTGGCATTACGTAATAAAATCTGATAAGTACCCTTGATATCGAAATCATCTATTCCCCTTAAATAAGCGCCTGCAATAGAAGATGCGCCATGGTCGCCATGAAAAAACGTTGGGATAAAACCTGTTTTATCGCCAACCTCTTTCATCGATTTAATTACATCCAGGGTAACCTTAGGTGTAATTAAACCCAGCAGTACATCCTTATTGCGATATGTATCCCAAAGGGAAGGTTCGGTATAATAGTTGAAATTATCCTTTACTACGCTGTGCTTAGCATCTTTAAACTCCCCGTTTACATCACTCCGTAAAGCTGGCCATAAAAAAGAACGGTACAGGCAGGAATATAACATTTGCTTCTGTTTTTCGGTACCACCCTTTACCTGTATGGTAGATAAAAGCGTTTCCCATTTTGCTGTCGCTTCATTACGGATCTCGGGAAAAGTCTTGTTGCCAATCTCTTTTTCCAGGTTTTCTCTCGCATTAGCCGTACTTACAAACGATAAGCCGATTTTAAGTTCTACAGGCGCTGCACCGCCATCAGCCAAGTGCACAATTGCATAGCCTGAGCGTTTACCTACGTCTGTCTGATCAAGTTTTTCGATCTTGCCATTTACAGTTGCGTAGAAATATACATTTTCGCCGCCTTGAAAGCCTTGTATAGCCGAAGTACCAACTTGTTCGATATTCCATGTAGAAACCCTGCTATTGGCCTTTCCCATGTCGAAAAGAACCTGTCTGTTACTGGGATTTTTATATTCATATTGATGATATCCACACCTCAAGGTTGAAGTAAGCTTTACATTTATCTGATAATCATTAAGATAAACCTGGTAAAAACCAGGTGCCGAACTTTCATTTTTATGCGAAAATTTCGATCCGAATTTACCGTTAGCATCAGATAGTGGTAAAATTGGAATGTTGCACAGGTTCCAGTGCCCTTTATTGGTGTGTGCAAAGCCATAAATAGTATCATCTTCATATTCGTAACCTGCACCAGATCCAAATTCGGTAATCGGACTTAATTGCACCATAGCATTCGGCAATGAACTACCCGGAAAAGTTAAACCTGCCCACGATCGCCAGCCCTGTGGCAACTCATAACCTAAAATTTTAGGATCAGTTAAGGGCGCTGTACCGATAAAAGTATTTACATATTTGGTAAAAGAGGTTTTCGACTGACTTTGAACATTATAAATGCCCATTAGGTTCAAAAGAAGGATTAAAGATAAAAATTTGGTTAGCGATTTCATTTCACATAAAACGTTTTAGTTCGTTATACCAAATATATAAAATCTATTAAAATCCAATCTAAGCTATCACAATAGTTACCAACTAAAGTTTCGCCAACACAAATGACCGGATGCTTAAATAATTGAATAGTATGCCAATAATCGATATGTATTCACCTGCTTAGCCAATAGCACAATCGTCTGATTATCTATATATTTGGTTACACACTAATCAAATAACCAACATGTTTTTTAATTGCAAGCTAGCTATTCTCTGCACATTAACCTCATTTGTAGTCTTTAACTTTTCCACGTCAGTTTTCGCTCAAGAACAAGAAAAACCATCTTTATTGCTTTGGGACGATAAACCTGCAACAAAATGGATGACCGAAGCTTACCCCATTGGAAATGGTCGAATTGGCGGTATGATTTTCGGCGGTGTAAATCAGGAACATATTCAGTTTAATGATAATACACTCTGGACCGGCGATGAAAATGATCGGGGCATGTACCAGGCTTTTGGCGATATATTTATTGATTTCGACAATAAAGAACAAAATTTCAGCAATTATACACGGAAATTAAATCTGACTGATGCGGTCCATTCCATCAACTACACTCAAAACGGGACCAGCTATAAACGTGAATATTTTTGCAGCTTTCCGGATAAAGTAATGGTTTTAAGGTTAACTGCTGATCGAAAAAAATCATATTCGGGCACTATTAGATTAAAAAATGCACATCAAGGCAATATAACCGTTAGTGGAAATACCATCCAGTTTGCAGGCAAATTACCTAACGGAATGCCTTATCAGGCTACTGCTGTGGTTAAAGTCGAAAATGGGAGCAGCCACGCGGTTAAAGACGATGATGGTGAAAAATTAAAAATCGATAATGCCGATGCCATAACCATCCTTTTTACCGCTGCTACCAATTACAGTAATAAACGCAGTGAAAACTGGAAGGGAGAAGAACCTGCTTCCAAGATAGACCGTATCCTAAAACAAGCAACTGCAAAATCATATTCAAGTCTTTTAAAAGCACACGTTCAAGACTATCAGCAATTATTTAACCGTTTGGCGATTAATTTAGGTCAGAATGATATTAAAAACAACAGTTTGCCAACTTATCAAAGACTTATCAATTATAAAAAAACTTCTGATCCGGCCCTAGAAGCCTTAATTTTTCAATATGGAAGATACCTGTTGATCAGTTCATCACGACCAGGAGGTTTACCGGCCAACCTGCAAGGCCTTTGGAACGAAAGCAATACTCCGCCCTGGGGCAGCGATTATCACTCTAACATCAATATCCAGATGAATTATTGGCTGGCTGAACCGACTAATCTTTCTGAATGTCAGATCCCCTACCTGGATTACATTAACAGCATGCGGGAAGTGAGTGCTATAGCCACCCGCAAACAATATCCGAATACCCGTGGCTGGACTGTAAAAACAGAAAATAATATTTTCGGGGGAATGAGTTTTTTATGGAACACACCTGGTAGCGCATGGTATGCACAAGCACTATGGGAGCACTACGCTTTTACAAAAGACAAAGATTATCTAAAGAATTTTGCTTACCCGATTATTAAAGAAATCTCTGAATTTTGGGATGACCACTTGAAAAGAAGGCCAGATGGCACCTTGGTATCGCCGTTAGGCTGGTCGCCCGAGCATGGGCCAACAGAAGATGGCGTAACCCACGATCAGCAAATTGTGTACGATCTCTTCACCAATTATATAGAAGCAGCCGAAATTTTAGGCATTGATGCTGATTACAAAAAACACATTGCAGATCTTAAGGCGCACTTATTAAAGCCTAAAATTGGCAAATGGGGGCAATTACAGGAATGGGAAACCGACCGTGATGACCCTAAAGATCAACACAGACACATTTCTCATCTTTTTGGTTTACATCCGGGGAGAGAAATCAGTACCATTAAAACACCAGAACTTGCCAAGGCCGCAAAGGTAACTTTAACGGCACGCGGAGATGAATCGACAGGATGGTCTATGGCTTGGAAGATTAACTTTTGGGCCAGGCTACAGGATGGCAATCATGCTTACAAAATATTACAGAACTTCATTACCCCGGTAGGTGGCTCGGGTACAGATTACAATAAAGGTGGCGGGATTTACACCAATCTTTTCTGTGCACATCCCCCCTTCCAGATTGATGGAAATTTTGGTTATACAGCCGGCGTTTCAGAAATGCTTTTACAAAGCCAGGCTGGTGAATTGCAATTTTTACCTGCCCTGCCCGATCAATGGTCAACAGGAAGTATACAGGGTTTAAGAGCCAGGGGTAACTTCGAAATTACTGATCTGCAATGGAAAAATGGTAAAGTTGTTAAGCTGTCGATCAAATCGCTATCTGGCGAAGATTGTATTGTGAGATCTCCTAATGCATTAAAACATCAGCTTAAAGGTATAGATGAAGAAAAATCAGGAAATGACTTTAAATACCGTTTTAAAACACAGGTCGGAAAAGTATATGGTTTTGAAAGCTAGTATGGTCGTCGTTGCGAGAAGGCTTTTTCAGCCGACGAAGCAATGACGACCCTTTTTATTTAAATCTTTCATTTATTCCTCATCAAGTCATTCCTTTTTCAAACATTTCACCGCTAACGTTCGTTTAATCGTAAAGATTTTGTTATGAGCACCTCCGATAAACTACTAACCGAACATAACGCTAAAGTTGTTGTACTTGATTTTATCAATGCCTTAAACACCGAAAACTTCGAAATGGCCAGAGCACAACTGCATGATGATATGACTTTTAAAGGTGTTATGGGCGAAAGAAACGGAGCCGACGTTTATATCGACGACATGAAGAAAATGAAGTTCAAATACGATGTTAAAAAAGTATTTGTAGATCAGGAAGAAGTTTGCCTTTGGTACGATATCAATATGGGTGAAAAAACAATCTTTTCAAGCGGCTGGTACAAACTGGAAGATGAAAAGATTAAATCATTCCAGGTGATTTTCGATCCGAGGCCTATATTGTAAGGGAGATAGAAACGTCGTAGTATCCTCATTGCGAGAAGGCTTTTCCAGCCGACAGCCAGTCCCGACCCCGGGAAAGTGATCCTACAACGTTCGCTATTAGCGCGCGCTTTAAGATTGCTTCGTGCCTCGCAATGACGAGCATTACATAAGAATCTGTAAATGAAGTCGTTGTCAAATAATATTTACCAATTTATGGTTAAATAAATAGTTAACAATAGATTGCTCCATTCATGTTATGTAGAAATGACGAATATTAATATTACTAACAGATCTGCTTAAGCTTCTTAACAATGATGTGGCTACTTTCCAACTGAAAAAGAAACATCAAAAATTCATCGGTTTCGCTGATCTCGATATTTTTTATTGTACCAGATCGATCATTTCCATTCGTAATCTCATCTCCTGCTTTCAGCGCTAAAAGTGCAGAAGTAGGCAAATTATCATTTATTATTGTCATTTGTTAAGGGTAAGTGCAGGAAAAGCATGTTTTTTTTAGGCGTAGAAGATACCTTATTGTTCCATTACAGGCATTCGTGATTTCTGATGCAATGCATGGAAAGATAAACAAAACCGTATTGATTAGGAATTAAACTGATACCAAAATCAGTCATTAACACCAATCAATACGGTCGGTTATATTAGGCTTTTAGTAAAGCTGGTTTTTCGTGATAAGTTCTCCAAAGCAACTCACCAAACAAGGTGTTAGACCATGCGAACCAGGCCCTTGTAAAGTTTGCAGGATTGTCTTTATTGAAAGATTCGTGCATAAAACCTTTGCCAGCATGTGTTTTGCGTAACATTTCGATACAGGCTTTAATCTCGGCATCATCTTTTGAGGTTAAGGCACGCATGGTGATACTCATTGGCCAGATCATATCCTGACCAGCGTGTGGACCACCAATTCCCTCTGCAGCTGTACCTTTAAAGAAATATGGGTTATCTTTAGAAAGTGCAAATTTCCTCGTATTCTGATAGATCGGATCTTCAATTTTCATTGCACCTAAATAAGGTAAGCCCAACAAGCTTGGCACATTAGAATCGTCCATCAGATACGAACTTCCAAAGCCATCTACCTCAAAGGCATAAATTTTGCCATATTTTGGATGATTAACGATAGCATGTTTCTGTAGCGCTGCACTCACTTCATCAGCCAGGTTTAACAAATTGCTTTCCAAAGCCTGGTCGTGCTGTAAAGCTTTAATCATTTCTGCTGCCTGCTTTAAGCTTGATACCGCAAAAAAGTTAGAAGGAACCAGGAATGGGAAAATGGTGGCGTCATCGCTCGGACGGAATGCAGAACAGATTAATCCAACCGGATTTACCGGAAAACCATAACCCGCCATCGGTAATGAATCGGTTGGTTGGGTAGTTTCGCGTTGAAAATGATATGGTCCTTTATCCTTTTTTCGCTGTTGTTCTTTAAATGTTTTTAGAGTAGCTTCAATTCCTTTTTTCCAATTGATATCAAAAGGGGTTTTATCGCCTGTTTTTTTCCAGTAGTGGTAAGCCAGGCGGATTGGATAACATAAAGAATCTATTTCCCATTTACGCTCGTGTACACCAGGCTGCATGGCAGTTTTATCGGTTTTCCACTCGCCTACCTTAGTTGCATCGCCATAAAAAGCATTTGCATAAGGATCTTTTAAAACACATTTTGTTTGGTGGATAATTACGCCCGCTATCAATTTTTTAAGTGGTTCATCTTCGTTTACGAACTGAAGATATGGCCAAACCTGTGCCGAGCTATCGCGCAACCACATCGCATCAATATCACCGGTAATTACATAAGTATCTGGCCTACCTTCTTTTTCTGAATGATAAACCGTAGTATCTAAAGTATTTGGAAAACAATTTTCGAACAGCCAGGCCAATTCGGGGTTTTTAACGTTTGCCTGAAAAGTCTTAATTGCAGCATCTACCGCTTTACTTTGAAAGTGTCTTTTTGCAGCAGCTACACGTACCACAGGAAATTCTGGTGCAAGATTAGCGGCAAAAGAAAATTTCGATGCAACAACTCCTGCCCCTAACAAGCCGGTGTTTTGTATAAATGTTCTTCTTTTCATTATGGTGTATTATGATATTTTGATTTAATTTCTACTAAACGAAATCTATACATTATCGATTATGATAAATAGTAGTGGTAAGATTTTATTCGGTTAGCGCTTAACAAATATTATTATAATTTTCCGAACATCAAAATCATAATAGTCAATTAAACTATTCCTAAATCGATTTTCTTATGCATCATATTGAAATAGATTCAGATAACATTTTTGACGGACCTAAAGGTAATAATTATGTCAGTAAAAATAATTCTGAATGAGTATATTTAAATAACCAAACCTATTCTTATGAATGCAGATAACATTACCCTATCTAAACGCATTTTATCTATAGATATACTTCGCGGGTTAGTGATGATCATTATGGCGCTGGATCATACGAGAGATTTCTTTCATGTTGGCGCCATGACCGGAGATCCGTTAAATCCGGACACCACTACAGGGATGTTGTTTTTTACCCGTTGGATTACACATTTCTGTGCACCAACTTTTGTTTTCTTATCAGGATTATCTGCTTATTTATCAGCACAGAACAAAACAGCTGCTCAGGCAAGTTCATTTTTGTTAAAACGGGGTTTATGGTTAATACTGATAGAAATTGTGGTGATCACATTCGGCTTAACCTTTAATCCAACCTATAATTTCATTATTCTTCAGGTAATCTGGGCCATTGGCACCAGTATGATATTCCTCGGATTGGCCAGTCGCATTTCATATAAAACTGTGCTCACCATCGGCCTGATATTGGTTTTTGGGCATAATCTTTTCAATTTATTTCCTGCTCCAGCAGATTCAAATGGGGGCTTGATCTTAAAAATATTTTTCACCGCATCAGGAACCGTTGTGCCGCTTTCTGCCAATCATTTTGTTGGTGTATTTTACGCCATCCTCCCATGGACAGGTGTGATGTTTGTGGGCTATGGAATTGGTGCCTGGTATAAAAAAGGTTACGCTGCCGACCGCCGACAGCGCAATTTATTAACTATAGGCTTACTCACTATCTTTGTGTTTATCTCCCTGAGGTTGATCAATATATATGGCGATCCCGTTCCGCGAAAGGAATATCACGATTTCTTTAAGAACCTGCTTGCTTTTTTTAATGTAAACAAATATCCGCCATCTTTACAGTATATCGCGATGACTTTAGGTCCGGCCATGTTATTTTTGGCTTTAACCGAAAAACTGAGCAACCGGTTTACTAGGATAACTTCTGTATATGGCGCTGTGCCTTTCTTCTATTATGTACTGCACTTTTATCTGTTGCACACCCTCTTGATTGTGGTGTTTTTCGCCACAGGACATAGTACCAAAGAAATTGTGCAGGTACCATTTTGGTTTAGGCCTGCAACATTTGGGTTTAATTTGCCAATAGTATATCTAATCTGGTTTTGTGTAGTCGCCTCTTTGTATCTCCCTTGCAGGTGGTTTAAACGATATAAGGAAACACACCGGCAATGGTGGTTAAGCTATGTTTAAAACAAAGAGGGCGTATCCTAAAGGCGATTTCTCCTCAGATGTTGTCATGTTGAGTCTTTCGAAACTCGTTAAAAGCGTATTTAAGCGAGCCCATCGACAGGTTGCTATTGACGTTATTTTGTAATCATTTAAATATGAACTATTTATATGGAGTTCGTATTTCCATCCAGCTAGGCCATAGCACAGTATCCCCGTTCTACTTAAATCCGGCCTAACAAATTTTTCGGGCTGCACTGTTCTGGCCACACAACTGGCTTCAAAAGAAAAATTTTCAGCCGGCATTTTTTGTTTCTTTTTGATGCCAAAAAGAAAGAGCCCTTCGGCGGCGAGCCGAGGCAAGACCGTGGTATGGCAAAAGAAATCAATTATACGTCGCTAATATTAATTTTTATAAAAATTATACCTCAGGATTGACATATATATATGATACAACTTTTTGTTTAGCCTTTTTTCCATTTTATACTACAACCAACAGCCTTAGTAGATGCAATTGCAGGTTTTTTACCGGCCGATAATTCGTTAACAGCATTTTTAACATATTCCACTTTTGTGCTGTTTGCTTCTTCCGGATCGTTATCTATGGCACCAATGTACTCAACCACATTTCCCTTGTCGGTTTTGCCCAGCACAAAAACATGCGGTGTTCTGGTTGCGCCAAACTGTTTGGTTACCAAATGATCGGGATCTAAAAGATAAGGGAAATTGAATTTCTTTTCTGAAGCCAGCGCCTGCATTTTCTGAAAACTTTCATCGGGAACAGCTCCGGCATCGTTTGGATTAATAGCCACAACAGGATAACCTTTAACAGCATAAGTTTCGTTTAAAGCCGAGATACGCTCCTGATAAGCTTTTGCCACAGGACAGGTATTACAGGTAAAAACCACAATATATCCCTTTGCATCCTTGTAATCGGCTAAGGCAACCATTTTATTGTTTACGTTTTTCAGCGAAAAATCTTTTACTACATCGCCCACTTTATAACCTTCAGTCTGTGCAAATGCGAATCCAGAGATCAGCATAAAAGCCATTAAAATCAATCTTTTCATTACGATCTATTTTAAGTTTAACAAAGTATTTTTCAGTTCAGTTTCTGTAAATTCTTTCTCATAAAAACGTCTGGCTTTCTTGTTTACAAACAATGTAGCAGGAATAGCACCCGACCATTTTTTATCGATCCTTTCGATATACTGTTGCTGATCGGGTTCGTTTAAAAGAAATACCTCAGCGTTAATTTTATTGTTCAACACAAATGGAACCACTTCCTTTTGCAATTTTGACTTGAAATCTAAACTCACTAAAAGTACCTTAACAGGCTTATTTAAATTGGCTAAACGTAATTTCTCGAAATTCGGCAACTCAGTCACACATGGCGAACACCAGGTAGCCCAGAAATTGATTACATAAGTTGTATCTTTTCCATTGGTGATGCGTTTATCCAACTCATCCAATTTGAGCAATGTTACCTGCGCTGTAGCGCAATAAGTAATTAAAGATAAGCAGATTATGAAAAATATACGCATAAATGAATAACGAAAAATGATAAAGTTTGTTTTATTGGTAGGGTCGTCACCCTGAACTTGTTTCAGGGTCTGTTGTGGAATCGTACTAAATGTAATTCATTTTCTATTAAGATGCTGAAACAAGTTCAGCATGACGGTAAGTATAGGAAATGACGATTGGATTTAATTCACCGATCCCGATTTAACCAATACACGCTGATAAGCAGGAAGTGTTAAATCATCAACAATTACACCTCTGGTAGTGCTTGCATGCACGAAAAAGCCATTATTGAGGTATACGCCCACATGATCTACATCATTGCCGCCAAAAGAGAAAAACACCAGATCTCCTTCCTTTAAATTATCTATATTTTTACGCTTTACTACATTGGCTTGCTCGCGTGAAATACGTGGAAGTGTAACTCCATAAATTTCTTTCTCCAATAAAAAAGCAAAACCAGAACAATCAATACCACCTTTATCTAAACCCCCAAAACGGTATTTTACACCTGTCCAGTCGGTAATGAAACGATAAAGCGGTTTGCTTTTTAAATTTGCCATGGCATCAGCAGCTTTAGAAGCTTTCGTATCACTTTTAACTGTATACTTTCCGGTACCGCATGACGAAAGAAAGAATATAATCGCTATTAAAAAGAATATATTCCTTTTGAGGTGGAAGGTAAAAGGTATAAGGTGTAAGGTAAGCTGCATAAATATTGTATTATTGTATTAGAGATTAAAGATGTTTTTTCCTCAAACCTTACACCCTAAACCTCTAACCTTTCTTAATTCTTAATTAATCGTTGTATTTCGTCCAGTTTTAACAGTGCTTCCACTGGCGTTAAGGCGTTTACATCCAAATTATTCAATGTATCGCGGATTTTCACCAGAACAGGATCATCAATAGCAAACATCTGTAACTGGTAAGCCTGGTTCTGTACTTTTTTAATACTGTCTTTTATACTTTGCCCTTCTGTACGGTCTATTTCCAGTTTCTTCAATATCTCGTTGGCACGGCCAATTAGTTTAGTTGGCATACCCGCCATTTTTGCTACATGAATACCAAAACTGTGTTCACTGCCACCAGGAACAAGTTTCCGTAAAAAGATTACCTTATTGGTCATTTCTTTTACCGATACATTAAAGTTTTTGATGCGCGGCATGGTATTGGCCAGTTCATTTAACTCATGATAGTGGGTAGCAAATAAGGTTTTTGGTCTGGCAGTTGGATGCTGATGCAAAAATTCGGCAATGGCCCAGGCAATTGAAATACCATCGTAGGTGCTCGTTCCGCGGCCAATCTCATCGAGTAAGATTAAACTGTCGTCCGAAATGTTGTTCAGGATACTGGCCGTTTCATTCATTTCGACCATAAACGTACTTTCTCCTGAAGAAATATTGTCAGATGCCCCCACACGGGTAAAAATCTTATCTACGATACCTACTTCCGCATCTTTAGCAGGAACAAAAGAACCCATTTGCGCCATCAGTACAATCAGTGCAGTTTGCCTTAAAATGGCCGATTTACCCGCCATGTTGGGTCCGGTAATCATAATGATCTGCTGACTTTCTGTATCTAGGTAAACATCATTAGTGATGTATTCCTCTCCCACAGGCAGTTGTTTCTCAATTACCGGGTGGCGGCCACCTTTAATATCGAGCACTTTATTTTCGGTAACTTTTGGCTTGTTATAGTGGTTTTTGGCCGCTAACTGTGCGAAACACAATAAACAATCAAGCTGTGCAATTAAAAACGAATCGAGTTGGATCGGCTTAATGTAACTGGCAGTTTCGTACATCAATTCGTTGTACAAACGGATTTCGATCGCCTGTATCTTCTCTTCTGCACCTAAAATCTGATCTTCGTATTCTTTAAGCTCTGGTGTAATGTAACGTTCGGCATTTACCAGCGTTTGTTTACGGATCCAACCCGCTGGTACTTTATCTTTATGGGTATGGGTAACTTCCAAATAATAACCAAAAACGTTATTAAAGGCAATTTTTAGCGACGGTATTCCCGTTGCCTCTGCTTCGCGTTTTTGTATCTGAACCAGATAATCTTTACCTCCAAAAGCTATTTTACGCAAGCGGTCTAAATCTTCATCAATTCCGTCGGCAATTACATTCCCTTTAATCAGCAATGCTGGTGGTTCGGGTTGTAATTCCCTCTCAATTCTCTCCCTGATAGCCAAACACGGATTTAACTGATCTGCTATTTTAATCAGGAAAGGGTTTTTAGAATCGGCAGCCAGTTTTTTAACTGCTTCAATATGGTAAAGTGCACGTTTTAAAGCAACCAATTCCCTTGGGCCAACACGCTGGAGGCCTACTTTAGAAATGAGTCGTTCTAAATCGCCAATCTGTTTAATGTTATTTAGAAATTCGCCTTGTAATTCTTCATTTTTAACAAAATACTCTACCATTCCAAGTCGTTCCTGGATTGGTTTCAATTCTTTTAATGGCATAATGATCCACTTCTGCAGCAAACGTGCACCCATTGGGGTACAGGTATGATCCAGAATATCGAACAAGGTTACGGCGTTATCGTTAGGCGAATTCACCAATTCCAGGTTACGGATGGTGAAACGGTCTAACCACATGTAACGGTCTTCTTCAATGCGACCGATCGAACTGATATGTTGTAGATTACGGTGCTCGGTTTCACCTAAATAGTGTAGAATAACACCAGCAGCAACAATTCCGCTCTGTAAACGCTCTACACCAAAACCTTTTAACGAGGAAACCTCAAAGTGTTTCATCAGGGTTTCATTTCCGAAATCAGTAGTAAAAGGCCATTCGTCTAAACCAAAAGTGTAAAAACGGTCGCCGAAGTTCTCGGTAAATACCTGTCGTTTCGATTTCTGAAAAATAACTTCTGTTGGCTTAAAGCCTTGTAAAAGTTTATCAATATAATCGCTGTTGCCCTGTGCAATTAAAAATTCACCTGTCGATATATCTAAAAATGAAACGCCCAGTTGTGTTTTATCAAAGAAAACACAGGCAAGAAAATTGTTCGATTTTTGGTTTACAATATTATCACCGTAAGCTACTCCAGGTGTAACCAATTCTGTTACACCACGTTTAACAATGGTTTTTGTGGTTTTAGGATCTTCCAGCTGGTCGCAAATGGCTACGCGTTGTCCTGCCCGCACCAGTTTGGATAAATAATTATCTAGCGAGTGATGCGGAAAACCAGCCAGTTCTAAAGCACCGCCATTGGGCCCAGTACCTCTTCTGGTTAATACGATGCCTAATATCTGTGCCGTTTTAATGGCATCTTCGCCAAAGGTTTCATAAAAATCGCCAACCCTAAATAGTAAAAGTGCGCCCGGATACTTCGCTTTAATCGCGTTGTATTGCTGCATTAACGGGGTTTCTTTATTCGTGTCTTTAGCCAAAACTGAAATTAATTTACAAAAGCCATAAAGATAACACGAATAAGCATTTTACAGCTGTTTTGTTGAAAAGTTAAAAGATTGTTAGTTTGTTTAAGCGCTTAAATGTTTAAATCTGCTATTTGAGAGGCATCCCAGTTAACCAGTTCTCTTCAATTAACCAATTTATACAGTTTAACCAATTAACCATAATTAGAAAATGAAGGGTTCTGTGCTTTTCGGCTGGTGTAGTCCTGCTATCCGCTTTATCCCGATGAAAAAATCGGGATGCCCGCTCCTATCAGGTTTAGGTACAAGGGTCTGTTTTAACCCAGTTGTATAATGGTTTTATTTTTTTAACAGTTAACCGGTTTATACAATTTAAACAGTTAACCATTATTTGGAAATGAAAGGTTCTCTGCTTTTCGGTTGGTGTAGTCCTGCTATCCGCTTTATCCCGATGATAAAATCGGGATGCTCGCTCCTATCAGGTTTAGGTACAAGGGGCTGTTTTAACCCAGTTGCACATAGTTTTCTTTCTTCAACAGTTAACCGGTTTATACAATTTAAACAGTTAACCATTATTTGGAAATGAAGGGTGTTGTGCATTTCAGTTGGTATAGTCCTGCTATCCGCTTTATCCCGATGAAAAAATCAGGATGCCCGCTCCTACCAGGTTTAGGTACAAGGGTCTGTTTTAACCCGGTTGCATAATAGTTTCTTTCTTCAACAATTAACCGATTTATACAATTTAAACAGTTAACCATTATTTGGAAATGAAAGGTTCTGTGCCTTTCGGGTGGTGTAGTCCTGCTATCCGCTTTATCCCGATGAAAAAATCGGGATGCTCGCTCCTATCAGGTTTAGGTACAAGGGGCTGTTTTAACCCAGTTGCATAATAGCTCTGGCACCTAAATAGTTAACCAATTTATGCGATGAACCAGTTAACCGATAGAAACAATTCACCTGCTTATATGTTAATCTTAATATAAATTTAACCTAATATTATAATTATGACGATCCAATTGAATACCGACAAAAACTTAACCATACACCAGGAATACGATGAAAAAATTCAAACACAGTTAAATGAAGGTTTGAGCAGATATAGCGATTTAATTACTCGTCTGGAGGTCCATTTATCTGATGAGAATGGCAGTAAAGATGGCTTAGACGATAAAAGATGTTTATTAGAGGCCAGAATTACCGGAAAAGATCCGATAGCTGTTACCAATATGGGCAATACCTACGATTTGGCCATTACAGGTGCTTTAACCAAGCTGAAAAGCACACTCGAAAAAGTGGCTGGAAAGATGAAAACTCACTAAGATATAGACTCCATAAATTTGAGTCTGTTGACGACTAATCATTTATAATAATAATGAAGGATATGGATTGGAGAACGCCTGTACCAAATCAATGGGAAATAACTATGTTATACAATAGACATCCAGCTGGTTGTGAAAAGGGCTGTCATTGTGTACATCCAGCAGACGACTGTGCTTGTGATAATTGCCAAAAAAGACATGCTTATAAGACCTACCAAAGTAAAATATTAAAGCAATATCTATTTTATAGACTCAATTGAATACACAAAAGAATTAAAATGGACATTCTTAGTTGGCAATTAAGTTGCTGAAACAAGTTCAGCATGACGATAAGAATAAAAAAGCAATCTTAGATAGATTGCTTTTTTATTATAAACTAACTTTCTCTAGCTGCTCTATATATCCCAAAAACAGCTTTAAAGCTTTCTTTCTATCATCAGTAACCTCAAATTGAAGTTTGTGGTACAGGTAATCTTCCAGGTCGAAATTCGACACTTCAGGCAATTCCTGCAAAACTTCTTTTCTATGCGTTAAACCAAATTTTAAGGCGGCATTAAATTCATCCTTAAATTCCTGCGAAATTTCTTTATTGGCCACCCAGGCAGCATACATAAATGGTAATCCGGTAAAGTTTTTCCATTCCTCGCCCATATCGTAAGCATAAGCAAAATCTTCTTTTTTACCAAAGGTTCTATCGCCGATTAAAACAAAAGCATCAGTTTTTACAGCAGGGTCAGTAGTGAACACCACTTCCTTTTTCCAATGGAACTTAAGCAATACTTTGGCTAAATTATTCGATGTACGTGAGTGGGTATCCAGTCTTACCGTTTTAATTTCCTGGGCAGGAACTTCACTAAAAATGAATACAGAATTTACACCTCCATCACTTCCGATACAATAATCAGCTACAATATTCGCATTGGGAACCAAGGGAATAGCTGCCACCGGCATTAAACCGATATCAACCTGACCATTAATCACTTTAGCTGCGCAATCTGAAGGAATATCTAAACTTAAATCTATTTTATTTATAATGTCCGAATGTGCTAATCCGTATATAAAAGCTTTGGTATTGGTATAGGCAACAGCCGATATTTTAATCTTATTCAAGGTGTTATGTTTTTGCGCTTCGCGTTTGGCGTTAAGCGTTTATTCAATTACTAAACCGTCTAAATGAGCGGCATTGTTAAATTCGGGCACGGTAAATTTTCCATTTTCGAAGGCTATTTACCCGCTATGTTTCGTGTCCTCACGAACCGTTACAAAAATTCCTGTTATCGTTCCAACAGATCCTGAAACAATCCGATAGCTATCGAATCAGGATGACGAACTGTGGAAGTTATTCAACTATTAAACCATCCAAATGAACCGCACTATTAAATTCAAGCACTGTAAATTTTCCATCTTCAAAACCCATCTTATAAAGCACCGTATTTTGATGTGGAAATTCAGTCATTTCGCTCAGCGGTTTGCCTAACAATAAACACAAGAAAACGCGCATCGCTCTACCGTGCATGCAAAGTAAAACCGTTTTTTCCTCAGGTCTGCTCATCAAAACTTCCATGGGTTGTTTTAAACGTTCGTAAACATCCTGCACACTTTCGCCACCCTCGAAATGTGCTGTATAATTACCATCCTGCCAACTCTGTAACATCTCTCGGAAAGCATCACGTGCATCTTCTGTATTCGGTTTTCCTTCCCAAACGCCCCAGGCCAATTCGTCTAAACCCGAAAGTTTTTCCCAGGGTAATCCCGAATCAATAAACTTCTGAACAGTTTGCCAGGTACGTTTTAAATCCGACGTGTAAATCTTATCAAAAGGGACATTTTTATAGGTTTGATAAAACGCTTCTGCCTGTGCCCTGCCTAAATCATTTAAGTCAGAATTTATACCTCTGCCCTGTACTATGCCTTGTCTGTTAAGTTCCGTTTCGCCGTGGCGTATGATGTATATTTCTTTGACCATTTAAATTGGATTTTTAGGGTTATAAGATTGCAGGATTAATCTTTCTTATTTATTATTTTTTTTGGACTTTGCGAAAAGATCTTAAAATCCCATCATCATAATAATCCTAATTTACTACCGGTAGCTTATAATATTGAGGTTTCTTTTCTTCTTCGAAAACTACATGTTCGAAATCGGTAACCACGTTATATAATGTATCGCGTTCTATTGCTTTTCTACCCACTTGTTTAATCAGATTCACCAGTTCTTTGGTACTCATTGCAGGTGTTTGTTCCTCAGCACCGGCCATTGAATATATTTTGGTGGTATCATCCAGGGTACCGTCAATATCATCAACGCCATAATTTAAGGATAACTGAGCTGTTTCGCGACTGATCATTGCCCAATAGGCTTTAATATGATCGAAGTTATCCATATAAATACGGGCGATGGCGTAATTCCTTAGGTCTTCAATCACTGAAGATTCAGGCACATTACTCATCTGATTATGTTGATTTCTGAATTTTAGTGGAATAAAAGTCTGGAAACCACCTGTGCGATCCTGCAATTCACGTAATTTCTCCATATGATCTACCCGATGCCAATATTTTTCGATATGACCATAAAGCATAGTGGCATTACTACGCATACCAAGTTTGTGCCATTCTTCATGTATATCCAACCATTGCTGGCCGGTACATTTATCTTTAGCAATCTGTTCTCTGATTTCAGGGTGAAAAATCTCTGCCCCTCCACCTGGTATCGATTCTAATCCGGCTTCTTTCATCAAACGCATACCTGTTGCATAATCGATTTTGGCTTTCTTAAAGATATAATGATACTCCACAGGCGTTAATGCCTTTACATGCAAATCAGGACGATGCTGTTTAATAGCAGTAAATAAAGCAGAATAAAAGGCCACATCGTATTGCGGAAGTACCCCACCTACAATATGCACTTCGGTTACAGGTTCGCCATCATATTTTTTAACGATATCGAGCATCTGCTCCATCGTTAAGGCCCAGCCTTCTTCTTTTTGTTTGATTAAACGGGAGTACGAGCAAAATTTGCAGTCGTAAACGCAAAGATTGGTCGGTTCTAAATGGAAATTCCGATTGAAATAAGTTTTATCACCGTGTTTCTGTTCGCGGATAAAATTTGCCAGAATACCAAGATAACCCAGTTCTGCATGTTCGTACAGGTAAACGCCTTCATCAAAGGTAATGCGTTCTCCGTGAAGGACTTTGTGTGCTATGTTTTGTAATTCAGTTGATAAATTGGTATCAGCTAATATTTTTTCAACTTGCTCAGTTGTATTCATTCCTAATTTATTTTGAACAAAAATACAATAATGAGCCGATTTGAAAATCATTTTCTTGTAACAACATCGATTTTAAGATAGCAATCGCTGTAATTAACCACAGATCAGGGACAGATAAACACAGATTAGGCTTTTTATATGAGGTAGAACGCTATTAACTCTTCGACTCCGCTCAGAGTAACATATCAAGAAAAAACTACGACGAAAATCGTCATCTCGACTGGAACGCAGTGGAATGGAGAGATCTATCTTTATAGATTTAGCTTCGCTGAGCATTTCGTGATTCTCGACTGCGCTCCGCCCGAATGACGACTATATAGAATTAAACAAGTTAGTATGGTTACAAAAAAAGCACCTCTTTTCAGAAGTGCTTTAAATGTTTTTCACAGGTTGATATTTTTATCTAACTATCTTGCTGCAGGTACAAACGTTAAAACGATGTTAGCCGTTTTGCCACCAAATTCGATTGGCGATTTCAAAATCATTTGTGTGCTAGAAAGATCAGTTAATATTAAACGGTAACCTTCTGTTACGTTTTTAGCTTTATCACCTTCAAATATTTTCTTAAACTGGAAGGTTTGATCTTTAGGTGCTGCCGACCAGAAAATAGTCTGCATTACCGAACCACAGGCACTTGATGCAGGTAAAGTGTAAGAACCATTACCGCTATTGGTTAAGTTCCATGTACTTCCCTGGAAACATTTGTAAGATTTCTCTCCAAATAAACCTTGAACAGCGCCATCAGGCAGTCCTTCTAAAGCTACATTACTCACTACCCATTCGCGAACAACTGTACCTCTGCTACCTGTTACACCTGCAGTTACTCTTTTTGCAGTATTACAACTTTGTAACATTACTAAAGTAGAACATGCTATTGCGATAGCTATAAATAATCTTTTCATTTTTGTTTAATTTAATTTCGTCAAACTTGTTACATAAATCTTGCCAAAACCATTACGAACCTTAAATTAGCACCAAATTATTAAATTGCATACCAATATCACTTCGATCAAAATCAATTATCATGAAACCCGAAACCCTTGCTATTCACGCTTCTAATCTTGTAAAAAGCACTACCGGCGATGTTACCCTGCCTATTAACCTATCTACAACTTTTTTTCGCGACGAAGATGGAGGTTATCCGGGAGGGCACATGTATAGCAGGGTAAGCAATCCAAACCGGTCTGCTTTAGAAAACACTGTAGCCAAATTAGAATATGGCGAAGATGCTGCTGCTTTTTCTTCGGGCAATACCTGTGGTATGGTTTTGTTCCAGGCCTTGAAACCTGGTAGCCACATTATTGCTCCTGATGATATGTATTGGGGTATTAAAAAGCAATTACTTACAATCTTTAACGATAGTCTGGAATTTGATTTTATTGATCAGACTGATTTAAACCTGATACAATCGAGCATTAAACCTAACACCAGATTGATCTGGACGGAAACCCCATCTAACCCACTATTAAAGGTTACCGATATCGAAGAAATTGCCAAAATAGCTAAAACCAAAAACATTACAATGGCCTGCGACAGTACCTTTGCTTCGCCTATTTTACAAAATCCGATTTTGTTAGGTGCTGATATTGTAATGCATAGCAGTACCAAATACCTGGGCGGTCATAGTGATGTGCTCGGCGGGATTTTAGTAACAGCAAAAAAAGATGAGTTGTGGGAGAAAATCAAAAATATTCAACAAACTGGTGGATCTGTTCCTTCTCCCTTTGATTGTTTTCTACTAACCAGAAGCATTAAAACACTGGCTTACCGCATGAAAGGTCACTGCGAAAACGGAAAAATTATAGCTGACTATTTAAACGGACATCCAAATGTTGAAGCTGTTTTTTATCCAGGTTTGGAAAGTCACCCACAGCATGAAATTGCAAAGAAACAAATGAAAGATTTTGGTGGAATGATGTCGTTCCTGGTTAAAGGAGATGTTGAAGCAGCTCACAAAGTGGCAAATAAGGTTCAGTTATTTGCGCAAGCGACGAGTTTAGGAGGTGTAGAAAGTTTAATTGAGCACCGTTATTCGGTGGAAGGCCCTGATAGTAAAACGCCAAAAAATTTACTCCGTATTTCTGTAGGCTTGGAGCATGTAGACGATATTATTGCCGATTTAGCGCAGGCGCTGGGGTAAAGAAGAAATCCTATAAGGTTTTTAAAACCTTATAGGATTATATATCTTATTTAGGATTACAAATCGTGGTCAACTTCAACGAATAATTTGCCTCCAGTGGCTCATTTGTCTGCGCCAAACGTTGCGATCCCGTATTAGCCGGGCAGGCAATGTCGCCTGCAGCATCGTATATTAATTTTGTACCGCCGGCCAATAATTCTTTTGGTACATAAACCTGCACCCTGGTAATCGAATAACCAGAAGGAAAATAACGCACATAATAACCGTCAGGGTGTTTAGTCCAGATACCACTTGGCACATCGCTTCTTGGTGGTGCCATGCCCGCTATAATAGCATATTTCTCCATGTCGGCATAAGTATAATTTCCGGACGACACTAGTTGACGGATATTATTTTCTGCTTCAAAAACAGCCCTCACCCCTGATGGTAACTGATCTTTAGCCTTCTCCATTACATCGAAAGGCAGAACACCTAAAGCACCACCTTCCAATTGAGTAAGTTGTTTCGGTGTTAACAATTTAATGGCCGTTACTTTAACCTGTCCGTTAAAATCGGCAAATTTTGTTCTTGCAATGATTGTCCAGAGTAAAGCCTGAATATCGTGCTGGTCTACATCAGGATGTTTCTCTGCACTTTTGAGTATAGAAACCACAATTTCTTCCTTCGGGCCTAAAACCGGAGCAAACATGTAACCATCACCTTTTGACGGCGCGAAAGTTCCTGCTTTTAAACAATAGCTTTTATTGGTCATTTCGTAAAGCCCCTCGCAAAGCACAAAACCACCCTCTGGATTTTTAGGCAGTAAATACAATGGCTGGGCTTTTAAATTTAATGAATTAATAAAATCAGGCAGTTTTTCGCCTTCTCTGTTTACGTCTTCAAAATTAGTGGTAATGGCAGCAGGTTGCTTTAAAAACTTGTCTACACCTAATGCTTTAGCACCCTGAGCAGTGCCTACTTTTAGTAATTTATCTTTTAAGCCTCCGAATTGAGCGTTTACATTATTTAAACAAGCTATAGTAAATAACAGGCCTAAACATAGGGATTTTGCATTTCTCATCATAATTAATTTAGATAGGTATCACAAACTTAGAATTTTAAGCGTTAATTCAGTATTAAAATTTCAGATTGTCATCGCACCATAAAAATACAGAATTCATTTTCAATGAGTTAACGTAATTTCAAAATTTTATTTTGTGGATTAAAATTAAATTCAGACATTTGGAATATTATTTGGCAGATAGCTAAATAAAAGTCAATCTTCACGGGTTGATTTATAAAGAAGTGGCGAGAGACTGGCTCGATGACCCACTGGCAACCCTCAGAAAGAGAAGGTGCCAATTCCTGACCGGATAACATGGTGTTATTTGGAGATATAAATTAGAACTGATGAAAACATTAAATCTTCAATCGCTAAGCGAACCCAGTGCAAACCTTAAGCAGGTAGGACAAGCTTCTATTTCTTTTATTTGTTGCGATATGCGTGCGTTTACTTGTATGTGCTGTTGCATACAGTAATTTAAAAATCTTCCTTTTTTGTTTCTTTCAAATTGGAAGGTCCCGGGAAATCGGGATACGCCCTGCTAGGTTTTAGGATTATCCTAATTTCTGCTATCTAATCACATCAACTAAAAAAAATAGAAATTATGTCAACATCATATAAATTTGAAACTTTACAATTACACGCTGGCCAGGAAATAGATCCAACAACAGGATCAAGAGCTGTTCCTATTTATCAAACCACTTCTTATGGATTTAAAAATGCCGAACATGGGGCTAATTTATTTGCACTAAAAGAGTTTGGCAATATCTACACCAGGATTATGAATCCTACCAATGATGTTTTCGAAAAACGTATTGCAGCTTTAGAGGGTGGTGTAGCTGCTTTGGCGGTGGCATCGGGACAAGCCGCTCAATTTATAGCGTTAAATAATATATTGGAGGCTGGGGATAGCATCGTTTCTTCATCTCACATTTACGGAGGAACCTATAATCAATTCAAAGTAGCTTTTAAGCGCTTGGGTATTCATGTCGATTTTGCAAATCCAGATGTACCTGAAGAATTTGAAAGCAAAATTACTGATAAAACCAAAGCAATCTATCTCGAAACCATTGGCAACCCGGCATTTAGTGTACCTGATTTCGAAAAAATTGCCGCAATTGCAAAAAAATACGATCTACCTTTAGTGGTTGACAATACTTTTGGTGCAGGAGGTTATTTGTTTAAACCATTGGAACATGGCGCCAATATTGTTGTAGAATCTGCAACGAAATGGATCGGCGGGCATGGAACAAGTATTGGCGGTGTTATAGTTGACGGCGGAAATTACAACTGGGGCAATGGAAAATTCCCCCAATTCTCTGAGCCCTCAGAAGGTTATCATGGTTTGGTTTTCAGCGATGTTTTTGGTATCGGCGGACCATTTGGCAACATCCAGTTTATCATCCGTGCCCGTGTGGAAGGATTAAGAGATCTGGGACCTGCCCTATCGCCTTTCAATTCTTTTCTTTTATTACAAGGATTAGAAACTTTATCGCTCCGCGTTCAACGCCATGTAGATAATGCATTAGAATTAGCAACCTGGTTAGAAAACCATCCATTAGTTAAAGAAGTTCAGTACCCAGGCTTAGCCAGCAGTAAATATAATAACCTGGCCAAAAAATATTTAAGTAATGGCTTTGGTGCAGTTTTATCTTTCGAATTAACCGGAAGCAAAGAAAATGCAACACAGGTAATCGATAACTTAAAACTGGTATCCCACCTGGCCAATGTGGGTGATGCAAAAACGCTGATCATTCAGCCATCTGCCACAACACACCAGCAATTAAGCGAAACAGAACAGTTAGCTGCAGGGGTAAAACCGAATGCACTGAGGGTTTCGGTAGGCATTGAGCATATTGATGATATTAAAGCCGATTTCGAACAGGCATTTGCAACCATCAATGCTACAGTTCCGGCAGAGCATTTACAAGCCTAAACCCAAACCCCTTAGGGGCTTTTTAACAACAACAACATTACAAGATGCATAACAGTAAAAACGACAATGTAAAATCCACTTCGGGGAATTTTGCGTCAACATATAGCTATAACAAACAGTTTAAATTAGAGAGCGGAAAGAAGATCCGTAACCTGCAAATTGCTTATCAAACTTATGGCAAATTAAATGCAAATAAAGACAATGTGATTTGGGTTTGCCATGCACTTACCGCCAATGCTGATGTTTTTGAATGGTGGGAAGGTTTGTTCGGTGAAAATGCTTTATTCAATCCGGAAGAGCATTATGTTGTTTGCGCTAATGTTTTAGGCTCGCATTACGGCAGCACAAACCCATTGAGTACCAATCCGGTAACAGGTTTACCTTATTACCTTTCATTTCCGCAGTTTACCATCCGCGATTTAGTATCGGCACACCAATTATTGGCTGCGCATTTAGGTATTGATTATATTAAATTATTAATAGGCGGTTCTTTAGGTGGGCAACAAGCTGTTGAATGGAGTATTTCGGAGCCGAATAAAATCGAAAACCTGATCTTGATTGCCACCAATGCAGCACATTCTCCATGGGGAATAGCTTTTAACGAAAGTCAGCGTTTGGCCATTACTACCGATAGAACTTTTTATGCCAACCAACCAAACGGTGGCAGTAAAGGTTTAAAAACAGCCCGTAGTATTGCACTTTTAAGTTATAGAACCTACAGTGCTTACGGCAGTACACAGGTAGAAAGTGTAAATGATAAGACAGACAATTTCAGGTCATCTTCTTATCAGAATTATCAGGGAGAAAAACTGATCAACCGTTTTAACGCTTACAGTTATTATTATTTAACCAAAGCAATGGACAGTCACAATGTGGGCCGTAACCGCAAAAGCATTGCTGATGCACTAAGCCTAATTACAGCAAATACTCTGGTAATCGGAATAGAAAATGATGTTTTGTTTCCTTTATCGGAGCAAAAATACCTGGCCGATCATATCCCAGGAGCAGAATTTAGCGCCTTACATTCAGATTATGGTCACGATGGATTTTTAATCGAAACAGATGCCCTGACTAACGTGATCGGAAACTTTATTAAGGAAAGCCGGAATAAAAAAATAATCAAATTGCAGCATACTGCTTAGGGAGGTAGAAGGTTTAGGGTTTAGTGCCTGAACAACGAGAATCGTTAAAATTTGCACAATAAAAATCAACAAAAAATAATATAACACGCAGTTAATCGGTGTAATCCACCTATCTGTGTAATCACTTTAAAAAATGAGTAAAAATTTAAAAATCGGTTTATTTGGCTTCGGTGTTGTAGGACAAGGTTTATTGGATATTATCCAAAGCCAGAACCTGAACCTGGAGATCATTAAAATTGCAATAAAAGACCCAAGAAAGAAGCGTACCCTTAATAAGGATCTGTTTACTACTGATCGCAACGAAATACTGAACAATACAGAGATCAATACCATTGTAGAATTAATTAATGATGCCGATGCTGCTTACGAAATTGTAACTACCGCATTAAAAAACGGTAAAAATGTAGTTTCTGCCAATAAAAAAATGATCGCCACACACTTAAAAGAGCTGGTGGATTTACAACAAGAGCATGGTACTTCTTTATTGTACGAAGGAGCCGTTTGTGGCAGTATTCCAATTATCCGTAACCTGGAAGAATATTACGACAATGAACTATTCCATGCTTTGAGCGGAATTTTTAATGGTTCATCTAATTACATACTGTCGAAGATATTTAATGAGAACCAAAGTTACGACGCAGCATTAAAAGAAGCACAGGAATTAGGTTTCGCAGAAACCGATCCGATTTTGGATGTGGGAGGTTACGATCCGAAATATAAACTGGCTATTGCTACAGCACATGCATATGGTTTATTTGTAAACCCTGATGCCATTTTAAACATCGGTATACAGAACCTTTCTAAGCACGACATTAAATATGCCCGTGAGAAAAACTTTAAAATTAAACTGGTTCCTACGGCACGTAAAGTGAACACCAAAGATATCGTGACTTACGTATTGCCGAAACTGGTAGCTAAAGATGATTTCCTTTACAACGTAGAAAACGAGTACAATGCAGTTGCAGTTCAGGCGGCTTTTGCAGATAAACAGTTTTTCTATGGTAAAGGTGCTGGTGGCCACCCTACAGGTGCTGCTGTACTCTCTGATATTGCGGCTTTGCGTTACGACTATCGTTACGAGTACAAAAAATACCACTCAGAAAACGGCGTAAAACATACCGAAGAAATTTTATTGGAAATTTACTTACGTTATGCGGATGAAGATCTGATCACTTTATTGGATTTTGATAATATCAGCGAACGTTATGCTGCAAGCAGCTATAAATATGTGGTTGGAACAGTTAAGCTAGAAAGTTTAATTAAGAACCGCGACTTGCTTCTGGAAGAGTCTGTTTTTGTGGCCTATACTGGCAGACAGATTTACAAACAAGAGCAATTGAGTGAAAATGTTTTTGCCCAGGAATTGGCAAGCCTATAATTTATTTTTAAGGTTAATTTTTTTATTTGTTTTGTTGTTAAGCACAAAGGTCGGAGCGAGTCCGACCTTTTGCGTTTATTACTTTACCTTAATGTATTTTTCGATTATCATCCGGTCTACCCCTGCTTTTTCTACCTTCTCAATGCCTTTCTGAATCAAAGTATCTTTATGGATGGCGAGTTTAAACTTAAAAGTCTTGCCTTCCCAATCTTTGTTTTTATAATATTCCAAATGCTCGGTATAATCGTCTTTATCTAATACAAAGCTTCCTCCGCCAGCATCAAAACTGCTGGTATCTTTAGGATTAAGGCTATGTTTTAAAAATGCAAAATGCGTGTGATTAAACATCTTGATCATTTTCAGTTTGCCAGAATAATCTGTTGTTTGGCTTGTTCCATTTTCGATGGTTGTAGCCGATAATAATTGCCAGGTACCCTGAATATCAAGATCAGAATCTTTTTTGCTTCCATCTTTGTTCACGCAAGAAAATAATGAAAGCACAGCAAAAAGCATTAAAATGTTTCTCATAAATGGGATGTATTAATTTGGTTATTATTGTTTTAAATATTTATCCCCTTCCAGCCATTTTGATCAGCTTATGTGCGAGGTCTTTTCCTAAGTAACCATCAATTATGGCGTGTACGATATATAAAATCGGGGTCATTAAAATAGCCACAACAAATTTATAGGTATATCCTACTAAACCAATGGCAAAAACCTGTTGCCAGCTGTAATGATATTGTGGATTAATATAAAATGCGATAAAAATGACCACAAAACTGTCAATAAACTGAGAGACTAAAGTAGAGCCCGTAGCGCGTAACCAAAGTGCCCGCTCCCCTGTTATTCTTTTTATTTTATGGAATATCAATACATCAACCATTTGCCCGATGATAAAGGCTGTAATCGATCCTACAATGATCCACATCCCTTGACCGAATATCCCCGAAAATGCATTATTCATATTGAGGTCCTCTCCGTTTATATTCTGATGCACCCAGAAATCGGCAGCGGTTAAATGCATCGACCCCCAAACCACAAGAAAGGCAAATGCAATTAATATGGCGGTGAGAATAGACAAGAATCGAACCTGTTTAACACCAAAATATTCATTGATAATATCCGTCATGATAAAAATAATCGGCCAGGTTAATACTCCCGCCGACATTACAAAAGATAAATGCGGAACACCCAATAAGTTTATATCGAACTTTTTAAAGCCCAGCGTTTCTTCAACACTGAACAATTTAACTCCAATAAATTCTGATAATATAGCGTTTGCTACAAAAAAGCTACCCAGGATGAGTAGTAAACGGCTTTCTTTTGTCTTAAAAGTCATAGACTATAAATCTAGAAATAAATAGCAGATTTAGCATAGCAATCATCGTATTTTTAACAGAGATAACACAAAGATTACGCATCCGCCCTATTGTATAATTGATTTTGACTAAAAATATGATTTTTACAATCGTTCGACTGTAAAAATAGGTTAACAAATTAAATCTCCCAATCTTTGCGGAATCAAAATCTGGTAATCTTCATGGCTAAAAAACAACACTTCTATCTCATACTCATTTTAGGATCATTAGCGGCACTCGGCCCTTTCTCTATCGACATGTATCTACCTGGTTTTGTTGATATTGCAAAGGATTTAAGCAGTAATGAATCAACGGTAGCCTTATCACTATCAAGTTTTTTTATCGGGATTTCTGCCGGCCAGTTATTGTACGGACCACTGTTAGATAAATTTGGAAGAAAGAAACCATTATATTTTGGTTTAGCACTTTATATTCTTTCCTCTTTTCTTTGCTTGGCTGTAACTGATGTTAACCAATTAATTGTTTTGCGTTTTGTACAGGCTATTGGAAGCTGTGCCACTGCGGTTGCTTCGGTTGCTATGGTGCGGGATCTATTTTCAGTAGAAGAAAGCCCGAAAGTATTTGCTTCCTTAATGCTGGTGATCGCGGTTTCACCTATGCTCGCCCCAACGGCTGGAGGCTACCTAATTTCGGCCCTGGGCTGGAAATATGTGTTTGTATTTTTAGGATTGATGGCAGTTTTAATGCTTCTGGCTTCAATTTTCAAGCTACCGGAGAGTTATAAACCCGATCCGAATTACTCTTTAAAACCAAAGCCTATTTTAACCAATTTCTTTACCGTTTTAAAAGAACCTCAATTTTATACTTATGCGTTGATCAGTTCGATTACCTTTTCGGGTTTATTTGCCTATGTATCGTCATCGCCCCAGGTATTTATGAAAATTTATGAGGTAAGTAAAACAGGTTATGGATGGATTTTCGCACTGCTTTCTGTATCATTTATTGGTTCAAGCCAGGTAAATAGCCTGATATTAAAATGGTTTACCAGTAAAAATATTATAACCTATGCACTTATTGCACAATGCATCTTCAGTTTAATCTTTTTGGTTTTCGCCTTAAATAACTGGTTAAATTTATATTCTACCATAGGCTTCATCGCCTTGTTTTTGGCCTGCCTAGGTTTAATTAACCCAAATGCTGCTGCCTTGTCGCTCGCTCCATTTACCAAAAATGCGGGTAGTGCATCGGCCTTAATGGGTGCCTTGCAAATGGGATTAGGTGCGCTGGCCTCAGTAATGGTAAGTTTATTTAGCGAACACTCGGTTGTGCCTATGCCTTTGGTAATGACGGCAGCTGCATTTATTGCTTTAGGCTGTTTACTAATCGGCAGAAGGTTTATCACCACCGTAGTGGAGGCATCGTCTGATGCTGCTGTTGCAGCGCATTAATATTTTACCGCAAAGACACTAATGACACATAGAAACAATCTAAATGCCCTCAGTGTCTTTGTGGTTAAGCTATGGTACAAATAACTTGTAAATTAAATAGCAAACAATTGTACCTACTGCCGCGATGATGAAGCCGCTTAATCGTTTCTTTTTGATAAAACAGATTAAGATAATTCCGGAGATAGACACCAAGGCCATCAGCACTGCGGAAATATCGATAATCCACGACCAGGCCTTACCAGAATCTCTTCCTTTGTGCAAATCGTTAATCACAGCCACAGCGCCAAACCTGGTTGTTGTTAATTCGTATTTACCCGTTTCACGATCAATAAAAGAATCGGCAAGGTAGCCAGGGCCATTAAAGGTTAAACTCAGTTCTCTGTCGTCCATCCTGAAATCGCTCAATGCACCTTTAACCTCATGTTTAGTTCTAAAAAACTCAACGATTTGCAACTTATTGATCTTATTGGTATCAGGTTG
This sequence comes from Pedobacter sp. R-06, assembly GCF_049913135.1. Classification (NCBI taxonomy): domain Bacteria; kingdom Pseudomonadati; phylum Bacteroidota; class Sphingobacteriia; order Sphingobacteriales; family Sphingobacteriaceae; genus Pedobacter; species Pedobacter sp. R-06. The sequence goes on along the minus strand of NZ_CP183977.1, from coordinate 2,264,495 downwards.
GTTTACCCATTTCAAGTTTAGTGTTCCGGAGTCTTTAGTAACCACTTCCTTACCGGAAGTAAACCAATCTGCATGATTTAAGGTTAAGCCCGATACTGCAAAAAATAACAGAATCGTAAAACTCACCATCGATAAATAAATGTGCAACCAGCGTGATAAGCCCGCTAAACGCTTTTTACCCTTACCTTTTCCGCTATCTTTTTTAACCTGTTTTTTCCCCAGGCCGCTAGGTGCCGCTGTTATCTTATTTTTTTGCGGTTCCGATTTTTCTGTAGTCAAGAGATGCTGATGTTAGTTCTGTATTTGGCGTTAATTCTACTTTTTGTGCTGAGCCTGTAAATTTCATTTCTTTCGCAATTACCTGATAAGTTCCATGCTCGCGGGCAACTTCAATAAAAACGGTGTAAACACCTGCTTTTACCAATTTCCCATTATCGTCTTTTCCATCCCATGATAAACTATATTTACCAGGGCCGCGTGTTGCAGAACTCGTTGAACTCAGTTTTCCCTCCGCTCCTTTTTTAAACTCATCGCCATTGGCACGGTTCCATGATTTTAAATCTGGCAACCAACGTGGTTTGTTATACCAAATAGCCAGATTACGCACAGGGGTTTTTGCTGCATCTTCGATCCATACGGCCACAAACGGGCGACGGACACGTTTACCATCTGTAGATTCTATATTGGCAATTTCTAAGTTTACCACCAACTCATATTTAGTATTCCAAAGTTTATCCGCTTTGCTGGCTTTTTCTAAAACAGTAGCTGGCTTACTTAAAGCAAGCTCGTAATTAGCCCATTCTTTACTTCTAATTTCTTTACCATCTTTAGTGATTAACAAGTACGCTATATCGTTTCTAGTTGCAGTCAATGCCTCAATCTCGGCAATAGAAAGTACATTAAAAGAAGTAGCTAAAGCGCCTGCTTCACTTGCGTCAGAACCAATAACTGTTGCACTGATTATTTCTGAAGCAGGCTTTCCTGTACGTGGATCAACAATATGTGAATACCATTTTCCATTTACATTAAAACCTCTGCGGTAATTACCACTGGTTGCCACGGCCATGTTCGAAACTTTGATTGTTGTTAAGGCGGCATCGTTTTCGGCATCAGCTTTAGGGTTTGCTATTTCGATAGCTTCTGGCTGGTTTCCTTTAATTACCATATCGCCACCAATATTCACAACCACGTTTTCAATTCCAGGACTTTGAACAGCTTTCTCAGCGGCTTTATTAATGATATAACTTTTTGCAAAAGAATTTAATGCCAATGGTGCATTATCCAAACGTGTAACCGTTTTATCCTGTTCGTTTAAGATGTAATGTTTTTGTTTAACCAGCGTAACTGCATGTTGTAATGCTTCAGCGGATGGTAAACGGTTTTCGGCAGCTGCTTTTTTCCAAACATCACCTATTACTTTAGCCGATGCATCGAGCGCGCCATTGGTTAACACTTTATAATTTTCAAACTGCTTTAAAACCTCAAACAATTCTGACGAAACTTTGGTGGTTTGTTTACCCTTGCTCATCCATCTACTAAACTCGCTGTTCGCTTTATAAGCACTTAAAATATCATCAAGCCTATCTATTTCGTTTAATGCACGCGTTTCGGCTAAATCTGCATCGGCCTGGCTGGTTGTTTTAAATTTTAATTCTAATGATGTACCCAATACATTTTCGTAGTTGGAAACAAATGTTCTTAAAGTTTTTTTAGGGCTAACAAATGCAGATGCACTTATTACCAGTAAAATGGCAGCTGTTAAGTGTTTAAACTTCATATTTAATGGATAATTGAGATTTTAATTGCAAAGAAAGGGGTTTATCTGGAATAATTTTAAATAAGCAGAAATATATTTGAAATAATACAAAATTCCTCGGTCTAAAATTCGTTCATAACTACCCTTTTAATGTGTTGTTTATTGACGTTAATTTAGTACGAGGGTTTAATGATCCTGAAAAAGTTTTAATCATGTACAATTGCAATCGCCCGACCAAGTAGCGGGGCTTTTGGCATGGGTTTTTACGCTTTAAGCTTTTTTTTCCTATTTTCGCTTATAAGATGCTTAATATACAATCTAAACTTCCTGGCGTAAGTACGACCATTTTTTCGGTGATGAGTAAACTTGCCGCAGAACACAATGCCATTAATCTTTCTCAGGGATTTCCTGATTATGCCTGCGATCCAAAATTAGTTGAATTGGTAAATAAAGCCATGCAAGATGGTTTTAATCAATATGCACCAATGCCTGGTTCTACTTTTTTAAAAGAAACCATTGCAGAGAAAGTAGAAAAATTATATAACGTAAAGTATAATCCTGAAACAGAAATTACAGTTACGGCAGGTGGAACGCAAGCTATTTTTACAGCATTGGCCGCCATTATCAATGCAGGTGACGAAGTTATCATTTTCGAGCCAGCCTACGACAGTTATGCACCTACCATTAAACTTTTAGGAGGCCTGGTTAAAACCTATGAGCTTGCCCCGCCGAGCTATGCCATTGACTGGGATATGGTTAAGAAATTATTTACGGCCAAAACCAGAATGATCATCTTAAATACGCCACAAAATCCAACAGGTAGTATTTTATCGTCGGATGATATGAAATCGCTTATTAAACTGATTACAGGCACCGATATTTTAATCCTGAGCGACGAAGTTTATGAACATTTAATTTATGATGAACAAAAACACCAAAGTGTAATGCTTTACCCTGAATTAAAGCAAAGAAGTTTCATTGTAGCTTCGTTTGGTAAGCTCTTACATGCTACCGGCTGGAAACTCGGTTATTGTTTAGCACCAGAGAAATTAACCAAAGAATTTAGGAAGGTACACCAATTTAATGTTTTCAGCGTTAATAGTCCCATGCAGCAAGCCATTGCCGATTATATTAAAGAACCAAAAAATTACACTGAAATAGGCACATTCTTTCAACAGAAAAGAGATTATTTTAGAAGCCTTTTGGCCGAAAGCCGTTTTAAACTTTTGCCTTGCAACGGTTCATATTTCCAGTGCGCAAGTTACAGCAGCATCAGCGATGAAAAAGATACCGATTTTAGCATGAGACTGATCAAGGAGTTTGGCGTGGCTACCATTCCGGTTTCTGCATTTTACCAGAAAGCAACCGACCATAAAATTATCAGGTTCTGCTTTGCTAAAGAAAACGCTACACTTGCCTTAGCGGCCGAGAAATTAAAAAACGTTTAACCAGACTAAACCTATATACAATGGAAGCACCTGTTTACACTCAAATAGAAAATCTGAAAGTAACTGTCTTTCAGGCCTATCTTTTTTGGGAAAACATTGAGAAAAACCTTTTGAATCTGGCACTTAGATTATCGATGGGTGTAAGGGAGAAAACCGATATAATTATTTTACCCGAAATGTTTAACACAGGTTTTAGCATGAATTCTGAAGCCTTAGCCGAAGAAATGGGTGGAAAAACGATGCAGTGGATGCAAAAAATGGCACATCAGTATAATTGCGTAATTACAGGAAGCATCATAATAAAAGAAAACAACCAATATTTTAACCGCTTGATCTGGATGGAACCAGATGGCAAAAACCAGCATTACGACAAACGCCATCTTTTTGGCATGGGTGATGAAGATCAGCACTTTAGCCCTGGTAAAGAAAAACTTATTGTAGAACTTAAAGGCTGGAAAATCAGATTGGCCATTTGTTACGATTTACGTTTTCCGGTCTGGTTACGCAATGTAGATCAGGAATACGATATCTTACTTTTAGTTGCCAACTGGCCTGATAAACGATCGGCACATTGGAAAGCATTGATTCCGGCCAGGGCAATAGAAAACCAAAGTTATGTTATTGCCGTAAACCGCGTTGGGCATGACGGAAACCAGATTTACCACAGCGGATTATCCATGTGTTTAGATCCTTACGGTAATACCGTTTATTATAAACCGGAAGACGAAGATTTATATACATTCAGTATCAATTACGAAGAACTGGTTAAAATCAGAAGACAGTTTCCGTTTTTAAAGGATGCAGATCGGTTTACTATTAGTTAATAATAACCAATATTCAAATTACAATAATCAAACTGGAGCAATTGTTTCAACAATATAACAATTGAAAAATATGCTCAATTCATCAATTAACCAGTTAAACGATTTAAACACTTAACCATTACAAACAATAACCACACACATGTTTAACCGCCGCAAATTTATAAAAGCGTCTGCCCTATCGGCCGGATTGCTGGCCATTGATAAAAGTAGTATCGCCAATGTAATTCCGCATAAAGAAACAAAAGCAGAAAATTTCCCGATTGTAATTTCTACCTGGGATTTTGGAATTGCGGCCAATGCTGATGCATGGAAAGTGTTATCAACTGGAGGACGGGCTTTAGATGCCGTAGAACAGGGTGTTTGGGTACCAGAGGCTGATGAAAACAACCAATCGGTTGGATATGGCGGTTTACCAGATCGTGATGGCCACGTTACCCTCGACGCCTGCATTATGGACGAACTCGGTAACTGCGGCGCCGTTTTAGCACTCGAACATATTAAACACCCCATCTCAGTGGCACGTAAGGTGATGGAAAAAACACCGCATGTGATGTTGGCGGGTGATGGTGCTCTACAATTTGCGTTAGAGCAGGGTTTTAAAAAAGAAAACCTACTTACCCCTACAAGTGAAAAAGCCTGGAAAGAATGGTTAAAAACGGCGAAATATGCACCTGTAATGAACATCGAAAATAAGCTCTACCAGAAAGCTGCGCCACAAAAACTTCCTGGAAACCAATACAACCACGATACCATTGGTATGCTTGCTATTGATGCTAAAGGAAATATTTCCGGTGCCTGTACCACCAGCGGTATGGCTTATAAATTACATGGAAGAATTGGCGATAGTCCGATTATTGGCGCTGGCCTTTATGTAGATAATGAAGTTGGTGGTGCAACCTCAACAGGTGTAGGTGAAGAGGTAGTGAGAAATGTTGGATCATTTTTAGTTGTAGAATTAATGCGTCAGGGTTATACCCCTGAAGCCGCCTGCAAAGAAGCGGTAATGCGTATCATTAAAAAGAAACCCGAAACTGCCAAAAACATACAGGTAGGATTTTTAGCCATCAACAAAAAAGGTGAATATGGCGCCTATGCCATTCAGAAGGGTTTTAGCTATGCCGTTTGCAATGCAGAAAAACAAGATCTTTTAATCAAAGGTAAAAGCTATTATTAATATGTTGAATTTTCCCAAACGATTAACAAAAATGAAACGGTAAATGGGATTATTATCTAAAATTTTCGGAAAGAAAAATGTTGCCGAACGCGAGGGTGAGCCAGATATGGTTTATGTACCGAGTGAAGATGAACGGATGAACTGGGCGATCGAAAAAGCCAATTTAACCCTTTGGTATTTCGAAGAAAGTTTAAAAAACCAACAACCTTATCAAAACTATTTTTCTATTAAAGTACTCATTACCGATGGTGATGAAGGCGAACATATCTGGTTAACAGATCCACATTTTGATGATGAAGGGAACTTATTTGGCACTGTTGGAAACGAACCGGTAAACATTCGTTCCGTAAAATTTAATCAAAAAATTGGCATAAAGCGCGATTTGATCTCAGATTGGATGATTATTGAAAACGGAAGGTTAATTGGCGGTTATACCATACGCGCTATTCGAGATGGCATTGCAGAAAAAGAGAAAGCCGCATTTGATAACAGCATAGGTTTATATATTGATGAGGGTGTTGATCATTTCAAAGCCAATCTCGAAACACCAGAAGGTGCGATTCTGGCGATCGAAAAAGCCTACAACAATAAAGATATTGATGCTGCAATAGCCTGTAAGGACTTTTTTGAAGAAGCTAAATCTTTACTTTCTGTGATGAAGATGGAGATTGACCAGGATATTATTGACGAAACCGCCGAAGTGCTCAAACTATCTTTCATCAATAATATAGAAGAACATGGCTTCCCTGATTTTTCTACTGTCCAAAATGCTTTCCCAGAACGCAAAAAGGTTGATGAAACGCATTGGGTAATCACAGAAGTATGCTGGTATCCAGATGGTGGAAAATCAGTACAGTTGCTTAACACCTACAAATCTCCAAAAGGATGGGTGGTTTTAGGGCCGGCAGGACCACAAGAATAATAAATTAACTAAATCTAATATAATGAGTGAAGTGGCAATTGGTTGTTTAGAGGTATGCGCTAATTCTTATCAATCGGCATTGGCTGCGCAAAATGGCGGAGCGAAAAGAGTGGAGTTTTGCGATAACCTGGCAGAAGGTGGTACAACACCAAGTTATGCTCAAATTGCCTTGGCTAAGAAAAACCTATCCATCGAAGTTTGGCCAATTATCCGTCCGCGCGGAGGCGATTTTTTGTATTCCGAAATCGAGTTTGAGTTAATGAAAGAAGATATAAAAATCTGCAGATCATTAAATTGCGAAGGGATAGTTACCGGAATACTTAAAGCAGATGGCACTATCGACAAAGAAAGGTGCGCTGAACTGATTGAGCTGGCCAAGCCTATGGAGGTGGCTTTCCACAGGGCATTTGATATGAGTAACGATATGGATCAGGCATTGGAAGATTTAATCGCACTCAACATAAAAAGGGTGCTTACCTCTGGAGGTGCATCTTCTGCAATTCTGGGGGTAGAAAAACTAACACAGCTTGTAAAAAAGGCCAATGGCCGGATTACCATCATGCCTGGCGCGGGTATAAATGAAAACAATATCAAAAACCTTATCGATCAAACGGGTGCCACTCAATTTCATGCTTCGGCAAAGGAATTCGTGCCAAGTAAAATGGAATTCAGAAACACGGAAACCAAAATGGGCAGTATTGAGGACGAATATCGATACGAACTCACCTCAGAAATAAAAGTAAAGGCTTTGGTAGATTGTATTAACAGTACTATAAATAATTAATTTCAATCGTCATTTCGGCCGCAGTGCTCCAAAGGAACTCCTTCGGAGGAGAAATCTTTGAACTATACAGAAACTTAAAATAGTACCGCTTGTAATGAGGGCTGGCAAGATCTGCATTTTAGAATGCGAAATGAGCAGTTAAATGGCGATAAAATGGTCCTTCACTTCCATCCACATTGCAAACGAGGACGATAACATAACTTTAAATCAATGCGCTAACAAATGAAAATAATTTTCAAAACCTATAACTTTCTGGTTTTACTTGCTACCCTTATTCTGATAGTTTCATTTTTTATCCCTGTATCAAACCTGGATATCAATTTTCACGACACCTATTATGTGATGACGAATATTCAGTTTATAAGATTCTGGAGCATACTTTTATTCATTTTAGCTTTATTTTATAAATTATTATCGCCGTATCTGGTCTGGAACATTTTGAATTGGCTTCACATCCTATTGTCTATCTTATTGCTTCTTGCTTATTTGTATACCCAGTATAGTTTCACAAAGTCGCTTGCCGTAGTTGAATTAACCAATGAAGGTTCATTGACATATTTCAAACGATTCAATACTCAACTCGCTGGCTTTGGGCTAGGATTTATATTTGTCCAAGTGCTACCCATCATTAATTTAATCCTTGGCTTTAAAAAACGAAAACGCGCTGTAAGTTAATTTATTTAACTTGTCTACTGTATGTAAACCCACGAACAAAAACTGTACACATTCAATTAATATTCAAGTAATTAGTTATATTTAATCAAACCAATAAACTAATTATCATGAAGAAATTATCACCCCTGATCATGGCGACCTTACTTTTTGCAGCATGTCTAAATAAGGAAGCTAAAACTACTGATATGGCAGCAGTTGCAGATAGCACCAAGTATCCCTATACTATTAAACAGGTGCAAAACTGGGAAATGAACCCCGATACCAAAAATGCGGTAACCGCAATGACCCTTATTAAAACATTCGAAAATTTAGATACAGCCAGTATGAGCAAGGTGCTTGCAGACAGTGTGGCCTTAGACCTGGATGGCTACAAATTTAAAGGGACAAAATCTCAGCTCCTGAAAGAATTACAGGGCGAATTCGAAAAAATGAAGGGCTTTAAAATCGACATGCAAGACATGGAATCGGTTGTAAACAAAGATAAAAGTGAAGAATGGGTAAGCCTGTGGTACAACCAGGTTTCTACAACAAAAGATGGCAAAACAGATACAATAGCTTTATTTAACGATATTAAATTGAAAAATGGAAAGGTGGTGAGACTATCTGAATATGTTCAGCATCCAATGAAGAAATAGCTTAAAGAGTTGTGTTCTAAATATTGATTGTCATTTTAAGGGATAATTAATTGCATAAGAATCAACATGGCTTTAAGAGAATGATAACCTCGGGATATCATCATCCGATAGCTATCGGATGCGAGAAGGCTATTTTCAGCCGGCGAAGCAATCTTTTATGGCAGGATTACTAACATGAAAGATTGCTTTGTCGTTTCCTCCTCGCAATGACCGACCTTTCTATTGGAGCTGTTCGAAAGACAAGGTTAAATAACCTTGGCTACGTATTTCGGCAAGCTCTCCGTAGGAGTCATTTGGACAGCACGACAAAACCTGAAGGAAAATTAGTTTTACAATACTGCCTCTTTTCTTTATAGTTTATTAATCTCCACTTCCGGGTACATAGTGCAATCCCGGTGTAAGGTAATGAAGCAAAATAACTCTCGAATAACGGTAATTAATTGGAGATAGCAGTAAAACACCTGTTAAGATTAAACCTACGTAGTACCACAGGTTTTCATAAATTAAAGGCAAACCCAAAACATAAGATGCTACGCCGATAGTAATGATTTCTGCAACATTCATGGCGTAGCTTACAAACATCGCTACGTAGAAAAACCCTGGTTCACGCTCAAATTTTAAGTTGCAATGTGGGCAGGTAATATTTGTTTTTTGTAATCTGAAAGAATAAGCACTCCCAGTAAAGATATCTCCTTTGCGGCAGCGTGGGCATTTACATTGTAAAAACGCTTGAAATTTAGATAACTCAGCCATAATCTTCTAATTTAATACCTCAAAGGTAAGGCTAAAATTAAAAACTAATTTATGATCTGCGTCATGTTTGGTGGTTTGGTTATTAGTTCATTGGTCAATTGCTTACTGGTTCATTGGTCAATTGTTTATTGTAACTTGGTTATTGGTTCATTAATACTTTCCCAATTAAACCTTTACTATTTTTCCTTTAATGGTTTTAATCAGGTCTTTTTCAGCCAGTATTTTAGTGCCACGGATAACTGTTTCTACCCTTAAACCAGTCATATCAGCTAATTCCTGCCGCGTTACCTTTAAATTTTCACCTACAGCAATGTCGTCAAGGAGGTAATTGATAATCGTTAACAATCGATGCTCAGCCTTTTCGCTCGCCAGTTCTTCCAACATCATCGATTTATAAAAAAGGCGGTTACTCAGCGTCCGGATCAGTTCCATGCTAAAATCGGGTTCGTTTTTAATCAAACCAAAGAAATCTTCTTTATTTACAGCAATAATCTGCGAATCTTTATTGGTAATGGTAAAAGCTAAATAAGGCCTGTCGATTAATAATGCAGGTTCCCCAAAATACTGCCCCGTTTTAAAAACCCCCTGAATAAATTCCTTTCCTTCATCGCTAACGGTAACCATTCTTACCTCGCCCGATTTGATAAAATATACATAACGTGGCTGCATACCAGGCTCGTAAATAACCGAATCTTTAGGATAGTTTTTGAGTTTTAAACCTTTATCAATCAGTTTTTGGAAGTTCATCATTGCTTATAATGGTTTAATCTGCTCAAACGGTCGTCATTCCCGCGCAGGCGGGAACCACGAAGTGCTCAGCGAAGCTAATCTTAAAGCCTATTGCATTACGATTACTCATAAGTTTCCCTTGTTTCAAAGCCATTCATGAGCACTCCGTGGTTCCCAATCAACCCGATAGCTATGGAGTTGGGAATGAAACTAATCACAAGAATTACGAAAACTAACCTAACGTCTCTTTCATTAAACGGGTATAAAACGCTTTCAATGTAATCCCCATTGCCGCCACCTGTTGCGGAATAAAACTGGTTGCTGTTTGCCCGGGAATGGTATTGATTTCGATAAAATAAAATTTACCGGTTCCTTCTTCCAGGAAATAATCAACACGTACCACTCCCTTGCAATTTAATTTCTTATATACATCCTTTACCACCTGTTGCACCCGGCTCACCTCTTCTTCATTCATTCTGCCTGGTGTAATTTCTTCAGTTGCACCCGGGGTGTACTTGGCTTCAAAATCAAAAAATTCATTTGCCGGGATAACTTCTGTGGCTGGCAAAACAATGATTTTTCCTTCAGCACCAAAAATGCCAATCGAAAACTCTCTGCCGCTAACAAACTCCTCAATTAAAATCTGATCATCTTCTTTAAAGGCCTTTTCTAAAGCACTTTCCAGATCATCGGCATGTTTTACCTTACTCATACCAATGCTACTGCCCCCACTATTAGGTTTAACAAAATAAGGCAGTCTTAGATCTTGCTTAATTTGATTTAAGTTATAGCTGCCACCTTTAAATATCTGAACAGATTTTGCTGTGTACAGGTTATCAATGCCTTCTACAATCGCTTTGGTATAACCTTTATTCATCGTAATTGATGAAGTTAGTGCATCGCAGGCAGTGTATCGGATACCCAACATATCAAAATAGCCCTGTAATTTCCCATCCTCACCAGGCGAACCATGGATAGCAATAAAAACACCGTCGAACTTAATTTTTCTTCCTTCAAGCGTTAAGGAAAAATCATTTTTATCAATTTCAATTTTAACAGAATCAGCAGGCTCGTAAAACCAGCCCTTTTCAGTCAGCATAATCTTATACACATCGTATAAATCAGGGTCGATATTTTGAGCAATAGTGGCTGCGCTTTTCACCGAAACAACCCATTCGCCTGTGGTACCGCCTGTTAACAATGCTATCGTTTTCTTCATGTTAAAAATCCTTTTATAAATAGAAATTGAATATAAATATATCCTCAAAAATATAAATATCTTTGTGCTTTAATAATATTGAAGGAGAGAATTATTGAATGATCGAATGAATTAATTAGAGCATGATTGAATGAGGAAACGGATTCTATAATTCAATCAACCATTAAAATAGTTACATTTGAGCTTGTACGCATAACCCAAATTAAGATTCATGTCTAAATTTATAGATTATTTAAAAACCAAATCGTTTAGAAACAATATTTTAGCTGCAATAGTAACAGTTGTGGTGCTTCTATTGGTCGCTTTTTTTAGTTTAAGATATTATACCAAACACGGACAAGGCTTAAATGTACCTGTGGTAAAAGGCTTGTCTTTTGAGCAGGCAGTTAAGAAACTCGAAGATGCCGGATTAAAATATGAAGTAGATTCTGTTTTTATTATGGATCAGCCTGCGGGAATTGTAATTGATCAGGATCCTGATCCCAATACTTTTGTTAAAGATAACCGTACCATTTACTTAACCATTAATGCAGGTAAAACACCGAATACAAAATTCCCTGATATAGCGTTTAAGACCTTAAGAGAAGCGCAAGCTATAATAGAGAGCTCGAGATTAAAACTCGGAGATACCACTTATAAACCAGATGTAAGCCGCGATGTGGTTTTAGAAGCTTCTTTCGGCGGTCAGCCGATAGCAGTCGGACAGATTGTGCCTGTTGGCTCGAGGATTAACCTGGTATTGGGCGATGGACGTGGAAACGAAGAAGTAGATATTCCGCAATTAATGGGATTAACGATGGATGAAGCGAAATTTAGCCTAAGAGGTTCGAACCTGAGTTTAGGTACCATTATTTATGATGGTCCTATTACCGATAGCGCTGCTGCTGTTATTACTAAACAAGATCCTATGCTGGTTGATTCGTTAACCAAAGTGGCTATAGGCACAAAGATTAATATTACCCTATCTAACAAACAACAATAAACACGTATCATATTACAGATGACTGAAGTAGAAAAAAAGAACATGAGTACAGGCAAAAAAGTGGCAATAGTTATTGCGCTTGTAGTTATTTTAATTGCCGGTTACTTTGCGTTAAATATTTACAGGCTTTACTTTGCCCCTAACGTTACCGAAAATCAAAAATATCTATATATCAAAACCGGAAGCAGCTACGATGATTTGATCGCAGAAATTAAAAAGAAAGATCTGGTAAAAAGCATCTCTTCTTTTACCGCAGCTGCCGGAAAAATGAATTTAGCTACGAGTGTTAAACCCGGACGTTACCGTTTAACCAAAGGGATGACCAACCGCAGTTTAATTAACTTAATTAAGGCCGGAAATCAGGATCCGGTTAAATTGAAATTCCATAACATCCGTAAGAAAGAAAACTTTGCTGCATATCTGGCCAGCAATCTGGAAGCCGATTCATTAAGCTTTATCAATGTTTTAGATTCTACGGCGCTGATTAGCAAATATGGTTTTAACCAGGATAATGTATATGCCATGTTTATTCCGAATACTTACGAAATGTACTGGAATATTTCGCCGGTTGATTTCTTTGAACGCATGCACAAGGAATATGATAAATTCTGGACAGCCGACCGCAAGCAAAAAGCAGCAAGTTTAAACCTGACGCCGATACAGGTATATACGCTGGCGTCTATTGTTGACGCAGAGGCCCTTTACGACAAAGAAATGCCCATTATAGCAGGCTTGTATTTAAACCGTTTAAATAAAGGGATATTGTTACAGGCTGATCCAACGGTGATTTTTGCAAACAACGATTTTACCGTTAAAAGGGTAACCGGAAAATTATTACAGGTACAATCGCTTTACAACACTTATAAATATGCAGGTTTACCTCCGGGGCCGATTATGATGCCAAGTATTAATGCAATTGATGCCGTACTAAACCGCGACAACAACAATTATATTTACATGTGTGCCAAAGAAGATTTTTCTGGCTATCATAACTTTGCTGAAAATAAAGCGCAGCACGAAATCAATGCAAAGAAATATCGTGAAGCTTTAAACAAAAGAAATATTTTTAAATAATGTATAGCCACAGTACAAAAATCAGGGTCCGGTATGGCGAAACCGATCAAATGGGCTATATGTATTATGGCAATTATGCGCAGTACTACGAAGTAGGCCGGGTAGAAATGTTACGCAGTTTGGGCATGAGCTATAGCTCGATGGAAGCTGATGGAATTATGATGCCTGTTTTAGAATTAAAGTGCAAATATATTAAACCTGCTCTTTACGATCAGGAAATTACCGTAAAAACAATCATCAAAGCCTTACCAGGCATCAGGATCTTTTTTGAGTACGAATTGTATAACGAAAAAGAAGAACTCATAAACATTGGAGCCACTACACTGGTTTTTGTTGATATGAAGAAAAATAAACCTACAAATCCGCCCGAAAATTTTATGCAAAAACTATCGGTGTTTTTTAAATAACAAATACAATGGAATGGTTACATAGGCAATTATTACATCTTAAACTCTATTCTAGATTTATCGAATGGACAAAAGGATGCGTTTTGCCTGGTTTTAGTCCACTTCCATTGTATACCGTAGCCACATTTTTCTTTCGTGAAATTGGCAAAGATGCTTTGGTAAACAAGTCATCATCTTTAGCTTACAGTTTTATGCTGGCTATCTTCCCTGGCATTATCTTCTTGTTTACATTAATTCCTTTTATTCCGATAAAAGGTTTCCAGGATCAACTGTTAAACTTAATACAGCTTGTACTCCCACACAATGCTTTTGATGCCTTTGAAACCACATTGAAAGACATTATTAAAAACCAGAATAAGGGCTTATTATCTTTCGGTTTTTTATCGGCCATTTTTTTTGCCACCAATGGGGTTAAAAACTTAATGAAGGCTTTTAATAAATCATCATTGATTATCGAAACCAGGGGCTGGTTAAAACAACGCTTAATTGCACTGGTATTAACTACGATTATTTGTTTTTCTATTATTATCTGCATCAGCGCCATGACTCTGGGAGAAGTTTTACTGAATAAGATCACAAACGAACTCCACATTAAAGGTAGTTTCCTGGCCTTTGCCGTACAGTTTACCCAGTGGGCACTACTGGCTATTTTATATTTTTTAACGGTATCTATCCTATATCGATACGGGCCAGCACATTCTAAAAAATGGCGTTTCTTTAGTGCAGGTTCCTGGCTGGCTACCATTTTAGCTTTCCTTACTATTTGGGGCTTTTCTTTCTACATCAACCATTTTGCTTCATATAACAAAGTTTACGGCTCTATCGGAACATTAATCGTTGTGATGATCTGGCTTTACCTTAATTCTTTGATTTTATTGATTGGTTTTGAACTGAATGCCAGCGTTGATGTAAGCAAAAGAAGTGTGAAGATTATCCGCCCTACCTTTAATTTGTTCAAAAAATCTGAGCCAATTGAAGAAAATATACAGAAAAAATAATTTTTTCTCCCTCTGTGTTAAGTAATTATCAAGTTTATATAAAAAAAAAGCATTCATAGTTTGCAGATTTAACCGGAGTTCGTACTTTTGCCTCCGGAAAGCTGGCAGAGTGGTCGAATGCGGCAGTCTTGAAAACTGTTGACTGTAACAGGTCCGGGGGTTCGAATCCCTCGCTTTCCGCCAAATGGAAAAATGGGTCTTATTAAGGCCCATTTTTTTTATGTCTAAAAAAATAGCTAAGTCATGGCTATTTTAATATCGAGAGATATAAAAGCAGGCTTAATAGCATATAGATGAGTGGGTTCGAATTCTTTTCACTCTGCTAAAGCCAACATATATGTTTATTAAGACAATATCACTTCCTTTTCACCCATAGTCAATAGCGGAAACTTAATGTTTTCTGCCACTTTTTTAACAATGAGTACTTACGACTTCATCAACGAAAAGATTTTAAGGCCTATATCAACGTGGGTGTGAACACAGATGATATTGATGTACTAAATTGTTTTGTAAAACATAATCAGTTATTACCTTTGGATAGGTGCCTACAAATAGGCGCTGTTAAATTCAAATGGAGTTCTATGATTGAACTCTTATTAAAACCTGAACATTTTTGTGGGTAAATATTCGTCACCAAGTGAGCCTGCTTGCCGTTAGCAGCTTGATATGAAGAATGCAAATAAATATACTATATGAACCTTGAGTTTTATACTACCAGAGACAAAACCCTGCAAAAATATATCGAGGGTTATTATTTTATCTCTGAAAATCAAAATTCAGCCCCATTTCATTATTGGACTTTTCCTAACAATTTTTTCATTCTTTCAGTAAATCAAAATACCGAAATTTGTATGGAACAGCGTAAAATGATAATAAAGTCAAGCCTTGAGGAAAATATTGTAGCTGATTACGTAGCCAGTTATTCAAAACCGATAGAAGTATCTTACGTTAATCCGGTAAATGAAATGACCTTCTATTTTAAGCCTTTGGGAATCCATCATTTTATTGCAGATACAAAACCTCTTTTCATCAATAAAATGGTTAGTCAATTTATTCCGTTCTCTGATTTTACAGCCAAAATGAGAGAAATATTTATGCTTACAGACAGAAAAGAACAAATTGAAAAAATAGAAAAATACTGGTTATCAAAATTACTTGATAAGCAGGCTTCAATACTTGATGATGTATTGATCGATATAGAATCTGATCTACGAATAGATGAAATTGCCCGGAAGTATAATTTTTCAAGACAGTATCTGCATAAGCTATTTATAGCCAACATAGGCAAATCGCCTATAGAATATCGGAAAATCCATAGGTTTAGAAATTCAATTACAGATCAGGGGAAATCCAAAAATTTAACCGAATTGACATATAACAATTCATTTTACGACCAATCTCATTTTATTAAGGATTTTAAGCAGTTTACCAATATTAGCCCTAACACGTTCTTTCAAAAGGTAGATACCAGCAAAGAAAATATCTGGCTTTTTATTTAGCGGTTACATTCTTACAATTTTTACTCTTTCCCCAGCAGTAGTTTTGTTGAAACTGTACACTGATTCTCTTAAAGACAAGCAATGAAATTAAAACTGACTCTCCCATTTGCGCTGACATTCTTAGCATTAACTTTTGTAATGCATGAAGCTCACGAAATAGTACATACCACCATAGGAAGGCTAATTTGTGGCTGCTGGGGAAACAGAGACTTTAACGTTTGGTCTTTATGCGGAAATTGTTCCGAGCAAATACCCTATTCTGTACTATCTACGTTTGCCGGCCCCATTTTCACTTATCTGATGATCTGGCTTGGAACCTATTTAATGAATAATCCAAAGGACCCCCAAAAAGTACTGGGGTTTTCATTGGTTTTCGCAAATATACCTTTTACAAGAATTTTTGGGTCCGTGACAGGGGGTGGCGATGAAGTTTGGGGATTAAACCTAATGTTACATAATCATAATGTGGCTTGGCTTCTTGGCACTATTATAATACTTTCTGTTGTCATCTACCCACTTTATAAATGTTTTAAACTAATTGGAAACGAAAGTCCGGTTGTATGGTTTTTAGTATTTTTATTAATCCCGGGTCAGATAGATACCTGGGTAATTTTAATTATTCTAAATTCTTTGCTACAAAAAGGGCTTTTAAGCAATTACTGGATATTAGGGTCACCGGTTCTTGTAACGGTTTGGACAGCTAGCATAACATTAACCTATATTTTGACTAGAAAAAACATTTATAAGTTAGCTGATAACAATAATATTGATTATTAGAAATAAACACCCCAATGCGGTTCTAAACAAGTATGCGTTTACGTACATTACCAAAGCCTTGCTACAAGCGAACTATTTCCGATCAAAATAAGGTAAAATGTAATTGATCATGATGTCAAAAGGCAGTTTTGACTTTGGAGAATTATAGCTATTTCCATTAAATGATACAACCATGTTTAAATCTTTTACCACCATTATATACTGTCCGCCATTTCCGGAAGCGAAAACAATATTGTAGGTAAAGTTTTTGGTCTTTGCTTCTTCATTATACCATGTGTAAGAATAATACGTGGGCTGAGGAACTGCAATACTGTTTTTAGATATTGCCACATTGGAAAAGTCTTCAATTTTATGGCGTTTTTCTGTCATAACTTTTATCCATTTTTCAGATACTATTCTTTTACCGTTGAAAACACCATCGTTTAATACTAACTGCCCTATTTTATTTAGGTCTCTGGTAGAAATATAGAAAGAACCTGCTGCTGTTTCGTGCCCCATTGGGTCTTTAGTCCATCTATAGTTGGTAATGCCTAATGGTTTGAAAAGGTAAAGGTCTGCAAAATCCGAAACTGTCATGTGGGAAGCATGAGCAATTATGCCTCCTAATAGCATTGCATTTATTGATGTATAATCCCACCGGGTCCCCGGTTTGTTTTTTAAGGGCAGGTCAAGACAAAATTTTATCCAGTCTTGCTTAGTTTGCATGTCGTCTTCACAATCCTTGGCCCCGTTCCATTCTTCGCAGTCAAAGCCAGATTTCATCTCGAGTAAATTTTCAATGGTCATACTGTCTTTTAGAATATTCCAATTCCCATAAGGTTTATATTCAGGAAAAAAAGAATATACTTTTGCATTTATATTTTTAATAAATCCTTTGTCAATAGCAATACCGATTAATATTCCTGCAACAGACTTAAAAGCAGAACGGGTATCATGCAGACTGTCTTTGCTAAATCCATGAAAATAATTTTCATATATCCGCTTACCGTCTTTGGATATAACAAGCCCTTCAAGGTTGGTATAAGCGCCGTTACTTACTGCAATTGATAGCTCTTCTAATTTATTTGCAGCTGTCTTTTGTCCATGCGCTGCAGAAAAAAACAGAATTAATAAAATCAGTGTTATGAATTTGCTCATTATCTATATTGTTTGAGTTCGAAATCGGGCTATAGCTGTCGGGCTTTATGCAGGCTATGATCCATTACCAAAGCAGATAAGAACTTCAGATCAAAACATAAAACCATCTCAAATTCAATGCTTTAAAAAGATAAAACAAATTATGGACTGTTTTGTAGATGCACAAAGTATCCTCTATCAAATCTACAAAATATATAAAATCAAAACATGATAATGAAAACAAATCTTCCATTAATCAATATCAGATTGTTTTACGCTACAAAACCGAAGCATAAAGTTGTGGAAATAATAAAAGCTTCTTTGGTTTTATCGAATTGACCAAGATCTATTTCCGGTGAAATACCCAGTTTAGCCAAAACTGACATTTCTCCTTTGAAATTCAGGAGACATATAATTAAATTTTCGGCTACAAGAAAACATTTTTCGGCTACAAGAGTACAGAAACGAAATCTGAACTTTGCTTCATTAAATTATATCAAAATGAAAGTATTTGTTACAGGTGCTACAGGTTTCGTAGGAACTGCGGTAGTAAAGGAATTATTAGCCCATGGGCACAAGGTTTTGGGATTGGCTCGTTCGGAAGAATCAGTAAATAAATTGATTGCAGCCGGCGCCGAAGCACACCGCGGAGATTTAAACGATTTTGAAAGTTTAAAATCAGGAGCTATCGCTGCAGATGCAGTGATTCACTTAGGATTTGTTCACGATTTTACAAGATTCGAGGAAATGTGTACACTTGATGGAAAAGTGATTGAAACAATAGGTGAAGCTTTATTGGGAACAGACAAATCTTTTCTCATCACTTCAGGAACTGCACTTTTTTCAAAAGACGGAATCACAACTGAAAAAGATCTTTCCGCAAACAATCCGCATCCCAGAATTGCAACAGAAAATGCAGCCGATGCCATAGCCGCAAAAGGCGTGAAAGTTGCCGTTGTAAGACTCTCTCCTTCTGTTCACGGTAAAGGAGATTTAATCGGTTTTGTTCCGACATCGATTCATATTGCGAAAGCAAAAAGAAAAGCTGCGATTATTAATGGAGGCAATAATTTCTGGCCTGCTGTTCACAGGCTAGATGCAGCAAAATTGTACCGGTTAGCTTTGGAAAAACCTTTCATAAGCGGAACAAGATATCATGCAGTTGCAGAACAGGGAATTCCGTTTAAAGACATTGCAACCTTTATTGCACAAAAATTGCAGATTCCAGTTGTTTCCCTAACAGCCGATGAAGCAGCAGAACATTTCGGCTGGTTTGCACATTTTGCAAAGCTTAGTAATCTGACTTCAAGTGAAGCAACTAAGGCTGCATTAGGTTGGAATCCTCAACATCCAACCTTGATGGAAGATTTACAAAATGATGTTTATTCCTTTGAGATAAAATAGTCTGTAACTTTATATTCGTTAAATTTGATTAAATATTAAACTGATGTATGATGCGCCAATAAGAATAAAAACCATCTCTCAATTCCATACTTTGCGTGGCTTGCCAAAGCCAAAACATCCGCTCATCAGTGTGATAAATTTTGAAGATATGGCGCCGGCTTTGGAAAGCGGAAAGCAGAGTCTGATGTTTGATTTTTATATGATTTCTGTTAAACGAGATATGAATCATAAATATAGATACGGGCAGCAGGATTACGATTTTGATGAAGGCGTGATGTTCTGTATGGCTCCACATCAGATACTGAGCGTTATTCGGGAAGAGAATGGCAAAAATCCGTCCGGATGGATGATGATGATTCATCCGGATTTTCTTTGGAGTACGCCATTGGCAAGCACCATCAAGAAATATGAATTCTTTGATTATTCTGTCAATGAAGCATTATTTTTATCGGAAGATGAAGAAATAAAAATCCAGCAAATTACGGATAACATCAAGCAGGAATATCAAACCAATATTGATAAATTCAGTCAGAACATTATTATTTCTCAGCTGGAAACGCTTTTGAATTATTCTGAAAGATTTTACCAGCGACAGTTTATTACGCGCCACAAAACGCATCATCAATTTTTAGAACGACTGGAAATTCTGCTCAAAGATTATTTCGAAGGTAATAACCTCAAAGAACAAGGTTTGCCTAGTGTTCAGCTTCTTTCTGACAAATTCAATATGTCACAATACTATATGCGCAGTCTTTTGAAAACTTTAACCGGACAAACCACACAACAGCATATTCACGAAAAGCTAATTGAAAAAGCCAAAGAAAAGCTCTCAACAACTGAGCTTTCAGTAAGTGAAATTGCTTATGAATTGGGCTTTGAGCATTCTCAGTCTTTTAGTAAATTATTTAAAGCTAAAACTGATATTTCCCCTTTGGAATTCAGGAAGTCTTTAAATTAAAAAGTTATTCTAAGTCTTCTTAATTTCAGTTAAGTTTTATTTATATGACTGAAATTTTCTAAAAACAGAAGTCTGTTTCTTTTAGAAGGCCTGAATGCAGTTTAAAACCGGGGTATTATTCAAACCAGGAACCAATGAACCCTCAAACTGTCCGTTCGAAGGTTCATTGGTAAAAGCACGTTTTAGTTTGCTTATTTTTCTCTCCTATTTCATCAGGCTGATATTGGTGAGACCACCGTCGGAAAGAATTTCCGTACCCACTATAAAGGATGAATCATCAGATGCCAGAAATACAGCAGCATTTCCGATATCCGAAGGCAATCCTTGCCTACCAACCGGTGTAATATCGATCCACATCTGCTTCAACTGATCCAATTGCTCTTCGGGGACGATCTTTCCGAAAACCGGGGTATCAATAGATCCGGGTGAAAGCGTATTCACCCTTATTTTTCTGGGTAGTAAATCCAAAGATAAACCTTTGGCCAGCGATATTACAGCTGCTTTTGCCGCTCCGTAAATGGTCATTCCAGGTGCAGCCCGATGAGCAGCGCTAGATCCGATCAAGATAACCGATGCACCGTCATTTAGGTAAGGCAGGGATTTTTGGACAGTGAAATAGGTGCTTTTCAGATTGAGATCCATATAACTGTCATAGTTTTCCTCGGTAACTTCATTGATTGCGGCCATCGGCATACCATCAACAATACCTCCGGCATTTACTACAAGTACATCGATCTTGCCAAACCGCTCAATGGTTTTCCTGAAGATGTTTTCCAGATCTTTGTTAACGGTTACATCTCCTGCTACACCCACAAAGTCTTCGCCTAGTTCGGTGACCGAACGGTCCAAAGTAGCCTGGTTTCTGCCGGTAATTACACCCACTGCACCTTCATTTTTGAAAGCTTCCGCAATTCCAAAACCAATCCCACTGTTGCCGCCGGTAATAACAGCGACCTTATTCTTTAACTTATTCATTTTTCGTTATCTGTTATATTCCGTAAATACCTCCTGAAACTGAAATTTTCTCTCCTGTGATCCATGCCGCCTCATCGGAGGCAAGAAATACGGCCACTTTTGCTATATCTTCCGGCTGTCCGGTACGTCCAAGCGGTGTGGTGGCAACTAATCTGGCTTCAAATTCACTCCCAATAAATCCTGCACTGTGCGAACCTTCTGTTTCCACAACACCTGGCAAAATAGAATTGATACGGATATTTCTGCCACTAAGCTCCTTCGATAAGGCAATGGTTACGGCATCCAATGCTGCCTTGGTTGCAGAATATACACTCCCTGTTGGTAAAGGGGTATTACTCGCACCTGAACTGATATTGATGATATTCCCACCCTTATCGCCGAACAGCTTTAAAGCTGCCTGAATGGTAAAGACAGCGCCTAAAACATTAATATTAAACTGCTTATGAAAAGATTCCTCCGATACTTGTTCAATAGGTAGGTATTGGTAAATGCCTGCATTATTTACCAGGATATCCAATGTACCGAAAGCTTCTTTTGTTTCTTCAAATAACTTGCTTACATCAGCCTGATTTGATATATCGCCCCGTATAGCAATAGCAGTTCCACCGTTATCTGTAATCGTTTTGACAACTTTATCGGCGTCTTCTCTGCTTGATGCATAATTTACAACCACTTTCGCGCCCTCTGCGGCAAAATGACGGGCTATAGCGGCACCTATTCCTTTTGATGCCCCGGTAACAATAGCCACCCTGTTTTTTAATCTACTCATTTTATTGCTTATTGAATTATTAAGCAACAAAGCTAGGCTATGTTAATATATTTTAGTTACTTTGTTTCAAAAAGTAACAGTAACCTAGAGGTAACAAAGTAACATATGGAGTGCAAACCAATAGATCAAAATGATCGTAAAAAAGAGATGATGGCCATCCATGATTCGATGGATGTTTTAAGTGGAAAATGGAAAATCTACATCATTTCATCGATATGCCATTATAATAAACGGAGATTTTCAGACATTTTAAATGATGTTATCGGAATTTCAAATAAAATGCTCAGTAAGGAATTGAAAGAACTGGAGATAAACAAATTGGTCAAAAGAACAGTTTTAGACACGCATCCTGTCACCATTCAATACGAGCTGACCAAGCACGGCAAAACGCTACAGACCATAATCAACAATCTGACGGACTGGGGAATTCAGCACCGAAAGGAAATTGTTGGATGAAAGCCATTCGAGGCCTAGCCCTTTTTACGTTTAACCATAAGGCTATTTATCCTCAAACAGGCTCATCCATCTTGCATCCTGACGGATGGCGTCAAATTCATGCATCTGCCGGATGGATTTTTTATCAAGTTTGTTCCTTAAATCGAGCAAATTGAGAAAATCTAGGGAAATATCTTTGTACTTCTGGTTAACCTGAACTTTATTTGCTATCACCGAAAAAAGCACAGCGGCTTCCAGACTCTCCTCATTGCTCATCCCGTCGGCAAAAGTTGATGCCGCATTATAACTGTCATAGGTTTGTTGAAAATCTCCAGCCTTATACGCAGATTTCGCACTATCAATCAGCCCTTTAATATTCTTATCGATCTGTTTTCGTGTGCGAACGCACTCCTGTTTTGTAGGCTTTGTGTAGGTGAATCCATAGCTACGCGCATAATCTGCTAACTTAGACAATCCTAATTTTTCTCTTCTTTCGTCAACCTCCCATTCCCTGCGTATATCACGGAATCCACTGGCCATCCCGTTTGCAGTCCAGTTTACCTGGGTACCGAATTCCTGAAGGTAGTTCAAATTGCAAAGTACCCTATCAGAAAGAAACGCGAAGTTTTCCAGATTTATTTCCTTGCTTTTAAGTAATGGTTTCATTTTTTCAAGGACTGTCCTTTGAAAGGAAATATCATGGTCAGCATGCTGCACAATGAGCCAAAGATTATTCTGTCCATCCTTACCGATATCTGAAAGTTTAGGCCACCCATGGGCTTCAACGATATTTTTTGCCTCACGCCAATTCTTTTGGTCTGATGCTACAAGCTCCTGATTAATTTTCTCTAATTCTTTTGCATCTTTAGTCTGTACTTTCTTATACCGCAGTTGCTGGTCTGAAATTACCATCATATTTATCTTCCGTCTTAAGGCGGGATCACCCAATTTTTTTTCATATTCCATTTCATTCTTCACAGCTTGCGCCACAATTTTGCTCCACCTTAGTAGGTCCACATGTTTCAGGTAGTCAAAATAAGGATCTACCATTAACCAGAGAGATTCTGTCCAACCATTATCTAACGCCAACTGTAGGTAATATTCAGATCTTTCTGCATTGCCACTGAGAGAATAAACTCCTGCCGCTTTATAGGCATTCGATGCATCCGGATGCCTGACTTTAAAAGCTGTTTCGTAACATTGGATTGCCTTGCCATAATCTTTCTGCAGATGGTAGAGGCTTGCTCTTGCTAATTCTGCATCAGCGGACAGGCTTGACTGTGCAGAAGCAGTTATGTTCAGCACTGCAGTGATGAAAAAAGACATCAGATATTTCATGTACCTAAATTAATTAATTTTTGAATGGCCATGATTCGGAAAGCTAAACTTCCTGATCGTTTTTTTGTACTTTTGGGTTCAACCATCTACTGAAAACGTTTTGTTTAAATTAAGAGATCCCCTACTTTTGTTAGCCATCACGCTGCTCTTTGTGGCTGGTTGCCATACCGTACCAAAGACGCCACAAGAAAAGGCAGTGGCTTTGATCAAGTCCAATTTTGAAGCGCCAAAAAACCAGACCTATCGTTATGAGGCCGGCGAATTCGGAAAACTCGACAGCGCATATTCGAGCTACCGGGATGATTCTGTTTACAAAGTATTTGAGGACAGTGTTTCTTTTTACTTAGATAAGGGAACTGCTGCCTTTGGAATGGTGGCCGATATTGGCTACCGCACAGATTCTACTACTGATAAAATTAAAAAAAAGAAATTGTGGAAACAGTTGCTTGCAGCTTCTGACTCCCAAAAAATGTATAACGACAGCGCACACTTTTATTCGAAGAAGGCCCAATTTATAAGCGATCATTATAAACCATTCTTTAATGGATGGAAAATGGATCATAAATTCAGGGCCAACAATAATTTCGGTTTTCAGGCTGCTCAACAAGCTGTATTTTATTTTGATACGCAATTAACCAAGATTACCAAATCTGAGCCTGTTGTTAAACCTTATAAGTAGCAGCAGGACACATCTTTTGGGTTAACTGGTTTTTGATTGGCAAAGCCGGTCGTCATTTCCTTTAGTTAAGCAAAGGAAATGGCGATACCGCACACTGTGTCATCCCAATTCTTTTTTTTAAAAATTGATTACACCAGGTCAACCTTCGATAAATCGGCACCCAAACCTTTGAGTGAAGCATAGGTCAGCTTATCCATCGTTGCGCCTTCAAAGCAGATTGTTTTAATAGCCTTGTAATATTTATTCGTAAGGGCAAAGGTAGAACGGAAAGATACGTTTTTAAGTGTCGCACCTTTAAATGTAGTTTCATTAAGTGCTGCATTGTGAAACAATACCCCTGTAAAAGTCTGTCCATCCAAACGGAGTCCGCGCAGATCAGAATAGTCAAAATCTACACCTTCAAATATGCAGTTTTCAAAAACTGTTTTTCTCAGGTCGGTTTTGCTGAGTTTTACCTCCGTTAGTCTGGTGTTGCTGATTTTTGCCCCGGCCAGCTCTACGGCATAGAATTTTGTACGCACCAAAATGGCCTGATCAAAATTAGCACCCGTAAGATCGGTAGCCGATAGGCTGCAATCAGTAAGGTTTGCCCCTTGGAAACTGGCTTCACGTGCATCGCTACCCAGAAATGAACTGCCCGTCAGGTCAGCGCCGGTAAAATCTGAGCCACGTAAATTACTCCCGTTAAATTTCAGCTTATGCGCAATAACACCAGCAAAATCGGTTTTGGCCAGATCGTTCCCGCTAAAATTGGTCAGCAACTGTGGCTGAGATGAACCTGCTAAACTTTTCACCTCTGGTTTTTCTTGTTCAGTTTCACTGATACCATTTGCAGAAGATGGGCTTGCTGAAAAATAATTGAGGTCTACATCCAGAATCTTGGCGAGTTGGTTTAAGGTAATAATATCTGGCATTGATTCTCCCCGCTCCCATTTTCCAACCGCCTGTGGGCTTACAAATACATGTCCGGCAAGTCCGGCCTGAGACATGTTTATTTTTTTTCGTGCTCCGGCAATTTTATTGCCGATCATTTTTGCATCCATATGTAACTGTCTTTTTTAATCTTTCGACATTGCAAATGTAGCCGGCCTGTTAGCCAGATTCAGCAAATCAACCGATCATTATAGTTGTAATTACGCTACTTTTTGTTGCTATTTAGCAACTGTAAGTTGTATTTAAGCCACAAGCGAATTTCTAAAAGCTTTAAGGCTTAATCCTCTCTGCGATTTGAAAAATTTATTTAAATGGCTTTCGTCTGTAAAGCCCAACTCATAGGCAATTTCATTGATCCGCATGTTACTTAAACGCAAACGTGCCTCAACCAGTTTAATCCGTAAATTTGCTATATATTGCTGAAGCGTTTCGTTGGTATGTTTCTTGAAATACTTACCAAAATAATTCTCAGAAATACCAAACTGGCTGCTCAATTTTACGGCCCTTAATTTCTCCGGATGATAAATATTCGCCTGAATATAGTTTAGTAAGGCCAGGGTTTTCTCTTCGGTATCTTCTTTAATGGCAACAGGCATGTATTTGGCAATATTCCGGGCTACCACAACAATCATCGTATCTACCATCTTTGCAATTAGCTCTTTGTTATACAGATCGCGGTTTACATATTCGGCCATCATCGCATCAATAAGCGACCGGATAAAAGGTTTATCCGAAAAGTTTTTTAGGATACAGCCTGGTTGATGACTGGCATTCTGCAGAATATATTCCATCCGCTGTACATCATCGGTACGGAACGCTTTCGACCGGATATATACATTTCCAAAACGTAGGAAGAAAAATTCGGTAGTGGTTTCGATCTCAAACGAATGGCAATCTTCCGGCGTAATGAGAAACATATGGCCTGCAGAGTAATTAAATTTATTGTTATTGATGCATTGCTTTCCTGTGCCCGATAAAATATATACCAGCTCGAAAAACAAATGTTGATGCCCTTCTTTCGGACATTCATCTAACTTTTTATAAACAATTTCAAAAGGTTCGTATAGCGTTTCTTTGTTCATTTTTTGTTAAACCATAGCGCAAATTTACCAATTAAAAGCAAATTTATACTGAATAATCACGCAGTATCGGTTTATATTTGCCTTACAGAAATCATAAAAAATTATACAATCATATAAAAAGACAATGAAAGCTATAGGATTTAAAACCTCACTACCCATTTCGGCAGAAGAAAGTTTTATTGAATTTGAAACAACTGCTCCACAACCAAGCGGACGCGACATACTGGTTAAGATAAACGCAATCAGTGTAAATCCAGTAGATTATAAGATACGCCAGAACAGCGCTAAAGATACGATATTGGAAAGCCCGAAGGTGATTGGATGGGATGCGACCGGAACAGTAGAAGCTGTTGGAGAAGCAGTTACTTTTTTTAAACCTGGCGATGCGGTTTATTATGCGGGTGACCTTACACGCAGCGGCAGTAATACCGAATATCAGTTAATAGATGAACGTATTGTAGGCTTAAAGCCAAGCACACTCAGCAATGCCGAAGCTGCTGCTATGCCCTTAACCGCGCTTACTGCATGGGAATCGTTATACGACCGTATCCGCATCAGCGGGCAAAAAGATAAAGGGAAAAGCATACTTATTATTGGAGGTGCCGGTGGCGTAGGTTCAATTGCGATACAGCTTGCAAAAAAAATAAGCGGACTAAAGGTAATTACCACAGCTTCGCGTACGGAAACGAAAGAATGGTGCCTGGCCATGGGAGCCGATTTGGTAGTAGACCATAAAAACCTGGTTGAAGAAATACGTTCGGCAGGTTATCAGGAAGTAGACTTTATACTAGATTTTGTTGATTTAAATGGCTATTGGGATGCCATAGTAGAATTGATCAAACCACAAGGCCATATTGTTTCCATTACCGGTTCAGCCACTCCTGTTGCGTTGAATAAGTTAAAAAACAAAAGTGTTACTTTTTCGTGGGAGTTGATGTATACCCGTTCGATGTATAAAACCGATGATATGGAAGAGCAACACCATATTTTAAATAAACTTGCCGAGCTTTTTGACAATGGCACGCTTAAAACGACGTTAAAAACCACACTGAAAGGATTTACAGCAGAAAACCTAAAAGAAGCACACCGCTTACTAGAAAGTGGAAAAACTATTGGTAAGGTTGTAATCGAATATTAATCGGTTAGCGGTAATATGGCAGATGGTATGATGCCATATTGCAATTGCCGTAAAACAAGAAAAGGCTACTCCTTTCGGAGCAACCTTCCCGTATTTTTGATCGATAAAATAAATTGGGCGGGTTATTTTTTCCCGCTCATATCCAGAAAAATGGATTTAATGCCTTCCAATAGCTCTTTTCTTTCGCTTGCCAGCACCAATGGAAACCATTCGTCTGTGTGTAATTCTACAACATGCTCATGAATCAGGTAATGCCTGCCAGATCTAACCCTTCGCTTATTGCCGGGAATGATTGTTCCTGATAACATTTTGATTATAATTTTCGTAATCATCCTAATGTATTTCGGAGAATCCTCATATTTACAATCAATAAAAAGGATCCATAATCCGTTCATGGTATTGTATTGTATACTTGCTTTCATTTATGAAGCTTATTAAAGATGATTACTAAGGAATACCCGTTTTATAAACTGAAGCCCCAGGCGATTCTGAAGCCTACAAAGTTGTTCGTATGATCGCAGTGGTAGAATTTGCCATTGCTTTCATAGCGTAATCCTGCATCGATATAGTTATTGTTGTGCAGATAAAATATCATTCCTGCCTGCGGCGCGTATACAAATGCAGCTTTTTTGCCCTCAACACAATTTGTTT
The DNA here is from genome assembly GCF_049913135.1 of Pedobacter sp. R-06. NCBI lineage: Bacteria > Pseudomonadati > Bacteroidota > Sphingobacteriia > Sphingobacteriales > Sphingobacteriaceae > Pedobacter > Pedobacter sp. R-06. The sequence goes on along the minus strand of NZ_CP183977.1, from coordinate 2,236,361 downwards.
TATTTAAAAGGAAGGAGAAACCTATTTCCGATTGCAGATAAAGGTTACTTCTGTAGAAATATTTTAAGCCTGCTTTAACTGGTACAAGCTGTAAATCATCAACCAACCGTGAATAATTACCTGATACAAACATGTTATTAAACCCGGTATTTACCGAAGCATATAAAATGCTTTCGGTAATGGGAAATTCTGCCTGAACGGAAACGCCAAGCGGCGCTTCGTACTTTTTGGCCAAATAGCCAGTAGCCAAACCTGTTTCGATACCAACTGAGTACCGAATACCTGTACCGCCATAAACCTGCGATTGTGCTTTGACACCTTGAAAAGCAAACAATGGTAACAGTAGAGTTAATGCGTTAATTGTTTTCATGATTTCGAAATTTTAGTGAATAGAAATCCATCACCATAAAGCGTGCTTATGGCGAATTTTTTAGAGAGATACTATAAAAAAGGGAGTGTTCACCGGAATGGTAAACCCTGAGAAGATACGAGTTCGAGATTAATTAAAATACCAGCAATGGTTTAAGAAATAGACCGATTGTTATTTCTTGGCATAGTATGATGTGCAACCGTTTCAGAAACACTCTTGTCTATGTTGTTATTGCTCAATATTTCATTGTATTTTTCAAGTAACTTGATGTATTTATTCATCCAGAAGTATACAGAATTCGCATCACCTTTGGTTTGATCCCCTGCATGTGCATCAAAAGCTTCATGGATATAGTTACTGTTTTTAGCAAAAGTTTCGGGTAATTCAACAGAAAAATCGTGACCGATTACGGTACCCACTTTCCAAATAATTTCAGGGTTTAGACTTTTCTGATCAAACCAATTGTAAATAGTTCTTCTACTTACATTCAATTTCCGGGATAATTCACTTATCCCCATTCTGTCTCTGCGTACAACACGCTCAAGAACTTGGCCTACATTTAAGCTCATAGCAGTTAATTTAATTTAAAATAAAACATTTAAATTCGATCAACAATCTGGGACGACGATTACTATTCAATGCAATTTAATAATTATTTCACGAACAAAAGTAAAATAATTTTAATAGGGTATTTTTACGGTAATTAATTGGCAACCAATAAGTCTAACTCTTCAAATCTTGAGTTATTACTGATGTAATCAGGTATAATTTCTTTCATTTTCTTCACCATATTCAGATCGTTACCATCGTTATTCAGTATAATCAGATCTTTAATAATCTGATTAACGTACAAATAATTGTAAGCTACTTTTTGTGATATCTTAATTTTTGGATGATGGGTGGGTATAATTTCTTCATCAATAAGCAAAAGTTCTTCATACAGCTTCTCTCCTGGCCTTAATCCTGTAAACACTATATCGACATCCACATAAGGGGTTAAACCCGCTAATTTGATCATATTTACAGCTAAATCGACAATCTTAACTGGCTTACCCATATCGAAAAGATATATCTCTCCTCCTTTGCCCATTGCTCCGGCTTCCATTACCAATTGAACGGCTTCCGGAATCGTCATAAAGTACCGGGTAATTTCAGGATCGGTTACCGTAATGGGACCTCTTTTTTCTATCTGGCTTTTAAATCTTGGAATAACAGAGCCATTTGAGCCCAAAACATTTCCGAAACGGGTGGTTACAAAACGGGTGCGCGAAGCTTGTGTGGTAATTTCGCCGGTTGATATAATCTCAGGACTGTTTAGCGACTGAATATAAATTTCGGCCAAACGTTTGGATGCTCCCATTACATTGGTTGGCTTAACAGCTTTATCGGTAGAAATCATTACAAACTTTTCTACACCAAATTCCATTGATATATCGGCCATGTTTTTAGTGCCCAGTACATTGGTTAAAATGGCTTCAGCTGGATTATTCTCCATCATAGGAACATGTTTGTAAGCCGCAGCATGGAAAACAATTTCAGGTTTATAGAGTTCGAATAATGTTCTGATCCGGTTTAAATTCTGCACATTGGCCATAAATATCTTCACGTTTGCATCCTGGAAGTTATCTTCGAGTTCGAGTTTTAAATCGTGAAGCGGTGTTTCTGCCTGATCGCATAGAATTACCGATTTAGGATTGTACTGTAAAGCCTGCCGAACAATCTCGGATCCAATGGAGCCCGCAGCACCTGTAACCAAAATGCATTTACCACTTAAATCTTTCAGGATATTCTTTTTATTGAGCTTAATCGGTTCACGTTCCAGCAAATCTTCAATTTTCAGGTCGCGTAATTGGTGCGAATCTAACTTGCCGTACAACCATTTATCTGACGGTGGCACCATAATTACTTTAATACCCTCGTTAACACAGATATCGATAATTTTCTTTTTGTTTAAAGTGTTTAATGCATCTTCTGCAAAAAGTATCTTTTTTATATTGTGTTTTTCTTTTAATAATGCTACTGAGCAAGAGTGGTATACTTTTTTCTGCTCGAGGTACTTATCAACGCGATCTCTGTTATCATCAATAAAACCGATAATATTCAGGTCAGAATCTCCATTCTGTTCTATTGCTTTTTTGATCAGGATAGCTTTTTTTTCCGATCCGTAGATCAGGATATTCTCTTTGGTTTCCGATTTGAGTTCTTTAAAAAAGAAAAACACACCTTTTACCAATATACGCATGAGAATAAGCAACGATGAGGAAATAAAAAAGTTCAATATCAATGCTTTATCCATTTGGTACCAAAGCAATTGAAAACGTTGCGAAAGTATTTTATTTACGCTCACGAAGAGTAAACTAGTTACAAAAACTGCGAGGAAAACCCTCAAAATATCTTCGGTATTGGAGTAACGTATAATACCGGTGTGTATTCTTAATGAAATGAAAACACCTGCAGCGATGGAACAATAAAGTGTCACATAAACAGCATTGCCTGAGTTAAAAACGTCGGTGTAGTTTAATGTATTGGTTAGTACAATGGATATAAACAATGTCCATACAACGATCATTTGATCAATCAATAAAATTAACCACCTTGAGTGTGCTCTGTCTGGAAAAAAGAAATTTTTCATAATTGAGAATCATTAAATATTTGTTTAAAGTTTATTGAGGTATCATTCTATAAAGAGGAAAGAAGTCAACATCTGTATGTATTTGGTTACCCGATTTTTCGACTAACTGATTGTAGACAGCCTTATTGGCAATAAAACGCCAACTTGAGTATGCTAAAACCATATTCGAAAAACCAAGCTTCCATTCAAAGAGCGAATCTTCTTTAAAACCAAGTCCGCCACCTAAATGATAGTATTTCATATTCCATTTGCGGCCTAACACACTAATTTCATCAACCAAAAATTTAGCTGGAGAATTTTTAAGATAATAAGCATTAGTGGCAATTAGGTGTCCTTCTATAATACCATTGGTACATATAATGATACTGCCACAAACTAAATCATCGTTCGAATAAACCAGGATTAACTTACAATCGAATTCTGTAGCGCGAATAAGCTTGGTAAAGTATTCTTCAGTAAAAAGATAAAAATCAGTAGCACTGATGCGGTTCATATTAGATTGATAGAGCTTCGTGAAAGCGGCAATATCTTCTTGAGCAGTAACTTCAACAGCAACATAACCAAACTTTCTACATTTCTTAATACTATCTCTGGTTGTTTGTCTATATTGTTTCCGCTGTTCTTCTATGTTTTGTTGTAAGTTAATGGCAACCGTTTTTCCATTTTCATATATGCCATCAGTTTTTTGTAACAGTATATTCTGATTAAAAAAAGGATGAAGCCGCGAAAAAACAGAAACATAACTCCCTTTATGTAAGAATGCTGAAAAAGCATTTAGAAAATTCCCTTTCAAACTGTCGCTCATATCGGTAAATTTCAGGTTAGAAACCGGACCTGAATATCCGTAAACGCAATGCAGATCGTAATAAGGCGTATCCTGGATTGCGCGTTCCAATAAAGGGATAGCGATAAAATTATTGACTTCGCAATACACAAATAAAATAGGTCTTCCATTGGTTGCCATAGCATGGTAATGCCAAGTATGATAAAAATCATAATCGGCAGCCAAGCTAATATACTTTACCCAATCATCCTTTTGTGTTAAAGTTAATTGCAAAGTGGTACCTGTAGCATTCAACATGTCCATTTATTAAAAAGAAATAATAATTAATTATGAAACAATAACAGGACTACGATAGAGTGGAAAAAAATCAACAGTCGAAAAAGGATCAAGCGATCTTTCGTTTAAAAGTGTATTGTATAATTCATTATTGGCTATATACCGCCAGCTATTAAATTCGAAACATAAACTAGAGAAACCCATCTTCCAGCCGAAAAGGCTATCTTCTTTAAAATTAACCCCGCCACCAAGGTTAAAATATTTATACCCCAATTGCCGGCCAATTACAGTAATTTCATCAGTTAATAATTTAGCTGGCGATTCGAAGAGGTAAGTGGTTCTGGTAGCCAAAAGATGCACCTGCATAATTTCATTTGTACAGACTACAATAGCGCCCGATATGGCTATCCCATCTTTATAAACCAAAAAAAGCTTGCTATCAAATTCATCAGAAGAAAGTAGCGCAACAAAATAGGCATTATTAAAAAGGTAATGGTCTTTTGCGCCTATGCGGATCATATTTTCGGTATATATTTCAGAAAATATGCTCGCATCATTAATGTCAGTAGAAATTCTGACTTCATAATCACGCTTTCGTAAACGCCTGATTTTTTCCTTTACGCTTTTTCGGTAACCCGCCCGTTGACTTTCAATGGTTGTGGTTAAATCGATAGCCACTGTTTTCCCATTGGCATATACTCCAGAAAACTTCTCCATTAACCTTTCCTGATTAAAAAATGGATGCAATCTGGAAAAAACGGTTACATTTTGACCAGTTTCAAGAAACGCTATGAATGTATTTTTAAAGCGTTCCATAAAATCATCGTCCAAAGCATTGAAGTCCATGTTTGAAATGGGCCCCGTATATCCATAAACCGATGTAAAGTCGAAAAAATCAGAACCGGGGATGTTCCTCTTCAAAAGTGGGAAGGCAATGTAATTCTCTCCTTCTTCATATACAAATAATATGGGCAAACCACTTTTATCTAAGGAGTGATAATACCAGGTGTGATAAAAATCGTAATGTAAAGCACGCCTTACATAGGCAGACCATTCTCGTTTATCATCAATTGTAATAATCTTTCTCATTTTGAGCTATTAAATTAGGGTAGATTTAAAGTAAATAGTTCAGTTTGCGGTAAATAAAACAGAGGAATTAATTACCATTTTTATGAAATCTTCCTGCTGCGAAACAGGTTGAAAACCTACTTTTTTATAAATAGAATAAGCAGCCAGGTTATCTGAATGTACTTCTAAGAAAATGTGTTTAAGGTTAAGGTTATAAAAGGCATATTTTAACAACATTAAAGAGGCGTTATAGCCTATGCCCTTTCCCCAGTATCTCTTTTCGCCAATAAAGAGGTGAAATTCTGCACTATCGTTTCTGATATCGAGCAACTGAATATTGCCAATGTATTCATTCGTGTTTTTTATGCAGATGGCAAAACGTTTTTCATTGGTCAGATTTAATTTGTTTAATAGCCATTGTTTTTCAACCTCGGCGGTAATTGGATCTTTTAACACAAATTTGGTATACGACCATACTTCAGGGTCGTTTCTCCATTTGTACGACACATCAGCATCTTTTAATGTTAATGGCCTTAAGTAAATCTGAGTGTTCATATGAGCGGTTTTAGAGCTTTAACAATTACTTTCATATCGGCTATACTATAGCGATGATCGATTGGTAGCGAAACAAGATGTTTAGCCAGAAAATATTCATAACTATCAACATGTGCCCATTCGTAAACATTAGGCCAATAGGTGGCTATAAATATTTTTTGATTGATGAGCTGCTGTTTAATAGACGGATCTTCCGCCAGGAGTGGGTAAACCATTGGCACATCTTCTCCTGAAAAATTTAGCCTCAGAATATTTTCCTGCCCAAGTTGCTCATCCAGATAAGCAAAGTTCTTTCTTCTGATATCGGCACACTTATCGTAATCGATGCTGGAAAGAATGGTTCTTGTTAATACCGACATCTTTTTGATTTCGTTATTGCACAGCTGCTTGTTGTTTTCTATGTAATCGGCATACCCTTCTTCAATATCGATATCAATACTTTTAATCAGGTGAGCGAACCGATCTGTTGATATATCCTGTTTTAAATTTAAACCCAATGTATTAGAGATATTAAGATAAGCACCGTCTGGTACGCCGAAAAACTTGCGGCATGAGTAGAAAGTGTCACAGTTGTTTACCGGCTTAGAAAAAAATGCCTGGGCATTATCTATAATCAGGTTCTTGATTTCTTTGGTTAGCTTTTTAACGGTTTCCGTTTTAAGTCCGAAGTAATTGGTGTAAAGTAAGCAGCAATGTTCGCCTATTTCAAAATCTATTACCGGATCTAAATCTTCGTCTATATGATAAAAGTGATACTGTACGTTTAATTTTTGGAGCGGTTCTAGCAAAACCTCGCAGGTGTAGTATGGAAGATATATGGTGGAGTACTTTCTTGTCCTTAACACATACTCCAATGCATTTCTACCTGTGTTAAGTGCAATTAAATCTGGGTAATAAACTTCACCTTTTGATAATTCGAGCGGGATGTAGCCACCAATAGTTTTGGGGGAGTGCGTTTCTTTTTCCATCGTTTTATTCCCTACCCTTGATCTGCTTTATACATTCTGTTTTCTACAGGTCTGTAATATTCCTGTAAACTGGCCGGTACCCTGGCATTGTAACCAATAATCTGCCTTAAATCGCTGTCAATTTTTTCGCCAAATTCATATCCTAAAAATCTGGGATAATCGAACTGTTGTTTAATGTAAGGTTTGGTAAAACCTAAGGTTAAGGCCCTACGCTGTTTCCGGGTGAAATTAATCCCTCCTGCATGCCAGATATTGGAATCGAATAATATAATACTTCCCTTTTTGGCAATAGCCTGTTTAGCGAAAGCTTTAAAGTGTTTTTCTTCGGGTTTGATATCTAATTTATGTGAGCCCGATAAAAAGTGCGTGGCGCCATTAAAAATGGTAAAATCATCGAGCACAATAATCATCTGAATCATAAACTTAGATTCAGAAGAAAATGTACGTACATCGCGATGGATATTTTGGATATAGGATTTGCTGTTTTTAGTGTTAATTACCCCATTTATCCCATTAAGAATGTAATTTCCGCCCAAAAAATCACGGATTTCTCTGTGGCAGTACAACTTACTCAGAAGCTCAATAGCGAAATTATCTTTCTCGAGCAAGTGATGTAATGTTCCCTCCATATTTTCTTCAATTCCATTTAAAACCTGTATTTCTCTTCTTAACAGATAAGAAGTTTCGAAACCTGTGGTTATTTCAGAAATTAATTTCTGATTGATTGCCTTTTCATATACAACCCATCCATACTCATCAATAGCTTCCCTAAAGTCGGCTAAAGTGGCTCGTTTGTAAATAAATGTATTGTTCACAATTTTAGGTTTAGTTTATTTATTTGGTTAGTTTAGTGCTTGATGTGTAAAGGGTGGTTAAGCCTGTAAACGCATAATTTTAAAGAGTTCTGCATTTACGATATTCACATCAAATTTTGTTTTTGCAAATTCATGTCCTTTGTTTCCAAAAGCAATAATATCATCACGGTTATTAATAAAATATTCCATTTTATTAGCTAATGCATCAACATCTTTAACCGGAATAAGAAATCCATTGGCCTGCGTAGGATCGTTATTAACGGTTTCACGGCATCCTACAGAGTCGCAGGTAATTATAGCCCTGCCTATGGCCATTCCTTCTAGCACACAGCGTGGAACGCCTTCTCCGTAATAAGAAGGAAGTACCATTACCGAAGAGCGCTCAATATCTGGCCGCACATCATCAACCTGCCCTATATATTGAATGGTATCTCCACTCGCAATTTTTTGATACAGCTCGGGTGCAATGGCGTCGATATTCAGATCGTATGGTCCAATGAGTTTAAAAACGGCTTGTGGAAACCGTTGTTTAATTAATTTAGCGGCATCGTAATATTCTTTAATGCCTTTTGCATTAATAAGCCGTGATACCATTAAAAAGGTTATGGGCGAGGTACTTGGTTTAGTATAGTGATAATGACTTAAGTCTACACCCGATCCGTTTACCACGTAAACCTGGTGTTTTTTATTCAGGATCTTCAGATCGATTAAACGTTGAGAATCGTCCTTGTTCTGAAAAATTATATTTAACCGCGGATTGGGTTTCAGACTCAGTTTTAATAATAATCTTGTTATTTTAACAATTAGTTTATTACTGGCAGAATTATCGGTAAAGTTATATCCCAAACCGGTAAGCATGGGGGCAATTAATTTAACCTTGCATATTTTAGCTAAAAAAGAGCCATAAATAACAGGTTTAAAGGTGTAAGGAAAAAAAATATCAGGTTTTATTTGCCTGATGAGTTTATACAACGAAAAGATAAACCTTAAATCGGATAAGATAGAAACGTTACTACCATCTAATTTACTTTCGTAGGTAATCACATTTAGTTCTTTCAGTTTACTTCGAACCGCTTCTTGTTCAATTTTAGGTGTAAACACATAAACCTGGTTATGTTGCTGCATTTTTTCGATCAGCTTGCCTCTAAAATCGAGCAGTGATCTGGAAGAGTCGCAGACGATAAAAATCTTTTTCCTCGTTATATTCATCATGTCAAAATTTTAATTTAAACTGCAAAGCCACCTATCCAGGTGGCTTATTGCAGAAAAAATATGAAGGTTTTGGTTTACCTATCTGGCACCAGCATTTGCCGTAACAATTGCAGGCACACTCGCCGCATCGTTAAGGAATGATTTGTAATCATACTCTGGAACCCAGGTAGAAACTGCCGTCGTTATATTGTTTGCACCACATTTATCGTAAATGTTGGTGGTAATACCGCTAAAATATCCTTCCGGATCACTTGCCACTTTTGTAGTTAATGGTTTAACACAATTTAAGAAATACTCATTATCTGTTCTTACTATACCGCCTGCTCTTGTACCGATTGAGTAACCTGAGTTGTTAAGGTGATAGTTGTTAAACATGTGTACACTGCCGTAATTCATTGATGGTTCTCTTTCGGTAACATTATACCACATGTTGTGGTGCATGGTTACGTGCAATTTGCCTTTATCTGCCTCGTGACCTTCGATACCGCCACTAATTAGTACCGATAGGTTGGTATCATGAAACTTACTCCAGGAAACCGTTACATAATCAGATTCTCTGGTAATGGTAATGTCCTTACCCCAATATTCCCAACCATGAGTACGATCTGTAGAGAAATCGCAATGATCTACCCAGATATGGTGAGCAGCTTCTTTAATTTGTACTGCTGCCTGTTCTACGTAATTTTTAAAGGTGATATTCTGGATTATAATGTTACTTACCGTATAAATAAACAGATTCACACCTTCAATAACAGCACCAGATCTACCAATAATAGATTTGTTTGATTTTACATATACAATATCCTTACCAGCGCCTTTAATGGTACCACTTACATAAATAGTACGTGTAATGTTATCACCAACAGCTGCTTTTAATTGATCAAGTGTTGTTACTGTAGTTTCGACACCGCCCTGACCACCTGTTGTTTTACCATTAACCAAAGCATAACCTACCAAGGCAGCATTAATAGTTATATTTGTAGGTGGAGTTATCGTTTCTGCCGGAGGTATAGCTGCACTGGTGCCCCCCATTACATAAGTATAAGAACGGCCGTTTGTTCTTGGGTCTGTATTATCCGATGCTGAAAATATTACCGTAGTACCCCAATGGCTAAACCTTCCTTTACCTAAATTCCTAATGTCATCGTGTACACTATGGGCAGGGCCAAGTTCTACTCCGTTTTCAAATAATCTTAAAACCGATTGTTCTTTCGAAGTAGCATTGTCACCGCCAGAAATGGATTGTGAAATTTTATATGCATAACCTCCTTCAGACTTTACTCCTATCAGGCTTAATTTACCTGTACTGCCACTGGTGGCGGCTAATACTGAGGTTGAATCGCTTGAAAACAATTCTGTACTGTCGGCTAATGTGTCATTAGCATTCACACTTTTTTTACAATTACTAAAGAAGATAATTGTCGTTAACATTAAACCAATTAAACTCACTTTTTTAAACAATTTTGCCATTCTCTGCATTTTTTATTTTTTTTAAATTTACAACTTAACGCTATATGCGATAAATGAGTATATCTAATAAAATGCAGTTAAAACGCTGATAATTAAATAATAGGCTTAATATTCGACATTACCTATACTGTAAACCAATTGCTTACAGATAGTAAAATGACAGTTTAATAATTCAGTTTAATAAGATTTATTATACAACTAGTTTACATAGTCATGACAAACTAAATTGCCACAACGGTTGTTTTTTGAACCAACTGTAAATTTGGGTGATAAAATGTTGTAAACCAGTTTACAAAATTCTTTACACCTTTGTGAACTGAAACAGATGGTTCATAATTTAACAGGTTTTTTAAATCATCTATATCTGCAGAAGTTTCTGCCACATCACCATCTTGCATGGGCATAAATATCTTTTGCGCGGTTAATCCGGTTTCTTTTTCAATTTCTTCAACAAAGTCTAACAGGTTAACTGGCGCTCCTCTCCCAATATTAAATACGGCAAAAGGTGCAGCAGATGTAGCTGGATCAGGGTTTTGGTTATTCCAGTTTGGATTTGCCTGTGCCGGTTGATCAAAAACCCTTACAATACCTTCAATAATATCATCTACATAGGTAAAATCTCTTTTCATTTCACCGTTATTAAAAACTTCTATGGGCTTTCCTTCCAAAATTGCTTTTGTAAATAAGAACAAAGCCATATCTGGGCGGCCCCAAGGGCCATAAACTGTAAAGAAACGTAAACCTGTGGTTGGTAGATTAAATAAATGGCTATAAGCATGTGCCATTAATTCATTGCTTTTTTTCGAAGCGGCATATAATGAAACCGGGTGGTCTACATTATCATGGGCTGAAAATGGCATTTTTTTATTTAATCCATAAACACTGGAAGAACTGGCATATAATAAATGGCCAACTTTAAAATGACGGCTACACTCCAGGATATTTAAAAAACCTTTAATGTTTGCTTCTATGTAGGCATCTGGATTAGTTAAACTGTAACGCACACCTGCCTGAGCGGCCAAATTACAAACCGCATCGAACTGATAGGTTTTAAAACAGTTTTCTAAACTCTCTTTATCGCAGATATCCAACTTTATGAAAGTGTAATTTTCATATCTACCACTTACCTGAGGAAGTCCGTAAACCAAATCGGTATGGTTAATACCAGTTTGAGCCAAGCGGGCGTGTTTTAGATTTACATCATAATAATCGTTGATGTTATCAATACCAACAACAACATCTCCTCTTTCCAATAAGCGTTTTGCCAAATGGAAACCAATAAATCCGGCTGTACCGGTAATTAAAATTTTCATAAAATTTAAGTTTGAGAAACAGTTAAGAATGGCCTCAAAAAAGGCTTGATTGTTTGTTTTTTAGGATACAGCAAAGCATCCCATCAGAAAATGCGGTAATGGTTTGTTTATATTTTGGGCTTAGTTTTGGTGCTGCAAAGCGTTTAAAATAGATTGAGCAAATATTTCTGGCCTGCGACTGTACAAATATTTCATCGCCATTTCAGAATTTTGGGGTTGGTTTTGCTTTAATTTTTTGCCCATCGCTTCTGCAAGGGCTTCTACATTATTTGCCTCTACTTTGGTAATAGCCGGAATTTCGCTGATGCCTCCTGCGCAAAGTGTAGAAACTACTGCGCTGTTTACCGACATCATTTCTAAAAGCACATTCGGAAAACCTTCTTTTATAGATGATACTACGCAAAGTTTGGCCTGTTTAAAATAAGGGGCCGGATTATCTATCTGTCCCTTTAAAAAAACCGAATCGCTTAAATTATTTTCCTGAATAATGTTGCTTAATAATGCTCTTTCTTTTCCCTCTCCCAGTACGAGTAATTTAAGTTTAGGATGTTCGTGCTTAATCAGTTTAAAAGCTTTTATCAGAACCTGAAATCCTTTTTCGGGGATCAACCTTCCTGCAGAACAGATAAAATCTAGTTTTGCGTCGCCATTAATTAAAGGCTGGACAGATTTAGCAATGATCTTATTAAAATCGACGGGATTAGGTTGAACCAATATTTTGTGGTTCAATAAAAATCTATTGTGGTCAAGCAGCTGAATTTTCATTATCGCAGTTTGGCAAACCACTAAATCTACAGCCGGATAACCCATGCGATAAATGATTTGATAAATGCGTTTTTTAATTCCGGTGAAACGGGTAAAAACAGAAGTACATTCGCGTACAATTAATTTCGATCTGAGATACCCTATCCGTTTCAAAAAACCCAAAAAAGCATTTAGATACGGGTGTGTGCTCATTACCACATCATCCTTTTTATATTTTCGAAGTAACGGTATCAGTTTTACAAAACCCCAAAAAATTGCTTTCTTGGAAAGATATCTTTTGGGAATACCTTCAGAAATTTTAAGTCCTGTAAAAGCATGTTTTTTTAAAAAATACATTTCGCCATTAACAGCGGTCGCCATCATCAGCAGCACATTTTCAGCACCATTGGGGGCGTCGGTTAACGAAATGAAAATCATTCTTTGTACTGGTGTGTTCATTTCGAATGGTGAATTATCTTTTTTTAAAATTTCGAACAATTTTTTTAAATGGCATTATCCAGCTCAATACTTTCCGCTTGCCATCTATTACAATAATGTTATTGGCGAAACTGATGTTGTGGAGCCCTTTGCTGTAAGGTTTATCTGGTAATATTTCGAATTTATAGGCAGTTTTAAATTCTTTTTCGTTAAGTGTTTCAATTTCATTGATGATAATTGAGCCTCCGTAGTGGTTAATGGGATTTTGTGTTGGTCGATAGAGTGATTTACCAACTTTAAATAAACTCCCAGCAGCCCTACAATGCTCTTTTTCTACAGGAATAGGGTTCTGGTAATGCCCGGTGTACTGACCGTTTAAGGTTTTTGAATGATAAATGTACAGGAGATCTTGATCTCCGGATACACTGGTAAAAAGCCAGTATTTATTTTCGTAATAAATAACAGAACTATCTACAAAAGCTTTTCCGCTAACCAGTACTTTTATTTTGGTTAACCGGCTTGGATTTTCCTGATCAACCTGATAGAGTGCTATTTCTTTCGCTTCTGACGTTTCCGGAATGCAGTATAAACAACCATTCTCTTCAATGAGATAAGGATAAGATAAATGGATCGCATCGGGCTTTATGCCCTGCACTTTCTTCTTGTTTTTGAAGTCGAACCCATCAATCATCATAATCTCGCCCTTCCCTTTCCAAAAATCCAGTTCTTCGTAATAGATCCTTGGTGCGTCATTTATACTCACCACAAAAGGATCAGCCGCATAATCGATATTATCTTCCTGTAACCAGTTTATCGCCGTACCAAGCTTTTTTGTGCTGATCAGCTCTTCAGGCGTTTGATAAACAAAACCAATGTTCCATTTATCAGCTGCGAATATTTTATTAAAGAGGTTAACTGTTATATTCATCTTATTATGCTACTAATGAAACTTTATCTGCAGTCGATTTATTTTTAATTAACCATTGAGAGAGCACCAGCAATTTCCAGATCTGTGGATACCTGTTCCACTTTCCAGTCATATGTTCATTGATAATTTCTTGTGTTCTTTTTACGTGGATACCTGGAATATTTTTCAAATTATCAGCCGATAAATTATCCATCACATAATCTTTTAATTCATTTCTGAACCAGTGCTGAAAAGGCATGGTAAAGCCAGCTTTTGGCCTATCGAACATATGCGCAGGAACGCGATCGAACAATAAATCTTTTAATATCCGTTTTTGGTTTCCATTGGCGTATTTAAATGCTGTTGGCAGGCTTCTAGAAAACTCAATTACCCGATAATCCATTAAAGGAGAACGCGATTCAAGCGAAAAGGCCATTGAAGCACGGTCTACTTTCGTATTGATATCGCCATTTAGATAGGTTTTAATATCAAAATCAGAAATCCGTTCTAATAAAGGTTTAGCTGGATTGGTTAAAATATGCATCAATGGATTATACTTGGCCAGATCGGGTTGTTTTACCCATGAGTTTTCCATGTTGCCAAACATCTTTACATATAATTTTTCTACGTCTTCCATAGAAATGCCCATGGCAATTAATTTATGGCGATAGCTCGGCGATTGATTAATTAAGCCTGCCAATGCTTTTCGAATGCCATGTGGTGCATAGAACAGACCGTTTACCTGTTTAATCCATTTGTAACGGTGGTACCCTAAAAAAGCTTCGTCGCCAGCATCGCCACTTAATGCAACAGTTACATGTTTCCTGGTATTTTTACTGAGCAACATGGTAGGTATAGCACTCGAATCGGCAAAAGGCTCGTCGTAAAAACGGTTAAAGTTTTCAATCAATTCAATACCATCATTGTAATTACACTCAATGGTATAATGATCGGTACCTAGGTGTTTAGCAACCTGACTGGCATAAGCACTTTCATCGAAACCTTTTTCATTAAATTTTATAGAGAACGTTTTAACATGGTCGATTTCTTTTGTGGCCAAAGCAGCAATTAAGGAAGAATCTATACCTCCTGATAAAAATACGCCCAATGGTACATCTGCATTCATCCTGATTTTAACCGCATCGGCCAAAATAAGCGCTAGAGCTTCTTTAGCTTCTTCATAACTTCCATCAAATTTGTTCTTCCAGCCATAATCTAAAGTCCAGTATTCGGTAATTTTAATCTTATGGGATTTAAGATCGTATTTAAAATAGTTAGCTGCAGGCAACTGTTTCACCTCTGCATAAATAGACTGAGGCTCTGGCACATAACCCCAAATTAAATATTCGCTAATAGCTTTTTCGTTAACACTTAGATCCCGATCTATGTTGATTTGTGAGGGTTGACTTGCAAATTCGAACGATAGATGATCGTGCGCATAGTAAAAAGGTTTTTTGCCAAAGCGATCTCTGGCACCAAACAGCTCGTTCTTATGGGTGTCGTAAATCACAAAAGCAAACATCCCGTTAAAGCGCGTTAAACAATCTGCACCATATTCGAGATAAGCGGCACATATTACTTCAGTATCGGAACTGGTGTTAAACTGGTAATTTTTCCGTTCCATATCTTTTCTAATGTCTTTATAATTGTATATTTCTCCGTTAAAAACAATATGGAGGTGCATATACGAAAACGGCTGATTGGAGCGTGCATCCAGATCGATAATTGCCAATCTATTGTGTGCAAAAATAACCTGATCGTAACGTTGAACGCCTGTATAATCTGGTCCCCGAAAACTGATTCTTGCCATTTTCTCACGGATAGTTCCGTTTGAGTAAGGTATGGTTGTGCCGTATATTCCACACATAGCGATAAAATTTTAGATTTTTAACTGATTAATTCTTCATATTGAGCGCTGATTTTATCAAGCGCGCATTTCTGGTATACATTTCTCCTAATCTCAACTGGGTTCCATTGGCCTTGGGTGCAGGCCTGGATAATTCGCCGCCTAAAGCCTGCCAAATCATCCTGTTCTAAAACAAAACCATTAAAGCCATCAATAATTAACCCCGGGATTCCGCTCACCTTAAAGGTTACCACTGGCAAGCCTACGGTAAGTGCTTCTAAAACCACATTCGGAAAACCTTCTGTATAAGAACTCAGCACCATTAAATCATGCTGAACCATAACCTCATGGATGTTTTTAATCTCTCCTAAAATTTTAAGTCTGTGGTCGAGCTGAAGGTTCTTAATTTTGGTGCTAATCTGATCTTTCAGCACTCCTGTTCCCACGAAATCGAGATGATAATTTTCGGGCAGATGCGCCATAATATCTACCAGTCGTTCTAAACCTTTTTCTAGTGCAAAACGGGCTACAACTAATAATTTATAAATTTTATCAGGTGTTTTCACCTCCTTTAACTTATTAGTTTTCAATACCGGATTGGCAATTACCTTAATCAGTTCTTGATTAACATTATAAGTAGCAATCAATGATTGTTTCATTTCTTCTGACTGGCAAACAATCTGTTTGTAACCCTGATAACTTGCGCTGGCAAAAAACTCGTAAAACCTCGACTTAAATCCTTCAAACAATCTTTGTTCGTGCGGAATATTGGAGGCCCTTGCAATAAGCATCGGAATTTTTAAAAACCGGCCAACTAGTGAGACTAAAATATTGATGTGATCGGTAGTAGAAAAAACCGCATAAGGTTCTTCTTTTTTTAACACGTTGTAAAGTGCAAAAAAGGATTTGGAAGCTTTTTTGGTTTTTAAATCGATAAAACGTACACCATCTAAATCCATCGAGAAACAATTCACGGTAGAATCCAGAATCACAATGGTAACATCAAACTTATCTTTGTTAAATCCCTGGGCCAAATTCCAGAACACCCGTTCTGAGCCACCTGAAGTTAACGAGCTGAGTATAAAGAAAACTTTCTTTCTAAGCTTAACTTCTTCTTTAATAGTTTTTTGTGGAGCGTACATATTATTTTAGTTGATGACAATCCTATTAATCGTTAACCAAATAATTTTGAAATCGGTTAGGATATCGTTATGATGGATATACCTCATGTTCTGTTTAATTTTTGCGGGGATAATCCTTTCTATATAATAAGTTTCAGGATCTTCGGCATGTTTTAGTAGCTCATTTTCATTGCAAAACTCAACCGATGCCCAATCGGTAATACCCGGTTTAACGGATAAAACGTAACGTTGTTCTTCATTGTAAAGATTTACGTATTTCCTAACTTCTGGCCTTGGTCCAACAAAACTCATCTGCCCTTTCAAAACATTTAATAACTGGGGCAATTCATCTAACTTGTATTTCCGCAACCAGTAACCTATTCTTGTAATGCGATTATCTCTGTTCCCGATGGTGAGCAAGCTATTGTTGCTCTGTGTTACATACATGGTCCGAAATTTCACCAAATGAAAATCTTTCATATTCCGTCCAACTCTGATCTGTTTAAAAATAACAGGACCTCTCGAGTTGAGCTTGATTAGGATGGCAATCAGAATTAAAAGCGGGCTGAACAATACTAAACACAGAATTGCAAATACCACATCGAATATTCTTTTCTTATTTATTTTCATGATGCTACTGCCATTTGTTTATGTCCTGAAAAGCCACCTTCTTCAATTTCTAAATTGCTATTTAATTGAATATGCACACAACTGATTACCGACGTGATGATAAATTCTACTTCTGTATCCGTTAATTGCGGATAAATTGGGAGAGAAATCTCACAGGCATAATTCTGATAGGCCACGGGATAATCTTCAATTTTATAACCCAGGTTTTTAAAGAGCGTAAGCATTGGCATCGGGATAAAATGAACATTGCTCGCAATCCCCAAAGATGCCAGGTCTTCAATGATCTGATCCCGCTGCATCTCGGTTAAACCTTTAACCCTCAAGGGGAAAAGATGGTAACAGGATTCGCGCTGCGTACTCACTAAAGGTGGGGCAATAAACCAGTCTTCGTGCTGGAAACCCTCACAATATTGCCGGGCAATTTTCTTACGCTGAGGTAAAAGATCCTGATTATATTTCCTGATCTGTGCTAAACCAATTGCAGCGCAGATATCAGGCATATTGATCTTTAGTCCCTGAAACAGGATATCGTACCGCCAGCCAGCACCTCTTGATTTAGAAAGTGCATCTTTGTTCTGACCATTAAGCGTATACATTTTTAAGTAGCTGTATTCTTCCTGAGGATCAAATGCACCTGGAAGATTTAAGCAGATTGCACCTCCTTCGGCTGTCGTTATATTTTTAACGGCATGGAACGAAAATATTGTTACATCGCACATCTGTGCAGCTGGTTTATCGTAATATAAACTGCCTATTGAATGGGCAGCATCCGCAATCAGTAATATCCTTTTAAGCAAGGATTGTTTATCTGACTGACATTTAAATTTTTTCTTAATATCAGCACGGTTAATCAATTCTTTTAAAGCAGTATAATCACACGGCCAGCCAGCAATATCTACCCCAATTATAGCTTTGGTTTTTGAAGTAATTGCCGCTTGAACCTTTTCAGGATCGATATTAAAATCATCAAGCACATCAACCATAACCGGAGTTGCACCGCAATGAAGCACAGCTAACGCCGTGGCACTATAGGTATATGCAGGCACAATTACTTCGTCGCCGGCTTTAATACCAAACCATTTTAACATTAAAATAGCGCCCGATGTCCAGGAGTTTACACAAATCACCTCATCAGTTCCAGTAACCGCTTTAATTTCATATTCAAGGGCTTTTACTTTTGGCCCTGTGGTAATCCATTTGTCGTTAAGTGTTTCTAATACCTGATCAACAACAGATTGATCGATAAAGGGCGGAGAGAATGGGATATTCATATTCTTCAATTTAATTGTGTTAATTGTATTCAACCAAAATGGGATCTTCCATTTTGATTTTTGAGAGTTGTAGAATGGCAAAATAGAGGAACAATGTTGGACCACTCGTTGCCAGAAGCCATTCGTTATGAAAAAATGAATTGATGGATATGGCCAGAAAAGAACAGCTTAAACAGATTAACAGCGCATTTTTCTTATCCTTGATATGCAGAAAGGCATAAAAAATGATCTTCCCTACCTTTCGATATAATAAAATAAGTAAAATAACCCCCAGTAAAGGCCCCAAATAAGTAATAAACATTAAATAGGCATTATGGGATGTAATTACGATGGGGCCTTTTTTGTAAACAAAATTGTGTTGCACTACATCGTTCCAGGTTTTCCCATAAAACAATAGCCCAAAAGGATATTCGGTTATAATTTGAATGTTTTCTCCCATTAAATCGCCGCGCTCTTCTTTACCTTTTGCATTTTCGGCACTTTTATTTAAAATATTCTGTTGTTTTTTCCCCTCAGAAAATTGTTCAATTGAACTTTGCGCGATAAAAAATACAGCGCAAAACATTCCGAATATTAAAATGGATTTGGCTTTATAATAGCTTAAAAAAAATAATCCTGTTACAACTGCAAAAGCGACCAAAACCGACCTTTGCATACCGAAGAAGATAAGAGAGAGCGACAACCCAAATAAAAGAAGGTTAATTAGCCAGCTTCTTTTAAACAGTATCGCATTAATCACTAAAAATGGTGTTAAAGCAGCCATCTGGTAGCCGAAAGTAAAAATAGTAGTCGATATACCTGCTGGTGCCTGCAATACGTCTTCCTGTACCAAAAGCGAACGAATAGCCGCCATATTATACTGGTGATCGATAAACATGATGATTCCGGAAAGCAGCAATACACCAAAGAAAAATCCAACTGCGATATTCATCCGCTTTAAATTCGTACCGATAACATAATTGAACAACAAGGCAAAGCAAGCGGCAACAATTAATAAGGCAAAAAAACCAGTAACATCTGCCTGACCTATGAGATAAAAAAACAGGGCGGCAATAAAGAAAACAAATAATTCTTTGCCATATAGAAAACCTGTTTCTTCTGTTCTATAGAAATAGATTAACGGCACCAGGAAAACTATTGGTGCCGGAATTCTGAAAACTCCAGTCATGAAGATGTTGAATGTTGTTGCATAAACATAGGCAAACAACAAAAAGAGAAACATTATTTTTTTAATCATGACATGATGAGTTGCTCCCAATTGGCAGAAATGAGTTCAATAGAATTTGTTCTATTGATTGATTTTGCTTTTGCTGAAAATTTACTTCTTAAGTTTCTGTTATTAAGTATTTTATCAATTGACAATGAAAGTCCTACTATATCTTCTTTAGCAACCAGAAGTCCGTTAATTCCATGTTCGATAATCTCTGAAGGGCCAAACTCACAATCCATTGCCACACAGGCACAGCCCATTCCCATGGCTTCTACCAGTACATTCGGATAACCTTCATTTCTGGATGAGAGCACAAAAACCTCTGCCTGCGCATAATAATCTTGCAGGTTCGATTTAAAGCCGATCAATTTAACTTTACCCGTTAAATTTAAATCCGTAATCTGCTTTTGGAGGTTTTCTCTTTCAGGTCCTTCACCAGAGATTAAAAGATCAACATCGGGCGCACGTAAATGACTATAAGCATCAATAAGCAAATCAAAACCTTTTTCGCGACTTAATCTTCCAACAGAAAGTATAAATGCTTTATCGTTTACGGTATCTTTATTGGGTTTTACAAACTGATTGATCGGATTGTGGATGGTTTCAAAATTATTCAGTTTTTCGAATTGCTTAATCCTTTTAAATCCTTTAAACATTCCAAAAGCTGGTAGCACAATGGCTTTTGATTTTCTGTAAATATGAAATATGAACCACTGTAGTAATTTGTTGTATTGTTGTATGGTACTATTTAGGGCAGTTCTTTCAGAAACCAGATAAGGCAAACCTAAAATCATACAACATAAACCTGCCCACACGTTCGCCGATGTCATAAAACAAATGGTACAGTCTGGTTTTTCTTTCTTTAACAGAGATAGCAATCTGTAAAAAGTTAAGTAAGCATACCTAATCCTATTTAAGAGATTCTGACTATCTTTTCTTTCTACCAGATTTACAAATTTAATCTGTTTATTAATCTGATATTTAACTTGAGCTGTATTAAGGCAAATCATTGTAACACTGCATCTTTTATCACTAAAATGATTAGCCAGATTACTAATTACCCGCTCAGCTCCGCCACCTTCTAAACTGTTGATTACGAAGCATAATTTAGTAGTCATTCGAATTAATTTACAATGGTTTTAATGGTCTGGAAAGCGTTTCCAAAGGTTTTATATTTCACTTCGAAGAGGAAGTATTTTCTGAGGTAGAAGTTCAAAAGTTTAACTTTTTGTAAACCAGTATAGGTGAAAATTTTAATGATGATATAGAAATCGCTCAGTTGCATCTTCTTTAATGGAATATAAGCAACCGGGCTCCAAATACCTCCGGGGTGACGCCTGTAGCAACTCATTACTTCGGGTAAAACGTATATTTTTTTACCGGTTACCCAGGTGCAATAGAGTTTCAACAGTTTATCGCAGGCATGGCACTTTAAAAACCAATCGTTTTTATAAAGATTTTTAATGGCTTCAATGTTGCGGTAAACAATAGTTGCGGTACAGGTTTCTACCTGCCTGTTTACAATCAGATCGCTAAAGCTATACTGCAATGGAACAGGATTAAAATCCATATAAAACAGCTCAGTATCATCAAAATTTATTTCACGTGTATAATGGCAGCACATGACATATTCTGGATTATTTTCTAAAAAATCTACCTGTTTCTGCAGTTTATATGGGTCTAACCAATAATCGTCGCCATCGCATGTGGCTACGTATTTACCTTTAGTTTCTAATGCAACCCGAATTACGTTTTGTGTAGCACCGATATTCTTTGGCGCTTTTAAACGCTTAATTTTACCGGGATGTTTGGCAACATATTCATCAATAATTTCTGTCGTCCCATCGGTAGAACAATCATCCCCGATGATAATTTCTGTTTTAAAATTGCATTTCTGCATTAGAAAACCATCTAGCGCTTTAGCAATAAATTTACTATGGTTATAAGTGATGCAAAAAATGCTAACCATCACTTCATTATTATCTTCTTTCATAATAAATGACGCTTTTAATTGCCATTAACTACCATGCCAATGCTCCCATTAACCATGGTACCATAATCGGCCAGTTTAAGCACTTGTTTTTTACGGTAATTCTGTGTTCTTAAAATGATCCTTACTACTAAATCCTGATCTGCGCTGGTTAACGTATGATAAAGTGGCAAACACATGATGCGTTTCGAAATAGAATCGCAAATGGGCATATTTATTTTATCTATATATGGCAAGGCCGATAAGGATGGATAGAAGTACCGCCTGCAATACACCTGAACAAGCTCTAGCTGTTTCATGCAATCAAGCATTACTTCTTCGGATCGGAATATCACAGGATAGTATGCATAATTAAATTCCGTATCGACTTGAATAACCTGAAACTGGGCCTCAATTTTATTCAGGCGCATTTCGTAATGCTGCGATAGCTCTTTGCGTTTACTTAAAATCTGATCGATATGTTTTAAATTGCAAAGGCCCATAGCGGCGTGAAACTCGGAGTTTTTAGCATTGGTTCCGATCTCTGAAAAAGTATCTACCCCACTGTAACCGAAATTACGCATCAGTGCCATCTTCTTTAAAATTTCAGGGTTTTGAGTAAAAACTGCCCCACCTTCAATCGTATGGAAGAGTTTAGTGGCATGGAAGCTTGTTGTGCTTACATCGCCATAAGCGAAGATAGATTTACCCTTATATTTTGTACCAAAACAATGAGCGGCATCATAAATCACCTTTAGCTGGTGTTTCTTAGCAATCCGGTCTATCGCTTCGACATCGCAAGGATTTCCAAAAACGTGAGTAGCCAAAATGGCTGTCGTGTTTGGCGTAATAGCGGCCTCAATTTTATTGGGATCTATATTCAGCGTATCCTCATTAATATCCACAAAAACGGGTTTACAGCCCTGCCAAACAATGCTGCTGGTAGTAGCCACGAAAGAAAACGGTGTGGTAATAATTTCACCTTTCACATCTAAAGCCTGAATAGCCAGTTGCAAAGCAATTGTGCCATTGGTAACATATAATAAATGAGGTAGATCTAAGTATTGTTGCAACTTTAACTCCAATTCATTTACCAAAGGACCATTATTAGTGAGCCACTGTCTGGCCCAAATGCTACTTACATAGCTTTTAAAATCTGCCTGTTTAGGCAAAAAGGGTTTGGTTACAGGTATCATTGTTTGAGGATTAATTGTTTAAAATCAAGGAGTGCAGCGAGTTTGATACTGCTACTTATGCCAAGGTAAAAACTGCCATAGATGATGCTTATGCCAGCGATACGCAAAATATTGTTGATGTGATAATGTGTTAAACACCAGGCATCAAGGTAATAACAAGCTATACCTAACAGACTGGATAACATTAAAATAGGTACTATATCATGAAGCTGTTCTTTAATTGGGTAATTGATTAATTTTCCACTATATATCGAATTGATATAATAGGCGAAAAGAGTAAAAAAGAGCTGATAATATAAAAGCCCCATTATCCCAAAAGGAATTACACAGATAATCCCGATTACGCTTAGTACCTTTTTTATAATTTCTAATTTCAAAAACTGCCCGCTATGGCCTTTAACCTTTAAGATATTTAAGTTGTATGCGTGCAATGGGTACAGAATACCCGCAATACATAAAATTTGAAAATATGGCACTGAAGGCAACCATTTATCGGTTAAAAGCAGCGAAATCAGAGGTTGTGCAATGAGCGCTAAAAATACCAGAATGGGTGCGTTCCAGAATAAAACCTGCTGCATTAACCTTCGGTATACCATTTTGAGTTTTACATCATCATTGCTGATGTTCGAAAACATGGGATAGGTAACTTTATTGATCGCAGTAGAAATAATCCCGATAGGCAACTGACTTAAACTATCTGCCCTGGCGTAAAAGCCCAATTGGGCTGCCGCGTAAAATCGGCCTATAATAACGGTATATAAATTTTGATAAATGGTGTCCAGCAGACCAGAAAGCGTCATCTTGTAGCCAAAATGAAAATGCTTTCTGAAACTTTTTTTATTAAAAATCAGTCGTGGTCGCCAATCTGAGTAAAACCAATGCAATACGGTAGAAACACTCGCACTCAGCAAACTCATCCAAACCAAACTCCAGGTTCCATAACCGTTTTTTGCCAGGTAAATACCTAAACAACCGCCCAGTATTACTGCAGGTATTTGAATTACCGTTTGCAGTTTAAATTTCATTTCCTTAGTTAATAAAGTACTCTGAATACTAAAAAAGGCGTTTATCAAAAAGGTTAATCCGTAAACCCTAACAATATTGGTAAGTGTTGGCTGCCTGTAAAAACCAGCTATTAGCGGTGCTGCAAAGAATAAAACAACATATACAATGATGCTTCCAAACAGGTTAAAAAAAAATATGGTAGAAAAATCCTTCTGCCCTGCAGTTCTTGTGCGGATGAGTGACGATGTTAAGCCACTATCCATTAACGAATTGCCAACAGCGATAAAAATAGAGAGCATTGCGATTAAGCCAAATTCTGCTGGGCTTAATAAGCGAGCCAATATGACGGTAACGAACAGGTTTATGAATTTAACACCAAACTGCTGTCCAATCGACCATATAATGCCCGATCGCGCTTTATATGTTAAACTCATGACTTTACAATCGAACCGTTTCTATAGATTGTGGTAATACGGCTTTTATATCATACACCACGCATTCCGGTTTACGCAATGCTGTGATATTTAAATCATTAAAAGCTTCGTGCGCTACTGCCAGTATAATCCCATCGTACTTTCTGGTTTTTGATGAACCATTTTCGCAGATAATGCCATAATTATGCCTGGCCTGATCGGCATTTGCCCAAGGATCGTGAATGGTTACTTTAACTTTGTATTCTTCCAATCGCTTTACAATATCAATAACTTTGGTATTTCGCACGTCAGGACAGTTTTCTTTAAACGTAAAACCTAACACCAGCACTTCTGCCCCCACAATGTGAATGTTTTTAGCGATCATTTTTTTGATGACCTGATCAGCCACATATTTACCCATCCCATCGTTTACACGTCGTCCGGCTAAAATAATTTCAGGGTGATAACCAGCTTCCTGTGCTTTTTGCGCCAAATAATATGGATCTACGCCAATACAATGCCCACCAACCAAGCCTGGTTTGAAATTCAGGAAATTCCATTTGGTTCCGGCTGCTGCTAAAACCTCAGAAGTATCGATGCCGATCTGATTAAAAATCATAGCCAGTTCATTTACAAAAGCAATATTGATATCTCGCTGGGCGTTTTCAATCACTTTAGCTGCTTCGGCCACTTTAATAGACGAAGCTTTATAAGTTCCGGCAGTAATTACCGAACGGTACAGTGCATCTATTTTTTCGGCAGCTTCGGGAGTAGAACCTGATGTGATTTTTAAGATATTGGCAACGGTATGTTGTTTATCTCCAGGATTAATGCGTTCTGGAGAATAACCAGCAAAAAAATCTTTATTGAAAACCAAACCAGATCCTTTTTCTAAAATGGGCACACATTCGTCTTCAGTTACACCAGGATATACTGTTGATTCATAAACCACTATATCTCCCTTCTTTAAAACTTTAGCCACAACTGCACTCGCTTTAATTAAAGGTGATAAATCCGGCCTGTTGTTTTTATCAACAGGCGTTGGCACTGTAACAATGTAAACCGATGAGCTGCGTAATTTTTCGATTTCATTGGTACAGTACAGGCCTTTTAAAGTTGTGCATTCAAATGTTAAAACCTCATTCAATTCGGATTCATTAACTTCCAGTGTGTTGTCGTATCCGGCTTTTAATTCTGCTATCCTGCTCTGGTTAATATCAAAGCCAAATACCTTGTATTTTTTTGCAAATTCTACTGCCAACGGCAAGCCAACATAACCAAGGCCAATTACCGTCATTTTCAGATTATCTTCAGCGTTATACATAATGTTGTTGTGTATTTACAGTTAATGTTAAGTTACTTATTGGCACTCTGGTAACTAAAGCGCAGTCTAAATGATCGAAGGACATTAAAACATGTTTGCCTTGAATCTGGATCACCTCTCCTTCCTGATTATGGAAGAGACCATTACTGATCCGAACACGGTCTCCTTTCGAAACACCGGTTAAACTCACCACATCTACATCATTGTAGGTACCCATAATGTGTTTCAACTTTTCAATCTCACTATCCCTAACTACTGCAGGCTTGCCCATGTAATTAATAAAGTTTAAAACACCGAGTGTATACCTGATTTTGTAACCTTCACGCTCATCTATTTTCACAAATACATATCCGGTAAAAAGCGGCAGGCTAACTATTTTCTTTCTATCGGCCCATTGATTTTCTACATTACGAACAGGGCAAAAAGATTCAAAACCTTGCTCTTGCAGCAAACGGTCAACTTTTTTCTCCCAACGTGGACGGGTATAGATCACAAACCATTTTTTTGCGAACGAGGGCTTGATGTTAATTATAGATTCCATTTTTTTTTGATGAGTTATAGTTTGTTTTTTAGGCGATTTTGATACAGCTTCGCTATATCACTTACATGACTATTATTGGTTAATTGTTTTAATTGTAGAAACCGGTTAATTTTAATTAGTATTTCCGATTAACCAATTAACCGCTTTACACAGTTAACCTGTTTAAACACTATTCTAAATTTGTTTGCTCACCGGATACAGCTTCGCTATATCACTTACATGACTGTTTTATTTTTAAATATTATTTTGCTTTTTGGGCAAACGGGCAATCTAATTAAGAATTGTTTACAAGGTGCTAATGCTTAAATGATACTAAGTTTAGGCATCAGGGCTTTATCGTTTGTAAACAGAATTAAATCGTTTGGGGACGTTTATTGGTAAAGGGCATTGGTATTCTCTTTTAAAACATGGTAGATTTAGTTTGCCATGGCATAACCGTAACCACCATAGCTGTATTTTTGGCTTTTCTCCCGTTTGGCATCGTTAAAAACAACCATCGGATTTTTAAGCTTATTGTTTTCACAAATATCTTTCAGTATGGCCAACTGGTATTTGTTGGTGTAGTTATAACGCACCAGGTAAATACTTACATCGGCATATTCTGCCAAGCTAAAGGCATCAGCCACCTGGCCAACCGGCGAAGTATCAATAATGATATAATCGAACCTCTCTTTTAGTTCATCAAACAATAGATCCATTTTAGGGCTCATCATTACTTCTGCAGGATTTTCAGGTGATTGGCCACATCCAATAACCCATATATTATCTGAAACACTGGTAGGTTTAATAATATCATCTAACACAGACTCACCAATTAAATAGTCGGTTAATCCCTTAGTTTGCTTTAAACCAACTTTATTCAAGAGGTCAGGCTTTCTTAGATCGAACTCCAGTACAACAACTTTTTTATCAAGCATACCTAAGGTAGTAGCCAGATTTACGCTAAAGAATGTTTTACCCTCTCCTTTCATACTAGAGGTAACCAGCATTACTTTATTTTCGATATTGTTAGACATCAGTCCTAAATTCATTCTGATGTACCTAAACAGCTCTGATATTGTAGAACGGTTGTCTTTTTGAAAAACGATGGTGCTTTTATCCAGGTTATGAGAAAGTTCACCAAGCATTTTGGCACCGGTTAGCTCAATAGTGCTGGCATCCTGTACCTTATTATTAAAAAATCCTTTGGCATAAATTACTCCAGCTGGTACAAAAAAGCCAAAAATGAATCCACACAGATATAAAAGTGGTTGTTTAGGACTATTGGGTATAGTATTGTAGGCCGGTTTATCTACCACTTGGGAAGTTGGTACGGTAGCAGAAAGTGATAAAGCAGTTTCCTCTCTTTTTTGCAGCAAATATTTATACAACCCCGATTTTACGCTTTGTTCACGGCTTCTTTCTAATAAGCCACGCTCTATAGTAGGTACGGATTTAATTTTATTGTCGAATTGAGAGTAGTTGGCACTCAGATTATTTCTTTCAATAACAAAACCTTGTTTAATACTTGACAGGTTTTCCAGGATATTAGTTTTTAAGCTTGCTATTTGTTCGTTGAGGTTTAGCACCAAAGGATTTTCTGCATTAGCGGTACGCAGCATCCTATTTCTTTCCAGTTGGAAATCGTTAAATTTTGAAATCAATGAATTCAAAATCGGATCTTTTAAGCCCATTGCACTTGGAGCCAGGTTAAACTGACTTTGTTTACCTTTGAAATAATTTTCGATTGACCGTAATATCCTCAGTTGTACAGATGATGTTTCCAGTAACTGATTATACTCTCCTGAGCGTGCAGCATTCATCTGCGCATCCATATTAACATCGGTAACACGGTTTTGTTGTTTGTAGTTTTCTACATCCTCTTCAGTACCAGTAAGATCTGCAACCAGATATTTTAGGCGATTATCGATAAATTTAATGGTATTACGGGCAATGGTATTTTTATTATTAACGTTATTGATGTTATAAGTTTCGATCAGATCGTTAAGAATATCGATTCCCCGCTGAGGGACCACATCGTTCAAACTAATGGTAATGGTATTGGCGTCTTTAACAACCGGAACTATTTTTAATGAAACCAGGTTATAAGCCTCTGTCATTTTATATAAATTTTTAAACTGAAGCCTAATTTTGCCAAATTCGGTTTTATATGCTGGGCCCTTATCTATTTTAATTGCGTAGTCTTTCGTATTAATGGTATCGCCATACTTTACAATATTGGTCTTTAGGCTATCCTGAATGATGTAAGAGATTTCATCCAGATAAGAAACGTTAATTTTTCTTCCGTAAGCACCATTTTTTAAACTGATAGCGGTAACTACAAGCGGCGAAGTTTTTCCATAAAGCTCTTTTTCTCTAATCCCCTCTTTTTTAAAGTAAGCAGTTTCTAGGTTTAGTTTCTTCAATACTTTAAAAATCAAATCTCTCGACCGTAAGATCTCAATTTCATTATCAACCGTTTTAACCGTTTGAAACATGTTAAGATCACTGAAAGCGGTACTATTAGACATTGCTGCACCATTTTTATCATCAGAGATTAAAAGCGTGCTGCTCACTTTATATTTTGGTGGGGTAACGTATATAAAAGCATATACGGCAGCCATAGAAATAATGATACTGATTAAGAAATAGTGCCAGTTTCTGGCAAATCTTGTCATAGTTTCTGCAAAATCTTTTGCGCCACCATTTGTACTTTGTTTAAGCATGATATAATGTTTTAAAAGGCGTTTATCGACGAAGAACAGCTGTGATTAATACTGCAACTGCTGATATAGAAGCAATTACTACTGGCATGATGCGTGTATTGGGACTGTATTCAATCGCTTTTGATTTATCAGGCTCTACATACACAACATCGTTTTGTTTTAGATAAAAGAATGGAGAATCCATCACGTCCTGATTGTTCAGGTTAAGTCTTTTCATTACCCTTTGACCATCTTGTTGCCTGATTACTAAAATATTTTCCCTTTTGCCATAAACAGTCATGTCGCCAGCCATTCCCAATGCTTCCAAGAGATTAATGTTATCTCCCTGTACAGTAAAGGTTGATGGTCGGTTTACCTCGCCAATTACCGTTACTTTAAAATTGACCAGCTGAACATCAACTACCGGCTTTTTAACATATTTATCTAATTCTTTTGATATGGCAGCTTGCGCCTGCTCGATGGTTAAACCTTCCAGGCGAACATTACCTACAACAGGCAGATTAATCATCCCGTCTTTACTTACCCGGTAACCTTCTACCTTATAATTGCTTTCAGCGTTTGCATTTTTGGTATTAACAGCAAATAAAACATTCGACTCCTGATTTAAGCTGTTTATGCTTACGCTTAAAAGGTCGTTTTGCTGAATTTTAACTTCCTGACCTTGAAGTTTAACTTCGCTAGTTTGTTTAGCCAGGTTACTAAAGTATACAAGATCTCTTCTGGGAGCGCATCCGGTGATAATGCATGTATATATTGCGATAAATAATATTACTTTCTTCATAGCCTAAGTAATGTTTAGTTTTTTGTTTCGATTTATTAAGAACTAAGCTATACAATTAAGCGTCAATGTTTTATAGACAGATTGGGGTTGTATTTAAATTGTATAAAATATAAGCAGCATGCACAGCATTTTAAATACTGTGCCCATAAATTGCACATCATTTGTAAATTTTACAACGCAGAACATGTATAATATTTTGGCAGTATTTTCACTCAAAAAAGCCTGGCTTTGGCTAAAATCTTACTCTGTAAAACTCAAAAAACATCAGAAAATGTTTTAACATTTAAAAAAGCTGTTTAATACTACAATTTATAGGGGGTATAAAACGATTATTATAAAATCTGCAAGAAAAACTGCCAATTACCAAGCTTAGATTTACGGCTTAACCGATTATTTTTCCCTAACCAGACAGTAAACAAGTTATGCTTCGCATATTTCTGTGCAAGCTGTTTTACAATACATTTCTAATTGTCTAAAAACACATTCTGCTTAACACAATTAAACTTTGCGTAATAACAGTATGTTCTTGGCGAACAAATCAGATAAAACGATTAACATAAAAGCAATATCCCTTTAAAGCAGCGCAAAAAGTAAAAAAATGCCCAACTGTGAAAGCTGTAAACAAGAATTAGCAAAATGTGTACAGTATGCTTTAAAAAGGTTGAAAAGCCTGTTTTATACATAAATTCGTTAGAAACCTAAAAACAAGAATTAAATATGAAAGTTATTATTTATGGAACTGGAAAAATGGCTGAGTTTATCTGTTACTCATTTATGAATGACAGCGACTATAATGTTGTTGCCTTTTGTGTTGATGATGCGTATGTGCCTCCTGCAGGAAGTATGCTATTAGGATTACCTATTTTAAGTCTCACCCAGGTGATTAAAGATTTTCCTCCAGAAACCCATAAAATGCATATTGCCATTGGTAGAAACAATGCCAGGGAAAGTGTGTACCACAGGGTAAGCGAATCTGGCTATAGTTTTGCCAATTATGTTTCATCAAAAGCAAATGTATGGCCTGATCTGGTAATCGGCAACAACACTTTCATCGACCAATGCTGTGATATACAACCCTTTGTAACCATTGGCAATAATTGTATGCTTATCGGTTCCCGCATAGGCCATCATTCTACTATTGAGAACAATGTTCTATTATCGGGCAATATCCTGGCGGGAAATGTAACCATTGGTAATAATTCTTTTTTAGGAATTAATTCTGCAGTAAAGGAGGATATTGTTATTGGCAGCCACAACATTATTGGTGCAGGCGTTTTTATAAACAAGAATACTGAAGATTACGCCATTGTTTCAAATGCAACAGTACCTCAACGCGTTGGCGATTCTAAACGTTTTGTGATGTTCAATAAAGGACAAGATGTAAAACAGGGCTAATAAACGCTATCCATAAAAAAAGGGAGACGTTAACGTTTCCCTTTTTTTATTAAGCTTAATTTTTAATTAAACTTTTGTTCTATTTTCAGCACTTCGCTTCAGCTGCGTATTAATACGCTCCAAAACATCATAAATATCAAAAGGTTTACTGATATAATCATCAGCAAATGCATCAATAGCCTTTTGTTCGCTATTATTCTGTGCAGACATTACAATAATTGGGATGTGTTTAGTGAAAATATCAGTTTTTAAATCTTCACAAATTTCTGCTCCGTTTCCATCTGGTAACATTACATCAAGTAAAAAAAGATCAGGCATTGCATCCTGGATATTTTTCTTTAACTCAGCAAATGATGATGAAAGCTGCAATTCGAAACCTTCATCTTTTAATAGAATTTCAATAACGTTTCTGATCTCCTGATCATCCTCTAAAATGTGTATTCGTTTTCTTTCCATGTTCAAATTATAATGTTTGGATTATACCGTTCGCGTGGAATGCGCTATACGATAGTAACAGTAACACCCAAACTCTCTAAATGTTTAACAATTTGTTCAGAAATTCCTTTATCGGTAATAATATGATCAATTTCTTCTAATCCACATATCTTTCCAAAGCCTCTTTTTCCAAATTTGGTAGAATCGGCAAGTACAATCGTTTTTTGTGATGCACCAATCATTTTGCGGTTTAAATGTGCTTCCATGGCGTTAGTAGTGGTTAATCCAAAATCAAGATCAATCCCATCAACACCTAGAAATAGTTTATTAAAATAAAAATCCTGCAAAACCTGTTCTGCATAAGCACCCATTACCGATGAAGAACTTTTTCTAAGCAATCCGCCTAATTGTATTACTTCAATACTTGGTTCGCGCATTAATTCGAGCGCTACATTTAATGCAGAAGTTACAACAGTTAAATTTGTTGCTGGAACAATATTCTTAGCAAAATAAAGCACTGTAGTACCTGATGCAATAACGATAGAATCGTTATCATTTAGCAGTGCAGCAGCAGCAATACCTATTTTGTTTTTTTCTGTAGATTGTATTTTCTCTTTCTCATTAACCGGACGGTCTACCGTGTATGGATTATTTACGGTAGCTCCACCATGAGTCCTAAACAATAGGCTCTTATCTTCAAGTAGTTTTAAGTCCTTTCTTATTGTTACAGACGAAACTTTCAACTCCTTACATAAATCGACTACATTTATGTATTGATCACGTTGCAGGCGACTTAATATAAACTGGTGCCTCTCAGCCAAATTCATCATAGTATATTTAATTAGCGTGCTGCAAATTAGCAATAAAAACATTCTTTAAAATATTTTGCACAAATATTTAATAAATTTTTAACACGCGTATTATATTATTTCGATTATGATTTCTTATAATTGCGTATTGTTTCGTTTTATTATTTTTATAAATTTAAATGGAAAGATTACACCCGCATCATCTAACAGAAAACATAAATTGGGACTTCATAATTATTGGTGGAGGTGCCACAGGTTTGGGCACTGCATTGGATGCTGCAAGCAGGGGCTTTAAAACTTTATTGGTAGAACAATCTGATTTTGCCAAAGGAACATCCAGCCGGAGTACTAAACTGGTACATGGTGGCGTTCGCTACCTTGCACAGGGCGATATCGGTTTAGTAAAACATGCCTTAAAAGAACGTGGCCTATTACAACAAAACGCAAAGCACCTGGTAAATAAAGAAGAATTTCTGATTCCCTGTTACGATTGGTTCTCCGTTATAAAATATTTAACTGGACTTACGCTTTACGATTGGTTAGCAGGTAAATATAGCTTCGGCAAATCTAAGTTTTTCTCTAAAAAAGAAACCTTAGCCATGATGCCTGGCATTAAGGAGAAGGGATTAAAAGGAAGCATCAGGTATTACGACGGCAAGTTTGATGATGCCCGTTTAGCCATAAATATTGCACAAACTGCTATTGAAAACGGTGCCTCATTATTAAACTATACAAAGGTAACCGGCTTGTTAAAGAGTGGCGACATAGTTACAGGCATTGAAACAGAAGACACCATAACTGGCTTAACCGCTAAATATATTGGCAAAATAGTAATTAATGCCACGGGCGTGTTTGTGGATGATATCCTGCAAATGAATAACCCGAATTCAAAAAAAATGGTACGTCCTAGCCAAGGTGTACATGTGGTGCTAGATAAAAGTTTTTTAAACAGCGAATCGGCCTTAATGATACCAAAAACTTCTGATGGCCGTGTTTTATTCGCCGTTCCATGGCACGAACATTTACTAGTGGGCACAACAGACACTCCGCTAAACGAACATAGTTTAGAACCCAGGGCATTAAAAGAAGAGGTAGATTTTATTATGAGTACGGCGGCGAGTTATTTTAACCGCAAACCCATGGAAAAAGATATCTTAAGTGTATTCTCAGGCTTACGCCCTTTGGCCGCTCCTACCAATGGAGATGGAAATAGTACAAAAGAAATTAGCAGAGACCATAAACTTATTGTTTCTGCAAAGGGATTAATTACCATTACCGGTGGTAAATGGACCACCTATCGCAGAATGGCAGAAGAAACGGTCGATTTAGCCATTACGCATGCTGGTTTAGAACCGAAAGCATGCGTAACCCAAAATTTAAGCATACATGGTAGTTTAACCACTGCCACAGATAGTCATTTGGCTATCTATGGATCGGATCGCAGTAAAATTGAAGCTTTAATTGCGCAAGATCCAAGTCTTGGCAATAAATTAATTCCCACGTTCCCTTATACAGAAGCAGAAGTGCTTTGGTCTGCAAGAAACGAAATGGCCGAAACAGTAGAAGATATTTTAAGCAGAAGATTAAGGATACTGTTTATTAATGCACAAGCAGCCAAAGACATGGCCCCTAGAGTAGCTTCGCTCCTGGCCAAAGAATTATCGGCTGATAAAAACTGGGAAATTAACCAAATCGAAACTTTTAATAAATTAGCCGATGGTTATGTTTATCATTCTACACCTAAAATAACCGAATCGGCATTAGCCAACTAACCAAATTCCTAATTATGAGTAAATACATCTTGTCTATCGATCAGGGAACCACAAGTTCGAGAGCAATTATTTTTAATCACAATGGCGAAATTGTTGCCATTGCACAACGAGAATTCACACAGATTTATCCAAAAGCTGGCTGGGTAGAGCACGATCCAATGGAAATCTGGTCGACACAATTGGCTGTTGTAACAGAAGTGATTGTTAAAGCCGGTTTAACCGTTGGCGATATCGATTCTATTGGCATTACCAATCAGCGCGAAACCACCGTGGTTTGGGATAAAGAAACCGGACAACCGATATACAATGCCATTGTTTGGCAAGACAGGCGCACTTCTGCCTATTGTGATGAAATTAAAGCACAAGGACTGGCCAATAAAATACAGGAAAAAACAGGGTTGATTATAGATTCTTATTTCTCAGCTACCAAGGCCAGATGGATCTTAGAAAATGTTGCCGGGGCAAGGGAAAAAGCGGAAGTCGGAAAACTTGCTTTCGGAACCATCGATACCTGGTTAATCTGGAAATTAACAGCTGGCGAAAAACATGTAACAGATGTAAGTAATGCATCAAGAACAATGCTTTACAACATCCACACCCTAAGCTGGGACGACGAATTGCTCGAGCTTTTTTCGATACCGAAAGCCATGCTCCCTGAAGTAAAATCATCAAGCGAAGTTTACGGCGAAACCGCAGGACGCATACTGGCAGCAAAAATCCCTATTGCGGGGATAGCCGGCGATCAGCAATCTGCTTTATTCGGGCAAATGTGTACCGAAATCGGGATGGTAAAAAACACATATGGTACTGGCTGTTTTATGCTGATGAATATTGGGTCGAAGCCAAAAATATCAGCCAATAATCTATTAACTACTATTGCCTGGCAGATTAATGGTGAGGTAAATTACGCTTTAGAAGGGAGTATTTTTATCGGTGGTGCGGTGGTGCAATGGCTTCGCGATGAAATGGGACTCATTTCTAAATCAGCAGACGTAGAAACCTTAGCTAAAAAAGTAAAAGATACCGATGGGGTTTATGTTGTTCCTGCCTTTGCGGGTTTAGGTGCGCCACACTGGGATCAACATGCAAGAGGCACCATAACCGGATTAACCCGCGGCACAAACAAATCGCATATCGCCAGGGCAGCCTTAGAAAGCATTGCCTACCAAACCATGGATGTTTTAAAAGCGATGGAAGCTGATGCAGGCGTAAATATTGCCGAATTAAGGGTAGATGGTGGTGCTACGGCAAACAATTTATTAATGCAATTTCAGGCCGATCTGTTAAACTGTAAAGTAATCAGACCAGATGTAACAGAAGTTACCGCCATTGGTGCTGCTTATCTGGCCGGATTAGCCACTGGTTTCTGGAAAAGTATCGATCAGATCCGTTCGCAATGGAAGATCAACAAAACTTTTGTTGCTGAGGAGGGAATTGACAATACAGAAAGAATAAAGGGCTGGAATAGAGCCATAAAAGCGGCTAGAGTAAATGCAGAGGACTAATTGGACAAATTTAATTGGATAAGAATTTAATTATATGAATGTATATCTTGCAGAATTTATTGGCACAGCGCTAATGATTCTTTTAGGAAATGGTGTTGTAGCTAACGTAGTGCTTAAAGGTACCAAAGGCAACAATAGTGGATGGATTGTAATTACAACAGCCTGGGCACTTGCCGTATTCGTTGGCGTTGTGGTAGCAGGTCCGTACAGCGGAGCGCACTTAAATCCAGTTGTAACCCTCGGACTTGCCATCGGAAAAGGCTTCAGCTGGGCACTGGTTCCGTTTTATATTCTTGCACAGCTGGCTGGCGCAATGACAGGGTCTTTTCTGGTTTGGCTTATTTACAAAGATCATTTCGATGCTACAGATGATCAAGGTTTAAAGGCGGCTCCCTTCGCAACCGCTCCAGCCATTAGAAATATATCGTCAAATTTGGTATCAGAAATTATTGGCACTTTCGTTTTAATCTTTGTGATCTTTTATTTTACTGATGCCAGTATGGGTACTAAAGAAACAGTTACTCCTATTGGCTTAGGCTCAATGGGTGCCATCCCGGTAGCGTTTTTAGTGTGGGTAATTGGTTTGGCTTTAGGCGGAACAACCGGATACGCGATTAATCCGGCAAGAGATCTGGGACCTCGGATTATTCACTTTTTAATCCCAATGAAAGGGAAAGGAAGTAGCGACTGGGGTTATGCCTGGGTACCAATTGTTGGGCCGATAATTGGCTCAGTATTAGCTGCTGTGGCTTTTTTGTTGATTAGTAAATAATGGCATTTATGTTGTCAACTTTTAATAGCTTTTTCGCTAGAAAGTTGACAACGCTCTTTTCATGATTGTAGTTGTGCAGGCAGATGTTACCATCTTACTATAAACAAATCTAAATTCATTAACCAAAAATGAGAATTGAAGATTTCAATTTCAAACCTTATTTAGTGTCAGATGGTAACATCTGACATCACGAACAATGACGAACGCTATTACTGAAAAGCGGCTCTTCCTACCTGTTCATCGCCTAAGTATATCCAAATGGCACCTTTTAAATACTTTCCGAAAGAATCTTTCATGTTCTGCAAGCTTACCTTGTTAAAATTGGCTACCATATTCTCGGTAATACTATAATCGCCAAGCACTTCAGCTTCACCTAAATCTTTCACTATCGAACTTGCGCTTTCCTGATGCCTGTAGTATCTATCTCGATGCTCTTTTTTTAATGCCTCAAGATAACGTTCACCATACTTTCCTTCTTTAATGTTGTTGTATACCGTAATCATCGCTTTAAAAGCTTTTTTAGGTTGGGTAGTACTTACAAACATAGAAGTATATGGAATCTGTTGTATTTTAACGGTTGCTCCTGGCGCATATGATAAACCCAGTTTAGTTCTCAGTTCATAATTCATACTGCCACTTAATGCATTAATTGCTAGCACAAAAGCATAATAATCGGCATTAGTCATGGTTGGGGCATTCATAATACAACTCATATAATTAGTCGCAATATCTCTTTGTTCGATTACCAGATGCTCACCTGTTAAAGTCTTACGATCGTAAATCGGCGGCGTGTAAGCTTTTCCTTTAAGGGTATTAAAAGAAGTTTGAATTTTCTTTTCCAGTTCTTCTTTTGTAATGTTTCCAGCTACGACCAAAAACATTTTATTCTTGTTCAATAATTCGTTATGGTAATAATTGCTAACCATTTCAGCTGTAAAACCACCTAAAGTTTTACTTGTGCCTAAGGGATTAATACTGTAAGGCGAATCTTTAAACATGCTTTCCATACTCAATTGCTCAATTCTTGTTTCAGGATCGGATTGACTATGATAAATACCCGTAATCATACGTTCTTTAGTTGTTTGAAATTCCGTTTTATCAAAAGCCGGATTAATTACGGCATCCGAAAAAAGCTTCCAGCCCTGATCAAGATACTTAGAAATACAATCCATGTTAATTGTACCATAATCAGTTGTAGATGAACCAGAAATATCAATTCCATATTCATCAGCCAACTCCTGATAATCAACAACACTGTAATTTTTAGTACCACAGGTAGCGGCAGATGCCAAAGCCAGATTTTCGATTCCAGCTCTTTCAGCGTTGTAATTCATTACCCCGCCTCTAAAAAACATGCTCATACTAACTGTTTCTTTCTGTGTAGACTTTAAAATCACCTTTAAACCATTCACATCAAATGAAATGGCCTTGGTTTGCGCGTTGACAATATGGAAAACTAAGATAAAGTTTATAAAAAATATGACTTTTTTCATCGAGCGTCAGGTTATTTGGGTGATTTAAAAAATGTTTCTGGCTTTACTTCATTCATACCTGTTTTATCCATCATCAGGCCAGCACAATAAGGTTTGTCTTTAATATACTTGCGTACATAATCAAGTAAATCTTTCCTTGTTACTTTATTTACATTTTCTTCGTAGTGCGTATAATAATCAATCGATGCCGAAGCCCACCAGAAGGAAAGTAGATGTGCATAATCGGAAGTTACCTCTCTTCTTTCTACCTGTTCTATTGATAATAATCTTTTGGCCCTTTCAATCTGTAGATCAGACAAATAATCTTCATTGGCCCAAAGCGAAATCTGCTTTAGCACTTCCTGATAACATTCTTTTATTTTTGCGGGGTTAGGACTCACCATTAAACTAATCGGTCCGGTATATTTTTGGGTGTAATAATTCACATCGGCCTGTTGGGCTAATCCTGAATTAATAAGCGCCTGTTTCATTTTAGAACCGTTTTGATTCACGATGAAAGAAAAAACATCAGCAGCATAAGTGGCCGGAATATCGTTTCTGGTATCCGGACCATGCCAGCTAAACAGCATAAACGGAACAGGGCTTTTATTAGACTCTACAAAATAATAATCGTTTTTTTGAAGCGGTTTAAACTCAGGGATTGGCCATTTCACAAAAGGATCAACCGGCGATCGTTTCCAGCTTCCAAAAACAGAACTTACATAACTAAAAGCTTCATCAACTTTAACATCACCAGCAATTACCAGAACTGAATTATTTGGCCAGTAATATTTATTTTTAATGGAATCCATTTTTGATGGAGTAGCCGATAAAATTACTTCATGGCTACCGATTACGTTTTTACGGGAATAGTTTGCCCCCCACATATGCCGCGAATTGGCCTCTATCAAAGCAAATACCGGACTTGATTCATGTCTCGTAAATTCAGCATTTACCACTTCATTTTCCAAAGCCATATCTTCTTTTATAAATTTCGGATAACGGATAGATGAATTCATTAAACTTAATCCGGGCTTTAAATTAGCAGCAGGAAGCGTAAAAAAATAATTCACCACTTCTTCTCGTGTAGTGGCATTCGAATTAATATCCAGATCGTTCATTCTCGAATTTAAACGTTCGAAATCGGGATAATCTTTATTAGCCTTAAAGAATAAATGTTCGTAAAGGTGACTTAGGCCGTTAAATTCGTCGGTTTCGGTAAAAGAACCATTTCTACAGGCCATTTCAATGGTAACCAGAGGCACTGTTCGGTCTACAACCACCAGTACTTCTAAACCATTATCAAGTTTTTTGAAATGCATGTTTTCTCCAAGCTTTTCCTGGGCAAAAACAGAACTAAGGCACAGTATACAAGCTAAGGAGCTAAAGAATAGAGAGCGCATATTTTAATTAAATTTTGGCACCAAATAAGCGTTAATCTTTCAATTTAACAAATAAAAAACACTTTATTTAACAATCCTCTTTATTAAAGGATATATGAATAATTACAGTTTATATTGTTAAATAATTATCTTTGAAGTAGATCAATCTTATACGCTAACCATTTAAAATTGCAAGAATACTTCCTCGTTGTTGATACTGAAACATCAGGCCTACCTAAAAACTGGAAGGCGCCTTACGCTAAAGAAAAGAACTGGCCTCATATTGTCCAAATTGCCTGGATTATTTATGATCAGTCTTATCAGGAAATTAAGCGGGAGAATCACTATATCAAAAACACCGACTTCACCATTGATAAAGCTGCCCTAAAAATTCATAAAATTACACCTGAATACCTTCATGCACATGGAGAAAGTAAAGAAAAGGTAATGTTGCAGTTTTCTGAAGATATAGAAAAATACCAGCCACTGGTTATCGGGCATTTTATTGAGCTCGATTATCACATGGTTAATGTTGAATTATATCGTATCGGAAAGGAAAACATTTTTAAAAACCTGGCTTTTTTCTGTACAATGAAGGCTAGTGCACCCTATATCACCAATACAGTAATCAGTCATTTAAAGCTGGATAAGTTTTATACCATTTTATTTAATGAAGCACCCGAAAATACGCACAATGCTTTATCCGATACACTAAACACGGCAAAGATTTTCTTTCATCTTTTAAAAACAGGCAAAATTAGCTTAACTTCAGCCTACCATCAGGAGCATACTTTTAACCTGGAAAAGGAAAAGACAAAAGAATTTTCATTTAAAAGAATTTTACAGGGATTTTTTAATGGAAGATAGACTAGCCGATCAAATTTATACTGCCCGTATTGGAGACATTACCTTCAAAAAGATAGTGAGTTGCAGCCCGGGCACACCTATTTTCGAGGCTGCAATTAAAATGTCAGAACACAAAACCAGTTGCCTCTTTATTAAAAATGATCAGGATGTTTATCTGGGCTTCGTAACCGATATTACTTTAAGGGATAATGTAATTGCCAAACAACTGAATCCAAATCTGCCGATTGATAAGGTTATGGACACCAATATTGTCACTATAACTCCTGATGCTTACGTGTATGAGGCGATATTGATGATGTTCAGCAAAAAATCGCGCTATTTATTGGTAAACGACAATGGTAATTATGTTGGCTTTTTAAGCAGGAACCGCCTTTTAAGCGAGCAGGCAGAATCTCCATTAGTTTTTATCCAATCAGTAAAATCTGCTGTAAATACCGGCGATTTAAAATTAAAATGGCAGAAAGTCCCCGGCATCGTGTCGCAATTATTGGCTAGAGGCGTGCATTCGAAAATTGTAAACGAGGTGGTAACAACCATTGCCGACACCATTTCCTTTAAAATTATTGAAGAGGTAATTGCCAAACTAGGTCCGCCACCTGCAAAATTTGTATTTATGGTTTTGGGAAGTGAGGGGAGAAAAGAGCTTAGCCTAAAAACTGATCAGGATAATGCCATTATTTACGAAGATACAGGAGAAGATAAAAGAGCTGCCGTACGTTCTTATTTTCTAGACCTGGCTACCCAGGTTTCGGATAAATTAAATTTTGTTGGTTTTGTATACTGCGATGGCGACTATATGGCGACTAATCCGAACTGGACACATTCGTTATCGCACTGGAAGTACAATTATAAAAACTGGATAGAAGAAGCTCTACCCGAAGCTGCTGTAAAATTTGCTGCATTTTTCGATTGCAGGGCCATTTATGGCGATTTAACCATTATGGAAAGTTTACGGTCTTTTGTTGATGAAGAGCTGCAGAAACCTATCGAAAAATTCTACGTATACCTGGCCAAAAATGCCTTACTCTATGAACCGCCGCTCACCTATTT
The DNA here is from genome assembly GCF_049913135.1 of Pedobacter sp. R-06. Classification (NCBI taxonomy): domain Bacteria; kingdom Pseudomonadati; phylum Bacteroidota; class Sphingobacteriia; order Sphingobacteriales; family Sphingobacteriaceae; genus Pedobacter; species Pedobacter sp. R-06. Next base: position 2,195,338 of record NZ_CP183977.1, on the reverse strand, counting down.
TAGAAATATAAGAACGCAAAAAATCCATAAAAAAGAAGTATTCGATATTAAAACAGCCATGACCCCTATTGTAGATTTAGCAAGGGTTTATGCATTACAGAACAGAATTTTTCAAAAAGAAAATACAGGCGAACGTTTAAAGGCCTTAAGAGAACTTGGTGTTTTTAGCGAAGAACAGTTTAACGAACTTTCACAATCTTATTATTATTTGATGGGCTTGAGGTTGAAACATCAAGCTAATCTGATTATCAATGATCAGGCTGCACCCAATAACTTTATCGAAATTGATAGTTTAACCAAAATTGAGAAAGTAACCTTAATCGAAATTTTCAAAATCATCCAGAACTTTCAAAGCGGCATCCGAATGAAATTCACAAATAGTCTGGGTTAAATTATCATTAATTCTCTTGTCTGCTTATTGTAATTGCTTACAAACTTTAATAACTTTAGGAATAATACCTACTTATTTTAGGTTAAAATGCTAACCAAGTACTTAAATTAAAATCAGACCTATGGGAAAATTTGTAATTACTAAGAGATCGAACGGAGAATTCCAGTTTAATCTTAAAGCTGGTAATGGCCAGACCATTTTAACCAGCGAAGGCTATTCGGCCAAATCGAGCTGTGAAAACGGAATCGAATCTGTTAAAAAAAATGCACAGGATGATTCCAGATTCGAGAAAAAGACTTCTTCTAACGGCAAGTACCATTTTAGTTTAAAGGCTACAAATGGTCAAATTATTGGTTCCAGCGAAATGTACGAAAGTACAGCCGCCAGAGATAATGGCATCGAATCGGTTCAAAAAAATGCACCTGATGCAAGTACTGACGACCAAAGTTAAAAAAATTATACAGCGACCCGAGATTTCCGAATCAGGTCGCTTTTCATGCCCTCCACACCCCACTCTAAAAATTAACGTAAAAATTCTTCTGTACAGCATAAAGCAATTAATCTACAGTAATTTGCTATAGCTAATCTTACCTTTACAGCCATCCCCCACATCGCCAGCTGTAAACCTAAATTTACTCAGACACCTATTGCTTAATACAAGCCCGGACAAACGTTTGCGCTTTATAAATCCAAGGTTATTTTAAATACCTAATCAGATAGCCGTAAAACCTGACCAAACTACACTTCTACCACACCATTCAAGCTTATTACATTTCATCCCACACAAACGTTTGCGCGGTTTTAATTCAACCTTACTCATAAGTTTGTTTGTAACTTAAATCCAGATAAGGTAAAAATCTATTTACAATACGCTCTTTTTAAGGTTTGGAATAGTGGCCAAGACTGGCAAATTATGGTGAAGCAAAGGGGCTGAGCGCAGCATATAAAAAAGCAACAACAACCAATACCAAATATTATCAACCCTAAACCTAAAATTATCGTATGAAAAAAAACAGTCTACTTTTAACAGGGCTATTCTGTGCCTGCCTGTTCGCCCTATCTTGTAAAAAGGCCGAAGTATTACAACCAGAGGAAAAAACCTTCTCTATTAACAAAAAACTGGCTACAACCAACATTATTACCCAAAGCCGCAATGTAAATATTGTGTATTTTGTACCTAACGATCTCGACACCCTTGCGGGTTATAGAAAAAGATTGAGTGATCTTTTATTATGGACACAAGATTGGTACAGACAAGAAATGAATCGCAATGGCTATGGCAATAAAACATTTGGCCTTGCTGATGATGGCGCTGGAAATGTAAAAATCCTAACCATTAGAGGAACGTTGCCAAAAGCAAGTTATCCATACTCTGGAGGTAGTGGGGCAGTTGCAAGCGAAGTAAATGCTTATTTTGCTGCGCACCCGGCAGATAAAACCAGTGATCATACTTTGATCATTATTCCAAGGTATTCTATCGGTTCGAATGGAACACCAAGCGGAGGTCCATTTTATGGTACCGGCAGATGGTGTTATGCCCTGGATTATGAAGAAATGGACATTGCAAATCTTGGCTTAAGCACTACCGTTGGTAATCGCTTCAGTGTTTGGTTTGGTGGTATGGTACATGAACTTGGTCATGGATTGAATCTACCACATAATAGGCAAAAAGTTTCTGAAAACTCAACTTTAGGTATGGCATTAATGTGGGCCGGTAATGGAACCTTAGGAAAAAGCCCTACATTTTTAACTGCCGCAGATGCAGCTATTTTAAATGCCAATCAGGTTTTCAATAATAACGCAAACACTTATTACGGTTCAGTAACCAGCAGTATTAATAAAATATACGCAAGCTATTCCAGCACTTTAGCTTCTATAGTAGTATCAGGGAAATTTACTTCTACCGGCAACGTAACCAGTATTTTATATTATAACGACCCTAATGTAAATAACGAAGGTACTGGCGTAAATAAGGATTATAATGCCATTACCTGGGAGTCGAAGAAAATAGGCACTGACAGTTTTAGGGTGGAAATGCCAATTGCCGATCTGCAGGAAAAAGCTGATGGTATTCCATACGAACTGAAAGTTAAATTGGTACACGACAATGGAACCGTAACCGAACAGATCTACGCCTATACTTTTTCAGGAGGCTTACCTGTACTCAATTTCTCAACCAAAAATGAGTTAAGCAAAACAGGATGGAGTATTGCTTCATTTAGTTCCGAAGAAACCAGTGGAGAAGGTGCTATAAATGGTAGGGCCAGTAAATTGATTGACAACAGTGCGAGTACGTATTGGCATTCGCGATGGAGCAGCTCGGCCACAAGCTACCCGTATACTATTGTGATCAATTTGGGCGCCTCAAAAACGGCAAGTGGCTTGAGTTTAACACAAAGAAGCGGTTTGAGTAGGGCTGTGAAAAACTTTGAACTCCTCACCAGTACAGATGGTATAAACTTTACTTCGGTTAATAACTATGTGGCCCAAAATGTAAATGGCGCACAGTACTTTGATTTTGGCAGCGCTAAAACATTCCAGTATTTCAAAGTTATTTTAAATTCAGCGCAGGATGGTCTACAGTTTGCGAGTCTGGCAGAATTGGGATTATATTAGATTTTCAAAACTAAACAACAAGAAAAAGGTCCCGATTTACATCGGGACCTTTTTTAAATATGATTATCGCTTAAGCGAAAATTTCTATTTTACTGCATCAATTACAGCTTTGAAAGCTTCTGGATGATTCATTGCTAAATCAGCCAATACTTTACGGTTTAAACCGATTTCTTTAGAAGCTAGTTTACCAATTAATTGAGAGTAAGAAATACCGTGCTGACGAGCACCTGCATTAATACGTTGGATCCATAATCCGCGGAATTCTCTTTTCTTAACTTTACGGTCACGGTATGCATATTGCAAACCTTTTTCTACTGTGTTTTTAGCAACAGTATAAACCTTACTTCTTGCTCCCCAATAGCCTTTGGCTAGATTAAGGATTTTTTTTCTTCTTCTTCTCGAAGCTACTGCGTTTACCGAACGTGGCATGTTGTTGTTGTTTTTTGGCAAGCGGCGTTCCGTTTAACCGGAAACTTAAAGCCTGATACCTGGTGAATTAATAAATTACTTTCCGATACAAAGCATACGTTTAACGTTACCCATATCAGCATCAGATACGATACTTGCTTGACCTAAGGCACGTTTACGTTTAGTACTCATCTTTGTTAAGATGTGACTTTTGTATGCGTTGTTTCTTTTGATTTTACCTGTTCCAGTAAGCGAAAAACGCTTTTTAGCACTGGAATTGGTTTTCATTTTTGGCATAACCTGTTTTTTAATTTATAAACCTATTTTTATTTTTTTGCTACTTTAGGCGCAACTGTTAGGAACATACGTTTACCTTCTAACTTAGGTAATAACTCTACTTTTCCTACATCTTCTAAAGCCTGGGCGAATTTTAACAATAAAATTTCTCCCTGCTCTTTGTAAACAATTGCTCTACCTTTAAAATGCACGTAAGCTCTAACTTTCTCACCGTTCTCTAAAAAGCTTACTGCATGCTTCAATTTAAACTGGAAATCGTGATCGTTGGTGTTAGGGCCAAAACGGATCTCCTTAATTACAGTTTGTTTCGCATTAGCTTTAATTTCTTTCTGCTTTTTCTTTTGCTCGTAAACAAATTTACTGTAATCAATAATTCTACAAACTGGTGGTACGGCATTTGGAGATATTTCTACCAAATCCAATTCCAGTTCATCAGCAAGTGCCAAAGCTTTTGCCAAAGGATAAATCCCTGGTTCAACATTATCGCCAGCTAAACGCACTTCGGGCGATTTAATATACTGATTAATGTTATGCTCTGCTTCTTTTTTCTTAAAAGGCGGACGTGGTCCCCTGTTAAATCCTGGTCTTCCTAATGCCAAATTTGTACTATTTAATTTAAACTGTTATTTCTTTTCTTAATAAATTGTTGAACTCTTCCAACGTCATTTCGCCTAAATCTCCCTCACCATGTTTACGGACAGAAACTTTTCCTTCTGCCATTTCTTTATCACCGATAATGAGCATGTATGGGATCTTTTTAACTTCCGAATCGCGTATTTTACGACCGATTTTCTCATCACGAAAGTCAATCAGCCCGCGAATATCGGAATTATTTAGTTCATCTAAAACTTTTTTTGCATATTCTTCATATTTTTCTGAAATAGGAAGAACAATAAATTGCTCCGGGCTTAACCATAATGGGAAGTTTCCGGCACAATGCTCAATCAAAACAGCAATAAATCTTTCTAATGAACCAAATGGTGCACGGTGGATCATTACTGGTCTGTGCTTCTGGTTATCGCTACCAGTGTACTCCAATTCGAAACGCTCTGGCAGGTTATAATCAACCTGAATAGTACCTAACTGCCATTTTCTGCCTAAAGCATCTTTCACCATAAAATCGAGCTTAGGACCATAGAAAGCGGCTTCACCATATTCTACAACAGTGTTTAAGCCTTTTTCTGCAGCTGCTTCAATAATGGCATTTTCAGATAGCCTCCAATTTTCGTCAGAACCAATATATTTCGATTTGTTCTCCGGGTCTCTTAATGAAACCTGAGCAGTATAATTATCAAAACCTAATGATTTAAATACATAAAGTACCAGATCGATTACTTTTTTAAACTCTTCTTTCACCTGTTCTGGCATGCAGAATAAGTGTGCATCATCTTGAGTAAAGCCACGTACACGGGTTAAACCATGTAATTCGCCACTTTGCTCGTAACGATAAACCGTACCAAACTCTGCAAAACGAACCGGAAGATCTTTGTAAGAACGTGGTTTTGTTTTGTAAATCTCGCAGTGGTGAGGGCAGTTCATCGGTTTTAAGAAGAACTCCTCTCCTTCTTGTGGAGTTTTAATCGGTTGGAACGAATCTTTACCGTATTTCTCCCAGTGACCTGAGGTTACATATAAATTTTTGTGTCCGATATGTGGTGTTACTACTTGCTCGTAGCCTGCTTTAGCCTGTGCTTTAGTTAAAAAGTTCACCAAACGCTCGCGCAAAGCAGTTCCTTTAGGCAACCATAAAGGCAAGCCCATTCCTACTTTTTCTGAAAAAGCAAATAGCTCTAACTCTTTCCCTAATTTACGGTGATCGCGTTTTTTTGCTTCCTCAATCATTAAAAGATATTCAGTAAGCTCGCTCGCTTTAGGAAAAGTTACACCATAAATACGGGTTAACTGTTTTTTTGTTTCGTCGCCACGCCAGTAAGCACCAGCCACATTCATCAGTTTTACTGCTTTCACAAAACCGGTATTCGGAATGTGCGGACCGCGGCATAAATCGGTAAATGAACCTTGGGTATAGAAAGTAATTTTACCATCTTCCAGACCGTCAATTAAATCCAATTTGTACTCATCGCCTTTTTCGGTAAAATATTTTACCGCCTCAGCTTTGCTCACACTTTCCCGCACAAAAGTTTCCTTTTGTTTAGCCAGTTCGATCATTTTGGTTTCTATAGCTTTGAAATCGTCCGAAGAAAATTCACGGTCGCCAAAGTCTACATCGTAATAAAAACCAGTTTCAATAGCCGGACCGATACCGAATTTTGTACCTGGATAAAGCGCTTCTAAAGCCTCAGCCATTAAGTGAGCAGATGAATGCCAAAAAGTCGATTTTCCGGCAGTATCATTCCAGGTCAATAATTTTACTGATGAATCAGACTCGATCGGTCTTGTTGAATCCCAAACTTCGCCATTAACCTCAGCGGCTAACACGTTACGGGCCAAACCCTCAGAAATTGACAATGCAATTTGATGGGCAGAAGTGCCCTTTTCATACTGACGGACAGAACCGTCAGGTAAAGTAATGTTAATCATCTACAACTATGATTTAAATTTTAAAATAAAAAAGTTTAAAGATCACTTACAATGTGATTCTATTTTGTGCAAAGATACGATTTTCATACCGTATTTGATAGATAAACTTGAAATTCTACTTTGGTTGCAGGCCCACTTCATTCAGGTATGCTTTCTGTATTTCCAGTAAACGATCAGGGTAAGTATCCAGTTTTTCATACTTTAACATAAGTTGGTCATGCAGTTTTTTCTTTTCGTCAATGGTTTTTACCTGCAGCATTTCTTGTGCTGTTTTTCCATAATCATTTATGGCTGTCAGGTATGCAATTACACCTTTGTTAAATTTTACAGCTTCTTTACCTGGTTTAAGATCAGCAATATTGGCAAGATCCATTTTTGAATTATTGATCAGATTTTCTGCCTTTGTGGATAGTAAAATAGAATCACCAAAACCTTTAGCATATACCTTCAAAGTATCTCTAAAAACACTATCTGTTTCATCGATCTGTTTCATTTCACTCAAAAAAATTGAAGTTACTTTTTCATTATAGGCATAATCATTATTTGATGAGTTGCAGCTAAACAGCAGAATTAAGGAAAGGGAAAGCAAAACAGGTTTTGAAGGTTTCATATTCTGTTATCGTTTAAAAATTTTTGTTTAAGGTATTTACGCAAAGGAATATCTACAAATCTCATTACCATATAAGAGAAAACGATTAAAAGCAGTACCGAAACCGGGATAATCACCCAAAGTGAGGATGCTGGTGGCTGAACTTCTGCTACATAGGTTAAAAATATCCATACAAATGGATAATGTACCATATAAAGCGGGTATGATATTTCGCCAGAGAGATTACAGATCTTTTTAAACGATGGGTTTAATGCTGTACCTGCTCCCAATGCCACCAAAAGCGGAAAGTAAAACAGCACAAGTATCGGCTCGGTAATCCAATTGTATTTATCATTAAAAGGAACTAAAAAGGCCGCGAGCAAAAGCACAATCATGCCTAAAAAGCCAAGTTTATTTTTAATTATCCAATTTAAACGGTAAACCAGCATACCGGCTGTAAAAGAATACAGCACACGCGCTCCACCGTCCCAAAAATTCTGTCCTCCCCAGCCGCCACCTACGTTGGTAGCGCGAACAGCTACATAGCAAAGGCATACCGCTCCTATAACAACCAAAGCGATCAGTGATTTTTTACCTAACCGATAAAGCACGAAAATGTAAAAGATATTGGCAATATATTCCCAAAATAACGACCAGGCGGGTGCATTTAAGCAGAATAAGTTGGTATACCGCTCGGGCATGGCCGGATAAGGGATCAAAAAAGCTGAGGATAAAAACAAAAGAAAGGTTTTCCCTAATCCATAAATTTCATAAAGATCGCTGTATGGGTCGATCAGAAAAGTGATCAGTCCTAAAACGGAACCAATAACCACCAGCGGGTGCAGGCGGATAAGCCTTAATTTAAAGAACTGTGTAATCCCGATATGTGGCGCACGGCTATCGTAAGCGTAGGCAATAACAAAACCGGATAAACAGAAAAAGAAATCGACTGCGAGGAAACCATGTGAAAGAAAATTCTTGTTATAATTGGTAATCGCGATTTCCATAAAATGGTAAACCACTACTACAATGGCCGCTATCCCCCTTAGTCCATCTAAAATTTCGAAATGTTGTTTAGTTGCTAATAAATTTGTTTTGTTCTCGGCTGAAATCACTTTTGGCTAGGTTATATTCAACTCCAATAATAGTTATTCTCAATTTAGATGCAAAAACTAAAGTCAACCTTTTCAAAAATGATACAAAAAAAGCCCTGAACGTTTATACTTTCAGGGCTAATAGAATTATTTATGGTGGTAATTTATGTAAAGACATCAGAAGTTCGCATGAGGCACAGCCCTAAGCTCAAACTTCGGATATCTGGTAACGAACGGAATTAATTCATACCAAATGATCTGATCTGTCCGCCGCCGCCGGGTCTGTTCTGTCTAAAACGTTTCATCATGTTCTCCATTTTAGTTTTATACTCTTCAGCGGTGATCAGTTTTGCTTTTTTAGGTGCGGTTACATCTTTTGCGCTTACATTCCTATACTCGATGCTTTTGGCAATTGAGCTGTTACCTCTACCTTCGATCGCTAAAACTGCACCTTCCGTCCACATATTTGGGTTCGGAGAAAAGTCGAAGCCCAAATCTTTTGTATACCAGATTTTGGTTTCTTCTACTACGTTTTTATCCATATCCAAGATTTTAATAGCCCTTGTAGATCTTATAATAGCCTGGTGACAGGTAAAACCGATAATCTGTTTAGTAGAATCTGTTTTAACTACTTCGATTGTTGGTGCCGGAGCTGGTTTTGCTTTAGTGGTATCATTAGGGTTTCTACCGCCCACTCTCATAGAACCTATCGGTCCAGAAGTAGATAAAGTTAATTTACTCGGCATATAATAAGTAGTATCGTTCAGGTCGAAAACCTCTGTAAGTCCTTTATCTGCAAAGGTATAGTAGTATTCTCTGTTACCACCGCCACCACCAAAACGCATCATCATACGACCCATGCCGCCACCGCCACCACCTGCTCCGTTACTGTCTTCAGTTTCTTCAACTGGCATATAACTTGCATTTGTAGCTGTAAACAACAACTCGAAGTTGCTTTTGCTAGAGGAGGGCATTCTGGCTTTCATCTGATCGGTTAGCTGGATACCACTTGCCGAAGCCATAGCTGCCGGATCGATAATATTTTCAAATTGTATGGCCCCTGAAGTTTTTTTCTGCTGCGCATTTGCAACTGATGCAATTGATAAAACTCCCAGTAAAGCGAAGATTATTTTTTTCATTACGATTTTGTTTTGCTTGTTAGATACAAAAGCCTTAAAAAGGTTTAACAAAGGTATTGCAGATTGTAATGTAAAACATGTTAAATTGTGTTAAAACCAATAATTGGACTGGCTTAATGAGTCTTTAAAGGCAGATGTAATTTATTTTTTACAATTGAGATTTTTTTTGAAAAGCAAATACAGTGGTTCTTTGGTTACGATAGTCCTGCCCTCTGCTTAATCCCGATAGAATGGACCGTTTAATTTTAAATTGATCATTAAATCGGGATAACGCTGGCGGCCAGGTTTATTTAACAAAAAACTGTGGTTCTTTTAAAAGAAAACCTCGCAGGTCTAATTCGGGACATTTAGGCATTTAGCTGCCCTTCTCCTCGGCCTGCGTCATCACAGACCAAAATTTTTGATTATGACAGTGATGAGAAAGGCTTTTAAGGAATATAAATGCCGGATGTAATTTATTTTTCACAATTGTTGTAGGTTTTAGAAAGCAATGCAGAGGTTCTTCAATATGGAGCCTAATAATAAATGTAAGGTATAAATTGATTTGGGCGTTACCCAAGCTACGCAAGGGTCGGGCTTTTCAGGGCTGCGCTACGGTACCGATGAAAAATCGGCACTGAACCCTTACAATCCCTAACGCGGATTTATTTTTATTGCATTAAGATATTTTTTAATTGTCTGCTCGTTCCAAACGCATGCATAGATAACTTGACGATTTTATGATCCGCATTAGTTTAAGGTTATAAAGAACCACATGCCCAGATTAAATAAACCTGATAGAACGGAAAGCCTGGAGCGAGGTATCCCGATTCATCGGGAAGGACTTGGAGTGATAGCAGGACTGTGGTAACGAGAGGTGCCAAACCCTGATTTTCAAAATAATATTGATCATCCAAGTCAACTTAATACACTTAAGTATTTGGCCGGCCTCATTATCTGTTAGAACAAGCCCCTGCAGGTTTAAACTAATATTCTGTACTTTCCAGCCAACCATTACACAATACATCGGCGATGTGCATGGTTTTAATGGCCAGATTATTTTTATCTATGTAACCCTGAAGGTGTAAAAGACACGATAAATCAGTCGAAATGATGTAATCTGCCTGTTGTGCGAGCGCATGATTAACTTTCTGCTCAGCCATTGCAGATGAAATGGCATCGAATTTAACCGCGAAAGTTCCGCCAAAGCCGCAGCACATATCGGTATCTTCCATTTCGATCATTTCCAAACCGTGTACTTTCGAAAGCAACTGGCGTGGTTCATCTTTGATTTTACATTCGCGTAAGGCGCTACACGAATCGTGGTAAACAGCTTTTCCTTCTAACTCGGCTCCGAAATAATCTCTTTTGGCTACGTTTACCAGAAAATCAGAAAGCTCCCAGATATTTGATTGCAAACTCCGGCATTTGTTATGTACAATGGTATTGGTAAACAGATCGTTAAATCCACCTTTCACCATACCAACGCACGATGCCGATGGTGCTACAACATAGGTGTTTTCAGTAAAATCATTTAGAAATTTTGTACCCACTTCCTTAGCCTCATCCCAATAACCCGCATTGTATGCCGGTTGCCCACAACAGGTTTGTTTTGAATTGTAGGTAACATCACATCCCGATTTTTCTAATAACCTTAACGTATTAAAAGCGGTTTCAGGATAGAGCTGATCTACAAAACAAGGCACAAATAATTCTACTTTCATAATATTCTTAACGACTGCAAACTTACAATTTTAGCGATTCTTTATGTTCGTTTTTTCTTAGAAGCACTAAAAGAACTAATCCAACAATAAAAAATGATGCCAAAGCGATAATTGAGTAGCGAATATTTCCGGTTAAATCTTCGATGTAAGCAAAACTGAAAAGGCCAATTACAATCGCCAATTTCTCTGTTACATCATAGAAACTAAAAAATGAAGTGCTGTCTTTTGTATCAACAGGTAAATATTTAGAATAGGTAGAACGCGATAAAGATTGAATTCCGCCCATAATTAAACCTACAATTGCGGCTAATGAATAAAACTGATATTCATTAGTGATGTAATAACCAAAAACACAACAGCCAATCCATACTACAACTACCATAATCAACACATTTATATTCCCTATCTTTTTAGCTAAATAAGACATGAGCATGGCGCCTGGAATAGCCACAAGCTGAATGATCAGTATCACAGCAATAAGTTTTGCAGTCCCTAGTTTTAATGTTTTTTCTGCAAAACCCGCAGCAGCAAGCATAATGGTCTGTACCCCCATGGAGTAGAAAAAGAAAGAAACTAAAAATCCTTTTAAAACCCTCATTTGTTTCACCTGTGCCCAAACTTTAGATAGCTCACTAAAGCCATCTTTCAGGATATTCGTTTTTACTCTATCGTGCTGAGGTGTTCCATTCGGAAGTGCTGAAAAAGGAATCTGAGAGAAACCGATCCACCATACGCCAACCAATAAAAAAGATAACCTTGGTGGAAATGAGGCATCAGTAATACCGAACCATTCTGGTTTTAGTACAAACAGGAAACAAATCAGCTGAAGTAAAACTGAGCCAATGTATCCATAGGAAAAGCCTTGTGCGCTCACGCGATCCTGATGTTCTTCGGTTGCAATTTCAGGCAGATAAGAGTTGCTGAATAATACACCTCCAATATAACCCATTGCTGCTAATGCGAACAAAATGACACTCATTTCGAGCGTATCTAACTTAAAGAAATATAAACCGATACATGCTGCCCCGCCTACATAGGTAAAGAATTTCATAAACGACTTCTTATTCCCCCTTCTATCGGCAATAGATGAAAGCATCGGCAAAGCAAAAGCCATTATCAGATACGCAAATGATAAGGCATAATTGGAAAGCGAGGTATTTACAAAGGTTCTACCAAAGAACTCCACTTTATCACCATGTTCTTTAGTGGTGGTAATAATGGTATAATAAGCCGGAAAAATGGTAGAAGTGATGACCAAGTTATAGGCAGAGTTTGCCCAATCGAAGAACGCCCACGAACGGATGGTTTTCTTATTGTTTTTTGTTATCATTAGTTTTAAGGAGGTTAACTGGTTAATCGGTTAATTGTTCAACTGCGACAAATCGTACAATTAACCGATTTCGACAGTTTAAACAGTTAACAGTTTTAAACTCGCTAAAGATAATACTTCTTCCCATCAGTTTTAATCTTACCGGCATCTAATAATTCTCGAATGGCATCAATCCTTTCGGCTTCGGCTCCATTTTTAATATTTGTAACCAGATCATCAAGACTTAAAGGTTGTTGTTGCAGCAAAGAAACGATCTCAAATTCAATTTCCTCTTCCATCTGGCTCTGATTTTCGGCTCTTTTTTCAGCCAGACAAACATCGCATACCCCACATTTTGTAGCATGATGTTCGTCGAAATAATGAAGGAGTTGAATACTCCTGCATAAATTTGATGAAGTGTAAGCCACCACAGCGTTAATCTGCTTATGCAGGATTTCCTTTCTCAGTTCCAGGTATTTTACATCTAAATCGAAATGATCCATGTCTACCCTCGGCCTAATGTATTGCAATTGCGGCTGGTCGGTTTGCTGAATGTAAGTAAGTAACTCAATAGCCTGCAATTTATTAAGCAGTGCGATAATCTCTTTATACGACAATCCTGTTTTTTTGGCTAAATCGGCTTCATTAATCTTAACAAAACCGTCGAAAGCGCCGCCATGCGAACGCAGAATGGTTTTTATAATACCATCGTAAGCCTTATTTTCAATCTGGAAACGATAAATATCTTCATGACTGGCGATAAACATCATTCTCGATGGGAGAAAGACACTTTCAGATAAGGTAAGATAACCGTCATGCTCTAAAAACTTCAGCGCTGAAATTGTTTTTAAAACACTAATATTAAACCGTTTGCAGAAGTCAGCGATATCAAAAGTAAAAGTTAAACCCTCGCCTGCACCAAATGCCAACTGAAAATAATTGCCGAGATAGTGATAGGTCTTTCTGATCTCGTCTGGAGTAGGAAAACTATCGAGATACCTGGATTCTAAGCCCAGAACGTCAGATTGATTAGCTAGAAGAACCGCATAACTTCGCTTTTCATCACGTCCTGCCCTACCTGCTTCCTGATAATAGGCTTCTAAACTTTCAGGCAAATCTAAATGCACCACAAAACGAACATCTGCCTTATCTATCCCCATCCCGAAAGCATTTGTAGCCACCATAATCCGGATTTTGTTATTTTTCCACTCTTCTTGTTTTAAAAAACGTACATCACGCTCCAATCCAGCGTGGTAAAAATCGGCCTTAATATGGTTTCTATTGATAAAATTAGCCACTTCGGCAGTTTCCCTGCGGTTACGTACGTAAACTAAACCTGTACCTTTTACTTTCTGGCAAATATCGATCAGCTTTTTATATTTATCTTCATTGCCGAAAACCACGTAGCTTAAATTATCCCTGGCAAAACTTTTAACAAAAACCTGCGGGTCTTTCATTTCAAGCTTCTCTATAATATCTTTCCGCACAAACTCAGTAGCAGTTGCAGTAAGTGCCAAAACAGGAACATCTGGAAGGATTTCGCGGAGTTTGGCGATTTGTTGGTATGGCGGACGAAAATCGTACCCCCACTGCGAAATGCAATGCGCTTCATCTACAGCAATTAAATTCACATTCATGTACGAAATACGGACACGCACTAACTCAGACAATAAACGCTCCGGAGATAAATAAAGGAACTTGATTTTTCCGTAAATGCAGTTATCCAGCAAGATATCAATTTCGCGTTTGCCCATCCCTGCATAAATGGCAATGGCTTCAATTCCTTTGGATTTGAGGTTCTCTACCTGATCCTTCATCAAGGCAATTAACGGTGAAACAACAATACAAATTCCTTCCTTAACTAAAGCCGGAACCTGAAAACAGATCGATTTACCACCGCCAGTTGGCAATAAGGCTAAACTGTCTTTTCCTTCTAAAACCGAGGAAATAATATCTTCCTGTAAAGGCCTAAAAGCTTGATGTCCCCAATATTTTTGTAAAATCTCTATTGCTGTCATAAATCGGCGGTATCAAAACTATAAAAAAGCTGTTGATATTGCTAAATTGCGCCACAATTAATCAAAAATTTGATGAAACATCTCTATTTTCTATCCGCTCTTTCCTTATTATTTTTCAGTTCTAACGCCCAAGAGAAAAAATGGGATATTGAAAAATACCAAGGCACAACAAAAAACTTCACTTTAAATACTGATGAAGGCACATGGATGAACCTTGATGTAAGTGCTGATGGACAGGAAATTGCTTTTGATCTACTTGGCGATATCTACGTGATGCCAATTAGCGGTGGAGTTGCAAAACTAATTAGTGGTGGTATTGCCTGGGATGTTCAGCCCCGGTTTAGCCCTAATGGAAAATACATTTCTTACACCAGCGATAAAAGCGGTGGAGATAATATATGGATTATGAACCGTGATGGTTCTGGCAAAAAACAGATTACAAAAGAAAGCTTCAGGTTATTGAATAATGCCACCTGGATGCCAAATAGCGAATACCTCGTGGCCAGAAAACATTTTACCGCAAGCCGATCGTTAGGCGCAGGCGAAATGTGGATGTATAGCATAAATGGTGGAGATGGCGTGCAGTTAACCAAACGTAAAAATGACCAGCAGGATGCAGGCGAACCTAATGTTTCGCCAGATGGCAAATATGTTTATTTTAGTGAAGATGTAAGCCCAGGGCCTAATTTTGAATATAGTAAAGATCCTAACGGAACCATTTATGCCATCCGTCAGCTGGATTTAACGACAGGAAAATTAACTACTTTGATTAATGAGCAAGGTGGTGCCTGTCGCCCGCAGGTTTCTCCGGATGGAAATTTGATTGCTTTTGTTAAGCGTGTAAGGCTAAAATCTACTTTATATGTACAAAACCTGAAGACTGGTGAAGAATGGCCTGTAAACGAAGATTTATCACATGATCAACAAGAAACTTGGGCTATTTTCGGTGTTTATCCAAATTTTGCCTGGACTCCGGATAGTAAAAGCATCGTTTTCTATGCAAAAGGAAAAATCAGAAAAACAGAAATTGGGACATTGATCAACAGTACCATTCCTTTTCAGGCTAATACGATTCAAACCGTTCAGAAGGCATTACATTTTGAGCAACAGGTTTTCAGCAATGAGTTTTCAGCTAAAATGTTAAGACAATTAACTACATCACCTGATGGAAAAATAATTGTTTTTAATGCCGCTGGATACTTATACAAGCAAGAATTACCAGCAGGAACACCAGAAAGATTAACCAATGGATTGGATTTCGAATTTGAACCCGCCTTTAGTCCTGATGGAAAATATGTTGTTTATACCACCTGGAGCGATGAATTACGCGGAGCAATAAAGCGTACGGATGTAAAATCAGGAAAAACCATCATGCTAACTGATGAAAAAGGCTTTTATTATTCTCCCCAATACTCAACAAAAGGTGATAAAATCGTTTTCAGAAAAGGAAGCGGTAACGATGTTTTAGGTTATAACTATGGCCGCGGAACAGGTATTTTTGTGATGCCAGCCAATGGTGGTGCAAAAACACTGATTTTAGATAATGGAATCCGCCCACAATTTAACAATACCGATACCCGCATTTATTTTCAGAGTTATGCAGATGGCAAAAAAGCATTAAAAAGTATCGATTTAAACGGAGCAAATGAAAGAACACACTTTACTTCTCAATATGCAAATCAGTTTGTTATTAGTCCGGATAATAAATGGGTGGCATTTAACGAGTTATTTAACGTTTACATCACACCAATGATCAATATTGGTACCGCACAGGATGCATCAGCAGGCAATAAAGCCATTCCGGTTACAAAAGTGACTACTGATGGTGGAACATATATTCAATGGAGTGCCGATAGTAAAAGTCTGCATTGGACATTGGGACCAAAATATTTTACCATTGATGTAAATAATGCTTTCAACTTTGATGGAACTACCCCGAAAACCGAAGCCTCTTCTATCGACATCAATCTGGTATTAAAGTCTGACATGCCTACGGGAATAGTGGCGCTAAAAGGCGCAAGAATTATCTCGATGAAAGGCGACGAAGTTATTGAAAATGGCACCATCATTACCGATGGAAATAAAATTACTGCAATAGGAAAAGCAGATGCAGTAAGCATTCCGGCCAATGCCAAAGTAATTGATGTTAATGGCAAAACCATTATGCCAGGCATTGTTGATGTTCACGCTCACTTACGTACCAGCCCGGACGGAATAACTCCACAGAACGATTGGAGTTATATGGCCAATCTGGCTTTTGGAGTAACTACTTCGCACGACCCATCAAGTAATACCGAGATGGTTTTCAGCCAGAGCGAAATGCTTAAAGCGGGTAGAATGGTTGGTCCAAGGGTTTATTCAACCGGTAGCATTTTATATGGTGCTGATGGCGATTTCAAAGTGGTAATTAATAGCTTGGACGATGCGCTGGCCAATCTTCGCAGGTTAAAAGCCGTTGGTGCATTTTCAGTTAAATCCTACAATCAACCACGCAGAGAGCAACGTCAGCAGATTTTAGAAGCAGCCCGACAGTTGAATATGGAAGTTGTACCTGAAGGTGGATCTACTTTTTTTTCCAACATGAATATGGTAGCTGATGGCCATACAGGAATCGAACACAGTATTCCTGTTTTACCAGTTTATAAAGATGTGACCACGCTTTGGAACAATACCGATGTGGCTTATACACCTACTTTAATTGTAGCTTACGGTGGCCAATGGGGCGAAAATTACTGGTACGACAGAACCAATGTTTGGGAGAACGAAAAATTGATGACTTATACCCCACGCTCGATTATTGATGCAAGAGCCAGACGGAGAACAACTTCTGAATACAGCGATTATAACCATATCGAAATTGCCAAGGCCGCTAAACAGATTGCTGATGGTGGTACTAAAGTTAATCTTGGTGCACACGGGCAAATACAAGGTTTAGGCGCTCATTGGGAGTTATGGATGTTTGTTCAGGGTGGCTTTACCCCAATGCAAGCCATCAGGGCTGCAACATTAAACGGTGCAAGTTATTTGGGTATGAACAAAGAAATCGGCTCACTAGAAGTTGGAAAACTGGCCGATATGGTGATTATGGATGCCAACCCTTTAGATGATATCCGCAATTCGGAGAAAATCAAATATGTAATGATCAATGGAAGGCTTTACGACAGTGCTACTTTAAATGAAGTGGGAACCAGAGAAAAACTGAGGGGCAAGTTATGGTTCGAAAATACCAGAGGAAACGGTTATATTGTTCCAAACGGAGAATCAGAAACCTGGACTTTTACTGTTCCGCATTGCGATTAATTTTTAGCATAATAATCTAATTTTGAGTAAATTTGTTTTATGGAAACCGTATTACTACAGATCAATAATAATAAAGCATACCAACTTCTTAAGGATTTGGAAGACTTGAATATTGTAAAGGTTTTAAAAAAATCAGTACTAACTGATAAAAAAAAATCAGCTCATGATTTTATAGACCTGATCTCAAAGTCAGATATGGATTTGATTGACAAAGCTGTTGAACAAGATTGTGAAAACATTGACTTAGATGGCTGGAAATAAGGTATTATTAGATACCAATATCATTTCTGCATTGTTTAAAGGCGATGTTAGCGTAGCAAACCACATTGATAAATCTGAAGTATATTTATCTTCAATTGTTATTGGAGAACTATTTTACGGTGCGGAATATTCAGTTAAAATTGAACAAAATATCGCCAATATTAAACAGCTAACAGCAACCTACAATATTCTAACTATTGATGAAGAAACAGCGCTAATTTACGGTAAAATTAAAGCTGATTTAAGAAGAAAAGGTACACCCATTCCTGAAAATGATATTTGGATCGCGTCATCTGCAATACAACATAAACTTAAGCTAAGTACAAGAGATAAACACTTTCTTCAGATTGCAGACTTAAAAATATTGGCCTGGTAATGTTAAAATCAGCCTTAGATCCGTATTACGATTAATCTATATTTGTGCAAAAATTACATGAAACCGAATAAGCTCTATGTTACCGCCTCCGTTGTATTCTTAATATTAAGCTTACTGGTTTTCTCTTATAGCGGATATTACATTCTGGGTATCCAAACTATAAACCTGTTTTTAGCGCTGATTGCGATGGCTTATATCACTGCTTTTATAGCGGTAATGAAAGACCGGAAATCGATCATATCATGGTTGTTACTGATCTTAAATTCAATTATACTAATCTGCATCATTTATTTCCTGACGCATTTTAAAATGAAGATGTAGTAAAATAATGTTTGCGCTCGTTTTTAACGAGTGCAACGATAGAATGACGATTGAATCGTCGAAATATTTTACGCTCGTTGGAAACAAGCGTTAGCAAAAAAAATAAAATTATAACACCAGCAAGCCGTATTCTCTAAGTGTGTTGATCGGTTTAGAATACCAGAACAGCTCGAAATTCTCCATTTCATGCTCAAAATCGGCTTTAACCTCTTGAAAAGTGTAAACTTTTTCGTGTGAGATAGAAACTTTATCTAAAAGATCAGTGAGCCACTCACCTTCCTTTTTATTGGTTTGCACAGTAAAAGTCTCTTTTTTATCGTAAAAAGTTAATGATGCCATTTCCCAGGTATTGCCCTTTTTCGATTTGGTAAAATACTCGGTAGAAGGCTTTCCTCCTATCCAAATTACTTTTGCAGTAGGTTTCGTGTTAAACTGGTCTCCATCATTTAAAGCTTTTTCAATAAAATCAGCTGGAATTTTCGTTCTTGGGATTTTAAAATCAAACCAATCTTGCAGTTCATAATCAAAACAGATACCATGCATAAAATTGAAAAGCGATTTTTTCAACCCGTAGCTGAATTTATTGTGGTCAATACCTGTTTTATCGGTATAATTGATATCGTTATTGGCAAAAGTGCCAATCACTTCAGTGTCTTTTACCACGCCAAACTTTTCCGGATACATCCCTACCGGACTGTGTGCCGTCATGGCAAATTGATGCCAAAAGCCTGATTGTAATATTCCAACCTCAAACAACTGACGTACCATCTCCAAACTGTCGATCGTTTCCTGTACCGTTTGTGTAGGGTAACCATACATTAAATAAGCATGCACCATAACTCCAGCTTCGGTAAAATTACGGGTAACCTTAGCCACTTGTTCTACCGTTACGCCTTTATCGATCAGTTTTAACAAACGATCTGAGGCCACTTCCAATCCACCAGAAACCGCTATACAACCTGATGCCTTTAACAATAAACATAGATCTTGAGTGAAGCTTTTTTCAAAACGGATGTTCGTCCACCAGGTAACGGCTAATTTTCTTCTGATGATTTCCAAAGCTACCTCGCGCATTAATGCAGGAGGTGCAGCCTCATCAACAAAGTGAAAGCCATTTTGCCCTGTTTTTTCATATAAATCTTCAATCCGATCCACAATCAATTTAGCAGCAACCGGTTCGTAAACTTTGATGTAATCGAGCGAAATATCACAAAAAGTGCATTTGCCCCAATAGCAGCCGTGGGCCATGGTGAGTTTGTTCCATCGTCCATCACTCCACATGCGGTGCATCGGGTTAACGATTTCAATCACCGAAATATATTTATCCAATAACAATCCTGTATAATCTGGTGTACCTACATCAGCCTGCTTATAATCATTTCTGAAGGCATCGTTACGGTAAACCACCTGACCGTTTTCGAGCAGGAAAGTCCTTTTATAAAAATGGGCTTCGGCTGGAACTGGGTGTGTAATATTTTGGTATAAAAGTTCAATTGGCAATTCACCATCATCTAAGGTAATGTAATCGAAGAACTCGAAAACCCTTGCATCCGACAATGATCTTAATTCTGTATTTGGGAAACCACCACCCATAGAAATTTTAATTTCCGGGTGATTGGCCCTGATCCATTGTGCACAACGAAAAGCGCTATACAAATTGCCTGGAAAAGGAACTGAAATCAGAAATAACTTAGGCTGAACCGTTTCAATTTTTCCCTTTAAAACCGAAATCAGGATCTCATCAATGTAGGTTGGTTCTTTATGCAAAGCATTGTAGAGCTCATCAAAAGAATTAGCGCTTCTGCCTAAACGTTCTGCATAACGGCTAAAACCAAAATTTTCATCAACACACTCTACTATATAATCAGATATGTCTTCAAGATACAGTGTAGCCAAATGTTTGGCTTTATCCTGCGTACCCATTGCACCAAAAGCCCAATCTAACTCTTCCAAAGCAGCAAACCGCGAAGCTTGAGGCAGAAAATCATCACTACAGATCTGCAATGCCAAAGTTGGATTTTTACCCTGTAAAAACGCAATTACAGCATCAATGGTTTTTAAATATTCGTCCTGTAAAGCGAAAATACGTTTAGCATTGTCACTTTTTGGATTTGAATCATCAACACATAAACTTCGGTCAGTGTGACTGAACAAATCTTGCAATCCTTTTTTAGAGAACAGCTGTAAAATAACCTCAATACCTAAATCGGCTTGTGTAGCACTGATATTTTTAGTGTTTAGAAAACCTTTTATATACGCCGTTGCTGGATATGGGGTATTCAGTTGGGTAAATGGCGGCGTAATTGCAAATATTTCGGTTTTCAAAGGGAGTTATTTTTCTGCAAAAGTACGGGAATTTTTATACAGTCGTCACCTTGAATTTATTTCAGGATCTATTTTTCGGAAGAAATGCTAATCCCAATATAATACCTGTGATGGCATAATGAGTCGTGAGATATAATTCAATTAAACTAAAACACCAATCCAAACGTTTTAATCCTACATCAACACGTTTTCTACCTGAATGAAAGTTTTTTGTTTTTACATCCTGATGCTCTGTGTGCAAATCGGCTTTGCGCAAAAAACATTTATATTCCCTAAAATTAAAGCACATGGAGCTTCTGCCGAACAATTTACCCCTGCCAACTGGACCGTTATCGATCAGGTTTATGGCGATTTAAACAACGATGCTTCAGATGACTTAGCGGTAGTTTTTGAATGTAATAAAACAATAGATGAAACACGTGTATATGGCGATAACCATACCGACATTATAAAAGAAACCCAAAAACCGAGGATACTGGCTATCTTTTTTAAAGATAAATCAACAGGTAATTACAGCTTATCTACACAAAACAACGATTTCATTCTACGCTCAGAAGAAGGTGGGAAGCTGGGCGATCCATTACAGCAGATTGCCATTAAAGACCAGCAACTCTATTTGCGCTTTCAAGGCGGTTCTGAATGGCGCTGGGAACTGGGTTATACCTTTAAATTCGAAAATAAAGACTGGTTTTTAACAAGTGCAATCAATCTTTATTATAACCAGAACAATGGCGATATGACCGAAAGGGTTTACGATTTTAAAACCCGTGAGTTATTCACCACTGTAGGTAATCTACACCGACGGGATATTGCAAACCGAAAAACAAGTGAAGTTCTTTATTTTTCGCAGTTGAGAACTTTTAAGACCTTTAAAAAGCCATGGGCATGGGAAATCATGCCTAATGTTTA
Source organism: Pedobacter sp. R-06 (assembly GCF_049913135.1). Classification (NCBI taxonomy): domain Bacteria; kingdom Pseudomonadati; phylum Bacteroidota; class Sphingobacteriia; order Sphingobacteriales; family Sphingobacteriaceae; genus Pedobacter; species Pedobacter sp. R-06. The sequence goes on along the minus strand of NZ_CP183977.1, from coordinate 2,173,741 downwards.
TTTGTAGCAGTTACATCGTCATTGCGAGAAGGCTTTTTCAGCCGACGAAGCAATCTTAAAGCGATAGAAAGCTTCTTATTAAAGTAATATGATTGCTTCTGAGCAAGCTATGACGTGTAGAAATATTGTTATTTAATTTCCCTCCTATCTTCAAAGAACCGCAATCTCGGGCTAGATAAACCTGATAGGACGGAAAGCCCGGAGCGAAGTATGAGTGAGGACTTGGAGGGATAGCAGGGCTGCAACATCCGAAGCACTACAGCCTTTCATTTCCAAAATAATATTGACTATCTAAGAACATCTAAGTGTTTATGTTTTCAGCTGCTTTATTGAGGCATATGCCATTTAAAAGCGTACGAGGCTTAGATAGACTCTGAAATAAATTCAGGGTGACGGATATTATAAATTCTGCGCAATTACAAAACCACTGGCCCAGGCCCATTGAAAATTATAGCCGCCCAGCCAGCCCGTAACATCTAAACATTCGCCACCAAAAAACAGGTTCGGAATCTTTTTACATTCTAAAGTTTTAGAAGATATTTCGTTCGTATCAATTCCACCACGCATTACTTCAGCTTTATCATAACCTTTATCACCAGCAGGTTTAACTTTAAAGTGGTGGATCGTCTGTTCAATTAAATCAATTTCTGCCTTTGTCAATGCAGCTACAGGCTTGCTTAAAGGCAAAAACTTGCCTAAAGCATCGGTAAACTTTTTGGTATAAAACCTGTTCAGCAATGTCGACAGTAGTGTTTTGCCGTTATTTTTCCTTTCCTCATCTAATAGTGAAACGATATTTTGATGTGGCAACAGATTTAAATTAATCGTTTCACCTCTTCTCCAAAAAGAAGAAATCTGCAAAATAGCGGGGCCACTTAATCCCCAATGGGTAAAAAGGATATTTTCTTCGAAAGAAATCTCATCATTGTTTACTTCGCAGAAAACAGAATTACCCGAAAGCTGTGCAAACCATTCTTCATCCTTACCGGTAATGGTCAAAGGAACCAAAGCGGGGGCCGTTTCAATAATTTTTAAGTTATGTTTTCTGGCAAAACGTAAGGCGAAATCGGTAGCGCCCATTTTTGGGATAGGTAAACCTCCAGTGGTAATCACCAGTTTCTCTGCAGTTAAAATTACGGTTTTACCATTTTTCTCATAACTTACTTTAAAGCCTTCTGGCAATATTTCAATATCCTTTACATCTGCGTTACACCTGATTTCTTGCCCGAAATCTTCGCAAATGGAGGTAAAAACCTCAACAACATCCTTAGCATTTTTATTGTCAGGAAATAATTGGCCTAAAGTTTTTTCTTTGCCTGTTATGCCATAAGTTTCAAAGAAGCTAATGGTATCATCAACTGTCCACTGGGTAAAAGCAGATTTGATAAAATGTGGGTTTGCTGATATAAACTGCTCAGCTGATGCAAATTGATTAGTATAGTTGCAACGGCCGCCGCCAGAAATTAAAATTTTGGCACCTGGTTTTTCATTTTTTTCGAGCACAATTACTTTTTTACCCAGATAGCCTGCCTGCACCGCACACATCAATCCGCAAGCACCTGCACCAATAATTATTGCATCAGCATTCATCAATAAAATTTATTATGGTTACTTTTGCACAAAAGTAGCATTATTTTCAAGCGCATGGCAAAACAGATTAGCGAATTAAAATTAGGTATTTTAGGTGGCGGACAATTGGGCAGAATGCTCATTCAACAAGCAATCAATTATAATGTAACTACATTAGTTTTAGACCCGGATCCTGATGCCCCCTGCAAACACATTTCTAATTATTTCGAAAACGGCTCAATTACCGATTTTGATACCGTGTACAACTTTGGAAAGAAAGCCGACATCATTACCATTGAAATTGAAAAAGTAAATATCGATGCGCTTGAACAGCTTGAAAAAGAAGGTAAAAAGGTATTCCCACAATCGAGGGTAATCCGTTTAATCCAGGATAAAGGTGTGCAAAAACAGTTTTTCAAAGAAAACGATATCCCAACCTCTCCTTTCCAGATTGTAAATACGAAGGAAGATATGGAGAACAGTAATATCCCTTTTCCATATATTTTAAAATTGAGAAAAGACGGTTACGATGGTAAAGGTGTGATGAAAATCAACAGTGCTGCCGATCTGGATAAAGCTTTTGATGCGCCATGTATTATCGAAAAGCTGGTTGATTTTGAAAAGGAAGTTGCAGTAATTGTTGCCCGTAACGCCAATGGCGATATGAAAACTTTCCCGATGGTAGAAATGGAATTTAATCCAGAGGCCAATTTGGTTGAATTTTTAATCTCCCCATCTACGTTTGCCGAAAGCTTGCAACAAAAAGCAGAAAACATTGCTAAAAATATTGCCTCAGCAATGAACATCACCGGGATTTTAGCGGTAGAAATGTTTGTTTGCAAAGATGGAGAGTTGCTGGTTAACGAGGTTGCCCCTCGTCCGCATAATAGCGGTCACCAAACTATTGAAGGCAATTATGTTTCTCAATTTGAGCAACATTTACGCTCTATTTATAATTTGCCACTTGGCGATACCACGAGTATCACCAATGCCATTATGATCAATCTTCTTGGCGAAAAAGGATTTGAAGGTGTGGCCAAATATGAAAATCTGGAGAAAATATTAGCCATCGACGGTGTTTTCGTTCACTTGTATGGCAAAAAATATACTAAACCTTTCCGCAAGATGGGCCATGTAACCATTGTGGATATCGATAGAGAAAAAGCCATAGAAAAAGCACGTTTTGTACAAAAAACACTAAAGGTAGTGGCATAGGCCCCCTAGCCCCCTGAAGGGGGAACTAATAGCAAGGTCGAGATGCCAAAAGCTTAAAAGAACAATATAAAATATAAACAAAGACTAAACGATATATATGAACGCTGGAAATTCAAAGTCCCCTTCAGGGGATTTAGGGGCATTAGTTGGAATTATCATGGGTAGCAAATCAGATTTACCTGTTATGCAAGATGCTGCTGATGTATTAAAAGAATTTGGAATAAACTATGAAATTACGGTTGTTTCTGCCCACAGAACACCAGAACGTATGTTCAATTATGCTAAAGAAGCACAAGGCCGTGGCCTAAAGGTAATTATAGCCGGTGCCGGTGGCGCTGCCCATTTACCAGGAATGGTTGCTTCTATTACCACACTACCAGTAATCGGTGTTCCGGTTAAATCATCAAACTCTATTGATGGCTGGGATAGCATTTTATCTATTTTACAAATGCCAAATGGTATTCCGGTTGCTACAGTGGCTTTAAATGCAGCTAAGAATGCAGGTTTACTAGCTACGCAGATTTTAGCCACAGCCAATGAATCCTTAACGGTTAAAATGCAGGCTTATAAAGATGAGTTGAGAAGAAAAGTTGAGGAAAGCGCTGATAGTCTTGAGGCTTAAACGACGATAACTAAACTCAAAGGTTCGTCATTTCGAGCGGAGTGCAATGGAGTCGAGAAATCTAGCTAAAGGGATATTCCAGATAGATCTCTCCATTTCACTGCGTTTCAGTCGAGATGACGAAACTTTATATAAAATTATAAACGGATCAGTTCAAACTCGGATCAACTGGGAAATTACTTATATGCGCATATTTTGGGCCTAGGTTTACAACTACATCCCTCCAAAGCTTTTCATCATCGTTACTAAAAATGAGATCAGGATTAAAAATATCGCTCACCATCCAGGCATTCTGCTCTATTTCGCGATCAAGCTGTCCATTATCCCAACCAGAATAGCCCATAAAAAATTTCACTTCATCAGCGCTTATAGCATTGGTGTTTAGGAGGATTTTAAGTGTTTCGAAATTGCCACCCCAATACAATCCATTCCCGATGGGCTCACCGCTTTGTAATTTATCATAACTTCGATGGATGAAATGCAAGGTATCAGCTGCAACTGGTCCACCAAAATAAATGTAGTTTTTTGCATCCCACAAATCCGGGATCACATCATTTAAAATCAGATTTCCTACCTGGTTCAGGATATAACCTACAGTGCCATCATCGCCATGTTCGGTTAACAGCACCACAGATCTTTTAAAATTCGGATCGGCCATAAAAGGTTCTGAGATGAGCAAGCGGCCTGTTTTTGGTTTTATATTGTTCAGCATGATGATAATCATTTGTTACACCGTAAAAGATGTCTATTTTTGTTAAATGCAAGTTACAAATGAATTTCTACAAAACCTGCGCCAAGATTACAAAAGCGCTTCGCTGGATGAATCTGACGTTGATCAAGACCCTATAATCCAATTTAAAAAATGGTTTCAGCATGCTGTTGATGCGCAGATATACGAACCCAATGTAATGACTTTGGCTACAGCTGATAAAGCCGGCAGACCCGATGCCCGTATCGTTTTACTTAAGGGTGTTGATACAGATGGATTTAGGTTCTTTACGAATTACTTAAGTGCTAAAGGAAAAGAGCTTAAACGCAATCCATACGCAGCTTTAGTATTTTTCTGGCCTGAATTAGAAAGACAGGTAAGAATTGAAGGAACGGTAGAAAAACTAGACAAGGAAACTTCTGAGGAATATTTCAATACCAGACCGATTGATAGTCAGATTGGAGCGGTAGCTTCTCCACAGAGCCAGGTTATTCCGAATAGGGCGTTTTTAGAAGAAAAATTTGATGAATTAAAGGCTAAAAGTACAGATAAAGGTATTGCAAAGCCTGCACACTGGGGCGGTTATATTGTAAAACCAACTAGAATCGAGTTCTGGCAAGGAAGAAACAGCAGGCTACACGATAGGATAAATTTCGAAAAGGTTAAGGGAATGTGGATTAAAACCAGATTGGCACCATAGCTTAATATAAAGTAAATAGAGATCGGACTATCCAATAAGATCTCTATTTTAACTAATCATTTACTATTAAATTCTCTTTTTTTAATCTCTTAAGATGAAACAAATCGCAGTTATAGGATCTGGCACGATGGGAAATGGTATCGCTCATACCTTTGCACAATTCAATTATCAAGTCAACCTGATTGATATTAATCAAGCTGCATTGGATAGGGCCATACAAACCATTACCAAAAATTTAGACAGGCAGGTTGCCAAAGGCACATTAACAGCAGATCAGAAAGCGGCCACTCTCGATAACATCACTACATATACCTCAACAAAAGATGGCGTTCAAAATGCCGATTTAGTTGTAGAAGCAGCTACCGAAAATGTAGACCTAAAACTGAAGATTTTTAAAGATTTAGATGAACATGCCCCTACGCATGCGATTCTGGCTTCCAATACATCTTCTATTTCCATTACCCAGATTGCGGCGGTAACTGGCAGAGGCGACAAGGTAATTGGGATGCATTTTATGAACCCTGTCCCGGTAATGAAACTGGTAGAAGTAATCCGTGGTTATGCCACTAGTGATGAAACAACCAGTACCATTATGTCGCTATCACAAAGTCTGGAGAAAGCCCCTGTTGAGGTGAATGATTATCCTGGTTTTGTGGCCAACCGCATTTTAATGCCGATGATTAACGAAGCCATTTATACCTTATATGAGGGCGTTGCTGGTGTTTACGAAATTGATACGGTAATGAAACTTGGAATGGCACACCCGATGGGCCCATTACAGTTGGCAGATTTTATAGGTTTAGATGTTTGTCTGGCGATATTAAAAGTTTTGAATGATGGTTTTGGCAATCCTAAATATGCGCCATGTCCATTATTGGTAAACATGGTGGCTGCAGGTAAAAAAGGCGCAAAAACTGGAGAAGGTTTTTATAAATATACTGCCGGATCAAAAGATCTTGTAGTTTCTGATAAATTTAAAAAATCCTAATTTTTTTAGCATTTAATTTTATATTTGCTGTATGAATGAGAATCTGGATCCTGAAGCAAGCAACCTAACCCCTACCGATCGCGATATTGAAAGGGTATTAAGGCCGCAGGCTTTTGAAGATTTTACGGGGCAGGAAAAAGTGATGGAAAACCTGAAGATTTTTGTTCAGGCGGCGAAACTCCGTGGCGAGGCTTTAGATCATGTTCTTTTGCATGGTCCTCCGGGATTGGGCAAAACTACACTTTCTCATATCATAGCCAATGAAATGGCTACTGGCATTAAGGTAACTTCTGGTCCTGTTTTAGATAAACCTGGCGATTTAGCCGGATTATTAACTGGCTTGGATGAAGGTGATATTCTTTTTATTGATGAAATCCATCGTTTATCGCCGCTGGTAGAAGAATACCTATACTCTGCCATGGAGGATTTCAAAATTGACATCATGCTCGAAACTGGCCCCAATGCCCGTTCGGTACAGATATCGCTTAATCCTTTTACGTTGGTTGGTGCGACTACCCGCTCCGGACTATTAACAGCCCCTTTAAGGGCACGTTTTGGCATCAATGCCCGTTTGGCTTATTATGATGCTAAATTGCTCACTACAATTGTGCTACGCTCTTCAGATATACTAAAAACGCCGATCAGTGATGAAGGTGCATACGAAATTGCAAGACGTAGCCGCGGAACGCCCCGTATCGCCAATGCACTTTTACGGAGGACAAGAGATTTTGCACAGATTAAAGGAAATGGAAATATCGATACCGAAATAGCCCGCTACGCTTTAAATGCACTGAATGTAGATGAACATGGCTTAGATGAAATGGACAACAGGATTCTGGTTACCATTATCGATAAATTTAAAGGCGGCCCTGTGGGTTTAAAAACCATTGCGACAGCTGTTGGAGAAGATGAAGGTACTATTGAAGAGGTTTATGAACCATTTTTAATCCAGGAAGGCTACATTATGCGTACTTCACGTGGTAGAGAAGTTACCGAAGCGGCTTACAAGCATTTAAAGAAGAATTATCCGGGCCAAACCGGGAAGTTGTTTTAATACAAGATTGTTTCTTGCCAAATCGTCATTTCGACTGAAGTGCAACGGAATGGAGAAATCTAGTATCGTTGTGTTTAAAGATCTCTCCACTGAGGTCGATATGGTGCGCCACTTTCCGTCATTGCAAAGAACGAAGCAATCTTTTTCGTTCGTCCTCCTGAACTTGTTTCAGGATCTTCAAAGAAATATATAATCTATCTGAACATTTAAGTCCTTTTGGTGTTCATCAAATAGAAATCAAACATTATGAATATTGAATTACGTAAACTAACGCTCGAAGATTACGCAGATCTTAAAGAATCAATGCTCCAGGCCTACGACAGTATGGGCGGTTCCATCTGGCCAAAATCAAGTATTGCAAAACTTCTAAATATTTTTCCCGAGGGTCAGCTTTGCATCGCAGTTGATGATAAGGTTGTGGCCTGTTCCCTTGCCATTATTGTAGAGTACGACGAATATGGAGATCGGCATACCTACAAGTTGATCACTGGTGATTATTCTTTTACAACACATGATCCCAACGGCGATACACTTTATGGAATCGAAATTTTCGTACACCCAGACTTTCGCGGTTTGCGCTTGGGAAGAAGGTTATATGAGGCTCGTAAAGAACTCTGCGAAAGCCTAAACCTAAAAAGCATTATTGCCGGTGGTAGAATTCCAGGGTACCACCAATATGCAGAGCAGCTGAGTCCGCGGCAGTATATAGACAAGGTAAAAGCAAAAGAAATTTACGATCCTACGCTTACTTTTCAGATCTCTAATGATTTCCACGTAAGGAAAGTATTAAAGAATTACTTACCAGGCGATAAAGAATCAAAAGAATATGCCACCTTAATTGAGTGGAATAATATTTATTACCAGGGTATCGATGCTTCGGCACGTTCTGCAATGACCATACGTTTAGGTTTAGTACAATGGGAAATGCGTTTATTCCCCAATATGGACGCATTTTATGAGCAGGTAGAGTTTTTTGTTGATGCGCTAAGTGGTTATAAATCAGATTTTGTGATGTTCCCTGAACTATTTAACACGCCCTTACTGCAACCTTATAATCACTTACCAGAGATTGAGGCCATGCGTAAACTCGCAGAAAAAACAGAAGAGATCGTACAAAAAATGCACGAGTACTCATTAAGCTACAATACTAACATCATTACAGGGAGTATGCCACTTATTGAGGATGGTAAACTTTATAATGCCACTTACCTTTGTCACCGTACCGGTAAAATAGATGAGTACAGAAAAATCCACATTACACCGAATGAGCAGAAATATTATGGTATGATCGGTGGCGATAAAGTACAGGTATTTGATACCGATTGCGGTAAAGTGGGCATCTTGATCTGTTACGATGTAGAATTCCCTGAATTGAGCCGCATTTATGCCGATCAGGGGATGCAGATTTTATTTGTGCCATTCCTAACCGATACCCAGAATGGTTATACACGTGTTCGTCATTGTGCTCAGGCCCGGGCGATAGAAAATGAATGTTATGTGGCCATTGCTGGCTGTGTGGGTAATTTACCGAAGGTAAATAACATGGATATCCAGTTTGCACAATCGGCGGTTTTTACACCTTCTGATTTTGCTTTCCCAACCAATGCCATAAAAGCTGAGGCCACACCAAATACCGAAATGGTGTTGGTAGTCGATGTTGACTTGCATTTGCTAGACGAGCTGCACCATTATGGAACGGTAAAGGTGTTAAAAGACAGGCGGAAAGATCTTTATCAGGTTAAATTGTTAAAATAAATACCCATAAAAAATGCCGGTCAAATTAATGTACCGGCATTTTCATTTTTAATCTAAAGCTAATTATTTTCTCATCACAAACCATATAATCAGGCCAATAATCACTGCTAGTGGCAATACCCATTTCAAAGCTTGCCCGCCACCGTTTTCATCTTTCTCAGTTACCGCTGGCTTTGCTGGCCCTGGATCTTCTTTATGACTTTCGTAATCTTTTTCGATCGGTTTAGGAGCTGCTCCTGATTCCGTATGTTGTGGATCTATATTTTCCATAGCTAATACTCTAAAAGTTCTTCCTTTCTTAGTGTTATTCCAATCAGGATGAACCAATCAATTAATTTAGTTTCTATATTTAGAACAAGTGATTAATGAAAATGTTTTAAATCCTAAGCCTTATCTTTGCAGATCGGTGTACAATAATTCTGCAAAATATAGCCAATTAATCAAAGATGAAGCCATACGTTTGGGCTTTATGGCCTGTGGCATTTCAAAAGCTGAATTTCTTGAAGAAGAAGCGCCCAGATTGGAAAACTGGCTAAACCAGAACCATCATGGCGAAATGAAATACATGGAAAATTATTTCGATAAGCGCCTAGACCCCAGGTTACTGGTTGATGGTGCCAAATCGGTAATTTCCCTATCGCTAAATTATTATACAGAAGAAAAACAATCAGACCCCAATGCACCGAAAATCTCTAAGTATGCTTACGGACGGGATTACCATACTGTAATAAAAGATAAACTAAAAGAACTCACTCATTTTATTGAAGAAAATATTGGAGAAGTTTCTGGAAGGGCATTTGTAGATTCGGCTCCGGTTTTAGACCGTGCATGGGCCAAGAAATCGGGAATTGGCTGGATTGGTAAAAATTCTAATCTGATCAGTAAAACTGATGGTTCCTTTTTCTTTCTTGCAGAGTTGATTGTTGATCTGGAGCTGGATTATGACCATCCTTACCAGGCCGATTATTGTGGAACTTGCACCCGCTGTTTAGATGCCTGCCCCACTAATGCCATTATTGCACCACAAGTTGTTGATGGAACGAAATGCATCTCCTATCTTACCATTGAGCTCAAAAATGAAATCCCGAATGAGTTTAAAGATAAAATGAGCAACTGGATGTTTGGCTGTGATATCTGTCAGGATGTTTGCCCATGGAACCGGTTCTCTAAAGCTCACAATGAGGAAGCCTTTAGGCCCGAGAATGGATTACTGGATTTGAACGCAAAAGACCTGATTGAAATTACGGATGATGTTTTTAAAAAGGTATTTAAAGGATCGGCAGTTAAGCGCACTAAATTTACCGGATTGAAAAGAAATATCGATTTTCTGAAACCTGAATAAGTGTATTTATAGGTTCATGAATTAATACGGGCGTCATGCTGAATTTATTTCAGCATCCATCATCAAGAATTAAGTTAAATAGATCCTGAAATGAATTCAGGATGACGATCGCCATAAAACTTATCTATGTTAAGGAAGTCAAGTTTTTTGGGCGATCGTCCAACTTGACTTCCTCGGTATTCATCTAATTCAACGAAAAACTATTATCGCTTTTCACTTTATCAGGCGTGTGCGGATTTCCCATCACCACTTTTGATAACTTCTTGCTTGTTTCTACATTTATTTTCACTTGCTTATCCCCTTTTTCCCAAATACCAATGGTACTATGGTTATTTTCGACAGAACCATCTTCATAAATCAAGGATAAATCGATTGGTAAAGGTTTAACGCTTTTGTTCTCAATGGTAATTGTATATCCAACTGATGTTTTGTCGACAGCTTTAATAGCCATATCGGTAACACCGTCTTCAAAAAACCATGCCTTCCAAAACCAGTTTAAATTTTTACCGCTTCCCTCGTTTATGCTGTTAAAGAAATCATAAGGCATTGGGTGCTTACCATTCCAGTTTTTAATATAAGTATGCAAAGCTTTGGTAAACAGTTCATCTCCAAGATAATCTTTAACAAATAAATAAGCCAAACCTGGTTTAGGGTACGAATTGGTAAAAGATCCTGATCCTTTTAAATCAGGCGTTAAAGTCATTATTGGAGTATCATCTTTACCACCAGAAGACGAAGCTGTAGGTTGTACGCCGTATTCATCAACAATGGTAGAATCAATCATTGGAGAAATCAACCACTCGCCTATTGTGGCCCAGCCTTCGTCCATCCAGCCATATTTAGTTTCATTTATCCCCATGTAAAAGGGAAACATAGTATGAAAAATTTCATGGTCGGTTAAGGTAATGGCATCTGTGCGATTATCAACGGGATTATCGTTCACCATCATTGGGTATTCCATTTGGTCTAAACCATCAAATATCGTTTCATGATTGTATGGAAAAGGCCATTTAGGAAAAGTATAACTCATGGCTTCAACCGTTTTACGGGCAAAATCGATCACTTCGTAATAATCTTTATGTTTCGGGTTAAAAACAGCATCCACACGCGTTCTCCTTTTTGTTTTAGGATCAACTACTAAACTGCTCGATTTCCACAAATAATGATCGCTTAAGGCAAATACAAAATCGGTAACATTTTTAGCTTCGAATTTAAAGGTATTAAAAGCATTAGGCTGAGTTACTTTTTTATCGGCTAAATCTTTGTCGGTAATCACATCAATTACAGCATCATTTTTTTCGGCAGATAACATTCTAGAAACAATATCTTTCTGGAAAACTTCTGAAGGGTTTTTCAGATCGCCTGTTGCCCAAACTCCATAACCACCTGGAACTGTAATTGAAGCATTAAACTGATCAAAATCGTTATAAAACTCTTCAGCTCCTGTGTAAGGGAATTTATTCCATCCATCTACATCATCATAAACCGCAATCCGCGGAAAAAAATAAGCCACAAAATGAGAACCTTCATCTACCTGACCTGTACGCATATGAGATCCTTTATTTAAAGTATAACTATAATCAATGGAAAAGCTAATCGTTTTTCCAGGCAAAACCGCTGGAACATTCACCGTCATGTTGGTTCCATCAATTTTAAAATCAGTGATTGACTTTCCGTTTGCTGCCAGTTTCTCAATAGCAACCCCATCACCCAAATCAGACTCTGCCAATTTAGATTTTCTCGGTGTTCCTTTTTTGTACAGATTGGGATAAAGTTTAAACCATATTTCCTTAAGCGTATCAGGACTATTATTGGTATAAGTTACCTGAACCTTACCTTTTAACAGCCTGCTGATTGGATTAAAATCTACATTAAGATCGTATTTTGAAGTGTTTTGCCAATAATTTTTCCCGGGCTTTCCGTCTGTATTTCTCGTTTCCTTTTGATAGGTTTTTTGAAATTCAGGTGCTATTGGTAAAGTAGTTTGCGCGCCAGCGTAAAATGCTGTACACAATAAAAAGCTAAATATTTTTATAGATTTCATTTTCTGAGCATAGGGCTTAGCGCAAGGCGTTTAGCGTTTGATTTAATTTAAGCAAAAGCAATGTAACAAAAACCAATTAACCAATAATTTCTATTTACCAAACTTCATTTTCAATTGCTCCAGCATATCGGTATTAATCGGTTGTGCAGGTTTTTCTGGCTTCGGCTGAGGTTTCTGTTGATATTGAGGTTTATTTGCTGGTGCATTATTTTGAGGTCTAGCCGTTTTGTTTTCGTTTTTCTTTGCATTGAACTTTGCCCACTCCTCGTCTAATTTCTTCTTCGTATACAATGGGAAATCGCCATTTTTCATCCAGGCATAATAACTAGGTTCTACAGAAAATACCTGAGCTATTGTTTTACCTTTATGTTTACCGAAATTGAAACACACTTCATCATTATCATTATAAACCAATCTACCGGCAAAATCTACAGGTTTATTAATATTGGTAAAAATATGGAGTGCATCTACATCATTTACAACTGGAATACTTTTTACACCTTGTTTATTTTCAAACTCGGTTTCCTTGTACATTTCTAATTGTCCAAGTAAAACTTTATAGGTAGCAATTACATCCGCCTCTGCAGCATGTGCGTTAATTAAATCTTCCTGACAATAGAATTTATAAGCCGCTTTTAAGGTGCGTTGCTCCATTTGGTGGAATATATTCTGTACATCAACAAACTTGCGGTTGCTCATATCAAAATCTACCTCAGCCCTTAAAAATTCTTCTAAAAGCATCGGAATATCAAATTTATTCGAATTGTATCCCGCCAGATCACTTTCGCCAATAAATTCAGCAATTTCTGCTGCCAAAGTTTTAAAGGTAGGCTCATTTACAATGTCTTCATCATAAATACCGTGTATTAAGGAAGTTTGCAAAGGAATCGGCATTTCTGGATTTACGCGCCAGGTTTTAACAAGTTCAGAACCATCTGGCATGGCTTTTAAAATCGCTATTTCAACGATCCTGTCAGCTCCAACATTAACTCCAGTAGCTTCTAAATCAAAAAATGCTAAAGGGCGCTTTAAATTTAATTTCATTTCTTATGATGTGAGATTGGCGACATTAGATTTGAATCGGAATGTCAAATTCTTTTTTTCAAAAGTGCTAAAAAGGTTTCATTAGTTCTGTAAAACAGCTTTATTAATTTATAAATTTAATTGTCAAATTATTTCAGAATGTTAGTTTGTAGGATTAAATTGCGACAATTTATATACGCTCAAATGAATAAGACATTAGCCATACTATTCCTCCTAATTTTATCGTTAACTACTCATGCTCAAAACTTTAACTTTGGCGCAATCACTTACGATGATTACGAATTCGACAGAAAAAAGTTAGACAGCAATGCCAATGCTATTGTATTAAAAGAATTTGGTACGGCATCAATTCAGCGCGACGACAATACAGGCAGTTTAGAGCTGATTTTTGAACACCATGTAAAAATCAAAATCTATAATAAAGAAGGCTTTAAGGAAGCTAATATTGTTATTCCAACCTATAAAGACGAATCCCGCGAAGAAACGATCAGTGATTTAAAAGCTTCTACTTTTAATTATGCAAACAATAATTTTGTAGAAACCATGATGGACAGAAAGGCTGTTTTCACTGAAAACCGATCAAAATACACCAGACTAACCAAGTTTACGCTTCCAAACCTCAAAGAAGGCTCTGTAATTGAATATAGTTATAGGTTAAAATCGCCCAACTTATTTAATTTCAAAACATGGGAATTTCAAGGTGATATTCCAAAGGTAATTAGCGAATATTTGGTTTACATTCCAGGCATTTATAATTACAATGTTTCTTTACGCGGATTTCAAAAACTGACGGATCAAAAAGTAGAATTAAGCAAAGAGTGTTTAAGGCTTTCAGGTGTAGCTATCGATTGCTCAAAAATCAACTACATGATGAAAAACATTCCGGCATTTATTGAAGAAGATAATATGACCGCTCCCAGTAACTTTAAATCGGCCATTTATTTTGAGCTTTCGGATGTACAGAATTTGAATGGAGGAAAAACATCTTATACAAAAACCTGGAAAGATATTGATTATGAACTATCATCATATAAAACCTTGGGCGATCAGATGAAAAGGAAAGATGTTTTTAAAGACCTCATTCCAGAAATTACGAAAGGAAGTACTACCGATTTAGATAAAGCAAAAGCTGTTTATAATTACATCAAAAAACAGATCAAGTGGAATAATTATTACGGAAAATATGCAGAAGATAACATTAAAAAGGCTTTAGAAAACAGGTCGGGCAATGTGGCAGATATTAATCTAAGTCTAATTGCGGCACTTTCTGCAGCTGGTTTAGACGCAGAAGCTGTTATCCTTTCCACCCGTGATAATGGAACAGTAAACAAACTTTATCCGGTAATGAGTGATTTTAATTACCTGGTTGCTAAAGTAAATCTTGCCGATAAAAGTTATTTATTGGATGCTACTGAACCACTTCTACCTTTCGGATTGTTACCACTTCGGTGTATTAACGATCAAGGCAGGGTAATCAACTTAAAGAAACCATCTTACTGGATCGATTTAAAAGCCAGTCAGAAAACAACTACCAGTTATATCCTTATGGGAAAAATGACTTCTGAAGGAAAAATTATTGGCACTTTAACTACACATACCATGGGTTACGCTGCTTATAGCAAACGTAAAGATATTCTTCGATACAATTCGCCAGATGAGTATGTAGAGAAGCTTGATGAACGTTTAACCAGAATTAAGATACTGGACCATCAAATTTCGAACCTGGATAGTGTAGAAAATTCTTTAATAGAAAAATACGAGGTAGAGTTTACCATAAACGATGGCACCAATAAAGATCAGTTTTATTTTAGCCCATTTTTTATTAATACTATTTCAAAAAATCCGTTTAATTTAAACGAACGTACCTACCCAGTTGATTTGGGCGCAGCTTCTGACGAACGGATCATCATCAATGTACTTTTACCAGAAAAATATCAATTGCTAGAAAAACCAAAAGATATGGCAATAGCTTTACCCAATGCTGGTGGAAAGTATTTATTGCAAACAGGTTTAGATGGAAACACCATTTCGATGAGTCAGATTTTACAGTTTAACAACGCTATTTATCAGCCAGAAGAGTATCTATTCTTAAAGGAATTCTACAGCAAGATCATCCAAAACCAAAAAACAGAATTTTTATTAAAAAAGGCGAATTAAATGAGATTCTTATTCACCATATTTCCCCTGCTTTTAGCTTCTGTTGTTGGCTTTGCTCAAGACAACTATGATGTTGATTTAATTCCCGCCAACCTGCGCAACCGGGCTAACGCCTGTATCAGGAACGAAGAAACAACCATTGATATGCGCTCGCCCGATAACGTACTACTCAATGTAAAAAAGGCCATTACGGTATTTAACCAAAATGGAGAGGACGAAGCACGTTTGGTACTCTATTACGATAAAAATATTTCGATTAAAGGGATAAAAGGGGAAGTTTACAATAGCGTTGGCAAACTTACCAACAAGTTTTCGCAGAATGATTTTGCCGATATGAGCGCGGCCGATGGGTTTTCCTTATTTGTTGATAGCCGCGTAAAACACTATCTGCCATCGGTAAACGAGTATCCTTACACCGTAGTTTACAATTATGAAATTAGAAATAAGCAAAATCTGATTATACCCGATTGGAGTCCGAAACCAGCAGATGATGTTTCGGTAGAGAAAAGTACTTATACCTTTATTTGTAAGCCAGCAGATCAGGTAAGAATAAAAACCCAGAATTATAGCGGAACACCAGAAGTACTAGCTGATGAGAAGCAGAAAAAAACGATCTGGAAGGCAAATAATATCCTGGCGTCTAAAACTGAACCCTATAGCCCGGCACACGAAACTTATGCAACCAACATCCAGATTGCCCCGCAAGCGTTTTATTATTACAACCATAAGGGCAGTTACACCAACTGGAAAGAGCTCGGCAAATGGATTTATGACGATTTGTTAGCAGAACGCAAAGCCCTGCCACCTGCCACCATCGAAATGGTAAAAGATCTTGTAAAAAACGAAAAAACAGACAAGGATAAAGCGCGTAAGATCTATCAGTATTTACAAGACAAAACAAGGTACATCAGCGTGCAAATTGGTATTGGCGGTTTTCAGCCGATTGCAGCCAGTGAAGTTGATCGGTTGGGTTATGGTGATTGTAAAGCTTTAGTAAACTATATGCAAAGCCTGCTCAGTGCAGCAAATATAGATTCTTATTACTGCGTAGTATCGGCTGGTTCTGAAAAGAAAAGTATGGACCCGAAATACGCCAGTATGGTACAGGGCAATCATATTATTTTATGTATGCCATTAAAAGGTGATACAACCTGGTTAGAATGCACCAGCCAAAAAATACCCTTTGGGTTTTTAAGCGACTTTACGGATGATAGATTAGTATTGGCCTGTACTACTGAAGGAGGAAAACTATTGCATACACCAAAACTAACAACTGCTGAGAACTTACAGATACGTAAGGCCGATTTAACGCTTCAGTTAGACGGCAGTGTATCTGGGAAGATGAATACTGTTTACGCTGGCTCACAATACGAAAATCAGGAATCATTGATTGGTAAATCAATAACCGAACAGTATAAACTATTAAAGGAAGCATACAACATTGACAATATTGATTTCGAAGCAGTTTCCTTTGCGCAGAAAAAAGACATATCGCCCAAATTAACGGAAGAAGTGAGCATTAATATCAGAAATTACGCCCCTGTTAATGGAAATAAAATGTTTTTACAGCTCAACGCCTTTAATTTGAGGAGGTCAATTCCTGAGATAAAAAATAGAACACATCCTGTTTACATTAACCGGGGATATACAGATGAAGATACCATCATTTATACCTTGCCAGACAATGTAATTACGGAACTGATTACTGGACAAGACAAAGCTTTTAAAACTCCTTTTGGGGAATATGTATGTAAGGCAAGCTTAGTAGGTAACAAACTAACCTATTACCGGAAATTTATACTAAACGATGGTACATTTCCTGCAGCGCAGTATAATGAGTTTTCGAAATTCATTAATGATATAAATTCTGCAGATTATTTAAAATTAGCACTTAGCTTAAAAAAATAATCCCGAGGCCAATACCGATAATCATGATCAGGTACATTAAAATTTCTGTTGATGCAAATTTTTTGTACTTGGTCCAGAAAGAGTAATCATTTTCTTCGTTTGGCATTTTATGTTCGTTATGTGGCAAAAATAGGCAAATAGATTTAATTATCAGGCTTGTAAGTCGTAATCTCTTTGGCCATCCCCTTAAAGAGTATAATATGAAAGGGCCACATGGCATACCAATATACCCTGCCCCACAAACCTTTAGGTCTAAAGGTAGCTATTTGCGATAAAAATGCTTTTCCATGAAATTCTACAAGTTTTAGTTCGAGCCATGCCTCACCAGGTACTTTCATTTCAGCATAAAGCAATAATCGCTTACTGTTTTTATCAGCCAGTAAAACACGCCAGAAATCGAGTACATCTCCTGCCTGTAAATCGGTATTACTGGTTCTTCCTCTTCTGGTACCTACCCCACCAAACATTTTATCCAAAAAGCCACGTAAATGCCAAAGCCAATCCATAAAATACCAGCCTCTATTGCCGCCAATGCTCCAAATGTTTTCAAAAACTTCTTCGGCTTTACGTTCGAATGGCATTTTCACTTTATATTCTAAGGTTCCATTTTGTGGTACCTTAATCTGATCCATAAAATTAGAATTTAAATAGCCACGATTCAGGGCATCCTTCCAGCTCGAAACAATAGAATTCTGATCGATTTTTTCAAACGCTAAGTGTAAAGCTTCGGCATAGCTTAAACATTTTAGTGGTACAACTTCTTGGATACGGTTATCTTTACATATTACCTCATTCTTCATACTATCTACCAAACTACGGGCTAATGCATAAGGTACTGAAGTAATCATATTTAGCCACAAAGAAGATAATCTTGGTGTTAAAACAGGAACGGTGATGATCCAGCGTTTTAATCCACGTTCTTTAGCATAGCCCAAAAGCATTTCCCGATAAGTTAGAATATCTGGTCCGCCGATATCAAAAGTGTTATTATAAGCCTTATCATTGCGTAGAACACCAATCAGGTAAGCCAAAACGTCACGTATCCCAATTGGCTGGCAACGGGTTTCTACCCATTTGGGCGTAATCATGAAAGGAATTTTTTCAGTTAAATCTCTAATAATTTCAAATGAAGCACTACCCGAGCCAATGATAATAGCCGCTCTTAAAATGGTACAGGCTTTTCCTGATGATTTAAGTTCTGCTTCCACAGCTAATCTCGATCCCAGATGTTCTGAGAGGTGTTCATCATTTGCAATCCCAGTTAAATAAATAATCTGTTTACAATTGGTATTTCGTATGGCTGTTGAGAAATTTTCAGACGAAACTTTCTCCATATCAGAAAAACCGGTTTGGCTCGAAGACATGGAATGAACCAGGTAGTATGCGGCATCAATATCCGTTGGAATTTCTTTTAAGCTTTCTGCATCTAATAAATCGCCCGTAATAACCTTAACCAGATCACTTAAATCAGACGCTGAAATAAACCTACGCTTATCCCTTACCATACAAATGATTTCGTGCTTTTCTTCTAACAACAGCGGGAGTAGCCTGGTGCCTATGTAACCGTTTGCTCCCGTTAATAAAATCTTCATTTGTACAGTTTAATACATAACACCAAATAAAAAAGATTGTTGGCATTATTAGTTTTCAGAAATTTAAATCCACATTCCCAAAAGCTATATAACCAGACTTTAAGTCACAACAATGTAAAACCAATTGTATTTAGAACACTACAAAATTGTTTTGGGCAACATTTAGACACAACAACCGTATAAATAGCTCAATATCAAACTAAACCATACTGAATGAAGAAATACATCCTGGACATTGCTACGATTTTTTTGATGGGTATGAGCATTGTCGGAACAAGTTGGAAAGCGGTGGAGCTTCCACGTACACAACAAGAAGTAGTTAAGCATATTGCTTCAGATAGCCTATACAACCAATATATCTCTAATATTTACCATCAGGTCCATTTAGATTCTGCCGGATTAAGTGAACAGGTTTTTGAAAAAGCCCTGACTGGTTTTTACAACTTAAAATATTCTGGTCTGTTACATGCCAAATCTATTTTGACCATTGCAGATTTTGATCAGGAAAGTTCTAAAAAACGCTTATATATTATCGATCTTGCCAGCAAAAAGCTCGTATTAAATACTTGGGTAGCCCATGGGCAAAACAGTGGTGGCGATAAGCCAACTTACTTTTCCAACAATATCAACTCGAATCAGAGCAGTTTAGGTTTTTATTTAACAGGAGAAATCTATTACGGAAAACATGGCCGTTCGCTTAAATTAGATGGCATGGACCAAGGTTTTAACAGCAATGCAAGAGAAAGGTCTATTGTGGTCCATGGCGCCAGCTATGTAAGTCAAAAAAGCATAGATCAATTAGGTAGATTGGGTAGAAGCCAAGGTTGTCCTGCTGTTCCGGCTAAACTGGCCGATCAGGTGATCAATACCATTTCTGACCGAACGGTACTGTTTATCAATAATTCAGAACAACAATACAATTCATCATTTTTAAATGAAACACTGGCAGCAAGTGTTGTATTAAATCAGGAACAGATTTTAGCAGCGCAAGTGGATTAGTATTGTTTAATATTTTTGGCGTTCAGGCTTTTAGGTAAAATCCAGATAAAGATCGATTTGCTGCTGGCCAGTAAATCCCAAACCCAACGGTTACTATCTACCCCCTTTTCGCCGCAGTCTACAACTTCTGCACGTTTGAGCAGTTTTTTAACTAAAGCCTGAATCCATTTTATTCGCACCACGCGATTGAAAGATAGTCCCAGGTAATCGCAATACACATGTACCAGGATTTCTACAATAAGCGAGGCATTAGAAATAGCCAGTATTTTACCGAAATGCTGTTCATAATCGGCTTTAATTGTATTTATCAAAAGCTCAAACCTTGGCTCTGCTTTTCCATCAAGATAAGCCCAGAGTTGAGCATTACTATATACGCGGATTAACTGCGGTTCGAGCCCTACTTTAATTTTATTGCCTGCCAGTTCATAAATTTTATCCATTCATTAAAAATCAATTGCAGCTGTTAGATAGAGATATTACCGAATTGTTAATCAATCCGATATAAAAATTCCCGACACAAATAATGGGACAAAGTTATCTGATAATTGTTTGCCAAAACGAATGTTAAGTAGCATTGTGAGTAATTTTTTTGATCGGTTGCCAATATTTTAATCATCTTTGGGGTTGAAAAGATAAGCCCATTCATGAAGATTGTAATTGCAGAAAAACCCTCTGTTGGTCGTGAGCTTGCTAAAGTTTTCGGAGCAACCACCAGAAAAGATGGATACATTGAAGGTAAAGGATATTCTTTTACCTGGGCATTCGGGCATTTATTGCAATTGGCTCCCCCTCAAGATTATGGCTTTATTGGCTGGAGGAAGCAACATTTACCCATGCTTCCGCAAAAGTTTAAACTTGCCGTTAGAAAGATTAAAACAAAAGATGGCTTTGTAGAAGATCCCGCAGTGCGGAAACAATTAGATACCATAAAAAAACTTTTTGATGAGGCGAGCGAAATTATTGTGGCAACGGATGCGGGGCGTGAGGGCGAATTAATTTTCAGGTATATTTATTATTACCTGAAATGCAAAAAACCTTTCAAACGCCTTTGGATCTCTTCGCAAACAGATGAAGCCATAAAAGATGGATTCAGAAACTTAAAACCTGGAACCGATTACGATACCTTGTTTAATTCGGCTCATTGCCGTTCAGAATCGGATTGGCTGGTGGGAATGAACGCCACTCAGGCACTAAGTATTTCGGCAGGTAACAGAACAGTTCTTTCGTTAGGGCGGGTACAAACGCCTACCCTGGCCATGATCTGCGCCCGTTTTTTGGAGATTAAAAATTTCGTTCCTCAAACTTATTATCAAATCAGCATTTTACTTTCTAAAGATGAACAGGTTTTTAAGGCTATATCAACCTCGAATTATAAAGAAAAGGAAGAAGTAGAAAAGTTATTTGCGCTTGTAGAGGATGTGGCTTCTGGTTTTCCAACGGGCGGAAATATTACGGCTGTAGAAGCTAAACCAAGAAAAGAGCCACCTCCGTTATTACACGACTTAAGCAGTTTACAGCAAGAAGCCAATAAGAAAAAAGGATATACTGCCGATCAAACACTTAATATCTTACAAAACCTGTATGAGAGCAAATTGGTTTCTTATCCCCGTACCGGATCTCGATATATTGGTGATGATGTTTTCGCCGGCGTTCCAGATTTGATCGCAAAATTCACCGATCATGCTGATTTTGGAAAGCAAGCGCAGTTTTTACAAACCATTACTTTAAATAAGCGAAGTGTTAACGCTAAAAAAGTAACCGATCACCATGCTGTTTTACCAACGGGCGAACAGGCTTATGGGCTAAGTCCAGATAAACAAGCAGTATACGATATGGTTGTTGGGCGCATGATTGAAGCTTTTCACCAGGAATGTATTAAGGAGTTAACTAAAATAACCATTCAATCGGGAGTCACTTTTGTGGCCAATGGAACAGTAATCCGTTCTGCGGGCTGGCGGGCTGTTTTTAACGACCCTGAAGACGATAAAAAGGATGAAGACAACGCCGCCTTACCAAAGGTTGCCGTTGGAGAACAATTACCTATAACGGAAAAATCTCTTTTAGAAAAGCAGACTAAACCAAAGCCAATGTACAACGAAGCTTCATTATTAAAAGCGCTCGAAACCTGTGGTAAAGAGATTGAAGATGAAGAACTGCGTTATGCCATGAAAGATAGTGGTTTAGGTACTCCGGCGACTCGTGCGTCCATTATCGAAACCTTAATCACCAGAGAGTATATTACAAGGGAAAAGCGAAATCTTGTACCTACCAATAAAGGTTTGGCTGTTTACGAAGTTGTGAAGGATAAACAGATCGCGCAGGCTGAGCTTACCGGACAATGGGAAAAAAGATTAGAAGAAATACGTTCAGGCTCATCCGTAAAAGATTTTAAATCAGAAATCACTGAATATACAAAAATGATCACAAACGAACTGCTGATTGCCGGAGCAAGCATATCGGGGAAACTGGAAGAAGAAAAGAAACTGGAAAAGGTTTAGCATCAACTTGCGTCATATAATGTGAAGCAGATATAAAAGTAACAATTTATGGCTACAACTCCATAAATTCCCAGGCGCTGTGGTATGCGTTCAGTTGTTCAGCATACTGGATAAATTCAGCATAAAAACTAGATTTCGATAATGTAGCGCTATCGCCAATAACAACCAGCTTTTTCCTTGCCCTCGTCATGGCAACATTCATTCTCCTCGTATCTGATAAAAAACCTATACTTCCATCGCCATTACTCCTCGTGAGGCTAATATAAACCACATCACGTTCCTGCCCCTGAAAGCTATCAATGGTATTTACTGCAATTTTATTCCGATATGGATTTAAAATTTCATTTTCCTGAACCAATGCATTTAAAATCTGAACCTGCTGTTTATAAGGGGAAACAATAGCAATAGAAGGAAAATTGTCAGTTAAAGACTGATCTCTCAAATTATTTACTAAATGCGTTAAATGTTTGACCAAAAATGCAGCTTCATCAGGATTGGTCGTGCTTGTTCCATCTAATTTTTCGTCGAAACTACAACCTGCTGTATCAATAAATTGAATCGGCTGATCGCCAGTAAACAATACATGATCGGCAACAGCGTGATGCGCTATTAACTCGTTTCTATAAAATACCTGAGATGAATAACCCATAATATCTTTGTTCATTCTGTATTGCTCTTTTAACAACACAACCGACTCTGGATGAAGGCTTACGGCTTTTTCGAGCAAAGTATTACTTAAACCATTTCTGGCTGCCTCATTTGATTTTATAGTTGGAGAAAGCTGAAAATGATCGCCGGCTAATATTACTTTCTGAGCTTTTAAAATCGGTATCCAACAAGCAGGCTCCAAAGCCTGACCAGCCTCATCAATTACAATAGTATTATACTTTAAATTCCTGACGGTATAGTGGTTGGCTCCCACCAGGGTGGCAGTAATAATCTGTGCTTTAGTAAACAGATTATCCATAATGTACTGCTCCGTTTTTTCTACTTCCTTTCCAATTTTATGCGCTTCATCAAACAAGGCCTTACGTTGCTCCCGTTCTGCTTTGCCAAAACTCCGCTTGTATTTGTGGGCCATGTTTTTATACTCGCTGGCTTGTTTTTTTAAAGCCTTAATTGTTTTCATCTCCGGATGATCGGCCATTTGATGATCAAGAGTAGCCGCAAGCAATCTTTCTGAAACCCTCGCCGGATTACCCACACGGATTACTTTTAGTCCTTCGGCCGCTAACTTCTCAGTAAGTAAATCAACAGCGGTATTACTTGGTGCTACCACCAGGATTTTTTGATCGCTGTGTTTAACCAACGATTTTATAGCATGTACAAGTGTTGTTGTTTTTCCGGTACCTGGCGGACCATGAACCACTGCCAGATGATCAGCTTCAATAATTTTATTCACCGCTAATTGCTGCGAGTCATTTAGCGCATTTGGAATGATAAATTTCTCTTCGCCTTGAAATGAAGGTTTTTCTCCTTTCGTTAAAATACGGATCAGTTTATTTTCTGATTCGTTTTCTGCTAAGTGCGTAGCCTGTTTAAGAGCACTCTGCATTTCGTCGTAACTGTTATTATCAAAAAGTAAGTCTACACCGAGTTTGCCATCTCTGGTCCAGTCTGGTAGTTCATCCACACGGAAGCTGATTTTCATCCTGCTACCACTTTGGTGATTTATAATCCCCTCTATCCGATCTTCTTTGGCATCATGATTAGAAAATAATACCACGGCAGAACCAAAACGGAACTGATGAGAAAAATCTTGATGGGTAGTCCTTTCCAACTCTACAGTTAAATAATCGCCACGGCCTATTTCGGTATTCCTGATTGCAATAGGGTACCAGGTTAAACCCAGGGCTCTCCTATCTGCGGCCGAAGTATTTTCAGTAAGTTTTAAGTACGATTGTAAATCTACTTCACGCTCCGTATCGAGCAAATCCTGAAGTTTTTTAAAATATTCTTTTGACAACGGAAAGATTGGTTAACTGTATAAATTGTTTAACTGGTTAGTTGACTAATGCAAACTGAGAATTGTTAACTTAAAACTGATTACTATAAAACAAGCTCATTATGCAGCCTTAACAGAGTCTCTTCTGCATCATCGCAAAAGCCAGGATGCACTTTTGAGCACTGCACTACGGTACTTCTGGTTGCCGTGAGCCACCTAAAACGAGAAGCCTGGTCGTATTGACCAATGGGACCTGATCCTTTTGCACCCGTACTTATTCTTTCAAAAGCGCATAAGTTATCTTTTAGCTCTTCTAAATCTAGTTCAGCAGAAAAGGCCTTTACTCTTTTCTCATCTAGCGCAAAAACACTTTTCAAAAACTTTTGCTTAGCACAAAACAAAATAATGCCTACATTAATAAACTCTTCACGTTCTAC
Source organism: Pedobacter sp. R-06 (assembly GCF_049913135.1). Classification (NCBI taxonomy): domain Bacteria; kingdom Pseudomonadati; phylum Bacteroidota; class Sphingobacteriia; order Sphingobacteriales; family Sphingobacteriaceae; genus Pedobacter; species Pedobacter sp. R-06. The sequence goes on along the minus strand of NZ_CP183977.1, from coordinate 2,149,163 downwards.
CCTTGGCATTACGCGAATCACAGCGTACTCAAATAAGAATTTCCCTTGCATGCTGTGCTTCTTTTAAAAATATAGTTGAATGAGTTAATCTGGTAGTAAGAAAATGTGTATAAGCATTGCGATGCTCCGCTTTACTTTCAAAGTTCGTTTCGCCTTCTAACCAGTCATCAGGAATTAAATTAATCACCGCTTCGATCTTCTCAGGGCTAAGAAGTTTACTAAATTCCTCATTTACGCTTTCCAGTTCTGTGGCCCATGGTAACAATACATGGTCTTTTACCAAAAAGAAAGGTTTAATAGCCTGTTCTTCCCAGTTCTGCCAAGAATGATGAAAATATAATGCTGCACCATGGTCGATTAACCAAAGCTCTTTATGCCACAGCAACATATTGGTATTTCTGCAGGTGCGGTCCATATTGGTTAAAAAACAATCTAGCCATACAATCTGCGAAGCAAGTTTAGCATCAACGGTAGTTACAGTCGGGTCGAATGTTATTGCGCCAGATAAATAGTGTAATGCCAAATTTAAGCCCACGCTGGCTTTTAGCAGATCCTGGATTTCTTCGTCGGGTTCTGTTCTCCCAAAAGCTTCATCTAAATTGGCAAAAACCAATTCAGGTACACGCAAACCTAAATAACGGGCTATTTCGCCGCCAATTAGTTCGGCAATTAAAGCCCGGGGCCCCTGCCCTGCTCCTCTAAATTTCAGTACATATAAAAAGTTATCATCAGCTTCCGCAATGGCAGGCATAGAGCCACCCTCGCGCAAAGGCGTAACGTATCTGGTTACATTTACTGTTCTAAGTTGTAAATCGTTCATATCTGCAGATAAAATGGCCATTTATTTTATTTAGGCACAATTCTAAACTTGCTGCAAATTTAGCAGAATTCCAATAATAAATCGGTCAAAGTTTAGTCTTAAAGATCCTGACGACGTCTACTAAGCAATCGTTAAAATTAAGTCGTAATAGTCTTTTTTTTGAATCGCAATACTTGTAACCATTAGGAAGGGTTCAGTCCTGCTGTCCATTCCACCCGAAGAAAATCGGGGTCCATTTCCATCAGGGCTATTTAGCTTTAGAATAGTATTTTAGTAAGAAGCCTAAAGTCGGCAGTCTTAAGTCAATTATCAAGAGTAGATTGGCTATTGCAAGGAAACTGACATCATAGCAAAAGACCGATTAACCTAAGCCAGCCCATAGTGAAACGCCCCGGTTCTTCATTTGCCAGAAACGGGGCGGGACTACATTAAGCGAAGAACCACTCCAACTGATTTCCAAGTCATGAGAAGTGATGATTATAATTAGCTATTTACTACGCATTCGTTAGCACAACTAGTCATGCCCTAAATAAGCATTTCCCGCAGGCGTCATAGCAGACGACCATTGTACCGATTCGCGGTTAATTTTAATCAGGCCCATGCTTTCTAATTCTTCATATTCTTCTTCCATCCCACCTAAAACCGAAGAACTAACCTGTTGATTGATTACCTCAAGTAGAGATATGATTTCTGATCTTTCCATAACAATAAGTAATTAGATATATCTTAATTAACATAAATATACTCAAAATGTTTATCGCTTAACTAAACATTTTCAAGGCTTTAAGGTTGTACTTATACCTGAATTGATCACCATGGAAGCACACAGCTATTATCTCTTTATTATGGCCTTGCCCGTAGCTTGCATCGCATGGACAGTTACCAAAGAAGAAATTTTCAAAGAAGCGCGTGAATTTTGTGTAGACCGTTCGAAGAATTGCAATAAATTGATTAAAAGAAAGTTTTTTTATGTTTTTACCTGCGAATATTGTTTCAGTCATTATGTAACAGCAATCTTGCTTTTCATAACCAAATTCAAGTTAATTTATCCCGATTGGCGTGGCTATGTTATTTCTTTTTTCGCTATTGTATGGATTGCCAACGTTTACATGAGTTTGTATAACATTATTCGTATCGATCTGAAAAAGGAAAAGATTAAAGCAGCTAAAGAAGAATCGGAGCTAAAAAACGATTAAAACCATTTTTAAAAACAGCTGTTTTTTTAAGGTGTAAACCTAAAGTTATGCCATCATCAGTGATCAAATATTTTAGTTATGATGCAGCTGCTAAAATACTCAAAATCATATTCGTAACAGATATGGTATACTTCTACAAAAATGTTCCGGAGCGGGTTTATAAAATGTTAAAAGCTTCTGGATCAAAAGGAAGGTACTTTAACAGCAACATTAAGGATAAATTTAAATTCCAGAAACTAGAGGAAGAATAATATGCCTGAAGGTCCATCAATAGTAATATTAAAAGATTTAATCAAAGCGCTCCATTTGGGTAAACCGGAAGTACTGGAAGTAACAGGCAATGCAAAAAATTTCGACAAAGATAGATTGCTCCATGAAAAGATACAGGATTTTAAGAGCTGGGGTAAACATTTCTTGATCTGTTTTAACGATTTCACAGTCCGTATTCATTTTATGCTATTTGGCAGTTATTTAATTAATGAGCGCAAAAAAGCACCATTAAAATTGGGGCTTGTCTTTAAAAAAGATGAGTTAAACTTTTATACCTGCAAAGTCGACCTTCTGGAAGGAAATGTTAAAAATCATTACAACTGGGAAAACGATGTAATGGCAGATGAGTGGGACAGCAGTGCAGCCATTAAAAAGTTAAAAGAAAAACCCCAGGTGCTGGTTTGCGACGTATTACTGGATCAGCAAATTTTTAGTGGAGTGGGTAATATTATTAAAAACGAGGTTTTGTACCGTACCCGCATACATCCTTTAACTAAAATTGAAAACTTACCCCCCGCGAAATTAAAGGCAATGGTTAAGGAAGCCAGAAATTATAGTTTTGATTTTTTAAAATGGAAAAAGGAATATAAATTAAGTAAGCATTGGGAGGTATACAGTCAGAAAGAGTGTCCGCTTAAACATCAGATAGAGAAAGAAGAACTCGGCAAAACACATCGGCAAACTTATTTCTGTAAAAAATGCCAAAAACTATATGTCTAGCTAAAAAAATATTTTTTGGCTTAAAATCTTCCACTTATAAATATAAACCACTAAATGTTAAGCATTTAAATTATAGTACAACTTTCTTCAGAACAACGGACTATAATCTTAAAGTAAAAGATATGTTAAACTTTTAGGAATTTTACAAACTGTTCCTATATTTGTCCTCGAGAGCGTTAATTTAGATACGGGTATATGGCTTAGGCTGTATGCCCGTTTTTTGTTTTAGCCGTTGATGCATACGTTACAACTTTATCCAGGCAGATTCTCAACCATGGGGTATAGGTAGTCGGATTAACCGCGATATCTTGCGCTAAGGCCTCCAAATCCATATACTTAAAGGCTTCTACTTCATCATGGTTTATAACTGGTAATTCATCACTCATACCAAAAAAAACATGATCAACCTCATGTTCCGTTAACCCATCTTCAAATATTGCCTTGTAGGTGAATTTAAACAGATAGTTCAATTCACAGTCCATCCCCATTTCTTCCATCAACCTCCTTTTTGCTGCGTGGATATTACTTTCTCCAATCCGTGGATGACTACAGCAGGTATTTGTCCACAAACCTGCAGAATGATATTTGCTCATTGCTCTCTGCTGCAATAATAGTTCTCGTTTAGAATTAAAAATAAAAACAGAAAAGGCACGGTGCAATACACCTTTTTCGTGTGCTTCCATTTTATCCATCTGCCCTTTCGGCACATCCTCCTCATCAACCAGAATAACTTGTTCTTCCATTTAAATTACATTTAACTTGTTACGAATAATAGAACCAAACATCAAACCAACTTTACGCGTGTTCGAAATTCTTATCCTTTCAGTCATAATTTTTTCGGCACTTAAACGCTTTATCCTAGCGAATAATTTTTTATAATAGATATAGGACAAATATACGCCATTTCTGGATGCTGTGGGCAGTAGCTTAATACCAGTTAATGCGAGTGCAAATTCTGCTTCGATTTCTTTTTCGATTTCTTTTTTTTGATGATCGCAGAATAGGGCTAAATTAACGTTAGGAAAATAATTTCGACTAAGTGTTTGATGATCAGCCTTCACATCCCTCAAAAAATTAACCTTCTGAAATGCAGAGCCCAATTTCATGGCGTAGGGCTTCAATTGTTCGTAATCTGCGACATTGCCATTGGTAAAAACCTTTAAACACATCAAACCTACCACCTCTGCAGAGCCTAAAATATATTCGTTGTAAAGTTCTGGTGTATATTCTTGCATAGAAAGATCCATCTCCATACTCCTCAGGAAAAGAACTATCAGCTCCTGATCTATCTGGTATTGATTTACAACCCTTTGGAATGAATTTAAAATGGGGTTTAAACTAATCCCCAGTTTAATGGCTTCGAAAGTATCCTCCTTAAATTTCTCTAATAAAAAATTCTTGTCATAGTGATGAAAACTGTCTACAATTTCATCTGCTAAACGCACAAAGCCATAAATGGAATGTATGGGTTGGCGCAGTTCTTTACCAAGAAAATAAATACCATAAGAAAAGCTGGTACTATACAACTTAGTGGTAAGCCGGCTACAATTGGCAGATAGTTGATCAAAAATTTCTTTCATGTAAAACAGGGTATTGTATTGTTTTTTCAAATTCATCGAGCGTTTTAAACCAGTTGAAGTGATTGATATTGTTTAGTTTACCGATAACCTCACTATTTCCCGCAAGATGGATTTTAGCGGATGAGCATATTTCAGACAATTGATTTATGTATTTTTGTGCTGCAGGTTCCAATCTGGATTTTATCATAAAAAGCAAAACATGGCCTACATTTAATGTGGAAAATATTCGCTTAATTGAATCCAACGGAACTTTGCTTCCTAAGAAAATAACTTGATGATGATGCATTCTCAGCATATAACTGGCAAAAAGCAGCCCAATATCATGATCCTCGTCTTCCGGTAAAAAAAGAAGCCAGCTTTCACCAGTATGACTTGTCAAAGGAAGGTTATTGATATGTGTAAATATTTTTTGACGGATAATATTTGATAGAAAATGCTCATGTGCAGGGCAAATATCATCTTTTCGCCACATTAATCCCAAACGGACCAATAATGGATACATTATTTTCCGGTAGCAATCAGAAAGCCCCAACTGACCAATGCTTTGATCAATTAAATGATTAAATGAACGCTCATCAAAAGCCAAACCATGCCTAATAAGTTGCGAAACATAATCTGCCTGCTCATCATCCTTGGGATATGAGAACTGTTGGTCGAGAAGTTTATCAATCGCTTCATCAGAAAGGTTGCAGATCTTAGAAATTTTTAAACCGCCTTTATTTAAGCTTACAATGTTTAATAGCCTTCGGAGCTGCCTATCATCATATAAACGTGTATTACCTTGAGACCGCATCGGACTCAGGGCATTATACCGCTGCTCCCAGATCCTGATGGTATGAGAATGAATGCCCGAAAGCTGTTCAAGATCTGAAATAGAGTAAGTCATTATTTTGTTTAAATATATCCAATAAAATCTAAACAAAAAAATGAAAGAAAAGTTTTTACTCAACGTGCAACAATTACATCGTCAGCTACTTCAATGTTGATCGTTTAATTTAGGGCCATGTTCACTAAATAGTCCTTATTAGAACGCAGCAAATTTTAACAGTAGATTACGGTTAAATTAAAAGAACATGAAGTGATGGATTAAAATACCCTTTCGGTAAGCAATACACCTCTTTCACCGTTACCCGTTTCAATGGTATGCACATTTTTATAAGAATGGCTAAAGAAATCGTAGCCGTGCTCCCTTTGTTTAATAGCAACCGTACTTAGCGGATAGCTTAAATTAGTTTGCATGCAATGTAAACTACCGTTAGCCAGTAGAAGAAAATCACAATCGTAACCTTGCTCCTGCAGTTCAATAACCTTTTTAGTAATAGACACGTTTAATCTATTGGCGGTGCGGATTCTATTTTTCATGGGATATTGTTTTAGGTAATTAGGGATGATTATTTTGGTTATTAAATATATCTATTAATAACTACGATTCAAAATACAATATATTGTTATACAAGTAATTAAATAAATTTGTTTTATTCTTTTCGTAAAAACCTTCATCATCGGTTTTCGCTGATCATCTTTCCTGTATAAAAAACATATACGTATCATATTTACTACAAAAACCAACTAAACATCGTTGCAGGCCTAAAATAATTTCTTTATTTAAAAAGCAACCTATAATTTCGTTTAATCTTAAAATACGCCTAATGAAATTAACCTGTATCGTAATTGATGACGACATTCACGCCGTCAACGGTATAAAATCATACATCAATCATCTTACAAAGATTCATTTAATAAACTCGTATACAGATCCGTTACAGGCATTAAATGAAATTACGGCAGGAGATCAGGTTGACATTGTTTTTATAGATGTTGATATGCCTATGATTTCGGGATTAGAATTATCAAAAGCAATAAGGCATAAAACAGACAAATTAATTTTTACCACTTCGCATTCTAAATATGCCTATGAAGCTTTTGAAATGAATGCAAGCGCTTATTTATTAAAACCATATACCTTTGCCCGTTTTGCTGAGACCATAAACAGATTATTTCCCCTTAGTCCCAGCTTACCGAATGTTAGTATTAAACAAGAGGATGATTACTTCTTTGTAAGGAATAAAAATGAGAAGAACAACTTAATTAAAGTAAGGTATACTGATATTATTGCGATAGAAAGCCTGCAAAACTATGTACGGATTTTCACTCTAAACGAAACGATTGTATCATACATTGCACTATCAGAGATAAAGATCATTTTAAAAGACTATCAGAATTTTGCCCAGGCACACCGCTCATTTATTATTGCTAAAAACTACATTGAGAAAGTAGAAGGCAATACCCTAAAAATGATCAATGATTTAACCATCAATATTGGAAATAGTTACCGTGAGAGCATACAGGACTACATAAAAGAGAAAACGATTAAAACTAACCGCTCTTAAACTAATTTTTTAGTATTTTCGTTATCTAAACAATTAAACGCTTACGGTTTCATTGTTTAGCATATATAGCCGTTCCCCAATTAACTAGCCAAATGACGCTTACTACTAAAAAAAACAAATTACCCAAAATTTTAAACTGGTTTTCAGAAAAAAGACTTCACATTTTAGTTTGGACCATATTTATATTTTATGAGACCATCATCATCGGCATCTTTGCCGGTAGGTTCTCTACGCTGAGCACTTATGTTATTTTTTATAGTTTAAACATAGCCACGTTTTATTTTCACGCACACGTTGTTTTATTTTTTGCCTTAAAAAACCTTCACAAAAGATGGTGGAAATTACCTTTATTTATTTTACTCGAACTGAGCGCTTATTTAATACTAACGGTTTGTTTAGATTATATCGTAATTAATTATACCGATTATAATGGCCCCATTAAACTGGTATTTAATGCAGCTTTCTTTGCTGCACCGATTTATCGTGCTATATATTTTATGTGTTTTGCCACCAGTTACTACTTTCTCCTTAATTTTCTAGAAGAGCGCAAGAAGATTGAAGACCTGGAAAAACAACGGTTAAATAACATTATTCAAATAGCTAAATCAGAAAATGCTTTTTTAAAGGCACAAATACAACCTCATCTGTTATTTAATACGCTCGATTTTATTTATCAAAACGCTAAAGATTCATCTCCAGTTGCTGCAGAAGCCATTCATTCTCTGGCAGAGATGATGCGTTATTCGGTTGACAGCAATAAGGATAAAGAATTCATTTTGCTTGATGAGGAGATTAACCAGGTAGAAAACCTCATCAACCTTCATCAGCTCCGTAAAGATCACCATGTACAGCTCCGTTTCTGGTACGACGACGAAATACGCAACATTAAAATCATTCCTTTAGTGTTGGCCACTTTGGTAGAGAACATGTTTAAACACGGCGAGCTGCTTACCGAATCACATCCTGCCGAAGTGAGTTTGAGAACTGAACATGATCAGCTTATTATAGAAACCTCAAACTTAATAAAGGCAGTTAAAGATAATTCAGGTTTAAGTTCTGGCATGGAAAATATAAAGAAGCGTTTGGCCTACACCTATGGCAAAAATGCTGAGTTCAGCTACTTTACTGATTCTAACCAGTATTTCAAAGTAATTCTGGTGATTAAAATTAGATAAGAAAATTTGTTTTAATAATTTTAGTTTAAAATTTCAAATTACACAATAATTTCAAAAGAAAAACTAATTTTCCTTGCCGAATACATAAAAATCCGTTTCGAATGTGTTTTTTTTTTCATTTTAATGGTTGAAATTGTAATTTGCATCAACTAAACCTATAAAAAAATGTCAATAAGTTGTATCGCTATTGATGATGACCCTCATTCCCTAGAGAGTTTAATAGCATATATGGAGAAGCTGCCTGATTTAAAGCTTATCCAAACTTTTACTGAACCGCTCAAAGCTCTAGCAGAAATATCTGGATCTAATCCTGTCGACATTATTTTTATGGATGTCGAAATGCCTTCGCTCTCTGGAATCGAATTAGCAACCTTATTAAGGCAAAAAACAAAACACCTGGTTTTTACTACGGCGCACCCAAGATATGCCATTGATGCTTTTAAAGTTGATGCAGATGCTTATTTACTTAAGCCCTACTCTATTTTACATTTTACTAAAACAATAAACAACCTCTATCCAACTGGAAAAAAAGCACAACATCCTTTTTCCGTTTTCGAAGATCATTTCTTTTACATCCCTTTACAAGGAGAAAATGCTGATCTGGTAAGAATAGATCTGAATGAATTGATTGCAATAGAAGAGATGGGGGAAGATATTCAATTTAAAACTACAAAAAATGCTTTTCTAAGTTCAAAATCCAATTTTACCAAGACTTTGAAAATGTTAAAAAAACATTCGGCATTTATCCAGGTTAACCCTACTGTTGTTATTGCAAAACAGCACATCAAAAGTGTACTCGGCAATAAAATACTGCTTTCTGGCGAAACATCCTTTACCATTTCTGGTACATATATAGAACTTTTCGCAAATTTTATCAAAAACAATCTGCTTCAGGAAAAACCCCGTCCCGGCACCATAATGTAGCCTTTAATAGTCTACCATCAACATCGAATCAATTTTTAACGTATAATCAAAACATTACGCCTAAAATTTTGTATTAGGATAGTCTATTTTATTATTAATTAATTGATTTATCTGTTTTGAAAAGAGTGTTGGTTGTGGATGATGATCCAGATGTATTAGAAGTTTTCCAGGATGTATTAGAAACCGAACATTATAAAGTTTACCCACTACTATCGCCACGGTATATTTTTAAAACAATAAGAGATTTTAGTCCCGATCTGATTATTCTAGACATTATGTTGAATGGAATGGATGGGCGTGCTGTGTTTAAAGAGTTAAGGTTAAATCCTGAAACAGAGCGTATTCCCATTATTATGGCATCGGCCAGGTACGATGAAAATTATATTACATCGCAAAAATATCATCCCGATGATTATTTAGAAAAACCCTTTAATATGGCAGATTTGCTCCAAAAAGTAAGTGCTTTAACCGAAAATTAAAAAATCAGATATGAAATTAAAATTACTATTATCTCTTCTGTTGTTATGTGCAACAGTATCCGTCAAAGTAAAAGCACAAAGCAGACCAGATAAACTCTATTCAATGAGTGGAATTGGCTTTGCATTCCCAATGGGCGAAACTTCGGATTATTTTAAGCCGAAATTTTCAACATCATTAGGTTTAAACCTGGGTTTGGGCGACGGTGGTTTGTTCTTGTTCCCCAAGGCAAGTTTACATGCTTTTACTTTTAACCAGATAACGCCAGACGCGGGTTATACCTACACCTTACAAAAAGGCCGTGCAACCACCTACTTGTTAAATGTTGCTTTAGGGTATCGTAAAATTGTAAACAAATGGGCTTTTTATGGTTTTGCCGGTGCAGGCGGAGGTTTTATTCTTACACCTCAAGCTAGTGTTAATACTACTACCCTGCAGGTTACCCAAGATAATAAATCAAATGGTTTGGGTATTGCCGAAGGTGGAGCCGGTATTGAATATAATATTGGCGGCGCTAACTTATTTGTAGAGGCCAGTTACATGTATGGCTTTAGTAAAATCCAGAACAGAGCTTTTAACACTGTACCGATTTCTATAGGCATTAAGCCTAATTTGAGTAAACTATTAAGTAAACTTTAAACATTTACATACAAAATACCAGAGCGGTTACGTTAAATACGTAACCGCTTTTTTTATGCTAAAGAAATAATCAAAATTATTTTCATACTAATTATTTTAGCATAGATTTGTATTTCAAATTAATTTAATGTTATACGCAGTTGTAGATATCGAAACCACTGGCGGTCATGCCTCAGCAAATGGTATTACCGAGGTTGCCATTAACATCCATGATGGCAATGAAATAGTTGAATCTTACACTACCCTAATTAATCCGAAGCAGCCTATACCCGTTTACATTACTGCGCTTACAGGTATTGATGATAACATGTTGTTGGATGCCCCAACTTTTGATGATGTTGCTTTGCAGATTTATCAATTATTAAACGATAAGATTTTTGTGGCGCATAATGTAAACTTCGATTATTCCTTTTTGAAGCATCATTTGGCAGCTGCAGGATATGATTTACAATGCAAAAAACTTTGTACGGTAAGGTTGAGTAGAAAACTAATTCCCGGCAAATCATCTTATAGTTTAGGAAAACTTTGTACAGCCTTGCAGATACCGATCCAAAATCGCCATCGGGCAGCCGGAGATGCAGATGCAACCAGCATCCTATTCAATTTATTGTTAGAATATGATCAGCAGGGCATAATAGTAGAAATGCTGAAGAAAACATCGAAAGAACAGGTTTTACCGCCGCACTTAGATAAAGCTTCTATTCTGAGGCTACCTCATCAACCTGGTGTATATTATTTTAAAGATAGTAAGGGGAAAATTATTTATGTTGGAAAAGCAAAAGACCTTAAGAAACGCGTAACAAGTCACTTTACAGGTAATACACCTAACCGGCAACGGCAGGATTTTTTACGCACGATTCATCATGTAGACCATGTAATTTGCGGCACCGAACTGATGGCCCTAATTTTAGAAGCCAATGAGATTAAACGCCTTTGGCCTGAAAACAACCGGGCAATGAAACGTTATGAGCATAAATATGATTTATATGTTTTCGAAGATCAAAACGGCTATTTGCGTTTAGCGATAGATAAACATAAAAAAAACAATAACGCCTTCCAGAGTTTCAATAGTCTGTTGGAAGGTTATAATTTCTTAAATCAACTGGTTGATAAGTACCAGCTTTGTGCAAAGCTCTGTTACCTGCAAAAAACGGCAACTAAGTGTTATGCGCATGAAAATGGGCAGTGTTTTGGTGCATGCAGTGGAATAGAAACGGTTTCCGTTTACAACAAAAAATTAAATGCGGCGTTAAGCGACATTCGAAACCAACAACCAAGTTTTGCATTGGTAGATGAAGGCAGAAAAGAAGAAGAATTTAGCTGCCTGATTGTTGAAAACGGAAAATTTTATGGAATGGGTTATTTTACAGATAAAAATTACTTATCAGATGGCCTGGCTCCCATTAAAAAGGATTTATCTATCTATCAATCTAATAGTTATATCCTGAATTTAATTTTAAATTACGCAGAACAACATCCGCAGAAATTGTATAAATTGTAGAAAATTTAATTCAATGCGATTAAGCTATTCTGCAATAATCCTGCTATTATTACTTTCATCCACTTTGTGTTTTGCACAAAATATAATGTTTATAGAAAAGAATATTGGGAAGGAAATATATCAAAAAACGGAACATGGTGATACCAGATCTACGTATTTAGGAAAAATAACAGATAAAAACCAAAAGAATCTATTTTATGTAGTTAAAGAATTTAGCCGAGTAAAGGCTGCAATTATATATCATGGCAATAGTAGACTTATATTCTATAATGCAGATAAAAAATTCAAGGCACAATATCATTTCGATATGCCTGATGAGCTACCTTTTAAACTAAATGCCAATACACTATATTTTATCGATAAGGATCAAAAACCGGCCAAAATATTAACCTTATCAATAAACGACCGATTACCAGAGCAGATCCTCAACAGTCATCAAGCCTCCTTTACAAAGTAAAAAGCCTTATGGATAACTTAACCTTTACCACACATTGCCTATCTTTTGATGAAGTTATTGAATTACCTCATTTCGAAAAAATTTCTTTCCGGGTAAATAAAAAGATCTTTGCTACACTAAATCTTCAAAAAAAGCAGGCAACATTTAAATTATCGGAAATTGATCAATCTGTTTTCTGCGATTTTGATCGGAACAGGATATGGCCGGCTACTGGGGCCTGGGGCAAACAAGGATGGACAATTTTTGACCTAGCGGAATTAACAGATGATATGCTTATCGATGCACTTACACTTTCTTATTGCAACGTAGCGCCTAAAAAGCTTTCCGAAAAATATAAATATTAAGTGTATCATTCCTAAAGTGCTTGATGAGCTAAAATGTCTTAAATGGCAACAATTAACAGGTTGACCATATCAGAATCACAAGAACATACAAGCTGATAACCTTATTATGCTTTAATGGCCAAAATAGTAAAAACTTACCATAAAATAAATTGTCTCAAACAGCCCTGTTAATTTTCTTTTTTAGCAAGGGCAACGCTATAGCTGCTTACCTATCTTTACTTGCAACAAAATATAAAACGTTATGATAAAATCACTTTGGATAAACCTTCCGGTAAAAGACATTAACAAGTCTAAAGCATTCTTCACGCAACTCGGTTTTACGCTTAACCTCCAGTATGGCGCTCGCGAAGATTCGGCGTGCTTTTTAGTAGGAGAAAGTAATTTAGCGATTATGCTTTTTGAAGAAGCGTTGTACGAAGGTTTTGCAGGAACCAGTATTGCCGATAAACGCCATGGCGGCGAAGTATTATTCTCTTTTGACGCAGAAAGTCGGGAAGAAGTAGATAATCTGGCGGAAAAAGCGGTAGCTGCCGGTGGTACACTCTATGGCGAACCTGGCTACAAAGATGGCTGGATGTATGGCTGTGGCTTTGTTGACCTGGATGGCCAAAGATGGAGTATTCTTTATATGGATATGAGTAAAATGCCATTGGGGTAATTTTTATTCATGCAAAAAAATTAAACTAAATTTGCGTAAGCGATCACTTACATTTATATTTGTAAGTAATTACTTACGCAATTAATTTTATGAGAAGAGATGTATTTCAGGCCATTGCCGATCCTACCCGAAGAGAAATCATTAATCTGATTGCACATAACACCTTAAATCTAAATGCAATTGCCGAAAATTTCGACATGAGCCGACCTGCCATTTCACAGCACATTAAAGTTTTAACAGAATGCGGTTTAGTAGAAATTACCCAACAGGGCCGTGACCGCTACTGTAACATACAATTTCAAAAACTAGCAGAAGTATCTAAATGGGTAGAACAATACCGTACTTTTTGGACAAGCAAATTAGACGCTTTAGAAATACACTTATCAAAAGACACTAAATCAAAATAAAGATGAAAAACGAACCAGTTATTGTTGAACGGGTGTATAACGCCCCTATCGAAAAAGTTTGGAAAGCTTTAACCGATAACAATGAAATTAAACAGTGGTATTTTCAATTAGATACCTTTAAACCCGAAGTAGGCTTTAAGTTTGAGTTTTCTGGCGGACCTGATGACGGGCCTCAATATTTACATCTCTGCGAAATAACAGAAATTGTTGAGGGCAGGAGACTAGCCTACACTTGGCGATATGACGGTTATCCAGGCAATTCGGTGGTAAGCTGGGAGTTATTTGAGCAGGGTGAGCAAACAAGGCTGAAATTAACACATAGCGGCATAGAAAGCTTTGCTGAGAACGGACCCGACTTTGCCAAAACAAGTTTCAATGGCGGCTGGACTTATTTTGTTAATGATGCACTTAAGAATTATCTTGAACAAGAAGCTTAATTTCAACCGTTTCGTCATTCTGAATTTATAGTAAAGTCAGGTGTTACCACCTGACTTAGCATATATCTAAAAGATTTGATGAAGTGTAAGATGTTACCACCTTACACCACAGATAAGATCTTCGACTCAGCTCAGACTGACAATTACCTTAAACTAAGCTATATACCGGTGGTGGCATTCACTACGACCTTAAAAGACACCTATATTTCTTCTAAAGCCGATTTTATGGCTGCATAGATATAATCGAGATCTTCATCGCTGATTACATACGGTGGGAGGATGTAGATAATATTGCCCAATGGCCTTAATATGATTCCCTTATCTAAAAAGTACGCATACAATAAATTACGGAGATTACTTAAATAAGAGGTTTCATTCCCAGTCTCCCACTCTACTGCTATAATTGTTCCGGTTTGCCTAATGGCTTTAACTTTAGGGTGCGTTTTAATTTCTTCAAGAAAAACAGCATGTTTGGCCTCCACCCGCTTAATATTCTGAAGTGTTTCACTTTTTAACAGAATATCTAAACTCGCTAAAGATGCTACACAAGCAATCGGGTTCGCTGTAAAAGAATGTCCGTGGTAAAGTGTTTTTAATTTATCATCACTCAAAAATGCTTCAAAAATCTCGTTCGTACAGGTGGTTACTCCTAATGGCATTGTTCCACCTGTTAAACCTTTACTTAAACAGATAATATCAGGCTTATTAGTTAATTTCTCACAAGCGAAGTAAGTTCCTGTCCTACCGAAACCTGTCATCACTTCATCAGCAATGATTAAAATTGCCGCTTCTTTACAGGCAGATAAAAGTTGATCCAAATATTTAGCTTCGTACATCAACATTCCACCCGATCCTAGAATGAGTGGTTCGAAGATAAAACAAGCGGTATCCTTAAGATTTGAGATATGAGATATAAGATCTGAGATGTTGTCCTCATTTGGAAGATCTATAAACTCGACATCGAATAATAGACTGTTAAAAGCGTCCGTAAAAATACTGCGGCCGCTAACAGACATGGCGCCAAAAGTATCGCCATGATAGGCATTTTTAAAGGCTAAAATCTTCGTTTTTGGTGCACCCTTATTATCCCAGTACTGCAGGCACATTTTTAAGGCTACCTCTACTGCCGTTGATCCGTTATCGGTATAAAAAACTTTATCTTGTTTGCCAGGCAATATGGGTAAAAGCCTTTCTGCAAGCAGCACAGCGGGCTCGTGCGTAAAACCTGCAAAAATCACGTGCTCAAGCATATTGAGCTGTTCAGCTACTTTTTGTGCAATATAAGGGTGTGAATGGCCATGAATATTCACCCACCAGGATGAAACTGCATCAATATACCTTTTTCCATCCTCATCAAAAACGTACACCCCTTCTCCCCTAACAATTGGGATATGAGGAAGCGCATTTTTCATTTGGGTATAGGGATGCCAGATTACCTTTTGATCGCGTTCAGTTAAATTAAGTTGGGAATCTGGAGTATGGAGTTGAGACGAATCGGACATCTGATTATAATTTAACTGAATATTGTTTTTTTAAAAGCTGGCCTACGGTTTTATCTGTTTTAAAGGTGATATCATCTATATTTAAATCTTCAATTTTCACCCACCTGAAAGCCTGAAGAATTTCACCTTCTCCATCGAAATCATAAATAACATCTTTAAAGGCCAGCTGTAAAGGAGCTTTTTCTTTAACGATATAATACACGCTAATGACCTGACTATCGTTAAATGAAGATTTTTCAAAAAAATCTGTGGTATAAAAATGAGATAATACTTCAATTTCAGCATCACACTCTTCCATAAACTCACGTTTTAATCCATCGATTAAGCCTTCGCCAAGTTCTAAACCGCCACCCGGAAACTTACTGAAACGAAAGCCATATTCTTCCTCATCACTTATCAAAACCTCATTATTCGGGTTAATTAACAATCCATAAACCCTAACATTAAAGTAGCTCATTTTCGAAATGCTTTTTATTTTTGATTACTATTTCTGGCGTCCATACAATTTCCTTTTTAAAGGCCTCTGCCCTCACCGGACATTCACTCATATGGCAATAATGGCAGCACTCAGGCAAACATGGATCTGCATGAATAAAGAGTTCAGCTTTACGAACGCCGTTTTTATTGATCAGTTCATCAATCTGCGAAATTTCGCGGTGAACTTTATTTAAGTCAAAATAATAAGGCAACGTTACATGGCAATCGATATGAAATTCAGGGCCGTATTGCTGGGTACGCAGATTGTGCACATCAATCCATGGGTTATGCCTGTTCTTTTGTAAAACATCTACTACTTCTTCAACAAGTGTAAAATCACTTTCATCCATTAATCCACCCACCGAACCACGGGTAAGTTTATAACCAGAATAAACAATGTAAAAGCCTACTAAAAAGGAGAGTAAACTATCCAACCAAATAATATTTGTTAGCTGAATTAATATTAAACCAACAACAATTGCTCCGCTGGTATAAGTATCAGTTAATAAATGTTTACCATCAGCTTGCAATGTAACCGAATGCTCATCTTTACCTACATTTATGAGGTATAGGCCCACAATCAGATTAATCAAGCCCGTAATACCAATAATCAGCGTTCCTGTTAATAGTTCCCCCACCAAATGAGGATAAATAAGG
The DNA here is from genome assembly GCF_049913135.1 of Pedobacter sp. R-06. Classification (NCBI taxonomy): domain Bacteria; kingdom Pseudomonadati; phylum Bacteroidota; class Sphingobacteriia; order Sphingobacteriales; family Sphingobacteriaceae; genus Pedobacter; species Pedobacter sp. R-06. Next base: position 2,132,532 of record NZ_CP183977.1, on the reverse strand, counting down.
TTGTACGATGATTTAAAAATAATAACCACCCCTGCAATCAAAATCAATATCCCCTCGACAAAGGCCGAGAAAAACTCAACTTTTCCATGTCCATAAGGATGGTTTTCATCGCGGGGTTGCGTGCTCAGGTAAATGCTGTAAAAGGCAAAACTCCCTGCTATTACGTTTACAATACTCTCTGCTGCATCAGTTAAAATCGCATTTGAACCTGTAATAAAATACGCGACAAACTTGGCCAACATCAGCACCACACTCACCACCAGAGAAATTATTATTGCTTTCTTTTTTACCGACACAAGGATATTTTTTTCAAAAATACGCTTATAGAATAAATTAAATGAGAAAAACTATGTCTTTTTTAGTGCAGAATAATATTTGGTTTATATATTTGCGCTCAAAGTAATTAACCATGAGCACCTTATCCAAAAGAATCAACAGTCTATCTGAATCTGCAACCCTTAAAATGACCAAACTTGGCCGCGAATTAGCATCTAAGGGCGTTAACATTATTAGTTTAAGCGTTGGTGAACCCGATTTCAATACACCCGATCACGTAAAAAATGCTGCTAAAAAGGCATTAGACGAAAATTATACACGCTATTCGCCAGTACCAGGCTACCCTGACCTGCGCCAGGCGATCGTAAACAAGCTAAAAACAGAAAACAATCTTGATTATGATATTTCTCAGATCGTGGTTTCAACGGGTGCAAAACAATCTTTATCGAATGTTATTTTAACTTTGATTGATCCTGATGATGAGGTAATCATCCCAACTCCTTACTGGGTTTCTTATTCAGAAATGGTAACCCTGGCAGAAGGAAAATCTGTTTTTATCGATACCGACATTGAAAGTGATTTCAAAATCACGCCTGCTCAATTAGAAGCAGCTATTACGCCAAAATCGAAATTATTTATGTTCTCTTCGCCATGTAACCCAACAGGTTCGGTTTACAGCAAAGAAGAATTAGCAGCGCTGGTTGCCGTTTTTGAAAAACATCCTAATATCTACATCTTATCTGATGAGATTTATGAGCACATTAACTTTGTTGATAAACATGAATCTATTGCTCAATTCGATAGCATTAAAGACCGTGTAATCATTGTTAATGGTTTCTCTAAGGCTTTCGCCATGACGGGCTGGAGATTAGGTTATATTGCCGCTAATAAAGAAATCGCAGCAGCTAACGATAAATTACAAGGGCAAACTACTTCTGGAACGTGTTCTATTGCACAAAGAGCCGGTATTGTAGCTTACAAGCAGGGTTTAGCCAGTGTTTTAGAAATGAAAGAGGCATTTTTACGCCGTAGAGAATTGGTTTACAATTTATTAAACGAAATCCCTGGTGTTAAAACAAATCTTCCTGATGGGGCATTTTACTTTTTCCCGGAAATCAGTTCTTTTTTTGGTAAAAAAGATGCTGATGGAAATGTAATTAAAGATTCATCAGACCTGGCTTTATATTTATTAAACGTTGGTCATGTAGCAACCGTTGGTGGCGATTCGTTTGGCAACAACAACTACATCCGTTTATCTTATGCAGCATCAGACGAGAGTTTGGTTGAAGCCTTAAGAAGAATTAAAGAGGCTTTAGGTAAATTAGCTTAATCAACTCTCAGTTAACCGTTTGCAGTTAGCAACATCATCATAAAACCCCATGTTAATTAAGTTAACATGGGGTTTTATATTTATATCACCGTTATCTCAAGAAAAAAAGGTTCGTCATCTCGACTGAAGCTCAGTCCCGAATTTTCGGGAGAGAGATCTATTGCAACAGATTTAGCTTCGCTGAGCCTTCGGGTTCTCGACTACGTTGCACTCCGCTCGAATGACGATATGGTGTTTGGAAAATGAAAGTCAGTATTTCATCGGAGAATCCAGTCCTTCTTTCCGTTACAAGTCCTCGCCCGATAAAGGATCGGGCTTGCGGGCTTTCCACTTCAATAAGGTTTACCAGTAGTGGTTCAGCAATAGAAACCACAAACGCTGAATTTGCAAACTGAAAACTGTTAACCGTTAACTGGAAACTAGCTCCTAATCGCCTCTACCGGATCCAATCTTGATGCTGAATACGCTGGCCAAAAACCAGAGATAGTACCGATGATAATCGATATACCGATACCTAAGGCTATATTATTCAAGCCAAGTATAATGTGGAAGTCTGTAGCTGCACCAATGCCCAAGGCGAGCAGAAAGACCAGTAATAAACCCAGCAAACCGCCTAAAATACAAAGCGAAATCGATTCGAATATAAATTGAAGCAGGATAAAATAGTTTTTTGCACCCAATGATTTTTGGATCCCTATAATATTGGTACGTTCCTTAACCGATACGAACATGATATTGGCAATACTGAAACCACCCACCAGGATCGAAAACCCACCAATTACCCAACCGGCAATATTTACCATTTTAAACATCGAATCTAACTGGTTAGAAATAATGGTGGTTTTATTTAGTGCAAAATCTTCCTCCTGGCCAGGTCTGATCCTGTGGATAGAGCGCATTAAACCTTTTAATTCGCTTTCTACCTCTTCCAGGCTCACATTATCTTTACCACGGACAGTAATCTGAGGACCGTATCGCTCACTTTGAATATCTAGAATACCTTTCGCAAAAGTGATTGGAATATTTACATTTTTATCCAGAGAAACGCCTAACATATCTTCACCTTCTTTTTTGAAAACCCCAACTACTGTTAACCTTCTTCCTAAAATCTGTACTTGTTTGCCAACCGGTGCCTCTCCATCAAAAAGTCCATCAGCAATATCAGAACCTAAAATACAAACAGGTGAGCCATTTTTACTCTCATTTTCGGTAAAATACCGACCGTCCTGAAGCTCGAAATTCCAGGTTTTATTAAAATCGTGTGATGCAGCCCATACCGAAATCCCTTCTACTGAGCTACTTCTGTATTTGATCGTCCTATCGTTGGTCGATATTTCGAATGTAACGCCTTCTGCATTTTCAATTCTTTCGCGAAGGGCCTCAAAATCGCGCAATGAAGGCTGAGGGCGGTTCATATATTTCCACCAAGGGTAATTATCGCCAAAACTCCATGGCCATTTTTGAATATAAATAGTGTTAGAGCCCAGTTTATCTACACTGGCCTGCAATTTACCGCGGAAGGTATCTACTGCAGAGAATACAGCAATAATGGTAAAAATACCGATTGTTATAGCCAAAAGCGATAACATGGTGCGTAATTTATTCTGGCGCAACGCATCAAATGCAAAACGGAAACTCTCGCCTATTAGCCTAAAGATTATCATAATTAAAGGTTAGATGCAAAGCTTTTCAAAAGGTTACAGCTTATCTTCAAAACTAATTATTTTTTATGTCTACAATGCATTAATCGCTCTGTATTATTTGATTTAAAATGATTAAAACATAATATACATAAATTGCGTTTGATAAAATACGAAAAAGAAAAATTAAATTCGTATTTTTGCACCTCAAAAAATTCATCAAGAATGAAATTATCACAATTCAAATTCAACTTACCTGAATCATTAGTAGCCAACAATCCGGCAGAGCAACGCGACGAAGCTCGCCTAATGGTTTTACACAAAGACAGCGGTAAAATTGAACATAAAATTTTTAAAGACGTTTTAGGTTATTTCGATGACAAAGACGTAATGATATTAAATAACACTAAGGTTTTCCCTGCCCGTTTATATGGCAATAAAGAGAAAACCGGTGCAACCATCGAGGTTTTCTTGCTACGTGAATTAAACAAGGAATTACGTTTATGGGATGTTTTAGTAGATCCGGCACGTAAAATCCGTGTAGGTAATAAATTATACTTTGGCGACGACGATTTATTGGTTGCTGAGGTTGTAGATAACACCACATCACGTGGCCGTACCATCCGTTTCTTATTTGAAGGTACTGACGAAGAATTTAGAAAAAACGTTGAAATTTTAGGTGAAACTCCACTCCCTAAATACATCAAACGTAAAGCTACCGCTGAAGATAAAGAACGTTATCAAACTATTTTTGCTAAGCACGAAGGTGCCGTAGCTGCTCCAACTGCAGGTTTACACTTCAGTCGTGAGTTGATGAAACGCCTTGAACTTAAAGGCATAGAATTTGCAGAAGTAACTTTGCATGTTGGTTTAGGAACATTCAGAACTGTTGAGGTTGAAGACTTAACCAAACACAAAATGGATTCTGAGCAGTTTATCATTGAGCAAAAAGATGCGAACATTGTAAACAAAGCTTTAGAGGAAAAAAGAAAAATCTGTGCAGTAGGTACTACTTCCATGCGTGCTATTGAATCGGCTGTTTCTGCTAACAGAACATTAAAAGCGGCTAACGATTGGACCAGTAAGTTTATCTTCCCTCCTTATGATTTCAGTATTGCAAATTCAATGATTACCAATTTCCACACGCCAGAATCTACTTTATTGATGATGGTAAGTGCATTTGGCGGATATGAAAACGTAATGAATGCTTACGAAGTTGCAGTAAAAGAAAAATATAAATTTTACAGCTATGGCGATGCCATGCTAATTATATAAGTTTTGCGGTTGGCGTTTGGCGGTTTAACGCTAAACGCCACACCCTAAACGCTCAACTATGAAATACTACGCTATAATTGTAGCAGGCGGTTCTGGCAATCGGATGCAAACAGAAACCCCAAAACAATTTCTACTGCTTAAAAACCTTCCGGTTTTGATGCATACCATAAAAGCTTTTGCGCAAAGCGATACTCAACCTAAAATCTTATTGGTTTTAAACACAGATCAACAAGCATACTGGACACGGCTATGTGAGGAATTTAATTTCCATGTACCGCACCAGGTTATCGATGGCGGCACGGAACGTTTTCACTCTGTGAAAAATGCAATCCGTGTTATCGAAGAAGAAAGTTATGTTGCCATTCACGATGCCGTTCGTCCTCTCGTTTCCAAATCCCTTATAGATAACTGTTTTAAAGAAGCTAAGCTCCAGGGAAACGTTATTGCGGCCGTACAATCAAGCGATAGCGTACGCTTGCTTAGAGACGATAAAACGACGGCATTAAAACGCGATGAGATCTATTTGGTACAAACACCACAAACTTTTAACCTTAGCATTCTTAAAGAAGCTTACAATCAAGAGTTCAATGCTCAGTTTACAGATGACGCAAGTGTGGTAGAATCAATTGGTTATGAGATCAATATTATCGAAGGAGAAAGAGGGAATATTAAAATTACTTATCCAATCGATCTGGAGCTTGCCGAATTATTGTTAAAAAATTAAAATGTAAAAAAGGAGCTTCATTTTTGAAGCTCCTTTTTTAATCCATCTATTTCAGAGTACTCTTACTTCTAAAACCAATGAATATCGGTGCGATATATTTTTTACGCTGCCCGGCCAATTACTTTAAGCAGAATTGCAATAACTGCGATTACCAATAAAACGTGGATTATACCGCCTACGTCTCCGAAGCCGTGAAACACAAATCCTATTACCCATAGTATTACCAATACTACTGCGACTAAATACAATAAATTTCCCATAGTGTTAATTTTTTAGCAATGTTATATTATTGTTCTATTAACACCCAACTTTTCTCTTTTGTTTAAAAAATGTAAATTTTATTTCCCCAAGCTCATCAATCCTCATCGAAATATAATATATTAAACAAAAAATGTATGACAAAAAAAACCTCCCAGTTTAGCTGGAAGGTTTTTTATAGTTTCTAATGTTTAGTATTCATCCTCGTTAAAGAAGAAATCTTCTTTAGTTGGATAATCCGGCCAAATTTCCTCAATGGTTTCATAAGGTTCGCCATCATCTTCTAATGCCTGTAAGTTTTCAATTACTTCTACTGGGGCACCAGAGCGGATACCATAATCAATTAATTCGTCTTTAGTTGCAGGCCATGGTGCGTCTTCCAAGTGCGATGCTAATTCTAATGTCCAATACATATCGTCAATTCAATTAAATTCTTGTTCTTATTATTGCGCAAAGTATATTAAAATTTTTGAGCAAAACAAACTTATTTTTCCACTATTAAACCCGCGGAATCCAAATATTTTCTTCCGCCTTAAAATACACGGTCAGTTTTCGTGCCAAAACGAATAAATAATCGCTTAAACGATTCAAATAAACTGTTACACGCTCATCTACAAAGCTATTTTCTGCAAGTTCAACCGTAAGTCGTTCTGCCCTCCTACATACACATCTAGCAATATGGCAGTAAGAAACTACAGTATTCCCGCCAGGTAAAATAAAATGTTTTAAAGCAGGCAGCTTTTCGTTCATCAGATCCATCTCATTTTCCAACAAAGTAATATCAGTATCGTGTAGATCGGGGATCTTCATTTTAGAAGTTTCCGGGTCTGCCGCAAGCGATGAGCCAATAGTAAATAACCTATCCTGAATTTCTTTTAGCAGTTTCTGGTCGTGCACCTCAATATCCTGGCACATAATTAAACCTATGTACGAATTTAACTCGTCAACAGTTCCATAGGTTTCGATCCGTAAATGATATTTAGGTACACGGGTACCTCCTATGAGTGATGTTTGGCCCTTATCGCCGGTTTTAGTGTAGATTTTCATACCCCCTGCCCCCTTAAGGGGGAATAATATGGTTAGTCCTAAAAGTCCCCTTTAGGGGATTTAGGGGTTAATTAATTTTCTCCCAATCGCTGCCAGTATCTTTCAAAGCCTGCAAACGTGGAGATACATTTTTTATATCTGTATTTAAATAATCGTTTTCAATCAAACCATCACGCATACGTACAATACGGTGGGCGTGCTGCGCAATATCTTCCTCGTGTGTAACCAGAATAATGGTATTCCCTTTACTATGGATTTCTTCAAGTAGGCCCATTATTTCAATTGATGTTTTGGTATCTAAGTTACCTGTTGGCTCATCGGCCAAAATAATGGATGGATTATTGATCAAAGCCCTGGCTACGGCCACACGTTGGCGTTGACCACCCGATAATTCATTTGGCTTATGATCCATACGATTGCCTAAGCCTACGTTTTCTAATGCTTTAGCTGCTCTTGCATCCCTGTCCTTTTTACTTGTTCCTGCATAAATTAAAGGTAAGGCAACATTATCTAAAGATGTTGAACGTGGCAACAAGTTAAAGGTTTGAAAAACGAAACCGATTTCCTGGTTGCGCACCTCTGCCAAGGCATCATCACTCATGTGGCTCACATTGGTTCCATTTAAAACATATGTTCCGCTAGAAGGTGTATCTAAACAACCTAAAATATTCATCAGGGTTGATTTACCAGAACCAGATGGCCCCATCAATGCTACGAATTCGCCTTTATTGATATCTAAAGAAACTGATTTTAAAGCGTGAATCACTTCAGATCCAATAACATATTTACGGCCAATTTCTTTTATAGTAATGAGTGGTTTCTCCATGTTTTTTCTTTTTTAGACAAGCGTAAAGGGTAAGATGTTACAAGAGGATTAAAAATTACTGCACAAATGTTAATCTCGTAGGTGCTGATTAAATTACCTTCGGTGAGCTCGCTTAGGGCTCGGTTACTGCGTAGCTTTCCGCTGAACTACAGGTCAGCATTAAGATTACACCATTATTTTTCAATAATTTTTGGCACCATAAAAAATTGGTCGGTATGTTTTGCTGCATTTTTCAAGCCATCAGCTGTAGCTATTTCCTGCTTAACCACATCTTCTCTCCAAACATTTACCGATTCGTTCATGTAAACCAATGGTTTCACATTTGAAGTATCCAGTTCATTTAACTTTTCCATGAATGACAAAATTTTGTTCATTTCAGGGATCAGTGTATCCACCTGTTTTTCATCAATATGAATTCTGGCCAGATCGGCTATTTTATGGATGGTCTTTGCGTCTAAATTCATATTTATACTAACTTACTATCAATCAATCTGTAAACCTTTTCTTTCAATACATCCGAATCAACATCAGCCAAAGTTGATGTATTTATGGGTTTGTGGACGTAAATATCGCAAATTCCTGGCTTACTTCCATACTTTGCTCCATCATCCCAATTAATTTTCCAAACATCGGTAATACTCACAGGTACCAGCGGTATATTTTTATCGATAGCCAAACGGAACGGACCATTTTTAAACTCACCTAACTTTGGTGGGTAATGATCGTCTATCTTACCTTCCGGAAAAATAATCAAGCTCATCCCCTTTTCCAGGTTTTCGCCAGCCTTTTTAAATGCTTTAAAAGCCGAAATCTTACTGTCGCGGTTTACTGAAATATCGATGGTTTTAAAAAAAAGACCCAATACGGGATTATTCAACAATTCGTCCTTTCCCATAAAGTGAAATTTTCCATGTCCCATGATACAGAAAATCATGATATCCAGGTTAGAAGTGTGGTTTGCACAATAGATGTAAGTTTGTTTGGGATTTAGCTTTTCTTCATATTGATAACGAAAAAAAACACCAGAAAACAGACTGCACAAAAAACTGTTGGCTTTTCTGAAAAAATTGAGCGTACTGTAATACTTCTCATTACGTGAGGTAATGTAATATATTGGATAAAACAGAGCGAAAAAAAACAGTATCCAGAATAGAAACCATATCCGGTGTACTTGTCTTAGAAAATAAATCATAGATAACCAAAAATATAAAATAGTTTGATATTTCAAACAACTGATTGCATTGGGCTAAGGTTATGGTTGTATAATACCAATTACTGGCGAAACCCATTCTAAAGATCTCTCCGCTACGGTCAGGATGACGACCATAAGCATTACGTGTTAAAAAATCTTACCATTAAAAATGAAGCGATTTATGATTTGCTTGTATTTTATTTTTAATTTCGTGCCATTATGAAAGAAACAGTGGTGAGCGGTATCCGCTCAACAGGAAAATTACATTTGGGTAATTATTATGGTGCAGTTAAAAACTTCGTTCAAATGCAGAACGACTACAATTGCTACTTTTTTATCGCCGATTTACACTCCTTAACTACACACCCTACTCCAGCCGATTTGCATGGAAATATTAAACATGTTTTGGTTGAATATCTGGCTAGTGGAATTGATCCAGAAAATAGTACCATTTATATACAAAGTGATGTTCCGGAAATTGCTGAGCTTTATCTATACTTAAATATGAACGCTTATATGGGTGAATTAGAGCGTAGTACTTCTTTTAAAGATAAAGTGCGTGCCAACCCGGATAACGTAAATGCGGGTTTATTAACCTACCCGGTATTAATGGCTGCCGATATTTTAATCCATAAGGCTACCAAAGTACCTGTAGGAAAAGATCAGGAACAACATTTAGAAATGGCCCGTACTTTCGGAAACCGTTTCAACAGGTTATACAATACAGAATATTTCCCTGAACCTTACGCTTTTAGCTACTCTGACAAACTGATTAAAGTACCTGGTTTAGATGGTAAAGGTAAAATGGGTAAATCAGAAGGCGAAGCCAATGCAGTATACCTATCTGATGATCCTGAAACCATTCGAAAAAAAGTAATGAGAGCGGTTAGTGATGGTGGTCCGACAGAAGAAAACCAGCCAAAACCTGAGCCTATCCAGAATCTTTTTGATTTAATGAAAGTGGTTTCGAGTGCCGATACACTTGCGCATTTTGAAGATTTGTATAGCAAAATGCAGATCCGTTATGGCGATTTCAAAAAACAACTGGCAGAAGATATGATTATTACGACCGCACCTATGCGTGAGCGCATTTTGGATATTGCCAAAAATGATTCATATTTAAGGCAAGTGGCTAAACATGGTGCATTAAAAGCCCGCGAAAGCGCGCAAAAAACCATCAGAGAGGTTCGCAGTTTAATCGGGTTTAAAAGTTTTTAATAATTTTAATAGATTTGAGAAGTGAGACATTAGATTTGAGATATTTAGTCAAATACATCTTATGCCTCCAGTCTCACATCTCTAATCTCATAGCTAAAGAAAATGCACATAGCAATTGTAGGAAATATAGGTGCCGGTAAAACTACCTTAACAGGCTTATTGGCCAAGAATTATGGATGGGAAGCTTTATACGAAGCTGTGGACAATAACCCTTATCTGGAAGATTTTTACAGCGACATGAAACGATGGAGTTTTAACCTCCAGATTTATTTCCTGAATAGCCGTTTTCAGCAAATTACCGATATTGAGGTTAATAAACGTAACGTAATTCAGGATAGAACCATTTACGAGGACGCACATATTTTTGCGGAAAACCTGCACGATATGGCTTTAATGACTACCCGCGATCATGATAATTACAGGGCTATTTTTGATAATATTACCTCTTTTATTAAACCGCCAGATTTATTAGTTTACCTGCGTGCATCTGTACCTACATTGGTGAATAATATTCAACGCCGTGGCCGTGAGTACGAAGCAGGCATCCGTATCGATTACCTGTCTAAACTGAACGAAAAATACGAAGCCTGGATTAAGGGTTATAACCTGGGTAAATTATTAATTTTAGATAAAGATAAATTAGATTTCACCAACAATCCAGAAGATTTGGGTACGGTAATCCAGTCTATTGAGGCTGAAATAAATGGATTATTTTAACCCCTCGCTCCTAAAGGGGAGATGAAATCGTAATAAATGGTTTAAATATTTAATGTGATAAATGGAAAAAGATTTCGAACATGATCATCCAGAGAACTGGAAATGGGGTACTTTTTATTTCAATAAAAAAGATTCGACATTAATTGTTCCGAAGCGCGTAAAATTGCTCGGTTGGACATTCAATTTTGCATATCCGATATCTTATATTATCATCGCATTGATCTTCATATTTGTTTTTTATCAATTCTATCGAAATAATATATGAGTGATAGAGATTTAAACCCTTCTTTAGGAAATCAAAAAATTATCGGAATTATTCCAGCACGATATGCCTCTACCCGTTTTCCGGGAAAGCCATTAGTAGATATTGCCGGAAAAACAATGATCCAAAGGGTTTACGAGCAGGCATCGAAAGCTGAAAGTTTATCAAAAGTGGTTGTTGCCACTGATGATGTACGGATTGCAGATGAAGTAAAACGGTTTGGTGGAGAATTTATCTTTACCTCAACCAATCACCAAAGCGGAACAGATAGATGCGCTGAAGTAATTGAAACTTTACCTGGGTACGAGATTGTGATCAACATCCAGGGTGATGAACCATTTATAGAACCTGCTCAGATTGAATTATTGGCAAGCTGTTTTACTGAAGAAAAAGTACAACTGGCAACATTAATCAAATCTATTCAGAGTCAGGAAAGTGTGTACAATCCCAATAGTCCTAAAGTGGTGATCGATGTAAACGGTCGCGCCATGTATTTTAGCCGTAGCCCAATTCCTTTTATCAGAAATGGCGAACCAGGTGTATGGGCAGAAAAGCACCAGTTTTACAAGCACATCGGAATTTACGGTTACCGCACAGAATCGTTAAAAGCCATTACCAAATTACCTCCATCTTCTTTAGAAATTGCCGAAAGTTTAGAGCAGCTTCGCTGGATTGAAAATGGATTTTATATCCAAACAAAAGCAACTGATTTAGAAACAGTTGCAATAGATACACCAGAGGATTTACTGAAGCTTAATAAATTGCTTAAGGCACTGAAGTTACCTTAACTATTATATAAATTAAAAATACGTCACCCTGAATTTATTTCAGGGTCCTAAATTAAGATGCTGAAATGAATTCAGCATGACGTATCAAATAGCACCTATCTAATCACCAGTTCCATCTGAATATTACATCGCGTATACGGTGTTGGTTTACCTGCCACTTTTTGGAAACCTAGTTTATGGTAAAGGTTTATGGCTGGTTTTAAGATGGTATTGCTTTCTAAATAAATTTTAGATGCACCTAGTGACTTTGCTTTTTCAACAATAGCAGTTGCCAATAAAAACCCAACGTTTTTTCCCTGTGCTTTTGGCGATACTGCCATCTTGGCCAGTTCAAAATCATATTCGCCGTCATTCATTTTGATTAATGCACAAACACCTAATGGCTCGCCTTCGTAAAGCGCAACGAGAATAAAACCTCCATTATCTAAAATATAGCCCTGCGGATCGTCTAAGGCCTTATAGTCAGAATCCTCCATGGTAAAATACTTCGAAATCCACTCTACATTTAGCGACCTGAATATTTCCTGATATTTAGGCTGATAATCTACAATCTCAACCTTTAAGCTATCTCTTTCTTTTTTCTTTTCCATTACCCTTCTCAACAAGGTTTTTTGCTCCAATAAAAACTCCCACTCGCCTATTGCTTCCCAGAGTTTATTCTGCGACTGAGCCGAAATCTCTTCAATGGCAGCATTTACATCAATCAGCTGATCTTCAATTTTTTTAGAGATCTTTATCCCTGCCGGAGAAAGGCTCACCACATTCCTTCGACCATCGGTTTTATCCTTTCCCTCTTTAACGTAGCCCTTTTTTAGCATTTCGCTAATGATTTTACTCACCGATGGATGAGAATGACCAATATCTTTAGCCAGTTCGGTAATTGTTTTTTCTTTCTCTTGTGCCAGCGCATAAAACACAGGAAACCACTTTGGTTGCATATCAATATCATACAACTTATAAATCTGCGCTGCGTCTTCGGTTACTTTATCGGTTAGCATCCTTAACCTGCTACCTATGGCTATTTTACCAGTTTTTTCGAAAAAATTCATAAAAAAAATCAATTACGTAATTAGTTACGCAAATATAAGGAGTAAATTTTGTTTTGCAATAGTTTTAATTGTTGGCGTTTAGTATTTTAGCCCTTATATGAAGAAGAAAACGCTCCTATTTATATTCATTTTATTTGCACATCTCAGCTTTGCACAAGATGAGCCCAGTTTAATGATAAAGACAAATATTTTGAATTTAGTAGCTAAAAGACCTACAATAGCCATAGAAAAGACTTTTTCAAACCTATATGGTTTAGAGCTCGCATACACATCTGGCGAAATTAAAAATCTGGGCTACCGTGATTATCTCCATTACGAAGGCTTCTTGCTTCGTGCAAAGAAATACATCCGCCCGATGAAGAAAAGAGAAGCTAACGCTTTCTACGGTGGCTATTTTGGAAACCTGAATAAAACAATAGTTTCACATGGTACGATAGACAATACGGGCTTTTTTAGCTTTGGTCAAGATCGGGATTTTAAAGCCGGTTCTTTGCGTTATGGTGGAACTCTTGGCATATCCTTTATTCCAGCAAAACATTTTCTTTTAGAGGGCTTGACAGGCGTAGGCTATGGAGATTACTATCACGTTCAAAATAATTTAAAGAATAAGCTCCCAGGTGGTTATTTCGACTTTCATTTGTGGTTATCTATCGGGTATTCCTTTTAAATTTAAGGGATATCATTAAATATGGACATGAACTAAAACATAAAATTTGTAGTTTTGAATATGAGAAATATACTGCTCTTCGTTACTATCTGCCTGTTAACGCTTGTTGCATGCAATTCAAACAACAAAAAGGAAACCAATGCCATTGAGTTTAAAAACGTTAACCAAAGCCTTGCCAAGTCTTTTTCCGATTTAAAACGTTTGGATACTTTTAAGATCGAACTTATCGGCAGAAAACCGGAAGAAATGGTATTGAATTTCACGATCAAAAATGCCGACGGAAAAGAAATTTACAATACCAAAATAAAAGGAACTGAGTTATTGGGCAGCACCGATCCAAATGTTGATCTTTCAAAAGAAAAAGACCAGATTATTTTCTTAAAAACCATTGCTGATGATTTTTTCAGCGAAGATAACTTTCTTGAGCCGGCTGTAATGCCCGAAGATAAAGCCGATAATTACACCCCTGACAAAGCACTTTACGAAGAATTAAAAAAATCAGGATTAAATGGTTTTAAGTATCGCTTAGGAAAAGAAAACAACATTTATATTGCCTGGAGCCAAAAAGAGCAGAAAGTTAAGATTTATTATAACTGTTGCTAATAGATATAAATCACTGTCAAGATTTTAGAAATGAACAGATCTGAATTTATTGCCAACCGATTAAGGGAGGTTTTTCTAAATGGGTACTGGATTGCCAATACCAACTACAAGGATCAATTATTGAACATTACGTGGCGACAGGCTATACATCAGATAGCAGATTTAAATACAATTGCCGCTTTAACCTATCACATCAATTATTATCTGGTTGGTATTTTAAATGTATTTAAAGGTGGCCCTTTGGAAATTAAAGATCAATATAGTTTCGACATGGCGCCAATACAATCAGAAGAAGATTGGAAAAAACTGGTGGAAGAATTTTTGGCAAATTCAGCAGCTTTCGCTGATGACGTAGCGCATATGCCAGATGAAAAGTTAGATGAGGTATTTGTAGATGAAAAGTATGGCACCTATCTGCGTAACATAGAAGGTGTAATTGAGCACAGCTACTACCATTTTGGGCAGATTGTTCTCCTCAAAAAATTGATTTTGGCAGCAGAAAAATAAAATACCATCATTCTCTGTGTTAAGCTATCCCTCCTCCTTCCTTTATAAAAAATATTTTAATATTTATTTTTAAACTAAATAAATAGTTGTATTTTAGAGCACGTAACCACACACAAATTATTTAACGTTTCTCTACAACATACATGCTCAAGCAACTCTTCCCGGTTTTTATTCTTTCATTACTATTTTTTCCTGCATTGGCACAAAACGCAAGCATAAAAGGCGTTGTTGTTGATACCGTTGAAAAAACAAAATTACAGAACAGCTCTATCCTGCTAATAAGAAGCAAAGATTCCATTTTAGTTAAAGATGCACGGACCAAGGCTAACGGAGAATTCGAATTATCGAATTTAAAAAAAGGAAACTATACCCTGGTGGTCACTTTCCCCAGAATGGCAGATTATATAAGAGACATCCGATTGTCTGATTCATCAAAATTCAACCTGGGTAATATCGCGATGGATAGCAAAGCCACGCTTTTAAACGAAGTGGTAATTAAAGCCCAAAAGCAGGCCATTAGTATGAAAGGTGATACCATAACTTATCAGGCAGATAGTTTTGCGGTAAAACCACATGCTAATCTACAGGATTTATTAAGACGCTTACCTGGAATTGAGGTTGACAAAGATGGCGCAATAAAAGCGGGCGGAAAAGATGTAAATACGCTTTTGGTTGACGGAGAAGAATTTTTTGGCGATGATCCACTTCTGGCACAAAAATACCTGAAAGCCAATGCAGTGAGCGAAGTTCAGGTTTACGACAAAAAAACCAAAGAGGAAGAATTATCCGGAATAAAAGAGGGCGATGCCAAGGAAAAGGTAATGAACATCAAACTCAAGGAAAACGCTAAAAACGGGTACCTCAGTACCCTGGATGCCAACAGTGATCTTAAACATTATAAAAATATAGGTGGCATGGCGGGCATTTATAAAAACAAATTGAAGGCCGCTATATTTGGATCCAACTCTAACACCAATCAGGATTCGAAGGCAAGTGCGGCCATGAGCAAGCTAAAAGGCAATGATTATGATGTGATTGAAGTTGGCGATGACGGCAGTACGGTGATGATCAGCTATAGCGGCGGCCGTGATGAAGATGATTTTTCACCATCAAGCGGCCTACCAGATGTAACAGGATATGGTGCCCACTTTTCTGACAAATGGAACGAAAACAAAGTTGGTCTAAAACTCAATTACAAAGGTAGTGACAGAAACATATTGGACAGAACAACTTCGAAAAACCAATCATTACTGCCCAACGGAACGAATTTCTTTAGCGAAGGCAGCTCGAACAGCGAAACCCGAAACACTGGCCAGAGTTTAAAAGGCAGTGTCGATATTAAACTGGATTCGCTTTCTACCTTAAAAATATCCTTCGCAGGTAGCAAACGAAAAAACAGCAGTCAGTATATCAGCAAGAACGAAACTAAAAATGACGCAGGGATATTTGTAAATAATAGTGATCAGTCTAATGATAGCAATGGCGACAACGACTTGTTTAACGGAAATATAAACTACTCCAAAAAGTTTGTCAAAAAAGGAAGAACACTCTCTATCGACGTACAACCTGAAACCAAAAACAGCACCAGTTTAGGCACCAGTTTAAGTGTAACCAATTACTACGATGGGAATGGGACAATGAATAGAACTGTTAACCAAAACTTTCTGAACGATAATTCGGGTAGTGAAAGCTCTCTTGGTACCAGAATATCGTATACCGAACCTTTGGGCAGGCAATTTTCATTACAAACAGCCTACAGTTTTAAAACGGTAACATCAAATAGCCATAAACTGGTATTCGATAAATCATTAAATAATAAACGAATCGATTCACTGAGCAACAATTTCGATTTCAATAATTTTTCGAACATTGGTAAAATTGTGTTGCAATACAGATCAAAAAAGTTCACGCTATCTGGTGGTGCAGAAGCTACCGAAACTACATTCGAGCTGAATGATCTGGACCGAAACAATAAATTTAACCGAAACTATCTAAACTGGGCCCCACAGAGCAACTTTAACTATAAACTTGGCAAAAACACAAGTGTATCGTTAAACTACAATGGTAATACCCGACAGCCGAGTTTAGATCAGTTGCAACCTATCAGACAAATTAACAATCCACTTTACGAAATAAGAGGTAATCCAAATTTAAAACCATCTTTCAACAATAATTTTGGCTTTAATTTTAACACGTATCAGCAAAAATCGCAGATGTACGCGTATGTGTATGGTGGCTATAGCTTTACCAAAAATGCCGTTGTAAGCTCAAGAACAGTAGATGATGTGAATAAAACCGTTAGCAGTTATATCAATTTAAATGGTAATAATAATTTTTATGCGGGTGCGAGTTTTAATAAAAGTTTTAGCAAAATCGGTTTTAACACAGGATTAAATGCCAGTTTCAACCATTCGAACGCTGTATCGATCTTAAATAATAAATTGAATGAGAATGTGAACAATAGTATTAATATACGCCCTCGTTTTAGCTATTATGGCGATAAAGTTCAAATCCAGTATAATCCGTCGGTTACTTTTTCAAACAGCCGTTCATCAATCGGTTCGATAAATGATGGTAAAAACTTTAGCCACAACCATGATATTTCTGGAAACATAGAACTTCCATATAATACAGAATTTAACACGTCAATATCCTTGTCATATCAACCAGCAAATTCTTCGTTTAGCACACCAGTGAATATTGCCTTGTGGAATGCCTATTTATCAAAAAAGATGCTCAAATCACAAGAATTAGAGCTTAAAGTATCCATTTCTGATATTTTAGCTGAAAAAATCGGCTATAACCGTTACGTTGGTGGCAATAATATCAGTGAATACACTAACAGTTTTATTCCCAGGTATGTCCTAATTGGCATCACCTATAATTTAACCGGAAACTTTGTTAAACAAGACAAAAAATAATAGAAGATGAAAAATTTAGGACTAACCATAATCTTGTTTTTTGCCGTAATAATACTGCGTGCACAAACTGTTTTCATCAAAAGTGCTAAAATAACTTTCGAGAAAAAGATCAATCAAAAACAGCAATTGGCATCAAACACCTGGATATCAGACGATGCCAGGGATAAAATGAGCAAATACAGAATCTCCAATTGGGATTATAGTTTTAATGACAGTAGTTCCATTTATAAGATTAAACCTAAAGAGACCTTGAACGACAATAATTTCTTCTTTATTGCTGGTGATAATACGAATGAATTGTATACCGACTTTAGCAAAAAAGCAAGAGTAATAAGAAAACCAATAAGAGGTGAAGATTTTATTTTAAAAGACACTATCCCCCATCTGAATTGGAAAATCATGCACGATGTACGCCAGATTGCAGGTTACGAATGCCGTAAAGCAATAGCAGTAATAAACGATTCGGTTACCGTAGTGGCTTTCTATAGTGAAGAGATTTTATTAAGAGGCGGCCCTGAAGGATTTACGGGCTTACCTGGAATGATATTAGGCCTAGCCATACCTCGGTATAATACCACCTGGTTTGCCACTAAGGTTGAAGCTAAAAACGTTCCTATTTTAAACATTGTTCCTCCTGCAAAAGGAAAAAGAACCGATACGGAAAAAGATTTCAAAAAAATGATCGACCTCTATACCCGTTATGATGATAAAAAGAATCCCAGAAAGATAGAAGATATTAAAAAAGAACTTTATACGCTGATACTTTAAGTGGCATCTTACCTAAAACAGTCAATATCAAGTACATAAAACCATTAAAAAATATTCATGCAAAACCTGATCGAGTGATAATTTTTTGTACCTTTGTATCCCGTACAAAAACAATTAAACAGGCTTAAAACACCTGGTTAATTCCACAAATTATCAATCATGACAAAGTATATTTTTGTTACGGGCGGTGTTACTTCCTCTTTAGGTAAGGGCATCATTTCCGCATCTTTAGCTAAACTTTTACAGGCACGTGGCTACCGTGTAACCATTCAAAAATTCGATCCGTACATTAATATCGATCCAGGAACTTTAAATCCATACGAACATGGCGAATGCTTTGTTACTGAAGATGGTGCTGAAACCGACCTTGATCTTGGTCATTATGAGCGTTTCCTTAACGTTCCAACCTCTCAGGCAAACAACATTACTACCGGACGTATTTACCAGAACGTAATTAATAAAGAGCGTAAAGGTGAGTATCTGGGCAAAACGGTTCAGGTTGTACCCCACATTACTGACGAGATTAAACGCAACATGCGTATTTTAGGTGATAGCGGAGAGTATGATATTGTAATTACAGAACTTGGTGGAACTGTTGGTGATATTGAATCGTTACCATTTATTGAGGCTGTTCGTCAGTTTAAATGGGAAGAAGGCAGTACCAATGCTATTGTTATCCATTTAACCTTAGTACCTTATTTAGCTGCTGCAGGCGAGTTAAAAACCAAACCGACACAACACTCAGTTAAAGCTTTGTTGGAGTACGGAATACAGCCAGATATACTGGTTTGCAGAACAGAGCACCACATCAGCCCTGAGATCAGAAAAAAAATTGCTTTATTTTGTAACGTTAACATCAATGCGGTAGTCGAATCGATGGATGCATCTACTATTTATGATGTGCCATTGTTGATGTTAAAAGAACAATTGGATAAAACTGTTTTATCGAAATTAAAATTACCGACCAAAAGCGACCCTGATATGGAAAGCTGGAAAGATTTCCTGGGCCGTTTAAAAAACCCTACAGCAGAGGTTAAAATTGGTTTAATCGGTAAATATGTAGAATTACCTGATGCTTATAAATCAATTATCGAATCTTTTGTACACGCAGGTTCGAAAAATGAATGTAAGGTTAAGGTAGAATATATACACT
The DNA here is from genome assembly GCF_049913135.1 of Pedobacter sp. R-06. NCBI lineage: Bacteria > Pseudomonadati > Bacteroidota > Sphingobacteriia > Sphingobacteriales > Sphingobacteriaceae > Pedobacter > Pedobacter sp. R-06. Next base: position 2,113,311 of record NZ_CP183977.1, on the reverse strand, counting down.
CTGAAGGTCTTTTCCCTGATAATGTAAAAGATAAATTAGGTCACTTACAAGGCGTTTTAGTTGCACCAGGTTTTGGTAGCCGCGGCATTGAAGGTAAAATTGATGCCATAAAATATGTTCGTGAGAACAATATTCCTTTCTTCGGAATCTGCCTGGGTATGCAGTGTGCTGTTATCGAATTTGGACGTAACGTTTTAGGTTTAAAAGACGCACATACTACAGAGATTGAAGAAAATGCTGCCAATCCGGTAATTAACATGATGGAAGAGCAGAAAAAAATAACAAATAAAGGTGGAACAATGCGTTTGGGCTCTTATCCTTGTGATATTAAGAAAGGAACAAAAGCTTTTTCTATTTACGGTAAATCGCACATCAATGAGCGCCACCGTCACCGTTACGAATTTAACAATGCTTATTTAAAGCAATATGAAGATGCAGGAATGATTGCATCAGGTATGAATCCGCAAACCAATTTAGTTGAAATTGTGGAGCTTAAAAATCATCCATTTTTCGTTGGCGGACAGTTTCACCCAGAATTAAAATCAACAGTTGCTAATCCTCACCCACTTTTTGTTAAATTTGTCGCCGCTGCGATGGAGTTTGCGAAAAAGAAAACGAATTAAAAGCAGTACATACATAAATAATGGATAGAAATACCTTTACAGGACTGTTCCTGATTATGATCATTTTGGCAGGATCATTCTACTTTTTGAAGCCGAACGAGGCTGAAATGAAAAAAGCCAAAGAAACAGAGCGTTTAGATTCTTTGAAAAAAGCTGGCGTTACACCAGTACAAAAAGATACCACTAAAACAGCGGCAATTGCTAACCCAGCTGTAGATTCTTTAGCCCTAAAAGGCCCTTTTGGTACCGCAATTACTGGCACTGAAGCCAATACAGTTCTAGAAAACGAGAATTTACTGATCACTTTAAGTAATAAAGGTGGTAAAATTACCTCAGTTGAAGTTAAAGGACAGAAAACCTTTACCGGTAAACCACTGATTTTATTTGATGGAAACCAAAATAAATTTGGTTTAAACCTTAATGCCGCAGGTAAAGTAATTAATACCAACGATTTATACTTTACACCGACAAAAACCGGAAATACAGTTACCATGCGTGCCAATTATGGCGCCAACGCATATGTAGAGTATGTATACGATTTAAAGGCGCTAAGTAACAAAGTAGCTTTCAACATCAATTTAGTTGGCTTACAGCAAGTAATTGCTGGTAATAACATTGGGTTAAACTGGCAGACTACCTTACTACAACAAGAAAAATCGATCGAAAGTGAGCACCGTTATTCTGCACCATATTACAAATATTTAGATGGCGATGTAAACCACCTTAGTGTTTCAAAAGATGAGAAAGAAGAATTATCAAAAGGTAAAATTCAATGGTTCTCCTTCAAGCAGCACTTTTTCTCAGCTTCTTTAATTTCGAAACAAGCTTTCGAAAAAGGAAGTTTAGAAGTTAAAATCCCAACAGCGCCTGGTCTGGTGAAGTTTTATGATGCCAATATGCAATTGCCATACGCGCATACCGCTAACCAGGTTTATGAGATGGAATTTTATTTCGGAACCAACAAATTCTCTACTTTAAAAGCACAGGGTTATGATTTAGAGCAACAGGTTGATATGGGTTACTGGCCATTGAAATACATTAACCGCTTTATTGTACTACCTGTATTTAATTTCTTAAATAACTTCAATTGGAACTTCGGTCTAATTATCCTGGTATTAACCATCTTATTAAAACTTGCTTTATCGCCACTTACTTACAAGTCATACCTATCAATGGCTAAAATGAGGGTATTGAAACCAGAGATGGACGAGATAAAAGCTAAAGTAGGTGAAGATAATCCAACATTGGTTCAACAGGAATATTTAAAACTATATAAGAAAGCGGGGGTAAATCCGCTGGGTGGATGTTTACCAATGGTATTACAGTTGCCTTTGGTAATGGCCTTCTTCTTCTTCTTCCCGAACTTATTCGAGTTACGTGGGGAGAGTTTCTTATGGATGAAAGATTTATCAACCTATGACGAGTTTATCAAATTTGGCGTAAAAATTCCTTTCATTGGCGATCACTTGAGTTTAATGTGTGTATTGATGACCATCTCTACATTGATTATGACTTATTTTAACAACCAGGTTTCTGGAGCTACAGGCCAAATGAAATACATCGGCTACATTATGCCAGTTATTTTCTTAGGTGTATTAAATAGCTACCCTGCCGGATTAAACTATTATTATTTCTTGGCCAACTTAATGACTTTCGGACAGCAGTTCTTAATCCGTAAAATGGTTGATGATGATAAAATCCACGCTTTGATCCAGCAAAACAAAGCCAGACCAGCTGATGAGAAAAAGAAAAAATCTAAATTCCAACAACGTTTAGATGATTATATGCGTCAGCAGCAACAAGCTAAAAAGTAATACTTTTAAATTACACGGAATCCCCGATTACTTCAAAGTGATCGGGGATTTTTGTTTAGAGCGGAGCTATAAACGCATGGCGTTAGGCGTTAGGCGTGAAGCGCGAGATCTAAAAGAAAGGGCGTCATCTCGACTGGAGTGCAACGGAACGGAGCGATCTATCTCGATAGATTTCTTTTGTCCATAATTGATCACTAGTAATTATTAGTTTCCATCATCCATTTTACATCTTACATTATCCATTTTGCTTCCTCAATTCCCTTTTTAATTGTAATATTTGACATACAAGTTTCCTAATAAGCTAAAAAATTCCAATTTTAGAAGATTAAATCTCAACCAACAAATTAATAAATCTAAAAATGCAAAATAGACTAACTATTATTCTGTTTTTTGTTGTCAGCTTTGCCTACGCACAAAAGAAACCCTTAGATCATTCGGTATATGATACTTGGGAATCAATAGGAACAAAGCAATTATCAAATAATGGTCAATGGGCGATGTACAGCATCTTACAACAAGAAGGAGATGCGCAATTGTACCTTACCAATATTAAAACGAATGCGAAGATTAATATACCAAGAGGGATGAACTCGCAGTTTAGTAACGATTCCAAGTTCGCTGCTTTTAACATCCGTCCCTTAAATAAAGATTTACGTCAGGCTAAAATTAAAAAGAAAAAGCCAGATGAATTACCAAAAGATTCGTTGGGTATTGCCAACCTCACCACCAGTGCCATTACAAAAGTGGCAAGGGTAAAATCTTTCAAATTCCCTGAAGAAGGTGCTGGTGTAATGGCTTACCTAACCGAAAAGCCAGATACAGCAAAGAAAACTGTAAAACCAGCTGAGAAAAAGGATGATGAAATGGATTTTGCAGATGATGAACCTGCCGGAAAAGGTAAAACCGATGAAGGAACTGATTTAGTGGTAAAAAATCTTTTAACGGGCACAGATAAAACTTATAAATTCGTTACCGATTATTATTTCAGTAAAGATGGCAAACAGTTGGTTTTTGCCTGTAGCGGATCTAAAAAGGATAAAACGGCCCCACAAGGTGTATTCTTGCTAAACACAGAAAAAGGCACATTAAAAACCCTAATTAAAGGTAAAGGAAGTTTTAAAAACTTCACTTTTGATGAGGAAAGCGAGCATGTGGCTTTTGTGGGCGAACAAAGTCCGGAGAAACAGGAAATTAAAGATTACAATATTTATTACAACTCCTTAACAATTGATACAGCGCAGATACTGGTTGATTTTGATATGCCAGGACTACCTGCAAAATGGTCGGTTAACGGCGATGGTAAAATAACTTTTAGTAAAGATGGCAAGAAATTGTTTTTTGGCATCTCCCCTATCAAAAAACCAAAAGACACCACTATTGTAGATTTCGAGGTGGCTAAAGTTGATGTTTGGAATTACAAAGACGATTACCTGCAGCCTATGCAGCTTAAAAATGCAGATAGGGACAGTAAAAAAAGTTATTTATCGGTGATTGATGTTTATAGCAGTGATCCAAAAGTAATTCCATTAACGGATTTAAAATTACCTGATGCCAATCTGATTGCTGAGGGTGATGCGAATCAGGTTTTAGCATCTACAGACTATGGCCGCAGGATCGAATCACAATGGAGTGGTTCTACCTCAAAAGATTATTACCTAGTTGATACTAAAAACGGCCAGAAAAAGAAAATCATTGATAATTTAAGCGGTTATGCAATGGCTTCTCCTGGCGGAAACTATGTTTTATATTTCGATAGAAAAGCAGGTAGCTGGAATACTTATAGTGTAACCACTGGAAAAATATCCATACTAACAGCAGGTTTAAGCGAAAAATTCGTTGATGAAGAAAATGATGTACCGGATTTACCTTCTGCTTATGGTTTAGCTACCTGGACTGAAGGTGATAAAGCTGTTTTAATTTACGATAAATACGACATCTGGTCGTTCTCACCAGATGGAAAATCGGCACCTAAAAATATTACAGCTGGTTTTGGAAGGGCCAATAACCTTACTTTCCGTTATGAGAGAGTACAACAGGATAATAGATTTGAACGGAATGCAGATAGCAAATTTGTTAAAGCGAATGAAACGGTTTGGTTAGATGGCTTTAACCATTTAACTAAAGAAAACGGATTTTACCGTACCAACGTAGGTTCAGCTAAAGCGCCAGAATTGGTAGTAATGGCTAAGTTTAAATATTCAAACCTGCTAAAAGCGAAAGATGCTGATGTTTATATTTACGATAAAGCCAATTATGTAGAATCGCCAAATGTTTATATCACTACCGATTTCAAAACTGAAACCAAATTAAGCAATACTAACCCTCAGCAAAAAAACTACAATTGGGGCACGGCTGAGCTGGTTAAGTGGACTACGCCGAAGGGCTACAAAGCTGAAGGTATACTGTACAAACCGGAAAATTTCGATCCAAATAAGAAATATCCGATGATTGCGTATTTCTACGAAAAACTAACGGATGGTTTGTACACTTATCAAGCGCCCGCACCTACTCCATCGCGCTTAAACATTTCTTATTTCGTGAGTAACGGATACCTGGTTTTTGCGCCAGATATTAGCTACGAAACTGGTCACCCAGGTAAATCTGCAGTTGAATTCATCAATTCGGGTGTAGAAAGCCTGAAGAAAAATAGCTGGGTAGATGGCAGTAAAATCGGTATTCAAGGTCAAAGCTGGGGTGGTTATCAAGTGGCTTATCTCATTACACAGAATAACATGTATGCCGCAGCGTGGGCCGGTGCACCTGTAGTCAACATGACTTCTGCTTATGGTGGTATCCGTTGGGAAACTGGTATGAACCGTCAGTTCCAATACGAAAAAACACAAAGCCGCATCGGTGCAACCCTTTGGGAAAAACCAGAATTATATATAGAGAACTCGCCACTATTTATGTTCCCTAAAGTAAATACCCCTGTTGTGGTAATGGCTAATGATGCAGATGGTGCTGTGCCATGGTATCAGGGAATTGAAATGTTTACCGGTCTGCGTCGTTTAGGTAAACCAGTTTGGATGTTGAACTATAACGGTGAAGCACATAATCTGGTTCAACGTCAGAACCGTAAGGATATTCAAATCCGTGAGCAACAATTTTTCGATTATTATTTAAAAGGTGCAAAAGCGCCAGCCTGGATGACAAGCGGAGTACCTGCAACTGAAAAAGGAAAAACCTGGGGTTTTGAACTAACAGATGATAAACCATAGTTAGTCGGAAGTCCAGAGTCAGAAGTCCATGGTTGATAGTGAATAAACTATTGGCGATGGACTTTTCTTTTGGTTAAAGGTTTGATAGTTCGTGGCTGACGGCCTAACAGTTTATAAATCTGATAGTTCATTCCAATACCCATAATCATGAAGATATTGCTTAAGGACCTTGGCAATCAACCATTAAACTATCGACCATAAACCATTTTTTAGTATGCAGCATCTGACTTCGGACTAAAGACTGCTGACACAGGGCTCTCCCACTATGAACTTTCGACTAAAAAAGGTATTTTAACCCCTTCAAATAAAACTAAACAACCCTAATGGCATTAAGCAGAATTTGGTCAGCATTTATTATCGTGGCTATTGTAGTAGCAAGTATTAAATGTTTCTTTTTCGGACATACCGATATCTTTAACTGGATGGTAATCGGTAAATCATCAGATCCATTAAACCCTTTAAAATTAGACGGCATTATCGAAACCTGCTGGATTGCGGTTGACCTTTGCATAAAATTAATTGGAACACTAGCTTTATTTATGGGTTTAATGAGCATTGCCGAAAAAGCAGGGGGTATCCGTTTATTATCGAGGATTATCGGCCCATTTTTCTCTAAACTTTTTCCCGAAATCCCAAAAGGACACCCATCTATGGGCCATATGATTATGAATTTTTCTGCCAATCTGTTAGGTTTAGATAATGCAGCCACTCCATTTGGTATCAAGGCCATGGAAAGTTTGCAGGAGCTCAATCCCAATAAGGATGTTGCCAGCAATTCGCAGATTATGTTTTTATGCTTGCACGCCGCAGGTTTATGTTTAATTCCGGTTAGTGTAATTGCCATTAGGTCAACTCAAAATGCACAAGACCCAACCGATATTTTCATCCCGTGTTTGATTGTAACTTTTGTTGGTACCATGGCTGCCATGCTCATTGTATCCTTTAAACAAAAGATAAACTTACTTCAACCCGTTATCATTACCTGGGTATTAAGTATCTCAGCAGTAGTTGGTTTACTGGTTTGGTACGTAAGTAAGTTAAATGCAGAAAGCATAAAATCATTTTCAGGCTTATTAAGCGGTGGAATAATTTTATTGATCTTTTTATTGATTGTATTGGGTGCACTATATAAAAAAATAGATGTTTTTGATGCGTTTATTGGTGGCGCCAAAGGTGGATTTGAAACGGCGCTTAAAATTATTCCTTATTTAGTTGGAATTTTAGTCGCTGTAAGTATGCTGAGAACCAGCGGAACTTTTGATGTGATCATGAGCGGGATTAAAAGCATGTTTGTATTTTTTGGAGCCGACACCAAATTTGTTGATGCGCTGCCCACAGCTTTAATCAGGCCATTAAGTGGTGGTGCCGCCCGAGGAATGATGGTAAGCACTATGATCTCGAGTGGACCAGATTCATTTGCCAGTAAATTATCGGGTGTTTTTCAGGGTGCTTCTGATACAACTTTTTATGTAGTAGCAGTTTACTTTGGATCTGTTGGAATAAAGAATACACGTTATGCTATTGGTTCGATGTTATTGGCTGATTTAGTTGGCGTTTGTACAGCTATAGCGCTCAGTTATATGTTTTTTGCGTAAATCGAGGTTCATTGGTCATTGGTTCATTAGTCAATAGTACGTTGATCCATCCATCGTTATTGCGAGACTGATTCACCCATTGCATTCAGAATAACCAAGAAAGCGCTGAACAGCTACAAAAAATCCCTGCCAGAAAATATCTGGAAGGGATTTTTAATAAAACAAGAGCCATAATTTACACCTTAACAATAATTCTTAAGGTTTATCCCACCAAACCCGGGCATTCAAATCATCGCTTCCAAGATAAGGAAAGGCTGCAATTGCAGCTTTGTAATTCTCGGTATTGTTAGCCTGTTCTTGTGTAGGATAACCTTCTCTTCTCGGTATCGGTTTGTTGTTGTTGTTTGGTGCTGGAACCAAAAAGCTAGGGAAACCAGTTCTACGCCATTCGGCCCAGCCTTCATAACCATGCATAAATAAATGAACCCAACGCTGATTTCCAATCTGCTCTAATGCAGTAAGTGGGTTGTATATTACTGAAGCATTTAATTTATAGGCAGCTAATCCTCAAATTATCACAAATAGCAAAACTTTTTATTGATCAATCTTAATATATCCCAAGGTATCGGACAACGTAGTCATTTACCGAAATAACATGTATGTTTAGTTACAAATAATTGACTTCTTAATCATTAATTTTGTTACATTATATTGTCATTTTATATTAAATAATATAATACTTTTATGTAATCGAAAACTTAAAACATCTCTTATGAAAATTAAAACCTCTCTTCTCAATTTAGTTTCAACTTAATCGTGATCGCATAAGTTTCTGTTAAGAAAAATATTCTTGTTATAATTCATAAATAAAAATCTTTTAATTTTTTTTTAAAATGTGAAGCCAATATGAAATATGTCTTATTTTCTTATCACATAGTAATAGCTATGGGATTAATGAATATAATTTCATGTAAAAAACAGGGCAGTAAAGACAGTCCAGTACTTGATTTACCTGTTTATTTTATATATTCCGATTCCATCGGCAGTCCTCTTCTTTCTGAAGCTTATATAGAAAACTTGACAGTAATATATAATTTAAACGGGCAGGAAGTTCGTCCTAGTAAAACCACTGGAAGTGAGAAAGGATATGAATTAATACTTGGTCCATCAAATGAAAAAATGTTAAAGGTTTATCCATTTCCTTTCCTTAATATGGATGAGGCAACGGTAATTTTAAGGTTCAAGAATAATACCGAAGATAAAATTGTTTATAAATATTTACATCCAAATCGCAATAGTGCCCTGACCGTTAGTGTAACTTATAATGACGTGGTGGTGTGGACAGATACGAATTCTTCAAATAAAATAATTAATATAATTAAATGATGAAAAAACAATTAACCACTCTCATTCTTCTTGTATTTCTGTTCGGATGTGCAAAAGAAAAAAACAACTTAGAAATAACAAACAAGATACTCAAAGATTCAAATTTTGTAGATCTTTCAACAGCAAAATCCATTGCTATTCAAGAATCATTCAATACATCGAAGGCAAAAATAATGGCATCTAAGAACACAAAGGCGTCGGCAAAGGCCAAAATAATTAAACAAGCATTTACAATCGACCCAAATAAATCTGAACCTAGCTTTTATATATTAAATTATGATGACGGCGGTTTTGCGATTGTTTCGGCTGATAAACGTGCGATTCCGATACTGGCATATGCAGACAAAGGAAACTTTGAAGTAAGTGAAAAAATAAATTATCCCCCTGGTTTGGTTGCATGGCTTCAGCAAACTAATGATGGTATCACAGAAATTAGAAAGAAAAATCTAAAGCCGACTGAAACTATCAAAAAGAGTTGGAAAAATCTTTTAGAGAAAGCTCCAATAGTTTCGAATCAAAAAAAACTAAGTCTTAACGGACGAAGAAATGAGTTATCGTCCGTGGATTTATGGAACTTCCCTTGTGATCGGTTTGAAGAAGGGAACCAGCTGTCTATGATAGTAGCCCAAGTTGGACCATTATTGCAAACGCAATGGGGTCAGGGTACCGGTTATAACGATCTTTGTCCGCATATGGGCTGTTCTAATTACTCAAATGGTCGTGCTCCGACTGGTTGTTATGCAACTGCCATAGCTCAAATCTTGAGATACCACGCAAAACCATCTATGTTTAATTTTAATTGGACTGGGATGAGTAACAACTATGGCAATGCGGATGTCCAATACCTAATGTCATTGGTCGGTCAAGCTTGCTCTATGGACTATGGCTGCGATGGTTCAGGTGCTACAGACGGGGAGGCGATAATGGGTTTACAAACCTTCGGATATGGCCAAAGTACCGCTGCAAACTACAACTATAGTAAAGTTAAATTCGATTTAAACCTAGGAAGACCGGTTATTTTAACGGGCGGAAAACAAGGTAAATGGTGGATTTTTAATAGTTACGAAGAAGGGCATGCATGGGTATGTGATGGGTATAAAGACACCTACATGTTTGAATGTATGTTAACAAATGACCCAAGACCAGAACCAGGAGCAAGCCCATGGATGTACATTTTTCAGGTAGGTTATGGTCATTTATCAATGAACTGGGGATGGAATGGTTCTTATAACGGTTGGTATGCATTTGATAATTGGAATCCAGCTCCTGGATATACCTTTAATTATAAAAAAGGAATGATCACAGATATATATTAAGATATCACCTTAAGCCTCTGCAGTGCCCCAAAAAGCTAGACACTTTAGGAGGTGGTTTGATCTGTCAATGCTTTTGATGGTACCCAATATGGCATGAAGCTCGTTTTATTACTATATGAAGCGTAATAAGGTGATTGGTACGTACGAAGTAATTGGAACACGCATCATTGCACTTGCCAAACAGCATAAGGATAGATGTAGATACGGCTATAGGCGGATGCTATTTCAACTAAAAAAGAAGGGCATGCCATCAATCACAAAACTGTCCTGAGACTAACCGCCGAGATGGTTGTCAAGCTTAAGAAATACAGAGCTTACAAAGGAGAAGAAGAGAAGAATACACCTAATATAGTAAAAGGCAGTTTAATGCAAATGGGCCGTTTGAAAAATGGGCTACCGATCTCGCTAAATTCAGTGTAGCGGGCAAAAAACTTTATCTCTCTCTCCCGTAATAGATTTATTCAATGGGGATATTATAAGCTATTCACTATTTCTAGTGCCGAATTTCGGGCATATTACCGATATGTTGTCCAGTAAACTTTTTTGTGTGAATTTTTACCGGACAGCCTAACCGCAAGCTGCTGCAATATTTATATATTAAGAGGATATTTTGCTGGATATTTGAGCCATAAATGGTTTAAATGATTAGAACTTCAACAAATGAATAGTTTTTTTACCTGACAACTGGATTTAGATAAGAATTTTTAAAATTGGAAAACAGGGGCTTGCCTTTTAGAAGCGGGACAAAATCCACTTTTTCAGCTTAATTTTAAAGATTTTCTTATTAGTTTAGACTTTAACCGGACAGCAGTGGAAGAGTTTCGGAATGATATTGACAAGTTACATCAATTACTAACATAATGATAGAATCGGGTTGAATCTAAAGGAATGAGCCCAGTGGAATACCGGGCTCACAGTCTAAGTAGTTAATTGTTACGTTTGTCCAAACTTTTATGGACGGTCTATTCAAATCGGTTTTTTTTAATAATAGCTAATAACCAGGATTCTGCTGTGCCTTTATTCCAGGGTTCGCATTTATTTCTGTTTGTGGGATCGGAAGAAGTGTTTTGTTAAATGTTCTATCAATTGTTTTCGGTCGGGTACTGATGGTTAACCCACCAAATTCATCATTGTACGTAATTGATTTATTGGTCCGGATTAAATCGAAGAAACGTTGGCCTTCGCCATACAGCTCTTTACTTTTTTCATCTAAAATCATGTCAAGAGTAACTGTAGCTGGCGTAGCCAGTACTGAAGAAGGATTTCTTTGACGTATTGCATTCAAATAATTAGCTGCCTTTGTAGTGTTGGTTGAAAGCGCTGCTTCTGCGGCAATTAAATAAACTTCAGACAGTCGAACTACTTTAATATTAACAGCAGTATTATTTGCAGTACTTTTATCACCAGCTAGTGTTGTACTGCCAGAATATTTATATAATGCGCCTAATCTTGTTGCCGAACTTTCGTCTCTAGCCATTATTCCACGACGTATATCACTGGTTCCTTGATTTAATCGGGTTAAAAAGTCTGTGCTGGAATAGAAAAAGCCTAAGGCAGCTGTAGTACCCACTCCCTTATTTCGCTGATAAACGCCTAGTGATGCGGCTCCCAGATCATTTTCTAAAGGATTAACACCCAATTCGAAAATAGATTCAGATCCATACTGACTTTTCCACGAATCAACCCAATTTGCATTAGTATACAAAGTATATAAAGCTGTAGCTCCAATAACTTCTTCAGCCGCTAAAAGCGATTTTGGCATATCGTTCATATATAAGTATACTCTCGCCTGAATCGCTTTATTTGAATAATAATTGATATAACCATTTGTTTTTGTTTTTGGCAACAACGGCGCCGCATCATTCAAATCTTTAACAATTTGATTGTAAACCTGTTCTACTGTCGATCGCAGTGGTTGTGCTTCGTATTCCTGCCTGGTTAATATTAAAGGAACACCAAAAGATTGACTATTATCCGTATATGCTTTACCGTATAGCCTAACCAGATCGAAATACATTAAAGCCCTAGCAGTTAAAGCCTGTCCCTTATATGCAGCAAAACCTGTAACTCCTATAGCCTCTTGTTTGGCTATTTCTTCGAGCAGATAATTGGTTTGCAGTATGCAATAATAAATTTGTGACCAAAAACCAGAAAAACTGTTTGTATTAGCATTTTGATTATAATTATATAATGCATCCAAGCCTCGGCCTTGGGAATAAACAGTCATATCTCCTCCTTTAACATCGCCATACAGGAAGAAATTTCTGCCATAATACGAGGCATCTGTCATTTGATTCATCACACCATTGATCACTATCTGTGCATCTCTAGGTGTTTGAATAGCTTTATTCGAATCGGCCGAATTACTCGGCGTCATATCTAAAAACTTTTTACATGATAGTACACTTAACATGAAGATACTGATCAGTAGTATATTTATTCTTTTCATATTTTGAATCTCCTATATTAAAAACTAACCTCTAAACCAAAAGTATAAGTCTTTCCAAATGGGGTTTCCCAACCTCTAGTACTATAATTTCCAACCTCAGGATCTGCTTCTTTGTATTTCGCGAAAGTAAGCAGATTAGAACCATTAAAATACGCTCTTATATTAGAGGCGCCGAGTTTAGCAACTATTTTTTCAGGTAAACGATATGCAAACAATACGTTTTTTAATCGCAAGAAACTCGCACTGTGTAATTGACGAGAGCTATACTGCATGGCATCGGTAAGGTCATTTCCATCAAGCTTTGGTTGTGTACCAGAGGTATTTTGCGGAGTCCACATATTGTCATAATAACTTTGCGACCTGATTCTTTCCCAGTAGTAACCATCGTCTGCTACATCTTTATAAGCTCCATCATAAATTTGTCCACCAAGTTTGTAGATAAAGTTTAAGCCTAAACTAAAACCTTTATATTCAACGTCTGTATTAATTCCACCAAAAACATCTGGATTACCATCGCCTATTACTACCCTAGCAGCATCATTGTAGTTGTAAGTTGCTTGCCTTCCATTAAAATTAAAACTACCTGATGCTGGAGCCGCACCATTTAAATACCAAACATTTTTACCATTTGCCGGATTTACACCAGCCCATTCGAAACCATAAAAACTAAGCATTGATAAGCCTTCACTATAGAGGAACTGAGCTCTTGCATCTGCACCTGTAGGATCGTTCCATATAATATCATTTCCACGTGCTGTTCCTTCAGGTTTATACAGCTTGGTTACTTTAGACCTTGTAAATGATCCATTAATACCTAAATCCCATTTAAATCCGTTTTTATTAATTAGATTAGCATTCAGATCAAATTCGAGACCTTTATTGTTAATTTCTCCAATGTTTCTTAGCGTTGAACTAAATCCCGTAGTCATTGACACTGGTACACCAAGTAATAAGTTTTTTGTATCGCGGTTAAAAAACTCGATTGTACCCGTAATTCTTTTGAAGAGACCAAACTCTAAGGCTATGTTTGTTGAATAACTATTTTCCCAGGTTAACAGAGGGTTAGAAAGCGAAGCATACAATGCTGCTGGTTGGCCTAAGTATTTACTGGAAAATGAAGTCAACTCACGCCAATCGTAGTTGTTTGATGGTAAAGTTCCATTTGTACCGTATGATCCTCTTAATCTTAAATTGTCAAGAAAAGATACATTTTTTAGAAAATTTTCGCTATTGATTTTCCATGATCCACCAACCGACCAAAATGTACCCCATCTATTAATATCCCCAAGCCTTGAAGATCCATCCCTTCTCAAGGAAGAAGTAACAAAATATTTCTGGTTGTAATTATATTCCAAACGAGATAAACCAGAAACAATGGAATTCCCCCAGTTATATGCAGAAGATGAAGTTGTACCGGCAGTTGAAACACTTTGCAGTTCACTGCTTCCTAAATCAACGCCTGTAGCTCTTTGAAAGTCCGTAACATTTTTTTCAGCTTCAAAACCTGCCAAGAAGCTTATAGAATGCAAGCCGAGCTGTTTGCTGTAGTTAATCGTACTAGAAGAAACCATTTTATTATAGTTTGTTGTGATTTCATTTACGCTTCCATTATTGGTTAAGCCATTAAAATGAAGTGCGCTATAATAAATATGATCGTTTACCTGTGAGTTATCATAAGAAAACACTGATTTTACAATTAGCTCTGGTAATATATTTACCTGAATATAAGGATTGGCAACAAATCTTTTTGTAATTGATTTATTATCCCATTGATTATCATAATAGATGTTATTCTGTGCTAAACTTCCGTACCTGGCCGTAAAAGGCTGACCGGTTTTATAATCGGTTGGCCAATATAGTGGCCATAATAGATTCCTAGTTTGGAAGTAGCTATTTGAGCCGGTATTGCGTGTATCATTATAGCCACTTTGTGCCGATCTGGTAATACTTACGTTCGAACCAATTTCAACATATTTACCCACTTTTTGGCTTAAATTTATCCTGCCCGAGTATCTGTCAAAATCATTTACTTTAATCCGACTTTGATCTCTGGTGTAAGAAAATGACGAATAATACTTCGTCTTATCGTCACCGCCACTTACTGACAGATCGTTAGTTTGGTATTTTGCTGTTCTAAAAAGTGCATCTTCCCAATCAAAATATCGCCCTTCGCGATTCTCTATTCCATCAGTCATACCAAGAATATTCACATTTGCATTTAAACCTGTCCCATCAGTAGTAAAGCGATAACCATGTCGGTTAAATTTTGTATTTAGCTGCGACAAGGCATAAGTATTTCCCGCTGCTTCACTCTGTCCAGAAGAGGTGCGTACATCATGAAAAATACGATATAACATATTGACTTGTTCTTGTACACCAGCTGTTTCATAATTATCTGTTGCCCAGCTCGGTGTTAAGCCTAAAGATGTTCTAAATTCAATTTTAGGTTTACCAGATTTACCACGTTTTGTATTGATCAATACTACCCCATTGGCTGCCCTTGAACCATACAACGAAGAAGCAGCAGCATCTTTGAGGATAGTAATACTCTCAATATCAGCGGGATTTATTGTATTCATGATATTGTTGGTAGAGAAAGTATAATCGCTTCCTTGGCCAATATTACCCGAAACAACAGGAACTCCATCAACCACATATAACGGATCGTTTGACGCATTTATCGATCCTATTCCCCTTATTCGGATGCTCGGAGTTGATCCTGCCTGACCAGAAGATGCAGTAACCTGCACACCAGCTGCCCTACCTGTTAAAGCATTTTGAAAGGAGGTAGATGGTGCATCCTTGATTTTGTTTTGATCGATTACGGCCGCCGATCCAGTGTAACTGCCCCGTTTAGCGGTACCATAAGCTACCACCATTACTTCATCTAGTTTGTTTTCTTCATTAGATAAGGTAACATCAACCTGAGAACGGCCGCCAATAGCTACTTCTTGGGTTACAAAGCCTATTGATTTAAAAACCAGCGTAACGTCATTTGAGGTGACAGAAATACTATAAGTACCATCACCAGCTGTAGAAGCACCATTTGTACTGCCATTAACCAGTACACTTACGCCTGGAATACCAACATTGTTTTCGTCTGTTACCTTACCCTTTACAATTGTTTGGGCATAGGAAAATACGTAACAAGTCAAAATTCCTAATAGCATTAGTAATTTTTTGTTCATAATGAAAGATTTAGGTTATTGATTAGTTAAGTTGTTTGTTAAAATACACAATTTAACCCATCAAAATCCATTATGAACTTTGTTTTAGAGGAAACTCAACGAGAAAAAGAGAAAATACCGCATAAAACAGCAAAATCCTGCAGGTTAGAACCGGAATTTATGCTGCAACATTTTTATTACGCAGTATTAGCAAGATGGTTGAGGGATAGATATCCTGTTGATGATTTCATCAATAGCATCCGGATCAATCGCTACGTTTTTGGAAGCACACCACTTTTCTGTTTTGTTATCTAACCAGATACAGAAAGAATGGTAACCATCTAAAACAACAGCATAAGTTTCGTGAAAATCATCTTGAATACGCATGCAAAATCCCTTAAAAATTTTGCCTCTAACAATGAATTGCAAGGTGGAATAATTTTCTAACATGGCTCATTATATTTTTGGTTAATTTACAACAAATTATAATCGAGAATGTTTCGTTAATTTAAAGGAATTAATAATTAATTCTTAAACTACCAGAAAAGACTTAACCTATGTTTAACATGTTCGAATAGCCTTTAGCTATTAAACGCTTTTTTGAAGGTAAAAATATTTCGCATTGCAGATTTAATATCGTGCGTCCTCTTTTTACAATCGAAGTTTCTGCAACAACTTCGTCGCCTTCGCTTGCAGTGGCAAAATAATCGATATAGTTATTTACAGTGGTATACCGTTCGTTTAATCCCATGGTAAAAACCGTTGCCCCAATTAGATCATCAATAATACCTGCTGTTACACCACCATGTAAGATTTGATAGGGATTGGTCATTTCTTTACGGATGGTATATCGGCATACCAATATGCCATGCTCTGCTTTAACTAAAACAGGAGCCAGCCAGTTCATAAAGTTAGATGGCGAATTGGTAATTACCTTGCCAATTGATTGCCTTAAAAAAGTTAAACGCTGTTCGCTTAAGGAAGGTTCCATATCGGATAAAAATAGGTAAAATAGTTTATTAGTCCATAGTCCATAGTCCATAGTCCATAAGATGGAAAGGTTGACAGAAAAAAGGTTTAATGGCAAAAAGGAAATGGAAGATATAAATACCCTCCATTTCCTAAACGAAACATTTAACCCTAAAACACGATTATATAATCTTGCTATAGTTCTATTAGAAGCTTATGGTCAATGTTTTTTTTGGTCAATAGTTTATAGCTTATGGTCCACATTTCTATCTGCAGATATTTTATTGATCATAAGCCATTAACTATCAACCATGATCCATCAACCATTTCATCTTACATTCTCCATCCTTAAATTGGAATAATAGCTTTAAAACTTAAGTTCCTGCCCATATTGTAAATTCCTGATCTGCCATTGGGCGAACGGTTATAATATTCGAAATATTTTAATCTGTTTAAATTTGATTGGTATGCGACATTGAAAATATTATCTGCCTGAAGAAAAATATCACATAAGGTTTTTCCTTTTTTGGTTTTTAGTGTCGATCCTACTCCTCCGTTAATTAAGGTATAACCTGGCGTAAAGGTTTCGGTATCATCTAAAGCATAAAATTTATCCTGATCAGCGAAAAAAGCAGCATCAACTTTAATATAAGGCTTATGAAAAATACCTATAACCTTTTGGGCGGTTGCCTTGATCTCTGTTCTCACCTGCAATGGCGGAATAAAGGGCAGATATTTAGCTTCTCTACCGTGCTTATTTAATAATTCCTGATTCTGGTTTAACCCAACTACATAAGCCAAGCTATTGTTGAAACTTAACCATTTCATAGCTGAAGGATGTAGATTTACCGAAATTTCTGCACCGTATAATCTTGCTTTCGATTGCTGATACTGATAAGTTAGGTTTCCAGGAACTATAACCACTGGATTTCCGTTGGCATCGGTTAAGCGCGATTGATAAATGTAGTTCTGAATATTGTTATTAAACAGTTCCACACTTATTTCAGCATCTTTTAAGTAGGCAATAACACCAATATCTTCCTGAAGGTTAAACTCTGGTTTAAAGGTCCTGTTGCCCAAATACACAATGTGTGCACCGGGATCTAATCCATTAGAACCGATTTCTGTAATGTTTGGTGCACGGTATCCCCTGGCAATATTGGCTTTAATGAGCAGTTTTTCAGAAACGTTATAGGTTAAACCCAAACTTCCTGACAAGCCATAATAGTTTTTATCAAAAGAAGGGAATTGCAATTTTCCAGTGGCATCAGTTGAGCTCACCTGTTTACCAAAACCTGTTTGTGCATCGGTACCGACATAAAAATCACTCCAATGTATATTTCTTCTGTCTATCCTGATTCCTCCCGAAACATCGATTTTACCCATCGATTTCTTTGCGAAATAAAAAGCACCGATATCGAAAAGATCATAATCGGGAATAGGAAAATCGGTAGCAGCCTTGCTCCTGTTTCCCTGGTACATGCCATTTACCCCGATGGTACTTTCGATACCGGCAAAATCTGGCAGGTTGTATTTGAGATCATAATTAAAAGTATTTAAAACTACATAAAGCCCAGCCTGACTTGGCAATGTTGGGTGGTTATATTCTCTCCTTACACTTTGCTGTCCGCCAATCAATAAATTTAAATCACTTGTTCCAAATTTAAACTGACTGGTGTTATAAAACCGATAATGTTGAATGTGCTGATGCAAGGGATTAATGGAATAGGTATTCAGATCACTTTCAGGCACAATAGGTCTGTTTTTAATATCATCTCCATCATCCAAAACCTGCCTGGTAAATCTTCTAGACAGAGAATCTCTGCTACCATCAGGGATTTCCATTAAATTATCATAGTAGGTAATGGCAGTTTTAGAAGAACCCCAGGCTTTATCTACCCTGGCACTTGCAGATAGATTGTATTCCCTAAAAGCTGTTCCGTAAACCAGTCCATCAATTTTGTTTTGGTAATTATGTGCTGTTTTCCCAGTTGCCCTAAACGTATATTTCCAATCGTTTTTAATATAGGCTAATCCGAGCGACGAACCGATCATCCCATTATTACTTTGGTAATTTGCAGTAAAATCGCCTTTCAATTTTCCATCTTCAAAATTCGGTGTATAAGGAATCATATTAATTACCCCAGCTAATGCATCAGAACCATAGGTTAAGCTGGCGGGACCTTTTACCACTTCGGCCCGGGTAATGCCATATTCATCCACCTCAATCCCATGTTCATCACCCCATTGTTGTCCTTCTTGCCTTAAGCCATCATACAAAGTTAATACGCGGTTATAACCTAAGCCTCTTATGAAGGGTTTAGAAACGTTTGGACCAGTGGTAACAGCTGTAATTCCGGGCACGCCTTTAACAATAGCTTCTATCAGGTTCGTATTTACATTTTGGTCCATTGATTTTTTGGAAAGCACGGCAATAGGCACAGGGCTTTTCCGTAATTGTGTGGCCCGGTTAACCCCTGTAATTACTACATCGCCTAAATCAGATGCTACGCTTAACAGATCAACGTTAAGCAGTGCCGTATCTCCTTTTAGCGTTACTTTAATTCTTTTGGATTGATAACCTATGCCTGAAAAAATGAGGTCATAATTTCCAGACGGAATACCATTTAATTGATAGGTACCAGAAACATTTGATTTGGTGGATCTATTAGATCCTAAAATTTTAATAGTGATATTTTCTAAAGGTTCATTTTGCGAGGTGACCAAACCCTTAACCATAACTTTTTGTGCGATGGCATTTAGCGATATAAAAAAACATAAACAGTATAGTAAGAAGGGTTTCATGAATATAAATGGTTTATCTAAATATAATTTTAGACAAATCTAAATTTTAATTTAAATATATCAAATAAAATATTTAGATAATATTTAACAAGCTTAAAATCAAAACATTTAAACAAAAAACAAAAGCTCTTAATATTGAGTGAAGCGCATTTTTTTCGAACTAGAATAATATTTAGGAAGACATTCCATTATCCATTTTATATCTCCCATCTTACGTTCTCTATCTCATGCACATTACTACAGTGCCATTTGTTAGTCCATGGGTCGGGTTAGCATCTTTCGTTTTCAGTTGCTTCTTTTTTGAAAAATTTAATCGATTTTGAACAAACGGCAACAATACTTATCTAGCTGATTATAAACAGCCTGCACTTGCTGTTCACAAATCAATACAAAATTGGCAGAAAAATCTTTTGAATATTTTCGGCCATATCCTGCAAATACACCGTTATTATGATTATCATTGAATACAAAAGACTGAATGAAACTATAATCCCTGAAGGATTGTTGTACCTAAAAGAGTTGTAAACAGTCCTAATCCTATAAACACAATATATGTTGGTGATCAATAATTTCGAAGAGTATGAATCGCATCTAGGTAAAGAACTAGGTGTTTCGCAATGGCATACCATAGACCAGGAACAGATTAATAAATTTGCCGATGCAACCTTAGATCATCAATGGATCCACACCGATCCTGAAAAAGCTAAAAATGAAGGGCCATTTAAGGCAACAATAGCACATGGATATTTAACCCTATCCTTAATTCCATATTTATGGAAGCAGATTGCAGATGTACGCAATATTAAAATGGAAATCAATTATGGTATTGAACGTTTTAAATTTGGTCAGGCAGTTTTAGTTGATAGCGAAGTGCAACTAAAAGCAAAATTAAATTGCATTAGCAATTTGAGGGGAATAACTAAAGTAACGATTCAAGCTACGCTTGTGATTAAAGACCAACCCAAACCAGCATATGTGGGTGATGTGGTATTCTTGTATCATTTCATCTGATATCATTCAATTTTGGCTATATAATTACGCTTAGTCACACCTAGATTCTTGATTTCGGGTAATTTGATTTTGGCTAGTAACATTTCTATCAATATAGATGCATTCCGTTTCTTGGCTTCGGTTGCTATGCTTGAGGTGATATTTTTTAAGGTATTTAGTGCGGCAAAATACTGACGATCCAGTGTTTTAATAGCATTCATATCGCGATTTTCCTGTTGGTATTCCAGGTTTGCTTTTTCACAACAATACTGCTGAATCTGATCTAAGTTTGCTAACTTTTCGGTTATTATGAATAGTGCTGATATAGACAGATTAAGTCCTTTAATATCAACAACTTTACCATCCTTAACTAAATAATTTAAGCCATTGAACGATATGGTTTTGAATGGAGTATTGTTAATGATTGTTGTGGGTTTTGGAAGCTGTTTTTTTGAATTAAAACCATCTTCAATCAGCGCTTTGTTGTAACTAAACCGATCGGCTAAAAGTGAATCAATTAACTTGTTGCCATCCTTTATTTGCTCAGATATAATTGTATCGATAGTATGTACAACTACCAGGTTCTTATTTGACTTGCAACTTATACAAATGAATAAAACAAACCATAAAAACGGCAAACTTTTATTTTTCATGTTCAACAATTAATCAAATGCAAATTATGGAATTAACGGTTTATTGTACTTCACATTTGCTGGACAATTTGTTTTACATTTTTTTAAACTCTATTGTAGAAAAGTACAGTCTTGTCTGCAATGATGTTGTTTTAATGGTTAATTTCATTTATAAACATTTAAACGCAATTTCAATTTTCACTTTGGTTATTTAGGTTACCGAACCTAAAAAACTGATTTTTTTTTAGATGACTATTTTACAGCACCAAACAAACAATTTTAATGTATGCGAAAAACTAGTATAACTTATGTCCTATGTGAATAAATAAAAGCTATACCGACAAATAGCGGGGTGAAACTTCCTGTTAAAAAGGGCGCTCTCTTTCAGCAATCCTTAATGTTGGTCTTCTTATAGAAGCCAGTTTATCGCAAACATGAGAATACAAAAATGGACCAGCCGTGCTGAGCTTCAAACGCTCCGGGAGGGTGATTATATTACATACGAATCATATTCGGGGCGGATAAAAAAAATAGAAGTGCATCACTTTAGAAACGAACAACACTTTTATATCAAGCTTTACAATTTAAAACAAACCATACTGATTATCGCATGATCAATATCTAAAAAAGCAAAGATCATTTTTAATGATCCACATATAAATTATTCTAATTCTCAAGTTAACCAAATCTTGCATAGACAGGCGTATCTTTTTTTCGCACATTTATGTCAGAACTACGAACAGTCTATCGTACTGGCGAATGCACAAGACGATCTGTGTAATTTTGATATTTTTGATTTTACAATTAACGCCCCGCCAACCTCTTAAGTTAAGTGGCTCTTCCGGATACTTTCTTTGAGCAACGTAAATTCGTAACTAATGAGGGTTGCATTTTTCATACTTATCTTTTTCTGTTAATAAAATCTAGCTATTCTGGTTCGCCCTCTCTTAATCACGAAACAATAATGCAAAAATGGATTTTTAATGTTTAGCTAAAGTAAACAAATGTTAACCTAAATGTTAACTATCACTAAACATTTGTTTAGTAAATTTACTGACAGTATATTTGGCGACGAAAGTTCAAAAAATTAATTTATCTAATTTAATAGAAAGCAAAATGTACCCTGAAATTAAAATGGTAGTATTCGATATGGCTGGCACTACAGTGAATGAAAATAACCTTGTTTATAAAACGCTGATGAACGCAATAAATGCCGCTGGTTTTTCTTATACTCTTGATCAGGTTCTTGCTGTTGCAGCCGGAAAGGAAAAGAAAGAAGCAATCAGATCGGTACTTAAAACTTACGAAGGTTCTTTTGATGAAGCAATGGTCTTCGATATATATGAAGAATTTATTGGAAAACTGAAACTGGCATATGAAACTGAGGAGATTTTACCTCAACCAGGTTCAATTGAACTTTTTGAAAAACTTCGAAAAGAAGGAATAATTTCTGCGCTTAATACAGGTTACGACAGGGTTACCGCAGAGGCTATTTTGAGCAGATTGGGTTGGAAAGCAGGTACAGAATTCGACACACTCGTTACTGCTTCGGAAGTTAGCCAGAATAGGCCTGAACCTGATATGATTTTATTGGCAATGAGACACCATGGTCTTACCGATGGTAAATCGGTTGTTAAGGTTGGAGATTCAAGTATTGATATTGAAGAAGGCAAAAATGCAGGTTGCGGCTTAAGCATTGGTATTACAACCGGGGCCCATACACAAAAACAATTAGAAGAAGCTAAACCTGATGTGGTAATAGATAATTTAATGGAGATCTTGGCCTTGGTAACCAACAGAACCAAATAATGGAAATCATTAAATAACAACAACCATATTTGCTAACATACAAATGAGAGGCAACGATTGGAATTAAACATAAAAGGCTTCTAGTATTATACCAGAAGCCTTTACTTTAGAAATTACAGTAAGCCCTCGAATGTAATTTCTGTATCCTTATTTCTTGAATACTCCAAAAATTTCTACACTGTGGTTGAGATGATAAGCTGTCGCCGGCACAACAATGTTTTTCTAAAAACGAAACCCTTCTGGATGAAAATCTTACCTTGTGATAGTGCTTCTTTTAAAATCCAAAAATCAACTAGTTGTAGTTAGGGTTCTGGGTCATCTGAGGGTTAGCTAGCAATTCCTTTTGTGGAATTGGCCATACCATATCCCGGTTGGCCTTTGCTGACCTAACCTCCACATTTACGGGTTGATTGGTTACAGGATCTATAGCACCGTAAACCTGACCGTTCATTACCTGTTCGAATATTTCCCATCTGCGGATATCATAATAACGCACACCTTCGAAAGCCAGTTCTACCCGCCGCTCTCTCCGCACCAATTCCCGGAGTTTTTCCTGGGTATTGTATACTGCTGTGTTAACATTTGGCATACCCGCCCTATTTCTGATCTCATTGAGGTATTTAACCACATCGGGGTTACTATAATCATTAAGTTCTACCAGACACTCCACATAGTTTAACAATACTTCAGCGTAACGCATAATCATATAATCCAAAGTTCTTGTGCCTGTCTTATCCTTTGGATCGAGATATTTATTTACCCAATAGCCTGTTGCAGTAGAGTTCTGATCTCCCAATTTATCAAGACCAGCTTCAAAAGGTTTCAGCACCACGCCAGTGTAAGTACTGCCTGGCAAGATAACTGAAGCGATAAGTCTAGGATCGCGATTGTTTTTATAGTTTGGCTCTTTGGCGTATATAGCCAATGAATCGGGACCAAGCTCTGCCAAAGTTTTTCCTTGTTTAGTTTCATAGGCATTAACCATTGACGCTGTTGGCGAGACAACGGTTTTACCACCTGTACCCTGTGGCGCAAAGGTATTCCATTGGTTACCTCCACTGGTAATTTCTCTAAAAAAGATGCGTTCGTTGTTAATCTCGCCAGTATAGAGAAACAAGTCTGCATAACTGGTTTTTATCGTGGTACTTTTGCGCAAGCTGTAATCTCCCATATCGATAATCTTTTTGGCAGCATTTTTCGCCAGTTCATAATCCTTGTTATACAATGCAAATTTAGATATCAAGCCCCAACAAGTGGCAGCTGAAATACGTTTAAGATCCACATTATCTATGTATTTATTAGGAAGAGCACCGCTGTTTGCGCATTCAGTAAGTTCAGAAACCACAAAATCGTATACTTCTTTGGCAGTACTCCTCGGAAGATAACTTCCTGCAGGGGTTACCGATTGTTTCATGATGGTAATTCCGCCAAAAAACATCGATAGTTCCATATGGTAATAAGCTCTCAATGCCCTGGCCTCTGCCAGATATTGATTTTTTAGTTTTTCAACCGGCATATAAGCCCTATCGATATTCTCCAAAAAGCGGTTTGCTCTTCTAATATCGCGATAATCGTCATCCCAGATTCCTGTTCCCACCGCCCAATTGGCACCTTGAAGGCCTTTTACATAAGATTCGTAATCGCCACGAAGGCTCTGTCTGGCTACAGCGTTATCGCTGAGTGCATCCAAAAACATCAATTGCCTGCCAGATGATCCGTCGGGAATTCCGGCATAGATCGAGTTCAATGCGGCAGTAATGTTTGCCTCGGTATTCCACCAGGTTTCATCATCTACATCTGTCGGATTATCGTGCGTTAGAAATTTTTCGCATCCACTGAAAATGATCAGCAGAAGAGAGAAGAATAAATAATATATCTTTTTCATGTTCTTTAAAGATTAGAATTTGATGCTAAGTCCAATAGTATAAAGTTTTACCAGTCCGTAGGTCCATTGGTATCCCCTGCTTTCGGGATCGGTAATCTTAACAGAAGTGAAGGTGAAAGGATTCTGGGCATTGAAATACGCCCTTATAGAATTTACTCCTAGTTTTTTTACTAGCGGAGCTTGAAAACTATAACCAAGCTGAAGATATTTTACCCTTAGATAAGAACCATTCTGGAACCAGAAATCGGAAGATACCTTGTTGTTGGCCGGTGCGATGTTAAGCCTCGGGAAACGGGCATCTGTATGCTGTGTTGTCCAGTAATTATCAGCATAATAAGTGGTTGGAACCCCGCCATCGGCACTAAAGTCGAATGGATAGGCAAACATGCCATATAGCACAGCGTCTGATTTTCCTGTTCCTTGAACAAGTGCTTCCAGATCGAAATTCTTGAAGGCGATACGGAAATTGGCAAAATAGGTAAGCTCGGGCACGGGGTTACCAATAAGCCCTTGATCGCCCAAACCGATTACTTTATCTCCGTCGATATCCAGATATCGGATATCACCTGGTTTTGAATTAGGCAGAACTGGTATTAAGGGTTTTCCGGTAGCGTCGAAATCACTAGCCTGCAACAAGCCGTTTGTGCGGTAGCCAAAAATACCATTAATAGGTCCACCCACTCTTGATATTGTTGTGGTGGTAATGATATCGCCGCCTTGAAGTTTGCGAACTTCGTTTTTGTTATAAGATAGTCCTGGTCTGAACGAAATATTAATGTCCTGCCCAAGCCTGTCATTGTAGTTCATTGATAATTCCCAACCGCTGTTCCTTACCTCCCCTGCATTTACAGGAACATCAGATTCGAAACCACCAACCAGCGGAAGGGTTGGATTAAGGATGATATCCTTAGTGAGTTTATCATAATAATCGAAGGTCAATTCGAGTTTATTGTTCTTAAAAAGTCCTACATCCAAACCAAGATCGAGCATGTTTACAGATTCCCAGGTAATATCTGGATTACCATAGGTTGTTTCTACACCGCTCGAATTATTGATCAGCGTTTGATAACGGTACAAACCTATGTTATCGTTACCAAGCCTACCGTATGAGGCCCGGATCTTGAAATTATTGATCAAGCTACTTTCTTTAAGGAAGTTCTCATTGTGGAGGTTCCAGCCGAGTGCAACAGAAGGAAATACACCAAATTTATTTCCGGGACCAAACCGAGAAGAGCCATCTGTACGGATTGTTCCTTCCAGCAAATACTTGTCTTTGTAAGAATAATTTAATTTTGCATAACCCGACATAATGGAGAATACCTCCCAGGCCCCGCTATTAGTTTCTTCCTGCGAATAGCCACCGAGTGCAAATAGCCTGTGATCACCCCAGTCAAGCGTATAATCTGCTGTTAAACCAGCATAATAGTAAGTAGTCCTTGCCATGGTGGTAGCCCGCTGCAAAGCCCACGTACGCAGCAGGTTGCCTGTAAAGTAATCAAAGTGATTAAAGTTCTCTCTGGTATCTCGTGTTACGTCGCTGTTCAGACGGAAACTAAACTGTCCTTTCAGGTTAAAGTTTCTGAACATCTCCCATCTAGGCTGAAGGTTAATACTGGTTTGTCCAAACTCTGCCGCCCGTTTACCGCCCACTTCGGCATAGGCCAGTGGATTTACGATATCAACATATTGGCCATAGAAAGTCCTTCCATCCTTTTCAGGGAATTTCGGTATAATGGTTGGTGGTACCCGGTACATATCTTCCAGAAGCCTGTTTCCGGTATTGCCGGTTGCACTGATTCTATTGGGCTGCTGGGTATCTCTTTTGATGGCAAGCAGGTCCAGGTTAACCTGAAACTTATCACTTAGCGAAATGGTAGTATTTGCGCGGATATTGAAACGCTTCATATTACTTAGCGGAATAATGCCTTTCTGATAAGTATAATTGCCGGTAAGGGCAAAACGGGCGATACTACTTCCTCCACTGAGCGATAGTGAGCTACTCGTAATGGGCGCTGCATCATCTATAAGCATCTCCAACCAATTAGTATTGGCAAAAGCCCTTCCATTATTAGCTACAGGATCCATCCCATTTCGGGTGTTATCAATCTGTTCCTGAGTAAAAGGCAATGCATTGGTGGGATTGTTATTATAACTTGCCTCATTATACATTCGCATATAAGTAGGCGCATCAACCGTGGCTGGTAGCGCTGAGGCATGTTGTACGCCGTAATAACCATCATAAACTAAGGATACTTTTCCGGGTACACCACGTTTAGTGGTCACTACGATTACCCCGTTTGCGCCACGAGAACCATAGCTTGATGCCGCAGCAGCATCTTTAAGTACCGTAACACTCTCAACAGTAACCGGATCGATATGATTCATATCCATCGGTATACCATCTACCAGCACCAATGGATCGGAGTTGCCCAATGTGCTTATTCCTCTGATTTTAATGGCTGCGGCATCTCCTCCAGGGAGGCCTGATGATTGGGTTACATTTATCCCGGTAACCCCGCCCTGTAACGATTGTGAGAGCGTGGTAATGGGTTTCCCTTCAATACTCGATTTAACATTTAGCGAAGCAATAGAGCTGGCAATATGTTTTTTCTGCTGCTCATTAAGACCAACTACTACCACTTCATTTAGGGCAGAAACATTTTCTTTTAGTGATAAGTTAAGACTTCGGTCTGCCTTTACCACCGTATATTCAAAACTAGAAAAACTAACCATTGAAAAGACCAAAACATCGCCTTTTCTGGCCCTTATGGTGAAATATCCATCTCCATCGGTGCTCGTTCCGCTTGATGAGCCTTTTATCCGGATGCTTACCCCAGGCAATACCCCTGGCGGTTCGTGGGTATCGTATACACGCCCCCTTAAGGTGAGTAAACTATCTTGAGGTACACTTTCACTTCTTTCTTTGGAGAGGATAACTACCTGCCTGCCTGATATTGCATACGTCAGGCCGCTATCTCTTAGCGCAAGGTCTAGGATTTCTTTTAAGGTCTTATTGTTCAGCTTCAGGTTAAGTTCTTCGTATCTGTTGAGTTTGATGAAATCGTCTTTATAGATAATCTGATAATTGCTCTGCTTCTGAATCTGCTGAAATAACTGTGGCAGATTGCCCTTAATGAGGTCTATATCTATCTTTTCCTGGGCACTGGTACTGGCATAAGCGCTCATCATTCCTATCCATAATAAAACCATCGTTACTTTCATAGTTCTTATTATTTTAGTTTTGAGCCTGAAATAGCGTGCATGAGGTTCACATACATGAAGTTTTTTCATATTTTTGTTAATGAGTTAAATAATAGCTTGAATTGGTTATTGTTTGAAGGAGATGTTGCCGCATCTCCTTTTTTATCAAATTGGTTAGCGTTTTTTCAGTTCCAACCTCCTTTCTCTGTCATTGTAAGTATATGGTGTACCTAAACATAAGGTTTGTATCACATCAGCCACGCTGCGCTGCAGGTCGAGTCTTCCAGAGAACCGCTCTCCCGAAAGGTCCAATCCGCTTGTACTGATTTCGATATGGTAGTATCTGGCTATGCGTTGTATAATTTCATCAAGGGGTTCGCTCTGCATATCCACATAACCTGCTTTCCAGGCTTCGAATTCGGTTGTTTTAACCTGCGAAACGTGAACATTGTTACTTTTAGCATCAATGCTAATCTGTTGTCCGGGCACCAATTTCTTTTCTACCCTGTTTAACCAGTTGCCTGTAGAAAAGGCGATACTGCCCTGAACCAATACAGCATAATTCTGATCGCTTTCTGTATTGGAACTCACGTAAAATTCTGTTCCCAAAACTTTTATTTCCATGTGTTTTGCCCTTACAAAGAAAGGATGTTGTTTATCGTGGCTAACATCAAAATAACCCTCGCCCTCCAGATATACTTCTCTTGTATCGCCTTGAAAGGTTATCGGGTAGATTAGTTTTGAGCCTGAGTTTAACCATACTTTTGTGCCATCGGGAAGACTAATAGCAGAACGCCTGCCCTCGCCAACCACCACCGTGTTATAATCATTTGTGGTAATGATATCATCGTCTAAGTATATATCGGTAACTTTACCCGTTTTACCTTTTCGGGCTTCTATTATCTGATCAGGGCTCTTTCGACTTAGATTCTGTGCCGCAAATTCCATTAGCTTATGGGTAGGTGTATTTTTGCTGTATTGCCAGAATCCGATCCCAAACGCTACCAACAGCACTGCGGCTGCCTTTAAATACGGTATAAGTGAGAATCTTTTAGTCTTAAGTGTTGTGCTTTCTGCTATTTTCTCCCAAAGCGCTGCCGTTTCCAATGGTTCCAGTTTTTCCTGCCCTGCACTTTTAACTGTTATCTTAATCTCATCTGCGAGTTCGCGTTCACTATCGGAAATGTGGTCTTCCTCTCCTTGGGGTATACGCCCTGAAAGTAAATCTTCAGCCCTGTATCTGTTCTTCGAATCCATGTATATACTATATAATAAATCACAGAGTGAAGAATCGGAATTTTATAGACGATAAATTGAAAATATTTTCAAAAAGGCTAAATAAAGCCCCTCAGGCCAGTATTTTATAGATATGGCTTACCACCATGCGCTCGCGTAGCTGCTTTATTCCGCGATATACCAAAGTTCTACAGGTTTCTAAAGAAACATTCATAATAGCTGAAATCTCTTCATAATCCAGTTCAGAATTGAACCGAAGGTAAAGTGCTTCTTTCTGTCTGCTAGGGAGCAGTTCAAGCTGCCTGCTGAGTTTTCCCAATAGCTCCGATTGGCGCTCATCATTTATTATTTGCTCTTCCGTACTACCAGATAACAAGAAAGGGATTTCAAAATGCTGGTTAATCTCGGCTGCTTCCTTTTTCAGCACCAAACATATCTTCCGTTTAAGCGAGGTGAAAAGATAGGATTTTACATTTACCTTTATAGCAAGTGTACGGCGATACTTAAAGAGGTCAACAAAAAGGTCTTGTATTGCATCCTTTACCAGTTCGCTATCTGTGGTAAACCTAAGTCCGAAAGAATAAAGCATATCAGCAAACTCCGTATACAACAGTTTCATGGCGCTATCGTCGCCGTTAATAAATGATGTCCATAAATCTCTATAGGTCTCTTTCGACATCGTTTGTTGTTTTTTCAGGTATATACATCCGGCCGATATACCAAGGATCTGAACGTTATGTCAATATTAAGAAAAAAAATTTAGACCCGGGATGTTTAAGCCGCAACCTACATTATCCGTTTAAATTTAAGGGCAAGCCAGGATTAACAATTTGTTAAACTCCGAAATGGGAAATTAAAAATATTTTGTTTGATGATATTTTACCAGTTTCTGTGATCGTAATCCTATTTACGTAAGACTAATTTTATCACGAATTTGGATGGCTGCAATCTTTTCGTTAACACTTCAAGTTAACTTAAACTTAAACCTTTTAACCAGGTAAAACGTTTATTTTTAGATAACTTAGATCACACATAACTAAATATAAGCATATGAATACTCAGGAAATAGCTGACAAACTGGTGCAGCTTTGCCGTGAAGGCAAACACGAGCAAGCCATTGATGAACTTTATGCCGATAACGTTGTAAGCAAAGAGCCTAAAGGCTCGCCAATGGAATTAACAGAAGGCAAAGATGCCGTTAAAAAGAAAACCATACAATGGGAAGAAAGTGTTGAAGAGATACACAGCTCTTCTTGCTCAGAACCAATTGTAGCAGAAAATCATTTTGCTATTGTAATGAACATTGATGCCACTTATAAAGCTCATGGAAGAATGGCCATGAGTGAAATCTGTGTTTATGAGGTTAAAGATGGAAAAATTGTAGCCGATGAGTTTTTCTACCGCATGGGTTAAAATATAAAAAGCCCAGATATCCATCTGGGCTTTTATAATCAACTAACCTAAACTTATAAATACTAACCAAATATTTATACCGCAAAACTAATGACCGATTATTAATTCAGTGTTAAATATTTATCACGTGTTATCTGAAATTGGTTACATCACAATAAATCATAAAACGCTTAAAATTGTTGACAATGCCCAATCAGCAAAACCTTTCAAAAAAACACCAACTCATTTCCGACCTGTTTAAATGGCCGACAAAAGCTTCTGGGTGTGAATAATACAACCTCAGTAAAGGTGATTTAAATATAAATTAACCAATAAGAAAAAAATTAAATACCTCATGGTGATCTCTTTACAACAAAAGTATCAATTCGTTTGCCTTTGACACTTTATATCACTTCAACGAAGCCGTACATTTGTAAAAAAAACAATGAACGATATTACAGATTACCCTGTCTTGGCATATGTTGTTAAACTCATTAAAAACACCATAACAGACATCAAAACAGAATATATTGCCCCAGCTAGCGTGGAACTTAAGGACGGCAATGACACAATACACCTCCAACAACGACCTGATGAAAATGGTAACCCTTCAACAATTTTCATTAACGACCCTAAGGATATCATCTTCAGTGAAGACTTGCTTCCCTCTTTGAAGAACCTACAGGAAGGAACTGAAGGAAAAATAGCACAAGAGCTATTGAATGCCAGGGTGATCATCAACGAATTGGATGTAGAAACACACCTGATCTTCCATGCAGTAAAGGATCATTTTGACGAGATTAGCAACAGCTATGAATTTTCTAAGGCAATTGAAAAACAGACAGACAAAATAAAAAGCAAATTTAAGTTCGGGAGTCATGCCTTTGAGCTTACTGTGACCAATCATACGCAGCTGATCTCAGTTACAGCAGCATTCCCCCCTTCATTTGACGAGTCAATCAAAAAAACTATCGAAAATGACGCAGCTAAGGTTCAACTTGCCGTCCAAAAAATATTTAGATAAAGTAACGATAGCAGCATATTAAAGATTGAAACTAAAAAGAAATGCCCTGACCTGTGGTAAGGGCATTTCTATCCAAATAACTGGTATTAAAAGCAGCAATACCGCAAACTACAATATTGCTCTAGCCTCCGACTAATGCCGGCTACTTAACAGTTATTTTCAGTTTCTGGGAAATATTACCCGATGAATTTCCAAGCTGCAGGATAAAGTCTCCAGATTCAACATTCCAATCCTTTTTACTTTCATCATAGAAGGCAAGCTCTGAAACTTTTACACCCATTTCTACAACTTTCGTTTCCCCTGGCTGCAGGAACACTTTTTCAAAGGCTTTCAGTTCCTTTACTGGCCGCGGAACACTGCAAACAGGATCGTTCACATACAACTGAGCAACCTCAGCGCCATAACGCGCTCCAGTGTTCTTAACAGTGAATCTGACCCTAATGATATCGTCTTTACTATAAGCCAATTTGTCTGCAGAAAGCGCGCCTAAATTAAAGCTGGTGTAAGAAAGGCCGTATCCGAAGGCGTATTGAGGTACGATTTTTTTAGTATCAAACCAACGGTACCCGACCAAAATATCTTCCTTGTAATATTGGTTAATGCTGTCTCCGGGATAGGAAATTTTACCATAAAAGTGTGCACCGTTATCTTCCAGCTTTTTTGGAAAAGAGAACGGCAGCTTACCTGAAGGGTTTACCTCGCCCGAAATAACATCAGCCAATGCAGATCCAGCCTCTGAACCAAGATACCATCCCTGAATAATAGCAGGCACCTTGTTTACCCAAGGCATTGACACTGCATTGCCGCTAAGCAGTACTACAGCTGTGTTTTTATTTACTTTCAATAATGCATCGATCAGTTTATCCTGGCCGAAAGGAAGGCTTAACGATTTACGGTCGCCACCTTCGCAATCCTGAAAGTGGTTTTTATTCAGTCCTCCGATAAAAAATACAATGTCTGCATGTTTAGCAACTTCGATCGCCGCATCCATCAAAGAGTCAGCATTTAGCTTAGATGGTTCTTCACGACCGTAAAGTGATGGCCCCGAAGCATATCCAAGACTGTAAACCACATGATCTTTCCCATATTTAGCAATCAATCCATCCAATGGCGATTTTTCATAAGCCACCTTCAGTGATGATGACCCACCACCGATTACCAGACTGCGATCGGCATTTTCACCGATAACAGCAATCTTTTTGAATTTACCATTTGTAACAGGAAAAAACTGTTTGTCATTCTTTAAAAGCACAATTCCTTCCTGAGCAATTTTACGCGCAGCTTCACTGTGTTCTGGAGAAACAAAACGGCCAAAGGGCCTGTTGGCGCTCATGGTGGTACGGAAAATCAAACGTAATATCCGGCGGGCTTTATCATTAAGCAAAGCAATATCATATTTTCCTTCTTTAATCCCTTTAAGAAACGGATTGGCCAGATAGTATTCAGAGTAAGGAAACTTTCCCTTCGTTGTTAAACCATCAGTGTAGGTACCCATTTCCAGATCCAGCCCGTTGTTAACCGCCTGATCGGTACTATGTACACCTCCCCAGTCGCTAATCACCACACCATCGAATTTCCAGTCTTTTTTTAGAATTTTATTCAAAAGCAGGTCATTGTGACAACAATGCTCGCCTCTAAACTGATTGTAAGAACCCATAATCGACCAGGCTTTCCCTTCTTGCACAGCTGCCTTAAAAGCAGGTAAATAAATTTCATACAGTGCACGGTCGCTCAGATCAACATTGATATGCCCACGCCATTCTTCCTGATTGTTCAGTGCAAAATGTTTTACACATGCCGCTACGCCGATGGATTGAACGCCTTGGATGTAAGGCACTACCATACGTGAACTGAGATAAGGGTCTTCACCCATATATTCAAAATTACGTCCGTTTAATGGTGTACGGTAAATGTTTATTCCAGGTCCTAATAATACGGTTTTATTGCGATAACGCGCTTCTTCTCCGATTGACTTGCCGTAAAGCAGCGATAATTTAGGATTGAAGGAAGCTGACAGACAGGTAAGTGCCGGAAAGGCTGTACAAGAATCGTTTGTCCAGTTAGCACCACCCCATTCATCCCATAAAACTTCCTCACGGATTCCGTGGGGGCCGTCATCGGTCCAAACTTCAGGAATTCCTAAGCGGGGTACGCCTTTTGAACTAAACTTAGACTGGGCATAACAAAGCGACACTTTTTCTTCGGTGGTCATTGCCGAAAGTGCATTTTCAACCCGCTCTTCTATGGGTTTGTTTATATCAAGGTAAACCGGCAGCTTTTGTTGCGCATTAACCATTAACCAGGCTCCTGTTGCTACTACAGTTAAAAATATCGATTTCATTTAATTATATTATTTTGGTTCCGTTTTTTTATTGCTTATTGATTAAAGTTTCACCACTGTTTTAGCACCATTGTATTGAACTACTTTGGCCTGTGTTGTTGTATTACCAATGGCAACCACGCGAAAAATCCGCTTAGTTAACATTCCTTCGTAACTACCCTCACGATTGCCAATAGTAAGTGTGCCGTTGGCATGGTTATATTCAAAATTGATCATTGAAAATGCACCCTTTTCGTAATTATAGTTGTTTCCTTCATCTTCGTATAAACTAAACTTGCCATCTTTACCTTTGTAAACCCTGATCTCGACATCATCAGCTTTCTTTTCTGAAGTATATTGCATCACATCACCAACTGGCAAAATAGTACCTGCAGGAACAAAAAGAGGAATACGCTCAAGCGGCGCTTCTACATCTATCTTTTGTCCGCCTTCAATCTGCTTGCCTGTATAGAAATCATACCATCTGTTTCCCGATGGGAAATAAACTTCGCGGCTACGCGCTTTGTAACTATAAACAGGACAAACCATCAATCCTGAACCTAAAAGGAACTGGTCGCTCACGCCGTAAGTTTGTTTATCGGTAGTATAATCCATTGCAAGCGATCTCATTAGTGTATAATCCTTATGATATGCCATTCCTGCCAACGAATAGATGTAAGGCATTAAACGGTAGCGTAGTTCATCGTAATAAACCAGACTTTTGTAAACCGGATGGCCTTCCGGAGCCAGGTTATAGATTTCGCGGTAGGGAAACTGGCCATGACTGCGGAACAGCGGACAAAATGCCCCAAACTGGAACCAACGTAGATTTAGTTCACGCCATTCTTTCAGGTCGGCATTCTCATTGCCTGTCTCGTCAAAAATAAGCTGGCCATCTCCATAACGTTTCTCCACACAGAAGCCACCAATATCCATTGTCCAGAACGGAATACCCGACATTGCAAAATTAAGCCCGGCAGGAATCTGCGCTTTTAGGTCTTCCCATCTTGATGCGATATCGCCACTCCAGGTAGCGGTAGAATACCTTTGTAAACCCGCAAAACCAGATCGCGTTAACAGAAATACCCGTTTGTTATTATCCGTTTCACGCTGCCCGTTATAAATAGCGTTGGCGTTCATCAGTGCATATGCATTAAAGTATTTTGTAGAAGAACCCAGCGCAGTAGGCCCGCACAGCTTCTTGCGATAGTCCATATCGGTACAATCGCGAATGTTGGGCTCAGAAGCGTCCATCCACCAGGCATCGAATCCCTTTACGTAAAGGTTTTCTTTCATCTGTTTCCAAAAAAGTTTTTGCGCATCAGGGCTATAGGCATCGTAGAAAGATCCTACATAACCCGTACCTATCCAATCGCGCACACTGTCCTGCACTGCCTGCATGTACATCCATCCTTTTCGGCTAAATTGTTTAAAATGATCTGTTGTGGTATAAAATTTTGGCCATACAGATATCATGATATTTGCATTTTCCTTATGCACGGTGTCTACCATTCCTTTGGCATCAGGAAACCGTTTGAGGTCAAACTGGTGGCTTCCCCAGGCATTTTCGGGCCAATAACTCCAATCAAGCACAATATTATCAAGCGGAATCTTACGCTTCCGGTATTCACTTACCACGTTTAATAGTTCATCCTGGGTTTTGTAACGCTCACGGCTCTGCCAAAAACCCATTGCCCATTTGGGCATAATGCTCGCCTTGCCAGTCAGCGTGCGGTAACCACTGATTACTTCGTCCATGTTTTTGCCGGCCACGAAATAATAATCCATCTTATCGCCCATTTCTGACCAAAAGGATATATTGCCATTTTTTTCTATCGGAGATGAAGAAAGTGCTTTAAGGCCAACATATGAAACACCTCCATCAGGTTTCCACTCCAGTCTGATTTTGGTGCGTTTTCCCTTTGTTAATGAGAAAGGAAACCTATAAGTATTCGGATTCCATGAAGTTCTCCAACGCTCAGGTACTACCAATTTTCCATCAAGCCATACTTTAGTATAACCTGCATAATAAAGACTAAATTTGTAAATATCAGTTTGGTTAGCAAGGATTTCTCCTTCCCAGACCACAGAACCATTGTTAAAATTAAAATCTGCAGGAAATTTCTTTACAGTTGTGAGGTTTTCATAGTCAATTGTTGACTCCTGACGGATAATGGTCGCGTTATTTTTTTGATTATATGTAGCGGTAAGGAAACCTTTTTTGCCTTGTTTATTAAAGAGGGTAAACTGGTTCAGGTCTTTATAATCTCGGGGATCGCCGTATTTGCTCTGCGAATAGTTATCCCACAATATACCATAGTTGTTTGTAGACATGATGAATGGCACAGCCACTTTCGTATTGTACTGGAAGAGGTCTTCGCTTTTATGTTTATAGTTAAAATCGTCAGACTGATGCTGCCCTAGCCCATAGATGGCCTCTCCAGGGGTACCCGAAAAGACCTGTTGTATGCTATATCCCTTATCGTTTTCGACATTAAAAGGACTAAAACTTCTTTTTGCCTCCTGTAACAATACTTTCCCAGATTTATCAGTAAATGAAACCTTACCTGTAACAAGGGAAACCCTGACAGTAAGTTCCTGAGTAGAGAGCTGGGCAAATTCTTTATTTCCTGTTACTTTGAAAGGAACTGTCGGATTCAATCCGGCTACTACGCAAAGGCTTGGAACCTGAGGAATTGTATTTTCAGGTGAAGCCTGCACCCTAACAATCCTGTTGTTGATCACATTTATTTCAATAGTTTTGGCAGCTCCTCCCTTTGGGTATACCTTCATCCCGTTCTGCAGCGTTTCAACAGCTTCAGCTGCTAGCAGTCTCCCGGCAACAAATAACAATATAATAAAGAAAGAGAATCGTTTCATAACGGAACAAAGTATTAATTGGTTAGAATATGGTGGTATGTTTTTATGACGCAAAACTACAATGCCATATGATGAGCACAGAGCAGTAATGTTAAATTAGTAAGCAGAAATGTTAACTAAGAAACTTTTCGAGGGGTATTTTTTAAACAGAAAGATTATCCCTTTAGCTAATTAAAAAGATATAACCTATCTGATTAACACCCGATAAAGGGATTTAGATTAAAAAAATTAATTTTAGCAGATCAAAAGTAACCTATACTCACCATCTTTTTCGTCGGGTGCCCTGTGCACGCATGGTAAAACCTGTTTATCAGGATAATCTACTGCCAACCTCCATAAATGACCCAATCCCAAATTGATGCCCCTTGCATCAGCCTTGGCCTGGTAATGCAGGTCAAAATAATGCTCCATCAAAAAATTTTCAAATTCCGATTCCGGACCGTTATGCAACTCTTTGAGCTTTTGCCGGATTTCAGGGACCAGGATTTTTTGTTTAGCCTGATGATTAGCTAAGATTTCACTGGCAGCACCATGATAGGTACATAAAAAAGTATCAGTACCAATGGGCGAACGGTCTATATGAAATGAATATACATCTGTTGAAATGAAACCAAGTTCCTCATCCCGCTCGTAACTTTTAATTAAATTGAGCGAAGGCGATGCTCCGAAATCTGCCAACAACTGAAAATCACTTGAAATAACATCCCTTGCCATACTACCTTGTTCCGATAGCTTAAGCGCATGAAGGTCTTCCATAGAAACTTCCGTGAGATCAGCTTTTAGTTCAAGTTTGGATACAATTTCCTTAAAGTTGCCAACCAGGTTTCTCTGCCAGCAAACTGCGTTTACATCTCCCTTAAAATCCGTATTTAAAAGATCAGAAAAAGTGGAAACCACCGCAATCTGTTTGTCGTTAGAAAATCTATTATCCATTACTTAATTAAACCATTTGGCCATAATCTCGGGCAAAAATAAGGATAGCTGAGCGGATAAATGAAAATGAAATCTATTTTTCAAAAACCATGGCTGATCGGAGTATCATTTTTACCTGTTAGTGATAGATGTAAAGCAATGATAAGTGCCTCATTTTCGGCTACTATGCATAAGGGCCGGTGAAAGGCAGTATAGCGAAACTGCAACCCTACAAGGCATGAAACAATACTAATCTATCCTAAATGTTTATCTTCACTTATGCAAACCAATCGCCCTCTACTTTATCTTTTTACTGCCCTAATTAGTTCAGTTTTAGTCTTACCAGCCTGTGGACAGTCCAACTCCAAAAAAACACTGGAACAGGGAGACCTAAAATCCATAGACAGTACCCAAACCACACCAAAGGATTTGAATAAACTGCTCGGCGATCTTAAGACATCAATGATATCTTATCTGCAGACTGCTAAACCTTCCTATACCATGGATGACATCAACAGCTGTGAAACGATACTCAAGCAATACTTAGCTGATATGCTTACTTCCAAAAACAAAAAAGCTGGTATGAAAATAGTCAAGAAAACCATACTAACCCTCAACAAACTCAATAGCAAAACGCAGGAAACGCTGATCGAAACAGGAGAACGGGAACAGATTGCAGAAATCATCATTCTCGCCGCAAGTCGCAAAGGCTACAACTCGGTGGATGAAGACATAACCGAAGAGTGGCGGCAGTGGTAAAAAGCAAACCTAATCTTTGAACTTACCCTACTGAAACAAAAAAAGGATTGCCCTAAACTGAACAATCCTTTGAATCTTTGACAAACATGTCTTTATGTACCCCGGAAGGGATTCGAACCCCTGACCCACGGTTTAGAAAACCGTTGCTCTATCCAACTGAGCTACCGAGGCTCATTTTTTAATGAGCTGCAAATATAGAAGTTCTATTTAATATGTAAAAATATATTTTAAACTATTTAAAACGTACTTTTTCTATTTCAAATAAGTATTTAGAAACGAAGCAATTAAAATCGAATTTGGGCGAAATAAATTTGACTTTTGATCACAAAAAACAACATAAAGATTCTTATACCATGCTAAAAACATAGAATAAGTTACAGAAAACATGATCGAAAGTTTAATTTATGCGTCTTCTCCGTTCCAAATATCATCATCAGCATGCCGAATTTTATCGTGGCTGGTGGTTACACTCTTTAATTCTTCATGGTGATAATTTCTTTCAGGATTTTCCGGCAATCCACTGTCATGATTTAGCGGCACCTTCCGTAAATGCTCAGGCTTCTTAACCTCAGGTAAATCATCATGTACAACAGAAGGCGTTAAGATCTTCTTCTTGGGGTTATTGCTGTTTTCCATAATTTTAAGAGACTCAAATTTCAAGCCACAAGCAAAGGTGAGTTAAAATTTCGGGAATTGATGTGTATTTATGGATAATAAGGACCCGTGATAAGTGTTTGGTGGTTGGCGAAAGACGGATACAAGTTCAGCCATTACAAAAAATGCGCACAAATAAAACAATGTTTATCTGTGCGCATTCTGGGAAGACCCTGAAATGAATTTACTGCGTAGCTTTCCGCTGTGCTACAGGTCAGGGTGACGGCCGCTTATTTAATTTCGATACACTGGGTTAATAATTCCCTGTAACGCCTATTTCTAAGCCTCTTAATTCGGCCAAACCTCTTAATCTGCCAATTGCAGAATAACCCGGATTAGTTACTTTTGCCAAATCATCCAACATTTGGTGACCATGGTCTGGACGGAAAGGAATTGATTTATCGCGTAAAGCATTTTCTTCTGATAAGGCTTTCATAATTTCGTACATATTCACATCTCCACCTAAATGATCTGCTTCGTAAAAACTACCGTCCTCATCTTTTTTAACATTACGTAAATGCGCAAAATAAACACGTTCCTTAACTGCATTGAAGATTTCTAAAGCATTATTCCCCATTCCGGCACCTAACGAGCCTGTGCAAAAGCAAACACCGTTAAAAGCCTGATCTACTTCTTTAATGATATAATTAAAATCTTCGAGCGTACTCGCAATTCTTGGCAAACCTAAAATAGCATAAGGAGGATCGTCAGGATGGATGGTCATTTTAATGCCTTCTTCTGTACAAACATCAGCAATAGATAACAAGAAAAACTTCAAATTTTCTTTTAAGCCCTGTGTTCCAATGGTTTTATATTCATTAATGCTATTACGTAAAGTCTCCAGCTCGATTTCTTTTTCGGTTGGAATACCCATCAATACATTTAAGCGGAGATCAACTAAATCCTGCGGTGTTAAAGTAGCGTATTTAACTGCAGCCCTATCTAAAATAGATTGCGAATAATCTGCTTCTGCACCTTCTCTCTTCAAAATATAAAGATCAAAAATGGCCAGATCGATCCAGTTAAAATAAAGGGCTTTCGATCCATCGGTCATTTCCAGATCCAATTGTGTACGTGTCCAATCTAAAACTGGCATAAAGTTATAGCACACAATCTTAATTCCGCAGGCCGATAGGTTACGCAAAGAGGTTTTATAGTTTTCGATATACTGCCCGGCATCTGCCCTACGCGTTTTAATCGCCTCGTGCACGGGAACACTTTCTACTACCGACCAGGTTAAACCCGCTGCCTCGATAATGGCTTTTCTTTCCTGAATATCATGTAATGGCCAAACTTCACCATGTGGAATATGATGCAGTGCGCTTACAACGCCCGTAGCTCCTGCTTGTTTAACATCCTGTAGACTAACTGGATCGTTCGGACCATACCAACGCCAGGTTTGTTCTAATTTTTTATATTTCATTTTGTATGGGATAATACAGTTTTAATGATTAAGCAACTTAATATTTAAATTTTAAACTCCAGAGAATGCAGTAAATCCACCATCTACTTTAATATTTGCACCGTTTACAAATTTAGAGGCATCGCTTAGCAAATATACCAAAGCACCAATTAGCTCTTCGGGATCACCAAAACGTTTAAATGGTGTTTTATAGATAATGGCCTGTCCCCTTGCGGTTAAACTACCATCTGCATTGGTGAGCAAAGCCCTGTTTTGGTTGGTGATAAAAAAGCCTGGAACAATTGAATTGATCCTGATTTTATCCTGATAGCGGTTTGCCAGTTCTACAGACATCCATTTGGTATAACAATCTATAGATGTTTTGGCCAATGAGTAACCCAGTACGCGTGTAATGGCCTGGTCAGCAGAAACTGATGAAATATTCACAATACTACCCCCATTTTTTGCAATTTCTTTACCGAAAATCTGTGTAGGCAAAATAGTTCCAAATAAGTTGAGGTCAAATGCCTGTTTTAGGGCTGGAATATTAAGATCAAAAATATCACTTCCGGGCTGAATAACGGCTTCCGCCACATTTCCACCTGCTGCATTAACCAAAGCATCTATACGGCCAAATTCTTTGATAATGATTTCATTCGCATTGAGCAGATTCTGCTCATCCAATACATCTGCAATAATATAAATAGCCTTTCCTCCTGCGTTTGTTACATCAGCAACCCTTTGTTTTGCAGCGTCTTCATTTCTTCCTATAACAACGATTAGAGCACCAGCTGCACATAATCCATTTACAAAAGCCTCGCCCAAAACACCTGTAGCACCTGTAACTACTACAACCTTGTTTTTCAGCGAAAACAGGCTTTCTACTTCTTTTACCATTTGTTTAGTTCTTTTTTAAGTTTATTCAACAGCACCATCGAAAGCATTATTTTAGAAACAAAACTAGTTTTCGGTAAGCTGTTCATATTTTATTTGTATTTGACCTGCATCTGGTCGTAAAAATCCTTCAGTACGAAGAAGGCTTTCTTTTTCTTACCTGTTTCGCTGATCAGGCCTTTACGGTTCCAGAAATTCTGATAAATAGGATGTTGTCTTCTTGGTGATCTGAAATCAGTTAAAATCCACGGTGTCATGCCGCGTAAAGCACCAATTTTGCTTAACATCGCGATCTGATTTTTGTACAGTGCCTCTTGGTATTCTTCGCTCCAACGTGTATTTTCATCGGCGTGGAAACCGCCCAAAGCATCGCCGCCAAACTCAGTAATTATCACAGGTTTCTTATATTTAATATCGAAATTATATTTGGTAATTTCGGATGGATTACCTCCCCAGTACCAGCCAGCATATTCATTAAAGCTAACCAGATCGATTTTTTCACCTAAAGGATCATTTAAAATGATATTATTTCCTTCGCGGTGTACTTCTAAGGCAGCAGCCACTAAACGGGTATCATCTAACGAGCGGGCAGTCTCTGCCAAATTGCTCATAAAACTTAAACGGGCATCGCTTAATGGGGTTTCGTTACCGATAGACCAAACGATTACACTTGCCCTGTTTTTATCGCGTACGATTAAATCCGTCAATTGTTTTTTTGCATTTGCATAAGTTGCCGGATTGGTCCAGCTGATGGTCCAGTAAACAGGAACTTCAGCCCAAACCAATAGGCCCATTTCATCAGCCAGGCGGATCATTTCTTCGTTATGCGGGTAATGTGCCAGGCGAACGTAGTTACAGTTCATATCTTTTGCCCATTGCAACATCATACGCATATCGCCTTCTGAGCGTAAACGGCCAGCTAAAAGCGGGTTTTCATCATGTAATGAGATTCCTCTTAAAAAAACAGATTTACCATTTAACAGAATGCTATCACCATCAACCTGGATGGTTCTAAAACCAATTTTATCGTTAATATTTTCTTTATCGGTTTTAATATTTATCGCATATAATTTTGGTGTTTCTGGCGACCATAAACTTAAATTGTTCCAGGTAAACTCATCTGCAATTTTACCCTCGCTATCTGTTTTGTATTTCTTTTCGAGCTTAAGCTCTGGAATAAAAAGCGTAATTTCCTGTCCAGCGGTTGCATCAGCAAGTTTTACCGAAAAATTTAACAGGTTGTTGTTTCCTTTAACGAGCTGAAGTTTATAATCGCTGATAAAATGTTCAGGGAATTCAGCTAAGTAAACATCACGGGTAATGCCGCCATAATTCCACCAATCGGTATTTACAGTTGGAATTTCATCCTGTTTACGGATATTATCAACTTTAAGCACAATGGAGTTTTCGCCGACTTTTAAGTTATTGGTTACATCGAACTGGAAAGGCGTAAAACCGCCTTTGTGTACACCCAGTTTTTTACCGTTGAGGTAAACATGGGCTTCGTAATTTACTGCACCGAAATAAACGAAGTATTTTTTCCCTTTTTCTGGTTTTGCATCAAACTTTTTGCGCAGCCAAACATTGCCTTCGTAAAGTTCTAATTTTTCTGATTGAGAGTTCCAATCGCCAGGAACATTCATTTGAGGCGAATGATCGAAATCATATTCAATCAGTTCTGACTTATCTTTCTGAATTTTATCATCGTAATAACCTCCGGTTCCGGTTTTCGACTGATCGAATGGATCGTGACGATAATCGTAATAACCGTTTTCGTAAGGATCAACAATATAATTCCATTTACCATTAAGGCTCTGCACTTTCCGGGCCTGAATGTTCTGTATAGCGGTAACCTGACCGTAACTGATTGATGAAAGGAGCGAAAAGCAGATTAAAAATACGCTATAGGTTGTTTTTAGCATAACTTAAGTTTTAATATTAATTAATTGATCGTTTCAAAACTAACAATTAATTAACAGACGGTGTTTCCGCCACCCTCCTAAATTTGAGCAAAATTTAGTTTTTCGACAATAACGAGGGATTTTCCCAAAAAGCATAAGTTAGGTTTTTGGCAGCATTTACTGGCAGCAGGTAATGATTTCATGTTGTTTATTTGGATAGTTTGTGCTAGTAATTACGAATTTAGAAAAGCTTAAAAAATTAAATGTTTTAAAATAGGC
Organism: Pedobacter sp. R-06; assembly: GCF_049913135.1. Lineage (NCBI taxonomy): Bacteria > Pseudomonadati > Bacteroidota > Sphingobacteriia > Sphingobacteriales > Sphingobacteriaceae > Pedobacter > Pedobacter sp. R-06. The sequence continues at coordinate 2,069,859 of NZ_CP183977.1, read as the reverse complement.
CGAAACGTAATAAAATCCACTGAGACTATATTTCAAACGTTTGAAATAATTGCATTTTTTTCTTAACTATGCATTGAGATTGGAAAAGATAATGAATAATACCCCTGTTACACTAAAATTCTTGGCTGAAAAGTTAAAGATGTCAGTATCAACAGTATCAAAAGCCCTTAATAACTACCCAACCATAAACGCGTACACGAAACAACGTGTTCAGGAAATGGCCCGCGATTTGCATTTTACGCCCAATAAATCAGCTATTAATTTAAAGGAAAAGAAATCGCACATTATTGGTATCATCTTACCCAATCTTTTAGATCACTTTTTTACCAGAAGTATTTACGGTGTAGAGCAATTTGCTACACAAAATGGATATAATGTAATCATCAGCCAATCTCACGATGATCTGAAAAAAGAAATCCAATCTGCAAATATGTTATTGCGTAGCCGGGTTGATGGTTTAATTGTGGCCATTTCGAAACACACACAAGATTTTGCTCATTTAGACCAGTTCGAAAATATGGGCATTCCGGTGGTGTATTATACCCGAAACCCGAGTTTTAACTTAAGCTGCCATAAAGTACTGGGCAATACTTTTCAGGGCTGTTACCAGGCCACAAAGTTTTTAATTGATAGAGGACATAAAAAAATTGCTTATTTAGGTGGACCTAAAATGATCAATTTTACGCACGATCGTTTTAATGGCTATATCAATGCTTTAAATGATAATCAAGTACCTTTTTCATCAGAATTAGTTGCTTATACCAATTTTGATAAAGAAAGTACCATCTCGGCAATTAAGAATTTATTTGCCAACCCAGAAAATACGCCTACTGCGCTTGTGGCTTTTAAAGAAACTATTTTGTTTGATGCGATAAAATACCTGAAATCGATAAACTATCCTTACTTTAACGAAATTGAATGTATAGGATTCGGGAACACCTCTTTCATCGCTTATCTCGATTCACCCCCCATTGCCTCTATCGAAGAAAACCCCGAATCAGTAGGTGAAAATGCAATTAAACTATTGATACAATTGATCAACAAAGAAATTGATATTCATAATTACCAAAAAGTAATGGTGGATTGTAAGTTGATCGTGCATGGGTAAGGGTTTAGCGTTTCGTGCACAATGTTGTATCCACTCGATCGCCATGCTGAATTTATTTCAGCATCTTTATCTATTTATTAAGACCCTGAAATAAATTCAGGGTGACGACCACTCATACCCAAATTAAAAAATCAATAATACATATTAATTTAACGACATTGCACTACTATTCAATTGATTCCTATGTTTTTCGTTATACACAAACGCCGCAACAATCAACAACCCCGCAACCCCTTCAAAAGCCACAACAATCTGTGTACCAAAAAGATGTGCCAAATACCCCATCAACAAACTGCCGATTGGCAATACACCCTGATAAGCCATAATATAATAACTTAAAGTCCTGCCCCGCATTACATCATCGGCGTGTGTTTGCAAGTAGGTATTAATAGATGAAGTTTGCGCCATTAAGCCTAAAGCAGCCATACTGGTACAGATTAAAGCCAGGATAAGTGAAGGTGATATAGCCAGTGCCACAACAGAAATAGCCAACAGTACACCCGACATCATTACGATTTTCTGTAGACTCTGACCTGCTTTCCGCGTAGCCATATAAATTGCTCCGAAGAAGGCGCCAAGTCCTGCAGCACTTTCAAACCAACTAAATGTTGTGGCATTTCCATTAAAAATATCTTTAGCAAAAACAGGCAATAAAGTAGTGAAAGGGATTACCAATAAACTTGATGCAGCCATCATCAATACCATAGAAGCCAAATCTGGTGATGATTTAAGGTAATCGTAACCTTTTTTCAGGTCGATCCAGATATTTTCCTTCGATTTTTGATGTGCGGTGAGTTTAAGCTTCATCATTACCATACAACCTAATACCGCAATAAAGCTCACAAAATTGATCAGGAAACAGATATCTTCACCCAAAGTACTCAAAATTACCCCTGCCAACGCCGGGCCGATTAACCTGGCTGCATTAAACATGGAAGAATTGAGTGCAATGGCATTTGGTAAATCTTCTTTATCATCAATTAAATTTACCATTAACGATTGACGGGCTGTAACATCAAAAGCATTTACCAAGCCCTGAACCAGCGAAAGTGCTGCAATCCAGAACATATCGTACACTTTAAACCAGATCATCAAGGCCAGCGCACCAGCCTGCAGCATCAGGATCACCTGGGTAATCACCAATATCTTATACTTATTATGCCTATCTACATAGCTCCCAGCATATGGTGCTAGTACCAGCGAAGGGATTAAACTCAAAAAAGTAATCAATCCCAGCAAAAAAGCCGATCCTGTTAAACGATATACCAACCAGCTGATGGCTACACGTTGCATCCATGTACCAATTAATGAAATAGCCTGACCTGTAAAAAATAACCTGTAATTGTAGTGCCTTAGCGAACGAAAAATACTCATGTTTAAAATAGTAAAGTAACTTTACAAAAGTACAAAACTAAACTCAAATCAAAAAACCAAAAACATAAAGTTTTATCATAACAGGATCACATTTCAAGCAAAACAAACCCACGAATTAGTTTATCTATAAAATTAAAAGCTTATATTTGTAAAGTTTATTTACCATTAAGATGCCTACGCAAACACAAGATATTGCTGCAAAACTAAGAAGCACTGTTACCCGCTTAACCAGACAGCTACGCAAACAGAACGTAAGTTCAGACTTTAGTAACGCTGAACTGTTAACCATGTCGCTCCTCGAACAACACGGCAAAATGTTATCTACAGAGCTGGCGGATATGGAAAGAGTATCAAAACAGGCTATTTCGCAGATCATCAACCGCTTGTTTGATGCCAAATGCGTGGAACGCTTTCCAAGCAAAGAAGATAAACGAAAGGTTTTTATCGGCTTAACCAAGCTTGGTGAAAAACACATTATTGCCAGCAGAAAAATAAAAGAAGAATGGCTGGCGCAAACGATGGAAAAAATCTTCTCTTCGGAAGAAATCAACTTAATCCAGGCTTTCCTGCCCCTCCTTTCGCGCCTGGTAGAACACAATGGCACAAGAGTATAGTTTTCCTTTTTCCTTCGCCAAATAAGCCTTATCTTGCAGGCTGAAAATGGCACTATATTTTACATCAATTAATTCGGGCAGTAATGGTAATTGTTACTATGTAGGTAATGACAATGAAGCAATTTTGATTGATGTTGGCCTAACCTGTAAAGAGATTGAAACACGGATGAATCGTTTGGGTTTATCAATTAGTAAAGTAAAAGCCATTTTTATCTCGCACGAACATAGCGACCACATTAAGGGGCTAGCGGTTTTTGCTAAAAAACATAAACTTCCAGTTTACATTAGCACAGCTACCCTAAAAAGTAGTCGGTTAGTTTTGGATGCAAACAACACCTTTTCATTAAATCATTTGCAACACATTCAGATTGGCAACTTAAAAATTTCTGCCTTTTCTAAATTTCACGATGCAGCTGATCCTTATAGTTTTACTATTGAATGTAACGAGGTGAGAGTAGGTGTTTTTACAGATATAGGCTCGGTATGTGATCGTTTAATTACCCATTTCAAAAATTGCCATGCCGCTTTCCTAGAAGCTAATTACGATACAGAGATGCTGGAAAATGGCCGATACCCTTATTTTTTAAAGAGGAGGATCACAAGTGGTCACGGTCACTTAAGTAACGCACAGGCGCTGGAGCTTTTCATCAACCATAAAGCACCGTACATGAGTCATTTGTTATTGAGCCACTTATCAAAAGATAATAACGACCCGGAGCTGGTTGAAAATCTTTTTAAAAATGTTGCTGGCAATACTTTTGTTAAAGTAGCTTCAAGATATGAGGAAACAGAGCTGTATTACGTAAGCAATGCTCAAAACATCCCCGAAACTTACAATTTCGACCCTAACCTATACCAGCCAGAACAACTCAACCTATTTTAACATCCTAAAGTCAAAAACAGCTGGCTGTTTTCTATTAATTTAGTTACAGTAGGGCTTATTATGATCAATAAATGGCAATTGACTTGACAAAACCATAATTATCCGCAAAAATTATAAATAATTTAATTTTCATAAAAACATTTTATTCAGATATGGGTTTTATATAAACTTCATAAATAGTTTGTTTGGTTTATTGGGGCTTATGGATTTAAGCCCCTTTCTCTTGTCTAAAATTTCGTAATTCAATCAGGCTAAAACACCAGCATTTTATATTCTAAATTTTAGTTATATTCGATTGACAATCATCCTGATATAATATTTAAACCTTTAAATAATAAATTATATGGAGACAAGTAAACTTTCTAAATTCAGTGCCGAATTTCTAGGCACGCTCGTGTTGGTTTTAATGGGTTGTGGTAGCGCGGTTATAGCTGGCGCAAATGGCACAACCGGCGTCGGCTTATTAGGCATATCTTTTGCCTTTGGCTTATCAGTTACGGCCATGGCTTATGCTATTGGGCACATTTCAGGCTGTCATATTAATCCTGCAATTTCAATCGGAATGGTAATCGCTGGCCGGATGAAAATTGCAGAAGCCGCTTATTACATTGTGGCACAGGTATTAGGTGGCATTGCAGGCGCATTTATTTTACTGCAAATCGCATCGGGGAAAGCTGAATATTCTTTGGCAACAAATGGATTAGGGCAAAATGGTTTTGGAGCACTATCTCCACAGCATTACAGCTTACACGCTGGCTTTATTGCCGAAATTGTACTCACCTTTATTTTCTTACTGGTCATTTTTGGCTCAACCTCTACTAAAAATATCAACGGCGGCTTTGCAGGACTTGCAATTGGCTTAAGTTTAACGCTGATCCATATTGTTGGCATTCCTGTAACTGGAGTATCCGTAAATCCGGCAAGAAGCATCGGCCCCGCACTTTTGGTTGGTGGAGAAGCCTTAAGCCAGGTTTGGCTGTTTATTGTAGCGCCGATTATTGGTGCCGCACTAAGTGCTTTAGTTTGGAAAACTGTTTTGGAGAAGAACTAGGTTAAAAAAAAGATGCAACAGTTTAGGGTTTAGAGGTTAGTATTTAAACGCTAACCCCTAAACGCTAAGCTTTATAAGTTCTTTACAATCGCTTCGTCAGTAGGTTTTGTTTTAGAACGGAAACGGTGTACCAATTCTCCTTTTTCGTTGATTAAGAATTTCTCAAAGTTCCATTTAATATCACCCTGCTCTTCCGTATTGGTCTGAGAAGTTAAGTACTTAAACAATGGACTGATATCATCACCTTTAACACTGCTTTTCTCGGCAAGCAAAAACGATACATTGTACTTTCCGGTACAAAACTCTTTAATCTCTGCATTGGTAGAAAACTCCTGTCCACCAAAGTTACCCGCAGGGAAACCAATTAATACTACCTTTTTGCCATATTGCTTTTGAAGTTTTTCTAAATCTTCATATTGTGGGGTAAAACCACATTTAGAAGCCGTGTTAACAATTAAGATTTTTTTGCCTTTAAATTTCGATAGTTTAATTTCTTTACCATCAATGGTTTTAAAGCTAAAATCGTAAACATTTTTTGGTGGGGATACCAATAAGTTTAATAGGATTAAAATTGTGCTGATCATCGTTGTTTTATTTTTATATACGAATATAGTCACAAATAGGTTGTGTTAACGTAACGTTGTTGTAAATTATGGGATATGGATAGTTAAAGCGCTTAAGGTTTTGAGTTTGAAAATGAAAGCAGGTATTTCATCGCTCAAATGAAAAGTCTTTTTTTTGATTGGGAAATGGAAGGCAGTGGTTCTTGGTGGTTTACCGCCCAGCTATCGCTTATAGTCCTCGCTACGCTGTGGGCTATTCCGCTCTATCTGGTTTAATTAACAAAGCCTGATGCCATTTTGCGCCTTCAGCTTGGCACAACGCCATTAAAACCTAAATAGCATTACTACACAAGCCACCTAAACCCGACCGAAGTGAGATGCTGATTTTCCATCGGCAGAAACGGGGGCGGGACCAACCTTAGCCTAATAGCATTATAGCATTGCTATTGCTTTTCAAAAACAAAACAATTAAAACCACATTAAAATTCTCCAGGAAATCAACATATTTTGACAACCTTTCAGAAAAAAAATGTATTAAATTCTCCTCAGGTTTGGATTTATGCTTTAATTATAGCTTTATTTGCACAAAAACGTATTTCATGGCCAAAAATTTATTAATCGTCGAGTCACCCGCAAAAGCTAAAACTATAGAAGGCTACCTAGGCAAAGATTTTCTTGTAAAATCTAGCTACGGTCACATCCGCGATTTAGTTAAAGGTGACATGGCCATTGATATAAAAAATAATTTTGCGCAGACATACGAGGTACCCGCCGACAAGAAAAACATTGTCGCCGAGTTAAAAAAACTAGCTAAAGAAGCCGAAATGGTATGGCTAGCATCCGATGAGGACCGTGAGGGGGAAGCTATTTCCTGGCACTTATTCGAAACTTTAGGCCTAAAAGTGGAGAAAACAAAACGCATCGTTTTTCATGAAATTACCAAACCAGCAATTTTAAAAGCTATCGATAGTCCACGGGGAATTGACTATAATCTGGTAAATGCCCAACAGGCACGCCGTGTATTAGATCGGTTGGTGGGTTTCGAACTTTCTCCTGTTTTATGGAAAAAGGTAAAACCATCATTATCTGCAGGCCGCGTACAATCAGTTGCCGTGCGTTTAATTGTTGATAGAGAAAGAGAAGTTTTAAACTTTAATGCAGCTGCTGCCTATAAAATCACTGCTCAATTCTCTACAGGTAAAGGAAGAGAAATTGTAAAGGCAGAATTGCCTCAGCGATTCGAAAATGAGGCTGATGCTGAAAAATTTCTTCAAGACTGTGTAAATGCTAAGTTCGACATTACCAGTTTAGAAACCAGGCCGGCAAAACGTAATCCTGCTGCCCCGTTCACCACCTCAACTTTACAACAAGAAGCTTCGAGAAAATTAGGATTTTCGGTAGCCAGAACCATGCAGGTTGCACAAAGACTGTACGAAGCAGGTAAGATTACCTACATGAGAACAGACTCTGTAAACTTATCAGAAACGGCATTAAATGCTGCTGCTGCTGAAATTAAATCTGCTTACGGCGATAAATACCACCAACACCGCGTTTATAAAACAAAATCGGCCGGCGCCCAGGAAGCGCACGAAGCCATCCGCCCTACTTATTTCGACAGACATAGTGTTGACGGCGATATTTCAGAAAAACGTTTATACGATTTAATCTGGAAACGATCTATTGCTTCACAAATGAGCGAAGCGTTATTCGAAAAAACAACCGCTCAGATTACTGCATCAACCCGAAAAGAACACTTGGTTGCTGAAGGTGAGGTATTAAAATTTGACGGTTTCTTAAAAGTTTATCTGGAATCCACTGATGATGAAGAAAACGAAGAAAAAGAAGGTGGTGCAATTTTACCTCCATTAAGCAAGGGACAAGAACTATTTTTAAAAGAAATGCAGGCAACCGAGCGTTATTCGCGTCCGCCGGCAAGATATACAGAGGCCAGTTTGGTTAAAAAACTAGAAGAACTGGGCATTGGCCGCCCGTCTACTTATGCACCAACCATTTCTACAGTACAAAACCGTGGTTATGTGGTTAAAGAAGATCGAGATGGCAAACAACGTAAGTTTACATCTATCATTTTAGCCGATGGACAAGTAAAAAAAGAAATAAAATCAGAAATTACCGGCGCTGAGAAATCAAAACTCTTCCCTACCGATATTGGTGAGGTAGTAAATGATTTCCTGGTAGAACATTTCAAAGGCATTGTCGATTTTAACTTCACCGCAAAGGTGGAGAAAGAATTTGATGAGATTGCGCAAGGTTTACAAGAGTGGACTAAAATGCTACACTCGTTCTATAATCCATTTCATACCGAAGTAGAAACGACACTTGAAACGGCAGAACGTGCCACTGGCGAGCGTTTATTGGGCTTAGACCCTGCTACTGGCAAAAATGTATATACCAAGGTTGGTAAATTTGGACCATTGGTTCAGATTGGAGAGCTTGATGAAGAGGAAAAACCTCGTTATGCCAGCTTAATGCGGACTCAATCTGTTGCAACCATTACTTTAGATGATGCCCTGGAGCTGTTTAAACTTCCTTTTCAACTTCCTGATTTTGAAGGAAAAGAAGTAATGATTGGTGTCGGCCGTTTTGGTCCATATGTTAAATGGGGCGAAAGTTTTATCTCACTTCCTAAAAACGAAGAACCTTTATCGGTAACTTATGAAAGAGCAGTTGAAATTATCAGGGAGAAAATGGATGCCGATGCGCCTATTGCTTTTTACGAAGGCTTAGGAGTAACCAAAGGCAAAGGCCGCTTTGGCCCGTTTATCAAATGGAACGATCTCTTCATCAATATTCCTGCAAAAGGATACGATTTCGACAATTTAACACAAGAAGATATTAATACCTTAATCGGCAAAAAAGTAGAAAAAGAGGCCAACAGATACATTAAAACCTGGGATGCTGAAAAAATTTCTATCGAAAATGGCCGTTGGGGACCATTTATCCGTTTCGGCAAGTTGATGCTTAAATTAAGGAATAACGAGTCTACCAAGCAAAAATATACACCAGAAGAATTGGTTGATATTGATCTGGAAGTAGTTAAAAAAATGATTGTAGAGCAGGTACCTAACGCTTTCGAAACGAAGAAAAAAGCACCGGCAAAGAAAAAAGCCCCAGCTAAAAAGGCTGTAGCGAAGAAAAAATAGGCCAGGATTAAATGATTTTAGGATGGTAGGATTCTATCATTCTAAAATAAATTATACAGTTAACCGATTAAGCAGTTTAAACAGTTAAACCAATTGAAAGCAGATTTACCAGAAAATACAGTCGAAGATATTGCAATGGCCGTGGTATTGATGGGCGAAACACCTGAAGTAAAAAGCTGGACGGTTTATCTCGTTAATTTAAAAAACGAACCGATAACCAATGTATTGATCAGCTCTAAAGGTTATGGAGAAAAAGATGGAAAGCAGGTAAAAACTTCTGTTTTAAGGCATTTTGTAGGCGACATGGAAGCAAATTCTTTTGCAGGAGTGGAAGCCATAGATCCTGAAGTTTTCGGCTTAACTAACGAATATTGGCTAAGCTATTACATTGGTAGCACTATTTACGATAAGAAATTCATTTTCTTGCCTGAAAGCATCATCGATTCTAATCTGATTAAAATTCCCTTGGTAAACAGACCTGGGGTGATGATAAAGTAGTCATGGGTCTTAAGTCCTTAGTCTAGAGTCTTTGACTACCGACTTAGAACTTAAGACTAGGGACTCAACTAAGGCACTTTAACCGCTTGTCTTCCAATTAATTTCCAGCCAGACTTTTCTTTACTCCAGATTAAAAGAATATACAATTTCACATTTCCTGGCACATTTTTATCATTTGTTTTGGCATTTAGAGTATGACGAACCAAAGCTGTTTTGTTTTGAACTACAACAGTCTGATCAGTTAAATTAATATCCACAAAATCAGATTCTCCAGAAAGTAATGAATGCATAAATTCCTGCTTGGTTTGAATCTTTCCACTCGAATGCCCGTAGCTCAGGTTATTCAAAATTATTTTATCAAGCGCCAAACTATCAGGTGTAACCATTAGTTTGGTTAGTTTGCTTACGGCATCTTCTACTTCAGTTTTTTGGGCAAAACAAAAACTGGCCGAAATTAACAGGCTCGAAAAAATCAAGAGTTTCTTTATCATATCTGGTTCTATTGGGGTTAATATTGTAAACTTATCCAAAACCATGCAAAGGAACAAACCCTAAGCGTTAATTTTCAACATAATTTATTTTAACGTGAATTTTAGTTAATTTTCGGATGAAATATAGGGTTTCGGTTGCAAAGGATAAATTGCGGCACATCTATTGCTTTTACCGCACCATTATATTTCCATTTATCTTAACGAATTTCAAACATGGAACAACCATCTACCTACCAATCCTCCTCTAAAAAGAAATTTATCTTTATCGGATTGCTTGCTATTTCTATAGCGGCAATTGTATTCATCTATTTCAATAGAAAGAAAAAAAATCATGAAGAAAATCAGGCTTATGCAAAATATATCGAAGCCTATACCTCTGGAACCATTTCCAAAAAGAGTTTTATCAGAGTTCATTTAGCCAATGCGGCAACAGGTATGCAGGACCTGGGCAAAGCAGATTCACGCGAACTTTTCGACTTCTCCCCTTCTATCTCGGGCAAAACCTATTGGATAGATCCGCAGACGGTTGAGTTTAGACCTGATGAAAATCTCAAACCTGGCAAAAACTACGAAGCCACATTCAAACTTTCGGAGGTTTCTGCCACAGAAAAAGGCCTTGAAGATTTCGACTTTGAATTTAAAGTAATTACCCCCGGAATGATGCTTTCTCAAAACGGATTGGTTTCGCAGAACAATACTGCGATGGATTACATGAAATTAACCGGCGAGGTGGCTACTGCTGATGTGGAAGAAACCAGTAAAATAGAGAAAACGATTTCTTTAGATTTTGACCAAAAGTTAAAAATCAAATGGCAGCACGATCCGGCAAAAAACACCTCGAAATTTACCATCGACAGCATAAAAAAGACTGGAAACGACCAAAATTTAAAAATAGATTGGGATGGCGATGCCATTGATGCAGAGCAAAAAGGAGAAGTAGAAATCCGTGTTCCGGCGATAAATAAATTCGAAATCCTGGACATGAAGGCTATTCAGGGCGAAGAAGACTATGCATTGGTACAGTTTTCTGAACCAATTGGAGTAGGACAGGATTTAACGGGTATGATTACGCTTGGCAATCTGAGCGACTTAAGGTATACCATTGATGCCAGTCAGGTTAAAGTTTATGCTGCCGAAGAACTTAAAGGCAATTATACTTTAAGTGTAAATGCAGGGGTTGAAAACATCAATGCGAAAACACTTCCAAACGGTAAAGTAGCCAATCTTGTTTTCGAGGATAAATTACCAGCGGTGACCATTGCAGGTGCGGGTACAATTTTACCGAACTCCGGAAAGCTGGTTTTACCTTTCGAAGCGATTAATTTAAAGGCTGTTGATGTTACTGTGATCAAAATTTATGAAAACAACATACCGCAGTTTTTTCAGACTAATAGTTATAAAGATGGTAACGAATTGCGTAGGGTGGCAAAACCTATTCTGCAAAAAACGGTAAGATTAGATGAAGATAAGGCACTTAACCTTCATAAAAAGAATCGTTTTACCCTCGATCTTGATAAAATGATCCGTACAGAACCAGGTGCCATGTACCGCGTTACGATTGCTTTCAGACAGGAATACAATGCCTACAACTGTAAAACCGGGGAAGAAAAAGCCGATGGTAGTGATGAAGAAGCCGAATATGGAGATTACGAAGGTTATGGTGAAAAAATTGATGAGGACGATGATTTTTGGCAGCGTTATAATAATTATTATCCGCAAAATTACAGGTGGAATGATAAAGACAATCCATGTACACCATCATTTTATACTAACCAGCGCTGGGCCAGTAGAAACTTAATTGCTTCGAATATTGGCTTGGTAGCCAAACGTGGTAACGATAACAGTATGCTTATTGTTGCAACAGATCTATTGACGGCAAAACCATTGAGTGGGGTAAACCTGGAGTTGATGGATTATCAGAAACAGATCATATTCACTACTAAAACTGATGGTGATGGTTTTGCAAGTTTTGACCTGAAACGTCAGCCTTTCTTATTGATCGCTAAAAATGGTTCAGAACGTGGCTACCTTAAATTAGACGATGGAAGTTCACTTCCGCTAAGCCGCTTCGATGTGGGCGGTGATGTAGTTCAAAGTGGCTTAAAAGGCTTTATTTATGGCGAGCGTGGCGTTTGGCGACCAGGCGACAGTTTATTTGTTTCTTTCGTGCTGGAAGACAAACTAAAAAAACTCCCTGCCAATTATCCGGTAACCATGGAGTTCTATAACCCGAAAGGTCAGCTTTATAAAAGATTGATTAATGGCAAACCTTTAAATGGGTTCTACACCTTTAAAACCGCCACTGAAAGTACAGCACCTACTGGTAACTGGATGGCGAAAGTTAAAGCAGGTGGTGCTACATTTACCAAAACCTTAAAAATTGAAACCGTAATGCCAAACCGTTTGAAAATTGATTTCAACGTTGGCAATAGAACATATTTAAGCGCTGGAACATCAGCCGCTACCCTATCGGCCAAATGGCTATTCGGTGCCGTTGCACAAAATTTAAAAGCTAAGGTTGATGTAAACTTAAACACTACGGAAACCAAATTTAAGGGTTTTGAGGGCTTTAGTTTCGATAACCCAACGGTTAACTTCGAATCGCAGGTTAAAACCATTTTCGAAGGTACTTTAAACCAGAACGGTACAGCTCAGATTAACACCAATCTCAATGAGAATAATACCGCTCCTGGCGTGTTGAGGGCAAACTTTACGACCAAAGTTTTCGAACGAGGAGGTAATTTCAGCATCGATAATTTTAGCATACCTTATCATGTATACAGCAGTTATTTGGGCATCCGACCAGAAAAAGGTGACCGTTTAAGTGGTATGCTGGTTACTGGTAAAGAGCATAAAATCGAAATTGTAAATGTAAATACCGATGGAAAACTGTTGAGCGGAACTAAAACCGTCCAGGTAGAATTATATAAAACACAATGGCGTTGGTGGTGGGAACAGGATGATCAATATACCTACGCCAACTTTACCCAAAACCAATACAACAAATTAGTTGAAAGCCATCAGGTAAACTTGTTCAACGGAAAAGGAAGTTGGAATTTACGCGTTGATGAACCAGAATGGGGCCGTTATTTGATTTTAGTACGCGATGTTAATGGTGGGCACGTTACCGGAACGTCTGTTTATGTAGATTGGCCGGGCTGGGCACAGCGCGAACAGGGCAGCAACCCAACTGAGGCATCTATGTTATCTTTCACTGCTAATAAGGAAAAATTTACCGTTGGAGAAGACATTACTTTAACCATCCCAACTGGTAAAAACGGTAGAGCATTAATCTCCATTGAAAATGGAAGCCGGGTATTAAAAACCTTCTGGGTAGATACCAAAGCCGGACAAACGCAATTTAAGTTTAAAGCCGAGAAAGAAATGGCGCCTAATGTTTTTGCCAATATTACTTTATTGCAACCGCATGCACAGACGGTTAACGATTTACCAATTAGAATGTATGGTGCTATTCCACTTTCGGTTGAAGATCCGCAAACGATCTTAAAACCAACCATAAAAATGTTGGATAAAATCAAGCCTGAAACCGAAAACACCATCACTGTTGGTGAGCAGAACGGCAAAGCAATGACCTATACCATCGCCCTCGTAGATGAAGGTTTATTAGACTTAACACGTTTTAAAACACCCGATCCACATGGTGCATTTTATGCCCGCGAAGGTTTAGGCGTAAAAACATGGGATTTATTCGACTATGTGTTAGGCGCATGGGGAGGAAATTTAGAGCGCATTTTAAGCATTGGTGGTGATGGTAGCATCAACAAGAACTTAAATCCTGCAAAAGCCAACCGTTTTAAAGCGGTGGTTAAATTTATGGGGCCATTTACCATTGGCAAAGGCGAAAGTAAAACACACAAATTTAAATTACCACAGTACATTGGTGCAGTAAGGGCTATGGTAGTTGCCGGACAGGATGCTGCGTATGGTTTTACCGAAAAATCGGTTCAGGTTAAAAAGCCGTTAATGGTTTTAGCTACTTTGCCAAGGGTTATCGGTCCGGGAGAAAGTTTCACCTTACCGGTAACTGTTTTTGCCACAGAGAATAACCTTAAAAATGTATCAGTACAACTCCAGGCAAGTAATTTAATTGTTCAAGGCAGTAACAAACAACAGCTTTACTACAAACAAACAGGCGAACAGATGACCTATTTCGAAGTGAAGGCGCCAAACACGGTGGGTATTGCCAAAGTAAAAGTGATTGCACAAAGTGGAGCTGAGAAAACAGTTTATGATGTGGAGATGGATATCAGAAATCCAAACCCATATGTAACCAATGTGGTATCTGCAACGGTTCAGCCGCATACTAAATGGGCTGTAAACTATTTGCCAATTGGTATGGCGGGTACAAATTCAGGTTCACTCGAGGTCTCTTCTATCCCCGCGATCAACCTTGGTAAAAGATTAAGTTACCTCATCCAATATCCGCATGGCTGTATCGAGCAAACTACTTCGGGTATATTTCCTCAGCTCTTCTTGGATAGATTAAGTCCGTTGAATGAACAACAAAAAGCCACAACAGAGAAAAACATTAAGGCTGGTATAAACAGGCTAAAAGGTTTCCAAACTACAGATGGAGGCTTGTCGTACTGGCCTGGCGAGGGTACTTCTGATGAATGGGGAAGCAATTATGCCGGACATTTCCTAATTGAAGCACAAAATGCTGGTTATACCCTTCCTGTTGGCCTTTTGGATGAACTGTTGCGTTACCAAAAATCAAAAGCGACAAATTGGGCACCAAACAGCAATAATTTTTACGGTGGAGATTTGTCTCAGGCCTATCGTTTGTACATGCTTGCATTAGCTAAAAAACCCGAAATGGCAGCAATGAACCGTTTAAAAGCTTTTGAATATTTATCAATTGCTGCAAAATGGCGATTGGCAGCTGCTTATAAACTGGCCGGACAAAATGATGTTGCTCAAAATATGATCAGAGGTTTAGATACATCCATTCAGGTTTACAAACAATTGGGTGGAACTTATGGCTCTGACGTACGTGATGAAGCCATGATTTTAGAAACGCTGACCTTACTTGGTCAGAAAGCAAAAGCCGCGGGTTTACTACAACCTTTAGCTGCTAAACTTGGCGAAAACACCTGGTACAGCACACAAACGACCGCTTATAGTTTGTTGGCTATTGCCAAATTCTGTGGTTCAAACCAATCGGCAAATAAACTGCAATATCAGTATGTGTTGGATGGAAAATCAGCACCTGTAAATTCAAATCAATACATCAACAGTACGCCTGTAAGCTTTAAAGGAAATACAGCTTCTGTTGCCAATAATGGCAATAATGTATTATTTGTTCGTTTGGTTTTAGAAGGACAGCCAATTGCTGGTCAGAACAATTTCT
Source organism: Pedobacter sp. R-06 (assembly GCF_049913135.1). NCBI lineage: Bacteria > Pseudomonadati > Bacteroidota > Sphingobacteriia > Sphingobacteriales > Sphingobacteriaceae > Pedobacter > Pedobacter sp. R-06. Next base: position 2,054,745 of record NZ_CP183977.1, on the reverse strand, counting down.
TACCAAACCGCCCAGAAGTATTGGATATGAGCGTGACTTACAAACGTTTAAACGGTAAAGTTTTAGATCCAACTACTTTAAAACAGGGAACAGATTTTTATGCAGAGGTAACCGTAAAAAATCCTGGCAGAATGGGTTATTATGAACAAATGGCGCTAACACAGATTTTCCCTTCAGGTTGGGAAATCATCAATACCCGCGTTAACGATAATCAGAGCATTTTAGCCTCATCTCCTTTTACTTACCAGGATATCAGAGATGACCGTGTTTTCACCTATTTTAATGTAAGGGAAGGTGAAAGTTTGGTTTATAAAGTGTTGCTTAACGCATCTTATCTGGGCAAATATTATCTATCGGCCGTTCAATGCGAAGCGATGTACAATAATGATATTTCGGCAACTGAAGCTGGCAAATGGGTACAGGTAGTGAAGTAAGGGATTGGTGTAAATTGCAGATACTGGTCGTAGCGTCTCGCTACGACCTATAAATACATTAATGTTGAGTAGATTAATACTGACGAGAGTCTTAGCGAGACGCTAAGACTAGATATTTTTTGTAAAATAAAAATGGGAAGAAAGTACAAATTTCATGATAATACTAAACTCCATTTTGTGACTTTCACCGTTGTAGATTGGATTGACGTATTTACAAGGCAAGAATACGTTGACATTATTTATGATAGTTTAAGGTTTTGTCAAAAACAAAAAGGATTAGAATTATATGCCTATTGCATTATGACAAATCACATTCATTTAATTATTGGAACTGAAGATGGTGGAATTTTATCTGACATTGTACGAGATTTTAAAAGTTTTACTTCGAGACATTTAAGAAAAGTAATTGAGAATAGCTATACTGAAAGCAGAAAATCATGGATGTTAGACATTATGAAAAAATTAGGAAATCAAAATGAAAGAAATAAAGATTTTCAATTTTGGCAACAGCACAGTCACCCCATAGAACTCGATATTAATGAAATTTTAGACCAGCGTTTAAATTATATCCACCAAAATCCTGTGAAGGCAGGCTTTGTAGAAAAAGAAGAAGATTGGATTAACAGTAGTGCAGGCGATTATTATCAAATTAGAAAGGGACAAATCGATCTTATTATTATTGAATAACTTTTTAATATTTTGAAATAATAAATGTCCAGTATCTAGTGATAGCGTCGTGCTACTACTTTCGGAAAAAATATATAATAAATGTCTTAGCGAGACGCTAAGACTAGAGTTAATAATTAAATGAACAAAATCCCAAAAGCTTTCCTCATTTCCGATCTCATCTGCTTTGTCCTGCTTTTGGCTTTTCTTTTTTCGTTACCCTCAAAACTGTTTAAAACACCTACATCATTTGTAATTGAGGCCCGCAATGGTAATTTATTAAGTGCGGCCATTGCCAGCGATGGACAATGGCGATTCCCTGTTGCAGATAGCGTACCCGTAAAATTTAAGGATTGTATTATTGCTTTCGAGGATAAGCGGTTCTATAGCCATTTTGGCATCGATTTTTTGGCCATGAGCAGGGCTATGCGGCAAAATTGGAAGGCAAAGAGTGTGGTAAGTGGCGGCAGCACATTAACCATGCAGGTAGTCCGTTTATCGCGAAAACAAGACCGAACCGTTTGGCAGAAGTTACTGGAAGTAATTTTAGCCATGCGCTTGGAAACAAAATATTCAAAAGAGGAAATTATAGGCCTTTACGCGGCAAATGCACCATTCGGCAGTAATGTTGTGGGTTTAGAAGCAGCAAGTTGGCGATATTATGGCCGCAATGCCAAAACCCTCTCGTGGGGTGAAATGGCAACATTGGCTGTATTGCCTAATAGCCCTTCTTTGGTTCATCCGGGTAAAAACTCGACAAGATTAATAAAAAAAAGAAACGATTTATTAGATAAGCTGGCTAAACTAAAATACATCGATCAGGCAACCGCTAATTTAGCTAAGCTAGAGCCGGTTCCAGGCAAACCTATGCCCCTGCCTCAGAATGCGCCGCATCTGTTGAACCGTTTTAAAGTAGAACGAGCAAGTCTTAAAATCCCCTCTACCAGAATTACTTCTACACTGGATGAAAATATCCAACTAAAAGTTAATTCTATATTAAAACGGTACAATAACCGTTACCGGGCAAACGACATCAATAATATTTCGGCGCTGGTACTCGATGCCAAAAGCGGTGAAGTAGTAAGTTATGTGGGTAATATCTATCAGCCGGAAAATGCCAACCTACAAAGTCACGTGGATATGATTAAAGCGCCACGAAGTCCTGGCAGTACCTTAAAACCTTTGCTTTATGCCAGTATGATGAATGATGGCTTTATATTACCACACACCTTAGTTCCCGATATTCCAACTCAAATAGCAGGTTATTCGCCTCAAAATTACGACTTGGGCTATGATGGTGCCATTGCTGCCGATAAAGCGCTGAGCCGCTCCTTAAACATCCCTGCAGTGAAAATGCTGCAGCAATACAAATACGAACGCTTTTACGATAAACTAAAAAAACTGGGAATAGGAACACTTAACCAACCAGCAGATCATTATGGTTTGTCGTTAATTTTAGGCGGTAGCGAAGTTACGATGTGGGATTTGGCCAACACCTACATGGGCATGGTGCGCACATTGAACCATTTCAATACCTATAAAGGTTTGTATAACCCTGAAGATTATAAACCTGCAAGCTATTTCAATAGCGAAAATAAAGATGAAAAAGATTATCAACGTACTTCCTTTTTAGACCATGGCTCGATTTGGGCTACTTTTAATGCAATGGAAGAGGTAATGCGACCTGGTGATGAAGGTTTATGGGAGCAATTTTCTTCATCGCAAAGAATTGCCTGGAAAACAGGAACGAGTTTTGGTTTTCGCGATGCCTGGGCCGTTGGCTTAACGCCAAATTATGTGGTTTGTGTTTGGGTAGGTAATGCCGATGGAGAAGGAAGACCTGGCCTGGTAGGGATTGAAGCAGCTGCTCCCGTTCTATTTGATATTTTTAGATTATTGCCTAATGGAAAATGGTTCACAACACCAGTCACCAAACTTAAAAAGATAAAAATATGCAAACAGAGCGGTTACAAAGCCGGAGAATACTGTACAAACGTGACAGAAGAACTAGTGCCGGTTGCAGGAGAGAAAACTGCCGTCTGTCCTTTCCATAAATTGGTCCATTTGGATAGAACAGGTACTTTTAGGGTTAGCGACCAATGTGAAAGCATAACCCATATGCAGCACAAAAGCTGGTTTATTTTACCGCCAGCAATGGAGTATTATTACAAAATAAAGAATAGCGACTATAAATCCCTCCCTCCTTTTAAAGATGGCTGCGACTTTGCGGGGGGAAATAGTGTAATGGAGGTAATTTACCCGAAAAACAATGCAATAGTTTACATTCCTTTAGAACTAGATGGAACAAGAGGCAAAATTGTGATTAATGCAGCCCACAGAAATTCAGCTTCTAAAATATATTGGCACATTGATAATGAATATGTTAGCACTACTACTAATTTTCATCAACTGGCCATTAGTCCACCGCCCGGTAAACATACTTTAACCCTGGTTGATGAAAACGGAGAAAGGCTGGTGCAAACTTTTACAGTTTTAGACAAGGAAAAGAAAGGTGGAAGGTAGAGGGTGATAAGGTGGAGGGTTTAAGCGCTCAAGCACTAACACCGTTTTATATTTTGCTTGTTTCAACTGTGCAAAGTTCTATAAAACCTGATCAAGTGGTAATCCTTTTTAATTTCCAGTAACTTACCTTTTTAGCGCAGCATTAAAAAGATTGGAACTAGAGCTAGACTGCTGCAACCTATTACCGTAGAAACCTACTTTTCTAAAACTTCAAAAATTAAATGGCTTATATAAATCTGTTATACTTCAGTTCTTGTAACCACTAACTGCCGCGAAATTGTTCCATAAACGATCAGATACTGCGCAATCATGTAGGTTGCCATAATTAAAGCTCCACTTTGTGGAATGGGCTGAGCAAATTTATTCACGGCCAACACACTATCAGACAATAAGAAAAACAACGCACCATATAGAATGAGTTTAAAGCTGAAAATATTCACTTTCCCATATCGGTTAACAGCCATAATAGCCATAACCGTGATAATAATGGCATACATTAAAACGGGGAATTGCATAGCTCCCAGTTTTGGCTGCAGATAAAAAAACAGACCTGAGCAAAAAATGGCAAAAGCGCCTACGGCCCACAAAAAATAAGGCGTTTTGTGGTTGGGATTCGATCTATGATCAAGTGTAAATGCCCTGATGTAAAAAATATGGCAGACCACAAAGGCGATTAACCCATATATAAAAAAACTTGGTTTACCGCTTTGAAACATCAGCAAAATATCACCAGTCCAAGCAAAAATTAATCCAATGAAAATTCTCTTGTGGAAACGCCCTTTCAAGTTTGTGCTGAGATAAAGCCATACCAAAAGTACCAGCACAATTAATGGCTTAGAGAAATTTCGGAGCTCAATATTATTGGCATATTCGGCATATAGCTGAATTACAAATACGAGGAAAAATATAAATGAAAATAGCTTAGTCTTCATCAGGATTAGGATTTGCCTTTTGCAAATTAAAAAACCAAATTACGGATATTAACTGGATAGCCGCAAAAATTACTTGATATCCAATCGGGAATTTCAAAAATAAAACGAGCAAAACACCAAACAGCAACCTAAAATACTCGAACCTAATTTGCCATGTCTGTTGTTCTAATAATGCACCACAGGTAATTAATGTAAATATGGTAAAAATAGATCCAGCAACTAAAGGAATGGTTTCCATTTCATGGTAAGAAAATAATATAGCAGAACCTGCAGTTAAAGCAATTAAAAACTGAATCAGAACATAACCCGTTAACTTTGATTGATAAACTGGATTATACTTTTTATAGGTTTCTACATTTATTTCGGGCGCATTTTGAAATCCACCCAGATGTGCTGGAAACCAGCCTGGAGGCTTAAGAAAAACTTTAACCTTATCACTTAATTTAGGTGATTGCTTTGCTGTTTTAACCAGGTCATCCCAATAATGAAGGTTTGCCCAAACGGGATTCCAGCTGGCCAAAGGTTTGGTGATACCATAATAAACCTCTTCTTCTTCTTTCTGAAAAGTACCAAAAAAGCGGTCCCAGATAATCAATGTACCAGCGTGGTTTTTATCGATATATTTTGGATTAGAGCCGTGGTGTACCCGATGATGTGAAGGTGTATTAAAAATATACTCTAAAAAACCCATGTTTTTAATGGCTCTGGTGTGAATCCAAAACTGATAAAGAGTATTGAAAGAACTTAATGTTAAAAACATAATCGGATCAAAACCAACAAATGCCAAAGGAAGGTAAAATACCCAGCTAAACCACCCCTGAAACCAGCTTTGCCGTAAAGCCACGGTTAAATTGTATTCTTCTGATTGGTGGTGTACAATATGTGCTGCCCATAAAACATTTACTTCGTGGCTCATCCGATGAAACCAATAGTAGAAAAAATCGACGCCAATAAATAGCAGTATCCAAACCCATATAGTTTTGGGTAATTCAAATAAGCGCCAGTGCTCAAAAATATACTTGTAACCAAAAAACAATGCGGTTTTCATAAAAATACCGGTGAGCTGCTGCCCTATACCCTGACTTAAATTGGCAATACTATCATTAAGTCTATAATAATTTAATTTTTTATAAAAATTATAGGCCAATTCTATTCCGATCAGAATAAAAAAAACGGGTACAGATAACGCAATGTAATCTACTTTCATATCAACGCGAAGAAAATATTTGGCTAGCAATATTTACCTTACAATTTAGAAAATTTTCAGGTTAACATAAAATCTAATTCATGTAATATTTATGCTTGTTTGGTTTTAATTATTGATTTCTATCAAATTCAGCTTAACTTTGAAAGGCTAAACTAATGCTTTTGGCGTTATTAAATTTTCATTTAAATCATCCCATCTATGAAAAAATTATCCCTCCTTTTGTTGCTAATTGCCTCGGCATTTTATGCAAAGAGCCAAACGCTAGTCTTAGCCAAAGATGCTGCTCAATATATTGGCAAAAATGTAACCATTTGCGATTCGGTGTACAGTGCAAAGGCTTTAGACAAATTAACTTTAATTAATTTAGGTGGCGCCTATCCAAAAGAGCTGATTACCGTAGTCATTAATAAAGAAGATGAGCGTAAATTCCCTTCAGAACCTTCGAGCATGTTTATGGGAAATAAAATCTGTGTTACCGGAATTATATCTGATTATAAAGGCAAAAAACAGATTTTAGTTACCGATCCGAAGCAGATTACTGTAAAATAAACAGCCTAATCATCGAACTGCGGTATTATTGCCGATTTAGCCGCCTCGATATAAAGTAAAACCTGATTAACACAAGCTGTTAAACTTTCTTTTATCTCGTGTTCCCAAAACCTCATTACCGTATAACCTTGAGCATGTAGTTGTTGGTTAATATGTTTGTCGCGTTGGATATTTCGTTCAATCTTCGGAATCCAAAAACCCGAATTTGTTTTTAAAGTTGATTTCTTTTCATCCCATTTGTAACCATGCCAAAAATCGCCATCCACAAATATGGCAAGCCTGTACTTATTGATAACCAGATCGGGTTTGCCAGGAAAATTTTTAGGGTGTATTCTGAACCTAACACGTTTGCGCCAAAGTGCCTTGCGTAGGTTCAGCTCGGGCTGGCTATTTTTTGCCCTAATTTTAGACATGTTCTTACTCCGTTGTACAGTGGTGTAAAAACCGGCACTTTCTTCAAAGCGGGGCACTTTAATATCCTCATCTTTATATGGCTTAGGCTCCATACCAAAGAAAACCACGAATAGTTGTAAATTGTTTAAAAAATTGGCGGCAGAAAGGGACAATGTTAATCAACCTAAGCACCTTCCTTATTTAAAGGAGGGGGCTTCGGCTGGAGCGTTAATACAAAACGTATAATTTTTGAGTAAATTGTCGAATGGAGTGCTTCTTCAGTCGGCAGGAAATTAATCCTGCCAACCTCGTAAGCATAGATATCCTTATTATCTGATTCGAAGATTAAAAATCATTTCAACATATCATAGCGGATTATACAGATAGGCGTATTTCCTTGATGAATCGTTTTATTTCCTTGATGAATATTTTTGGTCTTGTAGCTTTTCTTATACTTAAATTTACACTTTCAGAGATTTTGATCTCAAATTGCATCCATTTTAAAAAGCTGAAACTTTTTGCATCTATTGGTATAAAATCCATAGTTTTGGTTTTTGATCAACCTATACCTATGCTTTTAAAACGAAATACGCTAATTTTTATACTCATTTTACTAATTGCTTCATTTACTTGTTTAAGTTTTTTCATTGCGCAGCATCCAATACTTGATTTTGATATTAAAACTTCATTGTTTATGCAGCAATATCATGCAGATTGGTTAGATAAATTGATGTTGGCCATCAGTTTTTTTGGAGAGCTCCCTTATTCATTACTTTCGGTAGTAGTGGTAGCAACCATATTTTATCAACAAAAGTATAAACGCGAAGGCCTATTTGTTTCTACGGTGCTATTGTCTGGCTTAATTATCCTGGGTATAAAAAATGTGATTAACCGCCCACGCCCTACTGCATTTTATGTGCGACTGGTGGAAGTAAACCGGTTTCAGAGTTATCCCAGCGGGCATGTACTTTCTTATACCCTCTTTTTTGGCTTCTTAATTATTTTGATGAATACGCTGAAAGACGTGCCAAAGTTAACTAGAAATATAGTAACTTATTTATCAGCCTTTTTGATGATCACCATTGCACCATCCCGAATTTATCTGGGTGCACATTGGTTTACCGATACAGTTGGTGGTTTTCTGTTAGGCTTAATTTGCCTTTTCCCGCTTTGTTATTTTTATTTCAAAAGGAAAGCAAATTAATCCTTTTCTTCTACCTTTTCTTTCTTTCTGATCCTGCTTAGAGTTTCGATCCGCATCCCCAGGTAGCTGGCCAAAAATTTTAGAGGAACCCTAGACTTTATATTGGGGTACCCGATTTTAAACTGTTTATACCTTATTTCTGCTGAAGGGATTCGCGATAAAATAGATCGCTCTTGTGACATATGGTAATGTATGGCCAATAATTTTCTAGCCAAAATGTTGGTTTCAGGAAACTGTGCATATATATCATCAATTAAACGATATGGGAGTATAAGCAGTTCAGAATCTTCCAGTGCCTGATATTGTTCCTGATAAGTTGGGATAAGTGTTCCCGGGTTTCGAATACTACCAATAAGGTGATTTTCATCCGTTAACCAGGCGGTAATGTCTTTTCCTTCATCCATTATAAAAGCCCGTACTAAACCTTTAACAATAAAAAATAAACAATCGCTACCAACATCACCAAGGTTTGGCAAAACTTCATTCTTACGCACAAAGATTTTGAACGTTTCGGTTTTTATCCGTTCAATTATTTCTTTTCTTAATGGCTGCAGCTCATTTAAATACTTAATAAGGGGATCACTTTCATGATGGTCAGCAGTCATAATAATTTATCCGGGATTTTAAAACTATGCAAGCTATCGCTTGAATATCGGATTTCCAAATATGAAAACGCCTGTTACAACCAAAAAATTACAGTTGTGGAAAATTTATTTTTCACATTATCCATTCTTGGCACCACTTTAGGGAATAATATTCATTAAATTTTCTCTTTGAAAACTATATTTTAACTTAATCATAAAAAAAATCTGATAATTTTGCCGCCATGACGAATAATAAACCCAAAGCTTTTCTTTTCGATCTTAATGGGACCATGATTAACGATATGGCTTTCCACAATCATGCCTGGCATAACATACTTACAAAAGATTTAGGAGCAAGTATTAGCTTCGATGCAGTTAAAAAACAGATGTATGGTAAAAACCAAGATCTGTTAGAACGTGTTTTTGGTATAGGTCATTTCTCTCAGGAACAGATTGATCAGATTTCTATCGAAAAAGAGCATAGATATCAAGCTGCTTATAAGAAACATTTAACGTTAATTGCAGGTTTAGACGATTTTTTAGAAAAAGCAAAACAATCAGGCATTCAAATGGCTATCGGATCGGCAGCAATTCCCTTTAATATCGATTTTGTACTCGATAATTTAAATATCCGTTCTTATTTTAAAGCCATTGTAAGTGCCGAAGATGTAGTAAATAGTAAACCCGACCCGGAAACTTTTACCAAAGGAGCTGAAATTTTAGGCGTTCCAGCCACCCAATGCATAGTTTTTGAAGATGCACCAAAAGGTGTTGAAGCAGCACAGAATGCCGGGATGAGCTGTGTCGTGCTAACAACCATGCATGCTAAAGAGGAATTTGCAGCTTACAACAACATTATTAATTTTATAGAAGATTATACAGACCCTGTTTTACAAAAACTTTTCTAAATAAAAACGACCTGCATTTCCTACAGGTCGTTTTTATTATATCATGGCTAGGATATAGAGATTACCAATGCAATTATTTGGTAAATTTATATACCGAGCTTGTTTTATACACTTGTCCAGGTTTTAAAACCGTTGATGGAAAAGCGGGTTGATTTGGTGAATCTGGAAAATGCTGCGTTTCTAATGCAATTGCTGTTCTAAAATCATCTTTAACACCAGTTTTAAAAGTGTTTTTACTTTGCATAAAGTTGCCGCTATAAAACTGTAAACCTGGCTCCTGCGTATAAATATCCATCACTATACCCGACTTATCTCCTTTAACCGTAGCCGCGTGGAACATGCCCATCGCTTTGGTTTTATTAAGCACGTAATTATGGTCATAACCTTTCCCGAAAGTTAACTGTTCGTTTTTATCGTTTATACGCGCACCAATAGTAGTTGCCTTGGTAAAATCGAAAGGAGTTCCTTTAACCTTTTCAATTTTTCCTGTTGGGATCAAGGTAGAATCAACTGGTGTGTATTCATCCGCGTAAATCTGCAGCTCGTGGTTCAAAATCTCTCCGCTTCCATCACCATTTAAATTAAAGAATGCGTGGTTTGTTAAATTTACGATAGTGGTTTTATCGGTTTTAGCCTCGTAGTCCATTTTCAATTCATTGTCATCCGTTAAGGTATAAGTTACTTTAACATCTAAATTGCCTGGAAAATTTTCATCGCCATCTTTTGATAAGTAATGCAGCACTAAGGTATTGGCAGCTGGCTGAGTGGCATCCCAAACAACATATTGATAGCCTTTTTTTCCCCCATGAAGGGTATTCTGTCCGTTATTGGTAAACAGCGAATAGGTTTTACCTTCGAGCATAAATTTACCCTTTGCTATGCGGTTGCCATATCGGCCAATAGTTGCACCAAAGTAGGGCTCGATTGATTTTTCATAATCATTAACACTTTTAAAACCCACAACCACGTCAACTAACTTACCATCTTTATTGGGTACCAATAAGCTAACCAGGCGACCACCGTAATTGGTAAAAATAGCTTCTGCATTATTCTTATTCTTTAAAGTGTATAATGCTGTTTGTTTACCATCAATTTCCTTTTTAAAAGAATCGGCAACAAGTTTTACAACTGCTGATGAATCGCTTTTTAAACTATCGGCTGATGAAGATTTTTTGGTTCCGGATTGACAGGATGCAAAGCCAATTACTGCCAGCATACCGAGGCTCGTTAATGATTTTAGTTTCATAAAATGGGATATTTGGTTTAGATTTTTAATTAAGTTTTAAATATAAGTATATCACATAACTTTACAAATAAAACGATTTAGAAGAATTCAAATACATATATTAAAGAATATTTTGCACTAAACACAAGCAATGATACGATTTGTAGAAGTGATGATAACAAAATGTAGAACGATTAAAAATCTCTGATTCACCTCCATCCTCTCCCTGATCTGATAATCATTGGATTTATATCAGGATCATTTTTAAAAGATTGGGCTAAATACAAGGTGTAGATACGGGTTTGGCGTTAAGATTACTTTACAACTTAATTGAACTTCCAGTATTTTTTGCTTATTTGACGATAATATTAACCTAATACCAAGTAAAATCCGGTAAAACTGATTATTATTGCGGCAATCAAATCCCAAATATGAATCAAATCATTTCAACAGATCGTTACGACAAAATGCTATATCGCCGTTGTGGAAACAGTGGTATAAAATTGCCTGCAATATCGTTGGGTTTATGGCATAATTTTGGACATGTAAACGTTTTTGAAAACAGCAAAAACCTAATTTACACGGCTTTTAATAATGGAATTACCCACTTTGATTTAGCAAATAATTATGGCCCGCCCCCAGGTTCGGCTGAAGAAGTTTTTGGAAAAATTCTCCATGAAGATTTTAGGGGCTATCGTGATGAAATGATTATTTCAAGCAAAGCCGGATATACCATGTGGGATGGTCCTTATGGCGACTGGGGTTCGAAAAAATACCTGGTTTCTAGTTTAGACCAAAGTTTAAAACGCATGAAACTGGATTATGTTGATATTTTTTACCATCACCGTCCAGATCCTGAAACCCCGCTTGAAGAAACCATGGGTGCCTTAAGTCTCTTGGTTCAACAGGGAAAAGCTTTATATGTTGGTATTTCGAATTATAAAGCGGATGAAGCCGCAAAAGCAATCAAAATTTTAAAAGATAACGGAACGCCATGTTTAATCCACCAGCCTAAATATTCGATGTTTGAACGTTGGGTTGAAGACGGTTTACTTGATGTTTTGGCACAAAATGGAGTGGGTTGTATTCCATTTTCACCATTAGCGCAAGGTTTACTTACCGATAAATATTTACACGGTATTCCTTCCGATTCGAGAGTAGCCACCAGTGGTATTTTCCTGAAAGAAAGCAATATTACGCCAGAGAAATTAGCTGTGATTGCCAAACTAAATGATGTTGCCAAATCGCGAGGGCAAAAATTAGCCCATATGGCTTTATCGTGGATACTTAAAGATGAAAGAATTACGACTGTATTAATAGGTGCCAGTAAACCAGAGCAGATTACGGATTCAATTAAAGCTTTAGATAATATAAAATTTAGTGATACTGAAGTAAAACTGATTGATGAAATTTTAAGTTAAAAAAAATCGATCGTCGTTTCGACGGCAGTATTCCAAAGGAACTCCTTCAGAGGAGAAATCTTTGAACAATCCAATAACCATGGTTCAAAGATTTCTCTTGCCGACTTAATGTCGGGACTATACTCCAGTCGAAATGACGATTATCTTAACCTGTTATGCAATCTTTTGCTTTTTTGTTAAACCAACCTCGAAACTTCTATTGTGGTTTAATCATGCGAGATTAGGGCTTTGATTCGAATAGTCCTTTAAAGGGAGCGAAAAGTGAAATGTAGAACCGGCGCCATAATTACTTTCTGCCCAGATTTTACCATGGTGTAAGTTTATAATCTCTGCACTTAGGTATAAACCAATGCCAAAACCTGAAATGGTTTTAGTTTGCTGGTTTTCTACGCGATAAAAACGATCAAAAAGTTTCTCCAGATCATGAGCCTGGATACCAATGCCGTTATCTGTTACAGAAACATGCATTTCATTTTCCAACGCTTCTGATTGAACAAAAACAGTACTGCCCTGATCTGAATATTTTACAGCATTGCCAATCAAATTGGAAATTACAGAGCCAATTTTATCTTTATCTGCGTATACTAATTTAGGTTCACCCTCTGCAAAATTAATCTGATTAGTGGGATGGATCAACCTTAGATCTTCTACAACATCACAAATCAGTTTATCAAGATCAAAATGAGATAGGCTTAAATGAATTTCTCCTGATTCTAAACGCGATACATTTAAAAAAGAAGTGATCATAGAACTCATTTTCCGGATCTGTTTTTGAACTTTATTTAAAGTATTTACGACAAAAAGATCTGTTAAACTCCGATGCTGCATCAATTGTACATAAGCACTGATAGAGGTTAAAGGCGTTTTTAACTCGTGGCTTACCATACTGATAAAGTCATTCTTTTGCCGCTCTTCCTTTATACTAATTAGAATCTGTTCCTGATCTAGTGCTTCCCGTTGCAGTTCAGCCTCTTTAATGGCTTTTTTCGCATTAACCATATCGGTAACATCGCTTGCGGTATGAAGAATACAATAAGGTATCCCAGCCTCGTCCTTAATGGCGCGGTATTCGTAAGTATAATAAGCTGTTTGTAATCTCCCATCCCTTAGGGTTTCAGCTGGAATAGCGTCTCCTTTATCCGTAATCCCGGTTAGCAACACATTTTTCAGCATATTGATAAAAGGCTGTCCTTTTAGCTCAGGAACAGCATCTTCTAAAGGTTTACCAATAATAGATCGGTCTTTTCCCCAAAATGCAATCATGGCATCATTAGCCATTTCGATTACAATATGCTCGGATGTGTATATGGCTGTTGCATCTTTTGATAAGGAAAGAACCTCTAAAAGTTGATTATTATTTAAAACCCTTGAATAACTTTCCATTTATACTTTAAAAATTAAAACCATCCTATGCTGATATTTATGATAAATCAAATTATACTAAGTATCATACAAGTAGCCTTTACAAATGTTTGGTTATTATTAACCTTTTATCATCTGGCATTTAATTTATCGCGTATTTTCTTTTTAAGTATTCCCGCGGCCTGAGTATATCCCCCATCTGCTCCATCAACAAAATGAATGTGATCATCCTCCAGATCCCTAACATAGCAAGACATGATCGATTCACCGCTAACATAGAGGGCGTATAAAATTTCATTATTTTTTTCGAGCTGATCAAGCTCTTTCTGTAATATTAACCGCTGCTGTGCAGTTCCGGTAATTACAGTATTTATTCTACCGTCTATCACCAGCGTATCCGACATTTCTACAAGTTGTTTAAGGTATTTTTTACCCCGCTCCGTCCGGAAATAGATATAGCCATAAATATTGATGAACCATGATCTGATCAGTTCAAAAAGTTTAATTTTTCCAATTCGATGTTTCATTTCTTTCCCTAAACTGTTGAAACTTGTTTTGAAAATCAATTTAGAAACTGAAATCGGCTGACGCTTTTCAGGTGTTCCATAAATTTGATCGAGGTGATGGATCACTTTACTAAAGGCCATTGCCTGTTGTTCTGTTTCTGAAGCTATAACGATTAATGTAACCACCTCATCACTGTTTTCGGGTGGTTCTATCTTATCCCAGCGACATTGCATACCGCTTAAATCGATTTCGTCACTTGCAGTATCATGGCCGGTTAACAGGTAATTCTCCCCCTTGATAATTTGCTCGGCATAAGCCAGGCCATCGCCCAAAACAATGGGGATAGAAAATGTTTCAGCACTGCTGAATCTACAAATGTTAAGCGTACAGCCTTGTTTATAAATTTCCTCAACAGGCATAATCCCTGTCCTTAAATCAAGATTAAAATTCAGTAAGGTGTTATCTTTGTATTTCAACAGCGATTTCATCACCTCATCTACAATACTCGGCGGAACAATAAAAGTGGCTCCATCACCACCAAAAAAGAATGGAACCGAAATGTTTGCTTTAAATGCAATATTAAGCACGGCAACAATACTTCCTGTCGCAATAAGATTAACACTTTCGTGTAAACCTGAATTCACAGCCGCTGTTGAACGCTTAATATCTGTGATGATTACACACCAGCTCGCAACCACTTTTTCAAATAATTGATTTTTAATCAATAACTGATGTAATGGCATTTTATAAATGGGCAGATTGGAATAGAAATGGTCTTCGCTATTTTGCATAACTGGATTTAAGGACATCCTAATATACGCATTCAAAAGCGTTGAGTATTTTAAAAGTCGATCAAAATCTAACCTTATTTAGAACAAATAAAAATAATTTTGTTATTCCGCTTCAAAAATGGTTCCTTTGCGGCAACTAAGAATTAATCTAAATAAAGATGGATAAAAAATTTACTTTTCTTTTAAATAGTATAGCTTTTTTCCTGCTTTTAGCAGGAAATACCATGGCACAAAGCAAAAATGGATCTGTTTCAGGTTCGATTAAAACCAGCGATGGCAATCCTGCAAGCTATGTAAGTGTTGGTTTAAAAAACATAGGTAAAACTACACAAACTGACGAGAAAGGTAATTTCACCATTAAAAATGTAACACCAGGCACTTATACGATCAAAACATCCGCTATCGGTGTTTCTGCCCAGGAAAAATCAATTACTGTAGCGGGTGGTGAAACTGTAACTGCTGATTTTACCATAGCAGAATCTTCTTCGCAATTAGACGAAGTAGCCATTAACGGTTATAAAACACCAAACAGGAAGCCAATTGACTTAGGCAAAATTGCCATTGCACCGATGGATCTTCCACAGGCGGTACAGATTATTGGAAGACAGATTATTACTGACCAACAGGTAAATAGCTTGGGAGACGTAATGAAAAATGTAAATGGAGTAGCTTTGGGTGCTAATCGCGGGGCGGTAGGTGAAAACTTCTTTGCAAGAGGTTATAGCCTAGGTAGCAATAATATTTTCAAAAATGGTTCAAGAACAACTATTGGTGGTAGCCCCGAGGCGAGTACATTAGAATCGGTAGAGGTTTTAAAAGGAAGTGCCGCTTTGCTATATGGCGGGGTAACTGGTGGGGCAGTTGTGAATATGGTTACTAAGAAACCTAAATTCGAAAATGGCGGTGAGGTAAGCATGAGAACTGGTAGTTATGATCAATACAAACCAACGGTTGATCTTTATGGCCCAATATCAAAAAAACTTGCTTTTAGGGCAATTGGTACTTACGAAAATGCCGGAAGCTTTAGAGATGTTGTAAAATCAAAACGTTTTTATGTTAACCCATCATTATTATATAAGATAAGTGAACAGACAGAAGTTTTGGTTCAGGGAGATTATTTGAAAAGTGATTTCACTCCAGATTTTGGTGTAGGATCGGTAAACAGTCAGATTGTAGATTTTGGTCGCGATAAATTCATCAATACGCCTTGGGCTTACAATAAAACGAATACCACTACAGCTCAAGCCAATTTAACCCACAAGTTTAACGAAAACTGGAAATTAAATGCAATTGGATCTTTTCAGGCTTATAATCGTAACTATTATGGATCGGATCGTATCCAGGCAAATACAGCAGGTATTTCTGCAAGAAATCTTTCGAGGGCACTAAGTAAAGAATACACTTACAACCAACAAATTAACATTAACGGAAGTTTTAGTACAGGAAGCATTAAACATACTGTTTTGTTTGGTGTAGATGCAGATCAGTCGAGGGTAACCAGCAATGCATTCGCTTATGGCAAAGACGCTAAGGGGGCTTACATTACTACTTTTAATTATGGAAATGTCAATGTTTTCGATGAATCTACTTATTACGGTTCTGGATTAATGCCTGAAGCCTTTGCGATAACACGCACACTTGCCCCAATTTATAGATATGGTGTTTTTGTTCAAGATTTAATCGAAGTAACGGAACAATTTAAAGTATTGGCAGGCTTACGTTATACAGATCAGAAAAATGCAAGTTCAAGAGCCTTAAACTTGGAAAGTGGAGTAACATCACCAGGTGCAACAAAGTTTGATGATGCTTTTTCTCCCAAATTAGGTTTAATATATCAGCCTCTTAAAACCATGTCAATGTATGTAAGTTATGCAAATAACTTCATTCCTAATACTGGTGTCGATATTAACAATAATGCGCTTCAACCATCAACAGTAAACCAATATGAAGCGGGGGTTAAAAACGATTTCTTCGAAGGTAAGTTATCAGCAAATTTAACTTATTATAAAATCATCAACGACAATATTTCGCAGGCAGCTATACTTCCAGATGGAACCACTAGCACTGTATTTAAACAATTAAATGGTCAAACTACTAGTGATGGGTTAGAACTTGACATTAACGGAAATCTTGCTAAAGGGCTTAATTTTTTAATGGGGTATAGCTATAATTTTATGCGTTATACCAATACAGCTGATGTTACTGGCATGATTGAGGATGTACGTTTAGTAGGTACTACCAAAAATACAGCGAACGCCACTTTATTTTACACTTTCCAGGATGGCGCAGTAAAAGGTTTAAAATTAGGTGCATCCGCATTTTATACAGGCAAGCGTAATGGGGGCTGGAACGATGCTAAAAATGCAACAACTTTGAGGCTTATTCCGCTAAGTGCGTTCACTACTGTAGATTTTTCTGCAGGGTACAACTGGAAAAAATTCTCACTTCTTGCTAAAGTTTCGAACCTTACCAATGAGTTAAACTATTTTGTACATGAAAACTACAGCGTAAACCCTATTGCTCCACGCCAGTTTGTAACAACATTATCTTATAAATTCTAATTACAAGAAAAGGTTAAACAAAAAGCTCCAGGTCAGCAGATCTGGAGCTTTTTGTTTTTACAAAGCAGGCAATGTTCCATCGCTGTTATTTTACGCCAAAACAAAGTAAATGATGAGCAATACAAAGCCGGTGGTTATAAGATATATCCTCATAACAACACAACCAATTGGTTAAGGCAAGAAAGAAATTAAAGAATAATTAAGATGGTGCCCGATTTAAATAATTTAAAATAATAGTGAAATTCACCATGGCGGTTTACTTTTTCGATTTCGCATACTTTACCCGATTTGCCATATTCATCAGATAATAAATCACCAATTTTAATGCTGTCTAACTGATTTGCGTTAAGGGATGCTCTTTTAATTAGTGTAGCTGTTTTTTCCATAAGATTGCAGTTTAGAGTATTTACGTAACCAAAAACACTTTGGTTTTGTAGTATCTTAAATTACTTATTAATAAGTAGCAAACATACAAAATTGTAGTGTTAATTAGCAATACACAATTTCATAAACCCGTTTCATATACAAGGCTTCATCTATTTTAGTAAAAAATTCGTACCATTCTTCCCTGGTAAAAACCAAACTGATATCAGGAAATGGGGTTGATAAAATAACAACCTGCCTCCCATCGGGCGTATTCTCCAAATAATCGTCGAAATCAAGTTTTTTGGTAGCCACATAAAAAGCATCAAACTGATCAAAAGAAAAGTTCATTAAAACGCCCGAGCGCCATATATTTAAAACTTTGCAATTATTGCATTGGGCGATGGTGATGTTTTTGTTTTGAGCAAGTACGGTTGTTTTACACATGGCTTTTACAGTTTCAGATAATCGATAGATTTAACAAATATCCTACTATTTAGAATAATTCCAAATAATAAATCTGATTTTATTAAAATAAGCGATAAAAAAAATACCCCCGATTTCTGCCGGAGGTATTTCTTTTATTCTGCATCGTAGATTACTACCTTTTCGAAGTAAACCCTGAATTCATCCAGGAAAGCTTTATGTAATGGATGAACCTGATAAACATCATGTGCAGCTAAATCTTCAAATAACAGCAAAAGGCTAAATGTATAAGTAGTATCTACAACTGCACGCTCAATCGGTGCTGGTACGCCAATGTGAAAAGTTTTAACAACGTCAATATTTTCTAATGTTTGTAAGCTATTGCGGAAAGCAACTTTCTGCTCGTCGGTGGTATCGGCTTTTAGCCAGAATAAAACGTGGTGTGCTATCATTTTTTAATTTTTTCCAAATATAATGAAAGCAGGAAAAGATCGTGAGTTTATCCAAAAACACTTTTAGCTTTATCAATAGCTTTTAATAAATCAATTCCTTTACCCAATACTCCTTTAAACAGATCTCCTTCAACTTTCAAACGATCGATGGCATTAAAAATATTAAAATCTTTCATTTTTAAACCGGGTTTAACTTCATCCCAATGTAATGGCATTGATACCGTTGCACCAATTTTTGGCCGTAAAGAATAAGGCCCTGCTATGGTTGCCCCTGGCCTATTCTGTAAAAAATCGAGGTACATTTTTCCTTTTCGGGCGGCCACCATACGCTCGAGCGAAGTATATTCCGGTATTTGATTATGCACCAGGTTAACCACTATTTTAGCAAACATCTGACTTTGCTCATAACTATATTTGGCATTTAAGGGAATGTAAATATGCATGCCTGTTGAACCTGATGTTTTACAATAACTGGGCACATTGATTGCATCTAATACTTTTTTGGTTTCCAGCGCAGCTTCAACCACCTGATCAAAAGTATGTTTATCGGGATCTAAATCAATTACGCAGTAATCGGGATTATCAGGGCTTTGCACCCGGCTAAACCAAGGATTCATTTCTATACAGCCTAAACTCGCCATCCAGAGTAATGAAGCTTCATCAGTTCCAACAAGGTATTCCTTTTTTTCACCTTCACCATTTTCATAAGGAAAAGTTTCGGCCCAGTCTGGTGCTTTCCCTTTAACATCTTTCTGGTAAAAACTACTGCCATGAATTCCGCCGGGAAAACGGTTAAGCGATTGTGGGCGGTCTTTCAGGTAAGGCAAAATGTACTCAGCAACCTGATAATAGTAATTAAACATATCTCTTTTGGTTACTTTATCTTCAGGCCAATAAATTTTACTCAGGTTGGTAAATTTAAGTTCGTGACCTTTAATTTTCCTTACCTGCGTTTCGTCTTTTGGGTTCAATAAAGTTTTAGGCATTTTACCTTTCGGCGCTTTTATTGCCTGTGCATGTGGGTTTTCTTCATTAGTGTCGTCAACAATTTTTTCTGTTGGTACTTCTATTTCTCTTACCACTTCTTTGGCCTTTTTATCTTCACGCATGCCCTGGAAAGATGGGTGGCGAAAAACACCATCATCAGTTACTTCTGCAAAAGCGACTTCACATACCAGTTCTGGCTTTAACCAGGTTGCTTTCGCTTTTGGTGGGTTTGGCCTGAAGCGCGAGGGTTTATTTACATCAGGTATACTTTCGAAAGGGCTTTTGTCGATAATAATTGGCTTAAACTGCTCCATCATTGTTTTCTGCAATTTATCCGAAAACCCTGTTCCAACCTTACCTACATATTGCAGTTTTCCTTTTTCATAAACGCCCAACAGTAAAGAGCTAAAAGATTTAGAGGTATCGGCATTTCTGGTAAAACCCGCAATAATCACTTCTTGCCGTTTCTGTACCTTAATTTTAAGCCATTCTTTTGATCTTCGGTCTGTTGCATAAGTACTATCTGTTTTTTTAGCGATAATGCCTTCCAGGCCCATTCTCTTCGCCGCATCAAAAAAATCGACACCACTCGCCTTAAAAACCTTACCGAGGCGCACACGATCATCATCAGTTGGCAGCACTTCATTTAATATTGCTTGGCGTTGATAAAGCGGCAGCTCCATCAGGTTTTTACCCTCATACCAAAGGATATCGAATACATAAAAAACAAGTTCTCCGTCTGCCTCACTTCTCCAATTCTGGAGTGAGCCAAAATTAGATATGCCTTTATTATTTAGCACCAAAATCTCCCCATCAAATACCGCATTCATTTTCCAAGTCAAAAGCAGATCGTGAATGGGATAAAATTTTTCGTTAAAGGATTTATTATTCCGGGAAAACAAATCAACCGCTCCTTTATTAATAAAAGCCAGGGCACGGTAACCATCCCATTTCACCTCATACTGCCAATCCGGATCGTCGAAAGGTTCGTCAACCAGGGTAGCCAACATAGGTTTCACCCCTTTTGGGATAGCTGTTTTGGGTGCTTTCTTTAATATGCTTTTCACATCTACCGTTTGGTCATCGCCCACTGGCGTGGTTTCTTTCTTTACTTTTTGCTTCGGGCTTTTTTTTTCAGTTTTTAAATCCTGCTCCTTTCCTCCTTTCCAGACCTTATCGGATGTTTTTTCCATGCTTTCGATTGTTTTTCCGGAAAGCACAGATTTATCTTCCTTGGTAATGTCTTTTGTAGAAGCATAATTGTCTTTATGTTTGATTAACAGCCAACCGTTTTCGCCCATGCCATGTGTTTTAACAAGGGCAAACTCGCCGTGAAGCTTTTCGCCATTTAATTTGATTTTTAAAGAACCATCTTTTAACTGACCTAACAGATGCTTTTCTTGCGCTTTTTTGCCTTTAATCGATTCTATCGGCTCGTAAGTTCCTTCATCCCATACAATAACGGTTCCGCCACCGTATTCACCCTGTGGAATAATGCCTTCAAAATCTTTGTAATCGTATGGATGATCTTCTACCATCATAGCCAAGCGTTTGGTCTTAGGATCTGTTGATGGCCCTTTCGGTACAGCCCAACTTTTTAGAACGCCTTCCATTTCAAGTCTGAAATCGTAGTGCAAACGTGAAGCATCATGTTTTTGGACTACGAAATGTAATTTGTTCCGATCGCTGCTTTTACCCGACTTTGGTTCGGTAGTTTTTGAGAAATCGCGCTTGGCAACATACTTTTTCAGACTCATAATAAATATTTTACTTTTTCAAATAATCTTCAACTGCGCGGGCAGAGGTACCAACCGTTTGCACTACGGCTTTCAGCTTATCTTTGCTTACTCCGAATTTGTTAGACCAATAATCTACCTCATAACCTTCGTTAATATTGATCCTAGCCCGATCAGCACTACCGTTTTTTTGTTTATCATCCATAACTATTTTTTGATTAGACAGTTATAAAACAGCCGAATAATAAAAAAGGTTTTAACAGCCATTTTTACAAACGGATATTAAAACCTTAAAAAATAAATTTTAAAAGTTAATCTGTTAGTGCTGTAACCATCTTTGGTTCTGTTTCTTCTTCATGAACGAGTTTATTCTTTATAGCGATATTGATAACCCTCAACCACACCAAAAAATAAGGAAAACTAATGATAGATAATGATAAACGATGTGCTTTTGCAAAAGTTGGAAAAAGTAGCAAAGGGAAATTGCAGGTGATGAAAAGTAAAATTGGCAACAATACATTTTTTAGCACTTTATTATTTTCTTTTACATACCAAATGCCCACACCGATTATCGAAATAATAAAAGTACAATCTTCAGCTCCTGTACTAAATAATACTGGAAACAGCAACACCGAAGAAAGAATCATTAATTGAAACTTACCCTTCGAAAAACTTGCTGTACGACTAAAAGGTAACATAAATATCAAAGAACCGATTGTTAGAAAGAGAAAATTGGAAATTCCTGGCTGATTTAAAAGTTGCCTAAAGAAACCCATAATCGAAATATCTCCTCCACCTGAAACATTAATCATATTTTTCCCAATCAGTGAATTTTTCCAATCGATATAACTTTGCGCAACAAAATCTGGAGCGGCAAATAACATTGGCAATAAGAATATCACGATAGACCACACGATTAACCACAATACAAAAGCTGGTTTTTTCTTAGCGAAAAAGAAGAATACTAGCCCCACAACACCATAAAGCTTAATAAATGTACCCAGCACAATACAAAGCGCAGACCATATCCCTCTACCTTTATTTATTTGCGTATAACTTAATATCATTAAAGCTGCGGCACCAGCATTAAACTGCTGGTTAAGCATCGATTCTATTAAACAGGGAATGGCAATATAACCGATAACTACCTTTTTATCCTCACTTAAAGGTAAGGTTTGAATAGCTTTAAAAAGCAGGAAACAGTTAAACAGATTCCAAAAGAGTAAGCCAACCCAATTATGCATTAAGGCAAATGGCGCAATTAAAACACTAAAAATAGGGCCATAATGATTGGCATCTTCGTGATAAGCCGGGTACCATGCATAAAGAGATTTTTGTTGAAGAAGATTCCTGAAGGTATTCTCAAAAATAAGGTAATTATTATACCGATGCGTTACCCAAGAATCAATTACAAAAATGAGTGTAATCAATACCCAAAGAAATAATACAAAACGATTGTTCTGATAATATTTTGGGCGATGAGATAAACCAGTAGCGTTGGTTAGAAAATGATTTAGCATTTGTAAAAATTATATTACAATACAATAATAAAAAGGCTAATTGAGAATTCCTAGGGTTTTGTAAGAAAAATGTTACTCTTTTTTGAAATAAAAATAACCTTCAAAAAAAATAGGCCTAAATCGATTTTTAAGACCAGTTTTATATTCGGTTTAGCGTAATTAAGGGCTTTCTCTTTACGATCGTTAACCAAAAAGCCTTTACACAGCTATATTTGATCACCTAATTGGCAAAATCCCAAAACCAAATCAGAATTATCGGTGTTTATATAAGATATTAACTAACCAAAAATCAGTAAAAGATGGAATATCAAATTAATTCGATGAATGCCCGGAAAGAGTTTATAGAGATTGCTGATGAGCAAGATCGAAATTACTGGGCAGCCAGATTAGGCGTTACAGGTGAAAAACTAAAATCGGTAGTCAAAGCCATACAGAGCATGGAATTCTCTATTGTGAAAGAATATTTGACCATGGAGAAAATTAAATCCGGAAATGCTTATAAACGCTTTCTTAATCCTTCATAAGTTTAAAGATTTAATTTAGGTTTAATTAATAAATGCCTGATACAAGCTGTTGATAGCTGCCCTACTAAAATCAGGGAAGCCATCTGTATGGGTGGCATTGATACCGTTTGTAATGATAACGAAGCCAAATTTTTCTTTCGGATTAAAAAACATGGTGCTAAACAAACCATAAGCTGAACCGGTATGTCCCTTCAGTTTTACCCCTGGAATAAGCTGGTCTGCAGTCCTGATCGCCAAACCATATCCTTCATCCTCAGTCAAGGCAGTCTGCATCTTTTTCGCACTCTTTTTAGTGATTATCTTAACCCCATTTGATGTGCCATAATTCATGTGCATGATCATGTACTTAGCTAAATCAGCAGCCGAAATTTTCATGCCACCTGTTGGCGAAAAAACAGGCGTACTATACCCCATTATGTAATTTGCAATTTCTGTCCTTCGTGGCGCGTATGCTGTTGGCGACGGTGTATAAGTTTTTGTATCGGCATGATATTCGTATAAATTAACAAAACGCGTGCTATCTAGAGAATCGATGCAATAACCTGCATAAAGCCCTAAGGGTTTCAACACATGGTTTTTCACGTAATTATCAAAGCGCTCATCCGATTTCTTCTCGATGATGGTGCCGATCAGGTTAAAATTAAGATTGCAATAATCAAATTTGCTTCCAGGCGCGTAATCGTTATAACATTTGGCCCAGTTTGGATTTTTATCCGGATTGATCACATCCAGATTTAAATAGCCCTGAGAATCGTTTAAACTTGAAGTATGTGACAAAGCCATTTTTAAGGTAATTTTCTGATCAGGAAATTTTGGATTCCTGATTTTAAACCCCACCAGATCACCAAAATCATCATCTAAGGAAATCTTACCCGCCTCTACCAGCTGCATAATTGATGTTGCCGAAAAAGATTTAGAAATCGAAGCGATCCTGAAAATATCCTGATCAGTTAAAGGCTTTTTATTTTCTAAATCCTTTAAGCCAAACGCATGGGTATAAATGATCTTGCCATCCTTTACTACGGCCACAGCAGCACCAACCGCACTAAATTTCTCCATTATCTGTTTGAAATCTGCTTCTACTTTTTCATTTTGCGCTTTTAATGGTGTGCGTAAACCAAGGATCAAAAAAAACGCAAAAAAATATTTAAGGTTCATGGCTTTATGGGATAAGAAATAAATATAAACGATGTGACAAAACAAAGTTCTGACGTACCAAAAAATTTACTTAGCGTCGTTTACTTCCAACCAATGTCCATCTGGGTCTTTAAAATAAATCTGCTTTACACCATCTACCCGCAACGTAATTCCTTTTTCTTTCCCGGCCCAATCTTCAAAGCTGATGTTTTTGGCATTCAGCTTTTTTACAAAGTCATCAACTGATGGAACACTGAAACACAAATGCCCATTTTTATCAAAAACCTCATTTCCTTTTGCTCCCTGAATTAAATGCAACTGTCCGGCTGGCCCTAAAGTAAACCAGGTATGGCGGTTATCCTTGAAAGGTTCGGGAATGATTTTAAGGTTAAACACACTTTCGTAAAAACTTGTT
Organism: Pedobacter sp. R-06; assembly: GCF_049913135.1. NCBI lineage: Bacteria > Pseudomonadati > Bacteroidota > Sphingobacteriia > Sphingobacteriales > Sphingobacteriaceae > Pedobacter > Pedobacter sp. R-06. The sequence continues at coordinate 2,029,918 of NZ_CP183977.1, read as the reverse complement.
GATTTGCTTAGATCAGCCACATAAACAGCGATATGATTTAATACGGCAGGTACATTTTCGGGTTTATTTTGCGCCATGGCTTTTTGAAAAATGATAGAAAATAAAATAATGGTAAACAGGAAGATTTTTTTCATGTTTAAATATCAAACTTATAAAGGAATAATTTTAATAAAAGTTAAACATTATTTAGCTAAGGGCAGCGTATTTAACCACAGATAAAAAGGATACGCACAGATTATGTAATTTAGTTAGCATTTTTATTTGGAGCTGCTTCGACTCTGCTCAGCACGACAAATGTGTACCGCCCAAAGAGTGATCTTTTCTCGACTGAAGCAACGCGTAACGGAGAGATCTTTGAACTTGATCATCTATCGCCTAAAGATCCTGAAACAAATTCAGGATGACGAAACGAATTGATGTATTCATGCTAAAAAATTTGCCTCGCAGCGCTTTTGGGTTATTTGCTGCGCTACCATTGAATGATTTCAACAAAAAAATCGTCATCTCGACTGGAGCACAATCCCGACATTAAGTCGGGAGAGAGATCTATGTAGACAGACTTCTCGACTGCGTTGCACTTCGCTCGAAATGACGATCGCGGGGAATTTTCCGTTCTTATTTCGCTAAACTTTCAAATTCTGCATCGGTTAATTCGATCTCTGCAGCTTTTAGGTTTTCTTTTAAATGTACAATAGATTTTGTTCCAGGTATTAACAGAATATTTGAAGATCTTTTTAATAACCAGGCCAGTGCAATCTGTGCTGTAGTGGCCTGATGTTTTTCGGCTATTGCTTTAATTTTATCTTCTAATTTTGCAGGGCCAGAAGCCAGTGGAAACCATGGAATAAAAGCCAAACCTTGTTCAGCCGTAAAATCCAATACACTTTCCCATTGTCTATTGGCTAGATTGTACATATTTTGAACCGATACAATTGGCAAAATATCCTGCACCCGTTTGATCTGATCGATGGTTACTTCAGACAGGCCAACATATTTTATTTTACCCTCTTTTACCGCTTCTATAACTGGTGCAAGGGTATCGGCTACATTAACTTTAGGATCGATACGATGCAGTTGCCATAAATCAATCGAGTCTACTTTTAAACGCTGTAAACTTCCTTCAATATCTTGCCTGATTTTTTCGGGATTACCATTCGGAACCCAATTGTTGGGACCCGGTCGGTCAAACCCACCTTTGGTAGCAATAAGGAGATCGTGTTTGTAAGGATGTAGTGCATCAGCAATTAAAGATTCGTTTAATTTTGGCCCATAAGCTTCTGCTGTATCAATAAAATTAACACCATTTGCTACGGCTTCCTGCAAAACTTTTATTGCATTTTCGCGATCTTCCACTTCACCAAAAACACCGTTGCCAGTTAGCTGCATTGCACCATAACCTAATCGGTTAATTTCTAATTCGCCTAATTTAAATGTTGTATTTCCCATGTGCTTTTAGATATGATAATAATTTCTATATGATAAAGATAAACCCTAAGTGAGTGGCTTTGTTTTTAAACTAATTTTTATGATAAATAAATGAATAAAGCGAAAAAAGGCTACTTCAATAACCCGAAGCAGCCTTAATAGAAATATAACGATAATATGAATTGCGATTATACTTTGCTTAGTTCCATCCCCCACCTAAGGCGTGATAGATATCTACTACCGCATTTAACTGTTGTTTTTTGGTTTCGATCAATTCTAATTTTGATTGCAAAGCATCACGTTGGGTCATCAATACCTCGAAATAATCAGCTCTTGCCGATTTAAACAAATCGTTAGAAATATCAATTGACTGGGTAAGTGCAGCTACCTGTTTCGATTTCAAATCATAGCTTTTTTGCAGATTGCTGATCTTTGACATCTGATTGGCCACTTCGATATAACCATTCAAAATTGTTTTTTCGTAATCATAAACGGCCTGCAACTGTTTTGCATTTGCGGTTAAATACTCGGCTTTAATGGCATTCCGATTAATGAGCGGTCCGGCTAAATCTCCCGCTAAAGAGTAGATTAAAGACTCTGGCGTTCTCAATAAATAAGATGGATTAAAAGCCTGGTAGCCAATAGCGGCAGAAATACCCAATGATGGATAAAACTGTGCTTTAGCCACTTTAACATCTAATTTAGCAGCAGCGAGCTCTAACTCAGCCTGTTTAATATCAGGGCGGTTGGCTAATAATTGCGAAGGTAAACCTGTCTGTACTGTTGGTGGTACCAAGTCGGTAAAACTCGATTTATCCCTAACGATGGGCTGAGGAAAACGGCCTAACAGAAAATTGATCTTATTCTCCGTTTCGGTAATATTTTGCTGAATATCAAATTCCAGGCTCTTAGAGCTTAAAACTTCAGCCTCAAATTTACGTACTGCAAGTTCGTTAACCCTACTGGCCTGTTTCTGGATTTTCATCAGTTCTAAGGCATTTTTCTGCAGCTCAATGTTTTTTTTCACTGTCTCTAACTGATTATCTGCAGCTAGCAATTCGTAATATGAATTTGCAACCTCAGCTATCAAATTGGTTACCACAAAATTTTTGCCTTCTACCGTTGCTAAATAATGACTTATGGCCCCTTTTTTCGCATTGCGCAATTTATGCCAGATATCGGCTTCCCAATTGGCCTGTAAACCGAAACGATAATCGGGCAATACTTCAGGTACTTCTTTACCTGGCGTAATTTCTGTAGAAGCATCGCCAGCGCCCGAACTGGTGTAGCGACCCACTTTATCAAAGCCTGCACCAACGCCATAGGTTACACTTGGCAAAAGCTCTCCCTTTTTAGCCTTGATCTCATTTTTAGCAATCTCGATATCCTGAAGCGTAATATTCAACTCCTGGTTATTTTTTAATGCGGTATCGATCAGGTTTACCAGATTTGGATCGGTAAAAAACTTACGCCATTGTATACTGGCTGTACTTACCGTATCCTGCGCGCCACCAAAGGCTGCAGGAACACTTTTATTTTCGGTCCGTTGGGCCACTTCTGGCAATTTACATGCGGTATATGCAGCACATATCAGCACTAAACCAAGGCCTTTATAAATATTTTTCTTAAACATTATCTTCTACTTCTTCAGTTAATGGATGTTCTTCTTCAATTTTGATCAGCTTGTGTTTTGCTGCTATTGATCCGAATATGTAATACAGTCCAGGGATTACAACTACCCCGAAAATGGTACCAAAAAGCATACCTCCGGCAGCAGCCGATCCAATAGTTCTGTTACCGATTTTTCCAGGTCCTGATGCAATCATTAAAGGAATCAAACCTGCAATAAAGGCAAAAGAGGTCATTAAGATCGGGCGAAAACGCACACTTGCTCCCTCCATTGCCGCTTTTAATACCGTTGCCCCCTGGGCATGCCTTTGTGCAGCAAATTCTACAATCAACACGGCGTTTTTACCCAGTAAACCGATCAGCATCACCATCGCAACCTGTGCATAAATGTTGTTTTCCAATCCTAATAATTTTAAGAACAGGAAAGCGCCAAAAATACCTGCTGGCAAAGAAAGGATAACTGAAAGTGGCAAAATAAAACTTTCGTATTGAGCTGCGAGAACCAGATAAACGAAGCCCAAGCAGATCAGGAAGATATAAATGGCTTCGTTACCCCTCGATACTTCATCTTTAGATATACCAGCCCAATCGATACCAAATCCCCTTGGAAGTGATTTTTTGGCTACTTCGGTAATGGCCTTGATGGCTTCACCAGAACTGTAACCCGGAGCAGATTGTCCACTGATCTCTGAAGCATTATACATATTGTGTCTGGTAATTTCGGATAACCCGTACACCTTCCGCATTTTGATAAAAGCAGAGAAAGGCACCATTTCATCACGATCGTTTTTAACCGACAGTTTTAAAATATCTTCCGGTAAGGCCCTGTATTGCGGCAATGCCTGTACAATTACTTTATATTGGTGATCATATTTAATAAAACTGGTTTCGTAATTACTCCCTACAAAAGTTGACAGTGTATTCATTGCATTATCAATACTCACTCCTTTTTGTTGCGCAATATCATTGTCAACATCTAACATGTACTGAGGGAAACTCGCACTGTAAAAAGTAAATACTGATGATAGCTCTTTGCGTTTGTTCAGCTCTTTTACAAAATCGTTGGCAACGGTTTCCATTTTTTTGTAATCGCCACTACCTGCTTTATCCAATAAACGAAGCTCGAAACCTCCCGCAGCACCATAACCCGGAACGGCTGGTGGCTGGAAAAATTCGATAGTTGCCCCTGGAATAGATTTCGATTTCTCTTCAAGCTCTTCAATAATCTCTACTGCCGAATGTTTACGTTCGCTCCAGTCTTTCAGGTTGATTAAACAGGTACCGGAGTTCGATCCCGTACCTTCAGTAAGAATCTCATATCCTGCTAAAGATGAAACCGACTTTACGCCATCAATATCTTCGCACATTTTCTGCAGTTTCTCAGCAATCTCATCAGTACGCTCCAAAGTAGATCCCGGAGGCGTTTGGATAATGGCATAAACCATTCCCTGATCTTCGTTCGGAATAAAACCCGACGGCACACTTCCACTTAATCCCCAAACACCTAAACAAAAGACTACCAGAATACCAAAAGTTAATATCCTGCGGCTTACTACCTTGGTTAGCACCAGTTCATATTTACCCGAGAGTTTAGCAAAACCATTATTGAAACCATCTAAAAAGCGATCAATAATAGTTTTCTTTTTCTTGGATCCATGGTTATTCTTTAACATGATGGCACACAATGCAGGGGTAAGTGTTAAAGCTACAATACCCGAAAGGATAATTGCCGTTGCCATGGTGATGGAGAACTGACGATAGAAAATACCTACCGGCCCAGACATAAAAGCTACCGGAATAAATACCGATGCCATTAAAAAGGTAATGGCAATAATTGCGCCGCCAATTTCTTTCATGGCCTCTTGAGTGGCTCTCAATACTGAGAGTTTTCGGTTATGCTCCATTTTAGCGTGCACCGCTTCAATTACTACAATGGCATCATCTACCACCACACCAATCGCTAAAACTAAGGCGAACAAGGTAATCAGGTTGAGCGTAATGCCGAAGAACTGCATAAATACGAAAGTCCCGATTAAGGATACTGGAACAGCAATGGCAGGAATAAGGGTTGAACGCCAATCGCCAAGAAACAGAAATACCACTAAACCCACCAGAATAAAGGCTTCGACAAGGGTGTGGATTACTTTTTCAATCGAGGCATCCAGGAATTTAGAAACGTCGTAACTTACTTCATAATCTAATCCTTTAGGGAATGAGCTCGATTTAATCTCGGCCATTTTCGCTTTCACATCTTTAATTACCTGACTGGCATTACTACCGTACGATTGCTTTAATACAATAGCTGCAGAAGCCTTTCCGTTTAACGTAGAATATAAATTGTAAGCAGAAGCACTAAAATCTACATCGGCAACATCTTTTAAACGAAGTAATTCGCCATTAGCACTTGCTCTGAGTACCACATTTTCGTATCCTTCTTTTGTACTAAAGCGTCCGGAATATTTTAACACATACTCAAAAGCCTGAGAGCGTTTACCAGAGCTCTCACCGGTTTTACCTGGAGAAGCTTCTAAACTTTGCTCATCAAGTGCTTTCATCACCTCATCTACTGAGATTTTATAAGCCTGCATACGATCGGGTTTAAGCCAGATCCGCATGGCGTAATCCCTATCGCCCAAAATATCGGCAAAACCTACACCATCAACCCTTTTCAACTCAGAAAGCAAGTTGATATCGGCATAGTTGTACAGGAAATTTTGATTCATTTTAGGGTCTTTACTGTACAAATTGATGTACATTAACATATTAGACTCCTCGCGGGTGATTTTAACCCCCTCACGAACCACTAAAGGAGGAAGTTTATTGGTAACAGCTGCTACGCGGTTCTGTACGTTAAGCGAAGCTTGGTTAGGATCGGTACCTAAATTAAATACGACCTGAATGGAAGCTTCACCATCATTACCGGCATCAGAGGCGATATATTTCATGCCCGGTACACCGTTAAGTGCACGTTCTAGCGGAATAACCACCGATTTGATCAATAACTCGTTATTTGCCCCTGGGTATTCTGCCGTAATATTAACCTTAGGCGGTGAAATAGAGGGAAATTGTGTAACGGGCAGATAGCTGATGGCCAACACCCCAAGAAACACAATGATAAGCGATATTACTATAGAAAGGACGGGCCTTTGTATGAATTTACTAAACATAAAATAAGTATGGAGGGTGGTAGATTATTCAGTTTTCAATCTTAATTGTTTCATCACTTCCTGAGGCTGTTGGAATTTGAAGGTAATTTTATCATCGTCTTTTACTTTCTGCACCCCTTCAAGCAATATTTTATCATCCGTGGTGATGCCATCTCCTACAATGTATAAATCAGGAAGATCGCCTGCGATGGTAATGGCTCTTGAATGTACTTTGTTATTTTTATCAATCACAAAAACATAGGTTTTGTCCTGAATATCGTAAGTGGCTTTTTGTGGAATCACTAAAGCATTTTTCAGGGGCACTACCATTTGAATTTTACCGGTTTCACCATTTCTAAGTAAGTTATCCGAGTTATTAAACCTTGCCCTGAAGGCGATGTTTCCTGTTTCGTTATCAAATTCACTTTCGATTACTTCAACTTTACCTTTCGATTTCAGCAACTCATTATTCGCCAATAACAGACTAACTTCTTGCTGGCCTTTTGCTTTTGCTGTGCTCTGGTAGTTCAGGTATTCTGGCTCAGATACGTTAAAATAAGCAAAAACCTGACTGTTATCTGAAAGACTGGTTAATAAAGCGCCTTCATCAACCAAACTACCCAGTTTTAAAGGAATACGGTCGATGGTACCATCAAAAGGTGCTCTGATTTCGGTATTGGATAAATGGAATTTGGCCAAAGAGGTTTCGGCATTTGCTGATTGCAGTTTGGCTTTAGCCATAGCCAGCTCGTTTTTAGAAACAATGTTTTTATCAGACAGTAACCTGGTATTTTCAAGCTCAATTTCTGCCGATTTTGTTTCGGCTTGTGCTTTTAACAACTCTGATTGTGCTGCTTTAGGCATAATCTTAAACAAAAGCTGACCCGCTTTTACATGCTGGCCTTCATCTACATAAATATTTTGGAGATAGCCTTTTTCCTGGGCCCTGACCTCGATATTCCTCACAGATTTAATCTGCGAAACATATTCCTTGGTAAACGAAGTATCCATTCTTAACGGCGTGGTTACCGCATAAGTAGCTACTTCTTCTTTTTCTTCTTTTTTCGAGGTACAACCCGTTACGTAAAGCAAAGTACATAAGCCTAAGCACATGACAACTCTTTTCATTTTTTTTTTGTTAAATGGTTTTAATCTGATTTATTTTTTCTCTAATTAGTCTCCCCTTGCAACCAATTCATGATAAAAAGCAGTCTACAACTGATGTGCAGATACCTAACTGACTTCAATAAATTATGGTTACGCAATGATTTAATTCGAAAGCGAAATAAATACAGATTTATGAAGTTATAATGAAGTTGAACTTCAGGTTTGGATGCGGGAAATTGTGTTTTAGTGAATTAAAAGATGATTTATTGCAACAAACAGATCATTTAGCACCGCTTTTTGAACGGATTATCAGTTAACTGCTAGAATTAGATGAAGAAATGACGATTTCTAACACAAAAACCCGTTCTAAGTTATTTGTCAGTTATTTTCAGAATGATGTATAAATACGATTTATTGACGACAAACTAACATAAAGTTAACTACCGAGACTGTCATTTTGAGCGCTAATCTTTTTATTTTTAGTACCGAAGCAGGAAATATGAATGGTGATTTGTCATTTTAAACATCCATGTGCAGTCAGATGTTACCATCTGACTATCGACTATTAAAAAAGGGAATATCTAGAATATATGTTTTTAGTGTCAGTTGGGAACAACTGACACCACAATTAAACATCCATCTGCAGTCAGATGTTACCATCTGACTATCGACTGTTAAAAAAGGGAATATCTAGAATATGTGTTTTTAGTGTCAGTTGGGAACAACTGACACCACAATTAATTCATATTATCCAAAGATCTCTCCACTCCGCGTTGCGTCGGTCGGGATGACGCCAATTTTCAGGATCTATCAATTGTAGTAGAGAGGAAGGATTTTTTAAGTCTGTAAGCACTTAGTCTATTTAAAATAGTCTTTGCCCTGATGTCTTAATGACCTTTATTTCTTAATGATCTGCAAGATGCTAACGAAAATCACTTATTAAAAGTAGCCCTTAATTACCGAGGAAACATAAATCAAAATTACCCAGCCTGCCAGCACAAATTTTGGCCATGCGATAAAATCTGTTCGCCAAAATTCAGCCATATTTCCCGGGTGATGGAAACTGTGTAATAGCCTGATATTTTCAATTACATCCAGTGAGCCAATTAAAAATGCCAGAAATAAATTAAGCCGCAGCAATTCGTTTAGCCAACTTGTTTGTTCTCTTTGCATTTGCGAATTAGATAGCGTCATGATGAGCACTACATATACCAAAATAAAAAGAAAATCGAGGTGTGTATTCTTCTGAGCGATGCTTAAAAGTGTCTGGTCGCCATAAAGTGTATCGCTCCAAAGCGCAATAATTTCTACTCCTGTATCTTTGTTGGCAAGCTCCAGGTTAATGATTCCTTTTCCGCTGAAGTGTTGAAGTACCTTTCCCTGATAGGACATTATACCACAAACGATGATAAATACTAAAATCAATATCTTCTTCATTTATGCCCCCCTTCCTGTTGTTTTACAACTTCTATAACGGCACTTCCGTTTTTATTTGGGTTGTTAATACAGTGAATAAAGGCCGCTGCTGTTTTTTTGAAATGTTGGGGCAATGGATGCAATTCATCCGTCCAACCATTTTTGCCAACCGATCCTCTTGAATCGATATGGAATACCCTATTCTCACCTAACATTTCGCTAAAAATGCGACCGATATCAATCATCATTTCGTTAAAGAGGTAAATCATGGCATAAACAATTTTGCGCTGATCTTCGGGATCGTAAATCCCCCTGAGCTGCAAGGGTGTTTTTAGCCATCCCCCATGTCCGAGAAAAGTTCGCGCAAACAACCGATACCATTTGAGTGGATTATATCCCGCTATCTTTTTATCACTTGGAATGGCGTAATCATAACCTTGGGTAATAATCTGTATCCCAGGAAATTTACCGTTTTCTCCCTTGCCTTTACCTCCAGTGAGAATCCCATTTATAATAAAGTAATATTGGAGCTGAAAAAAGGCCAGCAATGCATAAAAATCTTTGGATATAAACTGTGTACCACGTTTAAAATCTTCTGGTTTATCGGGTGGGTTAGCAGCGTTTTGATAGAGGTATTTCGCAAATGCACTATTTTCAAATTCGTTGGAATCTCCCTTATGCGTAACCATGGCTGCTATTCTCCGGTTTCCAACCAGGTCGTTTCCTCCTCCGCTAATGATAAATACATCGGGTTGAAGTGTAGAAAGCTGTTCGACATATTTTTTAGCGCTAACCATATTCATCAGCCAATCGCCACCAGAGGCCAGACTATAAACGGCCATATTTTCTTCCATAGAAATCCAGTCGATCACATCGCTTAAAAGAATAGGATAATTGAACCACGAATCGCCCTCTACTACTACTACCCTGTTTTTAAGACCGTTGTGTTTAGCCGTATGCTTACGGAAATTATTTTTCACCTTTTTTATAAAACGGGTATTGCGCTGGCTGTTTTTTAATGCATCTACTTTAGCCATAACAGGCGCTAATGCCGCTATTTTCCGTACCTGCTCAAGATTCAGGTCGTAAATATGCTGAATAATTTCAGAAAGATCGAACTCGTTAATTTCAGGCCTCAGTTCAATAAGTTCGCTAACTGAGATATTGTTATTGAGCAGTTTGTCGATAAGATCTTTCTTTATAGCAGGATCCATGGCTTTTCGATCGTTGTATATCATCTTCTGTTTATTAAATATATGTTTAGCATGGGATATACTGATATAAAAGTAAATCAAATCAGAAAATACTGCATTCTATTGGAAGCTAAAGAGATAATTATTGTTAAATATGTAAATATAACACAACGCCGTAGAGATTCCAATACCGATTATTGGGTATACTAACTATGCATCTCAAATACATCTTCCTTAACATTTAGGCAACAGTAAACTTACATTAAAGGATTACCTTCGTTAACACAAAACCAGCCTTTCTATGTTTTAATAAATAGATTAAAGCGGTACAACATGGAGAACGAAATACAATCTGACAGGGATATCCAATGCGAGTTCCTAAATATTTTTAAATTTATATGGGCAGCTTGCGGAATAGCACCCTTAGGCGAAACGCCGAGTACACCTGACTCTGATAATGCAAATTCTTAATCAGGCATAGATTATAGGTATTAAGCTATTATTGACCATAACTTCTGCACAGGCCATTATCCGGTCACATCATTTTAGCAAGATTGCCCAACAGTTTTAGTTTGAATTTAAGCTCATCCGACCATGGAAGGCCGATACAAAGACGGATACAGTTCTGATATTGGTCTTGCAAGGTAAACATCGGACCCGGGGCAATGCTGATTTTTTGTTTCATTGCCAGTTTATACAGTTTTACAGCATCAACTTCTTTGTTAAATTCTATCCATATGGCCAGTCCACCTTGCGGCCGGGTTGTTCTTGTACCCTCGGGAAAATATTCGGTAACCGCATCGATAAAATGCTGATAGTTATGCTGCAAGGTACGACGGAGCTGATGCAAATGGCGATCATACCGACCAGTTTTTAGAAAATTGCCAACAGCTTCGTGAATAACAGAAGTTGAAGCAAGGGCATGTACCAATTTTAGTTTAAGTAATTTTTCTTTATACTTTCCAGGAGCTACCCAGCCTACGCGGTATCCTGGCGCCAAGGTTTTAGAAACCGCGCTACACCATAGCACATTTCCTTCTGTATCAAATGATTTACAGCATCTTGGTCGTTGCGTACCGAAATAGAGATCGCCATAAATATCATCTTCAATAAGCGGAATATCATTTGCTGCCAAAAGCTGAACAACTTCTTTTTTATGCGCATCGGGCATACAACTACCCAACGGTGTATTAAAATTGGGAATTAACAGGCAAATATCAATTTTCGACACCACTTTCCTAAGCGCATCTATCTCAATGCCCGTAACCGGATGCGTGGGCAATTCGAGTACTTTTAAACCTAAACTAATTACCAGCTGGAGAATTCCGGGATAACATGGACTTTCTATGGCCACAGTATCGCCTGGTTTGCCTAAAGCCATCAGGCAAAAAGATAATGCATTCACTCCACCAGCAGTAGTAATCAGGTCATCTTCATGAAGATTTCCGCCCCAGCTTAACGATCGTACTGCAACCATTCTACGCAATTTAACATTGCCTTGAAGTGGCTCATATTCTGTTCCCCCTTCTTTAAGCGCCCGCGTAGCATAAAGTATCTCCTTTTTGAGTTTTGCCAATGGTAACAGGCTGCCTGATGGGACACCAATTGAAAAAAGGGTTAAATCATCGCGCCCAATGCTAGAATACACCTGGGTACTCAGTTCGCTCGGTTCATGACGATTTGCAATTAGTGAAGGCTTACTAACCGCAGGTAATGGAAGTCGTTCTACCCTACGGTTGCTTACAAAGAAACCCGATTGTGGCTTGGCCTCGACCAACGATTGTGCTTCCAGTTCCAAAAACACACGTTTTGCCGTATTCATGCCTACTGCATATTCCTTGCAGAGCATCCGAACGGAAGGAAGTTTATCTCCCGATCGCAGAATACCGTCTCTAATCTGTGCGGCAATTCCGCTTGCTATTTCATTGTACCTGTAAACCTTTTCCATAATCAACAAACTGTATCCATACAAACATACAAAACTGATACTGTATTTATCGCTTTTAGCTTTGCACCTTTGATTTAAGAAAAAATCAGACATGAAAGAAACAGGAACTGAACTGAACAAAGCGCATATTTCGAGTGGTTGGCTTAACGGATTTATCGCGGTACTTATCTTTAGTGGCTCTATGCCAGCCACAAGATTGGCTGTGATGGATATGAGCCCTATTTTTGTAACCGTTGCCCGTGCCACTATAGCTGCATTGCTCGCTCTTGGGGTATTAATTGCATTTAGAGAGAAACGACCGTCAAGCAAACATTTAATCTCGCTGGTAATTGTAGCGCTGGGTGTGGTAATCGGCTTTCCTTTATTAAGTGCCCTTGCTTTGCAACACATTACCTCGGCGCATTCTTTGGTATTTTTAGGCCTTTTGCCCATGGTTACAGCCGCTTTCGCAGTTTTACGGGGAGGCGAACGTCCTAAACCCATATTCTGGCTTTTCTCAATCGTAGGCAGCTTTCTGGTAATTGGATACGCCATTTATCAGGGAATTAACGCTGCACCAATAGGTGATATTTTAATGTTACTGGCAATTGTTCTTTGCGGACTTGGCTATGCTGAAGGTGCAAAGTTATCTAAAAAGTTGGGCGGCTGGCAGGTAATTTCATGGGCACTTGTGCTTTCACTCCCATTAATGTTACCCTTAATGTTCATTTATCAACCAGTTTCATTTGCTGAAGTAAGTACCGCTGCCTGGATGAGCCTTGCCTATATTTCGCTCTTTAGCATGTTCATCGGGTTTATTTTCTGGTATAGAGGGCTTGCACAAGGTGGAACTGCAGCAGTTGGACAGCTTCAGCTCCTACAGCCTTTTTTTGGATTGGCCCTTGCCACTACCCTGCTCCATGAAAAAGTAAGTATGGGTATGCTAGTCATTACCATGGGCGTAATCCTTTGCGTTGCGGGCTCAAAAAAGTTTGCTAAATAACCATAATCTATCCTTCAAAATCTAATAAAAATGCTGATATCCAATAGCTTTAAGTTTGATGATCAAAGTGAGCAAATTGCCTTTATGAAGAGATACAGCTTTGCCACGATCATTACCAGTTATGATAATTTACCCATAGCCACTCAATTACCTTTTGTTGTAAACGAGGTAAATGGAAAGGTCTTAATTAGTGGTCACTTTGCGCAAGCCAATGAGCAGGTAAAATATATTGAGCAGTACACGTCACTTATCATATTTACTGAGCCACATGCCTATATCTCTCCTAGCCATTACGAAAAACACGAAAGCGTACCCACATGGGATTATATTAGTGTGCATGCATATGGAAAAGCCAATATTATTAGCGATGAAAAAGCTAAAGAACAGGCATTGAAAGAAATGATTCTATATTATGAAAAAGAATATCTCGTGCAATGGGATAGTCTTTCAGAAAAGTTTAAACAGGGTATGATGCGGGGAATTGTAGCTTTCGAACTGGAAGTAAACGATCTTCAGGGAAAGAAAAAATTAAGCCAGAATAAATCGGAACAGGAGCGAAAAAACATTGTATCGCACCTCGAAAACAGCAAGAACGCTGTAGAAAGAGAACTCGCTCCATTCATTAAAAACCTAAAGCCATAACCATGCAGATAGAAAATAGTACGGCACATGATATACCAGAAATCTTCCGTTTATATGAAATCGCGACCGATTTCCAGAAAACGAAATATAGCGTTCATTGGCCCAAGTTTGAACTTTCTTTGATCGAAACAGAGATTAAGGAAAACAGGCAATGGAAAATAATTATTAATGGACATATAGCCTGTATTTGGGCAACTACTTTTAGCGATCCTCAGATATGGGAAGAAAAGAACCTCGACCCAGCTATTTACATTCACCGCATTGCTACAAATCCTGATTTCAGGGGGCAGAACCTGGTTGGCACAATTATAAACTGGGCAAAAGAATATGCCAAAGTAAATGGTAAACGCTTTGTTAGATTAGATACTGTTGGTGAAAATGAGGGACTGATTCAACATTATCAAAAATTTGGATTTAATTTTTTGGGATTATACGAACTGAGCAACACCGATCAGCTTCCGGAGCATTATCATCATAAGCCAGTTAGTTTATTCGAAATGAAAATTTAATACTGAATAGCACCAAGCCCAAAAACCTCCAAAATCGAGGTTTTTTGGGCTTCTTTGTTTCAATCATTCTAAGGGTATTTTTTAGCACTTGCTTTAGGCTTCAATTATAATGAAAATTATGCGCCCAATGATGTTATCCATTGTTAAGCGTCTTTTTTAATTTTTATTGCGAATAGCGACCATGTTGCCAATAACATCAGCACCGCCGAAACCTGATAAATAATAGATAAATCTACTTTGGCATCTTTTAATGCGCCACCAACATAAACCATTAAACCACCTATAATTGTACTCAGGAAATTAAGGAAACCATATCCGGTAGCTATATACCTGCTATCGGCAATCTGCCTGAGTACAGGCATTAAATTAGCGTCGTTTATTCCTCTGGCTATCCCAAAAAAGAACATAGCAATAATGGCTATTGCGAATACCGTGGTTGACGACATGAGGAATAAAAATGGTGCACCAACAGTAAAACCGATAATGATCATAAAAACCCTGCTTCTCTTATTCTTAAGAAACCATTTATCGGCAAAATAACCGCCCAAAATTACCCCAACAAAAGATCCGATCTGGATATAGCCTGTTGCCGAAATTCCTGCCTCGCCCAAGTTAAGGTGAAAATGTTCTTTTAAAAAGGTGGGTAACCAACCATACACCAACCAGTTTGCAGTACCCAAAACACTAAAATAAAATAATAACACCAGAAAAGACCGCTCTTTAAATAGTACCTTAATTGAACCTAATAAACTTATGGTTTCTTTTTCTGCTTCTTTTACCTCATTTTCTGTCGTTTCGTATTTAATATCTTTTAAATAATACAACAGTACTATCGAATAGAGAATTCCAAAGATTCCGAACACATGAAAACCATATCTCCAGCCCCATATTTCGGCAATATAACCACCTAAGCCGCCCAATGCTAAACCTGCATAAAGTCCGCTCATGTGCAAGCCTGTAGCAAGCGATCTTGTTTTTCCTTTATGGTAATCTGTAATCAGCGCCAATGCCGCAGGAATGTAACAAGCTTCGCTCAGACCCATAAAAAAACGCGAAACAAGCATTTCCTCAAATGAGGAGGTAAAGCCCGTCCACAAGGTTACTGCAGACCATACTGAAACACTGAATATAATTACTTTTTTTCTGCTGTATTTATCGGCCAAAAAACCTCCAAAAGGACTTAATATCCCATAAGACCAAAGAAAAACTGAAGTTAAAAGCCCAAACTGGGCGTCAGAAAGGGTAAACTCCTTCACAATAGGATCGCGCATAGAGGTAATCATGATCCTATCGAAATAATTTAAAAAGGCCACTATCCAAAGGAGTGCAACCAGGCCCCAGGCATAATATGATTGATTTGATTTTGTACCAGTCATTTCCAGATTTTCCTCTTATTAAAATAATTTTACTGTTTTGGTCTTGCCATGATCACTTTGGGTGTTCTTACTGCTGGCCTTACTTCTCCACCCGGAAAAACAAGGTTTCCCTGCCATACTACCATTGTGTTTGTTACCGCAGGCCAAGTACTGTTATTGGGATTTGATTGTGCATCTGCTTTGATATTCTTTAGCACCTTTCCTTCTACCGACCATTTGTTTTTCTCTACATCGTAAGCTAATATTTCATCTGAGAAACCAGGGTGTTTTTCTTTTAGCACAGCTGCTTTTGGAGCAAGCACGCCGTCATCACCGCCGAATATGAACAACGATTTATGATGAGCGTTATAGGCTGGATATGGGGCAGCTACAACGGCTTTTGGTAGAGAAGCTATTTTTTTCCACCCACCAGCAATGCTGTAACAAAAGGCGTCCGTTAGGTATTGTCTATCTACGCCTCCTTTATTATTTTTGATCAGATCGGTTCCGCTGAATAGGTAAAAAGTTTGATCGGCAACACCAGCCACGGCCAACATTCTAGGAGGACCAGGCCAGGTCTCTAATTTATGCCAAACCTGTTGTTTTCCTTTTGAAGATAGATCGAAAGACCAAAAAACATTGGCAGCATGATCGGCTTCAGGTGTAAAGAGTCCGCCTGCGAGGTAAATAACATTACCTATAACAGCTCCCGTGGTGTTTGCTATGGCTTGCGGCAGATCAGGCAACGTAGAGATGCTGATACTTTTATCCTTATAAAGAATAGCATAAACCTTTGCCGAATGGCCTTTCTCGTTACTTCCTCCGATGCAAATGAATTGTTTGCCCCAGGAAATGGAGAGCCCATAACCTAAAGATTCAGGAAGTTTGCCTGCTACTTTCCATTTTCCACTGGGTTTATCCAGGACAAATATTTTATCGCTCCACACTTTTTTGGAGCCTGACCATGGTGCACCACCATCTGGAAAATTTGCTCCTCCAGCAACAATTAATGCACCGCCAGATACTCCACTAAAAGAACCGGCAAAGCCGAAGTTATCCGGTATGGCTGGCAATTGTCCCCATGCAAATTGATTTGTTTTTTTGGTAATCTGCGCAGAACCTGCTGTTGATATCAACATAAAACTTAGAAAAAGTAAGGTATTAAAGTGTTTCATATGTGCCTATAGAAAATCTGCATGCTTTTAAGCATTACCTATATTTTTCGAGGAGCTCAAAAAAGCCAGCTTTAGTTAAATCGGCTTTAAGTTCGATAAATTTATCAGAAGAAAGTGGCACCAATGGTAAACGGGCATCTCCTAAATCATAACCCATCATTTTCATAATTGCCCTTTGTGCCGCAATTGACGGATGTTTGATAATACAGCGGATAAAATTGACCACTTTTAACTGTAATGCACCTGCCGCAGCTAAATCATTATTCCTGAAAAGTTTAATTATTTCGAGATATACCGGCGCGGCAAAGGTATAAGTACTACCGATGGCACCAACAGCACCTACTGCCAAAGCACTTAACAGCATCTCATCATAGCCTGATAATACTTCAAATTTCCCATCTTTGTAGTTTAAACAGGCCTGAAACTCGTGAAGTGTTGATGCAGTATATTTTATGCCGGCAAGATTTGGAATTTTTTGTTCTCCGAGTGCTAAAAACTCAACCATATCCATTCCAACGCCAGTTAAAGTTGGCATATGGTAATAATAAAATGGAAGTTCAGGAGCAGCAGAAGCGATTTCGGCCATACAATCGACCAGGTTTTGTACCGAGGTGGGTTTGAAATAAAATGCAGCTACTGAAGAAAATGCATCGGCACCAATCTGCGCAGCATGAGCTGCAAGCTTTTTACATTCTTGTATGGAAGTATGCCCTACATGCACCAATACTAAAATTCTTTTATTTGCAGCTTTCACGTACGCTTCGGCAATGGCCATCCGCTCTTCAACAGTCATGTTCGGTCCTTCTCCGTTGGTTCCGCAAATGTAAACCCCTGCCACACCATCAGCTACTAATTTATTTACTAGTTGCGGTATTATGGCGAGGTTTAAGGAGCCATCTGCCTGGTAAGCCGCAAATGTTGCAGCAACTATGCCGTTAATTTTCATATGTATTTTGTATTTGTCTAATTAAAAAATTCTGGTATTAATAATTTGGCCTGTTTGCGCACAGATGTAACATCGGATTCTGAAATCCATTTATAGGGCCATCTTAATCGTGTTGGAATCTGAATACAGCCACCAACTGCTGCTAAAAATTTATCTAATGCCGGATTGCTGTACTGTTGCTTTTGATAAGGAGAAATGCACATTTTAAAGAATTCGAGAATATTTTTTTCTATCCTCAAAGTCTCATCCAGATCTGTTTGCATCAGTTCCCATAAGTGCTGAGCTACCGATGGATTGATACAGGCAATATTTGAATAAGCCCCAGCTGCAATCCCCGCCCTTACACCACTCGCCAAAAAATGGCCTGGAACGAATATTGATAAATGACTTGCGTACATCTTCATTTCTTCAGTCCAACCCGCATCTTTACTTAAAACTTTAAGACCAATAAGTGATGGCACAGTTGTTTTAAATTTGAGGTAATCTTTTGGTTTTAACTCCAGCTTTGCATGTGGTGGATTATACAATACCAAAGGAATTCCGTTTGCGTAGTTTGCGATTCCCTGTAAAAAATCTATCTGTTCAGCATCGCAAGGAACTACCCAATCAGGCAAAATCACCTGAAAAGCACTTGGTTTTAGGCCTACTGATCGCTTAATCCTTTCTAATGAAATAACCGGCGAAGGATGACTGCAGCCTATCTGAAAAGGCATTGATGCTTTCTGGCATTTTTCTGCAAACAGCAGATTAATCTGATCAAACTCCGCTTCGGTCTGATTATGAAATTCGCCTGCTGTTCCGTTCGAATAAATACCATCTACTTTCGCATCAATCAAATAATCTATTTCATCAGCCAATAATCCGAAATCGATCGTTTGGTCAGTTTGGATGGGCAACAACAACGTTGCCCAATTTCCCTTTAATGTTTTTGCAGTTAACGTATTCATCAGTATTTTTTAGAGATTGGCTTCAAACTCTTCAACCTCCTTAAACTTCGTTTTGCCTTTTACCAATCTACCTAAGCGAGGTTTACCTCCGTTGTAAACTTCTATTGCATCGGCATCGGCATATCTCAAAAACAGGATTCTACGGTCTCTGCTATCAGAAATATTACCATCTGATTTATGGAGCATCCAACAGTTAAAAATCAAAACATCTCCTGCCTTCATTTCCATTGGTACAGCTAAACTATCGTCGGCTTCTACAATAATTTCAGCGCCACTTTTCTTTTGAGCTTCGCTCTGTTCTACCCTGATCTGGCCGCTCTTATGACTGCCTGGAATTAACCACAAACAGCCATTGCCCTGATCAGTATCATCAAGCGCAGTTAAAGTGGTTAAAGCGTTATAAGGCTCCAATTCGCCATAACCATTATCCTGATGCCAGCCAAAGGGTTTTGTATTGCCTTTCATTTTAAATGTTAGCTGTGAGGTAGCTCCTTTTATATTCGGACCGATAATTTCTGAGGCCATCTCAACCAGCGGACCGTTAAAATAGTATTCCTTTACTGTTGTAGCCTGATGGTGAATATTAATCAACAAGGAATTTTGCAGCCAGCTTTTATTCGGATCGAAGGTCTCTTTTTCTTTATCCCAGGCTTCCATACACTCTTTTTGCATCTGAGCCAAACCTTCGGGTTTTAATATAGATTTGATGATGAGATAGCCGTTTTCGCTAAAAAACATCAATTCTTCCCGGCTGAGCGTTTTATAATTAAATAACGATTCGTTTTTCATAAATGATCGCATTAATATCCTTGTGTTTGTACCAGGTTCGGATTTGCGGCTAAAACAGTTGTAGATAAAGGCCAGAATAAAGGCACCGTTTTATTTTTTAGATTAGGTACGTAAGTATAGGCGTTTATTGTACCTCCAAAATGAAAGCGTACAATATCGTACCAGCGCTTGTTTTCGAAGAAAAACTCTCGGCCACGTTCGTCAAAGATGGCGCGCTCTACAGTGGCTTTATCAGTTGCGCCCGTATAAACCCCGTTTCCGGCTCTATTTCTAACCTTATTTAAATATATAATGGCCTGTGCGGTATTATCAAGTGCGGCATAAGCCTCAGCTTCTATCATATAAATATCGGCCAGTCTGAACATGATAACATCGTTATCAGAAACCCGGTCATCAGCGTATTTGGTGCCTGGCATTTTGGTAATCCATGCGCTCTTTTGTACAGTCCCCTGCCTTTCGATTATAAAGGTATTTGGCACACGTTTATCAGCGGTTAGGCCGCTAAAAAGTGCCCTACTTTCTTTACTGATCTGGTAACCGCCCTGTCCGTTAACAGAAGTAAGCGCATAAGCAATACTATCAAGGTTGGATGCATTTGAAATCGCCGTTAAAAATGGTAAAGCATTTAAACCATAGTTTGCGCCATTCTCGTCACGGTTATAATAGGCAGACATGATTACTTCGGCATTTGCCCTCGTTGTGGTTACATCTTTAAAGTTGGTCAATAATGAAACGCCTGTGGCTTCTACTGCAGCAGCAGCTGTGATCGCATCATTAAAATCTGCTGTACCACCAGCCAATACTTTGGCACTCCATAATTTGGCTTCAGCTTTTAAGGCCAATGCAGCGCCATACGAAAACCTGTATTTGGATACGTAGGTTTTTTCAGGAAAAAGTGCTATTGCCTGATCTAAATCGGCAAAAACCTGTTTCATCACCTCAGTGGCTTTCGCTCTTGGCAAAAGAGGAACATTATCATCGGTAATGGTTTCGAGCATCAATGGCGTATCGCCAATAATTCTAACCAGATAAAAATAGGTATAAGCACGCTGGCAAAGTGTTTCGGCCTTTAACCTGTTCTTCGTAGCCGCATTAGAAAAAGGAAAAGGCTCTATTTTGCTGAGCAGGAGATTACAGTTGCCAATGGCTTTGTATTGCCCATTGTAGTTTAAAGCACCTACTGTTGGGCTTAATATCTGTGACCATACCGTTGTTAAACGGCTGTTAGTTCCATTTATGAGCTCCTCGCTCCGTTCGGTACCGTAAGTAATAGAATTGGCAAAGGCCCTGATGGAAGTATATGTTCCGGTAACATAGGGAAGAAAATCGCCTTCACTTTTAAAGTAAACCTGATCGGTAATCTGCGATTGCGGTTTAACTTCGAGTAATTTTTTGCAAGATGAAAAGGCCGCTGCTATTACAACAATAACAGAAAGCAGGGTGTATTTCTTGGTCATTTTCATGTTTTTAAATATTAAAATCTTAATGATGCGCCTAAGGTAAACTGCCTTGGACGAGGGTAACCTCCCGGATCGAATCCGGTATAAGTTTCAGGATTTAACCCTTTGTATTTAGTGAGGTAACCAATGTTAGTAACGCTCGCAAAAACACTCATTCCCGTTGAACCGATTTTCGACATAATGTTTTTAGGCAGATCGTAACTCAGGTAAATTTCGCGCAAGGCTAAAAAGTCTCCTTTCGAAATCATGGTAGAAACATCCGATGCATAACCGCTTCCGGTACCTACCGTACTGGCGCCCTGTCTAATAAAGTTTTTCTGTCCGAAATCAGCGTCCCCGAAGGAGAAACGGGCATATAATTTATCTACATCACCAGATTTCTGCCAGATATCATTCCCTAATGCTTGTGCCGGAGCACCTTCATTATAGGCCCTGCCCTGTCCTAAAGATCTGGCCAAAGCGCCATCAGAGATCACAAAGCCTAAAGCATAATCCATATTAACCCTAAGCGTAAAACTTTTATAGGTAAATGTATTTTGAAAACCTCCTATTTTATTTGGCGTTTTATAACCCATAAATACCATATCGCGGTTATCGATGATGTTATCATTGTTTAAATCTGCAAACTTGTAATCTCCCGCATGTTTACCTACTGTTATACCGGCGGCCGTAGCAATCTGATCTACTTTACCCCATGCAGCAGCTTCAGCTTCTGTAGAAAAAACCTTCTCTACCTGCCAGGCATAGTAACCAAACGGGCGTTCGCCTTCTGCATATCCGCCCACTTCAATTTCTTTACCGGTATTTGGATCGATGACAACGCCTCCATTCTGTCTATTTTTTAACCTGCCATTATTAGGTAAACTGATTACTTTTTGCGCGTTGTAGGCAAAAGAGAAATTGGCATTCCAGGCGAAGTCTTTCATTTTCAGCACAGTTGCCTGAAGTTCTATTTCTACCCCTTTGTTCTGGATTGTTCCGTTATTGAATGTAATGGTAGAAAATGGTGCCTCTGCTGGCAATGGTTTAGAATCGATACGGTTTTTGGTTAGTTTATCATATAAATCGACGGTCAGATTCACCCTATTCTTGAAAAAACCTGCCTCTACTGCAACATCAGTTGTTTGCGTAGTTTCCCAAACCAGGTTCGGATTGGATAAGTTTGCACGTTGGATACCTGAATTCTGCGCATATACTGCCGATGTATAACTTCCATAAGTATCGGTTAAATCTAAGTCGCTCGAACCTGCCTGTCCCCAGCTTCCCCTTAGTTTTAAGGTACTCACGATGTTCGATTTCCAGAAATCTTCTTTATGGATATTCCATCCCGCAGAAACCGACGGAAATAATGCCCACTTATTTTCGGGTGCGAAATTTGAAAAACCATCGTTCCGCAATACACCGCTTAATAAGTACTTACTTTTATAATCGTAACTCAACTGACCAAAAAAACTGGCAGATTTAGTTTGACTGATCCGTGTTCCGAAATTGGTAACATTGGTTACTGTTACACCGTTAATGGTGGTTACAGTTGGTTCATTTATCGTGGTAATGTAATCGTTGGTTCCACGTTGTGAACCTATATCGATACTGTTCCCATCATTTTTGGTATAATTAAAACCAGCCAATGCGGTAAAATGATGATTTTCTTTTAAGGTGTAATCGTATTGGAGGATCTGATCGATCATCAATTGCCGGGTGTTGTTGGTATTCTCCGTTTTTAACCGGGTGGTTGCAAACTGGATCGGATCAGGAAATGCTTTTCTCGAAAAAATAGTCTTATCGTCGCTAATTAAGTAAGATAAGGCTGGCCTGTAATGTAAGCCTTTAACAATAGTCCAGTCGGCATCTACCCTCGAAACCAATCGTTCAGTTGATGCTTTGGTATTATCGTAGGCCAACGTATGAAAGCGGTTTCTTGTCGTTAGGTTTTCGCCTGTAGTTGGTGTACCATCATCTTTAAAAATCCTGATCAAAGGCGTAATGCGTGTAGCGCGTACCAGGTCGTTGGTATAAGCATCTACGTAATTTGGCAGTACATTCTGGTAGTTAAGCATGGCATTAATCTGTAGCTTTTCGCTTGCTTTAAACCCAAAATTTCCAAGCGCGCTGTATCTTTTATAGCTTGTGCCCACAAAAGTACCTGCCTGATCAACATAGTTCATTGATATATTGTAAGTAGCAATCTGGCTACCTCCATCAATCCCAAAATTGTAGTTATTGCTTATGCCGGTATTCCAAAGCAGGTCCTGGTAATTATTGTCGGCAAATAACAGTTTAGTCCCCGGATTAATCGGATCATCCATCGTTTGCCAGCCATTGGCCAATAAATTATCTACATATCCCTGGCCTTCAACCGCTACAATGTTATCATATAAAGCGGTTAAATTTGTTCCAACACCATACTGGCCTTTGGCAGTGTACACCTTTGTTCCTGCAGAAAAACCACCATTATTTAAAAGTGTATTCTTATCAATTAAATCGAAAGTGCTTTTTGCTGTTGTTCTGGCAAGTGTGAGATAATCTTTGGCACTTAGATAATCATACATCCTTGATGGGGTTTCCCAGTTTGTACGGTAATTAAAAGTGATATTGGGTTTACCTGAGCCAAATTTTCCACTTTTGGTTTTGATCACAATTACACCATTTGCACCACGGGCACCATAAATTGCTGTTGAAGCCGCATCCTTCATTACCTGCAATGATTCGATATCATCCGGATTTAAATCTTTCATAGTCCTGAAAACACCGTCTACAATAACCAGCGGACTAGATGCATCAGAAGATAATACAGGATCTCCGCCACTATTACCCGTGCCTGTTCCGTAAACATTAAGTTTTGAACCACCACGGATAATGATATTGGTACCTGCCGAACCTGGTTGCCCGTTTGATAAGGGTACCGAAACCCCAGCAATTTTACCCTGTATGGCTGCTATTGGCCCTGCGTTGGCGGTATTAACCAGTTGTTTCGTATCCAGTTTAGATACGGCAGCTGTATTTTTCTCCCTCGATTGCTTAACATATCCCACTACCACCACATCGGTTAAAGACTGTGCATTTGGATTTAATTGTACATTTTTTGTACCGCCTATTCCAACCTTTACTTCTTGTTCGTTATAACCTACAGAACTAAAAATAAGGATTGAATTTTGGGGTGCCCGTAGAGCGTACTTTCCATTTGCATCTGTAACAGTCGCGGTCTGGCTGCCTTTTACTTTTACGCTTACTCCTGGCAATGTTTCATTTTTTGTCGCATCAGAAACAGTACCCGATACCTGTACATCGGTTGTTTGTGCAGCTCCTGTTAAACCACAGAGGTTAATTGAGGCCAACAGGAAAATAAATAGAATTTTTCTCATAATTATTATTTGTATTTATGTACTACATATTTGGTTGACATAGAAATGTGCTGCTAATCACCGTGTGACTAATCGGTATTAATTATTTTGTTAAATCTGAATAGTTTACAGTCTTAAATACAATGCCTTCATACGGCTTTGCATATCCTGCTTCGAAAAAGCAGCCGATTATTTGTTTGTCTATTACTGCAATATCTGAATAGGCCGATGGGCCAGGGTGTAAAACCATATTATATTTCCAGGTTTTACCGTCGTTTTCGCTTAAACGTAAAGTTAAATTTGCCCGTGATTTTGTATTTGCCGGATTACTGAAAAGCAATGTTGGTTTATTGTTACGGTAAAAATGACTCAGCAAACTTCCCTGGCAGATAGGCTCTATCAAGGTTGTATCTACCTGAACATTTGCCCAGTTTTGACCGCCATCTTTGCTTACAGCGGTATGCCTTGTTTTAATTGCCCGGTCACTATTCCGCATGTTCAACATCAATCGACCTTTCGAAATTTCGGCCAATGTAGTTTCGTTCATTTTATCCTGAGGCGTATTATTGCCTAAATTCCAGCTCTTACCATGGTCATCTGAATAAATAGTATGTGCAAAATTCTGATTAGTACCTATTTCTACATGGTTTATCGGCACAACCAATCGGCCGGCATATTTCCCCTTAAGTATCTGTAAGCCATGGCATGGACCGGTTGCGTACCAGGTCCAACCTGTTTTTTTCACTTGAGCAGTAATCTCTGTTGCAGACGACCAGGTCTTCCCATCATCACCGGAGGATAACATATATACATGCCTTCCGTCTTTCGATGAGCCATCTATAATCTGTTTTTCATGATCGGTACCCAAATTCCACGTAGAAATTAAAATAATATTGCCAGTAGCTTGATCCTGGATGGGAACAGGGTTACCACAGGTATTGGTAGAATCGCTCCACACCAATTGTAAGCCGGTCCAGGTTTTACCCTTATCCAATGAGCGTTTAACCACCAGGTCAATATCTCCAGAATCGCCGCAATTGTGTTTTCGCGCTTCGGCAAAAGCAAGCAAGCTTCCGTTTTGAGTATGAATTAAGGCCGGAATACGAAAACAGGAATAACCGTTTTCGCCAGCTTTAAAAATGAAATTCAGACTGTCTACCCTACTCGTCGCAATATTGGTTGCCGCATAAGTGACATTTATGCAGCACAAAATCAGTGCAGAAAAGCAACATAACCTGCCAATCCTTTTCAGATTTTTGATGGTGTAAAACATAGCTTAAAGAAATTAATTTGGTTAGCACAAGCCTAATCAGACTTGCATAAAACAAATGTAATTAATAAAATAATATGTAGTACATAAAAACTTAATTTATTTTCTTTAATGCCTCCAGTCGATCGAAATGAGGCTTTAGATGCTCGTACATTCCATTTCTGAAATCATTTTTATTTCCGGATTTAAGAATTTCTACTAAATCCTGATGGCTAACACTGCCGGAAAGAAACTCGTTTTCTACCTGGAGCACAAAACCAAAAACCGGTAAAAGCATATGCTGGAAACGTTTTAAGGTATCGTTACCCGCCATTTCGTATAATTTACCGTGAAACGCAATTTCATTGGCAATGCGGAATGCTTCTTTGTTCTTTTTCTTTTCGCTATTGGCAATTATTTCAAGCTCACGGATACTTTTATCATTTAAATTCAAAAAAAGCACATCAGCGAGACCCATTTCCAAAATCAACCTCAGCTCAAAAAGATCCTGTAGTGCATCTGGACTGATTATTAACGGATCGAGTACACGCTGAAAACCGCCCAATACATCAGGGCTTGATAAAATCATACCCCTCTTTTTCTTAGTCTCAATCATGCCAAGCATCCTCAAACGACTTAAAGCTTCCCTCAGAACGTTTCGGCTCACCCCCAGCGCTTCAGCCAGTTCCTGTTCTTTCGGTAGTGCATCACCAGGTTTAAATGATTTCTTTTTAAAATAATCTCTTAACCTCATTTCAACCACATCAGCCATTGTATCAGATGAGATTTTATCGATATCCAAACTTAAATCACTTTTTAATGCCATAGAAATACATATTTAGAAGCTTCAAATATACTGTTTTTATGTAGTACAAAAGCATTTGAAAAATAGGTCGTGCTATTGATTTAAAAACAATTTTTTAAAAAAATATGTAGTACATATTTACAAAATAATTTTATAATTTTGTTTGAACCAAGTATATGAAAAAAACAATTTTAGCATTTACATTAATGCTTAACATGAGCCAAACAGGGTTATTTGCACAAAATTCTGTGCCGCTTTACAAAAATGTACCGAACGCCATTAAGGCCGATTTAATAGAAAAAACAGATACTGCCAAAAATGGCAGAATATTGACGAGGTACGTTACAGAGCCGACCTTAACTGTTTTTCTTCCCGAAAAAAACAATGGTAAAAGTGCTGCTGTAATTATATGTCCCGGCGGGGGTTATTCTTATCTGGTGATGAATAATGAAGGCACTGATGTTGCAAAAGAATTAAATAAACAAGGTATAGCCGCCTTTGTTTTAAAATATAGGTTACCCAATGATCTGATCATGAAAGACCGTTCAATTGGACCATTACAGGATGCTGAGCAAGCCATAAAAACAGTGCGGGAACGGGCTAAAGAATGGAACATTGACACGACAAAAGTTGGGGTAATGGGTTTCTCGGCAGGAGGCCATGTTGCCTCTACGCTATCTACTCATTATAAAAATGTAGTAGTACCAAATAAGGAAAAAACAAATCTTCGACCAGATTTTTCAATACTCATTTATCCTGTGATTACCTTTCAGGATAGTATTTTGCACAAAGGATCTAAAAAAGCTTTAATCGGAGAAAATGCATCTACCGAAAAAATAGCTGAATATTCGAATGAGCTACAGGTAAATAAAGATACTCCTCCTGCTTTTTTGATTCATTGCAGTGATGATAAAGTAGTACCTGTTGCTAATACTATAAACTATTATCAGGCACTTAAAAACAACGGGGTAAAGACCGAAATGCACATTTACGCAACAGGCGGACATGGTTTTGGTTTAAAAAATGCTACGAGAGCCGATAAATGGCTTGAACAGTGTATGGCATGGATGACTGAAATAAAAATCAAAACGCCATAAGGTTTCTTTTTTTGTTCACAGATAATTTTTAAATGAGGATTGATACTACCACGCAATACCATAATCTTCACCATGATTACTCGAGCCACCTTGCAAACTATTGTGTTTCCAATCAAAATAAATGGCATTAATTGGCCCACTGGTCCGTTCTGAAAAACTGAGTGTATACCCCATTTTTTTCAGTTCATTACGCACCTCCTCTTTCGTATTGGTATTTAATAAGATCTGACCAGATTTTGGTTCTCTGTCGCTCGTTTTAGTACCACCAAGAGAAAGCCAAAGCTGATTCGTATTAAAGTTAGCCGCTTCGGTTGCCTTTTGCACATTCATACCAAACTCAGCCATGTTTAAAAAGAACTGCAACAAGTTCTGATCCTGGGTATCTCCACCCTGAACTGCGGCAGATACAAAAGGTTTACCGTCTTTGAGAAACAATGAGGGCGAAAGTGTTACCCTTGGCCGTTTGCCCGGTGCAACAACATTGAAGGGATTTAAGGTAGAATCGAGCACAAAACTTTGCATCCTTTGACTCATCCCAATACCTGTATTACCGGCAATACAGGCCGGAAGCCAGCCTCCGCTTGGGGTAACTGATACCACCCAGCCTTCTTTATCTGCAGCTTCTATCGATGTTGTTCCCCTCCACAAACGATCTTCATAAATTTCTTTTGGGGTATTATTACCTAAGTCGTGCTTTGGTGCAAAGTTACGCTTGGTTGTATCAGGGTTAAAGCCTCTACTTTTTAACAGATTTAGATAAGGGTTTTTCTTGCCTTCGTATGGGTAAGGATCACCAGGACCGGTGTTCGCATCATTTTTATCGGGCTGAATCAGTGAGGCCCGTTGTTTAGCATAATCTTTACTTAGCAAGCCTTTCATCGGTTCAGCAGGACTTTGGTTTGGGTCGCCATAATAAAAATCGCGATCTGCAAAAGAAAGGTTCATTGCCTGATAAACAGTATGGATATATTTTGAGCTATTGTAGCCCATTGCTTTTAGGTCGAAATTCTCTAATATATTCAAAGCTTGCAATAAAACGGGGCCTTGTGTCCACTGTTTTAATTTGTATACTTTAATGCCTTTATAATCGGTGCTTAGCGCTTCTTCTTCAACTGGTTTCCATTTAGCAAGATCATCCATTGTAATCAGTCCGCCTTGTTCCTTACTCCCACGTACAAATTCCTTGGCGATGTCTCCTTTATAGAAACGATCGTAAGCGGCCATCAATGCCTCTTGTCTGGAGCTGCCTTTCTTCAGTGCAGCTTGCTCTGCTTCAACCATTTTGGTTAGGGTAGCCAATAGATCTTTTTGAACAAAAACTTCGCCCGCTTCTGGCGCCTCACGTTTTTCGCTCAAATGTGGCAGCAGTACTTTTTTACTATAAGGCCAGGTTTTGATCAATTCCTTATCGCGCTCCATACTGTTTGCTGCCTGTGCTTCTATGGCGTAACCCGCGGCCATGTGTATGGCAGGTGCTAGAACCTGCCCCAGGCTCATGCTGCCATATTTACTCAACATATAAATCAGTCCGCCAGGTGTACCTGGCGTTGTTGCGGCCAAAGGGCCATACTCTGGCGGGAAACTATAACCTTTAGCTTTAAAAAAGGCTACGGTTGCTCCGGTTGGGGCTACTCCCATCGCATTAATCGCTATCACCTTTTTTGTATTTGGGTTATAGATTAGCGCCTGTGTTTCTCCTCCCCAGCTTAATGTATCCCACATGGTGCAGGTGGCAGCCAACATGGCACATGCTGCATCAACCGCATTTCCCCCTTGCTGAAAGATCATCGACCCTGCGGTTGCTGCCATCGGCTTTCCGGTAATGGCCATCCAGCTGTTGCCATAAAGCATTGGCTTTTGCGTTTGCTGTGCAAATAAAGAATTAAGAGATAATGAGAATAACAGAAACAAGGCTAAATTTTTCATAGTTCCAATATAGCTAAAATATGTACTGCGGCAGTCCAGCATCCGCACAACAACCCTTAATTCGGGGGAATAAAACAAGCTTGTTACAAATTTAACCGCCATAGAACAACTTTCCGTACTGCACATAGTTAGCTTCTTCTAAATTCATCCAACCAGAAGAATGTAAGGTTCTATTCTCACTTCTTTTTCTTGGGTTTGGGTTCAGGTAGTTCAGCTACAGTTATGTTTACCAGTTTTTTTAGCCAATCGCGATCTTCCATCTGCTCTTCGATTAGAAACTGATTTTTTGCGCCCGGGTAAGGCGGTGCTTCAAAAATATCTTTTATATATGCTCTTCCAGATAAAGTTGGCTTAACAAACAGCTTGTTATCACACACCAGCGCAAACAACTTATCATCAAAATACAACCCATATTCACCAAACATTTTTTTATAGGTAACATGTCCTGAATAATCAATCTGATCTATTATAAAGTCTACGAATTTCTGTTCTGATGCCATTGTAAATTGATCTAATTTGAACGTTGTAACATGAGTAGGGCTAAAAAATTAATCAAAAAGTTTTAACTGTATTTAAGATCATGATCGCCTACAGCGCTAAGATAAGCACAATCATCCGTTAAACTAAACCTACACTAGAGCTGATTATCGATTTATTGCGCTTGTTTTGATTGTGCTTTGCAATAATGCACTTAATCATTAAATTTGCCGCCCAAATGAACAATTGATGGTTAAAGCACACTGTTGTTCTAAACGGTAAAAAAAGAATAAAATGGAAGAAAACGATTTTGTTTCTATCTGGCTGGAAGAAACAGGAAATCCTGCAATTGAGAAATTAGCACAGCTAAATCTTGAAGTTGCCAATAAAATTACAAAAGTACTTGCAGAAAAGGGCGCAACAGAAAACGATCTTGCTTCCATACTGGATATTAATC
Source organism: Pedobacter sp. R-06 (assembly GCF_049913135.1). Classification (NCBI taxonomy): domain Bacteria; kingdom Pseudomonadati; phylum Bacteroidota; class Sphingobacteriia; order Sphingobacteriales; family Sphingobacteriaceae; genus Pedobacter; species Pedobacter sp. R-06. The sequence goes on along the minus strand of NZ_CP183977.1, from coordinate 1,999,897 downwards.
CTGATGAAATTAAAAGGTGGTTAACTGGCAGGCATGTCTTCAGCATCAAAACCATTAACGAAATTGTTATTGCAATGGCTGAAATTACACAGAGAAAACAACAACCTGAATTTCAATAATTTATTCACTTGTACTTTTAGTTTTGATTAAGCGCTAATTTAAATCCATACGATTTTCCTTTAGAGGGATAAAACGGGTCATTAATTGGATTTGGGCGTAATCATTTAAATATTAGGGTAACTCTAAATTATTTATCTACTGTAGTTTTGTTAAAGTTAACCGTTTTGAGCTTACTTACATTCTTTTTTTCAATGGCTTTTCCTGCATAACCAGGTTTATTTACACCCCATACCACATTGCTGTTAAGTAGGCTGATGTATCCAGTATTTTCAAAATAAAACCCTGCAATTGCGCTTTTAACAAGACCTTCTACATTACTCGGCCTACGGTCGTATACACCTCCTTCTTCCTTGGTCGTTTTATCAAGATAAACACTAACCTGATCAAAATAGATCTCTGAAATTTTATCGGGACTTTCGCCACTGATGTAAACACCACTTTCTCCCGTGCAGCGGATATTATTGAAATAAATATGCTTAACCGCCCCTACCTTTCCCTTGGTTTGTCCTTTTGGTAAACGCCAACCAGCATCTTTATTATTGCTGGTTGCTCTTGGGTAAGCAGTAATATAAATCGGCTCTGCCTTGCCCCACCATACATCCGAAAAAAGTTTCGACTCGATAAACAGGTTAGAAAAAATCACGTTGTTTACCGTACCCTCATCACGGTTTTGGATGCCAATGCCGCGGTTGCTTTTCCTGATATTACAATTATTGATGAGCACATTACTGATCCGATCCATATTTTCAGAACCTATTTTAATGGCGCATGAGCTAGAGGTCATGGTACAATTACTAATCACAATATTTTCGCAGGCACCATATTCTTCAAATTCACGTCTGTTTTTTAAGCAGATACAATCATCACCTGATTCGATAAAACAATTGGTAATCCTCACATTTTTGCTGTGATCCAGATCAATCCCATCGCTGTTGCGGATTTTAATACTGTTCAACAGCGTAATATTTGATATCGATACATCATTACACCCTACTAAATGAACTGTCCAATAGGCTGAATTTTGAAAAGTTACTCCATCTATGTTCACTTTATTACAGCCGATCAAAGTAAGCAAATGCGGCCTTGGGTCTACAACATTGAAGGGTTTTAATACATACGAGTCGCTAAGTTCCTCGCCCATAAACGAAATCCCATTTCCATCAATTACACCTGTTCCGCTGATGCTTACCTGTTCGAGTTTTTCGCCTCCAATCCAGATGGTGCCCTCACCTTTATTTTCTCTAAAGGCACTTTGTGTGTAGAGTTTTTCATCTGGACTAGCCAAAAGCTTAGCTCCACCTTCCACTCTTAAATCAACGAAAGATTTTAAATTAAAAGGACCAGTTAAAAACACATTACCAGCGGGTACAACCACCTGTCCCCCGCCTGCTGCTGCACAGGCGTCGATGGTTTTCTGGATAGCTGCTGCATTGTTGGTTTTTCCATCGCCTACCGCTCCGTAGCTTTTAATATTGTATAATTTATTTTGAGCCATTGCGCCGAAAGAAATCAGCAGGGCAAAAAAGAGTAAGGTTTTAATCTTCATTTTTAACATGTTAGAAATAAATACATTAGCTATTTTACATAAAGCTTCGCTTACCAAAAAACAGTATAAAGTGCTGCAAGGATACCACAGATAATAACCGAGGCAATGGTAAAGGCCGGAGTAACCTTAAACATACTGCGATCTATTTCAAGACCCTGTGGATTATCTTTACTTTTCGGATCGGTTAGTGTTACCACAATCATTAATCCTATTATAATCATAAACACCCACGACATTCTGTTTAAGAAAGGAATCGGTGCGATAGCGCCATTGGTAACTGTAGGCAAGAATTTAAATAAAGTAGATAAGGGGATGGTTAATAAAGCAGCAGTAAGCGCTGCACGCGACGTAGTTTTCTTCCAAAAAAAGCCCAGTAAAAAGATGGCAAAAACACCGGGCGAAATAAAGCCGACATATTCTTGAATGAACTGATAAACCTGATCAAAACTACGTAACGCCGGAGCAATAACGATAGCGATTAATGATGCGACAACCACAGACCAGCGACCAACCGAAACCAAGCGCGTTTCGGAAGCTTCGGGTTTGATAAACTTTTTGTAAATATCCAGCGTAAAAATGGTGGCTATGCTGTTACATTTCCCAGCAAGGGAAGCTACGATAGCAGCAGTGAGCGCGGCGAAAGCCAAACCTTTTATCCCTGCAGGCAGTAAATTCATGAGCACCGGGTAGGCATGATCGGGTTTAACCGTTCCGGCAGCATCGAGCATTTCGGAATGAAAATAACCACGTTGATAAAGCACATAGGCTGCAATACCAGGAATAACAACAATAACTGGGATTAGTAATTTTAAAAATGCAGCAAATATTAGTCCGTTGCGTCCAGTCTTTAAATCGGCTCCCAATGCCCTTTGAACGATATACTGGTTACAACCCCAGTAATTTAAATTATTGATCCACAAACCACCTACCAGTACTGCAATACCCGGCAGTTCGTTGTAGAATTTATCGCCTTTCGAAAATATCATATGAAAATGATCAGATGCCTCACTGCGTAATAATGGAAGCGAGGCTAAAACACTTGGTGCATCTAATTTTTCGGATACGAGTTTAAGTGCCATATAACAAGTAATCAATCCGCCTGCAACTAGAACAAAAACCTGTATTACATCGGTATAACCAATTACCTTCATCCCTCCTAACGTAATGATAGCAGAAAAAATGGCCAGAAAAATGATGCATATATTAAAAGGAACGCCTGTAATGGTTTCAATAGCAATAGCACCAAGAAAGAAAATAGACGTTAAGTTTACAAATACATAAACGAGTAACCAAAAAACAGCCATCAGCGTACTTACCGTATTATTATAGCGGTTAGACAGAAACTGTGGCATGGTGTAAATTTTGTTCTTGATATAAATGGGTAAAAAGAATATGGCTACAATAATTAGCGTGGCAGCTGCCATCCATTCGTAACTTGCAATGGCGAGCCCCATAGCAAAACCCGATCCTGACATGCCAATAAAGTGCTCGGCAGAAATATTAGAAGCAATGATCGATGCACCAATTGCCCACCAGGTGAGCGAGCCTTCTGCCAGAAAATAATCCTTGGTATCGGTACGTTTTTTTTTCTTGCTCCGATAAACCCAATAGCCATATGCCGAAACAATAATAAAATACATCAAAAAAACAGCATAATCGAATGCAGACAAGTTGTTCATATGGACTTTTTATATTTGGTTTTTTTTAAAAATCAGAAAAAATTCCAATGTTGAAGGTTTAATTCGATTATTTAATTACGTAAACGTTTTCGCGTTGCAGTTAGCAATAACATAGATTTACCCTGTTAACAACCTGTAGATTCGCGCTTAGTGAGCACCGACTTCAATATAATATTCTGTTCATCATCCAGTTGTTTATTGTTGAGAATTTTGAACAGGCATTTTGCTGCTTCACGCCCAATTTCGAAGGCCGGTTGTGAGATTGTGGTAAGTGAGGGGTTCAAAAGTTTTGCGGTACTCAGGTTCGAAAAGCTCAGTATTTTCACATCATTCGGAATCTTTAGGTCCATTTCTCTGCAGGCGCAATAAGCAGGAATAATAAATTCTTCAATCGAAGAAAAAAGTGCATCTGGCTTATACTTCTTGAGTAACTCCTTTATATGTTGCAGATTAAGTTCTTCGTCATCCTGATATTTAACAACGGGCTGCTCACCAGCAGTTATTCCATGCGTTTTCAGTGCATCAAGATAACCTGTAAACCTGGCTTTACCAGCAGGAAGATTTTCCAACCCATACAAATAAGCAATTTTGGTACAACCGCATTCAATCAAATGTTCAGTCGCCTGAAAAGCAATTTCGTAATCGTCGGTAGTTACTTTAACTGCGTCTAGATTTTCATAAACGCGATCAAAAAACACCAATGGAATTTTCTTAACCAGGTTAGTATAATATTCGCTGTTATACTCACTGCTCGATACGGAAGTAAGAATACCATCTACCCGGCCATTTAATAAACTATTGGTAAAGGCAACTTCTGCTTCTATATTTTCGTGGGTTTGATAAATGAGCACATGGTAACCATACTGTCTGGCAATTTCTTCAATTCCCTTTATGGACAAAGAGAAAAAATTATTGGCTACACAGGGGATAACTACAGCAATAGTTTTGGTTTTGTTGCTGCGGAGGTTACTGGCCGCTGGATTTGGTGTATAATTCAGCTCCTTAGCCAAGGTCCATACCCTATTTTTTGTTTTTAAACTGATTTCGTAACTGTCATTGAGGGCCTTAGAAACGGTTGCGATGGAAATATTTAATTCCTGAGCCAACCGCTTAATGTTCACTGCTTCCGCCATGTCTTAAAAATTTGTTTAGTTAGTTTTTTTCAGAAGAAAATGTCCCGTATAACACTTTAGTTAGCAATACAATAGGCCAAAAGCTTCTTTTTCACCAGCATCTTCATCAAAAATAATCCAGCTTGTCTCAATTTTTAGAGCGGGTTTGCCGAATTTATGTTCATAATATTTGTTGGCTACAGCAATAAGATACTTCTTTTGACTAAGAAAAAGCATCTGCTACAAACGAAAATATGAAATAATCGTAATAACAACGTTTATTTCTTTTCTTTTATACATTTCACTAATCGGCATTCAGGCAGAAAAGGACGCCCATTAGTGTAACACAAACCGTAACCTATTAAATATAAACAAATTAAAGTTGATTACACAGTATAGAATTAAAATTTACTTAATCGTTTACGTAAATAAAATCGGCGAAATATAAAAGTTTAAGCTTCTAAAAACTCAACTTTAACTTATAAAATCAAAGAAAATCTTTAACCAATCCATTTCTAGCCTTATGAGAAACCAAAGCGAAGCTTCAAAGGATAATCAAAATCCATTGCAAAATCTTGATCAATGGGAAGAGGATATATTAATCCGCTATCCTGATCCAAAAAACATCAACGCTGAAAAAAAAGAAGAGCAGTTCAGAAATTATGATGAAACGGAAAAAGACAGCGTAAAAGAATTTTACAGACTTAACCATACCTACCAAACATATGATTTCGTAAAACAGAAAAAAGCAGATTATTTAAAGTTCGACAAACAGGAAATGCCAATCTGGAGTGCTTTTGATTTTCTGAATAAGTTGGTGGATGATTCTGATCCTGATACCGATCTTGACCAGATGCAGCACCTGCTACAAACATCAGAAGCCATTAGAAACGACGGCCATCCCGATTGGATGGTGCTGGTAGGTTTAATACACGATATGGGTAAAGTACTGTGCCTGTTCGGAGAGCCACAATGGGCGGTAGTGGGCGATACTTTTCCGGTAGGTTGTGCCTACTCAGATAAAATTGTTTATCCAGAATTTTTCAGTCAGAATCCAGATTTTAAAAACGAAACCTATCAAACCAAATTGGGTGTTTATACCCAAAATTGCGGCTTGGATAAGGTAGACATGTCATGGGGTCATGATGAATATGTATACCACATGATGAAACCCTATATTCCGGAGCCAGGTTTATACATGCTCCGTTACCACTCATTTTACTCGCAGCACAGGGAAAATGCCTACGATCACCTGATGAATGAAAAAGATCATGAAATGTTTAAATGGGTTAACCTGTTTAATCCTTACGATCTGTATTCTAAAAACCCAAATCAGAAAAGCTGGGCAGAGCTTGAGCCTTATTACAAAGCGCTTGTGGCCAAATATCTACCGGCTACTATTAAATTTTAACATTCTATCTCAAAACAATAACTAAACAAAACAACCAATTTATGAACCTAAATCTACAAAAATCATGAGATTTAAATGTACGAGCTTAAAGCATGCCAGCATCTTTTTGCTACTTTTACTGATCAGCCAGTCGTTCAACACTGCTTTTGCGCAAACTGAACGAAAAATTACCGGAAATTTAATAGATGACGCTAAACTGCCTATTGTAGGCGCTTCAGTTACCGTTAAAGGAACCACTAAAGTGACCTCAACAGGTGCAGGCGGATCCTTTACCATTTCAGCTAAAACAGGTGACAAAATCCTCTTCAGTTTTTTGGGCTACCAAACAAAAGAACTTACGGTAACTAACGCATCCACCTATCAGGTAGTCATCAACGAGGCGAGTTCATCGCTTACTGATGTAGTAGTTGTTGGTTACGGAAAAAGCTCAAGAAAAGCATTAACCAGCTCTATCTCTACTGTTAAAGGTGATGATTTAAATAAAGGTGCCATTAGCGATGTTGGTCAGATGCTGCAAGGTAAAGTACCGGGATTAAACATTACCAGAAGTGGCGACCCGAACCGTAATGCTGCAATCATTATGCGTGGAGCATCTACCCTGCGTGACGGTGCGCAATCGCCATTATTTGTAATTGATGGTGTAGTTGGTGCTGACATTTCTATTCTTGCGCCAGATGATATCGCCTCTATCGATGTATTAAAAGATGCTGCCGCTGCCGCTATTTATGGTAACAGGGCCGCAAATGGTGTAATTATGGTGACCACCAAAAGAGGTGTAGCGGGTGCAACACAAATTGCTTACAATGGTTACTTTGGTGTAGAAAACGTATCTAACCGATATGACATGATGGATGCTGATCAGCTTAAGGCATTTTTGGCCAAAAATAATTCTGCACTCACCCCCGCAAATGATAAAGGTGCAAATACCAATTGGCAGAATGAGGTACAGCGTAGTGATGCTTTATCATACAACCACAATATATCTTTAAGTGGTGGTACAGAAAAGACTACTTATAATGCTAGTTTAAATTATTTTAAACAAGATGGAATTATTAAAACCAGTGATTTAAATAGGTTTATCGGTCGCATCGGAATTGAACAAAAAGCTTTAAACGATAAGTTGAAGATTGGATTGAACATCAGCAACTCGGTCACGAATGCTAATCTGGTTCCATATCGCAATACGGTATTGTCGCAGATGCTTACTTATCTGCCAACATCGCCAGTTAAGAACCCAGATGGGTCCTATTTCGATAACCTAATCCAGACCAGCTACTATAATCCGGTTTCTATGCTCGAAAACGGTACAGAGAACCTTAAGAATAAAAACATACTAGGCAATTTAACGATTAACTTAAAATTACCATTCGGCTTCTCTTACGATGTTTCTGCATCTTATCAGAATAGCCAAAACGTTTACGGTGCATTTTATAACAGCATTTATACTTCCAGGTATAACAATGTTCGAAATACGCCAGAGCCACCCGCAACGCCAAGCTTCGTAACCCTGGTAGGTAAAGATGGTTTGGCTGTAAGAAATGCCTATCAGAACACCAATAAGATTTTAGAGACCTACTTAACTTGGAATAAAAAATTTGGCGACCATGATATCAATGCCGTGGTGGGTTATTCTTATCAGCAATCGCTAAATAATGATGGCTTTCAGGCTACCTCTACAAATTTCCCGATTAACCAGGTTAGTTATAACAACTTAAGTTTAGGAAACCCCTATGCGGTAACCGACTTCAGGGTCGATTTTAATCCAAATGTAACTTATCAGGAAATTTTGATGATCTCCGATTTTGCCAGGGTAAATTATAATTATAAAAACAAATACCTGATCCAGGGATCGATCAGAAAAGATGGGTCTAATGTATTCGGGGCTAACGAAAAATGGGGTTATTTCCCATCTGTAGGTGCAGCATGGAACATTGACCAGGAAAATTTCTTTAAAAATGCAGGCGTTCTTAAAACCCTTAAATTAAGAGGCAGTTATGGTATTGCAGGGAACTCACTTGGCTTTGCCCCGCTAACAACTAAACTCATTTATGGACAGGTTGGACAGTTTTATTATAACGGTTCACCAAGAGAAGGTGCTTATGGTGCAATCCAGAATGAAAACCCGGATTTAAGATGGGAGAAAACAGCTACAACGAATATTGGTTTAGATTTCGGACTATTTAATGGCAGATTAACAGGATCTGTAGACCTATATGATAAAAAAACAACTGATCTGATTTTGACATTTGGCGTTGACAATAACTTATACCCAGCAGGTTCTTATACGGCAAATGTTGGTAGCCTGAGCAACAAAGGCATTGAGGTGGTTTTAAATGGTACGCCAGTAAGCAAGGATAACTTCAGCTGGACTACCGGATTTAACCTGGCACATAACCAAAATAAGGTTATTAGCTTATCAGATGATAGCAGATTCAATATTGAGGATCGCCTTACCGTTTCTCCTGATGGTGCCGGACAAAGTGGTGCAACACTACAGATCCTTAAGCCAGGTGAGCCAATCGGAACTTTCTTTACGTATAAATATGCTGGAAAAGATGCCAATGGCGTGTCGCAGTATTATGATGCAACAGGTAATATCAAAACACAGGGCTTGCTTAATAAAACCGATTATTATATCCTTGGAAATGCACAACCGAAAGCGTTGTTAGGTTGGACAAACAACATCAGATATAAGAATTTTGATTTAAGCATATTTATGAGAGCGGTATTAGGTGTTAAAATTATGAACGTTACACGTGCTGATTTATTCAGGCCGAGCACCGCCCAGTTCACCAATATCCCTGTAGAGGTTGAAAATGAGTCAGTAGCTGATTTCAACTCCTATAAATATTCGAGCAGGTTCCTGGAAAATGGCAGTTACCTGCGTTTAGATAATGCTACGCTTGGGTATACTTTCAAAAAAGGCCTTATTCCTGGTGTAAATTCTATTCGATTGTATACCACAGCGAATAACCTGTTTGTAATTACCGGTTATAAAGGAATAGACCCAGAGATAAATCAGGGTGGTACTGCTCCAGGTGTAGATACCAATAACTTTTATCCTAAAACCAGAACATTTTTATTCGGGTTAAACGTATCATTTAACTAAAATTTAAAAAGATGAAAAATCTTATCAAATATTATATTACAGGAGCTGCGTTATCATTAGGCGTATTGACTTCCTGCCATAAATTGGATTTAAAAGTGGAAACACAGCTAACTCCTGAAACGTTTCCCCAAACAGATCAACACTTTATACAGCTAACTGGTCAGGTATATGTGCAGCTTCGCCAAAACTGGAGTACCGATTATTTCTTTATGCAATCTTTAAGTACCGATGAATCCATTATGCCGGCCAGAGGCGGTAACTGGTATGATGGTGGCGTATTTGAAAACCATCATAAGCATACCTGGAATAAGGATAATGGACATGTTAATAGTGGTTGGGGATGGCTTTCTGCAACAATTAGTAAAGCAAATCAAACCTTATTTTTACTGAAAGATGCTCCCGAATCTCCAGGAAAAACAGTGGCGGTAGCCGAGGTTAGGGCAACAAGAGCCTTAGCATTTTTTATGATGATGGATTTGTGGGGGAACATTCCTATTGTAACCACTTTCGGACAAACAACACCACCTGAAACCAAATCGCGCCAGGAAGTTTTTAATTTTATTGAAGCAGAACTTAAAGAAGTATTGCCAAATTTAAGCAGTGCTACAGGAACAGCGACCTATGGCCGCCCAAATAAATATACAGCCTATGCTATTCTGGCTAAAATGTACCTGAATGCAGAAGTTTATATTAATACACCAAAATACAATGAAGCGGTAGCGATGTGTGATGCCATTATTGGCGCCTCGGGTTCCCCTTATAGTTTAGAAAGCGATTATAGAAAAATGTTCTTCATTGATAATGGGCCTCAAATCAAAGAATTTATCTTTGCTATCCCTTTCGATCCTGGATTTAGTAATGGTACCATGATCTATTCGCGTTACTCATTACCACGTTCTTTACAGGCAAAATACAGTTTAAAATTTACACCAAGTGCCCCGATGAGTACATTACCAGAATTTTATGCAAATTTCAACGATCCTAATGATAAAAGAAATGCACAATGGATTAAGGGACTACAATTTTTGAATGATGGCAGACCAGTAACAGTAAGTACTACAAAAAAAGGATACGATCAATTCTATGCAGGTTCTGATGGTTCAGCTGCACTCACTTACCAGGTTGATATTACACCAAATGTTACCCTTAGAGATGCATCCAGACCTTTTGATGCCGGAAATGATGAAATAGCCTGGAATATGGGATATAGAAACAATAAATTTTATTGCGACAGCACATCATCCAGCAGAAATCAAAATAATGATGTGCCAATATTCAGGTATTCTGACATCTTGTTGATGAAAGCTGAAGCTATACTTAGAGGTGCAACGCCTACACAAGGGCAAACTGCTCTATCATTAGTGAATCAGTTACGTGCTGTTCGTACTACTTCACCTGCATGGACATCAATTACTTTAGAGGACTTATATAAAGAACGGTGTAGAGAAATGGCCTGGGAATGCTGGCACCGCAACGATATGATTCGCTTTGGTAAATATGAAGGAACATGGGGCTTTAAAACAGATGCACAAACTTTTCATAGACTCATGCCGATTCCAGCATCAGCTATTATATTAAATCCCAAGCTAAAGCAAAACCCTGGTTACAATTAATCGGTGGTAAACAATACAAAAATTTCTCTGGGGTAAAAGCCAGAGAAATTTCTTATTTCCCATTGTGTTCAAGGCCGATAGCCCATCAAAATTTCTCAAGCATCTTAAATTTATCTCCATGAGGAAACACTTACTTTTACTGATTTTCCTATTCACCTATTGCTCATTACAAGCTCAGGTTTTGCTAAAAACACCATCTGAAGCCACTTCTCCAACCAAAACTTTAACTAAAGATGTCTCATCCCTTAATTTTATTGCCATGGGCGATTGGGGAAGGAACGGCGCCGATCATCAGAAACAGGTAGCACAACAAATGGGTATTACCGCAACTGATGTTAAGGCACAGTTTATCATTTCTACGGGCGATAACTTCTACCCTAGCGGTGTAATCAGTGAGCACGATCCGCTTTTTAAATATTCATTTGAAGATATTTATACTGCATTTTCTTTGCAATGGGATTGGTATCCGGTATTGGGTAACCACGATTATAAATCCAATCCAGATGCTCAGGTAGCCTATTCAAAAATTAGCAGAAGATGGAAAATGCCTGCCCGTTATTATGCAAAGAAATTCCCCATTAACGGAGACCTGAATAATCAGGTATTGATTGCTTTTATTGATACCAACCCTTTAATTCCAGAATTTTACAAAAATTCAGAATACGGTCCAAACGTAAAAGGCCAGGATACTACTCAACAAAAACGATGGTTGGCTAAAGTATTAAGTGATAAAGATCCAAGCATCAGATGGAAAATTGTTGTGGGTCATCATCCTATGTATACTGGAGGAAGCAGGACAGACGGATATGATACCAAAGCAATCCGCAGTTCTCTTAAACCAGTTTTTGATCGTTATGGCGTAGATGTATACCTCACCGGGCACGAGCACAGTTTGCAGTATATTAAACCTGAAGGCAAAACACATCATTTCATTTCAGGCGCAGCATCAGAAAAAACACCTGTAAAACTCATTGATAATGCCCAGATGGTGGCCTCTGTTTATGGTTTCATGCTTTTTTCGGTCGGCAAAGATTTAATACGAATACAAACCATTAACGATGAAGGAGAAATTATTTATAATACCATTATTAAAAAATAAATACTGCTTTTCTCCGAACAGCGCTTATTTTTAGAAAACAAAAATCGCCCATCATTAGCTTTAAAAATATTATGGCCATTACCGAGTCTGTCCCACAGGATTTACTTTTAACGAAAAAGAAAAGATTACTTTCTTTAGATGCCTTACGCGGTTTTGACATGTTCTGGATTATTAGTGGAGAAGGTATTTTCCACGGTCTGGCCAACGGTGTGATGAAAGCACACCATTTAATCAGAAATCCCAATGATTGGACCATCGCCAGCAATGGCCATTTATCATTTTTCGAAAGGTTTTTGGTTGGCCTCAGTAATCAGCTGCATCACTCCGTTTGGAATGGTTTTACTTTTTACGACCTGATTTTCCCGCTTTTTATTTTTATCTCTGGTGTTTCGATGCCATTTTCTTACGAAAAACATTTAAATGCCGGAAATGATAAAAAAAAATCGGCAAAAGGTATTTATTATGCGCTGATCAAGAGAACACTGATTTTAATCTTGCTCGGAATGGTGGTAAACGGCCTGCTCAAATGGGAAGGCTACGAAAATACGCGTTTCGCGAGCGTGCTTGGCCGTATTGCCCTATCCACTTTTTTTGCTGCTTTAATTTACCTCAATTTTTCGTTACGCAAGCAGCTAATTTGGCTGCTGGGCATTTTATTGGGCTACTACATTATTATTATGACAGCCATACCTGTTCCAGGTTTCGGAAGTGGTGTTTTAACACCAGAAGGTAACCTGGCAGCTTATGTAGACCGCTTATGGTTGCCTGGCAAACTCCATCGCACAGTTTACGATCCAGAAGGTTTATTAAGCACTATACCTGCCATTGCAACAGCACTTTTAGGAGTATTTACAGGAACATTTCTAAACACTAAAAACAACCGTTTCAGTCTGGTTCTAAAAGCTTTCTACCTCCTTATGGCGGGCATAATATTGGTTTCGCTTGGATTACTATGGAACATACTTTTTCCGGTCAATAAAAATATGTGGACAAGTTCTTTTGTGTTGGTTGCCGGTGGATTCAGTCTGGTGCTGTTCTCCTTTTTCTATTACATTATTGATGTTAAAGCTTATCAAAAATGGAGCTTGCCCTTCATCTGGATTGGTACAAATTCTATTTTAATTTACGTTTGTGCTCATGGGCTTTTCAATTTCGAATCTACTTCACAATTCCTCTTTGGTGGAGTTATCGCTAAAATACCTTTAGCCTGGCAGCAGGCAGGTTTATGGTTAGGTGTTCTACTAATACAGCTTGGGATATTGAAATTTCTTTATGATAGAAAATGGTTTTTAAAAATTTAAGGCAAAGCCAGTAGGCTCCATAAGCTAAGTAATACTAGAAAGATCCTGAAACGAGTTCAGGATGACGAAACGAGCGATATTAAAAACACCAAATTACCCTTTAAGAACAAAGAAACAATAAAAGAACTTCCTTTAATATCAAATCCTGGCCCACTATACTTTACATAACATATGTTGTTAACTGATTTAAAAAATAGAGCATCAAAATTCAAAAAAGGAATACAGTTTCTGTTCCTTTCGGCTATAGCGATCACTTATACAAACGTTGCTTATGCACAAAAACAGCCTTTAATTCCTTACGTTCAACCATTTTCGGGTACTTCTGCAAGCACCACATTGGCCAGCCAACATATTGAAGATAAAACCGAACGCCTGGCCAATACCATTCCGGCAGTAGCACCACCTTTTAGTATGACGCAATGGACGCCACAGACGCAACTGACTGAAAAAAAATGTCTGGCACCTTATTATTACAACAATAAAAAGTTTTACGGATTTAGGGCAAGCCATTGGATCAGCGGTTCTTGCACCCAAGATTACGGAAGCTTTACCATTATGCCCATTTCAGGCCAACTTAAAACCAATGCAGCTCAATATGCAGAAAATTATGTCCACGAAAACGAAGTTTCTACCCCATCCTATTATAAGTTGAAATTACCCCAACATCAACTGTTGACAGAAATTACAGCCAGCCTTAGAAGCGGTGTAATGCGGATCACCACGCTAAAAACAGACAGCGTTTATATTTTAGTTACCCCTAATAGCGATCAAAAAAAGGGTTTTATTCAAGTTGATGCAGAAAGAGGTGAAATTTCCGGATATAATCCCGTTCACCGGATTTATCAGGGATGGGGAGAACCTGCAGGCTTTAGAGGTTATTTTTTCATCCGGTTCAAAAAAACCTTTACTTCGGCAGGGGTTTATAGCGAAGGTCATCTTTTCAATCAGCAAAACATCAGCAATAAAAAGGATATTGGTGCCTATGCAGGCTTTAAACTGCAAAAAGGAGAGCAGTTAGTGATTTATTCTGGCACCTCTTTTACAAGTATCGCAGCCGCCAAGGCCAACCTGGAAAGTGAAATTAAAAATGATGATTTCGAGACTGTTTTAGCACGTACCAATCAGGCTTGGGAAAAATCCCTATCGCAGGTCCATATTTCAGACACAAATGAAAAAGAGAAAAAAATCTTTTACACGGCCCTCTATCATGCTATGCAACATCCCAGGTTATATAATGATGTAGACGGGAAATATCCACAGTTTGATGGAAAATATCAGAACCAAACAATAAATAAAGGCAATTATTACGATGATTTTTCGATGTGGGATATTTACCGTGCGCAATTACCTTTAATTGAGTTATTGAATCCCAACTTAGCCAATAGCCTTGTTAATTCGATGGTATTAAAAGGTCAGCAAGGTGGTTGGATGCCTATTTTCCCTTGCTGGAATAGTTATACTGCTGCCATGATTGGCGATCATGCTACTGCTTTCATTGCTTCAGCATATAATAAAGGGATCCGCAATTATGATATTAATGAAGCTTACCGCTTGATGAGGCAAAATGCCTTTCAAATGCCCGATTCTGTCGATTATCTGAATGGAAAAGGCCGACGTGGAATTAACAGTTATCTACAGTACGGCTATATTCCGTTAGAAGATAGTATCCCAAACGCTTTTCATAAGAAGGAACAGGTAAGTAGAACCTTAGAGTATGCATACGATGATTATGCACTCGCAAGTATTGCAAAAGATTTGGGCAAAGAAACCGATTACCAGGAGCTATCAAAACGATCGCTTAATTACCAACATATTTTTGATCCTAATGTTGGAATGGTTAGAGGACGTTTTGCTAAAGGCAACTGGTACAAGCCTTTTTATCCCGATCACCGCGAACCTTATATTACAGAAGGGACCCCAAGACAATATACTTTTTACGTTCCGCATGATATGCCCGGACTGATGAAGTTGATGGGTGGGCGTAAAAATCTCGAAAACGAACTGGATTCGCTTTTTAAGAAAAAAGAATATTGGCATGGGAATGAACCTGGTCACCAGATTCCATTTTTATACAACTACACCCCTTCTCCATGGAAAACCCAGATGCAAGTATCACGCATTTTGGCAGAAGAGTACGGGGAAGGCGCTGGTGGTTTAAGTGGCAACGATGATGCGGGGCAAATGTCGGCATGGTATGTATTTGCAGCACTCGGCTTTTATCCGGTAGATCCTGTTTCAGGAGACTATCAACTCACCAGCCCTTTATTTAAACAGGCTACAATATCTTTCAAAAATGGCAAAAAATTAGTCATAACAGCCATTAAAAAGAACAAAAATTCTATTTACATCTCAAAAATCAGTTTAAATGGAAAGCCTTTTACCAAATACCAAATTAAACACCAATTGCTGGTTCAGGGCGGAAAATTGATCTTTTATCTGCAAGATCAACCAGCCATGCTTTAATTATGAAAATCTAAACATAAAGTAAATCTTAGATTAATAACCGTACACAGAATGCGTTAGATAACAGAAAAACTTTCAACACAGGTTAATCTTTATACAAAATCAAGATCATTAGTATTGCACTTAGCGCAAGGATAAAAAATATCATGCCTTTGGGAAAGACACTTTCACACACCTCATTCCCGGTTTTATCTGATGTTTTTAAAGTTTTCTTTTCAACTTTCATTGTTAGAATGGTATATAAGATTTGACTATGCTTGAGCTAAAAAGATTAAGCGCGAAAAAAATATCTTTATTCATTGACCATATCGCTCAAAACATCATTATTAAAAACACCATCTTACCATCGTTCTCCTGTTCATTATGCTACATCTAAAAGCTAGACAGCAGCTTTCTCTTAGAAAATGATCCGGGCAAATGAGAAACTCCTAATCTTAAGAAAAAGCAGACCAGATATTTTTTCACCCAAACATATTTCCACCAAACAGTTAACAAACAAACAATAACCTGCTAACCTTGAGGAAACATTGATTGACTAATTTACAATTGCATTTGCTTACCCTAAGCAGAAAACAGGTAAACAAAAAAGTTTCAATAAAATAGCAAGCTATGAAACAGCAGGCCAGAACGATCCCAGGAAAACTGATAGATTTTGATTATAATAGATACAGGTTACCAACATTTGTAATGCAGTTTAAACCCTCCGTTTATCAAGACGGTGATTGCTACTACGCTGTTTTATCTTTTGAAGAGGAACACGATGTTTCAGGTCTTGGAACATCGCCTGAAGATGCACTGATAGACTGGAATGATAAAGTATGTGAGATGCTTGCTTTATCGGGCGCTTTACGTACATCGTTAAGCGCCAAAACAAATAATCTGCTATAAAATAGGCCAATTAACCTTCATCTAAATTATTCGGCTGAGCCAGGATATAGCTTATCGGCTCGGTATTTGATCAGGACTATTATGATTGGCCGAATTTACCCGCTATTGGATATTTAAGATTGAAATGTGATCCCATTAATCCAGAATAACGAAACTTTGAAAAGTTTGGTCTTTTAATTACTTTTATCACTATCTGAAAAGCTAAACTAAAGAATCATGGCCGGTGCGCAGGAAAACAGCAAATGGGACTCCTATAACGGTGCTTCACCACTTATAGCCTTATACAATAGCTTTCATCCTCTAACTGTTGAAATGGAGGCACTTATTGATAGCCTCACCTTTCCGGTGAGTTTCCGCAAGAACAGATATATTATCTCCCCGATAGACCGCAATAGATATCTTTATCTGATTTTAAAAGGGGTAGTAAGGGGATTCTACAAGGACTCAGGGACGGAAATCACTTCCTGGATCTGTCAGGAAAATGAAATTGTAGGAACCATCCGCAATCTATGGACTGCAGAAGAATCAGATGAATACCTTCAGGCAATTGAGGATGTAGAACTGATTGCTATACCTCATGAACTCACCATTATGCTTTATAAAAATTTTGCAGAGGCAAACATTATTGGTAGAAAGATCATGGAACTTCATTATAGAGGAGCGAATGACAGAGGCTTTATCTGCCAGATTCCCTCTGCTACGGGCCGCTACAAACACCTGCTCCGGGCTTTCCCCTGGATGATTAACCGTGTACCGCTCCGGTATATTGCTTCGTTCCTTGGACTAAGACTGGAAACGTTAAGCAGGATCAGATCAGGAGAAAACAAAAGAATATAAAACCAGCGTGTACTTTATTTTTAATTTTATTGTTTAAAATCTTGCCGAGGGTATGAAAATATTAAAGGCTGCTGATGCATTTGACAAATCAGCAAAAATATACCAGGAAAAATTTATGGATGTCAGTTTATATGCTGAACCATTTAAGGTCTTTTTCGATCATATAAGGGCGGGTGATGCCCGTGTTTTGGATATTGCCTGCGGCCCAGGAAACATCACCAAATACCTATTGGATAAGAGACCTGATTACCAAATTTTGGGAATCGATCTGTCCTCAAAGATGCTCAGCCTTGCAAGGGCCAATAATCCCAAGGCTCAATTTCAACTTATGGACTGTCGTGATATTGATATTATCAAAGAAAAATTTAATGCGATTACCTGCGGCTTTTGTCTACCCTATCTAACACAACAAGAAGCTGTTAAACTAATTTCAAATGTTTCGAAATTATTAAAACCAAATGGTGTTTTTTATTTGAGTACTATGGAGGAGGACGAAAATAATAAATCGAGGTATCAAATATCCAGCACAGGCGATCAGGTATATGTAAATTACCATAAGGAAGATTATTTAGTTACGGCCTTGAAGGAAAACAACTTTGAAACCCTCATTCTAAAACGCTATAGTTCTCCTGATCAGGATGGATTAATGATTACAGATCTAGTATTGGTCTGTAAAATTAAATAATGACTCCAACTTTTCCGCTTGATTCTACTTAATCCCTAAAATATCAATGTTAAAAAACAAAAAAGCCTTTAAATCTAACGATCTAAAGGCTTTCTGTTTTGTGTCGGGATGGCAGGAAGCGAAACAAACTCCTAACAAACTATATATCAAATACTTAAAACACTCTATTTTTATATGGTTACGATTTGGGCAACTATTTTTTTATCGCTTTTCACCCTAGATTTTTGTTTAATTTTTATCTCGATAACTAACCGAAAATCTGTTTTTGTGACTGCAATTTACGTAGAAATAATGAAATTCTTAAAAAAGAAAGCGGCGCCCGCTAGAGACTGTGGTATGGTCGCGAAATTAAAGAAGGCGTCCCATCCAGGTATGTAATTTGGTAACTATTGAGGGGGATTATGCCCCATATCAAAGATGACAGGTGAAAGGAGATTTTAACCATAAAGCATCCATCTTATATGGTTTGTTTAAGGGTTAGGAAATGGAACACCCTTAAATTGTTATTTGTTCAGAAGCTTTCGCTTGCGATTATAACCAAAAAGATACGTTTTTTTCTGGCTGCTCTCAAGGAAAGAACGATCAGTCAGGCTCTCGACCAGCTCACTGCGCTCCCTGAAAGGAGCGAGTAATTTCTCAATACGCTTTTCTTGAATACCGATCCGTCTGCCAAATTCAATAAAGTCGGACCCAGCCACATGGCCTTGTGTCCTTTGATAGGCTGATTTGTAACCATCCGCGAACAGGCCGCCATTGAGGCCAAAATCCGAATCGTTGACATGGATTTTGGTATTTAGCAGATCATAAGCCGGACTTAAGACGAAATCACCCTGACTGGTCTCAATAATTGAAAAATTCTTGAGATGGGCATCGCCGTTGGAAAAAAGATAATTGAATACTACTAACCGGAAGAACTTTTCGATCTCTACCCGCCATGCCGGAACGAATTGACGGATAAGCGCGGCTAAAGATTCATAATTATAGTCATACTTATAATCAGCATTTCCATCATTACCTACCTTCCCCGCCAGGCTTGCAAAATCCTCCATCCGCCATTTAGTTCCATCTGGCTTTACATCAAACCTCAGGGTAATGTATGCCGGCTCACCGCCTTTAAAGAAAATAAGGGCGTTCTCCGCGGTGGCAATACCATAGACCTGTTTTGCAATCTGCATGGTCAAATGTTCATTCGCAGGTACCTGTGCAGGCATTTTAATGTCCCTGGGAATTGGCTTTAAGATATATGTTCCCTGTTCACCCTGCCTGGTCAACCTGAGCTCCTTACCAAAGCGGAGCACCGAGAGTTTTTCCTGTACCCCTGAAATAGAGATCCGCTTACGGTTTTCCAGAAAAATCTCTTCGTCCCTATCATCTTTACCGGGGGCAGCGTAAGGCAGAATGTGACTTACCTCTCTTCCACCGAAGAGCCTGCGTCTGGCAAGTGGGCTATAAGTATCAAAACCTCCGGCGAGCGTCCCAGGATCATTTATGATCTTCATTCTATTATTTCTTTAACGGTAACTGCACCAATTGTATCCTCCCCAGCTGTTTTCAAAAGCAGTCCAAATGCATCGTTTTCATCAAGCCGAAACTGCCTGGCCTGCATTTTCTTGTTTACCCCTTCTGAAAGCATATTATAGAAAAAAGGGAACAGAGAACTGCTTCTAAACTCCTGTTTCTCCTTCGGCAGAGTTAAGCTGATTGCAGGCAGTGCACTATCAATAAAGTATTCATCCTCATACCTGAAAACATAATCATTCCTATTGTATTCAGATAAATACCCTGCCAATCTGTTATTCAAAAATACACCTGCCTTTCTCATAGATTATCTTCGTTTGATTCCGCCAGTTTGAAGGTCACCTCTAGGCCCAAAATGAGTCCGATACGCCTTAAAACTTCTAAAGTTGGATTTCCTTCATTGCGTTCAATCTTATAAAGCGTATTGATACTAACGCCAGCAAGTTCGGCTAGGTAAGGCTGTGTCATTTTCAGCTCCTTACGCCGCTCCAATAAAAGATCGCCAACCGTTTTTCCCATTATAATATGATTTTCAATAAAAGTAGAAAACATTTCACTTAAAAACAACAAAAATCACACTATAATAAGATTTTTAAAGAAAACGATCCAATCCACTGGTTTTTTGACCATAAAATCATATTATAATATGATTTTAGTCAACTGAATGCCTCAATTGCAGTTATTATCCGGTGTTTGATTACTACATCGCCTAGCACTGTTGATCGATTAACTCTGAATAGTTTTGTCTTTACCTAATAGGTTTATCAAGATAAGCACTGTTACTTCTTTAGTAACAAGGCCTCTATGTCTTCATATTTGTAGTACATAAGTCCACCGATCTTAGAATACCTTACAATCCCCCTTCGTCTATAGCTGCTTAAAGTTCCCTTTGAAATGGAGAGTAGACCACAGACCTCATAACTTTTCAGCCATTCTTTTTTAGAAGGCGCTTTTGCGCCAAAAAACCTATTCCGTCGTAATTCCTCAAAAATATCTTCCTTGAGCTGTTTTATATCTGCTTTTGTAACGATTTCAGAAATCTCCATGTTGTCGATGATAAGATTGTACAATAATTATTTATCGCAAATGCTTACTAAAATCTGAAATTTATTATATATTAATATCAATCTATCAAAGAGTTATATCATTCATATAATACCCAACTTAAAATAAGCATTCATTTTGCCACCCAAACGTATCAGAATAAATAGAAGCAGCAAATTTTTGAGCCAAAATGGCTCGAATTAATCCAAATATGAGCTAATTATGAGCCGCGATGAGTGTCGAATTAATGAACTATCAAAGGGCCTCTGTTAAATTATTTATTTAGTTAAATGAAGTATCGTCTTGAACAAGAACCTTGAATAGTTTAATATCTATTTAAGTTCCTATAATTTTTCTAAAGATCAGCACCCTTAGCCCCATAGGCTCGATGGGTTTTGAAATCCGGCAGAATCGGAAATATCGGATTATGATAAAAAGCCCCTATCCTGTTCACCCACCAGACTCTTGTAAACGATATAACCAAGCCAGCTACATCTTTCTGTCACAAGATACTCAATATCTGCAGGGACATCGTTTATGATCGGGTAAAAGATCTTGTATTTCTGGTTAAAAGCTAAGTAGATGATCAGGCAATGTGCAGTGGATCTTTTCAGTGAAGACTGGCAAGATGGAAGTCCTAATAGATCCCTTCCTGCATCCTGGCTCCTTCTCCTCGACCCGGCAGCTTACATTGCCTCGTAGCTCAGGAGCCTTATCAAACGCCCGTCTATTATTTAAAGCATTGGCACTATTACAATTGTCGATATTAGTCACTAAACCGCGCACATCCTCCTCCCCAGTTCAAGTGCAGCCAGAATAGCACTGGACTTTGCCAGTCCTATCCCTTTAAATTTGCTCAGCGTTTTATGATCCAGACCGCCCAGCAAATCAAGCCTGCCCCCAACCGCTTTTAGAATATTTTTCGCGATATCCACCGCGCTCACATCTATTTGCCCAGAACCGATTAGCATCGCCATTAGCTCAGCATCACTCATCCGTTCCGCTCCAAGTGAAACAAATTTTTCCCTGGGCCTTAGCGCTACATCCCATGATTTAATCCCGCTATGGCTACTGGCTCTCTTAAGACAGGTCATATCCGCAATACCATAATTATCCTGATGCAGATATGCCGCTGAATGGAACAGGGATGACATTGCGGAAATAAGAAAATGAAAATCTTCCTCAAAGACCACAACAGTTGAACGTTTATAGTTACCATTTTTTTGCTGATCGCTTCTGGTAATGCACAGATAACGGTTATCATTTACCGCTCTCTTAAAATCGAGAAAGTAATTTTTCTTCCCAGAGGAAAAGTTTTCGGTTGCAAGATTAGTATTTTCCATGTTCATCATTTTAAGTTTAGACAAAATTGGAAATTTGATTTCAAGCTAATCGGTTGTATATTAGCGTATCCGATCCGATCGGATAAAAACCGGATCGAAAAACCCTGATACTTATTCGAGATGCAACAACTCAGAGAAACCCAACGGCTCTGCAGTTACAAATACTGCGGCAATACATTCGAGGGAAGAAGCGATAAAATCTTTTGCAGCGACCAGTGCCGCAACAGGGCCAGGCGTGATCAGTTAAAGACCGAAAAATGGAATGCACCCCTTTTCCTGCACAAAATAATAGACATCCTGCAGAACAACCATAAGGTATTAAAAGCACAATATGGTGAAAATAGGGAGCCAAAGGTTGTCAGCGAATTCTTGTTAAGGGACAACGGTTTCAATTTTGAGTTCCAGACCAGGATTCTCATTACATCGAAAGGCATCTATAAATTTTGCTTCGATTATGGCTGGCTTGAGCTTGAGAACGGTAAAATCCTTGTGGTCCAGAACGACAAGATGGTCATTCTTTAATTTACCGGACTTCAAGCGTTTATTTTCCTTTCGTTTAAGAACAAACTCACCTACTTGGAAAAGAAACATCAGTTTGAAGATCAATTTTAGGTTACCAGATTAACCGTCACTACATTATGTGTTAGCCTCGTCTAGAAAGAATCGTTTGTAATCTTGTATTACCAAATCAGTTTATCATATAAAGACCTTAATTACAATCAATTACAGACATCCAACCAAAGAAATTATCCACGCAAAAGCACGGGGGCAAAGCCCCCATGTACAGGACAACTTGTATCCTCAAATTCCGGGCAGATCTACCTGCCCCTCCCCGTTTTTTCTTCCACAGATGCCGCCTGATCCTGTGCAACTTCCTGCTCGCTATTCCTTCCTACCGCAACCAGAGGCTCTCTTCGGTCAACAGCTTTGCTGTAAACCTGGCTTAAATCCTTATCATAAAAGTCTAACGTTTTAAATTGAGGATTCGCTGTTACAAAGCCCGTTGTTTCCTTGCCGTTCTTCGTGAAGGATACCTCATGAAGATTTCCACGTTCAAGACTCTTCAACAACTGATCCCTAAAACCAGGCTTCTCCATATTCAGTATGTTATATTTATCTACTGTCTCTTTAAGGTTAAAGCCATAATTTTCTCCATAGGGATTCATAGCGTAACCTTTCTCCGGGGTATGTTTAGCAAAATCGAGCGTTAGCCAAAGATTTGCTTTTTCGCCACTTTTCAAAACCACATCCTTGTTTACTGCACGTCCTGAAAGCAGGTTATAACTTTCCTTAGCGGTCACTCCTTTTCCTTTGTTGATATAAAAAGTCTGTGAGATAAGATCATGTGTCTCAGCCTTCTTCAACATCGCCTGATAACTGTTAAAAAAATACATGTCGGTTTCCTTACTTTTTGAAAAATTAAGTAAGTATGAAATCTTATCTCCAAACCCCTGCTCATATCTTTTGGCCGGATCTGACATCTCCATAGCTGGGGACTGGAGGTTAAAGCCTTGGGGTCCATGTGCAATTGATTCCTTCAGACCTGCATTTAGAGAATCTCCAAAGCCTAAGTACTTTAAAGTATTCTGTAAGTACTCTAAATTATTCTCATTCATAACTTAAAAAATTAAAGATTTACAAATTAGTTGATTAATGTTTTTTATCTAAAAAATTTATCTAGATAGCCCTGATCTGCCGTATCCACGCGAGTACTCAGTATTGTTCGTTACCTGAGAGATTCTTTCCTCAGTACTTTTGTTTGCCGACTTTTGGACGGCCGCTGCCTTAAGCGCTTTCTGATAATTTTCATTCCGCTCATCTTTCTGCGGCAAAAGTCCCCTGTCACCAACCATAGCTTTTAGCCCTGTTAACAGGAGATAGGATATCCCACCGTCCATCAAAAGGGAGACAACCAATGCCAACCTATTGGAACGAATGCCATCCGGAGTAGTACTACTGGCCTGAAAGGTAGTCCCGTCAGGCATTTCGATCTGCCGCCCGTTGCCGAACCGTTCTTTCTGGTAAGGGGTAAGTGGCATACCATTGATCATATCCGGTACCTTGAGCCTTGAAGTATCGGTGACAATAAATTCGCGCGTGTCCCAGTCATATTCCACCATCAGCTTCTTTTGCTGTCCATTCTCAGAAGTCTCTTTAATGAGGTTGGCTTTCAGGCCTGTCAGCAGGTCATCTCCTTCCTCCCGGGAAATAATGGAAGGAAGGTTACTCTGTTTGTAAACTGGGTGCACCAACAGTTCAGCTTTTCCATATGCACTTTTGGCCATGGAGAGCTTTACACTCATCTCCTTTATTTCAATGCCGCCATGATTGATATCATTTAGCTTTATGAGCCCTGTCCGCATCCCGGCCAATAGCGCATCTGTATCTTTTTTGGAAAGTGTGATTTCTCCTTCCCTAAACAGTCCGAGTTCGCGTAGATCTTCAAGGGGAAGATCCCGCACATTCAAGTTTGCAGTCTGCATATTGATTCATTTAAAAATTTGGATTAAAATCTGATGGGGGGCAATGTGTAATTTTGCTTATCCGCCATATAAATAATGCTTGAGTTCACCGCCTGACTTTGATAGGATCATCAAAAGAAAGTAAAGTGGATTAATGCTCACTCTGCCCCGAAACACAGATAGATGCAGGTGTTCGCCCGTTGTCCTGCCCGTTGATCCGGTAAGCCCTATGGGATACCCCGTAGAAACAACCTGGGCAACAGAACAATATATTTTGGATAAGTGGGCATAATAGACGGTATAGCCACCGTATCTTATGGCAACATAATTGCCCATTATGGACGTATAGCCAATTTTATCAATTATTCCTGGAAGCAAAGAAACAACAATCTCGTTTTTACCTGCTATGTCTATTCCTTTGTGAAAAGAATGCAGCTCTCCGTTAACGGGGTGGGTTCTGATCCCATAAGGAGAATTCAGTTTAAATACTTTGAGCGGAAGTGTTGCGTAGCAGTTCTTAGAAGAAACCGTATCCTGATCCGCCCCATATCCTTTAACACCGATCAATAAAGTACTAACCAAAACCGGCCACCAGCATTTCGATCTCCTTATTGATCCGCAAAAAATTCCTCCTGAGGATTTCTTCCTTCTTTCCCCCAAAGTCGTAAAATTTAGGTAGTTCAACATATCCTTCTTCCTCCTTTTTAATTTCTTTTAAATCCAGGTTAATTTTGCAGTTTATAGCTGAAGTTTCATACCCGCCAGTAAATTTATCACGCGCATCCGTGGCAAGTATCCCTACCAGTTCGCCGGCTCCCAAGGAAGCAATCTTGCCTGCTGGTATCAGCACCTCCATCTTTTCACTGATTGATTTGGATACTTTGCTCCTATCGATGGAAATGCTTTCTCCGATCTGTTTTGATTTACCGAAGATCCTTTCCAACCAGTCTAAAGTTTCTTTGTTCCTTACCGAGCCAGATAGGACGTTACCAACAACAGAAGTAATCGTGGTGGCCGTATCCTTCCCATATTGCTGTTTGAACTGAGGCAATTCCTGTAGTCCCATTAAAACCGCCACCTTGTTGGACCTTGCAGTTGCAATGAGGTTCTCAATCCGGTGAACGAAAAGTGTTGGAACCTCATCCAGTATTAGGGCCGATGGAAGGTTTCCTTTTGAATTGATCAGCCTGGTAAGGCGATTGAGTACTACAGAATAACAGGCAGAATTAATGTTCTGGGTATTGGGATCATTAGCCAGCACCAATAATCCAGGCGAGGATGGATCAGAAATTTTCAGGTTGAAATCATCCTCTGAAAACACCCAAAATGTTTCGACAGTTGCCATCCTACTGATAAAGATTTTCAGTGTGCCGATCTGCCCCTCAAGCTGATCAAAAGCCTTAGCCATAAATACTGAGCGGAACGGTGACAGTAAGGAAACCAGTTCCGGCTCGGTGAAGAGTACAGAAAATATCTCATCATATGACCTATTAAGGAAAGAGAGTATATGCGGAAGAGTCGAAAACACACCCCTATTGTACCTGCTCATAAAATAAATACAGGAGGCCAGGAAATTGATGGCCGATTGGGTAAAAAAAGCGTCACTACCACTGGCTTTATCACCCTTTTTAAGCGCTTCTACCAATGCTTCAGCAGTTTCCGATGCGTCAGCCAGTGTTTTGATATAGTCAGATCTTAAAGGATTGATCCTCCTGCTTTTTTCCACCTGATTCAGGTTGATTACATGAAAACTAAATGCTTTCAGTTTTCCTTCAGCCTTATTTTTATTAAAATGATAGTAGGCAATCTTTCCAAGGTCTGGAAACTTAAAATCGTACAGACAGACTGCAAAAGACTTGGCAATCAGCTGCCTGATAAAAGGGTTCACGACCGAAAAGGATTTCCCCGAGCCAGGTGTCCCGATCAAAATCGTTGCACGAAAAACATTGACCAGATTCGCCCAGCCCTTTCTAACCTTTTTCTTGTAATAGAAAAGCATCGGTATATTTACCGAATAAGGATTTTCTATTTTTTTGACCTGCTGCATAAAACTTTCCGCTTCAACATTCCATTTATCCTTGCCCAGTCCCGACCTGATGATCTTGGAAACATTATCCATAGAAATACTGATCAGTATAGCGCCGACAAAGGAAAATACAATGTAGGTCAGATCCATTGTTGTGGTGTAAGCAAACAAAAGCCGGCCAGGTTTTCCATAAAGAAACAGGCTACCGAAATAAAGGAGCAGACCAAGACTCAAAGGATAAACTACTTTTGTCTTTGGGTCAAAGTCCAACTGCTTTTTTGATAATGTTCCAATGCTGACCAGGCAGATCAACAACAGCACAGAAAGCTTGCTATAAACCAGTTCTTCGTATATGATGATTGTTTTGATCTTTACCAGCCCTATATTGAAGATACCCCAGAATGGTGCACCCAGATAGACAAAAACACTTACCTCCAGCGCAATCGCAAAGTAGATCAGACACTGCAGAAAACCGTGGAGTTTTTGGATTTCCCTTGTCTCTTCCATAGGAATCTCATTTACATGATAATCTTTTTAGCCTTAAGGATATCTGAATAGCGGATATCAAAAGTAATTGAACGTCCTGAGATCTGCTTTTCGGAAAGTTCTACCTTGAGCAGTTTATGATCCGGGAAGGTCAGCTTTCGAAGTACAAAAATATTCCTGTACCTTTTTTCAAAGACCTGGATATTTTGTAGGCTTGATATCGGAAGAATCTCCAGTGACTGTACCGTTGTCGCCTTATGCTGTTTCTGGTCTTCAATGCGGAACTTCAATCCATCTATCTCGTAAGGGATATGGGTCGTATTTTCAAAACCGATATCCAGCAGAATATATTCTCCAAGTGTACCAATGCCATTTAACATCGCACGGATTCCATTTTTACTTTTCCTTACATCCGTATTCAATGGTCTATGTTCCAGCATTAACCTTGAAATGCTGTCAAGTTCAGTACTGGATATCGATGAAGCTTTTGATTCAATTACCCTCATCCCACCAATACCAATATCAATTAGCGGACTGAAAGCAGTTTCCGGCCTGTCATCATAGATCACCGCATACTGTTTGATCCGTTTTTCCCCAAGGATGGTGAGTACGCCCATAAACGCATCTTTGATTTTGGCGGAATCAGGAATTTTGACCCTCAGCAGGTTTTTATCCGGCAGATCGCCAACGAGTCCTTTGGGAATATCGACATAGGCAATCTTTTCCGGAGCAAGAAAATGCAGCGTAAGGGAACGCTTGATAAAAATCTTTGGGATTTCTGGGGATGATCCAACTGTATTAGCCGAAACTTGCGCAAAAAGGTTCCCCGCCATATTAAGAACTAAAATGGCTGTTAAAATTATATTTTTCATATCGTTTTTATTTTTGGCCCTGAAGATCCTGGGGATCAACAAGGAACACTTGATTGTTGTATTTTAATTTTGCCCTGTTTTTCCTGACCATATTGGCAATGGCAGCAGAAGATGATTGGAACAGCCGGTCAACAGTACTCATTACAAATTCATTCTGGGTCTGTGCACTTCCCATCGTATTGAATCCCTGGACAGGGCTTGAGCCAAGGCCTTTAGAAAACTCCCTAAAAGCAGACGCAGGGACATATAATCCAGGTAGGCCGTCCGTGTCATAGACTAAAAGTTTTATCGGCAGAATTTTACCTGCACAAAGAACAGAACTAATCTCTAACTGAACACGTTGATCTGAAAAACCACTGATCCTAGCATACATGGATGTTCCTTTTGGCAACTGCAGTTTCCCTGCATAAACCTGCTCAAGCAACCGAAGCCTGATCCTTGATCCTGAATATCCGGTAACATCTTCGTCGATGATCGCGGTGATCATCTCCCTGCTTTCATCTGCTAAAAGGGTATTAAATTCAGATTGAACCGCAGATTTTCTGGATACGGGAAGAACTTTTTCTTCCCGGATAAGTTCCTCTGCCTTTCTCTTTTTTTCCTTCTGCAGATCGATGTAAGCCGGATCATTAACTTTCTGCAGACTATCCATATAGGCCATCTGCTTTTTAAAAAGATCCATGGGGTCAGTTTCTTTCGTCGTACCAATAGATGGTGGCCTTTCTCTGTTTCTTGCCTCCGCCAGGCTTGCCAGTGCCTGTGCCACAGCCCGCTCTTCCGGCCTATTGCCAATACTGCTTTCGGTTCGAGAATATATAGATAAAGGTTTCCTAATCTGAGGCATAGCTACGTAGGCCTGCCTTTTGATAGATTCTTCAATGGAATCAAGTCTGTTTTTCTCCAAATCAGAATATGAACTTGCCATCGTCGCCTGTGGCAACTTATCGTCGCTTACGGTTTTGATTGCCGAATAACCATCAGATTCCTTGTAACTGTTCTTGTAGGCTTCCAGCTTATCGGAAAGTCCTCGCTCGCGGACCTGGTCCGATATTTCTGCAAGGTTTCCGCTGATATCCTTCTCAGCCCTTATCATCTGTTTTTTCGATGTGCTCTGCCGGTACACAAAAAAGAAAAGACATAGAAAGGGAACGGCAATCAATGGTATGATGTACCTTGGATTTTTAAAATCTATTTTCATAACATTTTGGTTAACGGAGCTTTCTAAGCTCCTCTAGTTTAGCTTCCAGAAAAGCAGAATCAGCTCTATTCAGTGTTTCCCTGTCCAACACCGAATCTACCTGTTTTCTGATCTCCAGCGTTTTCCTAAGTTTTGCCCCTGTTGTACTGATCCGGGATAACCCATCATTAATGTAATAAGTCGGTTTACTACTCTTTTCCCGATTACTAAAAACGACCGCCTTAACTTTCTTTTTATCATTCAAAGACATTACGTCAAATGAATACAGTACCGAAAAAATGATCAGTATGACCATCAGCACAAATACCTGTTTTGGATATGTCTTTAATTGCCGCAACATTCTTCTGCGCAACAGAATCAGATAAGGACGGAATTCATGATAGAGCTCGACAGGAACCGTCCTGTCAGGTGCCCTGTTAGATCGGATTTTTCTGAACATTTTCGATATCTTTATTTTCAAGTGTTTTCCAGGAAATGATCAGTACCCCGTAAAGATTATTATCACTTTTCGGGATATCCCTTAAGTAACCTTCTGTAATCATTGAACGGGTAACAATAGAACTTCTGCGTTCAATCCGCTGCTTTCCATAATAGCGGAAGTATTTCTTTTTAACATCGATATAGATCGAATCGGTCTGAAGGGTCAGCACCGAACTACTGGAAAGAATAGAACTGAAATAGCCTTTTTCCTTCAGGTTCAGGTATTGTTGCATCCCAGACTCATCGATGAGGTACATTGCCTTTTTCATCTGGTAGTCGATATACCTGTCATCCGGGGTAAGGGAAAAGAAAAGTGAATGAAAAAGCTCCACATGTCCGCGGTATACTGCCGGGCGGATCAGTTGCTCGTCGGTCTGTCTGGCCAACACAGGAACATTGTTTTCAAAAATGTAAATACTGCGCCTGGCAATCTCTATTTGCTTATAAGCAAAAAAACCAGTCGAAATCGAGATCAGAAAGGCACAGACCAGACTGCCAATAGAAACAATGGTAGCCAAACGTATCTTGGACTCAATATTTTTAATGATCATGATGATTGGATTATGGTTTAAAAGAATTTACCCGTAGCCTTTCTGGCTATACCGATAACGGTCTGAGATCCACGGCCAAAATTGGAGGCAGCTGAACTGATACCTGATGTAGATATAATCCAGGTGGAAATACTCGGCACAGTAAACATACAAATGGCACCAATCAGAAAGCTTACGATTACCGTTCCAAAAGAAAGGATACCGTTGCCTGCAAACCAGGCCATTTTTTCCAGATTGGCAGCTTCTCCATTTTCACCGATAAGTTCTTTATACCTACTGATCTCAGTGGTCATGGCATATTTCTGTAACAGCGCCACCAGGTACATAATCAGATAGGCAATTCCCAGATAAAGGTTGACCGATACAAAACGCGCTATCCAGGTGCTTAAAGAATCGCGGAAAGCCGGCAGTATACTCACAGCGACAGCAAAGGGTCCCAAGATGATCAGGATGGTGGAATAGATAATCTGGATCATAAAAATCACATAGGTTGCCAGCCGAAGTATCCAGATCCCAAGTAATTCCAGCAATTGGGTCAGCAGAAGCTGCATGCCGATCTTCATACGGTTCTTCAGTTCTATCACAGGACTGACCACAGTAGACATTCCTTCTTTCACCGTGCTGGTCACAGAATCCCAGGCCCTTCCCATCCAGGTATCGGACTCCTTTTCCGCCATTTCAGTTTCCGCCTGAAAACTGTAAAGGGAATTGGCGACCTTCTGCATATAATCGGCGCGGATAAGCCTAAGCGTATTAACCTCTGCCTGCTCACTATCGAACATCGTTTCTGTCCTGGCGGCCACAAGGTCCGTTGGAAAAGCGACCATTTTAACAAATGCACCCCACCATAGTATGATCATGACCAGACCAAAAGGTCTTAAAAGCGGCATAATCTCCAGCTTTTTATCCCCAGCTATCATCTCGTAGGATTTGATCGCAAAAAAGATAATCATAAAGACCGCGGCCAATGCCTTGGCGTCAGCAATAAACGACCCAGAATGTACCCATACTGAATCCTTTAATCCCTCTAAAATAGTCATCATGCCTTCTTCATACACCCTGTTTCCCTGCAGGAACTCAAAGGACCTGCGATAATCGGTGGTCTGCCCAAATGCTAAACCAACGGTCAGCATGACCACGCCTAACAATAAAATCTTTTTCATTTCCCTTTTGGTTTAATATTTTCTCTTATTAAGGATTTCTTTTGCCGTCCTGACATCTGATTCCGGTGTCCAGCCATCTATCTTCATTTCCTCACTGCTCAGCTCCTGCCTTACCTCGACCCTTGCAGGTTCACGGGCAGCCGCAATCACCTTATCACCCCATAGTGCCGATATCTTTCGGTATTCCGCAAGCAGCCTATGATAGGATAAAATCCTCGCTCCCCTTTCCAGAATTGTTGTCCGCGCCGCTTCCAGTCTTTCCGAAAGGATAGCGATCTCACGGGTGTACCAGTCTAAGCTACCGTCAGCAATAACCTGCTCCCTTGCAATCTGGGGAACAGCCGCAAGCGCTCGCCCGGGATCAAAATCCGTTACGCCCTTAAGCTGCCGGGAATAATACAGTATCCATAAGGGATCAGTGGCTGAAAGCACACCGGACATTCCTGCAACCTGTAAAAGCGAAGTCTGCGCCAAGGTATCAGACTGCAGCTCATAATTTTTATCTGTTTGCTGCATTCCTGTCACTGCGCTCAGGCGTTGGGTCTGAGTACCTGCCGGCCCCAATGGACGCAGATCTGTTTTGGGATAGTTGGGATGAAGGCCCCAGGTCAACCAGTAATATGGATTAAGGCCCAGAAAGCCGGAAGTGGGTGTAAACTTTTTTCTGTCCCACTGTTTAAACACCATGCGTTCCTGCTGGTTGACAATACTTTCATCCCTGATCTGTTTTTGTGCCTGCGCTGTAGTAATTATACACAGCAGCATCATACTTATAAATAATAAATTCTTCATGTGCTTTATTGTTGTTTCTTTAAATACCTGGTTTTGGTAACAATATCAGATACGATCTGTACATCACGGTTGATAAAACCTTGAAATGGGTTGAGCAACTTGATTACTCCCCTCACCTTTGCCCAGTACATTGCCTTCCATGCGCCGTAAGCCAGGCCACGTATGATCTGAAGATCAGCCCTGATCCCTGCCAGCAATTTATCCCTACTGTTATAGTCCATCAGAATATCCTGACCTTCTTTGAGCACAAAGCCTGATATTTCGGTCATCATCTGGGCACTCCGCCTTGTAATGTCCTTGACGATCTGCTCACTGAACAGTAACAGATAAGGTTCATTCAGACCGAGTTTTCCCATTTCCCTACTATAACCGATAATATCTTCACATACTGCATACATATCGCGTAAAGCCATCCCATTTTTAAGCGCTGAATTTACATTGGACAGCGAGGAATAGATCATGCTCTGGGCCATAACCACACTGGAAGTATTTAGATTGATGTTGTCCAGTGATTTATTGATCTTGCCCAGCAGTTCGTTATGGCTGATCTCTGCTGCATTTCTCACCACCGCATTTTCATTTACAGTGGCCAGGTGCCTGGCATCAAAAACTATCCGTTGTGCCAGGAGGAAAAACGGACACATACAAAAAACCATCACATAAAATATCAGTTTCATTTTTTCAGGTATTTAGCGTTTTCAAGAATATCTTTCACAATGGCTCGGTCGATATCAATATACCCCGAGAAGGGATTGGCCCTTTTGATCATACCCGAAAGGCTTCCGTATTCAAGGCTCCGAACCAGGGCGGCTGCCAGGTTCCTCAAAACGGACAGCTCTGTGAGCACATGGTCAAACAATATCCGCCTGTCCGAAGCTTTCATCTGATTCACCGCACCAAGACTGGCAGTAAGCCCAGCCAGAAAATAGACCAGGTCACGGGATCTCTCCAACAGATCAATCTCACTTTGGAGTACCAACGGCAACAGGTAACGATTTTTCCCCGTCAGTTCATATAACCTATGTTGGTCTCGCGTGATCTGGCTGACCATTGGCACTGCCTGACTTCCGATATTCAGCGCATCGATTGCGGTACCGACAATACCGAAACGAGACTGCAATTCCCGGAAACTGTTTTTAAACTTTGCCAGCAATGTTCTGTTCGCCTCTTCGTTAACCGTATTGACCGCCTGCCTGTCCCTCGCCTCTGACTGCCGCTCATGCTCATTTTTGGAATCCGAAACAAGCTGATGGATTGTCGGAATGTTGAGCGCTTTTTGCTGGGCTCGCGCTGTGTGCAAACACAGAACAAAAGCCAAAAGTAGAACCAGCCCCCTCATCTCTTTAAGTATTTTGCGCCCGACAAAATATCGTTTGCGATACGGACATCCATATTGACCCAGCCGGACCAGGGATTGAGCGAAGCGAAAATCCCCCGCATCTTTGCCCAGTACATAGCCCGGTGCATTCCATAAGAAGTCCCCCGGAGGATACGCATTTCAGCAGCGATATGGTTCAGCAATTTCGAGCGTTCTCCGGCATCCATCAGGTTATCCCTTCCGCCCTTGAGGACAAAGGCCCCAACCTCTGAACCCAGTCTCACCGCCCTCGACCTAAACTCTTGGGCATTCTGCTCTGCAAAGAGCAACAGCACCGGATTGGACTTCCCAAGTTCCACAGCCTTTTCTACATCAGAAATGATATCGAGACCGATATCGGTAATCTCCTTAACAGACATCAGGTTGTTGAGTATTGCCGATACCTTGGTCAGCCCCCGATATATCCTATCCTGCATATCGTTCACGACAACAAGCTGTCCGGTTACCAATAGCTGTCCCTTTGAAATCAGGCTTAGATTGTCATTGGTACGGTCTAACTGCCTGTTGATAATTCCCGAATGGCCTGCAATAGCTGCAGAGGTCACCGGATCCACATACAGGGTCTGTGCCTTTATGCCACCGCATAACAGTGCACAAAAAATCATTAATAATGCTTTCATGATCATCAGTTTTTTAAAAAAATATTTCTTTATTGCCCAGACGAGGACGAATTGACCTGTTTAACGAAATCCCCGAGGGAAAGCCCGGAACTTTTAAAATCGCCTATAAACGCTTCGAGCGCATCAGAATAGGAACCGAACCTTGAAAGATAGTTTTCCACCGCTAGTTTTTCAGGTTTCTCGGTGGTATAGGTCAGGTATTGGGGAAGCGAAGCCTCTACACCATAAACTTCGCCAACGCCCCCCCTTCTGATATATACTTCCTTGAAAGGGCTTCTACCCTCATGGTTGTCCAGCTGATTAACACTAAAAATCTTGTTCCTTTCACTCATGGAAATAGAGAGCATTGCTGCAATCTCATCGTAATTATCCCGGAATTTGGCCTGATCGAGCAGTATCACCGTATCTGAACTGCTTATAATCGTATCTTTTACTATCGCATTCCCTACCACATCTGCAAGATCCTGGGTCACCAGTATCAGTTCCCCCCAGAACTTTCTGACCGTTTTATCGACATAGATCAGAAAACCTACCATCAAGGGCGATGAGATCGCTTTCCATGCTTCTTCGATGACCAATGATTTCCGCTGAAAATTGCGGTATCTCATTTTCTGGATGAAAATATCCATTATATTGAGCGTGACGATCGCAAAAAGCAAGGCATTCTCCTTAATACTGTCAATTTCAAACACGATCAACCGCTCATTTAACAGGGATTTATCCGCATCTTCATTAAGTATGGTCCCAAATTCTCCACCAGTGCAGAATTTGCGCATGATAAAACGGAAACCTTCAAAATCAAAAGGAACATTATCCTCCTTCATGATCATTGGGATCTTTTCCATTGCATAAGCATAGAAAGAATCAAATTTGAGTTTTTTGATCCCTGAAGATTCTCCCATCGAAAACCATTTTGCATAGTAAGAAGTAATCACTTCAGAGATCACATCCCTTTCCAGCTGGCTCGCATCACCTTCCGGCCCTTTTAGACAGACGAGGATCAGAACCAGTATAAATTCCTTCTTTTCAATATTGTACTCTTCCTCACTAATAACAAAAGGATTCATCGTTATGGGACTGTTATCGCTATAAGTGATATACCTGCCACCAGCATATTGGCTCAGCCCTGAATAAGAATGACCTGTATCAATAATCACGATATCCATATTGTACAATAGATACTGCTCTAGTAGTGAATTCATAAAAAAAGACTTACCGGTACCGGACGAACCGAGCACGAATTTATTCCGGTTGGTAGTCCTTCCGGAAGACATTAACAGATCCGCGGGATCCATCGCTATCGGTATACCCATCCTATCGGTAAAACGGACAAGAAAACCAGACTGCTCACTCTTGGGAAGGCTCTCCTTTAAAAACAGACATATCGCCGCCTCAGCAGTCGTCAGAAACCAGTCATACTTCCGCAGTTCGGTTGCATTACCCGGCAGCGCCGTCCTAAATAGCTCCAGTTGGTTATAGGCATTCCTGCTCGGAATGATCCCGGCACGGAACAGCGCGCTTTCAATATAATTGTAAGCCCTGTTCAGCAACGGTTTTTCAGCGCATACAATAATATTAAAATGTGCATTGATCAGTAACCTGCCGTCCCTGGCCACCTCATTCAGTAGCAAAGAGATATCCTCCACACAGAGATTATTCGCAGGATCGGGAATCCCACTGTGCCGTTTCCGCTTAAGCTCCATCTGCCGTACCGTCATTGCCTGCGATGGAACTTCGAGGATCTGGTTGTACAGAATAGCGGAACAATCTGGCACTTTAAAAAGAAATGAAAGGATATCTGTAGGAAATCCCTTAAGGCTTTCTTTATCCGATAGCTTTCCAAACGTCGGTAGCAGTGCAGGCAGATCGACCTGATCGATATTGATCAGCGGCACAGACCTGAAAGAACGTGCTCCGATATTTACTTCGGTATCCGTAGGATGATAATTGTCCAATGAAACGCTTTCCTCACCGAACTGCATGGACATAATCCTCATGATAAATAGGTTGATTTCTCTTTCCCTTAGTACCCTGGGCTCCATTCCGGATGTGTCCAGCATCCCGATAACCTTGGCAACCGTGATCTTAAACTCAGCCAGCGACTTTTTATCGTGCACAAAAAACGCCCCTTTTTTCACCTGCCTGGTAATGGTCAGAACCGTTTGGAGCTTTACATATGCCCTTCCTTCAAAATGCCTGTTATAACTGTCCTGGAGATAATCATCTGCAACTTTATATTCATATTCGGCCCTATAGATAATATCCTGCTTTTGGATCACGTGGCCTTCCCCAATAATCCTTGCCAGGCTGGTGAAAATCTCATGAAAATTATTGTAAGCCCCGGGATCGCCACTAAACCTGAGTACAGGATTGGTAATATCGATCAGCACAGAAAACTCCCCGTTAAGCCCATATAAAATATCGAGTTCCGCACCAATATCAATACCCAGATAGGGCACCCTAAATTCTTTTTGTCTTACCATAAAGATTGATTTTTGAAAGATGGTTGGTCTGGAGATAAACCCCATTTGAACGGGTCTTGCTGTGCAGGCCTCTTTTCTGGCAGATACCGATGTAGAAAAAACCGCCTATGATCAGGGTAAGCATAATTACCGCTCCCACATACATATTAACAAGTGCCATGATCAGCGCACCTATCACCAACGAAAGCAGCAGGATTCCCACACCCCAATAAATAAAACGTCCCTTAAAACCTTTATAAGTCAGCGGCCGCTGTAGCCCCCTGTAGACCGGAAAAAGCCTTTCCATTGTTACAGCCCGAAAAAAGCCTTAACGATAAGGGAAGATAGTACAAGAAAGAGACAGGAACCTCCCCAGCCCATCAGCTCCTTGTTGATATCCTGATCTCCGCTGTTCCACTTGGAATACACACGTATACCACCTACGATGCCGACCAGTCCACCGATCACCAGTGCAATATTGGTCGCCGGATCTACATAGGTCTTAAGCGTACTGGTAGCGGTGTTCAGGCCGTTCACCCCACTCTGCGCCATAACATATCCGTTGATCGTACACAGATATAAAAAAATAATAAACCTTAAATTTTTGATCTTTTTCATTTGATTGGGAATTAATTGAATGGTTAAGAAATAAAAAAACCGCCATCAGCGGTCAGAACTAATTCGGCTCAAAGTCCGAAGACGTGCACCAGCACGATATGGATGACGATAATGAACAGCGCGGAAAAGAACCATGCCGGAATATCCGCACTCACATCCTTGCCCATCTGCATCTTGTGGTATACATGGACTGCGCCAATGATCGAGATGAGCGCGGCCAACACGAATGAGAGGTCCATCATGGAAAAAAACGACTCCCTGATAAAGCTCCTCGCTTCTCCCATTTCTGCGATTCCGGGCTGGGCATAGGCCGCCGTCCAGGTCAACGTACAGATGACCATGAACATCAAACATCTTGTTTTCATCGCTAGAAGGATACCGAAGATGTATACTCTATAGATTCGGAACGCGCCAGGGCAAAAAGTTCCTTGATGGAAACCCCTCCGGAAAATACGATCGGAGATTCTTCCAGTTCCTCATCATCCAGGAAATAATCAATCTCTTCATCTTCGATCTCTTTGAGCGATACCTTTTCAGGCTCGGGAAGATCAATGACCACTGTAGTCTCATTTCCGATTTCTGTATCAGTCAGCTTCCTATTCCTTGACAGATCGAAAGCGATAAGCCCTGAATAATAAAATGCATAGATGCACAGCATCCAGGACAAGAATTGTATCCAGCTCATAGTTCAAAATTTTCTAATGATGTTTTAATAAATTTTTTGATCTCCGGATGCTGCTCAAATAACCGGTGCAGGGCAAAGGCAATTACCCTGTTCATATCCAGGCCCGAAGCCAGCTTTAACCTGTTGAGCAGCTGCACCGTCCTTTTGTTCAGCCTGGGATGCAGCATATGGGTATTACCCGAACAGTCAAACGCCCTGATCAGGTTGATGATCTCCAGCTCCTTCCTGATCCCCTTCCCCTCTTTGCCCGCACCTTTAGCACCCGCAACAGGGTCTTTATTCGTAGGCATAATTTCAGGCGGCCTGATGCTTTTCCTGATTTCATCGGCCAAAGTTTTGATTCCTGCTTTC
Source organism: Pedobacter sp. R-06 (assembly GCF_049913135.1). Classification (NCBI taxonomy): domain Bacteria; kingdom Pseudomonadati; phylum Bacteroidota; class Sphingobacteriia; order Sphingobacteriales; family Sphingobacteriaceae; genus Pedobacter; species Pedobacter sp. R-06. Next base: position 1,961,985 of record NZ_CP183977.1, on the reverse strand, counting down.
ATAAACTGATTTTAAGGTGTAACTGCGCTTGCTTCGATATGATCTGCATAGATCTGATCAAATACAGGAACAATGACCGGAAAAAGGGATAAAGGGGTCTGAGCGGTGTCGGTCCGCTGGAAATCCACACGGTCTGAAATGGGAGCAGTTATTTTTCCAAACCTGGAAAGCTGCTCTTCTACTTCAGTAGCCGTATCATACCTGACATTTCCCTTGACGCGGTTTGGGATAAAGACCAGGTGTCCTGAAGGATTGATTTTCTTCAGCACTACCGAAAAAAGAACGGTTGAATCGAAACTGAACTCGTCATAAGAAAACGGGCACAGTACCAGATCCGCGGAGCTGAATACCGGAATAAGCCCGTCATCATCTAATTTCCCGGGCAGGTCAATGATCACGATATGTTCCCTGCTCTGGCTGAGCACGGTATACATGGAAGGAAAATGTTCCAGTCCAGCGGCAATGATCTCATAGTGTTCAGGCGTTTCAGCCAGTTTGGCCTTTTCATATTTCTGCGCAAGCGACTGCTGATAGTCCATATCGATAACGGTCACCTTCCGCTTTTTGACCAGCGTTAAAAAGTTGGCCAGTAAAAGGGTGAGCGTACTTTTCCCTGCCCCTCCCTTTTGGTTTCCAATAATAATTAGCATAATAAAAAAGGTTTAAAATTTAACGGGTATTTGTACGGGCCTTGCCCTTACGCTGACGGTTGCGGCCAAGAATGGCCTCATCATCGATGTCCTCCTGGAGATCGAGCGTCCTGATTGACTCTTCATAGAAACCAGCACCCTCCAAGCCGGAAAGAATATAATTGACTTCAACTGAAGGATCCGTAAGAGATATCCTGTACTCCGGAGGCCTTAGATCACTTTGATGATCAAAATTCGACAGCGCAATAATATCACGAAGATGCATGACCTCCGAACCCTTCATCACCGTTTTATTGGAATGATCGATGATGCTGTAACCGTAAGGGATTTTATCATCCTTGCTGTGAAAGATCAGTTCAGCGCCTGTTTTATTTTTGACCATCCTTGAAAATTCTTGCAGTTCTGATCTGACATCGGTTTTTGGAGAACGAAGATCAGGATTGGACAAACGTTCGGTCAGGATTTTTGAAAAGATAGCTTTTAGCTGCCTGCACCTGTTTTTATCCTTGCCCTGTTCCCTAAACTTAGATTCAAGATCTATTGTCCTTAATACTGAAATCAACTTTCCACAATGAGACACTTCCAGGTTTTCTTTTTCAAACCGGACATCAAATCCCGATCTTTCCAAAAGGGTACGCACCTGTGCAACAGTAGTAAAATTGTAACCGAGCAACTTATCAAGCTTTGCTATATCAGCTTGCTCCCGCTTCCCTAGAGCAGAAAGTGCTCTGACTGAGCGAAGCTTTTCAAAGGCTGAAGAGATCTTTCTGCCATCCTTATCGATCCTGGTCGATACGATATGTACATGGTTATTTTCCGTATCGTCGTGAAAGATCACCAGATAGGGATTGTCACTGTAGCCCATTTCCGCCATCCACTTTTCGGCGGTATCCAAAAGCTCCTGTTTCGATGTCATTTTTCCCTTTGCAGAGATTACCGCATGGAACTGGGGTTTACTTACCCTTTTGTTTACTACAGATACCGCCCTCAGGTAATTAACATAATCCTGTGGCCCGACCTTGTGTATCCCCATCAGGCTACCGAAATTCCGTACCTTCAAAAGTTCACCCTTTCCATACCGCATCTTCTCATGGTTGTATCTTACTCCGGCAAAAGTTGCAGAAGAGCTGAGTATCTTTACGATCATATAGCTGAGTGACTTTGCAACCTGCTCAGCAGATCACGGGATTATAATAAAGCTACCTAATCGGCTCCGTTGTTTTACCGTTCCCTCCGCAACCAATTAGCGGTATATCCAACTTTCCGGCTATATTCAAAACCAGCAATCTATGTAGCGAACAAACTGGTTACCAAACTAACGATTGAGCCCCGCAAACATATAACAGTGTAACAATTGAATACTAAAACAGCATAACCCGTTATGCACCTAACTACATAACTCCATAGCTGCTTAGCTGCGCATCAACCTCAACATTCTTCTGATTTCCATATTGAGACTTTTTAACAGCAGCGAATGTTTATCAAGTTCTTTATTATACCGGGTAAAGATTACCGGCGAGAGTACCCGCTGCTTGTTCAATATATTGGCGTACCTAGCCAGCTGATTGATATTATTTCCGGTTCTGGAAAGTTCAAGTCCGATCTGGTCAATACTTTCCAAAACCGTACGCCCATCAAAAACTAACTGAACGTTGACCTCTAGCACCCTTTTTCTAATGATATCGGTCTTTTTTAAGCCCAGAAGTTTTTCAAGGGATACAATAGAACTAAATTCTTCCTCCGAAAACCGCACACTTATCTTTCTGGTTCTCTTACCGTTTTTCAGGTGAGGCCGTCCGACCTGCTTTTTCCTTTCTTCCATTCCGATATCATCTAAAAGAGAAAACGAGTTGCGAGTTTTCTCATCCCCAAATGCTCCGCTTTGGGGCAAGATTCTTTTTGTGGGCATAATCCCCCGGATTATTGTCCGACAAAAAGACATCTTGCCAGTATAAAAAAAATCTAAGTATTTATTGGCAGCCCCTTCTATAATATTGAGCCAATTTCCTGTACCTGAACGATAAAAAATCAGGGCATAAAAAAAGGGGCCGAATGGCCCCTCCTGCCTAAACTAAAAACAAAAAAAACAAATCTTTAATTAGGTATACCGGGATTACTCACGTAAGTCCATACGGACCTGGCCGTCGCCTGCCTCTGCGCTTTCGTCATATTGAAATGATCTCAACTTCGCAAGAATTTTCCGTTCCTCACGGAATAATGCTTCATCCCACAATTTCAAAGAACAAGTGCATGGCACTTATCTACTCTCGTTAGCATAAAAGACTATCTTTTAAAAGAAAATCCTTTACTTGATCATTTGGAACCGCATTTTTGATGACAGCACCATGGATCCAGGTAATTTTAAGCTTGTTATTCAGTTAGTCCTAAAACAGGTTATCCCGTTTCATTGACCAAACGTATCCAGTAATTTAGCGTGATGAAATTTTTGGCCTGAAATGGCCTGAATTGGTCGCAGTATGAGCCTAAAGTGACCCAACATCTACAACATTGAAGGCAGAATTTCCGAAAGTGGAATATTATGAAAAGAAGAATATTAGATTTTTTGGCAGGGACAGACCAATTACTATTTCCTAAAATGATAAAAGATCAGTACCTCTTTCTGAATTGACCTAGTTTAAGACCAAAAATAGTGTCGATTCTGACAGTTTTAGCTTAAGAGATCTGTAGCCCAGGTGAGTGCATGGACCGGATAAGACTGACCCAAATTCCATAACCACCTATAATAAATACATTAAATACAACTAAATACACTCACCAAATGCTCACTATTTTTTTGTTACTACTCGGCTGTAAATGAATACGTAAAGATGGTAATTGACTGATATTTTTGCAATAAAAAGAGAGTTTGGATTTCAATGCTTTGCAATGGATTTATTACCGAAATATGGTTTACTTGATCACATTGGTATTTCACATAGTTCAAATATCATCGTTTAGGCAGTATTTAGCACGTTATTATGGAGTCCATAGGCAAGATTTATACTTCAACGATTTCAAGACCGCACAATACTACATAAAATTTAAGTTATTTTTTAGGACATGGCCGCTATAAGCCTACTCGCTTTGCGTCCACACTACCAGGCATTAAAAAGTTGTATAGATTTTGTCCCTGTGTCATCAAAGCTAGAGAACCCAGTTAATGCAGTTTTGTGCCAGAGATCCTTTTATGTTATACAAAAAATAGGTGCAAGTGCCGGTAGGTAAAAATTAAAGGCCCGCATAAATAATATTTTTACGGACCCTTATGAAATAAACAGGAATTCCTGATAAATATCAATCAAGGAAAGTTATTCACAACCAAATTGATTACGCCAACCTCATTTTTGTCGGGTAAATATCCGAAGCGATTTAAGAATTAATTCGTCTTTTGAATAAAGAATGAGGCTAGCCTTGGTTATATTCATAATCTTTGTTTTATAGTGTCCCGCGGTTAAGATACTGTCAGCACTCACTCTATATTTAGCAGAATCAACAATCGTATTTTCCCTATCTCGGGGTTCCATCATTAGCCGGTCACCCCTAAAAATAAGATTTACCTGTTCATTTTTAGGAAGCTGGCTACGTTCTTGTTCCAACACTTTTGCCATTGCAATTTGATAAGTGCTTCCTAATGCCTGCCTTTGCCCATACCACTTTCCTTCAAGCTCTTCAGAAAATTTGCTCAGGGAAGTGGCAAGATTAAACCAGGGCAAGAGGTAATAATTAAGCTTGATAACTACCCGTATCTGGAGTATGGATCATTAACGGGGCGCGTTAAATCAATCTCACTAACTACCAATACCACAAAAACAGAAAAATCAGAAGTTGATACTTACATGATCTTGGTTGATTTTCCAAATCAATTAAAAACAAATTATGGAAGAGAATTGGAGTTTAAAGCGGAATTAAAGGGAACAGCTGAGATCATAACGAATGATAGACGTTTAATTCAACGTTTATTTGACAACTTAAAATACAACCTAAAAAAATAAGTCCTAACAGGCATTTTGACGCTTAACTGATATTATTAAATGCTTGTCTGCAATTTCTTTTAAATACGCATTCATTTTCTGGTTACTCATCAGTAGGAGCAAAGTATCCTTGACAATATATTGGGGATGGTTTTCATAAGCCTTAATTATGGACAGAGCTGCTGGCAATACGGGGATCCTTGAAAGGGTATCGGTTTTCTTTCTGCTTGTATATATCCATAGATTGCCATCAGTGTGCGTATTTCACTAAATCTGTACAGTCCGTTTCGCTCCAAACTGTACGCGAATCTTGCTGCCGGATTTTTTGCTAAGTCATTCCTTTCCCTCTGAATGCATAGCGGCTTGGCTGCAAATTTACTTCTTCCCCTAGGCGCTTCACGGTTTCCCGTTCAGGGTCCTCATTTCCCGCTTTCCTTTAGATCAGCATTCCGTCATCCTTCGGATGAAACCGAAAATCCATCAGAAAGGCGCTCTGAAGCGCTTAAACTCAATCTGATGAACGCAAGATCTTACCACGTATCGATTTTAGCTCTGGGCTTTAATTTGCTCTAAACTTAGAAATTTTATTGGAACTGCTGTGTGAAGAAATCCCGATCTGAAGATCAGGGCGTAAAGTTTGGAGCGAAAGAAGGCGCCTGCATAAATGGGAAACGCGCGTACATATTTGCCGAAATGCCCGCACTGGCCTCGATAATAGTATTTGGTTCATTCGTCAAATATCCCGTTATCATTAAAGCCAATATAACCATCGATAAAAAAAATACCGCGAGATTCAAAACCTCACAGTCCAATTTTACAAAATTAAAACTCGGCAGCCGGGCAATTATCGAACTTGAGAGTTATCCCTCTAATGAATACGGAACACTCCAGGGAAAACTGACCACCATCTCAGATAGTCTTTATCACGACAGTCTTATTGTTGGGGAAATAAGTTTGGATAAACACACAATGGAAAAATTCATGAAGAAAGCTAAAATAAAAAAAGCATGTTTGGTTCCGCTGACGTTATCGCTGAAGAAAGTACGCTTTTAAAAAGGCTTTTAAAAAAGTATACCCCTTTAACAAAAAAATAATTAACTTCAAACAATCCAATGACATGACAACATCTTTCAAGCACATTTTTTATACCCTGTCGATTATTATATTTCTGGGATGCAACGGCAAAAAAGAGTTGAACCCAGTAATTCAGCCTGCAGGTATTCTTCAGGGCAGTGATCAGATCTCAAAGTATATCATGCAATACGTCAATTTTGACTCTGATTTTAGTGCGTTTGACACACACGGAAAATCGATGGATAAGCAAACATTTCTCAACGAAGTACTATCCGGCAGTTACTTACCTTTAAGGCTAAAATCCCAAAGAGGTGAAAACTCATATCAGCTGCACAAAATTAACGTGCTAATTGAAGACTCGCCAAAATATTATCTGATAGACCAGGCCCGTCAGGGTCTTTTTCAACTTTCGCTCGTCGGCAAGCCCGCACCAAAATTTGAATTTGTAGATTTAGCAGGGCACAAATACAACAACCAAAATACCAAGGGAAAAATTCTTGTAATGAAATTCTGGTTTATAGGCTGTGTCGCCTGTGTACAAGAAATGCCTGAAGTGAATAAAATAGTTGATCGCTACCAGGACCGTAAGGACATACTTTTTGTTAGTCTTGCATCAAACAAAGCCGAACCATTAAATAAATTCCTTAAGCAGGTAACATTCAAATATCAAACCGTAGCAGATGCCGACCAGTACATGATCGATTCTATCGGTACCAAGGTATTCCCTTCACATCTGATTATTGGCAGGGATGGCAAGATCAGGAAATTCACGCTACAGTACGCTGAGGTTGAAAAGCTGCTAAAAACCCTGTAGTTAGAAACATATTGAAAACAGAAGTAACCTAGAGCAGCAGAAACCATTTTAATTTCGCCATATTCTAACCTAGATACTATTTAGAGTGGATCTTTTACAGTGGGATGTAAGCACAGCTAAGATAAAATATTGTGTAAAAATATTTCTTCAAAAGATATTCAATTCTTTGCTGTAAGAACACTTTTTTTAAACTTCAAAATTATCTAAGAATTGAACGAAATGTTTTATAATCCATGTTCAACATTGGTCAACAAGGCTATTTGTTAGCCAAAGAGCCTATTAATGATAAATTAATTAGATAAAAGGAAATGGCTTAGGAATTAGCTTTCTATTATTGAATTGCATTATATTCCTGTTCTTTTTATAATCCCTATTTTTACTTCTCCCTTTGGTTTAACATAATAAGAGGTATCATTACTAATCTTTGCCAAGGAAAAAGAATAAGGAAGATTAATTTGTGAGTCTTTATCCTTTAAATAAATTAGGTCACTCCGTGCGACCAACTGGAGGTGAACGCGAACAACTTTACCCAAGCCGTATTCAAATTCAATCCAGAGATACCCATTATGTATCCCCCCCTTCCGAACATTTTTTTGGGGGTCGACTATTTTTTCTGAATTGTAAAAATGTCTATCAAATTCGGTGAGTTCAATTTCTTGCTTTTTAATGTCAATCTTATGGATACGCCAAAACAAAGTTTCTACAGGCTTCTGGGATTTATCTTGTTTAACAATTGTACCCATCCAAATTCCTGTATAACTTTTTACCAAATTCGGATTTGGTATTTGCCCAAAACAATAATGTATTGACACAAAAAATACACATACCGTACTAATGCTAGAAAGTCTTGCATTGAATCTCACAATATCTTCCAATTATTTCATGATATCTTCTTTTAACTAAAGTAGGCTTTTTAATGAACTATTTAAAAAAAATACGCAAAAGCACCAGTTGCATCCGGAAAAAAAATGAGCCAATCAATATCATATGGCAAATTGACACTTATGTTTTATATGTTGAGCTCACACAGTGAGTGAATTCTGCCGATAATCTTAAACCACTCTTTCCGATTTCGGGTTTGTTTTTTCAAGATCTCTCCAGATTTTCTATTAACTAAACACACTAGCTATTCTAATATAGGCATGTATTGTAAAGGTATAAATAAGAACCCGGGACTTTTGGCTAGTGAGCATGCGACATTACAATAATTCGTTGGATCATCATAGATTCATTATGGGTATTAGTGAATAATAGCGGAATCTCACGTTTAATCTTACCGATCAGACCCTTCCCCTTCTTTTACTTTCTAAAAACTCATCTCTCAGCTCGCTTTTATAAAACCTGTCCCCACCGGGAAGCTTGCTAGGTTTTAAAATCCCTTTTCTTACCTTTCTCTTATAAGTGCTTTCACTTATTCCCAGATACTCCATCACCTCAAGCCGGGTCAGCATCTGATCTTCCGGCAGTTTTAATTGACCATAAGACTTAGTATATATCAGTTGCATAAGTTCATAAATTTTGAGCAAAACGTCCAGGATAGCATTAAGTTTGTCCATAGTGATTTCCATTAAATCAGATAGAAAAATCTGGTTTTGATACAATAAACAGTTGATGCAAAAAGAATAATCTATGCCCAATGTGTCAAGTTGCAATATGGTGGTAAAAATTACCACCCCATTTTTACAGGCAATAAGAGGCAGTCTATTTTAACATCAAAAAACCTTACCTGATAAATTTATCACGGCAATAACGCTATTCATCCCCTCAGGATAACGGCCAGTGTAGTTTATTTCCCGAAAAACATTACCTCAACTAAATTTAGGAGAAACTTAACGCCTCCTAAATTTTCAAAAATGGATTTTCAACTGGATTATTTTAGACAGATTATCTATCTCATCAACAACAACCTAGATCTGGATGATGACGATTTAACAGCGCAAACAGGCATAGGGGAAGAAACTCAAAGAATAATCAAAAAGATAGATACCTACCAACCTCATGACATTTCCACCTTTACCGATTTTATCCATTTTCAGCTCGGAACCCTAACACGGACGGCAAAGGAAATAGAGGATATTCTTTCATTCAAAGAGGCCCTGACCGGCAATCAGGAAAAGCTACTTGAATTAATGTTAAACGGAATAGAAACGATCATTTGGCACATACATACTTATTTCCGAGACCAGTTTGATCATAACACCCTTTTGACCAAAAAGACAATTTCAGATCATGTGAAACAACTTGATATAACAATTGAAGGATATCTTTCATTGTTTAAAAAATCCAATATAGACCAGGAACTTATCGAAATATTGTCAGATGCATTATATTTAAGACTGGAAGATCCACCACGCTTTCGGCATTTAGCATTCAGCGACCAGCTACTTGATTATCTGCACAAGAACATAAAAAAGCATATACCAAAGGAGACACTGATAAATAACCTGATTTCCTGGGAATTTAACCACCCCAGGTTCTTTGAATATTACGTACAAAATATAAACGGAAAACTTAAGGATTCTGTTACCATTTCAGAACATTTCAGGGAACTGATCTTTCTGAAAAAGCAGATCTCCCAGGTTCCAATTGAAAACACTATTTCCTATAACCCTCTTCTGCCCCAGATAAACCGCTCACTGCTCCAGGTGCTTGAATCTGAACTGGAATTTATGAAACAACTTGATTTCCTGAACTCAGAACTGATGAATTCAGGGATACTTGATTCTAAATATAAAGTCTCACTTTCGGTAAAACAGCTGGCCTACCTGATATTCCTGGCGGTAGAAGCGGGTATCATAACCGAGCGCAAGGCCAAAAGGGTACATGAATACGTCATCGCACACGTCAGCACAACAGAAACGGAAAAAATTTCAGAGAAGAGTTTCAGTAACGGCTACTACGTTCCAAGTTCAGTTGACATCGGTATTGTAAGCGATAAACTCGCCCAGATGCTTGCCAAAGCTCAAGGTCAATACTAATTCCATGTAAATCCAGCACGGCCTGCCAATTATTCTCCTACCCCATAATTTATCCGTGTCGGCCGTTCACATAAACCTGGTTTTTGAAAATCCAAAAATTCACTTTTTATAATGCATTATAACAAGGATGGTACAGGGTGGTAGAAAGCACCACTTGACCAAGCATCAAAATCCTTTTTATTTGGGTTTAAAAACATGGATTACGAATCATTTTACGCAAAACTTAACGGATACCATCCATTGAGCAGCCCATTAAGGGCTTATTTAAAAGTTGTTTTAAGGGAGATCTTTTTAGCGGACAATAACGCGGTTGAAACATCACATTGGAAGGATTACCCACTGATGTTCGTCAGTAAAGGGACATTAAAAACAAAACTGGAAAGTAAGGTTGAACCAGGAAGATCCCTACTGCTTTTCCATTTTGAAGGCATGATGCTGCCACAGTTCCTCGAGAGGAACCAGGAAGACTTCCAGTTAAAGACAACCGCCATCGGTGAAACTATATTGATAGCGATCCCCTCCGGTCACCTCCACAACCTTTACAAACTATTCCCAGAATTCCACAAAGTGATCGAAGGAATTACCCTAAATAATTTCACAGAACTTTTTCACCTGGCCTTCGACATCAAAAATGTAAAATCAGATGACCGCTTGGCCACATTGTTAAAACTCCATCCAAATATATTTCAGCTGGCCCCATCGATAGATATAGCCGATTCAATTGGCATGCATGCCCATACACTCAGTACACTGAAGAATAAATACTTCAAAAATAAATAGCCTCAGTTCTGCCTCACGAACTAAAATCTAAATCCCGATATGCATTTGTTCCTAAGCAGGAACCTTAAAACAGTCTGGGTATGCTCAATTTTGATCGGTAATCAGAAAAAAAATGAAAGAACCTATTATAAAATTCGCTTCAGGCCTGCTTATAATCCTCTGGATCTATACCGGAGGCTCAAAATTATTGGACTTCATTTCATTTGAACACCAGCTTACACTGCAAAATTTTTCACCCCTTGTAACCGGTATTTTAAAGTATACAATCCCCATCTTGGAGGTTTTTACCGCGGTTCTGCTTTGTATCAAAAGAACCTTAAGGATTGGTCTAGTGCTATCCCTGATAATAATAGGCAGTTTTACGGTTTATACCCTATTGGTCCTTACCGGATATTACCCAAAAATACCCTGCAGCTGTGGGGGCATCATCAAAGCTTTAAGCTGGAGAAACCATCTGATCTTCAACCTATTCTTTTTTGCCCTCAATATGACTGCACTCTGTTTATCCATAATTAAAGAAAGGAGGCCACGGCACGTATAAGTATCCGGGACGTTCAGGGAAGTAAAGTACCTGACCCAGACCGAAAGGTTCAGCAACAATCAATCACTTAAATTAAAGTGGCACCGCCACAATACCTAAATGTCAAAAACAACTTTAACATGAAAAATTTAAAAAAAATCTCGTCAGGCTTTTTAGCCTTAGTTTTCGGAATTACATTGGTGGTTACCCAATCTGCATTCAAAACCCCTACCGCTGCCAAAAGCGGTAAACGCATACCTGTAACGGTATATTATCACGGCCCGGATTTCAGTCAGGCCAACGTGACCACTGAAAGCAACTGGAACACAACCCCGAATACAGGCGGATGTGACAGCGAGCCTGAAGTTGCCTGTTCTGTAACCATTGATTCCGACTACCTATCAGGCAGTACTTTGAGGACAGAAGCCGATTTACAGGCCCTTGAGTCAACTTCAAGCAGATACTATATTTCTGGCTCCGATGATCCATCAGCTGTTTATGTAAATAAAACCTTTTAACCAGCTTTTAACAAGGTCAGGGCCATCCGGCCCTGCCTTGCCATTAACTAAACCTAAATTCAATTCTGTGGGATACCGGTTTCCGCTATGATATCATCCGGTAAAGGAAGCGCATAAAAAGGCGCATTCGGTAAAAGCTCAGATACCGCTCCATTGACCGACCTCCTCAAAATGATCCCTGCTCCTATTTTGTTCAGCCGCTTGATATCAGACCACCTGATATTCCTCATCAGCAGTTCCTTCCGCCGCTCAGCGCGGATCCTGGCAAGTGCATCTTCCACATTAGATGCAGCAACAGGAACATAGGCAATGGTATTCCTCCACCTTGACCTTAACAATAGGTTAAGATCATCCATCGCCCCACTCAGGTTTCCCGCAACCGCCCTTCCTTCCGCCCGGGTGAGGTAAAGTTCATCAGTGGCAAAACCACTGAAAAAACCGGTAGCGCTGGAACTGTAACTTCCCTTGAACTGTTGATAGAGCCCGTTGGCACGGAAAAACGCCCGTTTACGGAGATCATTAGCGGAATACGAGGCATATAATGCAGTATCGATCTTAGCCCTGGTTGTATTCAACAACCCAAAACCAGCATACATTTCAGTATAAAATATCGTTTCCTTGTTAAACCTCCTAAAAGGGATATTCTGATCTAAACCGATAATATCCGGATCCCCATTATAATCCATTAAGCCTCCTTTTATTTTCAGGCACTCATCAGCATACATCGCCGCATGTTCGTAATCATTCATATAAAGATAAACTCTTGAAAGAAGCGCAAGAGCTGCTGCCCTGGACGGTCGCAACGGGTTCAAAGGCGTCTCCGGGAGCAATGAAAGAGATTCTTTTGTATCGACGATCACCCTGTCCAGGCAGTCCTGAACGCTGGACCGAACCGATCTGACATTAAAATCAGAAACGAGCCGAAGCACAATACCCGGATCAGTTGGAGAACCCGCCACATCATAGGCAGCCCCAAAATTTACAGTAAGAAAATAGAAATAATAACTTCTGAAAAACAGTGCCGAGCCTTTAACATTGTCCCAGTCTCTCCCGTTTTGCGAAGTCCGTAAAATACCACCCAGGAGATCCAGACAAAGATTGGCGTTATATATCGGCAGATAAGCGGTCGACCAGTCATTGGCAAAACGATAGGGACTTTTTTTCCATCGATAGATATCCTGCATCCTTTCAGAAATTGCATCATAATTTACTTTTGGCAAAAAGAAATCATCACAGGAATTTTCCCCATAAGATGGTGTCCTGGCCAGGTTCATCAGGGTTGCATCATCGAGTATCCCCTGGAGATCAGCAATGGTGCCAGGAACCACCAGCTTCGCATCAGACTTGACATCCAGGTATTTCTTGCAACCGGCAAATGTTATCATAGTCAACACGGCCATAGATAACAAAACATATATTTTTTTCATATTCATCCATTATTTGGTTAAAACGTACCCCTAACACCCAGTGTGTAAGCCTTAGTAGCCAAAATCTGATTCTGAAAATCCGGATCGGCAACAGATTGGTCAGCCTTCCATAACAGGCCAAGATTGGCAGCATTCAGAAAACACTCCAGGTTACGGAAAGGGAACTTCCACTTTATTGTATTTACCAGCCAGCTGAAATTCACATATTCAAGCCGGATATTATCTGCCCGTATCACATTGGGCTCAGCTACTGAATAAAAAGAATCCCTGGACGTATTCAGCGGATAGATAAATGCCGGAACCGTAGTCAGCAGTTCATCCCCAGGCTTCTGCCAACGATCGGCAAAATCAGCATGTCCGATCCCTGAATTTACCAGCGTAGAATATTCAATGGTCTTTTTCATTGCATAATAACCCAGCCTGTAAGAAATATTAAAGGAAAGGCCAAAAGACTTATACCTGAAGGTATTGACCAGCGAGCCAAAATGCTCCGGTGATGCTGAACCGAAATATTTAAGATTTCCTCCTGTCAGATTCGCCTCGTTCAGCATCGCCGCGTAATCTGTGCTCAGCTTACCATTGAGATACCCCTGCGGATTTCCAGAACCATCGAGTCCTCCCCATCTGTAGGCAGAAATCGCATAGAGCGGTTTACCCACTATCGGATTGATCGACGTACCCGCGCCCAATAAACTAGCCAGGGCGTTTATATTCCTTTCCAGATATTTCACCGTTTTACTTCTGTTGAAATTGTAATAAAGATCCGTACTCCAGTTGAACGAACCTGCTGATACATTCTTACCGTGCAGCTCCGCATCTATCCCATAACCCTTCATATCTGCAACATTCCTCATCAGCTGGGGAGCACTGCCCCAGGTCGTATAATCGTAATCAGCCAGTCCATAGAGATCCGTTCCCTTTTTCAGAAAGTAAGAAAGCGCACCACTTAACCTTTGCCCCTTTGAAGCAAAATTCAACGTGAGGTTAAACTGAGAGAGTTTCTCCCACCGCAGATCAGGATTATTGATGCTCCGGATCCTGGCAAATGGTAGTCCTAAAACCGCATTCGTACCATAAACACCAACAGGTAACGCCGTTCTGGTCAGATCTACATTGCCGCTGTAACCAAATGTCCCTGTAATGCGCAGCACAGGCAGCCAGTCAATAGGGTAAAAACCCTCATCTGAAGCGGTCCAGCCCAAACCCGCCGACCATAACGGTTTCCAACGGTTATTGGTATTCGCCCCGAAAATATTCGAACCATCCCGCCTGATACTGCCCGAGAACGTATACTTTCCCTTGTAGGTATAACCGACATTGGCATACATACTAATAAACCTATATTTTAAACTCGACAGCGCATCCCCCGATCCGATCTGCATTGAATTTCCCGTAACAAAATCCTGGAAAACACCCGTATAATCCACATTCCCAAAACTCAGCGGATCTTCCTGATAACCATAGAACATATTGGCATTAGCTCTGGTATCACTCTGCCTAGCTTCAGTTCCGGCAATTACATTTAGGGAATGAACACCAAAGAGTTTATTGAAACTCACCTGCACCCTACCTGTTGCCGAACTCACCTCCTCGTCCGTAGTCCGGAGCATTCCCCCCCGTGGAATATTATATCTCAGCGTGCCCGTAGAAGGAATGATCTGACTGAAAGAATTGACCAGGTTCCGTGCATAAAAACTCTCCGCATCAGCAATATAGGAAACCTTCGAACTCTGGCTCTCGTGCTGATAACTCACATCCAGACTCAGATAATCCAATATTTTGTATTTAAGCAAAAGGCTTCCGAATATATCCCGTCTGGACGAAGTATTATAAACATGCTTATATTCTTCGGTAGGAAAATAATTCCAGTCCAATAACCTTCCCCTACCCAAAGTATCCGTAAAGGACGGCCTGTAAACCTGTGCCCAGCGGAGCGGTTCCCCATTCTCCCCCCGCAGCCTGACATAAGGCGGCTGGCGGTTGGCATAGGCCAGCACCCCATATTCCGGCGCACCTGAAACTGAACCTGACGAGTTTATATATAGGTTAGTAGAAAGACTCAACTTTTCATAAAGTTTAAAATCGTCACTTACCCTCAAGTTATACCGGTGTGACCGTGCAAAATTCTGCTCCCTGACATGATCATAAGCCCCTGAAACCGTATAGGCATGCTTAGGGCTCCCTCCCTTAATATTGACACCATATTGCTGCGTCAATGCGTTGGTATAAAATTCATCAAGATATTCCCTCCTCAGATCCACTGCTTTTAGCTTCTCCAACTCCAGGTTAACCTGTTCCGAACTCATCTTCCCTGACCGTTCGGCCAGCAAAAGTTCCACTACAGGTGTCAGCGACTGATATCCTGTCGCGATCTGGCTATCAAAGAAACCCTTATCGAAAAGCAGTTTTTCTACAGCTACATAATCAGCGGAACTCATCTGTGAAACCTTCATAAGATCCGGTAGCGCCCTCAGAGTAGCATTTGCAGTAAAACTGATTGTTGCCGCCTGATTGACACGGCCTTTCTTGGAAGTAATCACGATCACACCGTTGCCCGCTCTGGCGCCCCATATGGAGGCAGCAGAAGCATCCTTTAAAATTGATATATTTTCAATGTCAAACGGATTTATATTGGCAATATCTCCATCATAAATAAACCCATCCAGCACAATCAGCGGATCCAAGGGGCCATTGATTGTACCCAGCCCCCTGACCGAAATACCCGTCTTATTCTGCGGGTTACCGTTTGCTTTGCCCACATTCAGCAGCACACCCGAAGACTGCCCAATAATCCGTTCAAGGATATTCGTCCCCGTCCGCGCATTAAGCCGCTTTTCATCCACCACTGAAACCGTACCGTTTACTTCA
This sequence comes from Pedobacter sp. R-06, assembly GCF_049913135.1. NCBI lineage: Bacteria > Pseudomonadati > Bacteroidota > Sphingobacteriia > Sphingobacteriales > Sphingobacteriaceae > Pedobacter > Pedobacter sp. R-06. The sequence goes on along the minus strand of NZ_CP183977.1, from coordinate 1,946,385 downwards.
TTTGGCCGCACCTTCTGATAACCTGTATTGATCTCAACCTGCCCCAGATCCTTTATATCCGGCACCAGCCTGATTTTTACGGGCTGATCGGCATCCGAGAGATTTCTGATGATCCGTGTTGTGGTAAAATAGCCAAAGGCCGATATCGTAACCGTATCGGGAAACTTTCTGATCGGAATTGAAAAATTCCCCAGCGAATCGGCTGATGTACTGATACTGGATTTCGCCCTTATAAAAATCTGCACCCTACTGAGGTCCGGAGCAAACACATTCCCCTTAAGCACAGCGAGATTGACCTTAGGCCTGCTACCTCCAACCTGGGCCAATGCGCCGGAAACCTGCAGAAAAAACATCAGCAAAAAAGCACCTAAAGAAATAGCGGACCTCCACGAATATTTGTTCATCAATCCCATCATCTTAAAACTCCTTAACCGGTATAACAAGATCCAGACCGGCGATAAGCCTGGCAATATTCTCATCCGTTACCGCCCTGGCATTGGTCATCGCCTTCAAACGCCTGTCCGCCCCGATCCAAACCACATGGGGATAAAGCTTATGAGGGAAAAGAATCTGCGTAAAAGTCCTTTCGGAAATTACCGGCAAGCGGACCTCCTCACCATCCGCTATCCTCTTTTCCAGAAACAGCGCGATATTTTCCACAGAATCAACATTTGAATCATTGACCAACAGCACCTGCAGATTCTTACCATACTTCTCCTGATATTTCTCCATCTTCGGAAAACCCTTGATGCAACTACTGCACCAGGTCCCCCAGAAATCCAGGATCAAAGCCTTACCTTTTAGTGAAGACAAAGTGAACGGCTTTCTATCACCATTCACCAGATTTTGAAACAGAAAGTCCGGAACCTTTTCCCCCACCTTCAATGGGACTTTACCGTAAGGACTATCAATTTCTTGTTTTTTGCTTTGCGTATATCCCTTAAAAAAAAGGCATAGCACAGCCATTCCGATAAAAATTATCGATTTTTTCATAATTGTTCAGTTAGTTGATTAATAGGAAAACAGATCTAAAAGCAATTTTAGATCAAATAGAAATACCTACAGATGGTTTAAGAACCAATACCCAATCCATAATGAAATTTAAGCGTTGCCACCTGCAGGCAGAAGCAACATCACTCAGGATTTTTGGGTTTCAATGCATACATCCGATCAAACGGGCATGAACATAGGAAAGAAATTTGGGACGATAAAAAAATAAGGATACCTGGGCAATAGCAAGATAATCCACACCTAAAGTATTGGTCAGTCACTCGGAAAAATGGATTACTTTTTTTCATACCCGTATTGGTTATACGAGTCTTGATGGAATGTGCTCAATAAATGTGAGAACTACAAACCGTGGTGCAATAAAGTTTCTGACGCCTTACGTGACACGGAATTACAGCAGTTCCCACATCTATTTCGAAACACAAATATATTATATTTCTACATATAGATATGGGCATTAATCTGCTGTCCTACGTCACGGCGTCAGAAATTGCGACCGCAAGACTCTTATTAATACCTATTTAATACACTCCAAATATAACTAAAAAATCCAAAAACCCTACTATAGTAGGGCAAACTATTTTTTCATTATTCTTTACTTAGTTTCAATGGGCAAAGCATCTGAAATTGAGCAGTTTGTAATTGATAAAGTGAGGGAGATCAGGCTTTTAAAAAATGTTAGCCAAAAGCAACTGTCAGTTTTAATGGGCTTAAACGGAAAATTTGTCGGGAACGTTGAAAGTACAAAAACTCCTGACAAGTATAACCTAAACCATCTAAACAAGATCGCAGAAATCTTTGAATGTTCAATCAAAGATTTTTTTCCAGAAAAGCCAATATCTGGAGAAATCGAAAGGACATATCCGAAGTAAATTCTGCTAATTAATCAAAAAACCTTAATATCCTTATTATTCACATTTAACAATAAATAAGAAATGAAATAAATCCAACTGACATCAAACCAACCTTAAGCTTATGAAAAATAAGATAAGATGCGTGATCATCGACGATGAGAAACACGCCATTGCGCTACTCAAAACCTACATCGGTTCAATGCCCAATCTTGAACTGTTCAAAACCTTCAACAACCCACTCGAAGCCCTTTCGGGCATCACCGCTGAAGACGAGGTTGACATCATCTTCCTGGACATTGAAATGCCACATCTTTCAGGCATAGAACTCGCGAAGGAACTCAGGCCAAAGGCCAGGTCCATTATCTTTACCAGTGCGTATAACAGGTCGCTTGAGGCCTTTGAGGTCAGGGCTAACCATTATCTGCTTAAACCAATTAACCTCGCTAAATTTGCCCAAACGGTCATGGGTATAATCGATAACGAACTTTCCAAAACCGACGGACAGGGAAAAAACATTAAATTTTTTAAGACCGGTGAAAAGGGGAAACTTTCCAGAATCCATAAACAGGATATCCTGTACTTTGAAAGTGCAAAAAACTACGTCAGTATGGTTACTGCCGAAAAAAAAGAGCTGGTATATCTGACATTGAAAGAAGTAGAAAAGATTTTCAATAAAGACCTTTTTTACCGGGTACACCGTTCTCACGTGATCAACGCAAAAAAAATCCAGAAGATAGTGGGCAACACGATCAACCTTGGACAGGGATATCAGGTACAGATGGGAGGCACTTATAAAAGTAATCTTTTGAAGTTTTTAGAAGAAAAGACTTTGTTAACCGGCCGGGTTTAACAAATCTTAATTTAACGGTCTACATTAATATGTGTCCCGGTAACGGTAATAGTGAGACTGGTCACTGTTGGATCAGTACTCTGGAGATTTCGGTCTCCTGCCGTGCGGAAGATAAAAACTGTTTTTTTCTTCAGCCTTTTCTGCTGGTGTTTCATAGTTTATTTCCTGAAACTAGGGGCAGAAAAACGCCAGAAAAAAGTTATTACACCGGGGATAATTCAGGGGTGACCAATACGATTATAGCCGTGATGAACAAAATTCTAAATTTTATAAAAAAGCAAAAGATCCACCTAATCGGATGGACAGGTTTTATCCTGTGTGAGATATTTATCGTCGGCTTTTCGACTGGTAAGTTCGGTGATATAGAAAGCTATATTATCCATTATATCTTGAATATCCTGCTCTTTTATTTTTGCGCACACTGGGCCTATCCTAGAGTGTTCGAAAATGCATTTCACTGGGTATGGAAACTTCCACTCCTTGGCGGCTTTACCTTTCTATGTTATCTCCTTTTGAATTATATTGTCGATACCAGGATTCTGAAGCACCAGTCCTGGAAGACTGTTCAAGAACTCGAGATGGGTCACAAATATGTCCTTGGTGTGTTATATCGGGCCGCGCTGTTTATGGGAAATGCAGCCTTTTACTATCTGTTTCTTGTCCACCTAAAAGAAGTCAAGGTCAGAGAGGCTGCTGAAAGAGCCAGTTTTCAGATCGAGCTTTCCAAAAAGGATATGGAAGCAAAACTCGAACAGTCAAGAAATTCCTACCTCAAGGCACAGATCAACCCCCACCTGCTCTTCAATACACTCAGCTTTATCTATCAGGACATATTGGCCAGCTCCCCAAAAGCAGCTGAAGCAGTAATGACCTTATCCGACCTCATGCGTTATAGTTTAGACTGTGAGTTTACAGAGTCTACTATCCCCCTGAAAGAAGAGATAACCCAAGTAAAAAGCCTCATCTTGCTTCACAGTACACGGTTTGAAGAGGAACTTAGCCTTAGTTTTGAAACTGGAGACGGCATAGAAAATATAAAGTTCATTCCCCTTGTACTGATAACACTTGCCGAGAATATATTTAAACACGGAATCTTTCTTGATCCCCAACATCCCGCCAAGCTAGCAATTAGCTACTGCGGCGAATTCCTTAGCATACAATCACGAAACCTACCGAATAGAAAAAGCAGAGCGACCAGCATGCACAAGGGATTGGAAAACATACGCCAAAGATTGGAGATAGCATATGGAGGCAAAGCAAAAATGCACTATGGGATTAGGGAGCAATATTTTGAAATTGAAATCAAAGTGAGGATCGATTGACGGCCTATTAACAAAACCAATCATTTTCAGCCTTATATAACTGTATCAAAATCTATCATCTTATGAAAATACTAACCACAAAAATTATTTTTATAGCTGGCTTATTTAGTTTCCTATCATCCTGGGGCCAGCTTCCACAGACCAAAAGTGTCAATGGCCTGCTAATTACCGTTGAAAGCAATCTACTCAATGTACCGCCCAAAGACAAATATATAAAAGTGGCAGACAGCCTGGATAAAAACCTAGCCAGAAATTCCAACGACACCACCAGCCTTTTTAACCGTGCACTTATATATTATCTGTATAATCAGATGTTGGCAGAGCCCTATCAACATACTAAAGGTACTTTAGAAAACCTGACCAGGGCAAAAACACAGATAGAAAACGCAATAAAGATGGGCATGCAGGATTTCAGGGCAAAGCAGCTTAGGGCTCAGATTTATAGTGAACTCTGCTTCCGTTTTACGAACGATGAATCCTGGATGTTCAGCAAGGTACAGATGACATCCAGAAAAAAGTTGTTTGACAACTACAAAGCTATGGCAAACCGCTATATCGATGAACTGGCCATGCTGGACAAAAATAACGCCTACCAGTATACAAAAAGGAAAATAAGTTATACCTATAAACTTTAAAGAACGCCTATTGGGATTAATCAATGGTGTCTTACAGAAGGCCCGCATGCGAAAAAATTATTTCTGGCATTAAAAACTAGTTTGCCTTTTTTTGCGTATAATTGTTTTGTAAGGGGTGAGAGCCTTACATCAACTTTCGGTTGAGAGCGTTAATTTAGATGGGGGTAATCATTAATTTGATTATCTCTTTTTTGCTTTTCAAAACGAGACTTATCGTTAAAGGAAAATCTCAAGCTTGCCTTTCTTATCATCAGGCTTATCCCACTCTCCGACTATAAAGTAAAATATTGCAGATTTCTCCTGAAAACACCAACATATCCATTCCCTTACCATAGTTGAAGCAAGACTTTTAAGTTTCGGATTTTTTAATTATTTTGTTTACATGGAAATAAATGAGTCAAGCGAATTTGTTAAGGCAAGAGCGTTGCTTCTGGCCGAATATTTCAGTCAGCGCGGATGGCTGGTTACTGCAGGCAAAAACAACTGTATATTGATTTATGTGCAAAATGAAGAGATATACCATTTTACGGACGACCAATTGATGGAAATAATATGTGAATCAGACTGGCATATTGCGGGAACAGGCTTAAAAACCAGCCCGGTTACCTACATGTTTTACCATCGGGGTGAATTTTACAAAAAATTCGAGGTACTGTCCAGCAGTGAATATGATATCTACGATAATGATTGAATCAGTAAATAACTCGATAAAAATCGGCAAATACTATGAATCGTTAGTGAGTCCAACTCATTAAAAGACTACATTGCCAATTTAGGCACATCTTAAAGCGGCAGTCGGTTTTTGACCAGGCAATGCGCCACGGAAAACCGATGCCGAAAAACGGGCGGGCGAAGCCCGCCGCCGAACGTTTTTTTGAAACCCTACATCGGTATTTTCTATGAACAAAAACTGTCAAGGTTCAGAAAAAACCACGGTTTTCCATAATACCAACCCGTACCATCTGCCATAGGAATGATGCTTACCAAAATTTGTTCTTATTGTTTTATCCTCTTTATTTTTCTAAGCGCTATGCGCTTACTTCTATACAAGATTCCATACCCATTGTTCCCGATCACATCTTTAATAATGTGCTCTGCATGGCGGATGCGAACAGCATCCCCTGCCGACATGTCCATATCTGATAAATTATCGAAATGTGGCAAGGTCTGCGCAATTTCCAGTAAAGCGCAATAATCTGTATTTTCTGTTAACCTACTCATGATCTTAAGTTTTATGGGAGCGGCAGCACCGCTCCCGATGAATTAATTTAGCTGAAAGGCTATATTGCCACTTTTCCCAAGGTCTAAACAAAGGTCAAAGGCTGACTGTCCCCTTTGCTTAGCTGTTCCCTCAATAATGGATTTAAATTTGGCTTCGCTATCCTTAAACTTTCGGGCATTCTGATAGTAGCCCGTCACCGCATTATACGCCCCGAAAAGTGTGCCTTTGGTGGTATCGATCAACTGTGACGGTGCGCTCATGGCATAGGTATAAACTTCATCTACGATATTTTTATATACGCCTGAAGCCTCATCGATCAGCCCTTTTTGCAGCTTGTCCAGAACCTCCCTGTTCGGTGCCATTGCCGTCTGCACCAGCTTTTTTAGTTCGGCATCGGTAATGCGCACCCTAGACCAATGGTTAAAAATGGATTCTATTTCGTACCCGATCCTACCCGAAATACCCATGAGGGTATGCGCCTGTTTAAGCCTGTCGTTAGCCCCCGAAGAATGACGGATTCGAACAACATTAGAAGAATTTTTCAATGCGGCATTAAGCGTATTGTTACAGACGATCCGCACGGGCGTAAAAGCCGCGGTGATACTCCCAAAACCATCGTGCGAGGTGGTGAGAAACAAGTACTGCTCGATGAGGTCATCCTTTCCCACCTTAATATAAGAGGGCAGTTTAGCAGTGATAAAAATACGTTCCCCCTTACCCAATGCACCTGCAGTTTCGTAAAGGATACCATCACCACCGCCGACAATACTATCAAAAAATGAAAAGGCTTCGGTATTCTGAACCACTCTGTAATCCTTGCCGACCACACCAAGAACTTCCTCGGTGTCCGTCCTAACCGTTGAATAATAGTTCGGCACTAAAATATCAGGCAAAAACCCGTCATACATTTTATCCCCATCAGGACTTTTAAAAGTTACAAGATTATGCGAGTCCACGGTAAACAAAGGCCGTTTCTCTACTGTATAATCAAGCCCTGCAAATTTCAAGGCTTCGGCAGAAGTGGGATAAGATTCCACTATGGTACCCAGTCCGTGCCATGCTTTTTCCTTTACCGAGAAAAAACTGTGTTTATCTGTTCTGCTGTTATAATTTAAGTGATGTGACATGATTAAAAATTTTAAATTAAAGTTTGATTAAATTGAGTGCGCTAATCGTAGCTGAAATAATGAGTTTTTAAAGGGGAATACCTCTATCAAAAGCCTTGGCATTGTCTAACTGCGTTTCTTCCTTCTTTGTGTCCCTTCACTTCTATTTCTGCCTGTTGACACCGCTGCCTTCCCACTACTTCCCGTCGAACCCAACAGCTTAACTTCTGAGGTATGAAAGGTCAGCGATGCTTTAGCCTCTCCCTTACCATTGATGTATGCATTGGCACCCACCCTGCCATAAAGCTGAACCCAACCGCCCTTTTTAAGGTATTCAGCGATACCTGTGTTCAACCAGTATGAACACTCAAAAAATGTAGTAATCTTCTTTTGTTCCCCGCCACTTCTGTAGCTGTCATTAATTGCAATTGAAAAGTTTACCACTTTCCGTTCTCCCCTCAACGTCTTTACCGTTGCATCTCCTGTTAATCTTCCTGTAATTTCCATGATCAAAAAATTTTAAGTTTTACATTCTTTTTATTTCCTTTCCTTTTCCCAAAAAATCTTTTCAAAAGAAAAAACGGAAAAAAAGAAAGTCCGGAAAAACGGGTGCAGAGAGAACGGAGAGCTATAAGTCCCGAAGGGTGTTCCGGCGCAGCAGAACATTATGCGCTCGCAGAGAAAGGAGCGCCCGAAATTCACGGCCTTTTTATCCGTTTCGATTGGAAAGAGTGCAAGCGCGTTTAATCTGTAGTGTTCGAAACAAATTGTGACTTCTGTCTAAAACATAATGTGCCGCCCAAAATCATTTTACTAATTAGCATTGTTAGTTGGGGCTATTGTTCACCATTAAATAAACTTTACGTGTTTAAACAAAATGTGACAAATTGATAATTTCAAATGTTAATAAAACAAATGATGACCGAGGTTCTTAAAAATGTGTTGTCTAAAACAAATTGCGATAACTATTAAGATAAAGTAATTTATAAAAACAAAGTTATTTTCATATAGAGGCTATGCAAGACGACATTATTACTTAGGATATTTGTGAGAGGGTATAAACAAAAAGTGACAAATTAATAATTTCAAATATTATTGTAGTTTAGTAACGATATTTATATCACAATATACATTAATTAACGCACTAGTATGTCATACACTCAATTTAAAAGAGGTTCGGAATGGAGAAGATGGGATTTACATATTCATACACCAGAAACTAAAAAGAACGATCAATTTGATGGGGTCACAGCCGCTGAAAAATGGGAAAAATATTTTAAGAGCATTAATGATTCTCCAGAAGATATTTCTGTTATCGGTATAACCGATTACTTTTCCATTGAAAACTACTTTACTTTTAAAGCAGCCATTAGCACTTCTAAAATCACTAAATCTTTTGATTTAGTTTTGCCTAATGTAGAATTAAGGGTATCTCCGGTTACTGGAAGTGCAAAGCCAATAAACCTACATTGTATATTTAATCCTAAAATTGAAAATGAAATTACAACTCGCTTCTTGGCAAGATTGCAATTTGAGTATGCGGGTAGTACATTTTCAGCTACACCTGAAGACATTAAACGCCTGGGTCGTACTCACACGGGGAATCTGAAACTTAATGATGAAGGTGCTTCCAAAGTGGGATATGAGCAGTATGTAATAGAAATAGGTTCTTTGAAAACTCTTTTTAAGAATGATAAAACTTTACGTGACAATACCATCATTGTGGTTGCAAATAGTGGCACGGACGGAGTTTCAGGTGCGGTAAAACATTCCGATTTTCTATTGGGCGGAGGAAAAACACAGCTTGATGCAACAAGATATAGCTTGTACCAGTTTTCGGATGCTATTTTTTCATCAAGCGATAATGATATTTTATATTTTGCGGGAAATGGTGCCGATAGTAAGGAAGATGTGCTTTTTAAATGCTCAAACCTTATGCCCTGTTTTCATGGATGTGATGCCCATTCAAATGATAAAATTTTTAGTCCGGTTGATAATAGATTTTGCTGGATCAAAGCTGATCCTACTTTTGAGGGACTTAAGCAAACCTTGTATGAGCCGGAAGATCGTGTTAGAATTCAAGCTTTCAAACCAGATATAAAAAATGACCGCTTTATCATTTCTGAGCTGGCATTTGAAGATAGCAGCAACCTTTTTGGAAATCAGGTGATACAGCTAAATGATAATCTAAATGCTATTATTGGCGGGAAATCCTCGGGAAAATCTTTGTTGATATATTCTGCTGCCAAGGCGATTGATCCGGAACAAGTAGAACGGGCTTCGCAGCGGTTAAAATTTGAGGGATACAGGCTTCCGGGAAACTTTGATTTTACAGTTACCTGGAAAAACGGGGAAATAGATAAGTTAAGTGATAGTTCGCTTGCCAACAAAAGCCATAAGATCACATATATTCCACAGTTGTATATTAACCATTTGGTTGAGCGAAATAATAAAGAGGATTTAAATAGCCTAATAGAGAATATTTTATTGCAGGATGCTGATTTCAAAAAAATATTTGAAGAAAATAAGGCTAAAATCGATAAGTTTTCTGCAGAGATAGAAAACATGTTATTGAACTATCTTCAAACCAGGGCAACGCTTTTGGACATTCAACAAAAAATAAAAGAAATAGGTAAATCTTCGAGCATTTCTGTTGGTATTGAAAGTATTAAAAAGGCGGTTGATGCTGGGAAAAAAAACTCTAATCTTACCGAACAGGAATTTAAGGATTACAATTCGCTGAATTCTAATAAGGTAGCCCGGGAAGCATTAATTAAGGGGTTGGATAGTAAGAAGACAGCATTGGGTGAGATTGAGAGCGAAATTAATTCCATGAAATTAAATCTTTTTGGATCTGATGACCCCAATGATACTTTTTACATTAGGGGTTCGATTGATAAAGTTACCGATCAATTAAATGTGATCCCAGCCGATTTGAAAAATGTTTTGGACCAACTCAAAAAGGACTTTGATGCCATGGTTGGAAACCTTAAGAACAACATCGATAAAATTGATACTGAAAAAGATAAGGATTTAGAAAAACAGGAAATCGATAAAATAAATGCGTTGTTAAAGCCCTTACTTTTAAAAATTGAAGGACAGCAAGAATTACAAAAACTGATTAAGCAGTTGGGCACCGAAGAAACGAAGTTAACATCGGCACAAAATTTGGAGAAGCAATTTTCCACTACAATGGGAGATTACGAGAATTTAAGGGCTAAAATTTCTGAAACCTTAAAACTCAGAAAGGCGGCCTACAGTTCTATTTGCCAGGAAATTAACAAAAGCAGGAGTGATATTGGTAATGGTATTACGCTCAAATGTAATTTGCTCTTTAAACAAGATAGCCTTAACTTATTCGAGCAGGCAAACAAAGCTGCAATTGCAGCTGATCACTCATTTTACCAGTTATTCATGGATGGAAACGTTAATTACGATAGACTGATAGAATTTTTTGCTAAACCATTAAGGTTAAAGGATAATAAGTTGCTGTTTGGTAGTGCTGATGCTGAATTTATTCCGCTAAAAATGAGAATTACCTTAGATGATGTACTAAAGGGGCTAGTGGAGGATAACTTTGAACTGGATTACAGTGTTACCTATAAAAATGATGATCTTTTAAGCATGTCCCCTGGTAAAAAAGGAACAGTTCTGCTAATCCTATTCTTGCAGATTAGCTCGTCCGAATTTCCAATTCTAATTGATCAGCCGGAAGACAATCTTGATAACCGTACTATTTATGATCTGTTATGTACCATGATCAAACAAAAAAAGCGGGATAGGCAGATAATTATTGTTTCACACAATGCAAATTTGGTTGTGGCAACTGATGCTGAAAATATTATAGTTGCCAATCAGTCCGGGCAAGATTCTAACAATTCAAGTTCATCAACCAGGTTCTCTTATGTTAACGGCTCTATAGAACATTCTTTCTTGAATAATTCTAGTACTCAAGAAGTGTTGTTGCAGCAAGGGATTAAAGAACACGCCTGCGATATACTTGAAGGCGGGGATGAAGCATTCAAACAGCGCGAGCGTAAATATTCTATCAAATAAACTGATGAAATAAAACCGTCATTGCAGGTTAATTATTTTAAATGATTGATAGCCATAAGTGTAAAGTCTGATTACAATTGCATCAGACTTTTTATTGGCAAGAAAGGTAACGGTCGTATTCCTCTTCTAATTTTTCGATGCTTTTAAAACCGTGTTTTGTATGTTCCCTTTTCAAGAAATTCTTTAATTGATCGGTTTCTTTTGTTAATGCGTTGTTTTTCAATGATAGTGTGTAGCTGTCCTGTTGCAGAAACAAGTCCTTGATATCCTTGGGACAATTGGGGATTTCGCTGATAATCTCTTGCCTCAATGCCGCTAATTGTTGATTGACGTAATTGCTCAAATTGGTTTTCAAGTTCTTCTCCTTCGCGCTTAAATCGATCAGGTAGGGTTGCTCTAAATTCTTGTTCTCCTCTGATAGCTTGTTCTTCAAGTTCTTTAAGTTCTCTGTTTCGCTGGATAATTTCTGCTCTAATTTGTTCATATCTGATCGGGAGCTGTTCTCGAATTCCTTGTTGTTTAGCAATATCTCCTTCTTCTGACTGAATTTGGCGTTTAAAATTTTCGACCAGCTCTCTTCCAGAATGTTCATATCTGCCTGGAAGTTCTGCTCTTGTAGCAAGGATTCCATTAATTCGTTGTTCTCCCATTCTAATAGATTGTTCAAGGAATTCTCCTTGTAGGATAAGATTTGCTTTTCTTCGCTCAAAATCTTTTCCATTTCCACCATGGCTTGCGATTTCTTTTTGGATTCTAGATTCAAGAAGTTCTTTCTCTGATTCAAGCTTTCCTGCTTTGTCAAAATATCTTTCTTCCAAATCTGTTTGCTGGCCGTTAATTTCGTCGATTGTTTCTTTATTTCTACCTCTTGCTGCTCTAAAATCATCGTCCTGTTTTCTATCTCTTGTTCGAATTCCTTGTCTATACTGGTCTGTTTCCTGGTCAAGTTTAGATCGTAATTGTTCTGTGTTTCCCTCAATTCTTGATATTTCTGATTTAAGGTTTGCTGTAACGCTTCTGAATTGTTGAGATTCCAAACAGACACTAATTCGTCGTATAAGGTTGTTAATCTGCGCCTTTCTGCATTTGAGAGATTCTGCAAAAAGCTTTCTTTGCTCTTCATCAAAATGTAGTATTCTCTCTGTATCTCCGTCGGAAAGTTGTATATATTCGGTTGATTCTTGCTCATAATTGTATATCCATTTGGTACGGTCTGTTTTATTAAAGGTTTCTGCAATGCTTTCCGGAGAGTCTCTGGGGATGGTAACCGAGATGGTATCAATGCCTAATCTTAAGATTTTTAAAAGCTTATCCGGATCCGGTTTATGGGTAACCACAATTTCGATTAATAAAATGGGGTTGTTATCTGCATCAAAAAAAGTAACATCTGGCTGAATAATCAGGTGTTTATCTGTTCCGGAATTTCTGCCCCACATGACGTTTCCATCCTGGTCCTCATAAAATTGCAGTTCGTTGGATACGGTATGTGCTTCGATGAATTTTGATTCACTGATGAGCATGACCTGTCCATCACCCGAAGGTGAATATTTGTAAACTGCCGGTACTTTAATGCGTTTTGTTAATTGAAGCGCTTCTTTTGCGAGCTTGTGCCGATAGGTTTCATCGGAAAAAGTGCACTTACCATGATGTTTAACTGCTTTTGCATCATGACGAAAATAAGATTCATGATGTTGGATTTTTACGATTACAGCTTGCATTTCCTTTTTACATCCCATGCAGAAATAACCGTTTCTGCCACTTTTTGCCTCACGGATGTAAATGATGTCGTCTTTTACATTATATGCATATTTATTCTGGGTTTCAAGAGAGTTGGGAGCGTTCTTCATTTAAAGAAATTTTAATTTACCTAATTTACGAAAAATATTATTCTTGCTGCTGACCAATAGTTTGCGTAAACCTGCCATAAATCTGGTCTTTTGACAGGGATACGTAAGCAGGCCTGGATACAATTCCATTTGACTTCTCTTGCGTAATGGTGGCATACAGATCTTCTTCAACAGGTTCAGTCAAGCGAAATTCCAGTAGGTATTCTTCATCTATGTTGTCTGTAATGACCGCTTCCCCGATCCACTCATTTTTTTCACGATGGTGAACAGGAACTAGGTCTGCCTTTTTTAGTAAGTGGAAATTATGGGGTATATAGGTTTTGGCGTTGAAATTTTGCATTGGATTTTTTGTAGTTAATGTCTTGATTTTTATCCGTATCAGATGTTAAAGGGTGCATTTGAAAGTGTATGCTGGGCAAGTAGGTCGAGTTTTTCCTCGTACCAATTTAGTGCCTTATCGAAATGAGCACGCCGGGTAATTCTTGCAAGTGGTATTTCTATATTATTCGGTGAAGCCGGATTTAGGCCCATGATACTAAAGAATTCTGCTCTAGGCCAGTGATGCCCATCTCGCACGGAACTGATTAGTATATCGAAGTGGCTTCCATTGGTGTCGTATACGTTCTTAAAATCCCAGATCAGGCCTGGGGTATCGGTTGCTGAGTTTATAATGATTTTGATAGCCTGCCCAAGCTTGTTTGTCCCTTTTAGGATAGCTTTGTAGTCGGGTACTTTTGCAGGTGGTATCGGTACAGCAGGTACTGTTGAAAGTACATCAACAAAGCCTTTGCTCAGCAGATAATTGGTTAGTCTAAATATAGTTTCAGTTTTTCCGACGCTTTGTGCACCTCCAAATAATAATGAGTTCATGTTTTATGTTTGGTTATTACCGAAAATAGTAAGTTTTGGGAAAATAATGGGTATATATTGTAATTGATAGCTTAATTTTATTGCTTAGAGCCCAGTTATGAAAATACAAATTAACATCTCAGTCAGAAATCCCCAATGGTATTGGAAAGAAGATGATTATCAGAAAACGTGGATATCAATCAATGGCGATAAAGAAGCTAAATATTTGCCCTCGGTCACCTTTGGTTTTGATGCTGATATTAAAGAATACCGAAAGCCTGAACTTAATCAGCACACCTTCAAGTTTACTAACGCAGAACTTATGGATGCTGAAAATCCTATTACCCAGGAGGTAACTTTGGATGATTTGGATGTTACTGAATTTATTGATGCCGAAGGATCAAGTTATGTGATTGTTTCAAAATCGATATTGCATCATGTAATGGCTGCACAAAATAAAGGTCGCGGTAAATTCTATTGGTATTATTATATCAATGAAGATGCTGAATATGTCCGGTTTAAAACCAATATCTGGTTATCCAAAGATCATTTTGAAACACTTGTAGCACATGTTCCCAATCTTGAATTTGGGTGAGAATTACCGGCTTTCTTTAGGTTTAAGGTGCTCTTGTAATAATATTTTTTCGGTAACATTTTTTAACTGAGTGTCTAGTATCAGCCCAGCATAAATTTCGACATCAGCTTTGAGGTCATCTGTATGTATATTAAAACGGGGATCCGGCTCCCTGGTTTCGTACACATAGATTTCGCTCATGGTATCTAAAAGCAAAAACAGCCTGTTACAATTCTCCCAGGTTGCGAAGTGGTTGTCATTAAGTAAATGGGCAGCCAGATGCCTGTTGAAATTGGAATGGGAGTCTCCGCTTTGGGTTGGCTTAAACAGATGGTCATTTAAGATTTTGTCGCATCCCTTATTATATACATTGTGAAAAAGTACATTACTAGGGCATGGTTGCCGAATGTGGGATCTTTTAAAGAATTTACGGTGTTCATCAAACTCTGGTTTATTGCCTGTGCCGTTATATCCTGTCCATCGCAGCAAAACTCCTTCAATTACCGGAGCTAAGGTTAAATAGGCACTGATATAATTTTGCCTATAAAAACAGATTAGGGCAGCATCAATGATCTGAACAAATGGTTTAAATGGCGTTAGTGTTTCGAATCTGCCTTTTTTTTGTCTTGCCCTGAAGCCCGGGTGCATAGATTGTTTACTTAAGTATTCCAGGGTGTTTGTTTCGGATTGCGGCAGATTTTCTGCTAGATCACTTATATATTCAAAGTCTGCCATGGTTGCCAGGCTATGCAGCAACAGTGCATAGTCTGCTAACTTTTCATTAAGTGTTAAGATTTGCCGGATTTCCTGATTTGAGGTTGCAGAAACATTTTTCTTTAGGATATCTTGATCACGCTGTTTTTCTGCGTCAGCCAAATATAGGGCGTATGCTTTAGCGCTAATTGCAAACCACCGTTCGCTTTTGATTTCAAGCTCATTTTTGGCTTGTTCTACAGGAATCCCATCTTTTAGTTTTTCAATTAGTAATTGGGCAATTTCGAAGGTTGTTGGCATTTTGGGCGGTGATGTGTTTATTATATTTACTTACGCTATTGGTTTTTCTATTAAACGGATCATGCCTAAGATCAATAACGCATGAAATAGCCGCTGTGCGGTATGTGTATTGATCAGGTTTGGTGCAATCATACCATGCGATATCCTGTTCCGCAGGTTCCAGCCTCTGGGATCGGTGAAAAGGATTTTGAGATAATGGATTGTACTTTCACCAAAAACCTGCAGGATTATTGGGTCATCGAGTAATTGGTGGAAGGTTTTTAATTGGTATGCTTTATTTTTATCTACTAATATATTTCCGCCATTTATCTCCAGGAGGTTACGGATCGCTTCTTCGAACTGTGGGATGATCAGGTGTGCAAAAATCTGGTAATCCTTTTGAAAAAATGCTTCTATGCCACGTGAAATGATGTCGAACCGTTCTGGTTCTAAGATGCAAGATTTCTTCAGAAATGCCATCGTGTTCTCTGGGCTTAGATAGCCTTTGTCCGTCGCCAGGGTAAATAATAGATGGGTTAACAGGCTTTGCATGTAAAGTTGACGCCCGGAATGTTGTGCCAAATGGCCTTCAAAATCCGTTTTAATGGGCCCAATCTGCGCAACAGGCCTTCCTTTTTCGTCGACCAATGTGTTTGTGATCAGGTATGGGATCGGGTGCTTTATAGCGGTATCGTTTAACTCCTTTTTAGTGATTTCCAATTGGGGTATCAACATTTCGACAATTAAGGGAAAAACTGTTTCGGGGTCACCCACCATAATCTTCTCTAAATGTTCTTTAAGTTCGGTGGTATCAATGGTATGTTCCGAAATGACGGATTTCATTTCCTCATTGGATTTTTTTCCCAGTTCGCGGAGCTGGATCAATACTTTGGCCGCTTCGGTGTGCAGTTGGTACTTCCGGTATATGTGCAATAATTCGTCTAATTGTCCGGCTGCCTGCATGGATATTTCTGTCGCTGCTTTTTTCTGATAAGCATGACCTAATTCAAGAATTACTCTTTTTACCTCATCAGGTTTCTCTTTTTTCTGATAATACTGTGCGAGTCTGTTAGCTGATGAAGCACTTGCCCAGGGATCGACATTTTTAAGATATTCAAGACGGGATTCAAGGGTATTTATAACCTGTAACTCTTCTTTTTGATCAAGCCAGTTCTTTTTTCCGTTCAGCAGTAAGTCGAAGGTAAAACCCCATTTATTTTTTTCTTCTGTGATTGGGATAGGTTGTTCGAGGGCAAAAATCTGAGTTTTGATCCTTTGAATTAGCGGGTTGCTATTATAGCTGGAGGCAACCTCAAGGGCTTTTGCTAATTTTTTTACAGCGTATTTTTCGATGGTATATAGTTTTTCTTCAACTGTTTCAATTAATGCGGTAGAGTACTTTTGGGCTGTTAGATAGCTGACTTTTGTACCTGTGATTGTTTGGGTAAATTCATATAGCAATCCTGAAAACCTGGTACAAAGCACGGGATGGGCGAGGATATCTGCTTGTTTTTGCCAGAATTCGAGAACTGTAGTTGTTATCAATCCCGGATTCGGGTATGGCTCATAACCGGTATCTGTCTGAATATATCTCGAAGGTTGGTAGTGACCACCCCAAGTCGAAGGTTGGCTACTGTAATTGTCTAAAAACTGAAATGCCAGCATATCAGCATATAACTTAGGTTCAGTTTCTAAGTTTATGGTTTTGAGCTGCTCCTGTAGTTTGCGTGCGACATCTATTTCGTTTATCGCCTGAAGAGGACGTTGTTCGAAAGCGCTAAATAAGTCCATCGTTTGCTGTGTTAAAAAGATATGTCTAAAGATGAGACTTAATTACGATAAAGGCAATAATTATGATTACTGTTGACAGCATGTTGTTTTATGGGCTAGGACCTGGAATTAAGATCTAGGAAATAGAATAAAAAGAACCAGTTTCCCAGTTTTATTTAGGTATAATCGAAACAGTATTTAACTAGCCCGCCTTAATAATTGTTGATTGAATTTCAGCTCTTTAAAAACTGACATTGGCCTAGCTGAAACTACAGATTATTTGAAAAACTGGAACAGACTTAACATTTTGCCAAGTGATACAGACGGTAAAATGTTTAAGAACAAGGGGCATTCGAAGCTCGAAATAGAAAATGGGATTATTTGAATAAAAAGGATAAATGTCATGAGAATTAATTAGTTATCGATTATTAGCTGCTTTTAGGCTATTCCATTGAGATAGGCCTTATTTTTGCGCGGCCTTAAATGAGTATTAAGTGCCCTGTAAGTCTTTGGAGATAGCTCCTTAGGGAAATTTCAGCAGCTTTAAATTTCCGTTGGTTAGGTACTCGTAGATGAAAGTTGCCGTTTCGGTACTGATGATTTTATCCAGAGCCAGGTCAATCAGTTTACCTTTAAGTAATTGTGACCAGTTTTTTTTTGATAAGGTATGTTGTAATTCTTTTAGTTCTCCGATTTCATCAAAGATGATTTCTTGCCCAAGGCCAATCCTATTCAAATGTTCAATAACACTATTTAGTTTTTTATCAAGATCGGCGCCGGATTTCCTATTTTTGGTTTGTTTGGCCTTTCTTTCTATGTAACTGGCTCCTTTAATTGATATTTTAACTAAGCTGGATTCCCCGTACTGGTTTTCAATGGCCACGTATCCCCGGCGGGATAAGTCTTCTGCAATTTCTCTGGGTTCTCCTGACCGATATGCTATGTTATTAAACTTCAGGATTAGCAGAATGGAATAAAAGCCGCCGCTAAATAAAGTATGCAGTTTTGACAACACAAAGTCATTCTTTTCCAATACGCTTTCAATTTTGGGACGGTTGTCTTTATCGATGAGGGTATCAATTACCTGAAGATATCCGATTAACTCTTTAAGGCTGTGATGAAATTTTCCCAATCGCTGTATCTCTTTACGGATCTTAGGTTCCTTATCAAATTCATAGAAAGCATAATCAAAGTCATATTCATGGGTATAATGTGTACTTAATAAATCGAGGATGTCTACTGTATTGGGGCAGATGTGGTTTCCGATATGGTCCTGAGCGGCCAAAATTAATTCGTCAGTTTGTTTTTTAAAATCTTCAGCGGCTAAATCTTCCTCATCCTTCAATTGCATCGCGGAATGGGCAATTTTAGCAAGTGTTTCAAAGAAATCAGAATGAGAAATGTTGTGGAGAATGTAGTTCATGTTTCAAAACTAAAAATAAGCATGACATAAAATAACAAATCATGATAAGTGATACCAATTTATTTCTGAACATTGTTATCTGATAACCCAGAACAGATTAGCTAGATAGAATCTAAATACAATCTATTCGTCTTTTGTAAATATCCAATTTTGCCATTATTGTTTTTAAACCAAGAAATCTAGCCATAATTGGCCTGTGGTGATCGAAGATGGTGATATCATCATTGACCTTTCTAGCTTTAATTATTGTTGTTTTAAGAAAGTCCAATGTATCAGGTTTGTAATTAAATCTTTTTAAATTTTCCAATGCTTGCAGCCATGTCCTTCCTGAGTACATATAGTTAAAGCATGAGGTAATTTGCTAAGTTCAAGATCCACCTCAGAAGTCTTTATATAAATAACAATCAACATCCCTGTCAAATGGCAGAATAACGTCATCATACCAGTCTTCGAAACCTTCTTCCAAGTTTAAAATCTGTATATTCTTCATGGTTTGATTAATAAATTATTCAGCATAAATACTAGTTGAAGATTATTTCCTTAGGATTAAGTAATGTAATGTAATCCGAATGTTAAAAAAAATCGCAATATTTGCCACTTTATTAAAACCAAACAGTTGCAAACTCAGGAAGTTTATTTAGGGCAAGATGGAATCTACACAAACTCTGTGGGTGTTAAGCAATTGCTTGATTTTTATGAAGACTGTAAAAAGTTTACGGACTGTGTAATCCATATCAAACTGGACAACCTGTTGTGGCTGGACGGAAACCTGTGCGCGTTATTGGGTGCACTGATATTTCGTCTGACACAGGACAACAACCTAAAGTTTGGTATAGATGCCGCCGAGGTCACCAAGAAGTGCTCAGTTTTGTTCCATAATGATTTCCTTAAAATTGAGCAGAACGTAAACCTTTACAAAGAAAGCTCAAGCATTCCTTTCAAAGGCTTTTATCCAAAGCAAAAAGATGAGTTTACCGATTATCTGGACAATGAATTGTTATCGCACAAGGCAATGCCCAAGTTTAGTACTGAAATCAAAGAAAAACTGATAGACGATCTTATAGAAATCTATGGTAATATCGACAAACATGCCGAGACTGAATTTCCCTTTTTTGTCTGTGGCCAGCATTTTCCCAAGCAAGAAATAATCAGGTTTACGATCTGTGATCTGGGCGTAGGTTTTTACAAAAAAATTAAGCATATAAAGCCGGACATTATTGCCAATAGTGGTGACGCTATACTTTGGGCGATTGATGGCAATAGTACCAAACCTGATGCCCCGGGAGGTAAAGGACTGAAAAACCTACACGAATATCTTTCAGAAAATAAGGGTGGAATCCAGATTTTCAGTGGTGATGCAAATTGGTGCAGTAAAGAAATGGCCCAAAACATTGCTATGAAACCCCAAGGCATTAGCCAGTTAAAAAAAATGTTCACTGGGTCTTCAATTAGTTTGGAATTCAACAAAAAAGTATTACTTTCATAAAAAATAATAAAAAGGAAAATTTTATTACCTTTGCACTCCGTAACGATTGGCACAATTTTAGTAATATAAATTGCAAATAAATCACTCCAAAATGAAAATTAGCGTACATGAAATCTTAAAAAGTCAAAATGCATCTTTGCATGATGATGGATTAGCGCTGTATCAGGAAGTCAAAAAGAATATCTCAAAACAAATAGAAGATGAAATCACAATTGACTTCTCTGAAATCAAAAGGTGTTCAACATTATTCCTTAATGCTTCTTTCGGAAAACTTCTTGCAGAGTTTGGAGAGGATAGTGTCAAGAAATTTATACACCCGGACAGTTATGCACAGATCCTTAATTTTATGGATAAGTATAATGACATGTGGGATAATTTCAGGAACAAATCTAACTACCAGGCTTACAGAGAAGAGGCTTACGCCTAAAATCAAAGCAAATGGATATTTTCTACCTTCAGCACAATCCTGTTCCAAAAGAGAAGGCCCTTTATGTTTTTGATAGTAATGTATGGTTACCGTTACTTGGACTGGATTCCGAAGAAATAAGCGACCGTTACAGCGAATTTTTCAGTAAGGTAATGAAAAATCCCGGCTGCAGCATATTGTTATGCCCTATTCAGCTAAGCGAAATACTCAACAGGCTCTTAAGGTACCATGCAAAGATCGCGTACGATAGAAAATATTCCAATGTAAAGGGTCAGAGACCTAATGCCAATGAATTTTACAAAGGAGAATATAGGTCCAGTGAGGACTTCAAAAAAAAGTATGCAACGATTCTGGATGATATTGATCAATACTCTGAAGGCTTAAAGTTTTGTGATATACAAACAAATGATTTTGCTACATTGACTACTTTCAAGGGCAGTGCGCTTGACTTCAATGATAACTACCTCTATCTCTTAGCGAAAGAATACGATGCTACCATTATTACACATGATGGGGATTTCCATGATCTGGACATTAGAGTGGGTACTTATAATAAAAAACTGTATCAAGCCTACAAAGATTCAGTAAAGCCAATAGCCGCTTCTAAATAACAAGTATAAAAGCAGCTGGTAATTAAGGTAATCCCTTATTATATTTGGTGCGTATGATACTCTATTTCAGTGCAAACTGACCACCTGATTTTAATAATAACGCGTTTTTTATATGCTTGTTCGGAAATTCAAAAAACACAGTGGTGAGTTTTTGGCATCAAATCAAAATGACTAAAACAAAAAAATACTAATTCACAACCCATTACACTCCAAGGTTCGACACCCTTTCGTTCCTATAATATTTATAAACGTAATTTGATTCATCCAACCTATCAGAATACCCTTAAAACAACTTGGTTTATCTAAAATCTGAGTTTGTGATTCAAAAGAAAAGTCTAACAACAAAAATAATTTACATAAACATACTGATTACCTTGACAATATGGTTAAAAATCATTAACTTTGATTGCATAAAGCATATATGCTTTATGCATAGTTAATTATAAAATAATTTATAGTATTGACAACTGCCCCAAAATTTGGATTTGTCATTTTTTTCATATAACTTAGCTTTAATAAAGCATATATGCTTTATTAATAATGTATAATGGCACGCCCCCATCCTGTCCGCGTCAAGATTTTAGAAATAATGAGCTGGTTTGAATCGCTATCAATCCGATCTTTCACCTATACACGATTACATGAATTAATCGAAGGACAAAAAGAACATTGGGGAATTCCATATTTTAGAAGCAGCGACTATGTTATCGATTTTTTAGTTAAAGAAAAACACCTAAAAAAGACTGTTTTCAATGGAAACAAGTCTGAACTCGAAATTTACAGTTTAAACGATCTTGATTTTTTCAGTGTAGTCTCGGGTATAAAATCGGGTTCATATTATACATGTCATAGTGCATTGTTCCTAAACGGCTTAACATTACAAATTCCTAAAGTTTACTATCTAAATGCCGAACATCAGTCTGTCAGTAGAATATCAGATACAGGACCACTAACCCAAGAAGCTATAAACAATGCATTTTCAAAACCGCAAAGACTTAGCAACAACATATATGAATGGAATGATCGCAAGGTGGTGCTTTTAAATGGTAAAAACACAAAAAAATTAGGCGTTGTAGAAAAGAACAGTACAAATCAGGCATTTGCATTCACAGACCTAGAAAAGACTTTGATCGACTGTGCTGTAAGACCGGTCTACAGTGGTGGGGTATCTGAGGTTTTGAATGCTTTTGAAGCAGCAAAAGACCAGTTGGATGTTGAAAAACTTGTACACTATCTAGGGATACTTAACTATAAATATCCTTATCGTCAAGCTATAGGGTTCTATTTGGAAAGAGCGGGTTATGAAGACAAGCAATTGCGTTTCTTTGATAGCAAAAGCGATCTGGATTTCTATTTAACCTACGAGATCAAAAACAAGGAATATTCACACCGATGGGCCATCTACTACCCTAAAGGCTTTTAGCTAAATCCCTTGCGAGTTTGATGACGTGCCCAAAATAAAAGTCAAAATCCTGAACATTTTCTTTCTGACTTATTGTATTAAGAACCGATGGCCAGCTCTGCCTATGTAATTCATATTGCTCAGGCAATTCAGTCAGATAATCCATTGGCACTTTTTTGGCATCAAAAATGGCCACACACATCTTTCGATTCTCGCCACTGTTCAAATCAAAGGTAAAATTGGTGGTAAGGTTATGGATATCATAAAAATCCCGTGCCCTGGATTTATTGCTCATAGACCCTATGATTTCCTTATACTTTGGATTTTGCTGACATAATGCCCTTAACTTTTCAAGTGCGATCATCTCAGGGGAATAAATATGAATGATTGTACCTGTTAGATCTTTCGCCCGTTTCTTCTGTATGTATTCGTATTTACTGATATCTACCGGAAATGTTTTTGTACTTTTTGCATCTATTGGAATAGCATAATTGCGCAGGTTAGCCATATTATCTTTATATTTTTCGAAACTTTCCTGCTCAATTACTTTAAATTCCAAGCGATAGCCGCCCCAAAAATCCTTCACAACATCACTGATAATTTCTGGCTTATCATAAAATCTAACATCGAAGACCTGCAAGCCTTCTTGATTAAATCCTTGATTTAAAATACCCTCAGCCTGATTTCGGATCATTTGTTTTTCATCCTCACTAAAATCTTTTTCCATCGAGAAATCGATATCCAGGCTACCCCTATTAGAAAGGTCATAACCAATATCAAGCGCGTTTCCTCCCTTAAGTACCAGTATCCCCATGAACAGATCGTCCGCCATTAACGAGGTAATCGTAAGCCTTTTAATTGTCTCAATAATATCCATCAAAATTCTATATTTAGATGGGTGCTAAAGTACACAGTATTCCTCATCTATTACAATCCATTTTCAGCTTGGTTAAACTAAAAGTATAACTTCTAAAACTACTAGCGCTGGCAACGTGCCTTAAAACTATATCTCCCACTGGTGGTTACTTTCAATCCAGTGAAGATTTCAATAAAGCTCTTAGCAGCTTTATTCCCCCATAACCCTCAATAAAAACACCTCACATTGAAGCATAATTTCCATATTAGAAAAACAAAAAACGATACCGTGTTTAATCTCTTCAAGAAAAAAAACAGCAACATTCAACAGGAATGGCAAACAAAAGGCGCCGAATATGCCAGCGCCGTAAACGAAATGATCCGCTTCGCAGATGAACACGGTTGGGACAAATGGAAAGGTAGAGATCCGAGTGGCTAGTCTGCTAAGAACATTACTAGTACTATCATTATTTGACTATTTTTTTGCGCTTGCTGCAGAATCAATTAGGGATCTATTTTATTCAGAACTGATAAGTATTTATGAGCATAGCATAATTTTAGCTGTAATTTTCCTGGTTTAGTTGATTTAATATAAATTACTGATTATCAATCATCTGAAATGAATAATTCGTTTCTCATAAAAAGGATTGAAACTGCAAAAGCATGGTATTGCTGGTTGAAGAATTTTTTCTATCTGCCATCAACCGGTTCCAGGTCTTCGGTAAAGAATGGAGACAAGTATTCAAAAAGCACTATAACCCCTTTATCTTCAGACCAGTCAGGGACTACCCTGATCCGATTCAGCCTCCAGGATACACTGGATATTATATTTCATATCTTCACTGGCCCAGTTCCAGTCATTTTCAAGGATCACCTCAATCAGTAATTCCTCTGCACCATAGCCATAAAGGGGTCTTCTTTCCAGATCATTCACATAAAACATCATTATACCGTCACCATCATCAGTGTAGAAGATAAAACGATCCGTGATCAATGATCTATGGAAGATTTCACCATATTCGTTTTCGATTGTCTGATCTAAAGTAGCCATATTTTTTTTTGCCGGACAAAGACAGGGTCTAGGGAAAATGTACAAGGAACCGTGGAATAAATAGCGTAGCGTTTATGCCGCGAAAGTCCTTTTACAGGTTAACGGCCCGGTATGTTTGCAGCAAAAAAATAGGGCTACCAGCAACCGAAAAATCCGGCCCGAAATCAGAACAGATATCTGGTCAACGGATATTTCCATCTATATCTATGAGGAGAAAACCAGATAATATTTTTTTTTTGCGTATAATTGTTTTATAGGGGGTGAGAGCCCTATATCCGGCGAAAGCCAGAGCACGTTAATTTAGATTGGGGTAATCTTTAATTTGATTATCCCTTTTTTAATAGACTTAATGTCCGAAGTTCCCCGGGCGGTAATGAATAAATTTCCTGTCAGGGACAGGCGCGGCATCCTTTTGGAACAAAAGATACAGCAGATGGCCCGGCCCGCTGGGGACAGCCAGCAACAACTTCCCCCCTTTTAATACCATCCAAACAAAACCACATTTCACTGACACAAACAAACAAACAAACAAACAAACAAACAAACAAACAAACAAACCATCGCAGCACTGCAGGCACAGATTAAAGCTGCATGATTCCACCATTCGGCACTTAAACCGTTACCCCAGAGAATTTCCCTCAGGGCTTTTCTTCCTGTCATAACCATCTTCTTCCTGATACACTTTACTTAAAATTCCTGCCGCCATGGAAAGCATTCTTTGATACCTCTTCCCTGACCTGCGCCCTTTTGTTCCGGGCCGGATAAGGAGCGGATTTCTCATCCCCCCTGGCCAAGGTCAGCACCGGAAGATCATCCATTTCCCTTTGAACGAGTTTGCCCAGCATTTTGGTAAAATCAAAACACCTGCTGACAATTACATGAACGACCTGCCCTTCCCGCTGCAGGCGGCCTTCTACCATCAGGAGCCTGGCATGCAGGATCTCTTTCCGGTAGGTTTCAAAAAGCTTTTCAAAAACCACCAGATTAGAAAACCCTGTTTCATCCTCGATGGTAATAAAACAGACGCCACCCGCCGTTCCCGGACGTTGCCTGACCAATACCAGGCCTGCTACTTTAACCAGTTGCCCATCTGTTGCATCGTTGTTGATCGCATGGCACGAACGGATATTCAGCATATCCAGCTGGGCACGCACAAAACTCACCGGATGGGCCTTAAGGGATAAACCAACAGTAGCATAATCCTGGACCACATGTTCACCCTTGCTCATTAACGGCAGCGAAACCTGCGTTTCCAGCACACTTTCCGAGGCCTGCCCCCTGAAAAGCTCTACAGGCATGTCCTGCAAAGCAGATACCTCCCAAAGCGCCTTGCGCCTGTCCATTCCCATGGAACGGAAAGCATCCGCATCTGCCAGCTTTTCCAAAGCGTCCAGCGATACACCCGCATCACGCAGGGCAGTGATGGTTTTATAACCATCTCCCCTCCCTTTTACCAGGATATCCATTTCATCCTCCCGGATCCCTTTAATCTCCCGGAACCCCAGGCGCAGCGCAAAATACTTTCCCGGTTTTTCCTCCAGCCTATTGTCCCATAAAGAAGAGTTCACATCTACTTCCTGCACCTCAACCCCATGCTTCTGCGCATCAATTACAATCTGTGCAGGCTGATAGAACCCCATCGGCATGCTGTTCAAAAGCGCTGCCGCAAAAACATCGGGATAATAATGTTTCAGCCAGCAGGATACATATACCAGCAGGGCGAAACTTGCTGCATGGCTTTCCGGGAAGCCATAACTTCCGAATCCCTCGAGCTGTCTGAAGATCCGTTGGGCAAATTCCAGACTATAACCTTTTGCAAGCATCCCGTCAATGAGTTTCTTTTCATACTGGTTTACCAGCCCCTTAAATTTAAAAGTGGCCATACTCCTACGCAGGCCATCGGCCTCGGCAGGAGTAAAACCTGCTGCAACAATCGCAATTTTCATGGCCTGCTCCTGGAACAGCGGAACGCCCAGGGTCCGCCCAAGGATTTCTTCCAGTTCTTTAGAGGGATATACTACCGGCTCCTCTCCATTTCTTCTCCGCAGGTAGGGATGCACCATATCTCCCTGGATCGGTCCGGGACGGACAATGGCCACCTCGATCACCAGATCATAGAACTCCCTTGGCTTTAGCCTTGGGAGCATGGACATCTGCGCCCGGCTTTCAATCTGGAAAACACCCAGCGTATCCGCCAGGCAGATCATGTCATAAACACCGGGATCATCCTGGGGGATATTGGCGAGCGTGAACTGTTTGCCATAATGATCCCTGCAAAGGTCAAAACATTTGCGGATACAGGTCAGCATGCCCAGTGCCAGTACATCCACCTTTAAAAAACCCAGCGCATCGATGTCGTCCTTGTTCCATTCGATATTGGTACGGTCTTCCATACGCGCGTTGAGGATCGGGCAGAGATCGGTGAGTTTGCCCTGGGTCACCACAAATCCCCCTGTATGCTGGCCGAGCTGGCGTGGAAAGCCCATCATCTGCCTGGTCAGCTCCAATGTTTTTTTCAGGTGCGGGTCATCGGGGTTTAAACCCTGTTCGGTTACCAGATTACCCTCAAACCATTCATCTGTGAATTCCCAGATCGAGCTGGAAAGGCGGTTTATCGTATCCACCGATAATCCCATAGCCTTGCCCACATCCCTGATCGCCCCCTTCTGGTGCTGCTGGGTGACCGTGGCTACAATGGCTGCCCGGTCACGGCCATACTTGTTATAGACATACTGGATGATCTCCTCACGCCTTTCATGCTCAAAATCCACATCGATATCCGGCGGCTCATTCCTGGCAGGAGAAATAAAGCGCTCAAAGAGCACATCGAATTTCATCGGATTCACCGAAGTGATGCCTAAGACAAAGCAGATCGCAGAATTGGCTGCAGATCCGCGCCCCTGGCAAAGGATCCCCCGCGAGCTGGCCTCGCGGACGATATCCTCCACAAAAAGAAAATAATTCGCGTAATCCATCTGCCTGACAAAAGCCATCTCATGGTGGATCATATTCACCACCTTTTCAGGAACCACCTCGCCATAAAATGCATGTGCACCTTTCCAGGTCAGGTATTCAAGTTCCTCCAGTGGCGAACGGCCACTTTGATTGATCTCCTCCGGATATACATACTTAAGTTCATCCAGAGAAAATGTGCAGGCTTCTGATATTTCCATGGTATTGCGGATCGCCTCGGGGTATTTACGGAACAGGCGATGCATTTCTCCGACCGGCTTTAAATAACGTTCCGCATTCTGGTGCAAACGGAACCCTGCTTCCTGGATGGTACATTTTTCCCGCACACAGGTTAAAATATCCTGTAATTCCCTGCGTGCCGGCTCATGGTAATGCACATCGCCCGTTGCCACCACAGGGATGTTATACCGGTCAGAAAGCTGGCGGATACGGAAGATCAGTTTATCATCATTGCCCAGGTAACTGCGCGTGGCAGAAAGATAAAGCTGTCCCGGTAAAGCTTCTTTATATTCACCGATCTGTTTTACTAAGGAATCCTCAAAATTAAAGTGGCGGTTCAGCACTCCCGGCATGACCACAATGAAGCGCATGCCTCTGGCATGTTCATAAACATCAGCTTTATGCAGGTGGCATTTCCCTTTTTCCGCACGGAGATTGCCCCTGGTCAGCAGCGCCGATAAGCGTCCATAAGCTTCACGGTCAGTTGGGTAAGCGAGCAGGCCCGGCCCGTCCAATAGGTCTAACCTACAGGCAGGGATGATCTGAATATCTTTTTCCCTGGCCGCAGCATGCGCCCGTACGATTCCCGCCAGGGTATTGCGGTCAGTGATGGCCATTTTTTTATAGCCATAGGCCGCCGCCTGATCAATGAGCTCCTGAGGGTGGGAAGCTCCCCTCAAAAAGCTGAAATTCGAAGTCACCTGTAATTCAGTATATTCCATTTCCTTTAAGCAAAAAATCCGTGAATAAACCATTTGTATTTCTGACCGCTGTCATAATGACCCGATCGGAATAGCCAGTACCTTCTGCCCTGCCCGTCTTCTACCCGGTAATAGTCGCGGTGATCGCCCTTATCCATCCACCATTCCCTTTCGATCCGTTCCGGCCCGTCGGCCTTTACCACTTCGTGTTTAGCGCCTTTGTATATAAAAAACTTTGGCGGGTGATCGGGGATCAGCGCCATCACTTCTATCGCTTCAGGCCTGGAAAGCAGTTCAGTCGGCCGCGGATTGTCCAGGCGCCATTCCGTATCAGGTTTTTCAGTCGCAGTGGTACAATTTTTTACCGAACGTTCCGGCCAGTAACGCGTTGCCGGAACATAACGGTGGATTACCCCTGTCCCTACTTTGCCTGCCACCCGGTCAAGCAACCGGATCACACTCTGATCGTTCAGGCCCGGCCTCGCTGTCCATAATGCTTCCTGCCCCGGGGCCACTTCATCCACTTTGGCTGCATCCAGTACAAACAGCTCGATGCCCAGTGCCGGACGGATCTGATCGATCTTTAACTGGAAGAGCTTGAACAGGTGGCCAACGCTATGCGTTGCCGCATTTGTACCGATACTGACCTGAACAACCTTGCCATCAATCCGGTAACAGCTCAGTACCGCACTGCGCAATCCCTTTCCTTCACCTTGAAGATGCTGACAAAGGTTTTCCAGCAGTTTAGTGATCGCGGTTTCAATGCCGTTTCTTGTTTTGATCGGCTCCAGGCAGGGCAAACGCTGCTGAAAAGGTTCCGGAACCTGTAAGGGTCTCAGTATTTCGTCCGCACTGCCAAGTGCCTGGGCAAGCCGCGTTAAAAAGTCCTCACCAAAACGCCGGCGCAAGACCGAGCGGGGCATACCGATAAAACTTTTGATCCGGTAAAAGCCAAGCTTGCGCAATCTGTTTAGCGTAATTTCATCAAGGCGCAAGGCTTCCGGAGGTAAAGGCAGCAATGAAGCTGCATGATCGCCCGGCGGAATAAGGGGTGTTACGGTTCCAAATCGTGCAATCGCCCATGCAGCACCGGGCGTGTCGGCCATAGCAAGCCTGACGGTGTATCCTTTTGTCTTTAGCCTTGAAACAATCTCTTTCAGGTATTCCCTTTCCCCTCCCCAAAGGTGGGTGCAGCCACTGATGTCCATAAACAGCCCATCTGTTGAAAAATCATCCACCATCACAATTGGGGAATAACGGATGCACCATTCCCCGATGGCTTTCAGGAGAGAAGCTGCCCTGCCTGTTTTATCATCGATCACCTCCAGCCCCGGACAGATCGCTTTGGCATCCGCGGCTTTCATGCCAACATCTATTCCCTGCGAGTGAGCAAGAAGACTGACCGCAGTGATCATGTTGCGTCCATGATCGGGTGCGGCAAAAACAAAAGGCACATCCTTCAGTTCAGGCCGGCGGATCAGCTGCCAGTCAGCCAGCAGGTGGCGGAACCATATCGAAACATAACGCTTTTGCACCATAACACCTATCCAATCTGTCTTTGTATTGGTTCAGACCATAATGTATTGTTTTCTCCAGGAGTAGGCTCTCTGAAGGCATCACCTGCCCATTCCATCACCCAGCTGCCCGGTTTACCGCTTCTTACTTTCAGCAGCTCCACCTGCCAGCGTGGAAAACCAAGCCCCGGCATTCCCGGCTCGGTAACACTTGGTAAGGGAGAAATTTTCCACCTGGCAGTGGCTACGGTACTTGCAGTCTTACGCTCATCTTTACGCAGGATTAATCCGGTAACACCGCTTTTTTCCACTGCGAGCTGTAACCTGCGGGATTCAATGAGGCTCAGTTCAGTAAGTTCAGCAACGGCTACCGCCAGTCCTTTGCATTTCAATGATTCTTCCATAATCCACAGAACATCCTTTTCGGTCTGCACATCCATAAAAATAATGCGTTCGGGATCGGCATTGAAAAGGCGCAGGGAAAGCGGAAAGAGTTTCCTTGATCTACTGATCCAGACACAGGCTGCGCCGTCCTTCATCAGGATAGCGAGCAGACCGCCGATAAAACCATCTGTAGCAGCAGCATCTTCAGGAGCGATGGTAATAAATTCATGGATTGCTTTTTTGGGAAAAACGCCATTGGGAAATGCAGTTTCTATTGCACCAAGGCCAATAGCATCAGCTTTTCCCGCAACCTGCGGCTTAAAGCCCTGCCACAGCAGGATATCCTGCTGCAATTTATCGATCAGTTCCCTGTTTGCTTTCATTTGGCCTCCCTTATTTTATGCCTCTCGATGAGCATCTTAAAATGATACAACAAAACTAATACTAAAAATGTTAGCAATTATTAAAATGTGGAAAACATTTATTTTTATGCGATGGGGAGAATAAGGGAAAAATGAAATAATTCCACAAAAAAATCTCCTTAATGCATTAATATTGCAAAATCACCGCTATATATCTGGATTATTTTTTATCAAAAACAATTCACAAAAACGTCAATTTTTACTAATATTTTTAGTTCATTATCTAAAACTGTAACTTTGTGGCATGAACCTTTTTGGAGAAACAGCATTATTTGACGGAGGCATAAAGAGGCATACAGATTTCAATATGCCCGATACAAAACTGCGGCTGTGGCAGCATTTTTTTAACAAAAAAGAGTCGGACAATTATTATAAAATCCTTTTAGCTGGAACACCCTGGCAGCAGCGCATGCGAAAAATGTATGATAAGATGGTGCTTGACCCCAGGCTGACGGCCTATTATGGTGGCGTAAACGGTTATGAATGGACACCCATACTCCAGGAAATCAAACAAGCAATAGAAAATACCTGCGGCATCAGTTTTGACCGCGTGCTGTTGAACCTGTACCGGGACGGAAAGGATTCCGTCGCCTGGCACAGCGATACGCTTCCTGCTGACGGCAAGCACCATCACATTGCATCAGTAACTTTTGGTGATACCAGGATTTTTAAGGTACGCCACAAAATCAGAAAAGATATTGCAGGGCTGGATATACCATTGACGCACGGAAGTTTTCTGCTCATGGATGAGAACATGCAGGACCATTACGAGCACCATGTGCCCAAGACTACTCGAAATGTCGGCCCAAGGATCAACCTCACTTTCCGTATTTCCGAACCGGGTAAACCAATTTATCTGAATAGTTAAAGGCTTATTGTTATTTACCCCCCAATAATCAAAGGTCAGTTCCTCTGACCAACAACGGACA
Source organism: Pedobacter sp. R-06 (assembly GCF_049913135.1). Taxonomy (NCBI): domain Bacteria; kingdom Pseudomonadati; phylum Bacteroidota; class Sphingobacteriia; order Sphingobacteriales; family Sphingobacteriaceae; genus Pedobacter; species Pedobacter sp. R-06. The sequence continues at coordinate 1,914,902 of NZ_CP183977.1, read as the reverse complement.
TATCAAGAGCTTGCTGGTCGGGATATATCCTTGGGCCTAGTTTCCCTGTTGAAAAGGTATCCTTAGAAATGGGACATGCTTCCACTAACTTTGATGGGAACTGTATAAAGGAAATTACAGTCAGGCGCTCATCCCCCCGCTTCCATCCACGAATCCCAGTCAGATCATCTCTAAGATTAGAGGCATACGTAGTTTGTAATTGTGGATCTGTCTCCATCTGGTCCATTGCAACTGTTCTCGCCAGTTGTCCGGCTTCTTTGCAACAGCAATAAATATAGACCAGTCACATCTTCAATCTACCGATTATCTCAGCCGGTGTGCCCGCAGGACGCAAGGCTTTCCGGCCCTCCGGTGGACGGCCGCGCCCCCAATTTCATTTATCCTAAAAATATCTGCTTTCTTAATAGCAGCTTCCAAGTCTCAGACCCTGACAGGCCTCCCTACAAAATCTATTACAACAACCATAATTGAAATACGGGAACAATTACTGGATATACCTGGCTGCTATCCAGGGGAATTAAAAATGAACAGTCAAAGCAAACAAGCTTTTTTTAGAAAAAGCAAATCTGGATGGTTACGATGTCAGCAAATTGAAATGGGTTAAGCAGAACAGAGACTAAATCAGCATCGATTTCTCCTTATCGTTTTTGCATATCGAAAAATAAAACTTAAAGAAAAATAACAAATACCCTAAATAACGATGTTTCCATTATAGAATATAAAATGTATCCGAGGTTGAGGGCTCAGGTATATTTTCCTCTTTGATCAGTTGCTTTAGATTAATCTCAATCGTGTTACAGATTGTCGTCATAGCTGTGTCTGTAGGCAGATTGCTGAAAGGATTTTCCATATGACTGGCTGTTTTTTCCAGAAGGAAAAAAGCAGCGGATATGACAAGCAAGAGCGGGATTTCAAAATAGCTTTCAATATCTCTCAAAGATATCGATAAGGTAATCAAGAAAAGATATATGGTCAGGTGTAGAAAATACCTGTAAGTTACCGGAAACACTGTGGTTTTTATACGCTCTGCCATTCCCATCGCATTGGAAAAATTAACAAGGGTATTATTGATCTGCACATGGGCGAATAGACTGAGCCGCTCTTGCTCCCTTAGGCTTGCAATATGCAGGGTATTGAGCTGAAGAATGGCCAGATGCCTGTTCTGGTGAGCACTTATCTCTTTTATTTCGCCATCAGTAAGATATTCCTGTAAATTTTCCGCGCCGTCCTGCCCCCTTAAAGACCGGCTGAGGCTATAACACCATGCAATGTGCCTGAAAGTGATTTTTTTGATATCATCAGTCAAACCTGCAGGCAGAAAAGACTGAAGCTGTAACACAAAAGTCCTGCTTTCATTTACTATGCTGCCCCATATCTTTCTAGCCTCCCACCAACGGTCGTAGGATTGATTTAGTTTAAAAGAGAGTATAACAGAAATTGCGGTCCCCAGGAAAGCAGGTATGCCCAGCGGCATCTCAGGAATGAAATTTTTGAATACTGAAGTACAGTAATAAACCACCAGACCAATCGCTAAAACATATAAAAGTTCTTTACGGACTTTCTTGAAAATATAACTAAATGGGATTTTCTTTTTTAATAACATAAAATAAAAATTAAATCAAAAATACATAGGCTAAACAGAAACTTATCTATATCAGGTCAAAAAAAACAGCGGCAAAATAAAACAAAATCATCACATTTAATGCTCAATTGACCTGATCCATTCTTTCCCACCACATTTCGGGCAATGCGAAAACCTCCTATCTGAAGTCATATACCTTGTATTACCGCAGTGAGTACAAGTAAAATGCCTTTCTACTGAAACTTCATTTCCAGCATGCGCTATGTGATCTTCAGCTAAATGTTCCTGAGAATTATTCCTAATCCGGGAACCGTTTCCGATTTTGGAAAGCACCATACCAACAGCAGCCCCGAAGCTTCAAAAAAAGCATTCTTTACCTGGCCCAAATGCTCAACATCCTTACTTCGCAAAAGCCTGTAAAGATCTTCATGGCTGAGATTATTTTTATTGAGTGACACATTAACAATCATCCCATCCTTAACCAGGCAATCAGGCCTCCCCTCCATAAATGCCTCAAGTTTCTTGTTGCGATTGATAATCCATTCGGCAGCGCTCTGTAGCATAGCTACCGTGGTGATCACGACCATCCCATGCACAATCGGGACATCCTTCCCCATCATCGGATCGCCAACCGCTGAACCGAAACAGATAATAATAGCAAGTTCCAGTGTGCTGAGCTGCCCCATGCTCCTTTTACCCAGCAATCTGAGCAAAATGATTGTATAGGCATACATCACCGCCGTCCGGAAAACAATCTCCAATAAAAAGCCATAAGGAAGATCACCAAAAAAAATCCTGTGAAAATCAAAAGTTTTGAATGCATCCATGGATAAATAATAAAAAGGCCGGAATCATTCCGGCATTTCTCAGAACATATGTGAAATTCAAAAGGTTTTAAAGCGAGATTCAAATTTTGGTTGTTTCCCTCCGATATCGGATTTCACCGCTTCAACGGGATAATATCCAGCAGTACCCCGATATCAGGGCTAAGCTAAAAACGTGTTATCAAAAAAATATACCGTTAATGGGATAAAACTTTAGCGACCGAAAAGTGTTAGAAAAGGGAAGTTAAATACATCAGATATGACAGCAGATGAAAAACAACTGGCGATCAAATTATTGAAACAGGGGCTGGAAACTATACAGGACCGCGCCTATACCGAAATCGCGGAAATTCCGACCGAAGATCAGGATGATTTTCAGGTCAAGTACAGTTTTGTGCATGGAGGTATTGAAGGTATTTTTACTGTTATCGGAAAAGCTGCGCATGCTGAGCAGGAAGACACGGAAATCAGCTTTACCCTGTTGAGCGAATTTGCAGAGGATTCCCAGTACGATGGATCAGTTGCGGCCAGAGAGCAGATTGACAAAGATCTGGTCAGCGCCGAAGGCTACCTGAACACACACATCAACCAGGGATAACATACCGGTTATGGACAAACCCAGCTATCTCCACTTTGACCATTCGAAATATGCCTGGAAGCGGATATTGATTACCGGAAAAATCCTGTAGCTTACCGGGTGGGCAAAGGCGAGCAGGGTGTTCTGATCTGTGAGCCATACAAAAGTGAGATTGGCCAGTACTGGCGTTTTAAAACACCGGAAGTCGCCGGACAGAGCAGTGACAAAATCTACGCAATGTTTATCTCCTATCTGAACGAAGGAGATTTTGTGGGCGCAGATATGGCCAGAAAATACCTGCAGATGGGCTTTACCAGGTCCAGGCGTTATGCCAATTATAAAGGAGGCAAAAAACATGATCCTGATCAGGGTTATCGCCAGTTGGAACGCGGAACGGGTGAAGCGCAAAAAGCACTTTCGGCTTCCATATTTTATAATAAATGGAAACTTGCCGAAGCCAATGAAAAGTATGCTATCTTGAAAAAGCAGTGGAAAAATGAAAGGGGTTAAAAAGCAGCACCTCCCGGAAAAAGCCTGCATAGTATGTGGGCGCAGCTTTAGCTGGCGAAAAAAATGGGAAAAGGTATGGGAGAAAGTCAAATACTGCTCAGGGAAATGCAGAAGAAATAAGGAGAACCCGCTGGTCTCATAAATATTTATCTTTTTATTAATCCTAGGTTAAGACAGGGGCTTAAAGGGAAAATAGCGGCAGTGCGCCCAGGGACCATCAAGGTAATGCCAGAGATCAAGGCCATGTACAGTTATTTGAAAAGGCGCAAAGCCTGTTTGCAGTATGTTCAACAGTGCCCGGGCCTCTTCCGGTTTTACCTTGTTCTGGATGGTGATGTGCGGCCGGATGACCTGCTGATCCTGAGCGCTCAATTCCGAAAGAAACTGCTGCTGTAAATAACTGTGAAGTTTTGACAGTTCATTGCAGTCAATAAAATAAGCTACCCCACGGCCGATATTCTTTATAGAGTTTACCGATGAAAGAAAGATCTGCTGATCTAAGCCTGCCAGAATCTTTTGGGTCTGCTCAGTATCCGGCAACTTGTGGAACAGCGTGAGATGGGCACGGAGCAAATTCCGTTCTTCAGGAAAATAGCGGAACCTCATTTCATCAAAAAATGCCTGGCTTTTCTCATCCAGGCCGGCAGTGAGGATACAGGTTGGCCCCAGCATACCCATAAGCTTATACAATTTCCTCAAAGGCCAGCCCCTTAAGGAACCATTTTGAACCATAGGTAAATTTCATTCCCTGCTCGCCGGATTGATCAGTGAATTTACGGATAAAACCATAGGCAATCTGCCGGCCATGCCCGACGGACAGCTTCGCCAACCTGGCATATTCCGATAGGTTCAGACCAGACTTTTTGATCAAGTACGGTATCACATTGTCTTTCCAAATGGCTTCAAATACCCCGCCATCAAATTTTTTACTTTCCGCCGCACTGAACTTGGGCCTATCTGTATCACTGAACATGGTTTATACTATTTATTAGGGTTAACTTTACTCACGATCAGTCATTGATTCAGGAATGCGATGCGGATGCCTCAGTTCGATGGCCTCGCAAAGCATATCAAGCACTTCCCCGCCGATGTTGCCCGGATTTTGGCAGAGGTGCAAAAAGCCCTGACTGTCCGGAGACAGGGACGCTACAGGTTTGCCGTCCTGGAGAACGCCATATCGGCAGCTGGGTTGCCGATAGTGCGGATATATAACAACCTCAAAGGAGTGCACGACCCCATCACCAAGGGCTATTTTGTAAGTTTCCATATATCTGTTATTGATTGCCTTGTTTTTGCTGCCTGTGGTGCCGGTCCATAAATCCACCCAGTTCCTGCAGGATTTCCGGCCCGGTATCAGCACCCGAAAGCTGTACCCATTTTCCATCCTGTTTTTGTGCCCTGCAGACTGTTCCTCCATTGGGCATAAAGTCAAAAATATCTTCGGAGGCATATTCTACAATAGTATAGGTGATTTCCGCCCCTTTTTTATCTTTGAAGGTATAAGCAAGTTCTTCCATTTCTATCCAACAATTATAGAATTAATTGGTTTTGATTTATCTTCTACACTTGAAAATACAGACTTTATTACATCAAAAAAATCTAATTCACCCCAACAATCACGAAATAGGCATTATCGGCTTTTTTGACCATAAGGTCCAGATGCTCCCCGAAATCCACGAGGTTCAATACTTCATCTTTGAGGAAAGTTGAGAATACCTCCAGGTCCGTCTCCGGTGATATCACCACTTCAAGCGTTTCCGTACTTTTCCACCCGGTGGAAATAATTTCCGGATAAGCACCTTTTAACAGCGAAGGAAAGCCTTTGCGCGAAAAAGCTTCCGATAGCAGGCTTGCAATATCCGAAAGATGCGGTGTTAGCTCCTCATCCAGCGTATTCCACTGCATCACGCGTTCTTCGTCTCTCCACATGCTGCCAATATACCTGCCATCCAGCGTCACCGTATAGCAATCGCCGCCGCTTTCTACCACAGCAGCTTTCAGGCCTCCATCCGTTTGGATATCAAAAACATATCTTTCCATATCAATACCTATTTTCTTTGGCTGTAAAGGGCTCACCTGTTTCTTTTTGCTGGAAAGCAGATAGGCTGCCGTGACTGAAAAGCTAAGGATGCCCCCCATCAATAATCCTCTCCGATATTTAACCGCCCATTTGCCAAGTTTTAAAAGGCAGTGACTTATTTCTTTGGTTTCCATAACTAAGAGAACATCAGATTAAGGGTATAAGTTTTAAAATCAGCGTCAGCGTGCAGCACAACATTAATCCAAACAAGAACGGGCAAAGCTATAGCATCGACAGGAATGAAACAGCGTTAATCTCCCAATCATCTTGTTACTCCTTAAAAACACAATAAGGCTGACACCACTGAAATTTACGGTCCACAATGATCAGACAACAGAAAAATCATTTTGCAAATGGCACACAGCCTTTGAACCCTAATGAGCAAATACCTTGATATCAAAGATGAAAATGAAAATGAGGTTTTATATAAATGTCCTATGGCAAAGCGGATCATTCGGCCTCCCCCTCCTTTAGTTACACAAACTAACCTTATACCCTGTAATTCCGGGAGATAGAAGTTTTAAGTAATGTCAACTAATCAGATTGCTATATACTGATTAATCCGCAACAGGGATAGCAGCGGATGCCTGCCCTGCACATAAGGCCTGCAGGCGTATGAGCGGATAGCCCGGCAGTTGCCCAAACAATAAAAAAATTAAATATATATGGCATAACCAGAAAACATATACAGTTGCCAGGGTCTATTGCCGGATATGATAGATATAAAAATCCACCTAAAAACAAAAAGCCACTGATCAATATCAGTGGCCTTATTTCCCAAAACAGTCTCCTGTTTATTTTGCGCTGTTCTTTTTCTCTGTAACCTCAGCCCTGATCTCCTGGGCAAGGTTTTTAAGGTCCTGCATTGCTTTACGTACACGTGTACCAGCTGCAGCGTTTCCACCATCATAAAATTTCGTCACATCAGCCTCAACCGACGCGATCACTTCCTGTACCTGTTTGAATTTGTCCATAACTGTTTTTTAAAGGGCCAAAAGCCCCGGGTATAAATTGTTTTGTTGTAGGAAACCATATTCCAGTCCCAAAACTAAACATTTCAGGCAGAAAGCAAAAAGAACTATTGATAATCCAGATGCCGGGCATCACTGCTTACCCCAATAGCGTTAGCCCTTCAGAGGATAAATCCCAGCCGTCCGCAGCATTCCGCCACAAAGTATTCGATATCTGCGGACACGTCATTTACAATGCGGTAGCGGATCTTATATTTTGGGTTGTAGCTGATATAGACAACCAGGTCATCATCTGTAAACCCCTACCCGATAAGGGCTTAAAGTGTACGTCCCGGAGGTCATTTGAGGTACAGATTGTAAAGGAATATGTGTAAAGTGAGCAATAACTATAGAGCAGGGACGGCAATAGAACCAGCATGTTAAATGTGGATCAGCTAAAAATGACAAGGAGGGGATCCCGTCCTTATCATTTTTTTTTAACTACAGGTAAACCAAGTACTGCTTACATACATTTTATCGTACCGCCATCAACCCTGATGTTTGCACCGCTTACATAATCAGCGTAGGTGCTGCAAAGGTAGGCCACCGCGCCAGCAATTTCATCAGGTTCTCCAAATCTGCCAGTATCGTTGGGGATCAGTTCCTGAACAGCCTTATATTTGATCTCTTCGAGATCGGTACCCCAGCCAAACTTCGGAGCAGCGCTCACCAGCCAGTCCTCTACCATAGGATTGATGATTGCTCCAGGCGATACAACATTGGATGTAATACCGGTCTCTTTAAGCTGCCTGGCCAAAGAAATTGACAAATTATGCCTGGCGGCTAAAGTCGCATTATAATGCGGTTGCTCTTTGATCGGCTGTATGCCCAGACCTCCACCAATATGAACCACCCTGCCCCATCCTAATGTTTTCATCTGGGGAACAATGCGCTGGATCATCCTTACATAAGAAACCACGTTGTTATTGTACATATCAGACCAATCCGCTGTCGTAGCATCTCCCCATAATTTATGGGATGTTGCGCCGGCATTGTTTACCAGGATATCAATCGGTCCGTTTTTTAATGCTGCCTTGGCCACCGCATCAGCACCTTGATCAGTTGTCAGATCACCGATTGCGATATCGGCTTTACCGCCCGATGCAATAATATCTTCACTGACTTTTTTGGCACGCTCTTCATTTCGTCCGTGTACCACCACACTTGCGCCTTCAGCCGCCAACATTTTAACAATTGCCTCTCCAAGGCCTGAACTCGAGCCTGTAACCAATGCCCTCTTTCCTTTTAATTTTAAATCCATTTTTTTATTTTGTATAATCCGTATTATTTATGTGAGGGGGCCTTGCCAAATGCTTTCTTATAGGCATATGAAAAGTGGGACATATTTACAAATCCCAGGTCAAGGTAAATCTGTGTCGGCCGCCGGAACTGCTGCTCGATCAGATACCGCGCCTCGATAAGGCGTTTCTGGACCAACCATCTGCTTGGGGTAACATTGAACAGTTTTGCAAAATCCCTTTTAAAGCCCGATAGACTTCTTCCCGTCAGGAAAGCAAACCTTTCAAGGGGAACATTGTAGCGGTAGTGTCCGTTCATAAATGCTTCCAGATCAAGTTTTCCGGGGTCACTGAATTCAAACAGCATGTGTTTGATTTCAGGATCACTTTCTGCAAGGATCAGTACAAGCTCTTTGGTTTTTAATCGCAGGAGACCGTTATCCAGATTTCCGTTTCCAAGATAAGGCTGAAGAGTGTCCACAAAACTTTTTAGAAAACCTTTACCGCTCAATAATTTCACGCCTTCACCTCGGTAGTGGCCCTGAACCTGTAGATCATATTCTGCCGAAATTTCTTTGAGCGTTGCCTGATCGATGTGGAACGCGATCGATCTAAAGCCTTCTGATTCGGTATGCTTAACAAATTTGGTCAACTGGTTGCGTTTAAAAAACCGGTAATCCCCAGCCTTGAAAGAATATTTTTTTTCCCCGATCCATACTTCATGGGATCCGCTGATGATATAGCTGAAAATATGATCGGAAACCATAGCTTCTCCTTCCACATTTTTACCGAAATATTCGTTCAGTAAAAGCCTGGGATATGAAAGGGGATGTTCATTTTCTAGAGACTCCATAACATTGAATTTATAGCGGCACTACTACCACCGATTTACGATACAAATTTCTATAAAAAAAAGTTGTAAAGTTTTGTTCAAACGTCCAATTTTATTTGTTGAAAAGGCCAATATAAAAGAGAGAAAAATAGGTACTTAAGCTAGTGCTATAACTGACATAACAAGCCGGTTGATAGGAAGAAAACAAAAGTTAGCGCAGCGGCATCCATCGGCTGCTCATAACTATTCAAAACTAACTATTCATGATTTGGATCTGTCTGTGATCCGATAGAAAACAATCTATTATCTTTCTATACCTTGATCTGATACTCAGTAATTAAGTACTTTGGCTTCCAGGAACTCCTCCATTCCGTAGGTACCATTTTCCCTGCCCAGCCCTTGAGTCTTTATATCCTCCAAAGGGAGCAATCGGGTCATGTTTAAGGGTATTAATCAGCACACGGCCCGCTTTTAACCGGCTAGCAATTTTATTTGCCCTTTCTTTAGTGGTTGAATTGATGAACGCGATGAGCCATATGACGAGTCATTGGTTATGGCTCCAGCCTGATAATCATCGCGGTAAGCAATTACACCAAGTACCGGTCCAAATATTTCGTTTCTGGCGATCCACATATTATTGTTTACTCCCCAGAATATGGTCGGACGCACATAAAATCCTTCTTCAAGCCCCTCCGGATTGCCAAATCATCCGAAGATCAGCTCCGCACCTTCTTCAATGCCCTTAGAAATTGCCTGCTGGATCCGGTCATATTGTCTCTGACTGGTCAATGGACCTATCTTTATATCTTCCTCTCGGAGATCTCCAACTTTAAAACCTTCTGCAACTTTAACTATACGGGTTTTAACTTAGATCGTGGCAGACATCAGCAATGGATACCTGTCCTACGTGTAAGGCCTGAAGGCGTATAAGTTGATAACCCGGCTTTGCCCAAAACAACAACGATATTAAGCCCCTAAACACAAAATTCCACTGATCTCCACCAGTGGCCTTATTTCCCAACACAGTCTCCTGTTTATTTTGCAACGTTCTTTTTCGCGGTAACCTCTGCCCTGATTCTCTTGGACAAGGTTTTTAAGGATTACCTGTTCTTCTCTAAAAGGGAGATTTAACCGATACTCGGTTATTGCATCATATTTTTAATAACTGCTAAAATTTAAATGATTTTGCCAGACTCCAAAAACCGCCAACTTTGTACATGATATACCGAAAAAAAATGTGCTTGGGAATCCATTGCTTCGAGGTACCGGTTAAACCATTATTTAAAAAAGAAACATGAAAACAAAATTATCAATCCAAAAACCGGCCAGGGTAGGAACTTTGGCCATGTTATTACTTGCAGTGATTATAACGCCGCAGAAAGTATCCGCACAAGCTCAAAAAATCAAAAACGTTGTATTAGTACATGGCGCTTTTGCAGACGGTTCGGGATGGAGTGCTGTTTATGCTATCCTGACTAAAAAGGGCTATAAGGTAACGGTGGTCCAAAATCCAATGACTTCACTCGAAGATGATGCTGCGACCACTAAACTTGCAGTAGATAAACAAGATGGGCCAACGATTCTGGTAGGCCATTCTTACGGCGGTGCTGTAATTACTCAGGCGGGTGACCATCCTAAAGTTGCTGCATTGGTTTACGTCGCAGCTTTTCAACCGGACAAAGGCGAAACGGTGCTACAATGGGTAATGACCGCACCACCAGCTCCAGAAAGCGGAATACTTAACCCGGATGAAAAAGGAATGGTGTATTATGATCTGGCAAAATTCCATGCGGGTTTCGGTGCCGATATTCCCAAGGCGCAGGCTGAGTTTATGGCAGCCTCACAGGGTGCCTTTAATGTAAAAGGTTTTGTAACTCCGCTGACTAGTGCAGCATGGAAAACAAAACCAAGCTATGCGGTAGTTTCTACCGAGGACAAGACACTCGTTCCCTCAATTCAAAAAGCAATGTATAAGCGCTCTAACACTAAAGTTACGGAGGTGAAAGGAAGTCATGCCGTATTTATTTCACATCCTGAACAAGTTGCAAAAGTTATCACCGATGCGGCGACGGCCGTCAAATAACAGGAATTTAACCATTAAGAGATGGAATTTAGATTATAATTAAACTGCTCTGCAAAGCCGCTTTTTGCAGAGCAAATTTGTCTATTCCAATCTCGTTTAATCAAAATTTACTAACGGTATTTCAGGGCTGTTATTAAATATTAACCGGCAACGAAAATAGAAAACTATACATCATGGAAGAAATTGAAAAACAATACCCGGTTGAGAAAGATAAAGCACTTTCAAAAAAAACAAAAAAATTTCTTGCATCGTTTAATGCCCAGGTATCGACCAACGCACTAAATTTATCAGTTGCTGATGCGAGAAAAGCTTTTGCCGATCTTCAAGCCTCTGGCGAAGTCGACTATTCTGGAATTGAAGAATCTGAAATAAACATTGATTCAGGTGGATATAAGATAAAATTAAATATTTTAAGCCCCGAGAACAGCAAAGGATCTTTACCCTTTTTCATTTTCATTCATGGTGGTGGCTGGATTTTAGGTGACTATCCGAGCCATAGACGAATGGTAAGGGATTTGGTTGTCCAGTCAGGCACAGCAGGGATTTTTATAAATTACAGTTTATCACCTGAAGCCAAATATCCACGGGCACTGGATGAAATTTCTGCAACATTGGATTGGTTATCAAAAAACGCTGATGATTATAGTCTCGATGCTACACGGATAGCGCTTGTAGGCAACAGCGCCGGGGCAAACATGGCAATCGCAAGTGCGATCCGGGGGATTGAAAACAACGGGCCAGAGATCAAACTACAAATACTAATGTGGCCAGTAACAAGCTATACCACAGATTGGAAATCTTATGAAAAATATGGCAGGGATAGGTTTTTGACTTCACAGAAAATGAAGTGGATGTTCGACAACTATACCAGCGATGAGCAGTCGCTTGGCAGTATCTACATCTCCCCTGTTCTTGCAGACCGCAAGCAACTTAAAAAGCTTCCGCCAACATTAATTCAGGTAGCAGAAGCTGATATTTTGAGGGATCAGGGAGAGAAATTTGGCCGAAAACTGGATCAGGCTGGAGTCGATGTAACCACCATACGCTATAATGGAATGATCCATGATTTTGGCTTGCTTAATCCTTTGGCAAAGCTGGCGCAGGCGAAATCACAAATTGCGCATGCATCTGCTGAGTTACACAAATATCTTTGGACTTAAGTGTAACCAGACCTAATTTATTACATAGATGAACAGACAATGCTAACCCTTCTTCAGCAATTATTGAATTTTGAAAATCTTTCAACAATCCCTCATGACCAGTTGAACTGGCTGATCAAGCACAGCAAGATCAGAAAATTCGAAGGGGGAGCCTTTGTGGGTATTCAGGGGAAAAAAATCGATGGGCCACACTTTTTAATAAAGGGAAATATTTTAATGTTTATGTATCGTGGAAACGAGAAGCAGGATTTTTTGACACTGGAAACGGGCGATATCTTCGGATACCTTCCCTACTCAAGAAGCGATATCGCACCATTAAATGCACTTGCCCTCGGCCAGGTCGAAGTGCTGTCCTTTGAAACCTCAATGGTGCGGGAAATGATCAGTTTACATTTTGAGCTTACCCAGTCATTGGTACATATCATGAATACCCGGGTCAGAAGTTACACCACGCTTCAGCAACAAAATGACAAGATGGCTTCGCTCGGAAAATTGGCAGCAGGCTTAGCCCATGAACTGAATAATCCGGCCTCAGCGCTCATCAGTGATGCTTCAGCCCTCAAAAAACATATTCGCGCGGAGTTCTTATTCAATAGTTTCTTTCCAACGGAATGTTTGGTAAATACCCAAAGAAGTAGTATTGAAAGCCGGCTTGTAGAAATAATCTCCGGGCATCAGGAAAAAGAACTATCCTACAAGGAGCAAAATCAAAAAGAAGATTCCATCACCAAATGGATGGAGCGTAATTCCATCAGCTATACTGAAGAAATGATCGAAGTTTTTGCAGATTTCAATATCCAAAGCGACTCGCTTGAATTTCTCAAACAGAGTCTTCCGCAAAAAGCATTGGTAACCGTATTTAAACAACTGACTCACACCCTTGTTACCGAAAAAATTGCCCATAACATTCACGTCGCTTCATCGCGAATAGCGGATCTGGTCCGATCTGTCAAAATATACACGCACATGGACCGTGGCCAACAAGGGTCATATTCTAATATCCATGAGGGAATTGATAACACCATCCGTATGCTGGGACATAAAATCCGGGCTGGAAAAATTCACATCAACAAGCGCTATGGTGAGGGAGTTCCACCCATAAATGCACATACGGGAGAACTTAATCAGGTCTGGACCAATTTGATCGACAATGCAATTGACAGCATGCTTGAAAACGAAGAAGGATTACTTACAATTGTGACCGAACTTGCGGGCGACAACATCAAGGTTAGCTTTACAGATGATGGACCAGGCATTCCTAAAGACATCATAAACAACATATTTGATCCCTTTTTTACAACCAAACCTATAGGATCAGGCACAGGCATGGGCCTAGAAAATGTAAGAAGGATTATACTTAGGCAGGGTGGATCAGTTAAAGTGTATTCAGTTCCCCGCAGTACGGTCTTTACAGTTTGCATCCCAATCAACACTCAACAAACAGGCAATTAAACCATAAATGAAATGGAAAAACCTTTAATTTTTTTGATTGATGATGACCCTCAGGTACTCCATTCAATCACAAGGGACTTAAAGTCCCAGTATGAAAAAAAATATAAGATCATCAGCAACAGCTCCGCGCACCAAGCTTTAGAAACTATTGCCGAATTGAGGAATCAGTCCAAAGCAATTGCCATTTTTATCAGCGACCAGCGTATGCCCGAGATGCAGGGCGTAGAATTTTTGAAAAAAGCTATGGCCATTTTTCCAGATGCGAAACGGGTACTGCTGACTGCATACAGCGATACCCAAGCTGCCATTGAGGCAATCAACCATATTCAGTTGGATTATTACCTTATGAAACCGTGGGACCCGGCCGGGGAACGCTTATATCCTGTACTGGATGAACTCCTATCCGATTGGCAGGCTAATTACCGCCCTGAATTCAAAGGAATCAAGTTAATCGGCTTCCAATACTCGCCATTTTCGCACAAACTTAAAGATTATCTGGCAGGCAATTTGATTCCATATCAATGGCTGGATATCGAGAAAGATCCGGAAGCAAATCTGCTGCTTCAACTTAACGGGTTAAGTTTGGAGAATTTACCTGTGGTTATAACAGAAGATGGAGAAGTTTTCATCCAGCCAGATGTTTCTGCTCTGGCTTTGGGAATCGGGGCAGATGCCGGAGTAATGACCGAGATGTATGATGTCGTAATTATCGGCGGGGGCCCTGCAGGACTTGCATCTGCAGTTTATGGCGCTTCCGAAGGTCTTAAAACCCTTATAATAGAGCGAAAAGCTCCGGGTGGACAGGCAGGAACGAGTTCCAGGATAGAAAATTACCTGGGTTTCCCTTCCGGATTAACAGGTGCTGACCTATCCCGCAGGGCGATTAGCCAGGCCATAAGACTGGGTGCGGAAATACTTTCTCCAAAAGAAGTGTTATCCATCAGCGAAACAGATAACTATAAAACAATTACGCTCCATGATCAAAGCTCGATCAAATGCCGGGCAGTTATTATAACTACGGGAGTCGACTATAAAAAACTAGAGATCAAGGGCATCAGCGATTTTACAGGTGCCGGAATTTATTATGGAGCAGCTGTAAGCGAAGCGACTTCCTGTAGGGGGCAGCAGGTTTATATTGTCGGAGGAGGCAATTCTGCGGGCCAGTCTGCAGTTTACCTCTCTAAATTTGCTAAAAAAGTACATATTCTCATCAGACGGGAAAGCTTATCGAATACGATGTCATCCTACCTGATCAAGCAGATCGAAAGCTTGCCCAACATCGAGGTTTTGACAAACTGCAAAATAAGGGAAGCTTCAGGCGGAAGCCACCTGGAAGATTTGTTAATCGAAAATATTAAAAGCAAGAGCCTTGAAAAACACAAGGCAGCTGCATTGTATATATTTATAGGGGCTAAACCATTTACCGACTGGCTCGGAGAGGCTATCGAACGAGACGTTAATGGCTTTATTAGAACAGGGCAAAATCTAAGGTACGACAGCAGGTTCGAGCAATTTTGGAAGCTTAAAAGAGACCCTTATTTACTTGAAACCAGTATTCCTGGTGTATTTGCCGCAGGCGACGTACGTTCCGGAGCAATGAGCCGGGTAGCTTCGGCAGTAGGTGAAGGCTCAATGGCAATTTCTTTTGTCCACAAATATTTAGCAGAAAATTAGTTGCCAATTTTAAAATAGCTAAAAGGACAATATTGTATGTGTACACCTCAGGGAAATTAGCCCAATTTCCGATTGAATTAAAAGAAAAATCGATTAACAATAAAATAACTTAAGATATGATTAACGAAAACAAAAAATTTAACACTTTCCACATGAAATGGGAAGAAGATTACGGTTACGTGCAGGCGGTAAATAATGGAAACATGGTCTATATTTCAGGCCAGTTAGGCCACGACGAAAAGGGTATTTTAGCAGAAGGGATGGATAAGCAAATGGAGTTAGCTTATGCAAATATACTTAGACTTTTGAAGGGCTTTAATTATATTGAAGATGATATCATTGAAGAAGTAATTTATGTAACTGACATGCAGGCAGGCTTTCAGGCGAGAAAGGCTATTGGCGCTAAGTTTTATCCGGACCCTAAAAGAATTGCCAGTTCGATCATAGGCGTAAAGGAACTGGCTTTACCTGGGCAATATGTGGAGATAAAAATAGTAGCCATGAAATAGCCAACTGGTATAGGTTTGCAGAATTACCTTTAATTCGTCAAGATGAAAACGATATTAATCATAGACCCAAACCTTAACCTGCTGGAAGTTCTTTGTCATGCGCTGGAGATGGAAAAATATGAAGCTATCGGTTACTCGGGGCACGAACTGGAACTGATCAAACTCATTCAGAATATAGCACCTTCACTAATCCTCATTAACCTCACTTTACCTTCCGATAAATCTATAGAGTGGTGCGGTCGAATGAAATCTTTATACCCTAACCTCCCCATCATTGCAATGAGTTGCGATGAAAGCATTCTCAAAAAAAAGAATCGCTGGTTATTTGACGGGAATATCGGGAAGCCGTTCGACCTTGATTCATTTTATAACCTTATAGAAAGGCATACTGGAAAGACCTAACCAAAAACCAGTCAGATTAGAATCACCACGTTCAATACTTTTGCTACGGAAATAACCCTCTTGGTCTCAATCGGTCGATCCAGCCCAAAATGAACTGTAGTTTTACGAACATTCCCACCAGAACAATCAAGATGACTATCAAAATAATGATAACAGGTATAAGTCGTATGATTTTCCATTTTTAAAATTTCAAATGAACTTTATTCAAAATAAATCATGTTGGTGATGAATTCAATTTAAGGTAATCTGGCGAAAATTTGTTCAGGAAAGTCTAAAGGACCTGATGGAATCAGCTACAGAAATGATGTCAGGGAAGCTGAACAACCAATAGATAGAGGTCTTCAATGTATAAAGGATTGAATTAACGCATTCTAATAAAATAAAAATATGGATAACACAATTAAAGGTATTCATCATATTACTGCAATTGCAGGTGATGCCAAAAGAAACTATGACTTTTATACCCGTATCCTCGGACTTCGGTTTATTAAAAAAACAGTGAATTTCGATGATCCCGAAACTTACCACCTCTATTATGGAGATAAGACGGGCACACCTGGTACCATTTTGACATTTTTTCCGAATGAGGGAATCCCAGCGGGACGACCCGGAACACGTCAGGCTACAGCCATAGGATATTCTATAGATAAGTCTGGTTTTGATTTCTGGAAGCAACGCTTTGATAGTAACGGCGTAAAATACCTCAATGTAGCTGAAAAGTTCAATGAACCATATTTAACTGTTTTCGACCCCGACGGACTTCGTTTGGAGCTGATTGGCTCATCAAGGGAAGATATACGCCAACCTTGGACATCTAAAGAAGTACCTGGAAACAATGCACTGAAAGGATTTTACAATATAACTCTAACACTAAACGACTTAGCACCAACAGCGGATATATTAACCAAAGTATTTGCCTATCAATTAGTGGAGCAAAAAGATAATCTCTTCCGTTTTATCACCAACTCGGTTACAAATGCAGCAATTGTGGATATTTTGGTTTCGAAATCTGAAATTCCGGGCCACGTATCTATGGGATCGGTACACCACGTCGCTTTCAGAGTAAAGGATGAAAAGATTTTAATGCAGTTCCGGGATACGATTATTGGTCTTGGTCTACATGTCACTGAAAAGATTGACAGAAACTATTTCTATTCCATATATTTCCGCGAACCGGGAGGGGTTTTATTTGAGCTGGCTACGGAGAACCCCGGCTTTATGGTCGATGAACCGATAGAAACCCTTGGTGAAAAGCTGATGTTGCCCGAGCAATATGAACAGTTGCGTGAGACCCTTGAAATCACATTGCCTAAACTAACATAAGATGGACGCAATACAAAGCAACTATTTGACCGCTGGACAACCAATTGAATCAGCTACCGGTGTACTCATCATGATTCACGGAAGAGGTGGCAATGCATTAGATATCATGGCGCTTTCTGATGAGTTACAAATTGGAGGAATGGCCGTATTTGCTCCACAAGCATTGCAAAACAGCTGGTACCCGCACAGTTTTATGGCACCCATTGCTACAAATCAGCCATCAGTAAATCTTTCACTGGGAATGGTTGGTGAGCTCGTCAAGCATGCATTAAATTATGGTATAGCCCGGGAGAGAATTTTCTTTCTGGGATTTTCACAGGGTGCATGCGTGATGTTGGAGTATATCAGCAGAAATGCAGGCAAATACGGAGGTGCAATAGCTTTTACAGGTGGTCTTATTGGAGAAGTTTTGGTAGATGATAATTACAAAGGTGATTTTTTAGGAACTCGGGTTTTGATTACTACAGGAAATATGGATCCGCATGTACCACTAAAAAGGGTTAAAGAGACTGTAGCACAACTGGAGCTTCTGCAGGCAAATGTCAGACTGGAAATTTATAAGAATAAGCCACACACTATCCTGCCTAATGAAATTTCCACCGCGAATGACTGGATATTCAGTTACAATCAGGTTTGAACAGTTAATTAGCTTATAAAATGACAAAAACATTCAAAGTCACACGCGTTTATACAGATGCGGAGGGCGAGAGCAACTTTCAGGATGTTGAATATCCGCTTTTGGATGCCGGCTACATCGGCTTTCTTTCCGACCGGTTTCAAGTCAAAGAAATGATCTTTAGAACAGTTAGAGCCGATTATAATGATTATCATCAAGCCCCTGAAAGGCAATTCGTTGTGCTGCTCGATCTTGGTGTGGAAATCGAAACTTCACTGGGTGAGAAAAGGCAGTTTCAGCCGGGCGAGATCCTACTTATGGAGGATACTACCGGTAAAGGCCATCGAAGCCAAAACCTTGAGTACAAAACCAGAAACTCGCTATTTATAATCCTCAAATAATAACAACCGGTAATCCGGTATTCCATTAACTATAGTCTACAATAAATTTTCAACGGATGATTCAGCAGATAAAGCGCAGCCACAAAGGACTTTTATCCTTAACTTATGAATATACTACTTTATTTGCATGCATGCTTGTGATGTTCCAGGCTTACTTAATTGCGCCTCTTTCGCCAAGTTTAGCAAGAGACTTTGCCTCACCATTGCCTGCGCTTGGCATTCCTGTGTTCGCGATAGCATTTTCTATCGCTGCCACAGCTACGGCCTATTTAAAAATTCATGTGCCAGTTCGTGGGTATTTGTTGCTCTCACTCGGTTCTATGGCACTAGGATGTTATCTGTTAAGTATTAGCGAGACTGCATTTTTTTTCCTCATAACAAGAGCGCTGGTCGGCTTTGGGACAGGTGCATTATTGCCAATGACGATTCTCCACAACGTTTGCCATACCAAAAAGCCAAAATCTTTAGAGCGTATCGTACCGGTTGTTTTTGCACTGGCCATGGGCATGACTTTCTCCCCAAGTATCGGAGGTTGGCTAAATGGTGTATTTGGCTGGCGAATGCTTTATCTATGTTTAAGCATACTATGTACTTTATTTTTGATTTTATGCCTGCTTAAGAAGGTAGAGAAATTTATTCCCCCAGGGATACTCATCGAAAATTCCGGGGATGTTAAGTCCTTTGAGCGCAATGCCGGATTTATATATAGCTTTTCTTTTTTGACAGGTCTGTTTCATTCCGGGGTTTTTGTTTGGATCAGCCATTATTTCACAGTTCAATATCGCCTGAATGAATCTGAGATTGCAACCGAACTGTTTATTTTTGGTTTTCCGGGTTTTGCATTATCTTTTCTATTCCACCATTTGCAGATGGATAAGAAAATGATAACCTTTTTATACGCCACTATGGGACTAACCATTTTAGGGCTTTTACTACTATGGGGGGATTTGTCGCTGGGGCTGGCCGAATGCCTACTGGCTGTTATTTCAATTGGATTCGGTTGTAGTCAACCATTATTCATGGGCCTTGTTAAGCTTCCTCAGGGAAGGCAAACGCTTTTGTCTCCCGCTGCTCATGGGACAGGATTTCTTTTTGGGGGCTACGGCATTGGCCCATTGGTAATGTTCGCATTGCTAAGCATCAACTTATCCACCGGGTTATTGTTTTTGATTTCAACTGTAGCAGCTCTAGCCTACATCTCAATTCGCATATGGAAGAAAAATGGTATTCCAGCAAATTCGGTCTTTATTAATGGAAAATAATCAAAGGTTTATGGGGTATCCGTATGATATACATTCCTTATTCGGAAAGAAGCCCCATATCGCTTAGATTTTAATCTGATCACACACTGAGCCTCCGAAACACGAATTGTTTTATAAAATACAAGGTCATTTCAATTAAATCCTGTGGCAACTGTTTAATCAAGAATCTTTATTCAACAGCTTCAAGCCAAATGGAAATGGTTATAACCATGTTGCGTAACGAGGTTAAAATCCAGAAATACCCTTTCCAGCAGTGAAAATCAGCCATGGATCTATCCATCATAGAATGTATCAGCATCCACTAATCCACCAATGATAACTTCTCCATACCAACAGGCCAATTTTTGTTTAAAATATCTTCAAGGTATTTAATCTCGTCCGGATACGCAGTATTTTTGCGCTTGGCAAAATAAAGTGTGTTTTCTAATGGCGGACTTCCCTCCCATGCCAGTTTTATACCTTTTTCTGCGAGTTCTTTACCACACAGGAAATCGGGTACAACGGCAAAACCTTTACTATTGGACATACACCTTAAAATTGACGCGAAAGAAGGCACCACATATTTTGGTCTGAAACTCGGTAATGCGTCGAAACTTGCTGACCAGAAATTTTTAAGATATTCCATATCATACGCAGTGGTATACCAAATTTGGTTGTTCAGCCAATCTTTCAGCGCCGGGCGATTATCTTGTGAAAGGAGTTGTTCAAATTCATTTGTATCGGTCTGATTTCCACAAATAAGTATAATCTTTTCTGTATTGAACGGCTTATAATCCAGGTTGTGCTGAGTGCCCTTTTGCGTCGTAAGAATCAAGTCTAATGTGCCATTATTCAAATCCTGCAGCATCTGCGGACAGTCACCAAACCTGGTAACCAGATTGAAGGGTAAATCTGTGATGTTGGACTCCAATACGTGCTGAAATATTTCCATTGACATACCCACACTGACAGTCGGTTTTTCAGCCTTCGACTTTCTCCGGAAGATATGTTCCGCTTCTTCCAGCTTATTCATGTGGTCGATGATAAAATTATACAACATTGTCCCCCTTTCTGTAGCTACCATTTTTCGGGTATCCCGGTCAAAAAGCCGATGGCCGGCAAAAGATTCAAGTGAGCTTAAATGCAGGCTAACACCTGGTTGGGAAATAAATAAGTCCTTTGCTGCAGCCGATAGTGTTCCGGCTTCATAAATTACTTTAAAGGTTCTGAACCATTCTAGATTAATCATTGTTTGTTGGTTTAAGGTTTTTTATTAATCGTTCGTTACAACTTGTTGCAGTACCATACCAAAAGAGTTTGTCTCTTGGCTGTCCTGCTGCTCAACTTATATCGCGTCGTTTAGCCAGTGTATAATGTCCCGTGTAACAAGTCCATTGTACTTGTCATTGAGCAGGTCATGATAATGCCCTACATACAGTTTCAATAGCTTATTTGAAGAGGATGCGTGTTTTTCGAAGTATTCACTTCCGGATGGCGAAGTTGCGCCATCTGCAGTACCATGAAGGATCAGTAGCGGGAGCTTAATCAAACTCATTTCTTCTTTAAGATATTCGGATGCGAGCAAAAGTTGCTGCATAGTCTTTGCAGGTTGCTTTTCATGGCTCAACAATGGGTCATTGTTCATTTTAAGCACATGGGCTGCATCTCTGGAAAAATCTTCATTTTTTAATTTGACCAAACGGACATGAGGAATAAAACGGGCAAGAAATTTTATGGCCGCTAGAGCAAGTGCCGGCGCCGGAATTTTAAATGCAAAGCTTTCTGAGATTAAGCCCTGAAGCTTATGCTGATTTTCCACAGCGTAAGCGGCAGAAAAAACGCCTCCAGCGCTATGCCCAAGCAAAAAAACGGGAATGCTTGGATGCCTGGATACAACAATATTAATCAGGGTATCGATGTCTGATAACACTCCATGAAAATCAGGTATATAATACCTTTCGCCTTCTGAGCGACCCCTACCGATCAGGTCCATAGCATAAACCTCATACCCCTCTCCGTTAAGCTGAGATGCAAATTCTTCGTAATACCCACTATGTGAATTCAGCCCATGAATAATAACGATTATCCCTTTGAGCTGGCTGGGGCTATTCCAGTTTCGATAAAAAATGTGCTGGCCATTCTGGTTTGCAAATGTTGCAGTTTGTTCATTCTGTGACTTCATAACTAAGCACCAGTCAATTATGTGCCATAAATAATAAAAAAGGGAATGCAAACAGAATTTATTTTAACACATTGATTATCAGATAAATAAAATAATTATAAAAATGCATTTTGGTTTAAACATTAAAAAAAACTCCAATTTTTTCGGAGTTTCATTAATGTAAACTCTGAAAATATCGGAGTTGGATATTAAAGAAAGCTTGACCAGGAAATCACAAATTTGGAAGCTGATGCAGAAAAAATTCCGGTGTTGTGTTTTGGCAGCTCGGCCCAACCACGAACCTTTTAGTGATCACCTTATGTTTGAATCTTGATGCGATGTATTTATGATTTTAATAATACCTAGTATAAATAGCCTTATATACAAATTTTAGCATTGGCCGGTACTTTTGATATGCCACGATGACAGATCAGTTATGGTAGCGTACACTCACTATTAAGATAAATTTAATTGGAAAATTATGAAAAATCAAACCACGTATCACTTCATTGACATTAACGGTGTCAATATTTTCTACCGAGAGGCCGGACTGAAAACAGCTCCAACATTAGTGCTGTTACACGGTTACCCAACATCCTCGCACATGTTCCGCAACCTGATGGACAGCTTATCGGACAAATATCATCTAATCGCCCCAGACTATCCTGGGTATGGCAGAAGTGAACAGCCTCCGATTGCAAACTTCGAATATACATTTGATAACTTTGCAGAGATTATAACCACCTTGCTTCAAAAGCTGGAGATATCAAAGTACAGCCTTTACCTGATGGATTATGGTGCCCCAGTGGGCTGGAGAATTGCTTCTGCAAGTCCAGAAAAAATTGACACATTAATTGTTCAAAACGGTTGCGCCTATGAAGAGGGCCTGGAAACTTTCTGGGATCCATTCAAGGCATACTGGAAAGACAGAAATGATAAAGCAGCTGAAAGCACGCTCGAAACCTTTCATCAGCCAGATGGACTAAAATGGCAATATACTCACGGGGTGCCTGATACTTCAGTGGTAAGTCCGGATAATTGGGAGATTGATCTGCGTCATCTTGAAAGACCGGAAAATAATCAGATCCAACTGAACTTATTTTATGACTACGGAACCAATCCACCTAACTACCCTAAATGGCAACAATACTTTAGAGACCATAACCCCGAAATGCTCATCGTTTACGGAAAAAACGACTACATTTTTCCTGTAAGTGGCGCTGAAGCATACAAGAAGGATGTAAAAAATCTTGAATACCATTTGTATGATGCAGGCCATTTTGCCCTTGAAAGTAAGGGGGATGAAATGGCAGCAGCAATTGAAGATTTTTTAGACCGTAAGGTTAAAAGATAATAAAGCTTCAAGGAAATTAAGCCAAAGAACTTTATACCCTCGCTTCCATAACATCATCCCAAATTAATATATGCGGTTCTTAATAAACACGAAAACCCCGCATGTACACATTTGCTATCATCCCTAACTATTCACAAAATCAAATCAATATGAAAAAATTAATTCTGTTATCTATTAGTCTTATAACTTCACTTTACGGATTTGCACAAAAGCCGAGTCCGCAATTATTAAACCCTACTAACCATACACTGGTTTTAATAGACTATCAAAGTCAGATGGCATTCGCCGTCAAGAATCAGTCCATTGAAGTGCTTCGAAACAATGCGGCCCTAACCGCAGGCGCCTCCAAAATTTTCAATATTCCAACTGTGGTCACAACTGTGGCGGCAAAATCATTCAGCGGTCCTGTATTTCCTGAAATCAGTTCATTTTATCCGATTGCTTCTACCACTGTTATTGATAGAACAACCATGAATTGCTGGGAAGATCTAAATGCGCATAAGGCAATTACGGGCAAGGGCAAAAAAATATTGGTTTTGGGTGGTCTGTGGACAAGTGTTTGCATAGTCGGGCCGGCCTTATCAGCTATTAATGAAGGTTACACCGTTTATGTAATTACAGATGCCAGTGGTGATGTTTCTACCGAAGCACATGATCAGGCCGTTACAAGAATGGTTAAAGCGGGTGTGCAACCCATAACATCGCTTCAGTATCTTTTAGAACTACAACGTGACTGGGCGAGATCAGAAACTTACAATGCCACTACCGACCTCATCAAACAGTATGGAGGAGCATATGGAATTGGTATCCAATATGCGAAGGAAATGATCAAACATTAAATAATTATAAGTTATATAGGGACAATGCGTGCATTGTCCCTTTGATCAAAGCAGTTCATGAAACGAATTAAAACAACCCTATTTTTGATCATTGTATGTTCTGGAAGTATATTTTCCCAGCAAAAGGTAGACAAAGTCATCCTAAACGGTAAAATTATTACACTGAATGATCAACAACCAACTGTTGAAGCACTTGCTATTGCTGGTAATAGAATTATTGAACTTGGAAGTAACCAAAGAATAAGAAAATACATCGGCAAAAATGTTCAGGTGATAGATGCCAGGGGAAAAACAGTGATACCAGGAATCTATGATTCGCACCTTCATGTGATTCGCGGTGGACGATTTTACAATGCGGAACTGAGATGGGACGGATTAACCACATTGGCAGAGGCATTATCAATGCTTAAAGAACAGGCATTGCGTACACCCAAAGGACAATGGGTAAGAGTTGTAGGCGGATGGAGTGAGTTCCAGTTCAAAGAAAAACGCCTCCCTACCCTAGATGAAATCAACACCGCTACAGGAGCTACTCCAACCTTCATCCTGCATCTGTATGGACAGGCATTTTTAAATAAGGCGGGTATTCAGGCTTTGAGTATTACCGGTGATACGCCGAATCCAATTGGGGGGCTAATACAAAAGAATCCAAATGGGGAGCCTACCGGACTTTTGATTGCCGAGCCCAGTGCTTTTATATTGTATTCTACACTATCAAAGCTTCCAGAACTCACCATGGAAG
Organism: Pedobacter sp. R-06; assembly: GCF_049913135.1. Lineage (NCBI taxonomy): Bacteria > Pseudomonadati > Bacteroidota > Sphingobacteriia > Sphingobacteriales > Sphingobacteriaceae > Pedobacter > Pedobacter sp. R-06. Next base: position 1,890,292 of record NZ_CP183977.1, on the reverse strand, counting down.
AAAAAATCAATTCCACAAAACGGTTCATATCCGATTTAAATTCTTTGGGGGTAACAAGTGTAATGGATGCGGGAGGGGGATTCCAGAACTTTCCAGACGACTATCAGATTACCGATATGTTATCGAAGAAGGGAGAATTAAATATAAGATTACCATACTATTTATTTGCTCAAAAACCGGGAACAGAATTGGAAGACTACCTGAAATGGATTGGTATGGTTGTTATTTCGGACCACCAAACGGATGATTCATTTGAAGGCAAGAAAACTGAATACCATGTCCAGGGTGCAGGAGAAAACTTAGTAGCGTCGGGCGGGGATTTTGAAAATTTCCTCAAACCGCGACCTGAACTCCCTCCGGCCATGGAGAATCAGCTAAAGGCAGTGATAACTGAACTGGTGAAAAACCGATGGCCATTTCGATTGCATGCAACTTATGATGAGAGCATCATCAGGTTTTTGAATGTTATGGAACAGGTAAACCATGAAACACCATTTAACGGACTGACCTGGTTTTTTGACCATGCGGAAACTGTGAGTGATGCAAATCTGGATCGTATAAAGGCTTTAGGTGGTGGTGTGGCGATTCAGGACAGAATGGCTTTCCAAGCAGAGGGATTTGTTTCAAGATATGGCAAAAAGGCTGCGCTCCATACCCCCCCAGTCCGCAGAATGTTAGAGAAGGGCATACGTGTTGGGGGCGGTACAGATGGTACTAGGGTATCAAGTTTCAACCCTTGGATTGGGATATATCAATTTGTATCCGGAAAGTCATTAGGTGGATTGAAATTCGCATCCAGTGAAAATCAGGTCGATAGAATATCCGCGCTGAAAATATATACCCTGGGAAGCGCTTCATTAATACATCAGGACAATGAACGCGGCATGCTAAAGAAAAATTTTCTGGCAGATCTGGCAATTCTTAACTCGGATTACCTTGGCATAAAGGAGGATGAAATAAAAGATATTCACTCAATCCTGACCATTCTGAACGGTAAGGTTGTATACGGTGCACAGGAATATCAAAAACTTGCTCCGAAAATCCCAAGTGCAATACCCAGCTGGAGCCCAATTAACTTCTATGGTGGCTACCAAAGCCATTAAAAAACCGATATAAAATTGTAACGCTGCATTGAAGGCAAAACTTTTAATTAAGTATTTGCCTTTTTTGCATTTAGCCCATTCCTAGCGTTCATGAAATCAGCGTATTTGCAAAAATTGCCCTAGAACTTGAATGAGAGTTGCGTATTAAAGAATTTGGAATTAGCACTATTGGGGATGACATCCCGTAGAAAACGACCTACTCTAAAAAATTGATAGCCGAAACTTATAGACAGGTATTTGTTTATCTGGTAATCTGCACTCCATAAATAGGTTGTGCCGATGTAACGTGCCGGTGAACTGGAGCCTCCGATATTAAAACTTCCACTTGGATGAAAGATTCCGTCCTGAAGTGAATACCGCCAGTTATAGACCAGATCAACTTGAAATAAAAGTTTCTCACTTGGATGGAGTGTTAGGAATGGATGTATATCTATAAGGTTTGATGGCCCAATTAATGGATTAAATCCGAAGTAGCCCCCTTTCGGATACAAAGGGTTAAAACTATTTAATTTTTTATCCAGAATATTTTTGTCGCCCGAAATGTAATCATTCCGCAGGCTTAATGTGGGTTTAAATTTGAGTTGCTTAAATACATAGCCCAGTTCAATTGCCATAGTCCATGCACTGATTTCATTATGACCAAACTTTCCGAACTGGTAGGCTGTCTCGAGATTATATCTAACACGGTTACTTTCTTTCCAGTAACGAATCGCAAGGGTATGCCGAAGTTCCCGACCCATCCCAGATTCAAATTGAGACTGCTCTCGCATCGCACCCAGATAGTAGATGTTAAAGTTACCGGTTTCTGCCAACCTCACGTCCGAATAAACGCCCCAAAGGTTTCCTTGTATCTTTGTTTTGTTATCAAACAGGCCGGGATGGATTTTATCTGCTGCTAATACAAAAGCGTCAATTTTTAACCGAGGTTTAATATAAGACAATTTCAATCCGGTAAAGTACTGTCGACTATTATTGCCATCTTTAACGGAGACCAACCGTCCGGAACCATAATCAAGTTCCTGACGCCCAATCCTTAGCAAGAGTTTTAGCGCCGGAGCCGACGAAAAATCGTAATCCAAGAAAAGGTTCTGAACATTGAGCTTATCCTCATCCGTAGTGGAAACTGCATTGCGACTACCGTTTTCAAGGCTGCTGTTTAACTGAACAAAAAACCGATACTTTCTTCCATAATTTACTCCGGCATGTAAGGAATAACGATTAAGAAAGGAGTGATTGAATCCTTCGTTGGCAATCCAGTTCTCATCCACTTTCACTGCCCACTCAGAGCGTATTTCACCGCCAAATGAAAGGCTAAGAGCAGGATTAGATGAAAGCTGTGAATACTTCAGTCGGTTATAGAAACTTCGGGTTGAATCCGACAGGTGATGATAATCCTCTTCAAACCTAAGCAACATAAAATGCTGAGCCTGCATTTTTTTCGGAATGAATACCATAAGCGCAACGATAGCTGCTAATCGGAATAAACATTTAACCCCGTTCATTGTGCCAATGATTAAGTGATTATTTCGCCAAAACCTAATGCGAAATTCCTTCTTTAAGTTTTTGCTTCGCTCCTTAAATCTGGATTCTTCCTATAGCTTTTTCTAAAGCGTTATCCCGAGTTTCTGACAAAGCAAAACCCTCCGCCCTGCACACGGTCACGTTATCCATTCCAATAAAAGCCAACATAAATTTTAAGTAAGGGGTTAAAAAATCATTTTCAACGTTCGCTCCTGAACTGTATATTCCGCCGGTTGTAATGGCAAGATAAACCTGCTTTCCGCTAAGCAGTCCTACAGGACCCTGTTGCGTGTATTTAAAGGTAATGCCTGCACGGGTTACGTGATCAAACCAGGCCTTAAGCGTTGAAGAAATCCCGAAATTATACATCGGTGCGCCAATAACTACAAAATCTGCGTTCATTAACTCTTCAATGGCTAAATTGGAATGTTTTATGGCTTCCCTGTGCTCTTCAGTATGCTGCTCTACAGGTGTTAAAAAAGCATTTAGATGAACTTCCTCTAAGTGAGGGAATGGCGATTTGGTTAGATCTTTGGTGTGCAGCGCTGCTGATGGATAGTTTAATTGAAGCCTTTCGATAATAGCTTCTGAAAGTTTAATACTATTTGACGCCTCCCCTCTTGGGCTGGAAATGATATGCAGGATATTGGGCATAATTGATAATTTTTGTTAAACATTTATTTAATTAATCTACGACCGATATCCACTATCCTAACTTTAGCCATGGGCTGATATGATCTTGTTTTCTTGATCGTCTGGAGTAAAATTACAACGGCACAGCATAGCATTTATCACATTTAAATGATATGATATATTAGTTTATTGATGGCAGAAAATAAGGCACCTCGACAAAACCGGGATATAAATTATGATCCCGTTTCCGACAACTCAGGTCTAAAGAAAATGGAACATCCGAATGAATTTTAAAATACTCGAAGTAGGACAAAAAATGAATGAATATACTCCATTATCACAATCCTGATAAGTTATATGATTTGCATTATATAAAACATGATGGGTCCCGGACTAATTTTGTTTTGCAAGTTTACCCTCTGAATGATCATATATGAGACATGAAAATAAGGAGCTGGTAGAATATCCTTAATACAATATAAAATGAAAACACAGCATCAATCCCTTCTTACAGTACTGTTATTTGTCGCATTAATTTCAATGATATTTGCCTGCGGATCTCCCCAATCTAGAAAGGAATCGCAAACAGGCACCCTAAGCGAAATAAAAACAGGAGGCAGCAAACTTATCTCAGTTGACGGAAAATATAAGGTGTGGACAAAGAAGGTTGGAACAGGCAAAATCAAAGTATTGCTTCTACACGGTGGGCCGGGATTTTCACACGACTATTTTGAATGTTTTGAAGACTTTCTACCAAAAGAAAATATCGAATTTTATTATTATGATCAATTGGGCAGTGGCCTTTCTGATGCTCCTACAGATACAACACTTTGGAACACCCCACGGTTTGTTGAAGAAGTGGAGCAGGTTAGAAAAGGTTTGGGTCTAGAAAACTTTTACATTTTGGGTCATTCCTGGGGGAGTTTATTGGCGATGGAATATCTATACAAATACCAGAAACATGTAAAGGGTGCTGTCCTTTCAAATATGACAGGAAGCATAGCAGACTTTGTTGACTATAGTGCTGTGCTAAAATCCAGGCTGTTTACAAAAAAGGAAAAACAATTGTTTGATTCGTTGGATAATGCTAAAGCTTATTCCTCTCCCCGCTATGCGTCTTTATTAAATGAAAAACTTTATACTAAAGTAATTTGCCGAATGCCTCTTGAACAGTGGCCGGAACCCTTAATTAGAACATTTAAAAAGCCCAACCAAACCATATACTTGCAAATGCAGGGCATAGATGAGTTTCATGTAACTGGCAACTTGATAAACTGGAGTTTTTGGAATAAAATGCCCCAAATCAAGGTGCCAACACTGGTACTTGGCGGTGTGTATGACGAGATGAACCCGGAAAGCATGAAAAAGGAAGCACAATTGATTCCAAACAGCAGGTTCTACCTATGTCCGATGGGTAGTCATATGTCTATGTACGATGATCAAAGCAATTACTTCAATGCGCTTATTGGTTTTTTAAAAGATGTAGACACGCAACATTTTGCAGCGGATAAAAAATAGTAGCGGTAACGGTTATGATCTTATGAAAATAAATTGAGATATGCGCAGATAATTTCCTCAACCTGTATTCTTTGTAAAGCAGTATAATTTTTAGCCTATATTAAATTTTAGCCATGAATATTAAAATGAAAAAACTAGCCTGTCTTGCCGGAGTGGTACTCGCATACTTCACGATATTCTTTTCTGGCCAAATTAATTTTGCCCATTGCACCGAGAGGGCCTTCGTTAGGCTACAAATTTCGGTTGAAGACAGAAGCAGATTGGCCGGAACCGAATTTCGTATGAAAAATACAAATCAGTCAATCAAATCAGATTTTGAACTACTTTATAAAATGCCGGAATGTTCAATCCTTAATCTGAGTAGAAAGTAATCCATAATAACCATCTGTCCATTACGGGAGATGGTCAGAAAAAAAATTCGTTGATTAAAATACATGCATGATGAACTTGAAGAACAAACAATCTTTTTCAGCGACTTACATTGGAGGTCCTACCGTGATTTTTGAAATAGGAGGCTTGCGATTAATGACAGACCCGACATTGGACGAGGCCGGTAGTTTTTTCAAACTTAATGAGAATATGACTGAAACCAAGCTTAAAGGACCAGCGAAGATTCCCGAAGGATTAGTCGAAATAGTTTTACTCAGCCATGATCATCACTTTGATAATCTCGATAATGCAGGTCGATCCTTTTTAACTCGGGCAGGCGTAGTTCTAACAACAAAGTCGGGTGCAAAACGACTTGGAGCCAACAGCATTGGCTTAGCGCCCGGAGAATGTCGGGAATTCCAAATTCCTGTTGGTGGAAGTCTGGTTATTACAGCCACAGCTGCTAGGCATGGGCCGGCAGGTATAGAACCAATAACCGGCGAAGTTATTGGTTTTCACTTAAGCATCGAAAATGAAATCAGGCAGAGTCTGTACATAACAGGGGATACAGTTTACTACAACGAGATCGAAAAACTGGCCGAACAGATAAATCCCTCATATGTTTTTATTTTTGCAGGCGCAGCACGCCCTCGCGGTCCTTTCAATCTGACAATGAGCACCAACGATGCACTGGACACTGCTGCCGCATTCAAAAACGCCATAATTGTGCCCGTCCACGCTGAAGGCTGGTCACATTATACCGAGAACAATGATAATCTGCGGGAGGCTTTCAATATTCTGGGTATCGGACACCGGCTAATTTTGCTTGAACCCGGAATACCAACCAAACTATTCAATTAAAAGTATTTTAAATAAGTTAATAAAGATGGAAACAAGACCACCTATACCCCCATTTAATCTAGAAACAGCATTACAAAAAGTTCAACTTGCAGAAGACGCCTGGAACACTCAGGATCCTTTGAGAATATCTTTAGCCTATTCAGTTAATAGTGAATGGCGGAATAGAGATACTTTTATTAACGGGAGAGCGGAAATCGTAAAATTTTTAACAAAGAAATGGTCAAAGGAATTAAACTACCGCCTTAAAAAAGAATTATGGGCATTCCATGAAAACCGAATTGCGGTCAGATTTGAGTACGAATATCAAAACGTTCAATCACAATGGTTTAGGGCTTATGGCAATGAAAACTGGGAGTTCGATACAAACGGACTGATGACCAGGAGATATGCGAGTATAAACGACCTTCCCATTCATGAATCTGAAAGACGCTTATAGTGAGCCTGTATCATCAACTGAGATTACATAAGAAAACACCCTTAAAGGAAGATTTAATTTCGGCATTTGTAACAAACAAAAACAATTTCAAAGAGAAAAAATGAAAAAATTCAGCATGCTGATGACTACGGTTTTGATCGCGGCATCCAGCCTAACTATAGCCCGTGCGCAAACTGTGAAGGGTTCCAAAAAAACGTCAGTGCGTTCGCTTGCATCGCAAAAGCATTCACAAAGTTCAAATATTATGGAATATCGAAAAATAAAGGTGGAAGATACCGAAATATTTTATAGAGAGGCGGGTGAAAAGGCAAAACCAATAATCCTACTCCTACACGGATTTCCGTCATCCTCACACATGTACAGGAATCTAATCACAAAACTGGCGCCGGACTACCACATAATTGCGCCCGATTATCCTGGCTTCGGAATGAGCAGCAGTCCGTCTCCTGAGACATTTAATTACACATTCGACCATCTTTCGGAGATTGTTGAAAAATTTATAGATAACCTTAAGTTAACGTCCATTACCTTTTACCTGCAGGATTATGGTGGTCCGATTGGATTTCGGATTGCGAGCCGCAGGCCCGAATTGATTAAGGCATTGATCATCCAAAACGCCAATATGTATATGGAAGGAATTGGGCCTGATGTTCAGAAAATAGGTGCTTTAAGTGCGGCAAAGGATACTGAAGGCCTTAAAGCAGCGGCGAATTACATGATGTGTTTAGAAGGAATAAAGGAACAGTACCTATATGGCGCATCCCAACCCGAGCGAATCAGTCCTGACAGTTATAATATGGATCATTTCTTTTTTGAGCAGCCGGGCATAAAAGACATCCAAAAGGTGCTTTTCAGAGACTATGAAAATAATTTCCCAAAGTATCCGGAATGGCAAAATTACCTTCGCAAGCATCAGCCGCCAACACTTTTGGTCTGGGGAAAGAATGATAAAATATTCCCGGGTGCCGGAGCGACCGCCTATAAGAAAGACTTACCAAAAGCAGAAGTTCACCTCTTTAACGGCGGACACTTTCTGTTGGAGGAAAGCGGTGAAGAAGTAGCCGCTTTGATACAGAGCTTTCTGAAAGAATTAAAATAAAAGAATTAGGCCGGGCACATAAAAATGTCCGGCCTTTTCATTATTAAATCTCTTTTAATCTTTTGATTTCCTGTTCAAGCCGCTCTATGTATGCTTTTTGCGGTTTTAAAAGTTCCTCGATCTCTTCAAGGGTATATTTTGGAACGATATGTTGTGGGCAGTTCCAGTCGTAAGCGGATATTTTGAATGTCAACATCCATTCCGGTTTATGTTTATATGCCTCAGGTTTCAATAGCTCATAAAGCCTTGGGTTTTTATCGATTTCAACAACCTCAGCTTTCGCATATATTTTTAGCCGTGCTTTCAGCGGGTAGGAAAGAAGAATAAGTGAAACATTTGGATTCCTGGAAATATTAGCTGCAGTAATGTACTGCCTGTTCCCTGTAAAATCAACTATCCCGATTGTACCTTTATCGATAACCTTAATAAAACCTTTGGGGCCTCCTCTATGCTGGATGTATGGATATTGATTTTCCCCAAATGAGGCAATATAAAAGCTATCTATATCACTTATAAAGTCAATTTCAGAATCGGTAAGTCCATCTATAAAGCTTCTTTTTTCCATGCGGTCATAACTCAGCCGGCTACCGAGCTTCTCCTGTAGATTTTTAACTGCATCCGTAAATGCGAGCTGTGCGTAGTTCATAGTTTAAATTTAAGCTTTATTTTTTTTATAAGGCACCAATCTGTCTGATCATTTGATTCGTAAATCCCCACTCATTATCATACCAGGACATCACTTTTACCAAATCACCATCTACAACCCTGGTCATGGCCAAATCCACTATTGAGGCTAAGGGACTTTTTATAATATCGGTGGAAACCAGCGGTTCATCTGTTGTACCAACCACTTCTTTATACCTTGACGATAAGGATTCCTCTATCAAAATCTCATTGATCTCTTCGGCACTTGTGGGCCTTTCAGAAATAAATGTGACATCAGAAATAGATCCGACAGAAACCGGGACCCTAACTGCAACACCATCAAATTTACCGGCATACTGTGGAAGTGCTTTTGTAGTTGCTATCGCTGCCCCTGTTGCAGCGGGCGCCAGATTAATTCCTGCTGTCCTGCCCATTCTGGGTTCTTTTTTCGAGGGAGCATCCATCAATGTCTGTGATGCGGTATAGGCATGAGTGGTGTTTAAAATCGCTTTTTTAATCCCGATTCTGCGACCTAAAATTTCGATAATCGGACTTATATTATTTGTGGTACAGCTTGCACAGGAGAAGATATTAACCTTACCTTCATCGGTATTCACCCCGTGAACAATTGTAGGGGTATCTTTTGTCGGCCCTGATATGACAACGAATTTTGCTCCGGAAGCCAGATGCTTTTCTGCGTCGGCCCGGTTTGTGAATAGCCCCGTACTTTCGATTACCACCTCGGCCTGAAATTCACTCCAAGGCAAATCCGAGATGTCACGCACTGAACTGTAATGAAAGGATTTATCGCCGATATAAACCGTATTTTCACTGTGTGTAATCTCCCGCTCATAACGACCGTAAATGCTATCATACTTCAAGAGGTATACTGCATTTTCAATACTCATCAGATCATTTACTGCAACCAGTTCTAAATGATCACTTTCCATGATTAATTTTAAAGATGCCCTTCCGATACGGCCTAAGCCGTTTATTCCTATTTTTTTCATATTATTTTGATTAGCTATAATACCACATGATTGTGATTGTATGATGTAAACCTATTGAATTTATCTTGACAGAAAGCGAATTCAGCAATCAGAAAACTGATAGCAAATACTATTGAAGTGATAAATAGCAACAGGAACAATTTTTGAAATATCATAGCTAAAGCCAAAGAATCAGCAAATCGAGGTTGGAAAGCTTTCAGCGCTTTTGCCTCAACAAAGTGGGGATTACATAAAATGATAATCGTTTTCATACGACCCCGAAAAAACCTATAGCGCTAGATATATTCAGTTCAGATTTTATATTTTACTTCAACAGCATAACCTAAGGTCTGCGTCGACACGGGGTAAAAAAAAAGGAATTATGTTTTTAACGTCAATTATCGTTTTCATTATAATCGGGTTTTGAGGGAAAGTGTAGGATAAAAGCCTTCATTTGAATATCCAGCAATTAAATTAATTAGCGCAGAAGATGCCGGAGCAAAATAGAGCCCGGCGCCAACACCATGATGTAACCGGTCACTATGCTCACCTCGTTCCCAAATCCTACCACAATCATACATTGTATTAAGCCCAAACTCCCCAGGAAGGATGTAGCTTAAAAACTCCCCTAATTTTATCCGGACTTCGGCATTATTAAACGCACTGTAATCACCTGTGAACCTAAATTTTCTATAGCCGGTTAAATTATCCGTTCCCCCTAAATATGGCAACTGGAAAAATTCAGGTCTTCCTGCACTGAGCCCCGCACCCAGGCGATTGCTGAAAACAACAGTTCCTGTTTTATTCAGTTTAAAAAACAATGTAAATTCAGAGTTCAGTACGCCGACACGACTGGCGCTTGGTCCAAACCCAGTCAGTAATTCAAGGTTTGATTTGAAAATTGTTCCGGACTGTGAGAGGATTTTCTTATCCCTGTTATCTATATACAATTGGAATATTGTGCCAATCTGAAAATTATTCAGACTAACTGGCCTGTTGGAATTGTTTTTCGCCAGATAACCATTAATGAATTTTTCTTTATTGTTTGAATCCGAATAATGAAAATATTGAAACAATGGCCCGAATGAAAAATTATTATCCCCCCAGCGCTTCCTTATCAAAGCTTTTAAAGTAAGGAGATCAAACCGTGCGCGGTAGAAACTAACAGGCGAAGATTTCCGATCGAATTCACTTTCATTCCCAGCGCCAAAATAATTACGCGCATTATTTGGGGCATTTACTTTTAGATCGATAAGCAGATCATTGTTTTCAACAGCATTCAGCCACTCACCCAAATAATGCACGTTAAATGCTGAAGTATTCCATGCATATAAGGCAGAAAATGAATGCGTGCTTGCAAAAGGTTGTTTTCTAAAACCCGGTACTGTAAATCTGTGCGATACACCAATCATAGCACCATCATCCACGTTAAATCCGAAATTAGCAAGAGTTAATTTTCGAGAATAAAGATTAGTTGCAAAATAGGTAAAATTAGACGTATCGGCAGACAATCTCGTTTTCATACGGTGATTCATATCTGCAATATCATCCTGCGGCTTCCCATAATAAATTAATGATTTACCCTTCCATTGAACCTTTAGATGTTTTATATCAGAACCTCCAATCAAACGAACCTTAATCCTTGAATCACCCGATTCCATCAAAACACTGTCCTTTCCTTCCCGAAGAAATATGCGCAACTCTCTGGTGATCGACGGATCAAATTCCCGCTGGAGGATTTGCGCTGAAGCGGTCTCCCCCATTCCGGGTCTGGAAACAACAAGCTGCATATATCCATTACTTTTTTCTACCAGGCTAACCCGTTCATCCTGATCACTAAGCGGCACATCCACGATTTTGTTAAAGAAACAATAATATTGATCCATCAAATAAGGGAGTGCATTTCGCCGCTTTTTCATTTGCGTTAGTATCTGTGATCTGCTATCTGGATCTGTCGAGTCCGGAAGTTTAAGTAGTGCCTGAGCAAGTAACGAATCTGTCATGACAGCACAAAATTCACTGATGGTATTCTTCCATTGCAGCTGACTGACACCGGAAAATATCTGTGAGTTTAGATTTCTTCCCTCCCATAAGAACCAGTTTACATTCTGAATATCTCTTTCATAACCCTGCATCATTGGCAATAGCCAGCTGGACTGTGCAAGCCGCTGCGCGATACCATCCGAGCGGTAGAAAACCTGATCCCGGTCACGTGGCACCGGAGTGTATTCAATGCCATTTGCTTTCGCATCCACCGCCCAACGCCATTGATCCTCATGCCTATCCCAGTCACCTAATAGTACATCTAAAGCCTTGGCCTTTAAATAGGTTTGCCAGTTTACCCAATTTTGATAACTGTTTGCTATTTTCTTCAACATTTTTTCAGTGTTATCTGATTTACCCATAGGTTCCCGCTCTTCTAAAAGGCAAAGTGTATTTGCAAAATCCTTTGCGTAAATCCCTAGACCAACCTCTTGCGCAACAACTCCGATCACGGGATTACTGTGAGGTATCCCGGCTGCTTGTGCCAACACAGGAACAACAAGGGCTCCAAAAGGGTGTTGAGCAGACATATTATCCTCTAAAATTCCCACGAGAAATGTTTCCCTGAATGGAATTGGAAGCAAGACAGCAGGAAATTTCTGTACGGATCTCAGCGTCCATTCCTTGCCTGTGGCTTCCCTAAGCCTTAGCGTCTTAGACTGGTTCCCTCCTCCGGCTTGAATAGCGGTAAGCCCACCCGATATCCGCGAAAGCCTGATCAAAGGAACTTTGATAGGACGGGCATAATCTTTTCGATAGTTTTCACCAAAAACTTTTCGGTGCAATCTGCCTACACTATCATATTTTGCCACAGGTATTATTGTTACCGAATCCAATTTCTGATTCTGGCCTTTGACTGCGGTAATGGCTAATAAGAAAGCGAGAATAAAAAATATATGTAGTCTAATCATGGCAATTAATTTAGCATTATGTAAATGTCCTATTTAAATGCATGAAGGTCAGATTACAGCTGAACAAACAGAAATAATGATTTTCATAAATGCTATTATTTTGTTGATAGATCGATATCGATTAAAGACTCCGTCGCTTTATTTATTATAATCCTGATAAATACTATAACTGTCGTTTTGATGGCTTTCGCCAGCCTATGCCGTAATTTGAATAACCCAAAGAACATTACATGTTTATGAAAATTTTTAGCCTGCTGATGCTGTTTACCCTCTCTAATATTTCTGTAATGGCTCAAAACACCAGCCTCGAAGAACTTTCTGTGTCAGAACTGAAGAGAAGGCTTTCCAGGCAGAATCCGGATACGATAAAAATAAAACTGAAAATCGCGCTTGGGAGAGTATTGTTGGTCAAACCAGGTGGTGGAAGTCGTGAAATAGACGCTGCGATGAGGTTTTCAACGGACGCAGAGCACTTAAGTCGTAGGATTGGATATTCTAAAGGCATCATTAACGCTATCTTGCTAAGGGCACTCAGCTTAAATAAAAAAAATGAGCCTGACGCAGGTCTTAAAACTGCAAAAGAGGCCCTAGCATATTCTACCAAAATTGGTGAGGAGGTGGGAATTGCCGAATCGTATATCGTAATTGGCCAGCATTACGCTATATCTAAACCGGAACAACTGGTTAAGAGAATGGAATACTACCGAAAAGCAAGTGATATTTTTAGAAAAACGCAAAATTTTTATCGGCTTGCCTCGTCTTTACAAGGTGATGCGGAAATGTTATTGCTAAACAGACAACATATGGAAGCGATAAAAATACTGTTCGAGGCCATCAATGTTAACAAATCGATCGGGAATAAGTCCATTCAGGGAATATATTGGCTTATAGGCCGAACACTGAATGAACTTGGCGATTTTCCCAGCGCTTTGAAATACTCGCTTCTTGCGATTAAATCTGCAAAAGCAGTCAATGACACGACCTTGACCGTTGCCAGTATCAATTTCACTACCTCAACCATATATACTTATATGAAGGATTATAGGAATGCGCTCCCGTATACGTTAAAGGCGCTTGAAATCGCGAAGCATTACAAAGATTCAGATTATATTTTTACAATATCCATCTCTGCTGCTTTTAACTATACCAGAGTCAATAAATTTGATGACGCCCTCAAATTCTTGAGAAATATTTGGCAATATGCAAAGAATGATGCGGATTCTCTTTATATCATGACCTACTTCTTGGACAACCTTAACCATGCAAAAAAGTATAAACAGGCAGCATTTTATGCAGGCGAGGTAACGCGTCTGCTCAAAAAGATACCGCCAGACAATTTTAACAATAGGATTACGGCATATAATTTTCTAGCCACCCACTACATTGATACCAGACAGATAAAACTTGCCTATCAATATGCAGACAAGTACGAAGCAGTTGTTAGATCCTTCAATTTCCCTATAGGCATCAGGTCGGTAGAAAACATGTATTATAAACTGGATTCATTGCAGGGCAATTATAAATCTGCCATTAAGCACCATTTGTTATCCGAAGAAATTAAAGACTCAATAGAAAACGTTACCAAAGCTTATCAGGTATCGCTTTTGCAAATCGAAAACGATACGGAGAAAAAGAATAACGATATTGATACCCTTACCAAAGCGGGGCAGGCCAAGGATGACGCAATGAAGCGTACGCAGTTGATGCAAAAAGCGATAACTGCCGCGGCCGTTTTACTGGCCATAATCACCGCACTTATCTTTAGCCGATACCGGCTTAAACAAAAAACCAACCGGAAACTTGAAGAAAGCCAGCGCGAATTGGATCAGAAAAATGCTTACCTGGAAAGTATGAATACCGAACAAGATAAGCTTTTGAAAGAGAAAGAATGGTTAATTAAAGAGGTCCACCACCGGGTCAAGAATAACCTTCAGATGGTTACCAGCTTGTTGAGTTCGCAAACCACCTATCTTGATAATGATGCTGCAATTCTGGCGGTCAACGATAGCCTACGCAGAATGCAGGCAATGTCGATGATTCATCAAAAGTTATATCAGGAAGATAATGTATCAACTATATACATGCCTGAATATATTAATGAACTTGTTTATTATCTTCGTGACAGTTTTGATGATAACAACAGAATTATTTTTAACCAGAAGATCGAACAATTGCACCTGGATGTTGCCCAGGCAATTCCTTTGGGTCTTATTATAACTGAGAGTATAGTGAATTCCATTAAATATGCATTCCTAAACAGCAAACCCGGAATCGTTGATATCGCTTTAGGGCAAGAAGGACCAAATCATCTTTTGCTTTTTATTGCGGACAATGGAACCGGATTACCAGAAGGCATCGATAAATCACCCTTGAATTCTCTGGGGCTGGACTTAATGCAAGGACTAGCCAGACAATTAAAAGGTACATTTCAGATTGAAAATAATAACGGCGTTCAAATCAAAATTAAATTCATTAAGCCAGAAAAAAACATTTAGCTAAACCTATCGTCATGGCCAAAAAAGTGCTCATCGTAGAAGATGAATATGTTGTTGCAAATAATCTTCGTTTAATTTTAGCAAAAGCAGGTTACAGTATAATCGGCATTGCAATATCGGTGGAGGAAGCGTTGGATCAGTTACAGAAGCAGAAGCCGGATATTGTTTTGCTGGATATTATGCTTGATGGCGAACGCTCGGGAATAGATTTAGCGAAAATATTAAGTGCACAGCATATTGCTTTCGTGTATCTCTCAGCCAACTCCAACCAGGCCATATTAGAAGAAGCAAAAAAAACGGACCCCTATGGATTTCTGGTAAAACCCTTCAGGGAGAAGGACTTAATCGTTACCCTTGATATCGCATGGTATCGGCAGAAAAATAATGTTGAGGCCAGGCTCTTACAGGAAGTATCCGTACAAAAACAGTTACTGGATATAAGTAACGAAAAATCAGATGCAAAACAAAAATTATTAAAGGTTTGTCATGCATTAAGAACCTTAATTCCTTTCGATTTAATTGTTACCCGGGCTAATACTGAGGGTGGTTACATAAATTGTGGCTATCTGAGGACAGGTTTCAGTGAATACCAATTCATCATTGAAACTGAGTTATCGGATGCTCAGAACCCTAAGCAATCTCAGGCCAGTAAAATGCTTAGAACCAGTGGAGAAACTGAATACTGGCCACATTTCGCTGAAGATATTGAGATTAATCGAAATTCTACAAATGCGGGTGAAAGCATCTGGATGGATTTCTTCAAAATGGAATCTAACCTATTTTTGAAGTTAAAGATTAGCGCTGGGATTGAATTCTCTTATGGATTCTATAGTCGACAAAGAGACTTATACACCCAGAAACACGCCGGAGTATTAGAACTTTTCACCAAATCCCTGACTAATGTGACTGAGAAAATGTTCTATCCTGTAATTTCTCCCGACATCGAAATCTCGCCGGCGCCTGCTAATAATGAGGTAAAACTTATGGAGCGCCAAGAATTTAAAGGTATAATTGGCAGTCATTCTCTGCTACTCGCTGCCTTAGATCTAACCATTCAGGTAGCGCCATACAACACATCAGTCTTAATCCTCGGAGAGAGCGGGACGGGTAAAGAAAAAATTGCGCGCGCCGTTCACAATCTATCCCCTCGGAAAGACAAGCCATTCGTTCAGGTGAATTGCGGAGCGATACCTGCTGCCCTTATTGAATCGGAATTATTTGGGCACGAAATGGGTGCATTTACTGGCGCAAGTGAAAAAAGAAAGGGGAAGTTTGAACTAGCAAACGGTGGAACTATTTTTTTAGATGAGATTGGAGAATTGCCTCTAGATATGCAGGTAAAACTGCTTAGGGTATTACAGGAAAAAGAAGTAAGTGCCGTTGGGAGCAATGCACCATTTAAAGTTGACGTACGCGTGGTTGCCGCTACAAACCGTAATCTGGAGAAAGAAGTAGCCCAAGGCAAGTTCAGGCTGGACTTATATTATCGTCTGAACATATTTCCAATAACGATTGTTCCACTGCGGCAGCGGAAAAGTGATATTCCTGCACTCGTAAGCTTCTTTATCCATAAGTTCTGTAAAGAATTTAATAAGCAGATACCGCAAGTCGAAGAATCAATGATGGAACAATTGGATGGATACCAATGGCCCGGCAATGTACGGGAATTGGAAAATATCATAGAGCGTTCTATAATCCTAAACGATGAAAAAAGTAAATTGAATTTAAAGCAACCTCTCATTGACATAGTGACTAGCAGTCCTAATATCAACGCAATCGAGACAATGGATGATGTTAAGTACATTCAGATGGAGACAGAACGTGCCTATATAATTTCGGTGCTTAAGATAGCGAAAGGTAGAATCAGGGGACAAAATGGTGCTGCAGAATTGCTTGGGATCAAGCCTACAACATTGGAATCAAAATTGTTAAAATTAAATATTCGGAGACAGGATTATTTATCGCCCCAGCAAACCTGAGATTTCATCATATCCTTGAAAACGGAAAAGAAATTCTTAAAATAAGTTTCGACCTGTTGATGAATGTGGGAAATTTGATTGGATGGATTCGATTTTTGGTCCGGATCCTACACAAACCAAAGAAGCCCCTTTAAAGCGTAAAATGGATTCCAAATGAACAATTTAAATCATTTTGCATGTTTCGCTGAACCTTTTAGAATGACTTATCAATTAGTAATAGCTTGTTACTACTATAACTTGTTACTACTATAATAAGTATTACATTCCTAAAAACTCCTATTGATACGCCAACTCATTAGCCAAGCCGCTGTATGCAAGTTGACGTGAAGAATTCATGGGGAATCTTAGAAATATAGTCAATCCGTTATTATTTTTGATGCGAAATGACCCTCCAAGCTGTGCTGTTAATCCTTCCAAAAGATTAATTCCTAGTGTATTAACATTTGATAAGCTGAAGTCCATTGGCAGCCCAATACCATTATCGCTTATTTCCACTTCTACAAACGTTTTTACCTGCTTTACACAAATACTTATTGTGCCTTTTTGGTGATTTGGAAATGCGTACTTTAATGCATTAGTCACTGTTTCATTTAATATTATACCTATTGGTATTGCCTGTGAAACATCAAGCATAAGGTCATCAATCTCACACACTATCTTAATATTGTTAACATCATTGTTTAAGAAGTTATCAAAAGAATCCACTAATTCTTTAATGTAGAGGGCGAGATTAATTTGTGTAACATTATCTGTTTTATATAACTGATCATGGATGAGGGCTATGGATCGAACCCTGTTCTGACTGTCCAAAATCGCCTGCTGTGCACTTTCGCTGGATAAATAAACAGATTTAGACGCCAATAAGCTCATCACAATCTGCAAATTGTTCTTTACCCTATGGTTTACTTCCTTCAAAAGCAAATCTTTCTCTACAAGAAGCTGATTTTTAGATGATACCAGGTGTTTAAGCACATTATTTTGCTCATCGATCTCTAATTTTTGTGATAATAGCATTGCATTACTCCGCTGCTTTAAACGGTAGCGGCTATAGATAAGTGCAGTAACGATCAGCAGCACAATTATCCCGCCAAAGGTCGCCCGTTGACTAAGTTCATTTCGCTTCATTTTAATATCTTTAATCAGCGCGTCCTTGGTAAGCGACTCAATATGCCTGTTTTTTTCTAAGGCTGCATTTTCAATGTGCAGCAGGGATATCTGATATGCTTTTGAAACATTATCTATCGAATCTTTAATCGCTTTTTCCTTCTGAAAGTGCGCCAAGGCAGACTTTTTATCCCCTTTGAGCGAAACCAGCTGGTAATACCGGTATTCGGCAGTTTGGATACCCGCAGAATAATTTAGTTTATGTGCCAAATGCGCATACAATTCTGTATGCTGATAAGCCTTGTTTACTTTCCCTGTTTCTGAATAATAATATGCAAGCGCATTGTGGACGTTCATTATATGCTGGATGTTCTCCGGATAAATCTTTGGTAACACGCGCTCCAGTTCGGTTACATATTCTTTAGCTTGCTGAAAATGTTTTGCATAAGTCAGGGTATTTATGAACTCTATGTTGAGTGCTATGTTTTTCAAAAAGCCGCCCGGGCGGCTTTTCATTTCATTAAGTAAGGTTAACGCTTTAGCGAGTTGGTTGGTATGGCTGTATGCCAGGGCCAGCTGATAAGCTCCCGAACGCACAAAGCCCTCATCATTGTACCTTTTGGCCATACTGATCACCTCTTTAGAATATGGCATCGAGCGGTTATAATCCTGTTTCTTTATATAACAGGAAGCAATAAAAAAATTAATAGTACACACCTGCGTTGTTGTATCCTTAACCTCCCTCGCAGTTTCACGGGCCAGCAAAGTATATTTTAAAGCATTTTCATAATCGCCCAGTCTAAATGAAGTCCTGCCAATATTCCAGTAGATTCCCTCTATAGTTCTCCTGCTTACTCCCTTTCCCAAATTCAACGCTTCAAACAGGAATCTAAGCGCTTCTGTGGTGCGGTCAGCCTGAAACAACATGTCTGCATTCACCGTCAGCATATCAGCAAGGGAATGGTTGTTTTTATTTTTCCTGAATATTGCGATAGCTTTATCATTATACCAAATCCTGGTACGAAGCTCAGCCGGGGAACCTGTGTTAAAGTACTTGGAAATCATATGATATGACCTCGCCTCCCCATCACTATTGTTATGCTGACGCGAAAAAGCAAGCGCATTCTTCGCGGCCTTTACCCCCCCTGCCCCGTCTCCCTTGTTATAAGAAATTTCTGACTTTAAAAGCATTGAATTAATAATCCCGAATTGAAAATTAAGGCGACTGCTGAGCGATTGGGCTTGTGCGGCAAACATAATCGCCGAATCGATATCCTTTTGTCCCTTTATAGATTTCGAGAACATCAGATGTCCCAAAGCAAGTTGTAACTTTACCCTTGTTGTATCCTCCTTGCTGGCGGCGAGCTTTTGTCTTAAGACGGGCATAGTTAGTTCATCCAGCTCACTTGTTTGTGCCTGTGCGAATATAACCGGTAAAAATAGGATGATATATAAAAAAGCTCTCCTCATATATGTCGACTCAAGATTTCAAAGCTTCAATACACGAAGATATGAAATAACCAAATAGATTTAGTGAATATGCATCATGAAATGGCTAAATACCTTTTTTTTGAAGCCGATTTGGGGTTTCGGTACTGATAACCGATAGTCTGGAAGGAATACAGTTAAAATTAATTGTAACAATATCTTTGATCATCTTGGATTAGGCATGCTCATACCACCAAACCTGTTTTCCATTTCATAGAGAAGTATTAATTCCCAGCTTCTACTGCTAAGGTTATTAAGCATTTTTTACTATGATCAATTAGCTCTAATGATCACCATTTTTAAAACCTCTATTATTTCAAAATGTGTGGTAGAATAAGGAGGGAAAAATTCAAAATATGTTTGAAAGTAAATGTTAATCCTTAAGCTATGACAAATACTTTGAAAATCGTTGGTTATCCTTAAAGAATAACCAACCATTGGGTCGCTGATGGGGCTCGACCCCTCCCAGAAAACAAGTGTAAATACGTCTAACTCTAAAAATTTGATATCATTTTTTCAACTCATTTCTAAGGAATTTTCAGATCCGCAATCCGCTTCAATCTTTAATAAAAATGTTCGTTGATTGTCTTGTTACGAGCACTAATCTAGAAAACATATTAAATCTAAAGGCCAAGATACTGTATCAAACTAGCCTATAATTTTGAATTTCTAATCACTTTCGTATCTTTAAATTAAGAATTTGCATTCAAAAAAATAAAGGTGAGTTTTTGGTACCTTAGAGCAGGAAATCAATTATAAAAAACTGTTTTACAGATATATAAACCGTTAGGTTCGACTCCCTTTGGCTCCATGCTATAATAATAAAGCAGATAACAAAATATACCCTCCGAAGATCTATTAGAATGCTCATACATAGCGTAAACACAAATCTTTGATTTTAGGAAAAGAGTATTAACCCTTTTTCCTAAAATCGTTTCTTACTCATTTACAAAGGTTAGATGAATAAATTATTTTGAAAAGACCTGTTGAGCCATCATAAGATACTTCATTTCGCTTGCAACTTTTTTCTGCTTTACCTTTGAATAAACTTGTGTGGTACGGATGCTTGAATGTCCAAGCATATGGGAAACACTTTCTATCGATATTCCTTTCTCCAGCGTTACTGTTGTTGCAAATGTATGCCTGGCAATATGAAAAGTTAGCTTTTTGGCTATACCCGCTTTTTCTGCAATCAACTTTAGATTTTTGTTGGTATACTGGTTTGTAGGACAGGGAAATAATGTTCCGCGGTTTAAGGAATCTGGAGATGTTTTATATTTCTGGATGAGTTCAAGTGCAATTGGTAACACCGGAACGTGAAAGCTGCGCTCTGTGCTATGAAAGGTCTTCTGACGCTGCATAATTAGCCAAATACCTCCTTCGCTGTCAGTATTGATATGATGCAAAGCCAAGCTACTGATTTCACCATAAGCCAAACCGGTAAAACAACTAAAGATAAACATATCTCTTACTACTAACTGAACAGCATCATGAAGTTCTACATCCCGGATAAGCTTAAGCTCAATATCATCAAGACAATCTCTATCCTTAGTAATCACTTTTCTTGTAAAGTGAATAAAGGGATCTCGTAGAATCCATCCAAACCTCAATGCTAGTCCCATCAATTTTTGAAATCGCTCCATGTGCTTCATAACAGTATTATTAGTACACACCCTCTGCCCTTTATCTGGCGTTTTAGTTCGAAGATAGATACCGAAGTCCGTAAGAAACTTAAAATCAATTTTCGACAACTGGATATCCGTGAACTTTTTCTTTTTAAGAAATTCCAATAGAAACCTTTCTGTTGAATAGTAGTTCTTGAGTGTCCCTGCCGACAATAGCTTGCCGGGCTGATCAAAATGATACTTAATCAGATCCTTCAAACTTTTGCCTTGATCTTCACCTTCTACCTTAGCCCTGATTTTTTCAGCAGTAATTACTTCCTTTTGAAAGCGAAGCTCATCATAGGCGGTGCTAATCTCATTAGTAAGCTGTCTCATTCGATCCCGTGCAGAATTGTTTTCGATGGAATTTCCTTTTATTCGCTGCGCTTTCTGATCCCATTGCGAGAGCTCAATAGATTTCTTGGCAGCAAAACAAATAACTCTGCCATCAACAGTAATTCTTACATACAAAGGAACCTTGCCAAACGCCTCCCTATCGCGCCTAACGAAGAAATTTACGCTAAAACTGTGGTTAGATTTCATAAAATCTTCTCCTATTTTTTTTACCAAATCCACTACCAAAAAACAGCAAAAAGAGCGGTAGACCTGGTCGGTTTATCCAAAAAAATTATTTGCAATAAAATTTCAGTTTTGTTGAAAGACAATATTAAATAGAAAAATCTGGTACTGGATTTGGTAAAAAAATATCTGATATTCTTTGTCCCAAACTATGCCGAATAAAAAAACAAAACCCCCTAAATGAACCATTTAGAGGGTTTTTGACACAATTTGTATCTGTCTTTGTCGGGATGGCAGGATTCGAACCTACGACCTCCTGCTCCCAAAGCAGGCGCGATACCGGGCTACGCTACATCCCGAACTTGGTATCGATCTTTTAATCCTGTTTTAAAAGTGGATCAACTTTTTGTCGGGATGGCAGGATTCGAACCTACGACCTCCTGCTCCCAAAGCAGGCGCGATACCGGGCTACGCTACATCCCGAACTTGGTATCTTCTTTTTTATTTCCCTTTTTCGAAGGGATTGCAAAGAAACGGTTTTAAATTGATAATTCCATTTTTATTTGCATTTTTTTTATTCTCTGCGGAGAGGGCGGGATTCGAACCCGCGGTACCGTTACCAGTACGACAGTTTAGCAAACTGTTCCTTTCGGCCACTCAGGCACCTCTCCTTATCCTCTATTTTCTGCCCTACCGGCGTTGTTTTGAGGTCTGCAAATATAGTAAAACAAGTTATCCAACAAAAAAAAATTACAAAATTTGTTGATAATCTATACGCACATGATAGATACTCATAAGCATCGTCTTGAATATCAATTTGATAGTCTCAATATCTTTTAACGTTAAATCGCAATCATCTAACTGATTTTGCTCCAATTTGTAGTTAATTATCCGTTCAACGATGTCATTTATGTTCTGCGCATCGGGATTTTTCAGACTTCTTGAGGCAGCTTCGACCGAATCTGCGAGCATTAACACACCAGTTTCTTTGCTAAAAGGTATTGGTCCAGGGTAACGGAAAATGTTTTCGTCCACGAATTTTTCAGGCGTATTTTTCAAAAAAGACTGATAAAAATAATCAACCCGGGTATTTCCATGGTGTGTTCTGATAAAATCAATAATCGCTTCAGGAATCTGGTTCTTCCTTAAAATCTCAATTCCTTTATGCACATGCTGAATAATAATCTGCGCACTTTGTTCATACGGTAGTTTATCGTGCGGACTAACGGCGGTATTCTGGTTCTCGATAAAATATTGTGGATTATCTACCTTTCCGATATCATGATATAAAGCGCCTGCCCTTACCAGCACCGAATTGCCCCCAATTTTAAATATCGCGGCCTCTGCAAGGTTTGCCACCTGTAAAGAGTGCTGAAACGTTCCAGGCGCTTTAAAGGCAAGCTCCCTTAAGAGTTTATTATTGGTATTGGTGAGCTCAATTAAGGCCACATCTGATGTGATACCAAAAATGCGTTCGAACAGATAAATTAAAGGGTAAGCTAAAAGAGATAAAAGTACACTAAAAACGAAAGGAATAAAATTCATCCATTCTATTTCGCGGAAAGATCCTTCACGAAGCAGGGCAATACCTACAAAAGAAACCAAATAGGCCAAAAGAATAAATAAGGCCGAAACCAGGAATCTTTCGCGCTTAACAAAGTTTTTTATACTAAATATGGCAACCATGCCCGCAGTAACTTGATAAAACACAAACTCGAAGCTATTGGCCACAAAAAAACCAGCAATTAAAATCACCAGCATATGGAGGTAAAGCGCCAAACGGGTATCGAACAGGATCCTGATGATAATGGGCACTACACAAAACGGAATATAGTACAAACTTGGGATTTCCATTTTAATGGCCCAGGTTAATGCCAGTAACATCCCCGTGGTAACAATCAGGATTAAAGAAAGCTGACGGTTATCGGCAAAAATATCCTTCCGGAAAAGAAAAAGGAACGACATTAAAATGGCGAGTATAAAGCCAACCAATATTACCTGCCCCAAATAAACCAATGCCCTGCTACCAATTGTTTTGCTTTGTGCATCGTAGGTTGCTTTATACGATTCTAGTTTCTGATAAATTTCTTCATCAATAACATCATTCTTCGCTACAATAAGCTCTCCCTTTTGAACCATCCCCTTGGTAGTAGAGATATTGTTAAGCGTATTATCCTGTATAGTTTGGGTCAGCCGCTCATCAAATACGATGTTCGGCGTAATATGATCAATGGCAAGGTTTGCAACCAGATCGCCCATTACCTGATTGGGGGCTTTAAAATTATCTTTAAAAAACTTCAGGGCCGATTCTGCGGTAAAAACATCCTGCGTATTCTTTTCCTGGGCAACATTGTTTTCAAGTAAAGAAAAGTCATAGTTCTTCCCTCCTGCCTGATGTTTCACATTTAAACCAATAATCCCTTTCTCGTAAATGTTTTGCAGCAATTTATAGGAAGCGCTTTTATATGCGTCCTTATCTTTTTCGTTAAGTTGCTTAGATTTCCATTTCACATCAAACTCGTTGGCAAACTCCTCCAAAGCATTTGCCGTAATGCCCCTATCGAATTGGTAAACTGGCAAAATATCTTTTAGTGCATTCTTTTTATCGGCACTAACCTGTGGGTTGGTTTTTAAAATAGCAAAACTGAAGGGCGAAATCAGGTCCTTGTTTTTCCATACCGCATTTTTTTCAAACTCATATCTAAACCGGGGCTGTTTGGGTAAGAATAACGTAATAATGAAAACGGTAAATATCATCATCACATATTTTAGGTTTGATGAATACTTCCGGTAAAGGATCTTGTGTGAATTTCTTTTGATTTTGGCCAAAACGATGTAATTATTGTATTGTCAAAAATAGCATTTTTATCTAATATACATTTTACAGGTTTTGTTTGCAATTACCAGATTTTATATTTTACTTTATGATATCAAATTAATATCAATTATGTATCAAGAAAAAATTATTAATCCGCCATCTGGCTATCTAACATTCGCACTATGCATTGCATTGCTGGGCGCTTCTATTTTCTGTTTTTTTTCAGAAATTTTTCTCTGGGGAGGGATATTACTGGCAATAGATATATTTTTAATATTCCCGGGCTTTTTAATCATCAACCCCAATCAATCAATGGTACTCACCCTTTTCGGAAAATATATCGGAACAGTAAAAGCTGATGGATTTTTCTGGGTAAATCCCCTAACCGCTAAAAGACGCTTATCGTTAAAAGCAAACAATTTAAACGGACAGCAGTTAAAGGTTAACGACAAACTGGGCAACCCGATCGAAATTGCTGCTGTGGTAGTTTGGAAAGTAAACGAAACAGCCAAAGCAGTGTTTTCTGTTGAAAATTACATGCAATACGTAAACATACAAAGTGAAGCCGCTGTAAGGCATTTGGCTAACATTTTCCCTTATGACCATGCAGAAGGCGAAGAAACCAGCATTACCTTAAAAGATGGTGCTGATAAGGTGAGCGAACTTTTAGAAAACGAACTGAACGAACGGTTATCGCGCGCGGGCATTGAAGTTTTAGAAGCCAGAATTTCGCATTTGGCTTATGCACCAGAAATTGCCAGTGCCATGTTACAGCGTCAACAGGCTACAGCGGTTATTGCGGCCCGTAAATTAATAGTTGAAGGTGCTGTAGGTATGGTAGAGATGGCTTTAGAGAAATTATCGCAAAAAGGAATTGTTGAGCTGGATGAAGAGCGTAAAGCTGCTATGGTAAGCAATTTATTGGTTGTGCTTTGCGGTGACCGCCATGTACAACCCGTGGTAAACACCGGAACCCTATATAATTAGCCACAATGGAATTTGAGGAAAAACAAAGCTTAAAACTTTGGTGGCTTTATATTTTATTGGCTATTGATGCCGTTATGGTGCTGAGTATTGTACTTTTTGATAAAGGAGGAATGAGCTTTGAGACTTTAAAAGCCAATTATTTTGCCCCATTTTGGGCAATACTTCTTCCTTTTGCGATTATTTACCTGCTTCAAAAAAATAAAATGACTTTACATATTGGCACTGAGGGCATTTCTTACAAGTATTTTCCATTCCAAACCAAGCTGAAGCTATTGAGTTGGGGCAACATGGAGAAAGTTTATATCAACAAGTATAATGCTCTAGGAGATTATGGCGGATTTGGTGTTCGCAGCAGGCTTTGGTTTAAATTTAATGACAAGGCCTATATCCTAAACGATAAAGATAAAGGTTTACAGATTGAATTTAAAAATGGCAAAAAGCTTCTGTTCAGCTCAAATAAGATAGAAGAACTGCAAATGTTCCTTATTAATTTAAAAACGAGGTATAATATACAAGCGATACAATAAGAATGGCGGAGAAAGATAAAAAAGCTTTTGTATTAAGAATTAGTCCTGCTTTATTAAAAGAAGTAGAAACCTGGGCTGCCGATGAGTTTAGAAGTACGAACGGACAGATCGAGTTTCTACTCACGCAGGCTTTAAAATCAAGAAAAAAAGGTAAAACAAAAGAAGAATGAAAGCAAGACTTCCGAAGCTTCCAGGGCCCAGGGCATCAGCAAACTTCGGAAGTCTGTTAATATTTGGGCGTTCCCCAAGCTACGCAAGGGTCGGGCTTTGCAGGGCTTCGCTTTGCTCCGGTACCGATAGAATCGGTACTGAACCCTTACAATCCCTAACGCTAACCACCCCGCCCTGCGGGCACCCCTCCTTAAAACAAGGAGGGGAGTAATCGCCGCCAGAAAGACAACCCAGCCCAAGAACCACCAGCCCAAGTAACCTAAACCTGTATTCTATGGTTTATGCAAATAAAAAGTTTTTTTTCTGAGAAGCATTACTTTAGATTTATGCAGCAGGCTCCAGGAGGTATGGCGTACCTCTTTTAACAGCAGCAAAAGCTCTGCTCAGTAGCTTATTTTTTATCACATTCAGTACACACATAGCGTTTTTTCCCTCAGCTTTTTTTCGATCATAGTATCGTTTGAATTCGTTATCTTTTTTTATCGTGTTTAGCGCACACATGGTCAGTAACGCCTTTAGTTTTTTATTGGCGAGGTTGCTTACCCGGTTTCTCCCTCGTATACTCGTCCCCGAGCTATGTGGAAATGGGACTATTCCACAATAGCTCGCAAACTTTCTGTAGTCTGAAAATGCAGCGAAGGCTTCAGTATGGATCAGGATAAACATAGCCGTCTGCTTTCCGATCCCATGCACGCTCTGCACAAGGCTGAACTGTTCGTTTAGTTCCTGGTCCTCTGTTATTAAGGCTGCCAACTCGATATCTACCTTTTTTATCCGTTCGGCGTAAAGGGCAAGCATTTCCTGGCTATCGGCTATGCAATAGCCAGCGTTCTCCCTATCAAATCCTTTAAGCGCTGAGCAGGTGCATTTAAAAGAGGTCTGGTGTCTTACCAACTGTTCGCGGTGTGCCAGCAGGTGTTTGAGTTTTGAGCTTGTTGCCGAAGGAAGGAGGTAAGGACGGGCTTTGTGCTGATTTGAAAAAGCATAGCTTGCGATTGCCTGTGCGTCAGCCTTATCAGATTTCCCCCGTTTAAGTCCAATGGAACGCTTAATGTGCAGCCCGTTTTCAACCCATATAGATAAATCATTTGCATGCATAAAGTTGGTTATGGGGCAGATATAAATACCTGTATGCTCGCAACAGAAAAGAACCTTCTTAAGCGCGATACCATGTATGGAAAGCCATTCCAGCATTAGGCCAAAGCCATCATAGCTGTTCTTAAAAACATGGTGGAGGGGCTTCTCGAAACAGGCCTGTGTAACAACAGCAACATCGATGGTTGATTTGGAAATATCTATTCCAACAAATAGTTCATAATTCATAACTTTACGGTTAAGTGAAATGGAAATCCTAAAGTTGAATAAAACTGAATCCCTTAATAGTCCGCTAGACTAAAATTCTATATGGTTCTTGTTCAACTAAAAAGCAGAGGTCTGTTACAGGTTCTAGATCGTAAGTCTGGATCGCAGCATAGTTCACCTCTGCTTTTAAGGTTTCCTTTGTCAAATTTAATTCTTTGATAATCTTTCTCAAACCTAAGGGATGGTAGCGACAGCCCCGAAGTATGAGGGCTACAGCGAACAGCAGGACTGAACACCCCTAAGTATCACTGCAGCACCTTTCAAAAATCTATTAAAACTTATTATTTTCGAATAGGCTAAAATCATTTTCTAAACGTTATTTTTAAACCTCGCAGGTTTTGGAACGGCGTTAGCTCTCAATGAGGCTAATAAAGACATCAAAACCTCGAATTAAACCTGCGGGCTTTGTTTAATATTTAAAATGTATAACTTAGCGGCCTAACCAAAAATTCATAAAATTTAGTTTAAATGAAAGAAGTTGTAATTGTATCAGCTGTGCGAACGCCTATTGGTAGTTTTGGAGGCTCATTAGCTCAATTTTCTGCTACTCAACTTGGTGGCTTTGCCATTAAGGCTGCTATCGAAAAAGCTGGATTAAAACCAGAACAGATCCAAGAAGTATATATGGGTAATGTTTTATCTGCAAACCTAGGGCAAGCGCCAGCCACGCAAGCCGCAAAATTTGCAGGTTTACCAGATTTACCTGCTACCACAATAAATAAAGTATGCGCTTCGGGCACAAAAGCAATTATGCTTGCAGCACAAAGTATTGCAAATGGCGATAATGAAATTATTGTAGCCGGTGGCATGGAAAGCATGAGTAATGTTCCCTATTACCTGGATAAGGCAAGAAACGGATATCGCTTAGGCCATGGGCAAATTACGGACGGCTTGGTAAAAGATGGACTATGGGATGTTTATAACGATTATCATATGGGATCTGCCGCCGAACTTTGCGCTACAGCATGTAATATCAGCCGCGAAGCGCAGGATGATTTTGCAATAGAATCGTACAAAAGAGCACAGGCAGCACAAACTTCGGGCAAATTTGCCGGCGAAATTGTAGCTGTAGAAGTGAAAGACCGTAAAGGCGAAATTACTTTAGTTGATACCGATGATGAGCCAACGGCGGTTAAATTTGATAAAATACCTTCATTAAAACCTGTTTTCAAAAAAGATGGAACCGTAACTGCAGCAAATGCATCTACCTTAAATGATGGCGCAGCAGCATTGGTTTTAATGAGTGCCGATAAGGCAAAAGAACTGGGTTTAACACCTTTGGCCAAAATATTAGGCTATGCTGATGCACAACAAGCACCGGAGTGGTTTACAACCGCACCTTCAAAAGCAATTCCATTGGCTTTACAGAAGGCCAATATCGATATTAAGCATGTTGATTTTTTCGAAATTAACGAAGCTTTTTCTGTAGTTTCCATTGCGAACAATCAACTTTTAGAACTAAACGGCAGTCAGGTTAACGTTAATGGTGGTGCTGTTTCATTGGGTCACCCACTTGGCGCATCGGGTGCAAGAATTGTAGTTACCTTACTTTCGGTATTGGCACAAAACGATGGAAAAATCGGTGTTGCCGGAATCTGTAACGGAGGTGGCGGCGCAAGTGCACTTGTTATAGAGAAATTATAATTTTTTGGTTTTGCAGAATCTTTGCGTATTTGATCGTATGAAACTTATCAGATTTTATATCCTTTTAATCTTTGGAACGCTAAGCTTTAATTTAAAAGCGCAGCAGGCGTCAAATAAATTAGCGGTTTTTCAAGATACACTGATTAAAATATCGGCAAGGGTTATTGCTGCTCAAAATGATGCACAAAAACTAGAAATAAACGGCAATTTTGTAAAAACCTTGGTAGAGGCTTTAAAAGCCCCCAATTCTTTTTCTTATCCATTCGATTCGCTTAAAAATGTATCGGTAATTAAATCATCTGATCAGGTTTTTAGGATTTTAAGTTGGTATGTGCTACTCGAAGACGGTACATACCGCTATTATGGCGCCATCCAGATGAATACCAAAAGTGGCCCATTGAAACTTTACCCCTTAATCGATCAGACCGACAATTTAGCCGACCCAAACAGCATTACCAATAACCAAAAATGGTTTGGAACCAGGTATTATGAAATTGTTCCGGTAACCAGTGGAAACCGCCTGCCCTATTATGTACTTTTAGGCTGGAAAGGAAATACGCAATTTACTACTAAAAAGGTAATCGATATCCTCTCTTTCGATAAAGATAATCTCATTTTTGGTGCTCCGGTTTTCGATGGAAAAGAACTAAAAGGAAAAAACAGGGTAATATTCGAATATGCCAAATCGAATGCAATGACTTTAAAAACGGATTTAAAGGCCGGGATGATCGTGTTCGACCATTTAGCATCCTTCAATCCGGAAATGAAAGATACATTTGAATATCACGGATCTGATGGCACTTTTGATGGCTTTAAAATCGTTGGCGGAAGGCTGAAACTGCAAGAAGATTTAACGCTTAACAACGATCCAAATTCGAGTGATGAGCTCTATGCCGACCCAAAGAAAAATGTTAAACCCATCAGAAAGTTTTAAATCTTAACAAACCTTAACAAATCATTTACCTAACACATCATTTAAAAATTTGTGAGTTTGGCATTCGCTGACTATATTGCGCCCTGCTTAACTAGCTTAAACAACACACAAATTCTGAATTCATAAACTAAAACCAACAAATGTTTTATGCAAACATCTAATGAAACCATTAGTATTGACCATAGCAAGGAACTAGATCTCCACTTAGACAGTAACAATGTATCCAAAGAAAAATTATTTAGCCACCCGGTAGGCCTCTTTGTGCTATTTTTCACAGAAATGTGGGAAAGATTTAGTTACTATGGAATGAGATCATTACTTGTTTTATTCTTAGTAAGCGAAATAGGTAAAGGCGGTTGGCAATGGACAAGACCGGAGGCTTTGCAACTCTACGCCTGGTATACAGGTTTAGTATATCTAACTCCAATAATTGGTGGTTTAATTGCCGATCGATTGACCGGATATAGAAAGGCCGTTATCATTGGCGCTTTAATTATGACCATTGGCCATATATCAATGGCCTTAGAAGGAGCAAATACCAATTTCTTCTATCTGGGATTATTTTTATTAATTACTGGAAACGGACTATTTAAACCAAACATTTCTTCTATCGTTGGAAAACTTTACCCATCTACAAGTGATAAAAAAGATGCTGCTTACACTATTTTTTACATGGGTATTAACTCTGGTGCCTTTTTAGGCATGTTAATGTGCGGTTATATTGGTGAAAAAGTGGGTTGGCATTGGGGGTTTGGATTAGCGGGGGTATTTATGTTTTTTGGAATGCTTCAGTTTTACTTCGGGCAAAAAATCTTTGGTGTTTTAGGTGCTGCTGTAAATAAAACAGAAAAAGTAATTGATCCAACTGATGAAGTTTTACCAAAAAAAGTAAGCAATCAACGTTTAGCTGTGGTCGCTGTATTTTCAATTTTCACCATTTTCTTCTGGATGGTGTTTGAGCAGGCAGGTGGCTCAATGACTATTTTTGCTAAAGATTATACACTTAGAAATTTAACAGGGAATGCAAGTACAATCTTTAAATGGGTTGATGCAATACTTACTATTTTTCCACTCATTGCGGTAACCGTTGTTTTATTAAGCCTGGCGGCAAAAATCGCAAAAAAATATCCTGCCACAATAATTTTCACTGCAATAAGCTTCATTATTATCTGGGGATTAGCCATTTGGAAGGTAGAAAAAGAATTTACCGCTTTAAACACAGAGGTTCCTGCTTCATGGTTTGGAATTCTAAATTCATTCTTTATTGTTTCCCTTGCACCATTTGTATCTAAAATATGGGAAACTAAATTTAACCCAAGTGGTCCTGTAAAATTCGGACTCGGTTTAATTTTTGTGGGTATAGGTTTTGCAGGATTGGCTTATGGAGGTATGGATATTGCAAAAGGTGCTACATCTGCACAGGTAAGTATGTTTTGGTTAATTTTCGCTTACTTCTTCCATACCGTTGGCGAATTATGTGTTTCGCCTGTTGGCTTATCTTACGTTAGTAAATTAGCTCCGGCTAAAGTGGTCGGTTTAATGTTCGGTGTATGGTTTACGTGTACAGCGATTGGTAACTGGCTAGCGGGTACTACCGGCGGCTTAATTGACAAAATAAGTTCAGAATACTCCATTTCGATTTTCTTCTTAATATTTACCATTATACCTATTGTTGCAGGCTTAATTATGTTTGCTATAAGTCCGATATTGCGTAAATGGATGCACGGCGTTCACTAATCAAAAAATAAATTCAACAAAAAGCCCGATCTCCATCGGGCTTTTAATTTTTAAGCATATTTAATTTAATGGAAAAAACAGTTTCAATAGAAGATATTCAAAATTTTGAGGGAAAATATCCGAAACAGCTCTGGCATTTATCATTGGTAGAAATGTGGGAGCGTTTCTGTTTTTACGGAATGCGCGGGGTATTGGCTTTCTTTATGGTTGAACAACTGGGTTTAAGCGACCAAAAATCGAACCTACAGTATGGTGCTATACAAGCTTTTGTTTATGCCTTTACTTTTATAGGCGGTATTTTTGCCGATAAGATTTTAGGTTTCAGGAAATCTCTTTTTTGGGGCGGATCATTGATGATTATCGGGAATTTAATCCTAGCCTTCTCTCCTCACGATTTGTTTTATGTAGGCATTACCTTATCTATTATTGGAACAGGTTTCTTTAAACCCAATGTTTCATCAATGGTTGGCGAATTATACCACGAGAAAGACAACCGCAGAGATGCCGGTTATGGGCTTTTTTACGCCGGTATTAATGTAGGTGGATTATTGGGTGGTGCCATGTGTATTTATCTCGGTAAATATTACAACTGGCATTTATGTTTCCTGTCTGCGGCACTGGTAATGATGTTCGGTTTGGGCACATTCATTTTCACAAAAAAACACTTAGGTCCGATCGGGAATTCGCCTTTACTGCACCTTAAAAAATCAAAACAGCAGCTATGGGAAATTGCCGTGTATGTGGGGTCGATACTTTGTATTCCACTGATTTATATCATGGTAAAAAACACGGCCTTTACCGATTATTTCATGTATACCATAGGCATTATTGCCCTGATTTATTTCTTGTATGAAACGTTTAAAATAAAAGATAAAAAAGCGCAATATAAACTACTGGCAGCTTTCGTTTTTATCTTCTGTTATTTCATTTTCATGGCCATATCTGAGCAGAGTGGCGGTTCATTATCGTTATTTGCAAAGGACAATCTTGATCATAAAATCCTCTTTTTCAATATCGATCCGAATGTAGTAAACAATAGCGTTAACTCGTTCTTTGTTATTGTTTTTAGTCCAATTGTTGGCATTTTGTGGTTAGGCTTATACAAACGCAAAATTGAACCGAATACTGTGGTAAAATTCGGAATCGGATTCCTTTTACTGGCTTTGAGTTTTTATGTTTTTTACGCCACCAGGTTCTTCGCCAATGCGCAGGGCATTAGCTCGTTAAATGTATTTACATTAGCCTATTTATTATTAACCCTTGGCGAACTTTGTTTGGGCCCGATAGGTATGTCGATCATTACTAAACTTTCGCCAAAGAAAATGTTTGGGATGATGATGGGGCTTTGGTTTTTATCAAGTGCTTTCGGGCAATTGGCTGCCGGAAAATTAGGTGCAGAAATGTCGAGCATTGATAATGCATCATTAACCACAAAATTAATGGCTTATACCGAAGGTTATAAAGCACTGGCATTATACTCTTTAATTGCAGGTTTGGCGTTGATTATTTTCTCGCAGCTAGTTAAGAAATTAATGCAGGAAGTGAGGTAAGAAAGTGATCGTCATTTCGATTCCAAATGTTCTGGAAGAAATCTACAGAACGATTAGTTATTAAAATATCGGAAGGTTTGAAAATGAAAAGACAGTAGTTCTTGGAGGTCTGCCGTCCCGCTCTTTGTTCCAAGTCCTCGCCCTTATGCTTCGGTCTACGGGCTTTACACGCCGATCGGGTTTAGGAACAGTGGTTTGTGCTGCAAAAGCTAAAAATAAATATAAAAGCTAGTCGGTATCTGTAATATTGCAAAACTGCTAAACCTGGATACAGATCTTGAAAACGAAGATCTAGATAACAAATCCGGACCAACAGAAGTTCCTCGGCGGTGATCTGCGAAATCAGCGGGAAATATTTGGGTAAGGTCTTCGACTACGCTCAGACTGACAATGCTTTAAAAACAGTAAAGACTACTAATAAAACAAGTTCAGGAATAGGAATCATTGGTTATTAATGAAAATTCATAAAGGTTTCACATTAAATATTTACTTTCGCACATTAAAAGCAATTGCACAGCGCTAATAAGCATAACATACCACATACAAAGCCAAAAGCTTATATTATTTAAAAAACCACAACAAACGTGTCAGATAGTTTAGTCATCATTCCCACCTACAACGAGAAGGAAAATATCGAAAAGATCATTAGAAAGGTTTTTTCTTTAACGCAGCCTTTTCATGTTTTAATTATTGATGATGGTTCGCCTGATGGAACTGCTGAAATTGTAAAATCGTTACAAGACGAATACGAAGGACATTTATTTATTGAGGAGCGTGCTGGGAAACAAGGATTGGGCACAGCATACATCTACGGCTTCAATTGGGCACTACAACACGATTATGCCTACATTTTTGAAATGGATGCCGATTTCTCGCACAACCCCGATGATCTGTCCCGCTTACGCGAAGCCTGTGTAAATGGTGCTGATGTAGCCATTGGCTCCAGGTATGTTAAAGGTGTAAATGTAGTAAACTGGCCAATGGGCAGGGTTTTAATGTCGTATTTTGCTTCAATGTATGTGCGTATGATTACCCGGATCAATATTCAGGATGCTACTGCCGGCTTTAAATGTTACCGCAAAATTGTGTTGGAAACCATTCCACTAAATAAAATTAAGTTTGTTGGCTACGCGTTTCAGATCGAAATGAAATTCACCGCCATTAAATTTGGCTTTAAAGTGGTCGAAGTTCCAATCATCTTTACCGACCGTACCGAAGGAACATCAAAAATGAGCACCCGTATCTTTAGGGAGGCTTTTTTAGGTGTAATCCAGATGAAGGTTTGGAGTTGGTTTAGGAGTTATAGTCGGAAGTCCGAAGTCGGAAGTCCGAAGTCGGGAGTCTAGAGTCTTTAGTCATTGTTATAGTTTGATCCTATATATTTCTGATTAACAAATCTTATCAGCCTATAGACCGGGCTATTTTGTATTAACCAATCTCCCCGACTCATGACTGAGGACTGAAGACTACAGACTTAAGCCTTACCTTGCGATTCCCTGATCATTGCGCCAAAATCCTGTCCCTTATCCATCGCTTTAACAGTCATTACAATTCTTTTGGTGCGTGTGGGTTCAGTTTTAGCCTGGTTGATCCAGTTGATGTAATAGTTTTGGTGCGATTTAGGCTGTTTTAAAAAATTCCGGATTAAATGTTCTTCTTCTGATAAACAGATTTCGAGGTCTTCGGGCATTTCGATCTTAAAATCTTTATCTTCTTCTAAGTAAAGTTCGACACCTGCTCCGGCTTCTTTTCTTAGTTTTTTACGGACTTCGCCTTTCAAAGCAATAATAAAATCGCCCTCTCCCATTGGAATGGTTGCCATACCGCTAATCTCCAACTGATCTATCTTTCCTTTTACCCTGAAACTCTTTTTACAATCCGGTTTGATTTCGTTGGCCAGTGCTGCCGGAATAAACACATAACTCCAGCCGGTTTTTTCACCCATGGTTTCGAAACGCTCTATCTCTGCTTTAAAGTGAATCATGGCTTAAAAATATGAAATTATATTTTAACTGCTAAAAGATGATAGAAATGTCGTCATCTCGACTGAAGCACCGCGAAATGGAGAGATCCCTACCTTATATTCAGGTGAGCAGATTTCTCGGCTGCGCTCGAAATGACGATCTGTAGTCCTTAAATCGCCACCGAGTACTTCGCTGCGGTACCATTAACAAAACCCAAAAGAAAGGTCGTCATCCGATAGATTCGGATGCGAGGAGGCACGACGAAGCAATCTTACAACTATGGGTTATAGCGGGTGCATTCTATTGAAGCAATGAAAGTTGTCCTTGTTTAAGAGGATTTCCCAAAAAATAAAATTCATAAATGACCTCATACTGTCTTATCTCATCATTGAATTTACGAATTGCAATCTTTTCACATAAAAAGTTCAAGCTAACTTCTTCGAATAGATCTTGAGCTATTTCAATATCTACGGGATGTAGTTTCCTTCCAATAGAGATATGGGCAGCAGATCCGTTAATTACTTTCTTATATCTCAAGCCTTCTCTAAATCTTTTAAAAAGATTATTAAAGTAAGGTTTAGCGTTCTTGTTAGGTAAAACAACAATTGCTCCGTTTTTTTCCGAAGCAATTAAATGATCAAACATCACAAAGTTGGGCTTTTCAGCATAACAAAAGTCTTCAGTATAAGCTATGTAAAAATCCAATTCACGCTTATTTGCTTCAAACAGAGCAATCGTAACATGTGCTTCTGAATCTCTACTATGATACCAGCCAACTTTGGACCAGAGTCTGTCTTTCAAAACTCTAACATCACCAATGACTTCTCGGTGAGGGTAAACAACTATTGAATACCTCTCTTTTTTTAATTTTAAATCCATATCAATTTTATTTTAATCAATTGCCACCGGGTTCATCTGGATATCCAATTTGGCAAACTTTAAAACCTCTATGCTCTGAAAGCCGAAATCTTCTACCACTTTACCTAAAATAAGGTAACAGCCCTTTCCTTTAAATGGATACATCGGCGTAGTATTTGGGAAATGTGTAGTATCGAAGAAATCGCCGTTGGCATCTAAAAAAGTCCCGAACCACATTTTGGTATTTTTAATGGTGTGTACTGTTTTTTCGCAAACATAGTTCCCTACCATTCTTACCGTTTTACCCAAATGTTTGTGCATATCGGCTGCCATAACATCACCACGGTATGGTGTTTTCAGAAAATCGAACATTTTATAATTGAGCGGATAACCCAATAACTCCAATTCAGTGTAAGCGTTTTCGAGCTCCGAATCGGCCAATGCGGGGAGCTGATAGGTTTTGTAACTGAGCTTAAAAAGCTCGGCATGGTTCACTTTCTTTTGTTTAAACCCCAGGTAGTTGTGCACATCCCACAGCAGGGTTTTCCGGTCTTTCCCGGTAAAACGTAAGGCACCTAAACGGATTAAAATAATCGCTTGCTCCAGCGAAATACAGGTCCGCCTTACAAAATCTTCGAGATCGATATACAAACCATTTGCAGCACGTTCTTGTGGAATAATTTTGATGTTTTTTTCTTCCAGTCCCTGAACGCCGATAAATCCTAGATAAGCGTCTTCGCCATTTATATTCACTACTTCATCGCTACGATTAACACAAGGCAAATGTACCCTTGCTCCTGTTTTTTGCAGTTCATATACATAAACCCAGCGACTGTAAAAACCACCATAGTTATTTAGTACCGCTACCATAAATTCCATAGGGTAGTATGTTTTCAAAAATAAGCTCTGATAACTTTCTACTGCAAAAGAGGCCGAATGTGCTTTCGAAAAACTATAACCGGCAAAAGATGAAATCTGTCGCCAAACTTCGGTGATGAGTTCTTCTGAATGCCCTTCATTTCTGGCTGAAACAAAAAACTTGTTTACTAATTCATCAAAAGCCAGTTTAGACCGGTATTTACCACTCATCGCTTTGCGCAGGATATCGGCATCGGCAAGATCAAGGCCTGCAAAATAATGACATACTTTGATCACATCTTCCTGATAAACCATTACCCCATAGGTTTCGCTAAGCCGCTCTTTCATCACTTCGCAGAGGTATACTACTTTATCAGGGGCATGGTAACGCTCGATATAGGATTTCATCATGCCCGAACTGGCCACCCCCGGGCGGATAATGGAACTGGCTGCCACGAGCGTAAGGTAATTGTCGCATTTCAGTTTTTTGAGCAGTTGCCGCATAGCTGGCGATTCGATATAGAAACACCCTATGGGCTGTCCTTCTTTAAGGATACCATTCAATTTCTGGTCTTCTTTAAAAGTTTTAAAATCGTGTATGTCGATATCCTTTCCTTTATTTTTTTTAATGAGCTGCACAGCTTCGCGGATATGCCCAATACCCCGTTGACTTAAAATATCGAATTTCTCATAACCGATGGCTTCGGCTTCGTACATATCCCATTGCACAGTCGGAAAACCTTTTGGTGGCATATCCAATGCGGTATAATAGGTAATAGGCTCTTCAGAGATTAAAATCCCTCCGGCATGGATAGAACGCTGGTTGGGCATACTTTTCATATAGGCATGCACAGCCAATAATTTCTGATAAGTTGCATTCTCCGAATTTTCGCGTTCTTTGGTAGGATCGGTAAAACTATCTATTTCGCCTTTGGGTAAACCCAGCACCTTACCAATTTCTCTGATAATTGCACGATCTTTAAAAGTGCTCATCGTACCTAAAAAAGCAACATGCCATTTGGGATAGCGTTCAAAGATATAACGCTGTATCACCTCTCTTTCGTCCCAGGAGAAATCGATGTCAAAATCTGGTGGACTTGTCCGTTTTTCATGTAGGAAGCGTTCGAAATACAGGTCGAGATCAATCGGATCTACATCGGTAATGCGCAAACAATAAGCTACAATGCTGTTGGCACCCGAGCCACGGCCAACGTGGTAAAAACCGCATTTATTCATGGCATAGCTTACAATATCGAAGGTGATAAGAAAATAGGCACAGAAGTTTTTAAGTTCGATGATCCGGAGTTCTTTCTCCAAACGCTCAACAGCTTCTGTATTATTTTCACCATAACGATATTTAAGCCCTTCTTCGGCCAACTCTCGAAGCATTTTTTTATCCCCTTCGGAATCTCCGGTATAAAAAAACTTGTTTTTAGAAGTAGGTGTAGGGCCATCTTCAAAATAAACACTTAAATCGCAGCTGTTTATCAGTTTCTGTGTATTCTGAACAATAAAGGGATACTGTTCAAATTGCTGGGTTAGTTCTGCTTCTGGAATCAGGAATTCATCCTGATCACATTTTTGCTCATCGGGCACTTTACTTAAAAGCGTATTGAGCTCGATCGCTCTAAAATATTCGTGCAGGCGGTAGGTAATCTTACCGTTAACGGTAACAGGATGCCACACCACCAACTTTTCTTTCTGTTTTAAAAGCGGATGTTTATACAACAGGTTGAGCTGTTTGGCCCGGATGCCTACAAATTCATTTGCTTTTAGTGCTGGGTCAAAAGATTTTTGAAAGGGATAAATGATATAAACATTCTCCATTTCGGGTGGAATATTGGGTAACGGAATATGGTTGATGTTGTGGTGGCTTAAAAATTCATTCAGCTCACGCATTCCCTCTTTATTCTTCGCAATGCCCACATACAACAACCTGTTATCGATCCGGAATTCGATACCCGCTACCGGTTTAATCTGATACGGAATATTGCCTTTGTGTATTTCGTCGGCTTCTTTGGCAATGCCTTGTTTGTAACACTCGCGAATAAACTCTACCGCCCCGGTTGAGTTATTGATATCAGTAAGTACCATTTGGTGGATACCCAAACTACGGGCCGTAGCAATTAACTGATCAATGCTCTGTGTACCATACTTTAGGCTATAAGAAGAATGCACATTTAAAAACATCGCTAATCATAAGATTTAGTACCTATTATTCCTTTTTCACTCATAAAACTTCTAATTTTCGATCGTTTCCTTACCTCCTGCTGTTCTTCCTCTGTTTGGTTTTCGATCAATATTTTCTTTTTACGCGGATTGTACTTGATTATTTTCCCCGTTTCATCGCGGGGTGGCTGGGTAACAATACAGGCCTTTACCACTGCTTCGGCACCATAGTGGTTACGTACCTTATCCATAGCCTGGTAAAGACTATATTCTTCTTCGGCAATATTATATAAACCAATCTGCTCGTAACCGCTCACCAGATGCGAAAGCTTTACGCCTATCAGCCGTAACAGCATCCGCTTTGCATACACTTTTTCGAACAGGCTATGTGCCTTGCTGATTAAAAAAGAATCGAGCGAGGTATACGGAATACGTTCTTGCTGGGTAACAGTTTCGAAATTGGTATACCGCACGGTTACGGTAATGCAGGCGGTTAATTTTTTCTGGTTGCGTAGCTGAAAAGTTAAGCCGGTAACCATTCCGGTTATAATGGCCTTTAGTTTGGCCATATCCATGGTATCGCTTTCGAAGGTAGCCTGTGTACCGATAGATTTTCTTTCGCGGTAAGGCACTACGGGAGAAAGATCAATCCCGTTTGCTTTTTGCCATAAACTTAAACCATGTTGGCCCAAAATTTTAAACATGAGCTGTTGTGGGATCTGGGTAAGCGTAAGGATTTCGCGAACACCCATTTCGCTTAACTTTTTATAAGTAGCGTGGCCTATACCCGGAATTTTGTGGATAGCCAAAGGATCGAGGAAGGGCCGCAATTCGGGAAATGTAACCTGCCGTTCGCCACCAGGCTTAGATTCGTTGGTGGCTATTTTAGCTACTGTTTTATTGATGGACAGGCCAAAGGAAATCGGTAAACCCATTTCTTTGATAATATTTTGTCTGAGCTCTGACGCGAATTTCATGCAACCAAAAAAGCGGTCCATGCCCGTCATATCGATATAGTGCTCGTCGATACTGGCCTTCTCAAAAAGGGGAACTTTATCGGCAATAATTTCGGTAATCTCGTGCGAGGCTTTGGAATATTCTTCCATATCTCCTTTTAAAAATATAGCCTGAGGGCATAGCAATTTTGCCGTCCTGCCGGGCATTGCAGAATGTATGCCGTACTGGCGTGCTTCGTAGCTACAAGAGGCTACCACACCTCTATCGCCACCGCCACCGATAATTACGGGTTTACCCAACAGTTTGGGATTCTTTCTGATTTCTACCGATACAAAAAATGCATCCTGATCCATATGAATAATCTGCCTTTCTTTATCCATTCTCGTATTATAAGGATGATTGAGATCAAAAATACTAATATTCTTAGTTTTAAAGAAAATTATCATTGATTAATTTTAAACAAAATACTAACATTTTTAGTTTTAAAATTACATTATGATTAGGTAAAAAAGAGTTTTAGACTAAGAAAACGTTACATTTTCCATCATCTGACCATTAATAAGTTGAGAACATTAAGTAGAACCATATTTCCGCTTCAAGAGGGAATCCGATGTCATTAAGTTAAGCACCGCGGTCGTTAGCTTGAGCGTAGTAGAAGACTGCTTGAGATTGATAAAACGCAAATAAATATCCTTCGACTACGCTGTTATTGACGTTATTTAATGGAGTGCAGGAATTAATACGGGCATTTTTACCATATAAGTTATTGAAGAAAATATAAGCTTGTATGGCCTTATATTTATTTATGTGGTAAAAAAGGGCTTCGACTATGATTAGACCGATAAACCGATTGACAGCTAATGCGGTATTAATACAAATGTCAATTGAATAATCCGCAGATCACCGACTATGGAAGCAAAAATGCCTCCGATTTTCATCAGAGGCATGTACTAAAAATAAATATATTCTAAATCTTAATTATGCTTATTGTTTTACGATTTTGAATTCTGTTCTTCTGTTTAACTGATGTTCTTCTTCGCTACATGCTACCCCATTGCTGCATTTGTTTAACAGCTGTGTTTCACCATATCCTTTTGCGGTGATTCGGTTTTTATCGATACCCCTCGAGATGATATATTCCACAGCAGATTCAGCTCTTTTTTGCGATAGGTTTAAGTTATAACCATCCTTACCCCTGCTATCGGTATGTGAACCTAACTCGATCCAGATGGTCGGGTTATCGGCCATGATTTTAACCAGTTTATCCAGCTCTACTGCTGCATCCGGGCGGATATTCCATTTATCGAAATCGTAATAGATATTTTCCAGCTTAATGGCTTTGTTCACTACAATAGCTTCCAGATATAGGTTTTGCGTAAGTACGCTAGAAGTTGTTAAACCAATAGTTGCCAGATTTTCTACATCAGATCTATAGTTTGTTTTCTCTGCCGAAACATTGTATTCAGATTCTTTGGCTAAATTAAATCTATAACCGCCATTCTCATCAGTTTCAGTTTTTAAAACAGCGCCATTTACTTTTGCCAAGGTTACCAATGCACCTGCAATGGGCTGGTTGCTATTTTTATCAAATACCCTGCCTTCTAATTTGAAAGCCAGGATCATTTTCTGATCAATGGAATAAATATCATCGCTACCTAAACCACCCTCGCGATTGGAAGAAAGATAAACAATACCACTTTTTTCGTTTAAACTAAAGCCAAAATCATCCTGGGGAGAGTTGAAAGGATAACCCATATTTTCGATCTGGCTAATCTTGCCTTTTTCTCTTAAAGCTTGGTATACATCCAATCCTCCCATGCCAACTCTGCCATCGCTAGAAAAGTAGAAATTATCCTTTTCATCAAAAACCGGACTGCGTTCATTGCCTTCGGTATTTACTTCTTTCAGGTTAACTGGTTTGCCCCATTCACCAGCATCTGTTTTTAGGCAAACATAAATATCGGTACCCCCTAAACCACCTGGCATATTCGAGGCAAAATAAAGGCTATCTCCATCAGTAGTAATAAAAGGATCACCTACAGAGTAAGCATTTACATTATTATATGCAAATGAGACCGGTTCACCCCAAACACCATTGGCATCTTTTGTACTGCTAAAAATTTCTACGTTAACGGTTGTTGGTTGTTTTTTTAAGCGTTCCAGTTCGTCAGTGATACGGGTGAGCGTAAAATACATGGTTTTGCCGTCAGCTGTAAAGCTTGCCGAACCTACATGATACCTTGTACCTGCTTTTATGGGGAATAACTGAAGGCTATCGTTTGGCGATGGTTTGATGTATAGTTTCAGGTATCCGTTACCGGTCCATCCGTATACTTTTTTATCGGGTTCTTTTGACCCGTCGAATCTTAAAAACGGTTTGCTTTCCTGAGCATTTAACCCACTGTTTGATCTATCGGAAGTAAATACAACCGCTCCCTTATAGTTAACGGCACCCCAATCGGACTGTGTGCTATTTAAAGTTTTTTGGTTGATGAGTTCGATTTTCTTCGGATTTCTGATCCACTTTAAAGCCGAATCGCAAGAGGCAAGCCAAACGGCCTGCTGCTTTTCTGATATATTTTTCTTTTTATCAATGTAATTCAGGTACTGGACTTTGGCTTCGCTGTATTTCGAATTGCCCTGTAAAGCTTTGGCGTAACCCAAAATATTCTCAGGGCTACTACCTGGCATTTTAGCTGCAATAGCATACCAGCTTTCGGCTTGTTTGTAGTTATAAACGAACGTATAAGCACTTGCTAAACGCTCTGCAGCATGTAAAGTTTCTTTCTTTTTAAAGGCTTGTTCATATAAATCTATTGCTTTGCTGTAATTAAACAGTTCGTATTGCTTATCGGCATCTTTTAATGCATACTGGGCACTTGCCGAAAAACTGAATGCAAATAAACAATATGCAAAAAAGCAGGTGCCTATTAAAATTTTCTTCATTATGTTGTTGGGATAGTTGGTCAAAAATACTGAATATAATTAGTTTAAAATACCCTTGGGGTTGCCAATCTGATGTTTTGTCTGATAAAAGAATAAGCGATAGAAATCTCATGTGTTCCGCCGCTATAACCCTGTAGCGGACCGATTGAAAAATCGTAACCATAGCCGATCCTGAGTTTCTCGGATGGAAAAATCTGTATCGCTGCTACGGCAGAGTTCCTGGGGGTAAGATCACGCTGCAAATAGCTTTTATCATACAGCTTTACACCTGTACGGTACGAACCGCCAACCCAGATAAAATCTTTGATCATCAAAAACGCATTCAAATCCAAACTCGTGGGACCTCCACGGTCGTCTTTTAAAAGAAAAGAAGGTTTAACCTGAAAATCTTCTGAAAGCGGAAACAAGGCACCAGCGGTAAGGTAGTAATGCGGTTTGGGCTGTGGGATAAAGGCATAACGGTCGATATCGATGTAAGTGGCAATCAGGTTATCGGCCGAGAAACCTGCATAAAACTTATCGTTGGAAAAATAAACCCCTGCCCTTGCATCGGGCACAATGGTACTCTGCATACCAACTGGCTGGTTAGGCTCAGGGTTGTTCGGGTTTAGCAGCGAACCATCTATACCCAACTGCACCATTCCAAGGCCAAGGCCCAGTGCCAATCTCGAACTGCCATCATCGTTCATCCTGATGCGGTAAGCGTAGTTGCCGTAAATACTCAGGTTGGTCTGTGCACCAAGTTTATCGCTCGCCACCTGAAGGGCCAAACCTACGTTGCCGCTGTTTGCAATGGCATCTACCGCCAGCGACATGCTTCTTGGTGCCCCGGTAATACCCGTCCACTGGCTCCGGTAAAAGCTATGTACATTCAGTACCTCTTTATAGCCGGCGTAAGCGGGATTGATGTAGATCCCGTTGAACATGTACTGGCTATACTGGGCATCCTGCTGTGCAGACACCTGCCGCGAAAGCAACAAAAACAAACCTGCTATTAACCATATTAATTTCTTCATCATCTTAATATCT
Organism: Pedobacter sp. R-06; assembly: GCF_049913135.1. NCBI lineage: Bacteria > Pseudomonadati > Bacteroidota > Sphingobacteriia > Sphingobacteriales > Sphingobacteriaceae > Pedobacter > Pedobacter sp. R-06. The sequence continues at coordinate 1,846,404 of NZ_CP183977.1, read as the reverse complement.
TAAAGTACAGTCTAGTTTTAAACCAGACTGTACAAAGCCTCATATCTTATTTTTTAAACGCTCTGATTAATGTAATATAACCTTTAAACACTTCGTACTGATCGCTTCCTGCCTTTTTAACCCGCAGTAAGTAATAGTAAGTGCCTTCATTCAAGCCCTCGCCTGTCCAGTTATTCTGGTAGCCTTTAGCTCGGAATACCTCATTGCCCCAACGGTTAACAATCTGCAGTTCGTTAACCTGATATTGGTTAATGCCCAAGATTTCGAAAGTATCATTTATACCATCACCGTTTGGTGTAAACAGGTTAGGTATGGTAAGGCCAGCGAAGTTAGCCGTTAATGTTACCGCTGCCACATTGGTATAATAACCAAAGGCATCTTTCACCCTATAGGTAAAGACATCATCACCCGTATAACCTGGGTTAGGTGTGTAGGTAATCGTACCATCAGGATTCACTGTTACTTTACCATGCTGAGGCTGACCTACAATCTCTACCGTTAATTTATCAAGCGTAGAATTTCCAGGATCATCATTTGCCAACACATTAATGGTAACCGGTTTATTTGCTACGGTACCACCCACATCATCAACCGCTTTTGGCGATTTATGGAATGTGATAACAGTTGCTGTGTTGTTGTTTTCGGAAGTCCCTGAAACGTCGGTTACATTAATACCACCAAGTGTTTTGGCATTTACCGTGGCCGTATTAGTTACTGTTCCCAGATCTTTATCAGCCTGGGTTAAGGTATATACTTCAACATCGGTTATAGTGGCTCCAGGAGCCAAACCACCAGGTATTGCAATTACCTTATTGCTTAAGCTAAGTTTAGCATCAGTTAAGGTAACGGTATTTAAAGTGTTGGTCCCTGTGTTTTTGATTACAAACGTATAGGTTACCTGGTTACCGCTAAATGCTGCTGTTTTAATCAAAGTTATAGCGCCCATAACCGGAATCTGTGTTACGGTTGGCGTATTATTGTTTTCGGCTGTACCAGAGATATCGCTAACGGAAACATTTGCCGGTGTTTGACCCGTAATAGTTGCACTATTGGTTACGCTTGCGGCATCTTTATCGGCTTGTGTTAACTGGTAAACATAGCTGTCGGTTACGGTAGCACCCGGGGCAAGTATACCAGGAATTACCCTGTTCAATCCAAGTTTAGCATCCACCAATGTAATGATGTGCAAGGTTACATTTCCAGTATTTTTAATACTAAAATTATACGTAATGCTATTTCCGTCAGCACTTAGCGTACCTGTTTTAACCAGGGTAATGGTAGAAGCCGGAGCAATTACTGTTACCGTTGCATCACCAACAGCAGGCGTATTCGGATCATCGGATTGCTTACTTATGGCACCACCGTTTGGTGTTTGCGCCGTTGCAGTTGCCTGGTTGGTAAACGAACCATTATTTACTTCTGTTAAGGTAATGGTGTGTTTAGCAGTCACGGTTACACTTATACCTGGTAATAAACTTGCAATGCTAACCGGAATGATCGATCCTGCATCGGCACCAACATCGGTTACGGCAACATTTGTTAGGGTTACGTTGCCCGTATTGGTTACCACAATGTTGTAATTAATTACATCGCCAACTTTGCTCACCGTATTGGTGGCTACTTTGGTTAAACTCATCGCTGGTGCTGCCACCAAGGTTACCGTTACCGGAACAGTTACGGTAGTAGTACCACCTTTGCCATCACTTATGGTTACGGTAAAAGCATCGTTACCTACATAACCCGAAGTTGGTGTATAAGTATAAGTACCATCCGTATTTACCACTACTGTACCATGTGCCGGAGGCGTGCTAACCGTAAAGGTAAGTGCATCGCCATCTACATCACTTGCGGTTATTGTTCCGTTGGTTGCTGTATTTTGAGGTATAGTAATGACTGGTGCAGTTGCAACAGGTGCATCATTAACCGGGTTTACGGTTACAGACACCGTTACTGTAGTAGTACCACCTTTGCCATCGCTAACGGTTACGGTGTAAGTATCAGTACCGTTATAGTTTGCTGCAGGCGTATAAGTGTAAGTACCATCAGCATTTACAACTACTGTTCCATGTGCAGGAGGCGTGCTTACCGTAAAGGTAAGTGGATCACCATCTGCATCGGTAGCGGTAATCGTTCCGTTAACCGAGGAATCTTCAGGAGTCGTGATGACTGGTGCAGTAACAACCGGTGCAACATTAGTTGGGTTAACCGTTACGTTGATCGTTACCGTGGTTGTTCCACCTTTACCATCGCTTATCGTTACGGCAAATACATCGGTACCACTGTAATTATTGGCCGGTGTATAAGTATACGTTCCATCTGGATTTACCACGACAGTACCGTGTGCAGGTAGCGTAGTGACCGTGAAGGTTAACAGATCGCCATCTACATCACTTGCTGTAATGCTTCCGTTAACCGGGATGTTCTTATTGGTAATGATGGCCGGCGCAGTTGCAACAGGTGCATCATTAACCGGACTTACGGTTACAGAAACCGTTACTGTAGTGGTACCACCTTTGCCATCGCTAACGGTTACGGTGAAAGTATCAGGACCGTTATAGTTTGCTGCAGGCGTATAAGTGTAAGTACCATCAGCATTTAACACTACCATTCCGTGTGTTGGTGGAGTACTTACCGTAAAGGTAAGCGGATCACCATCTGCATCGGTTGCCGTAATGTTTCCATTCACCGCATTATCCTCATTTGTGGTAATCGCAGCTGCAGTAACAACCGGTGCAACATTAGTTGGGTTAACCGTTACGTTGATCGTTACCGTGGTTGTTCCACCTTTACCATCGCTTATCGTTACGGTAAATACATCGGTACCACTGTAATTATTGGCCGGTGTATAAGTATACGTTCCATCTGGATTTACCACGACAGTACCGTGTGCAGGTAGCGTAGTGACCGTGAAGGTTAACAGATCTCCATCTACATCACTTGCTGTAATGCTTCCGTTAACCGGGATGTTCTTATTGGTAATGATGGCCGGCGCAGTTGCAACAGGTGCATCATTAACCGGACTTACGGTTACCGATACCGTTACTGTAGTAGTACCACCTTTGCCATCGCTAACGGTTACGGTGAAAGTATCAGTACCATTATAGTTTGTTGCAGGCGTATAAGTGTATGTACCATCAGCATTTACAACTACTGTTCCATGTGCAGGAGGCGTGCTTACCGTGAAAGTAAGCGGATCACCATCTGCATCGGTAGCGGTAATCGTTCCGTTAACCGAGGAATCTTCGTTGGTGATAACCGCTGGTGCAGTTGCAACTGGTGCAACATTAGTTGGGTTAATGGTGACGTTGATCGTTACCGTGGTTGTTCCACCTTTGCCATCGCTTATCGTTACGGTAAATACATCGGTACCACTGTAATTATTGGCCGGTGTATAAGTATATGTTCCATCTGGATTTACCACGACAGTACCGTGTGCAGGTAGCATAGTGACCGTGAAGGTTAATGGATCACCATCTACATCACTAACCGTAATGGTACCGTTAAATGGAGTATTTTTATTGGTGATGATGGCAGGTGCAGTTGCAACAGGTGCATCATTAACTGGGTTTACGGTTACAGACACCGTTACTGTAGTAGTACCACCTTTGCCATCGCTAACGGTTACGGTGAAAGTATCAGGACCATTATAGTTTGCTGCAGGCGTATAAGTGTAAGTACCATCAGCATTTACAACTACTGTTCCATGTGCCGGAGGCGTGCTTACCGTGAAAGTAAGTGGATCACCATCTGCATCTGTAGCGGTAATCGTTCCGTTAACCGAGGAATCTTCAGGAGTCGTGATGACTGGTGCGGTTGCAACAGGTGCACGGTTATCTCTAATGTTAACAGTAGCAGGTATGGTACTTGCAGTGATTAATGCATTATTGGTTATTGCATTCATCGTTAAGATGACCGTTTCGTTTCCTTCGTTAAGATTATCATCAAGAACCGGAACAGCAACTGTTACTGTTTTTTGTCCGGCAGGTATAGTTACTGTTGTACCAATTGAAGTATAATCTGCACCACTTGTTGCTGTACCTGCCACGGTATAAGTAATCTGGGTATCGGTTGTTGATGCATTACTTAAAGTAAAGATAAACTGACCAGGTGTTGAAGGTTCTGCACCATCGGCTGTCGCGCTTACTGTAACTGTTGTATTTGATCCATCGAGAATATTAATTGTTGCAGGAACATTGTTTACCTTTACCGCCGGATTACCTGAAACGGTTAGGGTAGCGATTACGATTTCTGTTCCTTCTACAACCGCATCACCTAATACCGGAATGGTAATGGTTGCAGTCGTTTGACCAGCAGGAATCGTAACTGTTTTAGTTACAACCGGACTGTAGTCACTACCTTCTGTTGCTGTACCACCTAATGTATAAGTAAGCTGTGTATCCGTAGCAGATGCTTTGCTTAGCGTTATGGTAAAGGTTCCGTTTACAGGGCCAGTTTCGTTACCGTTTATTCCGGCCGTAATTGTCGCGACAGAAGCATCATTATCAATAATGGTTGTGCTTGCCGTATTTGTCGAAATAGTTACCAATCCACCAGTTATATTACTAATGCTTGCGCTAAATGTTTCGTTCGTTTCAACAATATCATCATCGTTAACCGAAACAGTAAACGTTAAGGTAGTACCCGCCGCAGCACCTGCAGGGAAGGTTAATGTTCCAGTAGCGGTGGTGTAGTCTAATCCAGCTATTGCCGTTCCGTTGCTTGTTGCATAATCAACTGTAAATGCATTTTGAACAGCTGCATTTAAGGTTACGGTAAAGGTAGCTGTACCTGCTGCTTCGTTAACTGTCGGGCTTGTAGAAATACTTAGCGTTGCATTATTGTTATCTGCAATGTTAATGGTTGCCGCAACGTTGCTAACGGTTACCTGTGGGTTTCCTGAAGCCGTTAAAGTAGCGATAACGTTTTCAGTACCTTCTACAACTGCATCGGTTAATACCGGAATACTAATGGTTCCGGTGGTTTGACCAGCTGGAATGATAATCGTCCTGGTAATCGCAGTATAATCACTACCCTCGGTTGCTGTACCACCTAAAGTGTAAGTAAGCTGAGTATCGGTAGCCGATGGTTTGCTCAAGGTTACCATGAACGTTCCATTTGCAGGGCCGTTTTCGTTACCGTCAATACCTGCCGTAATGGTAGCCACTGCGGTATCGTTATCGATAATGGTAGCCGTTGCTGTACCTGTACCAATGGTTACCAATCCACCTGATACATTATCAATTGTACCACTAAACGTTTCATTCAGTTCAACAATATTGTCGTCGTTAACTGGAACGGTAAATGTCAGGCTTGTACCTGCCGCTGCGCCTGCAGGGAAAGTTAACGTTCCGCTGGTCGTCGTATAATCAAATCCTGCAGTTGCATTTCCATCACTTGTGGTGTAACCTACAGTAAACGTATTTTGAACAGCAGCATTTAGTGTTACTATAAATGTGGCTGTACCTGCTGATTCATTGATGGATGGATCAGTTGAGATACTCACTGTTGCAGTATTGTTATCGATAATATTAACACTTGCAGGAACATTACTAATGGTAATTAAAGTATTGCTAGAAGTTATTAACGTAGCAATAACGTTTTCAGCACCTTCTGCAAATGCATCGCTTAATACCGGAATGGTAATCGTTCCGCTAGTTTGACCTGCAGGAATGGTAATGGTTTTGGTTACAATTGCAGCATAATCACTGCCTTCGGTAGCCGTTCCTGTTAAGGCATAGGTAATTTGGCTATCGGTAGCTGAAGGATTATTCAAGGTAACCGTAAATGTTCCATTGACCGGGCCGTTTTCGTTACCATTTGTACCAGCTGTTATCGAAGCAATTGAAGAACCACTATCGGTAATATTCACAGTTGCAGGTGTTGTACTTGCAATGATCGAACTGTTATTGGTGGCGGCATTCATGGTTAATACAACCGTTTCGGTTCCTTCAACGATATTATCATTTAATACTGGCACAGATACCGTTGCTGTCGTTTGTCCTGCAGGAATGGTTACCGTATTACCAATAGTTGTATAATCGGTTCCGCTGATTGCTGTTCCACTTAGTGCATAGGTAATTTTTGTATCCGTTGCCGATATACGGTTTAACGTAAAGGTAAACTGACCTGGGATAGCCGGCTCAGCACCATCTGCTGTTGCAGAAACGGTTACTATAGCATCTGTATTATCTAAGATGTTAATCGTTGCTGGTGTGCTGCTTACGGTTACCAATGGATTTCCAGAGGTTGTTAGTGTTGCTATAACCGTTTCAGTTCCTTCAACAATTGCATCGGCCGATACCGGAATGATAATCGTTCCAGTAGTTTGACCAGAAGGAATGGTGATGGTTTTGGTTACCGTAGCGTAATCACTTCCTTCTGTTGCCGTTCCACTTAAAGTATAGGTAATCTGCGTATCAGTAGATGCCGGTTTACTTAAGGTAACCGTAAATGTTCCGTTTAGTGGTCCGTTCTCATCTCCTGCAGTACCTGGCGTAATGCTTGCTACTGACGAATCATTATCGGTAATGGTTACTGTAGCCGAACCGTCTGCAATAGTAACCAATCCGCCCGTTACGTTACTGATTATTCCATTGAAAGTTTCACTTGGTTCTACCAGATTATCGTCAATAACCGGTACGGTAAAGGTTAAGCTCGAACCTGCCGCCGAACCTGCAGGGAACGTTAATGTTCCGCTACTTGCTACATAATCTAAACCAGCGATTGCCGTTCCGTTTGAAGTATTATAATCAACACTAAATGCATTCTGTACTGCCCCGCTTAAGGTTACCGTAAAGGTTGCAGTGCCCGAAGCTTCATCTACATTACTTTGGAACAGCGATATACTGGCCGCTACCGAATTGTTATCCAGAACATTAATGGTTGCAGGCGTATTGCTTACGCTTACCAAAGGATTATTGGTACTTGTTAAGGTAATGACCACGGTTTCATTTCCTTCTACAACTAAATCAGTTACCACAGGAACCGTTATTGTTCCTACAGTTTGACCTGCAGGTATGGTAATGGTTCTCGTAATCGCAGTATAATCGTTGCCTTCTGTAGCGGTTCCGCCAACAGTGAAAGTAATCTGGGTATCGGTAGATGATGGATTACTTAAGGTTACGGTATATGATCCGTTTACAGGTCCGTTTTCGTTTCCGTTTGTACCTGCACTGATGCTTGCGACTGACCTATCATTATCCGTAATGGTTACAGTTGCAGATGATGTACCAAGGGTAACTACGCCGCCTGTAACATTGCTTAGTGTGGCACTTAAGTTTTCTGATGGTTCAACCAGATTATCATCATTAACCGGAACCGTAAAGGTTAAGGTTGCACCCGCTAGTGAGTTTGCAGGGAAAGTTAAAGTTCCGCTGGTAGACGTATAATCGGCACCTGATATTGCTGTACCATTGGCTGTAGCATAATTTACGCTGAAGCTATTCTGCACGGCAGTGCTTAAAGTTACGGTAAAGATTGCCGTACCTGCATTTTCGTTAATTACTGGTGTAGCAGATATGCTTACTTTGGCTACATCTTCATCAATGATATTTATTGTTGCAGGCGTGTTATTCACCGTAATTACCGGATTGCTCGAAGCTGTTAAAGTCGCAATTACGGTTTCAGTACCTTCAGCCAATACATCTTTCATCACCGGAATAGAGATGCTTCCGGTGGTTTCACCCGCAGGGATGATAATTGTTTTGGTAATGGCTCCATAATCGGCGCTTTCTGTTGCTGATCCGGTTAAAGCGAAAGTTAAGGTTGTTGGTGTAGCTGACGGATTGCTTAGCGTAACGTTAAACAGCCCGTTTACCAAACCATTTTCATTGGCATTGGTACCAGCAGTGATGGTAGCTACAGCACTATCATTATCAGCAATATTTACTGTCGCCGGACTTGCGCCGATGGCAACGTCTGCGCCTACCACATTGCTTAATCCAACAGTAAACGCTTCTGAGTTTTCGATCAGGTGATCATCAATTATCGGAATAACGACATCGAATACTGTACCTGCCGGCGAATTTGGCGGGAAGGTTATGGTTCCACTGGTTGCAGTATAATCTAATCCCGATAAGGCTGTGCCATTCGCCGTTTTATAATCAACAGTAAAACTATTTTGAACCGCAATATTTAAGGTAACCGATAAAGTTACCGTACCAACTGCTTCGCCAATGCTGGCCGCGTTGATCGAGATACTTACATTGGCTGTATTGGCATCGAGAATATTGATACTCGAAGGCACAGTATTTACCGAAATGGCAGGGTTATTCGATGTACCCAAAGTCGCAATAACCGTTTCGGTGCTTTCTGCCACGGCATCAACAATTACAGGAATACTGATTGTTCCGGTAGTTTGACCAGCGGGGATCGTAATCGTTTTGGTCACTATGGTCGTGTAATCGATGCCCTCTGTTGCAGATCCGCCCAAAGTATAGGTAATCTGTGTATCGGTAGCCGATGGATTACTTAAGGTTACGACAAATGTTCCGCTAACCGGACCAGTTTCACTTCCGTTAGTACCTGGAGCAATGCTGGCCACAGCGGTATCGTTATCGGTAATGTTAACCGATGCTGTTGATGTTCCGATGGTTACCAATCCACCTTGAATATTGCTTAGTACAGCGCTCAAAGTTTCTGATGGCTCAACCAGATTATCATCATTAACCGGAACGGTGAACGTTAATGTTGCACCTGCCGGCGAATTTGCAGGGAACATCAATGTACCTGTTGTTGCGGTATAATCTAAACCAGCTGTAGCAGTTCCATCTACCGTTTTATAATCAACACTGAATGAGTTTTGTACTGCTGTACTTAAAGTAACCGTAAAGGTAGCCGTTCCAGCTGCTTCATTTATTATTGGTGTGGCAGAAATGCTTACAGTAGCCGTATTGTTATCCAGAACATTAATAGTGGCAGGGTTATTATTTACACTAACCAATGGGTTGTTTGAAGTACCCAAAGTTACAACAACCGTTTCTGCACCTTCTACTATCGCATCTGTCAATACCGGAATAGTAATGGTTCCTGTAGTTTGACCAGCAGAAATGGTGATGGTTTTCACAATTGGGGTATAATCACCACCTTCTGTTGCGGTTCCTCCTACGGTATAGCTAAGCTGTGTATCAGTTGCCGATGGATGACTTAAGGTTACCGTAAATGTTCCGCTTACCGGGCCGCTCTCGTTACCATTTGTTCCTGCGGTAATGGTGGCAATTGCGGTATCGTTATCTGTAATGTTAACCGTTGCTGGTGTGGTACTTGCTGTAATAGCACTATTACTCGTCGTAGCAGACATGGTTAATAGCACAGTTTCGGTTCCTTCTACCAGGTCGTCGTTCAATACCGGTACACTCACCATAGCAATGGTTTGTCCGGCCGGAATAGTTACCGTTGTTCCGATAGCAGTATAATCGCTTCCACTTGTAGCGGTTCCACCTACCGAATAGGTAATCTGCGTATCCGTTGTAGAAATATTGCTTAAATTAAAAGTAAACTGACCTGCAGTAGCTGGCTCTGCCCCATTTGCAGTAGCGGTTACTGTTACGGTAGCGGTAGTTTGATCAGCAATATTGATGCTAGCAGGTGTATTGCTTACCGTCACCAATGGATTATCCGAATTGGTTAAGGTAACCACCACGGTTTCTGTTCCTTCTACAATATTATCGCTTAATACCGGAATGGTAATGGCACCAGTAGTTTGTCCGGCAGGAATGGTGATGGTCTGTGTTACAATCGGACTGTAATCGCTACCCTCTGTTGCTGTTCCTCCAATGGTATAGGTAATGGTAGTCGGCTGCGATGAAGGATTGCTTAAGGTAACTACAAATGTTCCATTTACAGGCCCATTTTCAGCACCATCTGCTCCTGCAGCAATGCTGGCTACAGCCGTATCATTATCCGTAATATTAACAGTAGCCGGTGTTGTACTTGCTGTAACCGAAGCATTATTGGTTGCAGCGATCATGGTTAAAATAACGGTTTCTGTACCCTCTGCAATATTATCATCCAATACCGGTACGCTTACCGTTGCAGTGGTTTGTCCGGCAGGGATGGTTACCGTTGTTCCGATAGCGGTATAATCGCCAGCGCTTGTAGCTGTTCCGGTTACTGTATAGCTAATCTGTGTATCAGTGGTGGCTACATTGCTTAGGGTAAAGGTAAACAAACCTGGTGTTGCAGGTTCTGCCCCATTCGTTGTCGCAGCTACGGTTACGGTAGCTGTGGTATTATCGGTAATGTTAATGGTTGCAGGCGTATTGCCTATGGTTACCAGCGGATTGCCCGAGTTGGTTAAAGTTGCCGTTACGGTTTCTGTATCCTCGACAATATTATCGCTTAATACCGGAATGGTAATGGTACCTGTAGTTTGTCCGGCCGGAATGGTAATGGTTTTCGTTACAACGGTACTGTAATCGCTGCCTTCAGTAGCTGTTCCACCTAAAGTGTAAGTTAAAGTAGTTGGCTGAGCAGATGGATTACTTAGTGTAACCGTAAATGTACCATTTGAAGTTCCATTTTCATTACCTGGTGTACCTGCAGTAATGGTGGCTACTGAAGTATCGTTATCCGTAATATTAACTGTTGCAGGAGCCGTGCTGGCCGTAACTGAAGCGTTGCTGGTGGCAGGTACCATGGTCAAAATAACGGTTTCCGTACCTTCTGCAATGTTATCGTTCAATACCGGTACATTTACCGTTGCCGTTGTTTGTCCGGCAGGGATAGTGACTGTAGATCCTATTGCGGTATAATCTACTCCGTTTATTGCGCTTCCACCCACACTATAGGTAATCTGTGTATCTGTTGTTGATACATTACTTAAGGTAAATGTAAATAAACCTGGTGTAGTTGGCTCTGCCCCATCATTGGTTGCCGATACCGTTACTGTGGCTGTAGTGTTGTCAGCTATATTTATAGTTGCAGGGCTATTGTTTATCGTTACCAATGGATTTCCAGAGGTCGTTAACGTAGCTGTTACAGTTTCTGTTCCTTCTACTATGGCATCGTTTAATGCCGGAATAGTAATGGTTCCTGTGGTTTCTCCCGCCGGGATAAAAATGGTTTTGCTTATTGTAGTGTAATCGCTTCCTTCAGTTGCAGTTCCAGCCAAAGTATAGGTAAGCTGTGTATCTGCCGATGATGGATTGCTTAAGGTTACCGTAAAGGTTCCGTTAACAGGTCCATTCTCATCGCCTGGTATTCCCGCAGTAATCGTTGCTTCTGAAACATCATTATCAACAATAGTTGCTGTTGCTGTGGCATTGCTGATTAACACCACACCACCTGTAATATTGCTTAATGTTGCACTAAAGATTTCCGCTGACTCGGCAATATTATCATTATTGATCGGAACGGTAAAAGTTAACTTATCTCCAGCCGCAGCATTTGCCGGGAAGCTTAAAGTTCCGGTCTGAGTGGTATAATCTGCCCCTGCAATTGCAGTCCCGTCAGCTGTTGTATAATCTACAGTAAATGCATTTTGAACCGCATTGTTTAAGGTCACGGTAAAGGTTACTGTCCCATCGGCTTCATTAACCGTAGGCATAGTTGAAATACTTACACTTGCGGTATTGGCATCGAGGATATTGATTGATGCAGCTGTTGCACTGATACTTACAGATGGATTGCCAGAGCTGAACAAAGTTGCAATAACCGTTTCAATGTTTTCGCTAACAGCATCCACTAGTACCGGAATGGTAATGGTTCCCGAAATCTGACCTGCAGGAATAGTAATGGTTTTGGTTACAATAGTCGTGTAATCACTTCCTTCGGTTGCTGTTCCACCTAAATTATAGGTAAGCTGTGTATCAGTTGAAGATGGATTACTTAAGGTTACGATGAATGTTCCGTTTACCGGACCGGTTTCATCGCCGTTTAAACCTGCGGTAATGGTCGCTATCGAAGTATCATTATCGGTAATGGTTACCGCAGTGGTACTGGTTGCAATGGTTACCAAACCACCTGTTACATTACTTATTGTCGCGTTGAACGTTTCATTTGATTCAAGAAGGTTATCGTTATTAATCGGAACGCTAAAGGTTAAAGTTGCCCCCGCAGGAGATCCGGCAAGGAAAGTTAATGTTCCGCTTGTGGTAGTATAATCTAAGCCTACTCCGGCTATTGCAGTGCCATTGGTGGTTGCATAATCAACTGTAAATGCGTTCTGAACAGCCGCACTTAAAGTGACCGTGAATGTTGCTGTTCCATCGGCTTCGCTTATACTGCCTGGTGTGGCAGAAATACTTACTGTAGCGGCATTATTGTCGTTAATATTAATGCTTGCAGCTGTATTATTTACGGTTACCAACAGATTTCCTGATGTAGCTAATGTCGCAATCACGGTTTCTGTTCCTTCCACTATCACATCGCTTAACACCGGAATGGTAATCGTTCCGGTAGTTGAACCCGCAGGGATGGTAATGGTTTTGGTTACGATTGCAGTATAATCACTGCCTTCGGTTGCTGTTCCGTTTAAAGTATAGGTTAGCTGTGTATCGGTTGAAGATGGATTGCTTAAGGTTACCGTAAAGGTACCGTTCACTGGTCCGTTTTCATTTCCTGCGATGCCTGCTGTAATGGTTGCAACTGAACTATCATTATCGCTAATGTTTACAGTTGCAGGTGTTGTACTTGCTGTAATAGCAGCATTACTTGTGGCAGCCGCCATGGTTAAGATTACCGTTTCGCTACCTTCTGCAATATTATCATCCAATACCAGAACCGATACGGTTGCCGTGGTTTGTCCGGCCGGAATGGTTACCATAGTACCAATCGAAGTATAATCGGCCCCGCTACCAGTTGTTCCACTCACCGAATAGGTAATCTGCGTATCGGTTGCAGATACATTACTCAAGGTAAAGGTGAACTGACCAGGTGTGCCTGGCTCGGCACCATCAGCACTCGCCGCAACGGTTACTGTAGCCGTTGTGTTATCGGCAATATTAATACTTGCGGGGATATTGCTTACTGTAACAGCGGTATTATTACTTGCAGTTAATGTAGCCACAACGGTTTCAGTACCTTCTACCAGTGCATCGGTTAATACCGGAATAGTGATGGTTCCAGTGGTTTGACCTGCTGGGATAGTGATTGTTTTGTTTACAATGTTTGAATAATCACTTCCTTCGGTTGCTGTTCCACTTAAAGTATAGGTAAACTGTGTATCGGTTGCCGATGGACTACTTAAGGTTACGGTATAGGTTCCGTTTACTGGTCCGTTTTCGTTTCCTGATGTTCCTGCTGTAATGGTGGCTATCGACGTATCGTTATCGGTAATGGTAACTGTAGCTGTACTGTTGGCAATGGTTACCAAACCACCTGTTACATTACTGATAGTGGCGTTAATGATTTCGTTTGGTTCAACAATATTATCGTTCGTAATCGGAATGGTAAAGGTTAAAGTTGCACCTGCCAACGATCCCGCAGGGAAGTTTAATGTTCCGGTTGCAGCGGTATAATCGCTACCCGAAATAGCCGTACCGTTCGAGGTGGCATAATCGACGCTAAAACCTGACTGAACTGCATTGCTTAAGGTTAAGGTATAGGTTGCTGTTCCTGCTGCTTCATCGATACTGGTTGGCGTAGCAGAGATACTCACTGTAGCCACATCATTATCATTAATGGTTCCAATTCCTTCGGCCTGCGTAATGCTAAACGGAGCAGTAGCACCACTTAAGGTTACTTTGAAGGTTTCGGTACTTTCAGTGATGTTATCGTTTGTTACCGGAATAAGAATTGTTTGGGTTGCACCTGAAACAGAACCCGCAGGGAAAGTAACTACACCTGTTTGAGCGGTATAATCAGACCCTGCAATTGCTGAATTGTCAGCAGTTGTATAATTAACTGAAAGCGCATCCTGTATATTTCCGGTCAATGTTACCGTGAAGGCCATGTTGCCAACGTTTTCTAAAGCAGAAACACTGTTAATGGCTACACTTGCTGCATCATCGTCAGTAATACTGGCTGTTCCTGTTGCTCCTGCCCCAGGAATCGTTACTGTCGATCCGGCACTGATGCTGTTTAAGGTTACCGTAAAGCTTTCAGCAATTTCGGTAATGGCATCATTAATCACCGGAATATTGAAAGTTTGCGTAGCTCCATTAACAGAACCCGCAGGAAAAGTTACACTACCTGTTGTTGCCGTATAATCGGAACCAGCAACTGCCGTTCCGTTGGCAGTTGAATAATTTACGGTAAATGCATCCTGAACGTTACCAGTTAAGGTTACCGTAAATGAGGCATTACCTGCATTTTCCACTAACGATATGTTATTGATTGCTACCGTTGCCTGATCATTATCCGCAATATTTACAGTTGCAGGAATGGTACTTGTTGTAATGGCCGGATTGCTTGTTGCGGCCGTCATGGTTAAAATAACAGTTTCTGTTGGCTCCACAAAAGTATCATCCTGCACCAATACCTGTACGGTTTTACTGGTTTGTCCAGCCGGGATTGTTACCGTTGTACCAAGCGAAGTATAATCTGTTCCGCTGCCTGCTGTTCCACTTACCGTAAAAGTAACCTGTGTATTGGTTGTGGCAGCATTACTTAGGGTGAAGGTAAATAAACCTGGCGTACCTGGTTCTGCACCATCATTGGTTGCGGCTACGGTTATTATTGCGGTTGTATTATTGGTAATATTAATCGTTGCCGTTTTATCAGCAGGAATTGATGAAACGTTTACCAATGCACTGGTTGTAGACACCAGGGTTGCCACAACTGTTTCTGTTCCTTCAACCAATAAATCGGTTTGAACAGGAATTGTGATCGTTCCGGTAGTTTGCCCTGCCGGGATAATAATGGTTTTGGCTATTGTTGAGTAATCAGTTCCCTCTGTTGCAGTACCACCTAAAGTATAGGTAATTTCTGTATCTGTTGAAGATGGGTTACTTAAGCTTACCGTAAAGGTTCCGTTGACAGGTCCGTTTTCGTTTCCTGATGTTCCTGCAGTGATGGATACCGTTGCCGCATCGTTATCTACAATGGTTGCTGTAGCAGTGGCATTACTGATAATAACTCCCCCCCCTGTAATTCCACTTAAGGTAGCAGTAAAGGTTTCGGATGCTTCAGCAATAACATCGTTGTTTATCGGAACGGTAAAAGTTAATGTACTTCCTGCAGCAGCATTTGCCGGGAAGGTTAAGGTTCCGGTAGTGGTGGTATAATCTAAACCTGCTAATGCAGTACCATCAGCTGTGCTGTAATTTACACTAAACGGGTTTTGAACTGCATTGTTCAGGGTAACTGTAAAAGTTGCCGTTCCCGCAGTTTCATTGATGGTAGGTGTAGTAGAAATACTGATACTCGCCGTATTGGCATCAATAATATTGATATTTGCCGGCGTCGTATTTACAGTTACCGCATTGTTCGAGGTGGCTAAAGTGGCCGTTATCGTTTCTGTACTTTCAGTAACAGCATCAGGCTGAACATCGAGGGTAATGGTTCCTGTAGTTTGACCAGCAGGAATGGTAATGGTTTTGGTGACCACCGTTGAGTAGTCGCTTCCTTCGGTTGCTGTTCCACCTAAAGTATAGGTTAATTGTGTATCGGTTGATGCCGGATTGCTTAAAGTTACCACAAAGGTTCCTTTTATTGGTCCGGTTTCGTTACCGTTTACACCTGCTGCAATAGTCGCAATGGAAGTATCGTTATCCGTAATGGTTACCGGAGCAATTGCAGTGCCGATGGTTACCAGTCCACCAGTTACACCTGTTAAGGTTCCATTGAAGGTTTCGCTTGGTTCAACCAGATTATCGTTATTTATTGGAACGGTAAATGTTAAGGTAGCGCCCGCAGCAGAATTTGCCGGGAAGTTTAAAGTTCCGCTGGTGGCGGTATAATCAAGTCCGGCAACTGCTGTTCCATTTGTAGTGGCATAGGTGACATCAAATGCACCCTGAACAGCACTGTTAAGCGTTACCGTAAATGTGGCCATTCCGGCAGCCTCATCTATACTGGTTGGGCTGGTCGAAATGTTAACCGCAGCCGTGTTGTTATCCAGAATATTAATGCTTGCCGTTTTATTAGCTGGCGCTGTGGTAATGCTTACTAAGGCACTGTTTGAAGCCAGAAGATTGGCAATAACTGTTTCTGTTCCTTCTGCTGCCAAATCTGTTTTAACAGGTATGGTAATCGTTCCGCTGGTCTGGCCTGCAGGAATAATAATTTTTTTGGTTACAATGTTATCATAATCAGCACCTTCTGTTGCTGTTCCACCCAAAGTATAGGTAATCTCCGTATCTGTAGAGGATGGATTACTTAAGGTTACCGTAAAGGTTCCGTTTACCGGGCCATTTTCATTCCCAGTAGTTCCGGCAGCAATGCTTGCAACCGAACTATCATTATCAGTAATGGTTGCATTAGCTGTTCCGGTAGCAATAGTGACCAAACCGCCTGTTACATTGCTTAATGTTACAGCGAAAGTTTCACTTAGCTCGACCAGATTATCGTTCGTAATGGCAACAGTAAAGGTTTGAGTTGCGCCTGCAGCTGATCCGGCTGCAAAAGTAATGGTTCCGTTTTTAGCCGTATAATCTGTCTCTGCAGTGGCTGTACCATCTACAGTAGCATAATCGACCGTAAATGCATTTTGAATGCCATTGTTTAGGGTTACCGTAAATGTAGCTGTTCCGGCACCTTCGTCATAACTAGCTGGTGTTGCCGAAATACTTACCGTAGCGGCATCGTTATCTGTAATGGTAACTGTTCCGGTTGCGGTAGTAATAGTAGCCGGCCCGGTTATTCCAGAAAGTGTAGCTGTAAAGGCTTCACTGGTTTCGGTAATATTATCGTTGATTACCGGAACGGTAAAAGTTTGCGTAGCGCCATTTACCGACCCCGCCGGGAAGGTAACGGTTCCGGTAGTTGCGGTATAATCGCCCGGTTGAACGGCGGTACCATCGGCAGTAGAAAAATTAACGGTGAAACTGTTTTGTACGGCTCCTGTTAAGGTTACCGTGAAGGTAGCTAAACCACCCGCTATATCTTCTGCAACAGAAATATTGTTTATGGCTACAGAAGCATTATCGTTATCCACAATTGAGGTGCTTACACTAGCATTGCCTAAAGATGCCGGACCAGTAAGCGATCCGATAGAAACGCTGTAATCTTCTGTATTTTCCAGTATATTATCATCAATTATCGTAACAGGGAAAGTGATGGTACCACTTGCTGTGCCAACAACCGATCCCGCAGGGAAAGTAATGGTCGAACTGCTAAAGTTATAATCAGCAGCATTTGTGGTATTCGGCGTGATTCCGGTTTGCACCGTTACCGGCGATGCAAGGATTGTTCCTGCTGTTCCGGTTAGGGTAACGGTATAATTAACAGCACCAGCATTTTCGTTAACTGATACAGGTCCTGATAATACAACAGTTGGATAGATGCTCACATTCACCGTAACCGGATCGCTCACTACTCCATCGGCTGTTGTTAGGGTATAAGTATAACTATCTGTTCCGGTGTAACCTGCATTTGGTGTATAAGTAATTTTTCCGGTTGCATCTACAGTTGTTGTACCATGCACACCATTCCCTGCTGATACAGTTGTATTGTTAGCTGTTGCACCGTCATTGGCTTTAACATCAGTAGTAACCGGTATGTTTATCTGAGTATTTGCATTATCGGTTAGCCCTACAGGTTTAATCGAAATGATAAAAGTTTGTGCTGCACTTTGGTCTACACCACCATTTGCAGTGCCTCCATTATCATTTAACACCACAGTTACAGTAACCTTGCCCGCAAAGTTCCCTGAAGGTGTGTAAGTTAAGTTTCCTGAAGCATCTATAGCAGGTTGTACCGTAAACGAAGTGTTGCTGTTATTGCTGACTACAAAGTTTACCGTTTGGCTTGCAACCTCATCGGCCGGACCAGCCACAACAGCTGTAGCCCAATTGTTTACCGTTTGTGCACCTGCATTCGCATTGATCAGCTGATCTGCACCTTTAGTAAATGAAGGCGCATCGTTTATTGGATTTATGGTTATGTTAACATTTTTAGCTACATCGGCATAAGCTGTTCCATCAGATCCGTTCCAGCTAAAGCTTGTTAAGCCATTAAAATTGGCATTAGGTACGAACGTTATTTTATCTAAGTCAACATTATTAATTTCCTGCCTTGCAGTAATATTTACGCCATTTAATTTAAGTGCACCATTGGCTGGAAGACTTACAATCTGAATTTTGCTTAAAGCACTATTCTCCACATCGGTAAAACGGGTGGTAAAATCGGTTATTGCAAAAGGAATAATGGTATCCTCATCTCCTGATTTACCAAAATCATCAACAACCGGTGCATCATTTACTGGTGTAACCAATATATTAACTGTAGCAATTGCGGAGTATGATGTGCCATCGTTTCCGGCCCAGTTAAAGCTAATATTTCCATTAAAGTTTAAACCTGGAACAAACACTAAATTTGGAATTTCAGAAGCCAGTATCTCCTGGCCTGCCGATACTGCCGAGCCATTGAGCAATATGGCACCTTGTGCAATTGGAGGAAGGTTTGACAACTGAATTTTTGATAAGGCATCACCTTCTACATCATTAAAATTGCTGGTAAAATTCCCCAAGGTAAATGGCAGGTTAACATCTTCTGCGGTAGTTAAGTTAATATTGCCTATGGTTGGCAAATCGTTAACTGGTGCAATGATAATGTTTACGTCATTTTGTACAGTTGCATATGCTGTGCCATCGCTACCGTTCCATTTAAAGGTAACTGCTCCATTAAAGTTTGGCGCAGGAACAAATGTTATGTTGGCCAAATCTGTCGCCGCTATTTCTTGTCCGGCAACAATATTAGTTCCGTTCAGTTTTAATACCCCCTGGCTGGCTGGAGGTAAGGTTACCACCTGAATTTTATTTAGCGCATCTCCATCTGCATCAGTGAAGTTGCCTGTAAAATCGCTTGCTGTAAAGTTTAGTGTTACATCTTCCGCACCTGCTTTGGATACAGCAGCGATTACCGGATTATCATTAACCGCAGCAATAGTAATATTCACATTTGCCGGCGCATTTGCATAAGCAAGTCCATCGCTACCATTATAACTGAACGATACATTACCATTAAAGTTAGGTGCAGGCACGAAAACAAGATTAGCTAAATTTGCTGTTGTAATTTCTTGTCCGATTGTTACATCAACACCATTTAATTTAAGGATTCCCTGTGCTGCTGGAGGTAAACTCAATACCTGTATTTTAGCCAATGTACCATCTACATCGGTAAACTGATTAGTAAAATCAGCACCAGTAAAAACCACATTGGTATCTTCTGTTCCATTTTTAGCCACATTGGCTACTGAAGGAATATCGTTAACCGGCTGAATACTTAATGTTACCGTTTTGGTATCGGTTAAAGCCGGCCCTCCTGTATTGCCCTGATCGTTAATATTTACAGTTAGGATAACATTGCCATTTGCGTTTGCTGAAGGTGCATAGGTTACTTTATTGGCTGCAATAAAAGTATTGATAGCGCCGATGCTTCCTGTAATCGTGATTGCATTAGTGCCTGTTCCGGCAATGGCTATACCCGCCTCGCTGGTTGCGCTTATCGTACCTTGGCCAGATGGAACGCTTAATGTAACGACAACGTTCAGGTTGCCTGCATCGGCATCTGCAAAGCTGATTCCGCTTAATGCATTTGGTGTATCCTCAACAACCGAAATTGAAGTTGGAACTGTTGCAATTGGCGCAATATTATAATCTTCTCTCCAATCCCGTTCGGCAGTTGCCGGTGTATCTAAATTAGGGAATGAATTAGGGTTCTGGCCATTTGTTGGATTATAGGCAGCATCATTATTATCAAAAGCATCATCCAGGCCATCTTTATCTGCATCAGTACCCAATGCCACTACATTAGCAATACCATTATTATCGGTATCATATGCTTCAATGGTATCGCTATCTCCATCATTATCCGAATCTAAGTCGAGGTAATCTGCCTGATCTGCACCATCTGTATTTACGGGTACAATACCCGCTCCATAAGCATCATCTAAGCCATCATTATTAGCATCAACACCAGAAGGCGGAAGATAACCAGCAGTACTTTGTGCTTCGATATTATCCGGAATACCGTCTCCATCAGAATCAAGGTCTAAGAAATTCGGAATGCCATCGCCATCCGTATCGGTTACGCCTTCTACCGAATCTTTAATACCATCACCATCCGAGTCAAGATCGAGGTAATTTGGAATACCGTCTCCATCATTATCTTTAACTGTTACTGGAGTACCTGAAGGATCGCCAGTTAAAGTACCCGTAATGTTATTGTAGTCATCTGCAATATCAACAATTCCATCATTATCAAAATCGTTGGTTAAACCTGTACCCACTTTTCCATCGCCATCTACATCTGGTCCGCCATTTTCTATTACATCGTTAATACCGTCATTGTCCGAATCAAGATCAAGGAAATTAGGCACACCATCACCATCTTTATCTGGCGGCGTATAACCTCCGTTAGCGGCTAATGGAACACCATTGGCATCTACATTAGCAGGGCCGATTAAACCGATTCCTGGTAAACCATTGTTATCAGGATCAGAACCACCCGCTTCTATTACATCCGGCACACCGTCACCATCAGAATCCAGGTCATGGTAATTTGGTAAACCATCCCTTCCTCCAGTGTCTGTCATGCCATCTACCGTATCTAAAATACCATCATTATCGTCATCCAGATCAATTCCATCCGGCACGCCATCTTTATCATAATCTGATGAGCTTCTCCAATCTCTTTCTCCTCCGGGCACCTGAACATCTGGCATTGAAAGCGGCGTTTGCCCTCCGTTGGTTGCATAGCCTATCGGACTGGTATTGCCATTATCGTTATCATAAATGTCAGCTAATCCATCACCATCAGCATCAGGCAGCAAATCCATAATTCCATCCGGAGTGGATGCGCCTGTCTGATTATTTTTAACGTCGACTTCTAATGGACTGGTTACTGCATTTTCAAGCCAGTCTCTAAATCCATCGTTTTCAGCATCCGTATCTACATAATCCGGCGCACTACCCCCATCGGCATTAGAATAACCAGAAATAGCTCCGCCATTATTTACATCATAGGCATCATCTATTCCATCGCCATCCGTATCCAGACCTTTAGGGGCTACATATAAAGTGGTTGGTAAACCTTCAACAATATCAATAATGCCATCATTGTCGGCATCGATATCCAGGTAATTCGAAAGGCCATCAAAATCCCTGTCCTGGTTAAACAATGTACTAATCGTTACAAAATCCGGGTCGTTCAAATCTGAAAGACCATCTTTATCGGCATCAACGATTGGTCCCGTGCCAATAATACCATCGTTTTCGCTATCTATAATATAAAAAGCCGCTTCATAAGTATCTGGTATTCCATCCCCGTCGGAATCGAGATCCAGGTAGTTTGGCTTGCCATCTTTGTCTTTATCCTGAATAACCAAAGGTGTTCCCCCGTTATTGGGATCAACGGCATTGGCTAATCCATCACCATCCGTATCCACGAAAGCACCAATACCAAAGCGTCCATCATTATCCGGATCATTATTTGGATTTCCGTTCGATTCAATTGCATCTACAATACCATCGTTATCCGAATCTACATCCAGGTAATTAGGAATTCCATCGTTATCAAAATCGCTGATTCCCTCAACAGTATCCGGAATGCCATCATTATCATCATCCTGATCAATGCTATCCGGTACACCATCGCGATCTGAATCTATTGTAAGATTAACTACGTTAGAAATGACACTCGCACAAGCATTATCAGTTTGCGTAACCAGCACCCGGTATTTGTAACCTTCCATGGTACTGTTAACCCCGGTAATGGTGAGGGTATTGGTGGTTGCTCCACTGTATAGACCACCATTGCTAATATTGGTAAAACTAGTTCCATTGTTGGTACTAAGCTGCCATTGATATTGGCTGGTACCACTGCCACCAGTTGTGGCTACATTTAAAGTAACATTAGATAAAGCCCTAACATTTTGGTTAACTGGCTGTGTGGTAATTGTACTTGCCGTACCTACGGTAATTACAACCGGACTTGTGGTTGCCGATTGGCATACCGTTCCGTTTAGGGTAGATACTGTTATTCTCCGGTATTGGGTAGTTTGGGTTAAAGCTCCCGGCGCATACGTAGCCGATGTTGCGCCTGCAATTACATTCCAGGTAGTGCCATTGGTAGAATTTTCCCAGGTGTAAGTTATGGTGCCTGCTCCTGTACCGTTAGCTGTAGAGCTGATGGGTACTGGTGTGGTATTGGCACATATGGTTTGGTTCGCGGCAATAGTGCCAGGCGTAACCGCACTCTGTACAGTAACATCAAATGTAAAAGTGTTGCCGCTGCAGTTGTCTAAAACCGGAGTTACCGTATATCTTACAGTTGCACTGGCAGCTGAGTTATTAACCAAAGTTTGGCTAATTGGCGCGCTAACAGCTGTAGTCACATTGCTAAATCCGGTAACGTTGCTACCGCTGATTAAACTGGCTGTCCAGGTATATTTTACATTTACGTTGCTTGATGTTGGACTAACAGAGAATGTTCCGTTGCTACAAAGCGTTGCCGGGTTACCAGCTGATGCTGAAATATTCGGTCCAATTACTGTGGTAATGGTAAATGTACTACCACTACAACCCGCATTAGTTGGTGTAACCGTATAAACAACGTTAGCTGTGGTTGTGCCGGTATTGGTTAAGGTTTGTGCAACCGAGGAAGCATTTGTTCCGGTAGTTGCACCTGTTACCGTGCCACCGCTAATAACAGGAGCAGACCAGGTATAAGTTGTACCTGCTGGTGCTTCAACTGGTGCAAAATTGAAAGAACCCGATACACACAGGTTATAATTTTGATTTGAAATGCTGGGCCTTGTGGTTACACTTATGGTTACTGGTGTTGACGGTGCATTAGTACAACCTCCTCCACTTACTATGGCCCTAAAAGATGTGGTTACATTAAGGTTGGTATAGTTTAAAGTTGTAGAAGTTGTATTAGGCAGATAAGTACTCCAGGTGGTACCATTATCAGTAGAAAACTCCCATCTAACCGGTGTAGCAGTTGTATTAGCCAAGGTTAAAGTGCCGTTGCTGCCACTACAAACGGGCGATGCACCCGTGATTGTTCCTGTAGAGGTAACGGTAATGGTATGGGTAGCCGTTTTAGGTGTACACCCTGCTGCCGAAGCGGTAACAATTGCAGTTCCATTAAATAGCGGTGAAAAAGTAACCTCGCCGGTAGTAGCATTAATAACAGCCTCTGAACCGGTAGTGTTGATGCTGTAGGTTATTCCGGTGGTGTTCGCAGCCGTGGCCGTATAGGTTTGCGTACCCGCTCCCTGGCACCTGGTAGATGTGCTTCCGGCAGCAAATACCGGAGTACCCACTATACCATTTACCTGTATAGTTCCCGAAGCCGATACATTCGGGCTTCCTCCCGTTGTGGTTACCGTATAACTTTGAGGCCCGCTTGTGGCCGTAGTTGGTGTGCCGGATATGGTCAGTATTTTTGTAGCCGGATTATAATTCTGATTAATACCCGCTGGCAAACCTGTAACATTGGCTCCCGTTGCTGTCCCCCCTATTGAATAGGTAATATTAGTAATAGCGGTACCAATACATACTGTTTGCGCATCTGATGGAGGCGATGATGGTGAAGTTAATGATATTGCCGTAATGGGTGTCGTACTTATCGTAACTGCATCATTGGCTGTATTTGGGTCTGATTGAGTACCTGTAATGGTTGCCGAGTTGCTATAATCGCCAGAAGCATTTACTTTGGCTGTAATAACCAGCGTAGCCGATGCATTTGGCCCCAGCGAACCGATGTTCCAAACACCTGTAGTATTTACATAGGATGTTCCGGTAGATGCCGTATGGCTTACGTAGGTATAACCAGATTTTAAGAGATCGGTAACCGAAACACCCAAAGCAGTACCTACACCAATATTACTTGCTGTTAATGTGAATTTTACGGATCCATTTACAGCAGGGGTAGCATTATCTACCGTTTTGGTAATCGACCGGTCTACATTACATAAGGCTACAGTAATAGGTAATGATTGCGCACTGATACCACAATCTAATTTAGAAGTAATGGTATAAGTTCCGGATTCAGTTGGCGCATAGGTCATACCAGTTGCTCCTGGTATAGCCACACCATTAAAATACCATTGAAAAGGGGCAACGCCAGTTGGATCTGCACTTAAGGTAGCACTGCTGCAGGCGGTTTGCGACAATATAGGTTTTAAGGCCTGTTCCGGTAATGGCGTAATAAAATTAGACATGGAATAACCACCACCATTTTGTACCATCGCAATATTCATCCGCGTGCCGCTGGTAAAGGTTAATGTAGCGGGCGAACTAATATTTACATTCGTAAAATCGATAATATAGTTTCCTGTACTTCCCAATTGCCTTCTTACGCCCACCCCCGCAATAGATTCCAAATCGATAGCAGTATAATTGTTAGTACTGCTTCCGGTAGTAGTTAAAAAGATTTTATCAGTAGCACTTTTAGTGGTGATATAACTAAAATAAGGTAAATCAGTATTGTTACTTCGCCTAAATTTATAGGTTTTGGCAATTAAACTGCCTCCGCAGGTAGCTACTGGTGCCAGTGTTAGCATATCTACCTCACAGCCATCTGCTGTACCTGAATAGGCTACAACATTTTTTGTCGATAATACCCTTGATGAGCTATATTGACTGCTCCCTACACCATTTGGTATGGTTACAAAACTACCTGCAGCTACTAAAGTGTAAGAATTGGTTGAAGCCAGTGAACCATTGGCATTGTAATTGGTGACCGTAAGTGTTGTATTAGCTTGTGTAGCCACAATGGTGGTTTGTTCCGCAGTGGAATTACCAGCACTTCTGACAATGAGATATTCGCTGCCTAGAGAAGTAACAGGAGGAACAGGATTAAACACCCCATCGCCACAACCTGCAGGAGAATCTAAATTAGAACCCGAATTCATTACTACTGGTGCCGAACTTTCGACCAAACCGCCAATTGCGGTTTGAAAAATGTAACTTTGTCCCGTATTTAAAGTCGTTATGGCCGTTCCATTTAACTTAATGGTCGTATTATTTTCGAGCGCCATTACACTATATACTACATTGCTCAACCCAGTTCTATAATAACCGACCCTAAAAGAAGTTCCTATTGCAGCATCGCCAAAACTGAATAATGCAGAATTTCCTTTAATATTAGCATCTGTATAAGCATCAGAAGCTATATTCCGGATGTTAACTGTAATTGGATTATTGCCCTCTACAATAATTCCACGATCGTTAAGTATCGTATTTATCACATTGGCGGCAACAGTATTCGGATCACCCACAAAACGATAAACTGCTGGTGCTGCTGGTGTTGGTGTAAGCGTGGTAACCAATGTTCCATCACTTTTTTTTACGTTAACCGTAGTTCCAGCTGTATTGGTGGTAACAACTAACTCGTTTGCCTGGCTCCAATATTGCCAGGGCGCTGGTGCAATGTAATGGGTTTTATAAGTCTGCCCAAATGCCGTCCCGAAATTGAAAACAATAATAGCGAATACAAAAAACACCCAGCGGCTAAAGCAGCTAAATTGTTTTGTTAAATTAATTTCCTTACCAAAAAATATATGCGAATAACTGGATAGAGAGTGTAAATTTTTATTCATACGCTGGGATGATATGTACTTGTATCATTAGAAATGATACCGTTTCTATAAAGCTGTTTTTATTTCAAGAAGTATATATACGTAGTCTTAAAACTTGCGGTTTTAAAGATTGAAAAATTTATAATCAATTAATTAAACAGCTCATTCTGTTCATTGATGTATACAAAGATATATTATTAAGTAGTAGTATTTTTACAAAAAACACAAAATACGTACAATTAATTATACACACAAATATCAATTAGATATTTGTTTTAAAAAAGAGCTGCTTAAAGTATAAATTTGCATGTTTTACAAACATCTATCAGCACAGATATATTGATCCAGATCAACTAAATAAACACAACTTTTAGCTATATCAACTTAATACTGTTACCAGAGTAACTCTCGCATTAGTTATTCATTTTCAAAATCCAAATCATTTTAACACAGAATTTCAGCGCTAGCAAAAGAATTAAATAAAACTTTGCCTGTTTTAAAATGTTGAAATAGTAAACAACATTTATCTTATGAAAACTAAAGACAATAAAAACACAACCGAAAAAGGGAATAAAAGTAAAGGAAGCTCAAAGGGAAAGGCCTCCTTCGATCAAAACGGAAAGGGTTCTTCAGATAAATTCGGTCAGGCTGGCTCCACACCTAACGAGTCAGGAGCGAGTGGGCTTGGTACTGTAGATAAACAAAAAGACTTAGAAAAAAGATAAAAAGAGTAAAATACTCTTTTTATCTTTCATAGATACTCATCTTTTCAGCGAGTTCTATAATGCTTTTTATTTTCAGCTTTTGAAAAAGTCTCAACTTATAAGTACTTACTGTACCCATTTGAAGATTTAGCTGATTAGAAATCTCTAATACCCCAATCCCCTTTGTTAGTAATTCTGCAACTTCTAATTCTCTACCAGAAAGTTTGGTAAAAGGATTATCGGCATCATTACCTAATATACTGTTGAACATGTTTTCCTTAACATTTCTGCTCGAATAGCGACTGCCTGCTAAAATCGTAGTAATTGCGGTTACAATTTCTGATTCTTCGGCATTTTTGGTTAAGTAACCTGATGCACCCGATTTTAAATATGGAACAGCATAGATATTCTCATTCAAAGATGAAAATACCAAGATTTTTGCATTAGGCTGAACCAATTTAATCTGATCGATTACCTTAAGGTTATTACCTCCTGGCAAGTTCACATCAATAATGATTAAACTTGGCGATTTTTCTGTTTCAACAAGCGCCTGCTCCAGGGTAGATGCATGAATGATTTCAACACCAGGCCAAAAGTCTGATATTAAACCTTTTAATCCACGGCGGATGATCTCATGATCATCAGCGATGAGCACAGTAAAAGTACTTACGGCATTTTTTGTTTTCATTATTTTAAGAATATTGTGCAAGTTAATAAAAAGTTATTTTTTTGTACGCAATTGTAGTTAATTTTTCGTTTAAATGTGTAAATATTATAATACACATGTTTACAGTTTTGTTTAAAACACCCTTGGGGTTGCTAATCTGATGTTTGGTTTAATGAACGAATAGGACAAGGAAATCTCATGTGTACCGCCGCTATAACCCTGTAGCGGACCGATTGAAAAATCGTAACCATAGCCGATCCTGAGTTTCTCGGATGGAAAAATCTGTATCGCTGCTACGGCAGAGTTCCTGGGGGTAAGATCACGCTGCAAATAGCTTTTATCATACAGCTTTACACCTGTACGGTACGAACCGCCAACCCAGATAAAATCTTTGATCATCAAAAACGCATTCAAATCCAAACTCGTGGGACCTCCACGGTCGTCTTTTAAAAGAAAAGAAGGTTTAACCTGAAAATCTTCTGAAAGCGGAAACAAGGCACCAGCGGTAAGATAGTAATGCGGTTTGGGCTGTGGGATAAAGGCATAACGGTCGATATCGATGTAAGTGGCAATCAGGTTATCGGCCGAGAAACCTGCATAAAACTTATCGTTGGAAAAATAAACCCCTGCCCTTGCATCGGGCACAATGGTACTCTGCATACCAACTGGCTGGTTAGGCTCAGGGTTGTTCGGGTTGAGCAGCGAACCATCTATACCCAACTGCACCATTCCAAGGCCAAGGCCAAGTGCCAATCTCGAACTGCCATCATCGTTCATCCTGATGCGGTAAGCATAGTTACCGTAAATACTCAGGTTGGTCTGTGCACCAAGTTTATCGCTCGCCACCTGAAGGGCCAAACCTACGTTGCCGCTGTTTGCAATGGCATCTACCGCCAGCGACATGCTTCTTGGTGCCCCGGTAATACCCGTCCACTGGCTCCGGTAAAAGCTATGTACATTCAGTACCTCTTTATAGCCGGCGTAAGCGGGATTGATGTAGATTCCGTTGAACATGTACTGGCTATACTGGGCATCCTGCTGTGCAGACACCTGCTGCGAAAGCAACAAAAACGAACCTGCAATTAATATTATTAGTTTCTTCATTACCTTCCTCCCTATTAGTTTTTAAATGCCCTAATCAGGGTGATATAACCTTTAAATACTTTCCATTCATTATTTCCACCTTTTCTGGCGCGTAGCAGATAGTAATAAGTTCCCTCATTCAAACCTTCTCCCGTCCAGTTATTCTGGTAGCCTTTAGCTCGGAATACCTCATTGCCCCAACGGTTAACAATGGTGATTTCATTTTCTGCAAATTCGGCCAGGCCATTAATTTCAAACGTATCATTTATACCATCGCCATTAGGTGTAAATAGGTTCGGAATCAATAAATCATCACCTGTTATAATTGCGGCATCTGCCATTACCATGTTATTATTTAATATTGGATCTGGCTGATCTGCTTTTACCATAGCTGAATTATTTAATACACCTGCCGCTAAGGTTCTTGTTTTAAAGGTTAATGTTGCGCTCTGGTTTAAATCTAAACTTCCAACCAACCACACTAAATCTCTGCTGATGGTAGTATAAGTTGTTGTACCAATCGTAACCGTTATTTCTTTAGGCGCATCGATAATGGTCGAAAGCTTATCCGTAACGGTAACGCCAGTTGCCCTGTTCGATCCTTTATTGGTTACTGTAATTTTATAGGTAACATCAGAACCGGTTTTGATATCGCCTTTGGTTAGCAATTCTTTTGTCACCATTAAATCAGCTGATTTATCTACAGCCATAAGCGCTTCTGGCTTAATACTTGTTCCTGTTGGACTCGTCATTACGACCACATTTTTGATCGTATTGTAACTATTTACATCTGGCGCAACTTTCGCATCAAAAGTTAATACCGTGCTCGAATTGGCCTGCATATTAATCGTCCATTTCAAGGTATTACCCATAACGGTACCATATCCAGAAACAGAATTCGGAACATAGGTTAATCCAGCAGGAAGTTCATCGGTTATCGTTACTCCATTTAGTGCAGAGCCCCCTGTATTTTTAACCTGAAGCGAATAAGTCAAAATCTCGTTAGCCTGTGCTTTGCCATCTTTATTACCCTTGTTATCGGCGACCGATTTGCTGCCTTCCAACATCCCCTCAGTTGGAATTGCCACTGCTGGGCTCAATGGCGTTAAGGTATTGCCAGGATCAGTCACCGTAGCAGTGTTATTCACACTTAATACTCCCGAAGGAATAACCGCGTTAACAGTTACTTTAAAGCTCACCTGTACCTGCCCGTTAGCAGGAATGGTTAAATTGTTCCAGTTTAATACGTTACCGATTAGCGATCCGCCATTATCCGCGCTAGCACTTAGGTAAGTAGTATTAGCTGGAATTGCATCTGCAATCTTCACACCTGTTCTGGCCGTATTTCCATTATTTTTAACAATAATATTATAGGTTAAAACCTCATTTGCTTCGGCCTTTCCATTGTTGTTGGCATCGGCAACAGTTTTTGAACTCACAATTTTTGTCAATTCTAAAATAGTTGGGTAATCATTGTCTTCCTCAGTTCCCGAAACATCAGAAACTGGAGTTCCAGCTGGCGTGGTGGCCGTAAGTGTAGCCGTATTTCTTACCGAACTTGCATTTTTCTCTGCCTGTGTAATGGCATAAACTGCCGTGGCCACTGCCGTTTGATCGGGCGCAATACTTGCAGGTGTAAAAGTAATTGTTGATGAAATTTTTGGATCAAGCAAACTAAAATTGCTTAAAGTAACATTCCCGGTATTTTTTGCAGTAAAAGTATAAGTAACCGAATTTCCATCGGCACTTAAAACGCCTGTTTTAACCAAAGTAAGGCCCGGTGTTTCTTTAATTGGGAATACCGTAGGATCATCAGGCGCCAAAGTTCTTGGATCGTCTGACAGCTTACTCAATTTATTTGCACCCGAATATTTGGCAACCAAACCAGCCTGGTTCACAAATTTGCCGTTATCAATTTCTGGTTGCGTTAAGGTATGTCTGGCTAAAATCAAAGCGGTTTCGGCAGGTTCTAATTTACTGATCGTGGCGGGTGTAATGCTACCCGGATCTGCTCCCTCATCGGTTACCACAATATCGGTAAGCGTAACATTACCCGTATTGGTAACCTGAATGCTGTACTCAATTACTTTAACCACACCTGCGCTATTAGCAAATACCTTGGTAAACCTAAGCGATGGATTGGCCACAATTGGGCTAAAAGTTGCATCATCTACTGCAGGGGTTGATGGATCGTCAGATACTTTCGTGATCGTATTTCCTTTTGGATCCTTTACATTTGCACTTACCTGATTACTGAAACCACCAGCATTTACATCACTTTGTTTTACCGTATGCTTAGCGGTAATGTTCACAGTAGCACCTGGCAATACCGAAGTTATATTCGATGGCGTTAAACTACCGGCATCTGCATTTGCATCAACTAATGCAATATCACTTAAGGTTACATTCCCAGTATTTTTGAATATAATGCTGTAATTGATCACATCGCCAGCCTTAGTTGCACTATTTGTAACAGACTTGGTTATGGTGAAACCTGGTGATGGTGTTAATTTGGTTACCGTAGCATCATTAGGCGTTGGTGTAGCCGGATCATCAGACAATTGATTAATTACATTGCCTTTATTATCAGTTAATTTTATCGATGCCTGGTTGGTAAACGATCCCAGGTTGATATCGTTTTGCGTTAAAGTGTGTTTTGCCGTAACATTAACACTTGCACCCGGTGCCAAAGTTGAAATACTTGCCGGTTTGATCGAGCCAGCATCAACCGCGGCATCACTCACTATCAAATTACTTAACGTAACACTTCCTGTATTGGTAATGGTGAAGGTATAATCTATCGATTCGCCAATTTTCGTCCCTATAGCACTGGCAACTTTTGTAAAAGTAAGTGAAGAAGTATTTAGAATCGGGGTTTCTGTAGGATTATCATTTCCACTTCCTGTTCCTGAAATATCACTAACGGTATTTCCGGCAGGTGTTTTGGCAATTACTGAAGCGGTATTACTTACTGATCCGGCATCTTTATCACCTTGTGAAAGTGTATAAACCTGATCGAAGGTAAAGCTTGCTCCTACTGCCAATGCTGTAGAGAATGTTTTATTCATGGCCAATTTCTGATCAATCAGCACTACATTATTTAAGGCTACATCGCCAATATTGGTAATATTAAAAGTGTAAGTAATGCTATTGCGATCGGGACTTAAAGCACCTGTCTTAACCAATGCTATTTTACCTTTCAATATTTTTGTGGTAACCGTTGATTGGTTGTTGGTACTCTCAGGATCTGTTGATTTAGCGGTTGGAGTTAATGATACACTATTTACTAAATTTACTCCCGCAAACGCTGCTGCAACATGGCCATTAACTGTTAAACTTACCTGTTGACCAATCAATAAATCAGTTGTAAGGGTAAAGGTTTTTCCTGTTGAGCTATAGTTTCCACCAATTGCATTATAGCTTATATTTTCCAATCCTGCCGGAAGATTTTCTATCAGTCCGATGGATTCGCCGCTTAATACCGTAGCAGGTCCGTTGTTTTTAATGGTGATGGTATAGCTGATATCACCGCTTGTTTCAACGCCAGTTACATTGGCTGTTTTGCTTATCTGAAGATCGGTTATCCAGTTCGGGATACTTACCGTTACTACCGCTGTTGAAGTTTTTGCCGCATCCAATTTATCGGTAATCTGATAAGTCAACGTATAAACTCCTGGAAGCGTTTCTGCCGCAACATTTACCTTTCCAGTTGCTGCATCGATGTTAATTTTTGGATTTGAAGTCGAAATCTGATTGATTGCAACGGTAGTTATCGTCGCAGGTGAAATATCATTATACTTATCGTTAATCAGGATATTTTCAACAGCTATGCCACCTGTAAAACCATTTACTGTTCCAGAATCGTCTTTGGCCAAAATTGTACTTGTACCAACTGCAATAGTTACCGTAGCTGTTTTTGTCTGACCTGGGTTCAGTTTATCTTCGATCTGGTAAACCAAGGTATAGGTTCCTGACGGGGTGTTCGGTGCAACATTAACTTTCCCAGTCGTTACATCTAAGGTAACATTTGGATTGCTGGTTGAAACCTGGCTTAATTTTACGTCATTTAATGTTGCCGGACTACCGTTGTAGGCATCGTTAGCCAGTACATTTTCAACTGCTGTTCCGCCTGTATGACCGTTTGCATTTCCTGAATCGTTTGTGGCAGCCAATGCAGGCGCACCAACCATAATGGTTACTGTAGCCGTTTTCGTCTGACCTGGGTTCAGCTTATCCTCGATCTGGTAAACCAAGGTATAGGTTCCTGCAGAAGTATTCGGTGCAACGTTAACTTTTCCGGTCGTTACATCCAAGGTAACATTTGGATTACTGGTTGAAACCTGGCTTAGTTTTACGTCATTTAATGTTGCCGGATTACCGTTGTAGGTATCGTTAGCCAGTACATTTTCAACTGCTGTTCCGCCTGTATGACCGTTTGTATTTCCTGAATCGTTTGTGGCAGCCAATGCAGGCGCACCAACCATAATGGTTACTGTAGCCGTTTTCGTCTGACCTGGGTTCAGCTTATCCTCGATCTGGTAAACCAAGGTATAGGTTCCTGCAGGAGTGTTCGGTGCAACGTTAACTTTTCCGGTCGTTACATCTAAGGTAACATTTGGATTACTGGTTGAAACCTGGCTTAATTTTACGTCATTTAATGTTGCCGGACTGCCGTTGTAGGTATCGTTAGCCAGTACATTTTCAACTGCTGTTCCGCCTGTATGACCGTTTGCATTTCCTGAATCGTTTGTGGCAGCCAATGCAGG
This sequence comes from Pedobacter sp. R-06, assembly GCF_049913135.1. NCBI lineage: Bacteria > Pseudomonadati > Bacteroidota > Sphingobacteriia > Sphingobacteriales > Sphingobacteriaceae > Pedobacter > Pedobacter sp. R-06. The sequence goes on along the minus strand of NZ_CP183977.1, from coordinate 1,813,557 downwards.
CGCACCAACCATAATGGTTACTGTAGCCGTTTTCGTCTGACCTGGGTTCAGCTTATCCTCGATCTGGTAAACCAAGGTATAGGTTCCTGCAGAAGTATTCGGTGCAACGTTAACTTTTCCGGTCGTTACATCCAAGGTAACATTTGGATTACTGGTTGAAACCTGGCTTAATTTTACGTCATTTAATGTTGCCGGACTGCCGTTGTAGGTATCGTTAGCCAGTACATTTTCAACTGCTGTTCCGCCTGTATGACCGTTTGCATTTCCTGAATCGTTTGTGGCAGCCAATGCTGGCGCAGCAACCGTAATGGTTACCGTAGCCTGTTTGATTTGATTTGCATCTAATTTATCTACAATTTCATAAACTAAAGTGTAAACGCCTGCTGGTGTATTTGGTTTTACATCTACCTGTCCGGTTGCAACGTTAAGCGTTACATTAGGATTTGTTGTCGAAATTTGTGATAGGCTTACATCACTTAACGTAGGAGCTGTTGAAGTTCCATTGTAACCATCATTAGAAAGGACGTTATTTACAGCTAGCCCACCTACTAAACCATTTGCACTTCCCGCATCATCTTTAGCCAATAAAGAGCCGGAAGAAACCGTAACCTTAACTGTAGCGGTCGAAGTTTTTGAAGCATCCAGTTTATCAGTGATCGTATAAGTTAAAGTGTAAACGCCAGCAGGGGTATTCGCTGCAACACTTACTGCTCCCGTTGCTGGATCAAGTATTACCTTGCCATTGCTGTCGTTCGTACCATTAGTGATGGTCACATCAGCCAAAGTTGGAGCTGTTGTCGTGCCATTGTAAGCATCGTTCGAAAGTACGTTTGCTACCGCAGTTCCGCCTGTTACCGCGTTAGCTGTTCCCGCATCATCCTTAGCCAATAAAGCTCCGGAAGCTACAGTTACTTTTACTGTCGCAGTAGAAGTTTTCGAAACATCCAGTTTATCAGTAATCGTATAAGTTAAACTGTAAACGCCAGCTGGTGTATTCGCTGCAACAATTACTGCTCCCGTTGCTGGATCAAGTATTACCTTGCCATTGCTGTCGTTCGTACCGTTCGTAATGGTTACATCATTTAAAGTCGGTGCTGTTGTTGTTCCGTTGTAAGTATCGTTCGAAAGTACGTTTGCTACCGCAGTTCCACCTGTTACCGAGTTTGAGGTACCTGCATCATCTTTAGCCAATAAAGCACCAGAAGAAACTGTAACCTTAACTGTAGCGGTCGATGTTTTAGAAGCATCCAGTTTATCAGTGATGGTATAAGTTAAAGTGTAAACGCCAGCAGGGGTATTCGCTGCAACACTTACTGCTCCCGTTGAAGGATCAAGTGTTATCTTACCATTGCTATCATTTGTACCGTTGGTAATCGTTACATCGTTTAATGTTGGAGCTACTGTTGTTCCGTTGTGGGCATCATTTGCCAAAACATTCGCAACTGCTGTTCCGCCTGTTACCGAGTTTGAAGTACCCGCATCATCCTTAGCCAATAAAGCTCCGGAAGCTACAGTTACTTTTACCGTTGCAGTAGAAGTTTTCGAAGCATCAAGTTTATCAGTGATCGTATAAGTTAAAGTATAAATACCAGCAGGTGTGTTGGCTGCAACACTTACTGCTCCCGTTGCTGGATCAAGCGTTACCTTGCCATTGCTGTCGTTTATACCATTAGTGATGGTCACATCAGCCAAAGTTGGAGCAGCTGTTGTTCCATTGTAAGTATCATTTTCCAATACATTCGCAACCGCTGTTCCGCCTATTACCGAGTTAGCTGTTCCTGCATCATCTTTAGCCAATAAAGCTCCAGAAGAAACCGTAACCTTAACTGTAGCGGTCGATGTTTTTGAGGCATCCAGTTTATCAGTGATGGTATAAGTTAAAGTGTAAATGCCAGCAGGTGTGTTAGCTGCAACACTTACAGCTCCCGTTGTTGGATCAAGCGTTACCTTACCATTGCTATCATTTGTACCGTTGGTGATTATGACATCGTTTAATGTCGGAGCAGCACTAGTTCCGTTATAAGTATCATTTTCCAATACATTCGCAACCGCTGTTCCGCCTATTACCGAGTTAGCTGTTCCTGCATCATCTTTAGCCAATAAAGCTCCAGAAGAAACCGTAACCTTAACTGTAGCGGTTGAAGTTTTCGAAACATCCAGTTTATCAGTAATCGTATAAGTTAAACTGTAAACGCCAGCTGGTGTATTCGCTGCAACAATTACTGCTCCCGTTGCTGGATCAAGTATTACCTTGCCATTGCTGTCGTTCGTACCGTTCGTAATGGTTACATCATTTAAAGTCGGTGCTGTTGTTGTTCCGTTGTAAGTATCGTTCGAAAGTACGTTTGCTACCGCAGTTCCACCTGTTACCGAGTTTGAGGTACCTGCATCATCTTTAGCCAATAAAGCACCAGAAGAAACCGTAACCTTAACTGTAGCGGTCGATGTTTTAGAAGCATCCAGTTTATCAGTGATGGTATAAGTTAAAGTGTAAACGCCAGCAGGGGTATTCGCTGCAACACTTACTACTCCCGTTGAAGGATCAAGTGTTATCTTACCATTGCTATCATTTGTACCGTTGGTAATCGTTACATCGTTTAATGTCGGAGCAGCTGTTGTTCCATTGTAAGTATCATTTTCCAATACATTCGCAACCGCTGTTCCGCCTATTACCGAGTTTGAAGTACCCGCATCATCCTTAGCCAATAAAGCTCCGGAAGCTACAGTTACTTTTACCGTTGCAGTAGAAGTTTTCGGAGCATCCAGTTTATCAGTGATGGTATAAGTTAAAGTGTAAATGCCAGCAGGTGTGTTAGCTGCAACACTTACAGCTCCCGTTGTTGGATCAAGCGTTACCTTACCATTGCTATCATTTGTACCGTTGGTGATTATGACATCGTTTAATGTCGGAGCAGCACTAGTTCCGTTATAAGTATCATTTTCCAATACATTCGCAACCGCTGTTCCGCCTATTACCGAGTTAGCTGTTCCTGCATCATCTTTAGCCAATAAAGCACCAGAAGAAACTGTAACCTTAACTGTAGCGGTCGATGTTTTAGAAGCATCCAGTTTATCAGTGATGGTATAAGTTAAAGTGTAAACGCCAGCAGGGGTATTCGCTGCAACACTTACTGCTCCCGTTGAAGGATCAAGTGTTATCTTACCATTGCTATCATTTGTACCGTTGGTAATCGTTACATCGTTTAATGTTGGAGCTACTGTTGTTCCGTTGTGGGCATCATTTGCCAAAACATTCGCAACTGCTGTTCCGCCTGTTACCGAGTTTGAAGTACCCGCATCATCCTTAGCCAATAAAGCTCCGGAAGCTACAGTTACTTTTACCGTTGCAGTAGAAGTTTTCGAAGCATCAAGTTTATCAGTGATCGTATAAGTTAAAGTATAAATACCAGCAGGTGTGTTGGCTGCAACACTTACTGCTCCCGTTGCTGGATCAAGCGTTACCTTGCCATTGCTGTCGTTTGTACCATTAGTGATGGTCACATCAGCCAAAGTTGGAGCAGTTGTTGTTCCATTGTAAGTATTATTTTCCAATACATTCGCAACCGCTGTTCCGCCTGTTACCGAGTTAGCTGTTCCTGCATCATCTTTAGCCAATAAAGCACCGGAAGAAACCGTAACCTTAACTGTAGCAGTCGATGTTTTTGAGGCATCAAGTTTGTCGGTGATCGTATAGGTTAAAGTGTAAACGCCGGCAGGTGTGTTAGCTGCAACACTTACTGCTCCCGTTGTTGGGTCAAGTGTTACCTTGCCATTGCTATCATTTATACCGTTCGTGATGGTCACATCAGCCAAAGTTGGAGCGGTTGAAGTACCATTGTAAGTATCGTTTGATAAAACATTAGCCAATGCCGTTCCACCTGTTACCGAGTTAGCTGTTCCTGCATCATCTTTTGCCAGTAATGCACCTGATGCTACCGTAACCTTAACTGTAGCGGTCGATGTTTTTGAGGCATCCAGTTTGTCAGTGATCGTATAGGTTAAAGTGTAAATGCCAGCAGGTGTGTTGACTGCAACACTTACAGCTCCCGTCGTTGGGTCAAGTGTTACCTTGCCATTGCTATCATTCGTACCATTCGTGATGGTTACATCATTTAAAGTCGGTGCTGTTGTTGTTCCGTTGTAAGTATCATTCGAAAGTACGTTTGCTATCGCAGTTCCACCTGTTACCGAGTTTGAGGTACCTGCATCATCTTTAGCCAATAAAGCACCGGAAGCTACAGTTACTTTTACAGTCGCAGTAGAAGTTTTCGAAGCATCCAGTTTATCAGTGATGGTATAAGTTAAAGTGTAAATACCTGCTGGGGTATTTGCTGCAACATTCACTGCACCCGTTGCTGGATCAAGTGTTATCTTGCCATTGCTATCATTTGTACCATTAGTGATGGTCACATCAGCCAAAGTTGGAGCTGTTGTCGTGCCATTATAAGCATCGTTCGAAAGTACGTTTGCTACCGCAGTTCCGCCTGTTACCGCGTTAGCTGTTCCCGCATCATCCTTAGCCAATAAAGCTCCGGAAGCTACAGTTACTTTTACCGTTGCTGTAGAGGTTTTAGAAACATCCAGTTTATCAGTGATGGTATAAGTTAAAGTGTAAACACCAGCAGGGGTATTTGCTGCAACAATCACCGCTCCCGTTATTGGATCAAGTGTTACTTTGCCATTGCTGTCGTTTGTTCCATTAGTAATGGTAACATTAGATAAGTTTGCTTGTGCACCACCATTGTAGGTATCGTTGCCCAGAACATCCGCAACTGCCGTTCCACCTGTTACCGAGTTTGAGGCACCTGCATCGTCCTTAGCCAATAAAGCACCAGAAGAAACTGTAACCTTAACTGTAGCGGTCGATGTTTTTGAGGCATCCAGTTTATCAGTGATGGTATAAGTTAAAGTGTAAATACCTGCTGGGGTATTTGCTGCAACACTTACTGCTCCCGTTGTTGGGTCAAGCGTTACCTTGCCATTGCTGTCGTTCGTACCGTTCGTAATGGTGACATCGGCCAAGGTTGGAGCTGTTGTCGTGCCATTGTAAGTATCGTTTGAAAGTACGTTTGCTACTGCAGTTCCACCTGTTACCGAGTTGGCAGTTCCTGCATCGTCTTTAGCCAATAAAGAGTCGGAAGAAACCGTAACCTTAACTGTAGCGGTCGAAGTTTTTGAAGCATCCAGTTTATCAGTGATCGTATAAGTTAAAGTATAAATACCAGCAGGTGTGTTGGCTGCAACACTTACTGCTCCCGTTGCTGGATCGAGCGTTACCTTACCATTGCTGTCGTTTGTACCATTAGTGATGGTCACATCAGCCAAAGTTGGAGCAGCTGTTGTTCCATTGTAAATATCATTTGCCAATACATTCACAACTGCAGTTCCACCTGTTACCGAGTTTGAGGTACCTGCATCGTCTTTAGCCAATAAAGAGTCGGAAGAAACCGTAACCTTAACTGTAGCGGTCGAAGTTTTCAAAGCATCCAGTTTATCAGTGATCGTATAAGTTAAAGTATAAATACCAGCAGGTGTGTTGGCTGCAACACTTACTGCTCCCGTTGCTGGATCGAGCGTTACCTTACCATTGCTGTCGTTTGTACCGTTGGTGATGGTCACATCAGCCAAAGTTGGAGCAGCTGTTGTTCCATTGTAAATATCATTTGCCAATACATTCACAACTGCAGTTCCACCTGTTACCGAGTTTGAGGTACCTGCATCATCTTTCGCTATTAATGCACCTGAAGCTATTGTTACTTTTACCGTTGCTGTAGAGGTTTTAGAAACATCCAGTTTATCAGTGATGGTATAAGTTAAAGTGTAAACACCAGCAGGGGTATTTGCTGCAACAATCACCGCTCCCGTTATTGGATCAAGTGTTACTTTGCCATTGCTGTCGTTTGTTCCATTAGTAATGGTAACATTAGATAAGTTTGCTTGTGCACCACCATTGTAGGTATCGTTGCCCAGAACATCCGCAACTGCCGTTCCACCTGTTACCGAGTTTGAAGTACCCGCATCATCCTTAGCCAATAAAGCTCCGGAAGCCACCGTTACTTTTACCGTTGCAGTAGAAGTTTTCGAAACATCCAGTTTATCAGTGATCGTATAGGTTAAAGTGTAAATACCCGCAGGTGTATTTGCTGCAACATTTACTGATCCCATTGTTGGATCAAGTGTTACCTTGCCATTGCTATCGTTTGTACCGTTGGCAATAATCACATCAGCCAAAGTTGGAGCAGCTGTTGTTCCATTGTAAATATCATTTGCCAATACATTCACAACTGCAGTCCCACCTGTTACCGAGTTGGCAGTACCTGCATCATCTTTCGCTAATAATGCACCAGAAGAAACCGTAACCTTAACTGTAGCGGTCGATGTTTTTGAGGCATCCAGTTTATCAGTGATGGTATAAGTTAAAGTGTAAATACCTGCTGGGGTATTTGCTGCAACATTCACTGCACCCGTTGCTGGATCAAGCGTTACCTTGCCATTGCTGTCGTTTGCACCATTCGTAATGGTTACATCATTTAAAGTCGGTGCTGTTGTTGTTCCGTTGTAAGTATCGTTCGAAAGTACGTTTGTTACTGCTGTTCCACCTGTTACCGAGTTTGAAGTACCCGCATCATCCTTAGCCAATAAAGAGCCGGATGAAACCGTAACCTTAACTGTAGCGGTCGAAGTTTTCAAAGCATCCAGTTTATCAGTGATCGTATAAGTTAAAGTATAAATACCAGCAGGTGTGTTGGCTGCAACACTTACTACTCCCGTTGCTGGATCAAGCGTTACCTTGCCATTGCTATCGTTCGAGCCATTGGTGATCGCTACATCGTTTAATGTTGGAGCTACTGTTGTTCCATTGTAAGTATCATTTGCCAATACATTCACAACTGCAGTTCCACCTGTTACCGAGTTTGAAGTACCCGCATCATCCTTAGCCAATAAAGCTCCGGAAGCTACAGTTACTTTTACAGTCGCAGTAGAAGTTTTCGAAGCATCAAGTTTATCAGTGATCGTATAGGTTAAAGTGTAAATACCCGCAGGTGTATTTGCTGCAACATTTACTGATCCCATTGTTGGATCAAGTGTTATCTTACCATTGCTATCATTTGTTCCATTAGTAATGGCGACATTAGATAAGTTTGCTTGTGCACCACCATTGTAGGTATCGTTGACCAGAACATTCGTTACTGCCATTCCGCCAGTAACACTATTCGCACTTCCATTATCATCAACAGCTAAGATCACTCCTGTAGCCAAATGGATCGTAACAGTCGCTTCTTTTATATTTCCAGGATTTGCTTTATCTTCAATCTGATAAACCAATGTATAAGTTCCAACAGGCGTACCCGGAAGAACATTCACTTTTCCCGTAGCAGGATCAATAGATATGTTAGGATTTGAACTCGAAATCTGACTGATGGTTACATTAGCTAAAGTAGCCTGGTTACCATTCACCTTGTCGTTAATCAAAACATTGTTTACTGCAATACCACCTGTTACGGCATTTACAGTTCCTTCATCATCAACAGCATAAACCCCAGTATTGGTTACCGTTGGCGTATCGTTATTCTCAGTCGTTCCCGAAATATCAGAAACATTGCCATTTAACGGATCTTTACCATTAACTGTAGCCGTATTGCTAACTGACCCACTAACCTTCTCCGCAGCAGAAATTGTATATGAAGCTGTAGCAGTTGTACTTGCGCCTGGTGTCAATGTACTAGTCGCTAATGTAATTGGCCCTATAACTTTACTATCGGTTACAACTAAATTATTCAAAGTAACGTTACCGGTGTTTTTAACAGTAAATAAGTAACTGATCGAGTTACCATTAATGTTTAATATTCCTGTTTTCACCAAATTAACCGCCGGACTTAAAGCAATATTAACATCAGCTTTTGCTGTCTTTGCTGTCGGCAGTTCGGTAGTATTAACACTCGCCGTATTGGTAATCTTTCCAGCGTTATTGATTGGATTACCATTATTATTTAAATCTGATTGAAGTACAGTATAAGATCCATTGTAAGTCCAGGTTTCGCCTTTTTCTAGAATATTATCTGTATTTCCAGTTTTCGTAGGATTGCTTAGATTACCACCAAGCAAGGGATCGCTAACAATTACGTTATTTTGATTTGCATTCCCAGTATTGGATACAGTAATGGTGTAATTGATAATATTTCCAGCTTTATTAGTTGACAAAACATCTGCCAACTTTGTAATCGATATTGATGAGCATACGGGAACAGAAACCGTTACCGTAAATGTATTGCCAACACAACCACCTGTTACAGTCGCTTTTGGTGTTACGGTATACACAATTGTTTGGATACTGTTACTCGTATTGGTTAAAGTTTGAGTGATTGTATTACCCGATCCATTCGCCGCACCTATTATATTAGCATTTGAATTTACTGTCCAAGTGAATGACGCAGGAACCGAATTTCCTCCATTAACCGTATTATTGATGTTTGATGTTTGAATATTATAACTAAAGCTTCCTGCACAGTCTAGAGTTTTAGCATCATTAAATCCTTTTGGTGTTGGGTAAATCGTTACTGTGATCGAAGTACGGGTTGCACTCTCGCAGTTATTTAAAGTCTGACTCGCATAATAAGTTCCGTTGGTTAAAGCAGCAGTCGGAGCCAAAGCGGTTCCACCGGTTGCCTGGGTATACCATTTAACAGAAGTTCCCGTTGCTGCTAAATTGGCAACAGTAGCATTTGAGATTTCGCAGAAAGTCTGGTTGCTCGCAGTTGGCGCTGGTGTTGCGGTAATCGTAACAGTACCACTTAATGAAGCAGCTATACATGGAGTTACTTGCCCTACTGTACTTACGCTAAATGTGCCACTAGAAGTTGGCGTTCCACTAATTGTGAGCGTTTTACCTGCTTTTGAAGTTATCAATCCTGTAGGCAGGTTGTCCACTGCCACATCTGTAGCAGAACCAGACCAAGTATAAATTATCGGAGTAATCGCACTACCGGTACAAACAGCTTGACTGCTAGCCCCTCCACCTGCTGTTAAACCAGCAGAAGGATTAACCGTTATAGTACTTGTAGCGGTGATGGCTACACATGGACTGAGCTGACCAATAGTGCTTACAGAATATGTACCTCCTGAAGTAGGTACTCCGCTTATGGTTAAAACTTTTGTAGTCGAGTTTTTGCTGGCGATTAATCCTGCCGGCAAAGCAGTATAACTTACATCCGTGGCAGCACCACCCCAGCTAAATGTAATCGGCGTAATTGCACCACCGGTACAGGTAGCCTGATCAATACTGCCACCCACAGCTAACGTTGCAATTGGGTTGATGCTAATTGTTCCTGAAACGCTGGCAGCGCCACAAGGAGAAGATTGTCCAGTGGTGGTAACGGTATAAGATCCCCCAGCAGTTGGTGTTCCACTTATGGTTAAAATTTTTCCACTTTTAGAGGTAGATAATCCGGCCGGAAGATTAGTAACAGTTACATCTGTAGCACTCCCCCCCCACGTAAAAGTGGTTGATGCGATTGGCGATCCGGCACAAACAGTTTGCGTGGCATTGCCGCCTGCAACTAAGGTTGGGGCTTGATTTACGGTAATATTATAGGGAGTTGATTTTGGCCCATTTGAACCGTAAGCTATTGCCGTTATAGTTGCGGCACCATAATAATCAGCTGCCCACGTAACTGTTGCTGTTGCCGTACCAACATTGGCATTGTTTGCCATTGCAGAAGTAGATACCGTACCTGCATTATTAGGACTGATGGCAAAAGCCATGGAAGTTGCAAAAGCAGAACTCGCAGTATAAGTTGTATTTCCTGTACCCTGACACCTCAGATTCACTCCTGAACTAAATACAGGCTCAACAACATTAGGAGAAATATTGATGGTAACAATAGCATCATCACAAGTAATTGTTCCGTTTATATTAGTACAAATAGTGTAAGTAAAAGAGTCTTGCCCGTAGTAACCTGCATTTGGCGTATAGGTTATCGTTCCATTCGCCTGTTTAACTATTGTCCCATGTGCCGAAGCGGTTGGTACCGTATAAGAAGAAAGGGCGGCCTGATTGTTTGGCTGATCATTAGCCAGTATACTGAAATTGATCGGCGTATTCAATGTAGTACCCGCTTGGTCATCATTTGCCGTTACCAAGCTAATAAACTTGGTATTAAAGGCAATAAAAGCCGGATCACTACTACCACCCAGTTTATATCTTAAAACAAGCGGTTGCAAGTAATTACCTGAATTTATCCCGAAAGCACTGGCATCAGCAGCCCAAATTCGAATTGGCCTTTCTGTTTTTATAAAACCAGGTTGAATTATCCCTGTATTAGGATCATAAAAATCTGGCAACCATGTACCGATTGATTGAATTGCAGATTGGTCTATGCTAATTTTATTACCGACTAAATTTCCATTTCCATCTTCAAAATATACCTGATCCAATGCCCCAGTTGCTTGTGCAACCTGCGTAATTAAAATATCCGGTACCCCATCTCCAATTTGAGAATCATCAGTAATTGCGCCAAAATTAAAACTCAAAGGAGCAGCCGTAGCCGGAATATTAGTAATACAAGATCCCATATCCAATCCCCTTATACCTCTTGTAAGAATCTGAGCTACTGTTACCGGTACCGAATATGGATAAACTCCTCCATTATCCACCCCATCTTCCAACTGTCCAAGACCTATAAAATTTGAAGCAGTACCAGGGAGAGGAATATTCTTAACTGGGAAGGCCTGATAAGACCCTGGTGTAAATGTTACAAGTTTCGAGGTAAGTAATGCATCATTTACACCTGTTGAATAATTTATGTTGTTAAAAGTGAAACCCAGCAAATTATTTTTATTGTCTGGCCAAATTGGATTTATTGAACCTTGTTTTGATGACCAATAACCTTTGTAATCAGTAAATAGACCAGTAACATTAAATTGAGCTGAAACACGACTAATTCCTAATACAAGAAGGAATAAAGCAAGAAAAAACATCTTAATAACAGACGTGTTTTTAAAGAGAAAGCGTTTTATAATTTTATTCATTTTCCATTTGAAAATAATAGGGTAATCACTGCATATAAAGAGCCTCATCCGATGAGCACAAAATCTTCCTAAAAGGTTATTTTTCAATAAAAAACTCTCTTTATGGAATGCAGCAAAAACAGCGGTTATACGCTGATTATAAAACACTTTTGAAGAGGTAGAGACTATTTTAAAATGCCTTTTTTAAGGGCCGCAAAAGTATGTTATTTTTCACACTACTGCAAACACCAAAAAACCACAATATTGCCAATTATTTTTTCACTTAATAAGCTAAAAACTGTATTATCAATACTACAAAGCACACAAAAAAGGAAATTAACTTTTACTATGCCGGCATACAACAACCGATCAACGAAATGTTTTTTTGATATTAATCAACAACAATATTATAACATGCAGTATTTATACTACAGATTAAAACAAAAAATGTTGTTTTTAAAGGTAAACAAAAACGGGTTTAAGACCTGTTAAATCCTAAACCCGTTACCTTAAAAAAACAAGAAAATAAATCGAATTAAAAGAATTAAATTTTAGCCCTGATCCTACTCAATGTTTCGAGCCTGATGGCTAAAAAAGAAGCAATGTGTTTTAAAGAAACCCGGTTAATCAAATCAGGAAATGAAAGCAAAAACCGTTTGTATCTTTTTTCGGCTGACGAAATCCGGCACAGGTAAGCACGTTCCTCTGCCGAACGGTAATATAACTCCATCATCTTTCTGCCTACTATATTCGCTTCAGGAAAATTTTCGTAAAGGTATTCCGATAACACATGTGGGATAGCAACTAAGTCTACATCTTCTAATGCCTGTAAATACTCATCCGAATCGCCATCTATCCACAAATTACGTATGGTACCTACAACTTCATTCTCTTTGGCAATCCATGTGGTAATCTCGTTATCCCCATCCTTAATAAAACCCCTAACTACACCTTTAACAATTAAAAAAAGGAACTTGTTACGGTCTACAGGTGAAACAAGGTATTTATTTTTTTTGTAGCTGATCGGAAAGGTATGCTGGTTAATCCGCTTTTCTATTTCATCATTAAGCGGGTGGAATTTCTTAAAAATTGAGACTAGAGGAGAAAAATTATTATATTTTTTCCACCTATCTTCATCAGATAAATTAACTGCAATCATAGCGAAACATTGGATAGACACAATCCTGCTAAAACCGAAGCAGGATCACTACGTAAGTATAGGAAGATTGAATTGAAAAAAGAACTTTTTTTTGATTTTTCTCAATTTCTCAAACTTTAAAGCAGTTTTTCTACCCCTAATCCAAATAATGCAAAATCATACTTCACCGGATCTGAGGGATCGAACTGCTTCAGATTGTCGGTTAATTCAATTGCAGTTAACCAATCAGTCTGCTTTCTATTAATCAGCCCAAGCAACCGTCCTACCCGATCAACATGTACATCGCAAGGACAGATTAGATCTTTTGGCTGAAGGGTATTCCAGACGCCAAAATCAACACCTTTTTGATCTACCCTAACCATCCACCGCAAAAACATATTTAAACGTTTACAGGTAGATTTTTGCTTTGGCGAGGAGATATGTTTCTTCGTGCGGTGGGGAAAATCTTCTAAGGAGAAAAAATACCGCCTGAAATGATTCAATGCCTGCTCTATCGAGAAGTTAAGCCCAGCAGCATAACACACTTCCGAGGCATATGTTATCTCCGGTTTTACAGCTGAAACTTCTAAATAATCAGCCCGAAAAACATCTTGCCTTGGCACAAATGCCTGCTCTAAACTATCAAATTTTTGATAATGCTGCTTAAAAAACGAAATAAAATAAAGTAAGTCAGTATCGTTAAATGTTCGGTGTTTAAAGTTCAGCAAGCGTTTTAAGTCGTTTTCGTTATGATTAACAACAAAATCATAAGGCGCATTATCCATACGCCCCAACAGTTCCTTACATTTATTAATAATTGTTTTCCGCTGGCCCCAGGCTAAAACCGCTGCAAAAAAGCCGGCAATTTCTATATCCTGTTTTTTTTTGAAAAGATGCGGAATACAAACTGGGTCGTTTGCTATAAAATTTGGCTGATTGTATTGTTCAACCTTACTGTCCAGAAAATTCTTTAACTCAAGAAATTGCATCGTTAGCTTTTTTTAGACGTAAATAGCAGCACAATCGTTGCCATTTAAACCGGATTGAAACGGCATCCTTTTTTGTTTGTACTAATTTAATGAAGCAGATAACTAAAAAAGATTTAGTGTAAAGCCGGACTACCATTAATTTTAGAATAGGACTTGCTTTACAAAAAAACGGGCAAAATATTATCTGCCCGCTCGAAATATTATGCTAATGCACTTGCTAAATCCTCTAAAAGATCGTCGATATCCTCTACCCCAACGCTTAAACGGAGCAAGTTATCGGTAACACCTACTTTCTCTCTTTCTTCTTTCGGAATAGAACCATGCGTCATCGTTGCCGGATGGTTAATTAATGATTCTACCCCGCCTAATGATTCAGCTAATGTGAATACTTTAAAATTAGAAGAGATTCTAAAAGTTTCTTCCAGATCAGCACCTTTTAAGGTAATCGAAATCATGCCGCCAAATCCACGCATCTGTTTTTTAGCAACATCATGATTAGGGTGATCTTCAAAACCCGGCCAATAAATTTTATCAACTTTTGGATGTGTTTTTAAATAATGTGCAATACGTGCTCCATTTTCGCAATGTGCTTTCATCCGAAGGTGGAGCGTTTTTATACCCCTCAACACTAAAAAAGCATCTTGCGGACCAGGTGTTGCGCCACAGGCATTGTAAATAAACCAAAGGTCTTTATACAATTGCTCATCATTTGTTACCAAAGCTCCCATTACCACATCAGAGTGGCCACCAATGTATTTGGTTACCGAGTGCATCACAATATCAGCCCCCAGATCGATCGGGTTTTGTAAGTAAGGAGATGCAAATGTATTATCAACCGTAAGGATTAATTTTTTCTCCTTCGTAATTTTTGCTACACCTTCAATATCGATAATCTGCATGGTAGGATTAGTAGGTGTTTCTATCCAAACCAATTTGGTTTTATCATTGATGTAAGGCAATATATTCTCTGGCTTAGAAAGATCCAGAAAATGAAACTTGATTCCGTATTTAGTGAATATTTTGGTAAAGATCCGGTATGAACCGCCATACAGGTCATTTCCGGTAATCACTTCATCGCCAGGCTGCAATAATTTCAATACGGCATCTGTTGCCCCCATTCCGCTCGAAAAAGCCAGGCCATATTTGGCATTTTCTAAAGCAGCTAAACAATCTTCCAAAGCTTTACGCGTTGGGTTTGTCCCCCTCGAATACTCGTAGCCTTTATTGTCTCCAGGAGATTTCTGCCAATAGGTAGAGGTTTGATATATCGGTGTCATTACAGCACCGGTTGTTGGATCAGGCTCTTGACCTGCATGTATAGCTTTAGTTGCGAATTTCATTTTTTTTTAGTTTTGAGATACTAGACATGAGATTTGAGACACTAGATTTGAGATTTGCATTTCCGCTCAGATCTCATGTCTCAAATCTTATATCTCACATCTAATTAATACGCTCTTGCAAACAGTACCCTTTGGATAGATGGTTTTCCTGAATAAATACAAAGGCCATCTTCTAATTTATTATCTAAAGGAATACAACGAATGGTTGCTTTTGTTTCTTCTTTTATCTTTTGCTCTGTTTCTGGTGTTCCATCCCAATGTGCCGAAATAAAACCAGCTTTGGTATCTAACAATTCCTTAAACTCTTCGTAACTATTGGCTTCTGTAATATGCTCATCGCGATAAGCCAAAGCTTTGTTGAACATGCTTTGCTGAATATCATCCAATAATTTGATGATGTAAATATCCAATCCTTCCTGAGGTACAGTTTGTTTCACCTTGGTATCTCTGCGGGCAATTTCTACTGTTTTATTTTCTAAATCGCGACCACCGATAGCAATACGGATCGGCACACCTTTCAACTCATAATCAGCGAACTTAAATCCTGGGCGCTGTGTATCCCGGTCATCATATTTCACCGAAACGCCTAAACCTTTTAAACGCATGGTTAATTCATTAACATATGAAGAAATTCTCGCCAGATCCTCATCACCTTTATAAATCGGAACAATAACTACTTGTATTGGTGCTAATTTCGGTGGAATAATCAATCCGGAATCATCACTGTGCGCCATAATCAAAGCACCCATTAAACGTGTAGAAACTCCCCACGAAGTAGCCCATACATGGTCCAATTTTCCATCTTTACCGGTAAACTTAACATCAAAAGCTTTAGCAAAATTCTGACCTAAAAAGTGAGATGTACCTGCTTGTAAAGCTTTACCATCCTGCATTAATGCCTCAATACAATAAGTATCTAAAGCCCCCGCAAAGCGCTCATTTGGCGATTTACGGCCTCTGATTACCGGAACAGCTAACCAATTTTCGGCAAAATCGGCGTATATATGCAACATACGTTCTGTTTCCTCAATTGCCTCTTCTGCTGTGGCATGTGCGGTATGGCCCTCTTGCCACAAAAATTCGGCTGTACGCAGAAACAACCTGGTACGCATTTCCCATCTTACCACATTCGCCCACTGATTGATCAATATTGGTAAATCACGGTACGATTGGATCCATCCTTTGTAGGTATTCCAAATAATGGTTTCGGATGTAGGGCGAACAATTAATTCTTCCTCTAATTTGGCTGTTTCATCTACTACAATATTTCCGTTACCGTCATTTTTTAACCTGTAATGTGTTACTACTGCACATTCTGTCGCAAAACCCTCAACATGAGAAGCTTCCTTAGAGAAAAATGACTTTGGGATGAATAATGGAAAATAGGCATTTTGATGGCCTGTATCCTTAAACATTTTGTCTAAAACAGCCTGCATTTTTTCCCATATAGCATAGCCATTTGGCTTTATAACCATACAACCACGCACCGCAGAGTGCTCTGCTAAATCTGCTTTTAACACAATATCATTATACCACTGGGAATAATCTGCTTCTCTACTTGTAATTTCTTTGCTCATCTTATGTATTTGGAACGTAATTTGTATGTTAAAAAGTGTAAAATCCGACGGCAAATTTATAAATTTATGCCTACAAACGATCAACAATTAATATCAATTGTGATTTAACATTTTTAGACTAAGTAAATAGTTAGGAATTAACTACTTTTGAAACCTGTTTATTACATTCGTGAACACACACAACTAAATATAAACACAATGAAACCAATTAAATTTTTACCCATTGTTATGATTGCCGCTGCAGGGTTGGTGGCATCATGCTCTACATCAAAACTGGCTCAAACTAAGCCAGCTGATGATGTTTATAATTCGGTGGCGAAAGCCAGGGAGGTTGAAATGGCACCTCAGCCTCAGAACCGACAAGGCCAGCAATATCAGGCTCAAGGACAGGAAGAATATGATGAATATTACGGAACCAGTAATCCTTATTACGATATGGATTACTCATCTAGAATAAACCGTTTTTACAATGGTTACAGTTTTCAAGGCTACTACGATCCTTATTTTGATAATTATTACTACGGAAGCAGTTATGGCCCTTCAAACTATTTGGGATATGGCCTGGGTTGGAACAGCGGATACGGCTTAGGTGGCTGGGGTGGTAGCTTTGGTTATGGCAGCATCTGGAGCAACCCCTTCTATTACGGTAATTTCGGCTACGGATGGAACAATCCTTGGGGCTGGAACTCATGGGGACCTAATTCTTACTACGATCGTTTCGGTTGGGGCGGCGGATATTACGGCGGAGGCTGGGGTATCGGTGGCGGATACTATGGTGGCGGTGTGTATACCAATAGAGGTTACAGCAGACCAAGACCTGGAAGTGATGATAGAGGCACTCCAAGATATGGAAACGGCAATGCCGGAAATGCGGGCAGACCGAGCAGATCTGGTGTCACAAATCCAAATGGTGTAGGTTATGCTCCAAATATTAATGCTGGAAGACCAAGCAGAAACCAAGGTAATGGCAGCTATACACAGCCTCAGGGCTCACAAGCTGGCAGACCTACCAGGAATGACAATTATAGTCCTCAAGGTACTCAAAGTAGCAGACCTACCAGAAACGAAAGCTATTCTCCACCTACTAGAACTGAGAGCAGACCTAGTTATTCACCTCCGCCATCAAATGGCGGCGGAAATAGTGGCGGTGGCTCAACCGGCGGCGGTGGTGGCGGCGGTTCAAGACCATCAAGAGCAGGAAGAGGTTAATTTAAATTTAAACACACAACATGAAAAAATATATTTTAGCTTCATTAGTAGCTACAGTAGCTGCTATGGGAACAACGTACGCCCAAAGTTACGCGCCTGATGCATTCCGCTTTTCTCAAACCAATTATGGTAGTTCTGCCCGATTTAAAGGAATGGGCGGTGCGCAGATTGGTGTTGGGGGTGATATCGGCTCAATTAATGCGAACCCTGCCGGATTAGGCCTGTTCACTAAATCAGAATTTAGTCTAACACCAGAATTTAATTCTGTATCAAACAATAGCTCATTCTTAGGCAACAATACCAAAGTTGATAAAAACCAGATTAACCTGAACAATATTGGTGTCGTGTTTTACAGCCCAACTGCTAAAATGAAAGGCTCAGCTGTAGATAAAGGATTAGTTAGTACGGTATTCGGCTTAAGTTATACCAGAAACAACGATTTCTTAAATAACATCAACTATGGCGGAACTAATACAAACAGTTCGATTAGAGATTCTTACGTGGACCAGGCGAACAATTATGGTATTGATAATAGTATTGCTGGAGATGCTTATAAGAGTTTTCTGATTAATAAAAATACACCTACTTTTCCGAATCAATTTTCTGCAGAACCTTACAACAATGCTAATTTTAAACAAAATTGGGATGAGGCACGTTTAGGTTCGACTTCTGAATTTAACGTAGCAGGCGCCCTTAATTTTGGCAATAAGGTATATATTGGTGCAACAGCCAGTTTTGTTAATGTAAAATACACCAGCGATGCTACTTTTACAGAATCAGGTATTGTTAACTCATATAATGATGGTGACGCTGTACCAACATATAACGGAAACGAAAATTACAACCTTACCCACTTTAGAAACCAGGAAACTAAGGGTGGTGGTTTTAATTTAAAATTGGGTGCTATTTTCAGACCGGTTAGTGAGTTAAGGATCGGTTTGAATTTCCAGACCCCAACCTGGATGAACATTGAAGACAATACCAGTGAGACTTTGCAGGCTACTACTGCTGGAAATGCTAATACTGGACCAACTAAGTCAAATAACCCAACCCAATATTACACTTTCAGTTATAACCTACGTACACCGTTAAAGGCATCTGCAGGTATCAGTTATGTAATTGCTGGTACAGCATTAATCTCAGCCGATGTTGATTATGTAGATTATGCCTCAATGCGTTTTTCTGATTCTAATGGCTCTGATCTTTCAACAATCAATAGCAATAATGCTTTCATTAAAGAATCTTATAAAGAAGCGGTTAACTATAGAGTTGGTGCGGAGGTAAAAGTGACTAACGAAATTAGTTTACGTGGTGGTTACGGCGTAAACGGAAATGGTGTTAAAGGCGGCGACAATAAATTTTATCAAGGTCAATATTATACTGGTGGAATTGGATACCGCGTAGATAACTATTATTTCGATGTAGCGTATCAGAACTACAAAACAAACTTTAGCTCTAGCCCCTATCTGTTAGATGATTATACTGAACCTGTTGCAGATGTTAAAAGCAATAGAAACAATGTATTCTTAACTTTTGGTGTAAGATTCTAAGAATTAATGTCTTACATAATTAAGAAGCGTCAGTTTTCAACTAGAGAACTGGCGCTTTTTTACAACAAAAAAGGATACCCGGTTGGGTATCCTCAATATTATCAATTAACTAGTACCTGTTTAATTAACATCCCACCATAACCTATCGGTAATTTTAGCCTTTTGCTGCGGTTGTGGGTTTGCTGTAATTTCAGTATTCGGGTAAAGTACCCTTCTCGGAATTTCAGAGAGTGCATTTTTAACTTTGGTTAAAGCCGGGAATCCGGTACGGCGCCAATCTGTATAATTTTCAGCATTAAGGAAATTTGCAACCGACTTTTCTTCCATAATTAAACGGAGCGCATTTGTACTGCTGAGTGTACCCCGCAAAGCAATGTAGGCATCCATATCAGCTGTGCTCACCCCTACCTTAATCATGTGCTGCTTGATACCATCCTGATAAACAGGTTGTGCAGCTGCAAAACCCGATACCACCAGCGTGGCTTCGGCTTTTATAAATAATGCCTCGGTGTAATTTACCAGGTAATTATTGGCATTGGCAGCTGCGTAAAAATCGGCAGGGATTGAGTAAGATTCCAGACTTCCAATTTCGTCTAAACCAATCTGCCGGCCCGTATATAAGCCAGTTTGTTTGGCGGGTTTAACCATTTTGCTTAATCTTGGATCGTTTCTGGTAGTAAAAGCATCAACAAAGGTATTAGCAAGCACAAATGTAGTGCCTGGCAGAAAATTCTGCTGCCATGGATTTTCTGCACCTGCTGCACCACTAAAGGCAATTTTAGCATCATCATCATTGCTTTGCATACCATTAGTTAGTGCAGTCAAGGCCAGCTGTGCCTGCACGGAAGCTGTATTTCCAGGTGCTTTACTCAGGTGCATATAATAACGTGCTTTTAAAGTATAAGCCAATTTTCTCCATTTTGCCATATCGCCTGCATAAATGTAATCGTCGCTTCCAGGTTTAAGGCCAGCATTTTTTGCAATATCGGCTATTCCATCATCAAGTAAAGCCTGAATCTGAACATAAATCTGCTGCTGACTATCATATGCAGGGGTTGGCTGTGTTACCCCTAAAAAAGCCTGACTGTAAGGAAGATCACCCCAGGCATCTGTTGCATAGCCCAAAGTATAAGCTGTAAGAACTTTAGCAATGGCACTGTAATTAAAATTGCCGTTGGCAACAGCTTTAACCTTTAATAAATTGAGGTTGTTTAATGTTCTTACGTATACATTATTCCAGTCGCCATCCATATCGATATTGTACATCTGATAAGTACCGAAATTTGGTGCCACCTGGTTGAGTGCCATTACCTGCAAATATTGTTGCAACACCACACTTAAATTCCCGTCACCTGATGCATTGATATTTTGCGAAATCAGCATTTGTATAGGTGGTAACATAAGCGATTCTTTAACATCTATCGGTCTGTTTGGATCTTCATTTACATCCAGGTATTTTTTGCATCCGGCTAATGCCACCATAAGGGCAAAACCTAAAATAAAATATATCTTTTTCATGTTATTTCTTTCTAATTGTTAAGGGTTATAAGGTAAGTTTCAAACTAAAATCAACAGATCTTGATGTTGGCGTTGAGAACGAATAAATCCCTTGCGAACCATTTGATGAGCCAAATGAGCTTACTTCCGGATCTCCCCCGGTAAAGTGTGGTGCGTAAATCCAAAGGTTTCGTCCGGTTACCTGAAATCCGATGGTCTTGAAAGGTGTTTTTTGTAACCAGGCCGGTTTAACATTATAACCCAGACTTACATTCCGCAACTTAACATAGGTTCCATCCTGAATTACTGATTCTAGAACACCATTAGCACGTTGATAATAAGCTTGTCCTGTAACTGAAACCGTATTTGGCAAGCCCGTAGTGGCATTTATACCTTCAACTATACGCGGTCCACGATCTTCGGTAACTTTTGGAGTACCATAGAAATAGCCGTAACCATCTACGTTATTCTGAATATCGCCACCCTTTTTCATATCAAAAGAGAAACTAAGCGTAAACTGTTTATACTTGAAATTATTAACAATACCGCCCATCCAATCCGGATTAATATCTCCAATTATACCTTGCTCATCGGCTGCAAAAGGAAGGCCTCCATTATCAGTAAGTAATTGGCCAGCCGCATTTCTGGCATATCGGGTACCATAAATTACACCGTAAGGCTGGTTAACAAAAATGAAAGTGAAACCATTGCCAACCTGTTTCAGGTCTTTGTAAATAGAAAGCACTTTGTTTCTGATTCTGCTGTAGTTTATCGTTAAATCCCAGCTAAAATCCGGGGTCGAAATTGGTTTCGCATTTAACAAAACCTCTATACCGCGGTTGCGCATAGCTGCAGAATTTACACTTGTGGCGTTAAAACCTGTAGATGGCGCTAAAGCTACTGACGGAATGATACCATTTTTAGTTCGCTTATCGAAATAGGTAAGCTCAAGGCCTAAACGACTTTTAAAGAAACCTGTTTCTAACCCAACTTCAAACTCGTTAATACGTTCATTTTTCAGGTTCGGATCGCTGAGTACCTGGCTGATTAAGAAACCCGATTGTCCCTGATAAGGAAAGGTAGTATTTCTAACTGTTTGCGATTCGTAGGGAGTAAGTAAACTATATGGACCTATACTTGCATTACCTACCGTACTGTAAGAAAGCCTTAACTTACCAAAGTTCATCACTTCAGAAAGGCGATTAGAAAAGAAATTAGAGAAAATAAAACTTGTTGCAGCCGAGCCGTATGGATAAAATCTGTTGTCTTTAGCCAAAACCGAAGTACCATCGTATCTACCAGTTAAAGACAAGATAATGAACTTTTTATAATCGATATTAGATTGCAGATAAAAGCCTATTTTCCGTGTAAGGTAACTGGTTTCTGTAAACTTAACAGTCGAGGCAGAACCAATATTATTAAAACCTGGAATTGTGATCCCTAAGCCATTGGCGTAACCATTTTGCGAATAAGTTGAAATGAGGTTATTACCCAACAAGGCTTCGACATTAAAATCACCAAAACTTTTATTAGCATTCAGGATCAAGTCATTATTATACTGTCTGAAATTGGTATTGTTATTTACAATTCTTCCATTAGGATTAGAGACCGACAGTAAAGACTCTGTGTATTTACCTTGCTCAACATAAACATCGGCACCAAAACGTTCAGTAATGGTTAGCCAGTTTAAGGGTTTATAATCGGCTGTAAATGTCGGCAGAAAGCGGTTAACAACTGATGTATTACTGATATTATCTAACACCCAATAAGGATTATTGCGCGAGAAACGGTATAAACGCTGACTTCCATCAGGGTTTACCGAAGGTTGCAGATCGTAAGAAACCGGGGCAGAAAAAATAGTCCACACCGGACTTTCCAAGGCATAACCTTCAGGTAGCCGGCGGTTTTTGGTATTAGCATAATTTAAAGAGAAAGTAACATTTAGATCTTTAATAATTTGCGTGGTAAACTTCCCAAAAACGGTATTCCGGTCGAAAGAAGTGGTAGGTACCGTTCCATCCTGTGCAAAATTAGTATATGATAGAAAATAAGAATTGTAAGCCCCGCCTCCATTTATGGCTACTGTGTTGGTGTATGTTTTTCCGGTTTTAAAGAATAAATCAGACTGATCATATACCTGTGCAGGCTGGCCGTTAATTTTTAAGGTATCCATCCTTGCCCCCCACGAAGTACTTGTTTTCTGGTTCACACCATCAAAGTATACGCCATTTGAGCCAAGAGAATATTTATTCTGAATTTCTGGTAACAGCGGTTTCTCCATTGAAAAAGATGAAGAAAAGCTAATACCAGGCTTTTTATTCAGGCTACCTGCTTTTGTAGTGATGATAATTACTCCTTTTGCACCATCAGATCCATATAGCGCTGTTGCAGCACCACCTTTTAGCACATTAATGCTTTCAATAATATTAGGATCAAGATCGGCAATTCGGTTGGTGCCAGGACCGGAGTTGAGGTTACCGGTTTCATCATTGTTAACCGGAATACCATCAATTACCATCAAAGCTTCATTGTTGCCATAAAGGGAGTTTGCACCCCTGATTACAATACGCGATGAGCTACCCGGTGTACCCGACGAACTTGTAATTTGTACACCAGAAACTTTACCTGCCAATGCATTTACCAGGTTAGGCTCTTTCGACTGGGTAATCTGATCGCCCTTTACCTCCTGCGAGCTGTAGGTTAAATTTCGCTTATCACGTTTCACCCCTAAGGCAGTCACTACAATCTCATTCAGGCTTTGCTGGTCTTCACTTAATGTTATGATTATGTTGCTTTGCCCGCTATAAGCAAATTCTTTGGCTGTATAACCAATTCCACTAAAAACCAGCGTAGCCGGATTCGCACTTTTAATTGAAAAAACCCCTTTCGCATCGGAAGAAGTGCCAATAGCGGTTCCTTTAACTCTTACCGATATGCCTGGAATTGGTAGCCCCGATGCATCGGTAATTTTGCCGCTAATAAGCGACGTTTGACCATAAATCTGCATGCAACAGAGCATAGTCAAAATGAACAAGGTAATCTTTAATCTGGTCATTGTATTCAGTTTAGTTAGTAGTATGACCAAAATTAGGCTTATAAAAAGCCAGATAGAACGATGATTTTAACACGTATTAACCAGAAATTAACGCAAATGTTACAATCGTTATAAATACGTTAATAATCTGTGATTTGCTTAACCGATCAGGCAAAATTTTGAACCACGAAGCCGATGTTGAAGTAATTTGTTGATGTTTAGACTTTCTACTCTGCAAATTGTTGTTCGCAGTAATCAGATTTTAGCGCCGGTTTAGGTTGGTTAAGCTAAACTATTTGCAGGTACGCAAAGTAGCACCCATAAAAAAGTAATTAACCGGGATGTTGAAAGCATAGCATATGTATGCTTAAAAATCAGTTTTTTATTTTATTTATTCAACTAACTATGCCGTGTAGGCTTCCTCCCTTTTGAGCCAAAACATCAAGCTTTTTTTCTACAGCCTCATCTTTGATCAATTCAGGTGCGTGGTGGGGCTTTTTCCTTGCATCAATAATTAAAGGACCTTTACAGCCCCAGTGTTTATTTATGGTAAAATCATTGATACCATATATATCAGCTGCCGGGTTGCTTCTAGTAAAGGCCACCCAAACCAGATTATCAATATTGGCAGCCGTAAATTCTGCATCATCAGCCAATATAATTAAAGGTAAGCCCGACAAATCCTGATCCATCAAAGCCATATTCAACAAAGCAATTTCTGCGGCCGTTTTCTCCGGGTTTAAGTATTTGTTGCTTTCTAAAACCAAAACACCTGGAATGGCTATTTTGGGTTGGTAAAACCCATCGCTCAATTTCAGTGCTTCAGGAATCCTATCCCAAAGTTCGCGTTGCTTATCCCCTGCTGCTGCAATAACAACCTTCGATCCGCTGTTTAATCCATCACCACTATAATCAAGCGTATCAATCGTAGTATTGGTATAAAAATGAACATCTCTTGTTAAATCGATCCGTTCTAAAATATGGGTTAGAAATGCTTCAATATGGTGTGTGCTTAAATGCTGGTCATCCTCTTTAGCCGCGATAAACAGATATTTAGCCAAACTCAATTGGTTTTTCCCTAAGATGTGATTGGCTATGGTTAATATTTCCTGAGGTCTGCGCGCTTTTAAATAAGGCGTATAACGCTCACTACCGATAGCAAAGAGCAAAGGGTGAACACCAGCTGCATCAACCGCATGAACTTCTTTTAAACCATGTATTTCCTGTGGTATTGCCGAGCCTGTAATCTCATGGATCAAAGCCCCAAAACTGGTATCCTCCTGTGGCGGACGGCCAACAACCGTAAACGACCAAATGGCATCCTTTTTATGATATACATTGTGCACCTTCATCAGAGGAAAAGGATGCGTTAAACTGTAATAACCCAGGTGATCACCAAAAGGCCCTTCTGGTTTATTTTCATTTGGGTAAACCGTTCCGGTAATAATAAAATCTGCATCTGCAGAGATGCAGAAACCTTCATCATCATAAAAATAACGGAAACGCCTATCGCCCAATGCGCCAGCAAAAGTCATTTCCGATAATCCTTCTGGTAAAGGCATCACTGCTGCTAAAGGATGTGACGGAGGTCCGCCGACAAAAACACTCACTTTTAGGGGTTGGCCTAATGCATTGGCTTTAGATTGGTGTACGCCTATCCCTCTATGGATCTGATAGTGCAAGCCGATCTCCTGATCCTGAATATAATCGTTTCCACCCAATTGGATGCGATACATGCCCAGATTTGCATTTAAAACACCTGGTTTATCTATATCTTCAGTATAAACCTGTGGCATGGTAACAAAAGGACCGCCATCCATAGGCCAGTTTACAATTTGTGGTAACTGACTGATACTTGTTTTTAAAAATTTGCTTTTTGCAAAAGGTGTTTTAAGCGGTAAGGCCGATAAAGCCGACATTGCAGAACCTGCATATTTAAACGGATTTTTTAATGCTTTTATCGGATCATTCCTTAACGATACCAGTTGTTGTACCTTTGGCAAGGTATCTCTAAAAATAAACTTCGATCGTTCTAAAGTTCCAAACAAGTTTGAAACGGCAGGGAAAGGACTTCCTTTAACTTTTTCGAATAGGATTGCTGGCCCTTTATTTTCGTAAACCCTTAAATGGATGGCTGCCATTTCTAAATAGGGATCTACTTCTTCTTTTATCCTGACTAAATGACCGTGCTTTTCGAGATCGGATACACATTCTGCTAAATTTTTGTATGCCATGCCCAAAGATAAATAATTAGATTTTCTCCGAAACAAAAAAGCCTCATATAAGCAGATTTTACAATAAAGCTACTTATATGAGGCTTTTAACCTAAAGTTTTGACGTTACTTCTTTCCTGCGAAAGAACGTAACATCCAGGTATTTTTCTCTTTAAACTGCATAAAACGGTTAACCATGTCGTTAGAACCATCGTCTCCAGCCGCATCTGTCGCTTCTAAAAGTTCTCTTTCCAATTCGATCAATGCAGCCATATCATCTAAAATGGCATCAACCATATCAAGGTCTTTTAAACCAATAGTATCAATCTCTTTAATTTTAGATTCTTTAATGTAATCGGCAAAACGGCTATGCGGCGCTTTACCCAGGGTTAATACACGCTCTGCTATCTCATCAATGGTTAACTGTGCATTAGTATATAATTCTTCAAACTTAACATGTAAAGTAAAAAAGTTCTGTCCTTTAATATTCCAGTGGCAGCCCCTTAATTTTTGATAATGTATATGATAATTAGCCAAATAATCATTCAAAAGATCTACAACCGGTTTAACTTCTTTTTCGTTTAAGCTTATTTCTTTAGCGTCCATTTTTTTATTATTTATGATATTTTTGATGTCTACGTAACAACCCAAATTTATAAAAGTTTTGCTCATTTTTGTCTTTTGAACAATACGTTATTTATTAGATCGTTTAATATTCAATATTACAGGGAACAACAATTTTATAAACATTTGTTAATGAATAGCATATCGATATTAAGATATTAAAGTCATCTTATTTTTACTTAAAAACGAATAGCTGAACATAGATTGATTAACAATATTATTCGTATAATTGCTCCCTTTGACTTAAAAATTTACATAAAAATAAATGCATAAAATATATTTATCTGCTGTAGTGTTATTTGCCTTAAACATCGCAAATGCCAAAGCCAACACAGCGAGAGACTCTATCGGTGTAGAAAATAATAAAGGCAAAAAACTCATCGTTCACCAAACTGTAGCAAAAGACACTTATTATTCAATAGGAAGAAGGTATAATGTTTCCCCTAAAGAGATTATGACCTTTAACGACAATAAATACCTTCAGGTTGGAGTAATTGTTAAAGTACCTACAAATATCCCTTTTACCACAACAGGATCAGCTAACAGCACGCAAAATCAAAGCGCTTCTACTGGCAATAAAATAGAGCATACCATCAAGCCAAAAGAAAACTTAAACATGCTCGCCGAAAAATACGGCACAACCATTAATGAAATTAAAGCTTTAAACAACCTTAGCAGCAGTAATTTAAGCATCGGTCAGGTTTTAAAAATCCCTGCTAAAAATACTGAGCAAACCAGTGCAACAGCACCGGTAACAGCGCCAGCAAAAAACAATAACGAAACAGCGACAGCGAACACCCAATCGGCAGATCAGACCATAATCGAACATACGGTGCAGCCTAAAGAGTTTTTAGGAAAAATTGCAGAGAAGTACGGCACTACTGTTGAAGAAGTAAAAAAAGCCAACAACCTTTCAGGGAATAACTTGCGTATCGGTCAGAAGCTTAAAATTCCGGCAACTAAAAACATCGATGAAAATAAGGTAGTTGCTGCTGAAGAAAAACCTGTACAGGAGAACAAATCTACAGATGCAGCCGGCACACACACTGTTTTAAGGAACGAAACTATTTTCACCATCGCTAAACAATACGGCATTACCGCTTACCAGATTAGAAAACTGAACGATTTGCCTGATAACGCCATTACCATTGGCCAGGTTTTAAAAGTACCAGGAGGGATTATTACAGATGTTCAGGTTCCGAAAGAAAAACAAGCTGAAGCAAAAGTTAAAGAGGTAGAAGCTAAAGAAGCACCAGCAACAAAAGAAGAAAGTTTTATCCATACGGTAACTACCGGAGAAAATATTTTTACCATTGCTAAAAAATACAATTTAACCGCTTATCAGATCAGAACAGCAAATAAATTGGAGGATAACGCGATTAAAGTTGATCAGAAGCTGATTATTCCGAAACCACCACAGCCTAGATCGGTAAATGACTTGTCGAAAGAAGAGCAGGAAAATGAACCAGATAGTACCATGGTTAAAGACCCTAAACTTCGCCGCGATCCCAGTGTATATGGTTTAAGTCAGATCGAAGAAAAAGGAACCGCAGTTTGGATTGCAGACCAGGATCTGGACGGAACAAAAATGTTGGTTTTACACCGTACTGCACCTGTGGGCAGGGTAATTAAGATTACCAACCCAATGACCAACCGCACTACCTTTGCCAAAGTTGTTGGTAAATTTACAGAGAACGAATCCACAAAAGATGTTATCATTGTAATGACTAAAGCTGTAGCCGATTCATTGGGTGCTTTAGACAAACGTTTTTTCTGCAATTTAACATATAGTGCTCAATGAGTTTGAACAAAAAGCCATTTATAATTGGTATTGCCGGTGGTAGCGGATCGGGTAAAACATTTTTCTTAAACTGCTTTCTTCATCATTTTAAACAGGATGAAGTAACACTTGTATCGCAAGATGATTATTATATCCCTGCGGGAGAAATGACACAGGAAGAAAATAAGCTATACAATTTCGACCTTCCTTCTACCATTGATAGCGAGCAGTTTTTAAGGGATATTAAGCAGTTAATGAGTGGCGAAGTTGTTTATAAAAAAGAATATAATTTCAATAATCCATTAGCCGTTGTTAAAATTCTGGAGATTAAATCGGCACCTATTATTATTGTTGAGGGACTTTTTATCCTTCATTTTAAAGAAATCGCCAAACTGTTGGATCATACCATTTTTGTTGATGCAGATGAACAGGTTGCTTTAGACCGCCGTATTAAACGCGATGGCTTGGAACGTGGTTACCCTGAAGATGATGTATTGTACAAATGGCACAACCATGTAGTACCAGCCTATAAAGAATATTTATTGCCGTATCGCGAACAATGTAATAAGGTTATAATGAATAACACCAACGAACCTGAAGAAATTATCGGCATCACAGAAGATATCTCCAACGATTTAAGAAACAGCATTTTAGTAGATATACAGTAAACTTCAAAGAAGTCAAGTTTTAAAAAAAGCTTGACTTCTTTTTTTGATCATACGTTTGTCAGGCTAAGCGGAGTCGAAGCCTTGCTTATCAAAACTTAGGCTACACAAACCACACTTCACATTAATCCAGTCTCATCTCTTGAATCTCCCCCTCCACTACCAATCTCCCCGCTGTAGATTGTTGTATAAATTCGATACTTACACCTGGTGCACGCTCCAAAAGTTTAAAACCACCTTCAGGCAGAATATCTAAAACCGCCAATTCAGTTACAATTTTTTTGATGCATTTTACACCGGTTAAAGGCAGAGTACATTTTGGCAATAATTTACTTTCTCCCGCTTTATTGATGTGTTGCATCGCCACAATAATATTTTTGGCTGATGCTACTAAGTCCATAGCCCCTCCCATTCCCTTTACCATTTTACCTGGGATTTTCCAATTGGCAATATCACCGTTTTCTGATACCTCCATGGCTCCCAGAATAGTCAGATCTACCTTTTGTGCACGGATCATTCCAAAACTCATGGCCGAATCAAAAATAGACGATCCTGGCAAAGTGGTGATGGTTTGTTTCCCTGCGTTAATTAAATCGGCATCTTCCTCTCCTTCGAAAGGAAATGGCCCCATACCCAATAAACCGTTTTCAGACTGTAACACTACATTAATTCCCTTTGGAATATAATTGGCGACCAAAGTAGGTATGCCAATACCCAGGTTAACATAGTATCCGTCTTTTATTTCTTTAGCAATACGCTGTGCGATTTCTTCTTTTGAAAATGCCATTTATTTATTTTTTCCTATTAAGCCTAAATGTGTGTGATTAAATGCATCGCTATATTTCAACCCATAACCTAGCGCCCTATCCATACAAGAATGAGCAAACAAGATGATGCCAGCTAACTGCAATACGGGTAACTGACAGTAAAATCCGATCAAGAAAATTAATATTGCTATCGCTTTATGGTGAACTATGTTATAAAACCATGCACCGACCTTTGGGCCTGCCAGATAGCCTAACATACTTAAGTCTGGTACAAGCAGCAGTACCGGAAATACCCACCAATGAAATGACAATTTAGAAAAGGCAAATATTGCCAATAGAAACATGGCCATTTCTTCAATTGCAATTATTTTCTTCATTACGATTTTGTTCTTACAGTCCGTTGTTCAATTCTTTTCTCGTAATCTTTACCCTGAAAAATCCGATGAACATAAATGCCAGGTGTATGGATATAATCGGGGTCCAGTTCGCCGGCCTCTACCAGTTCCTCTACCTCGGCAATGGTTATTTTACCTGCCATGGCCATAACCGGATTAAAATTCCGGCTGGTAGACCTGAAGATCAAATTTCCAGCGGTATCTCCTTTCCAGGCTTTAACAATAGCGAAATCGGCATCAAAAGCATATTCCATTAAATAATCCTTGCCATCAAAATTGCGTACTTCTTTACCTTCTGCCACTTCAGTGCCCACACCTGCAGGCGTAAAAATTGCAGGCATACCGTATCCGGCAGCCAAACAACGCGTAGCTAAGGTACCTTGTGGAATAAGGTCTACCTCAAGTTCGCCACTCAGCAATTGTCTTTCAAATTCGGCATTTTCACCTACATACGAAGAAATCATTTTTTTAACCTGACGTTGTTTCAGCATTAAACCAATACCGAAATCATCAACACCAGCATTATTAGAGATACAGGTTAAATTTTTCAACTGTTTGTTTACCAAAGCATTAATGCAATTTTCTGGAATACCACAAAGCCCGAAACCACCAAGCATGAGGGTAGCACCATCTGATATATCCTTAATAGCCTCTTCAGCTCCAGATACCACTTTATTTATCATCTTATGAATTTTTTGGTTAGTTCGCTAAATTACAAATTGCCTTCAAAATTGTAGCATTTATAATTTTTAAATCTTCCAGGAATATTAATTAATTGGAATTAATCTAAATAACTGTTACCTTTGTGCTGCAATGATTTACGAGAGAGAAGAAAGTCTATTCATATTACCCACCGATCCTGAATTTCAAAAAGGCATGGGTTTTATTTTCAGCTGTACGGCTGAGCACAAAAAATGTTGTGAGAAATTTAAGAAAGGGAAACGCTGTAAAAAGTGCCCCGGACGGAAAAAATAATTAATCTACTTCGCAATTTCTACAATTTTATCATCGCTTCCATTACTGGTACAGATATAAATTTTCCCTTCCGGCGATTGGCAAACAGCCCTTATCCTACCATAAGTGTTTACATAAAAATCTTTCGTTCCAGTAATTTTTGTCTGAGCATCGTCTAACTTAAGCTGCATCAATTTAGTTCCTTTTAATACAGCCAGCAGCAACGAATTTTTAAATTGCGGAATATAATCTGAATTGTAATAAGCTAAACCACTAGGCGCAATAGTTGGCGTCCAATTGATTAATGGCTCTGCCACATTATTCGAACTGCAAAACGATTGCTCTCCACTTTCATTGCAAAAACCTTTAATATTTGGCCACCCGTAGTTTCTTCCCTTTTCAATAATATTAATTTCATCATCAGAATCCGGACCATGTTCTGATGAGAAAATCTTATTGCCCACCTGGGTCAATCCTTGTGCATTTCGATGCCCTAAAGACCAAACCGGGTTATTTGGATAAGGATTATCAGCAGGAATTGATCCATCTAAATTTATCCTTAAAATTTTACCCGCTAAAGAATTAACATTTTGAGGATTTCCTGTATCAGATGCATCACCAGTGCTGACAAAAAGTTTACCGCCACTGATCAGCAACCGTGAACCGTTATGGATTGAAGCAGCAGGAATCTGATCCAATAAAACCTGTGGGCTCGTTAAACTTCCTCCGCCGTAAGTATAACGTACAACTTTGGCTTTATAGGTACTACCATAGCCATAAACTACATAAACGTAAGGATTACTGTTAAAATCGGGATGTAGCGTCATTCCAAGCAAGCCACCCTCACCATTGGTACGCACTTCGGTTATGGTAAGTAAGGGCGTTACTTGTCCGTTGGTGGGATTTAAACGACTAATTTTACCTGCTTTTTCGGTAAACCAAATGAAATTATCAGGGCCATAAACCATTTCCCATGGGAGGCTCAATCCGGATACAACTACTTTTGATTTTAATTCTACATCAGGTAAGTTACCTAGATCGTCATTATCATCACCATTCTTTTTGCAATTTGTAACGAATAGCATTACAAATAAGCAGAGTAGTATTGTCCTCATAACCGTAACGTTTTATAAATAACACCGTTACGGTTATAAAAGTTTTATTGTTTTACTGGGCGGACGTCATTTCGAGCGAAGCGCAGCCGAGAAATCTTTATATAATTAGCTTTTAAAGTGCTGTCAGATGTTACCATCTGACAGATTTTCAAAAAATGATTTAGTGCCGGATGGTAACATCCTGCATCACAACTAATCAAGTTGGGAATGACGCCCACACGAGAATTTCAGATAGTAAACATCCAACACCACAGCTATACTTATGCCTGCGCTCGTTTTTAACTAATGCATAATTAGCCTTGCGATTTTATCAAAATATTATTTACAGTGTAAGATGGTAACGTCTGGCACCATGATTAATTCAAATACACATAGGTGATTCCATCCCCGCCTCTATCAGCATGTTCATCTTCCATCCTATTTACCTGACTATATTTACGCAGGTATTCTCTAATCATTTTACGCAAAATACCATCACCTTTACCGTGGATCAGTTTAATGGACGGAAAGCCGAGCATAATGGCCTTATCTAAATATTTCTCTACTTCGAACAAGGCATCTTCTGTTCGTTTTCCACGAAGATCAAGTTCGGCCCTAAAGCCCGATACGGCATCATTCATCCGCCCTGCAAAAGAATTTGCACTGCTTTGAATTACTTTTTTAGCTTCACGGTTACTCACCTTTTGAACGCGGTTCTTTTTAACAGTCGATCGTAAATCGCCAATAGCCAAAACCAGTTCATTGCGGTTAATTTCTAAAACCTGACCAATGGTTTCACTATCCGTAAATTTCACTAAATCACCAATTTCAATTTCACCGCCGACAACTACCTGTACTGGTTTAGGGCGCTCTTTAGGAACAGTATTTTTAACGAGCTCTTTTTGCAAATTCTGGCGGAGTTCTTTAGTTATTTCCTTATCAGCTTGCTTTTCCTTAATCTCGGCAATGGTGTTTTCAACCAGTTTATTGGCATTTTTAATAATATTCTGCGCCTCTTGTTTCGCCTCTTTAATCAGTACCTTTCTATTCTCCTCTAAAAAGCTTTTTAACTTCTCATTTTCGGCAACCAGGTTTTTAGCTTTATTCTGCTGATTGGCCAAACTTACTTTGGCATCATAAACATTTTTCTTTTCGCGCTCCAGATCAACAAGCATGGTGTCTACGCGGTTCTGGTTAGATCCTGTTTTTTCTTTAGCCAATTGGATTACCTCTTTTGGTAAACCAATATTCTGAGCAATTTCGAATGCATAAGAACTGCCGGGTTTACCCATTTCTAAAATGTAGAGCGGTTTCATTTTGGCATTATCAAAAAGCATTGATGCATTTTCTAAACCTGGTGTATTACCTGCAAAAAGCTTCAAATTAGAGTAGTGGGTCGTAATTACCCCCCTCACCTTTTTATTGTTCAATACTTCTAAAACAGCTTCAGCCATTGGTCCCCCAAACTGCGGGTCGGTACCAGTACCAAATTCATCAATCAGCACCATTGTTTTTGGCGAAGCGTGTTCTACAAAATAGCGCATCTTTTTCAGGTGTGCGCTATAGGTACTCAAATCACTTTCTATTGATTGATCATCGCCGATATCGGCAAAAATATTTTCAAAAATCCCCACTTCACTATTCGCATCAACCGGAATCAACAAACCTGTTTGCAACATAATCTGCAAAAGACCAACAGTTTTCATACAAACCGATTTACCGCCTGCATTTGGCCCTGATACCAATACCACTCGGGTTTCGGCATCTATATGGATATTTAAAGGCGTAACCGTTTTCTTTTCGGCGGCAAATGAGATCGATAACAAAGGGTGCCTTGCATTAATCAGTTTGGTTTTAGGCTCTTTTAACAAACCTGGCATTTCAGCTTCGATATCCATTGCAAATAAAGCCTTTGCACGAACAAAATCCAGTTTGGTAAGGAAACCATGGTAAGAAAGCAATAATGGTGAATATGGTCGCAGATCGTCCGTTAAGGCAATTAAAATCTTAATAATTTCACGGCGTTTGTCAAACTCTAAGTCGCGCAGCTTATTATTTAAGGTAAATACTTCTTCAGGTTCAATATAAACTGTCTGTCCTGTAGCCGATTCATCGTGTACGAAGCCTTTGAGTTTACGCTTGTTTTCAGCCAAAACCGGAATACACATTCTACCATCACGGATGGTTAAACTCCCATCAGCAACCCAATTATTGGCAATAGCCTGCTTGTAGATTGAATCCATGCGCTTACGCACATCTTGCTCCGCTTTCGAAATGGCAGAGGTAATTTCCTGCAATTCTTTTGATGCATTGGGTTTGATCTTTCCTTTGGCATCTATAACGGTTTCTATCTTACGAAGGATCGTTTTTTCGATCGGAAGATGCTCAAATAAAGCTTCTAGTGTAGGGTATACTTCTGCACGTTCTTCAAAAAAACGCAGTACCGAGAAAACAGTATGCAATGAAGTATATACCTGAAACCACTCATCTTCTAATAGATAAGTGCCTTCTACCCTGATTTTTTCAACCAGCGACTTAATGTCAAAAAAGGTATTAATCTGTAGTGGTTCCTGATTTTGCAGGATACTTTTAAACTCGTTTGTTTGACGTAAAAACTTATCAATCTGATCAAAACGGTTCATCACCTGCATCTTCTCTACCATTGTTTGCCCCATCGGACTTAAACAATGCTTGCTAATCAGTTGCCTGATCTCAACAAAACCTAAACGTTCTAAACAGTTTTCGGGATATAACATATTATTGTACTACAGCTGGACTCGGAACTACTTCCGATAGGCCAGCTTTTTTTATATTAATTAATGAATCGGCCTGTTTTTTTTTCTTTGCAATTTCAGCAACTGCTTTAACCTTCGATAAAGAATCTGGTTTCATTTTTTTTCTGATCGCAAGAGAATCGGCCTTAAATTTCTTTGCTATTACCAGCGAGTCGGCTTTAAACGCCTTTTTCTTGATCATCAAATCGGCTAACGCTGTTGCTTTTTTTTGTTTGGTTAAAGACTTTTGTATGTTTTTATACATCGCTTCTAACTCCTTGGGGTTGGTGTTATACCAAATTAAGCTCCTGTTATATTCGGCAGAATCTGTACCAAATTTTTTATAAATTCCTTTATAATAAGCTGCAGCCACCTTCTTTGCCGAATCTACTACATAAATGCTTGAAAGGTAACCATCAACAATGTGCATATCATATAAAATCTTTTCCATTTTATCAGGTTTAATAATGCCATCAGGAATGCCAGGTTTGCAACCAAACCATAATATAGCTGTCATTAAAACCCATATTAATCTCTTCATGCTTAATTTAAATATTATTTTTTGCCCAAATTGCGGCAAGGTTATTAATTTTACCAAAAATAGTTATAAATGAGCATAGCTGATAATCTTAAACAATATAAAAGCGAAGTTGAATCAGACGGGATTAAACTAATTGCAGTTTCAAAAACACAGCCAATAGAATCAATTTTAGAAGCATACAACGCCGGACAGCGCATTTTTGGAGAAAACCACGTACAGGAAATGGTAGACAAACAGGCGCAACTTCCAAATGATATAGAATGGCATCTTATTGGCCATTTACAAAGCAATAAAGTAAAATACATTGCCCCTTTTGTTAAACTTATACACGGGGTAGACAGTTTGAAACTGCTACAGGAAATAAATAAACAAGCGGCAAAAAACAAACGTGTAATTAATTGTTTATTACAGGTTTACATTGCTGATGAGGACACTAAATTCGGACTTGGTTTTGATGAAGTAATCGAATTATTGCGGGCTGAAGAGTTAGCCGAATTGAAAAATATCCGTATAGTAGGTTTAATGGGGATTGCCACAAATACCAAGAACGAAAAACAGATTGCGACCGAGTTTCACGAACTAAAAGTATTTTTTGATGGCATTAAAGTAAGCTTTTTCCGTAAAGATGATGCTTTTAAGGAAATATCGACCGGAATGAGCGCAGATTATAAAATTGCAATTGAAGAAGGAAGTACAATGGTACGCATTGGTAGCAGTATTTTCGGAAAAAGGGTGATCAAACATTTCAAAAACGATATTACGACCAACTAATATGGATTTTAACATCAGATTTGCAACTGCAGAAGACTGCCCAAGAATATTGGAATTAATTAATGAGCTGGCCATTTATGAACGTGCCCCTGAAGAAGTAACGGTTACTTTAGATCACTTTATCGATGCTGGTTTTGGCAAAAACCCGATATGGAAAGCTTACGTAGCCGAAGTAAATAACACAATAGTGGGCTTCGCATTATACTATACACGCTACTCTACATGGAAAGGATGCAGGTTATATCTTGAAGATTTTATCGTAACAGAAGAATTTAGAGGAAAAGGCCTGGGTAAAGTATTATTCGAAAAAGTGATAGAAGAAGCTAAAAATGGCAACTATAGCGGCATGGTTTGGCAAGTATTAGACTGGAACGAACCTGCAATAAACTTTTACAATAAATATAAAGCACATTTAGAAAGTGGCTGGTTAAACGCGGCTTTCTCTAAAGAACAAATCAAGGCATTTTAATATGGATATTTTTAAGTTTGGCGGTGCCTCGGTAAAAGATGCAGATGGAGTAAAAAATCTAGCCAATATTGTCCGCGATTACAAAAAAGGAAACTTGCTGATTGTAATTTCGGCGATGGGTAAGATTACTGATAAACTGGAAAAATTAACGCAGGCATTCTTATCACAAAGTGATGAAGCGCATGCAATTTTTGATGAGATTAAACATTTCCATTTCAGCATTATAGACGAGCTGTTTCAAGGCAAAGCCAATCCGGTTTATGATGATGTAGCCAACACATTTGTCGAAATTGACTGGCTGATTGAAGACGAACCAGATAACAACGCTGATTACATTTACGACCAGATTGTATCTATCGGCGAAGTGGTTTCAACAAAAATTGTGGCTGCCTGGTTAAATGAAACAGGTAATAAAGCCCTTTGGGTAGATGCACGGAATTATATCCAGACCGACAATACCTACCGTGAAGGAAAAGTAGATTGGGTAAAAACCAATCAGATTATACAAAAGGACTTATTACCACTCTTAACCGACAACATTATCGTAACACAGGGATTTATTGGCGGTACAAGCGAAAACTACACCACAACTTTAGGCCGGGAAGGTTCTGATTATTCGGCAGCCATATTTGCTTCCTGTTTAGATGCTGCTGCACTAACCATCTGGAAGGATGTTCCTGGGGTATTAAATGCAGATCCAAAATGGTTTGATGAAACAGAAAAAATTGCCCAGCTTTCTTATCACGATGCAATAGAGCTTACTTATTATGGTGCAACTGTAATACACCCAAAAACAATAAAACCACTTCAAAATAAAGGGATTCCGCTTTTTGTAAGATCATTTATCCAACCAGAAGGCTCAGGAACAGCAATTACCAAAGAAAATAATCCATTGCCTATCCCCTCTTTTATTTTTAAGGTAAACCAGGCCTTGATTTCTATTTTCCCAAAAGATTATTCTTTTATTATAGAAGAAAATCTGAGCAATATTTTTGAGCTTTTCCATACACACCGGATCAAAATCAATACGATGCTCAACTCTGCTATCAGCTTTTCGGTAAGCGTTGATGATCATCCTACTCAAATTGAAAAACTGATCAAAGACCTTTCTCAAGAATTTACAGTAAAATACA
This sequence comes from Pedobacter sp. R-06, assembly GCF_049913135.1. Classification (NCBI taxonomy): domain Bacteria; kingdom Pseudomonadati; phylum Bacteroidota; class Sphingobacteriia; order Sphingobacteriales; family Sphingobacteriaceae; genus Pedobacter; species Pedobacter sp. R-06. Next base: position 1,776,036 of record NZ_CP183977.1, on the reverse strand, counting down.
ATAAAGGCCTGGAACTGGTAACCATCCGCTATTATAACCAACAAACTATTGATCGTGTAACGGTTGATAAAGATATTTTATTGGAAGTTAAGAGCCGTCATACCTGCCAGATGGTGATGAAGAATAGAGTTTAAACTCATAATATTATTAACTTAAAAAATATTGTCATCCTGAGCTTGTCGAAGGACAAGTATCTTATTTGTTTGAGATCATCAGCAGGTCTTCGACAGGCTCAGATTGACATTATCGCTTCCCCTCATAACAACGAGCTAAATTAAACAATGAACAATAAACTTTTAGCCAAAGCCGTACAGGATTACATCAACGCAAATTTAAATGCAGATGTAAATCAGATTGCTTTAGCAAAAAGTCCCTTCGAAGGTATTACAGCAGCCGAACTGGCCACACAAATTACCGCAAAAAAAAAGTCTGAAAAGAAATTACCAACCTGGTTTAATACCAGGGATATTTATTATCCCCCTGTATTATCCATCGAGCAAACTTCTTCTGAAATTACTGCGAAATACAAATCCAAACTAGCGAAAGGCAATACTTTAATTGATATTACCGGAGGTTTCGGGATTGACAGCTATTACTTTTCTAAAAATGTAAAAGCAGTTACACATTGCGAAATTAACCCTGAACTATCCGTTATAGCCCGACATAATACGCAGGCTTTACACGCGACAAATATCGAATTTAAAGCCGAAGATGGCATTACTTATGTCATGGCTAGCGATACATCATTTGATACCATTTATGTAGATCCAGCCCGACGAGCCGAAAAAGGCAAAGTCTTTATGCTAAAAGACTGTACACCCGACATAGCGAGCAACCTGGATGCTTTATTAGAAAAATCTTCAAGAATAATCATCAAGACTGCTCCTTTACTTGATATTTCAGCAGGATTATCAGAATTGAAACAGGTAAGCGAGATCCATATTGTGAGTGTAAAAAACGAATGCAAAGAGCTCTTATGGATCATTGATAAAGGTTACAATGGTGACACAAAAATTATAGCTGTAACCTTAAATAACGAGATTGAAAAAGATTTTTCCTTTTACAGATCATCTTCAAATGGTTCAATTCAGTTTATTGACAATTTAAACACTGGCGATTACTTGTACGAGCCAGATGCTGCTTTATTAAAATCAGGTGCTTTTAATTTAATTGGTACAACTTACAATCTTTTAAAACTACATCCTCAAACACAGCTGTTTAGCTCAGTAACTGTAAATAAAGATTTCCCAGGCAGAATTTTTAAAATTGAAGCCATACTCAGTACCGCAACACTTAAAAAACAAGGAAATTTAAAAGGAAATGTAATTGTTCGGAACTATCCGGCAAAGCCTGAAGATTTAGTCAAAAAATATAAAATCAAAGCAGATCAAAATCAGTTTTTAATTTTTACCAAGGTGGGCAACGGAGAAAACATCGTTATTAAAGCCTCAATTATTCAATACTATTAGATTGTCATTCTGAGCGTAGAGAAGAATTTGCGACCTATGAATTACTACTTTTCACTTACACGATATACACCTTATCGTGAGATCGTCATTTCGACCGCAGTGTTCTAAAGGAACTCCTTTGGAGGAGAAATCTATAATAGAGTAACTACTTTATAGATTTCTCCGTTCCGCTATGCTTCAGTCGAGATGACGATTTCGTCCAGACAAGACGTTTAATACAAAAAGCCTCTCAATCGAAAGGCTTTTTGTAGGGATGAAGAAATAATCGTTATATTATTGCTTAAACTTTCTTAACGTTTACTGCCTGTAAACCTTTTCTGCCTTCAGCTACTTCAAATTCTACTGTGTCGTTTTCTTTCAAGCTTTCGATTCCACCTAAAACATCTTTAAAATGTACAAATAAGTCTTTATTGTCTTCTTGCACAATAAATCCAAAGCCTTTTTGAGTGTTAAACCATTTAACTTTTCCGGTTGCCATAAAAAAAATAAAAAATTGTATAAAATAAATAAACTTTTACGCCTTGATCAGCATTTCATTTAACCAATTGAGTATTAATATGAATAAAACAACCAGTTTAAGCGCTAATATTGAAACAAAACTACCAAATATAATAATTTACCAATATAATGCAACCTATTTCTGTCCGTTCAACAAGAATGTTGCGTTATTAAATAAAATTTTCAAATTATTTATTTGGCTGTGGCGTAGTGCGTAAATATGGTTTAATTACTTTGTGTCCCTTAGGAAATTTAGCTGGAATGTCTTCCGTTTTAATGCTGTTTACCACAATTACATCTTCTCCATCTTTCCAATCGGCAGGTGTAGCCACGCTATAATTGGCCGTAAGCTGTAAAGAATCAATCACACGTAACACTTCATTAAAGTTTCTTCCTGTTGATGCTGGATAAGTAATGATTAATTTCACTTTCTTATCGGGACTGATTACGAACAATGATCGCACTGTTAAAGTTTCTGAAGCATTTGGGTGGATCATATCGTATAGGTTTGCTACAGTTTTATCAGGATCGGCAATAATCGGGAATTCAACCGAAGTATTTTGAGTTTCGTTAATATCATTAATCCATCCTTTATGCGATTCAGCAGAATCAACACTTAGGGCTAAAACTTTAACGTTTCTTTTTTCAAATTCACCTTTTAAAGCTGCAGTTCTACCTAGTTCTGTGGTACAAACAGGGGTATAATCGGCAGGATGAGAAAATAACACTCCCCAGCTATCGCCTAAATAATCGTAAAAATCTATTTCGCCAATGGATGTGTTGGCCTTGAAATTCGGTGCGGTATCGCCTAATCTTATACTCATGATATTATTAATTTAAATTTGACTAAAACAAATCTAAACAATAGTATAGTAAATACATAGATTTAATATTAATTTAAGACCTCCAAATTACAATTCCAATAAAAAAACCCTGAAGAACCAATCTTCAGGGTTTAAGAATATTAATTTGTTTGGGGTGTTGCGTTTTAATAAACTTTGATCATGAAAACATAATCTTCTAGTTTTTCAATCTGTTTGGTCCGTTTTAAACCGGCCAATAAACTTTTCTTATTTATACCTAATCTATTTACACCCAATGAATCTTGCGGAATCGCTCTCATGGCTTCTAAAATATATTTTGATTTAATGGCAAAAGCCGCACCCTCAGTCTGATCTTGTTTGCCACTAATAATACCAACCAAATTACCATTATTATCTAAAAGCGGCCCTCCACTATTTCCAGGGTTAACCAGAATCGAAACCTGATATTGGGTAGTATCACCAATAAATCCACTCCTTGAGCTTACAGAACCTTCTCCCAGCACAATGTCATCTTTAGGATAACCCAAGGTGTATACGTTTTCGCCAATGTTACTAATACTCTTTTTAATTGTATAAGGAATTGTAGATAAGCCATTAAAATGTTTATCACTTATTTTAAGAATTGCAATATCGTTTTGCGGATCAGTGTACACTGATTTTACTTTGAAAGATTCTCCTTTACTGTTTTGCACATAAAGGGAATCTGCACCGTTTACAACGTGAAGATTGGTTAATATATATCCATTTGTTGAAACAGCAAACCCAGTTCCGCCAAAATTACCAGGATTAGCCTTTTTAGGTGAATTATGTTGTGTATTAGCCTTAATATCAAGTACAAGATTATTCTGAGACTGTTTTACCCGCGATAACTCCCTACTCATTTTTTCGTAATTAGCTTCCTGCTTACTATTATGTTGAATAGAATAAATTGATACCAATGATAATACAATAAAAGAGGCAGCTACAGCAACAACTGATTTATTTTTTCTCCAAAGCTGGACAATTTTTGATGGATGAGGTCTAAGCGCATCAGCCAAACCCTCCACATCAATTTCTGAATGAATATGATTTAACTGTTCTTTTAAGCGCAACTGCTCAGCAAATGTTCCCATAGATTCTAAAAAGAACTTATGCGAAACTACTTTATGATCTACTGTGGCATCATTACGACGTAACTGTTCAAAAGCTTCAGTTTCCTGTGCATTAAGTTTACCTAAAAGGTAATCTTCAATAATTGCATCTAACTCCAAATCGTTTCTCATTTCAAATTATGGTTGAAAAAATATTTTCTTTAACCTTTGCAGGCATTTATATTTCTGCGTTTTTGCATTATCGGTATTGGTATAACCAAACTTTTCGCAAATATCCTGCATGGATAAATTGTGGATATAAAAATCCTGAATAATGGTTTTACAAGGTTCGCCCAGGTGATCAAGTGCCGATTGCATTTTTACAAAAGCAGCATCTTTCTCCTCGTGGTGTTCCACATCTTCTTCAACAGCAAATACATCTTCATAATCAGTAATATTACCAGCTTTTTTACTGTTTAGGTTAAGTTTCTTTAGCCAAATGCGCCGGCAAACCGAATAAATATAGGTCTTCAGTTTGCTGCTGAGCTCAAAATTACCCGCCTTAATTTTATTATACAAAATGATTATGCCTTCCTGATAAACATCTTTTGCATCATCTTCATCACCGTTATTATTCAGGATAAATTGCAAAACCATTGCATAATAAGCCTTGTATAACTTGTTAAGTGTATCTTCTGAGTTATTTAGGATACCTAAAATAACCTCTCTATCTGTTGGAACTGAACTCTTTAAACTGTTATTCACTAGTTAATACATTTTTCTATAAATAGTAACCCAATATTAGACAAAAAAATATTTATAGCTACTATAATTGCTTAATACAAACTTAAAGCCAACGGTAACCCAAACTCAGAAAAAAAATATTTTAACTTTTTTGTAAATTTTCGGGTTACCTTTTTACCTTTGCGGCATTAATAAGAAATTAATTACTTAAAAAAATTCAAAAATGAAAAATGCATTCAAATTAGGCTTTTTAGCTTTAGCTTTATCTTTATCAGTTGTTGCTTGTAACTCAGAGAAAAAAGCTGAAGGTGCTGATACAACTTTAACTGATTCTTCTACTATCGTTACTGATACTACTGCAAAAGATACTACAGTTAAAGATTCTACTGTAAAAGATACTACTGTAAAAACCACTACAACTACAGAAGAAGTTAAACACTAGTCTAACTTTACTCATAAAAAAAGGCTCCTGATTTAACATTAGGAGCCTTTTTTATTTTTTTTAATTTATTTGGGTTACCTTTTTTATTTACCGGTATTAAGGATAAATTAATTAATTACTTAAAAAATACTCAAAAATGAAAAATGCATTCAAATTAGGCTTTTTAGCTTTAGCTTTATCTTTATCAGTTGTTGCTTGTAACTCAGAAAAAAAAGCAGAAGGTGCTGATACTACAGCTACTGATTCTTCAACTGTAATTACTGACACTACTAAAAAAGATACTACAGTTAAAGATTCTACAGTAAAAGATACTACTGTAAAAACTACTACAGAAAAAACTGAAGTTAAACACTAGTCTAACTTACTTATAAAAAAAGCCTTTGAGAAATGAATTCTCAAAGGCTTTTTTATTTTATCAGAATAAACGGGTTACCTTTCAACATTTTAGGTATTAACAGTAGATTTAACCCTAAAACAAATATCAAAATGAAAAATGCATTCAAATTAGGCTTTTTAGCCCTAGCTCTATCGTTAACAGTTGCTGCTTGCGGCGAATCAGGTAAAAAAGCTGATGGTGCCGATACAACAGTTACAGATTCATCAACTATTATCACTGATACAACTGCTGTTGACACTACAGTTAAAGATTCTACTGTAAAAGACACCACAGTTAAAGCTACTACTACAAAAGAAGAAGTGAAACACTAGTTATTTTCACTAAATAACACAAAAAAGGTCGCGTTTTTACATCGCGACCTTTTTTATTTAAGAAAATAGGGTTACTTTTTTAGCTTTTTTGTATAAATTAGTAATTAATTAATTTTTAGAACCAAACAAATTTAAAAAAAAAAAAAAAATGAAAAATGCATTCAAAATGGGCTTTTTAGCTCTAGCTTTATCCCTATCCGTTGTTGCTTGTAAATCAGAAAAAAAAGATGGTGCAACTGATTCATCTAAAGTTGATTCTACAGTTGTAGATACTACTGTAAAAGATACTACAGTTAAAGATACAACCGTTAAAGACACTACAGTAAAAGACACAACTAAAAAATAGTTTTAGCTATTACTGCAAAAAGGCCTTGGAAATTCTAAGGCCTTTTTTATTTTGCATTAATTTATAGAGATCAAGACCTTAAAATCCATCAATTGTAGTAAATTTGCGGCAAAAATATAATCCGCATAATGAATTTAACATCACTACAAGCTATTTCACCAGTTGATGGCCGTTACAGAAAAACAACCGAAAGTTTAGCTGCTTACTTTTCTGAAGAAGCCTTAATCAAATACCGTGTTTTTGTAGAAATCGAATATTTTATCGCACTTTGCGAAATCAACTTGCCTGGCTTAGAAAATTTTGATAAAAATCTTTATGCTCAATTACGCAAAATCCACGAAAACTTCTCAGAAGTTGATGCCTTAGAAATTAAGGAAACCGAAAAAGTAACTAACCACGATGTTAAAGCTGTTGAATATTTTATTAAAAGTAAATTCGATGCGCTATCGCTTCAACACTATAAAGAGTTTATCCACTTCGGCTTAACCTCTCAGGACATTAATAATACTGCCATTCCTTATTCTATTAAATTAGCATTGAATGAAAGTTATTATCCTGCAATTAATGCGCTGATTGAAAAAATAAATGCTTTGGCTACAGAGTGGAAAGATATTCCGATGTTGGCACATACTCATGGCCAGCCAGCCTCTCCCACAAAATTAGGCAAAGAATTTTTGGTTTTTGCTGAGCGCCTGGCTATTCAGGTAGAAAATTTAAAAAATATCCCAAATAGCGCAAAATTTGGTGGCGCCACCGGAAACTTCAACGCACACCATATTGCTTACCCTGGAGTAAACTGGGTTAATTTTTCTAACCAGTTTGTTAACGAGACTTTGGGATTGACACGTGCACAACATACTACACAAATTGAACATTACGATCAATTTGCAGCCCAGTGTGATGCTTTAAAACGCATAAACAACATTATTATAGATTTGGACAGAGATATCTGGACATATATTTCTAAAAATTATTTTAAACAGAAAATCAAAGCCGGAGAGATTGGTTCGTCGGCTATGCCACATAAGGTTAACCCAATCGATTTCGAAAACGCTGAAGGAAATGCAGGGATTGCTAATGCTTTATTCGAGTTTTTCGCTGCTAAATTACCAATCTCACGCTTACAGAGAGACTTAACCGACTCTACTGTTCTAAGGAATGTAGGCGTTCCTTTTGGACACACCTTAATAGCTATAAATTCTACGCTACGCGGATTAAACAAGATTTTATTAAATGAAACTGCTTTACATGCCGATTTAGACGAAAACTGGGCAGTTGTTGCCGAGGCTATTCAAACAGTTTTAAGAAGAGAAAATTACCCTAACCCTTACGAAGCCTTAAAAGAATTAACCAGAACAAATTCAAAAATCAATGCAGCAAGTATTGCGGCGTTTATTGAAGGCTTAGCAGTTGCAGAAGCTGTTAAAGTGCAATTAAGAACGATTACACCTTTTAATTATACTGGCGTTTTCTAGTCAAATTAAATTGACGTTAAGCAGACAGCTAACAAAGGTTTTATTAGTGAGTAATTGTTAATTTTGTTTATTCAAATTGATTAAGACATGACGATTAACGTATATACAGAACAGACTCCAAATCCGGCAACCATGAAATTCATGGTAAACAAGCTGTTAATAAATGGCAGTGAGGATTTTGCAACTAAAGAGAGTGCAGAACATTCGCCTTTTGCTAAAGAGTTATTTAAGTTCAACTTTGTTTCTGGCGTTTTTTTCGCTAGCAATTTTGTTACCATTACCAAAACAGATGATGCTGAATGGACTGATATTGAAGCTATTTTAAAAGAATTTGTTAAGGGAGCTGTAGAATCTGAAATAAAAATTAAAGAAGCAACTACTGAAGAAGCCCCTGCTTTTGAGGGCACAGAAACTGAAATTAAAATTCAGCAGATTTTGCACGATTATGTACGCCCAGCTGTTGAACAGGATGGTGGTGCAATTACATACAAATCTTTCGATGAAGGTGTGGTTACGGTAGAATTACGTGGTTCTTGCAGCGGTTGCCCATCGTCTACCATTACGCTTAAATCTGGTATCCAAAACTTATTACAGAGAATGGTGCCGGAAGTTACAGAAGTAGTTTCTGAAGCGCTTTAAAATTGTGCATTTTTCATAGTATATATAGTGAAAAGGTCCCGATGAGAATCGGGACCTTTTTTTGTTGTGTCATGTAGCTGTATCTTAAATATAGATTTGTCATCCTGAGCTTCCCGAAGGACCTGCTTAAATACTTTTTACGGTGTTTCGACAAGCTCAACATGACATCACCTGAAGCGAAATCGCCTTTATGATACAACCTTATCTTCAATGAAAGACCCCTCATCCCTAAGCTTTGGGACAGGAAGACGACATTTCTATTAAAAATACTGCTTAATAGCAGTTAACATCTCAGCAGTAAGTTTGCCATTGGTAGCCAATATCTCTCTTTTCTCAAAGTAATCGCTACCCCCTGAGAAATCATAAACTTCTCCTCCCGCCTGCTGCACAATAAAGCATCCGGCTGCAAAATCCCATTGTTGCAGATTGTATTCAAAAAAAGCATCGAAACGCCCACAGGCTGTATATACCAGATCTATTGCTGCCGCACCAATTCTGCGCACACCGTGGCTTTTCTGCATCATTTCGGTTAATAATTTTAAGTACTGGGGCTGTTTATCAAATTCATAATAGGGAAAACCCGTTGCCAATAAACTCGATTTTAGATCAGGATTAATAGAAACTTTAATTTCTTTCTTATTCATAAGGGCAGGTCCGCCCTTATACGAATAAAACATCTCTCCCCTGTTTAATTCGTAAACTACGCCAATAACTGGTAATCCATCCTCATAAAGTGCTACGCTGATACCATAAGCTGGAATGCCATGGATAAAATTGGTTGTACCATCCAGGGGATCAATTATCCAGGTATAGGTTTTACCTGTACGGTTAATGGTTTTCTCTTCGGTTATGAAACCTGCATCAGGGATTAATTTTTCGAGATTTTGAACCAGTTTCTGCTCTGCTGTTTTATCAACATAAGAAACCATATCATTTAATCCTTTGTATTCTATTTTTTGAACATCGAACTGCATCGCTTCTTTACGGATAAAATTTCCCGTAAGCCTTACAATCGACATTACTTTTGTACACAATAATTCGTAATTCATAACTATTTAACAGTAAAACGAGGCGTCTATTCGATGATAAATGAACTTATAGAGCTTAAGCCAGTTGATTCCTGTTTCTTAAAGCATAAGCACTTAATACAATGCCACCAACAACAAGAAAGGTAGAAATCATTTCTGCCTGGGTAAAAGACAAACCAAAAACATGGTATTTTGAGTTTACACGGATTAATTCGATACAGAAACGCTCAATACCGTTCAAGATCATGTAAATACCAAACATTAAACCGGGCGCTTTTATTTTATCTCTAATCTTCCATAAGAAGGCAAAAAGGATCAAACATATAATTACTTCGTAAATTGGCGTTGGATACACCCCCTGTGCCAATTCGTTGCAAAACTTACCGGTACAACCAGGAATTGGAATTCCTTCTCCCACCACATTATTCGGATATTTGTAAGACCACAACCAATCTGGAAGCCAAGAGAATGGTTTTGGATTTGAATTTACAATCCCCCAGTCGCCATCGCCGGCTAAGTGACAACCAATACGACCTACAGCATAAGCCAGCATCATTCCCGGCCCGCCTACATCAAGCATATGGAGCGGTTTAATACCATTCCTTTTAGCAATTATCAATACCGCTGCACCACCACAAATTAAACCACCATAAAAAGTTAAACCACTAAACGATAATAACCGCTCGATAGGGTGTTGAACAAAATCATCCCAATACTCTAGGTTATCGAAGAATTTTGCCCCTAAAAAGCCCCAGATAGCCGCCCAAACAATCAGGTTACTCATGGTTTGGTATGGGTGGATGGTTACCTGTGTTTCTTTTGGCTTATCAAGTTTGTGCTTATTCTTTTCGGTATAATCCCAATAAGCAAACAGCCCTGCAAAAAATAACCCACCAATTATATTCCCTTTGGTCGACATTAAAATCGACTGTGCATCATTTACAAAAAGTTTGTAGTTTAACAACGCATAAACCAGCTTATAACCAATAATAAAGCCGAAAAGGCCATTCATGATCAGTTCTGATGTTGTAGCAGGTTTGCCAACTACAATTGTCTTTTTAATTGGGTGGAGTATGCCTAATGCTTCCTTACGCTTAAGCTCTTTGGTGAAAGCCCAGTATCCAGCAACAAACGCCAGTGCTACAAAAACACCGAAAGTATTAAATGGAAGCGGTAAATTAATGCCGAATAAGTATTCTAAAAAATGTGAAACGGTAGGAAACATACAAATAATTTGTTGCGAAGATAGGAAAGAAAGACCAAAGCTGAAAGATTAAAGGCCAAAGCTTAAAGACTAAAGTGGAAAGACTAAAGACCAGCGTTTATAGCTAGTAGAAACAGGTAAAAATCTATTTTTTTATTTTGAAAAATAAGGGTTCTGTATTTCATCGGTTAGTACAGCCCTGCTCTCCGCTTTACTTTGTGTTCGCTGCGATCCCTTAGGTTTAATTAACTGATTACAGAAGTTCTTAGGAAAAAAATTGATCAAGCGATGTCAATTCCATCATCCATCTTATATTTTCCATGTTTAGGGTCCTTCGACTACGCTCAGGATGACTAACCGGGAGGATGAGAAAATATCAATTTTGATTAGCGACTTCCTACCAATGACCCTAGACTAAACTAATGATGTGCGTGAATAGTTTCCAGTTCGGCCACTTCCACTTCACCATCGGCAGTAATTTCTAAAAGCTTAACCGCTTTCAATTCATTTACCATAACCGGATCGTATTTTGCACGTACTTTTACATAGTTTTTGGTAAAACCATGCATGTAACCCGATTTCTGATCTGCCTCGAATAGCACTTCAGCTTCGGCACCAATTTGAGATTCGTAGAAAGCCCTGCGTTTTTTATCAGATAAAATATGGAGCATTTTACTACGCTCGTTACGCTCGCTGCCCGCCACAACGCCCTTCATTTCGGCTGCAGCTGTTAATTCGCGTTCAGAATAAGTAAATACGTGTAAATAAGAAATATCAAGCTGGTTTAAAAACCGATAAGTATCCAAGAAATCTTCTTTCGTTTCGCCTGGGAAACCAACAATTACATCCACGCCAATACAACAGTGCGGCATTACCTCCTTAATTTTGGCAACACGCTCAACATACAAATCGCTACGGTAACGACGGCGCATTAAACCTAAAATTTTATCAGAACCTGATTGTAGTGGAATATGAAAATGCGGAACAAACCTTTTAGAAGTGGATACAAACTGAATGATCTCATTGCTCAAAAGATTCGGCTCAATAGATGAAATACGGATTCTTTCAATTCCTTCTACCTCATCCAAAGCTTTAACCAGGTCAAAAAATTTATCTTCGCGCTGGCCATTTCTGATTCCGAAATCGCCAAGATTTACACCCGTTAAAACAATTTCTTTAACACCGGTATCTGCAATCATTTTTGCACGGTTCACCACATTTTCAATGGTGTCACTACGGCTTGCACCACGTGCCAAAGGAATGGTACAGTATGTACAAGGATAATCGCAACCATCCTGTACTTTCAAAAAAGTACGTGTTCTATCGCCTATTGAATAAGAGGCAATAAAATTATGGTTTACTTTCTCTATATTTTGCTGATGAATAAGTGTTTTCGGTTGTTTGGTTAAATCAGTAATATATTCCACTATCCTGAATTTTTCTGCAGCACCCAAAACCATATCAACGCCTTCTATTTCGGCAATTTCCTGTGGTTTTAACTGCGCATAGCAACCCACAATAGTCACAAACGCATTAGGAGAATATTTTAAAGCTTCTTTAACAACTTTACGGCATTTTCTATCGGCATGCTCGGTAACGGAGCAGGTATTGATCACATAAACATCGGCCTGATCCTGAAATTCTACTACGGCATAACCTGCATCGGTAAATAAACGACCGATGGTTGATGTTTCGGAGAAATTGAGTTTACAACCTAATGTATAAAATGCGACCTTTTTCATTGAGGCTGCAAAGATAGGAAATTTGTTCGGAGTTGTTGGTTTTGAGTTTTGAGAACTGACAAATTACAGACTATAAATTGTTCGGAACGCATATAGTAGTACCATCCTTTAAACGCAACTCGTGCATTCCTTCAGGGCAGGCTCTTTTTTCACAGCCAGACAAACATATACCTGAAATGGACAAAGCGACAACAATAAAGCTTAATTTTAGCATGAGTATAGACTATTTAGTTTGAGTTATATAGTTTAATGCATTCTTTCACCGCTTCAAAGCTATAATTGTCATCCTTTTTAAATTTTTCCAGCAAGCCCGGATTATCAGCTATTAAATTATACATATTATCTTTCCGCTCCTTCCGCGAGCCAAAGATCTGGTTACTTTTCACTTCAAACAATTGTCCGTTTTGTTTGCTGGCATACCAGAACACTACGTATTGATTATTCCCGTTTTGTCTGTAATATTCGAACAAATCAATTTTGCCTTTAACCAATCTTTGTAAAAAGTCCGGAGTGCTCTTATCCGGACGTACTTTGACGAGATAATTTATCTCTTTTTCTACTTTATAAAATTCTTTGGTTTCGCGGATTGGAATTTTATTAAAACTGCTACCTCCCTCTGGCTTGAACCGATAAAAACCGATTAATTGTTTTTTTATTTCACCTTTTAAAGTGTCGTTTTTTGAATTAATTAGAAAATCCTGCTGAGCGTTAACCTGAGAAAAAAAAGCACATAAAGCTGCGCAGCATAAGATAGAGCGTAAATATAGTTTCATAATATTGGTTTAAAACGACCAAAAATATCTAAACTTTGGCAAAATAACAATTACTGCTCCTGCCAACGATAACTTTCCTGTTCGAAACCTGCAAGGTCTAACACCCGGCTAATTACCGTGCCGGCAACTTCTTCTATTGTTTGAGGCAAACTGTAAAAAGACGGATTAGCCGGACAGATGATTCCACCAGCTTCAGTTACAGTTTTCATATTATTGATATGGATTAAACTGAACGGGGTATCTCTTACTACGGCTATTAATTTCCTGCGTTCTTTTAACACAACATCTGCTGCCCTCGAAATCAAATCGTTCGATATTCCATGTGCTACCCTACCCAAAGTTCCCATAGAACAAGGAATGATAATCATGGTATCGTATTTTGCCGAGCCTGAGGCAAAAGGGGCATTAAAATCGTTTTTGTTATAAAAGGTAAAATCTTTAAAATGGTTATAATCCTGATTTCCAAGTTCGAATTGCCAAACCGCTTTTGCATTATCGCTCATTACTACACCAACAGCCTCAATCTGATCTTTTAATTTTAATAACCGGTCAAATAAAACCTTTGCATATATAGAACCGCTGGCACCTGTAACCGCAACAATCACTTTCTTTTTCATCATAACACAAAAATAGTTTTTCTAAATCCATTAAAACAAAAAAGGGCCAGAACATTGTTCTGACCCTACATCTACCTATGAAAAACATACCCTCGAAAGGGTAAGAACAAATATATATAAATTTTTAAAAAAATGTAAGTGAGAAGTGTTAAATCGCTTAAATCAAATATTTAATTTAAAAACAAAATACAACACACTGATTACCAAATAAATAATTTTTAAAAAAAACTCATAAAAACTTTTTTTCTGCTTAAAAAGACATCATTTTTTATAAAAAATCAACCAAAATTGTCTTACAAATAAGTCATAATCACCAAGTAAAGTCTTACTTTACATTTAAGCAACCGATTTTTACACTTTTGACTTTACAATTTTTTGATACTGATATAACATAAATAAATTCCATTGCATAAAATATTAATGCAATTTTTACTACTTGTAATCTTTTATGAGTGCCTTTTCCTAACTGAAGAAACGAAATATTATCTGCCATTTTTACAAGCAACAGATTCAGGGTATCAAATAAGATCATTATACACTAAGCTTTAATGATTTCCAAACAAACGGCAAAACAACACACTTACAATTTATACTATTCTGTATGATAAATATTATATCATCCTTACAAATCGGTTGGTGATTAACTGCTTAACGATTATATTTGGAAAAGTGTCAACTTAAATTTATGATAGATTTAGCCTCTCCATTCTTAAAAGCACTGTTAAAACACGCTAAGAGTCCTATAATCATTTTTAAAGTAAAACCGATATTGGTGGTGGTAGAACATAACGATGCTTACCAAGCTTTAATAGAGCGGGTTGGAGGAAAATTAAAATTCTATGATATTAACATCATCCCAAACCTCTTATCTGCTGCTGAAAAAGTGCTTCTGATTAAAACAGTTCAGAAAGTAGGCAGGCTTAAGGCAAAAAGTACCCTTGTTATTCATCCCATCTATTCCAACTCACCAAACGTAAAATGGGAATTGGAATTTTCGCCAGTATTACAAAACGATCGCCCGGTTGAATATATCATCTGTTCATTAAGGGAAATTCCACTAGATGAACATGACCTTGAGCATATTTTATTTGAACTTTCAGAAAGTGAAGCACGTTTTAGAGGATTTTTTGAGCAGGCCCCTCTCGGCATGTGCGTATTAAAAGGTCCAGAGCTTATTACAGAATATGCAAACGATAACATATTAAAACTTTGGGGCAAAACCAGGAAAGAAGTAATCGGGATTCCACAAGAAAAGGCACGACCAGATCTCGAAAAACAGCAAGCGCTTTTAGCACGTGTAAAAGATATTTTTAAAAATGGCCAACCTTTAATATTCAATGAATTAAAAATTTCAACACCAGTTTCAGACGGTTATTTTATAGCTTTTTATGAGCCGTTAAAAAATGATAAAAATGAAGTAACCAGGATTTTAGTGATTATTAAAGATATTACTGAACAGGTAAATTTTAAAAAAGAACTACTTAAAGCTAAAGACATTTTAAAAATAGCCATGGATGCATCAGAAATGGGTTCATGGAATATCGATCTGGAAAGCAAGCAGGTACTTTTATCAGAAAGGGCACAACAAATTTACGAACTGGAAAACAATAGGTTGGGTATAGAAGAAGCCAAATCATTGATATATACGGAAGACATCGGGCATCTTACTAGTGGCATAAGACGTGCATTACACCACCGAAATGCTTTTAACATCGAATACCAAATTAATTTAAGTGGCATAAGCGCTAAAAGCAAATGGTTAAGGACCGCAGGAAAAGCCTATTATAACGAACAAGGAAAAGCCGTTTATATTGCCGGAGCAGTTTTGGATATTACAGAACATAAACAGGATGAAATTAGAAAAAACGACTTCATCGGTATGGTAAGTCACGAGCTCAAAACTCCTTTAACATCGTTAAGTGCTTATGTACAACTTTTACAGCATAAATTTAAAGAAACCGATAACGACTTCACCATTCAGATACTTGATAAGGTAAATGTTCAGTTAAAAAAAATGTCGTTAATGATTGATGGTTTTTTAAATGTATCATTATTAGAAGCTGGCAAAATTTTATTGAACAAAACAAATTTTAGCCTTGTTGACTTGATTAAAACCATAGCCGAAGAAAATAGAATTGTTTTACCCAGCCATTTCATCCAGGTGATTGGTACAGAAGAAATAATTGTAAATGCCGATATGGAGAAAATCGGCAACGTAGTTACTAACCTGATTGGAAATGCAGCGAAATACTCAAAAAAAAACTCTTTAATTGCAATAAAGTGCGAAACACAAAAGGATTATGTAATTGTAAGTGTGGAAGATGAAGGCATAGGCATTCGGGAAAATGATATACCCAAACTTTTTGACCGCTTTTACCGCGTAGAGAGCCCTGACACTAAAACAATTGCAGGATTTGGGGTTGGCCTGTATATTTGTGCCGAAGTAATTGAAAGGCATCAGGGAAAAATTTGGGTAGAAAGCAAATTGGGTAAAGGTTCTACATTTTATTTCAGCTTACCACTGCAAATGACCAACAATAATATATAATATTAATTTGCTTGGCTATGTGAAACTAACCTCTTATTTCTTCCATTTCTAATTTAACGTTAACCGCTACCAAACCATGTTTATGTAACTCTATTTCAAAAATTATTTTTGAATTTATATCAATTTGATCAGATATATTATCTAATTGAAAGTGAATATCCTGGCCATTTTCGTCAATAATGATTCCGTGTCCATATTCAAAGTCAATCTGAGTAACGTTTCCCTTCCTCATATCACCCATTACAGAATATTTTTTTTTATAAATAATAGGCAATTATAGTCATTTTATGTATAATTAAAAATACATATAATCATTTTATTGCACAATTATTAATTATTGCATGTACCTTTTATTATAACTAAAATGAATTAATAGAAGAAAATGAACCATTTTCGGCTCTATTTAGTTATAATTAAAATGTTATTTTCTTTTAAACAGCTGTTTTACAAATTGTTATTATAAATAAAAAAATCTATTTTTATTGAACCAAATCGAGCTTGTGCGTGTTACTAACTGAATTAATCATCCCAATTATGAAAAATCTCATCCAAACCTCGAGCATTAAAGAAGAAATCATCTTATTATCTGAAGAAACAGATCGAAATTATTGGGCTAACCGTTTAGGCGTAAGTTCTGAAGTTTTGAAATCTGCAGTGAGGGCAACAAGAAGCATTATGTTAAACCAAGTCACAGCTTATTTAAACCAGCAAAAGGTAAAAATAAGTATTTCCTGATTTTTATATCAGTATGATTACAAATCTTTTTGCATTTAAATGGTTGGTTTAAACCCTTTTCATGAATGCAGTGATTTTTTATATACAATAATATAAAGAATTACAAAATGACAGCTGCAACAAAAATAGTAAGCGCTGCTAAAAGAGCTACATTTATCGTAGTCACAAAGTTTATTTCAGATTCGAATTTGTCACTTTCAGCTTGTTCAAACGCTTAAAAATACACTAAACCTTCCGACAGGCTATCAATGACAGATTCTAAATCGGCTTCATCTCGACCGGAGCAACGCGTAGTGGAGAGATCTGTGGACTATATTAAAAAGATCTCTCCGCTACGGTCGAGATAACGATTCACTGTAATGATACACCTTCTTCTATTTTACAATTAATACTTTAATCTTCCTGTACAATAAGCCAATAGATTAACAGATTCTTTTGAAATTTTCTTGGGGTTAAGTTCATCCTTAATGTTGGTAATTGCAGTTCCAAGCTTCTCTTGCAAAAGATCGAGCATACCCATTATATTTTCCGGTGCTATGGTTAAGGATAATAAGGGATAATATTTATTCTCCAGATCCTTTTTCTGATTATTGGTCGCCAAATTTAAAGTCCATTCTTCAGTTGCAGAAAAACCATATTCATGTCTTGTATTATTAAGTTCGTACAAAAAAACTTTTGCCTGAACTTTCGGATCGTTACTTGCCATTTTTACCTGGCTTTTTTGCAAATAAATCTGTCTCTACTTTTGCCGACTTACCTTTTCCTGATTGATAATCTGAGGGTGCCTTTTTGTTTACACTAGCCTCTTTCTTTTTGTCTCTACTCATTTTTTAAATGTTTACAGTTTGATAAGACCAATCATCATTGCATAAACAATTCGGTGATTGGAATAAAAAATACTCATCTAAAATTTAAGATTAGAGAATACAGCAATGGTACATCAGCGAGAGAAAAGTAATGTAATTAGATTATTTAATTACTGATATAATCAAATATACATTTATTAAATGGCTAAATGCGCCATAAGAATATAGTTATAGGTAATTGTTTACCTGCGGTATCTGTACCACACCCTATACCAATTTTTATTATTGGGATAACTACGGTGCGAGGTTCTGTTATTGACAATAATAGCCACAATTAACAGGATACAAGCACCTGATAATACTGGACTTAGCACGTATAAATAACCCAAGGACTGAATTTTAGCAGACCCGATATTGGCAATTAGTGCAGTTGCACCGCCGGGGGGATGAAGGGTCTTTGTGATCTGCATTAGTACGATCGATAATGAAACAGATAAGGCAGCAGCCAACCAAACTTCACCAGGAATAAGCTTATGAATGGTAACGCCTACTATGGCACACACCAGATGGCCGCCGATTAAATTTCTCGGTTGTGCAAGCGGACTATTGATAATACCATAAATGAGTACCGATGAAGCCCCAAAAGAACCGATTAGAAATAAATTATCATTTGCAGTAAAGTATTTCGAATTAAGTAACCCAATACTACCAACCCCTACAAAGGCACCTATAAATGTCCAGAAATGTTCTTTAAAATCGATTAAAGTTTCTTTGTAAACGATATATTTTGCTGTGCGAAGGTGCTTTCTTATTCGTGTTCTCATAACTTTTAAGGAGCGCGTGCAAAATTAGCAAAATATAAAAGGGAAAAGAGAAAGCTTTACAAATAAAAAAGGGTTGAAAAATTAATTTCAACCCTTTAAAATGATTATTATTTCTGATTTTATTTTTGAGACTGTTCAGGCGCTTTTCCGATCAGATCCATAAACTGATCTAACTTAGGTGTAATAATGATCTGTGTGCGCCTGTTTTTCGCTTTCCCTCCTGCTGTTGTATTATCAGCGATTGGATTAAATTCACCACGTCCGCCTGCGGTTAATCGCTTAGGATCGACAGCATATTTGGTTTGCAATACCTGAACCACCGACGAAGCACGCAAGGCACTTAAATCCCAGTTGTTTCGGATATTGGTTTGAGCGATAGGTACATTATCGGTATTACCTTCAATCAGCACATCATAAGTATCGTAATCTTTAATGATTTTGGCGATTTTACTTAATGTTTCTCCAGCTTTATCAGAAACCTCATAACTACCTGATTTGTATAACATATTATCAGCCAATGAGATATAAACAACACCTTTAAGTACCTGTACATCAACATCTCCAAGTTCTTCTCTGCTTAATGAACGGGTTAAATTATTGGTTAGCACCATATTAAGCGAATCGCTTTTGTTTTTGGCATTTACCAGTTGTTTGATGTATTTATTCGAACTGTTAATTTCATCAACCAGTTTCGAAATGTTAACATTGCCCTGGTTACTAGAATTTAAACATTTGTTCAAAGCATCCTGCAATGCAGTTACATTGGCTTTTTCTGAGGCAATCTGTTCTTCTAAACTTTTAACCCTGCTGGTACTGCCGCTAAGTTCGCGTTGGCTATCCTGGTATTTATTACTTAACTCCTGGTTCCTTTCTCTTAACTTGGAATAGGTATCCTGAAGTTCTGCATATTTCTTATTACTTACACAACCAGCTGCAAGCGCGAGGGTAAAGAGCATTATAGGAATTGATTTGTATAATTTCATAATCTTATTTTTATTTATTGATAATAGGTTAACAAATTCCTTGCCGTAAAGTTCAATACCAACCTGAACCGTTGTTAAAAAGCGTTAATCTTTACCGAATCGAAGCTAGCCAAAGCTTTATACGCTCTTAATCCTATACTACCGGATTGATATTGACTATCTGTTGCAGAAAGAATGGGTTTTGCCGATCCGTTTATAAAAATATCAAATTTATTTCCCTTCGCCACTATCATTAAAGTATACATTTTGTTCATCTCAACAGGATATTTTCCTGAGCTTATAACGGTCCATTTTTGCCCGTTAGCTTTTCCTAAAAGCACCGTTCCATTGGCTTGATCCAGCCCCACATAATACCCTCGGTAAGCATCGGGACCAATTGCCGGGTTAGAAACCCTGAACATTAAACCGGCATCGCCCGGGGTATTGATTTTAACATTTGCCTGATAAGTAAAATCTTTAAAATCGGTTCCATTAGCTACATATTTAGATCCATTTATGCCATAACCACCAGAACCTGAATTTGATGCCGAATTAACCTGTCCATCTTTCCAAAACCAGCCACCGCCATAAAAAACCCAATTACTGGCCATTCCCTGATCAAAATTTTCGACCAAAGATTTATTTATTTTTTTTGGCATACCGATTACAGGAAAACAGCTTAGGCGTATATTTTCAGATCCGTAAGGTACCAAGGTAACTTCTTCTTGTTTTTCGGTAGACGTAATTGGACTAAAGGGTACATCAAAAGCAGCAACTTTGTTATAGCTTAATCCCCATGATGGAATCTTTTTTGCCTGAACCTTTAATTTAATCGGTGTATTTATTGCAATAAATGGATTTTCGGGCATCGTAGCACTCACCACGCTAATGTTGCTTAAATTACCTTTATCTAATACTAAACCATAGTTCCACGCCGATTCCGGACGGATTTCGTAATCTGTAAAGCCAACAACCGGATGTGTTTTGGTTACCTTATTTGCTGGCTTAATTTCTAATGCATACACAATAGGCCCGCGTTCTACACTAACGGAATTGTTTACTTGGACCTGAGTAGTAATTTGCATCGGAAAATTCAATTCTAATTGATCCTGATCTTTCCATTCTCGGGATATGGCAAACATTTCGCCAGCTTTTATCCCTTTTAATGTAGTTCCATTTAATTTAATACTTGGTTTTACGCTCCAGGCTGGGATTCTTAAAATTAATGGAAAGGATACAGAAGCGGTAAGCCTCACTTTTAACCTGATCTGTTCTTCGAAGGGATAATTTGTTTCTTCAGTAATTTTTATTTTTTTGTTTTCGGCTACCACAGTTTCTATTTCCATTGGGCCGTAGGTAATTATTGCCAAGCCTTTCTCAGGGGTAGCCACTATACTATTTTTAACAAAATAAGGCCAGCCCATGTGCATGTTATAGCGACAGCAGCCAAAACCTGAATAGGGACTAGAAACAATACCTGAGCTATAATCTTGATTAAAGCCATTCTCACCATGAATGCTTTGAACCTGATTAGGTAATGTATAATATGAATGGTTCTTAAAATCGCGGCTAAACTGGGCCGGCAAAGCATTAAAAGCTACTTTTTCCAATTGATCGCCAATTCTTGCATCATGAATAACCTTGGCCGCAGTTTCCAAACTCTGCATCCATTCTACCACAGTACAGGTTTCTACGCCTTCTATGCTGCTTGTACCCGCCAGGAATTCAGTTCCTGAACCTAAACCTTCTGGCTGGCCGTGGTCGTGCATAATGTGCGCTATACCTTTAGAAAGTGCTTCAAGATTAGAAGGACGATCTTGAAGTTGTGCATAAAGCACTGGAAATTTTAAGGCTTGAGCTACATTAACCATATGTTTTGGCTGAAAATCATCACCAAAAAAGTAAAACCCGTTGTTGCTATAAATATCGATCCAAGGGTATGCCTGTTGTTTTAACTTTTCTACCAGTTTTAACAAATCCTGATCACCGGTTTTATTGTAAAGCCAAATGGCAATTTCCATATTATCGCCAGCTCTTGATTTACCCCATTCCTTTAAGGGATCGCTATCAAGATTGGCCAGTTCATATTTGAAGTATTTTGACAGAAAAGGAATTACCCTTTTATCATTTGTGGCCTCATAATAGCTTTGCAAAGCATACATCATTGGCATACGCGGCCACCAATCTTTCATTTTCGGCGGGCCGAATAATCCGTTGGTCTGCTGATTGTTTAAAGTCCAATCGATATACTTTTGTGCTTTCGTTTTTAACATAGGATCATCTAAGGTATAAGCCAATGCTACTAAACCTTTAACATAATATGGTACCCGCTCCCATCCATTTCCATCGCCTCCCAGCCAATCGGAGTTTTTGCCCAGATTATCTTTTTCAGGGTATAACTCTTCTGCCATTCCCGTTGCACCATCTCTTTGCTGTTCTAGTTGCTTTAACAACCATCCTTTGGCTTTAATACTCCCTATTGGCAATTGCACATAAACATGCTGTTTTAAAGGTGCTTTATTGAATTCAGTTAAATTCTGGGCATTCAAAGTATAAATAGAAAGACAGGAAACCAGAAAATAGATTGAGGTAAATATTCTTTTCATAAAAGGATTATTGGTTAGATAATATTTTATAAAACTAATAAATATGAGCGAATATTAAAACGATTTAGTAACCTTATATTCAAACAATTATAAAAAACGCCGTTAAGTTGGCTAAAGTAAGCCTAATCGCTAAGAATAATAAATTGAAAGATAAAAAATTATACAGTTTGCAAAGCCGGAGGTTTACACCAACATTGTGATATACACCTATTTTTAACTCGCCATGGTAAGCATTGGCCTTGTTCGCCCATCAGGTTTTGGTTGAAACTGAGATTAGTTCTATATTAGATCTAGAGAGCGTTAATTTAGAATCGGGGGATAGCCATTGGTTATTCCCCGTTCTTATTTTTAAGCAAATATTTTATACTGAAATGCTTGTACAACTGGCAGAAATTACTTTCCAATCCTCTTTCACTTTACCCCAAACCCTTAACCATTGATATTTGCCGTTAATTAAAATATTTGAATAACTTCCCTTAATAAAAAGACTTGCAGAAACAATAACGATGGATTCAAAAACACGTATTTCCCGTTTGGACACGTTGATTTTAGTGATTTTGATCATGCCACTCCGATACGCATCCAGATCCATCTCCTTATCCAACACATTCCCATACTGATCATGAAAAAGCATTCCATCGGCAAACAATAAATCGAGTGTGTTCAGGTCTGTCCTTTTAAACCCATCTAATAATTTTTCTTCTAGGTCGGCAATCAGGAGAATGGTTTCCTGGTCTGATAAAGTATTTGGCATAATTTCCGGTTAGGCAGTAAAAATATAAAGTAAGCCATAAAGAACAGCGTAACTTTAAATATTGCCTGCATTACACGGATTTAACCACACACATTGCACAAATTTTTATCAATTATTTCTTTGCAAAGGTAAGGCCTTGCCAGGTATCTGTTCTGAATGGTGATGCCGGCAAGCCATCCTTACTAACAAGGTTACACACAGGATTATTTCCCCATGCATAACGAACTGCAACAGGATTTGCTACCTGATCGCTACTTACTATAACCTGATTTCCCTGGATACTTGCTTTGGCCCAATAAAACTTCTTATCTGCTCCGGCGATGGCAAAACCGGTTAGTGTTGCGCCATCTGCGGCTTTTAATCCATTTTCTGTATTGCCAAAATTTAAACGGATCTGTTTTCCTTCTACTTTATTGGATTGATAAACGGGGCCAGAATAGTTTATTTTCTGACCATAGGTTTTAGCCAGGGCAATTAAGGCCAACCTTCTACCTACCTCTTGTTTGTTTTTAGGGTGAATATCTTTTGCATCACCGATATCAATAATGGTCGCCATACCTGTATTTGGCAGTACAAGTGTTTTTTGTTGGGCTTCTCTAAGCTCTGCCCAGGCAGATTCTACAGGCTCGTGATCAATCTGCATGAAATTGGCCAGTTGAACGAAATAGAATGGAAAATCTCCCTGCCCCCATTTCTGGCGCCAATCTTTAATCATCGTTGAAAATAATTCACGGTATTGGTAAGCCCTATCGGCATTACTCTCTCCCTGATACCAAATGGCACCTTTAATTGAAAATTGCAGGTAAGGATGAATCATCGCATTGTACAAAACGGTTGGTCTGTTAGGGCCATTTTCTTCGTAAGGTTTTGCTTCAACATTTTTAAAATCTACCCCCACTTTATATTTCCAGTCGCCAGCTAAAGAAATTTTCTCAGCCGTGTTGTTTGTGAAGCTCAAATCTTTGGCATCACCATATATACCACCGCCACCACCACTATCAAAAACCCTTACGGTTACGGTATTCTCACCTGTTTTAAGCAGGTTTGCAGGTATTGCGTATGTTCTACCAATATTATACCCTACCGTTTCACCTACTTTTACTCCGTTTACGAAGGTGATGTCATTATCATCAATTGTGCCTAGATTAAGCCTGGCTCCGTTTGTTTTCCAGTTTTCGGGGATGTTAACCTTTTTAGTAAACCATACTATACCATCAAAATTTTTAAGTGCTGCGTCCTCCCACAAGGTTGGCAAAGTCATGCTTTTCCAATTTGCAGTTTCCACCAAAGCCCATTTCGCTTCACCAGCCTGATATCCGGAATCTTTCTCACTTGTCATTTTAACCCAAGTCTGCAGTTTTTCTTCGTAAGAAACTGTTGAAGGATTTTTAGCTGATTTTTGGATCTTATCAACTGCAGCAGAAAAATCGGCCATTTTTTTAAGCGATTCGGCACTTGTCCAGGCTTCAGCAATTGTTCCTCCCCAAGAGGTATGGATCAGGCCAATAGGAATTTTAGTTTTTTCATACACTTCGCGGGCAAAGAAATAAGCAGTAGAAGAAAATTCTGCAACATATTTTGGACTACATTCCTGCCATCCGCCATTTGCTACTTTAGCATCGTTTATAGGAAAATTACTGGTAATGTGATCTGCCTGCAATAAACGGATATTTGGATATTTAGCTTCAGCAATTTCTTTTTCGCTATTAAGGATTTTCCCCCAGCCCGCTAAAGGCATTTCCATATTCGACTGGCCTGAGCAAATCCAAACATCACCTATTAATACATTGTTTAGCACCAACAATTCTCCATCAGAAATGGTGATGGAATATGGTCCGCCGTAACCTGGCGTTGCCACTTTAATTTTCCAATTGCCACTGGCATCGGCAATGGCTCCATAATTAATTTTATTCCACGAAACCGTTATCTTAACTGCTTTACCAGCTGTGGCTTTACCCCAAAGGGCAGCATTTGTTTTTTGTTGCAAAACCATATTATCGCTAAATACTGATGGCAATAAAATTTTTGATTGTACCAGTAGCGAACTGAAGAGGAATAATGCGATAATGAGTATAGATTTTAACTTAGAGATGCTCATATTTTAACCTATTTTTTGATGATTAGAAAGCGAATGTACATTTTCTGTCTGTCAACATCAATATATATGTCTGCTCTTCACAAATTTTTGATAAAAATGAAGCAAAATTCATTCAATTAGTTTGGGTAAGAATATCATTTTGCTTATTTTGCAGGTCTAAAAGAACAATTCTGGATTTATGTTTGATTTAACCGGATGTTCTCTCAAATTACTGAATTAATGGTTAAGATTTTTATAGGTGGCCTTCCTGACAATATCCAAGAGATGGATTTGGCAATATTGGTTAGCCTTCATGGTAGGGTAGAAACGATTAAAATTGTTCGCGATAGAGCTACCGGTAAGTGTAAGGGCTATGCTTTTTTAGAAATATACAGTTTACCGGATGCCAAGAATATTGTATCTACCTTAAATGGTGAAACTTTTAAAGGTAATGTAATTACAGTTAAAATATCGGAAGAGGAAAGTACTGCCAAAACAGCAAAACCACAAAACAACCAACCTTTTAAAAGCAAAAGGCCAAGGTTACAGCGTTAGTTTCTTATTAAAGCTTCCCTCGCTTGCGCTGCTATAATTTTCCAGTATCCTAAAAGGTAATGTCTTGTTTCAGCAATTAGTTAGCGTTTCCTTTTTGTTGACCATTAAGAATTGAAGGAAATTAAGGTTTTCTCCTTCAAATTTAAATGCATTTACCACAGTAGAATTCTAAACATCTCCATCGTTTCATTGATTAATTTATTTCGGTCAGAAACTTTTTAATTCAGTTCTAAACCTATATTTTGCAAGCAAGTGTTTCGATCTCTATTAAAAAACGTGTTTTGCAGATATGGAAAATTATGCCATTGTAATATTTATTTTAGCTGTGATGATTGGCCTTTCTGCCATTGCTGATCGAATTAAAATCCCCTATCCTATTTTATTGATTATAGCTGGAATAGCAGTGGGTTTTGTTCCATCTTTACCACCAATTGATATTAATCCTGAAATTATATTTCTGATATTCCTACCACCGTTGCTTTACGATGCTGCTTTTAATATCTCATTCAAGGAATTTAAAACCAATATCAACACCATATTTACATTGGCTATTACACTGGTTTTTATCACCGCTATTGGTATTGCTGTAGTTGCCCACTATATGATTCCTGGGATGAGCTGGCCGTTATCTTTTGTATTAGGTGCAATTCTTTCTGCTACTGATGCAGTTGCTGCCATGAGTATTACCAAAGGACTGGGTTTATCACACAAAACCAATACTATTTTGGAGGGTGAAAGTTTAGTTAACGATGCCTCAGCACTGGTAGCGTATCGTTTTGCAGTTGCCGCCGTAACAGGAACAGCCTTTGTATTTTGGAAAGCATCGCTTGAATTTGCTGTTTTAATGGCTGGCGGATTCTTAATCGGCATGGTGATGTCGAAAATTCTCGCTTTCATTATTAAAAGAATCCATAGTAACCGTTTAGCTACCATTAGTTTTATGTTATTGATGCCTTTTGTTACCTATTTAATTGCAGAACAAGTACATGTTTCTGGTGTTATTGCAGTTGTTATTTTAGGATTGGGTATTTCGAGGTTCAGCAACAAAGTATTTCCGGAGCAACTTAAAAACCAATCTAAAAACATTTGGGACATCATTATCTTTTTATTGAATGGGCTCATTTTCATTTTAATTGGGCTACAATTCCCTTATGTATACAAAAACATTAACAGTGCCGATATTTTACCTTACATAGGTTATTCACTGGTGATTACTATTGTTGCGCTGTTGTTAAGAATGGCCCGGGTTTTCCTACAAAAATTCAATCTTCAAAAAGCCTTTCAGAAAGGAAAACACCGCATTACAGAGGGGGCATTGCTCGATTTCAGGAACAGTTTGATTATCAGTTGGTCGGGCATGAGAGGTATTGTTTCATTGGCCATCGCAATTGGATTACCAGCTACTTTATCGGATGGAAGTGCATTTCCGCAGCGTAATGCTATTATATTTATATCTGTTGTAGTGGTATTGTTTACCTTAATCGGACAAGGACTTACCTTGCCGTGGCTGGTGAAGAAATTGGCTACTGAAGAGGATAAAGGGCAGACTCTAATCACTTCAGGTGACCATTAACATTAAGAAATGAAGGACATTAAGTTTTCTACCTTAAATCTAACACCAATGGTCATGGGCTTAAGAAAATTATTGTAGTGAAAACGAGCTTCTATGGGGTATCGTCGTCTCCGGAGTGGAGAAATCTCTTAACATGGTTCAAAGGTTCCTTTCCGACTTAATTTCGGCGTTATACAAAAAAGGGATAAAATCTAATGACTTTATCCCTTTCCTATTTTATACACTCTCGTTTACCAATATACACTGTAAAGTGCAACCAATAATCCGATAATGATTAAAGCTCCTACTGCAAAACTGGTAGAGGTTTTGAACATTTTAGCATCGATGGCTAATCCTTTAGCTTCTGCCTTAACTTTGTTGCTCGCTAAACTGATGATCACCATACCAAGGATACAGAATACAAATACAAAGCCCATACGATCGAGGAACGGAATTTCATAAACTCCAGCTGCATTTTTAACAGAGAACCCCATTCGTGATAACCATGAAAGGTCTGTAAGTTTAGGTAAGAATTTAAGCAAAATTGACAAACCGAAACCACCGATGGTAGCGAATAGTGCTGCACTTGAGGTTGTTCTTTTCCAAAAGAAACCTAAAATAAACATGGCAAAAATACCTGGGGAAACAAAACCTGTATACTCCTGGATATATTGGAAACCACCTTTTTTATCGATTCCTAAATGTGGTGCAATCAATACGCCAAGAATCATCGCTACAATAATCGAAATCTTACCTGTTGTTACTAAATTTTTCTCAGTAGCATCGGGCTTTAATACTTTCTTATAAATATCCAGCGTAAAAATAGTTGCAATACTATTTGCTTTACCAGCCAAAGAAGCCACCACTGCCGCGGTTAATGCTGCGAACGAAAGTCCTTTTAATCCAGCAGGTAGTAAATTCAGCAATACAGGGTATGCACGATCTGGGTTTACTGATCCATCCTGCAGCATTTCTGCCTGAAAGGCACCATCTTTATATAAAACATAAGCTGCAATACCTGGTAGCACAACAATAATTGGCATTAATAATTTTAAGAATGCAGCAAAAAGAATACCTCCACGGGCAGTCTCCAGGTTAGCACCCAAAGCACGTTGAGTAATGTATTGGTTACAGCCCCAATAATTTAAGTTCACAATCCACATACCACCTACAAGCACACTTAAACCAGGTAAATCGATATAATTTTCATTATCTGGCTTTAAAATCATGTGAAAATGTTCAGAAGCCTTTGAAGTCATTAAACTATAGCCTTCAAAAACACCTGTCGTTCCATAATGAGTAGAAACTAAGTTTAAAGCCAAGTAGGTAGTGGCCAAACCACCCAGAATTAAGAAAAACACCTGGATAACGTCGGTATATCCAATAACTTTCATTCCGCCAAGCGTAATAATAATGGCAAAACCTGCTATGGCGTACATACAGAAACTTAAATCGAAGCCAGAAATACTGCTTACCGCCAAAGCGCCTAAATAAAGGATTGAGGTTAGGTTAACTACAACATAAAGTAATAACCAGAAAACAGCCATAATCATGGCTACCGTTCCGTTATAACGCTGATGTAGGAATTGTGGCATTGTAGCAATTTTGTTTTTCAGGTAAACCGGAATGAAGAATACCGCAACAACCACTAAGGTTAAAGCGCCCATCCATTCGTAGGTTGCAATGGCCAATCCCATTTTAAAGCCTGAACCGCTCATCCCGATAAACTGCTCTGCAGAAATATTAGATGCAATTAATGATGCGCCGATTGCCCACCAGGTTAAAGAGCCTTCAGCAAGAAAATAATCTTTAGAGCCCGTAGATTCTGACTTTTTCTTGTTGTAAATGTAGAGCCCATAAGCGGCCACAATAACGAAGTAAATTGCAAATACAATGTAATCCTTCGTGTCTAATAAGTTATTTTTCATTGATTTATTTTGGTTAGTATACCTTGGGTTATTTAAATTTTAACTGTATAAGCTGGTTCCGTTATCAGTTTGAACGGTGTAGGAACCAAGCTTCAGTCCGAACTGCAATAAATATTCTGAAGATAACGCTTCAATTAAATCAGCAATTTTTTCTTCTTTAACAATATTGATGGTACAACCACCAAAACCACCACCCATCATCCTGGCACCTAACACATAATCAAGAGGTTTAACCGCATCAACCAGGAAATCTAATTCTTTACAGCTTACTTCGTAATCTTTGCTTAAGCCCTCATGGGTTTCGAACATCAGCTTACCCAAACCATGCAGATTACCATTTTCCAGTTGCTCTGCAGCGGTTAATAAACGACCGATTTCTTTCACTACAAAACTACATTTGGTATAAACATCCAGATCTTTTGGCTTAACATGGGTTTCTAACATGGTTAAATCTACATCACGAAGGGTGTTTACATTTGGATAATGCTCCTTTACCCAGGTAACACCTTGTTCACACTGTGACCTTCTTTTGTTGTAAGCAGAATCGGCAAGTGCATGTTTTACATTCGTATTTAAAAGCAAAAGTTTATAGCCATCTAATTTTAATGGGATGTAAATGTGTTTCATTGATCTGCAATCGAGCATAATGGCCTGATCTTTCTTACCAAATACAGAGGCAAACTGATCCATAATACCACAGTTAACGCCAGCAAAAGTCTGTTCTGCTTTTTGTGCAATCAATGCGATATCCATTTTCGGAACGGAAAGCGAAAAAAGTTGATCGAGCGCAAAGCCAGTAGCACATTCAACAGCCGCAGACGATGATAGACCAGCGCCCAAAGGCACATCTCCATCGATATAAAAATTAAAGCCACCCAACCGATGGCCTCTTTCTTTTAACTGATCGGCAACGCCTAAAATGTAATTGGCCCAACTGTTCTCTGATTTTTTCAGGGTTTTTATCGATGAAATATCAAATTGCTGATAACTCTCCGAAAATAAATGTATTTCATCATCTTCTCTTTTCGATATGGCTACATAAATGGCCTTATCAATAGCGGCAGGCATTACAAAGCCCCCATTGTAATCGGTATGTTCGCCAATAATATTTATTCTTCCTGGCGAACGCACTAAAATAGGCTCAGCGTTGAAAAGTTTTTTAAATGTATTTTTTAAATGTTGTGCATTCATTATTTAATATTTTAGCCTTCAGTTTTATTGATTTTATAGTGTGTTACAGACATTTCTTTTAAACGATTAGCGGCAAACTCTGGGGTAATATCGCGTTGAGGATTGGCCAACATTTCGTAACCTACCATAAATTTTTTAACTGATGCCGAGCGCAACAACGGTGGGTAAAAATGCATATGCCAGTGCCATTCAGGGCAATAGCCGTTGTTTACTGGTGCCTGATGCATACCGGCTGAATATGGAAAAGAGGTCTCGAACAGGTTATCATATTTGGTTGTTAGTACCTTAATGGCTTCAGCTAACGACTTCTTCTCAACCTCTGTAAACAATTTAATGCTATTTACATGGCGTTTACTGATAATCATGGTTTCGTAAGGCCAAACCGCCCAAAAAGGTACAAGTACCACAAAATGATCGTTTTCGAATACAATACGCTCTTTTTTCTTTTGCTCCAGTTTTAAGTAATCGCTAAGCAAACTTCTTCTGTGAATAGCATAGTATGTTTTCTGACGTTCGGTTTCTTTGGCAATTTCTAATGGAATGTCGCTCTGCGACCAGATCTGACCATGTGGGTGTGGATTACTACAGCCCATTATTTCGCCTTTATTTTCGAAAATCTGAATGTATTTGATCCAATCATTTGCGGCAAGACTATTAAATTCATTTTGCCAAACATTTACCACAGCAGTTATGGCTTCGACACTCATTTCGGGAAGTGTGAGGTTGTGTTTCGGACTAAAACTGATCACCCTGCAAAGTCCTCTCTGATTATTAGCTACCAACAAGTCATCTTCATTCATATCGCCAGCAGGTGTATCTTCAAGCAACGCAGCAAAATCATTGTTAAAAACAAAGCTTTCGGTATATTCTGGATTACTATCGCCATCTGCCCTGCCATTACCAGGACATAAATAACATTTAGGATCATATTCCGGGCGATTATCTGGCGTTATATCTTCAACCTTACCCTGCCAAGGCCTTTTAGTACGGTGCGGAGAAACTAAAACCCATTCGCCAGTTAATATATTTAACCTGGTGTGTGGATTACTATCGAGTTCGAATGTTTGGTTCATTTTTATTTTCAATTGGTTAGAGAAAAGAAAGCAATTAGCTCAATCTATCTAAGCCGCCAAATTATAAAATTATTATTAATTGTCAAAACGACAATTAATAATAATTTTTATTTTCGTGAAAATTTGAACATATTAAGCCCATTAAAATTTCGGATAAAAAATGATTGAATATTCTAGGCAGCCACATTATCTTGTTGCTGTTGACTGCATCGTATTTGGATTTGATGGCGAACACCTTAAAATTCTGTTGGTTAAGCGGGGTTTGGAACCCGAAATAAACAAATGGAGTTTAATGGGGGGCTTTGTGGGTGCTGATGAAAGTCCGGACGATGCAGCGAACAGGGTACTCAAAAAAATGACGGGTTTGGAAGGTGTTTACCTGGAGCAGATGCAGATTTATGGAGAACCTGGCCGCGACCCAATTGAAAGAACACTTTCTGTTGGATATTTTGCCCTCATTGATATCCACAAATATGAGGCACAGTTAAATGATGATTACGAAGCTGAATGGTTTTTGATCAACGATCGGCCAAAACTTATTTTTGATCATAACCAAATGGTTGCCGATGCCCGAAAAAAATTAAGGTACAAGGCTGCCCTCCATCCTATTTTATTTGAAATGCTCCCTAAAAAATTCACTATCCCACAATTGCATATTCTTTTTGAGGAAGTAAACGATACTAAAATCGATACCAGAAATTTCAGCCGTAAAATTACGTCGACTGGACTATTGATCAAGCTGGCCGAAAAAGATAGAACAGGTTCTAAAAAAGGGGCATTTTATTTTAAACTAGATAAGAAGAAATACAGTGCTAATTCGCAGGCATTCTTAAACTTAATGCCAAATTTAAAGGTTTAAAATAAATTCATCACAAGATTAGCCTATTGTTCTTCATAATGATAGGTTAATCCTCCATCTACAAAATAAGTTGATCCTGTTACATAAGCGGCATCATCAGAAGCAAGGAAAGCTACTATTGCTGCAACATCTTCTACCTTACCCATTCGTTTTAAGGGAATATTTTGAAGTACTTTTTCCAGCTGTTGTTTATTATTCAATAAATCCTGATTAATCGGCGTTGAAACAGCTCCTGGTGCTACGTTGTTAATCCTGATATTAAACTGGGCTAATTCTGAAGCAAGGTTTCTGGTTAACATCTTTAAGCCTCCTTTACTTGCACAGTAAGCGGCAAAATGTGGAAATGCGATTTCTTCGTGTACAGAACTCATATTGATTACTGTTCCAGCTACCTTACTTTTTCTACAGTAATTTACAAACGATTGGATGCTAAAAAAAACACCTTTTAAATTTGTATTCATGATCAGGTCGTAATCTTCTTCTGTAACTTCCCAAAAGCTGGCTTTTTTTTCTACGCCTGCATTATTTACCAAAATATCTAAATGGCCGAATACTGCTACGGCATCGGTTACCAATTTAGAGGCTTCTTTGGCTTTACTTAAATCGGCTTTCAAAAAAGCTGCTTTTCTACCCATATTTTGTATTTCTGTAATAAGTTTTTCGCCCCTTTCATCAAACTTATGGCCATTTAAAATAATATCACAGCCATCTTTGGCCAATCTTAAGGCACATGCAGCACCAATTCCCTGACTGCTTCCGGTAATTAAAGCAATTTTGTTTTCAAAACGATCCATATTAAAATGTTATAATACATTAAAGGAAATTGATATGAATATGTTTGAGTAAAACTGAAGTTAAATTAGACGGATTAACCTATTAAATATAACTTCTTCAAAAAAACACCGTTATAGCTGTAATCATTTATTAGTATGTTTGGACAACAAACACACAATAAACTTAAATTAATATTAAACATGAACATTACCAAAAACCTTTTATTTACTACGCTCCTAGCTTTATTTACCCTTACAATGTACTCTTGTAAAACAAAAAAACTGGTGGCAAAACCTGCTCCCGCACCTGTTGAAAAGCCAGCACCACCAGTAGAGGAGAAAAAACCTGCGCCTGCCCCAGAGAAAGAAGAAGCTCCGGCACCCGCTGAAAAACCCAACTTCAACTTAGACAATATCCAGTTTGAGTTTAATTCGTTTGTACTTAAAACATCATCATTCTCTATCTTGGATAAAGCAGTGGCGGAAATGAAAAAATCGCCAAGTACAAAATTTATTCTTAACGGCCATTCATCTGCCGAAGGTACACCAGACCACAATATGCAACTTTCTATTGACCGCGCAAATGCCGTAAAATCGTACTTTATAAACGCAGGTTTAAACGGAAATAATTTCACTGTTGTTGGTCATGGAGAGAAAGAGCCCATTAGCAGCAATACGAGCGAAGAAGGTAGAATACTGAACAGAAGAACTGAAATAAAAGTTCAGAACTAATGCTTAAAAACATAATAGAAAGAGCCATGATTTAATTTCCATGGCTCTTTTTCTATTTAGACCCAGCAAGTTTTTACAATCTGTGAGGTTTATCATTTTGCCCCTCGACAGGTAGGTCTGCATTACGATTCCCAGTCAAGCTGAGAATGACGAACCACTTATTTCTGATATACCCTAACGTAATCGATTTCCATCCTATTGGGGAATTTAGTATTGTTTAACGAACCACCGTTCATACCACCCATTGCCAGATCGAACAAAATGTAATGTTGCTGTTTAAAAGGATGAAAATCTGAACCGTCATCATTTTTAAGGTCGCTCAAATTGGTTTTATTCAGAAGCATTCCATCTACAGATAAACTAATGGCCTCGCTATCCCAGTCCATGCGCCATGTATGAAATTCGGCTGCCCATTTTTTTCTACCCAATTCGGTTACGGATTTTGTATTACTAAACCATTTCGCCTTTTTATCGGGTCCTAAACTTGCGATATTGGCCAATAATTTTCCCCGGTAATACTCCATAATATCGATTTCACCGTTTGCAGGCCAGCGGCCTTTTAAGCCCAGTGTCCAAAATGCCGGCCAAAGTCCATCTGAAATATCGATCTTTCCTCTCATTTCGAATCGACCATACTGCCAGCTTTGTAAACCTTTAGTAATGATACAGGCAGAAGTATATTCAATATTTTTTGGTTTTTTACGCCATTCGTTGCTGCCTTCTACATATAGCGGATTAGGTTTTACTTCTTTCCGTGCTTCGATAATCAACTTACCACCTTTGCAGAAAGCATTTTCGGGCTGATACCATTGTAGCTCTTCGTTACGGACGAAACCTTTCTCATAATCCCAATTGACTGGATCGGGAGCACCATTTTTGTTAAATTCATCACTCCAAACAAGTTTATAGCCTTCCTTAACATAAGCATTTGAAAAATTCTGATGCTTGTTTATAGCACAGGATTGGATGAAAATGGCTAGAAATAAAACAAAACTAATCTGAATTCTATTTTGCATAGATGATTTCTTTGATCGACTAATTTAATGATAACAGTAAAAAAAATGACTATGCTTTGTAGAAATCAGCATTAGCAATCTTTAAATTTTACTTCTTCCGATTGCTAATGCGCTATAATACTTACTATAAATAATTGATTTTATAGAGTTTAACTGATGCTATCTTTGCATATTGCCCGGTACTGCCTGTACCCGTTAACGATGCAGCAAAACCTAAAGAAACCTGTTTTGACTGAAGCAGTTCAAAATTAAGTGTCTTACTTTCCAGATTAGAAAAGGCAATACTTGAACTTGTGATATTTGCTACATTCGGTATAGTAGTTCCTTCTGCAACGGTAAGGTACCTAGATCCGCCTGCGTTAAAATCAGTCATTACGATTTCAAAACGATAATTACCAGCTGGAAGATTAACTGTTTGATATATTTTACCATCAGTAACATTAGGCAATCCCCAACCTGCTTCGAGTGATATGTAACCGACGTTACTTTTCTTCTCATACCCACCGAAACCACTTGCATTTTTTACAGATGCACTTGTAATCCAATCGCTTAAAATACCCCATCTGTTGGCACTGTTAATGGATGAAAAGCTTACGTTAGGACCAACATTTTTTAAATATGTTGAGGTTACATCTACTTTAATAAACTTTGGAATATATAAACTTGTATAATCGGTATAAAATGTATCAACACTTAAAGTGTCGGGCAAGAATAGCGTGCGATATTTAATCGTCCCTTTTTCTTTAAAATTTGTCAAGGTAAAGTTGTTTGTGTTAATCGGTATCCTTACCGTTTTGTCGACATTAGCATTATCAGTATAAATCACCTCTGTAGCGAACACTCCACTTACCCTGTCCATTCCACCCAACTCCAGTGCTGTTACCCCATTTTCATTTGTAAATGCCGAATTTATTGCTCTATTCGATAGAGTACCCTGATATCGATCTCCATATACCCTACCCGTTTTATATACCGGAATAGATTTATTACCCGCACCGTCGTAAGTGTAAATGATGAAATTTTGCACCCCTTCTTTCATGTTGTTAACGAAGAATTTAAGGGTATCAACATTTGGTGTTCGAGTGACCGGAATAATTACCGAATCGGCCTTGTTGTTCCAATACACTACACATTTTTTTACTTTCGGATCTGCAATAAACAGACCGTTTATTAATACACGATACTTACCAGAATTGATTTTGACAGAATCTAACTTACCTGTGTATGAGATCTCTCCACCTTCAATAAACTTTTTGTAATCGTCTTTTTTAGTACAAGCAGCTATTGCCGTAATTATTAAAAGAGCTACTCCTAATAGACATAGCCGTATGTTAATTTTTTTAGAAATTCTTTTCATCTTAATTTTATTTAGCGTTATCATATTACCTAGGATCACCATAAAGCTGAATTTCTCCAATAGCCATAAATGTTGTTCCTTGCCAGTTTTTTAAACTTTTAATACGGATGTATCGTACTTTAGGGATACCGGCATCGAAAGTATAGTTTAAGCCTGCGGCACCGGTGGTATTATCTTCTGCGGTATTAACGCCATAGGCACTACCTGATGGTTTTATAGATTTAAATGTGCCTAACTTGGTCCAGTTTGTAAAACTACCATCTGACGGTGGATTATCTGTTCCCCATACCTCAAAGTCTAACAAGTTACCGCCATAATAATAGGTACGGCCATTTAGATACTCAGGATAATCCCATATTACGATGCGGCTTAATGAAGATAGTTTACCAATATCAAAGGAAACCCATTGAGGAGTTAAAACTCCGGAGCTCGTCATTAATACCCTTGGCCAGCCATTTGTATCTCCATCCCACATACCAGCAATTGAAGTTGAGGTATTCAAGGCCACATCGCTTGGCAATGTAACGGCCTTATAACCCGATTTTGGAATAACTGCTTCATAAAGCGGTGTTAATGTAGTGTATAAGGTATCGCTATAGTTTAACCACCTATCTCTAATGGTAATGGCAAACTTGCGTTCAATAGGATCATATCCTCTTATCGCCTGGTCTATATCTACAATTGAGGTGTAAATATTTTTAGAAGTGGGTACAAGTTTACCTTTACTATCTTCTGTTAAGATCTCTATCGCCAAATCTGCTTTAGCAATGTTTTTTGCTGTAAATCTTAATCCTCCAAAATCGGCCTGCGCTTTAATACTTCTAAACACTCCCCAAATCGGATTTTCGAGGGGTTTTACCTTTACACTTACCGGAGCAGACTCTATTTCGCTTCTTGTAACTGCATAAAGTTTTACTTCATGTTCTTCTGTATCTCCAAAACCTTCCACCTTTAAAGTATTTCCGTAATAAGAAGCTTTTACTTCCATTACGCGCCCTGAGGCCAGGGTATAAACAGCTTTTACATAAAGCAGATTATTATTGTTGGGCACTGCATAAGTTAAAGTTGCATTACCTGGCCCAGCAACCCATTTCACATTAGAAACGGCACCTGGTACATCTGTATTTTTTTCGAGGGGTTCAAGTTCATCAACCTTACAACCTGCAACTAAAATTATCAGAGTTGATAATAATAGTGCAAAATTTAATTTCATTGTGTTCATATTTGAAAATGTTATTTGGTTTACAAATTACCAACCTGGATTTTGAACCAGTTTGGGATTTACAGTGATATCATAATTTCTAATTGGCGCCAAATAATCGCGTGGAGCAACAAAATTTTGTGTATAAATCGTTCTTACTCTATAATAATCTAAGGTATTGGCCTGAAAAACACTCCAACCTGTTATAGCCTGATTGAATACTTCGCCTGCTTTCTTCCACCTTTTCATATCCCAATAGCGACTGCCTTCGAAAGCGAGCTCAATTCCTCTTTCCTGGTGGATAATT
Source organism: Pedobacter sp. R-06 (assembly GCF_049913135.1). NCBI lineage: Bacteria > Pseudomonadati > Bacteroidota > Sphingobacteriia > Sphingobacteriales > Sphingobacteriaceae > Pedobacter > Pedobacter sp. R-06. Next base: position 1,738,601 of record NZ_CP183977.1, on the reverse strand, counting down.
TCTCTCAAACCGTCTTTGGTTGTTGGTTTATTAGGATTATTGGAAAAACTATTCCACGATTCTACCACACCTGCCAAACCTGCCCGTTTTCGAATTCGATCTACATATTCGAAAACATCATTTACGGGCCCTTGACTCTCGTTTAAGGCTTCTGCATACATGAGATATAAATCTGCCAGTCGTATTTGTGGCCAAGGATAATCGCGATAGGAAACACCATTGGTGCTGTTCGTCATGTTCCAGTCTACCAATTTTTTAATATAGTAACCCGTTTCATTGTAAAAGCCAACGTGTGTAGCTCCTGCTAACTGGGTGTATTTCCCTTCAACAACCCATGTATTCTCATCAGAGTTAGAAGGGCTATCATATTTGTACCAAACGCCACCATCAAAACCAAGAGCAGCATAAAAGCGTGGTTCGCGATCAAAGTTTACGCGGGCAGTTTCATAACCAACTTTTACATAAAAGCGTTCTTTATCTACAGCAGTTCTTAAACTGTATCTATTCGAAAAGTTTAATACCTTGTCTTCATTAATAGGCACTCCATTGCTTGAATAAAACATTTCGGCAATTTTAAGCGGAGCGGCCAACTGCATTCTTGCATCACCGCTTGCCCCACCCGAAGCAAGTTTAGGCATAGCTACCCGTTGTAGCATATCTGCCCTAGTGTTTGGGTTTGCCCAAACATGTTCGACATTCCATCGTTCGGTAATCGAACTCCTTAATGTTAATTGCAAGTTCGTGGTATCGGAAAGTTTAAAGGTGGATCCTGGAAACTTGTATAATGCAGCACCTGCTTGTTCCGCAGCATCAATGGCTACCTTAGCAGCATCAGCAGCACTTTTCCATTTAGCAGCACTATAAGCCGCTGGAATTAGATTTACACCATCGTGGTCTTTGAAACTGGCATAATCCTGATTACCGTTAAATAACGGACTAGCTGCAAGTAATAATAGTTTGGCCTTTACTGCCAAGGCTATGGGTCTGGTTATTCTTCCCAACTCTGTAGTCCTGTCTGTAATAATCGGTGGCAGATTCGTTGTAGATTCATCTATCAATCCAGAAATATAAGCCACACATTCATCAAATGGTTTACGTTTAATCCGTACATCATCTTCTGGAGCACTGATATCTATATTCTGATCTACTAACGGAATCGGCCCATACATCCGTAACAGGTAATAATGGTAATACGCTTTTAAGAAAGTAACCTCGGCTATCCAACGGGCACGCTCGTCGGGTCTTAAGTCTCTCACTTTACTTTCATCTTTTACATTTTCTAAAAAGATATTACAATTTCTTATCCCTTTCCATAAACCATAATTATCGCCTGGTCCTCCGCCTTGATAATTACCATTCCATGCATTCATATAGGGATTGGCAGCATTTTGTCCGCCCCTTGCACCGCGCCAAGCATAAGATACAAAATCCCATTCCTGAGTTGGAACCCAAAGTTCATCGCCAGAAAGTAAACCTACGTTATATAAGGGATCGCCGTCTTTCGGCAAAAAGGAATAGCAGGTAAACAGGTACTTTTCTGCTTCCGTTCTCATGGTGAAAGCATTATCTATGGTAGCAACGTTATCGGGTACTATATCTAAGTATTTTTTACATGCTGACATGGTACATATAGCACTTGCAAAACACAATGTGATAAGTATGTCCCTAACGCTATCTTTTATTTTATTTATCGTTATATTTTTCATTTTATTATCGTTTAAAACCATGTGTTTCTAATTAAAATGAGGCTCTGACACCTAAATTATACGTACCTTGAATTGGATATCCTAAACCCTTCCCCCCCATTTCAGGATCCCAGGTTTTAAAGCTGCTGATATAACCTAAATTGGTTGCACTTACATATAAACGGAGTGCTGTTAAACCAATCCTTTGCGTTAACCTTTTATTGGCATTGTAAGCGAATTCAACACTTCTTAGCCTTAAAAAATTTCCGCTTCTCATCCACCAGGTTGAGGTTTGATTAAGGTTGTTGCCTTCGCGGCTGTTATTTCTCACGAAATTGGGGCTCAACCTTGGCCACATGGCATAAATATTTCTGTTTTCTTCAGACCAATAGCTATCAGAAATAGCAGATAATAATCCATTCTGACTACCTCCGTTTAATACAAATGGGGCAATATTTTCTGAATTGATAAAAAATGAAGAGCGGGCAGAACCTTGAAAGAAGAAACTAAAATCGAAGCTTTTATAGCCTATTGTACCACCAAAACCGTAAATAATTTCGGGTGAGGTTGGAAGACCAATTGGCACCTGGTCTTGATCATTAATCAATCCGTCGCCATTTACATCCCGGTATTTGATATCACCACCTCCGTAGTTTAAGCCAGGAGTTCCATCAAATTGCAAAGGAGAGTTTTTGGCCTCATTATCATCAATAAACAAGCGTTCTGCAATATATCCAAATCTTTGAGTGGTAGGGAGGCCTACGCTTGTTCTGTAATATTCGTTAGCTGGGTACGTTGGCTCATCGTTAATCAGGATTTTACTTTTTGCATATGTAAAATTACCTCTCATTTGAACTGACCATCCGTTACCAAAAGATTTATTGAAGGCTGCTGCAAAATCTACCCCTTCATTCTGGGCTTTATTGGTATTGGCTCTAACAGCAGCCTGTAAACCCATTGTGGTAGGAATATAAGTACGTGCAGTTAAAATATTGGAGCGCGTATTTCGGTATACATCAATATTGATATCCAGCGCATTAAAAAACCTAAAGTCTACGCCGAGATTAAGTTGTTCTGATCTCTCCCAGGTAATTAATGGATTAGCGTATCTGCTCACTAATATCCCGCTTTTAGAATAGCCATATTGCTCGCCAAAAGTTGCACCGTAATCAAAGTTGTTCATGTTGACTTCCGACATATAAAAGAAACGATCATCGTCATTTCCAATCTGATCGTTTCCAACAAAACCATAAGTAGCCCTTAACTTCATGCTGTTGATTACTTTTGTTAATGGCTTGAAAAACTCTTCATTAGACAATACATAACCTAAGCCAAATGATGGAAAAAAACCAAAACGGTTATTATCTGCAAAACGCTCTGATCCATTGTAACCAAAGTTGAATTCGGCTAAATATTTATCATCGTAACCGTATGTTGCTCTACCAGATAAGCCTTGGTTACGGGCAGGAAGCGATAACTGCAAACTTCCGGCATTGCCCGACAGGTAGTTCCTCATGGTTGTGATGAGCATGCCACTTACCGCATGTTTGCCACCAAATGTTCTCGCATAATTCAAGGCCAATTCTGCATAAAAAGTCGAGTTTAATACCTTTCTTCCTTCTGAATAACCCAAATATTCAGTGCCTGTTGCACCTATAGAACCTTGTCCGCCTGGATTTAAAACCTGTAAACCAACACCTCCATTTGGCTGTTCGCTGGCTACGTAATAAAAGGGATTGTAGCTTCTGGATACATCGAAATAAGAATATCTCCTGGCATAGGTCATTAAGCGTGCATTTAAACCTTGCGTAAACACCTTTAAATCTTGCTTCAATTCAATTTGCGTTTGTAGGGTTGATGCATTGTACTCAGAATATCCCTTTACCATTTCTGCGTAAGGATTTACATATAATCCATTATTTGGAGTAATCGCATTACCGAATAAGGCATGTGTAGCAAAAGGAGATAATTCTGATGGGTAAACTGCCGGAAATAAAACCGGGTTAGACCAAATGGTTTGGTTAAAAATCCGCTCGCCTCCATTTTGTCCATTGGGTCCTAGTAAAGGACCTGAATAATCATCAAATTGCCCATAAACCCGAATTGCGGCTTTGGTTGTTTTGGTCAGATCAAGATCTACATTAGAACGAACAGAATAGTTTTTCAACTTTACGTTATTATTGAAATTGTTCAGTCCTTCAACTTTTAGCACCCCATTATCAATATTGTATGTTCCAGCAACATAAAACCGGGCTTTCTCGCCACCGCCCTGTAAACTAATATTGTTGCGGGTATTGATCGTGTAGTCTTTAATTAATTGATCGATCCAGTTGTTGCTTGGATATAATAAGGGATTATCTCCCCTGGCTGTACCATCAATTTTGGTTTGGAGATAAGGTAAAGCGGCCTGAGGGTTTCGCGTTAGTGCGGCCTCATTTGCCATTTTCATATAAGTAATATTATCTGCAAATTGAAAGTTCTTTGTATTTGATGAAACAGCCGTTTCTGATCTGACCGTAAAATTTGTATTACCAGCTTCTCCAGATTTTGTGGTAATTAATACTACGCCATTAGCACCACGGGCACCATAAACTGCCGATGCAGTGGCATCTTTTAAAACACTGAATGAGGCAATATCATCTGCCTGCAAGCGGGCCATATCATTCTGCGTAGATTCTATACCGTCAATTAAGATCAATGGATCTTGCTTTCCTGTACCGAAAGTACCTAAGCCACGAATAAAAAACTGTGCATTATCTGCTCCAGGCTCTCCGCTACGCTGATAGGCGATCATACCTGCCACACGGCCTTGCATCATTGTGGTTAGGTTACTTGTTGGGCCTTTAAGTTCTTTTGGATTAATGGTTGTAATTGAGCTAACCATACTTGCCTTTTTCTGAGTACCAAAACCCACTACAGCTACTTCATCTAAAGCGCCTACATCACTCACTAGCGTTACGTTAATAATATAAACGCCATCTTTATTTGGTAAATAATCGGCTACTATAACCGTTTTAGGTTTGTAACTAATTCCTGTGAACAGCAATTTGCCCGACCTGGCCATTTTAATACTATATTTTCCGTCAGAGTCTGTAGAGATTCCTTTTAGTGTACCAGACACTTTAACGTTTACTCCTGGGATCCCCCCAGATTCGTCTTTAACTATACCGGTTACGGTTACCTCGGTTTGTGCTGCTGCCGTTAAGGAAGAAGTTATAATTACAAAACAAAATAAAAATTTTAAAATTGACCTAAAGGCAATACTGTGTGGATGGAGCAGTATTTTATTTGGTAGTTTTTTCTTCATAAAAGTGGTTAAAATTGGTTAGGTACATCAATAAGTGAGATCGTAGCTTGCCCCTGCCCAAGACTTGTTGAGCCATCAGAAGTTCGTTCGATCGAAAATGTTTCGTCGGTAATGTGTATGAAACGGCACATGAGGCGCATTATCCTTACACATTTTTGATTGTTCTGCCCTTACCAGCAGTAAGGACTTCCCATTTTTGTTTAGGATTTTAAAAGAGTGGAGTAGATTTATCTTTCTTCATAATTTTGGTTTAAGGATGAATAATTTGTTAAGGGTAATACTGATTTCGGGCAAACCATCAATCAGCATTTAGTTCGACAGTAATGGGGGTATTTTGTTGTTTGTTTTAATCTTTTCATGATCGGTTAAAGGTTTAGGTTTTGCTTCAAAAAAACTAGATACAACATTTTCTTTACGCTGCTGTACCATCAATTATTCTAGGTAGTTAATCTCGAATAATCCGGATCGATCTTATATTCTTATACTTGGCTGAAGCAAATTAACTATAAAAAGTGCGCTTGTAGTGAGGGGTAATACAGTAATAAGTAGGGGTTAAATTGTTATTTTTAGACCATTTACAGTGATTTTAATACTTTCAATAAAAAATTAAACGTTTAATTGACGTTTAAGTTAAATCACATATTCAAATCACTTTCCCTTGTTGTTAAGTTAAAATTGGCTTATACGATCTGCTTTAGATCCGTCTTTTGAAGTGCTTAATCCTATTTTTTGATTAAGGTGCGATAATAAACGTTCTGCTATCGAAGTTTATCGCCTAATTAGCCATTAAAGCTGCATTGCTTTTAAGCTAGGTTCCTGTTAGATGTGCATACAGATATGCATATAAACAAAAAACTCTCCGAACCTTTTCTTTGCAGAAAGATCCGAAGAGCGCAAATTAATCATACTAACCGAAATATGTTAATAGCCTGGGTTTTGTGTTAACACCGCATCTTTGTTTAGCTGTATTTCGGTTAATGGGATAGGTAATAATAAGTTTTTTGTCGTTAAACCTGTGATCGGCTTTACAGCATCATTCGCATTTAACCGAAGGGCACGTTCTACTAAGGTTCCTGTACGCATTAAGGTCATCCTACGGTTTTCTTCGCCAATAAGCTCTCTAACCCTTTCGTCAAGAATAAAATCTTTCGTCATTTGAGCAGCTGTAACCTGATCAGCACCAGCCCTGGTTCTTAACACATTAATGGTTGTAGCGGCATCCCCTGTCTTGCCTTGAGCAACTTGAGCTTCGGCCAATAACAAATAAGTTTCTCCTAATCGCATCAAAATAAAATCTTTGATCATGGCATAACCAAAACTATCATTTGGATCAAAAGCACCCCATTTGGTTGTACTTGGACAAATATTAATCAATGTATCTGGACCAGTAAAAGGAACCTGTTTGCCATAAATGCTTGCATATTGAGCAGCGGGATTATTATAATAATATCTTCTGCGAATATTGTATTTTGAATTCCGAATGTCGTTTCCTTTATAAAGACCATACAACACCCAATTGCTCAAACGCAATCTACCAATAGATCGGCCACCCAATGAATCGGCGATAGACATCCCAGCAATATTGTAATAAGCTGCTCCCCAAACCCTGCGTTGTTGTGGGTTATCGGTTATACCGCCTACCACACTTGTCGGATTCTCCTGCTCCAACACCCAAATAGCTTCGGTATTTCCTTGCGATCTTCTTTGATTACCGTACTGAAACATATCTGAATAGTAATCGCCAGCTTGACCAGTTTTAACACCATAACGCGCCTTGATTAAGCTAAACTTTCCGCTAGAAATAATAGCCTGTGCCTGTTGTTCTGCCAAATCAGGTTTACCCATCCTTAAATAAACTTCGGCCAATAATTGCATAGCCATAAATTTATTTGCGCGACCATACATTTTACCTTTAGCATTGGTTTTTACGGATTCAATATCAGGCAAATTGGTTGATGCATAAATCAGATCATTCACAATCTGGTTGTTTACATCAGCCAGCGGAGCGCGTACAAAATCGGTTTTTGGACCGCTCAATGCACGTAAAATTAAAGGAACACCTCCATAACAGGTTGCCAGGTTATTGTAGGCATAAGCCCTGAAAAATTTTGCTTCGGCGTTAACTAAACTCTTTCCTTTAGCACTGATACTGGTAACACTTGGATTTTCGATACCATCGATTATAATATTGGTTAAGTTAACCATAATGTAATTTCTGTTCCAGGTGCGTGCCGATCCACCATCAGTTGGTGTTAGTGTGGCATAATTATAATAAGGGATTTCTACCCCTTGCTGATTGTTAGTTGCATTGGCTACGTCGGTACCCACCTGCCAAACACTTGGCCAACCTTGCTGATCGGACCACGAAAATATGGTGCTGGTATGGTTGTACAACCCAATTAATGAAGCCTCAAAGCCTAACGAATCGGTAAGGGTTAATGGGGTGTACGAAGAAAATGGTTTCTCATCCAGAAATGCTTTTTTACATGATGAAAGCGTAAAAAACAATAATATTAATGATGCTATGATAATGCTGTATTTTTTCATAATAATTAAGATTAACGTAATGAAACATTTAAACCCAATACGAACGTTTTAGTTAAAGGGTAGTTGTTTGTCCAATCGCCAGAACCTCTGGTTGAATAGTTGTTCTCTGGATCCCAGCCCACCCAATTGGTAAACGTATGCAGATTTCGGCCGCTTGCATAAACGGTCAAACCACCCAAATGAAGTTTATCCAACAGATTTTGTGCAAAAACATAACTCAACGTAACATCCTTAATCCGAGTATAACTGGCATCCGATGCATACCCATAGCCTAAAGTATTATTATAAGATAGTGCAGGTCTGGTTTGGCTTTGGTTTTCTGGAGTCCAGTAACCAATTTCTGCCGGCGTGTTCCTTCTACCTGTTTCATCTCCATAAGTTAAATCAGGGTTGTTTTTCGTCATGCCTTGAGCTGTTTGAACGAAAACACTCAGGTTAAAGTTTTTATAATGGAAAGTGTTGGTTAAACCACCTGTCCACTTTGGCGCTGTCTGTCCAAGAATGGTTCTATCATCTGCTGTAATTTTACCATCACCGTTTAGATCGGCAAATTTTAAACTACCTGGTTTAGCTGTTGGATCTTGTTTGGACACATCTTCACCTGTTTGCCAAACGCCCGTCATTTGGTAGTCGTAAACCACACCAATCGGGCTACCAATGAACCACCTGTTTCCAAGATCTGATTTACCATCGCCATACAAATCAACAATTTTATTTTTGTTAGCGGCAAAAACTACGCTAGTTTCCCAACGGAAGCCCTCACCTTTAAAATTTTGAGTATTTAATGTCAGCTCCAAACCTTTGTTTGATGTTTTACCTATGTTCTCAAGTACATTTACATAACCTGTTATAATAGGTAAACTCCTGTTTAACAATAAACCACTAGTTTTATTTTGGTAAGCTTCTATGCTACCAGAAATCCGGTTGTTTAATATGCCAAAATCTAAACCGATATTAGCTGTTTTAGTAGTTTCCCATTGCAGTGAGGTATTACCTAAGTTGGCTGCAATAACCCCTATGGTACTGATTCCATTAAATGGTGAGCGCGAAGAACCTTCAGTTGTGATAGTTCTGTACACAGTAACTGCCTCGTTACCTGTTTTACCGTATGATAATCTTAATTTTAAATTGTTAAAAAGTCTAACATTTTTCATAAAATTTTCGTTAATAATATTCCAACCGATAGCTGCTGATGGGAAAACACCATATTTTGTTGTGCTTGAACCAAATACCGATGAACCGTCTCTACGTGCAGTCAAGGTTAATAAATAGCGGCTATCATAAGAATAAAAAACACGTGCCATCTGCGAGTTGAGACCGTACCTATCTCGATAAGAGGCACTGGTTTGTGTTGCACCTGCGCCAATATTGTCTAAACCAAGTTCGTCATTAATAAAACCAGTAGCTCCAGCAGTAGTTTCATTGTATTTACGTTCTTGAGCACTATATAAAGCGGTAATGTCGAAATGGTGTTTTTTAATGTCCTTAGCATAAGTTAAAATGTTCTCTAACGTATAACTATTTGTCGAGGCATTAAAACTTCTGGCAGTTCCAAGCATATCATTGGCTAAGCGGCCAGTGTAACTTCCTTCACGTTTTGGAAAATAAGTATAGCCTGCATTTAACCTATATTTTAATCCGGTTAGTATCCCTGGAAATTTAATCTCCGCGTAACCATTACCATTTATATTGGTGGTTCTACTAATCTGAGTTGTGGTTAAACCCAACAGCGGATTTACATAAAGCTGCTCCGGGTCCATTGGATAAATGTTGTAGGTTCCATTGGCGTTATACTCTTTACCATAAGGGCTCATGGCTGTTGCCAGCAAAAGATTTGCCCTGCCTCCATCGTAATTATTGCTAGATAAGAATAGCGATGTTCCAACAGTCAAGAAGCTTGTTACATCTACATCGAGGTTTGAGCGTAAACCAATTCGCTTGAATTGATAACCTTTAACCACCCCTTTCTGATCGAGATAATCGCCCGAAATGAAATATTTTACATCTGGGCTTCCACCAGAAATGCTTACGTTATGATCCTGAATTTTTCCTGTTTGAGTAGCCTCCGCAACCCAATCGGTGGTTGTACCAGCATTGTATGCAGCTAATTCACCATTGTTTGGCACCGGTTTGGTTAGTGTTTGCCCAGTTTGTTTCATGTAATCTGCATATTTCTGTACATATTCAGCACCAGTACGCGGCTCCAGAATATTCGTTAGATTTTCGACCCCATAATATCCACCATAGCGGATAACAGGCTTACCGGAAGTACCTCTTTTTGTGGTGATTAAAATAACCCCATTTGAACCATTGGTACCATAGATAGCCGTAGCGCTGGCATCTTTTAAAACTTCTACCGATGCAATATCATTAGGGTTAATGTCATTTAAAGACCCACCTGTTTTACTTAAAGGCACCCCATCTACAACTACATATGGCCCAGCTGAAGCAGTAATGGAATTCTGCCCTCTAATTAAAGCACTAGGTTCTTTGCCTGGAACAGATGATGTAGTGGTAACATTTACACCCGCAACAGCACCTTCGATAGATTGAAGTACGTTGGTAACCGGCAATAGCGACAACCTAGCTTTTGGTACAGAAACAATGGAACCGGTAACATCTGATCTTTTTTGTGTACCGTAACCGATCACCACAACATCATTTAAACTTTTCCCTGTGTCTTCCACTAGGGTAATATTGAACTGTGTCTGATTATTAATTAAAAACGTCTGGGTTACGTATCCAACGAAAGTAATCACTAAACTTTCTCCATTCTGGGCGGTTACTTTAAAATTTCCATTGGCATCGCTGGCCACTACCTGGCTTGTTCCCTTAACACTAATGGAGGCACCGGGAATGGGATTACCTTTATTATCTTTTACTTTTCCAGAAATTGAGATTTGAGCGTTTGTTTGAGCAATTGCGTCGTTTGATTTACCTAATGATAAGATTAAAGCAAACAACAATATTACTGCACATTTAGATGTGACTAGTAGTTTTTTTTTCATTTTTTAATGATTACTTGGTTAGTTAATAAATTGAACCACGAAGGGGTTCAAAAGGGTCGCCTATCAAAAATATTTTTATTAAATATTTAATCTGATCTGCTGCGGAAATTATTCATGAATAGGGATGGATTGTTTACAACAAAGTAAACATTTAAAACCACAGTGTAGTGAGGGGTAATACGGTAATAAGTAGGGGTTAAATCGTTACTTTTTGTTAAAATTTTGCCTTTAACCCCTATTTTAAAGATTTTTAAACGTCTAGTCTACGTTTAATTTTTTTATTGTATTTAAGATCGGTTGATCTATTGCCTTTAAAATATTCTGATCAGTTTTAATCAGTTCTAAAACGGCGATATCATTTTTACCTTTTTTTAACCATTCCTGAGGGATATATAATGTTTGTTGTGGACCGATTGCCCAATACTTTCCTAAGTTGTGCCCGTTAACCCAAACTACTCCTTTTCCCCAATCGGTCATATCTAAATAGGTATCTGCAATGGTTGAAATTTGGAAGGATCCTTTCTGCAATGTTGGGCCATTTCCGGTGCCTGTTGATGGAGTAGCTTTAGTAGTATAACTATTGATGTTGCTAAAAGGAAAGCCATACATCGACCAGTTTTTAACTTCAGTCCCGGCAAAAGTTACCTGTTCAGTAATTCCTTTTTTGTTCTCTAACAAATACTTGCCAAAGTTTACCCGCCCCATATTTTCGACAAAAATATCGAGTTGTACTTCACCTTTCGGGAGTGTTAATGCCAGCGTATTTTGGTTTAACCTACGGTCTAAAATACCTACCCTTTTTTGATTGATAAAAATGAGGGCATAATCGCGCAACTGTCTAATTTGCAATTCGCCTTTTTTACCTCCTTCAATAGTGGTGCGGTACAATACATAGCCATAATCCTGTTTAAGATCTTCGAAAGTTAAAGGGGTCGTATTTTTCACCGCTTTTGGCAGTGCATTAAACAAAGCTACTTTACTCTCCAGTTTAAAAGGTGCAATAGCGATACTTGGTTTAGCAGCTGGGATCGGCGGTAAAGTTTGTCCTCCCGGAAGATGTTTTTCGATCACGCTTCTAAACGCTTTAAATTTGTCCGTTACGTTCCCAGCCTCATTTAAAGGCGCATCGTAATCATAGCTGCTGGTTTGTGGCTCGTAAGGAGAAATATCTTTATAGTTTGCCCCATTCATAAAATCGCGGTTTGTACCGCCATGAAACATGTACATGTTAATCGAAATACCTGCCGCTAAAACAGAATCTAACTTTTTGGTGTATTGCGCTGCCGGAACAGTGTGATGAGGCGTTCCCCACCAATCGAACCATGCAGGGTACCACTCAGCTATAAAATACGGGCCTTTTCCATTATGGTTCTCGTTTACCAACTGCCTGATTTTTGTCGGATTATCAATTCCGTTTACGGCTGGCAGTAATCCATCTAAATGTCCATCTTTTACATCTGCAGCCGGATCGCAGGTATAAAGCAATCCATCGAAACCTGCTTCGATAAACATTTTTCTGTTGATATCTAAATAATTTTTGTCAGCAGCGTAAGAACCATACTCGTTCTCTACCTGTACCATAATGATGTTACCACCATGATTAATCTGCAATGGTGCCAACTGTTTCCCTACTTCTATAATATACTTCTTATACTCATCTAAATATTGTTTTTCGGTACTTCTTACCACAAGACCTTTTTCGTTCTGAAGCCAATATGGATAACCACCAAATTCCCATTCGGCACAAACATATGGACTTGGTCTTAAGATAACCCAAAGGCCTTCTTGTTGGGCAATTTTCACAAATTCGGCAATGTTGTTATTCCCTGAGAAATCGAATTTTCCTTTTTGTGGTTCGTGCAGATTCCAGAATACGTAGGTACCAATCGTATTTAGTCCCATTGCTTTGGCCATTTTCATACGTGCCCGCCAAGCCTCTCTTGGTACACGGGGATAATGCAACTCGCCAGATATAATCTGAAAGGGTTTTTCATCTAATAGAAAGGCTGTTTCTCCTAGCTTAAACGTATGTTTAGCTTGCTGGCCAAAAGCTGGTAAGGAGAAACATATCGCCACCAACCATAATAATTTTACTTTCATTTTTTAAAGTTGTTTTAAGATGACCCGAATTTTGGGCAAAAAGAATCCCGTTTGCGCATTTTTACGCAATTCATCACCTAGATTTATACAAAAATTTTGTTTTTTCTCTACTTTTTAAACACGCTCAGATCCCATTCATCTGCCCAGTTTATCGAAATTTTATCGTTCTCAAATTTAATCGGCAACCATAAATAACGGCCATCAATAGCATTTTTGGGTTCCCATTTATCAGCCATAAAAATAAATTCTCCTTTTTTACCTGGAGCAGGCAATACATGTGTACTCTGCCCGCCATAGGTTAGCTTAGCCCCTTCGCCCTGGCATGGATTCCCCATATATGTCCACGGCCCCCAGATGGAGCTTGCTTTGAACCATCTCGCCGGATTTGGCGCCCAGCCTGTGCAGCCCGAACCAACCATATAATAGGTTCCGTTTTTCTTAAACAAAGCTGGTGCTTCTGTTTGCTGCCCCACATAAATTCTGATAAATTTTCCGGTATGCCCTAAATAATCAGGAGTTAACTCAGCTAAATGCAGCGTAAAATTTTCTTCTGAAGAGAATACATGATAGGCTTTTCCGTCATCGTCTACAAAAACTGTCATATCCCTCGCCATTTGCCCGCCAGGTAAATCCCTACAGAAAAAACCATCACTTTTATTGGCTGGTTGCTGGCAATTTACCATATCTTTTTCTGCTGTTCCTGCCGGATAGAAAGGCATTTTCTCTGGATTTGGGCGATAACTTTTGATAAAAGTATATGGACCAGTTGGGCGATCGGCCACCGCAACGCCCGATCTTGCCGCTGCATAACCTTTGCCTAAAAGTTCTAAGTGAAACCACATTACAAACTTTTTGGTTTTCTTGTTATACACCACTTTTGGGCGCTCCAGGATCGAGCCTTTAGCAATATCACTTTTCAAATCTTCGGAAACGGGAAGTGCAATGCCTTCATCTTTCCAATTGTATAAATCTTTTGATGAGTAGCAATGTACGCCTACTTGAGCCGTATTTCCTTTTTCACCTTCAATCTTATGCTCACCAAACCAATAGTAAACGCCTTTATATTCAACAATGCCTCCGCCATGGGCGTTAATATGAACACCTTTATTATCCTTCCAAAGTTTACCGGGAGTAAAAGAAGTATATTTTTCCTGCGCTGAAACATAACTATTTAGCCCCAAACTGAGGGCGATAAATCCTAAAACAAAACTGATTCTCTTATTCATCATTTTAATCAAATAATTTTTAACGTTACAAAGACGATAATTTACTTACATCTTCTTCAATTGTATAGCTATCTGCTATTTATTTTAAACTGGCACTATGATCGTTTTCAAAATTCTCACCACTCCAGATCTTTTGCGCACTCCATGTCTCTGCTGGATTGGCCCAAAAAGGATCTGCTTCTGGCAAACCTAATGGCAAAAAGATATTTGAAGCAATATATGGACTACCCTGGTTATTATAGAAGTCGCCCAGATTTGGCTGATCGCCATATAAACCTATCGTTAACCAACCATTTTTGTAGGTGCTTGGGCTCTCTAAAGTTTTTTTGATTACGGCCGTTAAAGCGCAACGTACCTGAGCTGGACTTAACTGTTTTGGTAATGCTTTTCTCCAGGCCATATCTGCCAGATGATGAAATGCTGCACCACGATAAATGATAGAGCGACCAGTTGCGGGGTAAGTGCCATCGGCGTTGATTAATCTTTCCTGAATGATGGCATACCGTTCATTGCGCTTTTTAATCTTCTCGAACATCTCTTTATAACTGCTCGTTTTAGCACCAATGATATTGGCCAAAGTAGCCAGATAAGGGTGGATAACATAACTATTATAATAATCGAAGGCAAAGGATGTTCCATCTGTGTACATTCCATCACCTGTGTACCATTGTTCCATTTGCTGTAGGGCATAATCAACCCGCATTGGATCCCAGCTATAACCGAACTTAGCCAGAAAGGCCTCGTTCATGGCAGAAAACAGTAACCAGTTAGAAAAAACAGGTTTGAATCTCCTGGTCGTCACAATAGATTTCATCATCAGTTCCTGGTTCTTCTTATCCAGGTTTTCCCACAACCAAGGTGCACGTACCAAAGCTAGTGCAACATAAGAAGCATCTACCAGTTGTTGCCCGCCGATATCGAAATTCATAAAATCTTTAGCATTAGAATCTAAAGCATTTTTTAGTCCTTGAATGGCCCACTCCCTGTACTGTTTCCTTAAAGCTACTTCTTCTGTAGAACCTCCTTCTAACTGCAACCATGGCGCAATACCACTTAAAACCCTACCCAAAACTTCTACATATTGGACTTTAATACGGTGTTCTTTATTATCAATATGGATAGAAGTAACTTTTGGCATCGCAATACGCAGGCTATCTTTAGCCAGGTTGTACAAAACGGGTTTCACCATCTTATCCATCTGTTGCAACCAAAACTGCCGATCGGTTAAAACTGCATTTTTGGTACTCTTGGTTTTCTTTTGCGCAAATACAAAACCACCAGACAAGATGACCAATAAACCAGTAATCAAAATATTTTTAAGTCTCATTTTTTCCGATAAAAATTTAGTTTTTGTTTGATAAATAGTGGTACATTTCACAACCAGCCAATAAAAAGGCCCCTACGCCAAAATTCGCTGTAGAATTTACATCAACCACCTGCCCTGGAATGGCTTTCTCTCCTATTGGCTGTACATACCCCAGTTTACCGTTAGGTTGTAATGCGGTTTTGCTTAGATATGTCCATGCTTTTTGTGCAGCAGGTAAATAGTTTTTTTCTTTTAAATACCCGTTGTTTATCCCCCATAACAAACCATAAGTAAAAAAGGCTGTTCCACTGGTTTCTGGTCCTGGGGCATGTTGCGGATCAAGGATACTTCTGGTCCAATAACCACCTGACTGCTGGCTTTTAACAATTGCTTTGGCCATATTCTGGTACTTGCTTAGGTATTCATTCCGATGTGGATCGTTAAGGGGCAGATCTTTTAACACTTTAGCTAAACCTGCAAACACCCAACCATCACCTCTTGCCCAAAAATCTTTTTTACCGTTTACACTTTTATGTTTTGGATACACGTATTTGGCATCCCGGTAATAAAGTTTTTCCTTTTTATCGTACATAATACTATTCGCATACATAAAATATTCGTACAGCTTATCGAGGTATTTTTGGTCTCCACTTACTTTATAAAGTTTGGTCATAACAGGCATTACCATATATAAACCGTCGGCCCACCACCAGTAGTCGTTATTGGGTGTACTCATCTCGTATTGCATTACCTCTTTTGCCCTTGCAATTTTATATTCTTCGGGTTTTAAGTAGTATAAATCGATATAGGTTTGAAAGCAGATCTGCCAATCGCCAAACAGTACATGTTCATCTGTTTCGCCATATTTATATTTCCAATTGGATTTATCAATTGATTTTGCACCCATCCATTGGTTATGAACGGCCCAGTCTTCTGAATATTTACGGTAAGCTTCGTTCCTGGTAATTCCATAAACTTCCATATTTCCGGTATGGTAAGCAGCATGATCCCAAAAAGCACGTACTTCGGGTTTATTGTTGCTTTGCCAGTAGGTATTTGCACGGTCGATCATTTCGAGCACTTCCTCTTTTGAAGTTGAAGTTTGTGCATTTACAGCAATGCTGCTAAAAAACAACAATAAGAAAAGCGCTTGATACAATTTAAAATTCATTAGTGTATTGGTTTAATGCCTATTACGGTTGGTATTGCAGGTTTAATGGTTCCATCGGTATTAAATTCCATTTTATCGATGCAAACCTCGCGGTTGTAGCCTGCAGCCCTTCCCATTGAGATTCCTTTTGGTCGGGTAAAACGATGGTAAACCATATACCATTCGTCTTTTCCGTTAACTTTGATTACACTATTGTGCCCTGTTCCGTAAATACCTTGTGCTGCATCTTTTGCCAGAATCAGATTATTTTCCGGAATGGTCATTTTTCCTGTGGGCGAATCAGAAAAGCCATAACGTACCCTGTAATTTTCGCTCCGCGTATCATCCTCAGACCATAGGAAGTAATACTTTCCATTACGATAAAAAACTTCTGTACCTTCTCTAAACCCCTTGTTAGGTGTAATGACTTTAATCTCATTGGTATCAATCGAAACCATATCATCATTTAATGGTGCAACAGCCATATATCCATTTCCCCAATACAGATAACTTTTATTGGTTTTAGGATCGTTAAATACATCAGGATCAATCTCCTGTCCGCCTTTAATTCCTTTTGGTTTGCTTGCAATTAAAGCTTTTCCACTATCCTTAAACGGACCGGTCGGATTATCAGCAACAGCTACTCCAATTTTCTGCGCTGCTGTGAAATAATAGAAATATTTATAAGCGCCGTTCACTTTCTTTTCGATAATGGTGGGTGCCCAGGCATTCCTTTTCGCCCACAAAACATCTTTTTCAAGGTCCAATATTTTACCTTCATCTGTCCAGTTAACGAGATCAGTTGATGAAAAAGCGTTAAAATAGGTACCACTCCAGTTGTTAAAACCATCGCTGGTTGGGTAGATGTAATATTTGCCTGTTTTATTGGAATATAAAATTTCCGGATCTGCGTAATAACCTTTTAAAACAGGGTTATTGGCTACAGCAACACTTACCAAATAAGTTTTAGGTTGTTGATTGGCAATACCTATCTTAATTTTTACAGGGCCTTTAGTAAAATCTAATTTTCCTTTGGGCACAATACTAATCTGATTAAAGGTATTAAACTGCGGATCAAAAGCCCTTAAATCTGTCCCATAATTTACAGGGAGATAAAGTTTTTGGTTCACACTATCTAAAACAATATTATTTTGGCTGATTGCCTTATTCTGTGCACTTTGCAAAACAGATTCGATAGTATACCACTGATTGAGCAACCGGTTTAACTCTTGTTGATTAATAGGCAAAACAGTTCCGTGCCTAGGGTGAAAATCCATGGTAATATCTTGATCCACTACACTAAAATTTGCCAGATCTTTGCTTCTGGTAAACTGATAGCGGCCTTTCATATATACATCGTACATTAGGATATATTCGCCACTATGGTTCAGTTTAAAAACACCAGCCCCTTCTACAGCCTCTTTGGTCTGTTGTAAATATTTATCCTGTTGCACGTAACCTGCGGTTAGTTGATCAGAAACTGCTTTTTTTATGCCATTGCCATTTCCTTCTGTTTTAAAGAATAAATTGTATTTCCCTTTATCATAAATAATGTCACCATCAATACAAGCGCTATTTGTTGGGCTAAAAAAGAGCTGTTTTGGAGCTGTTTCCAGATCTGTAAAATCTGAATTGGCGTAAGCATAATAAATTTTATCAGGATCATCGCCATGCTTCATCGACCAATAAACCATATATTTTTTCGCTGTTTTATCGTAAATGGTCTGTGGAGCCCATACACGTAGCAGATTTTCATTGTTTGGAAAACGTTTTTGAATATCAACAACTGCCGATGTCCAATGAATCAGATCATTGGATTTAAGCAATATCATTGCCCTGTTCGAGTTCCAGCCATTGGCCGAGACCATATCGGTAGCTACCATGTAAAAGGTTTTGCCATCTTCGCCACGCAAAATATGCGGATCACGTACACCTCCGGTACTGCTGATTTTTTCGGAAGAAATGACTGGATTGTTGTTGTTTAAAGCTTTGTAATGGTAACCATCGGTGCTTACCGCAAAACGGATCGCTTCTTCTGCTTTAGCATTTCCGGTGAAATAGGTAAATAAATAAGCCGTGTTTTCTTTTGATTCGGCTATGCGGCCAACACGTTTTTTAGGTTGTGCAATTATTGCACCTGATAAAAATATCAGCAATAAAAGAATACTATATTTTGTTAATTGATACTTCATTTTCTGTGTAATTCAGTTATTTCTTAGGTTTCCAATCCAATACCTGCACCTGGGTTGGCGCCTGATTTGCTTTCCCTTCGCCATCTATTTGACTAACTTTTTGCATAAACATACTCAAAACCCCTTTACTTTTCCAAAGTTCGGTATCATAACTGGGTTCCCAATCACCAAGGCTTTTTTGAGTAAGATCTTCAACCTTCCAATTTCCTGATCCAAGCTCACCGTTTAAAGCAATTGAAACCTTATTGCCCCGATCAGCATCTCTAAACAATAATCCCGCAGCATAATGTTTTCCACTTGGCCAAACAATAATCTGTGGCCGCGAAATTGGAATCTGTTTGGTACCTCCACCACTTAAACTAAAAGCCGTTTTTCTAAAATTAAGGTTGCTTACTTCCCAATGGCCACCTGTTTTAAAAACCAGGTGATATTGTGGTATGGTTTCGTTCGTATCGCGCCAATAACCAGCAATAAATACTTTGCCTTTGGCATCCGCAAACATCGATGTCTGGTTAATCAGCTCGCTTTTTTGCGGAATTTTAAGTGCATATTCTGCATTAGCGGCAGTAATGGGAAGACTATATTTTTCATTGGTAGATTTTAACCAGGTTAAACCTCCATCAGTGGATTTGGCATAACATAAATCATGGTTAGTGGCTACATCAGGGCTTTCCCTCCACACCCACGATAAATGGATGGTTCCAACCTGATCTATTGCTACCTGCCAATATGCATTTCTCTGTCCTTCGCCATCAATCATCCCATCCTGTACACGTGTCCATTTTTTGGTTTTCAGACTATAACGGTTTATCATCAGGTTTCCGTTTCCAGAGCCGCCATCGCGGTAAAAAAATAAGAGATCGCCATTCCCCATCTTATAAAACTCAGGATAACTGACTTTATTTTCCTTTGCAGAAAGCATAACTTCTTTATTCCCTAAGGTTAATGAACCTGCAGAAACTGATTTGGCATAGTTTAGATTGTTATTATGCTGGCCCCAAGCAATATGAAGAAAACCATCTCCATCTACCATGATACTGATTGATTTATGGGCATCAGTGGCATCGCCTTTATAGGGTGTGGTAACTAATTTCCAATGGGCTGAGCCGATTTTGCGTTTGGCCAATACCACATTTTGTTCTTGATCATAATAAGCTGCATACTGGCTATCTTTAAAGCTTATTAAAGAATTTTTACGAAAAATAACAGTATTTACCGAGTTGTTTGCCCAGCCGTTACTGGTAATGGTACTCAACCGTGTTTCTTGCGCAACACCCATCAGGTTAATGCCAATGAATGTGCAGATTAGAAATATACTTTTATTTAGGGATTGATACATTATACCGTTTAGGCTGTTCTGTTTGTTACATTTGGTGAAGGCCGAAGTACCGAAATTTTTATGCTTTACACAGGGGGCTAAATCATACTTTGCAGGGGGCGTTTTAAGATAAGCGTCTTTAAAAGCCCAAAATAGCGTAACTTTTATGTTGTGGCATTAATATTATAATATTTATGAAAACTTTTTCGGTGTTTCTTTATAAACTCTGATGGCGTTAATTTAAACAGCTTTTGAAACTGTTCTCTAAAGTATTTACTATCGTTTATACCTACCCTAAAGGCAGCTTCGTTAATATTTAAATTGGTATTGATTAACAATTCGGCAGCCTTTCTCAGCCTGATAAAACGGATAAAACCATTTATAGACTGGCCTGAAGTGGCCTTGATCCTTTTGTAGAGATTAGAATGGCTCATTCCAAGATCAGATGCCAGTGTTTTTACGTTAAAACTGTCTTCCATCAAGTTTTCTTCTATAATGGTAATGCACTTTTGAAGAAAGCCCTTATCCTCCTGAGATACTTTATGCGCATCACTCTTCAAGGTTATTTCATTATAGAAATAAGACTGAAGATTGGTCCTGTTTTTAATAATGCTATTAATTTTGGCTGTAAACAGTTCTTTATCGAAGGGTTTACTAATAAAATCGTAGGCACCAACTTCGATTCCCTTAAGTTTTACCTCCGGGCTAGGGTCGCCGGTTAACAGAATTACCGGAATATGGCTCAAGGCAGAATCCTCTTTAATTGCCTTGCAGAGTTCAATACCATTAAGGCCCTCCATATTTACATCAGATATCACGATATCAGGCAAATATTCTTTACAGAGTTTCAGCCCATCTGTACCATTTTCGGCCTTGTAAATTTTGAAATTATCCTGAAAAATATGCTTGATGTAATCAATAATTTCGGGGTTGTCATCAATAACCAAAATCGAATGTAAATCCGAAATGAGCAATTCGAGGTTACCCACATTCTCGGCATCGTTATTTTCTGCCTCTTCCTCTTGCGCAATGAGCTCGTTTACATAGGTTAATTCGTTTTGGAAAACACCACTTTGCTGTAAATTTGGTTCGCCAACCGGAATATCGATCAAAAATATGGTACCCATCCCCTGATTGGAGCGGAACGAAATTTTCCCTTTATGTAATTCTACAAAGTTTTTGGCCAGGTAAAGACCAATACCGAAACCCATCTTCAGCGATTCGTTCGACATTACCTTATAAAATTTATCGAACAACTTTTCACCCACATGCGCCGGTATACCCGGACCACTATCGCTCACCTCGATCTGCACCCGCATGCCGAGAGTTTTAACACTAAATTTTACAAAACCGCCTTTTGGGGTAAATTTAAGTGCATTAGAGAGCAGGTTAAAGAAAACTATTTCGAGTTTGTCTTTATCTGCATAAATATCCAATTCCTCTTCCTCGCACTCAAAAGTATATTCGATATGGTTCTGCTTTGCCAAATAATTAAAGCAGAGGAAAATCTCGTTTGTAAATTTATAAAGGTTGATCCTTACGATCTTCAAGGCGTCGTTCTCACTTTCCGTTTTTCTAAAGAGTAACAACTGATCTACCAGGCTTAACAAACGCCTCGAATTGCGGTAAACAATATTTAAATCGTTTTTCTCTTGCCCCGGGTCTTTTTTATGGATAATATCTTTAATCGGATTAACAATTAAGGTTAACGGCGTTCTCAGCTCGTGTGAAATATTGGTAAAGAAATTTAGTTTTTTCTCATTCAGATCCTTTTCACGCTCCATTTTAAGGTTGGTAATCTCTACCTCGTGTTTTAATCTTCTCTGGCGGTTACGATAGGTTTGAAAAAGATAAAATAATGACGATCCTATAATGAGATAAATGGTATAGGCCCACCAGGTACGGTACCAAGGCGGTAAAATTTTAATGATTACAATTTTTTCATTGTTGCTCCAGGCACCTTCGGTATCGGTACTTTTAATGTGCAGTTTATACTCACCTTCATTTAACCTGGAATAATAGGCAGTGCTTAATTTGTTTACATAATTCCAGTCCCTGTCCCAACCTTCCAGGTAATAAGCATAAGAAATCTGATCCTGAAAAGAGAATTCTATGGCCGCGTAATCGATAGAAATCACCGCAGCACTAAATGGGATTTCTATACGTGCTAAATTAACAACAGAGATATCGTTATAACCTGAATCCTGATCGAGGGGAATATTATTGATCCTAAAATCGGTTAACACTATTTTTGGTATCCTTTTATTTTTCTTAATGCTATCGGGCGAAAACAGGTTGAAGCCACCAATTCCACCAAATAAAAAATTACCGTTTGCGAGTTTTAATGCAGCATTATAATTAAACTGATTGCTCTGTAAACCATCAGTTGCAAAATAATTTTTAAAGTTATGGTGTATAACATCAAATTTTGATAAGCCATTGTAAGTGCTACACCATAAATTACCTTGGGCATCCTGAAGGATATTGAGCACCGAATTACTTGGCAATCCATCGCTCTGGATGTACCGCTTTATTTTTTTTGTTTCCGGATCAAAAAGTAATAAACCTCCACCTTCGGTGCCGATCCATATCTGGTGATTAAAATCTTCCTGAATGGCCCTAATGGCAAAATTGATCTTCGTATAGCTATGCTTTTTGTTTATTGGATCGATTTCGATCAGTTCGGTATAGTTGCCTGCCCAAAGCCTGCCTTTCGAATCCTGGAACAAGCTGTGGATGTCCTTTAGATTATGGTCGAAAAGTTCAAATTTATCGGCAATTTTATTGTAACGATACAGTGCACCACCTTTTGTTGTACCTACCCAAATATTTTGTTGTTTGTCTTGATAAAGCTTCCAAATGTTAATGTCATCAATGCCTTTAAATGTATTGTAACAGTTATAGTGAACAAATTTCCCTGTTGTTTTATTAAAACGATCTATCCCACCGCTAAAACTGGCCACCCAAACGTTATGATCAGCATCGTTTAAAATACTGGTAACAAAATTACTGGTTAAAGAGTTTGGGTCGCTGGTTTTGGCATAATTAGCAAAAGTATTTTGCTTTTGGTTCCAAACGCTTAAACCACCCCCATCAGTCCCGATCCAAATGTTTTTGTTTTCATCTTCGCTAAAGGAAAGTACAAAATTGTTAATTAAGGAATTGCTCTTTAATGGGTCATGTTTAATGGTGGTAAACTGCTCATTTTCTGGATCGATGATGTTAACCCCACCACGTAAGGTTGCAATCCACTTTCTAGATTCGCGGTCTTCGTAAACCTGGGCGACAGAATTACTGCTCAGTAAGCCCTTTTCTTTTCCTGCAGATAGGTAATTTGTTTTTTGATTTTTTGTATTATAAACAGCAATCCCTCCCCCATCAGTCGAAATCCAGAGTTTTTGTTGCCGATCAAACAACAAACTCATAATATTCTCATTGTTTAAATGCTGGTTAAACCTGGTGAGGCTACTATTGGCTTTATCAAACAGAAAAAGTCCGTGCTCTGTTCCAACCCAGAGTGTTTGGTTAGTGCCTTTTGTAATGCATGTTACCGAGCGTAAGCCAGCGGTTACTAAACGGAGTTTATGTTTATCCTTATCATACCTGCAAAGCCCTACATCTTTTATAAAAACCCATAGGGTTTCTTGTTCATCAACATATAAAGCCTTTACTGTGAAATCGAAATTTTTGCCATATGGAATCCGTTCTGCTAAGCTGCTATTCGTTTCTAGCATAAACAGGCCTTTTTCTTCAGTAGCTACATAGACAGAGAAAGCCTTACTTATTGCAATGGAATTAATAGCATAACTTACCTCATTTTTTCTTCCCTTGTCTAGATAAATCAATTGATGAAACTTGGAATCTGCATAATCATAATAAGAAATGCCCTTTTGCGTGCCTACCCAAACCCTGTTTTTCGCATCTCCATTCAGAACCGTAATGTGGTTATTTACTAATGAATGTTCATCTCCCCACCCATTTCTAAAAACCTTAAAATGATAGCCATCGTAACGGTTTAATCCATCATAGGTACCCATCCACATAAATCCAAAATGATCTAGGTATAAAGAGTTTACCACATTATTAGACAGGCCACTTTCTACACCCAAATATTTAAGGCGAATAGTTGAAGACTGGGCAAAACAAATACCTGCGCCCATCCATAAAAAAAATATGAAGCAAGCAGTTTTTTTCTGAATAAGGAACATAGAGAAACCGTACCGTGGTATGCATGGCAGGAAACGAATATACATATTTTCCTAAAACTCGGCTATCGGTAATTATTAGGATTAAATAGTAAAAATAGTAAGATTTCTTTTACATTAAAGACAGTCCTATCCTTTCCTATCTTTATATTTTTTCACCTATACATCAACAATTCCGCTACAAAACCCATTCATTTACAGACAAAATCTGTATTATTTATCATTACACATAAACGTGAAATGTACATTTTGAGACAAAAATCCTATCTAAAAAAAATGTATTGGCTTATTTTTGTTACTATGACACATATTGATGCATTGACTCCCATCAGCAGATTAGAACAATTGAAGGTTGGCGATCTTATTTCTGACACATGGGGCAGTTCTGGCGCCATTAAAACTATTGAAGTTTTAAAAGGCAGAACTTCTTTAACCTATTATTTCAGAATTAAATCAGGTAAACTGATCTTGGCTTTAAGATAACAATTTACCAAAATCTGTTCGCGATCTAAATAATGATGTAGTCTACCAACCATTCGATCAATTATTTAGGATCCTTAAACTAAAATGTCGGCTATTTAACATCAGAGTGCCCAAGGTTCATGGTTGGGTTCACTTCATCCCGAATAAGCTGCTTTAATTCTTTAATTTCAGGAAAACGTTGCACCTGCTTTCTATCGAAAATTAGTTTCTCGTTAACATGCACAGTAAAAACACCCGATGTTTCACTCGGAATTAAAGTTACCCCCTTTACCTCGCTTACAAAAGTGGTTAAAATTTCTTGTGCCATGTAAGCCGAACGTAGCATCCAGCCACATTTAGGGCAATAGGATATATTAACAAGTGGTTTCTCCATTTTTATTTTTTACAAGGGTACAAAAAATATGGAGGGATGAAAAATGGAAGATGTTAAACAGGTGCTAAAACCAATTAAGCATCTCACCTGCAGAGGTGTCTTCTCTTTTGTTTTTTGATGTAAAACTTTTCGTCATTAATTTCGGATTCAGTCAAAAAATATTGAACAAAATGAACTAAACAAGTTCGCCGCTTAAAATGTTGTCAAAAGAGAAAAGGGTAGCCACATCCATGTTTACCCCTTTCTAATTACTCCCGTGTTAGAGGAACTATAATTACATCAATGAGGCAATTTTTGTTTGCTTCAGCTAGATAATCATACAACACCAGTCTTAAAACAGATACTGATTCTACTGTTTATCTTTTAACGGAATTTTAAACCAGAATACAGAACCTTCGCCTTCTTTGCTGTTAACACCGATTTCGCCTCCGTGGCGTTCAACAATTTCGGCAGAAATATATAAACCAAGCCCAAGCCCCGAAAAGCTATAGGAAGAAGCTTCTACACGGAAAAACCTGTCGAAAACAAATTGTGCTTTATCGTTAGGTATTCCAATTCCAAAATCCTGTACCGAAACCAACAGATAATCATCCTCTGCTTTAGACTGCACTATAATTTTATCCGCATTAGGAGAATATTTGATTGCATTGGAAATAAAATTGCTTAAAACCTGTTCAATACGATTACGATCGGCATACACCTGAACATCAGCAATATCCTGTATAATGCGGTGTTCATTCATGCTTTCCTGTAAACCATCAATAGCATCTTCAATAACGCCAGCAATATTGAATTCAGAGAAATTGAAAGTCATTTTGCCAGCTTGTATCTTGGTTACATCCAATAAATCTTCAACAAGCGCAGTCAATTTTCCAATCTGACGGTTCGCCTTATCTACAAACTCATAAATTTTCTCAAACTTCTGCTGTTCGGCCATCCTCAGCGCAAACTGTAAAAAGCCCTTAATACTGGTAATCGGTGTTTTTAACTCATGACTGGCAATACTCATAAACTCATCTTTGCGGTGCATAAGCTCTTTAGTAGCCTGTTGTGCTTTCATTAAATCGGTTACTTCGAAACCAAAGAAAGCAATGCCATCAATTTGCCCCTGATCAGAAAAAACTGGATTTAGGATAATATCAAACCACTTTTCTACCGAATTTCCTGTAGCACGGTTTACCTGGTCGATCTTATAAGCATTGGCGACATAAGTTTCGCCTGTTTTCATCACATTTTTCTCTATTTCCAGCAACTCGGGTGATTCGAACTTAGAACCATTTCCAATCCTTGAGCGGCCAATATAATCGGATCCGCCATCGAAAGTTTTAAAAGCTTCGTTGACAAATTCGTACTTGAGGTCTTTACCTCTACGGATGGTGATTAAAGCTGGTGCATTTTTAAAAATGCTATAAAACTCGTCTTGTTGTTTCTTGATCAGCTTTTGAAGTTCGCTGCGTTTTTTCTCGGTATGTTTTTGCTTACTGATATCGATAACATAAGTAATTGCCCCGTTCTGAACATCTTCGTCTAACAACGCCGAACCAACCAAAACATCTACAGGAACGCCCGCTTTGTTAAGGTATTGTTTTTCGAATGGTGGGCAGAAACCTTTTTCTTTTAATAATTTATGCGATATTTTGCTTATCGGCAAAAAAGCTTCCGGTGTAATCTCCATCCAGTTAATATTTCCATCTTCGAAATCAGATCGCGAATAACCTAAAAGTTTTAAAAAGATATCGTTAGCATCTTCTATCCGCCCGGTTTCAATATCGCTAAACAAAATTCCGATTACATTCGATTCGAATATCTTTCTAAACTTGCGTTCTGTCGAGTTCAATCTCACCTCAGTATCTACCAGTTTTGATATATCTACCATAGAACCAACCATACGGTAAGGGGTATGCAGATTATCTAACAGGATACTTCCGCGGTCGAGCAATGTAGCATAACTGCCATCTGCTTTTTGTAAACGATACTGGGCCGTCCACTGGGTTTTGTTATGGTTAATGGCTTCATAAACACTCGCTTTAACACGCTCACGGTCATCGGGATGGATTTTATCGAACCAAAATGCGATATTTTCGGTGTGTGCATCTTTCTGATAACCGAACATAGAGGTGAAATTGTCGCTCCGCCACATGGTGTTATGGGCTAGATTCCAGTCCCAAATGGTATCGTTTGTGGCATGCGACACCAGATTGAAACGTTCTTCACTTTCTGAGAGTTTCATGGTACGCTCTTTCACTTTCAGTTCGAGATCGGTATTGAGTTGACGCAGGTTCTCGCGCGTGCCTAAAAGTTCGTTATAATTCTTTTTCAACTTATGTTCAACCATTTTTTGCTGACTGATATCGGTTAATGTAGCTACAAAACCATCAGACATTTTTACCACAATTAGCTGTAACCATTGTTCTTTAGAAAACTGAAGTTCTGTTTCGAGCACCTTGCCGTTTTCTACCACACTCACGTATTTGTTAAAAAGATTATTTACAGTAAGCTCAGGAATCATTTTCATCAACCTGGCTCCGGTAAGTTCCGATTTGTTCTTCTTTAAAATACTTAGCGCCGAATCGTTATAGGTGCTGCACTCAAAATCTACAATAAAATGTTTAGCATCTCTCACAGCTTTAAATGCCAAAATCCCATTGAGGCTCGCATTAAAAACACCGCTTATGATATTGTTCAGTTCTGTAATTCTGGAAATATCTACAAAAGAGATTACCACACCATCTGCCCGCTTATCTTTTCTTAAATAAGGCATTACACGCATCAGGCATCGGGTATTATTTTTCAGTTGTACTTCCTTTTCGATTACATGCCCATTAAGCAGCACCTTTTTAATATCGCTGATTAGATTTTCTGCCTTAATATTGTTCGAAATATGTTCTATAGACCTGCCAACATCAGATTCGATAAGATTCACCATACTTACTGCCGCAGGATTAAACTTGCGGATAAACATTCCGGCGTCGAGAAAAATCTGACCAATATCGGTACTCCTAAAATAATTATCCAAATCATCATTTAGTTCGATCAGTTCTTTGATCTTTAACTGGTGTTCGGTATTTAGGGTATGTAATTCCTCGTTTAATGATTGAAGTTCCTCATTGCTGGATTGTAGCTCTTCGTTGGCAGAAAGGAGTTCTTCGTTGCTCGATTGGAGTTCCTCGTTGGTGGTTTCCATTTCTTCTACAGCCAGCTGCAGGTTCGAGCGGGTTTCGTTAAGTTCGGCCTCCAGTTCAAATACATATTCAGATTGGTTGGCATCATGAAAGCCTGAAAGAACAAATTCATCCTTTTCGGCAACTATTTCTGAAACATGTTCTGCAAAAACTACCATGGTAAAACCATTGGTATGAACCGGGGATGCTGGTATAATGGAAATATCTACAAAAATATCTTTAGTAATCTGTTTAAAACGGATCTTCTTTAATTCAATCTTTTTATTTTCTTTCCAGGCTTTCCGCAACCCGGTATTGAGCACGATAGATACCTCCCGTGGTACCATCTTTAAAATATTGAGTTCGATACTTTGTTCAGGAAGCGATAAATATTGACGGTAATCGCCAACAGCATCCTGCATGATGTACGCTTTATCAATAAATACCGCAACATAACCCAGATCTGATGAAAGAAAATCGACCAAACGTTTTTCTAACGGACTTTGTAGCGCATCGGTGTTACCGACTTTTTTACGTTCCTGGCCAATTGCAGCCTTAGCACCCGTATTATAGGTATTGTAAGAGGAATAATTGATTTTTCCGGTTTTTTTATAGATTTTCGATTTACCCGAAACTTCTGTTAAACCAGCCTTCATGGAAGAAGCAGTTTCGCTCGATCCCAGAAACAGATATCCATTTGGCAGCAGGGAGAAGTGGAATATGGAAAGGATTTTTTCCTGAAGAATGCCGTTTACATAAATGAGCATGTTTCTACAGGTAACCAGATCATTTTTAATAAAAGGAGGCGATTTAATTACGTCATGTTTGGCAAAAACAACCTGTTTGCGCAGGCTCGCAACAACTTTAATATGCTTCCCTTCCTGCACGAAATACTTCTTAAAAAGTTTAACGGGTATTTCGTTTTTTACAGACACCGGGTATTCGCCACGAGAGGCAATCTCAATACTTTTTTCATCAATATCAGAAGCGAATATTTTAATCTCGATCTTTTTGCCCGACCGGACAACGCAATCGTCTACAAGTGCCGCAATAGAATATGCCTCTTGCCCCGTACTACAGGCACAAACCCAAATTTTGATTACATCGCCGTTTTCTTTCCGATTAACAATATCTTGGATGGCGAACTCATTAAGCTGTACGAAAGCCTGCTCATCTCTAAAAAATTTAGTTACGCCAATCAGGAAATCCTGCGCTAAAATCTTTACTTCATCAGTATTGTTATGCAAAAAATCGACATAACGGTCGAGTTTTTTTATACCTCTTTCGTTCATTCTCCGGCCAATACGCCTGATAATAGTAGGGGTTTTATACAGGTTAAAATCATTACCACTAATGTTGTGTACCAGTTTAAAAACCTCGTCGAGCAGCTCTTCATTAACTTTACCATTTTCAAGCACTTTAACAGGCTCTTCATTTACATAGCTAAAAAGTTCTTCCTGCATCCTCGAAGGAACCATTATATGATCTGCATTGCCGGATGCGATGGCTGAATTGGGCATACCATCAAATTTGGCAGACCCCGGATCCTGAACAATAACCATCCCACCGTTTTCTTTTATGCTTTGTATGCCTTTGGTACCATCGGTACCAGTTCCTGAAAGGATAATCGCAATTGCTTTCTCTTTTTTATCTTTTGCCAGGGTATGTAAAAAATGATCGATTGCAGTATTAGGTGCCTTAATCTGCGATTTATCAGCAAGCTTAAGTCTCCCCCTAACCAAAGTCATAAGTTTATTATTAGGAATGATATATACACAATCCTGTTGGATGGCCATATCATTTGCTGCTTCGAACACCTTCATATGGGTGTGCTTTCCTACAAGCTCTACCAATAAACTTTTATAATCGGAAGAAAGGTGCTGGATCACAACAAAAGAAAAACTCGAATTTGCCGGCATGTGGTCAAAGAATTCATGAATGGCCTCCAAGCCACCGGCAGATGCACCAATGGCAACAATGTATTTATCGTAACGCTTATTCAATGCTGATTCCTGCTTTTTTTCCATTAAGCTAATTGTAAAGTTGCTTTGTTCTAAATTCAAATATAAAATTCCTTAAGGATTCGGCTATTTCCAGTTCATTATTGCTCCAGGGCAACGATTGTCCATAAACGGTTTGTAACCAAAGCTTAAACGAATTTCGCGGGTGATAGTTTTTGCCATCTTTATCAAATTTGATCACCTGCTCAGGATCGCCCCCCCATTTGATCTGCTGTATTACCTCAGGCCTGAAACAGATGATATAATCGCCATTCCGGCCGTCAATCGGGATAACCAAAATCCCGCTTCCAAATTTTTCATATGCTTTCGCTTCCTCATACACCCCACTCAAATGATCACTGGTATATACCTTTTCAGTTTCTTTTCCCTCAAGCCATAACATCAGGTTATATACTTCACTTTTATCAGGTACATCTCCACGTGATTCGATTCTGTTACCCATCTTCACTACCACTCCGCCTGCATTAAACAAAGAAAGAATATTTAAGTTTTCATCGTCGAGCAAGCCTTCGATAATGTCATCTTTCGAATAAATAAGATCAGTTATTATAGTTCGTTTTTCAAGTCTGAAAGCAGACTGCTGATAATCTTCCTGGCTTAATATGGCCGTGATGCGATTGGAAATTTCTACCGAAAGCCATTCGAAAAGATAGCGCATATCTACATTCGGATGTTTTGGTTCGATATGATGACATGAAATTAGCCCCCAGAGTTTGTCGTGATGCAATACCCTGATTGACATTGATGCGCTCACGTTCATATTCTGCATATATTCCAGGTGTACAGCTGCAACACCGCGTAAATTACAATCAGATAAATCGATAAAGGCATTGGTTAAAGGGTTGATAACAGGAAACAATCTAACAGGTTTATACGCGCGGTTAGAAATAAGTCTGAAAGGATTTTTAAGGTAAAGTGCTCTTGCTTGTTTAGGTACGTCAGAAGCCGGAAAAGTTTGTCCAAGATAACTTTCCAATGTCCCCGAAATTTCCTCTGCAACTACCGTCCCGTTCCAGGCAGAATCGAACTGATACATTCTTACTCCATCGAAACCTGAAACCTGACGTAACTGCTTAATGGCAACATTGCACACTTCCTCCAGCGTAGAGGCACTCTCCATGGCAGAAATAAACTGTCTTACTTCTTGAAAAACATCTGAAAAACTTTTCTGGCCATCCTTTAAAGCAGTTTCTATTTCCAACAAGGTATAGTCATTTTTAACATGAATCAAACCACTGAAATTCAATTGATTATCATCACTACCAAACATCAGATTAACTGGAATTCTGTCTTTTGCGTCTCCTTTAATCAGTTTAGTAATATTATCTACGTCTTGTTGGCTAAACCATTGCGATAAATGTTTATCCATCATCTGCTCTGGTGCCTCATTTGTAATTGTACTTAAGTTTTCGCTGATTTGTATAACATTCAACGTTTTATTATCCAGTACGATTAAATATCCATAATCCTGAATGGAATTAATGTGGTGAATTGGTAAATTTCCGCAGAATTCTGCATCATAGTTTCGTTTATCTGACATTTCGGACTATTCATTTATGGAAAATCTAATACTTAGGAAAAGCAAAAGATTTCATTCTTAACAATTATAAGGCCAATTAAATCCTCATTTAGGTTAAACTTCTTCAAATGGATTATTAAGCGCATTATGCAACTAAAATATAGATTAGGAGCTTTACTGAAAGAAAAACAATAAAAATAATACCGTTAATACAACCCGTAGGAATGTTATTTTATATTCAGGCTGAAATCCAAAAATATTACACATCAATAAATTACCCGAATAGCCTCTTATTTGTCTTTAATGGCCACCTAAAAGCAGACCATGAACAGTTAATTTAGAATATAATTTAGCCTATATGAACAAAAATGCTTTAACAGCCAGTATTGAGATAAATCAACCGGTTAACCTGGTATGGAAAATCTGGAATGAACCCGAACACATCATCAAATGGAATGCTCCATCAGACGAATGGATCAACAAGAAAATTGAAAATAATCTGGTAGAAGGAGGTGGTTTTTTATATGTTATGGCCAAAAAAGACGGAACCGAAAATTTCGATTTTAAAGGAACCTACACCGAAATTATTGAATATGAGCGAATTGCTTATACATTAGACGATGATCGGAAAAGCCTGATCACCTTTACAGGAAACAACCCCGTTACGCTTACCGAAATCTTTGAGCCCGTTGCAAACCTTGATTTAACCATGCAACAGGAATTCTGCCAATCGGGACTCAACCAGCTTAAAGCATATGCTGAGCAGCTTAATAAATGACTTCAGGTTTTAACACAGAACTGGTTTCACTGCGATTTAGATACTACGTTTACTTTGAGGTAAGAATAGCTTTGGCTTTTCTGGGCTTTTTCCTTTTCTTCCACCAGATGATAAAGCCAGTAATCGGCAAACTCGCCGCAACCAAAGCCGCTATAAAAGAAAGAATTTTATTTGGTAATCCTAAAAGCTTACCTGTGTGGAGATCGTAATTGGTGGCTTCTATTAAATCGGCCCCGTTAAAATCTTTATACAGTTTAGCCCTGATCATTGTGCCTGTAGCTTCCTCATAAAAAAAGGTATTCTGGTTGCGTGCCCAACGGTAGGGATAAATCATTCTTAATCGCAGTTCGCCTTTACCACGCAGCGAAAAACTAGTGGAAATAGCTCCTGGGTATTTAATTTTAGCTTCAGTATAAATTTTATTGTAACGTACAGGTACCGGATCGATGTGTGTAGGTTTGGCTAAAATGATCGCTTTGCCTTGTCCTAATTTGCTCCCGGTAAAAAAGCTAGCTGCATTTTTTACCTCCTTAAAAGCAAAATACAAACCACTCAAAGCAGTAATCAATAGCACAACCGATGCATAAAAGCCCAATACGTTGTGCAAATCGTAATTTAACCGTTTAAACGAGGCTTTTCTTTTAATGGTTAAAGATTGTTTTAATAATCGCATTTGACCAGGAAACCAGAGTACCAGTCCCGTAATCAGCATCAGCACAAAAATAACCACCGACCATTGCATGATAAACTTTCCTGTTTTTCCCAGCAACAGAGAGGTATGGATATGCTCTACAACTTGAAGCCAATCTTCGCCACCTTTTTTTACCAAGGCGGCATTATAAGGATTAAAATAATAAACAATACCTTTTTTGGTGGTAATTTCTACCGTTGCATTTGAAAACCCATCTTCAATTCTGACTAGCCTTAGCTCGTCTTTGGGTGATAACTTTTCGAAATTTGAAATGATATGATCTAAACCTATAAAAGGCTTCTGTTGAAGCGCAACATAGCGAAAATCTTTTTGTGTAAAATCTCTGATTTCTTCTTCAAAAACATACAATGCGCCAGTTACACTAATAATAAATACAACCAGGCCAGTCGCCAGGCCGAGCCAGAGATGAATGTTCCTGATGGTATTTTTAAAATTCCTGTTCTTCATTGTTTAAAAAGCGTAGCCTAGTGATAGGTTAAATCTGCGACCATTCCCTCTCACATAATTTACATTGCTGCCATAAAATTGAGAAATGGCAGGATAATAAACCTTGTTCAATAAATTCTCTACACCTACCGATAGTTTTAAAGGCTGTGTAACCTGATATACTGCTGCAACATTAAATAAGTTGAAGGCTTTTACCGGACCTTCGCCAATTAAATATTTACCTGTCGCATTGGTTTTAAAGCGGTCGCGATTTCCCACACGCATCCAGTTTACATCCAAACTTAAGTTTCTAATACCTGAATATTTAAGGTAAACGGTGGTTTTTGATGGTGGGATACGGGTTGTGTTTAAATATACATCTTTCTCTCCGTTAAAATTACCATCATCATCTACGTCGCCTTTTCCTTCTACCTGTGCGTAATTACCACCAATGCTCAAATCGCGTAGAACCTGATAATCTGCCTGGATTTCAAATCCATATACGCGCTCGGGAATACGTTGAGAGATGTAAGTTCCATTAACTTCTAAAAGATTGGCACCCAGTTTAGAAGTGCTGTAATAATAAGCAGCACTGAAATTCAATTTACCTATGGTACTGCTAAAACCAGCTTCGTAATTGTTTACGATGATTGGTTTAGTTTCTAACTGCGATAAGGTATTGCTTTTTGCTGCCCTTAACACCCTTCCCAGCTCGAACACCGAGAAAGATTGTGCATAGCTGATAAAAGGATTAAAAAACTTGAATTTAGAATAACGAGCGCCAGCATTAAATACCAAAGCATTGTAATTTAATTTACCGCCCTGCACCGCTATACTTCCTGCACCGTTTGCACCGGTAGCCAGGGTATTAAAATCGTCTACATCAATGTTAATATTTTCTACCCTTAAGCCACCCTTTATGGTTAAATCATTAATGAAAGTTGCAGAGGCCTGTAAGTAAGGTGCAAAGTTCACCATATTCATATTAGGTACCCACAAACGGCCATCTGTTAAGCTTTGAGCAGTTTTATCGTTCATTAAATCCAAGCCATAGTTCAATTGCATTGGTAACCGATCTGCAATGTTAAAAGGTGTATTCAGGTTTACCCTTGCACCCTTTTTTGTTGAAGTAATGGCCGATTGGCCACTGCCGAAAAATGATGCTGAGTTAGAATAAATGGTATAAAAGTCCTGATAATATACATTGGCTGTTAAATCTGTTTTACCGAAAATCTGCTGATTGGTGTATTGTAAATTGGCATTATGGTTAAACCTTGTTCCTTCATCTTCGCCCAGTCTTGTTCCATAAATACCAATAGCCGGCGATTGACCATAAACGCCTTCCTTGGTTAAATATTTAGAATGCTGTCTGGAACTGAAATAATTATACATCACCTGCAAACGCTGTTTTGGAGTAAAGTTATATCCCAGTTTTACAAAGCCATTGTAAGATTTAGTCTCCCCTAAACCATACTCAGGCGAAATTACCATGCCTTCAGCATCGCGGAAAACGCCGGTTTTTTCGAACATACCACTTACCAGGTAATCGAACTTACCTGTTTTGCCGTAAAGCTGTTGCGAAAAGCGGTAACCTATGGTGCTATCGCCTTTTAAGTTTCCTGTAATTCCGGCTTGAGAATAACCTCCGAATGATTTTCCTTTATCGGCTTTTTTAGTAATGTAATTAATCAAACCACCTTCTGCACCATTACCATAAATGGCAGTGGCACCTTTAATAACTTCAACACGCTCTATAACCGAAGGATCGATACTGCGGATATCCCTTCCTCCTGCCCTTAATGGAGTAGATTGCGGAATACCGTCAATTAATACCAAAACATTTCTACCGCGCAAAGTTTGACCAGAGTTACCCGTTTGGTTGGTAGAAAAACCCAATCCGGGTACGCTGTAAGATAGTATATTGGCTAAATTCGGACTAATTGTAGATTGTGTATTTAATTCCTTTGCTGTAAGCACCGTTACCGAAGATGGTGTTTGCGACAAAGATTCAGGTCGTCTACTTGCCGAAACAATTACATCGTTAAGTTCTGAGCGTTGCTCTTTTAAAACAAAAATTACCTGAACTGTATCGTTTGCAGTAACCGATACGGCCTGTTCCAATTGATCGTAACCAGTAATCGAAATACTGATCTGTTGGTTTCCTGCCGGAACATCCGTTAACTTAAATGCACCGTTTTTACCTGAAGTGGTTTTAAGATTTTGTTTTTTAACCTGTATGTTGGCAAACGGTATGCTGTTCCCTAACGAATCGACAACTTGTCCAGTAAGTGTGCCCTTTCCTGTTTGCGCAAAGAGGGGAATTGTGGATAAAAGAATAAGCGTAGCGGCGAAAAATTTTATGTATTGGAGTTTCATGCAATTTTTAAATTTCGGCAAAGCTAGCATTATTTAGACTTGTTAAAAATAATAACTCAAAAAAGATACCTACATGGTGTTTAATCATTCATCATTTTAAAATAAATAAGTCATAAGATTTAATTTATCTGATATTTGCGTTAAACCGTTTGTAGTAAAAAATGTTGGAAACAAAGATGAAGTACGCACTGATAACCGGAGCCAGTAAAGGTATTGGAAAATCTATGGCCATTGCGCTGGCCAGGAGAAAAATCAACTTGTTGCTTATTGCCCGTTCAGGTGGTGAATTAAGCGCTTTACAAACAGAGATCAAAAACCAATATAGTGTTGAAGTAGATATCTTGTCAATCGACCTTAGCCAGGCTCAAGCTCCAAAAGCAGTATACAATTGGATAACAGAAAAGAATTACGCCATTAATATCCTGATTAATAATGCAGGTTATGGATTATGGGGAAAATTTGAAGAACTGGATTTAAGTGCCCAGTTAGAAATGTGTCAGTTGAACATGACTACGGTAACTTCATTGTGCCATTTATTGCTTCCAATCCTTTCAACAGAAAAAAAAGCTTATATACTCAACGTTTGCAGTACTGCAGCCTACCAGGCAGTACCAACTTTGGCCATTTATTCGGCGACTAAAGCTTTTGTTTTATCTTTTACAAGGGCTTTGAGGTTCGAACTTAAAGATGGTCCGGTTTCCGTAAGCTGCCTGAGTCCAGGCCCTGTTGATACTGGTTTTGCTCACCGGGCTGGACTGGACGCCTTTAACAAAATGGCCGAAAAGTTTAACATGAGGCCTGAAGAGGTGGCTGAAATAGCGCTAAGAGGAATGTTTGCCAAAAAATCTGAAATTATTCCGGGTTTTACCAATATCATCAGTGTATACGCCAATAGGATTCTGCCAAAGGGATTTATCGAAAAAATGGCCGCAGGGATTTATAAGACTTAAAAAGTCCGAAAGTCAGGGGTCAGAAGTCAGAAGCTTTGAATGTAAAAAATACTTTTTTCATTAATATTTAAATTGTCTGATGGTAAAATCGAATTCCTGAGATGGCTAGAAATAGCTATAATACTATTTGGTGGTTGTGCAGTCAGATGTTTCCATCTGACTGATTGTATACCCTCATTTCCATAAATTATCCTGGTTGATGTATGAGTGTCGGATGGTAACATCCAACACCACAGATATAATACTATTGGTTGTTTGGAAAGGAAAGGGCAGTTATTCTTGGCGGTTTGCAGTCCTGCTTTTGGTACAAGTCCCGATGAAAAATCGGGAGCTTTTCCCGTCAATCAGGTTTAGGAACAGAGGTGAGTGCACTATACAACCCTAAAAATGAAATACTGTTTAGGCCATCTAGCCCCGATTGAAGCGCTACCCTACAGCAAGGAGGCACGACGAAGCGAAGCGTATAAGCGGAAAACGGGAACAAAATAACCTATTACTACTGCAATTGCGCTCCAAATACTAAAAGATCTATTTCAATTTGATAACAGATCTGATTTTCAGCTAGTAGCATCTAATATCATGAGGTTGTGCAGCTGATGTTTTCATCAGACTGATCATATACCTCATTTCCATAAATTATCTTGGTTGATGTATGAGTGTCGGATGATAACATCCAACACCACTATTAGCAGAATTACAATAAAACGGCTCCAACGTCCTTTATTTGCACAGCTCTACCCTACCGCAACCCCCTCCCAAAAAAAAATATTTTAAAAAATTTCAAATAAAATTCTTTGGAATATTAAAAATATGTTACGTTTGTATTAAATACTACTAATTCTATAGACTATGTCGAATAAAACAAACGCGTTTTATTTTCCTCCAGTACCGAACCACTCGCCCATGCGAATGTGCTGTTGCTGCGCATAACTCTACCTCCAATTTATCTTTTTCCTAAATCTTTTAAATTTTTACACATGGCCACATCGTATCCAACCTTTACCTTATCTGAAAAATTAACACAAGAACAGCTTGATTTTTTTAATACAAATGGGTTTATCCATTTCAAGAATTTCATCAAACCCGAAACAGTTTCTTCCATTATCGACGCTTCTAAACAAGTAGAACAAAAATGGATACAGGAAGATATTAAAAAAATAAACGGCGTACCAATTAAATACGGAAAAGATCTTGATGGCTCAGCAATTGTGCAACGGTTTGCTTTTATTAACCAACAGCATCAAACGCTAAGTGGCCTCTTATTGGATCCACGCTTTAACGCATTGCTTCAATTGGCTGGCGATGGCGCACGTTTAGGTACTGAAGAAAAAGACGGTATGGTATTTAACCACTACATTAACGGACCAGAAAGCAAATTCAGTAAAATGGGCTGGCATACGGATGGTTTAAGAGATATTTTCTACGGCACTAAACTGAATCCGATGCTAAATGTAGGCATTCATCTGAGTACCTTAAAGCCTGAAAATGGTGGATTAAAAATTATCCCTGGCACCCATAAACAAAGTATTTACCAAATGCTCTTTCGCAAAAAATATTTTCTGGATAATAAACCTGATGCTGAAGAGGTATCGATATTGCCAGAAGCAGGAGATTTAACCATCCATGATGGAAGACTGTGGCACAGGGTGGCAGAATCGGCCATTCGAGGGGAGGAAAGCAGAAGACGTGTAATCTACATTCCAATTATTGCTGGTAAGTATGCCCCAAAAAATGAGAATAGTCCAACAGTATTTTATCAGCGCTTCGCCGGAATTGTAAAATAAATTTATGTTATTTGCCCTATTGTTTACTTACCTGGTCAGATCGGGGAAGCTAAAGCGAATGGCTGATTATTCTAAAGGTATTCCGAAGAAGATCAGTTTAAAATTTTACCGACCAGAAACAGCTGTTCTCTTTGGCGTAATTTTGATCGGCACTTAAATTGGAGGCTATTATTAAACTAAAAGAAGACCATTTAGATGGCAAAAGGGTATTTGCAGACCGCGAAAGGACAAATATTTTAAGAAAAGTCGAACAGGCACTGATCTTATTTTTGCTTCAAAGGGTTCCTACGTGGATTACACCCAATACGATGACAGGGATTGGCATGTTCGGATCACTGATTGTGTTTTTAAGCTTTATTTTGGCTGGTTTTTATGCGAAAAGTTATTTGCTGATCGGAATATTTGGTTTTATGATCAACTGGCTTGGCGATTCGCTCGATGGCCGATTGGCGTACTTTCGTAAAATCCCACGGAAATGGTATGGCTTTGCACTCGATATTGTGATGGATTGGCTCAGCATTATTCTGATCGGTTTGGGCTATTATTATTACGCTGATGGTAATACACAGATTTTCGCATTTCTTTTTGTGGTATTGTACGGTTGGTCGATGATTATTTCTCAACTGCGTTATAAAATTACAGGCTTTTACCAAATTGATTCTGGCTATTTAGGCCCAACAGAATTACGCGTAATTATTTCGCTTATCTTAATTGCCGAAACCTTATTTACCGGGGCCATTACTTATTTCGCTATTGTTATGGTATCGCTGTTATTGGTGCTCAATATTATCGATACGTTTAAACTTTTGAAAGCCGGAGACGTTAAAGATAAGGAGGAGAAGCTATAATGACCTGGGCATCTGTTAAACTTTTCCTCAAAGCACAGGTATCGGCTTTTTCTGGTGGCGTTACTGATTATGGTTTAATGATTTTGCTAACAGAATGGTTGCATATTCATTTTACCATTTCCATCTTGATTTCTGGCACCATGGGTGGGATGGTTAACTTTTGCATTAACCGTTTCTGGGCATTTAAAAGCAACGATGGTTATTGCAGTTCTACAAGCGGCCAGTTGATCCGGTTTTTCACCGTGGTTTTGGGGAGTATTTCACTAAAATCAGCTGGCACCTACTTATTGCACCGAAGTTTAAATCTGGATTATAAACTTGGCAGGCTTTTAATCGATAGCATTGTTTCTTATGGTTTTAACTATCCGCTAATGAAGTATTGGGTATTTAAAATTAATAAGTTAGGCGTCTATGAAACAGAAGAAGAAGATTATTTTGAAACAATTGGCGAAGAACAGCGGGCTTAATGGCTTGCTTCTACCCTTTCACAACCAGTTTGGTTTAACCTATCAAACGTTTGCGCTTTATTTGTTAAAATAAAGCTATTTTGAGCAATTAGTTTGAAATTATTTTTTCCGCTCTATGCCGCGGGGCATGGTAGTTTTTCGCAAATCACATTGTTTTTATTTGTGCTCAAGAATGCTGGCGCATTTTGGAGCGCCAAAGTACCCAAAACGCTTTGTCAATCCGGCAAGGTGGCTCCTCACCGCCAACGCTCATCAAAAAAACAGCAGCACTTTGTTTAATCAGTTTTTGTTTGTGTTTTTTTGGCTGATTGAGTCCTCCTATGTTTGTTCTCAAATCGAAAAAGAGATAAATTAGAATACTTAAGTGAAAAAGAGTGAGAGTGGATCTGAGCCTAAACAGCTTTTATATAGCATGTTCTCCCGAAGATAGCACCTCACTCTTTCTTGTCTTTTAGAGTCTGAACAGAATGTAAGGCGTACATATGTTGATGTATAGCCAGGATACCCAATCAGGAGAGAAGATGAAGGGAGACAACTCACTTTTGCTAATTTAATTAAAATTTATGGCAGAAATTGTAAAACAGGTTGTAGGCATTGATGTAGCACAAAATGAATTAGTGGTCTCGCTCGGCAGGATGAACCACGACACAGGCGTTGATATATATGCCTATAAAATATTTGCAAATACTGTAGCCGGTTTTGGCAGCCTTACCTCATGGGTTGAGAAAAAGACGGTGAAAGATGTTAAGGTACGATATGTAATGGAGGCAACCGGGGTTTATCATGAACATTTGGCTTATTATCTTTCAGATCAGGAAAAACAGATCAGTATTGTACTTCCAAACAAGATCAGCAATTATTTTAGAACATTGGATGTAAGGACAATTACAGACAGGACCGCCTCGCAGGCGATATGTCAGTTTGGACTGGAACGGAAACTGGAAGACTGGTTACAACCAAAAAAAATATTCAGAAACCTTAAGCAACTTACCCGTGAAAGAGACCAGCTAATCGCCGATAGAACAGTACTGAAAAATCAGCTACATGCCGAGATGTCGGAGAAATTCCCAAACCAGGGCAGTATAAAAAGAATATCCAAGCGTATCCAGCTCATCAATAAACAGGAACTGGAGATCAAAACCGAGCTTTCCAAAACCGTAAAAGAGGATGCAGAACTGGTTAAGAAGATAGACCTTATCACATCAATACCTGGGGTAGGTAAATTAACGGCCATAATTGCCCTTGCAGAAACAAATGGATTTGAACTGATAAAAAACAAAAAGCAACTGATAAGTTATAGCGGGCTTGATGTAAGGCTAAAGGAATCTGGAACCTCTGTAAAAGGAAAACCAAAGATATCCAAAAGAGGTAACAGGCATTTAAGGAAAGCGATGCATATGCCGGCAATAACAGCCATAAGGCACAATGCAAACCATAAAGCGATATTTGTACGCCTTGTGTCCAAACACGGGATCAAAATGAAGGCAGTGGTGGCCGTACAAAAAAAAATACTCGGACTTATATATACCATATACAAAACCAATAAACGCTTTGATATTGACTATAATAAGATCGCGATAGAAGAGGTAATAAATGGTTAGAGCAGCCATTAAAAAATGAACTGCCCTAATGAAGCTAGCTTAGAGCTGCCTTTAATAAATAAAGTTAAAAATTATTTGCGTATAAACACAGAATCTTCGGGGTTTGTGTTCAATACCCCTAAAAGCTTTGAATCAGCACTAATGAACACAAAACCACTGCGTTTAAGGTTTGGTAGTACTATTTGTTCTTTTCTGCAACTGTTTTTTTGATTCTCCTGCCACTTGGGATTGACTGCGTTCTTGGGTAAAACCTATGGTTTATTAAAGGAAGCTAGCAAAACGCCTAAAACTGTTCCTAAAAGATGTGTCCAGACCATGGGCTTTTGCAGGAAAAATGATGCTTTTTTTGAAATCTACTTAATAAAGGTAAGAGGAATGTCCAGCCCAAACGATGAAGCATAAAAACTGAACACCTTACCTTTACCTTATTAGTTTAATATTGTTTTAGCGTCACTTACTCTATTTTCATTAATCTTCTTAATAATCTCTTCAAATTTCGATTCTTTGGCAATGTACTTATTCAACAGATCGATCTGATTTAAGCCCCTCACCAGGTTGTGCTCAGCATAATTCGTTTTATAGTAAATGTCGCCGTTTAAGAAATCGGCTATAAACCTTACCGCCTGCATGTAAATCATAAATTTACCCGAATAAATAAAGAACTGTTTTTCGGTAAAGGCCAAAACCTGGTCCATTTCTTCCATGTAGCCTTTATGTATTGCGGCAAATACGTCTTCTCTAATGGCTATTTTGCTAAAATCCTTTTCTTCTTCATTGGCTTCTGAGAGATAAGTACGCATCATATCACCCACATCGCTGATAAAGTATCCGGGCATTACGG
Organism: Pedobacter sp. R-06; assembly: GCF_049913135.1. Taxonomy (NCBI): domain Bacteria; kingdom Pseudomonadati; phylum Bacteroidota; class Sphingobacteriia; order Sphingobacteriales; family Sphingobacteriaceae; genus Pedobacter; species Pedobacter sp. R-06. The sequence continues at coordinate 1,696,217 of NZ_CP183977.1, read as the reverse complement.
TATCTAAATCGATTACGCATAAGCCTACTCCAGTTTCGGCCTGTAATAATACATTGCTGATTTTGGTATCGTGGTGTACCACACGTAAATTAAGCGCACCGCTATCTACCATGTGTACATACTGTTCTTCTATTTCGTAATGTCTGATAATCTCTTCTATAGCAAACTTTGCCTCATTAATCCTTTCATCGCTAGCTTGTTCTAAAGCTTTTTTAAACTGCTCTACACGTAAGGGCAGGTTATGAAAATCTTCGATAGTGGGCTTTAATTTTTGTACGTTGAAGGCGCAAAGCATCCTGGTAAATTTACCAAACTGTTTAGCAGCATGATAAGCCTGCTCAGGCTCATGCACAAAATCAATAGAGCAAGAATTTTCCACAAATGGAAAAATCCTGTAAAAATGATCGTCAATAACCACAAAATCATCTCCATTTGCAGCCGCAATTGGGGCAACAAATAAATATTTAGGGGCTGTTTGATCAAGATATTTTTTTATCGTCTCAATATTTTGAGCAATATTTTGAGGCTGGCGAAAAACCTCCGTATTTACCTCTTGCAAGATATAGGCTAATTTCTCACTATAAACTTTCCAGGTATGGTTGATTAGGCCCGAGCCGAAAGGTTCAATTTTAAATTTTTCTGCGTTAAGTCCATAAGCACCTAAAACTGCTTGAAACATAAGATGTTAATATATATTTGAATAAAAATGCTTCAGGAAACCATTTGATCAACCTGAATAAAGTTGCGTATTAAATATGCGGGTACGCCATAAGCAATACCCGCAATCGAGACTAAAAGCCGCTATCGTCTAAAGCGAAAGTATTTTTTCGATCTTTCCATTTTCCTTTTGTAAAATCAGGGAATTTTTGTGGCATATTTCCTTCTTTTAACGATTTGGTAGAAAGTGGCGTAATTACACTCATTGTAACTGAATCATAAACATCAATAGGTGTTTGTTTTTTCTGTTTTACCGCCTGGATAAATCCATTAAATACAAACCAATCCATACCACCGTGACCAGCACCTACAGCTTCTGCTTCATATTTTTTCCAAAGTGGGTGATCGTATTTAGCAAACCATTCATCAGCTTTATCCCAGGCATGATCTTTCGATTTATGCTCAATGTGCACTGATTTGTTTACATCCATCCATAGACCTTTTGTTCCCTGCACCCTGAAACCGATAGAATATGGTCTAGGCAAGTGGGTATCGTGACTTAACATTACCGTTTCGCCGTTTGCACAGTTGATCAATGTAGTGGTTACATCACCGTTTTTATAATTGATTTTGGCATTAGGGTGGCCCGGCGACATTTCTTCTACGTAAGCGGCCAAACCTCTTGCTTTAGAACTGAACGATACCAGGCTGGTAAAGCTATTTCCCCTGTTAATATTAGCATATTGCATTAAAGGGCCAACACCGTGGGTTGGATATAAATCGCCATCCTGATCGATGTTGAACTGCGTACGCCATTGTGCCTCGCTTAGTGCTTTTGGCCCAAACTCTACCCCACCACCATAATAATCTTTACCGTTATTAAAAAGTACGTTTCTTAAGTTATGTTGGTAACCACCTTCAAGGTGCACCAATTCGCCGAACAAACCTTGTCTAACCATGTTTAATGCCGCCATTACATCTCTACGGTAACAAACGTTTTCTAAGGTCATGTAAGGCATTCCTGTTTTTTCAGAAGTGTTTACAATATCCCAGTGATCTTGAACACTTAAACCTGCAATTACCTCGCAACCTACATACTTACCAGCTTTCATGGCATCAACTGCCTGGTCGCGGTGAAACTGCCATGGCGTTGCAATAATTACGGCATCAATATCTTTACGGTCTAAAAGTTTTTTATAAGCATCTAAGCCACCGGTATATTCTGTTGCTGCAGGTCTACCTTTTTTGGCAATAAAATTACGGCAGATTTTAAGTGAACTTTCCTGGGTATCGCAAATTGCAACAATTTCTACATCGTCTCTTAATGCGCCTTCAGAAATATGGCTCATACCACGTGCACCCACACCGATATAGCCTAATCTTACTTTTCCACTGTCTGATGATGCGAATAAACTTCCGGTTGGCAGGATGGTTAAACCAGCAGCCGTAAATGCACCATTTTTGATAAAATCTCTACGTTCCATTTGTGTTATTTAATATTTATTGTTTAGTTTTTTAATTGATCCGGTTAATACTGAACAAACGTTTTACTTGCTATTCTTTCGCACTTTTAAACACCAAAACCCATTTACTTACAGCGCATTAATGGGCTAAAGGTTTTTAAAAAGTTTTTGGTTAAAATATAATCTGTAATCTTTAATTCTTCCATTGGCATTATCCTGTCTGGGTAATAGCTTTAATTCCTTTATGGTGTAGTTTTTACCCAGGTCTATTACGATCTGATGTGGTGGCTTTGGCGATTTAGATTCCCATTGTGTGTGCCATATGCTGGTAAACTGCAAATCGAAAACATTTGCGGCATTTCCATCATCGCCACCCAGTTCTTCACTATCGGCATATACTATTTTCCAGTCGCTGCGCGGAATTTCGTTCCCCTTATCATCAAGCAGTACAATCTCTGCAACCGAGGTATAAGGCTGTCCTTTCTGTTCAGATAATGCTTCCAAACAAAAATAACGGGCGGTTACAGGTTTAAAACTAACCTGCTGCCATTTGTTATCGTTCGCAAAGCTGCCTTCGGCATAAGGTTGCTGTGCATCAGAAACCCATTTCTGGTTATCTTTTTTGTGCAGCTCGGGCTGTTTTTCGTTCACTACATCCAAAATGGGTTTATCTAAAAAGCTCAATGCCGGTTTTTCGGTTCCGAAGAGGTCGAACACCACCACTTCATTTTTCCCTTTTTTGAGCCAGCTGCCCGGTACAAGCATGGTTTGCGTTGGGCCGATATTCCAGTACCTGCCCAAACACATTCCATTTAACCAAACTAAACCTTTATTCCATTTACCCATATCGAGGTAAGTATCTTCTAATTTATCGGCATTAAAACTTCCCTTATAAAAAGCAGCTGCAGCAGGCTGATTGCCAATTTTTTCGTAACGGAGCGGAATATTTACCTCACCAAGCCTGATGGGATAATTTTTCCAGCCCTTTAAAACAGTCTGTTTTCCATTTTCCGTTAAGTATACCTCGCCATGGATCCCTTTCCGATCGTGCATCTGGTAACCGTAATTTACCCTGCCCGTGGCTTCTACCAAAACCCTTAATACACTTTTGCGCAGGCGGGCAGGAATTTCGATGCTGAATTTATTTTTTCTCCTATCCAGTTCGCCAATCTTTTTACCATCTATATATACCAATGCATAATCGTGAATGTCTTTAAACACCAGGTTCGATTTTTGGCCCGCATTTAAATTAGCTTCATACACCACACAACCAAAATCCTGGTCTAAATCTTCCATCAACATGGCTGTATCGGCTAAAACAGGCTTAGGCAGGTTTTTGGATAATATGGCGATTGAACTGAATGTTACTGGTTGTAATTTCTGGATCTTGTTTGTCGCAGGTACATCGGGCAATACCTCCCCCTCCTGAAGGTAATTGGCAAATAACTTGCGGATGGCGTAAAACTTTTCGGTTGCATTTCCGGCTTCATCAATAGGTGCATCGTAATCGTAACTGCTGGTTTGTGGCAGGTAAGGCGGTGCATTGGCGCCACTGTAAGTACCAAAACTTGTTCCGCCGTGCGCCATATAAATACTAAACGATGCTTTATTATCGAGCATGTATTTTAACTCGGCCACAATGCGCTGGGTATCGCCTTTGTGGTGCGGCCTGCCCCAGCTATCGAACCAGCCCGGGTAATATTCGCCGCACATTAACGGCCCTGTAGGCTGTATGGCCCTTAAGGCTTTAAAATTAGCTTCTGGTCCGCTGCCAAAGTTTACCACCGCGAACAAACCTTCAGGGTGGTCGTTTTTTAACTGCGAAGGCCCATCGCAATGAAATAAAGGAACAGTAAAGCCAGCTTCGTGTAAATTGGCTTTAATGATGTTCATATAATCTTTATCGTTGCCATAACTGCCGTACTCGTTTTCTACCTGCACCATAATAATGTTGCCACCGTTGCTAATCTGCAATGGGGCAAGCTGCTTGCCTACGGCTAAAAGGTACTTTTTGGCCCTTTCTAAAAAATAGTGATGTTGTGTGCGCAAACGGATGCTCTTATCTTTTAGCAGCCACCAGGGGAAACCGCCAAACTCCCATTCGGCACAAGAATATGGCCCTGGCCTTAATATCACGTACAAACCCACCTCTTTTGCCAGTTTACAAAATTCGGCAGCATCGCTCTGCCCTGTCCAGGTAAACTGATCGGGCTGTTTTTCGTGTATATTCCAGAATAAATAAGCACAAACTGTATTTAAACCCATGGCTTTGGCCATTTGCAAACGTTGTTTCCACTCTGCTTTTGGTATACGGGCAAAATGCATTTCGCCACAGCGTATTACATACGGCTTGCCATTAAGCTCAAAAGATTCGGCACCTATTGCAAAGGTGTTTTCTTTTTGGGCCCAGCCATTAATAGATAAGCCTATTAACAGCCCTAAAACAAGTGTTTTTGTAAGCAAATGGATACGCATTTGTTTTGGTTTTTTTCGGTTTTGTTGATTTGTATTTTTTAAAAGTAGAACAAGCAAATGAGCATTACAACATAAATATCAGCGCAAACGATTGACTAATTTTTGCGTTACCAATTATTCAAGCCCAAAGCAAATGATCTATTTACTGCGCTTATTTAAGCTGTGCTGTAATGCCTTTGCTGCATACGCCTATTGCCTGGCAAATGGTAACTAAAGCTTTTCGCCTACCCTATTTTATCACTATTTAAAAGGCTTTACATTTTAACAAAGGCCATACTGTAGAATTAATAAAAATATGAGGAAGTATTTCCACAAGGGTAGCGCGAAATGGGGAAACAACGTCAGCAAAACTCCTTTCGTTTACTCTATAAAATTATACTTGCTTCTCTTCAGCAAAACACTTAAAAACAAGCTCTAGAGGTGCTTAGGATGGGTTTCATCTTATAAAACCCATGGCTTAGCAAGCGCTTGCCTATTAAACATTAACGCAATATTAAAATTTGGTTAAACTTTTGTCTAATAAGTTTGTGAGCGGGTAGCCATCAGCAATAAAAAGAAGATGAGCATTCGTGTTTAAGTTATTGTTTTTCTAATAGCCTTTATATGGAAAAAAAACTCATCACCGAAATCAATATAGAAGACAAAGCCATAACACACTTTGATTCATTCGATCTGGAGCAACAATTTAACGGGCATCATTATTTCGAGCTTCGGTTTAAGCAGAATCAGTTTGGCTTGCCCAGTTTAATCAATCTTGACGATAGCCGCGATTTTGTAGGCAAAACACTTACAGCCTCATTCGGATATCAGGTTAATAGACTACAAGAATTTGCTGGTTTGGTTACCAAGGTAGAACTCGCACAGAACCATGGCTACCATGGCGTTTTAGTTGTAAGTGGCTATAGTCCTACTATTTTAATAGACCGTGGCCCAGATTTGGGTTCTTACTTAGATAAAGATCTAAATGAAATTGTAGCCCTAGCCACAAAAGATACCTCAGTAAATGACCTTAAAATTATATGCAATGCCAGCAGGAAAAAACCTGTCGATTATCTTATTCAATATAAAGAAAGTGATTTTGAATTTCTGAACCGCTTATCGGGCGAATATCATGAATGGTTTTTCTACGATGGTAAACAGCTCAACTTTGGCAAACCAGATGAGCAGAAAGAAGTAACGCTTTTTTATGGCCGAGACGTACAAAGTCTTCAATATGGCATGGAAATTTCACCGATCAAGCATAAACGCTTTATGTATAACTCTAAACAGGATGAAATGCTACAATGTGAAAGCATAGGCATAACAAATGGCATACCCGATCTTGCTCATGCTATACAAGCTTCGAACCGCACTTATAGTAAAACATTTAACCAACCCTCGCTCATCCGTGTAGATAATAGTGACGACATTAAAAGCCATGTAGAGAATGAAGAAAAAGCGACCATATCAGAACTTCTAAAAATCAGTGCAACAGGAGATAATGCCGAACTAAGTATTGGCAATATTGCTGAAATTGCCATGAGTGTTAGGCAGGAATATGCTTTTATAACCGAAAGCCTAGGTAAATTTCTGGTTACCAACATTCATCACCGTATAGATGCTGCAGGCAGATACCAAAATACATTTACAGGCTTGACAGCCTCCACCGAACGCATCATGGTAAAGAACTATAAAAAGCCAAACCCAGATATATTGTTGGCAGATGTAATGGATAATAATGACCCCGAAGGGCAAGGCCGGATCAAAGTAAAGTTTAAATGGGAATGCCTAACGAATGATATCACCGAATGGCTGAGGGTAATTGCCCCAGATGCAGGAAGTAGTGAGCAAGTAAATACAAACAGGGGGTTTGTTTTTATACCTGAAGTTGGAGATCAGGTTGCCGTAACTTTTGAAGAAGGAAATATCGCCAGACCAATTGTGTTGGGCAGTGTGTTTCATGGTGTTAACGGCGCCGGTGGTTACGAGTATAATCATTTAAAAGCAATTGCAACCAGAAGTGGTCATTTAATAGAATTTAATGATGCTGTCGGCACCGAAACAATTACCATTACAGATAAAAACCGGAACATTATACGCTTTGATACTAGTGCAGCGAGTATTGAGATTTCTGCTCCCGAAAATATTAGTATCCGGGCTAAAAATATAGATATCAATGCCGAACTAAATGTATCGATATCTGCTGGAGAACATATCTACAGCAACGCAGGCGGAAATATAAGCGGCAATGCAGGTGAAAATCTTTCTTTAATGGCCGAAAACATTACCATGGTAGCTAATGATAGTATTAATAAAACCGCTACACATATCGAAAAAACCGCCGAACAGATTAATCTGAATAGTACCCAAGAGAATATTGAATTTCATAGTGCCAAAGAGATCGTGAATAAGAGCGGTAGCAAGGTTAAATTATTTTAAGATGGGAACGATTAAATATCTCAGCAAAATCATCACCGAAAACATAGGAAGTGTTAAGTGGTTTTCTACCCAAGGAGGTATAAATTTTAATGCGACAAAAGAAGTAATTCTGCAAAGTAAATATAAGATAAAATATGATCGATACGTGCCCTCAAAACAAGCAGGGTAAACCGATCTTGCTGTTATTAACTAAGAACAAATGTATATCCATGAATAAAATTGATTATAAATCTTTGGAAAAGCCTTTAAATACGCATTTCAAGGTAGAAATCTCTGAAAAAACAGCATTTAAAGATGAGTATACCTCTAAACTTTTTGATATAGATATTTTACCAGGTAAAACATCTTTTTGGTCTGGCCATCAGCATATCGAAATTATACGCAAACAAAGTTTGATCGATGCTTTACCTGGTAACGATGTTGATTTATTCGTGCAGCAGATTTCTGCAGCATTACACCAATTAACCTTAAAAATAGGTTTTAACGGAATGCCAGTAAACGTAGAAAAACAAAATGAGCTATGGCAAAAATGGCTGGCTATCAGAGAAAATGTAGCTAATGCTTATACTGGAGATTGGATTGATTCGACCTTAATAGCAGTTGATAAAAAAATATTGCCTGGTGAAGCACTAACCGAACATATCAAGCAAGACTTATTTCTTAATGAATATTTCAGAGGAGTTTATGACGCCCGTTTTGTAGAAAACAATTTTAGCCGAAAAAGAGAAGTGTACGGTTTATGTCCGTTCCCTATCCAGTTCAACGAAAATTGGACACTTCAAATATCAGAGAACCAGAAACTGATTAAATTTTCTGGTAACTGGACCAAGAATGTTGATCAACCAGAATTTTATAGCTGGTTAAAAGCGAAGACAGATAATGATATAACAGAAATTAGTGTCGAAGGCTTTTATCAGATAGATCCAATTACTGGCTGGTGCAATGCCTTAGAAAGCAATTATTTATTAATAGCAAATAATAGCTATATAAAAAAACTAAAGATTATTTTAACAACCAATTAGAATTAACCAAAATGGATTGGCGTACTGATGTTGAACCAACAAATAACGAAGAAAACCTAACAGATGGTAAGATTACAGATAACCTAACTGTATCCAAAGCATCAGACAGGCAAGGAATAGATGAGCCTAAACAAAATGAAAAAATTACCGAACTATTGATATGTCATGGGGCTAAATGCACTTGCGATCAAGCGGTAGATCCCGCTCCAAAAAAGATGAACGTACTTAGCCATAACAAATATCTTATTAACGACAGTGGTGAAAGTAAATTTGTTGCAACCACCTTAGAAAACAAAGTGCTTAACCTAAACTTTGGGCAATGCAAAGTACCCGACCCCAGTAAACCTGTACCTTGTATTGCCAAACTGCAATGGAAAGATTATTATGAAAAAATAGAGCTGCCAGACCGCACTTATGTATTAACCAACAAAAGCACAGCCATTTGTACTGCAAAAGGTGGAAATATTAAAATAGTTCAACATGGCCAGCAAGCCAATATTACTGCACAGGAATTAGAAAATGCCAAAGCTGGCAGTTGGCCCGCTGATGGTCCGCTGCTTACGGAAGAACTGATTCATATCGAACAGGCAGCAAAAAATGAAGATGAAGATGGTGCAACAGTAAAATCGATAACACCTTTATCTTACGGCGATCAACAACCGCTAGATACGCCTATTACTTTTAAAGCCAGTTTTGTTGGCAAACCAACCGATGCAGATAAGCAAGGAGTAAACTGGATAGTTTATGATACAAATGGTATCCCCATGCAATTGCGAAACGATGCAGGCGAAACCCTCACCATTACCTTTAAAAAAGCTGGCACCTATTTAATTGAAGCTTATGGCAAAACCAACAGTGATAAAAGCGTAACCAAGCCTTACACCATTAAAGAAAACGAGATTGAAACCGTGACCACGGTTGATGGAAGCACAAAAGTAAGAATAAATATACCTGTAACCTTTAGGCTCCAAAGCCTTTTTCAGTCCGTGGCTCTACCAGGCGACATCAATACTATTACTTGGGAGGTAACCAAAACAGGAGGGATTGGTATCCCTACGCTATTAACCCCGACAGGGAACATTACTCAGGTAATCTGTAGCGAAGAATGTAGCTATGTGGTATCTGCATGTTTTAATGGTATTCCAAAACAATCAAAACAGATACAGGCTTTAAAAAACGGTATTACTTCAATCACCACTTCGACAAAAAGTACAAGAATAAAAGAAGAGATAACTTTTAGCGTAAAAGACCATTTTAAAATATTGCCCGTGCTACCGCAGGAAATTGCTGCCGTAAAATGGATATGCAAAGATACTGATGGTAAACCAGTTGAAGCTTTTAAATCGAAAATAGGTGAAACCATAACCCATCTATTTTACGAACCCGGTGAGTATACCGTACAGGCATATATGGTACAACCAAGCGCAAAAGTAGCGGTTAAAATAACAGTTGCCCAACCTGAAATTATATTTGCACAATGGGAATATCCTGAAGGTGGTAAAAAAACAAAAACAGGCTGGGGCGAACTAAACCACGCCTACATTAAATTTAAAGCGGCAGAAGGTTTAATTGTAAATTTAGAATATGGTTATTTAGATCACACTGGCAAAACGAGGGCTATCCATGTAATTACAGGGTTCAGAGTCCCTCAAAATCAAATATTAGATTTAGAGAAATACAATTTCATCCCCAATGCAGATAAGTATAGAAAACTGCTAAAAGAAGGGACAGCATTTTACTTCAAAGTATACTCGACTGATAAAAAATATGAAATCTTAAATGGGAATATTCCTCAACCGCTACAAAAACTAAAGCTGGTTACCAAAGAAGAAATTGTAAGTATCGAGTTTTTAATCAACAACAAACCGGTTATACAAGCACTATACGGCAGCAAGATGAAATGCCGAATCCGCACGCGTAATCTAAACGCAAAAAATATATCCGTTAAAATTTACAGAAAAGAAAGCCGCCTTGGGCTAGACAATTTAAGGAAAGATACGCTTGTACACCATAAAGAATATCCTTTAAATGATAACGGTCTTGTTGAGTTTGATTTTATATTGGCCAAAAGCTGGGAGAAAAGTTATAGTGAAAAACTGCATCGTTTTTATGCCGTGATAGAAGAAATGGAGTTTTTAGGAACAAGCAATACTTTAGTAGCCTTTAAGAATGATGTACCAGCAAATGGAGGGAAAGTATTAGTGGGCGTAGGGAAACAAGAAGGTAACAGTCATGGCGATTGCCCCAGATGTAATAAAGACATTACTACAACAGAACTAAAAAAAATATTTAAAGATGCTGATGATGCCACCCTCACAACAGTTGCTACCACCTACAACAAATACATGGCCGATCTCGGCATGAATACCTGCTGGGTTAAAGCGCACTTTTTTGCCCAGATTAGGGTAGAATCCGGAACCAAACTGCATGTAAAAAGCGGAGAAAATATGAATTACAGTGCAGATACGCTAATCAACGGTAACTTAAATAAAAAAACTGGGAAAAGGGACAATCCGCCTTTTTCGTATTTCACCAAACATAAAGAAGACGCTTATAAATACGGAAGAACCAAAGATCATGAAGCAAATCCGCAAATGATTGCGAATCTGGCTTATGCTGATAAAAATAGAGATGTAAACAATAGAATTGGTAATACACAGGAAGGTGACGGGTGGAATTTTAGGGGAAAAGGCTTGATACAACTAACAGGAAGAGAAAATTATAGTAAAGCAAACACTTATACTTTAAAATATGAGCAGGTAGATATCCTTAAAAATTCTGATATTGTAGCTAAGGACATTAAAATTGCGGTACTAACTTCAATGGCGTTTTATAAGTGGAATGGGTTGATTGCAAAGAGTAATGGCAAGTTGAAAAATAAAAATGTTTCTGTGGGAGTAAGCAATGAAGTTGGTGACAGTTATACGCAAAAACAAAATGCATTTGATAATTATACCTCAAAAATATTCAAAGTTAATGAATGTACTTGGGAGAAAATAGAAAACATTAAGTTAGATGGAAGAAAAGCTCCATGGATGATATTTGCATTAAATGAAATCGGCCAGCAAGCAGTAAAAGGAGAGATTAACAATAAAAGAATAACCGAATATTTTAATTCTTCAACAAATGGAAAAGGATTAAATGAAGGAACAAATTGGTGTGGAGCATTTGTGAGCTGGTGCTTTAGCAAAGCTTCTTACATGCCTCCTCCATTATCATGTAGGGCTGCAATGTGGCAATTTTGGAAAAAATCTAAACCTATTTATGGAGCAGCAGCTGTTATTGATTGGAATGGTAATGAATTAGCTGAGCCAAATGGACAAAACCAAGCCGTAGGTGGTGATGGACATATAACTTTTGTTATCGGTATTAGTGAAGATGAAAAATACTACTATTGTGTAGGAGGAAATCAGGGTGGTGTATCAGGGGCAAGAAAAGTTAGTGTTTCAAAATATTCAAAGGCAGTAATAGACTGGTTTGTTATCCCACCTGATTATAAGCCGGAAAAAGAAGAGTATAATTTAAAAATAATGCATAGTGTAACCGATATCGGAACAGAATCAACAACTAGAACAGGAAAATGAAAAAGATAGTAATATATGCAATAATGATTCTACTTTATTCTTGTAAAAGCAATAATAAATCTTCCAGTAAACAAGATACTAGTACATTGACAATGGAAATTTTAAAAAAACAAATTGAAGCTGGAGCTTCAGCAGAAAAGTTCGAAACGGACTATCCTAATTATAAATATTCTGAACAAGATTTGTTTGCTACATTACCGATTTTAAGAGAAAAACTAAAATCTAACGGTTTTAAATTTTTAGATGAGAGAAAATTTATTGAGAAAGTAAATTACGTTTTCGGAAGAATTATCGACCCTGCTTCAAAAAATTCTTTTCTCATTTTAAACACAGATAACGATTGTAATAAAGAAGTAAGGTTTAGTAGAAATGATTTTTCAATTGAATTAAACCCTTATTTATACTACATCGTCAAAAAGGAGAACTTTTTAACAGAACTATATGCTTTACCTGAAATTGTTAATTATAAAGATCAATCACCTGAAATTTTTGCTTTTGAAAATACAATACCATTATCAAAAACTGATTTTGATGGTGAAAAAATTAAAATTTATCCATGGAAAGATGTGGACTCTATTGATTCTAAAAGACAAAAGAATCTTGAAACTTTTGTTCATCGTAACAAGTATCTATTTAATGAAGATAGGGCGAGTTTAGCATGGTTGTTGAATAATGATAAATTATTTCTTAAAATGCTTGTTGCCAATTTTGGTTATGATAAAGACGCAAAAATAAATAAGATGGCATTAACATCAATTTTTAAAGAACACTCAGCTTCCCCTGAATTTATTGGGCAACTGTTTTTTGTTAAAGATTGTGAAAATAAATTAAAGATTAGGGAAGGCTTGCTGAAATACGTAGAAGAAAATACCAGTGCTACAGATAATCGTTTTATCTATGCTTTGGGAAGTTATATTTTTGACCTGTATTCAGAAGATATTGACAAAATTTTCGATGAAGACCCCTCAAAAAAGTTCACGCCTGTAGAAAAAGCTGAAATAGTTGCCAACATTGCTAATATCGAAAACCCAGCTAGAGAAAAATACAAATCTCCTGAATCATCTTTGGTATGGAACATTCCTGGCTCTTCGTTATATAATCTTTCTGTTTCGCATCCTGAGGTGATTAAAATAATAGAAGAACACAATTATTTTGGCCTGCCTAAAATGAAAGAGATTATTGTAAAACTACAGGAAGAGGCACCGCCTATCGGAGCAGACCCAGAATAGGTGAATTATTAACGAGAATGAATTCATATGCACATTTATGTATTATTTTTTTAGCTTCTTAATTACACAACAAGTGCATATTAAACAGAAATTCACAAGCCAAACCTGGCTCATAATAGCTAAAAACGACTGCTTTTAAGCTCAAACATGATTAATAAACTCCGAGTCGACGAATATTTATTTACACAAGCTGCAACCATCTACAGCCAAAATAATGAATTAAACACATATTTTGGCTGCAGATATTTATTTATTATCAGCCAAAATTGTATATTTTAAGTATATTTTGGCTAGGGATAATTTTATTACAAGGCGGGTTACTGGACCAAGAACCACAACCCCTTCGTTCATAAACCCGGTAGCAGCGGAAATCCTTTTTATTGCTTAAGAGCCATCTCTCCTATTCTTGCTGCTGGTAATGTAAAATTTGCAATAAAAAGATTGGAGTGCATAACGGGGCTGCAGTACCCACAGAGTTATGAATGTTCGTTTTCAAATGAAAATGCACGAACTATTACAGACTACCCAAACCTGCCGATGAAATTGGTATAAACGATCAATAAAGGAGAAGAATTGAATCTTACGGCCCTACCGATGAAAATCGGAACATGTTATAGAAGGTATTTTTAATAGTCGAAACAAAAAACATTTGCTCTTCACTTCGGCTTCGCTCAGTGCAGGCTGGCTCAGGATAACAATGTTTTTTGTTTCTTCTAATTGCAGCCCCCAACCCCTCCTAAATTAGGAACGGAGTTGGAGGCTACAATAGGGGTCTTCGATAGGCTCAGACTGACATTTGTAAAAAATCAATTAAAAACCAAAACCCTCTGATACAACTTCCTGTACCTTACTTTTACGGAACTCTTTCATCGATTGTGGCTCTTTCTCCTCTAGCGTGGCAAAATCTACCACACCTGTTCTTTTAGCCCAGTCGAAATAAGCTACCGATAACCTACTTACTACATCGTGGTTTTGCCTGGCTACATTGGTGGTTTCGCCGCGGTCGGTTTCTAAATTGTACAGTTCCCAGTTGTAACCTGGCCAGGTAGATACCAGTTTCCATTTGCCAGCACGCACTGCGCGATTGCCTGCACGTTCCCAAAATAGCGGTTCATCGCGTTTCAGTTCGTTATCGTTGCCAAACAACACTGGCAGTAAACTTTTACCCGCCAATGCATTCGGCGTAATGCCCTGATAGCTTTTAGGGTAAATAGCGCCAGCCAGCTCGTAAAAAGTTGGGGCAATATCGATAATATGGCCTGTACCTTTTTTTAGGGTACCCGGTTTAATTTTAGCCGGATACCAGGCAATAAACGGCGAGCTGATGCCACCTTCGTACATATAATCTTTAAAGGCTTTTAAAGGCGAATTTGAAGCATAAGACCAGTTTTTGCTTTGCGACTCGTACGAACCAATGGTACCCACCTGGCCCGAATTGCGCACAGCACCTTTATACCATTTTACCAGATCTTCTGCAGGGGCACCGTTATCAGAAATAAACAGGATGATGGTATTTTTATCGGCTCCGGTTGCCTTTAACTTATTTAATACCTGGCCAATGCCCTGATCTAAACGATCGACCATGGCTGCAAAAATCTCCATCTTTTTGGCCCACTGACTGCGCTGATCGAACGATAGTTTGTTCCAGTTATAGATATCGGCATCTTTTTCTGAGATGGTAGAATTACCATCAATAATACCCAGTTCTTTTTGTTTTTTAATTCTTTCGGCACGGAGTACATCCCAACCTTTATCATACCGGCCTTTGTATTTGGCAATATCCTCAGGCAAAGCATGTAAGGGCCAGTGTGGTGCAGTATAGGCTAAATACAGGAAGAAGGGTTTGTCTTTAGCGCTTTGATCTAAAAAATTTACCGCATTCTCGGTAATTACATCGGTTTGGTAAAATTTACCAGCTTCTAATGGGTAAGGTTTCCCATCAATAGTATATGCGCGTTTTTTACCCCCTTCGTAATCGCCCTGATCGAAATAACTTCCATTTTCGGACATCATTACATGATCGAAACCGCGTTGCCAGGGAAAACTTACATCTTTACCGGCAACGTGCCATTTACCCGACATTAAAGTGTTGTAACCCTGGGTTTTTAAAACCTCGGCCAGGGTAAGCGATTCTTTATTGAGATAACCCTGATAGGCCGGAAGCCCCAGATCGTTGGCGAAATACCCTACCCCTGCCTTATGCTGGTACTGCCCTGTTAATAAGGAAGCACGCGTTGGTGCACAAATGGAATTGTTATAAAATTCTTTTAGCCGAAGCCCCTCATTGGCGAGTCGATCTAAATTGGGTGTTTTAATTTCTGAGCCATAGGCACCAAGATCTGAATAACCCAGATCATCGGCCAGGATAAGGATAATATTAGGCTTTGCCGGCCTGGCATTTTGCGCAAAACCCTGAATGGCCATTAATGCGCCTACGCATGTTAATATTACTTTGTTCATCTTTTTCTTTATTTAATGCTAAAAATTCTGATTGCCGCGGTTGTTTCCCTGAGCAGGGCGGGTTGGTGCAGTTTTAAGCAATTCGTAATCTACTACCCCATTTTCTGCAGCCCACTTTACATAAGCGGCTTTTAACTGTGCTACTATTTCGGGATGCTGAGCGGCTACATCGGCGTTTTCGGCCCTATCTTTTTCGATATCGAAAAGCTCATATTTTTCGGCTAAACCTGCCGGAGAAACGAGTTTCCATTTGCCCCAGCGTACGGCTTTGTTGCCACCACGTTCCCAAAACAAGGGTACTGAGCGTTGCACGGTATCGGTTACTCCGCTAAGCAATGGCAACAAACTTTTACCAGGGAGGGCATTGCTGGTTATGCCGTTTAACTGTTTTGGATAATTGATGCCTGCCAGTTCGTAAAAAGTTGGGGCAAGATCGATTAAATGCCCGGTGCCTTTGGCAATTGTTCCGGCTTTGATTTTATTCGGAAACCAGGCAATAAAGGGTGCACTAATGCCACCTTCGTACGGCGCGCCTTTATAATTGCGAAGAGGCGAGTTACCCGTTTGCGACCAATTGCTGTTCTGTGTTTCGTAAGATCCGGCTGTACCTACAGGGCCAGTGGTGCGTTGGGTGTAAGGCCTTGTACCATTGCCACCCTGAGCGCCATTATCTGAAATAAAAATGATCAATGTATTTTCGTCCTGCTTCAGTTCTTTTAGTTTAGCCAGCAAACGGCCAACACCCTGATCTACATGATCGATCATGGCGGCATAAACTTCCTGGCGGGTTTGCCAGTATGCCTGTTCATCATACGTTAACTTGTTCCAGGGTTTTACCTGATCATCGTGTGCGGCAATTTTCTGATCACTACCAATAAGTCCTTTTTTAACGGCATTGCGGTAGCGTTGTACGCGCAACGAATCCCAGCCTAATTTATATTTACCTTTATATTTGGCAATATCGGCCGGGAGTGCCTGAAGTGGCCAATGTGGTGCATTGTAGGCCAGGTATAAAAAGAATGGCTTTTTAGCTTTTTGCTGGTCATCTAAGAAACCTAATGCATTATTGGTAATTTCTTCAGTTAAATATTTACCTGGTTCCAGAAAATACGGTTCATTATCTTTAACCAATGGCACTGTTTCAGCTCCTTTTTCTCCGATTTCGTAATAGTTGCTGGCACCACCAACAAAGCCAAAGAAATGATCGAAACCGCGTTGGTTCGGCCATTGGTTCCGATCGTCGCCCACGTGCCATTTACCCGCCATGAGTGTAGTGTAACCGCCTGATTTAAGTACCTCGGCCAGGGTTAACGATTCGCGGTTCAGAAAACCTTGATAAGCCGCCAGCCCAAGGTTGTTGTTAAAAAAGCCAACACCCGCCTTGTGCTGGTACTGCCCGGTAAGCAACGATGCCCTGGTAGGTGCACAGATCGAATTGTTGTAAAATTCTTTCAGTTTTAGGCCACCTGCAGCGAGTTTATCTAAATTTGGAGTTTCTATCTCGGTTGCGCCAAAAGGGCCAATATCCGAAAAACCAAGATCATCAACCAGTACCAGTACAATATTTGGTTTTTGCTTTTTCTGGGCATATGCCCCCTGCACAACCAATAAGCCTAAGGCCAGCAGGCATGCTTTTGCTATGGGCAAAGTGGAATGTTTTTGTTTAAAATTCATGCGATTAAATTTTAGTGTAAAACGGTTAATAGTTTACCCAATCTGGGTTTTGTTTTAATTTAGGATTGAGGTTAAGCTCGCGTTGCGGAATAGGGAAATGGATGTGGCGCTTGGCCGCTAAAGTTTTTCCGGCTGCTTTAAGTGTGGCCACATAATAATCGGCTCCCCGTCTGGCCAGATCGAACCAGCGCTGATATTCGAAAACCAATTCCTTTCTGCGCTCCTGAAAAACAGCATCTCTAAACTGATCTACAGTTAATGCCGGAGAAATATCGGCCAGTTTTGCAATACCTGCACGCTGGCGTACTTCATCTATTGCGGCATAAGCTGCTGCATTTGGCCCATTATTTACTTCATTTAATGCTTCAGCATAAATTAAAAGCACTTCAGCATAACGGATAATGGGTAAATTTTTAGAAGACTGCGATTGATTGCCCACCACAGCCGGATCGTAATATTTATTAAACTGCGGTGAAAAGGTGTATAACTGACCATTTGTAGGGCTTACCATCTGCGTAACAAAGGTGATGGCCTTTCGGGTATCGTTATCGGCAAAACTGGCATACAAACCGCCAGCGGCATGCAAGGCATCGGCATAATCGCCATTAATACCGGGCACATCTGCCGGGGCCGAACGGCTGGCCAAACTATTGCCCTGAAAGCCAGCGTTACCTACAAACTGTGCCGAGAAAATATGCTCTTTACCATTTTTGGTGGCTACATTAAATACATCGGCAAAATTTGCAAACAGCGAATAGTATTTACTATCGATTACCTCTTTGCTTTTTTGAGCTGCATTTGCCCACTCTTTATGGGTAAGGTATACTTTTGCCAACAGACTTTTAGCTGCACCAGAAGTTGCCCTTCCTAAATCTTTGCTGCTATATTCTGCCGGGGCAGGCAGCGATTCTGCATCTTTTAAATCCTGGATAATCTGTGCATATACCGCAGCCTCGGGTGCGTTGGGCACATATAAATCTTCGGGCGCTAAAGAAGTATTTTCGTGCAGTACAATGGGTACATCGCCAAACCAGCGCACCAGGTTAAAGTAATGCAAAGCCCTTAAAAACTTCGATTCGTTAATTAAACGTTTTCTGACAGCTGAGCTAATTTTCCCCTCATCAATCAGCGCAATTTTATCGATGGCGATGTTCGAAGCGTTAATGGCATCGTAACTTTGTTTCCACAGCTGCTCCATCCTATCGTTGGATGAATCGTGGGTTAGGCCAGATATGGCCCTAACGTGTGCATTTCTGGCCCTTGGCCCTGCTTCATAATCGTCGGTAGCCATTTCTACGCCAATCTGCATTAAACTGTTGTAGAGCGACTGGCCACTTTCGTAAAGTTTGCGGTAATTGGCCGTAACAGCAGAAACCGCCTGACCTTCGTTTTGGTAGAACTGTGCCGTAACAAGCACAGCATCCGGATCTTCTTCTAGCTTGGAGCAGGCCGAGAGTGCCACTGCTAAAATGGATGCATATATTAAGTTTATCTTTTTCATTGGGATATAGATTAAAATGTTAACCTTAAGCCAGCCCTAACCGATCTGGCGATAGGATAAATCCCGGCGTCGGTTCCTGGCGATACATTACTTCCAGAGGTAATTTCGGGATCGAAGCCTGAATAGTTTGTCCAGGTAAGGAGGTTCTGCCCGGCTACATAGAAATATACATTTGATAACTTGGCCTTAGCAGCGATCTTTTTTGGCAAGGTATAACCCATTGATACATCTTTTAACCTTAAGAAAGAACCGCTTTCGATAAAACGATCGGAAAATACAGGTGCAGGATCTAATTTGGCTCTTGGAATGGTTTGGCTTGGATTACTTGGTGTCCACCGGTTTAAAGCGGTGGCAGAGGCATTTTGTTGCCCGGTAAACAGTTCTAAAGTTTGCATATTCGAGTTCAAAATGCTGTTACCATATGAGCCCTGTACAAAGATTAACAGATCGAACCCTTTGTACTCGAAATTATTGGTTAGCCCAAAAATGAAATCGGGTTGTGCATTGCCAATAATGGCTTTATCTGCAGCAGTGGTAAACAAACCATCGCCATTAATATCTTTGTACAACCTATCACCAGGTTTTGGCACGGCGCTACCCGTATATTTACCTTTAGTGGCTTCTTCTCCTGTTTGTAGAATTCCATCGGTTACATTTCCATAAAAGCTGCCTAAGGGTTCGCCAACTTTTACAATGTAGTTTCCGCTGATGTACGACTGTGCGCCATTGCCAATACTCAATACTTTATTCCGGTTAACAGAAAAGTTTAAATTGGTATTCCAGATAAATGCTCCGGTAAGGTTGCGGGTATTCAGGCCAATTTCGAATCCTTTATTTAATACCGATCCATAATTCTGTAGCGATGTACCATAACCTGTTGTCCAGGGGATCTCTACATTTAACAATAAATCTTTGGTTTTCTTGTAGTAACCATCTAACGTTAATTGGATGCGGTTGTTAAAAAAGCCGATATCTAAGCCAGCATCGTATTGATGGGTGGTTTCCCAGCCCAGTTTATCGTTCGCAATGCGGTTAGGTGCAAAACCCGTTGCGGTTGTACCACCAAAAACATAGTTGAGGCTGTATAAGGTTGCCAAAGACTGGTACTGACCAATCTCCAGGTTTCCTGTTGTACCGAAACTGGCACGTACCTTAAGCTCACTGATTGTTTTTTGTACAGACTCGAAAAATTTCTCGTTACTGATTTTCCATGAAGCCGCCGCTGAAGGGAAATAACCCCATTTGTTTCCTTTCCCAAAACGGGAAGAACCATCGGCACGGATACTTGATGTTAAGAAATAACGGTTATCGAAACTGTAATTTACCCTGGCCAGGTAAGAATGTAATACCCATTTCGTGGCATCAGAGTAAGGCGCTACCAAAGTTGCACCGCTTTGCAGGCTGTTAAAGGTTAAATCGTCGGTTACAAACTTCTGGGCATTTGCCCGGGTGGTTTCGCTGGAAAATTCCTGTTGCGTAAAACCGATTACAGCATCTAAAGCATGTTTACCAAAAGCTTTATTGTACGAAAGGGTATTCTCATTTAACCAGGAATAAGAATTATAAGTTCCCTTTCCGGCAGAACCACCAATGGTACTTCCTTCATAAATGGTTGATGGGATATAATTCTTTTCATTTACGCTGTTTATATCAGCACCAAGCAACACTTTTAAATTCAGTCCTTCAATAATGGTGTATTCTCCAAATGCTGTTCCCAAAAATTTATTGGTGGTTGATTTATTGATCTGCTCTTTTAATGAGGCAATAGGATTGGCGAATATATTTTCGAAAGGATTACGCAAAGTGTAAGCACCCGAAGCATCATAAATAGAAGCGGTAGCTGGCATAATCAACAGGCCATTGATAATGCCCGAAGGAGATACATTGGCATCGGCCTTGCTCCCGGTAATACTTGCACTTACTTTAAATTTCTCAAAGGGCTGGGCATCTACATTGGCCCTGATACTGATCCTCGAATAATCGGTATTCTTTAAAATACCATCCTGATCAAAGTAGTTCCCTGAAATGAGATAACGTGTTTTGGGGTTACCGCCACTTATGGTGAGTTGATGGTTCTGCGTTGGTGCGCGTTCGAATGCTTCAGTCTGCCAGTCTGTTCCTGTACCCAACTGGTCAATCTGCGCCTGACTCAAATACTGGAAACGGCCTTTGGTTGGATCCGTATCGTACAAAGCATCATTTCGGAGCAAAGCAAAATCGTGGGCATTTAAGAGGTCTAATTTCTTTCTTAACGATTGCGTGCCATAACTGCCTTCATAGGTAAGCGCACTACGATCTGCTTTCCCTTTTTTAGTGGTGATGATCACGACGCCATTAGCCCCTCTCGAACCATAAATAGCCGTTGCAGAAGCATCTTTTAGAATATCAACCGTTTCAATATCAGAGGGATTGATACTGGCCAATGGATTAAGCGGCGTACCGCTCAAAGTACCTGCCGAAGCCGAACTGTTGTACAAAGGGAATCCATCAACCACATATAAAGGCTCATTTCCGCCCTGTACAGAACTTCCACCCCTTACGCGGATGCTTACGCCACCACCCGGCTGACCAGATGTTTGGGTAACCTGTACACCTGCCGCAGCACCTTTTAACAATTGATCTACCGAACTTAATGGTTGTTTCAATGCCGATTTAGAAATAGAGGAAACAGAACCTGTAATATCACTCCGCTTCTGTGTGCCATAACCCACTACCACCACATTATCAAGTTGGTTGGCAGCTTCTTCCAGTTTAATTTCAATCGGACTTCCATTTGCTATAATTTCGATGGTTTTATAACCAATGTAACTTACGGTTAAGGTATAAGGAAACTTCTGTCCGGTTACGAACCTAAATTTACCTTCATTATCGGTTGCTGCAGAGTGGGTAGTTCCATTAATGCGGATCACTACGCCTGGAATGGGTTCTTTTGTTTTCGAATCGGTAACCAAACCACTGAGGGTAGAGTTAATAAGCGGTACGGTTTGTGCCTTAACCGCAATTGAAAAAATAAATTGAGTGATAATCAACATTCCTAAACGGCGCAACATGCGTAAGGAACGGACTGATAATCTGGATCGAACAGGTTTTTCCTGCCCGAAAACTGGTAACGAGACTTGCGAAGCCGACCCATAGGGCCACCTGACTTCTTCAAATTTTTGCATACTTTTGTTTAGGGTTAAGTGGTAAATTGATCCAGGTGCCAACGCCAATTGAAGACCTGTTTCGATGATTTAATCCAGGGGAGATACAGCTGTGTTTCCCCGTTTTTATATAGTTTGTAAAATTCTTATATGCTATCCTCCTATTGTTTAACGGTTTGTTTATCCTTTATCAATACCATACCTGCTCATTTCCTACCAAATGGATTTTGTTCTGCGTATCTGTTATCGGATCTGGATTGAAAAAACCAGACAAAGGAATGATTACAAGAGATGTCCTGTAAAATAAGGCGAAGTTCATAATAAGGATATATTTTAGTTTATGACTGGTAGTCAAAGCATTATTGTTGAGCGCCTGGCCATTTTGAAAGCCATATTTACAATAAGTTTACGCGTAACAACAACAAATTCGCATTGATTCGTGGTATTTCGAACAATAGATAACGTAGGTAGAAAATGAAAGAAAGTAAAATTTATTCATATCGTTATTTGCAGGTGGCAGGCAAATATAATATTTAATTCTATAAATCCTATAGAATTTATAGATTAATAAGTTAATTTATTCCATCCATAGATATTAGTAAAAAAGCTTAACCCAATAGCCCTGTATCCCGCTCTACTATTTATAAATTCCCCTGATCAAGCTTGGTAAGGCAATGAGCAATAAAGGCATGGCTACTATAAAACCGCCAATTACGGCTATAGCCAACGGTTGATGCAATTGTGCACCAGCACCGATACCTAAAGCCAAAGGCATTAAGGCGATAATTGCCCCAAGTGCAGTCATTAATTTTGGCCGTAACCGGGTAGAAATGGCAAAGGTTATGGCATCATCAACACTTTGTTTGGCAAGGGATTCTTTAAACTGTAGAAAGGTAAATATGGCATTCTCGCCGATAATACCCACAATCATAATCAACCCTGTGTAACTGCCTACATTGAGTGGTGTATGGGTTAAAAACAAGGCTAAATAACTCCCAGAAATGCCCAGCACCGAAATCAATAAAATGAGAAAAGCAATTTTAAAATCTTTAAACAGAAATAAGATTACGCTAAACACCAACAAACTCGATGCGATAAGAATAGTGAGCAGTTCGGAGAAAGATTGTTGCTGTTCTTTATATGCACCGCCATATTCGATATGATAACCCGAAGGCAGGTTTACATTGGCATTTACGGTTTTCTGAAGATCTTTCATTACACTTCCGAGATCTCGGTTATCGAGCCTTGCGGTAACTACCCCAATGGTTTGCAGGTTTTCCCTAGCAACTTCGGCAATTCCGGCTTTAAGATCAACCTTTGCCATTTGTTGAATGGGCACCGCTGTTCCATCAGGTAAGAAAATTTTAAGCTTACCGATATCAGCCACGCTAAAAGTTCTGCTTCCAGGGTAAACCATACGGATGGGCGAAAGCTGTTGTTTATCGTATAAATCGCCAATTAAAGTTCCCTGCATTGCGGTTTGGAGCTGCGATTGAAAGGATACCGGACTAACACCATATTGCGCCAGCATCGTAAAATTGGGCTGGATATTTACCGTTGGCCCGGAACGTACAATACCATCAAATACATCGGCTGTACCATCTACATGTGAAACCAGATCGGCTAACTTTTTAGATAAAACCTGCAGTTTTTCCTGGTCGTTTCCAAAAACTTTCACCTCGATGGGCTGGGTAGAACTCATTAAATCGCCCAGCATATCGCCAATTACCTGCCCGAAATCGATTACCAACGCAGGTTGTGTATTTTCGATGTGCGTGCGTATCTCTGAGATCACCTCCGCTGTGCTTTTTGTTCTATTATGTTTCAGCTGGATCAGGTAATCGCCAGTATTGGGTTCGGTAATAAAAAAGCCCATCTGCGTTCCTGTTCTCCGCGAATACGCCTGAACATCAGGAATTTTAACAATTTCCTTTTCCAATTCTCTAAGCATCCTGTCGGTTTCTTCTAGTGAAGTACCCGGAGGTGAAGCATAATCCAATACAATGCTCCCCTCATCCATTTCGGGAAGAAATCCGGTTTCTAAACGTGGGAAAACGAGCACAATCGATGCGATCAGCCCGAGCATAAATATGATCGAGATATAAGGTCGCTGTATAAAATAACGCACCCAGTTTTGCGATTTAACCTCGTGTACGACTACTTTTTTGCCCGTTGCTGCATGACTGCCCCCTTTACGGGTAAGCAAAAGATAAATCACAGGTAAACCAATCCAGGTAACAAAGAAGGAACAGACCAGGGTAATGATCATGGTATTGGTCATCACCTGAAAATAAGAACCTGCAACCCCCGTCATCAGTACAAAGGGAACAAATATCACGATCGTACTGATAGAAGAACCTAACATGGCCGGGAAAAGATACGTCACCGCCTTGCTCAATAACCTCATGGTCAGCTCTTCGGGGTGTTCCTCATGTGTGCGATGAATCTGCTCTACCACCACTATAGCATCATCTATAATTAAACCTATGGCCGCTGCAATGGCACCAAGGGTCATGATATTGAGCGAATACCCAATAAAATAAAGCACAATTATGGTTAAACAAAGCGTAACCGGGATGGTAATTAAAATGGTAACACTTGCCTTGAACGATCTTAGAAAAACAATGGCCACCAAAATGGCCAATGCCAGACCAATTAACAAACTGTCGCGTACACTTTTTACCGATTCGTTTACAAAATCGGCCTGTATATAATAAGGTTTAATACTTACTCCGGCTGGTAAAATGCGTTTCAATTGTTCTACTTTGGTAAACATCTCATTAGAAAGATCGACCAGGTTTGCATTAGGTTGTTTGATTACTGCAATCAGGATTCCATCTTTCCCGTTGGCATTGATCCGGGTGTATTCTACACTCTGCTGAATATTTACCTTGGCAATATCCATTACCTTAATAATCCGGTTGCCCTTTCTGCTCAACACCAGATTTTCCAGATCGCTTTTGTTTTTTACAGTAGCATCGGTTACGGATAAATACAGATAATTATGATCGGCGAGGTAGCCGTTAGATTTTATAAAATTGGTTTGACTGAGCGCATTGCTGATCTGATCTGGGGCGATACCCAGTGTCTGCATTTTTTGTACATCGAGCTCCAGCCAGTATTCTTTGCTTTTACCGCCAATTACGCGGATCTCAGAAACGCCATCAACCTGCGAAAGAAAGGGTTTTACGGTATAGGTAGCGATTTTTTTAAGCTCAGCGGAAGAATAATTATGACTTTCCAAACTGTATCCACTTACCGGAAGGATAGAAGGATTCATCTTCTCTACCGAAATATTAACCCCGGCTGGCAACGAAGCACTAATTTTGGCAATCTGCGATTCTATCCGTTGCTGGCTCAGATCGATATCGGCACCAGGATTCATAAACGCAGAAAGCTCACAACTGCCCCTACTGGTGGTACTCCTAACCAATTGAAGATCGGGTACTTGTTTTACCGCATTTTCTAAAGGCCTTGTTACGGTAACCACCATCTTATCAACCGGCTGGAGTTCTGCCTCGGCAATAATTTTGATCTTTGGAAAAGTAATTTCTGGAAAAAGTCCTGTTTTTAGCTGGCTGAAAGCATAGACTCCGCCTATTAGTATAATAAGCAATACTGCCAGAATTGGGTTTTTATGGGAAATGAAAAACTTGTTCATGGCTACTTCTGGATTTTAACTTTGGCGGTATCGGCTATTCCATAATTTCCAGTTGTAATGATCCG
The DNA here is from genome assembly GCF_049913135.1 of Pedobacter sp. R-06. NCBI lineage: Bacteria > Pseudomonadati > Bacteroidota > Sphingobacteriia > Sphingobacteriales > Sphingobacteriaceae > Pedobacter > Pedobacter sp. R-06. The sequence continues at coordinate 1,670,865 of NZ_CP183977.1, read as the reverse complement.
GTCGGTTTTCGAAAATTTAGGATCGAGCACTTCAATTATATTTTGGTTTTCGATGCCTTTTTTTACATTTATTTTTACTGCGGTTGAATCGTTGATCAGTTTCATTACCCAAAACTTATCTTCGGTTTCGTTAGCCAATACGGCCGATTTTGGCAATACCTGGGCCTGTGCATGGTTCAATTTCGTTAATCTCACTTTCGCGATCAAACCTTCGGGAATATCTTTACCTGCCCCCACTTTAAGAATATAACGCTGGGTCTGTGCTGATGAATCTACAGAAGGCATCGTACCTGAAACCGTTCCAGTCATTTTGGTTCCGTCCGGTAAGAGGACAGCTAAGTTTCTATTCTGACTGATCAACTGATGATATTCGTAAGGCAAATCGAGCAGAAAAACCAGACTATTGCGGTTGCTGATGGTAGCCAAAGCTTCTCCATCCTGCACATAATCTCCTTTTTGATGATTTACCTGGATAATTGTTCCGGCTTGATCGGCTCTGATATTGGAAATACCAGAAAATTTAAACCCGGCATCGAGCTTATTTACGCTGTTACCAATCGATTTTGCTTCTTTGGTGATTAAACTAAACAACAATTGATGGCTCCCCACCTGCTTGCCCATTACGGCCTGGGCACTTTCTACATAACCGTTGATGTTTGCCTTCACAAAACTTTTCTCCAGATAGGCCGAAACTGCCGAAAGCTCCACAAATTCTGAAAGAGCGCTATCCCGAACTGTAGTTACCTGAACAGGCGTAATTGGCGAGGGCTCGTCTGCAGTTTCTGCCGGGGCAGAATGATTACATCCCGAAAAAACAAGCAGCGTGGCAATACCACCACACATTAATTTTAGATAGCTATTCATGGTTATCGGTTCCAGTAATTAAATTGGTTGATCAGTTTTAGACGGTTAATATTGGTTTGGCGCAACAAATTTTGAGCGGCCATATAATTGTTGATCGCAATAACAAAATCGGCCACTTTTAAATCGCCAGTATGCATCAATTTACTGTCTACCTCAATCAAACCCTTGCTAAAACGGATCTGCTCGTTAATTTTTGGAAAGAGTGCATCGGTCTGGTTAATCTGCTGACGGATCAGGTTTAGCTGTTGTTGTTGCTGGCGGACAAAAAAATCGCGGTAACTGGATATGGTTTTAGCAGAAAGAGTGAGTTTATTGTACTGCATTTTTTTCTGATGACCATCATAAATCGGAACGGAAAAAGTAAAACCAATACTTGCCCCAAAATTTTTATAGGGCTGCAAAACAAATGAAGAATTATATCCTCCATTTGCGTACACCCCAAGTTTAGGCTTATAGTTAAAGTCGATTGCGTTTTTTTGATTGTTGTTTTTTAAACTGTCGATATCAAAACGTTTATTAAAAAAGCCTTGATCGATCGAAGGGTTAGCGACTTGCAATTGGGGATCGGCTAACTTAACCTGTGTGGTATCGGCAATGCCAGCTAAATAGTTTAACGTGGCATAGTCATTTTTAAACTGCAGTTCGGCCTGTTTTACCACCAATTGCTGCTGTTGTAGCGTAACCAGAAAAGTTAAATACTCTGATTGCTTGTAAATATTGCTTCTGGTTAATTTTTTAAGCAGTGCTTCTTCTTGTTCGAGCAGCATAACCACTTCCCGGTTAAAACCTACCTGTTCTTGGCTGGCATAGGCTAAAATATATTGATCGGCAATAGACCTTTGCAAATCATACAGTGACAGTTGCCCGGCATATTTAATCGAATCGCTTTGGATTTTAATGCCCTCGAGCTGGTTATTGATACGTTTCTTGTTCAGTAGATCATAATTCACATTAAGTAGTGCTTCTAGCGCCTGCCCATTGGTAAGCACTTCGTCGTAACCATAACCACGCACAATTGGTGCATACATCCCTGCAGAACTGGCCGTAACCTGTGGTCTTCCTGTAGCCCGAACAATCAAACTATCTATCCCAGCAGAACGCTGTTGGTTCTGAAAATCTTTAAGTACTGGACTTGCAAATTCAGCCTGTTTTAAATAATAATCGAGACTTTTTGAGGGGATTTGAGCCGCTGCCCTTGCCGCCCAAAAGCTAACCAAGTATAGAATCAGGTATTTCAACTTTATATTCATTTTTGGATGATTTCAACTCAAAAAATATTGAACAATATTAAAATCTGCCCGAAAGCATTAAACCCGTGCTACCTTGTTGATGGAAAGGCATAAACGTAAAATTCCCATCTTTTTTTGTGGTAAAAAGGCTTTTGATATATGGATAAACAAGATAAGATATCTTTGTAGAAGCAATCCCGAATCCGGCACCTGCCACCACATCACTAAACCAGTGTTTGTTATTGTACATCCGCAGTGTTCCGGTGGCAGTGGCAACAAAATAACCAGCATAGCCAATCCATGGGTTAACATCTTTATACTCCTGGTGCAGAAATTCTGCCGCCATAAATGCAGATGCAGTATGCCCGGAGGGAAAAGAATTTTCTCCATTCCCATTTGGTCGCTCTCTACCTACGCCCTGTTTCACAAAATGGGTAGAAACACCCATAATTGCAGCTGAGGTAACATACAACATTGAAGCATCAAACAAATTGTGTTTACCTTTTATACCTGATAAATTCAATGCATACACCGCAGCAGCTGGTGCAAATTGAAGGTAATCATCAACATGAGCCGCAAATAAAGGATGATCTTCCTGTAGTTCAGCTTTAGTACTGACGTCTAGTTGATGTAATGCACCATGATCGTAAACGGCGGCAAAACCATAACCGGCAAGTAAAACAGGTGTAATAAATGCCGTTGCCTGAAACTTTCTTTTTGGGACCGGATGGCCAGTGTACCATCGACCTAGAGAATCTGCAGGGATATTTTTAAGCGAATCTATGTTTTGGGTATCCTGAATAACAGCCGTGGCATAAGTCTGACTTCTATAACTTACTATAATCAACAACACCCCTAAAAACCTTTTCATAGTTTAAATTTTAATCAAAACTATAATTGAATTATGGAGAAATTCTGAAGTTATCTGTTGGTACAGTTATTTTATAAATTAAGTGTTTGGGAATGAGTCTTATTAAGATGAGGGTGTATCATAAAGGCGATTTCACCTTAGATGTTGTCATGTTGAGCCTGTCGAAACACCATAAAGAGTATTTAAGTGGGTCCTTCGACAGGCTCAGGATGACAAAACTATATTTATGATACAACCTCATGACGATGCGTAAAAAATGTACAGATTAATCACCAAAATAAACAGTAAAAACATGTTCACCACTTTCTTCGCGATATTCAATACGAAAGCCATAAAGGTTACAGATCTGTTTGGTTATGGCTAACCCAAGCCCCATGCCTTCAGAATCTACAGATTTAGAAAAACGATCGAATATTTTGGTTTGCAGATGGCCGGGGTTTCCTGAATTGGAAATGGTTAAACGCTGCTGATTGAGTTTAATATGAATGTATCCACCACTTACATTATGCCGCACCGCATTGCTAAAGAGATTGTTTAGCAAAATATCAGCAAGGTATCGACTCATCTTAATCTCAACGGGCGTAAGATTTTCAGTTAATACCAGCCCATCCTTTTCCAATAACTCCTGAAACTGCCGGCTCTTGGCTTCTACCATTTCTTTGAGTTCGATATCCTGAAAATCAGGGATCAGGTTATTTTCAATTTTTGCCAGCAGTAATAACGATTGATGCAATCTTGATAATCTGCCTGTGGCATGGTAAATATCTTGCAGCAACGCACCTTGTTGGGCTGTAAATGACTCTGTTTGCAACAAAGAATCTAATTTAGAATTGATAACGGCTAATGGAGTCATCATTTCGTGCGAGGCATTATCGGTAAAACTTTTAAGTTCTTTATAGTCTTGCCGTACCCTTTCGGCCATGGTATTTACAGACTTATTAAGCTCGTTAAACTCATCAATTTTAGTTGGCTCTTGTTCAATAGTATCCATTCGGGTTACTTCGAAAGCTTTCATCCGGTTCAAAGTAGAATAAAAGGGCCGCCAAAGCCTGTTCAGTACAAATCGGTTAATCAGCAATAAGGATAAAAGCAAAACAACCGTAATGCCGAGTGTTATTAAAAGAATGATTCTAATAAGATCTTCTGATTCTACCCTCGATTTGGTTATGGTTACCTCAATGGTTTTACCGCCTAAGTGTACAACTGTAATCAGACTTCTTCCTGGTTCGTTTTCACGTTCTTTCGGGTTAAAATAGATTGTATTTAGAAATTCTCTTTCAGAAACAGTTCCGTTCAGGGCTTTATAAGATACCTGTTGGTCGAGATAGCTTGCAGGTAAGGGGAGTTTATGAAAAGTATTTACATATTGGTTAATCTCATTCTCTTCGACCGCTAAATCCCTATCCAATTTTTCGGTTAGAATAAAATGGATTACAACATAGTAGATAACCCCAGTGATGATGAGCACCACAATGGAGGTTAATATATTTGCCTTATTATAACGGTTGGAGAGTTTCATATATCGCCAAATTTATAGCCTATCCCATAAACAGAACGAAGATAATCTGCTGCTCCAGCTTCGAGCAGCTTTTTACGGAGATTTTTAACATGGGTATAAATAAAGTCGAAATCATCCGAAAGGTCTATTTCATCGCCCCAAAGATGCTCGGCCATTGCATTTTTAGTGACCACTTTATTACGGTTAGAAAGAAAATATACCAGCAGATCGAACTCTTTTTTAGTGAGTATTACCTGATTGCCTTTAACATTAATTTTCATTGCTGAAACATCTACAGTGATCTCGTTGAAATGAATAACATTGTCACCATCAAAATTTTTTCTGCGGATAATAGCACTTACACGCGCTTTAAGTTCCGACAAATGAAAAGGCTTAACCAAATAATCGTCTGCACCAAGATCTAGCCCTGCAAGTTTGTCATCTAAAGAATGGCGCGCAGAAATGATGAGTACACCATCCCTTTTTTTCAGTTGTTTAAGTTTGGTTAATAATTCCAGTCCTTCCCCACCAGGTAAGCCCAAATCTAATAGGATACAATCATAACTATAAAGTGATATTTTCTCATAAGCAGCGGCAAAATCTGAAGCATACTCGCAAATATTCCCTTCTCCTGTAAAATAGGCAAGTATGCTCTCCAACAAAGCCTGTTCATCTTCAATCACTAAGATTTTCATTGTTAATCTTTTTGTTATTAGTTGGACATAAAGTAATCATTAAAACCAGAAAATTAAAACTGTCTTGTAAAACCTTTAGGTAAATCGCTGTATCAATTTTTCGATGTTCAGGTTCTTTTTTTTCTGCAATATTTGTTTGCCAAAGGTGGTAAAGTATTCGTGCCCCGTAAGCATTTTGATATTGATGGCATCCCATTCCCGATCGCTGTATACCAAACGAAGGTTTTCTTCCCACTCTCTTTTCAGCCTGGCGGCAAAATCAGTATAACTTTGAAGTGAGAAATGATAAAAATCGGCATCACATATTATTTTTTCTAAATCGGTATCTGGCAGTTGAGGGTATTTTGTAGCAAGAATGCAGTTGCTTACCACTTCTATCTGATCGCGTTTAAGACCATTTTCCAGTAAAAATTCATATGCAATTTTAACACTGGCCAGCTCATGGCCAATATACTGTTTAGTATAGCCTACATCATGTAAGAAGGCAGCCAAAGTAAGCGTCAGCAATTCATTTTCACTTACACCATTTTGCTTACCAATAATTTTAACGCCCTCTACAACTAACAAAGTATGCGCAAAACTATGAAAGTACATGCTTTTTGGCAGCTCCTTTTCAAAAAGTTCTTTAACGAAAGTTTCAACCTTTTTCAGCAATATTCCCTGCCCTTTTTCCATTTATCAATCTTCAATAAATAGTACAATAGTATTTATCAATTCTGAAGAAAAACTGTAGCAATGATACTTATGGGCAGTTATCGAACCAGAAATCGTTTTTCAACAAATTCATATTCTCTTCAGAATTTCTTTCAGATTGAATTATACCTACAAGCTTTAAATACGAGTTAAGGAGATAAAAGGGAGAAGATTGGTACATCTTCAGAATTACTACAGAATTCGAATGTATATTAATACCACATAAACAATCTTTTTATTCCTTAAACCAAATATGATGAAAAAATTTTACAACATTATTTTTGTTGCACTATTAGCAGTGTTATTTACCAATTGTACAAAAAACGAGGTAGCAGCTGATACTAAATTAAGTTACAGTTTTAGTGCAGGTAATTTAAGCGCATCGCTAAGTAGTAATGCAGCGGCAAGTGGAGCGGTTGTTGCGCCGGGTACCAACGGAAGTATAAACTGGAATACGGCAAGTATCAATATCGCAAAAATAGAATTCAGCGCTACAAAAGCAGGTACGCCCGTGTCTTTAGAATCTAAAAATCTATATCTCGTTAATGCATTAAAACCCGATTCATTATCCGGAACAGTTTCATTAGTGGCTGGTGTTTATGAGCACAACCAGTTTAACTTAACCATGAGCAGTTCGCTTACCAACCCGCCGTTGTTATTAACAGGAACTTATATTGAAGCTTCCGGAACAAAAATCCCGGTTAGATTTGAAATGAACCAAACTCAATTGATCAAATTAGAAGCCGCCAGAGTAGAAGTTACTTCAGGAGCATACTTAGCGAAAGTAACCATTCAACTTAACGCATTGGTAACTGGGTTAACAGCAAGCGATTTCGGCCAAACCACACGTACAGGCACAAATAACACAATTATAATTTCGAACACAATAAATAAAGCCTTATACGAGAAACTCGTTGCCCGATTTACGTCAACACTGAGCGTTAACTTTTCGAAACAATAACAAATCGAATATTAATTAATTGTTAAGTATCACACTTTAATAATACCTTTAAAGCCTAACCAAACCTTCAGAATTCCTTCAGAATTGAAAACTACCTTCGCCAATGATTACATAAAGTGTGGCAAGAAAAGTTCAAGCTTCGGATTCACCATTAACCATGAGCATTAAAGAAAAAACAAATAAATTACTCCAGCATAGATTTGGACCAGTTTTTTTAGTTACAATACTATTATCTACCATATCTCTAATCACGAGGCTCTCTTTATTAATTTATAGTGCATCTTCTGTTGATTGGTCGATATTTAATCTACTTAAAATTCTGGTTATTGGTCTGTTTTATGACCTTGCTGCTGCATCTTTTGCGGTAATCCCGCTTGTAATTTACCTATGGCTGCTTCCTTCTAAATGGTATGCCAGCAAATTGAACAAGATTTTGTTGTTCATTTATTTCTTCTTTGTTGTTTTTACGCTAATTTTCAATGCCATTTCAGAATGGTTCTTCTGGGAGGAATTTTCAGTCCGCTATAACTTTATAGCTGTAGATTACCTGGTGTATACCACAGAGGTTATTGGGAATATCCGCCAATCATACCCGATCAACAGCATTATGGTGGGTTTGGTAATCGTCACAACCCTAATCGTTTATCTTTTAAGAAAACCTATTACAACATCTACAACTAATAAAACCAGTTTCGGCAAACGAACGATAATTGCGTTGATTCTTTTGTGCCTGCCTGTTCTTACTTATTTTGGGGTAAGCCATAGATGGAAATACCATAGTAAAAATCAATATGTAAATGAACTTTCGGGCAATGGCATGTACGATTTTGGATTTGCCTTTTGGAACAATCAGCTCGATTACAATACTTTTTACAAAATCCTCCCGATTAAAAATGCCGAATCTATTCTGAGCAATTTGCTTCAACAAGATTCTACCGCCAAAAACGGAGCATTTAAAAATACATACAGAGCCATCAATAACACCGGCATCGAAAACAAAATGAATGTGGTGCTGATTAGCGTAGAGAGTTTAAGCGCTGAGTTTTTATCGGCATTTGGCAATACACAGCACATAACCCCGCAACTCGATTCGTTGGCAAAAGAAGGTTTGCTATTTAATAATTTATACGCTTCGGGAACGCGTACGGTTCGTGGTTTGGAAGCACTTTCACTTTGCATCCCACCTACCCCTGGACAATCGATCGTAAAACGGCCTGATAATAAAAACCTGTTCACTTTAGGTAGCATATTCCGTTCGAAAGGCTACAACAGCAGATTTATTTATGGTGGTTATGGCTATTTCGATAACATGAACGAGTTCTTTTCGAACAATGGCTATCAGGTAACAGATAGAAGTGCGCTTCAGGATTCAGAAATCCATTATTCTAATATCTGGGGTGTTGCTGATGAAGATTTATTTACGCTTTCGTTACGCGAACTGGATAAAGATTATAAAGATAGGAAACCATTCTTCGCACAGATTATGACGGTTTCGAACCACCGTCCGTATACCTATCCCGAAGGAAGGATTGATATTCCATCACATACCGGCAGAGAGGGGGCGGTTAAGTACACCGATTACGCTATTGGTAAATTTATACGCGAAGCAAAACAAAAACCCTGGTTTTCAAATACCTTATTCGTTATTGTTGCTGATCATTGTGCTTCGAGTGCTGGTAAGGTACAGTTACCGGTAGATAAATATCATATTCCCATGATTTTTTATAGTCCGGGGCATATTGCACCAGGCAAATTCGAGAAACTCACCGCACAGATTGATATCGGTCCCACCATTTTAGGTTACCTGAATTTCAGTTACGACAGTAAGTTTTTCGGTCAGGATGTATTTAAAATGAAAGATAACGAACAAAGGGCATTTATAAGCACCTACCAGAGTTTAGGCTACATTAAAAATAATAAGCTGGTTATTCTCGATCCGAATAAAAAAGCAGCTACTTACAAACCTGATTTTACTAACGGAAATGCTGTAGCCATACCAGCAGATCAGAAATTGATTAATGAGGCTATATCCAATTACCAGATGGCATCGTACCTCTATCAAAATGGTTTGTACGGTTTTGAGTCTAAAAAGAAACCCTAATAAATTTAACCATGAGCATAAATATCGGGTTACTGATCTGGAAAGAGATGAAGGCAAAATCGATGAGTAGAAATCAACTTGCCGAGAAAATAAGCGTTAGTAAACACCGGGTAGATACTTTACTTAAATCGGCCTCGGTAGATACCAATTTATTAACAAAGATCTCTATAGTACTTGGTATTAATTTTTTCGAATACTACCGTAAAGATGAAGATCTGGCTCAATTTGAGATCGATATCCTTGCCCAAAGTGATGAGGAGCTTAATGAGCTTAAAAATTTAATCAAAGAAAAAAATAAATTGCTCGAACTTTACGAAGAAACCATTAAAAGCCAAAAGAAGATTATTGGCACACTTGAAAATCTTCGGAAACACTAACAATAAATTTAATGCATGTATTAACTGCAGTGGCCGCCCCATAATTATAGACTGTCATCCTGAGCCTGTCGAAGGACTAGCTTAAATAGTTTTAACAGAGCGTTTCGACAAGCTCACCGTGACAATGCGGATCGAATTTAACTTTTTGATCGGCCTCTGCAGTTATGATCAGGCTTCCAGTTTCCACTTTTTTGCCAATTCGGTATTAAATCCATCGTTTTCTTTAGGATTTGGCTCCCCTTTTCCTGTGGTAATCAACTTGTACAAACTTTCTTTAATATAGTTAGTCCAGGCTTCCCTACAAATTTCATAACATTCGTACTGCGGTACCAGGCCTTCGTGTGTAAAAGTTACAGCGGTTTGTTCGCCCTTTTTAGTAATATCGAAAACCAATTTCGTACCAATCCATTCGCTTTTATCGGTTGTAAACTTAAAGTAGTTATCCAATATCAACCAAACTACTTTTTGATCCGGAATCATTTCTACCAATTTCATTTTACAGTAATGAATATCTCTATAATGATAAACAGATTCGGCGTTAATAATATCGGTATCTCCTTCAATAGCTTCCGACCACCATCCGCTAACATTGGTAATTGCATTAAATGCTTCATTCGGACTTTGATCTACCAAAATGGTGGCTGTAAAATCTTGCTTTTCCATGGTTCTGCTGTTATTTAAATTTAAGATTGATTAGAACAAAACAAAGTTAACTGCAATATGCGCTGCAAGCAGGGTGTAAAATAGACATTGTAGCGGGTTGATTTGGACAGCTTTAAGTTTTATCTTTACTACAGAAAATCAGCAGATCGATGCTAAACCAATAGAAGTAAAACCATTAAGATGAAACACATTACCATCCTTGTACCCGACGGCCCGAACAACTTAAGTAGTATTGTTGGTTCTTACAAAATACTAAGCAGGGCTAATGCCTACTGGCAGGAAAACGGAAAAACACAGTTATTCAAAATTGAGTTGGCAGGTATTTCCAAAGCGGTCGATTTTTATGATGGTTTGTTTTCGGTGAAACCGCATAGGCATATTTCAACTATTACCAAAACCGACCTTGTAATTATCCCCTCTTTAAACCACAACTACCAACAGGCAATGGAAGGGAACAAAGAACTGATTGGATGGATTGCCGCACAGTATAAAAACGGTGCTGAAATAGCGAGTGTTTGCACTGGTGCATACCTATTGGCATCAACTGGTTTATTAGACGGTAAAACCTGTTCTACTCACTGGATTGCAGCTGATAATTTCAGTAAAATGTTCCCAAAGGTAAATTTACAACCCGATAAACTGATTACTGATGAAAATGGCATTTACACCAATGGTGGAGCATATTCTTTCTTAAATCTCCTTCTTTATCTGGTTGAAAAATACTTCGATAGACAAACCGCTATTTTCTGTTCAAAGGTTTTCCAGATCGAGATGGACAGGCAAAGCCAATCGACGTTTATTATTTTTAAAGGACAAAAACTACATGGGGATGAAATGGTAAAAGAAGCGCAATGTTATATCGAAAACCACTTGCAACAAAAAATATCTGTAGAAGACTTATCGACCAGATTTGCAGTTGGCAGGAGAAGTTTTGATAGAAGATTTATCAAGGCAACTGGAAACACACCAATAGAATATTTGCAACGCGCTAAAATAGAATCGGCTAAAAAGGCTTTAGAAACCACCAGAAAAACCGTTAACGAAGTAATGTATGAGGTAGGTTATGCCGACGTAAAAGCCTTTAGAGAGGTATTTCGGAAAATTACAGGAGTTTCTCCACTGGAATATCGAAATCGGTACAACAAGGAATTGGTAATGTAAAATCATCAGGCAAATACGCTCCTGATGATTCATATGTACTTTATAAATTATATCAGCCTCAACCAGCGTTATCCATTCAGCTTTATAAGCTTAAAACCTATCGGACAGCAGAAGTTAAACGCCAAACTGCCTTAAATGATGATCGGCGTGTTTATAAGAAAAAACACCGATCTGGTCTTTTGTCATCTTGCCAAAAAAATCGTGGACAAAATCAGGGTTATCATAGTTTTCAAATTCCTCGATGCATTTGATCAGAATCATTTGCTGTTGTTTCAGGTCTCCTTCTTTTTCTTTAATAGCAAACTCCCCTGCAGGCATATTTTTACCTATCGGTTTATCATCTTTGGTATTGCTTTTAAGCGCTATCCGGCCGAATAGCTTACCTAAAAAATCGACTTTGTAAACCGGTTTATTTTTACCTAAAACCCATTCGAACCAGATGGTACAATGTTTTGCCATTTGGTAAACATTCATTTTACCCCAAAGCCTGTTGCTGTTTTCGGTTAGTAAATTAACCCTATCAATTAATTCACTTCTTGTCGATGGCTCAAATACTGTTTTCATTACCAAAATTGTTTAGCGGTTGCAATGAAAAATAGTTTCCCGAATCGTCTTTAAATAAAGCCTCAGTTCCATAAAACTCTTTGGTAGGCGCTTTTATAAATTCAACCCCCTTGGCTTTTAACTCTTCGTAGGTTGCAAAAATGTCGTTGCAGGTAAGTACGCCACAACCGAAAATCCCTTTTTTGATCAATCCTATTAATGTTTCTGCTACATCCTTTGGAAACATTTTACTAACCGTAACAGGGAACAACACCAGCTGCAGGTCAGGCTGCTCTGGTGGCGACACGGTTAGCCAACGGCTTTCTGGCCCCATCGGGATATCATCTACCAGTTTAAAGCCCAATTTGTTTACGTAAAAGTCATAAGCACTATCCTGGTTCAGGACGTGAATGTTTGTGATGGTCATTTTGGTAATCATGGTTCTCAGTTTAATTTTATAAATGTTGAACCAAATTTCAGCAATGATTTAAATAATCACTTCTCCATAATTGCTATTCTTCTAACCAGCCATGTTGCAAGGCAAAGCAACTGGGTACGAAAGAAACTGGCGATTTTTTAATGGCTAACTTTAATTGTTGCATCTGTGCCTGATAACTTGAAGGTGATATACCTACGTTGCGTTTAAAAAGTCCGCTAAACGAAGTTAAGCTATCAAATCCTACTAAGAAGCAGGTTTCAGAAACGCTTTTATCTTCGCGCAATAGCTGCTGGGCTTTTTCAATTCTTACCCATGTAAGATATTGATGCGGTGTTTTAGCATAAATGGCTTTGAAAAGCCTGGTGAAATGAAATTTAGAAAAACAGGCTTCATCAGAAATGTAACTAAGATCTATTCTTTCAGCATAATTTTTATCGATGAAAAGTTTTGCCTGAACAATCCGTCGATATAGGTAAACTTTTGGATATTGCTCCATAATCGGTAAACGGTCTAATTTTTCGGTTTTAGAAAGTTACGAATAATTTTAAGCTCGGCTGGATACAAATGATGAAAATAAAGGATTTGGCAGGTATTGTTAAATAAGGTGCCCCTCAGTTCGTACTATCCTATATCTATTAATTTAGGTGTGTCTATAAAAGCAAGCCCCTGTCAATCTAAGCCTACAGGGGCTTGCTGTCTTATTAAAAGACCTTTAAGTGCCGTTTAATTCCCAGTGAAATTCAGAAGCTAGTTCTTATTCCAGCTTTTTCTCTTCCCTGGTTGTTTATTGGATATGCCCCTGGATAAATATCCGGCATTTGTTACTTCTTTACTGCTCCTAATTTGCCTTAAACTGGAATATTCCAGAATCTGAGGTATTACCTGCTAAATCTTTCGTGATCACCTTCCAGTAGTAAGTTGTACCTGAAGTTACTGCTATACTGTTCAAAAATTTATCGGTAATACTGGTTTTATAGAATGGCGGTGTACTGCTTGTACCAAAATATACATCGTAGCCCGAAATGTCATTATCCGGATCGCTTGCTGTCCAAGTTAGGTTAACCGTGCCAGATGCAGTGCCTTGCCCGAAAATATTAGAAAGATTGTCGGCGGGAAACGGAGGATGGGAAACACTACCTGTACCTGCACTATAAAACTTCCACACCTCACTCTTAGCCGTTGTTGATAATGCACTAGCTTTTGACAAAACATACCAAGAATAAGGCATATCCCGATCAAGGTTTACCGATAACTGATTGGTAGAAGTCGTTACTGTAGTAACAGCATTTGTCAGCAAGTTTTTGATGTTTATCTCATAATTATCAGTATTGCTTGCGCTGTTCCAGGTAAAGGTTATGGTACTTTGAGTGGTTGATATAACAGTTCCGGACGTACATACTGAGTTTTGAGCAGGATAGGTAAGTACTGCAGGTTGGGGGTCAGGTTTAATATATGTAGTGTCTTTTTTGCTACAACTAGTAAATAAGGCAGCAGTTATTAATATAATGGCGATGTACTTTCTCATAATTTCACAACTTTAAGTGTTTTTTCACTTTGACCGGTTTTCACCTTAAGCAGATAAACTCCAGGAGTAAGATTCTGAGGTTCGATTGGCACCGTCCCAGAAGTATTGGTAAACTGTTTGCTATAGACCTTTCCACCGGTAATTTTAAATAATTCAATGGTTGCCAAAGGAACCTCCTCATTGCCCAGATTTACATTAAATATTGATGTAAACGGATTTGGATAGGCCAGAATTCCGGTTGAAAGATCGAAACGTTTTTGATAAATGCCCTGACAAGATTTATCTGTAGCAACGGTTACATCGTTTGCACCATTTCTCAGGCTAAGTGTGATATTACCTGCTGTAGTTGTAGTGGTTACCCCGTTCAGAGTAACATAATAAGTACTACTACCATCTAAGGTAAGGTTTAAGCTCTGTGCAGTATTATTAACAGCGGCATATACAGCCAAACTTTTAGGTTCGGTTATTACTACATTAAAACACTGCTGATAACTGCTTTGGCCGCCAATGGTAAAGCAAACATTATAAGTGCCCGATGCCAGATTGTTAATACTGGTTGTGCTGGTAAAAGGATAGGTAGCATTTACACTTCCTCCAGTTATCGTGGCAGTATAATTCAAACTTTGTGCAGCATTAATCATAATTGTACCATTGGCTGATCCGTGACAAGTAGCACTATTAGCCGTTATCGTAAAGTTAGAAGCGGGCAATGCAAATGTTGAGGTAACTACCGTAGCCGCCGATGTTTTACTCACTCCGGCCAACGTTATAGTAACAGTGTATGCCCCGCTTTGGCTGGCTGTATAAGTACCCGAAGTTGCCCCTACAATGTTAACCCCATCCTTCATCCATTGGTAGATATAGCCAGCTTCCGAATTTGCCGTTAACAATACACTACCCCCTGGATAAAATTCAAGCGGCCCTGAAGCCGTGATGATTGGTATAGGCAAAACGGTAACCCGTTCAGTAAAGGTTGAAGTACCTGCTATATTAGTTACCGATAACGTTCCGCTTATTCCCAAAAAGGTTGCTGCGATCTGTGTATCAGACTTAACCATAAACGACACCGCAGACACACCCGCTATAGATACATGAGTAGTTTTGGTAAAGTTACTTCCCGATATTAGTAATTGCCCAGTACCATCTGTTGCTGCTACTGCTGATGTAATAACCGGAGGGCTTACAAAAACGAAACCTGGAAACGAATCTTGGCCATTCGGAGTTTGAACAGTGACGCTGCCACTCTCTCCCTCACCAACAATTGCTATAATAGTTTGAGGTGAAACTATCCTAAATGATTTTGCAGCCTTAGTACCAAAATTCACAACCGATGTTTGGTCAAAATATTTACCGACAATATAAACAGTTGAGTCTTTTGCTGCAATAAGAGGAGATACTGAGGTTATTTGCGGTATAGGTATAGGGCCATTATTATAAATCGTTATTTTATTTTTTATAGGGTCTAGAACCACAAGATCATTCCTGCCATCGCCATCCATATCACATACTTTATAATTATTTAAATTATCGTTAGTACCTGAAATTAGTTGAACAGGCGTTGCAAACAGAATATTGCCAACACTAGATAAATTACGCGAATAGCTAATAGTAGAATTTACCCCTCCCGTTACATCTATCTTACCGTCTCCATCAACATCAGCCAAACCGTTTCGATATTTCAGTCCCGTATTCGAAAACACTTGAGGTGTTTCGAGCGACGAGGTGGTAATCGTTCCCTTTGTTGCTATATTTCTTGAAACCAGAAATACATTGCCAGCATTATAGCCATAATCATTTTCAAGCACATCCACTTTATTATCTCCATCAAAATCGGCAGACATTAAAGTTGAAGGATAATAACTCGAGTGCTGGATATACGTAGTTGGAAACAGTTGAGGATTTAAACTACCTGGCACCGTATTATTTTTAAATATTGTAAATCCATTATAAGAACTTCCATATATAGGATCAGGCATATTGTCACCATCAATATCGGTTAAGCTAAATGAAATATTGCTGCTCGAGGGGATATTTTGAAAGTATCCTGCGGTACCAAAAGATATAGTGGACCCCCTTGAAGTATTAGGATAATAGGTTCCATCTGTACCTGAAAATAAATCTGGTCTGCCATCCATATCGATGTCTCTAAGCGTCATACCCGAGTATGAACTGTTTAATGACTCAAATGCAGTTGTGCTAAAAGATATGTTACCCCCGGTTGATGTATTATGTAAAAAAACAATGCTAAGTCCTGTACCAAATAAAATATCGGGTCTTCCATCTCCGTCTACATCATCTACTACCATGTTTATCACTTGTTTCCCGCTCATTAAATTAACTTTTTGAGTAAACGATGATCCGGACAATACTTTATCGCTACCATGTAAAAGGACATATAGCGAATCGTTTTTTGCAATTAAAAAATCAGGAGTGCCGTCCCCGTCAAAATCTTTAGTAGCTATTGAAGAAACTGCAGCGTTGAAATTTATATCGTGCTTGTTCGAATAGCCCGAAAAGGTGGCTGTAGTGGTAACCAAAAATGGCAAGTTCGAATATCCGGTTAACCCTTTATCTATATTGGTTACTGTAACTAAATTATTTGCGCCGGCCGGTACCACAACATCTAATTTCGTTTTGGTTGCATTAGTAACCTGGGCTTTAACGGGGCCAAAATAAACCACGTTTTTTTCAGGTACGGTATTAAAGTTATCTCCCATTATACTTAATGCTGTTCCAACCGGTCCAGATGTTTGTGAAAATGAAAGTACAACAGGCGGCTTACTATATAAAAATCCGGCTATTGCTCCAGATCCACCATCACCCGTAACAGTAATCAATCCGGTTTCACCTAAACCGGGTATTGCCTGAATACTGGTAGGTGAATTTACGATAAATGAACTTGCTTCCACACTACCAAATTTCACACTGGTAACATTAGTAAAATTAGCCCCGATAATTTTGACTTCTGCCGTAGCGCCTTCACCAGTTGTTGTAAATGAAGTGATTACCGGAGCAGGCAAAAAAATGAACCCCTGAAAAGAAGCAGTTCCCCCGGAATTTGTTACTATAATGGCTCCACTTGAGGCATTTGCAGGCGTGACTTTAATCTGAGTTGGTGATACCACTGTAAATCCAACCGTAGATGAGCCAAATTTAACCTGTGTTATTCCATTAAAATTACTCCCCGTTATAGTAACTGGAGTTTGCCCATTCGCAATGAGCGGGCTTACACTGGTGATGATTGGGGCAGGATACCAGGTAAAACCATCCATCTGCGCAGTACCTGCAATAGTTGTTAGAGAGATTTTGCCACTGGCTCCTGCATTTACTGTAACCATCACCACATTGTTAGTTACGCTGGTTATTGTTGCCTCAATACCACCTATCGTTACTGCCGATGTAGTGATAAGATTTGAACCATTGATAGATACAGATGTTCCTAAACCACCTGATGTAGGGGTAAATGAATATATTGATGGTGGAGGCAAGAATGTAAAACCAGCTATACTTGCCGTTCCTTCAGTACCGGCAATATTTACATTGCCAGTATTGCCTGTTCCAACTGTAGCCGTTATTGTGGTTGAGGAGACAACAGAAAAAGAAGCTGCATTAACACCTCCAAAGTTTACTGATTGTATACCGTCAAGATTGTTGCCGGTAATGGTAACTGTTTGGCCGGCAGCAGCTATTAGCGGGCTAATGCTTTGTATAACCGGTGAATTATAAATAAATCCATCTATTGAAGCGCTTCCCTCAACTGTACTCACGCTGATACTACCGCTCACAACGGTATTATTGATGTAAACGAAAATGGTAGTAGGTGAAACTGTAGAATATGAAACCGCAACACCTCCAATTTTCACTCCGGTAACACCAATAAAATTCGTTCCGGTAATGGTTACCTGTCCACCACTTTTTTGTGCAGCAGGAGAAAACGTTGTAATTGTTGGTGGCTTAACCCATACAAAGCCTGATCTAGCATCCTGACCGAGTGGCGTTACAACTACCACATCGCCCGATGCAGATTCAGCTGGCATAGCACTTATAGAAGTTGGTGACAATACTGTAAATGATCTGGCTGGCACTCCTCCAAAACGCACAGCGGTAGCATTTGTAAAATTTACACCAGTAATTGTTACTGGTGATGTTGACAATGTACCGGCATACTGTGGATTAAAAAAAGAGATCGATGGACCTGGATGGGTAAACCCAGGTGCTGAAATCCGTCCCAAAGGCGTTACTACCGTTACACTTCCTGATTTCCCTAAATCAACAACAGCAGTAATTTGAGTTGATGAATTGACAATAAACGAAGTGGCAGCAATACCCCCAAAATAAACATCGGAAGCATTTGTAAAGTTATTCCCAGTAATAACAACAGTTTGACCAGCACCAGTGCTTGTTGGTGTAAACGAAGTAATAGCCGGCCCCAAATAACTAAAACCAGGTAAACTTGCAGAACCACCTGGCGAACTAACACCAATAGCACCGCTCGCCCCAGCACCAACAGTTGCCTTTATTGAGGTGGGCGATAAAATGGTAAATAACGAATTAACACCACCAATTGTTACCGTACTTACTTCTGTTAAATCTGTACCACTAATCGTAATAAAATCTCCACTAGCCGCAGTTGTTGGTGTAAAAGCGGTAACAGTTGGAGCTGCCACCCAGATAAATCCTGGCATAGATGCCGTTCCGTAGGTATTTGTAACGGTTACATTACCCGATGAAGCACCACTGCCAACGTAAGCCAAAATCTGGTTACTGCTATTATAACCTATATTGGCCGGCACACCACCTATAATTACCTGTGAATTACTTAAATTAGATCCAATGATTGTAATTGAGCTATTTAATCCTCCTTTAAGTGGATATACCTGAGAAATAGCCGGAGGTAAAATATAAATAAAATTACTATATATTGCTTTTCCTCCGGGTGTAGTTACAGTAATGCCATTACCTGAGCCAGCGGCAATTACAGCCTTGATGGTTGTTGGAGAAACCACTGTAAATGAACTTGCAGGAGTGTTTCCAAAACTTACATTTGTTGCATTACTAAAATTACTACCGGTTATCGTTATATTATCACCTGTACCACCACTATAGGGAGATACGGTATTAATACTTGGAGTAGCAATATAAGTAAAGCCAGGAAAATTTGCACTTCCAGCAGGGGCATAAACAGTCACCGACCCCGATCCCCCACTATTTCCTACTACTGCATTTATTTGTGTTGGCGAAACGATTGTAAACGAAGCGGCATAATATCCTCCAAAATTAACCTGAGATACTCCGCTAAAATTTGTACCTGTAATCGTTATAAGACTACCTGCTGCCCCGCTAGAAGAAGAGATCGCTGTAATAGTAGGTGGAGGGATAAAGGTAAATCCTGATAAACTGGCTGTTCCGTACGGATTAGTTACCGTAACATCTCCTGATATTGAGCTACCAGCAGCAACAGTTGCAGAAAGGCTGGTTGGAGATGTTAAATAAAAACTTGAAGCGGGCTTTCCACCTATACTTACCGCAGTTGTGCCTGTAAAATAACTTCCTGTAATGGTAACTCCTTGCCCTGTATATGCTGATGTTGGTGAAAAGGAAGTAATTACTGGCGGTTCTGTAGAAACAGCGACCGTGAGATTTAAATTATAGGTGCTTATTCCGACTTCGTTTGATGCGGAAATTTTATAATTAGTGGCAGTAGAAAGTGCCTTTGGTGTACCAGTTATAGTACCATCGGTACGCAACGAGAGCCCCGCTGGTAATGTTGGGGTGACGGTAAAGCCCGTTGTTAAGATCTTATAAAGACCTGCTCCGAAATATACAATATTATCATCCTCATCAAGTATGAAGTTGTTATAATAGTCTTGAGCTTTCGTTTGTCCGTTCGGATCATAATATACTGGTCCTCCAATGGTAACCACATCTGCAGAAGGACTTACACGACGAAACAATGAATTTCCATCCGCAACAATTAAATTTCCTTTCGAATCCATTTGCATCATGATTGGAGCCCAAAAAGAAGCAGATGGCCCGCTGCCGTCCACACTACCAAAGCTCGAGCCAGCAAAGGTTGTTACAACACCTTCCTGCGTGATTTTTCTAATCAAACTATTGCCCGATTCTAACGCATACATATTCCCGTCAGTAGCTACCGTTATGGCAACCACATTGTAAAATGAGGCCGCGGCACCTGTACCGTTTGCTTTTCCTGAAACTCCAGACTTGCCAGCCAGAAAAGAAACAGTACCATCGGTAGCAACTTTCATTATCCTGCCCGGCGCTTCGGCAACATAGATTATGCCATTCGCATCCATAGCAAGCGCCTTTGGCATAAACAGCCCTTGCGCATAAGTTGATACAACACCTGCTGGCGTTATTTTTCTTATTCTCCCATTTGTTTCATCCCTGCTATTACTTTCAGCCACATACAAATTTCCGGCATTATCTTTTATAATATCATTCATCTTACCAAACAGCGCAGACGTACCTACTCCATCGGCATAACCGTAAGTTATACTTCCAGCAAATACGGAAGAACTTCCATCCGGTTTTACACGGATTATTGAAGCGTATTGAATGCCATAAAAATCCCCCGAAGAAGATTTCACGAAATGATCAATAAACAATGGGTTTGATGAAAAAAGTTGATGGACTTGAGGGTATACTCTGGTTGGAACAGCTCCACCAGTATTTGTTACATTAATGGGAGTTATTTCTTTTTCAAGAAAAACTGTTTGTGGGCTTGTATAACTAATATTTGGCTTTTGTGCGTACGATCCGAACGATATTATCAAGAAAAAAAAAGGCAGAAAAAATTTAAATAGGCCAAAGTTACCCCACATTAAAAGCAATTGATTTCTACTTGCTTTTCCCAAGGGTTTTAAATTGAATTTTAGGCATTTATTTAGGCACATAACGAGGCGTTTTTGTTTGGTTAAGCTGCAGCCATCTCTATTCACCTGTAATAATGAATAAGAAATAACTAGCCAATTAAAATATAGTTCGATTATAACACTGAAAGGCGGAAGGCCGAATAAGTGTGAGAGGGTTCAGTGTAGAAAAAACATTATCGAGATTGTTAATTAATTAAGAAAAATTCATGCCTCACAAATTTAGCATAAATATTCATAGTCAAAAAAAAGTGATCGAGATTATCAAAACAAATAGCACTATCACTAAAAGTAATTTGGAAGATTAGTGTTCCAAAGTACAAAAAGACACCTCAGTTACCTGGTCTGAAATATAATCATGAGCAGTTATGGCTTCCTGCAAGTAGGATAAGAAATTAGATTTCTCAGAAAATACCCTATCAGAATGGTGGGTGCATCGCCCTTCTAAACTCAATTTTATATTCAAAATCCACTACTTTGTAACTTGGGGTTTAATCAACTTTATCCCACGAAACATGTGTAATTAACAGAGATGCACGCCAACAAAAAAACCTCACATTTCTGTGAGGCTTTCTGTGATCCCGCTGGGATTCGAACCCAGGACCACTACATTAAAAGTGTAATGCTCTACCAGCTGAGCTACGGAATCATTTTGTCCCTTTCGAGGCTGCGAAGTTAGAAATTAAATTCATTCCTGCAAAGAACAAAGTCAATCTATTTAATAAAAACTTAACCTTAACTAAATAGAACACGGTTAAATCTTTATGGCTCATACGGTTAAACCGCTATAAAAAATCATATTTTATCTGTTTTTTCACTACTTTTTCTGTAGAAATCAATAAATATCTCGAAAATCACTTTTTTAACGTTCAAAAAAAATATTTTGCTTCCTGTTTATTTTTTCAATTTGGCTACAGTGGCACAGCAAGCCAGTATCAATTCCAGCCAATACTGTATTCCTTTTAAACTTAATTCGCAAATAACATTGCGGTACAGGCAATACTAAAAACCAAAAGTACATTAAGCTTAACGTTGCATACGGCTGCAAGCGATTTCACATCTACCCAAGAAACTACCCCCCACCTAACCAGTCTTAACTTTAGCCGAACCGACAGCATAAAAAGCTGGGGTGGCAATACCTAAAAATATAAGTGAGTACAACATCATTGCTATTGCTGGCCATTAATGGGCGGAGATTAAAATATGAAGCATAAAAACTCTGATCCAGAAACAGATGGAAAATTTGGGTTAGACTTATTGGTAAAAAAGCGGTAAAGGTAGATTTCGATAAGCAGGTAATCATCATTCATGAGGCATTGCCTAAAAAGATAAAGGAATACCAAAAATTAAACTTACTACTCAGAATGAGGCGGTGTTATTTAAGCAACCTCGCTTGTAAACGCTAAAACGTATCTTATAATTTCCTGACTTAATCTGGCTATTCGGGCGTAATTCTTTTTGATGATCAGTTTGTTTCCTAAACTAAAATAAACAGTAGCTTAAAAATTATTGGGAAAAAGGCTTTGCTGCTAAAGCAACAGGCTGATTTATTTTAAATTTTAGGCATCAACCAAGCTTTTTATAGCTAGAAAACTATATATTAGCAATTGCCTGTCACTTTAAAAGTCTGGCACTTTACAAATTGTCATCTCATTATGAATATCAGGGAAAGGATAGATTTTATAACTAAAGATCATATCCATGTTTGCCGTTCAACCAACTTAAAATCTCATTTTAAGGATATCAGTAGCCTTAGGCGCTGGCCCTATTTTTTTGTACTTTTTTCCATTGGGAAACCTGCTTTGCATTGCATCGAAAATGAAAGAATCCTGATACCCCTCAATCATTTCCTTTTTATTGGACCAGATCGCTTTCATTCTTTTATTCCTGAGCAAGAGGGCGAATTTTGGGTTATATTTTTTGATTATGGCTTTTATGCGCGCACGCCAAATGATGCCTATTTTATACAGAATAATGCTCTTTTTTTTGATTTAAGTAAAATTTACATCAGCAAACCTTCAATCGATATCGGAGAATATGTTGAACTTCAAATGGTTTTTCTCGAAAACCTGACCAATCAACCCATGGTTCCCCTGATGAGCGACATCATACACAATGCGGTTCAGGCCATTCTTTTAAGATCTACTTTTCTCTCGCAGGGACTTCAAACTCCCGAAATCCACTACAATAATAACGAAGACCGTGATATTGCAAACCGATTTCGCGAACTGCTGCACATTCATTATCAAAAAGAAAAGAAGTTAGATTATTATGCCAACGCTTTAAAAACCACACCGAGAAAACTAAATCAAGCCATTACAAATATTTATGGCCGTTCTGCCAAACAGCTGGTAACTGAAAAGATTTTTGAGGAAGCTAAAAGTAAACTGGCCCATAGTGCACTTACCATAAAAGAAATTAGCTACAGTATGGGTTTTACAGAGGAAAATAATTTTAGCGCTTTTTTTACTAAACATTCTGGTTACAGTCCAAAAAAATACAGAAATCTTCAGTTAAGTATCCACGCTGGATAGAAATCTGTTCCTGTTTCTAAATTTATATTTCTTTTCTCTGGCCACAAAACTGGTTTAAAAAAATGAAAACTATCAGGCAAGTTTAGGCGTATTGTCTCATTATGCAATCGCTAAAAACAGCCAGAAACCTCCTCATATCGACTATCCAGACAGACAAGATGAAAATGTTTGACAATTATCAACATTAAAATATAAAAAATAAAACACTGATTATCAAATGATTACCTAAAAATAATAAAGATTCAGCCTTGTCTGTTTTTTTTAATATGTTTTTGGTTATTTTTCATATTTTCTCGATTCGGAATAGCGATACCTTTGCACTCCATTCAAACAGGAAAAGTAACATAAAATTTACAGACTGAAACAAGTCTTTCTTTTTGGTTGGTATAACAAAAATAGCATAAAATTTTAAAAAGCAAAATAATTAATCAAAGATCATGAAATCATTCCTTTTAAGTATCTCAGTAATCGCATTAACATTGGTTGGAAAAGTAGCCATTGCACAAACTGATAACGCAACACTTAATATCCGTCTTTACCCTATTCAAACCATTACTGTAAACACTACTCAAAAAACAGTAAACCTTGATTACAAAACTACTGCTGACTATACTGATGGAGTAAGTTTAGCAGAAGCCGATCACTTAACAGTTTACAGTACTGGTGCATTTGTCGTTAAAGTAAAATCAGCATCGGCTAACCTAACTGGCGCAAAAGCAAATATCGATGCGAATGATGTAACTATTAGTCCATTAGCTGGTACCAGTAACCAATTGGCTAACGCTACTTATACTCCACGTAACCTGAGCAATACAGACCAAATGATTATTTCGAGCAATACCGGAAGTGTGAACAAAAACTTTAACATTACCTATAAAGCTGCTGGTGCTCAGAAATACGTTGATAAATATTTCAAAACTGAAAACCCTACAGTATATACTACAACTGTGACCTATACTATTGAGGCAAACTAGTTATAAATAAATCTACACAGAGGCAATTTTGGGAGATACTCAAAGTTGCCTTTGTTGTATATTTGCCTTTCTAAAATCATCCGCCGCTGTTATGAAAAAAATATTTTGCTTTATGCCGCTTTTGATGTTAATGCTTTCCATTGTGGGGCATGCACAAACTGGCTTATCGGTAACTCCACCAAGGGTGTACTTCACAGTAGCTCCCGGAGAATCACAGCGTCAGAAAATTACGGTAAGTAATGTGAGCAAAACTTCTACACTGGATTTAAGCATTTCACTAAATGATTGGTCTTATGATGAAAAAGGGAACAATCTGATCCATAATGCAGGCAGTACGCCTACATCATGTGCAAAATGGGTAGCCATTCTTCCTTCATCGTTTTTTTCACTTGCACCGGGCGAACACCGCGATATTGAAGTTCAGCTTGCACCGCCAGCAAACTTAAAAGATAGCATCGCGGTGCATACGGCCATGCTTTATGTAAGTCAGCTTAATCCGGTTGATGATGTTAGCCAGAAAGGTACCAATATTAAAGTGGCTGTTCGTACCGGTATTAAATTATACCAAAGGCTTCCGATTAGTAGGAATGCAAATCTGGATATCGAAAATTTTGCAAAGGTTAAAGAAGAACTGGTACTAAAATTTGCCAATATTGGCAATGTTTGGGCTGATGGCACCGCCAGCTGCGAATTACTAAACAGGCAAACCGGAAAAAAAACGACCTTGAAAGACATTATTTTTTATTCTCTGCCAGGCAATAAACGCGATATTTATTTTACCCTTCCCCAAGCACTCGAAAAAGGGGAATACGTAGCTTCTGCCGTGTTAAATTATGGCGATGATGCCACCGTAAAACTAGCTGAACTCGAGTTTAAACATGAATAGAAACAGCATTTCGCTTACTGGTATTATTATTTTAATGGCTGGCCTTCTACAACAGGCTATGGCACAGCCACGGATTGCTGCCAGCAACCAAAATTACATGCAGGTAAGTTCTTCGCAAACACAGACCTTTAGCAATGCTTATCAGGTTCAGATTTCGCTCGAAGGAAATAACAAAACCTATCCTAATTGGAGCCTAGCTACAGTTTTAAATCAGCAGATTACCAATAGTGAGGGTAAAACCCTTCCATACAATAAAATTAAGTTAAAACTGAGCGCCATCAACGGTGCAACCTTTCAGCAGATCGGCAGTGGTACTACCCCTGTTCCATTAAATTCTCCTGGCATCCAAGCTTTATTGATCAGTTCTTCCAATTACCCTTTATCAAATCACCAGGATGAATTTTATAAAAACATTGTGATCACTATTGATGTGATCCTTGAGGGAGGTTCCTATCTTGATGCGCTAAAAACCTGGCAGGCCTATTCCATTAATCTGGCGTTTGTTCTGCTGGATAACAACGGAACAGAGCTTGGCCGCTCTAGCGCCGTAAATGGTATGCAGATCCGTCCGGATGGTAATTATACTACGCCGGCAAGTTATGGCATTCAGATTCAAAACAATGCCAGATCGGGATTGCTGGAATTGAAAACAATGGCCGATTATACCAATGGTGCTTCGGTTAGTTATACAGACGGACTAACCGTAACTGCAGCTACCCCTTATGCTATTCAGGTGAGAACCAGCAGTGCAAATTTCACCGCCGGTAACAATAGCATTCCAGTATCGGTCGTAAATTTACAGCTAAGCGCAGGCAGTTCTGCCGGAGCCACCGTAGCATTATCAGAAACCAGCCAGACTATTGGCACCGGCGGAAGCAGTACCACCAATGCCCAGGCTTACAGATACAATCTCCGCTATTTTACCAAAGCAAACGATAACAGGCTGATGAACGCGGTGCCCAATAATTATAGTGGCATATTAATCTACGAGATTATTCCACAGTAAATACTAAAATGGCATTTTTCCATCAAAGGATATTTTTATGGTGTAGCATTTTAGTGCTATGCTTTAATATGCCCTCTTTCGCACAAAACAGCAGCGAAATTAAGATCAGCACTGATAGCCTGATCAATATCGGCCGCGAAAAATTAATTTCCTTAAGTATCAGGATCGACAATAATAGCGATCAGGACTTTGAAGGCCATATTATGCCGGTTTTACCTAAAGGCTTTGGCCTGGTTGCCGACCAGCCCATTAAGGTGAAAGTTCAAAAAAAAGCACATACCTTTTACCCCTTTAAATTTCTTGTACTAAATAATGCTGATGCCAAAACGAATCAAATGGTATTTCAGCTCCACGACTTAAACAATGCTTTACGCGCCGAGGTTAAAACGAGCATTTCTATGCTGCCTTTACGCGCTACAGAGCTTATTGTACTTACACCAAGTATTCTTTTAAAACAGATCGGCGATTCGCTAACAGTTAACCTGCTCATCCGCAATGCTGGTAATCAGGTTGAAGAATTAAAACTGATCGCCTCTTTCCCCTCAGACAACGGGCAAGGTAAAAATGTTTTACAAAAAGATATCAAACTATCTCCGGGAATGGAGCAACAGATAAGTTTTGGAAAGATAATTAACCGTGAGCTGTACCAGCTCAACAACTTTTACGTCAACATTGCTGGTATTTACAAAAACGGCGAACTTTTTGGCAATGGTATCGCCTATGTGCAGAATGCGGCAGCCAACAGGCAATTTGTTAGTGCCGAAATGCCTCAGAATATATTAAACAGAAATTTAACCAATCAGATTTCGCTCAGTAGCCAAAACCTCTTTAGCGATTCGCAATCCTGGCAGCTTAATGGCACCGGAGCCACTCAATTGGGGCATGGTATACTCGGCTTTAGCGTAGATGCCTATCAATGGAACAGCCTAGCTAACCGCCCGCTCATTAGCAATACCTGGCTTAACTACGAAGGAGATAAAAAAGGGATCACTGTGGGAAATATTTCCGAAAATCTCGAAAGTTTTATTAACGGAAGGGGTGTAAAAATTTATACCCGGGCCGATGAAGACCGCCATGGTGTAGAAGCAGCATTTGTACAAAAGTCTTACAATCTGTTGGGTGACAATTTAAACTACGGGTATTCTGCTTATCTAAAAGCGAATGTAAAGGATACCAGTGGGCATGAACTCAGCAGTTCGTTTATTTTTGATTACGCTCCGTTAGAACAAAGCAGGAGTATTTTATCGGCCAATACGGTTTCTCTTCTAAACAAACGCAACGTCGTTATGAGTGTTAACATTGGTGGCGGCCTTTCTCAGGATCTTTTAAATCCTGATGACATTAAACCCTCTTTTGCGTTGGGCACCAATTTTAGCGGCAATTGGCAAAAATTAAATTTTAGCAGCAATAATTTCTTTTCTACTGCATATTACCCAGGTATACGCCGGGGCGTACTTCAGTTAAATGAGCGGATTAGCCGTTACTTTGGGAAACACAATGCATGGCTCGGTTTTAGCCTGTACAATTTTGATCCGGCCTATCAAAGAAATATATTCTTATTCCAACGAAACTATTCGTTACAGCGCATGGAGGCAGGTTGGGCAATTCCAGTTAAGGTAAACTTAAATTTAACGCTTACCGCTTCACGCGATCAGGAAAAATCAGATTACAACTTTTTGCAGACCGAAACCAACAAATTAACGGCATACCGCTTAAATGAATCCATTAACTGGCACAGCAGTGATTTTAGACAGAATATCTTTTTCTCAATGGATAATGGTTTTGGGCAAAATATGAATGGGAAAACCGAACTCCAGCTTCGCTTAAATGCCACATGGTCTAATAGCTGGATGAACCTTAATGCCTATCTACAAAAAGGAAGTTTTTTACTTGCCGAATCTTATAATACTGGATTAAAGGAGCAAGAGATATACCGGCTTAGCATCAGTCCATCGTTTCATCAATATTTCTTTAATAAAAAACTACGCGCAGAAGCAGGTTTAATTTTTTACCGCGATGCTTTTTTCGGCAATAATATTACTTATACCGGTAAAGCAGATTATAAAATTACGCCTAAAACAGCTTTCTACATCAGCTCTTACGCGTATCAGTACAGAACCAGTTTTGCAAATTCTTCATTTAGAAGCTTACAGGCAGGTATTACTCAAAAATTACCTGATCCAAGGCAGCATATTCCTGGTAAAAAAGGGAATATTACCATCTTAATTTATAAAGACAACAACCAGAATGGCATTTTCGACGCTGGTGATGAACCTGCAAATTCAGGCACCTTATTGGTCAACAAAATTATTTTCATTATCCCTGCTAACGGCACCATCCAATACAGTAAAGTACCTTATGGTGATTATAGTTTGAACATGCCTTTACAAAACGGATATCAGATTATGCCGATGCATATCACCATAGACCAAAAGAACATGAAAATTAATGTTCCGATGCAGAAAAGTGGAAATGTAACTGGCAGAATTGCCATTAATTTTAACGAAACCAGAAGTCTGCAGATCGACCCATCGCTGGCAGGTAT
The DNA here is from genome assembly GCF_049913135.1 of Pedobacter sp. R-06. NCBI lineage: Bacteria > Pseudomonadati > Bacteroidota > Sphingobacteriia > Sphingobacteriales > Sphingobacteriaceae > Pedobacter > Pedobacter sp. R-06. Next base: position 1,642,407 of record NZ_CP183977.1, on the reverse strand, counting down.
CAATATTCTAATAAAAGGCAAGGATGGTATGATCAGAGCTGTTAAAACAGGCGAAGACGGAGACTATTCTGTTTATCTGCCAGAAGGTAATTATCAGGCTTATCCAGATGTGATGCAACTGCCAGAACATGTTTACTTTGACGGCGAACCAGCTTTGGTTACCGTAAAATCGGCAATAGCTACCATAATACCTACAATAACTTTAAAGGTTAAGGAAAAGAAGATTGAAATTAAGCGTTTTAAAAATTAAAACAAAAAAAAATCATATATCAGTTGAAGGATTGGTTTTTAGGGAACCCGGCGTTTGATATATGACTTTAAATATTTTCAGGTGTATTTACCTTTAGGAAATAACTCTGCAAAGATGGTTTATTTAAAACCTATCGAAACTTTTTTTACATCAACCCCTTATTTCTTTACACGAAACCCCAATGTTGAAATTCAATTTCAAGTTTTACAACAATTCCTTTCAGAAAATGTTTTAATGGGTAGATACATTTTGTAAAAATAAAATCAAGATCAGTCAAAACACCAATCAAAGCAAGTTTAACATTCCCAATAGTTGTATATGGTAACGATCAATTTTTTATTTCCAAGTTAATTTCCATTTTTACAGGTATATTTCCGTTCCCTCAATGAATATTGAAAATACTTATGGTGAAGATAAGTGGGCTGCGTTCGGAGGCTTTTCGCCGCTCATTTCAGTTTTCAAAACTTATCATCCGCTTAATGATGAAATTGAAAGAATCATTAATGAGCATACTTTTCCCATCCGTTTTGCGAAAAACAAACACATTGCTTCACCTTTAAAGCGCAACCGGTATATCTTCCTTATTTTGGAAGGTGCAGTACATGGTTACCTTAAAATGGGAAACAAAAAGATCACGACCTGGATTGCTGCCGAAAATGAACTGGCGGGAACGATCAGAAATTTGTGGGAGAATGAAATCTCTGATGAATATATTGAAACGATCGATCCGGTATTTGCAATTGCCATTCCGCACGAAATGTCGAAACTGCTTTACGACAAGTTTCCAATTGCCAACTATGTGGGCCGCAAAATGACAGAGATTTATTTTTTGGGCGCAACTGAGCGTGCTTATATCAGCAGGCTACCTTCTGCATTAAAACGTTATCAAAGATTTTTGATTTCTTATCCTCATTTAATAAACCGCGTGCCACTTAAGTATATTGCATCATTTATCGGCATGCGGCTCGAAACATTGAGCAGAATCAGGAAAAAAGCACTAACTGAAAAAGAATAATGCGTCAGGTTCTTATATAAATCAACTCCTGCCCTGTATCAAACGTTTGCGCATTAATTTCTGAATAAATGAAAGGATCGTATAAAGTTCAGCGGAAGCTGTAAGCACATACCATTCCCTTCAATTCCTATCGCTTGGGCACATCTTTGATGTATGTTTTTTTAGGTTTTGTAATTAATATTTGGTTAGTGAGGCGTTAACCAGATGAAAATCGAAATGTTATTTATTTTTTTAGTTCATTTAAAATAGGTTTAGCTAAGCTGCTTAATGTATTCTGTTTAGGCTTAAGCAGTTCGAAAACTACAATTTCGTTCTTTCCCTTTTTAAGCCATTCTGCAGGCAAATAAATGGTCTGTTGTGGGCCAATAGCCCAATATTTACCCAAATTATGGCCATTAACCCAAACCAGGCCTTTTCCCCACTGGCGCATATCTAAATAAGTGTCGGTAACTTTTGTTAAATTAAAGGAAGCCGATTTAAGTACCGCCGCAGATTGGCTATTTATTTTAGGCTGTATTTTTTGGGCATCTATTTTATCAAATGGTAATGGATACATTTTCCATGATTTGATCTCTTCACCATTAAAAGTTACATTTTTAGTAATCCCTTTGTTATTTTTAAGCAGGTAAGGACCAAAATTAATTCTACCCATGTTTTCTACTAAAATATCGAGTTGTACATTGCCAGCAGGAAGATCGACTACTAAACTATCTTGATAAAGTCGTCTGTCTAAAACACCCGCAAGTTTTTTGTTGATATATACTAATCCGTAATCACGCAGCTCGTTGATTTTAATTACGCCCTTGCGCCCACCTTTTATTATGCTGCTGTACAATACAAAACCATAAGGTTGATTAAGGGCTTCGAAGGTTAATGGTTTTTCACTTAATTGTGGTTTCCCAACCAGGTTAAAGATGTCTGTTGATTTGGTAAAGGTAATTACTGGCAATGCAGCTGCCGGCTTGGCGGCAGGTACAACAGGAAGTGTTTGGTTTGCAGGCAGATTCTTTTTAATCACTTCGCGGAAAAGCATAAATTTTGGTGTCGCATTACCTGCCTCATCTAATGGTGCATCATAATCATAACTACTAATCTGCGGCTCGTAAGCTGTAGAATCGTTATAATTTGCACCATTCATAAAACCTCTGGTTGTACCACCATGAAACATATACATGTTAATAGAAATCCCTCCTCTAAGTGCGGTATCTAGTTTATTCGCATAAGTTTTCGGATCTACCTGATGATGTTTTGTACCCCACCAATCGAACCAGGCCGGATACCATTCTGGCACAAAGTAAGGTCCGGCACCGTTGTTATATTTATTAATCAGTGTTCTGATCTGAGCCGGATTATCGATGCCATTTACGCCTGGAAGCAAAGCAGCTAAATGACCGCCTTCTAATGCAGGCACAGGATCGCAGGTAGAAAGCACACCATCAAAACCGGCATCTTTAAAGAGCTGGGCATTAATTTTTAGGTATTCTTTATCATTCCCGTAAGAACCATACTCGTTTTCTACCTGTACCATTAAGATGTTGCCACCATGGTTAATCTGCAATGGCGCTAAACGTTTACCAATCTCTGTAAGGTATTCTTTATATTCTTTTAAATATTGTGCTTCTTTACTCCTTACCTGTAAACCTTTAATGTTCTGTAGCCAAAATGGATAACCGCCAAATTCCCATTCAGCACATACATATGGACTTGGACGGAGCAATACCCATAATCCTTCTTCTTTGGCTATACGTACAAATTCTGCAATATCATTATTGCCGGAGAAATCGAATTTATCTTTTTGAGGCTCATGTACATTCCAAAATACATAGGTACCAATGGTATTTAAGCCCATCGCTTTGGCCATTTTCATTCTATCGCGCCAGGCTTCTCTTGGTATGCGGGGATAATGCATTTCGCCTGAAATGATCTGAAAGGGTTTATTATCCAGCAGAAAAACAGAGTCTGCAAGTTTAAAAGTGTGTTGAGCCTGTGCAAAGACACCAAAACTAAAAAAACAAGTAATTAAAATTACTGTAATCTTCAAGAGTTTGAGGGTAGGTTTCATTTAAGATATATTTAAAAGGTTAAAAGCATAGTTTTCCCATATCGATTTGTAAAGTGCTTTTCAGCTCAAAACAAAATGATTGAAATAAAAAATAAGGAGCTTTATAATTACAGACTAAGAAAATTAATTACTAAGTATGGTGGTTACCGATTTAGCAGGAATACGAACACGTTTCGTATCCTTATATTGTTTATAGGGTGATAGATTGTATTCGGCTGAGGTAACATAGGTTTGTACAGAACTTTGCTTATTCCCTTTTACATCAATATCCAGATCGATATTATTTTCTGTAGGGTTAACGGCTACCGTTACAAGCTTTTTATTTTGCAAGTAAGACGACACATACAGTTGTGGTACTTTTTCTTCAATAGTTTTAACCTGAAGCCGCTTACTACCGGCCCCAATAAAACGGCTATAATTGCCTAAAGCCCATAACATTTTACTCTCGTATACTTGTCCGTCGGTTTTGTTTCTATCGATATAAACCAGACCATCCTTATAATCGCCAGTTGATACGCCCAGCCACCACTGCCATGAGGTTGCATTTGATAAAACGAGATCGTGGTGGATCAACTTTGCAATAAACAAAGCGGTTACCATACCCAGGTCGCGTTTTTCACCTTTAAGTACATCATCCCCCAGCACACAATATTCAGACATCCAATATCTTAAACCTTTTACACCGGCCACAGCATCGCCTGTTTTTTTACGTACATCAATAAATTTTTGTTCTGGGCTGGTGGTAAAATAGCTATGGCCAGAAATAGAATTATCGATATTGGAAAGATTGCCGACATAGTTCGGTGATGAAGCATTAAAGAACTGATATACCTGATTTCCCTTTGCAGTGTTTCCATTATCGTATAAGTAATCGAGCTGACCTGCCTCCCCTACCTGTATTTTGGTTTTGATCTGATTTTTAGCGAATGCATCATTTACACCTTTATAAAGTTGAGCCAGTTCAGTGTTGTTATAGGGGCAGCCTTCCTGGTTATGCTCATTCCATTTCCATTGTGGCTCATTTGCAGGGCTAAGGTAATCTAGTTCTATACCTGTTGTTTTCTTTATTCCATTAATAGTGGCTACGAGATCGGCAGAAAATTCGGGAAGTTTATCAAAATTCAGGTTGCAGTTACCATCTGTAGAATACGCTTTTCCGTTTTTGGTAAAAAGTACATGTGGACTGTTTACAAAGCCGATAAACTGTTTTACACCACGGGTTTTAGCAGCCTTTAAAAACCAGGTTTGCCCTGGCATCGCATTCCAATCATAACTGCCATCTGGTTGCAGAAAAGCGTATTGACGACGCCATTCGTCGCCAATATCGCTTGCCTTACCTTGGGCAGCACTGCCACCACCAATGCTGAAACGCCACATGTTTAAGCCAATACCAACAGGTTGACCTGTTTTTGTCGTTTGGGTACTAAAAAGCAGATCGGCCATCTTATCCTTTTTCTCTGCAGGCCATAATCCGGCGAACTGACAAGTCCAGGCATCAGATGCCCCGAAACCTTCTATTGTTTGAAATTGAACCAATGGGTCAATTTCAATTTTTACAATTTGCTGTGCCATGGCATTGCCAGAGCAAAACAAGGAAATGCAAGTAAGAAAGTAGCCGATTTGTTTATAATACTTTATCATTGATGGTTAAATTGTCTTATTAATAACCCGGGTTTTGCTGCAATTTACCACCTGAAGCTAAAATTTCGGCCCTAGGTATTGGTAACCAATAATGTTTGGTTTCAAACTTACGTCCATCTAAAGCAATTTTAGGTGTATAAGTAAATGTAGTACCCGTTTTGGTAATAATCATTCCAGCAGCAGGTTTGTTTTCGGTTACATCGGCAATTTTCCATCTTCTTACATCATAAAAACGATGTTCTTCGAAAGCAAGTTCTACCCTACGTTCATAACGGACCGCATCGCGCATTTGCGTTTGGGTAAGTCCAACGGCTAATGCAGGCATATTCACGCCTGGTCTTGCCCTTACCATATTAATAGCTTGCCTTGCCGACATTGTTGATCCAGAAGGAACAGCATCGGGGCCATAAGCTTCATTTGCAGCTTCTGCATAATTAAGCAAAATTTCTGCATATCTAAAATAAATCCAAGGCTGAAACCCTGCATTACCCCAGGGGTTTTGCAATGGATAAGCATCATTCATGAATTTTTTAAGGTAATATCCGGTTTTGGTGGTGTTCCAGTTATCATTTCCATCTTTACTATCTTTTCCGCCCGGAATAAAGGTTTCTACATTACGCTCGCGGTATGCTGCGCCATTGTATAAAATGGTTGCTGCAAAACGAGGATCACGGTCTTTGTACGGATTGTTCGCGTCATAACCAGAGGTAGGATCGGCAATGGCTTTACCGTTGGCCATTTCGTAATCATCTACCAGGTTTTGCAAAGGCGTATTACCAGCCCATCCGCCATAACCGTTTGGTCCGTTGGCAATTTCTAAATGGGTATGGTTTGCATTTTTTGTAAACAACCTCGCGAAAATAATTTCATTGCTTTGGTCGGTTAAGAATAAATTTCCATAGCCGCCCGTGTATATCCCATATTTGTTTAAAGAAATAACTGCCTGAGCTGCCGTAACAGCTGCCTGCCAGGTACCAGCATTATACAACGGACTAGCAGCATATAAAAGTAAGCGGGATTTTAGCGCTAATGCAGCGCCTTTTGTTGCCCTTCCTACCAACCAGCTACTGCTATTATCCAAAGGTAAATCTGCCGCAGCCTGGTCTAGCTGTGCTGCTACATAATCTATAGATTCTTTAATTGAAGCGCGTTGAAACAAAGCCGGATCCTGCAAATTGTCCGTCAGGTTGGTTACCTTATCGCCCATTAAAACTACACCACCATAATTCCTAATTAAATCCTGATAACGGAAGGCCTTAATAAACTTAAGCTCTGCAACCAACTGTTTTTTATGTGCTGCACTCATGCTAATTTTACCAAGCACTTCGAGCGCATAATTACATTCTCTGATGCTTTTGTAACTCCTTCCCCAATATACACCAGCACTACCTAAATTTTCAGGTGCCAGCTGTCCTCTTTGGATCAACCAGGTCGCATCGTCATTATTATAAATAGATTCATCAGTAAAAGAGCTCCACATGCTATATTCAAAACCTCTACCAAAACCCGGTGAAGAACCGTCGCCTTCCTTATCCTGCAATCTACTGGCGATATAACGGTTGGTTACATAGGCCTCAAAAACAGCCGTATCGGTTTCTATAGCAGCTGTAGAGATCCGGTCTGTTGGTTCTACATTTAAAAATTCTTTTTTACAGCCCACAATATTCACTGAGATGAGAGACAGGCCTAGAAGTGTTATATATATTGATTTGTTATTCATGATATTTAGAATTTAATATTGGCGCCCAAATTAATAATGCGTTGCTGTGGATAAAATTGCCCGCTGCCACTGGTTCCTTCAGGATCGTAATCTTTTACTTTAGAAATGGTGAACAAGTTAAATGCACTTGCATAAAGCCTTAATCCCGATATATTGATCCGATCCAAGAAACTGGCCTTAATGTTATAGGCAATTTCTACATTTTTAAGCCTTAAGAATGAAGCATCATTAAGCCAAAAAGTATTGTTAAACTGCCCACCGCTAATCGCATTCGATGCACGGTCAGTTACCCTCGGGTAAGTTCCGTTCGGATTTGCCGAACTAAACCTGTTATCGGCCCAACTGCTATAAAAGTTACCTACGCTACCCGATTCTGGCAAAACATATTGGCTTACCTGGGTTTGTCCGGCTAATACCATTGATACATCAAAGTTTTTATAAGATGCGCCAAGTGTAAAGCCATAAGTAATCTGAGGAATATTGCTATATGGCGTTCTGGTTTGGTCATCGGCCGTTATTTTGCCGTCGTTATTATAATCGAGGTATTTAAGGTCGCCTACTTTAGCGCCACTTACATGTGGGTAAGCATCTAACTCTTGTTGTGTTCTGAATATGCCTATGCTATTGTAAAGCAGGTTAGCGTTTAACGGTCTTCCGGTTTGACGTTGATAATCTAGCGTACCACTTGCTTCATCAATAAAAATTACTTTGCTTTTTGCATAAGTAATGTTACCAGATGCATTCCATTTAAAGTTTTCGCCATTGTGGTTATACCCTAAAGTAGCTTCAAAACCAGCATTATTAACCTTACCGATATTTTCTGACGGTACCAGCGGATCGGAACCAAAAGGGTTTACAATTCCTGAAGAACCAGGCAATGATGCGTTACGCGTGGTTAAGATATCGGAACGTTTCTGCTGAAAATAGATCGCTTCGATACTAAAGTTTTTGAATAAAACGGCATTGAAACCGATATCAAGTTTTTTGGCAACCTCCCAGGTAATGTTCGGGTTTGCGAGTTTAACTAAGTTTACACCTGGCTGTATGGTTGATGAGGTTGCACCCGGGCTTTGGGCTACAAAGCCATTCCCAACCAATACATAATTATCAAAATACTGGAAACCATTTACATTATCGTTACCTAGCGCTCCATATGAAGCTCGGATTTTTAAATTATCAACAAATTTAATGCTTTCGCTAAACCATTTTTCTTTTGAGATTACCCATCCTGCAGAAACAGAAGGAAAGTAACCATACTGTTTACCCTGAGGAAAAATTGAGGATCCATCTATACGCAATTGCCCTTCAAAAAGATATTTATCATCATAACTATAGGCTAGGCGACTGATAATACTCCGGCGGTTATAGTTTGTACTATAGCCTGAGTTTAAGAAATCGGTAGCTGCAGTACCTCCCTGAGAAAGTTCAGGCAACGAAGTAGAGAGGAAGTTAAAACGTTGTGCATCGAAATATTCTAAATGATTTTCGCTCTGCTCATAACCCACAAAAGCATTGATATCGTGCAGGTTAAAACGACGAGCGTAGTTTAGTTTAATATTCGAAGTAAGCAACGATTCATTTCTATGACTTTCGGTCAGCGTAGCTTTTTGGTTATTGCCACCAACAATAACACTATTGTAGTTTTTAGATGTAGGATCGTATTGATATAGCAGATATGGTTTGCTGAAACTTTTGGTAAATACATTAGATTTATCAGCAGAAAAGAAACCATCAACTGAAAGGCCTTCAACCCCGGGAATAATAAAACTAGCTCTTAAAATACCATTTAAAACCTGCGTAGGTGATTTATTCGTTCCCCCCATATCAGTAACCTGTACGGCAGGGTTTGCATTTTCTATACCAGTTGTTGGCAAACCATTTGGATAATAAGCAGCTACAATAGGTTTTGCTCTATAAATGGCCCTAAAAACATCGCCCGCACCAACCTGAGGAAACAAACGGTTTTCTTGTCTACCAGATACAGATAAGCCAACTTTAAGGTATTTAGAAACATTAGCATCTATATTCGTACGAAAATTGTACTGATTGTATTTGGTTACTCCATTTTTATACAAACCGTCTTGAGAAACAGTACCTAACGACATATAATACTTTACATCTTGTCCGCCACCATTAATGGAAAGGCTGTGTTGGCTCTGCAAAGCTGTTTTTTCTAAAGTTTGGTCAATCCAATCGGTGCTAGGATACAACAACGGATCAGAACCGTTACGAAACTTTTCGATCTGATCAGCCGAATAAGATTGATTAAGGCCACCTGCGGGATTCGAATCGAAACCAATTTCGTTCATTATCTGCGCATAAGTTGCAGCATCTGCCATTTTTGGCAATCTTGTTGGCGAGCTAAAACCCTGGTTAAAACTATAATTGATGGTTGGTTTACCAGTTTTCCCCTTTTTTGTAGTCACTAAAATTACACCATTGGCTGCTCGATTACCATAAATGGCGGCAGAGGCATCTTTTAGTACCGAAACACTTTCAATGTCGTTAGGGTCTAATCGTTCTAGACCGCCAATTTGACCAGGTATTCCATCTACAACAACTAATACACTGTTACTCCCGGTTGTAGCCAACCCCCTGATGGTGATATTTGAACCATCAAAACCAGGCTCGCCACTCCTATTGTTAATTACCACGCCAGAAAACCGGCCGGCTAATGAATTGGATAAATTCGGTTGCGGACTCTTCACCAGGTCGGCTCCTTTTACCTGCGAGATTGATCCTGTTAATGTTGCTTTTTTCTGGGTGCCGTAACCAACCACTACCAATTCGTTTAGGGTTTTGGTATCTGAACTAAGCTGAACATTAATGGTTGTTCTATCACCAACCGTTTGCTCCTGGTTGGTATAGCCTACAAAAGAAAAAACAAGTACATCAGTTTTGGCCGCAACATTAATGCTGTATTTACCATTTGCATCTGTTTGCACCGCTTTTTCGGTTCCCTTAATTTTAACCGCTACACCTGGAAATGTAGCACCTGTTTCGTTTGTTACGGTACCCGTTACCGCAATTTCTTTACGCTTGTTCTTTATCGCTGTTTTAACAGAAACTAAAGATGCCATTGCCGGTAAACTAATGGATACGATAAATAGAAATGCCAGTGTTTTAATTGTAAAGATTTTTGGCAAAAATCCTTTCAGAACTTTTCTTCTCATATTGGTTTGCAAGTTTAATATTTGGTTAGCAGATCAATTTTATAACCTACCCAACAGAACCCTCTATCGGAATCGCGATTATAGCACTGCTTTGTGGAAGGCTAAATTAGCGCCAACAAACTACACCTATGGGGTACAAACAATCCAAATTAGAGGGGTAAACAAACCGAAAAAGGCCCAAAACAATGCTTTGTGGCCGATTATTAAAAAAAGTAGAGAATGGCTACTTACTATTTACCTTTTTTAACTGTGGTATTAATATGATTGGAAAACGGCTTGCGGAATTTTTTAATGTATTGCGATGGGTTCATATTAAAGAGCTTATAAAACTGCTCTCTAAAATATTTGGGATCGTTAATACCCACCATGTAAGAAGCTTCCTGAATGGTTTTATCTGTATTGATGAAAATTTCGGCAGCTTTCCTTAACCTGATAAAACGGATAAAGCCATTTGCTGACTGACCTGAAATGGATTTTATTTTGCGGTAAAGATTAGACCTCGACATACCGATAGCCGCAGTCAGTATATCGATATTAAAATCGGGATCAATCAGGTGTTCTTCTACAATACGGATACAGGTATCCAAAAACTCTTTGTATTCTGCAGAGATTTTGGTGTTATTAGAATTGAGGGTAATCTCGTTATAAAAGTATTTTTGCAGCGCATTTTTACTCTTTAGTATGCTGGCTACCCTCGCTTTTAAAAAATCTTTATCAAAAGGTTTACTAATGTAATCATCGGCCCCACCTTCTATTCCTTTAAGTTTAACCTCTGGAGCAGAAATAGCGGTTAACAGGATAATAGGAATATGAGAAACGGCTACATCTTCTTTAATTTTACTACAAAGCTCTATCCCGGTTATACCATCCATCATTACATCACATATCACAATATCGGGCAATAATTCTTTTACCATATCATACCCATCTTCTCCGTTACTCGCTTCATAAAGGTGATAATCCATTCTGAAAACCTGTTTCAGGTATTCTCTGATCTCGATGTTATCATCAATAATCAAAAGCGTTTTCAAATCCACGGCTAGCTGATTATCAATCAATGGTTCTTCTGCTGCTTTTACAATATTATTTGCCGTTATTTCATCCTCTATTAATTCTTTAAATAATGATGAATCTGTATCTATCAGTTCCTCCTGCAAAATTACTGCATCTTTAAAATGGCTTATTCCTTTTAATAAAACAATATTAAATGCCGTGCCTCTATTTTCAACGCTGGTATAGCTTATTGCTCCACCATGCATTTCTATAAAATTCTTAGCCAGGTACAAACCAATGCCAAAACCTCCTTTTGCTGATTTATTTCCTGGATCCTGATAAAATTTTTCATAGAGTTTTTCTCCTGCAAAGCTGGTAATACCACAACCTGTATCTTCTATAAGTACATTTATATTTTCCCGGTTACTTGTTACAATCATTTTAACCGCACCGCCTTCGGGCGTAAATTTTATGGCATTTGCAAGGAGATTAAAAAACACAATCTCTATTTTTTCCCTATCAGCATAAAATGGGATCAATTCATCGACGCATATAAACTCAAATACAATATTTTTAGACCTGGCCTGGTGCACAAAGCAAAGAAATACTTCTTTACACAAACTCACCAGATTTACGGGAGCTACTTTTAACTTTCCGCCATAGGTATCGGCTTTTCTAAACAACAACAATTGATCTACCAGGCTTAAAAGCCGCTTGGCATTCCTGTATACAATATTTAAATCCGTAGTATCAACATTATTATCGTTTTTATACAAAAGCTCTTTAACCGGATTGATAATTAGTGTAAGTGGCGTACGAAACTCGTGTGATACATTGGTAAAAAAAGAAAGTTTTTTCTCACTGAGTTCTTTCTCTTTTTCACTTTCTACATGAGCCAGCTTCACCTGAAATTCGAGGTTTGTGCGATGCTCACGGTATTTAAGATAGGCATAAATCATCCCAAAGAAAGCCAGCCCATAAATACAAAAAGCCCACCAGGTACGGTACCATGGCGGTGTAATGGTAATTGCGATAGAGTTGCCCTCCATATTCCAGATCCCATCATTATTTGATGCCCTTACCTTTAACACATACTTACCGGGATTTAAATTGGTATAGGTAACTTTATGCTCACTACCACTGTAGTTCCATTTCTTATCGAAACCTTCGAGAAAATAAGCATACTGGTTTTTTTCTGAAAGCGTATAGTTAAGTGCAACAAAACCGAAAGAAAGCACACTCTGGCTGTAGGGCAAAGTAATCTCCTTAGTCATGTACACCGGTAATTTTAGTGGAGAATCATCGCCCGGCAGAATTAATTTATTGAAGATAGAAAAGTCGGAAAAATAAACCGCCGGAGCCGTTTTATTATATTTTAGCTGTTGTGGATTGAAATAAACGATACCTTTACTTCCTGCCAGGTAAATTTCTCCTTTTGCATTTTTACAGATAGCGGCATTGGCATAAACACCATCTTTCTCATCGTAATTTTTTACCATTTTGTTTACAGGATCAAAGAGCGATATCCCCTGTTCGGTTGTTACCCATAACCTGCCACTATTATCTTCTACCAGATCGGTAAAAACATTGCTTGCAAAACCGTTTTGCTTTGAATATATTTCGAAAGTATCTGTTTTAGCTACATATTTATTCAATCCATCGCGGGTACAGATCCAAACATTTTGGTGCGAATCCAGATAAAGGCTATTTACAATATTATTGCTGATACCACCTTTTCTTGAATTATCGATCATGTAATTGCGAAACTTTCTGGTTTTAGGGTTAAAGCGGCTGAGCCCACTTCCGTATGTCCCTATCCAAACATTGCCCTGTGCATCTTTTAAAAGGCAGTACAAATGGTTATTACTTAATGAAGACTGGTTTTTAGGGTCGTTAAAGTAATGTGTATAACTGCGGGTTTTATCGTTATATACCTTCAAACCAGCATCGGTAGCCAAATAATATTCGTTAATGTTTACCTCAATTAAATCTCTAAAAACATCTTCATTAAAAAAACTGCCAAGTGCCGAACGGTGGTGGTGGTGAACAAATTTATTTTCTTTTTCGTCGTAACGGTCGAAACCATTTTCGCCCATTACCCACAGCCTGCCATTTAAATCGGCAGATAGGTTAATTATATCAGAGCTCGATAAACTATTTGCATTACCGGTATGCTGCAGTTTAATTACTGAACGATTATCAGGATTATATTTAAACAAACCTTTGTTTGTGCCTACCCAAAAATCCTTACCGTAACTGATGATGGATTTGATGTCGGCCTGCCCAAAAGGAAGAGAAATAAAATTAAATTTATATTGGTTAAAGTCTATTTTACTGAGACCATTTTTACCACAAACCCATATCATTCCTGTTTTATCGCGGTATAGCCCCCCATTGGCAAAAAACTCAAGTTCTTCTATTTTCTCCCATTTATTTAATTCGGTGTTTACCCAAAATAACCCGGCATTTCCGCCAACCAGCATTTTTTTTGCACCTAAACTTAATACATTAAATACTGAAGCGTTACCAGTACCCTTACTACTGTAGGTGTTGAATTTACCTGTTTTCGGATCGAATCTGAACAGATCACCTTTCCAATAAGAACCAACCCATATCATGCCATCGGCATCTATACTAAGTGTCCAGATATCGTTTGGATTTTTTTCGCCCGCTATTTCTTTTTGCGTGTAATTGGTAAAGCGACGTGTCTTTTGATCAAATTTATTTAATCCTTTGCTCCAATTGCCTAACCATAGGTTACCTTCTTTATCTTCTGCAATAGCATTAACCGATTTTCCTTTAATGGCATTTGGATTTTTAACGTCCGGCTGATAAACCGTAAAAGACGCTGATTTTTTGTTAAAAAGGTTAAAACCATCATCGGTACCTACCCAGAGCTTATTTGTTCTATCGATGAGTAACGACCATATTTTATTATTGCTCAACGATGTTCTCTTGTTTTCTTTATGGTAAAAACGCTCAAATTTCTCTGTTACGGGGTCGAATTTATTTAAACCGTTCATGGTAGCCACCCAGAAAACACCATTCTGATCTTCTACAACAGCATTGATATAGTTATTGGTTAATGATGTGGTATCGCCAGGGATATTTACATAAGTTTTAAAAGAATAACCATCAAACTTACACAAACCGTTTTCGGTACCCACCCATATAAATCCCCTCTTATCTTTTAAGGCAGCTGTTGTACTTTTTGAGGGTAATCCTTCATTTATGCCATATGTTTTAATTACATAATGACCAGCTATTACCGGCTCGTTATTTATATGGAATACCTGCGCCTTAACATTGGTAAAGAGAAAAAAAAATTGCAGAATAAAACAAGTCAGACTAATTAATCTCATAAGTTGAACAACAAAATTTGAAAGGAGAATGCCTTAGCTAAACCCTGCCTCTTTTAAAATAGACGAGTTGTAAAGATACAATTTGCAAACTTATTACCGAATCTATTCTTGTGTTCAACTTAATGCCAATAAAAAAAGAGGCCGATTAAAAACCGACCTCTTTGCACTAATCACTACTAACTAACTAAAATTTAACTGAATTGAGATTTTTATCTACTAAAATGCCTTCGCTAATCTTAAGCCCGAACTGTAGCTTGCGTTTTGCCTTTAATTTCAGGATAAACAGATCGGCAGTTTCGTTTAAAGCATCTTTGTTTCCAATGTTTACAAAGGTTGGATACAAAACCTTAGCACCATTGGTGTGCAGGCGATCGTTGGTCAGGTTATCCATCTGTTTGGTGTTTAAAGGCTGAACACTTACAAAATCGTAATCCTGTGCATTGTATGGTAATGCAAAACTTAAAGCATTTACTGATTTCAGGTTTATTCCCTTTACTTTAATTTCGATGATTTCGTCTTTGTTGTAAACCTGTTTAGGGGTACTGATTTCCAGTTTACCTGCAACTTTATCAATTTTAGCATTTTTCACCCCTTTTTCAAGCTGTGTAGCCACAACTGAAATATCGTAAGCATCAATCAAATTGTTTTTATTGATATCGCCATTGCTGATATAACCTTCAAAATCAGCATCACCTTTTCTTAAACCAGTATAGTTGATGTAAGAAGTTAAATCGTTCTTATCAATTAAACGGTCGTTATTGATATCGCCCGGAAGATAACTTTCGGTACCAGGAACCTTAAATACATACAGCTCTCTACCTGAACCAAAACCACCTACACCATCAGCAACAGCAATTTTGATATAACGTGAAGCAGGATGCGCAGTGAAACTGAATATTTTAATTTCGTCGTTATTGGCCCATTCAAATGCACCAGCTTCTGTCCAGCTTTCTTTATTAGTGCTATAAAACACTTTGCCTTTTAATAAAATGCCGTTCCCTCTTCCTGTACGTGGCAGGTAGTGGAATTTATCCAGTTGATTAATCGATTTCAGATCAATGATCATATCAAAAGGAACTGCTTTAACGCCCCATTTGGTATGCCAGGTATTACCTTCATCAAAATCGAACAATTTATTGATACCAGAGCCTCCTTGATTTTCTACCGTAGTTTCGGCAACAATACCCTGAATGGCAAACTCAAGCGGATTGGTTTTAGTCGTTGCTTTAATTTCTGTCCAATCAGAATAACCATCTTTGTTTACTGCACGCAATTTAAAAGTGTAAGCTGTTTCGGCCAATAAACCATCAAACAACAAAGCAGTATCACGGATAGTGGTATAATGCATATCGTTAAAATCGATTTCATAAAAATCTGCATTGATCACTTTGCTCCAGCTTGGGGTAAGCGTATAAGCTTCTCTGTTTTTATCACTTACCCTTGCATTGGCAGGAGCCGATAATTTCCCTGTCGACAAACGTTGTTTATCTACAGGTTCAAATTTAAATCCGTCTATACTAAGTACTACCGGATTGATGGTAATATCGGTAGACTGAAGTTTAACCAATAATTGAGGGTTTTTAAGCATCGCCACTTTTTCAAACTCACTTCCCTTGGTAGCAAAACGGTTTAAGTTTGGCGTAGCATCGTAGAAATAAACATTAGACTGTTTTAAAAACTCATCTTTTGAGTTTACTTCTGTCAGTTTCACTTTACCGTTCCCAACTTTTGCCGTTAACCTTTTCGGTTTTTCGGTTACGTTAATTACGAACTCCGTTGTTTTTTCTTTCACAAAGCCATCAAAATCGCCCTTTGCAGGATGAATGGTAACCATAGCATTGTTCTTCTGATCTAGTTCTGATTCGATTAAAGTAGAAGCACCTTTTCCTAATTTGTAGGCTTCTGTTGCACCGTCGTCATCATATTCGGTAAATGAAGTTTTTCCAAAAGGATATAATTCATAAATACGGTTTGCTTGGTTAATTTCAGCAACGTTGTTATTCGGATTCGTCATCGGAATAATGGCACCATTTTTCACAAAAACAGGCAACTTCCATAATGGCGAGTCGAAACTGTTGAGAATGCTGTTTCCAGTGTATTTTTCTCCGGTAAAATAATCAATCCATATTCCCTCTGGCAGGTAAATACCATTGCGGATATCGTTACCTTTTTCGTCCGATTTGGTTGCCTGATAAATTGGCGCCACTAAGAAAGAAGGTCCGTACAAGTATTGATATTGTGTTGAAGTACCTTTGGTATAGGCATTAGGATACTCCAGAAACATTGCCCTGATAATCGGTAATCCAGTAACCGCTTCTCTAGCTACACTATAAGTATAGGGGATCAACTCCGATTTCAGTTTTAAATAGTTGCGGTTAATAGAAGCGACAGGCTCACCCAGTGCATGTGGATATTTTTCGTTAGCGCCCCAACCGTCCATGTTTAATTCCATTGGCGTAAAGGTTTTCCATTGGAAATCGCGGGTATTGATCGTTAGATTTTTACCACCAAAAATACCATCCATGTCGGAAGTAATGTTCGGTTGACCTGATAAACCAGCACCTAAATAGGTAGGGATGTGGAAACGGATATATTCCCAAACACCACCAGTTTGATCACCCGACCAAATACCGGCATAACGTTGTGTACCCGCCCAGCCATCTAATGAAATGATAAACGGACGGCTACTATTGCCGTAATAAGGCATAATCTGGGCTACATCGGCAACACCATTTAACCCGAACGAATAACCTGCACCTACCCATGCCACATCGGTTTTTAATACCCGAACGCCTGCATCTCTGGCTTCCTTAATAATATCACGCTGCAATAACGGACTTACCTCTGGTTTTGGGTGAAGATCAGATTGTGTCCAAAGTCCAATTTCCACACCGTTTTTACGGGCATAATCTCCAAAGCTTTTTAGGTTCTGAATGTTGCCATCCAATGTTTCAGTTTGGCCATAACCTGCACCGTAACCATCATTTGGAAGCACCCAGCCCAAAGGCATATCATGTTTTTTATAACGGTCGATCACCGCACGGGCCGAAAACTGATAATTGTTTTTTTCACCATTAAGCGATTCTTTTATGCCACCGTTATCCTTCTGACTTTCTTTGTAGCGTTTGCCATCTTCAAATAAGGTTCCTTTTT
This sequence comes from Pedobacter sp. R-06, assembly GCF_049913135.1. Lineage (NCBI taxonomy): Bacteria > Pseudomonadati > Bacteroidota > Sphingobacteriia > Sphingobacteriales > Sphingobacteriaceae > Pedobacter > Pedobacter sp. R-06. Next base: position 1,625,038 of record NZ_CP183977.1, on the reverse strand, counting down.
CGTCTTCTTTCCAAAAATCGCGGTTATAGGCATTTAGATGCCCTTGGTAGAAACCAAATTTTGGCAGCAAAATCGGATTTCCGGTAAGCTGATAAAAATCGTTCAATAAAGGTACTGCACCATCGTTAATCATAAAAAAGGCATCCAGGTAATCGGTTTCGTGCGTCAATTTTACCAATCCTTTTTCTTTAGCACCAAAATTGTAATTCCCTTTACTGAAGGTATGCCACATTACAGCATAACCATTGGTAGACCAGTAATAAGGAGTTGGTGAAGCTACTCCCCCATCTGTCCAGCTGTTTTGGTTTTCGATAGCAATGTTTTTTCCCTTGTGTGAGAAACGACCGTTCTGGACACCTCCGCCATAAAAATATTCCTGCGGATTTTCTTTCAAACTCAGGGTTACTTTTCCTTTCTCAAATTTAATCGGTGCTAATTCTTCAACAGCAACGGTTTGTGTAGCTATGTTGATAATTTTGATCAGCGAAGTATTTTTATCGAAAAGAACAGTAATCTTACCGGTAGATATGAATAGTTGGTTATTCTCATCTTTAATATCCAGTTTTGAAACTGGCCTGCGCGGGTTTTCCACCAAGATTTTGGCTTCTGGTTTTGCTTCCGGATCGCGTATAAAACCTCCTGTAGGGTCTTCGAAAAGACGGAAAATATGATCGCCGTAAAAATCTAATGTTAACCGTTGATTATCAGAAAGCAACAATTCTATTGTAGTGGTATTGATCTTTTTTGCACTAAGCACTTTGGTAACATTTTGTGCTACCTGATTGGTTTTCTGAATAGCTGGTTGAGCAGATACAAAAAACGGAGCGGCAATTAAAAAAAACGTAAATGCCAGAACAACGCTTTTAGGCTGATTTTTGGGATTAGCTATTTTAAAGTGTTTAAAAAAATAAAGCAGGGTCATTAAATTTTGATTTGGTTATGTGTTTATGTTAAGCAAGCTGATAATTAGTTGCTATGGGATAAAGTTAACAATCACGTTAAAGGAACTGGTGGGTTTTTAGGTACAAAAACCGCGCAATCGTTTGCCTATCTAATTTTTTACCAGAGATGGAGTGATGTTTTCTATCATTAAGAAATTAAAGGCATTAAGGTCGCAGAAGATCGATTTCATAGTTAAGAACATTAAGATTTTCATAGCTCAGATTCTGTGATCGTCCTCCTGAACTTGTTTCAGGATCTAAAATTGCATCATTCTGATCCGATAGCTATCGGATTTATTTCTGAATCTTTCTGGTTAGTTTTTTTGCCACGGAAGCAAAGATTTTCACGAAACAATACCCTCATCATTAAGTATTAAAGATTATTAAAGTTATAAAAAGATCAATAATGATTGTTTAATGATCACTAGTTAATGAACTAATGACTAATGAACTAATAAATCACCTCCGAACTATTGTTTACCGTGTACTGAGGTTTAGCGCCGGTGGCCGATTTCACTTCAGTAAATTTTATCTTTTCGGCATCATTTACAACAACTGTTGACTGCTCTGGCAGTGTGACGTTGGTGAAGGTTACATTTTTTAATCGGTGAGCAGGGTCTTTAAAGCCATTGATGTCGATAGCTGCACCTGCATTTGAAGCCATAGACATATCGATATTTTTGAATACAAAATTTTCGAAGGTTGGTATCTGTGGTGCGGCTTCGCCGTCGTTGTTATAGTTAACTGCTGAGAAGATGGTAATCTGCAATAGTTGGCAATCGGTTACGGTTACATTTTTCACATAACCACCTCTATCTTTTGTTCCTTTTATCTGCATGCCATGTAATAGTTTCCCAGCTTTACAGTCCTGTACCAAAACATCGCTTACCCCACCAGACATTTCGCTGCCAATCGAAATACCATGACCGCGTTTAAAGTCACAATCTGTTATCCGTACATTTTTGGTTGGCTTAGCTACAAAAAATCCTTCAGGATTTTTACCCGATTTAATGGCAATACAATCATCGCCGGTATCGAAAGTACAGTTAAAAATATAAGCATCGGTAGAAGAATCGGGATCTATACCATCTCCATTACGGATATTTACAGTTATGATGTTTAAATTCTGACAGGTTACCTTGTTACTATAAATATAATGAATGGTCCAGCAAGGCGGTTCAGTAATCGTTAAATCAGACAAACTTACATTCTGACAGTTCATTAAGCAGACTAAACGGCCTCTGCTTCTTATTCCACTGGCTTTGATCATCGCATCCCCAAGTTTTTTCCCTCCGCCACTAATGGTGCCTTTACCTGTAATTCTTAAATCTTTCACATTATAAGTCCCGTTGCGATTAAGCGTACCTGCGTTGAGTAAACTGGCATATGTTTTCAACTCCCAGCCTTCAAAACGGTTTAGGATCATCGGCAAATAATCTTCTACTAATGTTGATCCTTTTAATACACCACCTTCTTCTATCCGAAGGGTCATACTACTTTTTAAATACAACGCACCTGAAACAAAAATCCCTTTTGGTATATAAACCGTGCCACCCGCAGTACAGGCATTTATAGCTTTTTGAATGGCTTTAGTATTATTGGCGATACCATCTCCTTTTGCACCGAAATCTAAAATATTGTATACTTTCCCCTTGCTCTTTGTTTTAAAACGGATGGTATTTAAGCCAGCAGCATTATTTCCTTTAATATTTACACTTACTGTATACCAGGTATTTGGTGTGAGATTTTCTATTATATAATTGGTTTTTCTAGCAGTAGCGTGCACCTTACCATTTAAAGAAATTTGATAAATTATGTCTGTAGCACCACGTTGTTTATCCCATAATAAGGCTATGGAATTTTCTGATAACGTGCCTGGGGCAACCAAAAGATTAAACCGATTTATAGCCCTTGCACCAGCCCTAAAAGACAGAAAAACGAGCATAAACAACAGCAACATCTTGCTTATTTTATTGATGAGTATCGATACAGTCATGATGAGAAAATTATTTGGTTAGCGAAATAATTTACGGGTATTACAATTATCTCTTTACAAATATAACTGGCTCATCAGATTAACTGTCATGCGCTATAGGGTACAATATTTAAAGTAATAGTGTGTTTATCAAAAATGGTTTTTCTTTTCGATTTACATATTGAAGAAATCAGAAACGAGGAGTTGCGAAAAAGATTTCTTCAGGTTGCTATAAACACGAAAGTAGAATCGCAATTGCCTATACTATCAAAAAAAATACAAAGCACACAAATAGTTTGTTTTTTAACACTAACTGACCATAAAACATTGATTAGTTATATTTTAAACAAAACTTTTCCTGCATTATAAACTTAAAAAATAATCGAATGGCAAGCATTTTGTAAGTGTTTGTAAAATTGCTTATTACAAATGAATTCCCCTCTATCAACATCCTATAGCTGTGTAATTATAGATGACAGCCAAATGAGTATAAAAACACTTGAACACTTTGTTTCCAAAATAGACAAACTCCAACTAAAGGGAAGTTTTACGGATGCAATAGATGCCATGGCAGCCTTTTGGATTTACGGAAAAATTGATTTTCTATTTCTGGATATCCAAATGGGATTATCAGGAATTGATATAGCCAGAATGCTTCGAAACAGCGTAAAATTTGTTGTATTTGTAAGTGAAGATGACAATAATACCTTTGATAAGGGCAATTGTTATTTATTTAAACCCCTCGATTTTATAAAATTTGAAGACATGGTGAACCAGCTGATTCTGACTGAACGTGAGGATAAAGAAATACTTTTGTAAGTAGCTCACTGATGATGTTTTAGTCTTTCAGCTTTCACTTTTCTTAAAAATCTGAATAGTCTGTTGGGTAAACAAATTTAGTGTCGTTTTTGGAAACATTGTGCTGATATTCTGGCATTGCTGATAGCTTCTTCCAATAATCATCTGCCGAGAAAGCCTTCCAATGCGCATCTCTATCTGCCTTATTTTCGAAAGTGGTTAAATACATTAGATTAGGCATGCGACTACCGGCGATTACTTCGCCATAAAATACTGCATTAAAATTGAGTCTTTTAAACAACCCGATTTCATCACCTTTATTAAACATTTGGACCTTATTCTTAAAGTATTTCTCAGTGGGTGCTTCATAACTTCTTAATTCGTACACCCGTTCTTTCATCGGCGATTTTAGATTAGGAAGCATAAAATGAGGAGCATCTTCAAAAGCCTTTAAAACAATAGATTCTAATCGCTCGTAAGGAGTCTCGGTATAAGCCGCATCAAGGTAAGTTTTACCGTCAATGGCGTATTGTTTATCTTTGGCTAACTTTTCATCCAGCTCCAGAATGCCATTGAATGATTTCAAAGGAATAAATACATAAATAAGCTTTTCTGTAACCACAGCCTGATCACCTACAATCGGCTTAAACACTCCAACTTTTGTAATTCCGTTACGGTGTAATGCAGGTAAATATGCTTTCTGAAGGTAATCATCTACTGTTTTTTCTTGTGCATCGGTTTTCAAATGATAAATTTTGATCTGATAGAAATCTATCTTCGATGCATTGGCCACAAATGCGCTGGATAACAGCACAAATAAAAACAGACAGGATACTTTAATGCTTTGCGACATGGTTAAGGATGATTAGATAATGCAGCAAAGTAACGATTTATTTTTATGATTGAATAAGAGAAGAGTTGAGTCATTGTATTTTTAATGAGCAAATAACCGATAAATAAATAGCTAATCACCTATCAACCAACGACTATTGAACCAATAAGTTCGGATTTGGTGGTTCGGCGTGCAATAAATGTTTTACAAAGAAATCGCGTTTACGCCTACGTCCGTAAATACCTCCATCACTGTGCCCCATCCCTGGAATGCTTAAAATATCGAAATCTTTATTTGCTTTGATCAATGCATCGGCAAGTCTATAGGTTGATTCTGGTGGCACGTTTTCATCAGCCTCACCAACAATTAAAAACAGATTACCCTGTAATTTTGCTGCATTGGTAATGTTGGATTGTTCTCCATAGTGCGGTCCTACCGGATAACCCATCCATTGTTCGTTCCACCATTGTTTATCGATGCGGTTATCGTGACAACCACAGGCAGAAACCGCAGCCTTATAAAAATCGGGATGAAATAACAGCGCACCAGTTGAGCTTTGCCCCCCTGCCGAAGTGCCATAAATCCCCACTCTTGAAATATCAGCATTTGGATATTTAACGGACATGGCTTTCATCCACAATATCCGGTCAGGGAAACCCGCATCTGCTATGTTTTTCCAGCAAACATCATGAAAAGCTTTAGACCGGTTGGCGGTACCCATTCCATCAATCTGCACTACAATAAAGCCTAATTCGGCAATGCTCTGCATCTCACTGGCTGGTAAGAAACTTTTAGGCACAAAACTATCATGAGGGCCTGCATAAATATTTTCGATCACAGGGTAAGTTTTGTTCGGATCCATTTTTGAAGGGAAGCAAACAATGCCCCAAATGTCGGTTATACCATCTCTACCTTTAGCCACAAACACTTCAGGCAGTTTAACCCCTGTGGCTAAGTAAACATCCGTTTGGCCGTGTTCTATCTCGTTTATTTTTTTGGTGTTCGCAGTTAACCTTAACTCACTAACTGGCGGTACATTTACCTGTGAATAGGTATCGATATAATATTTACGATCGGGAGAAAAGCTGAGGTTATGGTTACCTTTTTCGGGCGTAAGATTTACCAATCCTTTACCGTCGAAACCAATCCGGTAATAATGGATAAAGTAAGGGTCTTCATTGGCATTCATTCCGCAGGCCCTAAACCAAACCTGGCGTTTAACCACATCTACACTATCGATATCCCTAACTACCCAATTGCCATTGGTAATCAGCGTCTGTTTTCCAGTGATGCCATTAACCAGATAAAGGTGTTGCCATCCATCCTGCTCACTGGTCCACAATATTTCATTTGTTTTAGGTAAGTAACGGGTATAAATGCGCCGCTCATAAATGAAGGTTTTTGTTTTTTCGTCGATAATGTTTTTGGTTTTTCCGGTTAAAACATCTACTTCAATTACCCTAAAACGTTGATGGCCGCGATCTACTTTCTCATAGGTATAATATCTGCTGTTGTTATCGCGCCAATGCAATTCTGGTGCACCAAAGAAATCTATAGGATCTGCATCTACTTTAATGGCAGTTTTAGCCGCTACATTAAAAACATAGGGCTGATAAGCAGTAAAATCGTCGCCAGGCTGCGCATACTCTCTTGATTTTAATTCACCACGGGTAGTGCCAGGAACCGAGCTTAATACATAATGTACTTTTTTAGTCTCTTTCGGATCGATTTTATAGGCAACAATATTTTTGCCATCAGGCGACCATGCAAATTCGCCATAAGGTTTATCAGCATTACCATCGGTGCTCAATTGACTTTCTGTTTTTGTTGCAAGATCAAGCAAGAATAAGTTGCCACCACGGATCAGGATTTCGCTTTTACCATCAGGCGATTTTCTGGATTCACGGTTCCGTTGCCAGCGCGATCTGCTTTGCTGCAAAGGTCTTTTGGCATTGTAGCGATAAATTGTAGTGTCTTTGGTGTCCGCCAAACTGTAATCGTTCAAGTTTAATGCATACCATTTATCCTGTATTTTTAGTTTTGCCGTATTACCCTGATCAGCGAAATACAGTTCAGCAAACTGAAGTTTTAATGGATTCTGTTTTTTACCCGTTATCTTTTCTATATTTTCAGCCAGTTTATCGTTGTCAAATGCAGCTTTACGTTTACCTGTTGCAGCATCAACATAATAATATTCCCATGTTCTGTTAGGAAGGTTCTTTTTATACCAAAATGCACTTCCGTCTTTTTTCCAAAAGGGAATAAGATCGTTGTTGGTTGGGATATTCCGTAATGCGGTATCCAGCTTAGTAGATAATTGGTAGGCATTTGCCATTTCAGCAGCACTTGGTGAATAAGGCTGTAAACCCGCTTGTTGTGCCAGCAGCTGAAAGGAAACAAAACTTAATAAGATGAACGCTATTGCTTTTTTAGCGGTTGGGTAAGTGGTCATTACAGATTTTTTATGGTAAATATAAAGCTACGGCTTTTCAGATTTCCTTTAGATTTTGATGAATAACATCATTTTTTTAACCGCTTATATCAACCGCTTCTTTTGCTTTCAAATCCTGGCGGGCAATACTTCCTTTAATCAGATAATAAACCGGTATGCCAATTAACGTGATGATTAATCCAGGCCAGGTAAATTTAGGCTTAAAAATAATCAGCAGTATACAAAATGCCAGTCCCATTATCATATAGATAATCGGCAGCACAGGATAGCCAAAAGCTTTGTAAGGCCGTTCGGCATCAGGTCGTTTTTTACGAAGGATAAAAATTCCGAAAATGGTGAGCATATAAAACATCACCACCACAAACGAGATCATATCCAACAGATCACCATATTTTCCGCTGACACACCATAAACAAGCAAAAATACACTGAATCCATAGACCAAAACCAGGAACTGCATTTTTGTTGAGTGTACCAACTTTTTTAAAGAAAAGTCCGTCTTTGGCCATAGAGTAGTACACCCTGGCACCAGCCATAATTAAACCGTTGTTACAGCCAAAAGTTGAAACCATAATCATTAATGCGATAATAACGGTACCCGCTGTCCCGAAAATATGATTGGCAGCAGAAACCGCCACCCGATCTTTATCAGCATAGGCGATATCATGTAATGAAAGTACCCCGGTATACATCACATTGGTAAGGATATAGAGCACCGTTACGATAATGGTTCCTAAGGCTAAACTCAAGCCAATATTACGTGCCGGGTTTTTAATTTCGCCGGCAATAAAGGTAACGTTGTGCCAGGAGTCGCTACTAAATATCGAGCCTACCATTGCTGCAGCAATGGCTCCGAAAGCCGCCAAAGTGGTATAAGAGCCAATATTTCCATCGGCAGATAGCGGTCCTAAAACCCACATATTTTCCCAGTTGGTTTTCCAGGTTCCTTTATCTAAAAAGAAAAGGCCAAACGCGATAAGGCCAAACAAACTTAACAATTTGGCCACTGTAAAGGTGGTTTGAATCACTTTACCGCCGTTTACCCCCCTATTGTTAATATAGGTGAGTAATACAATTACCCCAATAGCCAATAGCTGTGCTGGCGAAATGGTAAAGAAACCTAAATTGATGGCAACTAAATCTTCACTTAGTGCAGGCACGAGATATGCGGTAAACTTGGCAAATGCCACGCCTACTGCGGCGATAGTCGCTGTTTGGATTACCGTAAAAAAACTCCAGCCATATAAAAAACTGATCAGCGGGTTATATGCTTCTTTTAAGTAAATATACTGTCCGCCCGCTTTTGGGAACATGGCACTTAATTCGCCATAACTCAATGCAGCGGTTAGTGTCATAAAGCCCGTAATTAACCAAACCACTAACAGCCAGCCAGAACTGCCTACATTTCGGGTAATATCGGCACTTACTATAAAAATACCTGAGCCGATCATACTTCCGGCTACAAGCATTGTTGCATCCATCAATTTAAGTGAGGGTTTAAATTGTGTGGTTTCTTTTTCAATCATGTGTTTTGTTGCTTGGTGGTTCAAATGGTTTGGTGAGTTTATTTATTTAAGTCGGCCGTAAAAATGCCATGAGGTAGTGAAATCGCGGGTTAAGGGTTGATTGGTTAAAGTAGCCCTGATCATTTCTACAGGAATTAAGTTCTCTTTAATCACCGCATCGTGAAAAGCTTTGAAGCTCATCTTACCACTATCAACCAGTTCTTTTTTCAGTGCAAAAAGCTGAAGACCGCCAGTAAGGTAGGCTACCTGGTACAAAGGACTATAATCGCCTTTAAAAGATCTTCGTACTTCGCCTTCTGCATTGGCACGTTCGTGCCCTACACGATCGACCAGGAAATCGACACACTGCTGAGGAGTCCATTTACCAAGATGAAAGTTTAGCGAAAAAAGAATCCTGGCACAACGGTGCATCCGCCAGAAAAGCATTCCCATTTTTTCTTCTGGCGTTTTGGCAAAACCTTTATCGTATAGTAAAAGCTCCCAGTATAATGGCCAGCCTTCTACACTAAAAGGGGTTTTAAATGGATCTCGATAGCTTTTATAACGGTTATTGATAAAATATTGATAATGATGACCTGGTAAGAGTTCATGCTGTACCGTTCCTCTTGAAAAATAAGGATTATTACCACGCATACTCATTAACTTATCGTCTTCTTCCATCGAATTTGTTGGATAAGAAATACTAATTTCGCGCCCGCCGGTAAAAAATGGATTTACCAATTGGCGTTCTGCCGACATCATTACCATACCCCAGGTTTCTTCAGCAAGAGCCGGAATATCGATCAGGTCGTTCGCTTTTATAAAGCTTAAGGCATCGTCCTGCAGTTTTACAATCAACTCTGGCTGCTTACCTAAGGGTACGTAGCTATTCTTGATTTTTTCCTGAGCTTTTTTCCAATCTTTACCAAAGCCCATTGCTGCTGATGCTTTTAAAAGTTCTTCGTCGCAAAACTTAAATTCTTTTTCGGCAAGCTGGATCAGTTCTTCTGGTGTATAAGGAATAAGCTCTGCATTTAATTGCCTGATCAGTTCTTCCCTTCCGATGGGATTTCCTTTAATTTCTGGTTTGTTTGATTTTGCCGCAGGTACAGGATCTCCTTTATCGTTAAAAAACTTAGCATAATTGGTCAAAGCGAGATCTAACCTTTCGTAAGGTTTTGGTGCCCACCAGGTAAAACCAGGCTCATAATCCATATAAAATTGATAAAAACCTTTTAAACGGTGTTTTAAACTCGAGGTTATGGCCATTGCCATTTTTAGCTGATCGGCTTTGAGATTTGCTTGCTTAGTGAAATTTTGGCTTAGGGTATCAATCTGCTTCGCGATTTCGTCCATCTGGGCAGCCAGCAAAGAACCATCTTTATAAGTGCCTCTTCTTCTCAGCTTTTCGAGTGCATAAATTGCATCGGCAAAGGTAAAATACTTCGATAGGGCATTGTACTCTGTTTCCTCTTTACTTAAGAGCCAAACAGAAGATTCTATCTGTTTTTTAAGGAGGATATAATCTACTTTGCCATAAATACTAAAGCCTTCAAATTTGGCCGATTTTAACTTGCTTAAATAATCTTTATTGATGTCTTGCAGGCGTTTTCTTTGTTCAGGGCTTTTAAAAGTAGTCATCGGAAAAGAATAAGTACCTCCTGCAGCATAAGGATAATAGAAATCGTTAATGGCATCTACATCCCTTTGGTAGCCTACTATCAGCGTACCCATTTCGCTGGTTTGTTCGTACAAACTTTCGTTTGACGTTTGGGCTAATACAAAAGTACCTGATAACAGGCTTACCATTAAAAAAAGGGCAAAAAACTTCAATTTGTTTTGCATTTGGTTTGGTTAAATTTGGCGAATAGCATTTGCCTCCATTTGAAAAAATGGCTAGCTTTTTTTTTAAAAAAATAAAAGTGTTTTTGTTTAGGCGCCTACATAGCTCACCCTGCTCACATTATTATAAGTATCGATATATGCTCTTGGCGACTGACCAATAATACTTTTAAATACCCGGTTAAAATTGGTAATACTATTAAAACCAGCTTTATAGGCTACACCTGAAATGCAATCGGCTTTTTCTCCAGAAATAAGGCTTTTACAGGCATCGTTAATTCTAACTTCGTTTAAAAAGGATACGAAAGTATGTCCCGTATGTTTCTTAAAATATCTGCAGAAGGCCTGAGGAGTCATAAACGCGGCATTGGCTACATCTTCTAAAGAAATTTGATTATTGTAGTTTTCGGTGATAAAGTTAATGATCTTACTCAACCGCATACCTTCATTTTCGGTCACGTTAGAAGAGTACATATCCGAGCATAAAGATTCTACATTCTCATTCAAATCCTGCAGGCTGTTAACCAATTTCAGAAAGTTAAACAACACATCAACTCCCGATGCCTGGTGAACATTGAACATTTTGGTTACCATGTTTTTAGTAAAAGCAGCAGGAATTTTGAAACCATGTTTGTTTTTAGCTAAAAAACCACTTGCCATCTTCATTTCGGGAAGATTGAACAAAGCAGCTAAAATACCATTAGGATTAAAGTAAATAGAACATGCTTTGATTGTTTTATTGTTATCGGGGGAGAAATACTCGGGGTTGCTTTTAAAAAGATGTGGAAGTTTTGCCCCAATTACAAAAATATCGCCCGGTCGGAAAGCATGCATATCATTCCCTGCGATTAACGTACCTTCTCCTTTTTCTATATAAGTAATCTGCCATTCATCGTGGCGGTGCAGATACTGGTAAAAATATGGAAGTTCAATATGTTCCGATATCACACTCTTGTCATCGGGAACAAGCATGGTAAATGGTAATACTTTCATAATTTTGGTTTGGTTGGTTGAGTTTGATTACGAATTGAATGTATGAATATTAACTCAAATAAACCAATAAAACCTAAATAAGGTTAAAATCCTGCTATAATTTGATAATATATGACGGATTTGATGATGAATTTGGCAGCTTGTAAATCACTACAAATTTAGTTTAACCTACTGTAAAGCAATATCTAAGCCGATTAATTTGAACGAGTAACGTCTGTTATTTTTGGACTAGCAGTCTACTTCGGCGTTTTTTTTGGGGAATTGTGAAGAAACTGAATTAGCTAAGGCAGTCAAGTTTTTAAAAACTTGACTGCCTTAGTATATTATCGAACTACTGCGAATGGCTCCATTTTTAGATCAGTAGCCATGCCTGAAGCAATCTGGCTAACCAATAAACCCGTTGCAGGGCCTAAACTTAACCCCATCATACCGTGGCCGGTAGCGATGATTAGATTTTCTCTTTTTTGGCTTCTGCCAATGTAAGGCAGGCCATCAGGAGAAGACGGACGGAAACCATACCAGATATCTTTTTCTGCCGGGAGTGTGGGTTTTAAATCTGGAAAATATGCTGGAACCGATTCTACAATACCTTTAACCCTTTGCATATTAATGCGGGTATTAATTTTATCTAACTCCATTGTACCGCCGTACCTAATCTGCCCGTTCATTGGTGTTATGGCCACTCTGGCTTCACATAGCAATGCCGGAATAGTTAGCCGTTGCTGAGGTTCTGGCTCCATAAAAGAATAACCTTTACCTGGCATTAAAGATATATTAACATCGGCCATTTTTGCCACAGCAGGCGACCACGAACCAGTTGCCAGAACATACTGATCTGCTTCCCAGGCAGTGTTGCCTGTAAAAACCTTCATAATGCGATTGCCAACAGTTTCAATTTTATCAACCTCTTTATTACGTTCTATTTTAACACCATTGTTTAACAAATATTGAAGCAAAGCATTCATCAACTTTGTTGGATAAAGGTGTGCATCGCAACGATAATGTACTGCGCCTAAAACATCTAATTTTAAATCTGGTTGTAACGCGCGGCACTCGTCGGCTGTTAACACAGCCATATCCAAACCCAGTTCAATTGCCTTTGCAGCTAAATGCGCTTCTTCTTCTCCTGCTTTTTCTGTTTTATAAAATGCCAGAATACCATTGTTCGTTAATTCGAAATCGAAATCAGGCTCTTTTGCCAAACCTTCATATAGTTTTTTGCTCAGTAACGATAAATCGCGTAAAGGCACTGCCGATTGGCTTACGTGTTTTGCCGTGGCATGTTTCATAAATTTCAAGCCCCAGTTAATGAGGCTCCCATTTAAAGATGGGCGAACATAAAAAGGGCTTTTGCTGTCAAACATCCAACGGATACCTTGTTTTATCATACCCGGTGCAGCCAAAGGCACAAAATGGCTTGGCACAATCATCCCCGCATTACCAAAAGAACAGTTGTCGGTAATATCTCCCTTATCTAAAACTATTACTTCGTACCCCCTTTTCTGCAGATAGTACGCTGAAGTTAGGCCTACAATTCCACCACCTATAATTAATACTTTCGACATTCTTTTAATTTATACTGCTGATATTAATTTAAAAACTCCCTAAATCACCTGAAATCCATGTGCATATGGATCATCTTCGGCATCTATTTTAATGGTATTGTAGCCATAAATTTTTGCCCAGCCCTCTACACTTGGTATAATGGCTTTAATTCCGTTCAGGTCTACAACTTCTTCTACTCTTCCAATAAACTTACTACCGATAAAACTTTCGTGAATAAAATCTTCTCCCTGTTTTAGTTTTCCTTTAGCAAACCACTGTGCTAAACGGGCTGAGGTACCTGTTCCACATGGTGACCGATCGATGGCTTTATCGCCATAAAAAACTGCATTCCTGGCGGTTGATGTAGGATCGATTGTTTTTCCGGTCCACAACACATGGCTACAGCCATTTATCGTCGGATCTAAAGGATGTACAAAAGTATATTGCTCATTGATGCGTTTTCTAATGGTCTGACTCCAGGTAATCAGTTGCGAAGCGGTATAGTTTTCCAGTCCCGGAAAATTTTCCTGCGGGTCTACAATGGCATAAAAGTTACCGCCATAAGCTACATCAAAAGTAAGCTCACCTAAATCCGGGCATTCTACTTCTAAATTTTCTGCAGCCAGGTAAGAAGCTACGTTTTTCAGCTTAACCGATTTAACCTTTTTACCTTCCTGCTTGTATTCAATTAATACCAATCCGGCCGGAGCCTCCATCCTGATCACCCCTGGTATTTTGGGCTGAATCAATCCTTCCTCTATGGCAATAGTAATGGTACCGATAGTACCGTGGCCACACATTGGAAGGCAGCCACTGGTTTCGATAAAAAGCACAGCTACATCATTCGCTGGATCGTGAGGCGGATAAAGAATACTGCCCGACATCATATCATGGCCGCGTGGCTCGAACATTAAACCTGTTCTGATCCAATCGAATTCTTTCAAAAAATGCTGACGCTTTTCGCTCATGTTAGAGCCAATAAGCTGAGGGCCGCCGCCTGCAACTAACCTAACCGGATTTCCGCAAGTATGTGCATCTACACAAAAAAAAGTTTTACTCATGAGATTTCGTTAATATCTGGTTAACCGTTCTGAAAATACCTAAAGGATTTCCGTCTTTCAATTCATCCGGCAATAATTCCTGCTCCCAATCCTGATAAGCCAATGGCCTTGCAAAACGGTTGATTGCAGTTGAACCAACTGAAGTAAAACGGCTATCGTTGGTAGCAGGAAATGGTCCGCCATGTTGCATGGCGGCACAAACTTCTACGCCTGTAGGCACACCGTTTAAAATAATCCTTCCGGTTTTATCAGTCAGCTTATTTACCAAAGTTTGATAGTCCTGAAGCTCCTGTTTTTCGGCCATTAGGGTTACGGTAAGCTGTCCTTCCAATACATCAATGGCCTTTTCAAGTTCGGCAATATCCTGAGCAACAACCAACAGCGAATATGGGCCGAAAATTTCTTCACGGAGTTTTGGATTTTTGATAAAATCGGCAGCACTTACCTGAGCAATTTTAGCCTCTGATTGGTTTTGAAGCGCACTATTTTTTACTGTTGATACCGATAAAAGCGCAACGCCACCCTCATTTACTATCTCAGCAGAAAGTTTACCATAATTATTGGCAATACCTTCGGTAAGCATAGTTGCTGATGGAATAGTTGAAATTGCCTCTTTTAATACGGCTTTAAAATTTTCGAGTGCCGGCGATTGAACCGCTAACAATAAACCCGGGTTGGTACAAAACTGACCAGCGCCCAAAGTAATTGATGCAGCATATTTTTTGGCCAGCTCTTCTGCCTGGTTTTCTATGGCCTTGGGAAGAAAGATTACCGGATTAATACTTCCCATTTCGGCAAAAACCGGAATAGGTTGTTCGCGCTGTTGCGCCAGATTAACCAAGGCCATTCCGCCTTTAAACGAACCTGTAAACGTTACTGCTTTAGTTAATGGATGCTGAACCAAGGCGGCTCCAATGGTATAACCATCATCATACAACAAAGAGAAAACACCTTTAGGCATTCCCGTTTTCTCGGCAGCCTTGATAATGGCACCGCCTACCAAAGCACTGGTTCCGTAATGTGCGGGATGTGCTTTAACTACTACCGGGCAACCAGAAGCCAATGCTGATGCCGTATCGCCACCTGCAACAGAAAAAGCAAGTGGAAAGTTACTGGCACCGAAAACCACTACTGGCCCGATTGGGATCAGCATTCGTCTGATATCAGGCCGTGGTAAAGGCTGTCTTTCAGGCAGTGCAGTATCGATGATTGCGTCCACCCAAGAGCCTTCGGCAACCAGATTGGCAAACAACCTTAACTGGCCTGTGGTTCTGCCCAGTTCGCCCTGTAAACGAGCTAAAGGCAAACCGCTTTCTGCCGATGCCCTGTTTACCAGCTCTTCGCCAAGATTGGCGATTTCATCGGCAATGGCATTTAAAAAAGCGGCTTTAAAATCTTTGTTTAGGTTTCTATAGCTTTGGAAAGCCGATGTTGCCGATGTTAAGGCATCGTTAACAAGACTATCGTTCGCTTTAAAAAATTCACCGTCAAGCGTTAATCCCGTTGCGGGATTAACAGCTTTAAGGCTTCTTTCATTAACTTCTATATAGGTGCTGGCTACAATATTTTTTCCGTTCATATTTGGTTTTTAAACTATTTTCCCCAACTACCCGCAGGTAGTTCCGGACGAACAGCTAATGCATCGTTAATAATTTTCAATACTTTCTCTCTCTCTGCGCCACTTATTGGTAAACGAGGTGCGCGAACCGCTTCTGTTCCTAATCCGGTTGCTACTTCAGCCAGTTTAATGTACTGTACCAATTTTGCATGAATATCTAACTCAAGTACAGGTAAAAACCAACGGTAAATGGTTAACGCTTCAGCTATGCGGTTTTCTTTAATCAATCTGAAAATAGCCACTGTTTCTCTCGGGAAAGCATCTACTAAACCAGCAACCCATCCATGGGCACCCATCACAATGCTTTCCATCGCCAATGGATCTACTCCAGTAAAGATTTTGAAGCGGTCGCCAAAGCGGTTGATTAATCGGGTTACGTTCGATACATCTCTAGTTGATTCTTTGATTGCCTGAATGTTATCGTATTTAGTCAAAACCTCGAACATATCTAACGTTACTTCGATTTTATAATCAACAGGATTGTTATAAATCATGATCGGTAGGCTTGTGCTTTCTGCAATGGCACCAAAAAAGGCCAAAGTTTCGTCTGGAGCAGCATTATAACGCATTGGTGGCAATAACATTAAACCTTGTGCGCCAAGCGATTCTGCTTTTTTAGCTACTTCGATTGCTTTTTTTGTAGTCGACTCTGCAATGTTCAATAAAACCGGTACACGGCCATTTACCACAGTTAAGGTATGCGATAACAGACCGAACTTTTCTTCATCGGTTAGTACACTGGCTTCGCCAAGCGATCCACCTAAAATAATCCCTTCAGCACCTGCTTCTAATTGCGCTTCGATATTTAAATCGAAAGCCGGAAAATCTAACTCATCGTTTGCTGTAAATTTTGTAGTTACAGCAGGGAAAACCCCAGTCCATTTGATACTCATTGTAATGTTATGTTTTTTAATAATTATGATTCAAAAAAATTAATCTGGCCCGTTTAATCCAAAAGCCGGGTAATTGGCAAATCATCATTTAATTAAATTATCAGCGATAAATGCTATTAAACGATATTCAAAGTTAGGCGATTGCTAAACAGTAATATTGTTGGATTTTAACCGATATTGGCTATAAATACGCCATTTGAATCAGACAGAATTGATTTGAAAAAGCTGAAACGCTTGTAGGAGAAATGAGATATAACGAAAAAGGTATCCTTACGAAAAGGAATACCTTTAATAAAATCCGTCGGATGGACACCCACCCGCTCTGCCTATTTCAAAATGAATTATTTTGTGTTTTTCGCCTGTAGGTAATACATAAATTCGATGGCCGATTTTGCAAAAAGCGCATCCTGACCTTTAGCCAATGTAACCTGTTGCCAGTTTTGCGAAGGAATAATTTTAAGCGTTTTAATACCTTCTTTTTTCAGACTTAAAGGCAGATTGAAACCTTTAACACAATTGCTGTAACGGTAGAAAGCTTTACCACCTTCCAGGTAATATTCGAATGCAGGAACTTGTACCGTACGCAGGTACTGATCAAAAACTTTTGAAAAATCATAGCCTGCTCTCTTAGAAATATAATTTTCGATCTGCGCAGTTGTTACCGTTTTATGATAAAAGGTTTGGTTGAGTCCCCGCAATATCGACCTAAAAAGTTCGTCGTTATTTAAACTATGCCTGATGGCGTGTAACATGTTCCCTCCTTTTGGATACATATCGCCACTACCCTGTGCATTTACACCATAAGGGGGAATAATAGGGCTATCATTCCGGATGCCTTTTCTAATTCCAAAATTATACTCATTACCTGCTTTATTGCCAAATATGTAATCTACAAAAAGAGTCTCGCTATAATTGGTAAATCCTTCGTGCACCCACATATCGGCCAGATCGTTGGTGGTAATATTATTGCCGAACCATTCGTGTCCGCTTTCGTGGATAATGATAAAATCCCATTTTAAACCCCAACCATCGCCCGACATATCTCTCCCTCTATAGCCAAACTTATAACCATTACCATAAGACACTGCCGATTGGTGCTCCATTCCGGTGTGCGAAGCATCGATAAGTTGATAACCATCTTCGTAAAAGGGATAAGGACCAAACCAATGTTCAAGGC
Source organism: Pedobacter sp. R-06 (assembly GCF_049913135.1). Lineage (NCBI taxonomy): Bacteria > Pseudomonadati > Bacteroidota > Sphingobacteriia > Sphingobacteriales > Sphingobacteriaceae > Pedobacter > Pedobacter sp. R-06. Next base: position 1,607,407 of record NZ_CP183977.1, on the reverse strand, counting down.
TTTTCATCATTTTATGCACCTGATCGGGCATATAGGTTTTCGCTTTTGGATAATTGTAATCAAGTACCCAATAATTTACATCTAATGCACCTTTTTCACCTGCATATTTCTCCTTAAAATTTACGTACTTTCCAATGTATGGGATGATGCAATAATTGCTAATCGGGTTTTTAACATTGTATTGGTAAGTCACAGTACCATCGCGGTTATCTTTTTTGAATACCAGTCGTCCATTCCCTATCGCTACCAAGGTATCAGGAACCGTCATTGTTAAAGAAGCGCCCAGATTGGGTTCGTCGCTTTGATGATCTTTATTTGGATACCAAACTGAAGCGCCTAAGCCCTGGCAGGCAACCGTCATCCATGGGCGCGAAAGCGAATCGGTGGTGAAGATAAAACCACCATCCCAAGGCGCTCTTTTGGCCTGGTGAACCTTACCATGGTAAAAAATATGCACGTTATTCAGTGCTGATAATTTTTGTGCCGGAACATGCACATACCAAACACTGCCCACATGTTCGAATTCCACTTTTGAACTTCCGTTGTACAGCACACTATCAATAATTAATGGTTCCTGTAGATCGATCTGCATGCGGGTATTACCATTATTATGCTGCACAACTTTGTATACGATTTTGTTCGAGCCCGTTATACTTTTGTCATTATAATCGGGTTTAACAGAAAGTTCATAACGCTGCACATCCCACCAGGTACGTTCGGCATTTAGGCTTCCCCTCAAGGTATCGGCCAGCGTGTAAACCTTTTTGGGTGACTGTGCAAAAAGTATTGTACTGAACAATACTAAGATCATTGTTAAGGTTGTAAGTGTTAATTTTCTCATCTTTTGCTGGTTATCATGTTGCGATCGTATATTATTCATTTGAAAAGCAATTACAGTACTTATCGGTTAGTTCAGTCCTGCTATCTCTCCTGCTCCGATAAAGGATCGGGAGCATCCGTTCCATCAGGTTTATTTAATCCTGGTCTCTGTAAACACCAGTTTCCTGTTCTGTGCTTCAGTCCTCAGTTTTTAGCCCTGACAGAAGCGGGCATCCCGATTTTTCTCGGGATAAAGCGGATGGCAGGACTATCCTTAAAAAAATCGAAAAGCCCTGCGCTCCAAAACAAAAAACAACAGTTATTTTAAAAGATCTACGTTAAATTTTCTTTAATGGCTCTTTATTAATTGTTATGTTGTTATTATAGCTAAATATTAATTTGAAAAGCAGTTTCAGTTTTTCATCGGTTATGGCAGCCCTGCTATCCCTCCTGCTCCGATAAAGGATCGGGAGCATCCGTTCTATCAGGTTTATTTAACCTTGGTTCTGTACTTCGAACCCAAGTTTTTAACCCTCGTAGAAATGAACATCCTTAAAAAAATCGAAAGGTCCTGCGCTCCAAAATAAAAAGATTTGTTAATCCCAATAAGCACCTTTGCTAATAAGCCCCACTTCTAATCGATTCGATTTCATCGGTGGTTAAAGCCAAATGTTTACCCAGCATCCTGCTTCCGTTTTCGGTAACCAGAAAATCGTCTTCAACCCTGATACCGCTAAAGTTTCTGAACTGTTCCAATTTATCATAGTTAATGAATTCGGTAAATTGGTTAGCGGCTTTCCAACGGTCTATAAGTTCGGGAATAATATAAACACCTGGCTCTACCGTTAACACATATCCTGCTTCGAGTGCTTTGCCCAACCTCAACGATTTCAATCCGAACTGAGTGGTATTTTTAGTCAGTTCATCAGTATAACCTACATATTGCTCGCCTAAATCCTCCATATCGTGTACATCTAAACCCATCATATGTCCTGTTCCACATTGAAAGAACATCGCATGTGCACCGGACTGCACCGCATCGTCGATATTACCTTTCATCAGGCCTATGTCTTTTAAACCCTGTGCCAGCATTTTACACGAAGCCAAATGCACATCTAAATATCTTACACCCGGCGCCAACATATTTTTGCCATGCGTGTAAGCATTCAATACAATATCATACACATCTTTTTGCTCGGCACTAAACTTTTTGCCTACCGGAAAAGTACGCGTAAGATCGCCTGCATAACCTAAGGCTGTTTCTACACCAGAATCGTTCAAAACCAGTTGACCTTCCTGCAGCTGATTACCGTGGTAATGGTTGTGCAAAATTTCGCCACGAACAGTCAAAATAACCGGATAGGCCAGATTACCGCCCGAAGCCAATGCAGCACCTTGAATTTTTGCGGCAAGTTCGCGTTCGTACATACCAGGTTTTGCCTGTTGCATCACCATTAAATGAATATCGGCCGATACTGCTGCTGCACGGTCTAATTCTTTAATTTCTTCGACAGATTTAATCGATCGTTGCGCCACAACGGCTTTAATAAAACTAAGAGATGCTTTTTCTTTAAGCTGATCGACAGGCAAATCAAGCCAGCGGGCCAATTTAATCTTATTCTCTGAACGGTAAGGCGGTAAAAAATGAACATGACGCTTTTTGTCCTGGTATTGCTCAAGATAAGTATCCAGCTGTGCTAAAGGCAGAACCTTGGTCAAGCCGGCATCCACACTTTTTTCTTCAAGTGTTTTCTGTCTGCCCATCCACACGATATCATCAATGCCCATTTCATCACCGAAAAGGATTACCTGATCTTCATCAAGGTCGATAATGGCGCCCAATGCGGGCTCACTTATCCCAAAATAGTATAAAAAGGTACTATCCTGCCTGAAATGGTAGGTATTGTCCTTATAATTCATCGGACTTTCTTCATTACCCAAAAAGAGTAATATTCCCGAATTTATCTTTGATTTTAATGTTGCTCTTCGTTGGAGGTAGACTTTCTTTTCAAACATATTTTTCATGTGTTAAGCAAATATCCAAAAAGCCATATTCATTACATCAGAATTAAAATGAATGGATAAAATATGGTTTATATCTGCAAATTATAAGCTATGGTTATGGCACAAAAATCACAATAAATTTCAGGTTAGCGAAAATAAGGGTAAAATATGCATACTGTTAGGGTGATTAAAAAATCAAAGCATGTTATTAACAGGAAAGATGCTGATCCCGAACATTCGGGACAGTATGACGATCGTATTAGGAATATGTGCTAAACACAAATACAGGCTAATGTAAATGCATCCACATGAAAAGTCCATGCGGGGATGACGTTCGTTGGGGTTAAAAATAAAAGCATATTTTATGCGCGATAAACAGCTTTTCTCACATCATCCTCGTTACAAACGAGGATGATCTAAGCAATTAAATGGACTATATTATGACTAAATTATATAATTTTCTGAAATACAAAATATTGAGATCATTAATATGAAGTAATTATATAGCTATAAACAGCGCAAAATAAATGGTTTTCAATCTATAAAACTTACCTATTAAGTTAAATATTTAACTTTAATAAGCTAGAATACAATCAATATGAATACCTTATATCAATTTACAATATTGATATAAGATACATATAATTGATTATCAATGTCATTTCACAATAAAAAAGCCCTGCAAATTTTGGTTTACGGGGCTAATACAGTAGAAAAAATTGATATTATCTTTGAAGAATGATTTCAGTTGTATGTTCTTTTGCAAGTGGAAACTCGTATCCTCCCCTATTCCTGGCGCCACTGCTTTTTACAGTATAAGCACCAAAGCCATTAATTTTTGCAGGTTGCGATAACCTCAACACGGCATTGGGTGTATATTCATTTGCTTTGCTCAGTTTTAGGCGAATTTCACCATTTACAGTATTATAATTTACCTCATCAATGGTTCCGGCATCAAGGCTAATCCAAAGCCCCGCAGGTGCAATGTAAACCGATGATTTTGCTGCTGTAGTTAATTTAACATTGATGCTATTGCCTGTTTTGTTCAGATTGCCTCCGAAAGCTAACCAACCAAATTCAGGATGTTGTAAGATATATGACGAAGTATTAACCGCATAGCCAAAAAAACCAGATCCATAATCGCCCGTAATGCCGTCATTTTTTAAGGTTGATGGATAAGCATGAAATGCTGCAGGCGCAAAACCCTCTTGAGTGATATTGGAAATCGAACCCAATAAGCCACCGTAACCGGCACGTAAAAGATAAAAGTCGCCTGGATTTTTACGGTAATCCATTAATACGGGAATGGCATTGAGTGCTGAACCGTAATGATGGATCATCCGTTCGATGCGCGAAAGTTTACCTCCATAAAGAAAATCCCAGTACCGACGGGCATTACCATTGTATGCCCAATGCGGCACTACAGGCATATAGGCTAATATGGCATCAAGTGTTACATTTGCTTTATCCTGGTAGCCAAAATAGCTCGACCATACATAAACTTCTTCTTGACCTGTAGAGTCCCAGGGCATTTCACTTCCAAAGGGATATTGTAACGAACGCCAGTGGTTGGCCCGCTTCTTCATTTCATTTTCTAACCTGGCTGCTTCTTCTGTTAGTCCTTCGTTTTTAAGATCATTAAGGATGAGATAGAAAACTGTGCCTTCCATTTGACCGAACTGTGCGTAATAAGGGGCAATATTAACCATAGCCATGCCTGTTTCAGCGGCGTTGATAAGGTGTTGTTTCCAGCTCTGTTCCTCCACCAGGCCACTATAATTACGCGCCAACCGATACATCACCCAATGGGCTGCTGCAACATGCGGATAGTTATACGACCGGCCCAGGTTATCAGCTTCTTTTTTGGGCCATGCAGACCATGTTTTAAAATTTATATTTGCAGCATAAGTATCTTTAGGGAGCGAATCTGGTGCATAGTAGAACAAACTCTTTTTTACCCCATATTTCTGAGGACCGTTTTTAAGCTGTATCCGCCCAAACATTACACTATCTACAAATTGTTTCAGTTTATCAACTTCTTCTTTTTTAGGTCGTACCAATTGCTTCATTATTGCCCCTAACCACGAACCTGCACCGCCTTCATCGCTTAAACCTGCAATCCATGCCCTATTGTCTTGCGTTACCTGCTGTTGCTTTTCATTATCGTACGTAATAGCTGAAGGACTTCTTTTAAAGATAGGGTCGGCCTGGTTAAACCATTGCTTGGTTGTTAAAAAATTGCCATAACTAGCAATCACATCACTTTCGGCTTCAATTACCTTATAATTTATACTTTGCTCCAAGCCATCTTCGTAGGTAATAGACAATCTTGCTCTCCCCCAGGTATTTCCCTTTACGGAATAACTTTTCCAACCATTTTTGGTTGAACCTAGTGCACTTACTTTTAGGGCGTTTTCGGGTTGAACCTGAATAGCTTTAATCTTTTTAGGGTAGCTGATAAACAATTTCCCTTCCACATCTCTAGGCAATACATAACCTGGAACTGATATCGCTACTGGTCGTTTATTTTCGATCAGTTTGCTTTCGATATCTTTTGCAGCTCCCGAAAGGATAAACTGAAGGGCATAACTTCTGGTTTCACCAGGTTTTAAAATGGTTGAAGTTGGAGTGTTCCACTGCTCAGCATTTTTCCATTCATTTTCGGCATAGGCTTTACTGTAAACCATCCACTCATAAAAACCTTCAAAAGCTATCCCTCTTGGTGTCCGGTCATCATTAAGCGGGTTGTAAGCCTCAAATGGTGTATACCCTAGTGGCGTAACGAGCAAAGAAGGGGCATGGCCACTTAACCGGGTAACTTGCAGATAACCGGCATCTTTTCCGATGTATGGATCGTAAAAAACATTTTTCGCATGGGTTTGCTCCAATGTTCTGCCTTCGAGAATGTTATCAAAAATCATCGGAATACCTAGCGCACCGATTTCTACGTTTTTATTGCTCTTGTTTTTCAGTTCGAAGCGGAGCACAAGCTTTCCGTTAAGCATTTCCCAGATCCGTTTAACCTGCAACGGGATATCGGCCGGAAGTGTTGCAGCAAGATCGGCAGCAGCGAGTACATTTTTACCCATAGCAATGTTTTTCACAGGGCTTCGTTTTGCCGCTGTGCTGTAGCTTTCCCAGGCTTCTTCACCAATGTAGCGTAACTTTAAGTTGATATCGCCCAAATGATATAAACCATCTGAACTGCGCACTTTTAAACTATCGCTCGGTGCAAAATCGAAATCTTTAACCATTTTAGGCTGTAGGCCTGCCACTGTTTGTGATGACTTAACAAGTTTTAGATTAAATGCTCCGGCATTGTAAGTCGAAAATCCATTTTCCAGCCCTAACGTAGATGGCTTTTTGCCTAAAGCAATCCAAGGCGATTGGGCCAGAACTACCTCAATATTTAGAAAAGATAAAATACAGCAAAATATTGCTTTAAAAGTTATTATGGATAAGGTGTTCTTCTTTTTTAGTTCAATAATCATGATGACAAAGGAAATTTAGGAATGTGGTTAAACCAAAATTAAAATTTAAAAGATAAAGCAGGCATTGAACTTAAAAATAGCGCAAAATCGGTAAAGAATTGGTGTATTTATGGGGAGTTGGGCGTCGGGCGGTAAGCGGATGGCGGGATCGATGGTGAATAGCAGGAAGCATGATGAACAAAATAGGTTCCCGCAGATTACGCAAAGCGCGCAGATTAACACATGAGGAGAAACCTACCCCATTAGTACTACGCTAGGTGCCCAGACGCGATTGCAGCAGCAGCTCCCGAGGTAAAGTCGGGACTATAGCGGAAAGCGCAACTAACGTAGATTGAAATGCAGGAATTGCTTTCCTATATCAAATTATTGACCATATAAGAGCTATAAGATTATTTAAGCCGTTATATTAAAAAATAGCAAAAGGGTCTTCGACAAGCTCAGACTGACATTATTATATTGAAATCGCGATCTATTTAGTTCCTCCAAATATTGTTAAATAGGCTGACATTTCACTTTCAACCATTTGGCTTCTTCATCAGATAACATGTGCTGAAGCTTCTCAAACACCATTTGATTGTATTGATTTAACCACTCCATCTGATCTGGTGCCAAAAGCGCTTTATTTACGATAGAAGTATCAATGAAACATAAGGTTAAGGTTTCGAAAGTGAGAAAATCGCCAAATTCACTATTGCCCTTAGGAATACATAAAACAAGGTTTTCGATGCGCACACCATGTTTTCCCGGACGATAAATACCAGGCTCGATGGAGGTTACCATTCCTGGCTTAAAGACAACATCTACATTGGCTGGACTAATATTCTGAGGTCCTTCGTGTACATTCAGAAAAAAGCCAATACCATGCCCCGTTCCATGCCCAAAATTTATGGCATGTTCCCACAGTGGTTTTCTACAAATTGAATCTATTTGATACCCTTTAGTACCTTCTGGAAAAATCAGTTTAGAACCTTCAATCAGGCCTTTTAGCACCAAGGTATAATCATCGGCCTGGATTGATGAGCAATTACCGATAGGCATTACCCTGGTGATATCGGTCGTACCATACAAATACTGGCCTCCTGAATCGACAAGAAACAAACCATCGGCTGTAATTTCCTGATTGCTTTCTGCTGTTACACTATAATGCGGCAAGGCTCCATTGGCATTGTAACCAGCAATGGTATTAAAACTTAAACCTACGAAAGAGGCTTGATCAGCCCTAAACGTGGCCAATTTCTCTGCTGCAGACCATTCTGTAATTTTTTCTTTGCCTAAATGATCTTCCATCCACTTAAAGAACTTGGTTAAAGCAACCCCATCATTTAGCATTGCCTTACGAATGTGGTTAACCTCAGTATTATTCTTTAAACTTTTTAGATGTGTGCTTGGGTTAATGCCTGAAACGATTTTGGCACTTGAAGGCAAACACTGGTACAAGCCAAAACAAGTACGTTTAGGGTCGATAAAAACCTGCGCATCTTTTGGCAGTTTTTTTAATGCCTCAGCCACCTCACTATAGGGATACAAAGTTACGCCCTGCTGATTTAAAGTGTCGATATCTGTTTGTGACAATTTTTGCTTATCGACAAAGAGTTTTACCTCTGTAGGAGCAATTAAAGCAAAACTTAAGGTTACAGGGTTATAATCTACATCCTTTCCCCTTAGGTTAAAAAGCCAGGCAATATCATCAAGCGATGAAATAAAATGATAATCTGCTCCATTTATTTTTAAGGCCGCTTTTACCTCATTTATTTTAGCCGAAATACTAAGACCTGCAGCTTCTTCGCCTATTAAAAAGGCATTTTCTACAGGTAGCCCTGCCCTATCGAGCCAAATGGTGCTGATAAAATCAACGTCAGTTATCTCAATTCCACGTTGGGTCAAACTGCTCTGCATCTCAAGGGCTAAACCTACCGTAATGAGCTGATGGTTAAAACCTACTTTTGCACCCTCTGGCAGAACCTGGCGCAACCAATCGATGTATTCGGGCGTATGTGGCACTTTCAACTTTACCAATTCGTAACCAGTATTTTTTAATTGTGTTTCTGCCTGCGTGAAATATCGCGAATCAGTCCACAAACCAGCAAAATCCTGAATGATGACCAGCGTACCAGCCGACCCTGTAAATCCACAAGCAAAAGGAATAGCTTTATAATGCGCAGGTAAATACTCACTAATGTGTGGATCTGCCGCTGTAATAATATAAGCATCTACTTTTTGATCTGCCATTAATTGACGCAGGGCCTTCAATTTTTCTACAAAGGTCATATTGAGGAAGAGTTTTTGTAGGGCCAAATTTAAATATTACATTGACATCAGTGCTTAAAACAAACAAGAATTAATATAAATTTGAAAACACAGCAGATTCTGAATGCGTCAGAACCTGTGTTTGCCTTTAAAAACATTTAGGACAATACTAAACGTACCGATCAATTGCAGGTGCTTTAACCACCTCATAACAATCTGATTTCTGAAAGCACCATACTTTAAAAACAAGCGCAGATTCTCTTTGCGCCAGCGCATGGATACCCAATGTAAAACGTTGTTTAAAGCGTTTGGGACAAGCCTCTTTATGGCAAATTATTTCATAATGGTCTTTATTTTCTACAACCACATCAAACACATACTTTGGCCACTGTTTTTTAATCAAATTAGGCAACCAGCTAAACTGTTGCGTGTTGATCAAATCCCCCATCCCTTCAATTGCTTTTGGCGAAATATCTCCACCTATAATCTGGCTCCACTTCCCTTCAACTTCATCGATAATCCCCAGCACTTTACATCCAGACAGCACCAACCATGGGTCTTCCATGCTTGACCGCATTAACTGATAGGATACATCTTCCGAAAATTCCTGTTCAAAAAGGTAATTAAGTTCGATCATAAGCTATTTTCATTTTTAATCGGCAGATTATTAAGCCGTATCAGTTTATCAATGGTACCAGCAAAACGTTTCATTGAGATTGGTTTGCCAAGATAACATTCAAAGCTGGAATCTATTTTTCTCACCTCATTTTCAAGGTGGGCGGATGCGTAAATCACAAACCTGGCCTTTGAGCGGAGATGTTGGGACAGTTCAGTTCCCCTCATCCCATCCATATCTATATCTAAAAAAAGAAAATCAATTTGATCTCCGGCACTAATTGTTTTTAAGGCATCAAAGGGGTTATTAAAGGCGCTAAACAGTTTTAAAAAACGGATACCTTCAATATAATCGTGAAGTAAATCAATCGCGTGCTGTTCATCATCAACAATTGCACAGCTGTAATACATAGGCAAATTAAGATAGGCTGTACAAAGCTTAACAATGTAAGCTTCAATTCCTATTGCCAGGCACAAAAAGGGTAAAAGTACGGTAGTAATGGGCATACTAATAAGACAATATATCACAACTTGCACCTTATTTCACGATATAAAATAGCCATGAGTCAATTGACACATGGCTAATTGCTTTAAAGTTTAATTTTAACAAAGTATAAACGGTTTCTATCAACCGAATTTGTTAAAGGCAATATTTTTTGCGCAAAACCACTTGCACCATTATCTACCACACCAAAATCATCATCGTTAGAAATTACGAGGATATTGCCAGGCAGTAAGGCCAAGCCTTCTGCTTTATCGTGCGGATAAATGGAAGGTAGATCTTTCAACAGGTCTAAAACTATGGTTTTGCTTACAGGAGTAATTCCCGCTGTATTTAAACCTGCTGCATTATTCAGTTCTTCCACTGTTTTGCCGCCATAAAGTTTTCCTGTTGCACCGTTGCCGGAATCAGAAATATCGGTGGCACCACTCAGGTCTATTTTGAAAACTTTTTTAAATGTTGCCGGATTGCTTGCTGCGCCGCCATACAATCCATCACGTTCTATGGTTAGGAAAGTAGTACTGTTAACGGCAACAATATCGCTCACGCCTGTTAAAGTAGTGTTATCCATCAGGTAAGCGTATTGCTTGGTTGCGCCGCTTGCGATATCAAAAGTCAAAATTCTTAATACCACCGAATTGGCAACTGCAGCTTTAGACGGATTGTACATTGGCGACTGCATCATGCCTACCAAAGTTTTTCCATCCGGGGTAATGGCCAAACCTTCCATCCCACGGTTTGCTCTCCTATTCGCAAATACAGCTGGAATTTTCCGCCCGCCGGTTCCTGTTCCAAAGGGGTTAATGCGCTCTATTGTTTTACCTGAGGCATCGAAATGTGCAATATGCGGACCATATTCATCACTGATCCAAAATGATCCATCAGCTGCCCTTACCAAGCCTTCTGAGTCGATCCCATCAGCACTTGGGGCAATTACCTGTCCATTTAAGTCGTAGGCGATTTCACCCGAAGCCCCCATTCCCGCAGGGTTAGGAAGTCCGTTTAATTTGTTGCCAGATGCATTTTTAAGTTCGATGGTTTGTTCGAGCACCAATTTCCCATCTTTCAATCTGAATTTGCCTATCTGTGGGTCAAAATCAGGTTTTCCGATGATGATGGAGTTTGCGATCTGCCCGGCAACGTTCGAACCCCTATCGGTTAGCATATAAAAAACATCCGGCGAGTTAGGATCAGCGGCAACTGCTGATCCAAAACCTCCGTTGTACACTTTTACGCCAGCAGCAGTTGTGAAAAGAACCGAAGGATCAGAAACTTCGGCCATTGCGGGGTAAGTAAAATCTGCTGGTCTTTCGTCGTGGTTCTTTTTGCACGATACCATACCGATAGATGCAGCAGTTATTAAGGTAAGTAGTTCTCTTTTCATTTATTCTTTTTTGAACAAAGCAATGATCTGGATGTGAAGAGAATGTTAAGGGAATAACAAGAATAGTAATTGACTGATTACCCTGCTAAAAAGACCCTGAAACAAGTTCAGGGTGACGACTTCTTCATACATCAATAATTAACATATTGCTCTTCAAAGCTGCCATCAGCATGTAAATCGACCAGTCCATAACCAGGGGCGGTTTCTCTTCTGTTGCCTTCCCACCAAGCACCTGATACGGCACCGTTACAAAGATAGGTAACACCGTTGTAAACCACTTTATCGCGCATATGCAGGTGGCCACTTAAACACAGCTTTACATTAGGATGTTGATAAAAAAGATTGATAATTTTGCTCGTATCGGTATGCATATCGCCACCCAGCATGGTCCACTTGTTTACAATATCATCTTCTATCATTAAAAGCGCGGTAAGGATTGGAATGTGCGACATTACCATTACAGGCATTGTAGAACTGGTAGTTTCCAGTTCGTTTTTTAACCACGTTAACTGCTCATCGCCCAATTTCCCAATATACCAGGTGTTGTCGATATCCAGATGGGTACTATCCAGCACAATAATCTTCCATCCGTTCTGTACCAAACTATAATAAGGCTTAACCAGCTGCAATTTATCCATAGCATATTTCTTCCCGTAAAAAACATCGCCCTTGGTGTTTTCGTCCCACCAGATATCGTGATTGCCCAAACAGTAATGCACAGAAAGGTTACATTCGTTCTTCATCGTCTCTTTTACCAGTTTCCATTGATCGTTAATGGTGCCGATGTTTTCTTTATTCATATCAAACACGATATCTCCACCGTTCAAAACCAGGTCTATCTTAGGCGATTGCGACTGTAAATGGTGCAGGCATTTAACAAACCTGGCGGGCGCATTAAATTGATTTTTAAGATGCACATCAGTGATGTGTGTCACTCTTAGCACCGGTTTTTTATCGGCTACCGACGAAAATGCAGGCAGGGTTGGCAGTAAAAACAGGCCACCTATATTCTTAAGTGCTGATCTTCTTTCCATAACATTCTTTTTATTGTTTCAAAATTAGTGCTGCCACGTTGCTTTAACGTTAAGAAAAAAGCGGTGCCGTGGGTATACAGACACCGCTATTCAGATTTTGGTATATTTTAAAGATTTATTGAGTTTTCTTTAAACGATAAGCTTCGATGATTTTATAAAAAATCTGATGATTAGGATAAACTCCCATAAAGGCATCCGAACCAGGGCCATAGGCAAATACAGGCACCATGATATTGGTATGATCATCTGTACTGAAATTGCCACGAACGGTTCCTTTTCTATAAGAGGCATCCAAGAGCGACAGCCCTCCGGTTTCATGATCGGCAGTTACGATTACCAACGTTTCTCCATCCTGATCGGCAAACTTTAAGGCTTCACCCACCAGACGGTCAAAATCCTGTTGTTCGGTTACCGCAAAAGGCAAATCGTTTGCGTGCCCGCCATGATCAATCTGCGCCCCTTCTGCCATGATGAAAAATCCTTTTTTATTTTTCGAGAGCAATTCAACTGTTTTTAAGAACGAAGTCTTCAGCATTTCTCCACGGCCTTCCAATATTTTCCGCGTAGCAGAATCGTCTAAAAGTACCACTTGCTTATCCACATTTGAGGCAACAAAACTTTTTAGGTCTTTCTGTAGGGTATAACCCTTAGCCGAGATTTTATCCATCAATTTTTGATCTGGATTCTCGGTAAAACTTTTGCGTTTCGAACCAACTAGTATATCAACATGACTGTTCTGAAAATCGGCTGCAATTTCCTTTGTCATAGATCGTTCAAGCTGATGGGCATAAAATGCTGCAGGTGTAGCATCGGTAATATCTCCACTACTGATTATCCCGCTTGTAAGGCCATAAGGGGCCAAAATATCAGGAATGGCCTGAAGTGCTTTACCCGTAGAATCGACGCTGATGTAGCGGTTATTGGTTTTGTGCCCTGTAGCCATAGCCGTTGCACCTGCTGCAGAATCAGTAAAATCTGAATTGGAAGCTTCGGTGCGCGATAGGCCAAGATGTTTAATCGTGATAATGTTGGATTGACCGAAATTAGCACTCAAGCCTGCCTGAATCTGTGCCAGTCCCATTCCATCACCTATTAAAAGAATTACATTTTTGGCCTTGATTTTTAATCCGTCGCTTTTGTAAGTTGGCTGATAAGGTTTATAAGCTTTCGGGCTGCTGTACTCGAGCTTAGCCCTGTTCTGATAAAAATCTTTTAGCAATACGGGATGATCTGTTCCGATCCAATCAACCCCCATGTGTTCCAGCTCTTTCCAACTATTCGGACTATCTTTAGTTGCCCAAAAACGGAAAGGTTTACTTAAAGCATGTACCTTGGCAATCACCGCCTTCATTTTTTCTAAATCGGTTGGTGTTGGAGTACCCTTTCCATTCCATACCGAATAATGAGAAATATCATCGCTAATCATACCAATGTGCTTTAACTGATCACTTGTGTATTGATTTGCAGGACGGCCATCAAAACTGATAAGTGATGGATAATCCTTAAACTTTTCGGTAGGCGGTACAGCCCCGCTCATTACAATTTTAATGGCTGAAGGATTGATCTGTTGATCGAAAACAGATTCATTACCTTTTAAATCGGCCAATAATTTCGGGATTACGTGTTCATAATCCTCCTTTATATCGATTACCAGCTGAAGTTTTTGTTTCGGATCGGCATAAGGATGGTTGGCATGATCTTTAAAAAATGCCACCAATGGATCGATATATAATTTTTTCAATGTTTTGCCCGAGGTAATTTCGCTGCTATCGTGTGCAACAAACAATTCTCCATTACGGTAAAACACATCTGCCTCGATAGATCCCATACCAGCATAATAGGCCTCCAACAAAGGAATCTGCTGCTTATAATCATTATGGCTATGTCCATTAGTGGCATTCAGTTTCTGCTGAGCAGAAACTGAATGTACACCTAAACCCAACAATAAAAGGAGGATCAGTTTATTCGCTTTTACCATCCTGGATTTTGTTTAATTACGCCTGCACTGTTATCAATTTCTCTTTGTGGTACGGCCCAAACATCGTGTACCTGTGGATTGAAAGTTCTTGCTGGCCAAATTACAGTTCCATCAAAATCGTGTAAAGGTTTTGCATAAGCTGCCTGAGCATCACCCCATCTTACTAAATCGCGGTGGCGGTCGGCCCATTCTCCTGCAAGTTCGTTGCGGCGTTCGCGTTTAAGGTCGTCGATAGTCATTCCTGTTTTGGCACCTAAACCTGCGCGTAGCCTGATTTTGTTCAGTTCGGTATCGCCTGCCCCTGCACCGCTAAGGTTAATTGCAGCTTCGGCCTTAATCAGCAATACTTCGGCATAACGCATTAAGGGCACATTTAAATCAGTTGTGCCATTGTCTCCATTCGGATTCACATGCGTTGGAATTGGATTAGCATAAGAAAACGGCTCCATGTATTTTTTAAATTGGTAATTTGAAGTTGCTCCTCCATCTTTAGTAAAGCTACGCTCGGCACCAAAGAACATAAATTTATCGCCAGGTTTCAAAATAGTAGCTTCCCTGCGTTGATCGCCAGCCTCGTAAGAATCGTAAAGTTCTTTGGTTGGCAGGTAATAACCCCATCCATTATAAATACCCCATGCTTTATTGGTTAACATTACACCGGGAAGTTTACTTCCCCAGCCGGTACCACCACCACTTGGTGTACAAACTACCGACCAGATATATTCTTTAGACCAGTTGTTTGAAGCCTTAAAAACATCGGCAAAACCCGTATTAATTAAATCATGCTGACCTGAAGTGATGATCATATCAGCATATTTAGCAGCATTGGCATAATCTTTTTTAAACAGGTACACCTTAGATAAGTAAGCCCATGCAGCCGTTTTATGTGCTTTACCGTAATCAGCTGGTTTCATTGCCGAAAACAGGGGAAGGTTATCAGCTGCCTTTAATAGAAGCGAAATAATATAATCGTAGTTCTCGTTTACATTGCTGGCGCGGGGAATGGGCTGAGATGCATCTGTTTCAGGCTTAACAATTGGCACACCCGCTTTATCATTTCCGTAGTTTGCTGCCAATTGGAAATACACCAAACCTGCATTAAAATACGCATCGCCAATGATCTGTTTCTTTAAACTTTCATCCATATTGATGTTCGGCACATTGGTAATGATATCGTTGGCGCGTTTAATGATGGCATAACGCATGCTCCATTGGGTTTCGGTATAACCTCCACCAACATAGGTACGGTTAAAATTTTTGATATTATCGGCCTCTGGCTTGTTGCGTCCGGTAACCATATCATCGCTGGCATTGATAAACCAGAACATCCCGCGCCCGTAAAAGTCTTCGGCATTGTAATTTTCATACATCCCAGCTTCTGCTTTTAAAGCATCTTCTCTTGTTTTCCAAAAATTCTGTATTGATGGGGGCCCTTCGGGCATAATATCAAGTTGTTTTGTACAAGCTGTAAATATAGTTACGAACAATACAGCTATATATTTTATTGATGTTTTCATATTTTCTAAATCCTAAATCAATTAAAGGTTAACACTTAAACCAAACATAAAACTTCTGGCTTGTGGGTATCTTCCTACATCAAGACCATTGTTATCCATGCCAATCTCTGGGTCGAAGCCAGAATAATCTGTAATGGTAAAGAGATTGTTTGCCGTGGCATAAATTCTTACCGCTCCGGTTTTTAGTTTATTTGTTAACGACTTTGGCAAACTATAACCTAAGGTTACGTTACGGATGCGCAGATAAGAACCATCTTCGATATAAAAATCGGAAGCATTAAAGTTTCCATTGGCATCACTTGTTGAGATAATTGGCACTTTACCACCCGGGTTCTCTGGCGACCAGGCATCAAGGATGCCTACCAGTTTATTGTAAGATGGTCCACTGGCGCTGTAAGTGGTACGTTTAACGGCATTAAACAATTTGTTACCCTGTACACCTTGCGCAAAAATATTGAAATCGAAGTTTTTATAACTTGCATTAAAGCTCAGTCCGTAAGAGAAATCGGGATAAGCACTGCCAGCGAAATAACGGTCTTTGCCATCAATAGATCCATCGCCATTGATATCAACAAACTTAAAATCACCTGCTTTTGCATTCGGCTGAATTTTAGTTCCTTTCGCATTTTTATAGTTATCAGCTTCTGCCTGACTTTGGAAGATGCCATCCGTTTTTAACACATAGTAACTGTACAAAGGTTGCCCTACCTTGATCATCAACGGCGTTAACTCATTCCTAAAGGTTGTACCTACCGCAATGGTTTCTAAACCTGGTGTTAATTCAATTAATTTATTATTCACCTTAGTTATGGTTGCATTAACCGAATAATTGAAAGCAGCATTTTTTTCTCCACTATAGGTTAAACCAAGTTCAAACCCTTTGTCTTTAGCCAAACCTGCATTAATAGTCTGGGTATTTAACCCTGCGGTTCCCGGAAGCGTTCTGGTCAAAATCATCTTATTGGTTTCCTTAATAAAATAATCAGCAACAAGGCTCAATCTATTAAAAACGTTAACATCAATACCAATATTCGTTTGTTTACTTTCGGCCCAGGTAAGGTTTTTATTCGCTAAAATAGTTTGGATATAACCATTTTGCAAAGCAGGATTTTGCCCAAAATAAGCCTGTGTACCAGTCAATAGCGGATTTACTGCCGAAGCATTTAAAGTAGCCAGATTACCCAATATACCGTAACTTGCCCTCAACTTTAATTCGGATAACCAAGAAGCCGATTGTAAAAAATCTTCTTTATTGATTGCCCACCCCGCAGAAAAAGATCCGTAATTTCTAAATCTATTTTCTTTAGGAAGTAGGGAAGAACCGTCTCTCCGACCGATTAATGAAAGCAGATATTTTTCTTTGTAATTATAATTTGCCCTAAGAAATAATGATAGCAGTGAAGTTGCATCAAAACCACTATAAGATGGCTGGATTACTGTAGCATTAACCAAATACCTGTATTGAGGTGATTCATCATCAAAACCAGCACCTGAAGTAGATAAGCTATTTCTTTTTGTTTTTTGGAAGGAATAACCACCAGTAAAATCAAGTTGATGCGATCCCAAGGTGGTTTTGTAATTCAAAACCTGCTCAGTTAGAAAATCATTGGATTTGGTGCTACTCTCTTGCAAACTATTGCTCAGTACCGGTTTTCCAACCTCTGGTCTTTTAGGCGTAAAGCTTTTAAACGAAACATCTGTTTTTGTAATGCTTAAGTTAGACCTAAAGGTTAGCCCTTTTGCCAGTTTAAGGTTAGCATAGGGGTTAATTACCAAAACATTTTTAGGGTTATTGATATCGATACGCTTTAAATCAGCAACAGGATTAACAATATCCCCATAATCACCGGCGTATTGCCCACCCGGTAAACCGGCAAAGCTGCCATCGGCATTATACGGCGTTCCGTTTGTTGGATAATAAATGGCAGAAAGTAAGGCACCCGTATAATCGCTACTGGTATTTGCACCGTTGCCGTTGGTACTGCTATAGGATAAATTTTCTCCAACTTTTAACCAATTGGTTACTTCATGCTCGGTGTTGATCCTGAAGTTATAGCGCTTAGTTTTGGTATTTAACACAATGCCTTCTGCATTACGGTAATTGAAACTTAGGTAATAATTAGATTTTTCGCTACCACCGTTTATTGCGGCATTGTAATCCTGTAACAATCCATCTCTAAAAACCTCGTCCATCCAGTTGGTACGCGTAATCTGTCCGTCAGGATATTTCGAAATATCAAAAGCAGGCAATATGTTTGTACCACCGTTTTTGGCTGCGGTTGCGGCAACCTGGACACGTTGTTCGGCATTTAAAGGTTCTAGTTTTCTCCATGCGCTTTGTTGTCCCAGTTTGGCATCAAAACTGATCTGCATTTTACCACTTTTGCCTTTTTTGGTAGTGATCAATATCACACCTCCAGAAGCTCTGGCACCGTAAATTGCACTGGCTCCATCTTTTAACACCGAAATAGATTCGATATCGTTAGGATTAAGTTGCGGTACATCCGAGAATATGGCACCATCAATTACATAGAGTACACTTTCTCCATTAATACCACCTGCACCGCGGATATTAATACGTGGTGTTGAAGTAGGATCGCCGCCTTCATTGGTTACAATTACACCTGGTGATTTTCCGGCCAGTACCTCTCCTACACTGTTCAATGAGCGTGAAGAAAGTTTATCCAGGCCAACAATGCTGATTGCCCCGGTTAAAGTTTCTTTTTTCTGAGTACCATAACCTACCACCACTACATCCGCAAGTGTGGAGCGTTCTTCGCTCAACACCATATTAATGACTGGATTTTCGCCCACTTTTACTTCTTTGGTACGATATCCAATCATAGAGAACGATAACACCGCATCAGCGCCAACTTCAATACGGTAAGCACCGTTGCCATCGGTAATGGTACCGCTTTGTGTGCCCAGTACCTTCACAGAAACACCAGGAAGCGCTAAACCTGTAGTATCGCGTACTATCCCAGTAATGATCCGGTCTGGCTTATTCTGAACGGCATTGTTTAAAATTACATATTCGCCTTTTTCTAAAATCTGTAATCCAAGCCTATCCAATAATGACCTTACAGGTTCTGTGGTAAAATCGCCACTTACAAACGTATTTTTCTGTTGTAACTGATCGGGATTGTACACAAAGCTAAGCCCGGTGCGCGACTCTATTTCTTTAATAATATCGGTCATCTTACGGCCTTTATTAATCGTAATGCTGACTGTAGTTTTCTCTAATTTTTGTGCCATACTAGCCGAGGCCAGGATTGAGCTGCAAAATATGCAGAGAATTGAAAATGTTAAACATGAGTATTTCATGATCTTATAAAGAGCTGATGTCCTCTTAGCGGAGGTTGGTTTCATTTGTTTGATTTGTTTTTTTTAAAGCTTTTAATTACGCTGGCTCTTTGGCCAAAAAGAAAGATTACAGTGGCCAGTCTAACTGGCACCGTTAAGTATTTCTATATTACCTGCTCATCTCATCTGTATATAATAAATGTTTTATGATTTTTTGATCCGTTGAATTTTAGGTGGTGCAGGCTGCAGATGATATCCAAAATCTCTTCTGGCGATTGCCTGCTGCTGAAAACGGCTGTGCTTTTAAGTTTGCTCAAAGCGCTATCGCTCATCGAAATCTTGATGCTGTACACATACTGGAGTTTGTTAATTACCTGTTCTAAGCTTGCTCCGTCAAAAGCGAGTTCGATATAAGCCACAGCCTTGCTTTTGCCAATGGCAGCCCGGCCGGCAGTTTTATCATAAATTAAAAACTCATCTTTAATCAATGTTCCCAGATTTACTTTTTTGTTGCTTACGGCAACCTTTCCAGTAATTACGGCAACTTCGATGTGTTTACTTGCCTGATACGACTTAACCTTGAAAGAAGTGCCCAACACCCTGATATCGACACCAGATGCGGTGTGCACCGTAAATGGTCTTTTTTCCTGATGGGCAATATCAAAAAAAGCTTCCCCTTCTTTTAAGGCAATCTGGCGGTTATTCGAAGCGAAGGCTTTAGGATAGCAGAGTTTTGCAGACGGACCTAACGAAACCACCGAACCATCTGATAAAGTGATATGCTTCCGTTCTGTACTTCCGGTAACTACGGTAACCTGGTTTTCAAGTTTTACCGGGGTAATGAGTTTCCAAATGCTTATTCCAAGTGTAATGATGATGAGTACGGTGGCAGCGATCCTGATAAAGGACTGTAGTTTAAATACTTTGACATATTTTGGCTTTTGGCACATAACTACCTGAAGATGAGCAAGCATTTGCGCTCCTATCGCTGCTTTCCGGTCGGCTGCCAATTCAATATTTTCCTGATGGAGCGTGGCATACCACTCTTCGACTTTTTTTTGCTCTTGTGGACTTGCCTGCTTATTGAGATATTTCTGCAGCAGTTCCTTTGCCTGTTCTTCTGTCATTTAAATACATGTCAGTTGAAAAGCAGATTGGTACTAACCAAGAATGTTATCTATAAATTAACTTTATGTTAAGCTGATTAAAGCCGCAATGAGCAGGATATAGGAAAGGCTTTTTTTAAGCAATTTTAGCGCTGCAGAAATCTGGTTTTTTACGGTTTGGACCGAAACATCAAGTTCTGAAGCTATTTCTTTGATGGATTTTTCCTGTTTTCGGCTCATCGAGAATACCAATTGCATTTTTTCGGGTAAAAGTGCAATAGCAGCATCAACTTCTAAATGAAGTTCTTTTAAAATCAGTTTATCATCAGCAGCTGCAATATGCTGCTCATCCATTAATACTTTAAGTGCAGTTTGGTGGTGTTCTTTAATGCTGCCCGACCTGAAATAATTAATCACCTTATATTTCACCGCACCATACAGATAGACACCGAGGCTTCCTTTTAGGTCAATTGCTGTTCGGTTTTCCCAGAGGGATATGAAAATTTCCTGTGTAATGTCCTGTGCCAGCGACTCATCACCTATTTTTTTCAACGCAACATCAAAAACCTCCTCCCAGTAAATCCGGTAGATCGCCTCCATAGCCTGATGATCTCCAAGCTGTAAAGATAAAAATAATGAATTGTCCAAGGGATGCCGCTTTATAAAGTGCAAAGCTAAGGGCCCAATATTCCCTTAGTATTAACAAATCTTAAAGAGTAGATGACGAATGACGGGAAATGTAAGATGGAAAATGGACAGGATGCTGCGCGCATAAGCGATATCCGCGGGAAACATGATGAGATTGAGTTTCCGCAGATTTAAGAAGATTGGCGCAGATGATTTACAACAGAATCTTAATGTCCTTAACTGCTTAATGGTAAAAATACAATTCTGCGCTCATCCTTGGCTGTCTGTAGAGTTCCGAAGGGCTCTACGGACGATACAATGGAAAAGAGTCTCTGACTCGGTATTAACCATTGAGCTGTCAAATTCTCTATCCGTAGTGACACTGCGTTTAACACTACGGATAGAATGTGGAAAATGGACAGGACTCTGCGCATATTCGATATCTTCAATAAAACGGTCGTCATCTCGAATGGAGTGCAATGGAATGGAGATATCTACCTTGGCTGTCTGTAGAGTTCCGAAGGGCTCTACAGACGATACAATGGAAAAGAGTCTCTGGCTCGGTATTAACCATTGAGCTGTCAAATTCTTTATCCGTAGTGGCACTGCGTTTAACACTACGGATAGAATGTGACGAATCAGGAAGGAGACATATTCGCAATGACTCCTAATCAATTACTTAAATAATCCTGCAAAAAGTTTATTGGAATGTAATTTTGCCTGATGATTGTAAATATGCGAGGTGCTCATGATTTCGTTTACGCCATATTTTGCAACAAAAGCTTGTAAATTCCCACTAATGGTTTCGGCACTACCAATAAAAGAATAGTATAGCATCTGTTCTACAGCTTCTTTTTCCAACTGATCCCAATATTGATTGATATCATCAACTGCAGGCTTTAATAATTCTCTTTTACCTGTAATTACACCCAGGAACATCCGCTTTACCGAGCTTGATAAACGTTCGGCTTCCACATCAGTATCGGCAGCAACCACATTTACACAGGCCATTACATAAGGTTCCTGTAAAAATTGGGAGGGCTTAAAGTTATTTCTATAAATTGCGATGGCTTGTTCGAAATAAGCCGGTGCAAAATGACTTGCGAAAGCATAAGGAAGGCCTTTTTCTGCTGCTAAGCGTGCACTATCGGTGCTCGAACCTAAAATCCAGATCGGGATATCCAAACCTTCTCCCGGAATGGCCCTTACACTCGCACGATTATTATTCGCTGAGAAAAATTGCTGTAGTTTCTCAATATCCCTGGGAAAACTATGAACAGCACTAAAATTTTCACCACGGATGGCCATTGCAGTAACTTGATCGGTTCCAGGTGCCCTGCCTAAACCCAGATCGATACGGTTGGGATAAAGAGAAGCCAAAGTACCAAATTGTTCGGCAACAATTAAGGGTGCGTGATTGGGTAGCATAATGCCTCCGGAGCCTACACGGATGCTATTGGTACCACCGGCAATATAACCAATAAGCACAGCTGTTGCCGAACTGGCAACACCAGCCATATTATGGTGTTCGGCAAACCAGTAACGTGTGTAACCTAAACTTTCAGACTGTTTAGCTAAATCTAGACTTGTTTTAAAGGTATCTGCAGCAGTAAAGCCATCTAACACTGTTGCAAGATCGAGAACGGAATAAGGAATATTTTTCAATAAGTGATCAGCCATAAATTATAAGGGATAAAATCTATACTGCAAAAATATCCTTAATAAAGCCAAGTCTTGTTGATCTGAATATATATGACGTTTAGCCAACACTAATCAGTACAGCGGGAATTATGCAAGGAAGCTATGCAAGAATGAGGACGCTAATCAGATAACCCCGAATACACAGATGTAGGAGTATATATACTCTTGTAACAAACCATACAAATCTGCGCTCTTAATTTGGTTAAAACTTATAATTCGATTAGCAAAACATTAAAGGCGAAGTATATTTTTTAGGTTTCTAGAATATTTTATGGATTGTGTGTATTGCCAGCATCTTCTAAACTTAATTGACACATTTTTGCGTTAAATTAGTAAATAGGAAAAAGACTTAAAATTAATCCGTACAGATAGTGCCCTTTTCGGTACGAAAAGGCGTAATTTCGTTATAAGAGAAACAGATTTTTGAAGATGATTAAGTGCATAGCCATAGACGACCAGTTCAGTTCCTTAGCGGGACTACAAAAATATATTGAGGATACTCCGAACATGCGACTAGTCCAGCAATATACTGATCCAATTACTGCTTTAAGAGAGCTAGCCAATTCAGAAACAGTTGACGTAATTTTTATGGATGTGGAAATGCCCCAGATTTCCGGTCTGGAATTGGCTAAGGCTATCCGCTTTAGAACCAGAAAACTCATCTTCACCACTTCACACCAGGAATATGCTTTTGATGCTTTTGAAGCTGCAGGAGATGCTTATTTGCTTAAACCATATAGTTATGCCAAATTTGCCACAACTATTACCCGGCTTTTTGGACAGGAAATGACAGGTGGTGCCAACGAAGATTATTTTCTAGTTAAAAACAAAGAAGAAGAACACCGTGCGGTAATGGTTAAATATGAAGATATTATTGCTTTTGAAAGTTTTCATAATTACATTAAAATACATACTGTGGAAAAGGTAATTATTGCTTACTTAAGTTTAAAAGATGTTCGGGAACAGCTTAGTATTAAAAAAGGTTTTATACAGTTACACCGTGGTTATATTGTTGCGATTGATAAGATTTTGTATGTGGATGGCAACCGGATTACCATGAACAACCACATTAGCTTTACCGTTGGAGATATTTTTTATAATGAGTTCAAAAATTTTATTTCTGAAAGATTAATCATCAGTAGCCGTAAAAAATAACAGCTACTGATGGAATAAAATAGCATTAAACTATTCCTGAAGTGGTCGTAACTCCTGAAGTGGTTGGTTCGGATATACTTGTTTTTTCATTTATCTTTCCACTATATTTTTTTTTAAATACAAAAAGTGTTCTTTTAGCTAATTTTTGAGTTTTCATAATTGTTTTTTTTCGAAAACTAGCAGCGATAGCACCTTATAACTTTAATTGTTACACAAATAGTAAATAAGTCTTTATGAATAGTTTAAAATGGAGCAAAAGTATATTGCGAAACTGGCTCTATACTTATCGGATACACATAATTGCATGGGCTGTATTTATCATTTGGGAAACTCTTATGGTTCTTTATTTTGCAGGTATTTTAGGAACATTCGGCAACTATGCTATTCATTATATGATTAATATGACCTTATTTTACACCTATCCTTTACTGATAGAAAAAGCAACAGCATTCTCTAACGAAGCAGTATGGAAAGTTCCATTAGTTGTTATCCTCACGATTTTGATTTATTTAGGTGTAGTTACTGGTGTTGACATTCTGTTAAATACTTATACCAATATTTTACCAGGGAAATTGCCGAGTTTTAGGATCAGAATATCAAGGGTACTTTACAGAGGTTCGTTTTTCCTTCTTTTTTCTACAGGTTATTATTTCTTAAAGCGGTTCATCAGAGAAAAAACAGAAAAATCCCGCATCGAAAAGCAGCGTTTTCAAATGCTTATCGATAAGGAAAAAATGGATAAGGAACTGGCCATGTCTAAAAATGCTTTTATGAAAGCGCAGATCAATCCACATCTGCTTTTTAATACATTTGAGTTTGTACATCAGAAACTAAGCACCTACTCTCCGGAAGATGCTAAAGTAATGCTCTATCTGTCTGATATGATGCGTTTTGCTGCCAATACTCAGCACAATGAAGGTTACGTATATTTAAGTGAAGAAATTGCACAATGCGAAAATCTGATTGGTTTGCACCGCATTACGCAAGGTGCAATTTATATTGAGCTTGCCAGCGGTCCTGATCTTGGTGAAATAAAATTAATTCCGCTTGTTTTGCTCACTATTTTGGAAAACATGTTTAAACACGGGAATCTTAATGATATAGAAAACAAGGCCACTATAGATGTTTACACCTTTGATGACAAACTGCGTATCGAAAGCCGCAATTTACCCAGATTAGTAAAAAGTAAAGTAGGCTTTGGTTCAGGAATGGACAATATCCGTAACCGATTAAAATACGCTTACCACCAAAATGCTGAAATAACGGCAGGGATTGACGAAGACGGTTTCTATATTTTAAGCATAAGTATTTCCTTAAATGCATTAACAATAGAATCTGAAGATAAAATTGAACAAAGCATCCCTCTTTAATAAATTAGATTGGTTAAATAAGAAAACCTTTCCTCAAACACATTTCCAACCAATAAAATATTATCGATTTCCTTAACTTAATGTAACGAAATTATTACTATATTAAACCGTGCTAATCGACGTTCTAATATACCAGATAAATCTTTATTGAAGAATTAAGTGTAAGTCTTAAACCAAACAGATTAAAAAATGAGAAAGGGTACAATATGCTATGTAGATCAAAATAGTGGACATGGCATTATTAAAGATGAAAATGAACAGAAAATTCAATTCTTTTTAATGGAACTCCAGGAAGAAATCAGGCTCAATGACGAAATTTCATTTGAAATCGAGCTTACAGCAAGAGGACTTGCCGCAACAAAAATACATTTAGTTAACACTGCAGAATTAACATCCTATTAGCGCCTCAATGAAACTTAGGGGCTAATACTAAATCAAATAAAGGAAATTAATACTGATTAAGCCTAATTGACTATCGTTTGTACTAATAATATGTTCAATAACCCGAAAGGTGCTGTAGCAAAAGTCAACCGGGAATTTATATGTGATATTTTAAACAATGGAAATTTAATATCAAGTAAAACTTCTGTTTCCAATGCAAGATTACCATTTCTGAATGGGTTGATAACTGGATTTTTCTTCCCTTCGGCTAAGTTTCTTTATAAAATCTTCACTAAAATCATGGCTATAAACTTTAAAATTGATTGCCCATTCATCCTTTATCATGGCAGGTACAAATTTTTCAAACATTTTTTCAAATGATCTGAAATTTACAAAGGGTTTGCAGACTACCAAGTATTCAGAATCTGAATTCGCTATAATTTCCTCAATAAGTTTTGGCCATCTCAATTTAATCTCGATAGGCAAATTTTGATATTGCTGCCGATCAATAAACAGCCCTATATTTTGTATAAGCTCTTCAGATAAGGAACTGCCTAGCAATGTTTTCCATTTCCCGTCTTCTTTTAATATCTTTTCCAAAATCTGTTCATGGTCAAGAACAGTCCATAGCTCACCTCTCGAAAGCTGGATAAGCTGAAGATGTTTGATATCGCCATTAGGCAGATTAAAGAAAAAGTCGAGTTCAATCATCAATAACGAGGTGATACTATGTATTGCTAAATCAAAAGTATAGAACTATTCCTAAAGCACAAAAAAGCATAACATTAAAAACCTAATTATTTCTGCTCAATAATTTTAAACTGTTTCAGCCAACAATGATGTATATTTTTTCAGGTAAATAAAAAGTTGATTTTTATCATGAAATAAATTTCAAAAACACTTAAAAAACGTAATATTAAACATACAAAAAATTTAATACTAGCAATTATACAATTATCTTTGTGGCATGAAAAGTGCCAAATCATCCGCTCTAGTAATCCTTTTAATTGCCTCATTACCTTGCTTATCGATTCATGTTCTGGCTCAAAACAAGCAAACAAAACTAGCTGATATTTTCGAGAATATAGATAGATTGAACGGAAACGATATGATTGAGCGTTTAGCTGCTCAACGCAGTTCATTTAACAAAAACCATTCGAAAAATAGCCTTCCAAAGGCAGAATATATCATCAACAGGAATAACTTAACCCTCATTAGCTTTAATGGCTTAGATTATTATGTAAAAAACAATAGGGTAATAGGCATACAAGGATTAAATCTTTCGGATGAAGTACTGAACCAGATTACAGACAAATTGGTTCTTTTAGACAGTATCCAGTTTAATTACACTGAACGGTCGAACACCGAGCACTTTAATCCAAACGTTGATTTTCAAAAGATCAGGAATATCGACCGTCAATTTATGCTCACACTTAGAATATTGTTGAGCACGGTAAGAGACATAGCTGCACTTACTAAAAGTGAAAATCCATCTTTAACCGTTGAGGCCAACGTTGCAAAAATGCGCTTACCAAATATCGATAAGGGTGCAGAAAAATCAAATATGCAATCGCTCGTATTATTATCGAAATAACAGCAAGTTATATCTTATTATAGCCGAAAAGAACAGTATTTAATCTGCTTTCTTTTCCGAGTACACTTCGGCAATCTGGGCGGAAAGATATTTGAAAGCAAGCGGCATTTCAATAGCAGCATTTTTGATACTTCCTTCCATAAAGATGAAACCTTTATAGTTTATTTTGTGCAAGGCTCTTAAATAAGGCTTAAAATCGTCGCCCATTACACCTGGCAACGACCTGTTTTGCTTTTCGGCAACCTCAGAAAATGCAATCAATGTTCCAGCCTCAATAATTTCATTTGGAGATTCTCCTTCACGCATCATGTGGAATATATCAGCATTAAGCCTGAAATTTGGATGATCAACCTCCCTTACAATTTCTGCAGCTGACTTTAACGAGGTAATGAAGTTAGTTTCGGTGGTTTCGAGGTTTTCTAACAAAATTGTAACCTTATATTTCCCCGCGATTTTTGCTAGTTTTTTACCCAAGCTAATAAAATCTGATTTCGCCTTAACGACATTATAATCTGCCGGAATGCTCCTTGCACCCGAGCTACCCAAAACTATAAACTTGATCCCCGCCTGTTGAGCCCTTGAAAGAACAGTTTCGGTATAAGTTAAAACCTTCGCTTCATCTACCTCGGGGCCAGCTATTTTTATACTCGCCGGATAAAAAAGGTTACAGGTTAACACTTTACATTTTGCAGCTTTAATCTTTATCACGTTGGCACGAAACTGATCATCTGTTAGTGCAGGCGAAAGCATCTTCGGAACAGATTCGCCAATCATTTTAAAACCAGAGGCATAGGCTAAACTATCCTGTGTTAAACCAGATACAATCCCTAAACGCGGATATACCTGTTTATCAGAAATAAAACCACAAAAACCGAGATAGATCAGGCAGGTAAAAAAAGCTAAATAGTTAGATTTTGTACTTCTCATATTATTCTTCAAATTATTTGGTCAAAAAAAAATGGAAACCTCCTCCTCGCTTATTGATAAAGGCTTGAGAATTCTTGTTTAAAGATAATATAAAATCTGTCCATTAAGTTTTGTATCAACAAAATCACGGATTGTGAGGAAAATGGAATACAGAAGCTCTTATCGATCGAATACAAAAATAACTACGACCATTCGGCAGTTTTTAAATCCAGTTCGTCGACAATTTAGCTGTGTTGGTATAATAGCGGCATTTCTACTGCAACGTTTTTGGGGTAAAGGCGTCTTATCTACAAAACAATCACAAAATATTAATTAAAAATATAAATAACAGCATTATGAAAACCTCAATCAAAACCCTAACAAAATCACTTTTAGCAGCTATCGTTTTAAGTTCTTCTATTTTCTCTACAAGCTTAATGGCTGATGAGAAGCAATCAACTAAAGTTTCTGCGCCTAAAAACGTGAAACAGGTTATTGTAAGTGGAAATGTAGAAGTTACTTTGGTACAAAGAGAGAAAGAAGGCATTAGCTATAATGATGACAATTCTGGTAAAGTAAAAGTAATCCAAGATGGATATGCATTAAAAATCAGTTCAGACGATAAAGAGGTGGCCAAGATTACCCTTTATGTTAACAATATCTACAGAGTTAAGGCATCAGACAATGCTGTTGTAAAAACACAAGGCAAATTGGATGTTAAATATCTTCAGGTATTTTTAAAAGGAAATGCGGTTGCAGAAATCAATTCTGATACCGAGAGTTTATATACCGTAATCGAAAACCATGCCGACCTAAAACTGAGTGGTGCTACTGAAAAACATACTTTGGTAATGGGTAGAACACAAAAATTAAACCTTGATAGGTTTGCCGCACTAACAACAGAAATGAGTAGCCCAGATACAAATGCATTGCAAACTGTTGCATTAGCAAAATAATGAAACAAAAAGAATAAAAAAAGCGACAGTGATGTCGCTTTTTTTATTTGCAGGAAGAAGTGCGCCTGCTTAAGGGTTTTCTTAAACTCAATTTCTCTATTTAAAATCAGGTACAGGGAATATATATCCGCCAAATAAAATATACGACCATAAGAGGGTCCAGAATATGTTAAATATTTGTGCAGTAACAAATGTAAATGCGGGTTTACCGCCCTGAAGTTTTACCAGTGAGGAAAATTTAGCTTCCATACCGATCGAAATAAATGCGATTGCAAACCACACTGTACGTAAGCCGTTTAAGGTTGGTCCAACGCTTTTTGCAGTTGTGGGAGATAACAGAAAAGAAAACACCAAAGATGCGGCAACAAAACCCAATACAAATTTCGGAAACCGCTCCCATACAATTTTCAACCCCGGACGTTCTGCTTTAATCGGCACGCCATCTTCACCTTTAGGTTTTTTATAAGCCCACCATATTGCAATAAAAAAAGCAGCAACACCAATAAAAACGTTTTGCGAAAATTTAGCAATAACCCCCGCCTTAACAGCTATTGGTCCAACCAAATCGCCTGCAGCAGTTACGGTTGCCGTTGTATC
Source organism: Pedobacter sp. R-06 (assembly GCF_049913135.1). Lineage (NCBI taxonomy): Bacteria > Pseudomonadati > Bacteroidota > Sphingobacteriia > Sphingobacteriales > Sphingobacteriaceae > Pedobacter > Pedobacter sp. R-06. The sequence goes on along the minus strand of NZ_CP183977.1, from coordinate 1,578,120 downwards.
TAAAGTACCGCCCAGCCATGCGCCACCAATCACCTCAGGTATATGAAAATACTTTACTGCCCAAGGCAAAATAATCATCATGGGGATAGCCATAATTAGCACCAGCGTAGTTACGTAAGATAATTTACGTTTATCACCGTTAATTGCGCCAGCAGCTACAATAGCCGCAGAAACGCCACAAATAGATACTGCTGAGGCCAATATTACGCCAAATTCATCATCAACTTTTAACTTGCGACTTAACCACATCGAAAAAAACCAAACTACGGTAACCACTATAATTGCCTGTATTATACCTGGTAAACCAGCTTTAATCAAATCGGCTGATAAAATAGTGGTTCCTAATATCACCAAACCTGTTTTAATATAAAACTCAGACCGTACGGCTTCTTTTAGCCAGGATGGCAACCTGATTAGGTTACCTAATGCGATACCAATAAGCAATGCAAATACCACATACTCTAGTCCAAAATAAGATACGCTTTTATTACCTCCTATAATGAAGGAAACGATAGCTAAAAAGTAGATGAGTGTAAAACCACCAGCAAACCGCGCAACACTGCCTCCTGATAAACTTATAGCGATCGAAGCTAAAACCAGAAAAACTGCACCCATTTCAACAATCAACAATAAATTAGATGCTGATAGTATTTTACCCAAAAGATCTTCGCTATTAGCCCATTTAAATGCCGGCAAACTGATTACAGTGTCATTACTGTTTAAGTAAAGCGCGGTAGCAATAATAATTGTTCCCAATATAACTGCCCACCAGTCTTCGGTAAGTGATTGCAAAAATGTTTTCTTATCCGGGCTTATCCCCGCATCTGTTAAGGCTCCAGTAGTATCGGCTGCGCTGTTTCGATTCGACATTAGTTGATTAATTTATGGTGTTAATTTGATTTTAAATTCTAAAAATATGTATGGATATGATTAAACAGTAAACGATACCCAATATCGAACTAAAGTAAATATTCAGGAGGATTTTATCCGTAACAAATATCTGACTTCGCCTACACATTTTTATTAATAAGCCCTTTAAGTTAAAAAAGTATCGCAAACCAGTAGCTTAAAATAATTCATTCAATTGTCTAACTCAGGATTTAATTTGTCTGGTTCAGATCCATTCAACTGGTTTTTGGAATGTTTATGCAACATTTTTGGGTAACACTTAAAAAAAATATTATGACTCTTAAAACGACAAAAACCATTTATTGGATCGGCGCCTCCCTAACTTCGTTATGGTTTGGCACCAGCGGAATTTGCGAACTCACAAAAAACCCTATTGTTTGGGACATTACATTACAACTGGGATATCCAGCGTACTTCATTTATGTACTAGGTGTTGCCAAATTAGCCGGAATCGTAGTGCTACTAACCCCCAACAAATTGTTAAGGTTAAAAGAATGGGTATTTGCAGGGATATTCTTTGATATCATTTTTGCATTCTGCTCAAAACTAATTGTGATTGGTCCGCTAGCCACTACCGATGCCATTATAGCCTTTGCTATAGTTACAATAACCTACCTGATGTTCCAAAAACTTTATCCTGCCCACTATTCTAATTTAACTGCTGTTTAAGGTTTGAATAATTCTAATTAAATCAGTTTTCACATAAAAAGGGCGCTAGTAGCGCCTTTTTTATTAGTGAGAAATTTTACCTGGCACAGCATTCTTATCCATACAACAGCTAAACATCCAAGGCTGTGAATGCGCTGCTAATCTCTTTGTTTGATGCTAAAGCACAGCGCGAATTGTTTTTAAATAGAAAAGTCGCCAAATATATGACGACCTCCTAACTAAAAAACGTTGCTTATGAATTTGCAACTGGATTTATGTTATACAACTGGCTCATTCTCCAGTCTTTCCTGTTTTTTCTTTCCGATGCTCTGCACCATTTCACATTGCTGTGGATTTTTTTCAAATGGAGGGCTAACCAGAAAAAGTGTCGACATTAAGGTTGCCAATCCAACTAACAAACTATTGGTTGTGGTATTTTGATGATTTTCCATGATAAGTATGATTAAAAAGTTGTTGATGCATTTACAGCTGAAATTGCGCCTGTTGTTTTTTGCTGAACCATTCCGATTACTTCCCATTTTTCAGCATTGCTACCTTTAGGGATATTTAATACTGCAGTTCCAGATTTTGCATCTTTTAGAGACAGTGTTAAGGTTTTACGTACAATTTGGACGTGGGATAATTTAAGTCCTGCATTCTCCCCACGCTGCACATCAGTGCTACCGCTCTTTTGTACCAGTGCAAAAAGAAGATCGTCGCTAGCCTGAGTATCTTTGGCTTCGTAATTTATTGTCAATACCTCTCCATCTCTCTTGGTATTGAAGGCTAAACTGGCTGTATGCTGTGTATTCAGAAGCTGTTTATTAATGGCATTTCTCACCTCACTTTCACTAGATCCTATAAATTCTTGAGCGCCGTTAATAACCAATTGAGGGGTATAAACCTGTGCATTTAGCCAAGCACTATATTTTTTTTGCCTTTTTGTATTTTCCGGACTTCCAAAAACATCCTTCCAACCTAAATTATCAAAATAATCTACATGATATCCAAGTACATACACTAGCTTTCCATTAGATTCTTTCTCTATTTTGGCCAACAGTTCTTCTGCTGGCGGACAGCTCGAACACCCTTCAGACGTAAATAATTCCAAAACGGCAAAGCCTTTTCCATTAACGGGCTGTTCTATTTTTTTTTCTTGTGCAGATCCTACCCAAATAAATGCGCTAAGTGCTATTACCGCCAAAATGACCGCATTTACGATCGCTATTCTTTTTAGTGTTTTCATAATTTCTATTCTTTTTTTATCAAAAATAAGCGAGTAGTATGCCTGAAATTAGGTGGAAGATAGCTGAACCGGACAAATTGATGGAAGAGCTAGACAGGAAGCAGATAAATAAGACAAATTAGCTACGAGCATGCCCTAAAGCAAAAAAGCCAGAAACGGATATCCGTTTCTGGCCAAGCTTGTTACCCAATAGCAGATAAATATGGATTTTTCATTACCTATCTTCCATCCAGGAAAGAAAAGCAGGCGTTTTTTCCTTATTAATCAGCAATTTATCTGGAGTTTCAATCACCAGTTTAACAAATAACTTCCTTAAGAAATAATGTTCTATTTCTTTAATGGCTTTAAAGTTCACTAAATATTGGCGGTTAACCCTGAAGAACTGTTTAGATGATACCAATGCCATAATCTGATCAAGAGACTGACTTAATGCAAACTCTTGTTTATCAAAGCACATAATAGTTGAAGCATCATTTCTGATATAAAAGAAAGCAATATTCTCGGTTTGAACAGTGGTATATTTTTGGTTTTTAAATACTAAAAAGCTCTCTTTTCCTGTTGGGCTGCTCAATTTTGTTAATAAATTACTTAAATCGGGAATTACTTTTTGCTGAAAAAAATTCTGAAGACCATCTACCTTTTGAAAAGCCTCCTGAATATCTGTTTTGGAAAATGGTTTTAACACATAATCTACTCCATTACGCTTAAAAGCTTCTAATGAGTACTCATCGAAAGCTGTGCAGAACACAATGGGACTGTTTACTTTAACCTGTTTAAATATTTCAAAACATAATCCATCTGCCAATTGAATATCCATAAATATCAAATCGGGCTGTGGCTGTTCTGACAACGCTTTTACCGATCCTTCGATGCTCTGGTACTGCCCTACTATTTTCACGTCGGGCCTCAGGCTCAAAATTATATTTTCGAGTGATTTAGCTGTTTTCAGCTCATCCTCAATGATGATGATGTTCATGAATTAATGGAAGTTTAATTTTAAAAATTTGGCCATCGTTAATAATTTCGATTGGTTTTTCGAGAAGATGTTGATAGCGCAACGTAATATTTTTTAGTCCAACCCCCAACGAGTTGTTATCGGCTGTTTTTAACCGGATAGGGTTTTCCAGAACAATTTGCCCATCTTCGGCATACAAGCTGATATGCAAAGGTTTATCCAGCGAAACTACATTATGTTTAATACAGTTTTCGATTAGCAGCTGCAGCGTAAAGGGAGGAATTAAGGTGTGCAATATTTCTTCATTTAAAGTAGAAGTAAAACTAAAACCACCATCAAATCTTGCCTGTTGTAAAAATAAATACGCATTGAGTATTTCCATTTCTTCCGAAACGTGAATCAGGTCTAATTTACGGCTCTCGAGGGTATATCGATAAAAATTAGAAAGCTTAAGGATAAAATCAACAGCCTCTTCATCGCCGATTTCTACCATAGCCTTTAGTGTATTGAGGCTGTTAAAAAGGAAATGAGGATTAACCTGCTGTTTAAGCAATTCGTACTGAGCGCCTAAACTATCGCTTTTGATTTTTTCCAGTTCCATATTCACCTGTTGATTTTCGTAATTTTGCTGCAACAGATGGAGAAACATATAAAAAATTAAATTGATCAATATTCCCCTTACTTCAACCATCAACATTACCGGACCGAAATTAATATGCGAAAGGATCAATTGCTGAATCCATGCCAGGCAAAGCATAACGCCAATACCAATCAAAAGACTTTTAAATAACCTGGAGTAGGAGATCCCTTGCTTGTTGGGTCTACTGCTCTTTCGCGACAGCATGTAAATATTCAAATACCACATCAACAATGCAAATACTGAAGTAATACCCGCATTAACAGCGGCTTCCGCAGCATTAAAATGATGCTCTGCAATTTGAGGAACAGAAGATAAAAGTCCAAGAAAAATAGAACTTATCCAGATAATAGCAGGCGAAATCTTTAAAGGGCTTTTAGTCATATCAGTTTTTAGCCAGGCTAATTAGGTGGGTTGGGATAATCAAAAATAATATTTTTTTAAATATGATGGCAGCACCACATGTATCTCTTCTTTTTTCACCAAAAGTAACCAGGCAAGTCTTATAGTTAAACAATTTTAAACTTGAACCAGACAGATTAGACGCTTAAGCAGACAATGCCATATTTAAATCAGCACAACAATTGTGTTTTTTATTTCGGTAAGATCCGTATTTCGTTAAAGCAATCAGCAAAAAGCATAAAAGGCTAACAATAAAAAATGTATCAACTTGATAGCCGACACAAAATAATGACCATTCCATTGGATTCAATTCCAGTCCCACCCAGGTTTAAAAATGTATAAATCAAAACCTAATTTGTCTATTTCATCCCGAAAAGGCTAATCTCCTCTTTCCATCCGCATTAATTTTGACATATCTAACGGAGTAAAACATTAATCATCAACAAATTTTAGCAAATGGAAAATCAAAATAATTACAGCCGCCGCCGCTTTTTAAGCTTAGCAGCACTAACCGTGGCCGTGACAGAACTTGGAGGGTTAAACCTTTTGAGCGCCAAAGAAATTATAAAAAATAAAACCAGCAATAATAAAATCAACGGCAATACATCCTTCGATAGGATAAAACAGATTCATGCCGGTGTGTTAAACATAGGTTATGCAGAAAGCGGACCCGCAGATGGTGAACCAGTTATATTGCTACATGGATGGCCGTATACCATCCATAGTTATACGGATGTGGCCGCCCTATTTTCCACAGAGGGATACAGGGTAATTGTTCCACATCTTCGTGGCCATGGCAGTACACAGTTTCTTTCGGCTAAAACCCCAAGGAATGGGCAACAATCGGCCATTGCTGCAGATATTATTGCTTTGATGGATGCCTTAAAAATAGATAAAGCAGTAATTGGTGGCTTTGATTGGGGAGCAAGAACCGCCAATGTTATAGCTGCCTTGTGGCCAGAGCGCTGTAAAGCAATGGTTTCGGTAAGCGGATACCTTATTGGAAGCCAGGAGGTAAACCAAAAACCATTATCACCCAAAGCTGAGTTATCATGGTGGTATCAGTTCTACTTTGCAACTGAACGTGGCCGTTTAGGATATGAAGCTAACCGAAAAGATTTTGCAAAACTGATCTGGCAAACCGCTTCTCCAGAATGGAAATTCACTGATGCAGTTTTCGAAAAGTCGGCAGTTGAACTGGATAATCCAGATCATGTTGCCATTGTAATCCATAATTACAGGTGGAGATTGGGGCTGGCAGAAGGGGAAGCACAATATGATAAATATGAAAAAATATTAGCCACATTTCCAGCAATAACAGTTCCAAGCATTACACTTGAAGGTGATGCAAATGGTGCACCGCATGGCAACCCGGATAATTATGCAGCTAAGTTTAAAGGTAAATACGTGCACTATAACCTTAGTGGCGGCATTGGCCACAATCTTCCTCAGGAAGCACCTAAAGCATTTGCAGATGCCATTATCCAGGCAGCAATGATGGCCTAAAAAAAGCTAAAATACTCATCTGATAATTTTAAAAAATCATAATAAAACTTAAAAAAATGGAAAATCAAAATGTAATCGAATCAGCAAATACTCTAAATGTAGTCATAAACAAAGTGCTTTATACTGGAAAAGTTCATGTAAGCGGTGGCCGTGAGGGCTTCGCAAAAAGCAGCGATGGAGCGCTTAACACTGCATTATCATCTCCTGGCAGTGCAGGAAAAGGAACCAACCCTGAGCAATTGTTTGCTGCAGGCTGGGCTGCATGTTTTATTGGTGCAATGAAACATAATGCGCCTCAACTTAAAATCGCACTTCCTGTAGATGCTGCAATTGATGCAGAAGTTGATCTGGCTTTGGCCGATAGTGGTTTTAACCTTCAGGCAAGATTAAATGTAGTTTTACCCGGACTTACTTACGAAGAAGCAAAAACAGTGGTTGAGGCTGCACACCAAACCTGCCCGTACTCTAAAGCTACCCGTGGTAATATCAACGTACAGATCAATGTGGCTATATAAGCATAAAAAACAGAAAAGCACTCCGGATTTAAAATCGGAGTGCTTTTTTTTGATTTATAAATTTAATGACCTTGCTATACAGGCAAAGCGGTTTCGCGTTTAGCCTGCGTAATTACGAGTGAGCTATTAAGGGTGCCTATATTATCCAAGCGACCGAATTTATTGGTTAGAAAATCGTTGTAAGCGATCATATTTCTTGCAACAACCTTTAGCATAAAATCAAAGCCTCCTGTAGTATGGTAACATTCCAGCACTTCATCGAATTTGCTCACCTCCTGTTGAAATAACCGGAAGGCATTAACAGAATGATTGGTAAGCTGAACCTGTAAATAGGATATCATACAGTTCTCGAATTTATTAGGATCGATCAATGCCACTACCGAAGAAATAAATCCTAGACGTTCTAGGCGTTTTACACGTTCCTGAATAGGTGATTTTGACAAATGCAATATAGCTGCCAGTTCCTTATAGGTTAGCCTTGCATCTTTTTGTAATAGGGTTAAAATATCTCTGTCTGTTTGGTCAGGGGTGTATAATTCCATTATAGTGGTTAGTCTATTTATTTCTTTTCTAGGCTTAGTTTATAATGAATATCCAAATATATAAATACTCTCCGTTAAACCCTTAAACGGAACACAAAAAAAAGAACAAAATTTTGGCAAAAAGTATAATTAAAACTACCATCAGAATTAAATTTCGTAAAAACCTATTCAACAGGACATTTTCCGTATTTATCAGCCACCTTCGTTTTAATTGTCAATCTGACAGATATTTGTTTAACGAATGAAACAACTGCTAGCAGCAGCGCGTTGATTTAGTTTAGTTAATGATAACAAGAGCGCCAGCGCGATGCTGGCTCTTTTGCTTTTTAGATTATACGATTATCTGGTGTAAACACCTAGCAAATCGCCTCCCTACTCGATAATTTTTAAGTACAACTTATTCTATTTCCAATCTTAATACAAGAAGATCAAAAATTCATCATGTCGAAAATCTTTAACTTTTTTTGGAATATTCAATTTTTAGCATTTACTTTGAAATACAAAGCACTTTACAAAACATAGAAATATGAAGCAATTTATTCCATCAGGCTTATTAGCGCTGCAATGCTTTAGCATAAAGTGTCTTTCTTGGATTTTATTATATTTTCAGCAGGCATATAATCACTTGAAAATCAACTTTTTTTAACCCGCAAGTTATGAATACGGAAGAAAGAAAATTAAGGCTACAATCCAAAATATACGTCTGCACAATCATTGTAGGATTAACAATCAGCGGATTAACCGCTTTTCCGTTAGAAACCGAAATGGCTTATCTGGTTAAACACAGTGCTATTTTGCCAAGTAATCTTCAAATCTGGATTGAAACGGTTTATCAGGGCATTAAAGCGACCAACCTACGTTATGCATTTTTAAGTTATGGCACCGATTGGTTGGCTTTTGCACATATTATGTTGGCCGTGCTTTTTATCGGTCCATTAAAAGATCCTATCAAAAACAAATGGGTAATCGAATTTGGTATCATCTGTTGTATTGCGATTATTCCATTGGCCTTAATTGCCGGAAACATCCGTCACATTCCGGTATTTTGGCAAATGATAGACTGTTCTTTTGGCATCATCGGCATTATCCCGCTGATACTATGCCGCATTAACATCAAAAAAATTGAAATATTAGAAGAGCATTATGGATTATGGACTTTGTAAACAAAAATTCTATCGTAAGGAAAATATGGGGCAATACCGATGTTGTTCTTTTTATTTTTGCTGGCGCCGCAGCAGAATTTAGCCTGAATAAAGCTGTTGATTGGTTGTATTTTACCGGCAAACTTCCTAAAGATCCACTGGGAAGATTATTTTCTACCGTTGCCTATGCGCAAAAAATCGTATTTTCCACTGTAACTGAAGCCAATGCAGCGATAGATCAGATCACCATGATCCATCAGCATGTTGAAGCTGGAAGAAACGCTAAAATTCCGGATTGGGCCTATAGAGATGTATTATTTATGCTGATCGACTATTCTATCCGCGCTTTCGAGGTACTGGAAAGAAAACTCACTTTAACAGAAAAAGAAGAAATATTTACTACTTTCTATCAAGTTGGGTATCGCATGGAAATAAACGGACTTCCTACTAATTTTGCTGCCTGGCAAATGATGCATGAACAACAGCTACAGGAAAATTTAATTTATAGCTGCTTTTCTCATGATCTTTTTGATCAGTACAAAAAACACCTGGGTGCGCTGAGGTATTTATTAATGCGAAAAATACAAGCACTCATTGTTCCACTTAAAGTGAATGAACTGCTTAAACTGGGCGAAGGAAAATCCATTAAACCAATACTTACTTTATACAAAATAAGTAGCAAACTGAAGGTGAACAAACCGTTAAGAAATTTAATTCTCCCGGCAGCCTACAAGGCACAGATTTTGAGCCTCGAAGCCTTTTAATAATAAGAGGTTGTATCCAAAAATATAGTTCTGTCATCCTGTCCAAAAGACTCCTGTGGAGAGCCTGTTGAAGTACCTGTTTAGTACGCTTTGAAGTGTTTCGACAAGCTCAACATGACAGCATTTGAGATAAAATCGCCATTATGGTACAACCTTTTATTATATTTTTCTATTTCCAATCAAATGGCAGATACCAATTGGCCGGATCCATTAATTTTTGTCTGGTAAGACTTGCATTAGGATTGCCTGCTTTTAGCAGCTTTTGGTAAATGCGATCTGCTAAAAAGGCCGGATTGTTCTGTCTGCGGGCAATGCGGACCAAATCAGGCCAGCGGTTACCTTCAAAAGCGAGCTCCAATGCGGCCTCATCAATTAATTTACCTTCTAAGCCAATCATATCTGTCTGGTAACTTACATCGATCGCGTTTACTACTGCCCTACCTCTAATGCCACAGTTACGGTACCAGGTACCCGAAACATCGTTATTTTTTCTGGCATCGAAATAATAGGGTGAAGTTTGTGGATAAGGTGTAATCATGGTATTTAACTCTGCGACCGAAACAGGTGCCTGGACACCAGCTGTGAACGTACCTACGTAATAAGTATTTCTAATACCTGTGTTTAGCAACGCCCATCCTAATTTGGTCTGTCCATCTCTATTGGCTGCCTCCGAAAAACGAAGATGCAATAAAGGTGCCCTGTAAATGCCCCACTTACCGCCATTATCTGTTAGTTTAGTAATTTCATCGCCCATAGCAGAAGCATTGAACGATAATTTGCTTCTTGGATCGAAGGGAATACCACCATAGGTAATTTGGCTGTTCCAAAGGTCTTTTATGGCTTGTGATGGCTTAATCTGATAACTTTTTAGCGGTGAACACAAATCAATCATTGGGTTTACAGGCTTAAATGCAGTATTGTAAGGCATAGACCACAACCATTCTGAACTCCACGCACTTGATGTTGTTGGTAATCCGAAAATAGCGCGCCAGCCTGCATCTAAACTATTGATTAAACTGGTAGGATCTTGTCCGCTTCTGCTAAATAAGATGGCTAAATTAGCGTAGGCAGGATCTCCGGAGTTATTGATCTTATAAAAATTAAACCTGAAGTTATCATTCCCGTTATTGTTTTCGGCATTCATCAGCTTGGCATAATTTTCTGCCGCCTTAATGTAATTTCCCTTCCATAGATAAAGATCGCCTAACAGAAAAGCTTTAGAAGCAAACAATTTTTGGGTACTATTAGCATCGATGGTAACCAGCAAGGATGTTCCTGTTGGATAAGCATAGGCTTCCTTATATGGCAGGCTCTCGTTAAAGGCAATTAATTTATCCAAGAGCTGGTCAAATGGTGTTTTCGGATAATTGGCCAGTTTTTTTAAATCATCTACTGTTTCAATCGCATCGGTAATATAAGGTATGCTGCCATATTGAATACCTAAATGCAGATAAATCCAACTCCTTAATGTGGCAATATCCGAGTAGCGTTTGTTGTAATCATCAACACTCATCCGGCGATCATCGACCATCATTTTAAAGTTTTTGAGCACATCGTTACAATTCACAATCACCTGGTAATATGGCCTTGGATCAACATATTGATTGTTTTTTGTTTCGGTATGTGATGATAGCTCCTGCAGATCGGCACTTGATTTGGAGGTAACATCCATTAAATCACCACGCAGTTCGTTCTGCAGAATATACAGTTTTTCCAGTCCCAAAAATTGGCCGTAAATACCGATAACCGCAGCATCTGCATCAGATACTGTTTTAAAAGCATTTACACTATCCAACTTATCTTCGGTTGGTACATCAAGCATTTTTTTGCAAGACCACGAACCTGCCGATAAAATACCCAACAGTAAAAGGGAGGCAATTTTTTTATTTATGTTCATTTTCATGAGTATATCTTTCTTAATTATAATCCAACTCTAACGCCTAGTTGAAACGACTTGAACTGTGGCTCAAGCGTGGTATCTACACCCTGGCTAAATAAACTTCCGGAGTTACTAAATTCCGGATCATAGCCTAAATAATTGGTTATGGTAAACAGATTATTAGCCGTAGCATAAATTTTTGCGTACTTAATGGCTTTCAGTTTTAAGGGTACATTATAGGTTACATTAACGGTTCTCAAACGTAAATAGGAACCATCTTCTATCCAGCGGTCAGAAAAACGGGCATTCCCTACCGGATCGCCATAAGTAGCTTTTGGCACCGACGTAACTTGTCCATCACCTTTCCACCTGTTGCTGATATTTGGTGTTTGGTTGTAATAGGTACTTCCAGATTCTAGTTGCGCCCTTGTATAATTATAAACATCGTTACCGCTAACAAAAGTGATTAAAGCATCTAAACTCCAGTTTTTATAAGTGAAAGTGTTGTTAAAGCTCCCAAATAAACTCGGATTAGGATTACCAATAACAGTACGGTCGGCATCGTCGATTATTTTATCGCCATTACTATCGGCAAACCTTACATCGCCTCCTGTAAATGGCACAAGTGCTCCTAAACTGTTGCGACTAGATAAACCTGAAGCAGCGGCCTCTGCATTGGTAGCATAAACCCCATTGGTTTTATAACCATAAAACTGATTCGCCGACTCACCAACCTGGCTGATATAAGCCCCCCCTGCATAACTGGTTATAACTGACTTTCCATCAGGTAAACTGGTAATTTTATTGGTTGATGTACCGATGGTTAAACCCGCATCCCATTTTAATTTTTCATTTAGAATCCGACCGTTTAAGGCTAAATCTAAACCATTTGTCTGCATGCCACCATTATTATTGATAAAAGAAGCAGTACCCGTAACAACACTCAGTAATTGATAGCTTAACATATTTTTAGTACTGTTTCTCCAATAATCTAAGCTGATGCTTAGGCGCTCACTAAAAAAGGAGCCATCGATACCAGCATTAAACTTGCGTACGGTTTCCCATTGTAGATTTGGGTTAGCAAAATTACCTGTCACTATCCCATTGATACCCAATACATTCTGAGAGATATAATATTTTCTGGCCGTGTAATTCCCCACGTCATCATTTCCAACCAAACCATAGCTCATTCTTAATTTCAGCAGATCAACGCGGTGTAAATTGCGCATAAATTTCTCTGAAGAGATTAACCAGGCAGCACCAACGGCGGGTAAAACGGCATAACGGCTTCCATTAATCCTCAAACCATCATCGAAATTTAAGAAACCCTGACCAGCCTTTGTACCAAAGCGCGAAGAACCATCAACAGCCATTGAAAAATTAACCAAGTATTTATCGGCATAGCTATAATTGGCAGATAGATAATTGTTCAGCGTACGCCATTTCCCAATATCACCACCAAATGTTCTAAAAGCAGCATTACTGTTTCCAATGCTAATCAACTCATCTGTTGCAGAGTTAAAACCCAAAGCATAGTCTTGCTCGCTTTCGCTCTGCGAATAGCGTGTACCTACAATTGCATGTAGTTTGCTGTATAAGCCGAAAGATTGATCGTAAGTTAAGTGCAGATCGTTAAACACATTAAAAAACCTTCCTACCTGTGTACCCAAACGGCTATCGCCTACATAATTGGAAAGCGTATCGTTGGTTACCCCTTTTCTCGGAATAAAAAGTGCTTCCTGTGTTTTATCGTAAGTTACCCCGCTTAGGTTAGATAATTTAAAGTTTTTGTTAAAAGTAAAATCGAAATTGATGTTTCCATAAAACCGATAAGCCTTTTTTAAATTTTGTCCTTTCTCGATTAAAGCTCTTGGATTACTCACCTGTAAGGTATCGTAATCGGCTAAATTAGGTGAAACTGCCCCAGTCGAATTTATTTCATTCCTGGCCATAAAAGGCGATTTAACCAAAGCTAAAAACAGTGGGTTGGTTACCGGAGCAATCCCCTGGTCCTTTAAGCGTTGTTCTGTGTAGGTAAATGATAAACTGGTGCTTCCCTGCAGTTTTTTAGTCAGGTTTAAATCACTATTAAAGCGCGTACTGTATTTTAAATTATCTGTACTATCAATTACGCCCCTATCTCTGGCGTAAGCAGCAGAAAGTGCATACTTCGCAATATTATCACCTCCCGTTACCTTTAAAAAATAGTTCTGATCGAAACTGCTTTTTAAAACTTCATTCTGCCAATTCGTTTCGTTATGGTATTTAAAATAATCGGGATTGGTTGAACTATCGTTCATATAGGGTTTTGCTGCAATGGCGCTATTACTTAACCCCTGACTTCTTAAAATATCAGAAAGATATAACCTATAATCAGAAGTACCCATTACAGGTAAGTTTTTAGGTTTGAAATTAAAACCTGCGTAACCAGAAAAATCGATATTAGTGGCCAGATCATGTGCACGGTTGGTGGTAATCAACACCACTCCATTTGCCGCTTTCACCCCATAAGTAGCTGCCGAAGCCGCATCTTTAATGATGCTGATGTTTTCAATATCCCGAACATCGATAAATTGAAGCGGGTTGTTAACATGACCTTTAATAAGCGAAGTACCGTAGTTATTGGCATCGAAAATCATCCCATCAACCACATATAAAGGCTGATTTGTAGCATACAAAGAGTTAAATCCTCTGATGAGCACATCAGCACCTACTCCTGGTGTTCCTGAACGCCTGGTAACTTTAACTCCTGCTGCCCTGCCCTGGATGTAACTCATTACACTTTCAGAATTACTGGCCCAGTTACCTTGCAAACTCACATTACTGATGGCGGGTATTGCCCTTGCCTGAGAAATTGTGCCTATTGGTGTAACTACTTCATTATAAACCGAGGTAAATGACAATGGATAAAGCTTAGTTCTGATTTCTTTATCTTTGTAAACCGGTAATACTTTGGTTTGGAAACCATTACCCGAAATAATAATACTGGCTTTATAATCGGGTACAACTACAGTAAATCTTCCTTTTTCGTCGGTAATGGCAGCATTAAAACCAGTAACCGTGATATTAATGCCCACTAAAGGCTTATTGGTATTCCCATCGAGCACAACTCCCCTTATTTTTTCGCCCTTAACTGCTCGGGCCTTTACTTTTACGGTAGTGGTATCTGTTTCGGTTTTCATCGAATCTACTTCCTGTGCCTGTGCGGCTAAGCCAAACACCAGCAAGCAAAGCAATGTGCCCCAAACTTTTTTTATCGTTGTAAAATTATACATAGTATTTTTTTTGAAAGCAAGATTCATAATTAAGGTAAAACTGGTTCGAAGCGGAGATAATCCAATATGAGTGTACTTACATTTACACTTGTACTGTTTGCAGCGGTTAACCTCACCTGAAAATTGCCAAACTGTGCAGGTGTATATTCTCCTAAGTAGGTTTCGTTATAGGTTAAGGGGTTTACCAGATGGGTATAAAACAAAGTATAACTTACTGTGGCAGGGTTAAAAAAGAAATAACGCTGCGTAAATGCCGCCACCTGTGGGTCGCCGGGCAAACCAGAAATGGCCCTTGCGTACACTTTATACTTTACCACCGGCAAGTTGGCTTTGGTATAAAACAGCCCAAATTCTGCATACTTGTGGTCGTAAACCTCAATGTCGTTAAAGGTTTTTCCCAAATTATCGAGTTTTGTGCGGTATAAAAGCGTACGTGCAGCACTAACAGATTGTGGTTTTTCACCCTCGATTTTAAATTCTGGAACTTTATCCTTCAAACGGAAAGGCAGTGCATTTACCACATGCACCATCCCATTACTGGCCCGGTAGGAACGGATAATATTAGCCTTATTGATCGGTACTTTTACACCTTGTAAAGAAATCAGCGTATCTGGCAATTTTTCAATTGGGTAAACACCTTTAACGGTTAAATCTTTTACCAAGAAGTAGGAAGCATTCAAATTCGGATTTATACTTGGATAATAAGTTGAAAGTTTAGCAGATTCGGCTGTAAAAGCAGCATCCTGTAATATAAAATAAGTGTATTGCTGACTTTCGTCTCTCAAATCTGCTACATTTACCCAGTAAGTATTTCTGGATATCATTGGTGGATTAGGGGCAAAAATTGGATTACCCAATACGTTATAACCAATAACAGTAGCGTTTGCGGTATCGATAACGGTAATCGATAGATTATTAATGTAGTTCTTTTGCAAAGTGCCATCAGTACTGTTGAGCATATAATCCCAAATGTTCTGTTTGGTTGGAAGCGCCTGATCTACGGTATACAATACCCCATTTTTTACAAATTGGCCAGCAGCAGAAACAGTGCCTTCTTCAAATTTAGTGCTGGTAAAAACACCAAACTTATTATTAAGCAGTTTCAATCTCGTGGTATCGCCATCTTTGTTTAATGGGAAAGTAGATAGTGCAATATGGTTGGCCACAAAATCTTTTAATTTTGCGGGATCAGCAACAATTGCTGCATCTAAACTGGCTAAGGCCTGGTTGGTTGGTGCCCAAACCGTATAATTTTGCGCACCTGCAAGCACCTTATCATAACCTGTAGTTTTAACATAACCGTTAAAAACACTGAGGTTAGACTGGGCATCGAGCTTTTGCGCTAGATCTAAACTGTTATCTACATTGGTAAGCTCGTTATGAAGGTCCAAGTTATCTTTACAGGAATATAAAACTGTACCGATACTGAGCAGGGCAACGTATATTATATATTTTCTAGTCATTATTTATATTTTTAGTTCTATTGCTCAATTGGTTATGGGCGCTTATAAATCAGGCCCGACGGACTAAATCTTGGATAGTTCTGATCATCATCAATCGGAATAAAGTGAATCATATCCATATTCATAATCCCGGTTCCATTACCGCGCAGTGTAGTAAACCTAACCCAATGTTTATCTGTTGTTTTAATATCTACTACCCCAGCTAATTTCCCGACCATAACCGACCATAAATTATTCTGTGCGATGGGCTGTAAACCATTTACACCGTTACTTACCTCGGCAGTTGTAGCCATATAGCGTTTAAAACCGTTGGTTAACATTAATCCATCTGCAGAAGGCAAGGCAGCATTGGCAGTAGGTACTCCAGAACTGGTTAATGTTTGCGCAAAATCGACCAGGTTTGGCAATAATTGCTCTTGTGTTGTACCCACATCTACCCCAACCTGTGTAAGCGGTCCGGAGCCATTGTAGGTATAACAGATCCAAACTTTGTATTTACCTTTTACCAGCATAGGTGTTCTGATTTCCATCCAAATAGAACGTGCGGTATTGCTGGTGGTTGGATTAAATTGAATTACATCTCTGTTGGCATAACTCCTACCATCAGATGCGCCGATTGGCGTCGACGACACGGCATAAACAGGTCCGATTGTGTTTGACCGGTAAGCATCAAGCCTGATGCCTGCAGTAATTAACTTTCCATTTTGTAAAAGCTGGATGGTTTGTCCAGGGGCACGCCAGGCAGCTAATAATTTTAATTCCGGCTGGTCGCCTATATCGAAGAAAACACCCGTAGGCACCCTTGGTTTAATTTTGTAAAAACCTTTCGACTCGTGTAAAACCCCATTCGAAGTAGTAACATTACTAAAAGTTCTGTTTACTTCTACTCCAGGCTCAATCACACCATTAAACTCATCATCATTTAATAAGATTTTTGTTCCCACTAATTTTGTGGTTATAATTTCACTCGGCACCAATGTTGCCAATGAAGGCGAAGAAACGATATCGGGTGTATAACTTGCTCCTGTTGAAATATGGTACGCTACATACATCCACAAACTATCGGTATGGCTTTTCGGATTTCCTGTTTTTGAAAGTTTGGCTTTTAAAGCAGCGTAATTATTAAAACCTGCAGCTTGTAATGCCGAATCAGATTCTAGAATTACCGTCTGGAAACGACGTGTAGTATCAGGAATTACAGATTGAACATAATTTAATGAGTCGTAAAAACCGGTTTCCTTTAAGGCCTGGGTAAAGATGCTATACCTGTTATTGCCTTCGATAGTTGAAGCCAGTGTTTTAGTTGAAGGGATTAGCACATGATCGATAACATGGATAATTCCATTCCCAACCCGAACATTCGACTGGGTAATGAGTGCTTGTTTGTTGATGATAAAACTACTTACACCATCTTTAAAAGTAACTCCAGTTTGCAGATACTGACCATAAAGGGTAATCTGTGTTAACTTGCCATCGGTAAATTTTCCCGTAGCAACTGTATCAGGCAAAACATGAAAACGAACAACGTCTTTCAGTTCTGCAGCTGATAATTGGTCGACTGCTGTTTTGTTTAAACTTTTTAACCAATCGTTAACTGCGTTATTATCTGGAGTAAACATGGTATATTTACCATAAGCAGCCAAATAACCTTTTGTACCCGATCTTTCTAAGATTTGGGTAAACAGAGAAAACTTATCGGGATTTTTCTCCAAAAACCCGGTAATATTTACATCATCAGTGGTACTTAACGTTAAACTTTCTCTTTTACAGGCATTAATCACGAAGATTACAAATGCACTAAGTATAACCAAATAGGTAATGTTGCGGATGTCTAATTTCACTTTCATATTACTTATTCTATTTAGTGTAAAATGGATTTTGAACAAGATTAGGATCGGTAAATAACTCACTTTGATAAATTGGCAAGTAGTGGCTATTGGGATCTCTAAATTTGGTAATGGCCGATTGTTGAAGCGTAGGTGATACTGTTTTGGCAGCAAGATCTAACAAAATATCAATTCGGCTATAGTTATTGCGTTTGGCATGGCGTAAAAGGTCGAACCATCTTTTGCCTTCAAAAGCAAATTCTCTGGCGCGTTCGGCCAAAATATAATCGCACAAAGCTTCAGTTTCTGAAGGGTCTACAGTAACTTTCGTGGCATTTACAGCATTACGTCTTAATCTCAGTTCATCAACCAATGCCAGTGCTTCTACACCGCCACCGGTTAAAGCCAATGCTTCGGCTTTAATCATCATGATATCTGAATAACGGTAAGCCTGCCATTTTACATAAGAAGGATTTTCTATGCCATATTTTTGAATGGTAAAAGCCGAACTATAATAAGAGCCTGGTCTGATATCATAATTATTATCCGGATCAACATCATCTGGAATAAAGATTTCGGTACTCAGAAACGGAGATCCGATAAAACGTCGTCTGGTGTTTACCAATAAATTATAAAACGGGTTTTCTATCGCCTGGTCGAATTCAAATATGGTTTCGATGGACGACCCTTTAAAAAATACATTATTGTACCAGCCAGCTGCACCAACCAGGGCAAATCTTTGCGAACTGATAATTTTATTACACTCGGTAATACAGTTCTGATAATCTTCCATCCACAGGTACACATCAGCTAACAAAGCATTTACCGTAAATTTGGTTACTCTACCCTTATCAAACCTTGTGCTGCCATAAGTGGTAACCGCTCCTTGTTCTGCCTTTTTTAAGTCGGCAACAATCTGTTTTAAAATATCGGCCTGTTTGGTTTTCGGCAGATCCTGTAAATCGGTATCTTTTACGGTAGCGGTTAGTTTTAATGGTACATCTCTAAAGGTACGCAACAGGTAAAAGTACATGAGGCTTCTTAGGGTAAGCGCTTCTGCCACATAGCCGTTCAATGCTGCATCGGTAAAAGTGGGATCGGTAGCTTTAACGCCAGGCGCAAAATCGAGTACGGTATTGCAATAATTAATGGTACGGTAAAATGCTGCCCATCTTGCCGTTGTATTATCCTGGGTAATATTTACATTGATAATATCCGTTTCCTCTGTTGTAATACTTGGCCCACCTGCAATCATATCGGCCCTGAGCTCGCCATACATAAACATGTACTCTAATAAAGATTTATCGCCAATACCTGGAGGAGGCGCCAGTAAAGAAGTATAACAACCTGAAACTGCTGCTAAAACATCCTCTTTCGTTTTCCAGAATTCCTGTCTGGTAATGCCATCTCTAGGTTGGAGATCGAGCCATTTGTTGCAAGAGCTGCTCATCACCAGCATCATTACTAAACAAGTGCTATATAAAATATTTTTCATCAGTTTTGAATTAAAAGTTAGCAGTTAAACCGAAAGTGATTGTTTTAATTGGCGGCGTGGTAGAATTATCTATCACCGTGTTCGACCCGTTTAACTTAATTGGCACCTCAGGGTCCTGGCCAGTGTATTTGGTAAATGTTAAGATATTCTGAACGGTAAGGTTGGTAGTAAGCGATTTCATGCCCAATCTCTTCATAAAGGTTTTGCCAAAATCGTACCTTAATACCACCGAACTCAGTCTTAAAAATGATCCATCTTCAATATAGCGGTCGGAACCTAAAAAGTTATAGCCCGTACTATACATGGCTCTTGGCATATCGGTAACATCACCCTCTTTTTTCCAGCGGCGCAATACGGCTGTACTTTGGTTATTAAAACCATACATATTGGTGGTGTTAATTTTAGTACCGTTAATAATATCGTATCCGGTACGGAAGGTAAAATTAAAACCTAAACGAAGGTTTCCGTTGATGGTTAGGTTAGATCCAAATCCTCCTGTTAGTTTAGGGTTACCATTACCCAGGTACACAATATCTTTATAATCGATGTTCCCGTCATGGTTGATGTCTTCATACATGGCATCGCCTGGTTGGAAAACATAATCGATAGATGGATAAGCAAAACGCATGTAAATTTTATCGCCGTTTGGTCCAACAATCTGGTTTCCATTCTCATCCAATGCGACTGTTGCATTTTTATCAGGATATACGCCTTTGAATTTGAAACCATAAAACGACCCGAAAGGATTATTTTCCTGAACAAACACTTTGTATACATTGTTGCTGGTTACCCGACCTTTGTTTTCCCTAGGGTATAGGGGCGAAACCTCGCGGATTACGTTTTCGTTGTGCGCAATATTGAAAGAAAGGTCTAACCTTACCTTTTTCTTTTTGATAACAGTAGCATTCAGGTTTACTTCCCATCCCTGGTTATCCATGGTGCCCACATTCATATCAACCCCTCCATAGCCGTTATAACTCGCTACCTGTAAACCCGGATAAAACAGATCGGTAGTACGTTTACGGTATAAATCGAAATCGATATTTAAATTTTTAAAGAGATTTAAGGTAATACCTAGATTGGATTGAGTAACCGTTTCCCACCTTAAATCGGTTAATTCCATGTTGGTAGAGTATACCCCGGCATTATCCAGGTAACTAAAACCGTAATTCTGATAAATATTAAAGTAAGAATAATCGTTACGAGGAACGTTGCCACTTTTACCATAACTGGCCCTTAAACTAAAATCGTCGACATATTTATTGGCCTTTTTCATAAAGGGTTCACCCGATATCCGCCAACGGCCAGAAACTGAAGGGAAAATACCATATCGGTTAGCAGCACCAAACCTGGAATTACCATCGCCCCTGATACTACCGTTGATGATGTAACGGTCTAAAAATTTATATTGAACGTTAGCCAATAAACCAACTGACCTGGTTTGTCCTAATGACGATGATGCAGAGCCTGTGTAATTGGTCCGGCTATCAACAGAGGGGTCGGATAAGTACGATGATGCAGTATTAGTAGAGAACAAGTACTGCCCAGTCCTTCGGCTATCTTCACTATCGAAGCGTAAAAAACCTATGATATCGTGTCTATCGTTCAATTTCGGCGTATAGGCCAATGTCATACTGGTGTTCATGGTGAATGAATCGCCATCAGCATCTGAAGCCGTATTGACTACCGATTCGGTATAAGGGCGGCCTGTTGCAATCTGTGGAAGGAAGGTTTTTACTTTGGTGTTGTTAATGTTCACCATAAAACTTCCGTTTAAACGCAGTACACTTGGTAAAATCTCATACTGTAAACTAAATTTTGGTGTAATCCGCTCTCCCAATTGATGGTTACTACCAGCTGTTGCCATCGCCAAAGGGTTAAAAGTTCCGGTTACCTTTTTAGTATCGAAGTTATATAAGAATGAACCTTGTGCGGTTGCCGCAGGACTAAAAAAGTTTGAAGTTAAATTCCCATACTCATCGTACTCGTAAATGCTCTGATTAGGCATTTTGGTATAAGCAACATCTCTAACATTCTGCGTAAAAAGTCCGTTCTGGTCGATGTGTGTATAAGAAATATCAGAACTGAACCTGATTTTGTTCGACACCATATAATCCAGGTTAACCCTTGCCGAAACACGGTTTAAATCGGTGCCAATGGTAGTACCTGTTTGGTTAAAATAATTTACCGAAGCACGGTATCTGGCTTTTTCACCACCACCAGAAATAGATAGGTTATGATCTTGAAGGTAACCTATCCTGGTAATTGCCGATAGCCAATCGGTATTGTTGCTGTAATTATAGTAATTATAAGGATCGTTCGGATCATATTGAAATTGCTTTGCAAATTCTGAAGTAGAAAACTGACGGCCCGCATTATAATATTCTTCCAAAACGAGTGATGAATACTGGTTACCATCCAACATCGGGATCGGACTTGGCTGCTTAGAATACGAACCTTTAAAGTTATAGGAAATAGCTGGCGGACCAATTGAACCTCTTTTTGTGGTAATGATCAATACACCGTTTGCTGCTCTTGATCCCCAAACTGCTGTAGCCGCAGCATCTTTTAGCACGCTGATTTCTTTAATATCAGATGGGGCAATATTTAATAACTGACCATAATTGTTCTCATCAGAGGTGGCAAAGTTAAAATCAGAAGGGATGGTAATATCGTAAGGCATACCATCCAATACAATCAATGGATCGGTAGCGCCATTGATGGAAGATGTACCGCGGATACGGATCTGCATCGGCGCACCCGGATCGCCCGTACTGGCGGTAATGTCAACCCCTGCCATACGACCTTGCAAAGCCTGATCAATTGATGCCGATTGGAGGTCTTCGAGTTCTTTGGCATCAATGGTAACTGTAGCCGAAGTCTGATCACGTTTATCGATCGTCATTCCACTTCCATTGTTCGTTTTTGCCCTAGAAACAATCTGAACTTCATCCATCTGATTTTCAGAAGGTTCCAACTGAAAATTAATAATTGCCTTATCAATATTAATCGGTGCTGAAGACCTGTAACCAATATATGAAACTGAAATCCTATAGGTCTTATCTGCTACCGGCAAAGTGTAATTTCCATCAATATCTGTCGAAACGCCTTTAATTACCCTTTTATCTTTATCAACAATTACAACGGATGCACCAATGATGGGCTGTTTATCTTTTTTATCAATAACCTTACCCTTTACATAGTTAATTTGTTGCGCATAGCTTAACGATGATACCAACAAACAGCATAGTAAAATAAAAAAACTATAATTATATCTTTTAGTCATCTCGGTTTAGAATTGATATTTTAAATAAGAATTGATTTGGTGGATCACCGTTCTGTTAGATAACACGTTGCTTCTATCGGTTATACCCAGCAAAACATTAACAGAAGTATTGGTTACATCTCTTAGTGTGAGTGTATTGGTGGTATTGGTAAATACAGTAACCTTGGCTGCATCCCCCGAATCGTTTTTAAGCAAACTCTCAAAAGAACCTGTTTTCTGTCCGTCGCTTGCTACTGTACTTTTAATAATATGGTATTGAATAAATTTAGCCACCTTGCTAATATCTCCGGCATCTGTTGGCGCATAATTTGGCGCTCCGTTGGCTAGTTTTGGCAATAATCCAGCGGTTACTGCAGCTTGTATAGCCGCATTTGTAGGGATAAAAACAGTGTAAGAGCTTCCATCGGTAACCCCTTGTATTGCGCCAGTAGCAGCTGTATAAAGCGTAACGTTATTTTTAAGGTACTGAAAGAAAGAATAATAAGGATCGGTTGTTAGCGTACCATATTTTTCGATATGCTTGCTTACCGGAAGTACAGTATACATCAGCACTTTGGCAGCATAGGCATCAGCACCGTTAACAGCCGTGGCAACCGAATCGATCTTAATACTTTTATCGGCAACTGCTGGTAAATCTTCAGTACCTGCTGAAGAGAAAAAACCCTTGTCGTATTTAATATATTCACCACCCGAAGTTTCTAAAATACCAGCTGTTGTGGCAAAATTCGGTACTGCACGATCGCCCAACGGGATAATGTGTGTTTGCAACAATCGCCTTAAAATATTGAGGTCGCCTCTAATTGGCGATGAAGGATAAAAGGGATCGTATGAGAATCCTAAACTTACCAATGTGGCATCAGGAATTGGAATAACAATATATTTTAAAGAGGCTGTTTTAATTGGAATAGCATAACCCAATACATCAAGTGCCTGTTTCATAATGTAATAGGTTGGATCTAAATTTACCTTGCCATAAACTGTTGAAAATACATTGGCATTTTGGGCAGCATTTACGCCATAGAACAATCCGTTACTTAAAAACTGTTTGTCTACCACGTTTGCGGGCGTAAGTTTAGTGACTTCGCCCAAAAAGCTGTTAACGGCATTAAACTTGGTTGGCCACACCGTAGTTCTATATAAATGGGAGTTGATAAAATCCCTGATAATATCGGATCTTAAAGAAAACAGTTCGTTCAGCTGTGCTTTATAGTTTCCGGGTTGCAACCTATTTTTTGCATAATATTTTAACAGCACCTTTGCATAGGCCTCAACCGCATCATCAGTTGGTGCAAAAATGGTGTACATGCCAATCTGCGCATCGTTGGCATCTTCTTTTAGATAATTTTCGTTGTTGGGCGAGAAACCTAGCAATATGCTATAGTTTTTAGCGTAAACGTTATCGCTTTTGCCTGTTAATACCTGGTAACGATGGGTAATATCAGTATTTAAATTATAGCTTACATATTTATCCAAAAGGGATTTGAAGGCACCATACTGTGTTTTAGTGCCAATATACTGATCGATACTTTGTGGCGGTGTAAGCACCTTATCTACGATGTGGATTACACCATTTTCGGCTACAATATCTTGCTCGATAATTTTTCCGGGGCCTACGTTTTTTCCGGTATACTCGGTATTGGGATAAAAATAATTATAATCTAAAGCACTAATGCCCGCAAAAGTGACAAAGGGGCTAAGAAAATAGGGCAGGTTTTTATTGTTAAAATCGGTTGGCAAATAAGTTCCGTTTCGGTTACCCGCAATTACCTTTATCGCTTTACCATCATTGTCTACCCCATCATAAACAAAATCGTAATAAACGGTACGTCGCCTAAAACCAACATTTTTAACGAAACCTTTTGCCGTTAAATTATCGCTTAAACGTTCTACTTTTTCTCCATCATAAGTCATTGAATAACGTACAATTGCCGAAGCGAGCGTTGCATTTATCTCGGTTAAGTTGTTTTCGGTCATGTAAGTGGTAAAAGCCGCATCTGTTGGCGCAAAAACCGTCCACGAACCTGCTTTGCTTAAGGTTTCCTTATAACCCGATTTATCTATACAATCTAAAAATCTGGTAAAATTCCCTTTAGCCTGAAGCTGTTGATAAATTGGATCGGCTAATGTTTCAGGACGGCCATAGAACTCATCAAATTCTTTTTTCCGGCAAGCGCTGAGAATGAATATAATCGCCAAATTAACGATTAAAAATTTTTGTAAAATTTTACTCATAGCAATTTCATTGGATAAACGGCCATTAAAATACTGGGCAATAAAAAGCTATGGATCTAAATCAATTAGAAATTAAGAAATGCAAAAACTGACTTAAAGGGTGAGTAGATTTTTACTGCATAGAATCGTATTAACGTTCGTTAATTAAATAGTTGGTTAAAAAGTTATTTGGTTAGTGAATTATTTCTTAAATATATAGAGGCATTACAAAATTTCCATCCTGTACTATCCTGTCTTCTTACTATAAAATATTATCATAAAAAGATAATATCAATCTTCGGTAGAGGTAAATCGTTTTAAGCAAGCCTAAACGCCTTTAAAAAAAATTAAACAATAGTATTGCTAATCAAAAAAACATTAACAGTACAAGAAATAAGACAAAATACGTGGGCCATCCTGCAATTAGCAGTTGCGTGTCATGTTGTTTGGTTTAAAACTATTTGCTATTCATCCAACCTTCCGGGATAGAAATCACACAGATATTTATGGATCGGTTATCTTCAGACAACATCGCTGATTGGATTTCGATTTTTTTACCATCAGGGCTCATGGTAAGATGCGGATGATCTGCAGCTGTTTGCTTATGTCTTGCAGAGAGCAGTTTCATTTCATGCGTTTTCCTATTAATCAGGTAAATGCTTCTAGAAAAATCGTCGCCAACCAATTGTGTCCGAATAATAATCTGGTTAATAATAATCAAGACAATAAGTTATGTGCAGATTTTTTATACTTAGGATGTATTAAACTGGCTGTACAGCTACGAGCTGCATTTCTTTTTCTTTTCCGCGGAGCTTAATTGCACCCAACATTTGCGTGGTATAGTGATCTGTTAACTGGAGTTCTTCAATTAGCGCTACCGATACCAGCATCTCCTGGTTAAACTCCTTACACATATTCTGGATTCTTGAAGTGGTATTCAGTACATCTCCGGAGTAGGTAATATCGCGTTTTATAATCCCCACTTCACCTGCTATAATCTTTCCGCAATGAATACCTGCTTTAAAAGCAGGTATTAAACCATACTTTCCAATGTACTTATCCCTCAGAAGTAACAGATGCGCTTTGATATCAAAAAAACAATTGATGCATTTATTGTTTCTTAATCCTTCATCATAGCGCCAGGCAATTACCACTTCGTCGCCCACATATTGATATATTTCTCCCCTATTTTCTAAAATAGGATTGGTAATATCAATAAAGATATCTTTTAATAATTCGTGGTATTTTTTATCTCCGAGTCTTTCGGCAATAGAGGTTGATGAATTTAAGTCGAGAAACATAAAGATCCGTGATTCTTCTTTAGGTGTATTATATTTTCCCCTAATAATATCCCAAAAAATCCCTTGTCCAAACTTACTGTTTATCTGTAGCAGCAATTGCGTTATGGAAACTACGATGGCCCACACTAATCCGTTTTTCAAAAATCTTTTCGAATCACCCAGTTCATAGAGGCTCAGTATCTCGTTTACAATCAAAATAACGCCTAAAAACGATCCTGCCACAATTAAAAGGGTATAACCATAAGGCTTATCATTGTATTTTACATTTACAAAGAATACAAGCAAGCTTCCGCCTAACAGTGCCCCAAAAAGGCCAATAACTGCATTTAGTGCAATTGAAGAAATTAATGAATAACCAGGCACTGGTCCTAAAGAATTCCGGGTATGCAGTACAAGATCCTCAAAAACTGCTATTACAACTCCAGTCATCATCCAGGCCAGGATAATGATCAATAATTGCTGAAGTTTCTGCTGTGTTTGGCGATTGATTTTTACTGACATCGTGATTTTTAATCAAAACTACTGACTCAATATACCTTAACTTTTTACTAAAATAATGAATATAATCCTATATGTACTGTGTTAACATCGAATAAAGGATTTTAAGGCAGTCTCAGCTTTCATCCAGATTCCCGGCATCTAAAAACTGTTCGCTGCCGCACAACCACTGTTCGGAAATGAACATGCCTGTACCTGCAATAAGGAAAAACAACCATTACAAAGCCATTAAGGTAACATTTGCTTTTTGGCACCCGCTTGGTTAACCACGAAACTGAATAATATAGTGTAAGCTGATTCTCATTAGCATAATGCCATGAGCTCAACAAAATTTTAACATTTAAATAAAAAACACAATGAAAACCTCAATTAAAGCACTAATCACCATGGTATCTGCTGTAATTACCTTAACGGCTACCCTTCCAAACAACTTAAGGGCTACAGAAAAAAACAGAACGATAATTTACAAGGTTCAAAACTTTAGAAGGATTGTGATAAAGGGCAATGTAGAAGTGACGTTGGTACAACGCCCCGCCATTGGAATATCTTATACAGATGATAATACCGGAAATGTGAAAGTTACCCAGCAGGGCGAGGTACTACGCATTACCGGCCTCGATAAAGAAAAATGTAACCTTGTTATTTATGTAAACGATATCTACCGCATTGAGGCTGATCAAAATGCTGTAGTTAAAACGGAAGCAAAGCTTAGCACTAAATTCCTTCAGATCATTCTTAAGGGAAATGCCTTTGCAGATATCGACACCAGTAGTGAGGGCTTATATACTGAAATTCTCGATAATAGTACATTAAAACTCAAAGGCAATACCAATCGCCATACGCTGGTTATGGGCAAAGCATCAAATTTGACTATCGATCGTTTTGCTGCCGCACAAACAGACGTTAGCCGGGTAGAAACCACAAAGGAAGAAATTGTTGCTCTTGTTCCTTAACTTGATTAAAAAATGGGATTGATTAATTTAGAACATGTTTAAAAGCACCTGATTCCTCACTACTGGAAGCTTAAAGGCGAATCCAGTAGTGTTATATCTGATAAATTAATATTCAGATATGGGAAATCGTTGTTAAAGGTGATTTAAATTTACAACAAAACGGATACAGTCTGACCAGCATATTCTTTCAAAGGCAGGTCAATGGTAATTGTTTGGGCATCAGTATCCTTTATCTTAATATTAATCTTTATTTTTTCATAAAGATGGGAAGGATCAGCAACGTTAATTTGATATTTTCCTTTCTCTAACTTCTTAAGCATTAATATTGATGGAATATCTGTCGATAAATTAACTTCATCATCTGTAAAAGAAATATTTCCTGCATAAAATACCATTTGCCATATCTTTAATCGATTATGATATACCGCCTGAAGCTTTTCATTATTGAACTTGATTGAAACACTTTTCTTTTCCAGATAATGTTTCATTTCAATAGAATTTTTGATAGTTGGCACTAAAATATACGCGTATTTCTCATTTTCAGGACGAATACCATGTTGCAAACTCAATTGAAAGACAGACTTCTGTTCTATTCTTTTATTAGCTTCATCACCAGTCATGCTAATCCCTGTCCAATCGCTTACCCGCTTTTCAGCAGTTAGATGTACATTGCCCTCTTGAGGAAATACGTATCCCACATTATCGTGCAGTATCCATTCTATTTGATTTTTAAAGGTTAGATTGAGTTCTTTTTTATAGCGGGTAATACGACCAGCAACGCACAATGTTAGTCCATTTTCGGAAAGAAATACCTGATTTAAAGTAGTACCAACTGGATGGGGTAGTGTTGATTTGATGCCTGATCCTAAGCATACAATCTCATCATCAAACATAAACCACGATTTTTTTGCTGACGTATATAGATCATTATCCATTACATAAGCGGTAGCTCCGTAACGTGAATCAGATACTCCACCTGAAAAAGGATGGGTTCCCCGTCTATCTCCTACACCTGGCGCTTTATCTTTAACGGTAGGCAAAGTATCTGGCAAGGTAGTCCCAGGTAGTTTAGTCCAATTCCATAGTGGAAATATATTGAAATATTCATTTCCTTTCACCTGAAGGTTCATGGTTCCTTCTGAGCCCCAAAATCCTTTCTGATTTTCCAGATTACCTATCTCCTGTGAGTACTTTCTGTTAGATACAGCATGTATCGACATAAAGTAAGAAGGTCGTACATGTACGGTATAATCGGTGTTCCAGTACTGACGGTGGAAAGGTGCTACTTTAAAGGAAACAGGTTCTTCACCTTTCATTCTTTTCCTAATAGCACTATATTGTTCCTTTCCTTGGGGATCGATATATTCTAACCTTTCGAGATATGATGAGTAGTCTTTTTGTATTACATCAATACGCGAAATTCCCCTACCCATAACATTCCAATCCATCCACTTACCACGGATAATGCCAAATATAGATTCTAAAATAAACTTTCGAAACAGATCCAGCTTCTCTCCTTTTAGTGCATATTTTGTTCCAAAAGTATATGCAGCAGATTTAATCACACTTGTCATAAATTCCACTCCATATCCACCGTTGTACAGATATCCATAGTGCATATCGTAAGAAAGATCGTATTGAATTCCTTCTCCGGCGGTATATTGAATAGGCAAATAAGCCTCTCTTACGCCTACATCCAACATTTTTTCATTCGCTAACAAAGCACCTATAAATATCCAGCCCATAGCAATCTGTGCTTTATTGGCCCCAAAATTAAACCTGTGCATCGGGTTATTCCGCCCGTTACTGGTAACCGAAGTATCTTTACAAATTACAGCCAGCGTATTTTTTTCCAATCCAGGGTCTAAGGGTAACTCGCTAAACCTCATATTAACCAAACTTAATGCTAAAGTTTGGGGGCGCGTAATACCTTGTTGATACCAATTGTCGCAATAAGGCAAAGGTTTATGGTTAATGAAATAGCTCAGACTTTTATGTATAGCTTGCCCAATCTGTTTGTTCTTATAATAACTACTTTTAGGAAATGAATAAGCTAACGTCATCGTTCTTATTCTTTCCAATACAGGCAACCAATCTGGTTTTATGCGTTTATGATCTGCATAATTTATAGATTCCCATTTTCCGCTCTTCAGATTTAAACTTACCAGATTATCTTTAACACGTTTGTCCAGACTCGTAACGTCCTTTACTTGGTCAATTTGCTCCTGATGAACCCGTTGTAATATGGTTTGAAATACCGACTGCGCTTTTGTATGGTTAAAAAAAATTGAATTAAGTGTAAATAAGAATACTAAAAAAACGGACTTCTTCATATCGGCAAATATAAATTTTCACTTGCTAATACCGAATTGGTAAAGGATATGATACCCATTTAGTGGATTGATGTTATATTCTTAAACAAAAAAGCAGCTCTTTTTCAGAACTGCTTTTAAATGTGGGGCTAAGAGCCAATCTCATTAAGTTAAGAATAAATCACAAAAAGATGTCACCCTGAGGGGTAATTTATTGTATAAAAATCAATATGAGTGACATACAATCGTTTCCCTTTTCCTACTGCTCGGTCTTGCCTCGGCTACCGATGAAAAATCGGTACAGGTCTACCGCCGCCGAAGGGCTCTTTCTTTTTGGCATCAAAAAGAAACAAAAACTGCCGGCTGAAAATTTTTCTTTCGAAGCTAGTGGGTTGGCTTAGACAGTGCAGCCCGAAAAATTTGATTTCTATGGTTTAAGCAACTAAACGTTGATAATTTTTTTCATATTTTTTATTTTGATTAACACATGCAAAAATCCGGAGTATGAGCTTATTTCTTATCGCATTTATTACTAGCATTTTATTCTTTTTCTCAATCTCTACCTTTCGTTTATAGAATTTCTTCAGATCACTATTATACCTTATAGCTATGAGTGCAGCCATGTGCAGCAAGGTCTTCATCTTTTTGTTGGCCATATGTGATACCCTTGCTTTTTTAACAACCCTTCCCGAATCATCGGTAAATGGTGCTACACCTGAATAACTGGCAAATTTCTTTGGGTTGTTAATATCCTTGAACTCATTTGTGGATATGATTACCTGCACTGCGGTTACTAGGCCTATTCCTTCTACAGATGTTATGATATCGAATAATTTTTTAAGTTCCGGGTCCTTATCGATGATACTGTTCAATGCCTTTTCTGTTTTTTCAATATCTGCCTGTATTGCCCTCAAGGTTGCACTACAGAGTCTATTGTTATCCTTTGCTTCTTTCTTATTGAGAAACGGGCCGTTTTCAATAAGGGGCACTGTCAACATCTTTTTTGCCTCTATCAAACGAAGTCTCATCGCGCTAAAATGGCTGATTTGCTGAATCACTGCTCGCTTAGGTTTCCATAAACGCAATTCTTCCCTATTCTTATAAGCGTAAGAGGCTATCCTTATTGAATCTATTTTGTCGTTCTTCCCTCTGATATTTCCCTGCGAGTTCCTGATGTGTGTAGCTGCCTCCAGAGATATACTTGCATTTTTCTTATGCAGGACATTCAACAAGTGGTTACAGTAAACCCCAGTATGTTCCATGCAGAAAACAGTACTAGAGAGTTTAAATCCAAGGATCTTGTCCAGCTCTTTTAAAAAGGCTTTAATCTGATTGGGCTGATTAGTTACCTCGCGGTGGAAGAGCAACTCCCTGCCACGTTGTACAGCAAAGTCCAATTCATCTTTTGATACATCAATTCCGATAAAAAAAGTAAAATCCATATCTTTATACTATTTAATTAAGAAAAGTTAACCGTTTTAAACTCCATCAACACCTTTTAACGAGCCTGAGAACTCAAATTTCTATTTGATGCCATGTTTAAAACAAGCGGTAAGGGATTTAATCAAATTTTAAGCCTCAAAGCTTAGTTAGGCCGATAATGTGCCCTTACCGTTGTTAACACTTAGCAAAGTACATTAATCTAATAAAATATTAATGCTTTCAAAGCTAAAGGTTAGGCCGGATTTAAGCAGAACGGAGATATCGTGCTATGGCCTAGCTGGATGGAAATACTAAAGCAGCTAAAGTCTTGATTAATAATGATTTGCAAATAACGTCAATGGTAGCGTAGTCGAAGGGCATTTATTTGTGATCTATCAATCTCGATAAGTCTTCGACTACGCTCTCCACAGGAGTCCTTTAGACAGACTGACGACCTCGGTGCTTATTTAACTTTGCTCTATTTCCTTCAGGCTATTCATTTTCTTATAAGCTAAGAATCCTTTTATATCTTCAAAGTGTTCACGAACACGTTTATTGCCAAATTCAAAAACTTTTTGTACTAATCCATCTAAGAAATCCCGGTCATGCGATACCAAAATCAAAGTACCGTCAAAATCTTTCAGCGCGTCTTTAATAATATCTTTGGTCTTCATATCCAAATGATTAGTTGGCTCATCCAGGATTAATACATTTACGGGTTCTAACAACAATTTAATCATGGCCAAACGAGTTTTCTCGCCACCAGAAAGTACCTTTACCTTTTTTGTGGTATCATCGCCACTGAACATAAAGGCGCCCAAAAGGTCTTTGATTTTTATCGAACCATCGCTTAACGGAATTTGATCAATAGTTTCGAATACTGTTAGGTTCTCATCCAGTAATGCAGCCTGATTTTGTGCAAAATAGCCGATTTTAGCATTGTGCCCTACTTTTAAACTACCTTCAAAATCGATCTCCGCCATAATAGCTTTAATCATTGTCGATTTACCTTCTCCATTTTTACCAACAAAAGCCACTTTTTCTCCTCGTTCGATCACCATAGATGCTTTTTCAAACACCACATGATCGCCATAAGTTTTGGTCAGCTCTTCTACCATTACCGGATACTGACCTGAACGTGGAGATGGAGGAAACTTCAATCGTAATGCCGATGTATCCACCTCGTCGATTTCGATCACTTCGAGTTTTTCGAGCATTTTCACACGCGATTGCACTTGTAAGGTTTTAGAATAAGTTCCCCTAAAGCGATCGATAAATTCCTGATTATCGGCAATAAAACGTTGTTGTTCTTCGTAGGCTTTCAATTGGTGCACACGGCGCTCGGCACGCAGTTGGAGGTAATGGGTGTATTTGGCTTTATAATCGTATATCCTCCCCATGGTTACCTCAATAGTACGATTGGTAATGTTATCTACAAAGGTACGGTCGTGCGAGATTACCATCACCGCTTTTGCAGAATTGATCAGGAAATCTTCCAACCATTGAATACTTTCGATATCCATGTGGTTGGTAGGTTCATCCAGTAAGATGAGATCAGGTTTCTTTAATAAAATTTTGGCCAACTCGATACGCATACGCCATCCACCCGAAAACTCAGACGTTTGGCGCGTAAAGTCTTTACGCTCGAAACCTAAACCTTTTAACACTTTCTCTACCTCTGCATCATAATTGGTTTCTTCAATCGAATAAAATTTCTCACTCAGTTCTGATACACGTTCGATAAGCTTCATATAATCATCACTTTCGTAATCGGTACGAATAGTAAGTTGCTCATTCAGCTCGTCAAGCTCTTTTTGCATCTGGTTTACCTCTGCAAAAGCTTTCATGGTTTCCTCAAAAACAGTGACATTATCATGAGTGAGCAAATGTTGTGGCAAATACGCAATCACAGCTTCTTTCGGGCCTGTTACGCTACCAGAAGTAGGTTTAGCTACATCGGCAATAATTTTTAGAATGGTCGACTTGCCTGCACCATTTTTACCCATTAAGGCGATTTTATCGTTCTCGTTTATCGAAAAGGTTACATCGCTAAAAAGGGTAGTTCCGCCAAATGAAACGGAGATATTATTTACATTAATCACGATTGGGAATATTAAATTCGCGGCAAAGATAAAGGAAAGCAGTTAAATTTTAGCTAGAAGATGAGACATAAAAAAAGGATCTCTTAAACGATTACAAGAGATCCTTTTTATACTATTAGGCTGCAGCGCAGCGGCAAACAAGTTTTACTATTTCAGTTCAACTTCGGCCAATACCGGAAAATGATCTGAAGGAAATTTACCAAAATAGGTATCCGTCAAAATGCCCCACCTGGTTGCTGTAAATTGTTTACTCATAAAGATATGATCAATTACGGTTTGCCCACGTGGCGTGCGGAACCCATTTGAAGATGAATTATTGGCATATGGAAATTTAACTTTTGCATGTGTATCTGATAAAACACCTGAAGTTGCGATTCTCTGATACCATTCGCTGTCTCTCCCCCCATTTAAATCGCCGGTTAATAAGGCGGGTGCAGTGCCAGCAATTTCAGCAATCTTTTTCAAGATCAGTTTACTGCTCTCCTTGCGGGCAATAACTCCCTGGTGATCATAATGTACGTTAAAGGTGTAAAATTTCTTTTTGGTTTTTACGTCTTCAAGAAACACCCATGAGCAAATTCTATTGCAGCAAGTGGCGTCCCATCCTTTCCCTGGTTGATCAGGGGTTTCAGATAACCAAAAGTCACCACTTTTAAGCAGTTTAAAACGGTCTTTACGATAAAGAATAGCAGAATGTTCCCCTCCATCTTTACCGTCATCTCTTCCCTTACCATATCGGGTGTATTCTGGCAGAGCATTAGAAATATCATCCAGCTGGTTCTTTAAACCTTCCTGAATTCCAAGTACATCGAACTTATGAAAGCGGATAAGGCTAGAAACAATAGGTGCTCTGTTTACCCATAAATTACCTGAATCAGCAGGGTTATCATAACGGATATTAAAGGTACCAATGGTAATCTGCTGCGCCTTCACCACCAATGTAGTTAAGGATAATAATGTTGCAGCTAATAATAATTTTATTTTCATTTTTATTTATCTGTTAAATCAGAAATTATTCCCAGCCTGGATTTTGTTTCAGGTTAGGGTTTCGTTGAAGATCGCTTAAAGGAATTGGATAATAATAATTGCGCTCATTCCATTTTCGTGGAATTTCTTTCATCCAGGTAAGTTCGCCATAACTACCGTTCTTTAACAATTGTGAATTGGTCGCACCACCAATGGTTGCAGAAACATCCACATAAGTTACACCTGCTACTCCAGGTGTTGGGCGTGTTCCCTGATAAAATGCAACATCCAGAATACCATCCTCATTTAAATCCATAGGAGTATTTAAAGCTGGCACATAGAAACCGTTCCATTCTTGCTCCATCAAAGGGCCTCTTTTCCATCTCAATAAATCAGCATAACGTAGTCCTTCAAGGCTCAACTCAATACCTCGTTCTCTCCTGATTTCCAATAAAGTGGCATCAGTAATCCCTGGAAAATAATTGGCTGTTAAATAAGGGTCGGCAAAGGTTGGTTTGATATTTAAACCTCCAGTAATTCCCGCTCTCGATCGTAGCGCACCAATAGTTAAAGTCCATTCCGCGTCTGTTAAGGTACCTAGCTCAGCTTTTGCCTCAGCGTAATTTAGCAGCACTTCTGCATAACGAAATAATGGAATTGCATTGGTGTTTAGGGCACCTGCATCAAAGTATGTATCATCAAGTGTATATTTGATTGGTTGGTAACCTGTAAAGGTATAAGAGAAAACGGGTGGTGCAGGTACCTGTTGCCCACTACTTACCCTTTTATAATCGCCTAAACGGATGGTTTGTTTTAATCTTAAATCACGATTTTTTACCTCTTCTTTAAAAAGCATTGTACTATAACCCGGATCGTTGGTATACGGTGTACCATCCAGTTTCAGGAAAGTATTAATAAAGGTGCGGGTAAAGCTTGCTTTTGCACCATAGGTACCACTGGTCCACCACCAATTGGCCTCATTTAATACGCCAAGGTTAACATCAGCAACAGCCGCCTGGAGCACTTCATTTATCAATGGCATATTGCTGGTAAATACCTGGCGATAAGATACCCCTGCACCTCCAGCCGTATTAAGTGAATAACCACCCTTTTTGATAATCTCATCGGCAGCTGAGGCAGCATCTTCCAGCCATTTGTTTGCAGTTGCACCCAAATTTAACTCGGTATGATATTTCCTATAGGTACCTTCAAAAAGACAGATCCGGGATTTGTAAGCATAGGCTACCCATTTGGTAATCGTGGTTCTACTGGCATCATTGGTAGCCAGAATGTTTGCACAGGCAAAATTGATATCGGCCAATACTGAATCCATTACCAGCTCTCTTTTATTTCTGCCTGCATTTAATGCCGGATCATCAATATCTAAGGGCTTGTTGATCCAGGGAACATCGCCAAAACGCTTTACCTTTTCCATATAAAAATAAGCACGGAAATAACGCGCTATCCCCAAGTAGTTATTGCGAACCGTTGCTGACACTGCGGGATCGTTACAGTTTTCAATAAAATAATTAATGTTCCTTAAATCTCTCCAGGTCCAGCCAGAGCTATTATTGGCGGCAAAACCACCCTGCCGGATAAAATCAGGTACAGATTTAACCGCAAGATAATCGGACATGGCGTCCTGGCTGGTTGAGTTTTTGGGAAGAAAATCCATACCATAAAAGGAATTGGTATATAATTTAAGCCCGTTCTCTGTACCGAACACCGCTTTTTTAGTTGCTGTGGATTCTGGTTGCTGATCTAACTTTTTGCAGGCTGCCAAAGCTAGGCAAGCCAAAAGAATCCAGATATATTGTTTTTTCATCATTTCTATTATTTAGTAATCAACAGCTTAAAAACCAATATTTAGTCCAAAGGAATAAGACTTCATTAAAGGGTAGTTATAGCCATCACCATTTGTACTGTTTGGATTCAGGTCCTGATCTGAAGGCACTGCATTTTCTACATCGATGGTATGTTTTACAATCTTATACATCGGCGAGTAGGTAAATAGATTTTCACCTGAGAAAAATACCTTCGCACTGCGCGCACCGATCTTATTTATCCATTTGCTTGGCAGGTTATATCCCAACTGAAGGTTTTTCATCCTTAGGTAAGCAACATTCTGCAGATATCTCGTTTGCGCCACGCCAAGTGTACGATTGGTATTGCTTGATGCAGCCCTCGACATTGTTCTTGGGAAATAGGCATCGGTATTTTGTGGTGTCCACATATTGCCCAAATGAAAAGTCGGTATGTTATTGTATGGCCTGTTATACTGCCCCCAGAACATTTCTGTTTCTGTGCTTGGGTACCATTGTTGTTTGCCTACACCTTGGAAGAATACAGAAAATGAAATATTATGCCAATCTGCACCCAGATTAATACCGTAAAGGTATCTCGGTGCGGAGTTACCGATGATTCTTCTATCACCTGATTTGCCTACTTTATTCTCACCTACGTTGATAAAACCATCTCCATTCAGGTCTTTAAGTTTGATATCGCCAGGGAACCATTTACCGGTTGGGGATGCTCTCATCTGTGGATCCTGTTTGGCGTGAGTTGCTATGTCGGCATCATCAATAAAGAAACCTTCGGTTTCATAACCCCAGATTTCCCCCAAAGTCTGCCCTTCATAGTAATCGCTTAGTAACTTATCCGGATTATTGTATTTATCGATCTTGGTTTTGTTATCAGAGAGGGTTAGCCTCACATTATATCTAAAGGGCTTATCCGACCTTCCAATCCGATCATTCCAACCTACCGAAACTTCCCAGCCTCTGGTTGTTAAGTCTGCATAGTTGCCTTTGGGAACATCGGCACCAAACACGGCAGGTGGCGTAAGGCCAAAAGTAAACATATCAGTAGTTTTACGGATATAAGCATCTCCAGTGAAAGTCAAACGTCCTGAAAGCATGGTCAGGTCTAAGCCAAAGTTGGTCGTTGTAGAGGTTTCCCAGGTTAAGCCGTCTGGCAGTACCGCCGGAATCCTTGTTGTTTGTGGCTTAACGCCATTCAGAATAACATTAGATTGACTGATATTAAAGATCTCCTGAAATGCATAAGAAGCAATATTACCATTTCCAAGAGATCCGTAAGAAGCCCTTAATTTTAAATCGGAAATAAATTTATCAGACACTTTCCAGAAAGGCTCTTTATTGATTCTCCATCCTGCTGAAACTGAAGGAAAAAATCCATAACGCTGATTTGAAGGGAATTTTGATGAACCATCATAGCGTGCATTCACTTCTACTAGGTAACGATCTTTAAAAGCGTAATTTAATCTGGAGAAACCGCCCAAAATTGCCCACTGTTCATAACCTCCGCCTGTATTGATTGATTGCCCCAAAGCAAGGTTGAGGTCTGTGGCGTCTTCGAAAATTATCCCATTACGCTGAATGGCAATACGGTTATAAGTAGATTGCTCATAGTTGTAACCTGCCATTACTTTTAAATAATGATCGGCACCGAAACGGTTTTCGAACTCAGCATAAATATTAGTGGCAAGGTAATTGGTTTCACGCTTATCGAACAACAGATCGTTAGTGGTTGTGCCCACGTAAGCCGTTACCCCGCGTACATTGCTATAAGGTACCTGCACTCTTTTCTGTTCGATATCGTTATTGGTATTGCGGAAGGTAAAATCGGCATTTATCCTTAATTTATTGTTTAAAAAATTGCTCCTTAAGCCCGTAATATTCCTAAAAACCTGGCGTCGGGTATCAATCCCGTTCTTCCCATAGATAAAATCACCTATGGTATAGGCAGATGCAAAAGTTAATGATCCATCTGGATTAAATAAAGGCATTGTTGGTTTTCCTTCATCGGCAATGTTCCGCCATATACCACCACCCTCACCAACGTTAATTGGATTGTGATAATTCATTACAGAGTAATCGGCATTGTTTTCGATACTCAGCCATGGAAAAACCTGAACAGAACCTCTTGCCCGGATATTTTTCATATCATAATCATCGCTGTTATATCTAAACAAACCGTCCTGATTTAAAAAACGGCCTGAAACCAGAAACGAAGCTTTATCACCACCGCCACTTACCGACAGGTTATTTTCAAAGGCAGCAGTATTCTTTTTATACAATTCGGCATAATAATCAGTGCTACCATAATAAGTGTACTCTCCTGTAGTTGGGTTAACCTCAATCTGATTGTAAGACTGACCAGATTCTGCCCTCTTCTTAAATTCATCCAGGTATGCTTGCGAGAATTTCTGGGTTTTGTTCGCATTTTGAGGAAAAGCACCATCACCATTTACAAAAGCTTCGGCAAACATTTTTGCCCAGGTGTAGCCATCAGTTACATAATCTGGAACCTGTAATGGGCTTTTTATAGCATAGTTGGATGAATATGAAATACTTGTGCGTCCTTTTTCAGCTTTTTTAGTCGTGATCAGCACAACCCCAAAAACGCCTCTTGCACCATAAATGGCCGCAGAGGCAGCATCCTTTAAGATGGAGACACTTTCAACGTCATTAGGGTTAAGCAAACTAGGATCTCCCTCAAAACCGTCAATAAGGATCAGTGCATTTCCACCCTGACCGATAGAAGTTGTACCCCTGATATTATAGCTTGGTGACTGTGTAGGCTTACCGTCCATCATTTTCAGATTTAGATTTGGAAGAAGTCCCTGAAGCCCCTGTGTAAGGTTGGTAATCGGCCTGTTCTCAATGCTCTTAGACGTAATCTGATCAACCGCCCCGGTTGCATTTTCTCTCTTCTGTGTGCCATATCCCACAACAATCACCTCATTTAAACTTCCAGTCTCTCCTTTAAGGGTTACATTTAGTGTGATTGTTTCGTTGCTTTTCGCTACAACTTTATTTAAGGTTACAGCCGTGTAAGAAATGAAACTTACCTGAATATTATAGGTTCCGTCCGGAACATTTACGCTAAAGCTACCATCAGGCTTGCTTTGTACAACTTTATTTAATTCCTTGATCAGTATGCTTGCACTAGAAAGTGGGTCGCCCTTTTCATCAACGATCTTACCACTGATGGTTCCTGTGCCTTGCTTTTTTATAGAATGCACTGCATTACCCCAATAAATCGCAGCGTTTGCAGGTACTGAGATTACACCGGATAATACACTTGCCAATGACGCGCATAGCAAAAACTTCCGCTTAAGCAGTAAAGGTTTTTTCATGTTAATTAAAAATTAGTAATCGGTCCTAAACCGTTTTAGTTTATATTCTCGGTCCCTTAGAATGCTGGCAAAGCTACTCCACCTATGTAAACACTATATTAACTTACTTTAATTTTTAAAGCCGAAACGAATTAGGTGATGAATGGCAAAAGTGAGTCATCCCAATTTCCAAAAACTGCGAGATACTCCTTTATAGCAAAAGCTTGGTTAAGGTTGAGCCTACAAATAGCGTAGAACACAGGGGTAAATAATCATCAATCGATAATGACGTTTTTCGGAATGATGCTCCCAGAAATTTCTTCACCGTTCAATTCCTTCAAAGTGGTTTCGATCATCAGGCACATTGCATTTAGCGCGAGATCGTTTGATGCCATGCCGAAAGGCTGCTCTATCTCATCTGCAATGGCCTCAAAGGCTACAAAAGTATAGGCAATAAAAGCTACGATAAACGGGGTAAGCCATTGGAGGCTATCAACCAGCCCGAAGGGCAACATAAAACAGTACAAATAGACAGTACGGTGCAATAATACCCGATAACTATAAGGAATGGGGGTAGAAATAATACGTTCACATCCACCAACAATCTCTGCTAGTTTATCAAGGTTTTCATCGAATCTCATCTGCTGTATAGTGTCAATGCAGCCAGTCCGGTGTGCATCAGCTACCCATTCGCTCATGAGTTTCGTAATCATAACAGGTTTATACTTTGTAGAGATAATAAAATTATAGTATGTTTCGCTAAGCCGTGCTTTAAGGTCCTGTTGCGGATCTGTATCCCTTAGCTGATGTTTGAGGGCATAGGCAAAAGAGACGAGAAGATCAATAAATTGCTGCGAAAGTGATCTGTCGATTGGGGGTTCCGGAAGCGTCAGTACCTGTCGGGCCAATGAACGCGTGCAATTCAATAGGGCTCCCCAGAGTTTCCGCGCTTCCCAAAATCTATCATAACTAACATTGTTACGGAAACCGAGGAACAGTGCGAGCACAAAACCAAATAAGGTTAAAGGTGTTGGATTTAAAGGGATTTTGAAGGAAAAGATTTTACCATTAAAGAATACAACGCCAACTGACAAAACAAAAAGTAATGAGAGTCTGGGAAGCAGCTTTGGAAGAACAGAACCATGCCAAACGAACAGCATTTTGAACCAGTTTTCCTTATTTCTAATTATCATACAGCATTTTGGCTTTAAGCATCTTTATTTATAATGTGGTCGCCCCCGTCTATTTCTTTTCTTTTATACCTGAACCGTCTGTTCAAGTTTTTTCACTCTTTCATATATCTCGGGATCATGTTTTTTGATCCTGATCTTTACATATTTCGATGCGGGCATATTGCTTTCTTTAACCACATTGTTAATACCCACTAGCACATTTGTTTCCGGGAAATAGGTAACGGCATTTTTTTCAGGAATCTGATAGGAAACAATAATAAACAATGGAGCTATCCGCTCTATTCCATCATCATAGTTGAATAAGTCTACCTTATCGCCCGCTTTGAGCCCCGCACTATCAATGTCATTCTGGTTCATAAACACTACCCTACGTTCATTCTTTATGCCCCGGTACCGATCATCAAGCCCATAGATAGTGGTATTAAACTGGTCGTGTGTACGAGTGGTAGCCATCATATATTCCCCATCTTCCAGAGTGTTTTGAGGCAGACTGGTTAATGTAAACGGCGCTTTTTCTCCAAAATCCTTTGTAATAAATTTCCCATCCCTTGCAAGATTAGGTAGATAAAATCCTTCCTTACGCCTAACTTTTTCATTGTAGTTTTCAAAACCGGGGATACATTTTTCAATGTCGTCCCTTACCGCATCGTAACTTTCTGCGTAACGTTTCCAGTTGATGACCGATTTATCGCCTAAAGTTGCCATGGCCATACGGCATACTATCTGTGTTTCATTGATAAGATTGTCTGATACCGGTTTCAACATTCCCTTTGATGACTGTACTACCCCCATAGAGTTTTCTGTAGTGATAAACTGATGCACACCATTTACCATATCAATATCGCTCCGTGATAATGTTGGCAATATAATGGATTCTTTTCCATGAACCAGATGGCTACGGTTGAGTTTTGTAGATACGGAAACAATTAAATTAAGTTTTCGTACCGCATTGGCGGTATAGTTTGTATCTGGTGTTGCTGATAGAAAATTCCCTCCCAAACAGAATAAGACTTTTAGTTTCCCTTCATGCATGGCTTTGATTGCCCTCACCACGTCGTACCCATGCTTACGGGGAGGATTAAAACCATAAAAATCCTGAAGACGGTCGAGTTGAGCATCTGTAGGTTTTTCATCAATCATCATGGTCCTGTTTCCCTGAACATTACTGTGCCCACGCACAGGGCAAACACCTGCCCCAGGCTTACCGATACTACCTTTTAACAACAGGATGTTAAGCATTTCCTTAATCATAGCTACTCCATTGGGCTGTTGGGTGATTCCCATTCCCCAGCAGATAATAATTCTTTTTTTAAATGCCAGCATTTGTGCCGCATCGTAAATCAATGCTGCAGAAACACCAGATTCCTTTGCAAGTTCTGCTAACTTATAGGTTTCGAACTGCTCGATAAAAGCATCATACCCAACTGTTTTTTCGGCAATAAAATCTTGGTCGAATACCGCTCCCGGAGATTTCCTTTCAAACTCAAGCAGAAGTAGTTCAATCGCTTTTAAAAGGGCCATATCGCCATTTATTTTTACAGGCAGGTAAATATCTGCGAGTTTTCCCCCATTACCCAGCACACCACTTACCTCCTGAGGGTTCCGGAACCCCATTAATCCTGCTTCAGG
The DNA here is from genome assembly GCF_049913135.1 of Pedobacter sp. R-06. Taxonomy (NCBI): domain Bacteria; kingdom Pseudomonadati; phylum Bacteroidota; class Sphingobacteriia; order Sphingobacteriales; family Sphingobacteriaceae; genus Pedobacter; species Pedobacter sp. R-06. The sequence goes on along the minus strand of NZ_CP183977.1, from coordinate 1,535,903 downwards.
CAAAGGATTTATGGCAATGATCTTGCCACCGTTCTTTTTACATTTTTCGAGGGCACTCATCATCCTCGGTGCATTGGTTCCCGGATTTTGGCCTACGATCACAACTACATCGGTATCGTAGAAATCTTCGAGTTTTACGGTTCCCTTTCCAATGCCAATTGTGGGGCGTAGTGCAGTACCTGATGTTTCGTGGCACATATTGGAACAATCGGGCATATTGTTGGTCCCATATTCTTTCGCAAATAACTGGTAAAGAAATGATGCTTCATTACTCGTTCTTCCCGAGGTATAAAATGTTGCCTCATCTGGGGTTTCCAACGCATTCAGATGAGCTGCAATTTTCGAGAATGCATCATCCCAGGAAATGGGTTGATAGTGCGTGCCCCCCTGTGGCAGATACATCGGTTCGGTTAACCTCCCCATTTTCCCTATGGTAAAATCATCCAGCTTTGCCAGGTCAAAAACAGAATTTCCCTTAAAAAATGCCGTAGTAACCTTTTTAGTGGTAGCCTCTTCGGCAAGTGCCTTTGCACCATTTTCACAATATTCTCCCAATGGAGACCGTTCATCATCCGGATCCGGCCAGGCACAGCTTGGACAGTCGAAGCCGCCAGCCTGGTTCATTTTAAATAATGCCTTTGTCCCTCTTACAAGTGTTTTTTCTTCAATCAGATCACCAAATGCAGCCAATACTGCAGGTATGCCTGCAGCCCATGTTTTTACCGGTGTTAGCTTAAGATCTAACAATTTATATGGATTTTCTGCAGCAGGTTCTTTTTTATCGTTCTCCATACCTTAACTGTTTAAATGGGGATTGGGGTAATTGTCGCTTTGATCCTCTTCTACATTATCGAGGCAGGTAAAGTCCTTTTCTATCAACAAGCTAACAGGTCCGCTGAGCTCACTAAATCCTACCTTGTCTGTATTAACCAGTTCTTCCACCATTTTCTCGGGCATATTCAGCACGATACGGTTATCTATAAAATCGGCACTTAGGTTGCCGTTACTTGTTGTTGTTATGGCGTATTCCAATGTTTTGCTCATAAAATGGGAACTTTCGGAGAGAAACCCAAGCGTACCCAGCGCCTCGACTTCGGATTTGGTTAATCTATATCTTAATGAATTGCCTTTAATTCTAATTTTCATGCGATGTTGGGATTAATATCTGATCGTTAGTGGTATATATGTTAAATCTGTCGTTTCGAAGAAAACCAAGCAATGTAATATCGAACTCATTGGCCAATTCTACGGCGAGGCTTGATGGAGCACCAATTGCGGCAACAATCGAAATTCCAGCCATTGCTGCTTTCTGGATGAGTTCAAAGCTGGCCCTACCGCTCAAAAGCAATATAAATTGATTTAGGGGAAGCATATTCTTACTTAGCGCAGTACCGATTAGCTTATCCAATGCATTATGACGCCCCACGTCTTCACAAAGTAATACCAATTCCCCTTCTATGGTAAAAAGACCTGAAGCATGGATACCACCAGTTGCTGCAAAATTGCTTTGTGCCAGTCTCAATTTTTCGGGCAAGCTGTAAAACACATCTGGAGATAAACGCATCTCTTGTTGTTGAACTGAATTTGAATAGGGACTTACTGTTCTAATGGATTGTATAGACCCCTTACCACAAACCCCACAGCTTGAGGTTGTATAAAAATTCCTGTCCGATTGCAAAAGATTGGGCTTAAATCCTTCTATCAGTTCCACACGAACAACATTTTCTTTTTGCAGTTCACAGGGCATGGATATGTGGCCGATGGCTTTAACATTTCCATGTGAAGAAATTATACCTTCTGTAAACAAAAAACCAAGAGCAAGTTCCAGGTCATTTCCGGGTGTGCGCATGGTGATGGAAATATTCTTTTCAACCCGGTTCCCGGCCGGCCCATATACTATTCTAATTTCGAGTGGCTCCTCTACTGATAATATATCCAATGAAGGTGAAGCGATGAAACCTGAAACTTTATTGACAGGTAGGTGCTTAATCGAAACGGATGGAACATCCCTCATAACAATAGTGGTAAAGTCAGAAATTAACACTAAATATAGTTATTTTGAATACAAAGCAATTGTTATTTCACGATATAATTATTAAGCCAGCAGCGTGTCCAAGCCTGCTAAGCATGCAGCTATAGCTATATGATTTTACAACGATAAAGCGCGCCTTATTTGTTGAGTCTTGCCATTCCGAAACAATTAAATTTAATTATATTTAACTTCAAACAAAAGAAAGAAGGAATACCAGTCAGACTAAATGCTTAAAAATATAACTGTGAATCAATCTCAAAACGTAACAGACTATCCGAACAACAATACCATTTTTACGGTTTGGAAATTTAAAGAAGGGGCAGCTATCAGGCCTGCCTTCAAAAGGCTTTGTGCACTGGTAGAGAACATGAACCGTTCCTATGCCATTAGGGTGGTAAAAGGAAGAACGAGCTGTGTACTGGGTGTGGGCTTTTCGGCCTGGGCAGAACTGGGGTTACCTTTGCCTCCTCCTAAGGAACTTTGTAATTTCGAGCCAATTATCGGCGCAAAACATACTGCAGTATCCACTCCGGGAGATATCCATATCCATCTTCGGGCGCTTGACATGGCAATATGTTTTGATATGGCGAGTGACATTGCCAGCATCATGCTGCCAGTTGCCGATTGCCTGGAGGAGGTACATGGATTCAGGTACTGGGATGGCCGTTCGATTCTGGGTTTTGTTGATGGAACGGAAAATCCAATTGGTGATGAAAGGCCTTTTTTCGCCCTCGTCGGAGAGGAGGACGCAGCATATAAAAACGGGAGTTACCTTTTTGTGCAAAAATATCTACATGAAATGAAAAACTGGGAAGCACTTTCAACGGAAGATCAGGAGAAGGTAATTGGTCGGTATAAAATGAGCGACATCGAAATGACTGATGATGTAAAACCCAGCAACTCCCATAGTGCCCTTGCAGGAATTGAGGACAAAGACGGTAATGACCTTAAAATAATCAGAGACAATATGCCGTTCGGACATCCTTCAAAGGGTGAGGTCGGTACCTACTTTATTGCTTATTCTAAAAATTTCAGTACCGTTAAAGAAATGTTAACAAGAATGTTTATTGGCTATCCGCCTGGCAATTCAGATCGGATCCTCGATTTTAGCACTCCACACACAGGCACCTTATATTTTGCACCAAGCCTTACGATGTTACAGGCTTATGCTGAAGAAGGCATGTAGAGAATTCTTATTAATACTCAGCGCTATAAAACAAAAAAAGCAGCTCTTTTCAGAGCTGCTTTAAAAATCCGGTGTCATTAACAGTACAGAGAATTGTAGAACTAGATAATAAAATGACAGCGTATGGTAACCTTGTAAAATTGAGGAAAGCAGGAGAAAAATCAGCGCCAAACAAATAGATTTTAAGAAGAAAAAAAATCAATAAAATAGCTAATGTTGAATCTGGAAAAAATGCTTCATATAAGCATCCTGTCCCCTTTTAATTAAACGAATGTCTGAACTCCAAAGGTGAAACATTCGTCTTTATCTTGAAAAGTTTGCTGAACGATTGTGAATGTTCAAAGCCCAGTTCATAAGCAATTTCCGAAACGGAAAGATTTGTCGTTGATAATTTTTCTTTAGCTTTTTCTATAATTGCGTTCTGGATGTATTGTTGTGTGTTTAGTCCTGTCAATGAGCTCAACATATCACTCAAATAGCGCTGCGATAGCTTTAATTCCGTACTGATGTATCTTACGGATGGCAAACCGTCTTTCAGGTTGTTTGTATCTTCTAAATAGTTGTTTAAAAGTTTGTCTAAAGAAGTTATGATTTCGTGATTGATCGCTCTCCTCGTAATAAATTGTCTATTGTAAAAACGATTGCTGTAATTCAATAACAATTCTATTTGCGACACCAAAACATCCTGGCTGAAGTGGTCAATGTTGTTATCTAATTCATCGGCTATTGCAGCAAATAAACCGGCTATAATTTCTTTTTCCTTTTCTGATAAAAATAAGGCTTCTGAAACATCGTAAGAGAAAAAGCCATACTGATTTATTGTTTTTCCTAACGGATAATTTCGGATAAAATCCGGATGGAAATACAAAGCGATCCCTTCATAGCTTTCAGTTTCTTCGGGTGAAAAAACGATTTGTTTCGGCTTCAAAAATGCTAATCCACCTTCTTCAAAATCGTAATGGCCTTGTCCGTATTTTATTTGTCCCGTGAATGTAGGCTTAAAGGAAATTTTGTAAAAATCAAGACTCACTTTTTGTCCTTTTGGAAACCGCTCAATCGAAACATTATTGTAATCAACCAATGTAATCAACGGATGCAATGGCGCAGGAAGTCCCAATACCCGCACCAGTTGCGATATACTTTCAATGTGATTGATGTTGGATTGTTGTTTCATTTTTCGTTTACGAATTTAATCAATTTTGTTTTGACGGACGAATAACAATATCCCCAATTTCAACCCCCATAGGTTGGCTTACAGCATAAATTACAGCATTGGCAATGGCTATGGGATCTATAGCAATTTGTTCCATTCCCCGTTGAACAGCTGTTTTCATTTCTTCGTTTTTGATGTTGTTCGCAAAATCTGTTTTCACTAATCCGGGCGAAATGCCTGTAATGCGTATGTTTCCGTCCGACTCCTGACGAAACGCTTCTGCAATAGTGCGAATGGCATTTTTAGTTCCTGCATAAACGCCTTGCATGGGCACAATCTTTATTCCTGAAGTTGAAATGATATTGACGATATGCCCTGATTGTTGTTGTTTAAAAACAGGAATCGCAGCTGCCATCCCATACAAAACGCCTTTGAGGTTAACATCGATCATTTCTTCCCAACCTTCAATATCCAATTCATCAATGCGACTTAATTGACTGACGCCTGCGTTGTTTACAATCACGTCTAATTTTCCGTATTGCTCAACTGCTTCATTTACCAAACGAACTAGATCGGCTTTATTCTTCACATTGATTTGAGCAAAGGTGGCTTCACCACCTTTGCTTTTAATTTCGTCAACAATTTGTAGTAATTGTTCTGTTCGCCTCGCCCCCAAAACAACCTTTGCACCGTTTTTTGCTAATTCTATTGCAATGGCTTTACCCATTCCGCTGCTTGCACCTGTGATAGCAATTATTTTTCCTTTAATATTTTGCATTGTTATTGGTTTTTATCTGTCTATTTGTTTTTCTAAAAATTCGGGATAGCGGTCGCCTACAAGTGTAATTCCATTTACTGTTGCGTCAATTTCGATAAGTTCATCGGCTGTTAATAGAATATTTGTACTGCCAATGTTTTCTTCTAAACGATGTAATTTTGTAGTTCCGGGGATTGGTGCTATCCAAGGCTTTTGAGCTAAGAGCCAAGCTAATGCTAATTGTCCTGTCGTAACATTTTTCTGTTTAGCAATTTCAGAAAGTGCTTCCACTAAAACCAGATTGGTCTTTATATTTTCTTCGCTGAAACGGGGAATAATATTTCTTCGGTCGATATCCTCTAATTTTTTGTTTATGCTACCTGCGAGGAAGCCTTTGCCCAAAGGACTGAAGGGAACAAAACCAATTCCTAGCTCTTCTAAAGTTGGCATGATTTCATTTTCTGGCTCACGCCAAAACAAAGAGTATTCGCTTTGTAATGCTGATACAGGTTGAATTGAATGTGCTTTCCGGATAGTTTTAGCACTTGCTTCCGATAAACCGAAATATTTTACTTTGCCCTCTTGTATCAGGTCTTTTACTGTCCCCGCAACATCTTCTATCGGAACATTAGGGTCAACTCTGTGCTGATAAAGCAGATCAATGTAATCTGTCTTTAATCTTTTTAAAGATGCTTCGGTTACTGCTCTAATCGTTTCGGGTCTGCTGTCTAAACCTACCGCTGGTCTGGCATCTTTACACCCAAATTTTGTAGCGATTACAACATCTTTTCTATAATGTTGTAATGCCTCACCAACAAGTTCCTCGTTGGTGTAAGGTCCGTAAGCTTCCGCGGTATCAAAAAATGTAATACCTCTTTCAACTGCGTTGCGTAGTAACTTGATGGCCTCTTTGTTATCAAGACCTTTGCCGTCCAGAAAGTTTAAGCCCATACAGCCAAAGCCCAATGCGGAAACTTCCAATCCGCTATTCCCTAATTTTCTCGTTTGCATATTTTTTTTGATTGTTTCTAAAACTGAATAAATCTCAAGTACAAAACTCCTGATTGTCGCACTGTAAAAAGTAGCCCAATTGGTAATTGTTGTAGTCAGATTGTTAAACGTTTTAAAAAAACTGACCTTATAAACAAAGTTAATTGACACGCTAAACAAAATCCGCCTTTAACCAAGCGCTTAAATTTGTCTCATACATTTAATAAAAACAAAAATGGAAAAGAACAATTATCAAGGCGCATTACAGCAACCATTGGGCTCAGGCTTTAGCGCGACCTCAACTGCAACAGAAATTATCAAAGGCATTAACCTTAAAGGAAAGATCGCAATCGTAACAGGCGGTAACACCGGCATTGGTCTGGAAACAACAAAAGTACTGGCAGCAGCAGGCGCAGCCGTAATTGTACCGGCCAGGGATATCGAAAAAGCAAAAAAAAATCTCGAAGGCATCCCAAATGTGGAAATTGAGCAAATGGATCTTGCTAAGCCAGACACCATTGATGCATTCGCCAAAAAATTCCTCACTTCTGGCAAACCGCTACATTTATTGATCAACAATGCGGGAATTATGTGGGTGCCTTTGCAACGGGATAGTCGTGGGATCGAATCACAACTATCGACTAATTATTTGGGGCAGTTTCAGTTAGTGGCAAGATTATGGCCAGCACTTAAAGTTGCTAATGGTGCACGCGTAGTCAATGTTTCTTCTCTGGGACATCACATGGCACCTTTTGATTTCGAGGATCCCAACTTTGAGCACAGGGAATACCAGACGCTCTTAGGATATGGGCAGTCAAAAACAGCAAGCAACCTGTTCGCCCTTGAACTGGATAACCGTGCAAAAGCACATCAGGTAAGAGCCTACTCACTACATCCAGGATCAATCGCTGGAACTGAGTTAGCCAGAGATGCCGATATGGAGCTGTTTAAACAAATGGGCTTTTTTGATGAAAATGGAAATATGCGTCCGGAAATATTGGCCAGCCTTAAAACTATACCACAAGGCGCAGCGACTTCAGTATGGGTTGCAACCAGTCCCTTGCTTAACAGCATCGGTGGCGTTTACTGCGAGGATAACGATATCGCCGAACTGCTATCTGAAGATCACGTTGCACAAAAGAAAGCTAAATTACATCAAAGTGGTGTAACGGCCTATTCGCTAGATGAAAGCAGCGCAAAAAGACTATGGAAACTAACTGAGGATATGATAGGGTTTGAATTCAAAGTAAACTAGCTATGAAAAAGGCCGGGAAATTAGCAAAACGGATTACCTTCCTTGCAAGTGGAGAGGCATCCTTTATCACCCGTTCGGAGTATTTGATTGATGGCTACCAGTGTATTTAGTAGAAATGAGCAAAAACCAATAACTTTATCACCATGGAACATATATCCAAATACCTGACCAAGGACATCAAGCTTTCCAGCTATGAGGACAAATTGTTTAAATCAGACCTGATGTTTGATGACCATATGTTGGTGTGGTTCATTTCGGGAGAAACCAGGATCATACAAGCAGAATCAACCTTATGTTTTAAAACAGGTGATATTTTCCTGATCCCAAGAAACGAACTGGCAACGATCATCAACTACCCGAAAAACGGTCTGCCACATAAAACCGTGGTGATGCATTTATCCACTGAGCGGTTAAAAAAATTCTACGAAAAAAACGAGCATAAAAAGAAACAAGCCGAGCAGAAGATATACTGCTTCAGCAATCATCCATTGCTGGAAAGCTGCCTGGCTTCACTAATTCCCTATTTTGAGATAGAAGGTGAATTCCCCGAAAGCCTGGCAACACTCAAGATCGAAGAGGCGATCAATATCCTGCGGTTGATCAATCCCAACGTAGACAGTGTCCTTGCCAACTTCGATGTTCCTGGTAAGATCGATCTGATCGATTTTATGCAGCGCAATTTTATGTTCAACATGTCCCTGGAGAAACTGGGTTACCTGACTGGCCGCAGCTTGTCAACCTTTAACAGGGACTTCAAAAAACTGTTTAATACCACGCCTCAAAAGTGGCTGACCGATAAAAGGCTCGAACTGGCCTACTATCACCTGGTCGAAAAAAAGAAAAAGCCGACTGAGATTTACCTCGAAGTCGGTTTTGAAGACCTCTCCCATTTTTCCTTTATTTTCAAAAAGAAATACGGTGTGTCTCCAAATCAGCTTTCGCCGAACAGATATTAACAGATTTAAAATAGTACCGGGCTGCCCTCAAATGTTCCGGAAAACCTAACACTGAGCATACCAGTATCGTCAGTTTCTGAATACTCAACATACACGGATCCTGTTAAATAGCCAGCCCCTGGCGAAACCAAAAATTAATCTAAAACACTGTTTAGATTTCTTTAAAATGCTAAGCTTCTGTTTTTCTAATTTTGAAAATTCTTATCGAAATCTGGCTGTTCGGGAGAGATTCCTACAAAAATACCGCGCAACAGTGAGATGAATATACCATATCACCTCAGAAAGCATTTCTTTCCATAACTATTTATTTCCGGTCAGGTTACTATTAATTTCATACACTTTTCATACGCTTTAAGCAAAAGCCACCTTTTCCATGTTAAAATCAGTATTCAACCATTTCATTATCCAGAAAGCAGTACATCCACCGTTCTCCCGGTTCGGAGGAGATTATAACAGGATGTTTTTCTGCCCGGCAATGATGCGACATGTGTTGCATTGGCGATGAATCACAGCATAAGGTAATGCCACAAGTTTGGCAGGTACGAAGATGCACCCAATCTGTACCTTGTTTTATACAGGTTTCACAAACATGTTCTTTTGCAGTTTTTAATTCTTTTACAGCCTCAATATGGCTGCAGATGCTATTGCTTTCCATAATTACAATTTTGATAAATATTGATGAACCTGAGTTACCGCCATGGCACCTTCACCTACAGCCGATGCAACCCGTTTTACTGAATTAAACCTGACATCACCAGCAGCAAAAGAGCCCGGGACACTGGTTTCTAAATGATAAGGCGGCCGTTCCAGTTCCCAACACATCTTATATTGATCCAGACTAAGCAAATCGTTACCTGTATAAAGATATCCATTTCTATCTCTGCAGATTGCAGTTTCAACAGCCCATTCGGTATTGGGTTTTCCACCTATGCAGATGAATAATTTTGAGGTGTCGTGCCATGCTTCCGTGCCATCCTGACTGTTTACAATTTTAATGCGCTGCAGATAATCATCACCTTCCAGTGCCGCTACTTCAGCATAATACAGGACATGAATATTCTTAATGGATGCTATCCGCTGAATCAGGTATTCAGATAGTGTATCTGCAAGGTTACCTTTTCGGATTACCATGAAAACGCGTTTGGCAAAGCCAGAAAAATAGGTAGCGGCCTGTCCGGCAGAGTTTCCGCCGCCAACAATATAAAGGTCTTTATCCTGACAGAAAAAAGCCTCACTTGCACCAGCACCATAATAAACCCCTTTATGAAAAAACCGGTCCTCATCAGGGAGATTCAATCTGGCATACTCCACTCCTGTTGCACAGATATTTGCTTTTGCGACCAGCTTTTCACCGGTTGCAAAATCTACATGGATTCTATTGTTATAAAATTCACCTTTGATTCCCTCTTTTAAAAGCAAAATCTCTACACCGAATTTTAGTGCTTGCTGCCTGGCTCTTTCAGCAAGGTTTGCCCCGGATATTCCTTCAGGAAAACCCAGATAATTTTCGATCAGCGAACTTGTACCAGCTTGTCCACCAATGGCCTCACGCTCAATCAGGATAGTTTTCAGCCCTTCTGATGCAGCATAAACCGCAGCACTTAATCCCGCCGGACCAGCACCGTAAATCGAAAGATCATATTCCGCATATTTGGGTTTGGTAATCCAGCCCAGATTACAGGCAATCTGTTCTAAGCTTGGATTTACGATCACTTTGCCATCAGGAAATTCTATTACAGGCTGCTTATCCGGATTATTAAATGAGGTAATGCCCTGGCCCCATCCCAAATCATCATGCGTAATGTCGAACCATTCGAAATCGATAACACTTCGTTTTAAAAAGTCTCTTATGGGGTAAATTTCAGGAGAATCTGGTTTACCATATAGTTTTAGCCTGTTCATGAGCAATTTCTAATCGGTTCGGGTTTTTAATTGTTTAATCACTTCATCACCGGCGCTTTCGGATGAAGTGCCGTAACCATTCACAAAAATTCCTTTTATTTTACCATCAATAGAGGATATGGCATAAACAATGGCCTCATCATCGGGATCAGATTCTCCTTCAAAACGATAATGTTTATCAATCAAAAATTGCTCGGGAGACTCCTGAATTGGATTTTCTCCGCTACCCAACTGGCTAGTGTTCAAATTGAAATCGACAATATAACCCTGTTTAACCAGGGCAATTACAACTTCGGAAAGTGAAGTCATTTCTCCGATATGTTTTAAATAATCGTTATCCATAATCATTCGTTCTTTTTAAATGACGTGTTAATTTACCAAAAAACAAACCAACACACAAAACACTGTAAAACAAAACATTAAAAACAAACGATTAATAAAAAACTGACGATATAAAGTGAATTTATGATAAAGTTCAGTCATATTTATTTTTTAAAATATAAACGATCAAAAGATGAGTTATTCAATGTATAAAAAAGCAAAAAATAGCAGTTTAAACTAATTTAAATGGTTATCTTTAAATAAAAAAAGCCATGATTATAGACCCAAATAAGGAAGAACTTTCTGACGATAAGGAAGATGCGTTAACCAGCGAGGAAGATGCATTGAATCAAAGTACGATCATTAGTGATGAAAGGGCTGCTGAACACGATGCCGATTTATTAGACCAGGCAGACAAGGCCTCCCGCTCATCTTTCGAGTTGGATATATAGGCCAATCGTTATGCAGGAAAAATGGCGATATCTTCGAAAAAGTTAAGGAGATATCGCCATTTTAGTAAGCAATTTGCAAAGAATAAGCACGAACATTATTGCTTTAAGATTTATCAATAAATGTGTTTTTTGGCCAGGCCAAGCTTTTTGATTTTCGAATTCAATGTGGTTGCCGGAACACCCAACAATTTTGCCGCGCCATGCTGACCAGAAATCCGTCCGTTACACAACGCTAGTACAGCGAATATATGATCGCGTTCGTTTTCAAATATGGTTTTAACAGACCCAACTGAAGATACAGATTGTTTGTTATTGCCTGGAATTTCGATATCCTTAATCACATTCCCGTCTGCCATCACCACTTGTCTTTCGATGAGGTGCTCCAATTCTCTTACATTCCCAGGCCAGCTATAAGCCATCATCGTGGAAATTGCTTTTTTTGAAAATCCATCAAGATTTCGATTCAACTTTTTGGCGAATTTTGCTAAGAAAAAAGTAGCCAGCACAGCGATATCCGATTTCCGATTTCGAAGTGGTGGCAATGAAACCGGAAAAACATTTAGCCTGTAATATAAATCCCGCCTAAACCTTCCCGCCTCTACTTCTTCTAAAAGATTTCTGTTTGTGGCCGAAATGATACGCACATTAGTTGGAATGGTAGTTTTGCCACCAATACGTTCTATTTCCTTTTCCTGCAAAACACGGAGTAACCTCACTTGCAGATCGAGCGGTAACTCGCCTATTTCATCCAGGAAGATGGTACCCTGATGTGCTTGTTCAAACTTGCCGATCCTTCTTTCCGTGGCACCTGTAAAACTCCCTTTTTCATGACCAAAAAGTTCTGATTCGATCAAATTGGGTGGAATGGCGCCACAATTAACCTTAATCATTGTTTTCTTGCTTCGTGCAGATGCGTCATGAATCGCCTTGGCAATCAACTCTTTACCCGTCCCCGTTTCTCCTAAAATTAAAACCGTAGTTTCTGTACATGAAATTCGGTTGAGCAATCTGTAAACTTCCTGCATTTCCGGGCTATTGCCAACAATTTCCGGGTGTGTAAGAATTTCAGATGATTCTTCCGGTTTAAAAACGAGGTACTCAGCAAGCTGTGTACGCAATTTTTCAATGTCCTCTTCTAACTGCTTAATTTTCTCATCAGCAAAAGCCAGTGTTTTGGGCTCGTTTATCATTTCAGGTTTGACAAGTGTTCCCAGATTGGGCGAACATCCATTTCTTTCCTTCATTACGGCCAACAGTCCGGCAATAAAATCGGCAATGTTACAGCAAAAAGTCAATCCTTCTGCACTTAATTCCCTGTGGTAATTATGAAGTTCAAAAGTACCCAGTATGCGACCGTTATTCTCTAAAGGAATGTAACAATGAAAATGATATTCTGTGGGATGATTGGTGAGGCAATGGTTCTCACCAAAATCTGCTATCCAATCTTGCCGCGATTTGAGCACAGGAAAATCAAAACCCGAAATTTCTTTTGTAATAAGCGAAAGGCTCACCGGATCGGAAATGGTTTCCGTACAGGATATTTTTCCGGAAATGGCTTCGGTGAGATAAGCCCTTGTAATGTGGTCCATTTCTTCGTTGTACAGAATTAATGCACCACAATCAATCGAGAATAAAGGATGCAGTTTAGAAAACACACCCTGAAACAATTCTCTTAGCGTAAAATTCTTTTCTTGTTCTGCTGCTGTTTCTGCCCTTGTTTCGAAATAAGAATCTGCATGAGGCTTAACATCGTTGCCATCAACATTAGTACCCGTGTTAAAATCTGATTCCTGATTTCTCATTTTTTATAATTGATCTTTCCCAAAATATTTATCCGGGAATTGGATGAATGAAATTAAGACCATCACCAAAGCGAACAACATCCGGATAATCATTCATCATCACTGAGCGATTGAAGGATTGATTCGGCAGGGATTGGTTTTTACTTACTGTTCAAACCCGCGAAGTCAAAGAACATGCCAAAGGCAGGAATATGGCGTTATTGCTTTACTGGCAATGCCATGAAGATAAATGGCTCACGATATTTCGCTAAAAGGCGATTTTGGATACGAAATAAAGTAGAAGACCCGAATGATCCAGCGATTGATAATGAAGTGATTGAATGGGGCATCACACGCCCCAAAACATCATCTTTCCTTATCCTTTCCAATGATGACCATCAAAAATGCAAGCGCTGCAAAAGTAATCATCTGCCAGGTTACCATTTCCCAGCCGCCCATTTTCCAGCAGATTAACCCAACTAAGGCGCCGGTTGCACCACCGATAAAATAGCAGGTCATGTAAACCGTATTGATCCTGCTATTGGCTTTTGAATCGAGGCTATAAATTAGTGCTATATTAGTTACCTGGGTGGCCTGCACACCTATATCTAACAATACCACAGCAACTGAAAGCGCAATCACCGAAAAAGGAAAAACTTTTAATACCAGAATACTCGCGATAACCAAAGACAGCGTAATAATGAGCGAACGCTTTGGTTTTCCGCCAGCATCAGAAAGTTTCCCAAAGAGTGGAACCAATAAAGCACCGGTGACAGCTAACAGGCCAAATAAACCTATGGTATCGGTTTGATAATTAAATGGGGCACCGCTAAGATGAAAAGTTAAAGCAATCCAAAATGAACTTAGGGTACCAAAAGTTAGCGCACCTATTAAGGCCGTTCTTCTCAAAGTTTCAAAACGTTTAAACTGCCCGAAAGTTGATTGAAGCAACTCGGCATAACTGCCAGCAAAACGGTCTTTACCTGAAGGAAAATCTGTTTGCATTAATATAGTTGATAGTGCAACCATTATTGCGGAAATACCGAAAACGTAACGCCAGCTGAGCCATTCAGTAATGAATCCACTGAATACCCTGGCCGCTAAAACGCCAACCAAAATACCCGTAAAAATGATTCCCACTATCTTTCCTCTGTTTTCGGAAACCAAACTTGCTGCCATAGGCAAAATCACCTGAGCGGAAACGGCAAATAAACCAACAGCTAAGCTCGAGGCATAAATTATAGCCAAATTTCGTGATAAAGCCATTGCAACCAAAGCTGCTACCAATGCAAGCTGCAAATAAAGAATTAATTTCTTTCGGTCCATTTTATCGCCCAGCGGCGTTAAAAAAAATAAGCCCAAACCGTATCCAGCCTGAGATAAAACCGAAATTAGTCCTGCCGATTTCTCATCTATTTTTAAAGATGAGGCAATTGCACCAAGTATAGGCTGACTGTAATAAACGTTGGCCACACATATTCCTGCCGTTACTGACATAATGAGAATCTGGGCGGTACTTAGTTTTTGTTTTTCTGACATCATGTATAATGTTAAAAGGTGGATATTCGGCATGTAATGTGCCCGATATCCACCAATGATTGATTATTCTTTAATGAATTTGATCAGTTCTTCATTGAACTTATCTTTTTCTTCGAGAAAGGAAGCATGGCCGCTTTTATCAAAGGTTACGAGTTTAGAACCCTCGATTCCTTTATTCATTTGTTGCGCTAATGCATAGGCAACAATGTGATCGTTTTTTGCATGCATGATTAAAGTTGGGATTTTGATTTTTGCTAAATCAGCCCTCAAATCTTCATCTCTTAAAGAAATAAGTGCTTGCTCCATTGCATAAGCTGATGATTGAAGTTCTATCGAGTATAACCACTGGCCGATACCTGGAGAGAGTGAAGTGGCATTTAAAGCAAATTTACCTCCAACCGCAGCCAATAATGCAGGGCGATCTGAATCATTAAGGGCAACCCAGCTACTGATATCCTCTTTTGTGAATAATGGGTAAGGATAATCGGCAGTTTTAGTGTGACGAGGTGCGGCGGCCGAGAACAAACCAAGCTTTTTAATGTGTGCACCATTGTATTTGGCTGCATAATGTAACACGATTGCACCCCCCATAGAATGCCCGCCGATTACCGCATCCTTAATATCCATTTGATCTAAAACACTTTTGATATCATCCGCAAACTGATCATAATCATATTTACCAAATGGTTTATCAGACTGGCCAAAGCCTCTTAAAGTAATCCCAATCGCCCGATAACCGGCCTTAACCAGAGCATGGTACTGATACTCCCAGGACGCATCGCTTAATGGGTAACCATGGATCAGCACCACTGCCGGACCATTGCCTAAATCAGTTACGTGCAGTTTTACATTTGGCGCAACCTCATAGTATTCTTTTCTTCCTTCGGTAGCTGTTTTTTGTGTTTCTTCTTTGTTTTCTTTCGGCTGTTCCTTACACGCGCTTAAACCAATTGCCGAAACGAGTAAAGTGACCGCAATGAGTTGATTGTACTTCATCATAATTTGTTTTTGTTTTAAAATAATTGATCATGCCACTACTTTAGGGGCTATCTCTTATCTTTCAAAACAAAAGCCAACCATCAACAAATTGATTATCATACAATTAAATAAAATAAATACATTTTAAGCTTACCTTATTTCGTTAATTTATGATTCAATTATTTTTTGAGGTAATGGAAAGCAGGGAAAAGGTGAACTTAATAGATGCAGATCCTCGGTGCCTCAGGATGATGGATATGGAGGCAATCTCACAACGATCGCTACCAACGTGCTCATTAGGATTATTCATTTTGCAATTTTTTTCTAAAATGCGTTCATGAGCTCACTTCGTTCCCCAGCAATGACGACATCTCTATGGGAATCTGTTAATGGTAGCGTAGTCGAAGGGCTTTTATTTGCGTTTTATAAATTCAAGAAGTCTTCGACTACACTCAAACTGGCGACCGGGACACTTAACTTAATAACATTGGACACAAACTGGAAAAGGCAACCTTCTAAGGTTGCTGATCCTTCATTCCTACCTATTAACCGATATGCCGAAGTCACTCATCAAAACCTCTTATTCATGTCAGATGGTAACATCTGACACCATGGAAATTTAATTTTTTAGATGTTTTGGCAGCCAATCCATTAAGGCTTTAACAATGTCGTTGAAAAAAAGGTTATAGGTATCTTGGGTAACGAAGCCGATATGTGGTGTAGCCAATACATTGTTTAACTTTCTGAAAGGATGATCTTCATCAAGCGGCTCCTTATCAAAAACGTCTAAAGCTGCGCCGGCAATCTTATTTTCTTTCAGGCTTTTGATCAGTGCTTCTTCATCAACCAATGGCCCTCTTGAGGTATTGACCAGGTAGGCGGTTGGTTTCATGAGTACCAAGTCTTCGGCACCCACAATACCTTTACTCCTATCGCTCAACACCATATGAACGGTTAAATAATCAGACTCCTGGAATAAAGTTTTTTTATCTACATATCTCGCACCGCCAGCTAGTGCTTTTTCGGGCGTTAGGTTTTCACTCCAGGCAATGATATCCATATCAAAAACTTTTGCTACTGCAGCAACCTTTGCACCCAAATTCCCAAGTCCTAATATGCCAAGGGTTTTCCCTTTTAAATCACTACCCACCATATGCTGCCAGCCACCGGCACGCAGATTGGCATTTTCTTGCGGAATGTGTTTCGCGATGGCCATTAAGAGTGCCCAGGTAAGCTCTAAAGCACCATGACCTAAATAGCCGGTATTACGTACTTCAATTTGCAATTTTTCAGCTGCAGCAACATCAATAGACCGATTTCTGGCACCTGTAGAAACGATCAGTTTCAGCTCAGGCAGTTGCATGAGTAAAGCTGCAGTTAAAGGGGTACGTTCGCGCATCACGCAAATGATTTCAAAGTGTTTCAAGCGTTCTACAATTTCATCCTCTCCATGAAGATGATCGGTAAATACTTTAATATCGGCGTACTCGGCAAGCACGGTCCAATCGACAAATGATTTCGCTACATCCTGATAATCATCAAGTATTGCGATTTTATATTTTGACATGTTTTATGAATTTAAATCCTTTTAATTACAAAGCCGGTGTTTCGGTAAAATTAATTTTCTTAGATGATGCTGCCCAGAATATCCAAAGTAGAACACAGATCAGCAGCGCGAAATTGGGATAAAAGAACGAAAGTACAAATGCGAGTAAATACGTCGGAAATCCATACAGATAGTTATTTCTGAGTTGCCTGATGGCGGCATTGCTTATTCCCGGGCGCAATAATTTTTTATCTGAAGTAGCTTGCTGCCAAAGCAGGTTAAAAGCCACGTTAATCAAAACAAATAAGCCGGTGTAAATGGTAACTGAAAGCTGTTTGGAATCTGTTAAAAAAAATCTCGCCAATAAGGCACTGGGAAAAGAAACAAGCGAAACCAGGAACAAAATGAGTCCGTTGGCAAACATCAGCCCTGTGTTTCGTTTGTAAATCTGTTTAAAAACTTTATGGTGATTTACCCAGATAATGAAAATACTGAAAAATGAGATGATAAAGGCAATATAACCCGGCCACTGGAGCACTAATTGCTCAAGCAGCTGTTTGTAGGTGTTGCCATCTTTTACTTCTGGCACATGAAGGTCGAGCACCAGAAGAGTTACCGATATAGCAAAAACACCATCGCTAAAAGCCTCTATTCTTTCTGTTTCTTTTTCCATTCGCTCAATTAGTCGTTAAAAATCAGCTTATTTACCTGTGCTATTTCTGAATGACTGATGGTATGTCCCATATTTTCGTAAATAAT
Source organism: Pedobacter sp. R-06 (assembly GCF_049913135.1). NCBI lineage: Bacteria > Pseudomonadati > Bacteroidota > Sphingobacteriia > Sphingobacteriales > Sphingobacteriaceae > Pedobacter > Pedobacter sp. R-06. The sequence continues at coordinate 1,518,296 of NZ_CP183977.1, read as the reverse complement.
CTCGGTAACCCTTGCCCCCATATCTTCGAGTAAAGTTGTTGATTCTTTTACCCTCGATACCGGAACATGCATATCGGGATCGCTGCTCCCGATAAAAATGGGTGTACCATCAAAGTCGCCATGATAATTGCGGTGATCTACCGCTTCGCCGATAAGACCACCGGTAAAAGCCACCACGCCACCATAACGCGCTGCGTTGCCTGCAACATAATCGAGCGTTAAGCAGGCACCCTGTGAGAAACCCAAAAAGTAGATCTGCTCTTTCGAAAAACCTTCTTTTTCCAGATTAAGCACGGTTTCTTTTATGGTATTTAAGGCATTTGACAAGGAAGGTTCATTGGCTGCCCGAGGGGCCAGAAATGACTGTGGATACCAGGTATTATTGGTTGCCTGTGGCGCCACCAAGGCAAAACCTGAAACATTCAGGTATTCTGCCATTGATAAAATATCTTCTGCAGTTCCGCCGCGCCCGTGGATCATGATCAGCACTTTTTCTGCCTGATCAAGGCTTTTTCCGGCTTTTATAGTTTCTTTCATCTTTATTCTTCCTCCTTTATTTTGTTCCAGATATCTGCATACAAATCTTCGTGGCGTCTAAACTGAAGGTGTACGTAAGGACACATGGGAATCACCATCAATTTATTTTCTCGTACATAAGCAACCATTGCATCGAGTAACATTTTAGCATAACCTTTTCCTTCTTTCGCCGGATCTACTTCGGTATGGTAAACGGTTAAGTCTGAATCTTTGATATCAAAAATCATTTCGCCAACTTTTCCGTCCTCATCATAAATATCGAAGGAACTTGGTTCGCCCTCCTGAATGTTTAATTTTACTTGTGCCATCTTTTTTAAATTAATTTTGGAAGTAATTTATCTAAATCTTCGCGTAAATGCTCGTGTTGATGCGGTAATTTTAAATGTGTGCCCAACTCATTCAAGGGTTCATCAACGGTGAAACCTGGATTTTCTGTAGCGATTTCGAAAAGTACACCTCCCGGTTCGCGGAAATATAAAGAATAGAAATAATCACGATCGATTTTAGGGGTAATCTGTAAGTTTTTACTCAGAATCTGCTCCCTCAATTCCATTTGGATATCCTCGTTTTTAACACGAAATGCCACATGGTGGTTGGTACCGGCTGCATTCCTGCCTCTGTGGCCAGACGGAACTTCCAACAGATCTACAATGGCTGCATTTTCTACTGTATCGGTAATAAAACGATAGCGGTTTTCTTCTTGTCCCAATAACCGGTAACCAAATAGATCGGTGAGTACCTTAGCCGTTTCATCGATGCCTTGCAAAGTTAAAGTGGTGCTGTGAAAGCCTTTGGTCGCGGTATCCTTTTTAATCCCGGCAGTTTCCCAGGGCGTTCTTATATCTGCTGTTTTTGGCACAATTAAACTCAGCGACAAACCATCTGGATCTTTAAAAGCCAATACCTGTTCCCCAAAACGTTCAGTAATTTCTTTCGTTTTAACATTTGCTACACCAAATCTTTCTAACCAGAACTGGTGGCTGCCCTCAGGTACCGAGTAACCAATTTCTGTCGCCATGCCCACGCCTTCAGTTCCCTGCCCAATTCCTTCCCATGGAAAAAAAGTAAGGATGGTTCCTGCTGATCCGGTTTCATCGCCATAATATAGATGATAAGTACCCGGATCGTCAAAGTTAACCGTCTTTTTCACCAATCTTAAACCTAGCGTTTTGGTATAAAAATCGAAGTTTTGCTGTGCATTGCCTGCAATCGCTGTAATGTGATGCAAACCTAAAATGTTATTATTCATATCGTTTAATTTTTATTTATTAATAGTGCTGAACTTTCTGTAATTAATTCGTTGTGGCGTTTAAAGATGACATCAAGCACAAGGCCATCATCATTCCACATTTTTATTTCTCCGTTAAGCTGTTCGGTAAGGCCGGTCATTAAGCTCATTCCAAGTGATTCAGTATTTTCCGGATCAAAACCATCCGGCAAACCAATTCCGGTATCCGCAATTTTAAGTTCGCAGATCTCTTCGCCTGTAAACAGGAAAGAAATGTGTACTTTACCTTTTTTATCAGCTGGAAAGGCATATTTAATCACGTTACTAATGGCCTCGTTCAGGATCAAGCCAAGCGGGACGGCCTGTGCAACATCTAATTTAATCACCTCAGTTTCTAATGTAAACTGGATTTTCTTATCAGTACCAAAACATTCGATCATGTAATCGACCAATTCTTTGATGTACCATTTCATATCAATTTCTGCCAGATTATCGGATTGGTAAAGCTTCTGGTGGATGAGCGACATGGCATGCATCCGGTTCTGGCTATTTCTAATCGCTACTAAAGCATCTTCATTATCCAGATAAGCAGATTGGGTATTGAGCAGGCTGATAACAATCTGCAGGTTGTTTTTAACCCGGTGATGGATTTCGCGCAGAAGCCATTCTTTTTCGTTGAGTATTTTTCTGAGTAGTTCGTTCTGCGCATTTATTTCCCCCTGTTTTTGTTCTAAAATAAGGTTGCTGCGCCTTTTTAAACGATAGCGGTTATAAATCAAACCCACAAACATGGCAGCGATTAATAAACCGGCAATAAATATATACCTCAATCTGCCCTCATTTTCGATCGTAACTTTCTGCAATTGATTTTTCTGACTAAGCAATGCAATGTCCTTATCCTTTTTCTCAGTCTGGTATTCAATTTCCAAACCCGAAATTTGCTTGTTCTTTTCGTTGTTCCAGATAGAATCAGTTAATCTTTTATAGGTTTTATAGTGCGCCACTGCCGACCAGGGTTTATTCAATGCAGAATCTACATCGAACCAAAGCCGGTGCAACTGAGAAAGTGCCAATAAGTTTTTCTGCTGCAAACTTTGTTTTTCATGTTCTTTTAAATAGCCATCGGCAGCTATAAACTGTTTATCGTGAATTAATTTCCTGATGATACTCCGGTATAAATAGATCTGATTCGGATCATCTTTAGGCAGATCGTGATGAAACTTTTGCAGTTCCTTAAAATAGGGCTCGGCCTTGCCATATTGCTCAATATCGTAATAAGTGTTGAACAAAATGTATGGGATCCGAAGTTTCATCTGCGTATCAGTTGGCGGATATTTTTTAATCAGCTCTTTCAATGCGGCTATTCCTTCTTCGAACTTTTTCATCCGCACCAATATAGTAGCTACATTGGCAATGATGGTCTGCATATAACCAGGATCTTTATATCGTTCTGCAATTTTCTTGGCCTCCAACCAATAATCAAGTGCTTTCTGATCATTCCGCAGGTAATAATAGGTTAAACCTAAATGATTGTTTATTGAGCTTCTTTGCAAACTCGTATCGGCCAGTTGATCTGCAGTCTTCTCTGCCAGCAAACCGTATTTTAGTGCATTGGAAAAGTTGCCCAAACCAATATTGGTGATACACATATTGTTGTAAACACCCTGCAGTTCCTTAAATCCAATGGCGTTATAAACAGCAAGGGACGAATCCATTAATTTAATGGCATAGGCAGGCTGTCCTTTTATATTGTAATAATCGCCCAGGTTTTTAAGTGAATTCCCCTCCTCTAATTTATTGCCTGTTAAGCGGTATAAGGCCAGTGATTTTTCGTTGTAGCCGATCTTTTTTTCAAGATCTTTTCCCTCATTGCCAAAAAGAGTACCCATGGCAGCATAAGCGGCTGCCAATTGATCTTTTAGATCCATATTACGGGCAAAAGCGATTGCTTGCTCATAGGTTTTAGTACTGCCCGCCTTATCTCCTGATTCGCGGAGAATATTGCCTTTAAGCACCATACTCCTGGCTATTCCTTTTGGGTATTCAATTTTGCCAGCCAGAATAAAAGCTTGTTGCTGTAAATTCATCGCCTTGGCTAAATCTGCTTTTATCTCACCAGGCAAATTGAGGTAATAGGTACCCACATCAACCAATAAGTCGACCTTATTTTCAGTTTGACCATGCCTGCGCAGTTTTATTTCAGCAGCTTTTACCTCAGTTTCCGTTCTAATGCCCTGCCCTTTTACAAAGGCAGGGTTGATCAGAACGAAGGTGATTAACAAACATTTAATGTTCTTGTTTAAAAAAATGATTGCACTATTTCTGTCCAGCATATTTAAAGCGTAACATTGTTTATGCTTGATTTTGTGCTATAATAGCAAATAATCATCGCGACACCGGGTAGCACAATACCCACCAAACCAAATAGCTGCCCGATCCAGGCGCCAAGAAGGCATCCTATTAAAAAGCCACCTAGTGTGATTAATCCTTTGTTTATCCCCGAGCGGAAATCGGTGTTTTTAAAACCAGAATTACAAAAAGACCTGATGTCAAGTGCGAACTGGGTTACATTCCCTGTCATCATGGTGGTTGGCCCATAGGTTGCTTTGGCAAAAAGTTTCCCAAAGGCATTTTGCAGCCCCATAGCGAAAACAACAATCATGGTAACCAGGTACATTGGCCAGGTAACTTCACCATTATCGATATAACCTAATGAATATGCTAATGCACCACCAAGCAAAAGAATAATTCCTTCGCATAAAAGCAGAAAATGCCTGTTCGAAAATCTCGCCGATATCCAGCCTCCAGCCATAACCGACAGCATAAATATTGGGAAAGTTAGCAGTTTGATCCATGCATCGCCATCAGAGCCTTTAATAATTTGATAAGCGAATACGATAAAGTTTCCGGTAACGTGTGCCGAGAAGATTTTATCGGCAGCAACAAAAGTGATACTATCGCAATAGCCCGCTATAATCGTTAATACAAGGGTTACAAACCAGATATTGTTCTGTTTTTCTTCCATTTTGTTTTTGATTTTATGATAAATGCGCCCTTAACATCCAGGCCATGGTTTCGTGTGTTTCCATTAAACCTGTAATGTAATCGCTTGTTCCGGCGTCTTTTAGTGCACCTGCATAATTATCAATGTTTTCTCTTAAATGGATCAAGATACTTTCGTGATCGGCAAGCAGTATTTTGATGTAGGTTTGTGCATCGTTTTTACCACGATCGTCTTCTGTCAAATGTGTCAATTCTAGGAATTGTTTAAGCGATGCTGGTGCATAATGACCGAGTTTACGGATACGTTCTGCAACTTCATCAACTATATCTTCCAATTGAGTGTATTGCGCTTCGAAGAATTTGTGTTTGTTGTAAAAGTCTGGTCCTTCTACATTCCAATGTGCTTTGCGCGTTTTGGTGTATAAAACGTACTCATCTGCAAGAATTTTGCTCAATGAATGTGCAACTTCTGTAAGGTTTTCTGCGCTGATTCCAATTTTAGCTTCCATAATTTGTGATTTAATGTTTTTTAATTAAAAAGTGTATTGAATAAATAATGATCTATTGAAATAGTGCCAGGTCCAATTACCCATAAAAAGAGCATGGCTAGTGTATACATGTAAGGCACATCGCGTACCTCAACTGAATCTTTTCTGTGCACTACAAAGTACCCGATGGCCGTTACGCCTATAGATGGCAGAAGGAACAGCCTGGTTCCAACACCTATGGCAACGAGAAATGGCACAATGGTATCCGAAAATGTAGCCACTAAACCATTCAGTTTATCGGGCAGCCCCAGGGGATTGGGCACATGCTCCTTCTCTCCATTTTGAACACGGAACTTTTTCATTCCATGAACCCTAAAAAGTTCGAGCATGAGCAGCACCCTGAAAATCAGTATCGCCCAATTGTTAAGGTCTGATCCCAAATCAGAATACAACAGGTATTTGATGATATTTTCCATAGTTTAAAAAGCAAAGCATGAGCAGCCCAATGCACCCCAAAATGCGGTGTAATTGTTTACAGGGAGGTTACTTGTCCTTACCGCATCATGGTTGTGATTGTGCACATTACAGCTACCCACGCAAGAATGCACCATCGATAAAACCGAATCGGTTCCATTTGCAGCTTTTGTTTTTCCCTGCTGATTTGTTTTGTGAGTAGCCTGAGAATAGTATCCGTTATAGCTCTTAGTTGGCGACCAATCGGGCAGAATCGGGATTTTTGGCGGAGAAAAAGAAGAGAAATCACCTTTGGCATACACAATTTTGCCATCAACTAGGGTTAAATCAGATTCGATACTTTTGATCTGCTCATCTGCAACCTCGAAGTAATCGTGATTTAAAACGGCTAAATCTGCAAGCATGCCTACTTCGATATCGCCTTTTTTTTGTTGTTCGTTCGAAAACCAGGCGCTGCCCCTGGTGTACAGTTCTAAAGCAGTTTCTCTTGATAAAACGGTTTCTTCGCTGTAGATTTTCAAGCCACCAACTGTTTTACCGGCAGTTAACCAAAACATCGAAACCCATGGATTGTAACTGCTTACGCGTGTGGCATCAGAGCCTCCGCCAACAGGAACTTCCATTTCGAGCATCTTTTTTACCGGCGGCGTTTGTAAGGCAGCTTTTGCACCATATCTTTCAGTAAAATATTCGCCCTGATAAGCCATCCTGCTCTGGATCGCTATACCACCACCTAAAGCTTTTACACGTTCAATGTTCCGTTCGTCGATGGTTTCAGCATGATCAAAAATCCAGGGCAAACCTGCAAAAGGAATATCTCTATTTACTTTTTCGAAAACATTTAGAAAGCGGCTGATACTCTCATTATAAGTGGCGTGAAGCCTGAAGGGCCATCTTTTTTCGACCAGTAAACGCACCACACGTTCCAATTCGGGCTCCATATTATCGGAGAGGTCTGGCCTTGGCTGCAGGAAATCTTCGAAATCGGCTGCCGAGAAAACCAGCATCTCGCCTGCCCCGTTGTGACGGTACATATCATCTCCCTGATAAAGTTTTACGGTATTGGTCCAATTGTCAAAATCTTCAAATTCCTGTTTTGGGCGTTGGGTAAACAAGTTATAAGCAATACGAACAGTAAGTTGTTTTTGCTCATTCAATTCGTTTACGACTTTATAATCGTCAGGGAAATTTTGAAAACCTCCACCAGCGTCAATTACACTGGTAATACCGAAACGGTTCAGTTCTGTCATAAAATGACGGGTAGAATTTACCTGATGTTCGTAAGAAAGTTTTGGTCCTTTTGCCAGTGTAGAATATAAAATCATCGCATTCGGGCTCGCGATAATCAATCCGGTAGGTTCCCCATTAGCATCTCTCTGGATTTCTCCGCCCGGAGGCGCAGGCGTATCTTTTGTATATCCAACGGCTTTAAGTGCAGCACGGTTCATAAAAGCACGGTCGTATAAATGCAGAATAAACACAGGCGTTTCAGGTGCTATGGCATTTATCTCTTCGAGTGTAGGCATCCTTCTTTCGGCAAACTGAAACTCAGACCAGCCTCCAACTACGCGCACCCATTGTGGAGACGGTGTAATATCTACCTGCTCCTTCAGCATCCGCAAGGCATCGGCCAGTGATGGAACACCATCCCAGCGCAATTCCAGATTGAAATTTAACCCACCACGGATTAAATGGATATGTGAGTCGTTAATCCCAGGGACTACCCGTTTTTTGCCAAGATCAATCAGCCTCGTTGCAGAACCCGAAAAATTCATGATGTCGCTATCACGACCAACGGCGATAAACTTGCCATCTTTAATGGCAACAGCTGTTATTTCTTCCTTTTGCTTCGCAATGGTATGAACCTTACCATTGAATAAAATGATATCTGCAGTCATGGTATCTTCTATTTAGATTTTAAGATCTTAGTTTTTAATGGCAGCAATTGCATCCTGAATGCCTTCTCCGGCGGTGGTAAAAAATGCCGGCCCTGCTAAAAGGATGACTTTCGCTACTGGATTAAAGGTTGCCATGTTCTTTGCTTTTAACCAGGTTTGGGTTCTGTAGGCTTCGAAAATGCCTTTTACAACATTACCGGCAACCAATGCCGTTGGCGAATCGATCCCTGCATCTTTTAAATCACTTGCAAAAGAAAAATTGTTTACACCAAGTTTAAGCGCTTCTCTCATGGCAATGCTGCCTACTCCGGTCATCAGTTCTGGTGTAAATTTATTCCGATCGCCAAGACCGATTAAAAGCAGGCGTTTGCCACCTATGGTGCCCTTTGGTGGAGAAATTAAAATGGTTTCGTTAGCGTGCCCCAAAAACTTCCCGCTTTTGCGGATTTCGGTGATTAAACCTTTCATATCCTGATCTAGGTGTACCAAACCATTTAAAGCTGGCGGAAGTGCGGGTGGCGAATTAAAAATATCTCCTTCGGTGTATTCGAAAACACAGGCAATCTGTAAATCGCTAACCTGTGCCGATGGTCCCTGAACAACACCTTCGATGGCCACTCCATCTACTGTGCCCCAAACTTTAGCCGTTCCTATTGCGGTGGTGCTTTGTGCAAATGCTGTTCCTGTAACAAATACAGCAAATATGATAATGGCTAGCCTGAAGTTTTGGATAGTTGTTATTGATTGTTTAGTGAAGTTATTTTTCATTTTCTTATTGTTTAAAATTTGTATGATACCTGAGCATTAAAAAACTTTGAATTGTCCCAGAGCGGTACGATATCTTTTATAAAATCACCTACCCTGAAATATTGTCCCCCACAACTAAATGAAAGGTTGCTATTGACTTTATAATCTGCACTTAGCAGATACGTGGTACCGATAAAGCGGTGATTAGAAAGGGAACCTGCCGTGTTATAATTTCCGCTCGGGCGATAAATGCCATCATTTGTGGAATACCTCCAATTGAAAACAACATCAGCCTGAACGCTTAATTTATCAGTTAAGGCTAGTGTTAAGTATGGATGCAGATCAATTAAATTCGATGGTCCTATGAGCGGGTTAAAGCCAAAATATCCTCCTTTCGGATATAAAGGGTTAAAGGTCTGTAGCTTTCCATCCCCTGCCTTCCGGTCGCCTGAAATATAATCATTCCGAAGGTTGATGGATGGCTTAAACCTGGTTTGCTCGAAAGTATAACCCAATTCAATAGCCATCGTCCAGGCATTGATATTGCCATTTCCAAAACTGCCAAATTGATACGCTGCTTCTACATTATAGATAAAACCCCCGCCGCTTTTCCAATACCGGGTAGCTACTGTATGCCGCACTTCTTTTGCTATACCTTCTTCAAATTCAGCATCATCACGCCTGATACCTAAATAATAGAAATCGAAGTTTCCACCTTTCCGGATATTGAGGTTGGAATAAGCACCCCAAAGATTGGCCTGATGGCTGGGGCGATTATCGAATACCCCAAAATTAACTTCATCGGCTTCTAAAACAAATGCATCTAACGAAAACCGTGGTGTTACATACATCAGCTTGGCTCCTGTAAAGTATTGCCGCACCGTAGTGCCCTCCCGCACAGAAATTAACCGGCCCGAACCGTAATTAATTTCCTGCCGGCCCACCCGAACCGTTAATTTATTTAACGAATCTTTAAGTATCCTATATTCTGCGAAAAGATTTTGAACGGCAAGCTGGTCTTCATCAACCGGAGATGGTCCATATTTACTACCGTTTTCAAGCGCACTGTTTACCTGGGCGAAAAACCGCAGTCTTTTACCAATATTTAAATCGGCATAAAGCGAATAGCGCTGTAAAAAAGAATAATTAAAACCCTGGTCTTTGATCCAATCTTCGTTGATTTTCCCTCCATATTCCTCCCTGATCTCACCACCAAAACTGAGGTATACTTTTTTGTTTACCGAAAGCGGCAGGAACTTAAAAGTGTTATAAAAGTTCCTGTCCGAATCTTTCAAATTGCTATAATCCTCATCGTAGCGCATAAGCTTAATGCCTTGGGCGAAAGCCACTGTTGTTGATAAGCAAAAACAGATTGCAACAACGAATGCCAAATGGGGATAATCAGTTCTCATTTTATGTAAATGAGGATTAGTGTTTTATCATTTTGTGTGCATACTGTATGCCTATGCCATAACCTGCGCCATATTTTTTCATTAAAGTGGTTACAGGTTCGTAAGTTTCTGTTCTTGCCCAATCTCTTTGAAGTTCAAGGATGTACTGAACAGAAGTTACCGGTTTTACACCTGCATGCACCATTCGTTGAACTGCACGCTCGTGTGCCTCATTGCTTACATCTCCGCAGGCATCAGTAATTACGAAAACGTCAAAACCTTCTGATAAGGCCGATAAAGCTGGACCAACGATACAAACACCTGTCCAAAGACCGGCCAATACAAGTTTCTTTTTTCCGGTTGCAGTGATTGCTTTGTAAGCCGGTTCATCCTCCCAGGTGTTCATCGAAGTTCTATCGATATAATTTGAGGTAGCCTGGGGATAAAATTCTTCAATCTCTGGAAAAACAGGGCCAGCAAACGATTCTTCAGCAACTGTGGTTACGATAGTGGGTACGTTAAAAATTTTAGATGCACCACAGATAATAGCCACATTGGTACGAAGTTCGGTAATAGAGATACTTTTGGTCGCAAAAGCCATTTGTCCTTCAAAATCGATTAATACCAATGCGTGGTTTTCTGGAGATAATAAGTCTGGTGATGGTTTCATAATTAAATATTTTTTGTTTCCCTCACTGTTCCAAGAAACATACCACCAAACAAACAACTACAAATCAACAACTTACACAAAAAAGCATAAAATATGATTAACCATATATCGTTGATTTACGAATTTTATGTTTTGTTTTACCGCAAAGGGTACTTAAATCAAAACTTGTTTTTTAACCACAGATAAAATGAAGGAAATGCACTGAGCGCACAAAGTTGGGTGCATAATCAACTGGTTTAACAGCTTTTTGATTAGAAAGCGCCGTCCATAGTGCATTCGTTCTTCATCGGATCGTCATCCTGTTTCGAAGATTCGGGATCAGGGTCTATTTAGCCATGACGATTTGATTGGAAAAATGCTGAAACAAGTTCAGCAGGACGATGCGCGGGATTATTGCACAGATATTAGATATGATTTTGCAGAAATCTCCTAAATCTGCGGGATAAATTAATTGATCACCTGCATAATAACGAAAAATAAAAAAACATATCAACATAAAAAATCATTATAACACATTAAAAATCAATATAAAACAAAAACAACTAACGAAATTTCGCTACCAATTTAACGAACAAAAAATCATTAATTAAAATTATAAACCTTACTTTAGCAACATGGAAAGCAAGGGCAATTTATCTGAAATTCAAAATCAAGAACATGCCACCCTAAATATTGATGGAGCGGCAGCACTTGAAATCGAAAATGCACGCTTATTTAAAAAACTTGAACAAAAAGAAAGGGAAAATGCAGTTTTGCTATCGTTAAGCAATTCCATTGCCTCTATCCGCAACAAACTCGATCTCTTTGATGTCATCGATCAAAAGCTAAAAAAACTATTTGATTTTGATGATTTCGTCATCTGTTTAATTAATGATGACCAGGAAACACATAGTGCTTTTATCTACAACCAAAAAGAAGATTTCCTTAAAACTACAGGTATAGCGCCAGAATCATCTAAGAAATATACACTCGATGACGGTATGTGCAGGGCGATAATTTCATCGGAAAAACCAACTGTTTTCAATGTTGAAGAAGTTTTAAGGTGGGATGATGCGCCTGCCTGGCTGGAATTTTGGCATAATAAAGGCATTAAAGAAATGATCGGGCTCAAAATGGTCGACAGATCGGGCTGTATCGGTTTCTTTTACCTATATATTAAAAATGCAAACTCATTATCGAATATTTATTTTGATTTACTTCAGGGCATTTCGCTACAAATTTCAATAGCCATATCGAACATCCTGGCCAATGAAAAAATTGAACTGCAACTTGCAGAAATCAACCAATACAAACAAAAATTAGAAGATGAGAAAAGTTACCTGAAAGAAGAGATCCAACATAAATACAACCATACGGAGATCATCGGGCAAAGCGAATCGTTAAAAAGCATTTTTCACCTGGTAGATGCCGTGGCAGCCACTGATAGTACTGTATTGATTATTGGAGAAACAGGAACTGGAAAAGAACTCATCGCAAGGGCTTTACACAATTCATCACTTCGCCACAATGAACTGATGGTTAAAATCAATTGTGCCGCAATCCCCGCTAGCCTGGCCGAAAGTGAACTTTTCGGACATGAAAAAGGCAGCTTTACAGGCGCAACAGAACGGCGGATCGGAAAATTCGAACTGGCCCATAACGGCACGCTGTTTTTGGATGAAATTGGCGAGCTCCCGCTAGACCTTCAGGTGAAACTACTTAGAGCACTACAGGAAAAGGAAATAGAAAGGATTGGTGGTAAGGGAGTAATTAAAACAAATGTTAGAATTATAGCTGCCACCAACAGGAATCTGTTAAAAGAGATAGAAAAAGGAAATTTCAGGAGTGATCTCTTTTACAGGTTAAACGTATTTCCAATTTCAATTCCGCCGCTACGGGATCGGCTGGATGACATCCCGCAGCTAACAGCCTTCTTCATTGAACGCCTTTCCAAAAAAACCGGCCGGCAGGTAAACGCCATTTCCAAAAGCGCCTTGAACAAACTGATGCTCTACCCCTGGCCAGGAAATGTAAGGGAGCTGGAGCACCTGATTGAGCGCAGCATACTATTAACATCGGGCAACATACTAAAAGAGATCCACCTGCCTAAAATAGATAGAAATGAAGCCACTAACAGTTCGGAAGAGCAAAAAATCAAGAGCATTCACGAAAACGAGCGAGACCATATCTTATCAATATTAAAACATTGTAAGGGCAAAATATCAGGCGTTGGTGGGGCTGCCGAAATGTTACACATCCCGCCTACGACACTTAACTCAAAAATTAAAAAATTTAAAATTAAACGGGAGCACATCCTGATAAGTAAAATTGATGATCGAATTAAATAGATTGCTTAAAAAAGCCGGAACAGTAAAGCACATCAATAAAATGGTGGTTTTCTTTGTTGTACTTGGTTCTTTTATTTTAATTCTCATTAAGAGCAATAACAGTTCAGCCAGAAATCAGGTAAACAATATAAATGCTAAAGATTCGCTGCAAACGCTAAACAAACTTCTTGCAGATACTGAGCCTGATACAAACCGGGTTAAATACCTGATCAAAATTGCCAATCATTTCATTAATCAACAAGAAAACCAGCCAGCAAATTTAGCCAAGTCATTACCTTACCTGGAAAAAGCACGCACCTTAAGCATGCAGCTCCAATCGTTAAACTGGGAATTCCGAACACTTATGCTTTATGCCCGGTTTTTAAACAAAAAACATTTGCGGGTGCAGCAGGCACTCACCTACGAAAAGGCAATTGCCGTTGCAAAAAAAATGGGCAATAAACGTTTTGAAGCCAGCGCATGGTATGCATATTACGTCAATGTTCCCGATACCGTTTCGGACTATAAAAACAGAACATTTTATAACCGGGCCGCCACTGCACATGCCTTATACAAAGAAATCGGCACCTCTTTCCAGGAAAAATACAGAGAAGCAACGCTCCTGAAAACAATGGCCGACTTTCATTTAGAGGAAGAAAAATTTGATTTATCGATAAAAGAGCTTTTTGAGGTTATAGCACTGGATAAAAAATTTAAACTCCCTGACCTCCCAATGGCTTACGATTTACTTTCCGCAGTTTACGAACGTAAAGGAGAACTGAGCAAGGCCTTAAATTATGCTTTACTGAGTGTAAAAACGGCTCAAAGCAGTCATGAGGAGGTACTCGGCACCTACTTAAACAGAGTAGGTTCTGCCTATGAGGCTATGGGTAAAGCTAAAGAAAGTATTGCCTGGTACCGTAAAACCCTTGATGGTAACGATAAAAAAGATCCTTTCCGCTTTGTTACTGCTTATGCCATTACAAGTCAAATGATCAAACTGGGAGAAGCCAAAAAAGCACTCGCCATACTGCAAAAAACATGGAAAGAAGTAAATAATCCCTCCAGCGGACACGAGTATTTTATATTTCTGGCATTTGGCGAGTGTTATGCTGCATTAAAAAAGTACGATCTGGCTAAACAATATTTCGATAAACTGCTGGAAGATGCTACATTAAAAACATATTCCAACACTTTCCAAACTTCAGTTTTCTTCTCTGTAAGCGAATTTTACTTTGCCCAGAACAAATACGGACTTGCTTTACAATTTGCAGAAAAAGCAAGAGAAAACCAGATCAGCATGACCTTACCAAGGCAGATCAGGTTAAATGAAATTCTTTACAAAATAGATGTATCTACAGATCGTCCGGCAGAGGCTATTGTTCACCTGCAAACCTTTCATAAGCTTAGAGATTCTATGCTTAGCCAGGAGAATTTAAACACCATTGAGCGACTGAAGATCGAATTCCAGGCTTCGCAAAAGGAAAATGAGAATGAAATCCTCAGAAAGAAATCACAATTACAAAGTCAGGAACTTAACCGCATTCAATGGATCAAAAATGCCACTATCGCTGGGTTGGCTTTTTTAACTATCGTGCTTGTTTTAATCTATGGCAGATTTCGGTTGAAAAAGAAACTTCATGATACTTTAGTCAGGAAAAAAGCAGATATAGATCTTGCCTACGCCGAACTTGAAGTAAATATTCAACAAAAAAACAATTTAATTGAAGAGAAAGAAAGCTTAATTAAGGAAGTACACCATCGGGTTAAAAATAACCTGCAATTAACAATGAGTTTACTAAACAGCCAAAGTTATTACCTGGAAGATTTATCGGCAATTGAGGCCATAAAAGAAAGTCAGCACCGTTTGAAAAGTATTGCGTTGATTCATCAAAAGCTCTATCAAACAGAAAATCTGGCTACCATCAACATTCGGCCTTACATTGTAGAATTGGTCGAATATTTAAAGGAAAGCCTGAACGACGATAAAAAGATCAGCTTTGAATTAGACATTTTAAATCTCGAACTGGATATTTCGAAAGCTGTTCCACTTGGCTTAATTATTAACGAGGCGATTACCAATATTTTCAAATATGCTTTCCCTGATAGGCATGGCGGAAAAGTGAGCATTACCCTAAAAGAATATCAAGGAGATCATTATCAACTGTTTATTAAGGATAATGGCATTGGTTTACCCGCCGACTTTGATTATGAACAGAGCAACACACTGGGTATTATTTTGATGAAGGGATTAAGTGCCCAAATTGATGGCATTTTCTCGATGGAAAGCAAAGACGGTGTCTCCTTACGCCTGACTTTTATGAACAAAAATGAAGATTTATTCCTGTTGAAAGATTAATTAGAGATGAAGACTGAAAAAATTCTAATCGTTGAAGATGAGTTTATCGTTGCGCACGATCTGCAGATGATTTTGCAGCGTGCCGGCTACCAGGTTGTTGGCATTGCTGATTCTGTAAAAAATGCACAGGTCTTATTGGAAAAACATCAGGTAGACCTGGTTATTTTGGATATTTACTTAAAAGGCAGGTTAACCGGCATTGATCTGGCGCATGATTTAATGAAAAGTCAAATCCCTTTTATTTATGTCTCCGCAAATTCGAATGAGAAAGTGCTGGAGGCTGCAAAGTCTACCTGCCCTTACGGATTTATTGTTAAGCCTTACCGTGACCGGGATATTTTATTAAGCATTGATATTGCCAGGTACCGCAGGGAAAACAGCATTAACATGAAAATGAGCAGCGAGCGCTTTATGCAGGATTTTATTGTAGATATTTCAATGAAATCCTTAACCTGGCAAAAGAAAATATTAGCTATCGCAAGTGCCTTTCAACCTTATATCCCTTTTGATTTTATTGCACTTTCGGGTATTGGGAAAGATGGAAAACGATATAGCGAAATTGGAATCACTAGAAAAAACTTTAATCAGTATGATTTATTTACAGCAAACGAGTTTTTAAAATATACAGGTTTAAGCAAGGCAGAATACAATACCATCAATCAACTGGTACCAGAAACCACCGCTGATGCCATTTACATTGGTGATGATTTTGAAGAGGTTAAAAGGGCCGCTCCAATGAAAAACTTAATCGCCACCACCTATCATCTTTATTCCAATCTGGTTAAAACCTTCTACCTCGAAAATGGCGATCAAATCAGCTTCTCATTTTACAGCAGAACCGAAAATATTTACCAACCCGCCCACATGGAGCTGCTTAATTTTTTATCAGGCACCTTAGCGAAAAAATTGGCGCATATTATCGAACTTGAAAAAGCCGGAACGGAATCAGTCTTACATCAGGAAAGCGACTATCCTTTAGCTAAAAAAGATTTTGAAAATATTATCGGTAAAAGCACGGCTTTACTGAGTGTTTTAGATAAGATCAAGATTGTTGCACCAACCGACACTTCGGTATTGATTACCGGAGATAGCGGAACAGGAAAAGAGGAAATTGCCAAAAGCATTCACCGTCTATCGCATCGAAACACAAAACCGATGGTGGCCGTAAATTGCGCTGCTCTACCAGCCGATTTGATTGAATCTATTTTATTTGGTCACGAAAAAGGTTCATTTACAGGGGCTGTGAACACCAGAATCGGCAAATTTGAGGAGGCGAATGGAGGCACCATCTTTCTTGATGAAATCGGAGAAATGCCTTTCGACCTTCAGGCAAAGCTTCTCCGTGCGTTGCAGGAGAAGGAAATTGAGCGGATTGGTGGCAAACAACCTATTAAAGTCGATTTGAGGATAATCGCGGCAACAAACCTCAATCTGGAGAAAGAGATCGCAAAAGGCAGGTTCAGGCTTGATCTTTTCTATCGTCTTAATGTTTTTCCAATACACGTTCCTCCGCTTTGCCGACGAAAAACAGACATCCCACTATTGGCTGAATATTTTGTTCAGAAACATGCAAAGGCATTAGGAAAAAACATTTCTGAAATTCCCGCTGATTTTATGGATCGGCTGATGTTGTATGATTGGCCAGGCAATATCAGAGAATTGGAACATGTGATGCTGAGGAGCATACTGCTTTCATCGAATGGAAAACTTAATCCAGAACATTTGGAGCTTGGAATTAAAAATGAGGAGCCCCTTACCCAAAATGGAATAAAAACAATTATCGATAACGAAAGAGATCATATCATCAGGGTTTTAGAGCGTTGTAAAGGAAAGGTTGCAGGCAGCGGTGGTGCGGCCGAACTCTTGGGCATCCCCGCAACAACATTAAATTCTAAAATTAAAAAGCTGAATATAAAACGTTAATGACATTTAGTAAATTGACGATATATCATGAATTTCAAAGAAGGACCAACACAACAAACCACTGATATACAAAAACTTATGGATTGGTATTTTTCTTGACTTGAAATGATTGTATTGATCTGCTGGTTTTTACATTATCCCCGCCTGAAATAGAAAATGAAACAGAAAATCTTAATTGTAGAAGATGAATTTATTGTAGCCAACGATCTGAGGATCATGCTCGAAAAAGCAGGCTATAAAGTGTGCGGGATAGCACCATCGGTGGTAAAGGCGCTTGAGTTAATCGCGACTAAAGAACCCGACTGGATATTATTGGATATCTTTTTGCAGGGCGACAAAACAGGAATTGATTTAGCCGGGCAACTTACCGAAATAGGAATTCCATTTATTTATATTTCCGCAAATACCAACCAGGGAATTCTGGAGGCCGCCAAAGCAACCTTACCACACGGTTTCCTGGTAAAGCCTTTTCGGGAGAAAGACCTGATGGTGATGCTGGATATTGCCCGTTACAGGCACGAGCAAAATTTAAAGTACAATCAACATACAGCGCCATCGTTACACAAACAAATTGAATATATTGTAGAAAAGCAGGAACCGATTTCGGAACGGTTGAAACAAATCAGTACTGTTTTGCATCCGGTTGTACCTTTCGATTTCCTTTGGATCACCAAATCAAATCCCCGGACGACTACAAAAGACATCAATATCATGCGTTCGCCTGATGGCAAATTTAGCACGCTCAATAATGAAACTTTATTGAAAGACATTAAAGTTTCTAATCGCGATTTTAAGACATGGAACAGCACTGCGCTTGTTCATAATGGAAAATCGATTTTTAACGGTTATGACTTTAGAAAACTGAGGATGGACAGCCCGTGGGTACAAGCCCTTTCTGATCATTACCAGTTTGAATCTGCCCTGGTTACCGAAATTGACAGGAATGGCGAGTTTTTCCAGTTCGTTTTCATCAACCACCTTTCTGATTTATATACAAAAGTGCATACCGGAGTTATTAATCAGTTTAAGAAAAGCCTGGAGCTGGTTTTAGACCGGGTTATTTACGGAAAGGATATTGCCATAGAAGTTCCTGCACCAAACTTACCTACAGTTGAAGAGCCGATTGTTAAAAAAGAGACCCTTGAAATTCCGAAAGATTTTCATGGCATTATCGGGAATAGCACCTTATTACATACGGCTTTCAAAAAATTAGAACTGGTCGCACCAGATGATACTTCGGTATTGATTCTGGGAGAAAGTGGTACCGGTAAAGAAAAAATCGCCCAGACTATCCATAAATTATCTCCCCGTAAAAACAAACCATTAATTACCGTAAACTGTGCAGCATTACCTTTATCCTTAATTGAATCAGAGCTTTTCGGACATGAAAAAGGTGCGTTTACAGGTGCGAACGAAAAACGGATCGGTAAATTTGAACAGGCAGATGGCGGTTCGATCTTTTTAGATGAGATAGGCGAACTCCCATTAGAGGCACAGGTAAAATTATTAAGGGTGCTTCAGGAAAAAGAAATTGAGCGTTTAGGCGGAAATTATACTAAAAAGATAAATGTCAGGATTATAACCGCCACCAACCGGAACCTTGAAAAAGAAGTATCTGAAGGCAGGTTCCGCCTGGATTTATACTACCGGTTAAATGTTTTCCCTATTGAATTACCTGCCTTAAGGCAACGTAAGGAAGATATTCCGGCGCTGGCGAACTACTTCATTTATAAATACGGCAAAAAAAGTTCATCTGCTGTGACCGGAATCTCTACTGAAGCCCTGCACGAATTACAGGTATACGACTGGCCTGGAAATATCAGAGAATTGGAACACTTAATTGAAAGAACGATGTTGTTAACCGAAGGAGAAACGATCACTAAAATTGACCTTCCTAATTCGGCACCCACCACAAGTTTTTCCGGCGATAATCATTTCAAAATCAAAACGATGGAAGAAATGGAACGGGAACATATATTGAACATTTTGAAAATGTGCAAAGGAAAGGTTTTTGGAGCTGGTGGAGCGGCAGAAATCCTGAATATTCCATCAACTACGTTAAATTCGAAAATTAAAAAATTAGGAATAAAATTCGAATTTGTTAAATAGCTTCATTTAATTAGCGCAAATTGAAATAATCTATTTTTTTAAGGCTCCTTTGACATGTGGAATTTTGGTATCTGATAAATCAATCTGCATTTCCTGTTTTCTAATTACCTCATCGCTAAATCCTTTTTCCCTGCGGATTTTATGCAGCTCTTGCCGCTGTATGTGATAAATGTCTTTTAAAATATGATTATACACTTCCATTTCGGCATTTTCGATTGCTTCGCACTCCATCGACTCTAACCTTCTGGATGCATGGTTTAAACTGTTTTCCAGTTCATTTTTCAAGCCTTTTACTAAAGCTATCCCCTCAGTCTCTTCAACATACTTTTCTTCTAAGTAGTCTAAAGAAACCTTTAAAAGGCGGAGTTTAATGCTGGCTTCCTGTTGCTCATCGGGCACCAACGGATCAATTTCTTCAATATGAATCATCTTGATAATGTAAGGCAAAGTAAGCCCCTGAAAAACCAGCGTAACCAAAATAACCACAAATGTGATAAATATGATCAGGTTGCGGTGTGGGAAATTAATGTGGGCTGCAGTGGTAAGCGGTAATGAAAGTGCAGCAGCCAATGAAACTACGCCCCGCATTCCTGCCCAACCGATAATCAACGGCCCTTTCCACCCGGGATGAGCCTCCCGCACCCTCACTTTCTTAAATAACCATCTAGGAACAAAGGCTACCGGATAAATCCATGCAATGCGCAGCACGATAACGAGCGCACTAATAATCAGGCCATAACTACAGGCTTCCCAAAGCGAATAGCCTTCTAAACCAGCCATAATGATAGGTAATTCCAATCCGATCAAAATAAATACCAAAGCATTAAGGATAATGGTCAGTGTTGCCCAAACATTGATGGCCTGCAGCCTACTTTGCCCATCTACAAAAATTTCGTGCGAACGATAAGATAAGAACAAACCACCGCTAACCACAGCCATAACGCCCGAAAAATGGAATTGCTCTGCTGCCAGATACATAAAATAAGGCGAAATTAAAGTAATGGCGGCATCGATACTTGGCGTGGTGGGTAAAAACCGGTGGATCAGGTACACCACGTGCGCAATGGCCAAACCGATCACAATTCCCATTATGGTACTTAAGAAAAAATCGCCAGCCGCATTTGAAAGTGAAAACTGCCCCGTAATCACCGCAGCCAATGCAAAACGGAGTACAATTAAACTGGATGCATCGTTAACCAAACTTTCGCCTTCTAAAATTGTGGTGATCCGTTTGGGAACCTTTATATTTTTGAGTACCGATGTGGCTGCAATAGCATCAGGAGGCGATACAATTCCGCCTAACAGAAAGCCCATGGCCAGTGTAAAACCAGGAATCATGGAAGAACTTAAAAATGCCACGGCCAGTGAAGTAATGATGACCAAACCAAAAGCCAGCAAACTGATTGGTCTTCGCCAACGCCAGAAATCGTTCCACGAGGTATACCAGGCAGCCTCATAAAGTAAGGGCGGTAAAAAGATCAGGAAGATCACTTCTGGATCAATCGACATGGCAGGAATACCTGGAATATAACTTATGCCCAAACCCGCCAGCACTAAAAATATGGGATAGGAAATTTTTACCTTTTGTGCCAACATGATTAATAGGAAAGCTACTGAAAGTAAAATAAGAAACTGAAGAAGGGTGTAATGCATAGCGTTTTCTCTCACAAAGAATAAACCATAAATATAATCAACAAATAACCAGTTATTTAAGCTTTAAAAGGATTGTTGTTCCAACAAAACAACTAACGATATGACGTGATTTTACCTTGAATAGTCGCTGAAACTGCTAAGCAAACAATAAACTAGTAATATGATAAGACCAGAAACTAATGCGCCAGCTTGTTGGTTTAATCCATACAATTATCTCCGTTAAAGCATAATCAAAAATTATTCAGAAAAATCGATTCCACCAAACAACTAACGTAAATTAACGAAATAGCGCAAATGAAAAACCAACAAACAAACAACAAATACCTAAAAACCAAATACTTAATAAAATGGATCACAAATTGTAATATTGGAAGCACGAAACTTAACATACAGTTTAGTGATCACCTCGACATCAATTATTAGTTTTGGGTAATTCGCAAAAACTGCTTTAAACAATTAAAATTAATCATAAAAAAGCTATGAGTACGATCAAAGTAAAAGACGGAACTGAAATTTATTACAAAGATTGGGGAACAGGACAACCAATCGTTTTTCATCATGGATGGCCATTATCTGGGGATGACTGGGATACCCAAATGATGTTTTTCCTGAAACAGGGATATCGGGTGATTGCGCATGACCGCCGTGGACATGGTCGCTCAGGTCAAAGTGCCAATGGTAATGATATGGATACCTATGTAGCCGATATTGCAGAACTAACAGCAGCACTCGACCTGAAAGATGCGATCCACATTGGCCACTCAACCGGTGGTGGTGAAGTAATCCGTTACGTTGCAAAACATGGAAAAGGTCGCGTTGCAAAAGCAGTTTTAATCAGTGCCGTAACGCCGATCATGATCCAAAACGAAAGCAATCCGGAAGGTGTGCCATTGGCGATATTTGATGAAATCCGTCAGGGCACCGGCTTTACCAGAGCACAATATTTCTACGATTTCCCAGTTGCATTTTACGGCTGGAATCGCGATGGCAAAACAGTTCAGGAAGGAATTAAACACAACTGGTGGCGCCAGGGCATGATGGGTTCTGTATTGGCACATTATGAGGGAATCAAAGCATTTTCGGAATCAGATTTTACAGAAGACCTGAAAAGCGTAGAAATTCCGGTATTGGTATTGCATGGAGAAGACGACCAGATCGTTCCTTTCAACCAGGCACCAAGAGCGGCAAAACTGCTGCAAAACGGAAAACTGATCTCTTATCCGGGTTTTCCTCACGGTATGCCAACAACAGAGGCAGAAACCATTAATAACGATATTTTAGCGTTTATTAAATCTTAAAGTATTGTAAAAACTGTTATATTGAGCTTATCGAAATGTCTGTGGTTTTATTTAAATAGTTCTTTCGAGAGTTACCATTAACATGCCTCCACAGGAATGTCGTCATCTCGACTGGTGCATCGCGAAATGGGGAGATCTATAGCCAAATTAAAATGGAAAATAGATTTAACTTCGCTGGGCCTTCGGGTTCTCGACCGCGTTGCATCCGATAGGATCGGGTCCTCTCGAAATGACGACGTCCTAAGGAGATTTATTTCATTAAACTCTCTTATCACTTATATTCATGTATATGCAATAAATTATCTCTTAGGATGGCTAATTGCAAAAAATCCGGCATTATTCTCGCGCAGGCCGGACCTAACAAAGCATCAAAATGTTTACTCCAGATGCACCACTCCAGCAATAAATAAATTCTCCAAAATTCAGATCCCTTTTAAACCGTCCGTACCCTTAGATATCAACCACCAATCTTCGTTACTTTCGGTATATTTAGTTTCGTGCTTTCTACAGCCATTTACATAAAATTATAATTTATTTTAGCCATGAAACTTTATGCTCACTTTTATGATCTTTACCTATGATATCCGCATACAACTCAGGTCTTCTGGCCATTATGTACCTTGAGCCACCTGCATCGGTAAGTTTTTCAGGAGCTAGTTCCGCAACTGAAATTTCATTGTCTAAAGAGGTACATTCCGCTATGATCTCACCAAAAGGATCCAAAATCATCGAACAACCATTTTTCAACTGATCATCATCCATTCCAATAGGATTTGAAAAAACGACGTAAACAGCATTATCATACGCTCTTGCAGGCAACCACTTCATCAACCATTTCCTGCCTTTATCACCATTAAACTCTTCCTTCAGTAACTGGGCGTTCGCATTTTTATCCTTCCACAAGCTAGCATCAACAAATCCCGCCCCGGGTCTGCTTGATGGCGTACACATCGTTACATGTGGCATAAAAATCACCTGGGCTCCTAAAAGTCTTGTCGCTCTCACATTCTCAATGATGTTGTTATCGTAGCAAATTAAAATCCCACATTTCCAGCCTAGCAATTCAAATACGGTATAGGTAGAGCCTGGTTTAATATAGGGATTAATAAATGGATGTAACTTACGGTGACTAGAGATTAAGCCATTTCCATCTACACATACATATGCCTTATAGAGGTCATCATTCTCATCCTTCTCAAACAGACCTGCAAGAATAACAATTCCGTATTTCTTTGCAAATCCAATCAACGCAGCTACGCTCGGTCCATTTGGTATGTTTTCACTAAGCGCTAACATTTGCTCATAGCTAAGGTTCCTTGCAAACGTATAACCTGTAATCGAACATTCATGGAAACTGATAACATCAGCTCCGGTTTTTGCAGCCTGCTCGGAAAGCTGTTCAATCATTTTAAGATTATATTCCTTGTTGCCACTTCTGTTTTCAAACTGTGCAGTAGCTATTTTTATTTTTTTCATGACACAAAATTATCCCTTGGCATTCAACAATAATTGGAAAATTCCGACAACCCTATACATATGAATATAAACCGATAGAGTTGGAGGTGAACATTCAGTCTTAAAACCGCATAAAATTAATAGCAAGTTTATTTACTTTTAATTGGTATTCCATCGGTGTAATACCAGTCATTGTCTTGAAATAATTATGGAGGTGAGATTGATCATAATAACCAGCTTGATAAACCGCAGTAGTCATTTTGTGTGCTGGCGAAAGATCTCTGAAGATCTTTAAAAAGTGCTGGAACCGGATTATATTCATGAACTTTTTTGGTGAAACACCAATCTGCCTGCGATATAGTCTTTCCAGTTGTCGTTCACTTACTTGTAGTTCTTTCAGTAGGTCTTCCATTCTGATAAGCCCCTGATGCCTGTTGATGAGTTCAAGGCTGAAAAGTAGATCATGATTCAATCCGCTGCTCTTTTGGAAACGTTCAAGAAGAAAGCTTTCGACGGTATCAATTACTTCATGAAGATTTTTACTTTTGGCCATCCTTTGTTCAAAAGGAATCACATCAGGCCCGAAGAGATCGGCAGGAAGAAATATCCCATCATTTAGCTCCTCAGCAGACATCCCAAATAACAAATTGAGTGCAAAAGGGCGTAATACAACAACCAACAAAGCCATTTGGCCCTGAATTTTAAGATCCCTGTAGACAGACATTTGGCCATAAATAAACATTGATGGCAACTGTTGCCCAAATAGATAATCACTAGTGCTGATCAGCATATTTTCCGTCAGCGGAACGACTATGCCTGGTTGCCCATCAGAAAACAAACGGTACGTCATCTCTACCACCTCGTTAGCATCTAATAATAAATAATGCCTTATAAATGGCATTAGTTCTTTACTCGGTTCAAACTGCATTTGACTTATAATCTACACGAATAAGTTTATTCCCCTGTTTTGTAAAGGTAACAGCATTGAGCCATATTATTCATAATTTACAGTACCTAGGACGGAAAAAAAATCAGGTAGGCCATAAAAAAAGGCAAGCAACCGTTTTACTCTGCCTGCCCTAAGGAAAAAGTTGATAGTATCTCGATACCTGCCTCGATGGCTTTATAGGCAAACATTGTTTAACTTAGCCGGGAAAGTTAAAAAAACAAATGACAGGCCTTAATTTAATCAGTGTTTTCGCAATTATAGCCGTTACCATTTCTTTGATCCTGGCCGTGTTTTTACTGACCGTAAAAACGAAACATAAATTGAGCAATGTTTTGCTGGCCACATTTATCCTGATCAACGGAATGGACCTGAGCATGTTGTTTACCGGACAGTGGCTACAGCACTATCCGGGATTACTGGTGTTCCTGATCACGGTTTCTTTACTGAATAACCCCATTTTTTATTTGTATGCTTTATCCATCTGTTATTCGGATTTAGTAAATGGGATTAAACAGGTTTACAATGAAAATAACAGCAGCCGTTATTTCAGGTTGACTTTAGTCTATAATTTTGGCAATTCAGCTATTAAGATAAAACAAAGAGATTTTGGGAATGATGATGAAAGGAGAAGAACTAATTAATGTTACAGCCAAATAGACTTCACTACTTTGTTTTTTTAATATGAATCTCCCTGGTTGTGATTGGCATCAATAAGAATTTTAAAATGACTAACTTTCCCTATGAATAAAAAGAGAAATGTTATTTTATTTGGAGCTGGAGCCGTGATCGGTTGGGGCGGCTCGCATCCCCTGATCTTACTAAGCTAGTTAGAGAAAGAGGATTTTTAATAAAGGACGGCAAAGCCCGGATTATCTCATTTCATATCTTTTGGGATAGCAAGAGAAGCGGCTGTTTTCTTTTGAAGAAACAGCCGCTCAAAATTGAACAAAATTCTTACTTACTTGTTTTTTCAGTTAATTCTTTAATGTTTTTAACAAGAAGACTAAATTCTTCCTTATCATACAATCTGGTCAAAAACCTGATATAACCATCCCTGTCGATTACTACATTACGTGTTACGCCCGCTTTTTTATCGGCAAATTTCTGGAAGATTTTAGCCCCAGGATCTAAGGCCAATGGATAAGTGATATTCATGTCTTTGTGAAATTTCTGTACCACATCTAAGGGTTCATCCCGGTCAACACCGATCAATATCACATCTTTATCTTTATAGGCCTGCCAGATATCCTTTTCTAAATAAGGCATTTCTTCACGGCACACTTTACACCACGCAGCGGTGAATTGTAGGATGACGATTTTTCCTTTCAATTCTTTTAACGTGGTTTTCTTTCCGTCATGGAGAACAAGTTCAAAATCATCAGGAGCCTTATCCCCTACTTTTACCAGATAACCTCTGCTATCGGCATTTGGGTTTTCGAATTTTGATTGTTGCGCAAATCCGCTTAGTGTAAGCAAAACTGCGGCTAAGGTTAATAGTTTAATTTTCATAATATTTAGTTTCTAAAGGGTGATAATATTGTTTCGTTATTTTTCAGCAGCTTTCCAGCCTTCATCAGGCGCGGTGGCGACTTCGCCATATTTTCCTTTTTCTCCGAAGTAGGCGTTGCCACCAAAAGTATAAACGGGCTGTTTTACCAGATCGAGCTGAAGTTGCGGCAAAGGATATTCTGTCGGCGTACCGCCTACGAGCAAATTGTTCCTGCGCATAAACGTAAATGGCAGAAATGCACCACCAGCGCCATCTATTTCAATGGCATATTCATAATGCAATTGCTTTCTCAAATCAGCTTGGTTGGCGGCAACATCAGGAAGCGTTCCTACGGCTTTTCTTGCAGCTGCCGGATCATTTAGTATGGCAGCTGCGCCAGCGTAATCCTTCAGCCAAAATTTGGATTCAGCCTTTAGTAACCTGATCTCCTCGGCCAGGAAATAAGGATTAACTGCACCTGGTGAGTTTAGCGTGTTGGCTGTATTATACCATCTTTTTCGGTACCAATTGGTAAAAAGTCCACGTCCACGCGATTCGATAAATATTCCAAAACTTGTAGTGTATCCAAAATAACCATCGAAACGTTTATCGTTGCTGCTAATGTTGGGTAATATTCCGGTTAAGGGGTAAAACTTAGGGGTATTTCCGGTTTTATCGGCCAAATAGGCGATTTTAAGATCTGGTGGCAACCAACCAGAACCATCTGAGTTACGTTGCAATAAATTGGTCAATAACTGATTATAATAACCTCCTGTTACCGTAGTGATTACAAAATCGGTGGTAAATCCTTTTTCGGCATAAGCCAAAACTTTGCTCCATTGTACATCGCCAATTTTTTCTGCTTCGGTTTTATCACGGGCCTCAGAAGATAAAATCCTTGCAGCCATCGAATTGGCCAGTTTAATAAAATCTGCTTTACTGAATGTTTTTCCACTGAGGAAATCAAATTTAAACTGTGTATTCGCTTCAGCCAGCGCTATAGATTTGTCAATCAGCTTAATTCCGTTCGCAATTAAGGCCTTGTACGAATCCGGGAAATCTTTCGTGCTCAAGTTCACGTCATCCACAATAATGCCGCGGTCGAAAATAACACCAAGATAGCCCTGGGCTATACCTTTGGCATAATAGGCGGCTATAAGGCAATCCTGCGTTCTATCTGCCCCCTGTGTATCGTAAATCTTTTTACCCTGCTTTTCAATAATATCTAACGCCAGGGTAGCATCTAAATTGGCCTGATAAAAGTTATTGTAAAAAGTATTCCAGGTAACTGCGCCACGGTAAGAAGTGTTGTTGTTGAGCCTTAAGCGTGGTTCATTCGCAAAATCCCACCAGGAAGAGTTCCCATTGGTATTGGTGGTTTGATCGGCTAAAAGGCTAAAATGTGTACCCGATGCACTTGTTGAAGTGCTAAAAACAGTTTGTACACTACTTGTGGTTAACTTCAGCCCCAAATCTTTGATCTGTTCGATAGCTTCCTGATTGGTAAGCGTTGTTGGGTTATCAAAATCTGTTTTTTTGCAGGCGCTAAGGCTTAAGGCAATAAGTGATATGTAGAATATATTTTTCATTTTCTGTTCGTTAAAAGTTTAGCGTAAGTTTTGCGCTGTAAATGCGGTAGTTTGGATAATCGTAAAAATCCTGATTGCCCTCTGGCGTTACTCCGGTAAAGGATGTCCAGGTGTATAGGTTACGGCCAACAAGCGCTAAGCGGGCATTACTTAAAACACGGTTTATTCCTATGGCTTTTAGCGGCAACTTATAGCTTAACGAAAGTTCTCTTAACGAAACATAACTGCTGTTCTGCAACCAGTAATCGGTGGTTTGCTGGGCATTAAAAACTGCTGTAGTAAAAGCTAGTGGCAAACCTGCCTGCGCAGCCTGATCAGAAAATGGGGAACGGTATTGATAGGTAAGGTACTGCTGCGTTTCATTATATTTCTGTCCACCTTGTTTCCAATCCAAAACAGCATAAAGAGACAATGGGCCGATATTGAAAGTATTTGAAAAACCGACAATAAAATCGGGCTGTGCATCTCCGATAATCTTCGAATTACCAGTAGCTGCATTTTGGTATAACAAAGGCGTTTCGGCTGCAGTACCTTGCTGGCTTTTCAAAACCACAAAACCCAATTGGTTAACAGCAAAATCGCTCAGCTTGTAAATTCCACCTGCTGCATTGGTTACCAGCCCCTGTGCATTGGTTTCCAATTGATCGAGACCTGTTAGCACACTATAACCATAAAAGGCAAAAGGACTAACCCCAGGTGCTTTTCTAAAATCGCCATCTGTAAACTCAGGCACGTCGCCCAAAGAGGTAATCTTACTTCTAATCCTGCTAAAGGTAATTCCGGTATTCCAGGTAAAGGCATTTTTGGTGATCACATTGCCATTGATTTCGAGTTCGAGCGAGTTCGATTTTACAGCGCCCAAATTCCCGTAAATTCTTGCCGAGCCTGTAGTTGGTGGAAAAGCCGGAACGAGGATAAAATCGTTTATACTTTTCGAAAAAGCATAATTGGCCTGAACATTAATCCGTTTAAACAACTGGGCATCAATACCAAATTCAAGCTCAGAGGTGATAGCCCTTTTAAGATCTGTATTTTCACGTTGATTATAGCTTACGCCGCCCGAACTGGATAAGGAAACCTGACTATCCTTAGCGCCAAATGGAGGTAAACTTCCCGCCTTACCATAGGCCACCCTCAATTTTAATTCGTTAATGACACCTAATTTAACATCTTCTGTTAAGCGATATGCCGTAGATACCCTTGGGAAAAATGCTGTTCCAACATCAGCACCAAACCTGGAACTGTTATCCAATCTGCCCAGCACATCCACGAAAATCTTTTCTTTCCATGCGGTTTTTAGGTTTAAAAAGTAGCCATAGTTAACCGTTTGTTCCCAGGTAGAGCCAATACTTCTACTATCGGCAGATGCAGCTCCTAAACTCTTAACAGGTGCACTCAGGTTATAGCCAGAGCCGGATAATGAGGTAATCCTGTTTTCTTCGTATACCGCCTTTAGCGTTGCCCCGAAATCGAAATCGTTGAATTTATTGTTATAGTTTAGCTGCGCCTGACCATTTTTAGAAGTGGTTTTTGATGTCAGTTCGCCATAATAACCATTGTTACGGGTAATGTCGGCAGAGATCGTTTGAAAGCCAATCGGATAATAATCCGTTTCATTGTAATTTTCATTCTGTATTGAAGTGTACACCTCCGCATTCAACTTATCGGTAAACTGGTATTTCACTTTTATTCCGGCAAGCAAATTATCACTGTTGTTTTCATATTCACGGTAACTCAGCTGGTAAAAAGGATTGTTCACATTGAAGTTCTGAATATCAAAACCATAGGGTTTAAAAGCATATTTCCCGGAAGCATCGCGTTCCTGCAGATTGATGAAAGGTTCGTAAAGTGAAGTAGCATACAACAATGAACCGCTACCGCTTGATGAGATGGATGAAGAAGGCGTTTTGTTGTTAAAGTATTGCAGGCTTAGGTTAATTTCTAAGTTTTTATCCGGTTTATAACCAAAATTAAATAGGGCCGTTTGTCTTTTATCGGCTCCTACAGGTTCTGCAACCCCACCTTTATATTGGTTTTGAAAAGAGGCATACAACGTATATTTATCACCTGCAGTTGATGCAGAAACAAAATTTGTAAAATAAGGGTTGTGGTTTAACATATTCGCCACATTATCGTATACATTTGGGTATGGGTGAAGGTTAAGGGAATAACCGTTAGCTTGTACATCGATTGTCCTGGCGTTGCCATTAAGCACAAACGAGCCATCGGCATTAACCTTAAAATGGTGGAACTGAGCGGTTGGCGGCGTATTTTGCACATTGCTTAAGCCAAATTCATTGTCTACAATAATATTTACCTTTCCGGTACCTTTTCCTTTTTTGGTGAGCACCTGGATAATTCCGCCTTCACCCCTGGTACCATAAAGGGCTGAAGCCGCTGCGCCTTTAACCACTTCAATCGATTCTATATCCTGCGGATTTAAGTCAGACAGGTTTAATGCTGTTACAAAACCATCCACCACCAAAAGCGGTGCAATATTGCCCGATACCGATTTAGCGCCACGCAGATAAACCGTTGCCCCCGAATTGCCAGAAGATTGGCTGATCTGGATTCCTGCGACTTTTCCTCTTAAAGTTTGAGAGGCATCTGTTGCCGGAACGGTATTGATCTGATCGTTATTCACTTTTGTTAAGGCAAAGGTGAGTTTTTTACGACTGGTACCTTCTGCAACGCCCGTAACCACCACATCAGATAAAAGATGGATATCTTCTTTTAATTCCACATTAATCTCCGATCGGTTATTGATGGCCACAACCTGCTCTAAATAACCCTGAAAATGGATGATGATACTATCAGCTTTTTGAGATAAGTTTAAATTAAATTCTCCTTTACCATTGGTACTGGTGCCGATTTTGGTACCTTTTAATTTTATGGTAGCGCCAATAAGTGGCTGCTTATCTTTACTGTCGGTAATCTTACCGCGAATGGTATTTTGGGCAAAAGCCTGCAAACTGCTAAGCAAAACAAAGCAGACTATTAACTGGGTAAAAAATAGTTTCATGTTTAGGGATTAATAAATTAAGGATGACTGGTTTGGCTGAGAAATTGAGTAAGTTTTAAGATGGAGGCTGTTAACACGAGAATCTGTTCCTGTACTTCTTTTGCATGATACTGCTCAATGGCTTCTCTCACACCAGGAAGGGTTTTAACGCCATAACCGGTATATAGACCGGGGGCATAAATACTATGTCTATACCACGGTCGCCCGGGTAAACCTGCTTGTAGAAGCAATTGTTTTTCAGCCTGAAAAAGTAAGTTATTCAGTTGATCAGCTTTAGTATCTGAAGCGAGTGCAGCAGTTACGGTATGATTAAGTTTTGATGAGGCTGTTTTTAAACTATCTACAGCCAAATTCAGCGCTTTAAAATCAAACTCGGGTAATTCAACCTGTACCGGAGGGTTTTTTAAGTTTTCTTTGGGGTCATTTGCAAGTTGATAAGCACCGTTTGAAATGAGTTTATTCTGGCTTTGCGCACCTTCCCTGAGCTGCTTTGCCAATGTACTTACTTCAGTAACGTAAGTCGCTATTTTAGCCTGAAGATTAGAAAAGTCGAACGGAAGTACATCCGCATTGGCTAAACGCAATACTGCTCTTCCGGCCGTTTGAGATAAAGCCAATCCGTATTCAAAACCCGGATCTTTAAACTTTACAAAATTATCGTAAGTGTCGAAATTGGTATGGTACTCCCCTCCTTCATCCTCACCACCAAAACCAAGGCTTAAAGTAGGGATACCGAGGTGCTGTAAAAATGCAGAATAATCAGATCCTGTACCTAGCGCACCCAGATCGAGCGTTTGGCTGTCCTGTATCTTCTTACGTTCGGTAAGCGAGCCTGTAGAAATGGCTTTATTGGCTTTCCAGCGTTCAAAAATATTAGAACCCACCTGAGGATCTTTTACATCTTTTGAAATTTCAGAAACAAAATTTTCTAAAGCATGGGAACCACCTGCTTCTAAAAAGCCACGGCCATTACCATCCGAATTGATGTAGGCAACTGCTTTACTGTTTAACTCTGCCGCATGGTCTTCTACCCATTCTGTTGAACCTAAAAGGGATTGTTCTTCTCCATCCCAGGCAATATAAACAAGTGTGCGTTTAGGTTTTATACCTGCCCTTGCCAATTTTCCGATAGATTTTGCTTCTTCTAATAAAGAGGCTAATCCACTTACCGGATCTGCAGCGCCATTTACCCAGGCATCGTGGTGATTACCGCGTATAATCCACTGATCTTTAAATCTACTTCCTTCCAGTTTTGCTACAACATTATAAGCCGGCACAATATCCCAGTTAAAAGCAAGGTTTAAACGCACTAACGTACTTCCATCTCCAATGTGATAGGTAACGGGCAAGCCGCCGCTCCAATCGGTAGGTACCACCTGACCTTTAAGTGCAGCAAGCAGTGGCAAAGCATCATGATAACTGATGGGCTGAACCGGAATTTTAAGAATCGTTTTGGCATCTGCCCGCTCCAACCTTTTGGCATCCTTTGTAGAACCGATTCCAGGCGTCAATGGATCACCAGGGTAAATTACCATATCCATTACCGATCCCCGTTGAACAGCAAATTCTGGCTTGTAGGCGCCCTGTGGGTATACATCGCCTTTCACAAAACCATCATCTTTTGGATCTGAATAAATGATACAGCCCACTGCACCATGTTCGTAAGCTATTTTAGGTTTAGTGCCCCGCCACGACCTGCCATATTTTGCAATGACAATCTTGCCTTTTACGCTGATGCCTAAACGCTCCAACTTTTCATAATCAGCTGGCAGACCATAATTCACAAAAACAAGGCCTGCACTTACATCACCATCGGCACTCCAGGCATTGTAAGGAGGCAATTGCCCTTGCTGTGCGGTTGCTGAATCTTCCTTAACAGCCTTTTCTTCAAGCGATGCGCTGTATTTGTTGCTCCCTAAAAGTTCTACCGATCGGGTTTTAGGTGTTGGAAATAAGACATAATAAGTCTCTATTTCTGCATCCCAGCCATAGCTTTTAAACTTTTTCAGTACAGATTCTGCTACCGTTTTACTGCCCTTCGCGCCCAAGTGATGGGGAGTGGCAGAAAGCTCTTTTATGGTCGCCCCTATATTTTCTTTATTAAGTCCAGCATCAAATTTCTGCTCAATATCACGCTGTATCGGAATGTTCTGAATTTTAAATCCACTCAGTTTCTCCTGCGCCAATAAAGGAAGCCAGAGCAATTGAATAGCCGTGAAAAAGGTAAAAGTTTTCTTCATTTTCTGATTTTTTAGGGGTTCTTTACCAGAAAAACTTTGAGCGACCTCAAAATTAGCATGCGGATGCGCATAACCAACTTATCTTCTCCACCCTTGGGTAGAAAGGAATTAGCACCTTTTACAAGTGTATAGGTTGCTCAGACGTCTTAGGGCCCTTCCCTCAGTCTTTCTGGATAAGTATTATATAATGACGCAAAACTAAAAATAATAATCTAGTATTCCTATAGGAATTATATTATTTATTTCGGTTGTGTAGTTGATAGTCCCACTTTCTGAGAAGCAGAATTGGATCCAATGGTCGTTTTCGCATAGCGAAACCGAAATGGAGATGTTCTAACAGCCTTAAAATCAGAGATTATATTTAGTATTTTGATGTGTTTTTTAAAGTGGATGGAGGATTAACAGATTAAACGCTGGAAAGTGTAGATACTATGCTTACAGCAACCTATTTGATCAAATAGAGCTTTTGATCATTATTTGTAAACAAAGCGTATTGTAGGTTATCATTTGTGTAATACATATACGCATTGATAGGCTCAACAGGCTGTACCTTGTTTTTAGAAAGCGTACCAATATTTTTCCCATCAATTTCTACGGATGAAGTGTGCGATTCTTCATCGAGGTACATAAACTCTTTCAACTTCAGGGTATCATTTTTAAAAATCACATTGGTAAAAAGGTATCCCGGATACAGCATCTTGGTGAAACCGGGGGCATTCCCTCCCCCACCAGAAAAGCGAACCTTTTCCAATTTTAACCTTTGAAAATATTGGTACCTGATGTTCGCTGTTCTGATCATCTCTCCATCAGGGCCGTTTTGCTTAGCTGTCTGCTTGAAAAGATTGTTCCATAACATTTCCTGCAGGTAAGACATTGAAAAATATTTATGTATATCTTCAGTAGTGTAAAACTGAAAGCATTCATCACAGATAATATAGGTGACAATAGCATAGGTGAACACCCCCTGCATAGTTTGCGGTCCATCTCCAACCTTTTTTTGGGGAAGAGGACTATTAAAGTTATAATCCACATAAACAGCTTTGGATTGTTTGGCGATATTGGCCAGTTGTTTATGTTGCTTCTCGCCATCCCAATCAAAACCGGAATTTTGTGCAATAATTCTGATCGGCGTTTTAGCGCCATTAAAACTCCACCTATAATATTGGTGTGCCTGCTTATCTACGATAAAACCCTTTAAAAATACAATATCCTCCGGTCTGGACATTAACTTTAGCGTATCGGCAACATTCCCGTCAGCACTGATTTTAATGAAAGAATTTTCTCTTTCTCCTGAAAAGCCAGAGACGATAACATTGTTCTCTGATGTTAAAAAAAGTTCGATGTTCCTTTTGCTTTCTAGTAAAAGGCTCATCTGAGCGTTTCCACCCTTAATGGTTCCCGAACTATCAATCAACTGGTACTGCGCAAATTTACCTGGTAATTGATCTTCAACTTTTGCCATGCCTTCTTTTGAAATCAGGTAGTATAAAAATACAAGCAGTACAATGATGGGAACGATATAAAGAATTTTCATTTTTTACGGATTTATTTTTGATTATGTCTCCTAGCTTTTCCGTTAAAACATGTTGAGTCCCGGTAGATATCTCTGTTCATTAGTTTATTATTTTTCCTTAATTAACAGACCATCAGCTGTTTCAGTACAAAACCAACAACGCAAAGTTAAAGAAATAGATAAATATCACAAACATGTGATATATTTACTTTATAGTTGGCAACCAAGTTTATCTTTATAAACGTTTTTAAAAATTATTCATAAAATGATCAAGATTGAAATTTTACCATTAGAAGGAATTAAGATTGAAAACATTGGAAAACTTTCATTGGGACAATCTAAACCGGACATTGAAAAATTGCTGGGAAACCCTTCTGCAGGTTCAAATTTACAACAACTTTTTTATGACCAGTTCGAAGTTCGTATTGATCTTGATAATAATGGAAATACGGAGTTCATAGAATTCCTGTATGGGCCGTTTCCGGAAAAAACGGAGCTTTCAGTTTACGGCATCAACCCGTTTCAAATTGGGGCGGACAAACTCATAGAAATTCTTACCGAAAATAATGATGGGGAAATAGATGATAGTGAAGCTTAATATTGTTATGCGTTTATAAATCTCTCGGTAGGGATCTGGCGAGGGTCAACAGAAAAAAGTGTTGAGGAAAGTATCTCAGAAATGAAAGCTGGCCATCAATATGAGGAAAACAAAGATTGGCTGAATGACGATCTAAACAAAGCAAAAAATTTCTGGACAATTGGGATTGGAGTAAAAAACTACTATGGATAATAAGGTGCAGTTACGCAATTTTTTTGATTAAGACATACCGAAGTCAATCAAATCCAACTTTGAGAATTTAGGAATAGACCATATCGAGAAACTGTCTGAGCGCCTTTTTGATCTCTTCCTCACCCGAAGGCTGCTGTAGGTCTATTCCACAAAACGGGTTTTCCTGCATCTTGGCATGCAGGGTAAGGTAATATACCCCGCCCATCAATATGGCATACATAGCCCTGAAATTTTTATCGCTGGGGTTAAAATGCTTATCAAAGACCTCGCTCAATACCTGATCGCCAATGTTTTCACGCTTAAGGTCCAGTTCCTTTAATATGGGCAACTTTTCGCTAAGCCCCCAGGTAATGATACGACGCATTTCTTCGTTATTGATCAGGCTGTTAAATTGGTTCTCCAGAACGTTATAGGCTAGAGCTTTTCCGGAATCCGCTTTACTCGCTTCTACTATGCCTCCAATATCTTCAGGATTGATCTTCCAGTAGTCATTGTTGTCAAGATATCCCTTAACCAATCCTTCAAGTCCACCGAAATAGTCATAGATCAGCCTCCTATCCACTTTTGCCTCCTCTGCAACCCTGGTGGTACTCAGCCCGGAAAAACCGTCTTTTTTCAGAATTTTTCCAAGTGCAGCGATCAGGTTCGCTTTAGTGCGCTCTTTGTTCCTGACAGGCCCATCTGTAACTTTTCTTGCCATTCAATTTTAACTTTCGTGCAATTTGCGATTTTTTGAGGCATCATCAAAGATTTTGCTGGATAATCTGATGTTACAGCAGAAGTATAGATAAAGACTTTCAATACAGAAATCCTACAGAAACTCCTAACAGCGATAGCCGTTGAACTGACGGATTCGGTATACTCCGGGTCAGACTATAAACCAGTGAGCAGCGACTATACCAGCCTTGAACAGTCACTTGAACTCAGAAGGATATGCTTTTATCAGAACGCTGTGACCTCGCTTGTTTTTGAATTTAACATTTAATATCCGGATATGGAAATATACTGTTTGCAGGGAGAATCGTTTTCGATAGATGATCTCACTGTAGAACACAAATGAATTTTTGGTCTTCTGATTCTACCTAATCATCCAAAATACATAGTACTTTTTGCTGTCTATTTAGAATTCAGTTCGCTGAAAGCCGATGTGAAATCAACGGCGAAATTACTTATCATTTATACCGTAGCCGCTTTAAGCAGATATTGGAAGATTTCATCCCGCTCCAAGTCCCATTCAATTTTTTTGACGGGAATTTTTGCCAACGGCGTCTCCATGAGCGGGTGCTTAAAATCAATGGTAAAAAGCCTCTGTTTTGCCCTGATCATCTCTATCAAACGGATCTCGCAAGGAATATAATCCAGCGATAAAATCTCCGAGAACTTGTTTTTCAGATCCAGTGCACTATAAATATGGAAATCGCAGAGTTCGCTGAGACAAGTTGCTAACAACACCATATTTTCCGAGTTCCAATTATCCAAAAACCTCCTGTATATATTTTCTTCAGGCAAAATCGAGTAGAGTTCCTGATTTATCACTCCTGACCAATGCAGGTCGTACAAGATTGCCATAAACAAGTGATGGGTCTCCTGTTTTGCATATTTAGACTTATCCGCCTCAAAGAGCAACTGAAAATATTCCCGAGAAAGCTGGGCAAGATCGGTCATTTCCCAAAGTAGAGATAGACCGATGATTCCTCCGACAGACCGCGAAGCCACCTCCTTGTAGCTGAATAGCTTATTCAGCACATGTTGCTGCCACAGCAGAAACCTGGTAATATATTTCCATCCCTCCTCTTCCCCGTTTAAAATCAGATATTTTGGATATTGGCCGGCATGGATTCCTATTCCTAATGTTAGGTTTCGGGCAATCGTATCCCGATAGCCATCCTTGATATCTTGACGAATCTGATCGATTATCATCTGATAATAAACTTCTAGATTATCTTCAGTCAATGCCTCCGTTTTTAAGGCACGGATCTGTTTGCTGAATGCCTTGATCAATTTTTCATGTTCCATATATGAGTTATATTAATCTGTATATCGTTCTAATCAACTGTGCATCACCTATTTTAATGAAAGGTTCCGTGTTGCGCCTTATCGTCCAATTAATTCCTTTAAAAAATTTAAAAGGGGCTTAACGCCACCGGCATGTGCCTTTTGGAATTTCACCTGAATGGCATTCTTATAAATCAGGTCAAAAGCAGCCCAGCCTCCAAAACTTTTGAAAAAGTATTTCGGCTGAGTCGTTTCATTTACCACAAAGTCAAAGGAGAAATTTCGTAAAAACAAACTATGGATAACCGATATATCAATCAATCCACCAGTAGATTTTACCAGGCTCAGATGTTCCTTATCCTGATCGTAGTTCGGGTCGTAATATTTTTCGGCATTCCAGGGAACAAAAAAATCTAATGTTTGCTGAAAATTTTCAATGGAAATAACATTCTGAGCATGCCTTGGGAGTATAAATATTTTACCCGGCCTGTCTGCCGTTACAGCAATGATATCCCCATTGGTTGTGCTAGCCAACTGAACAGATTGGAGTAAATCTTCTGCAGTAAACGTAGCGTTCAGCTCCCACAAATCGGTATGATCCCTGAATGTTGCCGGAATATTTTCGCTATCGGGATAGTGCACGTAAATTTCGTCACAATAGGTGCCTGTTCCGTAGGTCTGCAAAAACCTGATGTAACCTACGGGCAAAATGGACCGCAGGTTTTGATCTATTGCCTCGGTTATATTTTTCCTATTGGGGTCTAACTGCTCAGTTGTTAAAAACATATGCTTATCTAGGTACTGCTATCGCATTGTTATAAACGGCATTCATTCTAATCAATCTGTAACGGTCGGAATTTCCTATCAAAATCGAACCATAATGTCTTGCCTGCAATTTCTGACCGATTGTAAAATGTCCTGCTATATAGCCACCCATCCCCTACACCTACCCCATAGTTGCCGCTTTTTTTAAGATGCTGCTGTAATTTGTTCACGAAACTCTTAATGTTCTTATCCGGTGTTTTTGAGATCACCCTTAAGCTCAGATTTTCAAGTTCATCTGGTGTAGACCTTCCGCCACGCAATTCGATGGCATGAACGCAAAACTCCTCATCAAATATATCGCCGTCCCTCTCCTTAAGAAATTCCACCGAAGTGATATAGGCCGAGTAATAGCGTTCACCTGCCTTTAACAAAAAATCTTCCCTCCTGTTGACTTTCTTTAAAGTAACGCGTTGTCCAGCTCTTGTTTTGATGTAAACATGCATTGCCGATTTGTTAATCAGACTATTAAACTCATCGAAAAAAGTTTCCAAACGAATGATTATATTTATTAGACTCGCCATAACGGTTAAAATTAAAGCCAAGTTAGCAAATCTCATAAAATATCACAACAACGTGATTTATTATTCTTAATTTTAGCTGATAACTTTATAATGATGAAAAGCATACACTTATGGGCCGGATATATCGCATCCAGAGCATTACTCGAAACCTATCTTGACCAAAATATATACCTAAAGGCCTGGGCGAAATATGATCATGAACCTCCAACCGGAAACCCTGAAGAAGATGCCGAACCCTCGCCAAATTTAAGGTGCCAGTTCTGTAAGGACACGGGAATGGATATTTATGATGAGGATATGATGATATGTACCTATTATGATCGCAAGGTGGATATTGATGTTATTGCGAAAGATATTTTAGTGGATGCAGCGCAACTTGGGAAACTATTGAAGAAAAATAAGCTCGAAAACTATAATGCCGTAATTGCTTATGACGACAATAGCTTAAAACCTAAAAAGCCGTCGCATCCTACCCTATTAAAATATCTGGGCAAGTTGGATGATTCAGAATTGCCAATCGGCTCGAACACCGGAATTAGCCATTACTTGTGGACCGGAGATGCGCAGCTCTCGAAAGCCGAAATTATCAAAAGTACTGGACTGAAAAGCAAGGAAATCAGCGACCTGAAGTTCTTCTTCAGCAAAGAAAAGAAGAGGATCGACGAAACCATCATTCTCGGGTTACGGGATCTAGATCTCGCTGAGCGTATGATCCTGAAAGTAGACAGTATGGAAATTTCCCCAATGGCGAACGCTGTTCTTGCCCTATCGCTGAACAAAAGTCTCAGAATCAACATTGGGGAGATCAGCAAAAAGCTGGGCATGGATTTTATTGCAGACTTTGATGCGTGATAGAGTTATTTCATTGATATGGCACGCATAACATAAAAAGCTCAGGCTTCACCTGATAAAGATGAAGCCTAAGCAATAAAGCAGATTACTTTGCTATAAAATTGAAAGAGAGCATTGCTTGTCCTTCGCCATCAACATCCTTATCTCTAATCACACCAAGTTGAAGTGTATTTTCATCAAGAGATAAGATCTTATAGTTTGTCCAGTTACTTATTCCTGTAATTCCATTCTTTGCAGGTTTATATCCTCTAAGGATTGAACCCGAATTAATGGCTAACATTTTCGAATTCACGTTTAAAAAGAAAGTTCCATTTTGTATAATTCCATTTTCCATAGGTTTAACGGCTTTAAAAGTAGCTGTTCCTTTTAGTCCAAACGTCATTACTCCATAATCACCTTTGGCCATCATATTTGGATAGATATCGGTAAGTCCCGGGCCCCAATTCCAGCAATCAGCACCGTAGCATCCTGTGCTATTGGAACCCCATGGACCACCTTCTTTAAGCCAACCAATATTTACTCCGTAAAATGCAAAAGGCCCTGCAAAATAAGTACCTTCCGTATCCAATACCCATTCTTTCTCCTTACCCACACCGCCAGTAAGTGCTATCCAAAGCGGGTCGTTCACGTAGTTCAGATTATCTTGTGTAACTTTTACCACTATAGAGTCCATCTTCACTTCTAATCCACCACTGAGTACAGAAAATTTAATCACATAATCTCCTTTAAAGGCAAATTTAACCGTATCTATCATCCTCCTGGAGGTTCCTGTTCCATAATCCCACATGGATATAGTTCCGGGGGTAGCATTTTTAAGAATTACAGTATTTCCACCAGCATCGGCCTGTAAATCCTGGGTTACAGTATATTTGATTTCTGATTTATCGAGCGCCCTATCAAGACTGTGCTCATTTTTTTTGCACGCACTGAACAGCAAAGGCATCATCAGCACTGCAAGTATTTTTATATATGGTTTCATTTCTTTAATGATTAAAATAGATGATCTGTTACCAGCCTGCATTTTGTTTTAAGGTTCCGTTCGAAAGACCGATTTGGGTATATGGTATTTGCTGTAAACCTCTTGTAGCAATGATATTTGCGGCAGATATTTTTTTCTCTGCACTTACACCACCATTTAATACCGTTGAGGTTTCGGCAATTTCCTGAGCCGCTTTATCAACTCCCTGACGCAGTAAATCATAATATCGTATTCCTTCAAAAGCAAATTCCAGTCTGCGCTCGTTAATGATGTTAGCCTGGCTTATTGCCAGCGGTGTAAATGCATCCTTATACGCACGCCGCCTAACAGCATCAAAATAGGTTTGGGCATTTCCACTTCCCAGCTCTGCTGCCATCAATAATACATCAGCATAACGGATAGATACATAATCCTGGAACTGGCCAATCTGGAAGTTGGTATTGCCATGCGCCTCTGGCAGTGGCTTACCGTCTAAACCGATCATCGGGCTATATTTTTTTACGTAGTAACCGGTATATTCTCTTTGTCCTTTTTGATTGGTGAAGGGCAGTTTTTCGTCGACAATAGAAATGATAGAGCCTACTCTTCTCGTATCAGTTGGCAGATATGCATTCCATAGTTTAGGGTTTACTGTTTCAGCGCCCCATCCGTTTCCATATGGGTAAAGTGCCTGCTCACGGATACCGGTCATTATCATCCAGTGATTCCCATCGGTATTCCCCTCATAATCACTTGTATAAGTATATTTTATTGCAAAAATGGTTTCCTTATTATCCTCACCTGCGTAAGATGTTAGTGATGCAGCAGGCCATAGATCGGCAAAATTCTCAATTAAACCATATCCACCTTTTGTAATTACATCTTCAAGATATGCAAGGGTTTCTGACTTAGATATAAGCCCAACTAAATCTGCCTTTGCATAATAACCAGTGTAATACAAGAACACACGGCCAATTAGTGATTCTGCAGCATACTTAGTAACTCTGCCATGATTGGCAGCAGCCTGAGCCGGGTAAGCAACTTCCGGTAAATTTGCTGCAGCGAATTTAAGATCGTTAGCAATTACCTTATAAACTTCATCCGGATTACTCTGTGGCAAATTCTCGGTAGATGGAGCCGTTAACAATGGAATGTTACCCCAAAGTCTAACCATATCAAACAGCAGGTAAGCACGCAGAAAGCGGGCCTCAGATTCGTATGTTT
Source organism: Pedobacter sp. R-06 (assembly GCF_049913135.1). NCBI lineage: Bacteria > Pseudomonadati > Bacteroidota > Sphingobacteriia > Sphingobacteriales > Sphingobacteriaceae > Pedobacter > Pedobacter sp. R-06. The sequence goes on along the minus strand of NZ_CP183977.1, from coordinate 1,476,790 downwards.
TTCTCAGCTGGGTATCTTTACCCCATTCTATTTGATCCAGCTTACCTAAAAGCACGTTGCAGCGAAACAGCGCTCTATAATACAAAACCCAGTTTCGATTGTATAAATTTTGATCTGATGGCGAACGTGACTTATCAAATTCATCAATCATCTGGTAACCAAAACCATCAGAATTTCCGGTTGCACCAAAAGTATTGTCAGACATTACTTCGGCTGCAACCGGCAAAGCAATCCCCTCAGACCACACAACCTGTAGTCCATCGTAACAACCAACCAGGGCAGTAAATGCATCCTTTGGTGTTTTATAAAAATTTTGATCTGTTACTGCTGTTACTTGCTCAGTATCCAGAAAACTTTTTTTGCAGGCGCTTAAGGATAAAAGGCTTAGTGCAACAGCATATATTTTTATAGCTTTCATATTTTTATGATCTTGTAGTTAAAACTTAAGATTGGCTCCTATCATGAATGTTCTCGGTCTTGGATAATAACCTAAGTCTATACCCGACGCAAATCCTTGGGTACCATAGCCTATCTCCGGATCCATTCCATCGTATTTTGTAAAGGTGTAAACGTTTAATGCAGCCGCATATAGCCTTACCTGTTTCAGGTAGCTCTTTTTAAATACCTTGCCAAGATCATAACCAACGGTGATGTTACTGATCCTTAAGAAATCACCTTTTTGAATATACAGATCAGAGAAATTACTCCAATTCCGGTTGTCTTCAGTTACGCGCGGAATGGTGTTCGATGAACCTTCTCCATGCCATCTATCGAGTATCCGGGTGGTATAATTACCAAACTGACTAGACGGATTTCTGTAGGATTGAACAATATCATTTCCGGCAACTCCAGAAGCTACAACAGAAAAATCGAAGCCTTTGTAATCACCCGAAAGCGTAATACCAAATGTATAATTCGGATTCGGATTACCAATCATGCCTCTATCCAGATTGTCTATCATACCATCTCCATTAATATCTACATACTTAACGTCTCCAGGAGCAGCGGTTGGTTGTATTACCTTACCATTGGCAGATCTGTAATTTTGAACCTCGGCTTCATTCTGAAAGATACCCGCTGTTTTTAACCCCCAGAAATAGCCAATTGGGAATCCGGTTTGAGCCCGATAGAACTCAAGCGCATTGTTGAACAGTTCATTCTCACCTCCATGAATAATTTCATCGGAAGTAGGAATATTTTCAACTTTGTTTTTATTATAAGCGCCATTAACTCCAACAGAATAATTAAATTCACCTACCTTGTTTTTATAAGCAAGTGCCAGTTCTATACCTGTATTTTTCACATTACCACCATTAATAAAAGGAGGTTCGGCCCCTGCAGTAGCAAGGATCGGCACAGCTATTAACCAATCTTTGGTAGTCTTATTATACCAGTCAAAGTTCAAAGCAAATTTTCCCTTTAAAAAATTAGCATCAAATCCGATATTAGTCTGTTCTGAAGTCTCCCATTTCACTGCAGGGTTACTAATTCTGCTTTGGTAGCCACCAGGAGTAAGCACACCCTCATCAGGACCAAAAATATAGTTTGTATTATTTAGCTTAATTGGTGCCAGATATTGAAAAGCAGCTATATTCTGACTTCCAACCTGCCCCCAGCTGGCACGAACCTTAAGAAAGTCTAACCAATCCTTTTGTCTCTGCATAAAATTCTCGTTTGTTGCTACCCAGCCTGCGGAAACAGAAGGAAAATACCCCCAGCGGTTTGCCGGGCCAAAACGTGAAGAACCATCTGCTCTGAAAGTGGCATTCAACAGGTATTTTCCTTTGTAGTTATAATTTAACCTGCCAAAATAAGATAATCTGCGATCCGGATCGTTAGGTCCACCTCCGATGGTGATACCTGCTACGGTTTTACCTGTTGCGTTACTTAGCCAGGCATAATCAAAACCATCAGCAATCAGATTGGTATTGGTTCCAAAAATATTAGAGCCATCTGCACGATATGCAGAACTACCCACCATAGCTTCAAAAGTATGGTCATTATTTAAGGTAAATTTATAACTCAGCAAATTATCCCAGATCAGAGATTTACCTTTGTTCATTGACTGGCTGGCTTTGTTAACAAGATTATAACTGTAAACCGACAGGCTGTAAACAGGGGTATAAGAACGACTTTCGCCTGCACTATAATCCATACCTAAACTGGTTCTGAATTTCAGATTTTTAATCGGTTCAATTACCATATAAATATCACCAAGTATGCGCTGGGTATTATTTCTGTTCTGGCTGTTAGATACCATCAATGCATAAGGGTTTGCCTCAGCATTATTCCATGTAGATTTGCTGTTATCGAAGAAGCTTCCATTCTCATCATACATCTTCAAAAATGGGCTGGCACTAAATGCTCCACGTAACGTGTTATTGTACTGATTACCAACAAGTATACCGTTATTTTTAATATCTGTATAGGTAAGGTGCTGACCAATTTTGATGATATCTTTGTAAAAGTTATGTTCAGAATTGATTTTAAAGCTGTAGCGCTGGTAATTAGACAAACCTTTACCTCCTACAATACCCTCCTGCCCGGTATAAGATAAACCTAATGAATAAACTGAAGCGTCAGATGCGCCTGATGCGCCAAGTGCATAATTTTGTGTGAGTGCATTGTCTACAAACATTTCATCCATCCAGTTTGTACCTTTGCCAAAAGCTTTTATCTGATCATTAGTAAACAGTGGCTGCTTGCCACCGTTTACAGCGGCTTCGCTCATGATAGCTGCGTATTGCGAAGCATCAAGCAACGCTAATTTTTTTGCAACATTTTGTACGCCTGCGTAAGCATCTAAAGTAATCTGCCCTTTCTGCCCGCGTTTACCTTGCCGTGTAGTAACCAACACCACACCATTAGCCGCCTGAGAACCATAAATTGCCGCAGATGCAGCATCTTTTAGAACATCAATCGATTCGATATCCGATGAGTTTAAATAAGTAATATCACCTGTAAGCACACCATCCACAACATATAGCGGAGATGCATTGCCAATGGTACCTAAACCCCTTATGGTTACCTTGATGTTTTCGCCGGGCTGACCGGAAGTAGATGTGATTTGAACACCAGGAGTTTGTCCCTGTAAGCCTTGTAATGCATTAGTAGTACTTTGCCTTTGCAGCGTTTCTCCTTTAACCTGAACTGTGGCACCGGTTACCAGTTTCTTTTGCTGAACACCGTAGCCCACCACCACCACTTCGTCGAGTTGCTGTTTATCTTCAGCTAAACTGATGTTAACCGTAGCACTTTGTCCAACCGGTACTTCTTTCGATACAAAACCAACAGAGCTAACCTGGAGTATATCTCCGGTCTGGGCATTAATGGTATACACACCTTCACTACTCGTTCCGGTTCCACCGGTTTTTCCTTTAACTTTCACTACTGCACCCGGTATAGGGAGCCCATCCGCTGAAGTCACTTTTCCGCTGATCTGACGCTGCTGTGCAAATAAAGATTCGCTGAAAACAAGCAGTGAAAGAAACATCAACAGAAAAATATGTTCTCCTTTAATTATAGAATTCTTTTTCATGCTGTTCCTAAAAATTTAATAAATAATTGATTCATTTTATATTGGTTTAATTCTGGTTAGAGCTTGATTGTAGTTGCCTTACCGCTGTAGGTAAGACTGTAGTTTGCCTTTTGGTTAAATTCTAATGCCTTGGCTGATTTGGGGGTAATTACTACGATCTTAAAGGTTCTACTCTGCGGCATCCCATTGAAACTCCCTTGGCGGTTACCCACAGAAAGTGTTCGGGTTTTTTCGTCGTAATTGAAATCTATTGTAGCGAAAGCACCTTTCTCATAATTGTAATTGGTACCCTCGTCCTCATAAAGGGAGAATGAAGCATTTTTACCGGTGTACACAAATAGTGTTATCGGATCCGCAGTTTTTTCTGAAGTGTATTGTAATTCCGGTCCTGTAGGGATAATAGATCCTTCCTTCACATACACAGGCATCTTTTCATATGGTGCATCAGCTTTAATGGTCTGGCCGCCTTTAATATACCTACCTGTATATAAATCATACCAGCCTTGTCCCGATGGCAGGTACACTTCCCTATTCCTGTCTTTATATTTATAAACAGGATTAATTAATAGAGAAGGGCCAAAAAGGAAAGCATCCGACAAATTAGAAGCTTTAAGATCCTCTGGAAAGTCCATCATTAAACCGCGCATCATGGTATAATCATGATGATAGGTATTGCCGGCAATTGAATAAATATAAGGCATCAGTCTATATCGCAACTTATTATAATACAGCATACTTTTATATGCGGGGTGTCCCTCTGGCGCGATGTTATAGATTTCCCTGAAAGGAAACTGTCCGTGTACCCTAAACAAGGGAACAAAAGCTCCAAACTGGTACCAACGGGTATTTAGTTCTCTCCATTCTTCCAGGTCTTCTTTGCTTGGATTTTCATAACGCTTTTCAACTGAAAAACCACCAATATCCATAGTCCAGTAAGGCATGCCCGAAAGAGAAAAATTTACACCTGCACCGATCTGGGTTTTCATGTCCTCCCACCTTGAGGCGATATCCCCGCTCCAGGCCGCAGCAGCATATCTTTGCAAGCCCGCATAAGCAGAACGTGTTAAAATAAAGACCCTGTTTTCGTTGTTAACTTTACGCTGCCCTTCGTAAACGCCCTTGGCATTAACCAATGGAAATGCGTTAAAATAAGTTGTCGATGACCCCTCATACGTTGGATTCATGAGGTCTTTTCTAATCTCCACCGGTAAATTCGAATGCATATCAGGTTCTGTAGCATCCATCCACCAGGCATCTATACCTTTACTATACAACCTTTTATTCATCAATTCCCAAAATGCCGTTCTTGCTTTCGGATTAAAAGCATCGTAGAATGTATTTGAATACCCCTTACCTATCCAATCTACACGCCCATCAACAATATTTCTTTTATAAAGGAAATTTTCTTTGTTAAACTTGTCATAGATATCGAAACCCTTATTAAACTTAGGCCAAACAGAAATCATCAGATTTACGTGTTGTTTGTGAAGCGATTTGATCATCTCATCAGGATCAGCAAAACGTGCAGGATCAAATTGCTGACTACCCCATTCCGGTTGCTTCCAATATGACCAATCCAGTACAATATTATCAAGCGGGATTTTACGATCACGGAACTCTTTTACAGTTGATAAAATTTCATCCTGCGTTTTATAGCGTTCCCTGCTTTGCCAAAAACCCATTGCCCATTTAGGCATCAACACGGCTTTTCCCGTTATTGTGCGGTAGCCGCTAATTACCTGATCGGCATTTTCACCCTGAATAAAATAGTAATTAACAGCGGTACCAGACTCGGAGCTAAGCGCAAAAGTGTTCTTTAACGATTCAGGCAAAGGAGGCAAACAGGTTAGTCCCAGATAAGATTCTCCGCCATCCGGTATCCATTCAATCTTAATTTTGGTTTTCTTACCTTTTTTTAATTCCAGATCCAGTATTGCCGATCCCGAATTCCACGCCTGACGCCAAAAATCGGCAACAAGCTTCTCATCAAACCAAACTTTAATATAGCCTGCATATTTTAGCTGGAGCTGGTACAGCCCTTCAAGTTCGCTTCCCACGGCTCCTTCATAATGCACCACGGCATCCTGCATTTTTATGCTTGAAGGAAATTTATGCTGGTCTGTTAACCAGTTTATAGATAGCTCAGAAACAGGTTGCTTGAGCAATACATTTCCGGGTTCATTTTTTGAGGTATAAGTAGCAGTCAGCCATCCTTCATCTCCTTCTTTAGAAAATAATTTCAATGCGGTTAAAGGCTGGTAATCTCTTATGTCGCCGGCGCGGGTAATTGAATAATTATCCCAAAGCAGCCCATAACCTTTATTAGAAACAAAAAAGGGAACGCCTATTTCTGTATTGTACTGCACAAGATCTACCCTGCGTCCGTTATAATTTACCAGTCCCTGCTGGTGCTGTCCCAAACCGTAATATGCTTCATTTTCCTGTGCATCGAATAGCTGAGAAACCTGATAGGACGGCTCTCCATTAAATACTTTAGGGATAAGTGAAAGTCCTTCGGTTTTTGTTTGGGCCAGTAATACTTTACCGTTGGCATCACGATAAGTAATTAAACCGGTTTTTGTAGATACTTCCACTTTTAACGATGAAGTACTTAAGGTCACCTGGTCGGGTGTGTTGGTTGTTGTAAATTTAACAGCGGCATCTGAAAGCTTAACAGCCATTAAACTTTTGTCGTCAGGAAACTTCTCTGTCGCAATTGCAGTTACATGAATGATCTGATCTGATACCGGTTGAAGTTTTATTTTTTTAATTCCTGAGGCAGAATGTTGAATAGGAATTTCTATTCCTGAAGTTGTTTGCACATCATTTTTTACCTGCCCGTTTACATTTATATAAAGTAGAATACTACCTATAAATATTACGGTGCCCACCCTAATTTTTTGCATAGAAATAAATACAGTTTATACCTGGTTGATTTATTTCTAAAGGTATATGCACGCAAAAAAAGCGAGGGCACTCAAATGATAACAATTAGGTATTCATATGTTAACAAATCGGCCAAAAGGAGTATTAAACAGGCTCTTGACCGGGTTTTGTTAAGGCATATGCTGATGGTAGCATATTGAATTCCTGCTTAAAATATTTACTGAAATGTTTAGGGTTACTAAAGCCGACTTCATAGGCTACCTCGGCAATGGTCATCTGCGATTTCAGCAACAAAGGTTTGGATTTTAGCAACCTGTAAGAGCGTATGTATTCTACAGGTGATTTACCTGTTAACGGAAGTACTTTTTTATATAAACCTACCCTGCTCATATTCATGTCTGCACTTAACTGGTCGACGGTATAGCCGGAGTCTGACAAATGTTTTTCTATGTGAAAAGACAACTGTCTAATAAACTTATCGTCAACAGATTCAATTTCTGTTTCCAGTGGTTTAAACTCTACCTGCTTTTGGTAGATCTTTTTTGAAAGTGCCTGTTGCTGCAGTAAGTTCCTTATTTTCGATAAAAGAATCTCAAAGTTAAAAGGTTTGGTCATGTAATCATTTGCACCGGTTTCAAGGCCCATCAATTGTTCGTCTTCAGTAGTTAGCGCGGTAAGTAATATCACAGGCAAATGGGCCGTACGCTTATCCGCTTTAATTTTCCGACAAAGATCAATACCGTTCATTTCAGGCATACTCACATCACTAACAATCAAATCAGGGTGTATAGAAAGTATTTTTTGCCAACCTTCTTTACCATTGGCAGCCTCGGCTATCTGGTAGTATTCTTTTAAATTGTCTTTTAAATAAAACCTAAAATCCTCATTATCTTCTACCAGGATTAGCGTCGGCTTTTTACTTTTCCATACAAACTTAGGATCACTTATCTCATTTTCTTCTACCTTGGCAGTAATGACCAGATCTAGCTTAGGTGCCGGAACAGACGTTTCAGTATCTGCTTCAGGAAAAACAAGGCAAACTGTAAACTCAGTTCCCTTATTCACAATGCTGTCAACCGTAATATGCCCACCATGCAGCCTCACAAATTCCTTGGTAATTGACAAACCTATACCACTCCCTTGGTTAACAATTGAATCTGGAACATCATTTTGAAAAAACCTTTCGAATATCTTTGCCTTGTTATCCTCAGGAATACCAATACCCGTATCAGAAACTTTAAGAATTAACTGGGTTTGTTTTTGTTCATTAATGGTGGTGAGCAAACTTACTTTCACTTTACCACCCTGTGGTGTAAATTTGAATGCATTTGAAAGCAGGTTAAACAGTATCCTTTCAATTTTATCATGATCAAAAAAGGTAATCAGGCTCTTTCTATCGGTCTGAAAACTAAAACTGATGTTCTTTCTGTCGGCTATATCGCTAAAGGAAAATGACAGCTCCTGAATAAAAGAAATGATATCTCCTGGTTTAGGGTGCAGTTTTAATTCATGCACCTCCATTCTTCTAAAATCCAGCAATTGGTTTACCAGATTCAGCAGGCGGCGTCCGTTCCGCTGAATCATCTGAAGTTGCGGTCTCTCCGAATCCTGAGCTTGTTTAATCAGTTTCTCAAGCGGCGTAATGATCAGCGACAAGGGCGTTCTGAATTCGTGACTTACATTGGTAAGAAATTTTATCTTAAGCAGATCCAGTTCATGCATTCGTTTGGCTTGTTGTCGTTCCTGTTCTATTAAAAACTCCTTCTTTATCCGTTGAATGCCACGAAGCCTGATGAAAAACAGCGTACCACCAATTAGCAATGCGTAAATGATATAGGCCAGCGTTGTTCTCCAAAATGGAGGCATAATGGTAATATTAAGGCTGGTCTCATTGTTTACCCAATTTCCCGAAGCATCAGTAGAAACCACTTTAAAAGTATATTCACCCGGATCAATATTGGTATAGGTTGCCAATCGGTTGTTTCCCTGAAGTTCCTGCCAGTGCTGATCAAATCCTTCCAGCTTATACCGGTATTTTATTTTTTGAGGATTAAAGAAATTCAATGCTGCAAACTCCAGAGCAAACCCATTCTCGCTATGGTTCAGCTTTAAATCTTTTGTAAAAATGATAGACTTCTTTAATATGTCCCTTCCATTTACCTGGTCATCAATGCCAATGCTTCTGTTAGAAATCTGCAGATCAGTAAAAACTATAACAGGCTTGGTAATGTCATTCCTGATGTCGGCAGGCTTAAAAAGATTAAAGCCGTTTGCTCCTCCAAACAAGAGTTCACCCGATTTGGTTTTAAACCCTGCATTGGCATTAAATGCATTGCCCTGCAAGCCGTCATGTTCATCGTACTTCCGGAAAGTATAAGAAAATCTGTCCTTATTTATCCTTTTGACAATAACCTCGAACAAACCATTTGCAGTGCTTACCCAAAGATTTTTGTCATTATCTTCAACCACTTTTAAAGTGGTCATTTCACTGAGCTCATCCTTACTGTCGAAATTCTGGAATGCTGCAGTTTCAGGATTTAACCGACTTAACCCATCACGTGTGGATATCCATATAAAACCATAGCTATCCTCCATTATGCCATAAACAACATTATTGATCAGCGATTTTTTATCACCCGGTTTATTTTTGTAATGAACGAATCGGCCATCTGGTTTCATTTCATCAACTCCTTCCGAACTGCCTATCCAAATACTACCTTTTCTATCCTCTATTAAGCAGCAAAGCAAATTTGAAATTATACCATTCTTTTCTCCTGCCTTTTTGTGAATAAAAATGCCTTTGTTTCTATCGAATTTATCCAGTCCACCGCCTAAAGTAGCAATCCATAGTCTCCCCTTTCTGTCTTCAAGAATATCCCACACCCGGTCATCAGTAAGGCTGTTTACATCCTGGCTATTGTGTTTATAATGAATAAACTTTGTGCCATCAAAGCAATTTAACCCGCCAAAATAAGTCCCTACCCATAGCTTTTTATCGCGATCTATAAACAGACTTACAATAATGTCGTTACTCAAACTATTTGGATTTCCAGGTTCATGCACATACCTTTTAAACTGACCTGTTTTTCTATTAAAATAAAATAGTCCACCTCCATTCGTACCAATCCAGATGTTACCCAGTCCGTCTTCTACAAAACGGTTTACATCATCATAAGTCAGCCCATGGGGATTTGCATTCTGGTGTTTATAGAGTGGGAACTTGAGGATCTTTTCGTGATAAAAGCTAACGCCCTTTTTAAAAGTTCCTACCCATATTATGCCCGAATGGTCTTTGTACAAAGTTACAATAGCATTCTGCCCAATACTTTTAACGTCGTCCTCTTTATTAACCAGATACCTTACGCTAAAATTTCTTTTATCCAGCAGGTTAACACCGCCATGATCGGTTCCTATCCAGATCAATCCTTTATCATCCTGAATGATACCGCTGATCAGGTTATTATTCAGGCCATTTGGTGCCTTATCTATAAATCTGGTTTTCCCGGTTTTGGTTTCATAAAAATCTATTCCTCTCTGGCTATTCAGGGTATATATCCATAGATCAGACGCATTATCAACAAACAGTTTAAAGTTTTGAAAAGCTAAAGAATCCTTACGTTTGAATGCGGTGATACGCTTACGAACTTTACCTGTGGAATTATTGAGTAATTCAATGGTCTTATCCGTATGAATAACCCAAATATCTCCATTGGGTCCTTTTTGTAATGCTGAAACCGGAGAACCAGCTAGTGATGCGGCATTCCCGGTATTCAGTTTTAGATGAATACTTTTTTTGCTCAGCATATCATATTTAAAGACACCTTCTTCATCGGCATTGAACCAAAAACCTCCAATATTGTCTTTTACTACATCTCGGATCTTTTTGGCAGAGATGTTGAACTCCTTCTTCAGATAAGGATTCGCATCCCTAATAAAAACCTGGGTTTCCGCATCATAGATGTTTGCACCGTTCTGGGTCTCTATATATAGCTTATTGTCAGGGAGTTCAAAGATATTGACAATAAAGTCATCACTTATTGATTTATGATCTCTCGGATCGTGTTTAAAAACCTTAATCTTCTGACCATCAAAACGATTTAATCCGGAAAGGGTACCAATCCATATAAAACCCTTACTATCTTTAAGAATTGTATTTATCTGATTATGCGAGAGCCCGTCGGAAATATTTATACAAGAAAACTGAATCTGGTCTTGCTGAGCTAAACCCGCAAACGAAATCAGTAGGAAGATTAATGCAATTATGGTTTTCCTTATAAACATTAAAGAATCATTTTATAAAATTCGCGCATGTTATTCTTTAAGTCCGAATAACGGTTTAATATTGCAAGATAGAAAATGAATTATAAACAAAGATGTTTCTGTAATTGTTGACGAAGAACAGCCTTCTACTTTTTAACGACTCCCTTTACACTAGACAAATCTCAACTAAACTGCCCTTCTTTAGCTACTTGCCATTCCGCAATTGCTGTTTAAAATCAGATTTAAATGGTAATCGGGATTATGAAAAAGATAATGTAAGCTAAATGAGTTTTTTCGGATTTTTTTTTTTAAACCTCGATAATGACACTAATCTGAAACAACTGTTTCAGATTAGTAATAATTTTGGTCCTGATAAAATAGCTATGGCAAGAAATGTTGAGTTTAATGAGAAGGAGGCCATCCAAAAAGCAATGGAGGTTTTTTGGGAAAAGGGCTATAATGGCACCTCACTTCGCGATTTGACTGATGCGATGAAGATCAACAGCAGTAGCTTGTACAACACCATTGGCGATAAGAAAGAATTATTTGTTAAGTGTATTGAGCTTTATACAGAAGTTAGAGAAAAAGATCTGATTCAGCGCGAAAAGAGTAAAGGTAAGGCGCTATCTATACTCACAAAATACATAGAGGATTCCGTCAAGATCGTTATCATTGAAAAAAATGGATGTTTTGCGATCAAAACCGTCTTTGAAGGCGCAACGGATGATCCCAGAATCAAAAATTTAATTAAAAACGATAACGATAATAATTACCGATTTATAAGCCGTACCATAGCCAAAGCAATGGCTGAGGGAGATATATCCAATGATGAAAGTCCGGAATTGCTTGCCGATTTCTTCATCAGTGTATGGACGGGCTGGTACGAGTCTTATCTGATTCATAGAGACCCTCTTAAAATCAAAAAAATGGCCCAATATTTTATTAAACAAATCACGAAATAATCTTTTTTTTTTCGTATTCTGAAACAATTACTTCAGAATACTAAAAAGGCTGCTGCTATTCTGAAACAATCAATTCAAAATTATAAAATAAAAAAACATGAGTAACGAAAATCAAAACCAGGAATTGCAGGGTAAAATTGCCCTGGTAACCGGAGGAACCAAAGGAATTGGTAAAGCCATCGCCGACAGGTTGTCGGGCAATGGGGCAAAAGTGATCGTAACGGCCAGAAATCTGCCAACGGACTTAAATTCTGAACACTATTTCATTGCAGCTGATCTGGCTTTACCAGAAAGCATAGCCAATGTAGTAGAGGAGATTACCTCGAAGTTTGGCAAGGTTGATATCCTGATCAATAATGCTGGTGCAAATCAAGCGCCGGCAGGAGGTTTTAGCGTATTAAGTGATCAGGATTGGAATAATGCCCTGGAAATAAATCTTTTTACAGCGATCAGGTTCGACAGGGCCTTTCTTCCTAAGATGCTGGAACAAAACAGCGGCGTAATTATTCATATCTCTTCGGGTGTAGCGGTTTTACCACTTTGGCAAACCACCATGCCTTATGCCGCCGCTAAAGCCGCACTTAATAATTATAGTAAAGCATTGTCTGCTGAAGTAGCCGCAAAAGGGGTACGGGTAGTAACTGTTTCGCCTGGCGTAATACATACAGGTGCTATGGAAAGTTTTTTACAGGACCTGGCTGAAAAATCAGGTACCAGTGTTGACGTCATCACAAAACAGCTTATTGCCCAGATTGGTGGAATTCCATTGGATAGAATGGGAGAAAAAGAAGAGGTGGCCAGCCTGGTGGCTTTTTTGGTCTCGCCCGGAGCATCATACATTACCGGACAGAATTATGCCATTGATGGTGGTGCCAAGCCAGTAGTTTAATTTTACAGCGCAGACCTATAAACCTCCACACCGTAGTCGAGGGGTTTATAGGCTTTTTATTTCACGAATTTATTTGTCGCCAAGTTTTATTAAGAGATTAATATAATTCCGCATCCAGCTGAACTAAAAACCTTCAGGAATACATGGCCGGCTAGGTAAGGTGTAGAATATACAAAGCATGCCCTACCCTCGCCCTAAAACCAGACCTTTACCCCAAAATATCCCGATCAAGATAAGCTTCACAAACAGTAGACTACTACCCACAGCCAATCAAAAGCCATTTAACCCTAACCCCTACTCTTATCCTATAACAGATGGGAATTACCCATAAACATTGGGTGATGTTTAAGCCTTAACCCGGCGGTCAACTTTGAAGACAGGATTGGAGCGGCATGCCAGGCCACAAGGGCTATACTGTAAATTTAAATCATTATATTTGTTAACCTAACATGACCACCTATACCACTCAAACCGATATGGAGCTTGCAGCCTTATTACAGACTGGCGACGAGGGTGCGTTTAAAGTAATTTATCAAAGGTATTGGGAAAGGTTACTGGTTTTTGCGGGAAAACGCTTAGGAGATACAGATGAAGCCGAAGAAGCTGTTCAGGAAATATTTCTTAATCTTTGGAAGCGCAGGGAGCAGTTTAAATTAAAAGTGGGTTTTGAAAATTATTTTGCTGTGGCTGTCAAGTTTGAGGTGATTAACCGGTTGGCAAAAAGATCAAGGGAACAACTGCGCAACACTGCCTTTGCGCAGGAAAATCCAAAATATGCAGAGCCTGTTCAGGTGGCTTTTGATCTTGAGACCCTGCAGCGACAGTTGGAAAACACCATAAGTTCGCTGCCTCCTAAGTGCCAGTTGATCTTTCGGATGAGTAGAGAAACTGATTTTACCAATAAAAAAATAGCCGAAAACCTGAACATCTCGGAAAAAGCAGTCGAAAAACATATTACCCATGCACTGAAAATATTAAAGTCGCGTTTCGGGCCACTATTTGTTTGCGTTCTGTTAATTTTACCTACATTAAAAAAGTAATCTCCCACGACAATAGGCGCATTCAGTAAATTATTTACATTAATTTAATTATTTCTTAAAAAAAGGTAGGGTTAGCTCAGTTCTATTTGGCTTTATATGAAAACAGGCCAATATGCAATACCAAAATCCAACAGAGAGAATCTATTTTCTTGCAGAAAAGTGGCGGAACGGCAGTATATCAAAAGCTGAACAGTCAGAGTTCGATCAGTGGTATAACAGTTTAGAAAACTCGCTGGAACTGCAAACGGAAGAATCCAGAGCGGAAATGGAGCACCGGTTATACCAGTCCATTACCCAAAAGGGGAATATAAATCCCCGGCGAAGTTTCCGGTGGCCACGTTTTGCAGCTGCGGCTTCAATTGCAATTCTTCTTGGGGTAGGTGGTTTCTATTTTATTACAAAAGAACGTTCAGCCCGGGTTTCTGAAATCGTTACCAACGACATTGCACCGGGTGGAAATAACGCTATTCTGACCCTGGCAGATGGAAAAAAAATCGTTCTTTCAGGTGCCAAAAATGGAAATCTTGCACAACTTCCCGACGTCAGGGTAATAAAAACTTCCGACGGGAACCTTTCTTATCAAAAGACCCCGTCCGGGCAATTATCCCCATCGCTTGTCAACTACAATGTGGTCAGTACCCCTTTAGGTGGTCAATATCATTTAACATTATCTGACGGGACAAACGCGTGGCTGAACGCCGGCTCAAGTATCAAATATCCAACCAGCTTTAGTGGTTTGGAGCGGAGGGTGGAAATTACCGGTGAGGTTTATTTTGAGGTGGCCCATAATGCAGCCAAGCCATTCCGCGTTGTTTCGGCTGGCCAGTTAGTAGAAGTGCTGGGAACACATTTTAATATTAACGCCTATGCGGATGAAAACAATATCCGGACCACGTTAATTGAAGGTTCGGTGCGTATAAGCGGCGCAAATCAGACCAAAACCATTAAACCTGGTGAAGAAGCTGAATTGAGCAGTAAAGGTATATCTATCGGCCGGGCCGACACTGAAGAGGCTATTGCATGGAAAAACGGTTACTTCCGTTTTAATGATGAAAATATTGAAAGCATTATGCGTAAGCTCTCCAGGTGGTATGGTATCGAAGTTTCCTTTCAGGGATCAATATCTCAAGAGGGGTTCAACGGAAAAATCTCACGCTATAAAAATATCAGTCAGGCACTGAAAATGCTTGAACAAACAGGGGCTGTTCATTTCGAAATCAAAGGAAGGAGGGTTAGCGTGATGAAATAATTCTCCAGCCTAGTATCCCAAAAAGCCATTCCGGGGTCGAGCCGGAATGACCAATACATGGATCTCCAAATAATCAAACAAACTATTTAAGGAACGCGGAATACCGGAACTAACTGAAAATTCAGCGGTGAAACGCATAAACCCATCCTAAACAAATGTACAAACTTTACCCTAAATTTTTTGTGCAACCGAAAGGCTGTATAAAAAAAATGCTAATGATTATGAAGTTAACTGCACTTCTTCTGACAGCAATTATTTTACAGGTCAGCGCCACTACCCTTGCTCAAAAGGTTACACTCAAAGAAAAAAACATCACACTCGGCCAGGTCTTTAACAAGATCAGTACGCAAACGGGCTATGATTTTCTGTATACCACCTCTTTGCTTAAAAGCGCAAAACCGGTAACAATTGATGTTCAGAACGTTGAACTGAACATTGTTCTTAAAGAAATTTTTGCTAACCAGCCGCTAGACTTCAGCATAGGGGACAAATCAGTTGTCGTTACCCCCAGGACGAAACCTCCGCTTAGAACCGGCATGCCAGTATCTATCGTTCCCATTACCATTACAGGAAAGGTAATTGATTCTGCTTCAGGCAAGCCACTTTCAGGGGCAACGGTTATTATAAAGGGCAGTGGACAGGGCATCAGAACTGCCCCAAATGGCTTTTTTATTTTACCCAATGTAGATGATAACGCCACAATTATCTTCAGCTTTATCGGCTATAAAAACAAAGAGGTCCGCGCAGCAAAAGACATGGGAACAATCGCCTTAAACATGAGCAGTAGCAGTTTAGACGAAGTGGCCGTAACAGTAAATACAGGATACCAGCGTATCAAACCTGAACAGAGCACCGGTGCGGTGTCGCAATTGAGCAGTAAGATGTATGAGTCCAGGATCAGTACAAACTTCCTTGACGGGTTGGTCAATAAATTGCCAGGGCTGATGATTAACAATAGCGTGCAATTCAATAGCACTGTTCCCGGGGGCAACGCTTCGAGCAGACCGCTGTTCAATATCCGTGGTATTTCCACCATGTCGGCAAATCAGACGCCACTCATCGTTGTAGACGGTTACCCGACAGAGCTAACCCTTGACCTTATAGATCCCAACGAAATTAAGTCGGTAACGATCCTAAAAGATGCGGCAGCAGCCACAGTATACGGTGTAAGGGCATCAAACGGGGTAATCGTTATCGAAAGAAAAACCCCGCTTGCAGGTAAAGCGCAATTTACATTCAGGGCAACTACGGCGCTTACGCCAAAAGAAAATTACAGCCGGTACAGGTGGGCGGATGATGCTTCGGCTATTGCAGCAGACTATAAAAGAACTGTATTTGCTTCCAGTGTAAATGCAAATACTTGGGCAGGATTGGCCAGAGGCGGCGAGGGAACCACACGACGATCTCCTGTTTACTATCTTCTGGCGCAGGCTGCAGCCAATATCATTACACCCTCGCAAGCAGCAAATTCATTCGCAGCGCTGGCAGGATACAATAATTTAGAAGAATATAGCGACCTATTCCAACGGAACGCATTCACAAAAGCCTATAACCTAAATGTTTCCGGAGGCAGTCCGAATGCGCTTTATTACATCAGCTCAAATTATACCGGTAACCGTGCGACTTCCATAAACAATGATGATAACCGGTTTTCCATCACCGCACGGAGCCTGTTAAAATTTACCAAACGATTATCTCTGGACATTACAACCGACTATCAAGAGCAGCGGATGAACAGTGCACCCGTTCCCGGTGTCTCATCTGTAGAACCTTATGAGCACTACCGGGACGTAAACGGAAACCCGGCCTATATCCTGGGCGGAAGTATCTCCCCTTTTTATAACCGATCGCTGATGGCACAGGGCCTGGCAGATAATTTGTATTATCCTCTGGTAGACGTGAACGAAATCTCTGATAAAACCCATATTGTAAATAACCGTTTTAAAGCTGATTTCCTCTACAATATCGGCGGCGGCTTCGACCTGACCTTTGGCGGGGTTTATGAAAACTCGCGTTCGGATTTCAAGCATAATGCATCTGAACGCTCTTCGGAAACCATTGATTACATTAACAGTTATGCGGTAAAAAACGCTGATGGAACCCTGAAATATAATATTCCGGTTGGTGGTTATCTCAATCAGGTGGGAACAACAACTACAAGTTATACCGCACGTACACAATTGAATTTTAACAGGACCTTTGCCAGGGACCACTTCTTTAGTATCATCGCAGGTGGAGAGGTAAGAAGTCTGGTTAACAAAGGAAACACGGCATCCTATTTCGGATACAATGATGAATCTTTACTGCTTCAGCCAGTTGATTTCTCAGCAATCAGTACTGGAGCTATTGTGGGCAGTTTTCAACTGGGCGCTCCCCTACAGGGACAGGGTTACTTTAATAGCTTTTTCAATCAACAATATAACGAGGACCGGTTTTTATCGGGTTATTCTACTTTTACCTACTCATTCAGGAACACCTATACCCTTACAGCCAGTGCGCGCATAGATCAGTCCAACCTCTTTGGAACCAATCCGAAATATAAATACAAACCGTTGTGGTCTGTAGGTGCCGGATGGAATATCAATAAGGAAAGTTTTATGGAGAATGTAGACTGGATCAATACCCTTAAACTACGGGCATCGTATGGCTTCAATGGTAATGTTGCAAAATCATCCCTGCCAGAGGTCATCGCACGGAGTGTATTGAGTAATTACGTTACCCCTACAAGCCAGGCGCTCACACTACTTTCCTATGCAAACAGCAGCCTGCGTTGGGAACAGACCAAAAACGTCAACATCGGACTGGACTATACTATTTTCAAAAACGTAAGGGGATCGGTAGATTATTACACCAAAAGAAGCACTGACCTTTTAGGGAACGCCGTAATTGATCCAACTATAGGCGTTAGCCCTACCCTTATCAATCAGGCAACTATCAATAACCAGGGTTTGGAACTGAATCTGAACGCGGACTGGATTTCTACCCCAAAGTTAAATTGGAATACCGCCTTTGCGGTTTCCAGAAATACAAGCAAAGTGCTTGACGTCTACAGAGCTTCAGATTCAAGACCCTCCACACTTGCCGCCCTTGGGTATGTTAAAAACTATCCTGTTGGCGCCATGTTCTCCTATAACTATGTAGGTCTTGATAACAAGGGTTATCCCCTGGTGTCGGGAAATGGGGGTAAGATTTATGATACGCAGGCCCTTGGTGGCAATACGCCAACAGGAATAGCATTAAAAAGTGATACTTCAGGGGTAGTTAAATATACGGGATCATCTATCCCTACCATTTTCGCTGGCCTGACCAACAGGGTTGATGTTGGCAGCTTTTATTTTCAGGCAACCGTTAACTATTACGGGGGCTTCAAAGTAAGGGTTCCCAGACCTGACCCAGCATCCAATAGGCCGCTGGAAGGCGCAGGAAACTTCTGGAAAATGCCTGGAGATGAACTGAAAACCGATGTAATGGGGCTTGCAGGTTTTTTCAATAACCAGAATGCCCGGGATGCCTATAATTACGCTGATAAATATGTGGTACATGGAGATTATATTACCCTTGGAGATCTAATTGTTTCCTACAATTTTGACCAGTCGAACTTCATTAAAAAGGTTGGGTTAAGGCACCTGGAAATAAAAGCCCAGGCTTCAAATCTCTATACCGTAGGCCTGAACAGGTATAACTACAGCCTTGGGGCCGGAAGTTATGAAAAGTCCTATATCACCCCTACGTTCTCTTTAGCTTTATTAACCAACTTTTAAACAGTAACGAAATGAAGAATCAAAAGATAAATTTTATCTGTATGCTGACTTGCTGTCTGGCATTTACCGGATGTGATAAATACCTGGACATTACGCCAAAGGGAAAGACCCTACTGTCCACGGTTGACAATTATGATCAGTTTTTAAATGACGATAAGTTCTTTTCGGGAGCAGTGGCACCATCTGCATATAATTATTTAAACTACTTGGGTGACAATTATGATTTTGTAACCATTAAAACCCCGGCAATTGATCCCACTGAGCTTATATACACCTGGTCACTTCAGTTTACTACAGACATCAACACCTCCCCACCTATTTGGGGCGATCATTATGGAAGGATCAACCTTTATAACACTGTTCTGGTTGGTATCGACAATGCCACAGGGGGAACAGCTGCAAAAAAAAGAGGCCTTAAAGCCGAGGCATTATTAGGCAGGGCAATAGAGTATTTTTATCTTATTAATGAATACGGTAAACCTTACGATGCCACTACAGCCCAACAGGATCCTGGCGTCCCTTTTGTCACTTCAAATGATGTAAGCCAAAAAGCTCCGGCCAGAAGCTCTATTGCTGAAGTTTATCAGCACATTATTGATGATGTGAACGCCGCTATGGCAGAGCTTCCAGATGACAACTCGGCAAACCGATTACGCGGATCCAAAGCAGCTGGGTATAGTGTGTTAGCCAGAACATTCTTTTACATGAGAAATTACCCTGAGGCCCGCAAATATGCAGAACTTGCCCTTTCTAGTACCAGAGCGGTAATGATTAATTTCAACGGAGCACTTCCAGCAACTAATTTTCTGAGTGTTCATCCCGATGTCATTTACGGAAGGATCTACCTTGCACAAACCACCCCGACATTAGATTTCTTACGTTCGTTTGTTAGTAATGATCTGCGGGTCCGTAAGCTATACAACAGTGCTGATGGCTATGCATTTACAACCAGGGGAGCTACCTCATATTTACCACTGTTTGTATCACCTACCCTTCAGTTTGTGAACCCGGGCACCTCGGTACAGGAGATGAAATTAACCATAGCAGAATGTGCTGCACGAAGTGGCGATTTGACCGAAGCGCTGGCCCAGTTGAATGATATCCGTAAAAACAGGTTTTCGAACTATACAGATTACAGCTCCGGTGACCAGAACACTGTCCTTGAACAGGTCTTTTTAGAAAGGCGTCATGAGATGCCATTTAACGGCTTGCGCTGGTTTGATATGCGCCGGCTCGACAAGGAAAACAGGATGGGAACGATAACGCGGTATAATGCACAGAACACTGCTATTGTGACTTTACCGCCACATAGCAACCGCTATACACTGCAGATTCCTTTTCAGGTGCTCAGTTTTAATCCAGATATGCCACAAAATCCATAACAAATAAGGACATGCGTAAATTAAATATATTAATAATCTGCTCGCTAATGATTTTTTTGGCGGCCTGCAGTAAAGAAGAGGCAACAGTTTCTTTGCCTGATGCCAGTGTTTCTTTTGATTTCCCGTCAACAAAGGACTCTGTGGAAATATCATTGCCCATCATTGATAATGTGGCGATGGTCTTTGACATTAAGGCCGCTTTATCTGGCAGTACCTCTTCAAGTGATCACCAGGTCAGCTTTGGGGTAGACACCACTAAAATCACGGCGTTCCGAACAAAATACGGCAATGCGGTATTGCTACCTGCCACCTCTTATTTGTTTTATAAAGCCAACACGGTGATCAGGGCCGGTTCCTCAGTATCAGAGCCTGCACAGCTCAACATTGGCCAGCAGACAAAGTTAAAAGGACGAACCACCTATGTTTTGCCTGTTGTGATCCAGTCGGTAGACGGTAAAACAGAAGGACCGGCCACCACAAGGGTTATATACTACGTGTTTAAAACGCAGAAAGCACAATTCATTCCAAGAGATACCTGGACAATTGCGGCCTTTTCTTCGCAGAACAGTACAGCCGTGGGAGCCGCTAACGTTAGGGACGACAATGACAAAACTACCTATTGGCTCAGTAGCACCACACAACAGATGCCACAGTTTGTAACCATCAATTTTAACGATGAATACACCTTTACCGGGCTAAGATACTTTTATCCGACAATATTGCCCTATCCAACCTCGGGAGGACATCCGACATCTGTACAAATTGAAACGAGCATAAACGGCACAACCTGGATAAACAAAGGCGTTTTCGCTGGCAATCTTGTTAATAATGAACAGACACTTGATTTAGGAGTAACGACTGCAAGATACCTGCGCTTTACCGTATTGGCTGCTGCCAGGTATTCGAACCTACCGGTCGTGTTCGTGAGCGGCATCGTGCTCGTCCCTTAAAAAGCAAAAAACCAAGTACAGGAACAATTAAAAACTGGTTGTAACAGATAAACATTACTGCCAGAAATTAAAATAACAATAAAACAGAAATGAGAAAAATAAACTTTATTATAGCATTCATCTGCCTTTTAACTATCGGCGCCAAGGCACAGGGCCAATTCACCATACTCGGTAAGATGACCGAAAAAACAGGTCAGGCAATGGCGTACCTGAGTTACAGCAATCAGGGAAAAAAGGTTTTGGATTCGGTAGTGGTTCAAAACGGACAGTTTGTTTTTAAGGGTACCGTAAATAATCCTCTGCGCGCGTATATCTATCTTAAGCCCGTTGTAAATGGTATTTATCAAAAACCAAATGATGGTATAGAATTTTATCTTGAAAATTCCAAAATCACCATCACCACGAAGAGTTTGCTCGGAAACGCCTCGGTGGCAGGATCTAAAACCAATGATGAACAGCGGCAATTGCTGGCCATGCAAAAACCTTTCCGGAAAATTGCAGACTCCGTTATGAAAGTTTACAACAGTTGGAACGAGGTGCAGAAAAAAGATTCGGTTTTACGTAGATCATTAAGAGCTCCCATGCTTGCCTCACAGGCCGGTTATGATAGCGTTAGCCGCATATTTATCTCCAGAAACCCTAATTCCGTTGTATCATTGGTTACTTTCATTAGCCTTGAGCTCCGCCAAGATTTCAATCCCGATACCGCGCAAGCTAAATTCGCAAAATTTACGTCCAGTCTGCGCGAATCAGCGCCGGGAAAAAAAGTACAGGCAATGATTGAAGTGGGTAAAAAAACCAATGTAGGGGTTACTGCAACAGACTTTACCCAGAACGATCCCACAGGAAAACCAGTCAAGTTATCCGATTTCAGAGGACAGTATGTACTCGTTGATTTCTGGGCATCGTGGTGCAAGCCATGCAGAGCAGAAAACCCTAATCTGCTTAAAGCATATAATAAATACAAAAGCAAAAATTTTACAATCCTTGGCGTATCAATCGACGACTCTGATATGAAAAAGGCATGGTTAAATGCAGTTCAACAGGATGGTTTACCATGGACGCAGACCTCAGAACTCAAAGGAGCGAATAGTGAGGCGGCGCTAGCCTATGGCGTGACCGCGATTCCAGCAAATTTCCTGATCTCACCAGAGGGGAAAATTCTCGCGAAAAACTTAAGGGGAGCTGAACTTGAAAAAAAATTAGCTGAGTTGTTAGGCTCAAAATAGTTTGATTCCCTTACTCAACGGTACAAATTCCCAAATAAAATGAAAAAAACAATAATTCCAGTGCTTATGCTGCTACCCTTGATCGGAGCGGCCCAAAAAAGCTATACGATCACCGGGAAAATTAACGGATTAAATGAACCTGCTAAAGTTTACCTGGTCACCATGCAGTCAAATCAATTTAAGGATACCGATTCATCAACTTTTGTTAACGGAGCGTTTCAGTTTAACGGAAGCGTAACTGAACCGCAGCAGGCAGCACTCAGGCTAAAACGCGTCAATACCCCGGAAACTAAATACCGCCCGGACATGTTTGATTTTTTTTTAGAAAACTCACAGATCAGTGTTACGGCTAAAGATTCCATTAAATATGCTTCGGTTAACGGATCTGTGGCAGATCGTGAATACAGGGACCTGGAAGCAATAGCCAGTCTGATGAGAAAAACAATCGCCCGGATACAGGATGAATTTGGAAAAAAAAACAATGCCGGAGTATCGGTTTATCCGTTGGAAATCCGCAAAAGTGCAGGTGAGAGCGTTCAGAAAACAGTAGAAGAACTCCGGAAAATCAGGCTGATGTTCGCGACATCCCATCCACAATCTTTTATGGGATTATTTACATTTAACGAGGTACTGGATCAAAAATTTGTACCCACTGAGATGGAATCCCTGTTCAATAATTTTTCAGCCGAACTGAAGTCTTCTCCACTTGGCAAAAAAACCCTGGAGAGAATAAATATTGCTAAAAGGGCCCAAACCGGTATTAAAGCAACAGATTTTACTCAGAATGATCTGAATGGAAAGCCATTTACCTTATCGTCTTTACGCGGCAAATACGTCCTTGTGGATTTTTGGGCAAGCTGGTGTGCACCATGCCGGGCGGAAAATCCGAATGTAATAAAGGCCTATAATGAACTCAAAGGGAAAAACTTCGAGATAGTGGGTGTATCGCTGGATTACCCTGGCAGTAAAGAGGCCTGGGCCGCCGCAGTTAAAAGCGATGGCCTGCCGTGGATCCAGGTGAGTGATCTAAAAGGCTGGAAAAATGAAGTAGCCCTTACTTACGGGATCAATTCTGTTCCGCAAAACTTATTAATCGATCCCCAGGGAATGATTATCGGGAAAAATCTCAGGGGCGAAGCGCTTACAGAAAAATTAAAGCAATTGATCAAATAAATTCAGTCTGAGGCTGTATCATAAATATAGAGTTGTCATCCTGAGCTTCCTGATGAAAATCGGGACAGGTAGTCGAAAGTACCTGCTTTAAATGTTTTAAAAGGTATTTCGGCAACTCGTCCCGATTCTTCCGGAGGCTCAACGTGACAAATTCAGTTGAATTACAATTTATGAGAAAACCTCGTTGATAATAACCTTATTCATGAAAAGATATATCATGTTTACCTTATTGGGTATTACATCAGTTTTTGTTGCCAGTGCTCAAACAAAACCGGCAATCCCAACAACCACTTCTGCAGACTCGCTAAAGAAACCAGCAGCACCTGTAGCCCCTGCAGCAAACAAGAATCTGCCTAAACCCTTTGAACAGGTCATTACCGGAAAAGCGGTTACGCGCAAAGGAATGATCACCACCCACCGACTGGAAGACAAATATTTCTTTGAAATTGCTGACAGTACATTGGGCAGGGATATTTTGGTAGTGAGCCGTATTTCTAAAGGCGGATCAACAGTTGGTTACGCAGGAGATCAGCTTGGAAGTACAGTAATCCGTTTTGATAAAGGCCCTTCCAATAAAATTTTTATGCGCAAAATTTCATATAAAACATATGGAACAGATAGCACAACCGCGATGTACCAGAACCTGCAGCGCTCTAATATTCAACCTATTGCCTCCTCCTTCCCAATTGCTGCTTACTCGGCTGATAAAAAGGGGAGTGTAATTGATATGACCGATTACATCAACAGTGATAACGATATTTTTTATTTTGGCTCTGCCACTGGTAAGGCAGGTTTCCGTTTTTCGGCACCGCAGCCCGATAAAAGTTATATTATAGGGATAAAAAGTTTTCCCTCAAATGTAGAGATCAGTGTAGTAAAGACGTATATGCTCACCCCTGCCCCACCAAAATCTGGAACTGCAGGCGATATTGATATGAGTTCTCAACCAGGTGCTGCTACCATAGAACTAAATGTTTCAATGGTGATGTTACCCAGGATACCAATGAAACCCAGATACGCCGACCCAAGAATTGGCTATTTCACAGTTGGATATACTGATTTCGATGGTAATCCACAGGGTATAAAGGAAGTTGAGATGATAAGACGCTGGCGGCTTGAGCCCAAAACCGAAGACCTTGCTGCTTATAAAAGAGGTGTCTTGGTAGAGCCAAAAAAACCTATCGTATATTATATTGATCCTGCAACACCAAAAAAATGGGTTCCATATCTTATTGCCGGGGTAAATGACTGGCAAAGGGCTTTTGAAAAGGCAGGATTTAAAAATGCCATTCTGGCAAAAGTAGCACCAACAAGTCAGCAGGATTCTACCTGGAGTCTGGAAGACGCACAACATTCGGCAATTGTATATAAACCATCTGAATTACCAAATGCCACCGGTCCCAGTGTTGCCGATCCACGCAGTGGCGAGATCATGGAAAGTCACATCAACTGGTATCACAACGTGATGAAACTCGTGCATGACTGGTATATGATCCAGGCTTCAGCAATCGACCCGCGTGCCAGAAAAATGGAATTCAGTGATGAACTGATGGGCCAGCTGATCAGGTTCGTATCTTCCCATGAAGTGGGACATACTTTAGGCCTGAGGCACAACTTTGGTTCGAGTTCAACCGTACCTTCGGAAAAACTAAGGGATAAAGCATTTGTAGAAGCTAACGGGCATACACCATCCATTATGGACTATGCGCGTTTCAATTACGTTGCCCAACCGGAAGATCATATAAGTCCAAAGGGAATTTATCCACGCATTGGTGACTATGATTTCTGGGCTATCGAATGGGGTTACAAATTCTTTGACCATAAAAATGCGGCAGCTGAAATTCCAATATTGAATAAGCTTACCATTGAAAAGCTTAGAGACAACCATTTATGGTTTGGTAGTGAAGCGAATCTCGATGACCCGCGTTCCCAAAGCGAAGACCTCGGGGACAATGCTATGATATCCAGTGAATACGGCATCAAAAACCTCAAAAGGGTGCTTGCCAAATTACCTGAATGGACAAGGGCTGATAACGAAGGGTATGGCAACTTAAAAACAATGTACAGCCAGTTGATTGGTCAAATGGTAAAATTTATGGGCCATGTTTCCAGGAATATTGGAGGTGTAATGGAAACACCGAAAACAGTTGAACAGATTGGTCCGGTTTACCAGCGCAATCCTATGGCAAAACAAAAAGAAGCCATGGCCTTTTTAGATAGGGAATTGTTTAAAACCCCATACTGGTTACTGGATAAGAAAATTCTCGGGATCACTGGTATCGATCCAATATATGTGATCACCTTGTTGCAATCCCCTGTTCTGTCCAGGCTGTTGGACAATGCGACTTTAAAAAAATTGATTACTGCCGAAGCATTAGAGGGAAAGGATGCCTATAAAGTTACAGACTTATTTGGGGACTTAAGCAGCTCTATTTTTTCTGAGCTGAAAATGGGGACTGAAATTGATATTTACAGACGTAATCTTCAAAAAAACTACATTAACCAGCTAATCACCCTTATTAATGGTCAGGGTGCCGCAGCTGCTTCTTCAACCGACGTGAGTTCCGTTGTAAAGGGTGAGCTAAAGGCTCTTCGCAGTTTGATTAAAAGTGCAGCGACAGTGAGCCAGGGGCAGACGAAATTTCATCTGGGGGATCTGGATGAAAGAATTGACGCTGCTTTAAAAGCCAAAGATTAAACACTCTTTTTAAATGAAACGACCAGATTTGTTGCTTAATAGGTTTGGGGAGATCCCAAACCTGTACATACCGCCTCCCCCGAGACCAGAGAAATGACAGAGCGCATTACATTAACCATCCTTGCAGACTCCCGCCCAGGATTATTACATATCCTATCAGGGGTTATCGAGAAGAAGCTCATTAGAATTATAGGTTTCTGTTTAACCCAGCCTGAAGTGGATGGGACTGTTAAAATTGTTGTCGAGGTGCGCATCGAGCTAACCGATGTGAACACTTTAAAATTAAAGCTTCAAAATATTATTGAAGTTTATTCAGTTACTGTGAACGGCGCGGGAGTGGTTGCCGGCTATAGCTGAGGATGAAGCCAATGTAAAAAATCTTTATGACCAGCAGATTAAAGCATATTGTTAATCCACTACATTTATTATTTCCTTGCTAAAAGATTAAAGCCATAACAATAACCCAAATGCATATTGATCCACTTATAAGTAATAGGTATTCCCTGATAATTTTTCTTTTTTAAGGATTTCTGACTCAATGAAATTAATATTTATTCAATCTTTAAAAACCGCTGACGGTTCCAGTACCCCAATTTTGACCATTCGGATGACCGCTGCACCTAATGGACAAGTAAACCTAAACGAATAGGATTAGCAAGATAAATACCTTGAGGTCTTTATTGTTACTCGCTCGATTTTAAGATACATTGTTACTTCGCGGATTGATCAAACCCGTCACTAAAAAATTCAGCAAGGGTGATATCCAGTGCTGACAATACCTTGAGCAAAGATGAGAAATGCAGATCTTCTCCATTTTCATAGCGCCAGAGCTGCGTACGGTTAAGGTCATGTTTAAAGGCAAATTTTTCATAGTTCCGCTCCCCTTTCGCTTCCCTGAGGAAACGAATCCGTGCACCAAGCAATTTCAAAACTTCCTTTATATTCTCGCCATCCTGCTCATTTTTAGCTTTACTCATACCGTAAAGTAAACCAAAATGATGCGCCAGAGGTACCTCTAAAAAGAAACATCATATTAGATACATCTTAAAAGAAACAAATTTTGTATCTTTATACTGCTAGAGATACTATAAAATATATGAACAAGGAGGAATTATTACAGACCCCTATTGACAGACTTGGTTTTAGTACTAATTTTTGCAGGGCTTGTGACTCAATGCATTTCAGCACATTAAACGACATCACATCTATTTTACCTGAACGACTGATCAATAAAGAAGGGTTCAGCTATAGCTGGCTGGGGGAACTCAGCGCGTACTTAGATAAGAAAGGATTGTTGCATTTACTGCAACGGCCATAGGAAAAAAATTACGGTTGATCCGCAGGACCATACGCTGTAACAGGTCACGCATGCGTGCAGCGGTATGCTGGTCAATACTATAAAATTCTTTACTGAGGCTTCCCGGAGAAATAACAGCTTGTCTTTTACTTTGAAAATAACCAGCAAAACATTTAAAAATAAACTGAAGGTTCTGAGTGGCAAAAACACTCTCTTCGTATAGTAAACGGATCAGGCAGGACAGGTGAGCGACCGACATTTCCAGCGGTATTTTAGGAACAATGACTTCACTCCCCTTGCACAAAGATTTTTCTGTCAATGCAATTTCTTCCATTAACCAGTTCCCTAACATGGTTTTCATGGAAGGCCATGAGGGATCATAAGCGATGTTTTTCACTTCAGGAGACGACATAACTTCTGCTTTCCGCTCAACCAAATAATTAAGCCTTCCGAGGGCGCTAAAATCGCCAAAAGCATTCCTGATTGTATCCTGGTAGTAAACCAAAAAAGAAAGGTTGTTGAAATTTGAACGAATAAGTAGAGAAACCAGTATTTTTTCCGCCTCATCCGAATCAGAATCGAGTGAATCTAATTGATGAACAATCCATTTGAAATAATGTAATGAACGAAAAGTAAATTTTACTATCCCAATATTATCGGACATTACTTTGAACCATTTTACTAGGCAGGTTATCAGAGAAGCATCTAAGTCGATCGACTTCAGCGTTTTCTGGATAGCACAAATATCTCCACTAAGTTGAGAAACTAATCGTTGATGATAAGTTATAGGCGCAATGGCATCTTCATTGAAATAACTGGAATAGTATTTTCGCAGATGGTCAATTAGCGCTAAAAGTTCATCTTGGGGAAGCGCATACTTTTCAGAATCGGAAAAATCGGATAATGTAATGGAAGTGGTTGAGATGATATCGAGATGATAATGAAAATAACGCACCAGGCTATTCTCGGCTGTACCGGAAAATATTGCCTTCTCCCATGCTTTATAGATATGACCAAACTGAGTTTCGAGATTAATTTGGGCTGTTTTATCGCTATCGGAATATTCTTGCTCAAACAATATTTCTTCTATATCCTTCAGTTCATTCTTAAGCATAGCAAAAAGATTTTCCTGGTGCGTTATCCATGTTTTCTCCTATTGGTTGAAAATATGCGTACTGGAAATGATTGTGGTATTTACCGTAGTTAAATCAGTTTCAGTACCACTACCCTTAACTTTAAAAGATTTGTAGCGATTAATAAGCCTTGTGCTTTTTTGCGGAAGTTTTCTTGATTTCATCATAATTTTAATTTTTATGTTAATTTAAGTTTGTATATATTAATCATGTAATTTATTACAGATTCAATTGTTTTGGGAGTAAAAACTATAGGAATGATTACATATTTTGATAAAGCAAAATTCAACCCATTAGCTAAAAAGTTATTTATTGTTCATGCGATCTGTTGGATCTTGTTCATTACCTATGAATTGGCGTTTGTATACTATCATGTTGGGTTTTTAGAAAGGCCCTATATTTATATAGTATTTTATTCCATAAATCTAGTGCTATTTTACTCACATATAGGCGTATTAAACTTCACTTTCAATGGAGTAAAATTTAATTATATAAGTGGTTTGCTGCTGTTGGTAAGTATATCTGTACTCTATCTTGTCGTTAAGGGTATCGCGGATTATTTATTAGGTAACCCACAACCGATGCGCTATGATCCTTTTACTTTTATTAAAGCATTTTTTCCAAGAAATATTGCACGAGGTTTCTACTTCATTTTGTTAGCAACATTTTACTGGGCCGCTAAACATATCGCTAACTACAAGATCCAGGCTACGGAAGCCGAAAAACGACAATTGATGGTCGAAAAACAAAATTTAGAGTTGGAAGCTCAGCTTACCAAGTCCCGAAATGCCTACCTGCAACAAAAAATCAACCCACACATGCTCTTCAACGCGCTTAATTTCGTGTACAACAGCGCACAAAAATATTCCGATGATGCAGCCAATTGTATATGGCTACTTTCAGAGATCATGCGTTTCAGCCTCGAAGAAGCAGGTCCCGATGGAAAAATAAAACTAACCAGAGAAGTCGAGCAGATTGAAAACCTCGTAGCGATTAACCGCTATCGTTTTAAAGAGCCCTTGTACATCAGTGTAGAAATTGCGCACGATTTGAGCGATTACAAAATCATTCCATTAATCTTGCTCACCCTAACTGAAAATATATTTAAACATGGGAATTTAACAGATCCCAACTCGCCGGCTTCGCTTAAACTGTTTTCGGATGCAATCGGTAAATTAACTTTCTACAGCAGGAACTTAAAAAAATCAAAGAACGGACATCCCCGTCAGCGAAAAGCACTGGGTCTACAAAACATCCGGCTCCGCATGGATTCATTTTATAAAGGCAATTACAAGCTACAGATCAACGAGCTAGGCGAATTTTACGAACTCACTTTAACCCTACAATTATGAGCTTAACATGCTATATCATTGATGATGAATACCATTCAATCGAAGTACTCGATAAGTACGTCAATCAAACCCCAGGCCTCGAACTTGTTGGCAGCTCCACCAACCCGCTTTTAGCCCTGGAAGAACTGTGCACTGCCCGAACTCCCGATATTGTTCTTTTAGATGTCGACATGCCGCAACTCAACGGCCTTGATGTGGCCGACCTTATTGGTTCAGCGAGCAACATTATTTTCACAACCTCCTACCGAGAATACGCACCGGAAGCCTTTGAAAAAGATGCAGTAGATTACCTGCTGAAACCCATCAATTACGCCAGGTTTTTAAAAGCAGTTACCAGGGTACGCTCAAATCTCACCAGTCAGACCAATCAAACCACTGCTAGCCCATTCTTTTTCGTCAAAAGCAATATTAAAGGAAAATTCAACCGGATCACTATCGCGGATATCCTTTATATTGAGAACATAGGCAACTACATCATCATCCATATGAATGACGAAAAAGTCACCACTTATCTTACTTTAGCGGAAGTCCTTTCCAAGCTGCCTGTCGAAGGTTTTTCCAGGATCCATCAGTCTTATATCGTCAACCATGCCGTTATACATTCATTGGAATATGCCCAGGTAAGACTAAGCGGTGAGGTGACTATTCCGATCGGCGGAACCTACCGCACCGCCTTTCGGGAAAAAATTCAGCCCGCGCTACTCATCAGCAAAAGAGACAAGAGTGATCACTAGACTGAAGACTTTTCACGGGCCAAACGTGAGCTGGTATACTTTTGCAGGCAATAGTAGACAAGCAGCTCCTGTTGTCTCTGCCTGACAGAAAAAGTCCGGTTGAGTTGCATATGCACCAGGTCGGCCAATAACTTCATTTTATCATCAATGGAATAATTCTCTGTAAGCCCTTTCAAAACAGACATCTGCGTTAAAAATGGCGAAAGATGCTTTGATAAATCCCTCCTTTCCAGCAAATCCGCTATCATTAATTTCTTCTCCCGGTACTTCTCATCCATTGCAACCTTGAGCAATTTATCTGCCCTGAACTCTGCCAAAAACTGATCCGTCACCTTAATAAAGTAATCCAGCACAGCTTCCAGAGATAAAAAAAAGCAACTGATCATGCGACAGGCAGTCAGCAAGGCCAGTTCAAATTCGCTAAGCCGGAAGGGATTGTTTTCCTTTAAAGTTAACACCAGTACAGCAAGATGGCTTCCCGCGCAGAAAAGATCTTCTACAGGTGAGATGAGATCGGCCCCATAGCGTTCGATTTCCCTCCGGTAGGTATCTCCCTGGAAATCCCTTATGAGTCTGTCATGTCCGGAGGATTCAATCTTTTTACGTAAAGCCACGAGTATCGGCCCCAGATCATGTTCCTCCGCCTGAATGCGTAGACGCAAGTGATAGCCTTTATCGCTGTAGCGGATGAAAAACCATTTTTTTACCCGCTTTTTCTGCCCTTTGATGAACGGAAAAATCACCTGACTCAAGATTTCGTCCGAAGCGCGTGGAATGCAGAAAATTTTAAGGTAAAGCCAATTACTTCCCATTAAAAAGTCGCGTTGTTTTTGGCGATATACAGCTGCATCTCCCTTTTTTAAAGGTTGATAAACATTATTTTCATGTGCGAGAAAAGCAATCATCTGCCCCGCAAGCGGTTTTTTACCAGACAGGACAGACCGGTCAGGCAACAGATATTCCTGAATGGTTACCCGCTTTAAACCTTGAATGCACTGCAGAAAAAATCTGGCCTCTGTCATATTTGCGAGGTCAAAAACCAGTTGCTGGTCTGTTGCCCCTATCGTAATGTGCCGGGGAAGGTGGTATTTCTTGCGAAACCCAGCCAAGGCTTTAATTGCATCAACGTTATCTCCTGCAGTTAAAAGCGCCAGGTCTGATTCCTTAAAATTCCATTTCGCCAGACAGAGGATCACCCTTCCGTAACAGACCCGCGGGTAAAAACCCAGGCCCGGAAAAAAGTTTTCCAGGTTAAAAGAAAGTCCGGCCTGTACACCCTGAAATTGCAGGTCACACAACAGCCGGAAAACCGGCGAATGGTTATTTCGAAAGTTATAGGCCGTCGCCAGACGGGGAATGACTCTTTTCTTCAACCTAGACGACTCCAAAATCAGCTCATCCCCTTTCAGGGAAAGCAGGAGGTCCCCCGGCAGTACCAGGTTTTCAGTAGGTTGTGAAGGAAATACGTTAAGGGGTATTTCGTGTGTATAAATGGGCTTGCGACGATTGATATTGTCGACGTGAGCATCAGACTGCTGGGCGATGTCGGCAAAAACAACTTCCGGGTTAGCTGAAGTTTCCCTTTCTGCAAGCTCGCTGCAAAACTGGTGTACCGGATCACTAAAGCATGAAAACCTTCCAATCAGCGAAACGCCGGTCACCCCACCCGAACTTTCAATAATAAGGTGCTCACCGGTCGAACGGTACATGATCGCCTGCGTTTGCGGCAAAGGTAAAATGGGTCTTTTTTGATTTTCCAGTTTGATGACATCCTCTTCGCTGATCTGCAACGGGGCCCAGGGATCACGAAGAGTATCTCCTACCCAGAGCTTGAAAATAAACTGCTGGGAGGCATGCCAGCCAAGGGTCCTGTTCTCTTCTTCCGGCACAGGGAAAGGAATATTCTCCAGGATGTCCTGATCAGGCATGGATGGCTCCATTTCGCCATAATGCAGTCCTCCATCGGGATCTAAGGCCAGTAGCAAAGGCACCCTTTCCTGATCAAAGCGCGAACGGAAATCGCGGATAAAACGCGACAGATCAGCAGGCTGCTCAGCATTTGACAATAACTGAAGGACACGGACAGTTTTGGAAAGTTCTTCCTGTTCAGCGCTGTCTGGTCCTCCAATGTAGTTTGGTCTTTCCAGCGCCGCGTAAAACGGCTGGCCGAAAGGCTTTGTTTCTTTTGCAATTTCCCTGATTTCCTTTGCCAAAGCAGACAGGGATGCTTCAGCCGATAAGGGGATCCTGGTATAATTTTTCCAGAAAACGTTCCAACCAGGTAAGCTTAACAGGTTTTCAATCACCTCGTCATCAATTACCCCGCCCTGAGTATAATCGAAAACCGCTCCGGCATCAAGCAGAAACTGGATGTATTCAGCGGCTTCGTCTTTTGAACATTCAGCATGCTGCACAATCCAGCTTAGCACTACTCGTTTTGAAATCTTTTTTGACGATAAAAATGAAAACAGCTGTACATTAAATTTTACGGCATCTATCCCTTGCAGGGAAAAGCGAAACCGGCCCTGATCATCCAAAGATGATTTCGTAAAGCGCAAAACGTCATTAAACCGGTACAGCGCAGGATTGACCACTAATTCTCCCGGCAGAACAGCCCCCACCGTGTTTTTCACTGCGCTTAAAAAGCCCTGGTCAGGCAATAAATGAAGGATTGACTCATCGCTTCCAGCAAGCCTCACCTGACCGCCGTTTCTCCAGTGGAGAAAAGTGAAAGAGGAAAAGCCCCCAAAAGGCGTCGGCCTGAAGCACATCCTGTTGTAATACTTATAAAGGGTATGTCTTTCCCTGTCCGCTAATTTATCGAAATCAAATTCCTTTTTTTCCAATAAGGCGTAAAACGCCGGGCTCGCCAGAAATACTGCATTGCGGAAAGCCTGTTCCTGCAACACCTCCGGCAACCGCGAAAGATCATAACCGGCAAAGCTGTAGTACGGCGCCCGTAAAAACAACTGTGGTAAAAACCGGTAAACCATAAACTTACTTTCTTTCATCTCTTCATCGCTTTAAAGGGTATACTACCCATCTCATACTGTTTTAACTTTTCTGATCGCCGTTAATTTGTTTCATAAATCTTTTACTATGAAGACGATTTTTAAATCATCCGTCCCACCACTGCTTGTACTGCTGTTTGTTTATGCCGCCCTAAGCAAGCTCTTCACTTTTTCAGACTTTGACCAGCAGCTTCACAACCAGTCTTTTCCCAGCTGGCTTGCTGATTTCCTGCTGTATTTTTTAATCCCTGCAGAAATCATCATTGCGCTGCTGCTGTGTTTCAAGCGGACCATCATATCTGGTCTGCTGTTTTCATCTGCACTGCTGCTGGCCTTCACATCCTACATCGCCATGGTCATGCTCCATTTCTGGGAGAGGATTCCCTGTTCATGTGGGGGCATTCTGAACCAAATGGGTTGGACCACACATCTTATATTCAATAGTTTCTTCCTGATCCTCAACCTTCTCGCTTTGTATCTCTATACAGCTGAAAGGAAAGGATTGAATACGTTCAATATCATCACCAACGACCAAACAGGGCAAGCTGAAAACCTGCGAAAAGAGTAAGCATCATTTTTTTCACTAAAGTTTTTCTGAATGTTTTTTGATGTAATAAAGCATTCGTTTCCTATGAAAAGGATCAAATTAAACTTTGCTGCTATCGCGTTCTTACTTGGAACAGGCGTAGCAGTAGCATCTACTGCTCAAAAAGCCAATGTTAAATGGGGTTTCAATGGGACGTCTTATGAAGAGGTAACCGGCGACTACAGCTGTGAATCCTCCATCAACACTTGTACCCGCACTTATCCCGAAGGTCAAAATCCCAATGTCAATGACAGCGGTTACATTTTGCAGGAACTTGGCAATTTTTCACAGTAGTATCTGATTAACCTTTTGAACCAGCAACCGGCATCGCGCCGGTTGCTTTTTTATTTACCGCTCATTCTGCGGAATCCCGCTGGCAGATATTTCTTCAGCTGGAATGGGCAGCACATAACGCCTATCACCAGCGATTAATGTGAATAACTGGCCGGAAACCGTGCGGACTATACTTTTTGCAAAGCGCGGATCTTTATTAAGCCGTCTGAGGTCTCCCCAACGAAGCCCTCTGAAGGCGAGTTCCTTACGTCTTTCTTTAAGGATAATCCTGAGTGCCTCCTCTGCATCGGTCGCACTCAGGAGCTGATAGGTCCCTTTGGCCCAGCGCGTAACCAGCAGGGTGTTTAGTTCTTTCACGGCCTCGGTAAAACTGCCTGTCCTTGCCAACGATTCTGCGCGGATAAGGTACATCTCGTCTACACACAATCCCCCAAACAGCTGCAGGCGGAAGCCTGTATACCGCCCCTTGAAATAAAAAGGCGCGGGGCCTGCAAAGAATATACTTTTTCTCAGGTCCTTGTCTGCATAGAGCTGGTATAACTCATCTGCAACCGTGGTCCTGGTGGAGGAGGTAAATCCATATGGTATGAGCTTATCATAAAATATTATCTCGGGATTTTCCGCCGCCGGAGAAGAGGGAAATGGATTGGTTGCGGTCTGGCTGATGGTATTGTAATCCAGTAGGGAATGGTTAAGTGCAAGTGATGCTGCCGCGTATTTATCGGCCAGTTCATAATTTTCCATATTCAGATATACCCGAGCCAATAGTGCATCCGCTGCAGCCTTTGAAGGACGGCTTTTGAACTGGGTCAGCTGGGGCAATAACTTTTCTGCCTCCAGCAGGTCACTTGTAACCTGGTCATATACCTGCTGTACGGAAGCCCTTCCCACCTTCGCATTCACATCTGCTGTGAGTCGCAGCGGTATCCCCAGATCCACGCCAGCGGTGTTCTTGTCATAGGTTTTGGAAAACAACTGCACCAGATTATAAAAAGCAAATGCCCGGTGAAAAAGCGCGCTACCTTTAGTCGTGTTCCAATTGGTATTCGATGCTTCTGCCCCTTCCAGATCCTTTAGACCATCTAATATGATATTGGCATAAAAGATCTGTTGATAAGGAAGGTTCCAGTCTGTACAAGGCTGGTTCTGATAGAGATCTTCAGCCCACAGGTAGCTGTTTTTCTGTATCGCCGTGGTGAACCCAGCCACGCCGGCATCATTGGCGTAATAGTCATCACCAGAAATTTCCTGCAGCGAGGGACTGGTGTTGAATATGGTCAGGTTATCCATTAAGGCATTAAAATCTTCCAGGGTTGTGGGAATGAGCAGCGCCTTATCAGGCTTTTTGTCCAGAAATTCCTTTTGACAGGAACTAAAAAGCAGGCCGGACAGCAAAAGGCCCATCAGTAAAAATATTGGTTTCATAATATTCAGTTTCGTTATCATCATTTTAAAAATCAGCTTTAATGCCTACAGCAACCGTGCGGGCGGGCGGGTAATCCGCGACGTGATAATCCGGGTCAAAATGGGTTTTGGTCGACTTCCAAATGATCCCGATGTTATTGGCATAGAGATAAATCTGCAGTTTACTGAGTGCAAGCTGCTGCAGTAAGTTATTACCAAACTCATAAGATAGGCTAATGTCTTGCAGGCGGATATTATCTGCCTTTTGTACCGTTGCGGTAGAAAAATTATAGAAACTGTCCCTTGCCGCATTAGTGCCATCAGGCATCGAAGGGATGGTGGTGATCAGTTCATCACCAGGCTTCTGCCAACGCTCGCTATACCTGCCCTGAAAGTAACCCTGTCCGGAAAGAATGCTGGCGTAAAAAATGCCCGGCTGCCTGAAATAGTAACCCAGGCGATAGCTGATATTTGCAGAAAAGGAAAACTGTTTGTAGCTGAACGTGTTCCGCAGCGCGCCGTAGCTTACCGGCCGGGCAGGGCCATTGTAAATCAGGTTACCTACGGTCGCTGAAGACAATAGCTGCCCGTAATCTTTGCTTATTTTGCCCTCCAGATAACCCTGAGGGTCGCCGTTCCGGGGATCGAGGCCTGCGAAGGCATAGCTGTAGACGGCGTAAAAGGGTTTTCCCTGTAAAGGATAAACTTCGCCATCGGAAAACTGTACATATCTACCTGCCGGTTGCTGCAGTGCGTAATCCACAACTTTATCCATTACATGGCTAAAAAAGAAACTGGTCTGCCATTTAAACTCACCAGTCAGATTCTGGCTGTTTAAACTAAGGTCAATGCCTGCACCGCGGGTATTCGCCGTGTTGCCGCGGAAGGTAGTGATGCCCGAGGAGGGTGCAAAGGCAATATCCCCGATCAGATCGACACCCCGCTTAAGGTAAGGTTCTATGGTGCCGCTGATCCGGTTGTTCCTCCCCGCAAAATCGATCCCGATGTTGATCAGTCGTACACGTTCCCATCTCAGCTCGGGGTTTGGTGGATTGATGACCTGCGCATATACGGTATTGATGGCATTGCCTGTCACGTACAGCGCGGTCGTAAAAGCAGAAAGGCTTTTATTCACATTGCCATTGTACCCGTAGGTTAGCCTCATTTTTAGGTACGGTAGCCACTCGAGGCCGTAAAAAGGCTCTTTATCAATATTCCAGGCGAGTCCCGCCGAATAAAGGGGCACCCCCTGTTGATTGGTTTTTACCCCGAATAGGTTACTCTGGTCCAGCCTCGCACTGGCAGACAGGGTATACCGGTCAAGGTAGGTATACGCCGCATTCGAGTAATAAGAAATATTGCGGTCGGTCAGATCGGTCATGCTGTTATAAAAAGGGATAGCTGCCAACGAACCGGGGATTGCATACTGGGGAAACTGGCTGAGGTAATCGACCCCTAAAGCAGTTGCATGGCTATCGTCATACCCATACGAACGGTTGCTGTTCCCCACCGTATGGAAATCACGAAGTTCATATCCTGCAATGGCCGTGAGACTATGTTTATCATTCCATTGACGGTTAAAATTCAGCTGTCCCCTAATGCTTTGACTGGTTGCGGTGAGCTCATTCAGATCGAGTATCGCGCCATGCGGAATAGCGTAAGAGAGTTTCCCGTTAGCATCAACCGCCGAAAAATTATTGATCAGATTCCTTGTAAAATAGGTTTTTTCGCTGCGCAGGTTCCGCCCGTTAGTGATGCTCTGTCCATACTGGTAAAGTAAAGACAGCGAAAGATAAGGCTGGATTTTATAACTGGCGCCAAAATTAAGCCGGTAATCGATGAGTTTCTGGGATTTATCCGCCAGGAAGATTTCTTCCAAGGGCTTATAACTCCAGTCGAGCAGTCCCCGCTGCCGCGCGGACTGTATAAAACCCTGACGGTAGTCGTGTGTTATCGCAAGGGGATTCCCGGTAGCTTCAGCAAGCCTGGCGTAGGGATACAGCGAACCGCCATTACCTGTAACAAGTCCGATCAGGCTTGTCCCTGGATTGTTGGTAACAGTATTGCTCTGGCTATAATAAAATCCTGTAGTTACCTCCAGTTTTTTCTTCAGTAAAGTCAGGGACTGTCCGCCATTGAAGGTATAGCGGTTAAAACCGTTTCCTACCAGATTATCCCGGTTATGGTCGTAACCTCCCGACAGGTTAAAGCGCTGGTTTTCACTTCCACCATTAAAATTCAGCGCATATTGCTGATTTATACTTTTACGGTAAAAGTAGCTGTCAAAATCATTACGCACATCATAAGCGGCCAACTCATTGATCTGCGCATCCGCCTGGGCAGTGCTTATTTTACCATCTCTTCGGGCAATCAGCAATTCCACAACAGGCGTAATCGCCGGATTATTGAAACCTGTTTCGGCATTCAGATAAAAACCCTTGTCAAAAAGCAGTTTTTCAACACCGATGAAATCCGCAGCAGACATCCTGGGCTGATAAAAGATATCCGGTTTATCACCGATTGTCGCATTGGCATTAAAGCCAACCTTAAGGGCCTGGTTGTAACGTCCTTTTTTAGTGGTGATCACAATCACGCCATTACCGGCCCGCGAGCCCCAGATGGAAGCCGCAGCAGCATCCTTAAGTACCGAGATACTCTCCACATCATTGGGATTGATATTATTGATATCTCCATCATATGGAAAATTATCCAGGACAATCAAAGGACTGGAATTCCCATAAATCGTATTCTGTCCCCGAACACTGATCAGGCCTGCCCCGGCCGACTTTCCTTTGTTAAACAGCAGGCCCGGCGTAACATCTTCCAGCCGTTCCAGCACACCGGTACTCACCCTTCGGCTGAGCAGTTTATTGTCCACCTGAACAAAAGAACCCGTAGCCCTTTCCGCCGGAAGCGTTTGGTAACCCGTGGAAACGACAACCTCGTTCAACTGCGCTGCTGTAGCAGACAGCACAACCACCACCGGCTGATCACCAGCAGACACCTTCAGGCGAACAGGCTCATAACCCAGGTAGGATACCAAAAGGGTAACCTTGACCAGCGAGGATTTCAAGGTGAAACTCCCCGTTTGATCAGTAAGCACTGCAACACCGGATTCTTCCATTTTAACGGTGGCTCCAATCAGGGGAATGCGTCCGTCGGCCGCCACAACTTTGCCCTTTATTTCTTTTGTGGGCTGTTGAGCACTGACAGGTAAACTGTAAAGCAAAAACAGCGTTGCAAGATATAGTATAATAATTTTCTTCATGACTAAAATTGTGTTTAGCGTTTACGGATAACGAGCATTTCGATCTCTGCAGGTTTTTCCACAAAGCGCAGGTCATAGCGGGCGAGCGCTTTATTGACCTGCTCGATACTACGCATATTGGCCGTGAGCTCGAGGTCGACCATTCCCGTATACCCTGTCTGGTCAATCATCGGAAGCGGATTCTCTTGTAAAGGAACCTGTAACCGTTCAATAAAAACAAAGAGGAAGCAGCTCGTTAATTTGCAGCCAAAGCCGTCCACGTAAACCGAGGGCTGCCCACCCGAGGTACGGAGTTTATCTTTTGAAGAGGTACGCACTAAGGCCAGGGCTTGTATTTTTCTTTTTTCCAGCCCTACCCGGTAATCCGAGAAAAAACCCTTTAGCTCGTCTTGCATCAAAGCATATGTCCGCGCACTGGACTGCTGATTAATCATGAGCTCATAACAATATCCCCTGCCCTGCTTCAACCAGTCCAGAAAATCTGCGCTGGCCAGATTTTTCGGATCAAATTCTTCCACTAGGCCATCTTCGAGCGCCGTTTCTTTTTTTTCCTTTTTGTAGGCTATCCGAAAAAGTTCAGGCACGGTCAGGTTACGCCCGGTAATGCGCCTCACCGGTCTGCCCGACTGTACATCTACATCTTTATAGATCCCGCGGCCGATATTGGTGATATAACCCGAAAGCTGAGATCGAAAAATGCTGTTATCGAGATCCTCTCCCTCAAAAAACAGCGGCTTACTGGTATCATAAAACATTCTCTCATCCTTTTTAACTTTCAGGTCTAAAGATCCTGCCGCTAACAAAGAATTTATATTTTCACGGGACACAGCCTGCCGGTCGGTTATGGCCTTTACAACACCATCTCCACCTATCCATACATAGTGCGGCAAAGTTTGATGCGGAAAAAGCCTGACCAAAGTCGTATCCGCATAGACCATTGGCAGCGAAGAAACTTTCCCCGTCTGCCGCAGCAGCTTTTGATAAAAGGCATCCACTTCCTTAAACGACTGATAAGCCACCGGGAGGAACTGCACACGCCCTTTAAACTCTTCTTGCAAAGCCTCCATTTTAGGGATCATCGCAATACAGGGCGAACACCAGGTTGCCCAGAAATCCAGGATAAGCAGTTTGCCCTTAAAAGTTGAAAGCGCCAGGGCTACCGGCTTTTTATCTGACCCCTTGAGGCCAGAAATATTCTGTATAAGTACATCCGGCACCTGTTGCCCAATGGCTATTCCTCGATTATTTGCAGACCCCGAGGTAACTGATATATTTTTATCCTGGGCATGTACCCAAAAAATTGGGCATAGCAGTAGCAGGAAGCATAATTTAAGCTTCATTTTGATTGATTTAAAACGTTAAAAAATTAGAAATTGAAAGTAAAGCCCGCCTATGCCCCTATTCCTTCAATCTTTCCTTGCTCCATCAGCGTCCGCACGGTCGTGACTAGTTCGATCAAACCATCGAAAACATCACTAACTTCCTGTTCACTGATATTAAGATCCAGAAAACCCTTGTTATCGTTCAAGGCATAGCCCTGAAACGACTCCAGCAACGTCAGCTTTATTTTATCGACACTATAGTGTTCATAAAATGATTCCAGCACCTGTTGAGCTGTTTTCAAAGAAGGGCTTCCAGGATTATAATCAGATAAAGTCATGAATTGATGGTTAGGGAAAAGTGCTAATTGATTAAAAGCAAGAGCAAAGTTTGACTACTTTACAGTAACATCTGGTAACTGGATTTCAGCAGTGATCGAAAAAACCTCAGCTTCCAAGGTAGCCTTATTCTGGACCTTTAATAATATTTTTGATTGGATTTTGGAGCGAAGGGGAAATAAAATCAATGTCAGAATTTATAACCAAGATCACATCGCTATCAATACAACAGAAACAGGTAAAATCATCCGGGCCGGGCTTCACTCCGCCTATATTCCGCAGCACCTGCCCGGACTCATACTTATTTTTATTAACTGGTCTCTGCCTGCTACGACCTATGGGCCAAATACTCCATACCGCCAATGAGCTACACAAAAAAGCCCAACAGAGAAAAAAAAGCGGTAAATAACTATTATCGGTCTTCATATACAGGGTTAAAAATTCTAAACTAAAAATTGATCAAAGGCAGTCGCCCAAAGTACCCAATTGTGGAAGAGCCTATGTGACAGAAAACCCCCACCCTGGCCTAAAAATCCAGACGTACAAATCCCATTACGGTGAAACCGTTTATTTTTTCAAATACCAAAAAATCGAGGAAAAACGTCCCAATAAACCAGGCCCCAAGCTCCAAGCAAACAAAAAATGAGGCAGGCCATCATTATTAAGAACCTATTTATTTTCGACCATAATGGCCAACCTGCCCCATCCAAAAAACTACTCAGGATTCTTTGGCTTCAAGGCATAAAGCCGATCAAACGGACAAGTTAATAGAGACTGGTATAAAAATACTTGAAAATGATGAACAATTAAAATAACATATTGGAGCATACTCACCTCAGTAAGTACCAACCAGTTAATCCAACTTATTTTTTGTCTGCTCATAATCGTATGTTATGAGTCTTGGCGGAGAGAGGAAAAAGTGGGCTTCCCAAACCATAACCTCATAATGTTTCTCACGCCTTACGTTGAAATGGAATTACAGCAGAAGCCCAC
Source organism: Pedobacter sp. R-06 (assembly GCF_049913135.1). Classification (NCBI taxonomy): domain Bacteria; kingdom Pseudomonadati; phylum Bacteroidota; class Sphingobacteriia; order Sphingobacteriales; family Sphingobacteriaceae; genus Pedobacter; species Pedobacter sp. R-06. The sequence goes on along the minus strand of NZ_CP183977.1, from coordinate 1,435,043 downwards.
TCTTATTTTGGAAAGCTAAAGATAGCAATTCCGCTATAAGAAATGGGATAAAATCTGCTGTCCTGCTCCAACGGCGTGAGATTTGAGGTTGCAAGACTCTTAATTTTACCTTACTGGTTTTATTTTTTATTACGTAAATGTAAATAAAAAAAAGCTTAATGTCAAGTAATTGCATGACGATTTTAAATAAAATATAAAAGACATTGCCAATTATATTTTTATTAGCAATAAAATGATTAGTGAGAAAGAAAAAATCATTCTGAAAAGATTCGGTCAGCATTTAAAATCTTTAAAAGAGAAACAGGAACTTTCTTATCGCGAATTTTACAAGAGAAGCGGGGTTAATACCGGAGATATTATTAAATATGAAAATGGAGAAACCAGTCCAAGTTTTATTACATTATTGAGATTGGCAATAGGTTTAAAAATCCATCCAACAGAACTTCTGGATTTTAATTTCGGAATCGACTTTAGCGCCGGGCTGGAATAACATAAACTGTTATTAAGTGGCAAATCTCAAGATCATAAGTAACTAAAGAAAGAAGCGGCAAATAATGAAATGCTGATCATTATATCACCTAAAGCACATTTAAAAAATCTTTACCACAAAATAGGATAGTTTGTGACCCCATTCCCATTCTTTTTTCATCACTATCCATCACATATACCAAAAATTTTTGTGGTTAATTATGTATTTCAGTCGTAATATTTAAGGTCATTTTTCTCAAAAAGATCAAGAAGTATTATTTGATTCATTAATGTCCGATAAAGTATACGATGGAGACTGATATCGAACAATTTTATTTAACGAAATGGCCGACCATATCTATCTGAAAAACAAAGAATTAAGAGCAAAAAAAAAGAGACAAAATTTTTTTGAAAAGATTTTGTCCCATTACGGGTCGACAATGGTTCCAATTAATAACAAATTTATTGCTGATCTGAAGAGAATCGTCGAACTAGACACTAAGATTACAGAGTATGATGAGCTTGGTAGGTTAATGAAATTACGAAAAGAAAGACAAAAATTGATTCCAAAAGTTTTAGACAAAAAGAAAAAAATCAGAGCTAAACGAAAATCGAGGAAAGTGGCACTCAAGAAATCGATAATAAATATTTCTGATGATTAACTGGATGAATCAATCTGGTTGACCCCTTTCCCACCAAATCGATAATCAATTGAGAAAGTAATACGATTGATTTAATTAATTCAAGGTATCAATCTTCCCACCATTTTGAGGTTTTAGTTATTTTGTTATGGCTAAATTTAGATATAGTATCAAAAAAACAAAGGTGAGTTTTTGGCATCAAACCAGAATTAACAAAAATTAAAACACTAATTCACAATCAATTACACAACTAAGTTCGACACCCTTTCGTTCCGAAAACATTGTGAATCCGTAAAAAAGCGCCTCAATCTTAAAACGCCATTTTAGACAAAAGTGCAATCCCCTTGACTTGCAAAAGCACTTTAAGGGTAAAATATTAATAACAATATCACTATAATTACAAAGTTTCCTTGCCATAGCCAAAAGCTTAAGACTTTTTCCAGTATAGATTAGCCTATGCGTTAACAAAACTGTGAAACCAGCAATTCCTAATCACTCTGTACGGTGCAACTCAATCCGCAAATATTCTAAAACTGCGTTTCCGAACATTACGGATACAGTTGTGGGCTTTTTTTGAGGATTTTCCCTATATCCCAGATCAAAACAAAACGATCAACGGAGTGATTCTATTGTTACAGAAATTTCATTGGCTGTACTGGCGAAAAATTTCACATACACAAACAGTCCTATATATACGTTCGTAATTATGAATTAGAAGTATATGTGATTTTACATACTAATGCCCTTAGTTGATATTGGAATACGATCATCTTGCAGATATAGTAGATGTAATTCATGTGTCAATCCAACAACCATTGATCTGCACAGTATATTAAACTACATTCTTATGGCTATCAATAGACGGCAAGCTCGATAAATGCATACAGATATTTTACTTTTCCGTTCTCGGTCAGGAAAAAGTCCATACTGTTCATCATCCCCACTCCGGTTTGGATATGTCCGAAAAGTCGGGCACCGTTCTGAAGCGGCTCTATAGGTTTTGCTTTTGAGAATTTATACGAGGAATCCTCTACTATAAGTTTTCCTATAAAATCAGAAACGGCCTCCAACCCCTCAAGTATAAGGTCTTTATCATACATTTTGATATCATCTGCATAAATCTTTTCGAGAAGCTCTTTGCGTTTTTTTTGGTCTTTTTCATTCCACGCGGCAACGTGTATTTCTTCCAGTTGGTCAAATAGATTTTCCATTGTAATAATTTTTTTATTAAAATCCCCTTATTGTTACTGACGAGCGGTAGTCAAATAGAACTTTTAGTTACTTAAGCTTAACCTTCAGGAACACCCCTGTCTGCAATAAAGCGGTTCAAAAAAAGGGTTAATGTTGATATTGTTAAGCATGAAAATATAAATTTTAATTTGAGTAGGACTTATGATTAAATGAGCCTTTGCCCGCCGTCTACATGCAAAGTTTCTCCTGTGATTATTTCATTCTTCATAAAAAATAGAATGGCCTCTGCGACCTGCTCTGTCGTTGCAACACGTTTTAATGGAAGCTTTTCTTTCATTGAATTTACAAATGCTTCCTTGCCCGACCCTAGAGACTTGGACAAAAGAGGTGAATCGGTAGTCCCAGGTGAGACAGTGTTCACGCGGCGTGGAGCGAGTTCAAGGGCTAGACCACGGGCCAACGTCTCTACAGCAGAAGATGCAGCTGCTAATATTGCAGTTCCCGGTCCGGGACGGTCTGCCAGCACTCCAGAGGTAAAAGTAACCGATGCTTCTGTTGAAAGCTTTTCACCAAGTGAACGGATGATATACAATGCCCCCCAAATCCGTTCATCGAAAGCTTTATGCAGATAGTCTATGTCTGCCTCTAAGATTGTTCCACTAACAAATGTGCCTGCCAGGAGAACCAGGTGATCGACCTGTTGAACATCCGATAAGGCAGCTTCGATCGTTTCCTGTTTTGTAACGTCGGCAGCCTTCCATTCAAATCCATTCCCGTTGGCAATCCGTTCAGTTTGATCAGGATTGAAACCCACGATCGTAACTATTGCACCTTCTAACTTTGCCTGCTTTGCCGTGGCGAGTCCGATGCCGGAACTTCCCCCCACGATCATTACATGTTTATCTTTAAAAATTTCGTTTGCTCTGTTCATTTTATTTGGCTTAATATTTTATTGTATGTTTAAGTTGGCTCAAAATAGCTTAATAAATAGCGGTATCTGAGATTGATACATTCTGTGAGGAATCGTGCAGGTTTACTTATTTTCCCCCTCCTTCATTTGATAGCTCAGCGCTCTGGACGGACATTGATCAATTTGTGAAATCAATTGCTCAGTAGTAGCATTTTTAGGCTGTACCCAGGGTACTTCCTTAGGATTATATACCTTAGGCAGTAGCTTTACACAATTGCCAGCATGGATACATACTTCAGGTCTCCAAATAATTTTCAGCTTCCCGTTAGAATATTCTTTTTCCATAGTTTTTTATTTATTTCCAAATTACCTCAATGATGCTTGTTGATACAGTTGCCCCCATTTACCCGCCCAAATTTGATTAGAATAAGACATCCGCATACTCCGGATTTTTGTCAAATACCGACTTTGCAAAAGGACACAGCGCAAATATTTTGATCTCTTTGGCTCTTGCAAACTGAACAGCACTGTCGACCAGCCTCTTGCCAATGTTTTGACCTTGTAACGTTTCGTCAACACCAGTGTGGTCAATAATTATTTTATTTCCTGACCAGACATATGTCATTTCTGCAACGGTTGTTTGGAGTTCCCCGATGTAAAACATGCCCTTCTTACCATTATCGGCTTGGTGTATATCCATTTCTTTCAATTTTATATTAAACAGTATCTCAAACTATCAAAAGTCAGTTCGCTTTTGAGTTTATCATATTTTGCCATTCCTTAGCAACATTGATTCGTTTTCCTGTTTGGTAAAGATATGCTTACCAAAAATTATGAGACGATGATCTTTGATAACTAAAAACATTGACATACATCAACAAGAAGCCATATTTTTGCACCCCAAAATAGATCTAGTCTGGCCTTCTTAGTCTAATATTAATTCGTTTTGTTTATCTTTACAATATGTTTACGGCGCTTTTAAATTACCTTGAACAGCAGACTGCAACTCCACTATCAGCGGAGGATATTGAGTTGATGCGTAAGGCGTTTATTCCCAGAAAGTTTAGAAAAAGGCAGTTCCTTTTACAGGAAGGTGATGTATGTAAGTATATTTCTTTTATTGTAAAAGGAGCCGTGCGACAATACACAGTAGATGATAAAGGGAGCGAACACGTGCTAAACCTTGCAGTAGAAAATTGGTGGACCTCGGACAGGGAGAGCTATCACAAGCTAACGCCGTCGATATATAATATCGATGCGTGGGAGGAAACCCAGGTATTGATGCTACCAAAAGAAGATGGTTGGTATGACAAGGTCAACGCCATTCCCGCATTTTGCCAATTGAGAATTAAACTCGATGACGCCCATCACATGGCTATGCAAAGTAGGTTGCACTCCTCCATCAATTATTCTGCCGAATACAGATATGAGGAATTGCAGCGAAAATACCCCGACTTCCTGCAAAGGTTCCCGCAGCACATCATCGCTTCATACCTGGGAATTACCAAAGAAACACTTAGCCGAATCCGTAACCAGTCTCTTAAAAAGTAAAATGAGTTTTCCGGAATTAGAAAGCTATATGGATCACATCTTATCTGACTAGATATGAGCCCTAGATCAGATTAAATCTGATAAAATTTAGGTCACTTACATAGTATGTGATGCCTCCTAATCATTAATGGAACTTCAAATATATCCTCCACGATTATGTATTGCAACTTATATAGAGAAGTGTATAAATTTGCTTAAAAAGTACAAGTTCACTTTTTGCTTCTTTAACTCCAATTAAACTAAATGATTGTAAGAACAATTACTCGGTCAATGAGACAATTAGAGAGACTGTTTTTGCCTCTTCAATTATTGGATTACTGTAATATCTTTTCTTAATTATGTATCAACCATTCGGGACCAGCGAGTTTGATCATAGTTATAAATATTTATTATTGTTTCCATATGCCATTATCACAACCCTATCATTTGGTATGATCAGTTTACTAATAAATAAACACAAGAAAAATTGGACGGTTGGTTCGGAGCTCATTAAAATCTTTTTTGTCTTACTGCTGATTTCTATATCATCTTATTTATATAATTTTCTTTTTTTACCATTCAGCATTTACCAGACCCTTCACCCTTCCGGACAGCGCGGACTTTGGATGTACTGAGTATAATGGACGGACCCTGACTTAATTTGTATGCCAGAAGTACCTCGAAGTAAATTCCGAAAAAATGTTAATCGAAAGTTCAAAACAACCAGTTTGCACCGGAAACAGGCCGTCAGTTTAGAGCGGAACGGCTTGTCAGTGAAAATGCGGAACATGTGATCATTTTTCAGTTTTTAATGATAAGTTATGGCAGGACGAGACGTAGGTTAAATACGAACCATATGCCCGCCATATATCACGTTTGCCCACCAAAAGTGGGATAGAACCAGATTCATTGAGTATACACAAAGGCCACCACTAAGGTGGCCAATGCCTAAAACTGAATCATTTTTATTTTGCTCTGATCGCAGACGCTATTATTGTTTCAGCAACTGAACAGCATCGATATTGCACCAATTATTTGCATATGCTTTACTGTAGAGTACTACTTTACAAGTGTTGTTGGCGACCACAATGTTGCTTACCTGTATCTGTTTCCAAGAAGAGGTTATAGGAAGATTAATTGCTTTTTGTAGGCCTGCTGCACCATACTTTTTTGCAATCAGTTGACACGTATCCTGTCCTCCACCATTTTTTACCCAGGCCCTTAAGACATAGTTTCCATTGGGGATATTACTTGCTACCTGATAACTCTTAACAGTATAGTTCACGTTTTTCCAATAGGTTAACCGAAAGGTGCCATTGTAGCCACCACTTTCGGTATACGCGCCATTTGTAGCCGATGCGCCATTTGTGCAGTACCATGAAACTGGATTATGTGTAGCGCCTTCCTCATCAAAATCAGGATTTAAGATGAAATTCATATTTACAGAACAAGTTATTAAAAGAGAGATAAACAGATAATAACCATACATTTGCAACAAACAATAGAAACAACACAGCTATAAACAATAGAAACAGCACAACAAAAAACAAAAGCTTGATCCCTAATTCCTCCAACTCTCCGCGTAGCATAAGGTGCAGTCCTATATCCAAGAGTGGAAATTTTTAACTTTTTATTCCTATATTGTGTGTCGATTTGCTTTGACGGACATGGAGATAATAAAAAAGATTAAGGATTTTGAACGAAGAGAATCGGCACTGGAACTGGACAACAGGGAACTGAGAAACCTGATATCAGTCCTAAAACAGGCAGAAGAAAAAAGTGCTGTTTTGAATTCCATTATAGAATCTTCAGATGATGGCATAGTTAGTAAAGACCTCAACGGGATAATTATCAGCTGGAACAACTCTGCGGAACGAATTTTTGGATATAGTGCAATGGAAATGATTGGACAGTCCATCCTCAAGATCATCCCTAAGCACCTGCACGGTGAAGAGCCGGAAATTATTGCCCAATTAAAAAGAGGTATCCGTGTAGATCATTTTGAAACCCAACGTTTACATAAAGACGGTAGGCTCATAGCCGTTTCTTTAACCATTTCCCCTGTTTTTGACGGAAATTCAAATATTATCGGCATCTCTAAAATTGTTAGAGACATGACCCTTCACAAAAAAGCAGAGGTGGATGGTAAAAGACTAATGGCCATTATTGAAACATCAGATGATGCGATAATCAGTAAAGATTTGAACAGTATTATCACCAGTTGGAATGAATCGGCTGAACGGATATTTGGTTTTAGTGCAATGGATATGATCGGTGAATCAATACTTAAAATTATTCCTGAAGAACGGCATTACGAAGAACCCCAAATATTGAGGAAAATTTTAAGTGGAGAGCGGGTAAATCACTTCGAAACAGAGCGTTTAAGGAAGGACGGTTCGCTAATATGTGTTTCTTTAACCATATCACCAATAAAAAGCAGCACAGGTGAGGTAATCGGTATTTCTAAAATAGCGCGTGATATTACCGACAAAAAATTAATTGAACAAAAAAAAGGAGAATTTTTAGCGTTCGTAAGCCATGAACTTAAAACACCGCTTACTTCGTTGAAATCATACATACAGATTGCCCGTCAGAAAACTTCAGATGTTACCTTTTTAACCAAGGCTTTACAGCGTGCCGAGATGCAGGCAGGGAAAATGGAAGCAATGATAAAGGATTTCCTGAATATTTCCAGGTTCGAAGAAGGTCGGTTGGAAATTAAAAAATCGGAGTTCAACCTTTCTGAACTAATTGAAGAATGCATTGAGGATGCAAAAGTTTCCCATTCAAATAACACAATCATTTACCACCAGCCTACTCGAATATCAGTACTTGCTGACCGGGAAAAGATTTCCATGGTACTCACCAATTTAATAAGTAACGCCCAAAAGTATTCGCCAAATGGAGGGACAGTCCATATAACGAGCGAAATTGTGAATGACGCTGTTCGCATAAAAGTACAGGACGAGGGAATAGGAATTTCGCCTGACGACCAAAGGAAATTATTTCAGAAGTTCACCAGAATAAGTACTGAACAGACAAAATCTATTGCTGGGTTTGGGATCGGACTTTATTTGGCATCTAACATTCTAAAATTACATGGCTCGGAAATTTCGGTGGAAAGTGAATTGGGAAAGGGCACGACGTTTTCATTTGATTTAGCGACCACCTAAACGAAATGTCTTAGCTGGTGATACAATTGAAATTTCAGTTCAGATTGTCGGCGCCAAGAGGACAAGTATTGCTGAACGCTTAAGCGCTTCTTCATATTCCGTGCTGACTATTTTTTTCTTTTTCTAGTTAATGGCATCCCTAAAAGCCCTATAATCTGGCTGGTTCAGACATTCAGCGATTTTCATCAGAAACCAATAGTATTCGCTATTCCTGCTATACTCAAACGGGCAGGCAGTTTGTCATAGTGTATTTAGGCAAAAACAGGGTTTTGTTCTCAGAACTGATAACCTCTCAACTCTCCTACTTTTTTCAATTATTATCAGGTTGCGCTGATGGCTAATCTCCTAAGTCCGATTGTTGCGTTCTGGAGTGCATTTTTAAATTCTGTTTCACTCTTAAAGCGAAGGCTCTTTAGTATCCGGCACTCGTAGTGTACATCAAAACTTTTAACTTCAAAAGGCCAGGGCATTACAATCAGACGGTTTTCTTTTTGAAAAAACTGATAAGATTCACCATTCGGCCCCCTGCTGATTTCTAATTTCCGCTCTTCCGGTGGGATCTGGCCCTGGCAGATGATCAGCGAAAAAGCATCGCAGAATTCCAGAAGTTCATATGCGCGGTTAACTTCTGCAGTGCTGCTATCAGCCTCTTTTATCCATTTGCTTTCTAGTATTTTAAGGTCTGCAAGATATCGTTTTGCCGCCGGCTCACCTCCATGGGTGAAACCGATGTGCCTTGCAAACAATAAGGCGATAAAACGGCTTTTGCTCAACGCCATCTCAATCATCTGCCTGCAGGCCTGCTCATTAAAACAGGTCATCTTAAAGTCCATGGGTCCACCACTCTCGGTGAGCAGCGGCCCAAGCTGAAATTCGTTGAAAACATCATCGTGTTCAGTTGTCGCGATAAGGGTTTCCACCCATCTTAACGGCTGGTCAGAAATTTTCCACCGCGCACAGACCTGTCCCGCCAAAAGACCGTGAGCACGTTGGGTGATAATTTCCCAGCCATTATCTCTGTAATTAACAATCAACTTGATGCTCTCCTCATAAATATGCCCTTATACAATATAAACTATTACTTATACTACTTTTTCCAGATGTCTCTGCAATGGCGCAGGTGATTGGAATGGGACCTGCATGATCCTATAACCTTGCAAAAGGCAGAAAGTTTTGCCCGCTGGAAAATCCATTTTAACAATGCCTATTCAGCCGCTTAGGTGCCTCACAGCATGAAGCAAGTAATGATGACAGGAAAAAAAGGAAACAATCAGTGTCCCGGCGCAAGAGATACCTAACAGGCATCTGGATTATGCCCGAAGCGGCACTGCTTTTAGATATTAGTTGGCTGGCTAAGCTGACCCGTCTTAAAGTTTAATAAAAACTATTTCCCTGGATATCCGTTGTTTGTAATGTAAAAATAGTTTTTGGTAAAGGGATATAAAATTTAAATATGGATTTGAGGGATTTTACCCAAGCTGCAGAACGCCATTCAGCAAAATTATTCACGCACGCATTAAAATTCACCAATAACGAGGATGACGCTAAGGATCTTGTACAGGAAACCCTTATTAAAGGAGTGCGTTTCTGCGACAGATTTGATAACGGAACCAATTTAAGGGGCTGGTTATATGTGATCATGAAAACACATTTTATAACAATTGTGCAAGAGCCAAACGGAAAAGCGAAATCATTTCAGATGAGGATTTGACGAGTCCGAATTTAATGGAAAGTTCGACAAAAAACCTGGGCGAAACATCCTTTGCGCTTAACGATATCATGAAAGCCCTGGCCTCGATAAAACCTGAATACCGGATTGCATTTCAAAGGTATTTCGAAGGCTATAAGTATGACGAGATAGCCAAAGACCTCAATGTTCCATTGGGCACTGTTAAAACCTATATCCACCAGGCGCGATGTGAGCTGAAAAAATACTTAAAAATGTACAGGTAATACTGTATTCAGCCGCTTTGGCTCTCTTTAAAGAAGTCCTATTGGTATAGCCCTCTAAAATTCTAAAACAATTTCAGGCATTTACCGATTATTACATTAATAAGTTTGGTTAGGTTATGGCAAAAAGAATATATGTCCTCGAAGACGATCAGGACATCAGGGATATCATAGAGATGATCCTTACCGAGGAAAAATATGAAGTGATAAGTTTTTCCAGTATCAATGAATTCATGTTAAAGGACAAACATGATCAGGCAGACCTGTTCCTCCTTGATATCAGGTTGCCCGACGGTAACGGAATCAATGTATGTGAAAAGCTAAAAAAAGATTTTAACACAAAAAAAATACCTGTGCTCATGATGAGTGCCCACTCGAGTAAGAACGAGGTACAAAATTCGTGCGGTGCGCAGGGTTTTATTGCTAAACCGTTTGATATATATAAGCTGATTGAACAGGTTGGCCATAGCATCCGCCACAATTAACAAAAATATGCTTACCAACTGTGATTCAAAAAAATCAAACTAACCTATCTCCATCCAAGTCCCGGGGCAACCTGCTCCAGAATAGCAGATAGCACATGAATGTTGTAATCTATGCCCAAGGTATTTGGAATGGTCAATAATACCGTATCCGCTTCCTGTATCGCCTCATCGGCAGCCAGTTCCTTTATCAGCTGATCGGGCTCAGCGGCATATCCCCGCCCGAAGACCGCCCTTTGGGTCGGTTCGATATAGCCAAAACTATCCGCCCCTTTCCCCTGCTGCCCGAAATAATACCTGTCCTGATCGTTCATCAGCGCAAATATTGAACGGCTGACAGAAACCCTTGATTCGCGGTCATGTCCCGCTTTTCTCCAGGCCTCCTTATAAAGCCTGATCTGCTCGGCCTGCTGGGTACTGAAGGGCTTGCCACTTTCATCAAACTTCAAAGTAGAACTCTGCAGGTACATTCCGTTCTCTGCCGCCCAAACTGCAGTCGCATTGGAAGCAGCTCCCCACCAGATGCGCTCGCGCAGTCCCTCGGAATAGGGTTCCAGCCTTAACAGTCCCGGCGGATTGGGAAACATGGGATTGGGATTAGGCCTTGCAAAACCTTCGCCTTTCAATCTTTCCAGAAATTCTAAAGCCTTTTGCCTTCCCATATCAGTATCATTCTCCCCATCCTTTGGTGCAAAACCGAAATACCGCCAGCCTTCGATCACCTGCTCGGGCGAACCCCTGCTGATGCCCAGTTGTAACCTGCCACCAGAGATGAGGTCTGCCGCACCAGCATCTTCAACCATATATAAAGGGTTTTCATAGCGCATATCGATAACGCCCGTTCCGATTTCGATCTTAGAAGTCTTTGCGCCAATAGCCGAAAGCAGCGGAAAGGGCGATGCCAATTGCCTTGCAAAATGGTGTACCCTGAAATACGCTCCGTCAAGGCCGATTTCTTCTGCCGCAACGGCAAGGTCGATAGATTGCAGCAAAGTATCACTAGCGGTACGCGCCTGATATGAGGGATGTTCCGACCAATGCCCGAACGATAAAAATCCGATTTTCTTCATTTCACTAATTGCTAAATCCAAAGTTACCATTACGCCTATAGCGCAAAGGTCATCGTGCAGTCATAACCGCTATTACCCTTCAGCAAACAATAGCCCGTGGCTAATTGTTCCAAAGTCAGTCATGTCAAGAAGAAAACAGATACGGTCAAAGGAGCAGTTCGCTGCTGCGCTCGAACTGGAAAGAGCGGGCGATAATGCTGCCGCATTAAAACGCTACCGGAAATCCGCAATGACAGATCCTGCCAATTTCCACGCCTGGAACAGGCAGATGGTGCTTTTGCGCAAACACGGATCAAAAGAAGATGAGGTCAAGCTCATCAAACTGGCCATAGCCGAATACCAGAAATCCCATGAAACCAAACAACAGGACTGGCTGAAAGAAAACCGGGCCAAAGCAGATAGCACCCGCGAACTGGCCAATGTGCTCGGTCTTCTGGAACCAACAGGCCTTCCGAAAATCGACGACACCATCATCGGGAAATGGCAGACCAGACTTTACCTGCTTGAATACCGCATCAAAAATGCACGGAAGAAGAAAACCCCGCCCAAAAAGCCTGCACGCAAACCGCCCAAAAGTGCAACGCCTGCACCTAAAAAGCTTAAGCAAAACGCCCCTACCAAAGCCAAGCCGGCAAAAAAGCAATAAGATCAATGCAATGTGAGCAGGTCCTCATTACCCTTCACCAGCGATTATCTGAACCAGATTTTTAACCGCTCAAATCCTCCAGGCATTGAAAACACACCCAGTACGGGCAGATATTTACGCTTACTGTAGCCCCTAACGTAACTGCGCGGTTACATATCCGCCAGCCGTTCCGGTAGCCCGTCGGCCGCCCTTACCTCATCCTTCTGGAACGAAAGATACAGCAAATTGCCCGGCCCGCAGGAACAGCAAAAAAAATAGTTGAATAATGCCTATCATAACTTAAAATCAATTTCCACACCATCGCTGCACACATCCCATAACCAAACCTTAATCCAAAGCGCGTGAGCGGTTGCAGCGGCATCCTCCCGTAGGGAGATACAGCGGAAGACGCGACCCTTCAGGGGCACGCAAAAAAAAATGAAAAGCATCTTCCAAAAGCACAAAACCTGATGAATTCGCTTAAAAACAACAATCTACTTAACCAACGGCACCATGCTTCCCGGTGTCAGACAGCATTCCCGTAATGTTTAAAGATTTCATTATCGCCTTCCGGGATAAACTCCTTTATATGGCAGCAACACCATCCTCCCACCATTAAAACAAATCAAGGTTTGCCCATTAATTAACATTACCAACACTTCCCGGATAAATAAAAGACCAAAGAAAAACTGGTGCCGCTATATCCGTTCGGTTTTGCTATTTTAGCCGCACCCATGACCGAACCATTGCACTACGAAACAGAAAACCTGCTGATCCACCCCTTCAGGCCGGAAGAGCTGGAAAAATTTAAAAAGCTGGCCATTGATATCTTTGCGATCCTGTCTGATGAGCAAACCTTAACCTACATTCCACAGAAAAGACTACATAATATTCAGGAAGCGGAACTTTTCCTACAGACCATGGTCATGAACTATCATGCAGGACTAAACTACCTTCACTTTATCACCGATAAAAAGCAGGATAAAGTCATTGGCCTGATAGACCTGATCTCACCAAAAGTTGCCCAGCAACACTACAGCATGGAAGCTTATCCATTTTTTATTGAATTTTATCTGGCCGCAGCAGCAACAGGCTGTTATATCATGACCGAAATACTGCCGCCTGTAATCGACAATTTACTTTCACAGGGCATCACCAGCATTGGCGCCGTAGTCAACAGGTACAACATTCCCGCCAGAAAGGTATTGGAGAAAGCGCAGTTTTACTATAAGGCACCCTTCGATGTGCTCCAGGATTTGTATGAAACTGTGTAACCCTATTAACGACGATTGATAAAAAGGCTAATCATCATTTCCGGATCCCTTACAACAGGTGCCGGCAGTAATAAAACGGTGCAGCGGTTTTCGGACTTCAATGATGACATAGATGCACACGAAGTTTTTGAAGAACAAACAAAATTGGATAATTTGATGAACTACTTAACGAAAAGTCTAAAGAATTATTTAACATGAAGAGAAATGATCTTAACACCGATAAACTTAACTATGGACTCCAAAAAAGGATCCGTGGAAGCTTGGACAGACAAAATCATGAATACTTGATCAACGGTACCATACTGAACATTAGGCCTAAACACAGCTTAGGGACATAGCCATTGCCATCTTACTTCCCTTTTAAAAACCATCGGCTATTTTACTCTGCGCTGGTCTTCGGTGATGGCTAGGTTATTGATACTTGCATATCTTTTCGCCATTAAACCGTTTTCATCGAACTCCCAGTTTTCATTTCCGTAAGCTCTGAACCAGTTACCATCTAAATCCTGGAACTCATACTCAAACCTTACTGCGATGCGGTTGTCTGTATGCGCCCAATACTCTTTTTTAAGTTTATAGTTTAATTCTCTTTTCCATTTCTCAGAAAGGAATTTTACAATCTCTTCTCTTCCATTCACAAATTGGTCTCTGTTCCTCCATTCGCTGTCAATGGTATAGGCTTTAGAAATTTTCTCGGGATCCTGTGAGTTCCAGGCATCTTCTGCAAATTGGATTTTTTGTAATGCGGACTCCAATGTAAATGGAGGTAGGGGGAATTTCTGTTCCATGGTTTTATTTGATTAAGTTACTTATAATTGATTTTGATTTTTCTATTAGTTCGTTCGATTTAAACATTTTACTTTCCGTAATGCAGCTTTCAAAAAGAAGATAAACATGATCCGCCATCGTTTCATCCGCTATAAGAGATTTGAAAAATGCCCGGAGATCCGCTTTATGTTGTTGGATCGGATTTAGAATCTTAACGTTATCACTTGGTATTTCAGACAATATATTCAGGAAGCTACAACCCCGAAAATCCTCTTTCATGTTCATATAAATCAAAAAATCAAATGACGAAACTATCTTGGATTTTAACCCGTCCTGGTTTTTCACATACTCATGCAGTTCATTAAACCAGTATTCATGCCTGGCATCCAGGAACGCAACACACAAGTCTTCCTTTGATCTAAAATGCTGATAGAAACTAGCCTTGGCCACACTGGCCTCAGCAATAATCTGGTTAATTCCTGTGGAATTATAACCTTGACCTGCGAAGAGAACAGATGCTGTCTCCATAATCCTTTTTTTTGGTGATGACATAAAACAAAGTTTAACTATGCAAATATAAACAAACATTTTAAATGAACAAACAAGTCTGTCTGTTTTTAGTGGTTTATTTTCCGCTCTCCAGCTGAAGCCTCCTGCAAGATTAACCTTTGGTGGAAAATGGCGGCTTATGATTCTCAGGTCAATTTGTGACGGCAACTCAAAATTTGCTGAAATAGAAAGAAGCATCCCCGGCATTACCGCCCGCATGTTATCGCGGGAATTAAAAGCGATGGAGCTAGATGAGATCATCTCCAGGCAGGCACATGCCCATAATTTTAAAATAATCGCTTACAGGCTTACAGATTACTCCAAAAGTTTTGCACCAGTAGTCAGGGCTATGATAGAATGGGGAATTTCGCATCGTGAAAAGATGCACAGGAAAACACACCAAGGCTAATTGATAAGGTAATTCAAACTCTCCTCAAAGAGTGCGTTATTTCCTTAGCTCTAAAATAAAATTAAAGCCTGGCGCGACAAATAATGAAGTAAACATGATATTTGCAGCCATCTATCGGAGCAAAATATTAATGTCTTTTTTATAAGTTAGGTCAAAATGGATTTCTAGCCTATTTCCAGATCCGGCCACTGCAGCAGTTCCTTAACTTGGTTACAAATTGAATCAAAAAAACAAACACTTTGGATATATGTCTTAAATTCTTCGACCAGCTTCGCAACCGTCAATAAAAACACCTCACATTGAAGCATAATTTCTATATTAGAAAAACAAAAAACGATACCGTGTTTAATCTCTTCAAGAAAAAAAACAGCAACATTCAGCAGGAATGGCAAACAAAAGGCTCCGAATATGCCAGCGCCGTAAACGAAATGGTCCGCTTTGCAGATGAACATGGCTGGGACAACTGGAAAGGAAAAGACCCGAGCGATGATCGGACACACCTTGCCCAGGCGGTACTGGCCTTGCTAAAAGAAGCTAATGAAAAAGGAGAAACTCAAAAATTCAGGCAGGATTTCCCACCAGCACATGCACCCCTGACCGGCCTGATGAACAACAATTCACAAAGCATCTGCCAACTCCAGTTCATCGAAGGGCAAAAGGTCGTCTTCCTTACCGGATCGCCTTATGAGCAGCGACAGGCCTTCTTGCTAAACGGCAGCGAGCTTCTGGAACTGGATGAAAATATCCGCGCCATCGGTAAATCCAAGATCGGAGCGGTATTTGCCATTGCGGTAAAAAATAAAATTACCACAACCCAAGGCTGGCAGGGCGAAATAATCGCAGAATTTACGCTCAGCGAAGATTCAGGTCACGGCATTACCGAAATGATCCCCTTCAACGACGGCAAAAAAATCCTGCTGACAACCGCTGAAGGCATTTTCATCCTGTCCCGCCAAGGAGAACAGATGATCCATCCGGTAGCAGATGAGGATGATGAGGAATGGAGCCCAAACATTGATATGGAAAATGCCACCATATCTGATGACAACCAGCTCATCATAGCAGGTGATCAGTGCAGCGATTACCGCGTTCTCGATCCCGAAGGCAATCAGATTGGGACAATCGGGCCACAATCCTCCTACCCACACTACTGCCTGTTCTCCAAAGACGGCAGCCAACTGCTGACCAATTCCTGCCATTTTTACAATGGGATCAGCATCGGCGTAGATACCGACAAACTGAACGGAATATCTATACCTGCCTATGAAGAAAACGGGGATTTTATTCTGTTGGATGACCAGATGCGCGTTTATTCGGGAGTAGCAGCATCGACATATTATATCCTTGGAGACGCGTATGGCTATATCAGGGCAATTGACAAGAATGGGAAAACCTTATGGAGGCACCATTTGGGCTCTAGCATTAGCGGCATGGCCATTTCCGACGACGAGCAGACCCTTTGGGTGGGCTCCTACTCCGGAATGCTCCATAAGCTTCACCTGGGCATGGGCCAGGACAGCCATACCATAGGAAACGGCAACCATTCAGAGGAATTCAGGATAATTTTTTGGAAAACTGAACTCAAGCCCTTGTTTTGGTAAAAGCTAAAACCTGCAAATACCCTGATCTATGATTACCGCCATCGGCATGATAATCATAGATCAGGGCTTTAACGTTTCGACTTCCTCCTGAAGATAGCTAAAGTAGGTTGTGTCTTGTTGCAGGTATCTCGCCAGGCTTAAGCGATGCTATCTGTTGTTTACGCAATCCATTCGGCTCACTTAAACCAACTATCCTTACCCTCACCTGCATACTTATTAACTCTTCATTATAACTGGATACGCCACTTACCCAACTTTTTAATGGTTATCAGATCCGTCAGCGATATCAATTAATATGCAGTATTGAATTATCAGTAGTCACTCTTATAGCATTCTAATATCATCAATACTATATTGTTTTTGCTCAGAAGTATCAATTGTGCATTTTAGAGTTAGGTCAGATTTCATTCCATTGAACCATAAATCAAAATCTACTCTTACTCATTTGGATCATCCGTTGGATAAACACTAATTTCATCGAACGAACTTGACGGCGGCATAGACATCTTGCCGTAATCACTCAAGACCTCTCTCATTTCTTGGATATTTATTCTTTGATGAGGATCATTTAACCATAAAAGATCGAATTCTTCCGCGACCAATAACGTAACAATATTTTTTACCTTTTCTTCAATGAAGCTATTTGTCATGTAATTTTCTATGTTATTTAATAACTATTAGGTAGCATTCATGCCGATATGAATATCATACGTGGTCGGGTTATCAGAATTTTTGTAACCTGATATCATGAAATAAGGCAGGCTGAACACGATACCAGTTGTATAATATGGCGCTGTATGGGAAAAATCCGATTGGATTGTATCTGTCAGCACGGGTATTCGGCAGCCGTCGGCGGCCAAATTTTTTTCGTAAATATTAATGACGCCAGTTGCGCCGTAGTTGCCGGCAGACATGGTGACGGCATAGCCGGCAAATTGTGCAACACCATAAGGAGGCAATTCCATAACCGTGGGATTGTTTAAGGACTGGTGCATGTCCGAAACATCCAGCATCATTGGTACTGAGGTTTCGTTATAAAAGTTCATAATTAGTGAAGCACAAGAGCCGAGCACAAAAGGAAATTTCACAAGGGTGTTCCAGCCACTCAGCTGACGGTAAAAATTATTGGGATCGGTACCGTATTGCCATACCTGGCTCATTACATCATCATTGATCACTGCCACCCATTTACTTGTCGTATTATCCAAATTCCTCCCATAAAAGGTAAGCTGGTCTTCCTGCAATCCCTCCTGGGAAAGACTGTATCCGTGCAGATAGGCATTGATGTAAAAATTCGGGTTGGCCGGGATGAGTGTCTGTAAAACGGTAGTAGCATAGCCGGACAACATTTGCTGTGTCATCACCGGAGACATAGAAGCAGGCCAGTAAAGGGACTCAATGGTACTGGTGTTTTTAATCATTGTATAAACTGCATTAATCTTGCCCCAGTTCACTAAAATTGCCATTTCCATTTTACCAAGCATCGAGCCGATTTGCTCAAAAAGATTCAAAAGCGATTGCTGAAGCTGAAATACTGTAAGTTCATAACTATAAGCATTTTGCAGCGCTTTACTGATCTGAGAGCTTGATGAAGAAGAGCTCTGATTATGCGCCTGATAGGTTGTCAGTGAGCAAGAAAGCGTATTGGCCAGAACAGGTGCTGCATTTACTTTTAAAGCACCTATAGCGCTCCGTGTCTGCTTTCCCGCATCCGGGTCAACAACAAAGGTGCCGGCAATATTTAAACCGGTATACAGTATTCCTTCAACCATATCCCACAGCCAGGCCCTTTTTTTCTTTCGCGGCGCTATCGGAGTTGCCTGTCCGTTTGGAAATGCACAGGCCGTGATCAGCTCCGAAACAAGCAGAGCCTGTGCCTGGCTAAGGCCCTGATGAAAAGTGGTAAGCTGGGTAAAAAACTGTTGTACAGCGATGACCTGCGTAATCTCGCTGCTCAACTGGCTGACTACTTCTTTCCAAACAGTATCTGGTGCCAGGGTGCCGGGATCGACCGGAACTGACATAGTGTTTATTTCAAGCTGATAACTGACCAGACAGCAGATAAAAAACAACAGGCGATCAAATTATTAAAACAGGGGCTGGAAACTATACAGCGCTTAGCGTCTGGCAGACAGGCAGACCGGGACGGACAGTTAAAAGAGGCTGTTAAGCAATATCTGTCTGTACTAAAGAACAACCTGCTGGTAACGAGTTGATGCTTTTTACCGGAAACTACATGGATATATGAAAGAAACTGTGCCCATTCAAGATACCTTTAAGGCCCTCGAGCCGGAAACCGAAACACAGCAGCACGGTACATTGATGAGCATCCTAAAAGCAAGGGATTGTAGAGCACTGGCCAAAAGTCTCGGCCAGCTCGCCAGAAAAGGCTTAACTGCTCATTGAAAACTAAGCGATTCTAAAATGGCAAAAAAGGCTAGCACTTGTAGTTAAAAGCCTGAAAGGATAAAAATCTTAGACAATATCGGCTACAAAACGCTTTAGGGCTTTTAGATTACCATACGCATCCCCCATTGTATTATTAAAATAAACAAAAACTTCTTTTTTTTCCGATAGCCATTCAGCGATATAACTGGCATATTCTGCAAGCACATCTTCAGGATAACTCCCCCGATAATTCCCGCCTGGTCCATGAAACCTCAGGTAGCGAAAATTGCGATCCGTATTGTCTATGAGACTCACTCCAGTCCCCTTATCATGAGTAACCACGCCAAACCCAACTTCCTCCATTAGCTCCATAACCTCTTCAACATAGAGCGAAGCATGCCTGAACTCCAATGCAATCTTCCACTTGTTTTCCGGATCATGCCCGCGCAGGCTGCCCATTAAACGGGAGAGCTGGGGAAAATCGGCTATCCTGATACTTGGCGGAAACTGAACCAAAATACAACCCCTTTTATCTCTGGCATTATCAATTACTTCCATAAACTTAGCAATATCTGCAGGATCAAATCCCAATTTTGGAGAATGGGTGATACCCTTAAAAAGCTTAAAGGTAAAACGGAAACTGTCCGGAACCTCTTCGCTCCATTTTCTCACTGTTGACGCCAACGGAATTTTATAAAACGAGCTATTGATTTCAATGCTGTTCATCAGCGAGCCGTAATAACACAGTCTAGAGCGTTCTTTAAATTCCTCTGGATAATGCAGTTTATTGGGTACGGGCAATATCAGCCCACTGGTACCTGAATGATAACCATCGATTTCTTTTTTCATTGTTATGAAGAAAACATCATGATATGCTAAATTGTTGTGCATAATACTTTTTATAGGCTATTTCGACAGTAAATAGGATGCATATCTAAGGGTATCAATCACCAAAGAGATACTGGCAGGTAAAAATACGTAGCATGCTAAATCTACCCGTTTCATTCGATATTGATAAGAACCGAACATTCCAGTGGTATGGCTTTTGTAATTTATGACTACACGCTAAAACAAAAACTTATGACACAGAAAGAATTCAGCGACACCATCAGTTTTCACTCGCATTCGCTTAGATCACACGCGCTCAATTTCACCAGAGATCAGGAAGACGCCAATGACCTGTTACAGGAAACCTTGCTCAAGGCCACACGCTTTGTTGACAAATTTGAAGATGGCACCAACATTAAAGGATGGCTTTTCGTGATCATGAAGAATACCTTTATCAACAATTACAAAAAAAACCAAAAAACACGCGACCGCACCGTTCAGGAGGAAGAGATCACTTCTGCCAATCTTCATTATAGCGCGACTACAAATGGTTCGGTAGGTAGTTTTGCCATGCAGGACATCAATCTTGCGCTGTCCATGCTGCCCGAAAAATATGCTGCACCATTTATCCGCTACTTTGAAGGCTATAAATACCATGAGATCGCTGATGATATGCAGCTGCCGCTAGGAACCGTTAAAACCTATATACATGAGGCCCGGATACTTCTGAAAAAATACCTCAAACAGTACCAACCATAAACAAGAAGAGGAAAGCAATCTTAGTAGCTGTTTTCCTCTTTTTTATACACCGAGTCGAAAAAGTGGAACAACGATCTCTCCTCAAGTGGTAGTGGAAAATACGCATTTTACAGAGACTAATCCTAATTTTTTTCCTTTAAGATCAATAGAAAGCATGACCGTGTAGCCTCCTCAATAATATATTAAGTTTTTCTTCAGTGCAGTTTTCTAATATCCTTAAATTGTCAAGTCATTCTACTTCAACTAAGGATTCCCTTGGTATATGCAAACCGCATCAGGACTGCCGTATTTTTAGCACCTGTTTTATCTATGAGGTTTTGACGGTGGCCTTCCACAGTCCTACGGGAAATGAAAAGTTTATCTGCAATTTCAGAGTTGGTCAATCCCTGACCGATCAGCTCAAGAATTTCAATTTCCCTTGAAGAAAATTCAGATCCCTGAATGCCAATAGCTACTGGAAGTGATTTTTCAATCATTTTATCAACCAGCTTAATTGAAAGGCATGAACAAACATAGCGTTCGCCCGAAAAAACCTTTGAAAGTGCGAAAAACAGTTCATTTGAATTTACAGATTTGGTAAGGAAGCCCACTGCTCCCCCGCTCATGGCCTGGTATAAATGTGATTCATCTTCAAACATAGAAACAAACAATACAGGGACATTAAAACCTTTTTCTTTAATTATCCGTACCATTGTTATCCCATCAACAACGGGCATTCCAATATCAGAAACGATCAGATCTGCCTGGCACCCCTGATCCAGTGCATCGAGTACCTCCTGTCCGTTCCCTGCGGTAAAAATTATCTGGTATTCGCCTGTAGATTCCAGAAGCATTTTAAGTCCGTCCCTGATGACTTTGTGATCTTCTGCTAAAATAATTTTTTTCATTATGGATTGACGCAATCGGGACAAAGCTGTTTTGTGTTGTCGGAATAGTCATATTCTAAACAACACGCCACATTCCATAAAGTTTTAAATCGCGCTGCTCAATTTGCCACCGTATGCAATAAAAGGCCAAACGTTATCCTAACGTTTGGCCTAATAGATCTGATCCGGGAATATTAATCTTTACTGTATTCGCTCCATTGGGCAATGCCTTCAGGTTCTGAAGATTTGACTTCGGCACTCTTTTCTTCACTCATTTTAATATTCATCGCCTCTGTTGCTTCAAGTTCTTCTGCCTTACGTTCGGGAAGATCGGTAAGTCCTTCGGTCTCTTTGACAAATGCGACTGGATCTGCTATCAATTCCCATTCTTTACCCATTCCCGGCATTTCACCCGTATTCCAGGGGCCTTTAAATGAATTTTCTGGGGACAGGTTAAAATATTGCTGGGTGAACCGTGGGTCGGCCTGCAATACACCTGGAGGAAAGTTTGGCTGAATGGCATCCAATGCCGCCTCGAACATCTTAAAATGGGCAACTTCCCTGGTCATCAGAAAGGAAAGGGTTTCCCTCACATAAGGGTCATCGGTAAATTTCATCAGGTGTTCATAAACCAGTTTGGCCCGGGACTCAGATGCCAGATTTGATCTCAGGTCAACAGTTAGATCGCCATTTGAATGGATATAGGATGCACACCACGGAATACCCTGGCTGTTTGCCAGTCTGGGCCCACCGCTGCTGAGCATTGCAAAATGCGGGTTGGCAGTTAGCGCTGAATGGATGATGTTTTCCTTTGCTGCCTTGCCATCAAGTACCTGCATGATCTCTGAGGAATCTGCAGCATCCTTAAGCTCCCCATTTACGCCCTTTAGTAACATCTGGATGGTTGCACCGACAATTTCCAGATGGGAAAACTCTTCGGTAGCGATATCCATCAGCATATCATATTTATCGGGATGGGGCTGCTTGGCACCAAACGCCTGCGTAAAATATTGCATAGCCGCCGCCAGCTCGCCATTCTCACCGCCGAACTGTTCTAATAAAATATTGGCAAAAACTGGGTCAGGCCTGGAAACCCTTGCGTTAAACTGTAGGTCTTTTGAATGATGAAACATAAGCTTGCTGTTTTGTTAACTGTTTAAGAAGCCGTTATAATTTTAGCTTCCGCATTAAACACATCAAAAAAAGCAATCTGGTTTGTGTTATTAACAAAACGGGTAGTCCGGCACAAAGCAGGTATCTAACTACCGTAAATACCCGTTTATGCAATCTACACCGCTCCTACTCGAGAAAGCAAAACAATACAACAGAAAAATAGGTTTTGTAGGTCAAACAGAACATTTAGGCAATGAAAGGATTATCTCCATGGGCAATCTCCGCGATGGCAGAACTCAAAAACGCTATCCAGTTAGGTAAAACAGTTATAGGATCAACAATATTCCAGGTACTGCAGACCACTGGTTCGGTATGGATCTCGGTCAGTCGTGGATCTAATGATCCAATATATTTCAGCCCCTGCCCGGTTGAAAGCGGTGGGATTACAGGCATCAGATCCAAAATACAGGATAGCGCTTTCCATATCAATTTGGAAACAATAATCGGCAATATCGAAATTGATATTAATACCGGAGAAGATGCTTTCCCATTTTTGACTTTTAATGCTGTACTCACGCCAAAAACAGATCTTTATCTCCCTTTCTGCGCACGGGACATCCTAACTGCACAATCTGCATCGGATAGCAGCAAATCATGGGGAGAACTCCACCTAAGCCAAATCGGCACGCGTTCCGGGGTAGCCTATTTTAGCAAAGAAAAGAGTATGTTTAGGGTACTCTATCTTCAGAACCTTACTGCGCTGTCCCCTTACGCCGAGCAGACTGGAACAACACTCTCTGGGGTTGTTTCCGGGCAATTGCCAGAAATCGGGCTTTCACTTCCCGCAACTACCGAAAAACCATTAAAAAAAGGCCAAAGGATTGTCATTTCGGATGCCTATATCTGTTTAAAACCAATGGAAGCAAGAAATAGCGACCTCAGCCTTGATTATCTTGATCTACTGGCAGCGGCATATCTCTTAATGCCTCGGCCGGATACCCATTACTTAGAGTGGCCGGAGATCCTGAAAAAAGGGCTGAAAGACCTGATTGAAAATCCAGGCTGCTGGTCAATGGTAGGTGGCAACAGTTACTTCAATGCCTATGTAAGCGACTATGAAACCCCACCTGAGATTATGGTACAGCTTGCCGTTCTTTTGCCGCTTATTGATTATGTAGAATGGAGCGGCGAGGACCTTGGAATAATTAAAAAGATCAAAAACGGCCTGCCTGCTTTTTACAATGAAAAACTTAAAACAATCGCGCGTTGGCATCCCGCGGCAGAGGATAAACTTAAAGGAGATGAAGAGCAGAAGATGCCAATGGTTATGGATTCCTGGTACCTGCACCACCCCCTGCTCAACCTTTCCAGATTAGCCCTAAAGGGTGATCATACTGCAGAAGGCCTCTTCCTTGATTCCATTGGCTACGCAATTAAGGTTGCCCATAAATTCAAATACGAATGGCCGGTGTTTTATAAAATGGATACACTGGAAATTATCAAAGCAGAGACTGCCGATGGTGAAGGCGGGGAACAGGACGTTCCCGGACTTTACGCCCATGTGATGCTACAGGCTTATGAACTCACTGCTAACAAAAAATACCTCAGAGAGGCAGAAAAATCTGCAAAAAAGCTCGAAGCTATTGGTATGAAGATTATGTACCAGGCTAATAATACTGCTTTTGCAGCAGGTGCACTTTTAAGGTTATATAAGATTACCGGAAACCAACGCTACCTAACCTCGAGCTACAGGTGCCTGGCTTCAATTTTTCAGAATGTGCAGCTCTGGGATTGCAATTATGGTTTTGGAAAACATGTGCCCACATTTTTTGCATTATTTCCACTTGCCGACGCACCATATACTGCCGCTTATGAAGAACAGGAAGTTTTCTGTGCCATGCACGATTACTTAAAACATGCGGAAGGCATCGAAATCATGCCAAGCATCAGGCTCCTCTGCACTGAATTTATCCGCTATCTGGTAGAACGTGCACCATATTATTACCCCTCGATGCTGCCAAAGGAAATGATATCAGAAGAGGTAAAGACCGGCGAAATTGATCACAAACTCTGGATTGCCCTTGAAGATATCCAGGACGGGAACATACAGAGCGGCACCGTAGGCCAGGAAGTGTACGGGGCGGGAAATGCGTTTGGCATATTGCCACGTCACTTTATCCGCTTGGACAAAGAGGACTTTCTCATCTTTGCCGACTACCCGATGACGGCATTGAGGCACGGGAAGCAGTCGGTCAGTTTCAGACTGCAGGGTGATGGGCGCATCAGTTGTAGGACGAGGATCATTCCGGTAAACGGGACAAAGAATTTAAGCCGCATGGATTTTACTTTAGTGGCAGAAGGCAAGGAACTCAAAGCCATTAGAGGCAAAAAGGGAGAACTGGAAAGCTTTGTTCGCGGAAACGCAAAGGTGGGCATTTCCTGGATAAACTAAGCTCTCAAAAAATGGAGAGGTTATAAATACCTATCAGCAAATGCCAACTACCTGTTTACGCAATTTTCCAAACCATTTCTCTGCTGATCAGGTTCATACTATACAAAATAACTAAACATAAGAATATATGGCAACTCCAACAAAAGCAGCAACCGCTCAGACCAACGGCAGAACGGGAACAAAAAAAAACAGTGGCAATACCACAGGTAAAATTGAACCAGGTGAATTCCATGAGTTCTTCATTGACGAATTAAAGGATATATATTGGGCGGAGAAGCACCTGGTAAAAGCGCTTCCAAAAATGAAAAAAGCTGCTACAAGCCCAGAGTTGGCCACAGCGTTTGAAAAACATACTCAGGAAACCCAAACTCACATTGATACATTGGAACAGGTATTCCAATTGCTTGATGAGAAACCTGCAGCAAAAAAATGTGATGCGATGGCAGGGTTACTTGAAGAAGCAAACGGTATCATCGAAGATACTGACGCAGGGACGATGATCCGTGATGCTGGTCTGATCCTTGCAGCACAAAAGGTAGAGCATTATGAAATTGCCACTTACGGAACCTTAAAAGTGTTCGCTGAAAACATGGATCGTTCAGATGTAGCTGATTTATTGGGACAAACCTTAGAGAACGAAAAAGCAACAGACGTAGCACTTACCGAAATTGCAGTAAGCGCAGTAAATGCTGAGGCAGCAGCTGAGTAAAAAAATATTTTAGCCTTTATGATATTTAAGTAATATCAGAATTTTAGTGGCACAAAAGTTTCTGAAGTACCAACATTTTAGGTTATTCTAACATTACATTTGAAGCCGCGAACCTGAAAGTCGCGGCTTTCTATTTGGCCTTTATTTTTTGGCATTAGTGTTTTTTGACTAAATAACGCATATGTGAGGTGAGTCAAGCGGTGAGTCGAACTATGCAAGTTCCGTATTCACCCATTTCAACATTAAGCAACTGTTAAACAGCTAGTTTACTAAGCACGCATCTTGACTTTTTTGATTGTAACCTTAACTTTATTTCACCTTTAAGATGCTTTTATAAAAAGAAATTTCAGTTTACTTTTCTTCCTGAAGAAAGGAAAAACAGACAAGGAAAGTAATTTCCCTATGAGGAGGATTACAATCGAAAAAAAACGCGTCGATCTTGCAACTGGTAAACAACGTGCAGAACCGACTGGTTTAATGGCAAGATAGTGTGAGGTTCTACCCATGCAAAATCCATTAATCTCTACCTAAGGCAGCTAGAATCAAAGGTTCATGAATCATATAGAAACCTAATCATGATCGGTGAGGATGTGACGGCCAAAACTTTGGCGGATAATTTCTGGGAAAAGGAACCAAAGTAAGAAAACTAACAGATGTTTTTGAAGATACACAACAAAGAGATGGCAGAATTAGTGGGCTTGGAATTAGCACCAATGACATTATTGCGTTACCCAGTAATGTCTTACTAGGCGTGCCCTAAAGCCTCATCCCAGCCTTCATGTGCCTGTATGCCTTCTCGAACGGCATGCAATGCTGGAAGGTCCAGTTCACAGCCCTGGCTTTCACAGCGGGCATGGTCTCTCTCATCCAATTGAATAGTGCCGATTACTCCGCCGTTTTCTGATATTTCATACCGGGCATTTCCCAAAGGACGGATATCATAAAACCTGCCCTGGTTCTCTACTGCCACTTCTATCCTGAACTGTTCCATGTTCTGTTATTGATTAGGTATATTATTGCCTGCTTCTGCCTGCTTGTCATTAACTGTCTGATCCTCCTGGAATCTGGGATCCAGCTCATCCGTCTCTGCGGTGATGGCAGGATCCAGCAGGACTTTTTGCTCTCCCGTTTCTTTTTTCGGCTGCTGGCGGTCTCCTGTAGTTTTCATTAGTGCTTTTTATGGTTCAACAATTTATTTGGCGAAAGGTTCGGGACAGCGTAGATTTAATCGGAACTTTGTCAAGAATATATATATGTTAATTGATGGGCCCTAGAACCTTCGAATAGCATTCACTCTATGCTCCTAGGCTCTTTAGCCCTGAAGATCCCATGACGATAACCAGATAATCACGCAATCATATGGGATTTTAAGTCCCGATAATTTTCCTGAAGGTCAGGTTGACCCTTGGCCCCATCGGCTTGGTGGATTTTGCAATCCTATGGTCCCATTTGGTCTGCAGGTCTCCTTTCATCAATAGCAGCGAACCATGTTCAAGCCTGACGGTATATTTTTCAGCGTGATCAGTTTTCCGGCGGATATCAAAGCCCCTTACCTGCCCGAAAGACACAGATGCGATAACGGGATGTGAACCCATCACCGTTTCGTTGTCACTATGCCAGGCAACCGAATCCTGTCCATCCCGGTAATAATTCAGCAGCACACTGTTAAAGCTGATCCCTGCCGTTGCTTCGACCGAAGTTTTCAGTTTCAAAAGTTCAGCTGTCCAGGGCAAAGGTGTGGATTTTCCAAGGGCATTATAATCCATTCCCTCAGGATCCCCGTACCATGCGGAAAGCCTCGGGGTAATAACTTCTTTATCATACATCTTCACTATCTTCTGCGTCCAGGGCGTAGTTGAAATAAAAGATGAAAGCAAAACATCTGCCTCTTCAACATCAATAAATTCAGGCATATACTCCAGCACTTCTTTTGGCAGCCCTGGTGTCTGGCCTGATTCCCTAAAAAAACTCAGCTGTTTCATATCCAATACAAATGTGCAAAATAATTCTAAAATACTAATATTTTTAGCATTATATTTGTCCATGTAATTCAAAAAAAGGAGGTTAATCATGGAACAGGCAGCAAAAAAACAGGTCATTGAGGGCTTAAGGGAGCAGATCCTTTCCATGCAGGGTTATAAGACCGTATCCAAAAACTGGCAAAACATCTCAGGTCTTGAGCTTTTTGCACCTGCTTTTCCCGGTCACAGCTTTCCCCTTCAGGGCATCCATGAATTCATATCGGAAAGCAGGGAAGAGACAGCTGCCAGCAGTGGCTTTATCAGCGGGATACTGTCCGCACTGATGAAGGACGGCAGCCCCTGCATCTGGATCAGTGCCTCCAGAAAATTCTTCCCGCCGGCTGCCAAAAGATTTTCACTCCCAGCCTCTTCCATCATCTTCATCGACCTGCAGAATGAAAAAGAACTCTTATGGGTAACCGAAGAGGCTCTTAAATGCGAAGGGCTCGCTGCCGTGGTCTCAGAAATCCCGGACCTGAACTTTGCCACATCCAGAAGATTCCAGCTGGTGATCGAAAAAAGCAAGGTCACCGCCCTGTTCTTAAGGGAAAACCCCAGGATACGCTCCAACACCACCTGTTTAGCCCGCTGGAAGATCAGCCCATTGCCTAGCATACTGCCCGAAGGCATGCCCGGAGTTGGCCAGCCCAGCTGGAAAGCAGAACTGTTAAAAGTGCGTAACGGCGAGGGCGGCACCTTTGAGGTACGCTGGTCCGGCAGCACATTCGAAAAGCTAAAAAGCGAAAACACCAGGATTTTATCTATCCATGAACTGCAGGCAGGATAAAGATGGCAAAGCGATACTTGAGTATATGGTTTCCGTTTCTGCTAACGGACTGGATGGCTATCCGCCGCCCGGAATGGAAAGAACGGGCAATGGTATGCGCGGGTGCCAGCCATGGGCGTCTGATGGTCATCGCCACAAATCAATTGGCTAAAGCCCAGGGCATCCATAACGGAATGCCACTTGCCGATGCGCGCGCCATTGTTCATGAGCTCGAAATCTTTGATGAAAAACCGGGAAGAAAAGAAAAACTGCTTGAAGGCCTTGCCATATGGGCCATCCGTTATACCCCACTTTCTTCTACCGATCCTGATGGCATCCTGCTTGACACCACAGGCTGCTGCCACTTATGGGGCGGAGAAGAAGCCTACCTGAAACACATCACCGGCAGGCTCCAGTCATCAGGTTATTGCGTAAAAGCTGCAATCGCCGACACCATCGGTGCAGCCTGGGCACGCTCCCGGTATGGAAATGGGGCTGAGATCGTAGCACCGCATGAGCAGCATCTTGCTTTACTTCCCCTTCCGCCGGCAGCACTCAGGATCCCCGGTGAAACCACCGAAAAACTGCACAAACTAGGCTTAAACAGGATTGAGCGCTTTATCCAGATGCCCCGCAGCACTTTAAGAAGAAGGTTTGGAGAAAACCTGCTCATCAAAATAGCGCAGGCCATAGGTGATGAACCCGAAGCCTTCTTCCCAATTACCATCATTCAGGAATTTGAAGAAAGGCTGGCCTGCATGGAGCCTATCCGCACAGCCAGGGCTATCGAAATCGCCATCGAAAGACTACTCGATAAACTTTGTTTAAGGCTCCAGGCAGAAGGCCTGGGCCTGAGAAAAGCAGAACTGAAAGGTTACCGGATAGATGGAAAAACAATATCAACTGCTATCGGAACCAACCGCCCGAGCGATGACCCAAAACACCTGATGAAACTTTTTGCACTCAACATTTCCGGAATTGCACCAGGCATGGGCATCGAGCTTTTCACCCTAAGTGCCGGAAAGACCGAAAAAATGGAACGCCCACAGGAAAAAATCTGGGCCGGCCAGGCTGGCCTTGACAGCCAGCCACTGGCAGAATTACTGGACCGCGTGGCTGGAAAAGTGGGTAAAAACGCCATCCGCCGCTACCTGCCCAGGGCAGACTATTGGCCGGAAAGGGCAGTCAAACAGGCCAAAGACCTCAGCGAGCACAGCGGAATCAATTTCCACAATCCCCTGAACCGCCCCATACAGCTGCTTCCAAGACCGGAACGGATCGAAGTTACCGCACCTATCCCCGATTATCCGCCCATGCTTTTCATCTATCAGGGCCTGCGCCACAGCATCAAAAAAGCTGACGGGCCGGAAAGACTCGAACGAGCCTGGTGGCTGGAAGAAGGAGAACACCGTGATTATTATACCGTGGAAGATGAAAAAGGGAACCGTTACTGGCTCTTCCGCTCCGGCCACTATGCAGCAGAAAACTCGGCCTGGTTCATCCACGGCTTTTTTGCTTAAACCCTAAAAAGAAAAGCGATGGAATACACCGAACTTCAGGTCACCAGCAACTTCAGTTTCCTGCGCGGCGCCTCCCACCCCGAAGAACTGGTGGAAGAGGCTGCCCGTATGGGTTATAAAAAAATTGCCATTACCGATCACAATACCCTTGCCGGGATCGTGCGTGCACACGCCGCTGCCAAAAAGCTTGGTATCCAGATCATACCTGCCTGCAGGCTGAACCTCATGGACGGTGCATCCCTGCTTGCCTACCCTACGGACACTGAAAGTTATGGGAGGCTGTCTGCCCTACTCAGCCTTGGCAACCTGCGCACCGAAAAAGGAAGCTGCGAACTTTATAAAAAAGACATATTCGCATATGCAAAAGATATTATTTTCATTGCCATCGCACCCGATAGCCTTTCAGAGAATTTTGATTTTCAGGCGGACTTTTATGCAGACCTTCAGCACTACAAAGACGGGCTCGGAGAAAACCTGTACCTGGCCATAAACAGGAGCTATCAGGGCGAAGACCAGAAAAGGATGTTCCGCCTTTCAGCAACCTCCAAAAAAACAGGGATCCCGCTGGTGGCCACCAATGATGTCTATTACCACAGCCCCGAAAGGCGTGAACTGCAGGATGTGCTGACCTGCGTAAGGGAAAAATGTACCATCCATAATGCAGGTTACCTGCTTTTCCTGAACGCCGAGCGGCACTTAAAGCCCGAAGAAGAAATGAAAAGGCTTTTCCGCCAGTATCCCGGTGCGCTGGAAAATGCCGTAAAAATCTCCCAAGCCTGCACTTTCAACCTTGACAGCTTAAAATATATCTACCCCGAAGAAATTACCTCGGAAGGAAGGACGCCGCAAGAGGAACTCGAATACCTGACCATGAAAGGCGCCCACGAGATCTTTGGTAAACACCTGCCCAAAAAAGTAACCGATAACATCAGCCATGAGATGAAATTCGTGGAGGAAATGAACTATGCCTCCTATTTTCTCACCGTTTACGATATCGTCCGTTTTGCAAGGAGCCAGCATATCCTTTGCCAGGGCCGCGGCTCTGCTGCCAATTCCACGATTTGCTACTGTTTGGGCATCACTTCAGTTGATCCCACTAAATTTGACCTGCTCTTTGAACGTTTTATCTCTTCTGCCCGCAACGAACCGCCTGATATCGACGTAGACTTTGAACATGAACGCAGGGAAGAAGTGATCCAGTACATCTACAATAAATACGGGCGCGACCGCGCAGCCATTGTAGCCACCGTCACCCAGCAGCGCCAGAAAGGTGCCATCCGGGATGTCGGTAAAGTGATGGGGTTATCGGTAGATACCATTAACCGCCTCTCCTCCTCCATCTGGGAATTTACCGATGAATGGTTCGAGGGCGGAAAACTTACCGAACAGGGCCTTAATCCCAATGACCCGCTCCTTCGAAAGGTACTCAGCCTTACCGCGCAGATGATGGGCTTTCCAAGGCAGCTTGGTCAGCATACAGGTGGATTTGTGATCACCAGGGGCAAACTGACCGACCTCTGCCCCATCCTGAATGCCAGAATGGAAGACCGGACGAATATCGAGTGGAACAAAGATGATATCGATACACTGGGTTTCCTCAAGATCGATGTCCTTGCCCTTGGTATGCTCACCTGCATTAGAAAAGGATTCGATCTGGCCAAAGCGCATTATAACCTTGATCTGACCATGGCCAAGATCAACGAAAAAGAAGACCCAAAGGTTTATGAAATGATCAGCCATGCCGACACCCTGGGCGTATTCCAGATCGAAAGCCGTGCCCAGATGTCCATGCTGCCCCGCCTTAGGCCCAAATCTTTTTATGACCTGGTGATCGAAGTGGCCATTGTCCGTCCCGGCCCCATCCAGGGCGATATGGTCCATCCTTACTTAAGACGACGTAATGAAGAAGAAAAAGTGGATTATCCTTCCGAAGAGTTAAAAGATATCCTGCACCGAACATTGGGCGTTCCCCTCTTTCAGGAACAGGCCATGAAGATTGCCATTGTTGCCGCAGGCTTTACCCCAGCCGAGGCAGATGAACTCCGGCGCAGCATGGCCACCTTTAAAGCCAAGGGAATGGTGGCCAGATTTGAAGAAAAACTGATCAGTGGCATGACCGGCAAAGGTTATACCGAGGACTTTGCCAAACGTGTATTCAAACAGCTCGAAGGATTTGGCAGTTACGGTTTCCCGGAAAGCCATGCAGCCAGTTTCGCCCTATTGGTCTACGTTTCCTGCTGGCTCAAATGTTATTATCCCGATGTCTTTGCCGCAGCCCTGCTCAACAGTATGCCCATGGGCTTTTACCAGCCGGCACAGATCGTTATCGACGCCAAAAAACATGGCGTGGAAATCAGGCCTATTGACATCAATTACTCCACCTGGGACAACCTGCTGGAAGAAAGGTCCGGAAAATTTCATGCACTCCGCCTGGGTTTCAGGCAGATCAAGGGCATGAATGCTGAAGATATCGGATATCTGACCAATGGCAGAAAAAAAGCATACCGTCATATCCACGAGCTGATGGATGCCGGGCTCAGCCTGTCTGCGCTCGAAAGGCTTGCTGATGCCGATGCCTTCCGCTCCATTAGTCTGGACAGAAGACAGGCCCTTTGGGAAGTATCCGCCATGGCCGACCGCCCGGTGGCACTCTTTGAAAACCAGCCTTCAGAAAGCAGCCTGGAAATGCAGGCCACACTGCCCCTGATGAGCAAAGGCGAGCACGTGATCCAGGACTATGCCTCAACATCCCTATCACTAAAAGCACATCCGGTCAGTTTTGTGCGTGAACAGTTAAGCCTGCTCCACGTTTTGCCGACCCTGGACCTTGCCCGGGCCAAAGACGGGCAGACCGTCAAAGTAGCAGGCCTCGTCCTGGTCCGCCAGCGGCCCGGTACAGCCAAAGGCGTATGTTTTATCACCATTGAGGATGAAACAGGATTTACCAACCTGGTCGTTTTTGAAAACCTATTCGAAAAATTCCGAAAAGAAATCATAAAGGCACGGCTGCTTATGGTTGAAGGCAAGCTGCAGATAGAAGGCGAAGTGATCCATGTGATCGTCAAACGCTGCTTTGACCTCACCAGCCTCCTCCGATCAATCGACAGGGAAGAAAACACCGGTTTCCCGGCAGTCGCTTTCTCCAGATCTGATGAAAGGACAGCACCCTACTCCGGCAAAGATTTACCAGATAAAGGTAACCTGGCAGACTCCGTAATTCCGGGAGGCAGAAATTTTAAGTAACGATCAATTATATCGGGGGTCATTAGAAATTGATTTACAGCAGTCAATAAAATTCAGGATTGGAATTTATACTTATTAACCATAAGTCTGGTCATAAAAAAACCGGTGTATAAACTTCTAAAAGTGATTACTCCGGACAAGTACCACCTCTTTGTAGTACTTCGAACATTCGACACGCTTTTGTGAAATTATGGAACCCATTATTGAAAATCTGAAAGGTAAAGAATCATCTGATTTCGGCCAACTTATCCAAGGTGTTTGAAGTGTTCAAACACCTTAAATTGAGAAAATCGAATTGCAAATTGCTTTTCCAGAGCGCGCTTTCTTAGTTAATCAATAACTTACAATCAGCCTAGCAAATCCCCGTAAAAAAATGAAATAAACCATTTAGGATTTCGCAATAGTTTAACTCTTGTAATGCTTTTATTACAAATTCAAAAATGCATATGGCAATAATAAAATATAGATGCGTTTATTAATATGGTGCATAGCAGTGTTTTTTAAAAATATGCAGTTCTTTCCCATATGAGTCGTTTAATTCTATTTTTAACAGGCCTAATGTGCCTGCTGTATATGCCATCTCATGCTCAGCCCATTGTCGGAAACGGCTGCATGTCACAAACCTCACCAAACCGTGTCTACCAAACTTTTGTTGATAACGGTGGAAGTCCCGTTAAACCCAGGTATCAACCTTCTGCATCAGGTCAATATTCAGAGTGGACAGTACAATACGATATAACTCAGTACCCATGTTATAAATGGAATGTTGTTTCTACAGGGGGATGTTACTACAGGACTAGCTATGGCAGTGGAAGCTATTTATCAGGCGATTATGGTTACTTTACCGGGCCAGCTACTAACTGTCCGATAGATAATAATACGGTATTTTTACTTCTCTCTTTAGGTAGCATGGGTTTCTTGTTAATCAGAAAATCATCCTTAAAGCAACATACTGACCTTCAGACAGTTGAACAATAGATAAATCAACTTATCGTTTCAAACCAGATATATGGTGTAATAACAAATCATACAATAAAAAAATACTATAGTTTTCAGGCAAGTGATATTTTTTTATTGCAGGAATTAGGGCAGCACATCTTTGCTTTCAACCTTCTTATCCGATAAAAGCACATTCCCATTTCATTAACCTGCACACAATCCTCCCTTTCAGGGAAAGGAGCGGTATCCTTTTGAAACAAAAGATATAGCGGATTGCCCCGGCCCTTTAAGAGATAGCCGGATTTAAAAATATACGCGTCGGGCTAACCTATAGAAAACTAAACACATACTATTGAAAAATCTAAAAACCAACATCCCTCAAAACAAAAAAGCCACTGATTTATATCAGTGGCCTTATTTCCCAAAACAGTCTCCTGTTTATTTTGCGCTGTTTTTTTTCTCGGTAACCTCGGCCCTGATCTCCTGAGCCAAAGTTTTTAAGGTCCTGCATTGCTTTACGTACACGTGTACCTGCTGCAGCATTTCCGCCATCATAAAATTTCGCCACATCAGCCTCAACTGAAGCGATCACTTCCTGTACCTGTTTGAATTTGTCCATAACTGGTTTTTAAAGGGCCAAAAGCCCCGGGTATTAATTTATTTTATTTTTAGCGCCCATAAAGTTCGGTTTCTGTTTTCAGCCAGTTTACCGTTTTCTCATCTATATATTGTTTATCTGTCCTCCATGTCCAATTTCCTGTTGCCTTGCCCGGGATATTCATGCGTGCAGTTTCATCTAAGTGCAGAATATCCTGCATGGGGATAATTGCAATTTTAGCAATGGAAGCATAACAGAGCCCGATCAGGATGGTATTGATGTTCTGTTCACTAACCTTGGCGCCCACATATCTTGAAAGCCGCTTTTTAACGTTTGCATCGGTTTCATTTTTAAACCAGCCCAGGGTTGTATTGTTATCATGTGTTCCTGTATAAACAATAAAATTTGACGAGTCGAATCGATGTGGGATATGCACCGATCCTGCTAAATCTTTACCAAAAGCAAACTGCAATACTTTCATGCCCGGTAACCTGAACTGCTTTCTCAACTGCTCCACGTCCGCAGTAATTTCGCCCAGATCTTCGGCAATAAAGGGAAGTTTCCCCAATTCACGCTGCATTATTGTAAAAAATGTGGCGCCGGCACCAGGCTCCCAGCTACCCTCTACAGCATCGTCATGATTGGCCGCAACCTGCCAGTAAGTCGAAAAGGCCCTAAAATGATCTAAACGGATAAGGTCATATATCTGCCGGCTTTTCTTGAAACGGTTTACCCACCATTTAAAACCATCCGCTTTCATTTTTTCCCAGTTATATATGGGCATGCCCCAGAGCTGTCCTTTTTCGTTAAAATAATCAGGCGGAACGGCAGCAACCCCGGTTCTGTTTCCGTTTTTATCCAGCATGAAATTTTCGCGCTGCGCCCATACTTCAACAGCATCATAATCCAGGTAAAATGGCAGATCGCCGATCAGGGCTATCCCTTTCGCATTTGCATATGCTTTTAACCTGTACCACTGCCGATAAAAAATAAACTGGTTCCATTTTATTTCTTCAATTTCTGACTGATTGCTTTTTTCGAAATCAATAATGGTTTGGGTATCTTTTAACTTAAATTTTTCCGGCCAGTTAAACCATGCTTTGCCCTTATAATATTCTATAATACGGGTATAAACACAATAATCATCCAGCCAGCTTTGTTCAGCTTTGCAAAACAAATTATATTCATTTACCAGATTTTCTTCGCCTCTGCTTTTAAACAACTGGTAAGCCTTACTTAATACCCGCTGTTTCATTTCCGCTGTTTTTTCAAAGTCTACCTGTGGTGTTTCTGGCAACATACAGGCGTTAAGATCGCTTTCGCTTAAAAGTCCTTCATTAAATAAACTTTCAGGACTGATCAGCATCGTATTTCCGGCCATTGCAGAACTGCTGGAATAGGGCGAAAATCCATTCTCTTTTTTAGTGGGATTAAGCGGTAAAACCTGCCAGTACCGCTGCCGTGATGCAGCAAGAAAATCTACAAATTTATAGGCTTCAGCGCCTAAATCGCCAATACCAAAACGGGATGGCAAAGCACTAATGTGCATAAGCACCCCTGCAGAACGTGTATTATTTTTAGGGATTAACTTAATTACGGCCAACGGATTATGGTTAAACAATTGGCTGATCAGGATGCCTTCTTGTAAGGGATCTTTGTATTCTTTTTTTCCGGTGAGCAGGTTTTGCCATTCCAGAGGTGCCTCATTTGGCAACAACACTTCGGTGTCTTCCCAATTAAAATTATCGGCCCCTACCTGCTGATCTTTACAGCATTTAGCCAAACCCAAAGGAACCACGGTAATGAGCCATTGCTGTTGATATCGCCTTGCAAAAGCACAAATATGCTGGCTATACTTACCCTTAACCTGCAACGGAATATAGGCACCACGCTCAAAAACTTCGGATTCAGCTTTTCTGATCTTTAGCAAAGTTTTAGTTAGCCAAATTTTAATCTTTCCCGAAAATCTATCATCCCAGAGTCGTTTAAAATTAATGGGTGCATCAAATGACGCAATCAGTCCGGCCCTATCGTCATAATTAACCGGCCTTCTGTTATCAGGATCAACAAGACTTAAATCCCATAATTCTGTTCCCTGGTAAATATCGGGAATACCCGGGCAGGTGAATTTTAAGGCCAGTTGACCTAAACTATTGATCACTGCAAAATCGGAGATTCGCTTTAAAAAATTCCTGATCAAACTATTGCTCTCTTGTTTTTCAGCTAAAATTACCTGCGAAAATTCAGTGAGTTTATCTTCATAATCTTCGTCGGGGTTTGCCCAGTCCGATCGCTTTTTCGATTCCCTTAACGCTTTCATAATAAATTGCGCCAAACGGTTTCCGATTTCATGATCATCATCTTCCTGAAAAGGCAAAACACCAATAATGGTTTGCAGAAGCAGATAAACATCATTATCATGTAATAGCTTAAAAGACTTATGCTGTTTTTGTAAGGTTGCAAAAGTTTCTTTTAGCTGACGAACCAATTGAGACCACTCTTCAGGAAGATCGCTAAGTACGCTTAATCTTGCCCTAACATCCTCCCCTTTTTTAGTGTCGTGGGTAGAACTTCCATTAATGCTGAATGGCCAGTTTTGTTGGCGCTTATACATTTCATGGTGAAACTCATGCACTGCCATTCCGAAAGCATCGGGTGCGTCGCCTACTTCGGTATGCCCTATAAAACGGTTATAGGTAAACATAGCCGTATCTTCTACGCCTTTGGCCATCAGCGGCCCAGTAAACTGCATACAGCGTTGAAAAAAATTACTCAACTTTTTGTTGTAAGCGCTGTTTTCCTTTTTTGGGGTTTCCAAAAAGATTTTGTTCAACAATTCCCCTGCCCTGGCCAGCTTTTTATCTTTGAGAATGGGTATCAGCAGGTTTTGAATATTAGTCGATTCGGCCTCTGCCAACGGAAAGCGATAATTATAATACCGGTATACGGGCATGCCGATGAGCATTTCGGCAAGTGCCATTTTAAGATCGGCTTGGTTAATATCTGAAAAATCAGCCGGTTTAAGCGCCAAAAACAGTTCGAATAAGTTGTTCAGTTCGCCATGCATGTGCTCAAACAAGATATTTTTTTTCTTTTCGTAAATCAGCCTGGATGGATCGAGTTTTTTACCTGTTACTTCCTGGTAAAGTTTATTAAAAGGTTTTTCCGCCTCTTTATTGGTAAAAAGATTGTTTACCACTGCCAGAAAATCGTAGCCGGTACTTCCCTGCACTTTCCAGTTTTTGGGCAACTCCTCCCCGTTTTCAAGAATTTTTTCTACAACAATATAAATGTCCTTACCCACAGCTTTCCTTAGCCGTTGTAAGTATTCTTCAGGATCGTAAAGGCCATCCACATGGTCAATTCGCAAACCCTGAAAAATACCTTTATCAAGCAATTCAAAAATGTAGGAGTGATAAAGATCGAATGTTTTCTGATGCTGCATATTAAGGCAGATAAGGCCATTAACAGTAAAAAACCTGCGATAGTTAATGTTATAATCCGTTTCCTGCCAGTTGCATAAGCGGTAGTGCTGATTTTGAACAATTTTGGTTAAAGCAGCAGGATCGCTATTTATTTTTTTTAAATGCGCTGTCGAAAGGCTGCTCACGGTTTCTGCATTTACCGGCCAGTTAGCATCGCCGTAATTGAGGTAGTATCCGCCTTTAATTGCCAGCAATTTTAATTTCTGCCCTGCAATCGCCTCTTCAAGATCCTCACCTAAAAAAGGGACCATCAAACGTCTACCACCCTGTTGCAGATCAATATCAAAAAAACGTGCAAATTCAGAATCATTTCCTTTTTGAAGTACATCCATTAACCAGGTATTATTTGGATGGAAGGCCATATGGTTTGGAACAATATCCTGAAGCCAGTTAATGCCAGCGGCTTTTAACTTTTTAGAAACCTTAAGCAGTTCTGCCTCGGTACCAATCTCAGGATTTATTTTCAGCGGATTTACGACATCGTAACCGTGCGTACTCCCTGGCAACGCCTCAAAAATTGGCGAAGCGTATATCGTGCCGATCCCCAGTTCTATCAGGTAGGGAATAATATGATCAAGAGATTTGAGGTTAAA
This sequence comes from Pedobacter sp. R-06, assembly GCF_049913135.1. NCBI lineage: Bacteria > Pseudomonadati > Bacteroidota > Sphingobacteriia > Sphingobacteriales > Sphingobacteriaceae > Pedobacter > Pedobacter sp. R-06. The sequence continues at coordinate 1,396,122 of NZ_CP183977.1, read as the reverse complement.
ATTTTCATGAAACTGGATCCGGTAGGTAGAAGTGGTTTTATACATCTGTTTTAAAAAGAATAAGAATTGATTCAGGAAATAAAGTAATCTGGCCTTCAGCAGGTATACTGTTTGATTCGGGGTTTGGGCCTCCCCACTTTAGCAAAGTAGAATCCAACAGCACCGACGCCTGTTTAAATGCCGGATCAATAGATAACATTTGCTTCTGCTTAGAAAAATTAAACATGACAATGATTTCTCCCCTGTCTTTCCAGCGTTTTAATACCAGACAGTTTTTTTTGGAAAAGGCTTCTGCATACACATTTTTCCGATCCAGGTTAGCCAGTACGGGATGTTGTTTCCGCAACGCGATTAAAGTTTTATAATAACTGAACATGATCTTGTGCTTCGGTTCATCGTTTTTTTTCCAGTCGAGCTTAGACCTTTCAAAAGTAGATTCGTCCAGGGGATCGGGTGTATCGCCATTATTATAGAAAGCAGCAAATTCTGCCTTTCTTCCTTTCCTTACCGCTTCTATCAGTTCCTCATCGCTATGGCTGACAAAAAACTGGAAAGGATTGGTTTCTGCCCATTCTTCGCCCATAAATATTAAGGGTAAAAACGGGCTGCAAAAAACTGCCGCAGCCATCACCTTCAACATTTCAAAACTGACCAGGGCACTGCTTCTTTCGCCCAGCATGCGGTTGCCCACCTGATCGTGGTTTTGTGAAAAAACGACAAATTTAGCCCCTGAAGCATTTTGTACGGGCATTCCAAACTTTTTCTGCCGATGTGTAGAATACTGCCCGGTGTACACATAAGCATCCTGATAAGATTTGGCCAGATCTACTACACCATTAAAATCGGAATAATAGCCCTCTTTTGTTTGCCCTGTACAAACCCGGAGTGCATGATGGAACTCATCGACCCACTGGGCATCCATTCCATAACCATATTCGCTTTGATGGCGGATATAACGGTCGTCATTTAAATCAAGCTCAACGACTAGTTGATATGTTCTACCAGTAAATTGAGAAAGTTTTTCGGTATACGCTTTAATTTCCGCTAAAATATGTACCGGGCTAAAATCTTTAATTGCATGTACCGCATCCAACCTAAGGGCATCGATGTGAAAATCCCTGAACCACATTAACGCATTTTCGATAAAGAAATCGCGCACGGCATCACAGCCTGCATCATCAAAGTTAATAGCCTTTCCCCATGGCGTATGGTATTTATTGGTAAAATATCCCCCAAAATCGGAGAAGTAATTCCCTTCTGGCCCTAAATGGTTATAAACGACATCTAAAATGACCGCCAAACCTTTAGCGTGGCAGGCATTAACCAAATGCTGTAAGGCCAGTGGTCCGCCATAAGTGTTTTGCACTGCAAAGGGAAACACGCCATCGTAACCCCAATTTCTGTTGCCTGGAAATTGTGCAACCGGCATAATCTCTACGGCTGTAATGCCAAGTTCAATAAGATAATCGAGTTTACTTTCTATGGCGCTAAAATCTCCAGTTGGCGTAAATGTTCCGGTGTGAAGCTCATAGATGATGAGATCATTCAGATCTTTTCCTTTCCAATCGGCATCCGTCCAGCGAAAAGCGTTTACATCAAATGCCGTAGAGCACCCGTGAGGTCCTTCTCCCTGAAATAAAGAGGCTGGGTCTGCCCGTTCAAGCGTTTCTCCACCGGTTATAGGATTAATTTTAAAGGCATATTGATCGAGGGCCTTGATCTGGTTTGTTTGCAAATACCAATAACCATAGCCCCCATCAAACAGCGCTAAAGAAATTTCGCGATCTTCTATTAAGATAGAAACCTGTGCTGCCAGCGGTGCCCACAGCCTGATTTCAGCTTCCCCGTTTTCATTAAAATTTAGTCCAATATTTCTCTTTCGTATATCTATCTCCATTGAAGCAGTTTTAAAAAAAACAAAAAAAATGAGCCAAAAGTTTTGACAACAGCAGGTTCGGGAAGACCGACGGGAATAAAGGCACTAATTACGTGGCGATTCTGGCATGGGCATCGCTGCAGCCTTTGCCTACGCCAGAGAAGGCGCACATGTAGCCATCAGGCTATCTTCCACAAGAAGAACCAGATGCTAAAGAAGGACTGATAAAAAAGGCTGATCGTAAAGCCGTTGCAATTCCCGGCTATTCAGAGACGAAGCCTTTTGCAAGAAACTGGTAGATACCGCTTTTAGCCAGTTGGGTGGCCCCGATATCCTGGAGAATAATGCTAACGGCTAATCCAGGCTACGCGAATTTAGAGGCAGATGTAAACGTATTGTTCTATATAGTAGGTCAAGGTCAAACGGTTTTTCTATGTAGCCGTCAAATCCCTCTTTTGCATATCTATCGCGGATATTTACATTACAGCTTAAGGCAATTACAGGAAGATGGGGATATTTTGCCTTTATCTTCTGGCACAGATTTATGCAATCCTTGTCAGCGAGACGAATATCAAGCACAACCACATGTGGCCTGTTTTTATCAACAATATTAATCACGTCATCATCACAATGGAGAATCGGAATAACTTTAAATCCCTCCATTTCAAGAGCTGTTTTGAGAACATCCAATATAGACTCGTCGGTGTCCTGCACCATTATAGTTTCTTCCATATACTACTGCACAATTTTAGGGGAAGGCCCGATGCTATCATAAAAATAAAGATAATTAATAAAAAACGAGAGACACCCGCTTAAAATATTTAAAGAGCACCTGTTAAATTATTATGTCCATTAACGTTTTGTTTTTAAGATTTAAACTTACGCTGATAGAGGAAGGCTAAACCAAAAAGTGCTTCCACGCCCCTGAATACTGTCGACACCAACTTCACCGCCGTGCTTTTTAACAATGTCTGCGCTGCTAATTACAGTAGTGGCAGGTATAGCCGGTTGAGGGAAGAGCGCAGGCGCCGTTGAGCTGAACAGATTACACTTAAGCCAGACAATCAACAAGATAAATTGCAATAAGCGCGCAAAAGTAAAATAATTTATTTTTTATTTAACAATTTTGTTAAACAAAATTGAATAATATAAATTATCTTTGCCTGTCACAATGAATAACTAGAAAAATTCATCATATGAGCTTAACAATAAAATCCCTTACCTACATACATACAGATAACGAAGAACTCTTTCTGGAACTCAACCTAACGGTTAACAAAGGAGAAAAAGCCGCTTTGGTGGGAATCAACGGCGTAGGAAAATCTACGCTTCTGCAGCTGATTGCGGGCAGGATAATTCCAACCTCGGGAGAGATTTCTTTTCATGAAAAACCATGGTATGTACCTCAGCACCTTGGTGAGTACGATGAATTGACCATCGCCGGCGCCCTCAGGGTAGATAAAAAATTAGCGGCATTGCATGCCATATTTAACGGTAGTGCAGAGCCAGATTACTTTACAGACCTAGATGATGACTGGGAAATTGAGAAAAAAGTGGAAAGTGCTCTTCAAAAATGGGGGTTTGATAATTTTTCCCTTGAAGAAAAGCTGGGCAATTTAAGCGGGGGGCAGAAAACAAAAGTATTTCTGGCGTCGCTTGATCTGCACGATCCGGAGCTTATTCTTCTGGACGAGCCTTCCAACCACCTTGATGCCAAGACCCGCAAGAAACTGTACACTTTTATTCTTCAGAGCAAAGCTACGATACTGGTAGTAAGTCATGATAGATCTCTTTTGAGCCTGATGAACAAGACATTGGAACTGAGCAAAAAAGGAATAGAAGTTTTCGGTGGAAATTTTGAATTTTACCAGCAGCAAAAAGAGGAAAAAGTCAATGCGCTCCAGGCCCAGCTCAATGAACAGTCAAAGACATTGAAACAGACAGAAAAAAAAGCTAAAGAGGTTGCCTACAAAAGACAGATGCAGGAATCAAGGGGAAGATCAGCGGGACAGAGCAATTCCATGCCGCGCATCATTGCTGGCGGACTGAAGAGCAAGTCGGAAAGAAGTACTGCGAAAGTTCTTGATGCACACAATGAGAAAATATCGGGTCTGGCCGACACCATACGCGAGACACGGTCTCAGATCCTGCAGTATCAGCCACTCAAAATCAACATTGGGACTTCTGAGCTCCATTCCGGAAAAGTCCTTATCGATGCTGAACACCTGAATTTCGGTTATAATGGTATCCCCTTATGGAAGCCCCTTACATTTCAGGTCAGATCAGGGGACAGGATACAGATTGAAGGTGAAAACGGATCGGGTAAAACCACCCTGCTTAAAATCATCACCCGTAAGCTGGAGCCTTTGGACGGAAATTTCATCAGGTCTGAATTTTCTTATCTTTACCTCGATCAGGATTATACCATGATAGATCCAGCACTTACAGTCTATGAGCAGGTACAGCAGTTTAACAATAGCGGACTACAGGAACATGAAATCAAGGCGCTGCTGATTTATTCACAGTTTGATTCGGAAGCATTCGATAGAAAATGCGCCGGGCTGAGTGGCGGAGAAAAGATGAAGCTTTCCTTATGCTGTCTCTCGGTAAGTAATAGTGCGACCGATGTACTTATTTTGGATGAGCCAACCAATAACCTTGATGTACAGAGTCTGGAAATCTTAACTTCGGCCATCAGGGATTTTGAAGGCACATTAATAGTGATTTCCCATGACGAATATTTTATCCGTGAGATCGGAATCTCCCAAAGGATAACCATAAGTTGACAACAATATAAATAGAAAAAATGCCGCTCAAAAACACAGGAACAGAGAACCTTATCAAGGAGACAGCCAAGAGGCTATTTTTTGCAGAGGGAAAACTTCATGCCACCACGCAGGAAATTGCCGATGCAGCAGGTGTGAACCGAACATCCCTACATTACTATTTCCGCTCAAGAGATCTTCTTGTCGAGGCGGTATTCAAAGAAGCAATGATGGGGCTTAGTCAACGCCTTGATGCATGTTTTGAGGAGAACAGGCCATTTAGGGAGAAGATCGAGAATCTCATCGGGGTTTTCCTGGAAGATATGATAGCCTTTCCTTACCAGGAAACTTTTCTTGTAACTGAAATCAACACCCTTGGCAAGGAACTGATGGAGAACATACAGTCTGGCCCGATCCATAAATTCCTGAAGGATATCAAGACAGAAATGGAGAGCGGTATCCTTGAAAAAATGGATCCCGCACATTTTTTAATGAACCTTTTTTCTCTGCTGTCTTATCCACTGATCATGGCTCCACTCTACCGGCAGTTATTTCAGATCTCTAAGGAAGATTTTTCAGTTCTGATCAATCAGCGGAAGGAAATGATTATGGGACTGCTTTTTAAGTAGCTATTACACTAAATGAAAATATGGGAAGGTGATTCTCCAGTCTTGATGTGTAATTCAGAATTGCCTGTTCCAGTGCCCGATATGCCCGGTCAAACTTTATTAAGGCCGTCGACGGCAGAAGAATCTATAATTTCAGCTGTGATTAAACACAGGTTTGATTATCAGGTATGAACATAGATATCTTTCAGCATATCCCGTTTGAAGTACCCATGTTACATAGCCTACTGGGCAAACAGCAGGCATTATAAAATCACTATACAAGATTTTATGAAGATGGGGTCAAATTGCCCAGTAAAGATTCCATTGACGTTTTAATAGTTCTAAGGGGCAGAAAAAATCTGAAACAGATAAACTGCAATGCAATTGAACATGCCCCTGCTTTTACAGCCGAAAATGTGATAAAATGTTTCAGGAAATTATAACCTAAAAGAAAGCCCCAGGAAATAACTCTTCATCGCATCATGCTGGATACCATAATTCAGTCCACCATCTATCTTAATATCTTTCGCTACCTCCAACTGGAGTGCAGCATTTACAAAATTATTCCAATGGTGGGCCTGCAGATCATAAGTATAGTATGTTTCGGCAATCAGGTCAAGCTTTTTAAACAGGGGATGGCTTGCCGTCAATGATTCGAGAAGCTGGGTATGGTACCCTTCACCTTCCTCGTTTTGTAACCTGTCTAACTCTACCTGCATCCCTAATTTCCATTTCCGGCCCAGCTTGAGCGCCATTGGCACAATCATGCCGCCCTCATAATTATTGTCACTCTTAGCCGATGCCGTAGGGAATTTTAGATAAGGCAGCAGTGCAATTGCGAAGTTTCCCTTATCATTTCCTACGAGGTTCTGTTTAATGCGTACCGTTAGGTCACCAAAACCATGATTGCGCTCCAGTCCATCCTCCAAAGATACTTTTTCTGAGATATAGCTCTGCACCACCAGCTGTATGGCCGTTGACCGGGTGAGTCCCAGTTTGAGATTGGCCTGGTTAAAAAGCTGGGTAGTTTCGAGCGATGTTTCACTACGTGTCCTTTCCAAACGGTAAAGATCGGTTTCCACCTGAAGATGGCCAGCATCCGTAGTCACCGGAGATTCGGTAATATCCGGTCTGTCGGTCTCCATTTCCCTGAGCTTTTCCTTTGGAACGGGATGAAGAAGATTATAGGTCTGTCTTATCTGGGCCTTTAGATCAGAAACCGTAATTAAAACAAAGGCGGATAATAGTAAAGTTTTTCTCATCTGATTTTTCGTAAAAGCAGAACATTAATTAAGGTTGAATTGTTTAGCCAAAATGGCGCAGGTTATCTCTTGTTAGATTTTACCTTTTTGGACAGCAGCTGTTTTTAAAAGGCTCCTCTAAAATCTTTATCAGTAGAAAGGTAAGCTGGCCGATCAATCTATATCCCTACCTAACTACTGTCTAATTGGATATTATAGATAATGTTCCTTGACAAAGCCTGACCTGCTTTCCAGGCAGATTTCCGCTATTGAAAAAGGCGGAATACCCGAATCGTAAAAAATTTTATCAAAATAAGAAACACCTACTCCCTTATGGATTTTTGATCCATCAGCAAGGTTTTAACGAGACTGCGTTTTTTGGAAATCATCCTCGGTGATCTGCATTGCATCGGGTACATCTAGGGGCAGGATTCAATGTCGCAGTAGCCTGCTTCTGCATATCGGCAACGGCAAATCCCTCTCCACCTTCAAAATGAAAGCCGATGATCTGGAAACGAAGAGGTTCATCATTATCGGTTGTAAAAAGCTCACCACGGGCATCAGATGAAGGCCCAGAACCTAATCGCTCGAAAAACAAAGCTGGAGTGCTTTCCCAACCCTTTTTACATGCAAGACAAGATGAATCCTGTCCAGCAATAACCATCATGGGTTTAGTAAGCACAGTCAAACAACATCGCGCGGTTAAAAAGCAGCTAAAAACAGTTTGTCTTGTATATCCCGATCAAGCGCAGCGTTCAGTTAAGGGGCTGTGCAGAACTCGATATCTCCACCGGGATACTGGCATAAACAAACTAAGGCTGTGGGCGAAAGCCCACAGCCTTAACTAACATTTTTTTAAGGATTATTATTTTGCAAGAAACTCAAGTACAGTAGGTACGAATAAGTCTGGGTTCTGTGCAAAGGAAGCGTGGCCCGCATCGGGATAAATGATCAGCTTTGAATTGGGTATGCTTCTAGACAGGTTCACAGCGTTCACCACTGGCACCGGAATGTCATTTTCACCCTGAACGACCAATACTGGCTGAGTGATTTTCTTAAGTTCTTCCAATGCCTGAGGATATGGCTGTGCCCACCCTAACACTGCCGTTAACTCTGCTCCACTGCTTTCAGCACTAATAGGGGCATCACGGTTTACAGTTCTTAAAAGCGTCCGGTCCCACGATCTTTTTCCTGCAGCAATACTTGTTGCGGAAGAGGTAAAGGCGAATTTTAAGAAGGTTTGTTCAGGAGTTAGCCCTGCTGTCTGCGCCAATAGATTTGGCAGGTTCGACAATCCTTCGCTCCCTTTAGGTCCGGTACCGGTCAAAACCACTTTATTGATAAGCGCGGGTTCCGTTAACACCACCTGCTGCGTAATAAATCCACCCATAGAAAACCCAAGGATATTCACTTTTGTGAACCCCAGCACTTTGATAAATGCAACAGCACTTTTTGCCATATCAGCGATGTTATCAGGCGTTTTTCCGGTCGAACCACCTACTCCGGGTAAATCAAAAATGATCACCTTGTTTTTTTGCGCCAATCCATTTGTAATGGCAGGATCCCAATCATCCATCGAACTTCCTAATGGAGAAACCACAATCAAAGGCAGTCCATCCTGATCTCCCAATACCCTATAGGCAATTTTTGCATCACCCACCGTTGTAAATTGCGTTACAGCAGTCTGATGGTAATCTTTAACAGTTACTACAGGATCAGGTTGAACATCATCTTTTTTGCAGGAAGCAAAACCAGCTCCCAAAAGGACAAATAATACTACGGATTTCATTCCGCACCGTAATGTTGTAATTTTCATAGTTTAATGTATTTTTTGTTTACAGTTCAAAAGTAGTGGAACCATAAATTTCCGAAGTGCTTTTAGGGTTTAAGTGGACAAAATGAAGATTGGATTGGACGATTTGTAGCCCCGACATAAACGCCATTAGGATCACCACGATAACGAGAAACAACCTGCATAGCGGCCAGGATGATCCCAAAGCATTTTTAAATATCCGTGAAATTAATCAAAATATAAGTTGGGCCCACTACCTGAAGTAATTTGCGAGGTTGGCTACATAACTGTAAGTCAGATTTTTTAAAAAATTAAGAGGACAATTGCATCGTGGGGACCTATTCAGACTTCAGATAAACCAATTATTTACACCCAAGCCTATCATAATTAATCAGCAGCAAAATAATAATGATAACAAAGAAATTCTTTTCCTGGAGATAATCGCTAAAAATAGAATGTACTCCTAAAGAAATATCACGATATTTTCGCTTTGTCGAAAAGAGAATATTACGGAGAAAATCAGGGTTCAGTTTTGGGTTAAAAGCACTTGGCTATTCCTTTCTCGCAAAGTAATTTAATCAAATAGATTATCTGCATAAAAAAGAAGCGAGTTTTTGTTGAGTCAACCAAAAACTAAATACAAAGCACTGATATCAAACGCTCTAGCCTATCTATAAAAGCCTTTGGCTTCACAAAAAATTTTAAAATAATCCGCGAATTCTTAATAATCTTGCAGCTTTCTTCTTTCCTGTATATTGGCTTTTTTTTTTAAAGCTTCAATCCCGCTTAACCGAGAGCAACCCAGCTACTTGTTTGGTCCGCTATCAGTCAGTAGCAATGAAATCTTTTTGCCAATATGCATTATTTATGTATGTTAGTACATCCAAGCAACATGTCGTATAAACACCATAATGATCAGGAACTAGCTGACTTACTCAAGTCTGGCGACCATTTGGCATACGCCGAAATTTATCACCGCTATCATGCTACATTATACATACATGCATTTAAACGACTTCAATTAAGAGAAGAATGCAGGGATTTGGTTCATGAACTCTTTACCACCTTATGGATTAAACGAGCGGAAATAACTTTTAAGACTACCCTTTCCGGATATCTTTATACTTCAATCAGAAATAAAATATTCGACCTGCTGGCAAAGCAGAAGTTAAAAAAATCGTACACGGAATCCATTCAAGATTTTGCAGAAAAAGGCCTCGTAACAACCGATTACCTCGTCAGACAAAACCAGCTAAAGGCCATTATAGATCAGGAAATTGCCAACCTTCCTCCCCGAACCCGTCAGATATTCGAACTGAGCAGAAAAAACTTCTTAAGTCATCAGGAAATCGCAAAAGTGTTAAACCTGTCCGAGCAAACGGTAAAAACTACAATAAACAATGCACTAAAGGTGTTACGTACCAGACTTGGATCCATGTTTTTCCTCTCGCTCTGATTTTTTTTAAAATTCCTTTACCCCCTAAGTTATTCTACTTCGTCTTTAACCCCTGAATGCGGAAGGTACGCTCCTTCGCCTTTTAACAATGATGCAAAAAGAGGAAATTAACGAGCTTTTACAAAAGAAACAGGCAGGTAACTGTACACCTGAAGAAATTAACTTTTTAGAGAGTTGGTACGCCCAATGGAATAAAGATCTTCCCCTGGGTTTAACCGAAGAGGAACTACTCGAAGACCTGTTCATTATAAAAAAGATGACCAGTACCCTGCCAGCCGAAAGAAAGTTCAGCACATTAAGTCAAAAACTATTAATTGCAGCATCGCTGCTGGTTATGATAAGCGTGGGGCTTTATTTTTACCTGCATAGCCAACGCACTGATTACAATCTGGCGCTTCACGACATTCAACCTGGTAGCAATAAAGCAACAGTAACCCTGGCAAATGGCCAAAAATTTGATTTAAAGAATTTAACCAGCGGAGTGGTGGTTGATAAATCCGGACTGGAATATAACGACGGAACAGATATAAGTGAAATCGGCTCGATGAAAGGAGCAACACAGCAACTCGTACTATCTACACCGAAGGGGGGTCAGTACCAGATCACGCTCTCCGATGGAACCCGTGTATGGTTAAATGCCGCGTCCTCATTAAAATTCCTTTCCAGCTTCGCTGGTCAGAAAGAACGCCGGGTAGAATTAACAGGAGAAGCTTATTTCGAGGTTATCCACAATGCGAAACAACCTTTCCGGGTAATAAGTACTGGCCAGATCGCCGAAGACCTTGGAACATCTTTTAACATCAATTGCTATACTGATGAACCCCTCAGCAAAACAACCCTGGTAGAAGGAAGCATGCAAATTCAAAGTCTAAAAAATACCCAGAACGTAAAAACTGTAGTATTAAAGCCTAGTCAACAGGTTTCTATTGATGCTGAAGGTACAATAACCTCACGGTTGGTGAATACAGCAGAAACATTAGGATGGAAAAACGACAACTTCATCTTCGACGGAGAGAATTTAAATTCGTCCATGCTCAAGATTGCAAGATGGTATAATGTAGATGTTGTTTATGAACCAGGGTTAAAAGTAGCTTCAACACCTGTTCTGGACGGATTAGTGTCGAGAAAAAGTAAATTGTCTGAAGTACTGAAGTGGATAGAAACTGTTAGTGGAGTCCGTTTCAAAATAGAAGGAAGGAGGGTAACAGTGATGCAATAATTACTTTCCTAAAATGCCAAATCACCAGGGGTGCTGGACACACCCCCGATAATTACCTGGCATTCAGTTAATAAAAATTACTAACCAAAACCTGCAGTAGCCAACAAATTGACCTAAGCGGCCGCTGCACAAACCAAATATAACAAAATGTATAGATTTTATGCCAGCAAATCGGGTGTAACAGACCGTTATATCCGTAAAATATGGATGATTATGCGCCTAACCACCATCGTACTCCTTTTCACGCTAATGCAGGTAAGTGCGGCAAGCTTCGGCCAACGCATCACCCTTAATGAACGCCGGATATCATTAAAGAGTGCATTAGAAAAGATCCATAATCAAAGTGGATATAATTTCCTGTTCGACAGAAAAGTCCTCAACGGGATCAATCCAATTAGCATTTCTATCCAAAATGAAGAATTGGAAACCGCAGTAAAGAAAATCCTGAATAATCTCCCCTTAACCTATGTCATCGATGGAAATACCATCCTGATCAAAGAAAAAGAAAGTTCACTTCTGGACAAGGCCGTTGATAAACTGAGCAGCATTTTCAGTAGCCAGGAAATACGGGGCAAGGTAACCGATTTAAAAGGGAACCCCATTCCAGGAGCAACGGTACTCGTTAAAGGAACTAAAAAAGCAACCTCTACAGATTCGGACGGAAATTTTAAAATCCAGGCGGATAAAAATGAAACGCTGGTCATTCAGATCGTAGGCTTCATTACCAAAGAAATACTATTGGGCGAACAAACAGAAATCAGCATCAGCCTGACAGAAGAAGACAAATCCCTTGAGGATGTAATAGTAGTTGGTTATGGTAAACAAAAGAAGGTAACCATTACCGGCGCAGTTAGCACGATCAATATGTCGGATATGCAGACCCCTAACCGTTCACTTTCGAATTCTTTGGCCGGTAAAGTAGCTGGGATTATCTCTATGCAGCGAAGCGGTGAACCAGGTTATGACAACGCTTCTTTTACCATCAGGGGCATAGGAACTTTTACCGGCAATACAGAACCACTTATTATCATTGACGGCGTACAGCGGGATGATGTAAACAGTTCTTTCGGAGGCTCCTACAATAACATAGACCCGGAAGATATACAAAGTATCTCCTTACTTAAAGATGCCTCTGCCACCGCAGTTTACGGCGCCAGGGGAGCCAATGGTGTGCTGATCATCAATACCAAACGGGGTACTGCTGGTAAACCACTCATTTCCATAAAAACCGAAGCCTCCATGTCTGGCCTTACTAAAACACCAAAAATGCTGGATGGTGTTTCCTGGATGAGGCTCTATAACGAAGCCAATATTAATGACGGCAATCAACCTGTATATTCAGAAGAAATTATCCAGAAAACAGCAAGTGGCCTGGATCCTTACCTCTACCCTAATGTAAACTGGATCAAATCAACCTATAAAAACTGGGCTCCTGGTTTTAATACCAATTTAAATGTAAGCGGAGGCTCTCAAAGTGTGAGATACTATGTTTCCGCCTCATTTTATAACCAGGATGGCAGTTATAAAGTGACCAAACAAAACGACTATAATCCAAATTTAAATTTTAAAAGATATGATTTCAGGACCAACCTTGATATCGACCTCAGCCCGACAACGCTTTTGTCCATGAACCTGGATGCCATGCTGGTGAGCAGCAGGTACCCGGGTTTGTCAGCAAGCAGAATCTGGTATAATGCCTATTTAACCCCGCCTATCGCTTTCCCGATCCAATACCCGGACGGATCATGGGCCGGTCCCTTCAATAATGGGGGGAGCAATCCGCTCAATGAAATTCAAAATTCGGGTTACGCAGCAGAATTCCGCCCTACCATACAATCCATTTTCTCCATCAATCAGAAATTAGACCGTTTTACTCCTGGACTGAGCGCAATGGCCAGGTTCTCTTTTGATTCGTACAGTGAAAACGACAATAGGCGAACGGGAAGGAACAACCTTTTCCTGGCCAGTTCAAGAGATGCTGATGGTAACCTGATCCTTAACCAATCGAGGATCGGAGAACAGTTCCTTGGTTACTCACAATCATCAAGCGCAGAGAAAAAAATGTACCTGGAAACCAACATCACTTACGACCGCAGGTTTGGCCATCATCATGTTGGCGGCTTATTTTTATATAATATGCGCACCAGGGTAGTTAGCTCAGCAGGAGATGTGATTTCTTCTATCCCTTACAAAAACCAGGGCATGGCTTTCAGGGTAACTTATGATTATGCAGACCGTTATCTGCTCGAATTTGATGCAGGTTATACGGGTTCAGAAAACTTTGAGCCAGGCAAAAGGTTTGGATTTTTCCCTTCTGTTTCAGGGGGTTGGGTAATTTCGAACGAGCCTTTTTTCAAAAACCTATCGGCTACGGTTAACCTACTGAAAGTTAGAGGTTCTCATGGAGTTGTAGGAAATGATCAGATTGGAATTAACAACGGTCTCAAAAGATTCCCTTATCTGAGCCAATATGGGCCAGGGAGCTCTATAGGGTTGGGCTTTAATGGAACGATATTTAATGGGGTAACAGAAAGTGTATTTGGTGTAGAAAACCTGACCTGGGAAAAAGCGACCAAAGACAATTTCGGTACAGAAATCGGTTTGTTCAATAAACTTAATATTACAGTAGACCTGTATAAAGAAAGAAGAAAGAACATCCTCATTGCCCGTAGTTCGCTCTCGGGCATTCTAGGTGTAACCGGAACAGTATTCGCCAATTTAGGAGAGATGAATAATCAGGGGGTAGATGCCAATGTTGAATACAACGAGAAGATTGGAGGGGTATCGCTTCGCCTTTATGGAAATTTCACCTATAACAACAATAAGATCGTTGAACGGGATGAACCTAAACAGCTATATGCATATCAGCAAGCAACCGGGCAGAAATTGGGAGACAACCTCATGTACGTCGCTGAAGGTTTATTCACTTCTACTGAACAGATTGCTGCCAGTGCAAGCCAGTTTGGTGCAAATTTAAAGCCGGGAGACATCAAGTACAAAGATATGAACGGTGATGGGGTGATCAACAGTTTCGACAGGGTGTATACCGGAAAATCAGATGTTCCAACCAAACTTTATGGAGCAGGATTTACGGTAGGTTACAAAGGCGTAGACCTTTCTCTTTTCTTCCAGGGCATTTCCGATGTATCATTTATGGCCAATGGCGCTGCAGTAACAGGTGATGGAGCAAGTGGCGCAGGTATAGTACCTTTTACAGGCATGGGTCAATATCCTTCGGGCATGCTGGCCAATCTGGAAAACAGATGGACTGTTGAAAACCCTAGACAGGATGCATATTATCCCAGACTGGGGATTTCCAATCAGAACAGCAATAATTATCAGCCAAGTACCTGGTGGTCCAAAGATGGCAGCTTCGTCCGTTTAAAACAAGCCACCTTGGGTTATAAATTTTCGGATGCTTTGCTAACAAAGGTATCGATCAAGTCAGTGTATCTGTATCTCACAGGTCAGAACTTACTCACTTTCTCCAAATTTAAATTGTGGGACCCGGAACTTGGCGCCAACGCGGCAGGCTACCCGCCTTTGAGAACATTTGCGCTGGGACTAAAAGCATCCCTTTAAAAGAAGTATTGATCAATTACAAGCATAAAAAAATATTCTGATGAAAAGCAAATATTTAATCATCATAGCAGTAGGAACATTGTTTTTAACTAATGTCCTATCGGCATGCAAACACCTCGATGAAAAGCCAGATAACCTCCTTACTTCAGAGATCCTTTGGAGCAACCGGGCAAATGCAGAGTCTTACCTTTATAACATTTATGGTGCAGTGCTCGAAATCGACTTTGCACATATCGGCATTAGCGATGAAGCATCTGTTTCTATCCCGGGAACAAATATCAGACAAATGGTTGCAGGAAACTGGAGCCCTGTAAATGCCTATTATGACCATTGGGACCATTATTATACCGGCATCCGATCAACTTTTATTTTTGAGGCTAATATCGGAAAGGTACCTGAATCGCAGTTGAGTTCAGCTTTAAAGACTCAATACAAAGCAGAGTCAAAGTTCTTAAGGGGCTGGTTTTATTGGCAGCTGATCAAACAATACGGCCCAGTGGTAAAATTAACCGGTGCCCTTGCCCTGGATGAAGATTTTAATAAATACCCCAGGAATACTTTTGATGAATGCAAAGACTACGTGAATCAATTGATGGATGAAGCAGCCGTTGATCTGCCGGTAAGCTGGGCTTCTTCCAGCAATTATGGGCGGCCATCAAAGGGATCGTGTCTGGCTGTGAAATCACAGATCGCGCTTTGGGCTGCCAGTCCACTATGGAACGGAAACCCGGCACTCAGCTCGCTAAAAAATCAGGATGGAAAAGCGCTCGCTCCCACATCATTTGATCCAAATAAATGGAAACTTGCTGCAGATGCCGCGAAAGCGGTGATAAACCTCAATGCTTATAAATTATTCACCAATCTGGATAATGGCGGCACCAGGTTTGATCCTTATTTTTCTGTACGGGATCTCTTCCTAACCAATTGGAACAGCGAAATCCTTTTTTCCAGAAATTCATGGAACTTTTGGGGTTACACCAAAGCTTCTTCACCCAATCCTGGCGGGATCAATCTCTACAATGCAACTCAAAATGTTGTGGATGCTTTCTATATGAATAATGGCCGTGCTATTGATGATCCTTTGTCGCAATATAACGAAACCGGCTTTGCAGAAAATAATAGCGATCAGAGCTGGGGACATAAAAAGGGCCAATGGAATATGTATGCCAACAGGGAAGCCCGTTTTTATGCGTATATCCAATACAATGGCCGACCGGTATTGCCTGCTCCTACTGTTGACGATAAGAATTATTATTCTTCAGCCGGCAATATTGACGGTACCGGACGAATAGAATTTTATTATTCAGGCAAAGCTGGCGCCAAAGCCACCGGAATCACCAATAACATCACCGGTTACAACTTTCTGAAAAATATAAGCCCTGCTGATAACATCAGACAGGATGTCACTAATTACAGGCCTTTCATCATCATGCGTTATGCTGAGATCCTGCTCAATTACGCTGAAGCCTTAAATGAGTATGACCCTTCCAATCCTGAGGTTGTGCAAACGCTAAACCTGGTCAGGACCAGAGCAGGTTTACCCGGTATTGAAACCGTATATCCTAATGCGGTTGGAAATAAGGAACTCATGAGAAAATACATTCTTAAAGAAAGACAGGTAGAGTTATGCTTCGAAGGTGATAGATATTATACACTCATCAGAAGACTATTATTAGGTGCTGCTGAAAATCAAACAATCTACACCATGAATGTGAATGAAGATGACGGCGGACTTGGATTTGGCTTTACCTCTTTTTACAAGCGCACATTATTTCAAAAAAGAGCGTGGGAGAACAAAATGTACCTCTTCCCAATTTCTCAATACCAACTCGACCGCGACAGGGCCCTGGTACAAAATCCAGGTTGGTAATTAAAGCATCATAATGTATTTAAAAAAGAATTACATGAAAAGATTCATCAATATAATGGCAGAACGGTCGCACTTGTTAAGCTGCATGATCTGTCTGTTGCTCCTGATCGCAGGCTGCAAAAAAGATAAAACTGACGGTTATAATCCTTCTTCTCCAATTGCTATTTCAGATTTTATTCCCAAAAAAGGTGGAGGTGGCACGGAAGTACTGATTACCGGAACTAACTTCACCACTGATCTCTCCAAAATTTCTGTGATCTTAAATGACCTGCCGCTTAAAGTAATTGGGGCCAGCGCGACACAGATCATGGTAGTAGTGCCAAAAAAATCAAAATCAGGCCCCTTAAAAGTGAAGATAGAAAATAAAGAAGCTTCTAGTGAGGCCATTTTTAATTATGAATATACACGGACAGTTACAACCCTTGCGGGCTCCGGTAAAGCAGGATTTGCCAACGGCAAAGGAACAGATGCTTCTTTCAACTTTTCCGGTCAAAATTGGTACAGAAGTTCAGGCATCGTGGTAGACGACCAACTCAATGTCTATGTAGCTGACCCAGGCAATCATTGTATCCGAAAAATCGATCCGGAAGGAAACGTGAGTACCCTGGCAGGTAACCCTGCCCTTGCTGGTTATGCAGATGGTAAAGGCAGCGCAGCAAATTTCTCTTTGCCTTATGATCTTGCAATTGATGGCAGTGGAAACCTATATTGTGTAGACCCTGGCAACTGGGACATCAGAATGATCACGCCAGATGGGCAGGCCAAAACATGGGGTTTTGGCAGACAGGAACCCTGGAGCATCGCTTTTGACAAAAGCAGCCGCAAGGTTTTCTACTCGAGTTGTTCGAGCCCTGGAAGCGTTTATCAGATCGATGCTCAGGGTAACACCAAGGAAACCATTTCGGGTCTCAATTATCCTGCAGGAATTAAATTTGACCATGCTGGTAATTTATTCGTATCTGCGCATGGTGACCAGGTCATCAGAAAATTTAATGCCGGTACATGGCAGGGAAGTATTGTTGCAGGCCAACAAGACAAAATAGGCTATATAAACGGCGACCCCAAATCGGCACAGTTTGCCTATCCATGGGGCATTGCCGTAGATAACAACGATAATATTTATGTGGCCGGCAATGGAACGGGCGGTGGCAGTACCAGCAATCCTGATCAAAGCATCCGTTTCATCCAGGCTAATAATTATCAGGTAAGCACCTTTGCAGGAAGCAACACTGCAGGTTATACAGACGGATTTGGACAACAGGCTTCTTTTAGCGCACCTGGCGGCGTTGCCGTGGATAAAAACGGGACCGTTTATGTACTGGACAAAAACAATAACAGGATCAGAAAGATCATCTCAGAATAATTTAACCAAGACCTCATTTCAGTATTATATGAAATTTTATTGTTTTTTAGGCCTGTTTTTGGTAGCACAAACCCTGGTTTGTGCTACCAAAACATTTGCCGTTACCTACCAGGTTAGAAAGAAGCCCCACAAATATTACGTATCCGTTAATGGCTCGGACAATAATACCGGAAGTATTAGCGCTCCTTTTCAAACCATTAACGCTGCATTAAATTTAGCTGAACCTGGAGACCAGGTATTGGTGAGAGGTGGGACTTACCATCAGCAGGTAAAATTTACCAAGTCGGGAACGCCAGGCAAACCTATCAGCCTTCGAAGCTATCCTAAAGAAAAACCAGTTATTGATGGCAGTAAAATCGCCGTCACCGGATGGCAGGCATTGATCACGATCAATAATGTGAGCTGGGTAACCATCGATGGTTTTGACATTTGCAACCTCCACAGTTCTGTGGTCAGCACAGATCCCCAGGGCATTGCAATTTACGGCAGCGGACAGCACATTGCTGTTAAAAACTGCAATATTTACAACATCAAAAACAATACTACGCTTGCCCAGGGCAGAAGCGGGCATGCCATACTCGCTGTTGGGAACGGCACCATGCCCATCTCAAACCTGTCGATTACCGGTTGTACCGTCCACGATACGCAAACCGGAACAAGTGAAAACGTAACCCTTGCCGGGAATATAGATGGCTTCACGTTCAGCAACAATAAAGTTTATGATACCGAGAACATCGGTGTTATTGTAGCCGGTGGCGACGGCCTTAATCCCAATGGAGCTATCGCTACAAACTATGCCCGCAACGGGATCATCAGTAATAATATTTTTCACCACAACTCCATGACCAAAACGCCTGAAACTTGGGGAGCAGACCGATATGGTGCAATTTCCATTTACGTTTGCGGAGGAGCCAATACCCTGATTGAAAACAATATCGTTTATGAAAGCGACAGAGGAATCGGTCTGGTTAGCGAAAGCAATATCTATCCCACAAGAACAACTACCGTAAGAAACAACCTGGTTTACAAATGCTACCGTGCCGGCATTTACCTGGGTGATTATTTAAATTACACTATTTCCGGGACTAAGAATTGCTCCATATTGAACAATACTTTATTTCAGAACAACCGCGTATTAGGGGCATTTGGAGAAATTGAGGGCGAGATCAGACTGACTGAACACTGCGATAGTAATGTGATCAGGCACAACCGCGTTTATGCCGGCCCTCAGGATGTTCTTTTACATAAGTACACTTCAACCGGAAGTCATAATCTCATAGACCATAATAGCTATTTTAGCACAGGGCAGCCACAATGGATCTGGAACAGCACCAATGGTAATCCAATCACAGATTTCGAGGCCTGGAAAAAATCCAGCGGCCAGGATAACAACTCTGCCTTTAAAATCGTCAACTCAAAGTTTTACGCTAACCGCCTAAAAAAATGGAAAAGATCCC
Organism: Pedobacter sp. R-06; assembly: GCF_049913135.1. NCBI lineage: Bacteria > Pseudomonadati > Bacteroidota > Sphingobacteriia > Sphingobacteriales > Sphingobacteriaceae > Pedobacter > Pedobacter sp. R-06. The sequence goes on along the minus strand of NZ_CP183977.1, from coordinate 1,376,893 downwards.
TACCATCAAAGATATAGCCAAACGGCTTAAAATTAATCCTTCAACGGTATCCAGAGCACTCAAAGGTCATCCAAGTATTGGCCTTGTTACTACAATGAGGGTCAATAAAATTGCGAAAGAGCTGAATTATCATCCTAATCAAAATGCAATTTTCTTAAAACAGGGAAAAACCTTTACGGTTGGCGTTGTGCTCCCAGACATTGCAGAGCCCCTTTATTGTTCCATCCTGAGTAAAATCGAGCGTTTTTCCCATAACAGAAATTACAATGTAATTTTTGGTCAGTCGTTTGATAAACCAGAGCAGGAAAGACAAATCCTCGAAAACATGATGAACCTGAGGGTAGATGGTATTCTGATTGCCCTTAGCAAACCTAAAGTACCTTCAAAGCAGATTGAACAGCTCAGAAAGTACAATATCCCTGTTGCCATTTTAGACAGCAGGAATATTGTTAGTGATCAGTCTCATCAGATCATTGAACACCTGTTTTCAATTTTAGAATTTCAGCAACTACCTCAGATAGGGGCTTAACCTTCCCGTCTGCTTTGAGTTCCATATTCTGCTCTACCCATGCACGCTCCCACCAAAAAAAGTTGGGAGCCTGTATGTTTTTGCCCTGAAGCTCGCTCTGTAAATATTTGATGTACATCTCCCACCTTACCAGGTAATAGTCCTTCATTAACCCTCCCCATTCCTTATATGCATAATCATGCAGGTTATCTTCCGCCGGGTTGTTTTCACCCCAATAGGTGACCAGCATCATCGCGTTATGTATGTTCAGCTTTTTCTCTTCCTCAGTTTTCCCTAGGTTTAATGCCTGAATTTTGTAAGTATTTAACCTGTAATAAGGATGGGCAGATAACAGATCATCAGTTAAGCGGATCATATTAAGAAACTGAGCAGACACTTTGGTAAACTGCTCAGTATTTCTCTCATTGTAAGCCTTAACCATGGTCTGAAAAACCTGCTCCCCATCATTGGCCAGTACCTGTCTCAAGATATTGATCAGGTCGATCTGATAGGTGTCAGAATGCTTAAATTCGGGTACTGCTTTTGCAAATTCCAGGGCCGCCTCTTTAAATTTGAGAAGATCATAGGTTCTTACCCGGGTGCCCCAATGGGAAACAGCTTTTGTGTCGAGTGCTGGGCGGATACAAAACACAGATTCACTTGCACCTTCCTGATACCCCGGAATGCTCTGATAAATGGTTTCCAGGAAACCCTGCCAGGCTTTATCAATATGAGGATTTGAATTTCCATAACGATATTTAGCATAACCACTCAACCAGTCTTTAACCTCCACGTGATCATCTCGCCAACCCAGCTCCAACATCAGATCATATACAGGAGGATTATTATCCAATCCTTCGGGCATAATCCCTACACCACTTAACACACCCTTGTAGGGGCCTTTTCTGATCCTGTCTACCTCATCTGCAAAGCGTTGCAGTTTTCCATACAAACCTGGCCTCTCACCAAAATTATTCACTACACTCCAGATAAATGGTGTAGAATCGTAGCCCTTTCTCTTCTCCCAATTATTGGTGAATTCGCCAAACAGCTCCTGTACCAGCACATGCGACTTATCAAGTCCATCGAGCATTTGCTGTTTGGGATTATCCTGCCAGCCTTGAAGCACCCAGGTTGATCCGGGAAAACTCTTTTGCATTTCCTGTTGGATAGACCTGCCTGCAGTCTTTAAATCTATGCCTTCGGTGATCCCACCTTCATGAAAAGGATCTCCTGCAAAAAAACGGATATCCTTTCCATATGCTTTCCGGAGCTCACTATAGTATATCCCTGCTATTCTGGAAAAGTCGGACCGGTCAGGTACTAAAATATCAGGCCGTTTAAATGCCCCCCAGGTTTTTTGGTCAATGATCTGCGCTTTACTTTTATCCTTCAAGGAACTTGGAACCATCCCATAAAAGCCTTGTAAAACAGGTGCTATTCCCAGTTCTTTCATCCTGGCCATCATTTTTTGCTGCATAGCTTTACGGCCATCGATCTCACTTTGAGGCATCGGACCTCCCCACCCCTGAATGTTTCCCATCAGCCACCATGCGGTATACGCTGGTCCTACTAAAAAATCGTTAATCTCCTGATCAGAATAGCCGATCTGTTTCAGGGTATTCTGCCATACGGCTTCCATGCCATTTACGGTGAGCATCAGGTTAACGCCATTTAAAGCCATCCAGTCAAGCTCATGTTCCCAATCTTTCCAATCGTAAAAGCTCATGGTATAGTTATAGGTACAATAGTTTAAGGCATAACGGTATTTGGCGGGGGCTTCAACGCGTACACGCGCCTTCACCTGTGGGATTGGGTATACCACAGAAAGGTTATCGCCCATGTGCGACATGGAGCGGTTACAATAGTATTTTAAATACCAATTTAACCCAACTGCAGCAGCATTGGCACCGGAAGCACTAATGATGAGTTTGTTCCCCATGCTCTTTAGCTCAAATACATCCTTCTGATCGTTTTTTAGCCGCTTAAAAACTACTTGATCTGATAACCATGGTGTTCTTCGCTTTATCAATTCCTGTACCGACTTAAACGGCTGTCCCAAAAGATTCAAAGGGATTAAAAACAAAAGTAAACAGGTAAATTTTCGCATAAATTATTTGGTTTTCTATTTCAAAAAGACCGAAAGTAAATAAAATAAACATTAAAAATTCACCCGAAATACGGCCCTGATTGCCTTAAAAATTACACAATCGATTGTTTCATATGCCGCAATCGATTGTGTAATTTTTCCATATTTTATTCCTTTTTTTTTTGATTAGCATTGTTTAAATATTTGTGTTTTCCCATCATTCAGTCATGAAAAAACAGTTAATCGGTTTAATATTTTCTATGCTTTCCGTTGCCTACATCCCATCGGTTTTAGCCCAGCAGGAAACAGCAGCACCTTTTAAGATCAGTACAGAATCTTTTATTCTACACGGTAAACCATTTGTGATCCGTTGCGGCGAACTGCATTTTGCCAGAATCCCAAAAGCTTACTGGAGGCAGCGCCTAAAAATGGTCAGGGCCGTTGGCTTGAATACCGTCTGTGCCTATCTGTTCTGGAACTTCCACGAAACTACACCGGGCAAATTCAATTGGCAGGGACAGGCCGATGCGGCCGAATTCTGTAAAATCGCACAGCAGGAAGGATTGTATGTGATATTGCGCCCGGGGCCATATTCGTGCGCCGAATGGGAATTTGGTGGTTTTCCTTGGTGGCTACTGCAGAAAAAGGATATTAAACTGCGGACACAGGATCCCTACTATTTGGAACGTAGCCGTTTATACCTGAAAGAAGTTGGACGTATTTTAAGCCCCTTGCAGGTTACCCATGGTGGTCCTATCCTGATGGTACAGGTAGAGAACGAATATGGCAGTTACGGGAGCGATAAAGACTACCTGTTAAAACTCAGGGGTTACCTGAAAGATGCCAAATTCGACGTTCCGTTTTTCACCTGTGATGGAGTGGTCCAGCTAAAAAACGATGTACAAAAAGACCTTTTTGCCGTGGTCAACTTTGGAAGCAATCCCGAAGCAGGTTTTAAAGCCTTACGCGAGGTTCAGCCTGAAGGACCTTTGATGTGTGGTGAATACTACCCTGGATGGTTTGATTCATGGGGCAATGCCCACCATACCGGTTCCGCTGAACGCATGGTAAAAGAGCTGGATTACATGCTGCAGCAGAAAGCCTCATTCAGTATCTATATGATCCATGGCGGAACTTCCTTCGGTTTATGGGCAGGAGCCAATTGCCAGCCCTATTCACCTGAAACTTCCAGTTATGACTACGACGCACCCATTAGTGAAAACGGGTCGGCAAATGCTAAATTCTATGCCTTACGGGACATGCTCAAAAAACATCTTCAACCAGGAGAAGTTTTACCTGAAATACCTCCAGCTATTCCAGTACAAAAGATCGCGGCATTTAACCTAACCAGCGTAGCGCCTATCTTAAGGCAACTGAGTAAACCTAGACTTTCCGATACGACCTTAAATATGGAAGATCTTGCCCAGGGATACGGCATGATGGCTTATGAAACCACCCTGACCGCAGGAGCGAAAAGTACGCTCGACTTTGGAGAAGTGCATGATTATGCAGAAGTATACCTGGATCAGAAACTGATTGGTGTATTGAACAGAATGAAAAATGAGCACAGCATTGCCCTCCCTGCATTAGCTAAAAATACCAGGCTCCGTATATTGGTGGAGGCTATGGGCAGGGTAAATTTCGGGGAGTACATGCACGACCGTAAGGGTTTAATTGGTGAGGTTTACCGCATAGGCCATACTTCAAAATCTCTGCTAAAAGGATGGAAACACTATTCTATTCCCTTAGGAGAGGGAAATCCAGCTTTTAAATATCAGCCCATTGGAACGGCTGGAAAAATAAACGAACCGGCCTTTTATAAAGGCACTTTTACGGCACAAAACAAAAAAGATTTTTACCTGGATATGCGCTGGTTTAAAAAAGGTATAGTCTGGATCAATGGACACTGCCTTGGACGTTACTGGAATATTGGTCCTACTCAAACCATGTATGTTCCCGGCGTGTGGTTACATACAGGAAAAAACGTGGTGGTCGTTCTCGACCTTCACCAACCGGTTGCAGCACGTTTACAGGGATTGGAAAAACCGATCCTCGATAGCCTTACTGAGGTGAAAGTCAGCAGCAACCACCGTAAAGGCAGGCAGCAGTTTGGAAATAATGCCAGCCATCTGATCTATAGCGGAACAATGCAAAATTCTGCTTCCTGGCAAATCTTCAATTTTCCATTAAAAACTGGCAGATATATCGCCCTTGAAGCCTTAAACAACTTTGCAGAAGATGCATATACTTCCGCGGCCGAATTAGAGCTTCTGGACGAAAATGGCAAAGAAATCCCAAGGACCTTATGGAAAATCGTATATGTAGACAGCGAAGAACTGAAAAGTCAGGATGGCAAATCAGAAAATGTGTTTGACCTTCAATATACGAGTATCTGGCATAGCCAATGGAAAGATCAAAGACCAAAACACCCGCATCAGGTTATTATTGATCTGGGCGCACAGATAGGCATTAGCGGCATAAAAATATTGCCGCGGCAGGATATGGAAACCGGCAGGATTAAAGACTTCAGACTATATCTGGCCGAAAAATTATTTAATGGGCTATAATGGATAAAACGCTATTCCTGATGAGATTTAGGCCTTTATTCTTACGAACAAAGGAATAAGATCTCCTAGTAGGAAAATATTACCCAATGACTCAACGATATTGGCACAAACGTAAAACGATACATAATTTTATAGTATATTAATTGACTAACTATAAAACTAACCAGATATATGAAACCGCAACTATTAAAAGTTTCGACAGCGCCTACACAATCTTTTAGTGTAAGAAGAGACCTGATTCCTCACATGAACAACAAATGGCACTATCATCCGGAAATTGAGCTCATCCATCTTAAAAAAGGCGTAGGAACGCAATTTATTGGCGACAATATTAAAAGTTTTAGATCAGGAGATATTGTACTGGTAGGGCCTCATTTGGCTCATTACTGGAGATTTGACGACAGTTATTTCAAAGACCAGTCGAAAGCACGTGCCGACGTCCGCGTGGCACATTTCAGCGAGAACTTCTGGGGAGACCAATTTCTTAACCTACCAGAAAACAAAGCCATTAAATCATTGCTCGAAAGCAGCAGAAGGGGCCTACAGGTGAACGGCAAAATTAAGGCAAAAGTAGCAGACCTGCTGGAAAAAATGCTGGTATCAGACGGCTCGGCCCGTATCATCCTGCTAATGGAAGCGCTTAACCTGATTGCCAACTGCACCAATACTGTTAAACTTTCATCTATCGGCTTTAAGCAGGATTATGACGAGACCGCAAATATAAAGATCAATGCGATATACAATTTCACACTTGAAAATTTCAGGAGGAAAATACACCTGGAAGAAATTGCAAATGTGGCTGTAATTAGTCCAAATTCATTCTGCAGGTATTTTAAATCTAAAACCGGCAAAACATACTCTCGGTTTTTGACCGAAATAAAGGTTGGGCATGCTTGCAGATTATTGATTGAGAACAAACTCAACATTAAACAACTGTGCTATGAAAGTGGATTTAATAACATGGCCAGTTTTCATAAATATTTCAAAATCACTACTGGAAAAAGTCCGTTAAGTTATCAGCGGGAATTTATTTCACAACGCACCAATTAACTGGCTTGCCATCATCACGATCTGCAGATTCTTTATTTTCTTCGGGAAATGGTGTACCCCTTCCCGAAGAAAATTGTATGTAAGGCAAACTGATTCATCAGGCACCTACTAAACGGCATCTTTAATTCAAAAAATAAACCCTGACTGTGCAGGATTAAAACTATTAATCTATCAAGGCTGCAGCAGTCCACAGAATCGGTGCCTGCCCATGCAGATCGCCTACTATCCTTTTACGGTCGATGTAATATTGTTTATCGTTTTTCTTATTGGTGCCTTCGCACACATCCTTTACATCGGCATTTTCGTCCAGGCGAGATACAAGCGCTAGCCAGGCTTTTCTTACCGCTGGAGCATACTTTTCTTTCTCTAGCCAACCTTTTTTCACACCTACCACCAAGGCATAAGCAAACATTCCTGTTGATGAGCTCTCCTCCCACGATGTAGGCTCGTCTATCAATTGCCTCCACATGCCTGATGGCGCCTGGTAGGACAACAAAGACCTCATCATGGTTTCATAACCCTTCATAATTCGTGGGCGATTAGGATTGTTTGCAGGCAGGGAGCTTAATATTTCGGCCATGCCCGCCGCCATCCATCCATTACCCCGCCCCCAAAAGAAAGGAACATCCGGCGCATGATAAAATAAACCATTTGGTTTCTGAAGTGAATCCAGGTACATTACCATTTCCTTAGCCGCCCTATTGATATATTTTTCATCCTTCGTAGCCCGGTAAGCTTGCGCCTGTAGTGCCGTAATCATAAACATATCGTCTATCCACATCCGGGTGTGCCACGAATAACCATTTTTAAAGGCTGCTAGTTGGACCGGGCTAACTTTTACGCCAGAATCTGGCATAGCCCATTGTTTATCAGCAATGGTTTGCCCCATTTCTTTATATTTTTTATCGCCTGTTTGTATAAAAAGCTGAAGTGGTACGGATCCAAAAACCGCATAATCCACATTGGTTACCGGCGGGATCATGCCAGCTTCCTGGGCGAACATAGGTTCGAACCTTTTGATCAGCTCATTTTTCAGGTTGCGGTTAGCCGATGCCTTGGCGAACTTTAGTGCACCGTACCAGGCACAGCTTTCTGCATATGTAATTACCCTTGGTGGGCTTGGTCTGTTAAAATTGGTGTGCGGAGTGGCTATGAACCTGATAGCGACTTTAGTGCCTATTTCCTCTGGTGAAACGCCTTTGGGCCATTTTTTTAAATCAGCAGATTGAGAAAAACTTATAAAAGGGAAGCCAAATAGCAATCCTAAGATTACGATAATATTTTTTTTCATTGTGTATATATTTCAAATCAGTTAAAGCTAGAAACAGCATCCAATGGTTTACTTTTTCCCAAATTGAATATCCGGCGGCAACCTTTGCTTCAGATATTTGTTTTTATGGCCCATAAGAAACAACTTAAAACACAGTTATTTAGCAATATTCTTTCCTGTTAATCGCAATTGAAGTTGTGCTTCGAACAAAGATCGGGGCAATACTTCATCTCCTTGGGATTCATTGATTCCCACATTTTCAAAAGTAACTTTCTGATTAGATTGGAAGCCCACCAAAAAAGGTAGTGCAATCGAATAATTACGCCTTCTAACCAAATCCCAAAAATTATAGTGCTGCTCTTTTGCAGACTGATGCCTAAAATTCCATAATACCAAATATTTAGCATGATGCGGATGACCAGGCTCAGGGCCTCCCAGGTTGTAAAAAACCCCGCCCTGAATATCATCATACAAAGTTGCAAAAGGTTGTCCAGAATGGATATCGATATTTTGGTCTGTACCTAAAGTACATTGTGTAATTACTGTATTTACAGCACTATAACCTGTTCCTGCACCATGATGCTGCGCATCATTGAAATTGCAATTTTTGATTAAAACGCCGTAACCGGTACGGGCATGAACAGAAGCGTGACCTTTCTTACCTGTAAAATTTACGTTCAGTACACTAACCTGATAGCCTGAACGGATGAATAAACCTTCATTCCAATCTTGGAACTCGCAGTTCCGTACCCAGCTATTTTTCACATACTCCATACCTACCGCTTCATATGCATAATCGTGTATCGCATTTTTGTGGTGAACAAACGCTTCAGGGTAAGTTTTCCAGTTACTGGTAAATCTGATATCTTCTATACCGCATTCTCCAATCGAATTATAATTTAAAAGCTCGAAAGGAGCACTCTTTACTAAAATAAGGTCAAAATGGATCGGATTTTTAAATTTCACCCTGTTCCCCTCGATTTTTTCGATAGTATGAATCTCATTGATCAACATTCCACCATCTTTACCGAATAACCTTGTCCATTGCGGTTTTAGTACCAGTGGTGAGAAGTACAACCTGGTGAATTCTTCACTCCTGTGCTTTAAAACAACATCCATTCCTATTTTTAGCCGGGCAGTATTTTCCACTTCTAGCCAAAAGCTTTCACGTTCTGCATTTTTAGTAATTGTTGTTAATCTATTTTGAGCATTCCCGGCAGGTTTAAACAAAATTTGCCTGCCATTAATTCTCATTTTATCCTGATAAATTTCTGTCCCGCCTAGTCCGCTACCACTTCCTTTTAAAACAATATTGCTCTTAGAAATTCTAACCTGCTTGGTACTATCATTATCTTTTGCCAATAAAAATTTACCTGCCGGGAAGAAAACCACGCCGCCATCCACATTTTTTTCAGCAGCATCTATCGTTTTTTGAATAGCATCGTCATCATACAGATTATCATTGGGTTTAGCACCAAAATCGACTACATTAAATACCTGTTTACCTGAAAGGGATGGGATTTCTTTTTCAGAAAAATGATAGCCTGCATACGAAAAATCGGGTAAAACTGGTGTTTTGCCTTGTGCTTTGGCAGTTATAAAATCTTGCCAAAGTGGTGTTACTTTTTGCGCCTTTGCAGGCATAAAACATACAACAGATAAAATTAAACAGCTTAAAATCCTCATCATATAATTAATCTATTGATCCGGTTTTCATTTTCTCTTTACCCAATTCGCCAAACCAGGTTTGCATTTTGCCTTTCACCTCCACCTTAATTACACTCGCTACTTCATTTGGAGCCGATATTGGAAGTTTAAAGATCATTTCATCGGCCGCTTTGATCCAGCTTACTTTATTTTTGCTGTTTAATAACTGCGCAGAAACCATTTCATTTTTTAGGCCTTTCACTACCAATTCTCCATTTTTTGGCCAATCAAAAACAGAAAAATATAAGGTAGTATTTCCATTTTTAAGGTCTTTTCGGGTTACCCTGCCCCAGGTTTGAGCCGGAATAGGGCTTGCCTGAGTTGCGTATATGGCTTCGCTATAAATTTTCATCCAGGCACCTAAATCTTTTAAACGTTCTACACTTGCTTCCGGAAAAGAGCCATCAGGTTTTGGACCAACGTTTAATAAATAATTCCCTCCTTTTGAGGCAATGTCAACCAAATTACGAATTAAAGTGGCTGATGATTTCCAGTTGGTATCCGAGTTTCTAAAGCCCCATGTTCCGTTCATCGTCATACAGGTTTCCCAATCCTGCCCATCCAATTCACTCAGATTAGGAATTTTTTGCTCTGGGGTTTTGGTATCGCCAGGAAAATTAGGGCGTTTTAACCTGTCGTTAGTGATAATATTGGGCTGTAATTTTAACTGTGTTTGTAATTTCAGGGCTGCATCGTCGGTCATGTTAGTGGGTGTATCCCACCATAATACTGCAACATCACCATAATTAGTCATCAGTTCTTTTACCTGTGGTACTGCAACCCGATCTATATATTGTGCAAAAGTTGAAGTTTCTTGTGCCGGGTCCCAATGTCCTTTATGGGCTAAGGTATAGTTGTTAATTTGGGTACTATCCGGATTTGGCCAACCTTCGGCCACTCCCTTTCTCGCAGCGGCACCGCCTGGGTTTCCCCAATCTTGGGCTTGCGAATAATAAAAACCCAATTTGATGCCATACTTTTTACATGCCGCAGCCAATGGTTTTAATAAATCCTTTTTATAAGGCGTGGCATCTACAATATCCCAATCGCTTGCTTTCGAATCAAATAAAGCAAAACCATCATGGTGTTTAGCTGTAATCACCAAATACTTCATTCCGGCATCTTTGGCCATCCTCACCCATTCATCAGCATTAAATTTTACAGGATTGAATTGTTCCGCTAATGCTTTGTATTCCGCAACCGGTACTTTCATCCTGTTCATAATCCATTCGGCACCGCCACGGGTTTGCTGATGTCCATTATATTCTCCTGCCAACTGGGCATACACCCCAAAATGGATGAACATTCCAAAACGGGCCTCACGCCACCACTCCATTTTTTTGTCTTTTGATAATGCCTGCTGAGATTTGGCAATAGGGGCAGAAAACGCAAATATCAAAAGCAAGAAGCTGATTTTCTTTATCATACTATTTTATTAAGAAATGAAATTATAAACCTTTGTTTTTAAAATAAAATAACCAAACTAGCATTATTAATTTGGTTTATTTTACAACCATTGCTTGCACCGGTTTAAACCAGTTTGGGCCAATATTCTTTGCCTTTAATATTGATTTATCTAGGCTTGGGGCTACACTGCCTTTTGCATCAAGCAGGCTAAAACCTTTTTCAAGATCCTGTGGGGCCGATTTTGCATCCAGCATATTTCCGCTAAAAGTTACATCAGCTGCTTTATCTACCCAACTTACCGGGTTGGTATCTGCTTTTACCAGATTATCGGTAATGACTACTTTTTGCGGAGCTAATATTCGATCGGCATTTTTCCCAGCACCTATTGAAAAAGCCTCTTTACAATCAACAATGGTATTGGCTGTAATCTCCGCATTTTTTACCTGCCAATGGCTTACCAAAATTGGATTAGGCAGCCCATCCATCACCGAAATGGCAGCTCTTAAACCGGTACCAGTTAATCCCTGCAGATAATTATGATGTACTTTGTGGTTTTCACCAATAACACGGATACCACCGGTATTCGCAATTTTATTTCCGATAAAAACATTTCCAAATACTTCATTATTATTTCCATGGCGCAAGGTTAACGTACCAACGCTTTCGAAAAATAAATTATTAGAGATGGTGTTTTTACAAGATTTTACAGACACAATCTCGGTTTCACCATCGCAATGGGCAAAAATATTGGCATCAACTTTTGTAAATGAATCATAAAACGACCAGGTGCTGGTACCAATCCGAATGGTTTCTCCACCATTTCCACCGATATCCGGCCGAGGGCCAAAATAATTATGGTCAATCTGGTGGTAATTTGGTTTATCGGATAGCCACACCACAAGAGTTGGACCCCGATTAGTTTTACCTTCAAAATAACAATGATCTACCCGGTTACGGTTGCCGTAAAGGGAAGTAAATGTATACTCTTTAGCCTTATCAGGTGGATTATAACCCACAACTGAAGAATTTGTTAAACGGCAATTGACCGATTTTTCGGAAAATGTAATTACATCCTCGCCCTTTGTAAAACCATCTTTAAAAGATAAACCATCCGCAACTAAACAGGCACCTTCAAATTTTAGTGATGATGTTCCCGTAAGGAAAACTTGTCCGCCAATATCTGCAATTAAAGAGATAGGCTTTTTAAGGGTTCCGTTACCTTTAAAAACGAGTTGTTGATTTTTCCATTCTCCGTTTTTAAGTATTACTTTATCCCCTGGCAGTAATTTTAAAGCAGTCAGTTCATCCGCTGAGCTTATTTTATAGTCTTTTGTAAATCCGGAAATTGTACAAGCTATTAGCAGGCTTGTTAAATAGATTTTCAGGTTCATCGTATCTGGTTTAATTTGGTTATTTTTTTTATTTGCTATTATTGTCATTGCGAGCAGTAAAATCTGTGCCCGCTGAGGATTAAATGACAGATTCAGCATGACGTTAATTGTAGGCTTTTCATAAAACGGGTCTGTCATGGAGTAGATATAAAGCAATGGCAGCATGTCTAATACGTCTTTGTTATAAACTATTTTTATATCTTAATAAAGCTTCTAAATAATAGTAATCGGCATAATTTAGTGGTACATCTACCTCGCTATTTGATGGTTTTGAGCCTGTACTGTGCAGCAAAATAAAGCCTTTAGTCGTCCCAATCGGCGCAATATAGTTTGTGCTTAAACTTTTTAAAATCTGGTTTGCTTTTTTATAATAATCCTTGCCTTGATTGCTGTATTTGCTTAATTCATATAAGCCTGAAGCCATAACAGCAGCGGCTGATGCATCTCTTGGCTCGTTCGGAATTTTAGGTGCATTAAAATCCCAATAAGGCACTAAATCTTTCGGCATATTTGGATGATCGAAGATAAATTTTGCAATATCTTCTGCCTGTTTTAAGTAAACTGGATTTTTAGTGTAACGATAGCACATCGTATAACCATATAAACCCCATGCTTGTCCGCGAGCCCAAGCAGATTCATGACTATAACCTTGATGTGTATTCTTTTTCAGCACTGCACCCGTATTTGGATCGTAATCGATTACATGATACGAGCTAAAATCGGGGCGAAAATGATTTTTCATGGTGGTATTGGCATGGCTTACTGCAATCTTATAGAAAGATGAATCGCCGGTTAGTTTCGTCGCTTCAAATAACAATTCTAAATTCATCATGTTATCAATAATTACGGGGTTTACCCATTTATCCCTGCTATGATCCCAAGACAATATCACGCCTGTTTTAGGATTAAAGCGAGTTGACAAGGTTTTTGCAGCTTCAATAATCACCTCTTTATCATGGGCGTTTCCGGTTAAACGAAATGCATTACCTACGCTACTAGAAACTTTAAAGCCCATATCATGGGTGGTGCCATTGTTTTTTTCCTTTTCCATAAAGTTGGTAAACTTTCTGGCCTCTGCTTTCCATTCATCGGTTTTGTAATACTCGTCTAAATACCAAAGTACACCCGGAAAAAATCCGCTTGTCCAATCTCTGCTCGCCACCAATTTTAGCTTTCCATTATCTAATGTTCTTGGCGAAATTAGTTCTGGTTTGGCAGGGTCGGCAGCTTTTTCTACTTCCTGCAACATTAATTTGGTTTGGGCAGCCGCCTGTTGAAATGCTTTTTTAACATTTACTTCTTGTGCAAAAACACAGGTTTGTGTGGCTAATAAAATAATTGTGGCAATACTGTATTTAAGTTTCATCGTAATTAATTTATAGGAATTAACTGAACTTCTAAAAGTTTCATTAATTCATTTTTTGAAATGGTATCTGGGTTTATATTGATGTGATGTATTCCTTTAGCTAATTGTATTTCACCTATATTTTGTGAGATCACTTTATCGCTGGTTAGTACATCTTGTTTTATTTCCTGCTGATCAATCTTAAAATTATAACTTCCTCCAGCGTCTTTACCCGCTAAATATTTGATAACAATTTTAAATTTTTGTGGAAGCGTTGTTCTAAAATCCCATTTGACTGCTTGTTCCTTTTTCTCCCAGCCTTCTACATAAAAACGATCCGTTTTTCCATCTCCAAACTTAAACCCTTTACTTAAATCAGCATCAAAAGCCAATAACCTGGTTACAGCACTATTTGTAGCTACATAGCGCAAACTATCGGTTTTAAGTTGTTCCTTTAAGGCCAAAACAATTACGGTATTTGCAGTATCAGGTGCTTTTTGGGGTACATTGATATAGAAATCGCCATCACCAATGGCTTGGGTTAATAACTTGTTTTTTTTTATATCAGTTAAAAAATAAGCCTTATCCATTTTAGCCTTTAAGCCGCCTACATATAATTTTCCATCTTTAGGCCAATCAAATACATGTAAATACAACTTATTTTCACTTTGGGTAGTTACACCCCAACTTTGTAAGGGCATGCTTGTTTTATGGGTTTTGTAAATACTTTCTGAATTTCTGGCTACCCATTTTTCAATCCCTGTTAGTATTTGCAAATCTTTAGTATCAAAAGTACCATCGCCTTTTGGCCCAATATTTAAGAGTAAATTGCCATTGCGAGAGGCCGCTTTAGCTAAAAGTTGAATAAAGAAGCCTGATGACTTATGTGAATCATCGTATTTGCTATAACCATAGGATTCGTTTGTGGTTGGAATAGCTTCCCAATCTCCCTCAACCGGATAAAATTCGGCCGGCCTGTCTGCAGTATTTTTATAATCGCCAAAATTGGCGCTTGCACTTCTTACCAAGCGACCATTGACCACTACATTTGGATCGGTTTCTCTAATGGCTTTTAAAATCCGGATGTTTTCTGAAAGCGGTAATTTTTGTGGCGTATCAAACCATAAAATATCGGGATGGTATTTAGTAAGCAATTCTTTAATCTGCGGAATTGCTCTTTCATCCACATATTTTACTGCCTTTGGCAATAATTCCGGATGTGCTACATACCAGTTTACACCGCCATATAAGCCTAAATCTCCGCCTGGGTTTTTATACTCCCAATCATTGCCTGGCGCATCCGGATGTTCCCAATCAAAAGCATGTGAATAGTAAAAGCCAAACTTCATTCCGTGCTTTTTAGCTGCTGCAGCTAATTCAGCCATTGGATCTCTTTTAAATGGAGTTTGCGCCATGATATTGAAATCCGAAACATTTGAATTGTACATGGCAAAGCCATCATGGTGTTTTGCCGTAATGATAAAATAATTCATACCTGCTTTTTTAGCATCTAAAATCCATTTATCGGCATCAAAAAGAACAGGGCTAAACTGGTGGGCAACTTCTAAATACTCTTTTTTTGATATTTTCTCTTTGCGCATTAAATGTTCTGCATAACCGCTCACTTTTTTACCTTTCCATTCGCCGGCAGGCAAAGAATACACGCCCCAATGTACAAACATGCCAAATTTAGCGTCTCTCCACCATTGTATACGCTGCTCATGTGTTTTCATAGAAGCTGTATACCAGGTATTAACCGCTTCATCAATTGCCTTTTGATCGCGGTCTTTTGCCTGATTAAACATCTCTTTATCCTCATCGCCGGTTACCTGACCAAATGAAAAAAAATGGCCAAATAATAAGGTTAAAAGAATAAATAGTTTCTTCATTACATCCATATTAATGGGTTTCTAATGGGTAAGTTTCTAATTACCTCTTCATCTCTTGGCTGATGGTCTAATTTTTTCCAGGTTTTAAACCAGGTTTCATTTTGATAGGCATTTGCGCCAAATAGTAAAAAGGGTTGGGCAACCGGCCAGTTTTCCCAATGCATTACATCTTTTTGAAAAGGCCATAGCGATTTGTCGTTCACAAAAGGATAGAGATACTCAATTCCTTTTTTTATACTTCTCCCATCTGCCAGTTGAAAGGCCCATAAATTGGTTTCGTTATCGGATAAGATTTGGCAAAGTGTAGCCATCGCATCTAAATTAAAGAGCGAATAGCCAAAAGGTTTGGTACGTTTAGTTTCTCTCGGGAAACTGCCATCTGCTGCCATTTGGTTAGGTAAATGCACCGTTTGGTAGCGTTCTCTACAAAAATTAAGTAGCGCTTTATTTTCGGTAAGCTTGGCAAATGAAGCTACTTGCATGGTCCAGCAGGTTCCATGATTGTTTTCGGCATTCATTTCGTCTTTACCATATTGATGTGTAGTTAACCAGGTTAAATAATCAGCAAACCATTTTTTAATAGCTGCTAATGCCTCGTTATCTGCGGCTTTTGAATGTTGCATCACTAAAACGCCTTGCGCAACCTCCATCAATTGTATGGTGTCTATAATGCCAATTCCCCGTCCGGTAAATCGTCCTTGTATGGCTTGCGCAAACAACAGATTAGGGTTCATTAACGTTTCTGCGTTTACAAGCCATGCTTTTAAATGTAGAAGTGCATGTTTAACATACTTTTCATCTCCCGTAATTTTATAAGCTGATGCCAAGGCTCCAATAATTTTACTGAAACGGATTAGCGCATGGCGATGGGCAACAAAATTATCGGGATTGGTTAGTCCATCTTTTTGAATATAAGGTGCTTTTGGGTTGGTTGGGTCTGGCCACCAGTAATCGCCTTCCGAAAAGTAATCGTGTTTACCACCCGCACTTCGTGGCGAATTTTGTGCAGTAACTGTTATTGGCACTTGCGCTAATGCCCATTTTGCTTCTTGTAAAATCTGCTTTTTCAGCACTTTAGCCGCATCAGCAGTATAGGCATCATCCGCTTTAGCCTGAAAAGCAAAAACAAAGCATAAAAACAACACATATTTAATTTTTAGCATCATGTTATTTAGTCATAAATGTGAAACTAACTTTACCAATGGTATTCGGTTTTCCTTTTGCTGGTGCAGAAATACTTCCTTTTAGCTGTCCATTATTTTGTCTTTTAACTTTGATTTTTCTCCACGACAATTGTCCTTTTTCGAAATCAAAAGTCTCTCCATCATCATCATATAAATTATACTCGCCTGCTTTTTCTCCATAATGGCGGATTTCTAAATCTACTTTTTCGTTTGATTTTGGTGCATGCAATAAAGCAGGCATCATGGGTATAATTCCTCCATCTTTAACATATACCGGTATTTTATCTAAGCCAGGTGTAACCGTAATTACCTGTCCATCGCCGGCAAAAGCGCCAGTGTAAAAATCGTACCATTTACCTTTTGGCAATATCACTTTCCGTTGGGTTTGTCCGGTAAACATTGGGGCAACTAATAAATATTCGCCTGCCATGTATTGATCCTTAATCTCCTTGGAAAAAGCTTCTGCATAAGGGTTTTCTTCAAGGTTAACATTGGGTCGCTTCTCTACTTTTATATCCTGATTAAATCCTTCCTCTAAATTCATCCCTCTAAAAGGCGGTATGCCTTCAAAATGGTATTTTGCAAATTCGGTATACCAGTAAGGCATCATCCTCATCCTTAATAAAGCATATTCCTTCACCTGTTTTTCCACATCGGGATAAGTCCAGGGTTTGGTTCCACTTGCCCAGGCATTGATCATGGCCATAGGCGAAAAAACATTGGATTGAAACCTTCTTAGCCACTCCTCTCCTGTTTTAGAAGCCCTCACCTCGGGTGTCCACAACACTCCAGCAAAACCACTGTTAATGAGTGCGGTAATAAAATCTTCATGGTTATAATAATCGTTATAAATTACGTAAGGGAAGGAAGTTCCTCCCCCGTTAGATGCTCTTACTAAACCAAAAGTGCGTTTATTGCTATTTTTAAACAGTTCTGCCGAATAACGCTGCGTTAATAGCCCGTAAGTTTGACGCATTTGTTCGGCGCTAATCCCAGATGGAAAAGTGGCAACATCTGGCCATAAATAATAATCGTAACCGTCAACTTCATCAATTTTATAGCCGCTTATGCCAATATCTACCTGGTCTTTTTGCAGTTGATCAAAAAAAAGCTGTTGTGCTTTTGGTAAAGTAAAATCTGGGACGGCGCCCAGCCAAACGGTATGTGAGCCTGTTAGCGGTCTAATGTCTTTATAAAATGGTGCATCTGGCGATACATAAGGGTTAATCCAAAGGTTTAACCTGATGCCCTTAGCTAACATGCTTTTCACAAAACCAGCCGGTTCGGCGAACCTGCCCTTATCCCACGAAAAAGTACCTGGATACGCTTTACTTTGCCAGCCAGGCTCCAGGCCTACAAAATCTAAGGGATAACCCCTCTCTTCAAAACTATTTATCTCTTTTTCTACATCGGCAGCAGTTGAGCGTGTCATCACCCTTTGTGTAAAACCAAGCCCCCAACGTGGTGGCAAATATCCGCCGCCGTTAAATAAATTATATCTTTTAACAACATCCAACGGTTTAGGCCCAGCAAAAACGTAAATTTCTACGCCTGCTGCCGGGACTAAAATTTCTACTTCATCGCCATTGTTTCGGGAAGACCAGCTTTTGTCAGAATTTCTATCTTTTGGTATGGGGAAATTTTCACTGTCTTTCCTCATTGCAGTACCCGCCCACACTTTAAGGTATCGTGCCGAATTGATAAAAACGCCATATCCGTTAGATGAAACATAAAAAGGGACCGGAGCATGTGTTCTGCCATTATCTTTCCCACCATAATGATCTACATGCAGCTCCAAGATCTTTCCCCGCTGGTGTATGGTTTGAAAATTCAGTCCGAAGCCATATAACTGCTCGGTTTTATCAAGGGGGATTCTTAAATAAGTTTTGCCATCGTTAAGCTGTGCTATTATCGGTTGATTAGTAAAGGGAAATGTAGCCTCCCCTAATTTACCTAAAGATTCTTGATTTGGTTTAGCACCCGAAGCTTTTAAAAGATCATAAGGTTCGGGAATACCAAATACACCTTTCCATACACCAGGCGCTATCGGTGTCCAGGTGATTTCCTGAGCATTTAAACTAAAATGCAGGTTTAATAGCAATACGGTAAAAAGTAACAATCTGATCAATTTCATGGCGATGTTGATGCTAAATACATGCAATCGGAACCTCTCCTGGGTATATTCTTTTGCGATATAGATTATGGTAGAAAATGCAATAAAAACCGGGCACATATTTTGTGCCCGGTCATCCACCGATTACAATGAAGGGGCCAGTGATGCACCAAAAACGTGTACAATGCCATTGGTTGCCACATAACCAGCACTGCGGTCATTGGTTCTGTTGTTATGTACAATTGGCGCCTGATCGCTATTATTCAGTATCTTCAAATAAAAAATCCCATTTTCGTCAAAGCCTTTGCCATTGTTGGCATAACCCAACATTGATGATTTGGACAACACCGCATTTGCGGGAAGAATTGATTTTACAGGGACATTATTGGCATTGAGATTATCGAAATTATACTTGCCCTGGCCAATCAGATATAAGAAATAGTTCTTTACATCTTCCTTAGGGTAATCGCTCCATTTGGTTGCAGGCCTGGTTATGGGTAGGCCTGTGGTGGGGTTAACACCGGTAACAATTGGGTAATCGAACCACAAACCTGCTGTTGGTATATTACTGGTTGTTACAGTTACGCCATTGGTTACTTTTGTTGGCAGTACCCTAACCCCAAGGTTATGTAGAAAAAGAAAGGTACGGTCACTTTTTTCGTATTCTGCAAGATCTATGCCTGCATAGTCTAAGCCCAGTTTCATATATTTAAAAACAGTATCAGTCGGATCGTTTGCCATACCTGTACCGGTTGCCCTGTCTTCCAAAAACTTACGGGCCGACACACCGATATTGGGATCGAGCGTCTTCTTCACGTAATCGTAATCTTTCTGCCGTTCTAAACCGAACATTTTTCCACAGCCACTTTGGCTAATCGCAATCAAAACCAATAAGATTGAAGCCAATATTTTATTTTTAAAAACTTTCATTTCCATATTATTTAATGGCCTACTATGATAGACAGGCCCACTATTAAAAATTAACCTTTATTCACCATAACCAGGGTTCTGTACCAATTTCTTATTAGCATTCATAACCGCCCGGCTCAGTGGCCAGTAATAACGGCGTACATCGGTAAAACCGGCTATATCTGTATTTCCATTTCTAAGCTGCCGGTCTTTTAACACCGGATCCATAATTTCTTTCACTTTGTTTGTTCTTACCAGGTCGAACCAGCGTTTACCTTCGCCGATGAGTTCATACTGACGCTCTTCTAGAATTGCATTTTCCATAGCTGCTTTAGTATTTACCTTAACATCGGTTGCCGGGTACTGATCTACATTTGCCCTTTTTCTCACAAAATTTAGATATTTAAGTGCATTCGGCAAATCGTTGTTTCCGTTGAGCGCCTCGGCATACAGCAAGTACATATCTGACAATCTGTACATTGGCAAATAAACCGGAGTATTCTGATTGTAATACAGGTTTAATTCTGTAGTTGGTATTGCCCCAACAGGGTTTGACGGACTTGGATAAAATTTAAGGAAGCGATCGCGGTTGTTCAAGGTTGGATTAGCGACAGCATACACATCCAGTGTTTGTTTGGGCCTTATATCGTTGGTATGTACAGGTTGGGTTTGAGGCAGAAAGTAACTGGCATACAAAAGCGGATCGAGCTGCATCTGCCTGTTATTGGGCGAATAAGATATCTGCATGCAGGCGCAACTGTTTGTGGTAAAATCCCAGTGGATAGACCAGATGGTTTCTACGCTCGCAGCAGGGGCTGTAAATATACTTTTCCAGCTGGCCGTTGGTTCCAGGTTTGCATCAGATGTACCTGTATAAAGTGCGCCTTTTGGATTTCTCGCCTTAAACAGGTTGTTAATCCAAAGAATGGCATTTGTATAGTCTTTTTTCCACATATAGGCATCTGCCAGCGCTGCGCATATGGCACCTTCATTCATATAATATACTGATGCATTCTGATTTTTAACCGTTAGGTCATAAGCTGTTTTTAAATCCTTGATGATTACATCATCGAGAATTTGAGATGCTTTGATCCTTTCCCGCTCTGCGGCAACCTGGCTATCTTCGTAAGGTTCTAACCAAACAGGTGCATCGCCCCAAACCCTCACGAGGTAGAAGTAAGCTATGGCCCTTATGGCATAAGACTGTGCGAGGTTTGCATTAACAACTGCCTGTGTAACGTTATTATCTAAAGCGGGTACGCCAGGTATGTATTTGATATTACTGTTCGCGCGGGCGATCACAGTATAAAGCCTTGACCAATCTGCAAATGGATTATCTGTGGTAAGGGCGTTTAATGCGATCTCTGTGGTATAAGTATTGGTATAGGAGAGAAAACGGTCGAAATTATCGGCCCTGAATTCGCCCCAATAATGGTAACGGTCGTTAAACTGCGATTCGCCCACCATAGTGAGCTGAAAAGCAGAATACATCCCGGCCATAGCCGCATCAATATCATATTTAGATTTATAGAATTTATCGCTCGACACCTGCGAAACAGGAGCCTCTGTAAGATATTTTTTGCAACTGCCCATAGTGAGCAATAGCATAAAAATACAGGTATATTTTATTGTTTTCATATCGCTTATTATAAACTGATGTTTAAACCAAATCCAAGTTCCCTTCTTTTAGGGTACTTTCCTGTGTCATCACCAGGAGTTAAAGGGTTAGACGTGCTAAATTCAGGATCGTAGCCTTTATAGTTTGTCCAGGTTAATAAATTTGTACCATATATAAATGCTGTAACACCCTTAAGGTACACCCGTTTTGCAAGCGCCGGATCCATACTATAGGCAAACCTCATACTCGCAAGCCTAATAAAAGAACGGCTTTCCAGATAGGCACTATTGCCGTTTGCTTTCAAATTCCCCCTGGAAGGCCTGTTTGGATAGTAGGGATATTTTGCAATATCACCAGGTTTTTGCCAGGAATTGTACAGCACATCAGGATTACCAGGACCGGTATTGGATGGATTGTTTGCATTATACAACAGGGTATTGTAGATATCTCCACCTATAGATGCATTAAATAGTACATTCAGTGAAAATCTCTTGTAGTTAAATGTATTGCCAAAACCGATATTAAACTTAGGCTGGGCATTGCCGATCACATGGCGGTCACCGTCATCTATTAAACTGTCTCTTTTTATATTAGCCCACTCGGTGTCGCCGCCAACAAGTTTACCCGAGGGATCGTATAGGTTATGAACCGTTCCACTGTAAGGCTGTCCGTTGAAAGTGTACTGTGGTTTTCCGTTCACATACAGAGGTTTGTTATCTGCCCCCAATACCACGGTCAATTTATCCCAGCTGTCGTTATAGGCATTTGATTCATTCCATTGGTAAACGCCCAGATTTTTCCAGCCATAAAAATCGCCAATTTTTCCGCCTTCCTGAACATACCATTTGTTACCGGCAATAAACGGAACACCGCCTGCCAGTTCTTTGATTGTGCCTCTTTCGAAATAAATATTAGCGTCTATATTCCACGAAAAATTCTTTTTGGAAACCGGTGTACCGGAAACGGTGAATTCTATCCCTTTATTAACAATAGAGCCAAGGTTAACGATAACGGTTGAAAAGCCTGTTTCTTTTACCAACTGACGCTGATATAAAAGGTCTTTCGATTCTTTCTCATAAAGTTCGCTGGTAAAGTTTAATCTACCTTTTAGGAAAGTAAGATCCAGCCCCAGGTTTTTCTGGATTCCGGTTTCCCATTTGATCAGGCTATTACCTATCGTAGTATTATAGGCTGCTCCACCTACCCCATTATAATTTCCCTCAAACTGTACTTTTGTAATTGCGCCGTAATCCTCGATCTGATCGTTACCAACCCGGCCATAACTTGCACGGATTTTCGCATCATCAAGAAATGATTTAGACCAGTCCATAAATTTTTCTGCTGAAAAACGCCATGCCATCGATCCCGAATAAAAGGAACCGCGTTTGTTCTCCGGGCCAAAACGCGAAGAACCATCATTACGGTATACCGCACTTGCATAATACCTACTCTTATAATCATAATTTACCCGAGCAAAAATAGCCTGGTTGGTATTGGCCGTACCAGTAGTATAGGTTTTAGACCCCGTAAGATAAGCTGGCAGTGTAACAATGATCTCCTCACTTGCTGCATTCAGGTACTCCAGATGAAATACACTTTGCGTTCTACGTATGGCATTTGCACCTAATGTTGCACTTAGGGTGTGGTCTTTAAACTTCTGGTTATAGTTAAAATAGGTTTGTGCTTCGTATCTGAAATTTTTGGTTAGTTCATTTATGCCATTGTTTGTGTTCCGGTTTGGACTTACGTAACGTGGCGCAAAAAACGTATACTGTGGGTTTTCGTAAGCCAGGTTAAAAAGTGTAGTCCATTTAATATGCTTGGTGATATCAAAATCCAGCTGGTTGTTGATCTGTGCCGAATAGGTTTCGGTTTTATTGATTTCGTACATTGCATTTGCAACAGGATTCCGCTTTGAGGCAATGTAACTTGTTAATGCTCCATCAGGATAATAGATCAGTGAGTTTGCCGGTCTGTCAAAAATAACGTTTACCGTTCTCGCGATGGGTATTTCATTCTTGGTTTGATAATAGAGTGAAAAATTGGAGGTATACTTAAGTTTTGGCAGTGCCTGATAAGAAATATTCAACCTGGTTTGAAGTGATTTGGCAAAACTGTTGATCACAATAGATTTGTCGTCAATATAATTAACACTTGAATAATAATTGAAGGTTTTGGAAGCTCCTGCCAAACTCGCATTTACCTGGTTGCGCTGGCCGGTGTTGCCCAGCAATAGATCCTGGAGATCATTATCTGAATTAAAAGAAACGTTTAATGAATCTGTATTTGAGCCAGCGGTGATCAATCCCCCGTTCTGTAGCCTTCTAAAGGCCCTGACCTCCTCAGAGTTGCTCTGTGGAAGTTTATGTGCCAGCTTACCAAACAGATGTGTATACTGCACATCCACCCTGGGCTTACCCTCAATACCTTTTTTTGTTGTAATCAAAATTACACCATTTGCGGCCTGTGCACCATAAATGGAAGCTGAGGCTGCATCTTTCAGGATTTCAATGCCTGCAATATCCAATGGATTGATGTTTCTGCCATTGTCTGTAATTACGCCATCAACCACGTAAAGCGGGCCTGCACCACCGTTTAAGGTAGTAACCCCCCTAATCTGAACTGTTCCCTCTCCGCCGGGGCCACCATCGGTAGTTACGGTTACTCCTGATGCTTTCCCCTGTAAAGCGTTCAACAGGTCTACCGGCTGCCGCTCCTGGATATCTTTGGCTGATACAGAAGAAACCGCAGAACTTAGGTCGCTTCTTTTAACTTTACCGCCAAAACCGATTACAACCACATCTTCTAAAGCACTTGAAGCGTCTTCCAGCACAACATTCATTACTCCGTCGCCAACCCTCCTTTCAATGGTTGCATAACCGATCATGTTAAACTGAAGGATGGCATTGGAGGCTACCGAAATGGTAAACTTACCATTATTATCAGTAGATACGCCACCGGTTTGGTCTTTTACCCGAACCGTTACCCCAGGCAGGGCTGCCCCGCTACGGTCTTTTACAGTTCCTGATACCTTAGTTTGCCCCTGAGCAAAAACATCAGTATTGATCAAAGTCAGCAAACATGCAAATACTGCTACTTTCAGCAGAACGAGATGCGCAGAGAAAAATCTTGTAAATTTTCTTTTCATACCGCTGAATTAAAAGTTAATGGAAAGTGGACTGAAGAGACAGGCCGAACGGCCCGATTGCTGACGTTTAACAAATCGCTTGTAAAAAAACGCCAATGGTTCTCAAACCCTGGGTAATTTCTGCTACTCATACGTTTTAGTTTTATATTTGGTTACTGCAATTAAGGTATAAAACCGGAAATAGTTGATGCAAGAATTGGCGAATTAATCAACTATTTTGGCAATAACTCCTTTTCATCCTGAAATACCTTTCGGCTGGAAATGACAATAATTATTACCCCTTGAATGGGCTGGTGCATCAACAGGGGTAAGAGCACGCATAAAATCTTTAAAATCCGTGTACAGTAATGATGTCAAAATAGCTGTTAAACAGACCGGGCATAATTGTCAGACACGAAGAACGCTGTAATAATTTGAAAATCATATAGTTACATAAAAAACATTCTATAAAGAAAGATTATCGGCCTATTGTCTCCGAACGGACGCTAAAATATTAGCATAAAACTCCGCTAAAAATCGAATGTAAAGTAGGCATATGGCCTCGTTAGTATCCTAATAAACTACCTTAATGATCAGCAGAAGTGATTAAATAGATCTCTCCTTTTTTAACGTTGAGCTCATAAAGATAACTTGGTTTTAAATTGAGTGGCTGCAAGGCTGTTTTGCTATGGTTAAGATATTGTGTTTCCACAACGTTTTCAATACTATCTGTTCGCGGGTTTGCATTCGAATTGTTAACCTTAATTTTTGTAAATGTTCTAATTGTGCATTTTCCGGTTCTATTTGCTTTAATGGACGCCGTTTTAAGCATACCATTAGCCCACTGTATTCCTACATTATAATCTCCTCTTGCCTTAATCCCTTCTATTTTTCCAGACGGCCATGCATCAGGTAATGCAGGAAGCAAAACCAGTTCACCATAATGGCTCTGTAATAACATCTCTGTGATCCCAGCAGTAGCTCCAAAATTACCATCAATCTGAAAGGGAGGGTGCGCGTCAAAAAGATTTGGGTATGCCCCACCACCACTCATCTGTGCTTTTGGCAAGAGTGGATCGATATAATTTAACGCAGCGCGCAACACCTGATAAGCATGATTGCCATCCTGCAACCTCGCCCACCAGTTTGTTTTCCATGCCATAGACCAACCTGTACTGACATCGCCACGATGCAATAAAGACTGTTTTGCTGCCGATGAAAGTTCAGGGTTTTGATAAACATTGATCTGATGGGCAGGATAAAGTCCGTAAAGCTGCGAAATGTGCCTGTGTTGGTCTTTAGGGTCATCCCAGTCCTGAAACCATTCCTGTAGCTGTCCATATTGCCCAATCTGATAAGGATATAACCTCGCTTTGGCTTTTTTGAGCTGTTCGGCAAAAGCATGGTCATTTTTCAATACCTGTGAGGCCTGTATACACTGCTCAAAAAGTTCTCTGATAATTGACATGTCCATCGTAGAGGCAATGCTCAATTGATATTCCTTGCCTTTTATTTTAACTGTATTTTCTGGAGAGGTGGAAGGATTGGTAACCAGATAACCGCTTTTAGGATCTTCTATTAGCCACCCCAACATAAATTCCGCGGCCCCTTTCATTAAGGGATACCCTGTTTTCTGTAAAAACAAGGTATCATTGGTATATAAGTAATGCTCAAATAGATGCGTACTCAGCCAGGCCCCAGCCATTGGCCAGGCGGTTTTTCTGGGCATTTCCCGCTCCTCCTTATCAAAGGCTCCAACCGGTGAGGTTTTCGCCCAGATATCAGAATTGTGATGCGCTACCCACCCCTTGTCGATATTGTAATTAACCCTTGCGGTTACTGCCCCATTAACTGAAAGGTTTTTGATCAGGCTAAATAATGGTTCATTGCACTCTGTAAGATTGGTGTTTTCTGCCAACCAGTAATTCATCTGCGTATTTATATTCGTCGTATAGTTACTTCCCCAGGGCGGCTGCACCAGGTCATTCCAAAGGCCTTGCAGGTTTGTAGCCTGGCCTCCTTTTCTTGAACTTGAAATTAACAGGTACCGTCCATAATGATAATAGAGTGCAAGCAGATTATGATCAGGAACGGGGTTGTTCTTAAAATGCAGCAACCGTTCATTCGTTGGCAATTGATCCGATTTCGGATCTGGATCTCCCAATTCAAATTTTACCCGATTAAAAAGGTTTTGATAATCACTTAAATGGTCTGTATAAATCTGCGAATTGCCTTTTTTAATGGCTTTGTTCATACTTAAGGTCGTTTGTACTGAAGGATCTTTGCCCGCTAAACCTGCCGACTTATTAAAACCATTAAAGCTTGTTGCACCTGTTAAATAGATAACAATTTCTGTTGCCTTGCTTACCTGTAAATCAGAAGAGGTACTTTTCACGGTCCCACCAACATTTACCACATTCAGCCTGATCTGAAAATTCATTCCCTCTTTTTCATCGTACACCACCTGTTGTGGATCATAATCTCTCGCAGCCACATACTTTGGCGCTTTGCCGTTCAAAATCAGCTGGTGTTGATCTGCCCTTGCAATGGTATATTTCAGTTTGCTTGTTAAACCAGCCCTGAAACTAATTGAATTTGCCTTGCTGGCCTTTATCTTCATCACCAGTACCTGATCGGGATAACTCATATAAGTCTGTCTGGTATAGTTTATTCCATTTACGGTATACTTTACCAATGATACCGCATTATCAAGATCAAGTTCGCGGTAGTAATTCGTAAAATTGGTATTGTTGTGGTCAAATGCTAAAAATAAATCACCCATTGGAAGATATCTTGCCGAATATGGCCCCTGCATTTTACTCCAGAGCGACGTTGCCTGCTGGTAGTCTCCTTCGAACATTGCTTTCCTTACCTGTGGCAGCAGGCCTGGCCCATAAGGGTTATTTCCAGGGTCGGGATAACCAGACCATAGCGTACTTTCATTTAACTGTAACCGTTCGCGCTGCACGTTTCCGAATACCATGGCACCCATTTTTCCATTACCTAAAGGCAGCGCCTCTTCCCAAACCCCGGCGGGCTTATCGTACCAAAGTTTCAATGGCCTGGAAATATTTTTTTGAGCATTACCACTTGTAGCACCAAGGCATGTAAAGCAAACAACTAACTTAAAAATTAAAACAATTCTTTTATTACTGATGATCTCCATATAAGGATATGATAAAATATTTGGTTAGGGTTCATAATTGTCAAAACCGGATAAAGAAATATAAGAAAAGACAAGCCGAATAGCTTGTCTTTTTTTACATTTAATTTATTGTGCTGCATCGGCATAAGTTGTACCGATTCTTATTTTTTTGACAAAATGCGTTGCCTGCGAAGAATCGCCCCCATATACTCCCCATTTCGGGTCACAATAATCGACATCTAAAGTTCTGCAATATAACCGCTGGCTACCATTTGCAAGGGTTTGTTTAACGCCATTGTACCAGAACTCTATATAACCCACCGCAGGATCTCTGGATACTTTCATCCGGATAACGAATTTAAGCCAGGTGTTTACAGCCAATGTAGTCGACCACGGTACTGTGGCTACATGGTTGTCGTCGAAATGTTGTAATTCAAGATTTCCTGATTTGGTTCTGAGCATGAGAGGATGATTTTGTAGTGATCCGTCAGTTGGATAGGATTTCCATTGAAATATGGCCTCCGTTTTTAATGTTGTTGGCATATAGATTTTACTGGTCCAACCTATGTATATTTCATCTCCATCCTGAGCCTCGTAGTTTTTGGCGCCATGTCCTTCTGTCCTGTGGCTGTCAGCAGGTTTTAAAAATTTCCAGGTTAGGGTGCCCGTCTCATCATTTACGGTAGTCACCGTTCCTGTGCCTTCAATGTTAATGTCTTTCCATACATTGGCCGATCCGTTAGAGGCATCACCGTTAAAAAGTACAGACATAATTTGTACTCCTCCAGAAGGCGTTTCCATCTTAACGTCATTTTTAATCTCTTCAGCCTGAAACTCATTTGTAGTTTGTTTTTTGCAGCCATACTGCAATACAGTGGCGCAGGCAAACGCCAGAATTACTGATTTAAAAATTCTCATAAGGTTATTATTTTGGTTAGTAATAGCTAAATTTAGCGCCTTATTTCAGTTCATTATTCTGCACTATAGGCTAATTAATCAACTAGATTAGCAAGTAATTGCGCTAAAACGGGATCGGGTTTCGGCGCATGATAATTCCCATATTAATCGGATCAGGCACCAAACCTATTTTGTTGAATCCTGTCGTATTCTTTCACATAGTCTGGATATTCGGTTTTCAATAACCTATCCCACACTCTAAAATATAGCCCATAGTTACCCTTAAATTTATGATGATGAAGGTTGTGATGAACAGAAGTATTCAAAACCTCAAAAAGAATGCTGTTTCTGAACCATTTGGGTGCCACTTCATACCCTAAATGTCCATACACATTGATGGTGAAAGAAGATAGCACAAACATTTCTATTGCCAAACGATGCATCGGAATTAGAAGCAAAATTGCAATAAGCACTCCTCCTTCTATCCATGCCGCTATGAAATGAATACGAGGTCCATGGAACGTACAACATCGAACCGCTGAAATGACGGAAACATTTAGTCGAATCTACCTGATTAAAAACAAGTTAGAAGAAAAAAAAGAAGGGGCAAAAAGTTGTTAAAAACTCTTTGCCCCGTCAAGGGTGGCTGATGGGGCTCGAACCCACGACCCTCGGCACCACAAACCAATACTCTAACCAACTGAGCTACAGCCACCGTGTTTTTTGATGTCACAAAAGTACGACTTTTAATATTCCGTGCAAATATTTTTTTCAAAGTTTTTACAACTAATTTTTAATTCCTTAACATTCAATTATTTGAAATTGAAAAAAAATTTCAGAAGCAGATAAAACAAGCTATTTTGAACCTAAAAACATAACTTTACGGCGTTTATGATCGAAATTTATACAGACGGAGCAGCTAGCGGAAACCCAGGACCAGGTGGTTGGGGTACAATTTTAAGGGCAGGACAGCACTATAAGGAATTAAGTGGCGGCTTTAGAATGACCACGAATAACCGCATGGAACTATTGGCTGTAATAAAAGGATTAGAAGCGTTAAAAAGCTTAAATCAACAGGTAACCGTTTACTCTGATTCGAAATATGTAGTAGATGCTGTGGAGAAGAAATGGGTTTTTGGTTGGGCAACCAAAAATTTTAAGGATAAAAAAAACAAAGACCTGTGGTTGAGATTCCTGGAACTGTATAAACTCCACAAAGTGAAATTCATCTGGATTAAAGGTCACAACGACCATCCGGAGAATGAGCGTTGCGACCGTTTAGCTGTTTTTGCCTCGCAAGACAAACAAAACCTGGCTATAGATACTTTTTTTGAAGCAGAGCGAAGTAAGGTTTAGTTAATATTAATCAATTCCGCCAACTACATTTAAATTCTCTAGTTTCGTTTCTACATTGGTATCAATTGAGAGTGATTTTGCTGTATACAACAACATCATTTCTTCAGCCTTTTCTACCATATGTTTTGACCCGATAAAAATCGGAACCCGCTGATGCAATTCTGTAGGTTCAATTTCGAGTATACGATCAAAACCTGTGCTGGCTTTGCCCCCAGCCTGCTCAATAATAAAAGACATCGGGTTACATTCATACAACAACCTCAATTTCCCATTAGGGGAGCGCGAAGTGGTTGGGTAAATATAAATTCCGCCTTTAATTAAATTCCGATGGATATCTCCAACCATTGAGCCAATATAACGCGATGTATATGGGCGTTTGGTAGCCTCATCCTCTACCTGGCAGTATTTAATATATTTTTTAACACCATCTGGAAAGTGAACATAATTTCCTTCGTTTACCGAATACATATAACCTGTTTCAGGTATTTTCATCTGGGGGTGTGAAAGACAGAACTCACCAATTGATGGGTCTAATGTAAAACCATTAACGCCCTTCCCTGTGGTATAAACCAGCATGGTAGATGAACCATAAATAATATAACCTGCAGCTACCTGCTCGGTACCTTTTTGTAATACATCAGTTATACTGGCTCTGCCATCAACCGATTTTCTGCGGTAAATAGAGAAAATTGTCCCTACAGCGACATTTACATCCGTATTGGATGAACCATCTAGCGGATCGATACAGACGATATACTTGGCGTTTTGAGAAACAGGCGACTCGATATGGATAATTTCATCTTCTTCTTCGGTAGCTACAATACAGCATTCGCCACCACTGGTTAATGCAGCAATAAACTGTTCATCAGCATAAACATCAAGTTTTTTTTGCTCTTCACCCTGAATATTCGTGGTTCCCATATCGCCCAAAATATCAACCAAACCCGCTTTATTAATTTCGCGGTTTACAATTTTTGCAGCAATACCAATATCCCTCAATAACCTCGAAAGTTCGCCCTTAGCATATGGGAAATCTGCTTGTTTTTCTATAATAAATTGTCCTAGTGTTTTAACGCCACAAACCATACTTAGTGTAAATTTTACATTATCTACCCGATAACTCTATAACCTCTAAGGTATGAATATTTTCATCAGTTATGCAAAAACGGATGAGGGTTCTCACTTTGTGCCAGCCGTGTTTTCCTGCCGCACCGGGGTTTATATGCAGACATTTTATTTTTTCATCGTACATTACTTTTAAAATATGCGAGTGCCCTGTAATAAATAATTTCGGAGGGTTAGTGTATATTTCAGGCTTAACATAAGATGAATATCTTCCCGGATATCCACCTATATGTGTCATCCAAACATCAACCCTTTCGCAGCTAAATCGATTTTGCTCTGGAAACTCCGCTCTAATCGCACTATCATCTATATTTCCGAATACCCCGCGCAAAGGTTTAAATGCGGCCAGAGGTTCGGCAACATCAGGTCCAAAATCGCCGGCATGCCAAATCTCATCCACACCGTCGAAGTGTTTAAAAACCGCATCATCTAAAAAACCATGGGTATCAGAAATTAATCCTATTTTTTTCATTATGTAAACTTAATTGTGCCCCGTAATTTACAGGATTAGCAAAATCTTTCAACCACTTTTCGCTAAAATAAACCCTCCAACAATTGACAAATCTTTTAAAAATGGTGATTAATTATGATAAAAAAGCACCGTAATGATTATACAATGTTACCATTGTACCTACCCTTCCATCCATCCTAGAACCCTAAGCTAAAAGGCCAGGAAAAAATCCTTCAGCAATTCTTTATAAGCTGTTGTGTGCTGTTTTAAAGATTCATAAATATTAAAGTCTCTTTCTCTTAAAACTGTTTCGCCCTTTTTCAAACAGATTATTTGTCTAAAGGTCGGTTTGTTTTGATCAGAATGAATATGGATCCGCTCTGCAAGCGATAAATTATAATGCGCTGAAATACCAATAACCTCATCTGCTTGTTTTACCGGAAGGATTAACCAAATCATACCTTCATCTGCCAATAACCTACTCGATTTTTTAATGAGCATGCTAAAAAAGTCTTCATCCGCATGCCGGGCTATTCCTTTCCTAAACTCTTCACTTTTTAAATCATTTACAAAAAAAGGGGGATTAGAGACAATCAGATCGAATTGCCGAGCATACTCATATTGTTCAATTGATGTGTGGTTAATGGTTAACCGCTCACTGAAAACTGAAAACTGAAAATTTTTTTCAGCGGTTTCCGCAGCCTGCTGATCGATTTCTACAGCATGTATGTTTGCTTCGGGAAAACGTTGCGCCAACATCAATGCAATCACACCGGTTCCTGTTCCGATATCCAATATAGTTGCAGGTGAAGCATGCTTAACTGTTGCGCCAAGCAATACGCCATCGGTATTAATCCTCATGGCGCAACCCGTTTGGTCGACTTCAAACTGTTTGAACTTGAAAATACTCATCCTAAATTTCGTACAACTCTAAAGGCAAACCATCAGGATCAGCAAAAAAAGTAAACCGCTTATCGGTAAATTCATCAATGCGGATCGGCTCGGTAACAATGCCATGATCATTTAAACGCGAAATCTCTTTTTCAATATCATCAACCTCGAAAGCCAGATGGCGCAAACCCTGCGCTTCTGGTCGTGATGGCCTTACAGGAGGGTTTTCGAAAGAAAACAGCTCGATCTGATATACACCATTTACTGCAAGATCCAATTTATACGACTTTCTTTCAGCCCGGTAAACCTCTGCCAAAACGGTAAAACCCAATTTATTCACATAAAAATCTTTAGATTTTTCGTAATCTGAGCAGATAATGGCAATGTGGTGTATTTTATTGAACATAAATTTGATTTTAATAAGAAATACATTTGCAGCCTCAATTCCATAAGATTTCTTCTAAATAAAGTCGTCATCTCGACCGAAGCATCGCGGAGTGTTCCAAGGGAACTCCTTCGGAGGAGAGATCTACCTTGACAGATTTCTCGACTGCGTTGCACCGATAGCTATCGGGTCCGCTCGAAATGACGGTCTGCGCGCTACATTAATGTCAAAAGTAATAAAAGCGCAATTATATTGTACGCTACAATGAGCTTTTTAAATTTTTAACGCTATTTTTGCAACTTCAAAAAAAAAGCATGATTCATTTTTTCTCTTGTCATCCTGAGCCTGTCGAAGGGCAATCGCAGGCGATTTTTGTTCTACAAACAGACAAAGCGCTTTCTACCACTGATATTACTAAACTTGAATGGTTATTTGGCGGTGCCAAAATCTCGCAAGAAACAGCTTTAACAGGCTTTTTCGTTGGACCAAGAGCAGCAATGATTACTCCGTGGAGTACCAACGCAGTGGAGATTACCCAAAACATGGACATGCAGGGAATCATCAGGATTGAAGAGTTTAAGCAGGTTGAAGAAAGTTTTGCTGATTACGACCCGATGCTTTCTCAAAAAT
The DNA here is from genome assembly GCF_049913135.1 of Pedobacter sp. R-06. NCBI lineage: Bacteria > Pseudomonadati > Bacteroidota > Sphingobacteriia > Sphingobacteriales > Sphingobacteriaceae > Pedobacter > Pedobacter sp. R-06. The sequence goes on along the minus strand of NZ_CP183977.1, from coordinate 1,343,839 downwards.
ACAACAAGCTCGATCAGGAGGTATATACCATCAATATTAAACCTGAACCGATTTTAGAAATTACTGATATTGCTGCTTACAACAAACAAGAAGGACTTTCTTTAAGTGATGAAGAAGTTGAATATTTAAATACTTTAGCGCAAAAATTAGAAAGACCGTTAACCGATTCTGAAGTTTTTGGTTTCTCTCAGGTAAATTCGGAACACTGCCGCCATAAAATTTTCAATGGCAAATTCGTAATCGATGGCGTAGAACAACCTACTTCTTTGTTTAAACTCATCCGCAAAACATCAGAAGAAAACCCTAACGATATTGTTTCAGCCTATAAAGATAACGTAGCTTTTATCAAAGGGCCAAAAGTGCTGCAATTTGCACCTAAACGTGCCGATGAACCTGATTATTATACGACAAGCGATTTCGAATCGGTCATCTCATTAAAAGCAGAAACCCATAATTTCCCTACTACTGTTGAGCCTTTTAATGGTGCAGCAACAGGTTCGGGTGGCGAAATCAGAGACCGTTTGGCAGGTGGACAAGGTTCATTGCCTTTAGCAGGAACTGCTGTTTACATGACTGCGCTTTCGCGTTTAGAAGATAACCGCCCTTGGGAAAAAGGTGTTGAAGAAAGAGCATGGTTGTACCAAACCCCAATGGATATCCTGATCAAAGCATCAAACGGTGCCACAGATTTTGGAAATAAATTCGGTCAACCGCTTATTACGGGTTCCGTTTTAACTTTCGAACATGAAGAAAACAGCAGAAAATTAGGTTTCGACAAAGTAATTATGCTAGCGGGTGGTGTCGGTTACGGTAAAGCCAGCCAGGCACAAAAACTTAAACCAAAAGAAGGCGATAACATCGTTATTCTGGGTGGAGAAAATTATAGGATCGGGATGGGCGGTGCAGCCGTTTCATCTGCAGATACTGGTCAGCACGGAAGTGGAATTGAATTAAACGCCATCCAGCGATCAAATCCTGAAATGCAAAAACGTGCTGCAAATGCGGTACGCGGTATGGTAGAAAGCGATCACAATTCGATTATCTCTATCCACGATCATGGTGCAGGCGGTCACTTAAACTGCTTATCAGAACTGGTTGAAGAAACCGGAGGTTTAATAGACCTTGATAAACTGCCGGTGGGCGACCCTACCCTTTCAGCTAAGGAAATTATCGGTAACGAATCGCAGGAAAGAATGGGTTTGGTAATCGGCAACGATCATATCGAAACCTTACAAAAAATAGCCGACCGCGAACGCTCGCCAATGTATACCGTGGGTAAAGTAACCGGCGATCACCGTTTTACCTTTAAATCTGCAACAACAGGTTTAAAACCTATGGATTTTGAATTGGCCGCCATGTTTGGCAGTTCACCAAAAATTGTAATGGATGATCAAACCATCGATCGTAAGTATGAAGCTGTTGAATATAATAAAGTCGAATTAAACACCTATTTAGAACAGGTGCTTCAATTGGAAGCGGTTGCATCTAAAGATTGGTTAACCAATAAAGTAGACCGTTGCGTGGGTGGCCGTGTAGCTAAACAGCAATGTGCAGGTCCGTTACAGTTACCATTGAACAACTGTGGTGTAATGGCTTTAGATTTTCAGGGAAAAGAAGGTATTGCCACTTCAGTTGGCCATGCACCACTTTCAGCCTTGATCGATCCTGCAGCGGGTAGCCGCAATGCGATTGCAGAATCACTTTCGAATATCGTTTGGGCACCGTTAAAAGATGGCTTAAAAAGTGTTTCACTTTCTGCCAACTGGATGTGGGCCTGTAAAAACGAAGGTGAAGATGCCCGTTTATATGCAGCGGTAAAAGCTTGTTCTGATTTTGCCATCGATTTAGGAATCAATATCCCAACCGGAAAAGACTCATTATCGATGAAACAGAAATACAAAGATGGTGATGTAATTGCGCCGGGCACGGTAATTATTTCTGCCGGAGCAAATTGCGACGACATAACTAAAGTTGTTGAGCCTGTGCTTCAAAAAAACGGCGGATCAATTTATTACATCAACCTTTCTAACGATACCTATAAATTAGGTGGTTCGTCTTTTGCACAGATTTTAAACAAAATCGGTACAGAAACACCTGATGTTAAAGGTGCTGATCAATTTAAAACGGCTTTCAACACATTACAGCAATTAATCAAAGCTGACAAAATCCAGGCAGGTCACGATATTGGTAGCGGTGGTTTAATCACAACTTTATTGGAAATGTGTTTTGCCGACCGCGACTTAGGTGCTTCGATCGATTTGTCTTCACTAGCAGAAGCTGATAGCATTAAAGTATTATTTGCAGAAAACATTGGTATCGTTTTCCAGGCTGACGCTTCAGTTGAAGAAACCTTTGCAAAAGCAGGCGTTGCTTACCACAAAATTGGTGAAGTAGCTTCATCAGCTAAATTGGAAGTTAAAAATGCTGCTGATAGCTTCAGCTTTGATATAGACCATTTACGTGATGTTTGGTTTAAAACTTCATACTTATTAGATAGCAAACAAACCGGTAATGGCTTAGCGAAAGAGCGCTACGACAATTACAAAAACCATGTTTTAAATTACACTTTCCCATTACAATTTGATGGAAAGAAACCTGTAATCGATCCGACTAAGCCACGACCAAAAGCAGCCATTATCCGCGAAAAAGGAAGTAACTCTGAGCGCGAACTGGCCAATGCCATGTATTTGGCAGGTTTTGATGTGAAAGACGTACACATGACCGATTTAATTACCGGAAGAGAAACTTTAGAAGACATCCAGTTTATCGGTGCAGTTGGTGGTTTCTCTAACTCTGATGTTTTAGGATCGGCCAAGGGTTGGGCAGGTGCATTTTTATACAACGAAAAAGCAAGGGTAGCATTAGAAAAATTCTTTGCCCGTCCTGATACTTTATCTGTTGGGGTTTGTAATGGTTGTCAGTTATTTGTAGAGCTCGGCTTAATTAACAAAGACCATGAAGAAAAACCTAAAATGCTCCACAACAAAAGTGGCAAGCACGAAAGTATTTTCACCTCGTTAACCTTACAAGAAAACAATTCGGTCATGTTATCTACGCTAGCCGGAAGCACTTTAGGCGTTTGGGTATCGCATGGCGAAGGAAGGTTCTCATTGCCATACGCAGAAGATAAATATAAAATCGTAGCCAAATATGCTTATGAAACCTACCCGGCCAGTCCGAATGGATCAGATTACAATACCGCAATGTTATGTGACGAAACTGGCCGCCACCTGGTTATGATGCCGCATATTGAGCGTTCATTGTTCCAATGGCACTGGGCAAATTACCCACAAGGCCGCAAAGACGAAGTTTCACCTTGGATGGAAGCTTTTGTAAATGCCAGAAAATGGATAGAGAATAAAGGATAATAGAAGATGTAAAATGGATGATGGAATTAAAACCGTCATCCATTTTTTGTTTAAACACATTCGTCATCTCGAGCGGACCCGATATCTATCCTGTGAAACAAGCATGCATACCATGATAAATAATAACAGATGCTTAAACCGGTAAGCTTTAGTCGAAATGACAGTTTTTTTTGTATTATTCTAAATGATTTATTTTATCATCACATGAGCGTTCCGCCTTTCATAGCCGCTGTACACCCGCCATCGCTTATAGTCCTCGTTACGTTGCACTCCACTGCGGGCTAACCGCTCTGTCGGGTTTATTGAACAAAAACCTGCCCTTCGACATAAGACTTGTTTCTGCCCCCAGGTTAAACCTTTAATAGCACGACCAGCCTTGCCACCTAAACCCGACCGAAGTGGAAAACCCGCAGTCTGAGGTACGAGGGCGAGGATTTGAAACAAAGGGCGGGACTGTAATGACAAAAAGGTTCTGGTCTTGCTTTTCAAAAAGCCAACAATAAATATTTAGCGGTAGTGGCAGCTTTTATAGATATATTTCCGTTCCGCTTTTGATAAAACTGGGACAGACTAACGGTCCACTAACACAAAAAAAGGTCTGAGCTTTCGCCCAGACCGTTTCAATTTACCCAACCTCACATTTTTCTATAAGAGCATTAATAGAAAATTCATTTACGTATTTTCACCGAGGTGTCATCCTGTCCAAAGGACTCCTATGGAGAGCGTTGTCGTCATGCTGAACTTGTTTCAGCATCTTTTCTTGTGGGTAGCCCCTGAAACAAGTTCAGGGTGATGAATTTATCTCCCTAAATCCCCTGAATATCTTTCCTCACTTCCTTTCGCCAACCCTTTCCATATTTACGGTCCATAAAAGAAGCGACTACTTTGTTATAATCATTAATAGAAATATTTAAAGGCATTACACAGCCAAATTCAGAATAAGCCATACCATATTTCTTTTCAAATATTTCCTGTCCTTTAACATAAGTAGATACGATACCACCACGAAGCAGAAACTTCACGCTCCCCCGCTTTAAGTCGGCATTAGCCAGCTTAATGCTGTACACTTTCGCACTATCTACTACTATTTTAGCCTTAGCATTTAATTGTACAGCTGCAAAACAGAGAAAGATAAATATTGGAACGAGCTTTTTCATCTTAACTACTTTAGTTAGTTTAATTAGCAATCTGAAAGTTAATCGCCATATTATACCTTACACGAACAGGCACACCTTTATTCTTTCCTGGTTTCCATAACGGCGATTTTTTAATTACTTTAATGGCTTCTTCATCACAGCCAAACCCAATCCCCTTAATTACGGATACATCGGTAATCGAACCATCTTTCTCTACTACAAAGCTTACAAATACTTTTCCTCCAGCACCTTCCTCCTGTGCTCTTGATGGGTACCTTAAGTTACGTTCCATATATTTAGACCAGGCTTTTGCACCACCGTTAAACTCAGGATATTCATCTACTCCACCAATAGTTAAAATAGCGTTCGGATCACCATTTTCTGTACCTTCCTTAACTATCCCATTTCCATCCCCACTACCCTTATTATCGGTTAAAACTGCATTAGGAGCAACAACACCATCTTGTGTTTTAGTGCTGATTACTGCCAATTTTATATCATCAACTGTTGGAGGAGGTGGAAGCTCTATTTTATTAACCACTACTACTTGCGATGGAAGCGCTATTGTTTTAACCTTTACCGGATCAGCTTTTGCAGGTTCTACCTTTTTCTCTGGTTCAGGAGTTTTTGGTTTCATCTCGTGGATTACTTTAGTTAAATCAACAGGCCTTGCAATTTCTACAGCTACCTCTTCTTTTGGAAACAGTTTAGCATAAATTAAGGGAGAGAAACACAACAAGATAAACAGGCTTCCAGATACGAAAAGTGCTCTTGTCATAATCGACGAAGATTTAGACCTTAATTCATAAGCACCATAGTTTTTGTTGCGGTCTGCAAATACAAGATCGAGCCACTCGGTTTTGTATACGTTAATTAAAGAGTTGAACATAGCTTTTAGTTTTATAGCATGATGCGGCAAAATCAGCAATTCCATAAAACATTTAAAAAATCTATTTTCTTTACAAAAAATGAAATTTTTCATCTGAAAAACATTTTTTTATTTCATTTTCAATAAAATTGATAAAAATAATACGATTCTTTTACGAGAATTAATAAAATATACTATTTTTGACAAAAAACATAACAAATTAATGAAAAGCTTAAGAACCATCGCATTAAAAGAGGCTCAAAACAGAATTTCACCAGAAGTTAAAGCACCAGCAGCAAAAATTTCTGACTTTTTTGGCGCTAATGTATTTGATAAGAGAAAAATGAGAGATTTCTTATCTAAGGACGTATATGAAAAATTAATATCATCTATCAACCAGGGTGAGTTAATTAATTCTGACGATGCCAACCAAATTGCAACCGCTATGAAAGCGTGGGCAATGAGTGCTGGCGCAACGCACTATACGCACTGGTTCCAGCCATTAACTGGTACAACTGCAGAAAAACATGATTCATTTTTTGAGCCAAGTGGCGATGGAGCGATCGAGAAATTTGCTGGTAGCGCATTAGTTCAACAAGAGCCAGATGCTTCCAGTTTCCCTAACGGTGGTATCCGTAATACTTTCGAAGCTCGTGGTTATACTGCTTGGGATCCTTCTTCTCCAGCGTTCATCATGGAAAGCAAAGCAGGTAAAACACTATGTATCCCTACTGTATTCGTATCATATACCGGAGAAGCCTTGGATTATAAAGCACCTTTATTAAAAGCATTAGCTGCGCTTGATAAAGCTGCTGTTGATGTTTGCCAATATTTCGATAAAAGCATTACTAAAGTAAATGCTTCTTTAGGTATCGAACAAGAATATTTCCTGGTTGATGAGTCATTGTTCAATGCTCGTCCCGATTTATTATTAACAGGCCGTGCTTTATTCGGACACATGTCTGCTAAAGGCCAACAATTAGAAGATCATTATTTCGGTTCTATCCCTGAGCGCGTATTCAGCTACATGGTAGATTTCGAAAACGAAGCTTTAAAATTAGGTATTCCTTTAAAAACCCGTCACAATGAGGTTGCACCATCTCAGTTTGAGTGTGCACCGATTTATGAAGAAATCAACCTGGCTATCGATCACAATCAATTATTGATGGATTTGATGGAAAAAGTTGCCCGTCGTCACCATTTCCGTGTATTGTTACACGAAAAACCATACGCAGGTATCAACGGATCAGGTAAACACAACAACTGGTCGCTAATTACCGATACCGGTAAAAACTTATTGGCACCAGGTAAAACACCTAAAAACAACTTAATGTTCCTTGCTTTCTTTGTAAACACAATTAAAGCCGTTAGCGAGCATGCCGATTTATTACGTGCAAGTATTGCATCAGTAAGCAACGATCACCGTTTAGGTGCTAACGAAGCGCCACCTGCAATTATCTCTATCTTCTTAGGTTCTCAGTTGAACGATGTATTAGATGAGATTGAGCACTCACGTATCAGCAAAAAAATCAAAGAAGATAACGCACTTTGGTTAGGTATCCCTAAAATCCCTCAGATTTTATTAGATAATACCGACCGTAACCGTACTTCTCCGTTCGCATTTACAGGTAACAAATTTGAGCTTAGAGCTGTTGGATCTTCAGCAAACTCTTCTGCACCAATGACGATCCTAAACGCAATCGTAGCTGAGCAATTGGTTAAATTTAAAGTTGAAGTTGATAAATTGATCAAAAAAGGTGATAAAAAAGACATCGCTTTATTAACAGTGATCAAAAAATACATCAAAGAATCTAAAGGTATCCGTTTCGAAGGCAATGGTTACAGCCAGGAATGGGAAGATGAAGCTGCAACACGCGGTTTATCAAACATCAAAACTACTCCAAAAGCTTTAGATGCATATTTAACTGAAAAATCTGCTGAGTTATTTGCAACAACAGGTATTTATAGCGCACGTGAGATTCATGCCCGTCATGAAATCATGTTAGAAAACTTCTATAAAAAACTACAGATCGAAGCACGCGTAATGGGCGAAGTGGCTAACACTGCCATTATCCCGGCTGCAATTGCTTACCAAAACGCTTTAATCGAAAACGTACAGGGATTAAAAGCAATTGGTGTAGATAGCAAAGTTTCTATCGATATCGTTAAAAAATTATCAGAGCATTTAGAAATTGTTAAAACCAATATCGATGCGATGTTAGAAGAACGTAAATTAACCAACAAAATCGAAGATACCCGCGAGAAAGCGATTGCTTACGATGAGAAAGTTAAATCTTACTTCGATATCATCCGTTACCACGCTGATAAATTAGAGCAGATTGTTGACGATAGCGTTTGGCCTTTACCAAAATTCAGAGAATTATTATTCATGAAATAGATTTTAAGCCGTAAGGTTTAAGGTATAGGGCGTAAGGTTTAACTTTACGCCCTTTTTTGTTGGTTCGTTAGTAATTGATTCATTGGTTTAGCAATCTGCCAACTGAAAACTGGTTAATTGGTTAATTATTAAAATTGATTACTGTTATCCCTCCACAACGTCCTCCTGAACTTGGTTCAGGATCCAATCGAAAAGTGGTTTACGCTGGGTAAAGCTTTTTTTTTGGAAAGCAATATCAATGCGCATCGGTTAATCCAGTCCTGCTTTCCTTCCTGCTGTAAAGTTTTCGCTAGTTTTTAATTCATCGCTTACAGCATCCATGCAATCAGGTTTATTTCTGATAGGCCTGTGCATAATGGCATTAAGGGACAAATCTCAAAAAGTTGTTACCCTGAGCGTAGTCGAAGGGCATTTATTCGCGATTGATTAACCAAGAAGTCTTCGACTACGCTCTCCACAGGAGTCCTTTGGACAGACGGACAACCGCGGCACTCAACTTAACGATATTGGGCCTTTGCAGGAGAAAACCAGCCACAACGAACCAACCCGCTGTACCTAAGTCCGATTGTACGATCCCGACTTTACGTCGGGAGAGGAAAAGCGGGGCTGCAGACCGCCATGAAAAACGGGCACTCACTTTCAAAAAAAACAAAACTACCTTCTACAACTTTAAACCTTTGTGTGCTTTGTGCCTTCGTGGTAAACAAACTCAGGGGCCTTAGGTGATAAAAAAGCCTTGCCATTTAGCCATAAAAAACCTTAAGTATTTAGCTTTAGTCTTTCCCCTTAAAACCTTATCTTTGCGCCAACATGAGTGATAACAGGTACAATCAACGTGGCGTTTCTGCCTCAAAAGAAGATGTGCACAATGCCATCAAAAATATCGATAAAGGAATTTTCCCTAAAGCATTCTGCAAAATCATCCCCGACATTTTAGGTGGTGAGGAGGACTATTGTAATATCATGCATGCAGATGGCGCAGGCACCAAATCTTCTTTAGCTTACGTATACTGGAAAGAAACCGGAGATATTTCGGTTTGGAAAGGTATTGCACAAGATGCCATCATCATGAATATCGACGATTTAATCTGCGTTGGTGCTACCGATAACATTTTATTATCCTCAACCATTGGAAGGAATAAAAACCTGATCCCGGGCGAAGTGATTGCTGCTGTAATTAATGGTACAGAAGAAATTTTAGCAGATCTGCGCGAACAAGGCATGTCGATTTATTCTACCGGCGGCGAAACTGCCGATGTTGGCGACTTAGTGAGGACCATTATCGTCGATTCTACCGTAACCTGCCGCTTAAAGCGAGAAGACATCATCAGTAATGATAACATTCAACCTGGCGACGTAATTGTGGCATTAGCGTCTTCCGGACAAGCCACTTATGAAACAGAATATAATGGCGGTATGGGATCGAACGGTTTAACCTCTGCCCGTCACGATGTTTTCGATAAGACAGTAGCAAATACTTATCCTGAAAGTTTCGATCCGGCTGTTCCATTCGATCTGGTTTTCTCCGGAAAGAAGCAATTAACAGAAGAAATAGCTATTGAAGGTTTTGGCAAAACTACGGTAGGTAAATTGGTATTATCCCCTACGCGTACTTATGCACCTGTAATTAAAAGGATTTTAGAAAGCCATCGTAGCCAGATCAATGGTATTGTACATTGTAGTGGTGGTGCACAAACCAAGGTGTTACATTTCATCAATGATGATATCCACGTCATCAAGGATAACCTGTTTCCTATCCCACCACTTTTCAAATTGATTCAGGAACAATCGGGTACCGATTGGAAAGAAATGTATAAAGTATTTAATATGGGCCACCGTATGGAGTTATATGTTCCTCAGGAGATTGCCGAAAGCATTATCGAAATATCAAAAAGCTTTAATATCGATGCGCAGATTATCGGTCGTGTAGAAAAAGGCGACCAGAAACAGGTAACCATCGAAAGCGAAAAAGGAACTTTCGTTTATAACTAAGCATTAAGATACAATTTAAAAAGAGGTTGTATCATAGTTGTATCATAAATATAGATTTGTCATCCTGAGCTTGTCGAAGGACCTGTTTAAATACGCTTTAAGGTGTTTCGACAGGCTCAACATGACAGCATCTGGACAAAAATGGCCTTTATGATACAGCCTCTTTTATTTATTACCCGCGTTCTACAAATTTATGGAAGGTACTCTCCTCTCCATCTGCTTTTTTATCCTGATATAAAAAATCGAGTTTGCTGTCATCAAAGGTTTTAAAAAAGGTATCCCAATCCGTTTCCTTTAAATCTGAAGAACTGTCGCTATGTTCTGGGAAATGAATCCTTAAAATACCTCCGCCATTGGATTTTGCTGTATCAGCGACCATCGCCGGTACACCATTGTGTTGTTCTGCCCAGGCTTTTATTGTAGCATGATCATGGGTCTGTTTCGAAGTGCTCATTGTTTTAACTATTAGTTTTTAATAAATAGACTAATATTAAAATCATTTTTTGGCAGAAATGGTTTTAGTTATAATAAAAAAACATCGCTAAGAATATAATTTAATCTAATATCACAGATAGCTACCATTATATCTTTATCGATACATTATTAAGTTTTATCAGTATATCATTTAATTTTGCTGATATAAATGTATATTGGATTTAAATGAATTACTCCAAATAGGAATAACGTTATGATCAATGTATATCTTCTTGGTGCAGGCAAACATGCTACAGAGCTTAGCGAATATTTAAATGGCGATAACGAATATCAGTTAGCAGGATATGTAATAAACCTGGATAATGCCATTAATCATCCAAATATAGCCAAGCCAGTTATTTCTTTACCATCCTTTTTAGAGAAACATCCCATTGCTTTAAATATTGCATTAATTGGTGCAATAGGCACTTATGAAAGAAAATCTATCATTGAACCGTTAGAAAACAAAGGCTATCAGTTCATCAATATCATCCATCATAACAGCTATATCAGTCCTTCAATTAAAATCGGTTATGGCAACTGTATTGCGCCGGGCTGTGTAATCAATGCAAATGTACGTATCGGTAACCACTGTATTGTTAATTCAAACTGCAACATCAGTCACGATTGCATACTAGAAAACTACGTGACCATTTCTCCCGGCGTAACCATTGCCGGAAATGTGCATGTTAATGAAGGTGTTTTTATCGGATCTGGCGCAACAATAATCCCTGGTATAACGATTGGAGAGGGAGCCTATGTAGCTGCTGGAGCTTGTGTTACAAAAGATGTTCTACCGCATGTGATGGTTGCGGGGGTGCCAGCGAGGGTAAAAAAAGAAGTATGATCAGAATAGTTTGAATTCATAAGCAGCTTTATAACAAAAAAGCCCCGATCGAATGACTGCGGATTTGTAAAAACATCTAAGTATCTATATATAAACTATTGTAACCTCAAAATCCTTTCACCGTACTTAATTTCTGTTTCTGAGGTGACTTCAAATTCATATTCTTTTTCTGCTGTAACAGTAAGCTTTTTGCCCTTGATTTTGTAAGTACCTCCATATGCTACATCGCCACCTGGCACTATATCTGCTTTGCCGTCTACCATGAGTGTAACGCGTATCGCACTGGTAAGGTATCCATTAGGCTTGGGTACATTAATTTCATAAAATGTTTTTTCTTCTTTTACAGTTAGCTTTTTACAAGAAGTAAAACATAAAAACAAGAGCATTAAATAGATGAGATTTTTCATAATATTTTTTATTACAAAAACGTATCAGGGTTAATAAACGCTACAATAAAAGTTCTATAAATCACCATAGAAGTTTACCGGATTAAACAGATATTCTAAAATACATTAAATAGCTTAATAAACTAAAAACCCCCGATCTGTTGATCGGGGGTCTATTATGTTGAAATCAGTATCAATTAATATTTAACACGGATACCAATTTGCATACTCCAACGTGATAAATAATCGGAATAAGCATATGGTTTACCTGTATATTGATCAGTACCGAATGTTGGGTTAAAAGTATAGTTAGGTTTTACCACATTACCAGTGGTTGTATAACCAACAATGTTCAATGGTGAGATTACTTGATTTGAAGCGAAGTATCCTTGTCCCCATTTCTTGTTTATTAAGTTGCCAACATTGAAAATATCAAATGTGAAGCTAAATACGCTCTTTTTATAGATATTAATATCCTGCACTAATTTAAAATCGAAATGATTTTCCCAAGGTAAACGTGTACCATTACGCTTAGTATTTTTACCTATATTCTCTTTTAAATAAGGATCAGAGTTTACATATTGTTGAAACAACTCATATTGTCTTGCTCCAGTCATAGTACCAGTTACACCAGTAACCGGATCTTTAATACCAGTTAAAGAAGTAATAAAGCTAGATGCGTCTACAGGGATAAAAAGTAAATCGGCATTGTTACTTGAAGATTTTGATGGTGTCGCAGTAGTTGATCCATCATCACCGTTTAAGTCACCGAATACAACATAAGAAAGCGCTTGGCCAGACTGTCCGTTGTAGAATAAACCTATGTTAGTAGCAAATTTACCACCACCATACTTAAATTTCTTACCCAACATAAATGACACTCTAGAACCCATGTCATTATTATTGGTTGCTAAATCTAAATTGTTTAAACCGTTTACGTTATAGGCAAATCTATAGTTAGATAATGCTGTAGAAGAAGTACCATCATTTAAGTTAAATGAGTGGCCAATGGTATAAGAAACGCTTGACATGAAACCGCTGCTAAATTGTTTCTCTAGCTTTCCATAAACAGTATATGAATAACCTTTATTCGTATTGGTTAAATACAATATATTAGTGTAATTCTTATCTATCTTACTTGCGTTATAAAATGGTCTTGTTACACCATTACCCATATCAAGAGTGTAAGAAGATGGGTTTAAGTTCATATCTTGATACAAGATATCTTTGATTGTTTTTGTATAAGTACCTTCAATAGTACCTACTAAACCCCACGGTAATTTTTGATCAACAGCCAAATTAGTTTTTAATACTCTTGGTGCCTGGAAATTTGGATCTGTTATATCTACCTCAGTTGCTGGCGGAGTTGTTGGTGTACCCTGATAAGGAGATGAAGGATTAAATGTTATATTGTTTTGACCTATTGCAGCTGAATTTGCAGTATACTTAATAGTCGCTTTACCAGTATTCGAATATTGATTCGATACCCATACCATAGGTACTCGGCCAGAGAATATGCCTACACCACCACGGATTTGAGTCTGAGAATTATTAAACACATCCCAGTTAAAACCTAGTCTTGGTGTTACAATAATAGTTGATTTTGGAGTTCTGCTATTTACTAAATTGTTAGCTATAGCTACTGGTGAAGCATTAAACGCAGGATTATCTACAGGATTGTTTAAATATACAGGCACCTCTGCTCTTACGCCATAGGTTAATCTGAAATTGTCTCTGATGCTCCAAACATCTTGAGCATATAAACTAAATTGTGCCATTTTAATTCTAGCTGGTGCTAATGGGTCACTCTTATCTGTTGAATAAGTCGTTTGATATTGAGTCATTCCAGTTTGAGGAGTAGCCATAAATCCGGCCAGACTTGTGAAACTATAATCACCATAAACGCCTTGTAAGAATACGTTTTTAGTTTTATAAAATAAATTATCTGTCCCGAATGTAAGACTGTGAGAACCTAATGTTACATTGAAATTATCTGTCAAAGTAAAATTATCTTGATTTAAGCTATTTGCCTGCGAACTGTAATCTGCACCAAACCGAAAAGTTCCAGCAACCGGATCAGCAATACTAACACTTGGGAACGCAACTCCTGGATCTCTCCTATCCCTTATGGCAGTATAAGTTAAGCGCAGTAAATTCGAAGCACTATTTGATAACTTAGAGCTTAATTCAGCAACAACAGAAGTCGTTTTATTACTCTGAGCATACCCATTGTTATAGAATGACATCGCTGTTTGAGAATCTGAAATACTATAATTACTTCCCTGAACGTAATTTCCACGGATCATTAATTTATTTTTGTCGTTGATGTTCCAATCAATACGACCAAATATATTATCAGATTTTCTAGTTAGATTAATTCCATTAATTTTACCCACGTCATAACCATATTTGTTCATCACAAAATCTTTTAGGGTCTGAGCATTAGCAACACTAATTCTTGATGTACCATCAGGTCCACCAGGTTGATTAGCAATAGGCTGGTCTCTGTTTAAACCTTCATAAGCAACGAAGAAAAACAATTTATCTTTAATAATAGGTCCGCCCATGCTTAATCCATATTGAAAAGATTTGAAATCTGTATACTTATTTCTTGTTGTATAACTTCTTCCAACTAAATCTTGATTTTGGTAAGTTCCAAAAGCTGTTCCATGAACCTCATTTGTTCCACTTTTTGTTACAGCGTTCATACTTCCTCCGGTAAAACCAGCTTGGCTAACATCATAAGGAGATAATGAAACCTGTACTTGCTCTATCGCATCAAATGGAATTGGATTAATACCTGCCTGACCACCATTTGTTCCATTACTTGCAAGACCAAAAACGTCAGTTGAGTTAGCACCGTCAATCGTAAATTGATTATAACGTGTGCTTTGTCCGCCAAAGCTTATTCCTAGCGGTGAACCATCCGTACTGCTGTTTCTTACTAGAGCAATAGGACTCAAGCGAGCAAAGTCATTGATATTTCTTGAAATGGTTGGCAACATGTCTAACTGGTTTCTTGAAACAGAAGTAGAAGTTCCGGTTTTATTTCTCCCAATTACAGAGCTTCTGTTACCAGTTATATTTACTTCAGTTAGAAGTACCGAGTTATCAACCAGAACAGGGTCAAGCTTACTGTTTTCACCTAAGTTCAAATAAATATCTTTACTGGTGAAAGGGTGATATCCCACAAAATTAACTTCAATAGTGTAGGGACCACCAACACGCATATTGTTAATTACATAGCGACCTTCATTGTTAGTTGATACAGAATAAACCGTACCTGTTGGTGTGTGTGTTGCTTTAACACTTGCACCGGGCAAAGCGCCTTTGGCATCCTTAACTGTTCCTGAAATTGATGATGAGGTTACCTGTGCATTTGCACCAACGGTAATACCTACAAATGCAACAATAACCAGTACTAATCTTAAAAGTAAAGATTTCTTCATACTTTGTTTTTTAAATGTTTTTTGTTGTTGAATAATAAATCTAATAGGGATATTATGCTGCAAATGTACCCAATAAAATTTAACACATTTTAACATCCAATGTTAAATAATTATTAAGTCAGGCAAAACTTTTCAACATTTAACACATATTGAAGCGATTATAACTTTCAGTTTATCAATACATTGTTTATAAAACTAAATATTTAATAACGAAATCAACAGTTGATTATAATTTAGGCAGAAAACCTAAGTTAAGATTGGTATTTTTCAAATAATACATGTTAACAACATTTTTTAAACCTAAACATCGCTGTTATTTAACTTTTTGTTAGCTTATCCATATATTATTCGGCAAACCCGCTTCATTGTAGTTATCATTTTTAAACAGAATGCTTAAACAATATTCAATCATTGTAAATTTTAACTGTTATCTCAACATTGGGCTAAGCAATTGACATTTTTTTTTTAGTTTTGAACGATTGTTGCAGGATGAAGATCTTTTAACTTTTTGTAATCCGGATGTAGGCAGCCACGATTATAGGATGAAGCCACACGGTTACAGATAATACAAAACAATTAAAAACAAATCTCTTTAAAATAGATTAAAAAACAGATGAATTACGACGTTATTGTTTTAGGCAGCGGCCCAGGTGGTTACGTAGCTGCAATCAGAGCTTCTCAATTGGGACTAAAAGTTGCAATTGTTGAGCGTGAATCATTAGGTGGTATTTGTTTAAACTGGGGCTGTATCCCTACTAAAGCACTTTTAAAAAGTGCTCAGGTTTTCGAATATATTAATCATGCTGCTGATTACGGAATACAGGTTGGCGAAGCGAAGACAGATTTTGCTGCTGTGGTAAAACGCAGCCGTGGCGTAGCCGATGGCATGAGTAAAGGCGTTCAATTTTTAATGAAAAAAAATAAAATTGACGTAATTATGGGTACTGGTAAAGTAAAACCAGGAAACAAATTAGAAGTTAAAGGTGCAGATGGTTCTCAACAAGAACTAAGTGCTAAAAATATCATCATTGCTACAGGTGCCCGTTCAAGAGAATTGCCTAACCTGAAACAAGATGGCAAAAAAATTATTGGCTACCGTCAGGCAATGGTACTTCCTGAATTACCAAAAAGCATGGTCGTGGTAGGTTCTGGCGCTATTGGTGTAGAGTTTGCTTATTTCTATGCCACCATGGGCACAAAAGTAACCATCGTAGAATTTATGGATAACGTTGTTCCGGTTGAAGACGAAGACGTTTCTAAACAATTGTTACGCAGCCTGAAAAAAGCAGGTATCGATGTCATGACATCAGCAAGTGTAGAATCTGTTGATACCAGCGGCGCAGGCTGTAAAGTTTCGGTTAAAACAGCTTCGGGTATGCAGACTATCGAGGCCGACATCGTGCTTTCGGCAGCAGGTATTGTAGCCAACATCGAAAACATTGGTTTAGAAGAAACCGGTATCAAAACAGAGAAAGGTAAAATCGTTACCGACGAATTCTACAATACTTCAGTTAAAGGTTATTATGCAATTGGCGATGTAGTAGGCGGTCAGGCACTTGCCCACGTGGCTTCTGCAGAAGGCATTATCTGTGTAGAAAAAATTGCTGGTCAGCATGCCGAGCCGTTAGATTATAACAACATCCCGGGATGTACCTATTGCACGCCAGAAATTGCTTCAGTAGGTTATACCGAAAAAGCAGCTAAAGCAGCTGGTTACGAATTAAAGATTGGTAAATTCCCGTTCTCTGCATCAGGTAAAGCAAGTGCTGCCGGTGCTAAAGACGGTTTCGTAAAATTAATTTTCGATGCTAAATACGGCGAATTATTAGGCGCACACATGATCGGTGCCAACGTTACCGAAATGATTGCCGAAATCGTAGTTGCCCGTAAACTAGAAACCACTGGTCACGAAATGATTAAATCTGTTCACCCTCACCCTACCATGAGCGAAGCCATTATGGAAGCTGCAGCTGATGCATACGGAGAAGTGATACACTTATAAGGTAGAAGGTTTAAAGGTGGAAGGCATAAGGTGCCAAAACCATAAGTAAACCCAATTATTATAAAAACCCTTTAGTTAATCCTAAAGGGTTTTCTTATTTTTATAGGCCATTTTTTTAAAAACCCTAAACCCTAAACCCTAAACCCTAAACCCTAAACCCTAAACCCTAAACCCTAAACCCTAAACCCTAAACCCTAAACCTAAACCCTAAATGAAACTCCACACCATAAACACAGGCTTATTTAAACTCGATGGTGGTGCCATGTTCGGCGTTGTCCCCAAGGCCATCTGGCAAAAAACCAACCCAGCTGACGCAAACAACCTTTGCACCTGGGCCATGCGTTGCCTTTTAATTGAAGAAGGTAGTCAATTGATTTTAGTGGATACCGGTATCGGGAGCAAACAGGACGAAAAGTTTTTCAGTCATTATTACCTGCATGGGGACGACTCGATGGAAAAATCGCTGACACGATTGGGTTTCAGTATGGCCGATATTACCGATGTTTTCCTCACACACCTTCATTTTGATCATGTGGGTGGGGCAATAGTAAGAGAAAACGACAAGCTGATCCCAGCCTTTAAAAATGCGCTTTATTGGAGTAATGAAAAACACTGGCAATGGGCAGTGGAGCCAAATGCGAGGGAAAAAGCTTCTTTCTTAAAAGAAAACATTCTGCCGATCCAGGAAAGCGGACAGCTTAAATTTATTGATGAAAAAGAAAATATCGAATGGCAGAAAAATATCAATATCGGCTTTGTTTACGGTCACACCGATGCCATGATGTTGCCCAAAATCAATTACAAAGGCAGAACCATCGTGTACATGGCCGATCTTTTACCTTCGGTTGGTCACCTTCCCCTGCCCTATGTAATGGCTTATGATATGTTTCCTTTAAAAACATTGACCGAGAAACAAGCCTTTTTAGAAGAAGCCGTTAACAACAACTATATATTATATCTGGAGCACGATCCTGTTAACGAATGCTGCACTTTACAAAGAACAGAAAAAGGTATCCGAGTTGCCGAAACCTTTAGCCTAAGCGATATTTAGATGATCAGACCAGCCAAACCTGCAGATACAGAAGAAGTTGCACCACTGATTATTCAGGCGATGGACAAACTGGCGAAGAAATTAACCAATGTTGAAGATGATGAAATAATTAATCAGATCTTTAAACACTTCTTTCAACAAAAGGACAACCAATACAGTTACCAAAACACCTTGGTTTTTGAAGATGAGGGTAAAATCCTGGGATCTTTAAATGCCTATGATGGCAGCAAACTCCTAAAGCTTCGCCAGCCCTTTTTAGCGTACCTGGCTGAGCATTACCAGGCCAATAACACCGATCAGGGCACCGAGACCCAAAGCGGGGAATTTTACCTCGATACCATTAGTGTTAATCCACTGGCCCAGGGAAAGGGAATAGGAAAACAGCTCATTAAAGCAGGAATTGATTGGGCCGAACAACTTGGTCACCATACTGCTGGCTTATTGGTAGAACAGAACAACGACCGGGCATTAAAGCTTTACCAGAATATGGGCTTTGTTATTCAAAATGAAAAAGAATTTATGGGCGGATTATACCATCACATGATCTTTAAAATCAAATAAACACCTTCCCCCATATCGTTTTTGTACCGCCAAACGCTCCCCGCCCTGCACTTCTCAAATTTATTTTCATTTTTATTTGTATTTAATCTAAATAATACCAATTTTTGTAACCGATGGAAAAAGCGTGTATCGATATTAATGAACTGGTTAACGTATTCTCAAATACCCATGGCTCTATTTATCAATCAGATAAATTAAACTGCTTTTACGTAGATTTTGGCGGCAAATTTGCACGCTTCAATTGCCTGTCGCTTCAAAAATTAAAAAAGGTTGTAGAAGATATTGATATTGAAGCACTCCTTTTAAACACCCGCAAAGCCGATTTCGAACTGGTTACCTTTAATGGCTGCGAACACATCTATTTATTAAGTGCCTTAGAAATTATCGCTTTAAAAGATTTGTTACAAGGTACTTTTACCATGTTCAAACTAAATCACCTCATCAGCGATTGCCTTTATAGACTGGTTTATTAGTCGTTAGTTCAATGGTTCATTAGTCATTGGTCATTAGTTTATTGGCAAGTTCAGATTGGTTAATAGGTTAATTGTTTAAACCGCCTAACAGACAGTAATTCTATAATGCATGGCTCATAGCCATAATTGCACACAAACCTCACTCAAACCTTAATTTTTTTAACTTCTTAATGGTAAGAATAATTAGTTAACTATATAAATTGGTTAATCGGTCAATTGCTTAAAAAGATTAACTGCTTATATTAAACTACCAATTGAAAATTGTCAACTGTACTGTATTAATTACATCCATTTTTCGTTCAATCCATTCGGCGCGTCATACTGAACTTGTTTCAGTATCTATTATATCGGAAAGATCCTGAGATAAACTACCATTCACTGATTCTAAAAATCGGCGTCATCTCGACCGGAGCACCGCGTAGTGGAGAGATCTTTGAACTAGACTAAAAGATCTCTCCGCTACGGTCGAGATGACGATTCTTCGCGGCCTATCAATTCGCTAAAATCCCTCTCATTAATTAATATTGTTTTTATACAATAAGTTATTTCGCATGATGACAATCACGAGGTAAATTTCAATATACTATCCTATTCTCAACTCCTCAGTTATTCTCATGGACTTAATTCATTGAAAACTACAAATGAAAATTACCAATTGAAAACTGTTAACTGAAAAATTGCCAACTAAAACCGATCTTTATCCTTCTGATCCTCAAGCACTACCCGTTTGGCGTTATTCATACATTTTCCGTCATGCATCTTACATTACCCACCCTCCCTTCCTCCTTATTTAAACTGATTACAAATAACTAATTATCAGCAATTTAGACTAATTTCATATAGCAAATAAATCACACAATATGGTTAATTTGATGTTACCTTTGTATCATTAGTTAAGCAAAGAAAATTATGAAAGACTTAATGCGCATTAAATGTTTAATATCACAGGATATCGAAACATTATTAAATCAGCAGATCAAAAAAGAAGCCCACTCTTCATCACTATATTTATCAATGTCATCTTGGTGCGACCAAAATGGATTCGACTTTTCAGCAGATTATTTCTTAAAGCAATCTGAAGAAGAAAGAGTACACCAGCTTAAATTGTTCAAATATGTTTTGGATATGGGTGGAAACGCAATATCTCCGGAGGTTTCCGGTATCAAAACCGAATTTGCCGGATTTAGGGAAGTTTTCGAAGATGCTTTAGAAGCAGAAATCGCCATTACCCAAAGCTTTAAAAACCTGGCTTCTAAATGCCATAAAGAACAGGATTTTGTAACCATGGAATTCTTAAACTGGTTCCTGAAAGAGCAACGTGAAGAAGAATATAAAGCACGCAGGGCATTAGAATTATTCGAAGTAATTGGCGAAGAAGGCACAGGAAGATGGGAAATTGATAAACACGTGAACAAAATCACCTATTCAGAAGAATAACAACAACAAAACATATATTGAAAGCTATCCTGATTAAAATTAGGGTAGCTTTTTTTTTATGCACTTAGATTCCCTATGAGGAATCGTCATTGCGAGGAGGAACGAGCGCCTGCCTCGACTTTCTCGGGGAAGCAATCTTAAAGCGCATGCTAATAGCGATCGTTGTAAGATTGCTTTCCCGAGATCGGGACAGGCTGTCGGCTGAAAAAGCCTTCTCGCAATGACGACTTTTCTTTGAGAACGCTCCATTTCGCTACGCTTCATCCAATAACTATCGGATCGAGATTAACAACCTATAATAAAAAGAAAAGCTCCAGTTTTTACTGGAGCTTTCTGGTTTAGGGTGTTTGGTTTATGTTGATTATGAATAAGTCTTGATACTTTTGTAAAAAAAGCGCCGTTACCAGCGCTTTTTTTAAACCAAATATATAATAATAATTAACGAGCATTACAAAAGTACAAACTTTATTCATATTAGCAAGAATTTTTATTAAAAAATTTAAATATTTTAATATAAAATACATAAAACACTAAAATACAGACATAAAAAATAATCGAAATGGATATAAATCATATAAAAATTAATTTTTAACATAAAAACATTAGTTTTTTACTTACAAAATCATAATTTAAGGAAATATTTAAGCAAAATGATCGAAGATTTTATAAAAAATTACTTAAATCATCCCAAAACTTATGATGAAATGTTCCTAAACAGTGATCATTACCGAGATCATTATTCAAACTTCATCAACAATTTCTCTAAAGAATCGCTCGAAAACCTGAACAAAAAGGAAGAATTAGCCAAAAAGCTGTTCATGAGCCAGGGCATTACCTTTACGGTATATGATAGCGGCGAAGGCATCGAAAAAATCTTTCCTTTTGATATTATCCCGAGAATTATTACATCAGCAGAGTGGAGTTTTATAGAAAAAGGAATAAAACAACGCCTAAAAGCGCTGAATCTTTTCTTAAAAGACATCTATAGCAATCAATTTATCTTAAAAGACCAGATTGTCCCCATAAATGTAATTTATTCTTGCCCGCATTTTTTAAGAGAGATGCACAATGTAAATGTATTACACGATATCTATATCCACATTGCAGGGATAGACCTGATAAGAGATCATGACGGAACATTTTATGTATTAGAAGACAACCTGCGCACACCTTCGGGCGTAAGCTATATGCTCGAGAACAGGGAAATCACCAAAAGATTATTCCCCGACCTTATTCCGCAATGCGGCGTAAGGAGTGTAACCGAATATCCTGCCATATTATATAAAAATTTAATGAGCCTCTCTCCCAGAGCTGTTTCGAATCCAACAATTGTACTGTTAAGCCCCGGCATGTATAATTCTGCGTATTACGAACATACCACCCTGGCCCGCTTAATGGGGGTAGAACTGGTAGAGGGACGTGATCTGGTGGTTAAAAATCAAAAGGTATTTATGAAAACCACTACTGGCCTGCAACAGGTTGATGTGATTTATCGCCGTGTAGACGACGACTATCTTGATCCGCTGGTTTTTAATCCGAACAGCGTATTGGGTGTTGCCGGCCTAATGGGTGCCTATCGCAAAGGTAATGTAGCCATTATTAATGCAATAGGCAATGGCGTAGCCGACGACAAAGCCGTTTATACTTATGTACCAGATATGATCAGGTACTACCTGAATGAAGAACCCATACTCAAGAATGTACCCACTTACCAGCTCAGCAATAAAGACGAGCTCGATTATGTTTTTGAAAACATCAATACAATGGTCATAAAAAAAACCAATGGAAGTGGTGGATATGGCATGTTAATGGGGCACGCTGCCAGCGAGCAGGAAACTGACGAATACAAAATCGAAGTACTGAAAGATCCCCGCAATTTTATTGCCCAACCTACCATAAGCCTGTCGTCAGCACCGTGTTTTATCAACGGAAAACTGGCGCCACGCAGAATCGACCTTCGTCCTTTCGCCTTAAACGGACCGGATGGCATTTCAATTGTGCCGGGTGGCTTAACCAGGGTGGCTCTAAAAGAAGGTTCGCTGGTCGTAAACAGCTCGCAGGGCGGTGGCAGTAAAGATACATGGGTTTTAACTTCTTAGAATACAGAATATGTTAAGTAGAGTTGCATCAAGCTTATATTGGCTAAGCAGATATGTTGAGCGCAGCGATGGTATGCTGCGCATGTTAAAAACAAATTATGCTTCCTCACAAGATACCATACAGGAATTTACCTGGAAGCCCGTCATCAGGATTTTTTCTTCAGATGACGAAAATGAATTATTGAATATCCAGCACGATAGCCGGGCGGTAATAGAATACCTCTTGTTAAACCGCGAGAATCAAAATTCTATTTTAAACATCGTTACCCTGGCAAGGGAAAATGCACGGAGTGTTCAGGAACATATCCCTAAAGATTTATGGCAGTGTTTAAACGAATATTACCATGCGGTAAAAGACGAGAAATTATTGTGGTACGTACAGAAAGATGATCCTGTTACCGCCCTGGATGTTTTGATTAAACAAGTAATGTTATATAACGGAACTGCCGACAGTGTGATGGAGCGCGGCGAAAGCAGAAGTTTTATGAATATTGGCAAACACCTGGAGAGAAGCATACAGTCAGTCGATATTCTCGATATTAAATTCAGCTCGATAAGCAGCAATCCGGATCTGCTGACGGATATATCCTACTGGAAACATTTATTGCTATCATTAGGTGGTTATGAGCTATACCTAAAAACTTACAGGCAAGGTTTCGACGCAAAAAACATCATCGAATTAGTCATGCTCAACAATGATTTTCCAAGGTCGGCATTGTATGCGATGCATAATATCGAAAGGTATTTTAACCGGTTAAAAAGCGAAAGCAATATCGAACATTACAACAACTTATCTTTTAAAATAGGGCGTTTAAAAAGCATGATTACCTATAGCTCGGTAAATACCATGAACGAAGAGCAGCTGCATCATTACCTTACAGAGATCAGAGCTGAACTTTTCGGCATCGGAAACCTGCTAAACGAATATTATTTCGCAAATTCATAAATTTTTAAGCACAGATACTATTCTTTTATTGATTTATGATCGGTGCTTATCTTTTTTATCTGTGGTAACCTATAATAATAAAAACCAATATGCCAATTTTCAAAATCAAACATATCACCAATTACAAATACGAATTGCCTGTTCGGGATAGTGCAAATCAGATTATTTTATTTCCGATTAAGGATGATTTCCAAAAGGTGGTTAAACACGACCTGAATATCTCCGGAAGCCCGGAAATTGAAATCTTTATCGATTACTATGGCAATGAAGTAGGCACATTTACCCAAAATGAGCCACATACCCAGCTGAAAATTTTCTCTAAAGTAAGTGTAGAAACCTTCCCGAAGCCATTGCCGCAAGACGATATGTTTAGCAGTGAGCAGTGGAACAGTTTAAGCGTCCTAAAATTCGAAGTGCCATATATCGATTACTTGCGACAAGAAAGCTTCGAGGGCATCAACCAGCTGAAAGAAACTGCGCTTAAGATTAAAGATGCTGAAGATACCCCCTATCAAACCGCAATAAAATATTGCGCCGATGTTTTCAATAATTTCGAATACATTAAGGGTGTAACCGCTGTTGACACCACCATAGATGAAATTTTAAAACTTAGAGCAGGTGTTTGTCAGGATTTTGCCCATGTACTAACCGCCATGTTGCGTTTAACGGGCATCCCGGCAAGATATGTGAGCGGTTATATATGCCCCAACAGAGATGGCATGCGGGGCGAGGGCGCAACCCATGCCTGGGCTGAGGCTTATTTACCAGAATATGGCTGGCTGGGTTTAGATCCCACCAATAACTGTATTGCCAACGAAAACCATGTACGCCTCGCAGTGGGCCGTAATTTTGCCGATTGCTCACCAGTAAAAGGGGTTTACAAAGGTGGTTTCGAACATATTATGGAAGTTAACGTATCAGTAGGTTATAACGATGAAGACTTTAATGATAATGAAACTTATTTTCAGCCAAAAGAAGTGAATTACACTAAACCATCCGGAATAATAACCACTGCAAGAACACAAAACAGCTATCAGCAATATATGGAAGCGATGCAACAACAACAACAACAACAACAGTAGGCAATTTGCAGCTGGCAGTTAGCAGTTCAATTGATTAGAAAAACAAAGCAGTAGAGACTTAGCTAATGGCTCTACTGCTTAAAATTTCATCGATCTTTTCATTTTCAATAATCCACATCCCTATCCGTTCATCGGTAATCCCATCCATCAGGTTATAAGTAAATGCAGGTTTGTTATCTTTCATTTTAGTGAAAAGATATTTGAACATGATGTTTTTATTATCTTTCAGCATTTCGGCAACCTCAATAATATGAGTCGAAATCATGAAACAACAATCTTCTATTTTAGAAAATGATTTAATTACAGATAAAGACCCATCAAAAGCGTCTTTTACATTTGTACCCCTAAACAACTCATCAAAAATTACGAAAATATTTTTAGAGATCTTAATCTTCTCAGCAACATGTTTTACCCTTAAAACTTCATTGTAAAAATGACTATAGCCTTGATTCAAATTATCGGGCAAATTTATAGTCGATATTAGCCCTTGCCAAATACTCGTTTCCATGTATTTTGCAGGAACCGGAAGCCCTAAATGCGCCAAATAAACAGATATACCAACAGACTTTAAAAAAGTAGATTTTCCAGCCATATTACTCCCCGTAAGAAAGCAGATATTTTTCTCCGTTCCGAATTCAATATCATTAGCAACAGGATTACTTAAAAAAGGATGAAAAACGCCACTGATATGAAAATGACGCGCTTTTAAATTTACATTTGGCAGGGTTAATTTAAACTTTCTGGCGGCCAGAACAATAGAAAAATAAGCATCTACCTGGTAGATTATGTCTAAAAACTTCTTGATCGTTTTCAGCTCAGTTTTCTTAAAAATAAAATCAAGTTCCTCTAATTCGAATATGCTGATCTTCTTTTCTTTGCGTTCAACAATACTTTTAACTAATACCTGCTTAAATAAGGTGAATACAACATCATCAAATTCTTTCGCCAGTTCAGGTTTATCTTTATCATTCAATCCGGCAAAAACCTCGCCCAGCTTTTTAAGCAAAAAAATTATTTCTTTTATACCTTTCTCTTTTAAGTAATAACCCTGGTTTGGATAAAAGAAATAATTGACAGACTTAGCTAATGCGGATATCCTGGAATAAGACTTGATTTTAGCATATTGCATCAGATAGCTTTCAACAAAATCGATGTTGGTGCGATCAAAATTTAAATTACCCGAATAACCTGAAAGATATTTTACAACATGCTGTCGTTCGTTAATGACCTGAATATCAGTAGATGGTGTTCTAAAAATATCGATCAGTTTATCCCTGCCTTTAATTGTCGAAGTAAAATTGAATAATGAAAAAACACTTTTATCTAAACCATAAACCTCAAATATGTTTAAATCAGCCAAGGTTTGTTTATCTATATCAAACTTATTCATGGGGCGCTGTAGATGGATATGCTAAAATTGTTTTTATCTATAATCTTTTCAAGATAAGAATTTACTATAATAGTTGGCCGTTTTCAATTGGCAATTAACAGTCTGATTTTGCTTAATGCTAAAAAAACTGTCAACTGAAACCCGCAAACTGCCAACTGATAAACTTTTTTTTCTAAATTTGCGCCTTTTACAAATAACAATATGATTAAGAGACAGCAAATTAAAGATTTATTAAAGTCGACAGCATTTGACACAGAGGTAACGGTTATGGGATGGGTTAGAACTTTCCGTAATAATCAGTTTATTGCATTAAATGACGGGTCTTGCATGAGCAATATCCAGGTGGTGATCGATTTTAATAATTTACCCGATGAGCTGTTAAAAAGAATAACTACTGGTGCAGCCATTTCTGCAACAGGTAAATTGGTAGAATCTTTAGGTAAAGGTCAAACTGTTGAGATTAAGGCAACAACTGTAGAAATTTTAGGTGATAGCGATCCTGAAAAATTCCCATTGCAACCAAAAAAACACAGTTTAGAGTTTTTACGCGAAATTGCACACCTGCGTTTCCGTACCAATACTTTTAATGCCGTTTTTAAAGTACGTCATGCTTTGGCATTTGCCATCCACCAATTCTACAACGAACGTGGCTTTGTATACATGCACACGCCTGTAATTACCGCAAGTGATGCAGAAGGTGCCGGCGAAATGTTCAAGGTAACCACTTTAGATTTTGATAATACACCACGTACAGATGATGGTAAAGTAGATTTCTCGCAGGATTTCTTTGCCCGTGCAACCAACTTAACCGTATCTGGTCAGCTGGAAGGTGAGTTAGCAGCAATGGCTTTCGGACAGATTTATACTTTCGGACCTACTTTTAGGGCAGAAAACTCAAATACCACACGCCACCTGGCCGAGTTCTGGATGATTGAGCCAGAAGTTGCCTTTGCCGATTTGGAAGATAACATGCAGCTTGCAGAAGATATGATGAAGTATGTAATTAAATATGCTTTAGATAACTGCAAGGATGAATTAGAATTCTTAAACGCACGTTTGGCCGAAGAGGACAAACAAAAACCACAGAACGAGCGCAGCGAATTTAGCTTGTTAGAAAAACTCGATTTCTGTTTAGCCAACGAGTTTGAACGTTTAACCTATACTGAGGCGATCAGGATTTTAAAATCTTCTAAACCAAACCAGAAGAAACAGTTTAAATACCTGATTGATGAATGGGGTGCCGATTTACAAAGCGAGCACGAACGTTACCTGGTAGAAAAACACTTTAAAAAACCGGTAATCTTAACGGATTATCCTGCTGATATTAAATCATTCTACATGCGCCAGAATGAGCCAGATGCTGAAGGCAGACAAACTGTTGCAGCAATGGATATTTTATTCCCGGGTATTGGCGAAATGATTGGCGGATCGCAACGTGAGGAACGTTTAGACCGTTTAACTAAACGCATGGAAGATTTAAACATTCCACAGGAAGAACTTTGGTGGTATTTAGATACCCGCCGTTTTGGATCAGCTCCGCACTCGGGTTTTGGCTTAGGTTTCGAACGTTTGGTATTGTTTGTAACCGGAATGACCAACATCCGCGATGTAATTGCTTTCCCAAGGTTCCCTAAAAACGCGGAATTTTAAGAGGGTTTAGGGTTTAGGGTTTAGGGAAAACAAATAGCCCATTATCAAAGGAGTCAAGTTTAAAAAAACTTGACTCCTTTTTTTCTATAAAATTATTTCGATTTACAATGCGAGGGAACGGGTCCCATCATACTGAACTTGTGTCAGTATCTATCCTGCTACTTTCGTTATTAAGACCCTGAGCTAAACTCAGGGTGACGATCGAGAGAAGGGGTCCGTCATACTGAACTTGTTTCAGTATCTATCCCGCTATTTTCGTTATCAAGACCGTGAGCTAAACTCAGAGTGACGATCGAGAGAGGGGGCCGTCATACTGAACTTGTTTCAGTATCTATCATGCTATTTTCGTTATCAAGACACTGAGCTAAACTCAGGGTGACGATCGAGAGAAGGGGTCCGTCATACTGAACCTGTTTCAGTATCTATCCTGCTATTTTCGTTATCAAGACACTGAAAATGAATTTACTGCGTAGATTTTCGCTGCGCTACAGGTCAGGGTGACGGATTGAAGGGATTGAATTTCAACTTTATTCGAGGGTTTCAAAGAAATCCTCCCAATTTGGGTTATTTTGATTAATCAAATTTATCTTCCAAGCCCGTTTCCAGTTTTTTAACCGCTTTTCTTTTGCGATAGCTTCCTCAATAGAATCAAACTGTTCATAATAAACGAGTTTATTACAGTTATACTTGGCTGTAAATGAATCGGGATATTTCTTCTCCTTATGTTCGACTATTCTGAAATATAAATCAGATGTTACACCGACGTATAAAACCGTATGTGTATGATTCGTTAATATGTAAACGCATCCACCTCGTTCCATAAATTTTAATTCATTTAGTTTTCTTACAATAAAGATGCTGACTCCGAATGTCTGAAACAGTAAGGCGATCGTGAAAGATAAGGAACCTTAATTTATTTCCATATTCCGTCATACTGAACTTGTTTCAGTATCTATCCTGCTACTTTCGTTATTAAGACCCTGAGCTAAACTCAGGGTGACGATCGAGTGGGCGGGTCCGTCATACTGAACCTGTTTCAGTATCTATCCTGCTATTTTCGTTATCAAGACCCTGAGCTAAACTACCATTGACGTTATTTGCAAATCATTATTAATCAAAACTTTAGCTGCTTTAGTATTTCCATCCAGCTAGGCCATAGCACGATATCTCCGTTCTGCTTAAATCCGGCCTAACAAATTTTTCGGGCTGCACTGTCTAAGCCAACCCACTAGCTTCGAAAGAAAAATTTTCAGCCGGCAGTTTTTGTTTCTTTTTGATGCCAAAAAGAGAGCCCTTCGGCGGCGGCGAGCCGAGGCAAGACCGAGCAGTAGGAAAAGGGAAACGATTGTATGTCACTCATATTGATTTTTATACAATAAATTACCCCTCAGGGTGACGATCGAGAGAAGGGGTCCGTCATACTGAACCTGTTTCAGTAGCTATCCTGCTACTTTCGTTATCAAGACCCTGAGTTAAACTCAGGGTAACGATCGAGAGAGGGGGTCCGTCATACTGAACTTGTTTCAGTATCTATCCTGCTACTTTCGTTATCAAGACCCTGAGTTAAACTCAGGGTGACGATCGAGAGAAAGGGTCCCATCATACCGAACTTGTTTCAGTAGCTATCCTGCTATAAAGATCCTGAGATGAACTCAGGATGACAACCGGATTAAAACAAATTCTATCAAGCGATCGTTCCCGCCGGAACGTTTGGTGGTGTTTCGACATTAATAGTTTTTCTATCCCTGCGAAATAAACCTGATTGTAATGAAAAGCACGCAAACGAGGAACGAGTGCGGACTTGTAATGGAAAGCAGGGCTGAATGAAGCCAAGAACCACTGCCCTTGCTTTTCAAAAAAACAGCTAAAAAATTCCCTCTCCAGACTTACGAGCCCCTACTCCCGGCCTTTCAGACTTCGGAAGTCGCCCGCTATTTATCTTCCATCATCATGCATCGTATCACCATACGGATTAGCATGTGCATAATCTACCGCCGAAACCTTATAATCGGTTGGGGCAAAACTCGCCGAAGTGCTCAGCGCCATGCCCAATTCGTAACGTGTTGGGTAAGGTGTTTTTAACAAGCTGCCTGCCGGGATATATGGAAAACTCTCCAAATAACTCTGCATTACACTCGGACTCACCCTCCTATTGATATACGCCCTGCTTAACTGGTGTGTCTCTCTTAAACCTGCTGCACCCAATAATTCTACCGCACTGGCTACGGTTAAGTTATGGAAGTTTTTAACCCGAACGGTTTTATCTTCTACCACAAGGCCTTTCATTAAACTCTGATCCTGTGTAGCTACGCCTGTTGGGCAGGTATTACTATTACATTCCAAAGCCTGAATACAACCTAAAGCGAACATCATTCCGCGGGCAGCATTACACATATCGGCACCAAGGGCTATATTTTTAACCAGGTCGAAACCTGTTGCCACTTTACCCGAGGCGATAATTTTAATGTGTTTTTTCAGATCAAAACCATTCAAAACATCGTATACAAAAGCTACACCTTCGCGCAAAGGCATACCTACCGAATTCGAAAACTCCTGTGGGGCAGCACCTGTTCCGCCTTCGCCACCATCAACAGTAATAAAATCAGGATAAATACCGGTTTCTACCATGGCTTTACAAATGGCATAAAACTCGCTTTTACGACCGATACACAATTTAAATCCTACGGGTTTACCGCCCGATAAATCGCGGAGTTTCTTCACAAACTCCAATAAACCGATCGGGGTATTAAATGCCGAGTGAGCGGGTGGCGACAATACATCTTTACCTTCGGGCACTAAACGGATCCTGGCGACTTCTGGTGTTACCTTACTGGCTGGCAGCATCCCACCGTGACCAGGTTTAGCACCTTGCGAAAGTTTAATCTCGATCATTTTTACCTGGTCGGTTTGTGCCCTTTCAGCGTAAGCATCATAATTAAAGGTACCATCGGCATTACGGCAACCGAAATAACCGGTACCAATCTGCCAGATCAAATCGCCACCTGGCTGACGGTGATAATCGCTGATTCCACCTTCACCCGTATTGTGTGCAAAGTTGCCCATTTTAGCACCACCGTTTAAAGCCAGAATGGCATTCTGACTTAATGAGCCAAAGCTCATGGCCGATATATTATAGATACTCGCAGAGTAAGGTTTCTTACAATCCGGACCGCCGACCATAACACGTGGATCTAAGTTTAATTCGTGGTGAGAAATGGCCGCAATACTATGGCTTAACCATTCGTAGCCATTATCGTAAACATTTAACTGCGTTCCGAATGGAATGGTATCGTTATCTTTTTTAGCACGTTGATAGATTAATGAGCGGTTTAACCTGCTGTAAGGCGTACCGTTCGTATCGCTCTCTACAAAATACTGGTAAACTTTCGGCCTCAATTCTTCCATAAAGTATCTTAAACGGCCAAAAACCGGATAATTTCTTACGATACTGTGCTTGGGCT
Organism: Pedobacter sp. R-06; assembly: GCF_049913135.1. NCBI lineage: Bacteria > Pseudomonadati > Bacteroidota > Sphingobacteriia > Sphingobacteriales > Sphingobacteriaceae > Pedobacter > Pedobacter sp. R-06. Next base: position 1,312,769 of record NZ_CP183977.1, on the reverse strand, counting down.
GATATAAATCGTATATACCAAGAATTACAAAAGGACCTGTAAAAATGAATGTCCACCACAAAAAGGGATGATACAAGCCCAACATAATGGTTAGGGCGATTAAAAATGCGGCAATCGCGACGAAAGCTTTTCTCATGTTGTTATTGTTAAGTATGATACCTGCACTGTAAAAGGATAATTTTATTATCCTCTACTTTGTAAACAAGTCTATGTTCTAAATTAATCCTCCTCGACCACCATCCAGAATATTGATGTTTTAGTGGTTCAGGTTTCCCGGTACCTTCAAAAGGTGTACGTTCGATTTCTTTTATCAAAGCATTTATTTTCTTCAGAACCGATTTATCAACCGATTGCCAATAGAGATAATCCTCCCATGCACCATCGAGAAACAATTTAATCATTATCGATCAAGTCTTGCTCCTTGGCTAAACCATCCTCATAATCTTTTAGTCCCTGCTCAAGTCTAATTGCATTTTTTGGGCTTTTTAACAAATAAAAAGTTTCCTGCATACTATCATAATCTGCTTTAGATAGCACAACAACATCTTCTCCTTTTGCCCGGGTAACAAATAAGGGGGTATGATTTGTAAAAACCTTATCTAAATAAGACTTTAAACTTTGTCTGAATGAGGTGTAATTTGTGATTTCCATAGTACTTCTTAATAATCTTCAAAATTAAAGATAATAAAAAAACTGTACAATTATTTGTACATATTTAGAATGCTTATGATTAATGTTATTTAAACAACAAACGTATTAATTTGTTATTTTTACGCTATGCTTATTAAGATCTATCCAGAAAACCCCAACGAAAGAGCCATTGAACAAGTTGTTGAAGTGTTAAAGAAAGGTGGCCTGATCATCTATCCTACCGATACCATTTATGGTTTGGGCTGCGACATTACCAATCCGAAAGCGATCGAAAAAATTTGCAGAATACGTGGCATAAAACCTGAAAAGGCCAATTTCTCTTTCATCTGTCACGATTTAAAGCACATTTCGGATTACATTAAACCGATTGATAATACCACATTCAGGGTGTTAAAAAAAGCTTTACCAGGACCATTTACCTTTATTTTCAATGCGAACAACAACGTACCCAAGCTATTGAGTTCCAATAAAAAAACGGTGGGTATCCGTGTGCCCGATAACAACATTGCCCGTTGTATTGTAAAAGAACTGGGTAACCCTATCCTATCTACTTCGATAAAGGATGATGATGATGTAATCGAATATTCTACTGACCCGGAATTGATCCACGAAAAATACGAAGACCTGGTCGACCTGGTAATCGACGGCGGTTTTGGCGATAATGAAGCCTCTACCGTAATCGACTGTACAACAGGCGAGTTCGAAGTGATCCGCGAGGGTAAAGGAAATATAGAAGAATATTTGTAAGCTTATTATCGTGTAAGCCAGATCGCCTATTTTACAGGCCTGTTAGATTGCTTTTTTTTGGAAGTGACGGTTTCAGTTCCCTGTGGCGGCCTCCAGCCCTGCTTTACACTTCAAGTCCTCCCCGATTAAAATCGGGATGCGGGCTTTCCGTTTCAATCAGGCTTAGTAACAAAGTGGGCTCTCCGAAGATGAATATTTAGTGCTTAAAACAGGTTGTATCCTATTTGTAATTTCATTCGAATTTGTCGGATTGCATTGTATCGTGCGGGTTTTAGGCACCATGCTGGCTTGCTTATCCGACATTAGGTCCAAGCCTTTCAGTTATGCCTTTGCGTTTGTTGTTTTAATGGCAGGCATGCTTTCGCTGCGCTCAGGTTTGTTACTTTTTCATCAAGGAAACCTGCGAAGCAAGCTTGAAGGCCTATAAAAACATATACACAACTGAAAAAAGCAAAAGCCCTTCGGTGGCTAACCGAGGCAAGCCTAAGCCTGGAGCAAAACCTCCCCCAACCCCTCCTGAAGGAGGGGAGTTCCCACCCATAGCTTTAAAACCCAACGATACAAAGTCCTCAAAGACAACAATACCGCTTCCCACCTGTGCGGGATCCGATAGCTATCGGATGACGACCGTATTATAGCGAGCGCCCTAAACCCCTATCGGCCTATCGGCACCTTTCCCCTGAAAGGGAAAGGACTAAAGAACAAATTACCGCACCCTGCATTGTGCACCATGCTATCGGCCTAGCAAATTTTCTTAGTAAGAATCAGGTCCAAAGATCTCTCCTCCAAAGGAGTTCCCCTGGAACACTGCGGTCGAGATGACGACCCGACATACCCCTCATAGTTTCAGCGTAATCAATCTACGGATGCCTGTCTCTGCACCTTACAATATGCTACATGCGATCTGCACCCTGCTATCCGGCCTAGCAGATTTTCGTAGGAAAAAGCACGGAAATCTGTGCACTTCCCCTCATTACCCCACAGCCCAAGGCAGGATCAAGCGGGAGCGGTGGGATAAGTAAGGGCAAGAGCCTCGATACTGCCGCAATTAAGATTTCCGTAGGTTTTTACAAGAATTGCGCAACAATCTTTTATACCTATAAAAAACAATACGATCACATAAAAAACGGATGCAAGCCTTGATTTATGCCTTGGTGTTTGTTGTTTTTAAAGGTAGTCATGCTTTCGCTACGCTCAGGTTTGGTTACCTTTTTATCAAGAAAAAGGTAAGAGCCCCTCGGCGGCGGTAGACCTGTACCGATTTCTATCGGTAGCCGAGGCAAGACCGAGCCTGGAGCAAAACCTCCCCCAACCCCTCCTGAAGGAGGGGAGTTCCCACCCATAGCTTTAAAACCCAACGACACAAAGTCCTCAAAGACAACAATACCGCTTCCCACCTGTGCGGGATCCGATAGCTATCGAATGACGACCGTATTATAGCGAGCGCCCTAAACCCCTATCCGCCTATCCGCACCTTTCCCCTGAAAGGGAAAGGACTAAAAAACAAATTACCGCACCCTGCATTGTGCACCATGCTATCTGCTCCCTGCTATCCGGCCTCGGAACTGATGGAAGGAGAAAACGTTAAAGCTTTTGCACCTCCTTTCAACCTACCACTACCCCGAGGCAGCACGCCCTCCCCGATCCTTCATCGGGGGCTTGTGCTGGCGACCCAAAAAGCTTTGACGAATTTATCCGACATCAGTTCCAAGCCTTTCAGTTATGCCTTGTTATTGTTATTGTTTAAGGTAGGCATGCTTTCGCTGCGCTCAGGTTTGTTACTTTTTCATCAAGGAAAAAGTAAAAGCCCTTCGGTGGCTAACCGAGGCAAGCCTAAGCCTTGAGCAAAGAATAGCGACCGCTTTAAGGTTCCCGCCTGCGCGGGATCCGATAGCTATCGGATGACGACCGTATTAAGAATAATGCATAAATGAAGGTAGTGGTTAATTACGCAGAGATCCTTCGCGCCTCAGGATGACAGAAAATTGTTTAGAAGCAAAAACCACGGAGCCACTGCCGTATCAATGCTCCGGTCGGGATGTTGCCGATTTGTAGTATCTGTCAATGATCGTACAGTCGACTATTTAAGCCAAAACACCAAAAAAAAGCACATTAACGTCTGAGGTATCAAAAAATTACCCCATATTATATTTATTTTTCCACATTTTACCGAATTAACACTAAGTTAATCTGATCATAAGGCAATTGCATATACATTTGTTGTAAACAAAACTTATTATATGAAAAGACCTTTACTTCTCATTTTATTTTTTCTGGTTTTCTCGAATTATTTATCTGCCCAGGTTTCATTAACGGCAATAAATACCGCTAAAACAGAAAATTTTGACGGCATGACGGCAACCGGGACTGCAACAGTTGCCGGATGGAGCGCCGTTAAAGCCGGTGGCACAAGCGGCGCAGCCGTTGGTTCGGCCTTATCATTAACGGTTTACACCGCTTCATCAAATGCTGGCGCTGCTTACAACGCAGGAACAGCCGGGGCGGCCGACCGTTCGTTAGGAAGCCTGGCTTCTGGTTCATTGGTACCAAGATTTGGTGCCGGATTCCAGAATAACACCGGAACAACTGTAACTTCAATCGATTTATCGGGTGTGATGGAACAGTGGAGAAGCGGTTCAACAGCTACGGTTAACGAAAAACTAAATTTCGAATACAGTTTCAATGCCACAGGTATTGCCGATGCATCGGCCACCTGGCTGCCACTTACCGGCATGGACCTTAACGAAAAGTTAACAACAACTACCGCAGCCGCTGGTGTTGATGGAAACCTACCTGCAAATCAAACGGCTATTTCTGGAAGTATTACCGCCGTTACCTGGGCAAATGGTGCTACATTTTACATCCGCTGGACAGATACCGATGATTCAGGAAGCGACGGTATTTATGCGGTCGACAATTTTAGCATCACCCCAAAAAGCGGCGGGCCTGCCACACCGGTTTTATCAACATCGCCAACAGGTTTGGCATTTGGAAACCAAACGATAGCAACAAATTCTACTGCACAGAGTTTTACTTTAAGCGGCAGCAATACCACAGCCAACACCAATGTGACCACAACTTTACCTTTTACGGTATCGAAAGACAACAGCACTTTTAGCACAGCCATAACCTATAGTACTTCTGAAGTTTCAGCTTCGCCAACGGTTTATGTGAGATATAGTCCAACTGTTGTTGGTCCATCTTCAGGCAACGTTCAGATTTCGAGTACCGGAGCAACTTCCATCAATGTTACCCTTACAGGTACCGGTGTTGGAGGCGACGTTACTCCGCCAATTACTGCAGCAACTTACCCGAAAACCACAACAGTTACCACTACCTCAGTCGATTTTGTGAACAACATTAACGAGGCAGGTACCACCTATTATGTTTTGGCCCTTTCAGGAGGTACTGCGCCAACACCTGCACAGGTGAAAGCCGCACAGGATGGAAGCGGATCTGCAGCTTTAAAATCAGGATCGTTTGCCAATACCGCCAATACCGATGCCAGTGCATCCATCACCGGTTTAACAATCGGCACCGGGTATACCTTATATATAGTGGCACAGGATGCAGCCGGCAATTTACAAACCACAGTTGCCACGGTTAATGCCTCTACTGCTAATCCTCCTCTGGTAAGCGCACCCATAATCATCAGTCAATATTACGAAGGCACTTCTGTAAACAAATGGATCGAACTGACCAACCTGAGCAATGCACCGATCAATACCGCATCACCACAGTTAAAATTGGCTTTATACAATATTTCGGGCGATGCGGGTAACATCAACATCACTGGTACACCTTCACAAACGGTAAACTTAAACTTTACCATTCCGGCCCATGGCTCCGTACTTTTGGGCAATACGGGCAACAGCAATACCGAAGTGCCTTACCTTAGCTCTTCCAGTGCCATATTAAACAGCAATACCGTAATCAACTTTAACGGTAATGATGGCGTGGCCCTTTTAGATGCCAATAACAACATTATCGATGCATTCGGGCAGGGTGTTAACGCCAAAGATGTTTCTTATGTAAGAAGTTTGAATGTAACCGCACCTAGTCCTACTTACGTAGACGACGATTGGACCAGAACACCACTGGCTACCGTTCAAAATGCCATAGATGACGACGATGCCAATAAATTAGGTGTACATTTCCCGCCTAACTTACCTGCCTGCGCTGCGCCAAGCAGCCCGGCAACCGCATTGGTTTTTAGCGCTGTAACCACAGGCAGCATCACCGCTACTTTCACTAAATCGGCCGATGCCAATGAATACCTGATCATCAGAAGTTTAAATGCTACCTTGAGTGCACTTCCGGTTGATGGTACCGCTTATGCCATTGGTTCTTCTTTTGGTGGGGGTACGGTAATCAATAAAATTGTAAGCAACACCTTTACCGATAACAATTTAAACAGTTCTACTACTTACAACTATTTTATTGTTCCGTTAAACAACCTTTCGTGTACAGGCGGACCAAAATATTTAACCACCAATATTTTAACCGCAGCACAAAGCACTAAAACCTTATTGCCCTGTGCCACTCCAACCGCACAGCCTACAGGTTTTACCATTACGTCTGCCAACTATAACTTTATCCAGGCTTCTTTCACAGCCGCTGGCGCAGCTGATGAATACCTGGTGGTAATGAGTACCAGTAACACCTTAACCGCAGCACCGGTAAACCAAACGGTTTATAATGTAGGCGATGCTTTAGGTGGTGGTATCGTGGTAAAAAGAGGAACGGGCACCTCATTTATCAGAAATGGTTTAACCCAGAACACCAATTATTACTTTTTCACCTATGCAGTAAACAGTGCCTGCAGCGGTGGTCCTTTATATTTAACCGCACAGCCGCTTTTAGGAAACTTTAAAACCGGTATCCTCGATGTAAACAAACTCAATTTCTACTATGGGAACCTGCACAGTCACAGCAGTTATTCTGACGGAAATAAAGACGATTTAACCAAAAAACCGGAAGATGATTATGCTTTTGCCAAAACGGCGATGAACCTCGATTTCCTTGGGATATCAGAGCATAACCATACACAGGCCGGCATGTCTTTAGCCAACTGGCAACCGGGTATCATTGCAGCCAAAAATGCAACCACTTCTACTTTTGTTGCGCTGCACGGTATGGAATGGGGCGTAATCAGTGGTGGCGGACACGTAATTGTGTACGGCATCGATTCACTGATCGGCTGGGAGCCCGGCGAAAACCAGATTTATGTACCTAAAAGTACTTATACCGGACCAGCGGGTTTATTCAGGATCATTAACCGCCATGGTTTAAATGCCGTAGCTACTTTGGCTCACCCTAATACAACCGATTTTAACAACATATCGGCCACATATGATTTAAGTGCTGATAGCGCTATTGTAGGTGCGGCCTTAGAAAGTGGTCCTGCGTTTTCAACCAATGTTACCTATTCCGATCCCGCCAGCTCAATGAGCTATTTAAGCTATTATAACCGCATGCTGGCTAAGGGCTATCACCTCGGTGCAAGTATTGATCATGATAACCACAATTTAACCTTTGGTAAGCACACCCGTGCCAGGTTAGTGGTATTGGCTCCTGCCCTTACCGAAAACGATTTATTGGATGCCATTAAAAAGATGCGTTTTTATGCTTCACAAGATTCGGCAGCCAAAGTGGTTTTCACCATTAACAAGCAACCGGTAGGCAGTGTTTTTAAAACCGCCGGTGCACCACAGATCTCGGTAAGTTCGATTACCACAAGTCCGGTAACCAGCATCCGGATTTTATACGGAACACCTGGAAGCGGTACCAACCCGGTAGAATTAACCACCAGCCCAACCGCAAGTTTAACCTATACCGATAATGCACTGGCCAACCTGGCCACAGGCTATTATTATGCTGATATTGTAGAAGCCGACGGAAGCCGGATCATTACCTCGCCCATATGGTACACCAGGGATGATGCTACCGTTAAGAAAGACCAGAATATTACCTTTGCGCCTACAAGAACTGCTACTTACGGCGACCCTGATTTAGTTGCAGGAGCGACCAGCGATAATACCGCCATTAACATTACTTATACCAGTAGCGATACCAATATTGCCACCATCAGCAATAACGATATCCACATTGTAAAAGCAGGAACGGTAACCATTACGGCCAATCAACCGGGCGATACTTTCTTTAACCCGGCAATTGCCAAACAACAGGTATTAACCATTGCGCCTAAAACCATTACGGTAAATGCAGATGCCAAAACGAAGCTAGAAGGAACAGCTGATCCCGCATTTACCTATGTTTCCAGCCCTGCATTAATCGGTACCGATGCTTTTACAGGCGCACTAAGCCGTGTGGCGGGCGAAACCGCAGGCGATTATGCCATTCAACAAGGAACGCTGGCTTTAAGTAGTAATTACACCATCAACTACAATTCTGCCAATCTTCATATTAATGCCAAACCTGTTGCCGCGCTAAGTGCCAGTGTTGCTGTTCCACAAAATGCCACTGCTCCGGTTATTACCTTTATGGCAACAGCAGGTACAGCACCGTTTACATTTACTTATAACATCAATGGCGGCAGCAGCCAAACGTTAAAGGCAACAGGCAATACCGCAACAGTAACGGCACCAACCAATGTGGTGGGCACGTTCGTTTACACCATCACCAACATTGCCGATGCTTTTAGTGCACAAGCACAAAATGTTTCAACCACGGTAACGGTTCGTCCTTTACCGGTAGCCACCATTGCAGGTAACACATCCGTATGTAACTTTGGTTCATCACCAAACATTACCTTCACAGGCTCGGTTGGCACAGCACCATATACCTTTACCTACAGTATTAATGGAGGTAGCAACCGTACGGTAACTACAAGTTCAACCACGGCAACGGTTAGCGTACCAACCAATTCAACAGGTACATTTACCTACAATTTAGTAAGCGTAACCGATGCTTATGCCACCCAAACGCAAAGCGGAACAGCTACAGTAACGGTAAATGCCCTGCCAGTGGTTTCCATCAGCAGCAATAAAGGTTTATCGATTTCTAAAGGCGACGCCATCATTTTAACGGCTACCGGCGGTACGCAATACAGCTGGACAGGCTCAGATATCGTTAGCGGCCAAAGTACTGCTGCCTTAACCATCCGACCGAAACAGAGCGGTACTTACCGTGCTACCGTAACCAATGCAAGTGGCTGTGTGAGCGATCAAAGCATTGCCATTACCGTAATAGACGATTATAAACTCGAAGCCAGCACTGTAGTTACACCTAATGGTGATGGTTATAACGATAAATTCATCGTAAAAAACATCGATTATTATCCAAACAATACCTTAAAAATATTCGATAAGGCCGGGCGGATTTTATACACCAAACATACCTATGCCAACGATTGGGATGGAACCATAAACGGCAGCCCTTTAAACGAAGGCACCTACTACTACATCATCGATTTAGGTAGCGGCATCGGTACATTTAAAGGTTTTATCAACATCATTAGAGACTAATTACAGACATGAGAGCAATTACAAAAAACATAAAGCAAATGCGTCGCGTAACGTTTCTATTTGCTGCAGGCATATTATTTTCAGGTTCGGTTAAAGCACAGATCCTTCCGTTAAATGCACAATATTTCCAGAACCGTTACCTCGTTAACCCCTCAATGGCGGGTATAAACGAAGGTTTTAACATCAACGGAAGTTTCCGCAAACAATGGTCTAACATTCCCGGCGCCCCCATTACACAAAGCGTAACCCTAGATCAGCAGGTGAACAAAGTAGGCTGGGGCGTGAATGTGTACAACGAGAAATCGGGCGGTATCCAACGCACCAAAGCCGTTGGAACCTTTGCTTACCACCTTCCGCTAAACAGCGATGACCAGAAATTAAACTTCGGGATCTCTTTTGGCGCAAGTCAGGATAAACTGGATTTAAGCAGTGTCAGGAACAGCGATATTAACGATCCATCCATCGCCCGTTTTAATGATCGCGGTTATTACCTGGATGGCGATTTCGGGATCTCTTATACCTCGAAAGGCTTAACTGTTGAAGGTGCCGTGCCCAACATGCGTTCCGTTTTCAGAAAAGACGATTTAAACTTTGCCGACAAACCCACATTTTATTCGGCGGTGAGTTATAAGTTTATGTTGGGATCGGGCATTAACGGAATCAGCCTCGAACCCAAAGGTGTTTTCAGGGGTATTAAAAATTACGATAACCTATGGGATGCCGGTTTAAATGCAAATTTTGCCAACGATAAATTATATGTAATGGCGATGTACCACAATACCCAGAACGCCACCTTTGGTTTCGGCATGAACTACAAATCGACCTTATATTTTATGGCTTATTACAATACTGCAACTTCAGCCATCAGTGGTTATACCGATGGCGATTTTGAAGTGAATATCAGGGTAAATATCGGCAAGAAGCCTTAATTTAAACGACTGTCGTCATCCGATAGCTATCGGATCCCGCGCATGCGGGGATCTTAATGCAACAAGACGAAAAGCCGCAGATTTAAGTATCTGCGGCTTTTCGTTTTATATGAATACAACAATATACCCCCCTATCCGCCTATCGGCACCTTTCCCCTAAAAGGGAAAGGGCTAAAAAAAAATTACCGCACCCTGCGATATGCTCCATGCAATCTGCATCATGCTATCTGGCCTAGCAGATTTTCGCCGAAATAAGCATTGAAATTCTTGCACTAACCCCACAGCACCTCACAGCCCAAGGCAATATACAGTCCCGATTTTTCATCGGGGCCTCCATATTGCCGCAATAAGAATTTCGATAGCTTAGTTCAAGAAAAGATGCAAGCCTTGATTTTTGGTTACCTTTTTATCAAGAAAAAGGTAAGAGCCCCTTCGGCGGCGGCGAGCCGAGGCAAGCCCATGCAATGGACAAGAAAATAGCAACCGAATTAAGGTTCCCGCCTGCGCGGGATGACGATCGTACTATCGCTTATAACCACCCCCAACCCCTCCTTGAAAATAAGGAGGGGAGCTCCCACCCTTAGTTTTAAAAAATCATCTATTTAGATTTCCTCACAAAAAACTTCCCCTTCCCCCTTCATTTCACTACTTTTACCTTCATGGCGAAACTCATCAACCTGGATACTTTTAAAAGATTTTTCCGTTCAGAACAGATCGGCGGATTTATATTGTTAATCTGCGTTGCCATTTCCCTGATTATTGCCAATTCATCTGCTAAAGATGCTTTCATCAGTTTCCTCGAAATTAAACTGGGTTTCGGCCCTGTAAACTACAGCATCTTAGCCTGGATAAACGACGCCTTAATGGCCATATTTTTCTTGCTCGTAGGACTCGAAATCAAACGCGAACTCGTAGAAGGCGAATTATCTTCCTTGAAAAGTGCAGCCTTACCCGTAATTGCAGCACTGGGCGGCATGCTCGTGCCAGCATTAATTTATGCCCTGTTTAATAAAGGTGAAGCCGCCGCATCAGGCTGGGGCATCCCCATGGCAACCGACATTGCCTTTGCCCTCGCCATTATCGCTATGCTCGGTAAAAGCGTACCCACCAGTTTAAAAATATTCCTGGCTGCATTGGCCATTGTCGACGATCTTGGTGCCATCCTCGTCATTGCGATTTTTTATACCCACCAGATCCATTTCGAATACCTGGCCATGGCCGGGGGCATCCTCATTCTTTTAGGACTAATGAATTATTTCGGCGTAAAGAAACTGGTATTCTACCTCATCCCTGGCGTATTCCTTTGGTATTTCATTCACCACTCGGGCATCCATGCCACCATTGCAGGGGTACTGCTGGCTTTCACCATCCCCACCAACGAAACGGATGAAGAATCGCCTTTAGAAAAACTGGAGCATTTTTTAACCACCCCGGTCAACTACATCATTATGCCCATTTTCGCTTTGGCGAATACCAATATCACTTTCCAGAAAGAAATGCTCGCCGGACTGGTTTCACCCCTCGGACTGGGCATTATAGTAGGTTTATTCGTGGGTAAAACCATTGGTGTAACCTTTTTCAGTTGGCTCGCCGTCAAATTAAAATGGGCCAATCTCCCTACTGGCGCCGGCTGGAAACACGTATTGGGTTTAGGCATGCTCGCCGGAATCGGCTTTACGATGTCGATCTTTATTGCCCTGCTCTCTTTTAGCGATGCACTGCACGTTTCAGAAGCAAAGTTTGCGATACTAACGGCCTCGATCCTATCTGGCGTGGTGGGTTTTGTGTTTTTGAAATCGGCGAAGAGGGATAAAGCGAATATTTAACCGCAAAGGACGCAAAGTTGAGCGCAAAGAACGCGAAGAACAAGCGTTACTTTTTAGCGCCTTAAACCCCTATCCGCCTATCGGCACCTCCCCTGAAAGGAAAAGGGCTAAAAAAAAGTACTGAGCCCTGCAATATGCTCCGTGCTTTCTGCACCATGCTATCCGGCCTAGGAAATGATGGAAGGAGAAAACGTTAAAGCTTTTGCACCTCCTTTCAAATTACCACTACCCCGAGGCAGCACGCCCTCCCCGATCCTTCATCGGGGGCTTGTGCTGGCGACCAAAAAAGCTTTGACGAATTTATCCGACATCAGATCCAAGCCTTTCAGTTATGCCTTAGTGTTTGTTGTTTTCAACGGCAGGCATGCTTTCGCTGCGCTCAGGTTTGTTACTTTTGGATCAAGCCAACCTGCGAAGCAAGCTTGAAGGCCAATAAAAGCATAAACAAAAACTGAAAAAAGTAAGAGCCCCTCGGCGGCGGTAGACCTGTACCGATTTTTTATCGGTAGCCGAGGCAAGTCCTAGTAAGAGGCAAGAAATAGCGAGCGCATTAAGATTGCTTCGTACCTCGCAATGACGATAGTATTATAGCGAGCGCCTTAACCCCCCTATTCGCCTATCGGCACCTTTCCCCTGAAAGGGAAAGGGCTAGAAAAAAAGTACCGAGCCCTACAATATGCTCCATGTTATTTGCACCCTGCTATCCGGCCTAGGAAATGATGGAAGGAGAAAACGTTAAAGCTTTAGCACTTCCTTTCAACCAACCACTGCCCCGAGGCAGCACGCCCTCCCCGATCCTTCATCGGGGGCTTGTGCTGGCGACCAAAAAAGCTTTGACGAATTTATCCGACATCAGATCCAAGCCTTGATTTTTTGTTACTTTTTCATCAAGGAAAAAGTAAAAGCCCTTCGGTGGCTAACCGAGGCAAGACTGCGCAAAGGACTACAATTCTCATTCTGAACGCAGTGAAGAATCTCAGTAAAAGATCCTTCGTGCCTCAGGATGACAAACTTCAAACGAAATGGCACACAATTCCTAGCGAGTGCTTTAAGATTCCCGCCTGCGCGGGAATGACGGCCGCATTATAGCGAGCGCCTTAAGCCCCCTATCCGCCTATCGTTTTCAAACCTTCCGCTTTACCCCTCGTGCTATTCTCTTCGAATAAGAGATAAACCTTGCGTTTTGGATGCCGAACTTAAATCAACCAGGTAAACTATTCCCCTAACAGATTTTTATGTTTTACGCCCCACTTTTCAAGTTCATTAATAATCGGCCTCAATTCGAGGCCAATGGCGGTTAGTTCATATTCCACCCGTAGCGGGACCTCGGCGTAAATGGTTCGCTTAACAATTTTATCTGCTTCTAATTTGCGTAGCTGTAAGGTTAACATTCGCTCGGTAATATTTGGCAAACGTTGTTTTAACTCTCCGAATCTGAGCTTACCGTTCATTAACCACGAACAGATCACCAAAGCCCATTGCCCGCCGATAATGTTTGCAGAATAAACTTCTAAACACTCATCAGCTAAAGCTTGTTTGTTAGCATAGTTGGTTGAGGTTTCCTTGATCTTAGACATACTTACATTTTTTATAGTACCTTACAATTGGTCGCTAATTTACAAAATAAGCGATTATGCATCTATTTTTGCGCTTTATAATCATCAAAATCCGTAAAAATGAAAACATTAGTCGTTGTAACCCATCCCGATATTAAAAGCTCCGTAATCAACAAACGGTGGATTGAAGAATTAAACAAATACCCCGAGAAATATGTAGTCCATCAACTGTATGAGGCCTATCCAGATGAAAAAATTGATGTATTGGCAGAACAAAAGCTGGTTGAACAATATGATAAAATTGTATTTCAGTTTCCCTATTATTGGTTCAATTGTCCCTCACTTTTAAAAAAATGGATGGATGAAGTACTCACTCATGGATGGGCCTATGGCAGCAAAAGCGGCTATAAATTGTCTGGCAAGAAAATCGCCCTGGCCATTTCATTGGGCGTTGAAGAACACGAACTGCGTCCATCAGAAAAGTATAAATATACATTAGCAGAATTAACCCGTCCGTTCGAACTTTCTTTTGAATATGTAAAAGCCGATTACCGCCCTCTGTTTGCTTATTATGGAATGGAGTATAACACATCGGAAAAATGGGTAGAAAAGAGCGTTCCCTTGTATTTAGATTTTTTAGATTCGTTGTAAAGATTAAGCGAATATTTAACCGCTAAGAACGCGAAGTGAAAATGACTGAAATCTATCTCGAATTCATTTTGGTGTCGTTCAGAGCAAGGTTAATACCGATAAGAAGTCTCGTATAAAAATTTCGTCATTGCGAGAAGGCTTTTTCAGCCGACGAAGCAATCTATATAGCAAGGATCACTAGCATGATAGATTGCTTCGTCGTTCCTCCTCGCAATGACGATACAACGCCCCCCTCAAATCTCCAGATGAATCAATCTACTCATGCCTGTATCTGCACCCTGCTATCCGGCCTAGGATATGATGGAAGGAGAAAACGTTAAAGCTTTTGCACTCCCTTTCGAACTACCACTGCCCAGAGGCAGCACGCCCTCCCCGATTTTTCATCGGGGGCTTGTGCTGGCGATCCAAAAAGCTTTGACGAATTTATCCGACATCAGATCCAAGCCTTGATTTTTTGGTCCCTTTTTCATCAAGGAAAAAGGACTAGCCACGGCGGCAATGAGCCGAGTCAAGGCCGAGCCAGGGACAAAGAATACCAACCGCTTTAAGGTTCCCGCCTGCGCGGGATCCGATAGCTATCGGATGACGACCGGATTAGAAAGTTTCACTATAGATCATTCTTTACGAATAACTAAGCACCGTAACCAAATCAGTCTTACTTGATCATCACCTTCTTCCCACTCTTTGCAGACATTTTAGCCGCTTCTAAAATTTTAACCACAATCAAATTATTCTCTAAAGAAGATAGGTCATTTTCAGGTACAATTTCTTTTCTCAATACCGCAGCCAGGTAGCCTAAACTACCGGCATAAGCCGGTGCAAGTGCTTTGGCCTGATACACCTTATAATCAGCCTTACCATTTTCTTTTAAACGCAACTGCCGATCGTTCACCGCCTGTATATAACCTGTTTTCCCGAATACTTCCAGATCCTTAATACTGAAAGGCCAGTTCCACGACGCTTCAATGATTCCTGTCGCATCCGGGTACTCCAGCAAAATTGTGGCATCGTCATCTACTTTCGGGTAAATGGCAGGTTTAATCTGATGGGTAATGGCCGACACAGAAATTGGCGCCCTGCCATTCATCAGCCAGGTCATTAAGTTAGCGCCATAACAGCCAAAATCGACCAGTGCACCTGCCCCGTTTTTAGCCGGATCGGTTAGCCAGCTCAAAAACTCTTTGCTCACCCCAATTTCCTTTGGTCCCTGGTGCCCGTCATGCACAATCATCTTCCGCACCTCACCAATTAAATTTTGTTCTTTTATATTCAGGTAAGCTTCCTGGTTACTCGGATACCAGGTGGTTTCATAATTCGTCAGCAGATGGATGTTGTGCTTTTTCGCCAGCTGAACCATTTTCTCTGCATCTTTAACCGTTGTGGCCAGGGGCTTTTCCACCATTACAGCAATGCCCAGGGGCGCAGCTGCCTCCACCACGGCCAAATGATCGCTGATGGCATTATAAGCCAGCACGGCATCGGGTTTACGTTTTTGCAATAAAGCCGGCAGGTCATGGAAAAATAAGCTATCGGCCAGTTTATACCGTTGCTTAAAACGCTGTATCAACTCCGGATTACTTTCTGCAATACCGATAATGTTCACCTCTCCCTTCTGATAACTGTTCATAATCAGGTAAATGTGATCATGATTCAGTCCCGCCACGGCAACATTCAGTTTGGCTTGCTGCGCCTTCGCTTCAAAAAAAACTGCAAATGTGGCCAATAATACAAATGCAAACTTCCTAATTGGTTTATGGCTCATTGTTAAACGTTTTATAAGGTATGATTAAGGTAAGCCAAGGTAAAAATTAATTCAACAGAAGCTTCAGGCACATAAAAATATTACAAATTTAACGGCATGAAACAAGTTTAACAGCATGTTTAACCGCAAAGGGCGCAGAGGGTAAGCGCAAAGCACGCGAAGTAAAATCAGTCGTCATTTCGATCCGATCGCTATCGGATGGAGCGTAGTCCGAACGTTCGGGAGAGAAATCTTTGAACGATGTTAAAAGATCTCTCCACTGCGGTCGAGATGACGACCCAACGTCCCCCCTTATAGTTTCAAAAAAAATCAATACATGAACACTATTTCCGCACCATGCGATCTGCGCCACGCTATCCGGCCTCGCAGATTTTCGCAGGAAAAAGCACGGAAATCTTTGTAGCCCCCCTCATACCCCATAACCCAAGGCAGGATCAAAGCGAGAGCGGTGGAATAAAGCAAGGGCTAAGAGCCTCGATGCTGCCGCATATAAGATTTCCGTAGCTTTTTTCAAGAATTGCGCAGCAATCTTTTGTACCTATAAAAAACAATATGATCACATAAAAACGGATGCAAGCCTTTCAGTTATGCCTTTGTGTTTGTTGTTTTAACGGTAGGCATGCTTTCGCTGCGCTCAGGTTTGTTTCTTTTGGGCCAAGCGAACCTGCGAAGCAAGCTTGAAGGCCTCTAAAAGCAAAATCACTGCTGAAAAAAGGTAAGAGCCCCTCGGCGGCGGTAGACCTGTACCGATTTTCATCGGTAGCCGAGGCAAGACTGCGCGAAGGGCAAGAAAGAACCCCTATCCTCCTATCGGCACCTTTCCCCTAAAAGGGAAAGGACTAAAAAACAAATTACCGCACCCTGTAAGATGCCACATGCTATCTGCACCCTGCTATCCGGCCTAGGATATGATGGAAGGAGAAAACGTTAAAGCTTTTGCACTCCCTTTCGAACTACCACTGCCCAGAGGCAGCACGCCCTCCCCGATCCTTCATCGGGGGCTTGTGCTGGCGACCAAAAAAAGCTTTGACGAATTTATCCGACATCAGATCCAAGCCTTGATTTTTGGTTACCTTTTTATCAAGAAAAAGGTAAGAGCCCTTCGGCGGCGGCGAGCCGAGGCATGCCCGGGCAATGGGCAAAGAATAGCGACCGCATTAAGATTAGCTTCGCTGAGCACGTAGTGGTTCCCGCATGCGCGAGAATTACGATCGTACTATAGCGAGCGCCCTAAACCCCTTTCCGCCTATCGGCACCTTTCCCCTAAAAGGGAAAGGACTAAAAAACAAATTACCGCACCCTGCAAGATGCCACATGCTATCTGCACCCTGCTATCCGGCCTAGGATATGATGGAAGGAGAAAACGTTAAAGCTTTTGCACTCCCTTTCGAACTACCACTGCCCAGAGGCAGCACGCCCTCCCCGATCCTTCATCGGGGGCTTGTGCTGGCGACCAAAAAAAGCTTTGACGAATTTATCCGACATCAGATCCAAGCCTTGATTTTTGGTTACCTTTTTATCAAGAAAAAGGTAAGAGCCCCTCGGCGGCGGCGAGCCGAGGCAAGCCCGAGCATAGGACAAAACCTCCCCAGCCCCTCCTGCAGGAGGGGAGCTCCCACCCATAGCTATAAAACAAAAATTACCCCCTACCCCCTTCTCACTTCATACCACCTCCCCACCCCCTCCACAAACCCCTCAAAAAACTCCCTATAATACCCTTTCGGTACCTGCACCTTAAAATTTACTTTACTAAAAAACCAAACCAGTTTATAATCCATTTCCGCCTCAAGCAAATACCACAAATACGTTTTAACGCGATCGCAAACCAAAAACAGCGCAATGCTATCGCTACTCAAACGCAATAGCTTCCCTTTTACTTTAATCTTCAGCTCCAGTTCATAATAATCGCCCTCATCCCTTAACACAAAACTCAAAACAGGCACCTCCATCGAAAATTCAATCGTTTTCATATCCCGCATTACAGGTTTGCCCGTAACATTGCGCAGGCCATAAGTATAAAAGTAGTGTGTAAAGCGTTGCAACATCAATAGCGGTAAAGCCTTGTTCCATAACTTTAGAAGTGCCAGCTGGTTAGCATCGTTAAGTTTATTGGTTTCAGCTGCCTTTTCGGGCAGGTGGGCATTGGCGTTAAAACGTATGGCAGCAATCTCTTTCATGGCGAAGCAAATGCTGTTTAGCTCCTCCTGTTGTGGCGAGAGGCTAATGCCATCCACATCGTTCGGATTCAAAACGAAACGTTTAAAAGATTTAACCGTTTTAAGGTAGGCCGTGGCCGCGAAAACATAGGGAATTAAAAAAGGATAATGGTTGCTGTGGAAATTTTGCAGATCGGTATTGGCGAAACAATAACCAATGCTAACCGGTGCCAAACGTGCCATGGCATGTTTATCTAAGCGCCTTTCACGCGGTACTACCGTTCGTTCCGTAACATCCGGCAAATCATCACCAGGCCTAAACAAACCGCTAAACTTTTTCTTCAATGTAATGGTGAAACCGCCAGGTTTCTTAACCACATCTACATACCTCGATCGCTTATTGCCCAAAGCAAAACATGCTGGCCAGTAATATTCCTGAAAATCGCAGTAACCGTTCCGCATCATGGCCCGCAAAGTAAGGTAAGCATAACGCCCAAGGTAGGTTTCATCCGTATCAATACTACAGCTCACCAACAGGTTATCGTATTCTACCGCGATGTAAACCCTTGCTTCTTCCCCTTCCAATTTAACGTTAACAATTAACAAACCCTGATCGAAAGAAAGCGATTGTATAACCAATGGCTCAGGCTTTTTACCTACACTAAACGTGTTATGCAATCCGATAGCGATCCGTTCCAGCACCGCTAACCTTAACACCCTGCTCCCCTTTTCAAAAGGCAGTTGATAAAACCGCGAAAGCGGTTTCCCTGCAATGGTAATGGATTTAGCTTTCATACTCGTATGATTTTACGAGTCTTGTTGGGCAGTAAAGTCCCTAATAATAAATGTGGGACTGCTACCATGGTTACAATAAAGCTCTGACCCCTTACGCTAACATGGATTTACAGCAGTCCCACATCTATTTCGACGTACAAATATATACATCTACGCATAGATATGGGCATTAATCTGCTGTCTTGCGTTAGCGGGGTCAGAGATGCAACCACAAGACTTTTATTAATACCTAATTACAATACCCTAAATATAGCAACTTATTTCTTTTGTTACAAGATCTTATAACAAAAAATGTATTTTATTTTAGTGTATTTATTGAATGAATGAAGAAAGGGATAGAAAACGTTTACAAAAGTTTGGACAGAACTTAAGGACAATTAGAGAGAAACTGGGTTTAAGCCAAGATCAGGTAGTGGCGAATTGTGACTTGACGAAAGGAAACCTAAGTAATATAGAGAATGGAAATAAAGATTTCACGTTTACAACGCTTTTAGAAATAGCAAAAGGACTGGGAATACCCCCAAAAGAGTTATTGGATTTCTAGCATTTTTAATTTATTCAATAAAATGATTGAGACAAAAGATCTATTTTATATTATAGGAATATCGTCGACAATGCTTATTGGTTTGTTCAATTATTTTATCTCAATTAAAAACCGTAGAAATAGCTTAAGGAGCTTCTATATAGTTCTAAAATTGCGTATAGAATATTCAAGAAATAACGATAAAATAAAAGCCCAATCATTGATGATTGGGCTTTTGCTTATATGAATTAGTCAAAACTTAATCTCATCGGATGGAGTCCATATACTATTTAAAGGATCTTCTTCAATATTGTATTCAAGCGCTAAAGCATCTTTCCCTATTTTATTATTTTTTAGGGTAACGTTAGCTTCAGCTGCTAAGCTGTCTAATTGCAGTAAGAACCATCGTGTTTCAAAAATGGCAACTAACTCAATATGATCTGGAAGTATTATATTCCTACATACAAAATTTTGAAAAATTTTATTATTCTCTACACTTGCTTGAGTGTCCTTCATTATCTCTTCAAATCTAAAATTATTAAGAAATTGAGGCAATCTCAACAGCACAACAGTGGTAGACTTCTCAACTTTGTCCCTAATCTGGTCTGCACATAAAGCTGCAATTACAGGAAATACACCGGAATTCAATAAGAATATTTTTCCATCCTTAGCTTTTAATCCTTCTTTTTGAATTTTCATCCAATTAGCTCCAAAAGTAACATGATAAAAGCATGCTTTAGGAAGTTCCAAAAATTTCTTCACTTGATATTTTTTATTTAAACATTTAATTTAAGACTTGAGAAATTGTGAAATAGCCGACCTACCATTTTTTTCAATCAAATTATCTAGCTGGTTTCTCATTTGACGGCCATCATTAAATCGATCCTCCAACTCTTGCAACCACTCATCTAATTTAGAATCTTCAGAGAGATAATGTTCTTCATTTCTGTTATCCATAATCTCTTTAATAGATCCGATTTCTGTCCTTAAGAGTGCCTCTTCTTCTTCCAAAGTACTTCTAAATTTTGCTACAAGAAGATTGGCATTCTTTCTCCTCTTTTCTTTATACTCCATTTCAATTTGACTAATTATTATTTCTTGCCAGTCTTTTAAGAAACCGTGTTTAATTAAGATGTAATTAGAATAGGCAATACAGAGTTTTCGAAAATCAACTTCATCCAAATGTGTTAGGACAACATTTGATTCTTTATTCTCGTTAAAGATTTGAAAATACATAGCTTCCGCTTCTACGTAATTATTATAGGATGAAATTTTCGGAGTTTTTTGCTTATCAACCGAAATGACAAAATAAGTGTGGTCAGCCTTAGCTTCAAGTTTTAACCAACTATTACGTATTATTAAATAATTTTTTGAAAATAATGCGATTAAGTTAATATAGATATTATAACTTTCCTCGATCTGAATTACCCTGCTCTTTTGACTAATATCTAAAGCATTTTTGTTTGACATTAATTTTAAAAATTCTTTAAGGTCGGTTTCATCCTCACCTTCTTTTATTTTTCTATCAAACAATACATCAATAATTTCTACAAGCGTCGACCAATTATGGCAATCCTGACTTCTTATTTGTATTTCGATTTTTTTGCTTGAATCAATCGGGCTTTCTACATATAAATGGTAAGCATTGTAACCATCTTTTTTAGGCTTCAATACATAATTATTAGAACCTTTAATAGTAAATTTTCTTTCAAGTAATTCCACTATTTTCAATACTTGGGTATCCGTTTGCACAATACACCTACATCCTGCAATATCCCCCATGGTATCCAACTGCATGGTTGGTTGTCTTCTAATTTTAGATAAGATAGATTCAATCCGTTTAATTCTAAACGTCACAACTCTGTCTTTTCTAACTCTTTTACTCGCCTCCGATAAGATATTAAATACTTCAGCAATATCTTTTTGAAAAGAAGTTCTATGCTCTTGAACGCTGATTAGCAATTCCTCTGGTATTTCGTTTGATGTATTTTGACAATCTCTTATTGATTTTCCTAATTTTTTAATTTGTGTTTTAGAGAGCATTAATATTCCTTAGTTATTTGTAGTATAAAAATTAATAATTTGGTTAAATTACAGATATAATATGAAAGTTTCTATCGTATTTTAAGTCTACTATCACTCATCTCTAACTCACTCATAGTTTTCCTAAAAGCTTCTTAAATTCTGACCATAATTCATTAGACTATCTTTATCTGATTAAAAAATTTATTAGAGATTATTTTTAAGTGGGAGAAAGAAACCCAACTATCAAAAAACAAACAAATAATTAGTTTAAAACAATTAAAGCTCGATCAGAAATGGCTGAACCTTTTGTTAATTAGGTAACAGACATCCATATAACCTATCTTAAATTAAATTTAATCATTTTGTATTCCTGACTATTTCAAATCGCCTACTTCTCTATACAAATCTATTAAATGATATACGGACATATCTATGA
Source organism: Pedobacter sp. R-06 (assembly GCF_049913135.1). Taxonomy (NCBI): domain Bacteria; kingdom Pseudomonadati; phylum Bacteroidota; class Sphingobacteriia; order Sphingobacteriales; family Sphingobacteriaceae; genus Pedobacter; species Pedobacter sp. R-06. The sequence goes on along the minus strand of NZ_CP183977.1, from coordinate 1,291,225 downwards.
GCGGTTCAAACATAAACGCATTCATATGGATATTCTCAGGAGTCATCAAATTAACTTTATCCAATGTCATTAATGCACTGCTTAATGGAAATTTACTCTTATAATCTTTATATAATTCTTGTGTTTGATTAGATGTTATCTTTGTTAAATCGATACCTATAAGCCTGCTAATTAAATATTCTTCAGCTCTTAATCTGATAGCAATTGCGAGTACAATTTTATTCTCAAGTAATATTTCATCAATATTAGTTTCTTTCGATATACTATCAGCGGTGTTAAAAATCATTTGAATAAGATTTTCTTCGCCGAATGTTATTGTTTTCCCATTAAGTTTAACAAGCCGATTTTTATATATGTCAAATATGTTTTGTGCAGTTAATTCTGAACTTATTTCTTTCTTATGTAGACAATTTGTAAGTGTCAAATACTGATCACAAGAATCGGACTCACTGTATTCTATTAAATTTCTAACAAAAGTTATTAAACTTATAAAAATCTTCGGATCATTAAATTTGTCAATGAAATATGTAAAAATATGTTTTAAGTATTGACCATTATGGAGATTTATATGTTTACCTTTTGACTTTGTTGCCATATATATAACCTCTCTACGTAAGTAGAGTCTAGAGGCAACAGTTCTGTAAAAATCAAAATTATGTGTTAAAATTATGATTCTAAATGAACCTAAATTATGTAGATCCTTGATATATTCTATTATGGCAAATTTGTTTTTATAATCAAAAGAATCTGCGATGTCATCAAAAATCAGTAATGATTTATCAGCGTTTTGTTTTCTCGATTCGATCTCAAATAAAAATTGCAATATAAAATAAGCTCTCTGTTCGCCCTTACTAAGAACACTCAAAAGACTATCACGATTTTGTCTTATGGGACTGTCATCTCCATCGGAATATTCAAACTCCAAGTTTGCGGTTTCTTGTTTTAAAACTATATCTTCCTGATTTACCAAAATAACCTTAAAAGGCACATAGAATCTATCATTAAATGTTTTGATAATTTTATTCCATAGATCGAACTCTTTTTTGGCCTCTTTAATGATAGCTTCTAGTTCTTTTTTTTGTTCTTTATAATAATTTGATAATTCTTCAGCTTCAACCCTTATTTCAGACAAATAATTGACCCAAACTTCTTTTTTGAACTTATTGTAATCTTCAAGTCTAACTAGTAAAAGATTATCTTTTTCAATTATTCTTTTAAATGCTCTTAGCTCAACATTCGCACCTATTGCTTTGTCCAGTTTATCAAAGGCTTTTTGTAGTTTTTCATCTTTAAGAATATTCTGTATTTCCTCCTGAACAATCTGTTTTAGTTTTTCGTAATCATCGATTTCAGTACCATCTTCTAATACAAATTTATGCCCCGCCTTAAAAAAAGCATTGTCAGCTGTCGAATTAATTATTTCGTTTGCTTGATAGGTTCCAAAATTATTCTCTCCTGTTTGGTTAAAGAACTTAGATTTTGAAATTATATTTTTATAATCAGTAACATATTGATTGAGTGTAGCTTTATTTTTAGCAAGAAATTTTTCGACATTACCTTTTTTATCAAAAATGTCGTTGTATCTAAAAGTTACCTTTTCAAAGTTTTCTTGTAAAAGGTCTACATTAACAAGCAACAATTCAAAAAAAGATGTATTAGTTCCTTCTGAAAATGTATTTAAAAATTCACTTTCACAATCTGTACTTTGCGAAATAGTTTTTAATTTTTTTATAAATTCAACTTTACGCTCATTTAGATCTACATAAATTTCATCATAACGTTTTTTTAATTCTTTACTTGCTAAAAAAGAACTTATTTTACTAGAGGCATCAAAAGATGTATCTTCAGCATTAATTACTAATACCTTTTCAGGATCAATATCATTTCCATCTTCAAGAACTATTGCCTCTGACGGCCTCGAACTATAAACACGGTCACAAATTTTGTCAGCATTTTTTTTTGATATAAGATCAAATGTGTGAGCAAAAGATGTTTTCATTGTGCCATTGGGGGCATAAATGAGGAAAGTATTAGATTTCGTAAAATCAAACTCATGGCTTAATTTTCCGATGCCAAAGCAATTTGTTAAATCAATTTTAATTTTATCCATTTTTCGGCTTTTAAGCACTATTTCATATCATCAATAATATCGGCAAAATCGAATTCGTGGATCAGCATTATCGTATGCCCATCCTTTCTCATATTTATAGCTTTCTCTACTTTGCGCCCATAGCAAGAAAATGCCCATGCTGGGTTACCATTATCACCAACTATTAAGTAATCTGTTTTAAGCGTTATGTTATCTGTTGGTATACCTCCAAGGTCGAGGATTTTTTTCTTCAAACCCTCTCTACTAATTCTTTGTAGTATGCCTGTGATACAGAAAGTCTTGCCTTCGAATGAAACATTGGGCTCGCTCGTGCATAAACCAGAGATATTAATATGCTCGGTTTCCTTTCGAATCTGTTCATTTACCCCTTCATCCTGGAGGTTTACAAACTCTTTGAAATAAGCTTTTAAAACCAATCTTTCTTCATCATCAATTTTATTATCCGAAAGAACGGATAGTATCAAACTTCTTATCTCATCATATGGATAATATGTATTTAAATGTTCATTTTCTTCTAACCATTTGTTGAGATCAATAATTTCCTGATCATTGATTACGCCATCTGCTAGGATTCCATGGCAAAGCCCTTGTAAGGTTTGTAGGTCAGAGGTTATGGGATTATAATAAAAGCTGTCGTTCTCATATTTTTGGCACAACCAATATAAGTCTTCAATAGTTTCTTTGGTTGGAATTTGCTGACTGGATGCTTCTGCTATAACATTCATGAACTCATTAAAAGGATTTCTACCAATTAAAGCATCATGTGCATTCGCCCATTTTTGCAACTCACTAATTTCCTTTTCGTTTACTTCTCCATCTAAGTTTATTCCAAGTAAAATCCCTTTTAAAGAGCTAATCGCTTTATCGGCTTGTGCTTTAGAGGTATAGACATCTAAAATCAGTTGGTCTGGTTGTTTCATATAATCATATTCAAGAATAAGTAAAACAGCTCAATACAAACAACACTTTTGAGTTGTGAGATTCAGTGTTACAAAACAGTTATTGTAAAAAGGTTTTGAGAGAAAATACGAAGAGAATGGAGCTAGAATTATTTAGATATCGTAATATACGATGAATAACTTGAAGTTTGCAAATTCTAATACCACTTCTTAAAATATAAAGCTGAATTAACACTTACACGCACTCCTCTCAACATACGTTTTATTACCATTACCATTGTAATAAAAACAACCACCTTTAGAACCTTGGTATAATGTTTGCCCAGATTTATACGTACCACATGGCGTATAAGTTTCGGTATCTGAACCTACTTCACTTTGTTTGCTACAGGCCAGTATGCTTACACTCAAAAACAGGATATAGTAAAATCTTTTCATGTAGCCAAGATACGTGGCCATGGGACGTAAAAATTACGGGTTTCCGTAATGGAAGGAAAATTCTGCTGAAATTATATCTTTTAGGTCAGCACACTTTGAAAAATCCCTATAACCTTTAAATCAATAGTTTCTTCATCTCTTAAAACAAGGGGCTTAAAATACTCATCGGTTGATAAGGGATGTAAGGTAATTTCTTCATGCACCCAACTATCATCAGTTTGGGCTTTCTTGCTTCTGTATTCTTTAATAGTATACTGGCCACCTAAATCTTTATCATATATATTGGTTGATTCGACTAAGCAAATCAAGCCATTACGTGAGCCTCCGCTATATTTTTTAAACAATGTAATTGATCCGTTAGGAATAATTTTATTCATAGATTCGCCCACAATCTTGCAAGCAAATAGATCGGCACTTGCCCTTAAGTTTTCAGGCAACTCCAAAAAACTAATATTTTCAACTTGCTGATAATCGGAAAATGAACCCGCAGCAATATTTAAATCATAAAAAGGAATGCATTGTCCGTTGGTTTTGTTCGGATGTATGTTTAGCGACTTAACTTCAGCTAAGGTTTCTTTTAACCGCCAAAACTTTTTAAAATGGTTACGCAGTGCCGGATCGCAAACGTAAATGAAAGTTCCATTAATTCCTCTTAATAAAATGGTTTTATAAATATTAATAATATAGCTTTTTAATATTTCAGGATCTTTAATAGAGTTTTTACCATTTTTATCCTGATATAACTGATCATGAATAATTAGTTTTTCTGAAATAGGATCATAGCCAATTTCAGGCCCAATGATTACGCCAGTATAATTTAGATCATAGCCTTGAATAGTATGTATGCAACCAACTTCATTTATGGCATTTGGTGTATTTACCCAATCAACTGTTACGGCATTCCACTGCAACTTTGTATCCTCAATAACAATATCAAATTTGCTTTTATCTTTCTTTGAAATCCATTTCCAGGCAAAACCTGCAACTAATCTGGATAAGCCGAATTGCTGATCTTTTAATTTTATATCATTCACCATATCATCTAAAGATTCATAGAGATATGACTCATAGTTTAAACCGGGGGCGTAAGGCTTTAATGCCTTATTTTGCTCGGTAAACAAACCTTGAATAAATTTTACGTATTCCGCACCACCTTTTACCCTGAATTGAGTTTTCAATATTTCGTAACGGGTATCAGCTTTTTGTTTTAAATTATTAAACGCAATTGCCGATACATCTGAAGGTTTTATGCTTTGCTGTTCATCATAAAACAGGATACTTTTATTGCCTTGTTTTAAAACCCAGTCCAGCTCAGAACTCGTCATTTTATCGAAACCTAGTGCCTTACAGTTTTGATCAAAGGCACCAAAATAAGCGCCCAAATTCACTCTTTGCCTTAAACGATGTGATTCATCAATAATTAATAAATCATATTTCTTTTTAGCCACGTCAGCAGGCCCAATAACCATATTCGATTTTAAACCTTTAATCCCTTTAAAAACTTTTTCTATTGTTTTTCTAAAGGAGGACATAGGCACCACTAAAGCCATTTCTAAATGACCGTATTGTTCTTTAACTTTTTTAAACAAATCAAAAAGTTCCAGATCATTCTCGTCAAAATCAGTTAAATTAAAATCTTCGGTATCTGTTTTTAAGAGTTTAAATAAAAATATAGCTAAAATACTCTTTCCTGTTCCGGCACCACCTTCAACTAAACTCACCTTTGCCCGATCATCCAACAAACAGTTAAGTATCGTTTTTAGACTGGTAACCTGATCATCCGACAAACTTTTATAAGGTGAATATTTAAAAAGATCACTATTATCTATATATTCTAAAGAATGTCTGGTAACACCAAGCGTTCGGAGTTCAGACCAGATATCTTTAAAAATATCCCAATATAGCTCCTTCTTTTGGTAAAAATGATGGTCAGTGATACCTAAATTACCATTTTGTAACTGGTAGCGACCATCGGCAGCTATGTATTTTATTAAATTCGATTCAATATCTAGCGTTGCAGATTTGTTAAAAAGATCACTTGAAATTAAATGTACTGAGTTAAGATTTTTTTTACGATTGCTTTTTAAATGGGCTTTCATCCTACTAACAAGGTCGGTAGTCTCCCCAACGTAAGCTTCATACTCATTATTTTCACTTAAAAAGTAAACTAATGGCCAGGATAAAAAATTCTGATGTTTTAAACTTATATCTGTTAAACTTTCTTCAGAAAATTCAGAGGTGCTAATTAGATAACGTTTACTCATTTATAGTTCATTATACTTTTTAGCCGTGCCTTTAGCTTTATCTACCGGATACTTGGCATCATTAAGCTTAATCTTATCAAGAATGATTTGCTTCACATCCAGGTTATATTTTTCAGCTAACAGTAACGCATAAGAGAAAACGTCAGCAAGTTCCTCCTTTATTTTATCAACATTGGCATCTTCAGCATTTTTCCATAAAAATAATTCGAGTAGCTCTGCTGCTTCAATATTCAAGGCAAGTGCTAAATCTTTAGGATTATGAAACTGCGCCCAATCGCGCTCGTCTCTAAATTTTATTAATGCTGCTGTTATCTCTTCGGTCATAAGGCTAATGATGCCCAATTTAAGAATATAGTGTTGATTTGGGAAATATGATTATAGAAATTACGATGTTGATTCTTTAAAGTTCTACCCTCCCTTCAAAAAAATTTTAACCTATTCTTTTAGTTGTAAAGAAAATAATATTAACTTAATGCCAATTAATCTATTTTATTTACTTTTTAAAACTACAAATTATGTCTAAAACGAATGAAACCGGCCACGCCAAAAACGTAGCCAATTTCGAAACCCTCTTAAGTTATGTAACTGGTTATGGCGCGGTGTACAACCCCAGCAATGCTAACATCCAGCTGAGCAGTTTAACCGAAAAGGCCACCGCAGCCAAAACCATTAACGAGCAGGTGCACGATGCTGCCGCTAAAAACAGCAACGCCATAGCCCTGCGCGATCTGGCTTTTAAGCCTTTAAAACAATTGAGTACTCGTGTGCTGAGCGCCGTTAAGGCCAACAGTGTAGCCCAACCGGTATTGGATAATGCCGTAAGCCACCACCGCAAAATACAGGGGCAAAGGGCAACGGCCAAACTCACCGCCGAAGAAAAGAATAACCTGGCCGCCAACGGAACGGTAGTTAACCAGGTTTCGGCCTCGCAACAGAGTTACGATAACCTGCTCGATACGTTGGATAAGCAGATTAAACTGCTGGCCACCATACCGCAGTACGCCCCTAACGAGGTAGATTTGCAGCTGGCCAGCCTCACCACTTTATATAACGATTTATTGCAGAAAAACCGCGATGTGGTAGCCAACACCTCGCAGTTGAGCACCCTGCGCATTAACCGCAATAACGCGCTGTACGATGCAGAAACCGGTATAGTTGCCCTGGCGCAGGATGTGAAAAACTATGTGAGATCTGTTTTTGGCTCAACCAGCCCCCAATACAAACAGATTTCGGGTATCCCGTTTCGCCCCCTGACCTAAAATACCCATAATACCCTAAAAAAATCATCCCTATTTATTTCCTCATTCCACTTTAACAGATACCAAAACGGGTTGCTGTTTCTCTTTTATGCAATGCTTAACCGTAAAACGGCTCATTGCAACGCCTGAAGTGTCGACTGCCCCCTCTGAACTGTCGACTACAACATCTGAACTACCGACTGCAAACCCTGAACTGTCGACTGCAATGTCTGAACTACCGACCGCAACACCTGAACTACCAACTGCAACGGCTGAACTAACGACCGCAACGTCTGAACTACCGACTGCAACGTCTGAACTACCGACCGCAACCTCTGAACTATCGACCGCAACGTCTGAACTATCGACCGCAACCTCTGAACTATCGACCGCAACCTCTGAACTATCGACCGCAACCTCTGAACTAACGACTGCAACGTCTGAACTAACGACTGCAACGTCTGAACTACCGACCGCAACGTCTGAGCTACGCATTAAGATTCCCGTCTGCGCGGGAATGACGACCGTATTATAGCGATCGCCTTAGCCTGCAATATGCTCCACGCTATTCTACTCCATGCGATCTGCTCCCTGCTATCCGGCCTCGCAGATTTCCGCCGGAAAAAGCACGAAAATCTTTGCAGTCCCACTCATACCCCATAGCCCAAGGCAGGATCAAAGCGGGCGCGGTGGGAAAAGCAAGGGATGAGAGCCTCGATACTGCCGCAATTAAGATTTCCGTAGCTTTTTACAAGGAATTGCGCAGCAATCTTTTATACCTACAAAAACAACATGATCAGATAAAAAACGATGCAAGCCTTGATTTATGCCTTCTTAGTTGTTGTTTTTATAGGTAGTCATGCTTTCGCTGCGCTCAGGTTTGGTTACCTTTTTTATCAAGAAACCTGCGAAGCAAGCTTGAAGACCTTTAAAAACAGAAATCACTACTGAAAAAAGGTAAGAGCCCCTCGGCGGCGGCGAGCCGAGGCAAGACTGCGCAAAGGAAAAGAATAGCGACCGCTTTAAGGTTCCCGCCTGCGCGGGAATGACGATTATGTTAATGTTACTGTAAAAATAATGGTAGTGGTCAATTGTGCAGAAATCCTTCGCTGCGCTCAGGATGACAACATTGCCTACAACCACGAAGACACTAGGAACACCAAGCAATACCTGGTAATCTTAGTGTCTATGTGACTTGGTGGTTAAAAAACATTACTAATTAGATTTCTCCATTGCGCTGCGCTCCAGTCGAAATGACGGATTGGTCTCGATTGAGATATGGTAATTGATTCTCTGCGCCCTGCTATCCGGCCTGGCAGATTTTCGCAGGAAAAAGCACGGAAATCTTTGCAGTCCCCCCCTCATAACCCCACAGCCCAAGGCAGGATCAAAGCGGGAGCGGTTGGATAAGAAGGGTAAGAGCCTAAATACTGCCGCAATTAAGATTTTCGTAGGTTTTTACAAGGAAGGATGCAAGCCTTGGGTTTTTGTTTCTTTTGGGCCAAGCCAAAAGAAAGAGCCCCTCGGTGGCGGCGAACCGAGGCAAGCCGGAGCCTTGGACAAAGATCTCTCCGCTACGGTCGAGATGACGGATTTTTCGTGACAACGGCAATTAAAAGATCCTTCGCTGCGCTCAGGATGACAGCGTCAAACAAAAAAGCACCAAGAACATCGCGCTCTTAGTGCCTAAATTTATACACAAGCCTATAAAATCTTAAAGATGTTATAGGCTCAGCTATAGTATTTTACAAAATTAATTCCAGCCGCCACCTAACGAACGGTACAAACCAACAACTGCATTTAACTGCTCTGTTTTAATCGTGGTTAACTCCAGTTCGCTCTGCAATAAATTGCCTTGTGCGGTAATCACCTCTAAATAATTAGCCATACCACTTTTAAACAACAAACTTGCATTTCTTGAGGCCTGTTGTAAAGTCTGTGCTCTTTTTTCGGCAATGCTATATTGTGTTTTTAACTTCTCTACTTTCGTTAACTCATCAGACACTTCGCCAACCGCATTTAATACCGACTGGCGGAACTGGATCACCGATTTCTCACGGTCGATTTTAGCCAGCTCTAAATTACTTTTTAACTGACCACGTTGAAAAATAGGCTGGGTGATGCCTGCGCCAACCAAACCGAACAACGATGCCGGTACATTAAACCAGTTGCTGGCTTTAAATGAGTTGATGCCTCCGCTTGCGGTAATCACCAGCGATGGGTATAAACTGGCTTTCGCCACCCCAACCCTTGCATTGGCAACGGTTAAAGCCAGCTCTGCACTTTTAATATCAGGCCTGCGGCTTAACATCGATGAAGGGAAACCTGCATTCAGGTCTTGCGGGATAGTCATATTATCCAAACGGCTCTCGCGCTTAATGGCTTTAGGCAAAGTACCAATCAGTACACTTAAAGCATTTTCCTGTAAGGTTACACTCTGCTCTAAACGGGGGATCAACTGTGCCGCATTTAACTGCTGTGCCTGCGCCTGCTGTATCGCCAATGAAGTTACCTGACCGGCATCAAACTGTAAATTGATAATCCGCAATGTGCTGTCGTTCAGTTTTAAGTTCTTTTTCGCGATTTCCAATTGTGCATCGAGCATTAACAGGTTGTAATAACCTTGTGCAACATTAGCCACCAAACGGGTTTGAACGGCTTTACGTGCCTCTTCTGTCTGCAAAAAACTGGCTAAAGCGCCAGCTTTTTGATTACGGATTTTGCCCCAGATATCGGCTTCCCAAACCAAACCCAGATTGGCATTATAATCTTCGATGTGTGTGGAACCTGTAAATTGGTTAAGGCTTAAGCCATTTAAACTGTTATCGCTCGGGCGGCTCGAATTTGCCGACACCTGTAATTTCAATTCAGGTAAGTAACCCAGTTTTGATTGTTTAAACAATACTTCGGCTGCATCGATATTTTTCAATGCAATCTGCATATCGTAATTTTTAACCAAAGCTGTATCAATTAAATTCTGAACAGTAAGGTCGTTGATAAAACTCTTCAATGGCATACCGCCAACACTCGAAGAATCTTTAGGCAATGAATTTCTGAATAAGCCTGGCGCAATATTGGGCAAGGCTGTATCTTTCGAAACCGAACATCCGCTCCAGATTAAAGCAAGGAGCAGGATGGTAATGATATTAAACCGTTTCATAAACTACATGATTATTATTTACAGGTTCTCCATGGTGGTGAACAACCTCATTTCTTGATTTTTTTGATATTTTTTCCTGTAAAGCCTGGAAGATGACAAAGAGTACCGGAATGATGAACAAACCTAAAATTACGCCCGATACCATACCACCTGCTGCACCGATACTGATGGAGTGGTTACCCTGTGCCGATGGACCTGTTGCAATACTCATCGGGAATAAACCAAACACAAAGGCCAGTGAGGTCATAATGATCGGTCTGATCCTCAATCGCGCGGCTTCTATAGCCGAATCAACCAAACTGAGTCCTGCCTTTCGTCGCTGCACGGCAAACTCCACAATCAGGATGGCGTTTTTAGCCAGCAACCCGATGAGCATAATCAGCGCTACCTGTACATAAATGTTATTTTCGATACCGGTTAAACCCAATACCACAAACACACCGAATACACCTGTAGGGATAGATAATATTACCGCCAATGGAAGGATGTAACTCTCGTACTGTGCTGATAATAAGAAGTAAACAAACACCAGACAAAGCAGGAATATCACTGTCGACTGTCCGCCTGAAGAAATCTCTTCACGTGTTTGTCCCGAGAATTCGTAAGCATAACCGGTTGGCAATTGTTCTCTGGCGGTTTCTTCTATCGCTTTAATCGCATCACCAGAACTGAAGCCTGGTTTAGGGATGGCATTTACCTCGATAGAGTTAAACAGGTTATAACGCGAAGCCGTTTCCGAACCATATACACGGGTTAATTTAACCAGGGTACTGATCGGCACACTTTCTCCGTTTTTGTTCTTCACAAACACACGGTCGATACTTGCAGGATCGGTTCTGTCGGCCACATCAGCCTGAACCACCACACGATAGTATTTACCAAAGCGGTTAAAATCTGAAGCCTGTGCAGTACCAAAATAAGTCTGCATCGTTTGCAGGATATCTTTTTTGCTTACGCCCAACTGATCGGCTTTTTCGTCGTTAACATCCAGTTGCAACTGCGGATAATCTGCTTTATAAGAAGTAAAAGCATAAGCGATAGCCGGTTTGGTCATTAACTTGCCGATAAAGTTATTCGCTACACCACTAAATTTATCCAGCCTGCCATTCGTTTTATCCTGTAACATCACGTTCATGGCCTCCACATTACTAAAGCCCGGAACCGTAGGGAAACTGAATACAAAGAAGGTACCGGCAGATATGGCTGCCATTTTAGCCCTTACAATATTTTGGATCTCATCGATATTTTTTACCGCTCCTCTTTCCTCATTTGGTTTTAACAATAAGAAAATCTGACCAGCTGAAGGACTGTTTGATGCGGTTAAAAAGTTATAACCAGCCAACGACATCACAAATCTTGCTGATGGCATGGCACGTAACTCTGCTTCTGCCTGTTTTAATATTTTATTGGTATTGGCTAATGATGTACCTGATGGACTGGCAACCGCGATTGCCACAAAACCCTGATCCTCTGTCGGAATAAAGCCTGTTTTTGTTCTGCCTACCAGGAAAATAGTAACCAGAACGATTAGGGCCAGTCCGCCCATGCTGATCCATTTATTGCGGATCAGCACTTTCAAACCGCCAACATAACGGTTGGTCATATAATTGAAACCACCGTTAAAACCTGCATAAAACTTTTCTACAAAACCTTTTTTAGGCGCGTTATGACCACCTTCGGCATGTTTGTTCTTTAAAAATAAGGCCGCCAATGCAGGGCTTAAAGTTAAGGCGTTAACAGCCGAAATAATGATGGCGATGGCCATGGTTAAGGCAAACTGTTTGTAGAAGATACCTGTTGAGCCCGTCATAAAGCCAACCGGTAAAAATACTGCCGCCATAACCAGGGTAATCGATATAATGGCCCCGGTAATTTCATTCATGGCCTCGGTGGTTGCTGCCCTCGGACTAAGCGAAGGGTTTTCTTCCATTTTGGCATGCACCGCTTCTACCACCACAATCGCATCATCTACCACAATACCAATGGCCAGTACAAGCGCGAACAGGGTTAAAAGGTTAACAGAGAAGCCGAACAGCTGCATGAAAAAGAAGGTACCGATAATCGCCACCGGAACCGCTATAGCCGGAATTAAGGTAGACCTGAAATCCTGAAGGAAGATAAATACAACGATAAATACGAGTAAAAAGGCTTCTATCAAAGTGTGCTCCACTTGGTTGATGGATTCATCAAGATCGGTTTTGGTACGGTAAAACTGGTTGAACTTAATACCTGCAGGGAAATCTTTTGAGAGTTTTGCCATCAGTTTATCAATGGCAATCTGGATTTCGTTGGCATTAGAGCCTGATAACTGGATTATACCAATGGTAATACCATCATGTCCGTTTAAACGGTTTACACTACCATAACTGTATGCACCCAATTCTACACGGGCCACATCTTTTAAACGTAATATAGAACCATCTGAATTTGAACGGATCGCAATATTCTGATATTCCTCTGGTTTGGTCAGTTTACCTTTATATTTAATGATATATTCAAAAGCCTCACTACTTCTCTCACCAAAACGACCGGGTGCTGCTTCCAGGTTTTTGTCCTGGATGGCGGTGATCACTTCATTGGGTGTAATTTTGTAAGTGGCCAATTGACTCGGGTTTAGCCAGATACGCATTGAATAATCTTTAATACCGCCGAATACACTGGCCGAACCTACCCCCGGGATACGTTTAAGTTCGGGAATGATATTGATCTGCGCATAGTTGTTTACAAAAACGGCATCGTATTTTTTTGTATCTTCTGAATAAACACCAATAGCACCAATAAAGCTGTTTTGCTGTTTGGTAGTGGTTATACCATATTGTACAACCTCTGCAGGTAACTGGCTTGTAGCCTGCGAAACCCGGTTTTGCACATTAACCGCTGCCTGGTCGGGGTTAGTACCCTGTTGAAAGTAAACGGTAATCGCCAAGGTACCGTCGTTACTGGCGCTGGAGGTCATGTAGGTCATGTTCTCCACACCATTAATTGCTTCCTCCAATGATGGAGTTACCGAACGTAAAATCGTTTCGGCATTGGCCCCTGGGTACACTGCGGTTACCAATACCGACGGAGGTGCGATATTTGGAAAGCGCTCTAAGGGCAACTTTGTTAAGCCCAGTATACCAACTATTACCAATAAGATGGAAATAACAGTCGAAAGTACAGGCCTGTCTATAAATTTCTGAAACATGACTTTTTAGATTTTAGGTCTTATTAATTTTTTGTTTTTGCAACAGCTACTTTATCTGTTGCTTTTTGTGGCTGGATCACCATGCCCTCCTGTAATTTATCAACGCCGCTCAATACAATCTGGTCGCCAACTTTTACGCCGTCTTTAACCAGGTAATTTTCGCCGGCTTTGCCAACAATGGTAATGGATTGTTTTTTCACCTTACTGCTGTCGCCTACGGTAAATACAAATACTTTATCCTGCATTTCTACTGTCGATGACTGCGGTACCAGAATGGCATTATCGTGCTGTAAACCTAAACGGATCTTACCGGTATTACCCGAACGAAGGATGCCGCTGGCATTAGGGAAACTTGCCCTTAAAGTAATGGCACCTGTGTTTTTATCAAACTGACCATCGATCATATCGATCTTACCTTTAATTGGGTAAGCAGAATTGTCGGCCAATAAAAGCTCTACTGCCGGTAAATGTTTAATCCTGTCGGCAGGTGTTTTACCTGGGTAGTTTGCATTAAAGTTGTTGAAGTCGTTTTCTGCAAGGGAGAAATAAACATGTACTTCGTGGATATCTGATAACTGTGTTAAAGCAACCTGATCTGTCGGAGAAACCAAACTTCCCTGTTTCTTAGGGATACGGCCGATGTAACCGCTTACGGTAGCCTTAACATTGGTGTAACCTAAGTTAATCTGTGCCGAAGCAACACTGGCTCTGGCTTGCTCGGCATTGGCCTGCGCAATTTTATAAGCCGTTTTGGCTGTTTTTAACTGAAAATCAGAAACTACCTTATTCTGAACAAGTGGTGTTAATTTATCAACTTCCAATTGAGCGTTTAAAATAGCCGCTTCTGCAGCATGTAAACTTGCTTTGGCATTGTTTAAAGCCTCGCGGTAAGGGTTTTCGTTAATTTTAAACAGGGTTTGTCCGGCAGTTACATAAGCGCCTTCGTTAACCAAAACGCTTTGTAAATAACCACTAACCTGCGGACGGACATCGATATCAACAGCACCCTGAATGGAGGCTGGGTATTCGATATACGTAGTTTCTGTACTCGAGCCAATCGCGCTTACAGGTAAAGCCGGTGGCGGTGGTGCAGCTGCAGCCTGATCAGGAGACGACTTACAACTCACCAGAATTATAGATAGAAGAGAAATTGTTAACAATAACTTAATGCTATTAAACTGTTTAACAGTGTTAAGTAAAGGGTACAAGCGATGTAGAGATTTCATATGATTAAATTTAATTGGAATTAGAGTGTATAATAATTTAACAGTGTTAAATTACGTTGTAAAAAAAATTAACTATTAATAGATAATGTAATGCCCTTGATGGCATCTTTTAAAATCTGTTGGTTTAACTCGTCTGTTGTTCTTCCATTCGGGCGAACCAGGTTAATGGAAATCAAACCATGGATGATAGACCAATAAGTGTAATACTTCATGCAGATATCATCTTCAGAAACGGGTTGCTTCTCAAATAACGATTCAATTACGTCGCCTAACATACTACCTACGTTTTCGGCTTCGGGCATTGAATTTTTAACGGTACAACAAACCATATCCACACCGTACATCAATTGATAAAATTCTTTATGGGTAAAGGCGAAGTTCCAGTAGGCAATCCACATGGCTTCCATTTTATCTTCCGGAGATTCGTGTTTATCCCTGGCCTCGCGGATATCTTTCGCCAACATTAAATATCCCCTTCTGGTGAGTTCCAGTAAGATGCCATCTTTGTTAGAAAAGTATTCGTAAATAATTGGTGCAGTATATTCAATCTGGTCGGCAATTTTACGCATACTCAATGCCTGCCAACCCTCTGTTTGCACAATATTCAAGGCAGCATCCAGAATTTTTGTTCTGGTTTCATCTTTTAAACGTAGAATTCTTTCTTTACTTCCCATGACTGGAATATTAGGTGTAAATAATCTAACACCGTTAAGCAAATGTAGAACCAATTCCAGAATTGACAATCATTCATTTGTCATAAACATTTTATTGCTTAGTTTTACAGCTGATAATCAACGATTAAAGTGTTTAAAAGCACATTCCGAATAAATTAATTTTCTCAAAAAATATAAAAAATGATTTTCCGCGAAGCAAAAACGACTGACATAGCTGCGATACAAATTGTCAGACATACGGTAAACGAGAACACTTTGTCAGATCCGGCACTGGTTACTGACAAAGATTGCGAAGAATTTATTACACAACGCGGCAAAGGATGGGTTTGCGAAGTAGGTGGATCAATAGTTGGGTTCTCCATAGTAGATTTAAAGGAGCATAATATCTGGGCGCTATTCCTTCGTCCGGAATTTGAAGGCAAAGGCATTGGCAAAGAACTACACCGGTTAATGATGGATTGGTATTTCGATCAAACGCATGAGCCGGTTTGGCTGGGCACATCGCCCAATACCCGCGCAGAAGAATTTTATACCAGGCAGGGCTGGAAAAAAGTAGGCATGGTAAACAAAGGTGAAGTGAAATTTGAGATGAGTTATGAGGATTGGGTGAAACGAAACGTATAAATAGTTACCACTAAGAGTCCTCCTGACAGATTTCAATAAAAAGGTCGTCATCTCGACTGAAGCACAGCGAAATGGAGAGATCTATCTAGGTAGATTTCTCGACTGCGTTACACTCCGCTCGAAATGACGACACTCAAGAATCATCTTAAGTAATGATTAGTATTTTAACTATTCCAGATAAAAGGTGCCTGTTTTACAAAGGCCTTCTCCCTTAAACGCTCAATTATAAACTGTGCTAAATTAGCCGCATTAATCTGCTCTCCATTACAATTAACCAAACTTGTACCTACAGGCGTTTGCTCGTCGGTTTGGATAATCATGGGCAACCGGATTAAAGTCCAATCGAGATTGCTTGCAGTTAAGTGCTCGTACTCCTTTTGTTTATCTGCAGTGGAAACCGGATAGTTATCGTACATCCATTTGGTGGCAAATTGAGTTTTAGCATCCTTTTCATCGGCAGGGGTATCTACATTAATCCCGGTAATTACGATGTAACGTTTCAGATCAAAGGCCTGCATGGTCTTGATAATATTACCTGTCGATTGCGTAAAGATTGTTTTTTCGCTGGCAGGCTGTCCCATCCCCAACGCACTGATTACGATATCGCATCCTTCTATAAACGCGTGTACTGTTTCGGCATCTTTTACGTCGCCAATTACGATTTCCAGCGAAGCATGACGGGTTTGAAGCTTTTCAGAATTTCTGATAAGGGCTTTTACCCTGATTTTTTGCGCCAGTAACGCTTTTAAAATATAAGCACCAGCTTTACCTGTGGCACCAATTAAAGCAATTTTTAAATCTTGCATGATGTTCTTTATAAAATTTTAGAAAATAATAGTTTATCCCTTGATCAGAACGATAAGGGAATGTCAGAATTGAATTCTGTTTGAGTTATATTTTATAAAGAGATTTTAATGGCACTAATTTAGGAAAAAAATATCATTTCGACTTAAGTGCAAACGGAATGGAAATCATTCGACTACGCTCAGGATGAGAATTAATTAATAAACATCGTCATCTCGATCGGAACGCAGTGAAGCGGAGAGATCTATCTAGTTAGATTTCTCCGCCAAAGGAGTTCCTTTGGAACACTACGGTCGAAATGACGAGCCGACTGAATGTGTTTTTGTGGTCAAAAACTAAGCTTTGAATTTCTTCATAAACGTACTCACACTTTCTTCCAAATTCCCATCAGCAATGGCTTTAACGAAAGCCGTACCGATAATTGCCCCGTTGGCATACGAACAGGCCTTATCGAATGTTTGTTTATCACTGATCCCGAAACCGATCATGGTTGGGTTTTTCAGGTTCAGATTTTTAATCCTGCTGAAGTAAGCCTCGGTAGTATTACCAACTTCGAGGTTTTTGCCGGTTGTAGCCGACGATGATAACAAATAAATAAATCCATTGGTTAAACCGTCAATTTTATAGATACGTTCTTCAGCAGTTTGAGGGGTAATTAAAAACACATTGCTCAGGTTATGTTTTTCGAAGCAATCTTTATAGAACTCCTCATACTCTACCATCGGCAGATCGGGAACGATACAGCCATCTACCCCTACTTCAGCACAGGCTTCGCAGAATTTTTCTACACCAAACTGCAAAACAGGATTTACGTAGCCCATTAACAAAACAGGAATGGTAACCGTCTTACGCAAGTCTTTCAACTGTTCGAAAAGCAGCTTAAGTGTCATGCCCTGATCGAGCGATTGTTTGCTGCTGGCCTGAATTACCGGTCCATCTGCAACAGGATCTGAATAAGGGAAGCCTATCTCCAGCATGTCTGCACCTGATTTTTCCAGTGCTTCGGCAATTTTAATGGTATCGCCGGTATTTGGATAACCAGCAGTATAGTATATTGATAGTATATTTTTCTTCTCCTGGAAGAGTTGTTTAATTCGGTTCATGTTTTTGAGATATAAGATGTGAGATTGGAGATATGAGATTGGAGATTAGGTGCTTATCAGAAAGCCCATCGTCTCATGTCTCATATCTATTGTCTCAAATCTATCTTAAAGATTAAAATATTTAATATAAGTATCCAGATCCTTGTCGCCACGGCCTGAAAGGCAAACCACTACGTTTTCGCTACCTTTAAATTCCATTTTTTCTAAGTAAGCCAAGGCGTGTGCACTTTCAATCGCCGGAATAATTCCTTCCAATTGGGTGCAAAGCAAACCCGCTTCTAAACTTTCTTCATCGGTGATGGAAACATATTGGCCACGGCCGGTTTTAAACAAATGTGCATGCTGTGGGCCAATACCAGGGTAATCCAATCCGGCAGAAACCGAATGCGGCTCAACAACTTGTCCATCTGGCGTTTGCATTAAAATGCTTCTACTGCCATGCAAAACACCTTCTTTACCTAAATAAGTGGTTGCAGCAGAAAATCCGCTCGACACCCCTTTTCCGGCTGCTTCAACAGCAATCAGTTTTACATTTTCATCATCCATAAAATGGTAGAACATACCCATAGCGTTACTGCCACCACCTACGCAGGCCAACACATAATCAGGTTGATCGCTACCTGTTTGCTCCAATAACTGCTTTTTCGTTTCCTCAGAGATAATCGATTGGAAAATGGCCACCATATCGGGGTAAGGGTGTGGACCCACTACCGAACCAATAATATAATGTGTATCAACAGGATTATTGATCCAGTCGCGCATGGCCTCATTAGTGGCATCTTTTAGGGTTTTACTTCCGGAGCTTGCCGGAACAACCTTTGCGCCCAACATTTTCATGCGGGCCACATTTGGTGCCTGACGCTCGATATCTACCTCGCCCATGTAAATTACACACTCGAGGTTACGCAGCGCGCATACGGTTGCAGTAGCTACACCATGCTGACCAGCGCCGGTTTCGGCAATGATTCTTTTTTTACCCAGTTTTTCGGCCAGTAAGATCTGTCCGATGGTATTGTTGATCTTATGTGCTCCGGTATGGTTTAAATCTTCCCTTTTTAAGAAAATATTGGCACCATATCTTTCCGAATATCTTTTGGCCAGGTATAAAGGTGAAGGGCGGCCAACATAATCTTTTAACAATTGATGAAATTCCTTTTGAAAATCGGCATCATCAATAATCTTTAAATAGTTTTGACGCAATTCCTCTACGTTTGGATAAAGCATTTCGGGGATGTACGCACCACCAAAATCGCCATAATATCCTTTTTCGTTTACTTTGTATTTCATAATATTTTTATCAAATCGTTTGTCACATTGATAGCTGCCAGAGATAAGTCGTCATCTCGACTGAAGTGCAACGGAATGGAGAGATCTATATTTACAATGCAGATTTCTCGGCTGCGCTCGAAATGACGATCTGTCGCTGGCCAGACCGCAGCATAACAATCTATTTATTCATTTCTTTAATAAATTCTTTAATCTTCTCCGCATCCTTTAAACCCGGCTCAATTTCGAACCGGCTATTGATATCGAGGGCATACAGGCGCTCATCATTTATTTCTTTTATGGCCGGTACATGTTCTAAATCGATGCCGCCACTTAAAAAGTAGGGTTTGGTGTAAGTATATCGGTCTAAAACAGACCAATCGAATGTTTTTCCAGATCCGCCATGTGTTTTGGTTTTGGTATCGAACAGGAAATAATCCACCACATTTAAATAAGCTTCGAGACCTGAAAAATCAAAATCTTCATCTATTCCAAAAGCTTTAATCACTTCTAACGAAGCAAATGCCGATTTTAATGCTGCACAGTACTCCGGCGATTCGCTGCCATGTAACTGAACAGCCTTTAGCTTCAATGTGTTTGCTTTATCTTTTACTTTTTCAAGGTCTTCATTTACAAAAACACCTACGGTTTTAATCTCAGCGGGAATGTATTTGATCAATTCGGCAGAAACATCGCTGATCAACCTTGGCGATTTTTCATAAAAGATAAAACCCAGGTAATCTGGCTGCAGCTCGGCAACCACAGCAATATTGGCTGCCAAACGCATGCCGCAAACTTTTAACTTTAACATGCCAATAGTTGTTTAAAACTGTTAAGTGCTTTTTTGCTCATTAACGATTCTTCTGCTTCGTAAAAACAATCAGCAAAAGATAACGTAGGTTTTATGGTTTTAATGGCCAGTGCCGAATTGCACAATACCACGTTGTTCTGCACATCGGTGGCTTTGCCATTTAATACATCCATAAATATTTTGGCAGATGATTCTACGGTATCGCCACCTTTAATCGCATAGGTATCAACCTTATCAAAACCCATATCCTGAAGCGTTAAAATCTGTTCGCCTTTATTCGAGAAGGTTTTCACATCGCAGGTTAACGAAACCTCGTCGTAACCTTCCAGTGCATGTACGATGGTATAACTTTTATCGGTATCCTGGTATAAATAAGCATATAAACGGGCCAGCTCCAGGCTGAACACGCCTACCATCTGGTATTTCGGCTGTCCGGGGTTAACCATCGGGCCTAGCATATTGAAAAATGTTTTCACACCCAGTTCTTTACGGATCGGCGCCACAATTTTCATCGCCGGGTTAAACAACGGCGCATGTAAAAAACAGATCCCAGCGGCATCTAAATTACGCCTTAAAGTATCCTCATTATTGGTAAAGGTATAACCTAAATATTCCATTACATTAGAAGAACCGCAGCCCGAAGAAACGCCATAGTTACCATGTTTGGCCACATGATGACCGGCACCTGCCACCACAAACGAGGATAAGGTAGAAATATTGAAAGTATCTTTACCATCACCTCCGGTACCGCAAAGATCAATCAGTTCGTAACCCGATAAGTTTACTTTAACGCACATATCAAGCATCGCATCACGAAAGCCCTGCAGCTCTTGCACGGTAATATTACGCATGGCATAAGCGGTAATAAAAGCGGCAATCTGCGAAGAATTAAATGCGCCTTCCGAAATGGAGATTAAAATGTTCTTTGCCTCTTCCCTGCTAAAACTCTTGTTTTCGAATAAATGGTTTAATATTTTTTTCATGTCTTGTATCACTCTTATCGTCATTCTATCTCCGTGGTCTGTGTCTCCACAGACCACTTAATATTTTATAAATCTTATCTTATAGCTGCTGATCCCGATTAATCGGGACAGCATGACGATCCTTCAAAAAATTGCATAAAAAAAGGATTGCTTTTTGGGCAATCCTCTTCGTTGTGTTTAAAATATTTTAAAATATATAACAATAGAATTTGCCTAACGAATTTCGTTATGCCACCACCAATTGTTATTTAAGTTTTTAATTATCATGTTTGTATAAAGCAAATATTGATATAGTTTTTTAATATTCCAAAATCTTTCTAAAAATATATGGTTTTCTTTAAAAGAAAAGTACAGTTTAATGATGATTTCGGTTTCGGATCGAATCCTGTAACCAAAAACCAGCGCATGCTCAACCCCGATGGTTCGGCAAATATCGAACGGACAGGCCTGCCCTGGTTTAAGTTTGATGATACCTACACCCGTTTGGTTACCATGAGTTGGCCGCGCTTTTTCTTTGTTATCCTTGTAGCCTACCTCATTGTAAATACCATATTTGCGGTTCTATATAATGTGGTGGGGATCGAAAACCTGGAAGGTGCTAAAGGTTTAACCCTTCGTGATCAGTTTTTTGATGCCTTTTTCTTCTCCGCCCAAACCATTTCTACCGTGGGTTACGGTCATATTTCGCCACAGGGTTTTATTACGAGTATCCTGGCTGCTTTCGAAAGTATGCTGGGTTTATTGGCTTTTGCCTTGGCTACGGGTTTATTGTACGGCCGCTTCAGCCGGCCAACCTCTAAAGTGAGTTTCAGCAAAAAAATGGTGATAGCCCCTTACGAGAATGGCCATGGTTTAATGTGCCGCCTGGTAAATCTCCGCCGTAACCAGCTCATTGAGGTTGAGGTGCAGATGGTAATGTCGTACAACGAAACGGTTGATGGCAAGCATGTCAGGAGGTTTTACCCCCTGGCACTGGAGCGCGATAAAATCGGCATCCTGTCTTTAAACTGGACTTTGGTACACCCCATTACCGAGGAAAGTCCGTTTTATGAAAAATCGTTAACAGAGTTGCAACAGGCAGAGGTTGAAATTTTTGTGATGCTTAAGGCTTTTGATGATACTTTTTCACAACACATTCATACCAGGACCAGCTATCAGGATGAAGAAATAGAAATGGATGCTAAGTTTGAGAAAATGTATTACCATAACGAGGAGGGTAAAATGGTAATGGATTATAGTAAGCTGGATAAGATTACGCGGACGGTGTAAAGATCTTTCTTATTGAAAAGTTTTTTCGCCTTTTTAGGAGAGCTTTTTATTTCTTTTGGAAAGCAGGTTTCTTGCTAATCGGTTGCGGTAGTCCCGCCATACGCTGCAATCTTTTTGTGGTCCTGTCATCCTGAGGTACGAAGGATCTGTTTCATAGGCTGCAGATGAAAGGCCATTTAAGGCTGCTGCAAACAAAAAGGATTTTCGCTGCTGTCGGGTTTAGGTGGGTTCGGTAGGTGCGATGAATAGAACCACCCCGCCTTTCAGGCACCTCTTCATAAGAGGGGAATTAAAAACTGATTCGTTGTCAACTTTAATAGCAAAGAGGCAAGAAAGTTGACAACGCTTACGACGATGTCTTTTGTATAAAATCCAAAATATCCTGATACAATTGATTCCCACCAAAAATCATCTGGCTGATCATCGGAACATGGCTTTTGCCTTCAATCTCTTTTATTTCTACCGGGACGTTGTTGGCTTTAAGTTTCTCGTATAACCTTGGCGTTTGCAATTTAATGGCACCATAGGTTTTGCTTCCATAAAAAAGCAGGTGCGGGTTTTTGATGTTGTTTACATAATCCAGTGGCGAAGCCACTTTCCAAACCGCAGGCTGATCGGTAAAAGTCCGGATGAAATCGAAGTAAAAATGGTCTTTTTCAGCTGTGGTTAAATATTCCTCCATATCTAATCCAAAAGGATCGTTCAGGATTACCCCTTTAACCGGGTTTTTAATACCCGCTTTTTTAAAATATTTAGGATCGGCGTTGATCAGTTCGGCAAGATGTGCCCCGGCCGAGTGCCCCATCACAAAAATCCTCTCCGCACTCTCTGTATAATCCCCGATGTGTTCTTCCACCCATTTTACTACCAAAGCACAGTCATCGCCCATTTTTCCGTACTGAACATTTGGTGCCAAACGGTAGTTGATGATTACCGTAACCACCCCCTTGCGCGCAAAGTTTCTGCCTAACCACCAATAGGTCTCTTTTTTGCCACTGCTCCACGAACCGCCATGAATAAATATCAGAACAGGTTTATTTTTGATGCTGTCGTTTTTATAAAAAATATTCAGCGTATTGGCTGCATCGGCATTGCCTGCATAATTGATATTTTTAGCCTTTTTTACCTGGGCCGAAGAAAGTATCGTTTGAAAAAGGAGCATCAGTAAAGCAAGGAATTTGTACATAAAAAAGATTTAACGCTTCACTTAATAAACGAAATTGTTGTAAAGGTGGATTTGTTAGCAGCGGGTATTAAGTAGAAAGTATCAGGTATCAATACATTTATATAGACGCCAAGCACACCCACTAACGCTATTAGCCTTATGGTTTAAACCCTTCATCTTTATACCGCAACCGCTCTGGCCCGGATCCGATATCAGATTTATTTCAGGCTCTATTCTATCTAAAATATATAAGACTAGGCGCTAAACAATTGTACTGGGTCTTCGACTCCGCTACCATTGACGTTGTTATTTAATTATTTAATAGTTAGTGACTTGTAGAAGATGCATTTCCATCCAACAGGGCCTTCGCACTGTACCTCCGTTCTACTTAAGTCCGGCCTAACAAATTTTTCGGACTGCACTGTCCAAGCCAACCTACTAGCTTCGAAAGAAAAATTTTCAGCTGGCAGTTTTTGTTTCTTTTTGATGCCAAAAAGAAAGAGCCCTTCGGCGGCGGCGAGCCGAGGCAAGACCGAGCAGTAGGAAAAGGGAAACGATTGTACGTCACTCATATTGATTTTTATACAATAAATTACCCCTCAGACTGACAATTCATCTAGCTTAAACTGCCAACAAAGGCACCGAAACGCCAAACGCTAACCGCAATACGCTATTCTATTTACCTTAGGCCTTAAACCTTCTACCTTAAGCCTTAATCAGCGGATTCTTTTCTTTCGCAAACAGATCAAAAACCTTTTTATCTACAAAAGCCGGGAAGAGTTTATTCATCCAAACGGCTAATTTTCCTTGTCCGGTCATGATTAAGGTACGTTTACGTTTTTCGATACCATCGGCGATAATGCCGGCTACTTCTTCCGATGTCATCATTTTGCCTTCATCCATACTGGTTTCGCCATGTGCAGCACCATCTTTTGATAAAGCGGTTACCCTGATGTTGGAAGCGGTAAAACCAGGACAGGCCAATAAAACATTTACGCCGGTTTTTAGCAATTCGGTGCGCAAAGACTCCATAAAACCGTTCATCGCAAATTTAGAGGCCGAATAACCCGTTCTGCCCGGCAAACCGCGGAAACCTGCAATTGATGATACACCAACCACAGTACCTTTGGTTTTCAAAATCTCGGGCAAAGCATATTTGGTGCAATAAACCGTCCCCCAAAAGTTCACATCCATCAGGTTTTTAAGCACCGATAAATCTAAATCGTTAAAGAGTGCACGCATGGATAATCCGGCATTGTTTACCAGAATATCGATCTTTTGAAAAGATACTAGTGCTTGTTTGATAATCAGTTCGCAATCTGCCTCTTTACTTACATCGGCCTGAACGGCTACCGCCCTGATGTTATATTTTTTCTCCAGATCGGCGGTAATTTCGCAAAGGGTTACATATTGACGGGCAGCTAAAACCAAATTAGCACCACGTTTAGCAAATTCTTCCGCACAGGCTTTTCCGATTCCGCTCGATGCACCAGTGATGATGATTACTTTATTTTTTAAATCCATATTAAGTTTAGCGTAGTAAGATCCGGTTTTTAGTACCGCCGTAGTTCTTACATCAAATGTTTTTGTTTAAAATATGCCGTAGCTTCGGTAACCTTGTCGGTATTGATAATGCCTGACATTGATTGCTTCCAATAATCTTCAGTATCGGGCGCTCCCCAAAAACGAAAAGGTTTATGAATTTGATGAGCGGCAAATATAAGTGTGAATAATTTTTGTCGATCAGCTTCCGGTATTTCGCCAACGCCTTTCCATTTAGAATAATCAGCAAAATTGGCACTGATCATTGTGATCTTTTTTAAA
This sequence comes from Pedobacter sp. R-06, assembly GCF_049913135.1. NCBI lineage: Bacteria > Pseudomonadati > Bacteroidota > Sphingobacteriia > Sphingobacteriales > Sphingobacteriaceae > Pedobacter > Pedobacter sp. R-06. The sequence continues at coordinate 1,266,180 of NZ_CP183977.1, read as the reverse complement.
TCTTCGGGTGCATAATTTACGCCAGGCAAGCCATCAAACTTGATCATCTCTGGATAAAGATGGAAAGTATGGTGTGACGGACGGTTTCCGCTGATGACAATACTTACTTTTTTCCCTCCTTTAGAAAATAATTTTTCGTAGGGTTTTAATGTTTTCAGCAAAACGGGATAAGTTAAATCCCAGCTTTCTTTAAAATCGATCATCAACTGAAAGCTATAAAATTCTTTGGTTTTAGATAAGGTAAGAATTGGCTTCAGGTACATATTCTCCAAAGTATTCCCTGCTTTAATCTCTTCTTTGCTGTGTGCCACCATTAATGAATCGCCAACTACAAAAACATCGGCCTCTATCGAAAAAGCCTTGTTTCGAATAGCTTCGTAAAAAGGTTTTTTGTGGGCATAATCGTTATGAGAATGGATCCTGATAGGTGTTTGATCAAACCAACCGGCAAAAATAATTACAGATAATAATAAAAAATGCTTTACCATTATTTCATCATTGCAGTTTCGTAAGGCACGCGGGTTACAATCGATCTGCCCAATGTAATTTCATCTGTATATTCCAGCTCGCCGCCAAAAGCAATACCCCGCGCAATGGTCGTTACCGGAACATTAAACTCCTTTAATCTTTTATACAGGTAAAACAATGTGGTATCGCCCTCCATATTCGGACTAAGGGCCAAAATCACCTCTTTAATCCCTCCTGCTGCCATTCTGACTATTAATCCATCAATAAACAGATCAGAAGGGCCTACGCCATCCATCGGAGAGATTAAACCGCCCAAAACATGGTAAACTCCAAAATATTGACCGGTATTTTCGATCGCCATTACATCGCGGGTATCTTCAACCACACAAATGGTTTCTTTATCGCGTTTTGGCGAAGTACAGATCTCACACACCACGTAATCGGAAATGTTATGGCAGGTGCTGCAATGTTTAATCTGCTCCTTAAGTTTTATAAAAGTATTGCCAAACTGGTTTACCTCTTCCTGCTCTTTGTTTAAAAGATGTAATACTAAACGTAAAGCTGTTTTTTGCCCTACACCAGGAAGTTTCGAGAATTCGTTTACTGCATCTTCGAGCAGTTTGGATGAAAAATTCATAATGCAAAAATAGGTAAAATGCTTCATTGGTTCAATAGTCATTGGTTCATTCGTCATTAGTTCATCAGGCTATTTGACTTCCGACTTCGTACTCCGGACTTCCGACTCAAGAATATTGCTTGATTTGATACTTTTCTTTACATTTATCAGCTTAACACAAAACTATGTCTCCAACCATTCTCTTATGTTTTCTGATCGGCTATTTTTTACTGCTGATTATTATTTCGTTCGTAACCTCAAAAAAATCATCCGATAATTCTACCTTCTTTGTCGCCAACCGGAATTCTAAATGGTATTTAGTAGCCTTTGGTATGATAGGAACTGCACTTTCGGGTGTTACTTTTATATCGGTACCCGGAGAAGTTGGTGCACCCAGTGGAAACCAGTTTCAATATTTCCAGTTCGTTCTGGGTAATGCAGTTGGTTTTATCATCATCGCCACAGTTCTGCTTCCACTCTATTACCGGATGAATTTAACGTCCATTTATAGTTATATTGAAAAGAGATTGGGGCATTACAGTTACAAAACAGCAGCATCGATATTTTTATTGAGCCGCACGCTCGGATCAGCAACAAGGTTATACCTCGTAGTAATTGTTTTACAGCGATTTATATTCGATAATTATGGCGTTCCGTTCTGGTTAACGGTTTTAATTTCCTTGGCCCTGATCTGGTCGTACACCTTTAAAGGTGGATTAAAAACCATTATCATTACCGATACACTGCAGACTTTTTTCCTTGTACTTTCAGTTTTTCTGACTATTTATTTCATCTGCAACAGTCTTAATTTTAATATTCCACAGGCATTCGAAACCATAAAAACCAGCAGTTATTCGAAAATATTCTTCCTGGATAATTTCCTGACCAATAAATTCTATTTCAGCAAACAGTTTATCGGCGGTATCTTCGTTACCATCGCCATGACGGGTTTAGATCAGGATCTGATGCAGAAAAACCTGAGTATGGGCACCATCAAAGAGGCACAAAAAAACATGTTTACTTTTACAGGGGTATTCGTAATCCTGAATGTTTTCTTTTTGAGTGTAGGCGCCTTGTTATACATTTTTGCAGCGAAAAACGGCATCGATATTCCATTAGATCACATTACCGGAAAACCGAGAACAGATTTATTGTTCCCTGAAATTGCCTTAAATAACCTGGGTGCTGTACCCGCAATTATATTCATGCTGGGCCTAACGGCCGCAACCTTTGCCACAACCGACTCGGCACTTACAGCTTTAACTACCTCCTTTTGTGTCGACTTTTTAGGCATGGCTAAAGCAGAAAATGTAAATGCGAAAGACGCCGTAAAAAAGCGCCATACCGTACACGTGGCATTTTCTATTCTAATGTTTTTAGTGATCGTTGTGATCAATGCATTGAACAGCTCATCGGTAGTCAGTTTGATTTTTACCATTGCCTCTTATACCTACGGACCGCTTTTAGGACTATATAGTTTTGGATTATTTGTAAAAAAACGTGGTCTTCACGATAAATTAGTTCCGATAGTTTGCTTATTATCACCTTTTTTATGTTACTTGCTTTCCACGTATTCTACCACTTTATTGGGCGGTTACGTTTTTAGTGTTGAACTGATTTTGATTAACGGTTTAATCACATTTATAGGCTTGTTGTTCATCAGTAAAAAAACCGATGCGCAAACCAGATTTTAATATTAGAATAACAGTATATGACGAGTGAAGAAAAAATTAGAAGTGCTTTTGAAAACAAAGACTGGCAAGAAATTAAAGTAACAGATTCTTGGCAAATTTTTAAGATCATGGCCGAATTTGTAGACGGTTTTGAAAAACTGGCTAAAATTGGCCCATGTGTTACCATTTATGGTTCGGCCCGTACAGCTCAAACGCATAGATATTATCAATTGGCAGAGCAGTGCGGCAAATTATTAACCGATCGTGGTTATGGTGTAATCACTGGCGGTGGTCCTGGTATTATGGAGGCCGGTAATAAAGGCGCCCACACCAATGGAGGTAAATCGGTAGGTTTAAATATCGAGTTGCCTTTTGAGCAGTTCCACAATAAATATATCGATCATAATAAATTGCTGGAGTTTGATTATTTCTTTGTGCGCAAAGTGATGTTCATGAAATATAGTCAGGGTTTTGTGGTTTTACCTGGTGGTTTTGGCACCATGGATGAACTTTTTGAAGCTTTAACCTTAATCCAGACCGGAAAAATTGCACGTTTTCCAATCGTATTGGTGGGTGTTGATTATTGGGGAGGATTAATTGATTGGATTAAAGGGACGATGTTGCAGAAGGAACACAATATCCACGAAGAAGATTTAAACCTTTTCAGACTGGTAGATACCGCTGAAGAAGCTGCAGAGCACATTTTCCGTTTCTACGATAAATATGTACTTAAACCGAATTTCTAGGTTGGTTTAATGGTTCATTTGCCATTGGTTCATCAGTCAGTTGCAGATGGTTAACTGAAAACTGCCAACTGTCAACTGAAAAAGTGCTTACAAAAAATAAGCACTTTTTTTATGTCTTCATTTATTGTAACAACTGGAGAAAACTGCTATCTAAAATAAAACATATCTAAAATGTCGAAATTTATCAGCTGGAAAAACAATTGGTTAAGTGGAAACTTTCAACTTTTTGCCGATGGTGTACAAAAAGGGGCAATCACTTTTGGAACATGGAAAAGCGATGCAGAAAGCATGTTAGAGGATAAAAACTATTTCTTCTCGAACGAGGGCTTTTGGCAATCGAGCACCAAGGTAATTGATAGAAAAACAAATGAAACGGTGGCCATGATTACTTACGACACCTGGAAATCGAAAGCGGTAATCAGCTTAAAGTCGGGTGAACAGTACGAATGGAAATCGACAAATTTATGGCGTTCGCAATGGACGGTGAGCAATTATAAAGATGAGCACATTATGTACAGCGCTAACAGCAGCAGTGGAGCATTATCGTCTGATACCGACAACGAATTATTGATTATAGCAGGTTTATTTATTAAGCAGATCTATAATAAACAGGCAATTCTACTTATTGTGTGCTTCGTGCCGATCATTACAGCATCGACACTTCATAATTAGTGATAAATTAAATCCTTTTGTGAGATGGAACAGGTATTAAATTGGAGAAAAGGTTTATTTGATAGCAATTATCAGGTATTTAACAACGGACTATTAAAATTTTCGCTGAATTTTAGTTCGTGGAAAAATTCGGCAATAGCCACTACCCAGGCAGGTATTTACCTGTTAAAAAGTGAAGGGTTTTCAAAACCTGAAACTAAATTGCTGAACAATCAGAATGAGGTTTTAGCTATAATTACTTACGACTGGCTTCGTTTTAAGGCAAAAATTGTATTTGCCTCTGGCGATAATTTTGACTGGAGCTTTCAAAACAGCTGGTTAAGCCGGTGGTCGATAAACGACCATCAGGATAAACAGATCTTGTTCAATGCTTCAAGCGGAAATGGAATGTTACATAGTAATGTAGACGACGATAAACTGATTTTATGCGGGCTTTTTATCCGGGAATATTATTCGAGGCTTCTTGTTGGTTTTATCATTTTTATGTTTATTCTGTTTAGTTTCAAGAATATTTTTTAGGCTAATACCGCCACTTTCAAACTTTTCATAGCAAAACATTTCTTTTGAAGCGCTAACACCCGTAGTCAATAGGAAGGTTCCAGTCCTGCTGTACATTCCAATCCTTTTGGAAATTATGCTATACAGACAATCACCTACGCCCAAAAGGGATTTCCATTTCCATCAGGGCTATTGTGTGCAGGCAGTCATCAGATATCACCACAAAACAATCTGGTCTTAGCGTCTCGCTAAGACATTAGAAAATACTAAATTTAAGTTACAGAACTATTGTATGTCGTAGCGAGACGCTACGACTAGAGTCAGCTGAAGAAGATGCTGAAACAAGTTCAGCATGACGATACCCGATAATAACACAATCTGGTCTTAGCGTCTCGCTAAGACATTAGAAAATACTATACTTAATTTACGGAACTATTTTATCTCGTAGCGAGACGCTACGACTAGAGTCAGGTTATCCCAAAATCTCTTTTATTTTTTCGGTTGGTCTGGCGATAATTGCTTGATCTCCTGAAATGATAATCGGTCTTTCAATTAAAATAGGATGTGCAACCATGGCATCAATCCATTCTTCATCAGTTAAGCTTTTTCCTTTATAATTTTCGGTAAAAACCTTTTCCCCTTTACGGATCAATTCCAATGGTTTAATACCCAGTTTTCGAATAATTTCTTTTAGTTCGCTTTTATTGGGTGGGGTTTCCAAATAATAAACCACCTCGAAAGCCTTTCCGCTTTTTTCAAGTTCATCCAAGGCACAACGGCTTTTGGTGCATCTGTTATTATGGTAAATCGTAATCATTTAGAAATTTTTAAAGTCCGCTTACGCCACCGCTAACCACCAGTTTCATGGCATCAGCTGCTGTCATATGCAAATCAGTCACTTTATCTCTTCTTACAATGCAAAGCTGACCTGCAAAAGAATAAGAAAGTGGAAAATATACTGCAACTTCATCGGGTAGATTGAGTTTATGCAGATCGTTCTGCGTTAAAAATCCAATCTTTTTTAGGCCTCCTTCTACTTCTACCAGCACCGGGTGGTTAAATTTCTTCTCATCACCTACAAAAGCTTCTGTTAAATCTTTTATAGAAGAATAGATAAAATTAAGCAAGGGCAGCCGCTGCATAATCCGCTGAAACCAATTGTACATGGGCTCGGTTACCAAATTGGTTACAAAAATACCGGCCAGCAAAATAAGAGCTAAAACCGTTAGCAAACCTAGCCCAGGAATGTTCCGGCTTTCGCCTGTATTTGGATTTACGCCTAAAATATTGTTTACATTCAACCAGCTATCTACAGTTGTAACCGCCCAAACCACAATAAAAATACTTACGGCAATGGGCACAACAATTAATAAACCTTTAATCAAATAGTTTAAAATAGCTTTCCCGACTTTATTCATGGTGCAAAAATAACATTTTTTTTAGTTCATTCGTGCGGGAGTTCTACAGTTCATTCGTCATTGGTTCATTTGTGCTAAAGTGTTCATTGGTTCATTAGCCATTGGTTCATTTGTGCTGGGTGCATAGCCTTGCAATACGTATAAGAGATTTTATTTGGCACATTTACCTGGTTTATTGCACCTAACGTGTACCCAGGCAATTCTCCATACCAATAAACTATTAAACAAAAAAGCTGATAGGCAATATGTTACACTAATGGCCAATGAACCACTGAACGAATGAACTTATAGGCAATATGCTGTACTAATCACCAATGAACAACTGAACGAATGAACTACACAACTATTCGTAGAAATAAACCCGTTTAACCCTTTGCGAGATATTGGTTAGAATTTCATACGGAATGGTGCCGATATCTTTGGCCAGCTGCATAATGGTGTGCTCCTTATTAAAAACAATAGCCTCATCGCCTGGTTTAACATCAATGCCTGAGATATCTAACATGGTCATGTCCATGCAGATTGAACCAATGGTAGGCACCAAGTTACCATTGATGAGCATTTTACCTACTCCATTGCCAAAATACCTGTTATAGCCGTCGGCATAGCCAATTTTTACAGTTGCTATTTTTCCACCATTTGGCATCACACCCTTTCTGCTGTAACCTACAGTTTCGCCCGGGGCTAAAGTCTTCACCTGTGTAACCGTAGTTTTAAGTACCATTACGGTCTGCAAACCCCGGTTATTCGGCAATGCAGCATCAAAACCATATAAGCCTATGCCCAAACGAACCATATCCATTTGCCCTTCCGGCCAACGCGAAATACCCGAAGTATTGGAAATATGAAGTAAAGGTTTATATCCTAAAACATCTACCAGTTGATTTGCGATGGTTTTAAACCTCTCAATCTGCTGTTGCGTAAATCCATCATGTTCTGCCGCATCACTTGCCACCAGGTGAGAAAAAATACTTTGCACTTTTACCTTTGCCGAATCTTTAAGCAGATTAAACAATGTGTCGATCTCCGACTGGTCAAAACCTAAACGGTGCATACCGCTATCTATTTTAATATGGATCGGATAATCGAAATCATAATCTGATAATGCGTTTAAAAAGCTATTCAGAATTTCTATGCTGTAAATTTCGGGTTCGAGCTTGTGTTTAATGATAGCTTCGAAAGCAGATTCCTCCGGACTCATGACCATAATCGGTAAAGTGATGCCCGCTTTACGCAAGGCAATGCCTTCATCGGCATAGGCTACCGCCAGATAATCTACCTTATGGAACTGCAATAAATTGGCAATTTCAAAACTTCCGCTCCCATACGAAAAGGCTTTAACCATGGCCATTATTTTAACACCTGGTTTGATTTTAGAACGGTAAAACTGCAGATTACCAACCATGGCATTCAGATCGATTTCTAAAACCGTATCGTGTATTTTTTGGGTAAGGAGTTTACTGATCCGGCCAAATTCAAACCGCCTGGCCCCTTTTACCAATATGGTTTCGTGGTTAAACTGTAAACCGGGGAAAGCATCGATAAAAGCATTGGTATCGTCGAAAAACTGCGTTTCAAACCTAAAAAGATCAGCATACTTCGAAATATGAGTCCCAATTCCAATCAGGCGGTTTACTTTCTTCTGTAAAAGCAATTCGGAAATCTCCGTGTATAAATCCAGATCATCTCTCCCCGTTTCAAATAATTCGGAAAGAATAACGGTTTTCTTTGCGTGCTGATTCTGTTGATTTAAAAAATCCAGGGCAATGGCCAACGAAGAAATATCGGCACTGTAAGAATCGTCGATAATGGAACATTGGTTAATCCCATTTTTCAACTCTAAACGCATGCTCACATGACTTAGTTTTTCCAAACGTAAATCGGCCTGCTCTGGCGTATAACCTAAAGCCAGTAAGGTTGCCCAGCAGATCATTCCATTTTCTATCGAAGCTTTATCTTTAAAAGGCAAAATGCATTCAATTTCCCTATTCTGATAAATGGCCCTCAGGTAGCAATTGCCTTCGATGGGTTCAACCGCAATAACCTGAAGATCTGCCGCTTGTTTGCTGCTCCAGCTAAACTGTTTTTTACCAGGTAGCTCTTTTACACTTATTTCGCTTACATATTCAGGCGAGTAAATAAACAGTTCGGATGCTGTAAAGAGTTTCAGTTTCTCCGTTAGTTTTTCCTTTTTAGAACTGAATCCTTCGGCATGTGCTTCGCCGATATTGGTTAAAATTCCGATTTCAGGGCGGATAATTTCAGCTAAATGCTGCATCTCGTTAACGGCAGAAATACCAGCTTCAAAAATACCCAGGCTATGATCGGCCTCAATCTGCCATACCGAAAGTGGTACGCCAATCTGTGAATTATAACTTTTCGGGCTTTTAACAATATTAAAATCAGCTGCCAAAAGCTGGTAAAGCCATTCTTTAACAATTGTTTTTCCATTACTCCCCGTAATACCGATGGTTTTTAAATCAAATTGATTCCGGTGTTCGATAGCAAGTTTTTGTAGCGACGCTAAAGCATCATCTACCAGTAAAAAGTTGCAGTCGGGGTACTCGTTAATATATTTCGCTTCGGTAATTACAAAATTCCTGATTTCCTTTGCATAAGCATCTCTAATAAATTCATGTCCGTCGCGGTGCGAAGACAGCGCAAAAAATACAGAATTTTCCGGAACCAAAACCGAACGGCTATCCACCACCAGATATTGAATAATGACCTGTTCATCAACTAATTTGGCATCGGCATTTAAAATTTCGGCTATTTTGGCAATGGTGTATATTGGATTTTGCATGCTATTATATTCAGAAAAATACGGTAATCGCTATTATTTTTACGAATTTCAGTAAATAATTATGAAAAGCAGTAAACAAGAGGCAGTATTATTAGATAAAAAACAAGCGCTGGTAAAAGCCGAGCATTTTTGTGCTTACCAGGAGCGCTCGCAAAAGGAAGTAAGGTATAAACTGGTAGAATGGGGCATGCGCGGCGATGAACTGGAAGAAATAATCAGCGAACTGATTTTGAATAATTTTTTAAATGAAGAAAGGTTTGCAAAAAGTTATGCATCGGGCAAATTCAACATTAAACATTGGGGGCGTGTTAAAATTAAACAGGGTTTAAAATTGAAAGGTGTACCGGATAAAATTCTGCAAAAGGCAATTTACAGCATTGATGATGATGATTATTTACAAACGATAGAAAAATTGGCCATTAAAAAAGCGGAGAGTTTGAACGAAAATGATCTGTTTAAAAGAAAAAATAAGCTAATGGGCTACCTTCAGGCAAAAGGTTTTGAAACTGATTTAATTTTACTTGTACTGAAAGCCAGCAATTTAAATTAAATATTAAATTTTTAACAAGAAATCTCTTGACAGAAATATAAATCTGCCTATATTTGCATCACCAAAACGAAACAACAACATCAGTTTTGTTCATGCGAAAGTAGCTCAGTTGGTAGAGCACGACCTTGCCAAGGTCGGGGTCGCGAGTTCGAATCTCGTCTTTCGCTCTATAAATGCCTTCCTACCAGAAGGCATTTATTTTAAAGTTAACCAAGCCGATGGAGATCGGCAGCGGCTAATGCTCGGGTGGTGGAACTGGTAGACACGCAGGACTTAAAATCCTGTGCTTTCAAAGGCGTGCGGGTTCGATTCCCGCCCCGAGTACACTCAAAAAAAATCGAATGAAAACCTTTCAGAAATGAAGGGTTTTGTTGTTTATGGTCATTTTTCTTTATAGATCGAAAGGCTAATGCCCGGATGGTGGAACCGATAGACACGTCCCGACATAAGTCGGGATGCTTTCAAAGGCGTGCGAGTTCGGTTCCCGCCCCGAGTACACAAAAAAAAAATCGAATGAAAACCTTTCAGAAATGAAAGGTTTTGTTGTTTATGGTCATTTTTCTTTATAGATCGAAAGGCTAATGCCCGGATGGCGGAACCGATAGACACGTCCCGACATAAGTCGGGATGCTTTCAAAGGCGTGCGGGTTCGATTCACGCCCCGAGTACACTCAAAAAAATCGAATGAAAACCTTTCAGAAATGAAGGGTTTTGTTGTTTATGGTCATTTTTTTTTATAGATCGAAAGGCGAATGGTTGATGGTGGAACCGATAGATACGTCCCGACATAAGTCGGGATGCTTTCAAAGGCCTGCGGGTTCGATTCCCGCCCCGAGTACACTCAAAAAAAAATCGAATGAAAACCTTTCAGAAATGAAAGGTTTTGTTGTTTATAGTCATTTTTCTTTATAGATCGAAAGGCGAATGCCCGGATGGTAGAACCGATAGACACGTCCCGACATAAGTCGGGATGCTTTCAAAGGCGTGCGGGTTCGATTCCCGCCCCGAGTACACTCAAAAAAAATCGAATGAAAACCTTTCAGAAATGAAGGGTTTTGTTGTTTATGGTCATTTTTCTTTATAGATCGAAAGGCTAATGCCCGGATGGTGGAACCGATAGACACGTACCGACATAAGTCGGGATGCTTTCAAAGGCGTGCGGGTTCGATTCCCGCCCCGAGTTATAACTGCTGTTATATTCTTACCACAACTGTATTTCTAAATGCCTGGCCAGATATAAACCAGCTCCTCAATTATCGTTTATTGTTATTATAAATTTCTATTTTATCATTAATTATATGAATCGGAAGCCACAAATAACTTGATTTCTCCAGATCGGATTTATTCCATCTGTCGGCCATAAAAATAAATTTCCCTGGTTTGTTAACTACAGGCAGTACAAACGCACCCTGTGAAAAAAAAGACACTTCGGCGTTTGGCTCTTTACATGGATTTTCACGCACTACCCATGGCCCCATAATATGATCGGCAACAGCATAAGAAGCCGCATTAGGCGACCAACCGGAACAGCCGGATGTAATTAAAAAGTATTTGCCCTGGTTTTTAAAAATAGCCGGACTTTCTCTTCCTTTGTTTTCCAATATCCGAGTATAAGTTTTTGTCGGTGCCAGATAATCATCGCCAAGCAAACATACATGCATAGTATTGTTATTTTCTGATGAATAAATGAGATAAGCTTTCCCGTCGTCATCTTTATACAAAGTCATATCTCTTAACATTTGATTGTTAGGCGCAACACTACCCAGGTATTTATAAGGACCAAAAGGATTATCGCTTATCGCAACGCCTCCACGGGAATAACTGTAGTCGTTTTTGTCTATGTGCATCCACATCACAAATTTCCTGGTACGTTCATTATAAACTACCTTTGGCCTTTCAATCACCCTACCTGTATCGAGGTCGTAACCAGGATTATCCGTAGTTGGTTTTAACACCACTCCCCTGTTTTTCCAATGTTTGAGATCTGTAGAAGAATAGCATGAAACCCCTCCGGCAGGAACCCGAAAATCTTCCCAGTTCTGCTTCGGAACAAGCCATGTTTTACCTTTCTTCACCTCTCCAAAAAGATAATAAACACCTTTGTGGTACAATACACCTGCGCCATGAGCATTAACTGGCTTTCCATCAGTATCGATTAACATAGTGCCATTAAACAGCGTATCAGTTAACGGACGTATGTTACTTGAAAACGATAAGTTGCAACAGCTTATCAATAATATAATAAGAAAAATTTTAATTCGGCCATTCGAAATATTCATAACAGTTATTTAATTTTTTGTTTTTAACGCCAGGGTAGTTACCACAGGGTCTAATTTAATCCCGGCCAAATCAAGCGTGATGCCAGTTGCATCCTGCTGAAATTTAACTTTTTCACCTTTTATTAGGGTACATGCCGTAATAGTCTGCTTAACTGCCGGTAATTTAATGATGCTGGTTCCTACAGGAGCCTTCAGGAGGTGGATATATATATAATTATCTTTGTGTGTAGCGCCATAAAAACCATCAACAGGCTGAAAAGGCCCTGGACGTGTTCCGTAAATCCCTTCGCCATTTTTAGCTAACCACTCTCCTACTTCTTTCAATCGCTGTACATGTGTAGGCGGAATAACGCCATCGGGATCTGGTCCAACATTTAATAGCATATTTCCGCCACGGTCTACAGTATTCACCAACATATCTATAACCCTTTTTAAAGGCATCAAATTCTGAGCTTTGTTGTATCCCCAGCTTGTTTCATTAAGGTTCAGGGTTTTTTCCCATGGAAAAGGAATAATAGGTCCTTTAACATCTCCTCCACCTTCGTCGGTCTGGAAATCTCCAACCATCCCAGACCTGGGGTTAATCACTACATCAGGGTTATATTTACGCACCATTGCATTAAGCTTTAACGGTTCCCAAAACCAGGCTGCGTCAGCATCGCTCCCCTTGTGCGCCAGCCAGCCCCCATCGTACCACAAAACATCAATTTTGCCGTAATTTTTCATGAGCTCTTCTACCTGCCCATAGGTCTGTTTCTTAAGAAGCGCAGCATTTTCAGGAAGTCCTTTAGGGTCAAAGTAACCAGGAAAGCGCCAGTCCAGCGGAGAATAATAAATACCTACATAGAGGCCTGCCTTACGGCATGCATTGACATACTCTTTTACAAAATCGCGATGAGATGCAGTTTCCCAGCTATTAAAGTGTTTATAACTTGAAGGGCTATTCCAAAGGGCAAAACCATCATGGTGCCTGGCAACCATTACCATATATTTCATTCCGGCTTCTTTCGCTACCTTTGCCCAGGCGGCACCGCTAAAATGTTTCGGATTAAACTGATCAGCCAGTTTTGCATACTCCTCAGCTGGTATTTTTTGATTAAACATAGTCCATTCGCCACTGGCGGGGATTGCATATAAACCCCAATGTATGAACATTCCGAATTTCTGATCTTCCCACCATTTCATCTTTTCCGGCGAAAGGTTAGAACCCGGACTCGATACGCCTTCTCCTCCTCCCTTTAATGAAGGATAAACTGTTCCCTTTTCCATTGATTTTCTTTCTGCATCGCCCATTACCTGGCTCTTTACAGATAAAGAATAACTCATGAACATTAATGCAAGCCCAGTTGCAGTAATTTTTATTTTTTGTTTGAACATCATCTGATTTAGAAACTTAACAAGTTAAGTAGTGACATACATTGTCGTATTTGGTTAATAAATATTTTCGGCATTAGCGCGCAATTATAGACTGTTTTGCCAATAATTATACGAAATTAAATAAATTTCCAACTTCCAGATTGTTTACATCAGACCTTATTTTGTACAGATCCGACTCAATTAAGTACCTTCAAATATCCTGAACAGCACAGCATGCTTAATCGTTCGTCTTCATGGGGACAGATTTACAATTGGATTTAATACCTAACCATGCTGATAAATTAACATCAGGATATACTTCCACAAATTATTCTAATCAATTATAAAGGTTTAGCAATTATCTGGAATTCCAGCTTTCATAAACTCATTACCTGATGTTTCAAAACCTAGCGAGACATAAAATGCTTTGACATCAATTTGGACACTAATCCTAATTAGAACATTGTCAAAAAAATATTTCATTTTTTTCAAGTTGGATAATTTCCTTCATCCAAGTTGCTAAATCTGCTTTTAACTCACTGATAATCTACAAATTTTAAAATTAAAACAAAAAAAACGCAGCACTCATTTCTTGTTATTCCGGCACAAAAAATCCCTCAATCCACCTTTTAGAGCAAAAAAAAATAAAATTATTTTTGATAGTGATATTTATATTTCTATATTTGCAACCCCAAAGGAATACAACACAATGTATTAATTTGCGAAAGTAGCTCAGTTGGTAGAGCACGACCTTGCCAAGGTCGGGGTCGCGAGTTCGAATCTCGTCTTTCGCTCTAAATGCCTTCCTACCAGAAGGCATTTATTTTAAAGTTAACCTACCGAAGGATTTCGGAACAGGCTAATGCTCGGGTGGTGGAACTGGTAGACACGCAGGACTTAAAATCCTGTGCTTTCAAAGGCGTGCGGGTTCGATTCCCGCCCCGAGTACACACAAAAAAATCGAACGAAAACCTTTCAGAAATGAAGGGTTTTGTTGTTTGTGGTCATTTTTCTTTATAGATCGAAAGGTTGATAGTGGAACCGGTGGACACGTCCCGACATAAGTCGGGATGCTTTCAAAGGCGTGCGGGTTCGATTCCCGCCCCGAGTACACACAAAAAAATCGAACGAAAACCTTTCAGAAATGAAAGTTTTTTTTTGTTTATAATCATTTTTCTTTATAGATCGAAAGGTTGATAGTGGAACCAGTAGAGACGTCCCGACATAAGTCAGGATGCTTTCAAAGGCGTGCGGGTTCGATTCCCGCCCCGAGTACACACAAAAAAATCGAACGAAAACCTTTCAGAAATGGAAGGTTTTTTTGTTTATAGTCATTTTTTTTTATAGATCAAAAGGTTGATAGTGGAACCGGTAGAGACGTCCCGACATAAGTCGGGATGCTTTCAAAGGCGTGCGGGTTCGATTCCCGCCCCGAGTACACTCAAACAAATCGACAACGAAACCTTTCAGAAATGAAAGGTTTCGTTGTTTATGGTCATTTTTTTTTATAGATCAAAAGGTTGATAGTGGAACCAGTAGAGACGTCCCGACCTAAGTCGGGATGCTTTCAAAGGCATGCGGAGTCGATTCCCGCCCCGAGTACACACAAAAAAATCGAACAAAACCTTTCAGTAATGGGAGCTTTTGTTGTTTATGGTCATTTTACAGTGTATCCTAGGTTCTGAGAAAATCGGAAAATTTTGTATTGGAGTAATACCACACTATCCCCATGCAGCAATTATTTCACAGCCCTGGTCGCCTTATCAAAAGACAGCACCAGATTCTTCTGATCAATATCTTTTAAGGAAACCTCGTGAACACCACTGCCCAGGCCCGCAGTAAAATAAACATCAGCCTTAACAGTAGTCCCTTTCTCAAGCCCCTCCTCAAACAGGGCGATCCCGAACAAAGTACTGTCCACCTTGGATGAAACAGTTATACTCACCGTCCCCAGATCATACTTTCCGTTATTCTTCAAGGTAACAACCCCTTGCTTATAAGTATAGCTCACCCCTTTCAGTGTTTCCAGATAAGTTTTATTCTTACTTGTGATAGCCTGATAGGTTTGTGCATAACCTGAAAAACCAGCGATTGCCAGTAGTAAAACTAAAATGATTTTCTTCATGATCTTAAGCATAATAATTCAATTATTTCATTTTGGTAAGCGCAGCTTTAAGTTCCCCTATTTCATCATCAGGATCCCCACCTGAAGCAAAGATTTCCGCGACATCCATGTCTTTACCATATACTGCAGCATTTGCGGCCGCATCAATCTCCAGCGATGCGCCGTTTACAGAAAGCCCTGCAAAAAGCCCCTTACTACGGGAATAGGAATACACCTCGGCATCGAGTTTGTAATCTGTATTCACTGCAGAACTGCGTCCCAAGGGACCTGCCGCAATAGAAAGATCACCACCAAGGGTAAAACTACTTTTCTTGATATCAGTCAGACTATTGGCATGGGTAAAAACAAGCACAAGTTCAGTCGATTGTACACCCGCCTGAAGGCCAACACTTCCTCCGGTAATGGTTACAAAAACAGGATTGCTCCAAGAGCCGTCTGCCCTTTTCACCATTGCAATGCCCCTGCCGCGCTTCCCTCCAATAACAAAACCTGCATTGATCAGCTTTGGTACAATAACAACGCCCTCTGTAAGCTCAAGCAGTCTTGAGGGAATGGATTCTTTCATTTTCCCGAAACCCGAAAGCACCTGGGTTGAAGCTTTTATTCTTTTTTGCTCCTTATTCTGCGCAGCGGCCGCAGTAGGAAATAGTAATGCTACGCAGCAGAGCGCAGCGAGATTCATCTTGATCAAATTAATTGTGTTCATATATATCGAAAAAATAACCGGCATTATTCAAGCAGATCTGCTCTTAATAACGGTCCGGAAATGCAATATTATACCTTTTATTTCTTTTCCCAACCGGTCTACAGGTAAATTACCTTTCTGTGAGAATTCACCCGTGATACCTTAAAATTTCAGGATATAATGGATTAAAAATTTTGATTTCCCAAAATAAAGCCACTGATCAATTTCTAAATCAAGGGCCATGGTTTCTTTTGCCTGATCGGTAAATATGGGGCAATTGCAATATCCGATGTTAGGAGGAAAAACATTTAATCTCATTGAAGATCTTCGAGTTAAAAATCATCTGTAGCATTTAAGTAGTGCTTATCGTTTATGTTTAAACATATCATACACGATGAAACTTAAATTTATTATCCCCGCAGTATTGATCGTACTTGCAGGTTGCAGCCAAAAAGTGCAGCATCCGTCCTCCAACCGGCCCTCAGAGCACCAAGGCGATTCACTTTACGTGGTTCTCAGCATAAAGGATATTATAAAGACAGGAGAAAAAGCCACCTTAAAATTTGCCGTCCACAATGATCAGCCAACGGAAAAATCATTTTGCAAATGGCACACTCCCTTTGAACCCCTGATGAGCAAATACCTTGATATAAAAGATGAGAATGGAAATGAGGTTTTATATAAAGGGCCTATGGCAAAAAGGATTATGCCCCCTCCCGCAGATAGCTACCTTGTTGTTAAACCAAAAGACATACTTTCATCAGAAGTCGACCTTTTAAAAGCTTATCAGCTGGAAGCCCAAAAAAAATATACCGTTTCTTATAACGCTAGCGGCATGAGCGGAATAAAAAGCACCAACACCGTTACCTTCAGTTACACCAATTAACCTTAATAACTCCAGAGGCAGAAAAAGGGGAAGGCCATCCAGCTCCTCCCCTTATTTATCATCCACTAACTTATATTATTATGGATTTATTTAATGATAAATCTATAATCGCTCTTTATAAATGGTATTTACCCTCCTTAGGCTGAACAAGTTAAACAGTGCGGCCGCTTGAGAATATTACGGGTTTTGAATTATCTTGTTGAAGCGCTCAATTTATTTGACCGCGACACTGAAATTAACTTCTTCAGGGGGCAGACACTGCTTGTCGTTGCACACCATCGATTCTACAGTTCCTTTCACCACCGCTGTTTTTCCGTTAGTTTTAATTTTTTGTTGAAAGATCACACTGTGTTCAAAATATTTTACATCCATTTTGAAGGTATCCTCATATTTTGTTATAGGTTTTGGCTCCAGCGTCGTGCCCACAAGGGAGTATTCCTTTGAAGGCTTAAAACTAAATGTGGTTTTCACTGGTCCTCCATCTTTTACAAACTGGGAATATAAATGCCATCCCTGGTCGATTGTTGCTTTAATAAAAACTGTTGCCGTGTTGGCACCTGTTTTTTTTGCTGCATAAGACCATTTTATTGGTTTTAATATCTGACTTTGGGCACTAATGAACAGTAAAGAAAACAGCGCTGTTATTAGAATAGATTTCTTCATTACTTAATTGTTTTTTTTAGCCATGAAAAGATGATGTGAAAAGCTTCCGGCGAAACACCGCTTTTGATATTTGGGATCTCAGCTTGATTACAGGTAATACACGGTAACAACAAGTGATTGACATTTTTCAACAAATGTGTTTCTACCTTTTTATTGCCGCCTGCCGCAATATAGTTCTTCCAGTTTTGAAGATTTGCCTCGGGAACCACATAGTTATCCTTATCCCCGTTTATCGCTAAAACTGGGACTTTAATATTCGCCATCGTTTTAGCTGCATCGTACTTGATAAAATACCTGTACCAAGGTCCTATCGCATAATTTACGAAGCTGTAGATCGGAAAGCGGAAATGATCGAATTTAATATTCAGGGTCTTGAAATAGGCATCATCTTTTACTTTCCATGTGTTGTAGGTTTCACTCAATTTTGCCTCCATATTAGCCGAATCTGCATATTTCAATGCCGTTTTAAACATACGTTCATTGATGTCGTTGGATCTGGCCTTATCATAATCGGGCAAAGTGGAATTGTTGACTATACTCTCATTTTGCGAAATCAGGGCATCATACCCATTCATTGCCAAGCCTGAGAGGCTGATCAAAAATTTAATATCCTTACTTTTGGAAGCAGCGATCGATATGATCGCTCCACCTTCACTATGGCCGATGAGACCGATTTTACCAGCGTCTACCTGAAGTACGGATTTTAAGTATTTTACGGCCAATAAAGCGTCAGTTGCGAAATCGGCAGTAGTTGCATGTTCATATACTCCTGTCGTTTTACCTACACCTCTGTCATCCAACCGAAGAACAGCATATCCATGATTCGCAAGGCTATCGGCGATTTCTTTAAAGATCTTATGACCCGCCATCAGGCCATCACGATCCTGCCTTCCCGTTCCGGAAACGATAACGACGGCCGGACTTTTTTTATTTCCCCTGGGGATCGATAAGGTACCTGCATAGGAGATGCTATCATCCGGTGATCTGAATGTGATTTCCTGATCTATAAAATTCTGTGCAAAGGATGTTTGCGTAAATACTGCCAATGCGGCAATGACCAATCTGATCTTATTCATTTTCTTGTTATTCTGCTTTTTTAGTCATTTCAATCAACGCCGTCATCTCATCAGCCAAACCTGTAGCACTCCCCCTGAAACCTACGGAAATGAACCGCACGTACCCATTTTTGTCTATGATCAACTTTTGGGGTATGCCAGAGATGGTAAATGCTTTACAAATCTTATTAAATACTTCCGAATTGGTCTTCATGCCTTCCAATCGGTTATCAAATAGCACGTTGAAGGGATAATTGTTGTCTTTGATGTACTTCGCATTTTCTGTTTTGTAAGTATCACCTCTCTCTTCTGTATCTACAAAATAAAATACAACATCCGGATCATTTTTATATTTCTCTACAGCTAGTTTCATTCCCGGAAAGGAAGCTTTGCAAGGAACACACCATGTTGCCCAAAAGTCAAGGATTACGGTTTTCCCTTTGAGATCATTCGAATTAATGGTCTTGCCATTAAGGTCTTTCATGCTCCAGGTTGGCATTTCTTTCTTGATCATGCTTTCCATGATATCTTTTAGTTCCTTTTCTTTGTCGGCCGGGTTTTTCAAGCTTTCCAAATATTCCTGAAAACCTTTCTCTGAACCACGTTCTTTAACGAACGCCTCTCTAATCATCGCAATCATTTCTGTAGAGCTCTGATTCTTGAACATACTTTTTTTCAAAAGCACCTGCAGATCCCTGTTCAGACCTAACATCTTTAAACTTAATGCCTGTTGGTTATTTATCTCTGCATTGTTGTAGTCTAAAATGACCTGTGCCTCTTTTGCATATTGAAGTGCCTGCTGGTATCTTTTCTGATAATTCAAGAGCCCAATGTGATCTGAAGAAACGGTGGCAACAAATGTTTTCTGGTATTCACTTTTCCACTCTGAAGGAGAAAGATAGGCCATCGATGCCGGCTGGTTGGCTTTGAAGTATTCGAATCTTTTTACAAAAAGATCAGAGTCTTCAGCAATTTTTTTCAGATCACCTTCTTTTCTGTGATAAGGAATGCCTATTAGCTTATAATAAACTGAGGTAAGCATATTATATGGCAAGGAATCGATATACATACTCACGTAATCAGTTGGCCTTTTCTTCAGCCTTCCAAAAACCATCAGGTTTTGATATATAACACCATAATTGATTCTATTTTCCAAATTAAACTTTGCGTTTGTATTTGCTTCAGGGAATTTTGAAAGAAAATCTTCGGAAGCGACCAACAGTGAGTCAATATCTCTGATGGAGGACAATTTCTTGAATGCTGCAAGCCGTGCTATACTCCCATTTGGAAACTTTTGGCTGATTACCATATTGATAGAATCTGTTAGATTTTTATCCCGAATAAGGTTAGCACTGATATATCTTGCATCGAGCAGTTCCGACTCATTAGCATCCGTACGGGTAAGGTACTTAGTGGCTAAAACCAGTTTAGGAGCAGCATGCTCTCCCATGTAAGAGGAAAGGGCTATAGCATAATCCCTGGCCAATAAAGATTTCGATTTTTGGTTATTCAAAATCTCCTGGTTTAGCCAATGATATGTTGCAGTATCACTGATGCCCTTAAAATTGATGTATCCGGGAATATTTTTACCATATTTCGGTGATCTTGCAAATCCCCATCCAATGTATCCTCCAGGGGCCATTTTTCCTGGTCTATCCTTATCATTGAGCATAATAAAATAGCCAAAATCCTTGTTGTTGTCGATGGAATCTCCTGAAACGAATTTAAAGGCAAGTATTCCAGTATTGATCGGAACCTGTAAATCTGATTTCCATTCCTTTCCAGCCTTGACAAATTTCACATCGGCCGCTTCCCACCTATAATCGGTATATTTATATACCACCGCGTTAACAGATTCTTTGTTCTGTAGTGGTGTGCCAGATGGATTATAGAAAACAGTCAAGGCTTTTCCGTTATAGGGCTTTTCAGGCAGCGACCTGAAATTATCGGTGCGCTGACAAAATCCATTGATAGAGAGGGCGATAAAGAGTAAAAATGTTAGGGTTTTGTGTATCATCTTTTATTGATTAATTCTGGATGTTATCCGTGTTGTGGTTTACGCGGGTTAGGGGTTTGGCTCGAGTTCTGGATTGAGGTTACGAAGATATTCCGCGATTGGAAATGTATATTGGTTACTGTTTGGCGCCAATGTATAAATCACACCTCCAAAGTTTCTGGTATACGTTTTTTGGAAAGTTGTTTCATTGTTCAGCCTCCTCATATCCCACCACCTCAGCATGGTTCCAAAAAACTCTCTTCTACGCTCATCAATTACTTTTATCAGGGCATCAGTATTGTCATTGGCTGTAGCAGGCACATAATCGGCAGGCTTGAATCTTTTGATCCTTAAGATGTTCAACGAATTCATCGCAGCAGCAATATTCCCCGTACGCGCAAAACATTCAGCGCGGATGAGCAACATTTCAGGTACTGAAACGCCCTCGTTTCTGGTCTCGCCGGTTACGCTTTCCTTATAAAAAAACCTTCCTGTATAAGTAGAGGAGACTGTTGCTGCAGGAACGGTAAACAGTGTATAACGCTGATCTTTGGTACCCAATACCGTTAGGTATTCGTCGCTCAATTTTAATACTGAAGGTGCAATTGTCAATGATCCTCCAATGGGAAGTTTTGATAGCATGATTTCTGGATTTGCAATTCTTCTTGGATAGTTTGAGGTGTTAACGGCAGTTATAGCCGATAAATCGATTAAGGTATTCTTAATTTTTAATGCCTCTTCTGCGTATTTTAAAGCATTTGGGTAATCTGCCATCATTAAGTATGCCCTGGCCAATTCTCCGTAAGCAGATGCTTTGGTTGGTAGCGTGTTATAGGCTTGTGTAGTCGGTAAAGCCGGTAGCGCTTGCAAAAGATCGTTAATGATTTGATTGTACACCGTTTCAATGCTGGCCCTCTTCAAAGATTGACTGACCGTTTGCACCAAAATCAGCGGCACGCCAAGATCAGAACCTGCAGACGACCTCACATAAGGTTTGGCATAGGTGTTGATTAAGTTTAGGTATGCATCAGCCCGATGGACCAAAGCTTCTGCTTCCAATGCCTTTTTCTCCTCTTGAGTCCCATCACTTGCCGGAAGCTCATTGATTATGGTATTGCAGTTTAGTATTATAGCGTAAAGCGTATTCCAACTCTGGTCTTGCTCGTAAGTAGATCCAAATGGAAAAATAACGGGTCTCCAGTTATAACTTCCTGTCAGATAAGAATAGAATTGTGATCCGGTTAATGCCGTCTGTTGTGCGGCATCATTGATGTCAATATCAGACGAGGCAAAGTCGGATAGATTCTGTATATTCTCAAATGCAGCAGTATTGTTAAGCAAGTAGCGGTAATTGATCGTTTGATTGGGTACAAGGTTTCCCTGCGTTTTGATATCTACATACTTTTTACAGCCAGTCATTGCCGTCACAATGAGAGAAAAGCCTATAATTATATTTTTTAGTTTCATGATTGCCAAGGATTAAAAGTTAACATTTAAAGAGAAATTATAAGAAACTGCAGATGGAAGGCCCAAGGTTATAGAACTAAGACCAGCAACAAAATCCGGGTCGATACCCTCTTTGTTTGCTCTCCATAAAAGCCCTAAATTTCTCACAGCAAATGTGAAATTTGCGGTTCTGACAAAAGACGTTATTTTTTCAATCGGCAACTGATATGACGCCGATAGCTCGCGAAGTCGCACATAATCGCCCTTTAATACATTGATATCTGATTGTTGATAACGCAATAAACTCTGGGCAGCGAAATTTCCTACCGGACTGGGTACGTTGGTGAATGCCTCATCACCGGCCTTTACCCAACGTTTTGCCACATCCTCATGCAAATCATACCTTACGCCTGTTCTTGCCGAAGGGTAGGAACTGATAGTTGGTCTAAGAAACACGCTACCGAATTGGTAAGAGGCAACTGCCATTAGCGTGATATCCTTAAATTTAACAGATGTATTAAAGTTTCCAAAATAGGGTGCAGTTCTTCTTCCCGCATAATGCAATGCATTTATCGATGTAATATTCTGGTTAGCCGCTATTTTCGCGCCATTTTCATTGTACACCTGAGTAAGCCCATTTTGATCTAGTCCAGCATTTCTGTACACAAATATCTTATCCGTTGGGTAATCATTTAGATTGGCGCCAAATGCAGGATTAGAATAGAAGGATGAGGTGATTCCAAATCTTGCATCGGTGATTTTATTGGTGTTATAGGCAAAATTGATTCCGCTGTTCCATTCAAAGTCCCTCTTGCGGACAATAGTACCTCTGATACTCAAATCCATACCATTTCCGGATAAGTTGGTTGAGTTTCGATTAAGTGTGGTAACGCCATATGTCCCGTTGATTGGAAACTCATAAAATAAGTCCTTTCCTCGTTTCGAGTAAATATCTGCAGTTGCAAATAAGCGGCCGTTGAAGAGACCAAGATCAATACCCAGATTGGCCACGTATGTTTTTTCCCATCTCAATTCCGGATTAGCAGGTGCGACCAGAAACGCATAAGGCTGACCAGTGGTTAAATCTGCACTACCTAATCCGATATAGGTGAAGGGATAGATATTGGTCGATATATTACCATTCACGCCATAGGTTGCCCTTATACTTAAGGAACTTACAAATCCGGCTTTGGCTAAAAAGTGTTCCTTTTTTACATCCCATTTCAATCCCGTTGACCATAGTGGTGTTGCCCTGAACTTGCGATCGACACCAAAATTGTTGTAGTCATCATAACGTGCGCTTCCGGAAACGGTATACTTCCCGGCATAGGTATAGGCAGCGTTGGCATAGTACGATAAATATCTTCGTGTTTTATCCTGTTGAGTTGGCGCACCGCCCAAACTACTGGCAAAGCCTTGTATGGTTTGATATGGTGTAAAAAAATCCACAGGTCTGGAGAGTCCTGTACCGGTATTATAACCATACAGCGTATTGGCCCCTTGACCTATCTTGGTCTGGCGAATCTCTGATCCTGCAATAGCAGTCAATTGATGTAAACCAGCAAAAACCTGATCAAAATTGAGCTGGCCTCGAAGACTGTAATTGTTGCCGGAGGTGTTTATATTACTCAAAATCCCACTGCCTAACGGTAAACCAATAGAATTTTGGGCATTACCGTTTGAAGGTAGCGGTGTATAAGTATTGATAAAGTTCCGGTAATAATAGGATCTTTCATTAAAATAACTCCGGGTTTGACTAAAGCTTCTTTCGTTACCATAGAAAACATTCGCTGATAAACCTTTAAAGACCGGTACGTTCAGGTTGAGGTTGATCGTATAATTGTTATCCTGTTGGGTATTGTCCGCATTATCGATTTCATCCAAAGGATTGTAAAGCCAGTTGCGATACCCCCGGCTCTGCAGCGAATTGGTCCATCCCGAGTAGTATTGCCTACCGAAACCTATCCGATTTCCCTGATCGTCCAACAATCTATCGTAAGGCATAAAAGTGGATGATGAGGGACCAAATAACGTGTTGAGGGATTGACCATTATTATTGAATTTAAAGAAGGAACCTCTTACATTCGTTGATAAGGTGGCCACTTTGAAAATTTTGAAATTGTTGTTCAGAGTTATCGTTAAACGCTGTCCATCAACACCTACTGTTTGAGGATTTTCTTTGCTATAAGAGGCGGAATAATAATAGTCGCTGCTTTTTCCGCCGCCGCTCACCGAGAAATCATACTGCTGGTTGCTTGAGGGTCTTATCAAGTATTGAGATATCTGATCCCGGCTATCTATCGAGCTATATCGGCTAAGAGCGGCATCATAGGCAGACTGGGTTATTGTTCCGGCCCTGAGCTTGAAAATCAGATCGGTTACATTAGCTACGGGCTGTCCGAACGGGCTGGCTGAATTTGGTGGGGTGATCAGATTTTTAGCAACAAGATCCTGTTCAAAAGAGATCGCCTGACTTGAATTCATGATCTTCAAATAATCAAGATTGGGTTTATTGGATACGGTAGCTGAAACCGAGAAACTCACCCTGGGCGCCTGATTTGGGCTGCCCTTTTTTGTGGTAATTACAATTACACCATTCGCAGCCCGGGTACCCCAGATAGAAGCAGCGGCAGCGTCTTTTAACACAGTGATGTTTTCAACATCATTAGGATTGATGGTAGATAGATCCAATTCACTAATTGCACCATCTACCACCACCAATGGAAAGGTTTCTCCACGCAGCGTGCTAGCCCCACGAATGGACATACTATAATCTGATCTACCCACACTGCGCGTACCGTTGTTAATTCCAATTTGTGTATTTCCGTAAGTAAAGATATTATCAGAATTCAAATCAACTTTCAATCCCGCAACCTGGTTTTCCAGTCGCTGTATAAGATTAGGCGTCTTGATTTTCTGTAAATCAGCAGCCTTGATTACAGCAGCTGCTGCAGTAGAACGCTCCTTTGGCAACATCTGATAGCCGTTTGACACCACATTTACATCCTGAAGTTGTTCACCTGTAGCAGGCCTCATTCTTATCGATAAGTTTGTCACCTTTCCATCCAAATCTTTAGAAACCGATTCATAGCCTAAATAGTAAAAGCTTATTGTTGTCGCTGTATTAGGAAGAAAAATGGAGAAACTTCCCTGACGGTCGGTAATGACAGCGCGATTGGAACCATTTGACTTTATGGTCACTCCCGGCATTCCTTCTCCATCCTGATCAGTAACTTTTCCACTATAATAAACCTCTCCATTATCGTTTTTTAATTGAGTAGCGGAGAGATCATTCTGAAACATCCTATCCTCTTGCGCTATAATAGTGTAATTGCCCTCGCTCACATATAAAAACAAAAGACCGTTAGGGTATAAAGCTCTCTTGAGCGCCTCATCGACAGATTTCGCATTCAGGCTTTCTGAGGTCGTGGTTTTGCCCTGAATAATGTTATGCTTATAGGCAAACTTAGTCTTAAATCGGACAGAAATTTCATTTAGGGCCTTTTCAAGTGTTAATGTTTTTTGCTGCGCGGAGGAATCCGTGACTACAAAAAACACCATTAGAAAAACAATCACAGAGGTGATTGGTTTAAGTAGTTTTGTTTTCATTTTTTGTTTGGTTGGTTGTTTGGTTGTTGATTGTATTTTGAAGCCGGACGCGTTAACGTCTTGATGTAAGTGTGATCACGCTTCCCTCCTTCTTTATATTAACATTAAGTATATTACTCAGGGTGAATAAGACTCCGTTCTCATCTTTTAAGGAGATCGTCCCATCTATGACTTCATTGAGAAGATTTTGGTTTTCCATGACAACTTTATATCCGTACCTATCCTGAAAGGCAGCTATAATCTCACTCACTTTCGCCTGTTTAAGAATCAGCTTCCCTTCAATCCATGATGATGGAGATATGGACTGCACAGAACTAGATGTGATCCCCTCATTAAGCATATTGTTTTTGAATACGTTACCTGGTATCATGCTAAATTCCTTTCCTGTCTTCATCGATCTTACTAGTACCCGGCCACTTATAAGCGCTACCTGGGCTTCATGCCGGCGATCTCTGACATTGAATTCTGTTCCAAGCACCTGAATCTGGACAGTCGGGGTGTGTACCACGAACAGGTCTCCTCTTTGTATTGTTGCAGGATCGACATTCAAATGCCTAACCCTGAAGTATGCCTCTCCATCCAGCGAAACCGACCGCACCTTTTTCCACAGGTAGGCTCTGGGCATGGTCAATACGGAATTCGAGTTGAGGTGTATTTTGGTACTGTCATCCAATGTGACGATTTTGGTTTCACCGAAAGCTGTTTTAACAACAATGTCGCTATTGAAATACCAGGCTGAAAACACGGCAAAAACCAGAGATGCTGCTATAGATGATATCCAGATCGCTGTTCGCCTGATTTTTATTTTTTTTATTTCTTTCTCTGTTATTGAAGCCTTGATATCAACCCAAAGCTCCTCAATAAAAAATGGTGGGATTTGAATATGTTCTGCAGACAGAATGTACTTTAACTCTTTGAAGGCAAGATTGTAATTTTCCAGGTGACCTGCATTCGCCACAACCCAGCCCTTCCAAAACGCCACATCATCCTGAAGATTGTATTTTACAAAGCGAATGAAATCCTGATCATTCAGAAATTCTTCAACAGCATAATTATGGTATTTTTTTTCGTTCATCTATGGTACCTTTAAAGCAGGTTCACCATATAGACAGATGAATATTGAAAATTACCCCATGAAATAAAAAATAATTTAAAAAAAATTGGTGACGGTTACAGGATATGATTTTTATTTATGCTAATGAGGTAAATCATCAATAAAGCCTTGTCTATTTTCATAATCAGGCGAAGTGCCTCAAGTGCACGGGCGTTAAGTTTATAAGTACCTTTGATGGTTAAATCCATAATCTCAGAGATATCTTCATAATCCAGTTCTTCAAAATATCTTAAATAGATAATTTCTTTCTGCCTAGGGGTTAGCTGTTCCATTGCCTTGGATAGTTTAACAGTCTGCTCATTTTGCTTTTCTTTTTCAATCAGCTCCACTTCCACCGAAAAGGTCAGATCAAAGTAGTCCTGGTCATCTATTTCCGAATCTTTAAATTTCTTCGTCGACAAGCGGTAGTTGTTCGCCGAATTGCGGAACGAGGTGATGATATAACTGCGCACATTGGATACCATTGGCAGCTTTGCTCTTTTTGACCAAAAACCTACAAAAACATCCTGCATACAATCTCGGACTGCCTCTGAATTGTAGAGCAATCGCGAGCCATATTGAAATAATGATGGAGCATGCCGCTTATAAATTTCTTCCAAAGCTTCCATATCGCCATCCAACAAATGGCCCCAAAGCTGAGCATCAGTTAAGCTATTATCCAAATTCAATGATGAAAGGGGTTTGATAACTACTCAAGTTATATTAGATTCAACCGCATTTGCAATGATAACATTTTTATTACCAATCTGAAGGAGCTGTTGGATAATATTACTGGAACACAAATTTATGAATATTTTCTTCTAAAACAGTGCTCATAAAAAGCTATTCTGCAACCTCACTTTAAATATGGACAAATCTGGTTTATAACCAGGCTAAAGTGATAGTCGATTTACAGGTATTGGCTCATCTGAAAATGTTCGAAGAGGACTATTTCGTTAAATTGTTATCTGCAGACGCCGAATGATATACAATAAAAATTCGCATATGGGGGAAGTAATAAATTAATGGGTGCATTTTTCAGCTATTTAGCCCATGGAAACATTTTTAACAGCTTCCAGATGTACGTTTCCTTTAATTATCTATTTCCTACTAAGACCATTTTAGGATCATGATATTGTACAGTGGTTCTTTGATTGTTTTCAGGTTCCGCTAGCTGATGGTCTTGAACGAAGTCTAATTTTGAATTGATCGATCCTTTTTTTGTTTTCCTGTTGCAATAAGGATGGATATAAATTCAGTAGAATATTTATAACCATCATAATCAATGCAAATAAAAACTGACCGTTAAGTACTTTTACGATTGCAAAGATCATCACAAAGATGAATGCAATCAAATGGCCGACTTCAGCGATAGTCATTTCATGACGGAGATTATCCAATTCGCTTATCTTAATTTTCTTTTTTATAGAAAGTTTGGGATTAAAATATTTAAAGAATGAATTTTGAACGATCCAGAGAAATATTCCTAGTCCGATTCTTTTACTGAAAGCCGGATTCCTGATGATGATTAAATTCGTAAGTTTTTTTTGATAAAAGCTGGTTTTAACTAAAAGTGCATTTATTATTAGGCCGACTATCCAGGAAATGATGGCAATTGAGATGCTAAAAGAGATGTATCTGAGCATTTTTTTAAATTAATGTAATTCTTCAAAAGTAATTAAATTACGATTCTGAGCCAACAGTTAATAAAAAGATTGGCAGCAAAGGTCAATATGTTGTGCCGAAATCAGACTTTATCACACCAAGATTCACCATCATGGTGGAGGGCAAGAAATACCTCCATCTGCTCGGACTGAGTCTGTCCACCATGCGGCATGATAACGAACAAGAAGCTCCTGTAGGCGAATTCAGGATGTTGAACCATGCCCAGATTGCTTAGTATATGGTCATGACCAGCTCTTGGCAATTCTCCCTGTTTGGAACTATTTTGAGCGATGATGATAAAAAGCCTGGGATAATAGCAATAGAGAATTTGGACAAAGGCCTTCCACTTTTTTACCATTATGTTACCCATAGCACCGCCTGCAAAATTAGCCGTCTTAACAGCGGCCGGCTTGGATATAAAAAAGCCATTAAATGCCGGCCGAACAGCTATTCGGTTTTAATCTGTCTTTTGAGCAGGATGGAAATTTCTACATCCAGTTTTTTTTGGAGGATCTCGCCTTCAAAGCCAATGGTCCTAAACTGCATTTTACCCTGCTGATCAATAACGGCTATTGTAGGGATTACGTTAAAGCCCACTTTTTCACCGATATTTTTGTCATTATTAAAGTAAACAGGGAACTGATACTGGGGATTCTGCTTTACCCATTTCCTGGCGTCTTCAATGGTATTGTTAGAGCCGCTATTAACCACCATGAACATAACATCCCTGTTGTTTCTGTATTTTTCAAAAACCTTGTGAAAATATGGCATTTCCTGCATGCAGGGAACGCACCAGGTTGCCCAAAAATCAAGGATGACGATTTTTCCCTTCATCATTTCAGCGCTAACCGGTTTTCCTTCCAGATCCACCAGACCTGAAAGCTCGGGGCCAGGCTTGTTCATCATCAGCAGCCTGGTTTTAGCAGTCAGCTGATTGATTTCCAAAGCTTCCAGCTCTGCTACCTTCGAGCGGAAATCCTCTTCTGAGCTATTATATTTTAAAAAGTTGAGTTTGGCACTTTTTAGCACAAGGGAATCCGTTGGGTTTTTGACCAGTAACCTCCAAAGGATATCAAAGGCTTTACGGTGTTCGCCGAGCTGGGCCGATACTTCGGCACTATTGATCAGCCCATCTCTCCCATCTGAAGTCCTTATCGCCTCATCTGCCAGTTTTTTGGCAGAATCAACCTGCTTTAACTTAAGGAAATTAAGCGCTTTGAGTGAAAGCAGGCCAGACTTTGCCTCGGCTACAGTAAGCCTTCTTACACTATCGGGAACAAAAGAAGGGATATAACCAAACTCGGGGAAATACCTGATAATCCCTACAGGCCACTGCTCTGCTATCTTTAGCGATCTGTTGGCATAGCCGATAGCTGCCGATGGTGCAATCTTGCTCGCGGTCAGCGTGGTGGCGATATCTTTCAGCGTCTGCGGTGTGTAGGGCGTAGCCCTGGCATTGAGTTTTGAGGCATGAAGTAATGCCCTGACCGAATCTTTCTGAGCAGCATAATATTCAAAAAGCATTTTATGAATATTTTCAGATCCTTCTCCATCAGGGTGATTTCCTGTTTTCAGCAACGCTTCAAGCTTTGCTATCCTCACTGCGGCATCAGGCTCCTTTGCAATAATTGAAGCACGGAGATCTTTTGAAATATCTGCCTGGGGAAAACGTCGCATGATCACGCTGCGCACCGAATCGAGCCTGCTCTTTTCGCCTATCATCAGGTATCCCATGGTAACCAGGTTCACATTGCCTGGCAGGGTCGGGTTTTCCTCCAGCTTTGCGGCAATAATCTTTCTGGCTTGCTCCCTGAACTTCAGCTTTTCTTCCGCACTTTTCGCCATGATCATCCTGGTATTGAGCAGCGCCACTTTTGCTTCATAGTTACTGGGGTTGTTTTTCAATTCCTCTTCCAACAGGGCAGCTTTCCGTTCCTGTAAGTCAGGAGATTTAGGTATCTGAGCCGACAGGCTATAGGATTCGTGGAGCAGACTGCTTTTGACCCTTTTCGCGCCCTCAAACACCTTTAAAGCATAGTGCTGGTCTGGGCCAGGTTTCTGCACCTGATCCCCGCTCTGAAGATAAAAGGTGGCAAAAGTGGCAAACCTTCCGGCAACAAAAGAAGCCGTCCATATTTCACCCTGTTTTACCATTGGCATTTTCCATGGGAGATCATAAAAGGTGGAATAGGTGAACACGATCGTTACTGATAAGCTTTCAGGCTTGATTTTCGCATCTGCACCTGTTGGGTCATAACGTATGGTAACCGTATCACCTCTTTTTATTTTCTCGGGTATAATCGAAACGCTTTGTGCCCAGGCCTGCAGGAATGCAAGCACTGAGAACAAAAAACATAAAATTATTTTTCTCATCGTTCTAATTATTAGTTGTAACCGGGGTTCTGGATCATATTGGGGTTTGTGCGCATCGCCTCGATCGGGATCGGAAAAAGCACAGCTGTGGATTTCCAGGATGACTTGCTTTTCGGCAAAATATCATCCGCGCGGGATTTCGAAGGATCGCCTGAAAGGCTTTTCCACCTTTTCAAATCAAACCAGCGGTGGCCCCATTCTGAGAATAGCTCAGTCCTTCGTTCCTGCTCCACCTGGGCCATGGCTATAGCTGGTGTTGCTGCCACGGCTAAAGGTGCAAGGCCTGCCCGGTCGCGGATCACGTTCAGGTCATCCTTAGCGTCACTTAACCTGTTCAATCCTACCCTAGCTTCCGCCCGGATCAGGTAAGCTTCAGCAAATCTGAGTATCATTGAGTATTCTGTAACCGCAGCACCGGCAGGGCCCAATCTCACCTTATATTTAAAGGGATAGTAATGGGTAACAATTGGTGCCGTTGTAGTGGTGTAATTCCCAACCCAGTTGCTAAAACGCTTATCCCCAGCCTCAAAGCCTGATTCCAGTCCATCGCTTCCTTTTGTAAGACGATAAAGGGGGGCACCTGTTGGGATGAGCGTATTTCCTTCCCAGGTATTTCTTCCCCCAAGGGTATTGACTACCTGAAGCTGCCAGACAGCCTCTAAAGAATTCTTTAAAAAAGCCTTGGTCATGTGGGCAGCGTTATTGGGATCTGCGTTTTTCAGGAGCGAATATTGTGTAGTGGCCACAATAACTTCGGTAGATTCAGCCTCTGCCAGCGCATTATCCCCAGTGTAAAGGTAAACCCTGGAAAGCAGCAGTGTGGCAGCGGTTTTATTGGGCCTGGTACGTTCGCCATTTCCCGGATAGGCCGACACAAGCAGGCTCTTAGCATCTTTTAAGTCTTGGATGATCGCAGCATAAACTTCTGCTTTTGGCGTCCTTGGTTTACTGCTGTTGGCAATCACATCAGTATTGAGGATCAAAGGTACATCACCAAAGAAATTTACCAGGTAAAAATGACAGAATGCGCGCATAAACTTGGCCTCGCCCAAAAGCTGGTTTTTTACTGCCGGGCTTAGCGTACCAGATGCACTAACCCCTTCGATAACAGCATTTGAGCGGTAAATAAAATTATATGGCGAAGACCACATAAGTCCTACATAGCCATTGCCCGATGTCAGTGCATTATTCTTGAACTCATCAAAGTTGGCAAGTACCGAAGCATATACAAATTCATCTGCGGCCATTGCACAGGTGAAGCTGGTCAGCACGTTTGCAAACTGGTAATTGGAGGCATTCATGTCGGAGTAAATCCCCACCATAGCAGCAGTTGCGGTAGCATCGGTAGTGAAAACGGTCCCTGTGGCGAGCTGATCCTTTGGATCTTCGATTTCGACATATTTTTTGCATGACAGCGAGGAGCTGAGCACTGCGATGAACAATATATAATTGATAATTTTCATTGGAATTTTATTTAGGGTTAAAATGAAAGCTGTACACCTGCCGTATATACACTTACCGGAGGCATCGAATAGCCCTTGGTCTCGGGATCAAAACCATTATATGATGTAATGGTGAAGAGGTTCTGCCCCTGCAGGTACAGCGAAATGTTGTTAAATTTCCAGCTCTTGAGCAGATCTTTGAAGTCATATTTCAAAGAAATGTTCTTTAGTCTGATAAAAGAGGCATCAACCCAGTTCGCACTCGACAGGCGATAATTGTTCTGATAGGCAGTATAGATCGGTTTGCCAGCTGTGGCGCTGGCGCCCGGAATAACTGCAGGAACGCCCGGAGTTGTCCATCTGTCAAGGGCACTAAGGTCTTTATTTCTAAGGGCATAACCATTAGAATAACTCTGATAGCCATAGTTCAACCCCGGTCCTTCCTGTTTTACAAACTGGAAAAAGAAATCAAGACTGAAGTTTTTATAGGTAAAACTGTTCTGCAGGCCACCATAAAATTTGGGCATTGCATTTCCGATCACCACCAGATCAGCCGGATCGGTAATCACCTTGTCTCCATTTACATCCCTGAACTCAGGAACACCGGTCTGCGGATTGATCCCAAGAAAATCAAAACCCATTACGATTCCAATGGGTTGCCCGATGAAATATTTAGCGGCATTGGCCGAATTTTTCAGGTCAGGATATTCCAGCAGTTTATTGCGGGCAATAGTCAGGTTGAAAGCAGTATTCCATGAAAAATCCTTCTCCCTAATATTCACTGAACTGAGTTCAAACTCCCATCCGGTATTCTCTACCAGCGCTGGAAGATTGGCCTGATAACTGGTAAAACCAGATTGGGAAGAAAGCGTAGTACCAATTAACTGGTTACCGGAGCGGTTTCGGTAAAAGTTTGTAGTGAGCAATAATCTTTCGTTAAAAAAGCCCAGATCTAACCCAGCCTCGATTTTTTTGTTGACTTCCCAGCTGTAATCCGGATTAGGAAAACGGCTTGGTGATATCCCCCCTGTACCACCATAGGGATAAGTGGTAGGTGTCCAGCTGTCTAAAAACTGGTAATCGCCGATCTGATCATTACCGACCGTTCCGAAACTACCTCTTAACTTACCGAAACTTAAGAAAGGGATATTTTCCTTTATAAAACCTTCATTGCTGAATATCCATGCAGCACCCAGGGCGCCAAAGTTCCCAAAGCGATTGTTGGGTCCAAATTTGGATGAACCATCCCGGCGGAAGGTACCATTGATGATATATTTCTCATCCCAGTTATATGTCAGTCTTCCAAAAACCGAAGTATAACGGTATTTGGCATAACTGTAGCTCCTTGGGGTAATCAGTGTAGCCGCCTTGATATTGTCAAGCTGCTGATCGCTGATGTATCCACTTCCGGTGAGTCCCTGCTCTTCTCTTATACTGTGCTGCCAGGTTCCGCCCACAAGAGCTGAGAGATTTCCCTTTCCCAGTTTTAGGTTATAATTTAACTGGGGCTCTACAATATAGGAGCTTAAACTTCCGTCTCCATAGTTGGCGCTGCTACCGGAATAGGTAGCTGGGTTAAAACCCAGTTTAGGGAGTGTCTGGGTCTGTTTCATATGCATCCTGTTAAAGCCTGCGGCCAGCTTTGCACTAAAGCCTTTTAAAAACTCATAGCTCAAAGTCGTATTCCCAAATATATTTGAGGTATTACTCAAACTGGTACGTTCAAAATAGGCCATTGGGTTCTGCTCATTTCCTACCCAATAATAGTCCCCCTTGGCATCATAGATCGGGAAATTAGGTGCCAGATTAAAAAAGCTGGTCACATCGCTCTGCAGGGTATTGTTTTCATCCAGTGTATATTTCAAAGAACTATTAAACTGGAATTTCTTATCTATTGAACTATGGTTCAGCGACATATTCAGGGCACCCCGTTTATAGCCAAGATCGCCGGGCAAAACTATTTTTTCATCCCTGAAGGTCCCGCTAATCAGATATCTGGTTTGCTCAGTGCCACCGCTCAGGCCCAGTTGAACCTCCGAGAGGTTTGCAGATTCTCCTATCAAAAGGTCCTGCCAGTTCTGATCAAGGGTCTGATCCCATAATAATAGGTCTGGCGCCTGGGTATCGGTCGGGGTCACGCCATCTTTGGCATAAGCTTCACGCCTAAGGGCGAGATAATCCGCTCCGCCCAGCATTTTAACCCGTTTATTCACTGAGGAGATTCCCGTATGTACATTTGCCTTAAATTCTGCCTTTCCGGCTTTTCCTTTTTTTGTGGTAATCAAAATTACTCCATTTGCTCCCCGTGATCCATAAATCGCTGTTGCATCGGCATCTTTCAGGATATCGATCTGCTCGATATCAGACGGGTTGATACTGGAAAGGGGACTCTGCGCGCCGTTAGCAGCAGAAAACTGGCTCAGGCTTTCCGAAGTAAAGGGAACTCCATCCACAATGTAAAGCGGGTCATTTCCAGAAGTAATCGAATTCTGCCCGCGAAGGCGCACGTTATATCCTGAACCCGGGTAACCTGTTACCGAAGAGATATCCAATCCTGCAACCCGGCCTTGCAGGGCAGCCAGGGGATCTGCTACAGGCTGGTTTCCGATCTGTTTGGCGCTCACTGTGGTTACTGATCCGGTATTGGTCCGTTTGGTTGTGGTCCCATATCCGACCACCACAACCGCATCAAGGGTTCCGGCCTGCGGCGATAAGCTGATGTCGATAGATTTCCCCATCGGTACTGGTCTTTCGGCAACAGAATAGCCAACGTAGCTAAAAATAAGAATATCATCAGAAGAAGCCTGGATTTTAAAGGCCCCGTTAGCATCGGTTATCGTTGTGGCAGTTTTTCCCTTTACTTTAACCGAAACCCCTGGAAGAGCAGCACCACTTTCATCTCTGACCACTCCTGTAACCTCCCCAAGGTTGGCGCTGGTCTCAGTGGTGGATGCCAAAGATTTGAATATGATAATACTGTTGTTGAGCAGTTTATAATCAAGGCCCGTGCCTTTTAAAAGCTCGTCGAGGGTCTGTTTTAAGCTCCGCTTTTTCAAGGTGAGAACAGGCGCTGTTAACCCTGAAAGCACCTGTTTTTTATACGCAAAGCGAAAATCGGTTTCGCGCTCGATCTTTGTAAAGGCCTGCTGAAGGCTGCCGCCGGAAAACCCTAGGGAAACATTGGTTTCCTGCAGGCCCTGCGCCGAGCTGTCGGTGGCATAGAGGCTGCCCATGGCAAAGAGAGAGATAACCAATAAGATCGCATTTACTTTCATGAAAAATCTTAGTTTTTGGGTAATAGTATA
Source organism: Pedobacter sp. R-06 (assembly GCF_049913135.1). Lineage (NCBI taxonomy): Bacteria > Pseudomonadati > Bacteroidota > Sphingobacteriia > Sphingobacteriales > Sphingobacteriaceae > Pedobacter > Pedobacter sp. R-06. Next base: position 1,230,758 of record NZ_CP183977.1, on the reverse strand, counting down.
GTGATAAGTCAGCGGGGGCTGACTTGCAAAAGGTGTATTTTTATAATACATTGCATTGGTTTTAGGTTGTTCGATATATGATTTAAAACTGTTGTAAGCCCCGGTGGCCGCCGGGGTTTACTTAATTCTTCTGCTATATCATGTGGGCGATATTTTTTTCTTCATTAAATTTAGTTTGTTTTTGATTGGTTATTAATTTTCACATCCGGGCCCGTCGATCAAAAGTTTACCAGCTTTGAGCTGAAAGGATGCCCCGGTAATATCGGCTAATACTTCAGTTACCTGGCCGATTTCGTTCCGGTCTAAAAAGGCAGCGGTAAAGCGGCACTTTTTCACCTTTTCATTTTTAAAGGAAACCTCAACGCCATAACGTTTAGCAATGAGTGCTGCGGCCTGAGCAAGGGTAACATCATCCATGATCAGATCTCCTGACTTCCAGGATAGAGTCTGCTCAGTGTTTACTGTATGTTTGAGTGGGCTTACCTGGCCGCCCTGCCAGCTCAACTGCTCATTAGGGGTTAGCACCGCCAGGGTCTCACCCTTTTTTTGCACCATCACCTTGCCCCTGATTACCGTTACTGTTACAGCCTTTTGCCCCGGATATGCTGAAATGTTAAAAGCGGTGCCCAGCACCGTGGTGGTAAGCTCGCCCGTGTGGATTACAAAGGGATGGGCAGAATCATGTGCCACATCAAAAAAGGCCTCTCCAACGAGTGATACCTCGCGTTTCTTTTTGCCTTTGAAGCCCCTAGCATATTCTAAACGGCTGCCCCTGTTGAGCTGAACGGAAGTTCCGTCTTCAAGTTTGATCCATCTGTGCCCACTGCTCTTCTCTACCGCAGGTTTCACCGGCGTTTTTTCCGCAAAAACGACTGGCTGGGATGCAGGCCGGAGCATAAAATAGGCGACCGTGCAGACTAAAAGTATAGATGCGGCATAACCGATCCAGCTAAAGGATTTACGTTGCGGCCTTAAAGTGGTACGGGCCTTGATTTTTTGATAAAGCAGCTGTTCATCCATAGAGACCTTCTGCTGATTTCCCTGCTGAAAATCGGCCTGGAATGCTGATAGCGCCTCATTCCACTCCTGCTCGTGCCCCCCGCTTTGTATTAATGAGAGCACTTGGGAAATTTCTTCCTGAGATGCCTGGTCATTGATATATTTTAAGAAAAGTTGTTTAATCGCTTGTTCCAAGATAGACGGTGTTTAATGGTATAACACTTTGGAGCCGCCCTACATTTACTCAAGGAAAAAATATTTTTTTCCCAGGGGTAAAGGGCTGCAAAAAAAGAAAAATCTCTGATTGTTAAAATGGCCGAACAATAAGCAGCACTACGAGCGCGCCATTGCGAATGAGGTATTGCTTGATCGAGCGGATGGCCTTGACCATCTGACTGTTGATGGTCGCATCCTTTAGCCCGAGTTCCTCGGCAGCCTGTTTATAAGAATAACCCTGCCCATGGCATAGTTCATAGATTTTTCTGCGCTGTGAAGGCAGCAGTTCAATGGCCCGCGAGATAAATGCTTTTGTTTGCATGTGCTCGCTATAGGCCAGGCCGTCTTCACACTTATCAAAGGCGTGCCTCGCGATCTCATCGGTAATTATGGTCTCTCTGGCTGCTTTACGGATTACGTTGAGCGATAAATTCCTGGCTATGGTAAATAAATAGCCCTGAAGTGATAATTTGGTATCCAGATGAGCAGAATTTTCCCATAACCTGACAAAAACTTCCTGTGTGAGGTCTTCGGCAAGCACTGGAGATTTAAGGATCTTTAAAGAAAAACTGTAAATACGATTTACATGCAATTGATAGATAAAGGAAAAAGCTTCTTCACTTCCTGTTTTAAGCTTTAGCAACAACTCTTCCTCTGAATCTTTGACAACTTGCATGGTCTACAAAATTAGTAGATTTAAATTAAAAACATAACAGCTTAAAATTGGTATCAAAATTAAAAATTTCGGGGTCAAATTAGGTTTATCTATACCTTTTTTACATTTTGATTTCAGTGGTGGTCAGAACAGACAGGTTTGTTTAGTTGGGTGCATCGAAGCTGGCCTTCACTATTTGCTGCGACCAGTGCCATTTTGCCCTATTGAGTCCCCCTGATGGGGTCAACTCGGGTGTTATATTATTGATACAATTGCGATAATCTGTTAACCTATAAATTGAAGGATACCAATACTTGTCTATCTATTATCCCCATGAAACTAACCTGTTATGTTGTGGATGATGAATATGCTTCAAATTACGTAAAATCGTTCTACAATTACCCACTTTTGTATCACTTACCAACACTTATTTAGCTGAACTTTGTCAATGAATTTATATCATAATTAAGCAGATAACAATGGCAAAGACAATTTTTATAACCGGGGCATCCCGAGGCCTCGGCCGCATATGGGCAGAAGCATTTTTGAAACGAGGCGATCAGGTGGTGGTTGCAGTAAGAAACCCGCAAGCTTTAACTGAACTTTCAAAAGAATATGCTTCAACATTGCTGGCTTTGACGCTCGATGTTACCGATAAGGCTGCATGCTTTGAGGCTGTTAGAAAAGCTTTTATTAAAGGAGGGAAAGATGAATATTGCGGAGATCTCTCATTCGCTGGGGTTTGAGAACCCTACCTACTTTTCCAGACTATTTAAAAAAGAAGCCGGAGTTTCGCCAAATTATTTTAGGGATCAATCTTTAAATTAAGTGCTTCATTTTTTGACCGATTTGATATATTGAAATTCTAACTGAGATTGTAGTATATTAGTTATTACCTAATTCCGCTATAATGACTCCCCAGATCATTAAACTTAACAGCCGCGATATTAAACGTTTTACAGAACTCATTCGCCTGTTTGAAGATGTCTTCGAAATGAAGAATTTAGTGATGCCATCAGCAATACACTTACAGAAGGTACTTTCTGAAGAAACTTTTCTCTCTTTCGTGGCAGTACATGATAATAAAATCGTTGGTGGGCTTACCTGCTATATCCTGCCAGCCTACTATGTAACATCGTCCTCCGTTTATGTTTTCGATCTTGCAGTTCTTCCTGCTTTTCAGCGCAAGGGCATTGGCAGAATGCTCATTGAATCAGTTAAGGAATACTCGAAAAACCTGGGTTATAAAGAAGTGTTTCTACAAACTGAGGTGGAAGATCAGCACGCTATTGATTTCTACCGGGCAACAGAAGGCTTTGAAGAACAAACTGTGTTATTTTCTTATCCTTTAATAAATAAATTTCAGATCTTTAGGTTTGTAATATCAAAATATGGGAATAGTCACTGCACTGATGACTGAAGCACCTAAAGCCGTTGACCGTGATTGACTTATTGCAAATGTCGAATCTTCAAATCCTAAAAACATCTCGCTATATCAGCATTATGATTTTGAGGTTACTGGTGAAATTCAATCCGGTAAACTCACCTATCTGAAGGCCCATCTTGAAAAAAGCACAATAAATCAACAGCATTTTTATTTTACTGCCTTTCAACCAAAAGAACCCTAAAACAAAAAGGCTTTCTTTACCATAAAGAAAGCCTTTGCCAGCAGAATATCCGCTTAACTTAAGATAATCTGGTAATTTACATTTACTCTTTTCGGATAATTGCTTTCCTCGTTGTTTAGGGAAACAAATGCCGCATTGCCATGAACTTCATTTTTCAACGCATGTTCATAATGCGATTGGATAGTTTCCTGATAATCGTGCTGAAGGTTTTTCGTTGTTTCGGCTAAAAGATTTCTATCATTCAGGTTTTCTGGCAATAATGTAATATCGCAGTTTCCGTCACTGATTTCTTTGACTAAGTATTTCATTTTTGGCTTTTAAATCTTCGTTTCCTGTTTTATAAATAAGATTTCGAGAACGGTCAAAAATATGGTAAGTCTTTATTTTGTATGTAATCTAAAAGTTAATTTTTTACTTAAAATGATGTATTAATTTAAATGCAAATTACATTACTATCGCTACATTTTAATTTCATCACGATTAGCATAATTACGAGTCTGCTTATTATTTTTTCATTGAATTACAGGCACGTTTAAAACTAGCCGTTGTGCTTTCGTCAAAATAGATCGAAACCTTTTAGCCCTGCCTTTGTTAATCAACCATAAGTTATTTATTTACAACACGTTAAATACAATCACAATAACCTGATGGAGAATGAGAAAATGAAAAAGATATTAGTGGTAGATGATAATGAGGAAATACTGGAGGTTATAGAATTAATTTTAAGACTGGAAGGCTATCAGGTAAGTGGACTTATGGATGCAAGTTATTTCAACCAGCGGATTAGCGAATTTAAACCCGATTTAATTTTACTGGATGTGATGTTAGGTGCCCTCGATGGGCGAGATCTTTGTAATCTACTCAAAGCAGACCGGTTAACCCTGCACATACCGGTAATTATGATTTCGGCCAGTCATAATTTAAACGATATACAAGGCATTATTTGTCACCCTAACGATTTTATCGCTAAACCATTTGATATCGGCAACCTCATTAATAAAGTAGGTGCACAGCTTGCTGCTTAAACTATATTAAGGTTTTGGGTTAAAATAATTGTTTAAGAAAACACTCTGAAACTTAATGGCATTGGCCCAATAATCCCAGTTGTGTGCACCAGGTCTGGTGGTAAAATCGTGGGGAATATTGTTGTACAAGAGCTCATCGTGCAAACGTACATTCATTTTATAGAAAAAATCTTCAGTACCACATTCAATCGCAATAGCGAGCGATCCGGGTTTAATGCGGTAAATCATATCAATCACGGTGTTCTGTTTCCACCGTTCTGGAAATTCATCCTGTGTTCCCAATCTTTTCGAGATATTCCACCCATTTGGAAAAGGTTTAATATCTACACCCCCACTCATGCTGCCTACGGCACCATAAACATCCTGGTGTTTAATGGCCAGGTATAATGCACCATGGCCGCCCATGCTCAAACCCGTAATGGCCCTGCCCTTTTTTTCGGCTATGGTTTTATAATGTTCATCAATATAGCTTACCAACTCTTTAGCCACATAGGTTTCATATTTCCATTCAGGATCTACCGGACTGTCGAAATACCAACTGGTTACATTACCATCAGGACACACAATAATAAACTGGTACTGATCGGCCAGGTTTTTAATCCCTGGCACTTTTTTGGCCCATTCGGCATAGTTACCACCGGCACCATGGAGCAGGTAAACCACCGGAAAATTTTTTCCTGTTTTATAGCTATCGGGTTTAATTACCACTGCTTTAATATTTTTGTTCATCGATTTGCTATAGGTTAAAGCGGTATCTACTTCCGCAGCGCTTAAAACATGGCTAAACAAAAACAAACAGGTGGCTATTAAAAAGCTATTTTTCATATGGAGTTTTTAATTATTATTATAATATGGTGCTAAATTTATAAAATAACTGGATATTGTTTGCTATTTCTGCGAACTGAAATCAAAAAATAATGATATCCTAATGATCTATTCCTTAAAGAGCTAAAAAACTTTAAAACAATTTTATTACCTTATGGTTGTTGAACGATGAACCCATCTAAAAATGCTTAAAACCTACCCATTTTACATCAAGGCTCCTGTAATTCTTTTAGGATTAGTAATTACAGTATTTATGATGAGTGTGCTGAGAGATATTCTTGTGCCACTTGCTTTCGCTGCGCTAATTGCGATATTACTTAACCCACTTACCAATCGTTTCGAAAGAAAAATGCCTAAAATACTAAGCATTATACTCGCTATGGTTATTGGTATTGTGGTCGTATTTGCCATACTCTATTTTCTATCCTCGCAGGTTGCCCACTTTTTCGACGATCTGGAAAGCATTAAACAAAAATTATCACAATTGTTAGCAGAAATCAGAACCTGGCTACAAACTACCTTTGGTATCTCCTCACAAAAACAGATGCAAATGGTTAACGATGCTGCAAATGGAAGTAAAGCTTTAATTGGCCAAACTTTAAGTGGCTTAATGGGTGTGCTCAGTGTCGTTTTTCTAATCCCTGTTTATACTTTTCTGATCTTGCTGTACAAAACATTGATCCTTAATTTTATTTATGAGGTGTTTTCGGAAGAGAACAAACAAAAAGTTGCCGAGATTTTAGGAGAAACGAAAGCAGCAATACAAAGCTATATCATCGGTTTATTGATCGAAACTTCAATTGTTGCGGCAATGAATTCTGCGGCCCTGCTGATCCTCGGTGTACAAAATGCCATTTTAATTGGTGTTATTGGGGCAATACTGAACCTGCTGCCCTACATCGGCGGTATTATTGCCATAGCCTTACCAGTGCTAATGGCGACTTTAACCATGGATGGTTTTACCACCCAGTTATTAATTATAGGTGCTTATGCACTTATCCAGTTTATCGATAACAATATCCTTGTACCTCGCATTGTTTCGAGTAAGGTGCAGATCAACGCACTTATTTCCATTGTAATTGTATTAATGGGTGCTGCACTTTGGGGTATACCTGGCATGTTCCTTTCCATCCCATTTATCGCGGTACTGAAAATCATCTTTGATCGGATTGATGGTCTTAAACCCTGGGGGAAATTGCTGGGTGATAATATCCCGACTGAACATATGGGGCAGGTGAAAAGGTTTAGAAGGAAGAAAACCGTGGCTACTGGTAATTAATATTCCTTTTATTTATTTGAAAACGGACATTCAGTAATTCTTCTGGAGCAGCAGCCCCGTTATCCGCTAATTCCGGTAAAATCGGAACCGCTGCTACCGGGTTTATAAACAAAGGCTGGTGCAGGTAAGCATGCAGTCAAAAATAGTATTACCTAACGAGCTACCCAGACCCGATCCGATAGCATTGAATGGAGTGAACACGAAGCCCCAGGCAAAGTAAAGCGGGAGGAAACCCAGATATCTTGTAGTGGCTCTGCGCTCCTAACAGCTTTTATATGGTTTTTATCTGAAAATGAGCGTTTAGCATTAATCGGGAACAGCAGCCCCGTTATCCGCTATAGCCCCTCCTTTGGTCGGGGGCTGCCGCTGCTACCGGGTTTATAAACAAAGGTTGGTGCAGGTAAGCACGCAGCCAAAAATAGCATCACCTAACGAGCTACCCAGACCCGATCCGATAGCTATCGGATGGAGTGAACACGAAGCCGCAGGCAAAGTAAAACGGGAGGAAACCCAGATATCTTGTACCGGCACTGGGCTCCTGATTTTGAATCGGGTAATGTCATTAAATTACCCTTCGACTCCGCTCAGGGTGACAATCGAATGGATAAATTGCGCATGGTCTTCCGTTCAATTGTAAATTTTATTACTTTTGGTTAACGCTAATCAACATGAAACTGACCTCTTTTCTTTGCCTGACACTACTGCTTACGGTACTATTTTTCGAAGGCTTTGCCCAAAATAAATTACAATCTTCATCTTTCATCACTTTTAATGGCTATAGTTCTACCATAGTAGAAAAATTAGGGAAAAACGAACTCGTAACCGTTGCCTTTTTGGGTGGGTCGATTACCAATATGGAAGGCTGGCGTGGATTGGTAAGTAACTATTTGGCCAAAACTTATCCACAAACAAAGTTCAGGTTCATTAACGCAGGTATTCCATCACTGGGCAGTTTGCCACACGCGTTCCGTCTTCAGCGGGATGTACTCGACAGTGGAAAAATTGACCTCCTGTTTGTAGAATCGGCTGTTAACGATCATGTCAACAAAACCGCTGAACAAACACAACGCCGTGCTTTAGAAGGCATTATCAGACATACTTTAAATAAGAACCCGAAAACAGACATCGTAATGATGGCTTTTGCCGATGAAGATAAAAATGCTGATTTTAACAAAGGTAAAATCCCAACTGAAGTAAAAGTACACAGCGATTTAGCTGAATATTATCACTTGCCATTTATTAACCTTGCTTTAGAAGTAGATAAACGTATTGCCAATGGAGAATTTACCTGGACGGCTGATTTTAAAGACCTGCATCCATCGCCATTTGGCCAACAACTTTATTTCAATACCATTAAAACTTATCTGGAAGAAAATCAGAAAAATGCCAACAAGAAAACTTCAGCAGGCCTTCCTAAAATCATTGATAAATTTGCCTATACCAAAGGACAATATCTTAGCATTAATAGCGCCGAAAACTTAAATACTTTTAGCATCAATAAAAACTGGAAGCCAACCGACGGGCTGGAAGGAAGACCTGGTTTTGTTAATATCCCGGTGCTCGAAAGCAATACCAGGAACAGTACCTTCGATCTGATTTTTAAAGGAAACGCTGTGGGGATTGCTATTCTATCAGGTCCAGATGCGGGCGCGCTCCATTACCGCATAGATGACGGAGAAGAAAAAATGATCGATCTGTACACACAATGGAGTTCAAGCCTGCATTTGCCATGGTACCTGCTTCTGGGCGATCAGCTCACTGGAACGCATAAATTAAGTGTACGGATCAGCGATCAGCACAACTCAAAATCTACAGGTTATGCCTGCCGCATTGCTTACTTTTTGGTAAACCCGAATTGATGGTTTAATTTATTTTGTTGGCTTGGATTTGCAGTCCGGATCTATTTAACTGCAGCATTGCAAGCTGTACATAAATCTATATATTTATAACACTTAATCGTTTTAGTTTATTAATTAAAACAATATCAACATTCATTTGCTTATAAAAAAACTCTTCAATGAAAAACTTAAAATTTATCATCCCGGCACTTTTAGTATTGTTTTCTGCCTGCAGCGAGGCCACCAGAAACACCGCAAATAGTAAAAGCGAAAACATGCCTCAAACTACTGCTAATAAAACCGATTCGCTTGAGGTTAAAATAAAAATAAATGGCAATGTAGCTGCCGGCGATCCACTATTACTAAGGTTTGTGGTGTACAACAATACCGATAGTGTAAAAACTTTCTGCATCTGGCATACACCATTTGAACCTTTAATGAGCAGTTATTTAAGCATTACCGACGAGAAAGGAGAAGAAGCACAGTACAAAGGCGCAATGGCCAAAAGAGTAATGCCACCTCCTGCATCGAGTTATTCGAAGGTAAACCCAGGTGATAGCCTGGTTGCAAACGCCGATTTACTTAAAGCCTACGACCTGAAAAAAGGATCGAGCTATCAGGCAGTTTACACAGGCGGAAATATGAGCGGCTTAATATCTAAAGACACGGTTACTTTTATTTATACGGAACTACACTAGGCTTAGTTGGGTTGTATGGAGATGCACACAGGTATTTTAATTAATTACCTGTGTGCATTCTTTTTTATCAGTAGTTAACCATTTCGCTAATCGTAAAGCTTAATTATATAATAGTGGCATATTACCCCCTATTTTGTCGCATTTACGCTTTCTGAGTTGTTAAAGTTCCTATAACTTTATTAAAAAATTAAACACCATAAAACATGGAAAATAAAATATCAATCACAGTAGAAACAACAGTAAATGCACCCGTAGAAAAAGTTTGGGAATTTTGGAACAATCCGGATCACATTACTAAGTGGGCCTTTGCCTCACCAGATTGGCATACCCCTTATTCGGAAAACGATTTAAAAGTTGGCGGTAAATTTAAAAGCACCATGGCGGCAAAAGATGGCAGCATGAGTTTTGATTTCGGAGGAACCTATACCACGGTTGATCCCATCAAAAAAATAGAATATACCATGGAAGATGGCAGAACCGTAAGCATTGTTTTTGATGCATTGAGCGAACAAACCAGGGTGACTGAAACTTTCGATGCCGAATCTACCAACCCAATCGAAATGCAACGTGGTGGCTGGCAGGCCATTCTGGATAATTTTAAAAGTTATACAGAGCAATCATAAACACCTTGTTATAAACAGGCTGTATCACATTTGAAATTCCATCCGTCCTTCGACAGGCTCAGGATGACAATTTAACTGTTATGATACAGCCTCTTCTTATTTCTAGCAGCAGTAACTGTCCCTTTTTACGCCTTAAGTAACAATTCGATTATTATTTGATTCGCATAATTTTTGATTTGAACCGAATACTTTGATATTGCAATCATAATTTACATTTGCCGTGTAAATTATACACTATGTCTCGTATATCTTTATTCTCTTTTTCGTTACTATTATTATTTATCAGTCTATCCATCGGCGTAAGCGCACAAACGCTTAGCCTTAAACAAGCTGTTAACACCGCATTAAGCAATTATGGCACCATTAAGGCCAAAGATAATTATGCCAACGCATCGAAATCATCTATCCAACAGGCCAAAAGAGAGTATTTGCCAAACTTCAGTTTAAGTGCCCAACAAGATTATGGAACCATTAACGGCCAAAACGGACCGCAATATGGACTTGGTGGTTTGGGAACAGCCTCATCTGGTCCTGCTCTAGACAAACAAAACTGGAATGCTGCATTCGGTGGGCTTTATCTGGCCAACGTTAACTGGGATTTCTTCACTTTTGGAAAAATCAGAGAACGCATTAAAATTGCCGATGCCGCTTACCAAAGAGACAAAAATGATCTGGAACAGGAGAAATTCCAGCAGGAAATCCGTGTTTCTGCGGCATATTTAAATTTGCTGGCTGCGCAAAGGTTAAGCAAAACGCAACAGAAAAATCTCGATCGCGCTGTTACCTTTAAAAATACGGCTATCATCAGGGCTAAAAACGGATTAATTGCAGGAGTAGATTCTTCTTTCGCAAAAGCAGAAGTTTCTAATGCCAAAATTGCGTTAACAAAAGCTAAAGACTTAGAGCAGGAACAGGCCAACCGTTTGGGCGTATTAATGGGATTAACCGCAACCTCATACGAGTTAGATACCGCCTCAATTACGCGTATCCCTGGCAATCTGCTCGAAGACACAACAATCAAAAGCTCACATCCACTGTTAAAGTTTTACCAAAACCGTGTTGATGTTAGCCAGCAACAGGTTAATTATTTCAGAAGATTATACTACCCTACGTTTAGTTTATTCGGTGTAATACAGGGCCGTGGTTCGGGTTTTAGTCCGGGTTATGCCTTAGATCAGGCTGCTTATTCTACCAGTTATACCGATGGTATAAACCCTACCCGCGGAAACTATTTGATTGGCATAGGAATGACCTGGAACCTCTCAACCTTACTTAAAAACCGCCCGCAGGTACGTGCACAGGAATATATTAGCCAGGGTTTAAAAGAAGAATATAACCTTGTTGATCAGCAACTTAAAGCACAATTGGCACTTGCAGAAACTAAACTGGCCAACGCTTTGGCCAATTACAGAGAAGCACCTATTCAGGTAAAAGCGGCATCCGATGCCTATCTGCAGAAAAATACGCTCTACAAAAACGGGCTCACCACATTGGTAGATCTTACGCAGGCCCTGTTTACGCTAAACCGGGCCGAAACGGATCGGGATATTGCCTTTACCAATGTTTGGCAAGCCTTGCTATTAAAATCGGCAGCACTCGGCAATTACGACATATTTATCAACGAATTTTAATCTGGCTATATAAATGAATTTAATACGTTTCGCACTCCGCAAGCCTATATCCATCTTAGTTTTAGTAGCTGGATTGTTCTTTTTCGGTATAGGAGCCATCAATCAGATCAAGGTTGATATTCTTCCGCAGATGAACCTTCCGGTAATTTATATTGCCCACCCTTTTGGCGGATATACCCCTGATCAAATGGAGGCTTATTTTGGTAAACAGTACGTTAATATCCTGCTTTTTGCAAACGGTATTAAAAGCATCGAAACCAAAAACACGCAGGGTTTAATGTTAATGAAGCTAACCTATTACGAGGGTACCAACATGGCACAGGCGGCGGCAGAGCTAAGTGCGCTATCTACCAGGGCGCAGGCCATTTTCCCACCAGGTTCACAACCACCCTTTGTTATCCGTTTTGACGCTTCATCGCTTCCCGTTGGACAGTTGGTATTAAGCAGCCCTATCCGTACCAACAACGAACTGCAGGATCTGGCCAATACGTATGTGCGCCCCAGTTTTTCAGCGATACCAGGTTTGCTTTCTCCTGCCCCTTTTGGAGGTAGTCCGAGAACGATAGAAATCAATGTAAATCCTTCACTTTTGCGTTCACATAACCTAACGGTAGATCAAGTGGTTGAAGCCATTAGGCTAAATAACCAGACCGCACCTTCAGGAAATGTGAGGATAGGCGATAAAAACTATATCACACCCACCAATTATACCATTAAAAAGGTTAAAGATTTCGAGAACATTCCCCTATTTAAAGGCAGTGTACAAAATTTGCAGCTCCGCGATGTAGCAACCGTTAAAGATGGAGCTGATTTAGTAGCAGGTTATGCTTTAATCAATGGCAAACGCTCGGTATACTTAAGTATCGCTAAATCTGGGGATGCCTCCACCTGGGATGTGGTTAAAAACTTAAAGAAAAACCTACCGAACATCCAAAATACCTTACCGGAAGATGTTAAGCTTTCTTATGAGTTCGACCAGTCTGTTTATGTAATCAACGCCGTAAAAAGTCTGATCAGTGAGGGCGCAATCGGTGCGATATTAACAGGTTTGATGGTTTTGCTTTTCCTGGGTGATAAACGTGCGGCATTGATTGTAATCCTCACCATTCCAACATCCATTATTGCTGGTGTTTTGTTCCTGAAGTTATTCGGACAAACGATCAACATCATGACACTGAGCGGATTGGCTTTAGCCATTGGTATTCTGGTAGATGAATCGACGGTAACGATAGAAAACATCCACCAGCACTTTGATATGGGCAAACCCAAGGCCCTGGCCATTTGGGATGCTTGTAAGGAAATCGCTTTCCCGAAACTGTTAATCCTGTTCTGTATCCTTGCTGTATTTGCACCTGCATTTACCATGACAGGGATTCCAGGAGCATTATTCTTACCATTGGCATTGGCAATCGGCTTTTCGATGGTGGTTTCATTCCTGTTATCACAAACTTTCGTACCAATTATGGCCAACTGGCTAATGGTTGCACACCCTAAAAAAGGCAATGAACATCACCCTGGCATTACACAGGATGAGGCTGATTTTGCAGCAACCGGCATTACACTCGAATCGGAGAAAGATACCTTAAACCAGAAAAGAGTGCTGGTAGAACGTGAAGATTTTAGTGGCAATGGCAAAATTGGTTTCTTTGATAAGTTCCGGAACCGTTTTATGCGTTTCCTTGACCGGATACTGCCTTACCGAAAATCTGTGGTTATAGTTTATTTGGTGGCAATTATCGGTTTAGCCGCCCTGTTACTGGCGAATATTGGCCGCGATGTTTTACCAAGAGTTAACTCAAGTCAGTTTCAGTTGCGTTTACGTGCGCCTGATGGAACGCGTTTAGAACGTACTGAAGAAAAAGCGAATGTGGTTTTAGCTGAGCTGAAAAAAATGGTTGGCGAAGAACATATGGGTATATCATCCGTTTATGTTGGTCAGCACCCTGCCCAGTTTTCGGTAAACCCCATCTACCAGTTTATGGCAGGTCCGCATGAGGCTGTTTTCCAGGTAAGTTTAAAAGACTTCGAAGAAGACATGGATGATTTTAAAGATCAGTTCAGGGAGAAAATCAAAAAAGTTCTGCCTGATGTTAAACTTTCTTTCGAGCCAATAGAGCTAACGGATAAGGTATTGAGCCAAGGCTCTCCTACCCCCGTTGAAGTTCGTATTGCAGGCAAAAACAAAAAACTGAATGAAAAGTATGCCAATAAAATCCTCGCAGAATTGAAGGAAATACCTTACATGCGAGATGTTCAGCTCGCACAGCCCATTAAATATCCATCGTTAAATATCGATATCGACAGGACCCGTGCAGCACAGATCGGGGTAGATATGGCCGATATTTCCCGATCATTGATCGCTTCAACTTCATCATCGCGTTATACGGATAAAAATATCTGGTTAGATGAAAAAGCGGCATTGCCTTACAGTGTTCAGGTTCAGGTGCCGCTGAATCAAATGACCAGTAAAGATGATATTGGCGAAATTCCGCTGTTGAAAAATTCGGCACGACCGGTTTTAAGCGATGTTGCAAAAATTACTCCTGATACCACGGCTGGCGAAAACGATAACATTGGTGCTATGCCTTTCCTATCAGTAACGGCAAACCTTTACCATACCGACCTGGGTTCAGCATCAAAAGATGTAGAAAAAGCCATTAAAAACGTTGGCGAACTACCAAGGGGATTAAATGTTACCGCTATTGGCTTAAGCAAAGTATTAACCGATACTTTAGATAGCTTACAATCAGGCTTATTTGTAGCCATTGTTGTAATTTTTCTGATGCTGGCAGCCAATTTCCAGTCTTTTAAAGTTCCATTGGTTATTTTAGCCACTGTACCAGCGGTTATTTTAGGCTCGTTATTGTTGTTAACCATTACCGGATCAACCTTAAACCTGCAATCGTATATGGGGATTATCATGTCGGTGGGTGTATCTATCGCCAATGCAGTATTGCTCATCACCAATGCAGAGCAACTAAGAAAGCACAATGGCAATGCACTCGAATCGGCACGAGAAGCTGCAGCATTACGTTTACGCCCAATTATCATGACGAGTATTGCAATGATTGCGGGTATGTTGCCAATGGCCATCGGCCACGGTGAAGGTGGTGGAGCGGTTTCGCCCCTTGGTAGAGCAGTTATTGGTGGTTTACTGGCTTCAACATTTGCCGTACTCATTATATTGCCACTGGTATTTGCATGGGTTCAGGGAAAACAGACCACCGATTCGATATCGCTTGATCCGGAAGACGAAGAAAGCATCCATTACATTAAAGGTTTACAAGAAAAAGAATAAATCATCATCACAAATGAATACGAAGATATTTTCAACAGGATTATTAAGTACAGGATTTTTAGTGCTAACGGCTATGTATGGCTGTGGGCACTCCGAATCGAAAGTAACACCCAAGAAAGAAAAAGAATCAGCTATAGCCACCTTCGATCTAAAAAAAGAAAAGCTATCCACCAAACTGAGTTTGCCAGGCGAATTAATTGCTTTGCAACAAGTTGATCTATACGCTAAAGTAAGTAGCTTCGTAAAAACACTAAAAGTTGATATCGGTTCAGAAGTAAGTAAAGGTCAATTGTTGATGACTTTGGAAGCTCCTGAAATGACTTCGCAACTGGCTGCAACACAGTCGCGGATAAAAGCACAGGAAGCCATTTATACCGCGAGCAAAGCAACTTATAACCGTTTGTACGAAACCAGCAAAACCCCTGGAACGATCTCTACAAACGACCTGGACCAGGCGCTGGCTAAAAAAAACGCAGACCTTGCACAACTCGAAGCAGCAAAAGCAGCTTATAAAGAAGTGGGGGCAGTTCAGGATTATTTAACCATCAGGGCACCGTTCAGCGGAATCATCTCCGCCAGAAATGTGAATTTAGGGGCTTATGTCGGTCCAACAGGCAAAGGTTCTGATTTACCTTTATTTACTTTACAGGATCAGAAAAACCTCCGTCTGGCCGTTTCCATCCCGGAAGTTTATACCGGATATTTAAAAGCTGGTGATGAGATTAGTTTTACCGTTAAATCTTTGCCTAGTCAAACATTTAAGGCTAAAGTGAAACGTTTGTCGGGTGCCTTAGATTTACGCTTACGTGCTGAGCGCATTGAAATGGATGTATCAAATGCTTCGAAGGTATTATTACCAGGCATGGTTGCTGAAGTAAACATTCCGCTTCCGGCCAATGCCAGCACCTTTATCATTTCTAAAAAAGCTTTATTGGATACCAGCGAAGGATTGTTCGTGTTAAAAGTAGCCGATAATAAAGCGGTTAAAGTGGGTGTAAAAAAAGGCCGTGAAACCGACGATAAAGTAGAAGTTTTCGGCGATTTAGCAGAAGGTGACAAATTAGTGGCAGAACCGACCGAGGAAATGCATGAAGGAATGACGATTAAACCATAACTTTACCTGTATTAAGCACTTAAAATATGTTATCAAAAAATCAAGAGCTTTCTACCCTTCAAAAAAAGGAAACATTAGAGGATTTTTACAATAAATTAAAAATCACAAGGCCTGAAATTCCTACGCCAAGTTTAGGGATGATCAATGATATCGGGCACTTTAATGTTTTTAACCGCACTACTGTTTGCAGCAACGTACCATCTGTTTTTAGCCGCAGAGATTTCTATAAGATTTCGCTGATCATAGGCAATGGGATTTTGCATTACCCTGATGCGCAGATTGAAATTAAAGGACGGGCGTTACTGTTTACCAATCCGAATATTCCATATTCATGGGAAAGTACTTCGCCAAAACCTGCTGGTTTCTTCTGTTTGTTTACCGAGAATTTTATCCATAACCGTAACGAAACCCTTCGCGATTCCTTATTGTGGCGGATTAATGATAGCCCGGTAATCCACATTAGCGAAGAGCAGGAAGTTATCTTAACCGATATCTTTACTAAAATGATGAAAGAAATGGATGGCGATTACATCCATAAATACGATCTGTTAAGAAACTATGTACAGCTTATTGTTCATGAAGCACTAAAGGTTAAACCTCAGGATGTTATCTTTAAACAGAATAATGCATCGGCCCGTTTAACTTCATTATTTATCGAATTATTGGAAAGGCAGTTCCCAATTGGTTCTACAGAGCATATTTTGGAGTTGAAAACAGCCCACGATTTCGCCTTTCGCTTGTTGGTGCATGTAAATCACTTAAACCATGCGGTAAAAGAAGTAACAGGCAAAACCACTTCTGAACACATTTCGAGAAGGATCGCAACCGAAGCGGTGGCCTTACTGAAACATACCGAATGGAATATTGCACAGATCGCTTATTGCCTGGGTTTCGAATATCCGGCAAATTTTAACATATTTTTTAAACGTCAGATGCAATGTACCCCAAAGGGTTTTAGAGCAAATTGATCATAATCGTATTAAACCTAGTCGTTTAATAAGTGAAGCGCCAATCCTGAAGTAAGGAAACGGCGCTTTTTTATTGACCGATAACTAAATGGCCCATCATCTCCGGTAGTTTCGTCATTTCGACTGAAGCCAACCGGTTCTTCACCGGTAGCAAAATGGAGAAATCTATCAAGTTAGATTTAGCTTCGCTTAGCACTTCGTGGTTCTCGACTACACTGCACTCCGTTCGAAATGACGAAACTTGAAGAATTATACCTCCGAAGAATATATTAGAAAGGTCGTCATTTCGACTGAAGTTAACTGGTTCTTCACCAGTTGCGGAATGGAGAAATCTATCAAGACAAATTAAATCACTTAGATCCCCATTATTCATCCCACTCATTTATAACTTCAGTTAAATCGTTCCAATTCTTATTAAAATTATTAATTAGCGTTTCTTTCTTTGATCTACTCCATTTTTTTAATTGCTTCTCCCGATTGATGGCCTCTTCGATCGACAGAAAATCCTCGAAATAAACACAATAAATCAAATTATACTTCGCAGTGAAGGAATCGGGATAAATTTTATTTTGATGATCATAAACACGGCTTCTTAGATCGGAGGTTACGCCAATGTATAATGTCGTTTTTTCATAATTGGTCATGATGTAGATCCATCCTCCGAGTTCCATATTTATGAATTTACAGAGAAAATCGTTATTTCAACTAAAAAATATCTTCATTTAGATTGTAGTGCAACCAGTATTCGTTGGTTGCAGAACTAAAAAATTTAACGCAATAGATTTCTCGACTGCGCTGCGCTCCGCTCGAAATGACGAAACTAGGGGAAATAGGCTTAAAATAGTAAATTGTAGCATAGAAAAATCGTCATTTCGACTGAAGCCAACCGGTTCTTCACCGGTAGCGGAATGGAGAAATCTTTTAAAGTTACTAAAGTCCAAAAATTCCTCTACTGCGGTCGAAATGACGATCTTTCTACAAGTTTTTTTATTTCACCACAGCTACGTGATCGCCTTTATCAGCATCCAATACATATCCATATGGATCAATGGCTATTGTTTTTGGTTTACGGCCGACAATGATAGAAAGTTTAGTTTTGCGCTGCTTTACTTGGATCTTCTGGGCGTATATGGCCTTAGTATCAGCTTCCCAAGCTATTTCCAATTGATCAAAGCAAGCTACATCCAACTCAAGATCGGGCAATTGTTTGTTGCCACCACTTAACCTTTCTGCATCAATTTCAAGATCAACTTTAAATTTTCCGCTACTCTGCTTTTTACAATTGATCACTTTAATACCCAAATCATATGTAACCACCTCATTAAAACAATCAGTGATAAACTTTTTATGCTTACGCAAAGCTTCCTTTAAAAGTGCATTAACCAAATCGGTTGCTGTAGCTTTGGGCTTCGGGTTTTCGTGATCGGTAATAAACTGACTCAATATAGCATTGAATTTCTGCTCTCGCATTAATTCTTTCACCGCATACATCGTTAATCCTCCTTTTTGGTAATGTACATATGGCTGATCTAAGGTTTTGGCCAAGGGTAGCTCCTTTTCGTTATTATTCCGGTTTAAAAAGTAGAGGTTATTATCATAAGCCAAATATTTCCTCAAATACATTTTGCCAAAAGTCTTTTCAATCAACACATTTTCGGTGTATTTAGCCAACGATTCGGTGAGCATGGCATAACCTGCACCGTCTGCAGGAGCCAATATATTTGCCCACCATTGGTGTGCAGTTTCATGCGCAGTTATGGCATAACTTTGATCAATAGCACCTTTCTGACTATAATTTCCCAGAAAATTAATGTTCTCTGCACTGAAAACTACTCCTGGATAAGCTGTTGCAGCACCTTTATATTGAGGAATCTCGGCAATGCTTAATTGTTTTAATGGATATTTAGCAAAATTCGTATTACCATAATCCAAGGCATCTCGAAGGGCCTTAAACATACTTTTCAGGTTATACTCTTGTCCAGGTTGATAGTACACCCTAAGATCTACTCCCTTGTACTTTTCTTTTTTCACCCCATACCTCGCACTGCTCAAGGCAAACATAAAATTTATGGGAACCGAAGTTTTGTACCTGAAATAGCTTCGGTTATTGGCCATCCAGTTTTTTTGCAATTCACCAACGGTAATCACCTGCTGATCTACATCAGTAGAAATGACCGTTTCTAAATCGATCAGTTCGTAAGTATTGTTAAAATTGGGCTTGGTGGCTATTTCGGCTAAACCTGCTTTTTTCCGGGCCCGTTTATCTTCGCTTTCAAAGTTATAACAATAACCAAACTGAGGAACAATTTTCTCCAATTCAATATAGGTCCCATTTTTTACAATAGAGTTTTCGCTATTAAAAGTAATAAATCCAGAGCGGATTACTTCAATTGAAAAATCCATCATAACTTCTTCATTAGGTTGCAATGGTATTTTTAAAGTGATAAACTGCTGATTAAATGCTTCATCTCTTTCGTTTTTTTTACTTCCGCTAATGGTCATAGAAAATGAATTTACAGCAGGGCTAACGTAAGTCCAGATTTTGGCAATAGGTATTTTGGATTCATTTTTTAAACGGTAAGTGCCTTTAATGGTATATTTCCCTTCATTAGGGTATAAATCTACATTGGTTTTAACAGTTTTAATTACTGGTTGGGGCAGGCCTGCCAGCGCTTTATATTTCTGCTCATAAGCCAGGCTCCAATCTAACCGCTCCTGCTTATTTTTATACCTCCCGACAATATTGGTTTGATGATAAATAAATGCCCCACAGAAAACCCAGGTTAGCAATGCTAAAACAGTAATCCATTGATGTTGCTTAAATGCCAAACCCACCGATTCGAACCTCGATTTAGCCTTAATTTCAGCCGAACGCTGCCACAGCCCAATGGTTAAAACTGCAACAACAATTACAAAAGCCGACCAATACAGCATATACCAGTTGAATGCGCTGGCATAATATCCAAAACCGTTAAAATAAGAATGTAGTAAATCAGGTACTGTTGCAAATCGGAGAAGATAATGTTCCAGACCGAAGCGCTCCGCATATGAGATTAAGAAAACGACTACCATACTTAGTAACATGCCGAGATATTTGTTCGCACTCAAATTCTGAATAAAAATAATGAGTACCACAAAAAGCAACAAAGGGAATGCACTGTAATAGTACAACGATAAATATAGGGGCAATTCGATCTGGAAATAGCCATGTGTAAGCTGCAGTACAATGCCGATCCCAATATTTAAAGTGACGAGGATGAAAACCAGCGCAAAAAGACTCATGCTTTTCGCCATCCAAAATGCTGAATTCTGAACAGGTGTACTGTAAATTAACGAATGAATATTTACTGCTTTTTCTCTGCTAATGGTTTCTGCTGCGTAAAAAATAATCAGGATCAGTCCGAATTTCATTGAACGTATTTTTTCGATGATAATACCTGTTGCCGGATAGCTGTGAATACCATAAACACCACTGAATAGCTCGTCTTTTAACTCTACCCCGAATATAAAAACCCACAACAAGAGCATTACCATAATAGAGATGTTTTTAAACAGGAATATCATTTCGAGTTTAAACTGCGCAAAGAACGTGTTCAGATGATAACGAAAGCCATTTGACAATACGGCTAAAGCACGATAAGGGATTAATTTAATCTGTTCTACTTTAACTGTCTTAATTTTTACCTGTCGTGGCTGATGCAAACGAAAATTGAATAAACGATAGGTAATCATCATTAGAAAGGCAGTAAAACCAAGCCACAGCAGCCTGTTGAGTAAAAATGCACCATCTAATGGGAATAATTGTTGATTGCGCTGTAGATCGGTCCAGGTTCTGGTTTCGCCAAAAAACGAGGCTAAAGCAAAAGGATCTAAAAGTATAGGTAAAATATCCGGGCTACTTGCTTTCATTGTCGAAGTGGCCAACAATGGCGAATTGCCAAATATCGAAGCGAGCATATACAAAATGTAAATTAACACACCTACCACATAAATTGCCCGTACATTTTTGGTTAATATGGCAGTACAGAATAAAATACCTGCAGCGAATAGCACATTAGGTAAGGCAAAAATTAAAAGCGGCTGTAAAAAATAAGTAATATGAAACCCACCTAAACGATCGGCATCGATAAATAAAGTGCCTGCATAAATACCCAGGGCAACCAGCAGCAATAAGCTAAAAACCGCAATCAGCAAGCCCAAAAGCCTTATAACAAAATAAGGAAGTTTTTTGATCGAAGTAGTAAAAACAACTGCTTCCATTTTATACATACTATCTCTCAGTACCACATTAGCACTAAATAAGGTGCCCGAAAAGATAGAGAAAAGTGAAAGCAGGGCGATGATATTGGTGATGACATAAGGTGAATTTTTATGCACCTCTTCAGAACCAAATCCACCCTGTACTACACAGAAATACCCCAGAATAAAAAACAAAAGCGCAGCCACTTTGAACGATATCTGCCCGAAATGGTATTTCAGTTCAAATTTTAGTAAATCTATAATCATAACCCAACCTCCGGATTTTGATTGGCAGAGCCAAATAATGAAGAAAAATATACCTCTTCAAGGCTAGGATAAACCGCTTCGAAAACGTGTGCAGGACATTCATCAGCCAGCACGAAAATGTGGAACTTACCCGAAATAATTTTCGTAGAAATTACATTAAAAACGGATGAATATTGTGCCAGATCTGCCTTATCGATTACCCTTCGCCAGATTTTCCCATTTAACTTTTGAGTTAAATCTGAAGGTTTACCTTGTAAAATCAACTTGCCATTGGCCATTACGGCCATTTCAGCGCAAAGGTCGTTCACATCCTCTACAATGTGAGTGGATAAGATAACCACACGGTTGGCACCGATTTCACTTAACAGATCGTGGAACCTGTTCCTTTCCTGTGGATCAAGACCTGCGGTGGGCTCATCAACAATAATTAACTGCGGGTTGCCCAATAAAGCTTGCGCAATGCCGAAACGCTGTCGCATACCACCAGAAAAAGTGCTGACAGACCTTTTTCTTACTTCAAATAAATTGGTCTGTTGCAGAAGAGAAGTCACCTGTTCTTTTCTTTCATTTTTATGCTGCAGGCCTTTTAAAACGGCCAGGTGGTTTAACAGATCAAGCGCTGAAATTTTAGGATAAACACCAAAATCCTGCGGTAAATAACCCAGTTTATTCCGCATTTCCTGAGGATTTTGCAGCACATCATGTCCATCAAAATGAACCTGACCAGCGTCTGGTAGCTGTAAGGTTGCAAGTGTGCGCATAAGCGACGATTTACCTGCGCCATTCGGCCCCAATAAGCCAAACATGCCATTTGCAATGTTCAGGGTAACATCATCAAGGACCTTTACCCCATTTTGATAAGATTTCGTAAGTTGCCGTATTTTAAGCCGTACCATGTTAAATAATTAAGATGGATGCAAATTAGACAGGCAAAACCACAGCAAATAATTTAAGTGACCAACGCATTTAAAATGATGATGAATGCATAAAACAGGATTAGAATTCCTTTCATCATCAAAAACATGCCTTTCATCATCTAAATTTTACGCGGACTTCAAACTTTCATACCTTTAAATATTGTTTAAAAGATTAGTCACGCTGAGATTGTCAGGCTAAGTGGAGTCGGAGTCCCATACAATTAGATCAATCAAAAAAAGCTTATCCTTCGACTACGCTCACCACAGGAGTCCTTTGGACAGGATGACATCTTTTTAAATAACATTATCCTATTTAACAAAATGCTCAGTACAAAAAACTTTAGCTACAACTATAAATACCAGGATTTTTTCATATTTATTGGCCTTTTGTTGTGGATAGCCATTTTTAACACTTACAGCGTAACCACTAATATTTGGCGTACCTATGCCAGCTGTATTTTGGCTTTGGGTTTCTGTTTGCTCCCTGTTCTTATTTTTTCTTTTCTTAAAACCAGACTAAAAAACGTCCTCAGTCGAAATCGATATGTTGCTCACTGGTGCACTTGCTTCTTTATCCTGCTTCCGCTTTTTACTGACATTGCATTTTACCTGCAAATTGCGAAGCTTGACAATGCTGTTTTTATTTCAACAGCTTTGGCGGCAGTCGCCCTCGAAATCATGTTGATTGCCAATCAGTATTACCAGAAAAAAGTACAGCACATTAAATGGATCAAAAAAATCGGTCTGGAAAATGCCGTCCTCATTACCATCATTTTACTCGCTGCAACCATTTCGGTAATGGCTGTTTCGAGCCTGGACAATCCGATCTACCAAAGGAAGGGTTTCCGTTTGGTTGGTTTCGAATTCAACATTAAAATGCTATTGTTCAATTTTGGAACATTTTTAGGCTTCTTTTCACAATTCCTGATCATGTATTTATGCGGATACCTGCTTTTCCTGATCAATAGCTGTTTACTCGTATCTAAAATCCTTAAAGAGAAGGGTTTGTTCATTTACCTTTTAACACTTTCAGCCACCATTGCTGTTCTATATCCCTTATTGGCCCAATTGTTAATTTCGTTACCCATTAACACGGTTTTTGGCCGAAGTATATTCGTACCCAACCCTTTCGAATTGGAAAATGCTTTTGGCGCCTTTGCCATCATGCTCATCAGCTTGCCGGTGGTTTTGGCGTTGCAATGGGGAAAACAGAACAACAGGATTCTCTCTTTAGAAAAGGAAAAATCGCAAACTGAACTCGATTTATTAAAACAACAGCTTAATCCACATTTTTTCTTTAATACCCTTAACAACCTTTATGCATTAAGCTTGCAAAAATCGGATAAAACACCAGAAAGTATTTTGCAACTATCAGAACTGATGCGGTATACGATTTACAAGGGGCAGGAAAAAACAGTTAAACTTTCGCAGGAGTTAAATTATATTGATGATTATATTCAATTGCAACAAATCCGCTTGCAAAAAACCTTACATTTTGAATTTGATAAACAGGTTAAAAATGATCAGGTAGATATTGCGCCCCTCTTGCTAATTGTGCTTATCGAAAATGCTTTTAAACATGGTATAGAACCTGCGGATGATACTGCCAGTTTGAAACTATCATTAATCAGCAATGATACCACGCTTATTTTCAGTTGCGAGAACTCCTTCGACCCTGAAGAAGTAAACGGAATTAAAGGAATTGGGATTGATAATTTAAGAAAGAGACTAGAATTGCTTTATCCTAATCGTTATACATTGGAAATGACCGCCATTGCTAATATCTTTAGGGCAGAACTCAAACTCCAGTTAACATGAGCTTACGTTGCTTAATAGTAGATGATGAACCTCTTGCACATGGCGTAATAACCGAATATGCGAAAGATATTCCTTTTATTAACATTGTTGGTGATTGTTACCGCGCTACAGCGGCTTTAGATTTTTTGAATAAACAGCAGGTAGATTTAATTTTCCTGGATATCCGGATGCCCAAACTAAACGGCCTGGATTTTTTGAGGACCTTACCGCATAAGCCGCTTGTAATTATTACTTCGGCATACGAAGAATACGCTTTAGAGAGTTTTGATCTGGCGGTTTGCGATTACCTGTTAAAACCCTTCCGGTTCGACCGTTTTTTAAAAGCCGTTAACCGGGCGCTGGAATTGTACAACCTTAAAAAACAAACTGCAGGCCCCATTGAAACCGAAAAAACAGAACCCAAAAGTTATGGGCAAATCGCTATTAAAGCAGACAAAAAACACATCCTGGTAAAAACCGAAGAAATACAATATTTAGAAAGCCTGGGTAATTATGTAAAGGTTTGGAAAAACGGTGATTTCCTGCTAACGCCCAGAACATTGGCCAGTTTTGAAGATCAGTTACCAGCCGATTATTTTATCCGAATTCATAAATCTTTTATTCTCAACAAAAAATATGTCGACTATTTAGAGGGCAACACCATTGTGCTCAAAAACGGTCAGGAGGTTCCTGTCGGTAAAAATTATAAAGGGATGATCAAACAGTTGCTCGATATTGAGGATTGAATTAACCAATCTTTAGCCAGCCCGTAATGCTCATCCTCTGTTTATTGGTAAGTAATACTTCGTGTGCCAGGTCTGAACTTTTAAAGAAAACACTTTTACCGTTATTAGGCGAGATATTCTGCTCCTCATTAACATGATAAATGCGTAGCTCTCCCCCATCTCCTACTTTCCAGTCGCTGTTCAGATACATAATCATCGAGTATTGCCGGCTTCCGTTGTTCTGAAACTGATCGATATGTTTTTTGTAGAACGTGCCCGATTCGTAAAGTGTATAATGAAATTCGTAGCCGGTAATGCCCGTATAACAGGTGCGGTTTAAATAAACTACAAATTCGTCCATCAGATCGAAGAAATCATTTTCGTGTTGGTTGTTATGCTTTCTATCCAACCAGTAAATCACGTCGCTTCTAATCAACTTATTTTGATTCACAACCTGATCGTTTCCTACACCAGCATTTAAAAGTTTTTTGTTTTCAAATAACCCGATCAGGTTATCTTTAAGGTGCGTTGCTAAAGAAACACTTAAAAAGTTCTCGGCTATCCCTACTTTATCTTTGATAAAACTATCGATAAGGCAATCAAATATTTTTTCCAACAGATTAGATTAATCTTAAAACAGCTCGCCTAAGGGGTGTAAGATAGCCTTATTTAATGGTTAAGATCTCATTTCTAAAATTTATATTTGAAATCCCAAGGCGCTACTTATGAACATTTTCCCTGCACAATACTCCACTTTATCTGCCACTGCTTTAAAAGATTATTTAATTGATGCATATCAGTTAGATCCATCTACAACATGCCGTTTACTCATCAGAAATGTAAGCGATACTTATATTCTGGAAAACAAAAGCCAGAAATATATTTTCAAAATCTACCGCGATGCACACCGTAAACGCAATGAAATTGAAGCTGAAGTAGAATTGCTCAATATTTTAAAAGCAAATGAAAATTCGGTTTCTTACCCTATAACCGATGTAAATGGGAAACAAATTCAACAGTTTAATGCCATTGAAGGCTTAAGAAACGGCGTACTGTTTTCTTTTGCTGAAGGAAAAGTGATTTTGGATCTTGAAAATGTACACCTTATCCAATTGGGACTAGACGTTGCTAAATTACACCAAACTACTGCTTCAATTAAGCTCAGTAATCCACGTCCTGCATTTAACTTTGAAACAACGTTATTTGAACCTTTGCGCGATTTAAAACCTCATTTTGCAGAAATGCCTGAGGAATTTGAATACCTGACGAACATCGCCGATAAAGTGGCAAAAAAGTTCGAAGGATTTGATACCTCAAAATTCAGTTATGGTTATTGCCACTATGATTTCTTTCCTAAAAACTTCCATTTTGATGAAGCAGGAAAAATTACCTTTTTTGATTTCGATTTTGCAGGTGAGGGATTTCTGATCAACGATTTAATGTCGTTCCTTAACCATTATTTCTTCCATCAACTCAATAATTTAATCTCAAAGGAACAGGCAGCAGAAGATTTTAATACCTTTTTAAATGCTTACCAGGAAGTTAGGCCCTTAACTGACGATGAATTAAAAGCCATTCCTTATCTGGGGATCGCCTTTCATATTTTCTTCCTGAAATTCTTTTATGATAATTACGATGATTGGTCTAATACTTTCTTGACCCCTCGATATACGAAACACCGTGTAACACTGATTAAAAAATGGGAAGAAATGTATTGTAACTTTTAGGCAATGCTACCTCAAATCTCGACATCCTTGTTTATCTTGTATGGTAATTCAAAATCAATAAGATGGATCAGAAAATAATCAACCTGTACGATGAATATACCCACAGTCAGGTAAGCAGAAAAGATTTTATGAGAAAACTGGCTATCCTGGCAGGCAGCACGGCATTGGCCATGACTATTCTACCCATGCTAGAGAATAATTATGCCGCTGCAGCAGATTTTAACAGTGATGATATCGAAGTTGAAAATATTACCTACGCTGGCGTTGATGGTGAAATGAAAGCTGTTCTGGCCAAGCCAAAAGGCAAAAAGAACTTAGGCTGCGTACTGGTTATTCATGAAAACAGAGGTCTGAATCCACACATTATTGATGTAACCAAACGTGTTGCCGCCGAAGGTTTCCTGGCCCTTGGTGTTGATGCGCTTTCGCCACTTGGTGGAACCCCAACTGATGAAGATAAGGGACGCGAACTAATCGGCAAATTAGATCCCGAAAAAAATCTACAGAACTACTTAAAAGGATTGGACTATTTGCGCAATAGAAAAGACGGCAATGGTAAAGTAGGCTGTGTTGGTTTTTGCTGGGGAGGTGGGATGGCCAATAAATTAGCAGTTAACGATCCTAAATTGCAGGCAGCTGTTGCATATTATGGGGCCCAGGCCAATGTGGCAGATGTTCCTAAAATCAAAGCGAGTTTAATGCTGCATTATGGCGGCCTGGATGAACGCATCAATGCCGGGATTCCAGCTTATGAGCAAGCTTTAAAAGACAATAAAATTGATTACAGAATTTACATCTACGATGGTGTAAACCATGCCTTTAACAACAATACCTCACCTACGAGGTATAACGAAGCCGCAGCAAAACTGGCCTGGAGCAGAACAATTGATCTTTTTAAACAGAAACTGGCGGTGTTAACGCGGTAAATCCGTTATTGCAGACTGAACTCCCACTAGTTTCGTCATTTCGAGCGCAGCGCAGCGAAGTCGAGAAATCTTTTAAAGGCGCTATAAAACAACTCCAAGGATTTCTCGACCACGGTCGAAATAAAGATTTTTCTTCTTAAATTCAGTATATGGAACGCGGAGGGTGCATCTACATCATGACCAATTATCAAAAAACAACTTTATATATTGGTGTTACTTCTGATTTAAGAAGCCGTATTTACGAACATCAGAATAAAATTTACCCCAAATCCTTTACGGCAAAGTATAATCTCATTCTTTGTGTTTATTACGAAGTTTATATATCTATAGAAGAAGCTATTGATCGGGAAAAGCAACTAAAAAGGTGGAATAGAGCGAAAAAAGATGCGCTAATTAATAGTTTTAATGAAAACTGGGATGATTTGACAAAAATTATAAATGAGTGGGATGAGTAAGGATTATAGCTCGTCATTTCGAGCGCAGCGCAGCGAAGCCGAGAAATCTTTTAAAGATGCTATAAAGCTGTGGACACAGATTTCTCCACTACGGTCGAAATGACGATACCCATAGAGATTTCTCCATCCAATCATCCGTCATTTCGAGCGGAGCGCAGCGAAGTCGAGAAGTCTTTTAAAGATGCTATAAGCTGTGGACACAGATTTCTCCACTACGGTCGAAATGACGATTTATCTATAGAGATTTACGTAGAATGGAAAACCAATCTAAAACAAATCCGTCTTCAACATGGTCTTCAAAATATTCGATTGTACATCGAAATTATTGAGGTGGTTCAAGAAATTGATGTCAGATATTTTACTGTAACTATCTTCTAACAAATTAACAATCTCATTAGGAATTGCCGTTTTTAAAACCGCAGCATTACTTTTTAACTTATCGTTTTTATATTGCAGTTCTTGTACAATCCGTTCCCGTTCTGAAAGATTATTAGACATATCCAAATCTTTCAAAATGGTTAAATCGCAGAACAAAAACAGGTTTCGGCTTGGAAAAAACAGGTAATAACTGTCTATATCCAAAAATTTATATACTTCAATTACCAGCTCACCCGATTTTAAACCAATATAAAATTCAGTCCGAAAATCGTACTTGCACAATTTGCCCATCAGTTTTTTCTCGATGGTTGCGTAAACATTGGTATAAACCTGCTTACTTTGAAAATCAATCAGTTTAGCAAATTGATCCGGTTTGAGATCGAAATAAAAATCGTTCGCGTATCTGGAGCTAAAAACGTTAATGTTTTTGGAGAAAGGAAAATCGGAACTGAGATCAGAAAGCACACTGAATAGTTTCCTCAGCGATAGATTTACTTTTAACGATTGCTTTTGTTTATCCTGCTGAAAACTTTTCTGATCAATAAGCGCACTTACCATCCGGTCGATCAGCTCTTCATTCAGGTCAATTTCATCGTAAATAAGCGATACGTTTTTCTCATTGCTCTTTTTAATCTTTTTGAGCAGTTCGATCACGCTATCGGTAAACTGAAGATGGAAAAGATCTAATTTTTCGATCTCTAATTCTTCGTTGTTGGCAAAAAGTTGATGAATAACCTGGCTTCTTAAATAAATTTTATAAATCACCTCATCATCAAAAAACACAGAGAGCAACTGTAAACGGTTGATCTCTGCGCTTGATTTTTTGATAATATTTAAACGGTATTCATCCATATTTTAATTAACTCACCCTCGTCACGTTCTTTTTCAACTCTGTTTCCAAAGTTTTAAGTTCGCCATCCAGCACTCTTCTGCTCTGAGCACCCGCTTCATGGATCTGTTTAACCTCATTAAGCGTTTCAATCAACGATGAAGTGGTTCGTTTCAAGGTTTCCAAAGATACTACTGTTTTTTCATTCTCTTTGGCTACATCGATACTGTTTTGTTTCAGCATCTCTGCATTTTTCTGCAAAATGGTATTGGTGGTATCCGAAATCTTCTTCTGCATCTCTACGTTGGCTTTTTGCCTTTGTAAAGCAACAGCAATGGTCAATTGGTTTTTCCACACCGGAATGGTTGTAGATACAATCGATTGTGCTTTTTCTGCAATTGAAGTATTGTTGTTCTGCACTACACGGATCTGCGCTAAAGATTGCAACATAATGAAACGAACAATTTTCATGTCGGCCAGTCTTTTATCCAAGCGGCTTATGAAATCCCTTAAATCGGCAATTTCATAATCCTGGTAATCGGCAGGCCGGCCTTCCATCTCAGCAAGTTTGATGTTCAGCTCGTTGTATTTCATCTGTCCGGCAATAATCAGTTCTTCCATTTGGTGGATGTAACCAACATTGCTATCGAACATGGTTTGCAGCGAACTGTTGTCTTTAATTGAATTTAGTCTTCCAGCTTTAATTTTATTGGTGATTTTATCAATATTATTCACCACAACATCATACTTCTGGAAAAGTTTTTTCACATCAACAACCAGGCTCTTTAAAAACGGAATTTTAGAAATAAAGTTTTTAAACGCACTTTGCTCCAATTCTGAAACATCAATATAATTCAGTTCGGTAAGCAGTTCGTTAATTAAACCGCCAACTTCCCCACTGTTATAGGTCCGTACAGACGATAAAAATTCGTTACTGTATTTCTCCATTGAGTTTTGGGCATCGCTTCCGTAATTCAGGATAGAATTTACATCTGATGGTTCTAACGATTTTCCAATCTCATTGTATTTAAGTGCCTCCTCTGAGGTTATTTTCTCGAGATCCACATTGCCATCTTTATCCAGTTTAACCGGAGTAAGGGCTTGGGTAACGTTTGGGTTGGTTTCCATAGTTTGATTTATTACCAGCTTTACGGCCTATAAATGGTTTTGAGTTACGGTTTTAACGGTATCTTCTAATTTTTTATCTTTGGTTGGCTCGCCAATGGCATTAAATTTCCATTCGCCGTTTTTCTTGTAGAAAACGCCCATTACCATCGATACGTGACCAGCAAAGTTGGCTCCGTTAGCAATATCGAATTTAGCAAAAACCTCGTTAACACGTTTTGTTGTGCCTTCATAAATGCGGATTGAAGCAAAAGGGATCGTACCAAAATCATGACCTCTAAAACTATTCAATACAAAGGCAACATAGTTTACATTGGCATCCAACTGAGAGAAATCAAGCGTGATGATCTCGTTATCTAAGCCATCATCGCCGCCCATATCGCCGGTTAAATCATCGCCGCTATGTTTTACAGAACCATTTTTTGATTTTAGGTTACCAAAATAAACTACCTCTAAAAGTTGTTTGTTTTCATTATATAATGCACAACTTCCATCTAAATCTACCGCTTCTTTTGATGATCCGAAACCGAAAAGGCCTTTCTTTTCAATGGCACCCCAGTTAATACCTACACAAACATTCTGAAGTTTACTACCATTACTTTTTTCCAGACTGATACGCTGTCCTTTTTGAAGATTGATTGCCATAATATTATTGATATTTGTTTAAATAATCCTGTAAACCGCCTTTCATACCTACGCCAACGGCTTCAAATTTCCATTTGCCTTCGCGTTTGTAAATTCTTCCAAATTCTACTGCTGTTTCAATAGAGAAATCTTCTTCCAATTCGTATTTTAAGATCACCTCATTGGTTACGGCATCAAAAATACGGATGAACGAATTTCTAACCTGTCCAAAATTCTGTCTCCTGTTGTCAGCATCATGGATGGTCACCACAATACAGATCTCGTTTACTTTAGCATCAGCTTTGGTTAAATCAATTTTGATCTGCTCATCATCGCCATCTCCATCACCGGTTAAGTTATCGCCCGTATGTTCTACCGAACCATCTGGAGAAACCAAATTGTTGTAGAATACAAAGTTTTCATCTGAAATCAGTTTTTTCTGATCGTTTAGTATAAAAATTGAAGCATCTAAATCGAATGCAGAACCAGTTGAAGAGCTGTTGGTATCCCAACCTAAACCTATTGTAAATTTAGGAGCATCGATATTTTCTCTTTGCCCCTTTTGCAAATTAATAGCCATATTTAAATTAATTTATAATTATTGTTTTTGATATAGTCTTTTATAAGATGTAAATTTTTAGAATACGCCTCTATGGTATGGTAGTTATTCCCCAGGGATAGATCGTAAAGCTGATTGATAAAATCGGTACTTCTACGTTCTAAAAATAGATTAAAACTGTTCGAAGTCGTATTTAAAATGTATTTTACAATACGGGTATTAAACCTGAAATTGCCGCTATCGATAATTTCTTCCAGATCAAAAATAGATTTTATCTGATGGTAATTCAGGAAATTTTCTACATTGGGATGGATATTTTTATTCACGAGTTCGGCGAAATAAAGCATATACATTTCGTTCTTTAAACCGTATTCCTTAGCCATTTTTAAGATCATCCGCTCATGGCTTCCGGTAATTCTAATATCATCCAGAAATAAAAGTGTTTTACCAGCAAGAAAATCTTTATCGATATGAAATGAATCGTTTCCAATCAGTGAAAGCCTTTCTTCTGCACTTAACTCACCGTAATCTTCCTTATAAGTAATGGTTCTATGCACTTTGGTTTCCTGTACTGCCAAACCACCATTTTCGACCAGCCAACGGTTAAGCTGGCAAACGAAATAGTTTTTCATGGCGAAGGTTGCCGTCGGAATAAAACTATAAGGACTAGAGATAACCACAATCTGATCGGTAATCACATTATCAGCTAAATAATAGCGGATAAAGCCATCGGCAAGGTCTTTTCCGAAAGACCGGGCCACCAGGTCATCGCCAAACTTAAAGCGGCTGTAATCGTCGGCACTAAAGCCAAAATCGACTGTATTGTCTATTTTATGGAGTGAGAAATTATACGGTATCATAGAGTAGGTTTGAGATAGATAGGTGATTGGAATTGATGAGCATGCTGTTAATGCCCATTGCTTCCGCTCCACGAACATCAGCATGCGGGTTATCACCAACATGGATTACATCTTTTAACAATAGTTCAGGATGCTTTTCCCTGTCGATGGTATCTAACATCAACTGGAAAAATCCGGTATTGGGTTTAGACATCCGTACTTCATCAGAATACAGTTGAAAATCGATAAACTGATCGATACCCAAATGGTTGATTACTTTTTTTAAGGTTTTCCCTTTTATAAAACCAGTATTGCTTAAAATATTGGTCGAACTTAAACCTGTTGATTTAAGCTGCTCCAATACGGTTAAGGAACTATCGCTATACAGCAAAGGCATGTGGGTAAAAACCAGTTGCTCCATGTCGTGATCAATCTCCTGCAGATCCACATCATGAAAATTGAAATCGTAATCATTGATCATACCGATGATCATTAAATACATTTCATCAGCATCTACATTTTTCCCTGTCCGCTCATTAATGGCGTTTACCATTAAATCTACCTGGCGAAAAATGACAGCAACTTCTGCTAAATTTTTATGCTTAATATTAAATTTCTGGTAAAAATATTGAGTCCGCTCCTGTTTATACGCTGGATTTGATTTAATCAACGTTAACCAAAGATCGAATGAATAATGTTTGTAAAAAGCCATTGCACCCTGTTTCCTAATCGGTTTATAGATTATAATATTACCAATGTTTAATTTTAAGATTTATCCAATACCTTTTCGGCATCGTCCGAAATGATAATATCACTTTTGTGTTTTTTGGGATAGTTAAACAATAAGGATGTTAATACTGGTATAATGAAAATGGCTACCGTAAAAATAGATACAAAAAGATCTGTTTTTTCACCTTCTATAACGTGAGAAATAGGCGATTCGGGATAAAAATGCGTCACTAATGATGAAGTAAGTTTAATCCCTAAAACACCAATTACAATGAATGCTACCGTTTCTAAAAAAGTAAATTTCTCCATCAGTTTCACAAATGCCTGCGCTACAAAACGCATGGCCAAAATCCCGATAAAAACACCGATATATATTAACCAGATATGATCGGTAAAAGCCACAGCAGCAAAAACATTATCGATAGAGAAGGCTAAATCCATTACTTCTACTAAAGCAACGGTTGCCCAAAAAGTTCCCATTACACCAACAGTAGATCTATATATCCAGCTTTTGCTTTTGTCTACCTGCTCTTCTTCTTCCTTGCCCTTATTGTTCTTTTTTCTAAAATAATCGAAAGCCAGGTACAACAGGTATAGACCGCCAAGTGGTTTCAACCACCAGATTTTAACCAACCATGCAGCCAGGAACAAACAGATCCCTCTAAAAACATAAGCGCCAATAATGCCATATTTTAACGCTTTTTCTCTTTGCGATTTTGGCAGATCCATTACCATCGTTGCCAAAACAGCAGCATTATCAACAGAGAGCAAACTCTCAATCACAATTAAGTTTAAAATAATTAATAATCCGGCCTGTATATCGTCACCTAAAATCGTGTGCAAAAAATCCATTGAGCGAGTGTGTATGTTTTAAATTAAAGTTTTAGTTAACAGCAAAGAAACAAAATTTTATCAATCCCAATGCTTCAATCTTTTTTATTTATTGAATCGTTTTACTGATTAGATACTTAATCAATAAAACTGTTACGTAATAGAGCTGAAATTTTATTAATGGGTTTTCTACAAATTCCACGACCTATCGTCACCCTGAATTTATTTCAGGGGCTTTCTTGCTAAAAAGATGCTGACCACGAAGTAGCTATTAGGCCTTTAAAACAATAAAAACTGCTAATAAAACAAGTTCAGCAGGACGATGAGGTAAGATAAAAATGAAATTTGTCATGCATCCTTTATCAATTTGTAGTTAACTGATAAATCGCACCCTTTTCTCCAGCCAGGATAATCAGTTTCCCTTTTTTGGATTTTTGAACAGCATTAAAACTTTTATCGGAAATATGTTTCCAGTTTTGGCCACCATCAGTAGAAATATCTGTACCTGAAGTGCCCGTAGCAATTAAGGTTTTAGTATTAATATAGGTTACGCCCGAACGGAAGCCTAAAACCGGGCTAGCTGGCTTTTGCCAGGTTTTGCCGCCATCATTGGTTAAAAGAATATTATTGGTGTTTTCTTTATCTTTTACATAGTTTCCACCAACTGTTACACCAATTTTTTCATTCAAAAAATCGATAGAGAAAGGACCTGTACTATTCTCTCCCTGTAAAATCGGGCATTTAAATACCTGCCAGGTCTCGCCATAATCTGGAGAAAAGTAAATGTTAGATACTGTTCCGCCTGATGCAATCCAGGTTTTACCACCGGGCAGTGCTTTAATAGTTGTACCGCTGGCCGCAAAACTCGCTTCGCCTTTTGTTAATTTAGTTTTAAGGTTTGCAGATATATCCTGCCAGGTCTTGCCTGCATCCTGGGTTTTAAGCAACTGCATATGATCATTAATAGGATCACCAAAAACGAGCCCTTTATTTTTATCCCAGAAACTTAGCCCGTCCAAAAATATGGCAGAATCTACATTTTTATAATTTTCGGTCCAGGTTTCACCACCATCTACAGTTTTCAGAATGTATGCCGGCGATGCAATGCCCACTGTAATGGCCTGCTTATCGTCGAAAGCTTCAATATCCCTGAAATCGATTTTTTCGTAACCTTTTGGTTTTAACCATTTCCAGGTTATACCACCATCAGTAGTTTTACCTACCGATCCATTACTACCACTAACCCAGATAACCCGATCTGATACGACACTTAAACCCCGTAAACTGGTTTTGGTATTCTCGTTTAAGGGTTTAAACGAATACGACTGCGCAGCGCAAAAAAAAGGTGCCATTAAAAGGCACCATATTAATTTTTTCATCTATTAATTATTTTACTCGTCTAAAAGTTTCTGATCTTCCTAAAAGAGAAATACCTACATAACCACGAACATTTAACACATCGTTACTTTTTAAAGACATATTACAACTGTATGTTTTGCCGCTTTTTGGATCGTAAATCGTTCCATCAGTCCACTTACCATCATCGTAAACAAAATCCTTTAATATTTCCAGATTCAATAAAGCACGCTTCTGTAGCTTTTCGTCAGGATTTTTAGCATCTAACTTAGGCTTACCATTTAAATTGGGTTCCTTCATCCAGGCTAATTTCCCATAATATTTATCGCCTTTTTTATAAATTTCTATTTGCCCCTCACCCGATGGATTAAGCCATTTGCCCACAATAGCATCTTTGTTCTGTGCAAATGCAGAAAACGATACTGCAACAAAAAGCAGCATTAAAAATGGTAACTTTCTCATATTTTTTATTTCTAGTTAGTTTTTAAAGATAATAATTACACCTTATATCGAAACACTAAATAAAGAGAAAAAGTATGAGAATTGTTGAAAATCCTAAAATTTACTTTGAAACGATTGGTAGATACTTGGCACGATACGTATAAAGCAGGAACAAATTAAACAATAACATCACTGCTGACATCGGAAGATCTTTAGGCTGCGCCAAAAACGCGGTATACAAAAAGATATTCAAGGTAACAGGAAAAATGATGATTGAAGCGAGCGGCGCAGTTCTGCCAATCAATAACATTACACCACATATCAGTTCCGTGATCTTGATTAAAGGAAAAAGATACACTGAGGCCATTATACCCGTCATAAAGCTGGTTTGTGCCGCTGTCATTTCTGGCGCCTTAGGCATTATATTAAGAAAATAGCTTACAGAAGCAAAAAGATACATAGCGGCTAGAAGCACGCGTACAATAATAACTGCAATTTTCATAGTGTTTTAATTTTTGGTTTCTATATTTAAAAATAATAATAATAATTTATAGTTCATTAGTCATTGGTACATTGGTGTAATAATAAGTTAACCTATTTTGGTTGATGGTTTTATGGTCAATAGCCATAATCCATTAACCATGCGCTATTAATCAGGATCTAACCAGACTCTAAAGATGCAGAAACGGGTTCATCATTACATTGCGGGAGAATTTTCGTTAGTTTGATATCCATCCATGGAATCCAGTTTTTACCATCAAACTGTTCCCACAATCCTTCGATGGTATTGGTTTTGAAATTCCCTTTAAATCTTTCTGTATCGGCAAATATTAAAATAATATCATCGTAAATTTTAAGGGTAGATATTGAAATATTGCCTTCATTATCGAAAGATTGCGACCGAAAAACATCCTCCATATCATCATAGTGTGTAATTTCTAACGATCGGATCTTTTTATCGCCAAACATAACATCTACCTGATGCACTAAGAAAAAACCGCCATCAACCCACTCGTAGGTATCAGTCCCAGTGATTATATCACCTGATTTTGTTAAACCTTCTGTTTTCCATTTGCCGATATAGGGATTTAGCAGATTAAGCCTGTTGTTTCTCATAAATTTAATTAAAAATCAATTGCTATCCAGCTCATTGTAAATATTCTTTAACTGGTAAACATGTCTCTGTGTATGATAAATCACGAAATAAATTGCCTCCAACCGGGTTAGAAAGCCATATCCGGGCAGCTCATAAGCAGTACATGTTTTAGTTAAATCTAAACCAATTATCGCATCTGATACCCCCTGTCTGATCTGCTTTAAACTTTTTAATAATTCAGGTTGATTATATGTCCTGTCTTCAGGATAGATCTCTTTAGGAGAATCGTACTTCACATTGAAATTCAAAAAATCTTTTCTAATTTCTGTTACCATTAAATCTGCCGGTTTATCTGTTTCGGCTACCGGCCCATTAATTACTTCGAGGAAACCCGAATTAGACAAAACCAGGTGCTCAGCCAATTGACCTGCAGTCCAGCTTCCTTCAAAAGGCACTTCATTAATCTGTGGGGTATCAAATTTTGAAAACTCATGTTCCAATGCTGTTAAAGTTTCATTGGCTTCTCTAATTATCTTTTCCATAGTTTACATATAATTCATTCCAGGATAGTTTAATAATCTGCGCCATAGGGCAATCTGCCCGATGCAATTGGCTTCCCGATAACTGCTGAAGCTGATCATTTCAAACAGTGTGATCTCCATTCCCGGGATATTGAGTTTCTCTTCCAGTTTCTCGTCAGTAGCCTGGGTTAAAGCCTCCTGTAACTTTGGAGAAATTGCTGCCCAATCTTTAATAAAATCTTCAAGCAATGGATAAGTGGCATCATCCACAATTCCTTTGTTATCGGCAAAAAGTTCGTCAGTGACAGATGGAAGATCGATACCGAATGATTTGGCCAGAAAATAGCGGCCATGCACCACACTCCCGGTAATCCAGGCAATGTGATTTGCTTTCGTATCCAATCTTTTCTGTGCGTCCTTTTGGTCTATCCCATCTAAAGCCCTTAGTAAAAAATCTGTTTGCATTTCGTACAGCACTATAAAGCCGTACATTCTGCTACTCTTTGGGGTGGTTTTCATATGTTTATTAATTAGTTGATTAACTGGAATAAAGTTAATTGTTAATTCAACCGGACACCGTTGCCGTAAAAGTCAATCTTAAGGGGCATTTCAGACAATTTTTATATATTTACGATACTTAAATTTTTAACCAAATGATACAAGTAGGTGTTTTACTGCCCCAAAATTTCAGATTATTAAGCATAGCGGCTATTTTGGATGTATTTGATACTGTTAATGGATTTTATCGGAAAGATGAGCTCGAAACCCCGTTTAATATTAGTTTAATTACACTGGACGATAAAAATTACAATTTTAGTGAACATCCTTGTGTGCCCTTACAAAAAGCTGCACATCTTGATCTCATTTTAGTGCCTTCATTTGCAACCAATGATATTAAAGATTGTATCGGAGCCAATAAAGGCTATATCCCATGGTTAAACAAACAGCATGCAGCAGGCGCAGAAATTGCTACTTTCTGTACTGGCGCATTTTTACTTGCAGCATCGGGACTGTTGGATGGTAAAGCTGCTACCACACATGTTGACGCCTGTTCTGCCTTTTCTACGGCATTCCCCTTGGTTCATTTAAAGGCTGATAAAACCGTAACACAGGATGGGAAGTTATTTACAAGTGGTGGTGCAACTTCTACTTTTCATTTATTGTTGCACCTTTTACAGCTTCATTGTGGAAAAGATATGGCTGTTAAGGTGGCCAAGATTTTTGCAATCGATATGGACCGGGTAAACCAATCGTACTTTAGCACCTTCCGGCCTATACGTCATCACAACGATGATATTGTTGCCTCTGCACAAGAAAAAATTGAAAATAATTATCAGGATGTAGCTACCATCGAAGAGATGATTAAAGATATTCCTTCCAGTAGAAGAAATATTGTGCGGCGCTTTAAACAGGTAATCGGCATTACCCCTATCGAATATCTTCAACAAACCCGTATCGAGGCAGCTAAAAAATTATTAGAGCAAACTGCCCAGCAAATGACAGAGGTAATTTATAACTCTGGCTACAATGACCCTAAAGCATTTAGGAAAGTTTTCAGAAAATCAGTTGGGATGACGCCGACTCAATACCGCGATAAATTCCAAGCAAGGTAAGCAGATAACTGAGCAACAGCAGGATAGTAAACCGGCATTACAAAACAAACTAAATAAATAGTTTTCAACACAAAAAAATAATTATGTTAATAATTAATATAAAATAAATGCATCGCCCTATATAATTTAAGATAACTTAACGTTATAATTACACTAACCAAATAACTATTTATATGAGCACATTCCTTTTAATCACAGCGGTATTTTATATTGTTTCCTTTGGATTAATGTTGTACTGCTATTTCTCCGCTGAGCAGATTCCCAGCGATGATGAAAAATTTTAATCAGTTCTTTTCCCGTCATCAAAATTAACGTCTCCCTTTAAGCCAATACATGGAACTTTCTCACAGAAAGACAATGAAATGTTATGGTCAAACCAACTTCTTTAAAAACATCTTTTCTATTTATTGGCGATCCACTTAATTAAGTAAGGAGCGGCTCCTGTATACCATAAAACTGCAGAAATTAAAAATATAGCTATCAGGATCCATAAAATCGGCCATCCTTCAAATTTATGCTTTGAACCAGGGGTGTAAGGCTCATTAAGGTTATTATGGTCATTGTCCATCCTATCGCCCTTTTTCACCGGTTTCGGATTAGAGATATTGCTCATAAAATATTCAGTTAGAAATACAAACTTAAGCTATAAACCTATAAATCAAAAATTAGTTTTAACATTCTTGTGTTTTAAAATAGATAAATGATAAAAGTCATTAAAACTTCAGCTATTTATATTTGGTTTAAACAAAAAAAATAGAAAAACTTAAATAAATCGGCAAATGTTGTAGAATTAGGAAGTCAGATTTTAAAAATAGAATTCATTCGCTATAACTATTGTTTAGAAAAGGCTTGTTGATATTTTAGTGGGGTTTTTCCCGTTATTTCTCTAAAATATTTATGGAAGCTGGTGAAATTATAAAATCCGCAGTCGTAGCAGATTTCTTTAACGGTTAGATCATTTTCGATCAATAATTTACAGGCCTGCCCTACCCTAATCTCGTTCAGAAACTGTGTATAGGTTTTTCTACTTTTAGTTTTAAAGAATTTACAGAAAGAATTGGGGCTAATTTTAGCTACCGCAGCAATTTCCTTTAGCTCTATTTTATTTTTGTAATTGCTGATGGTATAGTTATAAATAGATTGGATCCTGTCTTTTTCGTTCTTCAGAAAGTTTGGCTTAAAGCCTAGCGAAACCAATATGTTTTTTTCTTCACAATTGGCTATTTCAGTTAACACTTCGAGTATTTTTATGATCCTCATGGTGCCTGTAGCCTCAATAATCTGTGGCATCAAACCGGCAATTCTCTCTTTTGAAGTTCCTTGTAACTGAATTCCCTGTCGCGATTGAAGTAAGGCTTTTTTGATTTCCTGATTTTCGGGAAGGTCGAGAAAATCCTTACCCAAAAAATCCTCCTTAAAATGAATCGCATAAACATCAACCGGTTCACCAGCGGTTTCATCAAAAAATTCTGGGTCAAAGCGCCAGTAGTGCGGCAAATTGCTTCCAAGTAAAACAACATCTCCATCCTTAAAATTTTTGATGCTATCGCCAATAAACTGCGTTCCCCTGCCTCTTTTAACGTAGATCAGTTCTAATGCAGAGTGGTAATGCCAACGGTTGTTTATATCGGGCATAATGTCTCGTCGAGCGCTAAAAGAGTCTACCGAATTAGTAGATACATTAAGTAAATGCGGTTTCATAAAATCTTAAAAAATCAATCTAATATGCAAAATTATTTTGCAATGTAAAAAATCGGGCTAATATCATTTAATAATTAGATCATAAAGTTAAATTTTTATTAATGCTTAAGGGTTTAATTTGTAATACAACAACTAACCAAAAAGAACCTGCTTAAACCATTATAACCAAACAAAACATGAGTCACACGCCATCAACGAACTTTCAGGTATCCGATACGCCAAAAAACGGTAAGGGATATTTATTTCCATTAATTTTGGTCACCAGCCTCTTTTTCTTCTGGGGTTTCGTCCACAATCTCGATCCTGTATTAATTCCACATCTACGCAAAGCTTTTCAACTAAATGTTTTCGAATCTACCCTGGTCGATTCTTCGGTTTTTATCGCCTATTTTCTATTGGCTTTACCTGCAGGCTACATTATGCGCAAGTATGGGTATAAAAGCGGTATTATATTAGGTCTTGTTTTATTCGCCATCGGCTGTTTACTATTTATACCCGCAGCCAATACTGCACAATATATATTTTTCTTAGGCGCGCTTTTTATTATCGCCTGTGGTTTAACCTTCCTGGAAACAGCAGCAAATCCTTATGTTACCGTACTGGGGCCACCAGAAACCGCTACACAACGTTTAAATTTCTCCCAGTCTTTTAATGGTTTAGCTGCATTTTTAGCGCCAATACTTGGCGGTAAATTTATTTTTACCGAAGTAAAATATACCGATGCCCAATTGACCAAAATGTTGCCTTTAGAAAAACAAGCTTATATGCTCGAAGAGGCATCAACAGTAAAAGCACCTTACCTAATTTTGGGTATCCTGATTATAGTAGTAGCCATCCTGTTTATTTTCACCAAACTACCTGACATTAAAGAGGAAGAAAATGCTCAGGAAAAAAGCAGTTTTGGGCATGTGTTGAGCCATAGCCATTTGCGCTGGGCAATTATTGGACAGTTTTTTTATGTAGGCGCACAGGTTTGCGTATTGAGTTTATTCATCAGCTTTGTCACCTCATCAGCAAATATCAGCCAGGATCAGGCAGCATGGTATTCGGGCGCCGCAGGTTTAGCTTTTATGGTTGGCCGGTTCGCCGGAACTTTCTTTATGAGATACGTAGCTGCCCATAAACTATTGATGCTTTACGCCTTAATTAGTGCTGCTCTTACCCTCGTATCTATTTTTGCAAGCGGCATGATTACCGTTTATGCTTTAATCGGTGTTGCCTTTTTTATGTCGATCATGTTCCCAACCATATTCTCATTGGGTATAGCAGGTTTGGGTAAAGATACAAAACTGGGCTCATCGTTAATTGTGATGTCTATTGTTGGCGGTGCCTTTTTACCACCGGTATTAGGTTTGATATCAGACGCCACACACAATATACAATATGGGTATTTAGTACCATTTATATGCTTTTTAGTGGTTTTCTACTTCGGATGGAAAGGATGGAAACCCAATCACATTGAAAAAGAAATTAGTTTAGATTATAAAATTGACAATGAAAAAATTAGTCATCAAGATTAACAATGCTGATAATGTTTTGGTTGCGTTACAAGATTTACCTAAAGATACCAAAATAGTGCATGAAGGAAATACCTACGTTACTGTTGATGAAATCCCTGCCAAGCATAAATTTTTTATGCAGGATATGAAAGCTGGCGATGAGGTAATGATGTACGGTGTTTTGGTTGGAAAGGTACAGTTTGATGTAAAAGCGGGGATGAGAATGAGTGTGGAGAATACCAAACATGCTGCAGAGCCATTTGCCTATCGCAATGTTAATTACAAATGGGAAGCACCCGATGTAAGTAAATACGCCAACCGCACTTTTAATGGTTATCACCGTAAAAATGGTGAAGTGGGCACTGCAAACTATTGGTTGTTTATCCCGACTGTATTTTGCGAAAACAGAAATCTTGATATTATTAAAGAATCACTTTATAGTGAGTTGGGTTATGCGGTAGATGATAAATATAAATCTTACACCCACAAACTGGTTCAGGCCTTTGAAAAGGGAGAAGACATTAATAATATTAGTTTTGAACCTAAAGTAGATAAAGCCAGCCGCACCTTTAAAAATGTAGATGGAATTAAGTTCCTCAATCACAACGGTGGTTGTGGTGGAACACGTCAGGATTCGGATACCTTAAGCAAATTATTGGCGGCTTATGCCCATCACCCCAATGTGGCCGGTATAACGGTTTTAAGTTTGGGTTGCCAACATTTGCAGGTAGAAGATTTTAAACGCGATTTATTTGCCCTTGATCCTGATTTTGATAAACCACTTTTAATTTTCGAGCAGCAAAAAGCACAAAGCGAAGAACAACTGATCCAAAATTCGATCCGCAGTACTTTTGAAGGATTGATGTTCATTAATAAACAAGAACGTGCAGCAGCCCCGCTAAGCAAAATGTGTGTGGGTGTAAAATGTGGTGGTAGCGATGGTTTTAGCGGTATCTCAGCTAATCCGGCTGTTGGTTATTGTGCCGATTTATTGGTAGCCTTAGGCGCCAAGGTCTTATTGGCCGAGTTCCCCGAGCTTTGTGGCGTAGAACAAGAAATGATCGATAGATCCGTTGATCAGCCAACTGCCGAAAAATTTATCCGTTTAATGACAGAATATGATGATCTGGCGCATAAAGTTGGCTCTGGTTTTTACATGAATCCTTCTCCAGGCAATATTAAAGATGGTTTAATTACCGATGCAATTAAGTCGGCTGGTGCTGCACGTAAAGCGGGCTCCTCTCCTGTTGTAGACGTTTTAGATTATACCGAACCCGCTACTAAACCTGGCTTAAGCTTGGTATGTACCCCAGGGAATGATGTAGAAGCGACTACAGGTAAAGCAGCTGCCGGAGCAACCTTAATTTTATTCACTACCGGTCTGGGCACGCCAACAGGAAATCCAGTTTGCCCTACCATTAAAGTAGCTACCAATTCTACCCTGGCCAAACGCATGAGTGATATTATTGATATCGACACAGGAGCAGTGATCAATGGCGAAAAAACCATTAACGAAATGGGCGAAGATATATTGGAATACTGTATTAAAGTAGCCAGTGGCGAAGAAATCCCTAAAGCGGTACAGCTTAATCAGGATGATTTTATCCCATGGAAAAGAGGGGTTAGCCTTTAGCCCATGGAAGATGGACAATCGATCCGTCATTTCGACTGAAGCGCAGTCCCGAACTTTCGGGAGAGAAAGCTATAGAAGCAAGGCTTAATACCCCCTCTATGTTCTCTGAGGCCATAATAACAAAACAAAAATATTAACCAAATATGAATTTAAATTTAGACGACAAAATAATCCTGGTAAGTGGTGGGGCAAAAGGTATTGGTGCCGCAATTGTGAAAGCTTTGGCTATTGAGCATGCTTTCCCCATTATTATTGGCCGTAATGAAAATGATAACCTGAAAATGCTGCAGGAAATAACAGATTTAGGCTTAAAAGCAGCTTATTTTACTGCAGAACTC
This sequence comes from Pedobacter sp. R-06, assembly GCF_049913135.1. Taxonomy (NCBI): domain Bacteria; kingdom Pseudomonadati; phylum Bacteroidota; class Sphingobacteriia; order Sphingobacteriales; family Sphingobacteriaceae; genus Pedobacter; species Pedobacter sp. R-06. The sequence continues at coordinate 1,186,796 of NZ_CP183977.1, read as the reverse complement.
ACTGCACCTGAAAGCTGTAAAACCATTGTTGATGCGATATTGGCAAAATACGGCAGAATAGATGGCTTAGTAAACAATGCGGGTGTTAACGATGGTGTTGGTCTCGAAAACGGCACTTACGAAGGCTTTATGGAATCGCTGCATAAAAACGTGGTGCACTATTACCTTTTAGCCAAACATGCCCTGCCAGCGCTTAAATTGAGCAAGGGTTCGATTTTAAATATTGGCAGTAAAACTGCAGAAACGGGACAAGGTGGAACATCTGGTTATGCAGCGTCTAACGGTGCCAGAAATGCTTTAACCCGCGAGTGGGCAGTAGAGTTATTGCCTTTTAGCATCCGTGTTAATGCGATTATTGTTGCCGAAGCCTGGACGCCGCTATACGAGAAATGGATCAATTCTTTTGAAAACCGTGATGAAAAACTTAAAAACATTACCGATAAAATCCCTTTCGAAAACAGAATGACCAGCGTGGATGAAATCGCCAGTATGGCCGTATTCTTATTGTCTGATAAATCGAGTCATACCACGGGCCAACTGATCCATGTTGATGGCGGTTACGTGCACCTGGATAGGGCTTTGTTGTAAAATATTTATACTCAATTCAGCAAGATGCATCACTCCCGCGCACGCGGGAATCTTAAAGCACTGGTATTCGGCATTAACACGCTTAACTAAGCTATTTCTTTTTCCTTCCTTCCAAGTAAGCATGCCATAACAACATTGTAGCAATGGTGCGGTAAGGTCTAAACTGATCTGCCGCCGCCAATACCTGTTCTTTACCTACTTCAGCTGCCAGACCTTTTATTTTCTTTAAGGAGTTTACAGCAGCCAGATCACCCACCGGGAAAATATCCGTATGGTGCAGCATAAAAATCAGGTAAATATCTACCGTCCAATCACCGATACCTTTAATACTTTTAAGCCGGTTTCTAATAGTTACATCGTCCATTGTTTCCATTTTGCTTAAAGACAATGTTCCACTGATCAGGCTTTCGGCCAAATGACGGACATAAATTGTTTTTTGCCGGCTAAAATAACAATCTCTTAATTCCTGATCGGTAAGTAACAAAAAGCGTTCAGGCCTAACTTCCCCTATTTTTTCTTTCAGTTTATTTAAGGCAGCCAATGCCGAAGCCAAAGAAACCTGTTGTTCTAAAATAATATGCACCAATGATTCAAAGGTATTTGGTCTCGACCAAAAAGGCGGATAATCATATTGATCTAAAATCAACTGTAAATCTGGGTGACGGCTACCCAGTAAATCACAAAGTTGATGATAATTGGTCTGATCAAATTTTTCGAACATAGACATGTTTTTATTCAAATATAATAAGGATGGTTCGATCGTACCGGAAAAAATACATTGAGGGATGGATAATAAAAAATATAAGATGGATGATAACTTATCCATAAAATAACGTCATTTCTAGCCGATGCAACAAAGTCTGGAAACATGCAATAATCAGTGAAGCTAAACCTGTTTAGGCAGATCTCTCCGCTATGCTTCGGCCGGGATGATGATTTCAGCCCCCCCACGCTTCTGCTTAATTGCGGTTAGAAAGCCCCGGCTACTTAAGCCCACTGATATACTTTTTGATCAACGCCACCCCGTCCTTATCAATAACAGTTGTTCCTAACTTGGGCATATGGAATTCGCCCATCTGGTTTGTTCTGATAATGATATTGCTTTTATTAAATTTGATTCCGGTATGTTCTAAATCCGTCCTGTAATCGAGGTTTAATGTGGTATTCCCAGCAAACCCACCTGCTTGATGGCAGTGCGCACAATTAATATCCATATAAGCTCTTGCCCTTTGCTGAACAGGCAATGAGGTATCATGATAATCCGGAAGGTGGTTTAAAGAATCAACTTTAATCTTTTTTATCGCACCTCTTTTCATCAGGTAACTTAACTGGTTAATATTTCCATCACGCCTTTCAACGCTGAAATTCAGATTTCTTGCTTTCGGGCCAATTGGAATGATTAGGTCGTTTTGCCTGTGGCAACTGGCACATTCCTGTTTGGTGGGAATATGATAGGAAATTTTTCTCCTTTCACCATCCAAACCCGTAAAATCAATCGGAACATCTGCACCGCCGGTAATCAGCTCTGCTTCGTTTTGTAGTACATTCCAGCGGAAAGTAGCCACGTTCCAGTTTGATTGATGCAGGACCAGTAAACGTGTTTCTATAATCTCCCTACCCTTTTTAGCAACTTTTGAATAATAAAAGGTTTTGGCTATAATAGTTCCTTCAGGGAAAACGGGCAAACCTTCTCCATTTAACACCATTTGTTTTCCCTCCGGTAATTTAATCAGCCGTTGCTTTTCTGCATAATCCGTAAAAAGTGTAGAAGCAAGTTCAAACATTTCTACACCGTCATTCGGTTTAAGCTCAGCCATTTTCCCTTTAAAAAGCTGGTAAGAAGATAGTTTAGTTTTAAAACTGATCCCGTTATCAATGTTCCTCCTCCCAAAGCTGTTACAAGACCATACATAAACAATCGGGCAAACCAAAACAGCAATAATGATGCTGTACTTTTTATATTTCATGCGATACCATTAACTCAAGTTATCTTCTCCTTCATGCATGAGCGATTGTGGGATCAGGATATATTTATCAATATAAAAAGTACCAAAAGGGATAATGCAGGCTAAAAGCACTTTCCAGGTTATTTTAGAAAATGCCCATTTATAAACAACACTTACACTGAAAGCAATAAAAACAAAAAGACAAAAAAGTAGCCCGTGGATTGGTCCCATCAGTTTTACCAGTTCGGGTCTGTGCATAATGTATTTTAGCGGTACCGCAACAAATACCAGTACCAATAATGAGGTTCCTTCCAGAAAACCGATAATCCTTAATCTTCCGATTGGCGTTTTTAACAGATTTAACATAATGATTCGATAATTTTAAAATGATCTTAAAAATGGACGATTAGCAAAGGGCGAAAATGGCCACGGAATTGCAACAAGTATGACCAAAAGGGCCAGGCAAAACCAAAATAGCATGGTAGAAAATTTTTGGGTATCGGTTTCCATCCTTTTTGCCTTTGCCGACCCAAGCGTAACCAACACCACCGCCGTGGCCATAAGCCAGATATGGATATACTTAAAAAATACATGTTCGGAAACCAAATGGCTGGTATCGCTTTCCGCCATGGCATACTTTACCACCGGACTGATCATGTACAAACTTAATCCCAGCAAGAGCTGAACCTGGGAAACGGTGGCCGTAGTATGCCGCATAAAATTGGCATGAGCCGTAAATTTAAGGTGCTGCAAACGCCCCCTTGCAGCAAGGTAAATGCTGTAGAGCAATGATAAAAGTACAAGCCACCGGTTAATTGAATGTAGGCTTAAAAGAGTCTGGTGCATATTGAAAAAAATTAAACATACTAATTAGTATGTTATGGTATAAAAAAAACTAAAGATTTGTTAAATAGGTTTTAAGCCCTTTTAAGTAGGTTTTGTAACTCGATTTCCCTAAAGCCTTGCCGATATTTCTCACACCGCCATAACCTGAAATCACTACCATGGCCACTTCTTCCGGTACAAAAGTATCTGCTAAGATATGGCTTGTTTTCCCCTTATTAAGTGCAGCTACAATTGCATTTTGCCACTGTATAATCAATTTGGAAAGTGCTTTTTTAAATGCCGGATTCATCGGCGACATCTCTTCGATCAGGTTAATGGCCGGGCAGCCATAATCAGGATTAAAAAAAACAAAATCGTTCAGCAGGTTTTCCAATACCTCGTAAATATCCTTTACGGGATCCTTTCCTTCTTCCAAAGGCTTAATCATTACTTTATACATGCCAGGGTAAAGCAATTCGTTGATCAGGCTTAATCCCATATCATCTTTAGTTTTAAAATGATAATAAAAGGCCCCTTTTGTTACTTGTGTGGTGGCAATAATTTCATCAATACTGGTCGACTGGTAGCCCTTTCGGTAAATCAGTTCGAAAGATTTCTGTAAAATCATCATCCGGGTATCGGCTGCCTTAGACATAACATACTAATTGGTATGTTGGCAAATATAGAACGATTGAGGACTAAGAATTTAATTGATATGTCATATTTTAAGTATAAAAAATGATCTCGTGGAAGTCTATATTGGTATTTTCTCATTTTGGCTACAAAAGCACCCGATTAGGCTACAAATAACACGTTAACCTTGCCCACATTTGATCCATCATTTATTCAGATAAAAATTATGGAACATCAACAAAAAAATCAAGGTACAAATACCCCAATAGCCAATAAGGTCTGGTTTATTACAGGTGCATCGCGTGGATTTGGGCGTGTGTGGGCAACTGCCGCGCTTGAACGTGGCGATAAGGTAGCTGCAACAGCACGGACGCTATCCAGCATTGCCGATCTTCAGGAAAAATACAAAGAAAATGTATTGACACTGGAACTGGACGTGACCAATTATGAGCAGGTAGAAAAAACTGTTCAACAGGCCCACAAACATTTTGGGAGACTGGATATTGTTTTAAATAACGCTGGTTATTCGCTTGTTGGCACTATTGAAGAAGCCACCATTGAACAGGTGAAAGCCATGTACGACACCAACATTTTTGGAGCGGTGGCTGTTATACAAGCCGCCCTGCCTATATTACGCAAGCAGGGTTACGGACATATTTTAGGTACATCGAGCAACCTCGGCCATGTTGTTTTACCCGTTATCGGTTATTATAGCTCATCAAAATGGGCATTTGAGGCCATCCACGAAAGCCTGGCAGCAGAGGTAAAATCTTTTGGGATCAAAGTAACCATTATCGAACCCGGGGCTTATGCCACTGAATTCGGAAGTCAGGCGTCTTTAAAGTTTGCTGATGGCATGGAGGAGTACACCGGCTTTAAGGCTCAGTTTTTTGAAGGTCTACAAAACATGGAAAGGGGTAATCCGGAGGCTACACCTGCTGCAATTTTTAAAATTGTTGATACGGAAAATCCACCTTTACGTTTATCCCTCGGTAGCCATAACCTAACCTGGGTACGTACGGCTTACGCTGAGCGTATAGCAAGCTGGGAAGAATGGGAAGCAGTATCGAACGCAGCACAGGGTTAATCAAATAGAAAATTATCCATATAACCGATAAACAAAAGCTTATCGGTTATATTTGTATTACATCAATATGAAAAAGGAAGATAACAGCCCTTATAAATTCAATTCTTTATCGGAAGCGCACCGGATAATGGGTCTGCCCCAACCAAAACATCCGCTGATCAGCCTCATCAATAATGAAAATCACCCGGTTGAAATGAGTGGACAGCCCAATTCACACATCCTTAATTTTTATAAAATCTCCTACAAGCCAAAATTAAGCGGCAGGCTAAAATACGGGCAGAGTTATTATGATTTTGATGAAGGTGGTTTGTTGTTCGCTGCTCCGAACCAGATTATCGGTCATGAACAGGATTTAGAATCAAGTGTTTGCTCATTATATACCTTATTGATCCATCCTGATTTTTTATTGTCGTACCCAATCGCCAAAAAAATCAAAAATTATGGTTTCTTTTCTTATTCCGCTAACGAAACATTACACCTATCAGAGAAGGAAAAGGCAACCATTATTGCTATTTTTAAAAATATTGAAGAAGAATTGAACAGCAGAATTGACGATTTTAGTCAGGATGTGATTATTACACAGATCGAATTGCTGTTGAATTACAGCAACCGTTTTTACAAACGCCAGTTTATTACACGCAAAGTGCTTAACAAAGATCTTTTGCAAAAACTGGAAGAACTGTTGGAAGCTTATTTTAATGATCGAACGCCGATGCTAAAGGGTTTACCAACCGTGCAGTATCTTTCCGATCATTTAAACGTTTCGCCAAGTTATTTAAGCGATCTGCTCCGTTCGCTAACCGGACAGAATGCACAACAGCATATCCATCAAAAACTGATAGAGAAAGCAAAGGAAAAGCTATCGGGCACCAGTTTGTCGGTGAGCGAAGTAGCTTACGAACTGGGCTTTGAACATTCGCAATCTTTTAACAAACTCTTTAAGGCAAAAACCAAGATCTCACCATTGGCATTTAGAAAAATGTTTAATTAACAAAAGACAATTCTTAAGTAGCGTTTTTGGTTTCTGTACCGTATAAGCTGTAAATTAAAGCTTTATGAAAAAGGTATTATTGATTCTCCTCTCCCTTGCAAGCATTGTTTATGTATCCTGCAAAAAAAACAACAACAACGGCAGTAATAACGATGGGCCGGGTGAAGTTTACGGCAAATGGAAACTGACTGAGGTGATGGAGGATCCTGGTAATGGAAGTATCGGAAAATACCAAAAAGTATCCGGGCAGGTTAAATACCTCACTTTAGATAAATCAGGTAAATTTGAAGGTGATGCTATGCCGGAATTATTGACCTATAAAATTTTGGATAGTGTAAAAATGGAAGTAACCAATAAAAATTATAACCAAACACTTATTTATCGCTATAAAGTTTCGGCAAAATCGCTCCAAATTAACCCACCTTGTTTCGAAGGCTGTGGATACAGGTTTGTACGGGAGTAATAATTTTAAGATCAAGGTTAGAAAGGTATAAGTATAATTTACTCAAAAAATCGTCATTGCGAGAAGGAACAACGAAGCAGTCTTTACAGCAAAAATTATTAGCATGAAAGATTGCTTCCCCGAATAGTCGGGACAGGCTGTCGGCTGAAAAAACCTTTAATGTCGACATTCCTTAGACATCGGTCAATGTTAGCATGTCGAAAGACAAATATTTTTTGTTTTCGGCTTGTAAAAGTCTTCGACAGGCTACCATTGACGTTATTTGCAAATCATTATTAATCAAAACTTTAGCTGCTTTAGTATTTCCATCCAGCTAGGCCATAGCACGATATCCCCGTTCTGCTTAAATCCGGCCTAACAAATTTTTCGGGCTGCACTGTCCAAGCCAACCTACTAGCTTCGAAAGAAAAATTTTCAGCCGGCAGTTTTTGTTTCTTTTTGATGCCAAAAAGAAAGAGCCCTTCGGCGGCGGCGAGCCGAGGCAAGACCGAGCAGTAGGAAAAGGGAAACGATTGTACGTCACTCATATTGATTTTTATACAATAAATTACCCCTCAGACTGACAACGTTCATCCTAACTCCTCGGTTTGTGTCCGCACAGACCGAAACACAAAATAAACTTAAAGTGATCTGTGGAGACACAGAACACGGATTAGAAAGAATTACACTCAAAAGAATAATCCTGCTTATCTGATAAATTGATTTGAGTAAATAGCTTTGAGATCAACTTAACCGACTAAACTATCCCAAATCAGCTGATAAACATCTGGTGCATATAAGATTTTATCAACTGCTTTCGAGGTCACCAGAACAGGTTTAAATTTATCGGCTACATTGATGCTGCCATGCGATCCTTTAACCAGCGTAGCATCGAGCGGAATTACATCCATTACATAACGGAAGCCGGCTTTTTTCCTTAAAAGTTTATACCCTGCCCTTAATTTAGAGGTCATGAACATTTCAACAGGATCGTAGCCCGGTTTTTTATGGATATCAACCACCCTTGCATAATCGGGTGCTTTAGCATCATCCAGCCAGAAATAATAGGTAAACCAGCTATTTTCTTTCGCAGTAAGAACCAGATCACCAGAACGTTCGTGATTAATATGGTGTTTCTCCTGTTCTGTCTTATCAAGCACCAATTCAATTTCAGGTACATTTTTCAACAAGGCTTTTACCTGCTCGGTTACACTTTTATCGTTGATATAAACATGCGCTACCTGGTGGTCGGCCACTACAAAAGCTTTCGAGGCACCGGGATCGAGTAATTCCAGTCCTCTTTCTGCCCGGATCTGGATTAAACCGTTTTCCCTGAACAAACGGTTAAGGTGGATTGGCTTATTTACAGGCGCAATACCATATTCGGAAAGCAGAATGATGCGTGCGCCCCTGCTTTCATAAAAACGAACCAATTCTTCGACCACCTGGTCGATTTCTTTCAGTTCTGTACTGATTTTATCAAGCTCAGGGCCAAACTTTTGTAGACAATAGTCTAAATGGGGCAAATAAATTAAGGTAAGCGTAGGGTTGTGGAGTTTTTCAGTTTCCATCGACGCATCTGCAATCCATCTGGTTGATTTAATATTTGCGCCAGGGCCCCAGAACTGAAACAAAGGAAACTGCCCCAGTTTATTTTGTAAATGATCGCGTAATTCGGCGGGTTGGGAATAACAGTCGGGCAATTTACGGCCATCGGCAAGATAATTTGGCCGTGGTGTTACCGAAAAATCGACTGTTGAATACATGTTATACCACCAGAACATATTGGCACAGGTAAAATCCGGATCTGCCTTTTTAGCCTGATCCCATATTTTTTCAGCATTCACCAGTTTGTTAGACTGTTTCCAGAATTTAATTTCAGCATCAGCATGATCGTACCATCCATTGCCAACAATACCATTTTCTGAAGGATATTTACCTGTAAGATAACTCGACTGCACCGCCGTTGTAACTGCAGGCAATAAAGGTTCTATGGTTGTTAAATGGTTCTCAGCAATATATTTCTGAAGAAATGGTGTATGCACCCCAATTACGGAAGCAGATAGGGCTACGATATCGATAACAACGGTTTTATGCATGTTCTTATTTATAATAAATTTTTAACCCAGGCCAGTTCCCTGATAATTGAATCGTTCAAAGGCGCTTTTAAAGCTGTTGGTAAAACTTCCCAGGTATAGGTCTCCACTTCTAAATGAGCGGTAAAAGGGTTATTTTTTTGCAAATTTAATACCTCGGTAATATCCGATTGTGTCGATTGGATTAAACCCATATCTTCAACAAAAATAGGTACATGAAAATGTGCCCGCCACTCCTCTACTTCAGGGTTTTCACCCGCTGTAAGTGCATCAGAGAGGTCGGGATATCGCAACAACGAACCATCATTTTTTCGTGCAATTACCTGATGGAGATAAGTAGGTTCATCAAAACGGCTTAATTGATCCAACACTGAAGTTCTTTCTGAAACAGATGCCGGCAATTTAGCTTTTAGCGCGGCACTGATCTGGATTTTTCCAATCTGAATACCTTTCTCCTGCAATTCATTGATGATGGCGGTATGAGGCTCGTAACCAATTGCGAAATGGCAAACATCATAACATAAACGGATATGTGTTTTAATCAAATCTTCTGCATCGATCGCATTTAAACCTGATTGCGCTGCAAAATAGGTTTTTCCGATCGGTAAAAGTTCGTTTTCAAACCAGTTTATAAATTCTGGACCGGATTCGAGAAAACCATCAGGTTCTGGTTCAATATCGAGATGGATGATTTTACCTGTCTTTTTATATATTTTTGCTAGGCCTTCGGCGACTTCTAAAATATGTGTAGTCGCAGTAACTGTAGCTTTTTCTCTTTCTAAAGCATCTTTAAACCAGGGTTTGTAACTCAATGGCGAGGTTGAAATACCTCCATCCATATTTGCAGGTAATAACTGCGAAAGAATAGCTGCTAAACGGAGTGTATATTCAACGCGATCTCTCGTCGTCCAATCGGGTGCGTGTACCTGATCTTTAACCCTGGTATGATGAAAACCACCATATGGAAATCCGTTCATGGTAAAAACATATCCGTCTTCCTGTGCAAGCCACTGCTTAAATATTTCCAGGTGATTTTCTTCCAATAATTCGATACTGGCGAGATTGGAAAGGCGCAAACCTATACCCATCGGTGCCTCTGGCGACAATTGCGCTTTCAATACCGGAAAACTATCTTTCAATACGGCAAAATGTGCCATCCAGTTTTCGCCTGCATAAATATTGGTACAGAAGGTTAAATGTCCGGAAGTTAATTTCATAGCCTAATGTTGAATAATAGCGGTTTGGTTATTTAAAATTTCGGCAGCTTGTTTTAAAATGTCGGCATCAATTTCGTGAACTTCCTCTCCACTGCCCAAACCTGTAAGTAAGGTGATCGTCAGCTCTCCACCAAGATGTTCCCTAAATTCTTCAAGCCCCTGCAAAATTGGGCTATTGCCTTCGGTAACCTGTAACAAAGGATGCGTTAATTCGAAACCAAGCTGCTGAATCAGGGTGATTACCCTTTGTGCATCATCGGCACTGATCCTGCCTGATAAATTGGAATATACGGTATCTAAGGCTATGCCCATGGCAACAGCTTCACCATGCCGCACTTCGAAATTAGTCAGGTATTCTAGTTTGTGTGCGCTCCAGTGGCCAAAATCCAACGGTCGGGCCGAACCGTTTTCAAAAGGATCGGCACTGCGGATATGCTCCATATGGAGTTTTGCACATTTCCAGATCTGGTAGTTCATGGCTGTTATATCCCGCTGTGCAAGCGCAACAGCATTCGCTTCCAGCCATTCAAAAAACTCACGGTCTTTAATCAATGCCACTTTAATTGCTTCAGCAATACCTGAGCGCCAATCGCGATCGGATAAAGTGCTTAAAAATACTTCATCGTTAAAAACTGCAACCGGAGGCGAAAAAGTGCCTAAAAAGTTCTTTTTATTGAAATAATTAATCCCATTTTTTACGCCAACACCCGAATCGTTCTGCGAAAGCACAGTACTTGGAATCCTGATGTGTTTAATACCGCGATGCGCAACCGTAGCCGCATAGCCCACCATATCGAGTACCGCGCCTCCACCAATGGCAGCAACAAACGAATGCCTGTCGATCCCATGAACATTGATGGCTTCTAACACCTGATCAAAATAGCTAGTATCGTTTTTCACCTGTTCTCCCCCCGGGATAATCAGGATATCCTGAACCAGCTGCGTTTGCGGGTATTTTGCAAAATACGTTTTAATCTGGGTATTAAGGTCTTTGTGTGCATTTGCTACACCTTCATCAATTACAAACAAGATTTTCTTTACTGCAACAGCCGGATTCAGGTTAACTAAAAAACTGTTCAACAGTTCGTTTTCAGGCAAAAAAAGCGATGAAGTAAAGAAAACATTATAATTATATTGTACTGTAAAGGATTGATGTAAATGTTCCATATCAATTTGAGAATGTGTGTTTGATGGTTAAGTAACGGCGAATAATTTAGACAGCCACATGGATAACGGCAATAGAGCTGCAATTATAAAAGCCAGAATCAGGGCATCGAAAGTTACGGCCCAAGCTGCATCCATCAAAATAAGTGAAATTACACCAGCTTTTACCGCCCCGCCGATATTTTTACCGATAGGCTCCTTTATTGCTTTTAAAAGTGGCCTGAAAATCATAAAGGTAAATGGAAGCAGAAACAGCAGCGACCACAGCAACCTATCGTTTACAAATGCAAAATAGGCAATAGCGCAGATCACGATTGCATACAGAAAGGCGGCCAAATATAAGTTTTTAGCATGGCCTCCGTGTACTTCGCCACGGCTGGTCATGGTGATGGAGAAAATATAGATTACTGGAATAACCGCTAAATAATAATGGCTTTGAAGCATTTCTGGCACAATACTCAAGCCCAGCAGTAAGTTAAAGCCACGGCATAAGCCCATATTCAAGGGGCCGAAAAAAGAATGGTGTTTACCAAATTTATTATAAAGCAAAGCGAAAACGGCCACCAAAATGGCCAGTAAGCCCGATGTTAAACTATTTAATGCAGCTAAAACAATTCCGGCAAGGAGTAATAAACTTCCCAAAACGGTTGCATTTTTTAAGCTGATCAGCCCACTGGGTATGGCTCTTTCCGGACGTTCTATTTTATCCAGATCGGCATCAAAAACATCGTTAAAAACGATCCCTCCTCCATACAAACAGGCTGTTGATGCGGCCAAAAACACAATAGACAGCCATGGAACAGACAACCCACTACTTAAAACACCGGAAATGGCAATTCCTGCTAAAATATCGGCTACTGAAGTAACAATATTGGCAGGGCGCATCATGCGCAGATAGACAATTATTTTTTTCAATACTTTAGCTAATGATGATCGACGATTTATCTGTTCTTGGCTGTTGTCCGCCACGCAAAATGGTATTGCCTTCGAATTTCTCGGTAAGGTCTACATTTTTTTGCACATTGAAATCGGCTTCATCCAGCTGCCCGCTCTGTGCAAATGCAGTAATTGCATTGCGGTAAGTAACCAGCTCAATATCCTCATCACTTAAACCACGCATTTTCATTAAAGCAGCGGTTTTTGGTACGGCCAAAGGATCGCTGATCCCCCAATCGGCAGCAGAATTTACCATAATACGCTCAGCGCCATATTGTTTTACAATGTCTACCATGCGCTCGTTACCCATTTTAGTAAACGGATAAATGGTAAAAGCAGCCCAAAAGCCTCTATCTAATACCTCTTTTACCGTCTCTTCGTTATTGTGATCGATAATTACGCTATAAGGATCAAGGCCATGCTCCAAAGCAATATCCATACTGCGTTGTGTACCTTTTTTCTTATCGCGGTGTGGTGTATGTACCTGCACAGGCAAACCTGCTTCTTTGGCAAGCTGAAGTTGTAATCGATAATATTTTTCTTCGGCTGCAGTTTGATCGTCGAAGCCGATTTCGCCCACGCCAACTACACCTTCTTTATAGATAAACAATGGCAATATTTCCATTACCTGCTCTGCCAGGCTTTCATTATTGGCTTCTCTTGAGTTAAGACCAATGGTGCAATAATGTTTAATGCCAAATTGAGAAGAGCGGAAGCGCTCCCAACCGATTAAGCTACTGTAATAATCTCTAAAGCTATCTAATCCGGTACGTGGCTGCCCCAACCAAAATGCGGGTTCTATCAAAGCAACAACGCCTGCATCGGCCATCGCCTGGTAATCGTCGGTTGTTCTCGAAGTCATGTGAACATGTGGGTCGAAGAATTTCATTCCCTTTACCGCACTGATATCGAATGCTTCAGGCTCCCCCATCAATGCTTTATCTCTTTCAATTGAACTACTGCAACACATATATTTCTATTTTGAATTTCTAATGGTTAAAATGAATCCCAGTTTAAGTTTCCTTCCGAGAGGACCAACTTAAGTTCAGGAAAAGTGTTAATATAATCTTTTGCCGGCTGATAATCGGACTGTGCAACGGCAAGTGCAATGGCGCGTTGTTCAATCTGGTCGTTATGCTGCAAACCGACTTTAAGGGTCTCAAAAATTTCAGCATTGATAAATTTGCCAACCAGGCGCCAAAGCTGTGGGTTTACCTTTCGTTTGGCAGCCCAGCGTTCTTTTGCATAATCTATCAAAGTTAGTGCAAGTTCCGGATTGGCACGCTTATCTAAACCAACGATGAACTTAATATTTTTTTCTGTAAAGAACGCTTTCAGTACCAATTGGTTCCAGGCAGCCTCATCCAAATTTTCTGAAGGATAAGGATTGTTTTCCATTATCGCTTCCAAAACGGACCCGATATTGCTCCTGATCCCTTCAGCACAACGTTTCACCCAAATTTCAGGATGGGCTAAAAACGGCAAAGCCGAATACAAAGCCACCGCCTCATTCATTTCTGCCGACAGGAATAAGCGATCGATAGTTGCATAAAGTTTCTCCGGGTCTGCTGCATTTAAAGTGCTCAGCAACCAAACGCGACAAAGCCTATCTATAGTCCAGTTACTAATATAACTGATACCTGCCTCTTCTATTAAGGCCTTTTGATCATCATTAAGCTGAATAAGCAATTTCCCGGTTTTGCGCGGCACCATCACAAATGCCTGACTGATTTTATTGCTTTGATCAGCTGATTGTGTGATGCTTTCTAACCAATTTTGGCCATCTGCACCTACATTGCTTTTTACAATAGCTGATAAAGCTTTTTGGATAGCCATCCTATCATCACCTTTCATAATTATCTAAATCTATTAGCTGGCAATACCCGCCGAAACAAAATAATTGATCAACAAGGCCCCCGCAATAATCAACAGGCCAAAAAATTCTCTCGTTTGTTCGATATAAGGTTTAGTGGCCTGCATGCTCTGCACGAGGCTCTCGCGTCTGTATTTGGTAATCCAATCCCGCACACCATCTTTTGCGAAGAATAGGATAGCAGCATAAATTAAATAGAAAGCAGTTAAAAACAGATAAGCGAAAGGATAAAATTTACCCGCCGCAGCCAATCCGCAGCATATTGCGGCACTTAAATAGATAGAAACCCAAAGAAAGGCATCGTTATCATTTAAATTTACATAGGCAAAGCCTAAAAACGAGATGCAAAAAATAATGTTAAGGATAATTAAAAGCATTTTAAATTATTTGGTTTAAAATAAGCTAAATCGATTTCCCGATTTTTTTCATTGAAAAACAAAGTTATTTAAACTGAATGCTTTTTTTGCTTAAAAATTGTAAATTATATACTGCTATAAAAGTTTTTTTTGATTAAAAATGGTATTACCATAAATCTAAAAACAGCTGATTTTGGGTAATGGAAAGCTAACCAATTTTCAAACCAGGTTTTTATCTTTCAGCAGATCCAAAACCATTTTTTCTCATCCATTCGTAGCAACCTATAAACCAGCTATCTTTATTTTCTACATCATAAATACCAAAACCATGCCCCCCTGTCTGCAGAATATGCATCTCAGCTTTAACCTTGGCTTTGAGTAGTGCATCGAAAAACTGCAGACTATTTTTCATCGGGATTACATCATCATCAGCCGCATGAACCAAAAATGTTGGTGGCGTAATATCATTAACAGACTTATTGGTGCTATATAAACTTAACGCTTTTGCCGTAGGTTTTTTTCCGATTAAATTCTCTCTGGTGCGGGGTATATCCGGATCATAAATGATAACAGGATAAAGTAAAATCATAAAATCGGGTCTAAGTGATATATGCGCTTTATTATCTATTACTACCCTGTTTAACTGCGTGCCTGCTGTTGAGACTAAATGCCCCCCTGCCGATAGCCCTATCATCCCTATCTTATTTGGTTTTATATTCCATTCGCCTGCTCGTCTGCGTACCGTTTTAATAGCTGTCTGCGCATCCTGCAATGGACCGATCGTTTTGTCGTTCATAATTTTATCGCTGGGTAAACGATACTTTACAACAAAGGCAGCAACCCCCAGTGCGCTGAATGCCTTAGCAATTTCAATGCATTTTTTGGGGGCAAGAACAAAATAACCACCACCGGGAAAAATGATTACAGCCGTTCCATTGGCTTTATTTTTATCCGGGAGGTAGGCCTGCATGGTCGGGATACTTATATTTTTAATCAGGCCGTTGCTGTCGGTTTCTTCTATATAATCTGCAGGGGTTTTCTTTGCATTTGGTATCTGCTCCTGATAAAGCGGGATCGTAAGATCCTGGGCATAACAAAATGAGGAGGATAAAATGCAAAAGAAAAAAATAAAAGCTCGTTTCAATGTAGTTGGGTTTAATTGCTTAAAATTAAGCCCGCTTTACCAATTAATATGTGCAAAAATGCGCTATTTATGCCTGTATTTTTCTGAACATTAAAGGCTGAAAACCATAAGCTGATTTAAAGGCCCTGCAAAAAGCACTCACGTTTTCGAATCCACAGGACCAGGTTATTTCATGAATGGGTTTATCAGTATTTTTAAGCAAATCAACAGCCTGTTTAAGTTTTATCTGAATCAGGTATTGATGTGGCGTAACCTTAAATACAGATTTAAACTGCCTGATGAGCTGAGGAACTGATAAACAAGCAATACTACCCAGTAATTTTAAATCGGGCTTCTCCATAAAAGTTGAATGAAGAAAATCCTTCGCAATACATAGACGCTTGTAAATTTCGATTTTTGAGCTTGGCTTTATGGCCGAAACGCCTGCAATTTTTTCTGTGTCGGATTTAAGTGTCCTGATCAGATATCTAAGTAAAAAAAACAGCTGTTCTTCAGCACCATCGTCATAACCATTATTTTCGAGGCCCGAAATAAGCGTTGCCAGTTGCAACTGTAATTCAGGATCGATATCATTCAATGTTTGAAAAAACTCCGGTTGTTCATTATTCCTATAAAATGGATTATCCAATAATTCCACTTCACTTTTTAAAGTATCCTGAAATACCTGCGCGGCAAAATCTTTTTGAAAAAAAACCGATAATCCCCTTACCTTATCCATAGTATCAATTTTACAGGAATAATTTTGTTCATCGTTGAGGATCAGGAACTGTCCGGGCCGAATGGCCAGCTTACGTTTATTAATACCATACCACTCCTCTCCTTTTAATATCGTTTTGAAAGAAAGGCAGCCCACATGATCATCACAAAAACTATAACTGCTAACGGTGTTAAAAACAACATTTTGCACTTTAAACCGTCTAAAATGAAGATCCTGATCAAAATCAGGATTGGAATGATCTGGTAATGAAGTTAAATACATCTGCTGATAATATTTTTTCGGTTAAGATTAACACAAGATAATAACTGTTGCATTAAAACGATCATTTTTGAGCAAGTTATTGCTGTGAAACATTTGTTTCTTTCTTGATTCCGGCATATAAAAGCAGCAGTACGAAACCTAAAATACTAAAGGTCGATTCAATAATTAACCATTGTGAACCGAAACTACCTAGAGGTCCATCAACCCAAATCGTGATCAACCTGGAAATAGAATAGGCAGCCCAAAAGAGCAAAAGAAAAAAAAGAGCCTTCCCGATGTCAGTCAACAAAAGGTAAATCAGCAAAAAGGTAATCAGCAAACCAACCCCTCCATATATTCCCCTTATAGAGCTTATAGCATCTGTGTTGGGCAATTGAGTTGATACTAAATCCATGGTTGCCTGCGGATTCCAAATGGATGAGATACTAACATAAGCTAAACTCAGGATAGAAAAACCGATGTAAACCCGACTACTGATTTTAATAATTTTTTGTGCGTTCATAATCAATATTTTTTTATTGGTAATGAGGCAAAGGTGTTTGCTTTTTTATAATTAAATCTTGATTGAAGTCAAGGTTTTTTTAAACGCGATAATGTTTCGGCGCTCATTCTTAAATAATTTGCAATATGTTTAAGCGGAATCTGCTGGAAGAGCTGTGGGCTCCTGCTCAAAACCCTGTTGTACCGTTCTATTGGGGAACTGGTTAAAATATCAATTTCACGTTCAAGCTGTTGCACAACAAGGTTTTCTAAAATTTTCATCCAAAAGAGCTGATTCTTTTCAGTTTCTAAAAAATGATCAACCTGCTGCCGTGGTATAACCCTTATTACTGTTTTTTTAATGGCCTGGATGAAATAATTTGAGGGTTTACCAGTTAAAAAAGAATCCATTGAAACAATTAAATCACCCTGGTATCCAAATCTGATCACCTGCTCTTCATCATTATCCAAAACAAATAACCGTAAACTTCCACTTTCGATATAATATACATTGGTATCGATATTTCCTTTTACGCTTAAAAATTCATTTCTGTTAATGGTAATGGTTTTTACCGAAAGTTCAACAAATTCTTTCATTTTACTTTGTATGCATGGTATTTGACAGCGCCATTATTTTTTACCGGCAATTTAAAAATCGTTTGTATTATTCCCGCACTTCCTACAAGTGAATACTATAATTGAGCATTTCTGCACATACTTAGAAAAACATACACGATAATTTTGATCAGTTTAAAACAGAAATATTAAAAAATCAATCTATGAAATCAGTTAGTAAAAATTTATCATTATTGTTCTTTACATTAGCATTAACCCTCGTATTTTCCTGCAAGGATAAAGATAAAGATGTTCCGCCAAATAATTCGGATGAAGCCGCCGCAACCAGGGTTGTGGGCACCTATAAGGGAACAGTGGATATCACTTCAACCGAATATTTTAACGCAATTATCCAGGTTACAAAAGAGAATGGCAACAAAGTAAAGGTTACAGCAAAACCTGGCGAGCCTTACTCCAATGTAACATCAAAAATTTTCACCATAAAAGCAATTCAGGGTTCAAATGATGCCGAGGCGATTGGGGCTCCGGAAGGAACATTGGTATACGACCACGCAGCAAAAAACATCGTTATTGTTACCCTGCCAACCGCATCGGGCGACATTTCGTTTAATTTCAGAGGTACAAAACAGTAAAACGATATTTAAAGTTCATCCTTGGCGCCCAATTTATTGTTAAAAGCATATCGATCATTGGCGTATTAATTTAACTATAGCTAGGTTATAACAGTAACCTGGCTATTTTTATAAGGGAAAAGTTACAAGTTTACCAGATCGATCAATTAACCAGACAGCTTTATAAACAGGAAATAAGTAGAGGTGACCGTAAAATGGGATGATGTTGTTGGAAGAATAATATGTTAACTATAAAAGCACGGCACCATTGATATTATCCCTAATGATCAAAAACAAGTTTTAGAATATTCGCAAGCACGGGATTATGGTCATCGGCACGCCAGTTAATCAATATATCGGTTTCAAAAGGTAAAGGAATAAACCGTAGACCGGGGCTTTGGTGGTGCATATAAGAATCTGGCAAAATGGCTATTCCCAATCCTTTCCGTACGAGTGCAATAATCGTAGATCCAAATTCGGAATGCAGAAATACATCAGGAACAAAATCGTAAGATTTAAAAAGTGCCTGAATAATCTCGCTATAGCTACTCCCCTCATCCTTGGTCGGCAGAATAAACTTCTGCACTTTAAGGCGCTCGGTAGATAAATCTTCAACTTTTTTAAAAGAATGCGCTAAGGGAACCACCAGAGCCAGGTGATCGGAATATATTTTTTTTGATTTAATGCCCTGCTCACTGGTAATATCCCTCGTAATGGCCAGGTCAATCTTATAGTTCTTTAGAAAATCGAGTTGATTTTCATACAAAACCTGCACCAACTTAATTTGAAGCTGTGGAAATGCCTGCGTAATCTTGGCCAAAATATCGGGCATGATAGAAGCTGATATGGAATCAGGATGTGCAATGGTAATGGTTCCGCGCTCGCCTAAATGGATCTGTTTGGCAAATTGATGGATATATTCGAGCTCATTTAATTCGACCGCCCACTTCTCTCTTAAGAATTTACCTGCTGGGGTGAGCTTCACGTTACGTTTATTACGTTCGAAAAGCTGCAGGCCCAATTCATTTTCAAGCGACTGAATTTGGCGGGTTAAGGCCGACTGTGTGATATTTACCTTTTCTGCCGTTTTCCAATAATGAAGCTGTTCTGCCAGGGCCAAAAAATACTTGATTCGCTGAAGATCCATTAATGCAAAATACGCATTAATAAATGAAAAAATAGCATTTTATTACATTTAAAGAGTTGTTACATTCGTGCCATGGAGCACATCATTATCGAAAGGGCAACACTCGCTGATATCAAAAAACTACAGGAAATAGGGAGAACAACATTTTCCGAAGCTTTTGCAGCAGCAAACAGCGCGGAAAACATGAAAGACTACCTCGAAAAAGGCTTTTCTGAAGAAAAACTGACAGCGGAACTGAGCAATCAGGATTCTCAGTTTTATTTTGCGCTGCTTAATGAAAAAGTTATTGGCTATTTAAAAATCAACACAGGGCAGGCCCAAACCGAAAAACTAAATCCTGATGCACTTGAAATTGAGCGTATTTACCTTTTGAAAGCATTTTACGGTCAGAAAGTTGGCCAGTTACTTTATCAAAAAGCCATTGATATTGCACTTGAAATGCAAGCCAGTTATGTATGGCTAGGCGTATGGGAAGAAAATTACAGGGCATTAAGATTTTACGAAAAAAATGGCTTTACACCTTTCGGCAAGCATAAGTTTTGGCTTGGAGATGATGAACAAACAGATTTGATGATGAAAAAAGTATTGGTTAACGATAATGAATTAAAAGTATCCTAATGGAAAAAAGAAACCTCTTTTTGATTTTATTGATCCTGGGTACTGCGTTCTGGGGAATTTCATTTTCTGTTACCAAGCTTGCAATCGGACAGCACCAGCCAGTTCTTTTTCTGTTCTACCGTTTCTTACTCGCCACAATGGTGTTATCGGTTATTTTCTGGAAACACGTAAAGAAACTCGATTTAACAGTAATTAAAACAGGCGCAAGTTTAGCTGTTCCACTGGTACTTGGCATTTATTTGCAAACATTGGGTATTACACATACCTCGGCATCACAATGTTCATTTGTAGCCGGAATAACCGTTGTAATGATTCCGGTGATTAAACTTATTATTTATCGAAAACCTGCAGCACTAAAAATATGGATTGCAGCATTCACAGCGCTAATTGGGCTTTTTGTAATATCTGTTACTGATAAACTCAGCATTGGAACCGGAGATTTATATACGATTATCGGTGCTTTTTGTTTTGCCATATATTTAATCCAGATCGAAAAGGAATCAACGGCAGGTGATATTATCCCTACCATTGTGCCTATGTTTGCCACTTGCGCTTTATTAACTTTTCTATTAACGTTTATCCAGGGAAACGCTACCTGGATCCCTCAACAAGAAACATTTTGGATAGGGATTGTCTTTTGCGCATTATTCTCAACGGCATATATGTACACCATATCGAATATTTCTCAAAAGTACATCAGTGCCGAAAGGGTATCTATCATTTATCTTTTCGAACCTATTTTCGGCGCTTTCGCTGCGCATTTTATTTTGGGAGAAGAAATTACATCGAGGCTATTGATTGGAGGCGGAATGATATTTCTGGCAACACTGATTTCAGAACTGAAGTGGAGAATGCCAAATCCATTTGCAATGCTTAGGATATTGAAGGAGAAAAAATATTAGGCTTAGTTTAAAGCCTATTATATTACCATTCCATTCTGCCTAAACTTACAGTTCCGCTCATATTAACATTGGTTAAGAGGGTGTATGAACAATCTAACTCTTTAAGTTTTCTTAAGCCATATATATCGAGTTCAACCAAAGGGTTATCTCTCAGCGACAATTCTTCAAGATCTTTAAAC
This sequence comes from Pedobacter sp. R-06, assembly GCF_049913135.1. Lineage (NCBI taxonomy): Bacteria > Pseudomonadati > Bacteroidota > Sphingobacteriia > Sphingobacteriales > Sphingobacteriaceae > Pedobacter > Pedobacter sp. R-06. Next base: position 1,166,006 of record NZ_CP183977.1, on the reverse strand, counting down.
TTACTAAAATCTAATTTTGCCAACTGATTTTCAGCTAACCTGATCAGCTTTACCGCAGGGCACCCTGTTACTTTAAACTCGGTTAGCCTGTTTTTCTGAAACTCAATACGCACAAGTTTTGGAAGATTTGAAATGCTCACTTTATTAACTGCATTCTGTAGCATGTTTATATCTTCGAGCTTTTGTAGTCCTGTAAAATCTATTACACTGATTTGATTCTGATGAATGTATAAATTTCTGAGGTTTATCAATCCCTTAAGGTTGACCCGCTGAATCTGGTTATTGTAGCCAAAAATATTTTCCAGGTTTTTCATTCCTTCCAGATCCAGTACCTGTACCTGGTTATTCCAAAAGCTTAACTCTTTTAGGTTGGTGAAATTTTTAATACCCTCTAACGAACCAATACCTGCCTGATCTAAACTGAGCTTAGTTGCTTTTTGTGCTTCAACTAGCTGAATTTCGCCATCTCCATTAAGATCAATGCCCAGAATAACCAATTTCTTCTTAAAATTCTGATCCGGAATTTTTATCGTTTGGGCAAAAGCACCAAAAGGTATGATCATCCCTATAATGATGAGGTACCAATAGATATGTTTTTTATTCATTATTTTTCTCATTTTAATTGCTCACCACTACATTTACTACTGCACCAGCTTCTTTAACCTCAACAAACCCACTTACCTCATTTTCAATAAAAACATCGTAATACTGATCCTCATAAATTGGCGACGAGCCTAAAGCATATCCATAAACATTATAAGAAGTGCTTGTGCCGGTTTGAACAGCAACTGTTTTTTGCCTGGCAAAGGCTATCCAGCTAATTGCATAATACTTTCCGGGTTTCAGGTTGGTGAACTGAAACGTTCCCTTATCATCCAAAAACCTGCCTTCTACCCGGTAAGTAAATGCAACGGGACTCATAGAAGCCTGTTTTTTACGGCTATTAAATTTTTTCTTCAACTCCAAAAATTCAGTAAAATAAGGTGTTACCGGGAATAGCAAAATCTGGCTCCCTTTAACGCCAAAATTATCTTTTCCCTTTTTTTTCAGTGTGGCGGTACCTTGGATAACAGCTGTTCCTTTTTCCATCAATTTGGCCGTTTCTGCTTCATTAAAAGGGGTAGTAGGAAGAACCCATTCTGGGGTTTTCTGCGCATAGACCATCATACTACAATATAAAAGCAACATTTTAACCAACAGTATTTTTGGTATTCTTTTGTTCATCATTTTTTCAAAGTTTTATTTGGCCTCATTATAACCTTAAGATCCTGATAATAAATACAATATATCGATTCATTAAGCAAAAAACCCGGATAACTTGCTAAAATTTATCCAGGTTTTTACCTTGGGCGATTAAGAGACAGTTATTAATTTAATTCTATGCTTTTTACTCCATTAAACCTGGACTACCGTTTTATAGATAAACTCATGTTTTGTTTTTCTTAAATCAACAGCTTTGCAGTTTTTTAAAATTTCTAATCATCTTATAATATAATACCCAAAGTTAAACCGGAACATGTTTGTATTTATCCCTGATTTCGGGGATATTTGATTTTATTGCCACACCCATACTATGTGCTTTTAATGAAAAAAACCGCTCTATCCTGTTTGTTTATGGTTTGTGCTTACCTATCATTTGCGCAATTGCCCATAACTGATGCACACTACCCGGATAGTTTGTTAAAACTTTCGGCAAATACCAAATCTGATAGCCTAAAAGCGCGTTCACTATTCCTTTTATCAGATTATTGGTCGGACAAGGATACCTTAAAATCTAAAAGCTTCCTCGCAAAAGGTTTAAAATATGGAGATAAATATCCTTATGTTAAGGCACTTTATTATTATTATCTGGGCGGATATTATTTTTTGACCAATAGTTCAAAAAGCGAAACAAACTATTTGGAGGCCGACAGACAGTTATCGAAATTTAACAGTAAAGAGGCATTTCTTTTCAGAAGTAAATGTTGGACGAATTATGCCATTTTAGAATTCAGTATAAAAGATAACTCCATTACTTCTATCGATATTTTCATAAACAAAGTTATTCCCCTCGTAAAAAAAACAGGCAATATTCAACATCTGGCAGTAAATTATCACAATATAGGGATGATATTTATGGACTGCCAACAATACAGCAAAGCAGCGGAATATCTTCGATTGTCTATTTCGTTATTAGAAAAACAACCCAACATATATATTAATGACTTGTACCAAAATCACATCAGTCTTAGTCGAAATTATTTATATCAAAACAATGTATTACTTGCAAAAAAAGAATTAGACAAGGCTAAAACCTTTCTTATTAAAACTACAGACCCCGTAAATTTTATGAAATTCTACATAGTGGAAGGAACATATTATACAACTACCAAAGCATATAGCAAAGCATTACAGGCTTTAAAAAAAGGGGAAGCGCTCGCTGTACAGTCAAAAGACTATAATATGGAGCGAAATTTATCTTTAGAGATGTACCGGCTATTCATCAAGCAAAAAGCATATCAAAAAGCCTTAGCAGTTTTAAAAAGAAATGTAGAAGGCCTTGTTATGTATAAGCACTCGTCGGACGATTTGATTTATTATTTTGAACTATCAGAAACCTATAGCAAATTAGGCAACAGTAAAATGGCCTATACCTGGCTTAAAAAATACAGCAGATTAAAAGATAGTTTAAATGCCCAGGAGGTTGAACACAAAATAAGTGCACTTGAAGTAAAATTTAAAACAGCAGAAAAAGAGAAAAAAATAATTGCCCTTAATGCTGAAAATGAAAAAGCAAACCTATCGGCAAAAAACAGCAAGCTAATAAGCTGGCTATTTGGTATAGCTTGTTTGTTTTTATTGATCGTTGCCATTTTGGGCTGGCTTTTTTATCGGAGCAGTAAAAAATTAACGGTACAAAAAGATTTAAACCACCAGCAACAAATAGAAGATTTTGACCGCAGGCAGAAAATAAAAATTGTTCAGGCCATGTTAAATGCCAAAGAAGAGGAACAAGGCAGGGTTGCCCGCGATTTGCACGATGGATTGGGCGGAACGCTTGCGGGAATCAAGATCAATCTTTCGCATTACGCCACAAAAAAGGAAAGCAATGGAGATCCTGAACTGTACCAAATCATGGATCAGATGGAAGGTTCGATAAATGACCTGCGCCGGATAGCACATGACATGATGCCAGAAATGCTGCTCAAATTTGGACTGGAGGAATCATTAAGGGACTTGTGTGCATCGTTAACATCTGAGAAACTGAACATTGATTTTAAATACCTGGGCGCTAAACATGTATTTTTGCCACAACAGCAAATTAGCATATACCGCATTATACAAGAGGCCATACACAATGCCGTTAAGCACGCAGCGGCAAAAAACATTTTGTTGCAGTGCTCGCAAAACGATAACAGATTTTACATCACCATAGAAGATGATGGCAAGGGTTTTGACCCCTCCTATTTAACTAAGGGTATGGGCATTCAGAATATGAAAAACAGGGTAGCCTATTTAGATGGTGAAATGGAAATTTTATCAGCTGAAAATAAACCGGGTACTTCTATTAATATAGAATTGAATGTTACTACGTAACGGGTATTTGCTTAAATCTTTAACCAGGCAAATAGTAGTTATTATCTATCTTATGGATTATCAATAAGAAGATTTTTTCATTATATCAACCCATACTTTATAGCTAGGTTTACCACTGCCGACATACTGGCTACTTCAAATTTTTCGATCAGATTTTTACGGTGGCTCTCTACCGTATGAGGGCTGACAAACAAGTGCGTGGCTATTTGCCCTGTGGTTAGCCCTTTGCCTACCAGCTGCAATACTTCTTTTTCTCTACGGGTAATGTGTGGTATTTCTACCAAATTGCCTTTTTGGTAGCTGTACATAATCTCTTTCGATTTGCTGCACAGGTATTTTTGGCCACTTAAAATGGTCTGAATGGCAGATATGATCTCCTGACCCACTGAATTTTTGAGAACATAACCATTTGCACCGCTTTGTAAAACACTTTTAATTACGGGCCGTTCATTATGCATGCTCAGCGCAATAATACCAACCTGGTTATCGGTTTTTCTTAGCTGTTTGCATATTTCTACGCCGCTTATATCTGGCAGGCTGATATCAAGCAATACCACATTTGGCTTTAAATTGTTTATCCCCTCTAAACCTGCCTGCCCGGTATCGTAACAGGCTATTACCTCCATATCATCGCGGCTAGTAAGCAGGTTTTTCAATCCGTCAGATACAATAGGATGGTCGTCTATAATAATTACTTTAATCATTTCAAATCAATTGCTAATACCATTAAGTAACCACGCTAGAAGTTATATTCTTTGTCATCTAATATCATCAACTAAAATATCAGAAATATACCAATAAGCACGAATTAAAAGTATTGCATTTTTCAACCTTTACAACCCTTCTGCAACCGGTTCCGGATTTAGAACAAACCGTTTGTTCTTGATATTAAAATTCACGTTAAGGTATCCGCCAACCCTGCCGATCTGGTTGGAAATCAGAAAATCATTGCCTTTACCTGTTGTAATGTTATCGTAAATAATGGTCATGACATTGCCTGTGGGCGTTTCGATAGGTTCAAAATTAAGTGTCTGAAAGGTTTTATTAGTTTCCTTATTGATGATCTGTAATTCGCGCATGTGCGCTTCGGCAGATTTGCTCTTTTTAGCATAAACACCGATAAAATAGTAATCCTTCAAAGAAGGAAACTGAAGGATCTGGATGTTATCGAACGCCTCATCTGAGAGATCACTGAGTCTGTTTACAAGCCGGAGGTCTACCTTCAGTTTACTTTTACCACCGCTCCAGGTACCTGTGAGTTGCTGAGGCGAAAAATTAAGGTGAAAAGTGGCAGAAATCCTGTCGTTAGTTCCAATTTCATAAATTTTAATCTCCTGGGTACTTTGGTTAAAAACACCCTCAAGCCTGATAGGATGATTAAGTTTATCGTATTTATAGACCCCAATAACATTATAGTGTTTTTTTGCAGGCTCACCAAAATAGCCTTCTTTTACCTGAAAAGATAAAGTAACCGGATACCTGTCGATTAAACCCGTGTAATTGTAAGTATTGTACCAACCTGCAAAGGTTTTCACCGATGTTAAAATGAGAATGGTTACCAATACAATAAGCTTCGCTTTCATGTTTAATTATTTGATTTTTTTTAACGCTGCCGCAATGCCTTGCAAAAGCGCTCTATTTCTATTCGATGACATAAAAGATCGTTGAAGATTAAGTCTGTTTTGGTTCCTGTATACTCAGGTATTTAGACCTGAAGCCAGATGGAGGCTCGCCGGTCTTGATAAAAAACAATCTGCTGAAATAGGCAGGATCGTCATAACCGAGGGAATAGGCAATCTCCTTTGCCGTTCTGTCTGTATGTACAAGCAATCTTTTAGCCTCCAGGATAATCCTGTTCTTGATGATTTCGTTCGGCTGAGGGAGCTTAAGCCGCTTGAACCTATGGGTAAGGGTTTTGGGGGCTATCATCAGCAGATCGGCGTAATCGGCAACATGATGTTTTTCTTTAAAGTTTGCTTCGACCAATTGGGTAAACTTCCTAAAGAACTCAAGGTCGTTGTTCGGCCTGGCAGCCATCACCCCTTCCAGGTGCTGCACCTTCCATAGTCGGGTAGACTTGATCAAAAGCTGTTTAAGGTAAGTCCTGATCATTTCTTCCAGCGATCCGTCTTTCAGTTCAAATTCATCCTCGATCCTGGAAAACAGGTATTCTATAAATGTGGCATCGTGCTGGGGTATCACCGTCATTGGCATATTATTGATGTTATTGAACAGGAGCCCATCGCAGGCAACTTCTTCATCATGCAACTGTATACAATAGAAATCGCGGTTATAGAACACCAGACGACCGGATTGCTCACCAAGTTTTTCGATGCTGAGTACCTGATTTGGACTGATAAAGAACAGCGTTGGACTGGTGGTATGGTAAACGTTAAAGTCTACTTTTATTTCAAATCCCTCATTAAGATAAAGCACCTTGATATAGGATTTGTATGCTTCGGCATTGATGGCCTCAATACTTTCTAAATCAACATTTACCATGCCGATGGTTTTAAGGTTTACATCAAAAATGCTTTGTTTCATGAAAAGGTTAATAAAATGAATTAAAAAATAAAATTACCATTATTGGTAACGATTGCAATATTTGGTTAAAGCAAAAATTACTTGCGGGCATTTAAACCCGCAAGTAATCTTATCTTATAATTATTTTTTCGCAAACTGCTCAAGCTCCGAGTTGAATTTATCCATCTCCTCTACAAAAAGTGCATGTCCGCTGTTCTCGAATTTCACGATGTATGAGTTTTTTAAGCCTTTATGCAATTGTTCAGCTAAGGAAAAATCAATCAGTTGATCTTTTGTACCCTGAAATATGGCTACAGGGATGGTTATGTTCTTAAGTACTGGGCGCAAATCCAGATCGCCAAGGGCACTGATAGATTCGGTAACTACATATGGGCTTGCAGATAAGTTGATATTTTCAAGCCATTTCTCTGTATTTTTTTGAAGTGTGGTACCTTTGGCCGCAAATGCTGCACCTAACCCATCTATCAGCTCTTCCCTGTTGGTCATGGTTTGCTTGATCAGTGCGGCAGCACCTTCCTGAGTTATTCCGTAATTGTAATCCGCACGTTGTTTCCATGATGGGGCAGCTGCTGCAAATAGTGCAAGTTTGCTTACATGTGCAGATTTATACTTGTTTACATAATGAATGGTAACAGCACCGCCCATAGAAAAACCACCCAATACAGCATTCTCTATTTTTAAGGTATGGAGAACAGCATAAATATCATCAGAAAAAACATCGAAATTGTACTTTCCATAAGGTTTATCAGATTTACCAAAACCACGTAGTGAAATGCCGATTACCCTGAAACCTTTCCTTACCAGATATTGATACTGATATTGGTACATTTCATCGCTCAATGGCCATCCGTGGATCAATACGATGGGTTGACCTTCGCCAAGATCAGTTACGTGAAGTTTTACACCTGGCTCAACTTCGATATATTCCGACCTTCCGGCTGAAGCGGGGACTCTTTTGCTTTGTGAAAAGGCGAATTGGCTGGTTAATAAAGTGATGATCAGACTTGCGATTAAGATTAGATTTTTCATTGTTATTTTTTTTAAATTAATGTTTGAAATATTTGTTGTTTGTTGACAATACAAAGATGGGGAGAACGCCAGGCCCAGGGAATGGACAAACGGACAACAATATTGTACATTTTTCCCTAAAAGGATATTTATGATGCTTATTCTAAATCATTATCAACGAACGATTGGATTTTTATCCTATTCCACATGGCATGCTTAATAATACCAAAGCAAATGTCCCGGGAACATTTAATTATAGCAATTAGGGAAATACCAATCGCATAGGGATAAATTTTACGCGATCTGAATCGTAATACCGTTCTTACAGGAAACTGGAGTATAACTGATTTTGTATGTATAACGGAAAAGAATTTAACTTTAATAGCGAATGATCGGGCAAGATTGCCTTGGTAACAGGTGGAACCAAAGGCACCAGGGCTAATTCCTATCAATTTTCATCAAAAATTCGATAACATTTTATTAACTGTTAATGCGGTTTTCATTATCTTGGTACTCAAATTACACATCTCATTAATGCTTTCATTTCTTCAGTTTAACAACACCCGCCCGAGCATTTTGCTCCGTACGTTTGGTTTATTCTTTTTATTGGTATACGGAGTGGCCTGTAAAAAAGCAGCAGCACCTATCCCTACTCCACCAGTTGTTGATAATCTCCCAAAGGCTAACGACATAACCGCTGTAAGCATCGATCAGATTAACTTTACGGTATCCTATACCTTGAACTTCACTACCTCTGCAACCGGGGTTACCTATGCTACAGATTCTATTTCGCTGGTAAAAAATGCCGGTACCGATGTAAAGAGTTTCGTTAATACACTGTCATATCTGGCAAAAATTACGTTAAAAGCTTACCCGACCGATAATAAAGTTTGGTATCAGGTATATTTTTTTAACAGCAGTGGTATCAAGGTATATTCAAAAATTTATCGCCAGGAATTCTCACTCTGGCAGGTACAGAATAAATATATTGTAAATGGACTTGCCATTGATAATAACCATTCGAAAGATGGACTGGTTACCTATGATCAAACTCCTTACACAGGTTTAGACAATTCGTTAACGGTATCCATTTACATGACGGACTATGATTACAAAGGCTATAAGGCAAAGATTAACGGCATTAATGCCCCTTTAGGCAAATTTATAGACAGTTGGGGCGTTACTGAAATTAAAAAACTCGTGTTCGATGTGCCTGAAAATATTCCGACAGGCAATGCCAAATTTGAATTGTACAACTACGACAAGCTGGTATACAGTGCGGATGTTGTGGTGGTAAGTGGTGGTTTATTAAACAAGGTGTTGCACCCCATAGGCAACAATCAGGGCGGCGATTATATTGTTCACAATAACGAACTTTACACTTATATTAATAGATGGACAGGATCAGGTACCGAACAACCACAGTTTCATAAATGGTCGCCAGCTACCTATACCTGGACCAAACTTCCTAACCCGCCGGAAACCCGGTATTCCGAATACAATGGCGGCCAAAGCATAAACGGACTCATTTATTTTTGTCCCAATATAAGAGATTATGGTAATACCTATCCCTTTTTATATGAAGAATGGTTATGGACATTTAATCCAGGTAATAATGTATGGAAAAAGACCATTCTATCCAGTAACGGTCCATCAAACCAAACAAAAATTGATGAACAATTTTTTGGTTGTTTTAGCCATGGCGGCAAATTATATTGCCTTTTAAGCTATAAATCTTACGGCACTTATTATTACGAAATGCATGTTTATGATCCTGCAGATAACAGTTGGAAGAAGTTTATGGATTTACCAAACGACAAGGGCTCAATTACGGTTTACAAAACAGTTATTAATAACGGGAAAGTTTATTTGCTGGTATCTAAGAGGGTGAGCTCGCCATATTCGGGTACAGTAACTAAAAACCAGTTCTTTGAAATGGATATGAATACCAAGACTTTAATACCTAGGAGCTGGATTACCGACCCAGGCAAAAACTGGGTAATTACTAACGACAATGAGTTTGCCATTGCTGCCCCGAATCTGGCCAGTTACAGGGGAAAAATATATGTATATGGTGGAGGGAATACCATTTTTAGTTCTATTTATTCTTCTGTTTTTGCTGTTTATGATCCTGATGCCAATACCTGGAGCAGCGTAAGTGGCTATAGCTATTACACAGGTTGGGTAAGTAATAATTATGGTTACTTCGGAACAATAAACGATAAATTATATGTTGGTTTTGGTTACGACCGACAGTATATCGGGTCAGCTGCGCTATACAATGTAGTTATTAAATAGGCTTAGTCTTTGTAGCTTATTGAAAATAAAAAAAGGTTGCTTTTTAAAGAGCAACCCTTTAAAAAATTAACCATGAATCTGTTTAGTACCGTTGAGCAGGACTACTTTGAGCATTTAAATCGTTTTTTATTACTTATAGAGCCTATAATTGAGGATTTGGAGAGAAGAAATTCATTTAGTTTTTCTATAAAACAAGCTCTTATCAGAACATGTATACCTTGACAAGACTATTTTAGAACAAAAAATTAGCAAATGTGAGAGATTGTAGTTTTGGTTTATATTGAAGTTTATATAACCTCAAGGTTCACATAATAAAACTAATACTTTATTTGAATTAACTATTGAAAACAAGATCAAAGCGTCTTCAAAACACCACCGTCAGCCCTCAAGCTAGCTCCATTTGTAGCTAAAGACAACGGACTGGAAAGATAAGCAGCCAGGTTGGCAATTTCTGCCGGGTCAATAAAGCGTCCTAATAGTGAATGAGGGTTAGTTTGCTGCATAATGCCATCTTTTAACTGCTCCACACTCATATTTTGTATACCTGCAATATGTTCAACGGTTTTAGCTACGCCATCAGAATAAGTCGGCCCGCCTAAAATAGTATTTACCGTAACCTCTGTGCCTTTGGTTAATTTTGATAAGCCATTGCTCACGGACATCATTGCAGCTTTGGTCATTCCGTAATGTATCATATTATCAGGAACATTAACACCCGACTCACTGCTGATAAAAATGACCCTTCCGCTGTTCTTGCTGAGCATCTTCGGCAATAATGCCCTTGATAATCTTACGCTGCTCATGACATTGATCTCAAACATGTGATACCAATCGTTATCGGTAGTTTGCGCAAAATCTTTCAGGTCAAAAATCCCGACATTGTTAATCAGAATATCGATATCATTTAATTGACTTAACAGGGCTTCTATCTGTGCTTTAACAGAAAAATCAGCTGCGATCCCAGATACAATCGCATTTGGAAATTGTTTTTGTAACGCCGCAACTGCAGCATTCATTTTTGTCTCTTCACGACCGTTTATGATGACCTCAGCCTCTTCAGCCAGTAATTGCTGCGCAATGGCAAATCCAATTCCCTGTGTCGCGCCACTGATAAACGCCCTTTTTCCTTTTAATTTTAAATCCATCTTATTTTTATTTTTGTATCGATCAATACATAATTGGTCAAAAAAATTTAACTTATAATATCCAGCTGCATTTCTACCTGCACTGCGAGTACTTTTTCATCAGGATAAATTCTTCTGAGGGTATTAAGGCCGCACCAGAAAGTGATCAGGTATCTACCCAAAATCTGCGATGATAATGGGTTTTGCAGGTGACCGAATTCCTTTTCTCTTTCAATTGCGTTCACAAACATCTGCTCAACATCTTTTAGTATTCGAATGGCATCTGTCTCCAGCTCATCATCAATAAAAGTCATTTCTACAACTGTGTTTGCTATGATACAACCCCTAAAATGGTCTGTTTGGTTTGCTTTAGCTATACTCCTGAAAAAGTCTTTTATCAAGGCCAGCGGAAACTCGCTTCTTTCCAGTATTTTTCTGAAATCATTAAATGCTTCCCTCCGCTGTTGAATTGCGGCGCTGAAAACTTCCTTCTTCCCTCCTTTAAAGCTGTTGTAAAAGCTACCGGAACCTACTCCGGTAGCGGTCAACAAATCGTTTAGCGAGGTTGCCGTATATCCTTTTTCCCAGAAAATCTGTTGCGCTTTGCTCACCAACTCGGTATTATCAAATAATGTAGGTCTTCCTTTCATTGATATAATCACTTTTGTATTGATCAATACAAAAATAGAAAGTTCAACTGGTTATCCAAAAAATGGGCTGAATTAATTAAATGATTGCCGATACTGCAAAGGAGTTTGCATGGTTTTTTTCTTAAATAACTTATTAAAGGACTGAGGATACTCAAATCCAAAGCGGTAAGCAATTTCGCTAATATTAAGGCTTGTTGTAGAAAGTAAAACTTTTGCTGCCTCGATGATATGATTGTGGATATACTGCAGGGTGCTTTGTCCGGTGAGGCTGCGCAACATATCACTTAAGTAATTGGCAGAAAGGTTAAGCTCATCGGCAAGTATTTTGACACTGGGAAGCGTAAGCACAAGCTTTTTATCGTTTTCAAAATAGCCCGTAAGAATTTCTTCTAACCTTGTTAAAAGATCGTGATGTACAGCCTTTCTGGTAATGAACTGCCTGTTGTAAAAGCGATTTGAGTAACTAAGTAGTAGCTCTACATGAGAAACCATCACATCCTGGCTATATTGATCGATACTGTTTTTTAGCTCCTGCTGCATTTGTTTCAGGAGGGAGAAAATAACTTCTTCTTCTTTTACCGACAAATGGAGTGCCTCTGCAACCGAATATGAGAAAAAACCGTAATCTTTAATACGCTTCGCTAAGGGATAATTCTGGATGAGCGCTGGCTTAAATACCAGCATGTGGCCATTAACCTGTTTCCCGTCTGTTTCTCGTACCGAGAACACCTGTCCTGGTTTAGTGAATGTCATGATCCCTTCTTCAAAATCGTAATCCTGCTGCCCATAACGGAATTTGCCGTTTGTACCAGTTTTTATGGCTATGCAGTAGAAATCATTCGTAAAATGCCTCCATACATCACTGTGTTTGTAGCTCAGCAGTGCAAAATCAATCACACTTATCAAAGGATGATCGGGCTTTGAAAGTGCAAATAAACGGTGCAGTTCAGAAATCGAACTGATCTGGTAAGGTGATTGATCTGTCTTCTTCATTTCCTCAAATTTAACCAATTAATCGAAGTTAGTGGAAAGTGACAGGTGTTTCCATTGTTCCATTTCAGCTTGCTCCTTTTTCCGGTGTTCCAGGATAGAGCTGTAGCTATCTGGTCCAAGAACAAGGTGAACGGGAGGTTCTTCTGCTTTTACAATTGCATTCAGTGCTTTTGCCAGTTTTTTCGGATCGCCTGGCTGGTGTCCGTTAAAACTGCTTAACATGGCTGCATGTTCTTTTTTACCGTAACCGATCACATTTTTTTTGGCCACAACCAGCGTATGATCAGACATGAAATTAGTACGGAACATACCTGGAGCCACCACAGTAACCTTAATGCCAAAGGGTTTGACTTCCTGTGCCAATGCTTCTGAAAGACCTACAACAGCAAATTTGGCCGCGTTGTAACTTCCGGTACTGGCGTAACCTATGTAACCCATATTTGAAGCAATGTTAATGATGTGTCCAGATTGCTGTTTTCGGAGGTACGGTAGCACATGACGAATAATGTTCACTGTTCCAAAAACGTTAACCTCCTGCGTTTTACGGAATTCTTCTTCAGAAATTTCTTCCAAACTCCCCACCAGATAATAGCCGGCATTATTTAATACCACGTCCAGCTTTCCAAAATGCACAATGCTTTTGAATATGGCATCGCTAACGGCTCCGTCGTTGGTAATATCTAATGCCAGAGGAAGAAAGTTTTCGCTAGCTTCGCCGAGGCTGCTCATGAGTTCGTTAACATTCCGTGAAGTAGCTACCAATTTGTCGCCGTTTGCCAATACGAGTTTGGCAGTTTCAAGCCCCATCCCTTTGGATGCACCTGTGATAAACCATACTTTTTGTGTATTCATTTTTTTAATTTTGATTGTGACACAAAATTCGGCGAACACGGACTGGTAAAAGTATCCATTTTACTGACATATGTATCCAATTTCAGGATCAATGAATTCAGGGTGAATGACTGAATTTTAGCTGAGCACTACAACCATCCATTGTTAGTCATCTAACTATAGCCTATTATAAAACGAGAAGTTTCTAATGCAATATTCTGCACCTGCTATCTTGAATAAGAAATGTTCAAACTTAATCTTCTACCCACCGTAGTTGTAAAAACCTTTAAAAGGAATACTTTTAACAATGCTGAGATAGCATAGAAGACTGATTTGACATTAAAAAACCGTACTTTGATTTGTTCAAAGTACAGTTGTACCCAAGAGGAGATCAGATAGCTATCGGATCGAACTCCCACACCCATACTGGCGCCAGCCCCTCAAGCTGGTGCGTCTACCACCCCGATAGCTATCGGGGCCGCCACCGTTATCTATACAGCATAATAAGCCTGGTTTGAATATCTTCGTATTTTTTTAGGTTTTTTATGTAAGTTATACTTTTCATTTTTTTAATATGTAGTTCAATCAGCCTAGCTTGCTGGTATGCCAAATCATTGATATGAAGAAAAAGTTCCCAGTCGGTAGCTTTACTGGTAAAACTATCAGTATAAACACCTTGTAAATGTTCATCTAATCGTTGGGATAAATCTAAACAACTACCAGTATAAAAACGGTTCAATTTTTTTGAAAAAAGAATATAAACTGATGCCATATAACGAAAAAGAGTTTGGTTTAACCAAACTCTTCGTACCCAAGAGGAGATTCGAACTCCCACACCCATACAGGCGCCAGCCCCTCAAGCTGGTGCGTCTACCAATTTCGCCACCTGGGTATTTACTATTTAATCATTCCCGAATGCGTCTATCATCCCGATAGCTATCGGGACCGCCACCTGGGTTTGAAGTTTGCAAATATATAAATTAACCATAGTGCGATGCAACATTCATCAAATATTTTTTGAACTGAAATTCCGGAAAGCAAATCTTAGCATGGTAAATCATATACAGTAACACTTAATTCAATTATAAACAGTAACACAACTTACTATAGTAACCCGTATAATACAGATATAACAGTGTAACTTTTTAGCCGGACTTTCGTCGCACTTAAGTCGGGGTTTCGTCGGACTTATGACAATTGAAACCGAATAAAACCCGACGTAAATCAGCAGCAAATACAAATTATTTGTTTAGTAATCAGCAATTTGCTATCTTGTTTTACACATAAATTAACGCAATCATGGGAAAAATAGAAAGTGGAATTAACGGTGGATTTACCGGAACAGTAGGTGCCGTAACTGGCTATTACCTAAATGGGAAATGGATCATCAGAAGCAAGCGCAGAAAATCGATCAAAAACAAAATAGGCAGCGCAGATCAAAAGGCCTGCAGGTCGCGTTTTACAATGATGCAAACCTTTTTAAGTCCGATTGTGGATTTTATCCGGATTGGTTTTAACATGGAGTCGAAAAAGCGAATGATGACTGCACATAATGCTGCAAAATCTTATAACATGTTAAACGCACAAAATGCAACTGGCGAAATCGACTATGAAGCCCTGCGTTTGACCTTTGGAAATATCAGCGGTGCAACGAACGTTAAACTTGAACAGGATGATATGGGTGTGCATTTTAGCTGGTCGGATAATTCCAATGGCGATTATAACAGGAAACATGACCAGGTGATGTTAATGGTTTATGATTTGGAGAACAAAACGGCCATCTATGAAACAGGTGGTGCCAGGCGGTCAAAAGAAAGGGAAAGCCTGGAAATTCCTTCCTTTTATAAAGGAAAGGCATTTCATACCTGGATTGCTTTTATTTCAGATGACAGAACGGAAATATCAATGAGTACCTATTGTGGCACTTTTATTTTTTAATAGTAGCGCAATTAACCGCTATACGATATGATTTTAACATTCAAAAGATAGTCCATCGTAAGCCAGATGGATATGCTCAGGTAAATTCTTTTCTACATCGGCATGTTTACCCAGATTATGACTGATGTGTGTAAGATAAGTAGTGTCCGCACCTACCCTTTCAGCAAAGGCGATGGCCTCGCTTAAAGTAAAATGAGAAATATGTGGTTCTTTTTGTAAGGCATTCAATACCAATATTTTTGTTCCCTTAATTTTTTCAAAACTTTGCTCCGATATGGTTTTGGCATCCGTGATGTACGTAAAATCACCAATTCTGTACCCTGTAATGGGCAGCAAATGGTGCATCACTTCAAAAGGAATGATGGTTGTTTTACCAATTTTAAAATCTTCGCCATTGGTTACCGTATGTAAATTAATCTGCGGCAAACCATGGTATTTAGTCTCGGCAAAGATATAATAGAACTCTCTTTTTAAAGCTGTTTGAACCCTATCTGTCGCATAAACATCGATTACCTTATGCAGCAGGTAATTAAACGGTCTGATATCATCTAAACCGGCAATATGATCCTTGTGTTCGTGGGTAAACAACACCGCATCAAGATCTTTTACTTTTTCGCGTAAAAGCTGGTACCGGAAATCAGGCCCGCTATCTACCACAATGGTTTTATCAGCTGTTTCAATTAATATTGAAGTCCGTAAGCGGTTATCTCTTTTATCAGCAGATAAACAAACTTCGCAATTACAAGCAATTACAGGAACGCCTTGTGATGTACCAGTACCTAAAAAAGTAACCTTCATCTGTTTAAACTTTCCTTTCTATAATTGTAATGCTGGAGTTGTATCTTCATTAAAATAATTCGGTTTGCTGTAAGGATAGGTAGAATTGGCGCTGTTTTTCTTCTAACAGGTTTTCATCTGTATTGGTTTGCTTAACCAAAGTTACCAATGCAGCAATTTTTCCTTCCAGATTTGAAAATTTGTTTACCACAACAACCTTATTGTGCTCGAGCAGGCAAGAACCCGTTTTAAAGTTCCCTTTCTCATAACGAACCTTATAGCCCATAGCAAAAAGCAGGCTTTCTAGTTTCTCTAAGGTATGGTTTGTTAGTGGCAATGACATTGGAAACAAACTTAGATAAATCTGCGCAGCATTCATAAATACATGATGAAAAATTTATCAACCAGTGTGTTCATTTCCATCCTGAACAATGTCCTATCAAGTACAATTACTAAAGCGATCGTCATGCTGAACTTGTTTCAGCATCTTTCCTGCTATTACTTATCTTGATTACTTAACAAATAATTTTAAAGCAAAGTTCATTTTCCCGCTCTTGCCGCGGGGGCATGATACTTTGGAGCGCCAAAGTACCCAAAGCGCTTTGTCAATCCAGCAATGAGCCCTTTGCACAATCCCATCCAAATCAAAAAAACAGCGGCACTTCGTTTTGTGTTCAATATTTTTTAAACTTCAAATCATCGCTCATGAACACAAAACCACTGCGTTTCAGGTTTGTTAGTGCCAATTTACCTGAACTGCACCTGTTTTTTTGATTTCTCCGGCTCTTGGGATTGACGGCGTTCTTCGGTAAAACCTGTGTGTTATTAAAGCAAGTTAGCATGATGCCTAAACTAGTCTCAAAAAAGATGTGCTCCACATAGCAGAATAAATCGGTGCCATAACGAATGGCGGGAATGGTGTAACCTAAGAATTACCGCAAATACTTTTCAAAAAAGGCCATATGGCCTACGATACACCTAAAAATCTGACTTCAATAAAACAAAAAAAGGTTCAGCTGTTTCCAGCTGAACCTCCAGGTTTCATCCCGCCGAGACGGTAATAAATTATTATCTTAAATCTACCACTTCAACACCAGGGTATTTTTTGGCATCGAAAGCAAAAGTAGTTTCTGGTACATTTACATTAGGCGAAAATGTTTTCACATTGTAAGTGTATTTATTTCCGTTTTTATCGAACAACACCACGTTGGCAATTTGTTTAGCTGCTTTATCGATACTTAAACGTACTTTAAAAATCGATTTTTTAGCGTCAACAGGTGTTAAATCAATCATTTGGTAAGTTTTGGCACCAGCCTTTTCTTCACCTGTGTACACATATTTAAATCCTTTTTCGTAAACCGTAAAAATCTTTGCAGGGTTAATGGCATCGCCACTGTTATCTACATTGCTTACCTGCACCTCTTTGTCTTTTTTCAAATAAGTCCATTGGCTTTTACCATCGCTAAACAATTCTTGATTCGTCATCGCTACTTTATACTTATTAGAATTGGCTTTAACATACAAAGTACCTTGCTGGGTTTCTTTTACTTTTGCCTTTGGATTATCCAAAGTGAAGGTAAAATCTGTTTTTACAATATTATACGATTTGTATTTTTTACTCACCTCAGCTAAAATGGCTTTAGCTTTCGCATCAGTTTGAGCATAAGTTGAAGTTGTAAAAGCAACTACAACCATTAATGCTGAAATTAATTTCTTCATCTTTTCTTTTTTAAATTTTTCCTTTGAAACGTTAGAGTAGATTTTTTGGTATTGGTTTAATCTAATCTTTGTCATCCATACTATTCAAGAACTGTTCCAAAGAATATTCATCCGGATACAAGACTTCGCGCGCCTTACTTCCTTCAAAGGGACCAACGATTCCCGCAGCTTCCAATTGATCGATAATCCGGCCGGCCCTGTTGTAGCCTAATTTTAATTTACGCTGTATTAATGACGTAGAACCCTGCTGATGCATCACAATCAGCCTGGCTGCATCTTCAAAGAACTTATCACGTTCATTAGGATCAAAATCGGCCTTACTTCCCTCCCCGGCTTCATCTATATATTCTGGCAGTTGATAAGCATCGGCATAACCGCGTTGGTTACCGATATATTCAGAAATCCGGTCTACCTCAGGTGTATCAACGAAAGCACACTGTAGCCTGATTAAGTCGCTACCTGTAGATAAAAGCATATCACCACGGCCAATTAACTGATCGGCGCCTCCACTATCCAAAATGGTTCTCGAATCGATTTTCGACAATACCCTAAAGGCTAACCTGGCCGGGAAGTTGGCTTTAATGGTACCGGTAATAATATTTACCGATGGGCGCTGGGTAGCCAGAACCAGGTGGATCCCGATCGCCCTGGCTAATTGTGCCAAACGTGCAATTGGTGCCTCTACCTCTTTACCAGCCGTCATCATTAAATCGGCAAACTCATCTACCACTAAAACAATGAATGGTAAAAAGCGGTGACCGTTATTCGGATTAAGCTTGCGTTTAACAAACTTATCATTGTATTCTTTTAAATTCCTAACCTGTGCATCTTTCAGTAAATCGTAACGCTGATCCATTTCGATACAAAGTGAGTTTAACGTATTGACTACTTTTTTGGTATCGGTAATAATGGCATCGGCCTCTCCCGGCAGTTTAGCTAAAAAGTGCCTTTCAATTCTATTGAATAAAGTTAACTCTACTTTTTTCGGATCGACCAGTACAAATTTCAGTTGTGCAGGATGTTTTTTAAACAACAGCGAAACCAGAATGGCGTTAATACCGACAGATTTACCCTGACCAGTTGCCCCTGCCACCAGTAAGTGGGGCATTTTAGCTAAATCGGCTATAAAAACTTCATTGCTAATGGTTTTACCCAGTGCAATAGGCAGATCCATAGTGGTTTGGCTCCATTTTTCGGTATTTAGAATACTGCGCATCGGCACCATTTCCGGGTGCTGGTTTGGTACCTCGATACCGATGGTCCCCTTGCCTGGCATTGGTGCGATAATACGGATACCTAAAGCCGCTAACGAAAGCGCAATATCATCCTCCAGGTTTTTAATCTTCGAAATCCTAACCCCAGGGGCCGGAATAATTTCGTAAAGGGTAACCGTTGGACCAATGGTTGCCTTAATCTTATCAATTTCGATATTGTAATGATTAAGGGTTTCGACAATTTTATTTTTATTGGCTTCCAGTTCTTCGGCATTTACCGAAATTTTATTGGTGCCATAATTTTCGAGCAGATCTATTGTTGGGTACTTATAACCGGATAAATCTAGTTTTTCATCATAATTACCAAACTGTTCAACCAGATCATCCGATTTTTTATCTTCTTCCGTTTTTTCGATTGTAAAAGCAGGTTCCTTCTCGGTTTCAATTGGTGGTTCTACCGTTAAGGGAAGTGTTGTTGCCGCAGCAGTAGCAAGCGGCAAATTGGTAGCCAAAGGCGATAGCACAACAGGAGCAACAGCTTCTTCTTCCTCTTCTTTTTCTTCATAACGGCTCGGCTGTAATACCACATTTTGTGGCTTACGCTCGTTACCTGCTGGTTTATCGCGTACCGGAAATTCAATGGGTGCTGATGGTTCGTCGAAAGTTTTGTTCTTTACGGCCTGCTCCCTAATATCATTCACATAATCTGGCGTTTCGTTATCCAGGTAAACCTCTTTCTCTTTGCGCTCCGGAAATTTGAAATCGATGTTATATGCGATGATTAAAATGGTTAATCCCGCAAAGGCGATCAATCCGGCAACACCCGCTGCGCCAATTTGGGCACTTAATAATTTATTGCTCCAATACCCAAACTCACCTTCTAAATAATGCGGCGATTCTGACCAGAAGCTATGTGCAAAACCTAAGGTTAAGGATATGAACAGTAAAAAGAAAAAGCTATAACCTAATGTTTTAGAGATAGAAAGGATTTTAACTTTAAATAATAAGCGGTAGCCAATAATAAAAAAGGCCAAAACGAACAAGAAAGATGCAATACCGAACCATTCGTAAATAAACTGGTGCGATAACAAGGCGCCAAACTTGCCTAACCAGTTTTGAACTACCGGTATAGAAACACCAGCTTCTTTTAGTTCTTCTGTTGTTTTAAAAAGATTGCCCCAACCGCCATTTGCATCGATTACATAACTCTGGTCATCTTGCCAGGTAAATAAATACGAGGTAAAAGCAATTAAAAAGTATAACGACAATATCACAAAAAACAGACCTACAATTTTAACTGCACGGCCATCTGCCAGATCGAAGCTTGGCAAAAAATCTCTTTTTTCTTTCGGCTGCCGACCTGATGATGATCTGCCGGGTGCACTTTCTGCACCTTTATCTCTGAATGTATTGGTTTTAAACTGGTTACCCCTTACCGACATTTTCTATCCTAAATAATTTAATATTGAACAAACTTAGATAAAACTGCGCAGCATTAACGAAAGCCTAACAAAAAAAATAATCACAAATTGTAAGCATTACTGTTAGGACTTTAATCATACCACTCACTATTTTCAAGATGCGCTAAATTTGCACCGCTATCTATTGGTTTTATAATCTGCCTTAAATTAAATAAAAATATTCATCGGGCATTAAACCTTAAACAGAAATTATTGTCTATTATTTTAACAACACACAAGTTGTTACGTTTTTGTCAAATGAAACGGATTTTGTTTTAGGTTTTATCCCGTTTTGCCTGGAGAGGTTAAACGGGATTTTTTATTCGCAAAACCTTATAGTTTTTTAAACCTGGAAGGTCTGAAATACTAGGTGACTTAGGTGGTCCATATTATTTTTGAAAAGCAGGGTTCGGCTCATTTCGGTTATGATAGTCCTGCTATCACTTCTCCCGACTTCTTTACGTCGGGATTGTTCTATCAGGTTTATTTAACCTGCGTCTGTAATGCTGGGTTTTGCGTTAGGGATTGTAAGGGTTCAGTACCGATCCTTCATCGGTACCGGAGCGAAGCGCAGCCCTGCAAAGCCCGACCCTTGCGCAGCTTGGGTAACGCCCATATTAATTAATGGTAACCAATGCTTAAATGAACTCAGGTGAAAGCTGGTTCATATTACTTTGAAAAGCAGGGTTCGGCTCATTTCGGTTATGATAGTCCTGCTATCACTTCTCCCGACTTCTTTACGTCGGGATTGTTCTATCAGGTTTATTTAACCTGCGTCTGTAATGCTGGGGTTTGCGAAACCTCACAGGTTTTAAAAACCTGTGAGGTTTGATTCTTGCTAATTTGCCTTACACTATATATATTTAGGCATTAAAGTTTACAATTTCTTAATTTTTGTTAATTTAAAGCGATTTTTGAAACAATATTATGGGCATAACGCAACTCGAAGAACAAATTGAAGCTGGAAATTTACAAGCAGTAAAAGAAATTTTGGTTGAAAATCCAAAATTGGCAAATGTTGACACTTCTCATCACATTTCGCCGTTGTTATTGGCCTGTTATTATAAAAAACAGGAGATTGCTGATTTAATTGTCGAATTTGTAGATGACCTAACCTTGTTCGAAGCTTGTGCAGTAGGAAAATTCGATGCAGCGTCGCAATTAATATTTCAAAATCCTAATAGTATAAATGAATTTTCGGAAGATGGATTTACACCGCTAGGTTTAGCCTGTTATTTCGGCCATGAAGATCTTGCCCGTTTTTTAGTTTTGAAAGGTGCGGATGTTAACCTGCCATCAAAAAATGGATTTAATGTATTTCCGATCCACTCGGCAGTTGCAGCTAATAATTTCAATATCACTAAAATCCTGTTAGATGCTGGCGCCTATCCGAATGTTTGTCAGAAGGCAGGCCTGGCACCCTTACATACCGCCGCACAATTGGGAAATATAGAATTGATCATTTTATTGTTAGAACACGGAGCAGAGGTTTCTTTGCGCATGGAAGGCGGAAAACTACCCGCAGATTTAGCCGCAGAAAAAGGCTTTAATGAAATTGCAGAGATTTTAAGAGACGATGACTAGACAGTTTCAGTTGGAAGTTTTCAGTTCTCAGTTTAATCAATTGCAAACCGGATACTGTTAATTGCCTATTAAACAGTTTTCAGTTCATATACTACAAACTCGTACTGTTAACTGAAATCATTCCCAAATCCTCGACCGCATTCTTTTCATATAGGTCCTGATATCGAGCACAACAGCTGCTAAAAAATAAAATAGTATTGGAAAACCTACCGCTAAAAACGACGAATAAATAAAAAACAAACGGACTTTCGCTGTGCTCATGTTCAGCTTGTTAGCCAAATAAGTAGAAACGCCAAAACTCTGTTGTTCAAAATAGGTTATAATTCTCTGGAACATTTTAAGCTTATTTTAAAAATCTTAATAACAATACCACAAGATAAAATCATTGGAAACCGAAATCATAATTTGATTCCAAACTCTAATTTAGCAATAATAATCGGTTAAATTTTCAATAGCATATCCGATCTCAATTATTCCAAAACCAATTTTTCGAAATCCTGTTTATCCTCGTGTTTAATAAAAAGCGTTTGTTGTTCTTCCAGTCCTGAAAACTTTTTGATCAGTTCTGCCTTAAATTTATGGATATCGACATCTTTGTTTAAAATAACAGTTAAGGCATCGGCATTACCCCTAACCTCGATAATCTGATTAGGATATAGTTCTTTTAGCTCATGTGGAAATTCCATAATTTAAAAACAGATTATAAGGTAGAAAGTTTTGTTTGAAATCAGCATCTGGTTAGGCTTGCTTTAAAATTTTAATTCCAATACCACAATATAGACATTTTTTCTCATCGCAGTATTGCTTTTTAAGCTGCAAAATTCCTTGCGAAGCAAATGCATGATCCATCTTCACCCCTGCCCCGGTAAATTTATCTGTAATGGCATTTTGCTCAGCTGGCAAACGCTCCAACAATTTTATTGCCCTGCTAATAAAGTATTGTGTAGCCGTGTGTTTACCATAGGCGAATAAAAACAAAGCCACGGTATTTAACAAAACATTATCAACGGATGTTTTCCCAATTTGTGTATTTACACCAGAAGTTTCTTTTTTAAAATGATAATGTGTTTTCCAGTAATCGTTTACGGGCAGGTTTTCGAACAAAGCATGCAATTGGGCTATATCTTTGATCTCCATAATTTTAGAAAAAAGATGATTGGCTTTTACAATTAATGCTGCAAATTGCGCCAATCTGATCGTAGGAAAGTTTTGTGGCCTCATCCGCATAAATTTCCACATCGAAACTTCTATAGGTTTAATATTGTATTTCTTTCGAAGAAACTGGAATTCGGCCTTTAGTTTTTTAGGGTATTCCTCTTCAAACTGGTCATTTAAAAAACCAGCGGCACCAAAAACCAGTGCTTCTATTTGGTTTGGGTTATTTTTGTGTTTGGCATAAATTTGTTGCGAAACCGCTTTAGCAAACAGCTCAAAAGGCAGGGCGTTTATTTTAAAGCCAAAATTACGCGCCAGGAAACGGTAGAAAGTCTCATCCCAATTTCCATTTAATTCGTTTAAGGTTTCTGTAACGGCTTTCGTTTTCTGCTCAAAGCGCTCAATTAGGGTTCTCGATAAAAAGGAATCGACAATTAATGGATCTACTGTTCCAATTTGTGCAATGCAAGGAAAATCAGTTAGTGTGAGAAATAGGTTTTCATATTTTTTGATGAGATCGGCAGAGATACGGTGTTTTAATTCCAAAACGGGCAAAACAGTATTGTCTATTCTTTTTATTTCCGCATCATGCTCATAAACAACATGTAACACTACATTTTCGTAGGCGGGATTAATCTGATGGTTGTGTTTTAACCAATCTGACGACCTGAGGTGAATTTCTACATTACCAGCCCATGTGGTATCGCCAATTTCGATTTTCGCGTTAAAAAAATCCGGACCAGCATTTTTGTTTAGCAAGCCTGGATTTATAATTTTCAAGTTTTCTCCAGCAGTGGTTTGCAGCCCGCTATAATCAAACGACCTGAATTGCCATACATAATGAAGAAAATCTTCTGAAAATTCATTTTTGAAGATAATGAATTTATTTAGCTATAACTAACTTATAAGTTTAAATTTTGAGCTTCTTTGGAGTAGTTGTTAAAAACATAGGTAACCAAATAACGATCCTCACTTTTTTCGAATACAAAGTACCAGGTTGTTTTCTGACTGATATTAAAATGGATAAGCCAACTGCCATGATGAGAAATAGCCTTAGGAGCACTGTAGTTGCTTCTTCACAATTTTACTTTCAGCAATATCAATCAATCTGATAACATAATCTATAGCACTTTCGCGGATAATGAAATAGTTTTCGTAAAAAAGCACATCAACCAGTTCATTAAGATAAAGCAAAACCGGGGGACTGAAACGTACTATTTCCAAGGCAAGGTATTAATATGCTCAATGGCTGCTGCTTTAAATTCAGAAGCCGATAAACTTTCCTCCCACTTCGCATCAAAAGAAGTATGCGTTGCGGGTGTCTTTACATAAGCTACCTTCTCTTCATTAAGCACCGGAAGCTGGCCCTGATTTAAAACCTGCATCAGTTCTTTTTTTTCGGCAGCTGAAAGGTTTTTTACATGCTCAAGTAAGGACTTAAAGTCTATATTATCAAAAGGGTTAGTCATAGGCCAGATTTAAACAATTAAATTTAAGGATTTTTACGCAAAGAAAAAGCAATTAACCTAATCAATATTAGCTACATCATAGGCAAAATAATCAATTATATACGTCATTAATATTGGACTGCATACGATAAAATTATTTCTAAAAGTAACAACCGCAATATTAAGTTTTTTATACTAGGCCAGCTTTAAGCAAAATCTGCTCCATTTCTTTTTGAAGTTTTAACGCCTCTTCCCTGGCTTTTTCTGCAAAGTCCTCCCCCTGGCTGGCGTAGATTATTCCTCTCGAAGAATTAATCAGCAACCCGCATTGCGAATTTAGGCCATACCTGCACACCTCATTTAAATCTCCTCCCTGTGCGCCAACACCCGGCACCAAAAGAAAGTGATTTGGCGCTAATTTACGTACATCACCAAAAGCAGCGCCACGGGTTGCGCCTACCACATACATCATCTGTTCATCTGTAGCCCAGGTTTGCGATGTTTTAAGTACTTTTTCGAAAAGTTTATCTTCGCCAATTTCCTGCAATTGAAAATCGGCATGACCAGCATTCGAGGTTAAAGCCAAAAGAATTACCCATTTATCTTTAAAAGTTAAAAAAGGTGTTACCGAATCGCTACCCATATAAGGTGCTACGGTAACCGAATCGAAACTCATATCTGATGATGCGGCATTGAAAAACGTTTCGGCATACATGGCAGAAGTATTGCCGATATCGCCACGTTTGGCATCAGCAATAGAAAAAATATCCTGCGGAATATATTTCCAGGTTTCAATTAAGGTTTCCCACCCCTTCTTTCCATAGCACTCATAAAACGCAGTATTAGGTTTATAAGCTACGCACAAATCTTTGGTTGCATCAATAATCTGTTTATTGAATTCGAGAATCGGATTTTCATATTTCAATAAGTGTTTTGGTATCTTATCTAACGAAGAATCTAATCCGACACATAAAAATGAACGTTTTTTTTGTATCTGCTCGAAAAGTTGTTGCTTTGTCATATATGGGCTTATTTGCTGCAAATATGAAGATTTTTAAGTTTTCTGAGCGACAAAATAATGCTCACATTAATTATTTTTATAAACATTTTAAACTTTTGCTTGCAGATTACGTTTCAAATACATACAATTGCAACATAATTTCTCAACCGTTTATCTGAATATCCCAGAAAAATTTATCAAGACTTGTTTTTTGTTACCATTTTTTAAAAGCACATTTTGCTTTTTATTCAGCTTATAAACAATTATGAAACAATTTGAGCATTTTCCATAATGAACTCATTTAATGTTTTATAGCCTTAAGAATTTATACACAATGAAACTGCCAGGCCTACACTAACACAAATATATTTAAGCCTGTGTAGATTTATAACAGAAAACATCCGTTATAAACAAATGAAAAATTTCTTGAAACATATATATTTAGAATGTTTAGTAAAACAGAATTAAATGATAAGCTCACAACAGAATTACGTGAGCTAGCAAAAAGCTATGGCATTGAAGGTGCCGACTCCCTAAGAAAAATCGACCTTGTTGAAGTACTTTTACACCAACAAGAAATTATAAATGCTGCTAAAGCCGGCGCAGACCCTTATAGCGAAATCGAACCTATTGCAGCTACTCCTGCACCTAAAACCAAAGCTGCAAAAGCACCAAAAGTTGCCGCAGCTGCTGCAGCTGCTTCTACAGTGGTAGCCGATAAGCCTGCTGCTACTACAACCGACAAGCCTGTTAAAAAAAGAGCAAGGTTAACGAAAGATGAGCCTGTAGCGCCAATTGAAAGAAGAAGAGATGCTGTAACGTTATTTGACGAGCCTCAGCATCAACAACAGCCGGAAAGACAACCAGACAGAATTATTGAAGCCGAAGAAAGTGTAAAACCAATTTCAGCTTTAATAGAAGAAAGTGCAGAAGTACTTCCGGTAGCTCCGAAACAAAAACAAGAGCCTAAAGAAAAGCAGGAAAAACCACAACGCGATGAAAACCGCCAGCAAAAACAACCGGGCGGTGGCAATCACCACAAAAACGAAAACAGTTATTCTAACTTAGATTTCGATAATGTAATTACAAATGAGGGTGTTTTAGAAATTATGCCTGATGGTTACGGTTTCTTACGCTCAGCAGATTACAACTATTTAACTTCTCCTGATGATATTTATGTATCTCAGTCTCAAATAAAACTTTTTGGCTTAAAAACCGGTGACACTGTAAAAGGTAGCATCCGTCCGCCAAAAGAAGGCGAAAAATATTTCCCATTGGTTCGCGTAGAAACCATTAACGGCAGAATCCCTGCAGAAGTTCGCGACCGTGTTCCTTTCGATTATCTGACGCCACTTTTCCCAACCGAAAGATTAAACCTATTTACGGATACCAACAACTATTCTACCCGTATTATGGATTTATTTACTCCGATTGGTAAAGGACAGCGTGGTTTAATTGTAGCACAGCCTAAAACGGGTAAAACCAACTTATTGAAAGAGGTTGCCAATGCAATTGCTAAAAACCACCCGGAAGTTTATTTAATTATCTTATTAATTGATGAGCGCCCGGAAGAGGTTACTGATATGGCACGTAGCGTAAGGGCTGAGGTAATTGCCTCAACTTTCGATGAGCCAGCTGAACGCCACGTTAAAATTGCCAACATTGTTTTAGAGAAATCGAAACGTTTGGTAGAAAGTGGACACGACGTAGTAATCCTTTTGGATTCGATCACCCGTTTGGCCAGAGCCTACAATACAACGGCACCAGCATCTGGTAAAATATTATCAGGTGGTGTTGATGCAAATGCTTTACACAAACCAAAACGTTTCTTTGGTGCGGCACGTAACATCGAAAATGGTGGCTCATTAACCATTTTAGCTACCGCTTTAACAGATACAGGTTCTAAAATGGATGAGGTAATTTTCGAAGAATTTAAAGGAACGGGTAACATGGAGCTTCAGTTAGACCGTAAATTATCTAACAAACGTATTTTCCCTGCTATTGATATCACAGCATCAAGTACACGTCGCGACGATTTATTGCACGACAGAGATACGTTACAGCGCGTATGGATTTTACGTAACCACCTTGCCGATATGAACAGTCAAGAAGCGATGGAATTTGTTCAATCTCAAATAAAAGGAACAAAAAGTAACGAAGAGTTCTTAATTTCGATGAACAGCTAATTTAAGGCTGGAAGGTAAAGGGTGTAAGGCTTAAGGTTCCTATTCGGATCTAAACCTTACACCGTAAACCTTATACCCTATACCTCATGAAAAAGCTTCTCCCTAATGCGATTACCTGTGCAAACCTTTTTTCAGGCTGTATCGGAATCGTTTTTGCATTTAAAGGCAATTTAGAAACCGCAGCATATTTCGTTATTTTCTCTGGAATTTTCGATTTTTTTGACGGTATGGTTGCGCGTTTATTAAATGTAAAATCGGCAATTGGAAAAGATCTTGATTCTTTGGCAGATATGGTAAGTTTTGGGTTCTTGCCCGGGGTAATCATGTTTCAGTTATTAAAGGCAAGCGATTATTCATCTGAATACCTTCCTTACCTTGGGTTTATCATTACTGTTTTTTCGGCACTTAGACTGGCCAAATTTAACAACGATGCAAGGCAAACAGAAGATTTTATTGGTTTGAATACGCCTATGAATACTTTGTTTATCTGTTCTCTGCCTTTTATTGCCAACGATTATCCACAGGTTATTGCTTCCAGTATTTTATTGATTGCCATTACAGCAATTACAAGTTTTTTACTGGTGAGCGAAATCAAAATATTCTCTTTAAAATTCAGCGATTTAAGCTGGGCGAAAAACAAAATAAAATTCATCTTCCTCACCCTATCGGCTATATTAATTGCTTTTCTAAAATTTGCAGCAATTCCTTTTGTCCTGGTATTGTATATTGCTTTATCGGTATTGCATTTTAGGGGTGCGACTCCAAATAAGTTACCCTGAGGCTAGTACAAGGATATCTGTGTTTTGATTTATAAAGCTTTAGTAATCTTCGACTGCGCCTATCAATGACAGAGATTCCAATACAAGTTCGTCATCTCGACTGGAGTGCAACGGAATGGAGAGATCTTTGAAGCAAATTATTGAAGCCAAATTAAAAGATTTCTCCACTACGGTCGAAACGACGATCCTTCGAGACTGTTATCTTCTTAAAATTCACTATTATTTGTATCAAGTTTATAAAATAAATTATCCCTCAGGGTGACAACGATACGCTTAACTTAATAGCATTGATAAGGAAAGAAAAGCCCACAGAACCTTGGTCGCCTCGGTAGACATTAGAAACTTGATACATTAAAGCTTTTTAACCTCAAGCGGATCTGTAATATTTCTGCAAATATCGAGCATCGTTTCTCCCAGTACAGGATGCACCACTTCGGGCGCAATCTCGGCCAGGGGCTCCATTACAAATTTTCTATCCTGCATATGTGGGTGAGGTACCTGAAGTTTATCCGGAATATTGATAATTTCATTTCCAAAAAGAATCAGATCGATATCAATTAACCGTTCTCCCCATTTATCTTTCCTTACCCTGCCCAATTCCTGTTCGATACTTAATGCACGTTCTAAAACTTCAAGTGCTGGTAAACGGGTTTGTAAACTTACAGCTTGATTTAAAAAAGCAGGCTGGTTGGTTTTGCCCCATGCAGCGGTTTCATAAAGAGATGAGATGGCTATCACATTACCAACTTTATCGTTCAATAGTTCGATGGCTTTTTTTAAATTCGCCTCCCTATCACCTAAATTTCCACCCAGTAACAAATAAGCTGTGCTGTACTCTAAAGCTTTATTAAGCATCATGTATTTTTATATCTTTACAACACAAAATTAAAACATTTAAATGAGAGAATTCTTTAAGTATTTATTTGCCTCTATGTTGGGCTTTTTCTTATCAATAATAATTGTATTTGTGATCTGCTTCGTAGTTGTTGTGGGTTTAATATCTTCTATTGATAGCGACAAAACCGTTGTGGTGTCTAACAATTCGGTACTATTCTTAAATCTAGACCAGGCTATTACAGAACGTACACCCAAAAATCCATTCGGAAACCTGCCAATTGTTGGTGGTGAAGAAAAAGATGGGATTGGCTTAAACGATTTTTTAAAAGCAGTACAAAAAGCCAAAACAGATGATAATATTAAATGTATTTACCTGAATGTGAGCAGTCCGAATGCAGGTTTTGCAACGTTGCGCGAGGTTAGGAATGCGTTGATCGATTTCAAAAAATCTCACAAAAAAATCATTGCATACAGCGAAGTGTATACGCAAGGCGCTTATTACTTAGCTTCTGTAGCTGATAAAGTATATTTAAATCCCGAAGGTGCTTTAGAATTTAAAGGCTTTAGCTCTGAATTAACTTTCTTTAAAGGAACATTAGAAAAAGTTGGTGTAGAAATGCAGGTTATCCGCGTGGGGAACTACAAAAGCGCTGTAGAGCCATTTATTTTAGATAAAATGAGCGATTACAACCGCAAACAGGTTACAGCTTATGTTGGTGGTTTGTACAATACTTTTTTAACCGATATTGCGCAAAGCAGAAATATCCAAAAAGATAGTCTTTTTAACATAGCTGATAATTACAAAGTGCAGCAGCCACAAGATGCAGTAAACTTTAAAATGATCGATGCCCTGAAGTATAAAGATCAGATTTTAGAAGAACTGAAGGGATTATCTGGAAGAACAAGGGGTGAAAATATCCGTTCCGTTACGATTAACGATTATGCCAAAAACAATACAGATACTGGAGAAGGAAAAGATAAAGTGGCCGTAATTTATGCCAATGGCGAAATTAGTGGCGGCGAAGGTTCAGATAATCAGATCGGTTCGGAACGTATTTCCAGGGCAATTAGAAAAGCACGCTTAGACGATGATATTAAAGCAGTTGTGATACGTGTAAACTCTCCTGGCGGTAGCGCCCTGGCTTCGGATGTGATCTGGAGAGAAATTGTATTAACCAAAAAAGAAAAACCGGTTATCGCATCGTTTGGCGATGTTGCCGCATCAGGCGGTTATTATATTGGTTGCGCTGCAGACAGTATCTTTGTGCAGCCGAATACCATTACAGGCTCAATCGGTGTATTCGGTATTATTCCGAACTTCCAAAATTTAATGACCAACAAATTGGGAATTACATTTGATGGCGTTAAAACCGGTAAATACGCAGATATTATGGCCACCAACCGCCCTATGACTGCTGGTGAACGATTCATTATCCAGAATGAATTAAACAGAATTTATAGCGGTTTTGTAAGCCGTGTGGCCGATGGCAGAAAGAAAAGCAAAGCATATATTGATAGCATTGGTGGTGGGCACGTTTGGATCGGTACAGATGCCGTTCAAATTGGTCTGGCTGACAGAATAGGAAGTTTTAACGATGCCATTAAGGCAGCTGCTAAAAAAGCTAAATTAAAGAATTATAAGATTGTAGAATATCCGGATGTAGTTGATCCATGGAAATCGTTAATGGATGAAGGTACAGACAGGATTAAAACCTATTACACCAAACAGGAACTTGGCGATAACTACATGCTTTACCAACAAATGAAAAAGGTGATTGCAAGCTCTGGCATTCAGGCCAGAATGCCATTCGAAGCCGTAATTAAATAATAATTAAACCTCGCAGGTTTTTAAACGGCTTCAGCCCTCAAGGAGCCATTTAAAAACAAATTAAACCTGCGAGGTTTATATAAATTATTCATCTCACGTCTCAAATCTCCGATCTCACATCTTTCCTACTTTATCACCTTCCATTCTGGATGCAAAGTAAGATAAGTTGCATTAACCGGAATATTCACCTGGTGAACTGTTAAGGAAATACTTTTCCCTTTTAAAAATTCAAAGCCGATCCCATCTTTCCTGGCATCGTAAACCGTAACGGTATCTTTATCTTCATTTAAATAGGCAGAAAGTTTTTCAATGGTTGGGAACTTCAATTTCACATCTTCCAAAGTACTCCCAGTGGCCAAGCCATCTTTTGTTTTAAACTTATCGGAGGTAATCCTAACCTGTTTTACATCTTTTACACGCATACTGGTATCCCGATAAGAAGAATATACAGCAATTTCGTTGCGGTGATTACCGGTAGAATCATCACTGTACCAAATCCCCCAGGCTTTCCCCATTGCGGCTTCGCCGGCATTTGGCCTGCCTAATTTTTTACCTACCCCTTCCATATCGTCTCCAAGTGCAATTTCTCCAATCGACCGGCCAGCAACGACCAGGAAGCGCTCATCAACACTTTGCGTTGGCGCTGATGCTAAATTACTTACCGAATCGGTGTTGTGATCTGTTTTACTGGCAGATTGACAAGCAGCTACACTCATACTTAATCCCAAGAGGGCAAATTTTATAGATTTCATGATTGTAAAACAACACATTAATAAATTTGTGTTTTAATTTTATGAGCACAGGAAGGATTTGAGGCATTATTTCCTAATTTTACCCCTTATGGAAAATAAGACCATCGCCCGCACCTTACGCCTTTTATCGCAGCTTATGGAACTGCATGAAGAAAATCCCTTCAAAATTAAATCTGTTGCAAATGCCTATTTTAAGGTAGATAAATTACCCTTTGCTTTAAAAGATAAACCTTTAGATGAGCTGGACAAAATTGAAGGTATCGGTAAAGGACTGGCTTCCAAAATCATTGAACTTCTCCAAACAGGAGAATTAAAAGAGCTTAACGAAATTCTGGAGAAAACGCCTGAGGGCATAGTAGAAATGCTGGCCATAAAGGGCATCGGACCGAAAAAGATATTTATTATCTGGCGTACCTTAGGAATAGAAAGTATTGGTGAATTGTATTATGCCTGTAACGAAAACCGCTTAATTGAAGCCAAGGGCTTTGGTTTAAAAACCCAGGAAGAAATTAAGAATGCCATTGAATTTAAATTAGCGGCCAACGGCCGGTTTTTGTATGCGCAAGTTGAAGGTTTTGCCAAAACTTTATTTACACAGCTTGCTGATTGGACAGCAAAAATTGATAATGCTGCGCTTTTGGGTTTTGCTGGCCAGTACCGCCGCGCCTGTGAGATTATCGATGAACTGGAAATTGTGATCGGTGCTGAACAAATTGATGCCCTTAAACAAAACTTGCCTGCTTTCGAAGCACTCTCGCTGATTGAAGCGGAAAATGCTTTCATCTGCACTACTGAAGCTGGCTTCAGAATAAAAATTTATGCAGTTGAAAAAGCTGAATTTTATTTACAATGGTTTAAACACACAGGAAATACCGAACATGTAGAGCAGGTGTTGGCATTAGCAGGTAATGGTCCTTTTACAAATGAAGAAGAAATTTACAGCAAAGCAGGTTTATCTTTCATCGTTCCTGAACTTCGTGAAGATTTTGATGAAATTGAACTGGCGAAAGCTAATAAACTCCCCGCCTTAATCCAATATGAAGATTTAAAGGGCAGTTTGCACAACCACTCTACCTGGAGCGATGGCGTACACACCCTGGAGCAAATGGCTGTATATTGTAAAGAAAACTTAAATCTTCAGTATTTAGGAATATGCGATCACTCTAAAACTGCCGTTTATGCGAAAGGCTTAAACGAGCAACGTGTTTTTGCACAACACCAGGAAATTGATGAGCTGAATAAAAAACTTGCTCCCTTTAAAATCTTCAAAGGTATTGAGAGCGATATTTTAAGTGATGGCTCATTGGATTATTCGGATGATATTTTAAAAACATTCGATTTTGTAGTGGCTTCCGTGCACAGCAATTTACGCATGGACGAAGCAAAAGCAACCGCACGTTTGTTAAAAGCTATTGAAAATCCATATACCACCATTTTAGGACATCCAACAGGCCGTTTATTGTTAAGCAGAGCCGGATACCCGATAGATTATAAAAAGATTATCGATGCCTGTGCGGCAAATAAGGTGGTGATCGAAATCAATGCGAATCCCTTACGTTTGGATCTCGATTGGCGCTGGCACCGCTATGCTTTAGAAAAAGGCGTTTTACTTTCTGTAAATCCAGATGCCCATCGTACCGAAGGTTTCCATGATATGCATTATGGTATTCTAGTTGCCCGCAAAGGTGGCTTAAGTGCCGATAAATGTTTGAATGCTTTTACTTTAGAGGAGATAACAGCGTATTTTAATAGTAGAAAGGTTTAGGGTTTAGGGTTTAGGGAAAAAGCCCCTGAAGCATCCTGTTTTAAATCTCACAAATAAATCGGTGTAATCTTTAAATCTGTGTAATCAACCCGTCAGGAAAAAATCAATCTATTTAATATCTTTGCCCCATGATAAGTGAAATTGCCAACCGCATATTTAATCAAGTAATTACAGACTACCATAAGTTTGATGATATTGACCATCCGGTTGAAAACCCATATGATGCCGAAAGTTTAGAACATCTCTTTTATGTTAAAAACTGGATCGATACGGCACAATGGCATATGGAAGATGTGGTACGTAACCCTCAAATTGATCCTGTTGAAGGTTTGAGCTGGAAAAGACGTATCGATGCTCAAAACCAGGTACGTACCGATATGGTTGAGTTTATTGATGGTTATTTCTTAAATCTTTATCAGGGAATTTCAGCTTTACCGGATGCTAAAATCAATACAGAAAGCCCTGCATGGGCGATAGACAGGCTTTCTATACTTGCGCTAAAAATTTACCATATGCAGGAAGAGGCTGAACGCGAAAGTGCCTCGGTTGAGCACCGCGCACAATGCCAGGCGAAATTAAATGTATTGTTATCGCAACGCGAAGATCTTTCAACCAGTATTGATGAATTATTGGCAGATATTGAGGCAGGCAAAAAATACATGAAAGTATACAAGCAAATGAAAATGTACAACGACCCGAGTTTAAATCCGGTATTGTATAATAAAGCATAAATAACCAAGCACAAAGACACGAAGAACACAAAGAATGCCTTGATGCTCTTTGCGCCTTCGTGGTAAAACATTATGGCCGCAACCCAAAAAATTATTGTTTTACGCTTTTCGGCAATGGGCGATGTGGCCATGGTTGTCTCTGTTTTACGCGAATTTTCAGAGCAGAACCCCAAGATAGAGATTATCATGGTGAGCAGACCTGCTTTTAGGCCATTTTTTGATCGCATTCCGAACCTGATCTTCCATCCCATCGAGCCTAAAACCGTTCATAAAGGAATTGATGGTTTATACAAACTCTATCAGGAACTCCGCAGTTATAAACCAAATGCAATAGCCGATTTACACGATAATTTAAGGAGCAGGGCAATTTCTACGTTCTTTCGTTTAACCGGAACAAAAATTAGGCGGATAGATAAAGGAAGAGCTGAGAAAAAGAGATTAACACGTAGCAATAACAAAGTTTTCAAGCCCCTCCGTAAAACGGTAGAGCGTTATGCCGATGTTTTTCGCGAATTGGGATTTAGTGTTAAGCTAAGTCATAAATTAGCTAAATCTCCTCAGGAAATTCCAGCAGATGCACAAAATTTATTTACTAATAAAGCCACAAAAAAAATAGGCATCTCCCCTTTTGCACAGCATGTTTATAAAATATATGCTTTAGAAAAAATGGAAAATGTAATTGCCTCATTAAGTGGATCGGGTTATGAACTTTTCATATTTGGTGGTGGTAAAATAGAACAAGAAATAGCCAAAAAATGGGCTGAAACGCATAAAAGAGCTCATAATTTAATCGGTAATTTTAACTTAACGGAAGAACTTGCCATTATTTCAAACCTGGATTTAATGTTAAGTATGGATTCATCAGGCATGCATATGGCATCACTTGTTGGTATACCTGTTGTGTCTATTTGGGGACCAACACATCCGTATGCTGGCTTTTTGGGCTACGGGCAATTGGAAAGCGATTGTATCCAGATTGATCACCCTAACAGGCCAAATTCTATTTATGGAAACAAACCTTGCCTTTGCGGTGTTGAAAACTGTATAGACTTAATTAAGCCTGAAACAATTGTAGATAAAATTAAAGAGAAATTAAATGGCTAAGCAATTACTTTTGGTTCGTCACGGTAAATCGGATTGGGGAAATTTAGATTTAAAAGATTTCGACCGACCGCTGAACAAACGTGGCAAAGAAAATGCACCAGAAATGGCAGAAAGATTGGTTAATAAAGGATTCAAATTAGATCTGATTGTAAGTAGTCCGGCGAAAAGAGCCAAATCTACGGCTAAATACTTTGCAGAAGCCTACAATATAGACCATATCCAATTTGAAGAATCTATTTACGAAGCCAATACCAGAGCCCTGCTTAAAGTGGTTAACGGGTTAAATAATGGCGCAGACCATGTGGTGATGTTTGGTCATAACCCCGGTTTTACAGATTTTGCGAACGAGTTATGCGATGCAGATATTTACAACATTCCTACTGCAGGCATGGTATTAATTTCTTTTCCTTTTGATTCGTGGCAAATGGTAAGCAAAGGTACCGGAGAATTGGTGTTTTTTGATTACCCGAAAAATAGTGACGAGATTTAAGGCTTTTTACCATTAAGGAATTAAGCTCATTAAGACTAAATTCATTACAGTTTGGCTTCAGCCAACTGCATAAATACTTAAAACGGCTTTAGCCCATTGGCGCTGGGAAGGCTTTTCCCGACAAGCACAACCCACAGTTAAATAAACCCGGTAGCAGCGGCAGCCCCCGATCCTTCATCGGGGCTATAGCGAATAACGGGACTGAAGAAGCCAAGTACTACTGAAGGAACATTTCCAAAAAAAATCGCCCACTTAATTATCTTCATTATCTCTAATGAGATAATTTTATTACCTTTGACTATATAAAACGAAAATCTGGCAATAGACATTTCGGTGAATTCATAACCTAAACTCTTCTGGTTATTTCATAATTCGTATCGCCAGAAAATTTATCCATTAATTTATCTGAACATGAGTTTTGACTATAATACTACGCGTAGCCATTTAATTTTATCGGAATATGGCCGTAACGTACAAAATATGGTAAAGTATATCTGCGAATTACCTACCATTGAAGAACGTAATAAATATGCCCAGGCGGTTATCGACCTGATGGGTTTTTTGCAACCACATTTACGTGATGTTGCCGATTTTAAGCATAAACTTTGGGATCACCTGCACATTATTTCTGGCTACCAGATAGACGTAGACAGTCCTTATCCTAAGCCATTAATCGAGAATGCTTACATTAAGCCAGCGCCACTGGCCTATCCTCAGCAAAGAATTACATACAAACACTATGGTAAAACGGTTGAGAATCTGATCGAAAAAGCCATGCGCGAAGAAAATGCCGAAATTAAAAAGGCAATGGTTCAAAGCATCGCAAACTTTATGAAAATGGCTTATGTGACCTGGAATAAAGATAATGTAAGTGATGATACCATTATTAAGGATTTAAAGTATCTTTCAGGTGGATTATTATCACTTGATGAAGGCGTTAACCTGGCCAAAGTAGAATTTAGAGCGCAAAACCCTCGTCAAAGCAATAACAACAACAATAACCGGGGCAGAAGCAACAACAATAACAACAACGGAAAAAACCGTCAAAATAATAACAACAATAATAACCGTCAACGCAACAATAACAATAAACCTAAATATTAAGGTTGAAGGTTAAAGGCAGAAGGCGGAAGGTTAAAACATCCGCCCAATCTTGATACCTGATACTTTATACTTGATACTAAAAATATATGAACGCATTTGAAATAACAGGCGGAATTAAATTAAAAGGCGAAATTACCCCTCAGGGAGCCAAGAATGAGGCTTTACAGATTTTATCGGCTGTATTGCTGACCGAAAAGAAAGTAACCATCAGTAATATTCCCGACATTAAGGATGTTAACAAACTGATTGAATTACTTGGCGATTTAGGTGTTACCGTTGAGCGCATCAATAAAGACACTTATACCTTTGAAGCTAAAAATATTGATTTGAATTTCTTTGAATCTGATACTTTTAAATCGAAAGGTGGTGGCTTACGCGGGTCAATTATGATTGTTGGGCCACTGTTGGCGCGTTTTGGTAAAGCAGCCATTCCGAAACCGGGTGGTGATAAAATTGGCCGCAGAAGGTTAGACACCCACTTTATTGGTTTTGAGAAACTAGGCGCAAAATTCGTTTACGACAGCAAAAAAGCCTTCTTTAATGTAGATGCAACCAATTTACAGGGTGCTTACATTTTGTTGGATGAAGCTTCGGTAACCGGCACAGCAAATATTGTAATGGCGGCTGTTTTAGCAAAAGGCACTACTACGATATACAATGCGGCCTGCGAACCCTATTTACAGCAATTGTGCAAAATGCTTAACCGCATGGGAGCAAAAATATCGGGCATTGGCTCTAACTTGTTAACCATTGAAGGTGTTAAAGTTTTAGGCGGAACAGAACATAGAATGTTACCTGATATGATCGAAATTGGCTCATTTATCGGTATGGCTGCCATGACAGAATCAGAGATTACCATTAAAAATGTTTGTTATGATGAACTGGGTGTAATTCCGGAGGTATTTAAAAAACTGGGCATTAAACTGGAGCGCCGGGGCGACGACATTTATATTCCCTCTCAAAAACATTACGAAATCGATACTTTTATAGATGGCTCGATTTTAACCATTGCCGATTCTCCCTGGCCGGGTTTTACACCTGATTTATTAAGTATTGTTCTGGTTGTAGCTACACAGGCAAAAGGGAATGTTTTAATCCACCAAAAAATGTTCGAAAGCCGTTTATTCTTCGTGGATAAACTGATCGACATGGGAGCTCAGATCATCTTATGCGACCCACACCGCGCTACCGTTAATGGTATTGACAAAAAATATAAACTTCGTGGAATCAGTATGACTTCTCCTGACATTAGGGCTGGAGTTTCATTATTAATTGCAGCTTTATCTGCAGAAGGTAAATCGACCATTTATAACATCGAACAAATTGAACGTGGCTATCAGGATATCGACACCCGTTTGCGTGCCTTAGGTGCGCAGATTAAGCGTGTAAATGCTGATGCGCCGAGCCATTAAGGCAGAAGGTTTAGAGGTGGAGGGTTTAAGGTAAAACCCAAAGCGAAAATAGCATAAATAAAAACGTCCGGGTAATTATTACCCGGACGTTTTTTATTTTGGTCACTTTTTAAGACCCTGAAATAAATTCAGGGTGACGACCTCGGAATACTCCATCTTAGCTCCTACCCTGATATTGCATTAATAATATCGTATTGTGTAATAATTTCGATCTTTCCAGATTCATCTTCTACCAATACAGCCGAGTTTTCTTTATTGATCAATGAAGAAATTTTATCAATTGAGGTGTTCAAATCAACAAATGGAAAAGTAGCGGTCATAATTTCTGAAATCGGCGCCGATTTTAAGCCTGGATTTTCAAGTAACGCACTTAAAATATCACTCTCTGCAATTTTACCTACAATCATTCCCTGTTGCGTTACCGGAATTTGCGAAATATTCATCGATTTAATGGTATTGATGGCCTCAAGCACAGATTTTTGTGCATCGAGCGTTACAATCTCTGTGCTTTCTTTTTTAGCCAGAATAGATTTAGCGGTTAATTTTTCGTCCTGTAAAAATCCGCGTTCACGTAACCAATCTTCATTATACATTTTACCCATGTAGCGGCTGCCATGATCGTGAAAAATAACGACAACAACATCTTCGGGCTTAAGTTTATCTTTTAACTGAATTAATCCGCCAATGGCAGCACCGGCAGAGTTACCTACAAAAATACCTTCCTTACGTGCAATATCGCGTGTCATTAAAGCTGCGTCTTTATCTGTAACCTTTTCAAATAGATCGATCACATCAAAATTTACGTTTGCCGGAAGAAAATCTTCGCCAATACCTTCTGTGATGTAAGGATAAATTTCATCCTTATCAAATATGCCTGTTTCTTTATATTTCTTGAAAACCGAGCCATATGTATCGATTCCCCAGACTTTAATATTTGGATTCTTTTCTTTCAAATATTTCCCGGTGCCGGAAATGGTTCCACCAGTACCCACCCCAACTACTAAATGGGTAATTTTTCCTTCTGTCTGCTCCCATATCTCAGGACCAGTTTGCTCATAATGAGCCTGTGAGTTGGCTAAGTTATCATATTGATTAGGTTTCCATGAATTTGGCACCTCGCGCTCTAAACGCGAAGAAACAGAATAATAAGAACGGGGATCTTCAGGCTCAACGTTTGTAGGACAGACGATTACTTCGGCACCAAAGGCACGTAAAGCATCAACTTTTTCTTTCGATTGTTTATCAGTAGTGGTAAAAATACATTTATAACCTTTAATAATGGCCGCCATCGCCAGGCCCATACCTGTATTTCCGGATGTTCCTTCTATAATTGTTCCACCTGGTTTTAGTTTACCGCTTTTCTCGGCATCTTCGATCATTTTAACCGCCATACGGTCTTTAATTGAATTGCCCGGGTTAGTAGTCTCTATTTTCGCCAGAATTGTTCCTGGAACTCCTTTTGTTATCGTATTTAATTTTACCAATGGCGTGTTGCCAATGGTTTCTAAAATATTATTGTACCACATGTTGCAAAATTAAGCAATGGCATTAAGTATTTTATAAACTATATTTTATTTGAAACATAATTTCGAAAATTAAAATTTTAAAGAATTTAATTCCATAATCTATAATTATGATAGGCATTATAGATTGATTATTGGGCAAAACGCAATTTCGAAAGTAGATTCGTCATTTCGACTGTAGAGAAACGGGATGGAGAAATCTAATATCTGGTCCTCATTACCCCAACTTGTAAATTTTCCCTGGTAGCGAAACAATAATCCCCTGCATCTCTAATGTAAGGATTACGATTGCCAGTTTACTTTGCTGTATATTCAATTGAATGCAAAGCTCATCTATAGAAAGTTGGCCGTTTTGTAATGCATCAACAACCCGCTGCTCGTTAGGGGTAAGGCTAAGGCGTAGCGTGGTTTGCGTTTCCTTTTTCTTTTCTCCAACCTCATCATCCCAACCCAGGTAATAAATCAGATCATGAGCATTATTTATCAATCCGGCTCTATTGGTTTTAATCAGGAAATTACAGCCTTCCGAAAAAACATCATTTGTTCTGCCCGGAAAAGCATAAACATCTTTATTGTAAGAATTTGCGATTTCTGCGGTAATTAAGGCGCCTCCCTTTATTGATGCTTCAACTACAATGGTAGCATCAGCAATCCCTGCAATAATCCGATTTCTTTGTGGAAAATTAGGCCGATCCGGATTGGTTAGGATTGGGAATTCGGTGAGCAGGCTCCCGTTCAAAACCATTTTTTGAGCAATCGTTTTATGAATTTTTGGATACATTCGATCTAAGCCATGACCAAGCACCCCAACGGTAGGAATATTATTTACCAAGCACTCTTTATGCGCAGTTATATCAATACCATAAGCCAAGCCACTCACGATCAAAACATTGTAGGGTGCTAAAACTTCGCACAATTCCTTACAGAGATTTTTTCCGTAGCTTGTTGCATTACGGGTTCCAACAATGCTGATGATGCGCTGGTGGTTAAAATCGACTGTACCCTTGGCGTACAGCAGTATGGGTGAATCGATGCAGTTCTTTAACCTTTTAGGATATTTTTCATCAGCGAAAAACAGTACTTCTATTCCATGTTTTTCGATAAAATCCAATTCTTGCCTGGCCCTTACCAGAGCATCGGTACTACGAATGGCTTCAATTGTTTTCTCTCCAACACCCGGAATTTGCAAAAGCTGCTTTTTGCTTGCAGAAAATACATTTTCGGCGTTTCCACAATAGGCAAGAAGATTTTTGGCCGTTACCGGGCCGATAGATTTAATAAAAGTTAAGGCAATTTTATGGAGCATGCTCATGATCTGTTAAGGTTAAATAAATGCGGGATGATTTATTTCCTTAAAGCAAGCTTAAAAATCAATATCGATTAAACTTTTTAACGGAATATGAATATTATTCTTTAGCTGTATATATTTTTCTGTAACAGCCCAAACTGTAGTATCAACACGTTTTGGACCAATGGTAGTATTAAAAGTAATGACGGCTTTCGATTTAAACTCATTACCCAGCCTTTGCGCTTCATCAAGTTTTGTTTTTAATTCAGTAGTATGATCTTCTTTTGCATTGATGATGTTTAAATAACTAATATGTTCCTTTTCTACAATTTCTATTGGCATGGTGTCTCTTTAACGATTAATGTTAAACAAGCTTATCAATTTTTTATAAAAAAAACAACAATATTTTCTCAAATAATGCAATAATCACGTAGAAAAGGCCAGATTTGAAATACAAAACTGGCCTTTTTAGTATAAAGTCTAAGTTAATTATTTAAACCTCAGCTTTCTAGTTTCAACCATGCCCTTAAATTCATGATCCATCTTGCCTGAAAGATCATCAACCTGTGTTTTAGATAGCGGTGAGGTACTGCTAATGGTATTATCTTTAAGTAAAGATGAAAAACTACCATTGGCAGAATAGTATAAAGCCTGAGCCAGCATTTTTTCTGAGGTATCTCCAAAATCTTTGGTTACATCGTCAGCAATGTCTTTATCAACAGCCATTCCATCAAAATAACCACCTTGATTCAATTGGTTTTTAGTTTCAAACTGTGGAATGTATAAATCATTTTTATCAATACGGATAGAGAAAAAGCCAACAGGTTTTCCATAAGTTTTCTTGCCTACCAATTTAACATCCATTACAGGTTTCAAATTATTAATTAAAAGCTCACTCGCAGATGCAGTGCCTTT
Source organism: Pedobacter sp. R-06 (assembly GCF_049913135.1). NCBI lineage: Bacteria > Pseudomonadati > Bacteroidota > Sphingobacteriia > Sphingobacteriales > Sphingobacteriaceae > Pedobacter > Pedobacter sp. R-06. The sequence continues at coordinate 1,123,973 of NZ_CP183977.1, read as the reverse complement.
GGTAACAATAAAATAAACCCTTGCTAAGCCATTAAGCGAACCACGTTTAGCGAAAACCTCCTGGTTATTTGCAGCTACGGTTGGAACATATGGATAATCGAAATACGAATACAAACGGGTAACATTATCACTGCCCGTAGCATAAAACTTTTGGTTTTGAAGAATTGTAGCTTTATTGTCTTGCATGGTTTGAGTCCAGTAAGTGGTATACATTACTCTACCGTTTTGGGCAGAAGGTGCAATTAGGTTGGTAAAGGCCTCTGATGTTTGTACCGATCCGCCACCATTATACCTTAAATCTACAATTAGTTCGGTAATACCATCTGTAGTAAATTGAGTAAAAGCCTTATCTAATAAAGGTGCAGAATTTGTTGTAAATGTGTTAAATACAATATATCCTACCTTTTTAGCACCAACGGTATATGTTTTACTAAATAATATCGGATTAACATTATATTCGGCCTTAGTTACGGTAACCTCCTGAGTCGTGTTGTCAGGTTTTAAGACCGTTAATGCAACTGTTGTGCTGGAGCCAAAAATGGCATTTACCACATAATTAATACTGGCATCACTGGTATTAATATCTGAACTGCCATTAATTTTTGTAATCTGATATCCTCTTTTTAGTCCCTGACCGGCCGCAGGTGATGCAGCATAAACATATTTAATCCTCAAATCGTTATCTCCTGCAAAAAACACCGAAAATCCAAAATCACCGTTCACCCCTCCCAACTGACCAGCAACAGAACCATCATCTATAAAAGAATATTTAGGAGACGTTGACCGTTCTACATATTCATATGGTTTGTTTGTTTGCGGATTAATTGCAATCTGAGTCATTGCATACAGCAATTTCTCATTGGATGAAAAAGTTCTTGGATTGAAGCTATCGTAACTTGGCAAGCTTTTATTCCAATAATAAGTTTGTTTGGCGTACAGAAAGATAGAGTCTTTAGTGAGCAGTGCCCGATCGCTGGTTGGTGTTTGCAGCAAATTCGATTCACCAGCATCAGTATCAGCATCAGGATTATTATTCGATTTTTTACACGATACCGTAAACCCAACCACAATAAGCAAAGCACACAAAAATGTATTTTGCGAAATAAATTTTCTAAGCATATTTATCTGTAAATTTCTAGTGACACAATATACGGCAAATTAATTAATTTAGATTGTTGCTCATCAAATTTATTTGCTCCAACAACTAACGCCTGGTTAGGCGATAAATTGTTGCTGTTTAATATGTTCTGAAAAATTTCTGCTTTAGTTAAGCCTAACTCCTCAGCAAAATATACGGTAAGATATTGTTCTAATCCATTCCACTCTGTCTGCTTAATTTTATTGAGTTGTTGCTCTGGGTTACCGGCAGTTACAATAAATATTTGTTTGCGGTCTATCACAAGTTCCTGCATAAACTCGAGCATATTTTTATAAAGCAAAAGTTTTAAAGGTAAACGGGCATTCTGGTGTAGAAGATCAAAATTATGCTTGTACATCATATCGATGGCAAACTGATCTGCCGTTTTCTCAAAAAGTTTTTCAGTACCATTACCTTCGTATGTTGCACGCATAAATTCGATAACAGGCTGCGCACTTTTCTGCTCGGTATATTCTATAAACTGTGCAAACAGATAATAAACCTGTAACAAATAATCTTTTTCTGGAAATAGCACATCGTCCAATTCAAAAATTACGATCTGCTTGTCTTTCACATATTGATATGCATCCATATTAAATTGTAAAAAGTTTTAAATCACCAGTACTGTTATAACCAAATACCCCATTTAATTTAGGAGATACATTTGCAGGTATAGAACCTTCTTCGGTTGAAAAAATCCGATCGCCGTGAATAAACACTGCAAAATTTTGGAAAGACTGTTTTTCTTGAGCTACATAATCCGCAATTACATCAGCATCTGGCAGTAAAACCTGAATACCATACTCTCCAAAAAGCACGGCAGATTTAGCCAGTGGCTCAAGCTCATCATGGTGCAAGGGGATAATACAATCTATGGACTCAGTAATACAAAAATTTAATAGAATATGAGCTATACTATCTTTATTTAGCTGACCCAGTGACGAAAAAGCATAATTTTCAGTTACGATCCCTGGAACATCGCCATAATCGGCAAGTAAAACAAAATGACTGGGAAACGCTTTCATCAGCTTCAAAGCCTTGGCATTGTTCCCTCCTGTTATCAGTATTTTCAAGATATAATTATTGAATGAATAAATTAGTGAATGATCAAATGAACATGACCTTATACAATTAAGCCATCTTTCATGCTTACTACACGGTCGCTGGTTTTTGCAAGGTGTTCATTGTGCGTAACAATTACAAAGGTTTGATGGAAATTATCGCGCAAACTTACAAACAGCTGATGTAATCCGGCTGCATTTTCAGAGTCTAAATTCCCTGACGGTTCATCAGCCAATATAATTGAAGGATTATTGATCAGCGCTCTTGCAATGGCTACGCGTTGCTGCTCACCGCCGGAGAGCTGATTGGGTTTATGCTGGGCCCTATCTTTTAGTCCAAACAGATCTAACAGTTCAAATGCCCTGCTTTCGGCTTGTTTTTTATTGGTTTTGGCTATGAATGCCGGAATGCAGATATTTTCAATGGCACTAAATTCTGGCAGCAAATGATGAAACTGAAATACAAAACCGATGTTCTGATTTCTAAAAGTACTCAACAAATCGCCATTCAATCTATTTATAATCGTACCTTTTAATTCTACAGATCCATCATCAGGTTTATCAAGTGTCCCTAAAATATGCAATAAAGTACTTTTACCTGCGCCAGATGGCCCAATAATACTTACAATCTCCCCTTTTTGCACTTCAAAATTTACGCCTTTTAAAATTTGTAGATTTCCGTACGATTTTCTTATTCCAGTGGCTTTTAGCATGCTTCAAATTTAATAAAATGGTTGGTTAGTTCAATAGTTCATGGCCAATGGTTTATTGGTTAATAGTCTAATTGTTCAATAGCCAATAGTATACCAGTTTTTAGTCCATTGATTAGTCCAAATTAATTAGTTCCTAATTTGAGTAGTCCTTTAGCGATAGTTCAACAGGCGATAACCCATTGGCAATTAATTATTGGTAATTCATAAATGTATTTCTTAAACACCCAGGCTATAAACTATCTAACCATGAGCTGTCTGGCCATTAGCATCAACCAATTAAAAACAAAAAAAGATTTGCATATATCAATTTTCTACTTAACTTTGAAAAACAAAGCACTTTTAAAATGAGCACTCAAGAAGAACAATTAAATGCCTTAAAAGATATCAGACAAATGATGGACAGGTCATCGAGATTTATTTCTTTGAGCGGTTTATCTGGTGTTTTTGCAGGCGTTATCGCTTTAATTGGGGCCTACTTTGCCAACGATGAAATTAACAAATTCATTAACAAACGCGGTTACGGTTATGGCGTTGATGGAGAAATGGATCTGGAGTTTAACTTGGTAAAACTTGGTATTTTTGTTTTGGTGATTGCTTTGGCTGGTGGAATTTTATTCACCTATAGAAAAAGTCAGAAAAACAATCTTCCAATCTGGGACAAAACTTCTAAATCACTTTTAATCAACTTATTTATTCCGCTGGCTGCTGGAGGTTTGTTTATTATTGCTTTATTGATTAACCATCCGAATACTTATGCTATTGTTGCACCAAGCTGTTTAATTTTTTATGGTTTGGCACTTATTAATGCCAGTAAATATACTTACAGCGACATTCGCTACCTGGGGCTTTGCGAGGTAATACTTGGATTAATCTGCATGTTTTACGTAGGTTATGGCTTAATTTTTTGGGCTTTTGGCTTTGGTGTATTGCACATTGTTTATGGTCTTTTAATGTATTTTAAATATGAGAGAGGTCAGTAAGGATGAAAAACCCGATAGCAGATTTAAATAAAATATTCGATAGCCGGATCAGGTTGGGCGTAATGTCTATCCTGGTGGTGAACGATGAAATTGGCTTTAACGACCTGAAACAGATGCTCGAATTAACAGATGGAAACCTGGCCTCACACCTGAATACTTTAGAGCAGGCAGAATTTATCAAGGTACACAAAGGTTTTATCGGCAGAAAAACCAGTACCACCTACTCTATCACAGCTTTGGGCAAACAAGCCTTTAAAGCACATTTAGATGCACTTGAAAAAATGATCAAAAAACTATAAGCCATTTTTTTTAAACACATACTTTGAAATTCAAAGCACTTTTAAACATGAAAACAGGACAAATAAAAAGACTTAAACTCGTTGAAATCGGCAAATGGATGGCTGTAATTTCGGCCGCAATAGGCACCCTCATTCTTTTAGCCTACTTCGTACTCAAATTAAACGAACTTATGTTTGCGGGGTTATTCTATATTTATCTTGCTGCTTTAGTAAACGGGGTATTTTTTCTTATTCTCCTTCGCGAGTGCTTCAGGCAGCAAGCCTATTGGCGAAAAATTGCGGCAACTATGTTCTTCATGCTGCTAAACATTCCTTTAAGCTTATTCTACTGCTTTTTAGCCTTAAACTTAACCCTTTAAACAATTCAAAATGAAAACAACATCTAACTTCCTATTGCTTTCTACCTTAATTGGTGGTTTACTTTTTAGCTATATTTTTTGGGAAGAATGGCTGGCATTAAACCAATTGATTTACAGTGTTTTTATCATCACTGTAACCATTTTTAACAACGAGGTAATTAAAAGTAATAAGTTTAAAATTTATGCCATAGCGCACTTGCTTGCAGCTGTATTGGTGGTGGTAAATAATTCTGCCTTAAGTGCTGTAACCTATTATATTAGTCTGGTACTATTTGTCGGTTTTGCGCACTACCAGGCTGTACGTACCATTTATATTGCAGGTATGGCAACTGTTATGCAAATGATTACCGTTCCAGCAACTCTGTTAAAAAGACTATCGGACGTTCAAATTGGTAAATTTAGTTTAAGACCTGTTTTCAGACCGATTAAATACATTATCCTGCCATTAATAATTTTATTTGTATTTACTGCTATTTACAGCGGTGCCAATGAAGTTTTTGCACATTATTTAGATTTAACATTTACTAATATTTCTAATTTTTTCAACAGTATTTTTGGCTTTATATTTCAAGATCTAAGCTTACCTCGCTTTTTTCATTTCTGCCTGGGTATATTGGTAACTGCAGGCCTTATCATTACTTTTTACAATAAAAGCATTGAAAAACTTGAGGCCACTTGCAAAGAAAGGCTTTTAAGGATAAGACGCAGCCAGAAGCCCAAAAGCATCTGGTATGAAGTTGCCCACACCTTTACCAGTCAAATTATCACCAAAAAAATGGCTTTGAAAACAGAATATGTTATCGGGCTCATCTCCTTTATTTCTTTGAATCTCTTGCTGCTGAGTGTAAATCTGATTGATATTTCTACACTTTGGTTTGGATACAAACCTGCTGGTAATTTCTCTGCCGATTTGCACGATGGTACAAATGCCCTAATTTTTAGCATTATATTGGCCATGGCGGTAATTCTATATTTTTTCCGTGGAAACTTAAACTTTTATAGCAAGAGTAAAACCCTTAAAATTTTAGCCATTGGCTGGATGGTTCAGAATTTTATCCTCATTATCTCTGTTTTCATCCGCGATGGATACTACATCGAATTTTACGGTTTAACCCATAAAAGAATTGGCGTATTGGTTTTTGCTGTTCTCTGTATCGTTGGTTTGGTTACCGTATATATTAAAGTAACTAAACAGAAAACCTTATTTTATTTATTTAAAGTAAACGGAAATATCTGGTTTGCTCTTTTACTGGCTTTTAGTTTAATTAACTGGGATGTTTTTATTGTGAAATACAATTTAGCGAAAAGTGATCAGGTGGGAATTGATGTCGATTACCTGTTATCGTTATCAGATAAGACATTGCCTGTTTTAGATAAACACAGGTCAAAATTGCATTATACTCCCGCTAAAAAGGGATATGAAAAAGAAATTGCCAAGCCTCAAACTGCAGATTTTTATAGAGACCAGCTGGACAAACGTATTGGTTATTTCAAAGAGCGGTATCAGGAAGTAAGCTGGCTATCATGGAACCTGCAAGATTGGAATACGGCAGAATATTTTGGATTAAATAAACATGAATAAAATTTTGAAATAGGAACTTTTCGAGATAATAATTATGGATACTTTCATATTTAAACTTTTAATCGGCTTCTTGCTAGTCACATTTTCAATAATCCTTCCACTAGTATTAGTCTATTCCATCCGCAGAAAGAAATCGAGTCCAAAGATGAAATGGATTATAATTTCAATTTTAAGCATTTTACAATTATGGTTTTTTTACTCCATATATACTGCATTTTATCCTCAAGATTCATTTTACTTTGAAGAATACGAAACCGTAGTTAGAAAAACTGTTCCAAAATCAGCTGAAATAATTAGCAAATCAGCTAGTTATCCGGATATTCATGGCAACTATTGCTCTGTTTCGTTAATGAAGTTATCAGACCAGGATTATGGCAACTTGTACCGGCACATATATCAAAACAAAGAATTTGAGAACCCAGAATTAGTTATTTCTGAAACACTTACTGAAATTTTAAACCTGACCACTGCCAAAAATATAGTCTGGCGGCAAAGAAAAAAAACGGGGGAAGATTGGAACCATTATTTCATTGGGTTCTTAAAAGATCGAAAAAGCATCATAATTTATTACATAAACGATTAAATCATCATTTTAAAAATCCTGCATAATTAACCTCTCGCCTTTGCTAAACTTTTGTTGGATTTAGTTTCTCCGGTGCAATTTGCATCGGGGAGCAAAGGTTTTAATTCATTAACAATTTAACTGTACATTATAAATATAAAAATCATGAAAAATCAAGAAACATTGAATTCAGGCAAATTAAGAATTACGATCATTTTAAGTGTAATAACGTCAATATTGGCTATTCCTTTAGTAGCCATGCAGTTTACTAATGAAGTGAATTGGACACTGTCCGATTTTGTAATCGCAGGCATATTATTACTCAGCACAGGTTTGGCTATCGAACTTGTAATCAGAAATTTAAAAACAGGCACCCTAAGAACAGTAATACTCGTTGTTATTTTATTGGCCTTATTCCTTATCTGGGCAGAATTAGCTGTTGGTATATTCGGAACACCTTTTGCAGGAAGTTAATGAACACTATTAACCTTTTTTATTCCCGCAGATTTAAGATGATTAGCACAGCGGAAACATATCTTTTGCATCTTACAGGAACCAACCGCTTTTAAGCCTGATTGTAGCGGTAAGCCCGGAGCGTAGCGAGGACTTATAGCGGAAAGCAGGGCCACTAGCCGCCACGGAGAACCGACCCCTCACTTTCAAATAAAACATATCTGCGAAATCAGCAGACACCATAAAACAGTGCCCATTACCGGCACTAATTTCCCGATTAACATAAAACGTTCATTTTCTGAAAAAATCGGCAATTGCTATTTGTTTAAAGGGTTTGAAATTGTAGCTTTGGGCAAATTTTGTAGCAAATGAACCCGATGCGATTAAAATAATATTTTAATCGTAATAGGCTCCATCTGACAGATAAAGACAAAAATATAAACAGATGAATATTCACGAATACCAGGGTAAACAAATATTAAAAAGTTTCGGTGTTAACGTTCAAGAAGGAATAGTTGCCGATACTCCTGAGCAAGCTGTTGAGGCTGCTAAGCAACTGAAAGTAGATTACAATTCTGACTGGGTTGTAATTAAAGCGCAGATTCACGCTGGTGGTCGCGGTAAAGGTGGCGGTGTTAAATTAGCTAAAAACCTTGAAGAGGTTAAACAACGTGCAACTGATATTATTGGTATGCAATTGGTAACCCCTCAAACCGGTCCGGAAGGTAAAAAAGTGAACAAAATTTTAGTAGCCCAGGATGTTTATTATCCAGGTGCTTCTGAAACCAAAGAATTCTACATCTCTGTATTGTTAGATCGTGCAAAAGGCCGTAACATTATCATGTACAGTACAGAAGGTGGTATGGATATCGAAGAAGTTGCAGAACATACGCCACACTTAATTTTCAAAGAAGAAATCGACCCTAAAGTTGGTTTACAAGGTTTCCAGGCGCGTAAAATTGCCTTTAACCTAGGTGTAAGCGGTAATGCTTTTAAAGAGATGGTTAAATTTGTAACTGCTTTATATAAAGCTTATGAAGCAACCGACTCTTCAATGTTCGAAATCAACCCGGTATTAAAAACTTCTGATGATAAAGTAATTGCAGTTGATGCTAAAGTGAATCTGGATGAAAACGGTTTATTCCGTCACCCTGATTATGCAGCAATGCGCGATGTTACGGAAGAAGACCCGATGGAAGTTGAAGCAAGTGCTTCTAACCTGAACTTTGTTAACCTTGATGGTAACGTAGGTTGTATGGTTAACGGTGCAGGTTTAGCGATGGCTACCATGGATATTATTAAATTGGCCGGTGGTGAGCCTGCTAACTTCTTAGACGTTGGTGGAACTGCTAATGCACAAACGGTTAAGGCGGCTTTCAACATCATTTTGAAAGACCCTAATGTTAAAGCAATTTTAATCAACATTTTCGGTGGTATTGTTCGTTGCGACCGTGTTGCACAAGGTGTAATCGATGCTTATAAAGAAATCGGTAACATTCCGGTGCCAATTATCTGCCGTTTACAAGGTACAAATGCCGAAGAAGCTAAAAAATTAATTGATGAGTCTGGCCTTCAGGTTTACTCAGCAATCGCGCTAAAAGAAGCAGCTGATTTAGTAACTAAAGTATTGGCTGAACAAGCATAGGTTTAAGCTAAAAGTCGAAAGACAAAGCTTAAAGCAATAACATATTCTAAAACCTTTCAGTGCAAACTGGAAGGTTTTTTTTAGTCTATCTTTTCAAAAAAACATAAGAAAGTCGTCATCTCGACTGCAGCATCGCGGAACGGAGAGATCTGTTTAGACTGTTTTTTTTTGAAAATGAACGGTTTTTTTTCAATGGCGGCCTCCTGTCCTGCTATCTCTTCAAGTCCTCGCTGCGCTCCGGGCTTTCCGTTCTATCAGGTTTATTAACAAAGGTTTGTGGTCATTCTGATCACGCTCCCCGAAACTCCAAAATATCCCCCGGCTGGCAATCTAAAGCCTTACAAATCGCCTCTAACGTTTCCAAACGAACAGCCTTTGCTTTACCTGTTTTCAGTATCGATAAATTAGACATCGTAATCCCTACCCGTTCGCTTAATTCGGTTAACGACATTTTACGCCTGGCCAACATTACATCTAAATTTACAATTATGGGCATAAGGTTTATATCGTTAAATCGTTTTCTTGCTGAATTTCTATTCCTCTGTTTACAACCTGTACAATTATAAAAAGCACAACAGCCATAAAGAACCATACATCAGCTCCGTCCATTTTTAACGATCGGAGATTAGCGGCCATAACGCCTTGTTCGGTAAGCCAAACCGTATACTTATAGCCTAAATTGGCAAAAAAACCTATCCCAAGCGCTAAAAAAAACTGTATCAAAATAAAATGCTTCAACTCTATACTGAATGGCTGAGAAATACTAAGTTTTTTATCGATAAACAATTTTACAATTAGATAGAACATAATTGCTTTTAGCACAGCAACAATAATCATAACGAGTGTAATGACCAGGAAATATCCCTGATCAAATTTGTAAACGCTTGACAAATAATCTGCCCCATCCCAAAAGTTACGCACACCCTTCGGGTTTATAAACGTTGTAATAATTGTATTAACAAGTACCCCGCCTGCTTCGACACACAGACCGATAAAAATGATCCACGAAAGTACATGTAAGACTTTCAAAATCTGATTGGTTGTTATTTTAATTTCCATAATTACATACTGTTTAAAATGTAATACCTGAGATTTATTTTAATGCTTAGTAATAGAGTAATTTCTTGTTTTGATTTTTATACATACTAACCTGACAAAAATTACATGATCAAAAACACCTAATAATAATGACTTTTGTTATTTGCTTTAAATCGTTTAAAAATTAAGAAACGTCATATTTATTCAATCATTTGAAGTACAAACATAAATAATAAATTATTATAATTCAAAATATATTTATCGATTTACAATAAATAATATCTGAAAAACAATCATAAAGCAGCTATTCAGACATACCATGTCAGAATTTTGTTTGGAATGATTTTTGCTATAAGTAAAACTGTAAAAAACTTGTGCAAACAGTAACATTTTCAGCATTTTATCCTTTCGGATTGCTATACAATTTCGTAACTTTGCACACTCAATAATTAAAGAGCACACAATTCGTATAAATGAGACAACTCAAGATAACGCAATCCATTACCAACCGTGAAAGTCAGTCATTAGATAAATACCTACACGAAATTGGCAAAGTAGATTTAATAACAGCAGAAGAGGAAGTAATTTTAGCAAGGAAGATTCGTGAGGGCGATCAGGCTGCATTAGAGCGATTGACTAAGACCAACTTGCGTTTCGTTGTATCTGTTGCAAAACAATATCAAAATCAGGGCTTAACTTTAGGCGATTTAATCAATGAAGGTAACTTAGGTTTAATTAAAGCGGCAAAACGTTTTGATGAAACCAAAGGTTTCAAATTCATTTCTTATGCTGTTTGGTGGATCCGTCAATCTATTTTGCAGGCAATTGCCGAGCAAAGCCGTATTGTTCGTTTACCTTTAAACCAGGTAGGCTCGTTAAGCAAAATCAGTAAAGCTTTCTCTAAATTAGAGCAAGAATACGAACGTGAGCCTTCTCCTGAAGAACTTGCCGATATTTTAGAAACTACAGTGGATAAAATTTCGGACACACTTAGTAATTCAGGCCGACACGTATCTATGGATGCTCCTTTTGTTCAGGGTGAAGAAAATACATTATTAGATGTATTGGAAAACCACGAGCCAAATACAGATAGCTCATTGATTAATGAATCTTTATCAGAAGAAATTAAACGTTCTTTATCTACCTTAACCGAAAGAGAAAGAGAAATTATCGTTTTATTCTTCGGCTTAGGTTCCAACCATCCCCTTTCTCTGGAAGAAATTGGAGAGAAATTTAATTTAACCCGTGAACGCGTTCGTCAGATTAAAGATAAAGCGTTACAGCGTTTACGTCATACTTCAAGAAGTAAAATCTTAAAATCTTATTTAGGATAAGAGATTAAGTTCATTGAAACAAAAAAAGATCGGCTATTGGCCGATCTTTTTTTGTTTATTACGTTTTCTCCGCCACGATCGAAATGACGATTATACAGCACCAATCTTTTTGTTTACTCACAACTAAGTTTATCGTTATAATTTTATATCTTTAAGTCATGTCGATTGGTCTACTCAAAAAATCCTTAGCTATATACAAACCCATTTTTTTATGGAATGTGCTGGTCAGCTTGCTCACATCGGTATTTTTCATTTTAAATGGCTTTAAGGAACCAGGGATTTACTCTTTTGCCGTATTCATCAAATTTATCGGCTGGCTATTTTCTGTTGCTATATATTTCATGTTTTATCAATCTACTGGATACTTTTTCAAAAATCAGGGCATAGGCTTTAGAAAAATCATGACAAACCTAGTTTTGTATGATTTAATTATTTTCATCGGAATCTTAATCATTTCATCAATATGCAAAGACTTTTTATCGACAGTGTTAACCAAACTTTTGCAGATAGGGAAGTATTAAGCAGCGTTTACTTAAACTGCGAAGTTGGTGAAGTGGTTGGCTTATTAGGCAGAAATGGATCGGGTAAATCAACTATATTAAAGATCATTTTTGGAAGTGTAAAAGCGAACTTCAAATACCTTAAGATAAATAATAAAGTATATGAAAAAGGCTATCTGTCAAACAATCTATCTTATTTGCCTCAGGATAATTTTATCCCAAACCAGATTAGTATTTTTCAGGCCATTAATATCTTTTGCAAAAACCGACAAGCTGAATTACAGCAAATTGAAGTTATTGCCAATCATTTAAAGGCTAGATTTTACAATCTATCTGGTGGGGAACGCAGGTTTGTAGAATGTTTATTAATGATTTACAGCGATGCACAATACATACTTCTCGATGAGCCATTTTCGCAATTATCGCCACTGTGGATCGAAGAATTGAAAGACCATATCAATCGGATGAAAGCACTCAAAGGTTTTATCATTACCGATCATTACTACGAGTCTATTTTAGCTATTTCCGATCGTATTGTGCTCTTGCACAACAGATGCAATTACAACATCAACAGCGAAGAAGACCTGGTATTGCATGGTTACTTACCAGGATTTACAACATAAAGTCAGGCTGTCCCGAATCTTCGGGACCAGCATCTATCTTACCTTTCAATAACTCAGTTTAAAAGATCCTGAAATAAATTCAGGATGACGAATGCCATAACCCGATGCATCATGCTGAATTTATTTCACATCATTTCCAATTCGCTAAAAAGATTCCGAAACAAGTTCCGACGATTTCATCCTAAAACAACAAATGTTTAACCGTCAATCCGTTATTGATTAACTGTTTCAACGAATCAATACCGATTCTTAAGTGCGTTTCTACATATTTTTCGGTTACACTGCTATCACTTTCAGCAGTTTTAACACCTTCAGGAATCATCGGCTGATCGGAAACTAAAAGCAATGCGCCGGCTGGAATTTTGTTTGCAAAGGCCGTAGTAAAAATTGTAGCAGTTTCCATATCTACAGCCATTGCCCTTAAAGTTTTCAGGTATTTTTTAAACTCTTTGTCGTGCTCCCAAACCCTGCGGTTGGTAGTATAACAGGTTCCGGTCCAATAATCCCTACCATGATCGCGTATGGTTGTAGAAATCGCTTTCTGCAAGGCGAATGCTGGCAATGCAGGTACTTCTGCCGGCAGGTAATCATTTGATGTACCTTCTCCCCTGATTGCGGCAATAGGTAAAATTAAATCGCCTAATTGGTTTTTCTTCTTCAAACCACCACATTTACCTAAAAACAAAACTGCTTTAGGTTTAATGGCCGTCAATAAATCCATCATGGTTGCTGCCAAGGGGCTTCCCATACCAAAATTGATAATCGTAATGCCATTTGCGGTAACACTTTGCATAGGCTTATCTAAACCCATAATCGGTGCATTATCGTTCCATTCCGAAAACATGCTTACATACTTACTGAAATTGGTTAGCAGGATATAATCGCCAAATTGATCTAAGGGCCTACCGGTATAACGTGGCAACCAGTTTTTAACAATTTCATCTTTCGATTTTAACCCAGATTTAACAGGGCTTTCTACTTCTTTTATTTTTTTTGATTTCTCTACAATTTCCTCGTCTTTTTTTACGTCTTTTTCTTCGTTCATATTCTTTTAGTTTTGAGCATAGCGCGTGGCGCTTGGCGTTAACAAATATTATATTAAAAAAAAATCCCCCCGCTTTCGCGAGAGGATTGAATTTTTAGGCGGCCTGCAACTTTTTAAAGTCGGCCTTTTCAAATTTCTCTATCGCGTAATCGAGATTGATGTGCAGTTCCTTGACATCCGTCTGCGTTGGTGTATCAAACATCGCATCCAACATAATCGCTTCACAGATCGATCTTAAACCACGTGCCCCCAGTTTATATTCCATTGCTTTATCTACAATAAAATTTAAAACATCTTCATCAAAAACAAGCTTTACATCTTCATAAGCAAAAAGTTTCACATATTGCTTAATCAATGAATTTTTAGGTGCGGTTAAAATGTTTCTTAAAGATTCTTTATCCAATGGATTTAAGTGAGAAAGAACCGGTATACGACCAATTAATTCTGGAATTAATCCAAAAGATTTCAAATCCTGAGGTGTAATATACTTATAAAGATTTTTAAGATCTAAAACTGTCTCATCTTTCTTTACTTTATAACCCACCGCCTGCGTGCGTAAACGGTTGGCAATTTTACGTTCAATACCATCAAATGCCCCACCACAGATAAATAGAATGTTATTCGTGTTTACCGGGATCATCTTCTGATCCGGGTGCTTACGTCCGCCCTGAGGAGGAACGTTTACAACTGTACCTTCTAAAATTTTCAATAAAGCCTGCTGAACACCTTCTCCCGATACATCACGTGTAATGGATGGGTTATCACTTTTACGTGCTACCTTATCTACTTCATCAATGTAAACGATACCGCGTTCTGCAGCCGTTACATCATAATCAGCAGCCTGAAGCAAGCGCGTTAAAATACTTTCAACATCTTCACCTACATAACCTGCTTCTGTTAAAACAGTTGCATCGCAGATACAGAATGGCACATGCAAAATTTTCGCAATGGTTTTAGCCAAAAGTGTTTTACCAGTACCAGTTTCGCCCACCAACATGATATTCGATTTTTCAATCTCAATCTCGTCTTTATCAACTTTTTGATTTAAACGTTTATAGTGATTGTAAACGGCAACGGATAATACCTTTTTAGCATCGTCCTGGCCAATAACATACTGATCAAGATGTTGTTTAATTTCAAGAGGCTTTAATAAGTTTATCGCCTCCTGAATATTTTTTGTCCCTTTGGTCCCTAATTCTTGCGCGAGCAATTGATTGGCCTGGGTTACACATTTATCGCAGATAAACGCATCCATACCTTCAATCAACATTAATGTTTCATGCTTGCCAGAATGGCAGAATGAACAACGGGATTCTTTATTTTGTTTCGCCATCTTTTTTTGCGTTTCTCGATAACACCTCATCAACCATACCAAATCCTTTTGCCTCGTCAGCTGTCATCCAGTAATCGCGATCTGAAGCTTTCTCTACCCAATCATATGTTTGTCCAGAGTGCTCTGAAATAATATCGTATAATTCTTTTTTCAATTTCAACATCTCTCTCAAGTTAATCTCCATATCAGATGCCACACCCTGTGCGCCTCCTGATGGCTGGTGAATCATTACTCTTGAGTGAGGTAATGCAGCACGTTTTCCTTTTGCACCTGCTACCAATAAAACTGCACCCATTGATGCGGCCATACCTGTACAGATTGTAGCTACGTCTGGCTGTATATATTGCATGGTATCATAAATACCTAAACCTGCATAAACCGAGCCCCCTGGCGAGTTAATGTAGATCTGAATATCTCTATCGGCATCTGTTGATTGCAAAAACAACAACTGAGCCTGAATGATATTTGCATTCTGATCGTAAATCGCATCACCTAAAAAGATAATACGGTCCATCATTAACCTTGAAAAAACATCCATCTGCGCTACATTCAACTGACGTTCTTCAATGATATATGGGGTCATGCTCTTAGGGTTCAGATTAGCCTGAGCAATAAATTTATCTACGTGTAAACCGCCAATTCCCTGATGTTTAACGGCAAATTTTCTGAATTCTTGTGAATCTATGTTCATTATGTGAGTTTTTTAGCAGAGGGCATAGAGTTTTAAGCTCCTGTTCCCCATAGTTTCGTGAATAATAAAAAACCAAAATATAAATAATATTTCAATTATGTATTGCTTAGACAAAGAGTATACCATATCAAAATCTATGACAATATAGCACGCTCATGACTTCAAACTTTTAGAGAGGTTAGAAATCATCCTTGCTAAAATATCTAAATCTTCTAACAAATCTGCCAAATCCTTGTCAGAAACTAGTAATCTTAAATTTAACACTAAAAGAATATTAGCATTCTCAAAAACAGATCAGTGTGCAAAATTTAAGAATCTTCGAAAATCGGGTGTGGAATTAGATCCAAAAATCTTCTGCAATATTATTAGATACGCTAAGAGCAGCTCCTCGAAGCTGCTCTGCAAATCTAAACTTTTTTATTTCTTCTAATTTCTCAGAAATATCAATTAATTTATTACCTACAATTATAGCTCTCTGCCAAATTAGCAAGTCTTGAAATCTAAATTTACCATTAAGCAAAATCAGATTTTATAATCATGATATTAAAATCACCAGGCGTTCTGCCCTATGCTTTTTTATCCAGCGCAATAAATTTATCGTAATCAATATCTTTTTGCTCCAAAGTAACAACAGATTTGATTTGTTCGAAAGTTTTTAATGCTTTTACTTCTTCGAAAACACGGTTTGCATTTTCTTTTTCCTGTAAAAATTGAACTGCATATTGAGCCAATTGATCTTCAGGAAGTGGGCTTGGGCTATACATTCTAAACTGCGCATCTAACTTAGCCTTAGCTGCCTGAACTACATCCTCATATTTAATCTCGATACTGTTATCTTTAATGATTTTGTTTTCGATTAAAGTCCATTTAAGGTTTTTAGCGAAATCATCATAACCTTCTGCCAACTCCTCGTCGGTTAGTTTTTCGTTTGTAGCCTTTAACCAGCGACGTAAAAATTCATCAGGCAATTCGAAATTGTGTTTAGTTAAAAGTGCTTCATAAATATCGTTAGATAATTTACGTTCAGCATCTTGTTTAAACATACTCTCTACTTCTTCAGTAATTTTCGCCCTGAAACCAGCTTCGTCAGTTACCGTACCTTCACCAAATAATTTATCAAAAAACTCCTGGTTTAAATCTGACTCTTCTAAGCGGTTAACGTTTTTAACATGAAGTTTAAAGTTTGCCTTTAACTCAGCAGCTTCTTCTTCCGAAATATTTAAAGCTTTTGCAATTACAGCAGCATCTTCAAATGCTTTTTGGATATCGATGGTTACTTCGTCTTCTTTCTTTAAACCAATTAGCGATTTAAGGATTTTTTTATCTTTTATCTGATCTAAACGAACAGTTGCCGTACTGGTAATACCGCCTTCAACAGCAGTACCATCTGCAGCTACCTGAGTTAATTCAGTGTAAAGTACATCATCATCAGCCGAAACCTCAGGATTAGTCATTTTACCATAGCTACGACGGATATTTTTGATACGGCTTTCTAAAGTTTCCTTATCAGCTTTAATTACATACTCTGTAAATTTATCTTTAGATGAAAGATTTACATCAAAAGCAGGCGCTAAACCTAACTCATAATCAAACTCAAAATCATCTGTATTATCCCATTTAAATTCGCGTTCATCGTCCATTTTAGGAAGTGGTTGACCTAAAATTTCTAATTTTTGCTCCGCGATGTAGTTAGATAAAGTATCGTTCAACAGGTTGTTAACCTCTTCTACCAAGATACTTTTACCATACATTTTTTTAATGTGGGCAGCAGGAACCATTCCTTTACGGAAACCAGGTAATTGTGCTTTTTTAGCTTGATCTTTAATGGCTTTCTCTACTTTTCCAGTGTAATCAGCAGGTGCGATTTTGATTTTTACAACAGCATTTAAGTTGCCGGTTTTTTCCTGTGTAATATTCATTTTTATGAGATATAGTAAGATGTACAGTTAGACGGGAGAATTGAGATATGAGATTTGAGAAAAAATCATATATCGCCACAACCGACACAGCACATCAATTTTTATTAATCAATGTTTTTAAAAACAAAACCGTTCCGATTTTTAAATCGGAACGGCCTTTATCTTGTTGTGCGGAAGAAGGGACTCGAACCCCCACGCCGTGAAGCGCCAGATCCTAAGTCTGGTGCGGCTACCAATTACGCCACTTCCGCAGTTAGGATGTTGTAAGGACTGCAAAGATAGAAACAAGATTGGATAATCAAAAGGCATCGGTAATATTTTATTGATTATTTCGATCAAAAACTGCTAACTCTTTAATTTTTAAGGAGAAAAATTTTAATAACAGGGCTATTAGAAGTTTTTGTAACGATTTGTAGGGGCACACCACTAAGACTTGTAACTTAAAGCAGGATTAACGCAGTAATGAAACAGAGCCTTTGTTTTCAGCATAAATTATAAGCATTTATTTTTTTGGAAAGCAGGTCCGGTAGCGTTTGGGCTAATGCAGCCCTGCTCTCCGTTCTTTCCGATGAAAAAATCGGAACCACTGCGATCAGTTTTAGGTGGCAAGGATAGGTGAAAAATTAATGGTTAAAACACCAAACGTTCCTACGGATAGCTGAGCAGTAACACCAATTACAGAATTAATTACCTATGCCATAAAAAAACCGTTCTGATGTTAAATCGGAACGGTTGATCTTGTTGTGCGGAAGAAGGGACTCGAACCCCCACGCCGTGAAGCGCCAGATCCTAAGTCTGGTGCGGCTACCAATTACGCCACTTCCGCGGTTAGGATGTTTTAAGGATTGCAAAGATAGAAACTAAATTGAATAATCAAATCTTTGGGATACTTTATGAAGAAACAAATTTAGTTATAATGGTCTGTGGGATACAGACCAGGGAGAGGAGAAAAAATCGTCATTGCGAGATACGAAGATAACCGAACGAATGTGAGCTCATGAATGCCTTTAAAAACAACTGCAAAAATGAATAATCTTAATGCGTTCGCTACCAGCGAACGCATTAAGATTACTTCATCAAATGAAAAATTTGGCTTCGCAATTGACGACTTCTTGCGCCATGCCATCTCAACCTAAAACTTTACCAAAGTCACCTCAACCAACTCGGGTCCGCCTTCTAATGGATAGCCAGAAACCTTTTTCCCTTTTATGGTAACCTTCTTATCTAAATAGGTATCAAGATTTATGCTTGCACTTTTTAAGGCATAAGTTTTATTGTCGGCTTTTAATAAATGCGTACCGTACTGAAACGTAGTCATGCCTAATTTTTCAATTGTTCCACTTGCGGTAACGGTACCGGAGTTTCCTCCGTTTTTCATTGAACTGCAACCGGAAATTACGGCTACGAACATGGATAGTATTAATATTTTTCTCATCGAATTATGATTTTTTATTGTAATGGTATAATAACGGGACGTTTTAACCGTATGCTACAAATTATAAAAATTTGCTTTTAAAAGCTAATGATTTGCTTCTGAAACTCAAAAAAGTATTGAACGGCTTTAACCAATCTACTTCCATACCAGCTGAACATTTCTCCATCAACCAGCATAATTTTTGCTTCAGGAATAGCCGCTTGAATCTCTTCAATATGTTTTTCGCCAAAAGGATAAGGCTCTGACGACAGTAGGATCAGTTCGCAATTTAAAGTTTTCAGTTCCTCTAGTGTAACCAAAGGATAACGTTCTTGCGTTACCACATTCGTCATACCGTTGATCAGCAGAATATCATCAATAAAGGTATTTTTTCCAGCAACCATATAGGGTTTACGCCAGATGAGGTAGGCTACCTTTTTATCGATACGATGTTGAAGTGCAAGTGTCTTAAGATCGTTAAATCCTGTTGCAATAAGGTGATTAAGGTAACTAGCCTCTGGTTCGCGATCTACAAGCTCCCCTATCTGGCCAATAGTCTTTATGGCATCATCTAAAGTAAAAATGTCGCTCATCCAAACCGGAAAGTCTGCTGCAAGCTCTTCTATATCACTTTGCGTATTTTCTTCTTTGTTCCCAATAATCAGATCTGGTTTTAAATCTTTGATTAAATCGATGTTAAGTTTTTTTGTTCCACCAACCTTGGTTCTTTCTGCAAATTTTTCTATCGGATGGATACAAAATTTGGTCAATCCTATAATTTCCTTATCCAATCCTAAATCAAATAACAATTCTGTTTGCGAGGGCACAACAGAAATAATCCGTTTAGGTGGGAAATTGATAGAAATTTCCCTGCCCATTTGATCGATAAATGATTTTTGCATGTGGCAAATATAGGTGAAAGAAAAGATTAGTCTGTTTAAAGGAAGTCTTTTCAAGGTTTAATCTTCAGCAAGTTTTTAACTGATCAATCTACAATTAGCATTTTCTTATATTCTTTTGGGGTAACACCTTTTGCCAGCTTAAAAAATTTGTTAAAATTAGAAAGACTATTAAAGCCACATATATAAGCCATTTCGTTTATTTGATGATCACTTTCAGCAATTAATTTGCAGGCATGACCAATTCTTACTTCATTAACAAAGGTTACAAAAGTTTTCTGTGTCCGATTCTTAAAGTATCTGCAAAAAGCCTGCTTATTCATATTGGTCATCTCAGCAGCATCTACCAGCAATATCTCTTTATTAAAATTATCAAAAACATATTTCAAAATCTTGTCCATTCTATCATTATCTTTTAACTGGTAGTTATTGGTATAGCCCGGGCTGGCCAGTAAAACATAATCTTTGTTTTGACAAAGCAAGTTTAAAATTTCCAGCACCCCTATTAAACGGATAATTTCTTCTCTGGCCCGGGCAATTTTTAACAACAAAGGTTTTATCTCCTTTCTGGCCGAAAGGTTAAATTTCATTCCACGTTTAGCCAATTGGAAAAAGTTTTTAAGCTTTTGTATGTTCTCTGGCTCATGGAAAATATCCAGTATTTTTTCGGGGTGGATAAAAAGTGAAATTGAATGTGCATGGGTATTTGGTGTAGAATCGCTAAAATACTGTTGGCTATTGTGCCATACATGAGGCAAATTAGAGCCTACAAAAATCATATCTTCGTTATTAAAATCTTCAATACTATCACCGATCATGCGTCGCCCTTCACTCTCAACGTTATAGGTGAGCTGGCATTCTTCATGAAAATGAAATTCGGTAGAAAAGTAAGGTGCGTCTACAACCTTTATGCCGTAAACATCATTTATTTTCCCATCTAGTATTTTGGCAAAAATCGGTTTCATTTAATACAGATTATTTTCTTTACCATCAGTTTTGGCACTTATGACAGCTATTTGGTTATGAGAAAACTAATTTACCATTTAACACCTTAAATTATCAATTAAAATAAATAAATTTAATAAAGAAGCTAATATAACATCACTATCAGCAAATTATACTTCAGTTTATCTCTTTTTTCCTTAATAAATTAGCTATTACAAATACTAACCGAATTAACCAACATGCTTCATCATAAAATTATTGTACTAACAGGAGGTGCCGATGGCATTGGCTGGGAATGTGCAAAGGCGTATTCAAAAGCTGGTGCTATTGTTTGTATCCTGGATAAAAACCCAATAGCCAAAAACAAACTAAATGAACTCGAAACCGAACAAAAAATAGCCATAACTTGCAACTTGGTTAATGAAAATGAAGTTGAATCTGCTTTTAAAGCCATCATTCAAAAGTTTGGTAATATAGATGCCATCCATAATAATGCGGGGATTGCGCATCCTTCAAAAACGCTTGATCAAACCACAGATGCGGAGTGGGACCTGCTGATGAATGTTAACTTAAAGAGCATTTTATATACCACTCGTTATAGCATCGAGTATCTTAAAAAAACAAAGGGTTGTATTTTAAATACCAGCTCGATGGTAGGTACTATCGGGCAAGACAATCATGCAGCTTATGTAGCTACAAAGGGTGCAATTAATGCACTGACAAAGGCTATGGCTTTAGATTATGCACCATACCAAATACGTGTTAACGCGGTTTCGCCTGCAGCGATTAATACCCCAACCTTACAGTTATGGAGTAAAGAACAATCCAATAAAGAAGAAATACAGCATTACTTAGATAAACTTCAGCCTTTAGGCGGTATACCAGCTGGCGACGTAATTGCAGATGCCTGCTTATTCTTACTGAGCGATGCTGCCAGATTTATAACAGGAACCATTTTACCGGTAAGTGGCGGAGCAGAATTGGGGTACAGAACCATTATATAATCCAGATTACGAACATGATAAACAAAATAGAAATTAGTGACAAACGATTTGAACTATCAACCGGTGCAGGCAGCGATGCCATCCACAAAGACCCTCAATACTCCTATGCAGTTACCAATTTAACCGACGAGAATGGTATTACAGGAACGGGATTAGCCTTTACACTGGGGGCTGGCAACGATTTGGTTTGCAATGCAGCTCAGTTTTATGCCAATACGCTAAAGGGACAAGATATTGAAGAATTGATGAGCGATTTTGGGCAGACTTTTCGCACTTTATCAAACGAACAACAATTTAGATGGTTGGGTCCACACAAAGGTGTTGTGCATTTAGGCTTAGCTTCTGTAACCAATGCCTGTTACGATTTGTGGGCAAAAAAACGTGGTGTACCGCTTTGGAAACTCCTGATTGATTTAAGTCCTGAAGAAATTGTAAATACCCTCGATCTCTCCTACCTGGAAGATGTTCTCACTAAAGAAGACGCAATAGCCATGCTGCAAAGCCAAACTGATTCAAAAAAATCGAGAGAAGGTATTCTCGATATCGGTTATCCAGGTTATGACACTTCTGTAGGCTGGTTTAATTACGACGACGAAAAAGTACGCGAGAACTGCAAAAAAGCTATTGCCAATGGTTTTACCGCAATGAAACTTAAAGTCGGATCAACTGATCCTAAACGTGATATTAGAAGGGCAAACATTGTACGCGAAGTTGCTGGTGAAACCGCTAAAGTAATGTTAGATGCCAACCAACAATGGACACTACCGCAAGCTATTTCAATATGTAATGAGCTTAAAAATATGAATCCTTTTTGGGTTGAAGAACCTACACACCCTGATGATGTATTGGCGCACCAGACTTTGGCCAAAGAAATTGCGCCTGTTAAATTGGCTTTGGGAGAACATGTACCCAACCGCATTATTTTTAAAAACTATCTGCAAACTGGCTGTACGGGTTTTGCCCAGGTAGATGCCGTGCGTGTAGGTGGTGTTAGCGAGTTCATCACGATTAGTTTGTTATGTAAAAAATTTGGCGTACCCGTAGTACCACACGTTGGCGATATGGGACAGTTACATCAGCATCTGGTACTC
Organism: Pedobacter sp. R-06; assembly: GCF_049913135.1. Classification (NCBI taxonomy): domain Bacteria; kingdom Pseudomonadati; phylum Bacteroidota; class Sphingobacteriia; order Sphingobacteriales; family Sphingobacteriaceae; genus Pedobacter; species Pedobacter sp. R-06. Next base: position 1,101,345 of record NZ_CP183977.1, on the reverse strand, counting down.
TTCAACCACATTGCTATGGGACACGAAGCTTTGTTTTTAGAACACATCCCCCATTTAAAACAACACTTTAAAAACCCGATTAAAATTGAAAAGGGAGTTTACATCACCCCGCGAGAGATAGGAAGTAGCTGTGATTTAAAATAACCAAAATCTAACCAAATATGATCAGTACAACCGATATCGTAATTACCATTGCCTATATACTTTTTATTGTAACCATAGGCTTATGGAGCGGAACGCGAAAAAAGAAAAACGAAGAAACCACCAGTGGTGAATACTTTTTGGCAGGCAAAACTTTAAAATGGCCGATGATTGGCCTGGCATTATTTGCAACAAACATTTCGTGCCTCCATTTGGTAAGTTTGGCACAGAGCGGATTCGACAGCGGGCTTTTAAATGGCAATTTTGAATGGATGGCAGCATTTACCCTTATCCTTTTGGCCTTGTTATTTATTCCTTTCTATATCCGTTCTGGCATTTCTACTTTACCCGATTTTTTAGAACGAAGATATAACCGTGCCTGCAGAGATTGGCTGGCACTCATTTCCATTTTATCGGCCATCATCATCCATATTGCCTTTTCTTTTTTAGCGGGCGGCATCGTACTCGAAACCCTATTTGGTATCGACATGTACGTAAGCATAGTGGTAATCGCCTTACTAACCGGACTATATACCATTATTGGTGGCTTAAGGGCAGTAGTAGTTACTGAGACCATACAAAGTTTGGTGCTCATTACCGGAGCCATTATCATTACCTATTTTGCCTGGAATAAAGTTGGCGGATGGGATCATATGACAGCTATACTACAGAAAGAAAATGCGATGGATAAACTCAGTATGGTACGCCCGATTGGAGATAAGAGCGGAATGAGCTGGATAGCCGTATTTTTAGGCTATCCCGTTTTGGGTATCTGGTACTGGTGCGCCGATCAAACTATTGTGCAACGTGTTTTAGGTGCAAAAGACGAAAACCATGCCCGTGTAGGCTCGCTGTTTTGCGGTTTTATCAAAATTTTACCGGTATTTATTTTCGTGCTCCCTGGTTTGTTTTCCTATATCTTATATAAATCGGGCACCATGGATTTATCGAGTTTACAAACTGTTGGCGCCAATGGCGAAACCGTGTTGAACACCAAAGGCATTTATACTTTAATGATTACCCAGCTTTTGCCAAAAGGATTAGTTGGTATTTTGGTAGCCGCATTATTGTCTGGCTTAATGAGTCAAATTGCGGGTGCTTTAAATTCTATTGCCACATTAAGTAGTTATGATTTATACAAAAGATTTAAACCCAAAACCAGCGATAAAAAATTAGTTAGCGTAGGTCGCTGGTCGGCGGGTATCGCCTTAGCCGTTTCAATAGGCCTATTGCCATTACTAAATAGCTATGAAAGTCTTTTCAATGGCATTAACGATGTAATTGCACATATTGCTCCGCCCATTACTTGCGTATTTTTATTGGGTGTATTTTGGAAAAAAGCATCGGCAAAAGGGGCGCAATATACTTTGTTACTGGGGTCTATTATTGGCGCGGGTGTTTTTGCGATAAACAAAGTATATGGAGCAGAAACTTTAATTGGTAAAATCCCCTTCATGATGATGGCTTTTTACCTATTCTGCATCTGTGTGTTGATACAGGTTATATTTTCTTATATCTACCCTGTAAAACACACCGCTCAAAGCGAAACCTTGTATTGGACGTCTATTTGGGAACCGCTCAAAAGCAAAGGCTGGAGGGGCATAGGAAACTACAAATTTCTATCCATGCTCTTATTGGCTATAATGGGCGTGCTATATGTTTATTTTAAATAGCTGGCTAAATGATCAGGAAAAGCTATACCATAATAAGTAAAATCAGACATAGCAGTTAATAAATTAACATTTTAAAAAAAATTAATATATGATACAGATCAAATATCCCTTATCCTACAAAGTCATTAACCGTGTCACTTTAGTATGCGTTTTAGCCTTTACCATAGCTTTACAAGTAGTTGCGCAATCCAAAAACAGTAAACCATCGCCCATAAACGATTTTATGGATAAACGCTTCGGGATGTTCATTCACTGGGGGCCTGTAAGTTTACGGGGCACTGAAATTGGCTGGAGCCGTGGCGAGCAGGTTCCAACCGAAGATTATGACAATCTCTATAAAGAATTCAATCCGGTTCTATTTGATGCCGATGCCATTGTAAAAACAGCAAAAGATGCCGGAATGAAATACCTGACCATTACCGCTCGTCATCACGATGGATTCTGTTTATGGCCAACAGTTTATACCGATTTTAACATCACCAACACGCCATACAAGAAAGATATAGTTGGCGCATTAAATGAAGCTTGTAAAAAACAGGGGATTAAATTCTGTATTTATTATTCAGTATTAGACTGGCACCATCCAGATTATCCAATCCACTCGCCAAAAAAACAAACAATTGATCCCAAATCAGACATGAGCCGTTATGTGGTCTATATGAAAAACCAGCTAAAAGAACTCATTACCAAATATGATCCTTATATGCTCTGGTTTGATGGGCAATGGGAAAAACCCTGGACCGACGAAATGGGTAAAGATCTGTATGCCTATCTCAAAAATTTAAAACCAACTGTCATTATCAATAACCGATTGGGAAAAGAGTTTGCCGCAATGGAAAATAAAAACATTGATGCTTCTAAAATGATAGGCGATTACGACACGCCTGAACAAGTAGTAGGAAAATTAAATATGCAAACTCCCTGGGAAAGCTGTTTTACGATTTGCAACCAATGGGCCTGGAAACCAAATGATAAAATGAAACCGTTGAAACAATGCCTTGAAATTATATCGAAAACGGCAGGTGGCAATGGCAATCTTTTATTAAATGTCGGTCCTATGCCAGATGGCAGAATTGAGGCCCGCCAGATAGAGCGATTAAAAGAAATTGGCGATTGGTTAAAAACGAATGGTGAAGCCATTTATGGTACTTTGGGTGGCCCCTACCAGCCTAATGATGAATATGCCACTACCAGAAAAGGAAATAAAATCTATTTGCATGTATTAAATTCCAGTCTGACTAAGCTTAATTTAAAAAACATCCCAGGTTTAAAAGTTAAAAAAGCATACCTTTTAAATAACCAAACTGTTAACGTGTTGCAAAAGGATGATATTGCAGTGCAACTTCCTGCTAACCAAGCCAGCCAGTCAGATTATATTGTAGTGCTGGAATTAAACGGGAACACCGAAAATATTCCAATTATTTAAATAAACCGATATTTAAAAAAGGCAAATATGAAAATTTTAAAAGCAATGTATTTCCTGACATTAGCCTTGGCGCTAATGGTGTACGCCTGTAACCCTCCTGCAAAAAAAGAAAGCAAATCATCAAAAGCAGCAAACAAAGTGTTGCGTTATAGCAGCATTACGGGCCTAAAATCCGAAAAAATGGCTTATTACAAAAAGTTACATGCTGCAGCGTGGCATGGAGTATTAAAAAAAATAACCGAATGCAACATCCATAATTATTCCATTTATTTAAAAGAAATTGAGGGTAAACTATATCTTTTCAGCTATTTCGAGTATACCGGGACTGATTTTGCTGCCGATATGAAAAAGATGGCAGCTGACACCACTACACAACGTTGGTGGAAAGAAACTGCACCGATTCAAATCCCTTTACCCGATGCCGCCGCAAAAGGCGAAACCTGGAGCCCTATGGAAGAAGTTTTTCACCATGATTAGTAACGGTATACAAACTACATACATTCCACCAATTAAAACAATGAGTTAGTTAGATAAACACAGCCTTTAATATTTCAGGTGTGTTTATATCTCCAAACAAAAGCTTAACTTAATAAAATTGGTTTAACCTACCGCCACATCCTCCTTTACTACACCATCGGCAATGTGCAAAATCCTATTTCCGTATTGTGCATTTTTCTCAGAGTGTGTAACCTGGATAATGGTAATACCATCTTCCTGATTTAATTTTTTAAACAACGTCATAATTTCTTCTGCCTGTGCCGACTGCAAATTACCCGTTGGCTCATCAGCCAGAATTATAGATGGTTGAGCGGCCAATGCCCTTGCTATACCAACCAATTGTTGCTGCCCGCCTGAAAGTTGATTAGGGAATAAATCTTTTTTCGCAACAATATTAAAGCGGTCTAACAGGTCGGCAATTCTACTTGCCCGCTCGGAGCTACCTACTTTTTTGTACAGTAATGGGGCTTCAATATTTTCGTAAACTGTCATTTCATCAATTAAGTGGTAAGCCTGAAAAACAAAACCGATGTGATTTCGGTAAAGTTCAATGCGTTTACGCTCATTCAACGAAGTTACATCTTCGCCCAAAAATTCATACGAACCATAAGTTGGTTCTTCAAGCATGCCAATAATATTGAGCAAAGTAGATTTTCCTGCACCTGATGGCCCCATAATGGAAACAAATTCTCCCTGTTTAATTGTTGTGGTAACCAAACGCAACACGTAGTTTTTAATTCCTTTGTTTGCGTAGTATTTTTCGATGTTATTAAGTTGTATCATATTTTTAGGGTTTAGCGAAAAGTGGTTGGCGGAGATTATCGCTGAGTACCAAACACTGTACGCAGGTTTTATTCGTATTTTAAGGCCTCAACAGCATTTATTTTTGCAGCACGGTAGGTTTGCCAGGTAATTGTTAAAATGGAAATCAACAAAGTAAGTATCGCAGTTAATACAAACATCCATAAACTTAAAGATGTTCTTAATTCGAAATGTTGCAACCAACCGTGCATGATATAGTATGCAATTGGAAGAGATATTACAATTGCTATAAATATTAATTTTATAAAATTTAATGAGAGTAAGGTCATTAGTTCTGTAATTGAAGCACCCAGGATTTTACGAATACTTACTTCTTTTATTCTTTGTGAGGTACTAAAAGATGAAAGACCAAATAAACCCAAGCAGGACACAAAAATGGCTAAACAACCAAACAGATTGGCCAAAGTGCCTAAAATCTTCTCATTCTTTAATTTAATTTCATTTAAGCTATCAATAAATTTTATCTCGACAGGAAAATTTGGGTTTATTTCTTTTACCAGCTTATCAATTACACCAACACTCTCGTTTAAGCTTTTAACAGGATTTAACCGCATCGTAATTACATCGCTGATATCTGCATAGGCAATAACCATCGGTGCCGCCACCTTACTGGGATCTCCCCAAACTATATTTTCAAAAACCCCCACTACATTCCGCTGAGCACCTTGATATAAAATCCTGGCGCCAATTGGATTTTTTAAATGCATTACTTCAACAGCTTTTTTACTTAATAGTAAAGCAGCTGTATCCGATGCAAATTTTTGATTAAAATCTCTCCCAGCCAACAATTTAATATTTGTCGTTTTGATAAAATCATAAGTGGTGTAAATTTGATCGAAATCTACCATTTTGTCACTTTCTGTCATTCCATCCCAACCTAAACCTCTGATGCTGCTGTTTTTATTCGAAATACTGCCTGATGATTGTGTTACGCCAACCACAGCTCCGCTAGATAACAGCCTTGTTTTTAATAGATTGAATTTTTCATACAATAATCCTTCATGAGGTATTTCTAATAACCCGGTTGATCTGTAGCCTAGAGGTGTATTTTTAATAAACTGAATCTGTTTGTAAATGGTTATAGTTGCTGCAATTAACACGATCGAAAAGCTAAATTGAACAACTACCAAAACCTGTCTGAAGGTTAAACTGTATCCGCTCTTAAAATTTAAAGTTTTTTTGAGCGATTGTATAACGTTAAATCCGGAAAGATAAAATGAAGGATAGCTTCCTGATATAAAACCCGTTATAATCAGAACACCAAAAATCAGTAACCAATTAATTGGGTTTAAATAATCAAAAACAATTTCAATCCCCAATAACCGATTAAATATAGGTAGGCTAAATTCGAGGATAATAATGCTAAGCAGGATACTGATTAATGTTAAAACAAACGACTCTAACATAAACTGAAAAATCAGATCTGTTCTGGATGCACCCATTGTTTTTTTAACACCAATTTCTTTTGCCCTACCCTGTGTGCTGGCTGTTGCCAAATTCATAAAATTAATACAGGCAATAAGGAGGATACCTATGGATAAGCCAACAAATAGTTGCACCTGGGAAATATTGCCGCCAATACTTTTGCCATTTAAAAAGGTTCCGTACAAGTGCAATTTTGTTAACGGATAAATAAATACATCTTCTTTAGCTGCCGAAAAATGATTACCTATAAAACCCTTTAATTTTGCATTAAAGGCGGCAACATCGGTATGTTCATTTAGTTTTAATAAAGTATAATAATCGTGGCTTCCCCAATTTGGTTTTTTCGGCCATTGATTTAAATTTTCATATAAAGACCATGTTGTTAACGATTCGAAACCATAGGTAACATTGGTTGGAAGGTCTTTTATTACTGCGGTAACTTTTAAATCAACCTGGTTTTCAAAACGCACTTTTTGATTCAGTATATCAGTTTTACCAAATATCCTTTTTGCTGCCGTTTCGGTTAGTACAATAGAATTCGGATCGTTTAATGCTTTCGCTGGGTTTCCACTTATGAAATCATAGTTAAATAACCGCAAAAAATCAGCATCAACATACCTGCTATCTAGCTTTAAACTTTCTTCGCCGTTAGCAACCAACCTTTTATAAACAGCTGTAGCCCTGGCACCATACATCACATCAGGAAACTCCTCTTTAAGGGCGCCTAACATCACATTCTGCGATTGATCAATGGTTCTAATTACTTGGCCTTTCTGATCATTTAAATTGATCATGGCCTGATAAATATGAGGTGAGTTTTTAAACTGCTTATCGTAGCCCCATTCATAAGTAGCATATAACATTAATAACAAACAAGAGGTTAAGCCAATAGCCAAACCACCAATGTTTATAGCTGCATAAACTTTGTTTCTAAATAGATTACGCAGTGCGATTTTTAGGTTGAGTTTAAACATAAAGTGTAAGGTTTAGGGTGTAGGGTTTAAGGTCTGGGCGCTTTAGTCTTACGCCCTCAACCTTAAACCTTGCACCTTTATTCATATTTAAGCGCATCAATAGTATTTGAATTCGCGGCTTTATAAGATCGAAAGCTTACTGTTATTAAAGTAATCAGCATTGATATCACCATAGCCATAGCAAAAGGCCAAACGCTCAGATCTATCCGATAGGCAAAACCAGAAAGCCATTTACTCACAAAAAGATAGGCTAATGGCCATGCTACTACATTTGCAACAAACACCATCAATAAAAAAGAGCCATTCAGCATTTTAACCAGCTGTAAGGTAGATGCGCCCAAAACTTTCCGGATGGCTACCTCCCTGGTGCGTTGCATAGCCACAAATGAAATCAGGCCAAACAAGCCTATAAACGAGATGAAAATGATTACACTGGCAAACACTTTAAATAATACCCCCATGATGTGTTCACTTTCATAATAGCCCTTTATCCGGTCATCAACAAAATCTGCATTATAAATATTATTCGGGAACGTACTGTTCCACAAGGTTTCTATCTGGTTCATAGAAGATACAAGCTGTTTGCCCTCTAACTTTATTGCAGCTTGCCAATATTGATTTTTATCGGCAGAAATAGCCAGACCGGATATTTTCTCTTTTAACGATTTATCATTGTAGTCCTTTACCACTCCTACAATCGGAATATTAATACCTGTGGCATTGATCATTTTACCAAGGGCATTTTCGGGCTTCGTTATGCCTACTTTTTTCAAAAATGTTTCGTTAACCACATAACCATTGGCCGTATCGCTCTTCATAAAGACTTTTCCGGCAATGATCTTTAAATCGAAAAGTTTAAAATAATTTTCATCGACCTTACAGGTTCTTACCTCAAAATCTTTATTTTTCGCTCCATTAAAAGTAAAATTGGTCGAATTTATATCCTGGGATAAGGGTGGCGACTGGCAATAGCTCAACAGTTGTACACCGGATATTTTTAAAATCCTTTCTTTAAAAACACTCCGCTTCTCTTTACTCACCTGGTCTCCTGGCATCCCCACCATTACCACTGTGGATGAATTAAAACCCAACGGTTTCTGCTGCAGGTAGTCCATTTGATTTACAATTACAATGGTACCGATAATGAGTATAACAGTAATTGCAAACTGCACCACCACCAAAATTTTACGCAGGCTTAGACCGTTGTTGTTAAGGGTAACTTTATTTTTTATAGCCAACGCCGGATTAAAACCTGATATGATCATTGCCGGATAAAAGCCGGCCAAAAAGCCAACAAATGCAACCAGCAGAATCATAAACACAAAAATAACCGGATGCCCGAATAAACTAAAGCTGATCTGATTTTTAAATAGGTTCTGCATAGCGGGTATAGCCAACTCACTGATGATACAGGCAATTAAAAGTGCGATTAAAACCAGTACAACGGTTTCGGTTAAAAACTGTACAATAAGCTGCTTGCGCTTGCCCCCCATTACTTTCCTCACACCAACCTCTTTAGATCGGTTGACAGCCTGTGCTGTATTTAAATTAATAAAATTGATACAAGCCGTACAAATTAAAAACAATCCAATAATGGCAAGTCCATAAATCTGGCTCCTGGCAATTGTTGCATTTACAAAATTATCATAACGATCATCAAAATGAATCTCTTTTAATGGCTGAAGCCTGTTGACCTGATTGCCCTCAATTTTCTTATCTGCATAATATTTTTTATTGAATTTTGCCATTGCTCCATCAAGATCTGATTTGCTCAGTCCTTCTTTAAGCAACACATAACTACTTAAACTCGAATTGATACAATCCCAACAGTCGCGGTTACCGTAATAATCATATAAATTTTGATAAGTGATCACTATTTTTAAAGGGAAGCTGCTATTCTGCGGCATATCCTGAAATATTCCAGTAACACTTAGCTGTGTTTTGGTCCCCATGGTAATACTTTTACCAATTGCATTTTGTATGCTGCCAAAATACTTAATGGCCATCGCCTCAGATAGGGCAACGCTATTAGGGGCTTTTAAAGCTTCTGCCGGTTTGCCGTACTTCCAGTTGATATGAATTACATCAAAAAAATCGGGTTCGGCGAAAAACAAGTTTTCCTGACTTTTTAAAATTTCCCTGCCTGAATTATCCTTAATGTGTATAATATCTTCTAATTTGGCAATTGCACCTATCTTTTCTATCCCAGCGATCTCATTTCTCGCTGCAGCTGTAAAAGGTATGGGTACTCCTGCAGAGAAATCATCGAAAGCATTGTACTTCCAATCCGTAACTACCCTATAAATCCGATCTGCATTTTTATAACCTTCATCAAAACTGAGTTGAAAACGGATAAAAATAAATATCAAAATACAACTTGCCATCCCAATTGATAAACCAAGAATATTGATAAGCGTGTAGCCCTTGTTTTTCCAAAGGTTTCGCCAGGCGATTTTTAAGTTAAGTTTAAACATGTTGAGTGAGGTTTAGCGTGAAGCGTTTGGAGGTTAGCGAAAATTTATCGCCTATCGCCAAACGCCACTCGCAGGTCTTATTCATATTTAAGTGCATCAACAGGGTTTGCTTTTACGGCACTGTTTGCCTGGATGCTTACGGTTATAATGGTTAACAAAATAGTTAGGGCTGCACTGATTAAAAAAGGAAAAAGTGGCAGATCGATTCGATATGCAAAGGTTTCGAGCCACTTTTTGGTTAATATGTATGCCAATGGCCAGGAAATAATATTGGCTATAAGCACCATAACAAAGAATGAGCTATTAATGAGCTTGAAAATCTGTAAATGACTTGCACCAAGAATTTTCCTTACTGCAATTTCCTTCATTCTACCAGTGGTAATGTATTTTGCAAAAGCAAATAAACCCAGTATTGCAATAAAAATGGTGAGCATTGCAGCAGCAAAAAAGACAGACTGTAACTGTTCTTGTTTTTTAAAGAGTTTACCATACATTTCATCCAGAAATTGGTAACGGAAATTATCTCCGTCCAACTTATTAATCTCCGGCCATTGCGATTTTAAGGTACTTAGCACTTCAGACATCTTGCTTTCTTCTATTTTTAGCATAATTTCTGTTTTAGGATTTCCACAGGGATCATTTATCGCGTAAATGGCAGGCTCTACTGCTTTCTCAAATCCAAGTGCTTTAAAATCTTTTATCACGCCTACAATCTTATATTCTTTATTCTGGCAGCCCTTTATGATTTTACCTATTGGACTGGTTAATCCATACTTTGCTACTGCAGCTTCATTAAGTATAGCAGAATTTGCCGTATCGGTATTAAATTCTCTGGAGAATGTTCTGCCTTCTTTTATCTTAATACCTAACGTTTCGAAATAATCAAAATCTACATCAGTAAAACTTAAAGTTTGTTCCTTTCCATCTACAGTATATTTATTTTTCCCGCCATCAGAACCGTCTGGCAAGGCATTGGTAACGGTAACCGATTTCACCCCCGGAATCTTGGCCATTTTATCCCTTATCGGATCGAATTTGCTTGGCGAGACAAAATATGCAAGGTTTTTAATGTACACCACTTGCTCGGGTTTAAAACCAACATCCTGGGTACGCATGTATTTCAGCTGGGAATTGATAATGAGTAGACCTATAATAAAAATTACAGCTATGCTAAACTGAAACACCAATAAGCTATTGCGCAACCAATAACTTTGTTTGCTGGTTTGAAAATTGCCTTTTAAAACAAGGGCAGGTTTAAAACCTGATAAAACCATTGCAGGATAAATACCGGCAATTAGGGTAATAAAAATTAAGATAAGCGGCAATTGCCAGAATAAGGCACTATTGGCTACCCAAATGGATAAATTGACCACGAACAGGTTATTAAATTTCGGCAAGATGATTTCGGCCATAATCAGTCCTAATATCGTCGCTGCTAAACACTGGATTAAAATTTCGGTTAAAAACTGAAAGGCAAGCTGGAAGCGATAAGCACCCATCACTTTTTTAACACCTACCTCTTTTGCCCGTTTGGTTGCCTGTGCTATACTCAGATTGGTAAAGTTGATACAGGCAATGACCAAGATCAAAATCCCTAAAACAGATAAAGCCATTAGTACTTTATAATTGGCATCGGTACCAGCCTTTGGTTTAAGGTGTTGGTTTTTTAAAGGATCGAGAAAGGCTTTTGTTGCTTTAAAAGTCTTATTATTGGGATCTTCTCCATCTTTAAGCATTTCCTTTTTATAAAGGGTATTAATTTTGGCTTCAATTGCCTGGATATCTGTGCCCGGTTTTACCTGAATATAAGTGTTGTAGTTATTATAGCCATAGTTTTCTCCCAAACCCATTTCTTTTACCAACGAAATGGCATCGAAAGTAATATTAGAATGGGGATCTGCAAAAATACTTCCGCTCAGTTTGCCGGTTATACCTGAAGATTTACCGCCAATCCCAATCATTTCAGGCTTATTATCTTTATTATGAGGGAAAAGCGTTTTATAATTTTCGTTGCTCAGGTAAAACAGATTTTCGGTTGTACTTTCCGGTTTAATTAAACCATTATTAGGTTTAATGTTAAACATTTTTGCAGCGTCATAATCGAGATACAGACATTTACTTAAAAAAACAACACCGTGGTCGCTGTTAACCGGAAATTCAAAAAAGCTCATTTTCATGGTACCAACTGCAACTACTTCTGGCATTTCTGCTTTAATGGCTTTACCCAACGGTGGCGGAGTATTATTGGTCTTGAAATCAGGCAACTGTCTTCCTACTATATAAATATCATTGTAATTAGGATTTTCCCTGTCAAAACCTGTTTCATAAGTAAAATACATGGTTACCAAAATAAATGCAGCTAATGCAATAGCTAAGCCACCAATATTTATGAAGGTAATTACTTTGTTTCTCCAAAGGTTGCGTAGTGCAATTTTTAAGTTTAATCTGAACATAAGGCGTAAGGTTTTAGGGTGTAGGGTTTAAGGTCTGGGCGCGTTAACCTTACGCCCTCAACCTTTTAGCCTTTTACCCTTATTCATATTTAAGTGCATCAACTGCGTTTGCTTTGGCCACTTTAAAGGTTTGCAGGCTTACCGTTAAAATGGCAATAATTACCGAGGTTAAAAGGGCGAGCAAAAAAGGCCATGGGTTAATGGTAATCTTATAATCATATTTCTCGAGCCATTTGGCAACCAGAATATAAGCTACCGGGATAGCGATCACATTGGATATGATTACCAGTTTCATGAAATCTTTGTTCAAAAGGACCAAGATATCAGAAAGATTGGCACCCAATACTTTACGGATACTAATTTCTTTACTGCGCTGTTCAGCAGTGTATAGCGCTAAACCCAATAAACCTAAGCAGGAAATAAAAATGGCGAATCCTCCAAAAATATTGGAAAGTACGCTGAGCAACTTTTCGCGCTTAAGTTTTTCGGCCATGCCCTGACTAACCAGTTTCACTTCAATTGGATAAGCAGGATTTAAACGTTGGCTAACTTGTTTTATCATTTCAATTGATGAGGTAAGCGATTGTTTTGTGCTCAATTTTAATAGCAAAGATTTGCTATCGCGAAGATTATAATAGTAAACTGTCGGCGAAACCTTTGCGCCAAGCGATTCGTTGAAAAAATCTTGCACAACACCTACAACTTTAAGCGGTGGATTATCTCCCCAGTGGATTACCGTTCCAATAGGATTCTTTAAGCCCATCAATTTAACAGCCTCTTGATTAAGAATTAAAGATGTTGATGTATCGGCAGAGAATTTTGAAGAAAAATCTCGTCCTGCAACAAGTTTCACGCCAGCTGTATTTGCAAAATCAAACCCTATACTTCTGTAACTGACTATCGAAACATCATTTTTAGGTTTGTTAGGCCAGGAAATGTCTCCTGTTATATTCCCGCCACTTGTAAAAGTACTTGCGTATTCAGTTGCCAATTCAATGGCTCCAGCTCTTTTGAGTTCGTTTTTAAAAATTTCGAGTTTACCAGGTTTCGTCAGTTCACCTTCTAAATCTATTTGAGCCAAAGCAGCAACATCAAAACCCAGCGGCTTATCCCGCATATACTGAATTTGCTTATAAATTACGATTGCAGAAATAATCATGCAAATGGATAGACTGAATTGAAAAATCACAAGCACCCTACGAATGGAAAGCGAGCCTGCAGAACCTTTAAACCCCTTTAATACCTTTACGGGTATAAATGATGAAAGGTAAAATGCAGGATAACTACCAGCAAGCAAACCGGTTACCAGAACCATAGCAAGTAATACGCTCCAAAACTGATAAGCATTGTAATCAATTTTGATCGAAACATTGAGCAGATTGTTAAAGTAAGGCAACGAGACTTCGAGCAGTGTAAAGGCAATTAACATTGCTAAAAAAGACAGCAGTATTGATTCTACCATAAACTGTCCCATTATTGTATTTCTGGTAGAACCTAAAGCCTTTCTAACACCTACCTCACGGGCACGTTTCTCCGACTTAGCAGTTGAAAGATTCATGTAATTGATGCAGGCGATAAATAATACACAGATGGCCAGAAAAACAAATAATCGCAACTGATCAATTTTACCCCCTACCGATTTCCCATTGTCAAAATCATCATATAAGTGAAATTTGCTTAAAGGAAAAAGAAAAGGTTCGTATGTCATTTCTTTTAAATCGGGTTCTTTGTTTACGATGAAATGTTTTAGTGCTGCATTGGTTGCATCTAAAGAAGCATTATCTTTAAGCTGAAATAAGGTTAAACAGGTAATTGCTCCCCATCCATTTTCTTTCTCTGAAGGATTTTCCTGTTCTAAAAAAGCCCATGGCTGTAAAACATCAAATTGCATGGTTTGATTTTTTGGCAAATCTTGTATTACAGCACTAACTTTTAAGTTTACCCTGTTATCGTATTTAATACTTTGCCCTATTGGGTTCTGATCGCCAAATAATTTCTTCGCTGTCGATTCGCTTATAAGTACATTATTAGGCTCGGACAAAGCAGTACCTGGATCGCCGTAGATAAATTTCTGTTCAAGGATTTTTAAAAAATCGGGATCTACATTAAATCCAATTAATTTAAAATTATTCCGGTTATGGCTATATAATTTCTGACCATTGTTCATCGAAATGCGGGCCGCACTTTTAATACCAGGCAATTCTGAAACCCCTGCTTTGGCCAGTTTATTCGGAACGGCCATTGTGGTAGCCAGCTTGCCGTTAAACTTTAAATTTAATGCGGCAAAATACACTTTATCGGCATTTTTATATTGCTTATCGAAACTCCATTCGTAGTTAACGTACAAGAGTAACATTAAACAACAGGCCATTCCGATAGCTAAACCGCCTACATTGATCAATGTAAAGCCTTTGTTTTTCCAAAGGTTACGCAGTGCTATTTTTAGGTTTAATCTGAACATTATAGATTAACTGTATAAATTGTTAAAATGGTTAATTGTTATATTGCTAACTGAAAACTGCCAACCGAATTACTCGTATTTCAGGGCATCAACAGGATTGGCATTAGCCGTTTTATAAGCCTGAAAACTTACAGTAATCAATGCCATTAGCAAAGTCCCAAATCCCGCTATCGGCATAATCCACCATGATATTTCGGTATGGAATTCGAACTTCATCAGCCATTTATTCATTAAATAATAACTCAAAGGAATAGCGATAACGATAGCAACTACAATCATTTTCACAAAAGAGAACGACAGCAATTGCATTAAATGAAGTAAAGAGGCACCTAATACCTTGCGTACACCAAATTCTTTTGTTCTCTGCTCGGCACTATAAGCCACCAGGCCAAAGAGTCCCAAACAGGAAACGAATATGGCCAGTCCGCCAAAAAGATTTGAAAGGATGCCTAAAGTTTTTTCGGAATTATATTTTTCAGCGTAAACATTATTTAAAAAGTTAATCTCCAATGGATAGGCTGGATTTAAGGTTTTAGTGATCCTGCCAATGGTTTCGATATTACTTTGAAGACTGTTATTTTCATTCAAACGCATAGTGATGTTTCCCGTTTGGTTCTTATCGAAGAATACCACCATTGGATTGTTCGATTTGTAAGGAGAATCCCAAACATAATCATCAAAAACACCAATAATATTAAATTTATCCCCAAAAATTGTGATTGTTTTACCTACCGGGTTTTTATAATCAAATACTTTAGCCGCTGAAGCACTCACCATCACCGCACTCGTATCTGAAGCGAAATTTTCTGAAAAATCCCTTCCATTGGTTAATTTAATGCCGTTGGTTTTAATAAAATCGTAGGTCGTAATTACCTGATTAAACAATTGGTTGTTTGTAGCTTTCAACATTCCTTCCCATTCGATTCCTGCAAAATTGCGACCATGATGTGATAAACTCACCGATGATTGGAACATTGAGGTAACCGCTCCAGATTTTAGCAGTTCAGTGCGCAGCAGTTCATATTTTGTTTTCAGTTCGCCATCCTGAGGCATTTCTACTAAAGCGTTCACATCAAAACCTACTGGCCTGTTTTTAATGTACTGGATTTGCTTATAGATAACCAAAGTGGAAATGATGAGGATAATAGCAAAACAGAATTGTCCAACAACTAATACTTGCCTTAAACCAACCGAAAAGAAACCGCCAGATTTAATTTTTCGTTTTAAGGTTTGTATCGGGTTAAAAGACGAGAGGTAAAATGCAGGATAACTGCCGGCTATTAACCCTGTAGCTAAAACAATCCCGATAATACCCATCCAACTGGTGTTGTTGAAATAAGATATATTCAATTTTATATTCAGCAGGTTGTTAAAAGTGGGCAAAAAGATCTCGAGGATAGCAATCGAAAAGATCACAGCAATAAAAGTTAGCATCATCGATTCTGTTAAGAACTGTATAATCAGCGAAGTCCGGTTGGCACCAATAGTCTTTTTTATGCCTACTTCTTTTGCACGTTTTTCTGATTTGGCTGTAGCCATGTTCATAAAATTAATGCAGGCAATTAAAAGAATTCCGAAAGCTAAGCCAACAAACAAATAAATCTGTTCTACTGCGCCACCGATACTTTTGCCATCTTCGAACTTTCCATATAAATGTAGCTTTGCCAATGGAAACAATACCTGCGATTGCTGATTATTTGTATTATTTTTTTTCTCTATCTGATTGATTTTTTGGTTAACCAAATCTAAATTTGCACCACTTTTTAACATTACCAGCGTTACAAAACTATAATTGCTCCAGTTTAAATCTTTGGCGCTCCGATCAATCGTTTCGTATAAGGACCAAGGCATTAAATAATCAAATTTATTGGAACTATTATCAGGTTGATCTTTAATTACGCCGGTTATATTCAAATCTAAACGATCTTTAAAACGTACACTTTTATTCAGCACATCAGCTGTTCCGAACAATATTTTAGCGGTAGATTCCGTTAAAATAACAGAATTTGGATTACTTAAAGCTGTACTGGCATTACCATAAATAAATTCATAATCGTACATTTTTAAGATATCAGGCTCGGCGAATTTTGATTGACGCTTGAATGCATTTTGTCCGTTGGCTATTAAATTCCTGCCTCCATAGTCCATCCTCGCCATGTACCTAAGTTCGGGTAAACTTTGTTTAATTACCGGCCCGAAAGCAGTGGTTGAGCCTTCAAATGTTCCGGAAATTTTACCGTTATCACCAGGAATATTGGTCATAGTGGTGAAAACGTTAGCCGATTCTTTGGCCTGTTTATCAAAGTTCCATTCGTAGGTAACATACAAGAGCAACATTAAACAGGCAGCCAAGCCAATGGCTAGCCCAATTACGTTAATAAACGAACTTACCTTGTTTCGCCAAAGGTTGCGTAGTGCAATTTTTAAGTTTAATCTAAACATAGTTTTAAGGTTGAAGGTTGGAAGGATAAAGGTTGAAAGGTTTGGGGCTTTAGCCTTCCGCCTAAAAACCTTCTGCCTCCCTGCCCTTATTCATATTTTAAAGCATCTACCGGGTTTGCCTTTGCCACTTTAACCGATTGAATACTCACGGTGAGTATGGCAATGATTACCGAAAGACTAATTGCGGCTATAAATGGTAGGGCAGAAACAGAAATGCGGTATTCGTATCCCGAAAGCCATTTGTTAATAATGATGTAGGCCAATGGAAATGCAATTACATTGGCTATTGCAACCAATTTGATGAAATCTTTGTTCAATAAAGTAAGGATGTTGGCTGTACTGGCACCCAAAACCTTGCGGATACTGATTTCTTTCTTGCGTTGCTCTGCCATAAATAAAGCTAAACCAAGTAAACCCAGACAGGAGATAAAAATGGCAAAACCACCGAACCAGTTTGAAAGTGTACCCAACAATTTTTCATCCCTGAATTTCCGTTCAAAATTATCATCAACAAATCTTATTTCGGTTGGATAAGATGGATTTAACCTCTTTACGGCTTCATTAATTTTGTTAATGGAGGTTGTAATGTTGTTTTTATCATTTAACCGCATAATAATAGTAGTTGCTCGGCCAGGATTTTGCGCGATAAGCAGTGGTGCGGCTTTTTGATAAGGCGATTCCATTACATAATCTTTAACCACCCCTATAATTCTCAAAGGTTGGTCCCAGGTGATCATTTTACCTACTGGATCTTTCATCCCCATTACTTTAACCAATGCCTCGTTAACAATTACATTGGCGGTATCTGCAAAATCCTTTGAGAAATCCCTACCCTGCAAAATTTCCATTCCTGTAGTTTTAGTGAGATCGAGATTGGTAAACCTAAAGTTGACCAGTATTTTATCTTTTTCATTTTTGCCGGGCCAACTTATGCCATAAGTATTGTTCCCTCCAGAGGTTAAAGACATGCTATATTCTGTGGAGGCAGTTATAGCGCCCGATTTCAGTAGTTCATCTTTTAGAATTTCGCGTTTTTCTTTTTTTGAAAATTCGCCTTCAGTAGAAATCTGCACCAGGTTTGTGCGGTTATAACCAATCGGCTTATTTTTAATATAGTTTAATTGCTGATAAATTACAGCAGTACAAACAATTAAACAAGCTGCAAACACAAACTGAAAAACCACTAAAAATTTACGGATAGATAAGGTGGATCCTCCTGAAATTTTAAAACCTTTTAAAACTTTAACCGGATCGAAAGAAGACAGGTAAAATGCAGGATAACTTCCGGCAATAAAAGCTGTTAATAGCGTTAAACCTAAAAATACAGTCCAGAATTTATAATCGCTGTAATTAATATCGAGGGTGATTCCTAAAAGATTATTAAAGTAAGGCAAACTTATTTCGATCAGCACAAAAGCCAACAGCATGCTTAAAGTGGTAAGTAAGACCGATTCGAACATAAACTGACCAACCAAATTATTTCTGGAAGAACCAATGGCTTTACGCACGCCAACTTCACGCGCTCGCTTTTCTGATTTGGCGGTAGAAAGGTTCATGAAATTAACGCAGGCAATTAGCAGGATACAAAAAGCCAAAAGAAAAAAGATCCTCAACTGATCAATCTTTCCACCTACGTTTTTACCATTTTCAAATTTATCGTATAAATGCCATTTGGATAAAGGATGCATAAAAGGTTCACCATTGGCTTCTTTATCATGCGCTTTGATCATGCCCTTCATCTGGCTATTGGCACGATCAAAAAAGGAATTATTCTGAAGTTGCACAAACAACATACAATAATTGTTTCCCCAGCCACTTTCTTTAGTCCATGGATTTAATTTTTCGTACAATTTCCACGACATGATATAATCCAAATGGATTGTCGAATTTTTAGGTGAATCTTCAATTACAGCTTCTACCCTTAAATTTTCTTTTTCGTCAAGTTTTACGGTTTTGTTGAGTGGATCTTCATTTCCAAATAGATTTTTCGCTAATGTTTCTGTCAAAACTACCCCGTCAATACTATTCAACATGGTATTTTTATTACCTTTTAAAACTTTATAATCAAACATTTTCATGAAATCAGGATCACTGAAAATGGCGTTCTTTTTAAAATTATTATGGTTGTAAGAAATGAGCATCTGCTCTGCATACGATAGACGGCTCACTTTGGCAATGCCTGGCACTTTATCTTTTATTTCATCCCTCAGTTGACCTGGAAAGGCCATAAAACTAAAGGTTTCTGAAGCGGTTTTTTGGTTATTGTAAAGCACATAGGTTTTATCGTAATCTGTAAATTGCTTATCGTATCCGTATTCGTAAGCTACGTACAATAATAAAATCATGCAGCTGGCCAAACCGATGGCTAATCCACCAAGGTTGATCAGGGTGAAGCCTTTGTTACGCCACAGGTTGCGTAATGCTATTTTAAGGTTGAGTTTAAACATTGTGGGATTAACTGTATAAATTGTTAAACGGGTTAATTGTTAAATTGCCAACTGAAAAATGCCAATTGGTTATTCGTATTTAAGTGCATCAATAGGATTTGCCTTTGCCACTTTAACGGATTGGGCACTAACCGTAAGTATGGCAATGAGTACCGATAAAACAATAGCCACTATAAACGGCAATGCAGATATAGAGGTGCGATACTCGAAAGTTGAAAGCCATTTATTTACAATGATATATGCTAATGGAAACGCTATAAGATTAGCAATGGCCACTAATTTTATAAAATCTTTATTCAACAACACGAGGATATTGCCAGTGCTGGCACCTAAAACCTTACGGATGCTAATTTCCTTTTTGCGTTGCTCTGCCATAAAAAGCGCCAGGCCTAATAATCCTAAACAGGAAATGAAAATGGCGAAACCACCAAACCAGTTTGAAAGTGACCCTAAAAGTTTTTCATTTTTAAATTTCACTTCAAAAGATTCGTTCACAAATTTGCGGTTAACAGGATAATTGGGTTCCATTTGCTTTACTATATCATCAATTTTTGCCAGTGATGAACTGATGTTTTGATTTGGATTTAACCGCGCAATGATAACCCTCGCATCGTCCCTCTGATTTACCCTAAAAATCATTGGGGCCACTCTTTGATAGGCACTTTCTACTACAAAATCTTTTACTATCCCAACTGTAGTTAGTTTTTTATCCCAGAAAGTAATAATTTTACCGATCGGATTCTTTAATCCCATCATTTTCACAGCCGCTTCATTTAACAATACACTACTTGTATCATTAGGAAATTTCGCAGAAAACTCCCTACCACTAACCATCTTAGTTCCAATAGTTTCAACAAAATCATATCCTATTGTTCTATGGTTAAAAGAAATAGCCTCATTGGGGTTTTTACCTTCCCAATTTACACCCGTAGTATTATCTCCGCCTTCGGTAAAATCTGTACTAAAAAAAGTAACATTGCTTGCAGCGCCTGATTCTATTAGTTGCGTTTTAAGCAATTCTAATTTAACAGCATCATTCATTTTACCGGCTACCGCTATCTGAATTAAATTGGATTGATCGTAACCAATAGGCTTATTTTTAACATAATTAAGTTGTTGGTAAATTACTGCTGTACAAATAATTAAACTTGCTGCAAAAACGAATTGGCCAACCACTAATACTTTCCTCACCGAAGCGGATGAATCTGCTTTAAGCGTGAAACCTTTTAAAACTTTGATAGGCTCAAAAGAAGATAAATACAGCGCTGGATAACTACCCGCAATAAATCCGGTTAAAATCATTAAACCAAATAATGCTAACCAAAATGAGCCATTATAGTAATCGATTGTTAATTTAATGTCTAACAAACTATTAAAATATGGCAAGCTAATCTCAATTAAGATAAAAGCTAAAACTGTGGCAATAAATGTGAGTAGCAGGGATTCTAAAAAAAACTGACTAATTAACGATTTACGTGTTGATCCAATTGCTTTACGAACGCCAACTTCTTTTGCTCTACGTTCTGAACGTGCTGTAGATAAATTCATAAAATTTACACAGGCAATTAGCAATATGCAAAAGGCCAGCAATAAAAATATTTTAAGTTGGTCTATTTTACCTCCTACCGATTTACCGTTGACAAATTCATCATATAAATGCCATTTGGTTAAAGGATGTAATAAAGCCACTGACAAATTATCTTTTTGATTCCGCTTGTAGATGCCATGCATTAAACCATTTGCCGCAGAGAAAAAGTTATTATCCTGTAATTGAACAAGCGTTAAGCACATATTATTCCCCCAATTGCCTTCCTTCACCCAGGCTTCCCGTTTTTCGAACAATGCCCAGGGCATTATGCACTCAAAAGTTAAACTACTATTTGCAGGTGTATCTTCTATTACGGCTTCCACTTTTAATACTTCCTGATTTTCCAGCTTTACCATTTTATTAATAGGATCTTCATTTCCAAATAATTTTGTTGCAAAAGATTTGGTAAGGATGATGGTATTTACATCTTTTAAAACTTTTGCTGAATTACCTTCAAGAAATTTATAATCCAATATTTTAATAAAATTCTGGTCGGCAAATATTGCACTGCTATTTATTTTATTATCACCAACGGTAATTAATTGTTTCCTCGGATAAGTAGTGTGAGAAGCATATTTAACCCCAGGGATTTTTTCTTGCACTTCTTTAGCCATAACATTAGGTGTCCATGCCCAACTAAAAGTTTTGCCGTTTGCCTCCATATTTTGGTAAACTACATAAGTTTTATTGCTGTTGCTAAATTGCTTATCGTAACTCCATTCATAAGCAACATAGAGCAACAGCACCATACAACTGGCCAAACCAATGGCTAAGCCCCCAATGTTGATCAAAGAGAATCCCTTGTTTTTCCAGAGGTTTCGCAAAGCGATTTTTAAGTTTAATTTGAACATTTTTTATGAGGTTGAGGGTTTGAGGTGTAAGGCTTAAGGTCAGGGCGCATAAACCATGCGCTTTACCGCTTACCTTTCTTGTGCCAATCCCAAATCTCCCTATCCAGGAAGATTATTGGGCGGCTATTATTAACTAAACTAAAATCTTTTTTGAGGTTGAAGGTGGGAAGGTGGAGGGTTAAAGGTTGATATAACTCAACCTTCTACCTTAAAGCCTTCAGCCTTCTCTCCTTATATCAGCTCTTCGTTTCTGCTTTTATTGATCTTTTCAGAAATCACATGACCATCTTTCAGGTTGATGATTCTGTTCGAAAAACTGGCATCATGACTAGAGTGTGTTACCATTACGATGGTAGTACCGGTTTCATTCAGTTCGCAAAGCAGCTCCATTACTTCGTTACCATGGGAACTATCTAAATTTCCGGTAGGCTCATCGGCCAAAACCAACTTCGGTTTGGTAACCAAAGCCCTTGCTACGGCCACACGCTGCTGCTGTCCGCCTGATAACTGTTGCGGAAAGTGACCACTTCGGTTTACAATATTCATTCTTTCGATAATTTCGTTTACCAGTTTCTTGCGTTCTCCAGCAGGAATTTTGTTATAAATCAGTGGCAGTTCGATGTTTTCGAAAACAGTTAATTCATCAATCAAATTGAAATTCTGGAAAACGAATCCCATATTTCTTTTACGGAAATTAGAACGTTCTCTATCGTTAAGTGTTAAAAGTTCAGTATCGATAAACTTATAACTGCCACTTTCGGGCTTATCCAATAAACCCATTACATTTAATAGGGTAGATTTCCCACAGCCCGAAGGCCCCATGATGGAAACAAATTCTCCTGCTGCAACATGGAGATTAATACCATTAAGTGCAGTGGTTTCTACCTCTTCAGTTTTGTAAACTTTTTCCAGATTTTCAATTTTAATCATCGTATCAAGTATTATTCTAGTATCAAGTATTTAGTATCAGGTATCCAAGACCTGGTTATATTATTTTTGGTTCATTTGTTCATTAGCCATTGGTTCATTGGTGATGCATAGTTCCAAATTCCAAGATTCAAATTCTCAAAGCTTATTAGTTGATTTTAGTTTATTGATCATTGATTTTTGGTTATTGGTTATTTAATGCGTACCGCCAAACGCCATCCGCTTTACTTATTTATCACCACCTGATCGTACTGGTTAAACTGATCGTAAGATGAAGTAATTACTTCGTCTCCCTTCTGCAAACCCTCCAATATTTCATAGTACAGATAATTTTTTCGCCCGATTTTAACATTTTTCTTGGTTGCTTTTCCATTGTTTACCACAAATACCCAAGAGCCACCTGTACTCTGGAAAAACTGTCCCTGGGCAAGAAGCAGCGATTTACTATTATCAGAGAGGGTTAATTTTGTTTGTAACGATAATCCGCGACGTAAACCTTCAGGTGCTGCTCCCTTAAAAACCATTTCTACCTGAAACTGACCTGCTGTAACCTCAGGGATTACTTTACTCACGGTTAAGTTATAAGTTTTACCATTAAACTCACAGTTAGCGGTTTGTCCTTCTTTTACCCGATTGATATAATATTCATCAACTCCTGCCTGAAGTTTATAACCCTGCAGCACGTCAATCTTTCCAATCATTTCATTAGAGTTATACGATTTTCCGATAACCGGATCATAAGAAGATAATTTACCAGATACAGGTGCTTTAATGGTCATATTTTCGATGTTTTTGCGGATCATTTCCAAACTTTCGTTCATTTGCCCCATCGATTGATCAATTTGCGAAAGCTGCATCTTTCTACTCTGGTTTTCCTGGGCAATAGCCTGCCTTACGATTTTGCGTTTACCTTGATAATATTCGTAATCCTGACTTGATTTATTAAACTCCTGTAAGGTAATTACCTTTTTACTAAACAATGCGCTATCCAAACGATATTGCCTTGCCGCTGTTCGCAAATTATTTTCAACATCCAATAGATCCTGATTTAAAACCCTTTGATTTTGCTCCAAATCCAACCGCGATTTCCGCAACTGGTTGATCTGCTCAGTTGCTGCTGTTTGGCTTGAGGTATAACTCAACATGGCATTTGAGTTGGAGATTCTTAATAGTGGGGTTCCTTTAACTACCGAAGCACCATTTTCAGTAAAAATTTCGGCAACTGTTCCACCTTCTGATGAACTTACAATTACCGAAGTTAACGGAACTACACTGGCATTTAATAACACTACGTCTTCAAAATCACCATATTCTACTTTACTGATGGTTAATTTATCGGCATCTGCACTGTAAACTTTTTTGAGGGATAAAGTATAGCCATAAATTACAACTGCAACAAAAGCAATTGCTCCACCTATAATCAACAGGGTTTTAGTGCTAAATCTTTTTTTCTCTATTTTCTTATCCATGTGTTCGGTTGTACTGTTTGGATTCACTAATAACCAAGCTTGTGCCAAAAGCATAAAATACAATTAAAACACTGATAACCAGTAAATTAACAGCTATCTTATTTTTTACATGTTCATTATCGGACAGTTGATGTGCGGGAGCGGACAGTTTTATTACTTTAGCACATTAAAATTTCAAAATTATGCTTGACGCCACAGTTTTAATTATAGATGATGACGACGATATCCTGCTTAGTGCCCGTTTGTTTTTAAAGCAGCAGGTAAAGCAGGTAATTACATGTAAATCGCCTAAAGAGATCAATGTTTTATTGAGCAAAAATGAAATTGATATCATCTTACTGGATATGAACTACCAAAAAGGCGCCAGTGATGGCCGCGAAGGTCTTTATTGGCTAGAACATATTTTATCGATTGATAAAGATTATGTAGTAATATTAATGACTGCTTTTGGCAATGTTGAACTGGCAGTAAAGGCGATTAAAAAAGGAGCTACCGATTTTATTCTGAAACCCTGGGAAAATGAGAAGTTGTTTGCCACCATTTCTTCGGCATCTAAACTCCGCGAATCGACCAAAAAGGTAAAGAAATTAGAAAAAATACATTCATCGCTCCAAAAAGACCTTACCCGAGGTTTCGAGAATATTGTTGGCCAGGCAGACGAAATAAAGCAATTACAGAATACGCTCTTAAAAGTAGCACCTACTGATGCCAATGTGCTTATTCTGGGCGAAAACGGAACGGGAAAACAGGTTTTTGCTTATGAAATCCATGGTAATTCGCAAAGGAAAAACCAGGTGTTTATGCATGTTGATTTAGGCTCGTTAAACGAAAATTTATTTGAAAGCGAATTATTCGGTTATGCTAAAGGTGCTTTTACCGATGCCAAAGAAGATAAACCCGGCCGCTTTGAACTGGCCGATGGGGGAACAATCTTTTTAGACGAGATTGGAAATTTAACATTACCGCTTCAGGCTAAACTTTTAAGCGTTTTGCAAAACCGTACAGTTACCCGTTTAGGTGAAAGCAAAGAACGCAAGGTGAATGTCCGTTTAATAACGGCCACCAATATGCCCTTGAATGAAATGGTATCTAAAAATACATTTAGGCAAGATTTACTGTTCCGAATTAATACTGTTGAGCTTTTATTACCAGCCTTACGTAAACGTGGAACAGATATTCTACTTTTGGCCAATCATTTTATGCAGGTTTTTAGCTCGAAATATCATAAAGACATACGAAAACTGAGTAATAAGGCCCAAGAAGCACTTTTACAGTATAAATGGCCAGGAAATGTGCGCGAGTTACAGCACGTTTTAGAAAGAGCCGTTATTATGAGCGATGGGACTGATATTGCAGAAGAAGATTTGCAGTTAAGTCCGCAACGCTACGCACAGAACAACGCCATACCAGATGAAATGGCTCTTGAGGATATGGAAAAAATGATGGTGCAGAAGGCAATTGATAAGCACAAAGGAAATATATCAAAAGCCGCAGCCGAACTCGGTTTAACCCGAGCTGCACTGTATAGAAGAATTGAGAAATTCGGGATTTGAGGCTTAAGGTATAGGGTTTAAGGCATAACGTCAAAGGACCTAAAAACTAATAGATTTGAAGTTTAACTTCGTATGTTCATGCGCTTAAGCCCTTACACCCTAAACCTTCCTCCTTATACCTTTAAAAATATGTTTTACCAACGTTTTACTTTCCGTTTAATATTTCGCCTGCTGATTATCAATCTGCTGGGCTATCTCCTATTTTACCTGATTAAAAATACCCAGCTCTGGTTTACCATCATTGGTGTAACTTTAATTTTATTGGGTACGATTATTTCCCTTTATTACTATATCAACCAGATCCGATCAGATATCAACCGTTTCATTTTAGCTGTTAAAACGAGAGATCATACCCTGAATTTTAAAAACAAAGTAACTAAAGGCAGTTTCCCTGAGTTATACGAATCCTTTAACGATATTTTACAAGTCCATAAAGAGATCAGATTGGAACAAGAAGCCATGTTTCAGCTGATTAAAACCATTTTGGAGCAGGTTCCCGTTGGTGTAATCGTGGTAAACAACACCAATCAGGAAGAGCATGAAGAAGTTGCATTTTTTAATCAGGCCGCATCAAATCTTTTAGGTGTTCCGGCGTATAAATATTGGCACAGGTTAAAGCAACACCTCCCTACCTTTGCAACAGAAATAGAGCAGATTTTAGCCGGGGGGAAAAGGTTTCTGGAATTGAAGATCCAGGATAAACTGATTCAATTATCTACCGAAGTTATTCCATTAAATCTTTATGGAAACAATTATACTATTATCAGCTTCCAAAACATCAAAGATGAGATTGAGCAAAAAGAAACAGAAGCATGGAATAGATTAATTGGTGTAATTTCACACGAGATATTAAACTCGATTACCCCCATAAGCTCATTATCGGATACGATCAACCGGATGGTAACCGATAAAAAGAACCTCACAGAAGATGAAATGGACGATCTGAAAACGGCACTCCAAACCATACAGAGAAGATCTTCGGGTCTATTAGATTTTGTAAAGGATTATCGCCTAATTGCCGAGCTGCCTACGCCAAACCTCGAATCGCATACCATTGGTGAAATACTGAAACACATTAAGGTATTGATGCAGCCATTTGCCAAGGTAAAAAACGTGGTGTTGGATGTAGAACAAACTTCCTCAAAAATCACCATTCAGCTCGACCTAAAGTTAGTTGAACAAGTGCTGATCAACCTCATTACCAATAGTATTTACGCTGTAGAGAACAGAGAACACCCACACATCAATGTAAATTACCGGTTAGAAAACACCAAACTATATATTGATGTTACCGATAACGGAAAAGGCATAGATGCCAATGATCTGGAGAAGATTTTTGTTCCATTTTACACCACCAGGAAAAATGGATCAGGAATAGGATTAACCATTAGCCGCAATATTATGAAAATGCATAGAGGCAGTATAGAAGTTGTTTCAATGCCTGATAATGGCACTACTTTTTCTCTGGTATTTAATTACGTTTAATCATTTGAATGTTTTTTTGACCTAAAAAATCAAACAAAACCCGTTTAATATGCTTTTAATGATGTGGATACATCAAATACAAGCATGAAGACAGTTATAATATCGAACAGACTACCCGTTAAAATAATCGAAGAAAACAATGAATATACCCTTATTCCCAGTGAGGGCGGCCTTGCCACAGGATTAGGAGACGTTTATAAATCAGGCAATTCCATTTGGATCGGCTGGCCCGGCATAGAAGTACCGGAAGAGCGTCAGGAAGAAGTTACTCAAAAACTTGCCGCACTAAATCTTTACCCGGTTTACCTTACGCAAAACGAAATCAATTTATACTACGAAGGCTTTTCAAACGAAGTATTATGGCCAGTATTTCATTACCTTGTTACTTATGCACATTACGAACAAAGTTATTGGGACTGCTACCAATCGGTTAATGAGAAATTTGCAAAAAGTGCCATGCAGGTACTTAACAGAAGAGATAAAATCTGGATTCAAGATTACCAATTACTACTTCTTCCGGGCATTTTAAGGGAAAAACTCCCAAATGCTACGATCGGGTTTTTCCAACATATTCCTTTTCCATCATACGAAATATTCCGTTTAATCCCTTGGCGTGAAGAACTATTGAACGGCTTAATTGGTGCCGATTTAATCGGTTTTCATACCTATGACGATGTTCGCCATTTTATTAGTACCGCAACACGTTTGCTCCCTGTAAACTCATCATCAAATATACTTAGCAGCAACGAAAGGCAAATTGTTGTAGAAGCTTTTCCAATGGGGATTGATTTCGATAAATTTTCAGGTTTACCGGCAACTGAGCAAGTGCAGCAAGAGATCGACTATTTCAGGACAGGCAAAGAAAATATGAAAGTAATCCTTTCTATCGATAGGTTAGATTATAGTAAAGGCATTTTAGAACGGTTAAAGGCTTTAGAACTATTGCTTCAGCTCCACCCAGAATACATTGGCAAAATAGAGCTTTTTATGATCGTAGTTCCCTCCCGCGATACGGTACCGCAATACAGTGATTTAAGAGACCAGATTGATCAGTTTGTCGGTAATTTGAATGCAAGGTACCGCTCCGTAAACTGGATTCCGGTAAATTATTTTTACCGTTCCTTCCCTATTGAAGTGCTATCGGCCCTTTACTCCACAGCAGATATCTGCTTGGTTACGCCTATGCGCGATGGAATGAATTTGGTAAGTAAAGAATATGTGGCCAGCAGGAATAATAATGATGGTGTATTGATTTTAAGCGAAATGGCTGGCGCATCTAAAGAATTGACAGACGCAGTAATCGTAAATCCTAATAACATTGGTGATATTATGGAAGCTATTGTAACAGCGCTTAAAATGTCGCCGTCAGAACAACAAATGCGTATGAAAGCCATGCGTGCAATTGTAGAAAAATTCAATGTTAAACATTGGGTTAACAATTTTATTTTAAGATTAAACGAAGTGAAAGATTCTCAAAAATCGTTATTAACAAAACATGCAGTAAATGCTATTAACGAAGTAATAGTAACCAAATATGCGCAAACGCAAGATCGTGTCCTATTTTTAGATTATGATGGTACCCTTGTAGATTTTACCGGAAATATCGACGATGCTTCACCAGATGCCGAATTATATGATTTAATTGAGAACCTAACACTTGATAAAGCAAATAAAGTGGTAATTATTAGTGGCAGACGGAATGAAACCCTCGAAAAGTGGTTCGGACACCTAAAGGTAGATCTGATTGCAGAACATGGCGCCTGGCAAAAATCGTACGGAGATAAATGGAACAGCCTGCCACTTTTAACCGACCAGTGGAAACAAGAAATAAAAACGTTATTGGAAACTTATACAGACCGTACCCCGGGATCGTTTATTGAAGAAAAAAGTTACTCATTGGTTTGGCACTATCGGAAAGCAGAAGAAGGACTTGGCGATTTAAGGGCCAATGAAATTATCAGCCACATGAAAATTTTAGCAGCAGATAAAGGCCTGCAACTCATGCCAGGCAATAAGGTAATTGAGTTTAAAAATATGGAGGTTAACAAAGGCAAGGCTGCCTTAAACTGGTTGTACGATAAAAAACCCGATTTTATTTTGGCCCTTGGCGATGACCATACTGATGAAGATATTTTCAGGGCATTACCAGATGATGCTTTTACGATTAAAGTTGGCAACAACATTTCGGAAGCAAAGTATTACCTAAATGATTTTAAAGAAGTGCGAAAACTGCTTTGGAGCTTAGTAAAAGAGGAATTTGTAGGGCGGAGTTAATACCCTTAGCGTCATTTATACATAGATCGTCATTTCGAGCGGAGTGCAGTGTAGTCGAGCACCACGAAGTGCTCAGCGAAGCTAAATCTAACTATATAGATCTCTTCGTTTCACTGTGTTCCAGTCGAGATGACGATTTTCCATTAATACTAAGATCTGTGTCCTCACAGACCTTTTTTACGTTTAGTTAGTCGGGATCTGCAATCCCGACTCTTGAATTATGGATTTGTAATCCACCCTATCCTTACAAAAATATCGGCCTATCCAGTTTAATTGCAATGCGATAAGCCGCATTCATTAAACCCACGTGACTATACGCCTGAGGGAAATTGCCCCATTGGCTACCCGTTTTAGCATCAACATCCTCACTGAACAAAAGAAGATGATTACAATATTTAATAATATTTTCGAATTCTTTAATTGCTTCATCGGTCCGGCCAACACAGGCCAAAGCTTCCACATACCAAAAGGCACAGATTAAAAATGTTGTTTTTGGTTTACCGAAATCATCAGCATGTAAGTAACGGTAAAATAGTCCATCTTCCGTTTTCAACTCCTTTTCTAAAGCGATTAAATGATCTTTCGCCCGATCAGAAGCCGGATCCAAATAATTCATCATGATCAACTGTAAAGTGCTGGCATCTAAATGCGAACTTCCAACAGCGTTGGTATACACTTTTCTTTCCGGATCGTAGCAGGCTTCTATGTGTGCTGCAGCCTTATCAATTAAAATTTGCGCACGCTTCTCGAAATCCTCGTTACCTATAGTTTTAGCCATTTTTAAAGCAGCCTGTGCTCCTGCCCATTGAAACAGGTTACTATAACAATGTACATTGGCGATATTCCTGAATTCCCAAATTCCAGCATCCTTTTCATCAATTGTCCGTTCAATTTTAGAAAGCACACTTTCAATCCACCTTACCGAATCGCTACGTTCGGAAAAAACAAAACGGTGGTCCGTATAAAGTGGTAACATTGAAATTAAAACCTGACCATAAATATCATTCTGAATATGTTCGTAGGCCTGGTTTCCAATCCTAATGGGTTGCTCTCCTTTATAGCCTTCCAAATGACTTAACGTACGCTCAGTAATTTCCCTTTCTCCTGCAATACCATACAAAGGTTGGTAACGTGTATCTTCAGCATGCGAAATATCAGAGAGGTAATTAAAATACTTCTCCATTTCTTCAAAATGGCCGATATGGTTAAGTGAGGTTAATACATAGTGCGAATCTCTTAACCAACAATACCTATAATCCCAGTTTCGGGTACTGCCGGGCGATTCCGGTAAACTAGTAGTGCTGGCTGCAATTATTGCACCCGTATCTTCATATTGATGGATTTTCAGCACCAAGGCAGATCGGATTACAAAAGGCTGGTAAAAACCAGCAATAGATGAATGTTTGATCCATAATCGCCAGTAGGCAATCGTTTCCCTTAAAAAATTTTCAGCTGTACTTACTACCGGAGCCTCAAGATTTTGACCATAAGTCATGACCAGATATTTAGCCTCATTTAGTACAAATGCTTTCTCGTCAAAAATATAGGTAAGCGATACATTGGTACTTAAGCGGATATTTTCATCGCAGCCCAGGTAATCAATGTGATTACTACCCCTGCTTGATTTCATTTTACCCTTCCCATAATCGCAAACCGGCTCGCATTTGATGGTAATACGTGGGTTCCCTTCCAAAGGTTCGATCTTTCTGATGAACATTAGCGGTTTAAAATAGCGATCGTACAAATGGAAACGTGGAGCAAAATCCGTAATCCGGTATTTCCCGTCTTCTGCAGTGATCTCTGTTCTTAAAACATTGGTATTTTCAATATAATATTGATTGGAGGTGAATTCACCTTTTGGTAAAATCGAAAACTCTCCTCCTTTCTTCTCGTCCAATAAACTCCCAAATACAAAAGGGCTATCGAAACGTGGCCAGCAGAGCCATGATATATCAGTATTTTTATTTACGTGTGCAATGAAAGCGCAATTTCCTATAATTCCTGTTTGATAAAGGTGCTGTTCGGCCATAGACTATAATTTTGTTTATTTACTAACAAGCCGATCGGAAAAATGTTAGGGAGAAATGTCAAAAAGACCATATTGGACTTAAGACCTTATAGGTTTTAAAAACCTATAAGGTCTGTTTGTAAATAAAAAAGCCAGCCCCGAAAAATCGCGACTGGTCTAGTTAATGAATAATAATTATCTTAAATGACTGTTCCACTAGGTACAACAGCCCCTTTTTTAATTACCACGATACCATCTTTAACGGCATAAAGTTCAAAGTCTCCATCTTCCAAATGATCGCCGCCATTAATTTTCACATCATTGCCAATGCGACAGTTTTTATCTATGATGGCATTATTAATAAAACAACGGTCGCCAATACCTATTAACGAATTTCCTTTACCCGTTTCCTCCTGTATCTCTTCCAATGTTTGGTACCTATCGCTTCCCATAATGTAAGCATTGGTAATAACCGTATCTTTTCCAATCCTTGATCTGATCCCTAAAACAGCATGCTCTACTTTGCTCGCTTGAATAATACAGCCTTCAGCAATAATCGTTTTATCTAAAGTGGTACCCGAAATTTTTGAAGGAGGCAACATCCGCGCCCTAGTGAAAATGGCATGGTTGCTATCGAACATATTAAATTTAGGAATTTCATCCGTTAAGCCCAGATTAGCTTCAAAAAAAGATGAAATATTTCCAATATCAGTCCAATAGCCCTCGTACTGAAAGCTTAAAACCCTGCTCTGAGAAATTGCTCTAGGCAAAATCTCTTTGCCAAAATCCTTTTCTTCCTCGTTCTCATTTAAGATATTGATCAGGTACTCGCGATTGAAAACGTAAATACCCATCGAAGCTAAGAAATTACGCCCTTCGCTCTGCATTTCTGCACCAGTATCCGAAACCCATTCTTCTAAACCCGTTTTAGGCTTTTCGATAAAAGAAGTGATCATGTTTTCCTCATCGGCCTTTAAAATACCAAAATCTGTAGCATCTTTTGCCGTTACCGGAATAGTAGCAATGGTAATTTCTGCATTGGCTTCGATATGTTTTTCGATCATATCTTTAAAGTCCATCTGGTACAATTGATCTCCAGATAAGATTAAAATATAATCGAACTCGTGCGAAACAATGTGATGCATACACTGACGAACGGCATCTGCCGTACCTTGAAACCAACCTGAGTTTTGTACAGTTTGTTCAGCCGCCAAAATATCAACAAAGGCCGTGCTAAAGTGGCTAAAGTGATACGTGTTTTTAATGTGTTTGTTTAGGGATGCTGAATTAAACTGGGTTAACACAAACATTCGATGTATACCAGAATTTAAGCAATTCGAAATCGGAATATCTACCAATCGGTATTTACCAGCAATTGGAACTGCCGGTTTAGAACGTGTTTGTGTTAGTGGCGATAATCTAGAGCCCTGGCCACCGCCAAGGATAACGCCTAAAACTTTGTCAGTCATGTTTAAGCTTATTTTAATATTTGGTATAATTCTATATAATTTAATGCTGCGTTATCCCACGAATGGTCTATCTTCATCATTGTTTTTCTCACTGCCTTAAAAGCCTTCTTGTCGTTATATAGCTCAACAGCACGGTTAATGGCATGAGTAACATCCCAGATACTCGTTTGATCATGGCAAATGCCAAAACCTCCGTCGCCTATATCTATTACAGTATCCTTCAATCCACCAATCCGGCGTACAATGGGAACAGTTCCATACCTTAACGCATAAAGCTGATTTAAACCACAGGGCTCCACTCTCGATGGCATGATCAGAAAATCTGCACCAGCATACATTTCGTGCGAAACCTGCTCATTATAACCAATATAGGCATTGTATTTACCGGTAAAAATGTCTTTCAGTTGATTTAACCGGCCTTCCACCCAGTTATCGCCTGATCCTAAAACGAGGATATTGATATTATCGCCATGCTGTTGTAAAGCCGTGTAAAAAATATCGGGCAATAAATCGGCACCTTTTTCATCAACCAATCTACCGATAAAAGTAAACAGGGGTTTAGATGGATCTAATTGAAAAACATCACAAAGTGCTGTTTTGTTTGCCAGTTTACCTGCTTCAACTGTTTTTAAATTGTAACCTTTGCTCAGCATTGGGTCCGTTTCAGGATTCCAAACCTCGCTATCGATTCCATTTAATATCCCTATTGATTTCCAGCGCTCTTGTCTTAACAAACTCTCTAATCCTCGCGCATTGTTCATCATCTCGTCCAGGTAACTTGGCGAAACCGTAGTTACTTTCCAGGCACATTTAATGGCCGATGCTAAAGGGTTAATGGCATCTTCCCAGCCTAGTAAACCACCTTTCCACAAATCGAACGCTGGTATATAGTATAATTTATCCCACCCAAACTGACCTTGGTATTGCGCATTATGAATGGTTAAAACAGTCGGGACACCGCTAATTGGTTTATATTTTATGCAATTTGAAACCATAAACGGAATTAAACCCGTATGGTGATCGTGGCAATGAAGTACATCCGGACGATGCTCCCATTGTACAATCCAATCAAGTGTAGCAATCTGGAAAGCCACAAATCTTTCTGTATCATCGCTATAACCATATACATTTGGACGATCGGTTAAGCCCTGAATATGGATCACATATAAATCAAAGCCTAATTTATTGGTTTTTTCTTTTAAAATGCGATACTGAAAGTGGTGATTACCATAGTTTGCCCATGCATCGTAAGTTACTTCAAATTCGCTTTCGCGGATAAACTTAGTATCGTACGCAGGAACAACCACCTTGGCAATGTGGCCTAATTTATTTTGATATTTTGGTAAGGCCCCTACTACATCGGCTAAACCACCAACCTTTGCAACTGGGTAACACTCGGCGCTTATATGTATAATTTCCATCAAATATTTGGTGTAGATAACCTAAGTAAGTTACTAATTGTTTTGAGTTTTGCAAATAATGAAAATTATATTTTTAGTTAATTGTTTAGCCCCTTAAATCACATTGGTTTAATTTTTATCAGCGATGATCAGCTTAAATCTGCGGGAGAATACTGCCAATGGTTTCCCGCTGATTCATAGATACACGCAGAAATTTTTATGAGAAAGTGAATGTTCAGTTCTTTGTGGCGAGCTACAGTCCTGCTTTCCGCTATAAGTCCTCACTGCGCTCCGGGCTTACCGCTGCATCCGATAGCTATCGGATCAGGCTTAAAAACAAAGTTGGTTCAAATCCATCAGCGGTAATCATCTTAATCTGCGGGAGCATGCTGCCTATGGTTCCCCGCTGATTTCGCAGATATGAGTAGCGTTTTTATGAGAAAGTGAATATCAGTGTTTTGTGGCGGGCGACTGTCCTTCTTTCCGCTATAAGTCCTCACTTCGTTCCGGGCTTACCGCTGCATCCGATAGCTATCGGATCAGGCTTAAAAACAAAGTTGGTTCAAATCCATCAGCGGTAATCATCTTAAATCTGCGGGAGCATGCCGCCTATGGTTCCCCGCTGATTTCGCAGATATGAGTAGCGTTTTTATGAGAAAGTGAATATTCAGTGTTTTGTGGCGGGCGACAGTCCTTCTTTCCGCTATAAGTCCTCACTTCGTTCCGGGCTTACCGCTGCATCCGATAGCTATCGGATCAGGCTTAAAAACAAAGTTGGTTCAAATCCATCAGCGGTAATCATCTTAAATCTGCGGGAGCATGCCGCCTATGGTTCCCCGCTGATTTCGCAGATATGAGCAGCGTTTTTATGAGAAAGTGAATATTCAGTGCTTTGTGGCAGGCTGCAGACCTGCTTTCCGCTAAGTCCTCACTACGCTCCGGGCTTACCACTGCAATCAGGTTTAAAAACAAGGGACTGCTTCTACCAAACGCAAAAAACCGCTTAAATCCATAAGCGGTTTTTAACAACAAAACAAATATATTTTTGGTTTAAAAATATCTTAGTACTCTTCAGCGATAATTTCGTAAAAATCGCGGATTGGCTGAAACTGTGGGTGTAATGATACCACATCTCCAAAAACCAATAGAGCCGGGGCAGTTATTCTTTTATCTTTAACAATTTCAGCAATGGTATCAACAATACCCACTGCAATTTTTTCTTCTGGTGTAGAACCATTTTGAATTACAGCTACTGGCAAAAGGTTTTTATTTTCCCCCTGAAATATGGCAGCAATTTCTTTTACTTTTTCAATTCCGTTTAATACAACTATAGTTGCTTTGGTTTTTGCTGCGATATATAAATCTTCAGAAATTTCGCCCTTTGAGTTTGTCCCGGTTACTGCCCAAAAACTTTCACTCAAATCTTTATAAATCATCGGGATCTTTTGTAAACTTGGCGCGCCCGTTGCACTAGATATACCTGGGATAATCTCGGTAGGAATACTGTACGATTCTGCAGCATCTATTTCTTCGTATCCTTTTGCAAAGAAAAACGGATCGCCACTTTTTAAACGTACCACGTGACCGTAGTTTAAAGCATAATCAACAATCAATTTGTTTACCGCATTCTGAGAAAACGATTCATCATCTGAACGTTTACCCACGTAAACTTTCGGAATACCATCTGGTGCATGACATAATAAAGCTTCGTTCACATTTGCATCATATAAAACAACATCAGCTGTTTTTAATGCTTTAACACCTTTTAAACTAAATAAATCCGGATCGCCAGGACCTGCACCTATTAAAGTAATTCTTGGTTCAATGTTTGCTTTTTCTACTTTATTCAAAATCATAACAGATAATTTAAGCTCGTT
Source organism: Pedobacter sp. R-06 (assembly GCF_049913135.1). Taxonomy (NCBI): domain Bacteria; kingdom Pseudomonadati; phylum Bacteroidota; class Sphingobacteriia; order Sphingobacteriales; family Sphingobacteriaceae; genus Pedobacter; species Pedobacter sp. R-06. The sequence continues at coordinate 1,065,208 of NZ_CP183977.1, read as the reverse complement.
ATACGTTTGTTAATAATACAAATATATAAAGTCTATGGGAATTGTAGTAATTTATTTTAAAATAATTTTACTTAGCTTTTTAGTGGGTGTTGATTTAGGGAATTTTGGGTGTTAATGAAAGACTTATCCTATAGGGAATGTACGCGTTTTTGAATCACCAACATGGAATCGATTGTCATTCTGAACGCAGTGAAGAATCTTTACGGTGAAAAGAGACCTATAAAAGATCCTTCGACTCCGCTCTCCACAGGAGTCCTTTGAACAGGATGACCAACTGATTGGGAATTCTGTACTTTCTATGCCTCCACTGCAAAAGCGAACATGGTCTTAGCTAGACGCTAAGACCAGTAATGGGGGTGCAAATAATTCTTACTTTTTAAACCATTTAAACAAGGCTATAAAAACCAATATGGCCAAAATCGTTATTATAATATTTCCTATAGTATGGTCAAAGTGTAGTCCCCGTTTATAATCAATATTGAAGGAATAGATTATTTTAATGAAAATCAAAATAACCACTATGCTGACGAAAATTTTTAAGCTTAAAGATTTCATTTTATCTCAAAATCAAGTTTTACTTACAATCCACCCCTTGAAAAACAAACTTCCCAGCCTCGAAATTAATAGGTTTACCTTTAACAAAATAAGATCTACCAAGTGTGGTTTCTATTTGTCCTACTCCCATAATCAGTTTTCCATCTTTCTTTAAAAATGCCAATGGGTTGGTATAAACTTTTACGGTGTCCTCGCCAGTTTTAAAGCGGTAATCTACCAATAAGGTATCGCCGTTAAATTTTCCGTTTATGGTACCATTATTATGGGGTTTCTCGGCATAAGTAACCAATAATGAACCCGTAACTTTACCCGAGGCCAATATTTTCACATTCATGGCTGCACTGTCTTTTTCAAAACCTGCTGCATAACAGTTCTCACTAACCAAAGAATCGGTTTTAGTTTTAGCGCCAGTAGTTGTTTTATTATTTTGGGTACAGGCATAAGCAAATAGGATTGCAGCCAAGGCAAGGTAAAGGATATTTCTTTTCATGGTAACTGTGATTTATTGTCTTCTAATCAATATACAAATACGATGACTATTTTCCATCATTTCCATAAGGGAAATTTACATCAGTATACTATTTTCTGGTGTTAGTACAGGAGGCAGATCAGTTTCATCAAGCATATCCCTCATGTCGATTTCTATTGTCCGCGAGATATTGGTAATTGGTACATCATTGGCACTTCCCTCAAAAGGATTTGTAGAACTCTCGCCAACAATATCCAAAGAGTTAAAAACCCAGGTGAGTAAAATTGCAAATGGAACATTTAACCAAATGGAATAACCCTCAATCAAAGTACCATTGCCTAATTTGTTAAATTCGTTTAATAAGCCATAGGGCACCAAAAACACAAACAGGTTTAACATAATAGTGGCTATTGATGAAAAATGACGTGGATATGGAAAGTTTTTAATTCTTTCGGCTTTACCCTGATTATCGTAAAAACTGGTAATAGAATTTTGCAACGATTGTAATTGTAAATCGGATAAGTTTCCGGCGGTTGCTAATTTATTAATGTGGCTCGATTGCAAAGCCATTAATTGGGTGGCCTTATTCTTTTTGCTTAAAATATATTTCAATTCATCTGCTGAGAGATATTTCGATAAGGTATCTTCTAACTTATCAGTTTTTTCGGAAACATGGTACAGCCTGGCGTATTCAATATTACGAGGGTCGTTCGCGTTTTCCCATGCCCTTGGCTCTCTTAACTGAAACCGAAGGGCGGTTAACCAGGCAAAATGGCGGTAAAAAATGATTTGAACATCTGCTTTTTTATCTTCTGATGCTAAGTGATCGCGTACCATCACACCGAAAGCACGGCTTGCATTTATAATTCCGCCGTAAATCTGTCTGGCTTCCCAAAGACGCGAATAACTGGCATTGTTTTTAAAACTAATAATAAAGGAAACAGCGGTACCTAAAAGTGCTACCGGAACCCAGGAAATGGAGAGAAAGGTGAACTTACAAAAATGATAAAGTACAGTAGGGATAATGGCGAGAATGGTTAAACGGTAAATATCCCGTCGGGTCCATACAATAAATTCGAAAAATGTATATTTCTTTCCAGCGTGCATAGTTTTTGGTTTATTCGGAAAATTATCTGAGGGATTTAAACTAAGATATAAAAAATTTAAAGCGCCTAACTTTAAAATGTTTAAAAAAATAGTCAAACGAAAAACGGGGCTCTCCTATCTGGCGCCCCGCTGAAATTGCTTTCACTTTAGATTAAAAACCTAAAGTCTTCATTATTATATTTGGTTGTGGTTCTCTACTGTAAGATTTTCAGGATTGTATGATTTCCGAATCAATAAGCTGAAATAAAGATCTCATCGTTTCACAATTTCATCATCCATTTTTCCACCATTAAGGAATTAAGAAGATTAAGATTTTATCTATATTCCTTGAAGCTTTCGCTATTGGTCATTGATCAATTCCATCCTCCATTATCCATTTTACATTTTATTCTACTGCTGCCCTGAACATTAAGGCGCCAACGGTTAAATTTGTACGTGTATCGACCAAAATTGCTGAACCGTTTGCCCGGTTATCATCATATAAATCGAATGCCAAAGCATCCGCGGTTTTAATAATCACACGACCGATATCGTTCAATTTAAATTCCTCAGCAGCATGTTTTTCAAGTGTATTAATATCAACTTTATGCAAAATCTCACTGATTTTACAACGGGTGATTTTACTGTTGTGCTGAATATTGTACATGATAGAAGTATCTAATGCACGGCCATCCATCCAGCAAAGGTCTGCTTCGATCAGCTTCGATTCTTGCGGTAATGCCGAAGCATTTACAATGGTATCGCCACGGCTAATATCTACATCATCTTTTAAGTGAATAATAACGGACTGGCCAGCGTGTGCTGCATCTGGTGTCTGATCAAAAAATTCAATCTTCTCCACTGTAGAACTCGCACCACTAGGCAATATGGTAACTTTATCATTTAAATTAAAGGTGCCGCTTAGTACCCTACCAGCATAACCGCGATAGTCGTGCAATTCTTCTGTTTGTGGACGTATCACCCACTGCACAGGCATACGGGCCAATTGCGATTTATCTAAATTGTCGGTATCAACCTTCTCTAAGAAATGTAACAAACTCTCTCCTTCGTACCAATCCATGTTACCTGAATTTTGCACAATGTTATCGCCCTTTAAGGCACTAACCGGAATATAGGTTACATCGGCAAGCTTTAATTGCTGAGCCAAAACTTTATATTTTTCTATAATTGCGCTATAAACGGTTTCGCTATAGTCAACCATATCCATTTTGTTGATACAAACCACTACATGTTTTATGCCCAATAAGGAAACGATATAAGAGTGGCGGATGGTCTGTTCTACCACGCCATTACGGGCATCGATCAAAATAATAGCCAGGTTAGCAGTAGAGGCACCTGTAACCATATTCCTTGTATATTGAATGTGGCCAGGTGTATCGGCAATAATAAATTTACGTTTTTCGGTTTGAAAGTATTTGTAAGCTACATCAATGGTAATGCCTTGCTCGCGCTCTGCCCTTAAACCATCGGTTAAAATGGCTAAATCTATTGTTCCGTCATCATTTTTGCGGTTAGAGCTTTGCAAAGCTTCTAATTGATCAGCTAAAATAGAATCTGTATCGTATAACAAACGGCCGATTAAGGTACTTTTACCATCATCTACACTGCCTGCTGTGAAAAATTTTAATATGTTCATTTTATTGTAGTATTAAGACATTAGTATTAAGTAATTGGTATCAAGTATCAAGACGGTTATTAATCTTGCTACTCGATACTTTTAATCTTGATACTCCTTTAAAAATATCCTCCTTTTTTTCTGTCTTCCATTGCGGCTTCAGAAACTTTATCATCCATACGGGCACCACGCTCTGAAATTTTAGAAGCGCTGATTTCAGCAATAATATCATCAATCAAAGTGGCATCCGATTCTACCGCAGCAGTACAGGACATATCGCCCACTGTACGGAAACGAACCTGTTTGCGTTCTACAATATCCTCACTATCCATGTTTAAAAATGGGGAAGCTGCCATTAGCTGTCCATTTCTGGTAATACAATCGCGTTCGTGCGAGAAATAAATACTTGGAAGATCTATTTTCTCTCTGCGGATATAATTCCAAACATCTAATTCTGTCCAGTTACTGATCGGGAATACGCGGATATTTTCTCCTTTATGGATTTTACCGTTGTAAATATTCCAAAGTTCAGGACGTTGGCGTTTTGGATCCCATTGGCCAAATTCATCACGAACAGAAAAAATACGTTCTTTTGCCCTTGCTTTTTCTTCATCCCTACGTGCACCACCGATGCAGGCATCGAACTGGTATTTTGCAATGGTATCGAGTAAGGTTACGGTTTGCAAAGCATTTCTACTGGCATTTTTACCGGTTTGCTCTACAACTTTACCCTGATCTATTGATTCTTGCACAGATCCAATGATTAATTTCTCGCCAATCCGCTCTACCATCTGGTCGCGGTAAGTGATGGTTTCCTCAAAATTATGGCCTGTATCAATATGTACTAAAGGAAAAGGAAATTTCCCCGGACGGAAAGCTTTTTCTGCCAAACGAACTAAAGTAATTGAATCTTTTCCACCCGAAAATAATAAGGCTGGTTTTTCAAACTGACCTGCTACTTCACGTAAAATGTGAATGGCCTCGGCCTCCAGTTCATCTAAATAATCAAAGTTATATGTACTCATTTCAATTGTTGGAATGTTTAAATGCTGAATGATTGAATGTTAAATCGCTCAATTATTCAACTTGTTATATTTGTTGTTGTGTTGTTGTTTGTCAAAAATGTTGGAAGGTTTGAACATTGAGATATTCCAACGTTTCGTCGAGTAAGGATATAAACCTTCCACCTTTAAGCCCTCCGCCTTATACCTTAAGTAGCGTGCAAACCACATTCCTTTTTACTCTGGTCTTCCCACCACCACCTACCGGCCCTAAAATCTTCACCTGGTTGTACTGCCCTGGTACACGGGGCGCATCCTATGCTCGGGAAACCTTTATCATGCAAAGTATTGTAAACGATGTTGTTTTCTTTAATGTAGGTTTTCACATCCGCTAAAGTCCAATCGAATATGGGATGGAATTTAACCAATTGGTTACCTTCGTCCCACTCTAAATCGTGCATATCTTCACGGTTGGCACTTTGATCGGCCCTGATTCCTGTTATCCAGATTTCATTACCTTTTAATGCTCTTTTTAAAGGTTCGATTTTACGGATGTAACAGCACTCTTTCCTATTCTCTACCGATTCGTAAAAGCTGCTCGGGCCTTTTGTATTCACCATATCCTGCAGCAGCTCATTTTGCGGGTAATAGGCATGAATGGGTTTGTTATAAATTTCCAGGGTGCGGTTCCAAACGTAATAGGTTTCGGGGAACAAACGTCCGGTTTCTAAAGTAAAAACCTTGATTGGAATATTATTTGAAAAAATTAAATGCGTAATCGCCTGATCTTCCCAACCAAAACTGGTCGAAAATATAATACGGTCGGCATATTTATCTGCTAAAAATTTCAGTTTATCAATTGTACTTAAACCTGCCAGTGCTACTTTTATCTCCTCTAGGTTCTCCATCACTATATTAATTTTAAAATAAACATAATTACACTGCGTAAGCTTACAATCATTACAATAATCCCCACGGCAACCATAATGGTTTTTGCAGAAATTTTGTTCGATACTTTTGCAGCTATTGGTGATGCGATTGCACTACCGATAATTAAACCTACAACAGCTTCCCAATGTTTGCCACCTAACATGGTGAAAAATGTAAGCGAACTTAGGGTGGCGATAAAAAAGCGGCTGATTTTTACGGTACCTAAAGAAAATAATGGGTGACGGCCACCTGCAATTAAGCTCGATAATACAATTGAACCCCAGCCACCACCAAAAGCAGCATCGATAAAACCACCAACAAAGCCCAATAAACCAATTTTTTTAATTTTTTGATCGGCTTTTTTTCTTTTCACATTGAAAGCTTTCATTAAAATGATTCCACCTAAAAACAAGGTGTAAACCGCTACAATAGGTTTCACATAAGCACTATAATGTTCTAATGAAGAAAGGATATAGGCACCTAAAACTGCACCGATTATAGCAGGAAGGATTAAAATTTTGAATAATTTCCAGTTTACGTTACCCATACGGTAATGCATCCAACCTGCAATTCCATTGCTCATTACCTCAGAAATGTGAATGGCCATACTTGCCGATGCTGGAGGTAAGCCCATCGCTAATGAGAATGATGCAGTAGTAACACCATACGACATGCCAATTGCACCATCAATCAATGCGAATAAAAACCCGGCACCTAAAAACCAATAGAATAAGGGATCAATATTGATCAGGAAAGTCTGAAATTCTGGCTCGGTATTCCACAAAGAAAACCCGATAGCACCAATTAGTAAAACAGAGGCGGCCCAGATTAACCATTTAATGTTCCGTTCGGCAAAACTTTTTTTAGGGTTAATTAAACTTTGGGTAACCTTATTGAGTTTTTTAACCTTTGCAGAAAAATCGCCATTTAAAGTTTGGCGCAAAGCGCTCATATTCTGCAAAGTTTCATCTAGTTCCGCAGGTAAACCTTCATTTAAAATCTGCTTTAAACGTTTGGCTATGGTTGGCGATTTACCGTTTGTAGAAATAGCAATCTTTAAATCGCCCTTTTGCACAATCGATCCCAAATAGAAATCGCAAAGTTCAGGCTTATCAGCCACATTGATCAACAGGCCACGCTCATGCGTTACCTTTCTGATCTCTTCATTTAAAATATTGTTATTTGTAGCTGCGAAAACGATATCAATGTCATTCAGATCATCTACATCGAAACTTTTCTGCTTAACTTTTATCAGCGGATAATTTGCGATAAGCGCATAAACTTCTGGTGATACCAGCTCTGCAACAATTGTAATGGTAGCACTATGGCTATTATTTACGATCGCCGTTAATTTCTCGAGCCCAATATTTCCTGCCCCAATTAATAATGTACGCAGCTTGTTCAGCTTTACAAAAACTGGAAAGAGCTGGTTACCTTTTTCTTCTTCCGAAAAAGATGCTGCATTATCAGGTTGGTTAGGCAATACTTGCATATTGTTTAATTAATTTCTTAAATGATGGATGTAATGATACAACTTCTCCAAAAATTAATAAAGCAGGCGCTTTAATATTTTCTTGTTGCACTAAACCTTCTATGGTTTCAACCACGCCAACAACCAATCTTTCATCTTCTGCCGATCCGTTCTGAACCACTGCGGTTGGTAAATGGTGTTTACCTGCAGCTTTAAAAATCTCCACAATTTTAGGTAATTTTTTAAGTCCCATAAGTACCACAACAGTCGCATTAGAATGTGCTGCCTGGTAAATATCTGCCGAAACTTCTCCAGAAGTGGTTGTTCCGGTAATTACCCAAAAGCTTTCGCTCATACCACGGTGTGTAACCGGAATCTGTTGCAATCCTGGTACACCAATAGAACTCGAAATGCCAGGGATAACACTTACCGGAATGCTGTATGATGCGGCATAATCCAATTCTTCGTAACCTCTGCCAAAAACAAATGGATCACCACCTTTTAAACGCACTACGTGACCGTAGTTTAAAGCATAATCGATCATTAATTTATTAATGCTATCCTGAGGATAAGAATGCTCACCTGAACGTTTTCCTACATAAACTTTAATGGCTTCTGCCGGAGCATGCTCCAATAAAGCTTCATTGGTTAAGGCATCGTACAAAACCACATCAGCGGTTTGTAATGCTTTAACCCCTTTTAATGTCAATAAATCAGGATCTCCAGGGCCAGCACCTAAAAGGGTTATTTTTGATTCTTTATTTTGATTAACCATGTTTCTTTTTAATTATTGAATTTTGAATGACTGGATGAAGAGTTGTTTGGCGCATGGCGTTTAGCGTCTGCAGGGCTCAAATCTCATACCTATTGTCTCAAATATCATTTCGCTAATACCGCCCTTTTTTCCTTAATCTGATTTAAAAATTGTTTTGCTTCTTCGAAATATTTCTGAGCAAACTCAGCAGTTGGTTCATTTTTATTGATCTGTAACACCAGGTCTGAAAAATTGGTCGATAAATTAAATTCTCCAGTTTCTACATAGTGGTTATCAAATTCGCGGATCACACCTACCTGTGTGCTGCTGTTTACACCTTTATCTAACAGTAAAGATTTCGCAGCGCTTACAAAAGTGCTGTAAGTATGATAAATGGCATCGGCATAAGCGCCTTTATCTAAGTTTTGTTTCGCCCAATCAAATTTTTCATCAGCTTCTAACAATAAAGTAGCAACTAAATCGATCACTACGCCGGCACACTCGCCTACACCAATTGCAGTTACAAACTCTTCTACATGTCCCCAATCTACAAATTCTTCTGTTTTAAGGTTTGTTAAATCGGCCAGCGGTTTTAACAACTGATAAAAATGATCTTTACCTTTTCTATCATAATATTGGTGAAAGTTCTCATCCACCAGGTTATTGGCTTTAAAATCATTCAAAATGAAATGTAAAACACTTGTTGCTCTTTTAGAAGGCACTTTAATTACACGTTCTGCAACACGGCCAACCCCATTACCAACAGTACCGCCGCCCAACATCACCTGAACTGCGGGAACAACTTTTCCTTCAGCTTTTACTGAACTTCCATGGAAACCAATCTCTGCCAAACCATGCTGACCACAAGAGTTCATACATCCACTGATTTTGATTTTGATGTTTTTCTCGTAGATAAATTCAGGAAAATCAGTATAAATGACCTCTTCTAAAACTTCGGCCAAGGTCATTGAGTTGGATATACCCAAATTACAGGTATCGGTACCGGGACAGGTGGTAATATCGGCTAAACTATCAAAACCTGCCGTAGTAAAACCAATTTTATTTAAAGCAGCATATAAAGAAGGTAATGCTTCTTTGCGTACAAACTTTAACAGCAAGCCCTGGTTTTGGGTAATTCTGATTTCATCGGCCACGTATAACCTGATGGCATCAACAAAAGCCCTTGCTTTATCTGTTTTGATATCGCCTACCTGAACTTTTACATAAACGCCATAAAATCCGGCTTGTTTCTGCTCAATTACGTTAGTGGCTAACCAATGTTTGTAATGGGCTTCGTTTAATATTTCTACCGCAGGGTATTCTTGCGCTAAAGGCAAAGTTGGCTGAGGTACAGTATTAATATCTATTTTAAAGGTTTTTACTTTGTTGGCAATACGCTCTTCAGCAACCAAACGTAAAACTTCTTCTAAACCTAATTTTTGAACCAGGTATTTTAAACGTGCTTTATTACGGTTGGTACGTTCGCCATAACGGTCGAACACACGAAGAACAGATTCAGTAAACGGAATCAATTGATCTTCGGGCAGAAATTCGTGTACCGCATTGGCCAAAAATGGCTGTGCACCTAAACCACCTGCAAACAAAACTTTAAATCCACGTTCGCCATTTTCGTTAATTTTAGGAATAAAACCTAAATCGTGAATGTAACTAAATGCAGTATCTCTATCACTCGAAGAAAATGAAATTTTAATCTTTCTACCCATTTCCTGACAGATCGGGTTACGCAAAAAGTAAGCAAATACCGCCTGCGCATAAGGCGAAACATCAAAAGGTTCTTCAGCATCGATTCCAGAATTTGGAGAAGCCGTTACGTTACGTACCGTATTTCCACAAGCCTCGCGAAGCGTAATATCATCCTGCTCTAATTTTGCCCATAGCTCTGGTGTACGGTCTAAACTCACATAGTGAATCTGAATATCCTGGCGGGTGGTTAAATGTAAATTTCCACTTCCATACTCATCAGCAATATCTGCAATACGTAACAACTGTTTAAAAGTTACCTTACCAAAAGGCAATTTAATACGCACCATTTGTACGCCAGGTTGTCTTTGACCGTAAACACCGCGTGCTAAACGGAGACTTCTAAACTTTTCGTCGTGGATGGTTCCATCTCTAAAAGCTTTAATCTTATTCTCCAAATCGATAATGTCCTGCTCGACAATCGGATTTTCGAGTTCTGTTCTGAAACTTTGCATATGTGTTGTTAGCTTTATTCAAAAAATGCTTCCCTATTACCGAGAAGCATTCCATATTTTATACTTAAAATTATCTGTAGGCTCCTATTACTGCGTTTTACAACAACACATTATTTGCATAGCGATTAATTTGTTAGGTATAAAATTGAAATTCATACGCCAAATATATAAAGTATATAGGAATAGTCGTAATTTATTATGAAAAAATTTACGATATCCTGTTAAAACCACGCAAGATCATCATTTCGAGCGGACCCGATAGCTATCGGGTGTAACAGCCGAGAACCCGAGGGCTCAGCGATGCTAAATCTACAAGGTTAAATTACTTAATCAGCGGGACTAAAAACCGCCACTTGACAACTGGCAACCGAAAACTAAAAATTGCCAAACGAAGAATGAAAACAGCTAACTGCGAACCGAAAATTGCCAACTGATTTGGGCGTTACCTAAGCTGCGCAAAGGTCGGGCTTTGCAGGGCTGCGCTTCGCTCCTGTACCGATTCTTAATCGGTACTGAACCCTTTCAATCCCTAACGCAGAAGCGAGACCTCATAGGTTTCGAAAACCTGCGAGGTCTGTCCCCCGATTGTGCCACTCTCTCTGTTAAATAAACCCGATTGAAGTGAACATTCCGATCCTTTATCGGAATAAAACGGAAAGCGGGACTGAAAACCACTATGAAAAACTGAACTTTCATTTCCCCCCAAAAAAAATCCCAAACTCAATAAAATGAACTTTGGGATTAATATTTTAAAATCTGCCACGTGTAAGACATATCTTCATAGATGCTGAAACAAGTTCAGCATGACGAATTGGGCCACGTGAAAATAAATATTATAAATTAACGATACCGATTTTCAGATTATCCTCTCTACCGATTACATCAGCAATGCTGGTTTCGGTTAATACCTTAAGGGTAGCATCTCTAACATCGATAAACGCACTTCTAATTCCGCATGTTTTCTCATCTACACATTCATCACATTTGTGATAAAAATTCAAACTTGCACAGGGAACCATGGCAATAGGGCCATCCGTTACACGCATTACATGTACCAATAAAATCTCTTCAGGTTTTTTATTGAGGCTGTAACCGCCGCCTGCACCTTTTTTACTGTATAAAAAGCCAGCATTACGCAGATCGAGCAGAATTTGCTCCAAGAATTTTTTCGGGATATGCTCCTCCTCTGCAATTTTCGAAATTTGCATTGGTGGTTTATCTAAATTTTTACCAAGCGCAACAAGCGCTTTTATGGCATACTTTGTTTTTTTGGACAGCATATTCGCACAAAGCTAATAAAAGAAAGTAAATTATAAAATATGCAACAGGAAGTTGATTTTAATTCAACATACTATGATATTTATAAATATAAAGCATTATAACGATAATGCTTTAATCAAACCAGCGTAAAAATAACCAGTAACCGTAACAGTAGCTAATTACCAGCGTTTAAATTCTATTTTTACCCCACATTCTGATTTACAGATTTTTAACAATGAAAAGAAAACTCAATCTATTACCGCTCATTATCGTTGCAATTATATTTTTTGCCCTAAATGCCTATGTTTTATCGGGCCTGGGTACCATTAATCAATCTACCTGGCTTAGTCCTATTTTCTGGGTGTTTATTGTTGGGCTAACTTTTGCTCTGCTATACGCCATACAGCAAATGCGGATTCAGGGCATGAACCGGTTTTTCCAGATCATCAGTCATGCTTTTTTGATCATCTTTGCCGCAGAGCTCGTGTTCGCTTTTTTTCTGCTACTCGGTGATGTTTACCGCTTGCTGTTAGGTTTAGCTACTAATTTTCAGCCCGAAGGTTTCCACATGTTAAGCCGGAGCAATTACTGGGTAGATTTTGCCTTTGTAATGTTCTGTTTAACCATCGCCTTATTTGCTTATGGCATTACGCAAGGGAAATATGCTTACCGTGTAATTAAACATACTTTGTATTTTGATGATCTGCCTGCCAGTTTTGACGGTTTTACCCTAACGCAGATCTCGGATGTACATGCCGGAAGTTTTACCAATCCTAAAGCGGTACAAAAAGGCATCGATATGATTAATGCCCAAAAGAGCGATCTGTTTGTTTTTACGGGCGACCTGGTAAATAATGCTTCATCGGAAATTGTGCCCTACATTGGACATTTTTCGCAGATTAAAGCCCCTTTCGGACAATTTTCTGTTCTGGGTAATCATGATTATGGTGATTATATTAAATGGCCTACCGAAGCAGATAAAATACAGAACCTGAATCAGTTAAAAGCTTACCACAAAGAACTTGGTTTCAAGCTTTTACTGGATGAACATGTTGAATTGCATAAAAATGGTGAGAAAATCATACTGGCAGGAATAGAAAACTGGGGAATTGGTTTTGGAGAACGTGGAGACTTAAACAAAGCCCTGCAAAATACTGATGTCGACGATTTTAAAATCCTGTTATCGCACGATCCTTCGCATTGGGATGCGCAGGTAAAAAATTATCCTTCAAAAATCCAACTTTCATTGGCTGGACATACACACGGCATGCAGTTTGGCATCGAAGCTTTTGGGATTAAGTGGAGTCCGGTAAAATACCGTTATAAACATTGGGCGGGGATTAAAACCGAAAATGGAAGATACCTTAATGTAAACAGAGGCTTCGGTTTCCTCGGTTTTTCGGGCCGGATTGGGATCTGGCCGGAGATTACTGTGATAGAATTGAAGAAGAAATAAGGAAATCGCCATTACTAATAATTTCCTTAAAAAGGTCGTCATTTCGAGCGAAGTGCAACGAAGCCGAGAAATCTATTAAGATAGATCTCTCCATTCCGCTACGCTCCAGTCGAGATGACGATCAATAATTTTAATAATTAAGCGTATAAGTTAAATTATACGTACGGCCGCGGCCTGCATAATAAAAGGTTTCTGGTCTGGCTAATGACGCATACAAAATTGATGAACGTTGGCTCCAAACTGTTTGGTAATTTTTGTTCAACAGGTTTTGTACACCAAATGATAAACTTCCGGTAAATAATTTAACCGAACCCAATAAATCAACAGTAGTAAAGCCTTTTAACTCATTTTGTACCACAACATTTCCAACTGTAGCATAACCTTTCGAATCAAATGAGTGGAAAGCCTGTGCCTTTATTCCAAAAACTTTTCCGTTATAACCCAGATAACCTGCAATTTTTGATGGACTTGCAACGGTTACATCCTGTAATGACCAGGTACCATCAGCATTTTGTTTCTGTGTTTTAATGTACAAACCATTTACACCAGCTTCAAAACCATTTTTCAGGTTCAATGATAATGAACCTTCAACACCTAAATTTCTTACATTCTCATCAAAAACTTCAATATTGAATGTACTATTGGTTTTTACATTTTTATCAGATAAGGCATAAAAACCCGCTACCTGTGCATTAAATACACCTGTGCGGTAACGATAACCGGCTTCGTACTGTTCTGTTTTGATACCTGTTAAAGGAGAACTTCCAACATTGATCGAGTTGCCTAAATTATAGTTGGTGCCTACCAGGGTATAAGTACCCTGTCCGTAATATTTTGCCGGATCGGCCAGGTTAAAGCCTTGCGAGAAATTAAGCCATGCTTGTTGAGCCGCATTGATTTTAAATACTAAACCACCATTTAATAAATTCACATCGTAATGATTTTCACCGCCAGCAATAGCTGTAGCTGTTCTGCCTACACCATAAGCTAAAGGTACAGAAGCAGCGGTGCCTACAAAATCGCCAACCTTAACAAACATACGCTGCTGACGCACACCGCCGGACAGGCTTAAAAAGTCGGTTACCTTAACCTGTGCCTGTAAAAAGCCTGATAACCCATTTACCCTGAAATTAGGATAACGGGCAATAGTGGCTATTGTACTGTTGTTTAAACCACCAGATGCAAAGGCCTTTGTCCGATCAAACAAGGCTTGCTGTGCGTTAAAATTTTCGTTATCTGCATCAATACCATAAGTAAGGTTCAATCTGTTCCAGTCTTTGTTCAATACCAGTTTTAAAGCACTATAATTTGTATTTTGGATGGATGAACCACTGTAAAGTCTTTGCGGTATTGCCGCTTGCCCTGGGAATGGGTGAAAGCTAAATTGTTCGTTTCTTGCCGCTGCCTGTACATAAAGTGTTTGCCCACCCAAAATGTCGCTTGCCTGGTAATTGGCATTGATATTCGCCCTGCTTGTTTTTGGATCAACATCTGATGAATAACCGTTTCTCATTTCTAAAAGCGCTGGATTTGATAATAATCCACCATAATTTGCACCCAGGAAAAGGTCTTTATCTCCACGGTAACCCGAATTGTAATATTGAGCATTCACCGATAGTTTTTGATACTCAGTCAATTTAAATTCGGTACTTCCGAAAAAATCGAATGATTGGTTATACTGTAAATCGGTTTGTGTAATATCGGTAAAGATCTGTTTTCCATCTGCACCATAAGCTGCATTGTTTTTTTGGAAAGCCATACCAATGCGTCCGTTCCAATCTCTGCTCCCGCCAGAAATAGCCTGTGCCACACGTACATCATGATCACTTTTTTCTTTTAAACCGCTGCGCATACCAACTTGTGTAGTGAAACTTGGCTGACTATCCTGTCCTTTTTTAGTAATAATATTGATAATACCACCTGTTGCACCACCGCCATAAACCGCACTTGCACCAGATAACACCTCAATACGTTCGATGTTGAAAGGATCTATTGATTCGAACTGACGGCTTACACCACGTGTACTGTTTAACGATACACCATCAATCATCACCAATGCATCTCTGCCCCGTTGGTTCTGTCCGTAGTTGGTACGTCCTTCCGGCCCGGCATCTAAACTCGGAATTAATTGTGCTAAGGTTTGTTTAAGTGGGATCCCTGCCCTTGCCTGTTCCTGGATTTTTGCACCGTCTACTACCCAAACCGTACCCGGTATCTCGCTGATTTTGGTCGGTTTACGCGATGAAACCACCACAACCTCTTGCATATTCGATGTTGGGCTTAAATAAAGGGTCAAATTAACGGTCTGATCTTTAGTTAAACTCACTTTTTGCAGTATGGTAGTATACCCTACATAACTCACCTGTAATTTGTAAGAACCTTCGGTTAACTTTAATTCAAAGCTACCATCGGCAGCTGTTGTAGCTGAAGCATTTTTACCTTCAACTTTAATATTTGCCCCCGCGAGTGGTGCGGTTTCTCCAATTACCTTTCCGGTAACGGTTTGAGCTTTGCCTGTTAAAATAAATCCACAGACAAGGATTGCAATTAAGTATAGATTTTTCATTCGTATAAATTTGGTTTTAATGGTAATGAAGCTATCATGATTTAGTTCATCAATGATTATTATTTTTTTGCGCAAATCAATCATTTATTTAGATTAAATCCAAATAAAATAATTTATTTTTTCTCTTCAGTTATACTAAAACGATTAATCATCAACCAGCAAACAACTTACTAACAATGTGTTAAAAATATTTTAAATATTATTTTTAATCAATCTAAATAAAAATATACCTTAGCAAACAGAATCATGGTCAAAATCGATCGATTTTTTTAAGCCGCTCAAACCAAGTATTATTTGAAAAATGTGGCATTGATATGCCCTAATTTATTGCCTTTTAACCTTAATCTTTTGAAAAATTGAAAAACTAATGTTTACATCAGACCTCGAAAAACATGAACTTATTGATTTCCTTACGGAAAGTCCAACCAAGGAAATCTTTCACCACGAAAATGAAGCAGAGTACCTGCATGCAATAGGAAAAGTTACCCAGGCGGTAAAAAAATTCCTCAACAACAATCAACAGCCTTTTAGTGGTGTATCGCCGTCGGACTTAAGACCGATGTTTGATTCGATTGAATTTGAAAAAACGCACGACAATTACGATGCTTTACTTAAAGAAGTTGAACAGCTTTATACCAGCCATGCGGTGGCCTTCCACCACCCTGCTTATATTGCCCATTTAAATTGTCCGATTGTTATTCCAGCGGTGGCTGCAGAGGTCATGATTTCGGCCATAAACTCATCAATCGATACCTGGGACCAAAGTGCCGGAGGTACATTAATTGAGCAAAAGCTGATCGAATGGACCTGCGACCAGATCGGTTACAGCAAAAAAGCAGACGGTATTTTTACTAGTGGTGGTACCCAAAGCAATTTAATGGGGCTTTTATTGGCCCGCGATCATTATTCCATTACTGTACTAAATCACAATATTAAGGTAGACGGTCTACCGCAGGAAGCTGCTCGTTTCAGGATTTTTGTTTCGGAAAAAGCGCACTTCAGTATTCAGAAAAATGCCTCCCTTTTAGGTTTAGGCGAAAAATCGGTAATCAAGATCAAAACCGATCGCAGCTTTAGGATGAATACCGTTTTATTGGAAGACGCTATTAACCGCGAAATTAATCAGGGCAACATCCCTATTGCCATTGTAGGCACAGCAGGAACTACCGATTTCGGAAATGTTGATCCGCTGAAAGAACTTGCTTCCATCAGTAAAAAATACAATACCTGGTTCCACATCGATGCAGCCTATGGCTGTGGTTTACTGCTAACGGATAAGTACCGCAGTTTGCTGAATGGAATTGAGCTGGCCCATTCGGTTACGGTTGATTATCATAAATCTTTCTTCCAGCCGGTAAGTAGCAGCGGTTTCCTGGTACGGGATAAAAACTTTTTCAACCTGATTACACACCATGCCGATTATTTAAATCCAAAAGATCATGATGAGGATGGCTTACCCAACCAGGTAAACAAATCGATACAAACCACCCGACGCTTTGATGCTTTAAAACTCTGGTTTACGCTAAGGATGATGGGCAGAAACAAATTAGGAGGTTATTTTGATACGATTATCGAAACCGCAGCCAAAATTGCCGATCTGTTACATTTTGATAGTGATTTTGAGCTAATGAACGAATCAGACATCAGTGCATTGGTGTTCCGCTACCGACCAAAAAATGTTCGCTTAGATGTTTGTGCCATGAACCAGTACATCAAAAAAGCCATGTTTAACCAAGGAAAGGTATTGGTTGCCGGCACTAAGATTAACCAGCAATTCTACCTCAAATTTACCCTACTTAATCCGCTTACTACCATCAGCGATATTGAAAACATTATTAAAATTATTAAAAAACATGGAAACGAATACGTTAGACTCAATCAAACTTCAGCAGATTTCAGAAGAAACTAATTTTAATGCACTTCTAAACAGTTATTGCAGGGAATTTAATAACTGGAGTCGCTACGTCGGCATCCCTAAATATGATGATTCTTTAGCCAATTACCTGGTTACGACAACCAATCGTTTGCACATCAGGTTCGATTTTACGGCTATTGGGTTCGAGGTATATGCGCCTTTAAAATTTTACGCTGATAGTGGCCGGCATGTGTTCAATTTCCCCATAATCGAACGAAATGTTACTACAGATGTTATCAGTCCGATCAGCATTTACAGGTTTATGGAACTGGCTATTAAATTCAGCGCCGAAGAATTTCCTGATGTTGATGCTAATCTGGTAAAACAACGTTTAGCCAATAGTGTAGAAAATCTTGAAGCATTTTTATCGTTCTTCAAACAGAATGGCAGGCCTGCAAATTTTGCTAAAATGAATTTTATTGAGGCTGAGCAATCCTTGTTTTTAGGTCACAATGCACATCCACTTCCTAAAGGGAGATCCGGTTTTAACAATAAAGAAGAGCTTTTTAAATATTCACCAGAAACCCAAGGTCGTTTCCAGCTGGCCTATTTCCTGATCTCAGCCAAAAATATTGTTGAGAAAAATGCGGAAGGTTTTGACATGACTGATCTTTTCAGAATTGAATTGTTAGATAGTAATCATACTGAAACCATTCATTTACTCGATCAACACCCAGACCATAAAGTTGTACCCATGCATCCATGGGAGGCTGAATACCTGCTTACCCTCCCTAGCGTAAAAGCGATGCAGGAAGAAAAGCTCCTGTTTTATCTCGGACATTTTGGAGAATTCTATACACCAACATCTTCGGTAAGGACAGTTTACAATGCATCGAGCGATTGGATGCTTAAATTTTCGTTACACGTAAAAATAACTAACTCGCAAAGGGTTAACCTGGTTAGAGAGCTTCACCGTGGCTATGACATAAGTAAACTTCTAAAGACCGAATACGGCAAAGCAGCCAAAGCCGAATTTCCGGAAATTGAATTTATTACCGATCCTGCATTTATCACCGTAAACTATAAAGGCGAAACCATTGATGGTTTTAATATCAGTATCAGACACAATCCTTTTAAGGGTGAAGGTGCCGAGAAAAATGTAACCCTTTTGGCCGCGCTTTGTCAGGATGCTTTATTAGGCCAAAAACCAAGGATTGCAAACATCATTGAAGAAGCAGCGATCAGTAAAAACAAAACGATTGCCCATACTGCTGTAAACTGGTTTAAACAATACCTGCACCTTTGCGTTGCGCCGATTGTTGGGCTTTACAACAATTTCGGGATGGCATTTGAGTTCCATCAGCAAAATGTGATGGTAGAACTGGGTAAAGATTATTATCCTGCCAAACTTTATTTCAGGGATAATCAGGGCTTTTTCTTTAGTGACGCCAAAGCAGAGGCATTAGAAAAAGTATCTCCTGGTATTGCTACAGAAAGTGGCTCTATTGTACCAAATGCATATATCCTGCCAAAACTTACCTATTACCTGCTCATCAACAACATTTTAGGCGTAGTAAATGCCATTGCAAGCAACAATCTCGCCGATGAGAAAACCTTGATTGATCTCGTTTATCTGGAGTTTAAACAATTCGAAAACAGCGACACTACAGGTTTGGTAGATTATATCATCAACCGCCGTAGCTGGGAGGTAAAAGGTAACCTGTTGACCAATCTCTGCAATATCGACGAGGCCAGTGCACCTATCGATAATCCGGCTATTTACCGTGAATTTCCGAATCCTCTATCTAAATATTTCTTCTCCGAAAACCTGATCAAGCCGAAAACCAAAGAGGTGCTGTACAGCAGGTTTTTCCCAAAAGAAAATATAACAATCAATATCCGTCCGTTTAATATCGACCGCGATCTGGAAATGGTTCATGATTGGTTTAACCAGGAACATGCCAAACCCATTTGGAAGATGGATGGACCGATTAGAGGTTTAGAACTATTCTACAGAACCTTATTGCCAAACGATTCATCGCACAGTTTTATAGGCGAAATAAACGGCGAACCCACGTTTACCATAGAGCCTTACTGGCCTATGCGCGATGGTGTAGGTGCCTGCTACGAGGCCTTAACAACCGACTATGGTGCGCATTTGCTGATTGCGCCAACAGATAAAGATAAAAAATTCAGTTTTGAAACCGGCCAGGCTTTAATGGATTTCATTTTCGAACAACCCGAAGTAGGTAAATGCATCGGCGAAGCAGCTGTTGAAAGCCGGGCAATGCACATTTTTGTAACCCGACTAGGCTTCAAATTAGAAAAAGTGATCCAGATGCCTTACAAAATGGCCAATCTTACCTTCTGCTACCGCGATTGGTACTGGGAAAAGTTTCCTGAAGCCAAAGCACATGCCATGATTAAGTTAGCACAGTTTGAAACGGAGGAAATTTAAATGCAGAACCAAAAAACATACGACATTGTAGGAATCGGTATTGGCCCATTTAATTTGGGTTTGGCGGCCCTGTGTGCCCCAATAAACAGCTTATCAACCTTATTTTTAGATCAGGCGAGCGAATTTAACTGGCACCCTGGTATGATGTTAAACGATGCCACCCTACAGGTTCCCTTTATGGCCGATCTGGTTACCATGGCCGATCCAACCAGTCCGTACAGCTTTTTAAACTATCTTAAGCAAACAGATCGCCTTTACAAATTCTACATTAGAGAAGATTTTTTTGTATTACGAAAGGAATACAATGCTTATTGTAAATGGGCGATTAATCATCTGCAAAACTGCCATTTCGGACAGAAAGTAATCAGTATAAATTATATTGATGGTGTTTATCAGGTTGAAAAAGTTGATCAAGTAACACAAGCAAGCGAAACTATTTTTACCAAGAAAATCGTACTCGGAACAGGAACAGCCCCAAAAGTCCCCAGCTTTATTACACCCGTTCATAAAAACGCGATACACTCTTCAGCGTATTTAAAGTTTAAATCTACTTTACTAGAGCAAAAAACGGTGTCGATAATTGGCTCAGGACAGAGTGCAGCCGAAATTTTCTACGATTTATTGCCTGAAACGGAGAATGGTTTAAAATTAAAATGGTTTACCCGACCTGATCGCTTTTTCCCGATGGAGTATTCTAAGTTGACACTTGAACTTACTTCGCCCGAATATGTAGACCACTTTTATAACCTTAGTGATACCAAACGCAAACAGCTTTTAGGAAAACAAAATTCGCTGTTTAAAGGTATAAACTTCGAACTGATTAACCAGATTTTCGATAAACTTTACGAATTGAGTGTTGATGGCGAAAAGGTAAATGCCGAATTGATGCCCAACTGCCAACTAAACAATTTAACAGTAAAAACAGACGGCAAATATCAGCTCGATTTTTTTCATATCGAAAGCGAAAAAGATTTTGCCGTTGATACTGATTTTGTGGTATTGGCAACTGGTTATAAATATAATGAGCCAAACTTCCTATCTAATATCAATGATCGCATAGCGCGCAATAGCGACGGACTTTTTCAGGTACACCGCAACTATGCTATTGATGTAAACGGAAACGAAATCTTTGTTCAAAATGCTGAACTGCATACCCACGGTTTCGTAACACCCGATCTGGGCATGGGTGCCTATCGCAATGCATTCATTATCAATGCCATTTTAGGCTTCGAAATCTATAATGTAGAAAAACGGATTGCTTTCCAGCAGTTTAGCGTAGCAGATGAAATACAGGAAAATGAATTATCTAACGCAGTGCTGCAATTATCTGAAGATTAAATTGAACATGTCGGTCGGGATTTTAAATCCAGACTAAACCAAAGATTTGTCATCCTGTCCATAGGACTCCTACGGAGAGCTTGTCGAAGGACTTAGTTAAATATTGTTGAATGTGTTTCGACAGGCTCAACATGACAGTATCTCACAGAGAACATAATCAACTCTGAACTAACACAAATAAAAAATTAATACCATGAATTACAACAACTTCAATCACATAAAACCTTTAAATAAAGAAATCTGGGATAAAGTAAACCGCAACTACATCGCAAAATCGATCGTAGAGTTGATGCACGAAAAATTAGCTGAACCAATGCTGATCAATACAGATGAACAAGGAAATTCTGATTTCCGCCTTGCTACCGATTCTGATGAGATCTATTATACTTTTTCAGGTCAACAGCGTGCTTTAGATTACCTGCATATAGATAAACGGAGTATCAAAAAATTTGTAAATGGCGAAAGTGTAGCCGTAAACAACGCTCCGGCTTTTTATACCGAACTACAACAGACTTTCGGCATTAAACCATTTACTTTAGCTCATTTTGTTGAAGAAACCCTAAATACTTTATATGCCGATGCTTACATTCATCAAAAAGGCAGGTTAACTGCTGATGAATTAGCCAATGCTGATTACCAAACCATCGAACATCAAATGGATGGACATCCCTGGGCCACCATCAACAAAGGACGGATCGGATTTAACCATAGCGACCAAGGAAAATATGCCCCAGAAGCTGCTCAAAGAACGCAATTGGCTTGGCTAGCGGTACATAAAACAAGAGCAGAATTTAAAAGTATCGAAAGCATTTCTCCATTTTCTTTTTATAATGAAGAACTCAGCTTAAAGCAGGTTCACGATTTTAATCAGGTATTAATCCAACAGCAGTTACAACCTGAAGATTATTTTTTTATCCCTGTTCACGAATGGCAATGGAACAATAAAATCGTATTGCAACTTGCACACGATATTGCCCATAATTTAATTATACCTGTTGGCTTAGGCAATGATGAATACATGTGCCAAAACAGTATACGGACCTTTTTTAATGTAAGCGAAACTAAAAAACATTACGTAAAAACGGCCATTTCTATTTTAAACACATCGATTTTCAGGGGACTTTCGCCTAAAAAACTCGCTATTGCACCAAAGGTAACCCAATGGGCAAAAGACATGCTTCAGGGGGATGAGTATTTAAAACAGACCCGTGTGGTACTTTTGGGCGAAGTAGCTACAGTAGCTTATACCCACCCACAATACAGTGAAATTCCGGATTCTCCATATCAATATCAGGAGTTTTTAGGTGCAATCTGGCGTGAGAGTGCCGAAAATTATCTGTTAGAAGGCGAAAACATCATGACAATGGCCAGTCTACTTTATGTAGATGACAATGGTAAAAGCATGGTACAGGCATTGATCGAAAAATCTGGATTGGATGCAGAAACCTGGTTAAATGCTTATTTATCGGCCTATTTAAAGCCGGTATTAAGAATCTTTTATAAGCATGCCTTTTTCTTTAGTCCGCATGGTGAAAACACCATTTTAGTAATGAAAAATGGTGTTCCGGAACGGATTATCATTAAAGATTTTGTGGAAGAAATTGTACTAACAGAAGAATCTAAAGCAAAATTACCGAATGATCTGGTAGATGTTTTAAGGGAAATTAATGATGAATTGGCGCCTTTGTTTATCCTCTCAGGAATATTTGATGCCGTTTTCAGGTACCTTAGCAATATTTTCCACAGCTATGCTGGGTTAGATGAAAAGCAATTCTGGCGCCAGGTGGCTGATGTAATTTTGGAATTTCAACAGGAAAATCCCGAACTAGCTGCAAAATTCGAAAAATTTGACCTGTTTGTACCCGAATTTATCAGGGTGTGCATAAATCGCGTAAGGTTGTTAACGCATGGTTATAGCGAAAGTACCGATGTTCCGGTTCCTGAGTTGATCGGAACACTGGTTAATCCGGCTGCAGAGGCTTTGAAGGAAGATGTGATGGTATAATTGATGTGCAGTCAGATGTTACCATCTGACTGTTAGGTTAATAAATGCCAGTAAATTACGATTCAAAAATTATTTCGATAATGTCAGATGGTAACATCTGACACCACAAAAAAAAAATAAATCGTCGTTTGCAATCAGAGTTGTCAACTTTCCAGCGAAAGCTTATAAAAGTTGACAACTCTTTTTAAACTATAAAAATAGTTTATACCGATAAAATCATTATCTTGCTTTATAAATCTTTAGCATGAAAACATTAGTATTTATCTTTTTATCGACACTTTTATTCGAAACCCCTACAATTGAAAAAGACCGCGATCGCTGGAAACCTTATTATAACGATACTGCTCCTACAAAAACTGCCGATAACTGGTTTCTTCCTTTTGATGTGGCTAACCGTAAAAAAATAAATAATATCAGAATCATCAGCATTTTTGGCGATCATAGAGATAGTTATGTTAAAGGGCACATACACACGGCTATTGATATTAATCCTGCACAGCCTAAAGCAAAACTGATTAATGTTTACGCCATGGCCAATGGAATAGTCTGCTCTGTCCATTTGGGCGAAAACCAGCGTACAGTTGTGGTTAAACATAAGCTTCCGAGCGGATTAACCATGTTTACCACCTACAAGCACCTTAAAGAAGTTTATGTAAGCAATGGCCAGAATGTTGATCAAAACACCAAATTGGCCAGGTTATTTACACCTCAGGAAAGTAAAAAGTATGGTGGCGATTATCATCATCTTCATTTAGAAATCAGAAAAAAATTCGATGATTATGGCTGTGCAAGCTGGCTAACTTTTAATAATAAACAACTTAACGAACGGTTTTATAACCCTCAGCTATTTATAAAAGAACATATCAAATAATAACAAATTCAAAAAAATATAAACCAAGCCCTTTTTTTCTTGTTGATTAAGAAAACGCTCGTAACTAAATTATTTTGTTATGTACGTAATCTTAGGTGCTTCCGGTCAGGTTGGTTCAGCTATTGTAGATCATTTATTGGCTAAAAAATTAAGCGTTAAAGCAGTTGTTCATCATCCCGATAAAGCTTCAGTAATTAAAGAAAAAGGTGCAGAAGTAGCCATTGCCGATGCTATGGATTTAAATTCATTAATCGAAGCTTTTAAAGGCGGTGATACCCTTTTTGCTTTAACACCTGAAACTGGAAAAACAGAAGATGTGTTAGGTGAAACAAAAACTATCCTGGAAAATTACAATAAAGCCATTAACAGGTCTTCAATTAAAAAAGTTGTCGGATTATCGTCAATTGGTGCACAATACAGTAAAGGGACGGGTAATTTACTAATGTCGTACATGCTAGAGCATGCTTTTACAGATCTGATCATTCCCCAGATTTTTATTCGTCCTGCATATTATTACAGCAATTGGTTAGCTCAGCTGCCCGAAGTTAAAAAGAACGGAAAACTACCCACTTTTTACCCTACCGACTTAACCTTACCTATGGCCTCACCAATGGATGTAGCTTCATTTGTAACTGATGTTTTAATGGAAGATAGTCAATCTAAGATCTATGAAATTGTTGGACCCGAAAAACTAAGTTCTGACGATGTAGCTGCAGCTTTTGAAAAAGTATTAAATAAAGAGGTTAAAGCGAAACAAATTCCGCCGAACGAATGGAACAGAACCCTGCAGAAAATGGGCTTTACACCAGATGCCAGCAAAAATTTTATTGATATGACCCAAACTGTAGTGGATGGCAAAACTTATCCTGAGAACAAGGGAACTACTGTTGTTACATTAAAAACGCGCATTTCCGAATACTTCGAAAATGCGCTACGAGACAATTAAAATAAGTGGTTATAAATATTGGTATTGTCAGAACAGAAATATCTGATATAGCATTAAATCTCAATATGTAAATTTAGGTTTCCCATTATCGCAGGTTACCCCTTTCGGTTGAATTACCAATGCACAATCTGAATATACACCATATTTTTGATTATAATCGGCTTGTAGTTTGGTAAATTGTTCAACCTTTTTCAGAAAAGTGCTTTCATCTATTTTTACAGAATAAGCAATGTAACCTGATGCGCCTCCGCAGGCTTTAGATCCGATAGCAGTGAATTTCCATTCGCCTGCATTTTCACAAGTAAACTGCTGAGCCGATTTTTCGATGTCTTTGTAAAGCTTTTCTAATTCTGACTGATCAACATTCCGCATGGGTTCATCGCGATCAGTACAAGCCCATATCAAACTCATTACCAGCACAATTGAACTTAAAATAAATAGTATCCGTTTCATCGTTGTTACTTTTAACCTAAAACGGGAATTAAAATAAAAACGCTACATCCCTTAAGACCTATGAGGTTTATTGGCAAGATGCTAAGAAACCTCACAGATCTGGAAGTTTTACAGTTAGTTTACAGGAGGAAAATTATAAGGTTTCCAGGCATGAAGTCCGCTCAGCTCTTTCTGCGTTTCTTCACTTATACCTACACCCCAGGTATTAAAAAATGGAGCTAAGTTTCTTTTTACCACATTAGAATAAGTCTTCACCCATAAATCGCGTTTTTGCTGATCGTTTAACCTGCCTATGCTTGGTCCGATTTTTTGGTATTCTTTAAAAAATGCTTTAAAGCTTTCCCATCCAAAACCTTCCTGCATTTGGCGGAACATGATCAGGCCCAAAAAGGCATCACTTTTCCATTTTTCATAACTCGCACCTTCGGCAAAATATTTTTTCATCATCTTTTGCGTATTTGCACTTGATACGCCCGTATGCGAATCGTCGCGTCCGCCCATTAACCTATCGAACATATAAATTGAAAAGAAGTTATTGCTCACTTCGGTAGTGCCACCAAAAACCCAGTTCAAATTCTGCATGTTATGACCAATTTCGTGAAAAAAGCCCCAGTTTGCCCCTCCCTTGCTTGGTT
The DNA here is from genome assembly GCF_049913135.1 of Pedobacter sp. R-06. Classification (NCBI taxonomy): domain Bacteria; kingdom Pseudomonadati; phylum Bacteroidota; class Sphingobacteriia; order Sphingobacteriales; family Sphingobacteriaceae; genus Pedobacter; species Pedobacter sp. R-06. The sequence goes on along the minus strand of NZ_CP183977.1, from coordinate 1,039,247 downwards.
TCATCAGCAACTCAGGATTGGCCATAATTTCGTTCGAGAGCATTTTTCTCGTTGGAGAATGGTGGATCATGATCGGATAACCGCTATGCATATATCCCCCACCGATATGCTCATCTGGCACCATACGTTGAGCCCTGTAAAACGGTGCGGGCATATTGGCCAGATCCAGTTCTCCAAGTACAACTAAATCCCATAGTTTTAATACTTCTTCAGGATTTTTGATGGTTTGTAATACACTATCAGGCAATGTTAAAATCACATTTTCAGTAGCCATTTCGCCCCAAGGTGCTTTATTGTTTTTTAATTGACTCTCCCAATCGCTCTGCGTGCTTTTGCCCAATACAAAAAGTGGGGCTGCAACGGCATGGCTAATCTTGAAATCAATTTTTCTACTTTCCGCCTTAGGTTTAATATTAATGTAAATCAGCCCACCAAAAGGCGACGCTAATCTGTTTTTACCAATAACCAATTGCTGTTTCTTGGTTATAATCGGCATCCTGCGCCAATCTTCCTTGCCTGCTACCCAATAATTCAGCCGATCGCTATGTGCACCGATTTGAACTTCAAGTTCGTTTACATTGGCATCTTTGGGTACATCGATCTCAATATACTCACCAGCTTTTGCGTATAAACCTGTACTGTACATGGTCGCATTATCGTAACCAGAGTAGCCAAGGGTAGATACAATTGAGACTAAACTATCGGCCATTTTTTTATGCTCAATACTTACTGTTTTATTTACAAATTGGAAACCCGTCTTTACTGCACCTGGAAAAAACTCAGCCGATGGTTGTGCTTTTATGTTCTTATAATCTGTACTTTTTAGCGTTTCATCACTCCATTTGGCAATGGCTTTTCTAAATACGGTATCGCTTTTAGAAAGGGTGTGCTGCGCTGTAATGACAATTGTTGCGGGATCTTTTGCTACATCTTGCGCAAAGGTGCTTAAGCCTGTTGCTACTAATGCAAGGGATAATAGTGATTTCATTTGTGTGTTTGGTTTGTTGTTATGTTATACTTTTTTTAGGCGGAAAACCTTGGTTTCGTGAGCAGTTACCTCACCATTCCACTTATTATTTTTGCCAATTACTTTATGTTCCCATAAATCCCTGATCTCATATTTATCAGTCAGTCCTAACTCGGCAAAGTTTATTTTTGTATTTTGGGCAGCTGTCGATTTATTTAAAATCGCAATCGCGAAATCTCCATTGGCTAAAGGACGAACAAAAACATCCCAGCTATCGGTTTTGATTTTTCTTTCGGCCTGTTTGCCCAAAACATCTTGGTTTAATGCAATTACTTCTTCATTTATGAAAATGGTTTTTGCCTCATTATCCATTTTACGGATATCGCAACTTGCATATAACGGCGAATTAAGCATACTGTACAAACTCATTTGACTCTGATATTCAGCCTGGGTACAACCTTTGCCATTAAAAGCTGATGAAGGGCCTTTTGTGCCATGTAAACCTGCCACCAACATATCTCCATCGTTCCATTTACCCGGGCCTGAAAAGCTAGCTAATCCGGCTGTTTTATCTACCACATTGTAAATACCAACTCCACCCTTACCTTCTACATCATTCCATTTATCCCTGATATCGTAAGTAGTACGCCAGCTCTGTCCGCCAACCTGTGCACCCCAGTTCCAGGGTTCGCGTGGACCCCATTCGCAGATTCCCAATACAATATCTCTACCCGATTTGCGTAGCGCCTGTGCTATTTTACCATAACGGGTTTTAGCAGTTTCAACATCCTCTGGAGCATTGCAATAGTCATATTTTAAATAATCTATCCCCCATGAAGCAAAAGTTTTAGCATCCTGATCTTCAAAATTTAAACTTGCGGTATAACCGCCGCAGGTTAAAGGAGCGGCATCAGAATAGATCCCCAGTTTCATCCCTTTGTTATGCAGATAATCGGCCAGGGCTTTAATGCCTGAAGGAAATTTCTTTGGGTCAGCAATAATATTGTTTTTATTATCGCGGCCACCTTGCCAACAATCATCTAAAAAGATATACTGATAACCTGCCTTCACCATTCCGCTGCTGACCATAGCATCGGCCATTTCTTTAATATCCTTTTCGTTGGGATTTTCGGACATAATATTCCAGCTCATCCAGCCCATTGGTGGTGTGGCAGCTAATTTAGTTTCTTGTGCAAAGCTAAGTTGAGAAAACAGCAACAAGCTAAAGCAGATTTTGATAAGTTTCATTTTATTTTGGTTAGACTTCAGTATTAAAATTTTTTATCCAAATCATTACTTGGCATAAAGCAATCCGATTGAAAAAGATTGCTTTGTGCCTCGCAATGGCGAATAATAGTCATTTAGTTAATCGGTTTGATATAATAGCTGTACTGGTAATCTTTAAACGGGATCTGGTATTGGATTAATGGCATAGATCCCCAACTATCGATCCCTTGAACACCTAATTGCTGCATATCCATGTGTACATAAATCTGGTTACGTTTTACCAGTTCGCCAGAGTGATATTGTTTTTTCTCTGCCTCTGGATCTAGATCTTCTACCGAATATGGCAATGCATTAAAGCTCAACAACTGATCAGCAAATTCGAAACGTAAGCCCTTACCTGCTTTATTGGTAAAAGTTACCCAACGCACATCAGTTTTATTACCACTTTCCTGTGGACGTGCATAAGGGAAATACTGGTCAGAAACCGTTGATTTATAAATTCCAATTAATGATGCTGTTTTTCTATCCATGTAATTTTCACCCGGTCCACGGCCATACCATTGAATATTACTGTAATCATTTTTCAGCTGCAGATCGTTGCCAATGCGCATTAAACTTTTGTAGTTGCCCGTTACGGCTTTAAATTGATTATTTACTTTAACTGTTCCGTCGGCAGATACATTAAATTCTTGTGTAGTTTCTGCATCACCTTTAAGTAGTGACGATTTAATGGTTAGGCTAAAGCCATCAGCAGTTGAATTTACAGTTGATCTAATGTTACCTGCATTGTTATCCTGGTACACATTACGCCACATACGTAATTTGGTATTTAAGCCTGCACCGATATCGTTGTCGGTTGGTGCACGGTAAAAGCCTGGTTGTAAACCTGAAGCCAATAATTCTTGTCCTTTAGAAACATAGCTTGTTAACATTCCTTTGGTTAAATCGAAAGTGATGGTAAAATCGCTTCCTTTAATCACAGCTTTTTCTGTTGTTTGCTCAACCTTTAAAGATTTTTTGTTGCTGGTATAAACATTGGCCTTTGGCGCTCCAGCCAATGCGATCTGCTCGTAAGCAATTTCGTAACCTTTTTCTAAAAATGGTTCTGGTGTTTTTAAGCGGTAATGCACATTTAAGAAGTATTCTTTACCCGTGGCATAATTCGTTTTAAATGGCAAGCTCAACAGCTGTGTTTGACGTGCACCTACATTAAGCGCATTTACCACACCGCTTTGAATCACTTTTCCATCTTCTACCAATTCCCAGTTTAACTGCACATTGCTGATATCTTTAAAGAAATAGCTATTGTTTACATTGATCTGGTTGGTACCGTTAAAGGTGGTTTTGATGTATTGATGTACTTTTTTCAATTCTACTGCCATTGGCGTCATACCCCGGTAGGCGGTAACCACACCTTTTACACAGAAATCGTTATCGCTAAAGTTTTCATCAACCGAGCCACTTAGCGGAAAATCGCCGCCATAAGCCATAATGCGTTTGCCATTTTTAACCGTATCGATCGCCTGATCTATCCATTCCCAAACAAAACCGCCCTGTAGTTTAGGGTTGTTTTCTATGGCATCCCAGTATTCTTTAAAATTACCCAAACTGTTACCCATAATGTGGGCATACTCGCTCATAATAAACGGGCGTGTTTCTTTATCCTGTTTTGAATAACGTGGCAGATAATTTGGTGAAGGATATTGTGGAACAATCATATCGGTATTGAAATCGCTCTCAGCCCTTTCGTACTGTACCGGACGGAAATCTTTTTCTTTAAGCCATTGGTAAGCTTCATAAAAGTTAACACCATTACCCGCTTCGTTACCTAACGACCAGGTAATGACCGATGCATGATTTTTATCGCGCTCGTACATTCTGGTAATGCGCTCAAGATGAGGAATACGCCATTGTTTGTCGTTTGCAAAAGTAGTTTCCAAACTGTAATAACGGCCATGCGATTCGATATTGGCTTCGTCTATTACGTACAAACCGTATTCATCGCAAAGTTCCATCCAATAAGGATCTGGCGGATAATGAGAATGACGAACTGCATTTACATTCAGTTTTTTCATCATTTCCATATCTTTTTCCATATCGGCATGGGTTAAAGTATGGCCCTGTGTGGCATTGTGTTCGTGTCTGTTTACGCCTTTTAAAAATACACGTTTACCATTAACCAATAAATCGCTTCCTTTAATTTCTACCGAACGGAAACCCACGCGTTGTGGAATTACCTCGATTATTTTATTGTTTTTATCTTTTAAAGTAATATAAAGCGTATATAAGTGAGGAATTTCTGCCGACCAGTTTTTTACATTATTAATCTGTGTTTTAAAAGAAAGATCCGTTTTATAATTGCCCAGCACTTTTTGGATTGCGGTAGCATCTTTCCAAACGTTATTTCCTTTAGCATCAACTAAATCAAGCGCTACATAAAAACTATCAGGGCGGCTATGGTTGGTGCGCTGATCTATTTTATAATTTTCTACTGCTAAATCTACATTTAGCAATCCGTTTATATAAGTGGCATCCAAATTACCTACAACCTTGAAATCGCGGATATCCAGTTTTGGGGTAGAATAAAGATAAACTTCGCGTTCGATACCTGAAATGCGCCACATATCCTGGCATTCTAAATAGGTACCATCGCTCCATCTGTAAACCTGAAGTGCAATGGTATTTTCGCCGGGTTTAACATATTTGGTAATATCGAATTCTGCAGCCAGTTTACTATCTTCACTATAACCTACTTTTTTTCCGTTTACCCAGATGTAAAATGCAGATTTTACAGCACCTAAACTGATAAATACCTCTCTACCGCTCCAGTTAGCCGGAATATTGATTTTCTTCCGGTACGAACCTACCGGATTATTATCTGCCGGAATATCGAATGGCGGGTTCATTTTTGCGCCTGTTAGCTGTCGGCCGGCAAATTCGTATGGTTGATTTACATAAATTGGAAGCCCATAACCATTCACTTCCCAGTTGGCAGGTACTTTAAAATTATCCCAGCCTTTATCATCAAAATCTACTTTGTAAAAATCGGTAGGTTTTTTACGTGGATCTTTTACCCAGTTAAACTTCCAGGTACCATTTAATGATAAAAAATATGCTGATTTTTCTTTAGCTCTTTTAGTTGCTAAATCTTGATTTTCAAAAGCAAAAGCTGATGCCCGCATAGGCAAACGGTTTACCGAAACCACTTCGGGGGTTTGCAGTTCGGAGGGCAGATCTTGTGCGCTGATTTGCCCGGCAATAAATAATGATGTAAATAAAATGGTTAATTTTCGCTTCATTCTGTGTGTATGATTTTGGTTTGTTGCTCCAAATTACTGATGATTAACTGATAATGATGAAAATGTTTTAGCGCAAACGTTTGAGTTTTAAATATGTTACCGAGAAGTTAAATTTATGAGGATAAAGATGTCTTACATTGTATTGTAAATAGCTTAAAAAGAAAAAACCCTTTGCCACCACAAGGCGGCAAGGGTCTCACTAAGAAAACTAACTACTATTTTAAAAATTCTAATTCAAAGTTTTTGAGGTAAGGTTTACCGTCGAAACCGAAATCAGGCAGGATATTAATTTTCATCCAATATAATGCTAGAGCAGATACATCACTTACCGTTGATGGTATTGATAAAGATGATGTAACTGGCTCAGGTGTGGTTCCTGGAGGATATGAATTACCCAGGTTCGCCCAATTGTATACACCGGAAAGCGACATGTTATAACCAACAGGTGCTTTATTGAAAAACGTACCTTCAGTACCTTCATCCATAGGCCAAAAGCCTACCAAATTGTTATAATTAGGGTGTTTGGTAATGTCTTTAAGGCCAACATTTGCCTTTATAACGGCGTCGCTCAGGGCCACATTAAAAAATGCGAGATTAGCCCCGTAAAACGGTGTCGGCGTGTCGGAGTCACCCGTTCTATGCCCAATCCTTAATGCTTCGGTTGTTGCTAAACTTTTTCTACCTAAGATATCACTCGTTGCTTCTAAATTACCGTCTACATATAATTTAAGCGTTCTGGCTGTGGCTGCACCTTGCGCATTCACTGTAGTATTGATACTCATGGTTAAAGTATGCCAATCGGTTCCGGGTGCTGTTGTTGTATTTACCTGTAATTTTCCACTACCACCATTTGCTGATCCTCCAACCGTAACTGAAAATTGATCGCCATAATGCCCCCATTGCCAGCCAGTAATGGTGCTACCACTTAAATTTGTACTCTTACCAAAAAATGTTGGATAATATACATTTGTACTATTGAATTTGGTTTCCATTTGAACGGTAATGCTTTTGGTATCACCCACATCATAGAGGCCATTGTCGTTTGGTGTAACAGCTCTTGAGGTATTGGTGCTAAAAAGTACGGGATTGAAACCTGATTTTTTTAACTCAAATGGTTTAAAAGCAGGGTTATAAACCAAGGTAAAACCATTTGTTGGGTTTGCACTGCTACCGCCATGATTACTGGTTAATATTACCAGCCAATCTTCGTTTGCGTAATTTTTTCTTGCTTTTAAAGCGGTTAAAATATTACCAATATATTCATCGGCTTTTACTATGGCATTTTTATAGTTGGCATTGGCAGCTACATAACCTCCATTAGCGCCAGCAGCTTCAACTTCTCTAAAGTTTACAAATATGGTCCCCAAACCAGTTTGGCTATTTAGAATGCTTACTGTACTGTCCTTAACAGCTATATCAGTTGTTACGACAGGTGCAAAATCTGCATTTTTCATATAATTCCGCAAATTAGCCCATGGGGTAACGAAAGCCGTTTTTACCGATTTATACTGCGTAATATAATCAAATACGTTACGATAAGATACAATGGTGCCGTGTTCATCAACACTCGAACCTGCTGTACGTTCGAAATTATCAGTGCTGATCTGGTGTTTCACAAAGCTGGTACCGGTTAACATCGATACCCATCCTGCTGCATCAGAGGCTGTTTTTAAAGTATTATAAGAATATTTAGCATTCTTTTGCAGGGTTGTAATATTGGTTGGCGCAACAGTCTGTAATTCTGAACCTGTTAGTCCATCGATGCTGATGACCAAAATTTTACGCTGCCCGGCAGAGAGTGGCTTTAGGTCTTCGTAAATTGCTGGTGGATTAGCATATTTTTTACAGCCAGAATATGTTAATAGGCCTATTGTGCAAACACAAAGCAGTATATTGTATATTTTATGGTTTGTTTTCATAATAGTGAGAGTTAAGGTTTAATAAGGTTACACTCTGATAAGTTGGCATAAACGGCATTTGCACCGCTTTTAATTACCACTTTTACAAACTTGGCACTCACATTACCTCCAGGAAAGTTAAAATTATAAACTGAAGTATTTTGCGGTAAAGTGGTGGTACCTACACTCACATAATTCACATTATCGGTACTGGTAAATATTTCTACATCTTTTACATAACCACCGCTATTATTTTGCCTTTGGGCAAAAGTTACACCTTTAACTGCTATAGGAACAGGTGATCCGGTACCTAGAACAATATTGATAGGATAGCCTAATGTGTTTGTAGAGGTTGCCGTTCCATAGTTTGAATGCCAGTAAGATGCGGCAGAAACAACGCCATCAACCAGGGCAGCAGTTGTTCCGTCACCAGATTGAACTGAACTTACGGATACCACAGTGGTGTTGTAGGTAATTGTACCCGTACCCCCTGTTTTGTTTAGTGGATTGTAAGTCCATAAAGCCGTTTTTAGTAGCGGATATTTGGCATTTACTTTTGCGACCACTGCATCACTGATCAAAATTCCCCATGCACCGAAAAAAGGTGATAAATCGGTTTTGGTATAATCAGATAGTTTTTCGTACACAAAGTTATGTTTGGTAATGTCGTTTGTATTTAAACGCTGCGCATGACGGGCCTCAGTATATAAATAAGTCATCGCGCCATAGCCATACTTTTCAAAAATCTGTACAAAAGGCGTCATTTTCATAAATGGTGCTTCATCCACTGTATTCATTGCAGCATCTGTATCAAAGTTTTTGGTTCCTGTACCGCTAGCGTAAGTAATGGCTTTTGGGAAACCACTTGAAACAGCTGGGTGTAAGATATTGTAGTTGGCGCCAATCCTATTGGCTACTTTAAAACTGAACAGGTTGTTGGTGGTTTCGCCCAAGGTACTCCAGCTCCACACATTTGCCTGTTGACAGTTGTGTCCAAACTCGTGATAGGTACCCCATTGACCCGAACTGGTAGAGATTGAATTTAAGCTGGTAAAACTGGCAAACCAATAAGAATCGTTTAAGCCTACAAAAGGAAAACCAGAGTGGCCATAGCCTAAACTAAGTTGAATATCGAGTACCCCACGCCACTGACTTTGAGGACTACGATCTCTAATATCAGCAGCATTATCTGATAAACCCATCCAGGCATTGTAATCTAAAGCGAAAACATCGTTCCATTTAGTAAAAACAGCAGTTGGATTGGTAAAGGGCTCGCTAGAATTAAAAGTCGCCAATACCTTATCTCTAGGAATGGTAAAAATAACACTTTTAGCTCTTAGTTCTAACCAAGGTACTTGCGAGGCTTTTACTTTAGCTACCCAATCGGCGTCGCTGGTTTGGCCCAAAATAAAATCGGGCGATACCACAGCACCTGTGATGGTAAAAGTAACAGGATTAGTATAAGCAAAGGTAGCTAAGATGTAAATATGACCACCATAGAGGTTACGGATATAGTTTACCCCGGAAACCAATTTTTTCCTGTTATATATCACAGGATCACGCAGTAGTGGAGATTTGCCTGCCAGGTTATCGGTATGTGCCCCGATCTGAACGGTTAATCCATCAACACCTGCTGGTACCACAATTTTGATTAGCTCGCCCGGAGCTGCATAATAACCTGTGCTGTATTGTGGTGACGGTGCCTCAGAAATTCTTAAATTTTGCGCAGTTTGATCAGTAAAATTCAAATCCAATGTAAACTGAGCATCTTTTACCCTCGGCTCTGATTGATCTACCAAACCGGGAAATACCCTTGCCTTGGCATACATCGATTTATCGATCAGTTTCATGTTGGTATCTATGGTTCCTTCAGCTACGTTCTGCGAATTGTCAGGATATCCATCCGGAACTTCATAGCCATACTTTTTACAAGCAGTAAATGCTACTAAAAGAGACAGGCCAAATATTTTAGTTAATTGATTAAATTTCATTTTATCAATATTTAAAGTTAATTAGTCGGTAATGATACAGTTGGAATATACAATCTGCCTGCTAAGCCCCATTGAGGAGAAACAGCAATATTTAACCAATTGTAAATAAGTAGTGGAATATCGACCCCGTTAGGTACAGAAAGATAGGCTGCAGGAGAAATATCGGGCGAGATGTTTGGCGAAATTTCTTCGAAACCAGCAAATGTTACGTTACTGCTATAAGTAAAATTATTTCCTTTGCCCGATTGATCCAGCATCGCGGTACCGCTTGTTTCGTTTCCTGGCCAAAAGCCTAACAAATTGTTATAAAATGGAGTACTCGGCTTAATCTGTGTTCTCATAATGGCAGCCACATCTGTTGCAGACATCGCTACGTTAAACAAGGCTACATCTCTGATTAAAAGATTGGTTTGGGTATTGCCATCAGTTCCAACATCACCGCCTAACCTAAGCGGGGTGTTGTTATCTATATTTCTTCCGTTTATAGATCCCGAATACCTGGTTAGCCCATCAACATATAGAGTAAGTGTTCTTACACCGTTTAACAGGCCAATGGTAAAGGCTACAGTGTGCCAGCGTCCGTCACGGATATCAATCCCAAAGCCCGGACGTGGAGTACCGCCCCAATCTAACTGTGCAGAGTTGGCACCGAACAGAAAGCCCCATCCTGTTGACGAAACCGAATTAAAGGCATTTCTTTTTGCCAGGAACATCGGATAATAATTTGCCTGACCATAATCATCCCTAAATTTGAACATAAAGGTAAAATCGCCTGTGGTACCAAAATTACCAATCGACGTATTATTTTGAATAGCGGTAACATTAGAATTGGTTGTTGCGATAAAACGTGGACCCGTGCCTACGAATGGATAGCTATTAGGATCTGGCTGTGAAATCAATACCGACGAAAAGCGGGGATTATAAAAAGCGATATATGCATTTCGTGAAACATCGTTAAAAATATTAGAGCCAGGGGCACCTCCAGATGGACCACCACCTTTATTTGAGGCAATTACCACCAACCAGTTTTCTCCGGAATATCCCTTTCTTGCTTTTAGCGCAGTTAGTATTTCGCCTATATAACCATCTATGCTTTTTATAGCGGCCGCATAAGCAGGTGTAGCAGCGGTATAACCATTAGCTGCTCCAGCCGTTTCAGCGCTGTGAAACTGTGCCACTACCATTGATGGGTTGTTAGTGGTTAACTCCGTTACCACTCCAGTTTTTACAGCAGCATCGTCTGCCAAATTTTGTTTTATTGTTGCATCGCCTGCCAGTTTATCATTAAAAACTGTTGTTGAGGCGATTGAAACTGTTCTGGCATTATTGAGCGAACTTTTAATCCTCGTGAAAACCGTAGGGGTAGTTTGTAGGTTTAAACCCGAAAAATCTTCGCTGGTTACATTGTGCTTGGTATAATCGTAGCCGGTTAGCATGGTTGTCCAGGCCGAGGCATTGGTAATTACGTTATATTTATTATCAGCCAAACCTTCGTAAGTGTAGGTGGCTTTGGCATTAATCTGAGCCAGGTTGGTGGGTGCCAGTGCTTTTATTGCTGCACCAGTTACGCCATCCAAAACGATATAAAGTACCTTTTTACCGGCCCCTAAACCTAGTGTATCGTTTCTGAAATTTTGTGGCAATGTATTTTCAAAATCCTTATTACACCCAGTGGCCATAAGGAATAGCCCAAATACCAGGCAAAAGCCCAAATATTTAAAGGTTGCTGTTAATGTAAATCCTTTTTTCATCTCTTTTATATTTGAAACTATATGATCAATTGGCAAAATTCAGGCGTATGATATTGTGTGGTAAGGTGCCGTTAAAACGAAGAATATCGCCCACTAAAATCACCTGCGAACCCGTAGCAATTGTAGTTTCTACCATATCATAAATTGCTCCCTGAAAACCACCGGTATTGTTATACCCTACTGCTAGCTGTCCGTTGGCTTCTAACACCATAAAACCCTGACGGAGATAATCGCCATACTTGTTAAAAGAACCACTTACAATAATTTTCCCATTGTTAAGCTGCCCCACAAAATTGGTAATGCCTCCTGTAATCGGCTGGCCAGTGAAGGTTGTTACATTAGAGCCATCAGCATTTAACAGGTTAATACCTGATGCCGCTTTACCATTAAAACTGGTGAAAGTACCTCCTACCACAATTTTATTCGTGTTAGCGTTATACCTGATTGAAATAATGTCGCTATTGGCACCAGAACCAGCATTAAAACTGTTATCTACGCTACCATCAAGGTTTAACCTTACAATTCTATTGGCCTGTGTTCCATTAAACGTACTAAATGTACCCACCAGGATCAGCTTTCCATCGTTCTGCATCATGGCATCTAAAATGACACCGTTAGCACCGATTGCACTTTGACGGGTGGATTTGTTATAGTGGAAAGTAGAATCCATCGTACCATCCATATTTACCCTTACTACCTGGCGCATACGTGTATAATCGTACACTTTTTCATCATAGCTGGAATTTGGCAAATACATGCGTTTGTAGTTATTAAAGTTACCTACAAGGTAAACCTGCTCATTAAATACAAAGGTTTTTCTAACCAAGCCATCAACACCTGCATTAAAGGCTGCAACGGTATCGCCATTTTTATAGGTTTCCTGAGGTTTAGGATTAATTACATCCCTGAGGATCAAACTATCTAATGTACCATTAGTATTTAAACGGGCCACATTATTTAAGGTTTGGCGGTTGATGCGTGTAGAGTTAAAACTGGTAAAACTACCACCAATGATGTATTTACCAGCCTGTGACCCAGTTGGGATGCGGGTAATAGAATAGATTGATTTATCGGCACCACCCGCGCCTTTTCCAAAATTAACGCCGCTCGTAGAGTAAGCTCCATTGCCTAAAATCTGAGCAATGCCTCCAATGGGCAGTTTTTCGGTTCCATTTAGTTCAAAGTCGTTAAAGGCACCACCCAGAAAATAGTTGCCTCCAGGTAAAGCCTCAATATCGTATATGGTACTAAGGCTAAAGCCATTGTTGCTGTTGTTTGTTGCACCATTAATCACTTTCCAGCTGGCATCAACACTTACTTTACCGCCAACTTTAACAACTGGGCCGAAAAAACTTTGTCCCTGTGAAGTAATCCACATGCTGCCCGTACTGGCAGTTAAAGGAACTTTGAACGTTAAAGTGGTATCGTTTGTAGATCCAGTAACCACTTCGGCTTCTATTTCATTTACATATACTTTAAAATCGTTGATGTATTTACTAAGGCCTTTTACCCTTACTGTTAAAACATCTCCGGCATTTACCACATCTGGTTCGATTGTTTTGGAAACGAAAGTGAGATCCAATGGTTTCTTACCCCCAGCATAAGGATCTTCGCCGAGGCCCTTTTCCTTTTGGCAAGAAACTAAAGCTATTGTTAAGCATATTGCCCCGAACAAAAACAGCTTAAATTTATATTTTATGTTAGTTAACATTTTATTCAATTTATGGATGAGATAATAGGCCTATTTTGTTGGTGGATTAATACCCGCGGATATGGCCTGCTCGATAAAAATATTGGTGTTAAAACCAAAATTATGTATGATTTTAGTCAGCACATGTAATACACCGTTGGTAGGCTGAATATCAGACGTAGCAACCGGAATATTGACCAATGATACCTGAGGGTTGGACAGATCGGGAATGTAAGCAAGGTATAACTGGCGGTAACCCGCATAAGCTACCCTCGAAAGTTCTTCTCCTTTGTCGCTTAATATTACCGCATCGTTAAAAATCACCCCGATGTTCATAATCCTGCCGCTATAAGATGTATAACCCTGGCCCGGAAAAGCGAGGTAAGATAGAGTATCACGCTGAGGATAATCCTTTAAACGATTGCTGCCTTTGAATATATATTGTGATAATATATTTTTCCAAACTTCAGGTTTGATCTGCGATAATTGAGAAACAGTATCTTTACCTGTCGACCTCAATCTGATATTTAAAGCCTTAACCGATTTAAAAATCGAGCCGCTTGGCGGCGCAAAAAATGTAATGTTCTCTTTGCTAACCACGTCGGCCAAACCGGCCAATTTGATCACTGTTAGGGTCGAATCGAAAAATGGTTTCTTTTCTTCCATGTACTGCATAATGTTTCCATTATATTTTGCTTCGTGTAAACCCGTTTCCATATAGTATTTTTTACAGCCGGTTAAAACTGACAATACACAGATTACTGAAAATAGCAGTGTTTTATAATTCATCTTCATATCTATTAGTTCCAATAATTATTACCGATTAAATTTGGGTTTGCGCTACGCTCGGCAGCGGTAATAGTAAGCGGCCATGTCCAGGCACCAGCATTTAGGCTGGCTACTGACATCGGAGCATTGGTAAAATCAGAATTCAATACCCTCTTTGTTCTCACCAGATCGAAAAAGAACTGTCCTTCGCCAATTAGCTCCCTGCATCTCTCTTTATAAATTTCGTCTTTTAAATCCTGTCCGCTCTGCGTAATCAGTGGCGCATTGGCTGCTACAGTTACCCTATTTGCAAAATCTCTTGCTCCACCTTCGTCGCCAAGCTCTGCAAGTGCTTCAGCAGTTAATAAATAGCAATCAGGTAACCTGAAAATAATGGCACTATCATCACTTGTGATGGATATGGCACTGCCTGATCCGGTTGAATAAATATTTGCAAATTTTTTAAACTGGAAAGCTCCACCCTGAGCATCATAGTTTTCAAACCAGGTGGTTATCCTTGCATCTGCAGATCCCGGAGGATAAAGTTTACGGATATAATCTGTTGAATAAGCTATAGAACTTTGCGTTTTGGTTACATTGCCCTGATAGGGGTAATGTGATAAATAATAGGATAAACCTGCTGGTAAAGAAAATCCTTCGCCATAGTTAAAGTCCTGTAAAATGCCGAACAGGTTCTCAGAACTCCTTCCTTTAAAAATTTTCAGGGTATTGGCAGGGGTAATTGGCAATATCTTATAATTACTATAAGTATCCAGTTCGGTAGCCAGTGTTTTTACCGCATCATAATATTTGGTTTTAACCCCGGTATCCCATGCTGCAGCCCACATGTTTAAATGCATTAACAGCGCCACTGCCGATGCTCTTGTAGGCCTGAAACCGTTAGATGTCGCATCGTTGTAGAAATTAGGCAGATCATTTTTTGCCGTAGTCATATCTTCGATACACCTGTTCAACACCGTTACCTGCGGCGTTCTGCCCAGTGGAGTACTGTGGTAAGCATCTGTATAATAAATGGCATCACCAAATAATTTACAGATAAACATGTAACTCAGGTTGCGCAAAAACACAGCTTCAGCTTTATAGCGTTTCTTATCAGCATCTGGCAAACTTGACGAAGGCACTTTATCAACTTCGAAGTATAAGATGTTGGCCGCAGCAACTACATCATACCATTCTTTCCAGCTCATGATGTTTTTCATCATGCCATTAAACCTTCCAGAACTGGCAACAATAAATTTCATATTGTTACCCGAAAGGGCAATAAAAGTATTTGCACCATCGTTACTTAAGCTCCCTATAGCAACCTTATTCCCTCTCATTTCTAATGCTGGGAAGAACGCGCGGTCATCCTCATTAAAAAAGGTTGGTGTTCCTGCCACTTTTGATTTTAACCTCGAGTAAATCCCGTTTGTAAATCCCTCTACATCTTCACGTGTTTTCCAAAAGTTATTCCCACTCTGCGCTTCAATTGGTGTTACGTTTAGAAATTTTTTGCAGCCAAAGGCAGTAAAAACCAGTGCAGCAATCAGAATTATGTATTTTGTATTTTTCATCTGTCTAATTTTTAAAACTCAATGTTTAAACCTAATGTAAACTGCTTGGGTGAGGGATAACCTCCTGAGTCATCTCTACCTAAACTGGTCACATTTTCAGGATTTGGACCAGAGTAGCGTGTAATAAAGCCAAGGTTTGCTGCAGTAGCGTTGATACTTACCCTGTTCATTCCGAACCTGCTGGTAAATTTCTTATCAAAGATGTAATACACTTTAATCGAGTTTAACTTAAAGTAAGAGCCATCTTCCTGAAAAGCCGTTTGATTTAACCTAAAAGGATCGATAATACCAGCGCGCACAAAATCAAGTGGGTTAGCATAAGCAGCATTCTGACCTGGTGCACTCCAATAGTTCAGCTGATCCAGTGGTACCAAACTCCCTAACTGTTTAAAATTGGTATAGTTCTGTAATTGTTTACCCAAAGGGTTATTGATGATATCGCGGACCAGGGTAAAGGAAGTATTTACCTCTACACTCCAGTTTTTCCATTGCAGGTAGGAATAAAAACCTCCTGTTATCTGCGGCTGCGAATTACCCGCAATTACCCTGTCGTTACCATCAAGTACATAATTTCCATCCAGATCGGTAAAAATGGGATCGCCTGCTCTAAAATAATTCAAACGACCGGTGCCCCCTACGCGGTAAGGCAAACCTGTATTTGGATCAACCGGTACCTGGGCATTGGTAGAGTAAACACCTTTTGTATTATATAGGTAATTAGATAATGAGTTGGTACCTAAGCGGTAATAAGTGTCTTGTTGTAAGGCTTTATCATAATAAATAAAATCTCTCAAATTATCAGGCAATTGTGCCAAAATTTCCCTGTTGATGGCCAAGTTTGCTGATACTGTCCACTTAAACGGACTTGTAGGACTTAGTGGGCGGGCAGTTGTTTGGAATTCCCATCCATAGTTTACGTTACTGATTTCGTTAGAGGCAACTGTTTCAAATGAATTGGCACTTGAAATATCCTTGTATCTGAAAATATTATCATTTTGTTTATAATAGGTATCAAAAACGAACGAGAAACGGTTTTGGAACAAACTAAAATCGATACCAGCGTTGTAAGTGGTTGCTCTTGTAGGTTGCAAATCTAAATTTGGCAACCTTTTTAGATCCAATATGATAGAATTGGCATTATTATAACGGTTTCCTCCTACATATTTACCATAGGCATCAAAAACTCCACCCACTGGTTGTATGTTAGAACCATAACTTAAACGGATATCTGCATAATCGACCCATTTAATGTTCTGTAAAAACTTTTCTTTGTTAAAGTTCCATTTTAAGGCAAAAGATGGATTGGCAACATAGCGGGCATTTTCACCATTGGCCGAGTTGGCATCTAAACGGTAATTAATATCCAATACATATTTTTGTTTGTAGTTATAAGAAAATGCACCTGCAAAAGCCACACTCCTGGCATCATTATAATCGATAGTTCCGCCCAAAGAGGTCAGGTAATCGGTCATATTGGTTAAAGGGCCCCTTAACTGATCGTTAACTCCTTTTTCGTTCAAAATAGCATCGGCTTTAAAAAAGCTCGAGTTGATCTCCGTAAAAGCAAATAAGTTAAACGTATGCGAATCCTCACCTGAAGCATCTTTTAAACCATATACATAAGAGAACTGGTTACGGTTGTACAACTTGGTGGCACGATCGTCATAAGTATAATATTTAGATTGATTTCCGTTTAACGCTGCCGGCGAAAAATTATCTTTAGTACCGGTGCTATTGGTATAATTTAAGAAAGTAGCAATCCTAAAGTTCTTAAAAAGCTCGTATTCTGCATTAATGGTTGCAAATGTTTGTAATGATTTATTATCGTTATCCGTTTGCAATTGTGCCAATACGCCACTTTGAGATGAGAACAGCGATGGTGAAGGCAATAAGCTTGAGGCTTGACCTGTAGTTGACAAACCACTGTTTAACAACCCATTGCCACTTCCCGTTTGTTGTTTTTGGATGGAATTTTGCAACTGCCCCACCAATTTAAATTTAGGACTGGGGTTATACTGCATGTTCATATTGAGGTTATACCTTGAGTAGCCTGTATTCTCCTGAATCCCGGTTTCATCATAAGCTCCTAAGCCCACTTTATAGTTAAAAGCCACATCACCGCCCGAAATGCTTACATTATGGGTTTGGTTAAAGGTGTTTCTGTAAAAATAGGATTGCCAGTCTGTCGAGTTATTGAAATATGCATTTAAGCTATCCGCTAAAATGGGATTAAAATTGACCATATCTATGGCATGGTTATAACTGGTATCATTCTGCAGAATCTGATTGATCCGCAATAAACGCTCACCTTTACCTCCAATAACGTTACGCAGTTGAGGAACCATTGAAAAGAAAGATGCACCCGTATAACGAACTACCGGTACTTTAGAATTACCACGTTTGGTAGTTACCAAAATAACCCCATAAGCCCCCCTCGATCCATATAATGAGGTAGCAGCGGCATCTTTTAATGTGGTAATGTCTTCAATATCCTCTGGTGGGATCTGCGAGATAGGCGATACACCCGGCCCTGCTTGTTGAAAACCGTACGAATAATTGGTATTGTCATCAACAGGTACCCCATCAATTACAAACAATGGTGAAGTTGGGGTCAGGAAACTCGAACTTCCTGAACCTGATACGTTGATATTAGAAATACCACGTAAGGTAATAGAACCCCTGAAACCCGGTGCACCAGTGTTATTCTGAATGTTAAGACCGGCAACTTTACCTTGTAAAAGCGACATGACATCACTCGCAGGCTGTCCTTGGATATCCTTACCCGAAATGCTTACAGTAGAACCTGTAGATAAAGTTCTGGTTTTGGTTTGATAACCTGCAGTAACCGTAACTTCTTTAAGGGTAGCGTTATCGCCCTGTAAAGTAAGGTTGATGGTGGTTCTTCCGTTTACCTTGATGGTTTGTGTTACGTAACTTAAATATTTAAAGGTAATTTCTGCATTTGATGCTACGGTAACCCTATAACGGCCATCGCCATCGGTTTGACCCAAAACCCTGCCAGCACTTAAAATGCTTACACCTGGCATGGTTTCTTTCTTTTTTGATTCGCCATCGTAAACTGTACCTGTAACCGCAATTTGCTGTTGTGCCAGGGCGAGATTGTGCAAACCAAAAATCAATAAAATTACTATGCTGTAAAAATACTTCATTGGAAATATGTTTTGTTTGGATTTAGTTTGTTTCATCAGTCGTTATCAAATTTTGGTTTGTCGTTCTTGAACTGAAAGATAATTTCCCAATCTCCCTCCTCGTAGATCTTAAAATTTAAGGCGAGATAACAGTGGAGTAAAACTGCACCAAATGCCTGCCTGTCGAACCTAAATACCACCCTTGCCGCACCACCATCTGTAGTGGTATATTTTGTAGGATATGCAGTTAAAGGAATCGGATAAGCTATATCAAACTTCACTTTGGTTGCATCTTTTACCATATTGAAACCATGTACCAAATTGCCCCAATCAGTTAAAGCGAACTTATTTGGATCGATAACCTGAGCGAGCGTATCTATAAATTTGAAACTGATGCTATGTCCGGAATAGCCAGGCAATCCTTTTGGCAGTTTATTAAAAACCACGGCCACATCACTTGATGATAAAAACTGATTGGTTCTTGTACCGGTAATAAATAAACCGGCAGGACTAATAGAGGTTGATGTTCCCTGCCCTGTTATCGGATCTAATGGTGATGGCTCATAAGGGCGTTCGCGCAGTGGACTAAGGCGGAAATTCTGAAAATATTTCCTTCCACCGGTATTTGACATTTCTACATCAAAAACATAACCTGAATCTGGTTGTGCTTTAATCATGTTCGAATTGGCTTCTGCCCACATTAAAAACTCACCAGAATGCGGACGTACTTCAAACAAAGGGTGGTTTTCGATTACGCGTTTGGCCTCGATCTCGGCCAGCGATTTTTCCGTGCCATCATAAGCTGTTTTCCATACCTTAACGGGATAAAGTTTGGTTAGTTCAGGAGCAGGCTCCCCACCAAACGTGCGCATGTTCACAATTTTAAAATCCAGAGGTCTGCTTGAGTTACCATAGGTAAAATTGTTGGTAAATAAGGTATTTCTACCCAATGTAGGCTGATATAGATATTGTGTGTACTGGCTATCATTAGCGATAGACAATCTATTATCAGGTAAATTTTTCTTACACGATACCAATACGAGCATCATGCCTGTTAGCATTATCGCTACACTAAGAAAGTATTTTTTAGTTTTTATCTTCATAAGGCTATTGGTCTAATCTGTATGTAAATTCATCAAACCCAAAATTGTGCAGCGGGGTTAAAATATTTATGGTTGCATTATTGGTTTTGATGTTAATGGCGTTGGTATTGGTGGTTACCCAGTTAAGCCTAATGGTTGAGCCATACATATCGCTATATTCGAGTGTAGTGGCACCTCCACCTACAAAACCGGATGCATTTGCCTGTAGCGCTTTTACATGCATAGGATAATTGGAGGCTACTGTTGTAACCGAAATACCATCAACTGTACTGGCATAAGTAGCAGATGTTAAGTTTCCCCTTACAATATATTTTGAAAGCATAAAAGCCAATTCCAACGGATCTGCAGTACTTAAATAAATGGGTGTTTTTCCTTCCGCTTTTCTGGTTTGGTTCAAATATTTAACCGAGGCCGCAAAATTTTCGTTTACCGGTGCAAAAAGAGTTACTTTCTGGTTGGTTAAAGAGTCCTTCAAAAAAGGGAAACGGTTCAATACCAAAAGCAGCGAATCAAAAGTGTTGGGTTTCGATTTCAAATAATCCAATGCAGTACCATTATAGGTTTGTACCGTATTGGTATAATCGTAATAAGGAGAATCGCTTTTTTTGCAGGCACTTAAATAAATACCCATTACGGCTATTAGCAACAATAGGCTATGCTTATATAATTTCTTTTTCATGATCTAATGATTGATTATTGCCAGTATGGATTTTGGGTAACCGATGGATTTGCATTGATTACATCTTGAGACACTGGCCAGTAAATACCTCCTGCACGTTCAAACTGTGTGAATGTAAGTGACACACCGTTTTTCTTGATGAAGGTGCCGGTCGCATTTTTAAGCCTGTTGTAACGTACAATATCGTACCATCTCCAGCCTTCACCCATTAACTCTCTCCTGCGTTCTTCAAAAATGGCATCAACCAAATCTTTACCCGATGCAGGATTATAAGTAACCGTTCCTCTTAAATTTGCTGCTTTGTTTAATGCCGAAATGGCTTCATCTCGTTGTCCTAATACCGCACACGCCTCAGCCCTAAGCAAGGTAATTTCCTCGATGCGGCTAAATAGCATGGTAGAACTGAATAAGGTTAAGTTACCAGAGGTTTGAGCTGTGTAAATCACTTTTATCTTGTTAAAAATGGGCTGCTCAGAAGGGAAGTTGTAAAAATAATTGGTGCGGTATAAACCTGTTAAAGGGTTAATACTGAACCTTAAATCTCCGGGATCGGTAAATATTTTAAGGATACTATCCTTTGGCACAAACATTTCGGGCTGTGTTTTAGGGATAAACGGCGATGCCAGGGTTAACTGCTCAATATGGCCGTTAGCGGTTGATAAACCATTACCTGCCTCAAATGGAAAGCCTACCAGTACTGTAGCACGTTTAAACGCAAACGGACTATAGTAGTTTACGTTCTCCGTTAGGGCGTCCATATCCAAATAAACAATCCCGTTAGATCCACTTCCGTTCGATTTGGTATAATTGTCCAATACAAATTTTGAATAGGTGGCTGCATCCAGGTAATTGCCCTGCCAGGCCGCAATGTGGGCCAAAATAATATAGGCCGATAACCGGGTAAAAATATTGCCGTTCCAGCTTGCCCAGCCTGCACCATAATAAAGCCCAGGTAAAATAGGGTCATCGCCGCCATATTTAAAAGGTACTACCTGTGCTGCAGCCAATAGCTCGGTTGTTGCAAACTGTAAAACTTTCTCTTTAGCTGTTCTTGGCAACTGTACAAAATCACCATCGTGCGATGAGGTTAACAAAGGCACATCGCCCCAGATCCTTACCATATAGAAATAGGCAAATGCCCTTAATATTCTGGCCTGTGCAACATCTACATTATTGTTTATCTGCGTATAACGCGAATCTAATGGTATAATCTGTTTAGAGCGCTCAATAAATAAACTCGCAGCATTAACTACGGCATAAAACCTGCGCCAGTTTGTAATCCTGTTAATTACAGGGTACTGCGCATTTAACTGCCCCGTAACAATAGATTTAAGATCTGCTCTGTTGGTGATCTGAAAATCGCCCTGGCGTAAATCGCCCATTAACCAATGGGTATTGTCTGATACCGTAGCCGAACGCATCAGGCCATATACCGAAAGTAAGTTTGCACGGGCGTCTTCCAGCGTTTTCCAGTTACTTTCTTCGGTAGCTAATCTTGTTGATTGTACATCATCAATTTTCTTACAGGAGAAATTACCCATACCAACCATGGTTAGTATTAACACTAGGGTAGCCGACCTGTAGATACTAATTTTATAATTAGAATATTTCATATCAATAATGGTATATTTTATAAATCGAGTTTGAAGCCTAAAACAAATGTTCGTGGGATAGTGATATTTGCACCGTCGTATATTCCATTGTAATTGATCAGTTCTGGATCAACACCCGAAAAATCGGTCAGTGTAAATACGTTTAAGGCTGTAGCATATAAATAAGCTCTCCTGATTTTTCCCCCGGCTTTTTTGAATAAACCTGTTTTACTGAAATCGTAACCCAGGGTAACTGATCTTAATTTTACATAAGAAGCACTTTCCAAAAACAGGTCCTGATCGGTACGGTAAGCATCTACAGGGCTCCATGGATTGTATATCGGATAATTTTTCTCGTTATCGAACGATTGCCATGAAGAAACTTCTTTAACCGAGTTTATATCGTTTCCGGCCTCGCGGTTTACAAAACCGTAACGGGTTGCCTCGTATTGGTTAATGGCTTTTTGTCCTGCAGCAAAAATGAAATTGAAGTTTAAATCAAAGTTTTTGTAAGCAATGGTATTATTCCAGCCGCCCACAAATTTTGGCAATCTATCGCCGGTTAATACTTTGTCTTTACTGTCGATGCGGTTATCGTTATTGTAATCAACCCATTTCGGATCACCGGCTTTTAAAGGAATACCGTTAAAAGTTCTTCCGGCAGGTACTTCAGCATCGCTGTTATAAATACCTTGGTTAGTATATAACCAATAACTGCCTACCGATTTCCCTACCTGTAACTTATTGTCGTTCTGGTAAATTAATTCGTTTAAGCTCTCTGGCAATGCCGAGAGTTTATTTTTGTTATAGCTTAAATTTAGGCCAGTATTCCAGGTTAAGCCATTGCTTTGTTGTAACACCGCACCATTAACCAAAAATTCTACCCCTTTGTTGTTGATATTCATACCCGATTTATATTGGGTAGAATAACCTGTTTCAACGGCTACAGGCAATCCGATTACGCTGTTTTTATCTTCACGATTGTATACCGTTAAAGCAGCATTAACTCGACTGTTTAAAAATGATGCATCTAAAGTTACGCTGGTACGATCGGCAAAAGGAAGGCTAATGTTGTAACCGATAAAACCACTATTATATGGACGGTTAATGCCCAATAGACCACCATAACCCGGTATAGTTGGCTCTTCTTCCCATCCATTTTCTGAACGGTACTGTGGCCCTGCAGCAAAACGGTCATCCTGGAAAACCCTTAAAGTTCTGCCCCAGCCTGCGCTTAAATGTAATGCATCAATTATGCTACTGCCTTTTAGAAACTGTTCTTTTAAATTCCAGTTGGCATTAAATGCAGGGGTAGTTACCCAACGGCTATCTGGCTGACCATTAGAGGTACCATCTCTTCTCAATAAAGCACTTAAGGTAAACAGGCTTTTATAAGCGTATTTTGCCGATCCATAAAACGACATTAAGTTATTACGCTCCTTATCTATATACCTGAATACATAAAAATTGCCATTAGACAGTACGTTGAGATAATCTGGGTTATCAGCTCCATCTTTGGTTGGGTTACCATCTACAAAAGTCAGTTTCACATAATCATTCGGGCCATTGTAGGCTCTTGCATAATTATATTTGTAGGTATCGCCCTGTAAACTCTGTCCAAGTTCCAAATCAATAACATGGTTTTTATTGATATCATATTTATAGCTAATACTGTTGTTGAGTGAAACCCTTTGGCTATATCCAAAATAGTTAGAGATGTAACTGATACCCGCCAGCAAGGTTGATGGTATAAAATAATCCCTAATCCCTTCGTTGTAATTAAACAAACCTGTAGTAGAAATTGTAAATTTATTCACCTTTGCACTTAAACTTAAATTTCCGTTTAATACAGTAGAGCGGTTGTTATCAACACTTCTATCATTTTGAGTTAAGTATGTAGCATAAGATTCTGCATTTGGAGAAAGCGGACTGCTCAAATCGGGTATATAACGTGTTTCCGCAAAACGATCTCGCAAACTTTTGTTCCTGTTACGGTCTAAACGGGCCGTATTAACCGTACTTGATACAGTAAGCCATTTAAAAGGCGCCATATTTATCCCGAAAAACAAATTGTACCGGTTTAATCCTGTATCGTCGGCATTACCGGCATTCTTAGTCCCTGATCCAAAAAACCTGAAATTTGCCCTTTCCGTTCCACCTGTAATCCCTAAATCGGCAGAAAAAGTCGGTGTATTCTGATAATATAAATCTGTCCAGTTTGAAGGGCCAAAATAAGCCACATTTGTAGAATCTCTTAAATAAGAAGCAGGACTGCCTGTTGGATTATATTTTTGATAAAACCGGCTTCTAAAATTATTTTCATAAACACCATTAACAGTATTCACTTGTGGAGCTGTTACATAACCGAAATAAGAGTTTAAACTAATATCCCTAAGCCCGGCCTTAGCATTTTTAGTGGTAATGTATATGGCTCCATTCGCTGCATTCGGACCAAGTTTAGCTAACTCGAAAGGATCTTTAATTACAGTAATAGACTGAATATTATTAATATCCACCTGAGATAACAAATTAGTTGCAGGGCCAATCCTATTGTAGTCATATTTCTGTACATCAAATGCAAAAGGATTATCAGCTACCAGTGGCACACCATTTAAATAAACAGCAGGTTGTAAAGCATAAATATCTTTCTTATTAAAGAGTAAACCAGACGTACCTTGTATGATAATGCTTTGCTCAGTTCCAGGTTCGCCATTTGGTTCTTGTACATAAACCCCAGCCAGATTACCTTTAATAATTTGCTGTAACGATAAATTGGGAACAGGTGTTGAGGAACGGATGTTAATCGTATCGCGCACTGTTTTAAATTTCTGTAGTGCTCTTACCATTTGGCCAATTGTATCGGTTTTAATGGAATAAGCGGACGAATCTTTTTTAACTTTTGTAGTATCTTGTTGAAAAACAAAATAACTACCATTAGCCGTTTTAAGCCATGCCCCGTGGGCATATAAAGATTGTGATCCAAAAACAGATAAAAACAAGGCAATACAAACGCTTGTATAAATTTTAACCATTTTATTAGTTTAATTAAAAGTTTAAGTGTTTAAAGAAGAAACTTGATTGTTAAAATGTAATTAAGAAATTGTCTCTATTCGAAATTTTGGACAAAGCGATGCCTGAAGACAAAAAGTAAAATTTTTGATCATGGAATGTGGTTTAAGATTGATTAATATTAATTCTTAACGCAACTTATCTTGCATAAGAATGATTAGTTTTTGTTTGCTTGTTTGTTATATCCCTTGGTTAGAGGTTCTTTGGTTATTTTAATTACTATTTGTTTTCTTGTTGGTTGACAAGATTCTTTTTGCTCGTAATACTAAAATAAAATATCGGCTAGTTATGATTTGTTAATGCAAGGTATATATTAAGAAAGTTGTTTTTTATTTTTTCTTAACGCAAACGTTTGCTTAAAAAATGCGCAGTAAACAAAGCCATAAATAGCGATACACATTAAAGAGCGGTATTAATCAACTAATTTTTATAATTTTTATAAACGATATTTTGATAACGAATAACTGTTAAGGAAAAAGCTTTAAATAACAGTTTGATTGGTTACTAAAATCAGGCTTAACGATTCATATCCAGGTTCGCCTATCCCCAGAAATGCCATACAGTTTTCGTGAATTTTGTAACTCTAAAAAGACATTTAACAAATTAAGCGCAAACGTTTGTTTTTTTATAAAAAACGAGCCCCAACACCCCATTAGGCAATTTTTTCTTTAAAAGCTATTAAATAAAATATACTATTTTTAAGTAATTTCTGTTCTTAATCAGCAAAACACCAACATAATAAGCTACTTAAAAAAACTGCTGTTTATAATCTTGAAAAACAATAAATAAATCGTTTTATCAGCTGTATTTTTTTGTAGAAACAATACTAATCGATTTTATAAATCAAGCTTTTTCTTAGCTACAGCATTAGTGTCATCAAAAAATACATGAAATAATGTTTAAGCAGAAAATTTATTAAGTAATCCTATTCTCTCCCAAAACACGCTTTAACACCGCTTCTGATGCTGCTTCACAGAAATCGATCCCGGAATAATCGGGGTTGTATCCCCCAATGTACGGAACGGCCATGATGTAAATTCTTTCATTCACCTGCCCCGCTTCGTTAACCACCTGAAAATGATCGTTAATGGTAATACCAGGCACAGTTAAAAAGTAAGTATTGCCTTTCCTTGTCACTAAATCATTTTGCTTCATTTCTTCTTTTCCGTTCTCAGCAGACTGGAACTGCAACATGGCCGGACTAACCGTTCCATTCTTGATTAAACTTTTAAACGGAAAATCATCGAAAGAAAGATGCGGCTGTCCAACGCAATCGATAAAGGTATCGAAATGAACGGTTATCTTTTGATTATCTACCTTATAATGATAATCTGCTCCACCCGTTTTTAACGGTTCAACTTCAGCATCATCACCTACTGCAACAATGCTTAACACACCCGCTTCGTGCAGTGCCAATAATTCTCTGCACGAGCTTTGGGGTACAAATGCAATTACAATCGAAATTAAGGGCATCAATACTTTTTGAAGCCGCTCCATATCTTCTGCAGAAAGGTATTTGGCTGGATAGTTCATGGCAAAACTTAAAACAGCCAGGGCTTCTTTCCAATAAATAGATTTCCGCTTTTCTATAGATTTTTCTGCTTCATCATACTCTTTTTTAAAAAGATCAAAAGGTTCCATTTTTTCCCTGAAGCTCATCATGGTTTCAACAAATTCTTCCAGGTTCATGTCTTTGATCTGTTCATAAAATGCAGGGGCTTTTTTAATAAACATTTCCTTGAAATTCTTTTCAAATACAAAGTCCAGGGGTAAAAAACCTCCGTTATTGGCTATACTCTCCTGAATTTCAGCTTTGCTGAGCGTTTCTTCCTTTCCTAAATGCGAATCTTCCAGATGAAAGCGAATAGCAGGTAATAAGCCACTACGCGAATGCATTACAACTTTAAATCCCTCGCTATCTAAATGATAAGTGTATGTTCCATCTTCATTGTCTGTAAACTTTCCATTTTGCCTGGCCAGCGTTCTTAAGGCATCAATCGCCGTTAATGATGAACCCATAATGCCAACAGCGTGGTTAAGTTTTAACGATATTTTTTTAGGTGGGTATGGAGAATCGAAATAACCGGGAATCCTGCCCTCATATTTTTTAGGCCAATTATGCCCGGTACAGATAATAACCTGATCGAAATAAAGTTTATCATGGTTTTGAACACATACGGCTACTTTATTGTTATCAGGAACATCAATAATATCTTCCACAATGCAATTTAAGTGGACATTTGTTTTAATTCCTTTTTTAGCCGCAGCTTTTTTCAGGAGATTAAACTGGGCCGATAGGTATTCGCCGAAAAACAGTCGGGGCAACACTTTGTATTCGTTAAATTTCTCTTCACTGATGTTAAACTTTTTTAAAACAGCTTTAGGTGCTATTTTTACCCAATCTTCTATAGAATTAAAAATGATCGGAATTTCATTGTCTGATACATTTGTGATATGTTCTACATTAGCCCCTTCTGTACTGTATGGCATACCAGCACCCAAATAATCTTTACGTTCGAAGATATCTATTTCAAAGTTGGTGACTTTAGCTTCTGTTAATCTTTTATACATGAAAAGACCACTGGGTCCACCGCCTATAATAGCGATTTTCTTTTTTGCTTTTTTAATATCCATTTATCGCTGCATTTATTTGTGCACCTTAATTCATCAGATCATATAATCCTAAAAAGACGAAATTGTTTTGCTTTTTGCCACAGAAACACGGAATAATTGCCCTAGTTGTTATCCTGAGAAATAATTTATTTTATAAGGGCAATATAAATGATGTTTGTAATGCTTTTAGGTTTTGGAAATGAATGTCAGTATTCCAGGGGGTGTGGTAGTCCCGCTATTCGTTCCAGCCGATGAAGAATCGGCATTACTGCTATCGGGTTTATATTGAAAGGTTTGTACTGCATAATCACCAGCTTTGTGTTCTCCGCGCCTTTCTACTTGTGTTCTCTGTGGTTAAAACAAGATGTAAAATCACAAACCAATTCTGATTAACGCTGTTAAAAGAAAAGGCAAGCAATTAAATATGGATACACAACAACCAAAATTATATATGCTTTTATTGGGATCGAAAGCACCGAAAAGAAATGTAGAACAACACGATTATTTCTTCGGCATCGCCCACTCGCTTAAGGCGCTTGTTCCCGAAATTAAAGCATTTTGGCCCGAAGCAGGAGCCAGTATCCATATTGATGGCTGGCGGGAAGTGACTAAGGTGGGTAATTATGAAATTAACATTAAATTAAGAGATGGTTCTACAGCTCTTTCTACCGACAAACTATTTTTTATTAACCTTGGTGGCTACCAATCGAACCAACTATACGAACAACATTATATTGTTTTATCTGTGCATAGTGAACGGGCTAAGGCGATACAGGAGGCAAAGAAAACGGCATTCTTTAAAACCAATTCGATAAAAGGCGCCAATGCCCACATTGATGAAAAGTATGGCATTGATGTAGATGACATTTATAAAATTGAAGATATTTTAAGCGAAGAATCGAAACAAAAATACCATATCGAAATAAAAACATCTTCAGGCGATTTACCTGAAGATGAAATTCATTTGGGTTATCTTAAACTAGATAAACTTTAATAGCATTATTTTTTCGACAGTTTTTTTAACCATGCCACTATATCAGCAGCTGCTTTATCATTTTCGAAACCCATTTCTTTTGGTAAACGTCCGTTAACATATTCGTCATACAACCACGGGTCGGCGATGGCAATTACTGTTCCTTTACCATATTTAGCCGAAGCAATAACTGTTGCATTTGCTGCATTTTTCAAAACTGGTTTTGCACCGTTTTTGGTTTCAATAGCGCACACATCTTTCATAAATATTTTTTGCGCTGTTTTAAATACAGGATTGTTTTTCGTTGAAATAGCACCATCTTCAAAATGGTTATCATCAATAACATGATTTTGCATTTCATTGCTAAAGTGCATACCAAATACATTGGCTAATTTATTAAAGTGAGGCAGTTCTACATTTGCGCTATCGTTGGCAAACATCACCAATACGCCACCTTGTTTAACCCATGCAGAAATTTCATTGATATCTGCTGCCTGTATATAATTTGGTTTTGGATTTTCTTTTGGTCGATCGGGATCTACAATTAGATATACATCAGTTCCTTTTAGTTTGGCTGCAGTAGGAGCTGTTTCTAAAGAATCTAACTTAAAGCCTTGTTTCTTAAAGATGTTTCCTAAGATAAAGAAATTTCCATAATCGCTTTTGCCCCATAAATAATGAAAACGCTCTATCTCTCCGGCCTTATTTTTTCGGGTTTCGCGATTAAAAAAATAATCTAAAGTAACAGTTTGTGCACTCGCCAGAACAGATGTGCAAATTAAAATAGAAAGTATGCAAACTCTAAAAAGCATTTTCATAAATATATCGGGTTAAATTGTAAATATCAATAACCCAAAAGTATAAAATTTAACTATAATCAAATTGCTATAATCAATCGTTATGGCATAATTAACTACAAAACTTACTCCGGATCAAACTAAATTGATTTACCACAACAATATTCAATTTAATGTTTTAGAGCCAATGCAGATGATCGTGCTCTCCATCGTTTTTTTTCTTGTTTACTTTAAGACGTTTTTTGTACAAAGCCACTATAAAGAAAGCAATTATCAGAAAGGTAGCGCCTATCTGCGCTATGTTTTCTAAATCGAGATTCAACATATCGTTTGTTTGATAGGTTTAACTGTTAATTTACCCTTATCTGTTCTCCTTTCGCCGTTATGGCCACCGGGCTACTCGCCATAAATCCCTGAGGAATCTTAGGCTCTATCCAGGTAGATTTGGGCGGCAAAAACTCACCCTTTTCTGCAGCAGTAATAAATGCATCGGCTGTCATCGGAAAAAGAGAAAAACCAATAGACGTTTCATCATGATTCAGCGCTGCAAGAAATTGAGACCATTTGCAATCCGGAAAGCATGTTAGCCTTTCGTCTTCCTTTGGTTTATTGATACCCAGTACAGCCGATAGGATTTTATCTTGTAAAATCACCGTATCCGGCACTTCTGACAATGCAATTGAAGTTTTATTTAAATCCAGTTGATACCATTCGCCTTTAACACAAAGGCCTAACCTATTCTTCTGATCAGGTTTATAAGCTTTGTTATTGGGAATTTTTGAGATATAATAATACGTTTTCAGTTTTTCCATCAGCAGCGGATAAGAAATATCTACACCCGAAACCACTCTATGAAAGGCACCTATCGAAATTACATCGGCAGAAACAAATAGCGAACTGATCTGCTGAGGTATGCTTTTCTGCAGCGAACAGGCTGCTTCCAAACGATGATGACCATCGGCAAGGTAAACCGTATGAAGTTTCATAAACGCTTCAACAAATTTTTCAATAACATCTTCTTCCAATACCTGATAAAGAAAATGTCCCATCTGCGACCATTCGCTGGTTAAAGGTTTACGCGTACGCACCACAAAATCAATAAGCGCATCTAAAGTTTTATCTTTTTTATGAACCAATAAGATTGGCGATTTTTGTGTCGCTTTATTCTTACGGTCTATTTTAAGCGATTCTACTTTCGACGATACTGTTTCTTCGTGTCTTTTAATTGCATTTACAGGTGTTTGAGAAAGATCGGTAGCCGCCCAAATCCCCCTCATTACACCAAATTCGCTGCGGAACTCGTAAACATAAATAGCAGGCCGATCATCCAAAGGACATCCGAATAGATTAAGCAGGTCTTCAAAAGAAAGCTGCTCATTTTTATGCACCTTACCGTTTACCTGATCAGAAATCATCAGATCAAAGATGTCTTTACCTGGCTGTAATGCCTTTAATGGAGAAATTTTTATCATCGTTTAACGGATTGTTCGAGTTCGAGAACTGTTTTATCGCTGTATATTTTTTCGAAACTGGCCATCGCACTTACCAATACTTCAACACTCGATAATGGGAGCGCGTTGTAAAGTGAAGCCCTAAATCCGCCAACTGTTCTGTAACCTTTTATGCCTACAATTCCTTGATCTGCCGCAAATTTTAAAAACTCGGTTTCTACATCTTTATTAATGGCCAGGAAGGTAACATTCATTCTGGAACGATGCTCAACATCGGCCGTACCATAAAAAAGCGGATTCCGATCTATTTCGGTATATAATAATTTTGCCTTTTCTATATTTCTTTGTTCTATTCCATTAACACCACCCTGATCTTTCAGCCACAATAAATTAAGCATGGCCACATAAATAGAAAAAACCGGTGGTGTATTGTACATGCTCATATTATCGCGGAATACCCGATAATCCAACATTGATGGGATTTCTTTTTTTGCCTGGTTAAGAAATTCATTTTTTGCAATAACCAGGGTCATCCCAGCTGGCCCCATATTCTTTTGGGCACCAGCATAAATAAGGTCAAAATCAGTGATGTTAATTTTTCTGGAAAAAATATCCGATGACATATCACATATCAACGGCGCACCGGCAGTAGAGAAATCGAATATTTCTGTCCCCTCAATCGTATTATTTGAAGTACAATGCAGGTACGCAGCTTGCTTATTATTATTAAACTCAACTGGGATATAAGCATAATCTCTATCTTTCGAAGAAGCAACTAGCTCTACTTCGCCAAATAATTTGGCCTCTTTAATGGCTTTTTGAGCAAAATACCCGGTATCAAGATAAGCAGCTTTTTTCCCTTCACTCAAAAAATTCATTGGAACCATAGCAAATTGAGTACTGGCCCCACCCTGTAAAAAAAGTACTGAATAATGATCGGGAACAGACAATAACTCGCGGACCAAAAGCTGGGTTTTAAGTACCACATCTTCAAATTCTGGTGATCGATGAGAAACTTCCAAAATAGATAAACCCATCCCTCCCCAATTGATTACGGCTTGGGCAGCTTGTTCTATTACAGACGACGGCAGTATGCATGGGCCGGCACCAAAATTGTGTTTTTTATGCATGAGAAAAATAATATTCGGTTAAATTAATTACAGCGTAAAGATCAGTAGTTAAGCAAATTATACCGCAACAACTTATTTTTTTGATAAAAATTATTTTTTATCAAACCCTAAAC
The DNA here is from genome assembly GCF_049913135.1 of Pedobacter sp. R-06. NCBI lineage: Bacteria > Pseudomonadati > Bacteroidota > Sphingobacteriia > Sphingobacteriales > Sphingobacteriaceae > Pedobacter > Pedobacter sp. R-06. The sequence continues at coordinate 1,007,413 of NZ_CP183977.1, read as the reverse complement.
ATCCTAAAAATTTGGTTTAGCACATCAGGAAAATAAGCTAACAGAATATAATTTTTATTTGTACTGCTTGATTTTTACCATTATTGTAATATATACACTAAGTATGTTTTTAAATAACAACAATAAATTATATAAATATACCTTATTTTAACTATTTTTAGGCTATACAAAAGCGAACAAAAAAGAAACAATTATACACTAAGTATTTACATGCAACCTCAAAAAGTTGATCAGACTGATATCGAAATCCTAAATCTTTTACAACGTGATGGATTATTAACCTATAAAGAAGTTTCGGGAAAGCTTAGAAAAAGCATGACCCATATTGTAGATCGCATTAAAAAACTGCGGTCGAATGGCTACATCAAATCAACAGTTGCCATTGTAGACATCGATAAACTGAGGTCGCATTTTATAGCCTTTCCGCACATTCAGCTTACCACGCATTCAGAAGATATTGTAAGGGCATTTAAGGTCGAAATGGAAAAATACCCCGAAGTGATGGAGTGTTATCACCTTACCGGTCATTTCGATTTTATGCTTAAAGTAGCCATGCCCGATATGGTTTCTTACAACAATTTCCTGAGAGATAATATAGGCGCACTGGCTTATGTTGGAAATATCCAGAGCTTTCTGGTACTAAATCAATCGAAAGCCGAAACCGCGTATGCACTGTAGGTGCATTGGTTCAATTAAGCGTAGCGGCAGATGTTACCATCTGCTGCTTCCCAGGTATAATTAATGAACCGCATACACCTGTCAGATGCTAACATCTGACAGCACGAAAAAAGTTAACTGTTGATCCCCATGGCGTAAAGTATAATATTTACCCCGAATTTGGTATTGTCTTCAGCTAAAAAACGTTTGTTCCTGAAATCGTAATCCCACTCGCAGCCATAATCTTTATTGCTGTACAGTACCCCTATCCTATTGTTAATGGTAATCGCTTTCAGGTAATCGTGCACCAAATCATCACCCCAACCGTTTAACTCGAAAGAAGTAGTTGGCGGTCCTTTCTCAAACTTAAAAAAAGAACTATAAATGCCATGGTTATTAGGGATTTTTTTCAAAGCCTGCGGGCCAAATAAATTGCTCATCTGCGTTTCGAACGAGCGGGCAAATAAACCATCAATATCATGGTTGCAATCATCTACAAAAACGAAACCTCCGTTATGTACATAGGTTTTAAAATTTACGGCTTCTTGCTGACTAAATTGAACCAGTTTATGCCCACTTAAATAACAGAAAGGATATTTAAACAAATCGCGGCTGCTTAATTCTACAATTTTCTCTTCTTCATCTAAGGGGATAGTGGTATACTCCAGCAGAGAATTTAACAGATTGGATGGCATACGCTGATCGGTATCCCAATCGCCTGAATTATATTTTAACCTCGCAAATGTAAATTTAGCTCTTTGCATCACCCTAAAATTACCTTCATTTTTTATTAATCCACCTTTTTACCCTAATTATCGTGTAAATTTTTTGATATTCTTTCTATTAGGCTAAAAATTATGCACCAATATGCCCTATATTGAAGCACAATATCGTTATACTAAAAAAATCAACCGTTTTGGAGCGTTCAGAAAGCAACCTAAAAATATTGATCGATAAGATCTCCCTTTTAAAAAGCGAAATACAAAAAGTAATTGTGGGTCAGGATGTGATCATCGAAGAAATGCTGATCGCTTTAATGGCCGGCGGACATTGTTTACTGGAAGGTGTACCGGGCTTAGCGAAAACTTTAATGGTAAGAACGATGTCTCAGGCTTTAGATCTTTCTTTTAGAAGAATCCAGTTTACACCCGATTTAATGCCTACCGATATTGTGGGCACCGAAATACTGGAAGAAGACCATGTAACGGGAAAACGTTTTTTTAAATTTAACAAAGGCCCTTTGTTTGCCAACATTATCCTGGCCGATGAGGTAAACAGAACGCCTCCCAAAACCCAATCGGCTTTGTTAGAGGCCATGCAGGAATTTGAAGTAACTTATGGCGGACAAACTTACCCTTTAGATCGGCCATTTTTTATTCTGGCTACACAAAACCCAATTGAGCAGGCCGGAACCTACCCCCTGCCAGAAGCACAATTAGACCGTTTTCTTTTGTACATCAAAATCGGTTACCCAACGGCAACCGAAGAAACGCAGATTTTAAGCAGTACAACGGGTAGTAAAAAAGCGGTAATCAACCCGATTATTGGCGCTGAAGAAATTGCAGCACTGCAAGCCATTACCCGCGAAGTAAGTATCAGCAATGATTTAATTACTTATGTAAGCGAGATCATCCGCGCCACCCGCCCCGATACTACAACTGTAAATTTTGTAAAAGAATGGGTACGCTGGGGCGCTGGTCCGCGGGCAGGGCAAGCCTTAATATTAACAGCAAAAGCAAGAGCTTTATTTAAAGGCAGGTACGCTGTAATTATGGAAGATTTACAGGCCATGGCTTATCCTGTACTTCGCCACAGGGTATTGATGAATTTTAAGGCAGAAGCCGAAAATGTTTCGTCGGATAAAGTTACCGACGAACTGATCAAAGCCATTTCGAAACCAAAAGCCAATATTTAATGAGTAAACTGCTCGATCCGAAAGTATTGATGGCCATTAAAGACCTTTCATTATCGGCTAAAATGACGATAGATGGTTTTATGAACGGCATTAATAAAAGTACCGTAAAGGGTCCGGGATTGGAGTTTAGTCAATACAGAAGTTATCAACCCGGCGACGATCTGCGATCGCTCGATTGGAAAATGTTTGCCCGCTCCGACCGTTATTATATCCGCGAATCGGAGGTGGAAACGAATATTGCCGTGCGCATATTAATAGATGCAAGTGCTTCGATGAACCATAGTGATGGCGATTTTACCAAAATTGATTATGCAAAATATCTTGGTGCATCTTTAGCTTACCTCGCCAATTTACAAGGTGATGCGATTGGTTTGTATGTGTTGAAAAATTCAGGGATTTTTTCCATGAGCCCAAAGCAGGATTATCAGCATCTGGCCAGGCTATTTTATCAGTTGGAGCAGATTAATCCTGATGGAAGATTTACCAAACCCATTCATTATAAAGAACTATTTGCAGGTGCCCAAAAACGCGAACTATTAATTTTCGTTACCGATCTTTATCAAACAGATGATGAAATCATCAAGTTATTGGATACACTGAATACTTTAAGGCACGAGATCGTGGTTTTTCATGTGTTATCAAGAAATGAACTGGATCTTGATTTTAAGGGTTATAGCACTTTTGAAGATCTGGAAACCGGAGAAACCGTTCAGATTGATCAGGAAAAAGCCAGACAGGACTATAAAAATAAACTCAATACTTATTTAGAGGAGGCAAGAGTTAAAATGCTCGACAGAAGAATTTTCTACAGAACCATTTGTACCGATGAACCTTTAGACCAGACTTTGAGGGATTTTTTAAAACAGAGGAGTAAACTTAGAATTTAAACAGTGCATTTTTTATATCCCATAGGTTTACTGGCGCTTGCAGGCTTAATTATCCCGCTCATTATCCATTTATGGAACGTTAAGCAAGGCAAAACGGTTAAGATTGGCAGCATTGCATTGCTAGGCGAAAGTTCAAGGGCAAGTTCGAAAAGCTTTAAAATTAACGATTGGCTTTTATTGGTTTTGCGTTGTTTGCTTTTGGTACTGCTGGCATTTCTGTTGGCACAACCTTATCTTAAAAAAATAATCTCGGGCAAAAATAAAACCGGATGGATTTTGGTTGATAAAGCAATGCTTCTACAGGTTTTTAAAACGCATAATAAAACAATAGATTCATTAATAAAACAGGGCTACGAAATCCACGATTTTAATATTGGTTTCGCAAAATTAACAGTGAAAGATACCGCTGCCAATAAAATAAAGCCAGCAAACACCGTAAGTTACACTTCCTTACTCAGTGAGTCTAGCCATCATATTCCGGCAGGTGCTACCGTTTATCTTTTTGCAGATCATCGCTTAAACCGTTTTGGTAATGAACTGCCAACCCTTAACTATAAATTGAATTGGATACCCTTAAACCAAACTGATACCTTAAGCAGTTGGATTGCCGGATATGCCGGAAAGAAATATGAAGCAAAGTCTAACCCTTCAAACACCACTTATCAGGCTTTAAATTCGGCTGACGAATCGCCAATAGATATCACAATACATGAGGCTTCGGGAATTACAGATGGCAAATATCTCATTGCGGCCTTAAAAGCCATCGGCAGTTTTACGAACCGAAAAATCATTATCAATCCACCGACGGGGAAAGCTGATATTGGTTTTTGGTTATCAGATGATGCGGTTACGGCAAGCTTTAAATCTTCCATTGCGCCTAACGGAGCCTTATTTCAATATGAAAAAGGGAAAGTAATTACCGTACCATCATTTATTAACCTGGATGGTCGTCATATTAAATTGAGTAAAAGAATTGCCTCAACCAGTCAAGCCGAAAAAATATGGACCGATGGTTTTGGAAATGCAATATTGACAAATGATAAGGCTAATGCCTTACATATCTTTCACTTTTACAGCCGTTTTAACCCGCAATGGAACGAACTGGTTTGGGATGGCTTATTTGTAAAAGCATTGATGCCGATTGTGATCAGAGCGGAAGAATCAACAGAATTTGGTTTTGAAGACAACCCTGCCGATCAGCGGAGATTATCAGTTCAGCAAAAAGAAGTTACCGAGATTACTAAAACTGAAGCCACAAACACTACGCAAAACGAGTCGCTTGGAATTACATTCTGGATAGCAGCTTTATTGATTTTTACCACCGAACGTATTTTATCATTCAGAAAAAAACCTAATTATGTTAAAAGCTGAAGGACAAAATTGGATCAGTAACCTAAGGAAAAAGTGGATTAGCTTTTATCTGATCAGCACCGTTGCAATTGCTTTGGCCATTGCTTTGGTTTTATCGGTTATTGGCGTTTACCTGCTACATTTTTCTCCATGGCTTCTTGCAGTTATTTTCCCTGTTATTCTGGGCATCTTCTTATTCGTAAAACCTATTTGGAAAACCACCGATCAGGATATTTCGCGTTTTGTAAACAACCAATATCCTGAACTGGAAGAGAGTGCCGATCTCCTACTGCAAAATCAGGCTGAATTATCGATGTTGCAGCAATTGCAGCGTAGCAAAATCGAAAATATAATCCCCAATCTGTCGCAGCCAAAAGAACCTGTAAAGAAATTATATTTAGCCTTGGTATTATTGCTTGCCGCTTTATTGATCAGTTTTGGAATAACCAAAATCCCTCAGGCCAAAAAAGACGGTCTATCTATTCAGGAATCTAAAACATCTGTTCCTAAGATCAAAGAAAATATTCCGGCAGAAATTTCCGATTTCAGTGCCACCATCATTCCGCCAGCCTATACCGGAAAAGGAGAACGCAAACAAAAACAGTTTACAATTGCTGCCGAAACAGGTGCCAGAATAAACTGGAAAATCGAAACGAACATTGGTATTAAAAAACTGAAAATCATCTTTAACGACAATGAAATTGTTCCGTTAAAACCTGTAAACGCCACACATACGCAATGGATCTATAGCCAAACAATCAACAAATCAGGCTTTTATCAATTGGAGCTGGACGGTAAAAAATCAGATCTCTACCAGATCGAGATCATTCCTGATTTACCGGTTACAATTAAAATTACACAACCCAAACAGCACACCACTATTGATATCGGTCAGCCCCAAAAGATTAACCTGAATGTAGCACTTACAGATGACTATGGCATCAACGACGCCTATATATCGGCAACAATGGCCAGTGGTAAAGGTGAAGGTGTGAGTTTTACCGAGAAAAAACTATTGTTTAATACCAGGTTTGACAACAAAAAGAACCTCACGCTAAGTAAACTGATTGACTTAAAAGGCCTTGGCATGAAACCAGGAGATGAACTTTATTTTTTCATCAAAGCGATGGATAACCATGGTCAATCGAGTCGTTCGGATGTTTATTTTGTTTCGATTGTAGATACTACAGAATTAATGAGTTTAGCAGGAATGACCAATGGCGTTAACCTGGTTCCTGAATATTTTAGGAGCGAAAGACAGATCATTATCGACACCGAAAAACTGTTGAAAGCACAATCGACATTGCCTCTTGCAACTTTTAAAGCCCGAAGCAACGATCTGGGTATCGACCAGAAGCTGTTGCGGTTGCGTTACGGACAGTTTTTGGGAGAAGAAAATGAAACTGAAATCGGCGGTGATCATGATGACCACGATGAGCATGCGGAACATAAGGGTGGAGATGAGAAGTTTGGTGATGTGAGCACCATTATGGACAAATATGCGCACAAACATGATATCGCAGAAGATGCCACCTTCTTCGAACCAGAAATGAAAGCACAGCTAAAGGCCGTTTTAACTGAAATGTGGAATGCAGAACTCCGTTTAAGAACCTATAAACCCCAGGAAGCATTACCCTACGAATATAAAGCGCTCAGATTACTGAAAGATCTACAACAGAAATCGCGGGCGTATGTAGCCAAAACCACCGTAAAAACGGCAGCGTTAAAACCCGAGAAACGTTTAAGTGGTGAGCTGGATAAAATTACGCAGCCTGTGCAAAAAATGTCCTTCGAGCAAAAAGAAAAAAGAACAGCCTCGCTAAAAATAGCGCTTGCACTATTAGAAAGCAGAAAAACAGATAAAAAATTCAGTGATCAAGATCGCTTTTTACTAAGCGAAACAGAAAAATATATGATTGGTGCCGCGGCCGACAATCCTTCAACCTATTTAAGTGCGTTAACCAGTTTAAGAAAGCTAAGTACAGGAAATAAATTGATGCTTAAAGAGATCGATCTGGTTCAACAGGCTATCCAAAAAATGATCAATACCGAAGCAGCAAAACCGCAGACACAAAGTGCTAGCCCAGCCTCGGCCTTGTACCAAAACTATTTTAATAACCTCAACAAAACCGGCAAATAGATATGGAATTTAAATACATCGCTATTCTAGTAGGGTTATTATTGATGGCCTTTTTGCTCTACAAAGAGGTAAACCGAACAAATCGAGCTAGACTAATATGGCGAATTTTAGCGAATATCGTTGCCGTGGGCTGTTTTATTCTTTTAATTGTACCGATCAGCTATGAAACGCATGTACAACAAAATGCAGATGAAGTTATTTTACTCACCGACGGCACAAACCCCGATTCTGTTGCAAAACTAAAGGGGAAAAAATATGCGCTCTCCTTGACCGGTTTAAAAAATACGAAGGCTATAAACATTCCAGATCTCTCCTATTTTTTAAAATCGAATCCCAATATCCGGAAACTGAATATTTATGGTTATGGTTTAAATACAGCCGAATTGGAGCGGATCAAAGGGTACCAGATTACCTTTCATCCTTCGGCAAATCCTGGAGGGATCATTTCTGCCAACTGGCCAGCCAAATTAAAAACCAGCGAACCGCTTCAGGTTCAGGGAACTTATCAAAACTCAGGTAGCGAAACGGTTAAACTTCTGCTCAAAGGTTTAGGTAAAACAGTAGATTCAATCTCGATCGAGGCAAAATCGAATAAATCCTTTTCATTTAAAACAAATCCAAAACAAACAGGAAAAGCCATTTACGAATTAATTGCGCTCCAGAAAAAGGATACGCTGGCTAAAGAACCTGTTCCGGTACAAGTGGGCGACCAAACACCGATGAAAGTGCTGATTTTAGCTTCTTTTCCCGACTTTGAATATAAATTTTTAAAAAACTGGCTGTATGAAAATCAATATCCATTGGCTTTCAGAAGTCAGATCAGTAAAAATAAATTTGCTTTCGATTTCCTTAACATAGATAGCATAAACCTTAATCAGATCAATACATCATCCTTAAAAAAATTCGATATCCTGATTATTGATGAAGAAGAATTAGCCGCTATTGACCCCAACGAAAGGTCATCAATAGCGCTCGCAGTTAATAACGGAATGGGATTACTGATTAGAGTTGCGAATGTAAAAGCCTCGACCACACTCAGTGGTAAATTTAGCCGTTTTGAATCTCCTGTTTTAAAAGGCAACCCATTAAATTTAATCGTGATGGAAGATCATCACAAATTTAATCCCTTACCACTTGAACAAGCTGTATTTTTAAGGGTTAATCAAACTGATCAGTCCATTGTTGCCGATGCCAGCGGTAAAACAGTTGTCAATAGCAGCATCAGCGGTTATGGCAAAGTATTAGTCTCTACACTTTCCGCCACCTATAATTGGCTACTTTCAGGGCAAAAAACTGATTATGCAACCTATTGGTCTAAACTTTTGGCCAATGCCGCGAGAAAAAGAAATGATATTCAGTCTGTAAACATCATTCCTCAATTCCCCGTTATTCACCAAAAAACGAGGATTATTGCAGATCTGGCAGCATCAGACAGGGCCCCACAATTAAAAATCGATAGTATTTTACTTAGTCCACGGCAAAACATGGAGCTTCCTTTCCAGTGGGATGCTTTCTACTGGCCTGAAAAATCAGGCTGGACTAATTTAGAAGTAAATCAAGCCGTTGAGCCAGTATATATTTACAAAAAAACCGATTGGAATGCACTCAAAAACCAACAAAAGCTTGATGGAACCCATCAGTTTATCAAAAACCTGAATACTACGGAAGCCAAAAACAAGTTAACAGATACCATTCTAGAGGAAGAAGTATCACTTTGGTGGTTTTTTGCAGGGTTTCTGCTTGCTGCTGCCTTTTTATGGTACGAATCAAGGATATTGGCTTTTTAAAATCGATTCGTCATCTCGACTGAAGCAAAGCGAAATGGAGAGATCTAATAATAAAACCTCTCAAAACAGATTTCTCCATTTCGCTACTGATGAAAAATCAGCAGCTTCAGTCGAAATGACGAAATTAACTTTACTAAAAACACCTTTTCACAAAAAACAGCTCCTTTTTCAGCTTTGAAACTAAAATGTTATAATCGATTTCCAGTTTTAGCCTCATAATTGGCTATATTGAAAGCGTAAACTAACTAAATTCAAACAATTGAAAAGAAAAGACTTCCTCTACTTATCCGGAATGGGTATGGGTGCCCTGCTCCTTCCCGACCTTTCTGCATTCGGAACTCCCATAGACCCTTTACAGGCCTTAGACGGAGTTGATGTAAAAATTAAAAAGGAACTGGCTGATGTTGCACTAAATGCGGCAAAATCAAAAGGTGCCACTTACGCCGATATCCGCATCGGGCGTTATTTAAACCAGTTTGTAGCCACCCGCGAAAAACGTGTTCAAGGCGTAGCCAATACCGAATCGTACGGTGTAGGTATCCGTGTTTTAGCCAATGGCTGCTGGGGTTTTGCTGCCACAAACAATGTAACCAAAGATGCCATTGCCAAAGCAGCTGAGCAAGCGGTTGCCGTTGCAAAAGCCAATGCCAAAATACAGGGCGAACCGGTTCAACTGGCTCCGCAAAAAGGTTACGGCGAGGTAAGCTGGAAAACACCAATCGAAATTAATGCCTTCGAAGTTCCGGTAAAGGAGAAAGTAGACCTGCTTTTGAATGTAAACGACGTGGCCATGCAAAATGGAGCCAATTTTGTAAATTCCGTTATTTTCGCAGTTAATGAGCAGAAATACTTCGCATCAACTGACGGGTCTTACATCGATCAGGATGTTCACCGCATTTACCCAACTTTTAATGTAACCAAAGTTGATCGCGAATCGGGTAAATTTAAAACACGTAATGCATTAAGTGCACCTTCTGGAAAGGGCTATGAATACATGCATGCCCGTCCGGAAGATAAGGTTACCGGTGTTGTAACCCGCTATAAAGGCCGTTACGATATGCTGGAAGATGTAAAAGAAGCAGCCCGTGTAGCAACAGAAAAAGTAAAGGCAAAATCGGTTGAGCCAGGTAAATACGATCTGGTTTTAGATCCTTCACACCTTTGGCTAACTATACATGAATCTGTTGGTCACCCTACAGAATTAGACCGTGTTTTAGGCTACGAAGCCAATTACGCAGGCACCAGTTTCCTTACTTTAGATAAATGGGAATCAAAAAACTTCAAATTTGGCAGTGATAAAGTAAATATTGTGGCTGATAAAACCCAGGTAGGTTCGTTAGGTGCTGTTGGCTACGATGATGAAGGCGTGAAATGCAAAAAGTGGGATCTGATCAAGAATGGGATACTCACAAGCTACCAGGCCATCCGTGATCAGGCACACATTATCGGCTTAACAGAATCAAATGGTTGCTGTTATTCGCAAGGCTGGGATGATGTTCAGTTTCAGCGTATGCCAAATGTATCGCTACAGCCAGGAAAAGAGAAACTGAGTGTTGATGATATGATCAAAAATGTTGAAAAAGGCATTTACATTATCGGCGATGGAAGTTTTTCTATCGATCAGCAACGTTACAATTTCCAGTTCGGTGGACAGATATTCTACGAAATTAAGGATGGTAAAATTGCAGGTATGCTGAACGATGTAGCCTACCAGGCCAATACGCAGGAGTTCTGGAATTCGTGTAATGCCATTTGCGATGAAAGTGATTACCGTTTAGGCGGTTCATTTAATGATGGAAAAGGGCAGCCTTCTCAAAGTAGTGCGGTATCGCATGGCAGTGCCACTACCCGGTTTAATGGAGTTAATGTTATCAATACAGCAAGAAAAATATAATTATGGCCATATTAAGTAAAGAAGAAGCCCAGGCGATATTAAAAAAAGTAATCGGTTATTCGAAAGCCGATTTCTGCGAAGTAGGTTTAAACGGTTCTGATGGCGGGAACATCCGTTATGCCCGCAATGCGGTTTCTACCGCAGGGCAGATCAGTACCATGAGTTTAGGTGTAAGCTCCACTTTTGGTAAAAAAACTGGTTCGGCAACGATAAATGAATTTGATGATGCTTCCTTACAAAAGGTGGTAAAAAGAGCAGAAGAGCTGGCCATGCTGGCACCAGAAAACCCTGAATTTATGCCTCCATTAGGTCCACAGACTTTTGCAGAATCGAACACATACAATGCTAAAACTGCCGCCATGACTCCCGATACCAGGGCCGAAATGGTAGGAAAAAGTTTAAGTGTATCAAAGGCAGCTGGTTTAGATGCAGCCGGTTTCTTAGAAAACTCAACCCGTTTTAACGCGATCATGAACTCTAAAGGTCTGTTCGCCTACAATAAAGGTACCGATGTTTCTTTTTCAGTTACCGTTAGAAACAAGCAAGGAACAGGATCCGGCTACGTTGAGCAAGGCTTTAATGATCTCGACAAAATGGATACCCTGGCACTTAGCAAAATTGCGGCAAGCAAAGCCAATGGTTCTGCAGGTGCAAAAGCCATCGAACCAGGAAAATATACTGTTATTTTAGAACCACTTGCAGCAAGCGATATTATCGGGAATATGTTCAGGGGTTTTGATGCCAGAAGTGCTGATGAAGGCCGGAGCTTTATGAGCAAAAAGGGTGGTGGTACCCGTTTAGGAGAGCAATTGTTCTCAGAAAACGTAAATATCTACTCTGATCCAATGAATACTGAAATCCCGTCTTCGACATTCACAGGCGAAGGTTTACCGGTAAAAAGAACGCAATGGGTTGAAAAAGGAGTAGTTAAAAACCTGTCTTATTCAAGGTATTGGGCTGCACAAAAAAATGTTCAACCACTTCCTTTTAGCCGCAGCATGATCATCGAAGGTGGAACACAATCGTTGGAAGATTTGATCAAAAGTACTGAAAAAGGCATATTGGTTACCCGTTTCTGGTACATCCGTTCGGTAGATCCTCAAACATTATTACTGACTGGGTTAACGCGTGACGGTACTTTTTATATCGAAAATGGCGAAATTAAATTCCCGATCAAAAATTTCAGGTTCAACGAAAGTCCGGTAATTATGCTCAACAATGTTGAAGCTTTAGGTAAACCGGTAAGAACGGGAAGTGGATTGATTCCACCAATGAAAATCCGCGATTTTACGTTTACTTCACTATCGGATGCGATTTAATTGAATCGTCATCTCGAATGAAGTGCAACGAAATGGAGAGATCTAATAGTTGAATCAACTTGATAGATTTCTCCATTCCGCTGCCGATGGAAAATTGGCAGCTACAGTTGAAATGACGACCTTTTCAAGAATAAGCACTATTCCGTCCGAAGGTCACCCTGAGCGGAGTCGAAGGGCATCATTCAATCATCATCTCGAGCGGAGTGCGGCGAAGTCGAGAGATCTGCCTTGATAGATCTCTCCATTCCACTGCGTTCCAGTCGTATGACGACCCTTTTTTATTAATAAAAATCAAAAAAATTGAGAAGAAGAGATTTTTTATACATGACAGGTGTTGGCCTTGGTGCCAGCATGATGCCCAATATACCTGCCTTTGGCAAAATTATTTCTGTTGAAGAATCCTTAACGCCTGTTGATATTGCCTTAAAGAAGAAAATGGCCGATGTTGCCCTCAACGCTGCAAAAAGCAAAGGTGCAACTTATGCCGATGTACGCATTGGGCGGTATTTAAACCAGGTGGTGGCTACTAGAGAAACCAGGGTAGAAAACATCTCCAATTCAGAATCTTATGGTTTAGGCGTACGTGTGATTGCCAATGGAAGCTGGGGTTTTGCGGCAACCAATAACATGGACAATGCCAGCATTGCCAAAGCTGCAGAAGCTGCCGTAGCCATTGCCAAAGGAAATTCTAAACTCATGGAAGAACCTGTTCAATTGGCGGCACAAAAAGGATATGGGGAGGTAAGCTGGAAAACACCTATCGAAATCAATGCCTTTGAGGTACCCATCGCAGACAAAGTTGATCTGCTTTTAAAGGTAAATAGTGAGGCCATGAAAGGTGGTGCAAAATACATCAGTTCCAATCTGTTTATGATCAATGAACAGAAATATTTTGCGTCAACCGATGGTTCTTATATCGATCAGGATATCCACAGGATATGGCCAACCTTTACCTTAACCAAAACGGATGCAGCAATTGGCAAATTCGAAACCAGAAATGCCTTAAGCGCTCCAATGGGTATGGGTTTTGAATACCTTAAACCAAAAGACGAAGAAAAAATTAAAGGTGGCCCGGTTACGATGTACAAAAAGCGTTACGATATTTTGGAGGATGTACGCGAAGCAGCTGTACATGTTGATGAAAAACTAAAAGCCAAACCTGTTGCCCCTGGCAAATACGACCTGGTTTTAGATCCCTCTCACCTATTCTTAACCATCCACGAGTCTGTTGGCCACCCGACGGAGTTAGACCGCGTTTTAGGTTATGAAGCAAATTATGCAGGAACCAGTTTTTTAACGCTCGATAAATGGGAAAGCAAAAAATTCAACTTCGGGAGTAAAGAGGTAAACATTACTGGCGATAAACTAGAAGTGGGTTCATTAGGCGCAGTGGGTTATGATGATGAAGGTGTAAAATGTGGCCAATGGGATATTATTAAAGATGGGATTTTGGTGAATTACCAGACAATAAGAGATCAGGCACATATTTTAGGTTTAAAAGAATCGCAGGGTTGTTGCTATGCAGATAGCTGGGACAGTATTCAGTTCCAAAGGATGCCAAATGTTTCATTAGCACCTGGAAATGCAGCCCTAAGTGCTGCAGATATGGTAAAAAATGTAGAGAAAGGTATTTATATGTTTGGCCGTAACTCTTATTCTATCGATCAACAGCGTTATAATTTCCAGTTCAGCGCACAGTTGGCTTACGAAATTAAGGATGGCAAAATTGTAGGCATGTTTAAAGATGCTGCCTACCAAGCCAATACACAAGAATTCTGGAAATCCTGTGTACAACGCTGCGATAAAAACGACTACAGATTAGGCGGGACATTTTCGGATGGAAAAGGTCAGCCAGGACAAGCAAGTGCCGTTTCACATGGAAGTGCCACTACCCGTTTTAACGGAGTTAATGTGATTAATACGGGAAGGAAATTGGGGTAACTTCTAGAGAAACGTCATCTCGACTGAAGTGCAACGGAATGGAGAGATCTATAAGCTATATTCAATTCATAGATTTCTCGACTGCGCTCGAAATGACGACGATTCTAAGTTTTAAAAATAACAAAGGGGCATTCTATCCAGATATGCCCCTTTTTCTAACCAAATATAAACCTGTTAAAAACCAGGATTTTTTTTTATACATCTTCATGATGTTAATGATGCGGATTAACACTAGCCTGCGTAAAACCATATAGCACGGCTACAAACCGTTTACAGCTGCAAGGCTTTAACGAAATCCCTAACGAGAAACAGTGAGTTTACTTGTTATCGGTTAATTTATAATCTATTGCTAGATCAGTTTGAGCACTTTTTCCTATGGAAAGTTGCTAGAAGTTCAACGAGTACTGACTCTCCCTTCTTCTGTATAAATCAACTAATTAATGGTGGTGAATTAATTAGAGTAATAACCTAAACTAGTGGTGGTGATTAGTTAGGCCGTTCCTGATACCCCGGCAACTTATTGACTGAAATACATGACCACCATAATATTCTATCAAAAGGCCCCGGGGTACCAGGATTTTAAATAAGAATATCTGAATGAAAACCTTTAACAGGTGATCAGTATCTTAGCTTATACTAGCGGCAACAGCAGTTATACTGATCTGAATAATTGATCAGGGGATATGGCTGAGGTTGTCTGCGGAGTTTCATATTGAACGTAAATTTGCTAGTGAACTGTTTTATTTTTTGTAAAAGTATAAACTTCAATTAATTTAAACAAGTATTCCTATAGATTTTATAGACTTTAAGCATAAATAACTGATTTACAACTAAATAATTTACAATTATTGATTTAAGCAGGGCGTTTGTCATTCTGAACGTAGTGAAGAATCTTTAATTATTTAAGAATATAAAGTCAACTGTAAGATCCTTCGTTGCACTCAGGATGACAAATTTTGAGAATGCGATCGCCATCCTGATCCAATAGCTATCGGAATTTTTCATGATCTATCTACAATTTATTTTAAACACACAAACAGCTAAAAATCAATAAATTAAACAACAAAAAAATCTTAATAATCATAAATCTCACAAAAAACTACTATTTCTATAGAAATTATAGTAATTATTTTTACTTTTGTTGAGTCTTCTTCAAAAAGTGAATCTAAAGCTGCTTGAAAAGATCATATAGTCATGTGGCCGAGTGGTTAGGTAAAGGTCTGCAAAACCTAGTACGGCGGTTCGATTCCGTCCATGACGTCTAAATACTTATCAAGAAAGACGTAGGGAATGGCCCTTTGATGTCTTAGCAACCTGTTGATTAACAAGGTGCTAATTCCTTCTGCAATGGCAGAAAAGATGAGTTTGAAAACAGATTCCCTTACTGTTTTCGGCGAACGATCAATGGCTATCCCTTCCAAATTGGTAACCTAAATTTAATAATATGTCAGTTTATTTTGATTATCCATCCATCAGAGATTTTTTCGAGATCCACGGAAACACTTCCTGCGAAAAATTAGATGATTACGAACACTGTAAGGCCGAATCAGACCGGCTTTATAATGAACAACTTAACGAGATCAATGAAGAAATTTCACATGATCAATCCAAAACCGACACCTAAAAATTATTCAAACCTTTAGCTTAAACGCTCTTTTAAATAACAAGCCTAAAATGTATTCAACACCACCTAGACTACCCATTATACTCAAAGCCTTATTCACTATAATTTTAACCTTTTTCTTCTTTTCACCCCAAACATGGGCACAATCGAAAGATCCATCCCCTATCAGTTTTCCTACGCCTAAAAATGTAGACCACATGCTATTTTATCTTCAACGTGATCCGAATACCAACACCTTGATTTATGCACTAAACTTAAAAGAAAATGGCAGCATCAATGCTAATGATCCTATTCAGGTTTATTGGATCCGCTATGGTGAAAAAGGACAGAAAAAAGACCTGGGCTATATCCAACGGAAGTTTGCCTATGGTATCGATACGAAGGAATTGGGAACAGATAAATATGAATTTCGATTTGTATCACATAAAAAACTACCTTTTTATCTGCAAAGGTATAGTGATAAAAGCTATCATGTTTTGGTAACCATAAACAACCGGACCATCAGGGTTACTCGATTGTTTATCAGGATTCAGGGTGGCAGTTTCTGGCTTCCTAATGTAAAATACGCGGAAGTGGAAGGCGTTGATGAAGCAACGGGTAAGCCAATAGTTGAACGGATAAGTGTGAAGTAAACTAATTGTTGCTCAAGTTAAGATGTCATGTTGAGCCTGTCGAAACACATTGATTGTCCTTCGACAGGCTCAGGATGACAAATGAAAAAATAAATAAAAAATCGCAATTGACATTTAATTATGAAGTCCTCTACTATTTCGGCTCTTTTTTATTGTCAACCGCCGTACTAAATGTTTTATTGAACTCGCCTTTAATCCATTGTACTTTTCCGGAAGACTGCATGCCTGGGCCAATGATGTAATTTCCGGTTTCGGTATCGAGGATAACGACGAGATTGTTGGGATTTACTTCGGTACGGTACCTTCCGATATTTTGATCTTGTCCGTTTTTAAAACTGATGGCTGTAAACATTAAGCCTGCGCCCAGAAACCCCAACAAAAGGGATTTTGTGTCTAATGTGATTTTCATATCCTTAAGATTTATTTGTGTGTAAAATCAAGATAAGGTTTTTGAACACTACATTTTTATTCTATCAGAAATATTGCAATCTGCTTAAGGTTAAATTTTAAACATGAGATAAGTTAATGCAATGGCAATGAGTATAATTATTGTCAGTTTAACCAGAAAACTTTTAAGCGGCCCGTTATTTTCTGTTGCATTACCAGAGATGATGTTTTTAATGTCGGTATCCCTACCTTGTTGAGCAGTATTGGTTACAATCTGGTTTTGCATCAGCTTTTCGACATAATCTTTGCTTTCGGCCAAACCTGCACCTGTAGCATCTTTATAACATTTAATTGCATTTAACTTATTGCCCTGGCTCAAAATGGCCAATAATTGTTCGTCAAGATTAGCTGGTTTTGTTATCGGTTTCTGGGCACCAGCCTGCAATCCATCGGCATAATCTTTAGCGTCTTTTAAACCGCAGTGTGCATGATCCATAATTAACTTTACCGCAGCATTTTTTTGGTTATTGGCGATTAGCAACAATGCTTGCTGCTGTATATCGGAACTAACATTCATGCGTTTAAGTTAGCGAAATATGAACCAACTATCGATATGCTTCAGTTAGAAAACCAGATTCCCATCATGGATGAGTGATTTAACAGGCGATACCCTCGACACGGCTTCTGCAGAGCAACTGGCATCAACCAAAACCAGATTAGCTTTATCGCCTGTTTTAGGCCATTGTCTTTTTCCTTTATCATCTAACGGAAGGATATTACCTGTAGCCAGTTTCAATATCCTTGAAAGTTCAAATTCTGTACGGTAGCCATAAATTTGAGCAGCTATATTGGCCTTTTGCAAAATACTTCCTGTGCCAAAAGTATTCCAATGGTCAACAATACAATCATTACCCGCTACCACTTCTACACCATACTTGTACAGCGCAGGAACGGGCATCGGGTTACCCGAAAGTGGAATGGTTGAAGCTATTCCCATTTTTGCAGCACCAAGTTTTTCAGCAATTTCTTCGGTTTTGGTTTTATCGAGATACCTCAATGCAAAAGCATGGCTCACATAGGTTTTTCCTTTCAGCGCCGGGTTTTCCATTACTTTATCAATCAGGTATTCGATTGTTTTTACACCAGATTCACCCGACTCATGAAGGTGGATATCAATCCCCTTTCCATGATCCAGCGCCAGCTGTATTACAAAATCCATGTGTTTTTCAATGCCACCATCTATAGAAGTCGGATCTAACCCCCCGATAAAATCTATATCCATTTTAGCAGCTTCTTTCAGCAAATCTGCCGATTTGGTATAATAAATCCCATGTTGAGGAAAAGCCACAAGTTCTGCATGAAATGATTTCTTTTTATGCAATAACGCAGTTTCTAAATGTTTCAGGGAATCCAATCCCGAGGTTGGATCGATATTTACATGTGAACGGGCGTAACTGGTTCCGTATGATTGAAGTAACTCAATTAATTTTTCACTACGTAGTATAGAAGTTTTTAACAGCTCAGGAATTATCTGTTGCTCGAAAGCAATCATATCTTTTACAGATCCGTTCTTCTTCAAATGCGCCTGCCATGGCAATCCATAATAGGTTTTATCCAGATGGATATGCATATCCCTGAAAGCCGGGAGCATTAACAATCCCTTTGCGTCGATTGCTTTTGCATTAGGGTTATTAGGAAGAACATTCTTTACCTTACCGTCTTCCATCTCAATAATGAAAAGTTCGGTTTTTGTTTTGATTACTTCATCCTGATCATATTCGAATCCGGTTTCGAGCCTTACATTTTTTAGGATCAAAGTTTTTCCAGAAAAATTACTTGCTACATTTTCTTCTGCAATAGCTTGTTCTGTTGATAACAAACAGCTGCTCGCAAGCAAAATAGATGAGCTTTTAATAAAATCTTTTCTTGAGATCGAATTTGGGTTTATCATAACAGGATTTCTTTCCAACAAAAATAACTTTCTGTTATGTTTATGAATGGTAGGATTTATATTAAAAATTGTATCATTTATAACTATCCATATTTATTTATCGATTTTTAAAGCTATATCTTGCTCAATTCATAACTGTTCGCGAAATGAACGTGGTGTAATGCGGGTTTGGTTTTTAAAGAATTTAGAGAAATAGGCGACATCATAAAACCCGAGATCGAAGGCAATCGCTTTAATAGGCATTTCTGTAGTTAATAAAATCCGTTTTGCTTCGAGGATTAAACGTTCATGAATAAGCGCAGTAGCTGATACATGAAAATATTTTTTGCAGAGCATATTCAGATAATTTGCCGAAATACTTAACTGATCGGCATAAAATCCAACAAGTTTTTCCTTCTTATAATGCATATCGATCAGCGAGCGGTATTTAAACAATATAGGTTTGGTTTGGTAAACCGTTTGGTTATTGAATAGCGTTTCAGCCTCTTCACTAAGCATCAGCGCAATAAGCCTGATTCTGGCATTGATAATTTCCCAAAGTATGACAGGCTTTGCGAGTTCGGATCTGATGCTCTGAAATTCGTACAGGATTTTTCCGTAAGCTTCTGCACTTAAGTTTATTACCGGATAATTTTGGTATAAGATTAATGAAAAACGTAAAGAATTGGCCAACGTTTCGAATATGCTCCTACTAATCATAAGTTGATGAGCATGAGTTTCTTCACCGAGCTCCCATTTATGGATCTGCTCGGGGAACAATAAGTGCAACTGACCACTAGTAACCTGATGATCTAAAAAATCGATGGTATGCAGGCCGCTACCCTGTTCAAAAAGCATAAAAAGGAAAAAATCATGTTTATGTGGTTTTTCGATAAGCCTTTTTCCTAGTATTTCATGATAAAGCAAGTTATTCCCCGAATCTTGCCGGGGCCAAAATTCGCTGATATCGAGTGTAGGAAAATTTGCAATCACGTCCATCGATGAAAAATAACATTTTAGTATAGAAGTTACGAAAAAAGAATATGGAAAGTGAATGAAGGAATATTATTACGCAGGCTGCCAGCTATAAAATTAAAAAAGTATCCATGAAATAAAAACCATAGGCTATTCTTTTATTTCATGGATACTCACAAAAATGCAAGGCTAAAACTTACAGGCTATCTTTCATAGGTAGATGAAAATTATCAATGCTTCATTTTAACAATGGCGAATATCACCCCGATCAAAAATGACAAAACATAGTAAGAAGCCGGAACGAGAAATAGCAATAGTGAGTATCAGTTTTGGATGACCAGAGATAATCTTTTCTAGATCATTGCTCTGCTTTCCTCAGGCATCAGATCAGACATATTGCCGTGTGTATACGGCGCAATGAGACCTGATACCGTCAGAATGAGCAGGATGAGCGTCACAAAACTAAAATAAGGTTCCCTTTTGCCCTGAACAAATTCACGGACACTGTGCCCTGGCCGCGTAAAGAGACCTTTTAGGGTAAATAAAATGCCTTTATCTACATGCCAAACACCATGAACAAAATCATGTGTAAGGAAATGTTTAATGGAATAACGGTGTGTAGTAGATTTTTGTCCGCAATTTGCACAGTAATTCTGCGTAACCGGAGCAGCACAATTTAGACAATCTGTTAACATCGATACTATTTTTTGAAGTCTCTGTTTTTAATTTCAGTATTAATCTGCCCCAGGCTAATAAATGCTGGCAAAAATGTTAGCGAACAGCAAACAGGAACAATTACAAGCACTTTTGGCATTCTGGATGAAAAGGCAAGGTAAAGAATGATCACAAAGGCAGCAAGCAGCACCAAGCTCAGCCCAATCAGTACACCTTGTAAACCTTGCTTCTTTTTATATAATTCTTGTACAGATAATTCGGTAATAGGAATTCCCTTTTTCATATTATTTGAGGTGGAGTTAATGTAGTTCGGTTATTGCAAAGAAATGCACAATCATTCTGCATATCTCTTCTGCTGAACAAATATACAATATATCACCAATCGGTGATAAAAATATTTAAAATTGATTGTGTAATTTTCCGGCACGATTATTTTGCATCAAATGGGACAGAAAACAGTGGTTAAATCGGTAAGAAATAAAGAAAAAAGCAAGCAGAAGTTTTTAGATGCGATAGAGAAAATACTCCATACCAAAGGCTTTTCGGGCCTTAAGGTTAACGATATCGCACGTACTGCAGGCTTGGACAAAAAACTGATCTATAATTATTTTGGAGGAAAGGACGAACTCATTGATGAATATATCCGCTCTCAGGACTTTTGGAGCAATGTAAAAAAAGAGCCGGGAAGCCCGATGGTTAACGACGGTGGAAAAACATTTTCTAAAGAAATGCTGCGCGCTCAATTTGATTATGTCTTCAAAAATAAGGAACTCCAGAAAATCCTGCTTTGGGGATTAATAGAGAACAGAAAATCGTTAAAAAAACTCGCAAATGACCGTGAGGAAAATGGTGCCCTCTTATTTGAAAGTATTACCGATCCACACTTCAAAGAAAATTCAAACAGATACAGGGCCGTTATTGCACTGCTAATATCGGGAATATACTATCTAGACATTTACGCCACTACTAATGATTGCACTTTTTGTGGATTGGATCTAAAAAGTACTGAAGGAAGATCGGAAATTGAAAATGCTATTTCGTTTTTGATTGATAAAACTTACGAGTAAATCAAACAAACATCAATTGCATAAAAACCGGAAAGAATATCTCGAAAGTTTTCTTTCCGGCAATACTAATACTGAATTTGAATATTTTACCTCTACCCGTTTTACCATTAAAGCTTGTAAGGTATTTCTTTACCGTCTGGCAGGCGGGCATCATAACGGTATACTTCGTTTGAAGTGCCGAACCAAAGATCTCCTTTTCGATCTTCAAGGATATCTTGTTTACCGCAGGTGTAAACAACAGTCTTCAACTCAGCAACCGCCTTTGCGGGGGACACGTTTAAAAATTATTTTACCATCTCGTTCTACATAATCGCACGATACTATTGGATATGAATACTTAGGCGCGTACGATACGCTATGGCTTCTTATAAATATTTTGTCGTTAACTTTCAGGCTATGCAATTGCTCAAGTTGAGACTTTTCCGGCTCAAATTTCACGATATAATCGTCGTCGTTAATCCTCGCCATAATACCAAAACCTAATCTTGATCCCGGCGGAAGAGCAAGAGCGGTTACAACAGCCTCCATATTGGTAAAAGCACTTATATGTTTTCTTATTTTAGCAGCACCGGTAAGCACTTTTTTACCCCGGGGAGAGGCTTCCCATTCTTTGTACTTTATACCATCAGGGCTAGCCTCCCATTTTTTCCTTTCAGCAACAGAAAGCGGCTTTGGGGACGGCTTCCCAGTTTCAGTCTTGATTTCACGATTAGCAAATACCAGTCCGCTCACCACAACCAGTGGTAACATCAGCGCATAAATTACTTTTTTCATAATTTTTGTAGGTTTATTAAATTACATAAATTCTTTTGATAAGTCTGATCGGATAAGACATAATCTATTTTTCATATGCGATCAAACTTGATTCAGCAAAATTACTTTGATATTTTTCGACATGGAGCGCTTGGATTGTAAATAAAAATGTAAACTTTGTAAATAAAACGTTGACACTATGCATTTTAGTCAAAATCTCCTCTCCGGGAAATACAAATACCTGTTCGGATTGATATTACTCTCATTTATCTCTATAATCTGTGCGGCTTTCAGTATAACCGGTAGTAATGACTTTGATATGGCCAGAAGGGAAGTTTTGCTCCGCCGGATCGGACATGAATTACTCCTACAGTCGGGCGATAGTACGTCAAGAGTACTTCCTGTAGAAAAGATCTCCGGGAATGAATACCAAATCAGATTTGAGAAGCCTCTAACTTTCAAAACCGACTCGCTGGTTAATACAACCCAGCGCTTGTTGGCCAAAGACCCACTGGCGAATGATTATGTTGTTAATGTTCTGAACTGCGACGGTACAGATGTGGTGTATGGATACGCTATATCCAAAAACAAAAAAGATGATATTATAGCATGCAAAAGGAGAGCGCAACCCAGAGCATGTTACAGAATCAGCATTAAATTCAAACCGAAAGGTCTAAATGCAACAACGAAAGGTTATATTCTCGGTGGACTTCCTTTTTTAGCATTTATTGGTTTTATATTTTTGAGATCGGTTAAACCGCGAAGAGGTTTTCCCAATGATATCCGGAATACTAATGTGTTCACCTTAGGCTCAGTGATGTTCGATGCGAAAAATCGGAAACTTATCACAAATGGAAAGACCATAGACCTGACAGGAACTGAAACCCGTCTGCTGCTCATTTTTGCCATGTCTCCCAACGAGACTATAGAGCGAAGCCGGCTACAAAAAGAGATCTGGGAAGATGAAGGTGTTATTGTAGGGCGCAGTCTAGATATGTTTATATCAAAACTTAGAAAAAAACTCGAACTTGATCCGAATATCAACATTGTTGTTATACGCGGCAAAGGATATAAGCTTGAAATTAGCGTTTAAAAGATCTCTCCATTCCGTTGCACTCCAGTCGAGATGACGACCACTCTATCTGTTATGTGTGTAACTTATTGACAATAAATACCAGTTGATATACTCAGTAAATTAAAAAAGAGCGAATAGCGGAAAAGCCGTGTTAACAATAACAATGGCTTTCCCTGCTGCGTATATACTTCTGATAAGATCCGACTAAAATTTAATAGAAATCCTTTCTCCTTTATATTCGACTGATCTGACATTTTTTGTTTTGTCACTGGTTTTATTAGTATTCAAAGTGATAAGCTCAACATTGAAGTTTCTCTTTGCCAACATTCCGGTATAACTTCCTTTTCGATCGGAAATATTTAATGTCCTTGATTTTTGATCCCATTTCAACACAATGGTAGTGTAAGCCCCTTTTTCATAGTTATAGTTATCATTTTCATCCTCATAAAGTGTAAAATTTCCATTTGCACCTTCATAAACCCGGATATCAAGATTCTCCCATTTTTTCTCAGTAGAATACTGTACATCAGGACCGAATGGAATGATAGCACCAGCCTTCACATATAATGGAATGATATCAACAGGAGCGTCTGTCTCAACAGTCTGCCCTCCTACGCTATACTCATTCGTCCAGAAGTTATACCAGCCACTTCCTTTAGGTAAATAAACCGGAGATTTTCTTACCTGATATTTTGTTACCGGCGCAACCAGGATCGAGCGGCCAAACATATATTCATTACCAATCTCATGTGTACGCTGATCGGCAATAAAATCCATAATCAATGGGCGCATAAAGGTTCCGTTATTTTCGCTTACATCCCATGATGTACCATATATGTAAGGCAACAACTTATAACGGAGTTTTATGGATTTCTCCTGAGCATCAAAACACCATGAACCACGTTCACCGAAATTCCAGATCTCCCGTGGCAAGTCGGTTCCATGAGAACGCATCATTGGGCTGAAAGCCCCGAATTGCATCCAGCGAACATATAATTCCTGAAATTCGGGGTTTTTATTGCCACCATTATCTCGCCAACGTCCGGCAAAAAAACCACCGATATCGCTATTCCAGTTAGGTATCCCCATCAAGGTATAGTTTAACGCTGCCGGCACCTGTTTTTGAAGCATCTCCCAGCTCGATGTAACATCACCGCTCCAGGTGTTGGATCCAAAACGCTGCTGGCCAATGAAGCCTGATCTGGTAAGGATCACTACACGCTTGTCATGATTTAAAGCGCGCTGATTACTTGCAATCCCTTTATTGTGCATCAGACTGAACCCGTTTTTTACACTTCTGTAGCTACCTAAATGGGTAGGGAGGTCAAAATCAGATTCTTTGACGTTTATGTGGTCAGGTTCTGTTGAATCAAGCCACCACCCATCGTTACCAATATAGCTGAATATTCCCTTATTGAGGTATTGCCAGTAGATATCAAGTGCTTTTGGATTAAACACATCATAAGGTCTTGCGCCACTTTTCGGGGGCCAGGTATCAAAATTAATGATCATGTTCTTACTGTCGAACTCCTTGCGCTGAGGTGTTTTCGGACCAAAACCCGGCCATGTTACAATCAGGAGCTTTGCATTCAAACTATGAATCTCATCAACCCATTTTTTTGGATCTGGGAAACGCTCTTTATCAAAGCTTTGTGAATTCCAGGCACTATCTGTTTTATTATATTCCGGCCAATAACGCCAATCCTGAATAATTACATCCAGTGGAACTTTCAGGTTTCGGTACTTTTTAATAACATCCAGACTTTCATCCTGTGTATGATAACGTTCCTTGCTCTGAAAGAATCCATAAGCCCATAGCGGAAGCATTGGAGCTTTACCGGTTAGTCCACGCAGTTCTGAGATTACCCCATCCGTATTGTTACCAAACATGAAATAATAATCAGCGCAATGACCCAGGCTTTCAAAAGATAGTTCCTCTGGTTTATCCTCAAACTTAGAAATCGAATAATTGTCCCAGAATACCGCATAACCCTTTACGGAAAGAAAATATGGCGAATAAGTTGACATATTCTCATTTTTCATAAGGTGAGCGGAATTGCGCTGGTTAAATTTATTATCCATGATCTGGCCCACACCGTATATAGCTTCATCTTTATCCAGCAAAAAAGCATTCCGGACCTTGAATGACGGGGTTCCGGCATCATTTACAGGCGAAAACAGTGTGCCTCCGTCCTTGTCCTGCAGGAGTTGCTTGCCCGAAGCATTATAGAAATAAACCCCTCCAGTTTCTGCATTTACCTCTACCTGAATTTTGCTGCTTTTTATTACCAGATTCTGCCCTTTTTTCGCATACCTCACAACTACTTTATTTGGCACTGCCACAACTGAAAGGCTGGTTTTAAGATAAGGCTTGCCAATGGGTGTTTTGTAAACTCTCACCGTATTTTCTGAGTAGAATTCAACCGATATATCCATTTGCCGGGATGCAAACTTCAGCCCTTGTGCTGTCTTTTGTATGGGTTGTGCCCACCCATTCATGGTTAGCAAAAATGCAAAAAGCATAAATAAACTACCGGCTTTGTTGTAAAATTTCATAAGCATCATAAAGTTTTTATTTGATCATAACAAACATACTGCTGAACGGTGATGTTAAGACAATAACTATGTTGCAAAAAGTATCAATGTTGTTGATTTTTCACCTTGCGGGCATACTCTGAAGGCCTGCAGCCATATTGTTCAAAAAAACATTTACCCAGATAGCTTGAGCTGCTGAATCCCACCCTTTCAGTGATCTCTGAAATATTGAGTTTACCTTCCAGAATTAATTGTGCCGCTTTCTCCAGGCGAACATTGCGAATGAACAGTGATGGCGATTTATCAAGGAGTGTGATGAGTTTTCGGTAAAGTCCGGTACGGTCCATATTAAGATCACGGCTGAGCTGCTCTACTGAATAATCTGTAACTTCAATATTCATTTCTACCAGTTTCATCGCCCGTTCTAAAAATTCAGATTCTGCCTGGTTGAGGCCGGTTTTGGCCCCTGAAGCGTCGCTACGCTCCTCAACCGTTACAGGGAGGTTCTCTTTTTCTGCGAGAAGAACATTTTGCTGATCGATTAAGTTACGAATCCTGAGCAATAAAAGCTCTTCCCGATGAGTGCGTTCCAATGATTTTCTGGTGTGAGAAATATAAGCAAATATTGCTGCTGATATCAAAACTGAAGCCAATACTACCAAACAGATAATCGCTGGCAAAGTCTGCCACCAGGGTGCATTAATAGTTAGATCAAGTTCAGAAACCGGTCCATTCCATTCTTTATTGTTATTAGAAGCCATCACCCTTAGCTTATAATTACCGTGAGGCAGATTGGTATACGATATTTCGAGAACACCATGCCCGTTTACGCCATCATCCCTGCGACTGAAGGTCTCACGCCAGGACTTGTCTATCCCCATCAACTGGTATCGATAAAAGGTTTGAGATGGATTCTGATAGTTAAGCGCTGAAAACTGAAAAGTCAGAAAGTTTTGATCATAATCAAGGTGTATCTTTTTAACATAGGGTGCACTATTGATTAAAATTACACGATCACCATAACTTTTGCCCGGTTCAACTTTTTCTCCCTTTAAGAACAGATTAGTAAAAACAGGTTTAAACGGTAGCTTACGTTGCAAAAGGCGACTGGGTTTCAAAATGCTAAATCCATTTATTCCTCCAAAATAAAGGTCACCACTCAAACTTTCGTAAACAGCCTGATTTGTATATTCCCCCTCTAATGTACCAGCATTTGAATCGAAACTGGTAAAGTGAACATTTCCACTGATTGAATCAATTTCAAGCTTGTTAATGCCATAACTGGTGGTGATCCAGATGTTGTTATGGCTGTCTTGTAATATCGCCTGTATAAAATTGTTTGACAACCCATCCTTAGTATAAAACATATGCTGTTCCCCTGAAGGTTTAAATAATCTCAGCCCGTCTCCAGTTCCTGTCCATTTCCAGCCTCTCGAATCAGTAAGCTCTGCAGTATGGTCTATATTATAACCCATCAATGTTTGAGGATATTCCAATTTACGGCGCGCCATTGAAGGGATCGAAAAAACATCAACTTTCTCAAGTGCATTACCATTACTTAAGGTGGTCTTGTAACGGTAAAAGCCAGATTTACATTTCAGGTAAATATTTCCGGATACGTCCTCAGAAAATGCTTTCACCATGATATCGCCTAATAAGGCACCAGGAAAATACGATGCCCCGATATGCTTAAAAATATACCTTTCGGGATGATCATAGAGGATTCCTTGATTTACGGTTCCGAGCCAAAATCCTCCCTGTTTATCATAAAGCAATGTGCTGATCTCTGTATTCAGCTTACTTCCATCGGTTTTGTTTAGCAGTGGCCAATACCGTTTTTCACTACTAAAGCAATCAATTATCCAAATCCCCCTGGCGCAACTGATCGATGCTTTGCCCTTTGCATCCACAACTAAGGTATTTAAGCTATATTTTGTTTCAAGGATTTTTCTCCAGGCCTGTTTTTGAAGATCAAAGAAAAAGAACCCGCCATGGGTTCCATTTCGCAACTGATAAAAACCATTGCGCCCTTTGACCACCAGGGAAGTATTGCCAAACCTAGCGTAATCAGTATCGGGATATGCAGCTGCACTGTACAACTTACGTTTCGAACTCAGATCGTAGCACATCACCTTTCCTGTACTGTAGAAAAGATATAGCTTTTCTTCATCAGCGCTCACATCCTGCAATCTTCCCCAATCCTGCGATAGCTCAAATTCAAAAGTATGATCGCTAAGCACAAGTTTATCACCAATAAGCAACCATAGCCGCTGCTTTGTATCCATGAAGAAATTATCTATTGGCTTTGGAAAACCTATCTTTTTGAAATAACTCGCTAAATCTTGTGTATACCTCTCCTTGCGCAGATCAACCTGCAAAAGCTCTTTGTAGTCCTTTATCCAAAGTATGGAATCGCCTCTCAGATAAATCCTGTAAAAACCATCATATGTTTTTAACGGATATTTGCGTTGTGAATCCCGGTGAATATACTTAAACCCCACTCCATCGTAGATATTGATATTACCGGTGGTTTTGAAAACCATACGTCCGTCAGGTAACTGAAGCATGTAACGAACTTGGTTGTCACTCAGTCCGTGAAGAACATTAAGCGGTGTGAATACAAACTCTTGTGATTTCGCACAAGAAAACAGGGAAAGAAAGATTGAAATAAGGAAAATCGTTCGCTTCATTCTGGCTTCAAAGTTCTCATGGAATATCGGTGCAATTATGAATAAATTTAATTGAATAAGAAAATAATTTACCGCTGACGATCAGCGAATAAGAGATATAAAATGGTATTTACGCAGTATTCACCAATTTTTGTGTCATCATCATCAGCGCAATTGATTCTTAGTGCCCCGCATATTTGGGTTGAATTAAAATATTAATATTTGGTTACACGAATTTCGCAAAATAATCAATTTAAGCAATCGATTGCGTAAAAATAATTTTAGTGAGCTCCGATCATGTATAAATCCAATGGTTAGCCTTCCGATTAGCTTTTGGTTTACTCAACCAACTGGCCATAACATTTCCAAGATGCGGGAATCCAGAAGATGCCTTTAAAGACTTTAGGCTTACTTAAACTTCCTAAACTTTGTTTGTATACCAAAGCGCAGGGTATTCCGAAGTGGATTATAACCCGATCCTACCAGGTATGAAAAATCAAGGGAAAGGCTGCTATAATGAACTCCAAGACCAAGGGTGAGATAAGAGGTATTAGCTTTTTCGGGGTGCTGGTACAAGTAGCCGGCCCTGAGGTATAAAACATCCTTGAAACTCATCTCTGCGCCCGTTGATATGCCAACCTCTTTTAATTCTTCGCGAAAGCCTCCCGGGGCCTCACTGAAAGAGCCAAAAATCCCCGATGGCACCGAACGGTCAGGATCCCGGCCCTTTACTATATTCCCATCCAAACCGTAAACCGGCTGCGTTGGAGCCATCAGTTTATTAAAATCAAGCAATAATGTAAGCTTGTTCTCGCCTTCGCCTATTTTAAGTGCAGATCCTATCCTCATATTGGCGGGGAGGAAGTAAGACTGGGCGGTATTGCGATAAGTCATCTTTGTACCTATATTGGACAGGTTAACACCAAAGCTCAAAACCGCAGGACTGCCTGCCAACGTTATATCCGATTTCTGAAAAGCAGAAATATCTACAGCCAGGGCTTTTCCCGAGCCTCTGCCTCCATTAACTGTTGCTCCGCCAAAAAGGTTACTGCTGATATACCGTACATTTCCGCCAAGGGCAAAATCCGGACCAAGCTTGAGCGAATAGCCAAGATCAAATGCAGCTTCACTGGGGCTATAAACACCTAGATTCTGAAAATTTTCGTCGCTGAAATTAACATCCCCCATAGAAAAATACCTAATGGATGCAGATACTGTATTCCGCTCGTTCATCCGATAGTACCCGCTAAGGTATGAAATACTCATATCAGGGGCCAGCTGCTTAAGCCAGGGGCTATAAGAACCGGCGATGCCCAAATCCCTCTCCTGGAGAAATGCCAATGCGGATGTATTCATAACAGTAGAATTGGCATCAGGATCAAGGGCCACCCCCGCATTCCCCATTGCTCCTGATCTTGGCTGTGGCGTAATCAATAGGAATGGCACCGCAGTATAAATATTGTTCCTGGCGCTGGCATCGGTCTGGATGCCGTTTATGGATTGCCCAGACACTGTTTGATGCAAAAGAATCAGAATTAATAAAGCCCACTTTTTCGCAGGCATATTGTTTGATCGTATTTTCATAGGGTTAGATATATAAATGTAGATCGGGTGCACATTAAGTTTCGATGAGCGTTTATTATGGTTATGGTTTTCTTTATTGGGGACTATTAGCCCTATCAATGGGGTTAGGCCTACATTCGCGACATCCTCAAACTCTACAAGCCTGCCCCTAATTCCACACTATTTCCTTCCATTATATTTTTTAATTGCAGCAGATAAAAATTACGGCACCACCGTTTATGAGAATTATTTTCTATTGTTAATTGCTTGCGGGTACTGCCAGAATGGGTAATGGCAAAGTGTGCCATGTGTTGAGCGGTAAGTTATAATTTACAACCTGTTCTGCTCCTCCATTTTTGATGGCATAACGCATTATATTAGCGCTTTTTAGCTGGTAAAGTGAACGTTTTCCCATAAGTATGTAATTTAGTTGGTTATACATCAGATTTTGAGAACTGATTTCCATAAGGACACATGTTATCAACTTTAATACTTAGGTATTTAAAAAAATATTGGAATAACCAGCTCTATTTATAATACATGAAAACTTTGCTCTATTATTCGACAAACAATAGTAAATGGGAGGCAATATGCATAACAATGCTTAAAATAATAACCACTGCGCCAATGATCATTGCTTAAGTAAGCTCAGGATATTATTTTTAAATTAATTAGATCAATCAATTTTTTTCTGTGCGCCATAATAGTTAAGCAAGCAAAGCTGGTACTTGCTTTTAAAATTAGCATGCATTTTACAAGGGCTCAGTTTATATGGCCTGTTGCTTAAGGCTTATGGCTGCTTATCCCTGTAGATTCACCTCAAGACAGGCATTGAATTTGCATTGTGTCCGATTTTTATATTTCTGGTTTTCCCTATATCAGAATGGTGGTATTGAGCAAAAACGCTTCATCATTGGTTCGATTTATCCGGAGAAATGGCGGTTTTTTGAAAATGATTGTCGAAACACCCGAATTAAGTCACAGCGTTTCCCTCCAAACCTTCCCGCTTGATTCAGATCATTAATTATCAGATTAACAAATGTTTAACAAAAAAAGTCGGAGTTAGAATTAAAGGCAGGCTTAATTCCTTTAAGCTAAGGACATGGGTATGGCAGAGCCAGCTTAAACAACTAAAATAGCGATCTTAAGGAAGAGGCGCTATTTTAGTTAATTTTTATTAAGGTTTTATTACTTAAAATCACGTAGCTTCATTAAGAGCATAGAGGCCTGAAACGGATAGACCTGCCAGCTTATATACAGTTGGCTTAGAGCCTATTTTATTTTAAATTATTAGTATGTCAGTCTGTCCAAAGGACTCCTGTGGAGAGCGTTGTCGAAGACCTGTTTTTAGATATATTAAAGCAATCGACTCCGCTACTATTGACAGATCCTATAGAAAGATCGTCATTGCTGTAAAGGTTTAGTAATTCGGTAACAGAATTACTAAACCTTTACAATTGCGAGGAACTAAGCAATCTTTCATGCTAGTGATCCTTTCCATAAAGATTGCTTCGTCGGCTGAAAAAGCCTTCTCGCAATGACGATAATCTGAGGAGATTTAATCTCTTAAATTCTCCTATCATTTATATTGATTTTTATACAATAAATTGTCCCTCAGGGTGACAAAAATGTTAGATAAGTAAAATAATTGTATCAAATCTAAACAGGCTCTTAAACTATTTAACTATAACCGTTGGTTCCCGATCGAGCATAAATGGAGAATACGGCCTTTATTTTACCGTCCAATAAGGCGAATCTGTTCTGGCGGTTAATAGATAATCCTCAATTTTCTTCACAATATCAGGATGGGCAGCAGCCACATCATTGGTTTCGCCAATATCCGTTTTAATGTCGTAAAGTTCGAGTTTATGATGTCTTTTCACCCCTTTCCACCGACCATAACGCACGCCCTGCTCAAAGCCCAATTCAAAAAACTCCCAATATAGAAAGCGGTCGGTTTTAACCTTACCCCCCTTAATAACCGGATATATGCTAGTGCCGTCTGTACGGAATCCGGCAGTTTTACCGGCAATCTCTCCAAAAGTTGGCATAATATCAGGGAAATACCCCGGCACATCACTTGTTTTCGGCGCATTTTTAATAAAGGGCGCCCATGCGATAAACGGAATCCTGATCCCTCCATCGTACATATCCCTTTTGTATCCTTTAAGTTTACCGTTCGAATCAAAGAATTCGGATACCGCTTTCAGCTGACTGGTCGGCTCAGACCTTGGGCCATTATCTGATGCAAAAAACACAATTGTATTCTCCGACAAGCCACTTTTGATCAGGTAATCTTTTATTTTACCTACCGACTGGTCTAAATAATACACCATAGCCGCATAGGTCTTCATATCTTCAGGCCAGTTTTTATTCTTATAGATGGCCTGGTCTGGAACATCCAGCGGTGAATGCGGATTATTAAAGTTCAGCATTAAAAAGAAAGGCTTTTTGTTATCTTTTTGGGTTTCCAGATAAGCAAGTGCCTCATCTGTACAGATATTGGTTTCATAATAGCTTTTTCTCGCATTGGTATTTGCTTCTACCGTCAGGAGCTTGCCATTTACATAACGGTGATCAGGCCAATAGGTGCTTGCGTAAGTTGAGGGAATATTAATCAGCCATCCCGAAAATTTATCGAAGCCCCTTTGTAAAGGTGTAGCGAGCGAATCATATCCATCTACATGCCATTTTCCAACCAGTGAAGTATTATAACCGGCATCCTGCATCAGGTTTCCTATAGTATAATCATCTTTGGTAAGATTGGCCCGGTACACCACATTTTTCCCTTTTTTCCCCGCAAGTCCTCCTTGTTCGGTTGCATTGCCCCTAATGGTAGCATGCCCGGTGTTGAGGCCTGTAAGGATGGATCCACGTGAGGGTGAACAGACCGGAGCACCAGCATAAAAATCGGTAAACCGTGTTCCTTCATTGGCCAGCTTATCGATGTTGGGCGTGAGGATCTGTTTTTGCCCGTAAACACCAACATCTCCATAACCCAGGTCATCAGCCAGAATAAAAACAATATTGGGCTTTTGCCCAGCCTTTCGCTGCGCAAATATTGCTCCATTATACAGCAACGAAAAACCAATGATGATTAAACTTCTTTTGATCATTTTATTGAATTGAAATCTTATTCTTCCCATAATATACTAGTGCTAAGTTAAGTATGAATTATCATTTTATACTCCCGCCGATTATGCGGAATACGCTGGTTTATATGTTCAGCGATTATCACTGAAATCAGCGGGAAAATAGAACCGCCATTTTACTATTAACACAACATTAGTTATAGCCCGGATTTTGAGTATAAAGGCCAGGTGCAGTCTGAATTTCTGCCGCAGGCACCGGATAAATAACATAGTTCGGTACAATTTCATTAATTTTCGTAATCGCATCGGCTGCTCTCCAGGCATTAATCTGCGAAACAGCCAGGCCTTCGCGCACAAGATCGTTCCAGCGGAGCCCTTCGCCTAAAAACTCCCTTTGCCGCTCCTGCATTAAGGTCTGAATATTTACATTCGATAATGCCCCTACGCCAGCCCTGGCCCTCACCCTGTTCACAGCCGCGTCTACATCACTTTGAGTGCCTGCTGCACCATGAAGGATACACTCGGCTTTCATCAGCAATATATCGGTATAACGCAGTACGATAAAATTAATCGGCCAATCTCTTCCCGATAAGCCCTTTTTAGCCACATCAATATATTTTTTAATAAAAGGACCAGCAGTATAGGTAGTCGCTACATTGAAAGGGTATCGCACATCGGTGCCGCTTACCGTATTGGTAGTGTAAGAATTGACCAAACTTTTTGATACCGGAAAAGTACTGGCTCCATAGCCGTTCCCAAAACTGTTAGAAATTCCATTGCTTGTCCAATAAGCTACAGGCACCAAATGGGAAGGAAAACCTGCTCCGTTTAAACTCGAAGCAAACTGTACATCAAAAACAACTTCACTATTATTTTCGTTGGTGTAAGAAAATATCGATGCATAATTGGAGGCAAAACTGTAAGGACTCCCGGTAAGTACTGCATCGAACAAAGCAGCAGCCTTATCATATTCATTGCTGTTAAGGCCAGGTCCGTTTATACCATAAGTAGGTCCGGATTTAGTAAGATAAACCAGTCCCAGCAGCCCTTTTGCAGCATAAGAAGTTGGCCTTCCAAGGTCAGTCCCTGTAAAAGTTGCCGGTAAATTGGCCACTGCATACTGCAGATCAGATTCGATCAATGCATAAACATCGGCTACCGGACTACGTGGAATGCTTGCTACTTCCACAGCGCTTTTTACCGTCGATATTAATGGCACCTGGCCAAAAGTCCGTACCAGGGAAAAATAGTAGAATGCCCGTAAGAACCGGACTTCGGCGGCATACCTTGTTGCATTTGCGGCAGTGAGCACACTTCCTTTGGTTTCTAATGCTGCCAGAACAGTATTCGCATTATATATCCCGTTGAAATTGGCTTTCCAGGCAGTTGTGATAAATCCTGTTGTGGTAATACTCGGTGTAAAATTATTGATCCCGTCCCAATCGCGGTTACCATCAGAAGTCGCATTTAAGTTGTCGCTGCGCATTTCACCAAGCCACAATGCCTGACTGGGATAATTGCTCAACTGGGAATACACCCCATTTACCGCCTGAAGAAAGTCGTTATTATTGGTAAAAAAATTCTCTGTAGCCAAACTCGACTCTGGCGTTTGATTTAATTGTTTTTCGCAACTGCCCAACAGTAGTATTGCGGAGAACAGGGTTAAGTATATTTTCGTTTTCATCTTATTCTACTAAAAGCCAATGTTTATTCCTATTGAAGCTGTTTTACTTAATGGTGCCGAACCGTAATCACCTGATATTGCATAGCTGGCATCGCCACTTACGTTTGTATTCTGCGCCTCTGGATTCGCTCCCCCTTTATATTTGTCATGGGAGAAATAGTTTTCCAATGCCACAAATATCCTTGCCGAAGAAATGCCATGGGTTTTAATCAATCCCTTCAGGTTATAGCCCAAAGTAATGTTCTGTACCCGAAAGAAATCGCTGGAGTAAACCCAATCAGAAGTTACGTTTGGATAGGTATAAGTAGCGCCCAGCCTGCCCCTTGGCGCATCCGGATTGGGATCTGCTGCCGTCCAGCGGTCTCTCCATACACCAAGTACATTTGCAGTTGTACTTCCCGAAAAGTCGATTGCACGCCCCAGATAAGAAAGTATCGAACCCCCATGCTGGCCATACAGCTGTATACCAAGGTCGAAATTCCCATATTTAAAATTGTTTGTCCATCCCCAGGTATATTTGGGAGAAGGCTGTCCACCAACTACCCTGTCGGCAGCACTGATTTTTCCGTCGCCATTGGTATCAATGTATTTCGCATCGCCAGCTTTCTGTCCGGATACTTTTGCTATAGCCGGATTGGCAATATCTGCAGTTGTTAAAATTCCATCAGTTTTAGTGATGTAATAGCTAAAAGCAGGGAGTCCTTCCCTTAGCAGATATGGCGCATTGCTACCGCTATAGGCAGAAGCGATTTCGATATCGGCATGTGTTGGACCAAGATCGGTTATGGCATTTTTGTTAAAGGCAATGTTGGCATTCATCGTCCAGGTGAAATTGGCTGTTTTTACGTTTACCGTATTCAGTCCGAATTCTAATCCTTTGTTCACCACCGCACCTATATTTTGTAAACTTGTACTGAAACCACTTGCAGATAATACCGGCAGGTTCAACAACAGATCGGTATTCTTTTTATGATAGGCATCGAACGTGAAATTGATTCTGTTGGCCAAAAGGCTGAGGTCTAAACCAAGATCATAGGTGTTGGATGTTTCCCATTTCAGCGCTTTATTGGCAAGGCCCGAAACCACCTGCCCTGTAGCCGTTGTTGGTGTATTGCCTCCAAATACGTAATTCGAATTTACCAGGGTGCTTATGGCATTATAGTCGCCAATGTTGTTATTGCCCGATTTACCCCAGCTTAATCTTAGTTTTAACTCACTGATGGCCTTAACATCCTTAAGAAAAGACTCTTCTGAAACTTTCCATCCGGCAGATACCGAAGGAAAGGTTCCCCAGCGGTTTTCGGATCCAAATTTAGAAGAGGCATCTCTTCTGATGGTACCAGATAAGAGGTATCTGTCTTTAAAAGCATATTGAAGTCTGCTATAGTAAGAAAACAGGGTGTTATTAGCTGCAGTTGAAGTTCCTGTAGTAGTTACCCCTGCAGCGTTGGCAATGGCATTACTAAGGGTTTTGATGATATCGTTGGCAAAACCTCCGGCCGTTGCAAGGCTTACCCCTTCGGTATGAACTATATTGTAAGACACCCCCGCAATGGCAGAAATCTTATGGACACCGGCAATTGTTGTGGTATAGTTAAGGGTATTCTCGTTAAGAAAGTTTTGTTTCTTGGTTACCGCGTAAGAGCCCGTTGAATAAAGACCGGGATTAGTTAACAAGGCCGATGCTGCACCAACAGTAACCTGATCGGATGTATATTTTGAAGTATTTCGATCAACATTATCATAATTTACGCTCGACCTTACTGAAAGGCCTTTAACTATTTGATAATCCGCATATATCGAAGCTAATAACCTTGAGGTTTTTACCTTGTTCATTGCGGTTTCAAGATAGGCATATGGACTGATTAATCTCGGGCTCGCCCAGGTGTACACACTGTTTCCGTAAGCCCCGGAATTTAAGCCTGCCGAACTTTCAACTACCGGTACCATCTGTAAAGCATTCATGAGCTGGTTATCCTTACCCTCGCCCGGAGGTGCATTATTAACAGAATAAGATGGCGCAAGATTGATCCCGAATTTAAGCTTCTTACTCGCATTGGCCTCCACATTGGCCCTTAAACCATAATTCTTAAAATTGGAATTAATCAATGTTCCGTTTTGGTTAAGTACGTTACCTGAAATAAAGTAAGTTACATTTTCTGCCCCTCCGCTTGCTGAAACCTCATAGTTTTGATAAGGTGCATTGGTAAAGATGGCATCCTGCCAGTCTACATAATCAAGGCCGGGGTGTCCGGGCTGTGCCCATCTCGGATCGGTCATAAAAGAGGTGTTAATGGTACCTGGAGCAAGGCCTAAAATAGCGGCTCTTTCTGCATTGGTTTGGGCAGCAGTTCTCCCGGTACCAGAAGCTACCCATGCAGCGTTGGCCAGTTCTGTTGCCTGGGCAACCCACTCATCAGCACTCAGCATATCGATCTTTCTGGCTACCGAACTAATACCTGCGTTGGCATTCACACTAATTCTTGGTTTGCCCGCAACACCTTTTTTGGTTGTGATAATCACTACTCCATTTGCTGCACGCGAGCCGTAAATGGCCCCCGCAGCAGCATCTTTTAATACCTGAACACTCTCGATATCGTTAGGGTTAAGGTTGTCGAGCGGGCTGTTCGAAATACCACCGGAGGCATTCTGACTGGCGACATCCAAAGGAAACCCATCCAATACGTAAAGAGGTTCATTACCTGCCGTGATTGAGCCGGCCCCGCGTACCTGGATACTTAAGCCTGCTCCTGGCGTGCTGCTTTGCTGCCTTACCTGAACGCCGGCCATCTGGCCGATAAGCGCCTGCTCAACCCTTGATATCGGCTTCTCTTCTACTGCTTTTGCATTAAAAGTGGCCACTGAGCCTAGTACATCGCTTTTTCTTTGCGTACCGTATCCTACCACAAGTACTTCTTCAAGCTTACTTTGATCAGGATCAAGTTTTATCGAGAGCGGCTGGCCTTTATAAACCACTTCCTGTGTTTTATAACCTACATAGGTAAAAACCAAAGTAGGCTGATTTAGCTCGGTAACCATTTGAAATTCGCCGTCGGGATTTGTTGATACCACCTGAGCAGTTCCCTTGAGCCTAACGCTTACCCCGGGCAGGGGAAGATTCTTTTCATCAGTTACTTTTCCTTTAATTGTAACAGCCCGCGAGCGTAGAACTGAGATATTTGAAATATCCAAAGAACTACCTGGAAAATTATATGTTATCAAATTTGCCACAACGGCTACCTTTGAATGAGAGTGGAGGTTAGTATTTTGTCCTTCGCCGCTTCTTTTTGCCCTGGCCTGCAGAACGGATGAAATCAGAAGA
Source organism: Pedobacter sp. R-06 (assembly GCF_049913135.1). NCBI lineage: Bacteria > Pseudomonadati > Bacteroidota > Sphingobacteriia > Sphingobacteriales > Sphingobacteriaceae > Pedobacter > Pedobacter sp. R-06. Next base: position 969,540 of record NZ_CP183977.1, on the reverse strand, counting down.
ATTCCCGTTAGGCAGGGCAATAAAAGTATTTTTGACAGAGGTTTATTATGCGAGTCCTTCCAGGACTTTCCGCTTATTTTCATAATTTATATTGTTTTATGCCAATCATGAAACTGAAACAAGCTTCAGCAATATGAAAAATTCCCGTGCAGAATTCATAATTTTGACATGATCATTGAATGAACTGACCGGATGCAACGCCAATTGATCTCCGGCAATGGTCGAAATCTGGGGAGAATGCAGAAACGCATTTTCCCTTATTTATATTCAGTAACTATTCTATTTTTTGCAAGCTCCTTTCTATACCTTTGGGTATTGTATTTTATCATTGATTTAGATTTATCCATTCAACATTTCGCTTCCAATTCCGGTCAGCCACGTCTTTATTTCGGTTCACATCATGTTAAGATTATACAGATGTCATGACTTTAGCGTATCTACTTCCGTTCGATTATTGCCCCTCCACATGGTCATTAAAAAAAATAAAACCAGAGAAGAGACTAAAAACTAGAGAAAACCAGGTTCAACAGCAGCAACCAAAGTTATTACAGGCTGTATTAGAGATTGGATTAACGGGATAAGTAACTGTTTCGGACATTATAATATATCAAATCTATAGTATTAGTAGACAAAATTATATTATCTTAACATAGCCTACAAACATTTAACAAATTTTACGACTTTGATAATTTTTCAACTTCCGGCAACGATGGCATAACAATTTATACGCGTAAAAATTATTCGATTCGTAAAACAATCTGTTATTATTGAATGACCTCAAGAATGGCAAAAAGAGTGCCTACGAACAGGTATTTAAAAAATATTAAAAACCACTCGCGCTAAAAGCATATATGATTTCAAAGCTGCCTTTGCGAGAGATGACAATAGCCCCCATATTTTTAAGGAGGTGTTCATCCGGTTCTTGAGGGAACTCGATATGATATTTCTGAACGATGCAGCCACGAGAGCGAGATTTCAGGGATCAGACATAGCAAAAAGAAATGACATCTCTGACCTCATAAGTCAAAAAGCTCGATCTTTTCTATCTGAAATAATGGATAGAAATATCATGGTTCAATATCAAAATTAAATGTCCATTTTTAAGTATTCAAACCCAACTTGAGGGAAGACTTAGGCTTTTTCTTCCTTTTCCCCAACCAGATCAGAAACCCTGAAACCGGAAGGGAAGCACAGATCAAAGCAGCAAAAAAAGCCAATAGCTGTGTGCCCAGACCATATATTCTACCAGTATGCATCGGAAGATTCGAATTTCTCCATTTCATGCCCAGCGTTTTCTGTGAATGCGGTAAAACATCAATTATCTTTCCAGTCCTACCATCATAAAAATAATAACTAACACCCCGCCAGCCATCCTTATTGCTTTCGATACTCACGAATGATGTCGAAACCTTGTTGGCCTCAGTCGGGATGCCGATTCCGATCTCCGACCAGTCGCCTTTTAGTTTTTTCAGCAGATCGTAATGGATGAGGTCAATTTTGTTCAATGTCGAATCACTGGCATTGATGATGGGCAGTGTCCGCGCAAAACCAGTCTTCCCTTTGTCTCCCAAAAGTTTATAAATTCCCGTCTCCCACCATTTAAAAGACCATACCAAACCTGTAATGGCAATAAGCGTCGCCACTGGCAGAACATAAAACCCCAATGAATTATGCAGATCGTAATTTACCCGTTTCCATTTTGCATTCCATTTGATTGTAATACTTTTTTTAAACTGCTTGTAGTTTTTTGGCAGCCAAAGGATAAAACCACTGATGAGCATTACAAGAAATAGAAGAATGCAGGAACCTACTACAAGGCTTCCGATAGGTTTTACCAATAACAACTGCCTGTGCAGCTGCTCAACAATATTGAAAAATTCGTAACGGACATCAATTATTCCCAGAACCTTGCCCGTGTACTGATTTACATAAACATCATTTAAGTACTCAAATTGGCTAAAGTACCAAAGATTGATCTTATCCTTTTTATTAACCTTAAAACCGGAAAATACATAGCTTTTGTTGTTTGCTGAAATCTTCACATTCGACAGGACTTTACCAGGGCCAACCGCTTGTTGTGCATTGGCAAGCAATTCAGAAACTGGCTTTGGCTGGCCGGTTTTCTGAACATAAACAATATCCCGGTGGACGGTATCAAATATCTCCTCATTGAACACATAGATGCATCCCGTGATGGATACGATCACGACAACAACTCCCGTTATCAGCCCTATCCAAAGATGGAGCCAGCCGGTAATCTTTTCGAATTTACTTTTGGCCATTAAAATGAATATCCAACCGTTAGCATATAATTCTCTGGCTGCCCCGGAAATAACCGTAGATAATCGTATCCGCCCACCCAGTGTTTTTTATTTCCTATGTTATTTGCATTTAGCTGAAGCTGGAGTTTGCCGATATTATAGAACAGCCCGGCATTAATAAGCGTGAACGATGGTAAGGTAATCTGATCTTCAGGCGAGAACTTCGCATCATAGTTCAGGTTTCTTTTATCCACATAATTTATCCCCAATGCTATACCAAAACCTTTGGCAACCCCATCAATAAAGTTATACCGCGTCCACAGATTCGCCGTGTTTTTTGGTGCGTTCGGCTTTTGGATCCCAATCTCTCCTGCTGTACCGCTTTCAAGTATCTTTGCCCTGTTGTACGAATACGATGCAATTACATTCCAGTTCGGCATAATTTTCCCAACCACATCAAGCTCAAAACCTCTTGACTGCTCATCCCCTATCTGCCTTAGTACATCAATCACTCCAGGTGTTGCATACAGCGCTCCGGTCTGCTTGATTTGATACACAGCGGCGGTAATGCTTAGTTGATCCCTGAGCCAGTTGGTTTTTGCACCAAATTCGATCATATTGCTTTTCAAGGGATCAAATGGCCCACCTGCATTTGGGTTTGATATGGTGGCAGAAGTCTGAGGATTGTATCCCTCAACATAACTTCCATAAAAGTTGATATTTGAATTAATGGCATAAACAGCGCCTAATCGTGGCAACCAGGCATGTGAATTGGCTTTCGCTTCGGTTTGAGTTTTATAATTGGCAAAATCAGTATAATATTCATAACGCACTCCAAGTAAAACCTGCAGCGCGCCAATTTTTAACTGATCCTGAATATACCCTGAGTTAAGATAATAATATGCTGGGGCAACTACAGATTGAGCAAAGAAAAGTTTGCTGTCATCCTGCATTCTCTGGGATGACAACGGGTCGTTAAGATTGAAATGCGGAACATTGGGTACTGGGTTTCCTGCAGCATCAAGGAGATACCTGCTCTTATTAGCGACCACATAGTTCGGGATAGAACCGTTGTTCGCTGCATTTCTATAACCACTTGCTGTCATCTGCGAACCGCCTACTGGCGTCTTTTCACTCCCAAAATCATAGCCTGCTACGATCTTATGTAATATGGGTCCGGTTGTAGGCGTGTAGTTGATATATCCGGAGAAGTTATCGATAAAACGCTTGCGTTTCCTGATCTGAACATTCATTCCTGCAAGATTATTGATGGGCTGGCCATTGCCATCAAGACCATAAGAATTGGAAGTACGGTGCTCGTTCAGATCTTCTGAGTATCCTGTTTTAAGATATGAAGCATTCAGGCTTAACACATCGCTTACTTTATGGGTAATCGAGATCGTTGCATTATAGGTGAGCTCATTCAGGTAATCGTTTGCGGTGTTCAGGGATAGCGACTGCGGGGTCGAATTTAAATCGAAGCTACCAAAAATCGGCTGCCCCCTATCAAGCCTGCTTTTTGAATCGGTATATACCAGATCAAAGTTTATCCTCGTTTTTTCAGACGGGACAAAGGTAAGCGAAGGCGCAATAACAAAGTTCCTGTCAAACATTAAATCCCTGAAAGTTTCTGCATTTTCATAGCCAAAGTTTAAGCGGTAAAGCAATGTGCTGTCTTTTGACGCCGGTCCGGTAAAATCGGCAAGCCCGCGGAATGTATTGAAACTTCCCATAGTCATACTGATGGATCTTCTGGTTTCATCAAGCGGCTTTTTGGTTACCCGGTTCACCACACCACCTGGACTTGCGTTTCCAAAAAGTGCAGAAGATGGGCCTTTTAGCACTTCAACCCTTTCCAGATAATTGGCGAGCGACTGTTTCCAGAAACCTGTACTTGTTCTTAGTCCGTTCAGCAACTGGGTATTGCTCTGTCCATTTACACGAAAGCCACGGATGGTTAAGTCATCATAAAAACTGAACTGATTTACTCCACTAAAGTTTTTCACTACCTCACCAACGCGCATGAGGCCCTGATCGGCAATCAATTCCTTACTGGCATATGAAACAGATTGAGGAATGTCTTTGAGTTCATTTTCAATCTTACCAATAAAGGTTGCCTTGGTTTTATAGGCTTTTTCTTTACGCCCGGTAATTTCTACCTGCTGAAGATCTGAATTTGATTCGGTCAGAACAACATTCTCATCTGTATCCCCACTAATTTCGATCGTTTTGACCAACTGCCTAAAACCGATAAAATTGAAATGTAAAATTAGCTTGCCCTGGCTCACCTGTAACCTGTAATAACCTTTGTTATTTGTTGAGGTAGTTAATTTTGTATTTTCAACACTGATGGTAACACCAGGAAGTGGGTTTCCCTGACTATCACGTACATATCCCTGCAGTTTTGCATTCTGTTGCGCAGAAGCACTGTATGAGAGGAACAAAAAGAAAAAAAGGCATAACGCCGCATGGGTAAAGGCTATCTTCATGAAATAAGGATCAAATATTATTTAGACTTATTAAAAATAAAGCCACAAACATAATATTTTTTATCTGCTTTTTAAATAAAAGAATAGAATATAGGTTTGTGGAAAGTCTATCCATCCAGTTATCTGCTGTTGACATGACATTAAGAAACATTTTCATAAGCGTGAAAGAATATTGTAAACCTATTTTATAACCTATCCGGCAAAAATCTAGTATTAGTTGACATGACTTTTTCCATTCAAATTGTTCACCAGCTATTCATAATCATCCTGGTTTTACCTGGATTGACAGGCAAAAAAAATCCGGAGTAAAAACTTATAAAAGTGTTCACTCCGGTTAGTACCCGATCAACAGGAATAGTTTTAATATAAAAGCCTTTCGTTGTTCATTGAGCCAATAGCTGATGGTTTGAACGTGAAAGGCTTTATAAGATAGATTAAAGTATACTTGATTACAGTTCACAGAAATGGCGAACCAGATGAGGTTAGATTAGAATCGAAATTAATTTTACGATACAACCCTGAATTTAAGGATTATCTATAGCCTCCGTTTAAAAGGTTGCCAAAAAATATGGCATTTAAAAATAATCGCCCTGTTCCTAACCAATAGCCCCTATAGGTAGGGTCATCAGCAAAAAGAATCACTTCTCCACTACCACTCCCTGTTGCAATGATGGCTGCCGATCCGGCTACTTTAGCAATATTAGACTTTGAAGAATAGCCATTAATAAATGGTTTTGAGGTATACTGCGCTACTGTTTCATATTTATTCGAACTTGGCAACAACAATGTTGGTCCATTCTTATTGATAAAAAGCTTACGCGAGGTTACCCCAAAGGCAATAGGATGGGTGATATCGAGATCAGATTGGAAAATAGCACCATTGATTCTTTTTGAACCTTCTACATCTTCCTGCCTTTGATAATCAAGTCTTTCGGCTAGTGGTTTTATCGGTTTAACTGCATTTTCTGCCCCATTAAGCTTTGGTTCTTTTCTGGTTTCATCGCTGACTTTTGTTGCCGTGGTAGCAGGTAGGGTTGGCAGTTCTCCCCTTCTAAAAAAAGCATCTGTTTCAGCCAGTTTCTCTTTAACTATTTCTTGTTGTACTGCCCAGGCGGTAGCGGTTTGAAAAGTAATCAGCGTGCCACCTTCAGCTACCCAGTTTTTAATTTTATCAACAGTTGCTTTGTCCCAGGCACTATAATTGCCAGCCGGTAGCACCAAAACATTATAACGGTTTAATGGTGCCCTTGCAAAACTCTGAAGATCCAGTTTGGTTACCGGAAGATTTAATTGCTGGTTTAATAAAAACCAAACCTGTCCTGCTTCCGAAGCCGTTACACCCTGTCCAAAGGCCAGTACCACTTCTGGTTTGCGCACAGCTTTAATGTTGCTACTGCCCAGATCTATACCTTCGGCACTAAAACCACTGGCAACTGCAGTAATATCAATATTGGTAGCTTTAGCTACACTATTTAATGCCGCATAAAGTGAATCGGCAGAAACATTTTGCCCAATCACCGGAATAACCAGCGAACCCGGAAGATACGCTTTTTTACCCGATGCGGTATTGGCTACAAAAGATTTAAAAGCTGTTTTTACCAATACGTTTTTTAACTGCAACTGGTAAAGTGCTTTTGTAAAATTATAATCGCTCGAATTGATCAGATACGCATAACCCGATCGCTCTCCTGATACCTTTCCTGTTTCAGGAATAATACTTTTAACTGCTGCACCTTTTGAAAATGTACCATTCAATTTTGCATATTTTAGCCCATAGGCATGGATAATGCTCCACCCGGTATTATCATAAAATATGCTGTCTTTTAAAGTATTTTCTTCAAAAATAGAATGAACAATTAAAAAATTGGGCTGTGCTGAGGGAACAATATAGGATTTACCTTTTTCAAAGGTTTTACCTTCCTGTTTCAGATTATCCGGCACCTCAAAAACCTCTACATGGTGTGCGAGCAGTAATCCTAAAAATTTCTGGGTAAGGTTAATATCATTCTTATCTCCAAATACGAATCCCTTTGCCGGGTTTTTCTGTCCTTGCGCCAAGGCATATTTAAAAAAGTCTTTTTGCACCTTAAACAGTCCTGTTTTCTCTTCAACTGCCCCTTTTATTGTCGAAAAACTCGTTGCTAAGTGATTGCGGATGGTAAATGCAAAAGTCAATGGTCCGTTGCTCGATTCCTGTAAAATACCACGTGAACTGGCCTGCTCAAAAGTGGCAGCAACAGAGCCGAAGAATTTTGGATAGGTAGAACCATAAATCGGGGAAAGATTATCGTAATTCTCTTTGGTAAAATAAAATGAACCGATATCATCAAGTGCCTTTGCATGATATTTTGCCAGTATGACCTGGTATTCGTATAAAAACTGAGGAATAATCGGGCTTTCGTGGCTTTTTGGTGTTGGTTCAAAATAGTAAGTGGCATTAGTTCCCTGTTCATGGAAATCGATCTGTACATTTGGATACCACTTATGGAAAAAAGCCAAACGGTTACGGCTTTCTACCTGAACGAGGTTAAGCCAATCGCGGTTGAGATCAGTAAAATAATGGTTGGTTCTGCCGTTAGGCCAGGCTTCCTGGTGTTCTTTATCGAGTGGATCTCCTACCGCCGGGAACGAATGATAGGCATTGTGCCAGTTGGCAGCCCTGTCTCTTCCATCCGGATTTAAGGAAGGATCGATAAAAATGACCGATGCCGAAAGCCATTTCAGCGTCTCCGCATCATTACTTGCTGCAAGGTAATAACCTGTGAGCAAACTGGTCTCGGTACTTGAGCTTTCATTTCCATGTACCCCGTAGCCTAAATTAATAATAACCGGAGCATTACTGCCCAGTACAGGTTTCGACGGGTCTACCTGGTTTAAATGTTCCTGCCTGATCTGTTCCAATTTCGCGTAGTTGGATGGGGCAGTAATGGTTACAATAATCTGCTCGCGCTGTTCGTATGTCTTACCCAAACTTTCTACATGTACGCGGTCGGATACTTTTTCCAATTGACGAAAATAAGCTACCACCTGTTCATGTCTGGTAAAATAAGTTCCGATGGGATAGCCCAGAAACTGCTCGGGCGTTGGGATTTTTGTATCGAGCGAAGTCGCTTTAGGAAAGAAATAGCTATTCTGCGCGGAGGTTTTCTGAATCCAGATGATACTTAGCACCATCAGGATTTTTGCTGTATTTAAAAATGTTTTCATTTTTTGTTGATCGAAATTTTAATAACCTGGGTTTTGTGTTACATCTGGATCAGATTGCACATCTGAATAAGGGATTGGGAAAAGCCAGAAATTTTTATTGGTTATGCCCAATACAGCCCCTGCCCTTTCGGTACGTACAAGATCGAACCAGCGGTGCGCCTCGAAGGCAAATTCAATGGCATTTTCATCTTCAATAGCCTGGATAAGAGCACTCTGTGTAGTTGCCGAAGTTACACCAACATCTGCCCTTGTCCTTACCGCGTTAAGATCAGCTGCTGCATCAACCAGTTTGTTCTGCTGCGCCCTTGCCTCTGCCCTGATCAGATAAAGTTCGGCAATCCGGATGAGGTATGATGGATCAGTACTGGTTGCCGTGGTATTATAAAGCACGCCGTAAACTGTAGTTCCGCTCCCTGCTATCAATGCATTCCGAGTCCCGCCAATAGCAGGATTATTAAGTTTTGATACAAGGGCATCTGAAGGTTTTAGGGTAAATTGCCCTCCAGCCGAACTTGGATACCACAGGTTCCAATAACTATTGCGGTCGTTTACCGAGTAGGCCAGTTCGAGTACAGATTCTGCCGTTTGAAAAGGGGCAGTAAAGAACGACTTATAGGGTTTCACTAAGGTATATTTGGTATTTGCAATGACTTGTGAGGCATAGGTTTCAGCATCAACCCATTGTTTTCTATACAGGTGCAGCCTTGCGCGGAGTGCCCTTGCAGCACTTTTCTGTGCACGGTTTCTGGTTGTTGCATCTTCCGGAAGCAATTGCTCAGCCTGAATCAGATCAGCAAGTACCTGATCGTAGGTCTGATCGAGCGTACTGCGTTTAATCCCTTTTAAAATACTAAGATCAGTAGTTGGCTTAAGCTGAAGCTGGACACCTCCCCATCCCCTGGCCAGATCGAAATAAGATAATGCCCGGATAAAATAAGCCTCACCCAGGATCTTGTTTTTTTCTGTTGCAGTAAGTAATGGATCGCTTACCAATGGTACATAGGCGATAACACTATTTGCAGAATTGATAGTCCTGTAGATACCTTGATAGGCAGAAACAGTAATTACATTATCCGTAGGAATTGCATTTTGATCAAGCTGAAGATACTCACTCAACGTTCCATTAAAAATAACGTTATCGGTTGTGATGGTACCCAAAGTAGGGTAACTCGAAGCATAATAACCTTGTAATCTGTCGTATGTCCCGATAATCGCTGCCCTCGCTGTACTTGCATCCGTAATTGAACTTTCGGTTGGAAGGGAGTTATTGGGCACTTCTTCCAGGTATTTTTTGCAGGAAGCCGATAACAGTATAACGGCCAGTAAAACTGCATTTCTAAAATATGATGTTTTCATTTTTTTTAATGTAAATCGTTAAAAGGTAACACTGGCGCCGATCTGGAATGTTCTTGGTTGTGGAACGGTGGCCCAATCGTAACCTACCGTATTTTGGTTGTTGGACTGTGAACTTACTTCAGGATCTAAGCCGCCATATTTGGTAAAAGTGAGCAGATTTGTACCCTGGGCATACACCCTTAACTTATTTACCCCAATCTTTCTCAGTGCATCTTTCGGTAGTGTGTAACCCAGTGTAAGGGTTTTGAGCCTGATGAAAGAACCATCTTCCAGGTAACGTGAAGAAAGACTGGCCACATTACCGCCATAATTATTGGCAGCACCACCATTTTGTGTCGGATTTCCACTAAAAGTGGTCAACCTTGGAATATCGGTCACATCTCCTGGTTTTTGCCAGCGATCTAACTGACGGGGCAAGAAACCAATATTGGCCTGCGTACCACCATGTACCATGAAGAAATCGTTCATGTTCATGATTTTATTTCCTTGCTGGAAGTAAAAGAAAAAGTTCAGATCAAAACCCTTAAATGTGAAATTATTGGTCAATCCTCCTGTATAATTTGGAAGGGCATTGCCCACAATCTGACGGTCGGCAGAAGTAATCGCGCCATCACGATTTAAATCTTCATAAACCGCATTACCCGTTTGCTGATCAACATAAAGCTGTTTATACAACTGGAATGAATTGGTAGAATAACCTTGCCTTAGAATAGAAATATTTCTTCCCGATGCACCAAGACTAATATCAGAAGCCAGTTTTTCGATTTTATTGTTGTTAAAGGAAATATTAAAATTGGTTGTCCATTGGAAAGCATCGGTTTCTATGTTAGTTGAATTAATACCCAATTCGAAACCTTTATTTCTTACTGCCCCATAGTTCTGCAGGTAAGAGGCAAAACCCGACCGATAGGGTACCGGAACGTTCAATAACAGATCATAAGTATATTTATTATAATAATCTGCTACAATGTTTAAACGGTTTTTGAAAATCCCAAATTCTGCACCAACATTAAACTGACGGGTGGTTTCCCAGGTTAAATCAGGGTTGGCCAGCTGCGTTGGCGCAATACCTGGCTGTTCCAGGTAATTTGCTCCCGATGACCATAAGCCCTGAGCGGCATAAGAGCCAATCCCATTCTGGTTACCCGAAAGACCCAAACTTGCCCTGATTTTCAGCTCGTCGAAAAAGTTGAGGTTTTTAATAAACTCTTCCTGACTCAACCTCCATGCAAACCCTCCAGATGGGAAATACCCCCAACGGTTATTGGTTCCAAACTTTGAGGATCCATCTGCACGGATACTTCCATCAATAGTATATTTGCCATCGTAAGTATAACTTACTTTACTGAAAAAAGAAACCAATTTCGATTCTGCGCGGGAAGCTGACCCAGAGCGCGTAGCCGCAACCGATACTGATCTCAAACTATTGGCTGCAAATCCTGTTCCAGTAGCAGAGGTACTTTCGTTCAGCACAGTATTCAAGGTATTTCCAACCAAAGCATTAATATTGTGCTTTTTGCCTTCGCCAAACGATTTAACAAAACTTAATACCTGCTCATTGGTCAATACCAGGTTCTTGTTTTCGATCGAAGAAGCAGAGCCATTAGTTGCAATACCTGCACTGATCAATGTGCTCGAATAACTGTTATCATATTCGCTACTGTTATCTATACTCCAGCTGCTACGGAGTTTTAAGCCTGGAATAAATGTATATTCACCATAAATATTCCCTATTGTCCGCCAGCCAACTGCCTTGCTATCCAGATTTTCGATCAACGCCAAATGATTATCAAAACTTCCGTAACGTGCATAAGTACCGTCGTTGTTATAAATCGGCAGATAAGATCTTGGGAAAAGCGCCGAATTGATTACCCCTGTAGGGTTATTGTCACTTCCGCTCAGGTTCCGGTCAGAACGTGTAAAATTGATACTGGTACCCACTTTAAATTTATCTGTTAAGTAATTATCGTAGTTCAACCGAGCAGAATACCGGCTATAATCGGATGGTTTTACAATAGATTCCTGGTTGAGATAACCTAAACTGATATAATAAGTACTTCTGTCTGTTCCACCCTGGGTAGCAACTTCGTAATTAGAAGTTCTCGCCGTTCTAAATAGGCCACTGATCCGATCATAAGTTGGCTGGTTCTGGGGATCTGGAAACGGAAGCACTACTGTAGAAGGATTAAGTCCATTATCGATCGCTGTATTTACACGCGATTCGTTAGTTAAAAGTGCAACCTCAGGGCCTGACGCCACTTCAAATTTATTTACTGCTGTAGACCATCCCTGAAAAGTATTGAGCGAAATATTGGCTTTTGTGTTCCGTTTCCCTCTTTTGGTGGTTACGATAATTACGCCATTTGCACCCAGCGATCCGTAAATAGCAGTTGCATTGGCATCTTTTAAGATCTGGATATCTTCAATATCAGATGGATTTAAATCAGCAATGGGATTGGACGCCGCCTGGTTACCCAATCCGGCTGTAATCGGATCAGCATTGCTTACAAATACACCGTCTATAATATAAAGTGGATCTACAGAGGCATTGATTGAATTGTTACCACGTACACGGAAGGTTATTCCTCCACCAGGAACGCCTGAATTTGATGAAACCTGTACACCGGTTGTTTTACCCTGAAGCAATTGATTAAACCCACCCGATGGCTGGTTCTGCACAACCGAACCGCTTACACTACTAATAGAGCCCGCTATATATTTACGTTCCTGTGTACTATATCCGGTAACCACAACATCATTCAGCTGACTTTGAATCTCCTGGAGACGAATGGTAACGGGACTACCATTTACCGTAACCGTTTTCTGATCGTAACCGATAAAACTGACAATCAGCGTGTAGGGGAAACTCTGGCCTGTTACAAAACTGAACCTGCCATCGGAATCTGTAGAAACCGTATGTGTAGTTCCTTTTATTTTTACCACAGCACCTGGTAGAGGGAGACTGGTAGAGGCATCCAAAACGGTACCGTTAAGTTGTGATTTGATGGTTGGGTTCACCTGAGCTATGGCCAGCGTTGACCAAAAGACGCATAAGTAGAGATAGAACCCTTTTCTGTAAAGATTTTTCATTTTTTTGTTTGGGAATGTTTGGACAAAGCACTTCCATTAACCTTTGAGGGGGCTGCATGGTTGTGATGGATTTGGATAAAGGATTTTTAGCTTAAAAACCGCTAAGATTTAGCAGCCCGCGTAGTTGCACATTCGGCAATGTTCCAGTTCTTTTACTGCATCACATTGCTCGAGGTTTAAAATTTTTCGAAAACTTCCATCCTTTTCAGTGGAAATACCTGAATGTAAAAATTGTTTCATAATTAATTTGTCTATTAAATCTATAGATTTAATAGACAAATTAAAACAATTATAAGCTCTTTTACAAGTTTAATTTCAAATGCGAAATATAAGTTCAGGTTTAAACAGAATATAATTTTATTAAAATTTAGATAAAACGCAATTACATATAGAAAAAGGCGTTTTCACCAGTTATAAGTTTTGCAAAATCCGGCAAAAAATATCCTACTTAATTGTAATAAAATAGATTGGTAACATTTTGACACTGATCTTCTAGTGGAAATATAAACTGATGTAATATTATATTCTTATATATTTAAGCCAGGAACCTGATATTATTTGTTCAGTTTCCGGAGCTTCGTCCTAATATATTTCCCTGCCGGACTAAGCATTTCAAGCTTCCATTTTCCTTTTGGAGATGCGCCAGGCATTAACAGCGCAGTTGTTTCTTTTTTATCGGTAATATTCCAGTTTGCCCAGCTCAGCTTGTTTTTCTCCATCCAAGAAAACCATTTATTGGTTTTACCGGTATCGAATACACCATCGCCATTAGCCTCGCCCACGCCCCACTCTGTTACAAAAATGGGCAGACCAGCAGAAATTGCATCATCGGCCCGCCTCATTAAAACTTCTTGATGACTTGGTTCAGACGCATAAAAATGAAAAGAATAAGCAATGTTGCTGAATCCTTTGATTGGATCTTTTGCAACCACATCTATATCCTGATCCCAATGCGGGCTACCAACAACAATTACATTTTCAGCATCGTATTTCCTGATCTCGGCAATTACCTGCACGGCATAATCCTTAACGGTTTGCCATGCTATTTTTTCTGGTTCATTATATATCTCATAAATGATATTCGGTTTCCCGGCATACCTTTTGGCCATTTTTGCAAAGAACATTTTTGATTGATTTAGATGTTCATCTGCATGGTGATCGTGCCAGTCTATCAATACATACAGATTTCTCTTAATGGCAGCATCGATTGTTCCGGTTATAAGTTTTTCTTGTTCAAGCGGATGCTGCAAATAACCGCTATCTGGCTGAACCGCCATCGACACACGCAATAAACTGATGTTAAAATCAGATTTAAGCCAGTTTACAACATCTTGGTTATAATACTTTTTCCCTCCCCAGATGCTCCATGACAAACTTATACCACGGAGCTGTGGTTCAATATTTTTACTGTTCAAGATTTTTCCACCAACAACCTTTAATGCGCCGTTCCGCTCAACCCAGTTTACGTTTTGTGCAAGGACAATGATGGTAGAAAAGGCAAAAACTGAAAGTAACATAACTCTTTTCATAAGGAAATTTGCTTAATACGGTACATTGAAGGTGTTTTATCGACAAAAAACACAAAACCAACGCATAGGTTGCTCTTGTAGTTACCATGAAGGTAATTTTGAACAGCGGCACTAATTACCATCACAAACATCTACTCAATGTTTTATATTTAATTGTTATTTATTAGCGCAAATTAACAGCACTGTTAATCCTTTTACAGTATTATTTTAACCTGCAATAAGCTAAAATAATACCATATCCGAACTAAATAAAATTTAAACAATCATTATCAAACTATTTCCATAGTCTACCCTCGATGAAGTAGGCGATTGAAAGAAATCAGTAAGTCAGCTTTTGACCTTGCCATCCAGTACTGCGAAGAAATTGTTCCCAACTTAGACTGCTTTGATTAACCTGTCGGCTCCATAACAAATCACGTTCCTTGCCAAAATAACCATACTCGACAGCATATTCTGCCATTCCTAAAATTTCCTTTACCAAAAGCTCATTTGTACCAAATTCAGGAAAGTGGCGAAGCAATGCTTCTTCTGTAAATGCGGAACTATAGATAGCCTTTTTACCTGTTACCCGAATAAATGTATCTATCATTTCCCGAGGCGAAATAATGTCGCCGATAACAGGCAAAGATTCACCTGAATACTTATCCGGATGAGAAAATATCTCTAAAACCGCCGGCCCTGTAGCGGTAAGTGGATCAACAAATGGAGCACGAAAATCCTCAGGTAAATAAATCGGAAATACAAGCGTATCTCCAACCAATTTCGGCGGATAAAATTCCATTAGATTGGTGTAGAAAAAGGCCATATAAATAAATGAGCTGGTGATTGGAAGCGTGCGGATATATTCTTCAATCATTGCTTTATCAGTAAAGTGAGGAGCAAACTTTTTTCCGTTTGTAATTTTTTCCACATTTTCCAAACTACTAAAGATAATATGCTTAACTCCTGCCTCAACTGCCGCATCCGCTAGTTGTTTACCAAGCTCCATTTCGTGGGTATGCGGTGGCATAATACTTGGTGTCATGATGAAAACGCCTTCCGATCCCCGGAATGCTTCAACGAAATCTTTCTGATATCCTAAATCAAGCGGTAAACTCAAGAGCTCAGCCCCCATTTCAGTTAAATTATGTGCCTCTGGCGAATCTACACGGCGTGTAATGCCCCGTACACGATAACGCCCGCTATGTAATAGCGTAAGTGCTGCACTGCGCCCCTGTTTACCCAAAACTCCAACAATAGTGATCAATGGCTTGTCTTTTTCTATTACCTCATTTACTTTAAAATCCGTTCTCATTTACATTATTTTATTAACTATAAAAATTATAGTTGCAAAACTATCTATAGCAACATAAATTTGCAATAACTATCCAAAAGGATAGGTTAAGACAGTAGGATGAAAACAGAATGTATTAGCGATTACGTAAAACTAAAGGAGGAAATTTATCCTTGCACGGTTAGCCTTGCGATGAGCCTGGTGGGTGGCAAATGGAAGGCTGTTATTCTTTATCATTTAAAGGATAAAGCAAAAAGGTACAATGAGCTTCGTAAAGACATACCATCTGTTACCGAAATGACATTGAGCCTGCAATTAAAGCAATTAGAAAAAGATGGTCTGGTATCAAGAAAAGTTTACGGAGATAAACCACCTATAAAAGTGATTTATAGCCTAACCGATTTTGGAAAAACATTTACCCCTATTTTAGAAGCAATTACAGCATGGGGTAATCAGATTGCTATGCAAGGAGGCGAATTTATTAAAAATCCTCTTTCAAACGGCATTTAATCTAAGGAACCCTTAAAGGTTTTGGGGCTGGGCCGGTTAGAACAATTCAATAAGCTGTAAATAGTCCTCCAAAATGATGAAAGTATTCCTGCAGTTTTACATAAATATTCAAGATTTACCCCCCTTGATTTACCAGTGTTTTTCTTTGATTCCCCTTAATACAAATGTGGCGATATCTCCCACTAATTTTGTTGGGGAATTACAGTCGCAATTGCTCAAGCCTATTATATATATGTCCTCGCTGGGGATATACACCGCCATTGTTTTAAATCCAAAGATGCTACCGCCATGTTCACGCGTTGGCGTGCCTTCTATATCGCGGATATGCCAACCGTAACCATAAGCATATTCAACCCCATTGTTCAGTTTGTAAGTGCTGAACGCCTTATTCGTTTCCTCTGCACCCAGGAGGAGATGTCGCTTCAATGCATTTTGCCATTTTAACATATCTCCCGTAGTAGACATTAATGAACCCGATGAAAAGGGTACACTAAAACTGATTATGGTTTTGTTGACATATCCTGATTCTTTTTTGTGATACCCGTACGCCCTTTTATCGATGACTTTCCTGTCACTCGCATATAATGAGCGGCTCATCCCCACTTTATCGAAAATACGTTTTTTGATAAAATCTTCATAACGCGCTCTGGAGACTATTTCTATCAGATAACCTAAAAGCACATATCCTGAATTATTGTATTCAAACTTTTCTCCCGGCGCAAAATCAGCAGGCTCGTTTTTGAAAAAATCTACCATCATTTTAGGCGTCATTTCCTTTTGGGCAATATCGGATAAGGCTTTCATTTTCGTAAAATCCTTTATTCCTGAAGTATGCGTTAGAAGATGATGTATGGTTATTTTCTCTCCATTGGGATAGTCAGATATGTACTTTGATATAGGATCTTCTACTTTAAGCCTTCCTTCCTGTTCCAGCATTAAAACCGCTACCGCTGTAAACTGTTTGGTCATAGATCCCAGCTCGAAGACATTTTCAGGGTCTAGATTATTGCCCAGCTCCAGGTTCGCTTTACCGACGGCCTTCTGATAAACCGGTTTTCCGTTTCTGGATACCATAAATACACCTCCCGGTCCGTTCAGATCGTTAAAATCCCTTGAAATCAGACTGTCAATCCCAGCACCAAGGCGCTGTGCATGTAAGGAAAGAGCTGAAGTGGTAATAAAAACCGATAAAACAAGCAGGAAAAGAGGGTACTTAAATTTTGTCATAAATAAACTGTTTTACTGCTGAGACGCCAGATAAGCATATGAGGTTACATCGGCACGCTTTCCCTGTCAGGTTGCCGCCAATAAGACTAATAGCTTAACAGGTCTAACACATTGTGTTTTTTATTTCCTAAATCCGGAAACCTTGAAGTTACTAACCAGTACCCCTGCACCGTTCGCATATTCCCAGGGTGCAGTTATATAAAAGTTTTTAGCCGCTGCAGGGCTGAACAGGACTGTATCGGCAAGCTTTACCTTGTTGAGATATACAGCCATCCGTTCTCTATCGATCGACAGGACAACATGCAGCGGGCGGTTGAGCCATGGCTCAAGATCAAAGGTCGTATTGACAAACTTTGCCGGCTTATCACTGCCTACATTGACTTGGTTGGTATCATAATAGTGCAGTTCGACGTAGGTTCCGATGTTGCTGGCATACTGACGGATACTGTTATCGCTTGCAAAACCGAATGACAGCGGTGCAATGTCCTTTATCTGATCTGCTTTTGCAATGATGTCAAAAGATAAGGTAAACCGCCGGGGGTAGTTGAGCTGGCGGGCAAATTTGTAGATTGCTTTGTCCCTTACCTCCATCCATTTTCCTTTCTGGCCTGTTACCGTTACTACTGTAGCCGCTCCGTTGGTTTTGAAACTTGTGGGAGTGGAAGCAGACCGGAATGCCGAAAAATCCTCGGCAAAAATAAGCGAGTCACCCGACAGGATATCGCTGCTGCCTGCACTACCGTTGACCTCCATCCCTTTAGAGTTGGCATTTTTGTCAATCTTTTTTTCAATGGCTTTTGTGGCTTTTTCTTTTGCCTTTTCAAGTATTCCTCCGAGCTGGGCATGTGCATTAATTCCGCATATCAGCATTATAACGAGGAGTATACTGGTATTTTTTTTATCTGTTAACATAGTGTAAGATTATTGTTTTGTTTATTTAATGCAGCTTGACCTTAACTACCTCGCCGTTTTCCTTAACTTCAACAAATTCTTCAATCCTGTCTTCATGGTCTACGGCATAGTCCTTCTGTTGATAATAATCTGTACGCCCACCATAATCGTTGTAGCCACTACCCGTATATTGATTATATTTGCCCTTAAGCGTATAATTCAACATACCCTGCAGGAAGTACCTGCCAGGCAGCATGTCGGGAAAGGTGAACTCCCCATCACTATTGGTAATCGCTTCGAGCCTGTATCTGTATGCTTGGTCGGAGAGGTAGACAAATCGTTTTTTTCTGATGTTTTCTTTATCTTTTCTAAGCTTGTACCATTCTTCAAAATAAGGCGTTACTGGTAAAAGAACCACTTTCATTTTATTAGCCAGAATACGGGGCGAGAACGGGACACTGTATCCAAGGGGATGTTTCTGCTTGGTATACGCTATTCCTTTGATAACAGCACTTCCTTTTGCCAGCATTTTTCTTGCCTGTAGGGAGTCAAATACCACTTCCGGACGGAAGATTTCAACTTTATCTTTTTTTTCCGGTTCTTTGTACTGGGCCGATACTATAGTTGTTGCCGATACTGAAAAGATACCTGCAAGGATATATTTTTTTAGCTTCATGATATTGATTTATGGGTTAATAACGGTCTGATAAGGAAGATTAAAGGTTCCACCGGTAATGCTGATTGCCTCTCCGGCCATATTTCGTACTGTTCCAGAAAAAGTCCCTCTAATGCCCGATTTACTGATCGCCTCGATTTTCAGGGTAAAGACATCATCTGCAAAAGAGGTGTTGTACAGCAGCGTGCCTTCGGGTTTTTGAATAGCGTAACGGGCGATCATTTTATTTTCTGCAGGTGTTGCATAAGTTCCTACACCGATATTACCACCGAGCCGCCAGATCTCGAAATCCAGCGAAGGCGGAACAGGGCCAGATAAGGGATAGGAAGTTTCATAACCGCCAACAACAATGTGTTCGAAGCGGTCATCATTGCCACTTCCCTGAAAATTCACGGTATGGAAATTAATCTCCTTCGTGCCAACCTTAGCCCTGAAATAGTAATCTCCTGGAACTGCGCCTCCCCCTTCATCATCTTTTGAGCATGCAGAAATGCATATTGCGATCATCATAAAACATAAGGTCGATAGTGCACAGTTAAAGAGTTTTCGCACAAAAACTGCTTTTGCTGAAAAAGCTTTTTTAAAGAATAATGTTGTCATAGTAAAATGCTGATAAAGGTATACCAGCAAAGCTATTGCATGTTACAGCGAAAAGAAATACCGGTTTTTTACCGTTTTTTTTCTACTGGTTTTTAGGTATTTTTCACCTCAGGTCAGCTAAATAACAACCGGTTGGGAATTATATCGGATATTTACATGTGGATTACCTGGGATAAACGATCTGATCTACCGGCCAGCGAAAAAACATCTCTTTAACAATGACAAAAAATTTTATATTCCTGATCTGTCTCTTGGTCTCGTTCAAATGCGCCGGTCAACAGCAGGTGCCTCTTAACGAAAAGCATTATCTCGATAGCCTTCAGCAAACGCTGCAAAAAAAAATCCCTGATAGCTCAAGAGCAAATACCAACTTTCTATTGGTAGAATATTGGAAATTCAAGGACACACTCAAGAGCAAAGCCTATCTGGAAGCCGGAACAGTTGCAGCAAAAAACGACAGGTATTTAAATGCCCTGGTTCTTTTTTATAAGGGACAGTATTATTTCAACTGGAACAAGCCAAAGGCATCGGACGCGTTTAAAAAAGCTGAAGAAGCACTTTCCCACTTCAGTACCAAAAAGGCATACGCGAAGCGAGCTGCATCCTGGTATAACTATGCCTTGATGAATATAGATAAAATGGGCTACAGTTTTATAACGAAGATCACCATGGAAAAGGCGATCCCCATTGCAGAAAAGACCGGCGACCCGAAGGTCGTGGCATACTATTACACTCAACTGGCCACTATTCTGATGAACAATTACCAGTTTTCGAAAGCGATTTCCTATAATGAAAAAGCTATCGGTCTACTGGAAAAGAAAGGCCCCGCTTCTACCGACCTTTTGTTTGCCTATCTTTCAGGGGTAAGCATATACTGTTACAATAACAAAGCCGGCAAAGCACAAGTGCTATTGGGCAAGGCACAGCAGTTACTAAAACAATACCCCTCATCCCTGAACTATCCCCTGTACTATTATAACGAATCGCTTTATTATTGTACTATTCAAGCCTTTGACAAGGCTTTGTCCAGTATAGATAAAGGAATTATATTAGCTAAAAAATATAATCAAAAACAATTATATCAGCAGTTTTTTTTTCGAAGATATGATGTTTACCAACAGCAGAAAGAGTACAGTAAAGCCCGGCAGATCTTACTCGATATCGTTAAAGAGGGCACTTTGACCGCCAAAAGCAATGACAGGGCAGCGATTTATTATGAACTGGCGAAAATGAGTGATAAGTTAAGGGATTATAAAGCGGCATACGGTTGGCTGAGCAAATATAGCAAAACCAGCGACAGCATTAATAGCGACCAGACAAAGGTAAAGATCAATGAACTGGAGGCTAGGTATAGCAGCGCGAAAAACCAGCAGAAAATACAGGCCCTGCAATCTGAAAACAAACAGGCTCAGCTGGATGCCCGCAATGACCGATTGTATAAGCTTGTACTGGGGCTGGGGTGTCTTTTTCTTATTCTTTTGCTTGCTTTCGTGCTTCTTACTGCCCGCAGCAGACGTAAGCTGGCGCAGCAAAGGGAGATCAATTACCGTCAGCAGCTGAGCGAAATGGAAAGGAAGCAAGAGCTTAAGATCACTAAAGCTATGCTTGAGGGAGAAGAGCTTGAAAGGGAACGGGTTGCAAGGGATCTTCACGATGGTCTTGGCGGGATGCTTTCAGGAGTTAAAATAGGGCTTTCAGGCTGGACGGATACCCAGCCCGGCATCTCAGACAATAAAGACCTGCACCGCATTATCAGTCAGCTAGATACCTCGGTTACAGAACTGCGCCGTATTGCACGCAACATGGTTCCTGATACCTTACTGAAGTTTGGTCTTGAAATAGCTTTAAAAGATCTATGTGAATTTTATATGCGAGATGGACTACGGATCACTTCGGAGATGTTCGGGATCCAAAAAAACATTGCGATGAATGTACAGCTCAATATCTACCGTATCGTGCAGGAACTGATATCAAATGCAGTCAAGCATGCCAATGCCGATAACCTCATCTTGCAGTGCAGCCAGAATGAAAGTACCATTTTTATTACCTTTGAAGATAATGGTATAGGCTTTGAGATGGAATCACTTAAAGATAAAAAAGGAATGGGCCTGGACAACCTTCGCAACCGAATAGCATTCCTGCAAGGAAAATTTGAGGTGCATTCATCCCCTGGAGAAGGGACAAGTATAGACATAGAACTTAAAACCAGTATCGATGAATAAGCTACTAACAGTAATAGTGGATGACCATCCCATTGTAATCGAAGGCCTGAAGACACTGCTCGGCAATGAGGGCAACCTGGAAATTGTCGGCACCTTTTCAAATGGTGCAGAACTTCTCTCCTATTTCAACAGCAACCCTGTTGACCTTGTTCTGTTGGATGTTACCCTGCCCGATATCGGTGGCATGGAACTTTGCAAGATGGTAAAGAAAGAATCCCAAGATACAATTATACTCATTGTCAGTAACCATACAGAGCGGAGCATTATTATGCAGACCATCCAAAACGGCGCCAATGGTTACCTACTTAAGAACAGCTCACTGGAGGAGCTCCGGCAGTGCATCGCTGAGGCCGTAAAGGGAAACATCTGTTACAGCAAAGAAGTAATGGAGATTATCAGCCGGCCAACAAAAAACGAATTACGCGGCATACCACAACTTACAAGGAGGGAAAAGCAGATCCTCTATATGCTGGCACAGGGAAAAACCAGCCAGAATATTGCACAGGAACTATTTCTCAGCTCTTTAACGGTAGATACCCACCGAAGGAACCTAATGCAGAAGTTTGAGGCCAAAAATGTTGCCGAACTGATAGCGGCAGGCCATCAGCAGCAACTGTTATAGAACCGATAAAACATCCTGCACCCAGACCAGCCGTATTACGATAAGAGTAACCGCTTTATATTATTTCATCCAAAATTTTCGGAATCTACCTGCTCACCAAGTTCTGCGATCCATCGGTCTAGATAAAGGTTCCGTCCGCTATGGTATTCCCATCCCGAACTCTTTCGACAATATTTAAATGATTTCCATCGAAATCGGCACGAAAACCATACACATTTTCATAGCCGTCCTGAAAAACATCAAACCAGCGGGATTATCGTTTGATAAAACTTGAGGAAGAATTAAATGTTGCAAAATTCGAAGCACAAATTGTTGAGCTCAATTCCACCAAAGGAGAAAAAGTAGATGTTGAAGAAATTCTGTACCGTACCCTAAAAACTTGATTTGCTAAGAATGGAGCTTATCTACTTATTAAACAATAAGTTAGAGCATAAAAAAACCGGAGTAAAAACTTCTAAAAGTAATTACTCCGGTCAAGTACCGATCAGCGGGAGTACTTTCAATATTTAGAAGCCTTTTTATTGCTGATTGAGCCTATAATTGATGATTTAAAAATGAAAGGATTTTTATAATTTCGAGTAAAACTTTAGAAATAACATTTTCTAAAAACCCTCACCGGGAAACTTTGAACCGAAAAAATTGATATTTAATAGAATATGATTTAAAAATTTTTAATGAAGTCATTACCCCTTTTCACCAGAAAAAACCCATCCATTAAATCCCTGGTTTACAGCTGATTTCTCCACATCTTAAAATTGGCACAAAGGGGCAATCAAATTAGTTTATGTATTTTATAGACGAATTGATTGAAATAGGCAGTTTTTCAAAAATTTTGGATTTCAATCTTATATGATACTTCTCACTGCCGGAACCAATAAGATAAGTGCACTTAGCATAAAACTGCCCAATACGGCAAGGGGAGCTACTACTACAAGCTTTATCGCGGGATCAGTTGCCCAATTTCTTATTAAAAGGGTTAGGACAACAATCATCAGCGGATGAAAAATATAAACTGCAAAAGAATAACGGGATAACCTACCAAGCAAGGGTGATGAACTATTCCATGACAACTTTGCCCAGCTCAGCAATGCAGTTAGGATAGATAGCCCTATCCATTGCTCCCACACCGCATACAACAAAGACTGCCAGTGCAAACCGCCAGAATACCACGCAACTGGCATCTTCAGTTTGAGCTGGATAACAAAAAACACTGGAAAGAACAACAAACATAACCATGCAGACCATTTAAGACATTTCCCTGTTCGTTTGGATAATTCATCAAACCATTGATTTCTACGGGCAACCAGCCCAACAACAAACAATGCGATATATTGTGGAAAATGCCCCAGTTGAAACCCCAATGGCTTAATCACCCACCCAACAGGAAACAGTATCCTAGTTAAAAAGCTCACCAGGCCCAATGAGACAGCAAACAGTAAGATGGTACTAGCCCCGGGCACAGGCAATAATTCTTTGAATGTAATTTTAATCAAACTTTGTCCCAGCACGTAGATCAAGGTAAATATCAATAAGGCAGCTACAAACCACATTACGCCAGGATCTATCCAAGTATCGTAGCCGGATAAATATTGCAGATAAGTGATATGGTTCCCATCGGCAAAATAATAAACCAGATAACTGATAAAAGGTGAAAGCACAAAAGAATAGAACAACAAAGGAATCCCGAGTCGCAACAACCGGTCGGCAATAAACTTGAGGGGTCCCTTCCTATCCAACGATGGGCTGATAAAATAGGCCGACAGCAGAAAGAAAAAGCCCATAAAGAAAGATTGGTTAATGCTAACAAAAATCGTCATCGGCAAAAGGGCAGCAAGATGGCTTGTTTTCTGTGTAAAATACCAACCATGTGAAGAGCTATAGGCAATAAATGTATGATGGAGTACCACCAGTACTGTTAACAGTAGTTTAATATTATCGATGTAAAATAGCTTGTTTAATTGTCTGGATTTTGATGATGATGACATGATTGATTT
This sequence comes from Pedobacter sp. R-06, assembly GCF_049913135.1. Classification (NCBI taxonomy): domain Bacteria; kingdom Pseudomonadati; phylum Bacteroidota; class Sphingobacteriia; order Sphingobacteriales; family Sphingobacteriaceae; genus Pedobacter; species Pedobacter sp. R-06. The sequence goes on along the minus strand of NZ_CP183977.1, from coordinate 945,593 downwards.
TTGTTTAAGATTGATGGATTGACCCTGAACTTATGGCAAACCTACAATAACAAAAACACATTCTTTAGCGCTTGTTGCAGGCAACAAACCTTTGTGACGGACAACAAGATTAAGTGCCATACTTTTCCTGAAGCTGTTTATACAGGTTGTTAAAATGACCTAACTGCGCCCTTGAAACCGGAACCTTTGCTCCGGTAGCATTGAAGGCAAGTAAATAGCCCTGAGCGTTGCCTGATACATTTTCGATCTGAAGCATATTTACCAAATAAGCCCTATGGCAGCGAAATAAGTTAGGATGATCGGAAACCTGCGAATCAAACCTGGTAAGGGAAATCCTTTTAAGTTCAGTATTGATCTGACCATCTTTGTAACTTGTCAGTTCAATATAATTACCTTCAGCCCTAGCAAAGAGAAGATCTGACAAATACAGATCAAAATCGTCCTGCTTAACCTGAGTTTTGATAAAGATCGGAGATGGGGGAACCATCTTTTCCTGTTCAACATACAGGGGAATAAACTGCAGAACAAATGGATCCCCCTTTTTAGATTGAAAATAGAAACTGGCTAACCTAAAAATAAAATAAAAAAGGCCGCCCGCAACCAAGCTGTTCCTTATTTCTTCCCACAAATAAAACCATGACCAATTATTTGTATTTTGATAAATGATATCACGTATCGAAAAGTTGGCAATGCCTGTTAAGAAGAGAACAATTCCTACATGTACATATTCCCAAACTAGTGCCCAATTTTTTAATTGCGACCGCTCTCTTAAATAGTTAAGCATTCTAAAATAACAATATAAGATTATTGCCGGCGACAATGCATGAAGGCCGCATATAAAAAAATAGTCTAGCTTTTGTTCTGCCGCAGAAACACCAAAAGGTTTAAACAATAAAAGAAATAACAGAATAATGCCGAAGATAATACCTGAAGTATTGAATAGGTTGCCTGAAAGGTAGCGGTTTGGATAATCGATATCCTTCTGTAAATGATTCTTGTTAATATACATTCTATAGTTTAAGCAATGCTCTTCTCACATCAAAAATATCGCTTTTTATTTAAGGCATCCAATTATTATTTTTTAACTAAGCGTTTTTACTTCACTATTTTTTTTCTGATGATATGTACTTTATCTTGAGGCAAGCATAAAGACCAGAAAAAATTTTACGGTTATAATTAAGAAATTCTAATAGAAAAGTTAACGTCAGCTTGTAGGTAAGTGGAAAAGAAATTCCCTGAATGTAATTTGATTGTTAACTAAATAGGGATCCCGTTGGGGATCCCTAAGAAAAAGTGTACCCAGCGCCGGAGTCGAACCGGCACGGTTTCCCACAGGTGTTTGAGACCAGCGCGTCTACCAATTCCGCCAGCTGGGCATTTGCTTGTTCAGCGGGATGCAAATGTATAAATTAAGCACTTAATTCGCAAATTTTATTTACTTCTTTTTATATCTGATCTGATTTGCTAAAACCTACATCGTTTAACAGATTATCTAATAACAACTGATTCAATTGTTTAACTTCTTTTTTATTCATTTTCATATCCATTGGCAGATAAACTAAATTTTGAAGTGTTAGCGCATTTGAGGTTTTTGGCGACAAACCGGTAAAACCGATCTTAACTAAACTAGACGCTTTTGAAGTGGCATCGAATCCTTTATCTCTTAATTTATCGATTAACAGTGATGGGTTAGCCACCAATATTGGAATCACCCAGTGTGTATGCCTTAAATTTGCATTACCAATAATGTGTTGCGGGTTTACATCTCGTAATAATTGGCTAGCCAGTATTTTTCGTTTATGGATATGAGATTGATTAAAATGACTCCATTTATGTTGTAGCATACACAAATTGGCATCACATGGCCTGTATTTGATTTTCTTCATTACATCCGCACCAGGAAAACCTCTGGTAAAACCAGTAATAAGCGTATCAAAGTCTTTACCAAATAGCTTGCAAAGCCAATAAGCTATGGTAAATATCCATCTTGCGGTAAGCATATTAATCAGGGTAGCATTAATTATTTTTTTGAAGTATCGATCACCTTTTTGCACCGGCAGCCTGTTGTTCAATATTTTTACCGCAGCAAATAGTTGCTCGTTTCTAATACAGAGTATCGCTCCGGTTAAAGCTGTATTCGTCTTAATTAGTCCAAAGCTGAAAAATACCACATCTGATTTTAAATTACCCTTGTAAATTCCGTCATAAGCCTGTGCACAATCTTCTATAACGATCAGATTATGCAATTTGGCTATATTAAGCAGTGCTTCGGTATCCATTATTGCACCAAATAAATGGGTAATGAGCAGCAGCTTTGTTTTGGGTGTAATAGTGGCCTCTATCTGTCCGGCGGATATACCTAGTGTATTTTTATCTATAGTTAAGGGTACAACTTTTAGATGATAGGCAGCGATGATTGCAAACATATCCGGGATGTTAATATCTGCAACCAGTATTTCATCACCAGGCTCAAGATTTAGTGCTTCTAATACAAGATGGAGACCTGTACGAACAGAAAGACAGGGCAACTGCCCTTCAGGAAACTGGGGCTGTTCCTTTTTAAAACCGCAAGCACCACCAATACAGTATAATACACCCTTAAAAAGTTCAGTAAAACGAATATCTAACCTACCTCTGGCGATCATTTGTTAAGTTAAGTGTATAAACACTAAGGTAAGTAATTGGTGTAATGGGCAATTAGTTTATCGCTCTTTTATCTTTCAATCTGCGATCTACTACAAAGGGCATAAAAGGTAAAAGTGATGCCAAAAAGATGAGAACGGCTTTACCAAACTTCCATTTTTGTTCTTGCCAAGCTAAAACTAAGGTGGCTGCATATAATACAAATAATAATCCATGTGCCCATCCCGTATATTTTACATACAAAGGAAGATCTGCAAAATACTTTAACGGCATGGCTACAAATAATAATAGCAGATAGGATATGCCTTCTGCCACAGCCACTTTACGAAAAATTGAAAGAGAACTATTCATTGATCTGATTGTTTTCTCCGAAAGTAGAACAAAGCTTTTGCCTATCAAAAACTAAAAAATGATTTTACAATTAGGTGTTCTAAAAAGGTTAAAGGCGGAAGGTTTAAGGCTTAGTGACTAATGCGATCGTCTTGCTGAACTTGTTTCAGCATCTTTCTTGCACAAATGAATTGCTTTTAACCACACCGTATACGGAAAGCGCGCAGCGTTAGGTGCTTATTCCTTTTAAACGACAATCTTCGTACCTCCGACCCCTGACTTACTTCAATAAGCGTTCCCTAATCCTATCAATATATTTCTGTCTGTAAAAATTATCCTTAATCGATGGCAGTAGTGCATCGGACGCTGTGGGATTGCTATCAAAACGACCTATCAAATCATTCAATTCGTTAGCCAGATCTTTTTCTATTGCATCAACATCTCGTTTTACCTGCGCTAGCTTTTCGGCATCCGGCTCAAATTCCAAATCCATTAAAGCCTCATTTACATCCATCATTTCCATTAAAAAAGATTGCGGCAGTTGATAACCTTCGTCTGTTTCTACAATTCCTTTTAATTCCAGCACATATTTTAAGCGTTTTTTAGCATTACTCAATGTCTGGTAAGCCTTGTTGTTCAAAGTTGACAAATCGAGTACTTCTTGCTGTTTCGCTTCGCTTTCATTGGCATAAAAATCGGGATGAAACTTTTTGCTTAAAGCATAAAATTTTGCTTTTACCGCATTCTGATCTGGATTAAACTGGATCGGTAACTCGTAAAAATCGAAATAATTGGTTGCTGGTTTAGCTTCACTCATGATGTATAAAAATTAAAAAGCCGCAGATGTTCAGATTGACTCGTCAAATCTGCGCATCTGCGGCAATTATATAAATTTGGTTTTACTTACCGAAGGATTTTAGAATATCATTACCAAAAGCAAACACCATTAAACAGATCAGGATTACAAAGCCTACAATCTGCGCCTTCTCCAGTACTTTTTCGCTTACAGGCTTACGTTGTACCATCTCAATTAAAAGAAACACTACATGACCTCCATCTAAGCCCGGAATAGGCAATAAATTCATAAATGCCAATGCCATCGAAATTAATCCTGTTAAAGTCCAGAATTTAACCCAGTCGAAAGTACTGCCATACACCTTGGCTATCCCAATAGGGCTACTGATGTTGCGCGCACTTAACTTCCCGGTAATCATTTTACCAATACCTTTTGCATTATCTACAAAAGTGCTCCATGCCATGCTGGCACCAACTGGTAAAGACTCTATAAAGCCAAAATCTACATGTGCAGTTTCAGGCATCTTTAGGTTAGGGATAATTCCAATTGTTCCCTCTTTACTTACCTTAAGTTCAAACGTTACCTCTTTGCCTTTCCGCAACGCCTTAACGGTAATGGGCTTTAACTTATTTGTAGAAACCTCTTCTTTAAACTGATCGAAGAAAGTAATCTGCTTACCATTAACGGCTAAAATACTATCGCCAGGTTTAATACCTGCGGCATAAGCAGGATATACTGGTTTCTCGAACTTTCTGCCAAACAGTTTATCAAAAAATGATGGTTTATCAGCCTTTTCATCAGGTGCACTTACCTTATCAACACGCTCCATTATATATCGCGGCGTAATAAAATTTTCTTTATCGTTCTTCGATATTTTGTTCAAAATTGTATCTGGAACGGAGATGTAAAGGGTTTTATTCTCTCTTAAGATGGTTAATTGTGCGCCATCAAATAATACTTTGCTCGATATAGCATCTTCAAATCGGATGAGTTTATTTCCATTGATGGCTAAAATTTTATCTCCATTTTTTAAGCCGATTTCTTTGCCAATTGCTCCTACAGAAATACCATTGTTTAGCTTGCCGTTAACGGTATAATTTTGTCCGATGTTGAAGGTTAACATCCAGAAGATAAAAACGCCTACAATTACGTTTACAATGATTCCACCTAACATTACGATTAAACGTTGCCAGGCTGGTTTAGAGCGGAATTCCCATGGTTGAGCAGGTTGAGCCATTTGCTCAGTATCCATACTCTCATCAATCATTCCTGCAATTTTTACATAACCACCAAGTGGCAACCATCCCACTCCATATTCAACATCGCCTTTTTTGAAACTAAAAAGCTTGAAACCCCAAGCATCAAAAAATAAATAAAACTTTTCTACTTTAATACCAAATGCTCTTGCTGCCAAGAAATGCCCTAATTCGTGTAATATTACCAATAAAGACAATCCGAGCAGCAGCTGCCCCGCCATAATCAATCCATTCATATTCTCTTATAAAATTTTTATGTTAGATGTTAAACTATACTTTTTGTTACTAATTCGCCGGCTAAGATACGGCTATGTTTGTCAGTTTCTAAATAATCACTCAATTGTGGCTTTTCAACAAAACTGATTTCTTCCATACACCGTTCAATAACCTCGCTCATCTGCAGAAAACCGATTTTAGCCTTCAAAAATGCGGCTACAACAATTTCATTGGCAGCATTTAAAATACAGGGCATATTCCCCCCTTTTCGTAAAGAAGCGAATGCCAGGTCTAAATTCCTGAATGTTTCCATGTCGGCTTTTTGAAAGCTAAAATTTGGATAATCCAGGAAGTTAAAACGCTTAAAATTGTTTTTTAGCCTATCGGGATAATTTAAAGCGTACTGAATAGGCAGTTTCATATCCGGAACACCCATTTGTGCCTTCATAGATCCATCGGTAAACTGAACAATCGAATGGATGATAGATTGAGGATGAACAATTACATCAATCTGATCTACATCAAGGTTAAACAACCATTTTGCCTCAATTACCTCCAAACCTTTATTCATTAGGGATGCAGAATCAATCGTGATTTTTGCCCCCATCACCCAGTTGGGATGTTTTAAGGCCTGCTCTTTTTTTACTATAGATAAAAAATCTTTTGTTTTGCCTAAGAATGGTCCGCCCGAAGCTGTTAAATAAATCTTTTCGATTTCATTCTGCTCCTCGCCTACCAAACATTGAAATATTGCTGAATGCTCTGAATCGACTGGTAAAATTTTAACATGGTGTTCTGTTGCCAGTTGCGTAATCAGTTCGCCGGCTACCACTAATGTTTCTTTGTTGGCCAAAGCAATGTTTTTTCCAGCCTTTATTGCAGCAATAGTAGGTTTTAGTCCTACCGACCCCATTAATGCGGTCAATACGACATCGCTGTCATCATAAGCCGCAACTTCTGATAAAGCATCTTCCCCCGCTAAAACTTTAATATCAAAAGCCGATAAAGCATTTTTTACTTCATTGTACTTGTTTTCATCACAGATTACAACAATAGCTGGCTTAAACTCCTTTGCCTGTTGAATCAGTAATTCCGAGTTCTTTAATGCAGATAGTACAACAACTTTAAATGTATCGGGATGGTCCCTTACCACTTCAAGCGCTTGCGTACCTATACTTCCTGTAGAACCTAATATGGTTATTTTCTTCAAATCTTTTAATATCGTAACGCTTAAAATTAATTAAGCATTTTATTTAATCATTTTTATTATTCACGCGTTTTTGTCATTCTGAAATGTATCTGTTGAGTCGATCGTCATCTCGACTGGAGCCCAGCGGAATGGAGAGATCTATCTAGATAGATCTCTCGACTGCGTTACACTTCGCTCGAAATGACGACTCGTGGTTAAACAATATACCTTTCCAAAGCGTCAGCCAGCTTCCTATCATTGCTCAAGCGTGGCACTTTATTCTGTCCGCCTAACTTCCCTTCACTTTTCATGTAGTTTACAAAAGCATCTTTTTGCAAAGTACGTATAATCAACGGCTGAAGGATGTTTCCTTCAATCAGGTCAAAGTAATAAATATTTTTCTTTTGCAAAGCCTCATCAACCTTTTTGCTAAAAGTAGCCATATCTTTTGGTGCAGACGAAAATTCTACAAACCACTCGTGATAAGGCAATTGGCCGGCTTCCGGATTAACCTGAGGTGCAACTGTAAATTCCGTAATTTCTACCTGTTCTTCATTGGCCACACTTAAAATTGCCTGTTCTACCTCTTCTCCTATTACGTGTTCACCAAAGGCAGATATAAAATGTTTAATCCTTCCGGTTACAACAATTTTGTAAGGGTTCTTAGAAACAAACTTCACGGTGTCGCCAATGCTATAACCCCATAAACCTGCATTGGTGTTTAAAATTAATGCATAGTTGGTATCTAGTTCGACCTCGCCAAGCGATAACCGTGTAGGATTATCATTGTAATATTCATCGGCAGGAACAAATTCGTAAAAAATTCCTGCATCGGCCAGCAACAATAGTCCTTTATCCTTTTGCGAATCCTGATAGGCAATAAATCCTTCCGAAGCCGGATAAGTTTCAATCGCATCAATTTTCTTACCGATGCTTTGCTCAATTTTTGCCCGATAAGGCTCAAAATTTACACCACCATAAATAAACAGGCTAAAATTCTTGAATATTTCAGCGATTTTCTTCCCGCCTGATTTCTCTGAAAGTTTATCAAAATACATTTGTACCCAAGGTGGAATACCCGAAATCAAGGTCATGTTTTCATTGATGGTTTCCTCAACAATGGCCTCAACTTTTTGCTCCCAATCTTCGATAATATTGGTTTCATAAGAAGGTAATCGGTTCTTTTGCAGATAAGCTGGCACATGGTGCGCCACTATTCCCGACAAACGCCCAACATTGATTCCGTGTTTTACACTTAAAACCGGACTCCCTTGCAAAAAGATCATCTTTCCGTTTACAAAACCGGCCTTTCCTGTTTCGTTAATATAAGTTAAAATGGCATTACGGGCGGCTTTGATATGCTCAGGCATTGATTCTTTCGATAGTGGAATATATTTTACACCCGAAGTGGTGCCTGATGTTTTGGCAAAATAGAGTGGCTTACCTTTCCAAAGTACGTCGGCTTCACCCGCTACTACGCGATCTACATAAGCTTTTAATCCTTCATAATCCTGAACGGGAACATGTTTTTTAAAATCAGCATAGGTTCTAATCTCAGCGAAATGATGATCTTTTCCAAATGCAGTATTTTTAGCCTCGTCAATCAGCTTTTTTAAGATATTATGCTGAGCATTTACGGCATTATGCTTCCATTTGTTAATCTGCCAAACTGCAAATGCCGCAAAGGGTTTACTTAATGCTGCTTTAAGCCCCCAACCCCCTGAAGGGGACTTTTCCTTTCTGCCGTTCTTTTCTTTTTCCATAAATTTAAATCTGATTTTTAACTCCCCTTTAGGGGCTGGGGGTTAAACGATATTATGTAAAATATCCGGGTGTTCGTCGCCTTTATACTCACTCGAAATTTTGCGGTATGCAACAGTTAGTGCTACACTAGAAAGTGGAACGATGATAAATGAACTTAAAATATTTACAATAAAAGCGATTAATGGCCATTGCAGGTAGTTTAGCAACAGGTAGATTAAATACCCTCCGCCTAAAACCACCAATAACAACAAAATCTTAGTAAAATTTCCTTTAGTAGTAGCCAAACTCAATTTGATCGAATCGAAAGGGGTTGCGCCTTTATCAATAATAAAAAACGGGAAAAATGAAATTCTTAACCAGGTAATGAAAATAGCAATAATGCCTACGGATATCGCCACATTTTTTACAATCGAAACATTAATCCCAGTATAAATAAAAGGGAAGGCGACCAAAATTACGACCAGATAAACGCCAAGGATACAACCTACAAAATAAAGGGTAGCTACCAGGAACCTTATAATTTGTTGCCTGGTTGGAAGCGTATCTACGATTTTCACATCGTTTTCCTCATCGTCCATTAAATGGAAAATGTATTTAAACAACGAAAGATTAATGGTAAAATAGAGCAAAACGAAAATAATCACCATCACAACGCTTAAAGCTTTGCTTACGTCTTTAATAAAAAAGGCCATTAAGCTAGATGCACTTGCTGTGATAAACATCAGAAAACATAGCGTAGCAATCGAGAAATAGTGTTTCTTGGTAATGCTCCATGCCTTTTGAATTACATCATTAACGGCGAACGTACTTTCTTTTAGATAATTTATCATTGTTGTTTGAATACCACACGTTTAAATAAATCCTGTATAAATCCTAAACCATAAGCAGTTAATTGGATAAATGAAGATATAATGCTCAAAAATGCAACTTTTAACGATTTATTTACAGACCATGAATGAAAAAATATCAACATAAAGTAAATCAATAAGAAGAAGTTACAAACATATGCCAATGGAGGATATATAAAGTTACACAAAATGGTGAAACCAAAGCCCAATGTAAATAAAGCTGGAAAAAAATGTACAAGTTTTAATTCTTTTGGAAAATGTTTGTAAATATTGATTCTTGCTCTCCCGAAAAAGTGTAACTGTTTGTAAAACTGACTAAAGCTTGTCCTGCGTTTATGATAAACCTTTGCATCTGGAATCAAACCGATCTTAAAGCCGTTTTCGTGAATACGGATACTATATTCTATATCCTCACCTAACCTGGTTAAGATAAAACCACCTACTTTCTCCCAGGCTTGTCGGGAAACCCCCATGTTAAAACTGCGTGGATGAAACTGCCCAACATGCTGTTTGTTTCCGCGGATTCCACCAGTGGTGAAAGGCGAAGTCATGGCATAGCTAATTGCTTTTTGTACAGGTGTGAAGCTATCATGTGCGGCATCCGGACCGCCGTAAGCATCTAAATGATGTTCGTAAAGATAATTTTTGACGATCTCAAGGTAATCGCCGGGAACAAGGATATCTGAATCAAAAATGATAAAATAATCGCCTTTGGCCTTTTCGAAACCAAAATTACGTGCAAAACCCTGTCCGGCATTCTCTTTAAAGTAATATTTAATATCCAGTTTATCTGCATAAGAAGCAACAATTGCCTTTGCATCGTTTTTCGAACCATCTTCAATAACCAAAACTTCAAACTGTAAATAAGTCTGTTTAGTTAGGGTGTTTAAAAGTTCGTCAATTTCCTGAGGACGATTGTAAAGTGGAATGATGATGGAGAAAAACATTTTTTGAGGTTGAGGGTTGAGGGGGTTAGAGGTTAGGGGCTTAGGCGGATAACCTTCCGCCTTTTAACTTTCTACCTTAATTCCTTTTCTATCAAATATTGATTTCTTTCTGGTGCGTTACGCGATAAGAGTTCTGCAATAAAACCTGCCAGGAACATCTGCGAACCAACAACAATGGCAACCAACGATAAATAAAACAGTGGTTGATCGGTTACATCGCGGTAAGGTAAACCTTGCCATATCAAATATTTCTTTTCGAATAAGATGTAAAATGCCATGATTATGCCAATAAAGAAGCTTAAAACCCCTAATGAGCCAAAAAAGTGCATTGGGCGTTTACCAAATTTACCCACAAAGAAAATGGAGAGTAAATCCAAAAAGCCGTTTATAAACCTGCTGAAACCAAATTTAGTTGTGCCATATTTACGGGCACGGTGTTCTACAACCTGCTCGGCTATTTTATTAAATCCGGCCCATTTGGCAATTACCGGAATGTAGCGGTGCATTTCACCGTAAACTTCGATGGTTTTGATCACATCGCTACGGTAAGCTTTTAAGCCACAGTTAAAATCGTTCAGCTCTATACCGCTCATTCTGCGGGTAGCCGCATTGAACAATTTTGTTGGGATAGTTTTAGTAATCGGATCGTAACGTTTCTTCTTCCAGCCTGAAATAATATCGAGCTTTTCTTCTTTAATGCGGCGGTACAATTCAGGGATTTCATCCGGACTATCCTGCAGATCGGCATCCATGGTGATGACCACATCGCCCTGAGTAGCTTCGAAACCAACGTTTAAAGCTGCAGATTTACCATAGTTCCTTCTAAACTTAATGCCTTTTATAGCAAGATTCTGAAGCCTTAATTCTTCTATCACCTCCCACGATCTGTCCGTACTACCATCATCAACCAAAATAATTTCATAGCTGAAATTATTGTCGATCATCACTTTATCAATCCATGCCGTTAATTCTGGCAGAGATTCATCTTCATTAAATAAGGGTACTACAACTGATATATCCATCTTTTAAGCATAAACCTCGCAGGTTTTAGAAACCTGCGAGGTTTGTTTAAATTAAAACGTGCAAATTTCATCAAATTAAATGATAAAACCTGCACGTTGGAAAACTTTATAAAAAATTAAACCCTATCCTTTTTAAGAATAGCTGCGCTGATTAAGCTTATAATCAAGCCAAGTAATGTATAGGCAATAGCAGCTCCAAAAGCAGTAAAAATCCACATATATCCGCGCATCATTTCAATACCTTTTATCTGTTGCTCATTACCATTCGCTTTTTCTATCGCTGCATCAGCAATTTTATCTAAAGCAGTTGGATCTAGAACTTTGTAATATAAAATGAAAAGCAAGCCTACAAACAAACCGGCATAAGCAGCTACCTTAAAACCGGTAGAAAATGCTCTTCCGTACGTAATATATCCTCCAAGCTCTTTTTTATGTGTAATCTGGGTATAAATTATCGATATAAAAAATACACCATAAGAAAGAACCATTGCAATAATTTTTTCTGCTAATGGTAAATCTGGGTTTGTTGAATCGATGCCAAGCAATTTTAACAGATAAATTAATACAATTGAATAAACTGCAAAACTTATTGCAACTTTAAAGGCCAGTGCATTGGGTTTCTTTTCGTCTTGAAGTATTTGTTGTTCCATGATAAATTATTTTAACTATTAATTGTTGTAATTAATATATAAGTAGCAGAATCGAACGATTTGTTACTACTATACTGAATTATTTCTTTGGTTGTTTCTGCGCTTCCTTCTACATCAAGGAAAAAGACCATAAAAGGTACAAATAATTCCTGCATTTCTTCACTGATATTTAGCTTGGCTGCTGTTTTGCAAATCTCTTCTACACTGCTTTCTGCCAACTGCTGGTTGCTGATCAGTTCTTCATAAATTTCGAATTCATCCTGAAACTCATCGTCCTCTACCAATAAAAATTCTTTCAGGAAATCGCCCAATTCAGGATCCAGATCTTCATCCTTACACTCTTTAATATAAAGCAAAAGATTTAAGAGTTCCGTTCCCCTATCAATGGTTTCTTCTTCAATATTTGCCCATTCATCACTTTCTAAATAGTCATCTTCCAGTTTCTGCACGTCACTGCTAAAGAAATTCACCATCAATAAATCAAAAAACACTTCGCGTAATTCTTCAAATTTAGGGTGAGAATCGAAAACGGCATCGAAAGCTGTTGCTTTATCTAAAAAGTTAATATCAAGCTCAAAAGCAGCTAATAACTCTCTTTCAAAACCGTCTACATTGGTAGCTGAAACCTCAGCATACTTGTTAATGGCTGCACTTAGTGCTTTTTTTACTCTATTATCCATAGGATCAAAGATTTTTAAGATTAAAAGATCATTACATCGATCGTCATGCTGAATTCATTTCAGCATCTATATAGTCAGGGATATAGAGGTTATTCCTAACTACCTCTCCCAATATTGATTATTATTATAAACCAAGGTTACCTTCCCGGTAAGTTCGGTACCCAATAATGGACTGTTTGCTGATTTTGAATAATTGCTTGTGGCATTATACAACCATTTTTCTGTCGTGTTAAAAACAGTAAAGTTAGCTTCAGTACCTTCTTCTATTACCGGAATAGCTAAATTTAATAATTTACGTGGATTAATGGCCAATTTCTCTGCAATTAAAGCTTTATCCAATCCAGCCTTTAATAACAGTGGCAATACGGTTTGTAAAGCGATGATACCATAGTGCGCAATTTCGAACTCAACATTTTTAAATTCGATTTCTTCCGGACGGTGCTGAGAAGTAATGGCATCGATGGTTCCGTCTTTTAAACCAGCAATTAACGCCTTTACATCTGCTTTTCCGCGCAGTGGTGGCTTAACCTTGTAATTGCTATCAAAATCGCTTAAAAGTTCTTCTGTAAATACCAGGTGATGTGCCGTTACATCGCAAGAAATCTGAACGCCATCTTTCTTTGCTTTACGAATCAATGCCACAGCCCCGGCAGTTGAAATATTACTGATGTGGATTTTGGTTTCATTATAAGATGCCAGGAAAATATCGCGGGTAATATGCATTTCTTCGGCCAATGCGGGTAAACCTTTCATACCCAAAAGCACAGAGTTTTTGCTCTCGTTAATCTGCGATTTGCCAGCTATGGATTTATTTTCGGGATAAACCATTAATAGTGCATCGAAGCCTTTTGCATATTGTAAGGCACGGCTCATAAAACCATCATCCTGCAAGGCCTTATCTCCATCAGAAAAAGCTACTGCACCAGCCTGTTGCATATCGAACAGTTCGGCAAGTTCCTTTGCCTCACGGTTCTGGCTTATTGCCCCCACTGGTAAAACATCAACCAGATTATTTTTGGCCTTATTGATGATGTATTCTACCTGAGATTTTGACTGCACAACCGGACTTGTTTGCGGCAATAAAGCCAAGCCTGTAAAACCTGCGGCTTTTGCGGTTGCGGTTAATGTTTGAATATCTTCCTTGGTTTCGAAACCCGGATCGCCAGCTACACAGTTTAGATCGAAAAAACCAGGCGTTAAGAAAGCACCCTGAGCATCAAAAACAGTTTCGTTTTTATCGGCAGTTAATTTACCTATGTTTTTAATTTTGCCATTTTCTACCCTAACATCGCATTGTTGATTATTGAATTTACTTTGCGGATCGGCAATGGCTACATTTTTAACCAGGAGATTCATATTGTTTTTTTTGTGTTGTTAAAAAATCGGATGAGCAAAATTTCTGCTGCAATAAAAATCAGCGACAAAATTAGGCAAAGTTTCCATAAAGTCTGCCCGATTTTATTGGCGCCGGCAATTAATTTAACGGCATCTTTATCGGTATCGAATATTTTCAGATTGCCTTTGTCAGCCAACTGATTGAGTTCTGTTTTGTCCAAATAATGCATATCAGATTCTGTTCTGCCATTGTTGAAACTATAAACAGCAAGTAGCGAATCTGCAAGTTTCAGGTTATAAAAACCTGCGCTTTTTATCTGATCGGCAATGTAAATCAGTGTTTTTCCATCTGCCTGGCGGATTTCAGGAATCGCCTCGAAACCATCCGCGGTAATTTTTAAGCTTTGATTTTTACCCAGTGCAATCTTTTTACCCGCCAATGCATTATCATTACCGAGATTGTAATATAAGGGCGTTTCATTTCCTCCACTCAATGCCAAACGATAAATCAGCGGCACAAAAACCGGATGACGTGCTAAATTCCCGTCACTTGTATTAAGTCCTGAAGCAGATAAATAGACCTGTCCGTTACCTACCCCATATTTAGAGAAAAACGGTTTTCTACCTGGCAATAGCATAATATCTTCTTTATTGGAGGTATTTTTCTCTACAAAAGAATAATAACGGGAAACTGCTGGAAGGTCAAGATTTTTGGGTATTTCCTCAAAAACAGTCTTGAAAATGGGGTTTTGCAGATCAATCTGATCGACTTTGGTTGGCGTGGTATTTAAACCTTGAATGGCAGGAAGCGACAAACCACTTAAAAATGAGTTATAAGTTTGAATATTGGCATCTAAATCAGGAAAAAGTACCACTGTACCACCTGCATTCAGATAGGTTTTTAACTGTTGTGCCAATCCTGTTGATGGATTTTTCAAACCGTTCAACACAATCAGACCATAACTGGCAAAATTGCTATAATTCACACTGCTTTCGGCATTCTCAGTGAGTTTATAATATCGATCGGCAGCAAACAATGCTTTAATGTAACTGCCTGCATTGGCTCCGTTAATACTGAGAACCAGAAAACTTTCATCTACCTTAAAACTGAATGACAGTGTATCATCAAAGGTCACCGGAAAATCTTTAATGCTGATTAAGCCTTTTTGCCATCCTGCATTCAGTCCAGAGAAATTCAGGGTATCTTTAACCGTTTTACCCGATGGGATGCTTACAGCACCCAATCCTTTCTGCTGGTTGTTGATGCTGAGTTTTAGAGGAATATTTTTTGCTTCTTCTTCGGAGTAATTTTTCAACTGCACAACCAGTCGTTCATTTGCGCCCGGCTGATGATTTGGAGAAAGTGCCCAAACGCTATCTATTGCAACATTCGGCAGCGTGTTGGCATTCAGTTTCAAAAATGAATATTGAATATCTGCTTTTGTATCGAGTTTACTTGTGGTGGAGATATTTTTCTGAAAATCGGAGATCAGAAAGCTATACTTATTTGCAGAACCCGTTAAAACATTCCCCTGTCGGTTTAGTATCTGTTGGAGATTACGGTTTGCTGCCGAGATTTTAACATCATCCAATGCTTTTAAAAACTCTTCTTCGTTTAACAATCGTTGATGTTTTCCTTCAAAATTATTGGTCAGGAGTTGAAAACGGTCGTTTATTCCAAAACCTTTTACCAGTACTTTTGCCCTCCGCTTGGCTTCATCGAGCAGGTTACCATCTTTATTAATGGCTTCCATGCTGTAAGAATTATCGATATAAATGCTTACTATATTATTTAAAGCAGTAGTTTTTTGGTTGTGCGCCGGGATGTAGGGCTGGGCAAATGCCAGCACCAAAAAGATAATCGCCAAAATCCGCGACAACAGAATAAGCAGGTTTTTAAGTTTTTCTTTGGAAGAATTTTGCTGTTCTACTTCTTTTAAAAGCTGAACATTAGAGAAATAAACCTTCTTAAACTTCCTGAAATTGAATAAATGAATGATAACCGGGATGGCAACCGATATTAGTGCAAAAAGAAAGCCCGGATAAAGGAAATTCATTAAAAACCAAAGATAGAAAAATTATGGAGAGTGGCGAATTACTATTGTAATAAAGTCGTCTTAATAATTAAAGCCCGGAAATTCGATATTTACAATTTTCCAGCCACCGTTATGCAATGCGAAATACAGTTTAAAAGGTCCGCTTACTATTTTCGATTGTTTTTGAATAACATCTCTATAACCTGCAACCCCTTCAACAAAGCCCATGCCCTTACCCTCGTTCATTAATTCAAAATTAACATCGATAATATCGTATCTACCACCTACATATTCATCAGACCGACCGAAAATACCTTTTAACCGACCAATGATAACATCCTTACCAATAACTTTATTACCCGGGAGAATAAAAAAATCATTCAGTTCGGCGGTAATAGCCTTCGATTGTTTAAACCATGCGTTTATAAATCTAATGGCACTATTTACGATATCAGCCTGATGGTTAAATGTGGGGGTGTTCTGCATTGTATCTTTCAAAAAATTAATCGACCAGCCAAAAGCCAGTCGATTAAAAACTTGGCAAAGTTAACTATTCTTTAGCCTTTCTCTAATTTCAGCGAGAGAATAATCGATCAATAACTTTCCATCTCTGAAAACTTCTTTCAATTCGCCATGTGCCTCTTCTTCCCAGCTGCATTGATCTTTCAATTCATAATCTCCGTTCGCATTTTTAAAAATCTGTAATAAACCCTTTGCCGATTTCTTAGTTCCATCATCGGTAATCGGATCTTTAAAGATCTCGCGACCGATGCCATCAACTTCGCCGTAGGTGGCTTTCATCGCGAAACCAAAAGTATCACGTGTATTATATTGGTAGGTGAATGAGCCGATGCCAAAAACAACATTGGTAGAGGCAAAACCTTTAGCTTTTAGTCGCTCGCAGATCTGCATAGCTCTTTCGGTAGTAATGCTATCTCCATAAATGGCACCAATCTGCGGTACTAGCTCTTTAAATCCTTTATCGTTGGTTTTTCCACCAAAAACATCCCAAAGCAACGCTATTACACCTTTTTTCTCATTTTCGTTTTTGCCATTTGGATTTCCGCAGATAATATCAACAGGATCTCCCGAATCTGGTCTAATTACCACTTTACCCGGACGGGCAATAATATCATCTTTTAAAATAGGTAAATACTCTGTCAACACTTTCCATAAATCCCAGGTATCAGAAACAATAGATACAATTCCTTTCGGGTAAACTTCTAAAATCAAACGTTTAAAGGTTTCGAGTTCTCCGGTATTGGTCCCCATACACATTACAGAGTGTTCTGTAGCAGCTACTGATCCACCAATTAACTCTTTATCTGAATCTGCATTGTAATACTCTTCTAAAAAATCGATGGCTGGAATGGTATCTGTCCCTGTAAAACTCAATAAATGCCCGGCTGCCGAAGTTACGGCAGCTTCTATTCCCCCCATGCCGCGCATAGAGAAATCGTGCCCCTGCCAGTCTACAAATTCTGGAACTGAAGAGGTATCGGCAGCATACTGATCCAAAATGGTGCGGTATTGCTTAGCTATGGTAGCAGAATTACATGGCAACCACACTACTGCTGACAGTAAGGTTTCGAAATAATTGGTCAACCAGAAAAATTCAGATTTTGTATTATACATGGTAAACATGGGTACACGCAAAGGCACTTCAGCTCCTTCTGGTAATGATTTAAAGACCATTGGAATATAACCCAGATCGTGTAAATCAGCTATATGTTGTGTACCTACCAAATTTTCTCCCAGGTAATTATTGATCCTACGGGCGTATTTTTTAAGAATTTCTTCTTTTGGCTGTTTAAAGAAATTCTGGTTAAAATCTTCAATGATGTATTTTTTGATAAAATATTGCAAGCCAAAAAGCACCACATGATTTACGTTTTCTAGCCTGCTTTTTCTTGGCGTCCAGTTAGAATAAACCAATGTGGTATTTTCTGGGTATTGTCTACGGTGGTCAACTTTATAACCGTCTGTTAATAATAATGGATTCATAGTGTCTATCTTTTAAAAATCGTAAACTATTGTATTAATATCTTTCTTTGAAATCGTTTCTTTAATAATTGGCTCGATTATTTCCCATTTCCCTCCCGCTAATCCACATCCTATTCTTGGCATGTGCACGGAAGCATTAATATCTCTTGCAAAATCTGCAACCTTTCTTAAGCCACCTTCAACGGCATCATACCTTATTGGAGCATTACCGTTTTCATCTTTAATTATTTTATGTTGACCAATTAGATTAGCTATCCATAAATCTTGTTCAACCTTTACGAACTGAACCTCTCCAAGATTGAAATTATCTTTCGATTGATACCAGGTTCTATATTTGCTTTCGGGAGCTTTCCATCTTTTCGAAATAGCCAATACAAATCCCTTTCCCCATCCACCTACATCATTACATATATGAATAATTATCTTATTTCCCTCACCGGAGGGATTGGTAGCATCACCTTTTTTATATTCAATGTCTTTCATATTTTAATTTCTTCCTTTTTCGTTTGGATACAGGCTTTGTAGAGTATCGCTTTGCCAAAATTCTTTGGTTTCGATATCCAAACAGGTTAATTTTCCGGTAAATGCAGCACCGGTATCGATATTCCAAACATTACAACCCTGCATGGGTATGTTAACATTGTAGTAAAGCGTTGGTGTATGGCCAATGTAGATTTCATGATAGAGCAATAAACGTTTAGGATAAAGTACCGAATCTTTTTTGATCCTCTTATCCATAGTCAGGGCCATTTCCCAAAGCGTTCTATCCCACGAATAATTGGAAGAATACCATTCTTTTTCAGGACCATGCATGGAAGAAAAACCTGCGTGAATAAAGAGATTGTTATGCTCATCAACGTAGTAATCTTTCAACCGTTCAAAGAAATTTAGATGTTTTTGCTGCACTGGATCAGGCATATTTTTATAGCTTTCGATGGTTGATTTCCCGCCATGAACAAACCAAACATCATCTATAATACCTTTTTCTAGCCAGTCAATACACCATGCATCATGATTTCCTTTGATAAAAATGCACTGATGGTTTTCTTCCAGTTGCATCAGGTAATTGATCACCTGTGCCGATTCACTCCATCCATCCACATAATCGCCCAGGAAAATCAGTTTGTCATCTTTTGTTATTTCTGCACGCTCGAATAGCTGGTCCAGGCCTTTTAATCCCCCGTGTATATCACCTATTACTAATGTTCTGCCCATGTTAAAATGTTATATATTCAGCGGGCACAACATCTGTAAGCCACACATTGTTATCTGATAAATAAAATTTATAGCCTGCCCTATGCATCTCTCCACTATTAATGGTAAGGATCACCGGTTTTCCCCTCCTGCTACCTACTTTACTAGCGGTTTCCTTATCGGCACTTAAATGCACATGCTGTCTGCTCATTTTTTGCAGCCCCTGCGATTTAATATCCGACAGGGACTTTTCAACTGTACCGTGATACAGGCATGCTAATGGTTCGGCTTGATTTAGATTTAATTCAACAGCAATAGAATGTCCCTGACTTGCCCTTATTTTAGTTTTATCATTATTGAAGGCAAATCTCTTTTTGTCGTTATTTTCAACAATGTACTCAAGAAGTTCAAAATCTATTCGATTATCATAGAGGTCGAATTTGGCCATTAGCTCATTAACATCTGCCCAGCCATTTTCATCAAGTTTTAGACTTATGGTTTCTGGCGAATGCCTCAAAATGTAACTTAGCAACTTACTTATGCCTTTGGTTATTTTATTGTCCATGAGCGTATGTATTTATAATTTTCAGCCTTTTGTTCAATGTATCATCATTAAAAACAAAAGGCTTTTCCAGTGGCACCATTAGATTCTCTAGTTGATGATTTTGGACAAATTCATGCTGTACTTTTACAAATGCGCTAATATCTTCAATCAACAAAATATCATCTTTGGCAAAAGATCTGATAAAATTATCTCTTAATCCGATCTGGATTGCCCTTCTTTCTTGTTTTGCTCCATAAGGATCGTGATCCGGATCCCATTGCAAACGGATATTAGAACTTTTTAACCCATTTCTCCATTCATCATTAGAAATACCTTCGGTTTGATCAAATGAAGTATAAACTGCATTTTCAAGGTAATTACGAAATGCAGATATTTTAAGGTGTATGGCTAAAGTAATTTCCTGTCCTTCTTTTGTTCCCCAGCCGCTTCTGTACATCATCCATAAAAAATTAGGCTTAATCCATGTCATTCGGTTTAAACTGAATTCACCTCCAAAAAACTGATTCTCGACTGCAAATTCTCCGATTTCTTTTCGGTAAGCTTGATAAACAATTATTTTTTCATCATCATATTGGGCCATAATATGGCATCCTGACTTTGGCCATTCTATTACTTGTTCTTTGTATTTTTTTACTGTTATTTTCATTTTGTAATTTATTATTGACTCATCTCATTGTAGATTGAGCCTCTCTTTGTAGAGCTGATAATTTTCATCGTCGAAACAAACGAAGATTACCTTTTCTATTTTTTCCTTTTCAGCAAAATTATTTACCGTGGTAATAGCAATATCTGCTGCTATATCTTTAGGAAAATGATAAATCCCTGTGCTAATATTTGGAAAAGCAATAACCTTTACATTGTTTTCTACTGCAAGCATCAAACTGTTACGGTAACACGCTGCAAGCAAAGCATTTTTTTCTTCGTTATCGCCATTCCACACAGGTCCAACCGTATGGATTACATATTTTGCGGGTAAATTGCCTGCGGTTGTAATTACCGCATTTCCGGTTTTGCAATTCCCTTGTTTATCTCTGATGGCTACGCACGCTTCTAAAATGGCTTTACCACCTTTTCTGTGAATGGCGCCATCTACCCCACCGCCACCAAGCAAAGAACTGTTTGCCGCATTAACGATTGCGTCGGCTTTAATTTCTGTTATATCGGCTTTGATTAGTTCTAAAATCATTTTTTAAATTCTTTTAATTTGCTTCTTAATGCTAAGTTTTCTGTTTTTGCAGATCTACCAGTAAAATAAGCTTTTACAATTTCTATTGTACCATTAATGTTGCCGTTAAAATCGTTCAACTCTTCTGCAGGAATCCAAAGTTCGTTATGCATTGCCCCACCTACATTTTGAACATCATACTTCTTCAAATAATCCTCATTTACTTCAAAAGCGGTTACGATGCCAATAAAACCAGAAAATTCATCATTGGTATTCCACTCCAAAGCAATTTGTTCGGCATATTGCTGGTTCATTACCGGATAAAAAATAGGCTGCCATGCTAATCTTGGAGGAAAGGCGTTAAAGCCACTTTCAGCAATGAGTTCCATTTCTTTTAAGCCAACGGGCCTGAATAATCTTATCGTTTTCATAATTATTATGATCAGATCCTGAAATGAATTCAGGATGACTATCGCTTACATTAAAGTATCTAAGGGAATTCTAAATAATATCTACCAGTTTTATCTGCGTTACCCCAACATGATCAACTTCTTTGATCGAATCAGTAGTAAAAATCTGCTCAAAGTATTTGCCTAGTTCATCAAAACCTTTGCTAAATATGCCATGACTAATCGCTAAATAAAGTTTCCCAGCATTTTTAGCCTTTAGCGCTTCTGCCAGACCAATAAATGTACCACCACCATCACAAATATCATCTACAATTAAGCAATCAGCACCAGCTAAATCTTCGGCATATACTTTAAATCCTGAAAGTTTTCCTGTTTTTACATCCCGGCTTTTTGAACACTCTACTACTTCTGTACCACCTAAAAACTCAGATACTTTATAAATTTTCTTTAATGCTCCACCATCAGGAGATATGAGTTTTACTTCTGTACCTATTTTTACAATCACCTGCCTTATAAAATCGTGATTGGAAACCGTTATACAGTTATTGAGCAAAGCTGGTGTTACTTCACTATGCGGATCGAAAACGGTAACACTTGCCAAAGCCATGGCATTAATGATATCGGCATAAACTTTCACCGATAAAGGCTCTCCAGGAATCATCACCCGATCTTGCCTTGCAGCCGGAAAGTATGGTATAAAAAGTTCAATTTCTTTTACGCCCATTCTTCTCAAGGCATCAACCGTAATACAGATCATACCTAAATCATTGAAGGAATTTATTCTTTGCGTAATGGTAACAGGAGTAGCAACATCAAAATTGTTCGAAATTTTAATGTGCGGTTCGCCACCCGCAAATAAGAAAGATTTGTATTCGATTAAGTTATTTTCGCCTAGCGGAGTAAAACTCGGATTAAGATTTAACATATATTTGCGTATTATTTACACAAATATAAAAATCATTTTTAGAATGCAAAGAATAATTTGTGTTTATTTTACACAAACCTAATATCAAATTGGAAATTTTCCTTCAAAAGCTGGTTATATTTTGTCTTATCGAAGGTAAAAAGCTTGCCAGGTCTGCCACTAGCACCCATTTTAACCACTTTATCTGTTTCTGTAACAATTCCAAAACTTAGAATTTTTTTTCTGAAATTTCGCCGGTCTATATCTCTTTCCAGAATGGTACAGTACAGATTTTCAAGATCGGAAAAGAGAAATTCCTGATCCAACAGATCAAAACCGATCGGTTGGTAAGTGAGTTTACTTTTTAAACGCCGATGTGCGAGATTAACCATTTCATTGTGATCGTAGCCCAATTCAGGAATTTGAGTAACAGGAAACCATTTCGCATCTTTAGCATCGGTATCGGCTTTTAAGACAAAATTTTTAGGATTAACCAAGGCAAAATAAGCTACAGAAATTACCCTGAAACGTTCGTCACGATTGACATCATCACCAAAAGTACCCAGCTGCTCAAGATAATTTACGGTTATACCGGCCTCTTCTTTAAGTTCGCGCTCAACTGCTGTAAGCAAAGGCTCGTCATTTAAAATAAATCCACCAGGTAAAACCCATCTATCGGCCAGTTTACCAAATCGCTGCTGAACAGCCAGCACATAAAGCGTTCCTTTTTCGTATCCAAAAACAATGGCATCAACAGCGATTTTGATATTTTGTTCGATCATCTTTCAATTTGTGTTAAAACAACACAAAGTTAATTGTTTTAACCAAGAAGATTGAAACTGTTGATTAAATTCTACCTGAACTTTTTCATCGCAGCCCAAAGTTTTTCGTCCATACCGTAAACATCAGGTCTGTATTCAATCTTATCGTTTTGCGACCAGGCAGTAATGTAGGTAATGATTAATGGAACATTTTTCTTTGGGGCAAACCAAGCTGGTTTTAATTGAAATGCTTTGGTGGTATCTGCCTTTTGGGCCATGCGTTTTTTATACCATTTTACGTGTGTACTATCTATCGGCGGCAAGTCTACTTCTGCCCTAAGTTTATCATATGTGTAAGAATCTTTAACCAAGAGTTCGGCAAATTCTAATGGCTTTTCGATGCGTACGCAGCCATGACTAATTGCCCGGTTACTCAAATTAAATCCGTTCTTATTATTGGTATCGTGCAGGTAAATACTCGAGCTATTATCGAAGATGAATTTGAATTTTCCTAAAGCGTTTCCACCGCCAGATCCCTGTTTAAATTTAAAGGGTAATTTATCACGCGAATACCTGTTCCAATTGATGGTATCAGGCTCACCAATCAGCTTATCTTTATAGTACACTTTGATGTTACTATTTGATAAATAATATGGATCTTTTCTTGCCATCCAATAGATCTCACTTTGCGCAATACTTACCGGAATATTCCAGATCGGATTGGCCTGAATAGAATTGATTTTGCTGAACAATAAAGGTGTCTCATGGTTCTTTGGTTTATCGTCCAGGTTGCCCGATTTTGCAAAGGCTTTCAACTTCTCTTCGTAACCACTTTCACGCTTCCCACCCACACAAACTTTCATCGTAATTACAGTATCAGATTTATCAAACCAGGTTAACCTAAAATCGGGAATATTTACCTGCACATAGCTGTCTCCTGTCTCTGGCATTTTCCAACGGAAACGTTCCATATTCAATAGTAAAATCCGCTTCTCATTTTCTGCATCTGTATTTAAATAGGCAGACTGCAAAGCTTTATACTGGGCTGATTTTGGCTGGACGGACCTTAAGGTATCCACAAGACTTTTACTATTTAAAAGATTAGTCATCCCCATGCTATCCGGGCGTTTAACTTTAATATAATAACGCGAAAAAATAGTACGTGGATTTACCACTCCATATTTAAGGTAATTATTGTAGTTCAGATAGGCATTAGCCGATAACAGCTCCAATTTGGCTATTACAGGATAACTTTCCTCAACCTTTTTAAATTTATTGGCCGTTAACGCTGCTAACAAACTTTTAATCTCATCTCCCTTAAAAATCTTTGGATTAAAGCCATGCACCTTACTCTGATCTAAATAATTCGCCAACGAGTCTAACTCGCCATTGATGTAAAACTGTGTAACCAGCTTAGGTTGAGCATAATTATTGGCATAAAAGGCCTTAATTGTTTTTGGATTGACGAACTTGCCCGAAAGACTGTCCATTGTTTTCACAAAAATGCTATCATAAGCTACAGTATCGAAATCTTTGTAGATCTTGTTTTTGAAATGTTCAGACAATACTTTCCCGATCTCAGGTGGGCTTTTAAACCATCCACAGGCAGAAACAAATAAAATAAAGGGCAGAATTAGAAAGCGAAACTTTTTCAAAAGAATAAAATTTTAATACAAAATAAGGGTTATTGGCAATAAAAACAGCATAATGGCAAATTAAGTGCCATTATTTTTTGTTTTCCCATTTCAAACACTATATTTGCCAGCGCTTATCAGCTAAAGCATTGATACTGGCAGAAATAATTTATGAATTTAACTTTGAACCATCACTTACATTTACACCATCGCCGATAGGCGATATGATATGTTTGTTTTGTACTTCAAAACTTTTTTCCGTAAAATAATTTCCTGTTCACTCTATATTCAATACTTTGAAAACACTTAAAATCGCTATCCAGAAGTCGGGTAGGTTAAACGAAAAATCTGTAGAAATACTTAAAAACTGTGGTTTATCTTTCGAAAACTATAAAAGTTCCCTCATCTCAACCGTTACCAATTTTCCTTTAGAAATTCTTTTCCTTCGGGATGATGATATTCCTGAATATGTACAGGATGGCATTGCAGATTTGGGTATAGTTGGAGAAAACGTAATTGTAGAAACCAAAGCCGAAGTAGATTATCTACAAAAATTAGGCTTCGGAAAATGTACCCTAAAAATTGCTGTTCAGGCTACCAGTAATATCCAAAAGCTGGAAGAGTTAAATGGCAAAGCGATTGCTACTTCTTACCCGGTGATACTCGAAAAATTCTTACAGGAAAAAGGAATAAAATCTGATATCAGAACCATTTCCGGATCCGTAGAAATTGGTCCAGGTTTAGGCTTAAGCGATGCCATTTTTGATATCGTATCAACAGGTGGAACATTAAAAAGCAATGGACTAAAACCTTTCGCTGATGTGATGCAATCGGAAGCTGTTTTAATCGGAAACAAATCGATAGCCGACAATCCAGAAGTTGCAGAATTGCTTCAGCGCATCCGCTCTGTACTCAGTGCAAAATCTAACAAATATGTGGTACTAAATGTATCAAAAGATAACCTTCAAAAGGTAGTCGATTTACTTCCGGGTGTAAAAAGTCCAACCGTAGTTCCACTCTTCGAACCGAACTGGGTAGCCGTTCACTCTGTAATTGCCGAGGAAGATTTCTGGGATAAAATCAACAGTTTAAAAGCAGCAGGTGCTGAAGGAATTTTGGTCATGCCAATCGAGAAAATAATCAGATAAAATCGTTTAAACTCACATTAACTATTAGTTAATTTTAAATTATAAAACATTGAAAATCTACAATTATACAGATTTATCTAAATCAAAAATTGAAGAACTTTGTTCGAGGCAGATTGAAGACGACAAACTGGTTGAAGAACGGGTAACCGACATCATCAGCACCGTAAAAAAAGATGGCGATCAATCCCTTTTCAACTTCGCAAAAACATTTGATAAAGTTGATCTCGATAAGCTGTTTTTGGATGCAGAAGAATTAAAAGCAATTGCATCTACCATTCCTGCTGAAGCGAAAAATGCGATTGATACGGCTTATCTAAATATCAAAACTTTTCACCAGTCGCAGTTAAAAACTGAAGATAAAATCGAAACAATGCCAGGCGTTGTTTGCTGGCGCGAATCGAGGGCGATTGAAAAAGTTGGCCTTTATATTCCCGGTGGAACTGCTGTTTTACCAAGCACTTTTTTAATGCTGGCTACTCCGGCAATCATCGCAGGCTGTAAAGAAATTGTGGTGTGTTCTCCCCCACAAAGTGATGGCAAAACCAATTGTTATCTGGCTTACTGTGCAGTGCTACTGGGTATCGAAAAAGTATTCTTGATTGGAGGCGCACAAGCTATTGCCGCAATGGCTTTCGGAACGGAAAGTGTACCACAGGTGTATAAGATCTTTGGCCCTGGCAACCGTTATGTAACCACAGCCAAAACCATGGTTCAAAATAAAGTAGCTATCGATATGCCCGCCGGACCATCGGAGGTATTGGTTATCGCTGATGAAACTGCCAACCCATCATTTATTGCTGCAGATCTACTTGCGCAGGCTGAACATGGAACTGATAGTCAGGCTATTTTAGTGGCTACTTCTAATCAGATCATTGCTGATACCTTAAAAGAAATTGAAAATCAACTTGCTATCCTCCCACGCAATGAGATAGCGGCCAAAGCAATTGCCAATTCTTATGCAGTTTTTGCTGAAAATCTGGATGAGGCGATGCAATTTTCTAATGAATATGCGCCAGAGCACTTAATATTGGCTACTGAACATTTCCAAAGCCTTATTCCGTCAATTATCAACGCTGGATCGGTGTTTTTAGGCAACTTTACACCAGAAAGTGTTGGCGATTATGCCTCTGGAACCAATCATACTTTACCAACCAGTGGTTTTGCTAAAGCTTATTCGGGCGTATCAACTGATGCTTTTTTGAAAAAGATCACTTTTCAGCATCTATCGGCTGATGGATTAAATAACATTGGCAATACGGTTGAAATTCTTGCAGAAGCTGAGGGATTACATGCGCATAAAAATGCCGTAACGATAAGACTTAAAAATTAGATAAATTTCTTCATTATACGTCATGCTGAATTTATTTCAGCATCTATATAATAAAAAGACCCTGAATTAAATTCACGGTGACGAATAAAAATATTAAAATGGACATTAACGATTTAGTAAGAGAAAATATAAAAAACCTTCGCCCCTACTCTACCGCAAGGGACGAATTTAAAGGTCAGGCATCAGTTTTTTTAGATGCAAACGAGAACAGTTATGGCTCGCCATTACCAGCAAATTACAACCGTTATCCTGATCCATTGCAGCTTGATCTGAAGGATGCGATCAGCAAAATAAAAGGCGTGCCAATTGAGAACACTTTTTTAGGAAATGGTAGCGATGAAGCAATAGATTTATTGTTCCGCGCTTTTTGTAATCCTGGAAAAGATAACGTAATTGTGCTGCCACCAACCTACGGCATGTACGAGGTTTCGGCCAACATAAACGATGTAGAAATACGCAAAGTTAGCCTGCTCCCGAACTTCCAATTAGACATGGAGAAGATCGCAGAAACGATCGATAAAAACACGAAATTAATTTTCATTTGTTCACCAAATAATCCGACCGGAAATTCCATAAACCGCGAAGATATTGAAACCATTCTAGCCAACTTTAATGGCATCGTTGTGGTGGATGAAGCGTATATTAATTACGCCCGACAAAAGACCTTTATTCAGGAGTTAACCGAGTACGGAAATCTGGTAGTTTTACAAACTTTTTCGAAAGCCTGGGGGCTTGCCGCATTACGTTTAGGCATGGCATTTTCTTCAACAAAAGTGATTGATGTTTTGAACAAAATTAAGCCACCCTACAACATCAATCAGGCTACGCAGGATTTAGCTTTTGAAGCGCTAAAAAACATCGCTCAGGTGAACGATTGGATTAAAGAATCTGTTGCAGAAAGAGACCGTTTAAGTAAGGCTTTAACTACACTAAATATTGTTAAAAAAGTATATCCTTCTGATGCTAATTTTATCTTGGTAGGAGTTACCGATGCTTTAAAAATTTACGACACTTTGGTTGATCAGGGTATCATTGTACGCGACCGCTCTAAAGTAACTTTGTGTGAAGGATGTTTGAGGATTACAGTGGGTACAAAAGAAGAAAACGACAAACTATTAACTGTTCTAGAAAATTTTTAAAATGAAACCATCATGAGCATACCGCTCGCAAACAGCAATGAACCGAACCTGCGAGCTCTTGAACACAAAAATCAAATAGAAAATTGTGAAAAATATGCTCATGATAGCTTCATTACCGTTAGAAACAAATTATATTCCAATGAAAAAAGTATTGTTTATAGACCGCGATGGAACGTTAAATATAGAGCCTGAAGATGAACAGGTAGATAGTTTTGCGAAGCTTAAATTCTATCCGCGCTCATTATATTATTTATCGAAAATTGCCGCCGAACTGGATTACGAACTGGTAATGGTTACCAATCAGGATGGATTGGGAACACCTTCAAATCCTGAAGAAAATTTCTGGCCGATCCACAATTTTATGTTGGATACTTTTGAAGGCGAAGGCGTTCATTTTAGTGAAATTGTGATTGATAGAACTTTTGCGAAAGACAACGCGCCTACCCGCAAACCGGGCACTGCTTTATTAACCAAATATTTTAGCGAAGATTACGATCTAAAAAATTCTTTTGTAATTGGAGACCGACTAAATGATGTGGTTTTGGCCAAAAATTTGGGCGCTAAGGCAATTTTCCTTCGTCAGAATGATGCATTGGGTTCTACTGAAGCATTAGACAAACATGAAACGTTGTTGGATGTGATTATTCTGGAAACCAAGAAATGGGAAGATATCTACAACTTGCTTAAAGCAGGAAGCAGAAAAATTCACCACGAACGCAAAACCAACGAAACCGACATTACCATTAACCTTGATCTGGATGGAACAGGAAAAGCCAAAATCGAAACCGGTTTAAATTTCTTCGATCATATGCTTGATCAGATTGCCAGACATGGAAGTGTAGATTTAGAGGTTATTGCTAAAGGCGATTTACATATTGATGAGCACCACACCATAGAAGATACTGGAATTGCGCTTGGAGAAGCCTTTGCTAGAGGATTAGGCAATAAACTAGGTATTGAGAGGTATGGTTTTTGCTTACCTATGGACGATTGTTTGGCACAGGTTGCCATCGATTTTGGGGGAAGAAACTGGATTGTTTGGGATGCTGAATTTAAACGTGAGAAAGTTGGCGATATGCCTACAGAAATGTTTTATCATTTCTTTAAATCGTTCAGTGATGCTGCAAAATGCAATTTAAACGTAAAAGCAGAAGGTGATAACGAGCACCATAAGATTGAAGCTATTTTTAAAGCATTTGCGAAAGCAATTAAAATGGCAATCAAACGCGATGCAGAGAAAATGGTTTTGCCAAGCACAAAGGGACTATTGTAAGAAAGGTGGAAGGCTGAAAGGTTTAAGGCGGAGGGTTTTGACCCCCATCCGCTGTTAATAAACCCGATAGCAGTGGAAAGCTCCCGATTCTTCATCGGGACTTGAAACGAATAGCGGGACTACAGCACTTTGAAAAGCTGACATTCATTTTCAAAACAAGAACAAAAATATAATGCAAATTGTATGAACGATAAAAATTCAAAGTCCCCTTCAGGGGATTTAGGGGTTGGAATAGTAAATTACGGAGCAGGCAACATCTTCTCCCTTACCGCAGCATTAGATCGCTTAAATGTAACCTACGGCATGGTAAACACCGAAAACGACCTCGAAAAATATAGCCGCATCATCATCCCTGGAGTTGGCCATGCGGGGGCAGCCATGGAAAAACTGAAAGGAACAGGATTGGTTGAAGCCATTAAAAAACTAACAAAACCCGTTCTTGGCATTTGTGTGGGCATGCAGCTTATTACCGAACATTCAGAAGAGGGCGATGCAGCGCTTTTAAATATCGTTCCGGTTAAAACCAAAAAATTTGATAAGTCGCTGAATATCAAAATACCACACATGGGATGGAATGCGGTGAGTCCGAAAAACAATTCACTATTTGAAGGTGTTGAAGATAATACACAATTTTACTTTGTGCATTCGTACTTTATTGAATATAACCCTACTTTTGACATCGCATCTGCTGATTATGGTTTAAAGTTTTCGGCAGCGGTACAAAAAGACAATTTTTACGGCGTTCAGTTCCACCCTGAGAAATCGGGAAAAGCCGGCGAACTAGTATTAAAAAATTTTTCAAACTTAAGCTTATAAAATGTACATAATACCTGCTATTGATATTTTGGATGGAAAAGTTGTCCGTCTTCGTGAAGGCGATTACAACCAAAAAACAGAATATGATGTTTCGATCCCCGAAATGATAGAAAAATACCGCTCAAATGGTACAGATTTCATCCATATTATTGATTTAAACGGAGCCAAAGGCGATTTTAGCAATCAAAAAGCACTTTTCGAGATTATTAAAAAAACCGAAATGAAGGTGCAGTACGGTGGTGGTATCAGAACCATTGAGCAAGTGACCAATTTGCTTGATGCCGGGATACACCGCGTAATTGTAGGTACACAGGCCATTACCAACCCTGATTTCCTACCTCAATTAAGCGAAGCTTTTGCTAAAAAAGACGATTACGCCAACCGCATCGTTATTGCAATCGATGTTTTGGATGAGGTAATTAAATATTCGGGCTGGATGGAAAGTTCGCCGATTAAACTAATGGATTACGTTGACAAATGTCTTTCACTGGGTTTTTTCCGTTTCTTATGCACCGATATCAGCAAAGATGGAAAATTAGGCGGTGCAGCGATAGATTTATACGAAAAACTGCTTGAACATTCGCCTATGATTAAACTGATCGCATCAGGTGGTGTAAGTTCGATGCAGGATATCTACGACCTGGCCAAGTACCCAATTAGAAGTGTAGTGGTTGGAAAAGCAATTTACGAAGACCGCATTACCATCGAAGAAATTAAAGAGTGGAATTTGAAGGCCTTGTCAAGTATCTAACCCCCCAGCCTCCTAAAGGGGGAGTTAATAGCATAGTTAATAAAGATGACCTATAAAATAAATGAGGATGATTTTGATTTTTTACAAGTCAATGAACCTAATATGTTTTATGGTGCATCAAATATAATTTTTGAAAATGCTAAACGCCTAAGAAATAATGTTACTGAAGCAGAAAATTTGCTATGGCAAGTCATCAGTAATAAACAATTAGGAGTAAAATTTAGAAGACAACATCCCATTTCATGTTTTATCGCTGACTTTTACTGTCATGAGGTAAAATTAATTATTGAATTAGATGGAAGCATTCATGATCTACCGGAAGTTTCCAATAATGATATTGAAAGACAAAGGATTATCGAACAATTTGGAATAAAGATAATTAGATTTAAAAATACTGAACTTTACAATAATTTAGACTCAGTTTTGGAAAAAATAAAAGAAACCATACAGGCTAAACAGCTTGCATCTCCCCCTTTAGGGGGCGGGGGGCTTTCGAAAAGAATAATCCCTTGTTTAGACGTTAAAGACGGCCGTACAGTAAAAGGTGTAAACTTTGTTGATTTACGTGATGCTGGCGATCCGGTTGAACTGGCGGCACAATACGCACAACAAGGTGCCGACGAATTGGTTTTTCTGGATATTACGGCCACTCACGAGCGTCGTAAAACGATGATTGAAATGGTTAAATCGGTTGCTCGTCAATTAAACATTCCTTTTACCATTGGCGGGGGAATAACAGAAATTGCGGATGCCGAAGCATTATTAAATGCAGGGGCAGATAAAATCAGCATCAATTCGGCAGCAGTTCGGAATCCTAAATTAATAGAAGATCTGGCTAAAACCTTTGGTGTGCAGTTTGTGGTTTTGGCAGTCGACACTAAATATGTAAACGGTAAAAACATGGTCCACCTAAATGGAGGAAGGCTAATTACCGAACTGGAAACCGAAAACTGGATTAAACAGGCTGAAGATTTAGGCGCAGGAGAAATTTTGTTAACCTCGATGGACCATGATGGCACAAAAGCAGGTTTTGATTGTGGATTGCTCAGTAAAGTTAACCAAATGATCAATATACCGATTATAGCATCAGGTGGAGCTGGTAATATGGAGCATTTTACCGAGGTTTTTCAAAAAGCCAATGTTGATGCCGCACTGGCAGCGTCGGTATTTCATTATGGCGAAATCCTGATCCCTGATTTAAAACAAGAATTGAAAAGAAACAATATTCCTGTTAGAATATAAACCCCTAAATCCCCTAAAGGGGACTTAAAAAAAAATACTTAAATGATTAAAAAAAAAATAGATCTTAGCCAAGTTGACTTTGGCAAAACTCCCCCTTCAGGGGGCTGGGGGGTTCCTGTAATCATTCAGGATTACAAAACTTTAGAGGTTTTAATGCTGGGTTACATGAATGCTGAAGCACTGGAAAAAACCCAAGCCGAAGGCAAAGTAACTTTCTTTTCACGCTCTAAAAACCGCCTTTGGACAAAAGGTGAAACCAGCAACAACTTTTTATTTGTTAAAGAACTTTTTGTAGACTGTGATAACGACACCATTCTGATTAAAGCGGATGCCGTTGGTCCAACATGCCATACCGGAAGCCGCAGCTGTTTTAAAACAGATTTTAACCAAAACTTTATTTTCGAACTCGAAAACATCATCAACGATCGATATGAAAATCCGGTTGAAGGTTCTTACATTAACAAAATGCGTAGTAAGGGACTAAATAAGATTGCCCAAAAAGTTGGTGAAGAAGGTGTAGAAACCGTAATCGCCGCCCTTGCTGAATCGGAAGAAGAACTCATTGGAGAAGCATCTGATCTTGTTTTCCACCTCTTATTTTTATTGAAAGAAAAAGGATTATCGATTCAGGATATTGCTAAGAATTTAGAAAAAAGACATAAATAAGGTTTGAGGTAAAAGATGTAAGGTTTAAGGTGCCAGATGCCCAACCTTACACCCTAAACCCTAAACCCTAAACCTCAAGAAATGCTCAAACACCTACAAACCCTTCCTGGACACCAAAATCCTGTTTATGCACTTGCCAACTCAAATGAGGATGGCGTATTTTTTAGTGCGGGGAACGATAAGGGGGTTGTAGAGTGGTCGTTAAATACCATGGCTTTTGTAAAGGTTAAAATGCCTGTACAGAGCTCGGTATATTGTTTACACTATTATAATAAACAATTATTTATCGGTGAACGCAGTGGTGCATTTAGCGTTTATGATTTTGATGATCAGAAAGTAATTGCCAGAATCAATGCACATACCAAACCCATTTTCAATATACAAACCGTAAAGGGTAAAAATGAACTTCTAACCACTGGTGAAGATGGAACGGTTGCGGTTTGGTCGTTAATAGATTTTACAGAGATTTATCGTTTTCAGGTGGCTTACGATACGGTTAGGGCCATTGCAATTGCACCTAATGAAAGTGAAGTAGCCTTTGGTTGTAAAGATCACCTGATCAGGATTTATAACCTGGCTGATTATAGCCTCAAACAATCTCTCGAAGGGCATTCATTACCTGTTACCTCTTTGGCATACCATCCTACAGGTAAATACTTAATTTCGGGAAGCAGGGATGCACAGCTAAAAATATGGGATCTGCCCAATTACGGACTCAGAGAAACCGTTCCGGCACATATGTTTACTGTTTACGATATTGCCTTTCACCCTACCCTGCCTTATTTCGCTACAAGCAGCCAGGATAAAAGCATTAAACTCTGGGATGCAGAGAACTTCAAGTTATATAAAATTTTAAGTTTAGAGAAAGCAGGCATAGGCCATACCCATTCGATAAATAAAATTATCTGGAGCCATGATGGTAAATACCTCATTTCTACAGGTGATGACCGACAGGTAATGGTTTGGAAGATGGAATATGTTTAACCTAGCCATTTAACAACTGGCTCATTCGCTCTAAAAATGTAGGTTGCTTAATAATGCCCAGTCCACCTAAAATAGATTGATCCATTTTCATTTTAACAAAAATAACATCATTTTTACCGAGATTTACTTTTAGCTCTTTACTTTCAAATCCAATATACCTGATATCCAGAATTACATTATTATTAAAATCTTTTCTATTCAGTCTTAACTCAAAGTCTCCATTTCTATCAGTAGTTGTTCCAATCTTTGAATTTTTAATCCTGATACTCACGGCAATTAACGGCAGCTTATCTTCTTTACCGATAACTTTACCTCGTATGGTAACAAAATAATCTTCGCCGTTTTCTTTTAAAACATCATCTTTTATTAATTTCTTATTATCCGTCTGAACTGTGGGGTATGATGAAGAAATATTTGCATTACCCAATTTCGGAAAACTCAAAAAAGCCAATAAAGAAGCAGCAATCAGGCTAGGTTTAAATCGGCTAATTGCAAAATTCGATTTTACACGAATTAAACGATCAAGCTGTTCGGGCTTAAATCTTCCACAGCTTTTGCCCTGGTTTTCTGTAAACCAAATATGTAATTCGCGATCGGAGAAATTGGTAAAATCAACAACTGATTTTTGACATGAACTGCAGAATTTCCCCGTATTATTATCGATCATCTCGCCCCATTTTTCATGACAAGGATTGGAAATCTGGATTTTAAAATTTGAGCTCATAAAATTTAATTTGCTAATTATCTAAAGATATTTATAACACCGCTCACAATCCTCCTGCTTACAGTTGTTTTTATCGAAATACCACCAAGCCTTCCTTCCAATTGTTCGCTTATCTTATCAACAACCATTTTGTTTATAAAATCCATTTGCATTGCATGTTGTAAAACAACAGAGATCTCTTTTTCCTCTCCTAAAAGAAATAAACTCTTTTTAGTCTCAAATGCGTTCGAAGTAAAAATTAATTCGCCAATGGTGCTGTTTCTTGGTTTTTTAATTTTAATATAGAAGGAGCCATCGGCGGCCGTTTCAGCATAAATATTTTGATTTTTTAATTCGATGTTTATATGATTTAAGCCAATTCCTTCCAGATTATATACTCTTCCTTTTATAAAAGTATATTCCATCTCTAAATCTTCCGAAACTTGCTTGTACTGAAGAAATCCAGTTTCTAATGCATCTACATGTTTTGCGTAACCGAGTTTAGGAATACTTAAAAATGCAAAAATTGAAGCTGCGATTAAACTGGGTTTAAAAACTTTGAAAAATGCTACAGTTTTGCCACCTATATAACGATCAAGCTGCTCGGGCTTAAATCTTCCACAACTATTCCCTTGATTTTGGTTAAACCACCGTTTTAACTCTGTATCGGTAAAATGGGTAAAATCTATTACAGATTTTTGGCAGGAGCTGCAAAATTTCCCGTTTGAATCAGCTTGCATTCCTGCCCACTCTTCATGACAAGGATTTGAGATTTGAATTTTAAATTTAGATGGCATAAAAAATGTATCTTTTATATAGGATACATTTTCAGCTATTATTCCACAAAACGTTTGATAATTCTCAATTTGTGCGAATATTTTCCCAATTCTTTATTAAAAATCCCCTGATCATCAATCGGATCAATTTTTACCTTGGCTGAGGAATGGATAATTTCGTTCGGGCTTAACATAATTCCTACATGGGTAATCCGGCCTTCGTCGTTATCAAAAAAAGCAACATCTCCAGCTTTGCATTCAGCCAGGAAACCCACCAGTTCACCCTGTTCGGCCTGCTGTGAAGCATCGCGGTTCAACTTAATGCCTAACATCTTAAATACGGTTTGTACAAAACCAGAGCAATCTAAGCCAAACAAATGTCTTCCACCCCATAGGTATGGGATATTTTGAAAAAATTTGGCTGTTTCGGCAACTTTATTGGTAAAATCTACAGCACTATTGTCGTATGCTTCGAAATTCAGTTTAAATTTTTCCTCGCCTGCATAACAAAAACCGTCTTTTAAAAAAGGAAGGTTACTTGCCGGACTTAAATGATACGAACTTCCATCTGCAGCTGTTAATACATTATTGAAACTTAATGGAGCAAGTAGTTTACAATCGTGCATTGCTGCAAACTGACTTTGGGTAATCGGGGCCAGTTGTCTGAAATCCATCCAACCTTCGTAACCATCGTAGCCATTTTGAATGAGCCACCAGCGTTCTTCCTTCTGAATAACTTCTACATGATCGCCGAATAAAAGTTGCGAAACAATTTCTGCTTTATCTGATGCATCAGCTCTTAATGCCGCTACAGCAACCCTACAAATACCGTATTGATTTTCCATTTAAATATGCTCGTGAAACTATTGTAAAACTAATAAAATACATCCATTGCCTAACATTTTGCGCACAAATTTGTTATTTTTATGATGATCACCCTTTAAATCTGCTCGCCATGAATTTTAAAAAAATATTAATTGCCGTTGATAACAGTACCTGCTCAGAAAAAGCGGCCAAAGCCGGTTACGACATGGCTGAAAAATTTGGAGCAGAAGTAGCATTGGTTAACATTATCGAGCCTATTCCGGCTAACGTAAACCCCGATTTAACCTTGGCGCCGGTGTTTTTAGAAACATATGACAACAGCGAAGAAAACAGCCATATTTTGCTTAAAGAAATGGAGACGAAATATAGCAAAGGTGCAAAAACCACTTATTTAAGTGTTGTTGACACCGCAGCGCATGGTATTATCCAACAATCGGACGAGTGGGGATCAGATTTAATTGTTATTGGCACTTATGGACGTACGGGCTTGTACCATTTTTTAATGGGAAGTGTTGCCGAACACGTGGCGAGAAAATCTGCTTGTCCGGTTTTGATTATTCCTAATAAATGCGATGTTTGAGCTAAATTCAGTTCAAACAAATGAAAATTCACATATTTGGAGCTTCTGGTTCTGGCGTAACTACACTGGGCAAAGCCTTGGCAAAAAAATTAAACCTCACCTATTTTGACAGTGATGAATACTTCTGGATACCTACAAATCCTCCATTTACAACAAAACGGAATCCTAAGGAAAGAAATGACCTCATAAAAATGGCTTTAACAGAAAGTGATCATTGGGTTTTTGGTGGCTCAAGTTTGAGCTGGGGCGATGATATTTTTCCAGAATTTGATCTGATTGTATTTCTTTGGCTTCCTCCAGAAGTGAGGTTGAATAGATTAAAAAAAAGAGAATTTGAACGTTACGGATCTGTAATTTATCAGGATCCTGAAAGAATAAAAAACTATCAGGATTTTATCGAATGGGCAACTAACTATGATATTGATCCGATCAAATCTGGCTTCACAGGCAGGTCGTTAAAAGTACATGAGGATTGGATTAAAGATTTAAACAAAGAAATTTTACAGATTAGAGGTGATTTTACCGTTAAAAAAAGAATAAAAAAAATTATAGATTATCTGGAAACTAAAAAAGGCACCAAATGGCGCCTTTAATATGTATATATTTTATAAAGCTTATCCTTCCTGGTGTAACCAAGCTTTCTTCGCCAATAATTCTTCTTCTGTTTCACGGATATCTTCGTCGTCTACGCAACAATCTACCGGACATACTGCCGCACACTGAGGTTCATCATGAAAGCCCTTACACTCTGTACACTTATCGGATACAATATAATAAACTTCATCCGAAACTGCTTCTTGAGCTGCATCAGCTTCAATTTGTTGATTACCAAAATCAATGATACCATTTAAATTTGTACCATCAGAAAAACGCCATGCAGTACCGGCATCGTAAATTGCGTTATTAGGACATTCTGGTTCGCAAGCCCCACAATTTATACACTCATCTGTTATTTTAATCGCCATGTTTTCGTCTAATTCTTTTGCTTAGTTTACCTTTGCGCTGCAAATATAAGATATAATCACTTAATAATAATTCTAAATATGTCAGCATTAACTCAAGAAAAAGTAATAATCGCGTTCAGCAAACTGGGCAAATTGCTTACAAACCCTACTGACATACTAGGAAATGCATTTTATAGTGCCGAAAGTACTAATGCATGGTTTACCTCAGAGAACATAAAAAAATCTATTTTATCTTTTGCTGAAATGTTAAATGAGGCTGATTTGGCCATTTGGTTCAAATCGGTTAAGTTTAGCACAACTCCAAAAAAGGTTGGTTTAATACTGGCAGGGAATATTCCAATGGTGGGTTTACATGATGTTTTAAGTGTATTGGCCACAGGTAATATTGCTTTAATCAAACTTTCTTCGGCTGATGATAAATTAATTAAAGCCGTAATTGCCGAACTGATTAAAGTAGAACCTGCTTTCGGGGATAAAATAGAATATGTAGAGCGTTTAAAAGATTTTGACGCTGTTATTGCAACCGGAAGCAACAATTCATCCCGCTATTTCGACTATTATTTCAGTAAAGTGCCCAATATTATCAGAAAAAACAGGAACAGTGTTGCAGTTCTAGATGGTTCGGAAAGTTTCGAGGACATTCAAAATCTTGGTAACGATATTTTTGATTATTTTGGCTTAGGCTGTAGAAATGTTTCTAAAATCTATATCCCAAAAGGATATGATATTGCTAATTTTTACGAAGGTATAGAAAGTTTTCAGCCTATTATTAACCACTTTAAATACAATAATAATTACGATTACAATAAATCTATCTATCTGGTTAATGCGGCTAAACACTTCGACAATGGCTTCTTGTTATTAAAAGAAGATAAGCACCTGACATCGCCCTTGGCTGTTCTTTTTTATGAAGAATACGAGCAGTTACAGGAGCTTGAAGATAAACTGAAAAACCAATCAGAAAACATTCAATGCGTGATTAGCAAATCGCCTTTAAGTTTAAACACTTTCGGTTTTGGCCAAAGCCAGCATCCCAAACTTTGGGACTATGCAGATAATGTAAATACCGTTGAGTTTTTGAATGGGTTAAACTAATATGGTGAGTGACTTTGCTCATTGATGGCATTTAGATTTTAAATTTATTTAATATTGCATAAACCTGAGCCAGTAAATGCACTCTCTATCAAAAGCGTTATTTTTTCTTTCTATCCTCCTGTTTGCAAATTTTGCAAAAGCGCAGCTTTGTAGCGGAACTTTTGGACAACCCCTCATTAGTCAGACCTTTGGGCAGGGAAACAATACCGACAGCTGGTATGGACCATTGGAGCAGTATGCACCAGGCGCTTCTACTTATACAACTTTTGTTGGTCCTCCGGGAGTAAGCCCACGTAATTTAACTGCCAACCAATCGGGTTTAGTTAAAACACCTGCTACCCCTGGTAATCCATACCCTATTTACTGGCAGCCACATGCTGATCATACCGGAGATCCCAATGGTTTGATGCTTTTAATTGATGGTATAGCAACTCGAACTGTATTTTTTGAGCAGCGAATGGATAATCTATGCCCAAATACCACTTTACGTTTATCCATTTGGGTATTAAATACAAATTCGCCTGCTGCCAATGCTCAAAATCCAAATATGATCTTGCGTATAACCGATCCCAATAATAATATATTAGGCGAAAAACCAACCGAAAATGTACCCGCAGATGGAACATGGCATCAATATTCCGTTGACTTTAGTAATAGCAATAGCCCAACGGTAATCTTACAGTTGATTAATAACACACCAACAAATAGTGGTAATGATTTTGCTTTGGATGATATCACCGTACAAGCTTGTGGCCCAGCTATCGCTCCATTTTTTAACACGAATGCCTCTTTATTAAACATGTGTGAGGGGAATACCAGCAATTTCATTTTAGATGCAAATATTACTGCAGGATATACAAACGCATTTTATCAATGGCAGGAAAATACAGGTAGCGGTTGGGCTGACATTGTTGGCAAAACAACGAAACAAGCTGCTATAGATTTTTCAGATCGCATAGCTGGCACTTATCAATATCGGTTAATTACGGCTATGAATGGCAATATCGATAGAACTTACTGCAGGGCAGTATCAGAGCCGATAGAGGTTACTGTAAATCCTTTACCCACTGCCAAAGCCGAAAATTCTGGCGAAGTTTGTATTGGTGGCACCATTCGATTAAATGCCTCTGGAGGAACAAGTTATAAATGGTATGGTCCAGATGGTCAGTTCCTTTCTGCTGAGAAGAACCCAACGATAACCAATGCAACTAAAGCAATGGAGGGCATTTATACTGTTCAGGTGGCTGCAAATGGGTGTACATCACCTGCAACAACAACCGTTGAGGTTTTTGAGCCAGTAATTCCAATAACCAATATTCAAAATGCAACCATTTGTGAAGGCCAATCTGTTCAGTTAGAAGTGTCAGGTGGTTCTGCCTACCTTTGGCACCCATCAAAAGGCTTGTCTGATCCACAAATCCCTAACCCAATCGCCGCACCAACTGAAACTACGACATATACGGTTCAGGTATCTAATTACAGCTGTACTACGTATGCACAAATCACTGTCAACGTAAATAAAAATGTAGTGGCCAATGCAGGTGCAGATCAAACAATCGTAACCGGACAATCAACAATTTTAAATGGTAAAGTGAGTGGCGATGATTTTACCTATTTCTGGACACCATCAGATTATCTTGACGACCCCACCAAACTTAGTCCCATTGCTACACCAACTGAAGATATTACCTATACTTTACATGCGAGTTCAAATTTGGGCTGTAACAGTAGTAGCGATGAGGTTTTCATCAAGGTTTATCCAAAAGTGGTAATCCCCAATACCTTTACGCCAAATGGCGATAAT
This sequence comes from Pedobacter sp. R-06, assembly GCF_049913135.1. Classification (NCBI taxonomy): domain Bacteria; kingdom Pseudomonadati; phylum Bacteroidota; class Sphingobacteriia; order Sphingobacteriales; family Sphingobacteriaceae; genus Pedobacter; species Pedobacter sp. R-06. Next base: position 905,147 of record NZ_CP183977.1, on the reverse strand, counting down.
GTAAATGATATGTGGAATATTCCGTCTATTACATCTTTCCCCAATTCAATTGTGAAAGTAACCAACCGATATGGCCAGCTCGTTTACCAGAGCACCGGAACTTTTAAAGCCTGGGATGGGAAAATGAATGGGAAAGATCTTCCTCCGGCAATATATTATTATAGCATTTATTTAAACAAAGATTTTAAAACCTATACCGGCTGGGTAATGCTGATGAGATAAAAAGGACTTCTTACTTTCGCTTATCATTTGGAAATGCTATTTTTGGGCACAATGTATATCGTTAAAGTTAAAGGCATAGCCAAAATTCCAGATTACGTACAGTTAAGAGATGACAAGTTTACACTTTTAGCTTATTTTAGGGTTGATAGGCCTGATAAATCGCTGGAAAAACTCGGACTTGGCGACAAGCAAGAATACATTATGGAAATGGTTAAAGATTTGCCTTTCGGGCAGATTGCAAAATTAGAAATATAATATGGCAGGCAACTCAGTAATTCATTTAAGCAATGTTGATGTTTTTCAACAGAAACATCTAGTCCTCTCAAACGTAAATTTACACATCGAAAAGGACGAATTTGTCTTCCTGATCGGTCAAACAGGTTCGGGCAAGAGCAGTTTGCTTAAAATATTATATGGCGACTTACATATTGGTAATGGCGAAGGTAATATTGCTGGTTTCGACCTTAAAAACCTGAAGGAAAGTCAGGTGCCGTTTTTACGCCGTAAATTGGGAGTAGTTTTTCAGGATTTTCAATTGCTTACCGATAGAACCATTGAAAAAAACCTTGAATTTGTGCTTAAGGCAACAGGTTGGAAAGACGAAAAACTAATTAATGAACGCATTAAAGATGTTTTAGACAAAGTTGGTTTGCGTTCTAAAATCAAAAAAATGCCACACGAAATTTCTGGTGGCGAGCAGCAGCGTATTGTTATTGCGAGAGCTTTGTTAAATGATCCGGAAATTATTCTTGCTGATGAGCCTACAGGAAATTTAGATCCGGAAACATCAGAAGAAATTGTAACCCTTTTAAAACAAATTAGCCAGGCCGGAACTGCGGTATTAATGGCTACACACGATTACCATATCATCCGCACTTTCCCTTCGCGCATTATTAAATGTGAGAATGGAGTTGTGCATGAAGATGCACAAATCGTATAAAAAATTCTGACATCCGTCAGCTAATCAGCCAATCTGTTCAGATAAATACAAATAAATCTGACAGCTTGGCTGATTTCCGTTTATGGCAAAATAGTTGAGATCAAAACAAAAAAATTCAGCCCAGTATTATGTTTAATAAGAAGAAAAATAACGATAAAGAAGAAAATATAATGAATCCTGAAAATACATCAGAAAATACTGCTGAGAATGTAGAGAATACTGATGCTCCTATCGCTGAAACTGAGCAGGCGCCCGAATTATCTGCAGAAGAAAAATTGCAAGCGGAAGTTCAACAACTTAACGACAAATATTTACGCTTATATGCTGAGTTCGATAATTATAAACGTCGTACACAAAAAGAACGCGTAGAATTGTTGCAAACGGCAGGTAAAGATGTAATTGTTTCACTTTTACCTGTTTTAGATGATTTTGACCGTGCATTAAAAGCAATGGAAACTGCTACTGACGTTGCCCCGGTTAAAGAAGGCATTTTATTGGTAAGCACAAAGCTAAAAAACACTTTAGCACAAAAAGGATTGAAAGATGTAGAAAGCATCAGTCAGCCTTTCAATACCGATTTCCACGAAGCAATTACCAATATCCCTGCTCCTAGCGATGATCTTAAAGGGAAAGTGATCGACGAAGTTGAAAAAGGTTATACCTTAAATGATAATGTAATCCGCTTTGCTAAAGTTGTAGTTGGAGCGTAAGGAAATTGAAAAGTTGGAAGGTTAAAAGTTGGAAAGTTGCAGTAGCAATAGCAACAATTAACCCCAAGCAAGAAAATTAATAAAACTGGTGTTTGTTTTTGGGTCAGGAACATTAAACGTTTCAACTTTCAAACATTTCAACGTTTATAAAGAAGATGAGTAAAAGAGATTATTACGACGTATTAGGCGTAACTAGGGGCGCAGCCGCTGATGAGATAAAGAAAGCTTATCGCAAGATGGCGATTAAATATCATCCGGATAAAAATCCAGGAGATAAAGCTGCTGAAGATAAATTTAAGGAAGCTGCCGAAGCTTATGAAGTTTTAAGCAGTCCAGATAAAAAACAACGTTATGATCAATACGGTCATGCGGGTGTTGGAGGCGCAAGTGGCGGTGGTTACGGCGGTGGCGGCATGAACATGGACGATATTTTTAGCAATTTCGGCGATGTATTTGGCGGTCACAATCCTTTCGAAAGCTTTTTCGGTGGTGGTGGCGGTCAGCAACGTGGTGGTCGTCGTGTAGCCAAAGGCTCTAACCTACGTATAAAAGTTAAATTAACACTTGAGGAAATTGCACATGGTGCAGAAAAGAAAATCAAGGTTAATAAACTAATTGTTTGTAAAACCTGCGATGGCTCTGGTGCGAAAGATAAATCATCGGTAAGTACTTGTGGTACCTGCGGTGGTAGTGGCCAGGTACGTAGAGTAACCAATACAATTTTAGGCCAGATGCAAACAGCATCTACCTGCCCTACCTGTAACGGTAGCGGTCAGCAAATTACCTCAAAATGTACAGTTTGTCATGGAGATGGTGTTGTACGTGGCGAAGAAACCATTACCATCAATATTCCTGCAGGTGTAAGTGAAGGTATGCAATTAAGCATGAGCGGAAAAGGAAATGCTGCACCTAATGGCGGTATCCCAGGCGATTTAATTATCTTAATTGAAGAAACGCCACACGAAACCTTAAAACGCGAAGGCAACAATATCGTTTACGATTTACATTTAAGCTTCGTTGATGCTGCTTTAGGGATGAGCATTGAAGTACCAACCATTGATGGTAAAGCAAAAATCAAAATCGATCCGGGTACACAAAGCGGAAAATTATTACGCTTAAAAGGTAAAGGTTTACCAGAAGTGAATTCTTATCATAGAGGTGATGAGATTATCCACATCAACATCTGGACACCAAAAGCTTTAAGTAGTGATGAACGTAACGCTTTAGAGAAATTACGTGAATCGCCAAACTTTAAGCCTCAACCGGGTAAAAATGATAAAAGTTTCTTCGAAAGAATGAAAGAATACTTCGAGTAATTGATTAAATATAAATCGAAAAACCGGTGCCGCAAGCATCGGTTTTTTGTTTTATAAAGCATCGTACCAAAAGTCCCTATTTTTTAGTGAAGTCAGATGTTACCATCTGACTATAAGAACCATTCCAATAAACTTGGGTAATCCACATTTGCCGTATCAGATGGTAACATCTGACACCACGAGTATTTAGTGAAGTCAGATATTACCATTTGACTATAAAAACTATTCCGGTAAACTTTGATAATCCATTTTTCACCCTATCAGATGGTAACATCTGACACCACGGGTATTTAGTGAAGTCAGATGTTACCATCTGACTATAAGAACCATTCCAGTAAACTTGGGTTAATCCATTTTTGCCGTATCAGATGGTAACATATGACACCACAGATATCTGAACATAAATTGCTTACTTTTTTGGGTTACATATCCATAAAACCGGTATTAATTTCAGAACATGAACGAACTCACTACCATTTTCAGAAAGTACCCAATAGCATCGATAATATTTGTATTGTATTTAATCGGTTGGATTTCACCAGTCCTCATTGAGGTTTTCTTTGCTTCGACAAAAAACGAATCGCAATTAAAAAACAATCATCCACCGTTTACTGGATATTTAGCACTTTCAATGCTGTACTTATTAACGATGGTGGTATTAGGTTTTCTAAATAAAAAAGGCAACATTTACTTAAAACTATCAGGCTATATTGGCGTCTCGTTGATTATTTTCGCCGCAATTAATAACGGATAATAAACCTTTCCATTTATAGTCTGTTTTCTATATATGAAATGGAGAATTGGTTGCTCAGGCTTTTATTATCGTGAATGGAAAGAGATTTTCTACCCAAAAGGTTTGGCACAAAAAGATTGGTTTAAATATTACTGCAGACATTTTAATACAATAGAGATCAATTCTACCTTTTATAAAATGCCAACTCAAAAATCGTTCGATAAGTGGTATAATGAAAGTCCGAGTGGTTTTTTATTTACAATTAAGGCGCCGCGATTGATTACACATTATAAACAGTTCAATGAATGCGAACAGCTCATAAGCGATTTTTACGAGGCTATTCAAATCGGACTAAAAGAGAAATTAGGATGTATACTGTTTCAGTTTCCACCAAAGTTCGATTATAATGCAGAACGGTTCAACCTATTGATCGAAAATTTAACACCAGATTTTAAAAATGTGGTAGAGTTTCGCCACATCAGTTGGTTTGATGAAGAAATCTATAAAAAATTCGCTCAAAACAACATCATATTTAGCGGCCAAAGCTATCCTTCTTCTCTACCTGACGATGCGATTCAGAATGTAGAGACTATGTATTACCGTTTTCACGGAAAGCCCGTATTGTATAAATCAGAATATGATATAAATACGATTAAGGGCTTTAAAAATCAGGTTAAAGATAATATTAATGAAGTTTTTGTATATTTTAACAATACCTGGGGAGTTGGAGCATTGCATAATGCAAAACAATTGCAGACTTTGATAAAATAGTATTTTTGTGATGTCAGATGTTACCATCTGACTATCTCGATCATATTAATAAAATTGGATGAAGATTGTTGTTTGATTTTTATATGTAAGATGGTAACATCTTACACCATGGGAAATTTATGGGAACCTGGCAAGAGCATAAACTTATAAGCCACTTGCTATCCTGCTAAAACCAACAGCCACTGAAAAATAAACCTGTTAGCAATGGTATTTCGTTCTACTACCCTTAATTTAGCAATACGAAATTTAATGGATAGCAGGAGGACAGTTACTAAATAACCACTGCAAAGCTTTCCAAAACACGAAATATAAACTATGCGCATTGCAGTTATCGACCTGGGTACGAACACCTTTCACTTACTTATTGCTGAAACAACAGGAAATCAGCCGGAAATTTTATACAAAACCAATGTGCCTGTTAAACTGGGAGAAGGAAAAATTAACGACAATATTATCATTCCTGCAGCCCTTGAAAGAGGTGTGAACTGCCTGGAAACGTTTAGCCATACAATTGTTGAATATCAGGTTAATGAGGTAAGGGCTACGGCTACTTCTGCAGTTAGAAGCGCAGAAAACGGACAAGATTTTGTACATGCAGTAAAGGAAAGAACCGGAATAAACATCGAAACGATTAGCGGCGATGAAGAAGCTGAATTAATTTACCAAGGTGTAAAACTGAGCGGAGCAATTACAGAGACATCTTTGATTATGGATATTGGTGGCGGAAGCGTAGAATTTATCCTGTGCGATCCCGAAAAACTGATCTGGAAGAAAAGTTATAACATTGGGGTGGCACGTTTAATGCAGCAGTTCTTTAAATCAGATCCTATATCCGACAATGAAAAGAATGCCATTTTATTTCACATTCAAAATCAACTTGCAGATCTTTTCGAGATCTGTGAAAAATACCATCCTGAAATCTTAATCGGATCTGCTGGGGCCTTCGAAACATTTGCTGAGCTCATTATTAGAAAAAACAACTTAAAAGCAGACATTAAAACAGCCAAAACTTTTGCATTCAATTTCGATGATTACATTTCAACTTCGATCAAACTACTCAATGCTACGCATAAAGAAAGGGCGGAAATGCCTGGTATGATCCCTTTAAGGATTGATATGATTGTGATTGCGGCGCTAATTACCAACTATGTATTGGGCAGAGCGAAAATAAACCGATTAACACTTTCTACCTACGATTTAAAGATGGGTGTTTTGGCCAGCCTGTTATAAAAAATGATCCATATAAGCTATGGATCATCGGGAGTTTAGAGAATATTAATTTAGGCTATTTCTTTTTTGGTGCAATCATTATCTTGCCCATAATCATCGATTCGGCCTTTTTAAGTTTAAGTTTGTTCTGTTTTTCCTTAGAAAAATCGAGCGTTAGAAACGCGGCATATTGTATACTATCAACCACTAATTGGTTTTTACTAACATCAAACTTATCGCCTAAAGTAATTTCGTAGCGGCCATTTTTATCAGTGAGCGCGAAAAAATCGGTATTTACAATGACTAACCTTATTCCTGCTGCAGGTTTATTGTCAGCACCGATAACGTAACCGTATATTTTTTTTGGTACAACTGGTTTTTTATCGTCTGTTTTGTTGTTTATATCTCTTGTTATTTCAATCGGCGTTTTCAAATTTTCTGCCCTGGCATCCATCATAAAAATACTCATTCCTATAGCCAGTACACCAAGGTATTTCATCCAGTTTCTATTGTTTGTTGGCACAATAGCTAAATGGTAGTTGAGCTGGTTTAATTGAGTTTGGCTCAGGCGACCGCATATTGACGACCCTGCATTTGCTAATACATTGATGATTTCGGCATTGGTATAACCTGAGAAATCAATTACATTTTTACTACAAGCCTTACAAAAATTAAAACCTTCACCTTTTTCCATTTCATCCCAGTTTTGCAAACAGGGTTCTGCTATGGTAACTTCGTTAATTCTCGTTTTCATCGTGGTTGTTTTTAGAGATGATGAAACTTTTAAGAGAATTCCACAATGAGTTTTAAATAAATTTCAGGAGCTCGTTATAAAGCTTTTCTGTTGGCAAGCCCATTACATTTGTATAAGAGCCTTCTATGCGCTCTACTACGACAATACCCCACCAATCTTGCACGCCATAACTTCCGGCCTTATCAAAGGGTTTGTAATTATCAATGTAGAAATCAATTTCATCAGCTGTAACAGATTTACAGTAAACTTCTGTCCTATCGTAAAACGAATGAATTTTATCGCCTTTAACAAGTGTTACACCTGTAAAAACTTCATGTCTGCTTCCCGATAGTTTTTTTAACATTTCTTGTGCATGCGCCCTATCTTCAGGTTTACCTAAAATTTCTCCGTTTAAGGCCACAATGGTATCAGCTGTAATTACTATTTCACCATTAGCCGTAAAGGCCTTAGCCTTCTGTTCTGAAATGTAAACGGCAATTTCTGCAGGACATAAATCCGGTGGGTAACTTTCATCTACATCTTTTAGTTCGACTTTAAAATCTAAGCCCATAAGGGTTAAAAGCTCTTGTCTACGTGGCGATTTAGATGCTAAAATAATGGGAGGGAAATTGGCAGGCATATTTTATTTTTCTGCTAAAATAAGAAAAGCGACATAAAGCCGCTTTTCTTATTTGATATTTTACCAAGATTAGTTATTTCCACCACCTTGTCTACGTTTTTCCATTTCAGCACGTTGCTCTTTTTGCCAAGCTTCGTAAGTTTTTTTCTGATCGTCTGTTAATACTGCAGTTACCTTTGCATCATTGTCGGCACGCATTTTTTGCATTTTCTCTCTCATTGCATCTCTATCACCCCCACCTTGCATTTCTTCACGCATTTTTTTCATGGTTTCTGCCTGCTCAGTAAAAACAGTGGTTAACTTTGTTTTTTGATCATCAGATAATTTTAATTTTTCATCTAGCTGTTTTACCCTTTCTTCAGGTTTCATCATCATTCTGCCTGGTCCACCACCTTGCTGCGCGTTAGCGAAACCAGCTATACCTAGCATTAATCCGCAAATCATCATTAATTTTTTCATGTTGTTCTTGTTGTTTTTGGTTGAAAATTGAGCATGTTGGAGTGTGCAAAAAGACGAAAGTTTAATCTGTAAATGTAACTTAGCTGTTGCAGATTAAAACAGTTAATCTTTTAACAATAATACGGGTACATGTGATTTAATGGTCAATTTTTGGGATACACTTTCGTGAAGCAGACTTTCGAAAAAACTATATTTTTTGGGCAATGCGATGATTAACTGGGCTTCTTCACTTTTAGCGAATTTTACTATTCCTTTAATCGTATCAGGATGATCAGCATAGTGATAAGCGGGAGAAAAATCTTTGAGCATTTCGTGCAAAAAGTGTTCTTCCTTTAAGTCAATAACATCACCAGAATTGATATTAAGCACCAAAAGTTCTAAAGCATGTTTACTTAAAATATTTTTAAGTGCATGCATTGGGATTACCTCTTTAACCTTTTTAAAATCGCAGGCTAAAATGGCTTTACGGATCGATTGATAATCGGCCTTAGGCGGAACAACCAAAACCGGAACTGGGCTTGATTTAGAAATTTTGATCGCATTAGAACCGATATCGCTTTCGTCTTTCGCTTTTTTACCGTTACTACCGATAATAATGAGTTCGATCTCTTCTCTATTTACCCGCTCAATGATAGAACGTAAGATTGTTTCTCTTGTAAGGTAAACTTCTATTTCTGCCTTGGGATTGATCTCAAGCATTTTTACCTTAAGTTTTTCCAGTGCTTCGAGCCTTCTCGTAATTTCATCGGCGATATGTACATCTGTGGTAACAATTAAATCGGGTGTTGGGAGAATGCTTTCGTATTCTGAAACATAGTAGGCATTAAGCAGTATAATTTTTGAGTTCGTCATCGCAAAACTCAGCCTGGCAGCATATTTGGCTGCGTGATCTGCTGTTTTCGAAAAATCTACTGGTACAAGGTATGTGCTCATGTGATTAAATTTAACATTTTTTACATTGATAAATTAATCAATCGATTGATTAATTTATCAATGTAAATTTCGTATATAATATGATGTATTGCAAATTTTAATGTCTGAGATTTATAATCTTTGATCTTCTCTAAAGATGTTTCGATTTGATAAGGGTGACGATAACTTGGTCGTCATTTCGACTGCAGCACCACGGAATGGAGAAATCTTTAACTTAATCAGCTATTTGGATGAATGACGAAAAGATCCTTCGACTCGCTCTGGATGACAATCTCGTAAAGAATTTTACCAGCCGAATATACTACGCTAGGATTAGCTAACTAAAAATTTATTTGCCTGAAAGATCCTGAAACAAGTTCAGGAAGACGATTCGTTATGGCACCTGTACTAATTCACTAATGAACCAATGGCTATTGAACCGATTTACATCCCCGAATCAGCAGCATTTGGATTTTCATCATGCCATCTGCCCTGTATTTTCATTACTTTTTCGATAATATCGCGGACAGCGGTTTTGCCACCATTGTAAGGAGAAATGAATGTAGATATCGCTTTTATTTCTTCTACGGCATCAGCCGGGCAGGTTGGAAGTCCTACGAGTTTCATTACTTTTAAATCTGGAACATCGTCGCCCATGTAAAGCACTTCCCCTGCAGTAATATTTTTATCCTGAAGATATTGATTGAAAATAGCCACCTTATCTCCTGTTCCGAGGAAAATATCGGTTACGCCCAGATTGAAAAAGCGTTTCCCCATGGCAATACCATCTCCGCCAGATATAATACAGATGTTATATCCTCTTTTAACGGCCAACTGCATGGCATAACCATCTTTAATGTTAAAGGTACGCAACGACTGCCCGTTATCAGTAACCTGAACTGATCCATCGGTAAGCACACCATCTACATCAAAAATGAAAGTAGTGATCTCTTTTAGTTTTTGTAAAAACATTCGCGCGTTTGGCGTTTAGGGTTAAGCGCTCGGTGCTGACTCTGGACTGAGGACTCCGAACTCAGGACTAATTATTGATTATCTCTCCACTCGTAAACCCAAGCAGATTGAATTTGCTCTAAATGTCCTTCGCTGCTTTCTTCACGCGTTCCTTTAAAGTTAGGCAATTCTAAAACCCAATCTAAAAGTTCGGTAAAGCGGATACGGTAGATTTTGGCTTCTGTAAAATCATCACCAAATTTCTCATATAAAGACATTGCAATATCTTCATAATCGTTCCAGTAAAAAGGTAAAGCAAATTTATCGTTGTTCATGTTGTTTTGTTGTTGGTTAATTGTTTGAATTGGTTAATCGGTTAACTGTTAAATCGGCTAACCGACTCCCGACTGAAGACTTTGGACTCCAGACTAACTAGTGTCCCATAAAGTCAGACTGATCTGGAATGGTAACTTCGATATCGCCGTTAATTACCACACATTGGCAGCCTAAGCGAGAAGTAATTTTCGGACGAACAGCTCTATCGATAAAATCTTCTTCTTTATCAGAAATCTCTTCGATATTATCCATACCTTTTGTTACGTATACATGGCAGGTACTGCAACCACAAACACCACCACAGTTGTGCTGTAATTCGATTCCATTATCCAGACAAACATCTAAAACAGATTCTCCCGCTGCTATTGGTAATTCAATAGATTCGTGATCTGCTTCTTCAAAATTTATTTTTAGTTTAAAAATGCTCATAATTATTTTGCAAAAGTAAGAAGCAAAAGCCGTAATTATGCTATTTCAGCGTTAATTTTATGCTATCGCTCAATGTTTGATAAATGTTCTGCAATTCGGGCGTATCAGTTAACATGCTCAAATGCTTATTTAAAGTGCTTTCGTCGTTCCTAACTGCTGGTCCAGTCTGCACATTTTCAGGTAGATTGCTCATTACCTTATCGGCGGTTTCGGCAATTAATGGCCTGATGATTTCGAAATCCAAACCGTTCTGGCTTAAAATTTTATTCGCCAAAGCATATAGGTGATTCGGAAAATTACAGGCAAATACCGCTGCAAGGTGTAATACTTTTCTTTTCTCGCCACCTAACTGGTACACTTGACGGCTAATTTTGGTTGCCAGATTGTTTAAAATCGTCAATTGGCTTTCATCGCTCGCTTCGATACAAAGTGGGATATTTTCAAATGAGATCTCTTTACCTTTCGAAAAAGTTTGCAAAGGATAAAAAACACCTGCTTTTTTTACCTGTGACGATAAAATATGAATATCGGTAGTTCCAGAGGTATGCACCACTAAACCATTTACGTTTTTTAATGATTTAGCTATGGTTTCAATGGCATCGTCCTTTACCGATATAATATATAAATCAGCATTTTGTTTAACTTCATTTAAATCGTTTACGGCTTCGGCAGCTATTAAATCAGCCAATAACTTTGCATGATTAAGATTTGGGCTGTACACCTGTACCACATCTTCACTTTTGGCTTTTAATGCTTTTCCTAAGTGTGTGGCAACGTTTCCCGAACCTAATAAAACGATCTTCATGATTTTATGCGGTTTTGGCCTCTTTTCTTCTTCTGAAAATTGAAAGCAAGAAACCAACAACCATTACAATAGTACCTGCCCAATATAAATTGATGAAAGGAAATTCTATCGCTTTAAAAACCACCCAGTCCTTAGACTGCTGAGGTTTTTCAAAGATCTGAAGCTCCACTTTTTTCTCATCTGGCAATACTCTTGCAAAACGGAATTTCAAATCCAATTCATCTACCTTACGGGCGAAATCGAAAGTGTTATTTCCTTTGATTAAGAAAATAGGCTCTGTGTTATAAATCTTGCCAGCAGCATTAACCTCTAACGGTAAACCAACAGCATAATCACCCTGACCTAAAACTAAATCTTTTGCGGTAGGTTTTCTGTTTAAATCTTTAACGGTAACTATACCACTTGAAGTATGAATGGTATCTCCTACCGAAACCTTTACAATACGCGGTGCTTTATAATTTTCATCATCAGAATGACCTTCGTGATCTTCATGTGATGTTTTTTTAATGGCAGCACTGGTGATGTGGGTATAAACATCATAAGTAAGGTAATGCTTGGTATCAGGAGAGGCAATTAGCCCCATTTTTTCATTTTCCTGTACATGTGGATGTAAGTTAAAATCTTCTTTAACCTTACCTTCCTTATCTAAAACTTTAAAATTAAGGGTATAAATGGTATTGGGTGCTACAGTAGTATCGGCAACATATGTTACGGTGTAGTTACCCATTTTCTTGGGTTCATTTTTGTATAACATGATGTTCTCGCCCGGTTTTTCTACTTTTTCGAAATCTTTTACCGGAATAAATTTAGTAGCATTAATTGATAAAGGTTTGTTTGTAGCGGCAGAGATTAGTGCACCTAAGATCAAAAAAGCAAAGCCAATGTGTGCAATTGCCGATCCAGCTAATTTAGCCTTGCCACCAAAAGCCTGATATAATACTGCAGCATTAGAAAGAACAGCGAACAAACAACTAAATGTAATAAGGATGTACATGGTGTTGGTGTAAATCTCAGCCACATATACCAAGCCTGCTGTTAACACAATGGAGAAAATAATTGCCGATACCAGACTACTATAAAATTTGCGTGGATCAGTTCTTTTGTATTTTAAATATTGAGAGAAACCTGAAATCAAAGTAATTAATACCGCAAATGGTGCCTGCCATTGATTATAGTATTTTACAGCATCAATTGGCGGAGTAAAGTTTGTTCCAAAGGCTTTGTTAAACACAGGAACTGATGTAGAGAATATTACCTGGATACAAGCGATGGTTACCACCAAAGCCCCAATAAACATCCAGAATTCGCGAGAATAAGTTTCTTCATCCTTAGTGGTAATTGGCAATTCTTGCCATCTTACTATAATGAGTACAATTGCTAAAACAGCGAAAACAACATTATATAAAATTAAGTGGCCAAACATCCCCATATCGGTAAATGAGTGAACTGATGTATCACCTAAAATTCCGCTTCGGGTTAAAAACGATGCATAAAGCACCAATAAGAAACTTAAAAAAACCAGGGCAATTGCGGTAAAATAAGCATGTCCTGTATTTTTATATGCAATCATTACATGTACCGCACCGATTAGGGTTAACCATGGGATTAAAGAAGCATTTTCAACAGGATCCCAAGCCCAGAAACCGCCAAAGTTTAACGCTTCGTAAGCCCAGAAAGAACCCATAATAATACCTGTACCCAAAACCATTACTGCAAAAAGTGCCCAGGGCATAGCTGGTTTAATCCATTCTTTATACCTTTTTTGCCACAAAGCCGCAATTCCATAGGCAAAAGGTACAATCATACTGGCAAAACCTAAAAATAAGGTTGGTGGGTGGATAACCATCCAATAGTTTTGCAACAATGGATTTAATCCTCTACCATCGGTAATAAATTTTAAATAATTAGCAAAGTTTTCAGGATTTGCGAAAACTACAGGAGCCATTGATTTTAGATCAAGAGAATCTCTTAATAGGATAAACGGAGAACTTCCGATGCGCTCACCAAAAATCTCTACGCCTAAAAGCATTGAAGTTAAAAATACTTGAGAGAAAGCGACAACTGTCATTACAGGGCGCTCCCAGGTTTTAGCTTTCCAGATTAATAAAGTACCTAGAAACGATTGCCAGAAAGCCCACAGCAAGAAACTTCCTTCCTGTCCCTCCCAAAAAGCAGAAATAATATAATGAATTGGAAGCTGTTTTGAAGAGTGCCAATAGATATAACTGTATTCATTGTAGTGGCCCAATACCAGGTAGAACAAAATTGCTCCGATACCAATTATACAGCCAAAATTAGCTAAGAATCCAATCCGACCTAAGTTCCGCCATGATTTATCTTCTAAATTTTTATCGCGACTGGCATAAAAGTATGCGATTGTTGAAAGTAATGATGCACTAAACGCCAGCACAATAAAAAACTGCCCGATTTTACCCGGTAGCAGGTTTTCGCCTACAAATTGAATATCCATTAAAATTAGTTATATTTTTTCTCACCGTACTTACCTACCGTATCAACCTTACCGTCTTTATTAATTTCAACAAGGTTGTCGTTATATTTAGATGGGCATTTCATTAAAATTTTCGACGCGTAAAACTTGTCTTTGTTCATCTTACCGATTAACACAAGCTTTTCTGATTTTTCGAAATCCTGCGGTTTGGTACCTGCGTAAATGACCTCTCTCACTTCCCCTTTTTCATCTTTCATGTGGAATGAAAAATGGTTAGCATCTTTTACGGCGTCGTAGTAAGTACCCATCGATTTTACCCAATAGCCCATAACATGTTCCTCTTTCTCAGAAAGGGTTGCCTGTTTGAAATTAGAGTAAGTATCAGTATTTGCATTTAAGCTAAATAAAATCCCTACGGAAATTGCGATGGTAATCAATCCAATGATTGCACTTTTCTTCATGGTTATACTTGTTGTAAAAGCTGGCAACAAAGATAGAAAAATCGGCTTAGCCAGCATTCTTTTACATTTTTCTTGTCTTTATATTGACAATTATCTGATTTTTGAAGGGAAATATTTTTTCTGAAGCCTATATTTATAACCGATCTTAAGGAATATCTTAAATCGTTTAAAAGTTTGGGCTGAAATTGCTAAGTTTGGCCTATCAGATAATCATTCCTTTTTTACATCCCGCATAGCACATAAACCGGATTAACATGAAATTAAAGCAGTTTTATAAGCTTTTGTTATTTATAGTTTTGATACCTTTTTTAAGCTCTTGTTTTGAAGTAATTGAAGAAATTGCCATGAAAAACGACGGAACCGGCGATGTGGTACTCACCATAAACCTAAGCCAGAGCAAAACCAAGGTAGCTTCGGTAATGCTTTTGGATAGCGTACAAGGCTATAAAGTACCCAGCAAACAAAAAATTCAACAGGAATTAAATGAAGCAGTGGCCTATTTAAAAAAATCGGAAGGGATTTCTAACGTAAAAAGCACAAGCGATTTTAATAATTATATCGCAACCATTAGTTTTTCTTTTAAAGATGTTTCAAATATCAATAACATCACCAAAAATATTCTTGCCCAACAAAAAATTAAGGCTACCAATACCTCCTCGTATACTTATAACAAGGCCACCAAAACCTTTAGCCGAAAATATCAGGCAATAAGTAGCGCTAAAACAGAATTCAATAAATTAAAAGCAAAAGACAAGGCAGTTTTTAACGGCGCAACCTACACCAGTATCTATCGTTTCGAATCTGCTGTAACAAGTAGTACCAATCCGGCATCAAATGTATCGAAATCTAAAAAAGCCGTGATGTTAAAAAGCAGCATCATGGATTTAATTAACGGAAAAATTAACGTATCTAATTCCATACAACTATCTAAATAAAAATGAAACCAACGCTTCATCGGCGATAGTTTCATCTCCATGAAAACAAATTATATCCAATGAAACCATCATGAGCATACTGTTCACAAACCGAGATGAATATGCTCATGATAGCTTCATAACCGCTAAAAAACAATAATATCCAATGAAAAAAATTCTAATTGCCATCGCTCTTTTCTTATCGTTTAATCTGGCCAAGGCTCAGGATCTGGTTAAGAAAATACCTGCAAATGCCTTTACAGTTGCCACCATTAAAGGCGATAACGTATTTAAATTGATGTTTGTAAAAGATTTTAATGAATCTTTCGTAGGCAAGAAATTACTTACCGAAACTTCAAAATCACTTGATAAAAGCTTTACCAGCATAGAAGATTTCGGCATTAACCTGGAGAAAAACATGTATTATTTTAATCAATTAAGCGATAGCATTACCTATAACTGCTTTCTGATCCCGATAAAAGATGCAACTAAGTTTGAAAACTTAATTAACAACAAGGAAAATAAATTTACAAAAGAAGGCGACGTTCGCACTATGATTTTGCCAGATAGTACAAGCATTATTAAGTGGAACAATAACATGATGTACTTTGTAACAGGAAGCATCAGCAGTTCTTTTTTTGCCGATTCAGTTAAATCTGCCCGTTATGGAATTAAGGATATCAGGTTTCAAAATGACCCTACACTGGTTGATAGTGCTGCAGTTGTAGCTACAGATTCTACTTATGTAACTACAGCCGAGCCTATGGTCGAGGAAGTGCCTGCTCCACCTGTTGTAAAAGCGAAAGCTCAGAAAAAATCGACAGCTAAAAAAACTACCGCTAAAAAGAAAAAAGCATCAAAGAAAAAAATTCCTTTAAAACCACAATACCACTATGATGATGTTGCGGTGGCAACTGCTGATACTGCTAGTGCTATGACTCCAGTTCACGGCGTTGTAGATGAACAATATGATGCTTACCAACAGGAGCGTTTAGAGCAGGATGCAAAGAAAAAGAGATTGGCTTTTACCTGGATGACCTCCCAGGCGGATCAGATTTTTAATGGTAGTTACGAGTCTATCGAAACCAATAAATCATACACAGCGAGTTTAGACAACAAAGCCATAGCAGAACTTTGGGTGTCGAGTCTGCAAGATGTTTATAATGCAATCTCTCCAGAATTCGGTGCTTATGGTAAAGCAGGGCTAATGAAAGGTTATGGCAGTTTAAATGCGAAACTTTTTATGGATGACAAAAGTTTCCGCATCTCTACAGGCCTAGAATTGGCGCAGGAACAGGCAGATGCGTATAAAAAAATCATGAACAGAAAGTTAAACAAAAACTTTTTGAAATATGTAAACAGCGAAAAAGCGCTTGGTTTTATGAGCTATTCTATTGATACTAAAGCTTACCTTGAAGAATTTCCTAAATTAATGAAACAGACCTATGGTTCTTTTTTGGGCGCCAGAATGGATGAAGAAATTGACCTGGGCGCTGAACTGCTCTCTCTTTTGCTAGATGAAGAAGCGGTAAGCAAAGTAATTAAAGGTGATGCTCTATTTGTAATTAATGGATTAAACACCAAAGATGTTACTTACACAACTTACGAATATGACGACGATTACAAACAAAAAGAAATAGTTAAAACGAAAAAAGAAACCTTGCCTGATTTCCTTTTCATGTTTTCTTCTGAAGATACCAGATTGATCAATAAACTGATTAAATATGGCGTAAACAAAAATTATGTATCTGTTGAGAACAACATTTATAAAATATTGGAAAAGAAAAGCCCGATTGATATTTACTTTATGATTAAAGATGGTATTGTTTTTTTCGGTAATTCGTTAACTGAAATGCAGGGTATCAGTAACAATCAATACAACAGCAATAAATTAAGTAAACTGCACAAACAACTATTGAGCAAAAACAATTTCAGCTTTTTATTTAATGCCAAAAACCTGGTGGGCAAAGTACCAGATTCTGAAATTGGTGGTGAAGAAACCGCCAAAAAATTTAACAGCACTTTAGAAAAAATGGGCAATGTATACATGAAATCGAACCCGATTAAGGGCAGATTGGTTTCAGCAGATATTAGCGCAGAAATTCCGAACGGACATGAAAACGCTTTGAAATATCTGTTTTCTTTAATTGAAAATGCAGCTAAGTAGTTTAGTTGGCAATTATCAGTTGGCAGTTTACAGTTAACCGATTAACCAATTTAACAGTTAACCATATTCCATGAAGAAATTTTTAAAAATAACAGCAGCAATAGCAATATTGCTGCTGCTTTGTTATTTCGGCTTTTTCAAATACAGACAAATCCAGGCAAATAATATATCTATCCCTGGTTCTACCAATGCATTGCTTAAAATTAATGTTGATGAGCTATACAAAACCATTGCGGTTAGTTATGTAAAACATCCAAGTCAATATTCGGGAGCAGATAAAAAAGGGATTAAGGAAAAGGTAGACGATTTAAACACCGGATTGAAAATTCCGGCAAACATTTATATATATAGTTTAAACGGAAAAGCAAAAACTACTTTTTTTTCGACTTTTGAAATAGCAGATACTTTAGCATTTCACCGTTTTATTCAAAAAAAATCTGCATTGCCGTTGATTAAAAAGGATAGAAATTTCTTTCAATCCAAAGATTCGACCTTTTGTATCTTATTTAACAAAACAACTGCCGCTTTAGCATACACACCACAAAAGGAGCAATTAAAAACTGTTCTGCAAGCAATCCTGGATAAAAAAAATATGGTTAAACTTGGCGATAGTCAATTTAAGAGGCTTGCAGGCCTTTCCGATCATGTTTCGTTTCAAAATACCGAGAACTATAGCAAGATTAATTTTACTGACGGAAAAATTAATTTCAGTAATGAGTTCATAAACCAAATGATCGTGCCAGCAGCCAAACCGCAGCACCGGACTTTAAACCCAGAAAGCACAATAGGTATGTGGCTAAACGCAAAGTTTAAATCAGAATTACATAAGAAAAATCAGACGGGAGCTCCTTCTCTCCTTTCAAAAGACAGCTTTTTCAGATTTTACAAAGATTATGTGGATTTTGAATGGACAAACACCATTACCCAGGTAGATACTGTTGTAGGTTATGAATATAATGATGATTTTGAAAGGGTTGAAAAAAAAGTACTTCAGGACAGGAAAATTCCTTCCATTTCCATGAATCTGACTGCCAATGACCAAGAAGTAAGCGATTACCTTAAATCACTAGGCGCGTTGGATCAATCTACCGGAAAGATTAGTAGTTCGATGATTCCATTGTACCAGGTTTATTTTAAAGGTAATAGTGGTAACATTCAATTAAGCACTATACAAAGCGCTAAACCTGATCTTAAAAGAGTATCATCTGACGATTTCTTTTATTTTAAAGTAGATTTTAAAAAGTTGATTAAACAAACACCAATGCCATTAATTGCAGATAAACTGGGTACTTTTAGTCAACTGGAAATAAAAGCAAAAAGCATAGGGAAAGACAAAATCAGGCTGGAATCGGAACTTTTATTTTTAAACGAGCATGCCAACGCCCTGATCCAGCTTTTAAAAGCGTTTAAAGGTAGCCTCAACAGCTCGCTAGATTTTAACTTCTCATTTGGTAAGCCGGCAAGCAGGTAAGGTATTTCCCGCAGATTTAAGGCTATTTACGCAGACTATAATTGTTTGCGGTGTCAATAAAAATAACATTAGTTCTTCGACAGGCTCAGAATGACAAACATCTTAGTAGATTACCTAACATGATAATTCACTTGTTTGGTGAGCCACCAAACATGGATTCGGATGATTTACGCAGATTAACTGTCCATTGTACGTAAACCTGATGGGACGGATGCCGATCCTTCATCGGCAGGAGGTACAGCAGGACTAGCCAGTCAAATGAAATATAGCGCTTAAAAATATATTCATTATTTGGAGCGCACCGCCTGTACAAAACAAAAAGTTTCATCCCGTTTTGCGTTTTTACGCTTCGCTTCCTCGTGCCTCGTTGCTGCAGGGTAACACTTCAACCGGGGCTAAGCAGCTGAGACAGTGTTTCATTTTTAGGGTTGCATGGTGCACAAACCCCGGTCCCTAAACCCGACAATAGCGGCAGCCTCCGATTTCTTCTATCGGAGCTATAGCAAATGGCGGGACTGCAACCCCGCCAAGAACCACAATCCATTCGTTTTCTTATTAAAAAACTATCGATTTCATTTGGAGCGCAATGCTTCTGCAAATCAAAAATTTCTTTACCACATTGCGCTTCAAGCCACTATGATGATCTTGAACACAAAAAAGCCCTGCAGTTTTAAATTCTGCAGGGCTTTTATTTAGATCTTTATCCTTCGACAAGCTCAGGATGACAAGCTAAGTATTATGGCCAAACGCCTAAATTCATATAAGAAACCGCAATTTTATCTATTGAATTTACAAAAGCAGCTGTTCTCAATGTTTGAGTTGCTGGTTTGTTCATTAATGTTTCGCGGATTTCGTGATAAGAATGGATCATGGTGTCTTCTAAACCAGAGTTTACCAATTCCATTTCAGATGCGCCTTTAACAATCATTAACCGGTGTTCGGGAAGGATTGTTTTGCCCGTTAGGTTTTCTAAAGTATTAATCAGATTGGCATTTGAATTAGCCGCATAACGGTTCTCCATACGACCGAAAGCCACGTGAGAAAGGTTTTTCAACCACTCGAAATAAGAAACCGTAACACCACCCGCATTGCAATACATATCAGGAATGATAATACCACCCATTTCGGTAAAAATGGTTTCCGCTTCTGGTGTAGTTGGACCATTTGCACCTTCAGCAATAATTTTTGCCTTAATATTACGGATATTTAGTTCAGTAAATTGGTTTTCTAAAGCAGCAGGAACGATGATATCACAATCCTGCTCTAAACCTTCCATCGAATTTTTAAAGTCTTTAGCGCCAGGAAACCCTAAGATGGAACCAGTATTTTTACGGTGTGCAAAAACCTCATCCACATTTAATCCATTAGGATTGTAAATAGCTCCCTCAAACTCACATAAACCTACAATAGTAGCTCCAAATTCTGCTAAGAATTTAGCCGAATGGTAGCCCACATTACCTAACCCCTGAACAATTACTCTTTTATCGCCTAAACCAGCTTTAAAGCCTAATTTAGCCATATCTTCTGCCACTTCTACACATTCTCGTACGGCATAAGCAACACCACGTCCTGTAGCTTCTTTACGGCCACGGATACCATGTAGCGCAATTGGTTTACCAGTTACACAGCCTAAAGCGTCTAACTGACCTGGATTCATGGTCATATAAGTATCGGCAATCCAGCTCATTTCGCGTTCGCCAGATCCATAATCAGGAGCAGGAACATCAATGCCAGGGCCAATAAAGTTTTTCTTAATTAATTCTGTAGTATAACGGCGGGTAATGGTTTCTAACTCAGCAACACTGTATTGTTTAGTGTTAATTTTAATACCACCTTTTGCGCCACCAAATGGAACGTTAACAATGGCACACTTGTAAGTCATTAAGGCCGCAAGTGCCATAACCTCATCTTCGTTTACCATTTCACTGTAACGGATACCACCCTTAGTAGGGCTCATGTGGTGAGAGTGTTCTACACGCCAAGCATCAATTACTTCAAAACCGTTTCCGCGGCGGATTGGGAATTGGAAACGATACACACTATTACATGTTTTAATCTGGTTCAATAAACCTTCTGGATGATTGGTGAATTGAGCCGCACTGTCAAAGTTCTTACAAACATCTGCAAAGAACTTGTTCTCGTCTGCTAGATTAGCCATTATTTATTTTTTATATTGAATAAGTTTTCGATGCAAAATTGCCTAAAAAAACTGCACATATCCAAATGCAAAAAGACTTAGTGTAAAGCAAACACCATTCTATTTTAGCCTAAAATTAGCTTTTATACCCGTTGGAGAAACCTGTCTAAAAACTATACCTAAACACGTTTAAACGTAGATATCTTAGTAAGCCAGTACCGTAAAACGACTATTTTTATAGGTTTTATTACAGCTTATTTTGAACAAAAAAAAATTATAAAAAAAATATTCAAAACGGCCTTTTGTTGCAACACTCAACAAATAGAAGCTAGAAAACAGATCAATATTGCGAATATTGCAAATACCTATAAAAAGCAGGGCATAAAAAAAAGTGACCAATTGTGTTGATCACTTCTTAAAGTTAACCTAAATCGTCCCGTTGATTTAATTTTTAACTAACCAAACTTGATCAATAAATTACCAAAAAACAATACTGTGATGTAGGTATTTTACGTGGTTACTGCTTTGTATTTTTAATTAGGCCTTTTAAAATTAGCAAAAACCTCTTTTACAATAAGATAAATATAAAAAATTGATAAATATAGTCTTAAAACATATCGATTTACCAACTACTGAAGGCAAATATGTTTTTAACCAGCATCCGTATTTACGCTATTATTTATCAGTTTGGTTTTCTTTTTCGATTTTCTTTAATCTTTTATCGATTGAGAACAGGTAGGCCAACAAACCTACAAGAATAATTACGATACATATTACCACAACATATATCTTTCCATTGCTGCGAAGGCTATCAGCCATTTCTACGCCATTATCCTGCGCAAATAATTGCATAGCGGCCATCATTAATATCAGGGAGAAAAATATCTTCTTCATTTTAGTTATGTTGTTGTTTGTTTTCTATATTACGTATTCTGAAACGGATGGTATAAACCCAGTAGCCGATTAATATCCAACCTAAACATGCAGGATAAAATACCATACGCATGCGGCTGTCTAAATCGTAACTGTTAAAACCAGGGTTACCGCCATTACCTGGGTGCAATGAATCTTTTAAACGTGGTAAAACAAAAAGTAATACCACCATCATTGGGAAGGCGAAAATATTGTAAATGGCCGAAATCTTGGCTCTTTTCTGTTCTTCGTCTATCGCATTGCGAAGAATGAGGTAGGCAAAATAGAGCAAAATTGAAATGGCAGCAAAATTCTGTTTAGGATCGAAACTCCAAAACTGCCCCCAGGTATATTTCGCCCAGATGGCGCCTGTAACCAAACCTAAAACGCCGAAAACTATCCCAGTGTTTACGCTTTCCACAGCTTTAATATCATCAATTTCACTTTTTGTACTCAATGATTTTACACTGTAAAAAACAGAGATCGAAAAGAGCACAATCATGGCAAACCACATCGGAACATGGAAATACAGATTACGGATTGTTTCGTTCAAAATAGCCAGATGCGGTACACCAAGTAACAAACCTGCTATTGCAGTATAAATTACCAAAACCGAACCTAAAATTTTCCACCAAATTTTATTCATACCTATATAATTATTGAGTTCTGAATGATTGAATTAGTGAATGTTATTCTCTATTCTATCATTCAATCCATCTCTCATTCAATCATTTTTTAATCCCTCCAAAGGTAAGGAAATAACAATAAAGACGTTGCCACCATCAGTACATTCACCACAAGTAACATCGCTATTTCATCGTAACTATTCTCCCACGGCAAACCGTCAACAGCATTTTTGGCCAGTTTAATCAACAAGATCAATACCGGAATAATAATTGGAAAGCTCAAAATAGCCATTAACATTCCTCCATTTCCCGCTTTGCTTGCGATTGCCGAAACCATTGTAAATACAGTAGAAAAACTGATACTGCCCAATACCACGGCTATGTAATACATCACTAAATCGGGCGGGGTAAAAGAATCGAAAACCAGTGTATAAAAGCCTAAAGCAATTGTGGTAAGCACCAACATGAGGAGTATGTTGTAAACCGTTTTAGAAATTAAAACCGCAGCTGGACTTGCCAAAATGTAACTGTATAACTGCTGTCCTTTGGTTTCCTGCAAAAAACTTTTCGATACGCCATTAATTGAGGCAAAAAGCATGATGATCCAAAACAAGGCATTCCATGTTAATTTATCACCCAGGCTAACAAAAGAGAGGTAACAAGTAAAAATGGTAGAAACCACATAGAGCAATACACCGTTAATGGTATATTTGGAGCGCCACTCTAACAATACTTCCTTGTGAATTAAATATTTAACCTCTTTGGCCAATTGCATAACCGCAAAGATACTTTTATTGATAAATATTGCACGCTTAAATTGTTGTATTGTTGTAATTTTGTTTAAGAATAAGCACAAAGAAGATTACCCACAGAAATACTGAAGTCACAGAAAAATATGGATTATGCATCAGTAATAGCATCGCCTGTTGGCACAATAACCATCTTAGCTGATGACGAATTTGTGCATGTAATTACTTTTGCTGAGAAGGATATTACTGGATTATCAGAAAATGCGCTTACGGTAAAGGTAGCCAACCAGTTAAATGATTATTTCAAAGGTGATTTAAAGAATTTCGATTTTCCGATGAAACAAAAAGGGACCGAATTTCAGCAGGAGGTCTGGCAGAATTTACTGACAATACCTTTTGGCGAAACCACTTCCTACGCCAAATTTTCTGCGCACAATCCATTAGCGATAAGGGCTATTGCCGTAGCAAATGGAAAAAACAATATTGCCATTGTAGTACCATGCCATAGGGTAATCGGCAGTAACGGCAAACTGGTGGGTTATGCAGGTGGTTTATGGCGTAAACAATGGCTGCTACAACACGAACGCGAACTTTCCCAAAAAGGACAAACCGAATTAAAATTTTAAATCATACTTTTTTTTTTGCAGATGAATACTGACGAAGCCGAAACAACTAAAAATTATATAAAAGCCATCCGTTTAATTAATATTGAAGATAACAAATGTGCTTTCGAGACGGGTAAAATCCCTATCCGCCAGCATATTAATGCGAGTTATTTTTTCGCACAAACCGATGTATCCTCTTTAGAGAAAATCCCCCACCCTGCACCAAGGCGCCAATATGTAATTACGCTTAAGGGTAAACTTCAGTTTACAGTAAGCAATGGCGAAACTTTTATAGTTGAGCCGGGGATTATACTCATTGCCAATGATACAGCCGGAGAAGGACATACATGGGAAGTAATAGAAGGCAATGAATGGGAAAGGATATATATTCCCTTGGAAAATGATACGGATGACTATTTCATTATAGATTAGCGTTTTCACCAGCTAAGCGCAGAATAACACGAAAAGGTTTAAGTGGTAATCTTCTCTCCGCGTTTCACACTGAAAAGCATAAATATAACACCTACCAAAAGTACAATCCAGCCCCACTGGAAATGAACAACTTTACCGATAAGTTTATTGGCGAAGCCATATTTAGTATAATTATTTGCAGTAAAATAAACTGCAACTACCGCTAAAACATACCAGATAGCCATTACGAAACTCATAAACTTAAAGGCACCTACTTTTCTGATAAACAGAAACAATACCGAAATGGCGATAATGCCATAAGTGATCAAAAACAAACGGGCATCTGATTGATACAAGTTCCAATTGCCTTTAATGGGCACTTTTAACATTGGGCAGAAACCTGCAATAATGCATAACAAAATGCCTAACCAAGCCCTGAATTTATTTAATACTAACATATTTTTTGGTTAATCGGTTAACTGTATAAATCGGTGAATTGCTTTAATGGCTGATAGTTGATGGTTAATAGTTTAATAGCTAACTTGTCTGGCATTTTTTAATGACTAATGACTAATGACTAATGACTAATGACTAATGACTAATGACTAATGACTAATGACTAATGACTAATGACTAATGACTAAAACTACTGCCCTTCAATAATCCCCATCTTATCAGCAAAATGAGCGCAATAATCGCGTAAATCTTCTACAATAAGAGTTTCGTTTGTGGCTTTTAAAAAGCTATCGCCCATGGTTTGTAAAGTTTCGTAGAAGAAACGTTTCATCTCATCAACAGGCATATCTTTTGTCCAAAGGTCTATCTTCAATGTATTTTTATAATTGTGGTCCCAAACCGACAAAAACATCGCCTTTGCAGGCACTTTATCAGCGTTTCCAGAATCTGTACTCTCCCAAAGTATGTTATCTGGGTTATTGCCTTCATCCAACTCAACGGTTATTTTTATTTCTGCTTTTTTCATTTTTAATATTGATAATGCCGATAAAGAGACTACATAAATTTATCGACTAATTTTTCCGGATGCAAAGATGCTTAATATTAGTTTTAATTCATCGTAGCCTTACGCTACTTTTTGTAATATTAACATCAAGATTGCCGCAATGAAGATAAAGATCAACTCTACCACCCAGATCCTTTTAATATCTTTTAACGTGAATCGGAAAATCATATCTGTAATAAAGGTTACAAGGATAAGGCAACCTAAAATTAGGAGATAAAAGCCGCTCATATCCACTTGGCGTGGTGCTGTGCTTTTCTCTGAAACTAAATTTACAGCCACTAATCCCAAACCAATGGCGCTAACGATATTTAAAGGCGTAATCCTAATTTTCATTTATCGATAATATTAAAATAAATATTGGAATTATGACAATAAATATCATTTCTGCTAGCCAAATTCTTTTTAAAACGCTGAAAACAAGCCTAAAAACTATGTCTATAACTATTATCGCAATAATTACAAATATTAAAAGATATGCAATGAGACCATTAGTGTTAATGTTTGGGTAAGATGCAATAGGGTTTAAGTACAAATACCCAGTCCATATTGTTATTACTAACGTAATTACATTTAAAGGTGTAACACTAAGTTTCATTAGCTACTTTTTCTTATCGAATTTTTTACCTTTTTTAAAGCTTTTTATCTGCTTGCCGGCCTTTGCTTTGGCTTTTTCTCTTACCTTTTTTTCTATCGCAGCAGCATGCTTTTTCTCGTGGAAAGCTCCCTTAAAATCAGGATCTTCCTTGCGTTTCTGCATATCGATTTCCTTTGCAATATGTTGGCGTTCTTCGTAAGGGGTTTCATCAATGAAAACGCCTTCCGGAATTTCGGCCACTGGAATATATTGGCGGATCAATTTTTCGATCTTGCGGATATAATATTTTTCGGCATCCGTTGCAAAGGTAATCGCATCACCTTTGGCAAAAGCCCTGCCGGTACGCCCAATACGGTGTACATAATCTTCGATAATGATAGGCACATCGAAATTGATCACATGACTTACATCACTCACATCAATACCTCTGCTTGCTACATCTGTAGCCACCAGAACCCTGATATTACCTTCTTTGAAACTATTTATGGAGTTAATTCTGGTATTTTGTCCTTTATTGGCGTGGATTACACGAACATGCTCAGCACCATATCTGCGCTCAATAAAACTGTAAATATTATCGGCAACGGTTTTTGTTTTACAGAAAATGATCAGACGGTTAAAAGCCTCATCGTTCTTCAGCAAATGCTGCAGTAAATTAATTTTAGTTTTGAAATTAGGAACGTAATATAAAGCCTGCGTTACGTTTGCTGCAGGGGTTGCCTGCGCTGATGCTTCAATGACAAGTGGATTATTCAGGAAATCGCCTGCAATTTTCTGCACTAAATCACTCATTGTCGCTGAGAACAACAAATTTTGGCGTTTACGTGGAACGATTTCCAAAATCCGGTGAATAGAGCCAATAAAGCCCATATCCATCATTTTATCGGCTTCATCCAGCACCAAAAACTTTAAACTCTGTGTATTAATATCACCAGCCAAATATAAATCCAGGAATCTTCCAGGTGTGGCAATCAGGATATCAACACCTTTTGCAATTTGCTCTTTCTGCGTTTTTGGACCGATTCCACCAAAAATCACTAAAGAACGTAAATCCGTATAGGTAGAAAATAACTTCACCTGCTCGGCAATCTGCATCGCCAATTCGCGTGTTGGAGATAAAATTAAAGCCCTCGGATTATCGCCCTGAGCATATTTCAATTGCATTAAAATCGGCAAAACAAAAGCCGCAGTTTTTCCTGTACCAGTT
The DNA here is from genome assembly GCF_049913135.1 of Pedobacter sp. R-06. NCBI lineage: Bacteria > Pseudomonadati > Bacteroidota > Sphingobacteriia > Sphingobacteriales > Sphingobacteriaceae > Pedobacter > Pedobacter sp. R-06. The sequence continues at coordinate 878,256 of NZ_CP183977.1, read as the reverse complement.
TCGGCGATACCAAAAATATCTTGTCCAGATAATACTGGCGCAATTGCTTTTTCCTGTATCGGTGTGGCAACGGTATAACCTGCATCGGCAACTGCATTTAAAATTTGCCTGTTTAACTTAAATTCTTCGAACGATTTTGCCATAGCGCACAAAGATAGTGATTAAGGTTGAGGGTTTGAAGGTGTAAGGCAGAAGGTTTCAGTCCGATGCATAATTTAAGCTTCTTTTATCAGAACTAGGAGTAAAGCAATTTCCAGCAATTCTTCGGTTCTGACAGCGCTGCTATCCGCTTTATCCCGATGAAAATCGGGATGCCCACTATCAGGTTTATTTAACCTAAAACAGTAACATAAAACTCAATTTCCCCTATCCAAAGCATCAAAATCTCGATATTTGATACTAGCTACTTAACACTAAATTACTACCTTTGAAACCATGAATACTTACCTGATAAAAGCTGCCACAATTGTAAATGAAGGACAAAAAATTGTTGCCGATGTATTGATAAAAGATGGATTGATAACCAAAATCGGTCAGAATCTATCTGCACCTGATGCGCAAGAAATTAACGCAGAAGGACAATACCTTTTACCAGGGATGATTGACGATCAGGTACATTTCCGCGAACCAGGCTTAACCCATAAAGCCGATATTTTTACCGAAAGTATGGCTGCTGTAGCCGGAGGGATTACCTCTTTTATGGAAATGCCGAATACTGTACCAAACACCTTAACACAGGATTTATTAGCCGATAAATATGAAATTGCTGCCCAAACTTCGTTAGCGAATTACTCATTTTACATGGGAGCCAGCAACGACAATATTGAAGAGGTTTTAAAAACCGACCCTAAAAATGTTTGTGGTATTAAGGTTTTTATGGGTTCATCAACGGGGAATATGCTGGTTGATAACGAGAAAACATTAGAAAACATTTTTAGCAAAGCCCCCATATTAGTGGCTACCCACTGTGAAGATGAAGCAACCATCCGCCATAATCTGGCCGAATTTAAAGCTAAATATGGCGAAGATTTAACAATAGAAATGCACCCTTTAATCCGCAGCGCAGAAGCCTGTTATAAATCATCATCATTAGCGGTAGAACTGGCTAAAACTTATCAAACCCGCTTGCATATCTTACATATTTCTACCGCGAGAGAAATTGCATTATTCGATAACACTGCGCCATTAAAGAATAAAAAAATTACGGCCGAAGCTTGCGTGCACCATCTTTGGTTTAACGATAAAGATTACGCTTCAAAAGGAAATTTCATTAAATGGAATCCTGCGGTAAAAACCGAGGACGATCAAAAAGGTGTACTTAAAGGTGTTCTCGAAGGTTATATTGATGTAATTGCGACAGATCACGCGCCACACACATTGGCAGAAAAGCAGCAGCCTTATGCTCAAGCCCCATCCGGTGGTCCATTGGTACAACATGCATTACCGGCATTGCTAGAAATGCATTTACAGGGTAAAATCTCTTTAGAGAAAATTGTTGAAAAAACAGCGCACAACCTGGCCATCTGTTTTGACATCGAAAAACGTGGTTTCATCCGTGAAGGGTATTGGGCAGATTTAGTGTTGGTAGACTTAAAAGATCCTTGGACAGTAACCAAACTTAATAATTTCTACAAATGTGGTTGGAGCCCGTTCGATGGAGATACTTTCCAGGCAAGTATTACACATACCTTTGTATCAGGTAATTTGGCCTACCAAAATGGCAAATTCACGACAGATCAGATCGGAAAACGTCTAACTTTTGCCAGATAGATTTGTTATATTTGTTCTAATACATTGATTATAATATGGAAACGTTAATTGTACATCCAAAAAACGAAGAACAATCAACTGCTTTAAAAGCAGTTATGAAAGTTTTGAAGATTGATTTCGAGACTGAAAAAAGCCCATATGATCCAGAGTTTGTTAAAGAAATATTAAAAGCAAAAGAAGATATCAAAAATGGCAAAGGTGTAAAAATTGCTGTCGAAGATTTATGGAAGTAATATTTGCTCCAAAGGCAATTGAGCACTTAAACTATTGGAAGAAATCGGGTAACAAAGCTATTCAGAAAAAAATTCAGCAGTTAATTATAGCAATTCAAGAAAATCCGTTTGAAGGGATTGGCAAACCAGAGCCACTTAAATATGAGTTATCAGGCTCTTGGTCTCGTAGAATAAACGAAGAACACCGCATTATTTATGAGATTCACAACGATGGATTAATTGTCATCCTGGAAATTCAATCCCTAAAAGGCCATTATTAAGAGTGATTAAGCATTCTGAACATACAAAACTGATTATTCTAGTCAGCCTCGCTATACTCATTTACCTCTTTGGTTTTTACCCTGGTCTTGTCCAAAAATATTACTCAACAGGTTTTTATCCTCACATCTCTTCGGCATTAAGGTTTATATCATCTATTTTCCCTTTTGCCATTGGCGATATTATTTATGCTTTATTGATTGGCTTTGTACTTTATAAGATCGTTAGATTTTATAGGCGACGAAAATCACTGAAAAGACAGGATAGGATTCTTGTTCCCTTACAAGTCTTCAGCTTCTTCCTGATGCTCTATATCATATTCAAAATTGTATGGGGTTTAAATTACAGTCGGCCAAGTATAAGTGAAGAGTTGGGGATAGGCAGTGAAAAATATAATGTTAAAGAATTGGTTGTTCTTGGCGATTATTTCATCAAAAAAACCAATGCACTAAAACTGAAACAAGGCAAAATCCCAGCTTATACAAACAAAGAACTAGAATCAAAATCAGCCGAAGCTTATTTGCTTATGTCGCGAAAAAACAAATTGTTTCGATATCAGAATCCTTGTTTAAAGCCGGTCTTAAACTCCTGGGTAATTAGTAAGATTGGAATCGAAGGTTATTATGCCCCGCTTTCAGGCGAAGCCAATATGAATATGAATTTGCCCGACTTTGTAAAGCCTTATGTAAGCTGCCACGAAATAAGCCATCAACTCGGCATTGCTTACGAAGACGAGGCTAATCTTTTGGGATACCTGACCGCAAGTAACAGCCCTGATGTGAATTATCAATATTCTGCCAATTACGAAATGTTGCGGTATATTTTGTTTGAGATCAGGATGAAATCACCCGAAGACTACAAAACACTTCACGCAACACTTTTACCGCAGGTTTTAGCCGATTTTAAAACCGAAAAAGAATTCTGGCGAAAATACAATGGCGATATGTTCGGCTATATGGATGCCGCATTCGACAGCTTCTTAAAACTGAACAATCAGAAAAAAGGAATTAATAGTTACCAGGATATTGTCATTTGGCTGTGGAACATACATAAAAAGGAGTTGACAGTTGCCAATTAACAGTTAATGATAAAAAACTGTAACCTGAAAATTGCAAACTGAACTATCCGTGTATCGCTTCTTTAGTTCCAAAACTCTGAATCAGTTCTCCTTCAAAATCTAACCATTCTTTCCAGCGTTTATCTACATCAACATCGGTACTGTATTTACGCGCAAAATTTAAAAATGTGGTATAATGTCCGGCTTCCGAAACCATGAGTTCGTGGTAAAACTTAGCCAGTTCCTGATCTTTTATATTTAACGAAAGTACCCTGAAACGTTCGCAGCTTCTGGCTTCAATCATTGCTGCAAACAATAACCTGTCAATAAAAGCCATATTTCGGCTTCCGTCCTTTTTGCTAAATTTTACCAAACGACCAACATAGTCATCTTTCCGCTCGCGGCTTAAAGTATAACCCCGTTTTTTTATAATTTCAATTACCATCTGAAAATGCTGCATTTCTTCAATGGCAATCGCCGTTAATTCATCTACAAGATCCTGATGTTCGGAATTTTGAGTAATTAAAGTAATGGCGTTGGTTGCCGCTTTTTGTTCGCACCAGGCATGGTCAGATAAAATTTCTTCTAAATTCGATTCCGCGATATTTGCCCAACGTGGGTCTGTCAATAATTTTAAACCTAACATGATACTCGTATTGAGCTGCAAAATTAGGAATATTTAACATACGTTTAATATCTCCCGCAGATTTAAAAGATTATGCAGATTTTACATTTCACTCCGAGAAAATCACATTTATCTGCGGGAGCCAAAAAAAAGAGCTTATTTTGCAGGTAAATGAATACAAGCGCTAAGAAATTATTAATTATTGGATTTGTTTGGCCCGAGCCCACTTCATCGGCGGCTGGTACGAGGATGATCCAATTGGTTGATTTATTTCTTTCGAAAGGTTATCAGATCACTTTTGCATCGGCAGCATCAAAAAGCGATTTCAGTTATGATTTTAGTAAGACTAGTGTTGTTGAGCAACAAATCAAACTAAACGACGAAAGTTTCAACGTATTTCTGCAAGAATTAAATCCAGAAATGGTACTGTTCGACCGCTTTATGGTAGAAGAGCAATATGGCTGGCGCGTTCATCAGGAACGCCCTAATGCACTTAGGATTTTAGATACTGAAGATTTACATTGCCTGAGAAGTGCCCGCCAACAAAGCGACAAGAAAAAACAAGTTTTAGATTTATTTTCGGATACTGCTAAAAGAGAAATTGCTTCAATTTTACGCTGCGATTTATCTATAATGATTTCGGAAGTGGAGATGGATATACTGAAAAATCAATTCAAAATTGATCCTTCACTGATTTATTATTTACCCTTCCTCGAAGAAGAAATCGATCAGCAGACCATCGAAAACTGGATTTCATTCGAAGAGCGTGCTGATTTTGTTTTCATTGGCAATTTCCTTCATGAGCCTAACTGGAATACCGTTCAGGTTTTAAAAACCAAGATATGGCCGGTACTAAAGAAAAGGCTTCCAGGTGCGAATTTAAATATATTTGGATCTTATGCCTCGCAAAAAGTGTTACAGTTGAATAACAAGAGTGAAAAGTTCTTAATTAAAGGAAGAGCTATAGATGCTAAAGAAACTATCGCTAAACATCGGATATTACTTGCCCCTATCCAGTTTGGTGCAGGTGTAAAAGGGAAATTTATTGATGCCATGCAAGTAGGCACCCCGTCGGTTACCACATCTATTGGTGCAGAAGCAATGAAAGGTAATTTAGATTGGAATGGTAGCATCGAAGATAATTTAGCGCTATTTATTGATGAAGCGGTAAAGCTTTATCAGGATAAAAGTGCCTGGCAAGTCGCCCAGCAAAATGGCGTACAGATTATTAACAAAAGGTATTCGAAAAAATATTTTGCTGATCAATTCATTAAAGATATTGAAAGATTAGCTTCAGATTTAACTGCACACCGACAAAATAACTTTTTCGGACAGATATTAAATCACCACACAGCGCAGAGTACCAAATACATGAGTTTGTGGATTGAGGAGAAGAATAAAAAGTAGTCCGGAGTCTCTAGTCCGGAGTCCGCGGTGCGAAGATATACTAGTATCAATAAGCTTCCGACTTTCGGACTTCGGACCTCCTACTTTTTCAACTAAAACTTACAACTTAACAACAATTTTAGCACAACATTATTGTAAATTTGCAGCCATGGCAAAAATATCAATTAACCTTGCTACAGGTTCGTTTCAGAAGGAAGAAATTATAGTTGGAATAGATTTAGGTACAACCAATAGTTTGGTAGCCTTTATCAATCCAGATAAAAATCCGCAGGTAATTAACGATGCAGGTAAAGGAATATTGGTACCATCGGTGGTATACTTTAACAGCCAGAATGAAGCCATTGTAGGTAACGAGGCTAAAGAATACTTAACCACTGATCCTTCAAACACCATTTTTTCAGTTAAAAGGTTACTTGGCCGCTCTTACAAAGATGTAGCCGAACACGCAGCTATTTTTTCTTACAAAATTATAGACGATGATAGCGATGCTTTGGTGAAAATCTACGCTGGCGACCGTTTCTATACACCGATCGATTTATCGGGAGAAATTTTGAAGGAGCTTAAAGCAAGAGCAGAACATGCGTTAAAAACACCAGTTAACAGGGCTGTAATCACTGTTCCTGCGTATTTTAACGATAGTCAGCGCCAGGCCACACGAGATGCGGGGAAACTGGCCGGTTTAGATGTGATGCGTATTGTAAATGAACCTACCGCAGCAAGTTTGGCTTACGGAATTGGCTTAGATCCTTCAGAACAAAAAACAATAGCAGTTTACGATTTAGGAGGGGGAACATTTGATGTCTCTATTCTACAGATCCAGAATGGAATTTTTGAAGTTCTGGCCACAAACGGCAATACTTATTTAGGTGGCGATGATTTCGATCGTGCCATTTTAAATTACTGGCTGGAGAAAAACAGCCTTGATGTAACAGTTGTTGCTCAGGACAACATTTTGATGCAAACCTTACGCTTACAGGCTGAAGCTGCTAAAAAAGCATTATCTACCCAAAATTTATATAACGAACAGGTTGGCGAAATCTGGTGCACATTGGACAAACAAACTTTTGAGCAGTTAATTGCTGCAAAGGTTGAAGAAACCATAACCGCATGTAAAAATGCATTAAACGATGCAGATTTATCAGCCAGCGATATTGGTGAAGTAATTTTAGTAGGTGGTTCTACACGTACACCTTACGTAAAACAGGCAGTAGAAAATTTCTTTGGTAAAAAACCTCAGGACAATATCAATCCCGATGAAGTTGTAGCACTTGGTGCCGCCATTCAGGCTGATGTTTTGGCAGGAAACCGCTCTGATATTTTATTATTAGATGTTACGCCACTTTCTTTGGGTATCGAAACCATGGGTGGCCTGATGGATGTAATTATTGCCAGAAATAGTAAAGTACCTACTAAAGCTGGTCGCCAATATACCACTTCAATAGATGGACAGGTAAACATGAAGATCTCTGTTTATCAGGGTGAGCGCGATTTAGTGAAAGAAAACAGAAAACTGGCTGAGTTCGACTTAAAGGGAATTCCTGCAATGCCTGCTGGTTTGCCTAAAGTAGACATCAATTTTTTACTGAATGCTGATGGAATTTTAACTGTTCAGGCAATAGAGTTACGTTCGGGCGTTAAACAAGAGATAGAAATTACGCCAAGTTATGGCTTGAGTGACGATACTGTAGAGAAAATGCTCCTCGATAGTATAGAACATGCCAAAAGTGACGTAGAGCAGCGTATGCTTATTGAGGCAAGAGGTGAAGGTGAGCAATTGCTTTATACTGCAGAACGTTTTATCGCAAAACATGCCGAGCATTTAACCGAAGAAGAAATTTCAGATACCAAAGTACATATCGAAGCACTTAGAGCGGCTTTAGCTACTCAAGAAAAAGATACCATTTTGAAGAAAGCAGACGAGCTGAATGAATTTACCCGCCCATTTGCAGAACGTGTAATGGATGCAGCGATTTCCACTGCTATGAAAGGTAAGAAGATCGAGTAGTTTTCAGTTTCCAATTGTCAGTTTTCAGTTGACAGGTTCGAAGCGAAATCTTTGAGAGCAGCGCGAAGTCGTCATTTCGAGCGAAGTGCAACGCAGTCGAGAAATCTGCCTAGATAGATCTCTCCACTCCACTGCGTTCCAGTCGAGATGACGACGCTTTTTAGAGAAGTCTACCTAGACAATGTTTTTTATAGGAAAATTTAACAAAGGCAAACAAAAAAAACACATTTTAATCTGCCAATAAAACAAACACAAATAATTATCTTCGGTTTAGGATCACGGCATATACTATTCTGATCATTAAACAATGAATAATTTTAAAATCTTAATTGGCTTTCTCTTCATTCTAACTCTTAATTATGGCAGCACTTATGCGCAGTCAGACACAATCTTAATCAAAGATTATCTAAAAACATTAACCAAAACACCTGAATTCCGTAACCATAACAATATCGATCAACTGAACCTCACAGCTGATTATATCAAAACGGTTTTCAAAAAATCATCAGATAGTGTTGCGATACAGGAATATATGGTTGATCAGAAAAGTTATCAAAACATCATTTGCTCTTTTGGTACTGAAAATAAAAAGCGGATCGTTATTGGTGCCCATTATGATGTTTGTGGCGATCAGGAAGGTGCTGATGATAATGCTAGTGGAGTTGTGGGTTTATTGGAATTATCCAGGTTGCTGAATGGCAAAAAACTAGCTTACCGCATCGACCTTGTGGCCTACACCTTAGAAGAGCCTCCATATTTTAGAACCGAATTCATGGGCAGTTATATCCATGCCAAATCCTTAAACGAAGCTAAAGCCGATATTTATGGTATGATTTCACTCGAAATGATTGGTTACTTTAAAGATGAAGAAAAATCGCAAAATTACCCATTGGGCATCCTGGCGGCAAAATACGGAAACAAAGGAAATTACATCACAATCGTTAAAAAATTCGGTTCCGGGCCATTCGTCCATAAATTTTCTAAAAGCTTTAAAGCAACAAAAAGTATCCTGACCAAAACTTTTTCGGGTCCACCAGCCTTGCCAGGTATCGATTTTTCAGATCATTTAAACTACTGGAAATTTGGTTATGATGCCATGATGATCACAGATACTTCATTTTATAGAAATAAAAATTATCATCAAAAAACCGACACCATGGATACCCTCGATATATCAAGAATGAGCAAAGTAATTGATGAGGTTTATAATGGGCTTATTTCTATGAAGTTGTAAAATTGAATCAATGATTACCTCGATAAAAGTTAAAGACAATGGCAGCATATTCATTATGATTTATATCTTCTGCATGTTCCCACTGTTCTTTGTCACACCAATATTTATGTTTGATGTAAGTTATGTTCAATCAGCTTTAATTACCATATCGATATTGACAGTATTTTTCATATTCTATTTCAGGAATTTAATCTCCAAACAAGAGGAATATGCTATCATAGCCAATGAAAATGAAATCACATTGTTAAAACTGGGGAATTTTAAGTGGAATGAAATTAAAACAATAAAAGCTATTGATGATGAGTCATTTGGACGTAGAAGATATTCTTTCATTAGCATTGTTTTACAAAATGGCAGAAAGTTTAAAATTGAATCTACAAATTTCGATTACTCCAACCACGAGCTCGAAACCATTTTAAACAAGCTAGGTAAACTTACAGGTTAATAATTTTCATAATATTTCTTACCATACATCAAAAACTACTCCCCCCTTATCCATTAACTTTGTTAAAATTATTTAACGTTATGGAATTAGGTATAGGTATGTTTGGCGATTTGCAGATCAATGCAAGAGGAGAAATTCAACCCGCTCAGCAAAGACTTCAAGAAATTATAGCAGAAATAAAACTAATGGACGAGGTTGGTTTAGATTTCTATGGCATTGGCGAACACCACCGTACTGATTATGCTGTATCGAGTCCTGAAATTATATTGGCCGCTGCAGCTACAGTAACCAAAAATATTAAATTAAGCAGTGCGGTTTCGGTTTTAAGTTCATCCGACCCCGTTAAATTGTATCAAAATTTTGCCACAATAGATTTAATTTCGAATGGCAGGGCCGAATTAATGGCCGGTCGCGGTAGTTTTATCGAATCGTTTCCCCTATTCGGCTATAACCTGCAAGATTACGACGAACTTTACGAGGAGAAGTTAGAATTGCTCCTTAAAATAAACAAGGAGCCCAAAATCAGCTGGAAGGGTAAATTCAGACCAGAACTGAACAATCAAGAAGTGTTGCCTAGAGCTGTAAACGACAATTTAAAAATATGGGTAGCCGTTGGTGGAACACCAGAATCAGTAGAACGTGCCGGTAGATTAGGTTTACCTGTAATGTTTGCCATAATTGGTGGTCAGCCGATACAGTTTAAGCCGCTTTTCGATTATTATAAAAGAGTTTACGAAGCGTATGGGCACGATATGAGTAAATTTGAAGTAGGTGTACATATGCACGCTTTATTTGGCGAAAACAGTAGTGAAGTTGCAGATTACTACTACCCACTTTATTCTGCCCAAATGAACAGGATTGGTAAATCACGCGGTTGGCCTCCCTATCAACGCAATCAGTTCGACACAGGCCGAAGCAGTAACGGCGCTTTAATTATTGGCGATGTAAACGAATCGGTAGAGAAGATTTTAGCAATGGAAGAAACCTTTGGTTTAACACGTTTCTCAGCACACATGGATGTAGGAGGTCCATCTCACGCAGCCTTAATGAATTCAATAGAATTATTTGGAAGCAAGATTGCACCAAAAGTACGCGAGGCTTTAAGGAAATAAATTAAGCCTCATCCTTTTTCGTGAAAATCTGTAAAAAAGAATAGATATAACAGCCTACACAGATCGCGAATAAGCTCTCTAACAAGGCGAAAACGATCATGATGGAGGTAAAAATTAGGGCTGCATTATAAAAATCAAATAGAAATACCGCGGTAATCAAAAGGCAGAATCCAAAGCCTAATGTTGCCGCGAACTTTTTTGGCGCCAGATCCTTCATTTTCGGCGAAAGCGAAAGCCCGTCAGCTATTTTAATGGCGATAAATTTCAACAAACTAAATTTACCTATTGTAAATGCCCTTAAAGCAAAATCAAATAGCAGGAAAACAATTGCCCAATAATTTGAATATACAACACAGGTAATTGCAATCACAGCAACCATAAAGGCGATAATCCTCACAACATTTTCATTTACTCTTTCTGCTGATACCGGGCAAGATAATTCCATGGGGATAATTTTGCTCTAAAATTAGTGAATTAATCTAATGTGTATACAATCCAACAAAAAACACCCCCAACCCCTCCTTGAAAATAAGGGAGGGGAGCTGATTTATCGATTAAGATTATACGCAGCAAAAGGTTCATACTAACATCTAACCAGCACATCCTTGTAATAAAGAGTAGAGTTATTTCATCTTAAAATATATAGCCAAAGGGTTCAAACTACAAACGCCAACAAAAGGAACTGACCTTGCCTCAGGCACTCCCTACTCCCCTCCTATTTTAGGAGGGGCAAGGGGTGGTAAACTGAGCAAAAATTAATTTAAAAATAGTTATATTGAATCATGGCAATCCATAATCTTAAATATCTAAAAGATAAAAGAAAGGAGCTGAGAAACAACCTCACCCCTGCTGAAGCTACCATGTGGATGTATCTGCAAAATTCAAAACTTGATGGCAAAAAATTTAGACGCCAACACAGTGTTGGAAATTATATTTTAGATTTTTACTGTCCATCAGAAAAATCAGCTATTGAAGTTGATGGCAGTAGTCATGATGATTATTCAGCAGAAATATACGACAAAGAACGAACTGATTTCTTAAACAAGAAAGGAATTACAGTAGTCAGATTTGACAACCTTGAAGTTTTCGAATCTGGAGAAATGGTTTGTGAAGCCATTAAAAATCATTTTAAAAATAAATGACTAATAACCACCCCCAACCCCTCCTTGAAATAAGGAGGGGAGTTTATTCCCCTAGTGAGATTGTACGCAGCAAAAGATTCGAACTACAAATCTTATTACTAGAAAGTAACCTTGCCTCAGCAGTTCCTACTCCTCTCCGATTTTAGGAGAGGCAAAGCTCGTAAGAGCATTAACTCAACTCATTCACAAAATTTTCTGTACCCAATAGAAATACATTCTTATATTTAGTAAAGTAAAATTACGCACTACCAGATATCGAATGGATAATTCAGAAAAATTAAACCTGCTCTCAATTAAGCTGGAAAACTTGTTGCTTAGGCAACAAGGCTTTGAAGCCGAAATTCAAGCTTTAAAAAACGAGGTTAGAGCCCTGCAATCGCCAGGTTCAGTATCTACGCCTCCAACAATAAATCCTGGGCCAATCATTACAGCACCACCAAAAAATACGCCTCCGAGCTTTGTCACACGACATCCGGCCGTACCTAAACCTATTCCTGCGCCTATTCCGTCTCCGGCAAACCAAATGCAACCTAATTTTGCCGAGAGATTTAAGCGTGAAAATATGGTTAAATCTGATTTCGAGAAATTTATTGGAGAAAACCTGATTAGCAAGATTGGAATCCTGATTTTAATCATTGGTGTGGCTATTGGCGCTAAATATGCCATTGATCATGATATGGTTAGTCCACTTACCAGGATTGTATTGGGTTATACCATTGGAGCAGGTTTAATGACTTTTGCCATAAAGCTTAAAGCTAAATACGAAAATTTTTCAGCCGTTTTGGTTAGTGGTGCGATTGCCATTATGTATTTTATCACTTATGCAGCTTACAATTTCTACGCCTTAATTCCGCAGGCACTGGCCTTTGCTTTAATGGTTGTATTCACCTCATTTACAGTTGTTGCAGCAATTAAGTATAACAAACAGGTTATCGCCCATATTGGTCTAGTTGGAGCTTATGCAGTGCCTTTTTTACTGAGCGATGGTTCGGGCAAAGTTGGCTTCTTGTTTACCTACATGGCCATCATCAATATTGGTATCCTTGTGCTTAGTTTCAAAAAATACTGGAAGCCTTTATTCTATGCATCTTTTGGTTTAACATGGATCATCTTTTCTGCCTGGCGCTTAGATTTAAGTGGCACAAACAATTACTTTAGCCTCGCGCTATTATTTTCTACTCTATTCTTCCTCATTTTTTACATTACCAACCTGGCCTACAAAGTAAGCAAAAAAGAAGTTTTTGGCTTTAGCGATGTAATCATCTTACTTTTAAATTCATTTATATACTACGGAATAGGTTATCTAATATTATCAGACAATAAGAACAGCACTGAATTATTAGGCTTGTTTACGTTGGCAAATGCCGTGATCCACTTTGTGGTGAGCTTAATTATTTACAAGAAAAATCTTGCAGATAAAAATCTCTTTTACCTCATTCTGGCAATGGTGATCACCTTTATTACCATGGCTGTTCCCGTTCAGCTAGATGGCGGTTGGGTAACCATTTTCTGGGTTGTAGAGTCCGCAGTATTATTCTACTTAGCGCGGATAAAAAAGATTGTTATTTACGAGAAACTTTCATTCCCATTAATATTTCTGGCTTTTTTTAGTTTACTGGAAGATTGGATAACTTATTATGATATCTATAACGGAAATGCAGCCATAATCACACCAATTCTTAACGTTGGCTTTATAACCGCCTGCATATTTATTGCCTGCTTTTTCTGGATGTTCAGCATCAGCAAAAAAGAAAGTGAAGAACCCGTAACATGGATCTGGATGAGACAGATACTCAGTTATTCCATTCCCGCTATTTTGGTTTTTGTAATCTACATTACTTTTAGGATCGAGATTTCTAAATATTTTAATAACCTCTTCGAACTGAGCAAGATCAACGCTACTCCAAAAACCAGATTTTACGATTCAATTAGTGAGTACAACTATAATTACAAGACTTTAAAAACAGCGTGGATTTATATTTACACCCTATTTTTTGCTTCGGCATTAAGTTATTTGAACATTAAAAAGCTAAAAAACAGCAAACTCGCTATCACTAACCTTCTTATTAACATCTGGGTTATTATAGTATTTCTAACTTTCGGACTCTATAAATTAAGTGAGCTTAGGGATGCCTATTTAATTCCTGAAAGTAAATATTTCATTATTGGCTCATTTAATATCGGCATCAGGTATGTAGCAATCGCTTTTTTCGCGTTGCTGATTGTACAATGCTACCAGTTGCAACGTTCAGGGTTATTGAAAAAAGATTTGAAGACCATGTTTGATTACCTGCTTTATCTTTCCCTCTTATGGATCATCAGTAGCGAATTGATCAATATTTTAGAACTATCACATTCAGAAGGAAGTTATAAATTGGGATTGAGCATCCTTTGGGGCATATTCTCATTATTCTTAATTAGCATGGGTCTGGCCAAAAACAAAAAACACTTGCGCATTGGAGCAATGGTTTTATTTGGGATAACGCTGATCAAACTTTTCTTTTACGATATCTATTCTTTAAGCACAATTTCTAAAACCATAGTTTTTGTGTCGTTGGGTGTGTTATTGCTCATCATTTCTTTCCTTTACAATAAATACAAACATTTAATTATAGATGATGCTAAAATTGAAAATTAAACTATTTACCTTGCTTTTGCTTTGCGCCACCATCGCAAATGCACAAACCAATACTTACAAATTTAAGCGGAGTATAACGGGTGTTAATTCCGTTTGGCATAAAATGGTACTGCCAGATGATTTGTATAAAAAAGCAAATGCAGGTTTCGAAGATTTAAGGATTTTTGGCATCAATGGAAGAGATACCATAGAAGTTCCTTACCTGTTAAAACAGCGTGCCGATAAGGTAACTACAAATGATATTGCATTTAAACAGATTAACCAAAGTGCCAATCCTAATGGTTATTATTATACTTTTCAATCGCCAGGAATAAATTTAATTAACCAGATTAATTTGGCTTTTAAACAAGAAAACTTCGATTGGAAAGTTGTCCTCGAAGGCAGTAATGATAATAAAGAGTGGTTTTCAATCTTAACCGACTATCGAATTCTTTCGATCAAGAACAACGATACAGATTACCATTTTACCAAATTGAATTTTCCTGATTCGAAATATCAATATTTTAGAATTGCGGTAAAAAGCCCCGTTCAACCTGAATTATTGGATGCAAAAATTTCGAAAACAGATACCATAAAGGGAACCTATCAGGAGGTTAAGTATCAATCTTTCGACCTTAAAAACGATGTATCCAAAAAAGAAACAATTATTGATGTAACTCTAGCCAATCCCCTTCCCCTATCCTATTTAAAGTTGAATGCACAAAGCGATTTCGATTTCTACCGTTCCATCAAAATTGAATATGCAACAGATAGTTTTAAAACCGACAAAGGCATTCAGTGCAATTATGCGAATCTCTATGAAGGCACGATAAGTTCTTTGGAAGAGCCAGCATTCAATTTCGCGAATACCATTACATCCAGATTAAAAATCACCATCCAAAATAACGACAATAAGCCATTACGTTTAAGCGGCTTACAGTTAAAAGGAAACATTTATGAAATTATAGCCCGGTTTGACGAACCAAAAGATGAATATGCCTTATATTATGGCAATGAAAAAGCTACAGGTCCGATTTATGAAATTGAAAAATTTGAAAGTAAAATCCCAAATAATTTAACCAGCGTAAACATTGGAACAGAACAGCCAAACCCTGCCTATTCCATTAAAATAGAAAAACCATTATTTGAAAACAAAGCATGGCTTTGGGTATTAATGGCGGTGATTATCGCACTATTGGGCTGGTTTTCATTTAAAATGTTGAAGAATTAAGATTTATTATTAAAAATGAGTTTATTAAAAAAGCTTTTTTCTTCGAGAAAAGAAAAAAGGCAAGAACCAGAAGTGCTTGCTGAATTTCGCAGCCCAAGCTGCCCGATTACAGCAATCGTAGAGCAAGATGAAAGAGTTGCTTACTTTTATCTTTGGGGTGATAAAGACACAAATTTTGGCATTAAAAGCTGTTGGATCAGAAACTTAGCGGCAGCACCTGCAAACCTTGAAACGAATCTTATCAAAAAAGGGATACCACCCATGCTTACCAGTTCATTTTGTAGATTTCCAACGGGGCAACCTCCATTGAAAAGTGAAGATTTGGAAATTGTGTGGCTCGAAGAGGGGGACTCGGCAGCTTTATTAGCGAAAGAAGAAATTATTGCAATCATACCTTCGTGGTCAGGCAGTGGCGACTTTTTCGGCTACGCTAGAGATTCTAAAGATCACGGCGAATTCTGTTGGGAACTTACTGAATCGAATATTTTAATAGATAGGGTTAAAAGTGCCCAAGAATATTGGGCTTTATGGGATAGCGAACCAAATCCATTTCAAATAAAACAACCAGAATTATTAAAAAGCTATGAAGAAGTTTTAGGAAAGAGCAATAAATATTATGCTATTGATGGAAA
This sequence comes from Pedobacter sp. R-06, assembly GCF_049913135.1. Lineage (NCBI taxonomy): Bacteria > Pseudomonadati > Bacteroidota > Sphingobacteriia > Sphingobacteriales > Sphingobacteriaceae > Pedobacter > Pedobacter sp. R-06. The sequence continues at coordinate 862,488 of NZ_CP183977.1, read as the reverse complement.
TGAATGGCCACCAAAAGGACTATTTTTAAAAACTGGAGATTTTAATGATGTATTTGTTACCGTTGGACTTTCTTTGCTTCCAATGCCAGTAGTTGAAATGTATAGCGAAAATCCTAATCAAATAAACAGAATAGAATTAGGCCTGATATTAAAATCAGGCTTAATGCAATCGGAGTTAGACAAAATCGGAAATTGGATAAGCGGACAGGCAGACATCCCCTGGAAAAGAATTACATGGATGGGCAATGGCCATACTATAACATTTAAAGAATTTAAGAATACCAAAATCACTTCTGTAATTTTAGTTAGGGACTTAAATGTTCTACCTAAATTAGAACTCAATGATTATAGAGGTAGTTCAGTTAATGTTTTGTGGATGATACCCATAACTGAAAATGAAAGAAACCATGTCATTGAAAACGGCAGTGAACCACTTATCGAAAAATTGAATAATATAGGATCGGAAGTCTTTAATATCTATCGCCCAGAAATCATTTTTAATTAACCATGAAGAACATTTTCCAACCCGCAGTAACTAGCGAAATTATTGAAAGAATTAACAAGCTTACTCCAGCTACCACTCAACTTTGGGGTAAAATGAACGTTGCACAGATGCTGGCACATTGCAATGTAACTTACGAAATGGTTTACGATGACATTCATCCAAAACCAGGGCCGATAATGAAGTTTATCCTGAAAAAACTAGTTAAAAGCAAAGTAGTAAACGAAAAACCTTATCCTAAAAATAATCAGACAGCCCCTCAATTTATTATTAAGGGTGAAAAAGACTTTGAAAAAGAGAAGATGCGTTTAATCGATTATATTAATCAAACACAACAACTCGGCGAAAATCATTTCGATGGGAAAGAATCACATTCATTTGGGCCGTTAGCAAAAATGGAGTGGAACAATATGTTCTATAAACACCTGGATCACCATTTAGCACAATTCGGAGCTTAGCTAGGAGCATAAGAGCAGACTATTGTCCAGATCGCCCCCTTAAATCGTCACATTTAAACCTTACGCATACTAAAAATCTTGCCTAACTTGTGGTAACACAAAAAAATTATATAAAATGGCAAAACCACTTGTAACATGCCTTTGGTTTGACGGACAAGCCGAAGAAGCAGCAAAATACTATTGTACAGTTTTTAAGGATTCCAAAATTACCCAAGTAACTCCCATGGTTGTTACTTTTGAATTAAACGGCAATAAATTTTTGGGCCTTAATGGCGGGCCGCAGTTTAAATTCGATGAAGCGATTTCTCTTATGATAAACTGCGACAGTCAGGAAGAAATAGATTATTATTGGGATACTTTCCTAAATGACGGGGGCACAGAGAGCGTTTGCGGATGGCTAAAGGATAAATTCGGACTTTCATGGCAAATTGTTCCATCAAACATTGGTGAGCTAATGGCAACGCCCGAAAGAGCAAAAAGAGTAATGGACGCTGTTATGAAGATGAAAAAGCTTGATATGAAAAAAATGGAAGAGGCATAATTTTTAACTTCTACGCCCTTTGAGTTACAAAGATTTTTTTTTACCTTAGGTTATATGAAAAGATTAACGATTTTAACCGCGTTAATCATCCCTATATTTCTTTGTACCTCGTGGGGGTTCTTTGCACATCAAAGGATAAACAACCTTGCTGTTTTCACTTTGCCTTCTGATATGATCGGTTTCTATAAAAGGAATATCAAATACATTACCGAACATGCCGTTGACCCAGATAAACGTAGATATGCTGATACGCTCGAAGCACCACGGCATTACCTCGATGTGGAGAATTATGAGAAAAATATCGATAGTATTCCCGAAAAATGGGATGATGCCCTGGCTAAATACGGCCTAAAAAAACTGAACACTGATGGTATTATCCCCTGGCAAATACAGCGTAGCTATTATGGTTTAATTAAAGCCTTTAAAATGCGTGATTCTGTAAAGATTTTAAAATATTCTGCAGACCTGGGCCATTACATTGGCGATGCACATGTTCCTTTACACTCTACCGCAAACCATAATGGGCAACTCACCAATCAGGTTGGTATACATGCCTTCTGGGAAAGCCGTTTACCCGAATTGTTTTCAACTCATTATAATTTTGTTGTTGGCAAAGCAGAGTATATAGAAAATCCATTACAAGAAACTTGGGAAATACTTAAACACACGCACAGTTTGGTTGATACCGTATTAACTTTCGAAGCTGAGCTGAACGCATCATTTCCTTCCGACAAAAAGTATAGCTTTTCTGAAAGGAATAATACTGTGCTGAAACAATATTCTATGGCCTATTCAAAAGCTTATCATACTAAAATGAATAACATGGTAGAAAAGCAAATGCGTGCTGCCATATTAAAAACCGGATCATTCTGGTATTCTGCCTGGGTTGATGCAGGTCAGCCTGTGCTTAAAAACCTGATTAAAACAGCACTATTACCTGATGAGAAAATAGAAAGTGAAGCGGTAGAAAGGAAATATCAAAATGGTTCCCTAATTGGCAGGGAACTATAATTATGCCTTTGTATCCTCTCCTTCAATAATGGCCTCAATCTTTTTAGGTTGAAAACGGCTTCTGATAGCTGCCCAGATGGCGGGAACAAAAGTTACCACAGCAATAAAAATAATAACCAGTTCGAAATTGTTTTTAATTACCGGAATTTGCCCTAATAGATAACCGCCTAACAATAACGCAAATATCCAGGCTACTCCACCAATAATGTTATAATAAGTAAAACGACCGAAAGGCATTTTAGCTATTCCTGCTACAAATGGTGCAATGGTTCTGAAAATTGGCAAAAACCTACTCAACATAATGGCTTTACCACCATGTTTCTCAAAAAATTCGTGAGATTGATGATAATATTTAAGCTTTAAAATTTTATTTTTTTCTTTAAATACACCTGCACCTAAAACACTCCCGAGTTTATAGTTAACTGTATTTCCTAAAATTGCTGCTACAATTAGAATAATAAGCATGATCCAGATATTTAATCCAGTTTCATGTTCACCTGCAATTAAAGCACCCATTGCAAAAAGCAACGAATCGCCAGGAAGGAACGGTGTTACCACAAAACCGGTTTCGGCAAAAATGATCAGGAATAAAATGAGGTAAGTCCAGGTACGGTATTCGTTAACAATTTCAGCTAAATGTACGTCTATATGAAGAATAAAATCTATAAGCTGCTGTAGTAGTTCCATTTATCTAATTTTGGGCAAAAGTATGAATATCAAAGGGATTAAATGCTAGTATTTTGCAATAAAATTAGTTAGCAGAGATGATACGATTTTTAAGTTCTCCTTTTTTATCGCCATCAAATAATATCAGGTAAACTCTACCATTATTAATATTAAGAGAATCTAAGCGTGATACCGCAGGCGGAGGGTTTGTCGCAGTAGGACTAGTTAATTTAAAGGCAAATTTCATATTTTTATTAACTTTAACCTTGAAAGTTTTAATCGCACCATACGCAATTGTAGATTCTACAGGTTTAGCAGTATTTGTGCTATCGGTAATTACAACACTTGAGCCTAGTGTGTAACCAAGGTTTAAAAAAGTTAGTTTAGCTGAATCAAGATCTGGTTTTACATCATCGGTATAAACTTTCAAGTTTGCAGGGTCGCCAGCTTTTTCTTTATAATAAAACACAGAATAATTCTGTCCAATTTTAAATGTTTGATTTTTCAATGAAGCTACATCAATACCTGTATTTATATTTCGAGTGGTTATATTATAAGCCGAATCGCCTGCAACGACTACATAACTTGTGTTTGTACCATAAGCAACAGGGTTTCCTATTTGTATTCCATTTAAATAGAAACTTTGCGTGGTATCAGTTGAAGCAGCCTGAAAGAATCGAACTTTAGCATCACCCTCGATTAAATTATCATTTTTGATGCATGAGCTGATTAAAATGGCAAGTGTAAGAAGAAGAAATATTTTAGGAAACAATACTTTGTTTTTCATAATTAATCGCTGATGCTAATAAAACGTAAAGATAGCAGAAAGCATATTAAACTTTGAAATTAATTATCGGTAATGATGTGCGCTTCTAACGTTGCAGCCGTAGTGCCACTAAACCAAATGGTATATATCTTTCCTCCTTCTAATGCCGTACTTTGAATGGTTTTAACATTACCAGAACCTACTACTGTATATCTTAAATCGAATCCTGTATCCACTGCAAAATAGTTAGATGCTTCTTTAAAAGCCAGTCCATTAACAAACTGGGTACCACCTTGTACCATAACGTTTATGCCAGTGGCAAAGTTAGGTGTAAGATTAATCAGTTTAATTTTGGCTTTGGTTGACTCGGTATTACTTAAATTATCTTCATAACTTACTATTTCCATCTCTCCTTTTTTATTGGTAACCAAAAAAGTAGTGTAGGTAATAGATGGTATAAAGTTTAAAGAGGTATCAGTTGTTGTATTATTTGTGCCAGCATAAGAAACGCTTCTATTGCCTGAAGGTATTTTTACATAATCGCTGGTTTCGCCAAAGGCTAAAGCAACGGTGGTTAGTTTTTCATTATCTAAATAAACATCCTGATGTGCATCGGCCTGAGATGCATTGACCATTTTCACCTTGGCCTGGCCTTTTACTACTTCATCAGGGTTGTCCTTTTTACAGGATGACAGACCTATACTACATAAGACGGTAAGTAAAATCAGTGATTTAGAGAGATTGTTATAGATTTTCATTGGTTTGTGTTAGTTGGTTATAAACAAAAATGGCTCGGTCAAAAACCAAGCCATTTTGTTTACAAAACTAATAAATTAGTTTTTATTAATAACTATTATTCAGCATAACAGGCATCACCAACATTAAAACGTCTTCATTTTCATCATTGGTCTGCGGAATTAAAAGCCCTGCTCTGTTTGGTGTCGAAAGTTCTAAAGTAACTTCATCACCACTTAAATTACTCAACATTTCGATCAAAAAGCGTGCATTAAAGCCTATTTCCAGGTCTTCGCCGTCATATTGGCAACTTAAACGTTCGTGTGCTTCGTTAGCAAAATCTAAATCTTCCGAAGAGATATTTAATTCACTTCCGCTAATTTTCAATCTTACCTGATGTGTCGTTTTATTCGCAAAAATTACCACCCTACGAAGTGTATTTAAAAACAAACTTCTATCGATAATTAGTTTGTTTGGATTATTGGTCGGAATTACTGCCTCATAATCTGGATAGCGCTCGTCTATTAAACGACACACTAAATTGATATTTTCGAACTTAAAGAAAGCGCTTGTTGCATTATAATCTACTGATACGTTAATATCAGTTGAAGGTAAAGCAGCCTTCAAAAGTGTTAAAGCTTTTTTAGGGAGAATAAATGATGTTGCTTTATCTGCCTTGCTATCCATACGGCGGTATCTCACCAGCTTATGTGCATCGGTAGCTACAAAGGTGATATGCTGAGGAGATAACTGGCAGAATACACCAGTCATAGCCGGGCGCAACTCATCATTACTAACCGCAAAAATAGTTTTTGTAATGGCTTCAGTTAAAACAGACGCAGGTAAGTTTACAGAAGACGCGTTTTCCACTACTGGAATCTTCGGAAAATCATCACCATTTTCACCACTTAATTTATATTTACCATCTCCGGCACTGATCTCGATCGCAAAAGTACTATCATCGATATTAAATGCGATGGGCTGATCTGGCAATGTTTTAAGCGTATCTAATAAAATTTTAGATGGAACAGCTACTTTACCTTCTTCCTTTGATTCTACAGCCAAAGCAGTTGTCATGCTCGTTTGCAGATCGGTAGCAGAGATAGTTAAGTTTCCATCTTTAATTTCGAAGAGAAAATTTTCTAATATAGGCAAAACCGTACTGCTGCTTGATGCACCATTTACGGTTTGTAAGTGTTTTAATAGAGTTGATGTGGATACAATAAATCTCATGATATTATTTAGTCTTCTTCAAAAATATAAAAATTATTTAGCGTACTTGTATTTGCGGTGATAATGTTGAAAAATCGCAAAGAATATTAACAATAGCAAGGGTGCCACCACATTTATAAATTGCCATTTCGTTTTTTCGAGCTTAATTTTGGCTTTATCCAACAATCTAATTTTTAATTCTTTATTCCTCAGCGCAATTAAGTTGTCGTTATCCGTAAAATAATCAACAATATTGAGCAATAAAGCCTTATTACCAAAAGTACGCTGCGAATAGCGGTCGAAACCTAACGGAAAAGGCGTTCCATTTTGCTCCGATACCTGGTTTTTAAAAATATCGCCATCTCCAATTACAATCATTTTAGCCGGTTTGCTTATACTTTCTAGGGTGTAAGGTTGCGTAATGGTAGCCGGTAAGGGCCGCCCGGCAAAAACCGATGGAAAGTTACCGTCTAACATTAAACCGACAGGTTGTGGTTTACTTTGGAAAGACCGAGGATCTAACTGTTCGCTTACCATTTGCAAGCTAAACAATTTCGGCACATTATACACTTTATTATAGGGAGATGTAGTTAAAATATACGATTTTTTTACACCGCTAACACCAATAGTATCTACTGTACTTGGAAATTCAGACTTTACACCATCCAGCTTTTTCACAACACTTTCTACAGTATCGGGCAATAAAATCGGGTAATAAATCCAGGGCACCAATTGCATCTGGTTTTGCCCGCCCACAATACCTGTAGAAACCGGAATCTCGGCACTGTTTGCCGGATCGGCAATAATATTATAATTAATCCTTGCGCCATACATAAAAAGCATATCATCCAGGTTCAAATTACTATTAACAGCCATCTGCCCGCTTTTTCCCCGCAAACTATCCAACTCGGCATTTACCTGATCAATACTCCAAAGTACCCTTCCACCGTTCATTACAAAATAATTGATTTTGTATTTCTCTGTTTCAGTAAAAGGTTTTTTGGGCTTGGCGATAATCAACATTTTCAACTTATCAAGCCCTGCTTTATCAATACTATTCAAATCAATACGGCCAACCAGATAACTGCTAGATAAGGTGTGAATGGCATCAGCCAATTGCAAATCGGAAAGTTCGCCATTTGATTCCGAAAAACCAATCCGAGGGTTATCACCCGAAAGTACTTTCTTTAACCCCGAAGTAAAAATATACTCCAGATTTTCAATAGATCGGTTTATATTGTCTTCGTAATTTCCACGGGTATCTAAATTTTGAAAGAGTTTGATGGGGAATTCCTTTCCTTCACTTTCCATCATAGCCATCGGAAATACGAGTTTCTGCGTTAATCCACTTTCAGTTTTAACACTTAAATTGGTTGCTTCTATACCTCTTTCGTACAAATTATTGATTACTGTATCTTGATCAGCCTGATTAAGACCTACTAAAGGGTCGACAAAAACCACCTTAACTTCTGTCTTGGCATAAGCCTGATAATCAGACAAAATATCTGACACCGCAGCTTGTAACCTTTTAAAAGCAGGTGGTAATTCCCCCGCTAAGAATACAGTAATGATTACTGGCTTTTCATTTTTCTGCAGTAAGCTTTTTGTTTTTTCGCTCAGCGTAAAACGTTTATCAGCAGTAAAATCAAAACGATAAAAAGCGTACTGCCCCGCAACATTTAAAATAATTAATGCAGCTATAACGATGATAGAATTAATCCATTTATTCTTCAGCTTCATTATCGCTTCCCTCCTATTATTAATTTAGTGACAAACAGAAACAGCACTGAAAAAGTAATAAAGTAAATGAGGTCTCTGGTATCTAAAACACCATGGCTTATAGAAGTATAGTGTTGATTAATCCCTAAACTACTGATGATATTGCCGATACTTTGAAACGCAGCAATCTGACTGCTGTAATCGAAGCCTAAAAAAGCGAATGCACATAAAGCTGCACTGATCACAAAAGCAATCACCTGATTTTTAGTCAATGCTGACGAAAAAATACCAATGGATGTAAAGGCAGCACCCAATAAAAACAAACCGATATAGGAGCCTATAACCGATCCTGAATCGATATTTCCTTCAGGAAAACCCAGCTTTGAAATGCTGTAGTAATAAATTAGCGTTGGGATTAGGGCAAAAAGTACCAGAACTAAACTCGCTAAATACTTTGCCACAACAATTTGCCAAATTTGGATGGGCAGCGTGATTAAAAGTTCATAAGTTCCCTCTCTCCTTTCTTCGGCAAAAGAGCGCATGGTGATGGCTGGGATGAGAAACATGAAAAGGTAAGGAACCAGGCTGAAAAAACCATCAAGTTCGGCATAACCATAATCAAGTATTGAAGTATCAGGAAAAAACCAAAGTAACAGGCCAGAAACCAATAGAAAAATGCCAATGGTAATATAAGCAACCATCGAACTTAAGAAACTGAATAACTCGCGTTTAAAAACTGCGTACATGTGCTATTAAAACGCCGAAGTTAACCATTTATTCCTGCAAATCTAAAAGGAATTGATTAAATGAATGTATTATCAAATCAGTAATATTTACAATTAAATTTAAACAAGGATTCCCATCTCAGTAGAAATCGTTGTTTACAAAAAAAGCCCCGAATTAACTTCGGGGCTTCACTATTTCTTGGTTCGGTTTAGAAAGAAAAACCTACCCCCACTGAGAAAACTTTATTTTTAAAGGTAATCTCATCTGAGAGATCAGAATCTGCTATACTGCTTAATCCTAATCCATACCCTGCATGAATATTAAAGCCGTTATTCAATTGATAACCTGCTAAAAAGTTTAAGCCAAAATCAGTCCGTTTAAATTCGGATTCTGATTCACCAAATTTGATGTCTTCTTTTACCGATCCGTATTTACCATTTGCACTTAATGCATACGCAAAATAAGGTCCTGCACCTAGAAATACCTTACCAGAGCTTCCCAATTTAAAGTTTGCCAATAGGTTTACCGGTAACTCCAGATATTTAAAATTTAACGTTGCCTCTTCAGTAGTTGAAATGTCATTACCATCAAAGTCAAAATCGCCGCTGGCAAATTTGGTTCCTTTGTTTATAAAAGTTAAACCTGGTTGAATTGAAATTACATCAGACAGTACAAATTCGGCTGTACCGCCAATATAATAAGATGTTTTTGCATCGAAACTTACCGATGCGTTTCCTGATGATATGGTCATGTTTGGAAAGGCTACGCCTGCTTTCACGCCAAAAATTACAGGTTTGTTTGTTTGAGCTGAAGTTGCAAAGCCTAAACCTGCAACTGTTAATAAAGATAATACTAGTTTTTTCATCTGATTTTGAAAATTGTTTTTAGTTTCCCTGTCTTCGCTATTTAGCAAAAACAGTACAATGATAAACAAACTAACTTGATAGTTAAAATTATTTTGTAACCAATGAAACCTTAAATAGCTGAGAAACAACAAAGCCCCCAATTTCTTGGAGGCTTTGGAATAAATTAGGGTTTAATATTATAAACCGAATGCAAATGCAGCGCGGATACCAACAAATGATAAGGTAGTGCTATTTTTCGACCATCCTTCGTAGCGTACTCCTAAGTCAATACTTGATTTATCAGAAACTGAAAATGAAGCGCCTAAAGTTGGAGCGTAAGAAAATGCTGTACCACCATTATTTTCGGTAAAAATTGCAGCACCTAATTCACCAGCACCGTAAAAGTTACCACCAAAATAATATTTAGCACCTGCTTTTAAAGGAATAACTCCTGAATTAGTAGCACCAAGGTCTTTCCAAGCTTTTTCTGGAGCTACTGAAATATAACCTGCTGATGCAGTTAAGTTCAATGATTTGGCAACATTAAATTCACCCATTACTGAACCTCCATAACCTAAGCTTAGTCCATTCGTATTATCGCCCACAGGCAATAAGAAATCTGGTCCTACACTGATTTTGTTAACTGCGCCTTCTGTTTGAGCTGAAGCTGCAAAGCCCAGGCCTGCAACCATTAATAAAGATAGTAATACTTTTTTCATTGTTTTTTAAATTATTGTTCGTTAATTATTTCAGGTTTTAGACAATCATGATGCCAAAAACGTTACAAATAAAACCAGAAAAAGAAACCGCAAAACGTAACACACTGATTAACTTAACATTAAACAAAGAATAATTTATTCTAAAACGTTGTATTAAGTTATGAGATTTAAGAGTATTGTATTTTTTTTTGACTAATAAACCAAACAATTAAACACAACAGTTGTTTCACAGCCCAAACACATAGGCAAATCTGATCCCTACAAATCCTTTTGTATCAGATCTGTTCAAGCCGATCGTATTATTCTTTCCTGTCCATGCTTCATAGCGGATGCCTAAGTCGAGTTTATTTCCTCCTGAAAGTTTAAATTGATTGCCTATGCCGGGCGACCAGGCAAATAAGGTTTTCTGATTTTTATTTAAAGGCAATGCTGCACCTAACTGCCCTTCAGCGTAAAAACTTTCTCCCAGCTGATATTTCAAGCCAGCTTTAGCGGGTATGTAAGTTAAATCCTGAACATTGAAAAGTTGATTCCGCCGACCAAAAAAGTTCATAAAGCCCACATTTAAAGTTAATGCAAAATTTTCTGCAACAGGAAGATCAGCTTTTACAGATGCACCCAGGCCAATTCCTGAAAGATTGGAAAAGTTACCTGATGGTAAACCAATCTCTGCAGCGATGCCAATGTTAGCGCTATTTTGAGCTTTTAACAGTATGGGACTTGAAAATAAAAGGGTAACGAGTAAAACTGCGATTTTTGAGCCAGACATGAAATTAAGCGGTAAGTTTTCTGAAAATATTTTCTAATGATTGTTGTTGATGAGCCTTTTTCAAACCTTCAAGTGAATTGTTAGCTACAATTTTACCTTTGCTGATGATGATGATGTCGTCGCAAATGGCTTCAACCTCTTGCATAATGTGCGTGGAGATGACAACCGTTTTAGCCGCTCCCAATGTTTTGATCAATTGCCTAATATCAACCAGTTGGTTCGGATCTAAGCCTGATGTAGGTTCATCTAAAATAAGTACCTCCGGGTTATGGATAATGGCTTGAGCCAGACCTACCCTTTGGCGATAACCTTTGGATAACATACCGATTTTTTTATGTTGCTCGGGTGTTAAACCGACCATTTTGATGACTTCATCAATCCGCGCAGGCAAATTGTTAAGCTTATAAGTTTGGCCGACAAAATTTAAAAATTCCTTTACATACATATCCGTATAAAGCGGGGTATTTTCAGGAAGATAACCAATGCGTTTTTTAGCTTCGATAGCTTCTGAAAGAATGTTCTTTCCAGAAATTTCAGCCTCACCAGATGTAGGTTCTAAATAACCGGTAAGCATACGCATGGTGGTAGATTTACCAGCTCCATTAGGACCAAGAAAACCTAAAATACGACCTGGAATGGCCTCAAAACTAATCGAATCGACCGCTTTTTGCTTATCGTAATGTTTAGAAAGATTTTTAACTGAAATACTCATATCTGTATGTTTAACCGCAAAGAACACAAAGGTTTTCGCGAAGGTAAGGTTTGGAACTATCGTCATTGCGAGGCACGAAGCAATCTTAAAGCGTTCGCAATAGACTATAGTAGTAGAATTGCTTCGTGCCGAGCAATTACGAATAGGTTAGTGTACATGCACTGAACTTAATTTTTTATTGTACCTAAACTTATCCAGTTCTTCTGATGCCTGTGGTAAATTATCACCCGACAAAATATCTGCACCATTATTAACCAAATGATAATAAACATTTTTTACCGGACTGGCAATGGCGCTTTTATCGATATTTCCCATGGTACCTAAAATGGTGGTAATGCCTTTGTTATGCAGGTATTGGTACAATTCTTTATCCGGAGCGGAAACACCAACAAAAGCTACAATACGGTTATTGGGAATCCCCATGCTATTTAACCGCTTCAATTCGGCTTTCTTTTGAACAGAGGCAGAAATCATAAGTTCGGGTGCCAATTGATGCACCTCCTTGGCCTGATTGGCAGTATAAGTAATGATTATCGAATTACTTTCTACATTATATTGCCTTACCTTTTCGATCACCTTGGCATAAGAAACCCCTTTTTTCAAATCGATGGTTAATAAAACTTTTCCTTTGCTCCAGCTTAATACACTATCTAAAGTCGGGATTTTAAATTTTGTTTCTTTGCCCTCATTATCTTTAAGATTAAAGGCTTTCAACTCCTCGTAAGTATAATTGCCAACCGGTCCTTTTCCGGTCGAAGTGCGATCGAGCTTATCATCGTGCATAATCACCATTACCGAATCTTTACTGTAGGTAATGTCGAATTCTATAATTACCGGATTATAAGTAGTGGCGTTATCGAATGTTTCGATGCAGTTTTCAGGAAAACCAGGCATTGGACCACCACGATGGGCACTGATTAATGGAAAACGGCTTTCTGGCGACCATTTTAAGAATTGATATAACTCGGCTGGTGTATTAAACTTAATATATTGATGGCTTTTTTCTTCTGGTTTGCATGAGGTAAAAACTGCAACAATAACCAAAAATAGCAAATGATGGAATTTCATGCTTCAAAAGTAAGGTTAATTGGTTAATTGTTGAAATCGTTAATCGTGCCATCATATCAGTTTACCAATTCATACTTTTAAATAATTAACCTTTACGCAAAGCCATTTTTAATGGCAAAAACAGCCAACCCTACCCGGGTTTTAAGTTCGAGTTTTTCGCATAACTGATCGCGATAGCTTTCAACCGTCCTGGGGCTACAGAACATTTTATCGGCTATTTCTTTATAATTAAGCTCGGTAACGGTATATTTTAAGAACTCCTTCTCCCGATCTGAAATTTTGATCTCAGTATCTTTGGTTTTATTTAGGCTGGAGAAAATGATTTTCGATGCCCAGTCAGGGTAAAAAAACCCGTTAATACTCAATTTTGTAAGCGCGTTTTCGAGCTCTACCGGATGCGCATTTTTTAACAGGTAGCCTTTAGCACCGTTGCTAACCATTTTAATCACGCTTTTTTCTTCACCCTGCATACTCAGGGCCATTACTTTTACCTCCGGGTGATTTGCAGTTACCCAGGTTACGGTTTCAAAACCATCCATAATGGGCATGCTAATATCTAAAAGTAAAATATCGGGGATTTTATTGCTGTTTTCGAAGTTTTTAATCAGCTCTTTTCCGTTTTCACAAACATACATCACCTCAAAGGCTGCAAAATTATCTATAATGCCCTGAAGCGCTTTTGCAATCAGGATATGATCATCAACAATAACTATAGTTTTTTTCATGCCGGGCCATTTAAAATAATAGTAAGTGTAGTGCCTGAATCGGGTTTGCTTTCTAAATTAAATTGTCCACCGATAATTTCGGCTCTTTTTTTCATGTTTTTTAATCCTATACCATCAGAGGTGACTTTACCATAATCAAATCCCACTCCATCATCCTGTATTTTCAATGCTAAAAAAACTTCAGGAGAAGAACTTAATTGAATCTTGATATTACTGCAATGTGCATGTTTTAAACTGTTTTGAAGAAATTCTTGGGTTATCCTTAATAATACATTCTTTTTCACAAACTCCAGATCTATACTTTCGAAATTGTATTGAAAGGTTACCTTACATTTTTTCAAAGCATTGAGGTTGTTCACTTCTTCCTGTATTAAAGTTACAATTTCATTTTCACTTATGTTATCGTTCGTTAAGTTTTTCGACAAACTCCTCAGGTCTTGCAATGATGAATTAATGATCTGATAAATCTGCTCAATTCTTTTACTTGCCTGGGGCACCGTATTTTCATGTACAAGCTGTTGGGTATAAAGGCTCACCAATGTTAATTTTTGTCCGATATTATCGTGTAATTCGCGGCCAATCTGCTGCATGGTGGCCTGTTGTATTTCTAACTGGGTAGTTAAAAGTTCTTTCTGGTGTATTTCGTTGGTGATTTTGATTTCATTCAGATATTCTCTTTTCCGTTCTTTATATTTTTTGATATAAACCATAATGGCTACTACAAAGAGCACAAAAAACAGGTTAAAAAGGATAATGGTAATTAAGAGTTCTGTTTTCCCCATACGAATGAAATTGAGAATAATACATACATTACAATACCTGAAATCAGAAAATAATCAAAATAAATATTCCAGATTTGCTTATATTCTACCAGCAGGTAATAAAATGTCCAAAACGGTAATGTTCCAATATAAAACAAGGTTACCCCCAAATTAACATAAAACATTCTGTTCCTGTTAAAATTAATGATATCGGAAGAAGTGATCTGTTTATAATATTCCATCACCACTAAAACCATCAAAATAAAGGATCCGAAAGTATAATTAAACGAAAAGATTATTTTACTGCCCTTAAAGTAGAATTCGCTTGGTATAAATGAAAGTAAATATAATAAGGTGAGTGCCCAAAACAGCGTTTTATTGTTAAAGGATTTGAAAGCATAAAGCCAGTAAAAAAAGATAAACTGAAAAGGGATAACAACATAGTTGTAATATTTTGTTTTAGAAAAACTGATGTACGCGCCTCCCCATTTCCCCACAGCCTCACATATAAAAACAATAACCAAAAAATAGATAAAAAAACGCCAATATTGCCTTTTTAAGCCTTTTAAGTGCAGTAAAGCAACAATTGCAGTTCCTCCCTCAATCCAAAGAAAGCTGTCGCTAAGCAGTTTTTGAAAGCTGTTCATCGTATGAAAGAGCTTAGTAAATCTCAACAGTAGCTTCTGCGGGCGGAATAAGCTGGCCGTGATTTTGAGCCATTACCTCACGCGATTGACTATCACTACTATCCGAACTCATGGCCATTAAGGTAATTGGTTGCGCTTTTTCTCTTTCTTTTAGCGGGAAAGAAGCACGGTCTAAAGGATTAAAGTCATAATCCTGGTAACTTCCATCACTACTCTTTTTCTTTAGAGTGGGGATCATAACAAGTGTATGTTTTTGAGCATAATTTTTTCCTATCGATTTTTCACCCTCAAAACCATTCCATTCGTTATCTTTTGGATAGGCAGCGTAGTAGAAACGGATACCCAATGCTCCATCAGCAATGCGAGGATCTACTTTTTTGCTGAAAAATTCGATATCGGCAATAAATTTTTTCAAGGTTTTTAAACCAAAAGAAACAGAATGCGAATCGTTTATTCCCAATGTTTTATTAATTGCAGCTAAATGGCTGTTGCGGTAATTATCTACCATTTGTTGAATTATTGCCGGATCCATGGTATTTGGATGTCCCCGCCTTTCATTTGTTTTCATAAGATCGATTAGTTTTAGTAACAGATAACATACTAGTACCCCACATAAAAATACGATAGCGTAGCCAGGTAGATGTTGCATTTCCATAATTTTTGAGTTTTAATTAAAGTTAACTTTTATTCCCAAATGTGATAAAACTTTTATAGATAACAGATGGGGTTTTCCCCATATTTTATTGTTGTTTTTACTGCTTTTTATTTTGTTGCTTTCACCATTGATTTCTAGTGGTTTACCTAAGGTTTTTCTGCGCTAACTGTTTCAATTTTGGATTAGTGTTTAACAACAAAAAACACCAACGGGAATAAGCCGAAAATCCTGAATAGAGTAGGCAAAACTTAAAAACTTAAACCATGTCAAAAACATTGAAAAAAGAAGAAAAAGTAGAGTACACAGGAAGGTACCTTGTACTGCTACCAGAAGGATCAAACACCTCCGATTCTATTAACCAGATCAATTCTATTAGCGGATTGAACTTAAAAAGCTCTTTAGAATTTGAAAACGAGTTTTTCACTGATAAAGACCTCGCTAAAACTGACGGTATCATACTAGACAAGCTGGGAATCGCTATCGTAAACGAAAAACCGAAAATTGAAAATTCAATCAGCAGTTTAGGTGAAAGTGAAATGATTGTAGAAAAAGAAAGGGTAGTTTATGCTATTGGAATGCTGGATGAAAGTACCCAAAATTATGTAGAGGGCTATAGAGATGCGGTAAACCAAATGACCAACGTATTGGTTGGAACCGAAACAGAAGATTACAACTATGAAGAGCAAGAATCGGAAGTAGAATCTGTTGGTGCTACCTGGGGATTAAAAGCAACCAATGTGGTACCAACCAGCTTTTTAAGGTACAACCCATACAACGGTGCAGGCATTAAAGTTGCCATATTGGATACAGGATTCGATTTCCATCACCCTGATTTTGCCGGCCGTCCTGTTGTTCATCAAAGTTTTATTAGCGGAGAAAGCACTCAGGATGGACATGGCCACGGCACGCACTGTACGGGTACTGCCTGTGGTCCTTCTAGTTCGCCATCGGCAACAGAAAGATACGGTATTGCATATGCTGCCAGTATTTATATCGGAAAAGTTTTAAGCAATGGCGGTTCTGGTGGAGATGGAGGCATTCTTGCCGGCATTAACTGGGCTATTGCCAACCGTTGTGATGTGGTAAGCATGTCGTTAAGGGGCTTTGTAACCGGGGCTGGCTATTCTGCTGTTTTTGAAACCGCTGCCGCCCGTGCTTTAGCACAAGGCACTTTAATTATTGCTGCTGCAGGAAACGATTCGGCTAGGCCAGGCACTGTAAGGCAGGTAATGCACCCTGCAAATTGTCCATCAATAATGGCCGTAGGTGCTGTAGATGTAAATATGAACGTAGCGGCTTTTTCTAACGGAGGCCTTTACCCAACTTATGGTGCTGTAGATATTGCTGCTCCGGGGGTTAATGTTTACTCTTCTACAAAACTGCCAACCAAGTATGCAAGCTGGAACGGAACCAGTATGGCTACCCCACATGTTGCTGGTATTGCGGCACTATGGGCACAAGCATCGGGTTTGAGAGGAATTAACTTGTGGAGAAAATTAACTTCAACAGCGAAAACCTTACCTTTACCAGGCAGAGATGTAGGAGCAGGATTAGTACAAGCACCTACAAAAACAAGATTGATAAAATATCCAATTGATAAATTGCCAATTTTAGTAAATCCGAAATTCCCTATCGATCCAATTGGCCCAATTGAAAAAATTATAAGATGAAAACAAAATGGTTAATATCTGTAAAAGACACCGCAATGGATTCAGTGGCAAAAGAGCTGAAGAAAATTGGTGTTAAAGATGTAGAAGCTTTAGATTCAATTGGTGTAATCGTAATTGTTCCGGGCAATCATAAAATTGCAGATATCAAAAAAATTGAAGGCGTATTAAGTGTTGAAGAGGAAAGGGACATCAGCATTTAAGCCAACAAAAACCTAATCACTTCTTAATTTTAAAAATCGGTGACATTTAGTTGCACCGATTTTTTTATGTCTGAGTTAGGCCTGATTAGATAATACAAACGATGAGTAAAGGTGCTGTAGCATTTTATGGGGAGGGTTCGGTCGGGCTGTTTGCTATATCTTTAGCTACCCTTCGACTCCGCTCTGGGTGACAGCAAAAGGATACCGCTACCATCCCGTTTAGCTACCATGGTTCGTGCTGATAATTTTTTTCTGCAATCTACTATCGAAACGAAAATAGAAGCACTATAATAGCCGCCTAAACCTGATTGCAGC
Source organism: Pedobacter sp. R-06 (assembly GCF_049913135.1). Classification (NCBI taxonomy): domain Bacteria; kingdom Pseudomonadati; phylum Bacteroidota; class Sphingobacteriia; order Sphingobacteriales; family Sphingobacteriaceae; genus Pedobacter; species Pedobacter sp. R-06. The sequence continues at coordinate 845,066 of NZ_CP183977.1, read as the reverse complement.
GAGCACGAGTGTAACGAAGTAAAGCGGAAAGCAGGAGCTCCGGAACTGACTAGCACGACTATTGCTTTCCCAATTATTTTGAACCACATAAGAGATTTAAGGGCATATAAGCAATCTGCTATCGAAACGAAAATAGAAGCACTATGCAGCCACCTAAACCTGATTGCAGCGAGCACGAGTGTAACGAAGTAAAGCGGAAAGCAGGAACTCCGAAACCGACTAGCACGACCATTCCTTTCCCAATTATTTTGAACCACATAAGAGATTTAAGGGCATATAAGCTAAATTATCACGTATCTGATTTCTTTGAAAGATGCTCAAATAAATTCAGCAGGACGATCGCATTGTTTTTTTAGCTTGATCAAAACCTTATACCTTTAAACCCTCCGCCTTTTTATTATCTTTGCTGCATTATGGCTCAAAAGAATAACGACGAACAATTTAAAAATGTAATATCACACGCTAAAGAATACGGTTTTGTATTTCAGAGCAGCGAAATATATGATGGCTTAAGTGCTGTATACGATTACGGCCAATTGGGTGCCGAATTAAAAAACAACATTAAAACCTATTGGTGGAAAGCCATGGTGCAAATGCACGAAAATATTGTAGGGATTGACTCTGCAATTTTTATGCACCCCAAGGTTTGGAAAGCCAGCGGACACGTTGATGGTTTTAACGACCCAATGATCGACAACAAAGATTCTAAAAAACGTTACCGTGCCGATCAGTTATTAGAGAATAAAATTGATGAGTTATATTCAGAACTGGCCAATTTCAGTCCTGAGAATAAGGCGAAATTTGAAGCATTTCAACAAGAAATATTGGGTTTAAGTGATGAAGGCCAGGCAAGCTGGGTGCCAACATTTAAAGATGAGGAAACGATTTTAGATCACACTAAATATCCTTTTGTTGAAGAAGCGAGCTGGAGATTTGTTAAAAAAGGGTTAACACTTGAGGTAGAAATGAACCTTGCGCTTAAATCAGAAAATTTAGCGCAGTTAAAAGATTTAATTGTTGATTACAAAGTAATCTGCCCAATTTCTAAAACTTCTAACTGGACTGATGTACGCCAGTTTAACCTGATGTTTAGCACGCAATTTGGTGCAATGGCTGAAGGTAGTGATGAGGTTTATCTTCGTCCGGAAACAGCGCAGGGTATTTTCGTAAACTTTTTAAATGTACAAAAATCGGGAAGGATGAAAATTCCTTTCGGTATTGCGCAGATTGGTAAGGCTTTCAGAAATGAAGTAATTGCCCGCCAGTTTATTATGCGTATGCGTGAGTTTGAGCAAATGGAAATGCAATTTTTTGTGCGCCCTGGCGAAGACAAAAAATGGTTCGAATACTGGAAAGAAGCCCGTTTGAAATGGCACAAAGCTTTAGGTACTTCGCCTGAAAAATACCGTTACCATGACCACGTAAAATTAGCACACTATGCCAATGCGGCTACTGATATTGAATTCGAATTCCCGTTCGGATTTAAAGAAGTTGAAGGGATCCATAGCCGTACCGATTTCGATTTAACGCAACACCAGGAGTACTCTGGTAAGAAAATGCAATATTTCGATAACGATTTAAATGAAGAAGGTAAGCCATATGGCAACTACGTTCCTTATGTAATCGAAACATCTATTGGTTTAGACCGTATGTTCTTGTTAACCATGATTAACGCTTTTGAAGAGCAGGATTTAAGCACCGACGATAAACAGGATAGCCGTACGTTATTGCGTTTACACCCAGCATTGGCGCCGTACAAAGTAGCCATTTTTCCATTAACGAAAAAAGATGGTTTGCCTGAAAAAGCCCGCGAAATTATGGATACCCTGAAATTTGATTTCAACTGTATTTATGAAGAGAAAGATGCCATTGGTAAACGTTATCGCCGTCAGGATGCTGTTGGTACACCTTTCTGTATCACAGTTGATCACCAGAGTTTAGAAGATAACACGGTTACCATCCGCCATCGCGATAGCATGGAGCAAGAACGTGTAGCCATTGCCGATTTAGGAAACATTATCGGCTCGGCAGTAAGTTGGAAAACTTTGTTGGCTTAAAAAGCATCGTTCCTCTGAGAAATCAGATATTATTCAAAAATATTGAAATGCTGATTATTATCTATAAAGTCGTCATTTCGAGCGAAGTGCAACGTAGTCGAGAAATCTGCCTTTGCAGATCTCTCCATTTCGCTACGCTTCAGTCGAGATGACGACCGTTTTATCAAGTCGCAGGGTTAAACCTGCGACTTTTTTGTGTACAAAAAAATGAATTTAGCCGAGCATTACCATAAACTTTATACCGAATCAATCGCAAAGATAGCTGCCGGGAATTATGAAACAGATCATCTAATCGATTCGGATACCGATCAGCGTTTTGGAATCACACTGGTAATCAGACCGGATACTGCAACAAAATATAAAATCCAGCAGTTTTTAACTGAAGCAAAAGCAATTGAACCTGATCAATATTATTATCAGAATGCTGACATACATATTACCCTGATGTCTATCATTTCCTGTTATGATGGCTTTGATTTAAAGGATATCAATGTTCAGGATTATATTCAGCTTATCCAACAGGTTTTAGGCAAACATAAAAGCTTCAAAATCCAGTTTAAAGGGCTTACTGCATCGCCATCCTGCATTTTAATTCAAGGTTTTTTAACTGATACCTTAAACGAAATCAGAGACGATTTAAGAGCGGCATTTAAAAATTCGGAGCTCCAGCAAAGTATCGATAAACGTTATGCCATCCAAACCGCCCACGCTACAGTGATCCGTTTCAGGTCTGAACTCGAAAACAAAAATGCCTTGGTTCAGCTTATCGAAAAATATAGGGATTTTGATTTCGGCACCTTCCAAGTAAAACAGATTGAATTGGTTTATAATGATTGGTACCAGCGAGAAAAATACGTTAAAAAATTGCATCAGTTTTCTTTATCTTAGCATATTAATTAACCAAACAGTTAACGCTCGTGAAAGTACCTTTCAAATTATCGCTACTGGCACTCATATGCCTTTTAATTACCTCATCCTGCAAAAAGGAAATCGATTACCATCAGGAATGGGCTTTATCTACCATGAGTGCAAAAGTTGATGGTGCTTTAGTGCAGTGTACTTTAGCTACTGCCCAGCTTTACGATGTAGGTGGAGAAATAAGTGTCCAAATCTCGGGAAACAAAGGAATTAATACGGGCTTTAGTTTACTGATCAGCGATTTTAAAGGTGTTGGCACCTATAAGTTATCGGATAATAATATGGCAGTTTACCTTTTAAGTACATCCAGCTTGCAAGATGCTTACACCGGAACCTCAAGCGGAACCATTAAAATAACCAGTTACTTAGCAGACAAATACATTAAGGGTACTTTTGAGTTTAAAGGACAAAATCAATCTACTTCAACAAGCAAAACCATTAGTGAGGGGCAATTTCTGATCAGTTTGGTTCCGGTAAAACTACCCGAAACCAATAACAGCACGAATAATTTAAGTGCAAAAATAGATGGCACCACAATTGGTTTTACAGGTGAAGCAACATCAATCAACACTCCAATTATTGGGAATTTACTTACGATTGTAACTATAAATGGTGATAAACGTATGATTCTTTCCGTAATAGATTATAAAGGCATAGGCACATATGATCTTGCAACCGACGGAGTTGGATCTTACTTGAAAGACCAAATACCTACAGGCTCATTTACTGCAACAAGTGGCACATTGGTAATTACAAGTGAAACTGGTGGTAAATTAAAGGGAACATTTTCATTTAAAGCACCCAATGAAAATACGACGATAAATACATCAGTAACGGTAACAGATGGTATTTTCGACCTGCCCTTTAGCAAAAAATAAGAATTAACTTTTTAAATATAAAGCCGTTGATCTAAAAATCAGCGGTTTTTGCATTTAATAATTCTTTAGTCACAAATAGCTTTCAGATTTCATATTCATTTATCCGGATATTATATTTGTTTAAACAGCAATCGCTTTGATATGAAAATTCCACAGAAGTTTTTTGCCCGCCAACACGAAATTGCAGCCGATTTTTTGAAGGAACTAGATAAACATTTAGATGATGTGGTATCGGGCAGGGCAACCGAGATGTTCGAAGTAAGGGATTTCGCGGAGCTTATTCACGTTCATCCCACGCACTTAAGCAATACCATTAAATCGGCTACTGGCCACTCACCTTGTTACTTCTTTGAAGAACGTTTAATGGAAATTTCGAAATCGATGTTACAGAATGTTAGTATGCCCATTGCTGAAATAGCTAGAATTTTAACGTACGATCCATCTAACTTTACCAAGTTTTTTAAACACTTCTCTGGCCAAACACCAAAACAGTATAGAGAAGCTTATTTCCAGTCTTTGGCCGCAAATAAGGAAATTGTCACCATATAAAACTTAAACAGTCACCATTTTTACTTAAGCTGTCACCATTTTTTCAGCAGGTTTCCATCTAACTTTGTTTAACAAATTAAAAGAAAATGGAAACACAAAATAAAATCGCCCTGGTAACCGGCGGCAGCCGCGGATTAGGAAAAAATGCTGCTTTAAAAATTGCAGCAAAAGGAATTGGTGTAATTGTTACCTACCAATCTAAAAAAGAAGAAGCAGAAGCTACCGTTAATGAAATAAAACAACTTGGTGTACAGGCAGCAGCGCTACAGCTAAACGTAGCCGACACCAAAACTTTCGATGCTTTTTTCGTAGCAGTTAAAGCTGTATTAAAATCTGTTTTTAATGCCGAAAAATTCGATTTTCTCATCAATAATGCAGGAATCGGCATTCATGCATCTTTTGCCGAAACTACCGAAGAACAATTTGATACTTTGGTAAACATCCACTATAAAGGAGCTTTCTTTTTAACCCAAAAGGCTTTACCGTTATTAAATGATGGCAGTGGGATTATTAATCTTTCTACTGGTTTGGCACGTTTTGCCACCCCTGGCTATGCAGCTTATGCCTCAATGAAAGGTGCAATGGAAACCTTAACAAAATACCAGGCCAAAGAATTAGGCGCGAGGGGAATTAGAGCTAACATTGTTGCACCGGGAGCCATAGAAACCGATTTTGGTGGCGGCGTTGTGCGCGATAACGATCAAGTAAACGCTGGAATCGCCTTGAATACAGCCTTAGGCCGAGTTGGTTTGCCAGATGATATTGGTGGCGTGGTGGCCTTTTTATGTACTGAAGATGCCAGATGGATTAATGCACAACGCATTGAAGCATCAGGTGGTATGTTTTTGTAGCCTCCCCCTGTTTAAGTCTGTAACCACCGCTTCTGTTTCAGCTTGAGGTTTATCATAAATATAGATTTGTCATCGTGTCCATAGGACTCCTACGGAGAGCTTGTCGAAGGGCCTGTTAAATACTCATTAAGGTGTTTCGACAGGCTCAACATGACATCATCTGGCGTGAAATCGTCTTTATGATACAATTTCATGAATAGCACTGCTTCAACCCGACCGTTAATAAGGTGAGGTTCCATACCAGGTATGTCGACCAACCCTTGTAATTTCGGACGTACCAATCTGGTTCAGAAAACGTTTAGCACTAACCAGGGTTTTACTTTCACGTTCATCAAAATTGGCAGCATCGGGTTTTAAACTGTTAATCCTAACCATCCCAGCTGACTGAATAAACTCGCCATCGCCCATATAAATAGCAGTATGTGTTATTCTTCCTCCAGATGTTCCTTTCGATTTTGCCGCGGCAAAAAACAATAGATCTCCAGCTTTTAAATTTTTAAGGCATTTAGTGAGGCTAATCGAATCTCCTTCTAAAACAGGTATATCTTCTCCAACCAAAGCTTGTTGCGAGGCATCTCTCGGAATAATGATTCCATTCAGGAAATAGCTTGTTTTGGTAAAACCACTACAATCTACCCCTTTGATAGATGTACCACCCCAAAGATAGGGCACGCCAATTAATGTTTTTGCTGTAGCCAAAATAGCCTCCGCATCTGGATTAGGTTTTTTCAACCAATTCGAAAACAGTTGGGCATCGGTTTTCTTAATATAGCCCTTCCTTTTATCGGGAAAAATAACTTGATAATAAGCTTTTTCTTCGCCAATTAATACTAAGATATTGCCATTTACTAAATCGGAAACGCGGGAAGAGTTCATATCTGCTTTGCTAAAAGCATGACCAAAATCGGAAGTAAAAATAATTCTTTTCGATTTTTTCCATTCCTCAAAAGCGGCTTTATCCATTACACTTACTGCGGTAGCATCAGTCCATGACAGGTAACCATCGGGTGTGCGCACCAGATAATAGCCACCTTGTTTCTTTAATACTTGTACGGGTGTGCCCAAAATCATCTGCGTCATCATTTCTGCCGCATTTTGAGGGGCTGCCCTATTGTTACATACCGAAAGATTGGCTAACCCGTATTCCATCCCTGCCAGTTTGTTTGAAGGAAGAAGTGTATTTATTTTAACGAAGCCTTTAAAATCTTTGATTTGGTTATCTAGGGCCTCGAGCACTTGCGCCGAGGTACTCTCTGCAAAAACAGTATCTCCTTTAAACTGAATATTAAAATAAACAGACCGTTTATCTGGGGCAAATTCTTTCTTTATCTGATTCGAAACTGTTCTAATTGCTGCCGTATCAACCTGCGCTTTTAAGGAAACCGCAAAATTTAATAAACAGCCTAATATTAATATTCTTTTCATCATCGTTTTCTAAAACTAAAATTACGAATATTCATATTGCCTAGTTAGGTAAAGGCTGTAACTAATTGCTTACGCCGTATTATTTTTAACAGACGAGAAATAAAAAAAATTAAAAGACGTTATCCATGAAAATCATCCTATGTTTAAAATACTTCTACCTACCCTTTTTCTCTTAATTTTTTCCTGCCAGGCTAATGCTCAAAAATGGACTGATGCCGAATTCCGCAAAGCCAATACCGCAGCAAATGCTTCTTATTTAAGTAACGAAGAAAAAAACATTGTGATGTATATGAACCTGATCCGCATTGATGGCGAAAAGTTTTATTATACGTTTTTAGAGGACTACATCAATAACTACAATGCTAAAGTACGGAAGTATAGAAATTACAATGAACTCCGTATTACCAGAAACAATTCTTACTACACTTCTTTACTTAAACATTTGCGTGGCGTAAAAAATCTGCAGATGTTTTATCCTGACGATAAATTAACATCGTTAAGCCGCAGCCATGCACAGGATTTAAACAGGAATAATCTCGATACGCACGAAAGCAGTAACGGAGATAAATTTTCGAAACGATTATCCAGGTATTTCCCAAACAAGGCCATGAGCGAAAATATCGATTTCGGTTACTCGAACAGTTTAGATATTGTTTGCCATTTGTTATTAGATTGCGGCGTACCTTCGCTTGGCCACCGTTTTAATTTACTCGATCAAAAATACAAACTCAATACTGTTGGCGTAAGCATACAGCCCCACCCCTCTTATACCTGGTGCGCAGTAATCGATTTTGTGGCGCAACCTATGTATTACACCAATAACGAGTAATTGCATAAATGATCTTATTACCGTGGCAATAAAAATTTAATTGTAAATTGCGCCCAAAAATAACGGTTGCACGACAAATTGAATATTTCAAGGCCACTACGTTTTGTTGAACTCGTTTCAGCATCTTTATGCCAAGAAAGATCCTGATCCCGAGGTTTGGGACAGGATGACGACCGCTTATGCAATTTGGTGTATGCCCAATAATAACAACGAACAGTTTTAAGTAATGCGCAAAATAATTTTAGCCGTAATAGATTTTTTTTACCCCCCTTTTAAAAAATTCATTTCCCTACATAATTTCAGATATATGGCCACTGGTGGCGGTACTTTGCTGTTGGGAATTTTAAGTTATTATTTTGCTTACTTTTTCATCTTTAAAACCGAAGAAGTAGATTTTGGGATAATTGTACTTCAGAGAGAAACCGCATCGCTGTTGATCGATTATGCCATTGCCATCCCAACCAGTTTTTTGCTCAACAAATACATCATATTTACACATAGCGAATTAAAGGGCAGGGTTCAGCTTTTTAGATTTTTAAACCTCCAGTTTATTAACATACTGGCCAATTATGTTTTATTGAAGTTTTTGCTGGAACTTTTAAGAGATTATCCAACTTTAGCGATGCTCTCGAGAATATTGGTATCGGTTTTAATGGCACTTTTCAGTTACCTCTATCAACATTACTTTACGTTTAGCGTCAAAAAAATCGGAGAAAAAAAAGGAAAGAAAAATCCCTAATTTAGTTTAGCCGCATAAGTTTTTTTTGCCACTAAAACACTGAAGTCACAGAATTAATCATAGTTAGCTAGCTAAAAAAGAAGCAATTATAATCTTAATTTGTACCTAAACGGGGTAGAAATGATATCCTTTTGCGGTTTGCCTGAAAGTTAATTTATTTGTATAAATCAATAGTTGATATAGTTTTAAGAGAATAAATAGCCTCAAGGTATCGTCATTGCGAGAAGGCTTTTTCAGCCGACGAAGCAATCTTTATGGCAAAGACGATTAGCATGAAAGATTGCTTCGTCGTTCCTCCTCGCAATGACGCCTTTTCTTTGGATCTGTCGATGATATCGGTTTGAATTTTTCAAATACAATGGAAGGCTAATGACAGATTCGCAACTGATAAACATAAAAATCTTATTATCAAATTAATAAAACATCTATAAATGATAGCAGAGACGGAGAGCAGTAATTTTTGAAAAGCAGTCCACAGCCTTTTCGGTTTCTACAATCCCGCCTTTGCTTCAAGTCCTCACTCGTGCCTCATTCCGGGCTTTACGCGCCAGTCGGGTTTAGGTGGACAATAAGCTGCTGCTATTTTCGTTTCGCAGCGAAATGCCTAAAAAACCAGGTTCATCAGCACAAGCCATTGTAACTAAACGGGATGGAAGTGATATCCTTTTGCTGTTTGCCTGAGCGGAGTCGAAGGGCGGCAAAAGATATAGCGTACAGCCCGACAGAACCCCGCCGATGAAATACGATAGCACCTTTTCTAACGATTAATCCATCATTTCAGCCACCTAAAACCTTTATTACTTTTGCCTGTTAATTTATCCAACCACTTTCTTGATAAGATAAAAACAACATCATAACTTAGCTGCCGACCAACTTATTTTCAGATTAACCATGAGCCATTTTAATGATTTTAATAATGCGCAGGTAGCAAAATTGCCCAATCATTTAAAGCAATTTATTGTTGACCAGAATTACGAAAAATACACACCGATCGATCAAGCAGTATGGCGTTACGTGATGCGTCAGAATTATAGTTACCTTAAAAATGTTGCTTACTACCCTTACATAAAAGGCTTACAACGAGCGGGCTTAAGTATCGAACACATTCCCGACCTGCAAACGATGAACGACAATCTGGGCAAGATTGGTTGGGGCGCTGTAACCGTTGACGGCTTTATTCCGCCAGCCGCTTTTATGGAATATCAGGCCTACCGTGTACTGGTAATTGCTGCCGATATCCGCCAGATTAATCACATTGAATATACGCCTGCACCAGATATTATACACGAAAGTGCTGGCCACGCGCCTATTATTGCCGATACGGATTACAATAATTATTTAAGTTATTTTGGTTCAATTGGTGCAAAAGCCATGTTTTCAGCGAAAGATTTTGAGCTTTATGAGGCCATCAGGAAACTATCTATTTTGAAGGAAGCCCTAGATGCCGATGAGTTTCAGATTGCCAAGGCAGAAAAGGAATTGCGTTATATTAGTGAGAATATGGGCGAACCTTCTGAAATGGCTTTGCTTGGTCGCTTACACTGGTGGACAGTTGAGTATGGTTTGATTGGCACTTTAGAAAACCCCAAAATTTATGGTGCTGGCTTGCTTTCTTCTATCGGTGAAAGTGCAACCTGTATGCAAAATGATGTGGAGAAACTTTGGTACAACATTGACACAATTAACTATGCTTACGATATTACCAAACCTCAGCCACAGCTTTTTGTAACCGAAACATTCCAAAATCTGATTGATGTTTTGGAAACTTTTGCCAATACCATGGCATTTAGAAAAGGTGGAACAGAAAGTATTATGAAAGCAATTGCCTGTAAAAATGTAGCCACAGCTGTTTATAGCTCGGGTTTACAGGTAAGCGGTGTGTTTACCGACATTGGTGTGGGCGTAAAAGATGAAGTAACCTTTATTAAAACCACGGGTGCATCGGCATTGGCTTTTAACGGAAAACAATTGAATGGCCATGGGAAAGATTACCATGCAGATGGTTTTTCGTCTCCTGTGGGTAAGTTAAAAGATGCTGAAAAAGCATTGGAAGATTATAACATAGCTGAATTACAGGCTATAGGGATAATTACTGGTGAAAAAGCTGAACTTTTATTTGAAAGTGGCATTAAAGTAATTGGTGTAGTTAGAGATATTATTATTCAAAACGACAAGCTCCTTTTAATTGCCTTTAAAGATTGTACGGTTACAGAAAGCAATGGAAATACTTTGTTTAAGCCCGAATGGGGCATTTATGATATGGCCATAGGTGAAAAGATCGTTTCAGTTTTTAATGGGGCTGCAGATAAAGATGCTTACGAAGAGATTACGTTAATTAGTAACGAGAAAACACATCAGATTACTTATGATGATAAGACTTTAAAACTGCACGATTTATACCATACGGTTAGAGAGATTAGGGAAAGTGGCGAAGGTTTAGATAAGCTTGCCGAAATTTTCGCACAACTAAAATCGAACCATAGGCAGGATTGGCTTTGTGCATTGGAAATTCTGGAGATTATTTACCATAAAAAGATTTATCATCAGTTGGAAAAGGAAATTCAGGTTTATCTGGAAATCAAAGCTGGCAGGGAGCTTGATCATACTAAATTGATCAGCGATGGTTTACATGTAATTAAAAACCCGGTAAGCCAGTTGATTACGGAGGATTGATCCATGCCTTTAATTTTATTAATTTTACGATATATTTAATGCAAATAGATACTGAAATAAATTACCTTCGGTGAGCTCGCTTAAGGCTCGGTTTGCTTCAGGTAGGCATGACGAACTTATCTCTTAAATACCCAACAATTTTTAACTTTTTTTAATGAACATTATAATTACAGGTGCAAGTAGCGGAATCGGTTTCGAAACTGCTTTAGAGTTTAGCTTACAGAAAGAGAACAAAATTGTAGCCATTGCCCGATCTGCAGATAAGCTTCGTAAACTCTTAGAAATTGCTAAAGGTATTAATCCCGACTGTACACTTTTACCAGTAGAATTCGACATCGTAAATGATGATTACGCTGCATTAGTTCCATTTTTAAAGGAACGATTAGGATCTGTTGATATCCTGATTAACAATGCTGGGGCTTTAATTAATAAACCTTTTTTAGAAACTACTGAAATTGATCTGGGCGAAATGTTGCAGAGCAATGTGATTTCGCATTTCAGGATGATCCAAAGCATTTTGCCCTTAATGCAAGCTGGAAGCCACATTGTAAACATCGGTAGTATGGGTGGTTTTCAAGGGAGCGTTAAATTCCCAGGGCTTTCGGCCTACTCGGCGAGTAAAGCAGCGCTGCACACCTTAACTGAATGTTTGGCGTTCGAGTTGGCTGAAACAGGAATCAAGATCAATTGTCTTGCATTAGGATCGGCACAGACTGAAATGCTGGAAGCAGCTTTCCCTGGCTATCAAAGCCCGGTTATGGCCTTCGAAATGGGGAAATATGTTACCGATTTTGCTAAAACCGGACATAAATTCTTTAATGGAAAGATTTTACCTGTTGCTGTTACCACGCCATAATATCCGTATTATTTAGTAATTTACGTGCTAAATCGAAAAACTAAAAAACCTATGGAAACAAACTCACCTTTTAAAACAGCCGATAATGGAAAAAATGCAGCAATAGTAAGCTACTTTTGGTTTATTGGCTGGTTAATTGCCTATTTCGCCATGTATAAAGATAATCAAACCGAATTGAGCAGATATCATTTAAAACAAACGCTGCTGTTCCACCTGGCATCAACCGTTCTGAGCTGGGGTTTAAGCTTATTTTTAATCCCTTTAATTTTTGCAACCGGCTTTTTAGATGCTGTTTATATACTCCGGATTGTTCAAATTGGATTATTCGTATTGTGGATTATCGGATTAATTGCTGCAATCCAGGGAGAAAAAAAACCTATTCCATTAATTGGTGAAAGAGCACAATCTATGTTCCCAAGTATTTAATCGAAAACAAATATTTTAATCAGAAGTCCAGGCAAATTGTTTGGACTTTTTTATTTGCACTCATTTTCAACATTTTAATCGACTTTGGATATTTTTTATATCTTTGGTTCCTACATATGAAGAAAATAATAGTCCCGATTGCGTTTTTCATTTTGTCTGCCACGGCAGGAAAAGCCCAAACCATCATCCCGGCTCAATACCAGGAGTTAGTTAAAAAGCTAGTTGCCAGCCTCCCTAAAGAGGACAAATCATCAAGCAATTCCTCAGCTAAGCAATCAGAAAGTTTAATCGAATTTGCTAAAAGCATGTTAGGCATCCCCTATCGTTATGCAACAAGTAACCCTAAAGTTGGTTTCGATTGCTCTGGTTTTGTAAGTTATGTATTCAGTAATTTTGGTTTTAAGGTTCCACGCTCTTCACGCGAGTTTAGCTATGCGGGTAAAGAAACCAGCTTGGAAAACGCAAAAGTAGGCGACGTGTTGATTTTTACAGGCAGTAATTCAAGAATAAGAAGAATAGGCCATGTTGGGATTGTTTATTCTATTGATGAAAACGGGATCAAGTTCATCCATGCCTCTTCGGGTAAAGCGCATCAGGTCACCATTACGGATCTTGATGGTCATTATAAGGCCCGTTTCATGAAAATTGTAAGTATTATATAACTTACTTTTTATATTTCCACATTCTTGTTTTCCCTTCTGCGAGCCACTCCAGTGCGGTATCCAATCGTTTTTGTTTAGTTGCCTCTGTTTTTGCTTCCTCAAGCCACATTACATACTCCTTTTTATTGGATAAGCTAAAGTTCTGAAATACAGCTAACGCTTTAGGATCATCTTTTAATGCTTCAATAAAATATTCGGGAATAATCAGCTCTTTCTGCGCTGTAGATTTTGGTTTTGCAGGCAACTTTACATTATCCTCATTTAATTTAATTGCCTGTTGTATGTAGGCAATCAGGATCTCATCCGAGGGTAAATCTTCCAAAGATGTTATTTTTCCTAACAAACCCATCGCTTCAGAATGTTCTTTAAAAATGCCGTACTCATCTTGCATTAATGATCCTTTCCAAAAGCCAAAGGCACAGTGGTGTTTAAAAGATGCCATATGACAAACCGTACCTTTGAAATCAAAAAATGGCATGCTCCACTTCATTTTTTCTTCAATCCGTGCATCAGCTTTGTGAACCAGATTCCTTAAATGATCTAAAATAGGAATCGCGAATGCTGCCGAATTAATGATGTACTGATCTACCTGAACAATTGTATGCATAGCTTAAAAAATTAACTTAATAAATTTAAAGTAAAACAACCTTTAAAGCAAGTTCTACCGCTCCGCTATGAAGAAACTTTTTGGCCAGTTCGTGCAGCTCTCTTTCTCGATTGGTTATATCACCTATGGTTGCATCGAGCACTTCTTTTACTTCTGCGTGGGTACTAATCAGGTCGATTTCTTCGTTGCTCGGCAAATGTTCAACGTTTCCCAGCATTCCCAGGTCATTTCCGGATAATACTTTAGAAAAACGTACCGAATGTGGTAACCGGTCTACACCGATACCCAATTTAGCGAGGGGTTTAGCTACTTTAAATAAATTGTCGTTCGTAACCCTACAGTACCAATCGCCACCTAAACGCGCCACAAGATCGATTTTATGCTGATCAATCCTACCATTTTCATCTAAAATAGCTTCATTAATATGGATTACTTTTATTTCAGCCAGCACGAGGTTTCCTGCACCATGATGATCGCCTAATGAAATCACCTCATTTACAACACATTCAAACTGCACGGGTGCTTCGGCAACTCTTGGTGGCCGGACCAGATCAGATTTCAACATTTTAAATCCCGCTTTCTCGAACTCGTTTACACCTTTGGCATATTCGGTACTGGCCAGACTCATTTGCTGCACCATATCATAGTTTACAATATTGATGACGCATTCTTTAACCTGCAGTACATTTTCAAGGCTATGTTTGGTGGTATTATCACGCACCCTTCTTGACGGGGAAAAAATACAGGTAGGCGGATTTGTACTAAACATATTAAAGAAACTGAAGGGGCTTAAATTAATATTCCCTTCGGCATCGATAGTTGAAGCAAAGCAGATCGGCCGCGGAGCGATGGCGTATTGCAAATAATTTTGCAGATCTACAGGGGTTAAATCGGAGGTGTTTAAAGTTAGCACAGGTTGATAGGTTAAAATGTTGGAAAGTTGAAATGTTGGAAAGTTTCGAGTGCGCATAGAAAACTGTCTAATATAAAACTTAAAAGTTGGAAAGTTTGGGTACAAAATAGAGCGATCTGTTCAGGTTGGAAAGTTCTAGGTGCAGAGTAAAAATTATGTTCCCTTTTTCAAAGCTTTCTTTTTCTTTTCGAAATCCCTTAAGTAATCAATGAATCTTTTTGTTTTGGATGAAAATTCGATGCATTTTTCATAAAGAAGTTTATAATCTGCTGTAGAGAGTTTTTTAGCTTCTTCTAATATTATAATTTTGTTCCTAAACTCTCCAGATGAACCTTTTGCATAAACTAAAAAGCGAATAAAATCTGGATTGTTGTTATATTCAAATCCTTCCGCAACATTATCAGACATTGACATTGCTGCTCTTCTAAATTGATCTTTTAACCCAAAATCAGATTTCATTGGTTCTAAATCAGACATCCGGTAGGCTTCAACACCAACTTGTTTAGCTAGTTGCCAAATTTCTAAATCTTCAAATTTCTCTACTTTTGCCATTATCAAAATTGTATAAGTGAAAATATTAAAATATTATTGGTTTTACACCCAGAACATCTCAACTTTCCAACTTATTGTAATTAACGCATAATCGATATACGCCCAGAACATTTCAACTTTCCAACTTTGAACTTTACAACAGTTTACTTTACAATTTCTTCAGCGCCAAAATCGAAAAATCGGTATCTGCTTTAGTAATCGTATTGGTTAAAGCCCCAAGTCCAGTAATTTCCATTTCCACAACATCACCTGGCTGTAACCACTGTACTTTATAGTTTGGATCGTTAAGCAAACCAGTCCCGTTTAATTCTAAGAAACATCCCGTACCTACTGTTCCTGAACCAATAACATCCCCAGGAAGGATATCTACACCGTAAGCACAACGTTCTATAATTTCAGCAAAAGTCCAGTCCATATCAGCGGCATTTCCTTTCGAAACTTCAATGCCATTTACCCTGCAGGTCATTTTAAGATCGTAAGCATTACCAACATGCCCTTCTTTAGGCGCAACTTTATATTGCAATAATTCATCAGGCGTTACCAGCCATGGGCCAATTACCGTAGAAAAATCTTTTCCTTTTGCAGGGCCTAAATTCAACAACATCTCTTCCATCTGCAAGGTACGGGCACTCATATCGTTCATTACCATATAACCGGCAATGTATTCGTCAGCCTCAGCAGCTTTAATATTTCTACCTTTTTTACCAATAACAATCGCAACCTCTAATTCGAAATCGAGTTTGTCAAAATGATCTGGCATACATTCAATTTCTCCAGTACCTTGAATAGCGTTGTGATTGGTGAAATAAAAGATTGGATATTCATCAAATTGAGGGATCATATCAACCTTTCTATTTCTACGTGCCGCCGCAACATGCTGTCTGAAAGCGTATCCATCGCGACAACTGGTAGGATGTGGAACAGGCGCCAAAATCTCGTAAAAAATTTCTTCTTTAGCAGCTAAACTACCATCTTTTATCTGATCGTCTATCCTTTTTGCTCTTTCCATTAACACTTCACCACCTTGCAAAAACGCACTCATATTATCTGGGAGCAATTTATCGCAACTATTTAAGTTATAAATATGCCCGTTGATAAATATACCTAGATGTTCTTGGTCTTCGGTTTTATAAGATACTAGTTTCATATATGATTTGGTTAAATACGCGGTAAAGCTAAGAAATTAGGCCATTCAAAATAAAACTTAAGCGTTATTATTTTAATACGGTATATTTCTGAAGGTTTGATTTAATTAAAGGAAAATCTTTTGCCTGAAGTGCTTTATAATGTTTTTTATTGGAGAGTAACCCACCAAGTAATATCCCACCAGATACGCCAACAGGTACACCCGCAGCAATAAGCACTACCGACTCGACCAATTTATCACTTTTGGCAGCCAATACAAAAAATGTTAAACCTCCGGCAATGGCAAGCGGTGCGGCTATCCCTTTACGGTGAATGTATAATGCACTGATACTGTCGGCACTTAATTTTATGGTGTCCTTCCGGTTTCTGATAATTGTTAAACCATCATCGGCCGCAGCGTAAAAAGAACCCCTTGTTGCTTTTCCACTTCGGTCTATAACCCTAATGGTGTACTTGGCATTTTGTTGCGCAAAAGCGGTATAGCTCAAGGCTAAAAAAAACAAACATGTAAAAATAAATTTCATCGGGATGATTATATAGTAAGTAATTAAAGGTAATTAAAATTTCAACTTTTAAATAAAATACTTACCTTAGTGCCATTAAAACCATGATCTTAAAAGCATTACATATTAATCTAGTAAACGACGCTATTGCGGCCCGTCGCTATAAGATGCTATCCAAGCTGATCATGGCTCAATATTCTCTGTAATTTTATCCCCCTTTCTTTTTTAATTGAAACGCATTACCGTTTTGATTGTTAATTCATTAGGATTTTTTCTTTTCTAACCATAACATCATTTAATTATGCCTATTTATCATAAATTGGGGCAGATTCCAGCTAAACGACACACGGTTTTTCGTAAACCTGATGGAAATCTTTACGCCGAAGAATTGGTATCAACCGAAGGTTTTTCGAGTTTATATTCATTGGTTTATCATTGTCACCCACCAACAATTGTAAAAAATTTAGGGGAAGCGTACAGTGTTGAGCCAAAAATTGCTAGGGAAAAACACCTGAAACATACGAGTTTAATCGGTTTCAATATTAAACCCGAAGATGATTTTCTAAAAAGCAGAAAAGCCGTCTTGGTGAATAGCGATCTACACATCGTTTTGGCAGCGCCCAGAAAATCGATGACCGATTATTTCTACAAAAACAGCCAGGCCGACGAGATGATCTTTGTACACGAAGGCTCTGGAAAGCTGAAAACAGGATTTGGAGAAATTAAGTTTGCTTATGGCGATTATCTGATCATCCCGAGGGGAACCATTTACCAAATGGAGTTTGATACGGAACAAAATAGGCTGTTCATTGTAGAAAGTTTTAGTCCGTTAAGACCACCAAAAAGATATTTAAATCAGTTTGGACAGTTAATGGAGCACGCGCCTTACTGTGAGCGTGATTTAAGATTACCCGAAAACCTGCAAACCTTTGATGAATACGGCGATTTTAAAGTACTGATAAAAAAACAAGGGTTAATTTATCCATATACGTATGGTACACATCCTTTTGATTATGTAGGCTGGGACGGTTATCATTATCCATATGCTTTCTCTATCCACGATTTTGAGCCAATAACAGGCCGTTTGCATCAACCACCTCCAGTTCACCAAACTTTCGAAGGACACAATTTTGTGGTTTGTTCTTTTGTTCCACGTAAATACGATTATCACCCTGATTCTATTCCTGCTCCCTACAACCATAGCAATGTAGATAGCGATGAAGTGCTTTATTACGTAGATGGTGATTTTATGAGCCGTAAGAGTGTAGTTAAGGGACAGATTACCTTACACCCCGGGGGTATTCCACACGGCCCACACCCGGGTACCGTAGAAAAATCGATCGGAAAAGAAAAAACCGATGAACTCGCGGTAATGATTGATCCTTTTAAACCTTTAATGCTTACACAGGATGCCCTGGATATTGAGGACGAAAATTACCATAAAAGCTGGCAGATTAACGTAGAGTAAAGGTAGGATACTTAAGATTTCTGGATTATAGGATTTAAGATTTTTAAAGTAACACACATCGTTAACCGATTTAGACAATTAAGCGGTTAACCATTTAAAATAATAACAAAAATGGAAACACAAACATTCGCAGAAAAAATATCAAAAGCACCAGATTTTCTGCCTATTAACGGAACAGATTATATAGAATTTTATGTAGGTAATGCTAAACAAGCGGCTCACTACTACAAAACTGCATTTGGGTTTCAAAGCCTGGCTTATGCCGGACCAGAAACTGGCGTACGTGATCGTTCATCGTATGTATTGCAACAGGGTAAAATCAGGTTGATCTTAACTACAGCATTAAAATCGGATCATCCAATAGCAGAGCATGTAAAAAAACATGGCGACGGGGTAAAAGTATTGGCCCTTTGGGTAGATGATGCCTATAGTGCTTTCGAAGAAACCACAAAACGTGGTGCGAAACCCTATATGGCTCCTCAAACTTTAACGGATGAAAACGGAGAGCTTAAGATGAGTGGCATTTATACTTATGGCGAAACCGTACACATGTTTATTGAGCGTAAAAATTATAACGGACCCTTTATGCCGGGTTACCGTGTATGGGAAAGCGATTATCAACCTGCAGATGCTGGTCTGTTATACATCGATCATTGCGTAGGTAATGTAGGTTGGAATCGCATGAATGAAGCCGTACAATGGTACGAAGACGTAATGGGCTTCGTAAATATCTTATCTTTTGATGATAAACAGATTAATACCGAATATTCTGCCTTGATGAGTAAGGTAATGAGTAATGGAAATGGCTATTCGAAATTCCCGATTAATGAACCTGCTGAGGGTAAAAAGAAATCGCAGATTGAAGAATACCTCGAATATTATGAGGGCGAAGGTGTTCAGCACATTGCTGTTGCCACTAAAGATATTGTTAAAACGGTTAAAGAACTGAAAGCACGTGGCGTTGAATTTTTAAGTGCACCACCAGAAGCCTATTACGACATGATGCCACAACGCGTAGGCAAAATTGATGAAGAAATAGCATTGCTAGAAAGTCTTGGTATTTTAGTCGATTGTGATGAAGAAGGATATTTGTTGCAGATTTTCACTAAACCGGTTGAAGACCGCCCTACCCTTTTCTTCGAAATTATTCAGCGTAAAGGTGCGCAAAGCTTTGGCGCGGGTAACTTTAAAGCCTTATTTGAATCGTTGGAACGTGAACAGGAATTGAGGGGGAATTTATAGTGTCACCAACAACATAAATTAAGGGCAATCAGTAAATCTGGTTGCCCTTTTTATTTACTCATTTTTCGGTATGTGTTTAATCAAATAATTGTTTAAATTTAGATACACACAAATATTTAAACCTTAAGAATTATGAAAACACAACTAATGCTGGTCTTATTACTGGCTGGATCAGTCGGCGGCTTCGCGCAACCAAAAGCAGAAATTGTAAAAACCATCAATCAATTGCTGGCGAAAGCAATTGGCGGAACCGATATTACCTTACATAATGGCAAGGAAACTAAATTTAAAATTACAGCAAATTCATTCTCTATTGATGAAGAAATGAATTTCGGGGTTTTCACCATCGGAAAAACCTTTTCCAGTTCAGATCATGCCAGAATAGAAAGCTCCAATAAATCGCAGATACAGCATTGGAAAGGATTTAAGGTTAGTCCTGAACAGAATAGTACAACCCTTAAATCAATTTATCCTGTTTTCGAAAAGCGTGAAGATGAGCCTGATAATGATAAAAATGGAATTAAATATTATTGTTTAGCTGGTGATGAAGATAAATTGATAACGGCATTAACACAATTGCAAGGACTTTATAAGAAAAAATAGTTAAGTAATATTTAAAATAGCTCGTCATTCCCAAATAAGTTGGGAATGACGAAACTTTTCTAGACTACAACACTTCTCCCAAATGTTTATAATTCGATTTTATTGTATCCATAACCTCGCTCATTTTTCCACCCAGCATTAACTTGGCCATCGATTCTGTCATGCCTTTTATTTGCGCCCATTCTATTTTTGGAGGCATTGCTAAAGCATTTGGATTGGTCATGATATTCAATAGGACAGGGCCGGTTTCACTAAGTGCATGGCCTATCGCTGCTTCTACTTCTTCCGGTTTAGCAACCGTTATTCCTTTAAAACCCATCGCCTGGGCTACCAATGCAAAATCAGGGTTAATCATATCTGTTTCATTATCGGGCAAGCCATCAACTTCCATTTCCAACTTAACCATTCCTAAAGCCCTGTTGTTAAAAACAATCAATTTTATAGGCAGGTTATATTGCTTAATGGTGGCCAGATCGCCTAAGAGCATTGATAAACCACCATCGCCGCAAAGGGCAATTACCTGTTTTTCTGGATGCGCCAGGGCAGCTCCTATGGCCATGGGCATAGCGTTTGCCATGGAGCCATGATTAAAAGAACCGAGCATTTTACGTTCACCTGTTCCATCAATAAAACGTGCTCCCCAAACACAGCACATACCAGTATCAACGGTAAAGATAGCATCACGTGCAGCTAATCTATTAAGGGTTTCGGCAACAAATTCAGGCTGGATTTTATTTTCTTCTCCCTGATCGTTTACATAAACCTGTTGTCTTTCTTTAACCTTTTGATAGAACTCGAGTTGGGTTTTCAGAAAGTTTTCATCTTTCTTCTCTTCTAAAAGTGGTAATAATGCTTTAATCGAATCAGTTATATTGCCACATAAACCCATGGTTAGTTTTGCTCTCCTTCCCAGCCGTTCCGGTCTCTCATCGATCTGAATAATTTTGTTTTTTTCGGGCATAAAATTTACATATGGAAAATCTGTTCCCAACAACAGTACTACATCAGCTTCGTGCATGGCATGGTAACCAGATGGCTGACCTAAAAGACCCGTCATGCCAACTTCGTAAGGATTATCATATTGGATGCCCATCTTACCACGGAACGAAAATCCAACGGGTGCTTTTAATTTAGCCGCAAGTGCAACTACTTCATCATGTGCTTCGGCTGCCCCTATTCCACAATAGAGCATAATTTTCTTTTGACTGTTCAGTAGTGCTGCCAACCCCTGTAGTTCCAGATCGGAAGGGCGGATAACAGGTTTATTATTAAAAAACTGCATGGAAGTTACACTTTCTATGGCATCCATTTGGGCTACATCGCCAGGCAAGCCAAAAACGGAAACACCTTTTTTATGAATGGCATGCTGAATAGCAGTTTGAAACATTCTCGGTGCCTGCTCAGCAGTAGTAGCAACCTGATTATAGTAGCTACAATCATCAAATAATTTAATAGTATTGGTTTCCTGAAAAAATTCCATTCCGAATTCACCTGTTGGGATAGTTGAAGCAATGGCAATTACCGGAACATGAGAGCGGTGCGCATCATAAAGCCCATTAATCAAATGCACATGGCCCGGACCACAACTTCCGGCACAACAGGCTATTCCATCAAGTTCAGCTTCTGCTGCTGCCGCAAAGGCGCCAACTTCTTCATTGCGAACGTGGATCCACTTGATTTTGCCGTTTCGCCTTACCGCATCGTTAAAATAATTTAAACTGTCTCCAGTAACGGCGTAAACTCTTTTTACACCAACTTCAACCAGCATTTCAACCAGTTGTTCTGCCACATTTTTACTCATGAAAGTATTTTTTAATCAGGATTGTTCATTGTTACCTTATAAATAGATGAAGCACTTATATTGTTTTGAATAACAGATAGAAAATAAGCCAATCTGACTTACTGAAGACTTTCGTCGGAGCGGTTGTAACAGAAGTATCGCAATATGGAATGGATGAAGTTTCTTCACTAAAACTTCATAATTGAAGTGCACCTTTGATATAACAAAACACGAAGCGATTTCAATTTTGTTAAATTCTAAAAACTCATAATTAGTTTTTTAGTTTTCCGGTTACCCTTATCTGATACCTCATGTATTGCAAAATACATGAGGTTTTTTTATTCAAAATTCCGTACCATGAGGGCGTAAATTATGCAGGTTTATTTAAAAAAAAGCAATAACTTACGGTTATTGAACCACAGCAACTCAAATTATGCTTACTAAAGAACTAGGAATATTAATTATTATCTGTTGTGGAGCTTTAAAAATGCCATTTCAGGAAATAAGCAAACAGGTAAAGCAGGGTAAAATTACGACTTTTCAAAAACCTGAATCATCAAAATCAATGTTAAATGATACCATCAACAGGCGAAATACCGTGTACGTGAAAGAAGTCAAATATACACACAATAGCGATTCAGTTACATTTGCCAAAATCACGATTAAAAACACAACCAAACAAGTAATAACGGATATTTCTTTTTGTCTCGATGGTAATGTGGCTAAAGGCTGCAATAAAGCATATAATATAAAGCAGAAGTTAATCCTAAAACCTAATCAATCAGTCACCATTTCTCAGCGTTTAGTTCCAGGTGATTGTGAATTCCATATCGTTAAAGACCTGATTATAAAATATAATATAAACGTTAACTTCACGCTCGACTAAATAGGCCTTCCCCACAAGTTGTGCCGTATGGTACAGAAGAGTCGGCTTTACATCTTGTGTCCTCTCTCTTATTCGGCGCTTTCTTTAAGCATCTGGTACAAATCAGTTGCGCCTCCGTCAAACTTGGTTCCATTTACATAAAATGAAGGCGTTCCGTTTACACCACTCCGTACACCGCTGTCAAAATCATCTTCTATTTTTCGTTTGATCTCTTCCGAAGTGCTGTCTTGCTGGAACTGCTCCAGGTCTAAACCAATCGTTTCGGCCAATTCGTCGAACAGCTCACCATTTAAGCGGTATTGATTTTCGTACAATGCATCGTGCATTTCCCAAAATTTACCTTGTAAACCTGCCGCTTCTGCAGCAATGGCTGCCGGAAAAGCAAACTCATGCGCATTTGCCAAAGGAAAATGACGGAAGATAAATTTGATCTGATGGCCGAATGTTTCTTCAATTTCCTTCATAATCGGGTAGGCATTACCGCAATATGGGCATTGATAATCACCAAATTCGACAATGGTTACACTCGCCGAATCATCACCTTGAATATGATCTTGACTATTTATTTCAGGTTTTAAAGTACTCATAACTTATTTCTTATTTAATTCCTCCAACGCATCTAAAATTCCGTCAGCGCCAGGGTTAACCGCTATTGGCGACAAATAACTCCAGGCAATTTTCCCTTCCTTATCAATCACAAAAAGTGCCCTTTTGCTTTCGCCAAGTTCTTCATCATACACGCCGTAAGCCTTTGACACGGCTCCTTTTGGTTCAAAATCTGCCAATAAGGGGAAATGTAGCTTTCTATTTTCTTCAAAAGCGAGATGACACCAAACACTATCAACAGAAACACCAAAAATCTGTGCATCATACTTGTTAAAATATTTTAGCATTTCATTATAAAGTGCCATTTGGTCGCTGCATACGGGGCTCCAATCGGCAGGATAGAAAGCCAGGATAACATTTTTACCTTTAAAATCTTTAAGTTTTATTTTCTGATCGGGAGTAGCATTCAATTCGAAATCTGGTGCTGTAGCGCCTTTTTCTAACATATTAGGGAGTTTAAAATTTAAATCATTTATTAAACAACGCTAAATCTGCGTTGTTTGCAACAAATTTTAGCCTATTTTTTGCCTTTTGATTAAGTACGACTGAAGGACAGGGTAAAATCCATCGTTCATATCGGCATCAATTAAGTCGATTTTATATTGGGCGCATTTTAGTGCAATCTGCTGTCGATAAGTAGAAACTGCTGCTGTATAATTCTCTTTTACCTGGTTGGTATGTACTTTAATCGTTTCGCCGGTTTCCATATCGATAAACTGGTATGGGCGGTTCTCAAAATTAAAATCAACTTCTTTTGATTTATCTACCACGTTAAAAACGACTACTTCGTGTTTGTTGAATTTTAAATGCTGCAGGGCATCAAAAAAACCGTCCGTTTTATCTGTACTGGTTTGTGTATTAAAAAGATCACTAAAAACAATTACCAATGAACGTTTATGAATTAATTCGGCCACCTGATGCAAAGCTTCGCTTAAATTAGTCTGTGCATTTACCTTGGGTTTATGTAAAAGTTCTTCTAATTTTGTAAACAAATATTTCTGATGTACGGTAGTAGACTTTGCCGGCGAATTTAACAGTATTTCATCCGTAAACAAGCTTAAACCAAAGGCATCGCGCTGTTTCTTCAGCAGGTACATTAATGATGCGGTTGCCTGTATGGAGAAAATCAGTTTGTTGTTTTTAGGTTCGGGAAAGTACATCGATGAGGAAACATCAATCACAAATTGGCAGCGCAAATTTGTTTCTTCTTCGAAACGTTTGCTATAAAGTTTATCGGTTTTGGCGTATAATTTCCAGTCGATGTTTTTAACATTATCGCCATTATTATACTGGCGATGTTCTGCAAATTCGACCGAAAAGCCATGAAATGGACTTTTGTGCAACCCGGTAATAAAACCTTCTACTACTTGCTGTGCAAGCAATTCTAAATTACCATAGCTTGTTTCGTTTTCGTAGTTTACAGCCTGCATATCGTAAAGCTAATAAAAGATTTATTAAAAAAAATTAAAAAAGTACCCAAGACTTTCGAAGTTTCAAAGGTCCAAGCACCGGCTAACTACAAACTGTGAATTGCAAATTGATATGGGCGTTCCCCAAGCTTCGCAAGGGTCGGGCTTTGCAGGGCTACGCTGCACTTCGGTACCGATGAAGGATCGGTACTGAACCCTTACAATCCCTAACGCAAAAACCCATTGCTTGAAAGACATTCAAGATTTAGATGGCACTGCTCCGTGCTGCAATCCATGGTGAATAAACCCGATGGTAGTGAGCATCCTGATCCTTCATCAGGATAAAGCGGACAGCGGGACTGAAAATGCCATGAAAAACTGAACCACCGTTTCCAAAAAACAAATAAGATCGTTCAAAACAAAATATCCCGGACTCAATAAATGAATTCGGGATTAAAGAAGATTGTATCATAAAGACAATTTCTCGGCAGATTTTGTCATGTTGAGCCTGTCGAAACACATGCGAGTGTATTTACCTAGGTCCTTCGACAAGCTCAGGATGACAATTGATATTTATGATACATCCTCCAGCTTAAATAATTTTACTTCTTAGCTATTCTAAACAAATGGCCATTATCGGTTACAGAATAAAGCGCTCCATCCTTTCCTTCTACCATATCGCGGAAACGTTCTCCTTTACCTTCCAGCAACCGCTCTTCACCAACAATTTTATCATCTTTTATCACCAATCTGATAATATGCGAACCACCCAAACCGCCTACAAATAAATTCCCTTTCCATTCGGCAATGCTATTGCTGTTATAAAACGCAATACAGCCAGGTGAAATACTTGGATTCCAGTAATAAACAGGCTGCTCCATGCCTTCTTTCTGTTGAATACCATCGCCTACTTTTTTGCCACTATATTCTGTTCCGTAAGTGATAATTGGCCAACCATAATTTTTGCCTGGTTTAATAATATTCACCTCATCGCCACCTTTAGGGCCAAATTCGGCTTCCCATAAATCACCGGTTAAAGGATTAATGGCTAAACCATCTGGATTCCGCAATCCATAGGCATAAATTTCCGGTTTGGCATCTGCTTTGCCAGCAAAGGGCCCATTTGCCACTGCTTTACCATCGGTAGTCAGGTGTAAAATTTTACCTAAAGAAGAATTTAAATACTGCGCCTGAATTCTGATATCGCTACCAGAACGTTCGCCGGTACTTACAAATAAATTACCGTTTTTATCGAAGACAATTCTTGAACCATATTGAAGTTTACCGCCGTAAGCTGGTGTAGCGCGATAAATAATGGTTTGGTTCTCTATTGTAGTTTCATTAGCTGCTAATTTACCTTTGGCAATGGCCAGTAACACGCCTTTATCCTGAGGCTCTGAATAAGCCCAATAAATCATTCTATTTTTAGCAAAATTCGGATCTAAGGTTACATCTAATAAACCGCCCTGGCCAGACGGATCTACCTTGGGTAAACCGGTTATCTTTTTGCTTAATTTCCCATCAGGAGTAAGGATTACCATTGTACCCTGTTTTTGTGTAATTAAAAAACCGCCATTTGGAAGAACTGAAATGGCCCAAGGATTTTCTAACTTTTCATTAATAATCGTAATATCCAGAGGGGTTTTGGTCTTTACACCTGCAATTCGGGTCTGCCCTGCAAATGCTGGCTTATAATCTGCTGATGGTTCGTTAGTTTCAACAGGGTTTTGCGCCGATACACATGCAATATTTGCACAGTTTAGGATTAAACCTGCCAATAAAATACCTAGAGTTTTATTGTTAAATAGGTTAATAGACATGATTGTTAGTTTTTTATTAAAGAAACAAAAATAAGTTTATAACAAAAAGTCTGTGATAGTAATATTACTGTTAAAAGGTCTAAAAACTTCTCTTAAAACTAAAAAAAACAAGTCCAATTTATCACATTTTATAATTCGAGCCTGTTTAAAAATCAATTAAATGGAGTACTTATATTAAAAATTGGGTATAAACACCCGATTTAAGCGCATTTACGTGATTTTGTTGAGTGCAACGTTTTCGGATTGATAGTGTCCTATCTGTAAAATCAAATTATTTATATGAAGCTATTTTATAAAAGAGGTATACTAAGCTCTCTTTTGTTTTTCGTCATAACGTATCATAGTACAGCACAAACAATTTCCGGCAGGGTAAAAGAAACAAAGGGTATTGGAATTGAAAATGCAACTGTGGCACTTTTAAACATTACAGATTCGACTGTCGTAAAATATGGGGTAAGCAACAAAGAAGGTTATTTTGAGCTCAATAATTTAAGCAGGGGCATATTTAAAATTAAAATTTCGTGTTTAGGTTATCATACTCAATTATTAAAAGATATTAAGTTTGATGGTTCTTCAGTTAAATTAACAGATATCATTCTTGGCACAAAAGATAAAGAACTGCAAGAAGTAACTGTTGAGGCTAAAAAACCTCTTCTTGAACGAAAGGTTGACCGATTAATATTTAATCTAAACAATACCATCATGGCTAACGGTGCTTCTCTCTTTGAGGCCTTACAGGTTGCGCCTCTTTTAATAGTCTCCGAAAACAGTATATCTATGGTTGGCAAAGGGAGTATGGGAGTTATGGTTAATGAAAAAATCATCAATTTAGGGGGAACTGACTTGGTAAACTACCTAAAAACCTTCCGATCTGAAAATATAGAAAAAATTGAAATCATAACCACCCCACCGGCAAAATATGAGGCCCAGGGGAATGGTGGTTTGATTAATATTGTTTTAAAGAAAAACGAATCTTTAGGCTGGCGCGGATCAGTAAGTTCAACATACCATCAAAATACCTATGGATCGTACAACA
Source organism: Pedobacter sp. R-06 (assembly GCF_049913135.1). Taxonomy (NCBI): domain Bacteria; kingdom Pseudomonadati; phylum Bacteroidota; class Sphingobacteriia; order Sphingobacteriales; family Sphingobacteriaceae; genus Pedobacter; species Pedobacter sp. R-06. Next base: position 817,632 of record NZ_CP183977.1, on the reverse strand, counting down.
ACAATCTAGCACTTTTTTTTCGATCAAAAAAAGTTAACAGCTCTTTTACATTTAACCAATCAAACTACCGCAGCATTATTAAAGAATCTGTCGATATAACCGGGCGTCCCAGCGAGATTCTAAGCAATGAGCAACGCTTGGGAAACTCCCCTGGTTTACAAGCAGGCTTAAGCATTGATTATGAAATAAATAAACACAACAACATTGGGCTTATATATAATATTTCAGACAACAAATCGAATACAAGCTTTAGTAACAACTATAGCTTTATTACAGGTAACACTCTTGACTCGGTTTTAAATACTACAGGAAAATTTTCAAGGCCGTTATTTACACAGACTTTCAATCTATACCATGATTTAAAGCTCGATTCAAATGGAAAAAAATTGAATAGTTCTGTTAATTTTTTTACAAACACACCTGAAATGAAAAATGATTTTGTTTCTGAGTCTGAAAATACATATGCCAGTATTCGGAATAATAACTTTTCAAAATACAATATCTGGTCATTTCAATCAGATTTAACATTACCTTATAAATGGGCCAAAATAGAAACGGGTATTAAGCTCGCTAATTTTAATAACAATGCTAATGTTGAATACTATAATTATATCCAAGAAGATTTCTTGTTAGATGAAATACGTAGTAACAAATTCAATTATGCCGAAAATATTCTGGCCGCCTATTTCAGTATGGAATCCGAACTATCAAAAAAGTGGACAGCTAAAGCAGGGTTACGCTATGAGTATACTATGATGGATGTATATTCGCCTACCTTAGATCAGCGCAACAAAGGTAATTACGGCGCTTTATTCCCTACAGCTTATATCGTTTACAAAGCCAACGAGGTTCATACTTTTTCGTTAAACTATTCCAGGAGGATAAACCGACCAAGTTTGAACGCCTTAAACCCTTTTGCCTATTACACAAATATTTATACTTATTCTACCGGAAATGCATTGCTCTTACCTTCATACAGTAATAATATTGAATTTAACTACCTATACAAAGGCATGTTTTCTTTTACTGTATTTACACAACATATCAGCGATATAATTTCGAACCTTACAACGGTTAATGGCCCAGCAGTGGTAACCAGTAGAGGGAATTTTCTGACTCAGGATAATCTTGGGGTCTACGTATCTTTTAATCGGTCATTATTTAAATGGTGGGACAATAGCATTTCTGCCTCTTTTTCATATGCATCACCAAAATCTAAAATAGAAGCAATCAGCGCTCCAAATGGAACTGCTGCCTCATTCAGTGTCAATAATAGTTTCAAGGCAACTAACCAGTTAAGTTTTTATTTGAATTACAGCCAAAACCTTCCATCAACTGATAGAAATGTTTACAGCTACAGTCAACGTAGTTTGAGAACCGGGGCTAGGATAAAATTATTTAACAACAATTTGATCATCAGCCCAGCTTTTTTTATTGGCACAGTAAATAAATATGAAATTCGCTTTGTCGATTTTGTACAAACCGTAAAAACAGACTATAATTATAAAACCTTTAGTCTTGGTATTACCTACTCATTCGGGAGATCAAAGGTTTCCGGAAATAACAAAGACATCCGTTTTGATGAGAAAAGAAGAGCTCAACAGTAAAAATGATTTAAGAATATGATAAATTTAGTTCTAAACGAAAAAACCCAAATCCATCAAATGAACTTGGGTTTTAAATATGTTACAAGCCTTTAGGCTTTGGTTTTTCTGCTTTAAGCTTAAACTAAACCAATTGTTTGTTTAATTTTTCTGCTAATACTGATTTTGGAACAGCACCAACTTGTTTATCTACAACCTGACCATCTTTAAAGTATAATAAAGCAGGGATGTTACGGATACCAAACTGCATTGAAATTTGAGGGTTGTTATCAACGTTTACTTTTCCAACTACCGCTTTGCCATCATATTCTTTAGCGATTTCTTCTACTACTGGACCAACCATGCGACAAGGGCCACACCATTCTGCCCAAAAATCTACTAATACGGGTTTATCTGATTTTAATACAAGCTCCTCGAAGTTTGCATCTGTGATTTCTAATGCCATAATTATTTTTTTTATGTTCAAATATATGTATTCAATTGTAATGCCAACCCATTGGTAATGTCAATTTGACATTATTTTGAGGTAGAGGGCTTAAAGGTGAAAGGTATAAGGTTTAGGCGCTATAACCTTCCACCTTAAACCTTAGGCCTTATACCTTAGTTTAACTTGTAATTTACAACATTAAGTCCGAGTAATTGTTCCAAAAATTTATTGTTTGGGTTTATTTTAAGATTTTTGGATGGCATATCCAACATAATCTCCTTTTCCCGGTCAAAAATAGCGAAGTTAAGTTGGCAGTTTTGTTGCTCGGAGTTTGCCTTATTGTCTGCTAATATGGCTTCAATCTCGCGCATCAGTTGATCGTTAACCCGCTCAATCGGCACCTGGATCGTTAAACTTTTAGCTAATTTATCCCTCAGCTCAGACATTAAGTTAATTGAGGTGATTTTAAACTCCCAATCGCCAGCTTTACCGAAACGCTCACCAACCCTGCCTCTAATCTGCAAGAAATATCCTTCGGTTAAAAACGATTTAAATTTTAAAAAATCTTCTCCGAACAAGGCCATTTCACTTGCATCGTCATAATCTTCGAAAACAAAAGTACCAAATGGCTTACCTGTTTTGGTAATTCGCTGTGATGCGGTTACCACAAGTCCGCCTACGCAGAGCTCACGGTTTTTCAGCTTTTCGAACTCGGCCAAAACCTCTTCATTATTATCGCCCATACGCACCTTGTTGATTACGCTCAGCTGCTTAACACCGTGTGTACAGAATTTATCGAGCTCCAGTTTATAATTATCTAAAGGGTGGCCAGAGAGAAAAATCCCAATGGCATCTTTTTCGTATTTTAACCTGTCCATTAGTGCCCATTCTGGCGAAACTGGCAAGCTTGGTTCTAAAATAAGATCGGCTTTAGAGCCACCGAATAAGGAAGCTTGTGACGTACTTTCATTGTTCTGAAAATCGTTGGCATATTTGATAATCTTTTCAATGCCATTCATTTTATCGTTCGGGCCAATATAAAAATACTGTGCCCTATGACCTCCAAATGCATCGAAAGCACCGCTGTATACAAAACTCTCGTAAGCTTTTTTATTTACAATGCGGGTGTTAGAACGTTTGGCAAAATCGTACACATTACTGTAAGGCCCATTTGCCAGTCTTTCTTCAATAATGCTTTCTACCGCCTTTTCACCAACACCTTTTACTGCCGACATACCGAAGCGGACTTCGCCCCTGGCATTTACTGAGAATTTCAGGTCAGATTCGTTCACATCCGGGCCTAATACCGTAACACTCATCTGGCGACACTCTTCCATAAAGAAAGCCACCTGTTTAATATCACTCATGTTATTGGACAGTACAGCAGCCATATATTCGGCAGGGTAATGTGCTTTTAAGTATGCAGTTTGATAGGCAATCCATGCATAACAGGTAGAGTGCGATTTGTTGAAAGCGTAAGATGCAAATGCTTCCCAATCTTTCCATATTTTTTCTAAAGTTGCGGCATCATGACCTTTCTCGGCCGCTTGTTTCACAAACTTTGGCTTCATTTTATCCAGAACGTCTTTCTGTTTCTTACCCATCGCCTTACGTAGCACGTCAGCCTCACCTTTGGTAAATCCAGCTAGTTTCTGTGATAAAAGCATTACCTGTTCTTGATAAACGGTAATTCCATAGGTTTCTTTCAAATACTCTTCGCAGGCATCTAAATCGTACTTGATTTCTTCTTCGCCATTTTTACGGCGAACAAAACTTGGAATATACTCCATCGGGCCCGGGCGATATAGTGCGTTCATCGCAATTAAATCGTCGAAAACCGTTGGTTTCAGCTCCTTCATGTATTTCTGCATCCCCGGGCTCTCATACTGGAAAATCCCGATGGTTTCACCACGCTGGAAAAGCTCATAGGTTAATACATCATCAATAGGAAAATTATCCGGATCGAGATCGATACCAAAGCGTTTTTTAACCAATTTTACGGTATCTTTTATCAGGGTAAGGGTTTTTAAACCCAAAAAGTCCATTTTTAATAAACCCGCGCTTTCTACAACCGAGTTATCAAATTGGGTAACATATAGATCAGAATCTTTTGCAGTAGAAACGGGAACGAAATTGGTAATATCGCTTGGCGTAATAATTACCCCGCAGGCATGAATACCGGTGTTCCGTAAAGAGCCCTCTAAAATCTGTGCCTGTTGAATAGTTTCGGCACTCAAATCTTTTAATGCGCCAAGATTTTTCAATTCAACAACGCGTTCATATTCATCAGGGCGCAAAGCTTCTTTCAATGTTTTCTCATCCAAGGTAAAGATTTTTGCGAGCTTCATATTCGGGATCAGCTTGGCAATCTTATCTGCTTCAAAAAGAGGCAAATCTAACACCCTCGCTGTATCGCGGATAGAAGATTTGGCGGCCATGGTTCCATAAGTGATAATCTGCGCCACCTGGCTGGAACCGTATTTGCCAATTACGTATTCCATTACACGGCCACGGCCCTCATCGTCAAAATCGATATCAATATCGGGCATGGATACACGATCGGGATTTAAGAAACGCTCAAAAAGGAGATCGTACTTAATGGGATCGATATTCGTGATCCATAAACAATAAGCCACCACCGATCCGGCTGCAGAACCACGGCCAGGGCCTACCGAAACATCCCTGCGGCGGGCTTCGGCAATAAAATCCTGTACAATTAGGAAATAACCCGGATAACCGGTTTTTTCAATGGTCTGTAATTCGAAATCTAAACGTTCGATAACCTCAGGGGTTAATACGCCATAACGTTTCTTGGCCCCCTCATAAGTAAGATGACGCAAAAATTTATTTTCTCCGCGTTTTCCTCCGTCGGCTTCATCTTCCGCCACTAAAAATTCGTCTGGAATATCAAATTTAGGTAAGAGTACTTCACGGGCAAGTTTGTAGATTTCGATCTTATCTACAATTTCTTTAATATTTACAATCGCCTCCGGCAAATCGGCAAAAAGCGATTTCATTTCATCACCAGATTTGAAATAATATTCTTGATTGGGCAAACCATAACGGTAACCGCGACCACGGCCAATTGGTGTCGCTTGTTTTTCGCCATCTTTTACACAAAGCAAAATATCGTGTGCATTCGCATCCTTCTTGTTAATGTAATAGGTATTATTGGTAGCTACCAATTTAACAGCATGTTTTCTAGCCAGTGCAATCAACGATTCATTTACACGGTCTTCATCTTCCTGGTTGTGGCGCATTACCTCCACATAGAAATCATCGCCAAACATGTTCTTCCACCAGATCAGCGCTTCTTCAGCCTGGGTTTCGCCCATGTTTAAAATTTTGTTCGAAATCTCCCCGGATAGGTTACCCGATAAAACAATAATATCATCTTTATACTGTTCAATTACCTCCCTATCAATACGTGGAACGTAATAAAAGCCTTTAGTATAAGCGATAGAAGACATTTTAGCTAGATTATGATAGCCTTTTTTATTCTTCGCCAACAGTACCATCTGGTAACCATTATCTTTTGCGGTCCGGTCTAAGTGATTATTACAAACAAAAAATTCTACCCCAACAATGGGTGTCATTACCACTTCTGTTGGGCGTTCGCCTGCCTCAATTGCAGCAGCATTTTTTGCTTCGGCAGCTTTGTTATGGTTTAAAACATGGTTTACAAAGTGAAAAGCCCCCATCATATTCGCATGATCGGTCATGGCTACCGCAGGCATTTTTTGTGCTGCCGCGGCTTTTACCAGATCGGGAATACTGATGGTACTTTGCAATACCGAAAACTGTGTATGGTTGTGTAAATGTACAAAGGTTGCTGCAGCAAGTTCCTGTTTGTTCCCTGCAAGTTCCTGTTTCGAAATTCCCCCACCTTCAGTTTTTTGTAAACGCTTACGGATTTCATCAGAAGCAGCTTTTAAATTGATGTGCTTTAAACCAATTCCTTCAATCGTAGCTGGGTTTACCTCTCTAAAACGAGGAAAATATTCTACGTCAACCTGTAGCTCTTCTTTCTTAAAAACCTCTCTTTTTACCAATTCTAAGAAACAGCGTGTAGTTGCTTCCACGTCGGCAGTTGCGTTGTGGGCTTCGTTAAAAGGAACACCAAACAGATAAGCGTGTAACTCGGTTAAGGTTGGCAGTTTAAATCTTCCGCCCCTACCTCCGGGCAATTGTAAAAGCTGGGCGGTAACTTCTGTACAGGTATCCAAAACCGGCATTTCTGCCAAGCGGTTGGCCACACCAAAACGGTGAAACTCACAGCCCATAATGTTTACGTCGAAACCAACATTCTGGCCTACAATAAACTTGGCTTTATCTAAAACTTCGTTAAACTTGGCCAGCATTTCATCGAAACCAATACCTTGTTCGGCAGCTAATTCAGTAGAAATGCCATGGATCCGTTCTGCATCGTAAGGAATATTAAATCCCTCTGGTTTAACCAGATAATCCTGATGTTCAACCAATCTCCCCATCTCATCGTGCAGTTGCCATGCAATTTGTATACAACGCGGCCAATTATCCGTATCGGTAATGGGGGCGTTATAATTACGTGGCAAACCAGTGGTTTCGGTATCAAAAATTAAGTACATATTGTGCGGCAAAGAATTAACCGTTGTAGAATAATAACGGTTCTTCAAAAATAAGGAATTTGAGGGTTGAAGTTGTCAGGATTTTATCAACAAAAATATGGCGATCAAACCTATCTGATTTTAAAAGCCCCATAGGTTTTTTAAAGCATTAATCCCGAACTCATTACCATTTTATTTTTTTTTGAATGAGTGTTTCGGTTTTTCATCGGGCTTTCAGTCCCGCTACACGCTTTAATCGTTGCACTACGTGTTCGCTTTTATCGGGTTTAGCTAACACAAGTCTGTGGTCAACACTTAAAAAGCCACAGTCAAATACTATAAAAAACAACAGAATAGTGCTTAAATAGGAGACTTTCCCCGTCAATCGGTTCTAAATTGCAAAAACCTGTTGCTTAAGCCTCTGTAAAACATCTAAGATAAATGCTACATTAGCATATCTAAATCGATCATCTTATGAAAACTTACATCAATAGATTCATTGTACTTTCTAGCTTTTTCCTGTTAGTCGGCGGTTTTGCCGCAGATGAAACCTCTGTAAACAAAAATGACCCAGAAAGCGAAATCTGTAATAAAACCATTAAGTATACCACCAACAAACTGCTAGGGCCAAACGGTGAAGAAATAACTGCGCCAACAGAAATAACAATTAACCCAACTACAAAGGTTATTACCTTAGAGAGCACTCCACCAGATCAGGAAAAAGTTTTGTTCGAAACGAAGATTGAAAGTATTGAATGTTCTTTTAGCAAAAAACTAGTATCAGGCAAAGCTTATTACAAAGGATATATTCTACAACAAGATGGGAATAAAAGCCCTGCTGAAATCGTATTGGAAGCAAAAGACGGAACAGTGAGCCTTACTTCTTATGATGAAGAAAAGCGGATTGGACTGAGAGCAATCTTTAATAAATGGGAAATAATCGAGAATAAAGAAAAACCTTAAACTAGTTATTTTTGCAATTTGGGTGATATAAGCCCATGTTACAAGTCCGTTCCTCATCTTACAGACTTTTCACTTTGTTCAGGATAGGTGGCTCCGACTGTGCTACTACCCATAGTAAATAAACCCGATCGAAGGCGGTATTCCGATATAAGCATTGCTGTTCATTATTTTTTGGCATGCTTGCTTGTTTCACAGGTTTCATCGGAATTTAGCAAAGAATGGCACTGAACTCGCCTATGAAAAACTGAACGTTATTTTAAAAAAATAATCAATGCGTCCTGTAAAGTAATGATAATGAATATCATTTACCTTCAAAGGCTTTATAATCGATATTTGAAATGGGCTTATTTCCCATAATTGTTTTTTGCTTTAATGCTTCTGCTTTTGAACACATTAAGCAAAGCATCATCAAATTATAAAGTTTTGAAAAGGATTTTTAAACCTTATATTTATTTCTACCTTCGATTAATATTTAACGATACGCAAACCATTAAAATAAAATATATGAAAGTAACGGTTGTTGGCGCAGGCGCAGTTGGTGCCACTTGTGCAGATAATATTGCCCGCAAAGAATTAGCGAACGAACTTGTCCTGTTAGATATTAAAGAGGGTTTTGCCGAGGGCAAAGCGATCGACATGATGCAAACCGCAACTCTTTTAAGTTTCGACACTAAAATCACTGGTGTAACCGGCGATTACAGCAAAACTGCTGGTTCTGACGTGGTAGTAATTACCTCAGGCTTGCCCCGCAAACCAGGGATGACACGCGAAGAACTGATCGGCATTAATGCTGGTATTGTTAAAGGTGTTGCCGAAAATATTTTAAAATACTCTCCAGAAGCGATCTTCATCGTGATCAGTAACCCAATGGATACGATGACTTATTTAGCCCTAAAGTCGTTAGGCCTGCCTAAAAACCGTATTATCGGCATGGGCGGAACGTTAGATAGCTCCCGTTTCAAATTTTATTTATCGCAAGCTTTAAATTGCAACCCTAACGATTTGCAAGGCTTTGTAATTGGCGGCCACGGCGATACCACCATGATCCCACTAACCCGTTTAGCTACCTACCAAAGTTTACCGGTTAGTAATTTATTAGATAAAGCTACGCTAGATAAAGTTGCAGCTGATACGATGGTTGGTGGTGCTACCTTAACAGGCTTAATCGGCACTTCGGCCTGGTACGCACCAGGTGCCGCAGGCGCTGCATTGGTTGAAGCGATTTTACGCGATGAGAAAAAACTGTTTACCTGTTGCGTTTCTCTTGAAGGTGAATACGGACAGGAAGATATATGTTTAGGTGTACCGGTAATTATTGGCCGTAGCGGCTGGGAAAAAATCATCGATTTTAAATTAACTGAAGATGAGCAGGTCGCATTTAACAAAAGTGCCGATGCCGTAAGGAACATGAATAGTGTACTGGCAGAAATGAAATTGGTTTAACACTAATTACATATTTATTTTTTTGCCACGGAAACACAGAACTACGGAATAGATTTATTATCCGTGTATTCCGTGCTTCTGTGGCATTTTTTTTACGCTTAAATAAGCTGTCATCCTGAACATCGTCTACGGAAATAAACAAATGAAATCAATTTCAATCCCGCTAAAACTGATAAACTTACAGGACGACGGCTTCCATCTTTTAATGGAAGTTGTTGTTTTTAAGGAAAAACATTTTGCCGTTTTAGACACTGGTGCCTCGCGGAGTGTGTTCGATAAATCGTTGATTGAGCAACACCTATCAGAAACCCTACAGGTATCTGACGAAATTAATGCTGCCACCCTTTTTACCACCACCACTACCATTCAGGCAACTATTCCTGAGTTAAAAATCGGATCGTTAAAGATCAAAAACTACGAGACAGTGGCTTTCGACCTGCAATCGGTGAGTGATACTTATCAACAATTTGGTCACCCACCTATTATGAGTATTATTGGTGGAGATATATTAATGCAATATAAAGCTGTTATTAATTACAAGAAGATGATCCTTAAGCTTTATAGATAAATGTAATTTTACTTTATGACTTTAATCATTTTTATTAAGCCATTTTAAATGATATTTGAACCTGATGAAAAAGTTAATCACGATCTTTTGTGTTATTTTCTGGGCAGGTTTAATTGGTGGAATTAGTTTTTTAGAAGCTCCATTAAAATTCCAGGCCCCAGGAATTACAATTCCACTAGGCTTAGGTATAGGGCAATTGGTTTTTCAGGCGCTCAATAAAATAGAGATCATATTATTGATTATTATTTTAGCCTGCTCCCTACCAGCACCTTTAAAAAACTTCCACAGCATTTTACTTTTCTCGGTTACCATTCTTTTAATGGCTGATACTTTTTGGTTATTGCCAATACTCGATGAAAGGGCGAGACTGGTTTTGGCCGGCAACCTACCAACTAAAAGTTATCATCATATTTTGTACATCATTGTCGATACCATCAAATTCCTCTCGTTGATTGTTCTGGGTTTTTTAGGTTTAAAATCACTGCACCATGAAAAAAGATATTCATAATAGAGAAGATATTATGCTTTTAGTGGATACATTCTACAAAAATATTGCGCTTAACAAAGAGATAGGTCCAATATTTACTGATGTTGCCAAAGTAGACTGGTCGCACCACTTACCTAAAATGTACGACTTCTGGGAAAGCATTCTCTTTGGAAAGGCCATTTACAAAGGCAACCCCATGCTTAGTCATTTTGCATTAAATGAGCAAACGCCATTACAAACTAAAGCCTTTGAGACCTGGAAAAACCTGTTCTTTCACACCGTTGATGATCTCTTTGCCGGAACTAATGCAGATCAGATTAAACAAAAAGCACAATCTATTGCCGATTTAATGCATTTTAAAATAAATTCGCCGCAATCGAAGATTAAAATTGTGTAATATTTTTTGCTTTGATTTAAGCTGCTTTCTTTATAGATTTAGTTAACCAAACTAAATCAAATTATGAAATTCCTCAAAATCTTACTAGGCATCATTGTCGTATTGGCAATAATCATTATTGTTGGTGGCTTCTTCCTGCCTAAAAGTTATACAGTAAGCAGGTCTACTGTAATCAATGCTCCAGATAGCGTAATTTACAAGAACATTGCCGACTTTAAAGAATTCTACAAATGGAACCCGTGGGCAAAAATGGAACCTTCAGCAAAAACTACCTACGGTGGTGTTGCAGGTGAGACAGGCCACATATATGAATGGAAAGGTAAAGAAACAGGAAGTGGCTACATGAAAATAAAAAGTGTAGCACCTAACAAACAGGTAGATATCGAATTAAAATTTATTGAGCCTTTTGAAAGTTTAGCGGATACAAAATTCGACATTCAGCCAGAGGGAAGTAGCAATAAGGTAACCTGGACAATGAGTGGAGAAAATAACCTGATCAGTAAATGGATGTGTGTGTTTGTGAGTATGGATAAAATGATTGGGAAAGATTTTGAAGATGGGCTAAAATATTTGAAGGAAAAATCAGAGAAAGGAATCTAAAACGCGGTGTCATCCAGAGCGGAGTTGAAAGATATGCCTCGGGGACACTGAAAACATAGCGTATTATCATGCTGAGCGCAGCAAAAATATTTTACAGCCTCTCATTTGAGAGGTTTTTTTATGATTCAATTTACTATCATCCAAACAATTGTGTCGGCTTTGCGTTAAAAAAGCATTAAAAATCAGTTAATCAGCGATTAATATTTTGTAATTCCCCATTTTTTAGATTACTTGCCAGCAAAATGAATTTATTACTTGTAGAAGATGAACCGAGCGTTGTATCTGTAATTTCGAGGGGTTTAACCGATGAAGGATTTACCGTGAGCATAGCTCCTGACGGTTTAATCGGGAAACAGATGGCTATAGAAAACCAGTTCGATCTGATTATCCTGGATATTATGCTACCTGGAATAAATGGTCTGGAACTCTGCAAAATCATTAAAGAACAAAAACCAAATACGCCTATTATTATGCTTACGGCTTTGGGTACTACAGAAAATGTGGTAAACGGATTGGATAATGGTGCAGATGATTATTTAATAAAACCATTTAAATTTGCTGAGCTTTTCGCGCGGATCAGAATGCTGTTGAGGCGATATCATGGTGTGGTTTCACAAGATCAGATTATCTCCATAGCAGACCTCCAGATTAATTTAAGCGCAAAAACGGTAAAACGGAACCAACAGGAAATTATACTTACGGCAACAGAATATCGCCTGATCGAGTATATGGCCAAAAACAAATCAAAAATTTTATCACGGATAGACATTTTAGAAAACGTTTGGGATATCGACTTTAACCTTGGCACCAATGTGGTGGATGTTTATGTTAATTATCTTCGCAAAAAAATAGATAAAAATTCTGATCAGAAACTCATCCACACTGTGGTAGGCCTGGGTTATATATTAAAAGAAAAATAATGGAGATAGCCAAGAAAATCACCTTACTTTTCGCCATTTTATCGGCAATTATTATCTCCTTATTAAGTGGTTTTGTTTGGTATTTTTCTAACGATTTCGCCTTTGAAGATTTTTATAAACGTTTAGAGGCCAGGGTTAATATTGCTGCCCAGATCAAACTGTATGAAGATGGCAACAATAAGGTTTACGCTAAAATGCGTAATCAATACCTGGAACGACTACCTTCAGAAAAAGAGTACATCATTGAAGCAGGGAAATCACCAGATAAAGTTGACCGTAAATTACCAGCAAGCTTTTATAACCGGATAAAAGCAGGGGCTATGGCGCGTTACAGAGTTGAAAATCACTTTTACGCCGGAAAATTCTTTAAAAACCCAAATAGCGGATACATTGTAATTGTTTCTGCAAATGATCCTTTTGGTTTTCGGGAGTTAAAAGACCTTCAAAGAATCTTGATTATCGGTTTTTTCCTTTCTGTTATTTTATCTTTTGTTGTGGGCTGGAAATTTTCCAATTACATGTTAATGCCGTTAAGGAATATAATTAAGAGCGTAAAAAAGATAAAGGCTGAAAATTTACACTTAAGGCTGGATGTAAAAAAAGGTAACGATGAGATGTCGCAATTGGCCCAAACCTTTAATAACATGCTTAACCGTTTAGAAACGGCTTTCGAAACGCAGAATAACTTTATTAGTAATGCCTCGCACGAGTTAAGAACACCATTAACTATTATTAGCGGAGAGGTTGAGCTAGCGATGAAGACCATTGAAGATGTAGCAAAACAGGAAAAAGCTTTAGCAAAAATTAAAGATGAGGCAGAAAGATTAGAGCATATCTTAACCAGTTTACTGGGTCTGGCACAATCTGGGTTTAATGGAAAAAACCAACCCTGGGAAGAGGTACGGATGGATGAACTGTTATGGGAAATTAAAGAATCGGTTAACCAGGTACATCCCAACAGTAAAATAGAAATCGACTTTACCAAACTTCCTGATGATGATGAATTACTGACCCTGCGGGTAAACAAAAACCTGATTAAGCTTGCCATCAGCAATATTGTAAACAATGCCTGTAAATACTCAAATGAGAATCTGGTAAACATTAGTATTGAAAGCAATGCCAATATGCTTTCTATTGCTGTAACAGATAGAGGAATTGGAATACCGCAAACAGATATACAGCACATATTCGAACCCTTTTATCGTGCATCTAACACCAATGATTTTAAAGGATATGGCGTTGGTTTACCACTTTCATTGAATATTATCCGTTTACACCGGGGTAGTATTGCTATTAAATCGCAGGAAGGAGTTGGCACTGAAATTAAGGTTTTATTACCAACGAAAAGTTAGTTCACTAGTTCATTGGTCTTTGGTTCATTAGTTGGTCAGCGATCTATTAGTTCTTGGTTGATGGCTTAGTTTTCATTTTCCATTGTTTATTGGTGTAGATTATTGGTCATTAATGTATCTTTCGTTTGATCATTAAGAAATTAAGAACATTAAGGTTTTCTAGTTCTCGTCGCTGAGCAGCAGTTACTGGTTATTAAAAAAATTGATCATCGACTGGGCTGTTTAATTGCACATCTCTCCACGATTAAACAATTTATCAATCATAAAAATCATGTTATGCATCGTGCAAATGAACTAATGACTAATGAACCAATAAAAACTGGTCACTCCAAAAGGGAGTACACTCTAATCTCATTCTAATCTTACTCTTATTTCGCTATAATAACATCGCGCTAAACTTGTATAAATAATTTTTCAATTCATTTAAACAAGATATAGCGATGAAAACAGTATTAGTACCAACCGACTTTAAATTAGAAAGCATTAAAATTATTGATGCGCTTGTTCAACATCAAAAAAATGAAACCTTAAACATCATTTTTGTACATGCCTTTAAATTATCAGATTCGATAACCGATATGTTAATGTTGAGTCGCCGCAGCCGCGATTACGAAAATGTTAGCGACGAATTTTATCAGCAGATAAATCAGGCTAAGGCAAAATACCCTAGTCAGATCAATGCCATTGGAATTGAATATTTTTACGGAAGTACAGTAGCCGCTTTCAAAAACTTTATCGAAGCTTTTGATGTAGAGCGCATTGCTTACTTAAAAGAATACAATTTTACGCCAATCAACAAGTATAGTATTGACCCTAAAATATTAACGGAACGTGCTGGCTGTGAAATAATTCAATTAAATACATTAACTGTTCATGCTAGTGAAAATTTAATTGACACAAAAATACACGAAACACAGTTACAAGAGGCAAACGCTTAATTACTCACATTTTAAACTTTATATTATGCTGTTACGAAATAATATTCCGCTCACTTATATATTCGGAAAGATCAAAAAAGAACTCCTGTTTGTTATTGGCTACTCCATAGGCATTGTAGTGTTGTATGAAAACTTTCATGTTACACGCATTTCGATTCCTGTCGCTGTACCCGCGCTACTGGGAACAATCATTTCACTTCTATTAGCGTTCCGGTCTAACCAGGCGTACGACAGATGGTGGGAGGCCAGAATTCTTTGGGGTGCTATTGTTAACGATTCGAGAACCCTGTCGCGCCAGATATTATCTTTTGTAGAAAATCCTTATGGTTTAGATGAGGTTGAGGCATTTAAAGAACGTTTTATAAAAAGGCAGATTGCCTGGTGTTATGCCTTAAGTCAATCGCTAAGAGGTTTTAACCCGCGTAAAGGTTTGGAAGAATACCTTTGTGCAGAGGAAATCGCATTTATTAAAAAACGTAAAAATGTAACTGCGACGATATTGGAGTTACATGCCATGGATTTAAAAAAGGCATTACAGGAAGGCTGGATCAATAAATACCAGCAAATAGAAATCGATAAAACGATTACAGCTTTATGCAACCACATGGGGGGATCGGAAAGAATAAAAAACACCGTTTTTCCGGTTACTTATAGTAAATACATTAACATGTCTATCCATTTATTCATCGTGTTACTGCCTTTTGGCTTAATTGAATATTTTGGTTACATGGAAGTTCCACTAGTGGTTGCCATAGCTGCTTTCTTCCTATTGGTAGAAAAAATGGCGGTCCATCTTCAGGATCCTTTCGAGAATAAGCCTACAGATACACCAACCACAACGATCTGCAGAACTATTGAACGGGATCTTTGCCAGATGCTGGATGATAATAAAATATACGAGGACAAACCTCAAACCGAATTGGCACCTGTTGGATCGTACTACATCTTGTAACCAACGCAAAAGCCTAAAAATAAGTCTCATTGCTGAGATGGTTAGTTAAGCGCAATGGCCGCTCTTTGGATAAAGAGCGGCCATTTGCAATCGTGTATAATACAAAAGCCACTCAAAAATGAGTGGCTTTGTTTTTTCTCTTGGCTCCTTAGACTTTAGAAGTTCTTTAGGTGAAGTCAGATGTTTCCATCTGACTTATGACAATTAAATTCATCCAAAATAGAAAAATTCAATACAGTGTAAGATGGTAACATCTTACACCACGATAAAGTGATCTTAATTGCAATGACGAATGTAACAAAAAACCCTCTTCAAGATTTAACTTGAGGAGGGTCTGTATCATAAAATCCCTTTTGGGGATTTAGGGATTAAGCATCAATTTTTGCATATTTCGCGTTACGCTCAATAAACTCTCTACGTGGAGCAACCTCATCGCCCATTAACATAGAGAACGTATGATCACATTCTGCAGCGCTCTCGATTGTAGCTTGTAATAAAGTACGTGTAGCAGGATTCAATGTAGTATCCCAAAGTTGTTCTGCGTTCATCTCACCCAAACCTTTGTAACGTTGGATGTGTACACTATCTTCTTTACCTGCACCTTTCAAACGTTGTACAGCTGCATCGCGCTGCACATCGTTCCAGCAATATTCAAATTCTTTACCTTTTTTAACCTGGTAAAGTGGGGGCGAAGCAATATAAACATAACCCGCTTCGATTAATGCCCTCATATAACGGTAAAAGAAAGTTAAGATCAAAGTGGTAATGTGGGAACCATCAATATCCGCATCCGTCATGATTACGATCTTATGATAACGTAATTTGGTTAAGTTTAAGGCTTTATCATCTTCTGGTGTACCAATACTCACACCGATAGCGGTAAACATGTTTTTAATCTCATCATTCTCATAGATTTTGTGCTCCATCGCTTTTTCTACGTTCAAGATTTTACCTTTTAATGGTAAAATAGCCTGAATGTTTCTATCGCGACCTTGTTTAGCGGTACCACCCGCCGAGTCACCCTCTACCAGATAAATTTCACATCTTTCCGGGTCACTATCTGAGCAATCGGCCAATTTCCCTGGTAAACCAGATCCCCCCATTACACTCTTACGCTGGACCATTTCGCGGGCTTTACGTGCCGCTGCACGTGCAGTAGCCGCTAAAATCACCTTGTTGATGATCATTTTAGCTTCTTTCGGATTTTCTTCCAAATAGTAACCTAATGCTTCACCAACAGCAACATCTACTGCTCCCATTACCTCACTGTTACCCAGTTTGGTTTTAGTTTGTCCTTCAAACTGAGGTTCCTGAACCTTTACCGAAACTACTGCGGTTAAACCTTCTCTAAAGTCATCACCAGTAATTTCCATTTTAAGGTTTTTCAATAAACCCGATTTATCAGCATAAGCTTTTAAAGTACGGGTTAAACCTCTACGGAAACCCGCAATATGTGTTCCTCCCTCGTGTGTATTAATATTATTCACATAAGAGTGAACATTTTCCGAATAACTATCGTTGTACTGAAAAGCCAATTCAACCGGAATACCATTTTTGATACCCTCGATATAAATCGGTTCAGGTAAGAAAGATGCTCTTGTTCCATCTAAAAAAGCAACAAATTCTTTTAACCCACCTTCTGAGTGGAATACTTCTGATAAGAATTTACCATCTTCTAAAACTTCACGCTCATCTGTTAACGTCAAGGTAATTCCTTTATTCAAGAAAGCCAGCTCACGTAAACGACCTGCTAAAGTATCGTATTTATATTCAGTAGTTTGTGTAAAAATGGTAGCATCAGGACTAAAAGTTACGATGGTACCGCGTTTATCGGTTTCACCCACTTCTTTAACATCGTATAAAGGTTTACCGATGTTATATTCCTGCATCCAGATTTTACCTTCACGGTGAACTTCGGCCTTTAAATGTGTAGATAAGGCGTTAACGCAACTTACCCCTACACCGTGCAAACCTCCGGATACTTTATAGGTATCTTTATCAAATTTACCACCTGCGTGTAAAACCGTCATTACGATTTCAAGCGCCGATTTATTTTCTTTTTTATTGATCCCGGTTGGAATACCCCGACCGTTATCTTCAACCCTGATGGAGTTACCTTCTAAAATTCTAACATCGATGGTATCTGCATGACCGGCCAAAGCCTCATCAATTGAGTTATCTACAACCTCGTAAACCAAATGGTGTAAACCTTTTACACCAGTATCACCTATATACATTGAAGGGCGCTTACGCACCGCTTCTAAACCTTCTAAAACCTGTATATTATCTGCCGAATAATTTGACTTTAAATCCTGTTCTTCGCTCATATTTTAATTAAAAACAATAAGTATCAAAAATACGGAAATTTTGGCATTTAACCCAATATGTGGATAAGTTTTAGGCTGTAAAAAAGCGATAAAGCTTTCTAACTAAACACTTAAGTATAAAGCCTGTTAAGGATATTTAAAATGTTTTTTTTAAAAGCAAATCGTTATTTTAAAAAGGCTTCAATCCCGCATTTTATATGCCCCAGCTTTATGTCGCCTATCAAAGTTCCTACGGAACGAAAACGCCAATATACAATTGGCTACACGAGAAACAGCCCTAAGGGTACGCTAAGGATTAACATTTCTAAACCGCCAACCGTTCCAGCAGAACGCCTCATGGGTAGAAAAAAATGAAACATTTTTTTTCCGTTCCGTAGGAACGTTTGGTGTTTGAAATTTGCTATTGCCACCCTGCAACCCCAAATAGCAATTACTGGCTGTGCCACCTAAACCCGATGGAAGCGGGCATGAAATAAAGCGGACAGCGGGTGTAACATTAATATGAAATGCCGCAATTGCTTTCCTCAATCAAAAAACCATTGGTATTTTACAATCGCTTATATTTATCGGATCGGCTTTAAATTGGATATAAAAACTAATTTATATAAGTTTGCTAAAATTTATTAAACAAGAATGGAAAGAAGAACCTTTAAAACCTTTGGTTTACTTGCAACAGCAACTTTGATAACTGCTTTCTCTGCATGCCAGAACAAAGACACTAAAACTACTGAAACTAAAAAAACAGAGGGTACTACTGCAGCGGTTTCTCAAACTGAGAAAATTGTGTATGTAAACTCCGACTCGTTACTTACAAAATATGAATACTTCAAAGACCTGAAAGTGAAATTTGAAGGTAAGACCAAAAATGCTCAGGCAGACATGCAGGCTAAAGGCCAGGCTTTTCAAAGAGAAGTTGCACAATATCAACAATCGGCACAAACTTTATCTGCCGATCAACGTAAAAGTACTGAAGAGCGTTTAGCACGTAAACAACAAGAACTGCAAACTTACCAACAAAATGCTGGTGGTGCTTTACAGAATGAGCAAGCTGCTGAGAATGAAAAACTTTATGATAAAGTGGCTGATTACTTAAAAGGCTACGCTAAGGAAAAAGGTTATAAAATGGTTTTAACTTACTCAAAAGGTAACAGTGCTATTTTATTTGCCGACGAGAGTTTAGATGTTACTTCAGAAGTAATTAAAGGCTTAAACGCAGAATACAGCAAAAAATAAGCGAATAGGGATTAAAATATTAGATGCCTCGTATAAATCGGGGCATTTTTTTTGTGCTGTTTTTTATAAAAGATCAAACTAATATGGACAATCAACATCAGGAATATATGCGGATGGCAATCGAGTTATCTGTACAAAATGTAAGTGAAAGCATTGGTGGGCCTTTTGGAGCTGTAGTGGTAAAAGATGGGAAGTTGATTGCCAAATCGGCAAATAAGGTAACCTCTACCAACGATCCAACTGCGCATGCGGAGGTTTCGGCCATTAGGCTGGCCTGTACCGAGTTGAATACATTCGATTTAAGCGGCTGTGTAATTTACACCAGCTGTGAACCTTGCCCTATGTGTTTAGGCGCAATTTATTGGGCCAGAATTGATACAATTTATTATGCAAATACCAAGGCTGATGCCGAGCACATTGGTTTTAGTGATAAATTTATCTACGAAGAGCTGGATAAGCCTATGGAAAACAGGAGCCTGCCGGTTATTCAACTGATGCGCGATGAAGCTTTAGCAGCCTTTAAACTATGGGAAACTTCACCAATGAGGATAGAGTATTAAATAAAAAGAGGTTGTATCATAAAAGCGTTTCACCTCAGATACTGTCATGTTGAGCCTGTCGAAACACCTTAAAGCGGATTTAAGCAGGTCCTTCGATAAGCTCTCCACAGGAGTCCTTTGGACAGGATGACAAATCTATATTACGATACAACTTCTCCCCTCATTAAAATCATTGTTTATTTGCTAGATTCTTTTCCTGCCAGCAAGCCGACAGCAATATGAACAAGCTTATGTTAAATTTTAAGGAATAATTATTGTAGTGATTAAGTATGACCTACGAACAAAAGATAAGTGGTGAACTAAATTTCTGGAAGTTTAAAACCTTGCAGAAACCTTCACTCTTGAATAAGGTAACTAATAAGGTGCAGAAGAAAATAAACAGTTATATTCCTGATAAGGTTCATAATGCCATAACTTCTGCTATAAAACAAATGGTTAAAGCTGTGCTTTTTGGATCGACATTTACCACATCAAAACCGGTTACTGATTTAACCTTGATGCACCGTGAAGCATTGATTAAGCAAAAGATAGAAAATTATAAAAAAACAGGTGCAGCCGAAGGCGGAATTACAGGTGCAGGAGGTTTTTTAATGAGCCTGGCAGATTTTCCGCTGTTGCTGGGCATAAAGATGAAAATGCTTTTTGATATTGCTGCAGTTTACGGATATGATGTTAAAGATTACCGTGAACGTTTATATATTTTACACGTCTTTCAGCTAGCCTTTTCAAGCAAAGAAGAAAGCCAGAATATATTTATGAAAATGCAGGATTGGGATGATAAAGCCCATCAATTGCCTACCAATATTGATGAATTTGACTGGCTTACCTTCCAACAGCAATACCGCGATTATATTGATTTAGCCAAACTTGCGCAGATGCTCCCATTTGTGGGTGCAGCAGTTGGTGCAGTTGCCAATTATAAACTGATCGAAAAACTGGGCAAAACAGCAATGATGAGCTACCGGATGCGGTATTTCAATTTGCAGTATGCAGTAATCAGTACACAAACTGAAAACCGCAAACTAGAAACTGGAACTAACTAATCTTCCTCTTCAAACATCCCACCAATCAGATCGTCCGTTTCCCGTCGGTCTTTTTTAGTCGGACGGCCAGTACCCCTATCGCGTTTTAGATTTGGCGCATGAAACATCGATTTAAAAGCATGCGTTTCTTCAACAGGAGTTAAGTCTTTGTATTTTGTTAAGGCTGTTGGCGAATCTGTTCTGTTGTACGACAGTTCTACCACTTCAATAATTTTCTTTTCGATACCTTTCGATACCTGATAAACCTCACCAACTTTTACAATGGCCGAAGGCTTAATATTTTGCCCTTTGAGTTTCACCCTTCCTGCTTTACAGGCATCAGTGGCCAGGCTCCGTGTTTTAAACAACCTGATCGCCCATAAATATTTATCTATCCTAAGTTTTTCCGTCTCTGTCATAAAATTCAAAAATACATAATTAGGTTAATTCCTATGTTGGTTAATTGTAGAAACTGGTTAATCGGTAACTGTTATATCATGCGCCCACTCATAATTAACCAGTTTAAACGATTTAAACAATTAACCTATCTACAAAACAATTTAAACAATTAACCATTTAATAAGCAAAAATTGATTTATTTTGCGTAAAATTTAAAAACATCATGTATTCAGATTTAAAGAAATTAATTGAAGCCGCTTGGGAGGATAGAACCCTTTTAAAATATAGCAACTATTGCGAAGCCATTGAAGCCGTTATTATGGGGCTTGATAAGGGCGAAATCCGTGTTGCTGAGCCAGTTTTAAACTCTTGGGGCATTAATGAATGGGTAAAGAAAGCAGTAATTTTATATTTCCCGATTCGCGAGATGAAAGAAATTAAAAGTGGTCCTTTCGTTTACCACGATAAAATGGATTTAAAAACCGATTATAAAACAACTGGTGTACGTGTTGTGCCTATGGCAAGTGCGCGTTATGGTGCGTTTTTAGCAAAAGGTGTAATCATGATGCCATCGTATGTAAACATTGGCGCTTATGTTGATGAAGGTACTATGGTTGATACCTGGGCTACTGTTGGTTCTTGTGCACAAATTGGTAAACGCGTTCACTTAAGTGGTGGTGTGGGTATTGGTGGTGTTTTAGAGCCTGTACAAGCTGCTCCGGTTATTATCGAAGATGACGCTTTTTTAGGATCAAGAGCGATTGTTGTTGAAGGTGTTAAAGTAGAAAGGGAAGCTGTTTTAGGTGCTAATGTGGTATTAACGGCATCAACCAAAATTATTGATGTTACCGGTCCTACGCCAGTAGAATATAAAGGAATTGTTCCTGCACGTTCAGTTGTAATACCAGGAAGCTATACTAAAAAATTCCCAGCTGGCGAATTCCAGGTACCTTGTGCTTTAATTATTGGTAAACGTAAAGAAAGTACAGATAAGAAAACTTCACTTAACGATGCGTTGAGAGAAAATAATGTAGCAGTATAAATGGTTTAAGGTATGGGGCTTAAGGTGTAAGGTAACACCCAAAGCCTTAAACCTTTTACCTTAAACCTTACACCTCTAATGAAGATTGGATACGATGGCAAGCGTGCTGCCAATAACTTAACAGGATTAGGTAATTACAGCCGGTCTTTAATTGAGCATTTGGCACATCAGTTTCCTCAGCACCAATACTTGGTGTACGCTCCTAAAATAAAATCGGCCAAACAGATTGATGCTTTTCTCGCAAATGAAAACATCGAACTGAAACTCCCAAAAAACGGCCCTTTTTTATGGCGAAGTTTAAATATCCTTAAAGATTTAAATCAAGATGGTTGCCAGATTTATCATGGGCTCAGTCATGAAATTCCATTAGCCATACAACATACACGGATTAAATCGATCGTTACCATTCATGATCTAATTTTTCTTCGCTTCCCTCAGTATTATAAATTTATCGACCGGAAATTATACGAGTGGAAAAGCAAATCTGCTTGTAAACGTGCCAATAAAATTATCGCCATCAGCGAAAAAACAAAAGAAGACATTATTGATTTATATGGGATCAGTGCTGAAAAAATTGAGGTAATTTACCAGAGCTGTGATTACAGTTTTAAAACGCCTTTTGCTACAGCAACCTTAAGCCGCATTAGGGCAACTTATAAACTACCTGAAAAATACATCCTAAATGTTGGTACCATTGAAGAGCGTAAAAACCTTAAATTAGCTGTTCAAGCCCTAAAAGAGGTTAACGAGGAGTATAAACTCGTGGTAATAGGTAAACAAACCGCTTATTTTAAAACAGTAGAGAAGGAAATAGAAAAACTCGGCCTTAAAAACAGAATTTTATTCCTAAAAAATATCCCATTTGCAGATCTACCCGGCATATACCAAATGGCCAGCGTTTTTGTTTATCCTTCTTTTTACGAAGGTTTTGGCATTCCGATTATCGAAGCCCTCTATTCTGGGGTTCCGGTAGTCGCAGCAACTGGGTCTTGCCTGGAAGAAGCTGGCGGACCAGATAGCTTATACATTTCACCTGATGATGCTAACGGACTTGCAAAAGCCATTAATCAAATTCTTGAAAAACCGCAGCTCCAAAAAGAGATGAAGGAAAAAGGGCTGGAATTTGTTCAAAAATTTAACAGCCCTGTAGTTACTCAGCAATTAATGGATTGCTATTTAACGCTTTAACTGTCTTTCGACTATACTCAGGATGAGAATCATTTATACTTTCCATTACGTTACTACCAAAGAGGAATTTATCAATTTATTACCACAATCCAGCTCAATCTAAACCTGACATTCGCGAAAAGCCCGCAATCCGATCCTTCCAGCGGATGAGGACTTGCAGCATTGGCAGGACTAACGGTTAATAGTAGCACTACCCCCTGCTTTTCAAATATAAAAAACTCAATTTCTGCAAATCGACAGTTTATTTTTTTACAAGCCAATAAATCCCATGTCTCTAAAAAAAGAAAAAGGGCTGGAATTTATTTAAAATTCAACAGCCCTGTAGTTACTCAGCAATTAATAGATTGCTATTTAGATATTTTAACGTAACGGCTACAAATTATTTAGCAGCAGTAACAGTCGGTGGATATTGAGCCAATATTTCTTTTACCCCGGTGTATAAACGCTCTTCTCTTTTGTTAAAGCTATCCAGGTTAAAACCAGATCCTTGTCCGTGCCAGAATAAAATCTTTTTAGCAGGATCTAAGAAATCGATTATGATTGTACCTTCAATATATTGGTTTACATAGGTTCCGCCACCGCCCCAGAAAGGATTTCCCCAGCCGCCACGCCAGCCCCAACCCCAGCCACCATAGTAACCTGGGCCATAAACATCGGTTTTTTCTCTGGCAACCACGACCAGATTTACCAATAAATCAGGTCGATCTGATTTTGTAAATCCTTTGGCATTCATTTCAGATTCAACTGCAGCCATTAATCTGCGTTTATCGAGATTGTTAAGCTTAACCCTTGCTATGCCTTTATCGTAAAAATTGTAAGTTTTGTAACCGCTTAAATCAACATTTTTATCATAATCTGATGCGGTGCGGAGTGTTGTACATCCTGCTAATGCCAATACCACTGTAAAAAGCATTAATAATTTTTGTGCTGTTCTCATTTTTGTGCGTTGTTGTATAAATAACCTGACTTAAATATAACGATTTTGGGAACCAAACGGCAAATCATTTAACATTTTTTACAATCAGATTGTTATCTGTAAAACGATTACTATTTGATTATGTTTTAACCCTATATCACTCTGACTAAATATTTTACAATTGGATTAAATCGTTGAATCAGTATATCGGCGGGTATTCTGATAAGATCTGTTTTACAGCCAGATTTATCCTTCCTTCCCTATTCTCATAATCATCGAAATTAAATCCCGAGCCTACCCCATGCCACATAATTGCTTTGGTTTCGGGATTTAAAAAATCAATGATAATGGTACCAGACTGGTATTGTTTGCTGGTGTTGAGCGGCCCAAACTGCGAATCTCTCCATTGGTAGGAAGATGAAGCTGAATCCCATTGATAACCGCCTCCGCTATAGCCCCAATCGGCCCTCGCTTTAATAGTGCTCAAAACCGCTACGTTAACTAAAAAATCTGCTTGCTCATTTTTAACAAAACCTTTTTTTGTCATAGCAGTTTCAACGGCATTTAACATCCTAGGCTTGTCGAGGTTGTTTAATTCTAAATGTTCAATGCCTTTTTCGTAGTAAGCAAAGGATTTTAACTTAGAAAAATCGATCTTTTTGTCGTAATCTGATGCAGTAAGTACAGCAATACAACTGGTAAATGCCATTACAATAGTAAACAGCATACCCCATTTAAGTGTGTGTTTCATTTTATGTTTTATTTAATAACCTATTACTAAAATAATAGTTTATTGGATTAAAACACATTGCTGCAGTAAATAAATGACAAGAACAGGTCACGATCGCAAAATTCTTTCATCGATATTTATGGGTGTTAGATAGAAATATCTAACACCACAGGAAATACATATTAAGATTATTTAACTTCCTCTTAATAAATTAACTTTGTAAAATGCTAAGAGACGAGATTAACAAAGCTTTTGAAGTATTAAAATCAGGTGGTGTTATTTTATATCCAACAGATACCATTTGGGGCTTGGGCTGCGATGCAAGCAATGCCGAGGCGGTAGATAAATTATTGAAGATAAAAAACCGGCCGGCCGAAAAGAGTTTAATCGTATTATTGGATGTAGATAGCAAACTGCAGAGTTATGTTGCCGAAATACCTGATGTGGCTTACGATTTAATTGAATATGCTGAAAATCCTTTAACTATTATTTTCTCTGGCGCAAAAAACTTAGCTCAAAACGTAATCAATGCCGACGGCAGTGTGGGCATACGAATTGTTAAACACGATTTTTGCACACCATTAATCCAACGCTTTAGGAAACCTATAGTTTCTACCTCTGCAAATTTAAGCGGACAGCCATCGCCAAAACTCTTTGACGACATAGCCCCTGAAATTATTGATGCTGTAGATTATGTAGTAGACTTTGAGCAGGAAAACCGGACCAACAGAAAGCCATCAACCATTATGAAACTTTCTCCTGGCGGACAATTTGAGTTTATTCGCAAGTAATTTTATTACTTTTGTAATTCTTATTGTCATCCTGAGGCACGAAGGATCTGTTTCATAGCTCGCAGATGCTTTCTATCTCGGCGTGACAAAATAACTAACTTGATGCAGCAACACCTACAAAACCCAATATTTAAAACCTTATCCATTATTGCCGATAAGAACAATACCGAAGCATATGTAATCGGAGGCTTTGTTCGCGATTTATTTTTAGATCGCCCTTCAAAAGATATTGATGTTGTTGTTGTGGGCAGTGGAATAGAATATGCTGAAGCTGTTGGCAGAAAACTGAACACCAAAGTTGCTGTTTTTAAAAATTTTGGCACCGCAAACATTAAATATCAGGATTTAGAAGTCGAATTTGTAGGCGCCAGAAAAGAATCTTACCGTTCTGATTCACGTAAACCAATTGTTGAAGATGGTACCTTAGAAGATGACCAGCTGCGCAGAGATTTTACCATCAATGCTTTAGCTATTAATTTAAACGCTGATCATTTTGGTGAATTGTTAGATCCGTTTGACGGGATTAAAGATTTGGAAAATAAGCTCATCCGTACCCCACTCGACCCGGAAATTACTTTTTCTGACGATCCTTTGCGCATGATGAGGGCAATCCGCTTTGCTTCGCAGCTTGATTTTAATATCGATCCAGCGGCCCTAAATGCCATTAAAACGCAAAAACAGCGTATTACTATCGTATCAAAAGAGCGGATAACAGATGAGATGAATAAAATCATCCTCTCTAAAAAACCTTCTATAGGCTTTAAACATCTTTTTGATACAGGCTTATTGCAGCTCATTTTCCCTCAAATGGCACAACTTTACGGGGTAGAGATTATTAAAGGAAAAGGACATAAAGACAATTTTTATCATACACTTGAAGTATTAGATAACATTTGCGCAGATACTGATGACTTATGGCTGCGTTGGGCGGCTATTTTACACGATATTGCTAAACCTGCTACTAAACGTTTTGAAGAAGGCCACGGTTGGACATTCCACGGACATGAAGATAGAGGAGCCAGAATGGTTCCGAAAATATTTGCACAGCTAAAACTGCCTTTAAACGAAAAGATGAAGTATGTGCAAAAATTGGTACAGCTTCATTTACGCCCGATTGTGCTGGCGCAGGAAACCGTCACAGATTCAGCAGTTAGGCGATTACTTTTTGATGCCGGCGAAGAAATTGAAAGTTTAATGCTGCTTTGCAATGCCGATGTAACCACTAAAAACGAATACAAAAAAACAAAATACCGAAACAACTTTGAGCTGGTTAAACAAAAGCTTAAGGATGTAGAAGAACGCGATAAAATTAGAAACTGGCAGCCTCCTATTTCAGGAAACGATATTATGGAAACTTTCGGTCTTGATGCAGGAAAAGAGGTTGGTATAATTAAAAATGCTATCCGCGAGGCCATATTAGAGGGCGAGATTACAAACGACTACCAAGAAGCATTTAATTTTATGCTAAATCAGGCAAAACAAATGGGATTAAATCCTGTTAATAAATAATTTAATTGCTAAAACACTACAATTAGGCTGTCTTTTATGGCGCCCGATATTTGTGGTAATTATAAATTAACTTTATTTTTACGGTTCCAAAACACTATAATGGCTATTTATAAATTTAGAATTACTTTCGAAGATTTTGATGATGTTGTGAGAGAGATCGACATTAAATCAAACCAAACATTTGAAGACCTGCATAAGGCTATTCACAGATCTACGGGTTATAATGCCGAAAAATCTTCCTCTTTTTACGTAAGCACCGATAATTGGTTAAAAGGCGATGAAATTGCTTATTTACCAAGTGAACGTAAAAAAGACCGTGTAGTTTTAATGGAGAATTCTAAATTAAGTGGTTTTATTGAAGATCCGCATCAAAAGTTTTACTATATCTACAATTTCGATCGCCCTTATGATTTTCACGTAGAACTTGTAAAAATAATTTTAGATGCCGATCCAAATATAGAATACCCATTTTTAGCTAAAAGCAGTGGTGAGGCACCAAAAATAATGGAGCAAAACAGTCCACAAGCGGTTGATCCAAGAGGGGCAGCAGCGGCGGCGAGCGAATTTGATTTCTTAAATGAAATGAACTTTGTACCAGAAGATACCGACGAATTGGAAGCCATGGGCGAAATGGGAATCAATGCCGAAGAGCGAGACGAAGATGAAGAAAGCGAAGAAGACGAATTTGGCGATGAATTTTCTGATAGTGATAACTTCGAAGATGATAGCCACAAAGACGACTATTAATTTACCATATCGTCATGCCATCCTAAATCTTCGAGATCAGCACTAACTGAACGAATTATTATCCATACAAAGTCAGATGTATACATCTGACTTTTTCTTTTAAAATGTTATGCTTACTGCAGGTCAAACTATTAAAAAATCAAAAACCTTAATTTCTATTGTTGGTCCCACCGCAATAGGAAAGACGGCTTTGGCCGTACAATTGGCCCAACATTTTGATACAGAAATCATTTCTGCCGATTCCCGTCAGTTTTTTAAAGAGATGGCCATAGGAACGGCAAAACCTGATGCAGATGAGTTAGCAGCAGCAAAACATCACTTTATTGATTCACATTCGGTTTCACAGCTATTTAGTACAGGCGATTTTGAAATAGAAGGTTTAAATGCCCTTGATCAAATTTTTAAAAAACACGATCTGGCGATTATGGTTGGGGGTTCGGGTTTATATGTTAATGCTTTAATTAATGGCTTGGATGAAATGCCGGATATTGATTTGGCCATACGTGAAAGGTTGAATAACCAGTTTGAAGAAGAAGGATTACCCAGTATCCAAAAACAGCTGGCAACATTAGATCCTGAATATTTCGCAAAGGTAGATCAACAAAATCCACAAAGAATGATCAGGGGTTTGGAAGTATTTTTATCAACTGGTCAAAAACTTTCTTCAATGCTCTCCGCTACAAAAAAGGAAAGATCATTTAATATCATCAAAATTGGCCTCAATACCGATCGTGCTATCCTTTACGACCGGATTAACAGAAGAGTTGATAAAATGATTGCTGATGGTTTAGTAGAAGAGGTAAGGTCGCTTACACCCTTTAAAAAATATAATGCTTTAAACACCGTAGGCTACAGTGAGCTTTTCGACTACCTGGACGGAAAATTATCTCTTGAGGATGCCGTTTCGGCAATTAAACAAAATACGCGTCGTTTTGCCAAACGCCAACTCACCTGGTTTAGAAGAGATGAGGAGATCAATTGGTTTGAACCAATTGAAAAAGAAAAGGTAATCAATCTTATCTATGATCGGCTAAAATAAAAAAGGTCCTAACAGCGTTAGAACCTTTAAAATATAAAAATCTTTTCGAATTAATTAGGGAACTTCACGCCTCTATATTGCGTAATATCAATGTTTGGTACAGTAGAGCCGTATTTAGCATTAATGGCATCGATAAATACATTGGCAATTACTGCATTTCCACGCGGCGTTAAGTGAATACCATCTAAAGAGAATGCGCCACCGGTAATAAATGAAGCGTTGATACCAACACCCTGAACATTAATACCAGTTTTAACCTGATTAAAATAAGCATAAGTATCAGCAATGGCTAAACCTTTGCTTGTGGCTAAAGATTTAATACTGCTATTATAGCTATTTACATAATCTTTCACTTTAATTACTTCATCCTTATCCAATACCCACTTATTTTCGATCGGATTTAAGGGGTGCAAACCATAAGGAATGCCAGAACCATTTGGTTTCCCAAATATGCCTTCTGATTGAAACGGCAAACGGATTAAATCTTCAGCAGTTGCAGGCCTTACCGCACCTGTTCCTGTTTGAATATAAATAGCTGCCGCTGCGGGATTAATTGCTTTAGCCGCATTTAATAAAGCTGCTACGGTAACTGTATTAAAATAAGGAACAGCAGTTACATCAGGAATGGTACCTACAATACCTTTTTGGCCCCCGGCAGTTAAGGCATTTAAAAAATTAGCATACAAAGAAGAGAAGGTAACCTTATCAGTTAAAGTGGTAGTTGGATCAGTAGATACAGTTACTGCTCCATTTAAAGCATAACCCAATACATCATTATTTCCAAGCCACAATGAAAAGAAAGTATGGTTTTTGGTTTGAACATATTGAAAATAACTTGTAGCACCCACTTGGGCATCGGTTAATAAACGTTCAAAAAATGGATTTGCGGCACTAAATGCTGGTGCAAAAGCCAAATCAACACGCATACCGGGAATACCCAAGTTTTGGATTTCGCCACTATATTTGTCTAAATGCTTCGCCGCATCTCTTATAGCCAGTTTATCGGTTACAGGAGTTAAAGTTGGCGTACCATTAACCAGTGCTGTTAAAGAAATATAACCTGAGCCATTTAAATGTTCTTCAGTAAAAAACGGAGAGGTAAATGCCCCACCACCTACCGTAGCCATTTTGGCGGCAATTAAGTTTGGATAAGCAACTTTTTGTCCTTCCAAATATAAGCCACCATCGGCATATCCAGAAGTTAAGGAGTTACCTACTGCAATGTATTTACTAAAATTAGCTTGTCCGGCAGTCGACCCTGCAGGCGTTTCTATTTCAGGTTTACAAGCTGCTGCAAAAAGGATGACAGCAGCAACGAAACTATTTAATATATATCTTTTCATCTAAATTTCTCCTACCATTTATAAGTTAACGAAATACCTGGTGCATAAACCAAAGTTTTAAAGGTACCATCCAGGCCCGTTTCAATATTCTTTTGTTTACGCGATTTAACATCTTCAAAAAAGAACGATGCATTAACTTCGAAATGGCGGGTAGGTGTATAACCCAAACCTGCACTTAAAATATATCGGTCAGCATCAGGAGCTTCGGGTGTTACGTATCCATCCTGTACTGGTGAAAAGGCATAACCAACACCTGCTCTTAGTGCCAATTTCTCTGATGCCTGGTGGTTAATACCTAATTTAAACGATGAACCATCACGATAATTGCGTGCTGATTTTGTATCAACGAGCGCAGGTGTATTGGTAGCATAGTCAAAAGACAAATCCTGATAAATATGCCACTGTACCCAACTTGCATCAAAGGCTAAAACTGTACTTTTTGACAACGGAATACCTACACCTAAACTTGTGGTTGCTGGTAAAGGTAATTCGGCGTTAAAGGTATTTCCCGCTGGAAAAGATCCTTCTAATGACTTTGGAACTTCAAATTCTGCTGAACCACCATCGAGTTTCGTAATTACCTTCGATTTATGTACGAGTGCAAAAGAGATATTGCTTAATGTTTTGATATATAAACCCGCATTCCATCCATAACCTGTTCCGGTACCATCTAAAGTAGCGTGACCAGAACGGCCATCAGGAAAATTTACCGGGATAGCTCTTTGAAGATTTACATCGCCGTGGTTATAAACAAACCCTGCACCTATACCGATACGATCGGTAATTTTTATACTTAAAGTTGGTTGAAAATAGATGGCTTTTAAATTTAATGAGGTTAAAGCATACTTACCAGACCAATTATCGCCCCAATCTACTAAACCGCCAAAAGGCGTATATACACCTAAGCCTAGCTTCCATTTATTTGATTTCGGCCCCCACACCGCATAAAACTCGAAAGGTGGGGCAATTTTGTTCTTCACATTCTCTGTAACATTCGAACCCGTTTGTTTAAAAGCGGATTTAAATAATAATGGGTTCACACCTGCTGAAACTGAGTTTTTCTCTAAGAAAGTTACTGCACCAGGATTATAAAATACGGAAGCCTCATCTAAAGCCAATGCAGAACCTGCACCTGCCATACCAATTTGTTTCTGTCCTTGTAAATTAACCTGGAAACCCTGCCCCAAAACCCAAAGTGGGGCAGAAAGTAATGCGCTCAATAAAATTTTTTTCATCTATAAATGGTTATACACAAATATATACTATGCTAACATAGTAAACAAATATTTGTTTGTAAGATTTTGAATAGTCTTACGCCTGAGCGGTTGGCCCGCCGAAACCCATAGGAAAAGGTGGTTCTTCTTGAGTCTTAATACGCCCGTTTACCGCTTCGAATTTCTGAATATTATCTTCCAATGCTGATAATAAACGCTTTGCGTGTTCTGGCGTTAGGATAATTCTCGATTTAACTTTTGCCTTCGGAATTCCCGGCATTACACGAATAAAATCTAATACAAATTCGGTATTAGAGTGGGTAATAATGGCCAAGTTAGAAAAAATTCCTTCTGCAATTTCTTCGGATAACTCTATATTTAATTGATTCTCGTTTTGTTGTTCTTCCATAATAGATCAAAAATAAAAAATTCCGCTGCTTAATAGCGGAATTTAAAACATAATGTTTGAAATAAAATTAATTTAGTAGCGCTTTAATGAGTTATTTCTCTAAAAAATCTAACTCTGCAATAGCCAGCGCTTTTTTATTACCTGCAATGGCTGTTGCTTTTACTTGTATATATTTTGCCGAAATTCCTTTTTTGAAATAATGGGTCCGTGGGGTTGGATCGTTAATTAAATTACCGAACCCAAAGGCTTCGGCATCTTGCCAGGTTTTACCATCGTTACTGATTTGGAGTATTCCTTTTTCAAGCATTCCATCAGCAAAATCTGTTGGAGGTGTATAAATAAAGCCGGTTAGCTCATGAACATAACCTAAATCTATCGCTATTTGATGCTGATCGCTGTCCTCTTTAGATAACCAATAACTTTGCTTTTTAGCATCAAATGCCATTGAGGCAGCATGCTTATCACTTTCGCTATCACTACTTAACAATTTCCAATCTTTTTTTACCATGCCGAATGCTTCGGCTGCTACAGGTCCTTTTTCTTTATTGGTTATGGCTATTGCTTTTACCTCACCTTTTGCAATTTGAAGCGGACCAGTATATTTTTTAGCGCGAGCATCAGGTAGACTTCCATTTGTGGTATAATAAATTTCGATGTCTTTATTAAGATTAGCGGTCGCATTTTCTCCGTGTGGTTTCCACCCAAACGCATGGGTTTTTGGTGAAATAGTTGTTAAACCATTTACATCTCTGTTAAACTGCAATTGTGGCGGACGGGTACGGTAATAATATGCAGCTATTGTTGCTATTGCTGGCTCAGCTCTTGATGATAAAACTGTTAACCTAAATTTAGAAGAAGTAATTTCAGGGAAACGCAAAATACGTTTATAACCTATATTTGTTGCTACCGCAATTTTTTGCCACTTATTGCCAATCCAGGCCTCTAACTGGTGTTCCATTACCCGCTCACTATAGTTTGCAATATCTTCTTGTAATACGATCCTGTTTATTGTAACAGGCTTAGCAGTTGTAATTTCGAGACTTTTTTGTTTATTATTTAGCAAAACATAAGTATTCATATCGTTATCCAATACTTGCTTTGCTCCTTTTGCACCAGCAAATAAATTTTTGCCATAAGTTTCGGTAATGCGCTTACCAACCTCATTAAGCACACTTACATCTTCATCAGAGAATTTTCCGTTCCGGTTTGGTGGTATATTGAGTAAAAAGGTCGAATTCCCTCCAACCGAGCGTTCATAAATATCGAAAACATCATCGGCGCTGCGTACTTTTTGTTTTTCATCATCGCGGTAAAACCAGCCTTCTCTTATCGATGTATTGGTTTCGGTTTGCTGATAGTGCAGGTATTTAGCTTTGTAAAGTTCACTATTACTACCCAAATCCCTGTCCGTCATATCAGGAAAATGTGTTGCCGTATCAGGGTTTTCGCTATAAGGAATTACGTTCCATTCGGTTTCTCGGGTTCCGCCGGCTTCATTACCACACCAACGGATATCTTCTCTACCAAAAATCACTGCTTTTGGTGCTAAAGTATGGATCAAGGTTTTCCAGGCTGGATAATTATATTTCTGTCCGCCTTTGGTTTTAGGATGTGCACCATCAAACCAAACTTCATCAATTGGTCCGTATTCAGTTAAAACTTCAAATAATTGATTTAGAAAATATTCATTATAATCATCAACTTCGAACTTAAATTTAGTCTGGTTGGCAAAAGGGCGTCCTGCTGTTTCGCGAGGAATGGTTCTCGTAGTTATTTTACTCAAATTACCATATAGTCCTTCGGGATTTTCAATCTGATATAAATCTGCCGGAGATAAATAAATACCCAGTTTCAGCCCGTACTTTTTGCAGGATGCAGATAGATTTTTTAGAATATCGCCTTTGCCGTCTTCAAAACCTGAAGACATAATGCCGTGTTTGGTATACCGGCTTTGCCAAAGTACAAAACCATCGTGGTGTTTTACCGTGATAATCACCATTTTCATCCCAGCAGATTTCATGGCCTGGCACCATTGGTCCGTATGCAGTTCTTTTAAATCAAATATTTTAGGGTCTTCTTTACCATTTCCCCATTCCATTTTTGTAAAAGAGTTTGGTCCAAAATGAATAAATGCAATAAACTCATTTTTTAACGCGGTTAATTGGTTAGGGGTTGGCACCACATAGCTTGCTTTAGCCAAAATAGTAGTCTTACTATCGCCTGGTACAATAGCCACGGTATTTTGTGCTTTTAAATTATCACTTTGTGCCATAACGTTTGCTATAAAAGACACGATTAAAACTGATGTAAGTATTAATTTTCTCATTAAATTGATTTGTAATAAAATTACAACCTGATTAAAGCAGTTGCGTAAAGTATATTAGCTGTTTATAAAGGTAAATTGGCTTAAATCAAAACCGATAAATTATTTTTTAACCAACAGTATTCTATTGATAATTTTTTCGCAGGCATCCGCATATTGCATCATTCCGATATCGTTTGGATGTGTACCGTCAATTGTGCTGTCGTCGGTAAAACCGATTTCTTTTGCAGTAAGGATATCAAGATCTTTGACTCCTGATTTCTTAAGTTTTTGATAGACATTATTTAATACCTGGGAAGTCCAGATATATTTTCCTGTTAGCGCCGTATCCAGATTAACCTGTGCTAAACCAGAACTATGTTCAACCAGTAAAATGGGTACTTTAGGATGTTTTGCTTTTAAACTTTGTACCGAACTGGTAATACGTTTCTCAATTTCCTCTGCAGAATAAACGTTTTTATCGGTTAAGTTAGGTTGGCAATCGAGTACGAAGATCTTAGCATCTATTTGGTTCATTAAATCAATCAATGGAGCCTCTAATCGGCCATTACCTGAAAAACCTAAATTGATAAGGGGCCGATCTAATTTTCTCCCCAAAATATTTAACCATGCCATCCCCGGCCGGCTGGCACTCGCGCCTTGCATAATAGAGGTACCATAAAATATCAATGGTGCTTTTTCATTGGCTTCTTCCACTTTAAAATCTGCATTTGAGGCCACCCCTATTTTTAGCCATTTTGGTGTATTATATAATGGTAAATACAAACGGAACTTTTTAATTTTTACCGTAGGATCAAAATTTTCGTAACTATATGTCACGGTATCCTTATAGCTGTAAGCAGCCTTTATCCAATGCCATTTATTCTGAAGATCCTGAGCATATAAATCAACCCCACTTACGCCCAATGTTGGCATATTATCCAAACTTTTCCCACCATTAATCTGATATTTAATCACAATTTTTTGGGAGGAAGTATTAAAATCTAAATATTCGCCAGCGGTTTGCTTAGCTAAATTCCAAACTTCTTTCCGTACTTCTTTTTCTGCTGTGGCTGGTAAGCGATTATAATAATTGGCACTATCGGTATTTTGCCAGGCTTTCCCCTTTAATGTATTGTAAGTGTTGGTTTGAGGATTGAACCATTTCAAATTGTTATCGTTTTGGGCATAACATAATTCGCAATACACCAGGCAGATCATCAATCCTGCAAAAAAAGCAATTGGTTTCATCTATTATTTGTTTAGCAGCGGTTTTACGCTTTTTAAAATTTCATCTGCAGTAACGGTTGATAAAGATTTTAAATTGAAATTCTCTAACGCTTTATTCAATTCCGCGAGTGCTGCTGTATTTTTATTTTTGGTGTAAAGTGCCTGCAGCTGTTTAATTTTCTCGAAATCCTGTCCACCTTCAATCAATTTTTCAAACCTGACCGATGTTAACGGCCCTGGATAAACCTGGTAGGTATCGCCAGCAGGCCAAGCTGTAAAACGCGTATCGGTTAAAGGATTTTTGGTCCAGCTGTTATAGGCCCAACGCAAATAACCGTCCATATTTTTATTGGCGGTGTACCAACCCATCCATACCTGCTCAGCAGGCGAAGAGAAACTGAATGCATTTGGGTAAGGTTCGGTACAGCAGGTATACCAGGTGCTGGTTTTACCTTGCTCGTTACGTTTTTGCAACACATCAGCCGGAAATTCCCATTTTGAAGCAATGCAGTAATTATCGATATCTTTTTCGATTTCCTGATGGTATTCACCAGCCAAAGCAATTTTCCATTTTGGATCAACGCTTTTTAATAGTTTAATTACAGCCTGCATAGCTTTCATTGGGCGTTCATCCATAGCGATGTATGTCTTCCCGAACCAGTTCTTAGCTTTTAAATGTTTGGTAAAATCGGTAAGCATGTTCTTCCAAAAGGCATCGTAACCAGGAGTACCAATGGCCTGTGTAAAAACAGCTTCCTTCTGGGTACTTTCATCCCAATAGGTAAAAGCAATTTTCCATGGTACCATACTGTAGCAGTTAATGCGTTGATTTATGCCAGTGGTCATCACAAAAGCAATATATTTATCGAATAGGCTATAATCGTAAAACCAACTGCCATCTTTTTTCTTTGTCCATTTAATTAAACTTGGGTAATCATCGTAAGTTTGATGCCCCCAAGGTTCGTTTACAATACTTGCTGTAATGGTTTTCTGACCGGCACTGGCCAACATGGTGTAATATGGTTTCATTAAAAGAAAATGTTCGTCGCTCCATAGTTTTACGTTATGCGCCCGGGCAATGGCTGCAGGATGCTGCCATAAGTCTAACTCATATTTCCACTCACTTGGAGGAGGCAAAGTTTTATTGAGTACCTCTATTTTAATGGGTAAGCTGTATTCTTTTTCAGCATTAATTTTGATTATTCCGGAGTAAAGCCCCGCTTTTGCTTCTGCAGGAACTTTTATACTTAGCCAGACCGGTTGCGTACTTTTAGCACTAATAGCAATCGTACTCGTTTTAGTATCGATCAGATCTGCCACATAAGATGAATCAAAATCTGCAGCTTTACGGTAGCCACAACCATCTCTAAACTCGTCGGTAATTACATATTTAATTATACCTGAAGTAATGTTTTCTTTTTTTATGCCATTACCTTGTTGATCTTTCAGTTCAGAAACCTGTATACTGATATTGGTAGGCTTAGCTTTCGTCCAAAGTAACAACTGGGTATGTACTTTTTCTCCTTTCCAGGCAGCAGTATTCCATGTATTTAGAATTGAAATGGCTGGAGGTACCTCTCTTGCAAACCTGAGGTTACTATTAGCAAAACTAATATTTAATCCTCCAGCGGCATTATTCCATTCCTTATTTATAGTTTCGCTATCTGGCAATTTTACTTTTTGTAAGGCAAGACTAACATCCTGGGCAGCACTTGTTAAGCCCAAACTCATCAATAATATCAGTGATAAAAACTTCATAAACCTAAGTTAATCAAACCTATTAGAATAAGATTAAGTGATTAAGAAGGAGCCTCTACACAAACGTTTGACAGACTGTAACAAAATGGATAGATTATTTCATTAAACAAAAAAAGCCCTCTGAATAAAAATTCAGAGGGCTTGAAATTACTATTAAAATCTAAGCTTCTACTTCTTCTTGTTTCGAAGCTAATAATTTATCGTATTCTTCTTGCGAACCAACGATGATTCTTTCGTAACCACGTACACCAGTACCTGAAGGGATTAAGTGACCAACGATCACGTTTTCTTTCAAGCCTAACATATTATCGCGTTTACCTGCAATAGCTGCCTCATTTAATACTTTCGTAGTTTCCTGGAACGAAGCCGCAGAAATGAACGATTTAGTACCTAATGATGCACGTGTAATACCTTGTAAGATAGAACTTGCAGTTGCTGGTCTTGCATCTCTAACCGTGATCTGTTTTAAATCTTTACGTTTCAATTGAGAATTTTCGTCTCTTAGTCTACGTAATGAAACAATCTGACCTGGTTTGAAATCTGTAGAATCACCTGCGTCTTCAACAACTTTCTTGTCGTACATTGCATCGTTCTCGTCAGCAAAATCCCAACGGTCAACAGCATTGTTTTCTAAGAAAATAGTATCACCTGGATCTTCAATGTGAACTTTCTGCATCATCTGGTGAACAATTACCTCAAAGTGCTTATCGTTAATTTTCACACCTTGTAAACGGTAAACCTCTTGAATACCATTTACCAGGTACTCTTGAACCGCTGCAGGGCCTTTAATTGATAAGATATCGGCAGGAGAAATTGAACCATCTGATAAAGGCATACCTGCTTTTACAAAGTCATTATCCTGAACAAGGATGTGTTTCGACAATGGAACCAAGTATTTTTTAACTTCACCATCTTTCGATTCGATTGTGATTTCGCGGTTACCACGTTTAACGCCACCTAAAGTTACCACACCATCAATCTCAGTTACTACAGCTGGGTTAGATGGGTTACGTGCTTCAAATAATTCCGTTACACGAGGTAAACCACCTGTAATATCTCGGGTTTTACCGGTTGCACGAGGAATCTTAGCGATAATCTGACCAGTTTGGATAGTTTCACCTTCATCAACTGAAACGTGGGCACCTACCGGAATGTTATAACCTTTGATGAATTCACCTTTCTTATCAACGATCTGAACTGAAGGGTTTTTAGTTTTATCACGTGTATCGATAATTACTTTTTCACGGTGACCAGTTTGCTCATCTGATTCTTCACGGAAGGTTACACCTTCAATAATGGCATCAAATTGTGCTTTACCGGCAAATTCTGATAGAATAACCGCGTTGTACGGATCCCACGAACAGATTTTATCACCTTTAGAAAGTTTATCACCTTCTTTTACGAACAAGAATGCACCGTAAGGAATGTTGTTGGTTACAATGATACGTCCGGTTCCTGGCTCAACAATTTTGAACTCACCTGAACGACCTAATACCACCTGAACTGTTCCTTCTTCTGTTTGTGTATCAACAGTACGGATATTTTCGAATTCGATTACACCATCAAACTTAGCTACGATGTTAGATTCTGCAGCAATGTTTGATGCAGTACCACCCACGTGGAAAGTACGAAGTGTTAACTGTGTACCCGGCTCACCGATTGACTGTGCTGCAATTACACCAACTGCCTCACCTCTTTGAACACGTTTACCAGATGCTAAGTTACGGCCATAACATAATGCACAAACACCACGTTTAGATTCGCAAGTTAATACTGAACGGATCTCGATACCTTCTAGTGGAGATTCTTCGATCAATTTAGCTACATCTTCGTTAATATCTTCTCCAGCACCTACCAATAAAGTGTTATCCAATGGATTGTACACATCATGTAGTGAAGTACGGCCTAAAATCCTGTCGTATAATGGCTCAACGATATCTTCCTGATCTTTTAAAGCGGTTGTATACATACCTCTTAAAGTACCACAATCGTTATCGTTAACAATCATATCCTGCGCCACATCATGTAAACGACGGGTTAAGTAACCCGCATCCGCCGTTTTTAACGCCGTATCAGCCAAACCTTTACGCGCACCGTGAGTAGAGATAAAGTACTCTAATACCGATAAACC
This sequence comes from Pedobacter sp. R-06, assembly GCF_049913135.1. Classification (NCBI taxonomy): domain Bacteria; kingdom Pseudomonadati; phylum Bacteroidota; class Sphingobacteriia; order Sphingobacteriales; family Sphingobacteriaceae; genus Pedobacter; species Pedobacter sp. R-06. The sequence goes on along the minus strand of NZ_CP183977.1, from coordinate 778,505 downwards.
TTCTTTAAAGTTTGATAAGATCGGGTTTTCAATGATATCGCCACCTGAACCTGATTTCTGAGGTTTTGCCATCAAACCACGCATTCCGCAAAGCTGACGAATCTGCTCCTTCGAACCACGTGCACCTGAATCAAGCATCATGTAAACTGAGTTAAAACCTTGGTTATCTGATGATAACTGAGTCATAACGAATGTAGTTAACCTGTTGTTGATACGGGTCCAGATATCGATAATCTGATTGTAACGCTCGTTGTTGGTAATGAAACCCATGTTATAGTTGTTTCTTACCTCTTCAACTTCAGCTGCTGCCTGTTCTAATAAAGTATGTTTTTCTACCGGAATGTTTACGTCTTGTAAGTTGAACGATAAACCTCCCTGGAATGCCATTTTGAAACCTAATTCTTTGATATCATCTAAGAATTGAGAAGCACGGGCCATACCAGTCATTTTTACTACTTCACCAATAATATCTCTTAAAGATTTTTTGGTTAATAATTCATTGATATAACCAACTTCTTCAGGAACCATTTGGTTGAACAATACTCTACCTACAGTAGTTTCTGTTAATTTATTAACGATAGAACCATCGGCTTGTTTAACATTTACCCTTACTTTGATAAATGCGTGTAAGTCTAATTCTTTCTCGTTATAAGCAATAATAACTTCTTCCGGAGAATAGAAATTCGAATCCTGTCCTTTTACAACTCTGGTTTCATCTGTTCTACGGCCTTTAGTAATATAATAAAGACCCAAAACCATATCCTGAGATGGTACTGTAATTGGTGTACCGTTTGCAGGGTTCAAGATGTTGTGAGCTGCCAACATTAATACCTGGGCTTCCAAAATTGCTGCGTTACCTAACGGTAAGTGGACAGCCATCTGGTCACCATCAAAATCGGCGTTGAATGCAGTACAAACTAATGGGTGTAACTGGATTGCTTTTCCTTCAATTAATTTTGGCTGGAAAGCCTGGATACCTAGTCTGTGTAGCGTAGGTGCACGGTTTAATAATACCGGGTGACCTTTTAATACATTTTCTAAGATATCCCAAACTAATGGATCTTTTCTATCAACGATTTTCTTAGCAGATTTAACTGTTTTTACTACACCACGCTCAATCATCTTACGAATAATGAACGGTTTGTAAAGTTCAGCAGCCATATCTTTAGGAATACCGCACTCGTGTAATTTAAGGCTAGGCCCTACAACAATTACCGAACGAGCTGAATAATCCACACGTTTACCAAGTAAGTTCTGACGGAAACGGCCTTGTTTACCTTTCAGGATGTCTGAAAGTGATTTCAAAGCACGGTTACCTTCAGTTTTTACCGCATTAACTTTACGTGAGTTATCGAATAACGAATCTACAGCTTCCTGCAACATACGTTTCTCGTTACGTAAAATTACCTCTGGCGCTTTAATCTCGATCAAACGTTTTAAACGGTTGTTACGGATAATTACACGACGGTATAAATCATTTAAATCGGAAGTAGCGAAACGACCACCTTCTAATGGCACTAACGGACGTAATTCTGGTGGAATTACCGGAACAATTTTAACAATCATCCACTCAGGGCGATTCTCGATACGTGTATTAGCTCCACGGAAAGCTTCAACAACCTGAAGACGTTTTAAAGCCTCATTTTTACGTTGTTGAGAAGTTTCGTTAGCTGCCTGGTGACGTAAATCATAAGATAAAGTATCTAAATCAATACGCTTTAATAAATCTTCTAATGCTTCAGCACCCATTTTGGCGATGAATTTATTAGGATCTTTATCGTCTAAGTATTGATTTTCTTTAGGTAATTTATCTAAGATATCTAAATATTCTTCTTCCGTTAAGAAGTCCATATAGTTGATACCTTCTTCAGCCATTAAGCCTGATTGAATAACTACGTAACGCTCGTAATAGATAATTAAATCTAATTTTTTAGTAGGTAAACCTAATAAATAACCGATTTTGTTTGGTAAAGAGCGGAAGTACCAGATGTGTGCAACAGGAACCACTAAAGCAATGTGTCCCATACGCTCACGACGTACTTTTTTCTCAGTTACTTCAACACCACAACGATCGCAAACAATACCTTTATAACGGATACGTTTGTATTTACCGCAATGACATTCGTAATCTTTTACCGGACCAAAAATACGCTCGCAGAACAAACCATCACGCTCAGGTTTGTAAGTACGGTAGTTAATGGTTTCTGGTTTCAACACCTCACCGCTTGAGCGTTCCAAAATAATTTCCGGAGACGATAAGCTAATCGTGATTGATGTGAAATTGCTTTTTAATTTATTATCCTTTTTGTAAGACATACTTATGTAAGGTTAAAGCGGAAAGCTTAAAGACCAAAGCTGCTTTGAGCTTTAGTCTTTAGTCTTTCGGCTTAATTAATCTAATGTAATATCTAAACCTAATCCGCGTAACTCATGTACCAATACGTTAAACGATTCTGGTACACCCGGTGTTGGTAGGTTCTCACCTTTAACAATGGCTTCGTAAGTTTTGGCTCTTCCGATTACATCATCCGATTTAACGGTTAAAATCTCCTGAAGAATATTAGCTGCACCGAATGCCTCTAATGCCCAAACCTCCATCTCACCAAAACGCTGACCACCGAACTGGGCTTTACCACCCAATGGTTGTTGTGTAATTAATGAGTATGGTCCGATTGAACGGGCGTGCATCTTATCATCAACCATGTGACCTAATTTCAACATGTAGATAATACCTACAGTTGTAGTCTGATCGAAACGCTCACCTGTTAAACCATTGTATAAGTAGGTTTTTCCTGAAGCAGGAACTCCTGCTTTAGCGATCCATTCTTCCACCTCATCATGCGTAGCACCATCAAAAATCGGAGTTGCAAATTTAACACCCAATTCTTTACCAGCCCATGCCAATACGGTTTCGTAGATCTGACCAAGGTTCATACGTGAAGGTACACCCAGTGGGTTCAACACGATATCAACCGGACTACCATCAGCTAAGAAAGGCATATCTTCATCACGTACAATACGTGCAACAATACCTTTGTTACCGTGGCGACCCGCCATTTTATCACCTACTTTTAATTTACGTTTTTTAGCTACATAAACTTTTGCCATCTGTACGATTCCTGAAGGAAGCTCATCACCTACACTGATCGCGAATTTATCGCGTTTGTAAGCACCAAGTTCTTCGTTAACACGGATACCGTAGTTGTGAAGCAACATTTTAATCATCTCGTTTTTATCATCATCAGTAGTCCATTTGTTAGGGCTAATGTGATTATAATCAAGCTCTGCTAAAATTTTCTGAGTAAATTTAGCGCCTTTAGCAACCAATAATTCTTTGTAAATGTTAAATACACCCTGAGATGTTTTTCCGTTTACGATAGTGAATAATTTGTCAACTAATTCTGCCTTTAATTTCTCAGTGATATTGTTATATCCTTTGTCTAATTTCTCAATTGCCGATTTTTCCTCAGCTTTTGTAGTTTTCTTAGCACGGCTGAATAATTTGGTATCAATTACCACACCTTGGATTGAAGGAGGAGTTTTTAAAGACGCATCTTTAACATCACCTGCTTTATCACCAAAAATTGCACGTAGTAATTTCTCTTCCGGTGAAGGATCAGATTCTCCTTTTGGAGTAATCTTACCAATTAAAATATCACCTTCTTTTACATCAGCACCAATACGGATAATACCATTTTCATCAAGGTCTTTAGTAGCCTCTTCAGAAACGTTCGGGATATCTGGTGTTAATTCCTCTTCTCCACGTTTAGTATCACGTACTTCTAATTCAAACTCTTCAATGTGCAATGAAGTGAAAACATCATCACGAACAATACGCTCGTTGATTACAATCGCATCCTCAAAGTTGAAACCTTGCCAAGGCATGAATGCCACTTTCAAGTTTCTACCTAATGCCAATTCACCATTTTCAGTTGCATAGCCTTCGCAAAGTACTTGTCCTTTGGTAACTTTCTGACCTTTCTTAACGATTGGTTTTAAGTTAATACAAGTATTCTGGTTGGTTTTTTTGAATTTAATTAAACGGTAAGTTTTGCTATCACCTTCAAATGAAACTAAACGATCATCTTCGTTACGTTCATATTTAATGGTGATTTCGTTAGCATCAACATACTCTACAACACCGTCACCTTCTGCGTTGATCAAAGTTCTTGAGTCACGTGCAACACGACCTTCTAAACCTGTACCTACAATTGGCGCTTCAGGACGTAACAATGGTACGGCCTGACGTTGCATGTTCGATCCCATCAATGCCCTGTTCGCATCATCATGTTCCAAGAACGGAATTAACGAAGCAGCGATTGAAGTAATCTGGTTAGGCGCAACGTCCATTAAGTCTAATTTCTCAGGCTCAATAATCGGAAAGTCACCCTCATAACGCGCTTTAACACGTGGTGTGGTAAAGTTACCTTTATCATCATACTCTGCATTGGCCTGAGCAATGGTTTTACCATCTTCATCCTCAGCAGATAGATAAATAACGTCTGAATCTACAACTACTTTACCATCTTCAACACGTTTGTATGGTGTTTCAATGAAACCTAAATTGTTGATTTTTGCATGCACACAAAGTGATGAAATCAAACCAATGTTTGGTCCCTCTGGAGTTTCAATAGTACATAAACGACCATAGTGAGTATAGTGAACGTCACGTACCTCGAAACCGGCACGCTCGCGTGATAAACCACCTGGACCTAAGGCCGATAAACGGCGTTTGTGTGTGATCTCTGCCAATGGATTTGTTTGATCCATGAACTGAGATAACTGGTTGGTACCAAAGAAAGAGTTGATAACCGATGATAACGTACGGGCATTAATCAAATCAGTTGGTGTAAACACCTCGTTATCACGAATGTTCATACGCTCACGGATTGTTCTGGCCATACGGGCTAAACCAACACCAAATTGTGCGTATAATTGCTCACCTACCGTACGTACACGACGGTTAGACAAGTGATCGATATCATCTACCTCTTCTTTTGAGTTGATCAATTTGATCAGGTATTTCACAATCGCAATAATATCTGCTTTTGTTAATACTTTAACCTCATCAGGGGTATTCATTTTTAATTTACGGTTGATGCGGTAACGACCAACATCTCCTAAATCGTAACGTTTATCCGAAAAGAATAAACGATCAATGATACCACGAGCTGTTTCCTCATCAGGTGGTTCTGCGTTACGCAAAGCACGATAGATGTTTTCTACAGCCTCTTTTTCTGAGTTTGATGTATCTTTCTGTAATGTATTATATATAATGGTATAATCAGCCTGACTTGCGCCATCTTCTTTAGATAAGATGATGCTTTTTACGCCAGCTTCGATAACCATATCAATGTGTTCGTCTTCTAAAACGGTTTCTCTTTCAAGAATCACTTCATTACGGTCGATAGAAACTACCTCACCAGTATCTTCATCAACAAAATCTTCAACCCATTTTTTTAATACCCTTGCAGCCAGTTTACGACCGATGTATTTCTTTAAACCAGATTTACTAACTTTTACTTCGTCAGCAAGATCGAAAAGTTCCAAGATATCTTTATCAGAATCGTAACCGATAGCACGTAATAAAGTGGTAACCGGGAATTTTTTCTTACGATCGATATAAGCATACATCACGTTATTAACGTCTGTAGCAAATTCGATCCATGAACCTTTGAAAGGAATTACACGCGCAGAATACAATTTGGTTCCATTTGTGTGACGGCTTTGACCGAAGAACACTCCTGGAGAACGGTGTAATTGCGAAACGATAACACGTTCTGCACCGTTGATAACAAATGTACCTTTTGGTGTCATATACGGGATAGTACCTAAGTACACATCCTGGATAATGGTTTCAAAATCTTCATGTTCTACATCATTACAAGAAAGCTTAAGCTTTGCCTTTAATGGAACATTGTAGGTTAATCCACGCTCAATACACTCGTGTATATCGTAACGTGGCGGATCAACAAAATAATCAAGAAACTCTAATACGAAGATATTTCTTGAATCTGTTATTGGAAAGTTTTCAGCAAACACTTTAAACAAACCTTCGCTAGAGCGATCGTCTGATGTGGTATCTATCTGGAAAAATTCTCTGAATGATTGCAATTGCACATCCAGAAAATCCGGATAGTCTATAATGTGCTTACTAGTTGCAAAATTTACTCTTTGTTCGACTGTCTTTGCCAATGGACTAAAAGATTTTAGTTTAAGAATAAACTATTTGTTTGGTTCAGATTTCAAACAGGCTCATTAACCAAACAAAATGAGATGTTTATAAACAGGTAAAGACACCGACATTTTCAGTCGGTGTCTGATACATTTTTAGCTTAGCTAAGTTAAGTGATTACTTAATCTCAACTACTGCTCCAGCTTCTTCTAATTGTTTTTTAAGAGCTTCTGCTTCGTCTTTAGCAACACCAGCTTTTAATTCTTTTGGTGCTCCGTCTACTAAGTCTTTAGCTTCTTTCAAACCTAAACCAGTTAAGTCTTTAACAAGTTTTACAACTGCTAATTTCTGACCACCAGCTTCTTTTAAGATTACATCAAAAGATGTTTTTTCTGCAGCAGCAGCAGGTGCATCACCACCAGCAGCAGGACCAGCAACTACAGCAGCAGCTGCAGGCTCAATACCATACTCATCTTTTAAGATTTGAGCTAATTCATTAACTTCTTTTACTGTTAAGTTTACTAATTGCTCAGCAAACGCTTTTAAATCTGCCATTTTATTAAGATTTTAAAAATTTACGTGTGTAATAATTTTGTTTAATTTGCGAACTTAAGGTGTTCGTTAACCTTCTCTTTCTTGAAGAGTTTTAACAATTCCTGCAATTTTGCTACCGCCTGATTGAAGCGCAGATAGAACATTTTTAGCTGGTGACTGTAATAATCCAATGATATCGCCAATAAGCTCTTCTCTTGATTTTAAGCTTACTAAGTTATTCAATTGGTCGTCGCCAACGTATACTGATGAATCTATATATGCTGCTTTAAGCACTGGTTTATCAGATGTTTTTCTCAAAGTTTTAATCAACTTAGCCGGAGCGTTTGCTGTTTTTGAGAATAATAATGATGATGAACCTTTAAGGGCTTCGTATATCTCAGAAGCATCGCCATCTAAACCTTCAATCGCTTTGCGGATTAAAGAGTTTTTAGCAACCTTCATTACGATATCACCTTCGAAACATTTGCGGCGGATGTTATTGATCTGCTCTACAGAAAGGCTAGAAGTATCAGCAATATAAAAATTGCCAAACTCTTGCATTTGTCCTTGTAGTTCTAAAACTACTTCGTTTTTTTCTTCTCTGTTCATGATTAGATCCCCGCTACTGATTTTGTTTCAATTGCAATCCCAGGACTCATTGTAGAAGACACGTGAATGCTCTTAAAATAAGTTCCTTTTGCAGCAGATGGTTTTAATTTAGAAATCACTTGAATAATCTCAAGTGCATTCTCATAAATTTTGTCTGCTGGGAATGATACTTTTCCTATCGAGGCGTGTATGATACCCGTTTTGTCTACTTTAAAATCAATTTTACCTGCTTTAACCTCTGTTACAGCTTTACCAACTTCGTTAGTTACTGTACCAGATTTTGGGTTAGGCATTAAGTTCCTTGGACCTAAAACACGGCCCAATTTACCTACCTTAGCCATACAAGCTGGTGTAGTGATAATAATGTCTACATCGGTCCAACCACCTTCAATTTTAGCTACATACTCGTCTAAACCTACGAAGTCTGCGCCAGCTGCTTTTGCTTCTTCTTCCTTATCAGGAGTTACTAAAGCTAAAACACGTACAGTTTTACCTGTTCCGTGTGGTAAAGTAGCAATACCACGTACCATTTGATTGGCTTTACGCGGATCTACCCCTAAAGATACATCAATATCAACTGAAGCATCGAATTTAGTAGTAGTGATTTCTTTTACCAAAGCAGCAGCATCCTTCAAAGTATAAGCTTTACCAGCTTCTATCTTAGCATGTGCCTTTTTTTGATTTTTAGTTAATTTCGCCACTGTTGTAAACTGTTTTTTAATTAATTGTTCCAGGGTGCGTCACCAGAAACGGTGATTCCCATACTGCGTGCTGTACCGGCAACCATACTCATTGCAGATTCGATCGTAAATGCATTTAAATCAGGCATTTTATCTTCAGCAATAACTTTAATCTGGTCCCAGGTCACCGATCCAACTTTTTTACGGTTAGGCTCAGCAGAACCACTCTGTAATTTAGTAGCATCTTTTAACTGGATAGCTACCGGAGGGGTTTTGATGATGAAATCGAATGACTTATCAGCATAAACAGTAATTACAACTGGCAATACTTTACCTGCTTTATCTTGGGTACGAGCGTTGTACTGTTTGCAAAACTCCATAATGTTCACCCCTTTAGCACCTAATGCAGGTCCTACTGGTGGCGATGGATTTGCCGCTCCGCCTTTGATCTGTAATTTGATCATTGCACTGACTTCTTTTGCCATTTTGTGTTTTTTGTTTATTTAAAACTCAATGTTAAATATTTGGAAGCATGTAACATTTAATTCCTTATAGCTCCTATAAAGCTTAAAGGACTGCAAAGATATGGATAATCTTGCAGATGCACAATAGATGGAGAAAAATATATTAACTATTCCTCTTTAAAACAGAAATTAAATAATTATCAATAAATTTTTCTATAATTTATTAATCAAAACTCTAATTAATCTCCCTGGGTAAGCTGGCATCGACTATCGGCTTCAATACAATTAAAGACTTTCCATAGACTGCCTCAGGAATCAAATTCGCAACACTGTTTAAAAAACCAGTTTCATAATCTATTGAACGATCACTTATTCTATAACAGTAATAAGAAAAAAGTACAATCTTTGAAGAGTATTCTTTAAAATTAAAATTGTGCTTGATAATTCTCTTTAACAAAGAATTATCAAGCACATATAATTTCTTCGTTTCGGGATTCAATTTACTTGAGTAATATAAAGTATCAATTTTACCTTCTGCATCAAAGGAAATTGCTATTGTGAAGAAATGTGCAAAATTCTTTTTGGTGTTATCATAGGCATCCGCTTTTGTACCCGTTACAACCAAATGGCTTATGAACTCTGGCAACTTAGGTGTTTTCTGCCCAAATGCTACGCTATTCAATAGCATAACAAAAATAAATAATAGGTATTTCATAGTTAATTACAATATGTTCCTTGTTTAGGAGATGTAGACTTATTCGTATATTTTCCATTTACCTCATTTATTGCATCTCTTTGTACTTGAGTTAGTTTACTTGCGTAAAGATTAGTTCCTTCTAAACCTCCCCAACTAAGAGCCCAAGCATCTTGACTACTAATATTCGGAAAAGCAATTTTTAAAGCACCTGTCATTAATACCAAATATTTATTGGCCATATCTTCATGCTGGGTTGAAATATTGTACTTCCCATCTGAGCCCATGGTTAATTTACTGAACATGTATGCGTGTAAAATCTCATGGTAAATAGTACTTAGTATATATTCTTGAGAATAGCCCGGCAGCTTATTCGCATTTAATCTGATATCGAAATAAATTGAGGTTGCACTCGCTCTTCCTGCATCTCCAGAAATATTGTCAGGCAAAGTGGTAACATCTGTAAATGTTAAATTTAAACTTTCAAATTGTATAGTTCCTCCAAAAGTTTCATTTAGCATATTTCTAATAGTTGTTTTAGCACTTAATGCATTTGCCAATTGTGCTTTAATACATGGGTTTTTAACACTATCAATTATCTCTTTATTAGGAGGATTATTTGCACTACCAGTTCCACTTCCACCAGTTCCACCATCCGAACCCCCACCAGCGGTATAGCACATAGTATAAAGATAAGCAGAGTCTAATACCTCTCCAGTATATGGATCCCGTTCTACCCAATAATATCGGTAACATTCTGTAGCATCATGATCTATAGTCATTTTAAGCCTATCTTTAAGTGTTTTAGGATTTTCGTTAATCCGTCCTACTAATTCCCTCTTAAATATATGCCAGCCATCAATAAAATCATGATCCAAAGTAAACAGAAGTGCGTTCCCCTCAAAAGTACCTGCTAAACCAACAGGATTTCGATTCATCATAGCTTTATAAGTCCTGATAAGTCCAGGCTCATCTGTTGGAGGTACAGAATTGATAAACTCTGCGATATAACCGGTTATATGAACTGTCGAAACATTAATGAGTAAAGTGCTGTTAATTTTTTCTTTACTACTATAGGTAATAGTTGTGGGTAAAACTATAAATTTTTCCTTATCAATAATAAGGATTTTTGATGAAGACCAATCTGGCGTATATAATTTTATTTTTTGTTGATAAAACCAGTTTTTCGCAATAGACATAACATCCGCTTGTGGCAATAGTTCACTTTGTTTATTACAAGATTGAATGATGATCCGTCGTTACAACTAATAAAGTTAAAGCCAAAATATAAGCTTTTATAAGAGCATAAGTTTTCTTCATTTTGTTAATTTAGATTTTATAAGCAAAAATTGTATGAGAGATGAGATAAACGAATATACTGATGAAAACTTAAACTACAAATAAATAATACGAAAATGTATTAAAAAACAAAATCGTAAAAAAGCCTAATAAGTAAAATCTAGGATTATATTTTTCTAAATAATTTCCCTTCTTTTGTACATGCATATTATTATGACTAATTAATCTATTAGTTTAACAAACACATAATATCCTTGACACTCACCGCAAAAGACAAGCTTATATCTCTGAGTGACTATATCTATTTCGAATTTAAAATATCCAAAACCTGTTTTAAATCATCCACTATTTCACTATAGGATAATATTGCTGATGTGCTGGGCTTTGCAATACTTTTTATCACTTTATTACTATGTATATAATAACGTGTCTCGACAGTATTTTTTATTTTAGAATCTTTCACGTACATCGGCTTATCATAGCATATCTCCTTTCTAAATACAAAGAATAACCCTTTGTTATTAAGGTAGTAATCCACCTCAGCTCTTCCTGTTTCACCATAGAAAACACAATGTATTTTTTTTAGGATATTTTTATTATAATAGCCGATTACCTCTCCACCTTCAGCAGACATATCTGGCACATCCTTAGCTTTCTTTTTATAATGCTTTAACTGTTTATTGATCGCTGAAAAGTCTGATTGTATTTTCTTGATCACAGCTGGAGTGTCAATCGATGCTTTTATTGAATGATGATGCGCACTGAAACCATCAGTGCTGTAACAAAACATACAAATCAAAAATACAAGAAGCCCTTTCATATCTGTTATGGTTTTAAATGCTAATCATTAAAGATAACCCGAAAGCGTAAATAAAATCTATACAAAACAAAAAGGCCTCAGAAAATAAATCCTAAGGCCTTTCAAATATTTCAAAATAATTTCTTACTCTTTTTCTACTTGCATGTAGTTAAGCTCAAGTGGTGTTTTACGTCCAAAAATCTTAACCATAACTTTCAGTTTTTTCTTCTCTTCGTTTACCTCTTCGATAATACCTGAGAAACCATTGAAAGGTCCGTCCATAACTTTGATACCTTCGCCAACATAGTAAGGCACATTCATCGTTTCGCCCTGCTCGCTCATTTCATCAACCACACCTAAAATACGGTTAACTTCCGCCTGGCGCATTGGGATTGGATTACCAGCTTTATCACCCAAGAAACCAATAACACTATTAATTCCTTTAATGATGTGTTCTAATTCTCCATCTAATGTAGCTTCGATTAAAACATAACCGGGATAAAAGTTACGTTCTTTGGCAATTTTTTTACCATCTTTCATTTGGTAATATTTTTCCATTGGTATTAAAACCTGAGGAACCAAATGAGAGAAACCTAAACGGCTGATCTCAGCATCAATGTACTGTTTTACTTTCTTTTCCTTACCGCTAACAGCCCTTACAACGTACCACTTTAGATCGCTCATTAGTAAATATTAATTAGAAAGTGATTTATAAAAAGTATCTAACACAAATGTTGATCCTTTATCCATTGCAAAAATAACCAATGCAATAATTAAAGAAGCCACTAATACAAGAATTGCAGAACTTTGCAGTTCGCCCCAGGTAGGCCATGTAACCTTCTGGGTCATTTCATCGTACGATTCTTTTATAAACTCAACTACTTTAGCCATATTTAATTTATTGAATGACAGAATGACTAAATGAGTGAATGATAATATTCGAAAGCTGACTTTCAAATTCAATCATTCACTCATTCAATTACTCAACCATTGTTTTGAGCACGGGAACAAGGATTCGAACCCTGATCAAAGGTTTTGGAGACCTCTATTCTACCGTTGAACTATTCCCGTATTTAGAAAGCGAAGTGTTTAAGTGTACCCAAACACTTCGCTTTTCTTATTTTTACTTAAGCCCGGTAAACCGGGATTTAAGATTTATTTTAAAATTTCAGTTACCTGACCAGCACCTACTGTTCTACCACCTTCACGGATAGCGAAACGTAGACCTTTTTCCATTGCGATAGCGTTGATCAACTTTACAGTGATTGTAACGTTATCACCTGGCATTACCATCTCAGTACCTTCAGCTAGTGAAATCTCACCAGTAACGTCTGTAGTACGGAAATAGAATTGAGGACGGTATTTGTTGAAGAATGGAGTGTGACGACCACCTTCTGCTTTTGATAATACATAGATCTCAGCTTTGAAATCAGTGTGAGGAGTTACTGAACCTGGTTTACAGATTACCATACCACGACGGATATCAGTTTTCTCAATACCACGTAACAATAAACCTACGTTATCACCAGCTTCACCGTAATCTAAAATTTTACGGAACATCTCAACACCAGTTACTGTAGATTTTAAGTTCTCAGCACCCATACCTAAGATCTCAACTGGATCTCCAGAGTTGATTACACCACGCTCAATACGACCAGTAGCAACAGTACCACGACCAGTAATTGAGAATACGTCTTCAACAGGCATTAAGAATGGAAGATCAGTTAAACGTGGAGGAATTGGAATGTAGCTATCAACAGCATCCATTAATTCCATAATTTTACCAACCCATTTAGGATCGCCGTTTAATCCACCTAATGCAGAACCTTGGATTACAGGAATATCATCACCTGGGAATTCATAGAATGATAATAATTCACGAACTTCCATTTCTACTAATTCTAATAATTCAGGATCATCAACCATATCCACTTTATTCATGAATACAACTAATGAAGGTACACCAACCTGACGAGCTAATAGGATGTGCTCGCGAGTTTGTGGCATTGGACCATCAGTAGCAGCAACAACGATAATTGCACCGTCCATCTGAGCAGCACCAGTAACCATGTTTTTCACGTAATCCGCGTGACCTGGACAGTCAACGTGTGCATAGTGACGGTTAGCTGTTGAATACTCAACGTGAGCTGTATTGATTGTAATACCTCTTTCTTTTTCCTCTGGAGCAGAGTCAATTGAATCGAATGAACGTGCCTCAGTTAAACCAGCATCAGCCAAAACTTTTGTAATAGCTGCTGTTAAAGTTGTTTTACCGTGATCGACGTGACCGATTGTACCGATGTTTAAGTGCGGTTTACTGCGGTCAAATTTTTCTTTTGCCATTTTATTTATAACTAATTAGTAGGTTAACTTTTTATTATTTTTATTTATTGTTTTTTCAACACAAAAAACCTTGTCTACTCTGCTTATTAAACAGATTTAACAAAGCTTTATTATACCTGAGCCAACTATGGGAATTGAACCCATGACCTCTTCCTTACCAAGGAAGTGCTCTACCGCTGAGCTAAGTCGGCTTTTTAGTTTCCAGTTCCAGCTTTTTAGTTTTAACCAAATTAAAACTGTTACCAATAACTGCCCACTTTCTAATTTTTATTGGAGCGGAAGACGAGGTTCGAACTCGCGACCTATAGCTTGGAAGGCTATCGCTCTACCAACTGAGCTACTTCCGCTTTTAAAAACTAGTGATTGATTGAATGAAAGAATGATAGAAATAATCTCTCATTAAAACATTTGGTCGTTCATTTAAAGTGTGGGGAGAGAAGGATTCGAACCTTCGAAATCTTGCGATAACAGAGTTACAGTCTGTCCCATTTGGCCGCTCTGGAATCTCCCCATTTTTTACTTTAAAATGCTAACACTTTAAAATAAAAAGAGCCTCCTATCGGAATCGAACCAATGACCTACTGATTACAAGTCAGTTGCTCTACCAGCTGAGCTAAGGAGGCTTTAAATTTTGTGCAATGATACGAAAAATCTTCATTTTTCATACTATTAACGTGTTTTTTTAAAACTTTTATCTTTTTAAAGAACAAGCCTTTTCTTCTTGGCCTAACACCGTTTCCGAAAGGGAATGCAAATATACACACTTATATTTCACTTCAAAATAAATTTGAAAAAAAATAGTGAACTTTTTTAGCCCTCTCACCCAATTAAGATGATTTAAAATAATAGGTACTTCATAATCAGTCGCTTTGCTTTCGCTTAAAATTGTATTATTTCTTTAACTTTTTCTGTGTTCTAACGAATATGAATCGGTTTTTAAGTTTAATTGCGCTTGCGCCCATGTTCTGGCGCTTTCCAGCTATATCCTTTAACACCACCGAATCGTTTATATCCTTATTAAATTTAAAAAAAATCAATCGGTACCATTATTTATTAGCCAACAACAAACAATAGCGAATTTCTCATGATGGCACATAAAAAAGGCAACATAATGATTAATCATGTTGCCTTTTCTTAAAGTTATGCTGATTTTTAGTAATCAGCAGCTTCGCTTTCGCTTAAAATTGCTTTATGCTCACTTAATTTTGCGCGTGTTTTATCTTTATGTTTAGTGATCTGCTTTCTTAATGACTCAATTGCCAGATCTGTGGCTTCTTCGAATGATTTACATTGTTCTTTAGCGAAGAGGGTGCCTCCCGGTACAATGAGTTTTATCTCACTAATTTTATTGGCCTCATCCTCTACGTTTTCTAACTTTAAATACACTTCTCCGCTAATGATCTGGTCGAAAAACTGATCTAGCTTATTTGCTTTTTTTTGTATAAAATCTAACAACTTACTGTCTGCACTGAAGTGGATTGATTGAACTCCGATTTTCATTTTTCCTCCTTTTTTTATGCCTTTGGATGGGCTTGTTTATAAATTGTTTTTAATCTTTCGATCGAATTGTGGGTGTAAACCTGGGTTGCTGCTAAGCTGGCGTGGCCCAAAAGTTCTTTAATTGCATTTAGGTCTGCCCCTGCGTTTAGCAGGCTTGTTGCATAACTGTGCCGAAGCACGTGGGGACTTTTCTTCTCATTAGTTGATACATGGTTTAGGTATGAGGTAACTATACGGTATATTAATTTTGGATATGCCGCTGCACCTGTATTGGTAACGATTAAGATAGGCAAATTGTTATTAAAGTTTTGCAACTTTTTTAGCTCAATATAGGTATTTACCTGATTAATAAGCTGTTTATTTACGGGGATGATCCGTTCTTTATTTCTTTTACCCAATACTTTTATTGTTCCCGAATAAATATCAATATCAGTATCCTTTAACTGAAGCAGCTCTGTTAAACGCATGCCAGTTCCATAAAGCAGTTCCATTACCAAATGATCGCGAACGGATGGAAAACTTTCGTTAAAATAATGCTCCGAATCGAGCAAATGATCCATTTTTTGTGTATCAACAAATACGGGTAGCCTTTTGGGTATTTTTGGCGCCTTAATTAAAACAGTAGGGTTTTGATCAATCTTTCCAGTTCTATGTAAAAATTTATAAAAGCTCCGTAAAGTCGAAATTTTTCTATTGATGGTCTGTTCTGATACTTCCTTCTCCATCAGATCTACCATATAGCTCCTTAGATGTACATGCTTTACCTCTAAAAAGTTCAGATTGAATGTAGTCTTAATGTACGCTTCAAACTGATCTAGATCGGTTTGATAAGAGGTAATGGTGTGCTGAGAATAGCGCTTCTCGTGAGTTAAATAGGTGATAAAACTTTTTAGCAACATTCAATATTTTTTTGAGGGGCATTGATATGAAGTTACAAATAGTTTTGATATAAAGAAATCATTAATTAATTGTTTATTGTAAAGTTTTTGATTTCCTTTTAAACAAAAAAGTCCTCCCGATTTTACATCAGGAGGACTTTTAACGTATCTATATCTTAAACAACTATGCAGTTGTATCTTGATTCATATTCTGAATGTAAACAGCATGTTTAATTTCAGTACGACGAGCAACGGATTTTTTCTCGTATGCTTGGCGACTACGTAGTTCTCTCAATACACCAGTTTTTTCAAACTTTTTCTTGAAACGTTTAAGGGCTTTATCTAATGATTCGCCGTCTTTAATGTTGATAATGATCATAACGCTGAAATACCTCCTCTCGTGGTTTTTAAAATTTCCCGTGCTATCGGGGCTGCAAATGTAAGCAAAATATTGAAAATGAGAAAGGTTTTATAAAAAGAAAAAATATTTAAATCGTTAGTTAAACTAAACTGTTGTTTAACTACATTTATATATACATTATATGATATGACAACAGGCAAAAAAGTAGGCTCAATTATCGCGGTTATAGTCGTTATTTTACTCGTAGCAATTTGCTATTACCGGTATTTCTTTGTTTTTGGCGAGGGCGTTAAGGCCGGCGAATTAAATTATGTAGTAAAGAAAGGCTATCTCTTTAAAACCTACGAAGGGAAATTGATCCAGAGTGGGGTAAAATCCAGACAAGCAGGAACATTGCAAAATAATGAATTTGAGTTTTCTATTGCAAGTAAAGAAATTGCAGATAAAATGATGGCCAATAGCGGCAAATTTTACGAACTCCACTATAAAGAATATAAAAATACCCTGCCTTGGCGCGGATTTAGTGTTTATGTAGTAGATAGCATTTTAACTACGAAAGATATAGCGCAATAATGTAAATGGTTTAGGGTTTAGGGTTTAGGGTTTAGGGTTTAGGGTTTAGGGTTTAGGAGAAATTACTCTTTTGAAGATTGGTTTTTTAAAACCTTACACCATAAACCTTTTACTCCCTAACCTTTTTTCGGCACCTTCGCTCCTTCTTTCCTGGCTTCCGATAATCCGATAGCAATTGCCTGCTTTTTTGAAGTTACTTTTTTACCTGATCCGCTTTTAAGCTTACCTTCCTTCATTTCGTGCATGGTTTTTTCTACTTTCTCACCAGCTTTTTCTGAATACTTTGCCATATTTTTAGTTCATTAGTTCAATGGTCAATAGTTTATTGGTAATTGCCCATTGGTTATTGCTTTTTAGTCTTTAATCTTTAGTAAGAACACCGGCAATTGAAAATTGGTTTTCAAAATTTTAAAACAAAAAAAATCCGGAGGTGGTTAAACCATCCGGATTACTCATAATATATTTGGTTTTTATAAGGTTGAAGGCGAAAGGTTTAAGGTATAAGGTTCGATGCATAAGCCCTAAACCTTCTACCTTAAACCCTCTACCTTGATAATACTTCTCTGGCAATTACAATCTTTTGTATTTCTGAGGTGCCCTCGCCTATTGTACATAATTTACTATCGCGATAAAATTTTTCTACCGGAAAATCTTTGGTATAACCATAACCGCCAAATATCTGCACAGCTTCTGTTGCCACCCTTACCGAAACCTCTGAGGCAAAGTATTTTGCCATGGCCGATTCTTTTGTCATAGGCAAATGCCTGTTCTTTAAATCTGCCGCCTGGCGGATTAATAGCTCTGCGGCTTCGATCTCTGTAGCCATATCAGCTAGTTTAAAACTAATGGCCTGAAAGCTGGAAATAGGCTGACCAAACTGCTGGCGCTGTTTTGAATAAGCTACCGCTGCATCAAAAGCACCTTTTGCAATACCTAAAGCCAATGCCGCTATAGAAATCCTCCCACCATCTAAAACTTTCATCGCCTGTTTAAAACCTTCGCCAACATTACCCAATAAATTAGCCTTTGGCACGCGGCAGTTGTCAAAAATCATTTCTGTGGTTTCTGATGCACGCATGCCTAATTTATTCTCTTTTTTGCCCGCCGTAAAACCAGGTGTACCGCGCTCTACCACAATGGCCGAAATCCCTTTCGAACTTCCCTGCTCTCCTGTTCTTACCATTACCACTGCAATATCGCCACTTTTACCATGGGTAATCCAGTTTTTTGCACCATTTATTATATAGTAATCGCCATCTTCAACAGCAGTGGTCATCATTCTCAAAGCATCCGAACCCGTGTTTGCTTCGGTTAAACCCCAGGCACCAATCCATTCGGCCGTAGCTAGCTTGGGTAACCACCTTTGCTTCTGTTCTGCATTAGCAAAGGCCAGAATATGCCCGGTACACAAAGAGTTGTGTGCAGCCAATGATAAGCCGATTGAGCCACAAACCCGGGCCACTTCTACAATCACATCAACATACTCCTGATAGCCAAGTCCAGAGCCTCCATATTCTTCGGGAACCAAAACGCCCATTAAGCCTAATTCTCCGAGCTGTTTAAACAATTCGACAGGAAAATGCTGTGCCTCATCCCATTCCATTATGTGTGGACGAATGTTTTTCTCTGCAAAATCGCGGACCATGGCCTTTACACTCTGCTGAGTTTCTGTTTCTGAAAAATCGAAGCTTACGCTCATTAAATTTATATTTTAAAGTTAGTTGAGGCAATTATAAACAATTATTTGATAGTTAGTTACCATTAAATATTTGTGCAATTACAGAATGAAATGGTATTCGGTTCAATTAGTTTATCGGTTAATTTTAAACCTTGAAATTAAAGAAGAAAATTTTTTCTATTTTTCTTACAACGATAGCCGAATAATTTTTGATAGTGGCGTTTTGGATTGAACGAGGATAACGTATTAACAGTTTATGTATCTTAAAAAAAACAGCATGATGGATACTGAAACAAGTTCAGTATCACGGCTCGCAGGAAAAAACAACTGAAAGCAGCTTTTGGCTGAAAAGATTTTAAACCATGAATTGCAATTAACCTGGGCCAGGCAATACATAAATTTATCCTTCCTTTTTGGAAATCAGGTACAGAAGCTTTGGGGCTTATGCAGCCCTGCTCTCCACTTTACTCCGTTGCACTCCGTGTTCGTTCCGATCAGGTTTAGGTGGCTCGGCCGGCACTATGATTTGCGGGTTGACCAGCATTGCCCTAACATTACAAACCTGATTGGAACGGGCACACTCCCGATATGAGTAATTGTTTCACAGGTTTTCATCGGGAGAGTAAAGTGTAAAGCAGGGCTATCGGGACCGATTAGCACTACCATTGCTTTCCAAATCAAATAGAAAATTTATTCCTTTTAAACCTTGAATTGTAATTAACCAGGACCAGGCAATACATAAATTTATTCTTCCTTTTTGGAAATCAGGTACAGAAGCTTTGGGGCTTATTCAGTCCTGCTCTCCACTTTACTCCGTTGCACTCCGTGTTCGTTCCGATCAGGTTTAGGTGGCTCGGCCGGCACTATGTTTGAGGTTGACAAGCACTGCTCTTACATAATTAAACCTGATTGGAACGGGCACCCTCCCGATATGAGTAATTGTTTCACAGGTTTTCATCGGGAGGGTAAAGTGTAAAGCAGGGCTATCGGGACCGATTAGCACTACCATTGCTTTCCAAATCAAATAGAAAATTTATTCCTTTTAAAACTTGCACCGGCATGTTATTGCTTTTCAAAAACATTTAGCCCATAATCTTAAGCTTTTAAAAAGAAATATAAGGGGTAATTTTATCTATCACCTGTTGGTTAAGGAGCACAATCTTTTTCAGATCAGATATGCCTGAATAATTGCCATGCTGCTTACGGTATTGAATAATGGCATTAATCTGCTTGTAAGAAAGGTATGGATTGCGCTTTAAATCGTTAAATGTTGCTGTATTTATATTTATCGTTTTTAATGGGGTATTACTGATTTCAATCTGATCTTTAATTTCGGCATACTTATTAGAATCTAAACCATAAACTTCTAGTAGCTGCTCTTTTTTGTAAAAACCACCTAAACGTTCACGGTATTTAATAATTCTAAGCGCAAAAGTTCCGCCTATACCTTTTATCTCATCCAATTGTGCAGAATCGGCCTGATTAATATCGACGATTACTAAAGTTTTTTTAGCGTATTCCTTTTTGTTGAAAGGTATATATTTTCTTGAGGCATTAACGGGCTGATCGGGTATGTTAACATAAGGTAATATCTTTTTGTACATTTCTGGTGAAATGGTATACATTTTCTGAAGATCTTCGGCTTTGTAAAACTTACCGCCCTTAGCGGTATAATTCATAACCGATTGTGCCTGTTTTGCTGATAAACCTAAAGTTTGCCAACCCCGTGCATCTAAAGTGTTGGGATTGAATTTGAAAAGTTTAACCGTTTTTTCGGGGTTTGAATTTTCAAGCCGATCACGGATAGTGTTGGCATATGCCCGATCTCTTATGGTTAGCTTCTGAATTTGTGCTAAAAGATCTGAACTATCATTTGAAACTGGCCGATAATAGCCATATATAATAGGCGTTGCCTTAATTACAATAATAATAAAGACTAGAAATAGCAATCCATTAAATTCACTTTTGCTAACACCAAAATTTTTGTTGAGCCAAATTCTCATTGATGCGATATGACATGTGTATTATAAATATAAATCTTATTTTTGGAATTGCAAAACAGAACAGGTTTTGCCTATCAACAATCTAAGAATTTATATGAAGATCATAACTACATCTGAGTTTGCAAAAGCAACAAAGATAGATAAGCTAGGTGTACCAGGTTTAGCAGGTTTGATGATGGAGATCATGAAACTGAACGACATCAATGACGTATTCGCTCAAAATCAACACTTTAAAGGCTTAGAATTTGTAGACAAGATATTAGAAACCATTGGCGTATCTATAGAATTTGATGATGATGATTTAAATAGTATTCCGAAAACAGGCCCTTTTATTGCTATTGCAAATCACCCTTATGGTGGTGTAGAAGGCTTGGCTTTAGTTAAACTTTTGTGTACGGTTAGACCTGATGCCAAAGTGATGGTCAACTTTATTTTGAAAAAAATACCAAACCTGGATGAATTTTTTGTTGCTGTAAATCCTTTCGAAAATGTGCAGCACTCTTCAAGCATCAGTGGATTAAAAACGACTTTTGATCTGCTCAGAAATGGAACACCGATTGGTATTTTCCCTGCAGGAGAGGTTTCTACCTTTAAGTTAGATGCCCAACAGGTGACCGACAGGATGTGGCATCCTGTTGTTGGAAAACTGATTGCTAAAGCAAAAGTACCTGTTGTACCTATTTATTTTCACGGCAATAACGGTGTTTTCTTTAACATTTTAAGCTTCATCCACCCTACCCTGCGTACTGCAAAGTTACCTTCGGAATTTTTAAATAAACATGGGCGCACCATTAAGGTGCGGATTGGCAAACCAATAGCTGTATCTGAAATTTCGCACATGAACAGCAGCAATAAACTGATGGACTTTTTAAGGGCCCGGACATATGCACTTGGTGTTGGCTTAGATACAGAGAAAAAACTCTTTAATCCACTGAACTTATTCAAGATTAAAAAGAAACCTGTTGAGGTAATTGAAGAAACTTCGAGGGTTTTAATTAAAAATGAGGTGGTGCTTTTAGAAGATTTTAAAGTTTGGACGGAAAAAAATTACGAAGTATACATTGTTCCGACATTAAAAATCCCCAATATTTTAAGGGAAATTGGCCGTTTACGTGAAATTACTTTCCGCGAGGTTGGTGAAGGAACAAACAAAAAAATCGATCTTGATAATTACGACATCTACTATAATCACTTATTTATATGGGACAAGGATTTAGAAAATATTGTAGGTGCTTACCGGATTGGTAAAGGAGATGAAATTTTAGAAAGCATGGGCCGCCGTGGATTCTACCTGTCTGAACTGTTTAAAATGAAAGATCAGTTCTACCCAATGTTGAGACAAGGGATCGAGCTGGGCAGATCGTGGATCAGAAAGGAGTACCAGGGTAAACCACTCCCATTATTTTTGCTCTGGAAAGGAATTTTAAAATACCTGATCGATAACCCACAGTACCGCTACATGTTCGGACCAGTGAGCATTAGCAACAACTTCTCTAAATTTAGTAAGGCCTTAATTGTAGATTACATTACCAAAAACCATTTCGATTATGAGATGGCAAAGTATGTAAAGCCAAGAAACAAGTTTAAAGCTGATCTTTTACCAATTTCTACAGATACATTGGTTGATAGCAGTGAGTCTTTTAAAGATCTGGATAGCATTATCGGAGATATTGAAAACTCGCATATTAAGATTCCGGTATTGTTGAGGCAGTATATGAACCTGAATGCGAAGATTATCTCATTCAATATCGATCCTAAATTTTCTGATTGCTTAGATGGCTTCTTAGTGGTTGATACGCATAATATTCCACCAGAAATGCTCGAAAAGCTCGGTAAGAACCTATAAACGAATTCAATAAAAAAACCCAGACATCCATCTGGGTTTTTTATTATCAACTAACCTAAACTTTATAAATACTAACCAAATATTTATGCCACAAAAGTAGGCCTACCCTGTTAAATTGGTGTTAATGAAATATTATTTATAGAATTTTCTTCCTCACAATTTCTTAATCGATTAATACGCTGTTGTTCATATTATTCCATTATCTTTAGGTACTCTGTATGAGCTATGATAAACATTCTTCTTCGTGAGAGCCGAATGTTTCCCTCCCTTATATTTAGCTCAAATAAAAAATCCTTTATCAAGTTGGCTCCCTAATGGAATCAATTTTGAAATATAATTATGACAGTCATTTCTAAAGAGAATTTTTCAAAGGCAACAGGCATTTGTAATATTCCAATCCCTGGTCTTGCTTCCTTTTTAATGAGGTTCTTGAAGATTAACGACTTCAATGGAATTATTAGAGATGCTTATACCTTAGAAGGAGAAAAATTTGCCAATCATATTCTGGATGTTCTGGGCGTTACTATCCAGATCAGTGATGAGGATTTAGCCAACATTCCAAAAGAAGGTGCATTTATTGCGATTGCAAACCACCCCTACGGTGCTATAGAATCATTGGCATTATTAAGTACTCTTTCCAATTACCGACCTGATACAATGTTTATGGGAAATTTTCTGTTAAAGAAAATCCCAAACCTTGAGAAATGTATTATCGCGGTTAATCCGTTCGAAAAAGTTCAGGATTCATCAAGTATCAGCGGATTAAAAACAACTTTAAAAGTTTTAAAAAATGGCAGCCCTGTTGCTATTTTTCCGGCAGGAGAAGTTTCTTCTTATAAATTCAGAAAAAATCAGATTACCGACCGCGAATGGCATCCCGTGGTTGGGAAAATTATCTCAAAAGCCAATGTACCCATATTACCGGTATATTTTCATGGCAATAATGGCATCTTTTTTAGCATGCTGAAATTTATACACCCTTCGTTACAAACAGCAAAGCTGATTTCAGAGTTATTCAACAAAAATGGTCACCAGTTAAAAATCAGTATCGGCAAACCCATTCATTTGAAAGAAATAGACTGTAAGGATTGTAATACCTCGCTTTTAAAATATTTAAGAAAGGAACTTTATTCCCTAAAAAAATAAGTGGATCGGAATTCATGAAAATACAATGTTAATTTCCCATTAAGCAATACCCCATTTGTTCACATAAAGAAATTGTTGCTTTTATGTTAATAATAGGTAAATTTAATGTAACCAAATATAGCGCGGTTTGAAAAGAGGGATTTACACATATATTTTGAGGACTATTTTATTCGCTTATCTGATGATCAGTAGCATCGTCTCGAGGGGACAGAATTATTCTTTCGATTTTTATGATGGGACCTTTAATTTTAGTGTAGATTCTTCAGTGGTTTTTCCAATTCCTAAAACAGCAACTGCATCAGCCGTTTCGAACTTTTACAACCACATCTCTTCTGGCCAGTATAGCCCCCTTATTTCGTCTTTAGAAAAATACCAGAAAAAATATAAGTTAAACGACTGGATTTATTACCAACTGATCCGCAAAACAGCCGAACAGATTAGTCCGAAAGCAGATAATTATTTTGGCTATACTTTATACAAATGGTTTTTGCTGAGTAAATGCGGCTACGATGCAAGGTTAGCTGTAGGCAATGATCAGGTTATCTTTTATGTAAGAAATGAAGAAGATATCAGCGATATCCCATTTTTTATGATTGATGATAAAAAGTTTATGTGCCTGAATTACCACGATTACGGCAAACTGTTTAAACAGGCCGATGCCTACAAGCCCGTTAAAATTTCAATACCAGAGGCTAAAAACCCTTTTTCTTATAAGGTTACCCGAATGCCCGATTTTAAACCGGAAAGTTATCAGGAAAAAGATATCGAATTTAGTTACCGTCAAAAAATCCATCATTTTAAGCTAAAAGTTAATGAAGATGTACAAACCATTTTCAAAAACTATCCGGTAGTGGATTTTGAGAGTTATTTTAATATTCCTTTGAGCCGGGAAACATACAGCTCTCTTATTCCCACCCTGAAAGAAAACCTAAAAGGCATGGATCAGAAAAAAGGTGTTGATTACCTGATGAGATTTACCCGTTATGGTTTTTTATATGAAGATGACGGTGAAAATTTTGGCAAGGAAAAACGTTTTTCACCTGAACAAACATTATTAAGTACCTACAGCGATTGCGATGACCGGGCCGCACTATTTTTCTTTCTGGTAAAGGAAATATATAACCTGCCGATGATTGCCTTGCTATACCCTAAACATTTAACCATTGCTGTTCAGTTTGACAAACCAGTTGGCGAACCGATTACTTATAAAGGTAAAAAGTATTCGTACTGCGAGCCTACACCCCAGGCTCAGAATCTAAAAATCGGACAACTTTCTTCAAATCTCAGGAACAGTAAATACGAAGTGGTTTATGCATATGAACCTATTAAGAAATAAGCCATTCGCATAAATAAAAGAATACATATTAAATTAATGTTAATAAATCATTATCTTATCAACAACAGGTTGATTCATTAGCTATTTAAGGTAATTTAGATTTCTCATATTGAGTTAAATCTAAAACCTTGTCTATGTCTGCTATTATCTATACCGTTTTAAAGGAATTTTTTGTTGAGGTGAACGGTCACGCTATAAAGGCTAGAATTATGTCGCCCATTAATGATGGCAAAGTTTTCGTTTTCAAAATCAGTTCATTTTATAAAAGTAAAACTGATTCTGATGCCTATGAGCCAGCATCAACATTTACTTCTTACGCAAATGCCGAGCGGCATTTACTTCAATACCTGGAAGGTTTCCAGAATACACTCGATCTGGGCGGCGATATAGCGCCAGGAAATACTTTTTAGCTGTTTTCTTTATCATCTTTCTCAGGCGGAAGTTCTGACTGGATTACCTCTTCTTCAAATTCCTTTTTGTCTTTTTGGTTTCTTTTGATAAGATAAACGATTAAAATGGTAACAAAAATAATTACTCCGATTAATATTGGATAGTTCATATTCGTTGGATTAAAACCTAAGCGATCTGATTTAAACTAAGTTATAGGAAATATTTTACATGTTAACCACCCCTACAAGTGTTAACATAATGATAATATTAATTTAACTTTCCGATTTTCTATCTTTGGGAAAACCCATAAGTTTTAGATGAAAAAGAACAAATCCAAGTCGAAAAATCATTCGACAAGCAAAAAATTACGTAAAGAATTAGAATCGAAACTAGCCCTTGCATTTAACGAACTTGTTATCCAGTACGGCAAAGCAAAAAAAACTGATAAAGTAATCGAAAAGTTTGCAAAGCAATTAACTAAAAAAGTTACTTTCGCCACTCAAGATGATTCTATAACGCCATATATCAAAGAAGAGCAAGTAACTCCTGCAACTCCGAAGGCTAAAACAGTTAAACCTGCTGTAGCAAAGAAAGCAAAAGCAGAGGTTAAAGAGACAGTATAAAAATACGATTATAAAATAAAGCGGGTGTTCACCATTATGATGAACACCCGCTTTTTAATTACTCAATAGCTACTGTGCAATAATATTTTTTACTGCTGTTATTGTTGTTGTATACTTGCCAACAGAAATTGTACATTGCAACTGATAATTGCCAGAAACAGGGAAGCCTATTCCTGGAGTTGTTTCTCTTGTAAAAGTCCCTATAGTTTCATCATATACCATACCATTTATACCAATAGCCTCCAATGGTAACTTACCCCTTGCGCTGGATAACTCATCTTAAAATAATCTTCACCATAAGGTGAAAAATATTTGTTACCAGAAATATAAGGTACCACTAAACTATTATTATTAACTGGATATAAAGTACTGATGGCGTTAACATCATAATTAGAAGGTAACAATGGATATGTGTAAGCACTATAATCACTTAAACCTGTGCTACCATTCATTACTGAATTTGGATCAGATGTTCGTGTACCAGCAATTAAATTTTCTCCACTTTTGTAAAATAAATTCAGTATAGGAAAGGCCACCGAAAAGGCCGTATCTGATTACCCTTTCTTTACCTGTTGTTTACCTTTTCTTGCTACCAGGTTAACCCCAGGGTTACCCTTTGGTTACCTTTTCTTTACCCTGGCGTTACCTAATTCATTACCTAAAGGGTAAAGAATTGGCGAATATCAGCTATAGATAAGGTTACCTTAGGGATAACTTGGTACCACCAAGGGGTAATCAATCTTTTTGAAACCATTAATTTTATCGTTCATGGCGAGGGCTCCTGAAAATCAACAAATAGGATGCATTTAATTTGACGTTAATAATGCATATATAATCGGAAAAGCTTATAAACGTAAAAGGAGCGTTCACCGTAATGGCGAACACTCCTTTTATTTATCGTTAAAATAAGTATAAGGGTTAAAGACAGATCTTTAAATTCTTGACAATAAGATTTTTAGTACAATTACCGACGTTGTATATTTACCACTAGAAATGGTATATTGTAACTGATAATTTCCAGAGGAAGGGTGCCATATTCCAGGAGTCGTATCTAAAGTAAAAGTTCCGATGTTTTCGTTCTCTATAACCTAATGGTTAACACCATTGAAATATAATGTGAACGTGGACGATAAAACACTTCCGGTTGACCTTGACTTAGCCCTAACAAAAACTTTCGAATCATACTCATCCAAGTAGTCATTTGCTTCTACAAAAACTTTTTTGTTTCCGTTCATCGGCGTGCCTTTAATTGTTCCATAAGGATATACTAAAAACTGCTTTTCAGTTACAGGATAGTTAGACATGTCTGCAACTTCCCATTCCCAATATATATCGCTATCCACGACCGATGCATTATTTTTAGTAAACGAAATATCGTATGCAAACTTCCAGACACCATTTTCCATAAAACCATTAGGATTGTAAGAGGTACCATAAGCATGAGGAAAGCCACAGTCAGTTCCAAATAGAATCGTTTCTACTTTATTTATTGAGTTAATGGTAATATAGGACGACGGGGAAGGAGGAGGCGCCAGAGTCAAACCATATTTAATATTTGTCGAGCTTATGCGGGTTGTATTCTGAACATTATCGTAAAACTTCAATAACAAAGAAATAGAACCAGAAGAAAAATCGGCTCCAGTTAAGCCAGCAGGAACTTTAGAATCAAATGAAGTTTTAATTGTTGTATTGTAAATAGTCTCCCTGTCAGCCTGACCAGCTGCATTTTTGAAAGAATCGTTAGTTAATGAAATCGAATCTACCACAACATATTGAAGTGGAATAGTTGAACTTGAAAAGTCGCTAACTTTAGAGTAAGCTATATAAACCTTACACGCACCATTATAAAACCCACCTGTAGATAAAAGATCACGAGACAAATTGAATCTATACTTAAATCCAGTAGTTTTAGTGGCATCTGGTATTAATATCGCCCCATTTGTTAAATAGTTTGGTTCAATAGAAAAAGAGCTAATTTTGATTTGTTGTGCATTTACAGAACTAAAGAAAATCATTATGCTTATAAGCAAGAAATATATTTTGTTTTTCATATTATCCCGTATTATTTTTCGTTAACAAATTTATATTCATTTGCATACGAATAACTCAGTTCAAGGTCTTTTCTCGAAACTTTATATGCTCCACCCCTTACAGTAAACTCGCATTTGTTTTCATCATATACGATTTCATTAATACCCACACTCATTGATATGGCCAAATATTTTATTAATCTATTTTTTTGTGTAGCATCTAATTTATTATTGACCTCCAATTTCGGAACGTTTACTTCTCTTTTGCATCCCGTTAAGGAAGTGATTGATAAAACTGCAACTATTGCAATTTTAAGAACATAGGTATTTAGATTTTTCATAACTAAAAATACACACAATAGGTTAAACAAAAATTAACTATGCATTAAGTTTAAGAATAAATAAGCCAATGAACATCAAATAAAAATACATTACATAAAAACGAAATAGCAATTAATTATACTCGAAATAATATTAACAAAAAAAGGGTGTTTGCCTTAACGGCAAACACCCTTTTCAAAAATTCTTATAAAGAATAAGTAATTCTTATAAATTAGCTAACAAATCTACACCATCAACAGTAGCCCATTTTCCTTTTGTTAAAGAAGCGCCTGTTGCAGTGGTAGAAACTGTCCAGTTTGTACCAAAACTCGCTGCGTTTACTGTGAAAGTTGCTGCACCAGCGATGAACAATGTAGGGGTATTAGTTACTTTAACATTAGTTAACTTAATTTTCCCCGTTGTTACCTGATGGTCATAAGTAATTAAATCTTTGATTTGAACAGCCCCACCGACAAGTACTGTTGGAGTTGTTTGGCTATTATATCCATCAATTACGATATTGCTGTAATCGCCATTACCTTCTGCTTTAAACTGGAAAGCATCTAACTGGATTTCGCTTTGTGCTTCAGTTGTAGTACCAGTAGCTCTTTTTAAAGTAATGTTGGTTACTTTAGGCCAAAATGCATTGTTAATACTTTTTGCTTCTACTTCCATACCATAGTTAGCCACACCAGTTTGATAAGCATACCAATTGGTATTGTCTTGACCTCTCCAGCCATCTTGCCAATCAAAAGCGTCATCAGCATTACCATAAGAGATTAAGTTTTTAGCACTTACAGTACCACCATAAAATTCGAAACCATCATCATTTCCTTTATAAGAAACCAGGTTTTCTAATACTGTTCCACTACCCACTGAGTAGAAAGAGAAACCGTTTTGCTCTTTTGAGTTGGTAGTAATTACGCGACCTGCATATTCTACCCTTACATATTTTAATGAACCACCATTGTGGGCAGCGTTAGATCCACCATATGGCAATAATAAACCATCCTCGGAGTTTGAAGTTTGTACCCCTGGTGCTGCTGAGTTTACAATCGGCGCATCACCATACATGATGATACCGTTCCAAGAACCACCAACTTTTGATTTTTCGGTTAATACGATCGGATTATCTGCAGTACCATTGGCAATCAGCTTACCACCATTTAATACTACTAAACCATCATCACCATCAGTTTTATCAGCGGTAAAAGTAGAACCGGCCTCGATAGTTAACGTAACACCTGATTGAATTTTAACAATACCTTTTAACGTATAATTACCAAAAGCCAATGTCCTGTTAGCTGTAATATCGCCTGTGATTTCGCCTACTACCGGAACTTTTGTAGGGATTTCATCATCTTCGTCTTTTGAACAGCCCGTAAAAATTGTAGCTGACACAGCAATTGCATAAAGTAATTTTTTCATTTTTAATCTTTTTAATTTTCCTTTGATGTGTAAATTTAGTTTTCCTATGTTCTGAATACATTAACCCAGGTTTAACATTACGTAAACCGAAGGTTAAGAAATTGTAATATTAAATTAGAATGTGTAGCCAAGGCCTAACGACACCCCAACACCTCTTTTATAATCTTTAACAGTAAGGCTGTTCTCGTATATTTTAACTAAGCTCTTTTCGCCCAAATCAACTTTATAAGTTGGATTTAAGATATTCTCTACGCCAAACTTTAAATCCCACTTGCTCGAAATCTTGTTGCTCCAGATCAGATCCAATTTTCCAAATGGTTTCTCGTAGTAGTTATCTAAGCCATTGGTACCTACCGCATAAATACGTTCGCCATAGATATTATAGGCTAATGTGATGGTGCTTTTCCAGTTTTTACTAAAATTACTTTCGTGTTTGATATCGGCATTGATTAACCATGGTGAAGCGCCCTGCAACTTGCGGGTATTCTCGTTACCAATAGCAGCAGTTTCTGCACTATTTTTTACCTTATCAATAGTAGTTTGGGTATACATCAACGATGTATTGAAACCAACTGAGAAATTAGAAAGTGATTCGCTAAACCTCGATAGCTGCAGTAAAAACTCTAATTCAGCACCGTATAAAACTGCTTTTTTAGAGTTATCATAAGTGATAGCTAAACCACCACTTCCAGCGGTTGGTGTAAATAAACGTTCTATAGGATTCTTCAAATATTTGGCAAATCCGGTTATGGCAAACATTTCTGTATTAGAAGGGAAAAACTCATATTTTACATCAACATTGTAGTTTTTACTATTTACCACATTGGGGTTACCATTTTCAATTGTCGCATCCGGGTTTACGAACTCCAATGGGAAAGCTTCCATAATAACCGGTTTGGTTAAGGTTTTTGAAAGTGAAAGCCTTAAGTTCGTTTTATCAGTAACCGAATATTTAAAGTTTACAGCAGGTAAAATATCAGTATTGTTTTTGGTTACCCTTACAAAAGGATCATCAATAGTTCCTGGATTTCGGAACCTGGTAATTCTTTCTGATTGCTCTACCCTTAGCCCTCCGTTGATGTTGATTTTATCACCGATAACCAGCGATAAATCGGCATAACCTGCGTTAACACTTTCTTGCATGCGGGCCAGGTAGGTTGCACCCGTACCTTCGTTATAAGTAAAGCCACCATTGGCGATCTGCCCGGCTAGGGTAGCATCAGGCTGATTGGTATTAAAAGTAGCGTTGTTAGAGGCCAGGTTTTGTGAAACTAAAAACCTGAAATTAGATTCGATCTTATTGAAAGAGCCATTGTAACCTACAGTAAGTTTATGGGCTTTTGCAAGATCATCGTTTCCAAACTTGAAATTGTATTCCAATAAACCAGATCCGAAGAAATCGCCGTTAAAGTCCATATACTGTCTGGTGATACTGTTACCAGTATAGCTGATTGATGTGGTATTATTATCAAGCATTGCACCTTTAAAAGATTTTCTGTCCGGAAGTTCGTAGCCTGTTTTCGAATAAGAAGCTCCTGCCCTTACGCTATGCCTATCGTCTTCCGTTATTTTATAATTCGCGAACAACTGACCGGTAAAGAAATCGGTTTTTTGCAACTGGTTTAAACGGATAAATGAGTTAGTAACTGTAGCCTGGCTATTGGTATAACCCACCTGATCCTGAATCATCGTTTCTGTTCCTTTTAAATAAAAGGCATTTAAATTAAGGTTTAACCTGTTGGTAGCATAATTAATTGCACCTAATAACGATGAATTGGTAGAAAACCTATATTTAGTGGTATATAAGTTGTTGTCATAAATACCTTGTGCGGTATTAAAGAAACGATCTACACCTTTTCTAATCTGAAAATTGTTATCGGTATTAATTGAAACCAAATACTGGAATGAGCGATTATTTTCGAACCTGATTTTTTGTGTATGTAGTATACCAATATTTGTATTTAAAGGCGCATTTCCTTCTTCTACATCGAAGCCAGAGTCAAACTGTGAGTTGGCTTCATTTGCAGTCATGGTATAAGCTGATGGCTTCTTGCCGAAAACCTTAGGTATGCTTCGGTCATTGCTGGGAAAACCAAAGTAATCGCCAACTGAAGTCTCACCTTCCGGCCTTAAAAATTCCTTAAAGCTACTATTAGAAAGAAAGCTTGTACCAATATTAATTTTCGTTACTGCTTTTTCGCCTTTTGCGGTTACAATGTTAAAAGTTCCGCCGGCAAAATCGCCATATAAGCCCGAGTTAAAAGTTTTGTAAGTTTCTAAAACACTTACAATGTCTGTTGGGAAAAGATCTAAAGGGATAATCTTTTTGAAAGGATTGTTAGAAGGAACGGCTAAACCATTTATTAATAAGTTGTTATACCTATCTTCTAAACCCCTTACAAATAAACCTCTTCCATCTACTTTGGTAATACCAGTAATTTTGGTTAATCCTTCTTCAACATCGCTTACACCTTTTCTGGATAGTTCCTGGATTCCGATACCCTGTTTAATTTCTATTGCATTTTTTTGCAATGATAGTAAAGCAGTTTCGCTTTCTTTACCAGCTACACCCTTTACTTGTACATCAGCTAATTTTTGAGAATTTGATTCTTCAAGTGCCAGGTTTAAGGTAGTTGTACCTCCACCATTTACTTCTACAGCCGGAACTTCCTTTGTAGCATAACCTACATACGATGCTTCGATAATAAATTTACCATCTTGCAATGCAGCAATAGTATATTTACCATCAGCACCTGTAGAAGTACCTTTAGTTGTACCTTTAATTTTAACCGTTACTCCAATTAAGGTTTCACCGGTTTTTTTATCGGTAACTGTTCCAGAAATTTTTCCTGTCTGTGCATATGATAATATGCTGATCGTTAAAGCGAACACAGTGAGTGCCGCTCTTTTAAAAGAGTTTAGTAAGTCCAATTTGCCTTTATTTGATAAGGGCAAAAGTATTACCACAGTGTTAACTACAGGTTAGGTGTTAATTAACATTCCTTTACCTTAAAGTTAACTAAAAGTTAAGCGCTTTCCGGATCAATAACGAATACCCACTTTCTTGCAAATGAAGTGCAATAACCAGATCGGACCTATTAACAAGAACTTAACATCATCAAGGAATGAAGGTTTTTTCCCCTCAATTTTATGCCCGATAAACTGACCAATCCAGGCGGCTACAAATATTGCTGCATAAATAGCATAGGCCGTTCCGCTACCTAAACCTACTGCTTGCTCAATTTTTACGATGATGTAACTCATTAAACCCACTACCCAGATCATTAAGAAAAACAACACAGGCGAAAGTGTAAAGTAATAATACAGGCTAAAGGCCAATAGAAAAGACGCCCAGTTAAAGAAACCGTTGTAGCTACCTAAAAAACCGATATGCGGAAAAGGGATCTGCCAGATCAAACCCAGTAAGCTGAATACAATTAACGGAACACAGATCCAGTGCACCAGCTTATTTGTTGGATTTTGGTGACTTTCGGCATACTTATCAAAAAGTACATCTACTGGCCGTTTGGGTTCTATTGTTATGGTTTGCTTGCTCATTATGTAAAAATAAAAAAAAGCGATGGAATATCCATCGCTTAATATTTTGTTTATTAAACCGTTCGTCACGCTGAATTTATTTCAGCATCTTTCTATTACTAAGATCCTGAAACAAGTTCAGGATGACGATTCGGCGAATTGACTTCTTTATTTTGCAAATGCTACAGAACGGGTTTCTCTGATTACAGTAACCTTAATCTGTCCTGGATAGGTCATTTCGGTTTGAATACGGGTTGAAATATCTGCAGCTAAAAGTTCTGCCTGTGCATCAGTAATACGTTCACTTTCTACAATTACACGTAATTCTCTACCAGCCTGAATTGCAAACGTTTTTTCTACGCCAGGGTAAGATAAAGCCAGCTCTTCTAAATCTTTCAGGCGTTTGATATAACTTTCTACCACTTCACGACGCGCACCGGGGCGAGCACCAGAGATCGCATCACAAGCCTGTACAATTGGAGAGATCATTGAAGTCATCTCAATTTCATCGTGGTGGGCACCAATAGCATTACAGATTTCAGGGTGCTCTTTATATTTCTCGGCCAATTGCATACCTAAAATTGCGTGTGGCAATTCAGGATTATCATCAGGCACTTTACCTATATCATGTAATAAACCTGCACGTTTAGCCATTTTAGCATTTAAGCCTAATTCGGCAGCCATCGTCGCACAGAAATTAGCTACCTCACGAGAGTGATGTAACAAGTTTTGTCCGTAAGATGAACGGTAACGCATACGGCCAACCATACGGATTAACTCAGGGTGTAAACCATGGATACCTAAATCGATCACTGTACGCTCACCAATCTCTACAATTTCGTCTTCGATCTGTTTTTTGGTTTTCGCTACAATTTCCTCGATACGAGCCGGGTGGATACGACCATCTGTTACCAAACGGTGCAAAGCCAAACGGGCAATTTCCCTTCTTACAGGATCGAAACCTGATAAAATAATTGCTTCCGGTGTATCATCAACAATAATCTCAATTCCGGTAGCAGCTTCTAAAGCACGGATATTTCTACCCTCTCTACCAATAACACGACCTTTAATCTCGTCGCTTTCGATATGAAAAATAGAAACCGAATTTTCGATTGCTGCTTCGGTAGCGGTACGTTGAATGGTTTGGATGACTACTTTTTTAGCTTCTTTGCTCGCTGTTAACTTTGCCTCATCGACAATATCCTTTACCTGCATCATTGCCTGTGTACGGGCTTCTTGTTTCAGATTTTCTACCAATTGCTCTTTAGCTTCTTCGGCAGATAGACCAGCAATGGTTTCTAATTGTTTTAGGTGCTGGTTTTTAAGCACTTCAACTTCTTCTTGCTTTTTAATCGCAATTTCGGTTTGCTTTTCTAAAACGCTTTTTTGCTTATCGAGTTCTTGTTCTTTCTTATTAAAATTTTCCATGCGCTGATTTACCGATTGCTCTTTCTGCTTCATGGTATTTTCGCGTTGGTTAATGTTATTGTTTTTGGCATTCACTTCCTGCTCATGCTCAGCTTTCATTTGCAAAAACTTTTCTTTTGCTTCTAAAAGTTTATTCTTTTTTAAGATCTCTGCATTGTTTTCTGCATCTTTTAAAATCTTTTTCACTTTGTTCTGTGCGGCAACTTCCTGCTGTTTAAGCAAGTTACGCAGGAGGAATCTTCCTACCACCACTCCGATAGCTATACCCGCTATTACGGCAAATACGTATCCTAATATTTCAACTATTTCCATTTTGTTTTTTAAGTAAAAAAAAACCGCAACTAATTTTTAAAGTCTCATACATTTTAAACCTCAACTAAGCATAATTAGGGTTTAAGCCATTTTCAGGTGCCATAGCAGATGAAATACGCCCTCTTAACCCTATAGATATTGAAGTGTTAAGTTTTATAAAATTTGAAACTCAAAAACTAGCCGCGGCTATGTTTTTATGCTAAATATTGGCGCTGTCATCCTAAATTATT
The DNA here is from genome assembly GCF_049913135.1 of Pedobacter sp. R-06. Lineage (NCBI taxonomy): Bacteria > Pseudomonadati > Bacteroidota > Sphingobacteriia > Sphingobacteriales > Sphingobacteriaceae > Pedobacter > Pedobacter sp. R-06. The sequence goes on along the minus strand of NZ_CP183977.1, from coordinate 743,288 downwards.
TTAGGCTCTGAAACAAGTTCAGAGTGACGAATCGCCGAAAGAACGAACCTTATTTTGAAAAGAAATTACTGAGTAAAACATCCAATTCTTCAACTTTATCAGCAACAGCAGTATCCTGGTTTTGTACTTTATTCTCTGTTCTCAATACGGCTGTTGCATAATGTAACACTGCCATAGAAAGAAGATCCTGCTTATCTCTAACCGCATAATTATCCTGATAATCTTTTATGCGTTCATTGATCATTTTTGCTGCCCGTCTCACAATTTCTTCCTCTTCCATATTCACCTTTAGTGGATAAATACGGTCGGAAATGGTTATTTTAATCGAGATTTCTCCCATTTGTTTAGCTTAGTTTCTGATTTCTCTGCATCATTATTTTTTTAATAATGCAATACTTTTATCAATCTCCCGCACAAAATCGTTAATTTTTTGTTTAATGTCAAGCGATTTTTCGCTTGTTCCCTCTATACTTTTAGCCAATTTTGTAACCCTTAATTTTTCATCAAGTTCTACATTTTTGCCCTTCGCTGTATCGAGTGCTACTTTTAACGATTGATTTTCAAGCTTTAATAAATCATTTTCTTCCTGTAGCGCATTACATAGCTCTAATACCTGAGCCGTTTTTTGTAATACTTTATCTAATTGATCTGCAACAGAAGCCATGAATTTATTTCTAAAAATACGAATTTATATTTTATTTCCTAATTTCTGCACCAGCTTGTGCCGTTAAATTCGCGATTAATTTCTGCATCGTGTTTTCAATCTGCTTATCGGTCAAGGTTTGTTCTTCATCCTGCAAAATGAAGTTCAATGCATACGATTTTTTACCTTCAGGTAATTTATCACCAACATATACATCGAAAACACCAACCTCCTTGATCAGCTTTTTATCGGTTTTGAAAGCAATGCCTTTTAAAGTATCAAAAGTTACGGCCTGATCGATCAATAAAGATAAATCTCTGCGCACTTGCGGATACTTAGAAACTTCTTTATTAACAATTTTATTTTTCCTTACAATATCCAACAAGGCAGCCCAATCAAAATCAGCATAAAAAACCTCTGCATTTACATCGGCTACTTTACGGTCGGCTTTTGAAACCGCGCCAAAACTTACCAGGGTTTTATCTCCACGGAAATATTTAATCCCATAAGCAAAGTTTTCGTCATTTAAAGCATCAGATTGGTAGCTTGCAATACCTAAACGTGATATAATCGCATCAACTGCCGCTTTTAAATTATAGAAAGTTGCCGGTTTAGCATTGTGGTTCCATTGCTCGCTCTGTTTAGCACCCGAAATCAACAATAATAACCTTGATCGCTCTACATACTGCTCATTAATTAAATGATAGGTTTTACCGAATTCATAAAACCTAACATCAGCATTTTTACGGTTCTGGTTGTAAGCTACACTCTCTAATGCTGGCATCAACAAATGCTGGCGCATCACATTTAAATCACTGCTTAAGGGATTCAAAATAAATACGGCTTCGTCTAAATTTTTCGAATAGGCCGATTTAGTCAACGAATTGCACATAATTTCTGCATAACCGTTTGAGGTAAGCATATCCGCAATTACGTTGTGCGTATTTTCTTTTTCAGGCTTAATGCTGTAAGAAAGCGATGCATTTACCTTTGAAGGGATTTCGATATTGTTATAACCGTAAATACGCAATACTTCTTCTGTAATATCACATTCGCGGGTTACATCAACTTTAAACGATGGTACTCTTAAAGCCAAAGTATCTTCAGAGGTATTGGTCGCTGCAATACCCAAAGCGGTAATAATGTGTTTAATTTCGGCTGATGGAATATTTGCACCAATTAATTTATTGATGTTGGTATAACTTACTTCAAACTCGAAAGGCTTGATATGACTTGGATAAATATCAGAAACTGATGAAGAAATTTCTCCGCCAGCCAGTTCTTTAATTAATAATGCTGCATATTTTAAAGCCGTAACTGTAATTTCAGGATCAGTACCACGCTCGTAACGGAAAGAGGCATCTGTTTTTAACCCATGTCTTTTAGAAGTTTTACGTACAGAAACCGAATTAAAGTAAGCACTTTCTAAGAAGATATTTTTGGTATTGACATCAACTCCCGAAGATTTTCCACCGAAAACACCTGCAATACACATTGGCGCTTCAGTATTGCAGATCATTAAATCATCTGCACTCAACTTACGTTCAACATCATCAAGGGTTACAAATGGCGTTCCTTCGGCAACTTTTTTCACGATTACTTTTCCACCGGTAATTTTATCGGCATCGAAAGCGTGTAAAGGCTGACCTAAACCATGAAGCACATAATTGGTAATATCAACCACATTATTGATCGGACGCAAACCAATTACCTTTAATTTATCTTTTAACCACTCTGGCGATTCTTTTACGGTAACGCCAGAAAGTGTTAGGCTGCTGTAGCGCGGACAAGCTGCTAAATCTTCTACTTCTACCGGAATTACCAGATTTTCGTTATCCGTTTTAAAAGCTGAAAGATCAGGCATTTCATACTCGCTTCTGAAATAAGCCGCTAAATCTCTCGCCACACCTAAATGTGAAGCCGCATCGGCACGGTTTGGTGTTAATCCGATTTCGAAAACAAAATCATCATCCATTTTGAAATGGTCTTTAGCAAGGATCCCTATTTCGGTATCCTCAGCAAGGATCATAATCCCATCATGCGATTTACCTAAACCAATTTCATCTTCGGCACAGATCATCCCCTGCGAAAGTTCTCCCCTGATTTTTGATTCTTTGATTTTAAAGGGCTCACCCTCTAATGGGTATACTGTTGTGCCTACAGTAGCTACTACCACTTTTTGGCCAGCGCCTACATTTGGAGCACCGCAAACAATCTGAAGGTTTTCTTTACCACCAACGTTTACTGTAGTAATGCGCAAACGATCGGCATTGGGGTGCTGAACACAGGTTAATACTTCTCCGATAACCAAGCCCTCTAAACCACCCACAACAGGCTGCACTTTTTCTACACTTTCTACTTCTAAACCAACATTGGTAAGAATTAACGAAAGCTCTTGAGGTGTTTTATCGATCTGTACGAATTGTTTTAACCAGTTATATGATATTTTCATTTGGAGTATCAGGTAGTGAGTATCAGGTATCAAGACAAATCTCGACTGATACTCTATTTCTATAAAACGCAAAGATATTATTTAAAGGTCAAAGGAGAAAGCTAAACCCGCAATCTTGACACAATAAAAATGACTAATGGCCAATATTTAAATTAGATAGAATTACTGCACATGCGCCTGCTCCTATTACCAGCATGATAACAGATGCAATAACCAGTTTAAGGCCGGGTTTAACGGGTTGATTTTTCGCAGCTTTTACAATGATCTGAATGATGCCAATTACAAACAACAATACTACAATTACCCAATATACAATAAAAATTTCCATGAGCTTAATTTGAGATTAACTGTTGGCAAGCAATACTGCACAGGCACCAAAACCGATTACCACCATAATTACCGAAATGATAAGCAGTTTTAATCCAGGTTTTACGGGCTCGTTCCTTGATGATTTAATAATAATCTGAATAATCCCCACTATAAAGAGTACAACTGCTGTAAGGCAGTAAATAATTAACAATCCGAATAAACCTTCTTCCATGTTAGTTCATATTTAATTTTTCCCTGATCAGATCTATTTTGTTGTCGCGGTAAAAAATATTCATGGTTTCGAAGGGTACCATTTTATATTTATCGCTCACAATGTGCACGCATGATTTTTTAACAGCGCGTACATCAAAATCCAGCGGATCCATAAAATTCATGATGATAATCCGAAATAAATTATCGTAACTTAAACTATCTGATTTTACCCTTGGCAGGCAACACATCAATTCGCCAAAGGTATCTTCGGCACAATCTACCGAAACACCTGTACTAAAAAGATTGAGCATGTGTTCTTTCAATTTTTCATCGTGTTCGAAAACGATGGTATTTTTGGAATTGTTGAGTAAATCTTCCGGATTGATCAGATGTGTCATCGGGATCACTTCATCGCCGATTTTTAACGCATAGGCCATACATAGCGCATCGGGATTACAGGGCACCGGGATTAAATCCTGAGGAGTAAAAATAGGATATTGCTCATAAATTTTTCTGCGCACCTCAGTTAGCGTTATTCTTCCCTGTTGATCATTATAATCATCATTTCTTCCGGCAACCTGAGTAGGCTGAAAAGTAACCCCACGAACACATTTCTGTTTAAGCGCATAATCTAAAATATCGCCAATTTCATGATCATTAAGCCCATTTTGCAAGGTAACCACCAAAGTAGTAGATACATTAAACTGATTGAGGTGATCGATGGCTTTTCTTCTCACCTCGGTAAGGTCTTCTCCTCTTAGCTTGGTTAATACTTCGGCGCTGAAACTATCAAATTGCAAGTAAATTTCGAAATCGGGCATATAGCTTGCTAATTTTTCTACAAAGCTAATATCTTTTGCAATCCTGATCCCATTCGTATTTACCATTAAATGTTTAATGGGTTTCGTTTTGGCAAGATCTAAAATCTTAAAAAAATCGGGGTGTACGGTTGGTTCTCCACCCGAAAGCTGAACCACATCTGGCTCACCTTCGTTTGCAACGACAACATCCATCATACGTTCTATCTCCGCCAAAGTTCTGTGCCTGCCATAACTTGGCGATGACATGGCATAACAGGTTGGACAGGCCAGGTTGCAACGATCAGTGACCTCTATTACGGTTAAACACGAATGTTGTTCATGATCGGTGCATAAACCACAATCGTAAGGGCAACCGTAATGCACTTTGGTATTAAACTTAAGTGGCATTTCCGATTGTTTATTGTAATTGCGGATCTGTTTGTAATATTCCACATCATCAGCAATCATTACTTTGCTATCGCCATGCGTTCTGCAGTTTTTCAGCATAAATACCTTAGCGTCCTGAAAAACAATTTTCGCATCGCAAAGCTGTAAACATTCGGGGCAAAGACTTTTGGTATAATCGTAATATATATAATCTCTGGTATTGGCCATAATATTTACCGTTTATGTAAAATCTGTTTCGAAATTCTGATGATGAATTTATAATAATAAATAAAAATAAACAATGCAGACCAATGAATGCTGCTTAAATTTAAAAATAATGAATGGTAAGGCTTTATAAATTCTACACAAAAACGGAAAAGAAAATACAATACCATAAACAATTTAAACCGGTCTCCATTGATCAAAATCTTATTTTTCAAGCCATTGAACAAAAAAATCAAAAGTATGAGGTAAACCATTTCATAGAGCATAATGGGATGCCGCAATATGCCATCGCCCAAATCAATACCTGTAAAAAAATGGGTAGGGATGCCATAGGTTGGCTCGTCGATGCCCATGGAAAAGCAACCTATACGGCCAATAATAAGGGCAACCAAAATCGGGATTACGTAGATATCTCCTGAGGCGATATTCACACCTATTATCTTTTTTATTAATTCAACACCGAACAAACCGCCAAGCAAACCGCCAACAATGGTTTTACTTTGATAAAGAACTGAAAAACTAAGGTGGTGGAGTACTTCAGGCGTTTCGAGTACAGCAATTACACGCGAGCCGATTAATGCTCCAAGCATAGCGCCCAACATAATCCACAACCTGTTTTCGTCAGATATCGGGTCTTTAATCCCTTTTTTATAGAAATAATACAACCTAACACCAATTATAAATGCCAGTGTTTCGAAAATATAGTGATAATGGTATTGATTACCAAAGAGCTCAAATTGAAAGGGAAACAAAGATTTTAACAGCATCTATTAAAACCAAAGTCTGCAAAAAACAGGTAAATGATCAGAATAATACCTTTTATCCTTACTATCAGTTAATACGGCAAATTTCTGCACCTTAAATCCTTTGTTTACAAAAATGTAGTCGATCCTGTTTTTCAAGTCACTGTTAAAATCAAAACCATTAAAAGTACCTGTCGGACCGTATGGTGGCTCTACAGAAACATCTTTTGCATCGATAAGAAAAGATTTTATGGTAGCAATGGCTTCTGTTTCTGGCGTTACGTTTAAGTCGCCGGTAAAAACAACTGGTAGCGTTGGTGCAATCTGCTGTATTTTACTTTTAAGCAGTTTAGCTGATTCGATCCTGGCCTGAACACCAATATGATCGTAATGTGTATTAAAAACGATAAACTCTTTTTTATTCTGCTTATCATACAATTTAGCCCAGCTGCATATCCGGTTAAGCGCGGCATCCCAACCTTTTGATGGAATATCTGGTGTCTCTGACAACCAAAAAGTTCCACCATCCTTTTTAGTGAACCTGTTTTTATCAAAATAAACGGCAGAAAATTCGCCCTTTCTTTTACCATCTTCACGGCCAACACCCACTACATCGAAATTGGAATTCTCCAAAAGCGCATCAAACTGTTCAGGTAAGGCTTCCTGTACACAAAGAATATCAGCATCATGAAATTTCACCAGGGCCTTAACATTATCTTTCCGGTTAGGCCAGGCATTAACACCATCAGATGCTACATTTAAACGAATATTGTACGTAATAATATTAATTGGGACTGCCGTTTTTTGCGCAAATGCCATAACGGTTAACAAAAGAAAAACAGGGATGATTTTTAAAGTATTCATAAATATAATTACACAATTTAATTAATGCTGGTTAGCCAGTAACACCTAATTTTAAGCCGCTATTATACTAATTTAAGGTTAATTGTACTTTAACAACCAAATATCTTTTAAATTAAATCTTCATCCCGATAACTATAATAACGGTTATTGGCAAAAATCAGGTGATCAACTACATACAGACTAAGCAAATTTCCTGAAGCAACCATATCCCTGGTCAATTTATCGTCGCTTTCACTAGGCTTTAAACTTCCCGAAGGATGGTTATGTGCCAATACAATATTTGCGGCATTGTTTTCCAAAGCTGTTTTAAAAATAATTTTCGGATCGGCTACTGTTCCTGCCTGTCCCCCCTTACTGATCAAAAATTTACCTATTACCCGGTTAGACCTGTTCAGGAGTAATATCCAGAACTCTTCGTGATTGAGATTAGCGAAAGTTTGATGTAAATATTTATAAACATCGTTAGAAGTAGTAACATGGGTAATGGCCTCTTCAGCAGTTTCCTTTCGCCTCAAACCAAGCTCTAGAGCGGCAATAATAGTTAATGCTTTGGCTTCTCCAATACCCCTAAACCTGGAAAGCTCCAGAATAGAAGCTCTTCCCAGTTTTGTTAAATTGTTATCGTAGAACGACAAAATTCTTTTGCTTAAATCGACAGCGGTTTCATTTCTATTTCCCGAGCCAATTAAAATAGCAATCAGTTCGGCATCTGTTAAATGTCTTCGGCCATGTAATAAAAGTTTTTCACGCGGGCGATCTTCTTCAGCCCATAACTTTATACCTAGTTTCTGTTCGTAATTTTCCATTTTTTTAGACAAAAAAAGGCATCCTAACTTTGGGTTAGGATGCCTTTACTAATATCGTAAAAAAATTGGCTTATTTTAAACCATTAACGAATTTCGTTAATTTTGATTTGTTGTTAGCCGCTTTGTTTTTGTGGATAATATTCTTTTTAGCTAAACGATCTAACATAGAGATTACTTTAGGCAATAAATCAGATGCAGATTTTTTATCTTCTGCAGCACGTAATCTTTTAATAAAGGTACGTGTAGTTTTTGCCTGATATCTGTTACGTAAACGTTTTGTTGCGTTTGCTCTAATTCTTTTTAATGAAGATTTATGATTTGCCATTTCTATTTAGCCTTTTATTTTTCTTATTCGTTTCCTATAATTCGGGTTGCAAATATAGGATTAATGTTTTTAAATTACAAAACACTTTCAACTTTTTTTTCATTAAAATTGAACCCCATTTCCGAACCGCAAAAATACGTTAAAATTATTCATTATAAATACTTTAACTTAATTCAATAAAATTTCCTTTCCATTAAGAAAACAGGCTTAAAAATACTATTTTTGGGCAAAACGATTTTGAGTGAAAAAACGAATAGCCATCTTTGCATCAGGTTCTGGCTCCAATGCCCAAAAACTGATGGAGCATTTTAAACGGAGTAATGAAATAGAAATATCTTTGGTATTAACCAACAATGCCGATGCCTATGTATTACAGCGGGCTGATAATTTCGAAATCCCCACTCATATTTTCGACAAAAACGAGTTCTATAAAACCGACGAAATAATAGACCTTCTCAAAAATCTTGAAATCGATTTTATTGTGCTTGCGGGTTTTCTCTGGCTGATCCCTAAAAACCTGATCCATGCCTACCCTGGGAGAATTGTAAATATCCATCCGGCAATCCTTCCTAAATTTGGCGGTAAAGGCATGTATGGAGACCATGTACACAATGCCGTTATGGCCGCCGGCGAAACTGAAGGCGGAATAACCATTCATTATGTTAATGAAAACTATGATGAAGGTGAATATATTTATCAGGCCAGGTACAGAATAGACAAAAACGATAACCTGGAAATGGTAAAGTTTAAAGGTCAGCAGCTCGAACACCAGCATTACCCACGTATTGTAGAAACCATAGTAAGAAAGATCAAAAAATAGCTTTTATATAAGATTCCCCATCTCACAAATTAAGTATATCCTTTGTTTGCTTTTGGTGTCAAAGCCAATAAAACACTTACAATAATGAGGAACCCTATATTTAATAATGTTGCCCATCGGTAAGCAACCGGGAACAAAGTTAATACCGATGGATTATCCAGGTGTTGAAAAAAAACGCCTCCCACTACAGCAACCCCTATAGCCACCGAAATCTGCTGCAGGGTTAAATAAATGCCCGATGAGGCACCTAACATATCTTCAGCAATACTTTTTAAAGATATAGTCATCAATGAAGGTAGAATTGTACCACAGCCAACCCCATAAACAAACAATATAATGGTAATTTGCCATTGAAGGGCATCAGGTGAATTAAATATAATTAGGTGAAAAACGAGTGCCACAATCATAATAACCGATCCGAACAACGATACATATTTACCATAACGGGTTACCCGGCTTGCAAAAAACATGGATGCGAGCACGTAACCCATTCCCTGGCAAACAAAGTAGATTCCGGTATGGACGGAACTAATGCCCATCCCGTTTTGTAAGTAAACGGTATTGATCAAAAAGTAAGAATCCTGAACAAGATAATAAAATAGCGAAATTAAAAGCCCTATCCTGAAATCGAAATTCTTAAACACCTTTATATTGAGCAAAGGATTTTTCCCCAACCTTTTGCTTAACCACTGATGATAAATAAAAGCAAGTAGCAAAACTACCGATAGTACCAGCATCAAAATGCTCCATATTGGCCAATTCAATTCCCTCCCCTGGATAAGTGGATAAATAAATGCCGTTAAAGTTAACATCAGCAGCAAGCCTCCGGTAAAATCAAATTTCTCAGCGATTTTTACCTGCGACTCTTTAAGGTATTTAAAGCCCAATGCAACAGCAATTAGCCCGACAGGTACGTTTATCAAAAAAATCAAACGCCAGCTTTGTGAAATCATTTCCAGATCAGGGATTAAGCCTCCTAAAAACTGACCAACAACAGAGGCAATGCCTGCAATACTACCATACATACCGAGCACTTTTACTCTTTCTTTAGGATCGGGAAATAAATCTGGGATAAAAGACATTCCTTGCGGAACCATAAAAGCAGCACTTACTCCCTGAATAAACCTGGCAATGTTTAACTGGGTTGCCGATTGTGAAAACCCACAAACAAAAGAAGCAGTGGTAAAGACCAACATTCCGGTTAGAAAAACCTTTTTCTTTCCAAAATATTCACCTGCCCGCCCGCCAGTGATAAGAAAGGAAGCATAACCCACAATATACATCACGATTACAAATTGCATATCGGCATCGGTGCCTTTAATTCCAGATTTGATGGCGGGAAGGGCTACATTTACAATGAACAGATCCAATACAGATAAAAATATAGCCGAACACACAATTAACAACAGGAACCACCTTTGATTTTTTTTCATACCCTTGTTTTTCTTATATTTAAAATTTAAAGTAAGAAAACGCTTTAACGGCAATCAAGTAGTCTTATAAACCGTACCAAGTATGCAAAACAGTACCAATAATGAGTATAAAGCAGTTACAAATGGAGAAAATCAGGATTTATTTTTAAATGACTCCCCATTGACAGGTGTTTTTAAGATCATTGGGGGTAAATGGAAAATTATGCTCATTAAAGCTATTGCAGCACAATGTCCTAAGCGGTTCGGCGAGCTTAAACGCGAGATGAATTTATTAAGCCAGGGTACGCTCACAACACAGCTTAAAGAAATGGAACGCGATGGCCTTATCCTCCGCGAAGCTTTTGCAGAATCTCCACCACGCGTAGAGTATAAACTAACCAATGTAGGTAAAAGCCTCCTCCCGGTAATAGATGTTTTAGAAGATTGGTGGAACACCTTCCAGGCAACCAAATAGCAACACATATAAAATAATTGGGCACTCGTTAGCAGCAGTATTATCTTCGTAAATAAAGCTTAAAAATGCTGTCAGAAAAGAAAAAATACCCAACAAGTAAAAATATATAAATTATTTCATTTTTATTGGATTCTGCACCTAAATAAATGCCTCTGTTTTACTACCTTTGCGGCTCAAAATTTTCAGTAGAATGAGTCAATCCATTAAAATCAAAAACGCTTTAATCTCAGTATATTATAAAGATGGTTTGGAGCCATTGGTAAAATTGTTGGCCGCACAAGGGGTACAATTATTTTCTACCGGCGGAACAGAGCAGTTCATCAAAGATTTAAACCTTCCGGTTACGGCGGTTGAAGATTTAACAGGTTATCCATCTATTTTAGGCGGACGTGTTAAAACCTTGCACCCAAAAGTATTTGGCGGAATTTTAAACCGTAGAGCATTAGCTGGCGACCAGGAGCAGATTGCTGAATATGAAATCCCTGAAATTGATTTGGTTATTGTTGACTTGTATCCTTTTGAAGAAACCGTAAAAGCAGGCGGAACACCAGAAGAAATTATCGAGAAAATCGATATCGGTGGTATTTCCTTAATCCGTGCCGCTGCGAAAAACTTTAACGATGTTGTAATTATCGCATCGAAAAACGACTACCCTACTTTACAAGCCCAATTAGAAGCACAAAATGGCGAAACTACATTGGCACAACGTAAATCGTTCGCTAAAACAGCTTTCCATACTTCTTCACACTACGATACTGCAATTTTTAATTACTTCAATACAGAAGAACCGCTTGATGTTTTCAAACAAAGTGTAACTGAAGCTAAAACTTTACGTTATGGCGAAAACCCTCATCAAGGTGGCGTATTTTATGGCGATTTAGATGCCATGTTTACCAAATTGAACGGTAAAGAACTTTCTTACAACAATTTGGTTGATGTGGATGCAGCTGTTGCTTTGATCGATGAATTTGAAGATCCAACTTTTGCAATCTTAAAACATACAAACGCTTGTGGTATTGCTTCCCGCCCTACTGTTAAACAAGCCTGGATTGATGCATTAGCCTGTGATCCGGTTTCTGCTTTTGGTGGTGTATTGATTACCAATGTTGAGGTAGATTTAGAAACGGCCCAGGAAATCAACAATCTTTTCTTTGAAGTATTAATTGCACCTTCTTACCAAACAGAAGCGATTGAGTTATTCAGTAAAAAGAAAAACCGCGTTATTTTACAACGTAACGAGGTTGAGTTGAGCAAAAAACAATTTAAAACCTTATTAAACGGTGTAATTGAGCAGGATAAAGATTTAATTATCGAAGGCCCTGAGCAAATGACAACCGTAACCGATAAAGCACCTACTGCACAGGAGCTAAAAGATTTATTCTTTGCCAACAAAATTGTAAAACACACCAAATCGAACACCATTGTTTTGGTTAAGGATGATGTTTTAATTGCAAGCGGCGTTGGTCAAACCTCACGTGTTGATGCCTTGAGACAAGCGATTGAAAAAGCGGCCGCTTTCGGATTCAGTGTTAAAGGTGCAGCGATGGCATCTGACGCTTTCTTCCCTTTCCCCGATTGTGTAGAAATTGCTGCCGAAGCCGGAATTACAGCTGTGCTGCAACCAGGTGGTTCGATTAAAGATGCTGATTCTGTTGCTAAAGCAAATGAAAAAGGTATTGCAATGGTAACCACTGGAGTAAGACATTTTAAACACTAGAAAGGTAGAAAATTGAAGGTTTAGAGGTGAAAGGTTATGCATTATGCCGTTATTGCGAGCCCCAAAGCAATCTTACGTATTACTATAGTAGATCACTTTGTTTCTTGCATTGTAAATTAACCTAGGCAATATAGTAAGACTGCTTTAACCTAAGAATTACAGGTTTTTATTTTCTGAACATTTTAATTGCCTTAAAAACAATTTAATAACTGAAGAAAATAAAACTTAAAACAATAAAAAAGCTATTTTTACATTAGGAATAGTATAGATTTGATAAAATAAAGAAAACATACCTTATACATGGGATTATTTAACTGGTTTACGCAAGAAGTTGCCATCGATTTAGGCACTGCGAATACCCTGATTATACATAACGACAAAGTAGTTGTAGATGAGCCATCTATCGTTGCTTTCGATCGTACTACAAACAAAGTCATTGCTATAGGTCGTCAGGCAATGCAAATGGAGGGTAAAACCCACGATAATATTAAAACTGTTCGTCCATTAAAAGATGGTGTTATTGCCGATTTCAACGCTGCTGAAGCGATGATTAAAGGCATGATCCGTATGCTTAATGGCGGTAAAGGCTGGATGTTCCCATCTTTACGTATGGTAATCTGTATTCCATCTGGTATCACTGAAGTAGAAAAACGTGCAGTGCGCGATTCAGCCGAAATTGCCGGTGCAAAAGAGGTATACTTAATTCATGAGCCGATGGCAGCTGCAGTAGGTATCGGAATTGATGTTGAAGAGCCAATGGGCAACATGATTATCGATATAGGTGGCGGTACTACAGAAATTGCGGTTATCGCTTTATCGGGTATCGTGTGCGATCAATCTATCCGCGTTGCTGGAGATAATTTCGACTCTGATATTGTAAACTACATCCGCCGTCAACACAATATTATGATTGGTGACCGTACCGCTGAAAAAATTAAAATCGAAGTTGGTGCAGCTTTACCTGAATTACAGGATGCTCCTGCCGATTTTGCAGTTCAAGGTCGCGATTTAATGACTGGTGTACCAAAGCAGATCACGGTTTCTTATACCGAAATTGCACACTGTCTGGATAAATCGATCTCTAAAATTGAGGAAGCAATTTTAAAAGCTTTAGAGATTACTCCCCCAGAGCTTTCAGCAGATATTTACCAAACTGGTATTTATTTAACCGGTGGTGGTGCCTTGTTAAGAGGTTTAGATAAGCGTGTAGCTGCTAAAACTAAATTACCTGTTCACGTTGCAGAAGATCCGCTTCGTGCAGTAGTTCGTGGAACTGGCATCGCCCTTAAAAACATTGGCGGATATAAATTCTTAATGCAATAACCCAGATTTGGGATAAGAGATGTGAGATTTGAGACTAATTATCCAAACTCATATCTCATATCTCAGGTCTCATATCCCATGAGCAATGCGTAACCTTTGGATTTTCATCAGCAGATACAACGCATTTTTCTTATTTATCATTTTTTTTATCGTAGGGATCTACCTAACGGTGAAAAACAACGCCTATCAGCGTAGTGTAACCTTAAACTCAAGCAATGAGATAGTGGGTACCGCATACGAAAGGTTAAATGTTTTTAAGCGATATTTAAACCTGGGGATGGTTAATGATAGCCTTGCAGCAGAAAACGCCAAGCTTAAAAGCCAGTTACTGGGATTAACTACGGTAGATACAGCCAAAGATGTTAAAGTGGTAGATACGGTTACCGATCAACAATACACATATCTGGCAGCCAAAGTGGTTAAAAATTCGATCACTTTGCGCAACAACGTAATGACCATTAATAAAGGCACAGTTGACGGCATTAAAAGCGGCATGGCCGTTATTGCTCCGCAACGTGGAGTGGTTGGTTTTATCCGTGATGTTTCTGCACACTTAGCAACGATCCAATCGCTATTGCATAAAGACACTAAGATTAGTGTAACCTTGAAAAAGAATAATGCACTTGGCTCATTAGTTTGGGGCGACGGGAATTTCGATATTAAAAAGGCATTTATCAAGGAAGTACCCAACCACATTAAAATGTATGTGGGCGACACGGTAGTTACTTCGGGTTTTGCTTCATTTCCGAAAGGGATTTTGGTGGGCAGGATCAGCAAACCAAATGTAGCTACCAACGATAATTTCTTATCGGGAGAATTAAATTTATTTACAGATTTTAGCACATTGCAATATGTATATGTGGTTAAAGATAAAAAAGCCGAAGAGCAAAAGGCTTTGGAAAGCTTAGTTAAACCGAATGAATAGTAGAATCATAATTGTAAATGTGATCAGGTGGTTTTTACTCCTTTTTGTGCAGATATTCCTGCTCAAGAATATGGGCTTCTATGATCTTTCTACACCATTCATTTATGTATTGTTTTTACTCCTGCTTCCCTTCGGAATCCCCAATATCCTGCTGTATTTACTGGCTTTTGGAACAGGCTTAACACTCGATGCTTTTTATGATACCATGGGCGTACATGCTACAGCCTGTGTGGTATTGGCTTTTGTAAGAATTTCTTTTATTTCAATAAGTTTAAACCGCGACGCAATTGACGACCCAGAACCATCGTTAAGTTATATGGGTTTCCAGTGGTTTTCACTTTATGCTTTTCTTTGCGTTGTTGCACACCACCTGGTGCTGTTCTTTTTAGAAACATTTAGGCTAACCGAAATTGGTTATACCTTAATGAGATGCGGCTTAAGTTGTATCTTTACACTGCTTATTATTTTATTGGTAGAGTTTATATTCTATAGAAGAACACCACGCTAATGGATCAATTATTTAACCGAAAATATATCGTTCAAGGATTATTTATTGTAATTGCCCTGATTTTATTGGGAAAATTATTTTATATCCAGATTATTAGCGACAAGGCCTTTAGTTCTGCCGAAAGTAACGTTTTACGCAAAATTTATAAATATCCTGCCCGCGGCGCCATTTTAGACCGCAATATGAAGGTTATTGTACAGAATGAACCTGTGTACGATTTAATGGTTACACCAAACGAAGTTAAGCCTTTTGATACTTTGGCATTGGCCAATGCTTTAGAAATTACGACAGAAGATGTACGTAAGAAATTAAAAAAAGCCAGGGCACAATCAAATTATCAGGCTACGTTTTTCGAACGTCAGATTTCAGTTCAAAGTTATGCCCGCCTGCAAGAAATTATGTACCGTTTTCCTGGTTTCAGGACCCAGGATAGAACTGTAAGGCATTATCCTGACAGTATTGCCGGACAGCTTTTTGGTTACGTAAAAGAAGTAAGTCCTGATGACATTGAAAAATCGGAAGGATATTATAAACCGGGCGATTTTATCGGAAAAAGTGGCCTAGAGCGATCATATGAAGATTTTTTAAGAGGTGAAAAAGGTGTGGTTAATACACTTTACGATGCGAAAAATATCGCTCAAGGTAGTTACGCTGGCGGAAAATACGATATCAATGCCGTTTCTGGTGATCGGCTAATTTCTTCATTAGACATTAGGATTCAAAGACTTGGCGAAGTGCTGATGAAAAATAAAGTTGGTGCCATTGTAGCCATTGAACCATCAACCGGCGAGATATTGGCCTTTGTAAGTAGCCCTGGTTATGATCCGAATCAACTTGTAGGTAAGGATTGGGGTAAAAACTACATGAGCTTGATTGCAAATCCCTATCGCCCACAGATTATCCGTCCTATCGCAGGCCAGTATTCTCCAGGATCGTCATTTAAACCTGTTGATGCCTTGGTTGCATTACAAGATGGCGCGATTGATCCAAACACCACTTTTTTCTGCCCGGGTTATTATATGGCCGGAAATCACAAAGTGAAATGCGAGCACGTTGACGGAACCATTAATATGCAGCGAGGTATTGCACGCTCTTGCAACACCTATTTTTGTCATGTTTTTCAAAACATCATTACCAAAAACGGAATGAAAAACCAGCGTCAAACCTATGCCAATTGGCATGAGCAGATTGCTAAATGGGGTTTTGGCCAGAAACTTGGAATAGATATGCCTTTCGAAAAAAAGGGAATATTTTATAAGGCAGATCATTACGATAAAATCTATGGTAAACGCTGGGGCTATACTACTGTAATCTCTCAGGCCATTGGCCAGGGCGAAATCACCTCTACCCCGCTCCAGATGGCCAATGTGATGGCAGCAATTGCCAATCGTGGATATTATTTTAAACCACACCTAATCAAAGGAATTGGAGACAAAAATGTAGTTAAAAAGGAATATGTAGTTAAAAATTATGTTGGTATTGATGAAAAATATTTTCCACCGGTAATTGAAGGGATGAGAGATGCGGTAAACAGCCCATGGGGAACAGCGAAAGAATCTCAGATCCCAAACATTATCATGTGTGGTAAAACCGGAACGGTACAAAATCCTCATGGCAAAAACCACTCTGTGTTTATCGGTTTTGCGCCAATAAACAATCCGAAGATTGCAATTGCTGTAATTGTAGAAAACGGCGGTTTTGGCGGATCTTATGCCGCCCCTATTTCAAGTTTTATTGTAGAGAAATATTTAACAGATTCCATTAAGCCAAAATCTAATGGTTATACTGTTAAAGCATTCTCAGAAACCAATCTCTTGCCTGCAATTATAGATAAGACAAAAAAGCTTAAATTAAGTAAAACAGATAGTCTTAACATTAAAAAAACCGATTCGCTTAAAAGGCTTAAAGATGGCCTGAAAAAGAAACCAGCAATATTAAAACAATCTGTTGCTACAAAACCTAAAGTGAGCAAACCATTTGAAACCAATAAACCTGTAAATAACAAGAAATAATGCAGCAACAGGGAAACCGCTTTTTTTTTAATGTAGATTGGATTACTGTTTTAATCTATATCGCCTTATGCGCTATTGGTTTCATCAATATTTATGCATCGGTTCCTCCAGAACATTCAGCTGTTTTCAGTTTTACCACCCTGTATGGGAAACAACTCATTTATATCATCACTGGTTTAATTTTAGGTTTATCTATCTTATTGTTTGATGGAAGGCTTTTCAATGTATTCTCACCCTTTATTTATGGTGGTACATTACTGTTGTTAATGGCCGTTTTGGTAATCGGGAACAAAGTGGCCGGGAACCAGGCGTGGATTGCAATAGGCTCATTTAAACTTCAACCTGCCGAATTTGCCAAGTTTGGTACAGCCTTACTTTTGGCAAGATATGTAGGTGCATTTAACCCCAAATTCCGCGATGTTAAATCAATCATGATTGCTGGATTAATCGTGGCCGCACCACTATTGTTAATTATGCTTCAGCCCGATACTGGTTCTGCATTGGTGTTTCTTGCATTTATGTTCCCCTTGTACCGCGAAGGTTTATCAGGTTACTTTCTATTGATATTTTTGGGAATGATTGTGCTCTTTATTGCTGATTTCTTAGTACCAACCTATATCTTGATCATCATTATTACCACAATTGCCGGCCTTTTCATTTATAACAACAGAAGAAAACAAAAAATAATCTTCTCTACTGTTTTGGTAACCGTTTTCGCTATTGGCTATCTGTTCTTAATAAAAATCGCTTACGAAAAAGTTCTAGCGCCCCACCAACGTAGCCGTATCGAATTAATGTTAGGGCTTAAAACCGATAATAAAGGAGCGGGCTATAATGTAATTCAATCGCAAATTGCCATAGGCTCGGGGCAGGCAACCGGCCGAGGATTTTTACAGGGTACACAAACAAAATATGGTTATGTGCCTGAGCAAAGCACCGATTTCATCTTCTCTACTATTGGCGAAGAATGGGGATTTATGGGTTGTTCTGTGGTGATAGGTTTGTATATGTTCCTGCTACTCCGATTGGTTAATTTAGCAGAAAGGCAACGTTCTACATTCTCAAGGGTGTATGGCTATAGCGTAGCTTGTATCCTTTTTTTCCACGTTTTTATTAATATCGGGATGACGATTGGCATTATTCCCGTAATTGGGATTCCCCTACCCTTAATTAGTTATGGAGGATCATCGTTATGGAGTTTTACAATTTTACTGTTCATCTTTTTAAAACTCGACTCTAACCGGATGGGATTTATTTAGGCTTTAGTCGGAAGTCGATATTTAGCCTAAAATGCCCTTTTTAAGTTACGTCATTTCGAGCGGAGTGCAACGCAGTCGAGAAATCTATATTAACAGATTTCTCTCCCGAACATTCGGGACTACGCTTCAGTCGAAATGACGACCCCATAGATACTGAAAGAAATTCAGTATGACGACAGCGCAGTGTAACGCCAGCCGCAAGTCGCCATACGCTGCGCCCCTACTTGCTAAACCTTCGGTTCAGTAATTCGTAAAACTGATCAACCGTGGCCTGCTTATTGGCCCAATTATTTTTTGCGGCATAATTATTTTGAAGAAAACCATCTGCTGCTTCAAAGCTGTTCATTTTATTTACAATATCAATAGCTTCAGAATAAGCCAGGTTATACCCACTAAAAAGATCTTTGATAAAAAGTAACTTTTCGTTTAAACTAATTGCCTGTTTTAAATCAGCAATAGGTGCTTTAACAGGCTCATCGCTTTTACCATTTGTTTTGGCAAGCAGATCGTTTAAACTTGGTGTAGGTTTAGTGACTTCGGGCTGTGGAACTGGTTTTACCGGAACAGCTTCAGGAGTAAACAAAGGGCGCTCCTGTTCAACAGAAGGAGAAATAATAGGATCATCCAGTTTCACATCCTTAAGTGCCTCAATAGGCTGAGTAATAGGTGCTGAAATAGATTCTTCTACCTTAGCAGCTACAACAGGCTCCTCCTTTGTAATTATCTGAGGCTCTTCCTCTTCATGCGGAATTAAAAAAGGTTCAGGACCAATTTCATCTTCTTCAGTTGGTACAGGTTCTTCCTGAACAGATAAAACATCTTCCTTTTCGTGAATTATCTTTTTACGTGCTAAAATTTCTGCTTCTTCTTTGCTTAGAGGGCGATCGAAAATTTCTTCAACAGATTTCGCTTCATAATCGAACTGATCGTTTTCATCGTGTGTACCCAATACAAATTCGAAAGTATGGTCGTCTTGGTCTGGTTTAAAAAAATCTTTATTCAAAAGCGATGCAGCTTTTTCTTCTTCAATTATTTCATCATCCCGCATTTCCTGTTCGGGCTTCACATCTATCCGTTCTTCTTCTTCCTGGGCAGTAGCCACTTCTTCCAGTTCCTGCGGATCAAAACATTCATCGTCCTCTACATAACTTTTTTCGGCTTCGGGCAGTATAATGGTATTTTGTTCGGCCAATAAAGCATGGTTTCCGGGCTCAGTATGTTTATCTTCTGTTATGGCATTTAATTTTTTGACGATATTCACGTGATCAGAAAGAAAATGGGCATTGGCCAGAAAAAGCTCCAACTCCAAATCATTTAATTGCTGAGGATTTTGAGCTAAAAACTGATATTGCTCATTTAATTCTGTTAAAATGCTGCCGATCTTTCTGAAAATATCCTGTTGGTTCATCATAAAATTAAAACGAATTTTTAGTCGATTTATGTTGGTAACTATGTGTTCAAAAATAACACATAATTCTCATATTTGTTCGGTTTAAAATTATAGAACGGACATAGGGGAATAAAAAAAAAGGCATGTTATTTAGCGAACAAAATTTTAGAAGAAGGGGCGAATTTTCGGGAAGTATAGAAGTGGTATGTGGCTCTATGTTTTCTGGTAAAACGGAAGAGCTGATCCGTAGATTAAAAAGAGCTCAGATTGCTAAATTGAATGTCGAAATTTTTAAACCCCGTACCGATACCCGCTACCATGAAACCGCCGTGGTTTCGCACGATTTAAACTCCATAAACTCTACCCCCGTTGATAGCGCTTCGGCCATTTTACTACTTGGCACCAATACACAGGTGGTGGGTATAGATGAAGCTCAGTTTTTTGATGATGAACTGCCTGATGTTTGCAATAAACTTGCCCTTAAAGGTATACGGGTTATTGTTGCGGGCCTGGATATGGATTTTACAGGCAAGCCCTTTGGCCCTATGCCTGCTTTAATGGCCATTGCCGAACATGTTACCAAAGTAAACGCTGTTTGTGTTTGCTGCGGAAACCCAGCCCTGTACAGCTACCGTACAGTTGCTGATGAAGCTACCGTTTTATTAGGAGAAAAGGAAAGTTATGAGCCTAGATGCAGAGCCTGTTACAATTTAGGCAAAGGATAAGTTGGTTTATTGGTTCATTGGCCATTAGTTCAGTCGTAATTGCATGTTGGTTATTGTTCATTTATAACTGAAAATTGGAAACTGAAAACTGATTCCCGTTTTTTGACGCGCAATACCTGTACTAAGATTAAAGTGGGTTCCCGTGTTTTGCTGTACACTTCGGGCTTCGTACCTCAACCCTGCAGGGTACCTGCTTCACCCGGGGCTAGCTGGCGAAAACTTTGCGGCGAATAGAGAAACAAAATCCTCCTTTTTACTTTTAAAATTGTCTGAAGTAAAATTTAACTGATATTTGTATGGTGAATATAAAAAACAATACCATTTCAATTTTAGGCTGTGGCTGGTTTGGCCTGGCTTTAGCCAAAAAACTGATCGGGTTAAATTATAGCGTTAAGGGTTCTACCACAAGTCAGGAGAAGTTAGCAATACTGCAGGCCGAAAATATCCAGCCGTTTTTAGTCAACTTTACGGCAGAAGCGATTCTAGCTGATTCAGCTTTTTTTGGGGCCGATACCTTGTTTATCTGTATTCCCCCAAAGCGCAATTCGACTGAACTTCTTGATTATCCCAAAAAGATAAATTCTATTTTGGCTGCAGCAAAAGATAAATCGAAACATGTGGTGTTGATCAGTTCGACGAGTGTTTATGCTGATGAAAACAAAACAGTGAATGAAACCAGCGAGGCACATCCCGATACTGATTCAGGAAGGGTTGTTTTAGCTGCAGAAATGCTATTTAAAGAACTATTTCCCGAAAACTGCACAGTAATCCGCTTTGCAGGTTTAATTGGCCCTGACCGTAACCCAGGGAGATTCTTTGCTGGAAAAAATAATGTACCGAATGGTTTAGCTCCGGTAAACTTGATTCATCAAACAGATGCTGTAGGAATTGCAGTAAAGCTTTTGGAAAAACAGGCATTCGGAAGAACGTATAATGCCTGCTCACCAAACCATCCTGCAAAAATGGAATTTTATAGCGCCGCGGCTAAAACCACAGGACTTGCAGCACCTTATTTTATTGCAGAAAAGAAAAATTGGAAAATCGTAGAGAGTGTTAATGTACCCGAGTTTTTGGGTTATAAGTTTGAGGTTGGGATTTAGATGATTGACTTATTGTGCGTCGCATTTGTAAGCCGCATCGTCACTCCCAACTTGATTGGGAATCGTAATGCCATAAGCTTTAAGATTCCCACCTGCGTGGGAATGACGACGATTTTTTGAAATCTATTTTTGTCACTTTGGTTAGTGTCTTCACGAACCAAAATTAGATTTATCAACATGGTCCTTATACAGGCTTAGGATGACAATCCGAATGGATTTAGCGAACTTATACTAACTCAGTAATCCTAGTAATTCTTTCTTTGTGAGGTTTTTAAACAAACTGCCATCCGTTTGAATCAGATCCTTAACCAGATCTTTTTTGGTGGCCTGAAGCTTCATAATTTTCTCCTCAATCGTATCCGGGCAGATTAAACGGACAGCCATCACATTTTTATGCTGACCAATCCGGTATGCCCGATCGATAGCCTGGTTTTCAACTGCGGGATTCCACCATGGGTCTACCAGGTAAACATAATCAGCTTCGGTAAGGTTCAATCCGGTACCACCAGCCTTTAAACTGATCAGGAAAACCGGAATATCGGCGTTTTGTTGAAAAGAAGTAACTACTTTGGCTCTTTTACGGGTTTGCCCGGTAAGGTATTCGTATTTAATGCTACGGTTTTCCAATTGCTTCTTAATCAGATCGAGCATGGTTACAAATTGAGAAAAAACAAGGATTTTATGTTTTCCGGCCTTGCTCTCAATCTGCTCCATCAGCACATCAATTTTTGAGGAAGCCTGTAAATATGATTTTCCATCAGCCAATAATGCGGCCGAATTGCAGATCTGCCTTAGGGTGGTAATACTTTTCAGCACATGCATCGAACTTTTAGGCAATTCATCTTCCTGTTTACCCAAAATAAAATCCTGAATTTCCTTTTTGTTCGCTTCGTACACTTCGCGCTGCTCCGCTCCCATTTCGCAGTACAGTACAATTTCCGTTTTATCGGGAAGTTCTTTTGCCACCTGTTCCTTGGTCCTGCGGAGAATAAATGGTCTTATTTTTTTCTGAAGTTCTTCTGCCCTTCTACTATCCTTAAATTGATCGATCGGGGTTGAATATAAATCGGCAAACTGCTGTTTGCTGCCAAACAAACCCGGACAAGCGAATGACAGCTGCCCGTACAAATCAAAGGTATTGTTCTCAATCGGTGTTCCCGTCATGGTTACTTTATTCCTCGATTGCAGCATCCGAACCGCTTTATAACGTTGCGAATCTGGATTTTTGATCAGTTGTGATTCATCTAAAAAGATATAGTTAAAACGATAATCCTTTAAGAAACGGATATCAGAGAGCAGTGTTCCGTAGGAGGTTAAAATGATTTCGTAATCGTCAAAAGTGTCGGTCGTTTTGGTCCTTTCTCCGGCATAAATGGTTTTTACCTTTATAGATGGCGCAAACTTTTCTATCTCGGCCTTCCAGTTAAATATTAACGAAGCTGGAACCACCACCAGATTTGTATTGTGCTTTACTTTTTCGCGCTGTGATAAAATGAAAGCCAAAACCTGGATGGTTTTTCCCAATCCCATATCATCAGCCAGGCAAGAACCGAAATTAAAGTCATCTAAAAAGTTGAGCCAGTTTAAACCGTCTTTCTGGTAGTGACGTAAAGTTGCGGTTAAACCTTTTGGCACCTCTACTTCCTGAATCGAATCCGTTCCTTCAAATTTCTGCTTGTACAGCTTCAGTTCGTTCTTTACATCACCATCTAACAAAGCATCTTCATAAAGCTCATTTATAGAAGCAAATTTAATTTTTGGTGTAAGAATGGCATCTTCAGTTACTTCGCCAGCACTAAAATAAGCAGCAAATTTTTCGATCCATTCATGAGGTAATATGCCTTGGGTTCCATCATCAAGTGTTACAAACCTGCTTTTGTTCCTGATTGATTTATGCAGATGCTTGAGCGCAACCTGTTGTTTACCAAACTTTACTTTTACTTTGGTTTCGAACCAATCTGTCCCACTTAAAACCTCAATATTAATTTTAGCCTGAAATTCGCTTAATTTATTGTTTTTGAGCTGGTTGAAACCTAAAACATGAATGCCTTTGTTCCGCCATACCTCAAAAGCTTCGAGAAACCAGGCTTCTTCCAGGAACCGTTTGCGGTGCAGGTAAAAAGAATCGTTGGTTTCTTGATCGTAGAAATAAGGGTGCTGTTTCAATACGTTTCCGATAAATTGCAGCTCGGCATTTTCGTCGCGGTGTAAGGTAAAAAGGTTGCCTAGTTTATCCTGTGCCTGGATCTGCTTTTTAGACAGCACAGGTATTTCTAAATTCCCATATCGCATTACCGGAGTGAGGAGAATATAATCTTCAGATTCAGATAGGTAGATCAACTGCTCGTTTTCGAGATCGAAACCTTTTTCTTCGATCTGGCTTTTGGTGGCAGGCTTTAAATAAGAATAATCGACATGGATACTTCCCTCTAAAGGCACCAAAATAACTTTCTGAAACTCAGGATATTTAGTTTTGTGCAGGATTAACCTGTTGCTCTGCTTTTTGAAAAACCCGATTACGCGTAGAAAATCCAACCTCCCAATTAAATAAAGTTGATTGTTAAGTTTAACAAAATATTGGTGCACCAATACCAGGTTGTCCAGCTCGTAAGATTTCCCCTCGATAATCAGCCGACCTGTAATTTCGTAATAATCATCACGTTGATTTACAGAAAGACGCAGGTCTACTTCCAATAAATGAACATCAACCGCTGTAATGGTCGATGCTTGAATAGCAACTGACTGCTTGCTATCCTGCAGGTAAAAAGGAATCTGTTTAGGATTTTTAACGATCGCTTTTAAGGCTTCAATCTCCGCCTCGCTTTGATCGCTATTGTAATTCTGCTGAAAAGTGGTAATACCGCTATAAAACTTTACCTGGTCGTTGTCATCTGTTTTAAACAGTAAATCAGCTGGATTGATTCCTTTTATCGGGTTTTTAACCTTGCCGCTTTTAGTGGTTTCGGCCTCAAATAATTCTACCGTTAAATTGTTGTAATAGCGGTGTTGCCCAAAAACCAGGATCATTTTACCCTGACCGTTTTTAGCTTGTACTTTTGCTTTGGTTTTATTCGCCGGCAGTAAAAGTTCCTGTAAATTTTGCTGGGCTTCTTTATTGAATGGCTGGAGGGCACCCATTTTTGGGCGGATATCCAGCTGGCTATTTTCGTAGCTCAGGTTAAAAAGAAGATCGAGGTTTTCTTCTTTTTCTAAACCATAGTCAATTGCTATTTTTAAAAGCTTTTGCTTACGAAGGTTAGCATCGAAGAAAATAAGCAGATCCTGGCGCTGAAGAATGTTGTACAAAACCCTTGCCTGATGCTCACACAATTTATGCTTTGGCGTGGCACAACGACAAGAAAGTTTTACGGAGTTTGAGTGCTGCTGCACCTGAACAATCGGGAAGGGCAATCCAGAGGCCTCATCGCTAAATGCTGCAAAATCGATTTCAATCTGCTCGGGGAAAAGTTGGTAAAAGCCCTTAACATCAGTATGGATCAATCCGCTTAAATGTTTGAGGATAACAATCTGGCTCAGATTTTTCAGGTTAAAATCCTTCAAAATATAATCGTAAGGATTTTGTTCTGATACTAGATGCGCGGTTACCTGTTCACTCATTTAAACTAAAATAGCTAAGTGATAAAAGTAATCATTAATAAGTTTTAGCTAAAACCTCTTTTTAGGTTTTTATGCACAATTAATCAAGAGAATCGTCATTTCGAGCGAAGTGCAACGCAGCCGAGAACCACGTAGTGCTCAGCGAAGCTAAATCTGTCTCGATAGATCTCTCCATTTCGCTACGCTTCAGTCGAGATGACGAACTAACAGCGTACTACAGCGATTTACGCAGGTTCAAATAAAAAGGCACTGCTACCTTCTCGGTTTTTCCGTTGAGAATAAATTCAGCAGCTTGAGCGCCCAGTTCGCTAAAATCAGTTGAAATGGTCGTAATCCCATCCAAAATAATCTTTTTTAAAGGCGTTTCGTTATAAGAAATTACACCAACATCTTTCCCGATTTTAAGTTTTTGGGCAATTAGACGTTCAATGAGTGTTACCAGGTCATCTTCCATCAGGTTAATGTACACCTCACCAGGATTAATTTCTTCGTCTTTAATGTTATGAATTACTTTATGATCAAAAGCATACTGCTGGCAGAACCGGTAAAAGCCTGTTAGAATTTCGTGTGGGAAATAACTGTTTTTTGGGAAGATAATTTTTAAGGTGCGATAATGCGAAAGCCGATCTAAGGCCTGCTCTAAAGCCGCGTAGATATCTTGCGCAAAGTTTTCATAGGCCGCAGCATAATCGCCTGTTACTCCAGGCAGCAATTTATCAAGAATGACTAATTTTTCTTTGGGAATGGTATTGATAATTTCGTGCGCATTTTCGCCACCTTCTAAAAAATGTGGAATAATTACAAAATGCGAATAATCATCCCGTTTGGTGACGATCATTTTTTTAAACAGTGCGAAATCATTGTTGTAGATATAAAAATCAATCGCTGCACGCTCCCCAAGTGTTTTGGTAAAGGAATCGTAAATGATCTTTTTGTGTGTACTGAGTTTATTAAAAAGCAGACAGACCTTTAGTTTACGCGAGAAATCGGTATTGATAATGAAATAGCCCTTTCCTGGTACAGAATCAACCACCCCGAGTTTGCGGAGGTTACGGTAACCTTTTTCTGCAGTATCTCTCGACATTTCCAAACTGAAACTCAGTTCATTAATAGATGGCAATAAACTATTTTTCAGAAGTTTACCACTTTCAATTGCGGCCAAAATAGCATTGGTTAACTGCTTGTATTTTGGCGTAGACGAATACTCGTCGACGTTAATGTAAGGAATTAAATCTTCTGGTTTCAAAATGGTTATATTGATATAGGAAATTCTAATATAAGGAAATTCCTAAAAATCTAGTGTACGTTGTATGGCAGAATAGTATTTTAACTGGATCATATCTGTTGGTGGAGGATTTTCATTCCAGGCATCATTTATAGCCAAAGCCGTGCCTATGGCGGTAGCCTGCGAAACTGAAGAGGCATAAACC
The DNA here is from genome assembly GCF_049913135.1 of Pedobacter sp. R-06. NCBI lineage: Bacteria > Pseudomonadati > Bacteroidota > Sphingobacteriia > Sphingobacteriales > Sphingobacteriaceae > Pedobacter > Pedobacter sp. R-06. Next base: position 716,807 of record NZ_CP183977.1, on the reverse strand, counting down.
TCAATATCCGGAATGGAAGTAGCCAGCAGATGCATATAAATTGCATTTTTACCGAAGCCACCATCTACAAAAATTCTCTTCACACCTGCATTTAAAATCAGCTTTAATGAGTAAATCTGCTGTTTGATCAGATCAAAAATTAGTTGGTGATAAGCTTCTTCTGCTGTTTGAAAGAGGTTCAGATCACGCTCGGGAAAAGCAGAACTTGCGGAAAAACCCTTTTGCTCCTGTTGGTTTTCAGGAATTTTATTGGCCAGTTTCAAAATCATTGAAGGGTTAAACTTCAAATGTTTAAACAGATAGGCCGCACGATCGAAATGTTCTGCTATTCGCTTAAGTTGTATCTCGTGCTCATAACCTGCAAAAATACGCGAAGCCTTAACCGCCTTCCCTTTAAAGTGCATGTAACACAGGCAATCCTGTTTAAGTTCTTCGGCAGTTAAAGGCTCCTGGTTAAAAGGGTTTAAACTGATGCACCAGGTTCCTGTTGAAATGAGTACAAATGGTGTATTAAAATTGGCCAGATAAGGAATTAGCGCTGCAGAACTATCGTGCAAACCTACACCAACCTTTACGCTGCTCCCTTCGAAATCAGTTTTAAGGCTGGAATCTGCAGGGGTAAATACGCCAAATTTCTCGTCGATTTTTTCGGTAGTAACCCAGTTATGGTATTCACTTTTATTGAAATCCCAAAGCTGGGTATGGCAGCCGATACTGGTAATATCGGCTACAGCCTTACCCGTAATTAAATAACTCAAATATTGGGGCAGGTGTAAAGCCCACTTCACCTTTTTAAATATTTCGGGTTTTTCGTTTTTCAGGCGATACAATTGCATTCCTGAATTTAAGCTGCCTAAAATAGGCGAGGCCGTTTCTAACGAAATTTTCTCCTCACCTCCGTATTTTGCGTAAAAGGCTTTTTTAAGCTCCTCCGGGTATTCTTTTAAATAGTTATAAAGCGGTGTTAGGGGATCACCATTTTCATCGAGATAAACAAAACTGGCACCATAGGTAGAAAAGTTTATGGCCTTAACATCGAACTCTTTTAACTGCAAAACCTGATGCAGGGAATCGTAAACTGATAAACGCAGGCTTTCGAGATTTTCGCATGGTTCGCCATCTTCATCAACTGTTTCTACAAACCGTGCAGATCGTTCGTAAACAATATTGTAGTTCTCGTCGATCAGAAACAGTTTTTTATTTGTTTTCCCAACATCAAATATGGCAATAACAGGTTTAGGCATTTTCTATTTCTATTTACAAACCTGTGGCAACAGTATTTCCGCGGTGGTTAACTAACTTATTTCTAACCTCTAAACCGCGGTATAAAGCGATTGGCGATAAAGCAGCTCCAGCTCTTAATCTGGCTTCAGCTACTAAAGCCCTTAAATCGCTCCGGAAAGTATGCTGCAAAATTTCCTGTGCTTTTGCCACATCGTTGTTGTTCTGCGCTTCGTTTAAGGCTTTTCGATCAACCAGTAAAGCTTGGGCATAGGCTATCATAATAGCTTCCACTGACTGTAATAAATCCTCTAACGGGTCTTTCACATTGTGAGAAGCATCGATCATCCATCCTAAATCTTTTGCATGGTTCATCCCTTTTGCGTCCATACCTTCTACCAGTTCGTTAAAAATTAAGAACAATTGGTAGGGTTTAATGCTTCCGGCAGTTAAATCATCATCACCATACTTAGAATCGTTGAAATGGAAACCACCCAATTTTCCTTCCATTAACAATAGCGCAACAATCTGCTCGATGTTTGCATTAGGCAAATGGTGGCCCAAATCGACTAAAGTATAAGCTTTTTTACCCAATTTACTTGCATATAACAGTGATTGTCCCCAATCGCCAACCGTAGTTGAATAAAAATTAGGTTCGAAGGCTTTGTATTCTACAAACATCTTCCAATCTTCTGGCAGAGCTGAATAGATCTCCTGAAGACTTTCTAGAGTATTTTCAAAGGCTTTACGGAAATTAAGCTGACCGGGGAAGCAAGAACCATCGGCAAGCCAAACGGTTAATGCATCAGATCCCAGTGCAATACCGTGTTTAATTACCTCGATATTATGTTCAATTGCCTGTTTACGGATGTCTTTATTTACATGCTGTAACGAACCAAATTTATAACTGTGTGCAGAACCTTTCTGATCTTGAAAGGTATTCGAGTTCATGGCATCGAACTTTAAACCATAGCCAGATGCCAAAGTTTTTAACGCTTCTGCATTTTGAGGGATATCCCAGGGAATGTGAAGCGAAATTGCACCACTTGCACCATTAAGGGCATGTAGCAAACCAACATCTTCAATTTTTTCTTCAATGGTACGTGGTTCACCACCTGTAATGGCAAAACGGCCAAAACGTGTTCCACCTGTACCTAAAGCCCAGCTTGGAATGGCAATCTGAAAATCAACCAGTTTCTGAATTACGCTTTCTACATCAACGTGCGCCCAATCTTCTTTTAAAAAAGAGAGTTTGCGCTGATGTGAGGTTAAAAGGGAGTCGTTATGTTTTTCTATTTGGTTCTGCTCGATATTCATTAGAATATTTGGTTTATTAGGTTAATTGTTACGGCGATACAATCGCCATTCTTTCTCATCCCCGTTAAAACGAGGATGATGATATTATTTACTAAATTTAAAAGTCATTTCGGTCTGAGCCAGGCACAGACCGATTAAACAACTTACTAAAACTGAATTTAAAATCTATCGCCGTGGTCTGTGTCTCCACAGACCACTGATCAAATTATTCGTTTCGTTCTGTGAGGACACAGACCGAGGAATTTAACCGAGGATTAAGCTATCTTACAAATGCCATGGCTACTCCGCCATCAACATTTAAAACATTTCCGGTTGATTTGTGCAACAAGCCACCTACAAAGGCGAAACAAGCATTGGCAATATCATCTGGTAATATAATCTGATTTAGCAAAGTACGTTTTGCGTAATAAGCCGGCAACTCTGCAACAGTAATGCCGTAAGCTTTTGCACGGCCTTCTGCCCAACCGCCAGCCCAGATATTGCTATCGCTGATTACAGCATCAGGGTTAACCACGTTTACACGGATATTATCTGCACCCAATTCAGCAGCATTTAACCTGCTCAAATGTAACTGGGCAGCTTTTGCACTGCCATAACCCGCATTATTTGGTCCGCTCACCAGGGCGTTCTTACTTACAATATTAATGATATCGCCGCCAATATTCTGCTTTTGCATCGTATTTGTTGCAGCCTGAGTAATAAAAAACTGACCTTTTACCAAAACATCATATAATAAATCCCAATCCTTCTCGGTATGATCGGCAATGGTTTTAGAAATCGATAACCCTGCATTGTTTACAATAATATCTACTCCGCCAAAAGCCAAAGCTGCCGAATCGAAAGCTTGTTTAATATCTGCTTCGCTGGTTACATTTAGAATTGCCGTACTGTAAGAATCTTTACCATACAGGCTCGCAAATTCTTTACCTGCTTCTTCCAAGCGCTCGGCATTCATATCGTTTAAAATCACTACGCCGCCTTCTGCAACAAACTTTTTAGCAATCGCCTTACCAATTCCGCCGGCACTGCCCGTAATCAAGGCAATTTTGCCAGTTAAAGGTTTCGGCTTAGGCATACGTTGTAATTTCGCTTCTTCCAACAACCAATATTCAATATTAAAAGCTTCCTGGTGCGGCAATGAAGTATATTCTGAAACGGCCTCGGCGCCTTTCATTACATTAATGGCGTTGATATAGAATTCTGCAGCAACCCTAGCTGTTTGTTTATCTTTAGAGAAGGTAAACATTCCGATACCAGGATATAAAATAACAACCGGATTCGTATCGCGAATGGCAGGACTGTTTGGATGTTTACAGGCTTCGTAATAAGCAGTATACATTGCCCTATATGCTTCGAAAGCAGGCTCTAATGTTTCTTTTAGTGCTTTAACATCCGATAAATCGGCATCGCTTGCTAAAGTTAAAACCAGCGGACTGATTTTAGTTCTTAAAAAGTGATCTGGACAACTGGTTCCCATTGGAGCCAAACGATCCAAATCATTAGAATTGATGAATTCTAAAACGCGACTGTCATCGGTAAAATGACCGATCATGTGCTGTTTAGAAGAACACAAGCCACGCAAAACAGGTGCTAAAGCAGCTGCTTGTTGTTTACGCTGATCTGCTGCTGCACTTTCAATCTTTTGTCCTCCAAAAACAGGACCCTTTTTACCATAATTTTGGTTAAGGTAATCAGAACAGATTTCAATAACTTCTAAGGTATTGAGGTAACTTTCGTAAGCGGTATCGCCCCAGGTAAACAAGCCGTGCGAACCTAGCATAATACCCCGGATACCTGGATTTTCATCTAAACATTGCTTTAATTGCAAGCCCAGTTCGAAACCTGGTTTTTTCCATTCCACCCAGCCAATTGTGCCGCCAAATAATTCTTCAGTAATTTTTTTACCGTCTTTAGCCGCAGCGATTGCAATGGCCGCATCTGGGTGCAAGTGATCGATATGCGCAAACGGTAAAAAACCATGCAGAGGGGTATCGATTGATGGTGCTTTAGAGCTTAAATCGAAAATGCAGTGGTTAAACAGTTCAACCATTTCATCTTCATGCTCCACGCCACGGTAAATATTTTTCAGGCTGCGTAAACGGTCAACATATAATGCAGCAAGTCCACTTTTCTTTAACGTTCCTAAATCGCCACCTGAACCTTTTACCCACATTACCTCAGTTTCTAAACCGGTAAGCGGATCTTTTTCCAATACTTTACACGAGGTATTTCCACCTCCATAATTGGTTAAGCGTAAATCTGCACCCAATAAATTAGAGCGATAAATCAAAAGGGCAACTTCATCACCAGCCAGTTTTGCGGCTTCCTCTTCATCCCACAGATAGCTTACGTGCTTATAATTTTTCGTATCGATTGACATTCTTATATTCTATTTTAAATTTTTATTTATTAACCTTTAATTGAATTACCATAACCCACAATGAGTACCGAAATGATGATTGTTAAAATACCCGCCAAAACAGTAATCAAAGTTTTTCTTGATACACCTTTCCACTCTTTTAATACCAGCCCCCATACATTGGCGATTAAAATAATAAAGGCCATGTGCAGAATCCACGAACTGGCACCGTTGCCCATTTTGCTTTCGCCCATGCCGTAGAAAAAGAATTGTAAGAACCAGGTGGTACCTGCCAATGCAGAAAAAATATAGTTTTTTAAGAGTGGCGTTTTTGCATTGGTATAATCGCCAAATGTTTTATTCCTTGCATTTAATACCATACACCAGATAAAATTGGTGGTTAAGCCTCCCCAAAGTACAATTACATAAGTAACGTTGTTCTGGAATAAGAAATTACCTGTTTCAGCAGGATTTGCTGCTTTCCAGATCGCATTGGCAGCATCGGCCATTGGTTTTCCCGCTTCGATACCAAAATTGAAACAGGCACTTAAAACCCCTGAAACAATCCCCACGAATAAACCGAGTCCAAACTTATATTCTGTTTTTACCTCCATGCCATGCGGATCGGTAATGCCAGATTTCATTTCCTTTTCTTTCATCATACCTGCTTTACCGCAGATTACAATGCCAATAACACAAACTAAAAGCCCCAGCAATACCATGCGGCCCCAATCGGTGTGTAAAAACATGGTAAAAGTATCTTTACCTGCCTGCGGGAAAAAATCGAAGTAAATGGATGGCAGGATTGAACCTAAAACCATACAAAGTCCTAAAATGATACTACTTCCTAATGATACACCCAGATAACGAACGCCTAAGCCATAGGTTAAACCTCCAATACCCCAAAGCACTCCAAAAAAGTAGGTTAACCACAAAATACTGCCATTGGTGCTGGTGATAATTGCCGTAAAATTAGGGATGGTTAAAAAAGCAGCAAGTGGCGGAACGATTAACCAGGAGAAGATTCCCCCAACGATCCAGTAACTTTCCCAGGCCCAGCCTTTAACTTTTTTGTACGGAATATAAAAACTTCCGGAGGCGAAACCACCGAAGAAATGAAAAATTACACCTAAAACTGCTTGCATGCGCTATTAATATATTTGGTTGCTCTAAAATAGAATATACGGTAATTCTAACTGTTATGCACTGTTATGGATGAGGAATAATCTAGTAGATTTAGTTAACAATGGCTTGTTTACAATAGCCGATTTCACTATTGGCGGAAGAAAGATTTGAGCTGCCTGTACCAGCCCAGGTTAAATAAACCCGATTGCCGGGAAGAGCTTCCGATCCTTCATCGGAACTCGAACCAAAAAGCGGGACTGTAATTGCCATGCACACAGAACCGATCATTTCCCATTAATAATAAAAAGTTGTTCTTTTTAGGAAATGAAAGGGCAGCATTTCATGGATGCTGTAGCCCCGCCATTCGCTATAGCTCCGATAGAAAAAATCGGAGGCTACCGCTGCTGTCGGGTTTAGGCACAGCGGTTTGTTTTCCAAGCACCAGCCCAGGTTAAATAAACCCGATTGCAGGGAAGAGCTTCCGATCCTTCATCGGAACTCGAACCAAAAAGCGGGACTGAAGCCTGCCAAGAACCACAGGCCATTTGTTTCCTCATTAAAAAACTATCAATTTCATTTAGAGCGCAGAGCCAGTACAAAACACTAGGTTTCTTCCCGTTTTACGCTTATACGCTTCGCCGCCTCGTACCTCGTTGCTGCAGGGTAACGCTTCGACCGGGGCTATTGGGCCAAATCAGCATTTCATTTCCGGGGTTGCCAAGTGCAGAAAACATTGTTCCTAAACCCGATTGTAGTGGTTTCGATCCTTCATCGGAAAGAACGGAACGGGACTGAAATTGCCAAAAGCACAGAACCAATCATTTTCTATTAACCCGAATTAGATTTTTTATATGAGCCAATTGGAAAGACGAAAAAAGGGTGTAATTTCTGGTGCAAAATGTTACCACCCGGCACGATTTATAGCATTGGAAGCGCAGAAATTCTATCCGCAATATCTTCAATCACATCAACCGATCTGAGGATTTTATAATGCCCCACATCTACAAAAGATTTTGAACTGATGGCAGGATATTTATCCAGGAATTCTTTAAGGAATGGATATGGCGAAATATGATCAGCCGGATCGAATGCCAGGAAATGATTTAAATCCGGACTTAGTTGATACAGTTCGGTCAGGTTAAAGTGGCTTACAGGAACAGGGAATTCTTTGGCAAAGTTACTAAAAAAGATATCCTGATCTTTATTTCCAATGTTTACCGAATCTAAACTCTGCTCAAAATTTTCTTTCAGTCTGATTAATGGTGCGATGCTAATGAGCAGATTTGGAGTTAAACCGAGTTCCTGCAAAGCAATTACATTAGCCATACCGCCAAGCGAATGCCCGATGAGCACATCAGGCTGTGTATAATTTAAGGCAATCGATTTTATTGAATCGGCATACAACATCAGGTTGGAAAATTCAGAGATTGAGCTTCCGTTACCGGGCGCATCAAAAGCAATAATTTCAAGGTCATCTATCTTCAGGAGTTCAATAATCAGCTCATAAAAATCTAAAGCCTTTGAAGCCCAGCCATGTGTTAGTAATACTTTACGTTTTCCATTTCCCCAGCTAAAGCAGTTAATGGTTATATCGGCATGGGTAAAATAAGTATCAAAAACCTTGAGGCTAAATTGCTTTGATACAGCGACCAGCTGTTCCTGATGCTGGCGTAATGGCATTTTGGGTGAGTAAAAAATAAACTCGCGCATTAAAGCTGCATCAGGCGCTGCCTGTGTTAATTTTAACTCGTTTACAATTTGTTTTAGCCTTTTCAATCCGAGCTTATTTATGAGTTAAGCCAAATGTGACTTTAAATCAGCCGGCGAATAGTTGATCGATTTTAAAGTCTTGTCGTCAGATTTCCTGAATACCAAAAACAGTCCGTCTATTTCTTTGTAATAAGATTCGGTCTGGTCTTTATCTAAATAAAACTGGATGGTTTGTTCTGCTTCTTCTACGGTTTTGCAGGCTTTGCTCATATTAGAGCGGTGAACTTCATCAAATAAAGTCTTAAACTTTCCACCTAAACCAAACTCATGGATAGCACCGGCCAAAACATACTGCAGATCGCAAAGGGCATCGGCAACTTCTACCAGATCATCATTTTCTACTGCTTCCTGTAGTTCTTTCAACTCTTCAGCTAAAAGCGAAATACGCAAATTGGCTCTCTGTTTTGAAGGAATAACCGGACTTTCTAAAATTGGATGTTTAAAGGTAGTATGAAATTCTGCAACCTGGTTTAGCGAATTCGTTTCTTGCATGGTGATGTTTGATTTAATCTTTATACAGCAAACTTAAAAAAATCGTAAGAAATAATGGGGAGAATTTATGAACACTGTAAGGGTAATCGGTTAACTGTTTAAATTGGTTAATTGTAGATATCGACTAATCCACAATTTACCAGTTAACCGATTTATACGATTAACCACCTTTCTTCCCTTCCCTCACCACTTTAAAAAACTCTTCTTTATAGGTTTCGCCAATTGGAATAGCCTGATCGTTAATATAAACGGTATTCCCATCAATCATCTTAATTTTTTCGATAGAGATAATGTACGATTTATGGATGCGGTAAAATGGTGGCTGGGGCAGTTCGGTTTCCAGCTCACGCAGTGCCTGGTAAGTCACAATCCTTTGGGTAGCGGTATAAACAGAAACATAGTTTTTCAATCCTTCTATATAGAGAATATCTTCGTAATTAACCTTAATAAACTTGTTCTTGGTGTCGCCTTTAATAAACATAAAATCGTTCCCCTGTGCAACCTGCTGAATAACTACTTCTTGTTGTACAGGTGCCACAGGCATTAAAATCTGTTGTGCTTTAGTGGCCGCTTTATAAAAACGCTCGTATGAGATCGGTTTAAGCAAATAATCTACCACATCAAGATCAAAGCCTTCTAAAGCATATTCTGGATAGGCTGTGGTTAGAATTACTTTGCATTTACCACCACAGATTTTCAAAAACTGGATCCCAGTTAACTCTGGCATCTGTATGTCTAAAAAAACAAGATCTACCTTACCTTCCTGAACCAGGTTAAGTGCTTCAAAAGCATTTGTAGTGGTTCCAACCAGTTCTAAAAAAGGGGTTTTATTGATAAAGGCAGCAATAATATCTGAGGCGTAAGATTCATCATCAACAGCAAGGCAACGGATCATGGTTAGGGTTTAGCGGTTAGGGGTTGGCGATTAGCGTGAATTAACATTAGAATAGTTTTCAATGATACAAATTATCCTTTACAGATTTAAGATCAAAGTACTTTTATAGGTATTGCCATTATTCGAAATCAGTAACTCATGTTTTTCAGGATAAATCAAATCCAACCTACGGTGGATATTTACCATGCCTACACCACTGGAGTGATCTTTCTGCGCATGACTGATCTTATTGCTCACCTCGAAACTTAAGCGTTTGTTCTGTACCTTAAGTTTAATACGCACAGGCTGTGTTTCATCATTTACTACGCCATGTTTAAAAGCATTTTCTACAAATGGGATCAATATCAGCGAAGCTATTTTTTGATCGCTAATGCCTTCAGTTATAAAATCTACATAAAATTTTGGTTCAAAGCGCATTTTAAATAGTGCTACATAACTTTCTAAATATTCTACCTCCTTATCTAAACTCACTTTGCCATCAGGACTATCGTTTAGGGTATAGCGCATTAGATCTGATAAACGCAAAACAGCATTGGCCAGTTGATCGGAAACGGGAATAGCCAGTGAGTAAACATAATTTAAAGTATTGTACAGAAAGTGTGGATTAATCTGCGATTTCAAAAATGAAAGTTCGGCCTTAACCACTTCTTCTTTAAGTTTCCTGTTAACCTGTTCCGATTTAAAACTCTGCTCGATACCATAAACCGCAGCCGGTGTTACAATGAAACCAATACTCCAATAAATATTATCTGAGATGTACTCCCAGGCAGTTGTGCCATCGTTATAGTTATGAAAACCAAACCATTTTAAATAAAGCACTTCTTCTATTAAATACCTAAGTACAATAAATACCCCAATGGTGAACAAAATGCCGCAAATTAACTGTGGTATTTTATTCTTTTTCAAAAATCTTGGATATACCCACAAGTAACAGATGTAGAACTCTATCAATTGTATAAAATTCATGGAGATACTTAAAGCAGCCTTGGTAAAAGTTGTACCATCAATTAAATAGCCACCATAAAAATAGCCTAAAACTAGTAGCCAGCATAGAATATGAATGGAAATGATTTTTATTGTTTTCATGGACTAAAACTATACAAAGCTTTTGTAACCGCCTATTTTCTTATTCCAAACCTTCAAAAAATTATCCCAACCTGTACAATTTAAGGATTAACACCTTTTATTACTCAAAAAAGCATTGGGATAATATTTTAAAGGGTTCGGATTATAAAATTTTCAGACTAATGCAACCTCTTCATCTTTGAATCGTCAATATAAAATAAACACGATGATGAACCTCTTAATTAAATCTGCTCTTTTTGTGCTGCTTATTTTTAGCCTTCAAACTGCTTTTGCTCAAAACATTAAGGTATCGGGAACTGTTACCGATAAAAGTAATAAAGCACTCGATTATGCTTCAGTAGCATTAATCCACTTACCCGATTCGGCTTCAGTTGCCTTACAAGTCACCAACCAACACGGTTTATACGAATTCAGCCATGTTAAATCTGGCAGGTATTTGATTAAAGCCTTAATGATGGGCTACGGAAAAAACCAATCTGCACCATTTGAAGTAAAAGGTATAACCCTTAAAGTTCCATCAATTATACTGACAGACCATGCTCAAAACCTGAAAGATGTAAACATTATATCGAAAATGCCTGTAATTGATCAAAAAGCAGACCGGGTGATTGTAAATGTAGAACAGATGAATACCGCAGGTGATAATGCACTGGAAGTAATCAGCAGGTCGCCGGGGGTAAAACTGGATAAGGACGATAACATTGTACTGAAAGGCAAAAAAGGAATCAACGTGATGATTGATGGCAAGATGAGCTATATGACGGGGATGGAATTAACCACTTACCTAAAATCGCTACCCGGATCGGTATTAAGCAAAATCGAACTGATTTCCAACCCTCCCTCCTCTTTCGATGCTGCTGGCACAGCAGGAATCATCAACATTAAACTCAAAAGAAATAAAATGCAGGGTTTTAATGGAAACATGAATCTGGGCGGTGGCTATGGCCGTTATGAAAAAGTTTATGCTGGCACCAACCTGAATTACAATATCGGTAAGGTAAGTACCTATGTACGCTTAAACGCCGGACACTATAACTCATACAACAGGTTAACTTTAAACAGAACCATTGGCGACGAACAATATAACCAGCTTAATTTCTGGCACCCGGTAACCAACAGCTTAAATTACTCTACCGGTGCCGATTATTTTATTAACGCGAAACATACTTTAGGCTTAATGGTAAAAGGCTTTACTGCGCCAGCAGAAACCAAGGTAAACAGCAATTCGGTAAATTATAATGCCGCCGGTATAAAAATGGGTGGAACATCGATGTTTAATCCGCAAAGTAATACCGAAAAAAACCACGCACTTAACTTAAACTACCGTTTCAAAACAGATACATTAGATGGTGAACTGGGTTTTGATGCAGATTATGTTCGATACGACAACAGCAAGAACGAAACCTTTACCAATAATTACCTCGATGCCAGTGACCAGTTGATCGGTAACCCGATTGACCTGCGTAATAAGGGCATGGGCAACGTCTCTATTTATTCAATCAAGGCCGATTATAGCTTAAATTTTTCAAAAACCTTAAAAATGGAAACTGGCTGGAAAAGCAGCTGGGTAAAATCGCAGAGCGATGTCCGTTTCGATTCGCTCAAAACTGCTGGCTGGATTAACGATCCGCGCCGAACCAACGCCTTTTTATACAATGAAAACATTAATGCAGGTTATCTCTCCTTAGATCAGAGCTTCAAAAACTTACAGATCAAAGCAGGTTTGCGAGCAGAACAGACCAGAGGTGATGGCAGTTCATCGGGAACCAATACGCTGATCGACAGGAAATACTGGAAACTTTTCCCAACAGTATTTATCTCCTTAAAACTGGATTCGAACAACCTCGTAACAGCTGCCTACCGCAAAAGCATCAACAGGCCATCATACAGCAGTTTAAATCCCTTTACCTTTTATACCGATCCCTATACTGCCATACAGGGAAACCCATTGTTGCAACCTTCTTATGCCAATAGTTTTGAATTTAATTATTCGATTAAAAACTTCAGGGTATTAACGTTGAGTTATTCGGTTAGTGATGGATCGATATGGGAAGTGGTTTATCAGAACAATAGTACAAAAGAAAGTATCTCCAGGTCAGAAAACCTGAACCGTACAACAAATTTTTATATGGCCACCGGTAGTCCCATTGATGTAACCAAATGGTGGAACAACAGTACCGAAGTCTCTGTTGGTTATAACCGCACCGAATCTGCAGTACAGGGAAATGGCTATAATGCTTTCTCGTGGAACTGGTCGGTCATGTCGGATAATACCATCACTTTGCCTAAAAACTACAGTTTAACGATGTATGGTTACTACGATTCTCCTTCTATTTCCGGTTTATTCCGCAGATTAGGAAGTTATCAGCTCAATGTTGGCGCTAAAAAATCATTCTGGAACAAAAATGCAACATTTGCCTTAAAAGTAAACGATATCTTTAACACCAATAAATTCAGAGCCAATCTGGAGTACAACAACATTAAAACTTATTGGCAGAACGAGTGGGAAAGCCGCAGGATAAACTTAAGTTTCACCTATAAATTCGGGAATATGAAAATCAAAACTGCCCGCAGCAGACAAACCGGAACAGGCGATGAGGAAAACAGAGTTGGCAAAAATTAGGTTTGATCAAGATTAGTTATTTAAGTCGGTTAGCTGTTTAATTGAGCTGAGATTTCTCAATTTCAACAGTTAACCGATTAATCAGTTTCAACGATTAACGAAGTTATAAAACCAGTAGCATCCAAACATTACAGGCAAAATGGCCTGAATTACCCAATGGGGCTGCGAGTTTTTTAAACCCTGCCTTTTCGTACATCTCAATTGCCCGGGTAAGCGATGGAAACGATTCCAGATAAATCTCATTATAGCCAAAGTGCTGCGCCGATTCTATACTTTTCTCCATAAGCATTTTGCCAATGCCTTTCCCACGCGAAGATGCCGAGGTGTACAATTTAACCAGTTCAACACAACCATCTGGCAAACCTTCGGTCGGGTAAATACCACAGCCGCCAACAATAAGCCCATCCTCTTCGGCCAGCCAGTAAGCTGATTGAGGGTGTTCGAAAAGTGTAGATAAATCATCAGTTGTGGGATCCGTATAAACAGTACCCGGCTTGTCTATTTTAAATTCCTTTAAAATAGTCCTGATCATTTCAGCTGTTGCAGTATTGTCCTGTGCCGTTATCTTGCGGATGGTAATTGCCATGTCTTTTGTTTTTTGTAAAGTTAGTAACTTGGATCAATTGTTAAATCGGCAAACCGATTAATTGAGTTAATTATTGAGATTAACGTATAATTAAATAGGTAACCTGACTTTTAAGCAGCTCCCCTTCTGAAATAGATTTATTATTTTGGCGTTATGTTTGCAGTACATAAATATCCAAATTTTTGGGTACTTATACTATCACCTAACACACATAAAATGAAACAAAGATTATTAGTATGCCTTTTAACTGTTAGCCTTTTCGGCTGTGGAATAAACAGGCAGGCACAGCAGATAAAAGCTCTGGAAGACTGCACCTATAAAATTACAGGTGTACAACAGGTATCGATTGCAGGTACAGATGTTAAAAAGTTAGTGGACCAACAAAGTTTTAGCCTAACCAGCTTGCCTGGGGTTGCATTGGGTTTGTTAAGAAAAGACATTCCTTTAAGAGCCAATCTGAATTTAGAAATAACCAACCCTTCGAGCAATTTAGCGGCCATAAACCAGTTCGAATATAAAATATTGGTTAATAATACCGATTTGGCAGAAGGTATTGTAAATCAAAACGTGAGTATTGCGCATGGCCAAACAGTTACCGTTCCGGTGCAATTAGTAAGCAACATTTACGGGTTAGTATCTAATGGCAATGTTTTTAACGACATTATCAAGGCTGCTCAGAAAGGATCATCTTCAAAAGATGAAAAATTAGGTTTATTAACCATTAAAATAAAACCAACCTTTATGCTGGGCAATACACCTGTTAAATATCCAGGTTACATTACCATCAGTAAAGATATCAGCAGTAAAATATTACTGTAGTACGGCAACAAATAAAAAAGAGGGTATATCATAAAGGCGATTTTAGCCCAGATGCTGTCATGTTGAGCCTGTTGAAACACATTAAAGCGTATTTCAACAGGTCCTTCGACAAGCTCTCCACAGGAGTTGTTTGGACAGGATGACAAATCTATATTTATGATACACCCTCATTTTCGTTAAAAAGCTTTTATTAAAATTTCTTATCGGGCGTCATTACCATTCCCTTAAATCCTTTTGGATCTAACTTTTCATCTAATGCCCTTAATTCTGCTACCGATAGTTTTGATGGCATTACTGTTGTCGTTGTACTTAAGCTGGCTGTTTTTGCAGCTGTAGTTACAAAATTCCCGTTCTTAGCATATAGTAATGCGTAGGCCAATAAGGTCTCTGTTTCATCTCCCCATGCCTTCGTTAAATCCTCAGATGATTCTTTGTCAACCGTTAGACCAGAATAGTAACCACCAACGCCAACTTTATTTTTGGTTTCAAATTCCGGAATATACATATCCACCTTGTCTATTCTGATCGGGAAGAAACCAACAGGTTTACCATAAGTTGTTCTACCAATCAGTTTTACATCCATTACAGGTTTTAAACTATTAATAGTTAACTCACTTGCCGAGGCTGTTGATCCTGTTACGATAAAATAAACTCTGTTTAAAGATAATGAGCCTGATTTTGCAAACTTCTCTATATTATCGGCAGCTGTAGGCGAATAATTTAAATCGGCATAGGTGGCGTACTTTCCGTTTACCCCCGTGGTAAAGGTCTGTAGTTTACCGTCATCATCTAACAGCGGTTGGTGTGCCAAAACCGAGGCCTTGCGTTGTGCAGTAGTGATCGACTGTAGGTAGTTATTGTAATAAGAAGTAAACATTGTATTGCCGTTTTCTCCTGCCGGTGCTGCTAAATTAATGATCTGAGTAGCTGTTGAAACATAACCACCGCCATTATAGCGTAAATCAATAATCAATTCACTTACCCCCTGGGTAGCAAAATTAGAAAAAACTGTATTTATGGCTGCAGAGGCATTATTGGTGAAACTATTGAATACAATGTAACCTACTTTCTTTGTACCAACTGTATAGACATTAGTAAACAAAATCGGATTAACAGTATATAAACCGCTAGATACAACAGCTGTTTTTGGATTGCCACCAATATCATTGAAGGCCAGAGTCACGGTTGCATTTGTACCGAAAATGGCACTGTTTAAAAAATTAACTGCATTTGGCCAGCTAAGATCTGTCCGTCCATTTACGCTGGTTATCCTACAGCCACGTGTTAAGCCCTGCTGCGCTGCAGGCGAGTTTGGATAAACATATTTTACCCTAAGGTCTGTGTCGTTGTTATACTGAACAGAAAAACCGTAATCATTGGCCGAGCCATTTACATCAGCCTTCAGTGCTCCTTTTTTACCTGTGGCAGCTGCCGTATAGTCGAAAAATGAATATTTAGGTTCGCCGGAAGTGCTTACATATTCATATGGCTTTCCTGTTGCCGGATCTAAAGAATATTGTGTCATGGCATATAGTTCAGCTTCATTCGAACTAAATCTACGCGGATTAAACACTTCATAAGTTGGTAGCGAAGTATTCCAATAATAAAGTTCTTTACCGTATAAAAAGATAGAATCTTTAGTCAATTCGTCCCGTGTTCCGGTAGGCGTAGTAACAACTGGAGGGGTTACAGGCTCAGGCGCAGGGCTGCTCTTTTTGCAGCCGGTAATGGTCCCAAAGCTTAAAAAACCTAGTGCAACCAGGTAAAGGAATCTCTTATTTCTCATGGAAATTATTGTAACATTATCTTTTATATACGTACCGGGCAATGGTTAAGTTGTCAGGAAGAAACTTTTATCAACCAACAAACTAAATTTAATTCAAAATATTGTGCTCCTATGCATATGTATCAGTGAATTACGTAAATCTACGATTAAATTACTTTTCACTGAGATATTTATTAAATTTCAAAAAATATCTGCTAAACCGATGCCTAATTGTTAGCCCTTATGCCCCCACAAATTGTCGCCTTTGCACCGCTTAAGTCAATCAAATCCTGTGCAAATTTGTTATACTAAATTAGCTGATTTAAAAACCAGGAACCATGGAAAAGATCGAATTTAAAACCACAATTAACGCCACAGCAGAAAAAGTTTGGGATGCGTTGTTTGGCGTAGAAACCTACCCCAAATGGACAGCTGTTTTTATGGAAGGATCGCGTGTAGAAACCGATTGGCAAAAAGGAAGCAAGGCCCTGTTTCTGGGTGAAAACGGGGATGGAATGGTAGCTGTCATTCAAGACAATATCCCGAACCGGTACATGTCTATCAAACACCTTGGTGAAATAAAAGACGGCAAGGAAGATTTCAGCGGGGATTGGGGCGAAACACTCGAGAATTATACCCTCAATGAAAGAGATGGAAAGACAGAACTGCTTATCGACATGGGCATTAACGATGATTGGAGAGATTATTTCGAAAAAACCTGGCCAAAAGCACTGGATAAGGTTAAAGAAATAGCTGAAAAACGAAGCGAATATCATGTAGAGACGTAAACAAACGCTACTTCAAAACGTAAAAAAGCCTTACATTTCTGTAAGGCTTTTATTTTTAAGTGGTGCCACCTGGATTCGAACCAGGGACACAAGGATTTTCAGTCCTTTGCTCTACCGACTGAGCTATGGCACCCCCTTTTGGGATTGCAAATGTAGTATTCTTTTTTTCAAATCCAAAAAAGGATTTTAGATTTTATTCAGTTTTTTTCTTCGGATACATTCTTGGTAAAGCTATCTTTCTGATAAGCAGGAAAATGTATAAAAAAAATATTTTTATTTCCTAAACTTTATCGTTAAAATGGTATAAAACCAAAAAAGCCTCTCATTTCTGAAAGGCTTTTGGAAGTGGTGCCACCTGGATTCGAACCAGGGACACAAGGATTTTCAGTCCTTTGCTCTACCGACTGAGCTATGGCACCATCCGTTTGGGATTGCAAATGTAGCGTTCTTTTTTCAAAAGCAAAACTTTTTTTCAATTATTTCATTGTTGCTCTGATTATCAATTAATTAATTTTTCACTTTTCTTAAAACAAGTCTTAATCTTTGCTTAGAATGAGTACAAACAAACAATTTTATTATTTTTTTTATGCATGCATAGCAATTTATTTAGATTAATATCCTAATTTAGCGTAACAATCTAATATTGCATGGTAGCACAGATCCTTTTTCTAGTACTTACACTTGCAGCAATTGCGCTGTTTACAGTTAACCTGCGTAAAATAATTCGCAATATCCGTTTAGGGAAACCGGTAGATCGACAAGATCAGCCGCAAAAAAGATTAATGACCATGCTTCGTGTGGCTTTTGGCCAATCTAAAATGGTTGTCCGCCCTATCCCCGCCTTTCTCCACTTTTTTGTTTACATCGGTTTCGTGATCATTAACATTGAAGTATTGGAGATTATGATCGATGGTCTATTCGGCACACACCGTATTTTTAATGGTTTGGGTAGTTTATATAATTTCCTGATCGGTTCATTCGAAATTCTGGCTTTTACGGTTTGGGTTTCGTGCGCTATTTTTCTTGTGCGCAGAAATATCTTAAAACTTAAACGCTTTAGTGGTGTTGAGATGAAAAGCTGGCCAAAATCTGATGCCAATTACATCCTCATTACCGAGATTTTATTAATGAGCGCCTTCTTGTTAATGAATGCAGCAGATGCAAAATTACAGCTTTTGGGTGCCAGCCATTATGTTAATGCCGGTGCATTTCCGGTGAGTCAATATTTAATTAATATCCTGCCATCATCAGAAAGTGCCTTGGTTATCTTAGAGCGCAGCTGCTGGTGGTTTCACATTATAGGTATTCTGGCCTTCTTAAATTACCTGCCTTATTCGAAACATTTTCATATTCTTTTTGCCTTTCCAAACACCTACTTTTCTAATTTGGAGCCTAAAGGCGAATTTACCAATATGGCCTCGGTTACCAATGAGGTGAAAGCCATGCTCGATCCTTCTTTTGTTCCGGCAGAAACCGCACCCGGTAAATTTGGCGCCAAAGATGTAACCGACTTAAGCTGGGTAAACCTTATGAATGCGTACACCTGTACCGAATGCGGAAGATGCACCTCGGTATGCCCGGCAAATATTACAGGCAAACTTTTATCGCCACGAAAAATCATGATGGATACCCGCGACCGCATTACCGAAGTGGGCCAAAATATTGATAAGCACGGCGCTGAACATCAGGATGGAAAATCTTTATTGGATGATTATATTAGCAGAGAAGAAATTTGGGCTTGCACGAGCTGTAACGCCTGTGTAGAGGCCTGTCCGGTAAATATCGATCCATTACAGATTATTATGGAGCTTCGCCGCTTTGCGGTAATGGAAGAGTCGCAGGCACCAGGAAGTATTAATGCAATGATGGGAAATATTGAGAATAACCAGGCACCATGGAAATACTCTCCAGCCGATCGTTTTAACTGGGCGCAAGAAAGTTAGCAATTAACAGTTTTGTTGGCATTGAATTAAAATAATAATTACATCAGGTCTTGATACTTGATACTTGATACTAGACAAATGGAATTTAAAGTCCCTACAATGGCCGAGTTAATGGCCGCAGGTGAAGAACCGGAAATATTATTTTGGGTTGGCTGTGCTGGAAGTTACGATGAAAGAGCACAGAAAATTACCCGCGACATTTGCAAGATCTTACATCATGTAGGTATAAAATACGCTGTTTTAGGAACAGAAGAAAGCTGCACCGGAGATCCTGCTAAAAGGGCTGGTAATGAATTCCTTTTCCAGATGCAGGCAATGACTAATATTGAGGTATTGAATGCCTACAATATCAAAAAAATTGTAACTGGCTGTCCGCATTGCTTCAATACCATTAAAAATGAATATCCGGGTTTAGGCGGCACTTACGAAGTGATCCACCATACGCAATTGATACAGGATTTAATTAACGAGGGCAAATTAAAAGCTGAGGGTGGCGAGAGTTTCAAAGGAAAAAAGATTACCTATCACGATCCATGTTATTTGGGGCGTGGAAATGGGATTTACGAAGCTCCGAGAAAAGCCTTAGAGGTACTTGATGCACAATTGGTAGAAATGAAACGCTGCAAAAGTAATGGCTTATGCTGCGGTGCCGGAGGCGCACAGATGTTTAAAGAACCAGAAAAGGGAAATAAAGATATCAATGTAGAACGCATTGATGAGGCTTTAGAAACCAACCCACAGGTTATTGCAGCAGGTTGCCCGTTCTGTATGACCATGCTAAGCGACGGTATTAAACTAAAAGATAAAGAACAGAAAGTTAAGGTATTGGATATTGCTGAGATTACAGCAAGGGCAAACGGCCTGTAACGATCGTTTTTAGATTAACTTAATAAAAAGCAGTATCATAAGCATTAATTTCTATTCGATCTGTCACGTTGAGCCTGTCGAAACGCTAAATCTGTAATTAAACAGATCCTTTGACAAGCTACCATTGACAGATTTAAATAAAAAGGGTCGTCACTGCAAGGAGAAACGACGAAGCAATCTTAATACTGATGCTAATAGCGATCGTTGTAAGATTGCTTCGTCGGCTGAAAAAGCCTTCTCGCAATGACGATATGATATAATTCTTTATACCGCATCAGATAAAGAGGTGAAAGTAAAATCCCTTATCCTTAATGGCGGCAACAGATAGTTGGCTTCCGATTCTGCACTGACTGTTCTTTCGGCTATTCCGATTTCATCCAGGTTGTTCAACATAATAATCGGGCTTTCGTTGAAACGGAAATTTTTAACGGGAAACTTGATCTCTCCATTTTCGATGTAAAAAGTACCATCTCTGGTCAGTCCTGTTAACAAAAGGGTTTGTGGATCTACCGTGCGGATGTACCATAAACGTGTAACCAATATACCCTTTTCTGTTCCTTTGATCAACTCCTCCAGCGTTTTCGTTCCGCCTTTCATAATGGCGCCACCGGGGTAGGGTATCGCTTTAATCCCGGTTTTCTGCGCCCAATATCTCGAGCTGTATAAATTTTTAACTACTCCTTTTTCTATCCAGTTTACTTTCTGCTGTGGCCTTCCATCTCCAGACCATGTTGCGGTTGGCAGTTCAGGATTCCATGGGTCTGAATAAATATTTACTCTTTCATCCACCAGCTGTTCTCCCAATTTTGTCTTACCTCCGGTTTTGCTCATAAAGCTCCGCCCTTCATCGGCCTGTCTGGCATCCATCGAAAAAAATAGGTTTTCCAGCATTACCGCTACCGCAGTCGGTTCTAAAATAACAGTATATTTTCCTGGCTCAATGGCTTTTGCTGTTACCGACGACATGGCCTTTTTGGCTGCTATAGCCGTATCGGCTTTTGCGTTGAGCTTACTAAAATCATTGTATCCCCTGGTGGCATAACCAGATCCTTTACCATCATCAGTTCTTACAGTAATATTAAAAGCTACATCGGTTGAAGTATTGTAGGCAAATAAACCTTTACTGTTCATCATTGCCGAACAGCCTATACTGTTGGATAAAAACCCTGCAGCATTCATCTTGCTGTCCATAGCCTGCTTTAAACTGGCCTGTACTGCATCAGCTCTGTCTTTTGGGGTAACGGCTGCCGTAGCCGGAGAAAACGTTGGTGAATCGGCACCATATTCCTGCGGACCGAGAAAAGGCATAAATTCAGGATTTTCGGGTGCCAGCTGGGCAAGTTCTTCTGCCCTGCGCACCACTTTTTCCAGCGAGGCATCATCAAATTCATTTATAGTGGCCGTACCCAGTTTTTTCCCGAAGGCAGAACTAACTACCAGGCTGTTGGCGCTTATTCCTCCACTGGTTGATACCGCATTTCGGGCGTACCTTATATTACCGCTATCTGAGCAATTCAGGTTTACTTCACATTGTTCTGCTTTAGAGTAAGAAAGTACTTTAGTTAAAAGTGCCTTTGCTTCTGCTTTTGTTAAGATTGGCATAATTTCTATCAGATTTTTCTAGCGGTGTTGATAACATTAACTTTATTAAAACGTGTGGTTGCCGATCCGTGGGATACAGCACTCACCTGACCAGGCTGGCCTTTACCATCGAAAAAGGAGCCTCCTAAACGATAATCGCTTTCATCGCAGATGGCCACGCACGAATTCCAGAACTCCTGGGTATTTGCCTGGTAAGCTACATCTTTAAGCATGCCTGCGATTTTGCCTTCTTTAATTTCATAATAAAGCTGGCCGCCGAACTGAAAGTTATACCGTTGCTGATCGATAGAAAAAGAGCCATCGCCAACGATGTAAATACCTTTTTCAACATTTTTGATCTGATCGGCTATACTCAATTTGGCCTTGCCTGGCTGCAGGGAAATGTTGGCCATACGCTGAAACTGAACACTGCTCCAGTTATCGGCATAACAACAGCCTTGTGAAGCATTTAACCCTAATATATGCGCCTGATCTCTGATGGCCTGATAATTTACCAGTATACCATCTTTAATCACATCCCATTTCCCGCATTTTACACCTTCATCATCATAACCTACAGCTCCTAACGATCCGATTTCGGTTTTATCGGCAGTAATATTAACTTCCTTGCTACCATAATTAAATTTTTTAGATTCCCACTTATCCAAGGTTAGAAAACTGGTTCCTGCATAATTGGCCTCGTAACCCAATACGCGATCAAGCTCGGTTGGGTGACCGCACGATTCGTGAATAGTTAACCATAAATGTGAAGGATCCAATACCAGATCATATTTACCTGGCTCTACCGATTTAGCCTTCATCTTTTCGCCTACCTGTCTTGCTCCCTGTGTGGCATCTTCAAGCATATCATACCTACCTTTGTAAAGCGTGCCTGAAGCCGTTTGGATTTTATCTTGTGGTCTTGCATTTAAATATTCGTAGCCTTTACCTGTAGGGGCACTCAGTGCATTTCTGGTTTCGAACTTACCTGTTGCCTTATCTATTTTAGTGATAAAAAAAGTAGGCCAGATGCGGTGGATATCCTGGTCGATATATGAACCATCAGTTGACGCAAAATATTTCTGTTCATTTACTGCAAATAAGATGGAATTAATGTAATCTGCACCTCCTTTCATAGCTGCATCGTTCACCGCCAGCAATAAATCTACCTTTTCTTTTACGGGTACCTCAAAAGCATTTTTCTCAATCGGCGCTTTCCAGCTTACCTCACCATATCCTTTTTGTGGCGCCAGCTTTACAGGCTCTCTTAACAAACGGGCATTTTCTTTGGCAATAGTTACCGCCAGTTCGGCTGCCTTAGCAATACTATCTTTATCCATTTTGTCGGTTGCGGCAAATCCCCAACTGCCATTCGAAATTACCCTGATACCAATCCCATACGATTCGGTATTTACAATATTCTCTACTTTATCCTCGCGTGTAACGACATATTGGTTAAGGTACCTGCCTACACGCACATCAGTGTAAGTTGCACCTTTGGAGCGTGCCGCATTTAAGGCCACATCCGACATGATTTTTTTAGCGGCAGGATCAATATACTCTAAAGTCTGCTCGGGGGAAATCTCTTTCCCAAAAACCGGGATAGCAGGAAGCATTGCCGCAGCAGCTCCTACTCCGGTTAAATAAATAAAGTTTCTACGTTTCAAGATGAGATTGTTTTAAGTTGACTGAATATAAGTGTTTTAACTTATTTTCCGAAATTCACAAATCCAAGATCTAACTATAGTAAATTGAGAATTTTATTAGAGAAATGGTTAAACCAGCAAGATCATCATAAAATAACAGTTTCTATGGAGTGGAAACCGTCGCATTTATTTTATTCAAATTATCACGGATCAGGTTTAAGTCTTCAGCTTCCATATTTTTTAACGGAATAACCAGTTGCGTAGCCATCGAATCTACATCACCTCCTCTATCTTTATAGGTCTGCACAATTACGTCGTCACCTTTGGTATGGATATACAGTTTACCCGAAGTGGTTGTACCATAATAGTCCATATCTTTAAATTTCGACAGCTTAAATGCGAAATACTCTGTTTTACCGTTATTAAAATAACGCTTGTAACGGCAAAAGCCATTGTTGGTAACATTTAGCTCATAACGCTTTACCTGGTCGCTTTCCTGGCTGTTATCGTAATGATCGGTAAATGTTTTTTGAAGAAAATTGATTGACTGTGCTATGGTTTCGGGGTCGGAAAAAGCACATAAAAACATACAAAAAGCCGAAAGAAGGGATATTTTCAAGCAGAGTGTAAACTTTTTCATCAGGTTAGCGTTTTAAACACACCAATTTAATTAAAATCATAAATTTGTATATGAGTTTTTCTCCACAATCAAGAGTTTGGATATACCAAAGCGATCGCAAATTTACTTCTACTGAAGAAAGTGAGATCTTAAACAAATTAGCAGTTTTTACTAACCAGTGGAAAGCACATGGAAATGAATTGCTTGCAAAAGCAGAAATACGCTATGGCTTTTTCATTATCCTAACGGTCGACGAAAGTCAGGCGGGTGTTACCGGTTGCTCTATTGATAGTTCTGTTCGTTTAATTAAAGAAATTGAACAGGAATACCATGTAGATCTTTTTAACCGTTTCAACATTGCCTATAAAGTAAATGGAGAAGTTGTGGTAAACAGCAAAGAAGATTTTGAAACTTTGGTCAATATCAAACAGGTTACACCAGAAACTATTGTGTTTAACAATATGGTTCAAAACCTGGCAGAACTGAATAACAAATGGGAAGTACCTTTTCAAAATAGCTGGCATTCTACTGTTTTTGCCCATTTACTATAAAACATGTTTATTGTAGATCTTAAATATATTGTTCCATTAGAAGAGCTGGATGAACATATGGAGGCGCATGTTCAATTTTTAAGAAAATACTACGATCAGCATACATTTGTAGCTTCGGGCCGAAAAGTACCACGTACCGGTGGAATTATCTTAGCCCTGGCAGAAGATGAAGAAGTTTTGAAAAAAATCCTGATGGAAGATCCATTTTACATCAACCGACTGGCCGATTTCACCATTACACAATTCTTAACCTCACAATATCACCCAGATCTCGAATCACTTTTAGGAAAATAATTTTTAAAACCAGTAGTGATATTCTACATTATTTTCACTACTGCTCAAACAATTAACTAGCAAAAAACATTATATTGGTTAAATCAAATAATGTCTATGAAGCGCTGGCTCAAAATCTCTTTAAAAATTGTATCGGTTATTGTTGTGCTGATTATTCTCACCTGGCTGGCAGGAGCATTTTACATTAGTAGAAATAAAAAAGAAGTACTCGCTTCTATCTTATCACAACTCAATAGAAATTTAAACGGAAAAATTACTGCTACAAGCATGGAGCCAACACTCCTGAAAAGTTTTCCCGGAGTTTCTGTATCCTTAAACGGTGTTTTACTGAGAGATAGTTTATGGAACCAACATAAACACGATCTTTTAAAAGCGCAGGATATAGATGTATCGCTAAACGTACTTTCGCTTATTGTGGGTAACATTAACATTAAACAGATTGCTATTAACAATGCAGCTATTTATATCTATACCGATTCTTCTGGTTATAGCAACACCAGTATTTTTAAAAGCAAATCGAAAAACGAGAAAAAATCTTCTCCAAAATCTTCCGCATTAGAAGTCAAAAAAATAGATTTTAATAAGGTAAGCCTGATATTAGATAACAAAAAGAGATTTAAGTTATTCAATTTCGATATTGACCAGGTCCAGGGCAGAATGGAATACCCTGATAGCGGCTGGACAGGTAAAATCAAGTTAATGACGAAAGTAAACAGTTTCGCCTTTAATACCCGAAAAGGAAGCTTTTTGAAGGACAAGACGCTTGATGGGACATTAAATGCACATTACAGTCGTGAATTGGATGCAGTAATATTAAGCCCAGAAATATTGAAGATCGGAGGACACCCCTTTAAGATAGGCGCTAAAATAGATCTTGCCAAATCTGCTTTTGCCATTAGCATAGCTGTTGATGATATTTTATTCAGAGATGTTGCCTTACTCTTATCGCCTAATATCTCCTCAAAGCTCTTAAAGTTCGGGATAGAAAAACCGATCAACATCAGGGGAAATATTGTTGATGACGGATCAGGGAAATACGGAGATCCCTTAATCAAAGTGGGTATAACAGTAAGGGATAATGTAGTTTCTATTCCAGCAGGTAAATTAACGGCCTGTAATTTTGATGGTTCCTTTACCAATCGGGATACCGTTGGTGGTATTATTGGCGATGAAAATTCATCTATCAAGTTCCACAGGCTAACGGCAAAATACTTTAATGCACCGCTTAAAATCGACACTTTCACGGTGAATAATTTATCGCGTCCGATTGCCACCGGATTGGTAACCTCTCAATTTCCCCTATCCAATTTAAACAATTCATTAGGCACGAACGATTTTGAGTTTAAAAACGGAACGGCCAACTTAAGGCTTTACTGTAAGGCGGATATTGATAATTTCAGGTTTACCAAACCTGTTGTTTCAGGTAAAATACAGATTGCCGATGCCGATATACTTTACATCCCTCGTAGGCTTCATCTGGTAAAAAGTGCCTTAAACATCAACTTTAACCAAAACGATTTATCTATACAGAACGGGCATTTCCAATTGGGTAAAAGTGAGCTTAATGTAAGCTGTAGCATTGCCAACTTTGCCAATCTGTATTATACTGCTCCCGAAAAAATATTGGTGAACTTAAAAATGTCGAGCCCACAGCTCTACCTAAAGGAGTTTTTACCCTTCTTAGGACCAAGAACAGCGAAGAAAAAATCGAACGGAAACAAACAGGTGGTTTCCAAAGAGCTGAGCAATGTGCTGGAGCTTTCGAAAATGAATATCCGTTTAACCGTTGATAAAGCCATTTATGATAATTTTCTGGCCAAAAACCTCGATGCCGACATTTCTTTGCGTGGTGGGGGTATTTTCTTCAACAAAATAAGTGTGGCCCATGCGGGTGGTCAGTTATCGCTAAATGGAAATATTATGCAGGAAGCCGCCTCAAATAGCTTTAAAATCAATTCAAAGATCAGCCATGTAAGCGTTAAGGATTTCTTTTATTCATTTGATAACTTCGGGCAGAACACCATTACCAACAAGAATTTAAAAGGTTATTTATCATCGCTGGTTAACATTTCCGGAAGGATATCGCACACCGGAAAAATTCTTCCCCGATCTATTAATGGCAAAGTGGTGTTCAACCTGAACAATGCCGCATTGGTTAATTTCGACCCGATGGTTAAGGTCGGAAAATTTGCTTTTGCCAACAGGAACTTATCAAACGTAGAAATCAAAAATCTTGATGGAACACTTACCGTGCATGGCGATAAAGTAGAAATCAGTCCGATGCAGATAAACTCCAGCGCATTAAACTTTAACGTAAAAGGCACTTACGCTTTAGGAAATGGCACAAATGTAGAGATGGACATTCCGCTGAGAAACCCCAAAGGTGATGAAAACCTAACCAGATCAGAAAAAAGAGAAGCCCGTATGCGTGGCATCGTATTGCACCTAAAAGCTGTAGACGACGAAAAAGGTGGAATAAAAATCAGGTGGAATAAGGATCACGACTAGTTTTAGTCCAAAGTTCTTAGTCGGTAAATGGACTGAAGACTATCGACTAAAAATCTAGCGGCCCTAACCTATTCATATTTCTTAAAATCAGGTATTGGCGGTGCCTGATGTATGGGGTTGCATTTTTGGGCGTCCACCTTCTGGGGTTTGGAAAACAGGAAGCAATTAAAGCGGCCTGTTTCCTGGTCAGTTTTGTACAGGATTTACCATAATACTCCTGGGAGGCGGCCTCGGCGCCATAAATCCCATCGCCCATTTCGATTACGTTCAGGTAAACTTCCAATATTCTTTCTTTGCTCCAAAACAGTTCGATGAGTAAAGTAAAATAAGCTTCAAAGCCTTTTCTTATCCACGACCGGCCAGGCCACAAGAAAACGTTTTTAGCTGTTTGTTGCGAAATCGTACTTCCACCCTTTACCTTTTTCCCTTTGGCATTACTGGCAAAAGCTTTTTCAATGGCTTTCATATCAAAACCGATATGTTTTAAAAAGAGCTGATCTTCGGCAGATACCGCAGCCCTTTTCATGTTATCAGACATATCTTCGAACTTCACCCATTTTTTCTCTGTTTTAAAAGGCTTTCCATCTGCTTTACGCTCAATGTTCCGCAGTACCATTAAAAGTGTAATAGGTGGATTGATAAAACGCAGGGCGATTACCCAAAACACAGAAACCAGCAGAAAATATAAAAATACTTTGGTAGCAATATTGGTAATCTTTTTTAGAAGGGGGTGTTTTGCTTTGCTTTTGGTTCTGTTTGTCCGCGTTTTAGCCATGGCGCAAAGGTAATTAAAGGGATGGAAGATGGGAAGTGCAGGAGAAGGGAATAATGCGGAAAATATATTTTGTCATCAAAAAATAAAGCTAAAATGCAAAATTCTCGTTGTAAACCCTTAATGCACATTAAAATCACTTTGTTTATGTATTTTGTGATTCAGATTTTTTAAACAAACCGAAAAACAAAATTAACCAAATGAAAAAACTGGGTTATTTTCTTCTTGCCGTTACCTTATGGAGCTGCAGTACAACCAAAAACATCAATAACCGATCAGAAAAGTGGATTACACTTTTTAATGGAAAAGACATTAAAGATTGGAACGTTAAAATCCACCATCACGATTACAATGTAAACTACGGAAATACCTTTAGGGTTGAAGATGGGACTATACAGGTTCGATATGACCAGTATGGCGATTTCAATGATCAGTTTGGTCATCTTTATTACAAAACGCCTTTCTCTTATTACCACTTAAAATTAAAATACCGTTTTGTTGGCGAGCTGCAAAAGGGTGCACCAAGTTATACACTGCGAAACAGTGGGGTGATGTTCCATTCTCAAGATCCCAAAACCATGCCTAAAGAACAGGATTGGCCAATTTCGATTGAGATGCAGTTTTTAGGCGGTTTGAGTGATGGCCGTCCCCGCCCTACCGGAAATATGTGCTCACCAGGCACGGAGATTTTTTACAATGGCAGTAAGTTCCCTGGCCATTGCCTGGATTCGAAATCAAAAACATACGATGGCGACCAGTGGGTATCTGCCGAGCTTATTGTTATGGGCGATTCGATAGTAAAACATATTATTAATGGTGATACCGTATTGCAGTATAACAAGCCACAAATTGGTGGAGGCGTAGCTAATCGTTTCGATCCGAAAATTAAAATCGATGGAAAAGCACTTACCCAAGGCTTTATTGCTTTACAAAGTGAAGGACAGCCAGTGGATTTTAAAGATATTCAGATTATGGAACTTCCGCACCATAACAACAAAAAATCTAATTAAACATTTTTCGATACTATACGTTACAAGAACATGAAAGTTGCATTAATTACAGGAGGAAGTAAAGGAATTGGTTTCGGTATTGCCGAAGCCCTTTTAAAAGAAGGTTATAAAGTAGCCATTACCAGCAGGACAATTGCCAGCGCAAACCAGGCGGCATCACATTTGGTAACACACGGTGATGTATTGGCCATTGAAGCAGATGTTGCAGATTTTAAATCCCAGCAAGATGCAGTAAACCTGATCCTCGAAAAATGGGGACAATTGGATATACTCATCGCCAACGCTGGCGTGGGGCATTTTGCACCCATTGACGAGCTGGACATCGATTTATGGAAAGAAACCATCGACACCAATTTAACAGGTGTTTTTTACAGCATTAAAGCTAGTGTTGAAGAAATCAAAAAGAACAAGGGACATATCTTTACCATTTCTAGCTTAGCAGGCACAAACTTTTTTGCGGGTGGATCAGCTTACAATGCCAGTAAATTTGGTTTAACAGGTTTTACGCAGTCGGTTATGCTCGATTTAAGAAAATATGGCGTAAAGGTGAGCACCATTATGCCTGGATCGGTAGCTAGTCATTTTAACGATCATCAGCCCAATGCGGAAGATGATGCCTGGAAAATACAGCCAGAAGATATGGGTAAACTAATTGTTGATTTATTGGCCATGCCGGCAAGAACTTTGCCAAGTAAGGTAGAAATCAGGCCAACCACGCCGAAAGGGTAATAAATATTGGATGATTTAATAAGGGATACCATTTTACCATATCCCTTATTAAATCATCCATCTTCCATAAAAAAAGGTCCCGATTTTCATCGCGACCTTTTTTTGATTCTTTAAAGAATGCTTATTCAGCAACTACTTCAAAAGGAACCTGAACTTTAACTTCTTTGTGTAAGTTTAAGTTAGCAACATATTCGCCAACAAATTTAGGTTCAGTTTCGAAAGTAATACGACGACGGTCTACATCAAAGCCTTGTGCTTTCAATGCTTCAGCAATCTGGATGGTGTTAACCGCTCCGAAGATTTTTCCGCTTTCGCCTGCTTTAGCACCGATTGAAAGTTTAACATCAGTTAAACGCTCAGCAACACCTTCAGCATCTTTCTTAATTTTATCTTGTTTAAAAGCAGCTTGCTTTAAGTTTTCTGCTAAAACTTTTTTAGCAGAAGAAGTAGCCAATGCTCCAAATCCTTGAGGGATTAAATAGTTACGGCCATAACCTGGCTTTACTGTAACTACATCATCTTTTTCACCAAGGCCTTTAATATCTTGTTTTAAAATAATTTCCATATCTCTAGCCTCCTATTTTAATTGATCAGCAACGAAAGGTAACAAACCGATGTGACGGGCACGTTTAACTGCCTGAGCCACTTTACGTTGGAATTTTAACGAAGTACCAGTTAAACGGCGTGGTAATAATTTACCTTGATCGTTAATAAATTTCAACAAGAAATTTGCATCCTTGTAATCGATGTATTTAATTCCGTTTTTCTTGAAACGGCAATATTTTTTACGGTTATCCTCTACTTTAGGGGCAGTTACGTATTGTATTTGTTCTCTTGCCATTACGCTGCAACCTCCTTAGTTTTTTTGTTAAAAGCACCACTACGCTTTTTCTCATTGTAAGCAACAGCGTGTTTGTCTAAACGGATTGTTAAGAAACGTAACACACGCTCATCGCGTTTTAATTCAAGCTCTAATTTTGCGATCAAATCACCTGAAGATTTGTATTCAGTTAAGTTGAAGAATCCGTTTGATTTTTTCTCAATTGGATACGCTAATTTTCTCAAACCCCAATTATCCTCTTGGACAATTTCGGCTCCGTTATCAACAAGGATTGCTTTGTATTTGGCTAATGCCTCTTTAGCAACTTCTTCTGATAACAAAGGGGTTAGAACGATAACAGTTTCGTACTGATTCATTGTTATAAATTATGTTTTTAATTTTTAATCCCGAGGTATATTACGGGGATGCAAAAGTAACAATATATTTCTTAAAATCAAATGATTAATTAGAAAAAGAAGAATCGCAAGCAATCAAGAAAGAAAAAGTTACATAATAAAACGAAACACAGAAAAATGATCGCGACACATCTACCTCATCACGATTCTGGCGGCACAAATCTCATGTCGCATATCCCACATCTAATCTTACAAACAAAAAAAGGGAGACTATCTATCCGACAATCTCCCCATATCAATTAGCTGTAATGTTTAATAAGTTTGTATCGTTTTAACAAAACTCTCTTCTTTATACGTCACCACAAAGGTCAACTCTTTAGAATCTGTTTTGCTGATATTGAATTTTTTTGTTAACTGCGTTTTATCTTTAAATACTTCGTTGTAAACCTCATCATTGTATTCGTTGTATACTTTAACTTCGATCGGATTTTTATCCAGGTTATCCAGATTAAGGGTAATTACCTGATCATTTTTAGTATAAACCGGTTTAAATATGTTAGATACTTTTGGTTCAGACACAAGTGCCTCACCATCTTTAATGGTTACTGTATATTTAGCCAATTTTAAGTCAGACTCTACTTTAAGTATATAGTTTCCATCAGGAAGTGCATTTAAATCATAAACCTTACTTGAGAAAGCTGAAGCATGGATATTTTCTTCAAATAAAACTTCCTCATCTGCACCGATCAGTGACAGATTAACGTCTTCTGCCTTATCTACAGAAAAACGGATAAACTTTTCTTTTTCGCCTTTTACTTTTAATGTAAAATTATCATCGTTAGCGTGAACACCCGTAGCAGTAAAAAGTGAGGCTGCTATTAAACCGATTTTTAAGAACTTTTTCATAACCAATATTTTTAAGGGGTTAATAATTATATGACACCACTAAGGTATGGAGGTAACTGAGATATAGGCGATTGCATATTTTCCAATATCTATGCTATATTACCCCAATTACAGGGGTATTTTATTATAAGCTATAATAAAGCATATTTTTTATGTATTTTAGTGCAATAAATTAGAAAGTAATGAAGCCAAGTTTCGAGGTTGTTGAACCCTCTTTCGGGAGTTCATTCTATTATTCAAAATATGTAGAAAACGCCAATAACATGGCGCACCTCTGGCATTACCATCCTGAAATCGAAATGGTATTTGTAAATGGCGGTGCCGGAAAAAGGCAGATCGGCAGTCACGTTTCTTATTATACCGATGGCGATCTGATCCTGATTGGCAGCAACCTCCCCCATTGTGGCTTTACCGATACCAATACGGGAAACAAAAACGAAACGGTAATCCAGATGAAGCCCGATTTTTTGGGCACCACTTTTTTAGGCCTGCAGGAAATAAAAGGAATCCATGAGCTTTTTGATAAAGCAAAGGCCGGAATCGCATTTGGCAGCGAAACCAAGAGTATGGTAGGCGACCGGATCGAAATGATGGACGATCAGCCTCCATTCGATAGGCTTTTAACCCTGCTCAGCGTTTTAAAAGAACTTGAACATGCCAAAGATTATAAAATTTTAAATGCCGACGGGTTTTCTATGGAAATGCAGGTGCAGGATAACGACCGCATTAATATGATCTTTAACTATGTAAAAGACCATTTTCAGGATCAGATCAGTTTGCAGCACATTGCAGAAATGTCGAGCATGACCGTTCCTTCCTTTTGCCGATACTTTAAAAAAATCACCAAAAAAACCTTTACCCATTTTGTAAATGAATACAGGGTAGTACATGCTTCAAAACTTCTGGCCGAAAAACCCATCAGTATTGCCAATATTTCTTACGAAAGCGGTTTTAACAACTTTAGTCATTTTAATAAACTGTTTAAGGAGTTTACGGGCAAAAGTGCATCAGAATATAGGCATGAGCTTAAGTCGCTTATTAAATAAAAATGAGCATGAACAAATCCCTACTATTAATACTCTTAAACGTCATCAGCTCATCCCTATATGCTCAATATGTTGACATTAATTTAGTAAACTGCAAAATAAGCGAAACCGAGCAAAAGAAGATAGAGAAACTGATTGCTTACGAACGCATGTTCTGCAACGAGATTTTCGAAACCAGTAATAACATTACTGTTCCTGTTAAAATTAACCTTTATGGAAAATCAAAAGATTACCGTATAGAAAAAAACAAATACAACGCGCCATCATCAACAGGCTTCTACATCCCTGCAATAAACCAGGCTTTTATCATGAAAAGTGGCGATTTCATTCCCGTGGCATTGCATGAGGCCAGTCATAGTATTTTCCAGTTCAATTATCAAAAAGCGCCAAAATGGTTAAATGAGGGCCTTGCTGAGTTTTTCGAAACTTTAGATTTTGACAGTGAAGGAAATTTATACTCCTACCCACAAAGCAACCGGATTAAAAGTATAAAGGCGGGTTTAGCTTTTAAGGATACCGACAGATTAAAAACTTTTTTCAGGATCTACGATGGTACTTTTTACGGACATGGGATTGACGACAATTATAATACAGCCTATAGTATGATCTATTATTTTGTTAAAAACAAAAGCACTACGGCATTAAAAAATATCATCAAGCTAACTTCGCAGGGCTATGATACTGAAAAAGCCATAGAACTTACTTACGGCAGCTTTAATGCATTTGAAGCAAATTATAAACTGTTTTACAACCTGCATCATTAATATGATCAATATTGCTTAACTTTTATACGATAGTTACCTTTATAATATTCTTTCATTTTAATCACCTCTTTTGATTTCTCGGTTAGCCAGAAAATGGCATAACTGTCTTGGCTGTAATTAATTTTAAGCAGCCAGCAATTAGCTGTTATATCTGCATTCAATTTCAAATTATCTTTGCCAACCACTTCATAACGATGGTAGCTTGCTGATTTTTCATTGGGATCAAAAAATGAAATATCAAACTGCTGGCCAACCTTTTTAATTGGCAATAATGGGTAAGTTTCTAAATCCTGCTCCCACGAAATGATCGGAATATCCAATTTAACCAGACCTTTTTTGATTGCATCATTATTTTTCACGGTATCTGATGGTTGCATCAGGCCATTTTTATAATCATAAGCAAAAACACCCCTACGTTTATAACTGGCATAATGATAAATTGGAGACATTGTTTTTCGATCGCAGATATTCGTTATCGTGGCCAAAAGGGAATCGTTGTGAAGCCATTTCCAATCAAATTCTATCACTTCATTTTTATCTCTTTTTTTAAAAGCAGTTGTTCTTTCCCATATATCTCCTACGGTCCGTTTCGTTTCAAGAGAATCTGTCATATAAACAAGATAACTTGTTTTTCCCTCTTTCAGATTGCTCATCACCAATTTATGGTTTTGTGCATTTATAGTATCGACCTGTGCCATTGAAACACCCGTAACAGAAAACAATATCGCGTTAATAAAAATTAATACCCTCATTTATAAATCTTTACGATTAGATTAATTTTATCATTAAATGTTACGCAATGTTTTACAAATCATTTAGGCATTTCAACTTTTCCACATTCCAACTTTTCAATCTTACAACACCTAAATTTTTCCTATTTTCGTGCCGATGGAAAATTTTATCGTTTCTGCCCGTAAATACCGCCCAGCCACCTTCGAAACCGTTGTTGGCCAGCAGCACATTACCGGTACGTTAAAAAACGCCATTAAAAACAATCAACTTGCCCAGGCATTTTTATTCTGCGGGCCTCGTGGCGTGGGTAAAACAACCTGTGCACGTATCCTTGCAAAAACCATTAACTGTACCAATCCTACAGCAGAAATGGAAGCCTGTGGCCAATGCGACAATTGTCTTTCTTTCCAGAATGGGCATTCTTTTAACGTTCACGAATTAGACGCAGCTTCAAACAACTCTGTTGATGATATCCGTAGCTTAATTGAGCAGGTTAGAATACCGCCACAAGCAGGAAAATATAAGATATATATCATTGATGAGGTTCATATGTTATCGCAGAGTGCATTTAATGCCTTTTTGAAAACATTGGAAGAACCACCTTCTTATGCTATTTTTATCCTTGCTACCACCGAGAAACATAAAATCCTACCAACCATTTTATCGCGTTGCCAGATTTTTGATTTCAACCGTATCCAGGTAGAAGATATAGCCAGTCACCTGTCAACCATTGCCCAACGTGAAAATATTGCTTTCGAAAGCGATGGTTTGCATATTATTGCCCAAAAAGCAGATGGCGGATTGCGTGATGCACTTTCGATGTTCGATCAGATTGCAAGTTATGCAAACAAGAACATTACTTATAAAGCTGTAATCGATAACCTTAATATTTTAGATTACGATTATTTTTTCAAGCTTACCTCTTATTTAACCGCAGCAGAAGTTAGCCAAACCCTACTCCTGTTCGACGAAATTTTAAATAACGGTTTCGACGGCAATAACTTTATAAATGGCCTTGCTACTCACTTCCGTAATTTATTGGTGGGTAAAGATGCATCGACCATTAAACTTTTAGAAGTTAGCGAAAACATCAAACAAAAATATCTGGATCAGTGCAGGCAAACAGAATTATCCTTCTTGCTAACAGCACTAAACCTGGCCAATACCTGCGATCTAAATTACAAGAATTCTAAAAACCAACGTTTACAGGTAGAGCTGGCGCTGATTAAAATGTGCCATATCCGGTCGGTCGTCAATTTAGCACAACAGCCTTTAAGCCCTAGTAACACAGCAACTGACGTAGATCAGGATAAAAAAAAAACTAATGTCGTAGCCGGACAGGCAGAAACACCAAAGCCAAAAGCAGAAAGCGAAAATACGGTCCAAGCCGTAGCGCCTATTGTTAAAACTGCTATTTCACCTAACATTCCTGCAGAAGAAAAACCAAAGGAAGCACCCAAGGTTGGTCCGCCACCATCTGCAACTTCCATCAGCATCAATATCCCAAAGTCCAATGCGATAAGCACACTCATTCCATCGTTAAATGATCTGAACCGAGTTGCACAGGAAGATGATGATAAAGGGCCAAAAAAAGTTACAGGCGAAGCCAGAGAACCTTTTAGTTACGACCGCTTACTGGAAGTGTGGAATGCCTTTACTCAAAAAATGAAGGCGGCCGATAAAATCAATCTTTTTACCATCTTAAATAATTTCGCGCCTACGCTTTTAAATCCTGAGTTAATCGAAATTTCGGTAGAAAGTAAAACACAAGAACACCTTGTACAACAAGAATCTGTTGAGCTGTTGAACTTTTTGAGAAACGAACTTAGCAATTTTGGTGTAGAGGTTACCTATAAACTTGTTGAACGTAAAATTGAAAACAGGCTTTATGGCAACCGCGAAAAGTATGATTACCTGGTAAACAAAAATCCAAAGCTTGACGAATTGCGCAGGAGATTTAATTTAGATGTTAATCCGTAAATTCCATATTGGATAACTGAACAATACTTATTAGGTTAAAAATTACTAAACAAAAAGCAGGATTACGCATCATTGCAAATGTATAACCCTGCTTTTCCTATTATGATTGTTTCGTCAAATAACTATCCTCACGACAGTGATCTATTGACTATTTTTGGGGCGTATCGTTAATCGGATAACCTTCTTCATCTAAATCATCGCGGTTGTCTTCGGGTGTGCGCGCAAGGATTTCGTCTTCAGGATTGAGTTTAACACTCTCCCCATTATCTACGTGCATGCCTAATTCTTCCAGGTTATCTTCAGCAATTTCTTCATTGCGTGCATATTCATCGCCAATATAAGGATTCGCTTCATCATAGGTAGAATCATCATCTTTGGCACCAGCAGCAACCGTTTCATATCCCATCGGGTGGTCGTAATCTTTATCTGTGCCTCTTACATCGAGTTCGTAACTCTGCTTATTTTCATCATAAGCAAGATTCTCTTTATTGATTTCGCTATTTTCTGTGGTACTGTGTATTTTATCCTGCGATCCTTTATTCTCGTTAATTGCCATGGTATGGTCTCCTTTAATTTATAAGGTTATAACAAAGTGGTATAGATAAGGTTTTTCTCTGACAAAATAATTTTATTATTTGGGCGTGCCCCAAGCTACGCAAGGGTCGGGCTATACACTTCAAGTCCTCGCCCGATGAATCCCGATTTTATATCGGGAGGGCTGTGGGCTTTCCGTTGCTATCCCTCACGCAAAAAATTACCTGTTAAGGTCATTTCGGTCTAGGAGAGCACGACCTTATGAAATTAGTGGACACTGACCGGGAAAATCCGTAAATAGTATCACTCAATAAGCCACCTAAACCCGATCATAGCGGGATGCTACCGATCCTTCATCGGGAGCAGAAGCGGGAGCGGGACTGCTATAACCTAAAAGCTTCTGCATTTGCTTTCCAAAATAAAAAGACTCGTCAAACCTCCTAGCAAAATGACTATAAATCTAACAACGTCAAGCCATAAAAAAGCGTCCTGATTTTTATATCGGGACGCCAAATATTTTAAGAGTTGTCAACTTCCGTACTAGAAGCATATTAAAGTTGACAACTCAAATTTAGCTTACAAAGAAGCCAAAGAAGTATTTAATGTTTCGCTCGGACGCATGGCCTTGCTTGCCAGTTCGTCATTAGGGTTATAGTAACCGCCAATGTTTTGAGGTTTACCTTGCGAACCGATCAACTCTTCATTGATTTTGGCTTCATTTTCTAACAAAGTTTTAGCCAACGGCGCAAATCTAGCTTTCAGATCGACATCCTTAGTTTGCGCAGCTAAAGCTTCAGCCCAATATAAAGCCAAGTAGAAGTGAGAACCACGGTTATCGATAGTACCCAATTTTCTGCCTGGAGATTTATCCGTTGCCAAAAATTTTGCGTTTGCCTCATCCAAAGCATCAGCCAGTACCTGTGCTTTTACATTGTTCTGTGTTTGAGATAAATGCTCTAAAGAAGCCTGAAGTGCTAAAAACTCGCCGAGTGAGTCCCAACGTAAATAACCTTCTTCAATAAACTGCTCAATATGTTTTGGGGCAGAACCACCAGCACCGGTTTCGAATAAACCACCACCGTTCATTAAAGGCACGATCGATAACATTTTAGCAGAGGTTCCTAATTCTAAAATCGGGAATAAATCTGTTAAATAATCACGCAATACGTTACCGGTAACCGAAATGGTATCTAAACCTTTGCGGATACGCTCCAAAGTAAATTTAGTGGCTTCAATTGGTGCAAGAATACGGATATCTAAACCTGTAGTGTCGTGGTCTTTTAAATATTTGTTCACCTTAGCGATGATTTCTCTATCGTGCGCCCTGTTTTCATCTAACCAGAAAACGGCAGGAGTTTCTGATAAACGCGCCCTGTTAACTGCTAATTTTACCCAATCCTGAATCGGGGCATCTTTGGTTTGGCACATGCGGAAGATATCGCCTTTTTCTACTTTCTGATCGAAAAATACTTTACCATCAGCATCGGTAACACGGATAATTCCTACACCAGTAGCTTGGAAAGTTTTATCATGCGAACCATATTCTTCAGCTTTTTGAGCCATTAAACCCACATTTGGTACCGAACCAATGGTAGTCACATCAAAAGCACCATTTGCTTTACAGTCATCAATGGTTGCAGTATAAACACCAGCATAAGAACGGTCTGGAATTAAAGCGATCGTATCCTGTGCTTTACCTTCTTTGTTCCACATCTGTCCTGAAGTACGGATCATTGCCGGCATCGAAGCATCAACAATCACATCACTTGGCACATGTAGGTTGGTAATTCCTTTATCAGAATTTACCATAGCCAAAGCAGGTCCGTTTTCTATGGCCTGCGCCAAAGCAGCTTCAACTTCAGCCTGTTTAGGATTACCTGCAATTTTCGCATATACATCTCCTAAACCATTTCTGGTATCGATGTTCAGTTCTTTGAAAAGATCGGCATATTTGGTAAACACATCTGCAAAGTAAACTTCAACAATGGCACCGAAAATAATCGGATCTGAAACCTTCATCATCGTTGCTTTTAAGTGTGCAGATAATAAAACGCCCTGGGCCTTAGCTTCAGCAATTTCTTTGGCTACAAAAGTTTTCAATGCCGATAAACTCAATGCAGAACTATCAATCACCTCTCCTGCTTTTAATGGCGATAAACCTTTTAACTCGGTTACCGTACCATCAGCAGCTACAAATTCTATTTTAAACTGGCTTGCTTCAGCAACAGTTGTAGATTTCTCCGAACCATAAAAATCGCCTTCAGACATACTCACCACTTTGGTTTTCGAATCTGCCGACCATTTACCCATCGAATGTGGGTTCTGTTTAGCATAATTTTTAACCGCTTTAGGTGCTCTACGATCAGAGTTACCTTCACGTAAAACCGGATTTACCGCCGAACCTAAAACTTTTGCATATTTAGCTTTAATTGCTTTTTCTTCATCGCTCTGTGCATTATCAGGATAATTTGGAATGGCAAAACCCTGCGCCTGTAGTTCAGTAATTGCACCTACCAATTGCGGAATAGAAGCAGAAATATTTGGTAATTTGATAATGTTCGCTTCAGGAGTGGTAGCCAAGGCACCAAGCTCTGCTAAAGCATCACCAATTTTTTGATCGTCTTTTAAATACTCAGGAAAGTTTGCCAAAATTCTTCCTGCTAAAGAAATATCTCTGGTTTCTACATCAATACCTGCTGATGCGGTAAAAGCTTGTACGATAGGTAAAAGTGAGTAGGTTGCCAACATAGGCGCCTCATCGGTTTTGGTGTAGATAATTTTTGATGTATTTGACATGTTTATATTGATTTTGCTTATTAAGGTTAACTATTCAATCGGTTTCCAGGTTTGTAAACCGATCTTTTTAAAATCGCCTAAAGATAAAATAATCGAATGACTTAAGGAACATCGCAATGTTATTTATGGCATGGTTTGTATCATTAATTGCAGATAACGAGTAAAATGTTAATGACGGAATTTGTTTTGGAGCGCAAGGTCATTTGCATTTATTAAAATCTTTCCTGCGCTACGCTTTATCCCAACAAATCGTGATGTTCGCTGGGATCAGGGCTATAAACTTAGGATCGTGGTACGGAAACCCAACCTGATTGCACAGAACTAACTAAACTAAACCTGATCGAACGGATGCCATTTTTCATGGCAGGAGGTAGAGCAGGAAGAAATTAACCGATGGAATACTGCAATTGCTTTTCAAAAAAAACCATATCATAATAATAAGGTATGGTTTTATCTGTCTTGAGTGCAACACCCCAATATTTTTTTGTGAACCATTTCTTTGGCTAAACTTTTGTAGTGTCAAAACCATATATCTATTTTAAACTTTTTAATTGAAATGACCGAACCTACCTTAGATCAACAGTTAAATGCCCGCAAATTCGACGAGGCTAAAAGCATGATGCATAACGGCGAAAAACTTTCTAAAAACATTCAGGAACATCATAAGTCGTCAATTTTTGACAATCTAGTGAGAGAGAAACAGTATGAAATTCTGAATATGATGCTAAAGGACAAAACCATCGAAACCGACATTTATGAATTCGACAGTTTTGACAAAAGCATTTTTCAGGCTATTGTCCGCAACCTTGGTAATGACAATGAAGATATTGCATTTTTTAATGAATTTATTACTCATTTCGACAACCTAAACGACGAGGTTAACACTAAAACACTATTAAGTTATCTCTTCGAAAACGGGGTGAGTTTAGCATTGATTAAAGCATGTATCAATGCAGGGTGCACAGCTAACTTCAAAAATAATGCAGAAGAAAACTACATCCATCAGGTAGTGAAAAGCAGTTTCCGAAGGTATAATCTAAACGATGAACAGACTACCGATCTGCTTAAAGGATATATCGATATCCTCGTTAACGAGGGTGTTGATATCAATGAAGGCAATGTGGTGCAGGAAAGCCCATTAATTACCGCAATAAAATTCAACAAGAAAAATTTAATTGCTCATCTACTCGAAAATGGCGCCGATCCCAATTATACCGATCGCGATGGAAATTCAGCTTTCTTTTATGCAGTAGCACATTCGCAGAGCGAAAACATATATGATACGCTGCGTGATTTCGCCTCACCAGCTTTCGATCAGGTTAATAAAAACGGTGAAACACTATTATTTGAATACGTGCGGATGATGTCGAACAGTGAAAGTGGCATCAACTTTCTTAAAAAACTGGTTGAAGATGGTGCCGATTTATACCAGGCAGGTACCTGGTATGGCGCTGATAAAACACCATTGGATATCATTGCAGAAAAACAGGCTGATATTTTACAGGCTGTTTTAGAAACCGGACAGGTAGATGTAAACAGGGCCGATAATAAAGGGAATACCCTGCTGCATAAAGTTTGTGCCTATAATGTAAACTACGAAGCAGAAAAAGCGAAAGAAACCTATCGAAAAGTAAAGCTCCTGCTCGAAAACGGTGCAGATATCGCTGTCACCAACGATCAGGATCAAACCGCATTGATGCTTGCATCTGATGATAACCTGAAAATAAAAACTGTAGAACTGCTCATGAAACAATCCTAAAATATGTCGATGTCATTTATTATTGCCTGCGAAAGCGGCAAACGCAAAATAGCCGAACTTTTATTGGCCAACCAAGAGGTAGAGGTAGGTTATACAGATGAAAAAGGCAGAACAGCCCTCCATTATGCCGCCCACCGTGGATATTTAGACCTTGTACAGATTTTAATAGATCGTGGGGCAGTTTTAGATTACGAAGATCATGCTGGCGAAACACCATTATACTTTGCCTGTTTACAAAAACAGAAACAAACCGCATTATTTCTTTTAGATAAAGGTGCAAGAGTTGACATTAAGGATTTTAAAGGCAACAGCTTATTACATCTTACTGCACAAAGCGGACAAATTGAAGTGTTAGAAAAACTCCTCAATCAAGGTCTAGAAGTTGATGGCGAAAATAACGAGGCAGAAACGCCTTTGCTTATTGCTGCCAGCTGGAGGAACAAAGAAATTGTTCAAAAATTATTGGAATTTGGCGCCAATATCAATACCACCAATAAACATGGCGATTCACCTTTAATATTTGCTGTTAAATCTAAAAACACACCAATAGTTGAGCTTATTCTCGAAAAAGGTGGAAATATCAACCATATTAATCATGCTGGAGAATCGGCCTTGCTAATTGCCTGTTATGATGCGAACAGGATGCTCATCAAAACATTGGTAGAAAAAGGTGCTGATGTATTCGTTTCATCAAAGGATGGCTTGTCGCCCATCTGGTATGCCTGCGCCAATAACCAGAAAGAAATTGTTGATTTATTTTTAAGCCAGGGTGTAGATGTAAACTATGCAAAACCGCTTTCGGGTAACGACGATTCAATGTATTCCTATTTAGAATGGGTAGAAACCGCCAATAATATTTCCATTTCGGCCAGCTTCTCTTTCGATAACAATTACAACTACGGAGGCGAAAGCATGCTGCATGTAGCGGCAAAAAGTGGCCATTTAAGCTTGTTAAAGCTATTAATAGAAAGGGGCGCGAATGTGAACATCCAGGATGAAAGCGGGAATACCGCTTTACACTACGCGGCTGCGAATGGTAAAAAAGATGCGG
Organism: Pedobacter sp. R-06; assembly: GCF_049913135.1. NCBI lineage: Bacteria > Pseudomonadati > Bacteroidota > Sphingobacteriia > Sphingobacteriales > Sphingobacteriaceae > Pedobacter > Pedobacter sp. R-06. The sequence continues at coordinate 674,697 of NZ_CP183977.1, read as the reverse complement.
TAAAATTTTTACTCGAACAATCAGCCGACCCTACCATTGTAAATGTAAAGGAACAGAAAGCAATAGATTATTCGAACATAAAAGGCTTTAATGAAATTACAGAACTCTTGCTAAAATATGGCCTTCCAGCTAATCCAAATGTACGGGGAACAAGTACAGTGCCAACAGAAAATACTAATGAAGCTCCGAAAAATGATATGGCTGCGAAAAAACAGGCATTATTAGATTTAAAAGAATTACTCGATGCCGGAATTTTATCACAGGAAGAATTTGATGCGGAAAAAGCTAAAATATTAAAAGGTTAAACGATCAAACTGTAAAAACTGACAAAATATTGTAAGGCTTAAGATTTTAGTTATAAATTTATGTTTAATAATTTTCCTGGCCGAATGATTAAAGTTAAGCCAGGAAAATTCAATTTTAATGCTCGCATAAATGAAGAATCTTAACAGAATTAAATCGCAATCATTTGCCTTTATCATCATAGCTATTGTGACATATGGCTGTTCGCCAAAACTGTATGTGGATGAATCCAAACGTTATCAGGCGGGGACATTAACCGATTTACAAATAGATTCCCTGCATCTTTTTTTAAAAGAAAACCAAAGACTGGCCATAAAAGATACCATTATCATCAAATACGATTTCAATAAAGACGACTGCTGGAGAGACCTGAGCTATCAGAACGCAGAATTCCTGAACAATGTAAGATGGGCTTTTCAAAAAAACATTCTCGAAAAAGCAGAGGCCAGACCAAAAGTTGCCATTTACCAATATCGAGAGGAAGGAAAAAGTTTCAGTCCAATTAAATCAAAAGGTTTAGAAATAGAAACCGATTCTGGTTTTCTTAGAAAATTATTATTTAAAGAGATTACTTCTTGTGGCACCTCGGCAATCATCCTTCCGAACGGAAAATTTTTACTGGTAAAATCAGATCCTCAATTCTCTGCATTGATATTAAACGCTAAAGACATCGAGAAAAAATTGCAGGAAAATCTGGTTAAATAAGCCTAGAAAAGATCCAGGCTTGAATTAGAAACGATTTAACAAAATTTAACTAAAAAATTAGGTGTAATACAGTAATTTAGTTTTAATTAATCGTTTTCAAATTAACAACTGGAAATTTATGATCAAATTCCTTTGCTCCGATCCTACAAACTTAAAAGTAAATCATCTTTTCTGTGATCAGATTTTCGCTGTTCAAGTAATATCTTAATTCTAAAAGAATTATATAAAAGTACTTCCCTGTTAATCATCATCGCATTGAACCGGGGAAAATAATATGCGCTCTCCAGGAAGGTACTCCAGGGTACTTTCCTTTTATTATTTTAGCGTTGTGGCCATTATCCCCATGCCAAAAACTTCTCTCCGTTTTGGATGTTATATTTTTTGAGACAAATTTTTAATCAAAAACCGGTTAACATGAAAAACAAGTTTTTTTACGCATCAATGCTTTCAACTGCAGTCCTTTTTGGATGCCAATCCAATTCTAACTCACAAAAACAGGTAGAAGATACGACTATAACAACCAAAACTGGGGCAATAGATTTACCTGCCCCAGATACCAATGCCGCGAAAAGTAAATTTAGCAAGGTAATTGGCTGGCCCGATGGAAAAACACCTATTGCCCCAGCGGGTTTTGTGGTAACCAGATTTGCAGCCAACATTAAAAGCCCGCGCAATACATATATAGCTCCTAACGGGGATGTACTGGTAGCACTTTCTAATTCAGAAAGAAGCACTGTAGAAGCGGTTGCCAATGCAGTAACCGGCAAAGCTAAATCTGAAGTGCCCGGTAAAAGCGCCAACGCGATTTTACTATACCGCGATGAAAATAAAGATGGCAAGCCAGAAACTGTTACCACTTTTTTGAACGGACTCAATCAGCCTTATGGAATGCTGATTATTGACAATTCATTTTATGTAGCCAATACCGATGGCTTGTGGCAATTTCCTTATAAAACCGGCGATACCAAAATCACAGCTACAGGAAAAAAAATCCTAAGTCTCCCGGCCGGTGGATATAACAATCATTGGACAAGAAATTTAATTGCCAATGCTGATAAAAGCAAAATTTATATTACCGTTGGATCGGGTAGTAATGTTGGTGAAAATGGAATGGAAAACGAGGCAAGAAGAGCTAACATACTGGAGATCAATCCAGATGGAACAGGTGAGAAAATTTATGCAAGTGGTTTGCGTAACCCCGTGGGAGTAGACTGGGCGCCAGCTACAAACATGCTTTGGACGGCTGTAAATGAACGTGATGGATTGGGGGATGACCTTGTTCCCGATTATATTACCAGTGTTAAACCTGGGGCCTTTTATGGCTGGCCGTATTCTTATTTTGGTCAGAATGAGGATCCCCGCTTAAAAGGTAAAAACCCGGAACTGGTTAAAAAAGCAATTGTGCCCGATGTTGCAGTAGGCGCACATACCGCCTCTTTGGGCCTAGCTTTTTACAAAGGCACAAAATTTCCAAAAAAATACCAGGGAGGTGCATTTATTGGTCAACATGGGTCATGGAACCGATCGGTAATTTCTGGCTATAGAGTAGCATTTGTACCCTTTAAAAATGGCAAACCAATCGGAAAACCAGAGGATTTTTTAACTGGCTTTGTGGCTGATAATGACAAGGCAGAAGTTTACGGAAGGCCTGTTGGCATTACTTTAACGCCTGATGGAGCATTATTGGTTGCAGATGATGTTAGTGGTATAATTTGGAGGGTTGCTGCTAAATAGTTTACAAAATAACCACAGGTTAGCAGAATATGCGTTAAATTTATCTGCCAATCTGTGGTTAAACCATCAATTATCATTCTATTGAAACCGAACCTTACCCTACTCTTGACTTTATTTTCCCTTACCGGTTTAGCGCAAACGATAAAACCCGATTCGACCAAAAAACTCGAAGAAATTACCGTTAAAGGCTATTACAACTCGCATTCATTACTAAGATCGGTATCGGCCGTAACTTTGATTGACAGCAGTTTAATCGGAAATCAACAGAACAGCTCCTTAGTGAGCACCCTAAATACTGTTCCTGGTGTAAGAATGGAAGAGCGTTCGCCAGGCAGCTATCGTTTATCGCTCCGTGGCAGTTTACTCCGATCTCCTTTTGGCATTCGAAATATTAAAATTTACATTGATGATTTCCCCTTAACTGATGCAGGTGGAAATACCTACCTAAATGCCTTAGATGTTTCTGCGGTAGGTATGATGGAGATTTATAAGGGACCAGAAGCCAGTATTTTTGGTGCAAATACAGGTGGTGCCATTTTGATTAACCCTCCCATCATAAACCACAATGAAATTAATATTTCAGCTATTGGCGGTTCTTATGGTCTTTTGCATCAAACGGCATCAATCAAACAGCAATATAAAAAGTACAGTTTCAGTTTTAGCGAAGGATATCAGAGAAGTGATGGGTATAGACAAAACAGCGCAATGGGCAGAAAATATTTTCAAACACTGCAGCAATGGAATTATAGCAATGCTGGCAGTTTAAAAGCTTTTGCTTTTTACAGCGATTTAAATTACGAAACACCAGGTGGATTAACGGCAGCACAATTAGATCAAAATCCTAAACTGGCCCGTCCGGCAACCCCAACATTACCTGGCGCCGTTTCACAGCAAGCTGCCATTTACAATAAAACTATTTTTGGGGGAATATCTAATTCGTACCAGATCAACAGGCATTTAAAACATGTTATTGCTTTATTTACCTCTTATACCGATTTCAAGAACCCCTTTATAACCAATTACGAAAAGCGCTACGAAAGTACGCTTGGATTAAGAACATTTTTAGAATACGCCCAAGCAAAAGAAGACATTAAATTTAATGCTCAGATTGGATTAGAAAGTTCTGCAACCAAAAGTCAGATTAAAAACTTTAACAACAACGGCGGCGAGCCTACTGCAATGCAGGCTTCAGACCGCTTAAAAGCCGATCAGGATTTTGCTTACTTCAGATTAAACTTCGACATCAACAATAAATTTCTGATCGAACTTGCATCGAGTTTAAACTTTTTCAGCTACAATTATGAAAGCTACTTCCCTGTCACAATTGCAACGAGAGAGCGCAAGTTTAATACCCAATTTATGCCAAAGGCCGCATTATCTTACTTAATCGCAAACAACCTCTCTGTCAGGGCCTCGGTAAGTAAGGGTTATTCCACACCTACTATCGCAGAAGTGAGGTCATCTGATAACAATATCAATAATGACCTGCAAGCAGAGTCAGGTTGGAATTATGAACTGGGCTTAAGGTATAGAACAGGTAATAACCGCTTTTACGCCAACGGAAATATATTTCATTACGAGTTAAAAAATGCTATTGTAAGAAGGTTAAATCAAAATGACGCTGAATACTTCATAAATGCAGGTGGAACAAAACAGGAAGGAATTGAGCTGGAAGCAGCCATTTGGATCATCAGAAATAGTTCTTCTTTTTTAACGGGCCTGCAACTGAGAAGCAATTATACACTCAGCCATTTCAGATTTGAAGATTTCGTAAATGGCAGCATATCTTATAGCGGCAATAAACTTACCGGTGTTCCAGAGAACATTTTGGTTAGTAGTTTAGAGTTTAACTTTCCAAAAGCATTTTATCTATTCGTTCAGCACAACTACACCTCTACCATACCTTTAAATGATGCGAATACCGTTTTTGCAAAAAGGTATCATTTGGTTGAAGCAAAAGCCGGAATAAAAAACCTAAGGTTAAGCAGAACCCATCTCGAATTATTTGCAGGCTTAAACAATCTACTAAATGTTGATTACAGCTTAGGCAATGATTTAAATGCCGCAAATGGGAGGTATTTTAACCCAGCCCCAGGAATTAATTTTTATACTGGCCTTTCTATTAAATTGTAATCATTAAATCGCATCATATAAATCAAATATTTACATGATGCGATTATGCTACAAGCTAAAAAGCCTGCTGCTTTTCATTTTCTCTAATTACCACATCATTAACCACTACATCTACTCCATAACGCTTTTTCCCGTCATGACCATCGTAACTATTAGCCTGTAACCTGCCCTCTACCCTTAAACCGGTACCCTTTTTAACCTGAGCTTCGGCAATGTCGGCTTTTGCATTCCAGAAAGTTAAATTAAACCATTGTACCCTTTTTACGTCCTCGCCTGCAGCATTTCTATAGCTTTCATTTATGGCCAGGTTAACCCTTGCTAATTTTTGATTTCCAAAAGTTTTAATCTCTGCATCTGCTCCTGCAAATCCGCTCAATACTACTTTGTTAATTGCACTTTCCATGATCTTTAAATTTTTAAGTTTCTAAATGTTTAACGAACAGTCATCACCTCGACAACCGACAGGACAAAATTGTGAACTGCATCAAAAATTAGTCGGATTGTAAACATTTATAGTCGTTTATAAACGTTTATACACGGAAAACATGTATTTAAAGCTTCAAGTGGATGTTTTATATTTTTTTTATTCCACCATTTTATTTATAAATTAGGTCATCATCCCATAATAAAAAAAAGAATTATTATGGAACGTTTATGTTTAGACTGCGGAACCCTGATTAAAGGAAGGGCCGATAAAAAATACTGCGATGATTCTTGCCGCAACAATTACAACAATCGTTTAAAGATTGAGGATAATCTGGTGATTAAAAGGATAAATAGCATACTCAGAAAGAATCGTGCTATCCTTGCTGCACTTAATCCAAATGGGAAAACCAAGGTTACCGGTAAAAAGCTAATTTCGGCAGGCTTTAATTTTGAATACCATACTTATAGTTATGAAACCCAAAATGGGAATACATACATTTTCTGTTATGAATATGGTTATCTAATTTTAGGTGAAGACAGGTACCTGCTGGTAAAAAAAGAGGAAAAGCTTTGGTTGGCCTAGTTTAAAATGCTTTGGTTTGATAGATTAAACACCTAAAATTGTAGAAGGCTCATCCTGTGATTTTTTTATTCTGGCGGAGATGATTAGTTTTATCATCTTATGATAAACTATAACAACAAGCTTTTTAAGCCCATCAATAATACAGAAAATGGTGAAACATCTAATGAAACCGTTTTTAGATATAAACAAACTGGGAATATCCTTACTGCTGAATATACGGGTGGAAAAATTATTTTTGGTCATTTAATTGGCTTAGTTGATGAAAGCGGTAACATCGAAATGCGCTATCACCAGGTAAATAATCAAGGGGAACTCATGACCGGGATTTGCCATTCAAAGCCAGAACGGTTAGCCAATGGCAAAATTAGACTTCATGAAACCTGGCAGTGGACATCAGGAGATAAATCGAAAGGGCAGTCAATCATCGAAGAGCAATAAGGGCTAGGCTATCTAAGCAGCGAAGATCAATCAGATAAAAACTCCTTATTTTCGTTCAGTTTCTTTCATCCCCTATTTTATTTAACTACATGTCGATAACTAAATTACCCTTGATATTACAAACTGCATCAAATTTAGTTTACCACCCATTAGGCTATCAAATAAATAATCTGCAAATAGAAAGTGAAAGTCGGGAATATGTAGCCTGTGCTTTTGAATTAAACAGGTTAAAAATCAAACATCGTCTTTCTAAAATCACCCCAACTAAAACCGGGCAGTTTGTAACCATATGGAAGCGAAATGAAGCAGGAATTACTACTCCGTTTAATGATCAGGATGAATTTGACCTATTAATAATATCTGCCAATAGTGTTGACCGATCTGGCCAGTTTATTTTTCCAAAAGCCATATTGGTACAACATAAAATTATTACCAAAAATGGAATAGAAGGCAAAAGAGGGATTAGGGTTTATCCGCCCTGGGATACAGTAACAAATAAACAAGCAGAGAAAACCCAGCAATGGCAAGCCCCTTATTTTCTTCAGATTGACATCAATGAAAATATCGATCTGGCAAGGGCCAAGAAATTAATCGGCAATGGAATTAAACAAACAGAATTTTAAAATCCCGGTTAAACTTAGCAAGTTTCGGGTAGTTTACCGTTTCTTTCCAAACTACTTTTGGATATAAATTATTCAAGACCATGAAAGCACAAGAAGAAATCAATTTCAATCGTATAGCCGAAGCCATTGGCTATATCAAGGCGAATTTTAAAACACAGCCTGGTTTAGAAGAAATTGCAGAGAAAGTAAATTTAAGCCCTTTTCATTTCCAAAGATTATTCAGCGAATGGGCGGGTACTACCCCTAAGCGCTTTTTACAATACATTAGCATTGGTTATGCCAAAGAAATGCTGAAAGAAAATCAAAGTTTATTCGATACCGCACTGGAAACCGGCTTATCGGGAACCAGCAGGCTGCACGATCTCTTTGTAAACATTGAAGGGATGACACCCGGAGAATATAAAAACGGTGGCGAAAACCTCCACATCAATTATAGTTTTGCAGAAAGTCCGTTCGGTAACATTATTGTAGCCAGCACCACAAAAGGAATCTGCCATATCGCTTTTTATGACGACGAAAACATTGCTTTGGCGAATTTGCAACGCCAATTCCCAGCAGCTCAATATCAGCAGATATTGGATAAAGAACAGCAAAATGCGTTATATATCTTCAGTCATGATTGGAGCAAATTGCACCAGATTAAACTGCATTTAAAAGGCACGGATTTCCAGTTAAAAGTTTGGGAGGCTTTGTTAAAAATCCCAATGGGCAAATTAGCTACATATGGCAACATTGCCGAACAATTACAAAACCCTAATGCATCCAGGGCAGTGGGTACGGCGATTGGCGATAATCCTGTAGCCTTTCTTATTCCTTGTCACCGGGTAATACAATCAAGTGGCGCCTTGGGCGGTTACCATTGGGGAGTGAATAGAAAAACAGCCATGATTGGTTGGGAGGCCGCAAAAACTAATGTTTAACGCCGTATGATCAAACATGCAGATATTTCAACGGAAGAACTCAAAAAACATTTTAAAAACAAAGATATTTGCCTTGGCGGAAATGCCAGGTTGAAGATTTACGGACTACTTAAATGCAGATCGGGAAAGCGGATGAAGAAAGAAAACCGTGTATTTTTCCATTCTGTAGATGAAGCACTTCAACATGGCTACCGCCCTTGCGGGCATTGCTTAAAAACAGCATATAAACAATGGATTTATTCAACACCACAATAGATGTTAACCAAAATCTGCTACCATACGATGGAACAGTAAATTATTATGGAAAATTATTCCAGGCATCGGAAGCCGATCATTATCTTAATGTATTGATGAATACTATTGAATGGAAGAATGACGAAGCTTTTATTATGGGTAAACACATCATTACCAAAAGAAAAGTAGCCTGGTACGGAGATGAAGCCTATTCTTATACCTACTCCAATAAATCAAAAATGGCCTTACCATGGACAAAGGAGTTATTGGAGCTAAAAAAAATATCCGAGGAACAAACAGGTACAACATTTAACTCTTGCTTACTTAATTTATATCACAATGGTGATGAAGGAATGGCATACCATAGTGACGACGAGAAGGCCTTAGCTAAAGATTCTGCCATTGCATCATTAAGTTTCGGTGCAGAACGAAGATTTCTTTTCAAACACAAAAAAACTAAAGAAACGATAACCTTATTTTTAGAAAATGGAAGTTTATTGGTGATGAAAGATGAAACACAAACCAATTGGCTGCACCGCCTTCCAACAACCAAAAAAGTAAATAAACCAAGGATAAACCTCACCTTTAGAACAATGGTTGTTTAACCTTGGCTAGTTAAAATGTCTTATATTTTCTGCAATTGAGGCTTTACTTTATCAAAGAATTCCTGAAATACCTTATTATCAGCATAAGGCATACCTGGAAATCCACAATTCTCGAAACAGATTCTCAAATAGTTGATAAATGTTGTGTCATTAGGTTCATTTAAAAACTTACTATCAATACTTTTTTCCTTATTTAACTGCAATGCATACGGAGGGCCACCGCTAACATTATCCTTATGAAGATCGTCAGCAGATAGCTCCAGAAATGCAAAGCCAAAATCATCATCCTGAATGTATTCTTCCATTTCTTCCAGCCAGTATTGATCGGTTACCTGCGAAACACAGTCGGTTAAAGGCGCTACCTGAATAGGATCTGCCATCTCCCATAGAATATCTGGATCATCTTGGTAATTCCACGCAAAATTGCACGAGCCAACAATTTGATAAAACATTTTCATCGATACTGGTAGTTTACCTACCGGTTCTATGTTCTGCTCTAATATATTAAGTAGTTCGTTCGTATTAGAAAAGGGCATCAATAATGCTTCGTCATTTCCCGTCTCATCTGCCCAGAAAACGTAATCAATATTCTTAAGTTCTTTGTAGATAATCTCAAGATTGAACCTAACCCGTTGGAAAGTCTCAATCAATACTTTTTCAACATCAGGATAGTAATTAGGAGAAAATGCCTCTTCTCCTAATTTTTCAATATCGGCATAAACGCTATGCGATTCTCCGTTTTTATACCTGTCGTAAAAATTCATTATCTATACCTAAATGGAATAAGCAATAACTAGTGCTTAAACTCCTTAATATCTACAATGCGGTCATCATCAGCATTTTTCTTTAAGAAAGATGTTCCGTTTGCATTAGCTACCCAGGTATAATCTCTTTGAATATTTCCTACAAGGGTTTCAGGTTCATTTATTAATGCTGCTGGTAAAGGCAGGTTAAAAGTTTCGCCCGTTGCCGTATTTACCTGGTATAAAGAATTAGCAGTTAAAAAAGCGAGCGTGGTTTTATCGCTAGAATACATAAAAAATTTCCCCTGGATACGTTCGTCAGGATTTTGTCTCTTAATAGGGTAAACCCTTGAATTTATAGTCGTGATAAAAAAATCGTTATTCACCAAAATATTACTACGTGTTAATTCTTCTAAACCGTTTGTATATTTTTTATCTTCAGCACCTTTTGATGGTTTATTCAAGCTCACCACCTCGGTTTTTCCATCATTAACAGAAATGATATAAAACGGAGCCATTTTACCTGTTTCATTAGCTACCTGTACTAATACAGCTGTTCTTTGTGTGTTGATGAATGATGCAACAATAAATTTCTGCGCAGCGGCGTTTGGAGCATCGTCAACAATAATAGTGGTATCTTTATATTGAATGGCAAAGCGATCGGCTGCTGCAACAGCACCAGAATCTGTTTTTAAAATAGTAAGTACATTTTTCTTCGATTTCGGAAAAACATTAAAATCGTCACTGGCAGCAAACGGTCTTGCCTTGTAGGCTTTTTCAGTTTTACCGCAGCCAAATAAAACAACGGAAAGTAAGAGTGCATAAAGCGTAATTTTCATAGGTATAGCTATTTATTTTTTGCTAATTTATAATCTTTATTGCGCTTATTTTATCAAAGTCACCAGAAAATTACCGCATTTGCTTAAAAAGCGCAAGAGATTGTGTTTGTACCGTTATTCTACTATTGGTTAATTATAAAGACCATAGCCTCTGGCATTTGCTTCTCTTCAGATTCAAACTCCTTACTTTCTGTGTTTCGGAGGCAGAATTTAACTACTTCAGACTAAATTCCTTATTTTTGACTAACAGATAACCAATGGCAAACACACCGAATTTTCTCGCTAAAAATAAAAGCGTAATCTTATATGGGGTTTTCCTGGCTGCACTACTGTTTTTGCTGAAGTGGCTTGAACTTCGTTTTATTATCATCAACCATGCCTTCGAAATTTATGCTGGTTCGATAGCCGTTATTTTTACGGCTTTGGGCATTTGGCTCGCGCTTAAATTAACCAGGCCCAAAACCATACTGATCGAAAAAGAAGTTTTTACCGGAAAGCCTGAAACATTTATCCTCAACGAAAAAGAACTGACCAAACTCAACATCAGCAAAAGAGAGCTGGAGGTTTTGCAGCTCATGTCTGCAGGTTTAAGCAACCAGGAAATTGCGTTAAAGTTATTTGTTTCTTTAAACACCATAAAAACACACAACGCCAGGCTTTTCGAAAAACTGGAAGTTAAACGCAGAACACAGGCCATAGAAACAGCAAAAAGACTCAGTATTATCCCTTAATGGACTAACACATAAGTATTAAAAAGCTACCGATCTGAAAAATCACCCTAAAGTATGAGGGTTAAAAAAAATAATCGAAGCAATTTTGTGGTGTAAACCTCTTAAAATTATAAACAGATGAAACCATCATGAGCAAACGCTCACAGACAGAGATGAATATTGCTCATGATAGCTTCGTCACAATTAAAAAACAAACTATATACTGATGAAAAAGAACGTAATTGTATTTGGATTAATCGCCGGCTTAATTGTATCAACCTTGATGGTGCTCTCTATGGCGAGATGTTATAGCGACCCGAACCTTGAGCATAGTATGCTTATCGGCTATGCCTCAATGGTATTGGCTTTTTCCTTTATTTTTGTTGGCATAAAAAACTACCGCGATAAGTATAACAATGGATTAATCACTTTCGGCAAAGCATTTAAAATCGGTGCATTGATCAGTTTGGTGGCTTCTACCATATATGTTATTGTCTGGTTGATTGATTATTACGTATTTATGCCTGATTTTATGGATAAATATGTTGCCCAGGTATTAAGGGAAGCTAAAGCAGGTGGTGCATCAGCGGCTGAGTTGGCAACAAAAACAAAAGAACTGGCTTCTAGTCAGGAAATGTACAAAAACCCGATCATGGTGGTTCTATTTACCTATATGGAAATTCTACCTGTAGGGATATTGATCTCATTGGTAGCAGCACTCATTCTGAAAAGAAAACCGGACACTCCGTTAAGTGTAAAAACCGCTTAAGATACCGTTAATCTGATCTCCTTTTATTAATTTAAGCCATTAAAAACAGCTATGTATACGATACCCTTTACCAATATAGATTGGAACCAGATAGAAAAAGTAGAATACACTGGCGAAACAGGCACAGCAACATGGCAAACCTTAAACCTTAACGGCTTAAGGATCAGGATTGTAACCTACTCTGCAGGCTACCTTGCCGATCATTGGTGCCAGAAAGGCCACATTGTACATTGTTTGGCGGGTAGCTTTGTAAGCGAAATGGAGGATGGAGCAACATTCGCACTTAGCACGGGGATGACATATGTGATTTCTGACGATTTAAGTTCACACCGGTCAGTATCGCAGGAAAGCGTGAAACTTTTAATCATTGATGGCAATTTTTTAAAACCAAAAGACACTTAAGGTGACTTATTAACTACACCTCATTTCACAGTTATTATAAAAAATAAAATGATGCTGGTTAAATCACTTTTGGGTGAATTTCTTCATGAAGCAGAAAACACCCGCAAACTTTTAAACGCAATACCAAACAGTGCTTTGGATTTTATACCCTCAGCGCACTCCTGGACTACGGCCCAATTGGCATCGCACATTGCTGAAATCTACGATTGGTATCCCGGAACTTTTCATGGTAACGAATTTAACATGGATACCTATAAGCGTGACGAGGTAGATATCAGCGATATCGAAAACATTATAGGCAAATTTGAACGGGCCTTTAACAGGGCTAAAGAGAGTATCGAAGCGGCCACCGACAAAAGCATGTTCGAAGACTGAAAAATGACCGCCGGAGGTAAAACGGTTCTCCAGCCCATGCCCAGGATCCAGGTAATACGTGGCTTTTTAATGAACCATATTTATCACCATCGGGGCGAAATGATTGTATACCTGCGCTCAACAGGGAATAAGGTGCCAAATATGTATGGGCCCATTTATGAAGACAGTCTTAGATAAGGTTCAGAAATATCTTAATTTTGAACAAAAGATTATAAATGAAGATTTTTGCCGAAACTGAACGTTTAATTTTACGCGAATTGCTACCTACAGATGCTGAGGATATGTTTGAAATGGATGGCGACCCCGAAGTGCATCTTTATCTCGGTAATAAGCCTGTAAAATCAATCGGGCAAAGTATCGCAGAAATCGAATTTATCAGAAAACAATATATCGAAAACGGTATTGGCAGATGGGCTGTTATCGAAAAAACAACGGGCAATTTCGTGGGCTGGTCTGGCTTAAAACTAATTAAAGAATCTACCAATAGCCATATTAATTATTACGATCTGGGCTATCGGTTTATTAAACGGTTTTGGGGCAAGGGCTATGCTACAGAAACTGCAATGGCGGCACGGGACTATGGTTTTAATGAACTAAATCTAAGTGAAATCATTGGCATAGCAGATATCGATAACCTGGGGTCTATCCATGTTCTGGAAAAAGTAGGCTTAAAACGGATCTCTATTTTCGATTACCATGGCATAAAACACCACTGGATGAAGGTTGAAAAACCAATTTAGCACTTTCAAAAAGCAGTTTTGTCATTTTATGGTTTAGTTTTTGATGCTAAAAAGGAAAATCATTTAAACCTTACATTATGAAACACCTAATCTTCTGTGGAATGCTGCTCTTATTATTGAGTTCTTGTAAAGAAAAATTAGATCCGGCGAGCTTTACCAATACCAAATGGGAGTTAACAACGCTGCCAGGTTTAACTTTACCCACAACTGCAAAAGCAACGCTAAACTTTGCCGATAGCCTTAAAATCAACGGAAAATCGTTTTGTAACAATTACGGCGGCAAGGGAGAAATTGCAGATAATAAAATAACTGTTAAAAATGTTTTTAGCACAAAAATGTTCTGTCAGGAAACTGACGCAGCCGAACGCGCTTACTTACATGCCCTTAATCAGGTTAATGGTGCTAAAATAACTGATAACAAACTATATCTGCTGAATGGCGATAAAACCTTACTGGTTTTCAGCAAAACAAACTAGAATCTTTACATGCATAAAAAAGGCTGACTAAAGTATTTTTACTATTTTCGGCCTTTTGAGTTTAACGCAGGAGTGATGCCATCGATAACAGAAGATCTGAAGTTTTTTTTCTCAACCATAAGGAAAGCATTTAATTTATTTCAGCAGAATGATCCCTTACGCCTGGCCGGCGCTACTGCTTTTTTTACCAATTTCGCCTTACCTCCAATATTAATTATCCTCATCAGGCTGTTTGGTATGTTTACCGATAGGCGCTTATTGGCTACACACCTTTTCGAACGGTTGGCCAGTATTCTCGACAATGAGAGTATTTTACAGATCAGAACAACCCTAAGGAATATCCGTGGTATCGATCAGGCCTGGTATGTTACTTTGTTCAGTTTTATATTTTTTCTTTTTGTAGCCACCACCCTATTCAATGTGATTAAAAACTCTTTAGAGCAGATCTGGAACATTGGCCAAAAAGATAAAAAAGGGATTATTAACACCCTTAAATCGAGGGCTATTTCCGTTACGATTATCTTATTTGCGGGCATATTATTTTTTATCGGTTTACTGGCCGATAGTGTGCAGGCTTATATTGGTGCCTATCTAAAAAACGGTGCCCCTTCTTTCGAATTGATTTTGACTTCCATAATCAACCAATTGGTTTTTGTATTCATCGTAACCACCTGGTTTACTATACTTTTCAGGTATTTAACCAATGGTCGTCCTACTTGGCGCGCAGCAATTTCTGGAGGCTTGTTAACAGGATGCCTTTTTACGGCAGGAAAGTATATTTTAAGAATTTTATTGCCGCTGAGTAACATCAGCAATATCTATGGGTCAGCGGGGTCGATTATTGTAATTATGCTTTTTGTATTCTACTCTTCGTTGATATTTTATTTTGGTGCATCTTTTATTAAAGCGCTCAGCATTGGCAGGGCAACACCAATTATACCCAAAAACGGGTCGTTTGCTTACGAACTAACCGAGGTTGAATTGGAAAAAGAGAATTAATTCGGCTTGGAACGAGCGATTACTAAATTACTTATTTGTTCAGGTTGAAAATTAACTTATCAAGAAGGCTTTTTAACTGGTTAGTTTCTTCAAGGCTCACACCGAGATTATCACCCAGCTGAGCACGCAATACAGGCGCCTTTTCTTTTAAAGCACTGCCTTTTTCTGTCAGGGATATTACAATACTCCTTTCATCTTTTAAAGACCTAACGCGTTCAACCAATCCAGTTTCCTGCATCCGCTTAAGCAACGGGGTCAAAGTATTCGATTGTAACATCAATTTTTGTGAAAGCACCGTTAAACTAACCGAATCAGTTTCCCAAAGCACCATTAGCACAAGATACTGCGGATAGGTAATTCCCAAACTATCAAGTACTGGCTGATAACATTTAGTTACCAACCTGGAAGCAGCATAAAGCGGGAAGCACAATTGATTTTCGAGTTTAATAGCATCATTTATTTCCATCACAACTTTCTTTACTAAGAATAACAAAATATTCAGCTAAGTAAATAATTTTTAACTGAAATTTTCTATCATGTGCCTAATCATCGAAAAATCGTTATTGCGGGATGCACAATAACGATTTCATTTTGATTCTATTAAATTACTTCCAGCTTAACATCGATGTTTCCGCGGGTGGCGTTAGAATATGGACAAATTGTATGGGCTTTTTCTACCAGTTGCTGAGCTTGCACCATCTCAACTCCTGGTATATGTACCTGTAGCGATACACCAAGTACAAAACCTCCCTGCCCATTCGAATGAAGAGCAACATTTGCTTTAACTGTAGAAGGTTCTTCAGGTTTAACTTTTGCCTGGCCCATAACTAAATTAAGTGCACTATCAAAGCAAGCTGCATAGCCTGCAGCAAAAAGTTGTTCTGGGTTGGTATAGCCTTGTTCGCTTCCACCCAATTCTTTTGGCATTCTAACTTCCAATTCCAATGCGCCATTTTCACTTGTTATTTTTCCATTACGGCCACCGGTTACGGTAGCACTAGTTTCATACAACGTTTTCATATTATGCTTTTTTAAATCGTAAACGACTATATCGTTTACGATACAAATATAAATATCTATTTATTAGAAACAAATTTTATTGCTAAAACTTATTTCTTTAAAATATTGGGCACAAAAAAAGGTGTCCACTAGTTAATGAACACCTTTTAATTTTTTAATAAGTAGGCTTACAAAATCCGATAACCCAACCCAACAGTAAATAAGTTCAACTTAGTACCAGGATAACCTGCTTTATTAATTTTTGATAAGCCGAGTTCGTAACGCGCATCAAAGCTTAGTTTTTTAAGGTCTAAACCTGCTCCAAACTGCCAAGCTAAAGCCTGATTTTTAAAGTCGGCCCTGAAAACGCTTCCTGCAGCCTGACCAAAACTTTGATTTTCATCTAATATTAACGAAAACATCGGCCCGGTGTTTAAACGGAGTCCAATACCAGCAGCACCAAACTTAGTACCTACCAATAATGGCACATCTAAACTTGTAAAACGCACTTTATTTACCTCCCCCGTTGACTCACTTACTAAATCTGCTTTCTTTCCCGATACATAAAGTTCAGGTTGGAAGTAAACGCCTGCTGCACCTACCCTGGCCCAAAGACCACCGTAAAAACCAGCGCGGTTGTTACTGTTAAAAGTGTTTTCACTGTCAAATTTCGAAAAATTTGCACCAGCTTTAATGCCCAGCTGGAAAGATGGCAATACCTGTGCGCTGGCAAATAAGCCAACAAGCAAAAAGGCAACGGTTAAAGATAAAAATTTCATATGCGATTAATTTTAGCTGGTGGCGTTGTTAATGGCTTCTTGTTCTTTTAAAGCATCAACATTGTTTTTATCACCAAAGTTTTGTGTTTTACCTGCAAAGTAATCTAAAATTCCCGAAATAGTATCTAAGTTATCGGCTAAATTTTGATGAATATCCGGTAAATCTTTTTCCAGGCGGTTATCGCCCAATTCGATATTATCAACTTCAATTTTACCAATTTTCTGAATAAGTGCCTGCTGAGAGTTTTGCAAATCTTCCAATTCACGCACAATCTTTTCCATTAATTCAAACTTCTTTAAAGTATTCATAGGTTCTTATTTTTAGTTAAACTATTTCTTATAAACCCCTTAGCGCTGGTTTTGTTTTATTTCGCCAATCTTTTGGCAAAACAGATTTGGAAATATCAAAAACAACTAATAAATTAGTTCAAAATTATCCACGATGAAAAAGCTTCTTACACTATTGGTTTTATTTGGTTTAAGTTTAGCGGCTTATGCACAAAATACGAGCGCTGTTGACAAGGAGAAACTTTTCGATTTTTATCAGACTCAACGTTATGCCGATGCTGCTCAATACCTCAAAAGTATTTACGGCGAAGAGGTGAACGATTTCAAAACCCTCAGCCAGATTGGTTATTGTTTTTTAATGGCCGGTAATAATGTAGAAGCCGAGAAATTTTACGTCAAGGCCTATGCACTACAACCGCAGAGCCTACCTATTCTTTTCAGTCTAGGTAATATTAATACCAAAAGAGGCAATACCGAAAAAGCTAAACTCTATTACGGTGAAATTGTAAAAATAGACAGCAATAACTTTAACGTATATAAATTGCTGGCCAATTTGTACAGTTCTCCAAAAGATGATTCGCTTAAGCTCATATACCTCTTAAAGGCTAATCTGATCAATCCGCTAGAGGGCGATGTTGCTGCCGATCTTGCTGAGGTGCATGCTGCTTATCAGCAATATGAAAAAGCTTATGATGTACTGAATATTGCCATTAAAGGAGACAGTGACAACCTGGTGCTGCAAAGGGCGAAACTTCCGATAGCCAATCAACTTAAAAAGTACAGCGAAGTGATTGCATCGGGAGAGAAACTGTTGAAAGATGGTGCCGATGCAGGAGTGATAAGAGATGTTGCAAAGGCTTATTATTATACCAAAAAATATCAAAAAGCAATCGATCTTTTTAAACAACTGGAGGCAGCAGCGATGGGAAATGAGGCAACTTTATATTACACATCACTCAGTTACCGGGCTTTAAAAAATTATCTGCAGGCGGCTATTTATACTAAAAAAACTATCGATGAGGCCATTTCACCCAATACTTCAAGCTATTATTCGCTGTTGGGAATGGTTTATGAAGAAAACAGTCAGTTTACATTGGCAAACGCCGCATATAAAAAAGGCCTGCAGTTTAAAGCCACGTCTACTTTATATTATCGTTTGGCTGTATTTTACGATACCCGTTTAAAACAGGAAAAAAATGCACTAAAATATTATAACCTTTATCTAAAAAGCAAGCCCAGCTTAATCGATGATAAAGAAGAAATTAAATTTTCAAAGGATCGGATTGCACAGCTAAATCTGGCCGATTAGACCAGATCTTCGAAAACAGGTTTTACATTATCCCAAAATTCATCTAAAGCAATTATTCTGGGTTTAAAAAAGGAAATTAACGTAGGCCAGTGCTGTTGATTAAAAATGCTCACTCCTGTAATGCTGATCGAAATCTGTGAGACCGTTTTACCGAAATCATCGGTTGCATCTTTAATCCAGTCCCATTCTTCGCTGACCGTATTGGTAAACAGAAGCTTAAATTCTTCAAATTGTTCGAAGATAAGATGCCTGATGTCAGCATCGGGATGTGATAGCTGAATGCTGATAAAGGCCTTTTTACCATCAACATCCATTTTAAAGAAGATATTTTTAACCCCTGTTTTATAGTTTGTCCAGTTTACGGTAGAACCACTCGCCGAAGGGACGGGTTTCATGTATTGCCCGAAACTGATCCAAAACTGTTGGCGCAGGCGTGCTGCTTCTTCTTTACTGTACATTTATTTTTAAGGTCGGTAAGCGAGATATCATAAAGTTAATTTCGATCCGAATTGTCACGTTGAGCCTGTCGAAACGTCTACCATACATTATGCTGGTCCTTTCGACAGGCTCAGGATGACAAATTTATAATATATTCATCTCCTTTAACACGAAGCTGCAATTATAAGCGATTAATATTTATATTCAAAATGATAGCTACCTGAGCCTATTTCTTCCTTTTTATCGTTTTTTGGTAATATCACTGTAGCGGTTGCATTGGCAGGAACGGTTACATCGAGTTTAAAAACACCATCTGCAATCGTCCATGATGACTTAACAGTACCATACACCGTTTCCAGTTCTGAGGATGCGCTGGTTAATTTCCCGCCCGGTCTTGGTGCAATTAAAATGGTTTTGTAACCTGGTTGCGCTGATACCGGATTAATGCCGGCAATATTTTTATACATCCAATCGCCGATAGCGCCGTAGGCATAATGGTTAAAAGAATTCATATCAGCCGTTTGGAAAGAACCGTCCTGTTTAATACCGTCCCAACGCTCCCAAATGGTGGTTGCGCCCATTTTAACCGGATATAACCATGAAGGGTAACTTTCCTGCAATAACAGATTGTAAGCTACATCTTCGTGTCCAAAGCGGCTTAATACATGGCAAAGGTATGGCGTCCCCAAAAAACCTGTCGTAAGGTGATTCCCGTAATCTTTTACATTATCTACCAACCTTTGTGCAGCCTGTGCACGTAAGTTTTCAGGCAGCATATCAAATTGTAATGCCAAAACATATGCAGTTTGGGTGTTAGAGATCAGCTTTCCATTTGGCGTCATATTTTCTTTGATATAAGCCGCTTTAATCTGCTCCAATAGTGCAGTGTATTTGGTTACATCATCTGTCTTGCCCAATACCTTTGCTGCATTTATAAGCAACTGTGTAGAATGCGCATAAAATGTTTGGGCAATCATATACTTATCTGTTACCGAGGCACGGCCATCATTATCATCATTAGGACGGTAAAACAACCAATCGCCAAAGTGGAAACCCGTGTTCCAAAGGTTGTTCTTTGCCACTGAAGAAATATAATCTACCCATTTTTTCATACTGCCATACTGTGCTTCCAATATGCCTATATCTCCATAGGAAACATACATATCCCAGGGTATAATAGTGGCCACATCGGCCCAGCCTGCAGAACCAGCATCATTTTGGCTGAGCACATTCGGAACAACAAAAGGAACGCTACCGTTAGGAAGCTGATCTGCAGAAACATCTTTTAGCCATTTGGTAAAAAATCCCGATACATCCATATTATATGCAGCTGTTGTGGCAAATGCCTGTGCATCCCCTGTCCAGCCTAAACGTTCGTCTCTTTGCGGACAGTCTGTCGGCACATCAACAAAATTTCCCTTCTGTCCCCATGAAATGTTATGCTGCAATTGATTTAGCAAAGGATTTGAAGTCGTGAATTTTCCGCTGGTTTTCATATCCGAATAAACAGCTACAGCGGTAAGGTTTTCCAGTTTCAGTTCGCCCGGGTATCCATCTATTTTGACGTACCTAAACCCCTGAAAAGAAAAATGAGGTTCGAATACCTGTTCAGTTCCGCCTTTTAAAATATAATTGTTCTGTTGCTTGGCCGACCGGAGGTTAGTGGTATAAAAATTCCCTTCTTTGGTTAATACCTCAGCATGGCTAATGGTAATTTTGGTACCTGCTGCACCTTTGGCTTTTAGTATTACCCAGCCCACTAAGTTCTGCCCAAAATCAACCACGGTTTCACCTTTTGGGGTTTTAAATATTTTTAAGGCTTTGAATGTTTCGTGTTTGCTTACCTGCGGTCCGCTCATCCCAACCAGCTTTTCTGGGCCCTTTTCGAGCTCCTGCACAGGTTTCCAGGTAGTATTTTCTTTAAAGCCAATATTATTCCAGCCTTGGGGTTCTAAACGGGCATCGTAGGTTTCTCCGTCATAAATATTGGAAGCTAGTATTGGTCCATAACCTGTTTTCCAGCTGTTATCGCTTATAATGGTTTCTGTGGTTCCATCAGTATATTCCACTTCCAGTTGCAGCAATAAAGCCCTGGTATCGCCATAAAATTGTTTTTGATTACTAAATCCGATGCGCCCTTTGTACCAGCCATCGCCTAGTGAAACGCCAATCACATTGGCTCCTTTCTTTAGCGATTGCTTAACATCGTAAACCTGATATTGAATATGATCTTTATAACTTGTCCACCCTGGCGCAAAATAAGCATCGCTAACCCGTCCGCCATTAATACTGGCCTCATACAAACCCTTAGCGGTAATGTAAGCCATTGCAGATTTTACTTCTTTTTTCAGGTTAAATTCTTTTCTGAATAGTGGACTGGCCAGCGAAGTATCTTTTCCGTTTACCGAAATCCATTTTGCACTCCAGTCCTCAGCTTTTAAACCTGTTTGAAAAAACTGAACCGCCGACCATGCAGACGCATTTCCGTGGTTGTCTTTTACCCTAACCTGCCAGTAGTATCTAGTTTTTGAGAATAAACCAGGGCCATCATATGAAATGAGTACCGATTGATCGCTGTTTACACTTGCTTTCCATAAAACTTTATCAATACTCGCCGTTGTACCCAGTCTGATTTCGTAATTCTGTTGCTTGGTATTTTTTAGATCCGAAACGACTTTCCAGCTAAATCTGGGTTTTGGATTATCAATACTAAAAGGATTTACTAAATGCTCAACAGTTAAATCTTTTACCGAAATTTTCTGTGCGAAAACACTCGTTGTAAATAAAAACAATAAGGCAAGGGTAGTTAGTGTGCCTGAGGTACGGAAATTCTTGTTCATATTGGTTAGCGTTAATTTTTTAGTCTTAACTGTACGATAATCAGAAATATTATTTAACCAACCATCCTGTACTGTTATGAAAAATTAAACGTTAGTACAACGACAATAATTTAATAAAACACTGCTTATCAAACATTAACAACAACAGACGAGCAGCAAAAATAACGATTATCGATTCATTAACCGGGCAACATATTTGCCAATAATATCGAACTCCAAATTTACGGTATCGCCAACTTCAACCTCTTGTAAATTGGTATGTTCGAAAGTATAAGGGATGATAAATACCGAAAACTCATCGGCCTCAGAATTTACCACGGTTAGGCTAATACCGTTTACACAGGCAGAACCTTTTTCTACGGTTACATTTCCGGCCGAAGCATCGTATTTAAAGCGGTACTCCCAGCTACCATCCAGTGCTTCGCGTTTCACGCAAACAGCTGTCTGGTCTACATGGCCCTGCACAATATGTCCATCTAAACGGGCATTCATCTGCATGCAGCGCTCAAGGTTAACTTTACTGCCTACTTTTAAACCATCGAGATTGGTTTTGTTTAGTGTTTCATCTATCGCGGTAACAGTATGTGTTCCATCATTTAAGGCCACCACTGTCAGGCACACCCCATTATGGGCTACACTCTGGTCGATTTTCAGCTCATGGCTAATTGCAGAAGAGATGGTAAAGTGGATATTGGTATGGTCGTTTTTAATGGCAGTAACTTCGCCAAGCGTTTCTATAATTCCTGTGAACATTTTATATTTATTTACAATAAGGTCGTCATTTCGACTGGAGTGCAGCGAAATGGAGAAATCTATATTATTTTCACTTATAGATTTCTCCACTACGGTCGAAATGACGATCCCACACAATGACGATTCATTTATTCTAATATTTCAATCTATTTTTTCTCCAATCGGAGCTATTTTTAACCACTGCATCCCCCTGCTTCACCTCTTTCTTTTCAAATAGTTTTATAGCAATTACTGCAGCAATTAAGGCTTCTGTTTCATCCTGTACCTTTAAACTTTCTGGCTTAAAGTATTTACCTACAAAATGCGTATCGAAATTACCCGTTTTAAAAGCCTCGTGCTGCATTACAAATTTACCAAAACCCAAAGTAGTTTCTATCCCCGTAATATCATATTCTTCAATAGCCCTCACCATTCGCTCAATAGCTTCTTCCCTATCTTTACCATAAGTGATCAGTTTCGCAATCATCGGATCATAATAAATCGGGATCTCCATGCCCTGCTCAAAACCATCATCAACCCTTACCCCATTGCCTTTGGGCGTACTGTAAGTTTGCAAAGTGCCAATATCAGGCAGGAAATTATTGGCCGGATCTTCGGCATAAACGCGAAGTTCTATGGCATGTCCACTGATTTTTAAATCTTCCTGACTAAAGCTCAGTTTTTCGCCTGAGGCTATTTTCAGCTGTTCTTTTACCAGATCTATACCTGTAATTAATTCAGTTACCGGATGTTCTACCTGCAGGCGGGTATTCATTTCCAGGAAAAAGAAATCGAGGTTCTCATCCAAAATAAACTCAACGGTACCAGCACCGGTATAATTAACCGAACGGGCCACATCTACCGCACATTTACCCATCTGCTGCCTGATTTCTTCAGTTAAAACCGATGAAGGTGCTTCTTCTACCACTTTCTGGTGACGGCGCTGTACGGAGCACTCCCGTTCAAAAAGATGAACAATATTACCATGTGTATCGCCCAAAACCTGTATTTCGATGTGCCTTGGTGAGGTAACATAACGTTCAATAAAAACCGCTCCATCGCCAAAGGCCGAGGTCGCTTCGCTTACGGCAAGTTGCATCTGTTCTTCAAAATCTTCAGCCCGCTCCACAATGCGCATGCCCTTGCCTCCGCCACCTGCAGCAGCTTTGATCAGGATGGGGAAACCAACTTCGATAGCACGTTGTTTAGCTTCGTTTACATCCTGAATGGCTTCTTCCGTTCCAGGGACCATAGGGATGTTATATTTTAATGCTGCAGCCTTTGCAGATAATTTGTTACCCATGGTTTCCATGGCCTGCGGCGAAGGACCAACCAGGATGAGCCCAGCATCGGCAACTTTCTGTGCAAAACCTGCATTTTCTGATAGAAACCCATAGCCTGGGTGAATGGCCTCTGCACCAGTTAATTTACAGGCTTCGATGATCTTCTCACCCACCAGGTAACTTTGGTTGGATGGGGCCGGCCCAATACAAACCGCCTCGTCGGCATAACGTACATGCAGCGCATTACGGTCTGCTTCAGAAAAAACAGCAACTGTTTTGATCCCCATTTCTTTCGCAGAACGCATGATGCGCAAAGCAATTTCGCCACGGTTAGCGATGAGCAGTTTTGAGATTGGAGTTTGGGGTTTGGAGTTGTAAGGCATTTGGTTAGACTTTATAATCTTATTAAACCGGACTATTGACCATTAACAATTTAACTATTGACTAAAAACTTCGGACTCCGGACCTCCGACTGTACCTACAAATGTAATATTATTTCAATTGCCTGATCAATCATTTCGGCACTCAGATCCAGGTGAGTTACCAAACGGATCGTACTTGCACTGGTGGTATTGCAATGCAGTCCTTTTTCTTTCAATTGGTGTACAATTTTCTCTGCCAATCCCTTTTCTACCTCAAAAATAACAATGTT
The DNA here is from genome assembly GCF_049913135.1 of Pedobacter sp. R-06. Classification (NCBI taxonomy): domain Bacteria; kingdom Pseudomonadati; phylum Bacteroidota; class Sphingobacteriia; order Sphingobacteriales; family Sphingobacteriaceae; genus Pedobacter; species Pedobacter sp. R-06. The sequence goes on along the minus strand of NZ_CP183977.1, from coordinate 650,620 downwards.
GGTTTCTACAGGCATTACCGATTTTACATATTTTGCGGTGGCCAGTGCATTTGCCAAGGCCCGCGCATGGGCGTGATCGTCTTTTAAGCGTGTTACGTGATGATCGAGCGCATAAATGCCAGCAGCAGCTAAAAACCCTGCCTGGCGCATGCCTCCGCCAAAAGCTTTTCTAATTTTCCGGGCTTTATGTATCATCTGTTTACTGCCCAATAGCACAGAGCCAACTGGTGCACCAAGTCCTTTAGATAGGCAGACCGAAATCCCATCAAAATATTTTCCGTATTCGCCCGCTTCGTCACCTGTAGCCACAAGTGCATTAAAGATACGCGCACCGTCTAAATGCAGTTTTAGTCCTTTTACATTACAGAGCTGATGGATCGGGGCAATCTGTGATAAGGTGTAACAGCTTCCGCCACCTTTATTTACAGTGTTTTCTAAAACAACCAAACTTGAGTTGGGATAGTGGATATTATCCTCATTGATTTCTGGTTCAATCAACTCTGGCGTCAAAATCCCTCGTTCACCATACAACAACCTTACCGATGCGCCCGAGTGATAGGCAATGCCTCCAATTTCGTAGCGGTAAACATGCGCGGTCTGATCACAGATCACCTCATCCATGGGCTGGGTAAAACACTTGATCGCTATCTGGTTGGTCATCGTTCCCGAAGGACAGAATAATCCAGCTTCCATGTTAAAAGTCGAAGCCAATTTTGTCTCCAATGCATGCACCGTTTCGTCTTCACCAAAAACGTCGTCGCCCACTTTTGCATTCATCATGACATCTAACATTCCGGCAGTAGGCTTGGTTACTGTATCACTCCTGAAATCTAAAAATCTGTTGTTCATTTCGCTATCTGGTTGTAAAATATTGTTGACGTTAAAAAAAAAGACCAATGCCCTTTCTGGTATAATTTTAAGGTTTTTCGGCGATTAAACGCTCTATATAGTGTATTTTTTACACACTTAATTTTTGACAACAACAAATTGTTAAAAAATTATTAAAAAAAAGGATACAAAATATAAGACTTTTTATACTTTTATCGTGCTAAAACCAAAAATAAATAAAATGATAGTAATTGCAGACGGCGGATCTACCAAAACAAATTGGTGTTTGATTAACGAGGCCGGCAGAAAAATTTACTTTAACACCGAAGGTTACAATCCATATTTTTCTAAAGGAGAGTACATTGTAAAGTCTTTGAATGAGACTCTTCCAGACCACTTGGAAAGAGAGAAATTAACAGCAGTTTATTACTACGGTGCCGGCTGTTCTACACCTGCAAATGTTAAGATTGTGGCCGATGCCATGCAACAGATCTTCACCAATGCAACCATTTTTGTAGGTCATGATTTACTTGCTTCATCTAGAGCACTTCTTGGAAACGAGCCAGGATTTGCTGCTATTTTAGGCACAGGTACAAATTCATGCCTTTATGATGGATCTGAAATTACCATGAACATCGATTCATTGGGTTATTTCTTGGGTGATGAAGGTAGCGGCTCGTACATCGGTAAGCGCATTTTAAGCGATTACATGAAAGGTTACATGCCGAAAGGATTACGTGAGGCTTTTTACGACAACTACGCTTTAACCAACGAAGATATTTTCGATAACATTTATAATAAGCCACTGCCAAACCGTTTCTGCGCAAGCTTTAGTAAATTCTTATACGATTTTAAAGATAACTATGAGGATTATGCTTTTGCTACCATTGACTATGCTTTTACTGCATTTTTCGAAGCTTTGGTAATCCACTACCCTAACTACAAAGACCACAAATTAAACTGTGTGGGTTCTGTAGGTTATAGTTTCCGTGATATTTTAAGTATTGTAGCCGACCGTTACGAAATGGGTGTGGGTAAAATTATCCGCTCACCTATAGATGATCTGGTACATTATCACCTGGAGTTAGCCCCGAAGGCTTAGTCTTCAGTCCTAAGTCTGGAGACCTTAGTCCAGAGGCATATAAATTATAAATACAATATAGAGGAAAAAAAAATCCCGGTTTGAAGTTTCAAACCGGGATTTTTTAATTTATAATTGATTCAGTTGCTTTGGTCTTTAAGCACCCCGCTATCTCACGTCTCAGATCTAATGTCTCACATCTAAAAAGAAATCTCTTTACCAAAAAGTTTCGCGTATTTACGCTTATCAAAACGGTACAAAGTAGCCGCACGGTAAGAAACTCCTTTTTGTTTTTCATCAAGCTCTTTTAGTACGCCAAAACTCACAATCTTCTTCCTAAAGTTCCTTTTATCGAGTTTTTTACCCAAAACCAGTTCATAAACATGCTGCAATTGCGTTAAGGTAAATTTCTCTGGCAAGAGTTCGAAAGCAATTGGTTGATGTTTAATCCGGCGTTTTATTTTTTCTAACCCTTTATCGTAAATTTTCTGGTGGTCGAAAGCCAGTTTAGGCAGATCGGTAATCGGCAGCCAGTTTGCCCGTTTGGCATAAGTACTGATCGGGCGTAGTTCCTTATCCCCGCCCAAACGGATCAAAGCATAATAAGCCAAAGTAATTACCCTTCCTTGCGGGTGCCTGTGCGGATCGCCAAAAGCATAATACTGCTCCATATAAATACCGCGCAAACCGGTAAGTTCGTACAAAATCCGAGAGGCTGATTGATCTAAACTCTCATCAGGACCAACAATGTTACCGGGCAGTGCCCACCAATCTTTAAACGGTTCTTCATTCCTTTCGATCAGTAGGATTTTTAATTCCTTACCATCAAATCCAAACAAAACGCAATCTATCGAGAATACAGAATCTAAATGAGGTAAAATTTGTTCCAAAGTAAAATTTAGTTATTTTAAGCAGATAAAGGTATGACTTTCAATATTAAGTAAAAAAAATAAAATAAATTACTTAGTGTAAAAAATACACACTATATTCGTGTTATAAAGATGGAGCCAAATATAAAAAATATAGCCGTATTAACTTCTGGAGGTGATGCCCCGGGAATGAATGCTGCAATCAGAGCTGTTGTACGTACCGGGATTTACCATGGCATTAACATGTTTGGTGTAATGCAAGGTTACCAGGGTTTAATTACCGACAACATAAAACCAATGGACGCCCGTTCTGTAAGTAATATTTTACACTTGGGTGGTACCATATTAAAAACCGCACGCTGTTTAGAGTTTAAAACAGACGAAGGTCAACAGATTGCCTACAATAACTTAAAGAAAAACGATATTGATGGACTAGTGGTAATCGGAGGTGACGGAACATTCACTGGAGCGAAACGCTTTTCAGAAACTTTTGGAGTTAAGGTAATCGGTATACCGGGTACAATTGATAACGACCTAGTTGGATCTGATTTTACTTTAGGTTACGATACTGCCATTAACACTGTAATCGAAGCGATCGATAAAATCCGGGATACTGCCGATGCACACGACCGTTTGTTCTTTATAGAAGTAATGGGCCGCGATTCGGGTTGTATTGCATTAAGAAGTTCGATTGCCAGTGGTGCCGAAGCTGTTTTGTTACCTGAAAAGGAAACCAGCGTTAACGAATTGATTAATAAACTGGCCTTAGGCGCAGCTACAAAAAAATCGTCGAGTATTGTTATCGTAGCCGAAGGCCATAAACAAGGCGGTGCTTACGATATTGCTAAAAAGGTAAAAGAAACTTTTGATCATTATGATACAAAAGTAACCATACTTGGCCACCTTCAACGTGGCGGTAGCCCAAGCAGTTTCGACAGAATTTTGGGCAGTCGTTTAGGTTTTGCCGCAGTAAATGCGTTAATTGCAGGCGAAACGGAGCAAATGGTAGGCTTAAAAGGAAACGAAATAAAATTAACCAGCATAAGAGAGGCTTTAACCGCTCATTCTTTTAAACTCGAGCCAGATTTAATGGAAATGACAGAGGTACTTTCAATATAATATGGTAGCAGTTGTTTATAGCGGATCGAAAACAGCATTTTGGAAAATAACACAAAATGGACAAGTAGTGGCACATTGTAATACTACCGGCTTAAACCCCTGTTTTGTTGATCCGAAAACGATCTTACAGATTTTAAACAAAAAAGTTGCCCTGGTTAACAACGCAGAAAATATAAAGAAAATTTATTTCTTTGCAGCCGGAGCATCATCAGCAGACAGAAAAGAGGAATTAGCCAAAACCCTTGCATCATTTTTCAAATACAGCAAAATTGTTGTAGAGAATGATTTATTCGGCGCCGCTAAAGCCGCCTGTTATGACCGGCCCGGTATTGTTGGCATGTTGGGCAGTGGCGCACATTGTGCTTACTTTGATGGAAAAAAGCTAGTAAACAATAACTTTGGATTAGGTTATATCTTAGGCGACGAAGGTTCTTCGAATTACTTTGGAAAAATACTCCTGAGGGAATTCTTGAGCCTTAAAATGCCTAAAGACATTGAAACCAAGTTCATATTAACCTACAATCTAGACCGCCCTCAAATATTAGAACGTATTTACAATAAGCCACAGGCGAATATATTTTTAACCTCATTTTTCGATTTCTTTACCCAAAACAGTAAACACGAATATATCCGTAAGCTGATTGATGGAGGATTTGAAAAATATATCGAAACTTATGTTTTGCCAATGGCAGAAAAATACAACGACCGGGAGATACATATTGTAGGTAAGGTAGGTGCCGAGCTCGAAGACCGGTTAAGGTTGGTAGCAGATAGATACGACATAAAAATTAAAAGCATTATTAAAGAACCAATACAAAATTTATTAAAACATTACATTAATTAACAGAACAATGAGCAAAATTGGAATAAACGGCTTTGGCCGTATTGGCCGACTGGTTTTCAGAGCCGCATTAAAAAGAGGATTAGATATTGTAGCGATTAACGATTTGATCGAGCCAGATTATATGGCCTACATGTTAAAATATGATACTACACATGGCAAGTTTGATGGCACCATTGAAGTTGTTGATGGTAATTTAGTGGTTAATGGTAAAACAATCCGTGTAACTGCAGAAAGAAATCCAGCTGATTTAAAATGGGATGCTGTAGGTGTTGAAGTAGTAATCGAATCTACAGGTTTATTCTTAACCCGTGCTGATGCTGAAAAACACATCGCTGCCGGTGCTAAAAAAGTAGTTTTCTCTGCTCCTGCTAAAGATGGCGATATCCCTACTTATGTAATGGGCGTAAACCACCATAAATTAACTGCAGATCAAACTATTGTTTCTAATGCATCTTGTACTACAAACTGTTTAGCACCAATTGCTAAAGTTTTAAACGATAACTTTGGTATTGTTGAAGGTTTAATGAGTACAATCCATGCTGTAACTGCAACTCAAAAAACAGTTGACGGTCCTTCAGCCAAAGACTGGAGAGGTGGCCGTGGTGGTTTCTCTAACATCATCCCTTCTTCTACTGGTGCTGCTAAAGCAGTAGGTATGGTTTTACCTGAATTAAAAGGTAAATTAACCGGTATGTCTTTCCGTGTTCCTGTTGCTGATGTTTCAGTAGTAGATTTGACTGCACGTTTAGAAAAACCTGCTACTTATGAGCAAATCAAAGCAGCTATGAAGGCAGCTTCTGAAGGTGAACTAAAAGGTGTATTGGCTTATACTGAAGACGAAGTTGTTTCTTCTGACTTTATTGGTGACGACCACGCGTCTATTTTCGATGCAAAAGCTGGTATCTCATTGAACGATAATTTCGTTAAAGTGGTATCTTGGTACGATAATGAGTGGGGATATTCTTCTGCATTAGCTAAATTTGTAGAATATTACGCAAGTTTGTAATAAAAAAATCGCTTTAAGCGTTTTTCAAACCTATATAAAAGGCAACATTATTCATTTAATGTTGCCTTTTTGTTTTAAACATGTTTTTCACCAGTAAAATATATTTTAATTTTGGTCAATAAAATATTTTATCATTAATTATCATATCAAAAATCACCCTTCACACTACAAAAAATCCAAAAAACCCAATAAAAAACTGATAAAAATCAATTCACAACCAAAAACAAATGGATTTTGACTATATCATATCATAAATTGACAATATTTAACAATTACTTAACATATTTTTCCGTTATATTTGCAACACAGTCGTTTTAAACTCCAAAATCTCCCATAAAAAGATCGGTAAATAAAAAATGACAAAAAAAATACTTAAAATTTTCTTAGTGTATTTTTTACACTATCAATTTTTTTACTATATTTGTAGAGTAATAAACGGAACGATGTTTATCACCACTAAAAAAGATAAATCATTTTCTTGAAAAACCGCGGTTTAGATAGAAGATTAAAGACAAAGCCTGGCTCATAACAGGTTTATATTTGGTTAGAAAAAAGAGACAAGTCTGGATAGATTGTCTCTTTTCTTATTTAAGGGCATTTGTAATACAATAGCATTGAAAATTCTTCGGGTACGGAAAGTCTTTTAAATTTCAATTATCAGTTCTTTTTGATAACCGTTATACTTTTCACTAATATATCCATGAGGATTACAAATTATTTCAGTTTCATCAACATTATACCTTGCTGGAGTATGGATATGACCGTGGATCCAATAAGCAGGTTTGTATTTGATGATGACATCTTCAAGATCTGATGCATAGGCTGAAGCAACTGGATCATTTTTATATTCCTGTGGTATAGACCCGATGCTTGGCGCATGATGGGTAATCACAACGTTTTTATATCCCTTTGATTCTTCAAGGCTTTTCTGCAGCCATTTTTTAGAAATCTGATGAATTTTATAAGTGTCGATAGTTCTTAATTTTGAGTACGAAGGATCCCTTCTAATCATCCGATAATCATTCATTTTGCTCTGACAAATGACACCATATTCTACGGGATTTCCGAATAGCGAAAAATCTGTCCATAAAGTCGCTCCGTGAAACCTTATCCCTTCGAATTCAATACTATCATTCTCCAGTATGCTAACATTCGAACCTCTTGACGCTTCTATTATTTTATGGAGCGTATTGGGATATGTTCCTTTATAATATTCGTGATTGCCTAAAACATAAATTACAGGTTTGTCTGGAATATTTTCTCTAATCCATTCAATTCCTTTTACACCTAAATTGATGTCGCCTGCCAGAATGACCAGATCAGCATTTCTGAAAGATAATTCAGAAAATCCAAATTCCTGGTGTAAATCACTTATGATCTGTATTTTCAATCGTTTATTTCAATTATTACTGCCACAAAATGCAATTGATGCTACAAAGAAAAGTACTTTTAATAGGCTTGCCATTTACCACAGGCGCTTTCCAGCCCTTTAGCACTAAAAGCTTTGCCCTCATTTTAGCCTCACAGTCTTTGGTGAGGCTTTCATCAGGAAAACCAACATCTGTTATATCTCCCTTTTCGTTAATATACAAGAGCATCTTTAATTTAGTTGGAGGATACCCACTGTTCTTAAAATCCTCCTTATTCATTAAGGGCATTACCTCATTACTTAAATACCTATAAAATCCACCTATCCCGCCTTTTGTATAAGTTGGTAAAGTATTTTCATATTGGGACTGGGGAACAACTTTTTTAGATGCGCTGGTTTTGATCTGCGCATGCCCCTCATAAAAGCCTGCAACAATTAAAACCAAAAGAATAAGACGAGCGCGTTTCATCTTATGAAGATAAAAAAAATCTGCTAAACCACCTCAATTCCCAAATGTTTATAAGGCTCCAGGATCGCATTATCAGAATCTGTTTCAGTGATAATTACATCTACATCGGTAACCGGGCAAACATAATAAGGCTCCACGGTATTTATTTTCTCAAGCGCGGATAGTGCAATGATTTTCTGCGCCTGGTTAATCATGACATTATTCAGCTGGGCATCTTCATATATTATGGAGGTAATCCCCATGCTATGGTGCAAACTACAGATACCAAGCATACATATATCAGCCCTGACCTTTCTAAAGGTATCGATAGTTTCCTGCCCCATGGTGGTAAATGCCGTTTTATGCAATTTTCCGCCGGCAAATATCACTTCGGCATTGGGATGGTCTTCCAAAATATTGGCAACAGGAAAACTATTGGTAATAATGGTTATTTTTAAATCTTTAGGCAATGCGGCAGCCAGCGCCACTACCGAGGTACCGCCATCGAAAAATACCACCTGACCATCTTTCAAAAACGCTAAGGCTTTGTTTGCAATAACCTGTTTGTGCTGCTGATTGTACTTTTCCCTATCCCGGTAATGCTGCGGAATGGGCGAATGGGAAATTGCACCACCCCTTACCGCCCTGAGCAGTCCTTGCATATCGAGCTCCTTAATATCACGGCGCACAGTATCTTCCGACACATTTAACAATGTGCTCAATTCGTTCAACCGCACCTTATTGTCTTTTTCCAGGGTATTTATAATAATTTGTAGACGCTCTTCTTTTACCATAACAATGCAATATATTGCAAATATATAAATTTATAACGATTATAATTTGCAATATATTGCAATATTAAATATTTTTGTTGCAAAAAATAGCAAATAATGAGAAAAACAATAGGCATTGACATGGACGGCGTTCTCGCCGACATAGAAGACCATTTACTTCAGACCTACCATGCAGAAACAGGCATTTCGCTTACCCGCAATGATATAAAAGGCAAATCAGAAGAAGAACTTTTTCCGGATAGGGCTATGGTAATGAAGATCTGCAATAGAAAAGGCTTTTTCAGAAACCTGCCTGTTATGGAAGGTGCTGTTGAAGCCGTAAAAAAACTAATGGAAAACTACGAAATCTATATTGTTTCAGCAGCCATGGAATTCCCTTTATCGCTCTTCGAAAAACGCGAGTGGCTTGCAGAGCACTTTCCTTTTATCAGCTGGAAGAATATCATCTTTTGCGGCGATAAGCGCATAATAGATACCGATTATTTAATTGACGACCATTGTAAAAACCTTGATTTCTGTAAGGGAAAAGCCTTAATGTTTACAGCATTTCACAATGTAGAAAAAGATCATCACCAAAGGATAAATCATTGGAACGAGGTATCATCATTATTGAAGGAACTTGAAGAGACAAATCTTGCGATTGTCTAGTTAACATTTAGCCCATTCATATCCCCATGCGAGGATAAAAAAAGGGTGTAGCCACTGGCTACACCCTCTATCTAAATTAACGCTCTCAACTAGAAGTTGATATAAGGCTCTCACCCCTTATGCCTACAATATTACGGCAGAAAGATTAAGATTTGATGAAGATTTTAGTTTAAAGCAAAAAAATTATTAGTCGCCTCCACAACCACCACAGCTACCGCAAGAACTTCCACAGGATGAACCACAAGAACTGGCTCCGCCGCCGTCTCCCCCTCTACTCCTTTCATAACTTACCAATGGAACAAGGGTTGCAGTTAACACAGCCGATCCATATAAAAAGTAACTCCATCGCCAATCCTGTTCATCTTTTATTGCAGGCAAAATTGCCGACTTATACAAATCGGGGATGGTACGGGCACAAAACTGCTGATTGAGTACATAAAGGTGTTTAACCATAAAAATCACAAAAAATCCTGTCAGCAGTGCGATCTCAAAAATGGGTTTATCCCTTACAATACCTGTAGTTAAGCGAATGAGCGGAAACATAATAAGTGTTGCAAAAACTGTAAAATTTAAGTAAAACAGTCGTGCAAACTGTTTCGACTGGTTAAAATACCATTTAAATGCATCCATACTTTTGGCGGTGTTTCTGAAAATCGCTCTTGTCTGCAATTGCCCTAGCAGTTCGGGATAGAAGACTTCGCCCCTATCTTTTAACACCGAAACAACCTGAAGCTGCTCTCCGGAGAGATTATCTACATCTTTTGAAATATAAATACGGCGATGAGCATTTACGTTTAGCACCCCCGCATGAATAAGTTCGCTTATGGGCCCGTTTATTACCTCGGCAAGTTGTTGTCTTTCAAGATAAACCAGCTCAAATGGTTTAAGGTGGTAAACGAACGACTGTCGATCGAAATCGCGCGCAATCTGTTTAAATCTGTTTTTGGTATATAAGCTGAGTATTACATAGGCGGGAAGCGCCAACCCGAGAAAACCCAAAATAAAATAAGGATTATCAATATGGATATAAACAGGTTTAAGCAAGTAATAAGAAGGAACTGTAAGCAAGATGAAAACCAGTACACCGTATAAGACAAAAAAACCAGTTTTAAGCTTGGCCGGTTCGAGATTCAAGCCGGCCAACATGGTATCATATTCCCAAATCGCTTTGGGCTGTGCTCCAAAATGTTCATGGTAAATGAGACTCGTCCGTTCATTAGCCAGTCTAAACTGTTCTGCCTGCTCTTTTTGGTGTGTAGAGGGCACATGCTGGATCTGCTTACCAACCAGTACACAAAAATCCTGATAAGATTGTGTAAAAATGAGGTGCTGATGCCAAACCGTATCGACAATGGCGGAAGGAGAAACCATTACATCAGAAATGGCAGCCAGATACATAAATTTTTTATATTCTAATATGGCTTTTTCGGTAAAGTCTTTTGTCCATTGATTTTCACTAGCCAATCTAATCGAAAAACTATATTCGCCCGGTGGATGATCGAAGTCAAATTGCTGTATGCTTTCCCAGAGGGTCTCATTCATATCTAAATGCCACTTACTTCTCAAATTCTAGCCACTTCCCTATCTTTTTCCAGGGAATGCTAAGTAACATAATTAATAATCCAACTACTACTTCCATATATAAATATACTACTAATCAGATACATTAACAATATTGAATGAAGGCTTAACCGCCTATATAAACACTGACAGGCCAAAACAAAATAAGCCTCCCTTAAAAGAGAGGCTTACGAGTGTAATCTAAATCGTCCCGTTGATTTAATTTTTACTTACCCAAATTTAAACACAAATATGATGTTTAGCATATGCAATTTAAGGTTGTACATCAATTTGTAAAATGTGTATAGTGTTATGTAAACATAGTGTTTAAAATGCGTATTATTAATATAAAATCGGATATAACGATGGAGATTGGGCGGAGAATAAGTGTTTTTATTAAAACTACACCAGCTCCCTTACCAACTTACTTCGTATGCGGCTAAGTGTTTCCAAACGCATCCCCAAATAACTGGCTATACACCTTAACGGCACTCTAGATATATCAAAAGAGTTTAGTTCCAAGAATTTTTCATAACGCCTTTCTGCCGAAGGTATCCGGGCTATTATGGCCCGCTCTGAGGCGGCATGATACTGGAGCGCCAAAATCTTTCTGCCAATAACATTCGTTTCCTGATAACTGGCATAAAGCTTATCAATCAATAAGTTCGGGATGGCAACCAATTCTGAATTTTCCAATGCCTGCAAATATTCAATTGAGGGCTGGATGCTTTCATCGGGATGTTGAATCGCTCCAATAAATTCGTTCCCTAAACTGATCCAAGTGGTAATCTCTTTATTATCATCTTTAATAAAACCCCTAACCAAGCCTGATACTACAAAAAAAACATAATCATTATTATCAATAGGAGATAAAATGTATTTATTTTTCTTGACTAGAAGAGGATCTACATTTTTTTCTATTTCCTGGATAAATCCAGAGGTTATGGGGCATAAACTGCTGAAATAATTTAATACAGCGTTCACTAAAAATGCCTTGCGGGATTCGAGCATACACAAATAGGGATAGACTTTAGACCCTTAATTATAGCTATTTTTAACGGAATATAAAAATAAAGTAGATTATTGAGACAATTATGATGTTTAAATACCTTTATAATGAGGATTTTTCAATATTTTAAAGCACAAACTGATTTATCCAGGTAAAAATACTGAGTTTAGCTTATTAAGCAACCGAATAGCGTATGCATAACAGAGGCGACAATCTTAAAAAAAGAATTCAACAAATAAGATGAAACGTTTTTACAACATTCATTTCGTTCATTTTTTTTACAAAAAAAGCAAATGCGCGCAGCCCGCATAGAGAAAAACCAATTTAAAAGTAACATTTTGGCCTTCTGCTTTTTGCAGTTTGCAGATAATAACCAATAGATATTTCGTGTGAGCCATAATCGTAGCTACCGAATTTATTTAAACTATAATCGTAACCATAGCCAATCCGGAGGTTTTCACGGACAAAGAACTCGGTAATCAATCCGATGGCACTCCTTGCCCTTAAATCGCTTTGTAATGCTGGCTTAGGATAAAATTTTACGGAGGTTCTATACGCAGCACCTAACCAAAGTTTTTCTTTGATCATTAAAAAGGCATTAAGATCCAATGAGGTTGGTCCGTTCAAATCATCTTTAATCAAAAAAGTAGGTTTGAACATAAAATCATTATTCACAGGAAATATCATTCCCGCTGTTAAATAAAAATGCGGCTTAGAAGTAATACTTAAGAGATTATTATCCCTAAAAACAGGAAGGTATCGTGTAAGCAGGTTATTGGCGGAGAAACCGATAAAGAATTTTTCATTCGAATAATGTACACCAGCCCTAATATCGGGTACAATACGGCTTTCATATCCTGTCGGAATCTTGTTGTCGCCAGTTTCATTTGGATCTAACAAACTTCCGTTAAGCCCCATCTGCATTACGCCCACTCCAACGCCAAAAGCAAGTATATTGGTTTCGGTACGGTCTAGTTTAATGCGGTAAGCAAAATTCCCCGATAGGTTTAATGAGTTCTGTGCCCCAATTTTATCTTTCGACACCAATAAACCCAAACCTAAACTTTCTTCCTTAACCGCTTCATCTACCGATATGGAAAGCGTTTGGGGAGCGCCCTGAATACCCGTCCATTGGGCCCTAACAAAAGCCTGCATATATAGCTCTTCTTTGTAGCCTGCATAAGCCGGGTTGATATATAAACCATTGAACATATATTGTCCAAACTGGGCATTCTGCTGAGCGAACAGACAAAGGCAGATTAAATTAAATAATGCGGTTACAACAATCTTTTTCATCTGTATAATTTAGTTTCATACCCTCATATTTTAAATCCATTTACCTGATCACGGTAACATAACCTTTAAATTCCTGCCATTGAGCACTTGCAGTTTTTACTTTAAGCACATAGAAATATGTTCCATCTACCAAACCATTAGCTGTCCAGTCGTTTAAATAGCTATCTTTCTCATAAACAGTACTTCCCCAGCGGTTAATAATGGTAAGCTGGTTTTCGCTATAGCGGTCTAAGCGTTCAATAAAAAAGGTTTCATTTTTTCCATCGCCGTTTGGCGTAAACACATTAGGTATTTTAAGTCCCGTGATTTCTTTGGTATCAACCGATATATTGTTAGATGGATCAGGATCAATTTCATTGATGGTTACGGAGGCACTGTTTACCACATTACCCGGTTTCATGGCTCTTACGTTAACTACAAGTTCTACAAAACTGCCATTGGCCAAAGTAGGTATTGCCCACGAAACGGTTTTGGTTTGCTCGTTATAACTCGCGGTGCCCACAATAGCTGGGTCGACACTTACGAAAGTTAAATTTTCCGGGAGGTCATCTTTTACCTGAATGTTGGTGGCATTGCCAAGTCCGTTATTGCGTACCAATAAATTGTATTTAAATACTTCAGTATTGATTACCTGTCTGCTTTCAGATCTTTTAACTATGGAAACATCTGCTGATATGGCTGTCTCCTCCATCACCACTTCCATTTCTTCGGACAGATCGGAGCTACAGCCGCCCAGGCTAAAAGTAATAACGGTATATTTCCCCGCGGTATTTACCACATAGTCTTGCCCGGTAGCACCCAAGATGGCGTTCCCATTCCTGAACCATTGATAAGAGGTAGCGCCTGTGCCATTGGCTCTCAGTTTAACAGTGACGCCTGGTTTAAGGTTAAGCGTATTCGGATTGCTAGATTGCGCAAAGCATGCTGCTGCAGAAAGCAGCACACCGAACACAATTATCCCTAACCTGTTAAACATCATAATGTTAAACCTTATAAAAATAACACCTTATGGTGCTACAGCGATAGTTGCTTTACCTGGTTTAACAGTAACAGTAATTGCTTTGCCGGCAGTTGCAGTACAAGTTGTTGCAGGCACTATCTGAACACCACCTGTAGCATAACTTCCAATAGCAGTGAAAACATACGCACCCGGAGCTACGCCTGCTTTAAGCGTAAAAGTATCTCCAGAAGTAGATGCTGCCCCTAAAGTTGTAATATCCGCTACTCCAGTGCCACCGAGAGTTGCAGACCAAACATAAGTCATGGTTACACCAGTTGGTAATGTTATTGAAGCATCCTTACTCGCCGTAATTACCGTCGTCGCTGTTTGATCGGTACAATAAACACTTCCTGGAGCATTTACAGCAATTGCTGGGGGAGGAAGTTTTTCTACAACGGTATTATCAGAGGCATCACTAGGACAAAGATTCGCATCTGCTGGTACAACCTGCACAGAATAAGTATGTGTTCCGGTGGCTAGTGTTGCGGGAACGTTATAGATTGCATCAGCAGCGGTTGCATAAGTAACAGGAGCCTGCGGAGTACCATCTACCGACCAGATAATTTTATCGTTAGCAGCAGGGGCATAACCCGTAAATGTTGGGGTAAGTTTTACTGTACCGGTTCCGCAGAGGTATACATTTGGCGTTTGCGCAAAGGCACCCAGCGGCAATAAGAACATTAAGAATACAAAGATTCTTAGATTTCGTTTTGTAGATTTTTTTGTCATGATTTTAATTTGTTAGGGATGAATAATTTATTTTCTTTTTTAATTAATAGATACTGTAGGTTTATGTGGCACAAGCTTTACCCTAAAACTAAAAGGGATAGCCCGTTCGCAGCCGTTTGCATTTTTAATGGTCAATACGCCTTGATATACTGCTACCGGTGTATTTGATGGAACGTTGATTGTAATTTCATTTGCTGGCAGGGTTTGGTTTGAAACATTCGAAATTGGTCCAGCTACCCAGGTGATGCTGTAGCTAGTGGGATTGAAAACCGGATTGGAGTAAGCAATTTTGGTGGCACTAAGTCCTTCGCAAATGCTGGGATCTGGGCCTAAAGTCAAATTTGGCATCGGATTTACCGTTAGGTTAAAATCTACTTTCTTTCCACAATAGGTAGCATCATCGGCAACGGCGTAGCTAATTACAACACTACCAGCTGCAATTGCTGTGACAGTGCCTGTGGCATCTATTGTAGCAATAGTTGCATCGCTAGTGCTCCAAATGCCAGAAGGATTATCATTTGTTAAAGTTGTGGTAGTTCCTGCACAGATGGTATTTACGCCAATAATCGGATTTACAACTGCAATAGGTTTAACATTTACCAATACTGCTTTACGGCCTCCAACATTTTTACAGCCTGTTAATGTATTAATAGCTTCTACGTAGTAGGTAGTATTCGCATTAAGGGCCGGTGTTGTATAGGTTGCCCCAGTATTAAAGGGTGTAACTTCATTGGAAGTGGTGTACCAATTGTAGGTATATTGGGCGATATCAGAATTGCTGACCGTTAACGCAGCCGTAGCCCCACTGCAGATTGTTGTACCAGGAACATCGAGCGGAGGTAATGGATTAACCTTTAATTTCACACGGAGCCTTTCAGAAACCCCTGTTACGCAGTAGGTTCTGCTACCTTGTACATAATAATTATAATCTCCGGCAAGTAGGGAGGATGGAGGAGTATAATTTTCTCCGGTATGCAACAAATTGCCTCCTGTTTCAGCATCATACCATTTATATTCTGTACAGGCCTGTGGATTGTTAACAGAAAAGGTGGTGGTTTCTCCCTGACAGATGGCCCTGGCATCTTCAGCAATAGGATCAATCAGTGTGCGTGGTTTAGCCAATTTTCTTTTAATATCGTAAACCTGAAGTGAGCCCAGCACACCGGCCAATCCACCGGTAGTGATTTCTAAACGGTCGTAAACTTCGGTAATCGGAAAGGTTAATACATATTTATCTGTTGAACCCGGAAAAAGCCTAAGATTTAGAAAAGTCCCTGTATTATCGAAGGCATCCCCCGCTTTGACCCCATTTAAGTAAGGTTGAATGATAAACCCGGTAAGTAAACTCAGATTAAGTAATCCGCCCCCTGGCTTACCTATTACAATGCTCACAGAATCTTTCGGTTGAGAAGGTTTATTAAATATTGCCGTAAGGTATACTTTGTTTAATACCGAGACCCCAACATCCATCAGCGCATAGCTATCTTTATCGTTATCTATTGAATTGAAAGGGTCAGTTACCTTTCCGGTTGCATTTAATACACCTCCTATTATAGTTGGCTGCACACCCGACAGTACATCAATTACCTCATCACAGTCTATTTTATCAATAGTGGTTTCCATAATATAAGCGTGGAATAGTTTCGTTGATAAGGCTACCGAGAGTAAATTGCCCGATACCTTCACGTAAATCCCGTTATATATCTGGTTGGGTGTGAGTGTAACCTCAACCTCTCCCGAACCGCTAATTACACCGGCTATATTGGTAGCGTTATAAATCGGAACCGTAGTTGCCGCATATCCCGCATCATGACCCGGACCAAGCAATCCCAATAGTGGCCAATCAGCAGCAACAGTGTGCAAACCTGTAAATGTTCCTATCTCTACACCGCTTAGAACGCTTAATACCTCGGTGGGGAGTGAAATTTTAATCGTAACGGGAGTATTGACGGGAATTGATCTGGGTGAACCGCCAGCAGCACTAAACTGTAAGAATTGTGTCGAAGATGCTAATCCTGCCAGGCCAAGTCCAACACCTAATGTTGATGCATCTTTAACCTGTCCATTAACAGCGTTTGCAGCATCTGAAATGGTACCCATAATTAAAGATCCACCCAATACCTTAAATCCGTATTGGATTGATCCTTGAAAATCTGCGTAAGTACGCTTTGTATTTTCACACTGTGCTACAACCTGCGCACGCAAATACGTGGGCATAAGAAAAAGCACAAGCACCAAGAAAGATAGACAAGAGCGTCTTTTCAATTGCTTAAGTAAAGGGAAAAATAAATAGTTTGTTTGTTTGCTCGTTGATACAAAAGTACAGCGACGTAGAGGCAAATTATCCGTTCACTTCATTCATTACCCCTACTACAGCACTGTAAAAGCCTGTTTTATTGATATTTATCAACAAAACAAAAGAACTTAAAAATTACGGACATCCGGATAGATGGTTAATGTTGAAAATATTCCAACAAGTTAGCATAACAGATATTTTTATTGGTAATGAAAGGAACTTAAAATACCAATCGGCAGGAATAATTGATGGCTAAGAGACTGCCATATTTTTTTAGCAAATAATACTTGCAAGAAACAATGGTTATTGTATCTTTGCACCCTCTCTGGAAGCTTCCACTCCAGCGTTTAAGAAAGCCTTCCAGTAATGGGAGGCTTTTCTTATTTTAAGGCATTTTTAGAAAAAATAGAGTTTTGGCGTGATGTAAAAACATATACTACGCCAAAACTATGTTTTTATATGTGGTTTTGGCGTGATATAGCCGCCAATATATTTTACTTGGTCTTAAAAATCACCACAGCCAAAGGCGGCAGATCGACAACGATCGAGTATTCCTGTCCATTATAATTTTCCAGATCAGGGATAATATCCCCTCTGTTATTAATACCGCCTCCATAATAAACAATATCATCGGTATTAAAAATTTCTGTCCATTTGGTTTTAAAAGGAACACCGATTCTATAGTTCTCGCGCACCACTGGGGTTAAGTTTATTGCAATAACCAGAGTATCTTTTGCTTTTGGCCCTTTGCGCATAAACGTGAAGACAGATTCGTTTGCATTATCGGCATCGAGCCATTGAAAGCCTTCATAACTAAAATTGAAATGATACAATGCAGGTTCTTTGCGGTACAGAAAGTTTAAAGCCTTAACCGTTTCCTGCATGCCCTTGTGCGGCGCGTATTGAAGCAAATGCCAATCTAGCGATTGCGTGAAGTTCCATTCGTTGGTTTCGCCAAACTCATTCCCCATAAACAGCAGTTTTGCTCCCGGATGGGTGAACATATAACCATAAAGTGCCCTTAAATTTGCAAATTTCTGCCAGTCATCTCCAGGCATTTTATACAACATTGGCGACTTACCGTGCACGACTTCATCATGAGAGAAAGGCAACATGAAATTTTCGGTAAAGGCATAAGTCATGCTAAAACTCAACTGATGGTGGTGGTGTTTCCGCCCAAGGGTTTCTACTTTGAAATACTTTAATGTATCGTTCATCCAGCCCATCATCCATTTCATACCAAAACCTAATCCGCCAGCATGTACCGGATGGGTTACGCCAGGGTAAGTGCTGCTTTCTTCGGCAATGGTCTGTACGCCCTCAAAATTCCCATAAACGGCAACATTCAGGTCCTGCAGAAACTGTATGGCCCCAAAGTTTTCACTTCCACCATATTCGTTTGTTGCGGCGTCTCCATCTTCTCTGGAGAAATTGAAA
Organism: Pedobacter sp. R-06; assembly: GCF_049913135.1. Taxonomy (NCBI): domain Bacteria; kingdom Pseudomonadati; phylum Bacteroidota; class Sphingobacteriia; order Sphingobacteriales; family Sphingobacteriaceae; genus Pedobacter; species Pedobacter sp. R-06. Next base: position 632,287 of record NZ_CP183977.1, on the reverse strand, counting down.
TATAACATCGATGCCACGGCATCTACCCTTAGGCCATCTGCATGGTATTGGTCAATCCAAAACAAGGCGTTACTAATCAGAAAAGAGCGTACCTCATTTCGATCATAATTGAAAATATATGATTTCCAGTCGGGATGAAAGCCTTTCCGCATATCGGCGTGTTCGTACAGATGTGTTCCATCAAACTCATATAAACCATGCCTATCACCAGGAAAATGAGAAGGGACCCAATCCAATATCACTGCAATACCTGCTTTATGGAGCTCATCGATCAGATACATTAAATCCTGCGGAGAACCATAGCGCGAGCTTGCACCAAAATAGCCTGTAATCTGATAACCCCAGCTCGGGAAATATGGAAACTCCATTACAGGCATCAGTTCTACGTGCGTAAACCCCATTTCCTTTACATAAGGCACTAGCCTGCCTGCCACTTCCCTGCAGGTTAAAACACGTTCTGGATTATCCGGATCGCGCTCCCAAGAGCCTAAATGTATTTCATATACCGAGATGGGTTGATCCAGAGCATTTATTTTTGCTCTTTTTTTGAGCCAGGCTTTATCTTTCCAGGTATAATCGGTGTCCCAAACAATACAAGCCGTTTGTGGAGGATGTTCCCATCTTCTGGCATAAGGATCGCCTTTTAAATGCTCAGATTCATCAAAACCTTTAACAAAATATTTATAAACTTCGCCCTTTGCAATACCAGGGATAAAACCTTCCCAGATACCCGATTTATCCCATCGTACGCTCAGCGGATGTGAAGCGTTGTTCCAATCGTTAAAATTACCCACTACACTTACACGGATGGCATTTGGAGCCCAAACCGAAAAATAAGTTCCAGCGGTTCCATCAACAGTAATTAAATGTGAGCCCATTTTCTCGTAAAGCCTAAAATGCTTTCCTACAAGAAAAAGATCGATATCGTAATCGGTAAATAAACTGTGTATCCAAACGGATTTCTGCTGATCAGCTTTTGGTTGGGATGATTTTTTTACAGGAACTTTTTTTGCTGCTGGCATAGGTATTTTGGCTAGATAAATGAAGCCCCAAATACTAAACAGCATTTGGGACTAAAAGATTTACAGACTTAAAATCTGTATATCGGTAAAGTTTTTATTGCATTTAAAATGCAGGATATTCTGATCATCGGTATAAAAATCTTTCACCTCTTTATTATCGATAATGATCTTTTTCACCTGAAATTTTACGCCTATCACATTGCAGACATAAAATTCATAATTAGGCGTATACAATCCTTCATTACGCTGGTTCACTTTAATGGTCTGTGTATCGCCTTTTACAGTGAATTTCTTTTCCAGATAAATATCCTGCTCGTAGGCAAACGTATCACCATGATCTTCGTACATGTACGAATTAACCTCGTAATCGCTATGATAAATATTCAATACTACTTCAGTAATCGATTTTTCATCAACATACTGCATTACCGGATATTCTGGCAAAACTGTACCAGCGCGGACAAACATCGGCATACTGTCTATTTTGGCATCAACGGTGTATTCGTTACCGCCATCCAATACTTCATTCGTCCAGAAATTATACCAGGTTCCTTTTGGCAGGTAAACTTTTCTGGAGATTGCACCCTGCTCTAAAACCGGGCATATCAATAGTTTATCACCGTAGCAAAATTCATCCTGACGGAAACTATTGCTGATATTTTCTTGCTCAAGCATCACTAGCGGCCTTAAAATAGGAAAACCGTAGCGGTGATGCTCCCAGAAAACTGAATACAGGTAAGGCATTAAGCGGTACCTTAATTCGATAAACTTACGGTTAATATCTTCGAAAAATTGGCCAAAGCTCCAGGGTTCCCGTTCAGCAGTATCGCCAGCAGAGTGTGCACGCATAAAAGGAGAAAATGTACCGAGCTGAATCCAACGGGTAAACAGTTCGCCATCTGGCTCACCACTAAATCCGCCAATATCTGTTCCACAGAAAGGCACGCCAGAAACCGATAAACGCTGGCACTGTATATTCCCGATCTTTAAATGCTCCCAGGTTGCGATATTATCGCCGGTCCAAACACTTGCATAACGCTGCATGCCCGAATAACCAGCCCTTGTAATCGTAAACGGACGTTTATTGCGCATCAGTTTTTTTAACCCCTCATAGGTAGAACGCACCATCTGCATACCATAAATATTATGTGCCTTACGGTGTGAGCCGCGGTAACCATCATAATTATGGCGGACATCATTAGGGAAAGTTCCTGAACCAAATACAGCTGGTTCATTCATATCATTCCAGAAACCTGCAACGCCCATATCTACCAGCTCTTTATATAAATTACCCCACCAGCTACGTACTTTTGGATTGGTAAAATCAGGAAACTGACAGCGTCCTGGCCAAACATGCCCTTCCATATAATAATCGTCACTGCGGCGACAGAAAAATCTTTTCTCTTTACCTTCTTTAAAAACCCAGTAATCGTCATCTACCTTAATTCCAGGATCGATCATTACCACGGTTTTAAAACCATCATCAGATAGTTCTTTAATCATTCTCCGAGGATCTGGAAAGTATTTCTTGTTCCAGGTAAAACAGCGGTAGCCATCCATGTAATCGATATCCAGATAAATGGCATCGCAAGGGATTTTACGCTCCCTGAACTGTTTGGCTATTTCTTTAACTTTTGTTTCAGGGTAATAACTCCAGCGGCACTGTTGATAGCCCAAAGTCCATTTTGGCGGCATCGGATGTGTCCCCGTTAAAGTTGCATAACGTTTAACCACGTCCATAATATGAGGGCCATGGATATAATAGTATTGCAGTTCTCCGCCATCGGCCCAGAAACTGGTTTTATTTACATCCTCCGACCCAAAATCGAAATACGATTTAAAGGTATTATCGAAAAAGATACCGTAGGCAGCCTGATTGTGCAAACCGATATAAAAGGGTATAGTGCGGTAAAGTGGGTCTTGGTTCCATCCGAAAGAGTAGGCATCAGTGTTCCAGTTTTCGAAACGGCGCCCCCGCAGGTTAAAATTACCAGATTTATCACCCAAACCGAAGAAATTTTCCTCAGGGTGGCATTTTTTGGTTGCATAGATATAATAACCACCAAAATCTACATTTTCTTCCCAATGCATCGAATTGGCTTCATCAACCATTACCACATTGGTGATATTATCAGAAAAAGAAATATGGAAGTTTGCTTTTTCTATTTTACAAGTTACCGCATGGGTAGAGATTGTGAAATGATCGTCGTGCTCCTGCATTTTAAAAACAGAAACTTTTTGATCTACTTCGGGTACGGCATAAGAAAAATCATCTAAGAAAACGCCATGAGGAGCCAGGCGAACACGGATAATATCGTCGCTTACCACGCGAACTTCTACTCTTGCATCGCCATCAGAAAAATAAAAACGGTTGCCCTCTTTTTTTACTTTTTTAACTGCACCAAGGTATTGTTTAACAATTGGCTTTACTGATATATCAACTGGATTGTTTAAATGCTGTATTTCTTGCTCCTTTTCGATCAGATCACTTGTCTCGTTAGGTTTGTCGTTTTGCGCTTCCATCCTTATTTATTCAAAATTTTAAATTCATGGTTCTTAAACCGGGATGTGCTTAAGAAAGTACTATAATACAAATATTTTGTAAAAGGGGTGTAGCTTTTTTATGAAAAGATTGTTTTAATAGTGTGATTTTTACACTAAGCTATGTTATTTCACAATTTTGCCAGAAGATTTAGTGTCATCCTTTATTTAAAAAAAGAGCTATACAGTAATTTATTTATAAACAATTGCAATGAAGATGGATATTGTGCAAAGAGGTGGCAGAAAGAAAGATTTTTGGAACTTACATGAATTGCTGGATGATTATAGTGTAAACGATATGATTGAACTTCACAAAAAACGTTTCGAATGGACTCATGATGTAGAAATGATCAAAAAAAACTTCACTAACTTTCTTACTGCAGATAATGACTTCGATCCAATATGTTTAAAAGGGAAAATATGGGAGTTCGTTAAAGAAGATTTAACACAGGCGGTTGATAGTAGCAACCATAAGCAAGCCGTTTAAACAACACAAAAAAGCCCCCTGTACATGATACAGAGGGCCGCTCAAAACTCAATATTTTGTTATGGGTTAAAAGTCAATCCAATATAGTAGATTGCTCCTGCCTCAGGATTACCATAGGAAGTGAAATAGTATTTGTTCAGTATATTTGAGCCACCCAGTTTAACAACCGAGTTTACTGATGGAATCCTTAAACTAACCTGAGCATCCAAAGTGCTGTATGCGGGCACCTGGCCAGCTGAGAAAGAAGAGTTCCAGTAAAACTGATCTTGCCAGCGATAAGAAACATTGAAACCAAAGTTTTTAACAATCTCTTTATTTCCTAAGCCCAGGTTGTAACGGATTTTAGGGGTATTGAAATCATTGATATAATTAGCTGGCAAATCTCCAATCTGGTTATAAGAAACGTTACCACTCACATTCCATTTACCCATCAAATAATCCAGGCCTAACGCCCCACCATAAGAAGTAACTGTGCCTTCTGCATTAACAGGTACACCATATTTTACATAATCAGTACTTGTACCAACTTGTTGGTAAACATTAACCGCGGTAATAAAATCTTTATAACGGTTATAGTAACCATAAGCGTCAATCAATAATCTCGGACTTAACAAGCCCTTATAACCAATTTCATAAGCCTGAACGCTTTCTGGCCGTACACCACGCGGATCGAAGGTATATTTTTGTAAAATGCCAGCTGGCGATGTACCCGACACAAGTGCTGCATTGTAAGCTCTATAACTAGCTTCTGTATAACCTTTAGTTGCTTCGGTAGACAAACCATATTTCGCTAGGCTTACCGGTAAACCACCAATTAACCTTTGCGATCCACCACCAACAGAAAGATCGATGTATTGATTTTGTGTTGTTGGGTTACGGTATCCTGTTTGATAAGACAAACGAATGTTATTATTTTTTGCTACTGTGAAAACCCCTGTGATACGTGGCGTAAAGCGGCCTTCAAAATTTGTGCTTTTATCATAACGGCCTGCAACGGTTAATTTAAAGAACTCCCCAAATTTTTTACCAGCCTGTGCAAATGCACCATATTCGTTTATATTAATTTCACGATTCAAATCGTCAAAAATTGTCCCCCCAGATCTTAACTGATATAATCTTGATGATGCACCAACCTGAAACTCTATTACATTATTAAATAGATTGGTAAAATTGTATTGGCCTTCGTAATGATAAAGATTGGTTTTATCATCAAACTTAGCACCATATACCCCAGTTGCAAAGTTTGTTGCACTGATATTGGTATTCATTATAGCATTTTTATTGTTGATAAAAGCTGCTGAGCCAGGTAAAGCCCTGTTTGCATCGGCAGCGGATCTCGCAGCCGCATTTGCAATAGCATCGGTTGCACCTTGTGCTTTTGCAGTGGCATAGGCAGCAGTATATGTGGGAAACCAGGAGGTTCTGGAAGGACTGGTTTTTTCATTTATATAACTTCCTAAGATTGAAGAAATATAAGAATCTCCTGAACGTTCCTGTGTTGTGTACGCTTTAACAAAAAAGTCCTGGCCTTTTAATTCAATTTTATATTGTCCGATATTAAAGTTCCGGAGCGAATAGCGGTCTGAACCTGTATAAACAGAAGTTCCCGTTCCCCAGTTTGCCTGACCTATTAACTGAATTGTTGGCGTAATATTGTAATATAAACCACCTGAGAATTTTAATGATTTTGTACCGTAGTCAACAAGATCAGACTCGTTATAACCTGTACGTGAAACAGACTGGTTAGAAATCAAACCATTTCGAAGTCCATAAGCCACACCAAGATAGGGCAAAGCAGGGCGTAATGCTGCATAAGCTGGGTTTGCGTTAATTAAGGTAACAAGATTACCATAACTTGCAGTAGGTGCGGCTGTCATAATTCCGTTAAAGCCAGCAAATGCAGCCGCAAGCTGAGGATTAGCGGATATCCCGGCGGCTACAAAACGAAGGTTTGCATTGACCTCATCGCCATAAACATTTACTCCATCATAATTTGGATCAGAACTTCTGTCTCCTGGTTTAACTGAATTTGCAGTCCTATCAAAATTAGAATAGTTATTACCAAACCAATCTTTAGCCTGCAAGAAAGAAAATGCAGCTTTTACCCCAAATTTATTGTTCCATGATTTTGCCATGCGCACATCCAACTGATTGAAAGGCTGCACACTGCTATTATCATCATTAACATGGTTAACCCCTGTTTTATATTGAAAGCTTGCCCCAGGATATTTGAAAGGATCTTTTGAAGTCATCAATAGTGTACCATTAATACCACCTGCACCATAAAGAGCAGATGAAGCACCTGGCAAGAGTTCAACATTATCTACATCGAGTTCGGTTATACCTACAATATTACCTACCGAGAAGTTTAGTCCAGGGGCCTGGTTATCCATTCCATCGATGTATTGATTAAAACGGGTATTACCGTTCGAATTGAAACCCCGTGTATTAATCGATTTGAAAGTTAAACTCTGCATACTGCTTTCTACACCCTTCATGTTGTTCAAAGCATCGTAAAATGATGGTGCGGCAATTTCCCTAATCGAAGCAGCACTCATCCGTTCGATAGAAACCGGTGACTCTAATATACGCTCAGGAGTACGTGATGCCGAAACAACCACATCCCCTCCCAAAACCACTGCCGTTTCGAGTTCCAGATTAATTCCCGTAGCATTTCCAGTAATCTGTTGTTCAACTGTACCATAGCCTACGTATGACGCTACCAGCGTAAAGGGAACTTTAGCTGTTGTTGTAAATGTAAAACTACCGTTGCTTGTAGATGCTGTACCACCAGAATGGCCTTTGATGGTTAAACTCACACCCGCTAGGCCTTCTTTCGATTGCTTGTCTTTTACGGTACCGCTCACCGTAATGCTCTGTGCCTGTGCCGCAATGTTGCCTGCGTACACAAATAATAACACATAGAAGATCTGTGTAAAAATTCTGCTCATAAACGATTGTTAATTTGGTTGTTTGTATTATTAGTTATATAAACTTAAATTCTTTTTTTGAATTAAACAAATTATGTTAGCATAATAATTTCAATTAGAATTATAATTTTGATTGATATACAGTTTGTTGTATTTTGCATTAAACATAAACCGTCAATTTGCCCTATCTTAGCAAAAGACTTGTTAGCTAACCATTATGAATAAAATTAAAGCCGTATTCTGCATCATTATTCCGATAGCATTAGCTTTTTTATTTAATACCAAATTAGGTAGTACACCCCCCCTCTTAAAATTCCTAAATCCTTTTATGGGTTTCTGGCAAAATGCAGAGAACAATCATTTTATGTTTAACCATAAAGCGAAGATTAAAGGAGCGATAGATAAAATCGAAATCGTTTTTGACGACCGCATGATTCCACATATTTTCGCGCAGAATGATCATGATCTGTATCTGGCTCAGGGTTATGTAACCGCCATGCACCGTCTTTGGCAAATGGATTTCCAGACCCGTTTTGCAGCGGGGAGAATTAGTGAAGTAGTTGGCGATAAAGCGATAGAGGTAGACCGCTATCAGCGCCGGATGGGCATGGTTTATGGCGCAGAAAACTCGTTAAAAGGTATGATGGCCGATCCTAAAGCAAAAGAAATGATTTTAGCTTATACCGAAGGGATTAATGCATACATCAAAACGCTTTCTAAAGCCAATTATCCCTTAGAATACAAGATACTCGATTTTAAGCCCGAAAACTGGACACCTGTAAAATGTGCGCTGCTCCTAAAACAGATGTCGGCGGTATTAGCCATGGGATCCGACGAATTTTACATGACAAACATCTTGAAAAAATTCGGGCCCGAGGTGACTAAAAATCTTTTCCCGGATTATCCGTTCCGCGAAGACCCGATCATCCCTGTAGGCACAAAATGGGAATTCTCTCCCTTAACCATACCTAAAACGCCGGAAAGCTTCACCCAGGCGCAAACCGGCGAGGTAAAAACAACCGAAAAAATAGAAGGCATTGGCAGTAATAACTGGGCTTTATCTGGTGCCAAAACTGCATCAGGATACCCGATTTTGGCAAACGATCCACATTTGGACTTAACGCTTCCTTCAATATGGTACCAGATTCAACTGCATGCACCTGGCGTAAATACTTATGGCGTTTCATTACCTGGTGCTCCGGGCGTAATTATAGGTTTTAACCAGAAAATAGCCTGGGGTGTAACCAATGTTGCCGCCGACGTACTGGATTTTTATCAGATCAAGTTTAAAGATTCTACACACAACGAATATTGGTACAACAATAAATGGAAAGCCACAACAAAGCGATTAGAAACGATTAAAATCCGTGGCGGAAAAGATGAAATAGATACCGTTTACTACACCCATCACGGGCCTGTGGTATATTTCCAAAAACCAAAATATGGCAGGGCCGATAATGTGCCAGTTGGCGATGCTTTGAGATGGATTGCGCATGATGAGTCGAACGAGCTCATGACTTTTTATTACCTGAACCGTGGGAAAAATTATAACGACTACCGTAAGGCCTTAACTTTTTATACCGCACCTGCACAAAACTTTGTTTTCGCCAGTGTAGATAATGACATTGCCATCACGCCAAATGGTAAATTCCCTTTAAAATGGAAGGATCAGGGCAAGTTTATCCTCGATGGTACCGACCCAGCCTACGATTGGCATGGCTGGATCCCAAATGCACAGAATCCAACAGTTAAGAATCCGCCGCGTGGTTTTGTAAGCTCGGCCAACCAGTCTTCTACCGATACTACTTATCCATACTACATTAACTGGGAATTTGCACCTTACGAGCGTGGCAAAAGGATCAACGACCGCTTATCGGCCATGAACAAGGCTACATTGGATAGCATCCGTTTGATGCAGACCGATAATTATAGCATTATGGCGCAGAACCTGGTTCCTGCTTTATTGCCTTTATTGAATAATGAGCAATTAAACGCAACACAAAAAGAAGCATTGGCTTACCTGAAAAAGTGGAACAAACGTTATGATGCCCATGAAATTGCAGCCAGCGTATTTGAGATATGGACCAAACGCCTGTTTTATGATATCTGGGCCGACGAGTTCGAGGTTAAAGGAATCCCGATGCGTTACCCATCGAGAGACCGCACGGTGGAAATGATCCTGAAAGAACCCAACGCAACCTGGTACGATAATATCAATACCAGCAAAAAAGAAACATTATCTGACCTGGTTAATGAAGCTTTTAAATATAGCTGCGATAGTTTAGAAAGACGCTTTGGTCCGATAAACAAAGATTGGGACTGGGCAAATGTAAAACAGACCAACGTACCACACCTGGCTAAAATACCAGGATTCGGTTCGAAGGTTTTACAGATTGGTGGCGCGAAAACAGCGATTAATGCTTTAAGTGAAGCCAATGGACCTTCGTGGCGGATGGTTATCGAACTGGGTAAAATGCCAAAAGGGCACGGGGTTTATCCAGGCGGTCAATCAGGTAATCCTGGAAGCAAATTTTATGATAATATGATCGATACCTGGGCAAATGGCAAATTGTACGATCTGTTTTATATGCAAAGTCCTGATGATAAATCGGGCACGGTTATTTCTCGTTTAAAAATTTCTAAATAGGCTAAAATGGTTTTCATTGTTATATTAATAATCTGTTTCCTTTTACAAATGATTGCCCCCTGGTGGATCATTATTGTGATTTCATTTGCCACCTGCGGGATTATTGGCAAAACAGGAAAAATAGCCTTTTGGCAATCTTTCCTTGCTATTTTCTTACTTTGGATCGGATATGCTTTGTTTAAAAGCTTACCTAATGATAACGTACTTGCTGGCCGTGTGGCCGTAATGACTGGCATAAAATTGTGGTGGGCACTACTGTTAGTTACCGGGATTTTAAGTGGCCTGGTTGCCGGAATTAGCGGTTATTGCGGTTACCAGTTCCGCATGGCGATGCTGGCGAAAAAAACTGACGAGAAAATAGCATAATGCTTCGTACTTTTGCGCTGTGAATTTAACCGCTAACGATATATTTTCTGTAAAAAGTACTGATGAGTTTAATGCCCTTGCCTTAAGCATTTTTAAATTACAGGCTCAAAACTGCAATATTTACCGCGAATATATCTTTCATTTAGGTGTTGATGCTGATGAGGTGAGCCAAATTGCGCAAATCCCCTTTTTACCCATCAGTTTTTTTAAAAGCCATTCCATTCTCAGCAGTACCGATCCTGTTGAAATTACATTCAGCAGTTCTGGCACTACAGGCATGGTACAGAGCAGCCATCATGTAACCAATGTGAAATTGTATGAACAGAGCTATTTGCAGGCTTTTGCACAATTTTATGGAGACATTACTGAATATTGCTTTTTGGCTCTGCTCCCATCTTACCAACAGAGAGCTGGTTCATCGCTTATTTACATGGTTAACGATCTGATCGAAAAAAGCAGGCATCCACAAAGTGGTTATTTTTTATACAACCATGATGAATTGCTGAAAGCCCTTCTAGATCTTAAATCAAAAAAACAGAAAACCGTTTTAATCGGTGTTACTTATGCCCTACTCGATTTTATAGAACAGTTTGAAATCGATTTCCCCGAGCTGATTGTAATGGAAACGGGAGGAATGAAAGGGAAACGTAAAGAAATGGTACGGGAAGAACTTCATGAACAATTGACCAAAGGATTCGGGGTAAATGCGATCCATAGCGAATATGGAATGACCGAACTACTTTCTCAGGCTTATTCTTTGGGTGAAGGTATCTTTAACTGCCCCAGCTGGATGCAGGTTTTAATCCGCGATACCAATGACCCTTTAAGTTTAATCGAAAATGGCCGGACAGGCGGCATTAATGTAATCGATCTGGCCAATCTCAATTCCTGTTCATTTATTGCTACGCAGGATCTTGGCAGAATAAATCCTGATCATAGTTTTGAAGTATTGGGCAGGTTTGATAATGCTGATATCAGGGGATGTAACCTTTTGGTGCAGTAAACGCTAATTTACCTTATCCGAACAGCTTGCGCATAAACCGGTAGCAATCAGGTTAAGGTGTTCTACTTTAAATCCTGCAGGAACCTTTAACGCCGGTATTTTAACAGTATCCAAACAATAAATTTTATGACAGTTATCGCAGTTAAAATGCACATGTTCATCATGGTGATCGTGTGCACTGCAGCCATCAGAACAGATGGCATAATTGGCCGTGCCCTGTTGATCTAAAACCTTATGTATAATCCCTTTTTCTTCAAAAGCCTGCAAAACACGGTATAAAGTAACCCGGTCTGCATCCTTGCCCATCACCTGCTCCAAATAAGGCTGAGATGTTGCAGAATCTCTCCCACTCAAAATCTCCAGCACCTGCAAACGTGGGGCAGTTCTTTTTAATCCGTTTTTAACCAAAAGTTTTTCGAAACGCGATGTTTTGTTTTCCATAGCAATACAAAAATAAACAATTAATTAATCAGTTTGGCATTTTTGATGCTTATTGGCGGTGCATAACTAGCATCCTTTTGCTCCAATTTCAAAATCCCTTTAACCCGGATAGGTTTTTCACTATACGGTAGGGCATTTTCCATCTCTATCATAATCATTACCGGAATACCATTCTGCCCACAAAAATAACATTGGTTAATGGGCAGGGTAGCCAAAAGAAATTTCTGTTGTTTCTGTCCACTTTTTATAGGGATCAGGTAACCTGTTAAATCGAACTCCCTATTCTCAAAACGCCTGATCGATTCAGTAAACAGGGGCAAAAGTTCATTCTTTTCGGTAAGTTCAAATTTCACCGAGCCGATTACATCCCAGTTTAAAGATCGCAACTGATCTTTTGGGTTGTGCTTTTGCGTTTGTGCGGCAACTGAGCAAACCGAAAACAGAGAGAAAATAAAATATAAAGTTCTCATCGTTTCGCAGCATCTAAAAGAAAAAAAGTAGACCGGCTATCACCGGAATCGTTGATTATAAATTTCCCCCGAAGTATAATGGGCTCATCGGCCCAGGTAATCGGTTTTAAAGTCTTCACTTCAATCATCGAAGGGATATCGCCCGTACCGCAATATGGACAGGAGGCAATAGGCATGATGGAAAACATAAACTCGCTGAAACTATTGCCAACTTTAGTAGGGATAATATACCCGGGAAGTTCGATTATCTTATTATGGATTGCCTTTAATGCAGGTGGAAAAACAGCTTGCCAAACCAATGGTTTTACCTGCTTATCGTATTTTAAGCCGATCAGATTCCATGTGGGCGTGCGCATATCGGTATGTACATTTACCTGGGCAATAGCCGTAAAAGAGATCAATATCGATAAAACCGTTATATATTTTTTCCTCATAACTGTTTTGCGTTTAAAAGAAAAAATTCGCTCCTGTCATCACCCGAATCGTTAATAATGAATATCCCGCTTAGTTTGATCGGTTTTTCGGTAATGGGGATAGCCGTCACCATTTTCACCTGCACCATTGATGGTATATCGCCCGAGCCACAGTACGGACAGGAGGCAATAGGCACAATAGAGAGCATAAATTCGCTAAATTTTGCTCCTACCTTTGTAGGAATGATGTAACCGGGCAGCTCGATAACCTTATTATGTAATGCCTTTAATGCCGGTGGAAAAACGCTTCCCCATTTCTTTGGAGCAATTTCGGCATCGTACCTTAAACCGATCAGGTTCCAGGTAGGCGTGCGCATGTCGGTATGCACCTTAACCTGCGCCGCTACTACGTGGATAACTAAACATGAAACAACCAATAAAACCAATTTCTTCATCATATTAACCTCAACCGGATTATCTGTTTTTGGTTAAAGTTTCGGCAATATCAACTTTATAAATCTGCATAGCAGGTATAAGCGACGCCAAAGTGCCGATAAACAACCCGATCCAGATTAAATATATTTCCTGTGGAATTGCAGTAAGCCCGGTTAGTTTCGCCTGCGAAGATTCCTGGTAGGCTCCAATAACCTCAAGCGCAACATGACCAATCAACAAACCCAAACAGGCACCGATAAACGTAACCAAAACCCCTTCAAAAATGACCAGGAAAAACAGTTTCGATTTTGATGCGCCCAGACAGCGCATAATGGCCAGATCGTATTTTCGCTCTTTCATTGCGTTATAAAGGCTGATAAAAATACTCAGTGCGGCTATGCCCATAATAAATATCGCAAACCATTGCAGCGTATCAATACCAACGCCGATCAGCGAAAATAACCTTGCACTTTCCATCGCCGGAGAGGCTGCCTGCATGTTTGTACTCTGGTTAACCATCCGCGGGAAAAGAATTACCGACATTGGCGATTTATACTGGATCAGCAAAGCTGTAATCTGTTTATCGTTAATCTCACTGGCTTCTTCCCCAACGGCATGGCTATGGGTCTGCTTCTCTTCGTGCATTTTATACACACTGCCAATATTAGTGAGGATCAGATTATCAGTTATATTTCCCTGCGGTTTTAAGATCCCTTTTACCTGGTAGGCATGTTGTTTATGAACATCTCCATTCCCGGTTAAACCATGTGCGCCGAAAAAAGAATCACCAATCTTGAGCCCCGATTTTAATGCAACAGTGCTACCAAGTGTTACTTCTAAATCTTTATGCCAAAAACTGCCCTTTTGAACAGATAAACTGTAAAGATTGGAGAAAGTACTATCGGTGCCAACAATCCGGTAGCCGTTATAATTATCGCCTAATGCCAAAGGAACGGCCCTTTTAACCATGGGGTTCTGCATTAATTTGTAAGCATCTTTAGCCGGAATATTTCCTGTTGGATAATCGATATGATAAACGCTGCTTAATATCAACTGTAAGGGGCTTCCTTTTGCCCCCACAACCAGATCGATATCCCTGGCATTTTTCTCCAGTTTGTTGCTAATCTGTGTAGAAGCCAAAAAAAGAATAGACAGGATACCCACACCAAAGGCAACTAAAATAATATTCAAAATTGTTGTTAGCTTATTCCTGACGAGGTTTTTGCTACTGATTTTAAAGATATTCATTAGAGTAGATAGGTTTTAGTAATGTGGTTCCGAACCCTTTGGTCGTGCGTGGCAATGATCAGTGCAGCTCCATTATCTTTAGCCTGGCTAGTCAGCAGCTGGATTACCTGATTCGCATTTTCATCATCTAAGCTAGATGTAGGCTCATCAGCAACTAACAGATCGGGTTTGTTTACCAATGCGCGCGCCACCGAAACCCTTTGCAACTGCCCCTGACTTAATTGGTCGGGATAATTTTTAGCCAGCTCGGCAATATCCAGATCGTGTAAAAGTGAAAGATTCCGTTTATGATCTATAGGTAGCCCAGCCATTATCGCAGCAAGTACCAAGTTATCAAGCACATTAAGTGAACGAATAAGATGCGGCCTTTGAAAAATGATACCGATATGTCTTCCCCTAAACCTATCCCGCCCTCTTGCAGGTAAAGTATATAAATCGGTTCCATTAATTAAAACTTCACCCTGGCTTGGCTCCAAAAGACCAGAAATAATATTAAGCAGCGTGCTCTTTCCACTGCCAGATGCACCAAGTAAAAGCCAATGCTCCATATCGGCGATTTCCCAGTATGGAAATTTTAATCTTCTCCCCTTCTCATAAACATGTGCCAGTGAACTGATCTTAATCATGATGTAACACCTTTTGCACTTTTTTAACTACCAGATTTTTGATGGCATAACGCCTGTAAAGTTCTATTCCATCATTTGTACCGTGTTTACAGGCAGGATTTAACATGGTGATGAACAACAATGCAGGGGTAAACAGGATTTTATAATTCTTTGACATATAGTTAATAAGGATAAATTTTAGTGTTGATGATCTATGGGGCATGACTTGAGCATTCTTAAATTGATGTAATGGGCAATTGCAATGGTAAATCCACCAAGCGGGATCAAAATTGGCTCTAGCAGATCAATTCCCAAAAAATGCCCGAATGCAATGCAGGCAAAGCCCGAAATAAGTACCAGGATTGGTATAATACGGTGATGTTGTTTCCGGTAGGCAGCACTTAAGCTCCAGATACCAATAATCAATGAAACTGCAATCATCGTAATTTCAATCGCTTCATTGGCCAGGAAACCCATTCCCCACATCGGCAAAACAGTGATCAGGAATGGTAATGCTGCACAATGTATGGCACAAAGTGTTGAGGCGGTAATGCCGATCCGGTCGAGGTTGATTTTATAGCTCCGTAGTTTCATTAAAATAAATTTAGTCCGCAAATATAAAAGCAATATAGTTGCATTTAAAATAATCCGGATTATATTTGCAACATAATTGCATTAACATGATAAAGAAATTACCTGTAACCGTATTGAGTGGTTTCCTGGGCAGTGGTAAAACAACGCTGCTCAATGCTATATTGAGGAATAAGCAAGATTTAAAAGTAGCCGTTATTGTGAACGATATGAGCGAGGTAAATATCGATGCGGCTATGGTTAAAGATCAGCACACCTTATCTAAAACCGATGAAAAACTGGTAGAGATGAGCAACGGCTGCATTTGCTGTACCCTGCGCGAAGACCTGATTATCGAAGTGGAAAAACTGGCAAAAGAAAACCGCTTTGATTACCTTTTGATCGAAAGCACGGGGATATCTGAACCCATTCCTGTTGCACAAACATTTTCTTTTATTGATGAAGCTTCAGGTATTGACCTGAACAGATTTAGCCGGCTAGATACAATGGTAACTGTTGTAGATGCTTATAATTTTTACAGGGATTTTGGTTCGGCAGATAAACTTGCAGACCGCAACATGGTTGATAATGCAGCTGATAAACGCACTATTGTAAACTTGCTTACAGACCAGATCGAATTTGCCAATGTAATTTTATTGAACAAAACAGACCTGGTAAGTGATACCGGTATCAAGGTTCTTAGGGCGCTGATTTCTAAACTGAACCCAAGTGCCAAGATTTATCAGACACTTTTTGGAGAAATAGATCCGGCTATAATTTTAAATACAAGGCTGTTCGATTTTGAATCTGCATCTGAAGGAGCTGGATGGAAAAAGGAGCTCGAAGAAATCCATCAGCCCGAAACCGAAGAATATGGGATAAGTTCTACCGTTTTCCGCTCCAAAAAACCTTTTCACCCTGAAAGATTATGGCATTACATCAATAAGGAATTTCCACAGAATATTATCCGTTCAAAAGGCATATTCTATCTTGCTGCCATGCCAGAGCAAGCCATTAATTTTTCGCAGGCGGGCGGTTCCTTACGCATCGATGTGGCTGGCGTTTGGTGGGCAAGTATGCAACAGCACGAACGTGAACAATACGTAGATTACCTGGAAAACAGAACTGAAATTGATGCAGATTGGGATAACGATTTTGGAGACCGTAAAAATGAACTTGTTTTTATTGGACAGGAAATGAATAACGATGAGTTAAAAAAATCGCTCGAATATTGTCTGTTAACTGATACAGAAGTAAAAAATTATAAAACAAAAAACACCTTTAAGAACCCTTTCGAGCACGTTTTGCATTAAAATGACATAATAGTCGATGAAATGAACAAAATGGTAGTTTTTCGATGATATTCTTAGGTTTTATTTTGTGTAAATTTGATTTATCCAACCAAACTTACGCTTATTATGGAACCCTCAGAAGAATTAACTTTAGTTAAAACCCGCTTATCTTGCCCGAAGTGTAAAAATTTCGAAACCTATAGGGTGCCAAGGGGTTTTCTCTTTAAAACGCTTATGCCGTGGATTTCAGTTAAGAGATACAAATGTTATAAGTGTTTTAATAAGTTTTACGTATTTAATTAACATCTATAAGTTAACATCTCATTTAAGCCACTTTAGTGGCTTTTTTCGTTTCAGGGTGAAACGTTTCGCTAAAGCAATTCGCATTATTTAAGCGCGGCATGCTGCAGTTTTTTAAATACATATTCTTTATAACTTGCACCAATAGGCAGTTCTTTTGTGGCGATTTCAATATCATAGGCGGTAAAAGCGGTTATTTTTTTCAGGTTAACTATAAAGGAGCGATGTATGCGCAAAAATGCCTTGTCCTGAAGTTCAGTTTCCAAATCACCGATTTTATATTTCGCTGTGATTTTTTTATCTGTACAATGAATTACGATGTAATCTTTTAAACTCTCTACGTACAATACCTCTTCCTTATTCAGATTATGGAACTTACCTCCCGCTTTTATATAAATAAATTGCTGCGTGGTAAGGGGTGATAATGTCTCAGCTTTAACAATAGGGCTTCTTAACCTTAAATAACGGTCTACAGCTTTAAAAAAACGATCGAAAGTAATGGGTTTTAGCAGATAATCGATCAGATCAAGGTCGTAGCCTTCTATTGCATATTCCCGGTAAGCCGTTGTAATAATTACAGCAGGTGGATTTTTTAAGGTTTTAAGAAAATCAATGCCTGTAATCTGCGGCATTTTAATATCCAGGAATAAAAGATCAACCGGTACAGTTCTGAGCATTTCCAATGCCTTTATCGCATTTGAGCAGGTGCCCACAACCTCAAAAGTATCTAGCTGATCAATATGGTTTTGGATCAGCTGGATAGCCAGGGGCTCATCATCAACTAAAAGACATTTTACTTTCATAGCTATTCTGTTCTTTACTGATGTTGTTTTTTAGGTTAATGTGCAGCAAAACTACAAATATATCATCATGAGTAGTAATGCTTAAATCGTACTGCTTTGGGTAAAGCAACTGAAGCTGTTTGGTTATGTTATTTATCCCGATCCTATCTTCTTCTTTTTGCCTTCCTGGCATAAAACCATTGGAAACCATAAAACGGAAGCGGTTTCCGCTCAGTTTTAAATCTATATTAATTACAGGATGGCCAATATCTTCTCCGGCTCCATGTTTAAACGCATTTTCAACCAGAGATAGTAAAATTAAAGGGGCAATATTGGTATCATGATCTATAACATGGGTAAAATTTACTTCTAAACGGCCACCGTATCTTAATTTCTCCAGCTCTATGTAGTTTTCAATCAGTGTAATTTCTGCCGATAAAGGCACATACATACCATTGCACCTGTATAATACATGATCGAGTATTTCGGATAAACCTGCGATTGATTTTGAAGTAACCGGAGAGTTAACCAGCGAAAGTGAGTAAATATTGTTCAGCGTATTGAAAAGAAAATGTGGGTTCAGCTGCGCCTTTAGTGTTTTTAATTCTGTTTCTGCCCTTTCTTTTTCTAAAGAAAGTTTATGCTGCTGCACAATGTACTGTTCTTTGATCAATTTAATAAAAGCAAAAATCCATGCGGCAGAAAAAGTTAACGGAAAGTAATGGGTAATCAGTGTAGGCACATCTATTATAATTTCCAGAACAGACTCCTGGCCAAACGGCGGTGTTCTTATAATGGGTTCCAAAATATGCACTACCACAATTCTTGCACATACACAGATAATATAACTGCCTAAAAAAAAATAAGCTGCAATCGGGTAATAATTTTTCGCCGTAATCAATCTGGGAATGATGATATAAGCCAAAAAATAGGAAGCAATAATGGTAAATAAAATATAAAAAGTATGCCTGACGAGTATATTATTAAAATCATTGTATTCTCCTACATCGTACCGGTTAAAAAACACAATCGTGGTAGCCAGCCAAAAAATAATATGGCTGAGAAACCGGTGCGCGGAACTAAACTTGGCTATCCTCTCAATTAATGGCATCAACACAAATATACAATTCTTGTGCATTCGATTCCACGTAGTAGACGAACAGGGCAAAATTACATACCGATACATCCAATTAGATGATGAAATGGGTTAAGGTCTAAAATACGTCTTTTTGGGGGCCATGCTTACCTATACGGCTTCAAACGGATTTTGACTTTGTGCTACTAACCATATTGCAGAAAATTTAAAACAAACCATGAATCAGATCAAGCGATTGTGCTTCCTACTCCTTTTATTATCGGCCCTGAAAAGCTTTGCGCAAACCGAAGTTAAACTTACCGGAAGGGTTACAGATGAAAAAACCTTAAAACCGCTCGAAAATGCAGGTATTAAACTCTTATCGGTAAATGATCAAAAAATTTTAAAAAGCACAGTCACAGATAGCAGGGGCGATTTTACGCTCCTCACCCAGCCTGGCAGGTTTCACATTAAAATCGAATTTGTTGCCTACAAAACACAACTGCTCGAAAACAGAGAAATAATCCAGGGCTTTAAACTTGGAGACATTATCCTGAAAGAAGATGTTCAGTTGTTGAAATCGGTCGATGTAACAGCGGAGAAGACCACCGTGGAGCTGAGTCTTGATAAAAAAGTATTTAATGTAGGCAAAGATCTAATTTCAAAAGGTGGCTCTGCCAATGATATTTTAAACAATGTTCCTTCAGTAAATGTAGATGCCAATGGCGCCATAAGCCTGCGCGGAAATGGAAGCGTACAGGTATTGATTAATGGAAAGCCATCTATGCTGACCAATAACAATGGTTTAGAACAGATACCTGCCAGCAATATCGAAAAGGTAGAAGTAATTACCAATCCATCTTCGAGGTACGAGGCCCAGGGTGGTGGTGGCATTATCAATATTGTATTAAAAAAGAATACTTTGAGTGGCTTTAACGGCTCAGTGCAGGCAGGCGTAGGCGATCCGGCAAATTACAACGGCAATTTAAACCTGAGCTATAAAACCGAAAAAATCAACCTTTTTAGTAACATCGGCTATCGGTACCGGAACCTCTATGGATCGGAACAACGATACCAAAGCGTTTTAAACAATGGGATACAGACCATATTAAGACAAAATAACGAGCAGGGTAGAAACGATGATCTTTATAATGTATACCTCGGAATGGATTATTACATCAATTCCAAAAACACTTTAACCGGAAGTTTTTATCATGATTTGCTGGTGAATAAAGATACCACCAATTACCGGTACAATTATTATAACAAAAACAATGTACTCGATAGTACAATTAACCGTTTCGAGAATTACAGAGAGCCGCAGAAATACAATCAGCTCGAACTGAATTATGTAAAAACCTTTGATAACAAGGATCAAAAATGGAATACGAGTTTACAATATGTTTTCTGGAATGATGATGAAAACCAGGACATCACCCAGCAAAAAACTTTCCCGGCCTTAATAAGCACAAGCCGTTTAACATCAAGAGATATCGAAAGCAGCGATGCGCTATTTATTCAAAGTGACTTTGTAGGCACTTTTTCCGGCAGTTCGAAATTTGAGGCTGGGATAAGGGCGAATATCAGGTCCATCAGAAGTGATTATTGGGCAAAAGCGGATGATGTACTGCTCCCAGCCTATGACAATAAGCTCAAGTACAATGAGAACATTTATGGTGCTTATTTTCAGTATGAGAACAAATTCAAAAAGTTTAACTACCTGCTGGGTTTAAGGGCTGAACTGTCGGATATCGGTATTTCAGACCGGCAGGGCTCTTTTCAGGCTTCAAAAGATTATATCGATCTATTTCCTACCGCAAATATTACCTATAAACTGCAAAAGAATACAGATCTGCGTTTAAGCTATAGCAGACGGATAAACAGGCCACAGTTCTGGCAGTTAAATCCGTTTTCAGGCTTATCCGATACCAGAAACTTAACAGTGGGCAACCCCGATTTAAACCCCATGTATACCAACTCGTTTGAACTTGGTGTATTACAAAGACTGGGAAAACTCACTTTCAACCCATCGGTTTATTACAAACATGCCACCAACTATTTTGAATTTATACTCAAGCAATCTGCTAATGGTTTTGTGAATACCCCTGTTAACCTCGATTACGAAGACCGCTACGGACTGGAAATTTCAACCACCTACAATCCCCTATCCTGGTGGCGGTTATCGTGGGATTTTAATTATTACGCTTTTAAGCAACAGGGTACCTTTGAGAATAAAGCGTATGGATCTGAAGATCATACCTGGTTTACCCGCATCAACTCGCGGATGAAATTTCCAAAGAGTTTTTCGATAGAATATATTTTTAACTACAGGGCCAAAAACACCGACATCCAATCGGTTAATAAAGCGCAGTACCGTGCTAACATCGCCCTTAGTAAAGACCTGTTTAAAGATAAAGTTTCAGTTACTTTAGCGGTAAACAATATTTTCGATTCGTTTATCGATAAGCAGATCACCACAACAGATACCTATTATCTAGAATCGAATTTTAAAGGAATCGGGAGATTAACAACCGCAACACTGGTTTACCGCTTTAACCGTAAAAAAGATGAAAAGGACAGGTTACCAGATCAGGACTGAGTCAAAAACAAATTTAGTTTAAAATAAAAGCATTTTGGAAGCTATATTAGCCTGGGAAAGGTAGTTTTTTTTATGGAAAGCGAACTTTATAGCCTTTATGTAGAAAAATTGACCAAAAACTGCTAATTTTGACATACAGGATTAATCTTAATCAGAAATGCCAAGTTTGAATCTAATATCAAAGCGATTAAAAGATCTATCCGAAATCTCGGATAAAAAGGAGACCATATTTCTGCACGATATCCGTAAAGAATTCCGACAGGATCTCCAGCATTTTATTTTAGGAGAAACCTTGATGATCAAAGATGGGAAACCTGCTATCGGGAAAAATCTTTATAGAAACTGGCTTCTTAAAATTAAGACTAAAGGCTTTGATTATGATATTAAGTTTCTTTAATGGAGATTTCAGCAAAATTAAAAAAGATTGATCGCCTAAAAAAAAAATTGGATGAAGCTGGTACAAACAAAGAGTGGGATCAGGACTTCATTGAAAAAATCAAGATCGATTTCACTTACAACTCAAATAAGATTGAAGGTAATGCACTGACATACGGGCAGACCATACAGTTACTTAAAGAATTTGTCGCTCCAAAAAACACATCTACAGGAGACTGTCTCGACATATTAAACCATCAACAAGTATTAGATGAGGTTTTTGAGCAGTATCAAGCAACTCAAATCACTGAAGCCAATATAAAACGATTTCATAAAACCCTGATGAAAAGCCCAGACCAGTGGTCTGACTCCATTCACTATGATCCAGGTAAATACAAAATATTAGAAAATGTAACTACAAGATCATCTGGAAAAATACATCACTATAAGCAGCCTACGGAAGTGTCTGCAGCTATTTCTGATTTAATAACTGATACCAACCACCGTTTGTCTGTTTTAATTCCTAATGGTATTGATGATCATATCTTAAAAATTGTAACAGACTTCCATTTTCAGTTCCTAAACAATATTCACCCCTTTGGTGATGGAAATGGAAGAATTGCGAGGATCATTATGAACATCATCCTACTTAAATATAAATACCCACCAATTTTCATAAAACCGATAAATAAATTGGATTATATGAACAGTTTTGAGGCGAAAGAGAATAGCCCAGGATCAATGCTCAGCTTTATGGCCGATCGACTGATCGAAAGCCTTAAGATTAAAGAAAAATTTCTAAAAACCAATTGACCTCTAATTTATTAGAACAACACTAATTATTTACTTCCGGTCGGGTAACTGCATTAAAGATTTCGTACATTTTATTTTTGATCCCCATTCCTCTTACAGTGCCTAACACTAAAAAAATGAGGGCAAAAGGAAAAACCTCATAACCAGTAGCCCATCCCATGCCAAAAATCGCTAAAACAGCTAAAATTACTCCATAAATGGACACCGAAAATAGGAATTTTAAGTTTTGTTGATCATTGGTCTTTAACACTTCAAAACTTCCGTTTTCTATTCTGTGCCAGTGATAGCCGATATATGTATTATGAACATTGTTCCAACCGTCCTCAAACCTGATCACATCAGCAGATTGTTTTATAATCTCATAATCCAGTTTTCTTAATTCTTCGCTGATACGCTTTAATAAAAGCTCTTGCGGGAGATCAACTTCCTGTTCAATTTTAAATTCGAGCCCAATGAATAGATCTTTTATTTTCAGTTTCATTGGGCTTGAAAATATTATTCAGCGATTAAAAGGAAGTAGTTTTTCTTTCCTTTCTGAACGACAATGAATTTGTCGTTTATCAAATGATCTGCAGTAAAGATCTGAGCCATTTCAGCTACCTTCTCTTTGTTTACAGAAACGCCTCCTCCCTGAATGGTTTTCTTGGCCTCTCCTTTTGACGGAAATATAGCTGATTTTTCGGCAAGTAAGCTTGCTGCATCAATTCCAGCGCCAAGTTCTTCAATTAAGATCTTATATTGTGGTATGCCATCAAATATATCAAACACCTCTTTATCAGATAAGCCTTTTAAAAATTCCAATGATCCGTTTCCGAACAAAAACTCAGATGTTTTAATAGCTGTTTCTAAAGCTTCTACTGAGTGGGTTTTTATGGTGATATCTTCAGCTAAAGCTTTTTGAAGGATACGCAAATGCGGTGCAGCATCATGTTCCTTTTCCAAGGCTTCTATTTCTTCCTTATTTTTAAGGGTAAAAATGCGGATCCATTTTTTCACATCGTCATCTGATGCATTTAACCAAAACTGGTAAAATTTATATGGAGAAGTTTTCTCTGAATCTAACCAAACCGCACCACTCTCGGTTTTACCGAATTTGGTTCCATCTGCCTTTTTAATCAACTGGGTGGTAATGGCATAGGCCGTACCAGCGTCTTTTCTTCTAATGAGCTCCGTACCGGTAACAATATTGCCCCATTGATCAGAACCGCCCATCTGCACCAAACAGTTTTCGTTTTTCCATAAATGATAGAAATCGTACCCTTGGATCAACTGGTAGCAGAATTCAGTAAAAGATAGACCAGAATCGCCTTCCAAACGCCGTTTAACGCTATCCTTTGCCATCATGTAGTTCACAGTAATGTGTTTACCTACATCCCTGATAAAGGTAAAAAGATTCATATCCTTAAACCAATCGGCATTGTTAACCATTACTGCGCCATTTCCACCTTCTTCAAATTTTAAGAATTTAGATAATTGCTTTTTCATCCCTTTCAGGTTGTGTTCGATCATTTCAGCTGTCTGAAGATTACGCTCATCAGATTTCCCCGATGGATCGCCAACCATACCTGTAGCCCCACCAACCAAAGCAAACGGCTTGTGACCAGCATTTTGAAAATGAATCAGTGTCATGATCTGCGTTAAGTGCCCAACATGCAACGAATCTGCAGTAGGGTCGAAACCGATATAACCAGAAGTCATACCCTCATTTAACTTTTCCTCAGTATTCGGCATAATATCATGCAGCATGCCACGCCATCTTAACTCTTCAACAAAATTCGTCATTGTACAAACACTTTAATAATGTGCGTGCAAAGATAAAATTTTAGCTTAGTTTAAAGCAAATTAGTTGGCTTTGTAAATGAGTTATCGCAATTGCGCTTTGCAATCCTCTATCCTTACCAATATTTTACCATTCGTTCTTTACAACCATACAAGAAAACATTACCTTGCAAGATGAACTTTTTATCCCATTATTATTTCGACCGGACAAATAATGATGCCAACGTGGTAATGGGAACGGTTTTGCCCGATCTGATTAAAAATGCGGCAAAAGAAGCAAATTTATACCCCCAGAAGAATGAATTCCTGTTTAAAGGAAATCCTGATGAAGAAAATCTGCTTTTTGGTTGGAAAAGACATTTAGCCGTCGACCTGCTTTTTCATTCTTCTAACTTTTTCTTTGAGAAAACCACCGAACTTAAACAGCTTATTAAGCCCATTGTAGAAAATACTGCTGTGCGTCCTTCCTTTCTTGCACATATTGGCTTAGAACTTTTATTGGATCATCTATTGGTGGAGCACAACCTGGTTCAGGTGAATCATTTTTACGATAAACTCGATGCGGTAAAAAAAGAATCGTTAAGTGATTTCCTGGAGCACTGCAACCTGAAATATCCAGAAGTATTTTTCAACTTTCTAGAAAAGTTCATCAGCAGTAAATACCTGCTGAGCTACCAAAAACTCGAAAACATCAGTTATGCCCTTAACAGGATCTGTATGCGTTTATGGCCAGAAACATTGAGTGAAATGCAGTTGCAACAACTCACTTTCGAACTTGGGATTTTTAAAGCGGTTTTACAAAAAGATTTTATGGATATTTTTAAGGAAATTGAGAAAAAACTGGTTTGATTATTTTGATATATTTGGAAAAAACCAAATAACTAAATGAAAATTAAACTAATTCTCTCCTTATCAATCATTTTTTTGCAGTTCAACACCTTTGCCCAGCAGCAGATTAATGTTATCAAAAAACCAATGTGGAACATCAAGGCCTCTTATGACAGCAGGTATGGTACAAAGGTAGACTTATCCGGTAACGCCATCGCCATGATTGTCGACATGCCTAAAGCTGACTTTGCAGTGGTTACCGTTGATGATAAGCTCAGTCAGAGATGGCTTACAACACTTACTGGTTTTCCAATGGCCATTGGAAAGTTTAAAAGCAACATTATGGTTGTGGCCTCCACAGACCGTAGCTACTTTAAAAGTTTTGCTAATCAATTTGTCGCCTATCTGCTGGAAGAAAAAACAGGCAAAATACTTTCACAGAAGATAATTTATGATGGCAGCAAAGATTTCATTGAAGCACCGGAATTCTTTTTCTCTAATGATGGTTCCTATTTCAAAATGGCTAGTAGGTTAACAGGGGCAAAACGTAAAGTACATGTTGGATTACCAGTGGTTGGTATTTTAACTGCCCTTAAAATAGAAAAGGATTTTAATGAATCGCAAAGCTACACCGTAATCGATTTTAATGATAAGCTGGAGCAGATCCAAAAAATGGAACCCGACATGCCAGATGGGGATACCTGGAAGGCATCTTGTGGCGATGATGGAAGCTTTATCATCAGTACGGTCGATGCTTCGAAAGGAAAATGTAATGTGGCCATTTATTTGAGCAGTAATCCCAGCCCACTTAAAACAGTGAGCATTCCTTTGGATGCTTTTAACCAGGATGAAATATCGTCGATAAGTTTTGCGAGCAGTAAAAAGCCGCTGGTAAATTACATTGGCATATTCTACAAAAATGCGAACAAGGAGCGTTCAACACTAATTGCAAGAATCGATTTCAATAATGGTACCTATACCTCAACAAAGGAAGTTTTTGATAAAGCGCACATTAAAGAATTACAAAAATCTTTTGTACCGGTTAATAAAAAATTCGATAACCTGGAGTTCTCTGATGCTAAATATATGAACATCAGGCATATTTCAGAATATAACAATACGCTTCTGGTTGCTATTTCCCCAAAACATAGCGTTTCCAGCAGTCATGGTTCGTTTACATCAGACGGATCAGTCTTAATGAATGGATATGATGCTCAGATGAAACCACTTTACCACCAGTTTATGCCACGTACTTATGCAAGCGGAACTATGGGAGAAGGTTCTGAATTATCATTTAACCAAGCAGAAAATACGCTCCGGATTCTGGCCAATCAATCAGATGGTGGTTCTGTTGCTACCATGTATGCAGAAATGGATCTTAAATCGGGCGCAATAAGCAAGATCAATATGATCCCGAAAGACGAAATCAAAAATTCTTATTATGCCAATACAGAATCGATCAGCTGGCTAAATAACAGTTTTGTTATTCCATTCGTTGAGCGTATGGGCATTTTTAGCAAGAAAGTAGATTTACAGCTTTTACAACTAAAATATTAATCACTCTGCTCCTTTTTCTATATTTGTCTTATGTCGCTAACTGCAGTAAAAGAAGAAATGGATGCCCTGGTGGCCGAATTAAACCAGCACAATTATAACTATTATGTGCTGGCTATGCCCACCATTGGCGATTATGAGTTTGATAAAAAATTAAAGCACCTCGCAGAGCTCGAAAAAGCAAATCCCGATTTGGCTGATCCGAATTCGCCTACCCAGCGTGTTGGTGGTGATATCACCAAAAATTTTGTTACGGTAAATCATAAATACCCCATGTTATCGTTGGGGAACACCTATAATGAACAGGATCTCCGCGATTTTGACGAACGCATCCGTAAAGCCATTGGCGATAATTTCCAATATGTATGTGAATTAAAATTTGATGGCCTGTCTATCAGTCTTACGTACGAAAATGGCAAACTTTTACGAGCTGTTACCCGTGGCGATGGTACCAAAGGTGATGATGTGACCAATAATATAAAAACCATTCATACCATCCCGCATCAAATCAAATCAAATGCAGCACCTGAACATTTCGAAATCCGTGGGGAGATCTTTATGCACAAGGCTGCTTTTTTACGTCTGAATGCTGCCCGCGAAGAACTTGGCGAAATCCCTTACGCAAATCCCCGTAACTTTGCATCAGGCACGATTAAAATGCAAGACAGCAAGGAAGTAGCTAAACGTCCCTTAGATGGTTTTATTTATTTCTTATACACCGATAAAAATGAATTCAAAACCCATTGGGAAAGTTTAAATGCTGTAAAAGATTGGGGGTTCCATGTTTGCGAACATAACCGCCTTGTTTCTAACATCGATGCAGTTCTGGAATTTATCCACCATTGGGAAAACGAACGTTTTAAATTAAGCTATGACATCGATGGTATTGTAATTAAAGTGAACAGTTATGCACAACAACAAGAACTGGGTTTCACCTCCAAATCTCCACGTTGGGCCATTTCATATAAATACAAGGCAGCAGAGGTTGAAACTGTTTTAGAAAAAGTAACCTATCAGGTAGGGAGAACAGGTGCAGTTACGCCAGTTGCCAATTTAAAACCTGTATTATTGGCGGGCACCACGGTTAAACGCGCCACATTGCACAATGCGAACGAAATAGATCGTTTAGATTTACATGAAGGCGATACTGTTTATGTAGAAAAAGGTGGTGAAATTATCCCAAAAATTATCAAGGTAAATTTAGATAAGCGATTGCCTGGCGCTATAAAGGTTCAATATTTACACAACTGCCCCGAATGTGGAACAGAATTAATCAGAAGAGAAGGAGAAGCAGTTCATTATTGCCTTAACGATGAGGGTTGTCCGCCGCAGATAGTTGGAAAAATTCAGCATTTCATTTCACGAAAGGCCATGAACATTGATGGGCTCGGTGACGAAACTATTGAAACCTTTTATAAACATGGCCTTGTAAGGCACATCAGCGATTTATATACGCTGCATCAAAAATCAGATCAACTGAAAACCTTAGACCGTTTCGGAGAAAGATCGATCGAGAACATGCTCGCAGGAATTGAAAAGTCGAAGGAAATGCCTTTCGAGAAAGTACTTTTTGGCTTGGGTATCCGATATGTTGGCGAAACAGTTGCAAAGAAAACTGCCGCTGGGGTAAAGAATATCGACAACCTTTCCAAAGCTACTGTAGAGGAATTAATTGCCATTGATGAGATCGGTCAGCGGATTGCAGAGAGTATTGTTGAGTATTTTGGAAAATCTGAGCATTTACAGCAGGTAGAATTATTAAAATTAGCCGGATTACAGTTCGAAATTGAAGAAAAGCTAATTACGCTTGATAGTGATAGGCTTATTGGAAAAACATTCGTAATTTCGGGCGTTTTTGAGAACTTTAGCCGCGATGAGCTAAAAGACATGATTGAAGCCAATGGCGGCAAGATGCTGAGCGGTATTTCGGGCAAATTGGATTACCTGGTAGCAGGCGACAATATGGGGCCATCGAAACTGGAAAAAGCGAATAAACTAAACGTTCCGATCATCAGCGATGCCGAACTTTTAGAAATGATAGGTGGGTAGTTACCACAAAGACACTAAGAACACAAAGTTAATTGATTAAAAGCATCCCTATTGCTTAAAAATAAACTATTTTAATACATTAAGGGATGACTGAAAATGAAATTGCTAAATTAATTGTTATGCTGCCTATCAGGTTCATGTTGAACTAGGCCCAGGATTATTAGAGTCGGCGTATGAAGCTTGCCTAATTTACGAATTGGTTAATGCTGGATTGCAGGTTTCCAATCAAATAGATCTTCCTGTTTATTACAAGAACACAAAGCTTTATTGTAATTACAGAATAGATATTTTGGTTGAAGGAAAAGTGATTATTGAAGTGAAAGCCGTAAGCATCCTTAAAGATGTTCACTTGGCACAAACAATAACGTACCTAAAACTTTCGAACTGTAAGTTAGGGTTACTCATTAATTTTAATGAGACGAAGATAAAGGATGGAATACAAAGAGTTATAAATGGCTATTTATAACCAAAAAAAATAAAACCCTTGGTACCATTTGTGGCTCTGTGGTAAAACAAAAAGCGTTCTCATTAACTTTAATGAGGCAAAAGTAAAAAACAGAATAAAAAGAGTTATAAATGGCTATTTATAACCAAAAAAATAAAAACCTTGGTGCCCTTTGTGGCTCTGTGGTAAAACAAAAAGTAAATTATATAATGAACAAATTTCAGGGTACTGGTGTAGCATTGGTTACGCCTTTCAACACAGATGGATCAGTTGATTATAACGGCTTAAAAAACCTGATTAATCATTTGGTAGACGGAGGGATAGATTACCTCGTTTCTTTAGGTACAACCGGCGAAACCGCTACAATGACCAAGGACGAGAAGAAGAAGGTGTGGGCCTATACTGCTGAAATTAATAACAATAGATTACCTTTAGTTGCCGGCATAGGTGGCAATAACACTTTGGCTATTGCTGAAGACATTAAATCTTTTGATACTGCTGGTTATAGTGCAATTTTATCGGTTAGTCCCTATTACAACAAACCTACTCAGGAAGGAATTTATCAGCATTATAAGTATTTAGCTGAAATTTCTCCTTTAGATTTGATTTTATACAACGTACCAGGCCGTACTGGAAGCAACATGAGTGCTGAAACCACCTGCAGATTGGCGTATGATTTTAAAAACATCATTGCGACCAAAGAAGCTTCAGGAAGTTTCGATCAGTTTAACCAGATTATGAGAGATAAACCTGCAGATTTTCTTTTAATCTCTGGTGATGACCCGGTTACTTTGCCAATGATCGCTTTAGGTGCTGCGGGGATTATTTCTGTAATCGGAAACGCTTTACCTAAACAATTTTCCGATATGGTGAAACTTTGTTTAGCTGGCGATTATAAAGCAGCCTTGCCTGCCCATTTAAGCTTAATAGAATTTACTCGTTTGGCTTTTGCTGAAGGTAATCCGGCAGGAATAAAGGCGGCATTAAAACATTTAGGTGTTTGTGGCGATACGGTAAGATTGCCATTGGTTAAAGCTTCTGAATCGCTAGAAAAATCGATCATTGCAGAAATAGAAAAACTAAGCGAGGTAGCCTAAACGTTACCCCCATTAATATTTTTTAGAACAGATTGTTTGATTTTGCTGAAAAGTAAATGAAGACAATCTGTTTTTTGTGTGTAAATAAAAATCACGCAAATAAATCATATAATAATCAACACCTTAAAACAGAGCTCAAAAACTATAACGCTATAAAAGTTTTAGGAATATTAAAGGCATCATTATTGAATCGGCCTCTGTACACACAAATACACACACATGAAAAAATTAGTATTAATTCCCCTAGGCTCGACATGACAGAATCTGAAGAGAAATTGTCTTTATAATACAAGCACTTTTTTTAAGATGCTAAGCGATCAATTTATTTCTTCTTTCCATCAGCAGGTTATCCTGCCAAACGCCTTTGGCCTTTCCTATTTTTTCGCGATAGCCCACTAACCGGAAGCCTGCTTTTTCATAGATTTTCAACAAAGCCGAATTTTGCAAAAATATCCCGGCCTGAAGCATCCAAATGCCTTTATTTTCGCTTTCTTTAATCAGGGCATCTAATAATAAAGAACCTACCCCCTGCCCTTTATAACCATGTTTAACATACACTTCAGTCTCACCTACCCTCCCAATATCATAATTCGCCGATACCGGCAAAAGCGCACACCAGCCTATAATTTCTTTACCTTTGCAGGCCACAAACCTACAAGCTTTAAGGTGTGACGAATCCCAGTCTTCCCAGGAAATATCAGGGGTCCTAAAACTCGCTGTACCGGTATCGATTCCTTCCTGATAAATGGCACTAACCTCACCCCAGTCCACAGCACGCATTATTCTTATCATAGTTTTAATCAATTGTGGCTAAAAAAGCCAGTGAAAGCTATATTGTTAATATTTATTGAACGAAATTAGCCAATCAGGCTTCTTCTGGCGAAGATTACAGGAGCAAGTTTGTCCTGAATTATAAATCAATACAACTCGTCTGCAAAAAGCTACCTAAAGCGCCATTTCTGTAACAGAAACGTTAAACTAAAGTTTTTCTTTCATAATATGCTTTGAATATTCAACAGGACTCATGCCAACTAATTTTTTAAAAGAACTATAGAAAGCACTCCTGGAAGAAAAACCTGCGCTATAAGCCAATGCCTCTAGCGTGAAATTTTGCATAATCTCCGGATTGCGGATACTATCCTTGATCCAGTTTACCCGATACTGATTAATATAATCAATAAAGCTTTTATTGAAATAGCTGTTTAATACAATAGAAAGTTCATGGCTGCTCAGGCCTATTTTTTGGGCAAGAGTATGAAGTCTGATATCTTTGTGCCTAAATAATTGATGCTTGTTTACATAGAGTTCCAATTTCCGCCCACTTTCTTCCAAATCCCTGCCGCGCACTCCTGGTTTTGAAAAATTTTTCTTGATAGATAAAAGTGTAGAAGCCTTAACATTCAACAAAGAAGCTACTAACGCTAAGGGGAGGCGGTCTAAATAACCTGGATTGGTTTTGGCAAAATACAGGTACCTTTCCTTTGCATTTCCGACCCGTATGATATGCGCTCTCTGTTGGGCATCCTTATAATATTTTTCTAAAACTACCCTAAAGATGTAATTCAGCTCGAAGTGGTGCGCAAAAAGGCGGTTGAGTTCATTATTGTGGATGGCCAATAGATCTGTATCTTCAACAGCAACTACGTATTCCTGAGAATAACCAGACCCATGAAGACCGGATATCGAACTTACAAAATCATTTTCAACTGAGATATAGGTGGTTATTTTTTGTTTATTATGAGTGGTACAGCCCATTAATGCCCCTTTAACAATAAAATAGATGTATTCGCATACTTCGTTCTCATTGAACAGTATTTGGTCTTTTTTAATACTTAGCCTTAAGAGGTGGTTCTCAAATTCTTCTTTCAATTTAGCATCTACAGCATGTACCCTACTGAGCACATTCAACACATAGCCCACTTCTTCACTTTCTGCTTTATTGTATTGCAATTGCTTCGACACCTTATACTGTTTAATAATGTTATCACTTCATATCAAATGATTGGCGCACCTAAAGCATTCTATTTACTTTGCCTTACACAAAGTTTCCAGTATATCGTAAAATCAAAAATTCTGCTTAATATCTGTAATATAAAAGACTACTTGGAGCAAATAAAAAGAAAGCTAAGAAAACTTATGCAGTGATGGCGAATTTGTCTTATATATTTTACAGTAAAGATGATATTTAGTGATAAATAAGAAAATGTTCTTGCACAAAAAAGCCCCAGAAAATATTCTGAGGCCTTCATTATAATATTTTGGTCGCTTAAGCTTTATTTTTGGTTTCCTGAACTTCTAAACGGATGGCCTGAGCTAAATTTTTCAAATCCTGCATACCCTTGCGTACACGGGTTCCAGCTGCGCTGTTACCTTTGTTATAAAATTTGTCTGCATCAGCTTCTAAAGCTGCCACTAAACTTTTTACTTCTTCGAATTTTTTCATTTTTAATTACTCCTATGGTTCTTTAAGGTTTTAGTTTTTAATTATCTACTCTAATTTAAAGGGTTTGGCGAAATAAAAAAATTTTTAGAACAATAAAAAACAGCCTTCTACGCCATTTTTTTCCACATTCTATGCTTTTATAAACATATTTCCTGCAAAAAACTACATCAAGTAACTGAAATACAGATTTTTACAAAAACAACTTCAACAAAAAAGCCCTTTAAATGCATTTAAAGGGCTTTGTAAAATTTTCACTGACCTTAAACGGTAGCGAAAAGATTCTCTTTATAATATCCGTTTTCTAATTTTTCAGCAACTTCGCTAAAAGCATCTAAAGTACGTTGTACATCTTCTAGTGTATGAACAGCTGTAGGGATTAAGCGGAGTTCGATCATACCTTTTGGAATTACCGGATAAACTACGATTGAGCAAAAGATGCTATAGTTCTCGCGTAAATCGTAAGTAATTGCAGTGGCATCAGAAAGTTCACCTTTTAAGAAAACCGGTGTAACTACCGAATCGGTAACACCTAAATCGAATCCGCGTTCGCGTAATCCTTTTTGCAGGGTCATTGCAATTTCCCAAAGTTTATCTTTTAGCTCAGGCTTGCTTTTTAGCAATTCTAAGCGTTTCAACAAACCGATTACCATAGGCATTGGCAATGCTTTAGCAAAAGTCTGAGAACGCATATTATACCTTAAAAAATTGGTAATTTGCTCTGTTGAAGCAACAAAAGCACCAATACCAGCCATAGATTTGGCGAAGGTTCCAAAATAAACATCAATTCCATCAATACAATCTTGTGCCTCGTGTGTACCTGCACCGGTTTTACCCATTGTACCGAAACCATGCGCATCATCGACCAGGATACGGAAGTTGAAATCTTTTTTAAGATCAACAATTTCCTTCAATTTACCCTGAGCACCGCTCATTCCAAAAACACCTTCGGTAATTAAAAGAATACCACCACCAGTTTCTTCAACCAGTTTGGTAGCACGCTCCAACTGCTTACGGGCACTTTCAATATCATTATGTTTGTAAACAAATCGTTTACCCATGTGCAAACGTAATCCATCTACAATACAGGCATGCGATTCTGCATCATATACCACAACATCATTCCTGTCAACCAGAGTATCGATAATAGATACCATACCCTGGTAACCGTAGTTTAATAAAAATGCATCTGGTTTACCCACAAATTCTGCAAGTTCTTGTTCCAGCTGCTCATGATAGTTTGAGTTACCGCTCATCATACGGGCACCCATAGGGTAAGCCATACCAAATTTTGCGGCAGCTTCTTCATCTGCCTTTCTAACTTCCGGGTGATTGGCTAAGCCTAAGTAGTTGTTTAAACTCCAAACCAAATGCTCTTTTCCACGAAACTGCATGTGAGGTGCAATTTCTCCCTCTAATTTTGGAAATGAGAAATACCCATGAGACCATTTCTGGTGTTGGCCAAGCGGCCCCATGTGCTTTGCTATCTTATCAAATATATCCAATGTATTATGTGTTTTTTATAATAAAATTTTGCGAATTTAAGCTTTATTCGTCTTAAAATCAACCTAATGATCCTTTAGGTGTTAATTAAGATTTTTTAACACTCCAATTTTATGCCAAAAAAGCCCCGATTTTACTTCGGGGCTTTAAAATTATATTTGGTTTGTTTTAATCAACGTTATCGTGCAAGAAAGAATTGTTAGGCCTGATCTCAGTACCACCGTCTTGATCGTTGCTTAAAGTAAACCTACTCACCTGCGATTCGGAAGAATGCTGAACCTGTTGCAACTGCATTTGCTTGCGTTTATAAGCAGGTTCGTTTTCCAATTCCTGTAAACCATTGGTGGTGCGCAATTTCATACTTAAATCTTTCAAACGTAAGATACGTTCTTTAGATTTTTTCAATTGCTCTTCCATCGATTCATCACTTTTGTCGTCGTCTAAACCTACAACTGGCATTTCGATTTCTGGTTCAGGCTCAGGCATTGGCGGCATTTGGGCAACCGGTGTTTCGAACACAAAATTAGTTTCAGCTAATTTTACTTCAAACTCAAAACCAGTTTCCTGTGTTTCTTCTACCCGAGGTTCTTCCTCCATCAAAGTGTGGCGAACCACATTATTTTCTGGCTCCTGAACTTTTTGAGGTTCCGATTTATTGAACATACCACCAAAAAGATCTGCCTGCGAAACTTCTTCCTTCGTTTTTAAAACAGGCTCATAAGATGGCGTTGTTTTAGGCTGGATGAAAGAGTTTACTGGTTCAACGGGACGAACTAGCGGTGCTTCTTCAGGTGTTAAAAGTGATATTTTCTTTTTATTTTTTTCTTCGTTTACGCGTTCTTCTGATGTTTGGAAACCTGTAGCAATAATGGTTACTGAAAGTTTATCACTTAAAGATTCGTCGGTACAGTTACCCCAGATCAAATCAGCCGATAAACCAGCTTTCTCCTGAATGTAATCGGTAATGATCGAAACCTCATCCATGGTTACTTCGCGCAGACCAGAACTAATATTCAATAAAATATAACGGGCACCTTCGATTTCATTATCTTTTAACAATGGAGAAGCCAAAGCGCCTTCAACAGCCTGTAAAGCACGGTCTTCGCCCTCAGCAGCAAAACTACCCATGATGGCTACACCACTATCTTTCATTACTGTACGCACATCCTTAAAATCCACGTTGATATAACCTGGCACTGTAATAATCTCTGCGATACCTTTTGCTGCAGTTGTTAAAATGTCGTCGGCCTGACCAAAGGCAGAACCTAAGGTTAGGTTTCCGAAGATTTCGCGCAGGCGATCGTTAGAAATTACCAGGTAAGAATCTACGTATTTCTTCAACTCTTCCATTCCTTCATCTGCCTGCAGCCTACGTCTTTTTCCTTCGAAAGAAAATGGTGTAGTAATGATGGCAACTGTTAAAATATCAAGTTCTTTAGCTGCTTTCGCAATGATTGGAGAAGCTCCTGTTCCGGTACCACCGCCCATTCCTGCTGTAATAAAAAGCATTTTGGTTGTACTACCCAACATGGCCTTAATATCATCTATATTCTCTATAGCTGAGTTTTTACCAACCTCAGGGATAGAACCAGCCCCCATTCCTTCAGTTAAGCTAGCACCTAATTGTACCTTGTTAGGTATCGGGCTAGATTCCAAAGCCTGGGCATCTGTATTACAAATAATAAAATCCACACCAGTAATACCAGACAGGTACATATGGTTCACTGCGTTGCCGCCACCGCCTCCAACACCAATTACTTTGATGATTGAAGACTTATCTTTTAACATTTCGAACTGCATATCTTTATGAATCAGTTGTTTAAAAATTTTTAAATTCTGTTCATTACTCAATGTAATATTAACACTTTTTCAACAGACGTTTTCCACAACTGTTAATAATGTGGAAAACTCATCTTTTGTGGAAAAATAATTAACTTTTCAAGTAATCTTCATCGCTTACATTCATGTCATCCTGAATGAAAGTTCTTGTTTTTGCCAGTAATTTATCAAACAAACCTGGTCCGCGTTTCTCTTTTTCTTTGGCTGTTTTTGGCTTTTCTACAAAAACGCCAGGCTGTTTCATTTCTTCAATTAACTCTTCAGCTTTCTGGATTCCTTTGATCAGCAAGCCTACACTGGTTGCATACATCGGGCTTTTCAGATCATCATAAATGGTTTTAGGCATATCTTCATATTTAGATAAATGCTCGTTCGGGTAACCAATACGGCAATCTAAACCGGTTACATATTCAACTGCCTGAGATAAGTGTTTTAATAAAGCACCACCACCGGTAATTACAATACCACCGATCAGTTTTTTCTCATATCCGGAAGATTTGATTTCGTAATATACGTGCTCGATAATTTCTTCCATACGTGCCTGAATGACGTAAGCCAGGTTTTTAACCGAAATTTCTTTTGGTTCGCGGCCACGTAAACCAGGAACACAAATAATTTCGTTTTCTTTATTCTCTTCTGCCAATGCAGAACCAAAACGTGTTTTTAATAACTCAGCCTGGTTACGCATTACAGAACAGCCCTCTCTGATATCTTCGGTTACACTATTTCCACCAAAAGGGATAACTGCCGTGTGACGGATAATACCTTCGTGGAAAATGGCAATATCTGTAGTACCGCCACCAATATCAACCAATGCAATACCCGCCTCTTTTTCCTCCTCGCTCAACACCGATTCAGAAGAAGCCAATGGCTCAAGAATTAAATCCTGAGTTTGCAGGCCTGCATTGTTTACACATTTGATAATGTTTTTCACAGCCGTAACCTGACCGGAAATGATATGGAAGTTAGCCTCAAGGCGAACTCCTGCCATACCGATCGGATCTTTAATTCCCGGTTCGTTATCGATTGTAAATTCCTGTGGTAATACATGGATGATTTCCTCACCTGGCGGCATTACCAGCTTAAACATATCATCAATTAACTTATCGATATCTTTTTTACCGATTTCGTTGTTTAATTCTCTTCTTGTTAAAATTCCTCTGTGCTGTAAGCTCTTAATGTGCTGACCAGCAATACCCACATTTACCACCTGTATCTCTACATTGGATTGTCCGCTTGCTACTTCAACTGCTTGAGCAATACCCTGCACGGTTTTTTGAATGTTAGAAACCACTCCACGTGTCACACCCGCCGATTCTGCCTTGCCTATTCCTAAGATTTCTATCTTACCGTGTTGTGTTCTACGACCAACGATAACACAAATTTTTGTAGTACCGATATCCAATCCTACTACGATGGGCGACTGACTGGTAAATTTTGCCTTGTCCATATTCGTTAATTTTGCTGAGTTTTATACTGTTTTTCCAGGGCCCTGATTTCTTTCTCTCTTGCTTCTTTCTCTTTCTTCAGTTGGGCCTCAGATTTTGCCGGCTTTGGCTGTGTTGTTACCGTTTGCTTCGGTTTTTCTTTTTTATCCGCAGGTTTTGTTTCCTTTGGTTTGGTGGCCTGCGTAACCGCTGGCTTTTTTACTTCTGTTTTAATAGGTTCTGTTTTTTTAGGCACTAACGTTTTCACTTCAGCTTTTTTGGGCTCAGCCTTCTTCGCTTCAGCTTTAGGTGCCTCTACCTTTTTTGGTTCAACTTTTTTAGGTTCGGGCTTTTTGGGCGTCTCCTTTTCGGCTTCATCTGCTTCTGGCCGGTCATCCATCGCCGCAACAATTGTGCTATTGATCAGTGAATCGGTTACGTTTCGTTGTATCCTCAAACTATCGGCAGCAGAAATTGTTTTTGCTTTTTTTCCTAATTCTGTCGAATCTCTTTTTTCGCAAACAATCTGGTTGGTATATTTAATATTGATGGTTTTATAAGTATCCCAACCTACCTGCGGCATTGCCTTTTTATAAAACAGCAACAGGTTTTTCATTTTCTTTTCAAGCGAATCGGCATTACCTAAAACAATACGCTGATTACCTACCCTTGGAATCAGTTCGATGTCGTTTTTCTGATCAACCACAATCTGTTCGATCTGAGCGTCCCAAAGGGTATCTTGCTTAATATACTGTGCAGTTTTATATAAATCTCTTGCCAATTGTGTATGCAAAGTATCAACCCTGCTTCCAAAAACCTCTGTAATATGCCCTGTTGCTACCAACACATTAGCAGTGAAGTTTGATGAAATAGGCATTTTCAGTCCATCATTATCGATGTAAAAATCCTGCCCGTTCTCATTCAATATGCGAAGGATAGGCTGGCGCTGTTTTATTTCAATATGCAGTACCCCATCCATATCTACATATACTTTAGCAAAACCTATATAAGGGTTAGATTGCAATTTTTTCTCGATCTTATGAATGTTGATATTCTCGAGGTTACGACCTAAAAGCACACCTTGATCTTCTTTTAAAATGGCATCGATTTCTTCGCGCTCGATGAAATTATCTGCTCCCGGAATCAGGATCTTAACATCGGTACATTTAACCGTCTGCTTCTTCACATTGATAAAACTCAAAAGCACCACCACCCCTGCCAGGCAGATCAGCCAGACAAAGCCAGTAAAAATTGCGCTCCAGTTTATCCGTTTAAGCATGGTTCAAAGTATTTTTAAGGGGCTCGATAATTGTATCGATATCTCCCGCACCTACTGTTAAAATTAATTCAGGTTTTGTGTCCTTAACATACTGAACCACAAAATCTTTTCCACATATTTTTTTATCTGCCAAAGTGATTTTATCCAATAAAAACTGTGCATTTATCCCTTCAAGCGGCAATTCTCTTGCGGGATAAATTTCCAACAACATCAGTTCGTCAGCAGTGCTTAAAACTTTTGCAAATTCATCAGCAAAATCCCTTGTCCGCGTAAAGAGGTGCGGCTGAAAAATCACTGTTAGCTTTTTATCTGGATACAACTGTCTTACCGCATCAAAACAAGCCCTCAGTTCTTCAGGATGATGTGCATAATCATCAATGTAAATCTGATTGCCATTATTTACAATATATTCGAAGCGGCGTTTAACACCTTTAAAATTTGCAACTGCCTGTTTTACCTTTTCTGCATCGATACCCAATTGTAAGGCAATGGCAATGGCAACCGTTGTATTTTCGACATTATGCTTACCGGGAAGCATTAAACTAATGTCTTTGATACTTTGTGTGTTATCGGTATAATCGAAAACAAATTTCGCCCCTTCTACCCTTAAATTCTCTGCCTTTGCAGTTGCCGTTGAACTTGCTGCATA
Source organism: Pedobacter sp. R-06 (assembly GCF_049913135.1). NCBI lineage: Bacteria > Pseudomonadati > Bacteroidota > Sphingobacteriia > Sphingobacteriales > Sphingobacteriaceae > Pedobacter > Pedobacter sp. R-06. The sequence continues at coordinate 592,984 of NZ_CP183977.1, read as the reverse complement.
ACTGATGCTTTTCTCAAGCGGCAGTCCTTCGTGCGCATAAAGTATACCTTCTGCTTTAAGCTGGCCGGCAAACAAACGGAAAGATTCTTCGAGGTGGCTCTTGTCACCGTAAATATCCAGGTGGTCTGCATCCATAGAAGTAACCACAGCCACATCCGGGTGCAAGGTTAGGAAAGAACGGTCGTATTCATCGGCCTCTACCACTACAACATTGTTCTTACCGAAAAGCACATTACTATTATAGTTACTGGTTATTCCTCCTAAAAAAGCGGTACAATCGTAGCCTGTATCTTTTAAAATATGTGCAACAATAGATGATGTTGTGGTTTTTCCGTGTGTACCTGCAACTGCGATACAGAACATTCCTTTACTGATGATCCCTAAAACCTCAGAACGTTTTTTAAGCGCAAAACCCTTATTAATAAAATGGTTTAAAATTTTAGCATCTTTTGGAATCGCTGGAGTATAAACCACAAGGGTATCATCATGATCATCTAAAAATGCACAGGGCAGCGAAGAAGCCTCATCAAGATACGTAATGAGAATGCCTTCCTGCTCTAAGGTTTCGGTCAGCTTAGTCCTGGTTTTGTCGTAACCACAAACTACTTGTCCGCGTTTAGCAAAATAACGGGCAAGCGCACTCATGCCGATACCACCGATACCTACAAAGAAAACCCTATTTATTTTACTTAGTTCCATTTTTTTAGTTGAGATGTGAGACTTGAGATGTGAGATCTGAGACTTCGACATAACGCCTAATCTCAAATCTAACTTCTCATATCTCACATCTAGTTTCTTATATCTTTTCTTTACTTAATCAATTTCAGTACCTCGTTCGCTATAATTTCGTCTGCTGCTGGCAATGCCATTTCACCTATATTTTCTGAAAGTTTTTCACTCTGTTCTTTGTTATTTAATAACGCCAACGTTTCTTTAACCAAAGTATCTTCTGCAGAGCGATCGTTAATCAATATTGCGGCTCCATTTTTAACCAGGGCCATCGCATTTTTAGTTTGATGGTCTTCTGCTACATTTGGCGAAGGCACCAATATCACCGGTTTTTTTATCAAACATAGTTCTGCAATGGTTCCAGCTCCAGCCCTGCTCACAATTACATCTGCTGCTGCATAAGCGAGGTCCATTTTATTTAAAAACTCAAGGATGCGCACATTGGGGTGATATGCTAAACCCAACCTTTCTATAATCCCTTTGTAGTAATATTTACCTGTTTGCCAAATTACCTGCACATCTTGCGCAAGGATATCGGGTAAATGTTTTTCAATTGCTTTATTCAAAGTACCTGCGCCTAAACTTCCACCAGTAACCATAATGGTCTTTTTCAATGGGTCGAGTTTTAACAGTTCAGCACCCTGAAAATGTTTCCCTTTAATATCAACCACTTCCTGGCGGACAGGATTTCCTGTTTTTATAATCCTATCTGCTGGAAAAAACTGATCCATATCATCAAAGGCGACACAGATTTTTGAAGCCTTTTTACCTAACCATTTATTGGTTATTCCGGCATAAGAATTCTGTTCCTGAATGAGGTAAGGAATTCCTTTCAAAGAGGCTGCATACAATAGTGGGCCTGAGGCATAACCTCCAACACCTACTACAGCATCGGGCTTAAAATCATTGATAATCTGCATGGCTTTGCGCACGCTACCGATTAACTTAAACGGGAGCGCAAGATTTTTAATAATCGACCCACGTTGCATCCCGCTAATATTCAATCCTATAATTTTATATCCGGCTGCTGGAACTTTTTCCATTTCCATTCGGCCTATAGCACCCACAAATAAAATTTCACAGGTTGGCACCATGCGTTTTAGCGCATTGGCTATGGCCACGGCGGGAAAAATATGCCCGCCGGTGCCACCACCTGATATGATAATTTTTGGGGAATTATTCATTTTAATTATTATTTAACCGCAAAGAGCGCTGAGTTTTTCACAAAGCACGCTAAGCATTTTGTTTTTTAACCACCGAGTGTACAAAGTTTTCACAGAGGGCACTGATTTTTATTCTTTTTGTTTACCACAAAGGCGCTAAGTGCACCAAGGTTTTTCTATCGGATTTCACACTTAGGGTTGGTCAATTGAATAAACAATTTCTTTGTAATCTCTGTGCCAACCTCCGTGTCCTCTGTGGTTAAATTTTTACTTTATTATTTTTTAAATAGAATGCTTCGTCATACTTCCTCGCAATGACGATTCATCTTAAGCTATTGCAGGTATTTCACCTATTATTATTTTATTTTTTACTTTCTCTTTTTCTTCTTTTGTTAACGCATTTGCATTTTCTTCTACATCACGGCTTACGCTGAGTATAATCCCGAAGGCCACACTGGTAAAGATCATGGATGTACCGCCCATACTTACCAATGGAAGCGGAACTCCCGTTACCGGGCCCAGTCCTACCGCAACTGCCATGTTTGCAAAGGCCTGTATGGTCAGACTGAAACTCAGTCCGGCCGCAAGCAATGCACCGAATGCCTTGGGCGCCCGGGTTACGATCTTAATACATCGGTATAAAAGCACCAGGTAAAGAGTCATAACAATCAGCCCTCCAAACGTTCCCCATTCCTCAATAATAATGGCGAAAATAAAATCGGAATAAGGATGTGGAAGAAAGTTTTTTTCTGTACTATTACCTGGGCCTTTACCAAATAGTCCCCCACTCGCCAAAGCTATTTTTGAATGATCTGCCTGGAAAGTTTTATCTGAATGCTGCACTTCAGGGTGTATAAACGTATTGATACGCGACATGTAGGTTTTTCTCCTTGGACCCAAAAAGAAAACGAACAATAGCAGAACGAAACCGCCCGCACAAACAATGGCAATCTGTTTAATACTGATCCTACCGATAATTAACAACAAAATACTTACACCAAACAGCATTAATGCTGTAGATAGGTTGGCCAGTGCGATTAAAACAAATACCACACAAACAGAGCCCATAATGGGTATAAATGACTCTTTAACATTTTTAATATTTTCTTGCTTTTTAGTCAGCATTCTGGCCAAAAAGGTAATCAACGCGAGTTTAGCCAAATCGGAAGTCTGAAAGGTTAATCCGATTACCGGTATTTTAACCCATCTTGATGCATCGTTCAAATTCGTTCCGAATATTAGCGTATACAACAACAAAGGGATGGTAACGATCATCAGTACTTTCGAAATACCCGCATAATAGCGATAATCGAGCAAGTGGGCGATATAGATCATCCCGATACCCATTAGCACAAAAATTAAATGTTTGGTAAGCAAAAGCTTTTCTACGGCTTCTCCTTTTTTATATGCCAAGGTACCTGTTGCACTATACACCGCCATTACGGATATAAGCGAAAGCAGGATGATGATCAACCAGATCCATCTATCGCCTTTTGTTTTATTAAGTAGTGCTTGGAACATATATTGTACCTCCTATTATAATTCTCTAACTGCCGCTTTAAACTGGTTACCGCGGTCTTCGTAATTTTTAAACAGATCGAAACTTGCACAAGCCGGAGATAACAACACCGTATCACCACGCTTAGCCAGATGGAAAGCAATCTGCGCTGCTTCATCAGCCGAAAAGGTATTTACAATTACTTCTACATCATCCTCGAAGGCATCGTGGATGCGTTTATTGTCCTTACCCAAACAAACGATAGCCTTAACCTTACTTTTAACCAGATCTTTAAGCATGTTGTAATCGTTTCCTTTATCAACACCGCCCATAATCAGCACCACATCGCTGGTCATACTCTCCAAAGCATACCAGGTAGAGTTCACATTGGTGGCCTTACTGTCGTTGATAAAATCGATCCCCGAAATTTTGGCCACATGCTCTAACCTGTGCTCAATATTTTTGAAATTGCCCATGCTTTCGCGGATGGTCTCATTTCTTAATTCTAAAACTTTAGACACAATGCCTGAGGCCATAGAATTGTAAATGTTGTGCTTGCCCTGTAGGGCTAAATCTGAAATAGACATGGTTAGTTGGTTATTTGGTTCTGTAAGGATATGTATAGTAGTTTCTTCTAAATAAGCACCCAGTTCTACTTTTTTAGTAATTGAAAAGGGAAAGGCTTTTGCCAGAGGCTTTATCAGCGCAATGGCTTTCAGGCTCTCTTCGTCATCTGCACAATAAATGAAAACATCTTCTGCTTTCTGATTTTGAACAATCCGCATTTTAGATGCAGCATAATTTTCCAGTTTATAATCGTAACGGTCTAAATGATCCGGCGTGATGTTAAGCAAAACAGCGATGTCTGCTTTAAATGCGAACATATCATCAAGCATGAAGCTCGAAATTTCCAGCACGTAGTATTCGTAATCTTCAGTAGCAACCTGTGCTGCAAAACTCTGTCCGATGTTACCAGCTAACCCCACATTTAAACCCGCATTTTTCAGGATGTGATAGGTTAATAAACTCGTAGTCGACTTACCGTTTGAACCCGTAATGCAGATGGTTTTTGCATTGGTATATCTTTTGGCAAATTCAATTTCCGAAACCACTGGAATCCCTTGTGCAACTAATTTTTTAATAATTGGCGCTGTAGGCGGAATACCAGGACTTTTAATTACTTCTGTAGCATTTAAGATCAGTTCTTCGGTGTGTTTTTCAGATTCGAACGGAACAGAAAGTTTTTCTAATGCAGCTTTATATTTATCGGTAATTACACCGTAATCTGAAACAAAAACATCGAAACCTCTTGCCTGAGCCAATTTTGCAGCGCCAACGCCACTTTCACCGGCACCAAGAATAACCACACGGCCCTGCCCGGTCATCGCTGACTTAGTATTGCTTGATGTGATATTATTCGTGCTCATTTTATTTTAGTATATTTATTATTCTCTCTTTTACTTTTCAGCTTTAGTCTTCGGCATTTAAACCTCTAAACCCTCAGCCCTAAACCTTCTAATCCTCTACCTCAATTTCAATGTTACTATAGTCATAATCGCAAGCATGATTCCGATAATCCAGAAACGGGTAACAATTTTGGCCTCGTGGTATCCTTTTTTCTGGTAGTGGTGGTGCAAAGGCGACATCAGGAAAATCCTGCGACCTTCACCAAATTTCTTCTTGGTATATTTAAAATAAGATACCTGCATAATTACCGACACCAGTTCTACCAGGAATATCCCACATAAAATCGGAATTAATAGTTCCTTGCGGATCATGATGGCAAATGAGGCAATGATTCCCCCAATGGCCAAACTTCCGGTATCGCCCATAAAAATCTGCGCAGGGTAAGAGTTGTACCAAAGGAAACCTACGCAGGAACCCACAAATGCACCTGCAAAAATCATCAGCTCTGCAGAGTTTGGGATATACATGATATTGAGGTAATCAGCCATAATGGTATTACCCGATACATAAGCTAAAATACCGAGGGTAATCCCGATTACTGCCGAAGTTCCCGTAGCTAGGCCATCAATCCCATCGGTAATGTTTGCCCCGTTCGACACAGCGGTAATGATAAATACCGTTACGATCAGGAAGATGAAAAATGCATATTTCTGGTAATCGGCACCCAAAAACTTCAATACCTTTGCATAATCGAACTCATTGTTCTTATAAAAAGGCATATTGGTTTTAGTCGATTTTACATCTTGTGTATAATAAAAGGTTTCTCCCTTTTGGCGCAATACCATCGGAACCGTAGAAGTGCTTTTTACATCGTCCTGTACAGTTTCCCTTACCACAATATTTGGGTGGAAGTACATGGTGCAACCTACAATTAAGCCCAAACCAACCTGACCAACTACTTTAAAACGACCTGCTAAACCTTCTTTATTCTTTTTGAAAACTTTGATATAATCATCTAAAAAGCCCACAACCCCCATCCAGATCGTAGTGATTATCATTAAAATTACATAGATATTGGAGATATTGGCAAATAACAAGGTCGGAATAAGAATGCCCAGCAAAATAATGATACCACCCATTGTTGGCGTACCTTGTTTTTGCATCTGTCCTTCTAAACCTAAATTTCTTACCGTTTCTCCAACCTGTTTTTTATGCAGATAATCAATCAACCTACGGCCATAAACGGTGGTAATTATCAATGATAAAATAATAGAGACAGATGCACGGAAAGTGATGTACTGAAACAACCTTAACCCAGGTATATCATAATGCTTATGCAGGTATTCGAATAATAAATATAACATTAGCTGATTGGTTTTAGTTGTTCAAGTAAAATTTCTTTATCATCAAAATGGTTCCTTATGCCATTAATTTCCTGATATTTCTCGTGCCCTTTACCAGCAACAAGAATAATATCTCCTGGCCGCGCTAAATGGCAGGCTGTTTTTATTGCTTCTTTTCTATCTAAAATGGAAAGGGTTTTACGTTTATTGGTCGGTGAAACACCAGCTTCCATTTCGCTGATAATCGTTTGTGGATCTTCCGTTCTGGGATTATCGGAAGTGAGGATCACTTTATCGCTCCAATCGCATGCTACCTGAGCCATAATAGGGCGTTTTGTTTTATCACGATCTCCCCCGCATCCGATTACGGTAATTACTTGCTCGGTTCCTTTACGGATATTGGCGATGGTGCTCAACACATTCTGAACAGCATCGGGCGTATGCGCGTAATCTACAATACCTATAATCTTATCTGCAGAGGTAATGTAATCAAATCTTCCTTCAGCGCCTGATAAACGGCTCAACAATGTAAGCACCTTTAACTTATCCTGTTCCAACAAAATAGCTGTTCCATAAACCGCTAATAAATTATACGCATTAAAAGAGCCTACAAGCTTGAAGTAAACATCTTCGTTATCGATATCTAAATGCAGCCCGCTAAACTGGTTCTCGATAATTTTTGCTTTAAAATCGGCCAGTTGTTTAAGCGCATAAGTTTTTTTATGTGCTTTTGTATTCTGCAGCATTACCACACCGTTTTTATCATCGATATTGGTCAATGCAAATGCCGATTTAGGCAAAACATCAAAAAATGCTTTTTTTGCTTTCAGATAAGCGTCGAAAGTTTTATGAAAATCTAAATGATCGTGTGTTAAATTCGAAAATACACCACCCGAGAAAGTCAAACCTTCAATCCGGTGCTGAGAAACCGCATGAGAGCTTACTTCCATAAAACAGTAATCACAACCTGCATCGACCATTTCTCTTAAGAGCTGATTTAATGCGATCGGATTTGGTGTGGTATGCGTTGCCGCCACAACCGTATCATTGATATAATTCTCTACTGTTGATAAGAGCCCGGTTTTGTAACCTAAATCTTTAAATAATTTAAAAAGAATAGTAGCAATGGTGGTTTTTCCGTTCGTTCCTGTTATGCCGATCAGTTTTAAATCTGCCGACGGGTTTCCAAAATAATTCCCGGCAATGATACCCAAAGCCACAGCAGTGTTTTCTACTTTAATGTAAGTAACGGTAAAATCATCGATCTCTGGTAGATTTTCACAGATGATTACACCTGCTCCCTGCTGAACAGTCTGCTCAATAAACTGGTGTCCATCAACTACAGTGCCCACTATAGCAAAAAAGATATCATCTTTACTTACTTTACGCGAATCGAAATTCAGCGCATTGATTTCCCTATCGGTTCTACCAACCAATTCTTTAATCGTTACGCCATAAAGTAAATCCTGTAATTGCATTTTTTTTATTTTTTTAGTATCGAGTAGTGAGTATCAAGTAGCAAGACCTTAAACCCTATACCTTTTACCTTAATTCAACTCAATTTGTACACCCAATCCTTTACCCACCTTTGTTCCGGCGATGATGGATTGACTGACCACTTTTCCAGAACCCGAAACCTTTGTTTTCAGCCCCGCATTCCCCAAAAGGTACAATGCGTCTTTCAGCCCCATTCCCGTCACATTTGGCATCACACCTTTACGCTCGTTATTTTCCTGAAAAACTGTTCCTGCACTGGTATCTATAATATTGTAATACTCAGATTTTGAAGCAAAAAGCGGCTTAAAACCAAATGCTTTATACACTTTCTGAGTTGCTTTACTCTGTCCTGCTTTTGTTGGCGGATTACCCGTGTTACCTACCAAACGGGTTGGCATATCGTTATACATCTGCATATCGCTAGCATAAATACGGTCGGCAATTTCCCTGAAAACCGGCCCTGACACTGATCCACCGTAATAATCACCTTTCGGATCATTAATCACCACGATCATTGAATATTTTGGCTTATTAGCAGGAAAATAACCTACAAAAGAAGCCTGATACTGCTTATTTGCCTTATATCCTTTGTTTGCATCAGCTACCTGGGCCGTACCTGTTTTACCCGCGATTGGATATAGCGAATTGTAAACGTAGCGCTTTCCGCTACCCTCCAACACCACACCTTCAAGCATTTTTTTGATCTTACTCAACGTTACATCAGAACAAATTTTATCGTTGATTACCCTGGCTTTAAACTGCTCGATCGGATTACCCAGCCTTCTAATCTCCTTTACAAAAATCGGTGCTACCATTTTACCGTTGTTAGCCACCGCATTATACATGGTAAGCATTTTTAACGGCGTTAACTGCATCTCGTAACCATAAGCCATTTGCGGCAAAGTCATATTTTTGTTCCAGCTTTTATTGGTTTTTGGATTCTTAACAGCTGGCATGGCTTCCCCAGGAATCTGCAAACCCATTTTTTCATTCAAATGCCAGTCATACAAATGATCAGTAAACTTTTTAGGATTCTCACCATATTTACTGTTGATCAAATAAGCAATAGCGGCATTTGATGATTGTTCAAATGCTTTTTTAACGGTTACCACACCGATGCTTCCGTGAGAATCTTTAATTGTATGGCCAGGGATTTTATAGGTACCCGTTCCAACCATGGTATTGGTATCAACCAGTTCATCCTCCAGCAAAGCCATATATGAGGCTAGTTTAAAAGTTGAACCCGGATCCTGGTTACCTGCAATGGCATAATTGAATTTCTCTTTATATACTCCCTCTTCTACTTTGGAGAAATTGGCTACCGCACGGATTTCGCCCGTAGCCACTTCCATCACAATCACCGCACCATGATCGGCCTCCGATTTGATCAGCTGTTTTTCTAAAGCACTTTGCGCCAGATCCTGCATATTGATATCAATGGTAGAAATAATATCAGCACCATCTTTCGGAGCCACTTCAGCTTCTTCATTAACAGGAATATAAACCCCACCGGCAATTCGCTGCATTAATCTTTTTCCTGTTTCGCCGTTGATATATTCCTTATAAGCCCCTTCTAAACCCACTCCGTTTTTAACATTCTCATTTTTATAACCAATGGTACGGGCAGCCAAAGCCTGAAAAGGAAGAATCCGTTTGTTCTGCTGAACAGCAATTAAACCACCACTAAACTTACCGATGTTATATAACGGAAAAGTCCTGATGGTTTTAAGATCAGCATAACCCACTTTACGGTGGATCAATAAATAGCGCGAGCTGTCCTGACGGCCTTTACGCAGGTATCTGGCATACTCCTTAGCCGTTTTATCCTGAAAGAGCTGAGCTAATTTATAACCCAGTGAATCTACTTTCTCGTTAAATACTTTATCATCGGCAATACCGCCAGCAAACATATCCATGCGCAGTTCGTATTCTGGTATCGAAGTAGCCAGCAAACTGCCATCGTTAGAATAAATATTTCCACGGGTAGCTTCCACATTTACATATCGTGTAGAAAGACTATCTGCCATAGCTTTCCATTTTTTCCCTTGCACATATTGTACCTGACCGAGGCGCAAAAACACCGCGAAAGCAAAAAGCACAATTAAGCCAAATGCCAGATATACACGAAGCAAGATGTTTGCTCTAATATTCATCGCTTTTAACAATTATTTTTTTTGGTGGTTCAATCAGTTCCTTTATACCAAGGGTATCTACCTTTTTGGCAACCTCTGTCAGTTTACTCTTGAACATCAGGTCGGCCTTAAGGGATTTATACTCCCATCTTAATTCTTTTACTTCTTTATTTAATTTATCAATCTGGCGAACATTGTTTACCGCAAAGTGACTGTTGGCGATATAAATCATTCCCAAGAACGCCAGAAAACACAAATAAGGCAAAGCATCAGTTGCCGCCTCTTTACTTACTAATCCATCATTAAAAAGCTTGCTGATAAATGAATTGCTATCCATTTTTTCTTCAGCAGTTTTTGCCCTTTTGGGCGCAGCTTTTAGCTCTGGTTCGGGCCCAATCTCTTCCTCTTCTATCTCTTCCCTAAACCTGTTCATATCTTTTCTGCAATTCTTAGTTTCGCACTGCGGGCCCTATTGTTTTGAGCAATCTCCTCATCAGTGGCAATTATCGCTTTACGTGTAATTACATTAAATGGCTTTTGCTGGTTTCCGAAAAAATCCTTCTCTACCTCACCCTGAAATTTGCCTTTCGCCATAAAGTTTTTAACCGGCCTGTCTTCTAAAGAATGATAAGACATCACCACTAAATGGCCGCCAGGCTTCAATACGTCAGCAGCCTGCTGCAAAAAATCTTCAAGCACCTGGATTTCGGCATTCACTTCTATACGTAGCGCCTGAAAAACCTGCGCCAGATATTTATTCTCTTTTCCTTTAGGAATATAACCAGCAATAGCCGCCTTCAAACTGTCGATATCGGTAAAAGGCTGTTCTAAACGAGAGGTTACAATGGCACGAGCCAACGATTTAGCATTCTTCACCTCTCCATAAATCCCAAAGATTTTATGCAGCATATCCTCTGTATAGGTATTCAATATTTCGGCAGCCGTTAAATCACGGTGCTGATCCATACGCATATCCAGATCGGCATTATGACGAATAGAGAAACCACGTTGCGGCACATCGAACTGATGCGAGGAAACCCCAAGATCAGCTAAAATACCGTCGACCTGCTTAAAACCTTTTAAGCGGAGATTATTTTTCAAAAAACCAAAGTTCTGGTCGATAAAAATAAAGCGATCGTCGGCAGGAACATTCGCTTGGGCATCAGGATCCTGATCGAATGCAATCAATTTCCCTTTCGGACCAAGATGTTTCAAAATCTCTTTCGAATGACCACCGCCACCAAAAGTAACATCCACATACACCCCATCCGGCTTAATATTCAAACCATCAATACAAGGCTGCAACATTACAGGAACATGGTAATTATTCGCCATCTGCCTCTCCTTTCTTATCTCCCATTACTTTTTGGGCAAGGCTCGCAAAATTGGCCGGAACATCATCAAAAATATCTTCGTATGATTTTTTATCCCACACCTCGATACGATCTAACTGACAGGCCAGCACGAGATCACTACCGATACCCGCATATTCTACCAAAGATTTCGGCAAAAGCACACGGCCAGCTGCATCAAGCGAAAGCTCGGTTGCCCCGCGCGTAAACGCCCTAACAAATGCACGGTTTTCCTGATCGTAAATATTAAGCTTGGCAAGATCGGCCACAACGGCATCCCACACATTTTTAGGATAGATCACCAGGTTTTTCTCAAAACCACGGTTAATAATGAGCCCATCATTCTCGGCATTAGGCAATTGTTTCTTAAGCGCAGCAGGCACCATAAGGCGGCCCTTTGCGTCAAGTTTACAATCGAATTCTCCTAAAAGTTGGGTCATAGTGGTATCTACACTTTATATCTAGTGTAAAAGTAAATAGTTCTACCACTTTTTACCACTTTTTACCACAAAAAAGTTTTCCACATCCTTTTTGTTACAATTATGGTGCGGCAATATACCTAGAATAAGTATATCGGCATAAGGAAAAAAGCCTTAACAACTGATAATAAGCCTATTAAAATAAAATATTAAAAAGTGTTACGTCCGCCCAATTCTTATTTACTGGGTTTTTCTCCAAACGCACTCATTTATAGCTTTTAAAATGTGGGAGAACCTCCCACTTTATTACGAAATTTTATCTCTTTCGAAAAAATACCACTACTAAAAGCCTGATATAACCTGAAACGATTAAAGTTGTAGCTCAGAACCGCGCAGATCGGAACAGCAGGTGAATTTAAAGACCTCATAAGGTAAAAACCTTTTATATCATTTTGCAACTGAACAACCACAACCGAAAGCAAAATACGCATTAAAGGCAAATGTAAAAAACATTAACAGCACAGATAGCAACGGAATTTTCACTTATAATTAAGCCTTTTGAGGAAGTGTGGTTGAGCTGAAGTAAGAAAAAAGCTTAATAATATTTCATAGCTAATTAAACAAGCTCCGTATTTAAATCATTACATTTTATAATATATTTTTTACATTTTACATGTAGTTTAAATTTTATTATGCGATTGATACTTTTTATAATGATACTAGTTTCCAGCTTTAATCTTAAAGCGCAGGATAAATTAGTACACTTTGATGCAAAGCTTTTATCCCGATTTATTTTAAATAATATAAATCACGAAATGATAAAAGATTCAACAGCTGTTTATACTTTCAGTTTAAAAATCGAGATAGAGAAAAAAAAAGGAATTCAACTAGTTAAAACTAATGTTAACAATCCGTTAATATCTCTTGCTCTTGATAGTCTGAATGCTTTAAATAAATATAATTATGATGTTTATTTAAAAAATGGAAAGGCTAAAATTTTAATGCGGTTTTACTTAATTGCTTTAAGCTCTGACTATAATCCTAAGTTAGTGGACGTTCATAATATCCCGGAAACAATTAAGTTCCTTTTTGAAAAAGGGGATGATACTTTCATAGATATGGGAGCTTATGGAATAACGATTGATAAGAAAGTTTATAATTGAGAATTATTTATTCGGGGAATGATATCTTTTCTCGCTGCAAACAGAATATATAACTTAAAACTAGTATCATTTATAAAATGATAAGCATTAAGTAATAAAGATTATTTAGACTCATTAAAAATAATTTGGAAGAAAGCATTTAAAACGATTTCTTTGTAGCGTAAACCAAACAATATTGCACAACGAGGATACTACGCTCAAGAATGAAATCAGAAAATACCTCCAAAAAATTAAGCTGGGCAAAACACCAAAAAAGGTGGTTTGGCAAATGGCATCTGTACCTGGGCATTATTGCAGGAGCAATTGTAGCCTTTGTAGGCGTTACAGGCAGTATCCTGGTTTTTCAGGATGAGATAGACCGCGCGCTGAACCCTAATCTGTTCGAAATAATTGCGCAGAAACAAAAAATGCCAATTGAGGATATTGTGCCTTTGATCAAGAAAAACTATCCCAGCTTAAAAATTGATTACCTGATGCTCAACAACTTCAAAAATCCCAATGAAGCTTACAGCGTTATGAATTTAAAAAGTGGCGAAGAAACCTTTATTAATCCATATACCGGAAAAACAAGTGGTAAAAGAATACATACCAGCTCTTTTGTCCACGTGGTTACCGAACTGCACCGGACATTGCTTATTCCTGTTGCCGGGCGTTATATCTGTGGTTTAGCTTCACTCTGTCTTTTAATTTTAGCCATTTCAGGCTTACGTTTATGGATCCCAAAAAAATGGAAACAGCTAAAATCAGCACTTACAGTAAGGTTTAGCGGCTCGTTTAAGCGACAAAATTACGATTGGCACAATTCACTCGGGTTTTACTCCTCTCCTATAGTAGCGATATTGAGCCTTACCGGTTTTTCGATTACTTTTTCTACGCTTGTTATTCCATTGTTATTTTTGCTTAGCGGGAAGTCGCCACAAGGAGTTGCCCAATTATTAGGCGCTAAATCAGCATGGCACGCACAGGCAGTATCCCTTCCACTCAAAGAGATTGTTGCCGCAGCCAAACAAAAAATGCCGAATGCTGATATTGGAGGAATTGCTTTTCCGGCCGATAAAACAGGAACTTATCGTTTAGATGTAGTGAGTGGAAACCTGCCCAAAGTTGGGAAAAGAGAAATGCTTATTGTTGATCAATACACAGGTAAAGTACTACTGAACAGCCGCAAAGATTTTCCTAATGTTGGCAATGCTTATCTTAGCTGGTTAACACCAATCCACTATGGGAGCTTTGGCGGCAGGCCTACACAGATTATCGCCATTATTGCCGGCTTAATGCCACTTGCCCTATTTATTACAGGCTTTATTATCTGGTGGCCACGTTATAAGAAACAAAAGAAAGGTAAAAAACGAAAAACAAATGAATCAGCTTTAGAAATCCCTAAAGTTGAAAAAGAACCAAAGCAGGCAAAAATCGAAACACCACTGCCAAAATTAGGCAGGTATTTCCTGATCCAGTTTAAATCCGGGTTAAAATACGCCATAATTATTATTCCAATTAGCTTTATTATGGGTGCACTCTATGGCCTTCCTTCAGGAATCATTATCCAGCCGGCCATTTTTGTTGTGGCGTTTAGCTGCATAATGGTCTGTTTGAATTTTATATGTGCACTATTGTCAGAAATATTCAATATCCTTTTCCTGCTTCCTTTTAAAAAGGGAAGTCATAGGGTAACACGCTATTTTGCCTTATCAACTGCATTTTTCGTTTGTTACCTAGCTGTGTATATCGTTCTTCTCAATACTGGTCTGGAAGTCTTCTAAGTTATTGGCACCCTGCCTGAGGCTTGATGTTACCGCCTGATTGATAACTCAAAATTCATTCTTATCGTGTCAGATGGTAACATCTGACAACACTAATATCAACAGCTTTTCTGGTATGTTATCTGGCGGTTTATATGGTGCTGCTTAATACGGGGCTTGAGGTTTTCTAGTGTGAACGCTTCGGCACGCTCTTACAGTCAGATGGTAACAACTGACAACACGTACATCTGACAACAGGTAATGGCTATTTCTTCAGTATAAAATCTTTTAGCTGTTTTTCAAACTTGCCACTTGAGAAGGTTTCGTCGCTATCGATACTTTTGGCACTACTTTTACCTGGCATAACATTAACCAAAGTACATGAAACCCTGGTTTTGGTAGCAGTCATTTTTTCTACATTGATCAACCATAAACTTGTTATCATTGCTTTTACCAGCTTGTTTTTATACTTTACAATGAGGTAATTTTTATGATTAACTGAAGGATAGACTTCATCTTTTATTGAAATATTAGTTGTAAAAAGCCGATCATCTTTATGGCATCAAAAGGCCCATCTTTTGATAAAGTACTTTGAAGTTTACTAACCAGGTTAATTACCTCATCTCTATTCTTATCGACTATAAAAGATATCTTTTGCGCTTTTACCAGTGATAAGTTCAATAAAAACATGCCGATTAAAAGTAGTTTGTTTTTCATATATCATTTTTTAATAGTGAGGGTTCAATACATGAACTATTAGTAGATGGCCATTAAATAGTCTTCCAAAGTATTTCAATGAAAAGGCCTGGTTTTAACCCAAGCCTTTTCCAATCAATAATTATTTCGCCGGTGTAATTACAATTTTCCGGTATTCGATCGGTTCGTGATCTCCCTGAAGATAAATAGGCCCGGGCTCCCCCTCATTACTATCCAATGCTCCTCCGGTAATGCCCGGAATTTCCTGGTTACTGATGATGGTTTTACCATTGGCTACCACGGTTACCAAACGGCCAACCAGGGTAATATCATAATACTGCCATTCGTCGGGGCCAAGCGTAACCATTTCATTGGCGGTTAAAAACCCATAAATACCACCGAAGAGTACACTATTAGGATGCGCATCTTTTTTGCTATCTTCAATCTGCACCTCGTAACGGCCTCTTAAATATACCCCACTGTTTCCTCCTTTGGTATATTTGAATTCTACGTGGAGTTTGAAATCATTATACTTCTGTTCGGTAATGAGATTTGAACCTGCTTTCGGACTGGTTAAAATACCGTTTTTCACGATCCATTGGTTTTGTCCACTGGCTTTCCAGCCTGACAGATCTTTGCCATTAAACAAATTAACAGGTTTACCCCATACCGGCGCAATAGCCCTTTTAAGGTAAGGCGCCTTAATACCTTTCCAGCTATATTGTTTACCGTCGCAATTGGTCATTGTCCCCTGGATTCCTGCATTGTCAACCGTGCCATCGATAATCAGATTAGAGGTACCACTTTCCCATTGCGGCGGGATTTCGAACCTAAACTTTCCATTATCAAACTTTACTTCCGATACCGGACGCGCGCTACCGGCAGTAGATACAAAGTACCCCACTAAAGTTTTATAACCCGATAGTTTTACTTCAAGCCAGGCTGGTGCCGGCTTTCCATTTACATCAACTGTAATGTCCCATCGGCCAATCAATGCTGCAGGCTCAACAACAAGTTTGATGTTATCGTGTATCGTTACAGCGAATGTTTTTTGAGACAGACCTGCGAGGAGCAGACAGCCTATACCAAACAAAAAGATTTTTTTTCTCATAAATGTAATTTGATTTATTATGTACCTGATGTTTTATAACCTAAAACCACAACTAAGTTACAGGCCAAGGTAAATGGCCGGTAAGGTATGACTTATTTGTTTTAAGTACAAGTAACGCTTACCTCCTGCGCAGCATCGTTACAAGATATGCTTATACCGTTATAACAATAAGTCTAAAAAAACAGGGGTGCTAAGCCAAGTGCCAAACTGTGTGGGTTGAAATCATCTAAAAACAAAGGCCCCTGCAAATTGATCTGCAAGGGCCTTGTTTATGTTAAGATGGTATCTTATCCATTAATAGCTTTAACACCCGGCAATTCTTTACCTTCCATATATTCGAGTAAAGCACCACCACCGGTAGAAACATAACTTACTTCATCTTCCATACCGAATTTTGCAATTGCCGCAGCAGAATCGCCACCGCCGATTAAAGAGAATGCGCCGTTATCTCTGGTTGCAGCTACAACTGCTTCTGCAACAGCTTTAGTACCTACCTGGAAACTTTCCATTTCGAAAACACCCATCGGTCCGTTCCACAACAAAGTTTTAGAATTTTTAATTACATCCTGGAACAAGGCAACCGATTTTGGACCGATATCCAGTCCCATCCAATCTGCAGGAATCTGACCAGAGTCTACATCTTTTTTATCGGCATCATTTGCAAATTTATCAGCAATTACCGTATCAACAGGTAAAATCAGGTTCACGCCTTTTGCTTTTGCCTTTTCGATCAGTTCTAAAGAAAGCTCCTGTTTATCAGCTTCTAATAATGAGGTACCAATTTCTCCGCCTTGTGCTTTAGCAAAAGTATAAGCCATACCACCACCAATAATCAGGTTATCTACCTTATCCAACAATTTTTCGATCAACAGAATTTTATCAGATACCTTAGCACCACCCATAATTGCAGTAAAAGGTCTTTCTGCGTGGTTCAATATTTTCTCTGCATTTTCTACTTCTGAGGCCATCAAATAACCGAAGTATTTTGCATCCGGGAAAAACTGGGCAATAATTGAAGTTGAAGCATGTGCACGGTGAGCAGTACCAAAGGCATCGTTTACATAAACATCACCTAATTTTGATAATTTTTCTGCAAAGGCAACATCACCTTTTTCTTCCTCTTTATAAAAACGAAGATTTTCCAACAATAAAACTTCACCCGGTTTTAAATCAGCTGCTTGTTTTACTGCGCTTTCGCCTATACAATCATCAGCAAACTTAACTTCAACACCAACAAGAGCAGATAGATCAGATAAGATATGTTTTAAAGAATATTTATCCGTAGGACCATCTTTCGGGCGGCCTAAGTGAGACATTAAAATAACCGCGCCACCATCTTTTAAGATCTTAGAAATGGTTGGCAATGCCGCCCTGATTCTTTTATCGTCTGTAATTTTAAATTCGTCATCTAAAGGCACATTAAAATCTACCCTGATTAATGCTTTTTTATCTTTAAAGTCAAACTGGTCAATTGTATTCATGTTTAATTATTTTTGATTTAAGTTTAATTTCATTTCGTAATGGAAACCGATGCCAGGGATATCGAACTCTGGAGATTCTGTAGTGAAGCCGATTTTCTTGTAAAAAGCGGCCGCCGTTGAACGGGCATTACACCATAAATAATCGGTTTTATATTCTTTCAGGTACTCAATGGCAAAAGTAACCAGTGCAGCACCATAACCATTTCCAACTGCATCGGGATGGGTGGCCATGCCCCTAAGCTGATAGCCCTCTCCCTCTTCGGGAAAAAAATCGTTCCGCATGAAGGTCGCAATTGATTTTATTTCTCCATCTTTTAAAAAACCAAGATGAAAAGTATCGTAGGCAAGATCGCCTTCAAAAACGCATGCTTCGAGTGGTTTGCCATTGCGCAAGACCAGGCTCCTTAAAGGCAGTACTTCTTCCGGAAGAATAAATTTGACCATATTTTTAGTATCAGCTAGCTTACATCTAGTGTGAAGACATTGCTATTGGATGCACTGCAAACGTTTGCAAAGTTAATAAAGCAATTGAAACCCAATAATAATACGGGTTAGAATTTTCAACATTTTAGATACTAATGTAAGAAGGCTTAAAAACAAATAGATTATGTTTTGTTTTCTGCAAAGCAAGACTCATTGCCTGTAGGTTACTGTAGCCCTTCTTTCCGCTCTTATCTTTTTGTGATCGTAAGCAAATGATGATTGGCGCTGTAACAAAAAGGATAACCGCTGCAATAAGGTTTATTGAACCAAGGCCTGTAGAACAAAACCACGGGCAGCTTTGTATCTGTTTCCTTGCAGATTAGAAGTACCTAGCCCCGGGCGTAGCGGCATCCCTGAAGCGCAGCGTAAGGATACAGCGGAGAACGGGAACAGACGCTAATAGCAGATCAGACCTTGCGCTCCAAAAATTGATTCTTTTTTTTTGTAAAGCAAGGTTCATTGTCTGTAGGTTACTGTAGCCCTTCTTTCCGCTCCTATCTTTTTGTGATCGTAAGCAAATGATGATTGGCGCTGTAACAAAAAGGATAACCGCTGCAATAAGGTTTATTCTAACAAGGCTTGTGCATCAAGACCACAGCCCGATATCAACTGTAAAATTAAAGGTTGTTTTGTATCAGTTTGCTTGCAGGCAAGAAGTGTTTAGCCCTCATCCCAATGCCATTAAGTTAATCCACCTGAACAGACACTAATGGCTGTACTAGTTCTACGCTCCAAAAAATTAAAGCCTCACATAAAATGTTCCAGTTAGCCAATTACTCACAAGGTCCATTCCTTTCATCTATCCGCTTCAATATAAAAGAAAGCACCATGGCATAAACTACATAGGCCACAAATACAAAAAAACCAAGCTGAAGGGCTGAATTGTTGGCTGTTACGGTTTTAAGCGTTCCACTCTGTACATTCAACCCTGAAAGCTGGCTCTTCAATATGCCGTTCAGGCCAATATAGGTCATGGCAATGCCAACCACCATTACATCTGCCATATCCCATTTACCAAGGTCGAAGGCGAGGAAGCGCAGTATTTTTCTGCTGCCAAAAAGATGTCCGCAGGACACATGAACCCCTCTAGCGACAATTCGTAGCAAAGGCAATACAACCACAAAAACAAGCAAGAGTACACCAACTAGTACCGCATCAGGCTTTGGTTGTTCAATCAGTGTTCCTATTATACCAAGTATGCTTTTGCTCTGAAAGAACAGCACCTGGTTATTGAAAGCAATCTTATCGCCTAAAAGGCTAAATTCGAGCGATTGGATGCGCGCATCAACCTCTATAATCGGCGAGGTAACGCCAACAGTAAGCAAAATCACGGCAAACAACAGCGACATAATAAATAATGGTACATGCAACTGTGCCGATTTTCTTAAAAAAAGCCATAATATGAGTGCGAAAGCTATACAGCCCAGCATTCCCAATCCACATTGAAAAGTTTCTATTTTGATCTGTGCAAGCCTCGAGTTTACTAAACGGTCGTACGCGGTTGCATTAGCAACATGATACTTATGGTATATATTCTGCTCTACAGTGGTAATGGTGGTATCTGTGCCATCGTAGGTCTGATTTTCCAGCTCATCTAGCTTACTCGTTGCTACTCCCTTAAGCCTTCTCAGACTTGTTGGACTGGTAATCTTAGCCACAATAGTTTTCGCAAAAGAAGGAACCTGGGCATGGAGTTCATCAACATCAACAAAACTGTTAAAGGCCAATTTTTTCAGTTTACCGCCAAGGGTTTTCTGAGGCTTGGTAACCTCAGACACAGCCTTGTTTACCAACCCATGCAGTTCTTTTTCAACCTCCTTGCGCATGTCTTTTTTCTGCTTTGCAGTTAAGTTGAAGCCTTTTACCCTTCTGTCAACAACTGCCGAAATTTTTTCTCCCCACCGGTCAACCGAGAATATCCCAAAAGTGATATTGTTCGACAAGCTGTAATCTTCTTTGATCCGTTTCTGTTCGTAAGAAAGTGAATGGAAGCGGTAGCCAAAATAGGCCTCCCCCAGCAAAAGGATGCTGAGACCAACGATCAGTGCAAGTGGCGCAAACCAGTTCTTTTTTGTGTGGATATTTTTAGGGGTATTTGGTGTAGTTGCCATAATAAATCAGCTTTAATAAACGGTTAGTGGGCATCATGTGGGGTAATAAACTTCAATATCGTAGAAAGAATGAGGCCATAAAGTACAAAACTGATGAATATGATGTATCCCGGCTGCAGGGCTGTATTATTAGTGGTTAAGATGGTAAGTGAATCATTTTTGATATTGAGTGCCTGGAGCTGACCTTCGAGCAGGCCGTTTAGTCCGATGTAAGCCATTAGGATAGCGATTACAATCACATCTGCCATACTCCACTTACCCGATTGGAAAGCGAAATACTTAATAATCCCATTTTCAGCCAAGCGTTTACTGCCCAAAAGATGCACCCCTGTTGAGCTCAGTTTAACTACCGGGAAAAGGATGCTAAATACCAATATCAGCACCCCTACCAGAATAGAATCAATTCCGGGCTGGCTAATAAGCACCCTCACAACATCCATAATACTTTTACTCTGAAAAAACAGCACCTGATCTTTAAACACTACATGTTCGCCAAGCAGCACAAAATCGAGCGAACGGATGCGGGCATCCACCTCGATCATCGAGGCAGTAAGGCCTACAAAAAGGAGAATGAACGCAAATAGCAGCGACATCACAAAAAGTGCAACATGAAGATCCCTGCGTTTGCGGAGCCCCCACCAAAAACCAAGAACAACCACTACGCAGGCGAGCATACCAAAGGAATAGCCATAAGTTTTTGTGCGGATATCGGCGAGTGAGGCAATGAGCTTTTTATTGAGCATCCTGGTAGATGATACCTGATATTTACGGTACATCGCCTTTACAGAAGCGCCGTTTGCAACAAAGGCACTGTCGAGCTTTTCCTCATCAGCCAACTCGTTAAACTCGCCCATGGCCATTTTGCTTAACTGCCGCTTGTTCTTCGGATTATCTACGTCGGCTATAATTTTCCTGGCAAAACCAGGCACCTGCGCCCGAATGCTATCAGAGTTCACAAAATTGCGGATCGCAAATTTCTGAATCTTCCCGCTTAAAGTCTTTTTTGGCTTATTCACTAAGGCTTCTGCCTTATTAATAAGCGCAAGCAGCACCTGCTCTACCTCTGTTTGCAATATTTTTTTTTGTTTTCTGGTCATCTTCAGGTTGCGGACCTGGTGATGCACAATCCTGGATACATTGTCCTTCCATTGCTGCACCGAAAACAACCCATAGGTAATGTTGTTGATATCAGCATAATCTTCCTTAATGCGCTCCTGCTGATCAGAAAGCTCGTGCAGCCTAAATCCGAAATAAGCCTCCGTACCAAGAAGCATGGAAAGGGAGAGGATGAGCAGAAATTTGGGAAGCAGGGGCTTCCGACTCCCTGTATTTTTTTTATGTGTTTCCAAGCCTATTGGTTTATGCGGTTTATCAATTTCTATCTGTTTCCCCTGCCCAAACCAAGAGCAAGCGCTTTAATGTGCGTTTACCGATCGGAATATCGGGCCTAATATTGGCAGATAAAACCAACAATACACAAAAAAAGTTTTTGAAAGATGAGAATATAGCCGTGAAGTTATTTGAAGGATGTATTAAATCATTTCATATTAGAATCCCTGTATTTAACAATCCGCTCAGTTAGGCAGATTTCCTGATCTAAATTAAATCAAACAGATTTACTGATCGCTTGTTGAATGATATATCTCATTTGATCTGATCTGCAATTATGGAAGATGAAAACATAAAAAAAGCCGCCAGGATATTGTTGGGCGCAGGTTTAATTACTGCCGGAATCGGTCATCTGACTTTTGCCCGTAAACCTTTCCAGGCGCAGGTACCGGATTGGGTTCCTTTAAAAAAAGATGATACAGTAGTATATTCGGGTTTTGTCGAAATTGCATTGGGCGCGGCCTTAGTGCTAGCGCCCAAAAAATATGAAGATTTAGTAGGTAAGGTTGCCGCAGGATTATTTGTTGGCGTATTTCCTGGAAATATTTCACAGTACACCCATAAACGCAGCGCCTTTGGCCTTAATACTGATAGTAAACGTTTTCTACGCTTATTTTTTCAACCGGTATTGGTTTATTGGGCATTAAAATCTACACAAAAATCTAAAATCAGCCTTTAGCAAGCATGTCTATTTTTTTTACCACATCGATCAAGCGACTGCTGTAACCATATTCATTATCGTACCAGCCCACAACCTTAACTAGGTCACCAACAATGGAGGTTAATAACGAATCGAATATACATGAGTGGGGATTATCAATAATATCGACAGATACAATTGGATCCTCGGTATACTCGAGTAGATTTTTCAGTTCATTTTCTGCAGCTAACTTAAAGGCGGCATTAATTTCTTCGATGCTTGTCTTCTTCTTTAACAGGCAGGTAAAATCGGTTAACGATCCGTTTAAAACCGGAACCCTGATCCCTGCCCCACCTAAACGGCCATCCAGTTCTGGAAAAATATGGGTAATGGCTTTTGCTGCCCCTGTTGTAGTTGGAATGATGGAGGATGAGGCTGCCCTTGCCCTGCGCAGATCCTTATGGTTTGCATCGTGCAGATTCTGATCGCCTGTCATCGAATGAATGGTCGTAATATAACCTTCTTCAACCCCCCAGTTATCGTTCAAAATCTTAATCATCGGGGCAATATTATTCGTTGTACAACTGGCATTTGATAGCACAGGACTACTTAAATCAATCTGATGATCGTTTACACCTAATACTACCATCGGAATATCATCAGCAGCCGGGGCTGAGATGAGCACCTGTTTTGCGCCTGATGTAATGTGTTTTTCTGCTGATGATCTGGTTAGATTTTTACCTGTACAATCGATAACCAGATCCACTCTAAGTGCCGACCAAGGCAATTCATCGGCATCCTTAATAGCGAAAACCGGAATAGAAAGCTGATTGATTACCAATGCATCAGGTTTTGCAAAAACACTTCCTGCGAAAACACCATGAACAGTATCGTACTTAAACAGGTGAGCCATCGTTTTGGCATCTGCCAGGTCGTTAATAGCCACTACTTCAAATCCCTCAGCCAATGCTAAGCGTAAAAATGTTCTTCCTATTCTACCAAAACCATTTATTGCCAGCCTCATTATTATAAAAATTAGAGCGCAAAATTAGTATTTATTTATCAAAGCAAAGACCTGATTATATAAGATGGAAAAGGGATGATGAAACCTTATTATAGCGGCTATGCCTTTTCTTAATAAGTCAATTTTGCTTCTTTCTAAGGCAATCGTCATGCTGACCTGTAGCGCAGCGTAAAGCTACACAGTAAACCGAGCCTTAAGCGAGCTCACCGAAGGTAATTTATTTCAGCATCTATCATGTTACTAAATATTCTACCTGGCACCACAAAAGATAAAAGGGAAAAGAAAGATCTCAGCAACCGTAAGCACTACAATGCTTTACTAAAAAAAGTAAAATTAATTTCAGGAGTACAAAGTTATCCGCTTTTTCAAACAATAAGGTTCTTTTTTTAGGAGCGCAGGGTCTGTACAGCTATTAAGGATTGTTCCCGTTCTTCGCTATATCCCTGCGCTACGCTCCGGGGATGCCGCTACGACCAGGGCTAGGCACTTCTAATCTGCAAGTAAACCGGTACAAAGCTTCCATAATTTTACAGATATACCCAGCTATGGTTTTGAACCACAGTCCTTTGCTAAATAAACCTTATTGTAGCGGATATCCTTTTTGCTGCACTAACACACAACTTCTCTCTAACCATCACAAAAAGATAGAAGCGGAAAGAAGGACTGCCATAACCGATAGGAACAATACCTGCTTTACTAAAAAAAGTAAAATTAATTTCAAGAGTACAAGGTCATCTGCTTTTTCAAGCAACAAGTTTTTTTTCTGAAGCGCAGAGCCCGTACAGCTATGGATGTTTGTTCCCGTTCTTCGCTATATCCCTACGCTGTGCTCCGGGGATGCCGCTACAACCGGGGCTAGGCACTTCTAATCTGCAAGGAAACCGATACAAAGCTGCCCTTTAATTTTTTCTACAGACCCTGGTTAAATAAACCTTATTGTAGCGGATATCCTTTTTGCTGCACTAACACACAACTTCTCACTAACCATCACAAAAAGATAGAAGCGGAAAGAAGGACTACCGTAACCGATTGGAACAATACCTGCTTTACTAAAAAAGTAAAAAATTAATCTCTGGATCGCAAGAACACGTACTAAATTAAAGTTTGTCTACCTTTCTTTTTAAGCAGGCCTAAGGTAAGCAGGGTATTAAACGCAATGCAGAGGCCAATAATGAGCAAGATCAAAACGAAATTCCCAAGATGCTGAAGGAAGATGGTGGCAGCTATTGTAGCCAGATTAAACCCAGCAGTAGAAATTACGATCCAGTTGGATTTAAACCCTAACTGCTCTAAACGATGGTGGATGTGGTTACGGTCGCCCTTAAACGGAGAACCTCCTTTTAAAATACGGATAGTAAAAACCCTTAATGAGTCGAAAATGGGCACGATCAGTATGGCTACCGCTATTGCTGGCGCAGAATAAAAAGCTGGCCTGCTTCCTCCGGTAAACTTATTAAGCTCTATAAACTTAATAGCTAATGCAGCAGAAATAAGCCCGATGATCAGTGCACCGGTATCGCCCATAAATATTTTGGCAGGAAACCAATTATACTTTAAAAAGCCTGCTATAGCACCCGCCAGGGCAAAGGCAATAAATGCATAGGGTACCTGCCCCATCGAAGAAAACAAAATACCGAAAACCAGGCTCGTTAAAATGCCGATTCCACCTGCCAATCCGTCAATGCCATCTATTAAATTGAATGCATTATTCAGGAAAATAATTAATGCAACCGAAAAAAGGCTTCCCCATAATGGCGCCATATCCCCTATACCCAATACACCGTATAAACTTGTTAAACGGAAGGCACCAAAAAAAACCAGGATAAAGGCGACCACGATCTGCAGAATAAATTTTGTGCTGGTATTGGTGCCATAAACATCGTCTTTTAAGCCAAGTGCCGCAAGGATGATGCACGATGCAATTAAAAAATTAGCTTCTTTAAAATTAATAATGGCCGAAAAAAGCAAGATACATACGGTAAAACTGCCTACAATGGCTAAACCACCTAAACGTGAAATATTGCGTTTATGTTTTTTACGGTACAGGTCGTTCTTATCAAAAAGACCATACTTTAAAGAAGTATAGATTATACTCGGAATACTAATAATTACGACTGAAAAGGCCAAAATAAATATGGCCATGCAGAAATAATTTGGGTTGGTATTCAGGATATCTTTAAACAATGCGGGATGACTTGGTACACAAATATAAGTAATGTACCCTTAACAATTTGCGATCATAAATGTTTAACATGACATAAATCAAATGTGAAGTAGATTTATATGGTACAGCCTCTAAAAAGAATTAAAATTGATTGAGTTTACTCAGCTTTTTCCTGATCACGACCAAAAGTGGATGTGGTACACCGTTTCTTTTTAAAGCCTTATAATCATTAACAAAGGCAGAGACCCTGCTCATCACAGATTGGTTACTTACCCCTCCCATGCGCATATTTATCATTAAGACAGGCAGATAAACGGCTTCTATTTTATGGGTATAAAAATATCGTAATATTAATTCGTAATCGGCAGCGGTACCAAGATCCAAGGCATAATCTCCATTTTTTTTGAATAAAGATCTTTTCAGATACAGTGTAGGGTGTGCGGGCATCCAGCCTTTTTTAAGATCCTGAAAGGTGTTTTGCTTTGATTTCCAAGTCCTGACCGTTTTATGTGTTGTGGGATGGATGTAATTGAGGTCACCATAAAGTCCATCTATTTTCGGCTGGTCGATAAAGGCTTTGGCTACTGACGCCAATACATCAGCGTGTGCAAATAAATCATCGGCATTTAAGATTCCGATCACCTCTCCTGTTGCCCTCTGGATCCCCTTATTAATGGCATCGTATAAACCTTTATCTTTTTCTGAGATGAAATAATCAATATACGATTGGTTTTCTTCGATAATGTTCAGTGTTCGGTCTGTCGATCCCCCATCAATCACCAGGTATTCTACGTCAGGATAGGTTTGCGCCATTACAGAATTAAAACACGCTTGCAAGAATGCTTCTCCATTATAAACGACCGTAATCAAGGATATCTTCATGGTTACCAAACAGCGATTCTGCAGCTTTTTTAAGCTGAAAACTGTGGTAAAGATAAAGAATAGCTTTACATATGCCGAATGGTTTCCTATTCGAGCCGACAAAGATGATCTATAGTTTATTTTTTCTTTTGATTACGAATATACCGAAGAGACCTGCGGCGGCACCAAGGGTCCAAGTGTAATCATCTAAATTACAGTTCACAAACGAGTAAGAAAATTCCACCCCCTCGTTTTGTGCAACAAGCCCCAAACCCAATATGGTTAGTGCAGATGTAGTGCAAGGAGTTCCAAGGCTTACAGGAGTATTTGCATACCCAGGGCATGCGCCCGGAATTTGTGAAATCTCGGGTGAATTGTAAAGAGGAACTAAAATACCCAAATTCAAAGGGACTAATGTCGCTCCAAGCAAAGCGGTTCCCGTTTGTGGCCCGTAGATCTTACCATTAGGCAACTTGCATCCTGTATCCGCACCAGCTTCAAGATTACAAGACAACAAAAAAAGACCTATAAAATAGTATTTCATGTAGTACATCTCCGCATTGTTATGCGAAGTTACTACTGTAATGAACTACAAACTACGTTCGTTTTGTTCAATACTATATCAGCACTATAGCCCTTAGTGATACAAACTTACTACTACAAGAAATAACAAGAGTAATTGCCTATAGACTGTATAAGATTGAGCTTTTTTTACGAATTATGATGAAACCAAGAAATCCGATGGAGCTTATTAAATATGGCATATAATCATCTAATGGTAACGCCATACAATTGCTATCAGATGGACTGTAATTTACCAGAAGACCCTGATTTAAAACATTTTCCTGAGAAGTACATTTAGATTGAGGGTTGCCAGAGCCCCCACTGGCCACGGAATAATTTTCTGAGGTGGTTCTTAAAATCCCACAATTTGGATCTTCAGGCCAGTTTCTTATTGTGATTCTATCAGATGCAGTATATAGCGGCATAGTGGTACCTCCATCAAAATAGGTTCCACTTTGAACTGTGTAAATAAAATTTCCGGTTCTACAACCTACCGCTCCAACGGCATTAGAGACAAATAAAACTGTTGACAAGACAGTTAAAAAGAGATATTTTGACATTGTTGTTTGGTACTAATGGGTGCACATACGTAACTCCCACTATCAGAGATGTTCTGCGGCAAAAAAATTATAATAATAGACAACTAACTTCTGGAACCGAGTAATGATGCAAACCAAACACAATCCCTAAATAATCGTAAGATTAATATTACAAAATTAACCAAAAAAGCGTAATTAAATTACCGAATGAAATGAATATGAACAGAATATGACACTCTTATTTCGCGCTAAGATTCGGCAAAAAACGGGGCAGAAAGTGATCAAACAAAGAAAAAATAAAAGAATCGCTAGAAATAAGGTCAGAAATTATTGACAAATATCATGAACAAAATGAACGAAACTAAAACAACTTTAATAAAACCTGGATAATCTAATGTTTTTAAACTTGAAACGTGTCAGAGAAAATGAGCCTATTCCGGCTAGAACAAGCAATGCAAGGGGAGCGTAGTCATCTATTGGGCAATCGGTAGGGCTGGTGGAAAAAGAAACCAGTGTACCAAAATCGTCACCAGGACCACCATACCCTTTGATATAACATGACCCCTGTCCGTTGCCAAGCCCACCATAACAATAGACCTGAGACAATGTATACCTATTCGTAAAATTATCATTGCGATACTGGGGGACACCATTAAACAAAATTGAACCATCACGCACATAATATATGGTATTGGACCCAAGTGTTGCTTGGCATCCTGTAACAATTGCGCCATAGGAATATGATGCCGATAGCAATACCAAGACAAAGATTATTATGCGATACTTCATTAAAAATAGGGACAGAACTTATACAAAAGTACAAATCCCTAATAAAAGACACTAATAAAGATGTATAATTATACAAAAAATACCTTTTATGTACCTACTTATGAGTATCAAAAAACTCTAACATCAAACGGATTCATATCGCAAAGACATGCATAAGAGACTAAATATAAACCCGTTAACATCATAAAGTAATCAGCAGAGTGAAACTAATTCAGTCAAATTTATAGATAATCTATAATAAAATTTTAGCGTCTTTACATGTGTTTGTTTAACATTGCAAATCCAAAACATGATGTGATTAACATGAAGAAAACGATATAGGAATCAATTGGGCAAGGATAAATTAAATTCGTTGTTGCTTGCCTATAGTATGAACTACTTAAGCCTTCTATACTGCATGGCGCGTTTGGATTATATGATCCGGCAGTAAATGTTGAGCATGATAACACCGAACCCGAGGTCGCATATGTAGATCCGCTATAGTTGTTCGTTCCTATCGAAATATAATAAAATCGGCTGGTAAAAGTACTATAGCAACCATCAGTGGCATAGCTTTTACTAAAAATACCCATAAACAGGACTATCAATCCAAATGTATATAATTTGCTCATAAGAAAAACGACTTCAACAAAAGTAGTTAATATCCGTAATCTTAATAATACAAAATTCTTTATTATGTTGACTTTAGTCATGTTAAATCGTATTTCTAGATCCTAAGCAAAAAAGAAGCACTACAGCATATAAAAACATAATAATCAGCACATTATATATTCATAAAATACTTAAGAAAAGGACCATCTGTGCTGCAATTAACCAATAAAACTGTTTTTGGTAAATGCTTTTAATTAATGGCGGGGCTATGCTTTTCTAATTACTATTTTTTTTAAGCATCTTTAAACAGTATTTTTGCATTTACCTACACATCTCATTTAGTTAGTATATCTTTCTAATAATTATGATCCAAAAACACCCCATTTTTAAATTCAATCTTTTTTTATTTACGTCGATCATACTGTTCAGCTGCTCAGTCCGCAAGCAACATAGCTTATTCAATGCACCCAGTGATATCGTTACAGATACAATTAAACAGGTTTATGTAGTAAATGATCAGGGCATAAGCGATGCTTACTATAAAATCAAAATCGGTGATCAATTGGCCGTTAGGAATGTTCAAAACCCTGAGTTCGGGGCAACATTGAGCACAGGCGTTTCGGGTGCTTCAACGAATAATGTTGCAGCAGCAGGAACTTCGCAAAATACTCTCTCTTATCCGGTAGAGCCTGATGGCATGGTTAATCTACCTGCCATTGGGAAAGTAGAAGTTGTGGGTTTAACCAGAAGAGAGGCCACCATAAAGATTCAGGATAATTATAAACAAAAGCTACTCAAGGATCCGATTATTGAGTTAACCGTTGTTAACTTAAAGGTTACTTTATTGGGCGAATTTGGCAAACAGGGTAATTTTTTATTGGAAAAAGACAATACCAGTTTAATCGAAATCATAGGTGAGGCAGGTGGTATTACCAAAACTGCAGACCCTAAAACTTTAAAAATTATTAGAGGCGATCGCAGCCACCCTGAAATTATCTATGTAAACTTAACTGACATTAATAGTCTGGCGAGCAAAAAACTGATTCTGCAGAATAACGATATTATTGTACTGCAACCCACCAAAGGCTCTGCATTAAGTGAAAAACTTCAGAGTTTTAATAACATTGTACAGCCTTTACTTGTTGTAGTTAACCTTGCCGTATTAATTTTTACCGTAACACGCTAATGGAAAAAGCAGAAGATTTAGAAGTTAAGGCTGTTAGTCAACAAATTGATTTTTACAAAATATTCAGGGTATTTTGGAGCAGGTGGTATTGGATAGCTGGCTGTATCGCAATTGCATTAGTTGTTGCCAAGATAAAAGTGCTTTATACGCAACCTATCTATCAAACCGGAGCTTCCCTTAAACTTCAGGATAGTAACCCGAGCGTGAGCACCAATAACCAAATGCCGACACAGGTTTATAACTACACCGATAAAATCCAGGCAGAAAGTTTTGTGATCCGCAGTAATGATGTTGTGCTCAATGCTATAGCCCACCTTGATTATAAAATCTCTTATTATTTAAAGGGCCGTATCCGCACTACCGAACTCTATCCAAATATTCCTTTTCAGATCGAAATTATACAACAAGATTCAGTTAATTTTAATCGGGGTTTATATAACATCGAAGCTATAGATAATAAAAGCTTTAGCATTAGCGATCCCAATAACGAAAAAACCAAGCAGACCGTACACCGTTATGGAGAGGTACTCAATATGGGTAATATGCAATTCCGCATTAAATCTATTGTTCCAAAAGGTGATTATAGTTTTAAATTTAATACCAAAGAAGATTTTATCGGGCGGGCCATGGGTTTAAGTGTAGCAGAGGCTGCTCGTTTCACCAACGTAATGAGTTTAAGTTTAACCGATGGCAATCCTGTTTTCGCTGCAGATATGCTCAACGCCATTATGAAAGAGTATGTGCGCTACGATCTGATCCAGAGGCAACGTTCAGCTAAACAGACTGTGCAATTTATCGATACACAATTAGGCTTTATCAATACTGAGGCTGGCAAATCTGGTAATACCCTGGCCAATTATAAAACTAAAAACAAAATGGTCGATCTTGGATCTGCCACCTCTACAACAATCGGTAAATTGTCAGATTTCGAAAAACAAAAAACAGAACTCAACATTAAACAACTGGCCATTAAACAACTGGAAGACCAGGTAAACAACAACCGCTCGAAGGTAGAAATCGGCTTAGATATAGAAGGTGATTTAAATAGCGGACTGGGGGCCTTGGTTACTCAGCTCAATACCTTGTTAGCCAACAGAATACTCAAACTGAATCAGTTTAATGCAGATTCGCAACCCGTAAAACAAATAGACCAACAGATTGCCAACGTAAAAGCGAGCATAAGAAGCAATGTACAGGCCATGCGCAGGAATAACGAACAGACCATTCGTTATATCGACAGCCAAATCTCAGGCGTTAACCAAAACATCAGTACCATTCCGGCTAAAGAACAAAACTTTGTAAAACTCAGTACTAATTTTGAGGTAAATAATAAGGTGCGTTCTTATTTATCAGAGAAAAAATTAGAAGCCGAAATGAATGCTGCTGCCACAGTTTCTGGCGCGGCCATCGTCAATTTAGCTTACCCTTCCTACTACTCTATTTCTGCAAATTCGAATAAGGTTTATACCTTTGCCATTTTATTTGGCTTAGGTGCTGGTATGGGTTTGATCCTATTGGTTAGGTTTTTAAATCCTTACATCTACGATAAGGAAACCGTAGAAGGATTAACGAATACTCCTATCATCGGGGTAATACGCAAATTCCCCGATTATATCGATCAGGATAACCGTCAGGCCTTATCAATAGCTAAACCCAAATCAGTTTTCGCCGAGTCGGTTAGGTCCGTACGTACCAATTTGAGCTTTTTAGCCAGCCATAAAAAAAGCAAGGTGATCTGCATTACCTCGGAGATATCGGGCGAGGGCAAATCATTTGTCACCGTAAACCTGGCTGGAACGCTAGCGCTAATTGAGAAAAAAGTAATCTTAATTGCTGCCGATCTACGTAAATCGAGGTTACACAAAGTTTTTGGAAGCGATAACCGTAGAGGCCTGAGTTCTGTTTTATCCGGACAGCACAAATTGGAAGATGTGCTCATACATGATGAAGTACACCATATCGACTTTATTCCTTCAGGCCCTGTACCACCTAATCCTTCTGAGCTTTTGCATACCGCCGCCATGCGCGATTTATTGAAAACGCTGGAAAAAGAATATGATTATGTTTTGGTCGATACCGCACCAGTAGGACTGGTTTCGGATGCCATTCCATTGATCAGAAATTCGGATGTCAATCTATTTGTCATCCGCTCAGGCGTTTCGCAAACGCGGGCAGCTGCTATACCCGAAAGGTTATCGCGGGAGTATGGATTGAGCAATATGGCTATTGTGTTGAATGCATTTGGTGATGATGCCCTTTATTCGAATTATTATACTACCGATTATAGCCGAGGTGGTGGCAACAGCACCTATTATTATTCTGATTATTCGGGCTACTCGGGCTCGGGCTATTATGATGATGAGAACCGGAAATGGTGGATGTTTTGGAAAAAGAAATAGGATTAATCGGTTAACTGTTTAAATTGGTTAACTGTATGTAACTGATGAAAGAAAGGCGTGGAAAGATACATGTGGGTTTAATTGTTGAAATTAATTAGCTTAATGATTGATCAAAATTACAGGTGGTATCCGGTATGTACGCGTTCGAGGGCTGAGAAAAAGGCGCATGAGGAGTTAACGAGAAAAGGTATTTCTTCTTATCTCCCGCTAAAAAAGACGGTTAAACAATGGAGCGACCGTAAAAAAATAGTTGAAGAGGCTTTGATTAAGTCTTATCTGTTTGTGTATATTTCGGCCAAAGAATACGCTGAAGTTTTGATGACCAACGGCATTGCCCGGTTTATCTATTTCTCCAGCCAAATAGCGTCTATACCCGAACAACAAATCAATGATCTTAAGCTCCTGCTCGCTACTGATGCAGATCTTGAGGTTTTTGAGTACGACATCAAACCTGGTGAACGGGTGTTGATTAAAGCAGGTCCATTTAAAGGGATCCTGGCCGAACTGGTATCGATACAGAATAAACAACGTATTATTTTACGTTTACAAAATATGGGCTATGCGATTGAAATTAACACCTCAGTTGCGTTTGTAGAACCAATTTAGAACTGGATGATGCGTGAGGGATTAGATTAGCCCTTAATTAATAGAGCTGATGTTTTAAGCTCAGCAGCTTATAAAAAGCAAATATCAGTCCGTTTTTGAAAATAAAATGTGACTGAGGGGGCGAAGCTGTGTCCAGCCCAGAAATATCAAATGACCATTACCTTTTACAGATGTGCCGCATTGCGGGAATTATAGATAGCAGCAGACCAATGGACCTGCTTCAAACAGAAGTTAAAGGCATGTGCACGCTAATGGCTCATGGCGGCCCTGATGATGAAGGTTTTTACGTCAATGCCAGCGATGGAATTGTAATGGGCCATAGGCGCCTTGCGCTGATCGATTTATCTCCTAAAGGACATCAGCCCATGCTTTATCGCAATGGAAAACTGGTGATTTCTTTTAATGGTGAGATCTATAATTATCTGCTGTTGAAAAAAGAACTTCAAAACCTAGGCTTTCAGTTTAAGACCGAGAGTGATACCGAAGTTATTTTAGCCAGCTATGCCGCATGGGGAGTTGAGAGTTTCGACAAGCTTAAAGGCATGTTTGCTTTTTGTTTATATGATGCTGATCTACAGCATAGCTACCTGGTGCGCGACCCATCGGGCATTAAACCTTTATATTTCCGTGCTATCGAAAAACATCTGGTTTTTTCCTCGGAAGTTAAAGCCTTTACTGAGACCGGTTATATTTATAATGAACAGCCTGATTGGAAAATCCTTTTTCTGGCTTTTGGCCACTTACCTGAACCTTACACCACCTTTAGCGAGGTGATGATGTTAACTAAAGGACATTATCTGATCTGGCAACATCAATCGGATACCTTCGAGATCAAAAATTATGTCCAACAGCACTCTATAAAGGAAATCGCGGATTACCAAGAGGCCAAAAATGCTGTACAGCAAAGTTTATATGCATCAGTTAAAAAGCATCTTTTATCTGACGCCAAAATCGGTGTTTTCTTAAGTGGTGGGATCGACAGTAGTATTCTGACATTGCTTGCTGATAAAATTTTAACCGGGACTACTGAGTTGAGCAAGCTCAATACCGTATCGATCAATTTTGAAGAAACAGCATTTTCAGAGAAAGTTTTCCAGGATATTGTTGCTCAACAGCTCCATGGAAATCATTCGGAATATACCATCACGCCAGCGTTCTTCTCCGAACATTTCCCCGCGGCCTTAAAAGCCATGGATCAACCCACTGCTGATGGCATTAATTCGTGGTTCGTTAATTATTTTGCTAAAGAAAACGGCTTAAAAGCTGTTTTATCTGGCATTGGTGCAGATGAACTGTTTGGAGGCTATCCTTCTTTTAAACGGATGGGATGGGTTAGACATTTGAAGAGACTGCCTCAGTTTGTTCTCAGAAAAAGCCTGCGCTTAAAAAAAGCTTCGTTAAAACGTTCGTATTATTTAAGTTACCATAATACTGTTGGTGAGTATCTTTTCTTAAGGGGCATATTCACTCCTGACGAAATCTCCGGATTGTTATCGTGCTCAATTGCAGAGGTTGACCAGGTACTTCAAAGTGCAGTGATAGCCCCTCTTCCCAGTCATTTAAAAGATGGCGAAAGAGCCAGTTGGTTAGAATGTAACCTGTACATGCAAAACCAATTGCTTAAAGATACCGATACCATGAGCATGCAACATGGTGTAGAGGTTAGGGTTCCTTTTTTAGATCAGGATTTACTTACAACTCTGGCCGCAACAGATTATAAATTAAAATTTGACGGTGATCGGCCAAAATCGCTTTTGATTGAAGCCTTTTCGGCAATACTTCCCAGGGCAATCTGGGACCGCAATAAAATGGGCTTTACCTTTCCTTTTCAGGATTGGTTGAAAAAGGATGAACATTTCCTCCATTCAATAAAAACAGGAGAGAATACATTTGCTTCAGGAATGCTTGATGATTTTAGGCAGGGGGATCTGCACTGGAGCAAAGTGATGGCGCTTTATCAGGTATTCACAGGGTTTAGGGTTTAGGGTTTAGGGTTTAGGATTAACAAATTTGAAAAGCAAAAAAGTTCTATTTCTTACTTTACATACTTTCAGTTTAACGGGAGGGATAGAAAAGGTGAGTAAAAATTTTGCGAAGACTCTTGATGACCTAAAAGCTAGTTCCCAGATCCAGTCTTACCAGGTATTGTCGATGTATGATGATAAGCCCGACCTGGCTTATGTAACACGAAGTTCATTTAAAGGATATAACAGCAAAAAAATAGCTTTCGGTTTAGCAGCCATCAGAGCAGGATTAAAAGCAGATGTGGTTATTTTAAGTCATGCGCATTTATTACTTTTCGCAAGGATCATTGAAATACTAAAGCCAGGTGTTCGTATCGTACTCTTTGCTCATGGAATAGAAATCTGGAATGCCTTAGCAGGCTGGAAAAAACAGATGCTTAATAAAATTGAGATCTGGGCGGTAAGCCGATATACTGCAGATCAGATTATACTACATCACGGAATAGCTGCGAGCAAGATGAAGGTATTAAATAATTGTTTAGACCCCTATTTTAAATTAGTCGAACCAGTTCCAAAACCTGCTATTCTCCTCGCAAAATATGGTCTTAATAGCAATCAAAAAGTACTGTTAAGTGTTTGCCGTTTATCTTCATCAGAACAATATAAAGGATACGATCTGGTGATCGAATGCTTAGCGCAAATCATTAAGGTTCATCCGGATTTGGTTTACCTGTTGGTTGGAAAAGCAGATCTGGCAGAATTAGCGCGTATTCAAAAGCTCATAACTCAATCTAAACTTCAAAAAAATGTGGTACTTACGAACTTTGTCCCTGATGATGAACTTGCTTTACATTATCAATTGGCAGATGTATTTGTAATGCCAAGCAAGGCGGAGGGATTTGGACTCGTTTTTATTGAAGCTGCTGCTTATGGTTGTGCTGTAATTGGCGGTAATGCCGATGGCAGTAGGGATGCCCTGATGGATGGCGAACTGGGCACCCTGCTTGACCCAAATGATACTGGAGCAATTGGGGAAGCGCTTATTGCTGCTTTACAAAAAGAAAGACATGATGTAAAAGCGATCCAAAAGCTATGTTTTGAAACATTTGGATACGGACGGTACCAAGAAAAAGTATTGAATTTACTATTAGTATGAGGCGATACAGATGAATAAAAACAACCATGCATAACGAAGAACATACCTGGACCATTGAGGCTAAAGCTTCTTTATTCGATTTAAAGCTTAACGAAGTCTGGGCGTACCGTGATCTGCTTTGGTTATTGGTTCGGCGAGATTTTGTTTCCTTTTATAAACAGACCATATTAGGCCCATTGTGGTTTTTCATTCAACCCCTATTTACCACGATCATCTTTACCTTTATTTTCGGGAATTTAGCGGGCATATCTACTGATGGCT
Organism: Pedobacter sp. R-06; assembly: GCF_049913135.1. Classification (NCBI taxonomy): domain Bacteria; kingdom Pseudomonadati; phylum Bacteroidota; class Sphingobacteriia; order Sphingobacteriales; family Sphingobacteriaceae; genus Pedobacter; species Pedobacter sp. R-06. Next base: position 556,524 of record NZ_CP183977.1, on the reverse strand, counting down.
TGCCTAAGCCACTTTTTTATATGGCGGGCATTACTGCTTGGAACTATTTTGCTGATTGCCTGACCAAAACGTCAACTGTTTTTAGGGATAATGCCGCGATTTTTGGAAAAGTCTATTTTCCCCGTTTAATTATGCCACTGAGTATAGTGGTGAGTAACCTGGTACGCTTTGGCGTACAGATGATCCTTTTCTTGATCATGTTTATTTATTATTATTTAGCTGATGCAAGTTTTCAGCCTTCGTGGGCCATTACACTGGTTCCCGTTGTGGTAATCTTAATGGCCTTATTGGGCCTGGGCGCCGGGATGATCATTTCGGCTATGACCACAAAATACCGTGACCTCGCATTTTTGGTAGGATTTGGTGTACAATTATTGATGTATGCCACCACCGTAATATATCCCCTCTCTACTGCAATAGAGAAATACCCAAAATATGCATGGATCATTAAATATAATCCGATGACCCCTATTATTGAAACCTTTCGGTATGGATTTCTGGGCGAAGGGAGTTTTACTTGGGGAAGTTTGGGTTATGCTACTGGCGTTACACTCGCATTATTGGTTTTTGGAATAGTGATTTTCAATAAGGTAGAACGAAATTTTGTTGACACTGTGTAGAGGGTTTAGGGGTTAGGGTATAGAAGGTTTAGTAAAAAATTTATATATTCATAACAATCATCCCTTATTTATTTCATCTATAAAAATAAGGAATATGCACACCTACTCATTTGAAAAATTAGAAGTCTGGCAACTATCCAGATCCTTTAGAAAAGACATTTATCATTTAGCGCTTAAGTTTCCGAAAGAAGAAACATTTGGATTGATTAGCCAAATTAAAAGGTCAGTAAGCAGCATTGGTGCTTGTTTAGCTGAAGGATCAGGAAAAATCACAATGAAAGACAAAGCGCATTATACCAATATGGCTTATACCACTACCCTCGAAACTTTAAATCATTTAATCGCAGCCATGGATTTAGATTATATTTCTGAACAAGACTATTTAACATCAAGGAGTAAGATCGAAATTATTACAACTAAACTTAGTGCATTGAGAAAGTCACAGCTTATCTAAACGTTATTCAAGAACTAAACTCTAAACCCTAACCTTTTTCTTATAACCTTCTAAACCCTAATCGCTAAACATTGTCAAAAAATATTGCAATTAAAGTAGAAAATCTAAGTAAAGCCTACCAACTGGGCCAAATCGGAACCGGCACAATCAGCCGCGATCTGGAGCGCTGGTATGCCCGGACCCGTGGGAAAGAGGATCCGTTTTTACGCATTGGAGAAAGCAACAATCAAAACACCAAAAGCGAGAGCAATATCGTTTGGAGTTTAAAGGATATCAACTTTGAAATTGAGCAAGGCGATGCTGTTGGGATCATTGGTCGCAATGGTGCAGGCAAAAGCACTCTCCTTAAAATACTGAGTAAAGTTACCTCTCCTACTATGGGTAAAATCAGTGGTAAAGGTAGAATTGCCAGTTTATTGGAAGTCGGCACAGGCTTTCATCCTGAACTTTCTGGCAGAGAAAACATCTTTTTAAACGGCGCCATTCTGGGCATGCGAAAAAAGGAAATCCAACGCAAATTAGAAGAAATTGTAGATTTTGCAGGTATAGAACGTTATCTGGATACGCCTGTTAAACGATACTCATCCGGAATGTATGTGCGCTTGGCTTTCGCTGTTGCTGCGCACCTGGAATCAGAGATTTTAATTGTAGACGAGGTATTGGCAGTTGGGGACGCGGAGTTCCAGAAAAAGTGTTTGGGCAAGATGGGTGAAGTAAGTAAAGGTGAAGGTAAAACGGTACTTTTTGTAAGCCATAATATCCCATCATTACAAAGTCTATGCTCATCAGCAATTTTATTAGAAAATGGAACCTTAATCCAGCAAGGTAATCTGGATGATGTTCTTCTGACATACACTAAGGCAAATATTTCAGATAAAGACTTTTATTTCTTAACAAGAAAAGATAAGGTCAAAGAAGACTTTTATGTTGAGCTATTATATTTTGGAACGTTATCAGAAAGTGAAAGTCAAAAAAACGAATTTTCTATTGCTGAATCTATAGGGGTCAAAATTTCATATAAAATCAAAAACATCGAAATGAAGCCAGCCGCAACTTTTGCTGTATGCACTACGGATGGAACTATCTGTTTTATGTCTATTTCACCATTAAAAGAATATCAATTAGGTGATCATAACCTGATCGCATGGATTCCTAAATATTTACTGAATGACGGAGAATACATTATTAAGCTGGGAATAACAACTCTGAATCCGTCTATCATACATATTGAACATGAGATTAAATTATTTGTAAGTGATATTTATGACGAAGTATTTAGAAGTGAATATAAAGAAAAATATCATGGTTTATTACGTCCATTAATAAATTGGCAGAAACTGAATTAAAAATGCTCAAGAAAATACAACGGCTACTTGAAAAAATAAATAACACAATGAATGCTGTGTTAAGTATTAATCAGAACTTGGATAAAATTAACAATAAACTAAATGTTATGAATGAAATACTCTTAGATATTCATTCTGCTACTGGTATTCAAGATAATCTTAATGAATTAAATAATTTTGAATACCAAGTATATTCTCAAAATGGGGAGGATGGATTACTAAATGAAATTCTCAACCGTTTAAATATTAAAACTGGTTTCTTCATAGAAATAGGGGTTCAAGATGGACTTGAAACCAATACGACGTATCTCCTAATGAAAGGCTGGAAGGGGTTATGGATTGAAGCTGATAAAAATCATACCCTTGATATTACTAATACTTTCAGAGAAGAGATCAATAGTAAAGCGTTAATTCTAAAAAATGAATTCGTTACTACTGAAAATATTGAGCAAATATTAATAAATGCGAATGTCCCTTCAACTATAGATGTATTATCAATAGATATTGATTCTAACGATTATTGGATTTGGGAAAAAATAAAAACCCAAAGCCCAAAGGTTGTAATCATAGAATATAACGCATTTATTCCCTATGATGTCGAATGGATTATGAATTATCAAAAAAACAAAACTTGGGACTATTCTACCGCTTTCAATTCGAGCCTAAAATCATTAGAAAAACTTGGCAAAATAAAGGGTTACAAATTGGTTGCCTGCTGTAAGAACGGAGTAAATGCCTTTTTTGTTAGAAAAGATCTGATAACTGGACAATTTCCAGAACTTGATATTCATGATATCTATATGCCTATTAGATATTACTTAAAAAGAAATTATAATGTTGTAAAAGGATTTCACCGACACCCAAATGATTAATCTATGACGCATAAGGCAATTGCTAGTAAGGACTCGATTCAAAAAATAAAATACATTTGGTATAAATTCTTTGATTTTGACCCAACTTTAATATTTGAATTTGGAGCTAGATATTGTGAAGACTCAATATATTTAGCTGAAGTATTTAGCTTATCAAAGATATTTTCTTTTGAATGCAATCCGACAGCTTTAGAACATGCTAAATTAAACATTAAAAATAATCAAAGAATAAAGCTATTTGAGAAAGCAGTAGGCAATTATGACGGAAAAACCAAATTCTATCCTATCAATAAAGAAAAAACAATAACAACTTGGGAAGATGGTAATCAAGGGGCATCCTCGTTATTTAGGGCATCAGGAAAATATCCGATTGAACAATACGCTCAGGATGAAATTGAGGTTGATATATGTAAGGCCAATACAATAATGAGATCTTTAAACATTAGTGATGTTGATATATTATGGATGGATATACAAGGTGCCGAATTATTAGCTTTAGAAGGTTTTGAAGAAAATTTAAGCAGAGTAAAATTTATTCATAGTGAAGTTGAATTCTTTGAAATTTATGAGGCACAACCTTTATTCAAAGAATTAAAGAGTTTTCTAACTAGAAGAAACTTTTACTTTTGGGGATATACAAATAAGGGAGATTTTTCAGCTGATGCAGTATTTATCAACTTCAATTTGATAAAGGATAAACTAAGCTTTTTTGAAAAATTAAAACATTATTCTTCATTATATTTTAATTGAAAAAGTTTATAAAGACCATTCTATTCAAATGTAGTAGAGCACTATGCTTTTTCTATTTTAAGAAAATAAAGACGGATATTAATTTTCATAACAATGGAAGGGCGAAAAAGGACTATGAAGAAATAGATGTATTAATACCTGTTACGGAAAGAGATATAGAAATTTTGGGCTTAACTATTGAATCCATTAGAAAATTCTCTCTTAATCGAATAGCGAACATTTACTTAGTAGCTAAAAACACTCCTAAAATTCGATTTTTCGCAAATGAAAATAACTGTTTATTTATAGATGAAAGCCAGGTTTGCAATGTAAAATTGAACGAGATTTATTATTCTTTTAAAGGCATAGATAGAAGTGGCTGGTTATTTCAACAATTAATAAAGCTAAATTGGGATAAAATTTCTCAAAAAAAAAACTGCCTCATTTTAGATGCTGACACCATATTTTTAGCCCCTCAGATATTTGTTGATGAAAAAAAACTCTTTTTTAATTGTTCAGATGAGTTTCATCAACCATATTTCGAATGTTTTGAAAAAATCTTGAATGAAAAAAGATTACTTCCCTTATCGTTCATTTCTCATTATATGATTTTTGACAGAGAAAGTACGTTGGAACTGAAAGAAGAAATTGAAAAAAAATGTAAAATGAACTGGGAATTTGCAATTTTAAAGAATTGTACAAAAGATACTATATCAGGTTTTTCAGAGTATGAAACATATGGGCACTTTTTATATAATAGAAAAAGAGAAATGTTGGATATTTCCTACTGGCGTAATATTTCTATTAAAAGAAGTTCAACACTTTCCTTAAAGTGGCTTATTGATAATTATTCAAAAAGGCATAAGACAATTTCCTTTCATTGGCATATTCAATAATAAATATATTACCATGTGAGGCAAAAATATTTTCTCAAAATAAATATCGCTTTACAAATTCCCATCTGCATAACATAAATACTTTTCTCTCAAATTATAAAATTCAGCTAAATTATTTTGATCCTCCTAACATCTAAAATTATTTTAACTGCTTCTCCAAACGATAACAACAAAAATGATCATAGTGAATCTTATTAGTGGGTTAGGAAACCAACTTTTTCAATATGCTATTGCACGTAATATATCACTCAAAAAAAAAATAGAACTCAAATTAGATATATCTTTTTTTTCTACTCAGACTTTAAGAAATTATCAATTAGACAAGTTTAATATAGCAGAAAATCTTGCAAGCATACAAGATTTAAAAAGATTTACCAACTTACGTTCAAAACATTCTGTTAGATATAAAATCCAGAGAAACATAGATAATTTATTACCGAAGCATAAAAGAAAAATATTTTCTGAAAGCTATTTATGGATATATGAAGAAAGTTTAGAAAAAATAAGTGATCACACATACATCGATGGTTATTGGCAAAATAAAAAATATCTTAAAGATTTACATCCAATTGTATTAGAGGAACTCACACTTAAAAACGTCGATAACAATGATTATTCTCACTATCTATTTCTGATTAGTAAAAGTAATTCAGTTTCAATTCACATTAGACGCGGAGATTATTTGGGCGACAAGAATGCAAATGAGATTTTCGGGGTATTATCTATCGATTACTATAATCGTGCAATCGATCATATAAAAACCCAGGTTGAAAACCCTCTTTTTTTTATTTTTTCTGATGATTTAAATTGGGCAGAGGAACAATTTAAAATTCAAGCAACATTTGTCAAAATCGAAAACGGTCAAAAGCCATATTTGGAGTTGGATCTAATGTCGAAATGCAAACACAACATTATAGCAAATAGTTCCTTTAGCTGGTGGGGTGCATTTTTAAACCGTAATTTTGGCAAAATAGTTATTATGCCAAAAAGATGGGTATTAGATGAAAATATCAATGCCAAAATAAATCTTAAATTATCGAATTGGATTCAACTATGAGGAAACCTCAGTTATCGGTAATTATACCCTGTTATAACGCTGGCGAATACCTTCCAGAGGCAATACAGAGTTTAAAGCATGTGAAAGACGATGTAAACTTTGAGATCATTGTTGTTAATGATGGATCTGATGATATATCAACCCTTACATATCTTCAAAGCATTGCCAATACCTGTAAGGTTGTACATCAGGAAAACCAAGGTCCAGCGTCGGCCAGAAACAATGGCATTAAAAATGCTGCCGGCGAATACCTGTTATTTCTTGATAGTGATAATAAAATTAGGAATGGTTATTTGGAAAAAGCAATTGATATCTTGAATAATGATAAAGGTATAGCCGTAGTATATGGACAGCCTCATTTCTTTGGTGAAGAAAATCTTGAACATCGTAAGTTTAATTCTGCCGCTTTCGACCTTCACAAACTATCCCAGGCAAATTATATCGATATGTGCGCAATCGTACGAAAAAAAACTATGGATAAAGTTGGGGGGTTTGATGAAAATCGGTTCTTAATAGGTAATGAAGATTGGGATCTCTGGCTTAACATTGGAATAAATAATTATAAGTTTCACTTTATTAATGAAGTCTTGTTTGATTATCGTATTCGTAAAAACTCACTGCATGAAACACAATCGGAAAAAGCTAATCGATTTTCAGATCTTCAATTGTATTTTTTTAAGAAATATCCCAAACTATACTTAACACTATTCAATGAATTGAGAACCGAAAAGTTAATTCACGAAAACGATAAACAGCGTCCTTTTCGTTCCTTTATAAAATATCTTTATTCAAAATACTTTAAATGATTGCATTTACTATCTGTTCCAATAATTATCTTGCCAAAGCAAAAGTGTTATTGGATTCCATAAAATCGAGGGAAAATGTAAATGTATTTTTATTTATAGCCGACCTAAAATCAGAAAACATCAATTATGAATCATTAGGTTTCGACAAAACGATTTTCCCGCCTGATCTTGAAATACAAAATCTCCAATGGCAGTTGGAAAATTACAATATTATAGAATTTAATACGGCCCTTAAAGGGGTTGCTTTTGAGTATATCTTTGAAAGAACCGATGAAGAAATTATATATTACTTTGATCCAGATATTAAAGTATATAAGAAACTGAGCGATTTTGAGCCTTATTGGAAAAACAAGTCAATATTATTAACACCACATACCCTCTCTCCCCTGCCAATTGATGGCCTTTTCCCGGAAGAAAACCTTTTTTTAAATCATGGAATTTACAACCTAGGCTTTTTAGGATTAAGGAGGACGCCAATATCTATAGCCTTTTTAAAATGGTGGACTGATCGGTTATCTGAAAAATGCATTATTGATTTAAAAGACGGGTATTTTACAGATCAGATATGGTTTAATCTTGTTCCCCTATTTTTTAAGGATATTGAGATTTTAGAACAACATGGCTTTAATGCCGCTTACTGGAATTTACACGAAAGGGATATTAGTTTTAACAATGGTCACCCAACGGTAAATATGGAAGAGGACTTATTTTTTTATCATTTTAGCGGCTTTGATGAAAACTTACAGATGCTAACACCGAGTGATAGGCCTCGTTACAGTTTCGATAATAAGCCTAACCTATTGCCCCTTTATAAAGATTACCTGATCGACCTAAACAAGTATTTATACCTTCATGGAACAAAAGCAACCTATTATAATGGATTGTACCCATTTAAAAAGAAGCAGTTAACCTATTTAGAAAGGATAATGAGACGGCTAAATCGTTAATTAAATTAATGAATATTTTATTTATTTCAGAACTAATACCCAACGACACCTACGCCAGCCAGGTGATATTTTACAGACATCTGAGCAGATTGGCAAGCGAAGGTCATAATATACACGTCATCTGCGATCAGAACTCCTATAATAGAAGAATTAAAGACTTACCGCTGGATTTTAAGCTACACGTTATCCCGAACAGAAAATTTTATTACCCCCCATATCGACCAAGTGGCATACTTCAATGGCTTAGATTTTATCTGCTATACCAGGAATATATCAAGAAAATAATAAGAGAATTTACCATAGAACGGTTAATCGGAGTGGTAAATGGAAATTTTTTATCACCATTTACCGCTTATATCCAGCAGAAAACAAAAATCCCGTTATTTAGCTTTTTTCATGATGATACCATCGAAATTAGTTTGGGCGCGGATGTAAAACCAACTATAGCAAATACGGTTAAAATACTGCGTACAAGCAATACTGTATTTATTGCTTCTGATTCATTTAAGCAGAACTGGCCTTTGTTTTCGCATAAGTTTAAATTACTTTTCCCCATTCCATCGGCTCAAAAAAAATCAGTTGAACATAAAATCAGAGCAACCAGTATTTCAGTTGGCTATTCTGGTACATTTTATGCCGAAACCCTGCCCTTTTTCGTTAAATTTTGTGAATGTTTGAAAGATTTAAATGCCAGTTTAACCATTATCGGGAATAATACAAATATTGACTATCTCTCTAAAAACTTTGAAAATGTAAATACCTTACCTTTATTTTCAACTTCTGAAGAATCAAACGGTTTCCTTTTTGAAAATTGCGATTTGGGTATGATTATATATCCTGAAGAGGTTTCGCAAATGCCTTGGATCAAAACCTGCTTTCCCAGCAAATTCATACAGTTCTGCAGCATAGGCTTGCCAACGATTATAGTTGCACCCAAAGATTCTGCAGTAGGAAAATGGTGTATTGATAACAATTGGCCTTTATATCTTGATAAAATTTCTGCAACCGCAATTACAAAGCTTTTCGAACAGGTCTTATTTACCGAAGAATTAGTCAAACAGATCGTGCATGTTAAAAACAATATTTTCGATGCCGAAAAAATACATGCACAATTCGTTAATGCAATTTTACCGTAAAAGATATACAAGAAACTGCATTGCAACACAACTCCTTCGGATGCGAAAAAGCAAAAGTTTCCCTAAAATTAAAGATGTTGATACTGAAACGCTTTAGCGCGTACATATCCTAAAAAAAATGAGATTGCTCCAAACTTTAATCGATCACATTTACAGGTTTCCAAAAGCTAAACAAAAAACTATTAAAAGGTTTGGTGGCCACGGCAGTTATTATAAAATGATGCAGGGGAAGAGGCTGATGCAAAAGGCTTCCGAATCTTTACCGGCTATAAATTCCGATCCATTAGGTTTTAAAATATACTTTTTAACCGGAAAAAGTCATATTTATCAAACCCTTTTTTGTGCATTTTCACTATGTAAAACAAGTGAAGAGAAATTTCAGTTCATCTTAATCGATGATGGCTCCTTTACCCCAAAAATTATTAAAAAGATTTATCAGCGAATGCCTGGGGTGAAAATAATAACTTCAAAAGAAGTTGATCAAAACTTACAAAGAGTGCTCCCTATAGAACGTTTTCCCTATCTGCATCATAAAAGAGAGGTCTATCCGCATATCAGAAAACTGACTGATGTCCATTCTCTACCAGAAAGGGGCTTTAAACTGGTATTAGATTCTGACATGTTATTTTGGAAAAATCCAACAGAAATAACAGATTGGTTAAAAAAACCTATCGGATCTATTCACATGCTGGATTGCGTGGAATCGTACGGTTATCCAAAAGAATCAATGAGCCAACTTTGCAGGTGCAAGATACCTGATTTGGTCAACGTAGGTGTTTTGGGCTTGGATTCAGCAATTATTAACTGGGTAGAGATAGAAAAATGGAGCAAGAACTTAGAAAAAAACGGTGCATCGTACTTCTTAGAACAGGCACTCTCGGCCATGTTAATTGCCAAAGAGAAAAGAATTGCGCTAAATAATAATGAATATGTGGTTAATCCTAATCCCAGCGAACGTAACATTGATAGCGTAAAACTTTGCCATTATGTAGATCTTTCCAAAAAGCAATATCTCAATTCAGAATGGAAGAAAATTTTATAGACCCTGTACACTTCTTTTGGATAGGAGCTGAAATATCTCCAATTGAAAAACTGGCATTTCAATCCTGTATAAAAGCTGGGATGACACCATTATTATGGTGCTATAATGCTTTCGAAGATGTTACGAAGGGTACTATTATTAAGGACGCTTCAACCATTTTATCGAGAGATGAGGTTAAATATTACCTTGAAACAATGAAGTTGCCAATCGCAAGTGTTAGCGATTTATTTAGATATCGATTATTGGATAAAGTAGGCGGAATTTATTCGGATACAGATATCATATTCCTTAAAAATATTTACACAATAGATAAACCCGAGTATTTTTGCTCTACTCACGAGTATACTTCAGACGATCACCCAAACTGTTGTTTGATGCGCATGAATAAAAACTCAACAATTTCACGATTTCTTGTAAGAGAGTCAGAAGAACGGATTGAAAAATATAAAAACAGCATCGAAAAACCAGATTATTGTGAATTTGGACCTTTTGTTGTACAAAAATGTGCAAAAGAATTAAATGTAGAAATACTACCATTTGACGTCATTAATCCAATATCCTGGCGCTGGACCAGACAGCTCATCGCATTTCAAAAACCCGACATTATATTCTTTCTTAAACAATTTATTAGGTTACTACTGCCTATGGTTTACGAAAAAAAAGGATATTTTATAACCAAAAACACTATCGCGGTACATTTGTGCAATGAAATGTGGAAAGAACATGGCATCAATAAGAGTAGTTCCTTCCATAGGTTTAGTATTGTGGAAAAACTGAGAAACAAAATCTTAAAATAACCTTGGATTCTCCACTTGTTTCAGTCTGCATGCCTGCCTACAATGCAGAAAATTATATTGCAGAGGCTATTGAATCTGTTTTAAAACAGTGCTATAAAAACTTAGAGCTTATTATCGTAAATGATGGTTCAACAGATAAAACCCTTGAGGTAATAAATAGCTTTTATGACCAACGGCTAACAGTGATTACAATCGAAAATTCGGGACAATGTTCAGCCGCAAATAAGGCATTTTACCTTAGTAAAGGAAGCCTCATTAAGTTTATGGATGCTGATGATATTATTTCTCCGAATTTTATCAGCTTACAAGTTGAAAAATTAAATGGAAATGAGGATTTCATTGCTTCAGCAGCCTGGGGCAGATTTAACAATAATGACCTCTCAACATTTAAACTGAATCCGGAAAGCGTATGGAAAGATATGCAACCAATAGATTGGTTAAAAGAATCACTCTTATCTGGACAAAATATGATGCAGTGTGCTTTATGGTTAATTCCACGGGGTATCTTGACAAAATCAAAACTTTGGGATGAAAGATTGAGCCTAATTAACGATTTCGATTTTTTTATCCGCGTACTTTTAAGCTCCAATAAGATCTTGTTTACTCCAAATGCGATATTATATTACCGCTCGGGAATAAGCAACTCATTATCGGGTCTAAAATCAAAAAAGGGCTTAGAATCTGCATTTTTATCAACAAAACTAGGTACAGAAAGCTTGCTTAGGTTCGAAAACAGTCATATCGTACAAAAAATTGCAGCAAACCAGTTCCAATATTGGAAATATCAGTTTTATCCAACTGACATGGAACTTTATTATAAATGCAAGAAAGAAATTAAAAGACTTGGTAGTTCGAAACAGAAAATGGAGGCTGGTGGGATCACCAAATTTCTAAATGGATTTTTGGGGTGGAAATTAACTAAGCGCCTTAAAATTCTTATCGAGGGTTTTTATAAAACAAAAAAAAACACGAATTGAAAATTCTTTTAATTATGGATCCCGGCATACCTATTCCACCTCCGCTATATGGTGGCCACGAAAGGTTGGTATATATGTTTGCTGTTGAATATTTATCATTAGGACATGAAGTAACCATACTTGCGGGGCCAAATTCATTGGTTGCAGGTACAAGGACAATTTCTTTCGGTAAAAACAACCTAAAAAGGTCGGGTTTACAAAAGTTTAAGGAAGTTTTATTTGCTTGGAGTTTTTTAATTGGCAATAAAAATAAATTCGATGTAATCCATAATTTCGGAAGATTGGCCTACCTGTTGCCAATATTGAATATATCATCTGCAAAAATTATGACTTATGGTAGGGAGGTAGCGAAAAAAGGGATTAAACTTTTTAATGCACTTCCTAACAATAATGTTGTATATACCGCATGTAGTGACTATTGTGTAAGTACCGGAAATGTAGCTGGTCGCTGGGAAACAGTATATAATGCAATAGATTTTTCCAAATATAAATTAGAGGAGAAAATTGAAGATGACGCGCCGTTAATGTTTTTGGGCAGGATGGATCAGGAAAAAGGACTGCAAACAGCGATAAAAATAGCCAAAGAAACTTCGAGTGTTTTGTTAATTGGCGGCAACATACCACATACGGTAGAGAATATAGGTTATTTTAAAGAGTTTATCGAGCCTCACTTCGATGGTAAACAGATTATATACCTCGGTGCACTGAACGATGAACAAAAAAACTTCTATCTCGGTAAATCAAAGGCTTTATTATTCCCCATAGAATGGGATGAGCCATTTGGAATGGTTATGGTAGAAGCAATGGCTTGTGGCACGCCTGTTATAGGGTACTCCAAAGGTGCTGTACCTGAAGTCATAGACCAAAACATAACCGGTTTTTACAGTAACCTATACATCGATCTGGTTAATCGTGTTAAAACTGTTCAACAATTTGAACGTAAGAAAGTGAGAGCAACCGCCGAAAAAAAATTTTCCGTAAGCGTTATTGCCAAAAGATATCTTTCATTGGTCAAATAACATGAGAGTCTCTGTAGCATGTTCCTCCGTTGCCCCACATGTAAGGCAAACTGTTATGGCTTATTATGATGCCAATTTTCTGGATCTATTTTATACTTCTTTTTTTTTTCATCCGCAGTATAATTTTTCAAATTTTTTAGGGAAATCAGGCTTCATAATTAACAACCTGAAGAGAAGATCATTTGATTCTTTACCGATCGCATACTTTAAAAGCAGACCTATTCCTGAATTAATCAGAACATTCTCTTCAATTGCATTAATTCCATCAGTTACCGACATCATTTGGGAATGGGCGGATTTGGGTTTCGACTCATGGGTTGCCAAACAGATCGGAAAAAATATCGATGCCATTCACGTTTATGAGCATTCAGGGCTAAATACAATAACAAAAGCTAAGAAATTAGGAATATTAACTATACATGAACAATCCAGTGTGCATGAATCATTTTTAATCAAAATAATGGAGGGGCAAATACAGCTATACCCTGAATTTAGCTCTCATTTTACCATGCTCGAAAATAATATTAAAACATTAAGAAGAAGCATTAGAAAAGGTAAACAGTTGGAATTAGCAGACATTATTTTATGCAATTCAAGCTTTACTAAAAGGAGCCTTTTAGCTGCCGGGTTCTCTGAAAATAAAATAAAAGTTATCCCTTTAGCGTTTCCAAAACCAATAGAAAAAATTAAACCAAAAAAAAAGGATACTCCCATAAGATTTCTTTATGCGGGTAACCAATCTTTCACAAAAGGCATACACTTATTGTACCAGGCCTGGAAAAATTGCAGTTTTGCAGAAAACGATGTAGAGTTATGGGTTATAGGAAAAATGATGCTGCCAAAAGAACTCACAACCAATCTGCCCGGAAAAGTTGTAATAAAGGATAATATTCCAAATCATGAGCTTATGGAGCTCTATTCAAGTGTTGATGTGTTTATATTACCCACTTTGTCAGATGGCTTCGGCATGGTTGTTACTGAGGCCATGTCACAAGGCGTACCAGTAATAGCAACTGAAAATTGTTGCGCCCCAGATATAATAGAAAATAATAAAAATGGCTGGATAATTCCGGCAGGGTGTATCAACTCGCTAACAAAACAAATGCTTTGGTGTAGTAATAACAGGGATAAATTACCAGAATTTGGCGGCGCTGCATTATTAAAATCAGCTGAATGGCAATGGCAGGATTACAGAAAAAAATTAGCTAAACTAATAGAAGATTCATGCAAAAACCGAGTTTAAACAAAAAAGTTTGTTTAATAACTTCTGGACATCTTTCTTCAGATCCGAGGCTCTGTAAAGAGGCCTTAACATTAAGCCAAAAAGGCTTTGATGTCCATATCATTTTTGTTCAAAATCTAGAATATCTTGCTGGCGCAGACCAGGCAATCTTATCAAACAATCCAACCTGGACAAGCGATAAGCTGAAATATCCAAAAAGGAATGTTAATACTTTAATATTCAGAAAAATCCCTGCTGCCATCAGTAAGTTTCTCTCAATACTTAGCTTCAATCAAACCATTTTTCGTTTATCTGCTGTGCTGATCAAAAATCAGAATTTTTACTGGCAAGTTTCCAAAGCCATAAAAGCCAAAGCAGATTTATACATCGGACATGATTTGGGCGCATTACCAGTAATTGTTGCGGCTTCTAAAAAAAACGGTGCAACCTCTATATTTGATGCAGAAGACTTTCACAGGTATGAAGTTACAGATGAAGAAGATTCAAAAGAGTTTAAAATAACTAGATACATTGAAGATAAGTACATATTAAAAGTAAATTTATTAACAGCTGCAAGTCCACTAATTGCTGCTCAGTATGCAAAACTTTACAATACAAATGTAACCAGCATACTAAATGTATTCCCCCAAGTAACAATTAAAGAAAAAAATGAGACTGAAAAAGGATTGAAATTATTCTGGTTTTCTCAATCCATAGGCCCTGGCCGGGGATTAGAAAATATTATCCTTGCTATCAATAAACTGAAAGATAGTGTCGTATCGATTACTATCCTCGGAGATTTGGCTAAACCTGATCAGGTGTATTTTAACAGTTTTTTTAGCAAAAACAATATCGATACAGCACAAATACATTTTGAAAAGCCAATTTTATCAGATAAGCTGATAGATTTTACATCTAAGTTTGATATCGGTTTGGCAACAGAAATAGGAATTCCAAAAAACAGGGATATATGTTTGACGAATAAAATATTCACTTATATCCAGGCGGGTATCGCTGTATTTGCAAGTGATACTTTAGCTCAACAAGAATTGATGGATAGTTTGCAAAATGTTGGGGTTGTTTATAAAAAAGATGATATAGACGACATTTCTTCAAAATTGACCAGATACCTTCTAAATAGAAATATACTAAAAGAACATCAACATAATGCCTTGAAAGCAGGGCGCGAAACCTTTAATTGGGAAATTGAAAGTAAAAAATTTCTTTCTGTTATAGAACAGGCTTTATCGTTACGATAACAAATGTATAAACCAGTCAAAAAAAGCTCAGATATTCAAAAAAAGAAAAATCTCCACCTCGAAGTGATAAGGGGCGGTGCGTGCTTGTAAGTTGTAATAACGCATCTATCAATGAGATTATCAATCATGAACCACTCTTTTAATCCACATTATACAGCTGTTCCATTTTTCTGTTTTTCTCATCCAACACAAAGTTTACCGGAATTATGTGGTTATTAATAATAGAATTATGGTACTACAATCTTTCATATTTATTTCGGCATGCGTTTTTATTGCTGAAGATTTGAGTTATACACCCCTGATTAAATTTTTATATATATCTTTTCCAGTTATTTCACTTCTATTTAATATTAAGTTAGTTTGTTCTTTTTTAGCGGCATTATATAACAAACTCATAAAGCCATTACTAGCACAGATTGAAACTATTTCGTACAGCCTTTAACTGATCCCTGCCCCAATAATTATTTTTTTTATTAAATAATCTGGGCAGCTTAATTAAGGTACTATTGTCTATTCTTTCGTTTACAATAATCAGCATTTGACCGGAGACGATTTTTCGGCCATTTATTTAAGAATCTAAAAAGCAATCAGTTGAAAAAAGCATTAATCATTTCTCCATACTTTGCTCCTTCTAATGCTGCTGATATGCAGAGGATAAGAATGAGCTTACCTTTTTACAAGGATTTTGAATGGGAAGTTCAAGTCGTGTGCGTTGCAGAAAAGTACACTGATGCCGTTTTTGATTATCTTCTTAATGAGTCTATACCAAATGATATAAAAATTCATCGTATTAGGGCCTTATCAAAAAAATGGACTTATAAATTTGGCCTTGGCAGTATTGCGCTCAGATCCTTATGGTTCTATAAACAATATGTAAACCGCTTGCTTAAAAGGGAAAAGTTTGATCTTATATTTTTTTCTACCACACAATTTCCGGTTTGCATCTTAGGACCATATTGGAAGAAAAAATTCGGGATCCCTTATCTTATTGATATGCAAGACCCTTGGTTTACCAATTATTATGAGGATAAACCTAAACACAAAAGGCCAAAAAAATATTGGTTTTCCTATCGCCTCGACAAGTACTTAGAGCCAATTGCCATGAAGGATGTAAATGGATTAATGGCAGTTTCAGATGCATATTTAGATGATCTGGTTATTCGATATCCCCACATTGAAAAAATTCCCAAAGCGACAATTACTTTCGGGGGATTTAGAAAGGATCTTGAAATTGCAAAAACAAATCATGATAAATTGGCATTGGCTTTTGATAACGACAAAGCGTTTAAGCATATTGTATATGTCGGGCGGGGCGGTTTTGATATGGAAAAAGCAGTAAGTTTATTGTTTAAAAGCTTTAAAGAATGCTTATCAACTGATAGGAAATTATTTGACAAACTTAGGTTTCATTTTATAGGAACCAGTTATGCTCCACTGGGCAGTGGTCAAAAAACAATCTTTAGCGTAGCAGAACGTCTCAGTGTTGGTGCTTATGTTACAGAGCAAACAGATAGGATATCTTTTTACGACAGTTTATACAATTTACAAAGTGCAGATGCGTTATTTATCCCAGGTCATGAAAAACCAGCATACACTGCATCAAAAATGTATCCATATATCATGACGGAAAAGCCAATACTGGCTGTATTTAACCTGGAAAGCAGTGCTGCCCAATCGTTGATCGATTGTAAGGCAGGTTATGTTGCCGACATTCTTGATTTTAAAAAATCGAGTAAAACGATAAACTTTTTTTTAAAGGGGGTAGCAGAAAGTAACCTGCCACCGAATAGAACAGATTGGACAGAATTTGAAAAATATAGGGCAAGGGCAACTACCCAAAAACAATGTGAGCTGTTTGATTCTTGCCTAAAAAAAACTGATGATGGAGCATAAAGCAATTTCAGGCCTTGGTTATGGATGTGTTGGACTGGCAACCTACAGTAATTTGCCCCATAGTTTAAATCTTTTAAACCTAGCCTTTGACATGGGAATTACCTATTTTGATACTGCCCCTATTTACAGCAAAGGCTATTCGGAGAAAATATTGGGTGTATTCTCCAGAAACAAAAGGGATAAGATTCAGATTTCAAGCAAATTTGGATTAGGTGGTGCCTCAAAAAATTTGACACCAATTTCTTGGGCCATGTTACTAAATAAACAAAATAAATCAAAAATCCATGCCAGTCCTGGCCCTATAAAATCAGATGCAAACATTAGCTATCGCCGGATTGATCAAAATCAAATCGATAAAAATCTCCACTCCTCTTTAAAAAGACTTAGAACAGATTATTTAGATTGTTTTCTATTACATGAGGGAATCTCGTCCTTTTTAACCGATGAATCCAAATCTTATTTACTCGAATTAAAAAAGGCTGGAAAGGTAAAAAAAATAGGCTCGGCCGTTAATTTTCATCATACGCAGCAGGATCCTGATCTCAGTTTCTGGGATGTATTACAGTATGAAAATAGCCCCTCTTACAATAATTCGGATCGGTTTATTCAGGAGTACCCAAAACACGAACACATCTATCATAGTTGTTTAAAACAAATTAAAAATTTTCATATAAAAAGCATAGCACCAAAAGATTATGCAGGTCTGGTATTGGCTTACGAACGAAAAAAAAATCCAAATGGCAAAGTTTTATTCGCCACTGGAGATTATAACCACTTTAAACATAATGTCCAAACCTTTCAAAAATATATCGATAAACCTGAAGCGCAATTAAAGGATATAATTGATCATGCCCTTTCATAAATTCGACAATTTTTTTCATTTGGATACAACAGTCCACTTCGATTATACCATAATAGGTGCAGGTGCGGCAGGTATTTGTCTGGCTGTTAATTTAACCAAACAGGGTAATAGCGTAATGCTAATTGAAAGTGGCCTTCCCGAAATTAGCGAAATCCATCAAAGGCTGAATGAAGTAGTTTTAACGGGAAAACACATGAATGGCATAAGTTCTGGAAGAAAAAGAGTTATAGGGGGCACCACTGTTGCGTGGGGAGGCCAATCTCTTCCCTTCTCCCCTATTGATTTTGAAAAACGTGATTGGGTCGAAAATAGTGGTTGGCCGATATCGTATAAAGAAATTTCCCCTTTTTACATAAGGGCCAATCAGTTTATGGGAATTCATGATCATGGATATTTCTGTGATAGTAGCCTCAAAAAAATCAAGCTGAAAAACCCAGGTTTCGACAAATCGATATTTGATTATCACATTTCTAAATGGGCAAAAGAGCCAAACTTTAAAATATTATATTCGGATTATCTGGAAAAAAATGTTTTTACCTTATATAACGCTTCAATAGATAAGCTATTTGCTAAAAACGGTAGAATCAAGAGTATTGATATCATTAATAGCGATTTGCATAAAACCCGGATTCAGGTAAATCACTTAATCTTAGCAACCGGAGGTGTAGAAAGTACGCGTATTCTCCTCGGTCATCCAGAACTTTTTGATTTAAACGGCCAATATGAAAAGATTGGGAAAGGTTTTATGGATCATCCATGCCTCAATATAGGCCATATTGAACCTTATAATGATTTTCGACTGCAAAGGTATTTCAATACACATATTTACAAGGGATACAAACAAAGCATACGTTTAAGTTTAAATCAAAAAACACAAATTGACAAAAAAATATTAAATGGTTCTGTCAGCTTATTTTTTGAAACAGAAAGCTGTAACGATCTATTTAGTCAGTTAAAAAGCTTAAAGAAAAAATTTAGCGTCAACGCCTTATTAAAATTATCAAGCAATATTAACAAAATACCAAAAATCATTTACGCCTATATTTTTAAGTCATTTATTTTTAAAAGTAGTGCCAAGGCTACTATTTCTTTAATGATTGAGCAAGAATCTACTCCTTCTAGCTATCTAATACTATCTGATGAATTGGATCATCTTCATCAAAGAAAAATAGCCGTTAATTGGGATATTAGTGATGCTACCTGGAAAACAGTTATAGAAATTGCTAGCTTATTGAAATCTGAACTGGAACATCTTAATTTCGGAAAAGTGGTTTATCAAAAGAGTATAACGGCCGATTATAAGGGATGGAAAAATCTTTTATCTGATGTTAACCACCATATGGGCGGTTTGAAAATGAGTAGTGATAAAACAACAGGTGTAGTAGATCAAAACCTGAAAATATGGGGAATAGAAAATTTACATATAGCAAGCACAGCAGTATTTCCCACTTCTTCGCATTCAAACCCTACCCTAACATTACTCGCATTATGCTGTAGATTGGCTGACCATTTATCAAATAAGTAAAATTGAAAAAGTTAGCTGTTATTATCAGTCACCCCATACAATATTATTCGCCTGTTTTCGAAAAATTAGCGCAATCCTGCGATTTAATGGTTTTTTATACTTTAGGTGTTGAGAATAAAACCGACCAAGTTGATAGTGGTTTCAAACGAAAAATATCATGGGATTTACCTTTGTTAAAAGGTTACAATTATACATTTATTGACAATGTTGCTGCAAAACCGGGATATTATTTTAAAGGTATCGTTAATCCAGGTTTAATTACAGCCATTAAAAATTTCAATCCAAATGCAATATTAATTTATGGTTGGTCTTATCAGAGCCACCTTAAAGCAATGAAATATTTTAAGAACAAGGTACCAATTTGGTTTAGGGGTGATAGTACTTTGTTAGATCAGTTCTCCATATATAAAAGACTAACAAGAAAACTTTTCTTAACATGGGTTTATAAACATATTGATTTGGCTTTTTTTGTCGGCACAGAAAATCAAAAGTATTTCAAAGCTCATGGTTTAAAAACAGAACACTTGATATTCACCCCTCATGCGGTCGATAATGACAGGTTTGGTCAAAACAGATTATCTGAAGCTTTGGCATTACGTAAAGATTTAAGCATTTCAAGCCATGATATCTTAATTTTATTTGCAGGTAAATTTGAAGAGAAAAAGGATCCGTTGATCTTATTGAAAGCTTTTGTTGAATTAAATCGACCTAATACACATTTACTTTTTGTAGGGAACGGAGAATTGGAAAAAATACTCAAAATAGAAAGTAAAGAACAAAAAGCAATAGGTAATCGCATCCATTTCATGGATTTTCAGAATCAAAGTCAAATGCCGGTAATTTATCAGGCCTGCGATCTTTTTTGCCTACCCTCAAAAGGCCCAAATGAAACTTGGGGATTGGCTGTAAATGAAGCAATGGCTGCCGGTAAAGCTGTATTGGTGTCCTCTAAAGTAGGATCTGCAACTGACTTAATCTTCCCAGCTGAAAACGGTTATATATTTAAGAGTGCCGATCAGAGAGATTTAACTGAAAAGTTGGATATTATTACCAATTTACAAACGCTCGATCTTTTTGGAAAAAAATCTAAAGAGATCATTCAACACTGGAGTTTTACAGAACAGGTGTCTGTATTTATTGAAAAATTGTATGAAAGTATCAGATAAAACGTATTCAAACGTAGGAAATTCAAATATTCTCCAGTTTATCAATAAGGATGATTGCAGGGTTTTAGATATTGGATGTGGTGCAGGGGACAATGCAAAAATTTTAAAAGGCCAAAATCATTTCATAGATGGTATAACATTGTCAGACGCTGAAAAAAAAATAGCGGATCAATATTTTGAAAACGTTTACATTTTTGATTTAGAAAATGGACTCCCATCTGAGGTAAAAAACAATCATTATGATTATATTCTCTGTTCCCATGTACTTGAACATATCGCATTTCCTGAAAAGCTATTAAAAGACCTTGAAGAAATAACTTCCAAGCAAGAAACCAAAATTCTTGTTGCCTTACCCAATATAATGTATTACAAAACAAGAATTAAAATTGCTTTAGGCAATTTCGATTACACCGATGATGGAATAATGGATTACACACATTTACGATGGTACACAATAAAGTCTGCTAAAAAACTATTCTTACGCTATAATTTTGCTATTCAAACCTCTTATGTAGATGGCCTGCCTCCATTTTATAGTTTTTTTAAAATTTTGGGGATAAATTCGGTAAAAAACATTAAGAAATTACTATTTTTCATATCCCCATCATTTTTTGGCTCTGAAATAGTTTTCGAATTAATCCACTCACCATCATATGAATAAAATATCAGTTATACTCCCTGTTTATAATGGCAGTAAATATTTAGAGCAATCTATTATTTCCGTGATTGAACAGGATTGTAAAAATTATGAATTTTTGATCTGTGACGATGCATCAAAAGATTCAAGTTTGGAAATTTTAGAGAAAATAAGAAATAAATATCCAGATCAGGTTAAGTTATTTTTTAATGATGAGAATTTAGGTTTATTTAAAACGCTCAATAAATTGATATTCAATTCATCTTCACCACTCATACACCTTTGGGCGCAAGATGATGTGATGATGTCAAATTGCCTAAGTGAATGCATTAAATTCCATGAAAAATTTCCTGAGATTAGCATGAGTTATCATGGAGTTGAGTATGTTGATGAACATTCAGATATTATCAAATCAGACAAAATTGACCAGACACCAGAAATCATACCTTCATGGCTTTATGCCCGGATTTCCATTAAATGGGGCTGCATAGCCGGCAACATTGCTAACGTTACCCTAAGTAGGGCTAGCCTACAAAAAACCGGACTATTCGATGAAAGTCTTTTGTTAAGTGGAGATTTTAAACTCTGGACAAAACTAGCTTCTGATTCTCCAATTGGAAGGATAAGCAAAAAATTAATCTTTTTGCGAAATCACCGCGAACAATTAAGCAAAGACAGTAAAAAAATAGCCTTAAGAATTCAGGAGGATTTACCCATACAGAAAGAAATTTTGGAAATGCTGAACCCAGATGATAAAAAATCAGGAAAGAGATTTTTCAAATGGAAAACACAAACAGCTTACTTTAATGATATGTTGTTTCTTCTTTCTTTACGGGAATATCCTGGTTTTAAAATCTTGGCAGCAACCTTAAAAAAGGAAACCAATATTTACATTCTTTTTCTCCGTTGGTTAGTTATCCGTTTTTTACGGATAACAAAACTCGATAGTTGGTTTTATCACAAAGTTTTACAAAACTAAATGGGTGCGTTTAAGAATATAAGTAAATCTGGTATTATTGTCTTATCTATTCTGCTTTTTTATGCAGTAACAAGCTTCAACCCCTTAGCAACTACCTGTGCCGTAATTACACCATTTTTATTTTTAAAACTCGTTTGGAAAGAAGATGAAAGTCCGTTCATTTTTATGGCATTGTTAGTCCAGTGGCTCTCGGTTACCATAAAAATCTTTTACGCTAATTTTCTTAATGTAAATTTCAGCGACCTTTTCGACAATTATAAATGTGTCGAAAAAGCATATTATTATAGTTTAATTGGCTTAATTTTTATTGCTATCGGTATCCACACAGTTATAAGAAGGTATGCTGTAGAAAAAGATGATTATAACAAACTTGCGCTAAATTATGATTCAAGAAAATTAGTTCCTTTATACATAATTGTATCGCTCCTTTATCCGTTCATGTTTAATTATTCATATGCCTTTGGAGGCTTACAGCAGCCGATTTCAAAATTAGCTGATTTCAAATGGATGGTTTTCTTCATTTTTATGTTGAGTTGCTTTAGCACAAAACAGTTTAAGCTTTTCGGATTAATAGCGGGGATGGAAATTATATTAAGTTTAACAGGTTTCTTTTCGAACTTTAAAGATTATTTCTTAGTGATGTACGGCGGCTTAGCCTTGGTTTATTTAAAAAATTTAAAGGCTAAACATATACTACCTTTAGCAAGTTTAGGTATTGCCCTTATTTACATGGTTATTATTTGGCAATATATTAAACCAGAATATAGAGGCTATTTAAATGGAGGTCAAATAACACAAACAACAATACGAAGTAATAGCGAATCTTTTTCGAAATTAGGTGAACTGATTAGTAAAGTCGACAAAGATGACATAATAGATGGCTTTACTCAAACTGTAAATCGCTTGTCTTATATTGATTTTTTCTCCGCAACAATAGAATATGTTCCTAAAAATGTTCCGCACACTCATGGCCGTTTGTGGGGGGATGCCTTAGAACGAATAATAAAACCAAGGCTGTTTTTTCCTAATAAATCCCACATAGACGACTCTGAAACAACAAGAAAATATTCGGGAATGAAAGTGGCTGGAGCCGAATCGGCAACCTCGATAAGCTTAGGTTATATAACAGAAAATTATATAGATTTTGGTATTCCAGGCATGTTTGTAAGCCTATTCTTATTTGGTATTATTATTGGTGTAGTCTATAAATATGTTATGACAAGTAGTCCGAACAAACTCATAGGCACGGCTATGATTATTCCGCTTTTCATACTAATATATTCATTTGAGTCGGCTTTAAACAAATTTTTCGGTGGTCTTGTAATGTACCTGATCATCTATGAGCTTATCAGAAGATTTGTGCTCAAAAAATTTTTAGTGCAGATCGAAATATAAAAATGTCCCAAAGGTCCTATATTTTAGATTTAACCAGGTGGATAGCCGCTCTTTTGGTTGTGTCTGGACACATCCGTTCATTTTTGTTCGAAGATTATCGATCACAGGATGCTAATCTATTGGAAAAGGCTTTTTATTTCATTACAGGTTTTGGCCATCAAGCAGTTATAATATTCTTTGTATTAAGCGGTTATTTAATAGGAAAAACGGTTATAAACCAATTTAAAAATGGTGCTTTTATATTGAACAAATATCTTGTTTCTAGAATAACAAGAATATACATTGTATTAATTCCTGCATTATTATTTACTTATCTTATTGATAAGGCTGGGATTTTTATAGACAAGGATGGGATTTATAAAACATATAACCAGATCATTTCTCTACAGGTAAACCCTTCCTCCAGACTAGGTTTCAATTATTTTATATGTTCGTTATTTATGCTTCAAAATATTTGGTTGCCGGTATTTGGAAGTAATGAGCCTTTATGGAGCCTTTCACCTGAGTTTATATATTATCTATTAATCCTTTTGTTCGCATATATTCCTTTTGTAAAAAAATATTTATTTAAAATTATAGCCATTCTGCTTGCAATTGCATTTTTCTTTATCCTTCCATCCTACATTTTAAAATACTTTTTAATCTGGATCTGTGGACTTATTCCATATTTCATACATATAAAAAAAATATCATTAAGTTATTTAGTGATATTTGGATTTATTGGTTCGTTAGTATTTAGTAGAATTTACAGTATGGATGAAATGGACTTTATCAATGCAATATCTTTTTCTCTGTTAATCGCCATAGCAAATGATAAAAAATTGTTAAACATGAGATTTAATTTCAGCAAAAAGTTAGCTTCATTTTCATATTCATTATATTTAATTCATTTTCCTTTAAGCTTGTTTATTATCGTTTTTACAAACAGATTTTTAACTCCCTCCATAAAAATCAATCTAAATCTTTATTCCTTATTAATTTATTTCGCAATACTTATAATTGTTTATATAATCAGTTATCTCTTTGCTAGAATAACAGAATACCACACAGAATTCATTAGAAAAAATTTTATGAATTTAATACATTGAATCTAATTCACATCACAGCTTCCTACAAACCTGCCTACATTTACGGCGGGCCTATACAAAGCGTTGCGAAACTTTGCGAAGCGATAACAGCGCTAAGCGACAAGCGTGAGGCGGAAAGCAAAGTTAACTTACAGGTTTTAACGACTACAGCAAATGGACCAGCTGAACTAGACGTAACTATAGGCAAACCTGTTTTAATTGATGGCGTAAAAGTTACCTATTTTAAACGCTGGACCAAAGATCACAGCCATTTTTCGCCGGGGTTATTGTGGGATTTACGTAAAGAGATCCTTCGTTGCGCTCAGGATGGCAACAAGATCGAAATACCCAAACGCCAAACACCAAACGCCAAACTCATTATCCACATTCATGCCTGGTGGAACCTCGTTTCGGTCTTAAGCTGTTTGGTGGCAAAGTGGTATGGGATGCAGGTGGTGCTTTCGCCAAGGGGTATGCTTACAGCTTATTCGCAGCATAACCGAAGTTCATTTTCCAAAAAGCTTCTGCACAAGCTGATGGGAAAAAAGCTTTTGCAATATTGCCATATCCACGCCACCAGTATTCAGGAAAAGCGCGATATCCTTGAGATCATTACGCCAAGAAGCATTACAGTAATCCCGAATTTAGTCAATTTAACTTCAGAAGTACCAATTATAAAGTATCAAGTATCAAGTCGGAATAACCTTAAATCACCAAGTTTCAAACTTATTTTTCTTTCACGTATTGAAGAAAAAAAAGGACTTGAGCTGTTGTTCGATGCCCTATCCTTACTCGATATAGATTGGCAGTTGACTATTGCAGGTTCAGGCAAAAAGGAATATGTTGCAGGCTTACAGGTAAAAGCGCAAAGGTTAAAACTAGATCATCGCATCAATTGGACTGGACAGGTTTCAGATCGGAACAAATATGGGTTAATGGCTAAACACGATGTACTGGTACTGACCTCCTTTAACGAAAACTTTGCCAATGTGGTGGTCGAAAGCCTGAGTGTTGGAACACCTGTTTTAATATCCGATCGAGTGGGTTTATCAGATTATGTATGCGAGCAGCAATTGGGCTGGGTATGCGCACTGGAAGCCAACGATATTAAAGAAAAATTAATAAACTCGTATCGCGCTAAAGAAGCCAGAGAAAAGATGAAGCAATCTGCACCAGAAATCATCAGGAGAGATTTTAATGATCAAGCTTTGGCTAAACGATACCTAGCGTTGTATAGAAGATTGGCCCAATGAACCAGGAATTCAGCTTTATCATTTTAACTTTTAACGAAGAGGTTCATCTTCCCCGTTTATTAGCCTCCATCAAAGATCTACAGGCCAATACCTTCATTCTGGACAGCGGAAGTACCGATGGAACGTTAAATATTGCCAAAACATATGGTGTAGAAGTAAAAAACCATGCTTTTATCAATCATCCTAAACAATGGGATTTTGCGCTGAAAAATTTTAATATTAAAACGCCATGGACAATCGGACTAGATGCCGATCAATTGGTTACACCAGAACTTTTCAACCAACTTCAAAAATTTAGGCACGCAGATTTCGAAGGTATAAACGGGATTTATTTTAACAGAAAAAACTATTTCCAAGGCAGCTGGATCCGCTATGGGGGCTACTACCCTATTTATCTGTTGAAGATGTTCAGAACCGGAATCGGTTATTCTGATTTGAATGAGAATATGGATCACCGCTTTATTGTTCCAGGCAAAACCGTCATCTGGAAGAAGGGGCACTTACTGGAAGAAAATCTTAAAGAAAATAATATCGATTTCTGGTTTAAAAAACATGAAAAATATAGCGACCTGATTGCTGAGGAAGAAATAGAGCGGACGAAAAAGCTACGGTCCCAAACATTAAAACCAAATATATGGGGCAATCCGGACGAAAAAAAAGCCTGGCTAAAAAGGCTTTGGTGGAAATTGCCGCTGGGATTGCGCCCCTATTTGTATTATGGCTACCGCATGGTATTTCAATTCGGTATCCTTGACAATAAAACCGCCAGAAAATTCCACTATCTACAGGGGCTCTGGTTTAGAAAACTGGTAGATAGAAAAATTCTGGCTTTGCGAAAGCAAAATGAACAATGATCTATACCATTACACCCATCATGATTAATCGTACAATCAGTATACTATAACCATCCCGCTTTAAATCAGAAAAACTTACCTTTGTACATCCGAAGAAGATATGAACGAAATCCAGGCCAAAGAAGCTAGAAAACAAGCAAATAGAAAAGCAATAAAATTTATAGTAGCACTTTTTATATTATATATCTTATTCAGCCAGGCAAACCTGTTTATGAACAGCGTAACTAGCCCAGACGCAAAATATTATAACGCAACAATCAGTACACATTTCAATTATATACAAGGATTAAGAACAGCATTAATCATTCCTGCTGTATGGATCATCAAAGCCTTTGGTTTTTACGCCATCTATAACGAAACGGATGTGATGGTTGTGGCAGGCCCGTACCTCCGTGTTAATTATTCTTGTTTGGGGCTTGGCGTGATGAGTTTTTTGGCTGCCTTTGTACTGGCATTCCCAGCACCGTGGAAATCGACCTTTAAGATGCTGGCTATTGGGATTTTAACCATCTATATTTTAAATGTCTGCCGGATTGCTGGTTTAGGTGTTTTACTTGGCTTTTTTGAATCCCAACGACAAAACTTTACCTACCACCACGAAATCTTTAATATTATTGTTTATATCTGCATTTTCACGCTATTGTATTTCTGGATCAAGAAAAATACCAGGAAAACGGACAAAATAGAAGTTGGAGAGAACGATCAACCAAAAGAAGATTAATATTCCATTGAATAAAACTCAGCTCTATAAAAACTTTAATACCGGCGATTTTAAGATCGGCGCATCACTATTGAAACAGTTTTTATGGTACTTTACAGATGTATTCTTTTTTAAAAGCAGACTTATGCCGAGCAGTTCAGTACTTGTGTTCTTATTGAGGTTATACGGAGCGAGGATCGGAAAAGAAGTTCGTATTAAACCCGGCATTCATATCAAATATCCATGGAAGCTTATTATAGGTGATTACAGCTGGCTTGCCGATTGTTATATCGAGAATTTAGATCTGGTGCGCATTGGTGCAAACTGCTGTATCTCGCAGAACGCCATGCTAATGACGGGAAATCATAATTATGCCAAAACCAGTTTCGATCTGATTACTAAACCAATTTTAATCGAAGATGGCGTATGGATCGGTGCTGAAGCCAAAGTTGCTCCTGGCCTTCATTTATTCAGTCATGCTGTACTTTCCATGGGTAGTGTTGCAACCAACGATCTTGAAGCGTATTCCATCTATCAGGGCAACCCTGCCATAAAAACAAGAAAAAGGGAAATCCACTAGTCTTGAACATTCCAATTATCATGCTCCACCATATCAATAATCTTCCCGGCCCAGGCCTGGAAAATTGGAGCATCAGTGAAGAAAAGTTCATCCTCTTGCTCGACACCATTGAAAAGCATGGGTTTACTACCACTACATTTGAACTGTTAAAAGATCATAATCACCAAAGGCGGCAGAAGGAAGTGATCCTGAGTTTTGATGATTGCCCGGCTGCACTTTTTGAATTCGCTATTCCAGAACTACTGAAACGAAATATGAAAGCTGTATTTTTTATCCCAACGGGCGAAATTGCTGGTTTTAACAGGTGGGATGTATCGGAACAGGGCTTTTCAAGGTTCAGTTTAATGAATGCCGAGCAGCTCATTTATCTTTCTAATCTCGGCATGGAGATTGCGAGCCATGGCAAACATCACCTAAGGGCAAATAAAATCAGTGAAGAAGTATTTTATCAGGAAATTTTGGCTGCCAAAAATGAACTCGAAGCGCTTCTGCAAAAAGATATAGTTGCCCTTGCCTATCCCTATGGCGAGGTTCCCAAAAATTACAAAACACTGGTCAGCCAGGCAGGCTATACTTTTGGACTTTCGATCTATCAGCGGAGATCGAATCAGTTTGCACTGCGTAGGATAGGCATCCACACACGCGATACTGAAAGCTCCATATCTTTTAAACTGAGTAAGTCCTATCAGTTTATGCGTACATTCTTTGATCCAATTCTCTGGATAAAAAAGGCTACTAGGGTCTAAATACCACCACTTTCCATTTTTGATTGTTTTCATTAAGTATCTCTTGAAAAGAGATAAAATTGAAGTGCTTTTTGAGTTTCTCCCAGATTACATCATGGCCTAAAAAATCGCACATGGAAATAATAAAATACCCACCCTTATTTAAGTTCTGGTTTATACATTTATGAATGGTATTTAACGGCCTGTTGAAATAATACAAGGTTTCATTGAAGATGATTACATCAAACTTCCCTTCCAACTTTTGGTAGTCGAAATCTAACTGCTTAAAGTTAGCCTCTACAAATGAAGCTTTTGCTTTTTCAATTGCATTGCCAGATATATCGATTCCCAGATAATTTAGTGACGCTGTCGTCGCTTTAAGGTA
Organism: Pedobacter sp. R-06; assembly: GCF_049913135.1. NCBI lineage: Bacteria > Pseudomonadati > Bacteroidota > Sphingobacteriia > Sphingobacteriales > Sphingobacteriaceae > Pedobacter > Pedobacter sp. R-06. The sequence continues at coordinate 527,324 of NZ_CP183977.1, read as the reverse complement.
ATGATAAAGTACGCCCTGACCGCACCCCACATCTAAAATCTTACCCGATCCATACTTTTTAAACAGATCTACAATAGCTAAATAATGATCTTTTTCAGCTTCAGCGTAAAGATAATCCCAATCCTTACCACAAAACTGTTTTTCCCATATTGATTTGGATATCCGGTTACCAAAGCCAAACTTAGATAATACGAGTGTATACAGCAAACGTCTGATTTTATTTTTGACCTTATCGAAAAGAAGCTCCATGTTAAAAATCGGGATTGATAGACGAATAATTCTCCAGAAAGATGATTCTTTTGAGGATCATAAATATTTGTAAACAAATATAATTTTCCTAGTGGAGAGATGAACAATAAAAAATATTTTATTCTAGTTTTAAAAATCGAACTGAATTTCTATTTAAACCCAAAAGTCTGTTCATTTTTTAACTTTGCAAAACAAGCTTTTAAAAACTGGAAATAAATTTACCAAAATGAATGTTATCCTAGCCTCTACTTCTACGCTGTTCGGCGGCAATTATCTGGAATACCTAAAAGATGAGCTCATTACGCTCTTTGCAGGGATAGATGAAATTATATTTATCCCTTTTGCAAGGCCGGGAGGCATTTCGCATGAAGAATATACTGCTAAGGCCCGTGATTTTTTCTCACAGCTAAATATCAAAGTTAAAGGCCTGCACGAATTCAATGATCCCGCTGCGGCGATACATGCCGCTAAAGGTTTTTTTACCGGCGGAGGCAATACTTTTCTTCTGGTAAAAACACTTCATGAGCTCGGACTGATGAAGCATTTAAGTGAAAACATCAAACTGGGCAAACCCTATCTGGGCTGTAGCGCCGGAAGCAATATCGGTGGCATAAATATGAAAACCACCAATGATATGCCTATTGTATATCCTCCTTCTTTTGAATGCATGGGACTTGTTCCTTTTAACCTTAATCCCCATTACCTCGATCCAAATCCGGAGTTAAAACATAACGGAGAAACAAGGGAAACGAGGATCATGGAGTTTCTAACACAGAATACCATAAAGGTAATAGGCCTGCGCGAAGGCAATTGGATCAGGATACTAGATGATAAAATCACTACAGAGGGAAGTGAAAACACAAGGATTTTTGAAGCAGGCAAAGCCCCATATGAGCTGTCACCGGGCAGTTCTTTGTTATAATTAATTTATTGAAGCGCCATACAGTGATCAAAATTAAACCATAAATATCTGCAAGTTTATGATTGATTTAATATCATAAACCTGCAGATATTATTCTTCTAATGCATTGGGACGGATAGTCTATAAAGTCATTATCTTTTAGTTACAAAGCAACAGACCTGCTCTTTTTTCGTGAACGCAGGTAGATAACCAATCCACCAAACGCCACAATCAATATAATAGGGATAATCAGTGTAGCCTGCAGAATTTCTGGGCCTGCCAGATTTTTGGCATTGGCAAGCGCTTGCGCTGATGCTGAATTTTCCGGAGCTTTTAAATAAGCATCGAGCGGGGCACCAGCAGGTAAATGTTTAACAATCAGGTTATCGTAAAAGCTCCCCATAAACATGGTATAAATAGAAACAGCAAACATCCCTGCACCCCCCATTAGGTTTAGTCCAAGTGCTCCGGACTTAGGAACGTTTTCCGCTACAAAACCGATCATCGTTGGCCAGAAATAACAGACACCTATACCGAAAATAATTGCAGCGAAGAAAACAGAATTTCCGGTAAAAGTGCTCAGCATATAAAGTCCGGCTGCAGCAAATATTGCAGATAAGAGCAGTACACCCTGGGGCGCAAGACGGTGAACCACAGGTTCGGCAAAACCCCGGCCAATTACCATAATCCCGGTAGTAAGCGTGAGCAATAAAATGGCGTTATCCGTTACATTTTTCAGTAACAAACCTATCCATTGACCGGTAAATAACTCGGTAATGGCCGTACCAAACATACAGATGAACATAAAGATAAACAATGGAGAAAATACTGCTTTATACATATCTGAACTGGAGTAACCAGATGATACCCTTTCGGTAACCGGAAAATCTAACTTCGAAAACAGGTATCCGTAAATTAAAGTAGGAATAATCATCATGGCCACCTGCACCTTCCAGCCCAGTCCGAAATGAACAAACAAGGTAACCAGTAAGGTACCGATTACAATGCCTCCAGGAAACCACAAATGAAAATGATTTAATTTGGTTGTTTTATTGTCTGGATATAAAGCGGCTACCAATGGATTACATGCAGCCTCTACTGTACCGTTGGCAATCCCGATTAACAGGGTAGATAAAAACAGGCTCCAGTAGCCCTGAGCAAAAATGGTGAGGACAATTCCGGCCAGATGGAAGATAAAGGCCATTACCAGCAAACGTTTCATGCCGATCATATCGACTACAAATCCTCCGACCACAATAGCCAGCGGAAATCCCCAGAAGGCAGCAGCCGTAATGGTACCCAATTGGGTGGTACTCAATTGAAAATCAATTCCGAGCTGGTTCATGATCCCGGCGCGGATGCCGAAAGAAAGGGAGGTAACCAATAACGCCAGGCAGCTTGCCCAGAATAGTTTGGTGGTTTGAATGTTAAGCATCTGTTCAGATTTAGGTTATAATTTGTTTTAATTCGAAATAGGGAAAGAGATTTTAAAACCTAGGCCAGTTGTTCTTTAAGAACAGTCCAAGCAGGGAGTTTCTTTAGCCTTTTGGCTACAATCTTCAGGCAGGAAATACGCTGGGGTTTGAACCAGGCTTCTAATTTAATGAGTTGACGCTCCTCCATTTTTCTGGAATATTTGGTTTTATCACACACTACAAGGGGTAGTGTTCTGATTAGATTATAATCATTAATCGCCATAATAATAAACAATTGAATCGATTAATGCAACCGATTGTGTAAACATTGTTTTTTTGCTGGTGAGATATGATCCACTCCTGCAGCTGTGACAGCAATACGCAATAGATCGATACGTACTGTGTTGCTGAACGATAAATTTGATTTTCTCCGTTTCATTCTATAAATTGGTGCAGAATCTTACCCAGTTCCGTTAACCATTATGAAAAGATATTTTTTTATTCTCTTTTTAGCAATCTCTTTTTCTGTACAGGCACAGTCTAATGCTGCCAATTACAAATACATCATTGTGCCAGAGAAATTTAGTTTCCTCAAACAGATTAATCAGTATGGCTTAAATACCCTTACCAAGGCTTTTTTTGAGGAGAAGGGCTTTACCGTTTATTTCGATAATTCAGAAATACCAGCAGAAATTGCAACAGACAGATGCAAGGCCCTGGTAGTAGAATTGCAGGAAAACAATAGCATGTTCGTTACCAATCTTACCCTTTTACTTAAAGACTGTAAGGGCACTGTAGTGATAAAAAGCAAGCAAGGCAAAAGCAGAGAGAAAGAATACGAGACTTCTTACAATTTGGCATTGAAAGATGCATTTACATCTTTTAACGATTTTAAATATGTAGCAGGCAGCCCAACGGTAGCTACCAACCCAACACCTGCCCCGGCAAACGCAGCGGCTACAACAGCACCTGTACCGGTTAATCAGCCAATCGCCGCCAAAACAGAACAACAAGAGGGGCTATTGTATGCCCAGCCTATAAGCAATGGCTATCAATTGATAGATGCAACGCCTAAAATTGTAATGACTTTACTCAAAACCTCTGTAGACGACTGTTACATTTCCAGCAACGGAAACGGGAACGGCGTAGTTATAAAAAAGAACGGAACCTGGTTTTTCGAGTACTACAAAAACAATGCTCTTGTTTCCGAAAAACTATCGATTAAATTTTAGTCATTATAGCGAACTCCAAAGGGCAGAATATCAAACATCTGCCCATTTAAACCCAAGTTCTGAGCTTGGGTAATATTGATTTAGCCGATCTCCTTAAACTACTTACTCAAGATTCTTTTTTTCAGACAGATAAATGGCTTTATAGATCAAGCTGTTTGAAGTATTATCAGCTGCTGACTGATCAAGCCCAACTTCCCCTTTTTTCTAATTAAGGGCCATCATCATGGCCTCCATTTAACGATGGCCACAGTCTTTTCGACCAGCTTAATGGTTTTAATTTCATTTATTTCAAGGCCTTAAACTACTTAGCGTATTGGAATAATTCTGGAACATTAAGTTAAGACCTATTGTAAAAATTGAACCACAGGTATAGATTCATCCATAAAATGAACTTCTTTTCGCCTGATTTTTAAACCTGTTCGTCGAGAATTAAGCTGTGTTGGTATAATTGAGCATTTTCTGCTGCAACGTTTCGCCTATAGTGGCGTCTTATCTACAAAACAATCGCAAAATATTAATTAAAAATATAAACAACAGCATTATGAAAACCTCAATCAAAACCCTAACAAAATCAGTATTAGCAGCTATCGTTTTAACTTCTGCTATTTTCTCTACAAGTGTAATGGCAGGCGAGAAACAGCCAATCAAAATGTCGTCACCTAAAAACATCACCCAGGTTATTGTAAGCGGAAATGTAGAAATTACGCTGATACAAGGAGAAAAAGAAAGTGTAAGCTACAATGACGATAATACTGGTAAAGCAAAAGTGATCCAGGATGGACATGCATTAAAAATCAGTTCGGCAGATAGAAATACAGCGAAGATTACTATTTATGTAAACAACATTTATAGAGTACAGGCATCTGAAAATGCAGTAGTAAAAACTGCTGGAAAATTAGATGCTAAATACCTACAGTTATTCTTAAAAGGAAATGCGGTTGCAGAAATCGATTCAGATACAGAAAGTTTATACACTGTAATTGAAGACCGTGCAGACTTAAAATTAAGCGGAGCTACCGGAGAGCATATCTTAGTAATGGGAAGCACACCAAAATTGAATCTAGACAGATTTGCAGCAATGAAAACACAAATAACCTCACCAGTAACCGGTACAGAACAAACTGCTTCATTAGCAAAATAATAAATAGAAATTTAACAATCGAAGAGCGATGAAATCTATTCATCGCTCTTTTTTGTTGATACACCTCTCACGCTTAAGCCGTAACCTATTTTTTGGCACCAGGCATTGTAATTTTACTCGGATAAAATACAACATGCTAAATAGGAAAGGAATTTCTGCTGTTGATTTTTTGATAAACTGATCCTTTCCATTAGATTTGATAAATCGTTTTACTATTTAATTAGATTAAAAAAATTTACATCATTAATGATACAGTCGGCAATTCATCAGCGGGCTGAATATCGTTTTTGCAAGTACTATGTTTATCACATCTAATCGAAACCCATTACATGAAAAAATATACATATTCTTTATTGAGCGCAATATTTTTGCTAATAGCTTGTATCAATTTTGCACATGCACAAGCTAAAAAACAACCCGTAGACTATGTTAACCCATACATTGGTAACATTAGCCATTTACTTGTACCCACTTATCCTACCGTTCATTTACCTAACAGCTTATTGCGGGTTTATCCGGAGCGTGATAATTTTACCAGTAATACTATAGATGGTCTGCCTGTTGTGGTTACCAGCCATCGGGGCAGTTCGGCCTTTAATTTGAGTCCTTTTCAGGGCGACCTCAAAAATGTAGGTAACGTAATTTCTTATGGCTACGACAATGAGGTGATTAAGCCTTATTATTATGAGGTTGACCTGGATGATTTTGGGATAAATGTACAATTTGCGCCATCGCACCAATCGGGGATATATGCGCTCAATTTTTCGCAGGCAAACGTTCCGGCTTATCTGGTTTTAAACACCAGGAACGGGGCGCTAAAGGTGAGCCAGAATGTGGTAAGTGGTTTTCAGAAACTAGACAATAATACCAAAGTTTACCTCTATTTCGAAACTGATTTAACACCGGTTGAATCAGGCAGGCATCAAGAAACTAAAATTGATTCTAGGGAACAGTCTGCTTCCGGCCGTGATGCTCATCTTATTTTAAAATTTCCTGCTCAAACCAGGCAGATTAAGGCACGTTATGGCATATCATTTATTAGTGAAGAACAGGCAAAACACAATCTCCGTCGAGAAATCAAGGATTATAACCTGAACCAGGTGGCGCAGACAGGAAAGAATATCTGGAATGCCACGCTCGGAAAGATCATGGTAACAGGCACTGATGAAACAGCCAAAACCATATTTTACACTTCCCTTTATCGCACTTACGAAAGAATGATCAGCTTATCTGAAGATGGAAGGTATTTTAGTGCCTTCGACGGAAAAGTGCACAATGACAATGGCATGCCATTTTTTACTGACGACTGGATTTGGGATACCTACCGGGCAACACATCCACTCCGTGTGATTATTGAGCCAAAAATGGAAGGCGATATGATTAATTCTTATCTGCGAATGGCACAACAGATGAAAAACCATTGGATGCCAACTTTTCCGGAGGTAACTGGTGATAGCCGGAGGATGAACAGCAATCATGGCGTGGCCACCGTAATTGATGCTTATAACAAGGGTTTGAGGAATTTTAATCTTGATGAAGCTTATCAGTATTGTAAAGCAGCCATTACCGAAAAAACCCTGGCCCCGTGGTCCTCAAAAAAAGCAGGTGTTTTAGATCAGTTTTTTAAAGATAATGGCTATTTCCCTGCTTTACCTGAAGGCGAAAAAGAAACTGCAGCAGAAGTTCATGGTTTTGAAAAACGTCAACCGATAGCCGTTACCCTCGGTACGGTTTATGATGAATGGTGCCTGGGCAATATTGCTCAGCAATTGGGTAAAACCGACGAAGCCAAATACTTTTTAGATAAAAGTAGCAGCTACCATACGGTGTTTAATCCCGACACCCGATTTTTTCATCCGAAAGATGCGGAAGGTAAATTTATTAAACCGCTGGATTACCGCTTTTCGGGCGGACTTGGTGCCAGAGAAACTTACGACGAAAACAATGGTTGGCTTTACCGATGGGATGTGTTGCACAACCTGGGCGATTTGGTAAATATGATTGGCGGCAAACAGGCTTTTGTTGATGAGCTGGAGAAAATGTATAATACACCGCTTGGGAAAAGCAGATTTGATTTTTATTCGCAGTTGCCTGATCATACGGGTAATGTTGGGCAGTTTTCTATGGGTAATGAACCCGCTATGCATATTCCTTATTTGTACAATTATGCAGCACAGCCCTGGCGCACGCAAAAAAGGGTAAGGAGTTTATTAAGTCAGTGGTTCCGTAACGATTTAATGGGTATCCCAGGCGATGAAGATGGTGGTGGCCTTACTTCTTTTGTAGTATTTTCGCAGATGGGTTTTTACCCTATAACCCCAGGCTTGCCCATGTATGTAATTGGCAGCCCCACTTTTGCCAACGTAAAACTTGATCTGGGAAATGGCAAAAAATTTGAGCTGAACTGTATAAACTATTCTCCTGAAAATAAATACATTCAATCGGCCAAACTGAACGGGCAAGTATGGAATAAATCGTGGTTTGCCCACGAGGATTTAATAAAAGGGGGCAAATTGGAGCTGGTAATGGGCAAACGTCCGAATAAATTATGGGCGGCGGATGAAGCGTCACTTCCCCCCTCGTTTAAAATGCCTGCGAAATAAAAAGGACTGGAGATTTTGGGAGATTAATATTGTTTCAGATATTATCTCCCCAGCATACCATTAGTTATCGCTGGAGCTAAATGATAGGTAATTTACACCCATCATGATAAAAAACGCTGTACCAATTCTTCCCACTCCTGGTCTAATGATAATTGTGGCCTTTTCTCTCCTGCTTTAGCATACCAATAATCGGCATTCCAAATATCGCCTTCTTTGCGGTGCAGGTAGGCGTGGATATGGGCAGAGGCAACATCGCCTAAGTGGTCTACCTGGTTATGGGCCGTATGCCAATCTCCTTTTGCATCGTACCAAAGTGCGCGCAATTGAACTGACATGTTACTGTCAGGCCTATCTTCTTTTAATGACATTCTAAATTCGGCTATATTCTTCATTAACTTCTGATTCTATTTTAACGATTATACAAAATAATCATAAAACAGCATGCTCGCCGCCTGATAAAAAAAATATTTCGATTAATATTTTTGTTGCTTCCCACATCTTTTAATGTCAGCACAAAACACTAGATCACAAATATTTACCGTTAATTACCTCCTTTACGATATTTGTTCTAGCCGCCCAATTTGTATACTCTGGCGTCTTAGCATAAAAACCATCTCCTGAAAAACTTGTTGTAAAAATGGGCATTGTTATTAATGACCCCTTTAAAAAAAGCAATTATGGATTCAGGAACTATTGTATACAGCAATTTAGAAGAGCTCTCAAAAAGTAGTTATCAATTAACAGACGGCGAGGCAAACATTAAAGGTTGGCCAGTACGAAATGAAGCTGGCGATCCGGTTGGAAAAGTGCGCGACCTCCTATTTGATCCCGAGCAAAATGCAATACGCTATGTTATTGTGGAGCTTGTCGATATGGGCGAAGATTTGGAGGAAAAGGCTGTGCTGATACCCATCGGGCTCGCAAATTTAGGCGAAGATAAAAAAGAAGTTATTTTACCCGATATCCACCAAGATCAGTTCAGGGCAATGCCGAGATATATTATTGGTGAGGTTACCCCTGAATTGGAGAACCAGATCCGCAGCGTAATTGGAAGTCCGGCGGCGTTACGGATGGAAGATGAAATTGTAGAGATTGACCGTGCAAACTTTTATCGTCACCATCATTTCGATAAGAATAGTTTTCCAGCGCACAATCCCCGCAATCAGGATTCCGACCCGTTAATTTAATGGATACGTTAAATCTGTAAATGATGCACATGCATCGCCAGTATAATTTATATTCAAAAACGAGGTTGTACCATAGGGGCGATTTCAACTTTATGATACGTCCTCGTTTATTTTTAAACTGATTCACTAAACTCCCTTGTTGCTAAAAGCATTTTGAGGTAATCGTGAAATTGCAGTAAAACGCTGCTGGGAAACTCCCATTTATGATACCTGTTTTTTTAATTTCAGCAGATTCGAATCAATTAAATATTTGCCCCTCGCAATAATCGTGGTCTATACTTTCCAGCTTACCTGCCTTGAAATGAAGGGTTACTGTTGAAGATCCGCTGATGCTTGCACTTACAAAGTTTGAAAAGCCAAACTGCCAGTCATCGTGATTATTCATATCCGGATCGTACGGTTTGTTTAATGGCTTATCGGAAAGTACAAATCCATAAGCTGCATAGGCTGGTAACTGATGGATTTTGATCAGCTTTGCTGTTAAACCTGAAACAGGGTCATCAACCTTTATTGCGGTATCATCAGCCACATTTTCCGGCCATTTGCTTACTGGTGTGCTGAGGCCGCCGCCTGTGGCAATCTGCTGTACTTTATCTCCGCTAAAAAACAGCACTACACGGTCTAAAGTCCCGGTATTGTTATAAATAGTGAGCGCATAATAATAAGGAAGAAGCTGGCCGAGGCTTTCTGGCGAACTGTAAGGCTTGTGGCCAAAAATTGCCACCTGCTGAAAGTCGAGGCTTGGTCCTGCCTTTTGCAGTTGGGTGTATACTTCAGCATGTGAACTGCCGATCTTTATTCCCCATTTTTCGCCCTTTGTTATGGTTTCAGAATAATTTCCCTGTTTTTCCTTTTTACATCCGGCGATGCAAAATAATACGAGCAAAATTGACAAGATTTTTTTCATTAATGCTTAGTGTTAATTTAAGGTATAAACGTGTATATAGCGTTACTTGCTACAAGCCGAGGTAAATAAATTTAAATGTGCCAATTCAATTACAGATAGCCGGGTTAGCGTATATTAGATTTGTGAATTCGTTTTGGTTTATTTATCTTCAATCATCTAAAGGCCAGGTATGAAACGTATTTTATTGCTGTTATGTATCATCATCAATATATCGGGTTGCAAAAAAGACACCGATACTGCCACGAATGAAACCCTGAATGGCAAATGGTCGACAGGTGGGTATGACCTCGAGCTTTATAATTCTTCGGGAATCAAAGTTAGCCATATCGTGGCAGATGCCATAAAATCGTATTGGACATTTGATGATAAACAGGTAAAAGTTTCTACTGATATTAATACATCGGTAAAGTTTTCAGATTATATCCTGAGACGAAATGCAGATAACCGTATCCTCACTTTTAGCAATCCTAATTTTGCCGCACAGACCACTTGGAGCATTGTAGCACAGACCGATCAGTACATGCGGATTAGCGCTGAGGTAACGGATAAACAATCGCTTATTTATGGAACTAACCAAATTGCTGCAAGAGGCGTGATGAATATCTACCTCACAAAGGAATAAAACCAATCATCCTCTGTTTAAAATTTAAACGACGGGCTTATATTTCAAGTCAATAGCTTTTAAAAACAAGGCTCCTTGCCTTGCGATGTTTTGCCGTTATTCTGAGAAAACCGTTGTCGGATCAATCTCTTTAAAAAGATAAGGCGGGTGTTGTGGCAAAGTACCATGGCTAACTGCAGCAGGCATATCCTCTTTCATGGTATTAATATCTTCTACCGTTACCTTTTGGTTTAAAACATCATAGGTTACCCTGGTTTGCTGGCCTGCACCCGCGTTAAACGTTTCCATATAAGTAAAAACAAGTTCGTTGTCTATAAAACGGTACCTGGTTTCGCGGTTACCTACCGGACCGCTGCCGTAAGTTGATATAATTAAATTTCTTTTTTGATCTATGCTGATGTCTTCACTGTCATATTGCTGGTAATCGCCATTAATGTAGGCAGCGCCAATGGCCAGCCAGGAGCTGGCGTATAAACGGTACCCACCTTCCGGCTGCTTCAACAAAACTAAGGTAGGGCGCAAATCTGTACTGTCTGTCTTATTCTGGAGCACTAAAACTACATCTTCCAGTTCGTCATTATTTAAAAGGCCTTTGGTATCCATTGCAATTTTATATAATCCGGGAACAAAATCTTCAATAGTGTTTCCGCTTTGTGAAAATTCGACCTGCCTCGCTTCTTTCGGAATTTCAGTTTTAGGGTTAAGTGTTACTGCTTGTGTATCGCGCACAACCGCAACAACATGGTCAGAGTTACTGCTTGCAGCATGCTGGGGTTTCATACCTGCGCCAAACCAATGCAGTTTATACATCAACGAAATGGCTACCAACATCATGCACGTTAAAACCCCGAGGATAATTTTATTCTGTTTCTTCATCGATTGTTTATGGTTAATCTTCTGCAGCTTTTATTTATTTTTCAGGGCGGAATCAAAATCTTTCACAATCCGCCATGTGGCCTGTGCGGTTACCGTAATAGAAAAGCCTGATAAAAACAAAGCAAATTGTATTTCGTTAAAAATTATTCACAATAGATCATTTTTATGCTTTTAAACTTGAAAATAGCAAATGCTGAATTGAAATTATTTAATTTTTATCGAACAACAGTATTAATTTGCATTAAATTCGTTCGGGCATTAATGCGCTCGCATTTTTAACATTCATTGTAAATGAAATAGCCAAAACCACCAGCTGTAAAATCAATTCTAATCCTTATTTTTGGCAACATATATCCTTAAAAAGGATATTTCCCAATACTTCTTTAAATCCAATGATAACAATAAATAATTTCCCTATACTATTCCGAAATCTATTACCCCTGCTTTTTACCGTTATTATTATGGGTAGTGCATTTGCACAAAAGGACAGGTTATCAGATAAGGGACAGGACGTATCTATTCTTTCGGATTCTGCTACATTGACCAAAGGCGATTATCTTGCGCACCTGGAAAAGGTATTTGAAACCGTAAATAAAGTTCCGGTTACCGTTGGCTCATTTAAGAAACTTAAGCCAATAGAAGCACATTTAACGCAGGATGAGGCTGCACTGGCACTGCTTAAAAGCCGGTTAACGCAAAGCGACAGATCACCCAACCTGCAAAACCTGCAGATGGATCAAACCCTGCTGGAAGAATTACAGAGCAATAATAAAGATTGTTTGTCAGACCTGGATGAATATGAAAAGGAGTTGCGGGCTCTAAAAACAGAAATTCTTAACCTGCGTAAAGATACCGTACTGATTAAATTATTTACCGTACCTGCGGTCCAGACTATGTTTAAAGATCAGTTTGCTGAGTTAAGGAAGAAGCGTATAGTGATGGATAGTCTACTGAAAACGACTACCTTATCCATCAACAACCTGCAGGCCAGAACCTCTTCTAACCTCATTAATATTAAAGAGTTGATGTACCTTACTGATAGTCAGCTCGATGCCGTTAGCATTAAAGCTTTTGGTAAAGAGCGCCGTTATTTGTGGGAAACAGTAAACAGACCGGCCAATAAAAGCATGGGCTTCCGTAGGTTTATTAAAGGAGAGCAAGAAATATCGGGTTATTATTTTGTGTACACCAGGAGCAGCCGGTTGTTATTACTTTTTACCTGTACCATATTCTTCCTTTGGGTATTCTTCAATTTTAGAAGCGTAAAACAGCGTGGCCGTTTAGAAACCCTTGATGGTTTTTCACTGGTCAGTCCGCAGCCCTACTTAATTACTTTCATCATGCTCTTTGCATTGGCCCCAATATTCGATCTGAGGGCGCCTGCACTTTACATCGAAGCTGTTGAGATTATACTGGCCATTTTGCTCACCGTATTTTTCCGCAAAAAACTAGGCTCAAAGTTGTTTTACTACTGGTGCATATTTGTGGTACTTCTTCTTGCCCCGGTTTTCTTACGCCTTTTGGGTATGCCACCAAGATACCAGCGTTGGCTCCTCCTGTTCTTAACCACCAGTTCTGTTGCCTATGGCATTATGGTATGGAAAATGCTCGATGAGAAAACCAAAAGATACAGAATGATCCTCGCCACGGGTTTTATATATGTTGGCTTTGCCATCATTGCCACCTTTTGTAATCTATTTGGCCGCTTTACCCTTACGCAGATTTTTTACTCTACCGGGGTAAGCTCACTTTTAAATGCCATATCGCTAACCATCCTGGCCAAAGTATTGGTAGAGGCCTTTTTGTTACAGATGAAAAGCAGCAGGATCCGTAAAGGATTTCCAGAGTATTTTGATTGGCAGCCTGTAATTGCCGGACTTAAAAGGCTAACCGGCATTGGTGCTACCCTAATCTGGTTTGTGATATTTACCACCAACCTGAATATTTTTAATGGATTATACCAGTCGGTAATGGAAATCCTCACCGAAAAAAGAATCATAGGCAACTTCTCTTTTACCTTTGGCGGTATTGTACTGTTTTTGGGTATAATCTGGATTGCCAACTTTTTGCAGAAATACATTGCTTATTTCTTTGGCGATACCGGTGATGACAGTTTTGACGATAACAAAGGAGAGCGTTCGAAATTACTCGTAACCCGTTTAGTGTTATTAATTGGTGGCTTTTTAATCGCCGTTGCTGCCTCCGGACTGCCAATTGATAAAATCACGGTTATCCTGGGCGCATTAGGCGTGGGAATTGGGTTGGGCTTACAGAATATTGTAAGCAATTTTGTATCGGGTATTATCCTTATTTTTGATAAAACCATCCGAATAGGCGACATTGTGGAGCTGAGCAATAAAAAAGGAAGGGTAAAGGAAATCGGCGTACGCTCCAGTACCTTACTTAGCGACGAAGGCGCTGAAATTATTATCCCTAACGGTTCTATTTTATCGAATAACATCATCAACTGGACACTGAGCAATAACCAGATGCGGGTAGACATTTCTTTATTGATTGCAAAACCTTTTAATTCTACCGAAGTGGTAAATCTGATCAGGGAAATTATTGTAGCGAACAGCAATGTTTTTATCAGCAAAGAACCTATTATTATGATCAGCCCGGTGAGTAAGCTTAACAGTACCATCAATATTTATTTCTGGTGCAAGGATATATCGAAAGCCGATTTGACCAGAAGCATGATCAATGCACAGATATTTGAGGCATTTGAGCAGAAGAACATCGAAATTTTATAATTGAAGATAACATGAACAAACTTGTCCTTTCTGAAATCAATATCTATCCCATTAAATCGCTAGGTGGAATACGGCTTGAAAAAGCACTGCTCGAAGAAAGAGGACTGCAATACGATAGAAGATGGATGCTCGTTGATGAGGAAGGCATCTTTATTACCCAACGGAAACATTTTAAACTGGCACTGCTGCAAGTAAATATTGGGGGCGGTAAATTAAGCGTTTCTCATAAAGCATTACCTGAGCAAAGCATATCATTTTCTTTGGATGAAGATACCGGAGAAGCGCTATCTGTTGTAATCTGGAACGATACTGCCACTGCACTTGAAGTAAATAAAGCCGTAAGCGATTGGTTTTCTAATTTCCTGAATTTTAAGGTTAGATTGGTAAAAATGCCTTTAACTGAAAAAAGATTGGTAGATCGGGATTATGCCACAAATGATGAAATAGTGAGTTTTGCCGATGGTTATCCTTGCCTGCTTATCGGCCAATCTTCGCTTGACGGGCTTAATGAAAAGCTCGATGATCCAATCCGAATGGACCGTTTCCGCCCAAATTTTGTTTTTATCGGCGGGTATCCACATGTTGAGGATGGTTTTAAAACTTTTCACATTGGTGAGGTATTGTTTTCGGCAATAAAACCATGTGCCAGATGCGTGCTCATTACCATCGATCAGCAAACTGGCGAAAAAGGGCAGGAACCACTAAGAACATTGGCCAGCTACCGTACAGTAGGTAAAAAAATCATGTTCGGCCAGAACCTCCTTCATCAACAATCAGGGGTTATCCGTGTTGGCGATGAGGTAAAGGTTATAGACTGGAAAGACGAATACTAACCTCTTATCGAATAAACACATGGGTATTTAATCTCTTTATCAATACGCTAAACTCAATTATTTAATAACCGGCTTATCGGTAAGTCAATCCATCAGTTTTTTTTGCTAACATCGCATAAGTTTTTTAATCGGGAAACATGGGTGGAACTATTATTTCAAAAATATTAATGGCTACTGTTATTGGCAGTGCATTTGGACTGTTTTATACGCTCCTGCTAAATCTGCACGGCTTTACCCGGGTGAAGTATAAATACGTAGCCATCTCCATCGCTTTAGTTATATTTCTTTTAGGCCTGTACAGTTTTGAGGCTGCCGGGATCGCCTGTTTTATTATTGGGATAGGGATTTTTATCCTCGCCATAGCGTTCATGGTAAGGGCTACGGCCGATTCGCTCAAAACACTTTCAGCCAGGTTCTCATCTGCCGACGACAAAACACAGCGCAGTGAAGATCTGCGGCTTAACAATACAGCTTTCAGCAGTTATGTTGGCGTGGTATTTCATTTTGTGATTATTGTTCTTATCTGCCTGTCTATATTTACCTATGCTGATGATACTGTATTAGACCAGGCCAAAATGGACAGATTAATCAGTGATGCTGTTTTTCAGTTTTCGAGTACCATTATGCTCATGCTGCTGGGCGTATTTAACCCCTTTGTACCCCCTTCGTTAAGGTTACTAAGTTTTGCAGACCGTGTTGACAGTCTTAAATACCCCAAACTCTACCTCATGCTTGGGAACAAAAAATTCTGGACAGTTTTAAAAAGCCTGATCTGCCTGGGCATTATCGGATACTTCATTTCTGAAGGTTATTTTGGTCTTTTGGTGTGGGATCATACAGCGCCCTATATGAATGCATATATTTTCATTATCGGTCTTTTTATCTTTATCAACCTGGTGGAAATGATCCGTAGGCCTGAAGTTTTTTTTCAAAAAAACCTGTTTAGGATAACGATGTTACTGCGTTCGGCTTTTGTGAGCATTTTCGTAAGTGCCATCCTGGTTTTCTCTACGTTGGTTATTTCTACAGCCATTGGTGTAGATATTAATAAACTAAAGGTAAGTTCAGAAGCGATACTCTTTCTTGGCTTCAATATTGTAATGTGTTACAATGAGTTTAGGCTGGCAAGGGCCTAGATGGTTACCACCTTCATTTTATTGCTATGGATAACTTGTAAGGATAAATGTAAGCATGCCCGGAACATTTGCATGCGTATTTTGATGATCGCTTGATGCAATTTTAAACCCCATTTTTTCGAGTAGTTTTACAGAAGGCGGGTTATCACTAGATGGGTAAGCAACAATCGTTTTGATGCCCATTACCTCAAATGCATATTGGAGTATGCGAGTAATAATCTCTACCATTATACCTTTACCTTGAAACTCAGGAAGCAACTCATATCCCAATTCTACAGTCTCATTCCGGAGGTCAAAATTCCATAGGCAGGCTGCTCCTATCATAGCGTTATCACCTTTATAAGAAGCAACCCAGTATATAGATTCATCATTATTGATCAGATGATCAATTTTATTGATGTAGGCAATGGCTTCATCAATATGAATGAAGGGTGCCTTGCCCGTCAGCACAGCCACTTCAACATCCGAACGCAACTGATAAATTACAGGAGCATCTTCCAACGAAAGCCTGCGAAGGATCAATCGCTCGGTTTCGAGTACAGGGAAAGTGGAAAAATCGAGTGGTTTCATCTGGTTAACTTAAGGAAAAATTGCCGCAGTCAGGATTATTATCTAGCGGAAGATAACATTTTTTTCATATGAATTAAAGTTTCTCGACCAGTACAAGGCGAATATAACTGTTACGACTTAAAGGTACTTGCTGGCGGGCAGCATCGGCCCTGGCTTACCGAAGAAAGCCCTAAAGCAGGCATTGGCTTTACCTTTTAGGTAACCAAAAGGTAAAGAATAGGTAAGCCTGGGGTAACCCTGGGGTTAACTTGGTAGCAAGAAAGGGTAAACAATAGGTAATAAAGGGGTAAACAAATATTAGCATATTTCCTTGCCCAACACAAAGTACCCTTTCGGTTGCGGACAAATAAAAAAACTCATTTATAATAATAAAATTATTGAAGTTGTATCATAAAGGCGATTTCAGCCCAGATGCTGTCATGTTGAGCCTGTCGAAACACTTTAAAGCGTATTTAAACAGGTCCTTCGACAAGCTCTCCACAGGAGTCCTTTGGACAGGATGACAAATCTATATCTATGATACAACCTCTTCTTTGAAATATAAAAGGTGAGATTATTTCCGCACTGGTATATTTATGTTGTACAGTTTATCGTGCAAAGCTTTCATCTGTGCTTCAGAAAATTTGATATCTTTTCTGTCGTAGGTCATCAAGCCATTGGTTTCTACCTCTACATCGGTAGTTTGGGTATACACTCCGGCAGAAAGCCCTAATGGGATTAATTCTGCTAAACGTTTCATAAACTGGGCATATTTATTAAAAAGATCGGTTTTGTTTTTAAAACTCTGATAACCCCAGTTGTTTTTCTGTTGCCACACGTGGCCATCAATGGGCAGACCAAGACCACCAAACTCACCAAGCACAAGGGCATAGTCTTTTCCAAAATAATCAGGACTCGGCATAGCCGGATGCGGGTAATTGTGCAGGTCGATAATATCGCCTACCGGATAGAAATTGCCTCCACTGGCCGTATTCACCAGTCTTGAAGGATCTTTCTCTTTTGTCCATTTGGCAATTTCTACTGTTTTAAACTGTCCCCAGGCCTCATTGAAAGGTGTCCATACCACAATAGAGGGCACATTATAAAGTGCATCAATAATGGCATTCCACTCTTTTTTGTAATATCCTTCAGATTCGGCACTTCGGTTTTTATCCGATCCATGGTCTAAAATACCGGGGCGGTTCTCCCAGCCGTTACCGAGATCGCCGCTTGGCATATCCTGCCAAACCAGCATACCGGCTTTATCGCAGTAGTAATACCAACGGGCAGGCTCTACTTTAATGTGTTTTCTGATCATATTGAAACCCATTTCTTTGGTTTTATCTATGTCGAACTTTAAAGCGGCATCTGTTGGTGCGGTGTAAAGCCCATCTGGCCACCAACCCTGATCCAGCGGACCATACTGGAAAACAAATTCATTGTTTAAGAGCATACGCTGAATACCGTTCTGATCTTTACCTATTGAGGTTTTGCGCATGGCAAAATAACTTTTTACCTCATCAACCTTTTTGTTTTTAGCGATCAGCTCCACTTTCAGGTCGTATAAAAACGGATTTTTAGTATTCCAAAGTTTAGGATTAGCAATTTTTAAACTGATTGCGCCAGTGCCATCAGCGGTCTGCTCAGCCACTTTCGTAGTACCATCCCATGCCGAAACCTTAACCTGGTCTCCTGCACTGGCACCGGTTAAAAATGGGATAACCGATACCGTTTGCTGATCAATATCCGGCGTTACTTTAATGTGATCGATATGTACTTTATTTACCGCCTCAATCCACACTGTTTGCCAGATGCCGGTTACCGGGGTATACCAGATTCCTTCTGGTTTTTTAACCTGTTTTCCCCTTGGCTGAGGTCCCTCATCTGTAGGGTCCCAAACTTCTACGGTTAAAGTCTGGTTTCCACTCTTGTTTAAAAACGGAGTGATATTAAAACTGAAAGGATCGAAACCACCTTCATGTTTACCTACCACTTTACCGTTGATGCTCACGGTGCTTCTCCAGTCAACCGCACCGAAATGAAGCAAAATTTCTTTGCCTTTCATGTTTGCAGGCACGGTAAAGCTGGTTTTATACCAGAGCAAGCTATCTTGACCAACTGTTTTGCCAACACCCGAGAGTGAAGACTCTACCGCGAAAGGCACAAGGATTTTACCCTGGTTAATTGCAGGCTGTTGTGATTTTGCGGAAATGGCATAATCCCAAAGTCCGTTGAGGTTTTTCCAGTTACCGGTACGCTCAAACTGTGGGCGGGGATATTCCGGCAATACATTTTTAGGATTAACTTCCTGGGCCCATGGTGAAGAGATTTTCCCTTTTACCATCGACCACGATTTGTCTTGCTGCTGCGCAGAAAGGGAAAGCGAGAGCCCCAGCAGCGAGAAAAGGATGGATACTTTGTTGTTCATTGGTTTAAATTTGTGTGTTAAAGTTAAGGTTTGGCAATGTTTTTATTTAAGCAAAGAATAGTTTCATCCTGACGGCTTATTTGTTTCATAAAAGTCAATATGAATGACAGCAATTAATTTACGTTTAAAAATCCCCATAGTTACCGTCATTTCGAGCGAAGTGCAACGCAGTCGAGAAATCTGTCTAGATAGATCTCTCCATTTCGCTGTGCTACAGTCGAGATGACGACTATTCTATTGGAATTTGTCAATGATAGCCTCTAAAAAGACAAATATTTCCATCTTCAAATAAGGGTCTTCGACTCCGCTCTCCGTAGGAGTCCTTTGGACAGACTGACAATAATTTTCACGAACTTCTTCGGATCTCCCTACTGACAATAATTTATTTGTTATTGAGTTTTTTAATCAGGTTAACCTCATCCAGGCGGTATGGGGTACCATCGGGCTGAAAGATTTCGTGGAACCACTCAATCGGATCAGATCCATCGGCAAGCGGGGTATCCCAGGCATATTTGGTATTGGTTTTACCCGCAGCAAAACCCCAGTTTATAGCGCCAACATTTTCAGTTTTAAGCATGGGCAAAATGTTAGCGAAACGGCTGTTGCGCGATCGGGCCATATATTCGGTACAGATCAGTGGCCGGCCGCTGGCTTTTAACAGATCTATGGTTCTTTGGTGCCAGTCTGGTGCCTCATAGTTATGGTAGGTTACAATATCTGAGTTGGCCAGTTGTATTTCGTTAAGCTTTTCGAAACCCCAGCTCCACAATCCGATAGAAATCGGCTGATCGGGATTAACCGACCTTGCCCAGCTAATGGTTTTGGTTAACAAAGGTATGGTGGCTTCTAACTTTCCGCTATTTCCAGGTTCATTGTACAAATCCCAAAGTAAAATTCTTTTATCATGTGCAAAATGGGTAAGTACATCTTTCACATATTTTTCGAGTTCTGGAAAATTGGCTTCTTCTTTAAAAGCCGGATCGCCAGGATCTTGCAACCAGCCCGAATTGTGAATACCCGTTTTAGGCTCTGGCTGTTTACCAATCGCCGAAGTTTTATTCCAGCAATCGTCGAAAAAGACAAACATCGGTTTAATATCATGTTTTTGGGTAATGGTTAAAAATTGATCCATTCTCTTTTTAAAACCTTCAGGATCCTGACTCCAGGCTTTACTAAACAAGAATACGCGTAGCGTATTAAAACCGATTCCTTCAGCCCAGCCCAATTCTTTATCGATCAGATCGGGTGAAAAAGTATCCGCCTGCCACATTTCCAACTGGTTAATGGCATTGGAAGGAATGTAGTTGGCACCCGTTAACCATTTATGCTCTTTGTACCAGGCATTGGCTTTTTCTATTGTCCAAACCTTTGCGGGCTCAGTATTTTTTTTTGTTTTTTGCGCAAAACCCAAGCCGATGTTAAAGCTCAAGACAGCAAGTAGCGCGTAGTTTTTTAAATTCATATCGGTATATATCTGATTATTTTTAATTGCGGTTTGATGGTGATGTTAAGCTCAATCCTGCTTTTACCGGAGTTCCAAAATTTGGTGTCCCATCGGCATTCCAGCTAAACTTTTGGGCCCGGGGCGAGCGGAAACCTCCGCAGCCCTGGCCCGGTTTATCGTTGGCATGATATAGGATCCAATCTTCTTTGCCATCTGGCGATTTAAAAAATGAGTTATGGCCAGGTGCATAAACGCCGTCTTTTGGCGATTGCTGAAAAACAGGTTGATCGGATTTTGTCCAGGAAGCGGGGTCGAGCAGATTGCTTTTAGCTGAAGCTGAAAGCATACCCAGGGCATAAAAATCTGTCCAACAGCCACTGGCCGAATAAATGATAAATATTTTATCACCGTGCGGCAAAAACTGAGGTCCTTCGTTTACATCCACATGTGCTCCTCCACCAAGGTCCCCGATTTTTTCCCACTTAAATTTAGGCGTAGAGATCTTTATCCGTTTACCTTCTATCGTCCAGGGGTTTTTAAGTTTAGCGATGAAAATTTCCTGTTTGCCGTTTTCATCTCCCTCCCATCCAGACCAGATCATATACAGCTGGCCTTTAAAATCGATCACGTCGCCATCAATGGCCCATTTATCAGTCGGGTCGGCAACTTTGCCTTTAAATACCCACTCGCCTTTCATCGGATCGGCTGAAGCATTTTCTAAAACGTACATGCGGTGGTTTTCATTTCTCCCGTCATCAGCTGCAAAGTAGGCGTACCATTTACCCCTTAAAAACATCACTTCTGGTGCCCAGATTTCTTTACTGTACAGGGTTCCGGCAGGTGCGCGCCAAATGGTTTTCCGCTCCGCATCTTTCAAGCCATCCAGCGTTTTGGTTTTCCAAAGATCCACCCGGTTTCCGGTGGTATGGGTATAATAGTAGTAACCATCTTTATAATAACTATAAGGATCGGCACCCGATGGCAGTAAAGGATTGGTAAATGTTTGTGCATGTAAACCTGCTACGTGCAACAGGCACAATGCAACAAACAGACATCTTATTTTCAAGTAATTCATTTTTAAGCGCTTACGTATTTCATGTTTTTGATCAATGGTATTCGTTAATCTTTAAAACAAGCGATTTCTTTTCTTAAACCGGCCTATTTTTATCTCAATATTTCTACAAATGCAATCAATTAATTCTTGCTGTACTTTGCATTAAAAACCGAAAACTTTCAGGGTCGATCTGCATGCGAAAATGCTCATTTTTGTCTTTTATAAAGGCCGCTTTGATTATAGCTGTAGCTCTTGGCGATACTTTATAATTTGAATGATGGGTATGGAAAACATATTGTAATGCGCCGTTTTTATCCATAAAGAAATCGCCATGCCCTGTGCCGTTTATTTTCAATGCCTTTTTACTGATAATCGGGTTGCCCTGATACTTTATCCAGGGACCGGTAGCTGAATTTGAAGTAGCATAACCCACAGCATAATCAGGATTTCTGAAATCATTAGCCGAATAAAAAAGATAGTAAAGATTCCCCTTTTTGATTACCGTTGGCCCTTCGGTTACCGGCCAATCGGTTTTCGCTGTATTTTCCCAGGGTGCTGTTCCTGACAAACAAGCTTTTGTTGTTTCAGGGACTACATCAGAAAAATCATTTTTCAGTTCTGCTACAAAAATCCTGTTGCCATGATCGAGTTTTACATGGTAGAGGTAGTTTTTTCCATCTGTATCGGTAAATACAAAGGGATCGATCTGCTTGCCTGTACCTGAAATAGATTTTAATTCATCCTGGACAAAAGGTCCTGCCGGGCTATTGCTGTGCGCAATGGCGATCTGCTCATCTGCAGTATAGGCCATAAAATAGGTTTTGCCTCTTTTAAATACCTGCGGGGCCCAAAACCCCTTGCTCCCGAAGGCATCGCCCTTTTTTAATGCAAATCCTTTATTTTTTCCGATCGGTTTAGTCCAGTTTTTAAGGTCGCTGGAAGCATAAACCAAAAAGCCTTCATCGCCACTGGTGCCATATAAATAATATACACCGCCATCTAAAAAAATCGTTGGATCGGCCAGGTAAATGGTATCGTTTAGTTGCTTCGCAAACACGTTTTTACCAATAGAAAATACGAAGAAGCATAAAAAAAAAGCGAAAAGATGTTTCATTTAATATGATTTGCTAAGGGTAAGGTAATGATTATCAATAATACTTCGATTGATCGTCATTCCCAACCTGCGCGGGAATGACGAAACTTTAAAGTATAATATCATCTTAAGAGATCGTCATTTCGAGCGGAGTGCAACGTAGCCGAGAAATCTATTAGATCTCTCCATTTCGCTGCGCTACAGTCGAGATGACGATTTTTCTCGTGGATACTGTCATTAACTAAAAACTTATTTTAGTAACAGGCGTAAAAATCAGGTCATCTACTCCTGCAATTTTAACTCCTATCCTGGCAAAAACATAATTTTGTGTCGGTACAATCGTAGGGATACTTACACTCATATTTAAGTTATTCAGGTCGGCAAGAGCTGCACCTCTAAGTTCTTGTACCCCGATATTATTGCCACCATCTACAAACTGTGTTTTGTTGATATAAAGCGATACACTTTCTATATCTTTTGCATTGGCATCAGTGATGATTTTTTCCAGTTTGCAGAACCCGTTCACTTTTCCAGATGCAGCTGTTAAACTAGCACCACGGATCATATAATATGGCATTACTTCTATATCCATCACCTTATTGCCGCTAATATTTACTGCTATGGTATCTTGTTTGCCGGCTGCATTCTTTTTCCACAAAAACGGTCCCTGGTTTGGGGAGAAAACCAGTTTGTAGTTCCCATCAAATAACTTAGCCGAAAAATTGCCATCCTGGCTAAGGTTTACATTCAGTGCGGAATAATTGCCAAAGCCAGATTGCCAAAGTTCGAAATTTACCTGGCCGTACTGCACATTGATGGCTTCGCCCTTATATACGATCCTTCCTGTAAAATCGGTTGCAGGTGCTTCGTAGTTATCCTTTTTACAAGAGGAGAATAACACGGCTATAATTGCCCCTATAATGAAATAAAATCTATTTTTCATGTCTATATCTGATTATTGATTAGGGTTTCTGATAATTTTCGGGTTGCCGTTAAGTACATCCTGCCCGATTGAAGAGTAGTAATTGCCGATACGGAAGCGGTGCGCTGCAGTTACACGGCTGGGTTTAATCACCTTAAAAATATACTTCAGGTGATTGGCATTACCCGGGTTGTAGTATTTATATGGCCACAAACCAAACACTTGTGTACTGGTACGTGTTGCGCTTCCGATATTACTGGCATTGGTAAAATCAGCAGCCGACATATTATTGCCGTTCCATACTTTATCGGCCAGTCTCCAACGTTTCATATCCCAAAGCTGATGTCCTTCAAAGGCAAATTCTACTTTTCGTTCGTGTACGATACGGTCGAAAGTAATATTGGCCGGGCTCAGTGCTGTGGTTAATCCCGCGCGGTCTCTTACCGGTTTAATATAATTGGCTGCAGTAGCTGCATCGCCCAACTCAAAAGCGGCTTCGGCAGCATTTAACAAAACCTCGGCATAACGGTAGCGGATCCACCATACATCACTCCGGGTACCAATCTGGCCTGAACCTGTAGCAGGATCTAAATATTTACGCACGTAAAAACCTGATTGTGCGCTGAATTCAAGCCCATCAACAGGACCATCACCGCCCACTACCTGCACCGAACCTGGGTTACCGGGAAGTACATTGCTTTTACTCTGCGCAAAATTGTCGCCCGTTACAATTGTACCATTAGCCAATTGATAGCCCGCCCATATATCAACCGTTTTACCTTTAAACTGTGTTCCGGGGAGAATTACAGTACCGGCTAAACGTGCATCGCGGCCAGCAAAAATATCGGTGATATTGGTATAATAAACCGGGTTTCCACTGCCATCAACCGAAGCTAAAGAGGCATAGGTATTATCGAGTTTTTCGAAAGACTGCACCAGATTTAATGAAGGGTTTAACCTTCCACCCTGTGCTTCTTCGGCAGAAGAGCGCGGCTGGTTATCGATGGTAAAACCATGAACTTTATTGGTTTTCAATTTAAAATCTTTAGCAAAGATCACCTCCGGATTACTGCCTTTATCGGTAAAAAGGGCGGCAAAATTATCAGATAGGTTTGGGTTCTTTTTGTAAAGCGAATATTTACCGCCATCGATAATTTCTTTTGCGGCATTTAAAGCTTTGGTAAAATAACCGTTAGCCATTGCAGCAGAAATGCCAACCTCTCCACCTGGAAGGGTTAATTGGGCATTGCTATATTTGGCAATAGAACCTGCATAAAGCGCAGCTCTCGATTCCATAGCCAGGGCAGCTGCTTTTGTAGCCCTGCTCTGTATGGTTGCGTTATCCGGAAGTATGGTTTTAACAGCTTCCAGTTCAGCAATCACAAAATCGTAAATTTCAGATTCTTTTGCCCTTGGGTATTGCAGGTAACTTGGATCTCCGCTATAATCATAAGCCAGGGGAACAGTAATCAGCGGAACACCGCCCATTCTTTTTACCATCTCGAAGTATACTCCAGCCCTGATAAAACGTGCCTCAGCAAGAAAACGGTCGCGGTCTTCGGCTTTTAAAGCTGTAGCTTCCTGCCCGCGTTTAATAAACAGGTTCAGGTCGTTTACAAGCCTGTAAACGCCTATATCCCAGTATCTCCATGCGTCGTATCCATATTCTAAATTCTGGTGGCGAAAATAATCACCGCTGGCGGAGGCAAAACCTTCATCAAAATCGGCAAATAACCACCATGATTCGATACGTTGAAAATCAGGGAAACGATCGTACAGATCGCCAACCACGGTAAGTACCAGGTTAGGGTCTTTCCACACTGCATCAATCGGCAGGGTACTGGTAGGTTGCTTATCCAAAAATTCGGAATCTTTTTTACACGACTGCGCAAAACTTAAACATGCAATGGCAGCAAATGTATATATGTATTTTTTCATTTGATTAGTCTTTTTCATGTTATAGCGATAATTTAAGACCGATGTTAAAGAACTTGTTCTGTGGATATTGCAGTCCATTATCGTCTGCAATTTCAGGATCTACGCCATATTCTTTCAGGTTATCGATGGAAAACAGGTTATACCCGTTTACATATACCCTTGCATTCTGGATCTTGATTTTTTCTGCCCATCTTTTTGGCAAAGTATAACCAATTTCAAGTGTACGTGCCCTTAGGTACCTAACATTGTGCAACCAGAAAGTCGAGTTTCTGGTATTGTTACTATGGTCGCGGTCGTTAAAACGGATTGCAGGATATTTACCGGCCACCCATGGGCTGTTCAGGTCGTAAAGATTAGTACGGTGCCAACTGTCATCAGCAAAATTCTGCAGCAAAGCACCTCCGTTCTGGAATGCCCAACGCTGCTCCCAGTTCTGGTTCCAGGAGTACATGGCACCACCAGAAAAATCGGCCGTAAAATCGAAGTTTTTATAAGAGCCGCCGATGGTGAAACCAAAGCCAATGTTCGGTTGCCCGGCAGTGGTATAACCAATTGGTCTTTCATCTAAACCATCAATAATACCATCGCCATTCTGATCCTTGTAAATTAAATCGCCGGGCAATAAAGAACGGTTTCCTTTTCCATCGATATTAACTTTGTAATTATTGATCTCATCGATACTCTGAAACTGACCGGTTACTTCATAACCCCAAAAAATATCGGCATATCTATCGGTACCATTACTTCTGTAATTCTCCCATGAGTTGCCAAAACGTGGTTTGTATCTTTCTAAAAGTTTTTTTCTGCTAATGGAAATATTTCCACCAACATTGTAGTTAAACTCACCAATTTTATCTCTGTAGTTTAAAGAGAATTCACCTCCAAACTGTGCATCGCTCTCCAGGTTTTCAACATTTAAAGGATACCCCAGTTCGATAGGTACAATTACGTCGTTTTTAATGGCCGGTAAACCAGAACGTTTTCTATAAAAATAATCTGCTGTTCCGGAAAGTTTACTGCCGAACATCACAAAATCCAGTCCGATATCGGTAATTTTGCTTTTAAACCAGCTCAGGTTATTGATAATCGGACCTTTATCTCTCGAAGTGGTAATGTTTTTTCCATCCAATATCACACTGCCCTGATTGTAATTATAACCTGGGATGTAAGCAAAAGGATCGATGCCTACATCATCATCTCCCAATACCCCATAAGAAGCACGGAGTTTCAGATCGTTCAAGATATTGCTTTCGCCCAAAAGCGATTTCATAAATTTCTCTTGCGTAATTCTCCATCCAATTGATGCCGAAGGGAAATAACCAACGCGCCTGTCAGGCGCAAACTTCCATGAAGCATCTCTACGACCCGAAAGCTCCAGGTAATATTTATTGTCGTAGTTATAATTTAGCCTGCCCACGTAACCAATACGGGCCTGCTCTTCCTGTATATCCGCAAAATCCTGTCCGTCCATATCGGCAAACTGAAGCACAGGCAAAATATTAGTCTGTGGTACAGCATGCTGAAAGGTATAGGTCCTAAAACGGTCTAAACGCTCGGCCACCAAAACGCCGCCTACGGTATGTTTGCCAAAAGTGCGGTTATAATTGGCTTGAAGCTGATAGGTATTGGTATAAACTTTTTCATTTCTACGCTCCCTGTATGGGTTTGAACTGCCTACTTTTTCTTCATAAATACCCGTTTCCGGATGATAGGTATATACATTATAAGTATACTCATGTCCATTGATTACGTTATCGGCGATATAATAAGAATATAAACCTTTTATTTCCAAGCCTTTTATAGGCGTTTCGTAAGAGGCTGATAAATTGGTCTGTAAAACCCTCCAGTCCGATTTCCAATACCCGCTAAGCGCTTTACTCTGTACAGCGAACTGCTCGGTATTGTGCCCTATATCATTCGGATAATTCGGATTGCCATTGGCATAAGCCTGTTCGGTAGGTCTGTTTCTCAACAAGGCAAAACGGGCAGCCCAGTAATCATCTCCCCCCGGTACGCCTGGCTGATCGCGGCTTTCGATACGGCCATTGATGAGCATACCCACCTTAAAACGATCGGTTATTTTAGCTTCGATATTACTCTGAATATTGGTCCGGTTAAAATCGAATTCCCTTGCCGTTCCATATACGCCTTTCTGATCCAAACGTGTAGCAGAAAAGTAATAGTTTACCCTGTCACTTCCACCTGAAGCACTTAGGTTTACTGAAGTTTGGGGTGCGTTGGGCGCAATGATAATGTCTTTCCAGTTTTGGCTTTGGTAGCCATATTCCGTACCCGCTTTCCATTTATCGAGTTCGGCCTGTGTAATACTGGTTGCGCCGTTCTGGTTCATTTCTGCAGTAGCCTGCCCTACTTTCCATTGGTAAGCATCGGTAGTTTCCGGGAAACGCACCCAGTTCTGCCAGCCCGTGTAAGCATCAACACTAAAGGTATTGCGTGTACTGTTTTTTCCCCTTTTAGTGGTAACCAAAATTACGCCGTTTGATGCCCTGCTACCATAAATAGCAGCCGATGCATCTTTAAGCACACTGATACTTTCGATATCGTTAGGTGAAATATTATTAAACTGGCCGGCATCCTGTTGGATACCATCGATAACATAAAGCGGGTTACCCATATTACGGATCTGGATATTGGCACTCGCCCCAGGTCTTCCGTCAGGCATCCTGAAAGATACACCTGGTAGCTTTCCGGCCAGGCCTGTACTTACCGTAGAACCGCCGTGTACTTTTTCGAGGTCTTTGCTGCTGATTGATGAAATGGCGCCAGTAATGGCTTCCTTTTTCTGCGTGTTGTAGCCTACCACAACAACCTCTGACAGATCGTTATTAGATGGCTTAAGGCTAACATTTATTTGTGTACGGCCGGCTAATGCAACTTCCTGATTGGCATATCCCACATAAATAAAGATCAGGGTAGCATTTTTATCGCTTACCTGAATTTTGAATTTTCCATTTCCATCTGTTGTTACTCCTGTGTTGGTACCCTTAACTTTAATACTGGCACCAACTACCGTTTCTCCTTTTTCGTCGGTTACTGTTCCGGTAACAGCTGTTTGCTCCTGGGCACTGAGCTGAAAGGAAAGTAAGATTAGGGTGATGGAAGTAAAAATAGCGGAGAGGACTTTACGCTTCAGAAACATTTTTTGAAGCGGGTACCAATCCAGGCAGACAAAACCGCCATAAGAGAATAAACTTCTTTTCATATTAGGTTAGGGATTTGGTTAGTTAAAGAACTAAATGGATTTAGTTCCATTTAATTCTTATCCAAAGATTCGGTTTTTAGCTTTTCGGAGGGATACGCATTTGTATCAATCTTTCTTCATTTTGTCTCGATTTGTATTACAGCTGTTACTTTAAGGTGGCCGTCAACGCTAAGTATCATCTCGACCGTAGTGTTCCGAAGGAACTCCTTTGGAGGAGAGATCTTTTAATATAGTCCACAGATTTCTCCATTCCACTGTGTTCCAGTCGAAATGACGACCTCTCTATGGAATCGACCTTTCGAGGAAACAATCTTGCATCCGATAGCTATCGGATGACGACTCTTCCCTGCGGTCGTCATCCTGAGTTCAGCTCAGGATCTTAAACAACAGTTTTTTGGAAATGAGGGGCTGGCACATTTCGGTTAGGAAAGCCCTGCTATCTCTTCAAGTCCCCTCCCGATGAAAAATCCTACCGTGTGGACACAATTAATTATAATATTCTTCTATCGCTCTATGCCGCGGGGGCATGGTACTTTGGAGCGCCAAAGTACCCAAAGCGCTTGTCAATCCAACAAGGTGGCTTCTCACTGCCCCACGCACATCAAAAAAACAGCGGCACTTTGTTTTGTGTTCAATTCCTTTATGGCTTTGAATTATCGTTTATGAACACAAAACCACTGCGTTTCAGGTTTGGTGGTGCCGTTTGTTCTGCATTGCACCTGTTTTTTTGATCCTCTTGCCACTTGGGATTGACAGCGTCCTTCGCTAAAACTTGTGCCTTATTAAAGTCGGTTAGCAAAATGCTTAAACTATTCTTAAAATGATGTATAGCAACTGTTGGACCTAGCGTCGGGATCCGAGCTTTACGTTTAGGAGATTTAAATTACTTAGGTTTGGTGGTACTTGGGCTGGGTTGCCTTTCTGGCGTTGATTACTCCCCTCCTTTTTTTAAGGAGGGGTGCCCGTAGGGCGGGGTGGTTTGCGTTAGGGATTGTAAGGGTTCAGTACCGATCCTTCATCGGTACCGGAGCGAAGCGCAGCCCTGAAAAGCCCGACCTTTTCCCGTATTTCACGGGATTAGGGGAACGCCCAGATTAATTAGCAATTCGCAGTTGACAGTTTGCAGGTTTAGAAAAGAGTTCTTTACCCATACCAAACCAATCTGTCTCAATCTTTCTACGTATCCGCTCAAATTCAATTTAGCCTGAAAGCAAAGCATTTCTTTAATATATTTGATGCAGCTGACCAAGATATCTTGAAAAAACTCTTCATCCTTTTATGCCTGTTGTTTTCTGTCCACATGCTGCGGGCGCAACCTTATTATTTCAGGCATTACCAGGTAGAAAACGGTCTTTCTAACAACACGGCATTTTGCAGTGTGCAGGATGGAAACGGTTTTATGTGGTTTGGCACAAAAGATGGCTTAAACCGCTTTGATGGTTATTCTTTTAAAACCTATCGCCACGATCCGGACCGGGCTGGCAGTTTAGGCAACGATTTAATCTATGCACTTCACCACGATCGTGAGCAAACACTTTGGGTGGGTACAAACAGCGGCGTGTACCAATACAATCCGGCAAAAGAAAGCTTCACCATCATTAAAGAAACCAAAGGGATGCGGATTATAGATCTGGCCAGCGATCAGCGTGGAAATTTATGGATCTTATCTTCATTCAAAATATACCTATATCAAAAGCGTACCAAGAAAGTACAGGCTTTTACCCATAATGCACCTTTCGATGCCTCGCTGGTAACGGTTTTAAAAGATGGTAGCGTATGGATCAGTACCGGAAGGGGAACTGTTGAAAAATATAATCCCAAAGCGAATAATTTCCAGCGTTTTAATATCAATGGTAAAAATGCCAAAACCGAATATGGCTGGGTATCCAGAATTGCGGAAACCGAAAGTGGGAATTTACTGGTCGGCACCACCAATCAAGGTGTCAAACTTTTCAACCCTGTTACTTTAGCATCGAAAAATATACTCCGGTTAAACGACGACCAAACACCAATTTTTGTTCGTGATATCAAAAAAACAGGCCCTCATGAGTTTTGGATTGCCACCGAATCGGGCATTTACATTTACAATGATGAAAGTGGAGCGGTTATCCACATCAAAAAACAGTACAATAACGATTATTCTTTAAGTGATAATGCCGTTTACACCATTTGCCTTGACCGTGAAGGAGGGGTTTGGACAGGCACCTATTTTGGCGGTGTAAATTACTATTCGAGCCATACTTCACTGTTTACCAAATACTTTCCGCAAAAAGGCACAAACTCGATCAGTGGAAGTGACGTAAGAGAAATTACAAAGGATGGCAATGGAAATTTCTGGATCGGTACGGAAGATGCCGGCTTGAACAAACTCGATGTAAAAACAGGAATATTTAAACACTTTTTACCCGATGGAAAACCTGGAAGCATTGCCTATTCTAATATCCATGGTTTACTGGTTGATGGCAACAAACTCTGGGTTGGCACTTTCGAACATGGACTGGATGTTTTAGACCTGAAAACAGAAAAGGTAATAAAACATTACCAGGCAGGTGTTGGAAATGCCTTACGCACCAACTTTATCGTTACTTTTTGTAAAACACGCTCTGGTGAAATTTTAGTTGGAACCATTAACGGGATTTACCGTTATAACCGCAAACGCGATGATTTTGAACCTATTGCCGGCCTCCCCTTTATTTTTTACTATTCGGTTATCGAAGACAGCAAGGGTAATATCTGGGCAGGTAGCTTTAACGATGGCTTATTTCAGTTTAACTTATCCAAATCAGGCTATGTGAACTACCGAAATATTCCTACAGATGCGAAAAGTTTAAGCCATAACACCGTAAATAGTGTTTTTGAAGATAGTAAACGGCAGATTTGGGTAACCACAGACGGTGGCGGACTTTGCAGGTTCGATCAGAAAACACATCAATTTAAGCGTTATGGCATAAAAAATGGTTTTCCCAGTAATTACCTTTTCCGCATTGAAGAAGATGCCGCAAATAAGTTCTGGATTAGTAGTACCAGGGGACTTATCCATTTTGACCCCTCCACGGGTTTAAACAAAACCTATACCAAAGCCAACGGATTGCTTACCGATCAGTTCAACTACAGTTCGGCCTATCAGGATGAGGATGGCCGAACCTATTTTGGGAGCGTAAAAGGGTTGGTCAGCTTCAATCCCGCAAACTTAAAGGCAACATCTTACCAAACGCCTGTATTTTTAACCGGGTTTCAGATCAACAGTTCAGAAATCGGTTTAAATGGGACAGATTCTGTTTCCAACAAATCGATCGTTTATGCCGATACCATCGAACTGAACTATAACCAATCTTCTTTTAGTATCGATTTTGCTGCCTTAAGCTATCTATCGCCCGAAATGACGGAGTATGCCTATAAAATGACAGGGCTTTATAAAAACTGGGAATATTTAAAAACCAACAGGAAGGTTTATTTTACCAAACTTGCCCCTGGCAATTATATTTTTGAAGTGAAAGCATTGGTTGAAGGAAGTAGTGCCTGGAGCACCAAAAATGCGAAGTTACTGATCAAAATCCGTCCTCCTTTTTACCTCAGTCCTATTGCCTACCTGCTTTATCTGATCGCTGCGGGAGGAATTATCTTCTTTCTGGTACGGAGATATCACCGAAAAATTGCGTTAAAAAACAGCAGGCGGATGGAAGTTTTTGAGCATGAAAAACAAAAAGAAGTGTATCAGGCGAAAATCGAATTCTTTACCAATGTTGCCCACGAAATCAGGACACCACTCACCCTGATTATCGGCCCGATGGAGAAACTGATTAAACAGGCCGATGCCATACCTGCAATAGAAAAGAATTTACGGATTATGGGGCGAAACACCGATAGGTTGCTTAAACTGACCAATCAGTTACTGGATTTCAGAAAAACCGAAACCAGCGAATTTTCATTAAACTTCGTAAAGGCCGATATTTCAGAAATCCTAAAAGATGTATTTCTTCAGTTTCAACCCGCCGCAGAACAGCAAGACATGAAGTATAACCTTCATTTACCCGAGAAAAAAGTTCTTGCTTATATCGATGTTGAGGCGTTTTACAAAATGATCAGTAATTTGGTAGACAACGCCATTAAATACGGAAAAACCACGGTACAGATCAACTTATCATTACTGGAAGGCGACAAGTTTGCTGTGAGGGTAAAAAACGACGGGCATAGGATACCCATTGACATTAAAGACAAGATATTTGAACCTTTCTTTAGGGGCAAAGAAACAGAAATAAAGGCAGGAACCGGAATAGGTTTATCGATTTCAAAATCGCTTGCTCAATTGCATAGCGGCGAGCTTTATTTAGATTTTAATGACCGTGATTTTAATATATTTGTATTAGAATTGCCTATCCATCAACTTATAGAATTTAACCTGAACGGAAAATGGAAGAAATTGTAGGCACGCTGACCATAAAAGATACTGAAGATATGGAAAGATCTGTAGTGTTACTGGTTGATGATAATGAAGATATCCTTGATTTCATTTCAGATGATCTGGAAGAAAAATACCATGTACTACAGGCCCGAAACGGTGTAGAAGCATTAGAAATATTACAGCATGAAATTGTTCAGCTCATCATTAGCGATGTAATGATGCCCGAAATGGACGGTTTCGAATTTTGTGCGAAAGTAAAATCTACCTTAGAATTCAGCCACATCCCCGTTATCCTGCTTACCGCAAAAAATTCATTGCAATCTAAAATTGAAGGATTGGAACTCGGCGCCGATGCCTATGTAGAAAAACCCTTTTCTCCCGAGTTTTTACAGGTACAGATTTCGAGCCTGATTAAAAACAGGAACAAGATCAAAGCATATTTCGCGAGCTCCCCCCTGCTCCACCTTAAAAGTATTGCTTATTCAAAGGCAGACGAACTGTTTTTAGAAAAATTACAGGATACCATCAATAAGAATATCAGCAATCAGGATCTGGATGTAGAGCATCTGGCAGAAAAGATGAATATGAGCCGGCCAACCTTATACCGGAAAATTAAATCCATTTCTAACCTTAGTCCGAACGAACTGATTAATTTGGCAAGGCTAAAAAAAGCTGCCGAGCTTTTAAATGAAGGGATACTAAAAATTTACGAAATCTCAGAAATGGTTGGTTATAGCTCTCAGTCTCACTTTGGCAGAAACTTTGCCAAACAGTTCGGCATGTCGCCAACCGACTATGTAAACAGTAAAACTGTTGATAAAAAAAAGCCTTAAAATCAATTAGTTAAGTCTTGTTATTTTCTTAATTTTTCTGTAAATTGTCATAACCAAAATATAGAAGTTATGAACATGCTTAAGAAAATCCAAAGCTGGGGCGATCATCATCACCCAAAATGGTTAGACTATTTTAGAATCTTATTAGGCCTTATTTTAATTTGGAAGGGCATTGATTTTTACATCAATATGCAAGCCTTTAGTAATTTAATGAGGGGCGCTTTCTTGGGCACCGCTGTGAGCATTAGCTTATTGGCACACCTGATTATTATGTTACACATTATCGGGGGCTTAGCCATTGCCCTGGGCACGCATACCCGTGTATTCTGCCTGGTTAATTTACCAATACTGATTGGGGCGGTATTCTTTGTGAATATTTCTGGTGGCATTTTTAAACCCTATTCGGAATTTTGGTTTTCGGTCTCCGTATTAATCGGCCTGGTTTGTTTTGCAATTGAGGGAAACGGTATTTTATCTGTAGATCGGGAAAAAATTTACCCTAAACAGGCGCTTTAGTTTAAACCTAAAGCCCAAAATTGCTACTAAAATGGCCTTTATTGGTCATTTATTTGGTTTTTTAAAAGTTTTTATGCGAGCTAACTAAATGATTAGCAATGCTTAAAATATTTATGCAAATATTTGAATGGAAATCATTTGCAGATTTGCGCCAAGTTCGTACTTTTGCAGCGGAGAGCTGGCAGAGTGGTCGAATGCGGCAGTCTTGAAAACTGTTGACTGTAACAGGTCCGGGGGTTCGAATCCCTCGCTCTCCGCCAAAAATGGTTCAAAACCTTACAAAAGCCCGCAAATCGTATGATAGCGGGCTTTTGTAATTTTCGGAAGCACCAAAATATGCATAAAATAGCATACTTGAGGTGAGCAATTCGGTGAGTAAATTCAATTTTGAAAAGTGCGCACTCGAAACGACATAAAACACTAATCTTCAACATGTTCCGAAGATATACATCTTGATTTTTAATGACTGCAAAGCTAGATTTGTTACACTTTAAGGTGAGTCATTATGAAAATTAATTTGAGTTTACTCTTTTACTTGAAGAAGAGAAAAAGTTACAAAAACGGCCCTGTAGACATCTACATGCGGATTACGGTGGACGGAAGGCGTTCCGAAATTACTACAGGACGCTCCTGCGAACCGGAGAAATGGAGTATTTCGGCTGGCAGATCGTGCGGAAAAACGGAAGAGTCCCGAACCCTAAACGCATATCTGACCGATCTAAAAACCAAGATTTACGAAATCCATCGTCAGCTTGTCCAGAAAGATGAAATTATCACAGCCGATATCATCCGCGACAGATTTTTGGGAAAGGAAGAAACACCAATTACACTGGTTAGTGTTTTTGAGGAGCACAACCGCAAAGTTGAAATTCTGGTAGGTAGTGAATATACCAGTGGAACAGCTGAAAGATACCGCACATCCCTCAAGCACACAATTAATTTTCTACAATGGAAATATAAAGTGAGTGATGTACCCTTAAAGAAAATCAACCATCAATTTATAAGTGAGTATGATTTTTATTTGAGAGCTGTACGCAAATGCAACAATAATTCAGCTGTAAAGTATTTAAAAAATTTTGGAAAAATTATCAGGATTTGCCTTGCCAACGAATGGATGTCTGTTAATCCATTTTTAAATTATAAACATAAAGTTAAACCAGTTGAACGGGAATATCTTACCGAAAATGAGATCAGTATTATAGCCAGCAAAGCAATGGTGAGTGATCGGCTGGAACAGATACGGGATATTTTCCTCTTCTCCTGCTTTACAGGGCTTGCCTATATTGACGTGAAACAGCTCATGCATGATGATATTATCCAGGGGATTGATGGAGAAAAATGGATTTCGATAAAAAGACAAAAAACAAATATTCCCTCACGCATCCCACTTCTACCTACGGCGATCACGTTGATTGAGAGATACAGGAACAATCAAATTTGCGAAATAACTGGAGTAATTTTTCCAGTCTGCAGTAATCAGAAGATGAATAGCTATCTAAAGGAAATAGCCGATATCTGTGGCATCAAAAAACAAATTACGTTTCACATTGCAAGGCATACCTTTGCAACTACGGTTACAATGCTGAATGGGGTACCAATTGAAAGTATATCGAAAATGTTGGGACACACAAATATCAAAACGACACAGCACTATGCAAAAATGCTGGATATTAAAGTAAGCGCGGATATGGCCAAATTGAAAGCAAAGTCCAACTATGAGCCTATTAACTTCAACCAAAAGGTTTTATGTACTAAATTAACTGAGCATGGAAGACAGTAATAAAATGCCCAACGTAGCTGATGAAGTAATCATCAACCGGATCTACGTGATCAGGGGACAGAAAGTGATGCTGGATGAAGACCTTGCAGAACTTTACATGGTAACAACAGGAAATTTAAATAAGGCAGTATCCAGAAACATAAAAAGGTTTCCGGAGGATTTTATGTTTAGGTTGAATGATGATGAATTCAAGAACTTGCTCTTCCAAAATGGAACAGCAAGCTGGGGAGGAAGGCGCCAGGCACCCAATGTCTTTACCGAAGCGGGCGTCGCGATGCTTTCCGGCATCCTTTCCAGCGATCGGGCAATTAGTGTGAACATTCAGATCATGCGAATTTTCACCAAGATGCGACTTTTGCTTTCTGACAATATGGAGTTCCGAATAGAGCTCGAAAAAATCAAGAAAAAGTTGACCAATCAAGATAAAAACATGGAAATAGTATTTCGTTACCTCGACGAATTGTTGGAGAGCAAAGAAAAACCCAATCCCCCGAGGAAGCGTATTGGATTTAAACCCGACGATCTTTAAGATGTTTCTTTGAAGAATTCAAGGAGCCGTTATGGCGCCTTGAATTCTTAAGTAAACAGGATGTTCAATTTCTGCAACAAAGTTAAAGTTATTATCCCTGCATAGTTGCTGTGTATTGACAATACGGTATCAGGGAAATTTTTGCGTATATGCGAAAAAGCGGGAACAGCGGGGGATTGAGCATGAGGGTTCCGCAGGCCGCAATGTGCGGTGGGCTCATACTCAAAGAAAATTCGGTTTCAAATGTACCGTCCTTTGCAAGCGCCGGAAATACAACAAAGACTCTCAGGGGAAAGCAAAGGATAAATTAACGATCTCAAAAGAAAAAAACAGAATTAGAAATTCAATCTGACAATTAGTAAGAACTAACCAACTGTCAGATTAAGTAGTGGCTATTACAAATTATCACTTTTGATGCCTTTCAAATCGTTATTTAAACGGCGTTACAACAGATTATCTGATGCATAACTAAATGCCCCTGCCAGGCCCCAAATTATTCCCTCGTTCCTGAGCTTCCCTTAATTTTTCCTGTTTTTCCCGTTGTAAATTCAGCTCCGCCTGTATCTTTTGTTGGTGCTTAAGCTCTATTGCTTCAGGTATTTTATTCACCCATTCAGGCAGATCCTGTGCCCTTGCGGTAATAATACCCTGTTTTATCGTCATTAAAGAAGATATTTTAAAGGATTCATTTTCACCAACATTACTTTGCATGATATCCACGGTATCAAACCTGTCGTAGAATTTGATCAGGTTTTCCAATCCCCCGGTATAATTTTTATTCACGTTTTCTACATCAACAAAGTGTCCGCCAGCCTTAACCCTCATATTAACCCTGTTTATTGATGCCTGTACCGATGGCAAACCAATAAAAATTAAGTTGATCTGATATCCCTTCTCTTTAAACTGGGCAACGGTTTTCATTACTTCTTCGGTCCTGAAATTGGTTTCAAATGCAAAATCCGTTTTGGCAGTGATCGCCCTGTTTTTTCTTGCCTGAAACACATATTCATTTGCCGACTCATACAATGTTCCGCTATCTGTCATTGGATATTTGTGTTTCAAAATAGCAAGTTCCTTATCCCCATCAAATATATCTGTACCCGGTGGCACAAAAGTTTCAGACAGGGTTGATTTGCCGGCTCCATTGGGGCCGCTCAAAACATATAACTGTAAAGGCTTCATTTAGTCCAGTTTAGCAATCACCTTAATAATGCCTGTTTTGGCATCCACACTGACAAGCTCTCTGCGATCCGAATATTCATTTACGAACAGATCAGGACTTGTACACAGTTCATTTTGATAGGTGATGAAAGAACCCTTTTCCAGATTGGCCTTCTCCACTTCACGTATACGGGCATCGAGGAGTTCTGATTTTTCCTGCAATGTGCGCTCGTGAAAGGGAATAAATGTTAATTTGGCCATTAGTTTATAAAAAGGACTGTTGGGGTCTATTGCAGATTTGAGCTTTGGCCAGTCACTGAATAATACAAGTACACCCTGTGGGGTTTCCATTGCATCAACATAGATGCTTAACGCTAACGGCTGAAAATCTGGGACATTCAAATTTACGGAATTTCTCATGTTTTATCAAGTTTAGAATAATGGGTCAGTGTTTATAAAAATAATAAGCCAACCAAATTGTAAATGCAAGGCAGGTGATGAGAATCAGAAAAGCTATTACAACCCGTTTAGTCGCTTTAGCGAAATGATGGTGGTTCTTTACGTTTATCGTATTTGGAATGCGTGATACTATCCCTCTGATCTGCAACATGGTGTCATCCATATTTTTCTGATGGTTACTTGCCAGAAAGCGCTCAATACTCTGTCTGACCATTTGCAGATCACCGGTATAATCCGGAACCCTCAATTTGGGATACTCAGGTACACGGGCTTCCAGAAGTTTTATTCTTTCCGCATGTATTTTTTGTGTTTTAAGGATCGTTTCGATCTGCTGCTGTTCTTCGCTCATATTGTCTGATTAAAGGTTAATAGTTACATGCTTTGGCCATGGGATTGATCTTGGGTCTGGCTTTTCTTTTTCTTCCTTTTTTTACGCATACTCCCAACGGGGTTAGATTGGGCAGGCACAAATGTGGGCTCAAGCAATATTTCAAGAAAATTACCTGCGGTTTTGCCAACAGTGCCGAGCATATCGGTGGAGGTTTGAAACATACCTTCAGCCACATCTTTGATCAGTTCCCTGGCAATGGACCGGGACTGGTAATTTGTAGCTGATCCTTGCCGGAGCATATCCAGTTGTTCGCGCTGGTTCAGGTTCCCGTTCTTTTCTGCAACTGCGTAGGCCATTGTTTCGTTCAGGTTCCGTTCATATCTAAAAAACTGATCAAACAGGCGCTCACCTGATTGGATAAATGCAGTACGTTTAAATTGTCCTACTTTTTTAGAATGCTGTTCGTTCTTTCCCTGTGAGTTGTTCATCGGGCTGAGTTTAATCTTATTGGTCAGGTCTTTTCGGCTCACAATCACCTGCACATGCACCTGATTGCCTGTTTTGAGTTCGCCCCGACGTTTGGTTCCGTCTTTTACCTCCTTATCCTTATGCCCGTAATATCTATGGTTTTCCAGTTTAGCAAACCATACCAGATCTTTACTACTATCAATCCCGTCCCGTTTAAAGTTACGGGCATATTCATCCATCACTTTAACTGCATAGTCTTTTAACTTGTCCCTGAAATTATTTTCCCCATGTTTGTCTATCAGGTGTTTGATTTCCTTCTGGCTTGGGCTAATATTGATCAGGAAAAACTTAGGGTCTTTTTTACTAAGTTTGGCAACATTACCGTCAATGGTTCTCCTGACCTCGAAAGGCTCAAAATCTTTTCCATGGTGGTTAAACCAGCGTTCTTCCAGCTTATTATATATCCTGTTTTCCTTTTCCAGATAATTGACCAAGGCTCCGCTACTCCCCTTGTTATCGGCGGTTATGGTATCTGTAATATTAATAAACATATCCTACAGCTTTCTAATCTGTGCTTTACAGGTGTCCACAAGCTCCTGTCTCTTGATTCCCGGTGTGGTGATCCCGAAGGTATCCCTGACCTGAATATAGTTATCCAGTATATACATGAATTTGGCTTTCAGTTCCTCTTTGGTGTCCATTTTTAGCTCAACAGTCTTCATCAGAGAATCAAGCTTTGCAAACTTCTGCACCTGTAAGTCCTGTTTGTTTTCAAGAACCTTTAGGCCCTGGATCTGCAATTCATTATGCCTGAGCACTTCCGTATTAAATGCGTCAAGCACCCTACCTAAAGCGGTGACCACGCGTCCAATCTCTCTTTTGGTGGGGATTAAAAGGTCAGCTTCCTGGCTCTTGATAAAACTGATATAACTATTGTGATTTTTCAAGAGGGTATTTTTTAAAAGCTCATCATTCAGGTCTAAAGGGTCTTTCTTACTCTTGTAGAAATAATCTACCATCTGTTCAAACACAATTCGCTTATCCCGGCCTAATTTTAAAGCGAGGGTGTTAAATTTAGTATTTGTAGTTTCGGTAAACCTGACCGTTTTGGTAAAGGTTTTGGTCTGCGCTGTCATCGTTATTATTCTTTATATCCTAAAATATAGCCTGTTATTCGTGTAACCTATCTGCTTACCCGTAGACTACTTAGTTTTATCCTTACAGGAGATCCGCTATTCTCCCATAATATTGTCTTAAATAGCCCATAGCAGGGCCGGTTCTCCCCGGAGGAGAACCAAAACCCTATTTGCAGCGCAAATAGGCAAGAAAAGTAGGGCTTTGCCCCACTTCGGCTTGCTCCTTTTTCTGAAAATGAAAAAGGACCTTTCAGCATAATGTATAACCTTTCTATAGCTATACAGAAAACAAAATTATAGGTACGCGAGAGAAATGATTCTCCCAATCCCAGTATTGCATATCACATGAAAGGCTATGCATCTAACACCTATTTGGGCGCAACACTGTTAAAGCTGACTTGGCTGGCAGTAATCGTATTGTAGCTTGGATTATATTCTATCCATCCCTGGTTGACCAGTTCCCTGAGACATTTATGATAGGTATTAAATGAGCGGATAGCAGAAAGTGACATCAACTCTCTACGCGTAATTCTAAATGGACTCTTCTGCCCCTGTTTTTGGCAGCAAATCACCAGGGCAGTGAAGAGGCTGATGTGGCTTGGAAGAATACTTCTTTTAGCTTCTGACTGTTTTAGGAAGTCAAGATGAATTTTTAAGCTATCAATCATATTTCCCCTCCCTCTCCCATAAGTTTTTCGATATCTGCGTAAGCATAATAACAGATACTGCCAACTTTTTTAAATGGCAGTGTGCGGTTGATACGTAGGTTTTGTAGCGTACCTGCGGAGATTTTTAATAATTGCCGAACCTCTGCACTCCGTAGCCATTTCCTATGATCAGATGCAACGTAAACACCTGCATTCATTTTTTTTAGCTCATCAAAAAGTTCAATTTTAAACTTTTGGAGATCAGCTTCTGTTAAGATTTCTAATTGCATAAATTACCTCCTTACTAATTATTTCTTTAGCAAAGATCTGATGGTAATAGGCAGATACAATGACCAGTGCATTGCGCTGGTCATGTCTAAAATATATACTGGATACTGTTTTCTATTCGATGCTTACAATTTTAAACAATTGCTGGTCCGGATAAATAAAAGTTCCTTTAGATGGAATATCTCCCGCCTTTTCAACAAAGTAATTCCTGGCGGTTTCTACCGGAATGTCCTTTTCGCCATGGCTGAAGTATTTAGCAATGATTTTGGCGTAAGTTATCTTGTGATCGCATCTAAGCAATAGTCTACCCGACGGCAACTTTAGATTACGCATTTGTTGCAGGAGATCTACCAAAGTTGGCAGATGTTCATCTTCAATACTAATTTTTTGTTTTACTTCGTATTGGGTCAACTCGGCGACCTGTTGCTTTAATTTACCTATCTCATTAAGATGCTTTTGAATAATCAGGTCTTTTTCTTCAATCACAAGCGCCGCCGGTCTAGCGTTCCATTTATCAATTCCATTTAGAAATTCTTGAAATTGTTTTAATTTCCCAATTCTAATTAAATTTTGCTCGTGGTCACTGCTATGAGGATTCTTGTTCCGAAAGTGTTTGATTCTGGTTTCTATGAGTTCCCACAACTCTTTGAAAAATTCTTCTTCAGCGGCAATGTTATTTTCTAATGTATGTTTGAGGTGGTAAGCGTAGTATTCTCCATACTTTTCGATCTCTAATCTATAGAATTTTAATAGAAAGTGGCTATCGGCATTTCGTCTCCACGGACCGAAAAGATTGCCGATGTCGTAAATATGAGGGAAAAAGTCAAACAGTTTACGTGCTTTAAAAAAATCAGCTTTCATACATATTATTAATAAAGTAATTGCTAAGGCTTTAGATAAATTTAAATTAAAAAAATCACATATACGAGTTTTGCTACTGACAAAGGCTTTTTGTTTGCTTCACATTCAGCGTTAATAATCACTAGTATTAAAATGATAAATTCTCAATCACTAATTTTATCAATGCTGCAAAATGCGTAATCTCCTATTAAAATTGGATGTTATCTAGGGTCTGCTAAAAAAAACATAACATATTTTTTTTCATTTATTTATGTTGGTTTTCACTAATATTAGCTCAAGATTTTTCATAGGATATGCTCAAAAAGCATGCGTTAGATTTTTTGCTATAAATTTTTGACCAATAAGCACAACGGATTACTGTTAATTTTTTGGTATATATGGCTTATTTTTCTTTTAAAAGACACTACTTTAATAAAAATTTGAAAACCTTGAGTTTTCAGCAGCCCCTATCTACACCGTTAAATGATAGTAGTAAAAAAAGAGGTGAGTTTTCGGCACTAAAACCATAGAGGAGTATTCAAAATAACTGATTTCTAAATAATTACACCGCTAGGTTCGACACCCTTTCGCTCCCGATGGTCAAATACAAAAAAGCCCCTCAATCCTGAAAGCGCTAGTTTAGATAAAAAGTGCAGCCCTACAGGGGATTAAACTTGTAATAACAAAACGACAAATGGGGCGTTTCAATTTAGGCTTCTTGCACCAAATGGCCAGACGATATTAGTAAGTAAAGGTTACGCTTTTTTAAGCAGTTGCGAAAATGGGATATAGTCGGTGAAGTTACTCTTCCAAAGGTCATTTTTTATTAAGTGAAATCTTTCTAAGATACCGTTTCTGCGGCATTTCACATTAATCTTTCCTTACCAGATAAGTGAATAAAAGGTCAAGCTTTTCCACTAACAGTTATGAATAAAATCTAATGGCCCCACATAGAAGAAATAGAGCTACCGTTACATGAACAGAGAACAATTGAAAAAGTCGGATTAATACATGAAATAGTCTATTAAAAACAAAAATATTGATAACCAATCCAATAAATTTGTTTTTGTATCATCATCCTAACCAATTATGTACCGTAGAAAACTTATCCAAAACCTTGCTGTTGGTATCAGCCTACTATTAACGACTTTATCAATAAATGCGATGGGTCGCCAAATGGGAGAAGACGAAAAAAAATCAATGCAAAAAGGGACCATTCACTCCAGCATAAAAAATGCATTTACAGGAGTTAAAGGTCCCGGATCAAATTTATCCCCCGAAAAGAT
This sequence comes from Pedobacter sp. R-06, assembly GCF_049913135.1. Taxonomy (NCBI): domain Bacteria; kingdom Pseudomonadati; phylum Bacteroidota; class Sphingobacteriia; order Sphingobacteriales; family Sphingobacteriaceae; genus Pedobacter; species Pedobacter sp. R-06. The sequence continues at coordinate 484,142 of NZ_CP183977.1, read as the reverse complement.
GAAGTGGTGGGAAGATCAGAAGTTCGGTATGTTCATCCACTGGGGTTTATATGCCATCCCGGCAACAGGTGAATGGACAATGTTCAATCAAAAAATTCCATCAGATGTCTATGCCAGGCTAGCAGATCAATTCAATCCTAAGGCCTTCAGTGCTGATGCGTGGGCAAAAACGGCCAAAGAAGCTGGAATGAAGTACATGGTATTAACGGCCAGGCACCATGACGGGTTTTCATTATGGAACAGTGCTTCCAGTTACAATCATTTTAATAGCTGGGAAACCGCTGCACATCGCGATTTCGTTAAAGAATACACAGCGGCTTGCCGCAGGGCTGGCTTGCATGTCGGACTTTATTATTCTCCATTAGACTGGCGGTTTCCTGGATACTTTGATCCTAAGGGAAAGTCTGAGAATGCTGCTTTATTAAAAAAGCAAACATATGGACAGGTAGAAGAGCTGATGAAAAATTATGGAAAAATTGAAATTCTTTGGTATGACGGTGGTTGGCTTGCCCACAAAGGAAATGATGCAGATGCCGCCTGGTTTTGGGAGCCTTTGAAACTAAACGCCATGGTGAGAAGTTATAATGCAGACGTTGTTATCAATCCAAGGTCCGGAATGGAAGGAGATTTTCAAACGGACGAAGGAGACGCCCCGGTAAAAGGTCCGATCATATCCTATCCTTGGGAAAAATGCCTTAACCTAAACAGAACAAGCTGGGGGTATAATAAGGCTCAAAACCTGATGCCCACGAAGCTAATTGTCGATTATCTTGTGAATACCGTTGATCGCGGAGGCAACATGTTGTTAAACGTTGGTCCAGATGCCGATGGCGTTATCCCACCTTCACATGTAGAACGTTTGAAAGAAGTAGGCCAATGGCTATTTAAAAATGGTGATGGAATTTATGGAACCCGTCCAGGGCCGTTTGAGCCTGTTGATGATTATTATGGCTCGACACACAAAGGGAAAAAGATTTTTATCCATGTGCTAAAAATGCCCGAAGAAGCTACAGAAATCAAACTTCCCAAAAACGAAAAGACCATTATTTCATGTATAGTACTCGGAGGGGCAAAACTGAAATTTTTGCAGGATCAAAATGGTATTAAGATTGCGCTGAATGCGAAACAGCTTGACCCTATTGTAACTACCTTGGTGCTAGAAACAAAGTAACCCATTTGAACTGATATACAGAATTAAATAATGGCTGGACAGCTTGACTTTAACATAATGCTCTCCGCTTGACCAAAGAGCATTATGTTGCTGAAGTAAATGAATTGACCTCTTTCTACAACGGCATTTAATACTATAATTGGATCTTTCTTAAATAGCGTTAACATTAATCATAATTGTTCTAACCCCCATTAACTTTTATCACATGCAAAATTTATTATTTGCCTTAATATTGCTCTTACAGCCTCTTTTTTCTTTTGGTCAATCTGATCAGATAAAAGTACCCCAAACATTTAATGATACAAGTGGGAAACCCATTAATGCCCATGGCGGTGGCATTTTATACCATAAAGGCATATATTACTGGTATGGAGAGGTAAAAAACGGAAAAACATCTAGGGTACCCGGATCTAACTGGGAAAACTATAGGGTTAATGCTGGGGGTGTTTCCTGTTATTCATCAAAAGACCTTAAGCGCTGGAAATTTGAGGGCGTTGTACTTCCAGCCAATAAAACAGATAAAACCAGTGACCTACACATTTCTAAAGTAATTGAAAGGCCTAAAGTAATTTATAACCAAAAAAACAAACAGTTTGTCATGTGGATGCATATCGACAGTGAGGATTATGCTTACGCAAGATCGGGGGTAGCAGTAAGCAATTCGCCAACTGGTTTGTTCAAATATCTAGGTAGTGAACGTCCGAATGGCAATATGGCCCGTGATATGACTATATTCGTAGATAGCGATGACAAGGCCTATCACTTTTATTCTTCAGAAGGCAATGCCACTATGCACATTGCGCTTTTAACAGACGATTATTTGAAACATACCACAACCGAAAAAAGGATTCTTATTGGCTTAGGCAGAGAAGCGCCTGCTATTTTTAAATATCAGCAGAAATATTATTTGATCACATCAGCCTGTACAGGCTGGTCTCCTAATGAGGCGAATTATGCTGTTGCAAACGACATACTCGGTGAGTGGAAAGCCTACGGAAACCCTTGTTTGGGTAAAGATGCTGATAAAACCTATTATGGCCAGAGCACTTTTGTACTTCCTGTTGCCGGAAAAGCCAACAAATTTATTTTTATGGCAGACCTATGGAACAAACTGGATCTTGAAAAATCAAAATATTTATGGCTGCCATTAAGTGTAAACGCATCGGGCATACCCCAAATCAAACCCTTAAACTAAGTTTTAGCGATCACACGCAGGTGCAGTAGAAATACATGGGATTCGTTTATATCAACACCTATCATTAGTGAGCTATTTTCAAAAAACACTTGTTACTTTTTAACATAGACAATATTAATACTCATGTACTAGTTCACGAATGATTTATTTCAAACTATCATAACTTGTAACATAATAATACAAAAAGAGTTTCCTAGTCAGTTTTAATTGTTAACGTTAATCCTTATATCAATTAAACCGATAAAAAATGCATCGTAAGGCATTTTGATAAGCTGCCGCAGCATCCTGACAGGCCAGAATGTAATTTTCTCCTCTACCACTTGCCGCTCTTCCACGTACAATGGTATCAACTGGCCGCGGCACGTAGGTGGCTGCAGAGCGTCCATTGGCTACAAGCTTATTCCAGCAAGCCAGGGTTGTGCCCCTGCATTTACCTTAGTTGTCATTCGGGTAAAATCAGCAGCAGAGTGGAGCATCCCTGGATACACAACAGTAGTTACCCGCCCAAGGGCAGCGGCGGCCATCTGTTTTCCGGTCACCAGACTGGTGCCCAAATTTGCCGGATCGTCTGCAGCGATAGGCTTGCTGCATCCGCAAAAGATGGTTAAAGCGCAAAGCATAAATTGATTCATTTTTGTTTTCATAGTTTATGTATAAAATTGGTTAAGCTAATTAGTCATATAACAACAGATTTATGCTAGAACAAAACCGTAAAGAAGATTCATTACCATATTTAATTAACTCCAATATGGTATTCGTCTCTAACGGGTGCTACGCTTTTTAAAGGCAAAAGGTTGCTTAAACAACCTTTTGCCTTAGTGATATTTTTTTATTTGTCCACTATCAATCTAATTGGTGTCAGTTTATTGAGGTATACGAAATAAACGCCTAAACGGTAATTTCCTGATAAGCCTACCTGCAGTTCACGGTCGGCAGCACGATAGTTGCCGCTCTGCATTACCCTACCAACAACGTCCCTAACAGTTACCGTAATATTTTGATCCCTGAGATCCGTGGTAAGCCTTACTTTGAAAGACTGGTCTTTAACCGGATTCGGATAAATGATATTGCTGGTTGATAACTCCTGGGCTAAAGGCTCTGTCTGGATGATACCTGTATGGGAGACTGTACCTGAAAGATTGCCAGGTTGGCCGAAACCAGATGTAGGTTCTGTTCCGTATACGAGCTGCCCCTTGTAATAAACAGTGATGTGTGCATTGGAATCCATTGCTGCCTTCGGTAAATACGAATGATCATTCGATTCGTTAAAGGCTGACCAGTTGTTTTTATTGATGCGGAACTGGATATTTCCGGTACCGCTTAAAGGATAAAGTTTTCCTGCTGACTGATCGACCGATAATTCCAGGTGGGTGTCGGCACCGGCCAGTGAAGGACCAAGCTCGGTAAACTGTGCTTTAATCTTGTTATTCCCCAGTTTGGCATAATCTACTGTCATGTTCAATCCAGCTGTTCCTTCTTTGCTAAACCAATAACGGGCGGTCAGGTCGCTATAATCAAGGGTACTATTGCCTACATTTTTAATGGCAATAAAAGCACTTATGGTATTGCTGTTTGCAGTCAAGTTTTGATTCTGATAAAGCACATTCAGTTTGGTTAAAGCCTGTACCGGAGCTGGTTCTGCTCCAAATATCAATTTACCATTGCGGTAAAGGGTAACGTGATTATTTACACCGTAACTACCTGTATTGGCCTGGTAAGAATAATCATCAGTTTCTGAAAGATCAGACCAGTCCTGATTTGCAAACCTGGTTCGGATTACTCCACTATTACTGTTTCCATTTAACTTTCCTCCAGATAGAAAGCTATATTCCATATAACCCAGGGCACCTGAAGCAGGATCTGGCAATTGTACATATTTCATCTTCACGTTGCTGTTTCCCATCTGGGCATAGTCAACCCAGGTATTGATCCCGGCATAATTTTCCGCGGTAAACCAGTAACGCATGGTAAGCTCACTGTAGTTGATCCCGATCGAATCCTGGTTTACCAAGCTGAAATTTGGCCTGATCACATTGTTGGTAAGCTGGCCACCATCCCCATCCATTGATTGGATCTGGATGCTAAAAGGAACTACATTAAAGATCTGAGTCATATTGGCTGCAGCATAGGTTCCGTTTCCTACCTGTTGCGCAGTGATAACGGAGGTTCCATTACCCACTACCTGCAGTTTATCATTTACGATCTTTGCAACCGTGGTGTCTGAACTCGAATAGCTAACCGGCAAATTAGAACTTGGTGTTGCATTTAGTGTCACATCAGCATCTCCGAGTCTTTTGGCAGGTAAGCCGGCAAAACTAATGGTTTGTGCAATTTTATTTACAGTTAAAGTCTGGCTTACAGGTGTTGCGGCTGTATATTTTGCATTTCCTTCCTGAATGGCGGTAATGGTTGTAATCCCCGCTCCCTTAATCTGTATTACATTATTGGCAACCTTTGCCACAGTGGTATCTGAACTAGTGTAACTGATCGGTAAGCCCGAACTGGAAACTGCGCCAGCATTGAAGCTGGTATCGGTAACGGACTTATCTGGTAAAGCATTAAAGGTGATGGTTTGTACAACTTTATTAACAGTTAATACCTGGCTTACAGGCGCTGCAGCCGCATATGTTACACTGCCGGCCTGGGTGGCTGTAAGAGTGGTAACACCTGCTGCTTTGATCTGGATTATATTATTAGCAACTCTTGCAACTGTGGTGTCTGAGCTGGCATAACTGACTGCCAACCCTGAACTGGAAACCGCACCCGCGTTAAAGCTTGTATCGGTAACCGTCTTTTCTGGTAAAGCATTAAAGGTAATGGTTTGCGCAGTTTTTAAACTTTCGGCTATCTCAGCATCACTTAATGCCTTGCTATAGATCCTAAACTCATCAATTGAGCCTTTAAAAAGTGGATCATTAAACTGTGATTTACCCAGGTAATTCAGCGTAGTGCCCGTAGTAGTGCCTGAAGCGGTGAGCTGCGAAGGTTTAATGTTCAGGTTGGTATTGGTTGATACCAAAGCACCGTTGATATACAGCTTTGCAGTATTTCCTGACTCGGTTACTGCCAGATGTGTCCACGTATCTAAAGGAAAGGCATAATTGAAGCTTACGTTTAACTCTGTGCCCCCGTTTTTAATCGCATAACGTATGGTTGATAGTTTTACGCCATTTACGGTTGGCGTTCCCTGCTGAACGGTAAGGAACATATATTGTGTGCTGCCTGTACCAAAATCGAACATGCGCATCCAGGTAGACAGTGCATCCATCCTTACCCAGCTGGAGATGGTAAAATCGGATAATGTTTTTACAATTCCTGTTGGCAAGGTAGCATAAGAAGTACCTGTTCCGTCCAATTTAAGCGAAGTTCCATCTTTCCCCGCCGCCCTGGTTGCTGTTGCAGCCAATGTTCCGTGGGTAGCTCCCCAGCTGTCAACAGCGCGGGTGCCGCTAGCCTCATCGAACTTAAGGTAAACCAGCTGACCAGCAGCAGGTTTTGCGGTTACTGCTGCGCTGGGAGAACCCTCACCCAGACTATCTACTGCCGCAACTACATAATAATAAGTAGTTCCATTACTCACACTGGCATCGGTAAACTTATTGGTCATTACATTTGATAACGTTATATAAGGACCACCCGGTGTAGTTGAGCGTTTCACATTAAAGTTAAAACCCTGAATAGCATCCCATTCCACCACATTTTTCGCATCCCCCGAAGCAACAATAACGTTGCTGACCATATTGTTCTGTACCGTTAAGGTAATGTTCTGCGTTCCAGGGATACTGTCATTAACAGCGCCGATAAATAACGGGAATGTACCGTACTCAGTTGGGGTACCGGATATGATCCCGTTTGAGGCGTTTAGGCTTAAACCGGCAGGTAAGCCTGTTACTGTAAAATCGCTCAGTGCATTAGTGCTAATGGTATAGGTAAACGGCCTGCCCTTAACAGCAATGGGCTGGGTGTTATTGGTGATGGCAACCGACAATACTTTTGATTGCGGCATTGCAGGCCAGTAAACCGAATTCCCTGCCTGTAAAGCAGTAATGGCGGTTGTTCCGGTAGTCAGAACACGGACTTTATTATTTACAATTTTTGCAACCGTGGTATCTGAACTAATATAAGTTACCGGAAGTCCGGATGTAGTAGTAGCCGCAGGATCAAAATCTGCATCGCCCATAAGTTTAGGGGCAATGGCATTCATCGTGATCGACTGGCTGGTGAATGCCGAAGCAATCTCTGCTGCATTTAAGGCCCTATTATAAATCTTAAACTCATCAATTGAGCCCTTAAAAAGCGGATCATTGAACTGCGATTTACCCAGGTAATTCAGGGTAGTGCCGATAGTGGTACCGGAAGCCGTCAGCTGCGAAGGCTTAATCGTGATCCCGGTATTACTGGCTACCAAAGCGCCGTTGATATACAGGCTGGCCGTATTTCCGGATTGGGTAACGGCAAGATGCGTCCAGCCATTCACTTGCAAAGGATAGTTAAAACTAACGATCTGATCTGTTCCCCCATTTTTAATTCTATAGCTAATGGTCCTTGTAGTTACGCCATCTACTGTAGGCGTTCCCCCCTGAACAGTCAGGAACATATATTGTGTAACCGTTGTTGCACCAATGCCAAAATCAAATACGCGCATCCAGGTAGAAAGCGCATCCATCTTCACCCAGGTAGATACAGTGAAATCATTTAAAGTACTCACAATACCTGCCGGTAAGGTAGCATAGGCATTCCCCGAACCATCCAGTTTAAGGGCATTTCCGGATTTTCCGTTATCCCGGCTTGCCGAAGTTGCTAAAGTTGCATGTTTAGCTCCCCAACTATCAATGGCACGCCCGCTTGTCTCATCGAATTTGAGGTAAATAAGCTGACCAACATTAGGTGAAGCCGCAACCACAGGGCTGTAAGCCGAACTATCTGGCGAAGCAACGTGATAGTAATAGGTAGTTCCGTTATTCACACCAATACTATCGGTATATTTAGAGGTACTGATCGTAGCGAGTGTATTATAAGGACCAGCTGATGCCGTTGCACGTTTTACCACATACGTTTTATTCGGGATAGGATCCCAGTCCAGGATGTTTTTACCATCGCCCCCTGCCGCTTTGAGGTTTAATGGGATAGGTCCTACCGGCTCAAAACGGAAAGGAAAGCTATAAGGCGTAGGATCATTATCGCTTCCCCCTACAGTAAGTATTTTATTGCCGCTTTGATACCAGTAACCGTTTCCACCGTTTTGTGCCCGCTGAATGGCATATGAGGTTCCATCAAAGTAAAAATTCATTGAATTCCATACAAGTGAAAATGGCGTAACATTACGGCCAAATTGTGCACCCTCGCTCAGATAATTGCTAAAAGCTGCAGGGGGTGTACTCAAACAGGAAATTTTGTACCTGCCGTTGCTCTGCTTCCTGATATCCCAGATTTGAAGATATGGGTCGGTGCTTGCCACCTCAAATAAAGGAGTATTGGTCTCGTTCCTGGTAAATAAGGAATCGCTTGTTGTGGGTTTAATATAGTAATATCCATCTGCCAGTGTATTTAACTGGTAATACTTGGAGGCTAAGTACCGTTTCATCGCATTATCCAGTACGGTAACATAGTTGCTTATCTCGATGACTGTAGATTGTGTATTATATTGAGACTGGACATAGGTAATACTATCATTTAACTGCGCATTGGCTGTTACCGGAAATTTACCCGGTACATTGGTGGCACTCGTTGCTGTAGTATCGCGTAACTTGATGGCTTCTGCAAGTTTTTTCAGGTAAGCTGTTGACATTTCGGAAGCAGGAACCGGTTCTATTCTGTAGATCTGGTTAGGGTTATCAAGCCAATTGTAGATGCTCATAGAAACACCGTCTGAAGTGTTGGAACCAGGAACCTCCAGCGCTTTCCCACTCTGCTTTCCAATAATGTTGAACGTTGAATTTAGCCGGTCTTTGATCGTCCATACTTGCGCGGCATCACTTGCCGAATAGCTGCGCTGCTCTACAAGAGCGTTGTTGGTTACGGCATTGGAAACGACATCTATAGCCTTTCCGCTTAACAGGTTGATGATCTTATAATCGGTACCCGATACAGGTGTTATTTTCCAATGCTGGCTGCTTAAATTGGTATATGTTCTCTGTCCTATTAAGGCACCATCGGCTGTTGATCCATTTTTAACCTCTACTGCCTTATTGCTATGTGTAGCTATGATCCGGTATACCCCATTTAAAGCATCTGAACTTAATACCTGTGGAACCGGTGGCGCCTCCGGAGTAGCACCATCTCCCGGCGAATCGGCACTGGTGCCCGAAGTATTTACCGCACAAACCTTATAATAATAGGTCTGACCGTTCGATAAATTATTATCCAGGAACGTATTTCCGGAAAGGCCTGTGGCTATGGTAGAATAGGTCCCGTTCATAGAAGACGACCGTTTAAGCGTATAACTCACTGCGCCAAAGGAGGATAACCACCTTATCCGCATCTGCTGATCTCCGGGATAGGCATATACAGAAAGCGGTGTTTCGGGTGCAGTAAGCACTCCGCCCTGCCCGCCGGTAACACTCACATTGCTAAATGTAGCAATATTTAAGGCACCATTGGTATTGGAACAAACCGCCAGGCCAATGTAGGCGGTGCCGGTAAAGCCTGTATACCTGCCCTCGTGTGCCGCCGCCCAGCTTACCCCATCGGGCGAATAATAGGTGGCAATCATCTCCCCTACACGTTCAATTTTTACCCAATACGGAATGCCGGTTACAGGCCTGGATGATTTCTCATAATAGGAACCACCCCTTAGTTCTGACCATCCATGCATAAACGATTCGGCTTTCACCGCAGGAGTTATCCCTATCCAGGCCCTTTGCGCTGCATTTGGGGTCAGATCAGAACGGAGCATTAAGCCTGCACGCGCATTCGTGGCACCACCTCCGGTGGTTTCTACCTTCGCAATGATAGAACAGTTTCCGGTCACTTCCTTATAAACGAAGTGCAAAGCATCTGCCCCATGTGTCCACATATCACCACTCCCTTTTACCGTCCACACATTGTTATTGTAAGAACTGCTCCCGGCAGGAGAGGTGGCCCCGATATCAAGGGAGGTTAGCCCCCCCGTCCCTACTTTTGTTGGAACCGGAACCGTTTCGGTTTGCGGTGGTACAGTAGCCGTAGAATTGTCTGCCGACTTATAGAACCAGGTAATTACCGGGTCAAGACGCCTTGGCGTGGTATTAAGTAGCTTTGTCAGGTAAACCGAGCTTTGGTTTTTACGGATTACGTAGGCCCCGTGAGCTAAAGTAGTACCGAACCTTCCCTGGTCCCAGGGAGTTGTCACGTCATTTAAATAATAGGCATCAATAGTGCCATAAGGGATATATGGGGTGGGTAAACTTATATTTTTCCGGGCAAAATATTCGGCATTGGCCATAATCCGGTCTTCAAGCTCCGAATAAATGTCGATACCCTGTTTATAGAGTACTTCAGCAGTGAAGGCCAGGTTATTAAATGTCCCGTGGGCATGTCCCTGATCCCTTAAACTTTCTCCGTTCTGGCCACTGGGCAAAGTATTTTTAAGTCCGCAAGAGGCAATATATCTCGAAAGGTAGAGGATATGGGCCATTTTAGCAGGATCGTCAGAAAAGGCGGCGATTACCACACCTGCGGATAAGCTCAGGTTGCCTTTATTGGAAGGTCCTAAAGCATAACCGCCACAGCCCGAAGGTGGCCAGTAAACATTGTTAAATAGGTTTTTCACCGCGGCTGTGTTCGCCGCAGTCCAGCCGCTCCAAGTTCCGCGAAGAATAGAGGCAGCGCCACCGTAAGCATAAGCATAGTCGCCTAAGTCAAGGTTTCCCAGCTGGCCTCCAAACTCCGTTTGGGTAGTGGCCCAGGCAATTAAAATATCCCTGGCTTTCGCAGCATAGTCTTGATTTCCAGTAAAATACCACATCAACGATAAATTAAAGGCAGCCGTCATATCGTTTCTCCAACGATAAAGGTTTAAATCAGGACTGCGGGTAACCGTGGCAAAAGCCTGGTAAGTGTAGTTCAGCTGGGACTTACCATCGGCAGCCAGGATATCATAAGCCTGTTTCCAGGGATAATCCCCAGCTTGCACATGGGCTTTCAAGGTACTCAGATCGGAAGCAGATAACGGAATACCCGGGTGCACGAAGGTCTGGGATCGTGCAGTGAAGCAAACACTCAAAATGAATGAAAGCAGGATAAAAAAGTACTTGTTCATCATATTTAATGGTTTAGGTTATTAATTATTTAAGGGCTTGTAAAAAAAATTGAGGTAACACATAAGGCTTTTAACGGGTTCTTCGCTAAAAAAGGAGTGCCTGATCGGTTATAGCTGTTGGAAGGCGCCAAAGGCTCATCACCTTCCAGTATAGCTTCAGGAGGGTGGTCACAAACAGTAGGCTGAACATGATGCGTTTTAAATGAGACCATTTGTTAATTTATTCGGGCAAGTTTTTAGTTTTATGCGTTGGTGATGAGGCAAAGCAAGTTCATTTGTTAAATAGACAAATTAGCAAACTATACATACTCTTTTTACAAATTATACATGTATTATATATTTGTTAATCTATTGATTTAAACAAAGCCTTCCATAGGCTTTCCAAGTATTGGGCTTGGCAATGGCTAGCCAGTTTAAAATCTGAATCATAGTATCTATCGCCACACGGCTCATAAAGCCACATCCCGTGTAGAGATGAGCATACAATATCATTTAGGCATTCTATTGCGAAGTAGTTTAGTACCTTTGGGTTACCAAAAAACATTTAACGGACAAACCTACTGAGCGATGGTCGAAACTGGTAAAGCAGCATTGTCTCGCTGAGGTAACCATCAAATGTGTGTGTTATCAGATTATTTAACTTTAAACCAATGGTTAAAAGCTGTGGTATTTAAGATTGTAGAGGCTATTGTTATTTACGACCTTTGCAAAAACAGCATTGCGTTTATGAGAGGATCACAAAAACCGATGAATAGCGTAACATAGTTTCATAAGGTAGAGTTGAAATTGGTTAGATATTTGGTTAATTGGTTCAAACAAGTGAAATTTTTCGCTTATTTAACATAAGACAATATCTATGTTTTTCTATACTCTTTCCATGAGATTTTTTTTTAAAAAAAGAGAGGCCAGCCCAGAAGAACTTTTAATTTGAGCAGAATCGGTTATTTTTAAATAGGAACAATTCCGGCATTTCATTTTGCGTAGTAATTAATGTGAGTTTTGGGTATTAATTTCGTCATTGCGAACTGAAGAAGCGGTTTTGTGCCGAGCGAAGCACCCACGAAGCGAGCTTGAATACCATTTAAACAATAAGCTAAAAAAAACTTTTTTGATAATAAATTATATGATAGATTGCTTCGGCTCGCTCATATCCCGCCTCAGCAATGACGGAATATCATACAACAAGTTGATAACCTGAGTTCGATAATTAATATCAGTTTTTGGCAGCTTAAATTAGTTTTTTGATTTAAAGTAGTTGTCACCCTGAATTTATTTCACTGTTGTCCGGAGAAAATATTTTAATAATTTTTAACCGGACAGCCAACTTCAAAATAGTTATAGTATTTGAAGATTAAAATATTTTCTTCTCGAATATCGAAGCTATAAAGGCTTTAAAACTTAGAAACACTAATTATGTACTAATTTGCTCCGGACAGCCGGATTTAATTATGAATTTTGAAAACCATAAAAATAAGAGGGCTTTCCTTTTAAAAATGATAGAAAAGCAGCTTTTTCAGCTCTAATTGTAGGATTTTATTGTTAAGCTGGACTTTAACCGGACAACAATAAATTTATTTCAGGGTCTTTATTGCTAAAAAGATGTTGACCATGTAATAGCTACATGGCAATTGCAAACACTATTTATACTTGTAAAATAAATTCAGCATGACGAATTGGTCTAATCAGGGGCGTTTATAAAACAGTTTTTAATTAAATAATTATCGGGTTCAGGTCATTAAGCTTATGTAATTTTAAGCGCATTGGCGTATGAAGCCTCTGGCTGATCTGCGGGAAAATAAACTTTTAATCCCTGTGAATTTCTTTCAAAACGCAGATTTTCTTTGGTGGCAAGCAGGTGCACATTGCTTATTTTTTCGGGATAATCTGATGATCCTTCGGCCAGACTGGAAATCAGAACCGAACCTTCAGCAGGCCAGGCCATAACCGTAGCGAACAATTCTTTTTCTTTAACGGCAAACCTGATGTCTTTATCGCTAAAAGGTACGCCTTTGCCTTCATTAAACCCTTGTGCGCTTAATGCAGGTGATTTTTGTTGTGCAGGTCCTTCTCCAAAAACTTTCCATGGCCTGGTACCGTATATACTTTCTCCGTTCGCTTTCATCCATATACCAATATCCTGCTGTTTTATGGCTTTTACAGTTACAGCCACCGGCCTCTATGAAAACCCAAACCGGCGATCTTAATTTGTTCGGCAAAACCTTGAGTTATTACAGCGGTATTTACAATCACTGGGTATGGTAGTTGGGGTGATTAAAAATGGAAAAATAATCTACCATCAGGTAGAAGATTATGCCAATCTGGAGAAAAAACCACTGACGGATGATTAACTGTTTCAGATCGCTTCAGTAACTAAAACATTTACGGCAAACTTGATTATGCAGTATGAGCAGGAACATGACGCTTCGCTTGAAGATTAGGCGCCGAACTACCGGTTCATTAATACATACTTTGGATGGCTCTATGATGTGGATGCCAACACTCGCATCAGGCATTTCCTAAGCCACACACCCGAAGACGGCCCAGGCAATTCCTTTGTCTATAATGGAAGCCGCTTCAATTATATATGGTGTTTTCGAATCAGCCGGCAGTTATGCGCCTTTTACTGATGGTTATTCCCTGGAACTCCAGAAGAGGATCTTTAAACCCCTGCATATGGAAAATGCGATAGCGGAACTCCCAGATTCGCGCAAAGATACCCTGTTCAAACATATTGACACCCCATGCATTTATGACACTTTAAAACATGCATTTAAAGAAGATACGGTGAATTATTGCTGGACACAGGCTTTCTCCCGGCGACCGGCATTTTATCTACCCTTGGAGACCTGGCCAAGTACACCAGCAGGTACGAAGATCACAAATTGATCACCGCTGCCAACTATGCCAGGGTAACTACACCGCAAACATTAAACGTCGGCTCAAAAAGTCCTTATGGCATAGGTTGGTTTACCGAGGAGTTTGAAGGTAAAAGGATCCACTGGCATTACTCACATGCAGATGCCTATGCGTCCCTGCTGGTGTGGGTACAGGAAATAGGTTATACCTTTATTTTCCTATCTAATTCGAGCGCTCTGTCCGAACACTTTGGCTGGGTTCCGGATCTATCCGGCAATCGCCTTTTGCAACTTCTTTTGTTAAGCAGTTTCTCTTCCCTCAAAAAGATCAAAGGCACATCAATTGAAACAAAGACTTCATCGACATTCCGCGGCTATATGGGCAATCTGATGTCGTAGGACGCCGTTTTCTTATAGAAGAGCTGGGCTGGCACCTTTTTGCCGCTATTCAGAAAAAATATATGGTACCTATAGGGGAGATGCCCAACAATTGACTGGTTGCTCTATCAGCTTAGGCCAGAGCGGCTTGACCAGTATCATCCCGTGCTCATCCATTTTCTTACAGGTTTACAGGACAAAGGGCCCGGACCACTATTCGTGTTTCTTCAGAGGTGTTCGTTGCTCCCTGGCAATTAAATGAAAGCAATTCGAGGTAATTGTTCCGTGTGGCCTCCTTAGCCATATAATCAATAATTGAATAGCGGAATGGAGATAGGCTTTTAAAGATCCCTTGATATTTATTTTTTCCCGATTGATCCATAATGTGGTGAAGAAATCCTGGATAATCTCTTCTGCAGCCTCTTTAGACCTCAATCTTTTATTGGTAATTACATACAACTCATACCAATACCTGGTATAAATTTTCTTGAAAGCAACCACTTCGTTCTCCCTCAACATTATGATCAGTTCCTCATCAGTATGATTATGCTGGTTGATCATAGCCAGTAAAAATAAAAAAAATGAATCCAAAACCACGAACATAATGCCAAACCAGCGATATATTAAAATGCCCATATTTAGAGGCATCTTGCTTAAGGAATCCCAAAATCTATCTTATTTTTCTACTTACCAACGTTAAAATCTTGATTATTTCCAACGCAGGCCTAGCAGAAAATAAAGCGTAAATTAAAAAGCCGGATTTACATCCATCTTTAAATAAAATATGTCTGCTATGCGATGAATTAAATCGACTTACGCAATCAGGAAGAACAACGATCGTTTCGTTATAAAGATATTACCAGTTCCATCCCTTCATAAACCAGCTGCTTTCCAGTAAATTCTCCATCGCCGAGGCCTTTATTTTTCTCTACGAGCACAATGTTCATTTTTCTTGCTGTAACCATTCCATCGTAAGATCCCCGACTTTTGGAAATACGGAATTCACGACGGATATCATTCCAAGATAGGTCATAGCTGGTTGTTTTACCTTTTTGATAGTCATAAGTGGTGCCGTCATCCTCATAAACGGTAAACGTACCATTTTTGCCTGGATAGATTCTGATCTCAAGAGGCGCATCCGGTTTTTCGCCTGCATATTGCTGGTTCGGACCTAACGGAACAATTGAACCCGCTTTAACGAAAACAGGAATGTAATCTAGGGGGCTGTCCGCATCAATAGATTTCCCGCCTTTATATTTCCGCCCACTCCAAAAATTGGTCCACAATGTGCCTTCAGGAAGATATACTGTCCTGCTTTTTACTGTCTTATCGCCTGGCGATGATAAGCCCTTTCCAAAATATTGAGGATCAGTTATCGGACATATTAAAAATGCATTACCGAACATGAACTCATCTTTGATATCCTTCACCTTTTTATCTTTACGGAAATCGAAAAGCAATGCTCTGGTCATTGTATAATCCATTTTATGAACCATTGCAGCTATTGAGTAGGTGTATGGCAGAAGCCTGTATCTAAGTTTTATTTGTTTAAGTATAGCATCATAAAATGCATTTCCTGGCCCACCAAATTGCCAGGGCTCCCTGGCAAAATCGGTACCATGGCTCCTCATAACTGGCAACCAGCAGGCATATTGTAAATTCCGGATATAAAATTCCCGGTATGCATCATCTGATGTACCATCTGGAAAGTCGCCGTTCGAGAACCATGTCTTGCTTGGTCTAACAAAGAATGCTCCCGCATCTATTGTCCAATAAGGAGACCCTGTGGTCATATAGTTTAATCCACCGGAGATCCAGCTCTTAAAATCGTTCCAGGTTGCTTTGGTATCTCCATTCCATACAACTGTCCCGTACCGCTGCATTCCCGGATAGGATGCTCTTGTAAGGTTCACTACACGCTTGGTACTTGAAGTTAACCTTTGATTTTCATAGATACCCATTGCATGGTGTAAGGAAAATAGATTTACCCTGAGGTCTCCAAGCAGATCGGCCATCACCTGTACATTCTTTTGAAAACGGACAAGGGGATTGTTGGCAATATCATTAGCTTTCCCAGACCAATCATAATCAACAGGTTCTGATGAATCGGCCCACCAACAATCAACCCCTTTTGAAAATAGATTCTTGTTCACATAGCGATCCCAATACATCTTTCTCGCCGCCGGATTAAAGGCATCGTATATTTTACGTCCCAGAACATAGCCCTTTGCCGACATCTCCTTTTCTTCCTCTGCAGCTACCTGTGGCCAGATGGATAGCATAAAATGTGCTTTTTTTTGGTGGATGTTACTGATCATTTTTTCAGGCTCGGGGAACTTGGTCTCATCAAACCTCTTATAGCCCCATAAATTTCCCCTCCAGTATTGCCAGTCTTGCACAATCACATCCAGCGGAATGGCATCATTTCTGAACCTGTTTAAAACACTATCCAGCTCGTTGACATTTTTGTAGCGTTCTTTCGACTGTATATAACCGAACATGAACTTTGGAGGTATTTCTACCTTGCCGGTTAAAGTACGGAATTGGTGAATGATCTGGTCGAATTCAGGTCCGTACATAAAATAGTAATCGATCTGATTTACAGCCAGCATTTCCATGCCATGTTTTTCGGGCTCATCCCGGAATATCGTGGCCGACCCCACATCGAACAATAGCCCGTACCCCATATCGGACATTAAAACTGGCATGCTCTTTTTTAGGTTATGTTCATAGAGATATTGCCTAGTGCCTCTCAAGTTCATCAGGTTTTCCTGATGGGAACCCAAACCGTATAAGGCCTCTCCCCGCTGCCAGGTAAAGTTCTGTTCGGCATGCCATGCCGATCCTACCCTTTCTTTGTTGGTGATGTTAGCCTGAACCCGATCTCCATTAGCTGTTTTCTCGACCTTACTCACTTCGTCGTTATAATTGGATTTCAGCAGTTCGACCTTCTCAAAATTGCGGGGTTTTTGCTGGTCCTCTTTTAAAAGCGTATTTCCTTTACTGTCATAATATGCTACACTTCCCGTGGCTAAAATTACCCTAACCTCAAGCTGTTTGGACTTAAGGCTTACAAAATTGCCACCGCCTGTGAAATCAAGTTTAACATTTTTTTCGGACAGCGGTAAACATACATCGGTCTCATTGCTTTTCAAGTCACCATCTGGAACACTTCTTACCCTAACAATTGCCGGATCTACAAATTCTACCCTAAGTGTCTTATTTCCCGAACGGAGCAACAATCCATTAGAGATCCTGGTAGCCTTGAAGCCAGATTGGGCAAAGGTAACCTTAGCTGAAAGGGAAAATATCAGTATGTATATTATTATAGACGCGGAAAATTTTGATGATGCATTTATGTTCATATATAAATCTGTTGGTTTATGTTTTATTCGAAAAATATAATTGATTAAAAACATTGGTTTATTTTATTACCCTATACCGGTATATGTTGCGTGACATTTTGCCGTCAGGTATAATTCCTTCTATCTTTACCCTAAAGTTTCCGGTGGTATCTGAGTTGTAGTATTTAAGGGTACATTGCCAACAAATTACATTTAGACCTACAAATACAAAATTTAACTTATTAATTACCTTGCAGTTAACACTATTTCCAGATTTTTCATGCTTAGCCTCTTATTTTATAAACCTTTCCTTTACTGGTTAAAAACGTTGTCAGGTATCCATTTGTTGATTTAGTGACTTTTGTTTTAATGCCATCTATACGAACCGGGGAAATGGTTCTGATTACGCAATTGCCTCCACTTCCAGATCTGATCAATGCCGACCTTAATTTACCTGCATCCCATTCCATATCAACTGTAAAAGCACCTCTGGCTTTTAGTCCGGATACGCTTCCACTTGCCCACGATGTTGGAAGTGCCGGTAAAAGATGTAACTCATCGAGTTGACTTTGCAGGAGCATTTCTGTAATACCGGATGTTGCACCAAAATTTCCATCTATTTGAAATGGAGGATGTGCATCAAAAAGGTTCGGATATAAACCACCTCCTTTTGAGACACTTAAATCGCGCATTAAATCACGAACCAGTTTATAAGCATGATCACCGTCGAGTAAACGGGCCCAGAAGTTGATTTTCCAGGCAAGGCTCCAGCCAGTTCCTTCATCTCCACGTAATTCCAGTGTCTTTTTACTGGCGGCAGCGATATCTGCATTGATTAGTGGCGATATTTCACGTCCCGGATGTAAGCCATAAAGGTGGCTTACATGGCGGTGATGCGGCTCTACATCTTTCCAGTCTTGATACCACTCCTGTAAATTACCTGCCTTACCAATATGAAGCGGGTATAGTTTCGCTACCTTCGCTTTAAGTAATTTTCTGAATTCAGGGTCAGTTTTTAGTGCTTCAGAAGCTTCTATACAATTGCGGAAATGGTCGCGAACAATCGACATGTCCATGGTTGTAGCGATAGAAGTATTTGCCTTTTTTCCTTTATCGTCATAATATTCATTTTCGGGTGAGAATGAAGGCGCCGTAACCAGGTGTCCATTTTTATCTTCTACCAAATAATCTAATAAAAATTCTGCTGCTCCCTTCATTACCGGATAAGCCTTTTTCAAAAAGTTTTTATCCTGGGTAAAGCGATAATGCTCATATAAATGCCGGCTTAGCCACGGAGCTGCCATGTACCAGTTTGCCCATTTAGGGTCACCCTTTCCTAAATTCCCTACTGGGTTACTTAAAGCCCAGATATCGCTGTTATGATGGGCAACCCAGCCTTTCATGTGATAAAAATCTTTCGCTGTGCTTTTACCTGTTACAGCTAAATTGCTGATGAACTCGAACAATGGGTATTCCATTTCTTCCAAGTTACTGATGGCAGCAGGCCAATAGTTCATTTGCGTGTTAATATTGATGGTGTAATTGGAACTCCATGGTGGTCTCATCGAGGCGTTCCAAATCCCCTGGAGATTCGCTGGTGGCCCACTAGGTCGCGAAGAACTAATCAGCAGGTATCTTCCATATTGATACAAAAGTGTTTCAAATGCCGGGTCGGTTATACCTTTACTAAATTCAATAAGGCGTTCATTGGTTGGAAGCTTTGCATTTGAATTATCATTTACGGTGCCTAACTTAAATTTAACACGGTTAAAATAACGCGAATAATCGGCTACATGCTCAGTATACAGCTCCTTCCATGGGCGCTTAATCACTGCCGTAAGATTATTATTGCAAATTTTTATCTCATCTTTCCCTTCACTTACAGGGCACTTATCAAAACCGTTAAAACTGGTGGCAGCACAAATAAACAGCAACACTTCGTCGGCATTTGCCACATTTACACCAGAGGTATCTGACTTAATGCTTCCGCCTTTCAAAATAGCTCTAAGCTGCATGGCTACCCGCATACCGCGGCAATCAGCATCTTCATAGTTTATTGACTTGGGGTTATAGTTCACGTAATTAGGATCAACCTGCGATGGAGCTTTTCCTTTAAAAATAATCCCATTGTTCCCATCTGCAGTTATCACCCCCTTAAGCTGACTACTTACACTGGCAAAAAAACTGATCATGCCAGGCTTATCTGCACTTAAGCGGATAACAATGGCTTTGCCCGGAGCTGTGGCGATAACCTCGCGCTTGTAGGCTACTCCGTTTGCCTTGAAATTAACAGAAGCCAAACTTTCATCAATAGACAGGTCTCTTACATAACCTTCAAACTGACCGGGGCCAATATCTTGCTTCAACTTAAGGTCTGCCATTGGCAGGTAAGATTGAGAATAAACACCCTGCATTTTCCTTATCTCGGTATTTGCCTCCTGGTAATTCTCATTTTTCAAAAGCAAATCCCGTGTACGCGCCAGGTATTCGGGCGCTTTGGGGTTTACATTTGCCTTTACCGGACCGCCACTCCATAAAGTTGCCTCGTTAAGCTGGAGCAATTCATTAGACGGATCGCCGTAAATCATGGCGCCCAACATTCCATTTCCAACGGGCAAAGCTTCAGTCCATTTTTTTGCAGGTGCATTGTACCACAGCAAGTCATTTTTCTGTCCAAAGCAGTTAATGCATAAATTGGAAAAAATTGTCAGGAAAAATAAAAAACGAATCATAGATAATATTTGTGTGTTTAATTTTAAAAGTGGGTGAATGACCAATAGCCCATAAATACCTACTCTTTATTTGGAATATTTGTAGTTAAAGTAATCTATATCCACAAAGCCTTTCTCTGCAAGTTTATTGTAATTAAAAATGCCAATCCTGTCGCCCCGGTAACTCCCCCAGGTTAACTGACTAACATTACCAATAGGAAAAAACTCTTTACCATCTAAACTATAAAAGTAACGATTTTGGCCTTGGTAATCCCAGATGGACCGCAGCCAAACTATATTTTCTTTTATTTTTATTCCAGGCGATTCCTGTCCATCTGCATTGTACACCATCAGCCGCTCATCGCCTTGCTGTTTAATACCCAACATGCTCAAAGATGTTGTAGAAAAGTGAGTCAAGCCCGCAAACTGTCCGTCGGCCATGCCACTAATATCCAGTTTCACAGTAGCCTCATTAGCCCTGGTCCGCATACTGCGCTGCGTAATGGTATTACCGGCCCTTAATAATATTTTTTTCGGATCATCAGGTTTTATAGGTTGAAAAGCTTTAAGGCGAAGAAAGCCTTTTCTTTCAGAAAGCGACCACTTGTCAGTTCTGGGTTGGTAATTCCACTCCCATTGCGGGCGGAGTACCACTGATGAAAAATCGTCGTCCGTTTGGATTTTTATATTTGGATTAAGGGGAATCGGGGCTTTTCCAGACCATACCATGTTCCCAATATTATCATCGCCAATCTTACCGATTATAGGCCAGCCATCTACCCACGTTACCGGTAGCAAACTTGCTGCCCTTCCTTCCCAATCGCCAGAGCCGTGATGCGTAAAAAACCACCATTGCCCATTTTTTAACTGCATTAATCCACCCTGGTTAGGTTCCTTATCGGTATTCTTGTTTACGTGGTTTAACTGTTTGATTTCCCACGGGCCGGTAATATTCCGCGATCTTTCCATCATCATTACACGGCCTTCTGCTTTTACTTCGCTAAAAAAATGATAGTATAAGCCATTGATCTTATATAATTTATTTGCCTCACTACCAGATGATTGATGAATAATCATATCCGTATCCATACGCAGGCTCTTGCCATCCTGAGCCATCTTAAAGAGGTGAATATTGTATTTTTTATTGGTCTTAGGATCCAGTTTAAAGTTTGTGGCTATAAAATAAAGCTGTCCGTCATCATCGCAGAAAGAAGAACAATCGTCCCATCCCGATACATTCCAGACCTGGTGAAGCGGTTCCCAAGGGCCTTTTGCATCGGTTGCCGAGCTCATAAAAAATCCGTCGTCTGGACTCCCGAAATAGACCCAAAACTTATTTTTATAATATCGGATAGAACCCGCCCAGATGCCTCTGCCATAACTGTTCATTTTAGTCCAGTTCAAATTAGGACTGATCCGGGTAAGATCGGCAACTACATGCCCCGCAATTTCCCAGTTCACTAAATCTTTAGAATGTAATACGACCATTCCGGGCGAAAACTGCATGGTTGACGATATGGCATAAAAATCATCACCAACGCGGATAGCATCTAAATCACTGTAATCTGAAGGTATAACTGGGTTGTAAAAAGTACCATCTTTTTGCGCACCCCAATTTTCCGTTTTCTGACCGAAAACGGTGGCACTGAGTATAACAAGCAAAAAAATCTGACATAAAAAATTAAATGTAAATTTCATAAATATTAACAGGTGATAAAGAATGCTTTAAACTCATCTGATTTCAAAGGTTTTAACTAAACTACAATTCTGACCCCCAATTCAAGGATATTTTCTAATAAACACTAAGGATTTAACGTACGTGTTAGCGTTACCCCCGATATGTTAACCGTCTGGTTACCCGAAAGCGTGGCAACAAAGCCCATTGATACGGTAGTAGCGGTATTGAGAGTAAAGGTAAACGATTTGTTTCCTGATCCATTTATGGCTGCCCTTCCTACAAAGTTTGCAGGAGTTGTTGGAGCTGCAATATCGGGAATGTTTGTACCTATTGCAGCAACACTATAAGCGCCCTTGGTATTATCGGTTGTTATACCACCCCTAACGTTTGTATCAAATTTATAGGTTCCTGCAGGTAACAAAACAGTTTGATAGATCTTGCCATTTGTAATATTGGGCGTAGTGGGAGAACCTCCCGGCTTTCCGGCATCAGCAGCGGCAAAACCAGATTCGAATGCAATCTGGGTACTGTTGTTGTTATCAAACGAACCATACAAACCGTTCAACTCGTTTGTTGGGCTATAAGATTGATGGGTATTT
Organism: Pedobacter sp. R-06; assembly: GCF_049913135.1. Lineage (NCBI taxonomy): Bacteria > Pseudomonadati > Bacteroidota > Sphingobacteriia > Sphingobacteriales > Sphingobacteriaceae > Pedobacter > Pedobacter sp. R-06. The sequence continues at coordinate 461,972 of NZ_CP183977.1, read as the reverse complement.
CCCTGCGAATTAAATAGCCAGCCCGCAAGCACTCCCCATCTCCCCTGGTTTGGGTCTATTGTGCTGGTTTTAAAGGGTTGTGAGGTATTTTTCATCACTTTGGTGATATCCGAAAATATACGCAGAGGGTCTATTAAATAAACCAGTGTGCTTTTTGCAGCGTTAACCTGGTATTTTTCAGGATTGGATAAGGTAAATGCAACTGCTACTTTAGACGGGTACTTTGCAAATATACTATCGATGTTGACCCTCATTTCAACCACAACTGAACTCTTATAATCATCTAAAACGACATCAGTAAGATCCAATGCGGCCTTGGTAAGAATAGCGGTGCCTGCAGGGAGCAGTCCTTTCGCCATCAATGTTTTTAAGGTGTCGGCATTATAGGCAATTGATGTTCTAAAACCCCTGGAGGCTTTTCCACCTAAATCTACCTGGGCCTTTATCGAGAAACCAGTATTATCGAAGCTTACATTATTAGCGGCCAGATTAGGAGAAGTGAGTTGCGTTACTACCTGGTTTGGGTTTCTTGCCGCAGCAGTAAACGATAAAAAATGTAACTCATCTATTTTAGCTATATCTGCAGTATTTAATGTAAAAACCACAGATTTTTTACTTTCATCCAATTTTTGCGGTTTTGACGGACTAGTAAGCGTTAAGGCAAAAACTAGATTTTTACCGTAATTCCGCTCAATAGCACTTGCGGTAACAGCCACATTAAAAGTTACATTTCTTGTACCAAACCTCACTTCAACAGATTGAGGCATTGAAAAATCTGGAAAATTGATCACTGCAGCATTGGCCACCGTTTGCGAAGTTGCCAGCTGTGGCTCTGGTTGAAGATTAACGGTGAAGGTAGAATTTGCAGGGTTTTCCAATGCTACCCGGACCGGAAAAATAATCCGGTCCTCTCCTTTTGTAACATCGCCAACATTCACTGCATTAACGAGCGATGGATAATCAAATTTAAGCACTCCTGGAGAGGAATTCACATCATCTACAAAGCCTTCCCTTTTACAAGAGTACAGAAAAGAGACTGTAAGTAAGAAAAAGGAACAAGCGAGGATGGCCATTTTAGTATAATTTTTGTATAGGATATTCATGTGGTTCAGGCTTAATTGTTTAAAAATACTCGACCATCCAAATTCCAATTTTCCTTGATGGGAATACTTAGCCAAGATAAGATCTGTGCTGTTATGTCTTTTGAGCCAGGTACTGTGGCAGATATATTGGGAAGAGAAATTGGGCAAACAAGATAAGTGCTTTTTTCCCACACAGTACTACCAGCAAGTTCAGTACCCTTTACAAGAGGTGTGCCTCCCTTAAGTACTTTAAAATCATAATTACCATTTTCCGTTAATATTTCATTCTTAAACCTCCCGCCAGCGCCATCTCTGCAAGGCCAGTAGCTGGCGAGGTAGCTGTATTCAGGGTGAGAACTACTCACATAGGTGTCGCAAGAAAATTGCTTGATGGTCTCATCAGACAATGCTTTTCTCCAGATTCTTATATCAGACACATTTCCATCAAACGGATCCTTGGTATCATCAGGAATATAACCTATCGTATAGGGTGCGTTATAAGCATCTATTGATGACCAGAGCGCCTCAGGGATTTCTGCTTTAGTGTTGAAAATGCCATCGGTATACAGAGAGACAAAACGCTTTGTACCCTCTGTTCTGATTACAATAGCAAGCGCATGCCAGTTTCCATCCTGAATTTTAACTTTAGATGCATCGGCATTTACCCCAATTTCATTGCCTGCGTTAGCCCCTGTCCCTTTGGATAATACAAAACGCCAGGTAAGTTGCTCTAAAGACAATGCCCAGCCCGCACCACCAGAAGCGTTAAACTTGGCAATCTTCCTACCAAAAAAACAAGGCCATTGATAAATATAAGTATTCTTATTAGTCGATGGAGCATAAGTCCCTATTGTATTCAAATTCTTTCGCATCTTTAATTCAATAGTAAAATCACCATTGCTACCGAAATTCAGTGGATTTACAGGGGACGATTTTAAAACGTCATCAAACCTGAGTTCGGCCCTGATTGCACCGCTTTGTTGAGCTGCTTCAGATGCTACTCCTGTAGATGAATAAAAGCGGACGAAGTTTCCGTCATACACATTGCCGGTAAATGGTTTGTCTATTAGTTTTGATTGATACCTATCGTTATAAAAAAGCGTAAATGTATTGGCTTTTGGATTTGAAAATACAGTATTATCATTCACCACACTTGCCGCTGCCCCGCCGCGATTGGAGGTAATAATAACCATCCAATTTTCTTTGCTATAATTTTTTCTATTTTTTAATGCCTCCATGGCCTGGCCAACATATGTATCAAACTGAAGGATAGCATTTTTGTACTGTTGATTTGAACTCTCGTACGCATTGGTGCTGCCGGCCGTATTTACATTTTTGTACATACCCACTACCACGCCGGCATTATCATCAGCTAATTCCTTCAAAACAGCATTTTGAATTTCTGTATCACTATTATAAGTTGCCCTCGAATTAACAGAGGCATCGCTTGTAAAGTTGTCTGTAAATACATTGCTGTAAGAAAAAGTTGCTATCCTGAGATCTGCATTCGCCTCCTTAATACGCTGAAATACTGCAGGATACAAATTCAGCTTATTATTACCGAGTGTTGCACTTGTTACCTCGTGTTTAGCTTTTGATACCCCGGTAAAAAGGTCTGCCCAAGTGGTGGCCTCATCATAACCTTCATCACTAACGGAGTAATACGAATAGGTAGACTTTTTTAAGAGGCTGGTTATATTTGGTGGCCCTACTTCTCTTAAAGCTACCCCACGCAACCCATCGGCAACCAAGACCAAAACTTTCCTTGCCTTAGGATTATTGAAAGTGGTATCGTTTATAACTAAAGGGGCTACCTTGTCAAATTCACTTTGGCAAGAACTCCCCAAAATGGCCACCGCCCAAAAGCAGAATAGCCTTACCATTACCGTTGTAAAATTCTTTTTCATAATTTACTTTTAATTAATCCTCAAGCACTAAACCTTTGATATTCTGAACAGCTTGCGAGTCGAATTTTCTAAATGAGCCGAGCAAAACGATGCTTCGTTTATTATCTTTATTCCGCTCCTCTAACACCCTGTTAATTGTTCCTGTTAACTCGCCCAAGGTATTGTAACCTGGAGCTAAGCCCCCCTGTGGCGATAAAATCATAAATCCTGCACGCCGTACGTTGTTATATTTTTTAAAATTGCCCGACACAATGATGAGGCCGTTCGATAACTGCTGTGCAAACGACGGATAACCACTATCAAAATTTCCAGAAACAAAGGCATCATCAATTGAACCATCGGCTTTGAGCACCAAAATATTCTGAATGGACCGGTTATTAAATGAACTAAAAACACCGGTAAGTACAAATCTTTGCGTAGTGCTGTTCCAGTTGATGCTGGTAATATAACCTGTAGCACCTTTACCTACCTGAAAAGAGTCGTCAACAGTTCCGTCCGGATTAAGTCTAACAATTCCTCCTGCTGCCTTATTATCAAATTTTGAAAAAGCGCCTACCAATACCAATTTACCATCGGCCTGCATCACGGCATCTAAAATGTTACCGTTACCGCCTTCAAGAGTAGTTCCTCCCGTAAAATGGTATGTGTTGTCAAGACTTCCATCCAGCTTAAAGCGTACTACCTGCCTGATCGGGATAGAATCGCGAACAAGGCTATCTCTATAGCCAGTTAATGTTGTAGTACCAGAGGTGTAGGTAAATGTTCTCCCAACATCATATCGATGAGAAATATAATATTTGAATCCGCCTACGGCAATTATCCCATTGTTGAAGTGAAAAAGCCGCTTAATTGGAGCGTCTGTTCCTCCATTAAAAGCAGGAACAAAAGGTTTTGGATAAGCTGCACCTCCATTTTTTGATGAATAACTATCAACTTGTTTCATATCAATTGCGCCAAAAGAATTAAGTCTTGTGATATTTTTAACGGGCCCTTTAAGATCGAATGCAGACATATTTCCGGCAACAAAAATATTGGCATCGTTCGTGCTTGAAGTAACAGCACTGAGGTAGCCACTAACCACGCCGGTACCCAGTTGCAAAGTCCGTTGAATTTCACCTTCGTAAGTAGTCTCCGCTATTTTTTTAATAGCCAAAACAATTCCTTTATCATTAAAATCTGTAAACTCTCCTACCATCAAATATTTTCCGTTTTTCAATTTATAGGCATCGTAAATGGTGTTGTTTGCACCTATTTTTGCCTTGAAATAAGGATCATCCGATATTTTGCCAAAAACCTTAAACTGCGGACCGAAAAAGATCTGATCGCCAATTTGTATGGAAGTTGAGCCTGAACTGCCCGCAGCAGGAACTTTAACTTTTACCACATCGCCTGCAATCGAAACGATTTCCGCTTCTTCTCCACTAAACTGGAAACGAAGTTGAGCTTTATATTGTTCGGCTCCAATTACACTTACGGTTATCACATCATTGGTACTGCCTTGCGCAGGTTCTATAGCACTGGCTGTGTTAAATTTTAATCCCAAAGGCATTTTTCCGCCTGTATAGGGGTTTTCAAATTCTTTAACTTCATCCTTACAGCCAGCTAGCAATAGCAATAAAAGGCTGCAGGCCATAAACCAAATTTTTATTTTAAAAACTGACATACTTCGAATTACTTAGTTAATAATACGTCCTGGATTAAATTTTGAGGGTCAGCTCCAAACGGAAAATCTGTGCTCAATACATGCACTACAGCATGCTTTGGCTGTACATCAGAAGAAGTGATGGGGATACTGACCCAATTATCTAAAGGTTGGGTTATATTAGGTATGTAAGACAGCAATAATTGCCTGTAACCTGTGTATTTCACCCCACCGGCATCAGCATATCTTACGCCAATATTAAATACATCTCCGCTGTAAGCTACATAATTTTGGCCCGGAAATATGGCTTTTGCGCCAACATCTATTTGTGGATAATCGTTAAGCCTGTTTGCGCCTTTAAAAATATAGTTTGAAAGATACCTGCGCCAAATCAATCCATCTATATCGGTAAGGGTTTTCACCGTATCTTTTCCGTAAGTAAATAAGGTTGAATTGACTTGTTTGATCAACAAAGCAACGGCATAATCCTGGGGGGCGAAAAATGTAAGGGTATCTTCATTAAACTGGCGTTCCATGCCGGCTATTTTAATGATGTTGACAATCGTATCAAAGCTCCTTGGATTTGACTTTAGGTATTCCAAAGCAGTTCCGGCGAAAACAGGATTAGATTTGCCCCCGTCAAAATAGTATTGATCTTTTTTGCAGGCAAAAAATAGCAAGCAAGAAAATAATACTAACAGCCACGGCATTGATATTTTTTTAAAATAGTTCATTGTGATGATATAAATTGTTAGAACCAGTAATCATTTAATGTCATAAAAGGGTTTCTATCGCGGGCAGCAGGATCAATCGGCCATGTCCATGCTCCTCGGTTAAACTGATCAGGAGATAATGGGTTTGAACTCCATTTCGGATCAAGAATCCGTTTTGTACGTACCAGGTCGAAAAAACGGTAACCTTCCCCAAGCAGTTCGCGCCCCCTTTCCTTAAATATCTCATCTTGCAAATCCTGGCCTACTAAACCAGATAAAGCTGGTGCATTAGCCCTCATCCTCACCATATTGACCACAGTTGTCGCCTCTCCATCTCTTCCTAAGTTGGCAAGGGCCTCGGCCTGGAGTAATACGGCATCTGCATACCTAAAAAGCACAAGCCCCCAGTCAGGGAAGCCCAGTACAGATACCGGACCTTCAAATTTAGATAAGGCAAACCGCCCGTTCTCTTGGTCCCTGTTTTGAATCATGTCTGCACGGTAATCACTTCCTGTACCGAATAAAAAATCGATATACGCTTTTTTATAATGCAGGTGCGTTGTGGTTCCGTTTTCTTCATGTTTGGTTAAAACAACGGGCTCGCCAGGAAATGCCGATTTATAAAAAAGATTGGAGCCCGATGCAAAAGCAGAACTTTCCTTTAATTCAATTAAACTTTCACTGGTTCCACCCAGGAATATCCGGCTGGTTTCTTCAATGGGAATAAGCGAATGCTGGTTACTCTGGATAAGTTCGTTTCCTAAAGCTGCTGTTTTCTCATAATAACTGTTTTTGTTTGCTTCATCAAATCCGGCATTCCACATATACATGTTCATAAGTAGAGAGATTGCTCCAGCTCGGTTTGCCCGTACACCGTTTAGCGCCGGATCATCATATTTCCATGGAAGATTATTTTTTAGCGGTTCAAGTTCGGCGATACATTTGTTCAACACACTGGTAAATTTCTCTCTGCCTAGTGGTGTGGAATGATTTGCATCGGTATAATAGGCAACATCTCCATAAATTCTAACCATAATGAAGTAGGTTAGGCACCTGATAAATACAGCTTCGGCCATATACTTCTGTTTATCGGTATCGCTTAAACCCGGAATGCCTTTGTTTACCTCCTCATACATGATGTTAACTTCCTGAATAACACGGTAAAAATCTGTCCAATTAGTATTGACCACAAAATTAAAAGCCAATACTGTGTTAAATGTTCTGGACGACCCACCGTTAGTTAACCATGGTGAATTAGCTGCTATTCCGTAAACGACAGCCTTCATGTCGTTTTTTGCCAGGTAATCATAAACCACCCTTCGGTTCTGGTCATTAGATTGAAAGCTCGTTACTCCCGCAACTGCTGTATTCGATCTAATCTCTCCAAGCCTAAATTCGCCTGCAGCAGGCCAAAAGCAAGAATTAGAGAGTTTATCCCAAAGCCTTGCATAAATATCAATGGTAAATGCCTCTACATCAGCCCCGGTTTTCCAGTAGCGGTTTCCGGAGAACCTTTCTATCGATTCAACCTCAAGAAACTTCTTGCAACCTGTACCGCTTAGCACAAGTGCAAGAATTAAATAAAATCGTATATTTTTAATGTTCATATTCGTGATTTATAGTTCCAAATTCAAGCCTACTGTATACCTTCTTGCCAAAGGATATCCACCAGAATTATCAAAACCGAGTGCAGTTACATTTTCGGGGTTAGGTCCGCTGTACCTGGAAAAGGTTGCAAGGTTATCTCCGGTTAAATAGATCCTCAAATTGTTAAGCCTAAGTTTATTTGCCAATTCCTTTGGAAGCGTATAGCCTACTGTAACAGCATTTATTTTAAAGTAAGAACCATCTTCCTGGAACAAGCTCTGATTGGTTCTGAATGGAGCAACCAGAACTGCCCTTGTATAGTTGTACGGATTCGGATATTTTGCAATGTCGCCCGGCTTAGTCCAAAAATCCAATCCGGTTAATGGTAAAACGGCTTGCGTACCAAACGGGTTTCCAGTCATGACCAATCTTTCGGCAATGGCTGTATTCATAATATCGCGGTCGATAGTGAATGAACCGTTTAATGAAAGAGAGAAATTTTTATAACTTACTGTTGTTGCAAATCCGCCTGTATATATAGGCTGCGAATTTCCGATTACTGAGCGGTCATCCTGATCATTAATAATATAATCGCCATTACGGTCACCGAAAATTGGGTCTCCTGCCTGGAAATAACCACCGCCTGAACCTCCCTGGCGCAATGGAAGCCCCGTTACAGGGTTTACAGGAACATCTGATTGATTCGCATAAACACCTTTATTTTCATAGATATAATTTGAAAGTGCGTTACGCCCTACACGCAGCACTGTACCACCAATTACAATTTGTTGAACCCCGCCAGGTAACCTGGTTAACATGTCCCTGTTCATTGCCCCATTAATCGTAAAAGACCAGTTCACCTTACTATTTAACGGAAGCGGACGAAGGGTAAGGGAAATTTCGTTACCCCAGTTGCGGATTGATACCTCATTGCTTAAAACATTGTCAAATCCTACCATATTTGGAAGGGCTAAATTTCTGGCCTGGCGATCAATGGCGCGATAGTATGACTCAAAAGCTAGCTGAACCTTATTATTAAACAAGCCTAAATCATAACCCAGGTTATATGTTGTTCCTTCAGCCGAGCCCAGGTTTTTATTTGGAATCAAAGCCTGATCGATGGTTATTCTTGATTGACCATTGTAGGTTCCATTTGGATTATAAGTTCCATAAACCGTAAATATGTTTCCCGTTGGTGTTATATTTTTACCCCAGGTTAATCGTAATGCACTATATGTTAACCATTTCCAACCACTAAAAAAAGTTTCTCTTTCCATATTCCACCTCAGACCGATAGAAGGGCTCCTGGTATATGGATCGTCAACTCCACTGAAAGATGTGGCATCCATCCGGTAACTGGCATCAAGAACATATTTTCTTTTATAGTTGTAAGAGAAACTTCCTGCAAAAGAGACTGCCCTTAAATTACTGTAGGCCCGTAGCCCCGCCCCTCTGGTAGAAGAAGCTCCACTGACAAAGCCAAAAGGCCCCAGATAATAATCTGAAGAAAGCCCAACCTGCTTAAGGTCGTTTGCCTGATATTTTTTAAAATAAACCTCGTTAAAGGCAAATATGGTAAAATCATGCCCGCCTTTTAATATTTTGGAAAACGATACTAAATTTCTGTTATAAAGTGTTTTGCGGGTATCATTGAAATATTGTATTGCAGCCTGTTGCGTGTTGGCAATAGCAGGGGTAAAAGTATAATCAACCGAATTTACAATATCATAACTGCCGGTTGTACGTAATGTTAATCCCGGTATAGGGTAATAGGTAAATTCAAGATTGGTCTTTAGGTTCTTAGTTGGGTTGCTGTTATCTACATTAAGATTGGCAAGATCATCGTTAGAGGCTAAAAATAATGAAGGCCCTGGTAAGAGAGACGAAGCAGCCGCGCTTCGGGCAATCCCTGTATTTAGCAGACCAACACCATTCCCCTTTTTCCGATCCATAATACTACCATTAACCAAAGCGAAAAGTGAAATTTTTGAACTTGGTTTATATTCAAAGTTATTGCTCAGCGTAAAGCGGGTTACTCCGGTATTTACCTGGATGCCTGTTTCCTTGTAATAGCCAAAATTGGTCTTGTAATTAAAGCTTTTATCACCACCTTCTACACCGATATTGTGCGTTTGATTATAGGTAGTGCCATAATAGATATCCTGCCAGTCTGTAGAGTTATTATAATAAGGATTTAAACTATCAACCAAAGCTGCACTCGAATTTAACAACGAATTGATATCCCTGAAACCTCCATACTGGAAAATCTGCTGCAATTTTAAATCGCGTTCCGCTTTACCTCCAATTGTAGCACGAAGCCTTGGAGGAGTACTGATAAAAAAATTGGTGGTGTAACGCAATCTGGGTATAGCTGACATTCCCCGGCGCGTGGTGATCAGAATAACGCCATAAGCCCCGCGAGACCCATATAATGAGGTGGCCTGTGCATCTTTGAGTACTTCTATGTTGGCGATATCTTCCTGTGGGATCAGCGACAGTGGACTTGCACCTCCAAAAGAATTAAAACTATCGGCAGTAGCCGGATCGACATCGGTTGGAACCCCATCAATTACATACAATGGTGAAGTTGGGCTAAGAAAAGCGTCCGCATCATTACCTGTAGAGGATGCGTTTACCTCCACGTTCGAAAGTCCTCTCAGTAATACACTGCCCCGAAAACCAGGTGCCCCGGTATTCACCTGTATATTTAACCCTGCCACCTTACCTTGTAGCAACTGTTCGGCATTTGCAACAGGAACCTGCTGTAAATCATCGCCAGAAATCTTTACCGAAGAACCAGAACTTAAATCGCGGGTTTTGGTAACGAATCCACGTATAACCAGGTCATTCAAAGTGCTTACATCCGGATTTAGTACAACGTTAAGGGTTTTGGTAGCAGTAACTTCTCTCGGCTCAAAGCCTATTATCGTAAATTTTAATCTTGCATTTACCGGTACGCTTACCGTAAAGCTACCATCCGCTTTTGTTGAGCTAATTGCTCTATCCGGAGGTCCTTTCAATGTGATACTTACACCTGGCAGGCCAACATTGGTCCCTTTTTCTTTAACGGTACCACTCACAATCATGGTACCTTGAGCACAAAGGTCCTTTACCGAGAATAAAAAGATGAACGTGAGTATGGAAAAAAATATTTTCATTTGAGTAAAATCTAAACCAGATATTAATTGATTTTTAAGTTGCATGTCTTTATTCATCTTCAAACTTTGGATTCTCGTTATGAAAGAAAAACACAATTTCCCAATCGCCAGCTTGATAGATATTAAAAGGCAAGGTCATGGTTGCAACCACCCTAAGGCCACTAAAACCAATTCTGTTGTAACTAAGGGTCAGTAATGACTGAAGCCCATCAGTGGTGGTATAAGGCGTGGGTAAGTTTGTTAATGGAATGGGATAGGCTACATCATACTTCACCGAAGTTGGGCTAATTACAGGGTTGAATCCATGAATCAGCTTCTGCCAGTCTGTACCATTGAATTTTAAAGGATTAATGGCGATCGAATCCTTATCGAAAAATTTGATAGTAAGCGTATTTCCATCACCTTTACGCTTAAAATACACCCAAACATCCTGTTTCAAGGTGGTGGTTCCTGCACCTGTTTCCCTAACTAAGGGGTTACCCGTAGTTACGCCAACCATGTTTACCAAAGTAGCAGGAACCAGCCGTTTAACAGCACCAGAAACTTCTTTTCGTGGAGCCGCAGTAATTTCATTAAGATGATAAGATGGTTCGTAAGGTCTTGTAGCTAAAGGAGCCAGGAACAATGGCCCCAGCACCCTTTCACCGCCACCATTGCTGACCTTCACGTTGAACCGATAAGCGGTATCTGTTTGCGGTTTTCTAAAATCTGCATCAGTAGCAGATGACCACATGATAAACTCTCCTGCTGAATTAACTTCAAAAAGGGGACGTTCTTCTACACTTCGTTTAGCGTTTATTTCTTCAACGCTTGTTTCCTTACCTGTGTAAGCTTGTTTCCAAACATAAACATTACGCTTCAGGTTTAATTTATTTGAAGGTGATCGATCAAGATTCGTAAAATCGATAATTTCAAACTTTATTGGGAAACTTGAATTATCCGATTTGAAATAGCTAAACAAGGTATTTCGGCCCAGAATTGGTCTTAATATGGGTGCAGAGGTATAATTCGCATCCTGACTAAGATAGGGCTTGTCTTCAGGTAAATTGAATATTTTTTTACATGAAGAAAGAAAAAAAACTACTATTGCTACAAATAATATAATTTTTTTCATTATCAATGAGGTTTTAATATTGGTTTGGTTCATTAGTTAACGCGTTTAAATACGAAAGCATCGAAACTTAAATCTGGTATTGAGGTCATTGTACAAAAAGTGAGGTAATGAATTCCCTTTGTTAAATAAAAGGTTCCAGCTTTTACTTCATCCATCTTTCCACCGGTTATCGGTAGCGCTACACGCCTGCCCAATAGCTTCCAGTCAAGCCGGAGGTCGCAGTATGCAGGAGGATTGCCCGTACTATTTTGGACATTGTAATGTATTTTGATTTCATAATTGCCATCTGCAGGTACCTCAATAGAATAGTTTGTCCATTCGCCAGTCCTCATTGCAGCAATCCTGTACCCCTGCCGGTAAAAAATACCTTTATTATATGCTGCAGGCTGCGTCCACATATCCACCCCTTCAGCAGTCCTATACTGCCCTCCATCATTCCAGTATCTCCCATCAATCTCGTTGCAAGGGCTTCTGGTATCGTGGTAGGCTACACCACAGCCTCCATTGTCGTAATCTTCTGCTTCTAAAGGCTCCGAATCAACATCGAATGTTTCGGGCAATCTGAATGCAAAATCGCGGAAAGGTGTTGAAGGTTGCTTGCTGTAATATCCAAAACCAAAAAAGTTCTTATCGTCGATGATATGTACCAGGCCATTCCCGGTTGGTATATCTATAGAATAGGCTATGGCTGATGACCAGTTCGCCTTAAACTCCGTCCTGTTTTTACTGCTGTAAACGATTGATGATGGCCCTGCACCTACTTGCCCCATGGCCGACGAAGCAGTTGCCTTGGCATTTAACTCATATCCATATTTGTATGCAAAAACATTTATTCCATTAAGAACTGATAACTTTTTGGAAGAAAAAACACCCTTGAGGATATAACGGCACATCAGGCTATCCAATTGATCTAACCTATAATCTTTCAGGTAGATAGGCTTTTTACCTGTACGCAATCTTTGCGCATTTAAATCGTCAGATGCCAATCTAAAACTGGTATTTGTAACGGCAAAAAGGGTTACTGAATCTGATTTCAGTACATCGGCCAATTTCAATCGGTCAATCACAAATAATAACGAATCAAAGATTCCGGGTTTACTCCTCAGATAATCGTAAGTATTGCCGGAGAAACCCTTTCCTGTTTCTGAAAGACCACCTTTTAACTCGTTTTTTTGGCAAGAATTTAATAATACTCCGGCTACCACGCACAGTGTTATTATAATAAAACTAAATCTCTTCATATTATTTCCAATAAGGATATTGTGTTAACATTGGATTTTGACTGATCAACGTACGGGAAACTGGCCAGTAGATACCGCCACTTTGGATGAGCTGGTTAAACTTTGGATCGTTATTTTTAATTTTCTTAAACCTTACATAATCATACCATCGCCAGCCTTCACCAACCAGTTCGCGTCGTCTTTCTTTAAAGATTGCATCAACGAGCGGGCCGTTATCCCGTTCGCTAACATAAGCTGGCACGCCATAATTAACCCTAACCTGATTCAAGATGGCTATAGCGCCTTCCTTATCATTCAACGCAGCCCTACACTCTGAAAGGAGTAGTGCCATTTCTGTAAATCTGCTGAAAACGATTGGGCTGGCAAATAAGCCGAAATCACCAACTATATTTATTCCCTTACCTGTGCCAAAATTGTCCCAGGTAACAAATATTTTCCGGAATACAGGGTATGGTTTATCAAAACCGGTAAAAAAGCCATCAAATGAAGTAACCTGTTTGGTCACACTGTCCACGCTAAAGCGAGAGTCTCTTCCTTCATTATACATGGAAAACAAACTATCTAACGGCACATAAATGGCTGGTATTTTCCGATTAGGTATAAGCGGTTCTGCAGCAGTGAGTTCTTCTATTACTCCAGAAGTTGCAAATTCACCCCGTGCTACTGCAAATAAAACCGTTTGCTCCACACCATATGAACGGGTCCAGGCACCTATAAATGTTCTCAATGCATTTGGGAAACCGACACCGGTGTTACGGAAAGTACCTGCCAAAGCGGCTCCAGACCCGCTTACAACACGGGTCTTATCCATAATTTTCTGCGCATAAATGGCCGCATTGGCATAATCCCCTCTCCATGCGTACATATGTGCCAGCATGGTCCATACGGCCTGTTTACTAACCATGTAACCTAATCCGTAATAAGTTCCAATGCCCTGGCCATAATATAACCCGGTTTGTTCAGGATCGTTACCGTCATAAGCATAAGGTAATTTAGGTTCAGCTTCAAGCAGGTCCTGCTCTATTACAGCAAATATCCTATCCTGTGGATCGCGAGGCTTGTTGGTAAAACTACCTTCATGTGAGGATAAAATAAGGGGTACATCGCCCCATATCCTGCACATGTAAAAATAAGAGAAAGCCCTTAAGGCTTTTACCTGTGCCCTGTCTAGATTGTAAGTTTGTTCTACAAATCTTTTATCCTTTTCATATACTTCATGGATTCTTTCCAGGTATAAATTAGCGGCATTGATGGTTGCATAAAACGGGCGCCAATCTGAAAGGTCGTTAATTAGCTTATAATCGGCATTCAGCATGTTATTATGAATGGCCTTAAGATCAAGCCTCGAAGTAGGTTCAAAATCGGCCAATCGAATATCTCCGTAAATCACATGCCGGTTATTATCAGACATTGCAGCCCTGTTAAGTGCATAAACTCCAAATAATGCGGCCCTTGCATCTTCTAATGTGTTCCACATATTTACATCACCGATAGCACGTGTAGAGTCTACATCTAAAATCTTCTTGCAACCTAATAAGGGAAGCAACAGGCTGATGAGCATTATATAACTTAATCTTCTCATTTCTAAAAACTATTTAAAATCAACTTTTAATCCGGCAGCAAACATTGTTGGCAGTGAAAGTCCGTAACCGGTATCAATACCGCTTGTATTAACCAGTTCGGGATCACGGCCAGAGTATGATGTTATGGTGAATAAATTACTCGCAGAAACAAAAACATAGAAAGACTTAAATCTTGTTGCCTTCTTATTTGAAGCCAGCAACTTATCGGTCAGGTCAAAACCAAGGCTAATGCTCCTAAGTTTAAGAAAAGAGGCATTTTCCAAAAACAGATCCTGCTCTGACCGGTATGGAATAACCGGGCTCCAGGGGTTGTAGGTGGGGTATAAAGCCGCATTGCCCTGTTCCTGCCAAAAGGTAAACTCTTTTACCGAATTGATGCTATTCTCTGCTTCCAGGTTAATAAAATTGAAGCGATTGGCCATATTCTGATTCAGCACTTTTCTACCTAAATTAAAATAGAAACTGGTTTGCAAGTCCCATTTTTTATATTTCAGGCTGTTGTTCCAACCTCCCGAAACTGCAGGTAATATATTACCTGTTAAAATCTTGTCTTTATCGTCTACATTATAATCACCATTGATGTCTGCCCATTTCGGGTCTCCTGCTTTTAATTCGGTGCCTTTATAAGTCATTTTATTTCCCGTAGCTGGGTTTACAGGAACCTCATCATCGGCGTTATATATGCCATTGTTTTTTAACACCCAAAACTGATCAACGGCCTGGCCAACCTTTAGCTTTCTGTCGCCTATAATAATTTCGGATAAACCTCCCGGTAAAGTTTTTAAGGTATTGCGGTTAAAATTCAGATTAATAGAAGAGTTCCAGTTAAATCCTTTCTTTGAGGCAGATTTTAAAATATCTGCAGATAAGAATAAATCGACACCTTTGTTATTAATATCCATACCTGACTGAAACAACCCTGAATAGCCATACTCTGCAGCACCCGGAATGTTAATCAGCTGGTTTTTTGTTGTTGTCGAATAAAAGCTCAGCTCTCCTACGATCCTGTTTTTAAAAAAACCAAAGCTAGCACCTGTACTTAACTGCTCGTTATAACTCCATGGTATGTCATACCCCAGGTATCCATATAAATAAGACCTCATCAACGTTGCGGTATTAAGGTAAGAAGGAATTCTGAGCTCATTTGTCCAACCGGCTTCTGATGCATATTGTGTTCCCAATGAAATGCGATCGGTCAATTGAGCAATACCTATGCGCCCCACACTGGCCCTAAGCGTTAAAGCCGAAATTACCGGAGACTTGGAGAGTTTATGCTTTTTGATGTCCCAGGCTCCTGAAAGAACCGGAGAAAAGAACCAGCGGTGAACCGGTTGCATGTTAGATGCACCATCAGTTCTGAGCAATAAACTTGCACTGTAAAAATCTTTAAACTTATAGCTTGTAGCAGTATAAAAAGATACAAGGTTTGTTGCGGTTTGGTCAAGAAACTTAAAGGTTAGCTGGTCTTTAAAAGCTCCATTAGAGTTAAAATTACCTGCTTTGAGCAAATTCACCTTTAAATAGTCGCTAACCCCCTTATAGGCATAAGAATAGGTGTACCGGTCTTTATCCCATTGTATTGAGCTACCTACCGAAAAATCAAAGGAGTGCTTCGACTTCAGGTCTATTTTGTAATTGAGTGAATTATCGTAAACCAGGCGTTGGCTAAGGCCAAAATAGTTGGATGCATAGTTCGAATTATCCAATAACGTACTCGGATAAAACAGATCTCTTCCCCCTTCATTGTAACTCACACCAAAACGGGTATTGTAGTTAATATCAAATGGCAGCTTAATCGCCACATTTAAAAAACCATTCGCAATATTGTTATAGTTTTTATCAAATCCTTTCTTAAACTCGTCGATAAAAGAATTGTAACTGTTAATGTTTGGTGCCGGAGCCTCTGTCAGGTCAGGTAAATACCCCACTTCGGCCAGGCGGTCCCTGTTATATCTGTTCCGGTTCCGGTCTAACCTGGTACCTTTTATATTAGCACTTACCACTATCCAGCTTCTTGGTATAATATTCAGGTCAATAGCCGTATAATATTTATTTAAAAAGGTTTCATCTGCGTTACCTGAGCTTTTTTGTGTTCCCACATTAAATTTAAAGGTGGCTCTCTTAGATCCTCCAGACATTAAAGCATCAGCATTGTACATTAATGCATTTTTATAATAAGCATCCGCCCAGGATGATTCTCCATAGTATTTG
Organism: Pedobacter sp. R-06; assembly: GCF_049913135.1. Lineage (NCBI taxonomy): Bacteria > Pseudomonadati > Bacteroidota > Sphingobacteriia > Sphingobacteriales > Sphingobacteriaceae > Pedobacter > Pedobacter sp. R-06. Next base: position 445,734 of record NZ_CP183977.1, on the reverse strand, counting down.
GTCGTAATGGAATCCCTCAAAAATCCAGGATAAGACTGTAACTGTGCAGGATTAGCATATCTGCTGTAAAAACGTTGTCTGAAACTATCTTCGTAGCCCCCGTTTAAAGTAGTAATGGATGGTTTTGCGGCAACACCAAAAGAAGAGTTAAAACTCATATTTGATGTTGTTGACCCAGCCCTTGTTCGGATATAAATTACACCATTTGCGCCACGGGGTCCGTAGATTGCCGTTTTAGACAGGTCTTTTAATACTTCTACCGACTCTATATCAGCAATATTTAATCCCGCAAGCAGATTGGTTGAAGGGCCAATTCTATTAAAACTATAATCAGGGCGCTGTATATCATAAGTATATGGATTTTCGCTTGAAAGAACAGGCGATCCATCAATAACCACTAATGGTTGGGTTTTTAAAACGTCTTCTTGAGTGATCAATGGAGTAGACGTACCATGAATAAACATATGCTGATAAGTACCTGGCTCGCCACTGGCCTCGGTAGCAAATAAACCAGCAACATTTCCTTTTAGATATTGCTGTAGGCTATTAGCAGGAAAATTGGATTTTACAGGTACTGAAATGCTCTGAAGCCCCTTTGATTTGGTCGGTTGCTTTTTCATCAAGACTTTCGAAGTATCTTCTAAAGGCATTTTATTCGAAAGTGAATCAAATTGAACTTTTTGAACTGCAATTGCAATATTTAAAAAGCTCAACAAAAAAACACACAAAACAACAATAATACGCATAGTTTGTTCGTTGATAATAAAAGTTTTTAGGACGGTTAGCTCTAAAAGATATTTTTGAACATTTTAGATTTAACTGATCTATATTGGTTAGTTATTTATTCGGAGGTGAGTTATGCCTCCGTTTGATGAATGCTTCTGAATTTATCTGCTCCCAATTTGGCCGGTCTTTATCCTTTTCCCTGCTATTTAATTTACTATTGCAAATTATATACAGCATTGTGAAAATTTAAATTTTCATTCTTTAATATTTCCGATCACAAGGGTGAAGATAAAAACTCTTCAACAACTCATCTATAGTTTTTTAAACTATTTACCAATAGACACTGCTTACCAGATTTAATACTCTATTTATTTATAAAAAAAATAAATATTTCCTAAAACTACTCCGGGCAATAAATGCAAAGGCATTGACCGAAGCTTTTAAAAATTATCAAAAAACTGCTACGTACATCACAGCTAAGAGCCTTGAAGGAAGTCTTTTATGCACGCTAAAGATTGCGATCCATGCAATTATGATGCTTTTTGTTTTACAAAATATAGGTAATTCTATATTTTAGTTCCCTTTCCGGAAAAAAGCTTTAAGCTTTTTATCGACCAAGTGCATGAGCTACAGGGTATCCATTCCATTATTTATTGTCTATATTCACAATTATTCAACACTGATGTATAAAAACTTATTTATATCCTTCCTTTTTATCCTTGCCACCTTAAATTGTTTTTCTCAAGGCCCTGTAGTTATAAACGCCACTGTGTCGCCTTTTAGCGATCGAGAGGTGAGCTTGGGCATTTCAGAGATTAAACACCGTGAAGAACTGGATATTTCATTTCTAAACGCTCAGGAACCTGATAGATTATTGCATAATTTTAGGCTCACTGCAGGCCTCCCCTCTACTGCTAAACCGCTTGGAGGATGGGAAGCACCCAGCATTGGCCTCCGCGGGCATTTTGTGGGCCACTACCTTTCAGCAGTTTCCCACCTGGTAGAAAAGTACCATCAGCCTGAACTTACATCGAAATTAAAATACATGATCGATGAGCTTTATAAATGCCAGAAAGCTTTCGGTAATGGCTATCTGAGTGCCTTTCCGGATAAGGACTTTAAAACCCTTGAAAACAGGTTTACAGGGGTTTGGGCACCATATTATACTTATCAAAAGATCATGCAGGGTATGCTTGATGTTTATATCCATACGCAAAACAAAAAGGCTTACGAAATACTTTTGGGGATGGCTTCATACGTAGATAAGCGGATGGCAGCATTGCCCAGGGAAACCCAGGAAAGAATGATGTATACGGTGGATGCAAATCCCCAGAACGAGATGGGTGCAATGAACGAAGTCTTGTATAAACTATATGCTATTTCCAGGGATCCAAAACATCTGGCCCTGGCAAAAATTTTCGATCCTCAATGGTTTTTCAATCCGCTTCTGCAGAACCGCGACATCCTCTCCGGACTTCATTCCAATACCCACCTGGTACTCGTTAATGGATTTTCTGAAGGGTATGATGCTACCGGTGATATCCGTTACCGTGAAGCGGCAACAAATTTTTGGGAAATATTGATGAAAGGCCACGCCTATGTTAATGGCACCAGCAGCGGCCCCAGGCCTAATGTTACCACTAAAACTTCCCTTACCGCCGAACATTGGGGTGAACCAGGGCATCTTTTCACCCTAACAAAAGAAATTGCAGAAAGCTGCGTTTCGCATAATACACAAAAACTCACTTCAACTCTCTTTGCCTGGACAGCTGATGCCAAGTATGCAGACACCTATATGAACATGTTTTATAACGCCGTACTACCCGCGCAAAGCAATCGTACCGGTGCATTTATCTACCATTTGCCACTAGGATCGCCGCGGAACAAAAAATACCTCAAGGAAAATGATTATGCCTGCTGCACCGGCTCCTGCACTGAGGCATTCGCCCAGCTTAATACCCGGATCTACTACCACAATGATTCGGCTCTTTATGTGAACCTTTATATACCTTCAAGAGTTGAGTGGAAAGCGAAAAATATCAGCCTGGAGCAAAAAGGAGAAATGCCAAATGATTCTCTTGTAAATCTCCTGGTAAAAATTAAAAAGAGTGCTGTTTTTTCACTTAAGCTCTTTATCCCATCCTGGGCCCAGGGAACAGAAGTATACCTCAATAAAAAGAAGTTATCTGTTAATGCAGAAGCTGGGTCATACCTTAACCTGAACAGAATATGGAAAGATAACGATCAGGTAGAACTTATATTTCACTATGGTTTTCAGATAAAACAAATGCCAAACAGTCCGCAGGTTATATCCGTTTCATATGGTCCGGTTTTATTGGCATTTGAGTCAACAAAAGAAGTAGTTTTGAAAGGTACCGCAAATGATCTGCTAAAAAAACTAACTGTGTTCGACCATAGCAACAATACCTTTATGCTTAAAAACCAAAACAATAATTTTATACTCAGGCCCTTATACGATATAGACACCCAAGATTATGGTGTGTATGCAATGCTACGGGATTTTTGATTAAATCGGTTTTCTGTGTTCTCCTGGAGTAAAGAACACAGAAAATGCTAATTGGTTGTAGATTTCCAATTAATGTTCTCCTTCGCCCACTGCGCTGCAGAAGTTGTTGGAATGCCATTTTGAAAATTAAAAGTTTTCTCCAATTCCCAGGAAACACCCCGACCAGCTCCAAATATTGAACGGTATTTTTTAATGAAATTTGTTGGATCATTCTCAAGATCTGCCTGTATCTCGGTCATATTAGAGAGCGTACGCTTAAACTCTTGTCCTGACAGTAACTCAACGGTATCAGCCAATTGTCCATACGTAACTGTATCCCCACCTATATATACGATTGAGTTCTCTATAGCTGGTTCTGCAAAAAATATCTCAGCAGTCAGCCTTCCAATATCTTCCGGTGTGGTCACAGTAACTGCAGTATCCCATCCACCAATGGCGTTAATTGATTTTTTTTCTAGATCCAAAACGCCGAAGAATGGTTCGAAAAGGTAGCTGGTAAACATACCGGTGGATATGATAACCCATTTTGTTCTTGTTTGTGATCTGAGTAATTCCCTGACATCAAGCTGTTCATCAAAAAGATCCTGCGCACTGCCTCGTCCTATAACTTCAAAATCAACACCAAACTGCCACGGAAAATATCTTTTGACTCCAGCCTCTAATACAGCGTTAGCCAATTTTAGCTGAAAACCACCTGCACCGCTTCCATAACCTGTACAGGAAACCACCGCATCATAATTCTTGAAAATTGAGACAAGTTCAGATGATGGAGCAGATAAATCCCCTGCAAGTAATTCTATTCCTAATTCCCGGAGTGCATCATTATTCTTTTTTTTATCTGCATCTTGGGAATGAATCGTTGCTTGCCTGAGCAGAACTGTAACTGTTATAGTGGTGTAGTTTCTAGCTTTTTCAGCTAAATGACGGATAACAGGCATCCCTAATTCGCCTGCTCCCAAAACTAAAATTGATTCTGTTTTCATACAATAAAGAATTTAATAATGGAAACACTGATTTAGCCTATCGCTATTGGTTCCCTTTCTGTGCAAAATTAGTCTACTCAGCCCCATTAAACAATAGGATACCTCATTGTGAGCTACTTACATGGATGTTAGTTTTTTGAATTATAGATAGATTATTTTAAATATAATAAGAATATTTAATAGCACAGCAGACTTACACTACATAATCCACATGGATATAAACCCTTTCTCGCAATAAAAATTTACCTTTAGCCAGCAACAGTGTGATTTTAAAAAACAATTATGGAGAAACTAATGACAGATGCCGAAATAACTGAAGCCTGGGATGACATTTGCAAAGTACTGAACAAAGATCAGGATGAACTTAAACGAGATATCCTGAATCATATTGGGAATAAGTGGTCACTTTTTGTAGTCCACGCCCTAGGAATTGATGGCAGGATGCGCTTTTCAAATTTGGAAAATCATATTAATGGAATCAGTCAGAGAATGTTAACAAAATGTCTGCGAGAACTGGAACGGGACGGACTGGTTGCAAGAAGTATCTTCCCTGAGGTGCCACCAAGGGTAGAATATGAATTAACGCCTTTAGGTAGAGGACTATTAGTCCAGGTAACCCCGCTTTGGCTTTGGATTGCCCGCCATATTGGAGAACTCAAAAGTGCGAGAGCAAAATATTCAAGATAATTGGACCGTGAAAAATATTCTTGGATTCTGAATTTGATATTCTAATAATGTATGCTTGTATCAACGGATATTAAAGATGGATTTACTTCCGAATCCTGCACGTTTGATAGTCCAAAATACTTTTAAAAACCAGAGGAAATTTCATATCTAATTAGCAAACAGGTCCCTATCTGTTGTTACCACTCAATGAAAAACAGTATAAGAGTTTCGCACTATTTTCAATTTTTGGCAAAATGATAACCTTATGCTAACTCTTTTACAAAATGTCTTTTCAGCAGCTTATTTTTCATCAGGTGGTCAATTAACACCTTTTCCTCCGATTAAGCTGTTAGATAATCAGTTAGGGGATTTTCAATTTCCCCGGGTTTATCTCTGCTTATTAAAATTTGCTTGTACACCAAACCTTAATGTATTTCTTAAAGGACTCTGACCCGACCCGATCAGATACGAAAAATCGAAGGCTAAACTGCTGTAACGAACGCCAAGGCCAAGGGTAAAGTAAGAATTATCAGCCTTTTGAGGGTTTTGATAAAGGTAACCGGTACGCAGGTACAATGCTTCTTTAAAACTCACTTCGGCACCTACAGATATCCCTACTTCCTGAAGTTCTTCCCTGAAACCTCCGGGTGCATCACTGAAAGAACCTATTATACCTGCAGGCACAGAACGATCAGGATCTTTGCCCTTTACTATATTTCCGTCAGCATCATAAATGGGTTGGGTTGGCGCCATTAATTTATTAAAATCAAGCGCAAAACTAACTTTTGTTGTTCCTTCTCCCATTTTCAGTGAAGAGCCTATTTTAAAATTTGCCGGGAGGAAATAAGATTTTAGCGAATTGCCGTAAATCATCTTGGTACCTATATTGGAGAGGCCAATTCCAAAACTCAATATTGCTGGGGCTCCTCCCAGTTGGATCTCTGATTTTTCAAGCGCTGAAACATCTACTGCCATGGCTTTACCTGTACGCACATTGTTTACCGCGCCTCCGCCAATTAAGTTACTGCTGATATAACGCAGATTACCTCCAAGGGCAAATCCGGGCCCCAGTTTTAATGCATACCCTATATCGAAGGCAAATTCGCTTGGATTATAAACACCGAGATCCTGAAAATTATCGTCGCTAAAATTTACATCACCGATTGAAAAATACCTCAATGATGCCGAAACCGTATTACGTTCATTCAATCTGTAGTAGCTTGTAAGCAATGAAATACTCATGCCGGAAGCAAGCTGCCGGAGCCATGGGCTGTATGAAAACGAGGCACCGATGTCTCCTTCTGGCAGAAATGCCAATCCCGAGGTATTGATTGTGCTGGCATTAGCATCGGCATCAAGCGCAACCCCCGCATTCCCCATAGCCGCCGACCTTGGCTGCGGAGTAATAAGTAGGAATGGTACCGCAGTATAGATATTGCTCAACCGGCTCGCATCTGTCTGGATACCCCCTATAGATTGGGCGGCAATGCTGTAATGTGATACAATTAGCATAATAGCAAGCCAATATTTAATTGGCTTTACTGATAAATTGATCTTCATGATGAGTTAATTTGATGATGAGCTGATCATGCCAGGAAAAACTAGCGAGAGTACATTAGAGTTCCAAAACCGAGCTGATCAAATCCCCCGCTGTTTGGCCCATAGTTTCCACCACCTCCCTCCGGCTTAAGTTTACTGGCAAATTGCTGTGAATATGTGGCTTTTAATCCTTTTATCTTCGCGTAATGATTAAAAATCAGTTCCCAGCAGGGACGTACGTTTCCTCTGCCCCCACTTGATACGACGTTATGTTCAATACCCGGATCGCAATTTTTATAGGTTAAAAATGGCACATCATTGGTTGCATTAACATTATACTTTGCAGTATATTCGGCAAGGGCTAATACCCGGTTATTATCGAAAGCAAAAAGGTCGATACCAATATGATAAGCCATTTGACAAAAAGCACCATACAACGAAATGTTGAGTGTAGCATGTCCCTGGTCCCTGCCTGATTCCTGCCCCTGGCCTAAATCCTCATCTCCTACTTTATGCCTGTAAACAACAGCTTTAAAAATATTTCCGTTTCCTATCCCATTTTTAAAATAATCAACAGCATAATTAATCTTACTCTTGTCATCCGTTAAGATACCGATAGAAAGAATGGTTGTCATGTTAGCGATATCCCAATTTGTCCAGTAGTGAGTAGCGCAGGTTCCGTTATGGCGTTGCAAAAAATCCAGGGCCAGCGGATACCAAACATTCAACATCCAGTTTTGAAAGGTTTTAAATTCAGCTGCCTTCCAACCTGAATAGCCCCTTACAAGCTCTGCGGCATTAGCGAACTGATATCCATAAATACCTGAGGCCAAAAACTTGTTCGAATTACCGGTTATATTTTTATTGGTAATTGCCCATGCATTTAAAATCTCAACAGCCTTATCTGCATACTTCGTATTTCCGGTTAAATTATACATCAAGCCAAGCTGATAGGCTGCGGCGGCATCGCGATAAGCGTTACTGTAATTGTCAGGGTCTGGTTCTTCGCGTGTTTTGCCTCCTCGAACGATCTTTATTTGTGGGTTAGCAACATAGTTGAGTGATACGAAACCACTTGCAGCCAATACATCGAATCCGGATTTCCAAGGTTGAAGATTATGAGCAAGTTTACTCTTAATAAATTCAAAATCGCTTTTCGTATGCAGCATTGCCGGATGAATTATGGTTATTTCATTGGCCTCTAGTGTTGGCTTAATAAAAGTTTGCTTCCCGGTATTGCTCAATAACTTATTTTCGCAAATTATCAATAGAAATAAGCAAATTAATAAACGGGGTATATTGAAGAATTTTTTCATATGATCAGTGATTTATTGTTCGGACTAGCCTAATGTATAGCAAAAATGATCAAATCGATGATTGATCTGACTCATAATCAACGGGTATTAAGATTTACAATTTCCTTTGAATGCAAAATGGCATTTTCATCTGGACGGTTTCCGCTTAAATAATATGCCATACCTAGCATTGCGGCATCTTCTCCTAAGGCAGATGGTACAACCGGAGCATCGATTCCAAGATTAACCAAATTCGCATTAACCTGATCGAGATACAACGGACAAGCTTTGGCAATATTTCCGCCGAGAACGATAGCACCCGGGCGCTCATGAAGACTGAAATTGTATAAAAATTCGCTCAAATTTGATGTGAACTCGCTTATGATATCCAACGCTACCGGATCACTGGATGATGCTGAGTCAAAAACAGGTTTGGCATCGGCAATCTCTTTTCCGGTGCGTTGGGTATATCGCGAAACAAACCACCGGGTAGATAAGTAATCTTCTACAATTCCTTCCTTAAAAGGAGAAATGCCTAAATTGGCATCAAGGGTAGTCCCGGCAGAATGAATTGCTGATCCAACTCCGGTTCCCAAAGTTATTCCCAATGCGATTGACGCCTGTTTAACAGCACCACAATGAGCCTCACCATGTAGAAAGGCCTCTGCATCATTTCTGAAAATAATATTTTCTTTTGGTATTGCTAATTTTGTACCAAGATATGCGCGTATATCGGCTTTGTAAAGCGACTCGAGCTTATTCATACCTGTAATTAAAGAAATTCCGCGTTCATAATCAAAAGGGCCAGGCATAGCTATACCAATTTTCACATTCGATTCATCAGCCCCTCCCAAATCGATACTTCTTTTAATACAGGTTATCCAAACATCCAAAATTTCTTCCGGCACTCCATTGTCTTTAACCTTTTCTCTTGAATACGATTTAGGTACCACGCATGTATTGGCCATATCTATCAGTGAAGTAGTAACATGCGAGCCACCAATATCAACACCAAGTAACGATTCTTTATGTTTTTTCAGCATATAAATGTTTTATTTATTGTTAGACAAATAAAAAAGTTAACGATACTCATTTCTCATACCGCAAAACCCAGCAAAGTCAAAGGGCGCCAGCAGCATAACTGTGGCGCCCTTTCATACGGATAGATTAGATAAATAGTTTAACTATCTCCGTTATCATAGTTTTGAATTTCCATACTCCTTATTACAGCACCATTTACGGTTTGCCTTAAGCCCAGCGTAATGTTGTTTTTCTCTCCTGCCTTGAGGTTTAGCCAACATTCGGGGATATAAAATTCTCTTTGTGGTCCAGCTTCCCAATGGCGGCCAATGTTATGACCATTTATATAGATAAATCCATTACCGGAAGCATTAATAAGTAGGCGCCAGGTTCTTTTGCCTGCATTTTCAGGCAGTTTAAATTCTGCCCGGTACCAGGTGAGCAATGCATTTTGTTTTCCTTTTGGCTGTATGTTATTTCCTTTGCGCGGAATTAGAAAAGTGGTATCCAATGGTACAACTTTCCAGCCCTTGCTATCGAAAGCAGCATCCGTAAATTGGTGTTCTATACCAGACAGGTTAGGGGAATAGTCCCATTCTAGAACCTTATTAATCGTTGTAACCCCATCAGAAAGACCTGCGGTACGGATACCACATAATTCTTCCATCGGAAAGTATCCATGTTCATGCCCTATATTTTCGTAAACAAGCCATACTTCATTATGGCCTTCTTTCAGCAAGCCGGTTAAATCGAACTGGTTATCGTATTCGGTTTCTTTTAAAAAAGTAAATGATTTATCACGTTGGCGGGTAACTTCCGCCACCCACTTTTCTGAAGGGAATAACCGGGGCGCGATTTTGCCGTTTACTTCCATATTTATAATGTCTCTCGAATAGGTGTTAAACAACATCCGGGTGTATTTGCTTACTTCTTCTTTGTTAAGTTCGAAATCAGAACGGTAACGTACGTAGCGCAGATCATTTATCTCCATTTCTGGCAGTGATTTCCCATCATAGAGCGGACGCCATGGCCCTTGTGTGTCCTCATTGTACTGTTTTACTGCTTCAAAGCGAAAACTAATTGGCGATACTGCTTTTCCTTCTGGCAAACTATAAGACCACCAGGTTCCCTTTTCAGCTCCAGCGCCTGGGGGAATGATCAGTACTTTTGTTTCCATTGGCCCCAGATCGTAATGGATTAACAAGTTTGCCATTGCACCTATTGCAGTATCTGCATTATTTTCACTTTTGATCAGGACTTTGTTTTCATCCTGGTCTATGTTGTACATGGGTTGCGCATTATTGCTTTTACCAGTTTTAGCGGCTGCAGCACCACTATATTTCTGGTTAGCAGAACTGTTATGTACAAATACAAAGCGGGTACCATCTGAAGATATACGTTGTGCACCTACTATTTCGGTTGGGGCCTTTTCAAAGCTGCATAATCCACCTTTTGAATTAATAAGCTCATGCCCATACTTTTTGATGAAATTGCCCAAATTCTGTGCGGCATAGTACTTTGGAGATAAAGCTCCATTTTCGCGGATGGCTGCATTATAATCGTAAGTTGTAGTTTGCCCTCTGGCACCCCAGCCTGCAAAATGCGTACCTCCGACAAATACATAAGGAAAAACACCTGTAGCGCCTCCTGCAATCGACATCATTCCGATGGCATAAAAATGTTTATCGTTGGAATAATGCTCTTCACTCAGTTTGCCTCCTACTGTTGAAAACCAGCCCCCCTGTAATTCTGTAACAAAACCTGGCGCATCGGGCTGCTGTTGTTTTAAATCACCCATGCGCTGCGCACAATTAATAGCATCTTTAAGCCCAACATAATAATTGTCGCAATCGAACACCTGCGATAATACGGGATCTTTGCTTCCGCGGGTCTCGGCTGTAAGGCAGGTAAAAACAGGGATTGTTATACCGGCATTGCGTACACAGTTATACATGCGTTGCAGCGCGTGAACCTTATTTGTTGTCTTGTGCGCATTGTACTCGTTCTCGATCTGGATCAGGATAATTCCTTTTTTACCTTTCTGTTTTGAGGTAATCTGCTCTTTCTGAACAACTTTACACACGGCTTTATACCAGTGGTCGTGCCAATCCAGATAACGGTCGTCGGCACTACGCAACCAAAAACCCGCTACATCATCAGGGCGGAACTTAGCCAGCCATCGAGGATAGCCTCCTCCTGCAAATTCTGCACAAATAAATGCTCCGGGACGGACAACCGTATAAAAACCAAACTCATCCTGCGCTATTTTAAGCCATTCGGTTAAGTCTTTTAAATCTACCTGCGAATAGTCATTGAGGCCTTTTGGCATATTGAGTTCAGATAAATTCCAGGGAACATAAGTTTCAACGGTATTAAAGCCTGCTGATTTTATTTTGGAAAAACGGTCTCTCCAAAGTGCCTTGGGCGTTCTGAAGTAATGAAAAGCTGCACTATAAACAAAAGTCTGTTTACCATCTAGGTATAAACAGGCACCATCGTACCTTATTTTATCGGGGAACGGAAAATCTTTATGCTGACGGAGGCTTTGGGACTTAGATGACAGCGCTATTGCCATCATGATAACTACTTGAAAAATTTGTTTCTTAAACATTATAAAATGAAAGTTTGTACATTGTTGTAAACCGCATAGATGGTTTTCTTCTGCTTAATGACAACAAAAACATCAATTGATACTCTAAAGAGTATAAGTGTCGCCAAATATTGTCAACAAGCAAATGCTTTTAAACTTAAAACACTCAAATAAATATCAATGACAAAAAAAACACTGTTATCCATTTTTTTTCTACTGGGAATATCAGCTTCAATAAAGGCCCAGAACAGAAACCCATTTGGCAAGCCGCTGGTTCCTGATATGATCGCTGATGCCAGTATCCAACAGATCAATGGAATATTTTATTGTTATGCCACTACCGATGGCTATGGCAAAGGCCTCAAATCTTCAGGTCCTCCTATACTCTGGAAATCAAAAGATTTCGTTAAATGGAGTTTTGAAGGCACTTATTTTCCATCGGCTGTTAAAGAATTATATTGGGCACCAAGCAAAGTTGTTGCAGCAAATGGTAAATTCTACATCTACCCTACGGTTAATGGTTATATGTACCCTGCAGTGGCCGATCGGCCAGAAGGGCCATTTAAAACTTGCCCGGGGCAAGGATGAATAGTTTAAAGACAATATCTATGTTTTTCTATACTCTTTCCATGAGATTTTTTTTTAAAAAAAGAGAGGTTAGCCTGGAGCACATTTTCGCATAGTAATTACTCAGCTTTATCCAAAGATGACGCAGCAACCAAAAATTAAATGGAGCCATTGCAGCTATCAAAGTTCTTTTAGAATAAAGATTGGATCTCCAGTACAGGTTGATCCAATCTATAGCCATTAGGCAATTATTTATTTTAGGCTTATGTAATTTTAAGGGCATTGGCATATGAAGCCTCTGGCTGATCTGCGGGAAAATAAACTTTTAATCCCTGTGAATTTCTTTCAAAACGCAGATTTTTTTTGGTGGCAAGCAGCTGCACATTGCTTATTTTTCCGGGATAATCTGATGATCCTTCGGCCAGACTGGAAATCAGAACCGAACCTTCTGCAGGCCAGGCCATAACAGTAGCGAACAGTTCTTTTTCTTTAATGACAAACCTGATATCTTTATCGCTAAAAGGTACGCCTTTGCCTTCATTAAATCCTTGTGCGCTTAATGCAGGTGATTTTTGTTGTGCAGGTCCTTCTCCAAAAACTTTCCATGGCCGGGTACCGTATATACTTTCTCCGTTCGCTTTCATCCATATACCAATATCTTCAACAACTTTACGCTCGAGTTCATCTATTGTACCATCACCACGCACCGGGATATTGAGCATCAGGTTACCATTTTTGCTCACCACATCAATTAAGGTATGGATGACCGTTTTTGCCGTTTTATAACCATTTCTGTTGTAAATTCCCCGTTCGTAATGCCAGCCACCTATACAGGTATCGGTTTGCCAAGGCAGGGGTTCAATTTTGTTGCTCTGACCACGTTCTATATCCCACACCATAGCCTTGCGCTGTGTTTCATTCAATATTTTTCCGGTAACTACCGCGGTAAGCTTGCCTTTATCCTTAATGCTTTTGTTGTAAAGGTGTGCGGCGATTTTTAATCCTACATCACTGATTGGCCACATAGGCAATTGCGAATCATCAAAATATATCATATCCGGATGATATTTGTTGATCAGATCGATAGTGCGGTTATAAAACTTGTTGATGTATGCACTGGTAGGCGGAGTAACACCATTACCCCAATCCCATTGCTTGTGGATCGTTCCATTATTCTGGCTATTTTGGCTCAGTTGATGGTCCTGTGCGTAAAGTTCCTGCGGATCAAGTCCATCCCACCATTTGCCTTTCCCATCGGCTTTTGTAAGCTTCCCATCATATGGAATACCTGCCATAGGACCATTTTTATCTGCGCGCTGGCTGGTTTCAAACCAGCTCCATGCATGTGCAGCATGTACACTAACCCCAAATGGCAGTTTATGTTTTTTAGCCGCAGCAGCCCAGCCGCCAATGATGTCTTTTTTAGGGCCCACTTTGGTAGAATTCCAGTTCTTCTGGTATTTACTCTTGTAAAGATCCAGATTATCGTGGTGGTTGGCCAACGCCATAAAATATTTGGCCCCGGCGCCTTTATATAGTGAAACAAGCGATTCGGGATCCCAATTCTCTGCTTTCCAGACATTGACTACATCTTTAAAGCCAAATTTCGAAGGATGCCCATATTTTTCAATATGATACTTATACTTCCAACTCCCTTCCATATACATTTCCCTGGCATACCAGTCGCCAGCTTCAGGCTGACATTGAGGACCCCAGTGTGCCCACATGCCAAATTTTGCATCCCTAAACCATTCAGGGGTTTGATAATTAGCGAGTGACTCCCATGTTGGAGAAAATGGTCCTGCAAGAATCTTCTCTACAAACTCTTTTGTCCCATCATGATTTGATTGAAATCCGGAAAGTTTATTAGAAAGTAAAACTCCGGGAATACCAATAGCAAGGCTTTGGATTAGTTGTCTACGGTTCATAAAATTGGTTAGCATTATTTATTGAAAACAAATTTATAGTCGTAATCTTCAACATCTTTGTAATTAATAGACTATTTTTTGCACAAACCCGACATTACTTAAAATAACCTGCATTAACTTTTCCATATTGAAAAGCTTCTGCATCAATTCTAAAAACAATATTTTGTGGCAGCAGATCTAGCTGCCTAACCAAAAAACCTTTAATATTTACGAGATACAGGGATTCATATTTGTTCATGCTCCTGATCAGTGATATGCCATTCTCGTAATCGAAAGGTCCGGGCATGGCAATCCCCAAAAGGATGTATACTCTTCTATCGACAACTTAGCAATTCATATCCACATCGTCCTTGACTTATTAATATGTTGGATCTTTATCATCAGAAGCAAATTCGCTTATAGCGGCCAACGGCTTTTTTTGCTAAAAAGAATGGCAATCAAAAATGGACATATAATTGATGAACTGCACCGTTTAAATCTGGGACCAACTCATGATTGCGATTCATAAGATGTTCAGGATATAACATCCTTAAGCATAATATCCAATAAAATTGATGCATGGCTTAACCGTTTTGTATAGCTCTAGATGTAATTGAAACAAAAACATTCCTGATGTGTTTAGATCATGGAGGCATTTATTCATCTTGCCTCACGCAAGAAAAGGTAATTCCAACAGGTTCTTCCCCCGCCAGGTGAACATATGAAACGCATTAACGCCAATCGATAACCGGTTCGGCTGATCTACTTTAAAAACCCTATTATGAATAGTGCCCAGTTTATTCTACTGATCGGACAACACCGGGAGATGCTTGACGCATTTGCCTTCAAATTCACCCACGACATAGATGATGCGAAGGACTTAACTCAAGATACTTTAGTCAAAGCATTCCGTTTTTACGCAAAATTCGATGAAGGAACTAATTTTCGCGGATGGCTGTATACAATTATGCGCAATACCTTTATCAACTCTTGCCTGCAGCGAAACAGAAAACAGAAGTGTAACTGCCATAATATTGGCTATATTGATGTCTGTTAAAAACCGTGTGTATCGCGATACAAAATAACAAATCAATATTTTAGAGTTGCCTAATGCAGAAAATCCCAGTCTTTAAACTCTGATTCATTTTAAATATTAGAGGGATCCATGGTATCAATTTACGTAATGATTTTGAAGGTTTTAATCATTTTGCTACCTTTAAATTTAAGAATTTGCATTTAAAAATATAGAGGTGAGTATTTGGTGCCTTAAAGCAAAAATACACAACAAAATGCTGATTAACAAACAGTTAAATCGAAAGATTCGACTCCCTTCGGTTCCTTCCGAAATAAAATTATCAGATTATATGACCAGTAGCAGTAGGTTGTATTATTAACATCACGAATTAAGCATTCCTTTAATTAATTAAAATTTCTACCTTTACGTCATAGCATTTGCAGTAAAAAATCAAGGTGAGCAATTCGGTGAGTGGATTCAGAATTGTTATTTTAAATCATAATAGAGGCCTTTTTTAGCCTCAGGTTCGGGAGCCTCGCTCTCCGCCAAATTAGTTTTAAAGTGCTTCGAAAGCCCGCAAATCGTATGATAGCGGGCTTTTTGCTTTTCCGGGATACGATTCCATTCACTCACCTAGATAGTTAAAGTGAGAGATTCGGTGAGTTCCAGAGGGAAATTCAGAATACTCACCGGATACGACTTAAAACACTAACTATCAAGATGCTTAAAGAGTAAACATCTTGATTTGATTTGTCTGCGAAGTTAGATTTATTAACCATTAAGGTGAGTACTATGAAAACTAATTTTAGCTTGCTCTTCTATTTGAAGAGCAAAAAAACTATCAAAATCGCCCTTTAGCCATTTATATGCGGGCTACTGTTGATGGAAAGAGATCCGAAATCACTACAGGAAGATCGTGTAAAGCGGAGAAATGGATCATTTCTGCAGGCAGAGCGAACGGAAAAAGGAAGATTTGAAGTCGTTGATTACCCAGCCAGTAAAGTTGTTGCAAGGCAACATTACGTCCAAAAAACTACAGATCAATACTCCAGCTACACCCTTTCTAAAAAAAGCCTTCTTTGGCGCTTTAGCGCTCTGCTGAAGCTGCCTAGGATACAAAACACATCGAATCCGGATGGCTTTAAATAAGCCTTAAAACCGGTTAAAACGAGCCAATTGATCACTTTTAAGCAAAAATAGTGGCCATTTTTATAATAATCCCCAACTTAGGTAACCTATTTAGAATTTACTAAATTTAGTCTCTCATATTATAACCGATAAACATGAAAATAAAACTTATGCTTTTGACGGTCCTATGCTGTGTTTCCTATATTGCTAGCGCCCAAAAGTTTCGTTATGAATTACTATTTGATGATAACTGGAAATTTCATAGAGGAGATATAGCAGGTGCTGAAGCACCTGCGTTCAATGATGGCTCTTGGAGAAATGTCGATCTCCCCCATGACTGGAGCATTGAGGCACTGCCTGACCAAAAGCTGGGAGAAGTTGTGGGTCCGTTTTCTAAAAGCAGCATTGGTACAACTGCCACAGGGTACACTGAAGGAGGCACTGCCTGGTACAGAAAAAGCTTCACCCTTAAAGCGGGTGAACCGTATACGCAATCAGTGATCAATTTTGACGGGGTATATATGAATTGCGAAGTATATGTAAACGGCAAACTGTTAGCAATGCATCCATACGGTTATACGCCATTCGATGTTGACATCAGTTCGGCACTTAACCGAGCCGGGCAACCTAATGTAATAGCAGTTAAAGTACGCAACGAAGGAAAAAACTCGCGTTGGTACAGCGGTTCTGGAATCTACAGACACGTCTCTCTGATCAGGAAACAACCAGTACACTTAGCACAAAACGGCGTATGGGCCAGCACAGAAAGTTCATCAGCTGAGAAGGCCAAAATCAAAATTTCGGCAATAGCTGAAAGTACTTTAACTAAACCAACCCCTATACAGCTACTGATTAAACTAATAGGGCCTGACGGGAAAATTGCTGAAACTGTGAGTGTTCCTGCGAGTAAGGTAAGTCCTGGTAAACAGATCGACCAGTTTATAACCGTCAACAAACCAAAAACATGGTCTGTAGAAAAGCCCAATCTTTACACGGCACAGGTAGACGTGATGAGTAATGGCAAAATAACAGACAGGACTGAAATAACCTTTGGCATACGTACGATTCATTTCGACGCTGCTACAGGATTTACGTTAAACGGAAAAAGGGTGTTGCTAAAAGGTGGATGCCTGCATAATGACAATGGATTTTTGGGTGCTGCTACTATTGACCGGGCAGAAGAACGCCGGGTTGAGCTGATGAAAGCTAATGGCTTTAATTCGATACGTACCAGCCATAATCCACCCTCGAAACAATTTCTGGATGCCTGTGACCGTAATGGTATATTGGTTATTGATGAAGCTTTTGACATGTGGGAACGGCCTAAGAATCCTGAGGATTATCACCTTTACTTTAAAAATTGGTGGCAGAAAGATCTGAAAGCGTTAATCTATCGTGACAGAAACCATCCTTCAGTAATATTCTGGAGCATAGGCAATGAGATCAATGAACGGGTGGATTCTTTAGGCCTGGCGATTGAAAAAGAGCTAGTGGCAGAAGTTAAACGTTTGGATAGCACACGTCCTGTAACCGAAGCCATGTGCAGCTTTTATGATCATGCCGGGTATAAATGGGAATCAACGATACCAGCGTTTGCGATGCTTGATGTTGGCGGTTATAACTACATGCGCTCAGAATATGAATCCGATCATCAGAAGCATCCGGAACGGATTATGATGGGAACGGAATCTTATGCTAAGGAAGCATTTGACTATTGGCAGCTTGTTAAAAAGAATCCCTACGTTATTGGAGACTTTGTTTGGACGGCAATGGATTACATTGGCGAAACGGGCTTGGGCAATGCCAGGTTGAATGACGATCCCGATAAGGGATTTTTAAGATCATTCCCTTGGTTCAATGGCTTCTGCGGAGATATTGATCTAACAGGATCAAAGAAACCACAGATGCACTATCGTGATGTGGTTTGGGAAAACAGCATGTTAGAAATGGTAGTCCATGCACCTATTCCCGAAGGAAAGAAAGAAATAGTGAGCCCGTGGGGCTGGCCTAATGAGTGGCAAAGCTGGAATTGGACGGGTAATGAAGGCAGGACGATGGATGTAAGGGTGTTTTCTAATTATCCGCTCATTCGCCTCGAACTCAATGGGAAAATGATCGGCGAACAAAGGTCAGGGGAAGATACCAAGCTAATTGCAAACTTCAAAGTACCGTATGAGGCTGGTACACTTAGAGCTATCGCTATTAAAGACGGAAAAGAAGTAGCGTCAAAGCAACTCGCTACCACGGGCAAACCTGCCAAGATCAAGGTGACAGCTGACAGAAGTATTATCAACGCTGATCGCAATGATCTTTCGTACGTAAAAATTTTCATAACCGATGAAAAAGGTAATACCATTCCCGATGCTGATATTCCCGTTAATATTTCGGTTTCTGGGGATGGGGAAATAGCTGGTTCAGGCAGCGCCTCTCCGAACGATATGGAAAGTGTCAATAGTCCGATTTGCAAAACATACAGAGGCGAGGCGATAGCTATATTAAGACCATTGCAAAATGGCAAAAAAGGCAGTATAAAAATTAAAGTAGACGCTAAAGGTTTAATGCGCGATGAGTTAATTGTTACCCTGAAATAATTGAAACCTTTTGCGATATGTTTAACCTACTATATATGACAAAATTGCTACAAGGTTGAATAATTCCAGTGCTCAGAGTACCGATAATGTACACTGTAAAAAGAAATAACTTTTATAGAATTAAAGAATGGAACAGATTGCTTAAATCGGATTTTGATCAACTGTGAATTTTACAGCTGAGTTTAGTAAAATAATGTAGTTGCACTATACAACCCAATCCTCTGAAAAACATGGGGCGGCTTCCACCGCGTCCCGTGTTTAACCAAACTAACTATCAATTAACGAAAAAACAAAACTCCCCCAAATTGAACGATGATCGGTCCTTTAACCGCAGGCATTCCTACCCCTTCATAAATTCTCTTTTACATGAATGAACAGTAAAACAGAAGACTTTAACTATAGAAGCCTTCTGTAATTATCTCGTACCACTTTCAATTGTATACGGCAACTTAGGAAAATCCCTTTTGGGCCTGTTTAAATTGAAGTTCATATTCCACAGGCCATCAAATTGCCTTTTCAGCTGCTTCCTGTAGGTTTACTCCTGATGCTCCGCTCCAATAGTGTATAAACTCACCGAAGTTGAGATTTCGGGTATAACGACCATCTCTGCGTTTAGGGAAATGTTGGGCCAGCAATAGAAAATAATTGTTCAGTACCTTCCCTTCTCCGTATTTGCTATAGATGGAAAAACCAGTTTTTAAACCATTGTGTTCCGGATATTGGAAAATCATCATACTGCACTTTTGCCGAAATACCCATATTATCAAATAATTTCATTATTCCCTAAAGAATAGATCGGAAAATAAAGTTTATCTTCTCGTTTTCCTTTTAAAAAGAAACCTTCACGATACTTAAAATTATTTGTACATGTCCCGTCTTGTCCGAATAAACTAATTTGAGTTCTTGATGAACCGTAATGCTCCACAAGTATATGACTTACAAGGAGATTTTTCAATACCGTCTTTATCATTCTACCTGATCTTTCGAGCTGTTCGTTATTCCAGTCAATTGCCTCACCTATCCTATCCAAACTAATTTCCAACCCCGTCATTGTAAATGTAAAACTTAAAGGAATCCTATTCCTCCCATTTTGCTTAACATTAATTTTAAGCCAATCTTCCATTGACATTTCATCGACAGAAAAATCGTTATTAAGTAACAATCGAGAGGTTCCGATCTCATCTAATATTTCGTTTAAAATGTTTAGATTGTTTAATATTTCTTTTAAATAATTCATTTCATTAGCGCTTAGAAACTTCCATACCTATATTCTTTTTACAATAATCTAAACGCTTTATCAAAATGTTAAAATATTGTAGCCTAACAAAAATATCAAACCAATACAAAGTTGCAAAGCTGACAAAATATAGTGCTCTTTGTTATAAAACATATATTTTCTGCTCATTTTGTTCTGTTATCTAATTTACAGCAATTTAGATAATCTATGATTACTATGCTTCAAAATTATGAAAGTTTAAGATTGCGACTTTCTAAATTTTAGAACTATGGCTTTTTTACATCGGTACGAGTTAAAAACCCGCACCAGCACGTTTTATCTAAATTGCAATCCGCTCGGACTAGCATAGGGGCAATATGATGATTTAACAAATTGGCAGTTATCTTTATCAATTCATCGTGTTAATGACCTCTGTAATAGCTTTATCACCATAACCGTTTATTTTCATACTATTTACAGCTTTCCAGTAATAGGTCCGGCCTTCTGCTATCTTGCCGCCAATCAGCAGTAGCCGGCCGGAACAACTGCCCGACAATCGAATTTGAAACCACTTTGGCTGCAATATGTAGCGAGTATTATTACACAATTGTATTTTTTATCATTAAAAAATATTAGATTAGTCACGTAGTTTAATGTCTTATTTTACGCTCATTACAAATCTATTTTAAAAGCCATCATTTTACTAAACTAAATTAACAACCATGAAAAAACTATTAAAGTACCTACTACTTTTAAACATTTCATTATTGTCTGTGGCTTGCCGCTCAGATAAGGATGGACTTTTAGAAGAACCACCAATTACGGTAACCACCGAATTCTACAAAAACGCAAACGAACTGGCTGCGACCTATGATCCTTCAAACACTGTAAGCCAGACGATGAGGGATCAGGTTTACAATTTATACAAGAAACAAAAGTGGGCCGAACTGGAAACGCTATTTACAAACAACAATTTAAACGGGAAGTGGCCACCTGCAAACGGAGGTTTCAATACAGTAGATGATACACCAATTACGATGGGACAAAAATACGATAGATACAGTGGTGCGATTGGAACCTACAGCGGAACAGGAGCTCCGACTTTGGGAGGAAGTTTTACCAGTCCAATCATCAATGGATCAGTGTATACCTTCGGGCAAAGAGCCTTGAACCAACCGGAAAATACTTATGATTTTTATTATGAAATCGAAGTTTTAAATAATTCATTAACTTTCAAAGGCCAAACAGCAGATATTATTCCCTGGTTTAATCAGGTGGGCTATGGTAAGCAGACCATGTGGAAAATTCCGATAGATCCAGCGACTGGCTACCAAAAGACATGGAATAAATTGGCCCAGGAAGGATATATTAAAGTAACAATTAAGAAAAATCCGAGCGGAAAATACCCGGGAGCTGTGGGCGTAGTTATTGCACAATAAAATCATTTAGATGTATTCCATTTCAAAAAAAATAATCATTGAAAAACAGGTCTCTGTTGTCAAAAACACCTTCAGTAATGAAGAGATCGGTAACTCAGCAGAAGTAAAATTCAAATGTTGTAACTGTGGCCACGAAAATATCGTTAAAATAACACTTTATGAATCAGGCTTTCCGATTTTTCAATTGTACAATAATGAAAAGGTTTTAGCTAAAAATGAATTATTAAAAAATAAAATTGTCTCCGAAACCTCCATAAACTTACTTCACTTTGGAGAATTGACCGTAAATGATTTACCAACATTGTACTTTGGAACAGATTGTCCGTCTTGTCATTCAAAATATATTTGTGTTTTCAGCTATGGTGAAAAACAACCTGGACTGACTTTGCTTACCATTTCCGGCGTATGGAAATATAACGAAATTTAAGCTTTGATATCCCAAAAATTGCCATTTGTTTTCAGCAAAGCGGTCAAATTTCTCTACGTAAGTGATCAAGCAACTTATTTTAAGCAGTTTATTAGCGGCATTTTTTGTTTAAACTGTAGCCAAAGCCCTTATTTCCGAAAATCAGATTTGTAATATTGTTCTTAAAAAATTAAGAAATCAATAAAAAAGAAGAAGAAAAACAATTATTAGGGTCAATATCGGCGCATCGGCATTTTTTTTGTAGCGAAACAAGTATGAAAAGGAATGATATAATCAGTGCGCTCTTAGGTATGTTGATTATGGCCATCACTTATTGGCTGTTGTTTTACAGGCTCTCCTCTCCTAAAGAGCGTAAAGAAATTAGAATATCCTCCTCAGCACCACGATTAAAAAACTTAGAATAATTACTCCTTACTGATCTTTATTTGGTGAAGCCTTAAATTTTATTTTAGGCCTGAATGGCTTTTTATTATAAAAACTATAAATTCTATAGTTTTTATAGTCTTTATGATAATTTTATATATATTTGTCAAAATGATGTTAATTATATTAACGATAAATTAAATTACAATGCACCATTTACAATTTGTTTCCATGCGAATGTGCCTTTCCTGTTGTTGCTAATACAGCAGCGCTCATCACCCCTAATTTTTATAAAATAATTACTGGCCTAAGGCTAACTGCAGAAGTGTAGCCTTTTTTAAACACTTACAAAATGAGATAGTGTCTATCATAAAAAACAAAACCGACAGGGAAGCCCTGCCGGATATTATTCGATAACCAGCGTAACGCCAATCACTTCTGGTTATCAAGTTTTACTAACAATTCAAATCATTAAATAAAACTGTATAAATATATGGAAAAATCTATCCATAGAAAAAAAATAGCCGCCAGGCTGATGGTATTTCTTGCAATTGCCATGTTTACCAAAAATGCAAGCGCACAGCATGAAAGTACCCCAATCATTAACTCAACCTTAATTGGATCAGTAAAAGATTCGATAACTAAACAGCCTATCGGGAATGTAGTTTTAGCCATAAAAGGAACTACACATGCCGTAACCAGCGCACCCGATGGAAGCTTTTCGTTCCGCACCGGACAAAAATTCCCCTATACCCTTATAATAAGTTTTATCGGTTATCAAACCAAAGAGATTGTGGTTGATGGAAGCCCGATTACCATTCTATTGGCAGAAAAAGCAAGCAGCCTGAACGATGTTGTTGTAATGGGGTATGGCAGCCAGAAAAAAAGCGACGTTACCGGATCGGTAGGTTCGGTTTCCAAAAACCTGCTGGCACAACCCGCTGCAAGTTTTGATAATATGTTACAAGGTGGCGTTTCTGGTATCGGTGTAACACAAAACTCGGGGCAACCGGGCGGTACAGCAATGGTGAGGATCAGGGGTGGTAATTCCATCTCATTTGGTAATGCACCGCTCTACGTTATAGATGGTTTTATTGTATACAACAATAACGACAATGCTAACGTTGGTTCCATTGGCACCAGTTCAAACGCACTCTCTACCATTAATCCAAGTGACATCGAATCGGTAGAAGTGCTAAAGGATGCATCAGCAACAGCCATTTACGGATCGAGAGGAGCCAATGGGGTAATTATCATCACCACAAAAAAAGGAAAGAAAGGTGTAAACAATGTAAATTATAATGCCTATTACGGCACGCAAACCGTAGCAAGGAAGCTCAGTTTACTAAATGGAGCGCAATGGGCTTCGTTAATAAACGATGTAAATACAAGTGATGGTGTATCGAAAACTTATAACGATGCACAGATAGCTGCATTTGGATCAGGATCAGATTGGCAAGGTTCGGCTTTAAGTAACGCACCAATCTTTAATCAAGAGCTTTCTGTTTCAGGGGGGGATGAAAAATCGAGGTACCTAATTTCGGGCAATTACTTTAATCAGGATGGTGTAATATCAAATTCAGGATATAAAAGATATTCAGCAAGGATTAATTATGAGAAAGACATTTCAGAAAAATTTAAGGTTACAGCCAATTTTTTCGGGAGCAGATCTATAGAGCACAAATTACCGGGCAGTGCATACAATAGTATCAACTTTAGCAATGCTTATGCAAGCTTAATCCTCACCAGCCCTATTGCCACAATTAAAAATGCCGACGGTAGCTATAACATCAATAATCCCCTAAATGCAACGCCAACCAATCCCCTACAGGATATAGTGGCCACTATAAACCAAAACACCCTTAACCGGATATTAGGTAATACTGCAGCCGAGTATAAAATTTTAAAAGATCTAACACTTAAAGTTACAGCAGGGGTCGATATCCTGAACACCAATCAGCAATATTATGCCCCATCTTTTACAGCCTCACCAGCAGGAGGATCTACAGGCCATGCTACCAAAGGCTATGCTGCCCTGGGTTCTGGCAATGCACTAAGCTGGCTGAACGAAAACACCCTTACATATAACCATACTTTCGGGGATAAACACTTCTTGAATGTACTTGTGGGTTACAGTACGCAGTACGAAAATGGCAAATCTTTTACCACGTCTGCACAACAGTTTCCCAATGATTTAACCACGTTTGATAATTTATCTTATGCTGGTATTGCCAACCTGCCCAACTCAGCTGCCCGCAGTTCGAGCCTTAACTCGGTTCTTGCACGTATTAACTATTCTTACCTGCATCGCTACAATATTACCTTATCCGAAAGGGCCGACGGTTCTTCCAAACTTGGTAAAGAAAATAAATGGGGATTCTTTTCTTCTGTAGGTGTTTCGTGGAATCTTAACGATGAAGAATTTTTTAAACCACTCCAAAATATAGTTAACAGCCTGAAAATCCGCTTGAGTGCGGGCCAAACAGGTAATTCGGAAATACCGCCGTACAGCTCGCTCTCGTCATTGTCGCCAACCAACTATTACCTTGGCGGAAAACTGGTTACCGGCATATCGCCCATACAAATTGCCAATCCCGACCTGAAATGGGAAACCACTACACAGTATAATGCAGGTTTAGACCTGGGCTTTGTAAACAACAGGATAACCATTGCCTTTGATGCTTATTACAAAAAAACAACCGATTTACTGCTTAATGTGCCATTACCATTATACACCGGCTATGCAAGCGCGCTAAAAAATATCGGAAGTGTATCTAACCGCGGTATTGAGTTTTCTGTGAATAGCGAAAACATAAAAACACCCGACTTTAACTGGAAAAGCACATTGATTTTTAGTGCCAATCGAAATAAGGTGCTAAGCCTGGGAGAAAACGTAAAAAGCTTTTTCCCCGTTGCGCCAACAGGACAGGTGTCGCCCGTAATTGTACAGGTTGGCTTGCCGGTTGGTACTTTTTGGGGTTATAATACGAACGGACTTTTAAAAACGGCCGATCTTACTAATGGCACACCGCTGCTTGGAGGCGTACCGCAGCAGGCTGGCGATACAAAATATGTAGACAGCAACCAGGATGGCATGATTACCACTGCCGATAAACATAGTCTGGGCAGTGCACAGCCAGAGTTTACAGGCAGTTTAAACAATACTTTTAATTACAAGGGAATAGATCTGTCGGTATTTTTTCAGGGTTCTTATGGTAACAAGGTGTTTAACTTGCTTCAGCAAAGTTTGGAGCGCCCTACCCTTACCCAAAACGCATCGGCAACATTGTTAGACCGTTGGACACCACAACACCAGGATGCGACTGTTGCACGCGCCACCAATTCGCCGGTACCACAGGTAACCGACCGCCTAATTGAAGATGCCTCATACCTAAAGCTTAAAAACGTTTCATTGGGCTACACCTTTAAAACAGAGTGGGCGAATAAAATCAAGCTTAAAAATTTAAGGTTTTATGTGTCTGTTCAAAATCTGTTCACCGTTACAAAATACACTGGCCTGGATCCTGAGGTAAATTTTTACGACAATGACAATACCAAACAGGGAATCGATTTTGGAACATACCCGGCCACCAGAACCTTTTTAGCTGGCCTATCTATCACTTTATAAAATTAATATACAGATGAAAAAAACAATCACCCATCCTATAATCTGGTTATTAACAATCATAATATTTATGGCTACCGCCTGCAAAAAACTCGAAGAAAACCCGAGTTCGGTTATTGTAAGTTCGCAGTTTTTTAAAACACAATCTGATGCCATTTCTTCAGTTAATGCTGTTTATAGCTCTTTAAACAGCGATCCGAACGGCGATTTCCCTTTATATGGCCGCCAGTTAAACCTATTGGTAGAAAATGCCAGTGATAACCAGATTTTTAGTCCGAGCAATACCAACCCTGATGTGCGGGCTTTAGGTGTATCAACCTATATCCCTTCTAATAGCAGGATACAAAAAGTATGGCAACAATTGTACTTCGGCATCAATAAGGCCAATATTGCGATTGATAATGTGCCCAATGTTTCAGCAGATACCGTTTTAAAAAACAGACTGGTACGCGAGGCGAAATTTATAAGGGGCCTGCTTTATTTTAACCTGGTGAGGTTATACGGCGATGTACCTTTGGTACTGCACGAACCTAAAAGTGTAAACATTGAAGATTTATTGGTTAAGAGAAGTGCTACTGCAACAGTTTACCAGCAGATTATTGCCGATTTAACAGATGCCACCAGTTTACCAAAAAACTACAGCACAGCCGATTTAGGCAGGGCAACATCGGGCGCAGCCCACTCACTGCTGGCAAAGGTATATGTTACGCAGAAATTATGGCCTAAAGCCCTTAGCGAACTCAATACCATCATAAACGGTGGTTACGGTTATGCGCTGTTTCCTAACTATAAAGATGTCTTTCAAAAAGCAACCAAGAACGGCATCGAGCATATTTTCTCTGTACAGTTTGAAAGTAACCTGGGTGCAAAAAATGTTGTACAAAATCTTAGTCAGAGTTTTACCTCATTTAATACCGGCACTTTTCCCATTGATGTACCGGCCAACAAAAGTGTTTACGAACTTTTTTCTCCTGCAGATACCAGGCGCGAAACCACTTTTTACGATTCCGTTTACAACGCGGCAACAGGTAAATATGTGGTTTTTAAAAATGCCTATACGCCATACTTCAACAAATTTGTTGATTATACCTTAAGCCCCTTAAATACCCAGGCACAAAGCGGGGTAAACTATCCTGTAATCAGATATGCAGATATATTGCTGCTTTACGCAGAAGTGGTAAACAACATCAGCGGGCCAAACGCCGAGGCTTACAATGCCATTAACAAAGTAAGGGCCAGGGCAAAAATTGCCGATTTAACGCCCGGCTTATCTGCAGATGCATTTAGAGATTCTGTTTTCTTAGAGCGTAGAAAAGAATTTATCCAGGAAGGCCATCGCTGGTTCGATCTGGTAAGACAGGGCGGTAATATTTATGTAGATGCCCTTAAAAAAATTCCCGAAAAATCGGCTGTTTCCTCAAAAAACATCCTGTTTCCTATCCCTCAAACAGAAAGAGAACTCAATACGCTACTCACACAAAATCCCGGATATAATTAATTATTAATTTAAAAAAGAAAGAAAAAAATGACAGTATCAGACTTTAGCATCTTAGGGAAAAAGATATTGGTGGGCATTATTGTAACGCTGATCCCCTTTATCATCATTTTTGGTGGCCTTTACCTTACCCAACGTTTACTTGGCGATAAGCCAGCACCACAAACCATCAACAAAAACTAAAATCCTATGAACCATGAAAATCGAAGAAAAAACCCGACAAAAAATTATTAGAAATGCTTTTTTAAGCTTATTCATTTATGTACTGCCTATCGTATTAATGTTTGTTACATTTTATATAACCGGCGATAGGCCCTGGTTAAAACAACAGCATAAAGCTGAAAAAACTAAATCTGTAAACCCTAAAAATTCATCAAGCAATGGAACCAGTGATTAATTTTATCAAAAACATAATAGAAAACCTGAATGGCTTCGGTTTTCCCTTTTTAGTATTCTTTATTGGCATACTCGAATTTTCTTTTGGCTTATATAAAGGTAAGTGGCCAAAAAACGAACGTTTTGTTGATATAGCATGCTTTACCCTGCCAAGATTGGTAATCAGGCCGGTTGTGGCCTACTATGGTTTAAAATTTTTACCAGCCGTACTGCCTGGTTTAAAGAATACCTTTGAGTGGGTTCCTTTCTTTTGGGGATGTATCATTATTGCCATTGCCGATGATCTTACCCAGTATTGGTACCACAGGCTGCACCATGAAATTCCGTGGTTATGGCGTTTTCACCGTACCCACCATTCTGCATCGTACATGGGCATGGCCATGGCCAGCAGGCAGAACGCCATTTATACCCTGTTTTTTTCACAAACCTACTTAACCACCGCCCTGGTATATTTAGGACTTGGCATACCTGCCATTGTGGTAAGGGGCATTAAAGGTACCATTACCACCCTTGCCCACTCGAGCATTCCGTGGGATAAACCTTTTTACAAATACAAAATACTGCACCCACTGGCCTGGGTACTAGAAAGAACAATTTCTACACCAGCTACCCACCATGCACACCATGCAGCCACAACAGATGATGGCGTGGGTTACTACAAGGGCAACTTTGGCAATATGTTTTTCTTATGGGACATTATTTTTGGAACAGCTTTGATTACCCGCAAATACCCTAAGGCTTATGGCATTTCGCATTACGAAGGAGACCAATGGTATGCACAATTGTTATGGCCTATTTTTAAGTCGAAAGTTGCCGGTAGTGAGTTGGCTAAAAACGGTCCTATGGTTAGATTAGATGAACTTATACCCGCTAATCACACAGAAAAGAGAGATGAAGATACTTTTGAAGAAGAAGAATTTTATTACCAGCCTAAACCTACATTGGCAAAGAACTAATTTTAAAGGTTAGTTTTTTAGTCACAGATGCACACAGATATGAAAAATCTGTGTGCATTCTTTTTATCTCCTGAAAATCGGAACATCTGTGGCTAAATTATATTTACCTGTGCCAGGTACTTAAATATAACATTGCACATATTGCTGTAAGGATTATTTACATACCATATATTTCCGATTCTCCGCAGCTCGAAACAACTATATTATCTAAAGCACAATTTAATGACCTATTTGCTGAAGAAACAGGTTAAGATCGTCGTCTTTTCCCAAGCCCAGTTTTTGTTTAATGCGGTAGCGGCTCATGCGCACACTCTTGGGTTCGATACCCAGACGGATGGAAACCTCTTTATTGGTCAAACCCATCAACATATATGAGCAGTATTTTAAGTCTAGCCGGGTAAGTGTATGGTTTGCTTTATCTTGCAGGCGTTCAAAAAAAGCAGGATTAGCGTCAAAAAAATCTATTTTATATTCTTCAAACTCTTTATCCATCTTTTTCTGTTGATTCACAATGCGTTTAATCTGTTCATCGAGCGAAAGATGGCTCTCACTGCTTACCTTGCCTGATATGAGTTCCAGCAGTTCATTTTTTTCTTCAATCTGCAAATTACCGGCTAATACCTCTTTTTCCAACCGCTCCTGCCGTTCTTTAAGTAAAGCCTGCTCGGCCTTTAACTGCAAAGCTTCGGCTTCTTTTAATTGTGCTTTTAGTTCTGCAGCACCCTTTTGCTGGTCAATCAACTCCTGTTTCCTGACCGAGGCTTTGAGTTTATAGTTGTAGGAGATTAACAGGAAAAGTAAGGCTACTATCCCGGTAAGCCCCGAAATGATGTAAAAAACATTTAATTTTTTCGTGTAGGCACTTTGTTGATGGAGATATGCGATTTCCTGTTCTTTTTTTTCAGACTGATATTGTGCCTCGATCCTGACGGTGTTATTTATTTTCTCTTCGTCGAAAGCTTTTTTATAATTCGCAATGTATGCTTTTAAATAATTTAGCGCTGCTGCCTTATCTCCTTTTTTCTCAGCAATATTGGAGAGTCCCTGAAATATTCTTGACTTTGTGAGCGGCATTTTAACCACTCCATCTTCTGTTTTGCCCAAACCAGTTAATAATATTTTTTCAGCCTGATCATAATTACCATCCCGCAGGTAATATTCACTTTTTAACCCGTAACAATTTAATAAAATCTCCTGTAAATTCGTTTTTGTGGCAATTTCAATCGCCTCATCCACATATTTTTCTGCGCTATCGCGATAGGTTGCCGGAAAGTACTGAAAATAGGTATTGGCAGTATTTAGCGCTACTGCGGCAGTATTGCTATATACAAGCAAACGTCCTTCTTGTTTTTTAGAGAGCCAAAGAGATTTTTTGTAAACCTTTAAAGCCGAATCCAGCAGATTACGTTTTGTGGTATCCAGCTTAAAGCGGTCAAAAAAAGTTTGTCCTATGGTAAAATAAGCATTATTCAACAGATCTACCTGCTGGCCTTTTACTGCAGTTAGATAGCATAGATCGGCATATTTTTGTTGTTTAGATGGATTGTTCCCATATCCATAAAAGCTGGCCAGGTAATGATATATGGTACTCTCATATTCGTAAGCATTTTCTCCTTTAAAAAAATCGAGTGCTTTAAAGAGTTTGGTGATAGATTTATCATTCTCATCATTAATAAGGTCTAGCCAGCCATTTCTAAACCATACAAAACCTAAGGTAACCCTATCTTTCGTTTTCTTTGCATAGTACATGGCACTATCAAGACTTTGATAGGCGTTTTTCATGTCTTTTTTCCAAACATATAAATGTACCAGGGTGGCATAGGTCATCGCTTTACTTTTTCCATCCTTTAGTCCCGCGCTAACCCGAAGGGCCTGATCGGCCAGTTGGAAAGATAGTGGAAGGTCTTTTTCAAAATTGGCCTTCGCCAGCTTGCACAATATATTTACACGCAGCTCTTTGGTTGTACCTTTTTGTACAAGCAAATGGTTTAACGAATCGAGATAGATTTTTTGGGCCTCTGCACTTTTAAAAAAAAGGAAAAGACAAATAAAGAGACTTAATAAAGTTTTCAGTGGTAGCTGCATATTCAAAAATAGGAAAGAAACACTTTTACAAAAGCAGAATTACAACAAATAAATGGGATATAGCGGTTTAAACGGCTTTTGTAGTCTCCTTGTAGACACTTTTTTTAAAACAGGTAGTCGCTGTGTAGCCCGCCTTTTCTTGGCTGACGGTTTAAACGCCCATAACTTTGAGTTATTCAATTCACCAAAAAATTTAATTACATGAAACAGAAAACAATGGCTATTGTGGCCTACATTACACTGATCGGTTGGATCATTTCTTACCTGGAATTTAAAAAATCAGCAGAAAAAAGTAAACTGGTTAATTATCACCTTGGTCAATCGCTCGGGCTGATCATTACGTCTATTCTTTTAAGCATTTTGAGTAGTGTTATTTTAGCGATTATTCCATCTTTAGGTGCTATTTTTTATCTCATTTTATTAATTCCATTTGTATTGTTATTGCTTGGTATCATAGCAGCCAACAACGAGCTGGAAAAACCTGTTCCACTCATCGGAAAAATATTCGAAGGAAAATTCAATTTCGCTTCTTAACATTAACTTAATAACATCTCTTATGAAAACCAAATGGTATAACAAAAGCCTAATCGTGTTATTACTGTTATGCAGTTTTAATGCAGTTGCGCAAAATGAGACGAAGGCAGAAATTGAATTAAAATTAACGGATAAGGCCACCAATACCAGCCATAGCTACAAGCTTTATGGTGCTAATTATTCATTAAACAATCCTTTTTATAGCCAGGATGAAGGCAAATTGATTAATAACGGCAATTGCAGCATTAATATAGAACTCGGTCAGAACCCTGACGAATTTTTACTTAAATGGGTGGCAGGGCAGCTTAAAAATACATCAGGCGTGATTACGATGATAACCATTAGCGACATAAAAAACCCACGTAAAATGACATTTACAGATGCGCAGCCTGCGGCTTCGTCTGAAAGCTTTTATGTTACCAGCGGCAGCACCGCTCCACAGATGAGCTTCTATGTAAAAACGCTGACTATTGATGGCACTACGATATTTTCTCAATAAGCAGCGGCCAATAGCAGAAAACGTATTATGATAATCTCTTAACAATTGTTACAGGAATAATTGGCAAAATCTTTGAAAAGCAAATACATCACCCAAAATGTGAAAAATTATGATGAACCCCGAAATTTATAAACAACAATTTACCACAGAAGATACACCTGGATGGCAGGCGATAGATGATCGATTGGAGAAGATATATGGCAGTATGGAAGCACGCCATTACCCACCGTTGTGTGGAATTCATTATGTAGCCGGTGGAACAGACCCGATAGATGGTGCCAGTATTTATGACAGCAGCCACCAAACCTTTCATCGGCACATGATCAGTTATGGCATGAGCGAACTGTATTATAACGAAGAGAAAGCTGGCGGCGAATTTAGCAAATGGGGCTTTGAGTTTACATTTAGATTGGTGCCTTTTAAAGATGATGAAAATGATCCTATTTGGGCCATAAACGTAATGAACAACCTGGCCCGCTACGTATTTTCAAGCGGT
This sequence comes from Pedobacter sp. R-06, assembly GCF_049913135.1. NCBI lineage: Bacteria > Pseudomonadati > Bacteroidota > Sphingobacteriia > Sphingobacteriales > Sphingobacteriaceae > Pedobacter > Pedobacter sp. R-06. Next base: position 413,649 of record NZ_CP183977.1, on the reverse strand, counting down.
AAATGGTTTGAAGAAAATCATTTTATCCCAGCAAATGGGCCAATAAGATTAAATTCAGAAACAGAAATAACAGGCTTTGTTTTTGCCTTAGATCCCGAACTTGGAAAAATAGACACCCCTCATGGCGAAGTAAGCTTTTTACAGTTGGTTGGCATTACCAATGCAGAAGTAGAAGATTTGAAAAAGAGCCCTACAATAGGTGCTGTACAGGAACTGATCGAAAAACTGAAAAAGAACAATCCACTATTAATTACAGATCTGACCAGAAAATAATTTAGAAATCCTGTGTAAACCGTTATGATACCAAGAAATATCCTTTTAGTTATGCTGATTTTGATTGTTTCCTCTTGCCAATCTAAAAAAGCAGTTCATTTAAAAACAGTCCTGGAGCAAAAGGAACGGGTTGTTTTCAATATCCTGCTGGGCAAAAACGGCCCTAATGAACAGAAACTGAAGTGCCTGATTGATGGCGATTTTAAATGCGCACAGCAGGCAATAACTGAAGAGGAACGGGCATTTGATAAAATCATCAGTGAAATAAATGCACTGGAAACAGGAGATATTAAATATGGCAATGAACTAAAATCAGCAACAAGCAACTATTATAAGGCTGTTAAAGAATTCGAAATTTTTGACCGCTTAGTTATTGCCCAGCAACAGATCAGTCAAAATAAAAAAAATACTGAAAAAATACGGGATGCTGCAATACACAAGCAGGGGCAATTATCAAGGGAGAGGCTGGAAATGCGCAAAACAATCAGTAAAAAAGAACAGTTATTGGCCGAAGTGCAAAAACAGTTCAAGTTGCTTAACCATTTGCACTAACCTATTTTTCGCCCTAATAAACACTTAGAAAACCACAAGCTTTAAGCCATTTTCTGCAAAAATAAATTCAAATCCTCTTCTTTGTCAAGCCCCAGTTTTTGTTTAACACGGTAACGGCTCATGCGCACACTTTTGGCTTCGATATGCATCAGCTGGGCAATTTTTTTGGTATCCATCTTCAAGTGCAGATAAGCGCAGAGTTTCAGATCGAGTGCAGTGAGTTTTTGTTGTGCCCTTTGATTTAACAGAGAGAAAAATTCCGGGTGTACCTGTTGGATCTGAAATTTTGCTTCCTCAAAATCGTTGTCCAAAAGCAGTTCTTCATTCCAGATTTTATTAATATTCAGTTTGTGGTTGTCATTAAATTTTTCTTTGATCTGCAAAAGCATCTCTTTTTTATGTTCCAGTTGCAATTGGCTGGCCATTACTTCTTTCTGCAACTGCTGTTGTTGACTTTCCAATAATTGCTGTTCAGCTTTCAACCTTGCCTGCTCTTCTTTTTCAAATTTCATCTGCAGTTCAGCATCCTGTTTTTCCAGGTGCAGCTGTTTTTCGCGCTGTAACGAATATCTTAACCTGAAATGGTAAGACCTGAACATGAATATTAGCCCCAACAGCGAGGCAATTGCAATACCAATGTACAGGTACTTTTGCTGCTGCGCATATTTTTCGCTCTGCTTTAACAGCTTCACCTCATTGTTTTTTTTTTCGGCTTCGTACTGTACTTCTAGTTTTTGAGCATTTAAAGCCTGCTTCTGATCAAAAAGTTTACTATTGTATGCTGTTGCTTTTTTCTGAAACTCAAGTGCCTTTCCGTAATTGCCACTTTGCTCATAAAAGCTAGACAATGCCGTTACAATATTGATCAGTGTATAATAATAAGGCGCTTGCTGGTCTTTCATCATACTATAAGCCTCCTGCAAATACCCTTCAGTCATGGCCATATTTTTATCTCTTTTGGCATACTCGCTCAAAATACCCAAACTGCTCGCCCTAACCTCTTCCCCATTTAGCACTCCTCTCATCACTTCGTTGGCCATGCTTGCATACCGAATGGCATTTGCTTTCGCAGCCTGATCCGTATCAGGGAAGTACTTCAAATAATAATCTGCACTATTGATGCAAGCCATAGCATATGTTTTTCTGGCAACGTACTGAGGGTACTGTTTATAAAGATCTTGTACTTTATTTAAGTAGTAAATAATGCTGTCGCGCTGTAATTCTCTTTTAGTTGCTACAAAGTTGTAATCAGCAGCTACCGACAGCGCAATATAACAGTTACTCAATAGGTTATAGTCGGTAGTTTTAAGGGCGCTTTCAGTGGCCTTTTGAGCATATCTATTTACATTTTTCACATCGTCCCACCTCGTATTCAGTGCATATAACTGGTAATATATTTTAGCGGTAAGATAAGGATCGTATTTTTTCTCTAACATTTTAAGGCCCATCTGGCAATACTTAGTTACCAATTCGTTATTGTCAATAGCATTGTAAAATAAAGCTTGCGCGTAATAAGCATAAGCCAGGGCAATTGGCTGTTGTGCCTGTTGTCCAACAGATAAAGTGGTATCGCTCGTTTTTTTCAACAAAGCAAACTGCTTCGTATTTGCATAAACATTAACCAGCATGGCATATGCTTTTGTGGCTTCGGTAAAGTTTTTGAGTTTTATCGCCAAACTTATACTTTGTTGCGCCTTTGCAATTGCGGCTGCATAGTTTGCATTAATCCTATATCTTTCTGCCAACTGTGTAAGCAAGGCTGGTTTATCCTGCTCACTTAAATTATCCAGTGCTGTACTATCCAATAAGCTTTGCGCCTGAGTGGTATAACAACCTATAACGATCCAAATCAAGATTAAAATGTTTTTAAAAACCAGATGCTTCATATCGTAAAATTAGCATAAAGATTGGAGCTTAGGTAAAATTGTAGACAAAAGCTATAAACAACAAAAAAACATAAAACACTAATAAACAACAACTTAAAAATATCTGTAGATGTATTGTAGACGTTTTTAAAAAATACGGTAGATGTTCTGTAGGCGGCAGATTCTTTTAAAGAACAATGATTAACCCCAAATTTGACCTAAATAATTTTTCAATCTAAAATCAGACATCATGAACAACAAAACCCTTTCAATCATTTCCTACATCACCATTATAGGATGGCTTGTAGCTTATTTCAGTGGAAAAGACAAAGCTGATGCTTTACTTAAATACCACTTAAGGCAATCGCTTGGATTGGCTATTGTGAATATTATTTTTAGCGTGGTTCTTACCATCATTGCTAGCATGATACCCAGTTTATCATTTTTAGGCTTAATCGGATATGTATTTATCGTCTTATGGATTATGGGTATTATCAATGCAGCAAATGGGGCATTAAAACCTGTTCCACTTATTGGTAAATGGTTCGAAGACAAATCTTCATTTGTTGGTAAATATTAATAAGAAGTTTATGCGCCTCAACATCAAAAATGTCATGCTAATGGTGATGGTTTCGACCATCACCGCATGCAACCTTACGGTAAATACCCCTGAAGAATATTTTGATCAGGCAGCCTTAAATACCAATGATATCTCTCTCTTTGGTACGTACTATTTTGAAGGCTATCAAAAATATCAAAAAAGTGTATCTGGTCCCGGTAAAGTTACTAGCTGCGAAGAATACCTGAAAAATTCGATTGCCAGGGCCGAAAAGAATTTGGAGAAAGTAAAGAAACTGCGGTCAACTCCAGAAACAAAACCAATGCTGGATGCTTCAATAATACTGCACAACTATGTTTTAACGAGTTACAGGGATGAGCATCTCAAAATAGCCAAAATGATAGATAAACATGAGCCCGAGGAAAACATTAACAAGGCCTTAACTGAACTTGATACCAAGCCCTATGATGCATTTATCGAGAAATACAATAAGCTGTGGAAACTTGCAGACATATACGCCAAGGACAATAACATTCCAGTAGAAAAGATGCCTTTTTAGCAATCGTCCATTCTGTGACTTAATCATTTTAAATACCATGGTAAACATAATAGAGTTTAAAGAAAATTTAGGACTAGCAGAGGTTCCGAGCGAACTGGAAAAATTGATTTATTTCCAAAATAATATCTCTTCCTTCGAAAATTATACTCAGGGTTTTGGTGTTTTAATCGATGATAAATCGGGCTTAAAAAGCTGGAGTGAAGATGAAAACTTTTTAAACCGGTTACTGCCCTTTGCACAGGCAAACGGTACGGGTTCGTTTTATGCGATCTGGAACGATGGAACTAATAAAGGCTTAAACCAAATGCCCATTTTGGTTTTTGGAGACGAAGGAGGGGTTCATATTGTGGCAGAAAATATTCAACAGTTTTTGCATCTACTCACCTATGATACCGAAATCTGGGTAGATTTTGAGGAAACCTATTTCTATAAAAATGAGAAAAGCTATGAAGAAAGTGAAGATCTGGCTGAATATTTAAAGTGGATGAAAGGCGATTACAACCTGGATCGGATTGAGACGCCCAATGAGTTGATTAAAACCGCCCAGCAAAAACACAAAGAAAATTTCGATCAATGGTTCAGCCAATATTTTAACCTGGAATAAAAACAAAGGACGATGATACAGGAAATTAAAAATCGAATTGCGCTGTTTAACAGCAGGGTTGGAAAGTATAAAGAAATTTCTTTTGAAGCTGAGGCTATAGCGGATGAAATTACCCAGCTACAGCATTATTTCCAAGTCCCTATTCCATCAGACCTGGCATCTTTATACACCCACCTGGGAGGATTAACCCCTTATAACAGAGAAATGTTTGCCATAAGCATTGATACACCTAAATATTTATTAGAAAGTATATCCCACAAAAACAAATGGTACCGTTGCAACTCACTCGGATTAATCGATTATATAAAATTTTGTTGGGCCAATGATCGTTCTGAACTGGAAGAAGACAATTACCTGAACAGCCAACAGTTACACAGTTTAAACAACAATTACAAATGCTTTGGATTGTGTAGAACAGATTGGGATAATGAAGAAGCAGATTACCTTTACTTTGACCGTAACGGGAACTTTGGCACCGTCCGCTATCACCAGGATTCGATATCAGCGTTATTAGACGATTATTTAATACCACTCACCCATAAAAGCCTTGCCAACGAAACCCTCGATGTTATGTTGCTACGCATTATTAATCAGGTTGAAGAAGGTATTCTGGCCGAGGGTGAGATGGGCTGCTAAACAAAAAACAAACCATGTGGGGCGATAGATACAACTATTACAACATAAAAGGTGATCAGCAACATACTCAAAAGTTAGCGACCAAAAGTGTAATGGATACACTGTTGCAAACCGGAAATTTTATACAGAAAAACCATCAGACGCTGAGCAACGCTGGTCATTTTCCGTGGGTTGATATTACTTTAGTAGAAGCAAGAGATGGAAATTTTGCTTCTTCTACAAAGAAAACAGATTTTATTAATTTGATTGCTGTTGTTTGTGCCAAAGGAAAAAACATAGATCAGCAGCTATACATTAAAACCTTTTTAAAAGTAGCCGAAAAATTAAACTGGAAGCTATATCTCGAAGCCGATGACAAGGGAAATGAAAATATAGAAATTAACCATATTCTTTAACATCAATTATAATAGAATAACAAAATGCAAACATTTAAACATTTTGAACAACAAGGGAATACTTATAAGCTAAAAGTACAAAAAGGACTTTTTTACACCATTACTTTTGGTTGTGTTGCCGCCGTAATAGCCATATTGATATACAGCACCAGCAGGGCAACATTTTTATATGTTACTTTCTTCGCCCTTATAGGCCTATTGGGCATCTTGCGTACAACAGGCGTTATTGCTTTTGATCAGCACAACCGTGAGATACAGCGTAAACGTTTTTTCTTCAGCGCTCCGGTCAGTTATAGTTTTGATGATTTTGACCATTTCCTCATATCAAAACAAAAAAGCTATTTCATTACCGTAAGTATTCAGGCCATTATGGTAATGAGAAAGGGCAATAAAACCAGGCATATTTTATTGGCACAAACTTTATTTACCGCAAAACCCCTGCAAAGACTTAGCGATGAAATAAGTACAATAATGGGATTACCACAACATTAAAATCGTGACACTAATTATGACAGTATATAACCTAAAAACAGAAAGTGGCCGTCTAAGTTTTCAGCCTGAACGCGATTACAAAGGCAAGATTTTGTTTTTTGCGCTCCTTGCTGCAGGAATATTCGTAGTAACGCCTATGCTCCATCTTTACCATGATACGCAATGGGGCGTAATGGTTATAGGTTTGGTATCAGCATTTACGGCGCTTTATGATTTTATCTTCCATTTTAATGTTACCTATATTTTCGATCAATACACAAGACAGGTATATAAAAAGATCCCTGGATTATTTACCCGTAAAATTATGCCTTTTGAAGATGTGTTTATCCTTCATGTACAAGAAGATGGCCTGCTGCATTATGCCTTATCGCATAAACAGAATAAATATGGTAAAAGTTTCGCCATTAGTCAACCTTTTGGTACTAACCGCAAAAGCCAGATAAGACAAGAGAAATTTGAAACAGAAGTTTTAATGGAAATTGAAAAAATAATTCACCATAGCGTATGATAAACTAAGAAACCTAACATTCTAACCCAAATTGTTTTTGTCGGCAAGCTCTACCAAAAGTTTAGAAAATAAATTTTATGCCTTGTCGGGGCAACTGGAGCATTACGAAAGCCTTGAATGGGCAGAGCAAAAACAATGAGTGGCTACTATTCCTTTTAATGATGAAACCTATACCGCATTTTGTACCACAATGGATCAAAGTTTTGAACAATACAAAATATTAAAATTAAATAAGCAGTAATGAACTACAACATCAGTAAAGGACTTTCGATATTCTCGATCATTTACATGTTTTTTTTCGCTATCCCATTCCCCATGTTGCTATATTACTCCATCAGAAGCGAGAACATGCCCAACCTGATGGACAGCAATCCATGGTATTCGCTTACTTTGCTTGCCATATCTATCTTGTTATGGACTGTATTGTTAATTGGTTATTACCGGAAATGGGTAATCCGTCCCTTTTTGATCAAACGGAACATAGAAAAACTTAAAACCACTGGAGAACCGCGTGAGGCCAAGATATTAAAATCGGCCAAAATCTCGAAATCAGGAGCAGCTTACGACAGCTATGAACTTACTTTGCAGTTTAAAAACCTGGTGGGCAGCACTATTACTCAAAAAACTGAGGTAAACGATTCAAAACCCTACGAGCGCCGCTACGAAGTTGGTAAAACTGTTGGTATCCTATTAGATAAAGAAGTAAACAAAGCCCCTTATTTTATTTTTTCCACTACAGAAGTAAGCATGAAGAAAATGATTATTGTTCTTACTAACCTGGCCTGGCTAAGCTTTACCGCCATTGTTATTGCTTATTATGTTTATTCTTATTATTCGGAAAGTGAAGGCATGGGCTGGCGTTTTATGAGTATTGGCCATCCTTTATTAACCTGTGCGTTTACGTTGCTACTTTACCGTGCTTTCGGAACTTTTATCCTCAGAAAGTTTATCGGCAAACCTGATAAATTGTTCCTGATTAAATTTAAAGGTACGCAGACTAATGCCCGACTATTAAAGGCTTACCAAACCGGAACCCACATCAACGAGCAGCCCATGATCAATTTTGAACTCGAATTTGCAGATCAGTTTTACCAAAAATACAGGGTAAATATCAAAAGGATTGTAAATCTGCTCGATCTGGATATCACCAGGCAGGAATATGTTTCTATTTTTTACCTCAAAGAGGATCCGCAGCAAGCTGCTTTCGAGAAAGATTTAAATCAAGTTGAAGGAGAATTCTGATGACAAACATAAAGCAATTTTATAGCCTGATTTTACTGCTCAGCTTGCTCGGTTTGAGCTGCAAACAGATTACAAAAAGTGTGGATGAAACCTTTCATCCAAACGATTCATTAGTTAAAAAATACAATAAAGAAAACCGTGTCGGATCAGAAGGCGAATATACCGGAACCACTAAGACAACTACCACCACTTCGACACAGCATTATCAGGAGAAATTTGTAGTGATAAATGGCGATACGGTTAAAACACCAGAACTTCAGGACAAGGCAAAAGAACTTTTTCATGATCTTGAACAGTTGAAACAAAAGCAAACACCTGCAGGTAGCAAGGAAATCCAAAAGAGGGTAAATGAATTTTTAAAGGATATGAACCTAGCTCAGCCAGGGTCAAAAAACAGCAATACGGAAAAACCAGCAACAAAAGTTAGAAAAGGGATGTTAAGTGCTTCACAGTTAGCACAGTCAGAAGAGAAACTAAGGCAGCTACCACAATACCGTGATAGAGAAATTGTGCTATATGAATCTGTGCACTTTTATGAAGATGGTTCCATTAAACTCGCCTTACAGCATCCCGAAAACCCTAAATATGTAGATGCATATCAATACAAAGATGGCTATTGGTCTGAACCAAAGCCTGTACAGGCCAGGAATATCGAGCGCAGGACATTTCCTTTGAGTAAAATAAATTTTGCAGATGCGCAAAAAGTAATACAGATTTATAACGATAAAGCCGCCCAGGTTGAAGGTGCAAAACCCACTACCACGGCCTACATTTCTATTTGGGATAATGGCATGCGCTGGTTCCCATCAACCATTAGCGGCAGCCGCAAGCGCTACGATATTCAGTTTAACAATGATGGAACGCTAAAGCGCTTCAGGCAAGAATGATATCTAAGGTCGTCACCCTGAATTTATTTCAGGGTCTTCATTAATAAATGATGCTGACCACGTAGTAGCTACAAGACAATTGAAATACTACTTCTACTTGTAAAACAAGTTCAGTAAGACGTTGAGTCTGATTTCTAAATCAATTCGTATCATCTAACCAAACTCATTGCCTTTCTTAAATCTACATCATTATTGCGCGCCACATCTTCGGGTTTGTAGTTTACAACATAATCGGGCATAATACCTCTCCCTTTAACTGGGTTTTTAGCCACCGAAACCACGCGCATCCAGGGAAAATCGACTACAATTTTGGTATTGGGCAAGGTTAGTTTCTGAAGCGTTACCCCATTGCAGCCCTCTTCGGTGCCTGCTGTTTCCCTTCCTATAAATTTAACATTCTTCCGTTGTGCTTTTAAAGCAGCCGTAAGCAGTGCACCCGACGAAAAGGTAGCGCCATCAATCAGAACAATCAGATTCCCGTTAAAATGATCCTTTTCTGCCAATTGAAAAAGTCCATAAATCCGGCCAAATGTAGGGGTTGCATTAATATGATACCAGTTGCCTTCTTTATCACCGGTTTTAAAGCCCAGCACAAATCCTTGCGTTACGGTTGTATCAAAATATTTTGAAAAACGGTTGTGTGCCAGGTCAGCAACTCTTGATTTCACATCCTTAACCATGTTAAAAGAGGAATCAGCGAGGTAAGATAACAATTGTGTAGCTACCCTGATATCTCCACCTGTATTGTGCCTTAAATCTAACACCAGGTTTTTGATTCCTTTTTCCCTGATCGATGCAAAGGCATTTTTATACACAACAGTATCTGCGTATGCAAAAGGAGGTGCCGAAAACCATGCCGTGGCTGTTTTTTTAAAAAACCGCAGCCGACTATCAGGAATGCCCTTGTCAACGGCCCAGTTTGCAAAATTATCGACTGGTTTTAGCTTCGGATCTTCTGCCATTATCCCATCTGCCGCTTTCACATTTATATTTTTTATTGCCCCATTAGCGGTACGAAGTTTAAGCTGATATGGGCCTTTCCAATGGTAACATTTATTACAGGCATCTTCAAAACCATCGTATTCGCTAAGAAACAGTTCTTTAAATGTTTCAGCATAACCATCTCCACAATACAAACCATAACCATGATCAATTACTGCCGAAACGGGAATTCCGTTAATATTGATAATTTCATCTCCTGTGTTCACCTCGGCCGTTTGATGCAACGTTATCCATACATGGTGGTTCCTTACCAATACCTTAAAAGGAAGGTGGGAAGCCTTTTCACTGGCCGATGGCTTAAATAGTGCTGAATGTTTTAATTGGGTATGCCCACACCTCAACTCACATAGCAACGGGTAGATCAGATCGATAAACTGACCTTCAGAAAGTGGCGATTTTATTGAGGAATAAGTTTTATCATAGGCCCTTTGCAAATCTGCAGGTGAGGTATAAAACCCGTAGCCCGGATGCAGTTCCCTAACTACCGACCATAAAACAGAAAGATCATCATGCATGCTTTTTACGCTAAGCATATTTTTGCCAGGGATTTCAGTAATTGCACTACTTCTTTTATTTGAAGTGTTGCCTCCACAACCGAAGGCAATGACCATTAGAAAGAAAACAAAGATTTTCACAAGATGCGTTTTCATTGCAGGATGATTATTTACATTGCAAGATACTGTAAGTTAAATAGGAACTGAAATTTTTATCGGATCCTAACTAATTTGTTGATCTAAAGAACAATTCTAAATAGCAGACGCAGCTTAGCTTAACATATACTTTAATTTCCGGAAACATAGCCCATGTAATTTTGCCTCAAACGGAAAACAAAAATTATGAACAAAACATTATTAAAGCAAAAGGCATTAGCCCTTGCTGTTGCCGCATTCGTTACTTCGGCAGTTGTGATCAGTGCCTGTAAAAAGAATAATGAGGCAGAAAATCCAGAAACCACTCCGGTTACGCTTAAAGATTATTCAGTAAACCCTTCATTGGTAAAAACAATGCCAGGTTTCGAAAGCCTGAATATTACCACACTGATCAGCTCAGACGATATACTGGCAGAATCACCGAATTTTATATTTGGTGCACAGCCTGATGGAGCAGGAATTATCAAAAATCCAGCAGGCGAAGGTTTTATCATGATTAATAACCATGAAATTCTTCAATCGGTATCGAGAGTATACTTAGATAAAAATTTCAAACCTGTAAAAGGAGAATATATTGTAGATTCTGATGGCGGTATGACCCGTTTATGTTCTGCTACAATGGTAACTCCCGAAGAACATGGCTTTGCTAAACCAGTTTTCTTAACTGCCGGAGAAAGCGGTGCAGAATCGATGATCCATGCCATCGATCCCCTTGCTGCAGCAGATAAAAAGAACAAACAAAGAACCGTTAGCGCATTGGGCAGATGGAGCGCAGAAAATGCAGTGCCGCTTCCTAAAGCATCATATGCTGGCAAAACTGTTATCATGATTGGTGAGGATGAAACCGATGGACAATTGGCCATGTACGTATCTAACACTCAAGGTGACCTGGAAAACGGAAAGTTATATGTGATGAAACGCAGCAATAACGATCCGATAGAAACCAATATGGACAAAGGACAAAGCTATGATGTGGAATTTGTGGAGCTTGATAACGTAAAAAGCAGTACAGGTGCACAATTACAGCAACAAACAATCGATAAAAAAGCACTAATGTTAGCCCGTGTAGAAGATATCGATTACAGAAAAGGCAGTGCAGCAAACGGACGTGAGGTATATTTTACCGCAACCGGTGTTAGCCAGGGTGATAAAATTACGCCAGTAAGTGGCAAAACCATGTGGGGCCGTGTATATAAACTGGTATTGGATGCAAATAACCCATTAAAAGGCAAATTAGAAGTTGCTGTTGATGGAAATGACAATCCTGGAAAAAGTATTGTAAATCCAGATAACCTTTGTGTAACCGAAAACTATGTGTACATCCAGGAAGATGGAGATTCGTTCTACAAAAATAACGACCATGATGGAACCATCTGGCAATTTGCAATGGCTTCAAAATCGTTAAAACCGATGTTACAAATGAACCACCGCAGAACAGATGCGACCTTTAACGCTAAATACAACCCATCAAACAGTGTACAATTAAGTAGCTGGGAATATGGCGCAATGTACGATATCTCTGCACTGACTGGTATCCCTGATACATTCATCGTTAATTTACACCCACACACCTGGACAAGCGATAAATACAAAAATGCTGATGGTGGTACAACAAGATTGGTAAATAATAACGAAGGTGGACAAGTGGTAATTGTTCGCGGCGTTTCTAAATAACCTATTTTATTTCTTTATCCCTTTCGGCAAACGCTGGAAGGGATTTTTCTATTTATTTCAACCCCTATCCAAGCATGTTTAGCCTAAAAAAAATTATTTTTTTCATTTTACTGATTACCCTTACTACACTATTATCCATTTTCTGCAAAACGGAAAACAGATCAAATGCAGAATTGGTAAAAGCAGATTTTGATAGACAGCTTATTGAATTTCAAAGTATTATTGACAAAAAATTATCGATAGCTGTTCAAAACAGGGATGAAAAAGCAATTAAACAATCTTTTCTACAGGCAAGAATAAAATATAAACAGCTGGAGTATTATATCGAATATTTTTTCCCTTCAACTTCTGTGCTGCTTAACGGTGCACCAATTGATGAAATTGAACTGGGCGAAAATCTCATTGAAAATCCAACAGGCTTTCAGGTAATGGAAGAAATTATCTACGAAGACCCAACAACTGAAAACAGAAAAGAATTAGGCAATGAGGTAAAAAAAATGCAACTCAACCTGCAACGTGTTAGCCGCTTTAATGAACAGTACCAGATTACCGATGCGCAATTATTTGATGCCATCCGTTTAGAAATTTTCAGGATTACCAGTTTAGGCATAACCGGTTTTGATACCCCAAACGCCTTACAATCGATACCTGAAACGGCTTCGGCATTACAAGGAATAGCAAATGTACTGGCAAAGTATGAAAACGATGCGCCAGATAAATTGATACCTTCAGCGATAAGCTACCTGGATAAAAATACCGATTTTGATCATTTCGATCGTTTGACTTTTATAACTGAATATCTTGATCCGATCAGCAAACACATCAATTTACTTCGTTTAGAAAAAAAAATACCAACGGCAGCCAGCGGCAGCGCACTTCGTGACGATGCAACAAGTATGTTCCAAGTAAACGCCTTTAACGTAAACAAATTTGTAGGCAACAGCACGTTATTTATCAACGATGATAAAATTGCACTAGGAAAAATCTTGTTCAATGATGCGGTACTTTCTAATGGAAATAACCGGAGCTGCGCCAGCTGCCATCAGCAATCACTCGCCTTTACCGATGGTTTGCCCAAAGCAACAGGAATATCAAAAGGACAATCGCTACTGAGAAATACACCAACTTTAACTTATGCTGGTTTACAGCGCGGATTTTTTTATGATTTAAAAGCAGGAACCCTGGAGGATCAGGCGCTTGATGTGGTTCATCATAAACAGGAAATGAATGGTTCACTAACACAGGCTGCAACAAGAATTAATTTATCAAAAAATTATCTAACCTTATTTCAAAAAGCTTATCAAGATAAAACGACGAAAGCCGATCCATGGAAAATCCAGCATGCATTGGCATCTTATATCCGTTCGTTATCTCCGTTTAACTCCCGATTTGACCGCTACATGCAGGGAGATAAAAAACAGTTAACTCAAGAAGAAAAAGAAGGTTTTAATCTTTTTATGGGAAAAGCCAAGTGTGGAAGTTGTCATTTTGCGCCCTTATTTAATGGTACCCAGGCACCTCTCTTTATTAAAAGTGAGGCAGAAGTTTTAGGCGTACCTGCTACTACAGATACTTTAAAACCTAAAATAGATGCCGACTTAGGCCGATATGCCCTTTATGCCTACCCGCAATATAAACATGCATTTAAAACTTCGACCGTAAGAAACATCACCAAAACAGGCCCATATATGCACAATGGTGTTTATAAAACCTTAGCGCAGGTGATGGATTTTTATAACCAAGGTGGTGGCGCTGGCATGGGTATCAATATTAAAAACCAGACTTTATCTGCCGATAAGCTGAACTTAAGCAAACCGGAGATCAAACAGATTATTGCATTTTTAGGCACATTGGAAGATCTTCCATAAAATAGCCCTCATTTGTCACAAAGTGATCCCTGTGGAGAAATGAGAATGATAATCGACCTAAAACCCTACTGCATTAAGATTCCCGCCTGCGCGGGAATGACGATCGACTTCGCCCCTCATAACAACTCTGTACCCTCTGCGCCTTTTTCTTTGTGGCCTCTGCGGTTAAAGATGGATGAGGAAATTAACCCTACCCCTTTATGATTAAAACTGTTTAAACTACAACAAATCCTTCAGCACTACCCAAACATTTTCGGCAAGGATCTTATCTCCTTGGGCAGTTGGGTGTATACCATCGGCCTGGTTTAATTCAGGAACACCGCCTACCTTATCCAATAAAAACGGGATCAGGGCCATTTGGTTTTTCTTTGCCAGATCAGGAAACATATTTTTAAAGTCGGCAGCATATTTTGCACCCATATTTGGTGGAACCTGCATACCAGCCAATACCATTTTAGCATCAGGGTATTTAGCTTTAACCCGATCAATAATCGCCTGAAGGTTTTTAACCGTTTGCGATACAGGCAAGCCACGCAATCCATCATTAGCGCCAAGTTCGAGTACAAAAACATCCACACGCTGTTTAAGCAACCAATCAATCCGCCCTTTTCCGCCAGCAGAAGTTTCGCCGCTTAAACCACCATTAATTACTTTGTAAGGCATTTGTAAAGAATCGATCCGATTTTGGATCAATGCCGGGTAAGCTTCAGTTGGATCGAGCCCATAACCTGCGGTTAAACTGGTACCAAAAAAAAGGATATTCTTCTGCTCAGTGGCCACAGCAGCCGTTTTTTGGTCAGTCGAATCTAAAGTTTTATCGGTATTGCTTTTATTTTCGCGGTTTCCGCAGCTTAGTAGTACAAGGCTCAAAACAAATAGCCCCATTAATCGTTTTCGTAACATATCTAAGTAATCTATATCTAATTATCGTTTAAACCATTACCTTAACAGGCAGCGCCTGGTTATGTTTGGCCATAATCTATACGCAAACCCTAAAAATTCAGCTATTGGAAAGCATATTGAACATCCGAAATGTAAGCAAAATTTATCAAAGTGCCGGACGGGAACTCACCGTTTTGGATAACATTAATTTTTCGATAACAGCAGGCTCAACGGTAGCCATAACGGGCCCTTCGGGAAGCGGAAAAACAACCTTACTTGGTTTATGTGCCGGATTGGACAGAGCCAGTAGCGGAACGGTTGAACTGAACGGTATTGCCTTAGAGAAACTGAATGAAGATGAAAGGGCAGCGATCAGAAATCAATATGTGGGTTTCATTTTTCAGAACTTTCAACTGTTGCCCACTCTAACTGCACTCGAAAATGTAATGGTGCCATTGGAATTAAGGGGAGCAAAAAACATCCGTGCACATGCACTGGAATTGCTGGATAAAGTTGGTCTTGCCGACCGCTCCCATCACTATCCTGTACAATTATCAGGTGGTGAGCAACAGCGCGTTTCGCTGGCAAGGGCATTTTCGAACCAACCGGCTATTCTTTTTGCAGATGAACCTACCGGAAACCTTGATGCAGAAACCAGTGAAAAAGTAATCAAATTACTTTTTGATTTAAACAAAGATGCAGGAACCACACTGATCATCGTAACACACGATCTTGAATTGGCTGCCAGAACAGCAAGGAGCATTAAAATTAAAGGCGGCGTAATCATTTCAGACGAAAACCCAACTTATGCCGAATAGCCTCCCAAAACAATCTATTAAGTTTTCGTGGCTGTTTAAAATGGCCTGGCGCGATAGCAGGAAAAACCGTGCGCGCTTACTGCTCTTTATCTCATCTATTGTTTTGGGCATTGCCGCCCTTGTTGCGGTTTACTCGTTTAAAGATAACCTGCAAAAAGATATCGATGCACAGGCAAAAGAACTTACTGGGGCCGATCTGGTTTTAGATAGCCGGAAGGGGGTAAGCAAAGCGATGCAAAAAATGCTCGATACACTTGGCGATGAACGATCGCAGGAGAAAACCTTTGCTTCGATGATCTATTTTCAAAAAGGCGGAGGAAGCCGTTTGGTACAGATGAAAGCCCTTGAAGGGAATTACCCTTATTATGGCACAATAGAAACCATTCCGTTAGCTGCAGCAAAAGATTTTCAATCGGGAAGAAATGCATTGGTAGATCAAACCCTGATGCTACAGTTTAATGCAAAAGTTGGCGATTCGGTAAAAATAGGCGATCTCAATTTCAACATACTGGGCACTTTAACCAAAGCCCCGGGCCAAACCGGTATTGGTGCAAGTATTGCCCCTACGGTTTATATTCCACTACAAATCCTCGATAAAACCAATTTGATTAAAACCGGAAGCCGGATCAACAATAAATTTTATTTCAGGTACAATGATCCATCCAAGATAGATGAATGGGTAAAAAAGCAGGACAGTAAATTAGAAAAAGAAGGCTTTGATGCCGATACGGTTGAATCGAGAAAAGAACAGACCGGAAGATCGTTTAAAGATGTAAACCGTTTTCTGGCTTTATCTGGTTTTATCGCTTTGCTGCTGGGTTGTGTTGGTGTAGGTAGCGCTATCCATGTGTATATCCAGGAAAAGTTAAGCGCGATTGCAACGTTAAGGTGTTTAGGATTAAAATCACGTCATGCATTTTTAATCTACCTTATCCAGGTCTTTTTCATTGGCTTAATTGCCGCTGTTTTAGGGGCAGTTTTAGGCACGGGTATACAATTTTTGCTTCCACTGGTATTAAAAGATTTTCTACCTGTAGAGATCACCATGCAGGTTTCGTGGCCAGCTGTTGGTCAGGGGTTATTACTTGGTCTCATCATCTCAATCCTCTTTGCCCTTCCCTCACTTCTATCCGTTAGAAGGATTTCGCCATTAAATGCCATCCGGATATCTTTCGAAAAAGCAACAGGAAAAAGAGATCCGCTAACCTGGTTGGTATATCTGCTTATGGCGGTATTTATTACGGCTTTTACGCACTTGCAGATGAAAACATGGATACAAACGCTGGCTTTTACCGCAAGTATTGCCATTGCTTTTGTGCTGTTGATCGTACTGTCTAAACTGTTGATGTTCCTGGTGCGAAAACTCTTGCCCAATTCATCCAGTTATTTATGGCGACAGGGCTTTGCTAACCTTTACCGGCCGAATAACCAAACCTTGATGCTTACCGTTTCAATAGGCTTATCAACTGCATTTATCTGCACCTTATTTTTTGTTCAGGGGATATTAATGAGTCGCGTTACACTTTCATCAGGCGCCAACCAGCCCAATATGGTGATGTTCGATATCCAGAATACGCAAAAAGAAGGGCTAGACAGTTTAACCAAAGCTTTCAAATTGCCGCTCATGAACCAGGTGCCTGTTATTACCATGCGCATTGAAGAAATTAATGGGAAGAAAGCCAGTGCAGATACCAATAACAGAAGGGCTTATCGCAACGAAATCAGGGCTACCTACCAGGATACTTTAACCGCAGCGGAGAAAATTACAGCGGGCAAATGGACCGGAAAAATAAAACCCAATGAAACGGTTTATATTTCATTAGATCAGCGTTATGCACAGCAGATTCATGTTGAGCTGAATGACAAAATTCTTTTTAACGTGCAGGGTATGATGATCCCAACTGTTGTTGGAAGTTTGAGGGAAGTAAACTGGAGCCGGATGCAGACCAATTTCAGGGTTGTTTTTCCGGCAGGCGTATTAGAAGAAGCACCACAGTTTCATGTGTTGATGACCAGGGTACCATCTGGCGAAGTTTCAGCCCGTTTTCAGGGAGAAGTAGTGCAAAAATTTCCAAATGTTTCAGTTATCGATTTAGATCTGGTATTAAAACTCTTAGATGAGCTGTTAAGCAAAATCGGTTTTGTGATTCAGTTTATGGCCGGTTTTAGTATGGTTACCGGTTGGATTGTTTTAATATCTTCAGTATTAACCAGTAAAAACCAGCGGATAAAAGAAAGTATTTTATTGCGGACCATGGGTGCAAGTAGAAAGCAGATTTTAGCCATAAACGCCATTGAATATTTCTTTTTAGGAGCCTTTGCAGCAGGCGCCGGATTAATTTTAGCGATAAGCGGAAGCTGGGCATTGGCTAAGTTTACTTTCGATGCAACCTTTGTGCCTCCATTTGTACCAACCTTATTGTTATTTGGCTCAATTGTTCTGCTTGTTGTAATTACCGGTGTATTAAGCACAAGAAGTATCCTGAACCAGCCGCCGTTAAAGATATTGAGAACAGAGAGTTAACTTATGGTAAGGCAATCTAATAAATAGCCCCTATCATTAGGATCGTAAAATATAATCTGTTGGCATAAACCAAGGGCCTATGCTAACAGATTATCCACTAATAACTATACAGCATCAATTGCTTCGCGAAGTGCCTTTGCTGCAGCAGCAGGATCTTCAGCGCCATAAATTGCAGCACCTGCAACGGCAACTATAGCACCTGCCTGTATAACTGCGGCAACATTATCAATATTTACCCCACCAGCAATAGAAACCGGAACTCCAGCTCTTGCAGCCTCATCGATAAGCACCTGAATAGAGTAACCAGCCGTCCACTGTTCATCTAAACCTGCGTGTAGTTCTACAAATTCAACACCTAATGCGGTAACCTCTTGTGCTCTTTTAACACGGTCAGGATAACCAATGGTATCTACCACTACTCCTTTTCCATGTGCTTTTGCCGCTTTAACAGCACCAATAATCGTTGCATTTCCTGCAGCCCCCATTACGGTAACCAAATCAGCTCCTGCTTTAAATGCGATATCAGCTTCTAATTCGCCCGCGTCTGCAGTTTTTAAATCTGCAAAAACCAGTTTATCAGGATGTGCAGCTTTCATTGCAGTAATTACTGTAGAACCCATATTCTTGATCAGCGGAGTGCCCAATTCAATAATATCTACGTATGGGGCTACTTTTGCAGCCAGTGCTAATGCTTCTTCAGTTGTTAATAAATCTATTGCTACTTGTAATTTTGCCATGATTCTATTTTATTTATAATTAATTAATTGTTATTCAAGATTGGCGTGTCTCTTCCATAATGTTTCTGCAGCTTGTCCGCTCAGTTTCCAAAGTGATTGAAAAACGGCATCACTAAGTAAAAGCAAAAATTGCTCGAACAGGCTTCCTGCATACTGGGTAGATATTTTTGCACTGCGGTCTTCTTTTTCTGCTGCTGGTACCAGTACCACATGGCTGGCCAGTTTTGCCAGTAACGATTCTGCATTCGTAGTAATGGCTACAACTTCTGCACCTACTGCTTTTGATTTTTCTGCTGCCCTTACAATCGATCCGGTTGATCCTGAACCCGAGGCAGCGATTAATAAATCGCCAGTTTCAATTGCCGGACTTATGGTATCGCCAACATAATAAACAGTAAGCCCAAGATGCATTAAACGCATTGCTGCTGATTGCATGGCAAAACCGGAACGGCCTGCCGCAGTAATAAAAATCCGTTTTGCCTGCTGAATGTGACATACAAAAGGGATCAACTGGTCTAATTCCATCTGTCTGGCCAATCGGGTATTCTCCTCAATAATCTTATCCAGGTTCATTTGCAGATCCCAGGCCAGCTGCTGGTTATCAAGGCTATCTATCGCTAACTGGCTATCCTTATTTTCTACTGGTGCTTTTAAATCCATTTTACACGCTCTGTTTATTTGCCCAAAGGTATGACGGCTCTTTACAAGCATGGTTATACATTTAGCCACTTATATGGGACAATCAGGAAACATATCGCTGCAAAAGTCATCCATTAGCCATATTAAAAGCACTGTTTCCGAATAGTCCACCATAATTATCCGTTAATCCAACCGGTCAAAAATTAAGTGGTTAACTTTAACCATCATGAGTTTATCACCCGAAGCAACACATCTGGAAAAATCCATTATCTATATCCGCGATCTGAGCAATTGCCCGCCTAGCTATCTTAATGATCCAGGCAGAAAAGAGTTCTTCGAAATCGTTTGGTTAAAAAATGAAGAGCCCTTACACGCACTGCAAGTATCAGAATTCGACAGTAAAGGAGACTGGATTTACCTTATCCCTCCCTACCGCGTACACCAGCTTAACAAAGCTGGTAAAAACGGTGTATTAATGTCTTTTAAAAGATCTGTTCTCGAAGGGGAAGAAAAAGAATTCCTCCTCGATCTGTTTAAGATTTTTAATGTTCAGGGCGAATTTTCCTGTTTAAGGCTAAATCAGGAAACCGCTGCAGAGCTCAGCAATATTTACAAATTAATTGAGGATGAATACCATAAGGCTGGTAATACTTTTATCATTACCAAAGCACTGCTGAAGGTATTTTTATTAAAACTGATCCAGGTAAAAGAACACGAATTTACCAGCCACGATGTACAGCAAAAAAGAGTTTACGAATTTTTGATGTTACTCGAAAGCAATTACCAGCAGGTTAGGAATACCGATTTCTACGCCGGTAAGATCGGCATCAGTTCCAAAAGGTTAAATCAGATTTTAAAAGAAAAACTAAACAAAACAGGAATGCAGATCATCCACGACCGCATCATCCTGGAAGCGAAAAGGAAAATCATCCATAGTGCGCATACCATCAAAGAAATTGCATATGAACTGGGTTTTTCAGACCGACCTTATTTTAGCCGTTTCTTTAAAAAACAGACAGGCCAAACGCCCGAAGAATTTCAAAAAGAGGCAAGAAACCACATCGAATCAAAATTTAATACACTGGTCTAAAATGATAGGTTCTGAATTCGATTTTAATTAAGCAGTTCCTGTTTAAGTTTTTCTTTTATGCAGCTTTTGGCAAATTATAATACTTTTACATTATGATCAGATTAAACAGTGATACGCCGAGCGATATTCTTCAGGATGTGAAAATCGGCGATATGGTAACCGATACCTTTAGCAAAACAGGCCTCGTTGAAAATATAGAAATTAGTGATGATGGCCTGTACCGGGTTTACGAATTTCATCTCGTTACCGGCAGAACCATTACCGTTAAAAAATAAATTACCATAAACCCTAACCAAATGTCATTACTTATCCTGCTCTTCGGTATCCTCTTGCTTTTTGTGCTGATCCTGAAAAAGATCAACCCAATGATTGCCCTAATTGCTGTGGCGATTATTACGGGTCTTTTATTGGGCATGCCTGCCACAAAGGTAATGACATCTATCAGCAATGGTATAGGCAGCACATTGGGCAGCATGGTAATGGTTTTGGCCCTCGGGGCGATGATGGGCAAATTGATTGAAGATAGCGGATCGGCAAAAAAGATCGTTTTCATATTAATCGGGGCTTTTGGCAAAAAGAACATCCAATGGGCCGTGCTGTTAACCGGTTTATTGGTGGGGATTCCTTTATTTTACAATGCAGGTTTCGTGGTGTTAATCCCATTGGTTTTTGCCATTTCGGCCACAACAGGATTATCAAAATTATATATTGGCATCCCAATGGCCACAGCCCTTTCGGTAACACACGGGTTTTTACCGCCTCATCCAGGTCCTGTTGCACTAGCAGGTATCTTCCATGCTGATATTGGTAAAACATTAATTTATGGTTTAACTTTAAGCGTACCTATTGCAATTATTGCCGGAATCTATTTCCCGCGATTGATTCTCAAACGGGATCAATCGGTAACTGTTCAGCACTTCAGTATCAACGCAGAAGAAAACCTTCCTTCTGCTTCAAGGAGTTTCATTACTGCATTGCTGCCGGTATTTTTAATCATCGCCGGAACACTGGGGAGTAGTTTTAAAATCGACTATATCGGTAAACCGCTGTTTATATTTTTAGCCGATCCTACCGCTGCTTTATTAATTTCGGTTATTATTGCTTTAGCGGT
The DNA here is from genome assembly GCF_049913135.1 of Pedobacter sp. R-06. NCBI lineage: Bacteria > Pseudomonadati > Bacteroidota > Sphingobacteriia > Sphingobacteriales > Sphingobacteriaceae > Pedobacter > Pedobacter sp. R-06. The sequence goes on along the minus strand of NZ_CP183977.1, from coordinate 392,082 downwards.
TCAAAAAACCTCCATAACAAAAGCAATGGAATCGTGCGCCGAGGGTGTTAAGAGTATTGCCATGATTATCCTCATTATTGCAGCAGGCGGTGCCTTTAAACAGATTTTGATCGATAGTGGTATGGGCGAAACCGTAAAACAACTTACTGGCGGTCTAAATTTATCGCCATTATTACTGGCCTGGTTAATCACCGCATCACTTCGGGTAACCCTGGGTTCAGCAACGGTGGCCGCACTAACCGCTTCGGGTATGGTACTCCCTTTAATTGGGCCCGGAGCACCACCAGAGTTAATGGTTTTATCGGTTGGCGCTGGGAGTTTGATGTTTTCACATGTAAACGATACGGGTTTCTGGATGTTTAAAGAATATTTTAACCTAAGCCTGAAAGAAACCTTTCGCACCTGGACAATGATGGAAAGTTTGGTTTCTGTTTTAGGCCTTGCTGGCGTGTTGTTATTGAACCAGTTTGTATAAGGGAATGATGGAGTTGTCAACTTTTAATAGCCATATCGCTGGTAAGTTGACAACTCTTATCAAGAGCCTATAGATCCATCTAATTTATTCTGCCGCGGTTAGGTAAATACCAGTTGGTAAGATTTTTTTTGGAAAGCAATTGCAGCGGCTTTTAGGCTAAAACAGTCCCGCTCTCCATTCTTTTCGATGAAGAATCGAAACCACTTCGATCGGGTTTAGAAACTTAAAACAGTGCTTCTATTCAGGGTAAAATAAACCCGACCGACAGCGTTATCCTGATTCCTTCTATCAGGATTAAGCAAAGGGCGGGACTGGCGGAACCGAAGCACCACAGGCACTGCTTTCCAAAAAAAATAGTCAACGCTATAGATCCCTCCATTTCGCTGCGCTTTCGGCCGGGATGACAATTCTTGAGCTTCCACTTGAAGGACTGCCTTCACCCATCGTTGTAAGATTGCTTCGTGCCTCGCAATGACGAAACTATCTAAAACCTTAATTCTTCACCCTGTTCTTTTCTGCATCGGCACCAGAAGATTCGTGTTTGGCTGGCGAAGAAAATGCCTTCCCAAAACGATAACTATAACTCAACACAACCGATCTCGAATCCTGACGGTTAACCCAGTTTGCTTCTGTGTTTGCCAGATTGTTGATTATACCATTATAAACACGGGTTCTGAAAATATCGTTAGCAGTTAATTTCAATGTACTTTTTGCTGAAAGTTTTTTCTGCACCGCTGCTCCGAACTCATGTACTTCACCCAATAAAAACTGTACATTAGATAGTTTACTCTGATAACGCATATTTAGCTCTGCATTCCACGTCGGGCTGATTTTGAACTGCAAATTCGGGTTTGCTCTTAAATAACTTCCGTTGGTAACCAAAAAACCTGTGTAGAAATCTGTTTTTGAAACTATTTTTGCATACTCAACATAAGCATTTAGTTTAACCCATTTGGTGAGGTCGATCTCTGCATTTACCGAAACATTGGCCACTCTTGTTTTGCCCACATTTGCTGGCCTGCTGTAATAGGTACCGTTTAAAATTTCGATGGTTTCGTTCACCTCATCCCTCACCCAACTGTAACCAAAAGTGGTGGTAATCTTATTTTTATAAGTGTGAGAAAGTTCGATACTTTGTGTAAAAGAAGGCTTTAAAAAAGGGTTGCCAACATAATAGGTAAATTTATCCAGGGGAGAAAAGAATGGATTGAGGTCCTGATAATACGGCCGATCGATCCTTCTTCCATAATTCAGTCCCAGCTGATTGTTTCCTGCAGTATCGAGTTTATAAGAGAAATAAAGCGTTGGGAACAAACTGTTATAGGTTCTTTTAAAACTCGAATCGGGTTTGATCAGATTCCCTAACTGATGTCCGTTAGAAACCGTGTTTTCATACCTTAAGCCAGCCTGGAGCGAAAACCGCTTCCCTTCCCTGCTCATGTTCAGGTAAACCGCATTGATGTTTTCTTCATATAAAAAGTGATTGCTCTTTTCATAATCAGCGCTGGTTTTCCCGTTCGCCGTATTAAAGTAATCGGCAATGTTATCGGTTTTGGTATAAGCAGTTTTAATACCTGCATCTAGCTTCCACTTATTTTCCAGTGGATGCGAATAATCCATTTTAGCGGTATAAATATCAATATTTGAAGGCAGATTACCTGTTAAAATATCCTGGTATTTTAAAGTTCCGCTAGGCAGATAACTGAAGTTGTAGTAAGTTTGATCGGTTTGATTGCGATAAAGCAGATAATCCGCATCAAAGGTCAATTCCCTTCCTGCCTGCTTAAATTTGTGCCTGTAATTTAAATTTACACCCGCATTCTGATATTTAATCTGATCGATATTTTCAGCCCTGATAACCGAATCTAACTGCATCGAAGCATTAGACAGATTACTGGTATTGTTGTTCACCTGTTTCGAAATCCGGTTCATTCCGGTAAGTACAATACCCCATGTGGTTTTCTCAGAAGCATAATAATCAAGTCCGGTTTTTAAATTAAAAGTATTGCCGTGCCTACGGAAATAAGAATTCTGATTAAAGTAGGATTTGGCACTACCATCGTCATTTTTATATTTTCTGTTCAGATCGAGATCGGTAAAACTGTTGTTCAGATTATAACTCAGGTTACCAAAAACATTGATCTTATCCTTGCGGTAATTAAAGTTGAAACTGTTGTTCGAGCGACTTAACTCCCCCTGGTTCAAACTCAGGTTAATCCCACCATTAAACCCAGCGGTTTTGGTTTTCTTGGTTTTGATATTGATTACCCCTCCATTTCCTGCAGCGTCATATTTGGCAGGCGGATTGGTCATTAGCTCAATCTGATCAAGCGAAGAAGAAGGCAGCGAACGCAGGTAATTATCCAGGTCGGCACCCGATAAATAAGTTGGTTTATCATCAATAAAAATAGCCACTCCACTCTTGCCTTTGAGCGAGATTACCCCATTCTGATCTACATTTACCCCTGGCGATTTACTCAGCACATCCAGTGCAGTTGTACCTGCATTGGAGATCAAAGCATCAACGTTAACCACCGTACGGTCAATCTTTCGTTCTACAAAAGCCTTTTGCCCCGAAATATTTACCTCTTTTAAATTGGTTGCTCCAGCTTTGATCTTAATATCAGCCAAATTGATAACAGCGCTATTGGCAGTTAAAACCAAGGTATCGGTCTGGTAAATAGGCGAACCTACAACCGATACCTTGATGAGGTATTTTCCATAACCAAGCTTATCGAAACTAAACAACCCATCCTTTTCGGTGAAGGTTGTTTTAACCAGTAACGAATCTTTAAGCAGTGCAGCAGTGGCAAATTCTATGTTTTTCCCATCGGCATCCAATACACGACCGTAAATTCTGGATGGAGGAGTTTGGGCTTGAGCAAAGGTAAGGGCAATATTCATCCATACGGCTAAAAAAGCCATGAGCTTAAATTTCATGATGTGAATTGGATTAGCGCTTTTAGAACTTAGTTTTTGTTGTTTTCGATCAGGAAATTATACATTAGCGAATGATTTTCGTTCTTCAAAAACCTTTGCTTGTATTTCTTCTGCACATCAGCATTTTGTTTTACGCCATTTACAATTAAATCGTCTTTATTGAGTTTGTACGACAATTTATTAGTACTGGTAATAATGCCGTCTTTCATCAATTCCTGATTAATTTCGTTGGTATAATCATGTCCATCTCCGTTGGTTACGGTTTTCGAGATAACCGTACGCTGCACACCTGTTCGGGTGCTTGTTTTTTGGTTATATACAGGTGGCGTTGGGGGTGTAGGTGGAGCTGATGGAATACTTGGAGTTGGCGGAACTGGAGGTACCGATGGTACAGCATACGCTGCGCGAGGTGCTCTTGGTGCTCTAGGTGGGCGCGGCGGACGTGGTGCTCTTGGTACACGTGGGCCATCGCCACCTTTATTCTCCTGAACCCATTTAGCGTCTTCCTTTGCCCATTTATCAACTTCCTTTGTCCACTTGGCATCTTCTTTTGCCCATTTTGCGTCTTCCTTAGCTAATTTAGCATCTTCTTTAGCTAATTTCTCGTCAGCGATACGGAGTTTTTCATCGGCTATTCTTGCTTTGGCGTCTTCTTTCCGCATTCTTTCATCCGCTACTGCCTTTTTGGCATCATCTTTTCTGGCTTGCTGATCAGCAATTTCCGCTTTTACATCTTCTGCCGTTTCTCTGCTCTTGTTTTTTTCGTTTAACTGTTTCAATTGACGATCCATTTTCGAATTGATTTCCTTTTCTAATTGATCGGCAGATTTTCCTTCAACAGGTTTAGATTTTTTAGCTGTATCCTGTAAAACTTGTATTGAAGTAGCTATTTTTTTTCTGGTAACTGTTTTTGCATTGCCAATACTTTTAAAGGCGGCGCTGCAAACCACAACCGATACCAGGGCGATGGTTAATATTGTCTTTTCCATTTTGTTTAAAGTTGAATTGGTATTGAATAACATCCTGCTTGCTCTATGCAGCAGGCTACCTTTCCTACCCGTTATCGCCATGGCATAAGCAGGTGCACGCTGCTTAAATTCCTGACAGAATATGAGGGCCTGAACGTAGTTTTTGCGATCGCTTACACAGGTAATGGCCAAATCATCACAGCAATGTTCGCGTTCTGTTTTTATTAATTGTGATACCCAAAGTACCGCTGGGTTAAAGAAGAAAACGATTTCGATAAAACTTTGTAATAGGTTTACCAGGTAATCTTTACGTTTAATATGCGCCAGTTCATGAGAAAGAATAGCCTCAACTTCTGCATTTGACAGACCGGTAAGCAAACCTAATGGAATTAGGATTAAGGGTTTAAAATGCCCTACAACCATTGGTGCCTGTGCAATACCCGACTGCATCATTTTAACCGGTTGACTTAAACCTAATTTTTCGGCCAGCATAGCTAACTTTTCATCCCACTTTTTACCTGCAGCATAGGTTTTATGTTTACGCAAATGATATACACCGTTTAAACCTACCATTAACTGGATGCTTTTTCCGCATATAATTAAAAACCAGATCAGTACAATCTGATAAGCGTATGCATTCCATAAAGAAAGCATTTTGTTCAGTCCCGAATACATATCATGCTGAACGTTTGCAATTACGGGCTGATCGGTGGCCCCATTTGGGAGATTAATTATAACCTGATCAGCTATAGAACCTATAGGCTTTTGCAGTTCTTTGTAAAAGGTAAAAAATATTGCCACAACAAACAACGCTAAACATATGGTAAGAAGGTTATAGCGCATTGCCGCACTTGCTTTTCGGGTAGTAAACATAACCAAACCAGCAAGCAAGGCCAATATTACCCCAAGCCATAGCGAGTGGAACAAAGTAGCCCCGAGGGCATGAAGCCAATTTTCGGGCAAAAGGTTAATTAACTTAAATTCCATCATTGTGGTTCTTTAGAATCTGTTATTATTAATTATTCCATGCTATCCAATAGCCGCTTTATCTCTTCTATTTCCTGTTTAGAGGTTTTTTCGTTACCCAGAAGCTGCATCATCAATTGTGAAGCAGATCCTTTATACAGGGTATTTACAAAACGGTCTAACAACTGAACTTTGGTTTTCTCCTCAGCCTCAACAGGAATATAAATGTGTTTCATTTGGCTTTCATCACGTTTTAATATCCCCTTTTCGGTTAAGATCTGCATCTGCTTTAAAGTTGAGGTATAATTCACCTCTCGCTGTTCGTTCAATTTATCGTTTACAAACCGAACCGTAGATGGACCGAATTCCCATAATACCTGAAGAATTTCTAATTCAGCTTTAGTAGGTTCAGGCAGATTATTTTCAGTTTGATTAAGTTTCATAAACTAAAGGTACGATTTATTTCGTACGATACAAATATTATGTTTATTATTTTTCACTAAAGTAAATAAATATCTGATTTTTAATGAATTAAAAATAATTTACTATTTAAATCATCTGATAGCTATGTAATATATCTTTAGAACCAGGCAATTTTATTACCCAACCAGATCTAAAAAACATAAACAATGTTCGAATAGAATACGGCTTTGACAACAATCATTAATCGCCTTAATTCATATCAATGGAAATAAGGTAACGCTTAAGCAAATTTGGGAATCAAAATCTATCCTATGTCCGCATATTTTTGTTCATGGTTACATTTTATCGCTTATATAAATTAAGATGACAGATAAAATAGATACCATCTATATTCTGTTTATCAGATATTTGATATTAACAGTAATTTACCTCGTGCTCTTGGCCATTTTTGGTGAATATTATTTTTTTATCAGGTTTAATATCGAGATCTTAAACCTTGATAGCTTCGCCGACCTTTTATTATCACAAAGAGGGCTTTCGCATTGGGAAAAATGCGCTTTTTTAGTTTTTCTACCATTTATCATTACTGCAGGGTTTATCATTCACTACTGGATCTACGATATAACCAACCAGCCGTTTACCAGAAATTTTGCCTTTCTGATCGGCATATTGCCATTTACGTTTTTACCATTTCTCATCAGCTTTCAGGATATTAAGCTCTTATTGGTATTGCCCGGCATCGCCCTTTTTCTTTTACTGTTGTTATGGATTATTCTTTTTCATGTTAGGATGTTTCAGTTCAGCTACCTGTCATTTCATTTATTCATCACCTGCTGCCTGATCACAACCTTTGTTGTACTTGGAAGGATCGATCTGGAAGCACAGAATTGTTTAAACAATAAAAAACATACAAACACCCTTAAAAACTTAAACTCACCGCCCGTAGATAACAGTATTATTTTTATCGGTAATACAACATCTTTTGAGTTTTATTACTCACCTACACAACAAAGGAGTATTATCCTTCCTAAAGACTAAAAAACGGTTATTTGAACTAATTTCCAGCATTAACGAAACTTTTTAACCAGTTGTTTTGCCATATTGACCACAATCAAACATATATTTGATAATTATCAAGCCTTTTATCCCTCATAATAACGATTTTTATTGGATATTTGTCTATTAATCCCTATAAAAACCTTTAATAAATGCCTTTTTTAAAAATGCTTGTTAAAAAACTGTATCATTTTTTTAACAAAGCCTGCAGCATTATCTTCACTTCCGTCAGGATAATTTTTCCGCCCAGCGACTGAAGTTTTTTCGCTACCCAATTATTCCAATTGTCTATCTTCTTTTCTCGCAGACCTTAATTTAGTCTATCGAAAAGCTTTAAATAACGTATCAACAAGGTCCGGAAATCAGGCTTAACACCTGTTTTGCCAATCTAAAGGAAACTATTGCCTTCAGGATTAAACATAAAATTTAAATGGAGGGATCTAAAATCTTGATTATACTTGAGGATTTCGATCTAAGGATAAAAATCACCGAAATACTAACAATCGGGAAATACAATGTAAAATCAACAAATAGCGGTAAGCAAGCAATCGACATTCTCAGAAAAAATCCGGTAGATGTAATTATTTCGGAGGTAAATGTAGCTGAAATGGACGGAATTGGGGTATTGCGTGTTGTTAATAAATTTATGGAAACTGCGGGCATCAGTTTTATTATGGTATTGAACAATCAGGATTATGACCTTGCCCGCAGAGTGATGGAATTGGGTGCAGATGGCTACCTCATGGCTCCTTTTGATGATGGCGAACTGCTTAATCATGTGGAGGTAAGGCTCAGAAAAAAAAGGTTTCAACATGAATTATTTTTAAAACGGCATACTCAATTAAAGAATATTCATAAAAGTGGCGATGAATTATCCTGGTTAAGATCAAGATTTGAAGGTTATTTGCCCAGATCTTTTAAAAAAAACCAGGTTCTCTATTATAGGGGGGAGAGAAGATCGCTCGGATTACATTATATTTTATCAGGAAAGATAAAAACCTATGTAGCTGATTCTGCCGGCAACATATTTATTACTGGCATTTATGGCCCGCACGAATATTTCGGACTTCAGGGCGCACTATTAGGTACTGAAAATAAGGAAATTGCAGAAGCCATCGATAGTGTTGAAATACTGACCATCCCTTATACCGATCTCCAGAATTTAATTACAGACTACCCAGACATGTTCAACTTTTTTGCTAAAGCTCTTGCCCATGGCTTGAACAACCGCGATGAAAAGCTGCTGAATATCGCCTATTACTCTGTAAGGAAGAGAATAGCAAAAGCAATTATTGAACTGACTAAACTAAACCACGATTCTGCAGAGAATAATAGAATTATGCTCCCCAGATATGATCTGGCATCTTTGATAGGCATTGCAACCGAAACACTAAGCAGGGTGCTTGGAGATTTCACAAGAGAGGGCTTAATTGAAAAAGACGGCAATAACATTATTATACTGGATATGAACGCTTTGAAAACAATGAAAAATTAGCATACGCTTATCTGGAATATCCAAATGAAAACTTATCATTCTCTTCACATTGTTACCTGGTTGTAGCGATGAGCAAGATCAAGATAAGTATTGATCAAAATCAGAGGAAAATTAATTTTTAATACAGAATTTAGTTGTAGCCGATCTTAAGTGAGGTTACATAATACCAAAAAGCGATCGCCGCACACGAAAATACTAAATCGTTTTAGAGTGTGTAAAGATGTTAAAAAGCTAATGCTTAGGGTGGACAGATAGTTTCTAACTAATTATCCTCCCCACAGCACCGTGCAGTGCCATTGAAACCAGATAAGAAACCATATCCGGTTAATTTGGGCATGAATGTGAGCTTTGGGCATGATCGGTTTGTAAATGTAATTTACTTAATAAAAAACAATCAATATGTTAACCACAAAACTTAATTAATCAACATGGAAGTAGACTACATCAAATATTTTTTAAAGGTATTTCTTCCATTGTTAGATCGGAAGAAAGATAGGGCAGCTATTCGCTTTATGTACAGACATACAGCCTTTCTTAGTATTCGCAAAGGGAAAACGCTTTTTAAGCCTAACAGTTCAGCTGCTAACGGTAGCATTATAATTGTAGCAGATGGCCTGGTTAATGGCTATTTAGTAAATGAAGAGGCCGAACAGGCCAATATATGGTTGGGCACAAAAGGTAGTGTATATATCCCAAATGGTTTTAAACAAACAGACGGCAACTTCAATCTTTTTGCCATAAAGGATACTATCGTTTTTTTGATAGACCAATCTGAGCTGGAGGAAGGCTGCGCATGGTATCCTGTTCTTGATTCGTTATTCAATACTTATCTTCTTCGAACTGCCATAGCTGATGTAAACAATAGAAACATCTTATTTAGAATGCAGAATACTGAAAACAGAATATCGCTATTTAAACGTATTTATCCTGGATTATTTGACCAAATCCCTATTGATCTGCTTCTCTCCTATCTTGATATTGATTTAAGCTTAACACCTAAGCAAAACCTGCAAATAAATAATGTTTATAGTTTGGATGTACTTAATAATTTCTAAGACCTAAGATTAAAAAGAGCAACTTCTCTGTTGGGCAATCACAAAAATGCTGTTGAATAATGCAGGATATAAATCGCATGTATTCAACAGCGGCGCTGATTAAAAATACCATTATTCATTAATCATCGGGAATAATATCTCCTGATGATATTTTCATTAAATACAGATCTGTTTCTTGTTATCGATCTGAAAGTTCGCCAGACGTTTAAAATAAACATCATATGCCGCTTAAAAATGTAGCGACTTACCTCATTTCATAACGTATACATGAAACTTTGTAATATCCCATCAATATATAACCATAGGAAGAGCTCTAAAATCTCCTATGGTTATCAACTTTAGTTTAAAAAGGATTGCCCTATTCTTTAAGCTGTTTAACTACTGCGATAATATCCTCTTCTCCATATTTTGAGGCTGCCGCTTCGAAAGTATTCAGTGCTGTTTTAGCCAATGGCGATGAAATACCTTCTTCTTTTGCCAGGTTCAAATCCTTTACAATATGTTTAAGGGCGAAAGCAGCTTTGTAGTTATCAGCAACAATAGCATCACCCTTAATTTTGGTAAAAATATTGCCGATAGCTGCATTATTGATCAATTCTAACAAATCCCCTGTTTTAATCCCTTGTTCATTAGCAAACAAAACGGTTTCAGCCAAGCCTTGTGCATATAAAGCCAAAAGCGAATTGATGGCAAGCTTTGCGCTGTTGCCTGCGCCATTTCCGCCTACTAGCTTAGCAAGTTTGCCCATTTTTTCGAGGATAGGTTTTACCTGATTAAAAGTAGTTTCTTCGCCACCGACCATAATAACCAACTGACCGGTTTCTGCCTGCTTCACACTTCCTGAGACCGGTGCGTCTAAATAAAAGTTTCCTTTTGCTTTACATTGCCTGGCCATTTCTTTTGAAATTGAAGGAGAAACCGTGCTCATGTTGATAATGATCCTACCTAAAGTTTCTCCACTAAAAAGACCTTCCTCTCCCTTAAAAATCTGTTCTATTGCGGCATCATCAGAAACCATAACCGCTATCACATCAGTAGTTGCAGTTAGCTCTTTAGGGGTTTCGGCAACCCGTGCACCCATTTCTTTCAGTGGAGCTTCTTTGCCCTTGCTCCTGTTATAGACAGTAACCGTATAGCCTGCTTTTATCAATTGTTCTGCCATCGGGATACCCATATTCCCTAACCCGATCCAGCCTATTTTTGTTGTATTCATTTCGCTATTTTTATAATAAGCAAATGTGCCAAAGAAATAGCTGAAATTCTAAATCGCTACGTAAAAATGATAGGATGAAATATTATTTGTTGAACCACTTAAAAATACTAATATTTTTAGTAAATTTACTGCGTTATAATAAAAAACATCTCCGTAATTACCAAAAATATGGCCAGCCCACTTAAAGATTTATATAATCCTGCTTTTTACGATAGATTAACTCATGCATTGGCGATTATCATCCCAGGTTTCGATAAAGCAAAATTTATCAGAAAGATTTTCACACCCGAATTTGAATCAAAAGAATTGAAAGAGCGGATGAAACATACCTCGAAAGTATTACACGATTTTTTACCAGCAGATTATCCTCAAACGATAGCGCTGCTTAAAAAAACAATTGCACAGCTAAGGATTCAGGGTATTGGAGATGATGGCCTCGCCTATATGTTTCTACCTGATTATATTGAAACCTATGGTATTGATGATTTCGAAGACTCTGCTGAAGCGCTCGAATTTGTTACACAATTTGTAAGCTGCGAATTTGCCGTTCGCCCTTTTATTTTAAAATACGAAAATGAGATGATTTTAAAAATGCAGCAATGGTCGCTGCACGAAAGCCATAAAGTGAGAAGGCTCGCCAGCGAAGGCAGCCGTCCACGCTTACCCTGGGCCATGGGTATCCCCTTTCTGAAAAAAGATCCGACATCTATTTTACCTATACTGGAAAATCTTAAAACAGATCCGTCTGAATATGTAAGGCGGAGCGTTGCCAATAGCTTAAACGATATTGCAAAAGATCATCCTCAGGTTGTTTTAAATATTGCGAAGAACTGGTCGGGTTTGGGCGCCGAAACAGATGCCATTATTAAACACGGCAGTCGTACATTACTTAAACAAGGTCATACCGATATCCTTAAGCATTATGGCTTAGATGATGCAGGAATTTTATTAAAAGATTTCAAAATCTTAACACCTCAGATCAAAATTGGCGAAAGCCTGGAGTTTTCGTTTTCTATTCTGAACGAAAATCCTTCCGAAAAGAAAGTGAGATTGGAATATGCCATTTACTATAAAAAGCAAAATGGACAGAACACTAAAAAGGTGTATAAGATTTCGGAGCGGATTTATCCTGCAGGTGCAGCAGTAAACATTATCCGAAAGCAAAAGTTCGTGCTGATTACTACACGTAAATTTCATCTGGGCGATCACCAGATTTCGATGATCATCAATGGTGCCGAAAAGGAAATTTCACACTTCGAATTAATGGCTTAGTTTAGATTTTAATTCATCAAGCAAAGCGCTCTGCTTTTCATTGATGTATTTAACAGCATCGGAGTAAACAAACCATTCAGCTTTATCTATTTCGGCAAAACTTTTCTTTTTACCCGATCGTGGCGGCCATTCTATTTCGAAAGTATTGCTAACAATTGTTGAAGGATCAAGATCTCCTTCCAAAGCCCAGCATAATACTTTTTTACCTCCCTTTTGCACAACTGGAGTTAATTCGATGAAATCGCCGGTTGGGCTTTGACCTGTTTCCTCTTTAAATTCGCGGATTGCAGCCGTTAAAGCTTCTTCACTTTCATCTAATTCTCCTTTGGGCACAGTCCAAAAACCAATATCTTTTTTGGCAAAGAACGGCCCGCCCGGATGAACCAGAAAAAATTCTATCTGCTGATTTTTTCTTCTGAAAAGCAATATTCCGGCACTTTGTTTCATAAGGGTAAGATATGCATTATATTTTGTCTCATCATGTTAGATTGTCATCCTGAGCCTGTCAAAGGACTAAATTAAATAGCCTTGGCACAGCATTTCGATGCTCAACGTGATAATGCCGATAGATTTTAACTTTTTGATCCTTCCTCTTCATATCAAAACAAAAGCAGCCAAGTTTTTTAAATCCTGGCTGCTTTATATAATCTGGTATGATAAGATTTTATTGGAGGCGCTTTTACAACAATCCGTACAAACCATGGGCATAATTCCTTAATGAAGATGATACCGTCTTCATCTTATCAGGAGATGGGCCTTTCACTTTATAGGCTTCTGGATGAAGTTCTAAAGGTTGTTCGTTAATTTGTTCTGATGTGTTTCTATTGCTTAATGTAGCATGCTGTTCTTCGCTTAATTTTAAAGGTGCCATGATCTTGAAATTTATACTAGAACAACAGGATTATCTGAAATTAGTTTGCGGTTTTTTGTAATTTTTTTAAATTATTTTACAAGACTCGAAATCCAGTTTTCTGTACCTGAAATTTTAACCGGCACGGCCGAAGCAACGATTTTCAATACGCCTCCGGCATTAATATCCTCTTGGGTGATATAGTTCTTTTTGAAAGGTTTTCCGTTGAGGAACGCAGCTTTGATATATTTGTTTTTCAAGCTAAAATTTTCCGTTTCGATGGTAAAAGTTTTTCCTTTAGGCAGGTTATAACTTAGTGAAGGAAATAAAGGCACATTTAAATAATAAATCGGCCACCCCACACAGGCAGGAGAAAAACCACTTGCAGCAAACACATACCAGGCACTCATCGCACCGGCATCGTCGTCCATCGTACGCAAATAGGCATGTGGCTGGTTTCTGTAAATTTTACCGATATAACTACCGATTCCGCGGCTGTTATCGTTAAAATAATTCTGGATTACCGTATCAGCCGCTAATTGATGCATCCAATACTGTGATTTATAACCAGACTTGGTGACATTATACATCAATGGTACCTGCAAATCTGGTTCATTGGCATGGTTGTATAAATCGCGCTCAAAAAATTCATCAAGTTTTGCCAGATAAGATTCCTCTCCCCCGTCCAATTCAATCAATCCTTTAAAATCATAAGGTACAAACCATCGATACTGCCAGATGGTGCCCTGGTATAAACCACGGGCCTGCATACGGTCGACATCGTTTTTGGTCATATCTTTAAAGTCCTTGTTCCAATATTTCTTATATTCTAAAGCTTTATTGAGATAAAAATCAGATTTTTCTTTATTCTTTAAAATTTTGAAGATTTCTGCAAGTGCCCAATTATCGTAACTTGATTCTAATGCCTTATCCGGAGATTTATAATCCAGGCCATTTACCTCTTTCACTAACGAATCGGCAATCTTGTTAAAATCTACCGGATAGCCCTTACGATAGGCATCAAGCAAAACCACAATGGCATGCTCAGAACGAACGGTATTTGAGGGCTCGTTTTGTCCGGCGTAATCTTTTTTGCCAGAGTTATACAGATCGGCAATAGAACTCACCATTCCGGCATATCTATCTTGTTCAATTAGCGAAAGTAAAGGTAACTGTGTACGGTAATTGTCCCAAATGGCCCAGCCGTTGTAGCGGATTTCTGTATCTTTCTGAATTTCGCCTTTTGTATTGCGATATGAACCGTCAGCTTCAGAAATCACATAAGGCGACTGCATGGTACGGTATAAAAGCGAGTAGAATAGCTTTGCACTTTCCAGATCGCCATTTACGGCAATTTTAGAAAGATTTACATTCCAATCGGCTTTGCTTTGTTCTTTTACAGTACCAAACGGATTTTTATTGATAGAAGCTTTTGCAGCTTCAACACTTACAGAAGAAAGTGCAATATTGATTCCTACCGAAGTTACCTCCCCTTTGAGCACGGCAATCATTTTATGATCGTCGATTACTTTCCATGATACATTATCACCAATTTCCATATAATAAAACAGCTTGTATTTACCTGCACCACAAGTTGTTTTCGAGGTAATCCATCCACTTATGGTATTGCCGTTTACCTCGTGCGATTCTGCTACAAAAGCACCATTAAAAGCATAACCTAAATCGAGATAAAAACCTTTTGCTCCTTTCGGGAATTGGTAGGCATGCTTCCCCGCTTTGCCCAATACGGTAAAACCAGCTTTGATTTTATTTTCAAAGCCTACTTCATAGTAACCTGGACTTGCTTTTTCAGCAATCTTGATCAGTTCTGACTTCGCCGGATCACTGCCTAAAAATGGTTTGATGAAAATATTACCACCCGAACCCTGACAGCCTACTCCTTCGAAACGGTTGTGTGTAAAGCCTTCAAATTTCTTCGCCAGGTATTCGTAGCCTGTATGCGTTTTAGGATAAGTCTGAGGACCGATGCTCAACATGCTAAAAGGAGCTGATGCTGCTGGCGACATCTGTCCGTGGTCTGCAGAAGATCCTAAAAACACGTTCACCTGATCTACAGGCTTTGCAGTTTTAACGGAAAAATATTGCGCTTTCTGCTGGGCTAAAACGTTTAATGAAAAAAGCGGCAATAAAGCCAATAATTTAATGGAAAACTTCATTATAGGGTGCTTGTTTGTAATGTGGCCTAAAATAACATTTTAACATGAAGTAGGGATTATGTTTTAGCTTCTTTACAAAAGAGCTTTTCTGATCGTCACCCTGAATTTATTTCAGGGTCTTTATGTTATATAAGGATGCTGAAATAATTTAACATTGCGAAGCATTATTGATGAAACTATTTTTCAATATCATTATTAATTCAATCTGAAAAAAAGGCATAAAAAAACCGTCCAAATGTAAAACATGGACGGCTTTAAAATAATTTTATCTAATTATTTAATATTAACCGGAACAGAAATTTTATCCCATTCTAAAGCGAATCCGCTTTTAGTAATTTTATAAACCAAACGTTCTTGCGTAGCTTTTAAAGCTTTGGTTTTAACATCAACACGTAAAGCATCTTTAGCTTCTTCGTATTTGTAAGCACCCCACTGTTTTGGTTCTTTGTTAAAAATAGCTGTCCAGGTTCCGCTTTCTTTAGGTATTAAAAAGAAACTGTATTTTCCAGCTGCCAAGGGTTTACCTTCAACTACAATATCTTTATCGGTTTCGAAAGTAGTAGCCTCATTTGCACCTGCACGCCATACTTTATCGAAGGCTTCTAAACCTCCCCAGATTTTACGTCCTTTAACTGCAGGACTGCTGTAGTTGATGGTAATGGTTGCACCTTTTACTTTCCCTGTTGCTGTAGCTGCAGGACTTGGCTTAGGCTGAGCATCTTGTGCCATTGCACTTACAGAAATGGTAATTGCCGTAAATAGCAACGCGATTGATTTAATCATCGTTTTCATAGTATTATATTTATCTGTTTTTGTTGTTTTTGATTTTACGAATTTATGGCTTTCGGTTGATAAAAACTATAATCTTAGTGTCTAAAAAATTGTGCAAAACTTCACTATTTTTCTGAATTCATTTCTCAGTTATAGACCAGAACCGCTTTATCTCTTTCTTCCAACAAATCTGATTACCGAGCCCCGTCCGTTATGAAACAAACCTTCATTCAGTTCAATTTCCTTTTCTTCCAGCGCCAGAATCTCATAATTTTCGAAATCAGTTCTTATTTCCTCAATTGAGAATAGCATATCGATTTCTTTTGGTCCACCAACTTTTTCGTTTTTGGCAATGTAATCAAGGTGTTTCTTGCTAAACGCTTCGAAGATAAGCAAACCGCCCTTACGTAAATAATTGCTTAGTGTTTTGTGGTAGGCTGATTTAATTGCCGAAGGAAAGTGTGCGTAGATTAAGGCAATGGCATCAAACTGTTCATCTTTATAATCCAGTTCCTGGAGTTCGCCCACCTGGTAATCAATATTAACATTATTGTTCTCTGCGAGTTGGAGTGCTTTATTCATTCCTTCAATACTGATATCAAAGGCTGAAACCTTCCAACCGAGTTTAGCTGCAAAAACAGCATTTCGCCCTTCTCCTTCTGCCGGAAAAAGTATTGTTCCGGTCTCAAGGTGCGTCAACTGCTCTTTTAAATAGTTATTCGGTTGTTCGCCATAAGCAAACTCAGCGGTACTGTATCGGTCATTCCACCTATCTACCCAAGCTTCGTTCATATTTAGTGTTATCTATTTTTTTGAAAATAAAGGTATCAAATTTTATTTTGCACTTGGGAAGCGAATATCTGTTGCACGTAAAAATTAAGTTTATCTGTCCATTACGGTTTTTGGATTAGAAAATAACAGGCCAATTACCGAGAACATCATTACTGCTGCTGCGCCGATTACATTGAGCCAAAGAAATGAAACAATATCGAATTCATATACTGCGACAACAGCAATTTCGGATAAGATGGCCGCAATAAATACGATAGGTCCGTTTATCTTTTTAAAATAAAATGCCACTAAAAAAATACCAAGGATTGGCCCATAAAAAAGCGAGCCCAGTACATTAACAGCTTCGATTAACGAACCCATCTGTGTAGCAAACATAGCAACAGCTATCGAAAAAATACCCCATGCCAAAGTGTGCAAACGGCTATATTTCAATTCAGTCTCGTCGTCTACCTCTTTTTTACCAAAAATGAGATGTACATCTTTTAACGAACAGGCAGCAAGCGAATTCAGCGCTGCAGAAATAGACCCCCAACTGGCCAAAAAGATGACCGCGAAAAGCAAGCCGATCATGCCGACAGGAAGGGTATTCTTTACAAAGTATAGAAAGATATAATTGGTATCGGTTTTCTCTGCATTGTAATTCGACTTGTTGATTGCCTCTTCTACCCTGCCATGCAGTTCTTTCACCTGTTTCTGGGTCGACTTAAAATTTTCTATCGAAGAATTTAAAGATGGTAATTGCTTTTCCTTTTCTACAAGAATATTTTTTGATTGCTGGTTAAATTTCTGTGCCAAAGCGTTATGTTCTTTCTCGAAAGCAGCTGCCTGCTGTGGTTGAGTTTCTTTTAGATACTGATAGGAACGCTCATTGAAATAAATCGGTGCCGGCTTTAATGAGAAGAAAGCAAACAATAATGCGCCGATTAGCAGGATGGCGAACTGCATCGGGATTTTAACCAACCCATTCAACAGTAATCCCATTTTAGCGTTGGTATTATCTTTCGCGGTAATGTATCTTCCAACCTGGCTCTGATCTGTCCCGAAATAAGAAAGCGCAAGGAAAAAGCCTCCGATTAAACCACTCCAGATATTATATTTATCCTTCCAATCGAATTCTGTGGTAATTACATTTAATTTACCTGATTTCCCGGCCAGGTAAAGTGCATCTTTAAACCCGATTCCATTAGGCATATTCTGCACCAAAAGATATCCGGCAAAGGCCATTGTTCCTAAAATGATCAAAAACTGCAGTTTTTGTGTGTGTGCAATTGCTTTTGCACCACCAACATAAGTATAAATCAATAAAATCCCCCCGGTAAGGATATTGGTTAAATAAATATTCCAGTTTAAAACGCTCGATAGGATAATACTTGGTGCATAAATGCTGATCCCCGTTGATAGTCCTCTCGAAAACAGGAACAGCAATGAAGTTAAAACCCTTGTTTTTTTATCGAAACGGTTCTCTAAGTATTCGTAGGCTGTATATACATTCAGCCTTTGAAAAATCGGGATGAAAGTAATACAGATGACAATCATTGCCAGTGGAAGGCCAAAATAATACTGTACGAAACGCATGCCATCAGTATAAGCCTGCCCTGGTGCTGATAAAAAAGTAATGGCACTGGCCTGTGTTGCCATAATACCCAGTAGCACAATATACCAGGGCATTTTATTATCGGCCTTTAAATAAGAAGCATTGCTTTTTTGCCCACGACCAATAAAAACACCGTAGGCCACCACAGCAAACAAAGTAAATATCAATACTGCCCAATCGATATTACTCATGCCCAGAATTTAGTAAACAGGTAATAAAATACAAGCTGAAATACCAAGGCCAAAGCAAGTAAAATATACCAGGTATTCCAGTTTTTGAATTGATTTTTCATCACTTTCCGGCTGATAAAAAGTTAAAAAACAATCTGGCTGCACCAACATTTCCGGCAGGCAATTGCCTGAAAAAAGCTAAAGGTGTATAAATAAAATTCCCTTTACCATATTTCGCATATAAGGTCGATCCTTGAAGCGGCTCTTCATCGGTATCGTGCATCTCGAAAAGCGGTTCGTATTTAGCATCCCATTTATCAGGAAAATAAGCACCGCGTTCCTGCACCCATCCTTTAAAATCTTCAGCGGTAATTTTATTTGGGTAGTTTAACAGTTTATGTTCAGGTTTTAAAAATTTAACTTCTGCATTTTCTTCAGTCACCCTTTTACCACTGATACTAAACGGATAAATACCGAAATCCTGTAATGCCATATCTTGTGTGGTATTGTACTGCATCACAATGGTTCCACCGTTTTCTACATAACCGCGTAAAGCAGTTTGCCAGTTTTTAATTCTTTTTTCAGTATTGATTACTCTTACTCCGGTTACCACTGCATCGTAACTTGCCAGTTTCACTGGGTTTAGGATATCCCCTTCAGTTAGCACATCAACCTGCAAACCTGCCTGCCTTAAAAACTCAGGGATCAGATCTCCAGCCCCTTCAATATACCCAACTTTTTTCGCCAGTACCTTTACATCTCCCTTAATCAACCAGGTTGTGGCCGGAACAAAATACTGTAGGGTTGGCAAATGAGGATACTGAATTAATACCTGACCTTTTGAATATTCATTCGCTTCTGATGAAAAAACAGCTTCTAATTTATTCTGGCTGGTTTTAATTCTGGCTAAATCTTCAACCGGGAGAAGGAAATTCATCGTATTGATCGTATTCTCTGCCAGGTTAATCCCCTGAAAGGTTTTCACTACCTGGTTGCCGATCTTGAAAGTCACCTTACCATAATTAATATTTTTATTGGCTTTTAAGCGAAGGCTAACATTTAAAGCTTCTTTTTCTTTAGCAAAATAAACAGGTTCGCTAAAACTTAAATCGAGCGCAGGGATGATCCTAAGGGCTTCTACAACATCACCTTTAACAGGATCTAATTTTTTATAAGATAAAGGTAATCTGATTTCAAATTTTTCCGATTCTATTTTCAGCGACAACAGCACATTAACTGGCGATTGCATTTCCGGAAGTCCGATTAAAGTATCATTAGCCACACTAAATGTTGCTGCATCTTTTGCAGGCTTAGCTAGCCAGTAAGGTTCAGTAAGTGCCGCATCTGCAGGAATCTGGATCTTGCGTTCAATGGTAATCAGCGAATCGTTAGCAAGCTTTCTATTTAAATTATCTGTCTGGTTTAACCAGTTCACACTTTCAACGGTAACAGGGGTAGCCGATCTTGAAATTAAGTTTAAACGGAAATTATAACTATTGCCGGCAATTGCTTCAGGTTGGTTGGTTACCGCCTCGCCCATAAAACCTACACTGCTTAAAATGATGTTATCAATAGCCGCAAGTTTATCTTTTCTTAAGGCTGCATCCTGCAGTTCGGCAATTTTCTTTCTCAGCATCAACAATCCGTGCAGGCTCTTATCGGG
Organism: Pedobacter sp. R-06; assembly: GCF_049913135.1. Taxonomy (NCBI): domain Bacteria; kingdom Pseudomonadati; phylum Bacteroidota; class Sphingobacteriia; order Sphingobacteriales; family Sphingobacteriaceae; genus Pedobacter; species Pedobacter sp. R-06. The sequence continues at coordinate 372,202 of NZ_CP183977.1, read as the reverse complement.
TTGATTATAATTGAAAGATAATAGTATAATATCAATCAGTTCATCAATATCACCAATACCTTTGTCTGACCAGTTAAGGTTTAACCCATCGAACAAAGTTCTTTTAGCAGGATCGCCCAAAACATGGGTAAAATAATCGGAACGTACACCGGCCACTGATTGTGTTCCTGCTCCCTGGCTTTTGTGCAAACTTCGGCTTAATCCCGCCAGTTCACCATAACCCATCCCCAATTGTGCATCGTATTGCCCAACGGTTGCCTTTAACTGATTTTCTGCTGTGGTATTTACCGAACCAAACCTAAAGGTGTTCCATAACAATCTTTTTGGTTGCCAAACAGAAACATATTTAAGCTGGTTTGGAAACATATTTTTATCGGCAGCAGCCTTAAAGGCTTTCTCCGCCACAACAGCAGAAGCCGCGTGCTGACCGTGACCCGCAGCAGCAGTTGGCGGGAAACGACAGATAATCACATCAGGTCTAAATTTTCTGATCACCCAAACCACATCGGCGGTAATGCTGTCGGCATCCCACTGCTTAAAAGTATCGTTGGTGTTTTTAGAGAACCCGAAATCGATTGCCCGGGTGAAAAATTGTTGTGCACCGTCTAATCTGCGGGCTTCTAAAAGCTCGTGCGTTCTGATCAGGCCCAAGGCTGCGCCTTGTTCAGTGCCCAAAAGGTTTTGCCCGCCATCTCCCCTTGTAAGCGACAAATAAGCGGTCTCTACATTTTGATCGTTAATCAACCAGGATAATAAACCAGTATTCTCATCATCGGGATGAGCAGCCAGATATAAAACCTTTGGAAGGTGTTTTAACGTCTTTAACTCTCTATAAATTTCTGAAGATTTGGCTGGGCGCACTTGTTGAGCAGCACAAAAAACAGCCGGAAAGCAAAATATGAATATTGCGGTTAGTCTCTTAAACATAGAATTTGTTTTGCAAAAACCAAATATGCTCAAAAAGCTTTTACTTTAATGCTTCCGAAACGAAAAAGGTACAAAATAAGTCCGGAGTCGGGAGTCCAGAGTCTGAAGTCCAACCCTTGGTCTATGTCCTCACAGACCACTCCTTTCTTTTGCAATATTTATCTTTTCGTTCTGTGGGGACACAGACCGAGGAAGAAGAGCCCAGAGTCGGGAGTCTGAAGTCCAAGGTTTAAAGACTAAAGCCGTTTATTTTATCTGCGTCGTCATCTTTCGATATTTTTATACTTAATATTGCAGCATAAATTTTACCTATGAATGGCATGGTGCTCATCATCGATGATGAAAAGAAAATCTGCAGTTTACTTTCCAGGATTATTGAATTAGAGGGCTTTAAAACCCTGCAGGCCAACACTGGGAAAGAAGGCCTTAAATTGCTTAAAAATAATGATGTAAGCATTGTAATCAGCGATGTTAAGCTACCTGATGTTAACGGAGTTGCATTAGTTAAGGATATTAAAGCTATAAAATCTTATGTCGAAATTATAAATCTTACTGCTTACGGCACCATTGCCGATGGCGTTTTGGCGATTAAAAACGGGGCATTTGATTATCTGGTAAAAGGAGATGATAACGATAAGATTATTCCGCTTTTGTACAAGGCGATGGATAAATCAAATCTGCAACGGCGGGTTTCCGATCTGGAAAACAAAATTGCTAAAAAACACAGCTTCGAAACCATAATCGGTCAATCAAAAGCTTTAAGGGAAGCGATTGATCTGGCTAAAAAAGTAAGTGCAACCGATACTACTGTTTTACTCTTGGGCGAAACTGGAACTGGGAAAGAAGTTTTCGCTCAATCGATCCATTACGAAAGCCCCAGGGCTGCAAAACCATTTGTGGCCTTAAATTGCAGTGGCTTTAGCCCTGATTTACTGGAAAGCGAACTCTTCGGATACAAAGCAGGGGCTTTTACGGGTGCCAACAAAGACAAGAAAGGACTATTGGAAGAGGCTAACGGTGGTACATTATTACTGGATGAAATCGGCGAGATGAACCTCGATTTACAGGCAAAGTTATTGCGTGTACTCGAAAGTCAGACTTTTATCAAAGTAGGCGATACCCAAACGCAACAGGTAAATGTTCGGATTTTAGCCGCCACCAATAAAGATTTAAAGGCCGATGCAGCCTCTGGAAAATTCCGCTCCGATCTTTATTATCGGCTTTCGGTTTTTACCATCATCTTACCTCCGCTACGCGAGCGTAAGGCAGACATCCCTGCATTGGCTAAGTTTTACCTGAAAGAATTTGCAGACAAGGTAAACCGATCAGCACCAAAAATGGATGATAAGATCTTATCAATATTGAGTGATCATAGTTGGAAAGGAAATATCCGGGAACTTAAAAATGTAATCGAACGTTTGGTAATCCTTTCAGATGGAGATACTTTAAGCGCTACCGCTTTACCTCCTGAATTTTTTGAATTTGCACCGATAGAAAACGATTATAACCTACAACAAATAGAAAAGCAGCACATTCAAAAAGTACTCATCCATACCAAAGGCAATAAAACAGAAACCTCGCGATTACTGGGTATCGGCTTAACCACACTTTACCGTAAAATAGAAGAGTACCAGATTAGAGAGGTCTGAAGGCTGGAAGGTAGAGGGTTGAAAGGTTTTCTCGTGCTGTCAGATATTTCTATCTGACAGAAAATGCAATGCTTTAGCTGAGAAGTTGTAAAGTTGCAAATCCTTTCAGCGGATTAAAAATTCAGTCAACACCGTTTCTAAAGATAAAACCGTATTAATACTTATGCACTCATTTGAAAATTAGCGCGAGCATCGAATTTTAGTTTTTCTCATCTGTCTTACATCTCATATCTAATGTCTCAAATCTCACATCTCCTATGCCCCGAACCTAATCCATTTATCACCTTCGTGGCCAAAGATAAAAGACCCCGGGTGTAACATTTCTGCGATATCTTCTATTAGCGAAACGGCATTTTCCGCCGTTCTTTCACGGTTAACATCGTCGTTCAATAAAATGATTCTGTTGTTTTGCACAGCTTGCCAATCGGTATTTAATACCGCAGGTACTTCTCTCATTAAATCGGTTAAAGTTTTACCCGGTTGATAATAAATAATAAATACAGCGTTTAGTACGTCAGTCTCTATCATTCCACCTGCCAGCGAAATTTCTTCTGATAAAAAATATTCCGGATTGTTGCTAGTATCTAAGCAGGCAACGGGCATTTTATCCATAAACTTAATCTTGTGCTCCACTAAATCTAAACGTTCCTGTAATTCCTCCTGGTGAGCAGCATCGAGGCCGATAAATAAATCGTTTAAAAAAGACATCTGCATTAAATTTATTAATTTGTGCAAAAATAACATTCCTAATCGCATGCGAGGCTCATTTAATTATATATTTTGGTTTTTTTGTGTAAGCTTATTCTTTTCATGTAAGGAAAATGCTGATCAACAGGACAAAAAAGTCTTTAATATTAATCTCGATCAGGGTTTAACCTCTATTGATCCAGCCTTTGCACGCAACCAGAATGCCATCTGGATGACCAACCAGATTTTTAATGGTTTGGTACAGATCGATTCATCCTTGCAAACACGACCCTGTATAGCCAAAAGCTGGCAGGTATCGGAAGATGCTTTAACCTACACTTTTAAATTGCGCAACGATGTTTACTTTCATGATGATCCTATTTTTAAGAACGGTAAAGGGCGCAAAGTAACTGCAAGTGATTTTGTATATAGTTTTTATCGTTTAATCGATCCAAAGGTAGCCTCATCAGGCGGGTGGATTTTTAGTGATAAAGTGAAGGATAAGCATAATTTTATCGCGTTAAATGATTCTACTTTCCAGATCAAGCTGGTGCGTCCTTTTCCGCCGTTTATGAGTTTACTCACTACACAATACTGCTCGGTTGTACCCAAGGAAGTTGTAGAACATTATGGTAAAGATTTCAGAAGTCATCCTGTTGGCACCGGTCCTTTTAAATTTAAATACTGGAAAGAAGGTGAAATATTAGTGCTTTTAAAAAACGAGCATTATTTTGAAAAGGATGCCAAAGGGATGCCCCTACCCTACCTTGATGCCGTAAAAGCCAGCTTCATCACCGATAAACAAAGTGGTTTCATGAGTTTCCTGAAAAAGGATCTGGATTTCTACTACAATGTTGACGGTAGTTACCGAGACGATATCCTAACCAAAAGCGGAAAGATGACCTCAAAGTACAAAGGAAAATTTACATTAACCAAAAGCCCATACCTGTGTACCGAGTATGTAGGTATATTGGTTGATACCAATCTCTCGATTGTGAAGAAATCACCATTGCGTTTAAAAAAAATCAGGCAAGCCATTAATTATTCAATAGACCGTGACCGATTGATTAAATACTTAAGAAATGGCATTGGCGTAGCGGCAACATCCGGTTTCATTCCCAAAGGCATGCCAGGTTTTGATAGCTTGACTGTTAGGGGATACGCTTATAACCCAAAACTGGCTGCTAAACTTTTAGAGGAAGCTGGTTTCCCTGAAGGAAAAGGTATGGGAGAAGTAACCCTAAATACAACCACAACTTACAAAGACCTGATCGAATTTATTCAGGGCGAGCTTACTGCTGTAGGTATTAAAGCTAAAATTGATGTAAGCCCAAGTGCTAGCTTAAGGGATTTAATGTCGAAAAACAATGTAAACTTCTTCCGTGGTTCTTGGCTGGCCGATTATGGCGATGGGGAGAATTTCCTTTCGATGTTTTACTCAAAAAACAAAGTCCCTTATGGACCAAATTACACTGCCTTTTATAATAAAGAATTCGATCAGCTGTTTGAGAAAAGCTATTATGAAACCGATAACGAAACACGCTTTGAGCTGTACCGCAAAATGGATCAGATGGTAATGGATTATGCACCTGTTGTTCCGCTGTTCTACGATCAATCTGTAGTGATGCTGCAGAATAACATCTCAGGTTATTCCTTTAATCCATTGAGCCTGATGATTTTGAAGCGGATAAAGAAAAACTAAAAAGCCTCCCGATTTTGATCGGGAGGCCTGAACTATATATTTAGATTGGGTTTTATTGTTGAACGCCGCCCATACCTCCTTGTTGCTGATCTTGCTTCACATCATCGTTTTTGATCTTTTTCTTCTCCGTAAATTTAAGCTTACCGAATGAATAACTAAAGTTTACACCAAAAGAACGTAATGGGTAATAAATGTTAGTGCTCTGATAAAGTGTACTTACCTTATTGCCATTGGTTGTAACCGAGTTATTAACCGTTTTAATATGCAGATCTTTTGTAAAAGGATTCAGGGTATTAATACCGATCGATCCTTTTTTGTTCAGGATATCTTTCTTGAATGATGCACCATAAAATACCATTGCAGCTGTTTTACCTTGATAAGTTCTTCTTGGTGAGTTCACTACGCCAAATAATTCGAAATTATAACCTTTACCAAAACCATAGGCAGAACGGCCAAATATATTGTAGTTTAAAAAGGTGCCTGTACTTAAACCTGTTTGAGTGTTACTCACCTCATAAGTATTCACCCCAAGATTAGTCATCAAAGTCCATTTTGGTTTTGGATTATACGATGCAAAAACGTTCGCACCATAAGTTTGTGCTACCCCCACATTAATGTATGTTGTTAAGGTTTTGTCGATCCCATTTTCGGTGAAGGATTGAATAGAACTCTCAATTACCCCTCCTGTGCGGCGGTAGAACACCGAAGCATTGATTACCGAACCTTTAATAAAGGTTGAATATCCCAGCTCCAGGTTATCACTTAATTCTGGACTTAACCCTGGTCTTCCTTCTCTCACATTAAACTGATCGCTCTCATTACGGAATGGGTTTAAATAAGATAAACTTGGTCTTTGTACCCTACGGTTATAGCTTAATTTCAAGGTTGCATTACCTTTGAGTGTTTGGGAAATAATCGCACTTGGAAACACATTAAAATAATCGTTTTTCTGTATCCCTGCTTTTTCGGTATTAAAACTGATATCTGTATATTCTGACCTCAGCCCTCCCTTAAAATTTAATTTTTTGCTTAGTTTGAAACTGATCACGCCGTAAGCTGATGCCACATTTTGGTCGTAATCGAAATCACCATCACTGTTATCGCTAAATTCACTGCTAATATTTCTAAAAATACCTTTTACGCCCACTTCTAAAATGGTCGATTTGCTAAATGGATAAGTATAATCTGTTTGTGCGGTATATTCTTTGTTTTTACCCGTATTGCTATTATTTATTGGTTTAAATGAAGAACCTACTATCTCATTCTGAAATTCTGTCGTATTTCTTCCTGTTGATAACTGACCTGAAATTGTAAACTCTTCTCCTTCTTTTTTGGTAGTGTGTTTATAATCCACATTCCAATCGAAATTGCTGAAGCCCATATCCATATCACTTTTATTTACCAATGGTAATCCATTAATGATGTAATCTGCACTTCCCGGACCTCCATTAGAAAAACTGTTATATTTTAGGTTAGAGCTTAAATTGTTATAAGCATTAAAATCGTAATCTACACCCACACTACCATTATAACCGTTACGGCTCCATTTCGAGTAACCATCCTGTAGAATGTTATTGAATTTTGTACTTCCCAAACTATCGATACGGGTATTGTTTTCGAACTGCACCCTCGATTTCTGTGCATAAGCCAAATTTGTGCCCAGACTGGTATTCACACTCAAACGACCAGTTTTTGCAGTTAAATTAAATGCACCATTATTTTGGCGTGTGCCAGCAGATGCATTTACTGTACCACTTACGCCCTGTGCATTCGATTTTTTAGTGATAATATTGATGATACCGCCTGAACCTTCAGCATCATATTTTGCTGATGGACTGGTAATTACCTCTACACTTTTAATCTGTTCAGCAGGAATCATTTTTAAGGCGTCAGAAACGCTGCTGGCCATAGTTCCAGATGGTTTACCATTAATCAACACACGAACGGCGCCACCACGTAACTGAACATTTCCATCAACATCAACAGATAGCATCGGCACCTTACGCATTACATCTGTTGCATCGCCGCCGGCATTTGTACCATCAGCCTCTGCATTATATACCATCCTATCGATTTTATTTTCGATAACTGCTTTAGTTCCCTGAACCTGAACATCGGCCAAAGTATTTTCAGTTGATGAAATATAAATTGTACCAATATTATTGTCGGGTTTTGATGGCGTGGTGGTAACCAAAACAGATTTTGTTTTGTAGCCCATAAAACCGATCATTAATTTATAAGAATCAGGCGATACATTTTGTAAGGTTAATTTTCCTTTTTCATCGGTTACACCACCGTTAACAGATTTATTATCCTTCGCATTAATCAACGATACCGTTGCATAATCAATTGGTTTTTTAGTTAATGAATCGAGTATAGTAGCAGTAATACGTCCGGTAACAGTAGATTTTTTCGGACCTCCACCAAGGCCACCCGGAAATTGGGCATGCGCAGTAAAAAATAATCCAAGGATAAAAGTAAGTAGTAGAAGTTTTTTCATGTTAAGAGTTAGTCTTTTGTAATTAGTCTACGCAAATTGCATTTTGTTACAATTATAACCTATACTTTTTACCCTAACTCTTCTAATTAGTCGGCAAACACTATGCTTTCATCGGTAAAAGGAATTATGGATGACAGTATTTCCATTATTGCTCTTTGATTTCACTCAGGGTTACTAATAAAATGAATGTTTCAAGAAACAAAATATATTTCTTAATTAGAAAAGCAGATTCCACTTATATCCACATCGAAGCCCTTCCATTCGCTTCAATTTTTCTGAAATTTGATTGGACTGATAATCAGGATTGCGGCAAGCAAAAAGGATTTTGTGCAGTTGTCAGGTCTAGATGAGATAAAACTGTGCAAAAAACAAATGGTCTGTGAGGACACAGACCATGGAATAAATCCCGAACATTCGGGATAGTATGATGAGCACTTAGCTTTAATCTTCTATTAAACTTTTCTGATTTTAATAATACGCATCCAGTGCAGTACTTTCATTACCGGATAGGTTGGATCAAATTCCCACCATTTGGTAGCAAAGTTAGGACTGTTGGGTTTTTTGTGGTGGTTATTCTGAAAAAGCTCGCCCATTAATAAGAAATCCCATGGTAATGAGTTTTTGCTATGATCATCATTATCATGGTTAGAATAGCCATATTTATGACCACACCAATTTACAATTGCCCCATGCAGAGGGCCCATCAAAAAGTGGATCGGTAACAATAAATACAACCACCAGTGGTTGGCAAACGCAACATAAAAGCCGATATAAAACAGTCCACATGCAATTCTCCAGGCCCATGAATTTCCAATCTTATCAACAATCGGCCATTCGGGATAATTCCCCTGGAAAGCAGGCTCTGGCTGTACTTTAAATTGCAGATAATTCATGTACATATTTTTTGTTGCGATCATCATCCCGAAAACATCTTTAAAAAAATGTGGAGAGTGCGGATCTTTTTCAGTATCGCTATAAGCATGATGCATCCGGTGCAGGATGGCATAAGCCCTGGGGTTTAAAAATGATGAACCTTGCGAGATCAGCAATATCAGATAGAAAAACCGCTCCCAAAAAAGCTCCATTTTAAACATCTTGTGCGACGAGTAACGGTGAAGGAAAAAGGTTTGGCTAAACAGGGATAAAAACCAATGGCAAAGGAAAAAAATGAAGATAATCATGTATGGGGTGTATTCTTTATAAACGTATTTTGAGGGCGTTTAGTTTTTAATCGTGTAGAAAAACCGCTTTAAATTAAGCGTTTAGATAAAAAGAATCCTGTTCCGATGCATAGAACAGGATTCTTTTTTAAATTATTTATTATCTACCGAAATCGTCTTGAACACGTACGATATCGCTTTCATCTGATGGGTTTGAAGCATCGGTATGTTGCCATATTTCTGCCACAACACCCCAATCTTCTAAACCGATTAAACGGTGGCGTTCACCTTGTTGTAATTTTATCTGGTCTTTTGGCGCATATTTTTTCACTTCACCTTCTTCATCAGTTTGGCTGGTTTTAATGCCAACAGTACCTGTTACCACTTGCCAGATTTCGGCTCTGCGGTGATGATATTGCCACGAAAGACGTGTATTTGGCGCAACGATTAAAATTTTTGGGCTTAATTTACCGCCAATTTTAAGGTCTTCAACATTTAATCCATCAAAATAAGTATCGGCAAATTGTTGCGCCTGCGCTTCATCTATTACAAAGAAACCACCCCAAGGGCGTGTTTCATCGCGGTTTACTACATTAAAACCTTCAATTTTTAAACGTTGTGCTACGCTTTCGAATATTTCTTTTTTGTCGTTTGTCATTGATAAAATATTAGTTTTCTAATGATTGTCGAGGTTCACAGGCATTAATTTATCTCCTGTGTGGTTCTATAATTTGCCGCAAAAATAAGCCTAATAAATTAAAAAAGCCTCTTCAAGCTTTTTATTTTTTTAAACTCAATTTACGGATTACCGTAAAATCTGCCCATACAATAGTTAAAGGCTGTAAAATTGCTGATAAAAACCTTTTAGCATGTGAGATACCTCCTTAGCATTAGTATGTTCCGAGCGGTGACGAAGGATTTCTATTCGGTGTGCTTCAGTCGAAACAATGATAAAAAAACGGATGCCTCATATCGGCATCCGTTTTTTATTATTTATGGTCGGTGTAACACCAAGCATTAGAATAATAAAATACTGTTATTTAATAACCTGGATTTGGAGTCAGATTAGGGTTATTTTTGATTTCTGGAGTAGGAATCGGGAACAATAAATGTTTGGTTTGCAAAGCTTGGTTTACACTTTTGTTAATGTGACCAACAAAATTATCGAAACCATTGGTGCTTTCATTGTACACTTTGCGCAAACGTACCATATCAAACCAGGCAATGCCTTCGTAACACAGCTCGTGCCAGCGCTCTCTCCAAACCGCTTCTTCAAACTGTGTCTGGCTCAAACCTGCAAGCTCAGCCAATTGTGCTCTTTTTCGTACTGCATTTACCGCAGCATAAGCAGCAACATTCGGGCTACCATCTGCCCTGTTCTGCGCTTCGGCATAAATTAATAAGGTTTCGGCATAACGGATCTGTGGAATGTTCAGGTCGCTCCTGCTGGTACCTTCTACTCCAAGTGTTCCATTTGCAATCAGATCGAAGTGTTTAAAAACATAAGGCTTACCGCGGTTAATCAGCGGCATTTTAAATCCATCTGTATAATAATCGGTAAAGAAATAACCTTCTCTGTTTTTAGCCCTTAAATCTCCTGCTTCATACGAACCATAAAAACTTGCTGTTGGGATAGCAGTTCCAATCCCATCAATTTTAGAAACCAATGGCTGGTGCAATGGTAGATATGAAGACTGTAAGGGGTTACCAGATCCGGCAGCATCATTGTACTGGATCCCGAATAAATGCTCCACTTTATTATCGTTTTTCGCATCATGCAAGGCCCCATAACTTGGAAATAAGCCAAGTGATGTTGGATTACCTGTTGAATAATCGATTACCTCTTTAGCCTTATCTGCAGCTAATTTATAATAAGCTGCTCCTTTGTTAAGCGGTTGTCCGGCCATGGTTAAATATACTTTCGCCAGTTCAGATTTAATTGCTGCTGTAGAAACACGCCCACTTGCATCCATAAAAGGCAAGCCAGCCGCTTCTGCAGCAACCAGGTCGTCAACAATTAGTTTGTAAACCTGTTCTTGTGGCGTACGGGAAGGAGAAAAATTAGGATCGTTAGGGCTGGTAATCGGTTTAGTAATTAAAGGCACATCGCCCCATAAACGCACCAGGTAAAAATAGGCCCAGGCCCTGATGAAAGCTGCCTCTCCTAAAATCCTTTTTTTCTGTGCATTGTCCATCGGGTTAATGCCCGGAACTTTATCCAGCACCAGGTTGGTTTGTGCAATTACTTTATAAAGTCCGTTCCAGTTTTGGTTAACATGCAGGTTAGTACCATCATAAATTAGTGAATACAAATTGTTCAGATCGGAGTTTTGTGCGGTTTCGGTAGATTGAATGCCGGTTGGCGCATCAAGCATCTGCCAGTTGTTGGAATAAATACCGGCACCGTTTCCAATAAACCTGATCTCTGCATAAACAGCAGCAATACCTGCTTCCGCATGTTCTGGTAAGGTATAAAAATTATCGGGTGAAAGATTGGTGGGATCAGTTTCATCTAAAAATTTCTTACATCCCGAGTTCCCTATTATAGCACCGCTTAGCAACAACAAAGCAGCGATATTTTTTATGTTTATTTTCATGTTGATATCCTTTCTTTAGTTAATGTTTATAATCCAATGTTTAAACCAACCATGAAAGTAGTTGGCTTTGGATAGTCGAAAAATGTTTGACCCTGTGCAAATGCATTTCCATAGGTAGTTACCTCAGGGTCGTTACCTGTATATTTGGTGGCCAGGAAGAAATTCTGAACAGATGCATAAACACGGAGTTTGCTTAAGCGTAATTTTTCGACAAGTGTCTTATCAAAAGTATAACCCAGTAAAAGGTTTTTTCCACGGATGAAAGAACCGTCTTCTAACCAATGGGTATCTACGTTGGTTACATATCCGGCAGATTGATCCCTGATTGCGGCAATTGGTGTATTCTGGTTCTGAGGAGTCCAGGCATTTAATACACTGGCAAAACTATTGGCCTGTACCTGTCTGTCTTCACCTGAGTGATGGGTCATATTCAACACATCGTTACCATAAGAGTATTGAAGTTCTACAATCAGCTCTAAGTTTTTATAACGGAATGAGTTACCAAACGACCCCCAGCCTTTTGGCGTTCCGTTACCGATAATCTGACGGTCGGCATCCGTAATGGCATGATCGCCGTTTACATCTAAATATTTAATATCGCCCGGAAGCAAAGTTTTACCTCCCCGGTAACTTACGTATTTGGCTGCTTCTGCCCTTTCAGCCTCACTCCAGGTGCCTAAACGCACTAGCCCCCAAAATGATCCCACAGGTTCACCAACTCTGATAATCCCCGTTTGATTGGTGAAATTTGGGTTACCTACACCAAAAATATCATCAGGAGTGGCCAAAGAGAGCACCTTGTTACGGTTGAGTGAGATATTGAAGCTGGTTTTCCAGGTAAAATTGTCTGTTTGTACGTTTACCGTATTGATCCCTAAATCTAAACCTTTGTTCTGCATAGACCCGATATTTTTTCTGATCACCGAGTATCCTGTAGTACGCGGAACCGGGGCATCCAATAACATATCGGTTGTTTTTCTGTAATAAAGATCAGCCTCTAAATTAATGCGGTTGTTAAACAAGCCTAATTCTAAACCCGCATCAACCTGTGCTGTTTTTTCCCACACCAGGTCTGGATTCGCCAAACGGCCGATACCGATACCAGTTACCTTACTATCGTTAATAATGGCAGCGTTATTAACCAATGTAGCTAACGACTGATAGGCGGGAAGCTCTGAGTTACCACTTAAACCATAACTTGTTCTTAATTTCAAATTAGAAATGGTTTTGTTTCCTTTAAGAAAGTCTTCGTCTGAAGCTTTCCAGGCCAGTGCTGCCGAAGGGAAAAAGGCGAATTTATGGTTCTCTCCAAATTTGGATGAGCCGTCTACCCTACCTGTAAAAGTAACCAGGTATTTATCTTTAAAGGCATAGTTTAACCTTCCAAAATAAGAGTTAAAAGCCGATCTGTTCCGGCTGGAACCAACTGTAATCGATTTACTGCCAGAGCCCATGTTATTGTTTCCGTAAAAATCGGTTACAAAATTCTCCGCATGGCTGGTATTGCTAAAGAAATTGGTGGCCTGCCAGGAAATACCCAATAACGCATTAATGGCATGCGATTCGGCAAAACGTTTGTTATAGGTTAAATAGTTTTCCAATGACCAGAAGGTTTCGCGATCGTCGGTAACATTCGCCGTTCCATTCTGTCCATCAGATATACCGTATAATTGTTTGGCATTGTACTCGTTAATGTTTCGGCTCACAATATTAGCCCCTAACTGGGTACGGAATTCTAAATCTTTGCTGAAGCTAATGGTAGAATAAATACTCCCCAAAGCAGTTTGGGTGACCATTCCATATTTTTGATCAGTTAAGATGTGCACCGGATTGGAGCCTCCTTCTGCCCACGGAATCAGTTTATTATCGCCCCACTTGCCATCTGCCAGTTTAATTGGCAGAAAAGGGAATGCTTCTGTAATCATACGGACAGAGTTTAAGCCGCCTGTTCCCTGATCAACAATGTTTTCATTCTGATTATTGTAGCTCAAATTACCGCCTACCTTTAACCAGGGTTTAATTTTACTGTCGAAATTAAATCTGCCCGAATAACGTTTTAAATAAGAGTTTAGCAAAAGTCCCTGGTCATCACGATAGCCTGCAAAAACACCATAGGTGCTATTTTCGTTTCCACCTGTAAAACCCAACTGGTGATTTTGCGAAAGTTTGTTCTGTGTAGATTCTTTTAACCAATCGGTATTGTATAATGGATTTCCATTGCTATCGAAAAATTGAGGCAAAGCAATTCTGGCGGCTTTGGGCACAGGTGTGGATGCGTAACTTCCCGCTGCCCAACCTACCGGATCGTAAACTTTAATATTCTCATAAGCCAGATCCTGCACTTTAACATACTCGAAGGCATCGAGCATCTCAACATGGTGTGCGGCCAATGTATTTATACCAAAATCTGCATCATAGGTAATGCGCTGGGCATTTGCTGTTCCTTTTTTGGTGGTGATTAAAATTACCCCATTTGCACCCCTTGCACCATATATAGCCGTCGAAGAAGCATCTTTTAGAACCTCTACTGAAGCGATATCACTTGGGTTAATGTAATCGATAGCGTTACTGTTCTGTGTTTGCGAGCCCACTGGTAAAGCCACGCCGTCTACCACATAAAGCGGATTGTTACTCGTATTGATTGAACTAAATCCACGGATTTTGATATTAGTCTGTCCGCCGGGCCTACCCGAGTTGGTGTTTACCTGCACGCCAGAAATACGGCCAGCCAGTGCCTGGTTTAGGGATGAAGACGGGCGTTCCTGAAGTTCGCTTGCCTTTACCACACCAACAGAACCCGTAAGGTCTGTTTTTTTCACCGATCCATAACCAATTACCACTACTTCATCTAACTTATTGGCTTCGGCAGGCATCATTTTAACACTAATACTCGCTTCATTCCCTACTGTAACATCTTTATTTTGATAGCCAACGTAAGAAAAACGGATCACGTCGTTTGGGTTGGCCTCAATGCTGAACTTACCAGCTTCATCGGTTACAGCAGTTTTGCCTGACGAAATGTTTTTGATGCCAACACCAGGAATAGGCATATTTTTTTCGTCTAATACGGTTCCTGTAATTACTTTTCGGTTTTGGATATGCATTAAAGGCATATTGAGCTCAGAAAATCCATCGGATTTTTCAGCAACCGGATTCATCGAAAAAGCAGGACTATTGAGCAAAAAAAGCACAGAAAGCCCTGAAATCTTTAGTAGATTGATTTTCATTGGTTTAGGTTTAGTAAATGGTTAGTTAATAATATATAATTCAACTGCTAGCAGCTAAAACGTTTTATCAATTATTCAATAAAAAATAATTGACGGCAAATCATTATTTTTAATCAGAAGGCTTTGAGTTAAAAGCAATTGTGTGATGGGAGATCGTATTTTTAAACGTGTTAAAAACTACACACAAATAAACTACACAGACATTTACTGCGCCACAGGGCGCAAATATTCCTAAGCTCATCATCATATTTGGTTATTGATAAATCGATTTATCAATTCAATATTAACTATTTTATCACAAAATCAAGAATATTATTTCGATCATTAGAAATACGTTACCGTATAAATCAGATTACAGTATGATTACTTTTACAGGCGCTGAATTTTTTGATTAAAATCAAAAAATCGCTCAGTCTAAAATTCATTATACCTCACCTACTTAAGTGTATTTTTAAGAATTTGATAAAAAAATTAAGTTTTTTTTATCAAGAGAATGCACGTCAGATTTCTTATAAGTAACGTTGAACCAGCCTAGCAATTACAAATGTTGTGTTGGGCTATTGCGGTAAATAAACGAGAAAGCCCCATATTGCTATGAGGCCAATTATTTTGTCTTATTCGCATCCACCAATAAAACTAAACCAAACAAACTAATGAAATTAAAAGACAAATAAGTTTGAGAATTGTTTTAATAAATAAAATCTTTTAATATTTCTTTATTAGGTTATAAAGAATAAAAATAGATGCTGCAAGTCGAGATCAGACAATAATTAAAACGATAATGCAAAATAAAAGGCTGTATCATAAATATTAGGATTGTCACCCTGAAGATTAATTTATTATATAAAATTAATATAAAAGACAGCAATTAACCTACGCATAAAAATCTCCTCGAGTACCGTCATTTCGAGCGGAGTGCAACGCAGTCGAGAAATCTATCGAGATAGATCTCTCCATTTCGCTGCGCTACAGTCGAGATGACGGCCATTTTATTGGAGTCTGTCAATGTTAGCTTCTCGAATGACCTATTTTAAATATCTTAGGCGTTTCGATAAGCTCGCAAGACAATTACAAGTGAATTACATTTATGATACAGTTTCTTTATAAATCTGATGCATTAAAGCTTAATTTAAATCAAAACGATCTAAATTCATTACTTTATTCCAGGTGGCCACAAAGTCTTTCACGAATTTGCCTTCTCCATCCGAGCTTGCATACACCTCTGCTATTGCTCTTAATTCTGCATTGGAACCAAATACAAGATCTGCCCGGGTTGCGGTCCATTTTGGCTGACCAGTTGAACGGCTGCTTCCGATATAGAGTTCTTTATCTTCTCCAACAGCTTTCCAGGCGGTTTCCATATCCAAGAGGTTTACAAAAAAGTCGTTAGTTAACTGGCCAGGTTTTCCGGTTAAGACACCATTTTTCGAACCATCGAAATTTGTATCCAACGCACGTAAACCACCTACCAACACCGTTAATTCAGGTGCTGTTAAGGTAAGCAACTGGGCTTTATCAATCAGGAATTCCTCTGTAGGAACAGGAGATTTTGAATTACGGTAGTTACGGAAACCATCAGCAGCTGGCTCTAAATAACCAAAAGATTCTATATCGGTTTGTTCTTGCGAAGCATCCATCCGCCCAGGCGCAAAAGGAACCGTAACTGAATGTCCGGCAGCAGCAGCAGCTTTTTCTACCGCAGCATTACCCGCCAATACAATTAAATCGGCTAAGGAAACTTTTTTACCATCAATTTGTGCTGCATTAAATTCACTTTGAATATCCGCTAATACGTCCAATACTTTTTGCAATTGTGGGGGATTGTTAACCGCCCAATCTTTTTGTGGTGCCAAACGGATCCGTGCACCATTGGCACCACCGCGTTTATCAGAACCGCGGAAAGTAGAGGCCGAAGCCCAGGCGGTAGAAACCAGTTCGGCCACGCTCAGTCCTGAAGCCAATACTTTTACTTTTAATGCGGCAATATCACTTTCGTTGATCAATGCATGGTTAACCGCAGGTATTGGATCTTGCCAAAGCAATTCTTCCTGCGGTACATCTGGCCCCAGGTAACGTGCCAAAGGCCCCATATCGCGATGGGTTAATTTAAACCATGCCCTGGCAAATGCATCAGCAAACTGATCTGGGTTTTCTAAGAAGCGTCTTGATATTTTTTCATAAGCCGGATCGAATCTTAAAGACAGATCGGTGGTAAGCATCGTTGGCAGATGTTTTTTCGATCCGTCAAATGCATCAGGAATAATGGCCTCAGCATTTATAGCTTTCCACTGATGTGCACCGGCAGGGCTTTTTGATAATTCCCATTCAAATCCAAACAGGTTTTCGAAAAAATTATTGCTCCACTGCGTTGGTGTTGTGGTCCAGGTTACTTCTAATCCACTCGTAATGGTATCAGCACCTTTGCCAGAAGCGTAACTATTGTTCCATCCTAAACCCTGGCTTTCGATACCCGCGGCTTCAGGCTCTTTGCCTACATGATCTGCTGAAGCAGCACCATGGGTTTTACCAAAAGTGTGTCCACCAGCAATTAATGCTACCGTTTCTTCATCATCCATCGCCATGCGGCCAAAAGTATCGCGGATATCTTTCGCAGCAAGGATTGGGTCTGGGTTTCCATCCGGGCCTTCAGGGTTTACATAAATTAATCCCATTTGCACGGCAGCAAGTGGTTTTTCTAAATTACGTGAGTGAACATCTCCATCGGCATCGTCATCCGTAACCACTACGCCATGTGCTTTATGTGCGCCATCAGAACCGTGTGCATAACGGAGATCGCCACCCAGCCAGGTTGTTTCCGAACCCCAGTATACCGATTCATCTGCTTCCCAAACATCCTCACGGCCGCCTGCAAAACCAAAGGTTTTAAAACCCATCGATTCTAAGGCGATATTTCCTGTTAAAATCATTAAATCTGCCCACGAAATTTTGCGCCCGTATTTTTGTTTAATCGGCCAAAGTAGTCTGCGGGCTTTATCAAGACTCACATTATCCGGCCAACTGTTCAGCGGTGCAAAACGTTGTAATCCGGCACCTGCACCACCACGGCCATCGCCTACTCTGTAGGTTCCTGCACTGTGCCATGCCATGCGGATAAATAGACCTCCATAGTGACCAAAATCTGCCGGCCACCAATCTTGCGAATCGGTCATCAGTGCATGAAGGTCTGCCTTTAATGCTGCTAGATCTAAACTTTTAAAAGCTTCTGCATAACTAAATTCGCCGTCCATTGGATTGGATAAGTTAGAATGTTGACGCAAAATACTCAGTTTTAACTGCTTTGGCCACCAGTCGCCATTTCTCGTACCGCCACCACCTACATTACTTTTCATGCTGCCATTATGAAACGGGCACTTGCTAATATCGTTCGATTCTTTTTCCATATATATTCTATTTTGTTAGTGAAATCCGATCCGCTATTAAAACTTAACCAGATTATTATAAATTTAGAGAATTGAAAGAACTAATCACAATCATTTAATTCTATAATGGAATAGTTAGAATCTATTACTATGCTATATCAGCAATTTAGGAGGATGCCAGGGCTTAGATTCATAAAATTTAACCTTATGTTAATCTTTCCATAAAATAAAAGGCCCACTAAGTATTTAATTTTCGGAGGATTGATGTAACCGGCTTTCTCAGAATATACCCAGAAACTTCTTCTTCTTTTTACCATTCTGTTTCCTGGCTTTTTCGGTTGCTTTTACTTGCTGGGCCCATTGCATTTTTGCTTTCCGGATGCTGTCTTCCCTCGCTGTTTGCAGCGCTTGTCTGTACTGTTCATTTGCAATTTCAAATGGTGACCGGTATGAGGTTGCCGGTAAGGCCGTAATATCATTGTTTTCTGTCTTAGTTAAGCTATAAACTACAAAGACAACAACTAAGGTGCAGGCGGCAGCGTAGCCTAAAAAAGCCTTTCTTGGCGCATGGATGTAATTTTCCTGGTGATATTCACCGGTCGAACCATTGTATTTTATTCCGGCCTTCAGGGCGATAGGTTTTAGTATTGCGAGCTCTTTTTCAAGCTTTTCGTTCTTTAGCTGTGCCTCACCGTATAAGGCGGCATAATGCAAGACTTCGTTGGGTATGGTATTTTTCGTGTCCCTGGTATCTTGTGGTGCCGACAATAGCCCAGCAGTAACTGCTTTCTGCAGTTCCATTCCATTGGCATACCGGTCATCTGGATTTTTTTGCAGGCATCGCCCGATCAGCTCGATTAACCAGTGGGGTACCTGCATTTCTGCATGCAGAATATCGTCCTGAAACATATTTTCCAGATTGCTTTTACGCAGTGACATGGCATCCGGGATTTCCTTTTCAAGATGCGCGATCATGACCGTGTTGCGGGCGGTATCGCCCCCTCCTTCGAGTGGAAAAGGAACCTGCCCGGCCAGGAGTTCATACAGGATAATACCGTAACTGTAAACGTCTGTCTGTAACAGCATTTTTCCCTCATGCTGTTCTGGTGCCATAAATTCTACTGCCCCGGCATGGCGAATGCTTGTCCTTCGCTGCTCTTCACTCATAATAGCCAAACCAAAATCCAATAGCACGTAATTGGCAGTCTGCGTATTGTACTTCACATTATTGCTTTTAACATCGCCATGTTTGACCCCAAACTGATGACAATGTGCAAGTGCCGCAGCCAATTGTTCAGCTACTTTCAATAGTTCTTTAACGGTGAAAACTTTTTGATGCGGAGGCAATAGCAGTTCGCTAAGTTCAGGGCCTTCGATGTATTCCATTTCTATATAAGGAAAGGAACCGCTATCGGTGATCCCTGAACTGAGTATCTTCACCACATTCGGGCTGGAATGAATGTTTACCTGCTGTAGCTTATTCACTTCATTGAGAAAATTCCGGTAGTTTTTATCGCTTTCGTCTTCCACGTAAATTGGTGTGGGGATAAGTTTAATGGCAGAATAAACCGGTCCCATGCGCATCCCTTTGTAAACAGATCCCTGCCCACCGGTTTTTAACGCGCCAAGGTTTTGTAATCCTTCTGCAATGGTAAAAATTTTACTCATGGTGTTGCGGCTTAAAACTAAATTCCAATACGACCGATTCTCCTAAGATAATCTGATCTCCCTCAGCTAATTCCTGGCCGATGTGCGTAGCATGGAGTTTTACCGTTTTTTCGGTTAGTGCTGAACGCAGTTTAACCTTATTGCGGGGCGGTATCCCACCTTCATCTGCGAAGATTAAAAATTTGGCTGTGTTTGTGTCCCATTCAATATGCGCGTGTTGCCTGCTGATGTACTTATTTCGTTCATCATCACTTTCCGATGGAAATGCAATGTGGTTGGTACGGAAATAACCTTCGTCAGACTGTGCCTTTTCATCTCTGCCGATATTGTATTTTCCACCCGCGGAAGTTATCTCATAGCTTGGCTGTAAAGTTTTGCCGCTAAGTGCTTTCAGGTAGGCTTTAGCCTCCTGCTTAACAAAATGACTTTTGGTTTTAACCAATAGGGCTACGGGCAGATTTTGCATTTCGACCGCATCGTCCGGAATAGCTTCATCGAAAGCAACTGTGAGTGACCAGCCCGAAGGCAGATCCAGGGAATAGTCATCGCTGATGCGTTGTATCTCATTTTTCAACTGATCGGGATCCTCAGCAAACACGGCAGCTTCATATACATGGCGCGTTGCAGGGCTGCAGTGAATAAAAATACCCAAACCTTTGATATTTGCACCTTCTCCACCCTCTGCTTTTTGTAATTCCTGTTTTACAAACTGTAGTAAGGCGTGCCTGATTCCTTTCACATCATCGGGATGTTCCCCACTTGCGCTTTTGAAGAGGTCGAATATCATTTTCATCTGTATATTTTGTTAGTGCTTTGCTACTGTGTTATAAAAAATATCGAACAAAAAAACATGCGCCATTCCCCAATGAGGTGATGCTACATGAGCTATTGACTGATGGTTCGAGTTAAAATGTTTCACCTATTCCATTAAGTTCCGGTATAGCTGCATTTTGATCAGTTTTGGCTGAAGGCACAATGCTTTTAATATAACCGCCCGTTTTCAAAAACGGGATCACATGCCTGCCGGCCAACCGTACAGCGTCTGATGATCCTTTGGTGGCCTCAATGCGTATACAGACTACAATATGGCCTTTGCCCGTTGCAGTCGGTGCAAAAAACACATACCAGCCATCATTAATCTGCTGTTTCTTCCAGATCCGCTCCGGTGTACCTGTTTTACCGGCAACAGCCAATCCAAGCGTTTGCGTTTTTGGACTGCTTTGTTTGATCATATACTCCTGCATCAGCCTGGCGTATACCGGATTGTTCACCAATTTCGTACCAGTTTTTATCGCCTGTGGCTGATCACTTACTTTAAGCACAAACCTGTTTGCAATCATGTTTCCATTATTTGCAATCCCTGCAGCCATTCTTGCCACTGCCGCCGGGGTTGCAATCAGTGCGCCCTGTCCCCAAGACATCCCTGAAATTCCCTTTGCCCTGGTCCTTCGGATGTTGTTGGGATCATACTTCGGTTTGGTGTTAAATTCGGTCCTGCGCCAAAGCTGTTTCCATTTTTCTTCCTGTGCTTTGTTTTCGCTGGGCTTATTGTAATAATACCCTCCGGCACCATGCAGGAACATGCCTGTTTTTAAGTACAGATCGCCCATATTTTCCTGCAGCTGCTCCTGGTTTGCAAGTTTGATGAAATAGACGTTGTTGGATTTTACCACCGCCCGTTCCAGATCAATCCATCCCGTTTCATCCGGCTCGATACCTTTTGTTCGGATACGCTCCCAGGAGGCTACCTGGTATTTTTTTTCAGCAGCGGCCATACCCAGTTTATTGAAGGATGCCATGGCGGTAATCAGCTTGGCGGTCGAACCTGGCTGTGTAAAATTGGTAAAGCCAAGGTCAGCGGTAGTAGTCCACCCCGAAAGCTGGTTCTGCTCTGCATTGGTCATGGTTAACCGTTCCCAATCATGAATGGGTGGCAGGGGATATACGGCCGAAGTAAGAACATCACCAGAATTTGCTTCCATGATCACTACAGAAACCCGGTTATCCGATAATGAAGTGTCGCTGGCAATTGACTTTTGGATCCTGGTTTGCAGGCCGGCATCAATTGTTAACTGTACATCCCGGTTTTTATTTTTAAAATCTTCCACCTCTTTGCTGCTGATGCCGGCAAGGAGCAATGGAGAAAGTGCGGCGTAATCTTTTTTCACTACCGTCATTTCCTTTACGCCCCGTGCCAGGAAACGGTTTTCACTGTATCTCTTGGCAAGTACAGTAAAGCTTGTTACAGGCAGTTTAAAGCCGCGGAGTTCGGCCGCATGTTCATAATCTGCAAAGTAGCCATTAACACTTCCGTTAAATACACCTGAATTTGCATCACCTGTCCAAAAAAACAATTGTTCTTCGAAAGGATAATACCGGTCTAAGCGCTGATGTACCGCAGAATCGAGATTATAATCCGGAATACCCGCACCAATAAGTTTGAAATGTTGCGCCCGCACACTATCAACATTGCTGGTTGCCATTAAAACCCCCTTACGGTCGTGTATGGTTCCGGCTTTTAAACGGCTCATCAATATTGCGATACGGGGATTGTAACTGAACATTCTAGCGCCGCTACGGTCTGCTACAAGGGCCGGCTGTACTACCCATTTCCGGTTGTTCAGCACATAGCCTGCTACATTAGCACCCAAGAGCAGGATGCCCAAACAAGCTGCAATCAAGGCCGGCACAAGGTTTTTGTCCTGCGCCCTGGCGATGTACTGCATCTGTACTTCGCTGCCCCTGACAGCAGATACCGACATCAAAAATCCGGCGGCTAAAAAATTGAGTACAAGTGATGATCCCCCGTAACTTTGAAAGGGCAGGGATACCCCTGATAGCGGTAGCGCTCCAGTAGAACCACCCGCTATGAGCAGGAACTGTACAAAGGTGGATACGCCGACCCCTGCACTTAGATAAAAGAGAAATGGTGATCCGGTCCTCCTCCCGATAATAATGGATCGGTGAAGGTACAACAGGAACAGCAGGAAGATGCACAATATGCCCGTTAATCCAAATTCTTCACCTATCGAAGGTAAGATCATATCGGTATGTGCTTCGGGAATGGTTTTGGCAAAGCCCTGCCCCACACCCTGGCCGGTTGCGCCACCTGTAGACATGGCCCACAAACCGTTGGCCACTTGGTCGCCGCCATAAACCTCATTGTTCCAGGCATCCTGCCAGATTGCTTTGCGATCTCCCAGACGCTGCACGGGCCCCGGGAAGATGCGGTCCAGGTATGGAATCTGATCAATCGTTAAAAACGCAGACATGATTACCAGCACCATGATGGCTGACTCACTGAGCTGCCTGCGCCCGAAAAACATCAGCGTACCTACCAAAAGCAAGGTAATCGCGGTGGATATCCATATGTTTTCAAAAATCCATGAGGCCAGTACGTACAACACGATGGCACCTGCCATAAACATAAAATCGCCCCGGGAGAATGAAAATAGTATAATAAAGGTGAAACAAACTACCATTGCCGGACCAAGGTCTCCCAATATCAGAAATAACATGAGGGTTAACAGTATCGCCAATAGGGCAAAGGAGAAAAATGACCATCGTTTTTTCCAGCTCATGTATTCACTGATCAGTTTCTCGTTTACGGCAAAAAATCCCGCAAGAAAAAAAATGATCAGGTACTTCACCACTTCACTGGGCTGAAATCCGAACAGGTTTACCTTTACTCCACTTCCTTCTGGTCCGGTTCCGAATAAGATAGTGAGTGCCAGCAATCCAATGGCAGCCAGGGCCCAGGGCCAGCCGTTTGCAGCTGAACGGATATTCTTAAATAAAAGCAGGCGATAAACCCAGGTATCGGTATTGAAACGACGCAATTTAATGCACAGCATCAATAAAATGCCCCCAAAACCCATGAGCAGGTATAAGAGCGAATCTTTAGCCAAAAAACGATCCCGCAGCGGATCCTGCAAACTCAGCAACATCAGGAATGATATGCCTGTGAGCATCATCACTACGGGCAATATAACCTGATCGACAGTGCTGAATTTCCATGACAAGATGAGGTGGACAAGTAAAAATCCACCGATCAGGCTTCCGCAGATGATCATAAACCACTTGTTGAATTCTTCAGGTGTTCTGATGATCAGTGATTTTTCCTTTTTGAGGATATTGAAGTCCCTGGTGGAGAAAAGCTTTATCGTATGTGGACGCTGTTCAAATGTGAAGGTGGTATTTTCATCAAGATTTTGTACGCCCTTTGAGGCGCCAAACTGAAAACCTGGCTTTAAAGGCAAAATCTTAAATGCCTGGTTGGCAGGCAACTTATCAAAAGTAAATTCCCCGGTAGCACCAGTACGGGTATAAGCGGTAAGCTGTATTAGTTTCCGTTTACCGGCAGTATCCAAAGTATAGACCTTTGTAATGCCACTTGCTTTTTCGGTTATATTTTTAATGGTTTCTGTTGGCTCGTCGTTATAAATACTGTCCTGCGGCAAGATCATTTCCAAGCGGACCAAAACACCTGGCACAGCTTTTTTATTTTCTACGATTATTCCACTGATATCATGCTCGCCCATGCCGAGATTAACCTGTGAGGGGTACGGCTGGGGATGAATTCGCTCCTGGTCGAATTTAAGCGAATCATCGCCCGTATAACCGAGCAATGCCCGTGATGCCAGCACCCTAGCTTTAAATGATTTCCCCCCTTTAGCATAGGCTTCGTCTGCAGGTAAAAAGTACCTGCTTTTGTTCAATCCGCCGATATTGTCCAGTTCTGGGGCATTTGGCATTGCAGATGCAACGGTTTTTTCGATCAGGTCAATGTCCCGCTGATCTTCAAAATAGTAACCTTTTTTAAGCAGGTTACGGATATGTTCGGCAGGTTTCTCTGCATTCAGGTTAACCATGGTACCCGCTTTCAAACGTGGTGCAACCTCTGCAAACCTGGGCTGAATGATTGCGTATAACTGGTAGAAGAAGAGCACAAGAACGGTAGCGGTGACTAATATGAAGATCCGTTCCTGAGCCCGGCTCGCTTTGACTGCTCCTTTATTCTGCTCCATTTTTCGAATCTGCGGTTTTAGGGGTATTACCTTTTAACGGACTAATCTTCATCAATTCTGCATTTGCCGGTTTCCCGTCAGGGAAATGGATGTTATTCTGAACAGGGATTAAACAATTGGTGAAGGTGACATTTTTGAGTAACAATGCCTGGTCTGAAATGGCGATAGCGGTAGCGAAGCCTTTAAACTGCAGGCTGTCCAACTTCAATAGCCTGGATGGAGACCGCATGGTGATGGCTGCACCTCTGTATCCGCTATCAGCTTGCAGCACAATGCCTTTTGCGATAACATACAGGGTATCTTTCCGAAAACGTAAAGTATCGCTGATTAATACCGGACTTTTAAAAATCGAGTCGGATAATACCAGGGTGTCACCCACGGCATGGTCAAATGCATCCTGAAGTAACTGCTCCTGGCTGTTTCGCACTTTTTGCTTAGGTAATGAATTAAGGGTAGAGACAGTATCTGTAACTTCCTGGTTCTGCAGGTACAAAAATACGGTACTGCCAAGCAGGATGAGGCATAAAATAACCAGCGCAGTGAACCAATAATTTCTTTTAGGTGCTGCATGAGTGGCTGGTTCCGGATTTTCAGGCAACCGTATGCCCCCATTATTTTCTGTTCCTGCTACCTGTACCTTTTGTGTAAAGTCTGGTCTGGTAGCTGTTACCTGTTGAGGCTTTTTGTTGTTCTGCACCAGTACAACGGTGATGTTGTCGCGGCCGCCATTTTCGTTGGCAAGCGCGATGAGATTACCTGCTTTTTTAGCAAGTGTATCGCCCTGGAGAAGCAGAGAGGTAATATCCTGCCTGTTTACCATATCGGTCAGTCCATCACTGCATAATACAAGCAGGTCGCCCGGAAGGAAAGGAGACTGACCGGTCTCAATATAGCTCTCATCGGTAGCAATCTGGTCACTAAATCCTATTGCCTTATTAATTTCATTGCGTTTTGGATGCTGCATCGCAGCAGCCTCATCTAATCTGCCCGAATCTTCCAGAAAACCCACAAATGAATGATCTTTAGAGATTTTGATCAACGATCCGTCCCGAAGCAGGTATAACCGGGTATCGCCAACGTGTGCATAATAAAATTGATTGTGCTCAATATCCGCAACGACCATAGTGGCCACGCAAGCCATTTCAGAAAGATCTGCCTCTTTTTGCTTTTTGGCAATGATCATTTCATTTGTATTCCTGAATGCCATGATCATCTGCGAGATTGGATCGGCCGGACGATCTGAGAATTGCATCGAAATCTGCTCGGTTGCAATACCTGCTGCTACCTCGCCGCCATGATAGCCACCCACACCATCTATTACAGCCGCCAAAATCAACTGATCGTTGGTAAGGGGCTTAACAATAAAGCTATCCTCGTTGTTGTCTCTGGATTTGCCGGTGTCTGTAAGGCCAAAAAAGTGTTTATCCATTTTTATTACGGGAATTTTTAATGTCTTTAAAATGAACGATCATCAGCGCAACGACCAGTAATAACAGTGAAATTGATAGCAGTTGCGACATAAGTTAGGATTTAAATAGGTTTATACCGATTATGCCGTTGAGCAACATCCTGGAGTTTAGCGGCAAAGCAACCCATTGTGGTGAATTAATTTCGCTGCGTTGTACCAAAACCTCGTTCAAAGTAGTAAGTTCGCCGAAAGAAGCTAAATAGAAATTACCGTCCGTTTTGTTGTAGCGGATGTGTAGGTGTGGTGAATTGGCCCATTCTGAGGCGATCTTGAAAATATTGGAATCTTCGCGTTCGTCATCATTTCCAGAAACGATGGTATCTTCTGTTTTAATCAGGAACTCGATTTTTTTGCCCGAAAACTGCTTGTCGGGTATGATGGCTTCCAGCCGGCCGAGAACGGCCTGGTCCTTGGACGGGGTCGTATTGCCATCAACATATTCCAATTGAGCATCGTATGGGATTTCCATATAGCCTTCGCTGTAGTAAGTGAAGCCCTTTAAAATATCGTTGTTGATATCGAATGTCTGCGCAATACCGGTTTGTCGGGGAATGAAGGTTACCCGTAGATTTTCCGATTTCTGATTGTTGTCTGGAAGCAGTTTTCCGATAAAGCCCTTATCGCCCCTTGCGTAATCCGGATGTGATACCAACCGGAATACCCATTTTGAGCCGGATGGCTCTACATTTTTGCCGGCTTGCCTGTGTTCTCTTAAAATCGCATAGAATTTTTTGACTGTTTCCTGTACGATTAAGCCCAAAATCCCCTGCTTATTATCAATAAATTCACGGTAATCTTCAGCGTTGAAGGTGATAATGAATTCATGATAAAAAACAATGCGATCGGCAAAAGATAATTCCCTGATGGACTCCTTAAATTTATCGACGATAAAGCTATAGATGGTTTCCGGAGTGAGTTGCGGTGCTTTTTGGTCACTGCTTTTGTTTTCATCGGTTAGAAACCAATCCTGAATACCGATACGCTGCCAGAAATTTGATTTTGTTTCCATAAATTAGGGTGCCTATGCGGCGGTTAAGGGCAATTGTTTTTTAAAAATTAAAACTGTACAGGGCTAACTGAAGTATCAGGGTTAAGGTCTTCTGTACTATCGGCAGCTTTATCTCTGGCTTTTTTGATCTCCGCGTTGATTGCACTATCCACCATCCGCTTTGCTGCTGCTGCTTCAGCCAGCTTGCGCCGGTTCGCGATTCTCCGTCTTTCCTGTGCTGTGGTATCAACTGCTGGTGGGATCGAATCTATGGGTTGGACAGCTTGCTGTGCCTGTGGCTCGCTGCGAAATTGGGAATAGCCCAAGTAAGCAATCAATCCAATAATTGAGATGATCATAAACGCAAATGCAAAATGAGGCAACAGTATACCTTTTCTTTCAGGGGCCTGCGCTGTACTTTCCAACGCCAATACCTGTTTGCGGAGCGTTTCGTTCTCCGTTTTGAGCAGATCCATAGCTTCATGGTCTATAGGTAAGGCATTGCCTGATAAGCTTCCACTAAGCACCGCTTCATGCAGAGCGATTCCATCGCTGTATCTGAGTATAGGATCTTTTTGCAGGCATTTCTCGATCAGTTTCAGGAGCCAATCCGGAACCTGCATTTCACGGGTTTTCTGTTCCTCGGTCCAGTTTGTGGGTAAGTTTGTCTTGCGCAGGTTAATCACGTCAGGCACTTCACTTTCCATATGACCGATCATTACCGAATTACGTCCTGTATCGCTATTTCCAGGCAAAGGAAAAGGAACCTGGCCTCCGAGTAATTCATATAAAATGATGCCATAACTGTAAACATCGGTTTGCGGCAGCATTTTGCCTTCGTTTTGTTCGGGCGCCATAAACTCCACCGCACCTGCATGCCTGATGCTACTTCTACGCTGCTCCTCACTCATAATGGCGAGCCCGAAATCCAGTAACACATAGTTGGCTGTGTGCAAATTGTATTTAACGTTATTGCTCTTCACGTCGCCGTGTTTTACTCCTAGTTTATGGCAGTGCTCGAGAGCGGCAGCCAGGTGTTGCGCAACTTTTATGACTTCGCTTATTGTAAATATCTTTTGATGAGGGGGTTGAAGCAACTCACAAAGGTCGGGTCCTTCAATGTATTCCATTTCTATAAATGGGAAGGATCCGCTCTCGGTTATGCCGAAACTGAGCATTTTTACAACATTCGGACTGGGATTTTCATTTACCTTTAGCAACTTTGCAACCTCGTTTTCAAAATTGCGGTAATTTTTATCATCCCGGTTCTCGGTGTATATTGGAGTAGGAATTAATTTCACCGCAGAGTAGATTGCACCGATGCGTTTCCCTTTATATACCGATCCCTGTCCGCCCGTTCGCAGCGCTCCTAAATTCTCCAGCCCTTCTGTAATTGTAAATACTTTACTCATATTTCTCCTAATAACAATTATAAGGATTTTTTGTTGCCTATTAATAATATAAATATGATCGGGGCTTACACAAAGTGCTGCATGTGTCGGCCCTCAATCTCTATAATTGGGTAAGATTTTGATCTTTCGCACTAATCTCTGCCGGCTTACCCTGGAGCAAAAATTTTGGCAGATTTAGCGCCTTTCCTTTTTTTGCTTAGCCAGGAGGAAATTTCCACTGTTGCCGGCAGTCCCCCACACATAACACGAACTGGTTGAGAAGACGATTGATCGCTGAAATAAAGTATCTATGTGCCATATGTTATTCACGAAGCCATTATTGTGCCAGAACCCAGTCTGCAATGCATTGGCAAAAAAAACCATTGCCTCCCAACAAAGCCTGTACTTTGGCAATATTTCCGCCAATAACGATTAATTCTACATTATCCGCCACTATATAGCTATTAGGGGTCACTATCACATAAGTCTACAAGGGTTTTTATATCTTTTAATTCTTTCCGGAGCGTTCAAAACTTATCCGTAAAGTAAAAAGAAGTCCACTTCATCTCTAAGAAAAGAAAACCCGAAAAATTCACAGCGACAACTATCTTTTTGTCTCTGAATTTCCGGCGTTGGTCGATTAGCTTCCCAGGCTGGTATAATGCTGCAATTTGCGCTGAAACGTTTCTAATGGTTGCACGTCTTAATATCAGAACAATCAATAAAAACATTATAAAAATTAAAACTCAAAGCATATGAAAACTTTATTTAAAACATTATTCGCATCATCTTTGGCATTGGTATTATCTACTTCAGCAGTATTATCAGCTAACGCAGCTGAAACCATCAAACCCGTTCACGCTTCAAAAGCATTGAGCTTTAAACGCATTAAAGTAAAGGGAAATGTAGAGCTCACTATTATACAGGGAAAACATACCGGCATCAGCTATGCAGATGAAAACACCGGCAAAGTTAAGGTTGTGCAGAGCGGAGATGGTTTAGAGATCACCTCATTGGATAACAGCACTGCAAAACTTACCATTTACGTAAATGATATTTACCGCATCCATGCAACGGATAACGCTAAAGTGAAAACACAGGGTAAAATCAATACACAATATTTGCAGGTTTTTTTAAGCGGAAATGCATCACTAGACTTAAACGCACAAACTGAAGGGTTATATACTGTAATCGAAGATCATGCCGATTTAACCTTAAGTGGTTCAACTGGCGACCATATGCTCGTAATGGGTAAAGGACAAAAGCTGACAATGGATAAATTCGTTGCAGCTAATACAAAAACCAGCCTAAACACGGAAAATGCACTAGCGTCACTGAGCAAATAAAAAAGAATTATATTTTGGTTCAGGCGGTCTGTTTACGGACCGCCTTTTTTGTTTAAAAAACTGCTGTGGCCACATATGATAGAAAAGAATAAAAACAAGGCTACAGTTATCGTTGCAGCCTACGCTCAATTTAAGTTTTTTTTATCTTATTTAACTAGGGTTTCTCAACTTTCAATGTTAATAGCGGTTTCCCTTTTTCTACAATATAAGTTGCCAGTTCAGAAGCTTTTACTTTGCCAATATTCCTGGCAGAATGATTTTTTCCAGCAGGAATGAAAAGTACTCCACCCGCTTTCAGCACAACAGGTTTTTCTCCCTCAATCATATATTCCAGCTCCCCTTTTAAAACATTAATAATTTCCTCACCCGGATGTGAATGCAGGCCAAAGGCCTTACCTGCCTCAAAATCGACACGCACCTGGATCGCTTCATATCCCGGCACAGAAAGGTCATGTCGTTGAAGAGCTGTACGCTTGATACCAGATTGTTGCGCTATCGCTTTATTTGTCAATAAGCAGCCAAACAGGCCTAAAACTGCAATGATGTGTAAGAAGTAACGTTGATATGTTTTCATTTTTTTTTGAGGTTTAAAGATTTATTTGGCAAGTGCTATACAATCAATTTCGATTAAAGCACCCAGAGGTAAAGCGTTAATTTGAACAGAAGTTCTGGCCGGCTTTCTTTCTGAAAGGTAGCCGGTATAAATTTCATTTACCCGCTGTAACTGTGAAATATCTTTCAGATATAAATTTACTTTAATAATGTGCTGCATACCCGAATGATGCTGTTCCAATAAAATCCTTAGATTATCCATGACTTGCCTGGTTTGTGATTCCAGATCTGGCTGTAGCAAATTTGTTTGGGGATTTATGCCTAACTGGCCTGAAGCATATATAAGCCCATTGGCAATAACAGCTTTTGAATAAGGTACATTCTCTTCGCTCAAGGCATGCCTTATTACACTAGTATACGGTTTACAGGAGCAAACAGATATGATAAGAAACAGCCAAAATGCATTTTTCATTTTCTTTAACGTTTTTAGACAGGAGGCTGTATCATAGAAGCGTTTCAGCTCAGATGCTGTCATGTTGAGCCTGTCGAAACACCTTAAAGCGTATTAAACAGCTCCTTCGACAAGCTCAGGATGACAAATCTATATTTGTGACACGACCTCCTGTCATACGGTTTTTACTGTTTAATGAAGTTCAAAAGTTCTGTGTTGAATTTTTCCAGTTCTTCGATGAACAGGGCATGGCCGCTTTTTTCAAGAGGGACCAGTTTAGCATTTTTAAGCAGTTTATTCATTTGTTCTGCCAGGTCATAAGAACAGATTTTATCCGATCTACCATGCAAAATCAATGTAGGCAACTGAATTTTTTTCAGATCAGCACGCAAATCCGCATCTCTTAAAGTCTTAAGACCTTCTGCCATCGCATAAGGTGAGGCTTGTGCCTGGATTGTACCCAACCAGGCACCATAGCCTGGAGCAACACTTGTCTGGTTTGCGGGGAATATCTGACCAAAATTGGCCAGTAATTGTGGTCTGTCTGTGTTATTCAATTTGATTAAACCGTCTACGTCGTCTTTTGTCCAAAGTCCAAAGTTAAAATCGGTTCTTTTTGTCCATATCGGAGCTGCTGCTCCAAATAAGGCCATTTTTGATACATGTGCCCCGTTATACTTGGCTACATAATGAATCACTGTTGCCCCTCCCATTGAAAATCCACCAATTGTGGCATTTTGGATATTTAATTTGTCAAGAACCACCTTAATATCATCGGCAAAAACATCGTAATTGTATTTACCTCCCGGTTTGTCTGACAGGCCAAATCCCCGTAGCGTAATACCGATTACCCTGAAGCCTTTTTCTACAAAATAAGCGTACTGATATTCGTACATGGCGTCGCTTAACGGCCAACCATGGATCAAGATTAAAGGCTGCCCTTCACCCAGGTCAGTTACATGAAGTTTTACATTTTTCTCAACTTCTATGTATTCCTCACGCCCGTACGCAGCAGCAGGCCTGTTTGTTTGTCCATAGGTAGTAACGGCAGTCAATAATGTTATCAGCAATCCAATTGTTGAAGTTAAATTTTTCATTTTTATAAATAATGTTTAAAAGTTGTTAATAATGGCAATACGGTTTGCCGTTATCGGT
Organism: Pedobacter sp. R-06; assembly: GCF_049913135.1. Classification (NCBI taxonomy): domain Bacteria; kingdom Pseudomonadati; phylum Bacteroidota; class Sphingobacteriia; order Sphingobacteriales; family Sphingobacteriaceae; genus Pedobacter; species Pedobacter sp. R-06. The sequence continues at coordinate 340,327 of NZ_CP183977.1, read as the reverse complement.
ACGCAAATTTATCCGGCATTTCTTGTAAATCCTGTTAATGAAATCATAACGAAATGTTAATGGAATCAGACCGCTTCAATTTTTTATTATTTTAGCGCAAAATGACCGAAATAAAAAAATATCAGCTCACCGCTTTCACCGGGTTTTTAGTTCTGACGGGAATATTACTCTACCTGATCTATAACACGTTTGAGCTGATGGATAGGCAGTATCAGGTTGACTTGAAACAAAGATTGAAACAGTTTTACTTAAAAGACCTCAAGCAAAATATCTATTCCGGCGGACTTTCTCTAGTAGACACCTATTTAATAAACAATATCCGTTTATTGGAAAAGGAATATCATAAATCAGGCACGATAAACAACAATTACTCCGATTCGCTACTTACAGCTATGTTTGAGGACTTACGTGCTAAAAACCCAACTGATTCCCTATTAGAAAAGACAAAAAAAATGCATAAACTGGGTAGCAAGCTTGAATATCTCATCGTCATAAACAGCATCAGCCTCCGGTTTAGCGATAATAAGCCGATCCCTTTATATAACCACCTCAAGAAATATCCTTTTTTAAAATCTAGCCTACAGTCTCCGCAAGGGTATATTATCGGGGGAAAACTTAAGTTTCCCCGGACCGAAAATATAGCAACTTCAATATCAATGGGTCCATCCATTCCATATTCCTATGATATTACCTTTACTATCTTTGCAGATAACAACAACCGGCAGTCTCAGATTTTCAAAAGTGCCGTTCCGGTTTTATTGCTTACCCTGTTTGCACTGCTGCTGATCTTTTCTGTCTATTACCTCACATTTAAAAGCTGGTCTAAACAAAAAAAGATCTCGGACATGAAATCTGACTTTATAAACAGTATAACCCACGAATTCAACACCCCTATTTCAACAATTATGGTTGCAAACCGTGCTCTACAGAATGAAAAAGTATTTAAAAGCAGAGAAAGTATTACTGAATTTACTGAAATCATTGCAAGGCAAACCAAGCAGTTACAGACGTTGTTTGATCAGGTGATGGACATTACCCGTGTAAATACCGAAATAGAAAAAAAAGAGGTTATTTTCTGCCAACTTTTAACTGAGGTAATACAAGACTACCGTGTTAAAACGAATGATAAAAATGTATATTTTTATACACAGGGTATACACAACGAAACGCCAGTATCCCTGAATAGATTCTGGGTGACTACAATGTTATCCAATATCTTCGATAACGCCATAAAATATAGTGATAAAACGCCTAAAGAAATACATATCACCGTTGACGGGACACCGAATGGTTTGAGGATCAGTATAAGAGATAATGGAATAGGAATGGAAGAATATACGGTTAAACATCTCTTCGACAAGTTTTACAGGGGCAAAAATCCTGGCCGGGAACATGTTAGCGGCTTAGGTCTTGGCATGTATTATGTCCAGCAATGCATCCAGATCCATAACTGGAAGTTGGAAGTGAAAAGTAGCGTCGGAATGGGAAGCGAAATTTTAATTGTGATTTAATGCAGGAGGTGAAGAGAAAACTACTTTATGTGGAGGATGAAACAGATCTGGGTAATGTAACCCGGCAGTACCTTGAACTGATGGATTTTTCGGTGGATTGGTGCTGTTCCGGAACAGAAGCTATTAACCTATATCAAAAAAATCACGCTGATTACAATCTGGTTATCATAGATATCCAACTTCCCGATATTGATGGGTTCGGGGTCGCTGGAAAAATCAGGGAGCGCAATCCCGATGTATACTTTCTTTTTCTTACCGCGCGCAAAGAGAAACCCGACAGGGTGAAAGGACTTACACTTGGTGCAGTAGATTATATCTGTAAACCTTTTGACATTGATGAACTGGTATTAAGAATCCGGAACATTATCTGGCATCAAATCCCACAGGCACAACGGCAAAAGGAATTAGTATCTAATGTACTGAACATAGGTGACCTACGCCTGAACAAAAACTTGCTGGAGCTTAGCATTCCTGGGCAAATCCCAATAACACTGACACAGCGTGAAGCGGAGTTGCTGGAATACCTTAACAAAAACAGGAACATAATCATCAGGCGGGAAGAGATTCTGGTTCAGATCTGGGGCGAAAGCGACTATTTTTTAGGAAGAAGTCTTGATGTTTTTATCGTCAGACTTCGGAAATTGCTTGCTGTTTCTTCAAACGTAAAAATCAACAATGTTTATGGCGTTGGATTTATATTTTCAGTGGCTGGAATGGAGAAATTATGATTTGGTTTTTGCATCGCCGCCTTGCAAGTACCTGCCCGCTTTAATTATTGAAAATTGTTTGTTTAACGATATAATTTCTGATGATAAGAATTACATTACCCCGATTGCCAGCAACAGCTTCCTGGATTACATTTTTCATAGGGCAGAAAAACTTATCACAAACCACCTAATGGGATCAGATAGGATATGCCGTTTCGCTTTTAGGCTCTGAGAGTACAAAATAACTTTGAACGGTTGTGATATTGGGCAGCGTAGCGAGTTTGTTCCGCAGAAATTCGTGGTAATCATCCATATCCTTAGTAGCGATACGGAGAATAAAATCGTGCGCACCGGTCATCTGCAAACATTCCATTACCTCGCCAAACTTCGAAACTTCGGTTTCGAATTCGATCAGGGTTTTAGCCGTATGCTCCTTCAACAGCACATGCGAAAAAGCGATCAGGTTTCTATTGATCTTTTTCCGGTCGAGAATGGCCACAATCCTTTTAATATAGCCCTGTTCCTTTAATCGTCTTATCCGTTCATGTATAGTAGCTATAGATTTATGCAGCTTCAAGGATACTTCTTTATTGGTTAAAGAGGCATCATGTTGCAACAATTTTAGTATTTCTACATCAACCTGATCTAAATCTCCGTGGGTCATAAACGTTAATAAATTGAAAAAAAATATAATGGACGTTCAAAAATCAAACTAAAACTGAAATAAAAATTAAATAACAGCCAAAAAAGCAGAAAATTTCTGTAAAAAACAACATGTATTGATGTAAAAAATTATAATACTGAATTTTACCGAAATAAAAATCAATCAAAATAGCCATTGCTATGCGATTTAATCAACAGTTATGACCACAATAACAGCAAATAAAATGACTTCTGCCATGGAGGGAAAATTTGAACATTTATCGCTTCTGGTTGGTAACACACCAATGCTTGAGCTCAATTACACCTACCTTGGGAGTGTAGGCAAAATTTATGTGAAATGCGAACATTACAACTTAACTGGCAGCATTAAAGACCGGATGGCGCTTTACACCCTAAAAAAAGCGTATGCCGAAGGTAAGATTAAAGCTGGTGATCGGATTGTTGAAGCCACCAGCGGCAATACCGGGATTGCATTTGCAGCCATAGGTAAAGCTTTGGGGCATCCGGTTACCATCATTATGCCAAATTGGTTGAGCAAAGAGCGCATGGATATTATTAAAAGTTTAGGTGCAGAGGTTATTCTGGTGAGCAAAGAAGAAGGTGGTTTTATAGGCAGCATTAAACTTGCAGAACAGATGGCAGCAAGTGATCCAAATATTTTCTTGCCTAAGCAGTTCGAAAATATCGCCAATCCTGAAGCACATGAGCATACCACAGGTAAAGAAATCTGGGAGCAGTTGCGCTTGAAAAACCTTTCGCCCGATGCTTTTGTTGCCGGAGTAGGAACCGGGGGCACTATTATGGGGGTAGGAAATTTCTTAAGAAAGCAGAATCCGGCCATTAAGATACATCCATTGGAGCCTGCAGAATCGCCAACCCTAACTACTGGTTATAAAGTGGGCAGCCATAGGATACAGGGTATTTCTGACGAATTTATCCCTGAAATCGTTAAACTGAACGAGCTGGATGATGTGGTACAGGTAAACGATGGCGATGCCATACTGATGGCACAAAAACTGGCCGAGAAACTTGGTTTAGCCGTAGGCATATCATCAGGTGCTAATGTAATAGGCGCCATAAAACAACAGCAGAAAATGGGAATTGAGAGCTGTGTAGTTACCATCTTCTCTGATAGCAACAAAAAATATTTAAGTACTGATCTAATGAAGGTAGAACCTATTAAAGCGGGATATATTGCTCCTGAAGTAGATTTTATCGACTACCAGGCCTTTAGCAGATTACACTAATTAAAACAATCAACAAATAAACCAAAACATGAAAAAAACCACCCTTTTATTCTGTGCCATATGCCTGATCAGCCTTAGTGCATACAGCCAGATTTTAAAACCTGTAACCTGGAGTTACGCAGCAAAAAAAACCGGGCCAAATACGGCTACAGTTTTCATTAAGGCCACCGTAGATCAGGGTTGGCACCTTTATTCGCAATTTGTTAAAGATGGCGGTCCGGTTAAAACAACCTTTAGTTTTCCAGCATCGGGCGCTTACACCCTGGTCGGAAAAACCATCGAACCAAAAGCCATAACCAAATTCGAATCTACTTTTAAAATGGATGTAAGCTATTTTGAAAAATCGGTAGTCTTTCAGCAAAAAATTAAGCTAAAGGGCAAAACGGCAGTCGTTAAAGGTAATGTAGAGTTTATGGTATGCGATGACAAGCAATGTTTGCCGCCAGAACAGGTAGATTTTAGCATTCCTGTAAAATAAGCGCAAAAAGCATATGATATCCTTAAAGAAAATCTGTCTCGGTTTGCTGTTCTGCTGTGCAATATCCTTAAATGGATATGCACAGGATAGCACAAATACCGAAGAGCTGACTTTTACAGAGATTAAGCCAGAAGCGGTTGACAGCACAATTAAAACAACTGATACTGTTGCTAAAATAGCTGCTACTGCTCCTATTCAAAAAACAGTTACTCCATCAAAAGAAGAACACAAAACCTTGTGGGGAATTTTTATTGCAGGTTTTGTTGGCGGTTTAGCAGCTTTGCTGATGCCCTGTATCTTCCCCATGCTGCCCCTCACGGTAAGTTTTTTCACCAAAGGTTCAGAAAAAGGAAGGGCCTTTCGGCGTGCGGCACTCTATGGTTTTTTCATCATCCTCATTTATGTGGTACTTGGGCTTTTGGTAACGGTAATTTTTGGTGCTGATGCCCTGAACAGCCTGTCCACTAATGGTATCTTTAACTTTTTCTTCTTCTTCTTGCTGGTTGTTTTTGCAGCTTCGTTTTTAGGGGCATTCGAAATTACCCTACCCTCTTCGTGGGTAAATAAAATGGATGCCAATTCTGACAAAGGTGGCATTGCAGGATTGTTTTTCATGGCCGGAACATTGGCTCTGGTATCTTTCTCCTGCACAGGCCCTATCATCGGCACGCTACTGGTACAGGCAGCCACAACAGGGGCTTTATTAGGACCTGCAATAGGCATGTTCGGTTTTTCCCTGGCCCTGGCCATTCCTTTTGCACTGTTTGCACTCTTTCCATCGGCAATGAACAAACTGCCCAAATCTGGCGGTTGGCTAAACAGTGTTAAGGTTGTGCTCGGTTTTCTGGAGCTCGCTTTTGCACTAAAATTCTTAAGCAATGTAGATCTGGCCTACCATTGGGAGTGGTTTGACAGGGAAATATTCTTAAGCCTGTGGATCGTCATTTTCGGGATGATGGGCATCTATCTTTTGGGTAAACTGAAGTTTTCGCATGATAGCCCGCTGGCATTTATCTCCGTACCAAGGCTTTTTCTGGCAACAATAGTTCTTTCCTTTACCATTTACTTAATCCCTGGTATGTGGGGTGCACCGTTACGCAGTGTATCGGCTTTTCTTCCACCACAGGAAACACAAGATTTTGACCTCTACACCGCTGGCTTACTGGCAGGAAAACAAACATCAACAGATGGCCCGCATAAATATGCAGATAAGTTCCATGCACCGTTAAAACTGAATGCCTATTTCGATTATAACGAAGGTTTAACCGCAGCCAAAAAACAGAACAAACCTGTGCTGATCGATTTTACCGGCCATGCCTGCGTAAACTGTAGAAAAATGGAAGCTAATGTTTGGCCGGACAAGGATGTGTACAAAATGATCAATGATGATTATGTACTGATCCAGTTATATGTGGATGATAAATCGGAACTGGCACCAGCCGACGTAGTAATTACACCAGAGGGAAGAAAACTCAATACCATTGGTAAAAAATGGAGTGATCTGCAGGCCAGGAAATTCCAGTCTAACTCACAGCCTTTTTATGTACTGCTCGATCCCAAAACAGAAGCACTACTGGCACCGCCACAGGGCGCTGATTATGAAGTAACAAATTATAAAAAATTCTTAGAAAGCGGATTAAACGCTTTTCATAATAAATAAAGACATACTGGTCATTGTAGAAGTGTGGCCAGCATTTAGTGATAGTTAAGACGACGATCTGGGCATTGCCGGATGGCATGCCCATTTCACCGCCATATGTGTGTGATAATAAACACGCCTATCCCACCTTAATACCTAAACCATGAAAAAGAAGTTACAACCGAAGACCAGTCTTGCATTTTAACGGCATAGATAACCTTTAAAGAATGAAGCTAAAGGGATCCGATATTGAAACGAGTTTACAATAATCGAAGAAGATCACATTATAGAAGAATGTTAGAATGATTTTTAGTTAAATTTGAAATGCAGGCTAAACTGAGTTCACTATTAAAAAACACGGGAATTCTGATAATATATTTTATATCTTTTTCACAAGGGTTTAGTGAACATGGTGTTTGCAGGAAACTATAATTTGATTTTGAACTATTTTATTTTAGAATAAATCAAATCACTCTTTAGTAATTTCGTAATTATTCCCGACTCTGTTGTATTATTTAATTTATCCTTTACATCGCGGTTAATATTATTCATACTTTGAGCAGATAAAACCCAGTTCATTGGTGCGTTTTTTTCTGCAGCAGTTAGAGGCGCATCAATAGCAAAACCACTGCCGTTTTTTTTTAAAAACTGTTTAATTCTAAATCTGCTGATCTTACTGTTTCCGGATCTTGTATTTGTAACCGCATTTAATACTTCTAAAAGCTCATTACCGAAGTTAATGTTTGGATTTGTTTTATCTTCTTCACTAAATAGTAAAGTGATTACGATGGGCGTAATTTGATTGAAATATGAAGATCTATTTTTTAATAGTTCAAGTATTTCTAACATAGAGGCACTCCCAGTGTTTTCTACATATCCTCCATCTAAATAATGTAAACGGGGTTTTTGGTTTGAGCCACCGATTTTTGCAGCAGGAGAAAATAGGGGAAAACGGGTACTAAAATTTATCGCGGTACTATAATTCAAATTATTCACTCTATCTGCCAGCAAATCTCTCTGTTTTTTAAACAACAAACTATCAGGCACAAGATTACTGATCCAGCATTGTAACCCTGTTTCAACCTCTGTTGTATTGATGATAAATAATGGCTGATCTGGTTTTGTTTTTTTGGCAATGAAACTTCTTGCAAATATATTTTCTTGTTTTTCACCAACTACCGATTGATAGGATTTTTCCCAAGATTTTTCAAGCGCAATAGAACGGTCAAATAAATCAACATGCCAAGGCAGAAATAGGTTGAGGAAATCACCAAACAGCATTTTGCCTATTATAGGGGATAATGAATCGCGCAGGAAAAAACTTTTAGACAACTCAACCGATTCTTCTGATGATACATCATCGTTGCTTTCAAAAATTAATGCATTGTATAAACCCAAGCCAACAGCACCACCTGAAACCCCTGACATTGCAAAAACTGATTTTTTAAAATCGACATGATGTTCCTTTTCTAATTTAGTGCCCAAACCCGCTAAAAATAGGCTTGTGTAAGCCCCGGTACGCAGGGCACCGCCTTCCGCACAAATAAAAACAACCGGATATTTATTCAGCTGTTTGTTTTTTGGAATTTGTTTGTCAATATTTTCTTTATAAACAGCAAACCATTTATTAAACTGATTTACAACAGTTGCACGATCATTGGATTTGTGTCGTTCCATTCGAACTGGATGATCCTGATTATAAATAGAGCATAATAAAAGAATAATAATCAACAAAAAACGCATGGAAATTTTCCATTTTTTGAGCAGAGACTTATCCAGATATAGAAGTCCCATATAAATACCGGTATAACAAGCAAATGCAAAACAAATTAGAGCAGGTGCCCCTATCCAGGAAAAAACAGGCCACCACCCAGGGATAAAACAAATTAAAATAAACAATAAAAAAGAAAGTCCAGCAAATAGTTTAATCTGTTTATGCAGGCCTTTATAAAATATCGATGGAATTTCGTAGGTCCATTTATATAACTCTCCTCTGCTCTTTAGTATTTTTTCTTGATCAATTAGTTTAAAAGCGGCAGGAACAATACGTGTTTCAATGAGTATTTTTGGATTCTGGGGAAATCCCTCAGTAAAATCTTTTTTGGATTTTGTAAAATACTTTGAGAAAGCTAACAGATCTTCTTTATAAGGTCCCTGAAAATTAGAAGGTTTTGGTAATGTATAAATAAAGTCTTCATAAATTCCATATAATTTCCTCAGATATTTCTGCTCCTGATCGGGTAAAGAGCGTTCTCCAAGCTTTGTTTTTAAATAAATACCAGCACTTGCCTTACCAGATTTACGAAAATATTTATTCGACAAGAAGGACATTAACCAATAAATGAGAATAAAACAAACACCAAAACATAAAACCCTAGGTATTTTTTCCATATAGGTGGCCGTAACCATACTCCAAACCATCCCGACAAAAACGATAAAAGACGGCCACAATAAAAAAATTGCGGCAAGCAATTTCTGAACGGTTTTCCGCCACATCACCCTGTCATCGCTGAGGTTTTTACCCGAATTATCAGAAATGTAAATTGCGTAACGGACACTGAGTTCTGAAACCATACTCCATGCCGTAATTCCAAGCATCAAAAAAATGAGCGGTAAAAAATTCCAAGCGGATAGGTTTTCTACAACGAGTAAAAGTGTATCCCTTCCCTGTGGTAGCAATAAAAAAATAAACCCTACTAAAAATGCTGGCACGATAACAAAACCGATACTTGAGGCTACAGAGATAAAGTCATGAACCAATGTTCTCAGCGTTAAACGCTTAAAACTAAAGCGGATTTCGAATATTCCTTTTTCGAAAGCAGGAATGAAGCTTTGGGTAATTAGCTTTATAAAATCATTCAAGGGTGTAAAATAGTTTAGATTAATTTAATATCATTTCATCATTGCCAGAATATCCATTAACATATAAAGTATAGCCTGAACTTGTGGCAGGAGTAAAAGAAATATTATTGATAGAAATAATTTCACTTGGACTACCGACGATATTTGAAGAATTAACGGAAGTAGCACCAGCGCTTAATGTAATGTAGCGACTGTCAGGAAGAGCCTCAAAACCTGAATCATTTAATACAGTAAATTCTACCAGTACATTAAGATCATTAGTTATCGCTCCATTATCTGCATTTAATATCAGTCTTCTACCGGATTGATAAATGCTGAAGTTTTTAGAAAAAGAACATGCTCCTTTTTCTATTACGACACCATTCGGATTAATCCGAATCCATAATTTTTGTCCTAACTCATTATAACTGATGTATGAATAGTCCATATCAATTATATGGTAAGAACCAGAGTGATAAACATATAATGTATCGCCGATGTTAGCCGAGCCTGAAACGTTTGTAGTAAACAGTCCAAAATACTCGTCACCGTTTGGTACTAAGGTACAAGCATCGATTGAGGAAGAATAGTTTGCAAAAGCATTTGCATCTATGAGGTAATAATTTGGTTCGATACCTATTGGGATTTCTGTAAAAACATCATCCATCCATCTACAAACTCTGTTGCCAGCAAGAATAAATACTGGTTTACGGGGATAACCGTTACTATCTAATGAAGGATATTTTTGAGCAGACATTCCTTTGATATCAGACATCCAGGATGGTATACTTAGGGATTTTTCTACATTCCCGGTTCCGTTATTCACATGAACCCTTAAATAGCCTCCAAAAACGGATATTAACTTTTTAAAACCCGTTCCTACATTAAATGGCACCCATAAAAAAGCAAATGGCAAATAAGGTTCGGATCCCGCATTTTGAGTCCGGAAAGTATCAATCTGACCGCTGTCAAACCTATAAGATCTATAATAAAAATTAAAATCACCACTTTGGGCAGTTACATAATTAGCTCTTAAAGTTCCGATGTCGGTATATTGTATAAACATATCGTCGTATCCAGAAAAATCATAATTACCATTCGGATAATTATTGCTAAAGTTCAAACTGCCATTGTCTAAGTTAGTAGTTCCGATAGTTACAGGTCTAGAATTACCCGAAGAAATCAATCTACAGGATACTAAAGATTGAATACCTGTAGCAGCTGAAAATACTTGACCTGAAACGTGTACAGGTACATCGAAGCCCGTTGCATTTGCACTTCCTACACAATTAATTATAGTTGTTAATAAATTATTTCCGGGGATACCAACTGCACTACAATAAACAACCCTTTTATTGCCAGAATCCGCTATCATTAAATAGTTATTTACGATATCTACTCCAAGGGGACTATTAAGCTGATATTCACCTGCTCCCGCTTCTCCATTACCAGCAATTACAACTCCTTTTCCGCCAGCTATAGGATATCTGATAACACGGTGTTTGTCTTTTTCAGATATAAATATGTACTGTTCATTATTACAAATCATAAAGGCACTACTATCCAGCACGCCTATATTGGTGTATACAGGTTTGGATACAAGTTCATTTTTTAAAACCAATTTTTGATCAGAAGGAATTTCATATATTTCAATTAATAAAGATATCTCTGCCCTGGTAAGACATTTATCATTATTGGGTATATTTTGATTCTGTTTTAATGTAAATACTTTTGCATTAACTGCATCCTGCAAATTATTACCAGAAACAGCTTGGTTTCCAGTTAAGCTACTCCAACTCATATGCCCTGTTTTAAAAAATTAATTTCTTCCTGTAATCGTTTAACGTCATCTTCTAGATTGGCAACCTTTGCAACCAAAACCTGAGTATAGCTTAATGAAAGGATACCGTTACGATCACTTTTAACCGTATGCGGCATTGAGGTTTGTACCTCTTGTGCAAAATAACCGGTTTCTAATTGATCATTTTTGAAATATGTGTGCGCTTTTATATTTCTGGCATCAAATATCTGAACAGTTTCTGTTTTTAGACGCTGATCTGAGGTATCATAAAAACCTCCGGATGCACTTACTATGCCATTAACTGTTATTTTATTATTTGTAATCTGCAGGGTATCTTGGCCATTCCCGGTTTTGAACACAAACCCTCGATTACCATCAGTCATCCTGAAGTACATATTATAATCATTACCACCATCAGCTGAAAGATTACCGCCATAAGCGGTGGTTTCTCCCATCCAGATTGAGTAAGCACCAGCAAAACCACTTTCCCAAAAACCTATGCCATTCCCATTACCAGCGGTAACGTTAATGCCACTCCCATTTATTTTAGTACTTCCTACCCTAAATTCAGCGTCCGTTCTCCAGCCCCCATCATTTTCACAATAAGAGCCCCAAGATCCTCCCGTAGTTAGGAATCCTATCCTGTTGCTATTGGTGTGTAAAACCCTAGTGGCATCATCAATATCGTGCATTACTAATGAGGATGATCCTTTACCGTTGCCCACATGCACTTCTCCATCTGTTCTCACGAAAAACACAGGATTGTTCCTATCACCAAAGTGGAAACCAGTAGCATCCAAACTACCAGCAGCGCCCCAATACTGATAGTATGCTATACCGTATTCAGGATCCGAATGTAATCTCCAGATATTGTTATGCCCTTGTGTATAAGTTGCATTCCCAAAACCACCATTACTACCCGTACCTGCACTCACTTTCCCATCAAAATAACCATTGCCATTTTCTAAATTAATGGCGGAAGTTACATTTCCATTTACCCTAAATACAATAGAGTGAGCATTTCCGTATTTTGTACTATACTGATAACCGATTCCGTACATGTTCTGGATGGTTGCCCAGTTATCACCAATGGTCCAGATAATTTTATCAGTAGTACCATTTTGATCATAATCACCAGCCATCCCCCTAAAACTCGTAGATTTAAATGAGTCTGTATTCACGACCATTCTACTGGCATTTACTTCATTGTTAACCAAAAAAGCTTTTCCGTTATAGACCCTTACCCAGGTATTGTCCTCCATGTAAATGCCACCTTGATGGGTTTCATTAATCCATCCAGAATTTCCGTTACTTCTAAACCAGTTTGAAGCGCTAACAGCACCTGCAAGACCACTATCGTAACCAGTCCAAATCCTTCCTCCTGAAGTAAATATCTGGCCATATGTATAATTAGCTGAAACATCGTTAGCTCCATAAACGTTATTGGCAATAAAATTTTGATAACCTGTTCCAGGATTATTTGTGATGGCTATCCTACCATCACTTTCAATAGTAATCTGGCTGGCTGCTACGCCTCCCCAATGAAAGGCGAGCCTTGGAGCTAAAAAGCCCGTGCTTGCACCGTGTTGACTTTCTCTTAATTGAAGTGCGGCGTCAGAGTATGCTGTACTTGTATTTGTTTCACTCCAGAATTCAGCACCGCCATAATTACGGATATATTGCAACTGCAATTGACTGGTATTGGCTTTCGAATTTGGATCAAAATTGTTTGTTCGCCAAACATCCTGCATATTGTATAGCGCCTGATTGTTTGACCACCATTGAACATTGCCATCAGCAGTCCAATGCAAACCTGTGTCGCTATCACCGATAGCCAAAGTAACCGTTGGCTCTGAGCCAAATGCATCGGATGCACCTAGAAAGGTATTACCATATGTTTTAAATCGCCCTTTAGATTGTAGTTTACCATCAACAACGAATTCTGCAAAATAATTATTTGCTCCATTGCCGTATTGAAAAGGATTTCGGGCAGAATTTGCATTAGCACTTTCGAGATATAAAACATTAGTCCCTGTTGGGTCCAGTCTGAACTGAGGTCCACCAGAGCCACATCTATGGAAGGCTAACGTTGGTGAAGAATCTGTTACTCCAGACGAACTGTTTACAATTTCGATACTATTTGTGGTTAAAGCCGCACCAACCCATGAATAATTGCCGGTATTAGCACCGTAGTTTGCCCAGATCCTTTCAAAATTGACATTATTATTGGTTGATAGCCGCTGATTTTCTTTCTCTTGTGTCCAAACATTAAAATTACCTGAGTGTAAAATGGAATACACATTACCTACTCTATAACGATAGGCTAATGTTTGATTTGTTGCATCATCATCCCAAAGCCTATGCTTTTCTCCCAATGTATCCTGCCATACCACATCGCCGATATCATTACCCCCGGTTGAACCCAATATTAAATCGGCACCGCCGTTAATAACAAGCCCAGCAAAATTGGCTTGGTTATTTGTACTTAACCGCTGGTTTTCTAGAGGCTGATATGTTCCTGCAAATGAATCTTGAAATGCCAATTCTCTCCAACTCGCTGTAATAGGATTTGATCCGCCTCCATAACCGCTACGGATAAAATGTCTGTTTGAACTATCACTAACCAACTGAGTGGTAACATTGGTCATATGAAATACTGCCATACTACCATAGATGCCACCATTAGGTACATTTGCCCATTCACTTGGATTATCAGCTGAATAAATATCATAAAATCCCTGGGTTATCTGATTATTCAGGTTTTTATTCTCAAATCCTCTTTCCCACCCTTTAAAGTATCCAAACCCTTCAGAACCTAATCCTAAAAACGCCTTAACGGCAGAAGAACTATACAGCCTATGATAGCCATCATTATTATAATCTCCATAAAGGCCTCTTATCTGTAAAGTACCATTACCATCTATATTGGAAGATGCTCCAGTCGTATTGATGTATTCTGAAAATAAAAATCCATTGCCATCTCTATAAGCTAAACTATTACCTACTGATGAAGAATTCGCATTTAAAAAGGCACCACTACCTAACCCTAAAAAATCTTTAACGGATTCGGGCGTGAAAGCCCAAATAAAGTCGTCATCGCCTTTAGCTCCGTACAAAGCAGTAAGTCCATTAGATTGAAGATGATTCTTTGATGATGTCCTAATAAATCCTGAAGAGTTATATTTAATAATTTCCCCAAATTGAATTGGATCATTTCCTCCGCTTGCATTTAAATAAGCGGCAGAGCCTAGTCCTAAAAACTGTCTTACCTGTGGAGCATAACCCAATTTAAACTTACCATCCCCCAAATCACGTACTGCAATAGCATTTATTGGATTTCCAGTATCTGAAATATCGGTGTTAAAGTTTGCTAACCATCCACCCCATCGCTCTGCATCTGCTGCATAATCCGCACGATAAACATTAACACCCGCACCATGGTTCGAATGTAACTGCCAGAAAGTACCATCCCAATTATTCTCCAACCAATAGGTTCCTTGATGTGTTGTTGACTGTAATTTTGTAGCATCCTGACCAAAAGACAATATTCTATCCCAATTACCAAATGATCCTCCTGATTTAGACCTCGTCCATAATTGGCCGTCGGCAGAATAGACTAATTGATTAGCATACAATGGGTTATTGTTTGTAGAAAACTGTATTCCTTGCCCCCAATTATTTACATTCGGCTGGTTTAGTGTGTTTGAACTTAATGATTCTAGCAGCTTAAAGCCAGTAACATCGTCAAAGTTGCTTACCGCATATGTTTTCCAGTTATTTGAAAAATCGGCTAAAGTTGCATACGCAACATTAAAATTGGCTGGATTGTAAACATACATATCACCCGGGGCATTACTCCCCCATAACCAATTGGGTTGTCCATCTTGGCCAGCCCAATGAAAACGCATGTATGAGCTATCATTACCGACTCTTTCAGCAAACTGTGACGTCGTTGCAGTTGTAGCATTACCCGTTATAGAGGAGGACAATACATCACCGTTATTTAAATAGGCAAGTGAGCCTAATCCTAAGTTATTATTAAAATCGCTTAAATTGGTTGGCCGGTCGGTAATGTTTGCCCATATATGGGTATGTTCTATATTGCTTTTGCTTGCTGGATTAAAATTCCCTGCATTCCAAACCACCCAGTCAGCCACAAAAACTCCGTTTGGATTGCTAATTCCAGCAGGGTTTAACGCTCTAAAAGATATTCTGTCGAGAGGGGCATCATTACCAATTTCTATTCGAAGTTCCTGATCTTCACCGGATAGCCCATCATTAACCCTTGCAATATATATTCTTGCCTGATCTCCACCGCCGCCAAAAAAATCATTCCCAAAAAGCAGGCCATTAGGAGTATTGATCTTAAATGATGGCGCCTCCACCTGACCAGTAAACACATCACCTGTTAATTCAGCGAACCACCCTTCAGCTTGCGTTTTGGTTATCCAGTTTCCATAATTGCCCAGGTCATTTATAAAGTGAGTCAGGTTTATCGGCTTCCCTATTACTCCACTCCAGTTTACTGTTGCTGCATTGCCGTTGATATCGATCCCCCAAATGCCTGTTGCATTCGAGCCATTACTGTTCGCCTTGCCATCCAATGCAGCCTGTTGAGCGGCAGAAACAGGCTTGGCTGCATCACTCGTGTTATCTACGCTGCCTAAACCGATATCTACTTTGCCCAGCATTACAGATCCCTGCTTCCCGTTTACGCTGGTAACCTTATTGTTATTGTCTACACGTTCCCAAACATTGCCGTTGGATATAATCCAGTCGCCTATATTCAGTTCCAGTCCCTGTTGGTTGCCTGCAACAGCTACCACATAATATTTGCCCTTGTTTCCAGCTGCAGCTGGAAGCGATGGGTTGTTCCCAGCAGCATCATAGTTGCCCTGATAGTTCACACTACCGAGTAGCGCTTCGCTCAGCTGTGCCAAAGGGATCTTTCCATTGCCATCAAGTGTGGCAATACCGTTTCCCTGCCCTTTTTCTGATTGGCCAACCTTACCGTCAAGCTCGGAACGGAGACCCGTAACCGTTTCTATGCCCTGGGTTCCGGTATGGTGTTCACGTGCCAACAGGTAGCTATCGCCCTGGTTGGAAGTTGCACCGTCCTGTATGCCTGCAAGCTTGTCTTTTTCTGCACTGGAGAAATCTTCGGTGGAAAGCTGTTTGCCTGCAACCTTGTCGACCTTGGATGAAAGCCTATCGTTTACATCCACCATATCGGCCTTCAATGCCAGTGCAGCCTGTGCAAAAGTACTCAAGGGCTTGTCCAGATCAGGCGTATTGTCTACATTACCGAGTCCTACATCGTTCTTATCAAGCACAACATCCCCCGACAAAGGCCTGCCATTTACCTTTGTGGTATTTAAAACAACCTGGTCAATATTGGCCTTTTGCGAAAGTGCTGCCTGGTTGCTGGCATAATGATCGGAGATCTCGCCTTCCAAACGGTCGCGCAGAAGCTTTACCAGCGCACGCAGTTCGATACCCTGGGTTTTGTTCAGGTTGGGCTTTAAAGGGCCTGACGACTTGATGACATCATCAATATAGCCATCTTCAATTGGTGGTATGTTCGACATAGTTTTCTCTATCGGGTTAATGGCACACCACAGCTCTGGGGGACCATGGTGCCTTACTTGTGTTTTAGCCTATGGGCTAATATCTTAATCTCTTTAAAAGGCTAATCGTTTGCCTTGAACACTTCTAACAGCCTGCCTTTGGCAAAAACGGTAAGCTGCTTGTGGTTCTTGATAAAGCCCTTTAACAATTCGGCATCTGTATTGTCAAGCTCCACCTCACCATCATTGAAGATCTTGATCGCCCAATCGAAAAACTTGATCGGCTCGGTTACCCCTTCGTTCGCCTGTGCCAAAATATTGCTCAAAAGTTTGTTCAGGGTTTCTCCTGATTCTGATCCATCTAAATTTAATAGCGGCCTGTTAAAATTTACTTTCATGTTTTTATTTTTAATTATTTTTTATTGATTGGAAAATTTAGTTAGACCTGCTTTTTAAAACCTTGATCTCGTTTTCTAACATGTTGATTTTCGCAATAAGTACTTCAGTATAATTAACCGAAAGCGTACCATCTGCCTGCTCTTTTACAGCATCAGGCATAGCTTTTTGAACTTCCTGAGCTGAATAGCCATAATGTACTTTATCATCTCCATTTTTCCATTTAAAGGCTATGGATTCGATTTCAGAAACATCAAACTTAGAATCGACAACTGTTTTCAGGTTAATATCAGAAGTATCGAAAAACCCACCTGTTGCACTTACCGATCCATTGAACTTTGCACTTCCCCCAGTTGTAAACCGGATTGTTTCTTGGAAACTACCTCCGGGAGTTGATCCAAAAGAAAAACAATCATTTTCCCCGATATCATCAGAAACAGAGAATTCCATTCTACCGTTATTACCACCATTCGGCGTTTCGAAATGACGGATAAAAGCTGGGTCATTTCCATTTGGCGATGTACCAAAAGTTAATGTTCCATAAGAACCTGACTTATCAATTGTGATATTATCCAAAAATCTTGCTCCATTATCAGCCCAAAACGCTTTATTGCCGTGAACACGTACCCAAGTTGGATCAGACATAAAAATTCCACCACCAAAAGTTTCATTGTACCAACCTGATGCACCATTACTTCTAAACCAATTGGATGCATTCACTGAGCCCGCGATACCACTATCAAAACCGGCAAATACACGTCCTCCACCAATATAATTGTCAGCGATCCAGCCGCCATCGTTATTACAATACGCACCCCAGCCACCACCAGCATTTAGGAACCCAATTCTATTTGAGTTACAGTGGATATCTCTTTGCTGTTCGTCAATATCTCCCATGGTAATCCTGGATGCTCCTTGATTATGACCTATTTTAATATCTCCATGGAAATAAGTATAGCCTTTAACGTAAATATCACCATTAGACTCAATCGACAACCTTTCAATCCCCCGGTTAGTACCAGTATCCATACCTGAATAGAATCTGATATTGCCTCCTGCCTGGGCAGCTATTATAGATAGCTGGGCACCAGCGCCACTATAATCATTTGTAATGCCATAGTGTTCACTAGCACCGTTCCAAAATGTCCAGTACTTGGCAGAAAGATTATATCCTATCCCTATATCAGCAAAGTCGATCTTACCAACACCCCCATCAGAACGGGTGTTAATTGAACGTAATTCATATGTGCCTATTGAACTTGCTCTAAATTTTTCGTACCCAGTACCAGGATTATTGAAAACAGAAACTGCACCGTCTGACTCTAGCATTAGCTGACTGGCCACTATTCCAGACCAATGAAATGATAATCTTGGCTTAACCTGTGGTGCTCCCCCCATATTGCCCTCTCTTATCACCAAACCTGCACTATTGAATCCAGTATCTGTTGTACTGCTGGAGGCGATATTTAAAGAACCAATTACACTATTACCTCTGTTATAAGCCTGTTGCAATGTAGTTGCTTCGTAAGCAGACGCACCAAGGCCCAAATCAGTTCTCACTTTGCCAATATCAGCACTTGTGTACACATCATAGAAACCATTCCAACTTGTATCAATACCTTTTCTAATGCGTAGCATTGGTACCCCTTCGGCGTTAGGGCCAGTTGAACCAAATATTAGCTGGTATGAGGCATCGCCCGTACTGGCTGTAGTACCCGACCAAGGAGAATAGGTCATAACCCCGGCATAATTACCTCCTACACCTACATTTGCCGCATTGGAGAAATCAAATCTTACCCGATTGGGATTGTTCTGAGGGAAAATATCATTGGGTTGACGTGATCCATCCGGGCAGTTCACATAATTACTGGCATCGGCGGTGCCAGCTGTATTTGCTCTACCCACATTAACAGGCGAACCATGATTGGAATGTAATTGCCAATAAGTACCATCCCAACTATTTTCTAACCAGAAGGTACCATAATGTGATGTAGATTGAAGTTTACTATCTTCAATCATATGTCCGTTAACCCTATATCCTCCTTTAACATCCCACAGACCACTTCTAAAATCATAATATCCATTAATGTTACCTACATGATCGGACATTCCCATTCCCCACCATCCTCTAAACCTAAAATTATAAGAACCATAGCTTGCCTGATCTCCATTACCTAACTCGAAACCATTAAACCCACCTATTCCTCCAATTTGAGTATTTCCACTTATCTGAAGTCCACCATCGATAACTAATTTATTGAAATAGTTATTGTTTCCTCCGCCATAAGTAGCACCACTACGTGCCGAATTTACATTAGCACTTTCAAGATACAGTACATTTGTACCTGTAGGATCTAACCTAAACTGTGGTCCTCCTGATCCGTACCGATGAAAAGCCAATGTTGGTGCCCTGTCAGTATAAACATTGCCACCACTTGTTACAATTTCTATACTTGTAGTTGTAATGGCCGCATCCGTCCAAGAATAATTATTAACACTAGCTTCACCATAAAAGCTCCATATCCTATTTAAATGCGCTTCGTTAGCAGTTAAATTTCTAAAGGTTGGATCCTGGTTTGTGTTCAGGTTTAAAAAACTCCTAATTGAGGCAGGATCATTTAAATTGTATAAAAAGTTACTATTGGAATAATAGCCTGTTACGCCATCTCCTCCCCTTTGGAAACCAGTATCATTATCACCAATGGCCAATGATATTGTCGATGCTGGTTGGCCATCGTACATATTTACGCCAATGGCCTGCGTTGTTATGGTACCACCATTAGTTATCAACTGTAAACTTAACTGATCATGCGTAGCAACTTCTTTCCATGCTTTCCACTGGCCGGTAGTATCAAATTTGCTCCGTAAATAAAAATGATCAACGGAACCGTAATGAGAAGCTAATTGTAAACCTCTCGGACCTCCAGATGGCGTTTTAAAATTAACTATTAAATTATATTGTTGCCCAAATGGAACATTGGTAGAGGCGCCATAAGATTCTTGAACAATAAAATCAGATAATGTATTTAAGTCTATATCGCCTGCTGCTGTACTCCATTGATTATCTGTATTAAGCCCTAGCCATGATTTAATTGTATTTCTATCTGCAAATCCAGAATTATCGCCCTGGCCGTTTAATATGTGCAAATAGCTTATTTCGCTACTGTTTACAATGCCAGCGGTCCTGCTTAATCCAGCCCATTTATCAGTATTTGAAGAATAGTCGGCAAGTCTGGCACTGTCAACACGCACCCCATAAGTATTAATACCATTCCACCCCATCAAAACAGGGTTTACACCTCCATCAGCATGTACCTGTGGGTTGTTCCTATCAATTGATGCTCCTGTTGGTGACGTTCCCGCAGAGGCATCAAAAATAACGTGACCGCTACCGTGCTGTTTCCAACGCATGTATTTTGACACTTGAATATCTGCATTAACATTGGAAACATCAGAATAAATTTGACTTCCGTTATAATCTAAAAAGGCTTTTACAGCATCATTATTAAAAGCCCAAACAAAGTCATCTTCTCCTTTGCTACCGTACAAAGCTGTAAGTCCACCAGACTGAGGATAATTTTTAGCAGCTGTTCTAATAAATCCCGATGAATTATATTTTACTACATGACCAAATTGTATGGCATCATCACCACCACTTGCATTTAAATATGCAGCAGAGCCTAAGCCTAAAAATGTTCTTATTCCATTTGCATTAACTTTCCTTAAGTAACCATCAGAACCATTATATGCATACAATGCACTGGGAATAAAACTTTCAATCGTATTATCACTTGCATTGAAAAAAGTTGAAAAAATGTGTCCTGCCTCGTTTCGCTGAACAACCGTGTGGTTACTTGGCGACATATCAACGTTTAGATGTGCAGCACTGCCAAGTTCGCTTGATTTAACCAAACGTTCCCATGCGCTGAAATTATAATTAATCCCATCATAAGTAGTCCTGCTCCTAACATGAACATCGGTAGTTCCATATGTTGTCATCATTTGAAAATTCCTACTTGGGCTACCAATACTGATGTAGGAGAAATTATTACCTTGAGTATCGCCAACAGGCGTATTGGACAAAATACCTCCTGCCGACTCAATTTCGTACAAACCAGAAGGAAGATACTCATTCATATCTCTTGTTCCAGTCAAATACTGGCTATTGGCCTTTCCATCTAAAAGCGCTGAAACATAAGCATTTTTAGCCCCTATAAATACATCCTGAGCCCCCATTGTAGCATTTCCATCACGGGTTACAACCTGATTTACAGCTGTATGAGCAGAATTTGCATTTAAGTAGGCGGCGCTACCTAAACCTAATATGTTATTTTTAAAGAAATTATTACTTGCCCAACAGGCATCCCCTGTTCCTAGTTTCCCAACCAATACCTTATCGCTATCAGCTACGTCTTGAGGTGTTGCAGTCAATGATAGTGTACCTGTCAGCGTTCTGCCTGTGTTTTGTATCGCAGCACTTACCAACAATGCCATATCAACCTGTCCATCTCTCGCATGAATAACAACCGTTGGCGTATCATTATTTGTGATGCTTAGAAATCTTACATCTGATGAAGGCCTAATATCAATAAATTCTCCGTTACCTTGAATGAAAGAGGTATTTGCAACCCCACGTAAATCAATTTTAGGAGTTGAAACATATTCGTTTAAAAATACAGATTGAAACTGTACAGCATTTGAATTAGATAGCCTTTGATTTTCTAAGGGTTGGTAAAGACTACCCAAATTGCTAATACCTAATTGTTGCTTTACATGATCGAATGTATATCGCCTGATATAATTATCGCCATTACCACCATACATATAACCCAAGGTACCATAATTGGTCTGATTATTCGATTCGGTAATTGCGAAAACATGCACCGCATTTGCAAATATATCACCACTGGAATCCCGCCTAACCAGGGTATCTCCAACGGATGAAACGGAAGCATTTAAATAGGCTGCATTCCCTAGTTGAGATGCCGCGATAATTCTATCCCAACCAGAATACGCGCCTCCCTGTTTGGTTCTTGTCCATAAATTTCCATTTACAGTAAAAACCAACTGATTACCATATGCCGGATTATTGTTTGTTGAAAACTGGATTCCCTGCCCCCATTGTCCTCCGATAGGTTGATTACTGGTTGTCTCGCCTCCTGCTTCCAAAAGTTGAAAGCCGACGGGCAAATCAAAATCATTAACAATACTTCTATTCCAATTTGTAGCATTATCGGCATTAATAGCATGGGCCACATTAAAATTAGCAGGATTGTAAACGTACATATCACCTGGGGCATTACTTCCCCATAACCAATTAGGTTGTCCATCTTGGCCCTGCCAGTGAAAAGCCATATCAGCCGCACCATTTCCAAGCCTGTCGCTATAAGCTGAACGGCCGAATATATTTACATTGAGCGTATTGGAACCTAGATTGGAGCCATTTATAGCTGTAAATATCTGGCTGCTGTTTAATATACTTACTGTATTGGCATTGCCGTTGATATCGATCCCCCAAACGCCAGCTGCATTCGAGCCGTTACTGTTCGCCTTGCCATCCAATGCAGCCTGTTGAGCGGCAGAAACAGGCTTGGCTGCATCACTCGTGTTATCTACGCTGCCTAAACCGATATCTACTTTGCCCAGCATTACAGATCCCTGTTTCCCGTTTACGCTGGTAACCTTATTGTTATTGTCTACACGTTCCCAAACATTACCGTTGGATATAATCCAGTCGCCTATATTCAGTTCCAGTCCCTGCTGGTTGCCCGCAACAGCTACCACATAATATTTGCCCTTGTTTCCAGCTGCAGCTGGAAGCGATGGGCTGTTCCCTGCAGCATCATAGTTGCCCTGATAGTTCACACTACCGAGTAGCGCTTCGCTCAGCTGCGACAGGGGGATCTTGCCATTGCCATCAAGTGTGGCAATACCGTTGCCCTGCCCTTTTTCTGATTGGCCAACCTTACCGTCAAGTTCAGAACGGAGACCCGTAACCGTTTCTATGACCTGAACTCCGGTATGGTGCTCACGTGCCAACAGGTAGCCATCGCTCTGGTTGGAAGTTGCGCTGTCCTGTATGCCCGCAAGCTTGTCTTTTTCTGCACTGGAGAAATCTTCGGTGGAAAGCTGTTTACCTGCAACCTTGTCAACCTTGGATGAAAGACGCTCGTTTACATCCACCATATCGGCCTTCAATGCCAGTGCAGCCTGTGCAAAACTGCTCAGGGGCTTATCCAGATCAGGCGTATTGTCTACATTACCGAGTCCTACATCGTTCTTATCAAGCACAACATCACCGGATAAAGGCCTGCCGTTTACCTTTGTGGTATTTAAAACAACCTGATCAATATTGGCCTTTTGCGAAAGTGCTGCCTGGCTGCTGGCATAATGATCGGAGATCTCGCCTTCCAAACGGTCGCGCAGAAGCTTTACCAGCGCACGCAGTTCGATACCCTGGGTTTTGTTCAGGTTGGGCTTTAAAGGGCCTGACGACTTGATGACATCATCAATATAGCCATCTTCAATTGGTGGTATGTTCGACATAGTTTTTCTCTATCGGGTTAATGGCACACCACAGCTCTGGGGGACCATGGTGCTTTACTTGTTGTAGCCTATGGGCTAATATCTTAATCTCTTTAAAAGCCTAATCCTTTGCCTTAAACACTTCTAACAGCCTGCCTTTGGCAAAAACGGTAAGCTGCTTGTGGTTCTTGATAAAGCCCTTTAACAATTCGGCATCTGTATTGTCAAGCTCCACCTCACCATCATTGAAGATCTTGATCGCCCAATCGAAAAACTTGATCGGCTCGGTTACCCCTTCGTTCGCCTGTGCCAAAATATTGCTCAAAAGTTTGTTCAGGGTTTCTCCTGATTCTGATCCATCTAAATTTAATAGCGGCCTGTTAAAATTTACTTTCATGTTTATTTTTAATTATTGTAGTTTATTATTTTTTCTAATCTTTTACTCTCTTGTTTAAATTTGTGTTCCCTTCTTATCAGCTGATTATCTTTGTTTCTTTCATTATAATCTTTTTGGTAGGTTAGAAACGGGAGAGTGATACATACATTAGGCAAAAACCTACTCACCGAATCTATATAATCATCCTTTATATTTAGAAAGAATTTATAAATCGATTTGTTATATATTACACCCTGGCTTCCATAAAAAAAAGTACAATATGGAAGCTGTTCATTAGCTGATTTTCTTAATTGTCCAACACTAAAACTCCCAGTACAGATTAATGAAAAATTAAACTCATTTTCTTTCACTAACTGATCTGGATTAAATGGTCTATATAACCTTACATCATCTTCTAAAATCATAATATTGTCTTCTTTAATATTTTCCATAATGATCCGTTGCACTGTTAATAAAACATTAATATGAGGAATATTAACGTTTTCGCATTCCACTACCATTGGATTTAAGCCGTACTTATTTAAATGCTCTAGTGTATCGCATATCCTGCCATTCGCAGACCTAGTTATAATGAATTGTTTCATTAATCTAGTCCCTGCAAGGGAGAAAATACAGAGAAATTATTCATCATCGTTCCTAAATTAACGCCTATCCAAGATATCAGAAGTGTATAATTATCTGCTACGATAACATTATCTTTTACATCTTCACTAGCCAATAAAGCAAGCGCTTCACTATCATAATGAGGAAGATTTATTTCATATTGATTTATAATTTGAAAATTATTGACATTATTAAAAGATGGCAAACCATTTTTAATATATATTCCTTTAATATTGCTATTTCGGAATGAGATTTCATCTGTAATTCCGTCGATTGCCAATATTCCAACAAAACTATTGGAAATATCAATCTTAAGGTCATCATAGGTTTCTGGAACAGAAACATTAATACCTGAGGTTCCGTATTGCCCTGATCCAACGTTTACTGTTGAGTTACTAACACTGCTATAGCCTAGTATTTTGGGCTGTTTATTATATTGTGCATCTAAACCAACAGAAAATATTTTGACATTATTAGTGATATACAAATTACCACGATAATTATCATCTCCTATCCAAAAGCCCCTAAAATCGAAATTGATATCCCTGTTTGTGAAAGAATCAATCCTTCGGTAAATAAAACCAGTTTCTGGGATCAATCCATTCATATAAAGCCAATCTTCTTCCGAATATGGTTTAATACTGCCATCATAATCTACTGCACCAGCCAAATAGAATATTTTATCCTGTGGATAAATGGCACTGTATGCTTCTATAGAAAGTTTGGAAGATGTCAATGCGAATAACATTATTGGCTCAAAATTATCGGCTCGGCGAATGTTTCCATTACTTAGCTTCCAAGTTGTTTTGTAATCAGTTAATAAATAATGCGCTCCAGGGACAAGTGTTCCAGAGAATAATGATGAGGTTAATTCTTGAAAGGTGGCAGAGATTACACCATTTCCAGCAGATTGCTGCTCACTCTGGTCACGCATCAGTTTTAACAACTCCCTTAATTTTACCCCTTGTGTTTTATTTAATGTAGGATTATAAGCATCAGGCGCTTTAATAATTTCATCTATATAAGCATCGGTAATTGGCGGTAGCTGTGACATAAATTAATTTTCTTTAGTAATGTTTATTAAACAGTTAATTCTTTATCGGTAAGGTTAAACAGCCCTGAAGCATTTTGCACCTGTACTTTAAATCGGTAATAAAGTTTATCACCATCTTCATCTACTGGTATCAACGGGGCAGGCAAAACATATTCCATATCACCCGATGAAGTTGGTAACTCAACACTATATACTTTTTCCCAGTTACCACGGTTATTTTGCTTAAATACGTAATAGTTGGCCCGATTGGCAGTAGCAGACCAGGTTAGTTTGTTTCCAACCTCATCATAAAATAATTCGGGTGCCTCGGGATTTAAATAATCTGGCAGTGTGATGGCTATTACATCGGTACCTAATGACAATACTTCTTCTTCCTCTTCTTTTTCATTGATAATGGTTCGGATACCGGCCAGGCGATAATAAACAGTATCGCCAAGTGGTGCAACTGTTAAATCGCTAAAATCGTCGGTAACTTCATAACCTTCAATATTCTCAGCTACAATATCACGGTCTACATGGTATTCCATACCTTGAAGAGTAACGGTCTTGTCTTTATCTTTTGATCTGTAAATCCTGATTTTCGAAATTCGGTCTTCAGGTGAGATCGGTGCAATATTAAAAACAACCGACGCGCCGCTTTCAGCAGAAAAAGAATCGAGATTAATTGCAAACCCGGTAACCAAAGGAGCTGCAGAGGCAAGTGTTTGTAAAATGGTTACGGGCCCAGCAAATGGACTTAGTAAGCCTGGTTCTAACTGATTGGTTACCTCTACCCCGGCAAAAAAATATAATTTTCGCGAAGCCCCGCTTAAAAAGTAATCGGTAAAACGGATATAGGTGGTATTGGGCTGCGATGGTTTATTATATTGCCTAATCATTGGAAAAGGATTAAAGGCCACGTCTGTTGCATCGAGCAAATTGCCATCCAGATCGCGGATTACAGGCAATGCATTTTCGGTCTGCAGGCCCTTTTTAATAAAATTCAATATCGGGGTTTGCTCCGTTAAGGGCAATAAAGTTTCCTGTATTGCGGCAAAATATTTTAATTTTTTAACCTCCAAACTGTCATGTGCATCATCAACAAGCCCCAACTTATCTGGAACTGGAAAACCATAAGAATTTGGTATCGCAGGAAATTGTTTAAATGAACCCGAAGTAGGCGAATCAAAAGTTAAATTAACCAACTCTAAATACCTTTGACTGTAAAACGGGTCCTCATCAAGATCTCCAAGTGCTTCTAAAATCTGAGTTACCGTGCTTGGTTTGTATAAAGCTTCCAATACATCCTCATTGGTTGTTCTGTAGAACATAAAACCAAATGGAGTGCGTTTTATGCCATTTACCGTTGGTGCAATTTTAACATCAAAAGTAAACGAGGCTTTTCCGGTGGCATCGGGGCGTACTTTTAAACCAAATGTACTTGGCGCTTCAAATTGTACGGGTTCTTCAATTTTACGGGCAAGCAGTATGGCAGGCACCGAAACATCAGAAACACTATTGTTGCTTTCAGGTCTGCTATCTATCGTTTGTAGGCCAAGCTGCGTGCGTTTGTCGTTATCATTTCCAACTGGAAGGATATTTGTGCCGTTAAAGGTATGATTGGAACCTGGCTCTGGAAAAAAGTAAACCCGGTAACCCGGATGAAAATTTACCGGAACGGTTAATACAGCAGGTGTCGAAACCTGGATAGGGTCGTCCTGGTAACCTGGATCGTAAACATACAGTTCTAAAGGTTGTGTTTCTTCTATCCTGATTACCTCCAACAGTTTTGGTTCCGGGTCTTCATTTAGGGTTGGTACCCTGATTAATCCTTTATACCACTCTACATGTGCCTGTCTTAGCTGATCGGGCGAATTCTTATTGGGATCATTGGCATCAAAAGGCAGGTTAATTTGAGGGTGATCATTCAAATTGCCTGTATTGTCGAAGCTAACCTTATAATAACCCAATAAGCCATCTGGATATTCACTTCCAAACAATGGGGTAACAATTGCCTGATTATGAATCCCCCCTACCCAATAAATGGTTTCTCTGTTTTCCGAATCAAAAATGCGTTCTATACTCGGATTGTTTGCATCGGCAAAACTTTTTAACTGAACAGTTTCCATAACCGGCTCCCAATTGGCGGGATTACTTAAGTTTTCGGCAACAGAAAACCTGCTTCCAATTTCAGGGAAGGTTGCAATTTTTCGGGTAGAATAAGCTCCTGGTTCATTTTCATCATCAACTACCTTACTTTCATTAATACTTTCAACGATTATCTCTACCCCGGCACTTCCATTTACCATATTTTCTACACGGTATTTGCCGTTCGGTGTGGCCAATAAGCTATTTGTAAATCTAAAAAAATCGCCAGGTGCTACAGTCGGCGTTATCAAAGTACCATCCATCTGTTTATAGCTGCCGACGATTAATCTAATCAGCTTTTCATCAGGTTCATGGATGATATCCTTTATTTGCCCCGTTATGGTTAAGGGTAATTCCGGGTTAAAATAAGCTTTAACATGGTCTGCTTTGATCAGTGTATTAAGCTGTGCGGCCGATTGATCGATCAACCTGGTGGCATCCAATATATCCAGCCAGTTAAAAGTTACGCGTGTAAAACCAATATCTTGTCCGGCAAAAGTCTGTTTACGTCCGGCCAACCAGCTTTGTTCTGCAGAGGTGGTAAACAATAAAGGATCTTCTTTTTGAACATATTGTACTGCAACATCACTTGGCGGCAATAGTGTGTTTACCGCTTCGAACTCGGTTACATCGGTATCTACCTCATCGCTCAGTATAGAAACCCTCGAAAACCAGTTTATACCATAAATGGCATAAAAATGTTTGCCGGGTTGCTTTTCAAAATGGGTAAACAAACTCAGTACATCATCCCTTAAGGGCTCAGGCTCTAATACCCCTTGAGTATTGGTATTATCGTAGGCGTAATAGTGATATTCATCAGGAAAATTGCCACTGGTGATTTCGGGTTTCACATAGGCCGATTGGTTTTCTGCACGGTATTCCAATCCATAAAAAACAGGCTTGGGATTTTCGAAAATATTCAGGTTTTCGACAACATTCAGGTCCGAAAAGAAATCATGATCAACCAGCTCGTCAGGAAAAGGCACCCTACCTATATTCACAACACGTGCATAATCGAATTTCGCATAACCTTTATCATCAAGCATACTGTTCATACTGTCGCTGTCATCTCCTAAAAACTGGTAAGCAACCGGCCTCATTTTAGGTTTCTCTGGCAGCAGGTAATCGGTTTTAGTAACGGGTAAACTGGTGTATACATAAGTAGAAGTAGCAGATGAGTTTAAACTGCTTTTATTCGTATAACGAACCTGATATATAAAGCCATCATTGTCTACCGGTGTATCGATATGTCCCAGTCCCAACATCCGTGCGAAATGATAATCAAGCGCCTGCAGATTAATAATATCCAGGTAACTGATCGAAAAACCCTCGTTCTGTTGTTCCGGATTTACATTGGTGATTACTTCCTCTGCCCTTGGGTCCGTATCGCTTAATTGAAGATAAGTGCTTAACGCTGCTTTTACCGAAGGATTATTGTTTCTGGAGGTTAACCATTTATCCTGATAATTGGCCACTTTTACAGTAGTACCATCGTTAAAATGTGGCCAAAGGTGATCTATAGGATAGGTTTCATTCTCTAAGCGATCGAAAACAACAGCATCATCTAAAGAAATACCAAAACCATTTCCTACTTCCATCCAGTCTGTTTCCTGACGGGTAGTTAAAAAATCGTGGTAGGTTGAGAAATAAAAGTTCTTAATGACAGCATTTGCTGATTTTTTAATCGATATTTTGGCAATATTATCTGCTTTTTCGAATTCAAATCTGTCCCCAGGGGTATCCAGCACCATTGTTTTACGTACTTCGGTAGTGTTATCGGGGTCATTAACAATCTGCGAAAGCATTTTCACCTTAAGTACTGCCTTTTCGTTGCTGGTATTATTAAAATGGAACCCCACTGAATAGCTCGTTTTACCTTCTATTTCTAAAGTGATGGTTTCATTGTAGGAGGATAAAAACCGATAATAATCCAATAAAGGATCAATTGTTCTGGCCAGTTGCTTATAGGCATTGGCATTATCAAATTTGAGTTTTACACGGCTGGTGATTTTTTTCTCATTAACAGTATTATTAATGGTATACATCCATTGTCTGGTTATAAAATTTATTACCGGGCGGTTAAATTCTAAATCAATAGATATAGTTGGCGCATTTATATATTGAGAACGGAATACCTTTACATAATCATCCTTGCGGTTAAAGCCTGACAACTGGCTGTTTTGGGCATTATAATAGTCTCCTTTGGGCAAATGGTTATCTCCCAATACACCAGTAAGGCTCCATCTTAAATGAACACCTTGGGCTATGCCGTTGGCACCGTCAGAGCCAGCTGCCTGAAGGTAAATACCACCTGTATTGTTCAAATAAGTATCATCATCGGTGCCACAAGGGTTTAGTCCCAATTTTGCCAACAAATCTTTTATCGCTTTAAAGGCAGCCAATAATGCTTCCAATGCTTCATTTAAAGCATAACGGTCTTCATCGCTAAATGTATCTTCGCTGTAATTGTTAATCTCGTCGAGCATGTTTAAAATGCTCTTAAAAATGGCGCTGTAACCTGTACCGCTGGTATCTAGGTAGCCTACATAAAAATCATCAAACAGAAAATCTTCCCCATCAAAATCACCATAAAAGTAATCCCAATTGTTTGGGGGGTTGATCATGGGAGCACCTACATTAAAATCTTTTTCAGAAAAATTCTTTTCGCTAAAATCACCCCCGATATAAACGGTACTATCAGGGCTGGTAACTACTTTTAATACCCTAATAGTTATTACATATAATTTTTTTAATACATCCTGCTCAAGTAGACGCAACAACCGCAGCAATTCTGCCTGGTTATTTAAGCCTCCGCTTGCTTCTAAAGCTTGTATAGCAAAAAGACAATCTGTTATACGGGTATAATCGGAGGAATAAGCATTGAAATTGTTCGCAGATGCCATTTTGAAAGTATTTTTATTAATTATTGTTCATGTTTTAATTCAACAGACGGTTAAAGTGTTATCGGGATTGTTGGCCCGTTATAACTTTCGAAATCTGTTTCATAATCGTTACCATTAAACATTTTGTATTTAAAGTGCAACTGTGTATCACCAACCGGCATATTTAGTCCTGCATTGCTGATAAACACAGCCGAGGTATCCTGTGAATGGATATAAATAAATGTTTCTGGTGGAAGCACCGCCTGGCCCGAAGGGATAAGTGATAAACCAACCGTATTATTTAAAGATCCAAGAGGCAGTTTTGGATTGTTAAAAGGTTCAGGGTTCCTCACCAATATTCCTAATAAACGTCTGCTTGAATCAACAGGATCGATATTGATTACCGGATGGATCACCGTGGTTTCAATCGGCTCGAAGTTCTTAATTGCCAAACCACCATACACCAAACGATCGTATTTGGCTGCATACCTGATCACTTCTACAGCATCATTTTCAGGATTATCGTCAATTAGGTTTTTAATGACCCCATCAATTTCGGTCTGTGTAAAACTTACCTTCAATGGATAAACCGCATATTTTTCTGATCCAGGGGTACTATTCAGCACAAAACTTCCGGCCTGTTCTTCAAAGGTGCTGAAACGTGATGTTTTAAAATTAAAGCGGTGGATCTCCGCCCTTTGTTCAGCCTCTCCCAGTGGTTGATATACTGCAGTAAATAAAGCGGTATACAAACGGTTCGGCTCAAGGTTAGGGAAATGATATGCACCCTGCTTTTTACGCTTTTTAATGCTTACCGGGTTTACGTTGCACGAATCTTCGAGCGCCGCACGGTTCATAAAATACAGGATCTGCTGATCTGGAGGTAGTTTCATGAAATTGGCATTGGTAATCTCCTCATCAGGCAATTGTTCCCAGATTAATTCGGGGCTTAAAATTGCGCCATAAGGATCCAACAACTGCATCTGCAAAGTACTCTTAACAGTTGGCAGACCTAAATAACCATCCCAATCAGAGAACATGGCATTGAGATAAGGTTTAACAAACAACAGGCTTACTTTCGGATCGTGGCAAAATACAGGTTTACTTAAATCGTAACGGCTTTGTGCATCAGGGAAAGAGCGTTCGTAATCGATATAGTGTTTTAAATCGGCCAGTTTAAATGCAGCCGCTTTATCCTGCTCTTCCAGCACTTTATAAATGGCATTTTTCTTTTGGAAGTGTCCAATCGGTCCAACCGTTTTAAAACCATAAATATGGTTCTTTTGTACGGCTGCACCTACGTTTCCTTCAACCACGTCACGGGTTTTAACCACAATGGCATAGGTAGTATCAGGGCGCCATACTGGCTGTATCGTTTTATTTAAGTTATTGCTCAACAGCTCTGCCTCATCAATAAAACCTGTGCGGGTAATGTTATTTTCTTCCAATCTACGTTGCAACACTTCTGTTAAATAACTCAACTGATTTAGGTTGGTTATTTTAACTACGGGAGCAACAAAATCCAGTTCAGAAGGGATGGCTTCACTTGCTTTCAGCATTTTATCAATAAAAACATCAATAGTTCCAGCGCTACGATTTACCGAGATCAGGATCTGTTTATATTGTTTTTCTGTTAGTTTACCAGTATCACAGTTTAATGTATATTTTTCTGAAGCAACTATCCCCGAATGACCAAGATCCTGATAAGCGGTAAACCATACTTTGAATGACGGAACAGCTTGCTCAGTACCATAAACAGCATCGGCATTGCCAGGTGCATCCTGATACAGATGCAGGGCATAACCTTTTTTCTTACCTGTTACGGGATCTTGGGTAACCCTTGTTAGAAGCGTGCTTACACCCGTTTCGAAAGGATTAAAAACAGCCGTTACTTCAATGGCAAAATTTCCTTCTTCTACTTTTAATTCAGGTTCAAAAGGAATTAAAAGCGCATCGCTATTTGCGGTATAAGAATAAGCCTGGTGTAACTGCCACTCGTTACTGGTGGTTTTTCCATAAAAACCGTTTATCATTTCGGGGTTTCCGGCTACAATGGCATTCTGATTACCCACTATCGGCACACGGTTATCCATTGGCCACTGACCCACAGCCCCTACTGAGCTATTGTATGTTTTATTTAACACCTCTGCAGCAGTAAAGGCCTTATTGTAAACGGTTGCATAAATCAGCGCTTTATCTGCATCAAACTCATGCCCGTTCGGGAAAGCAGCAGCAGAAATATAGGTAGCAGGTAAGCTTAAATAACCGCCCAATATAATATCGCCCTCAAAATTTAAGGGGTACATGCTTTCGAAATGAATCACCACTTCGTTAATAGGCAAGCTTAAATCATTATAATTTAAACTCGTATTGCTATCGGTATCATCAAGATATTGCGTTAACACTTGCACATTGTATTTCACCGTTTTTGGCACTAACACCCTGCCCCTTGTAAACGCACCATATTGTAAAAGTGTTTGTGCGTAGCCAATTCTATATTGATGCTGTATATAATCCACACGTAGTGTATTGTCATTGGCTCCAAAATCGAGCGAAAGCGTAGTCACGGGTTCGGGTAAGATCAGACTTAAAGAACCGCCACTTTGGGCCACCTGCAATACGGCATTACCAAAGCCAGCATCTTGCTGCACGCGTCCTTCAATGTTGGTAAACTTAAATGCAACGTTTTTAATGTAAAAGGTTTCGGCTTGAGGATATACTTTATCCAATGGCTGGCCAATCCAGTTCACAATATTCTGCTTTGATATATTTTCGTAACAGAAAAGGTCTTTCCGCTGAAAGTTTAAAGCATCAAGATCGGCTGCTGAATTGCTCATACCATTACTATAGCTAAACATATTCTGCGATAATACCCTGATCTTGTTGTACCGGTTAGGTTCGTTAAACTGCCAGTAGGCATTTTTCAATTTACTAAGGTCAATGGCTCCCGTGCCTGTATTATCGGTACGGATAACGGTAACGGCTTCATAGATATGATAAGGCTGCCAACTGCCATTTTCATTCCAGGCATAAATTTCCAGGCCAAGCAACTGTAATTCGTGACGTACCTGACTGCTGATTCCTTTTTGCGGTGGCAGCATTTCTACATAACCATCAGGCAATTGATTAGCTGCCCCTCCAATAAGTCCTGCAACTGGTTTTACCGGTTTTAACAGATCGATATCGATAAAACTATCCAATGGTATGGTTACATGCGTTAGCGCATTTTCGTCATTAAAGTTATACTGCCAACCGCCTGCCCCTGGTGCCGGAATATTTACCGAGCCACCTGTAATTTCGTAATTTACATAGTTGATCGGGAAGGTTTCACTCGAGAGCATGTTGGTTGCCGCAGCAGGCATATAGCCGGTTGCAGGATCGGGCAGGCTTAGTACCGCTATCGGAGCAAGCAATGGCCCTTTATTGTTATTAAACTGCCAGCTTAGGGTTATTTTGATACGGCCCAGTTTCCTTACTGGCCACGGCAAGCCTAAATCGAGCTCCAATGAACCATAAATGCTAAATGGATTTGGTGCCTCGAAACCTAAGGTTACGGTAATCGAAATATTAAACCTGAACCTTAGTATACGGATATAGGCATAACCGCCCATTCTGATGTAACCACCAATCTGTATCGGTTTAAAGCTAATGGAACCACCGAGATCAACAAAAGCACCAAAACCAAATTCTACAATAGCGAAATTGGCCTTAAAATCGAATCTGGCCCCTGCCCCCGCTTTAATACCGCGTGAGGAAATCATGAGGTAAGCATAACCCTGGAAAAGGGTAAGTATCCTTGCCCTGATTCTTTCGCTTTCCGGTTGGTCTTTTCCTACGTTAAGGTACCAGCCCGAAGTATTGTTAAAAAAGAAAGCCAGTTCGAGCTTACCGCTTAGGCTAAATATTGCCCCATCGAAAGAACCACCTTCAGGCAAACGGTAGTTTACACCCAAACTGGAGATAAAGGACTTGTCATCTATGGCAATTAAAGCGCTGAATGGTGGATCTACATCTTTATTTAAACCGATGCGCGAGCGCAGCACACCTGCCTGTCCCTGTAATAGAAACAGATTGGGCAAACCTAAGTATAAGAAAAGCTTGGTCGAAAAGGTAAAACCTTTATCGAAAGAGGTTGCTATAGAAACCCCTGCCCCAACCGAATAACCCGGTTTATCAGCAAACTTATCTAGTTCTATCCCCTCTCTGTGGGTAATGTTACTTTTGGCTTTATAGTATTCCCACCAACTGGCCGAATCTGGCAGCGGTGGTGTAGTGGCAGATTTGGAAGCCATATAATGCCTGCCGATGATTCCCCTGAAACCATATATACCCAGACCAGTTGCCCCAAGCGGAATCGGACCGGGTAGTTCCATACCAATATCGACAACAAAGGACGGTACGCTGGGTTTTAACCGCATCGCCGCAGAACCTGATAAACGGAACTTGGGCATAGAGAAACTAACGGCCCCTGTATATTCTGATCCGGCATTAGATCCTACAATCGCAGGATCAGGGTTGCTCATCCTCAGGTAGCCGTTTAGTATAAAAATAGCTTCTTCCTTGCTAACATTCCCCGGTATAGTAAGGTCGATCCCAATACCATCAATACTGGTAAAACTATCGAAAGGTTTATCCGTATCGTTGTTATCAACGGTAAAGTAGTATTTTATGCCATTACCCGTGGCGTTAACACCGGCATTCCCGGTATTGATCATCCCATCAAAACCAAAGAAACGATATTTCCGTTCTATACCATTTAACTGTTTGGTATAGGCACCAAAGGCAATCTGGCTTACCTCAAGGTTAACCGGACCAACTTTAAGTTTAAAGGCTTTTGGAATGACAAAACTGCCACCGTCAAACTCAATATCTCCATTATCCCAGATCCTTAATTTCTGGATCTCGATATTTTTGGGTAATACCTGCCCTAGCCCAGGTATATCGGCTATAAAATCCAAGGTTCCGGCAATCTGGATATAAAAACCACGCGCTTCTTTGCCGAGATTGAAGCTTCTGATGTTTAAGGTAAAAACATTTGGCAGTGTAATCGGCAATAAACCTTGCTGTGGTTTGGCGGTAAGTTCAAAATCACCGTTATCCTGAATGTGTACACGGATATCGATTATGGCCTGCTGCCCTGTAGTATCCTTAAAACCAGGAATGGTAAGTTTACCAGCAATATCCGATGATACAATGGCACCTTTTTTAAAGGTGAGCGAAAACAGGTTCAGCTCAGCTTCAAACAAACCAAAATCGTAATATAAGGCACCATTAGATGCCAATGAGATTCTACCTGAAATACCACCGGTACCAATAAGCAAATCTTCGCCGATTAAAGCAACACTGGTTTTAGTTGTGCTTTTTTTACCAAACCGGCTTAAACCAATTGTAGCTTCCTTTACATACAAACCTGTAAAATCAGGACCATATCCTGCGGCATCAGCCTCAACTATATTTCTTTTTCTGCTTAAATCCAGTTTGGCACGCTCTATTCCTATAAACAGATTCGTATTGCCAATCTGCGCATATTCCGGTACCAGATTACCTACAAATTCTACATCAGCACCTATACCCGATTCAGTATCGGCATAAAACGTGGCCTCGCCAAAAGTAAACATGGATTTGCGACCGTCGTCTATGATATCGCCGTTGGCATCTACTGGCTTTAATATACTTGGGGGAAATTCTATCCCTGCCGATAATTTTAAGGTAGCCCTAAGTTTTGGCGTAATCAGCTGTTTAATGTAATCTTCTATGCCATTTGGAACCAGACGGTTGTAAAACTGCTGAAGCCGCCCACGTGTTTCCTCCTCTCCGGCCTGTGAAATATAGATCCCAAACATCACTGCTGAAACACTTTTAGGAATACTTATTTCGTTATTAATCAAGGTAACCACCTTATCAACCGTTGGCTCTTCACCTGGTGGAAGGCTTAAGCTGGTTCCGTAAACTAGATTTACAGCATCGAGCAATTGCTCAAATTTGGTTTCGGTCTCTGTATCCTCAACAAAATAATTCAGGATGTGTGCGATGACCTCATCTTCAGTGATTCTAAAAATCTGAAGGCCAAGCTCATAGAAAGCTTCAGGGGTAAAAGCAAAATTCTGGACTTTAAAAGAACGTAAAAAGGCCAGCATCTCCCATTGGTACTGTAAAGAAATGGGGAAAGACGAGATATTCGAATCGCCATCCTGATCGGGATTGAGCACCAGCCGCATACCAAAAGGCAAATCAAGGCCTATATTATTGGTTACAATATCTAAACTATAAAATGCCGAATCGCCGCGTTGACTTTTTGAATATTGAAGATTTTTATAATGAATCTTATCCAGCAACAGGTTTAAACCATTTTCGGCAAAGTGCAAAAACTCCGGCAAGTCATCTACAGTGATCACTTCAGATAGGGCTGGATAAAATCTTCTGGTTACAACTTGATTGGCTGGCATGTAATTAATTTATGCTTCGGTTCTTAAAAAGGTATAGCCTTGTAATTTAGCCTATTCCAAAATGGATAATCAAGACTCCTTATTTACAAAAGCAACAACTAAAAATACTGCGAATACTCCCCAAAAGAAAGGCTGCAAAGCATCGTTTAAGTATTCGCAACAAACCGTTAAGTATTGGCATATTCTGATCCATTATTTAGAGTCTAGCCCAGAGTCTTAAGTCCGAAGTCAGGAGTCAATTAACAAACACTAATGACCAATGAACCAATGAACAAATTAAAGTTAAAATAGCCCTGAGGCGGCAGCCTGGAGTCCAAAGCCGAATAATCGGGTATACAATTAACCGATAATCAATAAACTAATGACCAATGAACCAATGGCTAATGAACTAACAAACTCTACCTATTTGTACCAAAGCCAAACAACACCGTTAATGCAGCTACAAGGTTTCCGTTTTTGGTTACTGTTCCGTCGAAATTGCGGCCGAAAGAGAAGATGATTTTCTGGTTATCATTTAGGGCATAATCTGCATTGGCTACCAGCCGCCAGGATGGTTTTATGGTATTTGATGAAAGTATGCTCCGATAAAGTGCCTCAGCACCGCCACCAAATTTACCTTGTGTAAAAATAAAACGCAAGCCGGTATCGAAAGTAGATATGTTACCAATGTTATTTTTAATATTGTCTAAAGCAAATATTTCATCCGGGTTGTACAGATACCGGGCCAGCCCCAAAACCGAGCTGCCATTGGCCCAGTTGTAACCAAAGGTTGTCCATACCCCTGAGTTGAATATTTTAGAATTATCAAATCTTTTCTCTCTAAATTCTGTACTTAAACCACCCGCAATATCAACCGATAAACCTTCGCGGTTGCCTGTAAAAGCCTTTGCCTCTTCCTGAAGGTCGGCTTCGAGTTTCGACTGCTTGGCCAGTTCAGCCTGGATTTCTTTTTTAAAGCCTTTATTTAACTCGCTCTTTTCAGTCTCATTTTTGGCGAACTCACTGCTGGCATCTTCCATCATTGCGAGTGCGTGAGTTTTCTTTTCGTCTTCTGTTAAATAGGGCAGGTGTGCTATCGAGTCGAGCAGGTAAATGTTCCTGATACCCAAGTATTCGTAACGGGCAGATTTTCTTTTTTCTTCGAGACCAATTTTATAAATCATCAGCAATGCACGCTGTTTCTCGTATATGGAGGATAATTTCTCCCTGGTTTCTTTATTGTATTGTGGCCTTACAATAGAGAATTTTATACCCAGTGCACCATAAGTACTGCTGGGTTTAAAATTATTGAACGCCGAATCGGGATTGCGCAATGCGAGCGATACCACAAAACTCTGCCTGAAATAATCTTTAAATTGGGTTGATTGTAATCCGTTTTTTCCGGTAGTGCTAAAATCTGCACCTTTATTCCGGAACAGGTAAAAAGGGGCAATATCTACCGCATAATTAGAAGGGAGTTTGGTGTAAGATGAACTGGCCGATTGTACTGAAAGCATAAAATCACTTAAGTCGGTCGGTTTTTCGATATCTGATACGGCAAAGCCTAATAATGCCGAAGCAGACGAGCTTGGCGCCTTAAGCAAATCGAGTTTTACTTCCTTAATTTCTTCTGTTTGTGCAAAAGCAGTTACAGCCAATGTTGCGAGGGCAATTAATATCAGATATTTCATAGCGTTTAAAATTGATAAAAAGTGATTTCTGCGGTGTAAACTGATGTGGCACCAGGCTGTACTTCTTCTTCCATTTTATAACCCTTGGTTACAAAACCTCCTTCTAAAAGCACATATAAATCGGTGTGGTTATGGTTTGGTGAGGTATCGGTAACCACGGTAATAATATTCAGTTTTTTAAGGTGCAGGTTATCGTTCTTACCAATTACCTTTTGGTGTAGGTCTCCTTGGTAATCGTTTAAAACCATGTCTTCATTCAGGGTGATCAAACTCGTGCCAGTTTGCTCAATGCCCCCAATAATGAGGCTTAATTTAATATCTTCCGAACTTCTGTTCAAGATATAGGTTTTTACAATATCGTTACTCATGGCAAGGGCTTATTTAGATTTAATGATCAAGCATTTAGCTTATTGCAAATTAACAAACCTAAGTTACGATATCGTTAACACTAATAAAATACTTCAGTAATGGGGATTTTATTGGAATTTAGTTCGAAGTCTTGAGTCCAAAGTCGATGATGCGGGTTTAAGAAATAGCTGATAAAGACCCTTCGACTATATTATCAATGACAGATACTAAAAATCGGCGTCATCTCCATCGTTGTCGGGATGACGATTTATCTTAATCTGTAATCCAACTCCTTCGGCACGCGCGCGCCAGTGGGGTGATTGTAATTTACAATATAAGAAAATGACCAAAAATAAAATTGTACTTTCTTAAATATTTTGGTAGGCTTGAATATCGATTGTAAATAACTTTACTCGTAAAGGATTTACTTTGCTATACTTTTATTTAAGAGACCGATGAAATTACGAGCTCTTAAATAGAATTTAGTACGAATTGCTAAGCTACATTGCACACGCGGCACGCGTGCGCTAGCTAGGGGCATAAATGAAGGCAGTTCTGTACTTGCAGTTGATAGTTCAGATGTTGCAGTCGATAG
Organism: Pedobacter sp. R-06; assembly: GCF_049913135.1. Classification (NCBI taxonomy): domain Bacteria; kingdom Pseudomonadati; phylum Bacteroidota; class Sphingobacteriia; order Sphingobacteriales; family Sphingobacteriaceae; genus Pedobacter; species Pedobacter sp. R-06. The sequence goes on along the minus strand of NZ_CP183977.1, from coordinate 300,830 downwards.
TTCAGACGTTGCAGTTGATAGTTCAGGCTTTGCAGTCGGTAGTTCTACACTTGCAGTCGATAGTTTAGACCTTGCAGTTCGTAGTTCTATGCTTTCAGTTCATAGTTCTACACTTGCAGTTGGTAGTTCTACACTTGCAGTCTATAGTTCAGACCTTGTAGTTGGGAGTTCTATACTTGCAGATCGGAGTTTTGAACTTGCAATTGGCAGTTCTATATTTGCAATTGGCAGTTCTATATTTGCATTTGGTAGTTCAGAGCCTGCAGTTGATAGTTCAGGCGTTGCAGGTAGTTCTGTGTAACGGGATGTTTTAAGTAATAAAACCCGAGGCTTGGCTGTATTGTTGATTATTTTCGGATTGAGAATGAAGAGTCAATTGAAGATTGTACAAGAATCTCTTCATTCTCCTAGTATCCATTGATTTAAGTATTGTCCTTACCTGCGCTTTGGTAGTATGTTAAGATCAATAATGAAAGCACAAGTCATCCAGCCCCGCTAGCCTAGGCACTAAGACTTGCGCTAGTAGTGGTCGAAGTTGAACCTGATGAAAAAGAAAAAAATTAATTATTCAAAATTCGATGGAGGATTCTTGCAATATTATATGCATCATCCACTCCACGGTGGTGGGTACCTTTTAATGGGATATCCAACATTTTAAGTGCACCTGCCATTCCTTCCTCATGATCCAATTTATTTTTTAAGGCAAACAAAGTTTTAACATTAATGTGCGACGGACCAAAAGGAAAACCAACACCCATAGCAGCACATTGACGCTGAAACTGCTTTAAATCATAGGCACCAAAACTTGCCCATACCCTTTTTTGGGATAAATACTCTTTCCTTAAAATGGAACAGCCCTCTTTAAATGAAATACCATCTTTAACCACCATTTCTGGGGTAATGGTGGTTAATGATGTACAAAATGGACTAATAACAGATCGTTCTGGTTTGATCAAGATCCCCCTGTTATCTGTTATCTCTCCAGTTTGTATATCCAGTAAACAGATACCAATTTCTATAATATCGCTTTCCATACCTACTGGGTTTGTGCCTTCCCAACAGGTAGATTCGACATCAATGATTATAATTTTATCTAATATGTTTGGCATGATTTAAATATTTGGAGACTCCGGCAAAAAAGGCATAGCATTATGATAATACGGGTGTTCCTCCCATGGAAAAATTTGCTGTCCTTCAGTGTCCAATAAAAATTCTTCTAAACTAGGTGCTTTATAGTAGTCGAAATGATCATTGATATCAACAATTATATTAACATCTCCATTTTCATCATAAACAACTTCAAGTAAGCGATCTTTATACTCATCTTCATATTTATTTGAGTAGTAATACTTTAACGAACCTGTTTTAAGTAAATTAGTATCATTGGTAATAACTCCCATGAATATAAGTCTATGCTTGTTATCATAAACTTCTTTGCTTTTAAATTGTAAAAGCCCTTCACTATTGTATTCTTCTATATCCCACAGATTAAAATCATTTTCACTTTGTTTATTTAAATATATTAAACAACTTTTATTATCTAATACACTTGTATTTTGCTGAATAATAGACACCTTATCTTCTCCAGGCCCTAAAAAATAACTAATTACTTTTTTGTTTTTTGTTTTACTTTTAATAAAGTTTTCAATAGTTTTTATTTCGTTATCTTGGTAAGTTATTTTATTATATTCACTTAGTCCTTGAATCTGCTGGTCAGCAATGAAACTGCCTACATTATTTTTATATTTTATTTGAGTACTCATAGTCTTTAAAGTTTAAACAGTAGTTCAGGGAAATTATCATACAACCCGTCTTTTAGAATTATCGAAAATGTTATTTTACGTATATTTCCTTCTTTCTTAAATCTAGTAAAAGGTTCGCATGCATCTGCAATAGAATAATAATAATTAGAGTTGGCTATTGGAATTTTCTTAAAGATATTATCATACTTCAACATATCTGTTCCCATATCAATCTGTCCTCTCAATCCATTTTTTTGTCCTTTAGTTAATAAATCATAATCTTCAATTACTTCTTTTAACCTTTCCCGAAAGCCTAAATAATCTTTCCTCGTTAACCTTATTGCGATATCAATATCGTCTGCTTCTCTTAATGGTCGCGTGATTCACCTCGCTGGCGCACGCGTGCCGCGTGTGCATTTTCGTTTATCCCAACTCTTCCAATTCTATCAGCCCCTTACCTCCACTATAATCTATTGCACTGCTATATTTCCAATGCCAGGCCTCGTTAACAAAACCTGCTGTTACCGGATTATCATGCAGGTAATCTGCCTTTTGCTCAATAACTACCGTACTCCACAATTCTATGGGTTTATTGTTGTGTTGCCAAAATTGATATCCTTTAACGTTACTACTTTTTAAGCCTGCCCGCTCAAACATCCAAAGCATCCATTCTTTTCTGCTTTCCTGGCTGTTTTCTTTAATTGCCTTGACAATTTCTTTAGAAGTATATTCTTTTATCCTACCTAGTAGAATATCTGGATTATGATTTTTTGCACTAAATATTAAATGTATGTGACTTGGCATAATGCACCAGCAATAAAGTTCTAAGCCTAGGTTTTTCTTGCAGTAAATTAAGCTATCAACAACAATATCGCAATATAAATGCCGCACAAATATGTCTATCCAATGTACTGTTGCAAAACTTACAAAGTATAATCCTTCCTTATTATAAAATTTATATTTACGGCTCATTTCTTTAGGTTTTTCACATGTGACACACCTGTGCCAGTAAAAGTTTTTACGCTTTATTTTTTATAAAAATACAGGATGAATTAACCATTTTAGCTGGGTAGCTGGCCAGATAATGGTTTTATTTATAGAGATGATTGTAATTTACAATATAAGAAAATGACCGAAAATAAAATTGTACTTTCTTAAATATTTTGGTGGGCTTGAGTATCGACAGTAAATGGCTTTACTACTCGTCAAGGACTTCCTTTTGCTATACTCTTATTTAAGAGACTGATGAAATTACGACCTCTTAAATAAACGAGTGTGTGAATTGCTTAATTATATTGCACACGCGGCACGCGTGCGCTAGCGAGGGGCATGATTTAAATATTTGGAGACTCCGGCAAAAAAGGCATAGCATTATGATAATACGGGTGTTCCTCCCATGGAAAAATTTGCTGTCCTTCAGTGTCCAATAAAAATTCTTCTAAACTAGGTGCTTTATAGTAGTCGAAATGATCATTGATATCAACAATTATATTAACATCTCCATTTTCATCATAAACAACTTCAAGTAAGCGATCTTTATACTCATCTTCATATTTATTTGAGTAGTAATACTTTAACGAACCTGTTTTAAGTAAATTAGTATCATTGGTAATAACTCCCATGAATATAAGTCTATGCTTGTTATCATAAACTTCTTTGCTTTTAAATTGTAAAAGCCCTTCACTATCGTATTCTTCTATATCCCACAGATTAAAATCATTTTCACTTTGTTTATTTAAATATATTAAACAACTTTTATTATCTAATACACTTGTATTTTGCTGAATAATAGACACCTTATCTTCTCCAGGCCCTAAAAAATAACTAATTACTTTTTTGTTTTTTGTTTTACTTTTAATAAAGTTTTCAATAGTTTTTATTTCGTTATCTTGGTAAGTTATTTTATTATATTCACTTAGTCCTTGAATCTGCTGGTCAGCAATGAAACTGCCTACATTATTTTTATATTTTATTTGAGTACTCATAGTCTTTAAAGTTTAAACAGTAGTTCAGGGAAATTATCATACAACCCGTCTTTTAGAATTATCGAAAATGTTATTTTACGTATATTTCCTTCTTTCTTAAATCTAGTAAAAGGTTCGCATGCATCTGCAATAGAATAATAATAATTAGAGTTGGCTATTGGAATTTTCTTAAAGATATTATCATACTTCAACATATCTGTTCCCATATCAATCTGTCCTCTCAATCCATTTTTTTGTCCTTTAGTTAATAAATCATAATCTTCAATTACTTCTTTTAACCTTTCCCGAAAGCCTAAATAATCTTTCCTCGTTAACCTTATTGCGATATCAATATCGTCTGCTTCTCTTAATGGTCGCGTGATTCACCTCGCTGGCGCACGCGTGCCGCGTGTGCATTTTCGTTTATCCCAACTCTTCCAATTCTATCAGCCCCTTACCTCCACTATAATCTATTGCACTGCTATATTTCCAATGCCAGGCCTCGTTAACAAAACCTGCTGTTACCGGATTATCATGCAGGTAATCTGCCTTTTGCTCAATAACTACCGTACTCCACAATTCTATGGGTTTATTGTTGTGTTGCCAAAATTGATATCCTTTAACGTTACTACTTTTTAAGCCTGCCCGCTCAAACATCCAAAGCATCCATTCTTTTCTGCTTTCCTGGCTGTTTTCTTTAATTGCCTTGACAATTTCTTTAGAAGTATATTCTTTTATCCTACCTAGTAGAATATCTGGATTATGATTTTTTGCACTAAATATTAAATGTATGTGACTTGGCATAATGCACCAGCAATAAAGTTCTAAGCCTAGGTTTTTCTTGCAGTAAATTAAGCTATCAACAACAATATCGCAATATAAATGCCGCACAAATATGTCTATCCAATGTACTGTTGCAAAACTTACAAAGTATAATCCTTCCTTATTATAAAATTTATATTTACGGCTCATTTCTTTAGGTTTTTCACATGTGACACACCTGTGCCAGTAAAAGTTTTTACGCTTTATTTTTTATAAAAATACAGGATGAATTAACCATTTTAGCTGGGTAGCTGGCCAGATAATGGTTTTATTTATAGAGATGATTGTAATTTACAATATAAGAAAATGACCGAAAATAAAATTGTACTTTCTTAAATATTTTGGTGGGCTTGAGTATCGACAGTAAATGGCTTTACTACTCGTCAAGGACTTCCTTTTGCTATACTCTTATTTAAGAGACTGATGAAATTACGACCTCTTAAATAAACGAGTGTGTGAATTGCTTAATTATATTGCACACGCGGCACGCGTGCGCTAGCGAGGGTTAAACTTTCCAGTAGGAGGTCTCTGTAAACCGTACGCGTAAAAACATCAATCCAGCCTACAACTGCAAAAGAAACAAAGTATATTGCTGTTGAATCATGAAACTTATATTTTACGCTCATGATTAAAGATAAATGATTACAAGAGATAATAAAGCATTTAAAAGCACAAGTCATACAGCGCACCGCCTTGCCCGCTAAGACTTGCGCTAGTGAGGGACTTCCTTTTGCTATACTCTTATTTAAGAGACTGATGAAATTACGACCTCTTAAATAAACGAGTGTGTGAATTGCTTAATTATATTGCACACGCGGCACGCGTGCGCTAGCAAAGGATCCGTAATTATCCCGCAGTTGTTTTATATAAAAAATCCAAAGACAGAATATCTTTCAGCCTGCGATAAAAATTATCCTCAGGAACATGATCTGAAAGTTGGAAACTCATGAACAGCTTTTCCTGATACATTCTTCTTCCTTGCATATCATCAATTTAAAGAATAATACACTTTTTAATTCCATTCGTTTTCAACACTTGTGGGTTGCGCAACAGACACGATAGGCCTGCGCGCCAGCGAGGACCATTGTGATACTTAATAAACTTTATTCAAAAAAAGAGCTTTTCCCATTTTTTGTCTATTTTCAAATTTAATTCTTTCATTATCCATAAAATTTTTAAAGGAGTATCAAAGTTCCTCTCAACCCTCATTAGGGTTAACTTTCCTTTTTTACTTTGAAAAATAAGACTTGAAAAACTATACCTATTAGCAATTGCATTGAAAAAATTCACGTCTTCATCAGTAATTGACTTTGTTAATTTTTCTATTTCTGAAATAATTATAGGATACATTTTTTTGAAATATGAAAAACCATTCTCTAATTCATTTAGGTATGCTTTGACTTCAGCATCTTCAACATATGATAATTTATTCTTTAATTTCTCGAAGTTTTTAATTTCCAAAGAACTCCATTTTTTTTCCTTTAGAATAGGTAATTGCCATTTCTGTTGTTCTTCTCTCCAGTAATCTTTCTTTGAATGGACTTGATGAATTATTTGTCCGGGAAACTCTATGGCAGTCAATAATCCACCATGACATGCGCCAGTATCTATTCCAATTGTATTATTGTATATTTTGGGATAATTGCAAATTACAGTATGCCCGTAAACAATAGTCTTTTCTCCAAAATAATAATCATTCCAAAAAGTATTAGCTTTTAGTTTAGCCTGCATATACTTTTCTCCTGCAGTTGAGCCGCACAAAATGCTATCATTTGATCCTCTAATTTTTTATCATGCTCCAGTGCTGCGTGAACAATAATTACATCATCAATTTCAAAATAATATTTTTTATCCTTCAACCAATCTATAAATTCAGGATATTCATTTTTAAACTGTAGCTTAACAATTTCTTGAGCATACGATAAAACACCGTTTAGATGTTTCCTTTCGTGATTTCCCATTATAATTTCTGCATTGGGTAAATCTCTAAAAAAATGGTACACCTCTAAAGATTTATTACCCCTATCTACAATGTCACCAACTGATATTAACAGATCATGCTCATCAAATGCAATTTTATCTATAAGTTCTAATAACTCATCATAGCACCCATGAATATCACCTACAACAAATATTCTATCCATTTAAACATTACAAAAATTTACGCAGGAATTAAAGGCTCTGAAAATTGATAATATTCAAAACCCTGCCAAGTAAAATCCAAATCAGGATCTTCGCCTATATTTTTTGCATAGAAATCAGTTTGATATTCTTGGGGTTTATTTATAAAAAAGCATGTACCATCTTCATTATAGTCAAAAGAATAAATCTCTATTCCGTTCTGGTCATAATATCTTTTAATAGTATTGGAATGAATAATTGTATCTGTTTCGGCATTATAGAAATGTCTGCAAATTATCTCCTTTAAGGTAATATGTTCTAAGAATATCTGTTTATCGATTAAATGATTATTTTGATAGGTTAAACATTCATAAGATACATAATTACCTTGTTGTGTTTTTATTTGAAAAGAAGCATTTGAATCTAAACTTAATATTGAACTAACTTCATTTTTAGATGACAGATTATAAGACGTCCCCAGTAAAACATCTTTTGAATAGCTTTCTATTCGAAGTAAAATATCATTTTCATAAACTTTAATAAGATATTTTCCAAGTTGAATTGCCTGTTTAGTTGATATTTCATTACCAAGACTATTAGTATATATATTTTTAATGCTCATTTTAAAATTTTAAATAAGGTGGTGTGTCAAATCCTTGTTTCTTTATTATTATAGAAATATCTAAATCATGATTAGGCAATATACCTCTCTCATATTTATTCTGCATAAAGGTTAGGTTATTCCTCTTTCCAAATTGACGATTTTTAATGAATCCATTAGCTATTTGTTCATCAATTTTTTTAACAGTTTTTTCAAAATCTTCTATTTGTTTTTGGATTAATGGGCTATTAATTGAGCTATTCTCCCCTCGCTGGCGCACGCGTGCCGCGTGTGCATTTCTATATCTCCTTTACAGTTCATCTAAATCTATCAGCCCCTTACCTCCACTATAATCTATTGCACTGCTATATTTCCAATGCCAGGCCTCGTTAACAAAACCTGCCGCTACCGGATTATTATGTAAATAATCTGCTTTTTGCTCAATAACAGCTGTACTCCATAATTCTACAGGTTTGTTGTTATGCTGCCAAAACTGATATCCTTTAACCTTACTACTTTTTAAGCCTGCCCGCTCAAACATCCAAAGCATCCATTCTTTTCTGCTTTCCTGACTGTTTTCTTTAATTGCCTTGACAATTTCCTTGGAAGTATATTCTTTTATCCTACCTAGTAGAATATCTGGATTATGATTTTTTGCACTAAATATTAAATGTATGTGACTTGGCATAATGCACCAGCAATAAAGTTCTAAACCCAGATTTTGCTTACAGTAAATTAAGCTATCAACCATAATATCGCAATATATCGGTCTAACAAATACATCTATCCAGTATACTGTTGCAAAACTTACAAAGTATAAACCTTCTTTATTATAGAATTTATATTTACGGCTCATTTCTTTAGGTTTTTCACATGTGACACACCTGTGCCAATAAAAGTTTTTACGCTTTATTTTTTATAAAATACAAGATGAATTAACCATTTTAGCTGGGTAGCTGGCCAGATAATGGCTTTATTTTATAGAGATGATTGTAGTTTACAATATAAGAAAATGACCGAAAATAAAATTGTACTTTCTTAAATATTTTGTTAGGCTTGAGTATCGACAGTAAATGGCTTTACTACTCGTCAAGGACTTCCTTTTGCTATACTCTTATTTAAGAGACTGATGAAATTACGACCTCTTAAATAAACGAGTGTGTGAATTGCTTAATTATATTGCACACGCGGCACGCGTGCGCTAGCGAGGGCTTACAGTAAATTAAGCTATCAACCATAATATCGCAATATATCGGTCTAACAAATACATCTATCCAGTATACTGTTGCAAAACTTACAAAGTATAAACCTTCTTTATCATGAAACTTATATTTACGGCTCATTTCTTCTATAGAATATGGTTCAACAATAAAAACTTATTTCTCTATGTCATATTTACTCGTTGCCAGATACAATTCAACATACAGAGATAGATTTTAGCTATATTCAATAATATCTTCGATTAAATATAAGAAGTAGAATATGGTTAATAAGATATTTAACCACTTAGTATCCGTATAAATATCTTAAAAATCAAAAAGACCGCGGCAATGGCGGTCTTTTAAAATGTTGTAACTATTATTTTCACATGCGACACGTGTGTGCCAGCGAGGATTATTTAGAATTATAAAAATCCCAAAGCAGATTTACTTTTTCTTGATTTGGAAAATCATCACAATTATTGTCTATGTAATTCAAAAAGTCCTCATCTAATGATGGTAATTTAAACTCTTTGTCATATTTACGATATGTTTGACCATTAATATCAATTTCAAATTTTCCTTCAGAGTGATAAATGGCTCCACCTCTTGAAAAAATCTTAAAGGTAGGTTCATAAGGCGGCGGCAACTCACTTTGCAAATCCATTTCTATTCTATCCTTAAATACCTCCCAATTAATAAACATAGTTAAAAAAAAACTTTCATAATCCCTAAAAGATTGATTTAGGTTCAAAAAACCATTTTTCTTTAAATCATTAACCACTTTTTCTTCTGAAATAATTTCATTCTCCCATTTTACTTTCATATCCAAAAATAGATTATGAAATGATTTTTTTTTATTAAAAAAATCCAAATTATTATTGCCTAGTGCTCTTTTCCAACTAAATAGTCTCGATTGATATTCACGAAATAATAGAATATTTGAAAATCTAAATGCTTTTTTATTGATACTATTAATGAAAAAAATTTTTTTTAGTTCTTGACTGTATTTCTCCTGTATGTTCATAATTTATAAAAATCAATATAAAATTCAACTATTTCGTCCAAATTACTAAAATCCGATGTTATGGGAAAGGGAGGATTATTCAATCTACCTAAATCATAATATTCTCCATTATTAATTATAGGAGCAAGATCGTGTGCACCAAAATCAGCACTACTTCTAAAATCATATCTTTTAAATGATCTAAAGTTCATGCCTTTATCAATTAATTTTGCTTCAATATACTCATGTGCTATCAAATTTCTAAAAATTTTTTCATCAGCAAAACTAAGCGTCTTTTCCTTTGCAGATATCCATTCGTTGTTATAATCATCAATTTTTTCAAATCTTCCTATCTTAAATGTTCCATCATCTGCTAAAACAAAATGTTCGTCGACCCAATAGTGATTTTTCACCCTTTGCATAATCGGTAAAGGTATGTCGTAATTAGATGCTATTATTGCTATATCAGATATATCATTTGCAATTTCAAATGCTTTAATCAAGGCAGCATCATCAACTGCAGTTGTACTAGAGTCAACTACCCATCTTATTCCAGGAAGACTTGCCACTTCATAAGATTCAGAAACTACTGAGCCATATAGAGAAGCTATCTGATTATATTGCTTATTTTTTAACAAAGGTCTTATTGAAAAGCTCTTTAACCAAGCTTCAAAATTTTTCTCAATCGCATTTCTTCCAATATTATTTGTTTTACTCCAAACAATTACAGCTTCTGGGAATTCCTTTAAAATTCGGGTTAGATCATTAGATAAACCGGATGTTTTATTTAAAAACCTCAATTTATCCACCTCTTCCAAAGCAAAAATTTCAGTTCTTAACGCTGAATCATCATAGAATTTTATTATAGATTTACTCCTATTTACAATTTCGGCAAGTCCAGCATCATATTTTATTCTGTACAGGCCATTCTCGAAGGTTTTTATTCCATTTTCTAATATTGCTTTTTCATTTGCCGTTAACTTGGCATATAATAAAGGCTCTAGAACCACCTGTTCAGCAATACCAATAAATTCAGCAGCTTGCTTGGCAGAATAAGTTTTGAGTATCCCCGTACCAGCAGCTGAACTTCCTCCTGCACTAAGAATAATGCCTGCCCACATCAATATAGTTAATATTGTATCATGATCTTGAGGATATTTTTGAATTATATAATTTCTAAATTCAGTATCCTGGGCTAAATATGCAACTGTATCTCCTGTAAGTATTCCTATCCCCGCAAGCAATCTTAAATAACTTGCTCCTCGCATAAAAGCTACTATTTCACCTACACCGATAGCCATAGATAAAACTGTTAATCCTGCTACAATTACCTTTTCTACCAGTTTTGTATTTTCTTTTTCTAAAAGATAATCTACAAAACCACCAAAGGTTAAAAAGCGCTGATCCACAAAACTCGTTGCTTCACCAAGATCTATAAATGATGGATTATCAAAAAAAACAATCCCAACTAGATCAAAATGATTAACTTCTATTTCCTTTTCTTCATGATCTTCACATATCGCAATTGTATAACTACTATTTGTTGGTATCCCTAAACTATTTGAATTTTGTATCTCAACTTTATTAATTTTTGAGCATATACGTTCTATATAAGTAATTTTTTCATTAGTTTTTGATTTAACAGAGTATTTTACTTTATTCTCATTTTTGATGTTCCCCCACATAAATAGCTTATCCGTTTTCGCGGCTAACTGTTCAAGACTATAATCAATCTTATTTACCCTCTCAGGTAATGGAATGTTATGTTTGGCCAGTACTAATCTTTGAAGTGTTTCAATAAATAATGTAAAATTATCTAAACCAAAATAATCATCTATTTTACTGAATAGCACCCTATATAAACACATTTCAGTAAATTGTGGTTTATTAACTGTACTTGGCGAACCGTAATAATAGTAATAATTTGGTTTTGGCAATTCTATTTTAGTACTGATAAGTTTTTCCAAAAAATCGCTTGCTTGATTAATTGTAACAGACTGCATAACCCTTACAACGAGTGTCTCCCTGTGCTGAAAACCATCTTTGAATGATGCAAAATACCAATTCATTAATGGCCTTGTACAGAATGTTAACAGTATAGATATTTTCTGATCGACTGTTAACAACCCTAACATATTATACTTGTATAATAAATCACAGATAATATACAATTGCTCCGGTTTCTTTAAGTTCTTGAGCTCGTTTTTATACTGATTATAGAGCTGTAACCATTTTCTCAATCCATCTCTATAAGTTACTAAAACATTCCTGTAAAAGGTATTTGTTACGTTATCTATGATCTTAAATTCTCCATGTTCGCCAACAATTTGAGTAAACTCATTAAAAGCCGAAAGCATTTGTGAATTAACAGTTCTAATCAAGTCTGCTACTTCAGCAACAAGCCGAGGGTCTTTTTTAGATGTATTCGTTTCCAAATCATAAAATGCCTTATCTTTTAAATCATTATAAAATATCTGTGCATTAGGGTTATTACTAAAATCATCACAATTGTAATAGGGTGCTTTAACAGGGGGATAGAATGCATTAACAGGCTCAACTGGTTCTGTATAATTATTAGTATACTTCCAGGTATAAAAATAAAAGCACAAACCTGTATCATCTCTTAAAACTCCAAAAATATCATCATTAACAATTGCTTTATCCAACAATTCATATTCATTGAAAATTAAATCCTTCCATAAACTAATGTCAACACCATCGTACTTATCCTTTTCCTTTTTCCTTTCATTTTCTATCAACAGTTCAAATTTATCCTTCTCAACATACTCAATGAAATAAGTCGAATTGTATTGATAAATAGCATAGTAGGTTTTTCCTGCCCGAACAAATTCAGCAACCTTACCATCTTTTGTGAATTTTATATTTACAACATCTCCAAAATTAGACGCTTTTACAACTAAATTCTTTTTCTGAAGAACAACAGCATAATTACTCATATCCTAATCTATTATTTCATTATTCTTATCACCACTTAAACCTTTAATTTCCTCTTTCACATACTTACTGTACCTGCTTGTAAAATGATATTTACGATCTATTGAATATACCATTAGATCAGTTGCAGGGAAATATAATTTAAGTTCACCAGCTGCATTCTCTCCTACTATACCTGCTTTATATTTTTGATAGGTAATATTCTCAGCAGATACAAGCTCATTTCCATCTATAAACAGATCGATCAGAAATAACCTGGCATTAATTAAGTTATTGGCGCTAATAAGCGTTTTAAGCAGATCGTTTTCAGTCTTCGTAAGCCCCAAAATGATTTTATTAGGTGTACTACTGCCATCTTTAGCGAGTAACTTTAGCCCGATGACGGTTTCGGTACTATCGGTAAATACCTGTAAATTATAGTAAAAGGCATCGGGTAATTGGTAGGTTTTACTATTGCTTACTGCGCCAGAAACCGATGGGTTGGATTTCATATCGGGTGTAAGTGTTCCCGTTACCGAAAGAGCGGTGTTTAATACATCAACCGTTTCGGTAATGTAAGTTACACGTTTTAACAATGGAGTAACCGCATCATCGGTTTCAATTACATCGTTAATATTTAAGGTTTGCACGGCAGAAATACCAAGCTGGGTATTATTGTGGTAATGGCTAATGAGTTTTATCTTTTGCGAAGAAAGCACCGAATAATCGTTGTCCTGTGTGGCTTTTAATAAAGGTGTGGCATTGAGCAGATCGAATACATCATCAAAGAAATTGGGCAGTCCCAATACATTGGTGGTTACGTTATTGTCGTCAGTTTCCTGCCCTAAAATATAAGGATAGTTATATCCCTGGTAAATGAGGATGTTAAAACTGGCTATATTTAAGCCTGTATTACCAGTGGCTACCGCCGGGTTAACTAGGTTAATGGTTTTGGTAAATATACTGGGTGTACCATCGGTGGCATCAGGTGCTTTTAAACCTTCGGCATTTAAAAAGTTTTCTTTTGCAGCTAGCACTGTGGCCACCTGGCCGTACAGCATGCTGTTTACACCGTTATCAGTAACCAGTTGCAAAAACAAGGAGTTACTTGCAGTAGCGGGTGTATGCGCGGCCTCATCTATAAGTAAAGGCCAGCCATTGGTTTCGTAAGCCTGTTCAGTTAAAGCAGTTTCTACCGTACCCAGTTTTAAGCTTTCGGTATCGGTACTGTTAATTAAATAGTTGCCATAAAAATTGTACGAGCGGCAGCGGTCGCTCTGGATATAGAGGTAAAGTTTGTTTTTGGTACTAAACTTACTTACTGCCGCAGTATATATGGCCTCGCCCTTGGTGGCCGTACCGTTAATGTTAACCGAGCCGTTGCCACAATGAAAACCATAAAAAGCCGCAACATCTAAAAACTGCGTAATTTGCTCTTTCACCAATTTCTTTTGAAATTCGTCGGTAATCGTCGCCAGGCTGATGCTTGCTCCTGCTGCCCTGGCATAATTCAGATCGAAATTAAATTCAGCATTGGGGGCAGCCAACTGGTAATCGCCATAATTGAGCACCACATCAATGCCGCATTCGCCTGTAATGAATTGACCTAATGAAGTACCTTTGGCCACCATGGGCAGTTCGAAAGCGGTCTCCTCCTTTTCTACAAACTGCCCGGCATTATCTACATATTCAGAATCTTTAAAAAAAAACTGGTCGAGTGGTAAATTTGCCGCCTGCTGCGTGGGATCGAAACCGATGTATTTGGCCAAAAAAGGCGGTACGTTTTCATTTTTGTAAAAACCTGCAAAACTCTTATTAATCCCTTTAATAAAGCCTGATACCCCGCTTCCATCGGCCAGCACGTTATCGCCGCTGAAGAAATCGCTCTTTTTTAAGCCACGGTAAACAAAATAACGGATATTAAACCCGTTAATGGGCTGCTCGTAAGGGCGCAATATTAAGTTTACCACCTCGCTACCTACTCCCTGTGGCTGGATTAATACCACACCTTTACATACGGCAAAAGCCTGAGCCCCGGTACTAGTAAACTTAGCCGTAAGGTTAAACTCGTTTTCTGAAACGGGCCCAAAGGCTTGCGCCGTCGTTTGGCTGACCGAAGCAGGATCGGTAAAAAAGTGTGATGTCGGAATAAATGGAGTCATGCTTAAAAATATCTTGGCAAACTGTACAATTGAATTTGTGGCATTTTGGTTTACAAACCGCTATTATTTATGTTAAGGGTGGCGCTTTTAGTTGTTCTATTATATACCAGGCTTCCTAATTTAAAGTAATCGGATAGTGTACCAGTCGTTCTACGTTTCATTGTGTTTAACGCAATCGTATCATTAGATACCTGTACCCCGCCATTATTAACGAAATTGGTACCAACCAGTTCCATGCTGCCACCTTTATAGGTTACCAATTCGATGCTAAAATCACCAGTAACCGGCGTCCCGAACCATATTGCATACAGACCAACCTCTATAATATTTGCTGCATTAGGATGTGCATCTATAAATTTCTCCATCCCAATGAGTACCGCTTCGTATCCTGATACTCCTGTATTATCAGATGCCCACCATAAATAGGCGCTGCTTTCGGGAACTGTATTTGCCGGAACTGTCCTGTTCGGGCTGCTATATCCAACATAAACGCCATCAAAGGGAGTTCCTGTTTGCTCAAAACCAACAAATATATCTAAGTCTTGTCCGGCACCCTGATCCCAATGGTACCTAACAGCTACATGGTCAAAATCAGCAATAATAATTTGTTCTGCCGTAGTAAATGTTAAGGTATCACTTGGAACATTATAGTTGAAGCGGATAATGTTCCGCAAATTTTCTTCTAAATAACTTCCATTCGCACCTTTTGCTACGTAGGTAGTAAAGTTGGTGTAATGAGTTGTATTACCGCCAACTACACTTGGAACATAACTGCCAATACTACCAGACATAATCATTTTCGCTTCTTTAGTTTTTAAGCTGAAAGCTCCGTTTAAGCCCTGATCTGCGGCACCGCGGCCTTTTATGTAAAACACAAAGTCTGTTGTGTTTGGATATTCGGTAATCAATTTAGCCAAGTTAAACTCAAAGCGCCAGTTAGCACCATTCATTAGATCGGAAGCCAGCATATAGGCATTATCCGCGCTTACTGCTGCAGGCGAGAAGTTATTTCCGGTATACACAGGTTGATGGGTGACAGTTACTTCAGGATTATCGATCAGCCCGATTACATTCAGACTGGTATCATTGAATAAATCCACAACCAGAACAGCAGAATTAAACTGAGTAGTATTTTTAACGGTTACCTGTTTAGTAACGGGCGCACCACTTACAGGTGTTGCGGTAATGGTAATGATTTCATCGCTAAAACTGTTATCATTTTTAACTGTAGTTAATACGTTTCCGTTAAAACTGCCCCCTCCGTTAACTGTAAAAGTATATTTATTGGTTAAATCTTCTACAGTACCATCTGAAAATTGCTGTAAAACGAGATAAGTACCTGATTCGCCCTCGTTAATGACATCTGGGCCCTGAATAATGATCGCAATTGGTGCTTTGCAGGTATAAAAAGAATGGTTTTTAATGCCCGACCAGCCCTCGCTGCTTAATACCCTTACCCCTATTTTATGGCTGCCGCAATATACCTTACCCGCAAAACCGGCACTACGCTCATCAATTACAAGTACATCGTCTAAATACCATTCATAGGCTAAAATACTTTGTTCATCAGTAGGATTACTAAAATCAACACTAAAATTAACAACGGTATCGCTAAAATATAGTTCACCACTTAATGTAAACGGTGGACCATAAAGGCAAAAATGATCAGGCATCGGTTTCTGGATTAACTTTACGTGTTTAAGCTTTTTCGCTTAAAGTAATAGTTAAAAATAGATCGAATTGTACCCAAACCGAAATGCAAAAAGCAACGTTTAAGTATTCTACGCTAACCGTTAAGTATTGATATATTTCTAGCCATTATCCGCATCTGTTAAATTAATTTTAGGGTGAATGGAATCGCTGATGAGCTCCATTAAATTTTTAAGGGAAATGGTAAAAGGAATAATGATACGGTCTAACAGGTAAAGATTCTTCTTTTTCCGGTCGATCTTATTTACAAAAGCCTTGTTAATAAGATAAGTTTGGCTGATCCGGATAAACTGGTTGGAAGAAAGCTGTGTACAGATTTTAGATAACGATTTGGCAAGTGTATGTTTTTGCCCATTATGTAGATTGATATGGGTATAACATCCATCAGATTGACAAAAAATAATTTCGTCAAACTGTACAACATGAATGTAATCGCTGTTGGAAATAATGAGCTTTTGTGTTACGTTTTGTGTAGAGAGCATAGTGTTTAATCAATTATAGGTTTTCATTTATGTGTTATTTGTGTAAAAGGTTAAAAAAACTGAGCACAGGCAACCTCATGGGTAGATTAAGCCATGATTAAACATTACTGTTTAATATGTTGACGACTAAATTATTTTGAAAACCTTTAAGGTTAAAGCATTTGTAAATCAGTAGAAACCAACTCAAAAGAGACCAAAACAATAGTATTAGATAATAATAAAAACGCAATTAACCATACAAAAATGGTCATAAAACGCATCATATTTAATACAACTAATCAGTCTAATTTCTGAAAGTTTAAACTACGTTACTATAGTTAGAAACTCTTTTTTAACCCATTTATTATCTGAAGAAATTTTAAACCAACTATTTTTTTCGTCGATGACAAATACTTCCTGGTTTTTGTAGATGGAAGCAACTTTGGGATAGTCGATTCCGGGGCCACTGCGTACATTTAAGGTATTGGCATTTACGGTGTAACGTGTTACATCTTTTGTGTATGAACCATTTACCCAATTACTGGCAGAAGAAGAAATTTTGTACCATCCATTTTTGATTTCGTAAACCCTAAGGATAGCACCCAGTATAGCCGCTTCCCTGTCTTTTACAATATTACTTTTAGGATTGGCTTCTGTTCTGATATTTAAAGTATCCGAAGTAACGTATACATATTTTAGTACAGGGATATTAGGAGGCAAAGCCGTTGTTTTTAAAACATCTGCTACCAGGGGCAGAAAGTTATTTTCGCAGTCGCTTACCTTATTACCCCCAAAGAAGTTCGTACCTGGACAGGTTTTGTTGTTCCTGGTTCCGTTGTTGCGTTCGCCTGTAGAAAGGTTAAACCAATGGTGGTAAACAATTTTGTCACTATTAACAGGAATACTAAATTTTTTACATAAAGCGGCAGTGATCCTTACGATGGTTTCTTTATGTTCAGTTGTCATTATATCCTTACCTAGATCGAAATTACCAAGATTTTCTATGCAAATAGCGTTAGAATTAAAGCCAAAAATACATGCGGGAGTTTGTTCCAAACTCCTTCCTGTTAAAATACTGCCATCAGGGAAGGTAGTAAAATGTTGTCCGATATCCATCCAGCCGTTATTGTTCACATGATAATTTTTCATGGCAAGCTGCAGCTCAAAATGGTTATTATTTTTAAAAGAGATATAGCTTGGATTCCAGGTATGGTGTTCCTGGATGTAAACAATTGTCCTGGCAACTTTTAGGTTCGTGAGCCATTGTTCAAATTCTGAGATGTTAAGTTTTGTAAAGCCAAATTTAGATGTCATGATAGCAATTTTTGTTCCTTTGAGTAGATTTTTTACCGTTTAGACGACGATTTAAACAGTAATGAATATGCTAAGAAATTTACAGCTTTTTTTCACAAAAGATAATATTATTTTTCAACGCCAATATAACATCGGGCATTCTAAGTAAATTAATCCAAATGGGAAAACTTATCGTTTCATCTAAAAGCATAAACAAAATGAAAGAATAGCGATGACCTTAATAACCCTATACCATAGTTTATCATTTCTTTCCATTGTATTGAGAAAATCTGTAATTTCATAATCCGTGATATCGGTTACTTTTTTATCCTCACCATAGTAACTGATGAACTGGTTAACCTTGGAAAGGTAAGATCTGCGGGATTTCTCCCTGGTGCCCTTTGCGATATGGTATTGCTCAAACAGTACTTTAGCCTGCAACAGGTTTATCGAACTCATCTGTTTTTTGAGTTCTTCATTGGATCTTTCATCAAGCGGATTCCAACCACCTTCCAATGCACTGTATAAGCTTCGCACAACCGTGTAAAATGCTTAAGCTTTTCGTGTGGATCTTTTATCCGGTTAAGGCTCTTAGTCGGCCTGAACCTTTCCATCTGACCAGTCTGTGGATTGTGAAAAAAAATTCGACATACCAGCTCTGGAGGGCTTCCTCTTTAGCCCATGTGCTACCTTTAGGAACAGATTTAATCTTTTTTACCTTAAATAATCTTGGAATGGTATAGGGCAAGTCCGGAATTTCCATAGAACCCAAAGTTCTATTTCGCGGTGGAATTTTATCGGAGATTGGATTTTTAAAACCATCAAACAACTTATCTGTAGTTATTTGATGGTTTTTTTGTGGAGAATATCGGATTCGAACCGATCACCTCTTCACTGCCAGCGAAGCGCTCTAGCCAAATGAGCTAATCCCCCAATTTTAATTTTAATATTACTAAATAATCATTCAGTAATTGAAACAAGCCTCCTGCCTGAGCAGCAAAAATAGCAAATACTTTCTCGAATGCAAATCATAATTCACTTTTTAATTAATCTTTTGGTTTAAAAGCAAACATGGCCATTAAACAGATTACAGCGAAAACCGATTGCATAGGATAATTGATGAACAGAAAAAGTACAAATGTGGCAATAAGTAACAGCACAAAAAACATAATCGCCTTAAAAACGGTATCCATATAACACATGGCTATAATAGCCAAAAGATAGAAAGGAATAATAACGGCAGCTATAAACATCGCCGAAAATAAATTCCTAATATTAACCGAACATTAAATATCCTTTAGGTTTAATTCCTTAAAGTTTTGAATTAAATATATTCGTTAACTTCTTTTTTGTTTAATAACCCCTGATAGGCATCTACAAATTGCGCAACGTGATAACCATCCATTAAAGCATGGTTTACATGGATAGAAACCGACATTATTTTTCTTCCGTTTTCTTCCCTAATTTTGCCAAAGGATATTTTAGGACAGCTGTCCTGATAAGAAAAATTGCGGGCATGTGATAAGGAAGTGAAATTTAACCAGGGCAATGCCGAATAGTGGATTACATTTTCGCCTGATGTGGAAGGGATTAAACCCGTGCTGGCCTGTACCTTTTCAATCTCCATATTGGCTGCTGTTCTAAAATCTTCAAAATCATGGTAGAAATCCATGTAGCCAAATCCAAATGTACCATTCGGTCTGTTGATGGTAGCTGCGGCATTCACGCTATTGTATTTCCAAACTTCGCCATCAATAATGCGGCAACTAAAAGGCGCTATCTGATTTGCAGCTACCAGCGATTTGTGCAGGTAAAGCAGAAAAAAAGAAACATTATGTTGTTTTGCTTCTTCGTAGGTAGCAGTACAGTCTACCTCCACGGTTACGCCAAAGAAAGGTTCTTCAAAGGCGCTAAAGAATTTAAAATGATCTTTTCTGATCCAGGTGTTTATATCTATTTTTTCTTTCATTCAATTAATTTTGGTAAAATCTCAGATAGGCTTTCCATCTGATAAAAATTTACATGTTCAATGTTATGATCGATACTCTCATGTACCCATGTGGTATGGAAGGGGATGTGAACAGCATGTCCACCAATATTCAGTACGGGTAAAACATCCGATTTTAAGGAGTTGCCCAGCATTAAAAACTCCTCAGGTTTACAATCCAGGTGTTTGATCAGTTTTTGATAATCCTTTTCCTGTTTATCGCTCATAATTTCAATATGGTGAAAATAATGATCAAGTCCTGATTTGGTGAGCTTACGCTGTTGATCGAGCAGATCGCCTTTGGTTGCAACCACTAATCTGTATTTTCCGTGCAGGGCTTTAAGTACATCTTCTACCCCATCAAGCAGTTCGACTGGTTTATTGAGCATTTCCTGTCCAAGTGTAATCGCTTTACTAATCACAATTGGATCTATTTTACCTTCGGTTATTCTTAAAACTGTTTCGATCATGCTCAAAACAAAACCTTTAATCCCGTAGCCGTAAAGTGGTAAATTGGCAATCTCAGTTTTGTAAAGTTCTGCCAAAATGCTATGATGAGGCATAAAATCTTCTAAAAGACCTGCAAACTGTTCTTCCGTTTCGCGGAAATAAGGTTCATTTACCCAAAGGGTATCATCGGCATCAAAAGCAATTACCGTAATTTGATTTTTCATTGTTATGCTTACTTTTAATGCGACAAAAGTAACGCAACCAGGACTGCTAAAAAAGGACATTTGTCTTGACTGAAAAATATGCTACGAACCAATCTTACTTTCTTATCCTTTATCGAACGTTTTTGTACCGAAAGTGAAGGGAGAACCATTACACTTAAAAACTTTAAAGCGGGTTATAGATTTATTGAACAGGGAGAAAAAATAAACAACATCTACATCATTAAGGATGGGATTAGCAAATGTTTTATTTCTGAGGAAAACGGCAAGGATTTTATTATCGAGTTTTTAGGTAAAGGCGAAGTGGTTGGCGAATTAGAAGCTTTAAAAAAGATTGATTGTTTGTGTAATGTAGCCGCAATAAGCGATGTTACCGCTTATGTTATTCCTGACTATCTTTTCCTTTCCCTGATTAATAAAAGTAGCGAATTTACTACAATCTTACTCCAGGAATTGTCTACCAGAATTATACAAACCAGTACACGGGCATCATTTCAACAGCTATATACCTTGGAATATGCACTTTTAAAATTGCTCAAACTACAGGCCGATGAGCATATTTCCATCTCCAAAGAAGACATGGCTGCCTACCTGGGTATCTCCGTAAGAAGCTTTAACAGAAGCCTAAAGCAAGTGATAGATAAAGGTGGTTTTGATACGCCCGAATTTAAAAACATCTTACAGCTAACCAACATGAAAAAGCTGTTGGAAAGATTAAAATAGTCAACGTATTTGTGGTATAATTATTGCTTTGAAGATATTTTAAAATTAGCTGTAACGTTTCGGTAATTCGCCCCGTTTATGTAGAAAAAAAATCAAGTACTGTTTTTGCGCATGTGACGACACACAAATAACCATATATACAAATGAAAAACTACAACCACCAATTCACCTTAAGATTTCCAAGTTAATCGATATTGAGGAGTGGTATCTATTTAGAATGGATCATTCTGCAATGTAATGATATCCTTAATTATCATTTAATAAAGCCTGTGGCGATTGCCCATTGGCTATAATTGATTCAGCTAATCTTAATTAAACATGAGTGCTTATATAAACATCTACACCAATTCCTTAACAGACGATCTTATCCCAACAATTTTAAAACGTTTAAATGAACATGAAAATGTTCTGGATATTAACTCCTCTTTCTCATTTAGAAACCCGAATGGAAACTTGCCAATCGTATTTAAATGGGACAAACCAAGTTTGGAAATATTTAACGAAAATAACCTAAAACTAAATTTTAGTGTATCCCTTAAATCATTCGACCTTAAGGAGTACAAGAAAAAGCTTTTTAAAGACAAAATCATCAAACAGAGTTTTGTACAAAAGATACTGGGAGTATTTAAAAAGAAAAAAAGAAAGGTTGCAAAACCTATAAAACTGAGCGCAGAGGTTGAAACTCAGCTTCAAAATTATAACAAAGTATTTTCTTTAAAATACCACTCGGGCGATGTTTTCGAAAATCATTTTGCAACTTTAATTGGTGCAATTATTACCGAGCTAAGCAATGGCGTTTGTCATTTTACCCAGGAAAACGTTTGGTACGACGCTAAAAATGTATTAAGAGAATCGTTGGTTAACTTATACACACTTGAAGAACTGCCTAACCACATTAACAAGAATGCGGTAGCTGTTGCCAGTTAAAAACATTTTTAAAGCCAATATTAATCTGCGTTAAACAATAACTGTGATTGATATTGGCTTTTATTTTTCTTCAGATAAATTTAATCGCGAACTATAAAAAATCAGATTAAATGGGATATATTCGAACAGATTAATTGCCCGATAAATGAATACATTTGAAGAAACAGGTGGCGTTAAAATAGGCGGCTTTAAGGCAACCTGGCCTTTTGCTACTTTAAAAGTAAGCGAATTTAAACTCGAACTTAGTGCATCCATCAGGGGTAATTTTGTTTTTAAACGCTCAGATATTATCGCCATTACTCCCCACACTTCTATATTAGGTAGTTCAATCAGAATTAGCCACCGTGTTAAAAAATATAATAAAGACATCTTCTTTACCTTTCTGGGAAATGCAGAAGAGCGGATTGCAGAAATTATACAAACTGGTTTTCTTAATTATACCGAGCCTACCCCAAATCATATTGACCTGGAGATCAGCCAGCTTCAGGCTCAAACTGGTTTCCCGATTAAAATTCCAGTTGCCGTTGGCATAGTGGTGATCTGGAACTTGCTTTTCCTGTCTGATTTTTTCAACGTATTTTACACCAGGAAAGAGACAGAAATATTTGGAATTGGTGTTGGCTTAGCGCTTGCTTTCGTATTTTTAATTTGCGTATCATTGCTCACTTCAAGCTTTGTTAGGCAACTGATGCTAAAGAATGGCAGCACCGCTGGCATTAAACCTTTTTTATTTTTAATCGCCTTTATCACATTTATATTATTTGTTGCTGGTTTTCTTCCTCAATATCTGTCAAATCACTAAACATTTAAGGGCAAAATTTGTTAATTAAGCTTACAAAAGGAAAGACGAAGAACTTGCCGAAATCAGGAAATCTTTTTTTAGTTTTATGGCAATTTAAACACCTCGTTTAGCACTCATTATAATTTATATATTCCAAATTCTATTTAAAGCAAAAGCATGAATGTAGAAGAAGTTTTTAAGAACAACGAAAAATGGATTGCCGAGAAACTGGCCATTAATCCTGATTATTTCACTGAATTATCTAAAGGCCAGAGCCCTGAGTTCTTGTACATCGGCTGTTCAGATAGTCGTGTTACGGCAGAAGATTTAATGGGTATACAACCAGGGCAGGCTTTTGTGCACCGAAATGTGGCCAATCTGGTAAACAACGTAGATTTAAATGTGATGACGGTTTTAAACTACGCCGTGCGCCACTTAAAAGTAAACCATATTGTGGTTTGTGGCCATTACAATTGCGGTGGCGTTAAAGCAGCCATGCAACCTGCCGATCTGGGCATATTAAACCCTTGGTTAAGAAATATCCGCGATGTATACCGTATCCATAAAGACGAACTGAATGCAATTGAAGATGAAAGCCTTCGTTATAACAGATTGGTAGAGCTCAATGTTCAGGAGCAGTGTGTAAACCTGTTAAAAACAGCAGCGGTTCAGGAAGCTATCGTTAATCGCGGATTAACCGTTCATGGCTGGGTTTTTGATATCCACACTGGCCGGTTAATTGACCTGAAGATCGATTTCGAAAAGATTTTGAAAGATATTAAGGAGATATACAATCTGTATTAAGTCCACAGTCCTTAGTCCAAAGTCTTTAGTCCTGGGCGTATAAAAACCTCGCAGGTTTTAAAAAGTTTGGCGTTAAGCGTTTGGAGTCCAAGATGCATAAATAAACCTCGCAGGTTTTAAAAACCTGCGAGGTTTATTCCCCTTGAATCATCGACTAAGGACTAAAGACTCCAGACTAAGGACTAGCCTATCGTCCCATCCAACCGCCATCTACGGTCAAAATTGTACCATGAACATAATCGCTGGCCGATGATGCCAAAAATAATGTTGGTCCTTTAAAATCTTCTGGTGTTCCCCATCTTCCGGCGGGGATACGCGATAAAATAGAAGTACTTCTATCCTGATCCTCCCTTAAAGCTGAAGTATTATCAGTTGCAATATAACCAGGTGCAATAGCATTTACGTTTACGCCTTTTGATGCCCATTCGTTTGCAAAAGCTTTGGTTAAAGATGCGATTGCACCTTTACTTGCTGCATAACCTGGAACAGTAATTCCGCCCTGGAATGACAGTAAGGATGCGGTAAAAATTACTTTTCCGCTACCTCTAGCAATCATTTCCCTTCCGATTTCGCGGGTTAAAATAAATGGTGCAGTTTGGTTAACAGCAATTACCTCATCCCAATATTCATCGGAATGTTCAGCAATTGGCTGACGTAAAATCGTTCCGGCATTATTTACCAAAATATCGATAACCGGATGATCGGCCTTTACCTGAGCTGCAAAAGCCAGGGTACTTTCGCGTTTACCAAAATCGCACTGGTAAGCATAAAACTTTCTGCCCAGTGCTAAAATTTCTTTTTCTATAGCGCTACCTTGCAGTTCAAGACTTGCAGAAACACCAATGACATCGGCACCCGCTTCGGCTAAAGCTAAAGCCATTGCTTTTCCTATTCCTCTTTTGCAACCGGTAACTAATGCAGTTTTACCTGCTAAATTGAATATATTTGACATGTTTTTATTCTATTGATCATTTAAAAAGATCTCTCTCCCGAAAGTTCGGGACTGTGCTCCAGTCGAGATGATGAGCGTAAATTTATTTCAGTTCGGTAATGGCACAATGATCCATATCGCCATAATCTAAGTTTTCGCCAGCCATACCCCAAATAAAGGTATAGTTGCTTGTACCAGCACCCGAGTGGATAGACCAGTTTGGAGAAATAACCGCCTGATCACTTTGCATCCAAATATGACGGGTTTCTTGTGGCTGCCCCATAAAGTGGCAAACGCTCTGTCCTTTCGGAACTTCGAAATAGAAATAGGCTTCCATCCTTCTATCGTGCGTATGTGCCGGCATGGTATTCCAAACACTTCCTGATTTTAACTCGGTCATGCCCATCTGCAATTGGCAGGTTGGCAAAACACTGTTCACCAACAACTTATTTATTATTCTATGGTTTGCAGTTTCAGGTGTGCCTAATTCTACGATTTCCGCTTCAGCCTTGCTTACCTTTTTGTTAGGATAAGTGTGGTGTGCAGGGGCAGAATTGATGTATAATTTAGCCGCCTCGCCTGGTGTGGCAGATTCAAAAAATACTTCTTTTGTACCCTTACCAATATATAAAGCCTCTTTATAATCCAATTCGTATTTTTCGCCGTCAGCAGTAACGATTGCTTTTCCACCAACATTGATAATACCCAGTTCCCTACGTTCTAAAAAGTAGGTCGCTTTTAAATCATCAGGGTTTGGAAGTGCTATTTTCTGATCAACGGGCATTGCACCCCCAACAATATATCTATCAAAATGAGATAAAGTTAGGTTTACCTGGTTGGCCTCAAATACGTTTTCGATCAAGAAATTATCCCGCAAAGCTGCGGTATCCATTTGTTTAACTTCTTTAGGGCTTTGCGCGTAACGGCTTTCGAATTTGTTCATTGGTTAAAAATTGAGTTTTGAGATGGGACCTGAACCGATATCAAATCCTATCCGCAAATATATTTATACGATACTTATTATTTGTATTAATACTCAACTTTATAATCCTTTTTTATGGTTTCTCCGCTCCAGGCTTTTAAACTGGTCCACGGCGCAGCTGAATCTGTCCAAAATTTATTATCGGCAGGTAAACCTAAGGTTAAAAAGCCCAAGGTAGCCATGTATAAACTTCCGGTAGACGTGTAGGTATCAGCCACTTCTGGTTGATGACCGTTAAAGCCAAGAACCAACCATCCTTTATCATCAAAATTCTGGTTTCCATCGTATAGTTTATGCATTACCGCGGTTAAGCCACCACGAACTTGTGATGGTTTTACATATTCTGGCAGTTTCTCCATTAGCGCTGTTTGCGCCAAAGCCTGAAATGCAGCTGTGCGGTAAGTAATGGAACGGCCATAGGCTGGATAAGTGCCTTCTGGCGAGATAATCCTTTCCAAATATTCAGAATAACGTACCATTCTTTTCAAAGCGATGTCATAATCGGCTTGAGATGCCCTTTTTTTATCGACCAATACCTTTAAAAGATCAACCAGCATGGGATGGATCACATATGAATTGTAATAATCCATGCTAAATTTTTCGCCATCACTGTACCAGCTATCGCCTACATACCATTCTTTCATTTTATTAATCGAGAATTGAACACGGGCAGGATCGTACTGTTCACCAATGCTCAATAAAAATCCTTCGGTTAAGCCCGAAAACAATAACCAGTTATTGTAGGCGCCGCTTCTGGTACGTAGCGATTTAAATTCTTCTATAAATCTTTTTTTGGTGGTTTCATCAAGCGGCTCCCAAAGTGCTTTTGGCGCACGCAAAAAAGCATGTGCAACATAAGCAGCATCAACAATAGGCTGGCTTTCAGAGCGGTAACTGATATAATCAGGGCTTGCAGGGTTTACTGAATTGGCCAAAGCTTTTAAAAGCTCAGTACGCATGGTTTTTCTTAGTTTACCCTCAGCAGAATCATCATCTGGTAAAGCCAGCCATGGCGCAACACCTGCAATGGTCCGTCCCAATGCCTCAAGATATGTCACTTTAGCTGCATTTAAGCCATAACCAGGGGCTTCTTCTAATGGCATGTTCTTTTTTAAGGTTTCATTGGCCAGGTTGTGGATCACCGGGTAGGCGATGCGGTTTAAGCTTTTAACCCAAAAAGCACGGTCTTCGGCACCAGTTGTTGGTTTCTTTTGTGCATTTGCAAGCTGCGAGAAAATCAGCAGTGCAGAAAAAATCAGTTTATATTTCATTATAGTTTCTTTAATAATGTAAGTGGCATTAATGTTTAGTTTTATGTTATTTGGAGAGCAGGTTTCTGTACTACAATTCAGGCCTCTTCCCGCTTTCCGTTTTATCCTGATGAAGGATCAGGATGTCCACTTCAATCGGGTCTAGGTGGCACGGCAGTCATTACTATTATCGGTTAATTGCTTAGTTGACAAATATTAATTTTTGGCAGTCTTTGCACACACCACTGTTCATAAACCCGGCAGTAGCGTGCATCCCGATTTAAGCACGCGTTTATGTTATACTTTGGTGTACTTGCTTGTTTCACAGGTTTTCTATCGGGATAAAGCGAATAACGGGACTGCCGCTCCAGAAGCATCACTGAACGTTCATTTCCATAAAATAAAGAACTAAATATGCATTTGGGACCAATTTTGCTAAAAAACACGTTTAATCAATTGCTACAAATACCATTTTTTATACCTGGCTAAGGCTTCCAGATAGTAGTAATCCGCATAAATTAAAGGTACATCTATTTCGCTGTTTAATGGGTAAGCACCGGTGCTATGCATCAACAAAAAGCCACCGTTTTCACCTAATTTAGCATGATAAGCACTGCTCGAAAGCGAATAAATCATCGTTTCTGCTGCAGATTTAAATTCGGTTTTTTCGCTACCTGAAGTATATTGTCCAAGCTCTAACAGTGCAGAAGCCATCAGTGCACCTGCAGAAGCATCGCGTTTGGCAAAAGGAATACCCTGTGCATCGAAATCCCAGAAAGGAATTTTATCGGCAGGTAAATTTGGATGGTTCAATATAAAGTGTGCAATACCTTTGGCCTGTTTTAAATAAACCGGATCTTTGGTGAAACGGTACATCATGGTATAACCATACAAAGCCCAACCTTGTCCGCGTGCCCATGCAGAACAGTTTGCAGCCCCCTGCCAGGTGGCTTTCCTAATTACAGCTCCAGTTTCAGGATTATAATCAACTACGTGAAAAGAACTGAAATCGGGACGGAAATGGTTTTTTAAAGCTGTGTTTGCATGTATAACCGATATTTCTTTATACTTTTTATCGCCGCCATTATCACTTACCCAGTTCATCATTTCCAGGTTCATCATATTATCAATAATTACCGGACACTCCCACAGTTTGCTTTTGTTCCATGATTGGATCGATTTTACCACCGGGCGGTACCGCGTTGCCAAAGATTCTGCAGAACGTTGAATCACAGCCTTGTATTCTGGTTTACCCGTTAAACGGTAAGCATTACCAAAGCTACAGAACATCATAAAACCCAAATCATGGTTTCCGGTATAAGTCTGATTTGGCTCAATCACTTTTAAAGCTTTTTCGGCCTCCTGTTTAATTTCCGCATTTTTAGTCTGTTCATATATATACCACAAACTACCGGAATAAAAGCCACTGCACCACCATTTGATATCATAATTCACAGGTTTTCCCTTCTCGAAAGTCTGAGGTGTTTTTCCTTCAGGTATATTTTTGCCCAGCACTTTATACTGATCAAGGGCGAATTTAAATTCATCGTTAATTAACTGGTCCATAGGTTTTTTTGCAGTTTGAGCAAAAGAAACTGAACTGCTTAAAAACAGCAATGCGACAGCGAGATTGATTTTTTTCATAATTAATAGTATGTGTATTATTCTTTAATTTTAAAAGTTGCAGTAGCACCAGAAAGTGCACCAGCAGGTAGATTACAATTTATGTTTTGGGGTTTTAACATGCCCGGCAGTTTTAAAAACACCTGAATGCCTGCATTTTCCTGCGCCGGATCTGCAATATATAAAGTAGGGTTTTTACCATTTAAATCTTTAATGTAAACCGTACAGGCCTGGTCTACCCGCAGCGATAAACCACCAGCTGATAGCGTTCCTGGTTTATAAAAAACAGCCTGCAGCATATCTAAACCGATATGTTTTACTGCCTGTATTTCGGCAGTGTTTTCTAATATCTGGATCATTGAGCGATTGTACTTCTTCAAACCCGCCACATCTATTCCGGGAACAACAATATATTGATAGCTGGCATTTTGTGGATTTTGACCATGATTTAACCAGATTTTAAATACATTATGCTTCAACTCGGTTTTACTTTGAAAATGGTTGATGCGGTGCCAGCTTCCGGTTTGTACTTTGCTGCTGATTTCTAGATTCCCACCCTGGGGAAAAATATACCCAATACTATCGTGAATTGCCCAAATCTCGCCTTTACCATTGGCCTGTGCCCCATTTGAAGAAGCCACATCGCCCCTTAACCAGGCCTGATTAATTGTTGTGGTGATATTTTCTTTTGCACTGCTCTTAATTCCAGCACCCAGGCACACCACTTCCTTATCAAAAAAGAACCATGCTTTTTTTGCCTGAACGCTGTCGTAATTTAAATCATAACATGAAACGCCATAAATGCCATCGCTAACTCCCCCAACAAATTTGGTTGTACCCGGAGTTCCCCATTCCTTTAATATTGTTGCCCCATTATCATCAGGATAATCTCTGCTGGTGGTTCCCGGGATTTTATCCCATTCCCAAACGGGCATCAGGTTGGCATATTCCGATCCACTGCGCTGGATATTGGTCGCCCCATCGGGGAGAAATTTCCCCAATATGTTTTCGTTGTTGCCGCGTTCTGTCCGTAAGGTTCGGATTGAAGCCGTTTGTATGCTGAAAGTATACGCTTTGCGAAGATGCAGCGTGTAACCACTTTTCCAATATTGGCTATGTGAAGCTGTTATCCCATAATCAACAGCTTTTTTCCGTGCTGTTCTTAATGCTGATGCATCCCAATAGGCGGCATTTTCGGGATCAAACAGTTTAATCTTTCCTACCATTCCGCCCATCCCGCTACTTAAAGAATCTTTACGGCTAATGCCCCGTCCACGTACATTAAAATCGTAAAACGATCCTCTTACTGTCCTCAAAAAAGTATTTTTAAGGTAATTGACTAAAATGGCCAACTGAGCTTTCGGCAAGGCATATTCCGTTTCTCTTAAATAGAATGCCGCATTAACCGAATTACCGGCAAACACCCTGCCGTAACTTGCAATGGCCTGTTGTTTTCCATGCTGGTAATAACTACCATCCACCTGAATGCCTTCTTTTCCATCTGCAATGGCAATAGGTTCGAATAAATATTTAGCAGCCGAATCTAATGTTGCCCTGTTTTGTGTTAAACAGGCACGGTACAGATAATGCAAAGCTTCATCAGAGGTATTGGCACCATCGCCGGTTTTTAACTTTCTGATCATTCTATTGATCAATGCCTTTTCCAACTCCACAGGAAGTTGCGTTTTCGCATTCCGCATCAAAATCAACGTTTGGCCAATGGCCTGGGGATAAAAAATATCATTGTACCACCAGTTTTTGTTCTTCGGATTTTTATCCAGCCAATGCTGCAAAGATTTAACAATCGCGCCATATAACTCAACATTTTGATACAGCTTATTTGATGGACGGATATAAGCACTTGCCATATCTTTTATCCTGTTTAGCGGATCGTATTGTACATCTGCATAGTTAATATCGCTCCAGCTTCCATCTGACTTAAGTGCAGGTAAGTTTTTAGTTATCCTTTTTGTTAGCACACCATCATTTATCCCTACTTGCAGATCCTGATTGATGCGCTCCATAATAATGGCATAGGTTTTTTGTTGTGCCCTTGCAAAAAGGCAGCTTAAACAAACAAAAATTACTGATAACCATATTTTCAATCCGCTATTTTTCATGCTAACCATCATTTTTTACTGTTTAAAGGAGATTTATAAATCCTTACATAATCAACCTCATATTTCAATGGTAAAATCTCTTCCTTTAAAGGCCCGCCCAAAGTTCCCTGCCTGCCAAGTGCCAGGTTAAGCAGCAGATAAAATTCTTTCCTAAAAGGATTATCCACTGCGTTATCTGCTTTCTTAATATCAAATACCATATATTTTAAATCATCATAATAGAACTCAATTTTATCCTGATCCCAGTTAATGGCGTACACATGGAAGTCTTGCCAAGGCCTGCCAACCACTGGTTTTTCCCCCTGGTATTTATAGTTATTGGTAGAATCTGTATAATGTACCGTTCCGTAAACCTGTGTAGAATCTTTTCCCACAAATTCCAGAATATCAATTTCGCCACAATTGGGCCATTTTACCGGCCCGCGGTTGGTACCCAGCATCCAAATGGCCGGCCATGCACCAACCCCCTTACATACTTTTGCCCTAACCTCTATCCGGCCGTATTTAAAATGCTGCTTCCCTAAGGTTATTACACTGGCCGAGGTAAAATGTGCACCTTCAAATTCTTCCTTTTTTGCTTCTATCACCAGGTTTCCATTTTCTACCCTGACGTTTTCCAATCTGTTCTTTGTATAAAACTGTGGTTCTTTATTGCGTACAAACCCTTGTTCGTAAGTCCATTTTTTAGCATCAGGCAAGCCTGTATAATCAAATTCATCACTCCAGATCAATTTTCGTTTTATGCCATCGCTTTGCGCAAAACAGTTAAGGGCAACCATACAAAACAACGGGATTAATACTTGTTTATTCATAAAAGTAGGGTGTAAACACGACCTGCGTTAAGATTAGTTAGGCAGCTGTGCTTGTTATTAAAGGATAACCTTAATATTAAATTCCTTTGTTGTTGTTTTACGCTCGTTGGGATTAACATTATAAGCCACAAAAGTTGCCCTGTATTTACCCACGGCAGCATATTTATAAGCATATGATGTGGTAGCAGATGCCGTAATATTTTTTACTGTAGCAGTTGCAATATCAGGCGACACCCGCCCAACATACAAAGCCTTACTCACAATCCAACTGGTATTTGTTGGAAGCGTTGCCGCGCCACCAACAATGGTAAGTGCAGTTGTAGTGGCTACCCATCGCGCACTTGCCGGTGTCCAAACGTTGCCATAACGTGTCCAGTAAGCATTATCATTTGCTAACGAACCCAAATTATAACTGTAATCCCCCAACACATTATTTACGGTATAGTTGGTAATGGTCCAGGTGCGTTGCGTTGAGCCTGTTACGCCCGAATATTTAAAAGCAATAAAAAGCGAATCGTTTACACCACTTACCAGGTCAGCCAGATCAACATTACCTGTATTTACTGCGGTAGCACTGGTAGCCAGAGGTGTCCGGGCAGTAATGTTTGTCCAGGCTGCATTTACAACCGTTGCCGAATCTCTTGAAGGCAGCTTATTGGTAGCCAAAACCTGTAAAGTATTGGTTTGTGTGCCAAACTGGGCAGTGCTTGTAAAAGACAATGTGGGTACGCCTTGTGCCATTGCCCTATCGCGGTATTCGTATTTATTGCCTGTGGTACCGCCCCAAAAAGCAATGTTATCGGCGTAACCATCGAGCGCAAACTTACAGGTATCGCCCAGTTTAAAAACCAGGGTATCGCCAATTGTAGCACGCGCATTGATCAGATTAATGCCTGCAGTTGGCGCATCAGTTGTGAGGTCTTTCTTGCATGCTGTAAAAAACAAAACTACAAGCGCACCTATATTGAATAGATATTTCATCTTCTTTTCCATTTTGAGGTTAATTAATATCCTGGATTTTGAGTTAAAGCCTTGTTTAAGTTTAACTCGTAAGTTGGTTTGGGGAGCAGTACATGTCGTTGGGTAATCCCGGTAATTCCGCTATAACCAACGGCGTTTCCTGTTGTTGCCGAAACCCCGTTAGCTACTGCATAATTGGCAAAGGTTTGCATATCACCCACAAAGTTACCCCAACGGATAAGATCGGCTTTACGGTAAGCTTCGAAGCACAATTCGCGCATGCGCTCATCCCTGATAGCGAGTTGAAAATCGGCTTTGTTTAGCCCTGGTGTTAACAGGTATTCACTTCCATTGGTAATGCTTGCTGTAGCGGTAGCGGTTACACCACTGGTTGGCCCAGCAATGCTTACCGTTGGTGCAGTAGTAAAATAGGGGCCTGCAGCTGTTAGGTTTCCTCTGCTGGTTAACTTAATGCCGGTTACTACGCCACCGGTAGATACTACAGCAACAGCCGTTGCTCCCGAGCCACCACCACCGCTAATGGTTACCGCCGGTGGGTTAGCAGCACTATAACCCGAACCTCCGTTAACCACTGTAATATTTTTCACAATGTTGCCATACATCGTTCCGTAAGCTCTTTTTCTTACCTGGTTAATGGCATCGTAGGCCGCTGCTGTCGGACCATTAACCTGATTTTCGGCTTCTGCTTTCATCAATAACACATCCGAATAACGGATCACAGGCCAGTTGATGTTATAAGTACCCAAATTCCTCGAGGCTTCCGGACAATATTCGCGACGGAATTTCCCACACATCATTTGCCATGGATTTGGCTTTTCTGTTTTACTCCTTACACCGCTGGTTGTATTTACCGTCCAGATAAAATCAGCACAATTCCAATCTCTTCTGGTATCTAACGATGCTTTGTTTACCAACGTGCTGGTGGGCTCCACTTCATAACTATCAAATAACTTTTTGGTGGTTTGTACCCAGCCAACGGCCGAATAAGAGGCAGGGTCGAAAGTTCCGTTAACGGTAAGAATAGCCGATTGGATACCCACAAAGTTTCCGATATCGTTACCGGTTTTATTGGTTACGCCAGCGGCTGCACCTGCCGATCCCCATTCTAAAATATCTTCCTTTACATCATACTTATCCTGGCATAAATTGATAAAAACCTGCTTATAATCCGGATTTAAGCCATGTAAGCCAGAATTGATTACTTTATCAGCATACGCAACTGCATCGGCATATTTAGTGGCATCATTGGTTGGATAACCTGCCCAATACAGGTAAACGCGCGCCAACATGGCTTGTACAGCCGTTATGGTTACCTGATCGTTATAACCAAGGCCTGTGGCTGTTCTGCCTTGCAATAAAGTTTCAGCTTCTTTTAAATCGGCCACAATCTGTGCATAAACCGCTGCCTGAGGTGATGCCGGAATATTGGTTTCGGCAATACCAGGACTATGCAGAATAATGGGTACCGCACCAAAATTAGTGGTGAGGATAAAATAATTGTAAGCCCTTAAAAACAACGCTTGCCCTTTGATGTAACCCCGCTGTTTTTCATCCATTGCTGGCTTATTAATATTATCAATCAGCACATTGGCATTATTAATACCCAAATACGGCCAGCGCCAAACATCGGCCACATAAGCATGCCCGGCATCATAAGAATAATAAAGGCCACGTGCCTCGCCGTTTACAGGTCTGTTTGGCAACATTTCGTCTGTTGCGCTTACAAAATTAAAGTTCAATACCTGCCCGTACATCCGCTCGTACATCATATTACTATATATACCATTAAGTGCTACCTGCAACTGATCTGCTGTTTCATAATAATTAGATGGGCTGTAAAAATCTGTTGGCTCAGTATCTAAGAATTTTTTGCATGATGATGATAACGCCATCACAAATAAAAAAGCCAGAATATATTTATTTTTCATTGTCTTATTTTTTAATGGTGATTAAAATGTTGCGTTTAAACCAAAGGTTATCGTGAACGACTGTGGGTAAGTGCCGTAATCAAACCCTGGGGTAAGGTTGCTCGGCCGTGATGAAGCTTCAGGATCCAGGCCTGAATAACCGGTAAGGGTTAACAGGTTTTGAGCCGATGCATTTAAACGCAGTTTCGACATACCAATACTTTTAAGCATTTTGTTAGCGAAATTATAGCCCAGCTGAACGGTTTTTAAACGCAGGTATGATCCATCCTCTACCACTCTGGAAGAATAATTTGCAGCAGCCATTCCGCCCGCCCTAAACAGATCATTGTTCTGATTGGTTGGTGTCCAGCGGTTTTGGAACGAAGCATACTGGTTAAGGTTCGGGTTGGTTACGATACCCCCTTCAAAAACATAACGGTTGGCATTGATGATATTATTACCGTACGACCATTGTAAGAAAACCCCTAAATCCCAATTTTTGTAACTAAAGTTATTGCTAAAACCGCCCGTGTGAATAGGCAAGCCCCTGCCGATGATGGTATAATCGTTATTGTTTACCACCAAATCGCCATTCAAATCTTTGTATTTAATATCACCCGGCTGTATAGATGTTCTGGTAGAACCGTTGGTGGTCACATTTGGCTTAAGCAAAAATGAACCATTTGGCATTTTATCAAAATCACTGTATTGGTAAACACCATCGAAAATTAGTCCATACATCTCACCAACCGAACGGCCTTTAACAGATATATATGGCGATAAACTGGTATAGGTGGTATTAAAAAAAGTTCCGGAACCAGCAAGTAAAGAGTTTTGTCCTTCAGTTAATTCCAGAATTTTATTCTTATTAAAGCTGATGTTGAAATTACTCGTCCAACGGAAATTTTTAGTCTGAATATTTGTGCTGTTTAGGGTGATCTCCAAACCGCGGTTTTCTAAACTACCGATATTTTTAAATCCGGTTCCGCTTTGTACGCCACTTGCATAAGGCAACTGTGCATTCAGCAATAAATCGTTGGTTACCCGCTTATAAACATCAGCAGTTAACCCAAGGCGGTTTTTAAAAAAGCTCAGGTCCAAACCGATATTGGTTTGTGTATTCGTTTCCCATTGCAGATCATAATTGCCTGATGCGGTGATTACCGAGCCAATGGCTATAGGTTTACCATTAAATGAGTACCAGTATTGTGTATTGCCCAGGTTGAGTTGTGGCAAGTAGGCAAAATCGCCAACGCGGTTATTGCCAGATTCGCCATAACCGATCCGCAGTTTACCATCAGATAACCAGGTGGCCCCCTTTAAGAAAGATTCCTGACTAAAGCGCCATCCGGCCGATGCCGAAGGAAAATAACCCCAACGCTTGCCCGGAGCAAATTTCGACGACCCATCTGCCCTGAAACTGGCCGTTAATAAATATTTGCCTTTAAAATCATAATTCAACCTGCCTAAAAATGATTGCAAGGTCCAAACTGAACTACGCGAATTAACCACGGTATTTGCAGCTGGCACTAAATCAAGCGCATCTATACCTAAACTTTCATTGGTAATTTG
This sequence comes from Pedobacter sp. R-06, assembly GCF_049913135.1. Taxonomy (NCBI): domain Bacteria; kingdom Pseudomonadati; phylum Bacteroidota; class Sphingobacteriia; order Sphingobacteriales; family Sphingobacteriaceae; genus Pedobacter; species Pedobacter sp. R-06. The sequence continues at coordinate 264,744 of NZ_CP183977.1, read as the reverse complement.
CGAGGCATAAATCGAGCGGTAAGAACTTTTGCTCCGCTGTGCAGAATAACCCGCCAAAACAGTTAAGTTGTGGTCTTTATTGAAAGTGTTTTTATAAGTTAGGGTATTGTCATTTAACCAGTTAAAAGCCGGACTGGTGGCATAAGTTCCGTTCGGACCTGATGAGTTCCATTTACTGCCCGATTGTGTTAGGGAGTTATTAAAAATATTAGTTTCCGTATTGGCATTGGTAATCCCCGCAGCCACCCTTAATTTTAGTTTTGGTGTAAAAGCATATTCAGCATAGCCATTGGCTACCATGGTAGTGGCTTTATACATGGTTTTCTGGTTTTCTAAACTGATTAACGGGTTTACACGATAATCCTGGTTATTGGCCAGCTCATTTGTAGGGTCGTAAAACGAATCAAGCAGATCGGTATTCTGGTCTCTGCCAGAAATTGCCGCAGCAGGACGATAGCCCCAAACAGAATACAACAGTACCGAAGAGGCATAAAAATTGGTGGCAGAAATTGGTGTCCCGAAAGTTTCACTATAGGCATAATTTACGTTTACACCTGCTTTTAATTTATCGGTAACGGTTTGGTCGAGTACAAAACGCCCCTGGTAACGCTTAAAACCACTATACTTTACAATTCCTTTCTGGTTATTGTAGTTACCGGAAATAGAGTAGGTTGTTTTATCGTTTCCGCCCCTTAAGGCAATATCATGGTTTTGGTTCTGCCCGTTCTGAAAAATATAATCCTGCATATCCAGGCTCGATACATTCTGGTAATCATTTACGGTAACGCCATTCTTTAAATACACAGAATCAGCAAAAACAGGATTCAGTTCTTTTACATATTTTACAAACTCAAAGGCATTCATCACCGGAATTTTTTCCGGCGATTTTTGCGTACCGTAATAAGCATTATAACTAAGTTGTGGTTTGCCCGCCTTGCCCCTTTTGGTGGTAATGAGCACTACCCCGTTAGATCCACGTGCACCATAAATGGCAGTTGCCGAAGCATCTTTTAATACATCTATGCTTTCAATATCAGATGGGTTGATGGAGTTCGCATTGGCATCTTCAGAAGGGAAGCCATCGATAACGTACAATGGCGAGTTGTCTTGTGAGATGGATCCAGCCCCGCGGATCACAATGTTTGCTGTTGCACCTGGCTGGCCATCACTGGTTGATACCTGTACCCCTGCCACACGGCCGGCCAGCGCCTGATCGAATGATTTGACAGGAGCCTGCTCCAGATCTTTCATATTCACCGAACCTACAGCACCAGTAAGGTCGGCCCTTTTGGTAGTGCCATAGCCCACAACCACTACATCGCTCAAACCCGTAATAGAAGATTTTAACACCACATTAACCGTGCTACGCGTACCTACAGTTACGGTTTGCGAAGCATAGCCCACATAGTTAAACACCAGTTGATCTGTTGCCAACGCCTGAATTTTAAACCGGCCATCAGCATCTGTTTGTGTAGTGGTTTTACTCCCCTTTACGCTAACCGATACGCCGGGCACTGTTTGTTTACTTTCATCCGTAACTACACCAATAATGGTTTTACTTTGGGCAAAAACAATAACATTGCTAAGTAGTAAGAAAGTGAGTAATAATAAAAGCTTAGGGAAAAGATATGCATGCAATGGCATGCCTGTTCTCCCCGGGATGTAGAGTTTACTCATAATTGTTGGTTAAATTGGTTATTAGGTCTGTTTGTTAGGTTTAGCTTTAAAAAGCATTCCCCGCAGAACAAACTTATAGCATAGCCCATTTCGAAGGGGTATAATTTTCTAAACATTTAGGGGTAATATTCTAAATATTTGGCAAAAATGCTTTTAAACCATAATTTAGATTGCCAATAACAACTATAACCAATTATCTCATGCCTAAAGCTTTCCTGAAATTTTTGTGCTGTGCAGCCCTGTTTTTAGGATTTGTAACATCAGGAAAATGTCAACAACCAATTTTGTTCGACCACCTTGGTATAGAGAAGGGCTTATCACAAACTTCGGTACTGGCCATCTGCCAGGATAAAAAAGGATTTATGTGGTTCGGTACCCGAAATGGACTAAACCGTTACGATGGGTATAACATTAAAGTGTACCAATTTTCAGCGGCCGACTCCCTTTCCATATCGCATAATTATGTTGTAAGTCTTTTATCAGACTCGCATCAAAACTTATGGGTAGGTACCGATGCAGGTTTAAATAAGTATAATGAAAAAACGGATAATTTTGAGCGCATTACCGCCAGCCCTAAAGGCATTAGCAACAATATGGTTAATTGCATTACCGAAGATAAAAATGGAAATGTATGGCTTGGCACGCTTAACGGATTAAACTTAATTGTAAACGGGAACCTTAAAAAGATTAAGGTTTTTTTTAAGGATAAAATATACCATAACATCAGAACCATAAAGCAGGATCATGAAGGAAATATCTGGGTTGGAACATCCAGTGGCTTATTAAAAATGACTGTTAAAAATGGCGCTTACGAAACGGCTGTTTTTAAAAATGAGGGTAAAGCTGGCGATATCAGCGAAAATTATATCACGGGTATAATTGAAGATAGCCAGCACAAACTGTGGTTCAGCACGCAGGATAATGGTTTAAACCTGTATACCCCTTCAACCAATACCTTTAAAAATTTTAAACATTCAGATAGTCAACAGCATTCGCTTGTAAACAACACCATCCGCACCATGGTTTTAGACGATGCAGGCAAATTATGGATAGGTACATTGGATGGGATTAGCATAATGGACACCCAAAATTTTAACTGTACCAACTTACAGTACGATCCCGACAACAAAAAAAGCCTGTCGCAGAATTCGGTACATCGGTTGTATAAAGATCAGAACGGTTCCATCTGGGTGGGCACTTATTTTGGCGGTGTGAACATCAACTATCCGTATACCACAGCATTTAACATTTATAGCACCAATAAAAATACCTCAAGCATTAACAACAATGTGGTAAGTGCCTTTGCCGAAGATGAGCATAAAAATCTCTGGATCGGAACCGAAGGCGGTGGATTAAATTATTTCAACAGGCTAACAAAAACATTCACCGCTTTTAAAAACGATGGCCGCAGCAATTCGATTAAATCCAACCTCATTAAAAAAATAATACTCGATAAAACCGGTAAACTCTGGATAGGTACGCACTCCGGCGGACTTAATCTTTACGACGGCAAGAACCATACTTTTAAGCGTTTCGACTTTAGTGCGAAACAGGAAGATGTACCCGATGAAATTACTGCAGTGGCCGAAGATAAAAATGCACACCTATATGTAGCCACTCAACGTAACGGCGTCAAAATTTCCAATCCTGAAAAAACCGGATTTTACAACTTTCAGCTGCCTTCAATTTTTCCGAATTTACCAATAGTTAAAGCTTTAACGGTAACCGATCGCGTTTACTTCGGCACCACAAGCGGATTTAGCATTTACAACATTGATAAAAAAGAGTTTTACACTTTATGCGATGCAAAAACCAAAAAACCTTTAGATTATTATGTAAACGGCATTGCAGAAACAAAAAATAAAGAGGTTTATATCTGCACCAACAACAGAGGGTTAGTGCAGTACGATCAAAAAAAGAACAAAGTAATTTACTACACGATAAAAAATGGTTTACCGAACGATAATGTGCTGGGCCTTTTAGAAGATGACAATGGAAATCTATGGATAAGTACTGCCAACGGCTTATGCATGTTTAACAGGGAGCACAAAACCTTTAAAAACTATACCGTTGCCGATGGCTTGCCGGGAAACGAATTTAATACCAATGCCTTTTTTAAAAGCAGCAATGGCGAAATGTTTTTTGGTGGTTATAATGGCTTTATCAGCTTTTTTCCTAACCGCATACAAACCAATAATAAGGCTGCAGTCATGGTAATAACCGGTTTAAAAGTTGATAACAAACCAGTAAAAATTAATGCTGAGGACGGCCTGCTCGATGAAAATATTAGCTTAAAGGATAAGCTCGTTTTTTCTAACCATCAAAATACATTTAGTTTAAGTTTTGCCCTACTGAACTTTATTAAACCTGAAAAAAACCGCTATTCCTATAAATTAGACGGTTTCGAAAAAAACTGGAACGATGTAGATGTCCCAACGGCTGCTTATACCAATCTTCCTCCTGGCAACTACACTTTTATGGTTAGAGGTGTTAATAATGATGGCATTCCAAGTTCAAATATCCGTAAAATCGATATTACGGTAAATCCGCCATTTTATAGAACCTGGTGGGCCTACCTATTTTACTTTTGCGCTTTTGCAGCCATTTCCATTGTATTTATCCGTTATTTATTAATAAAAGCTGTACTAAAAAAAGAAAAAGAGATTAACGAGCATAAGCTCGAGTTCTTTACCAATATTTCTCACGAAATACGTACACCATTAACCCTCATTCTGGGTCCCTTAGATAAATTGATCGAAAATGCAAAAGATGATCCCGCCCTGAACCGGGATCTGCAACCAATAAAAAATAATGCCGACCGTTTAATGAACCTGGTTACCGAACTGCTCGACTTTAGAAAGGCCGAAAGTGGAAAAATGGCATTACATGTGAGTCCTGGCAACGTGGTAAAATTTTGCAGGGAAATATTTCTGGCTTTTCAGAACATGGCCATTGCTAAAAATATCGATTATCAGTTTGAAACCGAACACGCAGAAATTGAGCTTTATTTTGATAAAGTTCAAATGGAAAAAGTACTCTTCAACTTACTTTCTAATGCCTTTAAGTTTACACCTGTTAATGGAAAAATTAGCCTGAAAATAGAAACAGAAAAACAATTGCTCCATATTAAGATATCTGATAATGGCAAGGGTATTCCTTTAGAGAACCAGGCCAACCTATTCACCAATTTTTATCAGGCCAATGCCACTACAACCATTGGTACAGGTTTAGGCTTATCGTTCTCTAAAAGCATTGTAGAACTCCATCATGGCCAGATCAGTTTCGAAAGCATACCTAAAAACGACAAAGCCTTTGGCCATACGATTTTTACCGTAAGTTTAAAAATAGGAAAACAACATTTTAATACTAATGATTTTATAGCTGATTATGTTTATTATGATGATGCGGCAAACTATAATATACCCACTTTACCAGAAACAGCATCACTGGTAGAGGAACTTGCTGATGCGGTATCAACTGTAGAAAAAGAGAAACGCAGTATTTTACTAGTAGAAGACAACGAAGATGTAAGAGCCTTTATTAAACAGGCTTTAAGCCCCTCATACCAGATTTACGAAAGCGAAAACGGGGCTAAAGGCTTAGATTGTGCTTTAGAGCTGATTCCCGATTTAATTATCAGCGATGTAATGATGCCAGTGATGGATGGCCTGGAATTATGCAGAAAACTTAAAACCGATGAAAGAACAAGCCATATCCCTGTCGTTTTATTAACGGCAAGATCTGCTTATGTACATCAGGTAAACGGTTTCGAAAATGGTGCCGATGCCTATATTATGAAACCATTTAACTTAAAAATACTCCAACTGAACATCCAAAACCTGTTAAACGCCAGGGAAACAATTAAACAAAAGTTTGCGCAGGTAATTACACTGGAGCCTAAAAACCTGGTGGTTAACACTACGGAACAGAACTTTTTGAATAAAGTTATTCAGCTTATCGAAGACCGGATTGCCGATCCGGATTTTGATGTACCCACCCTATCTTCAGAAATTGGCATGAGCCAGCCTGTACTCTACAAAAAAATAAGGGCACTAACCGATCTTTCAGTAAACGACTTTATTAAATCGCTTCGGATAAAACGAGCAGCCCAATTACTTAAACAGGGCAAAGGAAATATTGCCGAAATAGCCTATGCAGTAGGTTTTAACGACAGGAAATATTTTAGTTCGGAGTTTAAAAAACATTTCGGCAAAACCCCGAGTGAGTTCATGAACAATGATTAGCCAACACGGATTTCGGCAACCTGCTGATCGAAATGATTGTTCATAATGGCCTGATAAACCTGTTCTGCAACATGATACAATACATCTACTTTTTCAAACAGACGTAATACATCTTGCTCACCGATTTTGTAATTATTTTCATACCGAACGGCCAGATAAGCCTCATCAAGCAAATGCAACAAACAAACCTCTTCTTCATCTTGGTTAAATAGCTCAGAAAGCGGTTTAATATAGGCTTTAACATACAATTGATGGGCATTAATACGGTGCGTTTTTTTATCCTTTCCCATTACCAAAATTTCAACGGCGCGGTACATTAAATCGAAAACCTGGTGCAGCATAAAAGCACAATGTTCGAAATTTTGTTGTTTAAAATAGAAATTGGCTCCAGATAAAAATTTGTTGGCCTTACTTGTTTCGTGTTGATAGGTGCTGCTAACCCGATCTGCAATGAACTCAGGTGCGCCACATTCAAGAAAACTTCCAGATCTAGTAAATAAACAATTTTGAGCTGCAGTAGCATAATAAAAAAACAAACTCCCGGCTAGCAAAGCCTGCTCAACTTCGTGCACATGGAAAACCCGATAACTAAATTCCATTTGCCCATTAAATACAATATTTAATACCGGCGTTAATTCATTTAAAATACGCACATGTTTAAACGAAACCATAATTAGCATTTCTCGCACCACTTTATCTGCAAAAAAATTATTGTGGAGATAAATATATTGAATGGGTACCGCAGCTGTAATGCCCTTTAATAAGTGCATTACAGTTTCTTCTTTTAGGGCACTATGGCTAAGGTTTAAGCATTTATTCCGCATAATGCCGCCTTTCATCTTTAATATCATCACTTAGTGAAGGATTACCGATCATCAGAAAAAAAGCTTCCATGATCATCAGCATGGCTTCATACTGTTCAAATAAAAATTCTTTATCCATCAGTTTAATGCTGCTCCCGGCACTAAATGCGGCATACAGCCACTCTAAAAGGCCCAGGCGCAACTGTTTAATTTTTTCAGGAATGAAAAAAGACATTACAAAGCGATAAGGATTTTCTATGTGTTCGGGCACCAGCGTATTTACTTCACAAAGGCCTTTGTTATACACTTCGGTTGTAATAAAACGATCTTCAGTAATTAACCCTTCAGGCAAGGCTTCCTGATAAATTAGTTTTTTGGTTGCAATTAAATAACCCGCATTAAGCAATTTCGTAAACTGGTTATACAGAAAAAAATAATCGGCAACATCACTTAAACGGTGCGCTTCTGATAAGGCCATTTTATACCATTTTTTCAGGTATGTTTTATGCCCTGCAAGGTTATCCAAACTAAAGAAAAATTCGATTGCCTTAAATGGATCATCAAATAATTCCTGATCGAAAGCCAAAGGCGATGTACTTTCGAACATGGCCATATGGTAATAGCGATCGATACTTTTAAAACTATTTTTGGTGATTAGCCTTTCGTGGATGAGCCAACAGGCCTCCAGCATTTTCATGGTATTCTCGTAAAACGCGGCAACATACTGATCCCAATCCAGATCGAGCTTATTTTCCAATCCGGCCAGTAACCATTCCTTGTAAACGATCTTATAGCTATCCGATTCAAAGAAGATAAAAATATCTAAAAAAGTAAATTTTGGGTTTTTCATTTCGCTCTTGCTCAACAACTTCGGGCAATAATCAAGTACAACCGATTCGCGTTCCAGATTACATTCATCTAGCTCAATCGCTTTTACAAAAGCAGTATCAGCTTCAATCCGGTTAAAAATTAAATCCGAATAATCGAACAGCGGCACCAGTTTTTCATAAAACCCCAATAGCTTTGCAGGATGCTTTTGCGGCGAATAATCGAATTCGTTTTGAGATGGGTTTAACCAGTTTTTTAAAAAATTTAAATGATGGCCTACACCATCTGATAAAAAAAAGCTTTCTATGGCATCAATAAATGCCATCGTTTCTTTTTTAAAATTTGAGTTCCCTTCCATAGCGTATATTTTTTAAATTATTATCTTAGCTAACGAATTTAGCAAAATAAAATAAGTTTAACTATATTTTATACACAAAACTTATTAACATACTACTATGAATGAGAATCAGCGCTTAAAGTCATTAATGGATTTATTGTATTTTAAAACCCAAAAAGATTTTGCTACCGCATTAAATATTAAACAGGGCTCTTTATCGGATATTTTAAGAGAAAGGGTTAATGTATCAAACGCTATTAAAGATAAACTCGAGCTTAAATTCGACGTAAATTTAACATGGCTTGAAAATGGAACGGGCGAACCCTTTTTTAAAAAGAAGCCAGGCGTTAACGAAAGCAAAGAGGGTGTTCCCTATTTCGATATGAGCCTATCGGATGCTAAAGATTTCCTGGTAGAAGAACAACGGGCAGAATACCTGGTAAATTACCTCCCTTTTAACGATTGTACAGCCTATTTACCCGTGTATGGCGATAGCATGTACCCTAAATATGCCGCAGGCGAAATTATCGCCATCAAAGAAATTACTAATTACGAAATTTTACAATGGGGCGAAGCTTATGTGGTGATGACGGATGAAGATAGTAACAGCTTACGTACCATAAAGCTAATTTTTCAGCACACCGATAATACCAAACTAATCCTCCGCTCTTCAAATCCCAATTTTAAAGGCGATACCGTAATCCGTAAAAAAAACATCCAGGCACTCTATATTATCAAAGGAAAAATTACACGGAATATTATTTAGCAGAACAGTTTTCAGTTCGAGTTTGTATTAAAAAATGTCATCCTGTCCAAAGGACTCCTACGGAGAGCTTGTCGAAGGACCTTGTTAAATATCTTTCAAAGCGTTTCGACGGGCTCAACGTGACAAATTTAGAGTGAATTACAAATATGAGAGAGATTCCCAAACTGGATCTGTGTCATCATCTTTAATCAGCGGGAGTATAAAAAAGGGTTCCCGCAGATCAGCAGATTTTCGCGGATTTTTAAAAAATCATTTACGCCACTTATTGAAGCATAGAATTGCTTAGCAGGTATAAAACTAGCAACTGCTAGTATAATGTTGTTAACTGCGTTAATAAAGCTACCTACCTCTCCGATAAAGTTGTTAACTGCGTTGATAGAACTGTTAACTGCAAGGATAAACCTACGAACTGCGAGTATAAAGTTGTTCACTGCGTTGATAGAACTGTTAACCGCAAGCAAAAACCTACGAACTGCGAGTATAAAGTTGTTCACTGCGTTGATAGAACTGTTAACCGCAAGCATAAACCTACGAACTGCGAGTATGAAGTTGTTCACTGCGTTGATAGAACTGTTAACTGCAAACTTAGAACTATTAACTGCTTTCATAATTCCGTCATCCGCAAGCATAAACCTAGCCATTGTAAACTGCCAATCCGATTCTGCGTTTATCATCTTAAATCAGCGGGAGTATAAAAAAGGGTTCCGCAGATCAGCAGATCAGCAGATTTTCTCGGATTTTAAAAAGCCATATAGGAGTTTGTTTATAAAATTGTCGTCCTAAGGGATAATTTATTGTATAAAAATCAATATAAATGACAGTGGGTTTAGGGAGATAAATGATCTCGAAGTATCGTCATTTCGACCGTAGTGGAGAAATCTTTTAAATTCGTTTCAATATTTGCTTCAAAGATCTCTCCATTCCGTTGCACTCCAGTCGAGATGACGACCCTTATTAAGAATCTGTCAATGAAAACTAAAAAAGCGGGCCGATCAATGATCAGCCCGCTTTGCTTATATATTTCCACCCCGCTTAGTATCCCGGATTCTGGTACATTTTAACCGGATCTAATTTCACCTCATCAAAAGGAATAGGATAATACCTGTCTTTTGTGGTTACGTTAGTCAGCTTAGCAATTCCATACGCCGACTGTGGTTTCGCTTTTAGGTAAGTAACCAACTCTGCAGCAGTAAAATTCCTGATTAAATCAAACCATCTTTGGTGTTCGAAAGCAAACTCTACCCTACGCTCGTGTAAAATAGCCAGTTTTAAAGTCGGGAATTTAGCGGCATAAGTGGCATCCGTTTTAGCTACTGTATAAAGTGGCATACCCGCTCTTGCCCTAACCATATCTAAATACTGAATAGCCACAGCATCATTGCCCTGCAACATATTAACTTCCGCAAGCATTAAAATTACATCAGCATAACGCATTAAAATCCAGTCGTTGCCTCCATAACCGTTTTTCGTAGCCAATTCACTCGCATCACGGAATTTGGTAATAAACCAATCTTTTACCGTAGCATCATTTGCAAACTTTACAGAAAAATCTTTCCTTAAATCACTTGATTCATATTCGTTAATAAGGTCTAGCTTCACATTACCACCGATACCGGTAGAAACCTTTAACGAATTAATGGTTTCTCCTTTCGCCTGGTTGTTGGCGGCGATGCTAGAGCTATAATTAATATCGCCCTGTTTGTAAGAAATCTGGAAAATCAATTCTTTACAGGTTGTTTTTTTCGTTACGTCGAAAACGTCAGTATAGGGAATTTCGGTAAGGTTCCCAAAAGCTTTCATATTATAGGCCGCCAAAAGGTAAGTATTGGCATTGCTTAGGTTTTCGGCCTTATTGTTTGGCAGGGTGGCCGCCATGGTTAAATAAACCTTGCCCAGATAGGCATTTATGGCGGCTTTAGATGTTCTTCCGATATTCGCCGTTGCCGGAAAGTTGGGTAACGTACTGTTTAAGCCGTCTTTTAAATCGGCTACAATTTGATTGTAAACATCCGCTTCAGGTGCGCGGAAAACAAAGGGCGTCACCTCTTCATTAGTTGATAATTGTTTTGTTACCAACGGTACCGCGCCCCACTTCCGTACCAGTTCGAAATACATAATGGCCCTTATGAATTTAGCTTCTGCAGCGTAATTTGCCTTATTAGCCTGAGTGGTAAAATTCGCTTTATCAATGTTGGATAAAATAAAATTAGTTCTGGTTACCGCATTGTAAAGGGCTAACCAATGGGCTTTCAGATAGGAGTTACTTGGCAGCAGGGAAAAATCGTTAAACTGAAAAGGTTCACCCGCATTACTCTGGTTATCATTTCTTCCGGTATCGTCAGAGCGTTCATCGGTAAATAAACCACTGTTCTCTCCCATAGTGTTGCTGCTTCTCAACGATTGATAAGCACCATTTACGGCCAGTAAAACATCATTTTCTGTTTTAAAATAATTTTCAGGCGCTACTGCATTTGGATTCTTTTGATCCAGAAAATCCTTTTTACAAGCACCAAGGCCAACCACAACAGCCAGGGCTAAAACGATATAAATATTTTTTCTCATGTTCTGAATTTTAAAAAGTTAATTTAATGCCAAGATTATAGGTTCTGGCTAGCGGATAGTTACCATAATCCACACCCGGAGTTAAGTTAGAACCTCCACTGTAATCAACCTCTGGGTTATAACCTTTGTAATCGGTAATGGTAAAGGCGTTATCTACACTGGCATAAACGCGGATATTATTCACTTTAAGCGTACTGGCAAGCGATTTTGGGAAAGTATAACCCATGGTGATGTTGGTACACCTGAAATAAGAACCATCCTGAATGTAGAAAGACGATAAACGTGTGCTATTGCTCTGCGTACCCGCCCTCGATGCGCGGTAGTTTAAGCCGCTACCGGGATTTGACTCGTTTCTGTAACGGTCGGCTACTTCGACATACTGATTTCCCGAACCTTCAAAATTATAAAGGTAATAATCCTGACCATCCAACACCTGGTTTCCATACGATCCGTTGAAAGATGCCCTTAAATCAAACGTTTTGTAAGAGGTGTTTAAGGCAAAGCCATAGGTAAATTTCGGATATGGTGTACCGATTACGGTTTTATCTGCATCGTTGACGATTCCATCTCCATTGGTATCCTGGAAATATAAATCTCCGATTTTTGCAGGATTGGTTGCTGAAGCAGAAGGCGCAACCTTCCCGACATTATCTGCCGTCAAACGACCTAAAACCTTAAATCCGTAGAACATCCCTACAGGCTGTCCTTCTTGTGTAATGTGCGTTAAATATGAACGCTCGGCGCCATTGGTTAAAATGGTACTCGCACCGCCCATATTTAATACTTTGTTCCGGTTAACGGCAATATTCCCGCTTAAGCCCAAGGTAAAATCCTGGTTTTGGATAATTCTTCCATCCAACTGTAAATCGAAACCTTTATTGCGGATTTTGCTGTCGGCCAGATTGGTCAGGATAGATGAGGTACCTGAAATTCCGGAAACCGGCTGATTGAACAACAGGTTGTAAGAATAACTCAGGTAATAATTGGCGATAATGGATACACGGTTGCGGAACAAGCTGATATCAGTACCAAAATTATATTGCGAAGTAGATTCCCACCCCAATTTTGGATCCTGGATGGCATTTGGCCAGATGGCGGTAGAAATTGCGTTTCCAAAAACCACCCCACCCGTTGCACTCATTTCCTGCTCGGTTCTGTAATTCGGAATATTGTTATTCCCGCTTAATCCCCAGCTCGCCCTTAACTTAACAGTAGATTGTTCACCAAGAAAACTGTTGTAGAAATCTTCTTCCGAAAGGTTCCATCCTGCAGCTACTGAAGGGAAATTACCGTATTTATTAAACGGACCAAACCTCGATGAACCATCGCGGCGAAACGAACCGGTTAAAAAATATTTGCCAGCATAGTTATAACTGAAACGGCCAAAATAAGAAAGTAAGGTATTGGTGGCTTTACCTGTTTTATTCGATCCATCGGTTATTAAAGTTAAAAATCCTGCATCAGCGCCTTTATCTGTAATTTCACCAATATTATCGTTCTGGAAACCACTGGCAGAAATACGGATCAGGTCGCTGGTTGTTTTTTGAGCAGAATATCCTCCAAGCACATCAATCTTATGTTTACCAAGGGTTTTATTGTAGTTTAGGGTAAACTCACCAAGCTGATCTACCTGACTAAGCGTTTGTGCAATGGCATTTGCTGCAGATATCGCAGCAGTAGAATAAGGCGGATTATTACCATTGCTTAAACTGGTTGGCAGATAAAAATCATATTTCTCATTATAGGTTTGCGTTCCCAAATTGGCTTTAAAATCCAGTCCATCCAATATTTTATAAGTGGCATTTGCATTATAGGTACTTCTGGTACCCTTTCTGGTAATTTTTACTTGTTCAACTGTAGCCAACGGATTCTCAGGATTTTGAATACCATATTGAGAGGCTAAAGCCCCCATGCCAAACTGGATCGGATTTCCATTGGCATCCCTTGCCGGCAGATAAGGCAGGTAGATCAAAGCCGACATCATCGGGCTTAAATCGTAACGACCTTCCCTCACCTCGCGGTTATCGTTCTGGGTATACGAAATATTTGCGCCTACACGTAAACGCTCGCTCACCTTGCCATCAATATTCCCCCTAAAGTTCGTTACTTTTTGGTTGGTGTTGGTTACAATTCCATCATTGTTCTGGTAACCGCCACTTAAAAAATATTTTACATCTTTGGTACCGCCAGAAAATGAAAGGTTATGGCGTTGAAAAGCTGCATTGCGGTAAAGCTCATCCTGCCAGTCGGTATTATAAGCCGCAGGGATAGCCTGTTGTGTGCTGAAATTATAAAGATCGGCCGGAATACTTACACTACTGCCATTACCCACGTTGGCGATACGGGTAGCATTGTTATCACCGAACATGGCATCGTTCCAGGTTTTCCCTGAGTTTACCCATAAATCTTTATAGGCATTGTTACGTCCGTCGATTAAAAGCTGGATAAACTGGTTGGCATCTAACAATTTTACTTTTTTGGCCAACTGAGAAATACCACCCTGAACATCATATTCAAACTTTCCTTTTCCATCCGTACCCCTTTTGGTGGTAATCAACACAACCCCACCCGATGCCCTTGAGCCATAAATGGCAGCAGAAGCCGCATCTTTTAAAATGTCGATGGTTTCAATATCCTCCGGATTGATGGATACGTTGTTGCCTGCGGGATAACCGTCAATTACGTATAAGGGATCTGAACTGGCGTTAATCGAACCGATTCCCCTCACCCTGATTTTGGTACCCGAATATGGTGCACCACTGGTTTGCGATACCTGCACCCCTGCAACCTTACCAACCAATGCCTGGCCAACAGTAGGAGAAGTTAAATTCATTTCGCTGGCCTTCACACTGCTAATAGCACCGGTTACATCCGATTTTCTGATCTTCTGGTAACCAATAGCCACAACCTCATTTAGGGTATTGCTGCTTTCTTTTAAAGCAACATTAATATTCTGGCGGCCACTAACCGCAACTTCCTGATTATCATAACCAATATAAGAGAATACTAAAACTGCACCTTCTTCTACATTAATGGAATATTTACCATTGGAATCGGTAACGGTTGTTTTTTTTGTTTTCTTTTCTAAGACACTTACGCCTGGTAAGGGTTGGTTATTTTGGTCGGTAACTATTCCGCTTACCGTGGCAAATGCTCTATTATTAAAGCCCGAAGCAGTTACTTCATGATTAATCGCTGTTGCACTGGAATTACAGATGGCCAGTAAGCCTAAAGGCAAAAGCAATTTCCGGCAAGCACTTTTCATACTTGCGGTTAAAAAAAATGATGTCATCTTTTTGTTCTTAGTAATGGTTTTGAAATATAATTGGGATTTGTTTTTTAGTAGAAGTGTAGATTTCACATTTACATAGGCTTATCCTTTAAGGTTAACAAGTAATTTTTGAGCGTTCTACAGCGGCAAAAGTAACGGTGTACTTTTAACACGATGTATCTATTATGTTAACTCTATACACCAATTTTAACTGGCACTTTAAATTAATATTAAGCTACATTAGACAGATAATAATCGTTTTATTTAACCATCAAAGCATAACATCTTGTTAATGTTTCTTTAATGGCCAATCTTTAAGTTTGCTTCCAAAACTTTGATGAAATCCCTTTATACCTTCTTTGTGTTCTGCCTTTTTTGGCAGGGCTTATCTGCACAAGATTTAACAAACCAGTCTTATCAGTTAATAAAGACCAGGAACGAAGTACAGTACAAAAATTATTACCTGCTTACACTTTTTGAGCAATTGCCCGAACTGCGCAAAATGCTGAGCACAGATACAGCATTCAGCAACATTTACAAAACAAAAACGGCACAGGTAAATGAAGCTGTGAAAACCTGTAAAGCCGATATTAGCTGTTATGCAAAAGCTTTAAAATTCAACAATGAGGAAATAACCCGTATCGGAAACCGTTTAGCACTGCTTTATACAGAAAATAATCCATTGGGAAATTTGGTAAAAAATCATCTTATCCCATCAGGTTGTTATGCCATGTTTGCCAAAGAACAACGCAAAACCCTTTTAGTAAAAGCATGGGAACAAGATGCCAGTGCCATAAATTATGCAATTGGTGTATACGTAGAAGGAAACAAGCCCAACTACCCCAAAATAGATTCGATCAGTTTTAACTTAAAGGATAAAACGTTTGCAGAACTTACTTCGGCAAGTGCACTATTAGCCCTGCAGGGCAATAATAAGCTCTTTTTCGAACCTGCCATGTTATTTGCATTGGAAGCGTTGGAATTAAATGAACGCAATGAGGCCGCCGATTACGAGCCGATGGCAAAAGGTGTAAACCTTGCCGCGGTTAACCAGATCAAAAAAACAGACTGGAAAAAATATCCTTACAGCGTAATCCTGGTTCCGGGTGCTGGCCCGGAAGAAAAAGATGTTGCACTTAGCCCGGGCGGAATGATCCGTTGCCGCTTAGCAGCCTTGCAATACCAGAAAGGCATGGCACCATTTATCGTGGTTTCTGGTGGACGTGTACACCCCTACAAAACCAAATTCAGCGAAGCATACGAAATGAAGAAATTTTTAATGGAAACCCTTCAGATACCCGAAAGTGCCATTATCATGGAGCCGCATGCCCGCCATACCACCACCAACATGCGTAACTGCGCAAGGCTGATGTTTAGGTACGGAATGCCCGCAGATAAACCAGGTTTAGCCTGTACCGTAAAATCGCAGAGTTATAATATCACCAATCTGCTCCCCGAACGTTGCAAAAAAGAACTCGGCTACTATCCTTATAAAAACGGAAAACGTTTAAGTGATACCGAATCAGAATTCTACATCAATACAGCTTCGTTGCAGATTGATTTTGATGAACCTTTAGATCCTTAGTTTATGAAAACATTAAACCCAATTTTAGTACTGATTGTGATGTTTTTTGTGGCCAGATACAATAAAACAGAAGAAAAGATCACAAAAACAATTACAATTGATTCGTTAGGTGCCTGTCAGGGTATTTCTTACCAGAACGGACGGTATTTTCTTTATGGCGATAGAGAAGTGGGCATCATGCGCGAATACCAGCTCCGGAAAGACTCTTTGATTTATCAGCACAAGGAATACAAATTCACCGTTAAAGGCGAAAATATCATCAAACATCCCACTGGGATTGCCTATCACAAAGGCTTACCAACTTTTGTGGGTAATTCGGTAAAGCAAAATGCCGCAGGCACCATTTGGAAAGCAGTGATTAACTGCATCAACTGGAAAGGGTTTTTAAAGACGAAAACATTGGATGGAAATTTGGTAAAATCTATTGAAGATGATGCCTGTATCCAGGGTACACGGCCTGAATATGTAAATTACAAAGGCCAATGGTTCGTTGCAACGGCCGATTATGGCAATAAAGCCAATGAAGTACGTTTATACAATCCCGAAGCCTTAGCAAAAGCCGATAAAACAAGTGAAAAGGGAATTCTCTTTAAAAAATTTGCCTGCTCACCATGGGTCCAAAATCTACATTGGATTGCAGATAAAGGTATTTTGGTTTTAATCCAGAACCAAATTGAAGGACGTAAATGGAGACTGACCTTTCTTGATCTGGAAAAATCGCTCGCTAACGGTCAGGAAGCTGTCATCAAAGTAATAGACACCGATAAACCGGATGAACTGGAAGGTTTTACCTTTACAGGTCAGGCCGATAAAGGAATTGCCGTAAGTTCTTCGCGCAAAAACAATGTAAGTTTTATGAATTTTGCGTTTGGCGGGTAGCGTCTGGCGGTAAGCTCAGCAATAAATAGCATTTCGTCCTATCGGTTGGTGTCTCACCGACCGAAAACGGATTTGTTAGTATGTTGAAATTAGGAAAGGAATGGCCTGTGGTTCTTGGCGGCTCTCTGTCCCGCCATCCGCTGTAGCTCCGATGAATCCCGATGTAAAATCGGGGGGAGGCTGCCGCTGCTGTCGGGTTTATAAACAAAGGTGGTGCTCCTGCAAACCCACAAATAAAAAGCCGCAGTACCTCATTAGCCCCGGTTGAAGCGTTACCCTGCAGCGACGAGGTACGAGGAAGCGAAGCGTATAAGCGTAAAACGGGAAGAAATTTAGTGTCTTACAGAAGCCTTGCGCTCCGAAACATAAGCTTGCAGTCGCCCCAATTTGTCAGTCTGAGCGTAGTCGAAGACCTTTAGATGCGTTCAATCATGTGAGGAATATAA
The DNA here is from genome assembly GCF_049913135.1 of Pedobacter sp. R-06. NCBI lineage: Bacteria > Pseudomonadati > Bacteroidota > Sphingobacteriia > Sphingobacteriales > Sphingobacteriaceae > Pedobacter > Pedobacter sp. R-06. The sequence goes on along the minus strand of NZ_CP183977.1, from coordinate 247,346 downwards.
CACTATGTAAGTTTATGCAGCAACATGATCCTTCGACTACGCTCAGGATGACAAAAGCGGCTTATCCTATCGGTTGATGTCTCACCGACCGAAATTGTATATTCAGAATTAGAAAATGGAGGGCTTGTGGTTCTTGGCCGCTGGTAGCCCCGCTTTTCATTACAAGTCCGTGCTCGTTCCTCGCTACGTGCTTTCCATTACAATCGGGTTTATAAACAAAGGTTGGTGCTCCTGCAAACCCACAAATGAAAAGCTGCAGTACCTCATTAGCCCCGGTTGAAGCGTTACCCTGCAGCGACGAGGTACGAGGAAGCGAAGCGTAAAAGCGGAAGACGGGAAGAAATTAAGTGTATTGCAGAAGCCTTGCGCTCCAAAACATAAGCTTGTGGTTGCCTAAATTTGTCAATAACTTACAACTATCCTTCTTTACTTTCCCTTTACACATCTTCACCGTATCTTTATTAATCAAAAAAAAGGAAGATATATGAATACTGAAAAAGCCATTCTTGCTGGCGGCTGCTTTTGGGGAGTAGAAGAACTGATCCGTCATTATCCCGGAGTTATGTCAACAGTCGTGGGATACACTGGTGGTGATGTTCCCAATGCCACTTACCGGAACCATGGCACACATGCCGAAGCCATTGAAATTACTTTTGATCCAACTGTTTTAACCTATCGCAAATTATTGGAATATTTCTTTCAGATCCACGATCCGAGCACACGCAACAGGCAGGGAAATGATGTGGGAACCTCGTACCGTTCAGCTATTTTTTATAATAGTGAAGAACAGAAAAACACTGCCAATGCATTAATTGCCGAACTTGATGCGTCTGGCAAATGGCCTGGCAAAATTGTAACGGAGGTGGTACCTGAAACCGATTTCTGGAATGCGGAAGAAGAACACCAGGATTATTTACAGAAAAACCCTTATGGTTACACCTGCCATTTCGAAAGACCGGACTGGAAATTGTAAGGATAAATAGCTCAAAAAATCCGTCATTGCGAGGCACGAAGCAATCCTAATGCTTTAGCACAGCGATCGTTGTAAGATTGCTTCGTGCCTCGCAATGACGATCAATTTAAAAAAGGCAATTTCCAATTGAAAATTGCCTTTTTGTTTAAAATAGGACCATGACCTAACCCATCCCCGTGGTCTGTGTCCCCACAGACCACCTAGATCCATAGAAAAAATTTATCCATTTCATTGCGTTTCAGGAGGATCATGACCTAATCATCATCATCTTTTTTCTTTTTCTCGAGGATTACAAAGGCACTCCGCTTTGGGGCTGGCATTACAGATTGTTCCCCTTTAACCGATTTCCACACCACCTCGTTTAAATCTAAATCCGGTGCCGAATCTTCCTTTGCAAAATTGAACAGTTCAGAACGTCTGCTGCTCTCATTCACCGCCACATTCCGCGTATCTAAATCTATAAGTGGCTGAATCACGTTATAAGGTGTAAAATCAGGCGTAGCGGTAAAACATTCGTACAGAGGCATGGCAGCAGCATCGTACTGGCTCATTGGGGGTAAACCTAAAATAAGCTCCATTGTCCTTAAAAATCCGGAAGTAGAATACATGGTATGAACAGGCGTATTCCGCTTAACATAAGGACCAACCACATAAGCTGGCGAACGGTGTGCATCAACATGGTCGGGTCCGTTCTGCGCGTCGTCTTCCAATATAAAAACAACCGACTCTTTCCAGATTTTGCTATGCGATAAATGCTCCAAAATACGGCCTACGGCTAAATCGTTATCGGCAACCGCGGCCTGTGGCGAGTATTTACCTTTCTTTTGTCCGCTGGTATGATCGTTAGATATTCTTAAAGTATTAAACTGTGGTACAACACCTGCAACCAATAACGAATCGAAATCATGTTGCCATGCATCTACCCGCACCTGGTCTTTAATATCCATATCAAAACCTGGCGAAGCGGTGCACATATGGCCTTGCAGCGATTTAATATTCGCTTTGCCATAATCGCCAAACTCACCGTAACTGCGGTAGCTTACCCCCGCTCTCTGACAGTAATCCCAGATAAAACCACCTTTAGGATAGGTAACCGGTCGGCCGCCTTCAAAGGTAGTACTTCCGCCGCGAGCACCATAACTGGTTGGCCAGGTTTTCTCAACTACATCTGTAGCGTAAGCAGCCATGCTCCAGTTGTGTCCATCGGCACTTACCTCTGCATCAACATAGAAATTATCAAGCAGTACATAGTTTTCGGCAAAGGCATGCTGATTAGGTGTAATTTTTCTACCAAACAATGTTAATGTAGAATCGCCGTTTCCTTTTGGCATATCGCCAAGCACCTGATCGTAGGTTCTGTTCTCTTTAATGATATAAAAAACATGTTTAATGGGCGATTTCTCTCCCTGTTTACGCGGAATAGGGTTTCCAGCTTCACCATCGGCCATAATCGTCCGCTTATCGGTAAAGGGTGTATTGGCATAAACCTGTTTGGTATATGCTTTTAACTGCTCAGGTTTTGGTGCATCAATAAAAGATAAGGTTCCTTTAAACAAACCCGCAATATATTGCAACCGGCTATTGGCTGTACTGCCCATATGGTAACCGCTGTTATCTACTTTAGAAATGGGTTGTGGCCCCTGAGGGTTGGCCATAGGCGTATTTCCTTTACCGTTTGTAACCAAAATTTTCGAACCCAAAACCTTTACACTTGTTGGGTACCAGCCTACCGGGATAAAGCCCTGGCTTAAACTTAGCCCAGGTTTGCTCACGTCAAAAACAGCCAAACAGTTGTTATCTGCATTGGCGATATACAAAGTTTTTTCGTTGGCACTCAAAGCCAAACCATTAGTGGTAGAACCTGTTAGCTGTGTGGCATAAAGGGTAGTAGCAATGGTTTCGATTACCTTATTGTTTAAAGTATTAATTACCGAAACGGTATTATCGTTCGCATTGGCTACGAATAAAATATTTCCTTTTTTATTAAGCAATAGTTCGTTTGGATGATCGCCTACAGGAATGCGCTGTGAAATGCTTTCTGAAGCCAAATCGATGACCGCAACAGATTTGCCACCCCAGAGCGAAACGTATAATTTACTTTCATCTGCCGATAAAACACAACTGTAGGCAATTGCAGGTAGCTGGATTTTTTTCAGGATCTGCTTTTCTGTGGGGTTGATAATGTATAAACTGCTGTCTTCTTTGGTTACCGTATACAACTTACTGTTGTCTTTGTTTACAACAATCCCCGCCGGACTGATTTTTCCTTTTGGCCAAATGGGACCTAGTTTAATCGTATCGCTTTTGCCAAGTTTATTGTTCTGGATATTAAAATCTAAAATCCAGTTGTCGTTTCCGCCTGAGGCATACAGGTGCTTTTCGTCTTTACTAAAAGCAATGCCGTACCAGGATTTACTGAGCACTTTTTCATCTATAATCTTTTCTGTTTTGGCATCAAGCAATTGCAGCGACTGGGTGCTTTGCCCGTTGTTGGTAATGGCAAGATATTTACCCGAAGTGCTCAACTGCATATTTAAAGGCAGATCGCCCAATTGCAGCGAATGCCCTGCCGGACTCAGCTTCCACCCATTCGGCAATAAAATCTGCTGGGTACTTTCATTTTTGCCAGGCCATTGTGCAAATCCTTTTTGGATAAACAGAAAACCGAATAATATAAATAGGTATGTTTTTTTCATTTTCTTAAATTGATTTAGCACCACCTTAGCGATGAAGATTAAAATTAACCAGGGCCCTGATGGTATAGCCATTGCCTGAAGCTACGGAACCGATTTCGCGGATGGCTTCTGATGGGATTACCTGACTACGGGTTGCATAAAAAACAGGCCCACCAGAAAGAGAGAATGAAAGTTTCGAATGGTTTGGTTCCAGATTGATTGATGGCCCGATCATTACCTTTGCGCCACCTTCTGCCTCATCCTTTTCCCAAAAGCCTTCTAAATCTTGACCTAAGGCTTCGAAGCCAAGGTATAAAACATTAGAAACACGATGCTGATACCCGAAACTGCTTATAAAATCGAGCTTATCCCTGGTTTTATCGAAAGCTTTTTCGAAACGAAGGTTACCCGCCATTCGCCAGTTTGTCTGATCGAACGAAGCGGTAATCCGACTAATCGCCGAACCAATACTCGACCAATCTCTGCTTAAGCCTAAACCAGCACCTAACCTAAAGCCAGTAATGCCTTTACCACCCACTAAATCCCTGATCACTTCAGCCTGTTGCGCAGAGGTTACACCTCCTGAATTGGCAAAACCGATTGCTGCGGTGGCATACAAGGTTAACCTGCTGCCTAAATATCCTTTAACACCAAACTGTTGCCCTAAGCCGTCATAACCGAACTGTCCATTGGTTCTTTCGCCATAACTTCCTGAATAATGAATATTCCAACGGGGATTTTCTGCGGTTAAGGTGTTCAGCGAAAACAGAAAGGGCTGAGCGGCATCAGTTCCTGTTCTGATTTCAGGTGCAGTCTCATTTATTTTTTGTGCTGCACAGTTTAAAACGGCACCAGCAAAAATGAGCATCAAAAATGTCTTTTTCATTGCAATAATCTATCAATTAAAATTTGGTTTCATTTAATAACGGCGATTGACTTGCATTTACCTGATAAGTTTGGATCTTATCATTTTCATCAACCTCTACAATCCGGTAACCTTTATAGGCTGTGCCCCAGTTTCCGCCTATGTGCGCATCAAAAAAGTGTGGCAGTTTATCCGTATAAAAAACAGCATCAAGGCTGTGGTCGTGTCCATGAAATACAGCCTTTACATTGGCATAACCATGCAACAGTTTAATCGTATCCGGACAGTCTACAAAAGGGCTTTCGGGCACCCAGAAATGAGGGGGAATGTGCAACACCACGAAAACAGTTTTCAGGTTTTTAAACTTATCGAGCTCCTGTTTTAAAAAATCGTTATTAGGACATAAATAAGTGCCTTTTGTATCAGAAGTATTGGCCAAAACAAAACCTACTCCATTTTTTTCGAAAGAAAAGTTATCCTCGTAACCAAAAACCGATTTCCAGATCTTTGCATCGGCATGATCGTGGTTACCCGGAATGGCGTAAAAAGGAACTTTAAGTTTATCGTAATATTCTTTTTTCACTTCTGACAATAGTTCCGGGCGATCGTGTACAAGATCTCCGTTAATAATCACAAAATTGAGTGGATTTTTATCATGCGATTCATTTAACCACTTCACAATATTCTCATGGTGCAGCTTGTACTCCGTTCCAGGCTGACCATAATGTCCATCGGATGCGATGGCAAAACGCAACTTAGGAGCTTTGCCCGATCTGGCAGTTGCGGTGTGTTCTTCAGCAAATGAAGAAAGAACCGGAGAAATACTGGCCACTACAGCAGCAGCCAAACTATTTTTCAGAAAAAATCGTCTGTTAGACATAAGGATAAGATATGTTTTGTATCAAAGCCCAATATTAGCTTGATCAGGCTTCTTAAACATAAATTTAATGTTATGATTAGGTTAACCGAAGCGTATCTGTGTATCAATTTTATAACAGAAAGATTCAACGATTGCTATGTTGAGGTCATTTAACTGCAGTATCATGAGACTTCGACAAGCTCAGACTGATAGTTGAAAAAGGATTTATTTTTTTGCAAATACAAAAGCATATGTCATCCTGAGCCTGTCGAAGGACCTTTAATAGATCATTTAAGAAGTTCCCATTCCTCGGTCTGTGTCCTCACAGAACGAAAAGCAAATAATTTCTTTATAATGAGTGCTTGATAAAAACCAACTTGAAGCTCTGTGACGACACAGACCTTGGATTAGGCTAGAGATCATTAACCTACGGTATCTTACCTTGGGTCTTCGACAAGTTCAGGCTGATAATTAAAAAGGAGCGATTATTTATTTTTGGTAAAAGACCCAAACGGATGTCATCCTGAGCCTGTCGAAGGACCTTCAACATATTAAGAAGATTCTTTCTACTTCTCGGGCAAACAATGTTATAGAATAATAATTGCCTGTTTTATCACCATATAAGCTGCTAATGCGAACAAAAATATCGCTATCGATTTATTGATAATTAAACTGCTCAGTGCAAACTTTTCCTGAATATAGGTTGCAAAATGCGCATATAAGTAAAGTGCGAGTGTAGAACCAACGCCCGAGCCCAAACTAAAAATCACTAATGAAAGGTAATCAGTTTTAATCCATTGGTGTAAGATCACATAATTACCGAAAAATAGCCAAAACGGAATCTGAACAGGGTTTAGCACCCCTAAAATTAATCCGTATAAAACGCTTCCACTACGTTTATCCTCTTTGGCATTACTTGTTTTAGGTACTTTTTTACGGTTTTTCCAGGTAATGGTACCCATCACCAAAAACATCACGATCATAAAACAATCGACTAAGGTACTTAAGCGCACTTCGCTTACAGCCTCGTTCGGATTGATATCGCTCATGGCCCAGCGGGCAAAACGCATCATACCAAAGGTAAAAAACACTTCTACACACGAGAAGGAAAGAATAAAGTACCAAACCTGCCGCATGCCCTTGTTAATAGCAAGCTGTGCTACGGTGAGATTAATATTACCCGGGGGAATATAGCCCATGGCATTGAGAATGATGCCGATGAAAAACGTTAGAAAAAGCATTGCCGAAATTATGGATTTAAATTTAAATGCGATGCCAAATATTTTCCGGTGTACGATTTTTCTACCTTGGCTAAATCTTCGGGTATACCTTCAAATACCACCTGACCGCCGCCATCACCCCCTTCAGGGCCAATATCGATTACCCAATCGGCACATTTGATCATGTCCATATTATGTTCGATCACCAAAATAGTATTACCCTGTTCAATCAAGGTATTCAGCGCTTTTAACAGTTTTTTAATATCATGGAAATGCAGACCGGTTGTTGGCTCATCAAAGATAAAAAGGGTTTTATTGGCATTATTTCCTTTAATCAAAAACGAAGCGAGTTTAATCCGCTGCGCCTCACCACCCGATAAGGTATTGGAAGATTGACCTAAATGTACATAGCCCAGGCCTACATCAACCAATGGGTTTAATTTATTGAGGATCTTTTGTTCATCCTTAAAAAATTCTACCGCCTCTTCAATGGTCATATCCAAAATTTCGGATACGTTTTTCTCTTTATAGGTTACATCTAAAACCTGCTGCTTAAAACGTTTACCGTTACAGGCTTCGCAAGGCAGGTAAATATCCGCCATAAACTGCATTTCGATCTTCACCTCTCCCTCACCCTGGCAAACATCGCAACGGCCACCTTCTACGTTGAAAGAGAAAGCAGCTGGTTTTAAGCCCGCAGCTTTTGCCGATGCCAGACCCGAAAACAGCGCACGGATATCATCCCAGGCTTTTACATAAGTAACCGGATTGGAACGGCTCGAACGGCCAATCGGGTTCTGATCAACCATTTCTACAGCGCTTACCAGATCGTAATTGCCAAAAATGCCATCATATGCTCCCGTTTGTTCACCAGCGTAGTTTCCAATTGCCTTTTGCAGTGCAGGGTATAAGATTTTTTTAACCAAACTGGTTTTACCCGATCCGGAAACACCACTTACTGCAGTAAAAACACCTAGCGGAAACTTCACATCAATATGCTGCAGATTGTTTTCCCTTGCCCCTTTAATCAGGATGTGATCTTTCCACTTACGGCGTTTATCCGGAATGGCAATTTTTTCTATTCCCGACAAGTAACGGCCTGTTAAACTATTTTTATCTTTTAAAATCTCCTCGTAATTACCACTGAAAACCAAATTACCACCATGGGTACCGGCCTCAGGACCGATATCGATAATGTAATCGGCAGCGCGCATCATTTCTTCTTCGTGCTCTACCACCAAAACGGTATTGCCTACATTACGGAGCGAGATCAACACTTCGATCAGTTTATTGGTATCACGCGGGTGCAAACCAATGCTCGGTTCGTCCAAAACGTAAATAGACCCCACCAAACTACTCCCCAATGAAGTTGCCAGGTTAATCCTTTGCGATTCTCCACCCGAAAGTGTATTCGATAAACGGTTTAAGGTAAGGTAACCTAAGCCCACATTATTTAAATAAAGGAAACGGTTATCAATCTCTGCCAATAAACGTTTGGCAATTTTGGTATCGTTGGCATTCAACTTCAGCTCGTTAAAGAAAACCAGCGCTTTTGCCAATGGCATCAGCACCACATCGATAATCGATTTTTCAGCAATCTTTACATAAGATGCATCCTTACGCAAACGCGAGCCTTTACAATCAGGACAGGTAGTTTTACCCCGGTAACGGGATAACATTACGCGGTACTGAATTTTGTAAGTCTGCTCTTCCAGTTCTTTGAAAAAAGCATCCAGGCCTGCAAAGTATTTATTTCCTGTCCAAAGCAAGCGTTGCTCTGTTTCTGTTAAGGCACTATAAGGTCGGTGAATCGGGAAATCGAATTTTGGTGCGGCTTTAATAAAATTCTGCAACCATACATTCATTTTTTCGCCACGCCAGGGGGCAATGGCATTATCGTAAATACTTTTGCTCTTATCAGGAATAACCAGGTCTTCATCTATGCCGATTACATTTCCATAACCTTCACAACGTTTACACGCACCATAAGGATTATTGAAAGAGAAAAAGTTTGGCGTAGGTTCTTCAAATTTTATTCCATCCAGTTCAAACCGATCGCTAAAATGTTTCGTTGTACCCTGGGCTTCCACATAACAATCGCCTTTACCTTCAAAAAAAGCAGTCTGTGCCGAATCGGCCAATCGGCTTAATGTTTCTTCTTCCTGGTTGGTTACAATACGGTCGATCAGGATCTGAACGGTTTTATCATCTGTAAGTTCTGCATCTTTAAAATCAGCATCATCTAAAACCGTTTCTATTTTTTCTATTTTATCGTTAATCAGAACACGTAAAAATCCTTTCTGTAATAAAATAGCCAGTTCTTCCTTAATCGTACGGTTATTGTGTGGGTATAGCGGACAAAAAATAGTAACTGTTGTATCCTCGGGCATGGCATTTACATAATCTACTACCGTACTTACCGAATCCTTTTTCACTTCTTTGCCCGAAACAGGTGAAATGGTTTTTCCTATACGCGAGAAAAGCAGTTTAAGGTAATCGTAAATTTCGGTCGAGGTACCAACGGTAGAACGTGGGTTGGAAGTAATAACCTTTTGTTCGATAGCAATTGCCGGAGCAATACCTTTAATATAATCAACATCGGGTTTATTCATCCGCCCCATAAACTGGCGGGCATAAGAAGATAAACTTTCTACATATCGGCGTTGCCCCTCTGCATATAAAGTATCAAATGCAAGCGAAGATTTCCCCGAACCAGACATACCTGTTACCACCACAAGTTTGTTTTTTGGAATGGCAACATCGATGTTTTTTAGGTTATGCACACGGGCACCTTTTATGATAATATTTTTATGCGGATCTTTTTCGGCCTCTTTTTTGCTCATGTATGATAACGAATATAAATGTATAACCCCAGAATGTTGTTAGGGTTTTAAGAACATACAAAAATAGGGTACTGAGACGGTTAATTTATTTTTTAACATTTTATTTTTTGTTTTTTGATAAAAAAATAACTTTCTTTGAACATTAACAACCTCAAAACCAAACTAACACATTCAAAAAACATAGGAGAGCAGCTATAGAAATTAAACATCTACAAATTAATTTTTAGCAAATAGTACGGGATTTAGTGTAGGTAAACCTATGAATTTACAATCATATAATGATCAGGACCTGGTAAAGGTATATATTACCGGGAACGAGAATGGATTGCAGGAACTTTTAAGAAGACATAAAAGTAAAATTTATACCTCTATCTACTTATTGGTTAAAGACCAATATCTGGCGGAGGATATTTTTCAGGATGCTTTTATAAAAGTAATTAATACCCTGCGGTCGGGAAGATATAACGAAGAAGGCAAGTTTTTGCCTTGGGTAATGCGTATTGCCCATAACTTGGTTATCGATTATTTCAGAAAAGAAAAGAGAACACCAATCATCACCAGTGCTGATGGAATGGATGTATTCAATATGCTACACTTTTATGACGAAAGTGCAGAAGATAAAATGCTTCGTGACCAGACCCATAAAGATTTGAAAGCAATGATCCATTTATTGCCTGATGAGCAGAAAGAAGTGCTCCTGATGCGCCATTACGCTGATTTAAGTTTTAAAGAGATAGCAGATTTAACCGATGTAAGCATCAATACAGCACTAGGCCGTATGCGTTATGCATTGAGTAATTTGCGTAAAATGCTTAAAACAAAGGAGATGACCTACAAAGGGTAGTAAAATTGTTACATAAAATTTTTTAGGGGTTGAAATAAAGCATCTGAACTATCGTTAAGTTTATAAAACTTATCACATTTTTTGCTTATGACAAAAACCTCTACATCAAAAACAAATGTAAATTTACCTACACCTAACATGTTTCAGCCTAGAACTGATATTGAATCTGACGCAGAAATCGACTTATTTTATGATCAAATCAAAGGTAAGTTAGATAGACTGGCTAAAAATCCTCAAGATGAAACCATCAACAAGATTTTAGCTTACAGCAGCGCAAAGTAGAAAATCTTTACATGAGCCAAAAAGCTTGTTCCACAGGGTGGGACAAGCTTTTTTATTTTATGCGTTCAATAGTTCATTTGCCATTGGTTCATTGGTAACTGCAAACCGGCTACCGGCTTATAATTGATGCCGCCTTGTTACCTACAACTACTTCCACGCATCGTTACCAACTGGCTATCATCCATTTGACTATATACTATTGACTACCCAATAATGAAACAATTTGCCCCCTATCCGTAGTGTTAAGCGCAGCGTCACTACGGATTATCATATCATGTTGAGTTTCCAGACTCAACTTTTAGTTATTAACCAGAAACGAGTTAAAGACTCTTTTCCATAACTCAATCCGTAGAGACCCTTCGGAACTCTACGGACAGCTCTAACACAGCTCTAACAATGACGGCCGCTCTACTGGAATCTGTCAATAGTAGTAGTAACTGCAGCTTCCATTCTCCATAAATGGCCTAATTTTTACAATCCCCTAAAACAAAAAGCCTTACCTTTGCATAGTGTAAATTTAACACTAAGTACGCTATGAACAAGAACTTGCTCCCACTCACTTTAGGCGGTTTAGGCATCGGGATAACAGAATTTGTTATGATGGGCCTGCTCCCCGACATCTCAAAAGATTTAGCAGTAACCATTCCGCAGGCAGGACATCTCATTTCTGCCTACGCTTTAGGTGTAGTAATCGGTGCACCTTTATTGATCATGATTGCCGGAAAATATCCGCCAAAAATGATATTGATTGCCTTGATGATCATGTTCACTGTATTTAATGCTTTCTCTGCGTTCGCCCCTACTTTTAATACCCTGTTTATTGCCCGGTTGCTTTCGGGTTTACCACACGGTGCATTTTTTGGTGTAGGATCGGTAGTAGCCAGCAGAATAGCCGAAAAAGGGAAAGCAGCACAGGCTGTATCGCTTATGTTTATGGGCCTAACCATCGCCAATATTATTGGGGTACCGCTGGGCACCTTTATTGGCCATAATTTCTCTTGGCGAATATCTTTCGCCGTTGTCGTATTTGTTGGCCTGGTTACTTTGCTAAGTTTAAAATTATGGCTACCGGCGCTAGAAGCAACCAAAAACCGCGATTTAAAAGCAGAACTCAGTTTCTTCAAAAAAAGAGAAGCATGGATCATCATTTTTATGATCTCGATCGGAACGGGTGGCTTATTTACCTGGTACAGTTATATCGCTCCTTTAATGACAGATGTTGCAGGCTTTTCGCCAAATGCAGTAACCTACATATTAATGCTGGCAGGTGTGGGCATGATGTTCGGCAATTATATTGGCGGCCGATTGGCGGATAAATTTTCACCTGCAAAAGCTTCCGCAGCCTTATTGCTCACCATGGTTGTTACCTTAACCATCGTTCACTTCGTATCCGCAAGTCAGCCATTGGCATTAATTATGACTTTTGTTACCGGCGCCGTATCTTTTGCATTGGCTGCTCCAATACAGATGTTAATGATCCAGAGTGCAAAAGGCTCCGAAATGCTGGCCGCATCTGCAAGTCAGGCGAGTTTTAATATCGGCAATGCTTTAGGCGCATTCTTCGGCGGGCTTCCACTGGTTTATGGCTTCGATTATACTTCGCCAGCCTATGTTGGTGCAGCTATGGCTTTGGTTGGTGCTTTTTTTGCCTTCTGGTTAATTAAAAGTAATCAGGGCGTAACTGAAGAAGTTAAAGTGCCAGTTACCTCTTTTCACTAATTCCTTTTTGTTTTGTTCGGAAAACAAAGGTTAGTGCAAGCAAAAATGATTAATCCTGCGGTACACTTATCCCGATAAAATATCGGGACCGTTCTCATCAGGTTTAAAATGAAAGGTCATGCCGTTAATTAAAAACCCAGTGCGCCATTTTTGAATGAGTGAATGAGAAAATCTAAATCATTCGCTCATTCGAAACTCAATCATTCAATAATCACTTCACTCTGTCTCTCAAACGCCCAAAGGTAGCACCCACCGAAAAGCCACAAAAGCTATTTGCGTTATTGAGATTTGCACTCATTCCAAGGGTTAACGCTGCAGCCCTCCCAACCAAAAAACTGGTCCTTACTTCTATCGGAATGCCAATAGTTCGGGTGGTAACAATTTCATAAACATCATGATCAAACAGGCAAAACATAGACTTACAGGTATTGTACAAAAATGCACCTCTTGATATCTGCTCCGTAAATGCCAGCCCTGCACCAAGCTTGATGTTGATATAGCGTTCGAAACTATAACTTTTGCCTACAATAATCCCAACATCAGAAATACTGGGATTAGGCTTATCTCCAAAAAGCTCGAATTCCGAAATACCCGATGATTTAAAAGCAATATAATTGGTTTTACGCTGCAAATAAAGATGAAGCTCACCGTAACCACCATCTTCAGTTCCTTTACCTCCGCTCAAACCTACACCATAGTAAAATTTATGATTTTGGTGTAAGGTATCCTGCTGTGCTGATGCATCTATAAACAGTAGCAAACAAAAACATATCAATAAATATTTCATCATGTTTAATTTAGATGAGCATCAGGACTATGCAGCAACCCCCATTCTTTTAAGCAGCTTTAAATGAGATTTTATCCCACCCAAATAACTGGTACAATTGGGGGTTATCCCATTCTCATTTAACATTTCGTATAATATTTTACTGATCTGCGGATAATACACATGATGGTAGTGCGGGAATAGATGATGGGCGATATGATTATTAAAACCACCCAAAATAAAGTTTGCCGTTTTACTAAAAGGATGCATATCGTTCGAGCTTTTTACCTGGTTCATCAGCCACGAAGCATTAATATAACCCTGCACATCTGCTTTCGGATACTGCGTTTCCTCAACATGGTGTGTCATAAAAAATGTAAACAGCAAAAACAGCGATTGGCTTAAATGCATCATCAAAAAACCAAATGCTACCACGTACCATTGCTGACCAGAAAAAAGTAAGGGTAGCACCAGCAATAAACCAATATAGATCGATTTTTGAAGCGCAAAAGACAAATAATATTTAAAGCCTTTTTTAACCGCAAAGCCATCATTACCAAAAAGAATCACAAAATCTTTAATAAAAATCCAGAACAGCGAATAGGTAGTATAAGCTAATGGTGCATACAGGTGTTGGTACGCATGAAACCAATAATATTTGCTATCCGGCACCACACGGATCAACTTCGATATTTTAAGGTCCGAATCATAGTCTTCTACATTTGGCGCGTAATGATGTGAATTAACATGGCGAAGTTTCCAGGCTTCGGCATGTGCACCAACCAATGTATAAATAGCCACAAAGCAGATATGGTTAAACCGCCTGCTTTTAAAAATGGTATTGTGCGAAAAATCGTGCGAGAAGTTAAAGGCAAAGAGCAATGCAATAAAACCATATACCATAAAACAGCCAATAAAACCAATTGGGTTAACCGTACGGTATAAAGCTAAATAGGCCAATAAGGTGAGCAAAAAATACACATGGAATTTAAGCGCTATTATCCGCATAAAAGCAGATTTATTAGCTACTACTTCTTGACTAACGCGTTTGTATATCGCTTTTAACAACTGACTATCAGCCGCTACATAAATATGTTTATCCTTCATATCTCATCGGCATTAAGTGTTCACTTTTGCCCATCATTTTCAAAAACCTGAAATGTGAGGCTAAAGATTCGCCGTACGACATTTCCATATAAGTAAGCTTGTGCTTTTTAGCCAACGCTTTAAAAACCGGAATAATGTCAGGGTAGTGTACATGGCAAACGTTCGGAAGCAGGTGGTGTACCGCATGGGCATTAAAGCCGCCAAGTGTCCAGTTAAGAAATTTACTTTCTGCATGATAATCTATAGAAGTAAGCAACTGCAGTTTGGGCCAGCTCATATTCAATTTATTATCTTTATCAGGCACAGGATGAGATACATAATCTGATAAATGTGCAACGCCTAATACCGCTACAAACAGCAGAGAAATAATAAAATGGTTCAGCAGGAAAGCCACCAGAACTACTGCCCAACCGAAGGGCAACAGGTAAATAGGCAAAACGATCATATATCCTATATACAAGAGTTTATATACCACCAGCTTTACCACTTCAATGCGGGGAATCTCTATTTTAATGGTACGGCTCGATAAATTGAACAACATCAGGGTTTCCCTAAAAAAGAACCAGTTAATCGAATAAAAGAGGTATAGAAATGGTGCATATATAAACTGATATCGATGGTACCCTTTTAAAGGCTGCGATTCGGTCATCCTAAACAGCGGATTGTTCAGCACATCAATATCACTACCTTCTATGTTGGTATATAAATGGTGCGATTCGTTGTGGTTCTTGCCCCACACATAGGCATTATTGCCCTGCAGGTTAAAACTCAACGAAAACAACAACCGGTTCCAGAACTTACTTTTAACCGCCACACCATGGGCGGCATCGTGCGAAACATTAAAAGCAGTTAACAAAACTGAAAGTCCCATCAGCAGGTAAAATGCATAGAACGCAAATACCGAATGACTGGTAATCATTAAGGCGTAAAACAGGATGTCCAAACCGAAGTAAAGGAAGATCTTGAAAAACATTTTTGTGTTTCCCGTCTTTTTCATCCCGGTATGGATAAAATATTGTTCTATCTGCTCGTTCAGTTCTTTGTAGAATTCAGAGCCTTCATCTTTTATAAATCTTAATTTGTTCATTATAGTGCGTTTTAATTCCTAATCAAATCTAAAACATCGAACAAACCACAATTAATCTTAAAGATTATAAACGAATAGATAATTATCTTTTAAAGAAAACATAAACCTCCTCCCCTGATTATAAATTATATTCCCTAATTTAACCTGAAGCAATAATCCAATTGATTATTAAAAAATCTTATATTCCCTTAAAAAATTAATCTTTATGGATAATCAACAAGCATTATTTTTTCAGGCCATCAGATCAGCCCTGCCCGAATACCAGAACCTGGCGCTGAGTGTAGCTGAAGAATTAGGAATAAGCACAAATGAGGCCTATAAGAAAATCAGGGGCGACAGCAACCTTACTTTCCAGCAAATCATCAAGCTTTCCGATTGTTTTGACGTCCCGTTTCTTTACAGCCCAAAACAATCGTTATCGGTTACTTTTAGTTACTTAAGTGTAAATGAAGATTTAGATATGATTGGCTATCTCCGAAATTTATTGGACAATATAAAAGCCATCAAAAACAGCAATAAGAAACACATCACCATTACAACCGACGATATTCCTTTATTTCATTTTTTCAAGTACCCCGAACTCACCAGTTTTAAACTCTTCTTCTGGGCAAATAGTGCCAATAACCTCGAAACGCCCTTTAGCTCTTCCTTCCTATCGGATGAAATTATTAAAATTTCGCAAGAGCTGCATGCCACTTATCTGGAAATACCAAGCACCGAAATATGGTCTAAAGATACTGTAACAGGCACACTCGAACAGATCAGGTATGCATTCGAAGCCGGGCACCTTACCGATACCGAGCTGGCCGTGAAAATTGTAGAGCAGGTAAGGTATTGCCTTACCGATATGAATATGTATGCCATTAGCAGCAAAAAAACCATCGACCCTAACCATACCTTTAACTGGTACAACTGCGATGTATTGGGAAGCATTGCTTACCTGGTCGATTTTAAAGACCGCATGGCCTGCTACAACAGGTTTAATACCTTTAATTATTTAAGAACCGAAGACCAGGCCTACTGCAAACAAACCAAACAATGGATGCAGGGCCTGATTATGAAATCGGTTTCTTTTAGCGGTCAGGGAGAAAAACACCGCAATAAATATCTGTATAATGCCTTTGCCGAATGCGACAAGTTGCTGAGGGAGATTACTAATGGTTAGATCAATAATTAAGTGTTAAACCAGCGCCGAACCCCATATCGCTATCATAGTGCGCAGAAATACCCATGTATTTAGTGGTAATAAATTTAAGTCCGCCCATAAATTCTTTATCACTGTTTACCATAAAGCTTGCCCTTAAACGTTTGGAAACCGGTATATCTTCCCGCATCAACTGCAAACGAACATTACCATCGTGGTACACTTCTGCCTGCGCTATTACCAACATGGGCAAGGTGTAGGCAAGCCCTACACTAAACATACTTCTTTTATCCTTTGTGCTTTTCTGGCCAAAAATATTGGTTTCGGGTTCACCAGTTTCCATTTTCCGGTAGCGCCAATCAAAACCCACAAAAGGCATTAGCCACTGCATCCGGTCTATATACCGGCCAATATGGGTTTCGGTTTCAAAGCCATGCATCTTATTGTAACCTAAGCGCCACTCAGCTCCAATACTCCAACGCGTATTTGCCAACATGGCCATGCCGTCGTTCCCGTTGCTGGCAAAATCGTTTTCGGCCATAAAATGAAACATCCTGTCGTCGGCAAAAAGTTTTCGCTGTGCCAATTTAGGGTTTGGGATTTCGGGGTTTAACGGTGAGTTTTCATAGCTGAAAATTTTACCCATCCCGCTCATCATGTGGTATAAAATATGGCAGTGAAAAAACCAATCGCCACTTTCTGAAGCGCTAAACTCAATAGTATCGCGCTCCATGGGCATGATATCGAGTACATTTTTTAAAGGGGCGTAATCGCCCTGGCCATTAATTACCCTAAAATCATGCCCGTGCAGGTGCATAGGGTGGCGCATCATACTGTTGTTATATAAAATGATCCGCAGGTTTTCGCCCTTTTTGATGAGGATTCTGTCTTCTTCAGAGATGGTTTTATTATCCAAAGTCCAAACATAACGGTTCATATTGCCCGTTAACTGAAACTCCATTTCACGGGTTGGGGCTTTAGGCAAAACCGTTTTTTCAGGCGAGCGCAGCATATTATAATTCAATGTTGTCATGGGGCCTTTTACGCCTTTACCGTTACCCATATCATGGCCCTTATGTGCATCAGCAACAACCGTATCAGTCCCGGCATCATCCAGTTCAGCATACATTACGGTATTCATATCCATTACCTGGTTCTGCATTTTCATGCCTTCCATCTGTACCAGATTACCGTTCATATCCATCATTTCGTTCATCATTTTCATGCCTTCGAAATACTTCAATTTGGGCAATTTTTGAGCAGATACTTTTTGTCCGCTACCCAGCCATAAAGAGGCATATTGGGTACGGTCTTCGGGCGTGAACAAAAACTCATAACTTTTATTTTCAGGAATGGTTACGATTACGTCATAGGTTTCGGAAACGGCAATAATCAGCCGGTCTACCTCTACCGGCGTTACATCGTTACCATCATTGGCCACTACCGTTATTTTACCACCCGCATAAGTGAGCCAAAAATAAGTAGATGCTCCTCCGTTAGCAATGCGCAACCTTACCTTGTCGCCTGCTTTGAGGTTGTTAGGTACCTGGTACTGATTTTTTCCATTCACTAAAAAAGCTTCGTAATATACGTCACTCACATCCATGGCGGTCATCCGTTTCAGTTCGTTGGTGAGTTTGGTTTTAAAGTGTCCGCCTTTTATGGCTTCGGCGTAACTTTGTGTAGTGCCTTTTTTTATCGCGAACCAATCATTGGCATTGTGTAACCGTCTGTCAACTTCGTGGGGCATCATATTTGTCCACTCACTTAAAACAACAGGTACTGTAGGTATAGCGGGCTCTTTCCTTTTATTTAAGATCATTGCGCCGTACATTCCAATCTGCTCCTGCAAACCCGAATGGCTATGGTACCAATGGGTACCGTTCTGTATAATAGGAAAACGGTAAACATGGGTTTTATTGGGTTCAATAGGCATTTGGGTCAAATAAGGAACCCCATCATATTGATTAGGGAGAAACAGCCCGTGCCAATGCAATGAGGTTGACTCTTTTAGCCTGTTGTGCACATGTATTTCTGCCGTATCGCCCTCGGTAAAGGTTAGTGTTGGCATGGGGATTTGCCCATTCACCGCAATGGCTCTTTTAGCTTTCCCGCCAAAAGTTACGGTTGTATCGGCAACATATAAATCATAGCGCACAACCCTTGGCGGCTTGTTGTTGCCTAAAGTTTTTACATCACTTGCTTTCTGGAGGTCAGCTGCTTTTACCTCGTTGTGCTGATGTTGGCCAAAAGCAAAACTACTGAGCAAAATACTAAGGCAACAAACTAAAATAAACTTCATTTTGTAGCGTGTGTTTTATTTAAGTACTTCGGCAACCTTGCCACAAGTTAACATTTTATTGCCGTAATATGGATTTTTTATCGCCTCGCCTTCGCTTAACCAATAGCTTTTCTTCATCGGACAATAAGCATAATAAACAGGCTTATCGTTAAGTTTTACCGCTTTTACCAAGGCATAAAAATCGGTTGATAAAGAAGTAAAATGATCTCTTTGGTGTTCGATATCTTTACTCTCGGCAATGTGCTCGGCATCAAATAATATTTTATCGCGTAATACTTTCGAAGCGTTGGTTTTTTCGTTGGCTTTTATCGCATTAATTAATGCAGTAGCCTTGGTGCCAGCAACGCTTGCATTGCTGCCAATTAAGGCATCTTTAACTTCGTAATAAGCCTGTAAAGGGTTAACTGCTGCTGCTTTTTCCTGTGCTGTTACACTGCCGGCCATAATTAGTACAATAACCTGGATCGTACATAATTTAAATAAGGTTTTCATTGTGTGTTTAAATTTTAAACAAAACTAGCGGTATGGCCTTTCCGGATGTTACACATTTACCGAAAATGTTTACATAATTATGTGTTTCATGATCGGATCAAAGGCTGGCATTAAGCCATTAACAATTAAATGGATTAAAACAATTATAAAGGTATTTCTACACTAGCAGTTACTTACCATATCTTTTTTTTGTTTTTGGAAACGGACGTCCGGTAATTCTTCGGGAGCAGCAGTCCCGTTATCCGCTTTATCCCGATAGAAACCTGTGAAACAAGCAAGCATACCAAAGTTAACATAAACGGGTGCTTAAATCGGGATGCACGCTCCTACCGGGTTTATTTAACAAAGGTTACTGCAAAAACGGCGAAACTCTTTAGTAATATCTCACGCTCATCCAATATCTATCTGATCGGGTTTAGAAACTAGGGATTATGCAGCCTGCAAACCCTAAAAATGAAATACTGTATTGCCCACCTAGCCCTGGTTGCAGCGTTACCCTGCAGCAACGAGGCACGAGGCAGCGAAGCGTAAAAGCGGAAAACAGGAAAAAACCTTAATCTTAGCAGCAAATTGCGCTCCTAATCCTGAACTGATTAATGTCTTTACCTTACCCGTCAAATCTGGTCAGGGCTGAAAGGTTCCTATATAATTCAAAGCGACAAATTACAGTTTATCTTCTGGTTCTTCCGTTCTACATGCTCTTCTTCCAATTTAGCAGTTACATTTTCCATCTTTAACCTATATTTGCACATGCTTAAAAAAGAACGCTACAAACTTTTTGTAGAACATTTTTCGGCCAAGCAGCCTGATGCAGAAACCGAGTTACATTATAATAATCCTTATCAGCTTTTAGTGGCGGTAATCCTTTCTGCACAGTGCACCGATAAAAGGGTAAATATGGTAACCCCTGCGCTTTTTCAACGCTTCCCTAATGCTAAAGCGCTGGCCGAAGCTACTCCCGATATTGTTTTCGACTATATCAGAAGCATCAGCTACCCCAACAATAAGGCGAAACACCTGGTGGGTATGGCCAATATGCTGCTTAACGAATTTAACGATGTGGTGCCATCAGGCATAGACGACTTACAGAAAATGCCGGGTGTTGGCCGCAAAACCGCCAATGTAATTGCCTCGGTAATTTACAATGCACCGGCCATGGCGGTTGATACCCACGTTTTCCGTGTGGCCAACCGTTTGGGTTTAACCAATGGTAAAACCCCCTTGGCAGTTGAAAAAGATTTAGTTAAAAACCTTCCCGAACACGATATCCACATTGCACACCACTGGCTTATTCTGCACGGACGTTACGTTTGCGTAGCCAGAAGCCCCAAATGTGATGTTTGCGAAATTACCTACATGTGCAGGTACTTCGAACGTTTAACCGCACAAAACGAAAGGGATAAATTAAAAGCTTAAAAAATTATTTTTACTTTACTATTGACATTAGCTAAAAAACATTTACCTTAGCTAAATATATTAGCATTATAAATATCAACATTTAAGCATATTAGCCGATAAACGATTATATTTACGCAATCAATGAAAAAAGAAATGAGCACTGCAAATCCAGATAAATTAAAAGCCCTACAACTTACTTTAGATAAGCTAGAGAAATCATACGGTAAAGGTACCATCATGAAACTTGGCGATTCTGCCATCGAACCGATAGATTTTATTTCTACAGGATCAATCAGTTTAGATATTGCTTTAGGTATCGGCGGTATTCCAAAAGGCCGTGTAATTGAAATCTATGGTCCGGAATCTTCTGGTAAAACAACTTTAGCTACACATATTATTGCCGAAGCACAGAAAAAAGGTGGTATTGCTGCTTTTATTGATGCAGAGCATGCCTTTGATCAGTTTTATGCGAAAAAACTGGGTGTAGATACCGATAACCTTTTAATCTCTCAACCCGATAATGGCGAGCAGGCATTAGAAATTGCCGATAACTTAATCCGTTCGGGTGCTATTGATGTAATTGTAATCGACTCTGTTGCCGCTTTGGTTCCTAAAAGTGAAATTGAAGGTGAAATGGGCGACAGTAAAATGGGTTTACATGCACGTTTAATGAGTCAGGCACTACGTAAATTAACCGGAACAATTTCGAAAACCGGATGTTGCTGTATTTTCATTAACCAGTTACGTGATAAAATTGGAGTAATGTTCGGCAACCCAGAAACCACAACCGGTGGTAATGCATTGAAATTTTATGCATCGGTACGTTTAGATATCCGTCGTATTTCGCAGATCAAAGATTCTGACGAAGTTTCCGGTAACCGTGTGAAAGTAAAAATTGTTAAAAATAAAGTGGCGCCGCCTTTCCGTATTGCAGAATTTGATGTGATGTTCGGCGAAGGTATTTCTAAAAACGGTGAGATTATCGACTTAGGTGTTGATTTTGGCATCATCAAGAAAGCAGGATCATGGTTCTCTTACGGAGATACCAAACTTGGCCAGGGTAGAGATGCCGTAAAACAATTGTTGAGCGACAACCCTGAATTGGCAGAAGAATTAGAAATTAAAATCAAAGCTGAAGTAACCGGCGATAAACTGGCTGAGAAATAGAAATCACCATATATTCATTTACAAAAAGAGGCTGTATCATAAATTGTAATTAGATTTGTCACGTTGAGCCTCCCGAAGAATCGGGACAAGTTGTCGAAACGCCTTGTAAGACATTTAAAACAGGTCTTTCGACAAGCTCTCCGTAGGAGTCCTTTAGACAGGATGACAATTCTATATTTATGAGGCAACCTCTTTTTCTATTTTAGAATTTGGTTAATAACTAACCGAAATTCCAAAATTTACAGCAGTACCTCGCCCTTTTGAGTAAAAACCAGGCTGCATAAACCATTGCGCCCTGGCAGGAAAATAATCCTG
Organism: Pedobacter sp. R-06; assembly: GCF_049913135.1. NCBI lineage: Bacteria > Pseudomonadati > Bacteroidota > Sphingobacteriia > Sphingobacteriales > Sphingobacteriaceae > Pedobacter > Pedobacter sp. R-06. The sequence goes on along the minus strand of NZ_CP183977.1, from coordinate 225,288 downwards.
GTTAAAAATATTATCAACACCTAAGCTAAGCTTGGTGTTCTTTTTAACCTGGTAAATCCCGGCAAAACTGAATAAATGATAAGCCTTTACTGCACCTTCGTTTCCATTGTACACTCCATTGCTGTTTTTCTCGAACCTATTGCGGGAATTGATCCCGGTATAATTCAATGTTAAATCTAATACCTTTAATGGGCTATAGCTTACCGAAGCCGTAACTTTAGGCGCAGAAATGCGGCGGCCGTTCAGGTACAGATCTCCGTCATCGTTAAACTTTCCGTTTTTATCAATATCACGTTTGCCTTCTGTATAGCTGTAGCTTGCAGACAAATCCAGTTGATCAAAAAAGCGGTAATCAGCGGCCAGTTCAAAGCCATAAATTTTTTCAGGATTTCTGGCGGTATTAAATAAACCGGTAGCAGGATCGTAAACCACTTCGATACCTAACTTAGAAGTACTGATATATCCTGAAGCAGAAAATGTTAGTCCGGCAATCCTGCTTTCAAAACCTGCTTCGTAATTATTAACTTTTACCGCATCGGTATTGATCTTATCGATGCTATTTACTTTCGCATCGCGCAAAGCAAGCCCGATATCCATTACCGAAAAGCCTTGAGAGAAACTTACAAATGGACTAAAAACATTAAATTGGTTGTACCTTAAACCTGCATTAAAAAGATAGGTATTGTATTTCAAATTGCCACCAGCTACATCAAAAGAAGGTGTAATGGTGCTATTATTGGCACCTGTAGTCCTTAAAGTACGGTAATCATCAACTGCTATGTTTACATTTTCGTAACGCAGTCCGGTTTTGAATACGAGCTTTCTTAAAATATTAAAATCTGCCTGGGCAAAAGGGGCAATATTGGTCATATCCATGGTTGGCACCCACACCCTACCATCTACCAGTGGCTGAGCAGTTTTATCTTTCATAAAATCGGCACCATAGGCAATCCTCGCTTTTAAGAAATCAAGATTCAATACTGGCGTTTCCAAAAACAAACGTGCTCCTTTTTTATCATTTTTGGCAAGCGATTGTCCGTCTCCTCCATCAAAGCGGCCTAAAGAAACATAAAAAACATCTTTACGGGTTTCGTAGTAAACATCTACGTTCAAACTCGAATGCAAAAAAGTACTATCAATCTTGTACGATAGATTTAAATTGTGGTTATAATCAACTCCGGTCGGGATACCAAGTGGCTTCCCTAGAACACCGGTTGCTTTCTGACCAGTTGCCAGATTACCGTTTACCAAAGTAAAATTACTGTTCTGCAAGCTGCTGTATGTATTATAGGTAAGCTGAATACGTTGATTTTTTGCAGGTGTATAACCAAACTTGGCAAAAGCATTATAGCTGTCGGTTTCACCTAAACTATAATTAGGTCCTACAATATCGCCCTTTGCATCTTTATACTCCCCGGTTTGCTCGTACATACCACTCACCACATAATCGAACTTTCCAAGTTTGCCATAAAACATCTGGTTAATCCTTCCGCCTGCGGAGTTTTTTACCTTTACCAAGGAACCGTTTAAATTGATCTGGGTTTTACCGGCAAACCTTGCAGCGGTATCCGGAACCATGGTAATATAATTTACCAATCCACCGGCAGCACCGTTTCCATAAATTGCGGTTGCGCCTTTTACTACCTCTATACGCTCCAATACCGAAGGATCGATGGATCTTAAATCCACCTCGGCATTTCTTAACGGCGAAGACTGCGAAACCCCATCGATCATCACCAACATAGGCCTACCTCTTAAATTCTGGCCCACATTATTACCTGTTTGTGCAGTAGGTGCAAAACCTGGCACCTGATTGGCGAGTATAGCACTCAAATCAGGGTTAATGGCAATCTCTTTTTCGAGCTTTTTCTTATTTACAATACTTACCGAAGTGGTAACATTTCTAATATCCTCCGGTTTCCTGGAAGTAGAAATCACAACGTCATCAAGTGTATTGCTTAATGCTTCCAGGGCAACATTTATAGTGGTATCGTTTTTAACCGATAAAATATGCTGGGTAAACGTTTTGTAACCCACGGCATTGATATCGATTTTAAAAGAAATACCGCTTTTGATATACAAGGAGTAATAACCTCTGCTATCTGTTTGAACTTTTTGCCCCAACAGGGAAACGGTTACATAAGGGATTTCGCTTTTTTTGTCTTTAACATATCCTTCAACCTTAACGTTCTGTGCATGCACGCGAAGGAGATTAAGCAAGAAGACGGCAACGATCAGTATAATTTTTTTCATCTATCTTTAATTTGCGGCAAAGATAGGCAATCGACCTTAAATAGATTAGGTCTAAATAAGATTAACAGAAATATTCTTTTAATTCTGACTAAAAATGGCGCTAAAATCTTTAGTTACATATACAATTACCAAAAGTGCAGCAATAACCAAAGCACCCAGGATAATTACGCCCCAGCTTCCTTTCAGCTTGTTTTTATCATTTCTGATCAACCAATATAAAATACCGATTAGCGGTATCGCACAAACAATCCAAAATATTAACGATGCTCCAGTCATATATATAAATTCAATTTAAACAATTCTCATTGCCAGTTTTCTCTTGGCGGTTTACAGTTTTTTGCCACGGAAGCACAGAAACACGGAGGTACATTGCATTAACCACTGTGGTAGATTGCTTCGTTCCTCGCAATGACGAACGAGGGAATTAACCAGTTTTCAGTTGCCAGTTAACTACTCCAGGCAATTAACCATAAACTATTGACCAATGAACCAATGACCAATGAACTAATGACAAATGAACCAATGAACCAATAACCTAAAACTCCATCCGCGCCATTGGCGAAACATCCTGCCCTACGAAATCCTTTTTCAGGTATTTCTGGTAGCCTGCTATGGCAATCATGCCCGCATTATCTGTACAGTATTGAAATGCGGGGATATAAACCTTCCAGCCCAGTTCATCGGCAGTTTGCTGTAATCCATTTCTTAAGCCAGAGTTCGCCGAAACACCTCCTGCAATAGCAATTTCATTAATTCCGTATTGTTTTGCCGCTTTCTTTAACTTATTCAGCAAAATCTGCACAATGCTATGTTGAACCGATGCACAGATATCAGCTAAATTTTCGGCAATAAAATCAGGGTGCTCTTTTTCCTGTTTCCTGATAAAATACAGGATAGAAGTTTTAAAACCGCTAAAGCTAAAATTCAGATCGGCAATCTGCGGTTCGGCAAATTTAAAGGCCAACGGATTTCCATGCTGCGCATGTTTATCAATCAGGGGTCCACCAGGATAAGGCAGCGCCAGTAATTTAGCGGTTTTATCAAAAGCTTCTCCTGCAGCATCGTCTAATGTTTCGCCAATTATTTCCATGTCAAAGTAATCTTTTACCAGCACAATCTGTGTGTGCCCGCCCGAAACCGTTAAACAGATAAACGGGAAACCTGGCTTAGGATCATCAATAAAGTGCGCTAAGATATGCGCATGCATGTGATTCACAGAAATTAAAGGTATATTTAAAGCTAATGCAAAAGATTTTGCGAAAGAAACACCAACCAGCAACGATCCTAAAAGACCGGGGCCACGTGTAAAAGCTACGGCATTAATGTCCTGTTTTGTAACTTTAGCATTAATTAAAGCTTGTTGTACGGCAGGCACAATATTTTGTTGATGTACCCTTGAAGCTAATTCAGGTATAACACCACCATAATTTTGATGAATTGTTTGGTTTGCAATAACATTGGCAGTAATTTTGCCGTTGTTACAAATAGCAACGGATGTATCATCGCAAGAAGACTCGATAGCAAGTATAACAGACAAATTATTAATATTTAAGCTGCAAAATTATTAAAAAACTATTTAAAATACTCCTTTGGGTAATCGCATCAATAATCTTGCTGCTTGCGCTTATTATTTTTTCGCTACAATTTAAGCCTGTTCAAACTTATTTTGCGCAGAAAGCTGCCGCATATTTATCTAAAGAGCTTAAAACCACCGTATCCATCAAGAGTCTCTACATCAAGCCATTTAAATCTATTGTACTCGAAGATTTATTGGTTTTAGATTTACAAAAAGACACCTTACTGAGCACACCACAGTTTATGGTCGATATTAATCAATTATCCATTGATAAAAAGATCATTGATATCAATACCGTTCAAATTAACAATGGGCAGTTTTTCCTAAAGGATTTCAAAGATAAGTCTTCTAATCTCGATTTCATTATAAACTACTTCGATTCTGGTAAACCTACTGTAAAGAAAAAGAAAAGCAAACCATACGATATTAATATTGGCCGCATTATCCTAAATAAATTTGCCTTCAGGTATATCAACTACAGGGCAAAAGATACTACCCAGGGTAAAAGTGTAAACTTCGAAAACGTAAGTGTTAAGGAGTTGAGCGGAATTTTTGAAGGGCTCGATACCAAAAACCATCTGATTAAAACCAATATTAAAAACCTCACTTTTAAAGAGCGTAGTGGGTTTTACCTTAAAAACCTAACGGCCCAAACCACGATAGACAGTAATGCCATCGAACTGAAAAACCTATTGCTCGAAACCAATCAGAGCCGTTTAACCGATTACTACCAGATGCGGTTTAAAAGTTATAAAGACTTTAACCACTATGTAGATAATGTGCGGATGAAGGCCATTTTTAAAGATAGCCACATCAGCTCAAGAGACGTTGCGTTTTTTGCGCCGGAAATGAACACCATGAAACTTGATCTGGATGTTGATGGCCAGATTACGGGTTTAGTGAACAACCTTAAAGCCAAAAAACTATCGTTAAAAACCGGAAGGGCCACACATATTAAAGGCGATTTTATTTTAAAGGGACTGCCAAAATGGAAAGAGACCTTTATGGACCTCAACATAGAAATGGCGGGAACAAATAAAACCGATCTGGAGGAAGTGCTGGCAGGCATTACCAACAGCAAAAAGAAAATTGTTCCGGTAATTGTAAATAAATTCGGCAACATTAACTTTAACGGAAGTTTTACCGGTTTCCAGAACGACTTTATTGCCTACGGCGAATTTAAAACCAAACTTGGCCGTATTGTTTCGGATGTGAACATGAAAATCGATAAAAACGATGTTCCGTCTTATACCGGGAACGTAAAAACCTACGATTTTAACCTGGGTAACCTGATTGACGAAAAAAGCCTTGGCCGGATCAGCTCCTCGCTATATGTTAAGGGCCGCGGCACCGAGCTTAAAGAATTAACCGAGAAGATAAACGGCAATGTAGACTATATCGACTTTAATAATTACCGTTACCATAATGTGAAGATTGACGGAACTTTTAACAAAAAGTATTTCGATGGCAAGCTGAGCATTAACGACCGTAACGTTAAACTGGTTTTTGACGGCGGGGTAAACCTGAATCCTAAATTGCCGGTATTTAACTTTAATGCCACTATTTCTAAAGCAAGATTAAAGGCTTTAAAACTCCTGAAAGATTCATTGCAGGTTGATGCTAAATTTACCACCAATTTCTCGGGCACCAACCTGAACAATATTTCCGGAAAATTATTAATAGAACAAATCAGGCTGCAAAATCCGAAGGGTATCTATAGTGTAGATTCGGTACAGTTAATTGCCGCAGGAACGGGCGCCAGCCGCGTACTCGATATCCGGTCAGATATTTTAGATGCCAGTATTAAAGGCGAGTACGATTTAAATTCTATTGTTTCGTATTACAAAGCCATCGCCAAAACGTATATCCCTTCGTTAAAGGCCGATATTATCAAATACAACCACCAGATTTTTCAATTTAACCTGAAGGTTAAAAAGTTCGAACCGCTGGCGCAGATATTTGCACCGGGTTTAGAATTAGAAGAAGGCGCTACGGTAACCGGCGATTTCGATTCGCGCAACAATACCGCAACGCTGAACGGCTTTGTTAAGAAACTAAAGTACAATGGTATTGTGGTAAACAACATCATCCTCGATGAAAATACCACCACACAACAGCTTCAACTGATTGTAACTTCCGACAGGGTGCAGATTAACGACAGTTTGTTTATTAAAGATGTAAACATTTCCAACATCCTGCGGAACGACAGTTTGGCTTTCAACGTAAAAATGTCGAACGCCGAAGAGGACAATCAGCTCGATTTAAACGGCCTGGTAGAATTTACCAAAAACCAGGATACCACGGCAAGACTAAGCGTATTGCCTTCTATCTTAAAAATCAACAATGAAGAGTGGCGCATCCAGGAGAAGGTACGCATTGTGCTCAACAATGGCAAAACCGAGATCAGTAATTTCGATTTAACCAACGGAAAGCAGCAGGTTATTATTGATGGATTAATTTCGGAAGACCCTAAAGATTTAATCAGTGTTGGTTTTAAAGATTTCAACCTAAAAACCCTCAACCCTTTTACCAAAGGCTTTGGTGTTAAACTGGGCGGAAACCTGAACGGAACAACCGATCTGTACGGCATATTAAAAGCGCCAAGGGTAACCGACGATTTAAAGATCGATTCATTAAATTTTAACGATATCTATATCGGTACTTTAACCGATACCTCATCGTACAGCAACGAGAGTAAAAAAATCAATGTATTTACCCGCATCATGGCCGACGATTCGGAGACTTTTAAGCTGACCGGAAATCTCGATCTAAAAGAAAAAGAAATCGACCTTGCTGTAAAAATGGATGAAAGTAAACTTACCATCCTTGAACCTTTCGTTAAACAACTGGTATCGAATTTAAAAGGGAACATCTCTGCCGACTTAACGGTAAAGGGAAAATTCGAAAAGCCAGAAATTAACGGAACTGTAGCGCTAGATAAAGGCCAGCTCATGGTAAACTACCTTAAAACCACTTATGTAATTACCGATGATGTGGAAATAAATAACAGCGTAGTTGAACTCGGCGATTTTGAGCTTAAGGACCTGGAAGGGCATGAGGCTACTGCACGCGGCACTGTCGATTTAAACGACATCAACTACCCTACATTAAAAGTAACGGTAAATGCAAACAGTTTAATGGCCTTAAACACTACCGCGAAAGACAATTCGGTATACTATGGCCGTGCTTATGGCACAGGTGTATTTACGTTTACCGGGCCTACCAATAAAATGAAAATCGATATTAAGGCGAAAACGGAGAAAGGAACCGTGTTTAACCTGCCTTTAAACAGTTCAGAAACCATATCGGATAAAGATTTCATTAATTTCGTAAGCCGCGATTCGACCGTTCTGGTTAAGAAAAAGACCAACTTTGATGGCCTCACCCTAACCTTCAAATTAACCATCGACCCGAATACCACGGCGAATATATTTACTACCCTGGGTAATTTAAGTGGCAAGGGTAATGCCGAGCTGAACTTAAACATCAACAGTTTTGGCGATTTTGAAATGTCTGGCGATTATATCATCGAGACCGGAAGTTTCGATTTTACGGCCCAGGAGGTCATCAACAAAAAATTCGAGATCAGGCAAGGTGGAACAATCCGCTGGACGGGTAACCCTACGGCTGCACAGATTAACTTAAAAGCAGTATACGCTTTGAGGGCGAGTTTGAACGATCTTTACAAGGCAGCCAACCGCGATGCCAGTAGTAATGCCAACCAAAGGGTAAATACCGAGGTTGAGATGGGCTTAACGGGCTTACTCTTAAAACCAGATATTAAACTTGATATCAATTTCCCTGCCCAGCCTTCTATCAAAGAAGAACTGCAAACCTATTTCAGCGATCAGAACAACCTGAACCTGCAGGCTTTCAGTTTAATTATCAGAAGAAGTTTTGCTCCTGGAAACGGAGGAGAATCGATCGGGAACCAGCTCAGTTCTACCGCAGCCAGTACAGCTACCGAGTTGGTATTCAACCAGTTTAACAATGTACTTTCTTCATTAAACTTAAACTTTGTCGATCTGAACGTACGCTCCTTGAGCGAGGCCAATGCATCGTTCAAATTCTTTAGCGATCGTTTAATTATCAACGCAGGTATTGTAGACCGGAACAGTGTGAACGATTTTACGGTTATCGATTTCTCTAAAGATAACGTGGGCAGAGAGGTTGAGGCCCTTTTCTTAATTAAAAAAGACGGAAGTTTAACCATTAAGGCCGCAAATAAACCACCTACGCAACAAAGTATCTTTTTGAACAGCGGGATTAGCTCAACGGCAAACGTAACCTCTTTTGGTTTGGTGTATACCCAGCAGTTTGATACGTTTAAGGAATTTATTCAGAAAATTTCTGGTGCTTACCGTCGGAATTTGAAGCGGAAACAAAGTCAGGCTCCTGTTAAAACAAATAAATCGATCAATAAAGAAGCGATTATCAATCAGAGTAAGGGGAACCAACGGAGGTAAGTTCATTAGTCAATAGTTCATTGGTCATTGGTCCAGGCGAGGGCCGGGCAATGTCATTAAATTAAGCATAGGTGTTGTCAGTCTGGCTATCAATGAAAGATTCTAAAAATCGGCGCCATCTCGACCGGAGCAACGCGTAGTGGAGAGATCTGTGGACTATATTTTACCTACCGGTTGGTGTCCCATCGGAATGACGCATACCACGATCTGACCCATAAGTAAGGAATCGACCCGGACTATGGCGGTCGTCATTCACGCGCAGGCGGGAATCTTTCACCTATCGGTTGGTGTCCCACCGACCGAAACTTAATCAGTGTGAACAAGATGAAATAGAAACATTTACCTATCGGTTGGCGTCCCACCAACCGAAACTTAAAAACATCCTGACCACGAAGCAGCTATTAGGCCACTGAAAACAATTAAATCTACTAATAAATAAATCCGATAACTATCGGATCAGCATGACGAGGCGCCTGGATTAGAAGCGATAAAAAGCAAATACATGCTGCTAATATTAATCGAACTTAGGTTATAAAGATCCTGAAACAAGTTCAGGAAGACGAACGCCCCGTGATGACTCCCGATTTTGAACTAAACAAAAAAACCAACAATCGAACACCCGTTCAACTGTTGGTCTTGTATAAGTTTTCATTTAACAATTTTCAGTTCGCACAATCCAAACTGTCAACTGCAACCTGTTAACTGCCAATTAAATTATCCTTTCATAATCGAATGGCCCATTTTATCTCTTTTGGTGGTTAAATAACGTTCGTTATGTACATTACTGGCAATTTCGATCGGGATGTTTTCCACCACTTCCAAGCCATAACCAATTAAACCAGCTCTTTTGGTTGGGTTATTACTCATTAAACGCATTTTAGTCACCCCTTCCGATCGCAGGATCTGCGCACCTACACCATAATCGCGTTCGTCGCCTTTAAAGCCTAATTTAATATTCGCTTCTACCGTATCGAAACCGGCATCCTGTAAGTTGTACGAACGTAATTTATTGATCAGCCCGATACCTCTACCCTCCTGGTTCATGTATACCACTATACCTTTACCTTCTTTTTCGATCATTTCTAATGCTTTGTGCAACTGCGGACCGCAGTCGCAACGGCATGATCCAAAGATATCGCCCGTTACACAAGAGCTGTGTACACGTGCTAAAATCGGTTCGTTGGCATTCCATTCGCCTTTAGAAATGGCTAAATGGGTGGCATTGTTATCTAACTGCGTATAAGCCGTCATTTTAAAATCGCCCCAAGCCGTAGGTAAGTCGATGCTCACCTCTTGTTTAATCAAACTATCTATGGTTAAACGGTAAGCGATTAAATCTTCTATTGATATAATTTTTAACTGGTGCTGTTCGGCAATTTTAAATAAATCAGGAAGTCTGGCCATTTCGCCATCTTCTTTTAAAATCTCTACCAATAAACCTGCAGGTTTCATGCCCGCTAAACGCGCTAAATCTACCGCAGCTTCTGTATGACCTGCACGGCGGATTACGCCGCCATCTTTGGCAATTAAAGGGAAAATATGTCCTGGTCTGCCCAGCTCTTCAGGATTGGTTTTAGGATTAACCAGGGCCAGCATGGTTTTGGAGCGGTCGCTTGCTGAGATCCCTGTGGTACAACCGTGTCCAACCAGATCTACCGAAACCGTGAAATTAGTTTCGTAAGCGGCTGTATTTTTACCCACCATCAGGTTCAGGTTTAACTCTTTACAACGTTCTTCTGTTAAGGGCGCACAGATTAAACCACGGCCGTAAGTAGCCATAAAATTGATGATCTCGGGCGTTGCGTTTTCGGCTGCCGTTAAAAAATCACCTTCGTTCTCTCTATTCTCGTCATCTACAACAATAATCACTTTACCAGCTTTTATATCTGCGATGGCCTCTTCTATTGTGTTTAATTTTGTTTGCATGTTATAAACATTATGGGGCAAATGGTGTGTAAAGCGTATTAAAATCAGTTTTTACCACAAACAATAACCCGTACAAATGTACAACCTTATTGAGCAATATTTGGATTAAAATATCATCTGTAAGTAAAGGAAAAGGCGCCTATTTTTTCTTCTTTTTAAACAGCTGAACGAAGAGCTGTTTGTAGTAATTTACATCAAACAGGGCCGAATCTACGGTAGCTTTATAGGTTAAAAAGGCCGCCAGCGGCGATAAAACAATTACGGCGATCCACATCCCGAATATCGGGTTTAAATTACCTTCGCGTGCCGATTTTTCGGCCACCGTGGTAATAATGTGGTACACCAGGAAGAAACAAATGGCTACCACCACTGGTAAACCCATGCCCCCTTTTCTAATGATGGCACCCAATGGTGCACCTATGAAAAACAAGAGGATACAGGATGCAGCCAGGGTAAATTTACGCTGGTATTCTACTGTGGTAAAAATAATCTCGCCGGTTAAATCGGTTTGGCGCGGCCCCCAGTTGGGTACGTGCTGCATAATATTCGCTACCGTATTATTTGCATTATCGAGGGCCAGTTTCCGCGATCCGTTCGGGATATTCTTCAGTATTACATCATCAATCGCTTTCGGCGCGGCTTTTACTTTGCTATAACCTTTAGTTACATTAAACTGCTTAAAGTTGCTGGTGAGGTTGGCAATGGTCTGCATTTTCATCGTATCCAATTGCTTGGTCAGCGAGTCGCGCTTTTTAACAATCCCTTTCAGGTTTAACATGGGCGTACTGTTTCCGAAAGCATTCGGATCGGTGGTATTGGGATCAAAAGACGACATATCGAAACGCGGTGAGGTCTCTTTAAAACGGTTCCGCGTAAAAATCTGCCGTGGGTTGTACATCCCGTTTTTCGAAGATTGCTCTTCGTACTGCACGCCATTTTTAAGGTAAAGTACCAAAAACTTACCATCGGAGGTTTTATTCATTTTACCTTCTCTGGCCAGAATTACTTTCGGAATCCCGTTATTTTCACGGTGATCGTAAATCATGATATTGTGTAACGTACCGTCTTCCTCTTTCGAATCGACACGGATGGCATAACCCGGAATGGCATTATTAAAAACCCCTGGTTTGATTAAAAATGAAAGTTTTTTGTTTCTGATATCGTACAGTAGCGAGCCAAATTTGAGGTTGGCTTTGGGCAGCATGTAGTTGGCAAAAAAGAAGGAGGCTATGGTGAGCATCAAAATCACCACAAACAGGGGGCGCATGGCTTTCTGTAAAGAAATTCCTGCCGATTTAATGGCCACCAGCTCATAATTTTCGCCTAGCGTACCAAAAGTCATGATAGAAGAAAGCAGTACCGATAGTGGCAGCGCCATCGATACGTTGGCAGCCGAGGCATAATACATCAGCTCCAGAATGGTATACCATTCGAAACCTTTTCCTATTAAATCATCAATCCATTTAAACAGAAAAAACATCAATAGAATAAACATCATAACAAAAAATGTTGCTATGAATGGCTTCACAAATGCTTTTATTAATAGAAGATGTATTTTTTTCACCCTACAAAGGTAAACAATACGAAGGTAATTTATGCACCCAAAACGCTAATCAGATAATCGATCTGGTTATCCCAGATTAATTTTTTCTCTGCAAGAAGCTCATCGGTTGTAAAATCAGTAATCGAGAGGGCAACATCATTGGTTAGTTCGTCCTGTACAATTTCCATCTCAAAATAACATTGAGGTTCATCATCCAGCCACTTAAATTTAACGAGTTTATTTTCTTTAATGGAAACCAGTTTTGCTTTTTGCTGCTCATCATCCCAGGTAAAAGTATATACCTGATCGCGGAAATTCACATCGTCCGCAAACCATTGCGATAAGCCGTTTGGTTCACTTATAAAACTATACAATATTCTTGGTGACGATCTAACTTCGTACTCTAGTGTAAATTTTTTCTTTTCTGCCATGTTAGTACACTACCAGGATAATTTCCGGACTATTTTTTAATATTATTTTTCTAAAGAAAGGTAATTTATTCTATATCTGCAACAATATAATTTTTATTGGTTCAAGGTGCATCAGTTCATTGGTCATTGGTTCATTCGTCAGTGGTCATTCCCCTCGTTAGTTCATGCCAGAGGGCTATTTTGATGACGAACGCAGGGTGGTATTTGATTAATCGGCTCCTAATTTCTGCTCAACATCTGCAATACTAACCAATAAAAAATCTGATGTTTATATAAACCTGATATGATTAAGAAAAAGATGCCAAGTAGCTGACCACTTTGCGGGAGTAAAGAATACCACTAAATCTGTTATAAAAAGCTTGCGTACAGCCCTTTCACCACATAAGGAATTTTAGTCCATTTAAGTTTTCGATTGAACTGATATGAACCTTATATGCCTTAGTTGTTAAGAAAAGGCGGGTAATTGTTGAAATTATTTCAGTATAGGACAGGCAAAATGTTGTTTACCCTTCTCTACCCCCTTGTTTACCTTTCTCTACCTATTCTTTACCCTTTGTTTACCTTTTATTTACCCTTTCTGTACACCAAGTTAACCCCAGGGTTACCCCATGGTTACCTTTTCTTTACCCTGGCGCTACCTAATTTATTACCTAAAAGGTAAAGAATTGGCGAATATCAGCTACAGATAAGGTTACCTTAGGGATAACTTGGTACCACCAGGGGGTAATCAATCTTTTTGAAACCATTAATTTTATCAGCACAAATGGTCAGTTGAAAATATCCCTCACACCTACCTTAGGCAATAGACTTAATGATATACCAAGAACAGAAATACGGTTAATTTTGCGGTATCTGCCAAAATGCTGCGTTTTGTTGTGTTGTAATTTCTAAAAACAGGCTACCCTAAAGGCTTAAAATGACCCATGCAGCCTCTTAAAAACAATCAAATTTACTGAGCAGTAAGGCTTTAAAGTATTTTTCAAATTTCTTTTTAATAGAATGTATATTTATTCTATATTTGCAGCTCTTAAAAATAACCACATCGATATTTACGTTATGTAGTAAATATTAAGCCCGGCGGGGTAGCTCAGATGGTTAGAGCGCAGGATTCATAACCCTGAGGTCGGCAGTTCGATCCTGCTCCCCGCTACTCAAATGGCAAAAAGCCTTGAAGTTCGAACTCTTTCGTCGAAAGAAGCTCAAATTCAAGGCTTTTTTCTTTTCATTCCATTTTACCCTGAAAAGAAAAGAGAGACTACAAAGTCGCAATTAACTGAAAATAAATCAATTAGTAGTTCGATCCTGTTTGCGTTAACCGAAGCGGCAAAAAAACATTAACTACTGATTACCAAACAGTTAGAGTTCGAACTTAAAATCATTAATGATCTTTATTTTTGGCTCTTAAATGATTATTCACTATTATCTCTGAAAATCTTTTCAGTGTTCGAACGACTTCTTCAGCGTTACTGTCAGAAAAGTTTTTAAACATTGGCAGAGCCTTTGTAAAGTAATATCCGTTCATCTATTCGATTGCTGTAAAGCTATATCCGATAAGACGCATTAATAACACTGTGTTGATTGATATATACTCGCCGCCTGCTCATCGAGCAAAGATGCTATATGTAAAGTGCACAGCACGAGTAGCTATGTTCTACACAAGCGTAGCACATAAAACCAATATAGGATTATAACGGATAACTACGAGTCACTACCGCTAGCTGTGGCAATTGCCCCTCCGTGCTTAGCTCTCCATATTTCAAGTTGCTTCCAGATTGGCACCAGTTCCATAAACAATTCGGTCAGTTCATACTTAACTCTTGGTGGAGCTTCATTGTATTGGTCGATATAATTTCTCAAAACACCCGAAAAAAAAACGCCAAACTGACAGTAAATCAATACCTATTATGCCCAGATGTCTGTCATCTTTACTGTTGAATAAATTCTGAAAATCATTCCCGGAGGCTATATGTTATCGTGTAGTACTAGGAGACGAACTTTTATACTAAAGTTCAGATCGGTATAAAAATCATTGGCACTCTATGTGTCCCGGTACTCATAACCAAATATAAACTATGGAGGAAAGAACTACTCAAAAAGAAGAAAAGGTTTTTAAGATATTATCGATTGACGGTGGCGGCATTAAGGGACTTTACAGTGCTACGATTTTGCGTCACCTGGAAGAAAAATTCGAGTGCCAGTTATCGGATTATTTTGACATGTTCTGTGGGACTTCGACTGGTGGTCTGATCGCACTGGCTCTTTCGCTAAAAATACCGGCGTCTGAGATCTGCGATTTCTATGATCAGGAAGGACCGAAGATATTTCCCAATTTCAGGAAAATCAAATTCAGGGGTAAAAAATACAGCAACGGCACGATTAAGCAATTGATCAACGGCGGAAAATTCAAGGACAAAAACCTTAAGGCCGCACTGGTGAAAATTTTTGGGGAACGCAAGATTGGCGAAAGCAATAATCTGCTCTGTATCCCAAGTTATAATGTCACCGAGGCACGCCCTTTTATTTTTAAATATGACCATAAAGAAGGTGATCTGAACCGGGATAATAAGGCTTACTACGTGGATGTGGCATTGGCGACGAGCGCAGCGCCCACCTATTTTCCGATGGCACAGATCCCCTACTATGACAATAAACAGTTTATCGATGGAGGCGTGTGGGGAAATAATCCGACATTGGTGGGCTATTTAGAGGCCCTCCAGTATTTTGTGGGTAAGGACAAACCTTATGATAGGCTCAAAATACTTTCGGTCAGCAGCCTTTCACTTACCGGTGGAAAGCCTACTGGGCTTAAACGCCAACGCTCCTTCCTGGATTGGAAGGATGAACTTTTCGAAACTTCTTTTACCGGGCAGGCCTTTTTTACTGATTTTTTCATGAAAAAAATTGCTACTCTGAATGATCTTCCAGTGGATTACTTACGAATTCCTTCGTCAGAGGTGTCCAGTTCGCAGGAAGAATTGGTGCAGTTGGACGTGGCTACTCCTGCCGCGCTGGATCTGATCCGTGGGAAAGGAAACGATATGGGCGATCAGTTTCGCAAGAAATCCGAGGTAGCCGACTTTTTTAAACAGCAAAAACTTTATAAAACCAACTAAGTTATGGCAAACTGTCACGCTCAATTCGTCGATTTCAATTCGACGATTTCTTTAACGGACGACCGTAAAAGGAAGCTTAAAAAATCCCGGACTAACCTCAGGGACTGGATTAGGGATGATTTCAAGGAAAATCATAAAGACGAGATCAAACCGAAGTTCACCTCGCAGGGTTCTTCGGCAATGAAGACTACTATCAACCCTATTCCCCGTACTGTTCAGGAAGATGGCAAGGATAAAATTATCACCAAGTACGATACCGATGACGGGGTTTATTTTATCGGTCCTTTGGATCAGCGCAAAAGTGTGCAGACCTATCACAACTGGATATGGGATGCCGTTGATGGCTATACTGGAGTACCACCAGTTGATAAAAATACCTGCGTGAGAACAAAATTTGCAGATGGCCGCCACATTGACCAGCCGATTTATTTTATCGATGAGGCTAACCCGGACGAACCTAAACTGGCCCATAAAAGAGATGGCTGGGTACCAAGCGATCCCAGAGCGTTTAGTGAGTGGTTCAATGAACAGGCGGATGAAAATGAGCAATTGAGGCGGTTTGTGAAATATCTGAAGGCTTGGAGTGATTATCAGAATTTTAGTGACGGGTCTAAGAAGATGCCAACAGGATTTGTGATGACGATATGGGCGGCGGATAATTTTTGTGCGAACGAAAGGGATGATATCGGATTTCGTGATACGCTCCAAAAAATTTATGATGAGCTGAACTGGAGGTTTGAATGCCTGAGGCCAACTGTGCCGGCAGATGAGGATGTAATGGATGGATACAGTTATGAAAAATACTTCATGGATAAATTAGGCGCATTTTTAGAATCGGCAAATCAGGCCATTAATGAAACCAATCCTAAAAACGCCTGCCATAAATGGCAGAAGCATTTGGGTAACCGGTTTTCTTGCGCGAATGCTAAGGATGAGGATGAAGGTGCCAAACACTATTCTTCACCTGCGGTAGTAACCAGTAATGCTAAAAGCGCTTAGGGTAAATGGTGGATTTCGAACAGGCACGCGAGCAGGCTTTTGAGGAGCTTTCTAAAATCTTTTCTGTCGAAAAAACGACGATTACCAGAAAGACAAAAGAAGGCTATCCTCAAAAGATTGCGCAGTGGAAGGTAATTTTGGAGGTACCATTAGCTGACGGGGTCAGGGATTTCGCGGTGTTTGTAGAGCCAGGGAAGGAATTTCCGCTTTCCCTCCCGCGGATTTATTTATCCGAGGGGGATTATGAGAGTATCAAATATATTCCCCATGTTGATGATAAACGCAATGTCTGTTTGTTTGATGATGAGAATATTAAGCTGGATCCTGACAGGCCTACAGATATTGTTAAAGCCTGTCTGAAACGAGCTGCCATAATTATCGCTGATGGGATCAACCAAGTTAATACTGGCGATTTTAAAGATGAGGTGGTGGCTTACTGGTCAAATGTATATGGAAGCAAAGATCAGATATTTGAAGCCTATATGGGTGATGGGATCGAAACACTCGCTGCTGGAATGCACACTGGCTTAATTCTTTCTCCAGCTTATCACAATGTTGAGTTTTTTATGGGCTCGGATAACACCGGCTCAGAGCAGGTAATCGAGTTCTTTAAGCTCAGGGGACACAAGATAGAAGAGCAGCCTTTTTACTACCTGGGAGAAATTGAGGAATTGAAGCCCCCCTTTCTGTATGATAACCGGGCGCTGCTGGCTTTATTGAGAACAAAGTTTGCAGGGGAATGGGCCGGGGTCCGCAAGTACCTGAACCAGGGCTTCGGACGGAAGATATTTTCCTTTTCCCTAAATATTGACGGAGAGGTGCTGTTTTTTGGATTTTATATTGCTCCAATCAAACCTGAAATTAAGGGCTGGAGGCACAAAAACGTTTCGGTATTGAATGTAATGGAGACCGTCCAGCCTAAAAAGTCTATTGCCCGTATTTTGTTCCGCTATTTTAGTCAGTCGAGATTGCAAAAGCGGACTGATGGCGTTAATGTAAACAAACCTGCACATAAGTTCCTGTTAGCTGGTTTGGGCAGTATCGGATCTCATTTATTATATTACCTGAGCAGTCTGGAGGTTTCTGATTTTGTGTTGTGCGATCCGGATATTTTGGGCTTGGAGAATGTGAACCGTCATTTACTAAGCTTCCACGATGTAGGAAAAAGTAAGGTAGATGGGCTTTCCAGATATCTGACCTATAATAATCCATTTTTAAATATTGATAGGCACCAGGGATCAATTGTAGATCTGATCAGGAAAGACCCTGCGCTGGTGAATGCTATGGATATTATTTTTTGCTCTATTGGCAAGGATGCTGTGGAGAGTTACATCCTGCAATGCCTGAATGATGGAACGATCACCAGACCGGTCATGTTTTTCTGGGTGGAGCCTTATCTACTTGGCGGGCATGCACTTTATATCAACCCCTCTACTGGTTTTTCGTTGAGGGACCTGGAGGATGATGGGTTTTATAGGTACAATATGATTTCGCCTGAAACCTATAAGGATCCGAGCCGCCAGACGCAACTTCGAGAGGCGGGCTGCCAGGGTTCATATGTTCCTTACGGAAAGGCATCCATTAGTCTGCTATTCGCTAATCTGGTTCCTGAATTATATTCGATCATTGAAAACCCGCCTAAAGAAAATCTGGTGTTTAGTTTTGCAGGTGACCTATCTGTAGCGACAGCCCAAGGTTTTGAGCTTTCGGAACTCGGAAAACAAAATAAACCAAACAACTTAACGATAAATACACTGTGATGCAGATTAAGCTAGACCAATACGATATACTATTCCATGCCGAGGCGCTTACGATCCTGGAGCGGTTTACCCAAAATAAGTCTTCGCTACCTGAGGCAGGCGGAATTATTCTTGGAAAAATTATTGACGGACAAGTGAATGTGACTAAATTGGCCGTACCTACGCCGCTGGACAAATGTTCCAGATTTAATTTTGAACGCCATAGACACAGCGCACAAATCATTTTGGACTATGAATTCCATAACAGCAATGGGCAGACCATTTATTTGGGGGAATGGCATACCCATCCTGAACCCTATCCCTCTCCTTCGGGCACTGATCTAAAAATGATTGAATCTCAATTCAAGTTTAATCACCTGAAAACGGACTTTTTGATCCTATTGATCAAAGGTACGAAGGGGATATACCTTCGTATCCTTAGCCAGAAAGGTTACCATGAAGTGCAGGTAAAGTAATATAGCTTTTATTCGAATTCGATTGTTTGAAATAAATCTAGTACACCTGGGTTTTCAGCAGGGTAATTTGCTGAGAAATACGCCGCATGCATGGCTCCTGCATTATAATAAGTATAAAAATTAAAGCCTATTTTTGGTGATGGAAAAGACTTACCTACATATCGGTAAATATCGGTATTCGAAAATTCCGGCACGAAGTATAGTTTTCCTGCAACTACATTTCTATTCTTTAGTACTGTTAGCATTTCAAGATCGACATTAAAGAAAAGCGTATCATTACGCACATAGGATTTGGGATATTGCTTTTTGATAGCCTCCAATATTATATGATCGGCCGCATCACTGGGATAGTTTTTCTGTTTTAGTCCGTCCAAGAGTTTTAGGATCGGATCTGTTTCATTTTCTTCCGTTTCGGTCATTTTATATTCCGATGTAAATTCCCTTTTGTAGAAAATGCTTCCTAGTTCAATCTCGTTGTGATTTCGGTCTGCAATTACAACGATGTGTTTTAAAATTCGAAATTGGCCAGTTTGCAGCCATTCAAGCGTTTTAGTTTCCATTTTAATTTTTGTGGGCAATTTTGAAAGTGTTAATTATTTGTTTCTGGAACTTCGAGTTCCAGTTTATGGGCCAAAATTTGATTGCTGCCGGAAAAGATTTTTTTTCAATCTTCTGAATGAAATTGATCACTCCCCCGCCTTTGTTGCATTTAAAACATTTGTAAATCTGCTTATCGATAGAAACTGAAAAACCAGCGTTTTTACAAAAGGGCAAATTCACTTTAGCTGCGCACCCACGGGTGTAAGATTAACATAATCGGCAACTATTGACTCTATTGCTGTTTTCCTAATGATTTCCTCAACGAAATTCTTTGGTATCATCTCAATTATACTTGGTTGCTACATATTTAACCAATTCAGTACCAAGAAGTATAAATAGACAAATCTGGTATTGAATTTTTACGCATTTACTTAAAATCGAAAAATAGCTCAAAATTCTGGACTAGTTCGAGCTCCAAAATCCATAAGGGAAACAAATACGAATTATTCCTGAAGTTTGTCCGATCTAGCTAAACGGCGCAAATCTTCTATGAAATCGTTCGTGAATCTATTCTCAGTAGCTCTAAGGTAATAGCCTTTTCATAAATCAGCATATTTTGTGAGTAAGTTACTTTGTTGTATAATGCTGATGCGCAAGTCATCCATCTCATTCCCCCTTTCGCTTAGACATACGCTGGTGAGAGGGATACTATTCCCAAAATCTCCAATTTGGCTATTCTTTGATATGGGAAACTCTAATAGTTCTTGTTATTTTAACTTTCTTTATTTTCATATTTAACCTTTGGATAATATTTTTTGTATGTAATACCTACAAAATGATTGCCTGGTAGATTTTTAATAAGGTGGTATTCTGTTATTAAACCAGTTGAGGATGCTTCATCTCCTAGATATTTTACGTCGTTTTTGAAAGTATATTCCCACCTCATCCCTAAAGTTGAGATGCTGTTGATAAAGATTAAAGCTTGTTCGTATGTCGACAATTGAGCTCTCAAAGTTTTACCATAAAAATATTTTTGTTCTTTGATCAGCAATTTATTTTTATCTAGAAATTTATACGACTGAAATAAATGTCTGAAATAATGGCCTAACCTGTGTTGGTGTCCGCCATAATACTTTTCAAATGAATCTGGTAGTAGCGCAAGAAACTTTTTAGATAATTCATTCAACTCTATAGTCGGTTTTAAATGATTTCGATGAGTATAAACTTCATTAATTATCATTGTAAGATCTTTTAGATTTAGACTCTTAAGCTCTTTCCATAGTACAAACATTTCTTTATTTTCTGCTTTTGGTTTCAGTTTAATGTATGTTAACAGTTTGAAAAAATAAAGATTGTTATACTTAAGATTAAAACGATCTCTTAAAACCGATTCTCCATCTATACCAACACCAAAGAAAACAATTGAATATGAAATGTCGATTATTGCCATCTCTATGACATCAGCACTTATTTTGTTAGTTGATTTTAAATCACTCAATATTGCAAGATGATGTTTATTTATATATTCTTTGGGGTCCGTAGAATTAGAGAATTTTTTAACATCTCTATAACATTCGATGAATTCCTGAAATATAACACGCATTACTTGCCGGTTAGAATAAGTTCTAGTCTCTGACCCAATGAATTTACTATAATTTAATTCGCGAACATTGCTTCTGTGAAGCTTAACTAACTCAAAAAAAGTCCTTTCAAACCCATCAATTTCAGACTGGAGTTTCTGGGTTTTCAAATCTGCCTTCTGTTGCTCATTCGCTTTATACTGAACCCAGAAAGCTAAAAATGTTAAAAATGCTGCGGCAATTGCAACAAAAGGCCCCATGGTCCCACCAATAGTATCCCCGATAACCCCAGTAGTTTCATCAAACTTAGAATCCGTAGTTAAAAACAAAGGAAATGCACAAATTAAAAACACTATGATAAAAAAACAAATCGTGCATATGAGAAAAAATCTGTCAAAAGTTTTTATTTCTTTCATTCCAAGAGCTATATAATTTATCTATAAAGATACTGCGAGTTTTAATAAATTAAAGGACATACTAGAATCTGATTAAAATATTCTGATTATCTGAAGGAAATTTATTTGTTCAGAAGCATCATTACTTATATCAAATAATTCCTCATTTTAAAGACTTAACAAATACCCAGATCTGGCAAAGACTTTCTATTCTATGATTTGTATTAATTCCCTTAGGACAAAATATTGGTCTAGAAATTAAACTTTTAAATAATTATAACTTTCGCCAATTCCTGCAAATCAGACAAGAAATATTTGCTTATCGGCTCAGTGACTGCACCTGATTAAAAGCTCATAGAAAGGTGGAGGCTTTTTAATTGGTATTTCTAAGAACGTATAGTTTGATCTTAAAAACTTATATTTACAATTATCTTAACGCTTTTCAATGACTTCAAATAACAAATTCGGTGGAGACTGGACCCAAAAAAAAATAGAAATCATAACCTCCTATACTAGTGCATACTTGACTATTATGGCAGGCCAAAAATTCAAGCTTCTCTATTTTGATGGGTTCGCAGGATCTGGGGAAATAGAGACTATTAATGAGGAAGCCGTCACAGGTGCGGCAATAAGAATTATGGATATTGGCAAGCCAGCGGGATTTGATATGTACTATTTCGTTGAATTGGTAAAAAAATATGCTGATAATCTCAGAAGCACTATCGCTAAGAGATATGGAACATCTAAAAAATATTACGTAATCAACTCCGATTTTGAAAAAAAAATAGATTCTTTGGTTAGCTTTTTATGCCGGGAAGAAAATAAATATTACCGTGTTTTGGCCTTTGTTGACCCAAAGGGCATGCAAGTAAGATGGAAATCCTTGGAAAAATTGCAGGGCCATGGTATAGATATGTGGATACTAGTTCCGATCGGAATGGGTGTAACCAGACTATTAACAAAAGATGGCGAATTGAGTGATGAATGGATATTAAAGTTGAATGATTTTCTTGGAATGAGTAAAGAAGAAGTGTTAAAATATTTTTACTTTCCACCACAAACTGATCTTTTTGGGGATGTTTCAACCAAACGGCATAAACATGTGGTAGATAAGGCTGCAAAACTTTATCAGGAGAAATTAAACACCGTTTTTAAATTTGTATCAAAGGGGTTTGTATTAAAAAATTCTAAAAATTCGCCTATGTATCATTTTTTTCTTGCATCAAATAATAAAAATGCTGTAAAAATTGCAAATGAGGTAATGAATAAATACATTTAATAGACATGGCTGAATCGACAATTGAATGGACAGAGGTAACTTGGAACCCTGTAACAGGCTGCAAGAAAATTAGCCCGGGCTGCAAATTTTGCTACGCCGAGGTTATGTCGAGACGATTAAAATCAATGGGAGTAGAAAAGTATAATGGTGGTTTCCAGATACGTGTCCACCCAACATCATTAAATATACCTTTTACTTGGAAAAAATCTAAAGTTGTTTTTGTTAATTCTATGAGTGATTTGTTCCATGACGAAATCCCAGATGATTTTATTTTATCTGTTTTTGCCGTAATGAACCAAACACCCCAACATACTTATCAAGTTTTAACCAAAAGATCAGACAGACTGTTAAAAATCGCAGATAAAATAGATTGGACACCTAATATATGGATGGGCGTTTCAGTTGAAAATCAGGATTATGCGTTCCGTGCTAATGATTTGGTACAGACTGATGCGAAGGTAAAGTTTCTGTCAGTTGAACCTCTTTTAGGGCCGGTACATTTACTTCCAATCAAAAAA
Organism: Pedobacter sp. R-06; assembly: GCF_049913135.1. Classification (NCBI taxonomy): domain Bacteria; kingdom Pseudomonadati; phylum Bacteroidota; class Sphingobacteriia; order Sphingobacteriales; family Sphingobacteriaceae; genus Pedobacter; species Pedobacter sp. R-06. Next base: position 202,454 of record NZ_CP183977.1, on the reverse strand, counting down.
CTAGATTGGATAATTGTTGGCGGTGAATCAGGACATAAAGCTAGGCGACTTGAATTATCCTGGATTATTCCTTTAAGGGATATGTGTATAAAACACGATGTTCCATTTTTTTTTAAACAATGGGGCAAGCCAAAATTCAATTCAGACATTGAAGATCCAACAATTGATAAAAATCATCCGCAACATGCGAAAGGGGGGTGCCAACTTGAAGGACAAATATACAGAGCAATGCCAAGAGTACTAAATTAAAAAGGCTATATGCAAATTGTTTATACAAGTTGACACTTGAAATTGAAAATATGAAGAGATTGATTAACGGATTCAAACCGAACAGGGAATTAACGCGGACTATAACAATATATGAAAATCTTATTTGACTCACCAGATGATATGATACCCCCTAGATGCATAATGTCTAAGACACCTAACGCAGCACAACGTGTTGTTTTTAGTTACGAAGATAAACCAAATGAATACCCAAGTACACCACAGGCATTTGAGGGCAATCCATTGGAAGCTTATTACGACAGGCTGACGAGCGGAGCGGTCTTCTTTCGCAACCATAATGGTGAGTACTTGGTTGTAAAAAGTGGGTTTTCGAAAGACCTGCAATCCTTGTATGTATTGACTATTGCTGCTTATACGTATCAAGAAGTAGAGGGCGAATGGATACCTGTTGCGATAGCTGGGTTTTCTGACCAAATTTCAGACGAAAGTAAACCTGATTCCCTCACGATTGTAACATATGAAGATAGTTTATTTGTGCATGATAGGGCTGTAAATGGTTTCCATCCAACAGAAGAGCTACAAGAGATATTCGCTAGTTCTACACAATAGGTAGCTTGATACCTGTGCCATATTCAAATAAATACAACTATGGTACAAGAACAATTTAAGGTAGCCGAAGTACAAGTAAGCTACAAACCAGATTACAACATCAACGAACGTCCAAAATTATCTCGTCAAATCAAACGTTTCAGCTTTTAAAGAATCAATGGTATATGAGAAAATTGCATTCCTCAAAGAATTTAAAGTGCTGCCACTTAACAGAAGTAACCGAATGCTCGGTATTGTTGATATTTCAATGGGTGGTGTCAGTGGTACATTCGTTGATTGTAAGGTTTGTTATTCAAACTCCAAAAAATATTTACAATAATTTCTTTTTTCTATACTGTCCCTCTATTTTATTTTTCAACACTTTTTCAAAATTTACTATAGCCCCACAATGCTCATAAGAGGCCGAACTTCCGCGGATTGACTCCACAACGATTCACCGAGTCTCAAGCCAATTTCGAAATATAAAAATCTCACCTTCATGGATAGCCAGAAAAAAATTCAATGGAAATCCAGATCTCAGTGAGATAAAGTTCTGGGCACTGATCATTACCTAATAATTTTAGTTCGGAAATTGTCTGGTAACGATCCTCTAAATTTTAAAATAATTTGAAACTTTAGCCAATTCCTGCAAATCAGACAAGAAAAAATTCGAAATTTGTCCAGTAAGGGCTACCAAAACGGCAAAAAGCCTTGAAAGTCGAACCTTTTCTTTGAAAGAAGCTCAATTTCAAGGCTTTTTCTTTTTATGAAATTTTCTTATGAAAAGAAAAAAACAGACATAAACCTGTTATTCATTGAAAATAAGGCAATTAAGAGTTCGATCCTGCTTGAGTTAACCCAACCTGCAACATTGACTCATGTATATGATTATCAATTAATTAAGGTTCGACTTTTTTATCACTATCACTCCTCACCCACGCTTCTTTTTTCTCTTGCGACGATTTCTCAATACGGTCAACCAATTCATGAAGCGCAACACCATCTTCGAAATCCGGCGTTTTTCTTGAACCCGTACGGATATCTTCAGCGATCAAGGCATACAGATGGCCAACATTCCGGGCGCCTGAAAAAGATGGCCATCCGCTGTAGACACCGGCAGGCGGGGTAAGTGTTTTCATTTTTTTTTCTTCTCCTCTCGCGCCTTTAATAGCCAGCTGAACAATTTGGCCATGACCATTTTCACCGGTTACCTGCAAGTCACCGTCTGTACCGTTAATCTCCCATAGTAAGTTAGTTCCCCTTGTTATGCCACCACGATAATGCACCGATAAGGCAGCACCGCTTTTGAGTGTACCATGTATCAATATCTGATCCTGGGTATTTTTAGGCTTTAACGCTCCTGTATCGGTCAACCTGACCTGGTCAAACTGGGTCAGCATCCGGGCCGACAACTCTTCAATGTTACCCAATACCTCCGTTAGGCCCACCAGCGTATGGGCTAAAGGTATGGCTTGCATTGTTGCACCATTGGCCTGATCATAGAGGTAATAAAGATCCGCTTCTGTTTCATTTCCCCAGCTACCACCGGCACCAATCAACGTAGTGGATAATACCTTACCTACATAGCCATCTGCTATAAGCTGCTTCAGGTAGGCCACCTCCGGCGCGTAGCGCATCTGTGTTCCGATTGCAGCGATAACGCCTTTCTGCCTGGCCAACGCTGCCAGTTTCCTGCCTTCCCCTAGTCCGTTTCCCAAAGGCCATTCGCAAAAAACATGTTTGCCGGCATTCAGTGCTGCGCTGACCAGTTCAAAGTGATAGGGGACTTTTACGGTTACCACAACCAGGTCAATCTCGCTTGAGCTAACCAGTGATTGCGCATCCTTAAAGGCAAGGGGAAGATTTAAGGACTGTGCTGTTTTTTTTGAGCTCTCGTAACTTCGGTTGGCCACTCCAATGATCTCGAAGTCATCAGACAATGACCTTAATGCGGGTAAATGGGCTGCTGCTGCCCAGTGGCTGTCGGGATTAAGCCCGATGAATCCTATGCGGATTTTTTGCTTATTCATATGATGATGGTTGTTGTTAAAACTTAAACTATTCAGCCTTTGCGTAAAAATATTGCATAAGGGGAATCCGCCAACTGACAGCGGCAGATTTGATCGGTTCGTAGCTGAAGATCTCTTTGCCCCTATCCTGAATCGTGATCCTGAAAGGCTGTTTAAGTTTTTTGGTAAAATGGGTGATGGTGAGGTATTCAGCCAGGTCTTCGTGCCAGCTGGAGGTAGCGTAAAGTGAGACAAAAGGCTTTTTGGCAGCTGATTCATAGATCTCCCTTGCAAGATGTATAGGTAATAGCCTGGCCCCGCCACGAAAGCGGCTGTGCAAGGTGAGGGTGTCAGCGAGGTTTGCATTTAGCTCAGTCCGGTCGGTCCAGATGCCTTGTGCAAAGTTTTTTTTCAGGTCTGCCTCCCTGTCAAAAGTCCCCGTGGTTTTATTCATTCCCAGCAGGTCAAGGGAGCCATCTACAACATGGGTCGCCTCGTGCAGGAGTACATAAAGTATTGCGTCAAGCCTGCCTGCATCGATGGAAACCTGCAAATCTGGGTTATCTATTTCATAATAGCCCATTTCCTTCCAGGTTAGCCACTGGGAGACATCCTGTTTTAAAATCTCGGCCCTAAAAGTGATGGTAAAAACCAGGAATGGGCTCTCCGGGTTCATCGTTGCAGTCAGCGCTGTATTGGGCATGTTGTCCAGAAAACTGATGCCCAGCAGGTGGTCCTTCAGGACACGGGCATGTAACGGAGGAAGCATTTTAAAGGCCCTGACCACCTTAACACTGTCGGCTTTGCTAAGTCTGTGGCGTGTCGGGGACATCCCAGCATCCCGGAATTTCTGGATTACTTCGGGCGGTGTATTCCCAATCCTTGCGGTCAGTGGCTTAGATGGATCAAGCCCGTACTTTTTTTGAACAACTGTTTTATGCTCACTCAGATCAAGACTTGTCGATTGCCCCTTGATGATCAGGGGAGAAATGAAAAGTATGCTGAACAGTATCAGTATTGTGGTGCAGGTATTTGTTTTGATTGACATTTGGATTATGGTAAAAAAATAGCAATGCTGCCGGAGAAGAACAATTTCCATTGCTGCATTGCTATGGTCAGGTGATTGGCAATTGTGTTCAGGCGGACGCGCTTTAACACCAGCTACCCGGTGATTTTTAGTGATCCGACCAGCCCGTTCTGAAACGTAAAATTAAAGCGCAGGACTGCCGGGCTACCGGGAAATGTTCCCGAAACCTCCGCTTCAAGCACCGAGCCATTTGCGCTATCATTATAGCTGATCGGTTTTAGCACGCTCTGATACTCCTGGTTCGACTTTTCTATCCAGTTCTGGATTTCCTGTTTTCCGTTATGTGTCTTTCCTTCGTCGAATACTACTGCATCGTCTGAAAAAAGGGAAGCATAAGCTGCTCCGTCGTGGATGTTCTGTGCTTCCACTAAGTCTGATATTAATTTTGGTAGGTTCATAATATTTATTTTTAAATTAACATATTGATGTACAAATTTCGATAGTACCTGCATAACCTGCAATAAGGGAACTACGATTCAGATAGGGAATAATTTATCCCTATTGATTGTTAGCTGGTCTACACATATCTTTGATACATGTATGAAAAAAAGACATTTCCGAACCTCAACTGCGGACTGGACCTGGTAGCGGAAGTGCTTTATGGCAAGTGGAAGATCAGGCTTGTGGTTCATCAGCGAAGGCTTTCTGCGTCCGAGCGAACTGCAACGTAAAATACCAGATGCAAGCCGCCGTGTCATCAACATCCAGCTAAAAGAACTGGAGGAACATGAACTGGTGACCAGGACAATCTACCCGGTAATGCCTCCAAAAGTTGAGTATACACTTACCGATTTCGGCAGGACGCTGATACCTGTACTTGCTGCTATCGGACGCTGGGGAGATGAAAATCAGCAAAGGTTAAAGCGGGCCATACTGAAGGGATATCCGGACTATGATCAATCAATGGAGATTTAAATCGCTATGACATGAGGTTAACCGGCATCGATTATTCCTGGCTGCAGCTAATCAATCGCTGATTCCATCCCTGTCAGGTAGCCTTTGAATCAATGCGCCCATCTGAATGATATGTAACCTTCTGTTCATCTGACAGGTCGTTCAAATGCGGGAACTGTCCATCTTTAAACTTCCGGTACAGCGGAGCGATTTCTTCCACCGAATCGGCTACGAAAGGTCCGTGCTGGACAACCGGAACATGATGTGGCTGTCCAGCATACAGCACAAAATGCGTATCCTCATCCAATGCCTCCAGGGTAAGCTGGCCACTGCCTTTTTCGTTTGTTCTTTCCAGCCAGCCAGCTTGCCCGGAACTGATAATTTTGTCACCCACCTTTACCCGGCCTTGAAGCACATAGACCAGGCCATGATACTGCAATGGAATTTCCTGATTTACCACCGCAAGCTTTTTCAGCATGAATTCAATCAGGATAAATGGTGTATGGGTTTTCAGGGGAGAGACCAAACCGTTGCTGCTGCCACCGTAAACACGGATTTCATATTCGCCGGTCTTAATTGTTGGCACATCTTCGAGTAATATTTTTCGCAAAAAAGGCTGGGCATACCGCTGTTCAGGTGGTAATGCCAGCCACACCTGTAAGATACGCAGTTTTTGCTTTGAAGTGATCTCCTCGGTGTGGACGATTCCCTTTCCCGCCGTCATCAGCTCAAAACTTCCCGTTTTCCATTCCCTGTCATTACCTTCCAGCACCAAAGTCAGGGTCTCAAATCCAGCGTGGGGATGTGCTCCCCCAACTGGCGCTCCGCCGGGCAGGTCCAATATGTCATCCATAAACAGGATAAAAGGATCGCTGTCTTTGTAGCTGACACCATCAAGGACAGCCATCGCCTTGTGGCCATTGCCCAAAAATCCATTGTGCCAATGGTTTTCGGTGATTATTGATATGCTTCTGTTTCTCATGAATGACTATCAATTGTTGATTAAGCCACAAATTTCCGAACAAATACTATACATTTGTTATCTGTTACAAAAAGGATAGTACTTACAAAAAGAATAGTATATGGTAAATCATACGATCGAAAGTTGTGCAAAAGCCAAAATGGCTATACGCGATACGCTGGACATAGTGGGCGGAAAATGGAAATTAATCTTGATTTCAGTGCTTCAGAGCGGCAAAAAAGGATTCAATGAGTTATCCAGGGAAGCGGCCATATCCCCGCGCATCCTGTCCAAGGAATTGCAGGAAATGGAAATGAACGGACTGGTAAGCCGAAAGGTATGCGATACTAAACCCGTTACTGTCCAGTATGAACTCACGCCTTATAGCCAAACCCTGGATGATGTATTGACAGCGATGGAAAAATGGGGATTCCAGCACAGGAATAAAATCATCCAGGGTATAAAGTAATCACGAACTGGTTACGGGAATGGTGTACTAGGTCGTAGGGATAGTGCCGCCGTCGATTACGAATTCTGTACCCGTTAAATAACCCGCCCTTGGAGAAACAAGGAAGCCAACCAGTTCCGCTACCTCTTCCGGCTCGGCGGGTCTGCCATACGGAATCCCGCCCAAAGCATCCATCACGCCTTGGGTAGCCTGTTCAATTGAAATTGCTGAGCTTTGCGATATTCGCTCCATCATTCTCTTGGCACCATCAGTCATGATCCAACCCGGAGATACCGTTACCACCCTGACACCTTTCGAAGCCACCTCATTGGAAAGCCCCTTGCTGTAGTTGATCAGCCCTGCCTTTGCTGCCGCATAAGGAAGTGTACTGTCATATAAAGGCAGCCTCCCCTGTATGGATGCGATGTGAACGATCACACCTGTTTTCTGTTGGATCATCTGCGGCAGAAAACCCCTATCCAGTCTGACCGGAGCAAGTAAGTTGGTCTGCAAAGTCTCTTCCCAGTGTTCATCGGTCAAGGCACTAAAGCCACCAGCGGGAGTTTCACTGCCTCCTAAGCTATTCACCAGGATATCAAGTTTGCCGTATTTTGATCGTACTTCAGCCACCACCTTATCCGTTCCTTCTGCCCTGCTCAGATCCGCCGGAATAAAATGAAGATTCTCATCATATATCCCAGGCTCGTTCCTTGCCGTAATGATGACCTGAGCTCCGGCAGCCAGTAACCTGTCAGCAATAGCTTTTCCGGTTCCCTTTGTTCCGCCCGTTACCAGGGCAACCTTTCCTGATAGTTCGTTATTGAAGTTAAATGACTTTTCCATTTTTTGAATTCTTTCATGCAAAAATCAGTGATACTACCGATCCCCGCAAGTACGGAATTACGATTCATATAGGGAAAAACAGATCCCTATGCCATTCGTATTTCCGTTATTGTCAAAGTTAAAAGTACACCCCCGATTTCTGGCCAGCACCCGGCAGTGAACCATTGTCTCCACCGTGATCGTCGCGGCAACGATCCGAAGCTAATCAACCCGTGATCAAATGTCCCTCAGCGAAACCTGCACTTTTTTCAGGGCTGATCTTCTTTGGCATTGTCATCAAACAAACCGGGCAGGCTGGTTCTCTTCATATCCAGAACCTGGTCAAAGGCATCCTTCCTTTACCAGTTACTGCATTCGTATATTCACCGATACCTTGAATTTTCTGCTGTCTTTTTCGCGCTTTAACCAAATGGGTGTATTCCTACGGTACTTGTAAATAACCTTTGCTTTGATATATCAACAGTTTCTTCAGGGGAAAATGTACAATACATCCTTCCATTTATCCATTCCAGCGGGGTAGCTGAAAAACGAGTTTTGTAGGGACAAATAGGAACATAACCAGAAGCTCGCTTCTAGCCAGATTTCGATTTGCAGTTCAAACATAATTTGTGACCTAATGAAAACTACACAAGACCGCACCCTGGGTGCATTCGAAAAAACGTTCTGGCTACTTGACCAGATCGATTCCAAAGACTTTGCGCTTGCCGCAGAAATAACAGGTACGGCAACAGTTGAGAAATGGAATCTCGCCATCTCCGCAGTACAGCGCAGACATCCCAACCTTTCGGTCAGGATCGTAATGGATGAATTTTCAAGACCAGTAAAACAGCACACAGACAAGCTGCCCATTCCATTTAGGGTAATCCATGTTGATGCTGACTACTGCTGGGAACAGGAAGTAGAAAAAGAGCTGGCGCAAAGATTTAACACCGCAGAAGGGCCGCTTATCAGGGTGGTGCTGGTACAAAAGCCGGATTCTACCGTGCTGATCATTGCTGCAAACCATACGCTCGCCGACGGCACTTCAGTAAGTTATCTGATCAGGGATCTGCTGAAAGCAGTAAACGGAACAGAACTGGAGAAATTTGAAAACCAACTGTCCAACGACCAAACTTTGGGATTGCCCGATGACGAGCCAGTCCAAACTGTACCTAAAAATGAATTGGGAATAAGTCAAAGGATGGTTAGTCCCAAAGTATCATCGCTGCGCCTCTCGGCAGCGGCAACCGACCGCCTTAGAAACAGGGCCAGGGAAGAAAACACCACTGTTCATGGCGCCATCTGCGCAGCGGCGATTATGGCATCCAGAAAGATGCGGTCCGAATGGTCAGAGGTTAAAATGGAATTGATTTCGCCTATCTGCTCCAGGGGCGTATTAAATCTGGATGACAATTTTGGCCTTAATATCACCACACACCCCGTATTCTTTGAAAACGAACAGGCGCTATCTTTCTGGGAGCTGGCAAGACTCGCAAAAACAGGCCTTGAGGGGACCTCAACCGTAGCGCACGTGCGCAATTACCTGGGGTTTTTCAGGGAATTAACCTTTGGCCATAACGATATCCAAAAAATGCTGGAGATCCTGAAGGGTGCATTTAACCATCAGATTATGGTGACCAATCTTGTTAACGTGAAATACGATACAGACTTTGGCCCACTGAAGCTCCATGCACTTTATGGCCCAATGGTGAGATCCGGAAAAGGAATGGAGCAAACGATAGGCGCAGTGAGCACCAACGGATCTCTTGCCTTAACCAATACCAGCGATACACCAATAAGTGGGCTGCTTAAAGAAATTGAATATATTCTTTTACAGGCATCTAAGGTAGATTTAAGTAATTCCGGCAATTTCCAAAGTAATAACAATGGCGGCCAAAGCTGTCTGTTACGCTAATAAATAGTGCTGACCCGGTGGACGATATGCCGCCGGGTTATTATATTTATTCGCATTTCATGTTATTAAAATACTTATCACCCTTGCGTATGGGTAAAAGAAGCTGCATCACTATATGTTCTTTGAAGCTTGACTCTACTGATTAAAAGCTCATCGAAAGATGGGCTTTTTTGTTCTAAAGTGATTTTGCAAGGGCCTTAGTGAGATGCTATGACCATAATGAAGGCGTAAATACCTTATGCTATTTGTTTTTCATTATTTTTTCGAATTCGGCCTGGGTTAGAATTTCTAAAAATTCATCGCGAAAGTGCCATGCAGATACATATCCGGCCGAAACAATGAAGCTGATCACCCAGGTGGTCTTTCCCTTCCATAATCTAAATGCACAAACATCTGTCGCGGTAATATAAGGACTTGTTTCACCTAAGTGTTGATGTGAGGATGCTTCTATCGTGTCTATACCACCGGTTCCCAGGGGAATAAGATTGTTATGAAGCTTTGTCTTTTTAATGATATTATTGTCTTTGTCAAAATTAATCAGGTAATCATTTCCTAATAACACTTCATCCGGTGCTGTTTGCGCAGTGATGACATATACTTTTTTTGCTCCATTTTTTATGATCGGGACAAGATTTAGACTGGTATTTTCATAAATTTTAAAAAGCGTGTCGTTTAAAACAGCCTGTGCAGCTTTTGACCGGATGGCATACAAGTCTTTTTCAACTCCGGTGAATTTTCTTGTCGTGGTGTCTATACTATATTTAGATGAGTCTAACTTATGGCCGAACTTAACTGTAGCTAACACTACCGGATCGTTATTTTTAGAAAAAAAGATCGTGGTCATTTCTTTTCCCGTCTCATAAGAAAAATATCCCCCGGATAATTGCTTCTTCCCGCCATAACCGGAGCTGAAAATCTGTGTGCTATAACCTGAAGCCCATTCAGAACGATAAAGCGCTTCCCCCTCTGCATTAATGCTATCAGCAATCTTTCTCAGTGCATTTTTTTGTGCTATTGCGTTTTGCGCCAGGATAAACAGGGCAATCAATGTTAACAGTTTTTTCATTAAGGCGAAAAGCTTGGTAAATATTTTGTGAATATAAATAACCATAAGGATTTTGTATAACGCGGTTGCGATAAAACGAATGGGTTTCAAACGTTCACATCGTGATCTAAAAAAGCTATATTTCTACTTTTTGTCGTAGTTTGAGGTAATGTACTTCATTCTTTGACAAGCAGCTTTAAATAAGTCAAAATCTGCCCACTATGCTCCGCTTCGTGATAGTTAGCAGCTTGCAGGGCTTCCACATGATTTTTTACCCGAAATCCGATAGGTAAGTCAAAGGGCTCATAGTTGACAAATAAGCTGGATTCCAGATCTGATTCAAGGTGGTTAACGGTATCAATCAATAAATGTTTCACCTCATTAACATCTGGATTAATTTCCCAGGAACGAGGAGAGGATCCAATTTTGAAGGACTCCATAAATTGTTTAGATATATACATTGGTAATCCACTACGCATATACATATGCCGCTGTTGAGAAGTGATGCAATGTCCTATTTGCCAGATTATATTATTGTTAAAACCCGCTGGAATTTTAAATAATATTTCGTTATTACTTGTTTCGATTAATCGCAACAGCCTATTCCTGCTAGCTCTTAAAATTTCACATTCGAAATGTACATTAATCATTTATTTGGTTTAAGTCTTCAGGAACAAAAGAATTCGTAATGCGCTCTAAAGTAACTTTTTGACATTAAAGTTCAAAATTTATATCTTTTTATGATATCTAAGTGCAGGGGCTGTATTGATACATTTCTTTTCTTGTTTAAAGGGATTTTTAACTACCCTCGTATTTCCGCTCTAGCAAACATGCACACGCGGCACGCGTGCGCCAGCGATGGGAAGGAACAATATTGTATTTACCCGGCAACCCATTTAGTGGCCGCTTTGCATTAAAATGGAAGGGTTACTTTTAATGAAATATACAGCTATTAGGTCCGCAACACAACAAGGTGCAATTCTCTTGAAGATTGATGCACTACCGGGAACTATGCAAAAGCAAAAAAGCAAATTTTATATTCTTAGACAGAAACCCAATTTCAGATATTAAAAATACGCGTTCAATAAAATCTGTTTACAACGATGGGATAAAAGTCCGCAAAGGTCCAATGTAAAAGTGTAAACTCATTCTAGTATTGAAATTCAGAAACGAAGGATAAACCACAACGAGTAACTTAAAAGTTTTATTATGATCCCGTTTTTCCAACCAAACCAGAAAATGCTACTGGCAACCAGAACGGTTACCAGTAGCAAAATCAGGTAATATTTTTTAGTTTGTAATTGATTTTTTTGCTTTTTCGATACTGAAATCGCCCTTGATCAGCATTTCAATAACGGCTTCGTTGATCATATCAGGAGAGGTTTGCCAAAGGAGTTTGTTTCCCTTTATAACAAAGGTTTGGGGTATCGCGCTCACCCCTGCCGGTTTGATCCATTCCCGTTCAAAATCGCTCCCCTTTCCGCCACCATAAGCAACATCAAAACCCATCATTTTGTCATTGGCTTTTAAGAAATCCAATACTTTTTGCCTGTCATCTTCCATCACATCCTGTGCTATAAAAACTACCCCGCGGTTTTTAAACTTCGATGCCATCGCATTAAAATGAGGCATGGCAGCAATGCAGGGCTTACACCATGTGGCCCATAGATCAACAATATAAACTTTTGAGCTGTCGAACTTACCCGTTGCATTTCCTTTAATCCACTCTACCTTGGGATAAACATTAATCGTGTCGCCCACATCCAGGTATTCCCTTGTTAATCCTTGTGCGCTAATGCTACCGATCGCTGTAACGGTAATCACGAATATCAATACTGCTATTTTTCTCATCTTTATTTGATTAATTGTGCAAGTTCCTGACCAAGACCGGTATCGTTTAATTTAAGCTGGCTCGCCAGTATCTTACCGTCCTCACCAATAAGGAGTGCATTAGGCAAGGTATAGTATGTCAAGCCATAAGCTTTTGCCGTTGGACTCACACTTCCTGCATTGTTCACACCACCAATATCACTCAGGTTTATCCAGTTAAAGTTCGATCTTTTTATTGTTTCCATCCAGTATGAATCCGGCCTGTCGGCATAACTATAATAAACGGTTATCATCACCGTATTTTTATCCTTCAAAGCCCTGTTAATCCGCCCAAGGTTGAAAGTAAAAGCATCATAATTCATAAAATCAGGCGTATAGAAACAAACGAATACATTCTTTCCCCGAAGTGAGGAAAGCGAAATTTCTTTGCCTGCCGTGTCCTTAAGTTTGAATTCAGGTGCAGGTTGTCCGGGTGCCAGTTTTTTTGCCAAATCGAACTTAGCCTGGATCTCTCTTCCGGCAAAGGTATTTCTAACCTCCGGACTGAACCTTTTGAACTCTGGCTCAAAGTTTGAACGAAGGGTTCCCCGATGTTTTGTTCTCCAGATGTCAAGGGAGAGAAAGCTGTTAGGGTTATCCTTAATGAAATTGCTGTCAATTTTCCCTGTTTTGGCGAATTCTGCATTCATCTCCAGTCTGGCAGCATCCATTGCTTTATTATCCCCTTTTTCCTTATAACCGGCGATCAATGTATTCAGGGAATCAACACGGGCCTGCACCGGCTTGTAAAGCTCAAACCTTCTCTGATAATCGGCCTGTGTTTTTCCGCCTTTGATGACAGCTGTTTTTGCGCCCGCAGATCCCGTGATCAGGATCTCGCCGGCATCGATAAAAAAGTCGCGAACGTCAAGACTCTTCACATTTTGCATGGTAGTTATGGCAGGTGGATCTACACTGATCCGCGCATAGGCCGGATCTCCGATCAGCCCCTTGAAAGTAAATTTACCCATTTCAGCTTTGGTGGAATCTTCTACACTCACGCCATTGTTCTTATAGGATAGCAAGACTTTTTTCCCATTAATCTCCGGCGAAAGCTGCCCTTTGATGGTGAATTTGTTCTGTGAAAAGGAAACTACTGAAAACAGAAGCAAACTTGAGGTAATCGTTAAGCGTTTATTGATTTTTAAAATATTCATGATCATTATTTAAGGGTTATTGGTAAAGCCCGGATTGGCATTCATTACGATTGGCGGGAGCCGAAGCGTAAGCCTGTCCTGAGGCAGATTAAAACTGGTAATATTGGTAGAAGTCTCATCGTTATAAATGATATGAGAGAATGTCTCGCCCGAGAAAATCGGATCGATTGAGCAGCGTCGCATATCAAACCATCGGTATCCTTCCATTGCGAATTCCCTGGTACGCTCCTGAAAGATAAATCTGATCAGTGACTCTTTACTGGAAGCAGCCTGAGCGGGAACACTGGCAACATTTACAGGCATACGGTTTCTGCGCAGCAGCTCCAGATCGGCAACTGCGGCTGCAAGGTTATTTAACCTCGCATTTGCTTCTGCCCTCAGCAGGTATAATTCGGCCAACTGTAATCCAAACTTTGAATAATTAACTGAATATTTTGATAGCCTGCCCGAAGGGTTAGGTGTAGAATACGGAAAAAAAGCGCCATAAAAATTCAGCCTCAAATCACCCGGGGCAAACAGCGCCTGTGCCTTCGGAGAGAGTACAAGAAAGTCATTCCCAAACTCATTTCCACTGTACGGCCCATTATAAAATGTTTTCGCCAGCACTGATTCGGTTACGTCGTCATAGTTTATCCCCGGCGAATTATTCGGGCCGTTGTAACCAATTGGATCAAACTTCCCTCCTGAAGCAAATTCCACATTGTAATCGTAGAGCTTAGCAGGCACGGCCTGGGCGGCAGCATCCGTTAATGCGGCATTAAACATGGCCAGGGCCTCCGCATTTCTGCCCATGTAGAGATAAACCTTCGCCAGCATCCCTTCCGCGGCGGGCTTTGAAAAACGCTGGGCAAACTTATTATTCAGCGGCAGGGTACTGATAGCGTCTTTGAAATCCTGAATGATAAAACCATATACTTCGGCCACACTATTTCTGACATGTCCACTCAAATTGATATCCGCATCCCTGATAATTGGAAACCCCAAATCCTGCGATGCCGTTGCAGTATTGTAAGGCCTGGCATAAATGTTTATGAGCTGGAAATATATCCATGCCCGGTTAGCCAGCGCTTCGGCTTTCAATGCAGTCTTCTGTGCGGCGCTCCCTCCCGTAGATTCATCGATCTCGTTAATTACCTTGTTTACCGTATACAGGTTACTTGTGTAAAGCTTGAAATCAAAGGTATTATCCTGAGCCCTGAATATATCCGCCTTATAATTGAATGCATTCTGGCTCATCGGTGACGCTGATGAGAAGTAACTGCCTTCTGCAGCGACGTCGTCTCCCATGAGCACCATCGATTGCCAGCCACCGGCAAAAGAGTAGAGATAAAGATCAGGAGCGTTCATGATCTTATCATAGTCGTCCGTTATCCTGGCAACTAACTGTCCTTTAGGCACTACTTCAAGGAAGGATTTTTTACACCCTGCTACAAACACCAGCAGCAGCAGGACAGATAAATATTGATATATTTTCATCATCATAAGATTAAAAGGTAAGGTTTGCACCGAAACTGAAACTGTGCTTAAAGGCAGGCATATTCCGCCCTCCCTGATTGAAAGTCTGGAACTCGGGATCTATACCAAAATCATTTGCTTTCCAGATCATAAAGTTCCCTGTTTGTGCAAAAAGCGATAAAGACTCCACGTGCAGGCGGTTCAATAACTTTGGCCCTACGATGTAATTCAGCGTAATGTCCCTGAGTTTAATATAGGAGGCGCTCACCACATTGATATCAGCATAAGTATAATAATCAATATTTCTCCGGCTTACATTCACTCCGGCACTGGCCACGTAAGATGGGATATTAGTGATGAGCTCATCCCCCGGTTTTTTCCATCTGTCCAGAAACTCCGGGCTCAGGTTACCTCCAAAACTGCCCGTGCCATATTCAATCCGTCCGTAATAATAACGGTTAACGTCCTTTCTCATCACATTGCCAAGATTATAAATCACGTTTGCAGTAAGCGAAAGGTTCTTGTATCGGAAAGTATTACTCAACCCGCCGTTAAATTTTGGAATAGTGGTACCCATATATATCAGATCTTCGGCCGTAGCGACTTCTGGATCTTTGGTAATGGTTCCATTTGCGAGACGGATCTGTGGATCGCCAAGGGCATCTAATCCTGCAAACTGATAGGCAAACAAGGGCTGTATACCATAGCCAACCACATAATTACTATTTATTCTGTCATTGGTTGTCAGCTGAGTGGGCTGGGGAGTCGAATAATTCAACAGGCGATTTCTGTTCAGACTAAAGGTTAGCCCTGTTGTCCAGCTAAAATCTTTAAGCTGCATATTCCTCGAATTCAAGGTGACTTCCAATCCACGGTTGGTCATGTTTCCAAGATTACCCCGAATAATAGATGCACCGTTAAGCGGATTCAGATCTACCTGCCCTAGCATATCAGTGGTCTTCTTGTTATACAGGTCAATACTTCCGCTGATGGAGTTCTGCAGGATACTAAAATCAATCCCAATATTAAACGTCGCAGTTTTTTCAAAGGTAAGCTGATTATTGGCAAGGCCTGCGAGCGAGTAATAATCACCGGTTACATTGTTCCGGCCAATCTGGATCACGTCCCTTGATGAACCTGCACCGATGAACGGCGAATTACCGGTGACGCCATAGGTGGTACGAAGCGCCAGATTATTGATCCATGTACTTTTCTCCAGGAAGTTTTCCTTACTTATCAGCCATTTCGTACCCACGCTGAAAGTCGGTTTACGTTGCTTTCCCTTTTCTGATCCAAACAGATTGCTATAATCCCTCCTTACACTGGCATCAAGCATGTACTTTTCATTCAGGGTGTAATTGAACAATCCGAAAAAAGATTCATTCCGGTTAAGTTGTTCAAAAGTCTCAAATGGCTTTTCGTTAAAAGTACTTCTAAAGGATGACACTGCTCCAAAGATTCCCTGGCTCAGGGCCAGATAATTAAGGCTTGCAGAAGTCAACAGATCAAGATCATAACCCCTGGCAATGGTCGTTCTGTTGGTTGCAAGCTGTTCAAGCGCTTCGTGACCAATCTGAACATTGATCCTATCCCGCCCGTCCCTGAGCCCCATATTGTAAATCAGCTGGTTTCGCAGTGTATAATTTCGCTGATCAATATTCACCGTTTTATAAGTCCCTCCCGAGGTAGGCAAATAGTAAACGGGAACATCATTAGCAGTCCGTGCCACAGTGAAGCCCAGCAGCTCCCTTCGTAGGTCGTAAGTTTTGCTATCATTATAAAGCTGGCTGGTAGAGGGTGCTTTCTGATAACTGTACGTACCATCAAAGCTTAATCCTCTCCATATTTTTAAGTTCACATTCCCGGTTAGGTTCACCGAGAGTGCATTTCCTTTTGTAAATCCCATACTGGCTTCGTCCAGTGGTGAATAATCCAGATTGATCCGGCTTCGGTTTTGGTAATCTCTTCTTACCTCCGGGGAAAGCCCCTGAACATAATTCATTTGCAGGTTATTGCCTGCATTATCCTGAAAGAGCTGATAAGGAATAAAATTGCTGCCGATTACAATACTTCTGTCGCTATCGGTTATGGTATTGTTCAATGCGGCATTCAGACTGATGCGAAGCCTGCTGATCGGCATAAAAGTCTGGTTGATATTTAAACGATATACGCCATTCTGATCTCCGGGATGGCTACTGGTGGTATTGGTGTAAGAACCAGAGGCATAGAAGTTGTAAGCTGATGATCCGCCTGAGGCAGAAAGCGTATGGTTAGTGGTGAAGGCATTTCTAAACAACAAATCTCTGATCTGGTCCCTGTTATCGATATTGCTCAGACTGTCCAGACTACGCTGCGCCTGAGCTGCACTGATCAGGCCCCGGTTCTGGTTGTAGAGAATTTGTTCGTGTGGCGCAATCACCGAGGTGCCAATAGATGCATATGGGTAAGCAGCGGGATTGAACAGCTCCCTCGCCGTTTGTATGTATTGCGCACTGTTCATCATTGGAATATAATCCAGATCTGGTTTACCGAAGAGCGAGATATTTCCTGAATAGCTGATCTTTAAGGGTTTTCCTGCAGAACCCTTCTTTGTTGTGATCACAATTACACCGTTAGAAGCCTTTACGCCCCAAATAGAGGCCGCAGAGGCATCTTTCAATACCGAAATATCCTGAACATCATCAGGATTGATTACTGACAAGTCCGTTACAGGAACACCGTTTACGACGTAAAGCGGATCTCTATTTGCCTGAATAGTCGATCTACCCCTGATGATACTTTGTTGCGTATTTCCACCGCCAAACTGCCTGTTTCCTATAAGTCCTTTCGGCCCGGCAATTACCGTTACCCCGGCAACCAGTCCATCCAACCTGGAAACCAGGTCTTGCGTAGCCACCCTGTTCTGATAAATCTGCATATCCGGTTTCCCAAAAGATCCCGTTGCCCGCTCGCGGGAAAGGGTTTGATAACCTGTGGAAACAACAGAGACTTCATCGATGGTATTGATTTGCTGATTCAGGATTACTAAAATTTCAGATGCCGATTTAACGGTCAGCGTATCCGATCTGTAACCGATATAAGAAACCACAATATTCGCGTCCCGAGGAATCCGCGAAAATACATACTCACCGTTTGTATCAGTGAAGCCTTTCAAACCTGCCTCTTTTGAGGTTACACTGGCACTGGGCAACACCCCTCCTTTTTGATCCTGTACCCGGATTTTAAGGTTGATCAAAAAAGCTTTGTTTTCTACTTTAACCCGGTTAACTACGACGATGATCCTGTTTTCTATGGTATAGTCGAAAGGCTGACCGCGAAAGCATTCATCCAGAACTGCTTTTAAAGCGGCATCCTTAACCTGGATGGTTACCCGTTTCGACCGGCCTATCTGCTCACGGTTGATTACAAAATCAACACCTGACTGCTTGCGGATATCCCTTAGCACCTCGCTCAAGGGAGCATCTTTTTTTGATAAGCTTATGCGCTCGTTCTGAGCAAAAGACCGTGCCGGAAACAGCAGAAAAAAGAAAAGTAAACAATATAGCCCGGGCGAAAAATATTTAGGAGCTATCCGTGCACCCTGACGGATCTTCCCAATAAGAGAACCTGACTTATGGACATGATTAGTTGGATCATATCCATTTCCATGGTATTTTTTATACATTTGTTTGGTTGGTTTTAGTTGATAATAGTGTTAGAACAATTACTCATCTGTACCGGCCTTCAACCGGGGGCGCCTCCAACGCTCCCGCTTTTTTACCAGTTCAGGAATTTTCCGGATTAAGGCATAACAGTTACCCTCCTTCCTTCCAGTTTAAAGTGAACCCCCTGATTCATTGTCAGCGCTTTCAATATCTCAGAAAGCTTTTTCTTTCTTGAAATGGTACTGTAGAATGCTGCATTATCCTGTTCCCCATCATAAACTACGTCTACATCGTACCATCTTGCAACCTGTCTCATTACCGTATGAAGGTCTTCCCCATTAAATACAAAATCATCATTTATCCAGGCATTTGCCTGCTCTGTATCTGCCTGTGAAACCGTAACTCCATTTGTAGTGAAATCTGCCTGTTCTCCAGGCTTAAGTGTTTTTGAGCCCTGCATACTGCCCGATATGCGTACAGAACCCGATAATAGCGTTGTCCTGATCTTTTTTTCATTAGAATAGGCTTGTATATTAAAATGCGTTCCCAATACCTGTACCGTCTGTCTTTGGGAACGAACCATAAACGGATGCGATTTATCGTGGGCCACTTCAAAATACCCCTCTCCGGATAACGTCACTATGCGTTCTTTTTTATTTTTGAAAGAGAGCGGATAGGTTAAGGTGGATGCTGCATTGAGCCAGGCTTTTGTCCCATCAGGAAGGATGATCGAAAATCTGCCACCATTAGGTGTTTCAAGCGTGTTGTTTTCGTCGGTTGCCGCCTGGTCAGCAGAAGTTTTGTAAATCACCATACCATCAGCTGATCTTGATATTTTAACACCCGGTTGGGCAATCTCCCCTTGTTGTAAATGATCCAGACTAACTTTTTTCCCGTCAGAGAGTATCAAATAGGCCCTATCCCCGCCAGGGTCTATATCATTTTTGTATACGCTTTCTACCTGACCGGAAAGGGGTGCCTTGTTCTGCATAAAATAGAGTCCGCCCAACGCCAACAGTACGATTGCGGCCGCAGCAGCAATTTTAGCTTTCAGCGCGATAACCCGAGGTTTGCGTTCAGGTAAGGCCGGCTCTACCTTACTCCATATCTCTTCTGAAATATCTTCAAGTTCCGCTGAAGAATATTTTGCATCAGTTTCCGAGCGGTAGTAGTAAAGCCAATAGCGAACGGCTTCCATTTCGGCTGCGTTACAAGTTCCGTTTTTAAACTTATCAAATAATTTTTCAGCTTCGCTTTTTTGCATTTTACATCTGTTCTATACCTACATTACACCTTACTCTGGCCAATCGGGTATAGAAGAGAAAAAAAAATTAAAGATTGATGAAATAAACTGAAAAAATCGCTGAACCGAGCCTCTTTCTAAGAATTTTTAACGCATTTTTCATCTGCGTTGCGACGGTATGCTCGGATAGGTTAAGTTTTAGGGCAATTTCTTTATTACTTAAATATTCTTTCCGTCTTAAATCGAAAACTTCCCGCATTCTACCAGGTAAATTTGCGATTTCCAGTTCGATCATTGCACTTATATCCTTTTCGCGGATCAGATAATCAGCAGAACCTTCTGAAAAATCATTAAGGGTATATTGCAGGGAGGCAATGTATTCTTCGGTTACCCCTTTACTGCGAAAAATATTAAGCACCTTATTTAATACTGACCGGTAAAGGTAAGGTGCCAGAGGTGCGCTGTCAATGATTGTTGCCCTGTTGTTCCACAAGGAAATGAAAACTTCCTGCACAATATCTTTTGCTGTTTCCTCATCCTGAAGCTTTTTCACAGCAAATAAAAACAGTAAGGTCTGATACCGACCATAGATTTCGCCAAACGCCTCCTTACTATCCTGCTTTAGATGTAGGACAAGTTGCTGATCATTATATGGAAGGTTTGCTGACATGGACCGAAGATGACCTGCGAATCTACAAAATAAATTAATCGGATATGTTAATTGGTTTTTCCAAAAGAGGTTACAATAACACCTTAGCAATAAAATATTAATGTAACTTTTTCTTTGTTCGATACTGTCCTTCCAGTTTGTTTTTCAAGACTTTTTCGAAATTGACTATAGCATCACAATGCTCGAACAAGGTCGAACTTCCGCGGATTGACTCTACTGAAACAGCAAAAAGCCTTGAAGTTCGAACTCTTTCAATGAAAGAAGCTCAAATTCAAGGCTTTTTGTTTTTAGCGCATTTTCTATTGAACATCTCAAATATAAGCAGAAACGCCTTATTCGCTAAAATAAAGCAATTAACAGTTCGATCCTGTTTGGACAGAACTACTCTGCTTCGTTTCACCTTTATACTGAGTAAACGAGTTTAATGTGGATGAAATCAAGGTTAATCTCCCGTCTGTATAATATTTAGACGAGCATTTTGGCTGACCTAAAATGAACTTAAGCCTTGGGTAAACCTTGCCGCTTTCTATCCTGTATTAATAAAATGACCAGAGAAAAAAGTTCCTGTTTAAGTTTTCTATAATTTGAATTCAGGTGGAGCATGGTGTGTTCCATCTGCTTTTGCTTTATCCCAAGCAATTCTCCATGGCCGTCAATAAGATTTTCTGTTTGTCCCTCCAGTACTTTTATATAATCAATCAGATCCGTATCAGCACTATATTTATCCTGTTCAAGCTGTAAGAATTTTTTACCGACGGCTTTTAGGTCATCAATATACACTGGGCCGGAGAGCAGTATAAAATGGTCATCAAGCAGATGATGAAGGAAAACTATTTCAATTTTAAAAAAATCGATGTCTGATGCCCAATGCTTTGCGATAGCATGATATTGGATATACGCCGGGGAGGCATTATTTATGCTGTTCATTTCTGTTTTATTTAGGTGAAATTATGAAGGGAATATTAGCATGGGCACAGGATTATACAACGCGCGATTATCTTTGAAATATTGCTGGGTAAGGGAATTAAAATGAAAATGCTGGTCTACCAGAACCAAGAGGTCGGCCTTCATTTCGTTCACTACAATTTCCAGCGTATCTATGGATTCGCCTTGATTTAGCATGTTTAGGAAGAGTTTCTTGTAACCTATTCAGGCTGACTTCATCATTAAACACCTCTTCTGCCTGATCGGTCTCCATCAGCGGAAGGCCACTGGCCGAAGCGTGTGCAATAACCAGATTAGCATCCCAACAGGTGGCAAGATCTGCCAGAAACTTTACTGTCCCGATGCCACAGAAACGCAGGTCTGTTATATACACCATGCGTTTGAGTTCGTTCTCATACCACGAGGAAGGAATGATCAATAGCGGCACCCGAATTTTATGTAGTAGATGATTAATGGCAAGATTAACATTCAGCAAAGCCTGAGGCAGAAATTCATCCAAACCCTTTACAACCATTAAGATTTCGTTTTCGCTGGCCAGCCTATATAGATCTCCCGTTTCAAAAGAAAAACTCAGTTCCTGAATTACAGGTTTAAATCCCGGATAGCGCATTTTTCTTTCAGAAAGAATTTTCATCAGCTTAGAATCGATCCCTACAGCATCCTGTACCTCTGGTAACATTTCTGTCCATCCATATTCATCCGTGGTTAGATTTAGAACTGGCAAATTAGCCAGGATAATATTTACCCCAAGACGTTGCGCCAGAACGAATGCAAATATAGCAGCATGCTCAGACTCCGGACTATGATCGTTGATGATGATAATGGATTTCATTTGTTATTTGCTTTAAGCTATACGCTGATAGCAAAGATCGGCATAGCTTAAAGCAATTGAAATGAT
This sequence comes from Pedobacter sp. R-06, assembly GCF_049913135.1. Classification (NCBI taxonomy): domain Bacteria; kingdom Pseudomonadati; phylum Bacteroidota; class Sphingobacteriia; order Sphingobacteriales; family Sphingobacteriaceae; genus Pedobacter; species Pedobacter sp. R-06. The sequence continues at coordinate 180,576 of NZ_CP183977.1, read as the reverse complement.
GGTAGTCACCTTAATAGTTGCGGGTGATCATGAACCAAGGGTTTAGCACAGAAAAATCAAAAATAACGTAATTTTTTAATCGGCCTGACGGTACATCTGCTTATAATAGGCTTCTGCCATTCTCGCTGACTCGAATTCAGGGATAACACCTTTTATAGCGCTTTGAACCATATTAAACCATTTTGACGGATTATCGTAGTAAGTAGGCAAGACCGTTTTTTCCAGCGCATCCATTAAGTTGGCATTCTCTTTTTTATCTCTTTCCTCTTCGGATAGCGAACCTTCTGCAGGCTCAATAAGAAAACAGTTTTCTCCATTTAGCGCAAACTCAGGAATCCATCCATCCGGAATAGAAAGGTTGATAGCGCCATTCATTGCCGCTGTCATGCCGCTTGTTCCTGAAGCTTCACGGTACATTTTTGGATTATTAAGCCATACATCAGCTCCCTTTTTTAGAAGTGAGGATAAACCGAGTTCATAACCTACCAAAACGGCACAATTAGGAAACGCCTTTGTTTTATCAATAATCTGATTGAAGATTTGGTTTGCGCCACTATCTTCCGGATAGGGTTTTCCTGCCCAAATGAGCTGTATAGGATATTTTGAATGCTTTAATAACATCTCGAAACGCGTCCAGTCGCGCATCAGCAGATCTGCCCGTTTGTATCCGGCAAAACGCCTGGCCCATACCAGGGTGAGCACATTTTCATCAAATAGCTTTCCTGTCTGATCGGCCACTTGCAGAAACAAGCGTGATTTTAATTCCTTTTTCCGGTCCAAAAACGCCTGTTGATTATTGTCATTTACGCGCTGAGCGATAGCCTTATCCTGCCAGTACTTTTGATTCTGTGCATTGGTTATGAAAACAATCTCACATATGCCATCATAGCCTCCCCACATTTCGCGGGCAACTTCACCATGAAGTTTGGAAACAGCGTTTGCTTTGCCAGAAAACTTCAATGCTGCCAGCGTATAATTAAACTTCTCGCCCTCCATTCCCAGCACAAATTTAACTTCATGTTCCTGCATGTGGTAAAAGAACGACATCTCTTTTAACAACGAAAAATCATGTTCTTCATTACCTGCAAGCTCAGGGGTATGGGTTGTAAAACGCATTCTTTTTTTAATCTCTTCGAGATTTTGATACTTTGAATACAGATAAAAATTAAGTGGCACCGCATGCCCTTCATTCATATGATAGTAATCTGGCTGCAGGTTGAGCTGATCCAGCAGCATTCCGCCACCAATCCCCAGAATGATTGACTGCGCAATCCGGGTGGCCTCGTTTGGGTCGTATAACCGGTGAGTAATGCTCCTGCTTACTTCATCGTTTTCAGGGAGATCGGTACTCAGCAAAAATAAAGGTGCGGTGCCAAATGTGGCAGGCCGCAATAAAAATGCTTTGACTTTAACGGTAGCACTATGTACCGGAACAGAGAGAACAATCCCTGTATCTTCCAGAAACGAATAATCTTTCTGAATGAAGGCCGGAACCATATTGTTATCCTTATCCCTTACCTGGTCGTAATAACCGTATTTCCAGAGCATGCCGATGCCTAACAAATTTTGTTTCAATTCGAATGCACTCCGAAGATGGGATCCGGAGAGAAACCCCAGGCCTCCGCTATAAATTTTAAGGGATTGATCAATGGCAAACTCCATTGAAAAATAGGCTACACTGGTTTGATATGCTGCATCAGGGCTGTACCCAAAGTACTCGGTTCTGGTCATAGAAAACGTTTTGTTCGTGGATTATTTTATTGGAGAATTAAGAAATTGTTAAAAAAGAACCTGTTTATATATTCAGGATCAAATAATAAGTTCCTTAAAAGTATTCTACAAAAACCAAACCAATGAACCCGTCCGCATTAAATTGTTCCCCATTTTTTAAAGATTTTTTTGATATACCTTCCCAAGGGCAGATATGGCCAGCGCATCATGTCTTTGGAAAGCATTACAAATAAATGCCGGCTGGAGATCCAGTTCAATATACCCAATTTCAAAAGTAAATATCGACGGGACAAGCCGATTCCATGTCCCCTCTTATCATTTCCCTTTTCACCAGATTTCATTAGCACTCCTTTCAAAGTGCAAATCCGGATGCAGCGGACCTATGAGATGCATAGGTTGGTCATTGTCATTTTTATAAGCATGCTTACTATCCAAGGCCAGGTTTGCGCCCATGTAAACAATCAGGTTGCTTTTAAATGAAAACCTGACTTCTATTTTCTGAATAACATTTTTCACCCCCTTCACAGATTTTGCGACATGTTCTGCAGCAAGTTTTTTGGCGTAGCTATCCACTGATCCTTTAAGGGTCACCAAACCATGTTCCACCGAAACCTCTATTTTCTCTACACCGATAAGGGAGTCGGTCGTGATCGCCAGTCTAACCTCCTCCGCTAATTTTTTATTCTTCTTTTTCATTATAATTTCCACTATTAATGGGCCAAATTTGCTCCTTCTCATCATCATATTTTGTTTATTTTATCCGCGCCTGTTGAATCTCCAGTTTTTTATTTCTGGCATATCATCAAGATGTACACCTATGTATTCTTTATGGCTGGCTAATTTGTCCTCACAAAAACGGATAAATTCATCAGCCTGTTGCTGGAACCGGGGAACGCGTTTAACCGCTTCCATAGCTAAATGATACCGGCTCATCTGATTTAATACCACCATATCAAATGGTGTGGTGGTTGTTCCTTCCTCCATAAAGCCCCGAACATGAAACCGTGCGGGATCGGGCCGTCCATGAACCAGATCATGAATAATACGGACGTAACCATGGAATGCAAAAATCACCGGGGCAGCATCGGTAAACAGGTCTTCAAAATATTCATCACTTAATCCATGCGCATGGTATGCTCTTGGAGAAAGGGCCATTAAATCAACCACATTAACAACCCTTACCCGAAGTTCAGGCAGGTGTGTGCGGAGAATTTCGGCGGCTGCGATCGTTTCCTGGGTGGGTACGTCTCCGGCGCATGCCAGGATCACCTCTGCTTCGCCAAGATCATTTCCAGCCCATTCCCAAACGGATGCCCCTTTTTCACAATGCGCTACAGCTTCCTCCATCCCTAACCACTGCAGCTCAGGCTGTTTACCTGCAACCACAACATTAACATAGTTTTTACTTCTCAGGCAATGATCCATTACCGATAACAGCGTATTGGCATCGGGTGGTAAATAGATCCTGATTACACTGCTTTTTTTATTGACCACCGTATCAATAAATCCTGGCCCCTGATGACTATAACCATTATTATCCTGCCTCCATACATGAGAGGTTAACAGATAGTTTAACGAAGCTATTGGTTTACGCCAGGGGATTTCCTGAGTGGTCTTCAGCCATTTTGCATGCTGGCTAACCATAGAATCGACAATGGTTACGAAAGCTTCATAACAAGGAAACAGGCCATGCCTGCCCGTTAACAGATAACCTTCCAGCCAGCCCTCGCAAAGGTGCTCGCTCAATACTTCCATTACCCTGCCATCCGGAGATAATTTATCATCAGTATCGATAATTTTCTCCATGAAGCACCGGTCAGTAACCTGAAAAACAGCTTCTAATCTATTTGAGTTCGTTTCATCGGGACAGAACAATCTAAAATTCTTATTGGCTGCATTCATGGTAAATATTTCACGCAAAAACTTACCTAGATTCCGGGTGCTTTCTGCCTGGATTGTTCCCGGATGCGCTACTTTGATCCCGTAGTGTTTGAAGTCTGGCAGAATAAGATCCTTTAACAATATTCCCCCGTTTGCATAAGGTAATGCGCTCATTCTTTTATCCCCAACGGGCGAAAGGCTGCGGAGGTCAGCGTTTAGCGTACCATGCTCATCAAAGAGCTTTTCAGGCTCATAGCTGCGCATCCATACCTCAAGGGCTTGCAATTTCTCAGGGTTCTCCTTAACTCCGGCCAACGGAACCTGATGCGAACGGAACGATCCCTCGATAGGCAGATTATTCCAGGATTTGGGCCCGGTCCACCCCTTGGGCGTTCTTAAAATAATCATAGGCCATTTTCTTTGGTGGATTATACCTTCAGCCCTGGCATTGTACTGGATCTTTCTGATCTTATCATAAACAATATCCAAAGTAGAAGACAGCTGGTGGTGAACATTGTGCGGGTGCTCCCCTTCAACGAAAAACACCTCATATCCATATCCTTTGAACAGTTCACTTAAAGCGGTATCATCCATGCGGGAAAATATGGTAGGACTTGCTATTTTGTATCCGTTTAGGTGAAGTATGGGCAACACCGCACCATCTCTTGCGGGATTTAAAAAAGCAACCGAATTCCAGCTTGCTGCCAGAGGACCTGTTTCCGCCTCTCCATCTCCGATTACGCAGGCGGCAATCAGGTTTGGGTTATCAAATACAGCGCCGAAAGCATGCATCAGGGAATAGCCCAATTCGCCGCCCTCATTGATTGATCCCGGCGTGTGGGCACTTACATGACTGGGAATTCCTCCGGGAGTAGAAAACTGCCTAAAAAGTTTAAGCATACCTTCCTCATCCATTGTTACCTCAGGAAAAAGTTCGGTATATGTACCTTCCAGATAGGTATGGGCCACGATGGCAGGTGCACCGTGACCAGGTCCGCACACATACAGAATATCCGCATTTGTATCTTTTATCAATCTGTTCAGGTGGACATAAATAAGGTTTAAGCCGGGAGAGGTGCCCCAGTGGCCAAGCAACCTGGGTTTAATGTCATCTGGTGTAAGCGGGTTACGCAATAACGGATTGGCCTGTAAATAAATCTGACCAGCAGATAAGTAATTTACCGCTTGCCAGTATTGATGTATTTTATCGATTTCTATTTCTGAAATTTCTTGCATGGTATTTTGGATTAAGCTTTAAACATGTATTGTTTTAAGCTTCATGGATAATGATTCGACAGGTTTTTAGCTAAGTTTATATAGATCTGAAATTAAAAATCAAGACTTAAGACGAATAAAAAACTACATATCAAGTCTATATCATTCTAATCTGGTATGTTTAATCAAATATCCTCAACTATACTGGGCCAGGAAATGATAGTGGTCATGTTTAATAGAGATGTTGATCCTAAAATAGAAGATCAAGACTGAGTAAGTATGTTATTCAGCAGGTAACTGATATAGCCCGTTCGTGGTTTATTTGTAAGCACTAATTACTGTATGGATTATTTTTGATGCTTTTTTCCTAAAATCAATTTGTAAAACTGAACCAGTATCAGCGGCAGTGTACCTGCAAAAATTGCGGTGAGCCATGCCTGTAATGGTATTATGCTGAGATTAAGCACCTGCCGGCTTTTGGGAAAAACATACACCAAGGTGATAAGAGAAAAGCAGAATATGATTGCCATCCATACGAATTTATTTTTGGTCACCTCATTTTTCGTCATTCCCGAGCGCAAGGAAGACATATTGAATACATGAAATAATTGGGCAGCAGCCAGCGTAATAAATGCTACGTTATTGATGACCGCTACTTTTTCACTTACATATCTCATGCATATAAAAATCGCAAGCATAACCGAAAGCGTCATGAGCCCTGCATAAACCAAAATCACCAGCCAGTTACGGTTAGATATAATCTCAAGGCCAGGATCTCTCGGAGCCTTCAACATAATGGATTTATCGCCCTTCCCCAGGCCAAGAGCAAGCGCAGGAAAAACATCAGTAACCATATTCAAAAACAGAATCTGTAAGGGAAAGAGGATGGCACCGGTTCCCAAAAAGCCCAGTAGGGTTACAATAATAATTTCGCTCAGGTTACAGGATATCAGATAGATGACAAAGCGCTGGATATTCTGAAAGATTTCTCTTCCATTGGCAACGGCCCGGGTAATCGATACAAAGGAGTCATCCTTAAGCACAATATTTGCAGTTTCTTTTGCCACTTGAGTGCCCCGTAGTCCCATGGCAATCCCTATATCTGCCTTTTTTATTGCTGGCGCATCATTTACACCGTCTCCGGTCATCGCCACCAAAAAGCCAGCCTTCTGATAGGTATCCACAATTTCGAGTTTCTGTTTAGGAGAAGTTCTGGCAAAGACAGTAGTGGAAAGAATCCGATCCCTCCACTCCTGATCCAATGCGTCTTCCTGCGGAAGGGAATTCCCCAATATGACCTGATTATCCGCTATTTCTGTAATGCCAACCTTTTTTGCAATACTTAAAGCTGTTAACGGATGGTCTCCGGTAATCATAACGATTTTTATACCTGCAGCGCGGCAGGTTGCGATAGCGCCTTTGATATCACTCCGCGGAGGATCCAAAAACCCAACCATCCCCACATAGGTTAGCTCAGTTATGAAGTCGCCATCAGGCATTTCATTCAGGCTTTTGAAGGCAAAAGCCAATACCCTTAACCCACTTGCTGAAAGGTTTTCTGCATTGGCGAGTATTTTTTCCCGATCACTGGAAGTGATTTCATTTAAACTATTTCCAGACTGGATCTTTGTACACTTTAAGATCAAACCTTCAACTGCCCCTTTCACTGAAATGAAATAATCATTTCCATTTTGATCGGCAGTTGCCATCAGTTTAGTTTCAGCGCTGAATGGAATCTCCGATTTTCTCTGGTAATGTGCTGCAGACCCCTCCCCGGAAAACGCCGCGGCTTTGTTCAACAGCAATAAGGCAATTTCAATAGGATCACCAGATACCTTAGCCGGCTCAGTTTGATCGACAGGGGCGTTGTTACAAAGCGTGCCGATTTTAACCAATAGCTCAAAATTTTTCTGGCTTCTGTTAATACCCATATCATCATACACTAAATGTCCCTTTTCCATAGAAACATGTACTTCTTCGCCAGGAAAAGACAGGACTTTTACAAAAATCTTATTTTCAGTCAAGGTTCCGGTTTTGTCTGTAAGGATGACGTTCACTCCGCCTAGCGTTTCGACCGAGGAAAGTCTTTTAACGATGGCATCTCTTTTTGCCATGCGCAGCATGCCAAAAGCGAGCGCAACCGTTGATACAATAGGAAGGCCTTCAGGAAAGGCAGCCACAGCAAGTGCTATAGACGTTTCCAGAATCTCGAGCCAGGGTTTCCCTTCAATAAAAGCGGTGAGTGCAAAAAAAGCCGTCATGAACAGGGTGATGTAAATTAACTTTTTGGTCAGATTTCCGATTTTGATATCCAAAGGTGATTTGGTGGCAGCTGAACGACCAACCATCTCGCTGATCTTGCCCAGTTCGGTGTTTGCGGCAATGCCTGTAATAATGACTTTGCCATTTCCGTTCATCACCGCTGTGCCTTTGTATACCATGTTTATTGATGCAGATGCATCAGTATCTGCCCCCTGGCTATCGCTGGTTTTAAGGATGGGAAATGATTCCCCCGTCAATGCAGACTCATCTACCTGAAGTCCGTTTGATTCGATAACCCGGCCATCTCCAGATACCATGTCTCCGGAATCAAGCAGCAGCAAATCTCCAGGGGTCAATTGTTCGGAAAGCACATCTATGGTTTTTCCGCCCCTAATGACTTTAGAGACACTTAGGTCCATTTCTTTCAATGCCCGCATGGAACTCCTTGCCTGAAGTTCCATAAAAAAACCAATCAGGGCATTAACCAAAATAACGATAAATATGGCGATTGCTTCCAACGGGTTTTTAAAATATAGCGATGCAAATGCAGCCACAAACAGCAGGTAAACGATAGGACTGTTAAACTGTTCAAAAAACATCTGCCAGATACTTTTGACCTTTTGGCTGATGTTAATGTTGAGCCCAAATTGGACTGAACGTAACGAAGCCTCATTATCACTGATCCCCTGTTGGCCATCTGTTCCAAAGGCATTGAAAAGTTCACCAAGGCTTAAAGCCGGGACCGATGTGTTATTGGCGGCCAGGTTGTTGTTCATATTTATTGTATAATTTTCAATACCAGAATTGGTATGCGATACCATGTTCAGCAAAAATACCCTAACTATTGTGGTTAGAAATGATCGTCCCGACCTTGATTGATGATGCTCATCACTAGCGGTTGACCATTTTCCATTTTGAATGACGACCTTCCGGGTGTTGATATTCTTTGATAGAAGAAAAACAAAACAATCCCCTTTGGCGATCGTTCTACTAATGCAGCTAAAATATTTAGCTGTTAATCAATAAATTATGGAAAATTCCGTATTGCTAAGGGCAATTATTGACAATGCAATAGACGGACTGATCACTATTGATGACCGGGGCATTGTAGAATCGATAAACCCCTCTGCATGCCGTCTTTTCAATTATGATCCTGAAGAAGTAATCGGACGGAATATATCCATGCTGATGCCTGAGCCAGATAGATCTTATCATGACCATTATCTTTTTAATTATAAAAAAACGGGCGAAGCAAATATCATTGGGATTGGCCGAGAACTGATAGGCATGAAGAAAAACGGAAGTTACTTTCCATTTCGGCTGGGCGTAAGTGAGGTTAAGTATTCAGGCAGGATAATTTATGCTGGTTTCATTCATGATCTGACCAGAGAAAAAGAGGCAGAAGGAAAATTGCAAGACTATGCGGCACAACTTGAGGTTCAAGTGGAAGAGCGAACGCATTCGCTAAGAATGACTGTAGATGCATTGAAACGTACTCAGGTAGACCTGAACCTGTCGCTTAACAAGGAAAAAGAACTTGGACAGTTGAAGAGCAGATTTGTATCCATCGCTTCTCATGAGTTCAGGACGCCACTGAGCCTCGTTCAGCTATCTGCTTCCTTAATCGAACGTTATACCGAAATACTTGATCAAAAGAACATCGGAAAGCATGTGGGTAAAATCAAGGATGCTGTACTTAATATTACTGCGATTTTAAATGATTTTTTATCTCTGGAAAAATTAGACAGCGGTATGGTCAAGCCATCCCTGAATCACTTTAACTTATCAGAGATGGCAGAAGAAATTACCGGCGAGATGCAGGTTGTTTTACAGGGAAAGCAAAAGATTATCTTTAAACACAGGGGTACTATCCAAAAGATAACACTCGATCAAAATCTATTAAAAAATTGTATCATCATATTAATAGACAACGCCATTAAATATTCAGGAGCTGATAGTCAGATTCAGTTTTATACCAAGATTAATGAGCATAATTGTACCATCAGAATCTGTGATGATGGGATTGGTATTCCTGAAAGCGATCACAAACACCTCTTCGATGCTTTTTTTCGTGCCCACAATACCGGCAATATATCGGGCACCGGGCTTGGATTGAGTATACTTTCCAGATATACAGGATTGATGAATGGGCATGTCAGTTTTAAAAGCAGAGTTAACAAGGGAACCTTATTTACATTGACCTTCCCACAAAAAAATAACCATGAGCAAAAAAGTATTGATTATTGAAGATCATGGTGAGATCCGTACAAACCTGGTTGAAATTCTAGAAATGGCCCGTTATACGGTATATCAGGCTGAGAACGGTAAACTTGGTGTTGAACTGGCCATCAGCCATGTTCCAGATATCATCCTTTGTGATATCATGATGCCAGAGCTCGATGGATATGGTGTGTTGTACATGCTCAACAGGCATGAGCAGACAGCAGGAATTCCATTTATTTTTCTGACTGCAAAGGCCGAACATACAGATCTTCGGAAAGGAATGGAACTGGGCGCAGATGATTATTTGGTCAAACCCTTTGATGATATGGAATTACTAAATGCCATTGATATCCGTTTAAGAAAGAAAGCTGCAAACGATCTTTCCCACCGGAGCAAAGCTGAGGCATTCAAAGTATTGGTTGAGAAAACAGACGGTCTTGCAGAATTCAATAAAATAATTGAAGAAAAAAAAAGCAGGGATTTCAAAAAGAACCAGGTAATTTATTACGAGCAGGATCATGGAAAAGGGCTCTATCTGATAACACGTGGAAGAGTTAAAACCATAAAACTGGCAAAAGATGGCAGGGAGCTAATGACAGGAATTTATGGTCAGGGCGACTATCTGGGGATTAATTCGGTATTAAGTGATAGTTGTTATGCAGATACTGCCACAGCACTTGAAGATAGTAGTGTGTGTTTAATTCCACTAGATCAGATGGAAACCATACTTAATTTATATCCGGAGGTAGCCAGAAAATTTATCCATTTGCTTTCCAGAGATAATAGAGCAAAAGAAGAACAGCTGTTGGAACTGGCTTATCATTCAGTGAGAAAAAAAATGGCCGGTACATTGCTCCGACTATATGAGCAGGCAAAGGTAAATGATAATTTAATCAATATCACCAGGGAAGACCTTGCCGCTATGGCCTGCATAGCAACGGAAACGGTGAGCCGCACCTTATCAGATTTTAAGGATGAGCTGCTCATTGCTAGAAACGGAACAAAGATTACGCTACTGAATCATGATGGACTTGCTAAAATGAAAAATTAAAGTCTATAATATTAAAATACCATAGCTATTATAAAAAAGCACTCCTTTATAACTTCCTGATAACATCAAGGGAATTTAAGTAGCCTCAATGATTCGATTATTCCGCAAAGGAATAACCTTTAGTCCTAAAATCCTTTTACATGGATATAGTACCTTCACTTTAAAGCAAAACCCGTGTCAGACCCGTTCCATCAGGCGTAGAAAAATAAGGACAAAGCATATTTTAGTCAACTGACCGCCAAATCTGTCAGCTTCGCCATGATTGAAAACTGTTTAATATTTTTTTTTCATAAGTTTAAACAATGGATAAAAATGAGCGACGAATTTCCTGGTATAGTTCGCTGTTAATCGCCTTATTGGTAAATACACCGAAGCTACTGGCTTTACGCGAAAAGGGAATTTTGGCGCAATACTGGCATTTTAATCCTTTGGAACTGCTATATCAGTTTTTATTCAATCTGCTCTTCTGTGGACTAATATTTCAATTAAACCTGAATCCATCTTCAAGGCTTAGTATTTATCGTGAAAAAAATAAAATTAGTCTGTATGTCATTTTAAATGCATTAATATTCTTTTTTGCTGTCTTTGTAGGAGGCGTGCTTCAAAACAAATTATTTTTTACGCCACAATTGCCGAAGGTTTACCTAGCGGGCAACTTCGTGCGATTATTCTTGAGTAGTATCTTAACTGGTATTCTGATTAAAATTGTCCTGCTTGTCCGTTCCTCTAAAAATAAGGAAGTAGAAAACGAGCAGCTCAAAATGGCCTACATGCAAACAGAACTGGAGCTTTTGAAAGAACAGATGAACCCACATTTTTTATTCAATTCTTTAAGTAGCCTCTCAGGTGTAATAAGGGAAAACCCTGCCTTGGCACAAAAATATGTCCGCGATTTATCTACCGTTTTTCGCTACGCTTTAAATCGTTCCAAAAATAATCTGGTAACACTTAGTGATGAATTAACGATGCTCAAGGCATTCGCCCGGCTCATTACCATGCGTTTGGAAAATGCCTTTAAAATGGAAATTAATATTCCCGCCGAAGTGCTGAATTATAAATTACCCCATTTGACTTTACAGCCTTTATTAGAAAATGCGGTGAAACACAACGCAGCAACCCTAACAAAGCCCTTAAATGTAAAGTTGTATATGGATGATGACCTCCTGGTTCTGCGCAATAACCTCAACGAAATTCCAACACCCGAAAGCAGCAACGGAATGGGACTTGCAAACCTGAACGAACGTTTTAAGATTATGGTGAAACAAGAAATCGAAATAAGCAAAAGCCAAAACGGATTTCTGGTAAAAATCCCTTTAAAAGCATGAAAACCATCCGTACTGTTGTTGTAGAAGATGAGGCCGTTACCTCAAGGAACCTCATTCACTTATTGGGAGAAATAGCGCATGATATTGATATTGTTTCAGTATTAAGTACAGTTGAAGAAGCAACTACCTGGTTTGCCGGCAATGAAAACATGTACGATTTAATTTTTATGGATATCAGGCTCGCCGATGGATTGTCTTTTGATATTTTCAAACGAATCGCCATCGATAAACCTGTAATTTTTGTAACCGCATATAACGATTACGCCATCACGGCTTTCAGAAACAATGGTATCGATTACATCTTAAAACCTTTTGACGAGGAAGAAATTGCCAATGCTGTTAACAAATACAAAAGATGGATGGGTAGTGCTACACCTCATGTTTTGCCTGTATTTGCAGATTTGGCTGCACAAATTGGCAACCTTTCAAAATCTTACAAAAAATCTTTCCTTATTCATTACCGTGATAAACTGATACCTGTTGAAACGGCTAAAATTTCATGGTTTTATACCGCTAATGAAATCGTTTACGCCAGAACAAACGACGACAGGCAATTTGTAATGGACTTTACCATGGAACAGCTGGAACAACAGCTTGAGCCAGATACTTTTTTCCGGGCAAACCGCCAGTTTCTGATCAACCGCCAGGCTATAACCGAAGTTGAATTTTATTTCAATGGAAGATTGTTGGTTAAAGTAAAACCAATAGCAGAAATGCAAATCCTGATCAGCAAAGCCCGTGTGCCTGAGTTTAAAAAATGGATGAACACTTAAATCGTTTCACCCCTTTGTTTTTCAGCTTCACCTGTTTTTAGGCCACATCCAAATTCATTTTTATTCAACTTTATCCTGTCTTAACAAGGCAGCATTTAGTTTAGATAAAAATGAAAAATCACATCGGTCCATATCGCATTTACATCCTATTATTCCTTTTTGTGTTAATTCTTGCCGAAATCATCTGGAGCTGGAAGAAAGAAAAAGGCACTTATGATGTTAAGGAAACTTTTTCCAACCTCGCTATTTTTGCAGGTTTTCAGTTTTCAAAATTCATATTTGCAGGTTATCAATTAACTATTCTGGGTTTCTTTGCAAATCTTATACCCGTTAAATTGCCGCACAATGCCTGGGTTTTCGGTTTAACATTTATCACTGCAGATTTTATCTATTATTGGTTTCATCGCTTTTCACACATCTGGAAACCGCTTTGGGCATTTCATTTGGTCCACCATTCGGCCATGCACATGAATTTAACGGCAGCCTACCGCCTTAACTGGTTTTCAGCAATTGTTAGTCCCTTGTTTTTTATCCCGGCTGCATTATTTGGTTTACCTACCGATTTTATTGTGATTTCTTATGCGCTTAACCTTACTTACCAATTTTTTCTACACACTGAAGCAGTTGGAAAATTAGGCCTGGTTGAGCACGTAATGGATACACCGTCATCGCACCGGGTTCACCATGGAAGCAACCCGATTTACATCGATAAAAACTTTGGTGGTGTCTTAATTATCTGGGATAAGCTATTTGGCACCTATCAACCGGAAACGGAAAAAGTACGGTATGGCCTGACTACCGGTTTTTTAAGTTATAATCCCTTCCGCCTGGTGGCTCAAGGCTTTATCAACTGGTTTAAGCCAAGAAGTTCAACTCCCGGTAATAACAGTTCAACCCCGAATCTTTCTGTTTCAACCAAAAAGCAGAAACATGCATTAAATTAATCCGTCTATTTAATAAAAAACACATGATGAAAAAGTTCATTTTAATTATCAGTATCGCGTTCTGGGCTGCACTGCCCGCAAATGCCCAAAGCAGAATAGTTGTAAGAACACCTGCTAAAAGAATCATTGTACATACCCGCCCAGTGAATGTCAGGCCTGTTGCAAGCGTTGTAGCGGTAAAACCCGCACCAATTGTAGTGGTAAAACCTACGTTGAGAAGAAGGGCAGTTGTTGTTCATCACTAATCTTAAGCAATTTTCATATTTTTAAATCAGTAGAAATCAAATCATGAAAACCCCTAAAATCACAAATTTGTTTGTTGCTTTATTGGCCTTATCAGTTTCCGGTTTAACCTCGGCGTTTGCTCAAAATAAAGCAAATGATTTAAAGAATAAAACGCCCGAAGAGCGGGCTAAATTTCAAACTGAAATGATGAAGAGTAAGCTCAACCTAACCGCCGAACAGCAAACTAAAATTGAAGTTATAAACTTAAACTATGCTAAAAAGTTCGAACCGGTTATAAAAAGCACCGATAGTAAAATAACACGCTTTAAACAAGCCATGTCTTTACAGAAGGCGAAGGATGAGGAGCTGAAAAAGGTATTTACAGCCAGCCAATATCAGCAATACGAAAAGTTTCAAGAGGCATTAAAAAGCACACTAAAAGATAAAATGTAATATGAAACCATCATGATTTTTCAAACCACACATTGGTATGAAAAAATCTGATAGCTTCATCACAATTAAAACAAATTTATACAGATGAAAAATTTACTCAGACTTTGCTTTTTACTATTGATTTTATCAGCTTGTGATAAAGGAGGCGATTCGCCATCAACAGAACCTATAGATGATGATTTAGATGGGCCAATTTCTCGACCTGCATCTGGATATGGAGCTGATGGCATTTACAAGGTTGCAGAGATCAATTTTGCAAACCCAACCTATTCCGGAACCAATGTAACTATTTTCTATCCTGCCGGGATTACCTCACCCAAAGGAACTATTTTCTATTCACATCCTTATGGCGGGGAAGATAAAAATTATGCAAGGGGCCTTTTCGAGTTCATTGCAAAAAAAGGTTTTGTAGTGGTTTTTGTGCCCTATCCAACAACCGGAGTTAGTATAGATGATAGATATAATACACTCTGGACAGGCTTTTTAAAGGCAGCAACAGACTATCCGAATCTCATCGACAAGACCCGCGTTGGCTTTATGGGGCATTCTTTTGGTGGAGGTGCTTCAATTGCCCTTGCTTATAAAGCGTTCACCGATTATGGCTGGGGGCAAAATGCCCGTTTCCTTTTCACCGTGGCACCCTGGTACAGTTATCAGATTACCAATACACAACTTCAGAATTTTCCTGCCAATACAAAAATGATTGCCCAGGTTTATGATGAAGATATTATTAACGACCACCGTTTAGCGATAGATATCTTTAAAAACATCAGCATCTCTACGGCAGAAAAAGATTTCATCTACATAAAATCGGCCACAATTGCAGGTTACACTTACCACACGGAACACACCATGCCAAACACAAGAACAGCGTATGATGCTTATGATTATTATGCCATTTACCGCCTGCTCGATACCATGATGGATTATAGTTTTAATGGCAATGAAGCGGCAAAAAGTGTGGCTTTAGGAAATGGTTCAACAGCACAAATAACCATGCCTGGATATAAAAATGAAGTTTTGCCACCGTTAGAAGTAAGCGATAATCCGGTGCCTAAATATGCACAAAGCCGATATGAATTTCAGTGCGGCAGTACAGTTAACCCCAGAATTGGAAATTGTAATTAAAAATATGAAGAAGTTGATTTTTAGTATCCTGATTTTATTTTGTTGCGGAAATTTAAACGCACAGAACTTCTCTAAAGTCGATACCTGGCTACAGGAACACGCCGATGTAATGGGCGGCAGAGTTTACCTCATACTCTATAAAGACGGGAAAATTGTGTATAGCAAAGGCGTGAGCGAGCTTTCTGCAAAACAGAAAATGGCGGGTAAAATCTTCACCAGGAGACAAGGCAAAACTGCCGATTTCAGCGATTACACCGCTACAACCAGACAGCAGATTGCCAGTTGTAGTAAATGGCTTGGTGCTGCTTTGATTATGACTTTTGTTGATGAAGGTAGCCTGAAACTTAGCGATACGGTTGGCAAATATCTTCCGGTTTTATCGAAATCGGGCAAAGGAAACATTACAATAAGTCAATGTTTGTCGCATATGACAGCCATAAAGGCGCCTGATTTAAAGGAGAGTTTAAGCGAAATGCGACAAACCAATAGCATGGATGAGGCCATCCAAACGATTGCTGCTTTGCCTATGGAGGGCGAACCTGGAAAGGTTTTTCGGTACAGCAATACCGGATTGCAAATCGCCGGAGCAGTGATTGAAAAAATCAGTGGCAAAAGCTTCGAAACCTTGTTTGCCGAAAGAATTGCCAAGCCTTTAGATATGAAAAATACCGATTTCGGGAAAGGTAAAGTTGCATTGCCTGCCGGTGGGGCGAGCAGTACACCAAACGATTACATGAATTTTCTTACTATGATTATAAATAAAGGCATTTTTAACGGCAAGAGAATTCTATCAGAAAATAGCGTAAACCAAATGCAAATTAACCGGGTAACTGGCGAAGTTAAAAAAGTATACGCACCCACCGAAGCAGGAAATTTTGGCTATGGCTACGGTGAATGGGTGATGGAAAATAGTATAAACAATAAACCCAGTAACGCTGTTACCAGTCCTGGCTTATTTGGCAGTTATCCCTGGATTGATAACCAAAAGAAAACGGCTGGCTTTTTAATGGCCTTTTACCTTAACAATAAAGGAAGACACGAATACTATGTTGAGTTAAAGAAGTTAGTTGATGAGGCCTTGAAGTAAAGGCAATGCCAAGTAATTCCACAATTAGAAGTTATTATTAATGCTTCTTCTTACTGCTGTACTACCCTTTGACGTTATTCGTTAAAACTTTTTCAAAATCTACAACTGCCTCACAATGCCCGTAAAGTTACGACATATTAAAGTTTGATAAATTCACTAAATCTCTTAATCGTTTGTATAACCTTGCCTGCTTGCTCATCCGGGAAGTGGAGACGATAACTCTTAAAAGATTAATGCCTACATTGATCTGTTAAAAAAACTGGTCTAGAAAAGATTCCCATATCCAGTTTTCTCCTCTTGATCTACGTATAATTATATAAAACATAAAGAAAATTGTATAAAGCTAATTGCAGGTCTTTATATAGATTTGTTATATAAAAATTAACCTTGAGTGCTTTAAAATGTGGGTCCCGCTAACCTACATTGCTCAGTACCGGCTGAACATAAATATATCCGGCTTTGCAGGACTAAGAACCCGGCGGGGACGGACTGGTGACTTGAATAAAATTGAATAACATTGCTATCCTCCGGTATTAATTTTAAATCCTAAAAAATCAAAAACATGGAACATCGCTATAGAATAAGCGGAATGAGCTGTCAGGGCTGCAGGGCAAAAGTTGAAAATGCACTAAACTCGATTGATGGCATTTCTGCAAAGGTATCCCTGGAGTCGGCTGAAGCCGTTATTAGCATGGAAAAACATGTCCCAACCGAGAAATTGCAAAAGACACTATCTGCGGCGGGAAATTACAGTATTGAGATGGGATCTCATGAAAAAGAGGTTTTAAAAGCACCCGGGCAAATAAATAGTGCTCATTATGAATCAGAACACCAACATCATTCGCCAGCTAAAAAAAACGATATAAACCAAGGAGGAGAAGTATTCTATTGTCCGATGCATTGCGAGGGCGAAAAGACTTATGCAAGAGCGGGGCATTGCCCTGTATGCGGAATGGACCTGGTGAAACAGCCTGAAAAGAACCGATCGTTACAGTTTACCTGTCCTATGCATCCCGAAGTTATCAGGAATGAACCGGGAGCGTGCCCAATCTGTGGGATGGATCTGGTTCCTACCGGAGCAGTTCTGGAAGAAGAAGATAAAACTTATGATTCGCTGCTCGGAAAGTTTAAGATTGCAGCAGCATTTACTATACCCATTTTTGTCATCGCAATGACGGAAATGATTCCCAATAACCCACTGTTTGATTTGCTGGAACTTAAATACTGGAACTGGATCCAGTTTGGATTATCCATTCCTGTAGTTTTCTATGCTACCTGGATGTTCTTTCAGCGCGCCTGGATATCGGTGATAACCTGGAAACTGAATATGTTTACCCTTATAGGAATAGGTGCGGGAGTAGCCTGGCTTTTCAGCCTGGTTGCACTGATTTTCCCCGGTATTTTTCCTGCCCAGTTTAAAACGCACCACGGGACGGTCTTTGTTTATTTTGAAGCGGCAACGGTTATCCTGACATTGGTACTGCTCGGACAACTTTTAGAGGCGAGGGCGCATGGGAAAACCAATAGTGCCATCAAGGAGCTATTGAAACTAGCCCCAAACACCGCTACAAAAGTGGTTGGGGATAAGGAAGTGTCGGTACCCATTGAAGACATCCAGAAAGGAGATTTTCTAAGGGTAAAGCCCGGAGAAAGTATTCCGGTAGACGGCAGCATTGAGATTGGAGAAGCGGTAATTGATGAATCGATGATTTCAGGAGAACCAGTTCCTGTGGAGAAAAAAACAGGCGAAAAGGTAACTTCGGGAACAATCAACGGAAATAAGACTTTTGTAATGGTAGCTGAAAAGGTAGGCTCGGAGACCCTCTTATCTCAGATCATCGAAATGGTAAATTCTGCCAGCCGCTCTAAAGCACCCATCCAAAAGATGGCCGATAAGATCTCCGGGTATTTCGTGCCGGTTGTGGTGCTCATATCCATTATAACATTTTTATTATGGGCATTATACGGTCCCGATCCGGCGTATGTTTATGCCTTTGTAAATGCAATAGCGGTATTGATTATTGCATGTCCATGCGCCCTGGGTCTTGCAACACCAATGTCTGTAATGGTGGGTATTGGCAAGGGTGCTCATTCGGGTATCCTGATAAAGAATGCCGAATCGCTGGAGAAAATGAATACGATTGAGGTAGTTGTGATTGACAAAACCGGAACGGTAACAGAAGGTAAACCTTCGGTCGAAAAAGTGGTTAGCGTAAATTCAAGCTTTACCGGAATGGATATTCTAGAAAGAATTGTGGCTTTGAACAGTAGCAGTGAACATCCGCTGGCACAGGCAACTTTACGCTATGGCGAAGAAAACAAAATAGAAGTTAAGCCCCTAACAAGCTTTGAGGCAATCACGGGAATGGGCGTAACAGGCAATTTGGGATCGGAAATACTGGCTTTAGGCAACCAGAAATTAATGGAGCAGGTTAAAGCGGTAATCAATCCTGAATTAAAAGAACAGGTTAAGGCTGCTCAAAAAGAGGGCAAAACGGTGTCTTATCTGTCTATAGGAGAAAAAGCAGTCGGGTATATTGTGATTTCTGATCAGATTAAGCCTTCGAGTGCATCTGCTATACAAAAACTCCAGAGGGAGGGTATAAAGGTTATGATGCTTACCGGCGATAATGACGACACAGCTAAAGCAGTTAGCAAAACGCTGAAATTAGACGGCTATAAAGCCCAGATGCTTCCTGAAGATAAATTAAAGGAAATAAAAAGACTCCAGGCTGAAGGCAAAAAGGTGGCGATGGCAGGAGATGGCATTAACGACGCTCCCGCACTTTCCCAGGCTGATATCGGCATAGCCATGGGAACAGGAACCGATGTGGCCATACAAAGCGCAGGGATCACGCTTGTAAAAGGAGATTTAAACGGGATCGCAAAAGCAAGGTTATTGAGCCACAAAGTGATGGCAAACATCAAGGGCAATCTCTTTTTTGCACTTGGATACAATATTGTGGGCATCCCGGTTGCTGCCGGCCTGCTCTATCCTTTTTTCGGGGTCCTGCTCTCACCAATGATCGCAGCGCTTGCTATGAGTTTGAGTTCCGTTTCCGTTATCCTCAATTCCCTGCGCCTCAGGAATGCAAATATCGATTGATTTTTTAGCAACGGGTAAACTGGACGATAACTTTCTTACCAGACGGAAAATAGGCTGGAGATGCTTAGGTTATTTATAATTAGCCATTAGGCCATAACCAAATGGGGGATCGATATTTTTGGGAGACTTGGGATGACGGAAAAACAGCAACAATATATTCGGGTATTGTTGGAGAACCAGGCCAGCAAAATAAAATTACAGGTGGGCTTTTTTTCAAATTTCCGTAAAAAAGTGCAAAAGGAAATTGATGCTAAACTAAAAGAAGGCTATGCCGAATTGGTGATGATGAAATGGCTTTTTTGGAAGTTGAATATATTATCGACGGCTTCGGAACAGATGAAGACCTTGATAAACGCCATAGACTGGAAAATCACTTAAACGAACTTTTAGGTTGGACTGGACTTGGATATGTTGATGGTGGTAGTATTGGAAGCGGAACAATGGAAGCAGGCTGTATAGTTGTGGACTTTGACATCGCAAAAAAATAATCGAGGAAAATTTGAAGAACACAGAATTTGGAGACTATTCGCGAATATTTAAAATGAGTGACGAATAGTCGTGATCATATTAAAGGTTCTCCCTTCTAGCGCATTCTTAGTTCCCTTATCTAAACAATAGCTAGAATGTGCTTTCATTAATTTAACCCTATTACACCTAAATGTATTTAACAAACAATATATTTAGACTTATAAATGGACGGCATAACTTATATTGAAAATTTTATTGACAATCCCAGTCAAT
Source organism: Pedobacter sp. R-06 (assembly GCF_049913135.1). NCBI lineage: Bacteria > Pseudomonadati > Bacteroidota > Sphingobacteriia > Sphingobacteriales > Sphingobacteriaceae > Pedobacter > Pedobacter sp. R-06. Next base: position 160,431 of record NZ_CP183977.1, on the reverse strand, counting down.
TATTTAACCTATTAACATCCACGGTAAAATGGGACGAACGAATGACTGCTCGTAAAACAGCGAGTTTCGGTAAGGCTTATAATTATTCTCAAATCGAATATCCTTACCAGGCGTTTTTGCCAGAACTTGAGGTCATCAATAAAAAATTGAAAACTGTAATTGGTTTCGAACCTAACAACTGTTTAATTAATTATTATTTAGATGGAAAAGCTAAAATGGGCTACCATTCAGATCAAACCGATATCTTAGTTACTGGTACTGGCATTGCGATTGTTTCTATCGGAGAAACAAGAACTTTAAAATTCAGGAGCATCGAAAATCCAGATTTGTTTATAAATTACGAACTAACCTCAGGTAGTTTGGTATATATGACACAAGAAATTCAAACTCTTTGGCAACATTCGATACCCAAATCTGACACTGAAAATGGTAGAATCAGCCTAACTTTTAGGCAAATATTATAGCAAGGAATACATGCAAAACAGTAAGAAATTTAAACTATGTCCTGATCAGATCAAAGATCTCATCCCACATATGGGCGGATGCCTAGCTACTGACAAAATCACAGTAGAGGGGCTACCAGTTAAATTCATGTATAGGCAGAAACCAGATTTCGAACATGATACTGGGTGGATTTTTCTATCTGGTACAGAAACACAAGCATACCTTGATGATCATACCAACACCATGATTTACGAAGTAAATACCATCGCTAACTATGATAATGCAATCATTCCTTATCTTAGCTTACCAATCGGAACCGATTTAGAACGAGTGGATGAAACAGGCACATTCATCTCCTGCTAAAGCAAGCATGTCGCGTGTGCAAATTTCGCAATGCTAAGCGTGTTACTAAATCAATCAGAATATCTAATAACCGTACTTGCCCATATTTAGATTATCTGCTATTTTGCAAAAAAGTTTTCCAATGAAGACAACCGAGGCTCAAAAGAAAAAATATTTCAAAAATGTCAATGATAATATCCGTAAAGATGGTTATCATACCACTGCTATATTAGAAGCCGAAAATGCTACACCTTTTGCTTATTCAACAGGAATTTATGAGAATTTCAAAATCCCGGAGTTGTTCATTTCGGGTCTTGGTCCAAACCTTTCTGGCCAATTAATTAAAAGTTATGCAGATCAATATAAGTTTGGGAATGTTCCGCTAAATAATAGAATTACAGACTTAACGGAAAGATTTCCGGTATACTTTATAAAGGTTACCAATGAAAGTTTATCTGATTATGTGTTATCTTCAATCAGGCACTATGAGGACAAAAAATATGAGTATTTACAAGTCGTATTTCCCGACTTAAATGGAAATTTCCCAAATGAGCCAAACTATGATTATGACCAGAAAATTGTTGGAGAATTCGAACCAACATAAAAGTAGAAAGAAACAGGCACATTCATCGACTATGAAGAATAGATAATATCAAAAATATCCCCTATAAAAAAAATAGAATTAAAAGGAAATCAAAATTAGCATGCTTAAACTGTACAAATTAATAAATAATAAGCTTCATTATTGGGAGACTTGGGATGACGGAAAAACAGCAACAATACATTCGGGTATTGTTGGAGAACCTGGCGAGCAAAATAAAGTTACAGGTGGGCTTTTTTCAAATTTCCGTAAAAAAGTGCAAAAGGAAATTAGTGCTAAACTAAAAGAAGGCTATGCCGAATTTGATGATGATGAAATGGCTTTCTTGGAAGTTGAATATATTATCGACGGCTTCGGAACAGATGAAGACCTTGATAAACGCCATAGACTTGAAAATCACTTAAACGAACTTTTAGGTTGGACTGGAATTGGATATGTTGATGGTGGTAGTATTGGAAGCGGAACAATGGAAGCAGGCTGTATAGTTGTGGACTTTGACATCGCAAAAAAAATAATCGAGGAAAATTTGAAGAACACAGAATTTGGAGACTATTCGCGAATATTTAAAATGGGTGACGAATAGTTGTGATCACATTAACACACACACCTACTAACTCTACACTGAGCAGATCCGAATTGAGGGACAAATGTTTTTTCGTTTTCGACTATAGAAAGGTCTTCGACAAGCTCAGACTGACAACGCCACCGTACTTAACTTAATGACAATAGTCTTAGTACAACTACCTAACAACGACCAGAATGTGCTATTGTTAAATCCATACCTTAAGAATTTAGCGCAGTAGGTGCCATGCCGAACTTCTTTTTGAAAGAATGTGAGAAGTGTGACAGGCTTTCGAAGCCAAGATCCAGATAAATGGCAGAAGGTTTTTGATGTTTGCTTTCGATGAGGTGTTTGGCTTCCGTCAGCCTTTTATCCTGAAGCCAATGACGGGGTGGAACACCGAATGTTTTCAGGAAATCGCGTTTAAAACCAGCCAGGCTGCGACCAGTAAGCTGCGCGAATTTTTCGATAGGCACATTAAAATGATAGTTGCTCAGCATAAACTTTTCCAGGTCTATTTTATGCGGTTCTGAAAAGTCGAACAAAAAGTTACGCAGTGCCGGCAGGGCAAGTAGTAGTAATTTAATGCCTTCTTTCACTTTCAAAATGCCCATTTCGTCGGTCATGGTGGCGCCCGAGCTTCGGGCATAGGGAATAATCGATTGAAAATACCCTTTCAGGAATTCGTTTGATGGAATCAGGATATTTGGCGGGCCAATATATTTTTGGTCTGCTGTTAACTTTTCTTCCAATACGATCTTGCGCAAAAGATCTTCCTGCAGGGATATGACTATGGTTTCATAGTTTCCTCCAGGCAGCGGTGTTTTGGTGAGCGTACCCAGCTGGTTTTTGCCAATCAGCAGTACTTCGCCTCCCGTCATCGAAATACTTTGCCCAGCAGTTTCTAAAGTGAACTGGCCCGAAACCTGTAGTACCAGCGTATGGTGGTTCCAGAAACACACTTTCTCTTTCCGCTGGGCAGAGAGATATGAGTAAAAGATTACGCCCGGAAGGATTTCTGCTGGACTGGTCATTTATCGTTGTAAGTAAGTACCGCCACGTATGGCACCTATTGCAAAAGTAGTATTTAAAGTATTCATTTCCTGCGGCGTAAATACAATATCCATTGCTTTAAGATTTTCGGGCAAACGCGATCTGCGGCTCATACTCACTAAAGGCATAATATGATCGCCCTGCTCCTTTACCCAGGCAATGGCCAGCTGCGTAGGTGTACAGCCCTTATGCTGGGCCATTTGTTTCAGTACTTCTACTTTTTCGAGGTTGTGTACCAAGTTTTCGCCCTGAAAGCGGGAGAAATGGCTATGGTAATCGTTTTCTGCAAGCGGCGCTTTCATTTCACCGGTTAATAAACCTTCTGCGGTATTGGCAAAGGCCACTACAGCAATGCCCAGTTCTTTTGCTGTTGGCAACAGTTCGCTTTCGATCTGACGGTCGGCCAGTGAATAGCCGATTTCGAGCGCACTGATAAGGTGAGTATTGTTTGCTTGGCGAAGCTGATCAGCCGTAATTTCAGACACGCCAATGTAACGCACCTTACCTTCTTTAATCAGGTCGGCAACCGTTCCGATGATGTCTGCTACCGGCACGCTATCGTCCATTCGGCAGGGCTGATAGAGGTCGATGGTTTCGATACCCAAACGTGTTAAAGAGTAATTGATAAAATTTTTGATCGCAATGGGCCGCAGATCTAATCCAAGCCACTGGCCGTTATGAAAAATGGCACCGAATTTTACGCTGATAAAAGCGTCATCGCGCCTGTCTTTAATCGCTTTGCCAATTAACATTTCATTATGACCGGCACCATAGAAGTCGCCTGTGTTTAAAAAGTTAATGCCACGATCTAATGCTTCCTGAATGGTGGCTATACTCTCTGTTTCGCTCGGTGTAGCACCACCCCAAACAGAAGACATACGCATACAGCCTAAACCAAGTTTAGATACGAAGGGGCCATTTTGACCCAACTGAATTTTTGTAATGTTGTTCATGAAACAAAGATCAGCATTCGAAACACCGAAGGCTTTCTTCTACGGCTCAAATATTTTGTCTGTACGGCTCAATGGGATTGAGTTATTTATAATCCGGGTAGTCTTAATGAGTGATGTATATTTATAAGTTAGTTGTAACTTTACGGAGACCTACAAAAATGATACTACCTTCTGACAAGGAATACACGCAAACCAAAAGAATAATTCTTGGGACCGAAAAAATGAAACCCGAGTTTGTTCCACTTGCTGAATGGATTGACAAAACTTTTGAAGTAAAGACGATTAATATCATTTATGACATAGCTTACGACAAAAAACCACGATTGCAAATTTGCTTTGAGTTTGAGGGAGAAAAGGATAAGTTTTTAACTCACGATATTTCATATTTCAACAAAGAAAAACAGAAGCTAATTGCTGAAAAATTTAAAGAGACCATTGATCAACAAGGTTTGGGAAAATCGGTCAACACTTTACAGTCTTTTTTAAAACCCACACAAAACGGGATATATGTCACAGACAACATTTTTGTAATTTATGGTGCATTTGAACCTGTGGCCAAACTAGAAGCCTCATACAAAATAACGGAAGAACAAACCCAAAGTTTTATAACTTCATTTAACAATGAAGACATTTGGACAATATCGATTGGTTTTACAATTCCCACAGTCTTTATGTTTACGGACGAAAAGGTGAAAGAATATGATAACCCTGAATTTAAAAAATTTTTGGCAGACAAATATTTTGACTTTATAAAACCGCTTGACGAATTCAACTATTTTAGACGAGAAGATATTCAAGTATATTTAGACAGTAAAGAAAATTTTGACAATAACTATCAGAGCAATTGGTATTACTATTACAAATAAAAACGCTGGCTGTTTGAATCAAAAAACTATTCGGCAAATAAGGTTGAAAGCAGCAATATGAGCAGACTAAAAAAACATAGGGGACTTAGACGTTATTATAAAAACCTTAGGGTAAAAAACAACAATTGGTCTGGATTGAACTTCTACGACCCTGAACATGCCTGGTTTGATTTATGGCATACACATTTTGACTGGCGTGGTTATGGCAATAATAGTTTTAAAAAACGCAAGCCTCATCTCGACAAACTATTAAGACATTTTGATCTACTCGAAGAAAAAGCAAAGTCTTTGCAAACTGATTATCAAATATGGGCAACGTTGATCGATTTCGACAGTTATCACGATGCCTTATTTTTACACACGCCTAATCCAAACCATAGCAATTTTCCCTGGACAATGAAAGATCTTTCCAAAACAACTACTTTATCGAACAAGGAATTAAACTATTACATTGATGCCCTGCCAGGCTATGAAAAACGATATGGACAAGCAGATGAGGCCTTTTGTGTGCTTTTCAAGAAAAATCTTGGCATCCCCGTAGTACCCATCTAATTATGTAATTTATAAATTAACGCTAATTTACGGATAGCTACACCCAACTAACGCTGCCGAAAATCACTAGGTGTACACTTGTATTTATCGCGAAAGCTTTTGGTAAAATTGGCCAAATCGTTATAGCCACAATTAAAAGCAATGTCTTTAATCCTTTCGTTCGAAATTAACAGCAGTTCGGCCGCTTTTTCGAGCCTTTTGGTTTTGATATAATTGGCTGGTGTATCGTTGTAATGTCTGGCAAATTCGCGTTTAAAAGAAGATAAACTCAAATTATTAAGTTGTGCCAGGGCTTCGATACTGAGTTGTTCAAACAGGTTGGCCTCAATAATCTGCTTAAACGTATAGGTGGTAGGCGAAAAAAGCTGTGCAAATATGGTTTGTATGGCCCGGGCATTAGCGGTTTGGGCCAGCAGCAGGATAATTTCTTTTAACTTTAAAACCAGTATATCTTCGTTAACCAGTGCCGGATGCTGAAAATAAAACAGCAAGCCTTCGATATATTTTTCGATTAAAAAATTGTTGCTTAAAATTTCGACACTTTTGTTCGAAACCAGCTGATCGGGTGCCTGAAGAATGACCGGCATCTCCCGATCGTAGATCCGCTTTAAAATATCGGGATGAAAATTAACGACCATAATTTCGTTAATCCCCCCTTCATTTAAGTTACTAATGGTTTTGCTTGCTTGTATACAATTTAAAAACAAAGCATGTTTATGCGGTATATTTACCCGGTCTTCATCGCGGTGATATTGCATTTCGCCCTGTAACATGTACAAAAAGCAGGCATTATCGGTAATGGGAAAATCGAAGGTAAAAGGTGCCTTTATCCTGATGTTTTGGATAATGGATTTACCAAACAAATCGTATTTTTTATGGTCAATGATCATATTTAAAAAACCTTCAGCTATAAAAATAGAAAAACTAATGCATGGTTTGGCTTTTCTTCTCCCCTTGCATTAGCTTATCCGGTGTAGCATATCCTTTATCCGAAAACCACAAAGCTTTACTTTACCGTACTTTAAGTGCATTGCGTTGTTTAATGTACTGGTAGATGGCACCGCCAATAAATGCGATTAAGAGCACCAGTAATGTTTGGGCAATGATAGGATCGGTAGGGTTTTTGGCCAGTGGATGCCCCAGCGGAACCCGGGTAAAGGTTTCGTTCACAGTAGGAATGAGCGACAGAAAGAAGCTGAAAGAGAGCAAAAAATTCTCTATATACCGGGCCTTATTATTGGCACTTCGTTTTACCGAAAGCCAAAAAGCCACCACCACCAAAATAAAAATGAATACCGAAAAAATATGCCCGGCATTAAAGCCTCCATGTTTGGAGATTCCCAATGCAGTTAAAGCCGTAACAGCAGTGGTATAAAAGTATATTTTACCACTAAGCTGCGTTAAATCAATTTTGCCAAAGCGTACAAATGAAATGATTGCCGCTACAATGGCCACGATACCAATGATGGTATGAAAAATTCCTAAACCTGATAGTCCCATAGTCTTTTTTGTTGAGTATGTAATTGTTTTACAAAAATGGCTATAGCAAGGTTAAGGGGTTTTGTTTATTCGTTCAATTAATTGGTAATCCCGTTCAAAAATGACCAGACATGTTGTTACCAGCCTAAAGTAACGGACAGTCTTGTGCTTTGGTTATGGCAGGTATGACATTATTAGAAGATTGGGTTAAGTGCCTTTTCCTGCAATTGAACAAGAACAAGTTTGAATAACCAAAAAGGCAGCAAAAAATAAGCTGAAAGTTTTATTTTTGAAGATTCTCCTTAAGCACCCTAAAGATGGATAATTTTCAAGCGCTGTTCGATTATGTACAAAAACTTTCTGGCAAAACGCTTTCAGCGGAAGATAAGCAAATATTTATCGCACATTTCAAACCTAAAAAAATCCGTAAGCGACAATACTTTTTACAGGAAGGGGATGTATGTAAATATACCGGATTTATTGTGAAAGGCGCTGCCAAGACGTTTACGGTAGATGAAAAAGGGCATGAACATATACTAAAATTAAGTATTGAAAACTGGTGGTTAGCCGATTTTGAAAGTTTTTACAAGTTGACACCAAGCCGCTTTAACATAGAAGCGCTGGAAGATATGGAGATCTTACAAATAACCCATAACCTGGTAGAAGAATTCATAAAGCCTATTCCTGCCTTTTCAGCGATGCAGAACGTGCTGAGCCAAAACAACACCATTGCTACCCAGAAAAGGATGCAGTCTTCTATCAGTCAAACCGGAGAAGAGCGGTTTCAAGAACTCGTTAACGATTATCCTCACTTTATACAGCGGTTCCCGCAAAATTTAATTGCTTCCTACCTGGGTTTAACACCGGAAACCTTAAGCCGGATCAGAAAGAACTCCTCAAAATAGATTGATCTTTGTTAAGCTTATTTAATGACTTTTGATAAGATGCAGTTCGTTGCGCAGGTGCATCTTTGGATCAACATTAAATTTAAGATCATGAGTAAATTAAAAAACAAAGTAGCCGTAATTACAGGTGGCAATAGCGGTATTGGATTTGGTATTGCCGAAGCATTTAAAAGTGAAGGCGCTACCGGAGCTATTGTAGGTAGAAATCACCTAACTTTAGAACTTTCTGCTGCTCAACTGGGCAGTGATTTTATAGCCATCAACGCAGATGTAACTAACCTTGCTGATTTAGAACGGGTTTTTAAAGATACAACCGAAAAATTCGGTAAAATAGATGTACTGGTAGCTAACGCCGGTGCCGGAACAACCGGAACAGTGGCAGACGTAAGCGAGGCGGAATATAACAAAACCATGGACCTTAACCTGAAAAGCGTTTATTTCACTGTACAAAAAGCGTTACCTTATATGAATGATGGCGGGGCTATAATTCTTATCGGATCAAATGCCGCACATCGGGCATACCCATCATTTGGGCTTTATGGCGCAGCAAAGGCTGCAGTGATCTTTTTAGCGAAAAGTTTTTCAAACGACCTGCTCACCAGAAAAATCAGGGTAAATGTAATAACACCGGGTACTACGGACACACCTGCATTTGATAAGTTCGTTCCTGCTGAACAAATCGAAGCAGTGAAAACGCAATTTGCAAGCGTGATGCCGATAGGCAGGATCGGGCAGCCATCAGACATTGGTAAAACTGCTGTTTTCCTTGCTTCTGAAGATTCTTCGTTTTTGCTTGGCGCTGAACTTCTTGTTGATGGTGGCATGACCTACTTAGCTAAGTAATTTCTAATCTACTGGTATGAGTTCAAACTCGTACCAGTGATTACCGGTTGGTAAGGAGCCTGCAGCAAAATATCGGGGATATTCAACTGGCTTTCCTTTCATGGCCACTTGGAGTTGATCCATGGATATTGCAGTACTACATTTAGTAGAATGCAACAATTTTCTTATCTAAAACATTAAATTTCCATTTGAATAGAAAACACATTAAAGTGGCGCTTTTTTACCGGCAATCTATAACATGACCGTAGGCACCCGTATTTCTTGGTGATATAAAGGGAATACCCAAATCTGCCGACCTCAAGATAAGTAAGGCACCCATAAAGAACATAAACCAGGGAATAAGCTTATTGGTGTTGAAGCGGATGTATTTTTTCAGAAAGATCCCGCCTAACGAAATCATGAGCATCAGTGGCGTGGTACCCAATCCAAAAAGAAGCATAAAAGTACCACCAGATTTAATACTACCGGTATTTAAAGCAGTTGCGAGTGCCAGATAAACCATTCCGCAGGGAATGATGCCATTAAGCATTCCGGCAAACAATCCCCAAAATGGCAAATTGAATACTTTTCCCATTAATCTGCTTAGCGGATGGAGCACCCATGACTGGAACTTAGAAAACCTATTTCTATAAGTAGCATTAAACTGTAGTGCTGTGAATAAAATCAGTATAGAACCGATTGAGATACTCAGCATTTTCTGATCGCTAAAAATGCGGATACTGCTTCCTAAAGTACCGACCAACAATCCTAATGCAGTGTACACGGCAATTCTGCCAAATTGGTACAACAAGAGCTGTAATCCATTTTGAAAGAAATCCTGCTTTCTGAATGGCATACCCAGCATGATCGGTCCGCACATTACGGCGCAATGAACGCTTCCAAAAAGCCCCATCAAAAATGCCAATGGTAAAAAATCCATCATAGGGTGATGTTATTTTTAAACAGATAATCTTTTCCTGAAACCTGCCACTGGAGGTTTAAAAACCACATTCCCTTGGGCATTTTAGTTTTATCAACCAGAATAAGATTCGCCGTTCCTGTGGTCTGTCCCTTTAACTTAACATCATCGTTGCTATTGGCAGGCCGCATTAAAACAAGATCGTATTTTGCACTATCCTTTACCTGAATGATAATCTGAGTTTTTGTAATGGTAATTTTGGGTTTAGCGTCATCATTGAGTACATTCTGTTTGGCATTGTATTCTGCATTATAATTAATCCCCTTTTCGTAATAATTTTCTTCGATCAACGCATCCCGTCCGTGTACATGGAACATATAAACTACCATCCCCACAATAAACATCATGAATGCAATCATTCCCAACACTATTTTTGTTCCCCAGTTCATATCTCTTTTTTAAATTTTGAATGCGTGATTATCCACAAGCAGATATCATTTTCGCTTCTTCAATCACGCTCTCATTCAATCCTCAATTCCTTCCGGTTGCGCAAAAAAACTTGTAGTCGCTGTGCTTAAAACTTTGCCATTGGCAATAATCTCGAAAACAGTTTCGGTTTTATATTTTTTAATGGCATTATTTTTCCTGATCAGAAAGAAAGTAAGGTGCACTGAACCTTCTTTTGGCAAAACATCAGCTTTTTGGATAAAATCAATTTCATCACCATCATTTTGCGACCTAAATCTGAATTTTACTGCTTTATTGGTTTTGTTGATCAGCTCTGCATTATAAAGATTGCTCGTTTTATCTGCTCCCCTGCTTTGGTATAAAGTACCACTTGCTCTTAATACCGTGGTCTGGATATCTTCTCTTTTATAGATCAGTGACGAAAAAACCATCATTACCACAAAGAGTACCGCAGCATAACCGTAAGATTTTAATCCAATTTTATAGGGTTTACGTTCCTTAATAAAATCCTGATTGAAGAAACCGATCAGATTTTTGGGCCTGTTTATTTTAAGCATTACCTCGTTGCAAGAATCGATACAGGCAGTACAGTTTACACATTCGAGCTGTGTACCTTCGCGGATATCGATACCTGTGGGGCAAACCTGCACGCAAAGCCCACAATCAATACAATCTCCCGTTTTTAAAGCTGCGTCCTGTTTTTGAAGATGGCCCCGCGGCTCGCCCCTGGTAAAATCGTAGGCTACCACCAGACTTTGATTATCTAACAGCACACCTTGCAGCCTGCCGTACGGACAGATTACCGTACACACCACTTCGCGTACATAGGTAAAAACCCCATAGAATATAAATGTAAATAGCCAGATGGATACAAAGCCCGATACATGGCCAGCAATTGGTTCGGTTATAATTTTATACAGTACGGCCGACCCAATCATATAAGCCAGGAAGGTATTTGCAATGGCAAAAGAAATCATCAGAAAAATAAAATGTTTACTTACTTTTTTGAATATTTTCTCCGCGGTCCAACCTGCTTCGTCTAATTTCTTTTGTTTATTGGCATCGCCTTCAATCCAGTATTCAATTCTACGGAAAACCATTTCCATAAAAATTGTCTGCGGACAGGCCCATCCGCACCATAGCCTGCCCAACACTACTGTAAAGCATACGATGAACATAATAAAAATGAGCATTGCAAGGGCAAACAGGTAAAAATCCTGCGGGGTAAAAATCAATCCAAAGAATACAAATTTTCTTTCTATAAAGTTGAGCAGTACCAGTTGCTCACCGTTAAGCTTTAAAAATGGACAGGCAAACAAAAATAAAAGCAGCACATAACTTACCCATTTCCGGTAGGTATATAACCTGCCTGATGGCTGTTTAGGATAGATAAAATTTCTGCCCCCGCCTTTATTTTCTTTTTTATTTTTTGGTAACATTAGCCTGGTTCACACTGTCGGTTGGTGTTTTCATCTCATTGTCTTTTAAATCTTTCGCTTCGTATTGCTCACCCTGCGGTGCTTTGGCTCCTGCAGGATTACTTCCTTTTAGCGATAGGATAAAATTGGCAACGGCACTGATCTGTTTTGGATTTAAGTTTTTCTCCCAGCTGATCATTCCTTTCTCGGGCACTCCATATTTGATGGTTTTAAAAACATTGTTTATGCCTCCGCCATGCAACCAATACTCGTCGGTTAAATTTGGCCCGATAATGCCCTGGCCTTTATCGCCATGGCATACCACACAGTTTGTAGTAAAAACTGTTCTTCCTTCTTCCAGCACGGTTGGTGTATTATCAAATTTAACCGAATTCTCATCAATGGTATTGGCCGATTTTTCGAGGTAGGCTGCTTTTTCTATCTTCGCTTTGGCCATTTCATTTTCGTATTCTTTATCCTGCAGGTCTCCATAACCACCAATGTGGTAATAAAAAAGATATGCCGCAGCAAAAATCATTGTACCAAAAAAAAGGAAGTTAAACCAGGCCGGAACAGGGTTGTTCAGTTCTTTTATACCATCGTAAGCATGATCGATTACCAGATCCTTTTCCTCTTCAATTGGCCTTAAACTTAAAAGTTTTGTCCAGATTGAAGGTTTAACAGGCTGTTGCTTTAACCAGGTATCGTAATCCAAAACCGGCTCTTTTACCGGCTTGGTGTATGGTGTAGGATTTAACTGTTCCTGGTACATTACCTTGAATGCATTTAACAGGGTTACTGAGACAAAAAGCAGCACAACTGCAAAAACCAGGAGGATGATAATCAGTATTTCCGATTGGTTTAGCCCCAAGCCTGCCTGAGCAGGTGTTACGGTTTCTGCGGCTTTCTCATCCGCAGCAAAGGCTGTAATCGAGATAAACAGGAATAATAACAATAGTTTAATCTTCTTCATATGCAATAGGTTGATTGTCTTGAATGGGAAGCTGGCTCATTACTTCGATATGTTTTTTATTTAGTTTGAGCAGGTAAATACCCACGATTACAAAAAACACCATGAACATGAGCAGAGAGGTGATGAGGTATAATTCGCCACCGGCTAAATCTTTGATCTGGTTGAACATATTTTATTGATTTGAAGGAATGGTTTCTTTATTTGCTTTGATATCGGTACCCAAACGTTGCAGGTAAGCAATAATGGCTACTATTTCCCTGTCGCTTTTAACCTTAATGTTATTCTGTTTTAGGTCGAGTGTAATCTTTTCTGCCTGAACTTTTAAATCATCATTAGCACGTTTATCATAACCATCGGGATAAGGAACGCCCAATGTTTGCATGGCCCTGATCTTGCTTGCTGTGGTTGTAATGTCCAGCTTTTGCTCAATCAGCCATGCATATGGAGGCATAATGCTTCCTGGCGACATTGAAGTAGGATCAACCAGGTGATTGTAATGCCAGGCATCAGAATATTTCCCGCCTATGCGATGAAGATCAGGCCCTGTTCGTTTACTCCCCCATAAAAACGGGTGATCGTAGACAAATTCTCCTGCTTTACTATATTCTCCATATCGTTCAGTTTCTGAACGGAAAGGCCGTACCGTTTGCGAATGGCAGTTTACACAGCCTTCTCTGATATACAGATCTCTCCCCTGAAGTTCGAGCGCTGAATAAGGTTTTACACTGGCAATTGTTGGAACATTAGATTGAATGGTAAAAGTGGGCATCATTTCTACCATGCCCCCAATTAGGATGATAATGAGTGATAACACCATAAATTTCATTGGCTTACGTTCCAGAACCCTATGCCAGGCTTTATCGGCTGAAGCGGTTTCGATGATAACTTTGCTTAATGGCATGGCTTCTGCCGGTTCATTGGCAAGCAACTTAGCTCCTAACATGGTTTTGGCCAGGTTATAAGTCATTGCGATAACGCCGGTTAAATACAGTGCACCACCAATTGAACGCAAAACATGCATCGGGATAATCTGCAGTGTGGTGGCTAAGAAATTCGGGTACTTTAATAAACCTTCGGGCGTAAATTCTTTCCACATCAGCCCTTGTGTGAAACCAGCCCAATACATCGGCACGGCATAAAAGAGTATACCCAGAGTACCGATCCAGAAATGGAAACCAGCTAGTTTTTTAGAGTATAGTTCTGTTTTGTAAATGCGTGGAATTAACCAGTACAGTACACCGAAGGTTAAAAAGCCATTCCAGCCCAACGCGCCTACGTGTACGTGTGCTACAATCCAATCGGTAAAGTGGGCTACACCGTTAATCTGCTTTAATGATAATAACGGACCTTCGAAGGTGGCCATACCATAAGCAGTAAGGGCAACCACCATAAATTTAAGGGTTACATCTTCCCTTACTTTATCCCAGGCGCCACGCAAGGTTAACAGTCCGTTGATCATACCGCCCCAGCTTGGTGCAATTAGCATGATCGAAAATGCAACGCCCAATGATTGTGCCCAACCAGGCAATGAAGTATATAATAAATGGTGCGGGCCGGCCCATATGTAAATAAAAATGAGCGACCAAAAATGCAGGATACTTAATTTATAAGAGTAAACGGGTCTTCCTGCCATCTTTGGCAAGAAATAATACATCATGCCCAGATAAGGCGTAGTTAGAAAAAATGCCACCGCGTTATGCCCGTACCACCATTGTACCAATGCATCCTGAACGCCGGCATACACGTAATAACTTTTCATGAAAGAAATAGGCAGCTCAAAAGAGTTTACAATGTGCAATACCGCTATGGTAACAAATGTGGCAATGTAAAACCAGATGGCCACATATAAATGGCGTTCTCTCCTTTTGAAAATGGTACCGAACATGTTTACGCCAAAAACCACCCATATGATGGTGATGGCAATATCAATCGGCCATTCGAGCTCTGCATACTCATGTGAGGTTGTAAAGCCCAGAGGAAGTGTGATCACTGCGGATAGAATGATCAGCTGCCAGCCCCAGAAGTGGATTTTGCTCAGCACATCGCTAAACATCCGTGCTTTTAACAAGCGCTGAAGGGAATAATAAACACCCATAAAAATGGCATTGCCCACAAAGGCGAAAATTACGGCATTGGTGTGCAGCGGCCTGATCCGGCCAAATGTAGTGTACTGGCTGCCCATGTTCATTGCGGGTTTGAAGAGCTGCATGGCTACAAGCAGGCCAACAGTCATCCCGATTATTCCCCAAACCAAGGTGGCAATACCAAAGTTCCTGACAATCTTGTTATCGTAAGTAAATTTTTCTAACTGCATAATAGAAACAGAATTTTGTATGTTTTGTACACCAAAGGTATTCTCCAGTGGACAGACAAAGGATGATGGTGCTTAGCTAGAAAAGTGATCTTCTTCACTTTTTTCAGCAACAACCTCATCATCGAAGAGCATGCGGATACCTGGAGTATGTACATCATCATTCTGACCGGTTTTATAGGCCCAGAAAAACGCCGCCAAAAAAATAAGTGCCATTAAAACGCTGCAGCCAACCAAAAAGTAAAGGATGTTCATATCAGTTTATTTTTACGGGCAAACCATCTGGTTGCCATAGTGGTAAAGGAGATAATGGTAACCGTACTAATCGGCATTAACACCGCGGCCACCAGCGGATAAAGTGTGCCCTGCACGGCAAAATAAATACCGATACAATTATATGCGATGGCTATTGCGAAACTTATTTTAATAATCTTCAACCCATCTTTACTTAACCGGATAAAATCTGGCAGGAAGTTTAAGGCGCTGCCTTTGAGAATGGCATCACAGCCAGGCGTAAAATTATTGATGTTATCCGTTAATGCGATTCCAAAATCACTTTGTTTTAGGGCTCCGGCATCGTTTAACCCATCGCCCAGCATCATTACTTTATTTCCACCCTGCTGAAGCTTTAAAACTGCATCGAGCTTTTGGTGAGGGCTTTGGCGAAACCTGATCGTTGTTTTTTCGGTGAATATCGTATCCAAAATCCAACGATCTTTATCGGTATCGCCTGATAAAACCAGCAGCTTCAATCTCGAAAGTTTTAAAATCAACTGCGCTAATCCTGAGCGCCACTGCTGTTTGATATCAAAACACCCTTTATAAACATGGTCGATCACAATATGCACGCCGCTTTCGCGAGCAGATTTTACTTCCATGGGCAGCATAGAAAGATGTCCGGCATAAATGCTGTGGTTATTTATTTTAGCGGTCAAACCTTTTCCTACCACCTCTTTATAATCGCTGAGTGAATAAAACCGATCAACATTCAGAGCTTTTAAGATATGCCTGCTCAAAGGATGGATAGAATTTCGCAAGAGAGAGCCAACAATAACCTTCTCCTCCGCGGATATCGTTCCGCTAAAACCTATCTCTGCATTTTCATTGCTGGTTAGGGTACCTGTTTTATCGAAAATCAGGGTATCGCATTTGGCAAGTTCTTCAACGGCATCTGTATTTTTTACATAAAATCCCTTCTTATCAAAAACCGATAAAATTGCAGATAGTGTAAATGGGGTACTTAAAGCCAATACGCAGGGACAGGCCACAATAATTACGGCGGTAAATGCCGACCATGCTTTGTGGCTATCGTTCTGAAGCAACCAATACCCGGTAGCGGCAAATGCAATCAGGAAAACCCCCAGACTAAAGTATTTGGCTACGGTATCGTTAAAGTTTTGTTTTTCGTTATTGTTTTTATAATTATCGTTGTTCCATAAACCGGTTAAATAACTTTGTGAAACAGGTTTGATCACTTCAAGTTCTATGGCCTCACTGGTCTGCCTGCCACCTGCATAAATAATTTCGCCCAGAACTTTATGTACAGGGTCTGATTCGCCGGTAACAAAACTCATATCCATCCAGGCCTCACCTTTCATTAGAATCGCATCTGCAGGAACCAGCTCACCATTCCTGATCCACAGCCGGTCGCCGATCTTGATTTCGTTTATAGATACTGGCTTTTCTTTACCGTTTTGCAGGGTAGTTACGGCAATTGGAAAATAGGAACGGTAATCGCGATCAAAAGAAATGTGATGATAGGTGCGCTGTTTAAGCCATTTACCCATTAAAAGCAAAAATACCAATCCTGTTAAGGTATCGGCAAAACCTGGGCCTGTACTGAAAAGAATTTCGAAGGCAGTGCGCAAGAAAAGCACCGCAATAATTAATGCTAAAGGGGTATCGAGGTTAATATGCCTGTGTTTAAGACTTGTTATTGCTGAGGTAAAATAATCACGGCCACAATAAAAAGCAGCAGGAATAGCGAACGTAAGGTTTAGCCAGCCAAAAAGCGATTGAAATTGTTTCTCGAAACCTGATAAACCAAAATATTCCGGAAAGCTAAAGAGCATAACATTGCCCATTAAAAATCCGGCAACGGCTATTTTTAACACCAAAGCTTTATCTACCGAACTGCTGTGTTCCTGTACTACATCCTGCAGACTGATCAAAGGTTCGTAGCCAATCTGGTTTAAGGTTTCTACCAGATGCCTCAACGAAATTTCGTCGTGATTGAAACTTATGGTAATCTGTTTTTTAAGAAAATCGATCCGTGAGCTGAATATAGCGGGGTTGATTTTATAGAGGTGTTCTAGCAACCAGATGCATGAACTGCAGTGAATGGCCGGAATGTAAAATGTAATGATGCTCGAGCTTTCATGTTTATAATCGAGCAGCTGATCGATAATTTTTGGCTCATCGAGATATTCTAAATGACTTTCATTTTTAAATTGCCTGCCTGGGTTATTATTGTACACATAATAATTGCATAAATTATTCTCTGAAAGGATCTTGAAAACGGCCATACAGCCCGCGCAGCAAAAATCTTTATCTCCTACCTGATATTTTACCTTGGGCAGATCTTCACCACAATGATAGCAAACTGCCTGTGTTGCGGTTTTATTTTGATCTTCCATTTTTAACCTGTATTTAAATTGATGAACTGAACAATTGGGTTTTGGGCTGTTTAAGCCATAGTTTCTCGTCGAAAGCCATACACACGTTTCTTAAAAAAGATCGCCCTTTGGTGGTAATCCTGATTTCTTTTTCGGTTACCCAGATCAGCTTATCACGTAATAAGGGCAACAGCCTACCATATACTTGTTCTGGAATACCTTCGTTGTACATTGTATTTTCCTTGCACATGATGTTAAGGATATGTTTTCTTACCTCAAGATCTTCTCCTGTAAGGAAATGGCCCTTTTCTACGGGGAGTATACCTTGTTCAATTTTATCGAGATAATCTTCTACCGTTTTTGGGTTTTGTGCAAAAGCTGTCCAGCTATCGCTAATAGAAGATACACCAAGGCCGATAAGTAAATGGGTATGTTTATTGGTGTAGCCCATAAAATTGCGGTGCAGCTTCTTTTCAGTCATTGCCTGGAACAAAGAATCACTGTTCAGGGCAAAATGATCCATCCCCACATCTTTATATCCTGCGGCATCAAGCAATTGCCTGCCCAATTGGTAAAGCGCAAATTTTTCGTCGCCCAGGGGAAGATCTTTTTCAGTATAATGTCTTTGGCCTGGCTTTAACCAGGGCACATGGGCATAACTGTAAAAAGCAATGCGGTCTGGCTTCATATCGATCACAGCTCCTATGGTATCTGCTAAGCCCTGAATTGTTTGACCCGGAAGACCATAAATCAAATCAAAATTAACAGAGGTGTAACCGATTTCCCTTGCTTTCGCAGTAACTACAGCTACCTGTTGGGACGTTTGAAAGCGGTTGATCAGGAACTGCACTTTAGGATCGAAATCCTGGATTCCCAGGCTTAATCTTTTAAAACCAAGACTGTACAGCATGGTTAAGTGTTCACTAGTGGTATTGGCTGGATGTGCCTCAAAAGAAAATTCTGCATCAGGAACCAAAGTTGAGTTTTCCAGAATGCCATTGATCAATAACTCCAGGTTCTCGGCGCTAAAAAAAGTTGGTGTTCCACCACCAAGGTGCAGTTCTTTTAATTTGGGTTTCTCCCTCAAAACATCTACATACATTCTCCATTCTGTAAGTACAGCGTTCACATATGGTACTTCTATACTGTGTTTTTTTGTAATTCGGGTATTGCAGCCGCAATAGGTGCATAGGCTTTCGCAAAATGGAAGGTGAATATACAGACTGATCCCTTCATCTTTATGGCTTTCATAGGTAATGGCTACGTTGGCTAGCCAACCATTTGCATTGAAATTTTCGTTATCCCAGTAAGGAACAGTTGGATAACTGGTATACCTTGGTGCGGCAACATTGTATTTTTTAAGTAATGCAGCAGTTTCCATTATTTCAGCGCTTTTACGGTAGCACATTCGTTTTGACAGCAGCACGCGCTACCTACACATTTACCCACAGCCCATTGATCGAGGTTTTTGATCACCTGTTCCATCCGCTGTTTAGCGTCGGCATCGCCGGATGCTAAAGGAACGTTTGCCACTTTGATCCCGGCAGAACCGGCAGCTTTTAAATCAAGATGGTCTGTTTGGAATGATGAGGTTGCGATGTATTTTATACCCAGGGCTTTTAGTCCCAGAATCATCGCCTCGCTTAGTTCATCGTTGTTAAAAACCAGCAGGGCTTCCTTTCCGGTAGCAAATGAAAGCGTATCAATAGTTAAACTATTGGCAATTATGGTAATGTCGTGTTTTTTATAATTGGCCAGTACCAACCATTCCTTTTCATCGGGTTTGATGTTGTAAGCTATAGCTTTCATATACAGAGTTTATGAGTACAAAACTATAGTGGAAGTAAACCGCAACAGGTGAGGATGCTTAGAGAAAAAAATGATTTTTATTACATTTCTTGATTTGGCGTTTAGCGGCAATTAAGCGATTTAAACAACCAACAAATAAATCACCTAATGCGATTGCTTTACCGATAATCGCCACAGGCTGGCGTACACTTCCAGTCGCCCAATGAAGAATAAGACTATTAACTAATTACCAATGGACCAATGATCAATAAATTAATTACATTTCTTCACACAAACGTTTGTGTTTATCCAAAAAAAGCTCAAAAACAAAGCTATAAAACACTAATAATCAAATCGTTTAGAACAGCATTTAACAAAAATGATTTGTTTAACCCATATTAAGACTACATACAACTACAAACTTCACAAAAGCTGTATTACCTATAAAATGATGTCTTTTTCCCTTGCAAAATATTGCTGTATTGAGCAAACGTTTGCGCTGAGAATCTTAATTTTTATCAATTGTTAGTCGTTAACTTCAATTCTGGTTAGTGCAAAATATTCCTTGTTTTTTATTGCACTAATGTGTTTGGGTTGGATTAGCGGCCGTGCGTGACAATTATAAAACCGACAGTTGAAAATGGGGCTGGGTTAAGCAAAAAACCATCTGCATTATAGATTGGTAAAATGTGTGCAACTTAATTATAAACAACCATATACTAACCAAAATGAAAAAAACAAGTTCACTTGCCACAGGCCTGCTCTTATTGCTAAGCCTGTATTCGTGTAAAAAAACAGAAACCCCAGCGGAAACAGAGACATCAAAAATTAAAAACGCCATTGCAGTTACCGAAAGTTTGGGCGGTTCGTCCCTAAACGTCGGTTTAGGTGGTAATGCCTATACCGCTGGCACAGGTGGCTTAATTAATGATACTGGTTTACATAATTGGACATCAGCCAGCACGATTACCAGTGTATGGTTCCGTCTAGGACTTACCGGGAGTTTAACTGTAGCGGTAAAAGGCACCGTACCTTCAGGAAGCAGTAACATTAAGGTAACAATTAACGGCACTGTATTTAATAAAACCATTACCGGTACCACTGCCACCACAACTACCATTGGTACCGTAAATATTACAGCTGCTGGCTATGTACGGGTAGATATACAAGGAGTGAGTAAAACAGGTAGTTACTATGGCGACATTTCCGATCTGGTGATTAGCGGGCCTGCTGTGGCTTCAAATGTGCAATATGCCAATACCGTAGCTGATTATTATTGGTCGAGAAGAGGCCCATCGTGCCATTTAAATTACACCGTACCATCGGGCACAGAATGGTTTTACAGTGAGCTGAATGTGCCCAGCGGGCAAGACAAAATCGGTTCTTATTTCATGGCCGATGGTTTTAGCGGGGGTTACTTTGGCATGCAAGTTAACTCAGCTACAGAAAGAAGGGTTTTATTTTCGGTATGGGATCCATCAACCGGCAGCACTACTTTGGTAAGGAAGGGAACTGATATAACCTCTAATGGGTTCGGCGGCGAAGGCACGGGCGGACAATCTTATCTCTTATTTAACTGGGTAGCGGGTACTTCCTATAAATTCTTATTGCGGGGCAAACCCGATGGTGCCGGCGGATCGGATTATACGGCCTGGTTTTATGCACCCGAAAATGGTACCTGGAAGATCATAGCACAATGGAAACGTCCAAATACAACTGCATATTTAACAGGAATGTATTCGTTTATTGAGAACTTTAACCCAGACCAGGGCTACCTGCAAAGAAGTTGTAACTACGGCAATCAATGGTATAAAACTAGTAGCGGCAGTTGGACAGAGGTTACCAATGCCAGTTTTAGCTACGATGCCACTGCATCAGCTGAGCAACGTATGGATTACCAGGGTGGCGTTACAGGCAATAACTTTTATCTGAAAAATGGAGGTTTTTTTGCCTCTTATACGGCTTACGGAACAGCTTTGAACAGAAGCGCTACCGGCATAGCCCCAAGTGTTAATTTAACCACTTTACCATAAAAACAATCCTATCCCGGGAAAAAGAAGTATTACCCGGGATAGGATTAGTTTGAAAGTTGGCAGTGCGGAATCGATTAAGCACATTGCTGATCGAAATAGCTTGCTGCGACTCCTTTAAGTCCAGCCCCACAATTACCAGTTAACTAATGATCGCACTACTGTTTAATATTTCTGAGTTTTTCGATCGAGCGGATATTTATGGCATTGCCTGTTTTATCAATCAGCTTTTCATCTTTAAAATCAGCAAGCATTCTGCTTACGGTTTCACTGGCAGTACCTACCAGCGCAGCAAGGTCATCGCGCGAAATTCTGATGGTACAGCTATCTTCAACACCGTCTCCAAATTTAGCGGCTACTTGCAGCAATGCTTCAGCTACACGTTTTCGTACCGATGAATAGGCCAATTGAAGCATTTGCTTTCCTTTATCGCGCACATTTCCAGACAGTAAAGCAATAAAAGTTTTGGATACGGCCTGATGGTTGAGCAGGTACTCCATAAAATCGGCTTTGGGGATCTGGATAATGTCTGATTCAATTAAGGTTGCTGCATTGTCTGTGTATACCTCGCCATTACACAAACTTTCATATCCAAAAAAATCGCCATCATGATACAAGCTCGACGAAAGTTCCCTGCCATCCTTAAAACGTTTGTACGTTTTTACCTGCCCCTTAACTACATAATAAAGATGGGTCGGTTCATCCCCTTCTACATAAATAATCTGTTTGTTGGCAATTGGCCTTGATTTACCCTTTTTACGGAGCTCGTCCATCACCGCTTCGCTATTGCCTGATGCTGCATTAAAGCCAGCTGATTGCTGTTTCTTTTTAAACCTGCTTTCTATGGCCTTAAAAAGTTCTATATCATCAAACGGTTTGGTGAGGTAATCATCTGCCCCCATTTCCATGCCTTTTCGCATGTCTGCCCGCTCAGTTTTTGCAGTAATGAAAATAAAAGGAATATTTGCCGTTTTCTGGTTTTTGTTCAGCAGGTACAAAACCCCATACCCGTCCAGTTCTGGCATCATGATATCACAGAGGATCACATCAGGCAAATGATTCAAAGCCATTTCTACACCTAACTTACCATGTTTCGCGGTAAAAGTTTCATAACCGGCCAGATCCAGCACTTCAGCAGTACTTTCCCTTATGTCGTCATTATCTTCAATAATCAAAACTTTCTTGTTCATGGAGGTTGAGTGTTTAATTGTAAATTATTTACCGAGCGCAAAGCTAAGCGTAAAAACCGTACCTGAATTTTGTTCGCTCTGACAGGCTACGGTGCCATTCATCAGACCTACATATCTTTTTACAATGTTCAGGCCTAAACCTGTGCCAGGGATATCGCCCGTATTGTGTGCCCTGAAAAATGGTTCGAACAGGTTGTGCTGGTCGACTTTTGGAATCCCTATACCATTATCTTTCACCTCTAAAATAAGTTCATCATCTTTTAAAATGGAATTGAACTGGATTAAAGTGTCTGCGCCAGAGTATTTTATCGAATTAGAAATCAGATTGATCACACAGTTTTTCAACAGATTTGGATCGAGGTAAACTTCGGCAGTTGTACCTGTATGTTCGTAAATAATATGCTGGTTCTGTTTGGTCATCATCTGCATTTCTTCCGCTATTTCTTCAGCAAAGCTGATGATATTGAAAGACTGGGCTGATGCTTCTACTTTTCCGGCCTCGAGTTTTTCAAGCGAGAGGAAATCGTTCAGGATAGTGGTAAGGTTATTAATCGAATTTTTGATTTTCAGCGTGTGTTTTTCTACGCTGGCCACATCATGTTTGGAGGTATATTTATCTATTAGAGAAGCCGATAACTGAATAGAGCTGAGTGGTGTTCTAAATTCATGCGAGGCCATAGAAACAAACCTTGTTTTGAGCTGATTAAGCTCCTTCTCTTTCTGAAAAAGCGCCTGCATATTTTCTTTGGCCATTTCGAGTTCGGATACCAGTTTAACCAGATCGTGTGTACGTTCTTTTATTTTAACCTCTAGTTTTTCGGTGTAACTTCTGATCTGCTCTTCATTGGCTTTTTCTTTACTCAGATCGTGGATAAAACCGGTATAAATTTTACGGTCGCTAAATTTTATTTCGCTTACCCCTAACCTGAAGGGGAAAACCGAGCCGTCTTTTCGTTTACCAGAAACTTCTCTTCCGGTTCCGATAATGTGTTTCTGCCCGGTATGTTCATATCTGGATAAGTAGCCATCATGGCGCGAATGATCGGGTTCTGGCATCAAAACCGATACATTTTTGCCTACCAGCTCTTCCCTTCCATAACCAAAAAGCTCAAGTGCAGCCGGGTTTAAATGTTCTATGAGTCCCTTATCATCTATGGTAATAATCCCATCAATGGCATTTTCAATAATTGCATCCAAAAATTTTGACCTATCCATGTAACACATCAGTATATCCTTGTAAATATAGAAAAGTTATTCCCGATCTTTTTTCTCTTATTCAACAATCAATCCGTCCAGTTTGTCTTTCGACTTTGCCAACTGCTCATATAATCCTTTTAATTCTCCAGATGCATGGTCTGCAACTTCGGCAAAAAGCTTTTTATAATAATTAATCCCCTCGGCCAGCTGGAGTTTGAATGCGTTTAACTGTTTGCTCTTTTTATCGCTAAAATGTTGAAGCTGCTGTTTAATATCATCCTGAAGATAATCGATATAGAGGTTAAGTTCTTTGATAAAAACATGTGGCCTTTCCACTTGCGCCAGCAGGTTAATTTTTCCGTAAATATGGCCAACCATTTCATCGAAAGAATATACGTCAGAAAAATAGGCCAGATTTGGCCCTGGGCAAATGGCTACTGCGGTGCTTTCTTTTGGTTTAGCCATGTCATGTTTCAAATAGGTGGCGGCGCACAAGCCCTCACAAAGGCAAACCTTTTCGGTGATCTGGTTAAACTGTTTTTGGTATTCATCTGCTGACAGGCCAGCGGTTTTGAGGCTTTTGATTTTTAAGTGCTGATATTCGCGGGATGCCGTACAGATGGCTTGCTCGGTAAATTCGGTATTGTTGCAAAGGTATTTTTTGGTACACGGGCTTCCTGGCCTGCCCTTTTCAATTCTTTCAGCCCGTTGTTTTTCTATACTGCTGTTTTTAAAATTATTAAACTGAATACCCAGCGGAGAGGCTCCACTTAGATAAAAATCGCTTTCTGTTGAGCTGGCCAACTGCGCCAATGTTTCGGCATCTACATTAGTTACTTCTGGTACCAATAGGAATGGGCTTCCCCAACCTGTGGCATCGAGATTGTAATATTGAAGGAGGAAATCGTGTTCTGCAGCCGTACCAATCCCCCCCTGAACACTAATCCGCTGTTTGGGCTGTTTTTCTGTTCGGATTCCCTTTTGCACCAATGCATATTGGTACATTTTAAAAAGCTCGGCAAGCATATCGTTTTTTTTGAGCTTAAATTCTTCCAAAATCGGCCCCAGTAAATACCCTTCTGTTGCAAATGCATGGCCACCACAGTTTAAGCCCGACTCTATCCTGAATTCTGAAACCCATAACCCCTTTTTCGCCAAAAATTTAGCCTGGATCAGTGCCGACCTGAAATCGCTTACTTTTAAGATGATTTTCTTTTTCAGCTTGCCATTTTCATCTGGAAAAAAGTCTTCAAAATTTTCCATGTAGCTGTATAATTTCG
Organism: Pedobacter sp. R-06; assembly: GCF_049913135.1. Classification (NCBI taxonomy): domain Bacteria; kingdom Pseudomonadati; phylum Bacteroidota; class Sphingobacteriia; order Sphingobacteriales; family Sphingobacteriaceae; genus Pedobacter; species Pedobacter sp. R-06. Next base: position 135,663 of record NZ_CP183977.1, on the reverse strand, counting down.
GGTTCATGCCAGCAGAGAGTACAACAGAGGCGTTTAGTTTACTTTCGGCAAAACCACGGAGTGCGGATAATGCATCGGTATTGGTATCGCCCGAATATTTGCCATCCACATAATTCATTTTATCTACCTTGGCCATGATGTTCACATCAATAGCCCCTACCCGCATCGCATTTTTTAAAAGTGCCTGGAAGGTCTGCTTGGTTTCACCTTCAGGATATTGCAACATCAGGTCATAACCATGCTTTAATTTAGCCGTATCGGGCAGTAGCTCAAAATAACGGCAAATGTCATTACCCGTGGCAAAATCCTGTTGTTTTAGGGATTTAAAATCGTTGGTTATGGTTTCCGACAAAAAGTTGAGGTAGGCCGTGATGCGTTTACTCCTGCTATCGGTTTCACCTTTGGGAATTGCTTCGAAATGAATCTGGCGGTTTTTTGAATGAAAAGCACGCATGCGCTCAATCAGTTCGTCATCAACAATAGATAGCACGGATGAAATACCGTATCTGGCAACTTTTAATGGCGTATCAATAGAATAGCCGAGGCCCAATACAGGGATATGGAATGAATGTGGCATGGTGTTTCGTTATGTAATCTGAGGTTGCATCATAAAGATAGATTTGTCATCCTGTCGAAGGACCTGCTTAAATACCCTTTAAGGTGTTTCGACAGGCTCAACATGACAGCATCTGAGGTGAAATCGCCTTTATGATACACCCACAATGGTTTCGACAGCAAAACTATTATAGTTGAACTGATCTGGAGATGATGCCTGTCAAAACAAAAAGTGAGGGAGATCACTTTTTAACGATTTATAATATGCCTTTTGGAAAGTTTGGGGTATATTTTGCTAAAACCGCTTATTCAATACTATCGTTTATCTCGAATCGACCTGTTTTAAGATGAAAGATAATTTTGAACACGATAATATCTTCATCATAAGTATCTTTCTTGCCAGTTCCATGCGATGGTTGCTCTGAAGGCGTATTGGTTAAAGGCATCATTCGGTGGATAATCCCCTGAAGTGCCCTTTGTTTTTCTGCAGCATCGATGATTTCTTCAAATTTGCCCCAGCACACCACACTCTTCCAGTTAAAGGTATCGCGGATCTGATCGGTTTGAAAGCAAACCTGAGGATTACTTTTCATCATCCTGATTTTTTGCCCTGGAGCAGAATGCGCGTAGACTGTGCCACTGCTGTACACATAATTGATGGGCACAATGTAACTTATCCCATGTGCATAGCAGGCCAAACGGCCAATATATTGTTCTTTAAGGAGCTTTTCTATGTCCTCTTCTTTTAATATCCCTAACATCTTCTTATTTTATTATTAAACATTGATCGATAAACACCTAATCACCAGAAATATCCAGAACAATCCGCCCCTCAATCTCACCCTTTTTCATCTGTCCGAATACTTCATTGATGTCTTCCAGTTTTGCTGATTTAACCTGCGCCCTTACCTTTCCATCTACCGCAAATTCGATGGCTTCCTGCATATCCTTTCTTGTGCCTACAATAGACCCCCTGATTGTTATTCTGTTCAATACGGTATCGAATATGGGAAGGGCAAAACTGCCCGGAGGTAGTCCGTTTAGCGATAAAGTACCTTTTCTGCGTAATGCCGAAAGCCCTTGACTAAAAGCAACAGGTGTTACTGCCGTAACCAATACGCCGTGCATACCACCGGTTTGTTTTTTAAGAAATTCACCCGGGTCATGCTCTAGTGCATTAACAACAATGTCTGCCCCCAGTTTTCTGGCCATTTCCAATTTATCGTTTGAGATATCAATCGCGGCAACCTGAAAGCCCATTGCCTTTGCATACTGAACCCCAAGATGGCCGAGCCCGCCAATACCTGATATGGCTACCCACTCACCTGCTTTGGCATCAGTTTCTTTTAAACCTTTGTATACGGTAACCCCGGCACAGATAATGGGCGCCATTTCTGCAAAATTTACATGCGAAGGGAAATGGGCAACGTATCTCGAATCGGCAATTACATACTCTGCAAAACCTCCATCAACACTATAGCCTCCATTCTGCTGCTCATAGCATAACGTTTCCCAGCCTGTTAAGCAAAACTCGCAACAGCCACAGGCACTGTATAACCATGGTACGCCAACTACATCGCCTTCTTTAACACTTTTAACATCATGTCCCATTGCAGCTACCAAGCCAATGGCTTCGTGGCCTGGCACCAATGGCATTTTTGATTTTACCGGCCAGTCTCCATTACAGGCATGCAAATCGGTGTGGCATACCCCACATGAAATTACCTTAACCAAAATCTCATATTGATTGAGCGGTCTAACCGGAAGTTCTTCTATAGCCAGTGGCCCTCCATATTCATGGATAACCGCGGCTTTCATTGTTTTAGGATACATATATTCTGTTTTACAATAGATTATAATAATTGAATTTTATCTGGTGATGACTACTACATGGGAATGTTATGTGATGGCGGTAAAACCAAAAGCGGGATCTGAATATGATCTGACATGTTTAGGGTATAGCTACCTTTAAGTAACTGATGAAAAAAACTATGTTTTCGGTGCACCATGGTCAGCATATCGATCTGTCCGTTTTCTACAATCCAGTTCAAGCCATCTTGAACCCGTTCACTGTTTACATGCCTGTGGTAGATATTTCTATAGTTAACCCGATCGGCAACCCGGTTTAAAAAATTTTCGGTTTCTTGTTTGTAAAGCGCTGGATCTGATTTTGAATTACCGGTATGTGTAATGAGTATATCGGCATTAAAAGGTTTTGCAAATTCGGCAAGTGTACATAAAACCGGGATATCGCTATGGCTAAAATCTGTGGCAAAAGCAATTTTTTTAGGTTTCTTAAACTTATATCCCGCAGGTATAAGCAAAACAGGTATTTCCTGTTCGATAATTTTTCTGGCAACACTGCCCATAAGTGTTTTGGTTAACTTATCTGCACGGTTTAGTCCGGCCACAACGAGGTTCATTTTACACTCAGCAAAATATTTACTGATCTCTTGTTCAACCTCGCCACGAACAGATCTCCCAAACACTTCTGCTTTAAAACCAAGCTCATGATGCGCCTTTTTATATTTTTCTTCAACTTTTTCAACCAGTTTGCTTAAGGCCTTTTTAGCATCATCTTCTATCAGCTTATATTCTTCAAGCGGCCATACCAGAGATGCGGCAGCAGGAGAAAATTCAGGAACCTGAAAAACATTTAACAGTTCTACCCTGGCACCAATACCATGGGCCAGATCAGTTGCATAATCGGCTGCGTTCTCTGCAGTTGCAGAGAAATCAACAGGTACCAGGATTTTTTTCATATTGTGCGCTGTTTAATTAAGCATAAAGTTTGTAAAAACCCGATGTTAAAAATATGAACGGCATCAGTTATTAAAATGATTCTTCCGGCGTTACCATTTAAGTGGCCGATCATTATTATGATATGCTAAAGAAATATTTAGACTAATTATCATTACCACAAAAAATGATTAAATCAGTATGCTTTCCGTAATTTCAATGTTTTAAAATTATCCGTTATACAAGATGAGTGTCCATATAGGCTTAATGATCTGGAAGGAAATGAAGCAGAAAGATATCTCTGTTTCAGACATTGCTGCCGCTCTTGAGATCAGCAAAACAAAGGCACAGGAAATGCTGAATACCGCAACGATCGATATTCTTACTTTGGTCCGCGTGAGTGAAATCCTGAACTACAATTTTTTCAGCTATTACGAAAATGGGAAGGTTTTCTCTAAGATAGAGTTACAGGAAAAAAACCGGCTAACAGCAGAAGTTGACCGCTTGAAGGCTTTGCTCAATGAAAAGAACAAAGCCCTTGAACTTCAGGAAAGGTTAAATAAGATTCAGCTCAGTACGATTTCACTGCTGGAAAAAGGACAGTTTAGATAAACACAATGCACTAAGACACCTGAATTACCCTGCGCGTTCTATTTTTAAAAAGAAAGCCACAACCAGTTGATCTTTAGCCTGGATGAGCCTGCCTATTTTTCTTGGAGGGATCAGATGAAAATCAGAAAAATTAATGGCCTGTTGCCCTATCAGCTCGATAGTATCTCGTTTAACATTTATCTGATAACAGATTTCGAATCTTTTTACTACCCCTGATAGTGTGATCTCCACATCGCCCTTAACAAAACTATTCTGACCTTCGGAAGGGATTTCTTTTAAGGACAGGAATTTGATCCTTAGCACCGGAAACCTGTTCTCCTGCAGTGTATTTAGTAGTTGTTTAGTCATCATCGCACTACTACAATCAAAATTTTTCACCTCCAGATTTAAGGTTCCTGAAAGCGCAATATGGTCTGCTTTATCCTTCGAAACCAGAACGGTATCGGTTTTGGGAAACCGCAGGATTACACAGGAAAAGCGGTTTATATTGGTTGATCCATTAACCGTTAGCATACTGTTTTCACTCACTACCCATCTTGAGGTATTTTTGGTTTTCACAGCAGGCCTCAAGCCGGCCAACAGCAAAAAAAGGATCGTTAACAGTGGCTTCATCATGATTTTTAAAGGCCGGAACAAAATTACTCCAGCCAAATTGTCAATTGGCTAAAACCCCACAACAGCCTGGATTACATAACCTTTAAATTTTCCTCCGCTCCGGAAATCTGCAGTTGGGAAATCTTTATATTTCTGGCTCACGTACTCGCCTTTTAACAATATGTTTCTGGTCATAAACCATCCCGCAGCAATAGCAATGCGGTCTATTTTTACATCATTATTATAAGTTATTGCAGGTGTTGTTCCGGCAGCTGGCACATTAGCCATTGCGGCGGTAACCACATTGTATTTTGCACCGATAAAGAAATTCTCTGTCTTGCCGAACCTGAAAACGCCATCTATTGCCATTTGCTCAGCTCCTCTGCTGCCTTCCTCTGTTTTTGATCTTCCCTTTGCGTTTTCATAAGTTGCAAACAGTTCTAGCCCCTGAAATTTTATAAATGCGTTTAGCTGAAGAGCATTGACTTTTTTGGTAAAACCAGGATTAAACCGTCCGGAGAAGGCATTGGTGGTATTTACTGCGCCAACTTTTTCCAGTACCATAAAATAGTTCGAGCCGGTACGGTCGCCGCCATATAAGGTCTGTCCGCCAGAACTGTTATTGCTATAATAAGAGGCTGCAAAACGCACCCTCAAATCGCTGTTCAATTGTTTATCAAAACCGCCTTTTACATAAACGGCTGGTGATTTGTTCACATTTGCATCTTGGGGAGTCGCGATCAGGCTATCGATATTACCTTTAATCATTCCATTGGAAACGCCGATTAAACCAAACAGTGCATTTTTTCTCACCAAAACTTCTCCGCCTATTTCGGTTGTAAATCCATCCATGATGTAATTTTCAATAAACGGGTTATAAATCGTTTGCCCGCCATCCGATCTGCGGAAATGCTGATCGCCATAGTTGATCTCCATGTGTCCGATTTTGATGGTTGTTACCGACATAATATCGTCCCACAGTTTGCCCTCAAACGGCAGCTTATCAAACTGGATATATCCACCCTTCACCCAGGTTTCGTTGTGGTGGCGGGAGGAAAGATAGCTCGTCAGATTAAGCCTGATCCCATCTGAGAGTTGTACATCCATGAACAGATTGGCATTGGCAGTATTAAAACCCGGGGTTATTTTATATAGTCCGCCCGATGTGTTTTCATGTTTCAGCCCTTGAAAAGACTGGGTAAACCCCGCACCAAAACGGACTTTTATTTTATCAAACACGGCATTGCTATCTTTGGGTGCTTCAAAAACATTAATACCGGATTTATCGTAAGGCCTGAGATTGGAAACCTGTGCCTGTACGCCAAAACTATACAAACTCGCAATTACTACCGTTAGGGCAGCAACTAGTGTAAATTTATTTTTCATGATTTTATCTTAGTGATGAACTGTTATTTTGCCACTGATGCCTTAACATAGTCGAACTCGAACCGGACAACGAGGTTGTTACCCACTTTCATTGCGCCAAGCATAAAACTTGGTGGTTCAATACCATAGTCGGTCAGCATTAATTGTTCGCTGCCATGGCAACTGATGGAACCATCTGCATTTACCAAAGCCATTACCGTCATTGAAAGGCTTTGTGTTTTCCCGGCAATGGTCAGGATTCCTGTGGCCTGAATCGAATACCTTTTTGCCTGTACCATGGTAACTGTTGCAAAAGTGAGCTGATAGCTTATCTTAGGAAACTCGGTTGCGTTAAGCGTTTTATAGGTACGGCCATCCATCGCAGATTTACCGCTTTTGAGGCTCTTTGCCGCCAGAGTAAATTTTAGGGCCGTTACATCTGTCATTTCACCACGGGCATTGAAGTTAAATGTACCTGTGCTTTCGAACTGTTTGGATGTCATCGACCAATCGTGAACATTGGATGTGCCCATTACCTTAACTGAATTGCTTGCTGTTTGCGAAAGCTGATATGTTGTTTGCGCCACTGTTACCAGCGGTGAGAGCATAAACAATAGGATAATAGGTCTGATTTTTTTCTGGAATATGTTAAATGTTTTCATAGCAGGGTTATTGGATTAAACTGTTGGTCAAACCTACCCTGTTCTGCGTCAAATTTTGTGAGGCGCACCAGATTGAAAACTGATAGTCATCACTTTTCACCACATCAACATTCTGAAAACCAATAATATAATTCTAAAAAGGACTTATCGGCTAAAGTTCAGCTGATTCCGCTCCAAACTGTGCCCTCAACTATTTGCCTTCCGGTACTAAGGGCATCATAAAGATTGACCAAAATATATCCAATCAGGCCGCGAGAGGCCCAATGTCATTAAGTTAAGCGCCGAGATTGTCAGTCTGTCCGAAGGACTCCTGTGGAGAGCGTAGTCGAAGACTTCTTGAGATGATAAATCGCAAATAAATGCCCTTCGACTACGCTCAGGATGATATCTTTTTGGGATTTATCCTATAAAAACTGATGACTTTAATATCAAAACAACCCTAAAAACTGCTACTATCTTATTAAAGATTATGTTAGATTTTTTGCAGACAAACATTTTTCATTGACATACCTCAACAAGGATGATTACGAAAAAGAAACCGTAGCTGTAAACGAATCTTATTTTAAAACACTGAAACCGGGTATTGGCGCTGAAGGTATTTGGATAAACGCGGACAGTTCAATTACCCTGGGGATAAAAAAATTTCCGGGCAATGAATATAAGGCTATCGTACTTAGTGCAAGGATAGTATGCTCCACAGGGGACTTGTTTATTTTACGCTAAAACAGCACCAGAAAGGCTATCTGCTAAATCAGTACAATGTATTTAACAGTATAGATTTTTATGTCCAGCAAAGGGGCGGCCTGTTGCAGCTGTGGAATTTTTCATTTTTTGGAAGGGTTTTCCCAAATGAAATGACTGCAAAAGAAAAAAAGGAGTTAGGTACATGGAAAAACAGCAACAATGGCCTCGATTATTCTCGGTTGGACGAGGAAACCAGTTATATCAAAATCCCGACCTTCTTTAATAACGACAGTAAGATCGAGAAATTAGTAGCAGCAAATGATAAAGCTATCAGGAATAGTAAGTACCTGATCATAGATCTGCGTGGAAACGGAGGGGGTAATTCCGGCTGGAGCTTTCTCTTACCCTACGTTATGACCAACCCGATCAAACAGGACAGCCCCCTACTTCGCATTTCACATGACAATGTCCGGCTCAAAAGATCAGAGCTTGAGTATTTCGTCAAAAATCCAGTACCTATAGATCTAAAAAAATACTATACTGATCAATATGTAGCTAATCTCAAAAAAATCTACGAAGAACTCACATCTGCCAAGGACACCTTTTATCAGATCCCTGGATTAACGATCCCCCTTGATTCTGTTCTTGGCAGCCCTGCTAAAGTTGCACTAATTACCGATGAACTTTGCGGTAGCTCTACAGAATACTTTTCCATTTAATGAAACAAAGCAAAAAGACAACACGGTTCGGTAGCAATAGTGTAGGCATGATGGATTACGAAGGCCCAATATCACCAACACCGCTTCCGTGCAAAATGCTGATACTCATGATGCCGGTTTCAAAATCGAGCTGGACTGATAAGAAGCCTATTGATGCAACCGGGTTCAGTCCTGATGTTAAGCTAAACATACCAGGCGATCAGTGGGTTGAATACATTATCAAAGACCTCAAAAGGAAAAACTGAATTAAGATGAGTTAACCCTTTTTCACAATTTTCTTTAGGGAGGTTTTAAGCTTTATGCGAATTCCCCACTAGTAACCCTTCTTTCCTGAAGTCATTTTTTTTGAAGGGCATGGTACAGAATAACTACCACTCCATAAATTGGATTAAGCCCAAACCAATAAAAGGCATAAAATTGGCTCCAGGATTTGCGGCCCATAAGATATCCCTGTTCAAGATTCTACCATTACTGCCAACAAGAATATAATTAAGAAACATATAAGTTGTGTTCCTGAATTTTTGCCGTCAAAACCGTATCTTCGGCATGTTTTTGATAGGACAATAGTACGCCTATATATAAGCAAATGGTCATTTCCACATTAGAAACATAAACCCATGTCTGAAATAAATTATCCTGTACCATATAATGAATCCGAAAGGCTTTTAAGGTTGTCTGATCTCGATATTGATTACGGAAGCCTGTCTGAAAGTTTTAAAGACCTCACCCATCTGGCCGCGAAAGTAGCCGGTACAGAAATCTCATTAGTTAACCTCATCGACGCCTATACCCAGTGGACGATAGGTAGACATGGCCTTGATTTACAGCAGATGACCAGGGAAGAGTCTGTTTGCCAATACACGATTACACAAAACGATCAGTTCGAGGTACCTGATCTTTCGGCAGATGACCGCTTTAATAAAAATTTCTATGTTGGTGCTCCGCTGTCCCTTCGCTATTATTTTGGTGTACCACTTAAGGATAACGACGGATTAAACATCGGCGCCCTTTGTGTGCTGGATACCGGATTGAAAACATTGAGCCCGGAAAAGATTGAGCTATTGAAGATCATTGCTGCGGAAATCATGAACAGGATAAAAACCTATCAGACCATGGAGTTGCTGCAAAATAATTTAAAAGATCTTAAGGAATCGACCAAAAAAGTTGCTCATGATATTCGCGGACCCATTGCAGGGATAATAGGTTTATCAGAAATTATTACTGAACAAGGAAAAAGTGCCAATTTAGATCAGGTAATTGAGTTTATCAAATTAATTCATAGTGGAAGTAAATCAATTTTAGATCTTGCCGACGAAATACTTTCTGATAATGATGAAGTGAAAGGTCCAGGTGTTAATGAATTTGACCTCAGCAGTTTCCGCACCAAGCTTCAGGAGCTTTACGAACCGCAGGCAACCTGTAAAAAGATCAATCTGAATATCAATATTAACCCAGACAAAAAAAATATTGTTTTTTCGAAAAACAAGCTGCTGCAGATTAATGGGAACCTGATTTCCAATGCGGTAAAATTTACTCCCAGCGGGGGTACAATAACCGTAGACCTTGACGTAGTGGTGAAACCGGAAGCAAATATTTTACGGATCGTGGTTGCCGACAGTGGCGTCGGAATTATGGAAGACGAAATTGTACAAATCTTAACAGGAGGTATTGGCACAAAACAAGGCACCGGAGGTGAAAAAGGTTACGGATTTGGCTTATCGCTGGTAAAACACCTAATTGACAAACTAAATGGTGAAATGCTCATCACCTCTGAAAAAGGACAGGGAACAGTCTTCCGTATTGAACTCCCTCAACGCCATTCATAATTTTTTGTCTGCTAAAAATCTAGTTTTTGCTATCATGAAGCCCAAATTTTATTTATTGCTATTATCAGCCCTGGTATTCTCCAAATTCTTGCAAGCACAGGAAGGTAATGCAGACGAGCTCTTTACCCAGGCAAGAACTGCAGCCTTCGAATCAAAAGACTATTCTAAGGCCATTGCGCTCAGTAAAAAGGCTTTGGCTAAAAGTCCGGACTATGCAGATATCAGGATTTTTTTAGGCAGGGTTTATACCTGGAGCAAGCAACCTGATAGTGCCCGGCAAGCTTTCGACCTGGTTTTGGCCAAACAACCCGATAACAAAGATGCACATCTTGCTAATGCGACCCTCGAATTTTGGGAAGACAATAATGAACAAGCCCTGCTTAACGTAAATAAAGGTCTCACTTTCCATCCTGCAGACGATGAGCTGCTGCTATTGAAAGCTAAAATACTTAACAGCTTAAAAAAATGGCCTGAAGCAAATGCAACTATTGAAGAGGTATTGAAACGATCGCCTAACCTGACCGAGGCACGCACACTTGCCGCAAGAGTAAGAGAAAATTCTTCCAAAAACAAGATAGGACTCAATTACGACTTTGTTTACTTCGATAAACAATTCGATGATCCATGGCACATTGTGAGTATAGACTATAGCAGGCAAACCAAATTGGGCTCGGTTACCGGAAGGATAAACTATGCAAACCGTTTTAACCGCAATGGCCTTCAGTTCGAGGTAGACGCATATCCGCGTATATCAAACACTTTCCAGGCCTATATCAGTGGCGGGTACTCTAACGACGTAGGCGTGTTTCCTCACTACCGTGCAGGCTTTTCATTGTATGCAAACCTACCGGCAAGTTTTGAAGCAGAAGCCGGATTTCGCTATTTAACCTTTGGCGAATCAACCTGGAGCTATACCGCATCAGTAGGGAAATACTACAAAAGCTTTTGGTTTAATTTACGGACTTTTTTAACCCCTTCCAACGATCAGGTTTCTCAATCTTTCGCCTTAACCACCCGGTACTATTTTGGTGGTGCCGATGATTATTTTAGCCTTCGCCTGGGCACTGGTTTATCGCCAGATGATCCCCAGAATAATGTTTTAATTGGAAACACGGCTTACAAGCTGCGATCAAATAACATCACGCTCGGTTACCGGAAAGCATTTAAATCGCTTAATATCCTCATCGTTAACCTCGGGTTAGAGAACCAGGAATACAGGCCCGACACCAAAGGCAATCAACTTGATCTTGGGATTGGCTACATAAGACGTTTCTAATGAAAAGGAAGGTAAAAAAACTATGGATTGTACTGGCTGCTGCTGCCGGCATTCCATTAACAATGTGGCTCTGCTGGTATTTAAGCCCAAAAACCAAAATGGTTGCTGCCATAATCGATAAAACAGTTCTTACACCTGCAGGCCAGGAACACATCTCCTTCTTATGGATATTAAATCATGAGAAACTAACAAAAACAGCCAGTAAGTTTTATAAAATCGACCACGATTATTTTGGTTTTTTCCCTTTGGAGGGAGAAAAATTTCGCCTGAAGGGATTGGAGCGGTTTAACAATGATCAGCTACAGCAATTAAGTGAGGATATTAACCTGGTTTATTTTACTGATACCTACGGCATTTATCGAAACGAATGGTATACCCAAAAGAATAACAACGAACGCTCCGGAATGGTTTATGGTGGGATGAGTAGCCAGGATATTGAGTTATTAAAGCAGATGAAGCAGAAAAAGAAACTCATTATCACAGAATTTAACAGCATAGGAAGCCCTACAAGCCAAGAAACCAGAAAGCAGTTTGAGGATATGTTCGCGATGCACTGGACCGGCTGGACAGGCCGCTTTTTTGAAAGCCTTGATACGACAAGAAATAAGGAACTGCCGCGATGGCTCATTAATAATTATAAACGGGCAAATAACAACAACTGGCCGTTTAAAAAGTCGGGCATTGCTTTGGTTAGCGATCAGGACAGGGTCATCATCCTGGAGGATGGCCGCGACTTAAAAGACCCGATGCCACATATTATCAGTGGTGAATACGGACAAAAGGTACTGGGCTTGCCTGAAGAGATTAAATATGCATTCTGGTTTGACGTTATTCAGCCAAACAGGGCGATTAATACCCAGGTTGCCAGCTTTCGGATGAATGTTAACCAAAAGGGGCAGGCGCTTTTGAAGGCAAATGGGCTAAGTGCTGTTTTCCCTGCCGTGTTGATGCACAAAGAAACCGATTATCGCTTCTATTACTTCTCCGGAGATTTCTGCGACAACCCGGTAAGCCTGTCTTCCTCTTATTTCAAAGGGATTGGTGCATTCAAATGGCTATTCTACGACACCAGTAACCCGATGGAACGATCGAGCTTCTTTTGGAATTTTTATCGCCCAATGATGACCACCATCCTTGATCAGGAACGCGAGTACAATAAAAAATAGCTATTTCTTCGTCGGCCGATATTTTAAAATTACCGATGGCGGCAGCACCCTGGCCTTTGAACCCAAACCTGCATTTTTCCGCTTAAAACTCTCGAAGGCATTTTTTATGCGTTCGTAACTCACCTCATCTCTTACTAACTCCTCTTGCATATTGTCGCCTATTTGATAAAGCGATGTGCCGTTGAGGTGATAGGAGCCCTGGATAAAATCGACCATCTCGGTTTTGGTCTGTATCAGTGGGTAACTGTGCACGTTCCTGAATGAGCGGGCAGTATCAAGTCCCGATCCGAGCCAGCTTACAGCGCCGGGTAAGTCTATACCATAGCCTGACTGAAGATATGCTAGCAGACTTGGCGTTATATCAAAATGTGTAGATATGGATGCGAATTGTGCACTACGCTTTAACAGCGGCGAATAAATAATTAAAGGCACATGATAGCGATCGATCTTGTTACTCATGGGGATCTCTGGCATCCGGTGATCTCCGGTAATTACAAAAATGGTGTTGGTGTAGTCTTCTCTTTTCTTATAATTGTTAAAAAAGCTCCTCAAAGCATCGTCGGCATATAAAATAGTGCCATACTGGTTTTTGTAATTACGATAATTATCTTTCTTAGCTTCGTCGAATCCCAGGTCCGTCATTCGCTGTTCAAACCTGGAATTATATTTTTTCTGTTCATTAATCAGGAAAGGATTGTGCGTGGAGACCGTTAAAATTACGTTCAGTTCTGCAGGTTTGGCGGCTTTTGAAGGCCTGTTTGCCAGATAATATCTATATAGCTCCTGATCTCCATATCCCCATGAAAATCCGTTTTCTGCCGGCAGCTTAGCGTAGCCTGCAGAAAAGGACTTGAGGTCTCTGATTTCATCAACGCTGTTCTTTTGAAGAAATAGGTTCATATTATCGAAGCTTGCATCTCCTCCATAATAGAATGATGTTTTATAGCCATTAAATTTCAACAAACTGAACAAAGAAAGATGATCTGGCATTTGCCGCCCCTGTTCAAGAAAACCATTTTTACAGAAAGGCAAAGATCCTACTAAAGACGGGAGAACTGCAAACGTGCGACCACCAGCACTTAAAAAGTTTTTCCAGTAAAGGCCTTTATTGGCTAATGAATCGATAAAAGGAGTGAAATTTCCCAGATAGGCACCTTCATTGGTAAACGCCCGGCCCAAGCCCTCAACGATGATGATCACCAGATTTGGTTTACCGTTGGCTTTATTGAAAAATGGTGTCAGAACATCACGATCATTCGCTTTCCTATAAAATGGGTATTCCGAGCCACCAAGGTAGCTGAAAGTTGTGGGCGCAATACTACCGTCGCCATAATCTCCAATGTAGGCATCAGCATAAATATCCACATCCTCATCCCCGGGATAAAAGTGAGTATAAGAACTGCTAAAAAAGTAATCGGCCTTGTTCAGCGCGAGGTTATTGACAAAAAGGTTTTCAAAGTTTTTTTTGAAAAGATGCGCTTCGCCACTGGTCATTAGATAAAAAACAGACAGTATAGGTAAAGACCAGGCCAGCCATAACGGAACCTTGATATGGTTTGGCAATCGCTTAAGTGCAACGACCAGGAGTGCAATTACGAATAAAAAACTTAAAATTAAAGGTATGCTTACGGTACCGGATGCGCCAACAGTTTGCTTGATATCCGCAAAAGAGTAACCATAAAAATCTGCTCCCAAAGGCACCAGGGCGGTAGCGAAATACTGGCAGAGCACCAGTTGAATGAAGATGGTAATGGCAACAAATACTTTAAAACTAACTTTAGCCAGTTTAGGATGTATAAAAAACAGCGGAACAAATAGAATAAATTCAAAAATCAGCCATTTTAGCCAAAAGCTCAGATCTGCCAGCCATGACCACAGCATAAAACTAAATAGCTTAGCCGGGAATTGATGAATTAATCCATTAACCACAACTTCTACAACTCTGATTACAATTAAAGTAATAAGCCAAACGAGGGCGATTTGCAGAAAAACTATGGCTGCTGATTTAAAACGGCTGATCATTATTAAACTTTTTCTTTTGTAAATCCCTTCCTGGTCATTTCACCCCAGGAATTCTTTTTCCTCAACAGATCGATATTGCCTTTGATAGCCGACCATACCACAAACGGATGGAAGATTAATGGCTCCAAAAATGCAGTAAGAATTAAAAGCAGAAGATTTCTGTTCGTTTTGTATTGGTTATAAGTGAGCACCTCCATCAATATTGCAAAAACTGAGTATAAAAATCCGAAGCTGAATATAAAAAGCAATAAGCCCAGAAAGAAAGACCACTGGATCAATCCGAAGCCGGCAAAGACAATAAAGGCGATAAATCCGAAAAATTCTACAAGAGGGGCTAAAAATTCAAAGAAAAACCAATATGGATAGCTAATCATACCTAAAAGCCTGTATTTGGGATTAAAGAACATGACTTTATGCATCTGCAGGGTCTCAATTGTGCCCCGGGTCCAGCGATTTCGCTGTCGCCCCAGTATTTTAAAGGTCGATGGCGCCTCTGTCCAGCAAAGCGGATCGGGGATAAAGCTCACTTTGTGCGCAATCCCCTTTTCTTCCATGTACCGTCTCATTCTTACGACCAATTCCATATCCTCACCTACTGTTTTGTGATTATATCCACCGCACTTGACTACGATCTCTTTATCGAATGCGCCAAAAGCACCCGATATGAGCAGCAAGCCATTTAAGCGGCTCCAGGCCATCCGACCCAGTAAAAAGGCCCGAATATATTCCAGCGTTTGAACACGTGGCAAGAACTGCCTGGGAAGCCTAACTTTGAGCAAACGCCCGTTTTCCACAATGCAGCTATTGGCAATACGAATCACTCCCCCCGTAGCAATCACCCGCTTTTTCGTGTTTTCCAAAAATGGCTTGGCCAGTTTCAGAATAGCGTCCTGCTCTAAAATACAATCAACATCGATGCAAACAATATAATCGTTGCTTGAAACATTTATACCAACATTTAGGGCATCTGCCTTCCCGCCATTCTGCTTATCAACAACGATTAACTTTCTGTAAACTATTTTTCTGCTTCTGTAAACGCCTCTTACTTCTTTGGTTTCAATCTGGCCGTTAACAAAAAAGTCGGCCTTATAAAGATCATAAACTTCAATCAGCTTTGATAACGAATCATCTTTACTTCCATCGTTAATAATAATTACTTCCAGGTTGGTGTAATTAATAGACAACAAAGACCGCACATTCTCGATAATGTTTGCCCCCTCATTATACGCTGGTGCTAATATACTGATACTTGGCGCCTGCCTGGAACCTGCCAGCACACCATAATCTGTAAAACTATTTTTACGCAGATAGTTACGGATCTCTCCGATCGAAAATGCCGCAATAAATATGTAGCACGACAGCAGCAGCAGTGAATAGGTTAATAACCCATAAGTAAAAAAATCTATTAAAAACGATTGCCAGCTCACCATTTAATCTCGCTTTTTAGTTGAGGAATCATGTCGTTTAAGGGGTAAGTTTTCGATCTGGGATCGTTAAGCAGACACTCCAGGCCATTAGCATTGCCGTTAACAAGCGCGCGTGCAACCGCAAATTTCATTTCGTGCTGCTCGGCTTCCAGGTAACCTAGCAGTATTGAAACATTTTGCACATCCCCAATCACTGCAATCGCATTCATGATAGCGATCTGATTTTTGTAGGTTTCTGCCTCGAACCTGCTCAGCAATTTTTCTGATGTATTTTCTGTATATATTTCGGTTAATGTTGAAATCGCCTGCCTTCGTACACTGGCATCATCATGATCCAGGCAACTTACAATGTGCTCATAAAGCTCATATCGATGATAATTCCGGACCAATTTAAGGGCAAATATAACAACACTCGGATTGCTGGAGTTTAGCCATTTGTCGATCCCCGTTAACTCGGCTTGTGGCACTGTAGACAATTCTTTTAAAAGCCTGATCTGCTGCCACTCTGTGATCTGATACGAGATGATATCAAGAAAACGAAGTCCTTCGAACCCAAAAAGATTCAGTACAGCAATCTGTGCCTCAATCCGAACCAGATCATTTTTATTATTGGTATAACGGTATATCCTCGTAAGATGCTCTTTAAGGCCCATTGTTCCAATCTGCTGAATTGCATAAGCCCGCACATGCCATTTTCTGCTTTCCAGTAGTCGGAGTGCCTTTTTATCCAAGCCAAGCTGAATGTATAAATGACGCAGGTTTTCGCCATACCGTCCAGACATGTTACGTTTTGCTGCAATAATTTTTTTCACAAATTGCTTACAGAATCTCTTGTTCTTTAGGTTGGCTTTTAACCGTGGAGTTACTGGAATTAAAGCCAGTTGCCCGGTCTTGTTCTCATGAAAAAATATAGCTTTACGAAGTAACAGATCTATCATCATGTCCCACTTAACATATTCCCTTCTCCAGATTTTCCTGACAAATAAATAAAAAGAAAGAAATGTGATCAGGCAGATCGCCAGCGCGAAGAAAAATGACAGCAGTACTTCAAAAAAAATCATCTCTGATTAACTACTGCAAACCGCTTTATCCGCACAGAAAGTTCGTTAGGACTAAAGGGCTTCGTTAAGTAATCGTCCGCACCTAAACGAAAAGCTTCAAGTACGATATCCTCCTGTCCCATTCCGGAAAGGATGATGATGGGTGTTTGGCTATTTTCTTTTACAGCAGCTACGATTTCCAGGCCCGAAAGGTAAGGCATCATCACATCGGAAATAATCAGGTCAGGTTGGTATTCCTCTATTTTCTGCAACGCGTCTCGCCCGTCACGCGCCAGGATCACCTCATGGCCGTCTTTTTTTAAACGGAATTCGACTGTTCTGAGCATTAACTCATCGTCCTCAGCAATTAATACCCTCATATTTAAAGTTATTGGATGTCTCTTGCAAAGTTAATACATTTCAATCGATAATTAAACAATGCGAATGCAATCCGTAATCGTTATCAAAGAAATACACAATGCCCAAACACTTGATAAATAGTACTGAATTGAGCACTTCAAAGCAGAAAGTGCGTGCAAACCACTTTCCATGCAGCAGGCGAAAGTTCATAATTTTGGAGAAAGGAACCCCGCACTTTTAGCACACAACTACAAGTTTTAAACTACAACTAAAAAGCATAAAGATTGATGGAGGAGGTTTCAAGCTTTATGCGAATTCTCCACAAGTAACCCTTCTTTCCTGAAATCATTTTTTGGGAGGTATGGTAAAGCATAACTGCCACTCCATAAATTGGATTAAGCCCAAACCAATAAATGGCATAAAATTGGCTCCAGGATTTGCAGCCCTTAATAAAATTGAATGTCACACCGTACCTATTTATACAATATCGATACCCCGTCATTTGCAGAAGATTCAGATAAGATGATGATGGAATGGGGTTACGAAATGCCGCTTATACTTCAGCCATTATTAGTAGAAGGAGGCTTCGTTTCTGGCAACAATTACAACAATCATATTGAATTTAATGATTCCGGATTGTTCTATTATGCCAACCCAGGAATTGAAAACCTGAAACGGTTTTATAAATTTCTCGAAGACCAGCATTGTCTGATCACAGATATAGAAAAGTTTAAAGATGCCCGCGACAATCTTTTCAATTATCTGGATAAGCTTACAGGCAGTTACTTTCACCTGGATATGTGGGACGTTTTAAATATGGAGGATTCGCCTCACGCCGAACAGGCAAAGCTTTGGCTCGCGAACATTACCCATAACAATAAGATAATTACCAAAGCGATGGACGCAGGAGATATCAGCCTGCTGAATTATAAAGATTTTAATGATGTTAATGCTGGTTTTACCTCTTTCCCCGACCTATTGAATTACGAAGGCTACAACTACGGCTGGTCTTGTATCTGGACAGTTGTAGAAGAAGACCTTACGAATGAAATATTTGAAGAAAATAAACTTTGGGGACTAAAGGATGAGGATAGCCGTATCTTACTAGCCCCCCAGTTTGATGAATTTTACAGCTTTGGGCCACAGGACCTGGCGGTGGTATCAAAAAACGGCAAATACGGATATGTGGATACTGCTGGAAAAATAGCAATTCCATTGATTTGGGAGGATGCTTTCGATTTTGAGTATTCAGGTGTTGCCGTAGTTACAGCGCAACAAAAATCAGGATTGATCAATTCAAAAGGCGAGCAAATCACCCAACTTGTTTATGACGAACTGGAAACTATTGGGGATGGGAATAGCTTCAATGCAAAAAAAGAATCTCTTTGGGGTGTCATCGATGCCTCAGGCCAGGTGGTTATTGGCTTTGAGCATCAGGATATAATTAATGCCGGATACGGTTTTTATTACACTAATGTTAGTAGACAGAAAAATCAAAAGATCTACAATGAGTTTTTTAAGTACCTTGGTGAATTTCCAATTGATTCTATAGAAAACCTCGATAATGGATTGTTAATGATTAAGCCCCATAAAGGTCTTAGTACGGGGCTATTATACAAAAAAGATGGAACCTTGCTGGATAGCGGGTTTGAAAAAATAAACAGACAAACAAATTTCAACGATCTGCTGATTATTCAAAAAAACAAGAAACATGGTGTCATCAGCAGAAAAAATGAATGTTATGTACTTCCTTGCCAATATGATGTAATTTTGGATATCCGTGCCAGAATTAAGGATGAGATAAGTGATATCGCATTGGTCCATCAGGGGGATAAAAAGGGCATTTATGACGGTAATCCGAAAAACCCATCATGGTTAATCCCTCTTAATGACTACCAGCAGATCCTGTGGCTTTATGAAACCGTTTTTACGCTGCAAAAAAATCAGTTGTGGTGCATTTCCAATGTTGCAAACAATAATATTAGCGGTTTCGAATTTGACCTTGTTGTACAGAAACCCAATGAAGATGGGTTTGCTTACGCATTTAAAGACGATAACGTTTATTCCGTAAGCGATACAGCAATTACCGCTACCCCTAAATCAGTTGCGCAGGTGCATGCCAACGAGGATTACGCTTATTATTTTGAACATGAAAGCAGGAAGAGACTTTTGGCCTACGGAAAAGGGCTAAGCAAAAATGATGAACAGATAACAGACGAACTGGACTCTGCTTACAATCTTTATATCAAGGCTATCGAAGCTTATAACGTTAAGGATTATGCAAAATCAATATATTATGATACCATTGCATCTGAAAAAGGTTATGCCCTCTCCATGAATAATCTTGCACATATTTACTATAACATTGAAGGGTTTATTGATGATGACAAAGCCTTTTATTGGTTCCATGAAAGTGCAATTGCCAATGAAGAGAATGCCATGAACGGACTGGGCATGTGCTATAAGTATGGAGTTGGCACACCAGTGGATATAGAAAAGGCATTATTCTGGCTAAACAAAGCAGCTGATGCTCAACTGGCAACAGCCAATAACAACCTTGGCGACATCTATTCCGAAGGTCTATTAGTTCCTTTCAATCCGGATAAGGCGCTTCAATATTATCAAACTGCTGCCGAACTCGGTGAACCTAAAAACAACTGGCTGGGCTACCTTTATGATTTAAAAGGTGACCATGAAAAGGCACTGAAGTATTATCAGCTGGGTGCTGAGGAAGGCATTGATATTTCGGCCTATAATCTTGGCATTTTTCACTTAAATGGATTGGGGATCAGCAAAAATGTGAATAAGGCAATAGAGAACTTTAAGCTTTCATTAGATCGCGGGTATCATCAGGCAAATATAGATCTTGCCTTAATTTACAGGAATGAAGCAGGCTTTAAGGATGAGCAAAAGGTACAACAACATCTTGATGCGGCCAAAACAGAAGGTTTGGAAATACCCGAAGACTTACTAATCAAAAAAAAGGCTGATTTGACTTTTAAGGTGTAGGAGATGTATTTCAATCCTGGTTATCAATTTCGGGATTTTCGATTCTAAGTTAAATAACACATCATCAGCAAATGAGCTTATACCCTACTCCACGCAAACTGATGATCTGTATTTCAGGTTCACTTTTTAAGAGCTTTCGCAGATGTGCCATAAAAACATCCATACTACGCCCATTGTAAAAACTGTCTTCTCCCCATATTTTGATTAGTGCATCCTCACGTTCCAAAATGTTATTGCGGTTTTTCAGTAATAATTCAAGCAGAATAGCTTCTTTATAAGAAAGTGAATATTCACCTGCAGAAGTTTTTAGTTTTTGGGCTACAGGATCGAGTTCACAGTTCCTGAATCGGTATTTTCTATCGATATCGTTTTCCTCATTGTTCGCAGATCCAAACCGTTTTAAAAGTGATTCCATCCGCACCAGCAGCTCATCAATACTAAAAGGTTTTTTAAGATAGTCGTTTCCACCGCTTTTAAATCCCATCACCACATCTTCGGAAAGGGCTTTTGCACTTAAAAAGATGATCGGCATATTGGGATCTGATTTTCTGATTTCGGCCGCCAGCGTATAACCATCCTTTTGAGGCATCATGATGTCGAGTACACAGATATCAGGCTTTTCTGCTACAAATTGCGCCCAGGCAAGCGCTCCATCTAAAGCCAGCTTTACCTCGTAACCACTGCTGGTTAAGCCATCGAGCACAATGCGCGCCAAAAAAGGCTCATCTTCTGCATATAAAACCTTAGTTTTCTTCATACGATGGCAAAATGATCATAAAATTACTTCCTTTCCCTATTTTGCTCTGCAGCGCAACACGCCCGCCGTGGAGTTCTACTACCTGTTTTACATAATGAAGCCCCAGGCCGGATCCTTTCACATTGTGGATATTATCCTGGCTAAAAATCCTGAAAAAACGCTCAAAAACCTGTTGCTGATAAATTTCTTTAATCCCCGGCCCATCATCCTTAAAGCTGATGGTTAACTCACCATCGGCAATGCTGCAGGAGACCTCAATTTTGGATTGCGCCGGTGAATATTTCAATGCATTATCAATCAGGTTATAACATACATTAGCAATATGCATCGCATCACCTTTGATAAAATAAGGCTCATCAGAAGGTACAACTATAAGCTGCGAATTCTTCTCCCGCACCTGAATATCCATCGAAAGAATCACCTGTTTGAGTACTGATTGGATTTCGAAGAGGGTAAATTGCAAATTTGTTTTTCCAAGATCCATTTGTTCCTGCTTAAGCACCTTTTCGATCATCGCTTGTAAACGCTGTAATTCGTGACGGCTTATATTGATGTAATTCTGCAACTTTTCGGGCTCATCAATCAAATGATATTTACTGATCGATTCAAGGGCCACAGCAATCGTCGAGATTGGTGTTTGGAGTTCATGCGTCATGTTACTGGTAAAGCTCATTCTCGCCTGGGCATAAAGCTGTTGATTTTTCATCAGCCTGATGAGCAGGTAGAACGCGGCTGCTGTAAGCGCCAGCATCAGGAACGACGAAATGAGGTAATACCTCATCTGATAAATGATCAGCCAGGTAATACTGGGCACCACCAGCTGATACTGGTTCTGAAACTTTAGGTTATAGGTATATTTCCCACTGGCGAAAGCAGATGCATCTTTAGCAACTGCTTTCCCTTTCACCAACTGCCCACTGGAATAGTCGTAAAGGACATAGTGCCTATCGATAGCTACACCCAGGCCATTGAGCCGATGGTTCACTAAACTATCCATCACCTTCAGGTCCCGCTGATCTTCCAGCGAAACTTCGCGTTGCGATTTGCCATCGATAACGGAAGTTGATTTATGAACGGTTTGCTTTTTAGGATTGTTCGGGAACGACATTTTCATTTCTACCACCGAGCTATCATTGGTAATGCCATAATGGAACCGACTGCGCAGGTTATCCACTTTTAAATCATCAAAAGCATGCCTGAGCACCAGCCATTCCGGTGAGAGGAAAAACTGCTGAAAACGGGTGCTTTTTTCGTGCCCCTTCACGATGCTCTGATAGCTTATCTGCCTCGAAGCATCGCTAACAATAGATTCGAGTACTGTAGTAACCGATTTCTTTTGCGCCAGATACAACTGCCGTATCCATGCACATTGCAGGCACAGGCTAATGATCAGTGTGATAACCGCCAGCGGAAGAACATATCTGGAGCGAAGCCATTTCATTCCCCTAAATTGAACAATTCATTTTATCTATAGAAGTCTGGGCCGAAGATTTAACCATATTTAACCGAGATTAACTTTGCTTTACATGCAAAGCATCTAGTTTTGAAACATGAAAAAGTTACCCCTACTCCTTCTTTTATGCTTCCCCCTGATCACTTTAGCACAATTACGTAAAGGTTTGGTAACCGATAAAACCGGTGAACCAATTGATGGGGCAACCATCAGCTTGCAGCGTAGAGACTCGACCCTAGCCATTCAGACTTCAAAAAACGGCTTGTTCAGTTTCCCACAGCTTTTTAAAGGCGGTTTCACTTTAAAGGCTAATGCTGTTGGATATAAAAATACGGTTCGAGCATTGGATCTTCCGATGGATTCAGTTGTGATCGTGATGATCAGCGACGATAAAACCCTGGAGCAGGTAACGGTATCTGCTTCAAAACCACTTATTGTGAGAAAAATCGACAGGGTGATATTCAATGTCGAAAATAGCATTGTAGCAAGTGGTGCAACCGTTTGGGATGCATTGGGCAAAGCACCGGGTGTGCAGACGCGTTTTGACGGCGGGGTAACGGCGAACAATAAAGGTGTGGTGATTTATATGGATGATAAACCCATCAGGTTATCGGGCGAAGATCTGGCTGCATATCTCCGGAGCCTTCCTTCGGATAATATTGCCAAAATAGAAATTATTGCCAATCCAACGGCCAGGTATGATGCCCAGGGCGGTGCAGTAATCAATATTATCTCTAAAAAACCAAAAGGAGATGGCTTTAACGTGGTGCTTTCCGGCGGTTATACCCAATCAACCTATAGCAGCTATAACCCAAGTATGGTGTTCAATTATCGGAAAGACAAATTGAATGTATATGGCAGTTATGGCTACAGCAGGCGTAAAAAGGACCATAAAGAAAGTGAGTACATTATTTTCGATTCGCCGGGAAACTATGCAGACTGGAAGAATGATAAATCGGGCATACGTTCGGGAAAAGCCAATAGTTATAAAATCGGCGCAGACTACAACCTGACCGACAAACAGGTAATTGGTATTTTGGTAAATGGCTACAACGGTGCGAACAGCAGACCGAATAGTACATTAACTACTATTGTTAACAACCACTCGGCACTGCCAGATTCTATTCTTCATACCCAGAACGTTTCTAATGGAAAAGCCTATCAATATAGTTTCAATCTCAACTACAAGATCAAATTAGATACCAACGGCCGGAATATTAATGTAGATTTAGATTATGTACCTTATCAGAACAAAAACAGCCAGCAGGTAGATACTTATGGCACATTGGGTAATGGGAATCTGCTTCCCGACAATTACCACATCTTTACCCCATCTGACCAGAACATCGATATCTACTCGGGAAAGCTGGATTATACGGATAAGTTCTGGAAGAAATGGACATTTGAATCAGGCCTGAAATACAGCAGTATCCGTACACGCAATAGTTTTGATTTTTATAACAATCCGGCCACCGGTCCAGAATTGGTATCTAACCGCAGCGACCGTTTTGAATATGCAGAAAATATATCGGCTATTTATGCCAGTATTAGCGGAGATGCTGGCAAATGGAGCTTTGAGGGTGGTTTACGGGGTGAATATACCCGAACAAATGGAAAATCGCTGGTATTAAATACCAATAACCAGAACAACTATTTTAAGCTTTTCCCAACGCTTTTTGTGGCGTATAAAATGAATAAAGACAACGAAATAAACCTCGTGTATAATTCAAGGATCAACAGACCCGAATACTGGAGGTTAAACCCTTTTAAATCTTATACCAGCCCTTACACTTACCTGGAAGGCAACCCTGCACTGCAACCTGCTTTTATTTACAATGGCGAACTGGGCTATACCTATAAGCAGCAATATAACATTTCATTCTATCTCAGGCGGACGGTTGATTATTTTAGCAATATCTCGGTACAGGATAATAACTCAAAACTCTTTTATGATACCCAAAGAAACCTTGATTTGAGTCAGGAAATGGGCTTCTCGGCTTCCTTTCCCATCAAGCCAGCTTCATGGTGGGAAATCAATAATTATGCACAGGGTTCCTATCGCCAGGAAAGGTCGGGATATTTACAGGCCCGTTATGATTATCATGTTTGGGGTGTTTACCTAAGCACTAATCATGCTTTTACATTGAACAAAACACAGGGATTGAAAGCAGAAATCAGCGCATGGTACTCTTCTCCTACTATACAGGGCATTTATAAACTTGCACAGCTTTATGATGTAAGCGCAGGTGTAAGCAAGAGCTTGTTTAAGGGCAAAGGCACTTTAAGGTTGGCTGTAAACGATATGTTTTATGGAAATGCCTACCGCATTGATGTTGATTACGAAAATCAACATAATGGTTTTTACGAGAAGAACGATACACGCAGTGCTACTTTAAGCTTCTCGTACCGGTTGGGCGGTAATCCAACAGCTGCCAGGAAAAGAACTTCGGCCAGTGAGGAGGAAAAGAAACGCACGCAGTAAATGGTAATAATCAACCCGTAGCCCAAATCCGCTTTAAAATCTCTTTAGCTAAGCCCTTAGTTTGACCTTTTCGCCTGTTTTTACTGCTTCATAGATGGCATCAATAATTTTAAGATCTTTTAAGCCTTCCTCACCGTTTACAGGAATTACTGGTTTCTTATCTTCAAAAATAATAGTTGCCATTTCATCCATCTGTACAGTTTGATGCGTAGTTATGGGCTGCGTGAGTTCACCCTGATGTGTTCTACCCTTGATTGGCCCATAACCCGTAGAAGGTTGCATTTCTGCAAATCCTTTGTCGCCACTCATAAAAAATCTATCCAGATAATTGATGTTATAACTAGACAAACAGGAGGCTACGGCACCGCTCGGGAAACCCAATTGAAATTGTATGGTTTCATCTACACCTTCTTTAAACTTTACAGGGTCAGTCTTGGTTTCCTGAGCAGTTACCCAGATCGGTTCTTCGCCTACCATATACCTGGCTCCGTTAATTGCATAGATTCCAATATCCATCATTGATCCCCCGCCTGCGAGCGCTTTGTTTAATCGCCATTGCGCAGGATCGCCTGCTTTAAAACCACATTGCCCCTGGAAAAACCTGATTTTGCCGAATTCGCCCGCATTTCTCATTCGGATTACCTCCAGTGTACGGGGTTCAAAATGCATCCTGTAGCCAACCAGTAACTTTACATTTGCTTTTTTACAAGCATCAAGCATCTCTTGTCCTTCTTTTGCATTCAATGCCATCGGTTTCTCGCATATGGCATGTTTTCCGGCTTTTGCTACCCGGATAACCTGACTATGGTGCAGTGCATTTGGCGTAATCACATAAATTGCATCTATATCCGGATTATTTTTTACCTGATCGAAATTGTCGTAGTTGTAACAATTCTTTTCAGGAATGTTGTACTTTGTTTGCCATTCTTTAATTTTTGAAGGCGTACCGCTAATTACACCTACCAGCTTCGCCTTGGTACAGGCTTTCATCGCTTCTGCTACCCGGGTGCCATATCCACCTAAACCCATGATAGCTACTCTGAGCACCCTACCTTCGTAAGGCTGTTCAATTTGGCCGGGAACGTTCGCAAATGCCGATATCGATCCCAATTTTAGCATCAATGCCGATGCACCCAATTTTTGTAGAAAATCTCTTCTGGTATTCATATTTTTCCTGTAGCTATGCCCCTATTCAGCAAAAATTTAAGCAATATGTGCAATTACCCATTTTTTTTACCGCTTAATTAACTGATTTACTTCATGATACCTAACACCGAGCTGTTACATTTAGTTTTCACGATTTGCTAATTAGTAAGTTCAATAAGGATACAGACAAACGGTTTCATCTGGCAGATTATTAATTCAGTGCCTGATAAACCAGCACTTTATATTTGTCGCTGAGTTCACTGTGTTTAAAGGGCCACTGCTGGAGGAATAAAAGGCCTGAAAGTTTTTCTTTTGGATCGGCCCAGTACGAGGTTGCGAAAAAACCTCCCCAGGAAATACTTCCTTCAGATAAGCCTAATTTGCCACTCCCCTTAGCCGTTGTAAGCTGAAAACCAATTCCGAACTTATCATCACCCAATGAAATATCCCCGATCTGGTTCCTGGTCATCAGATCAACAGTATGCCTTGCCAGCAGTTGCTTACCTTGATAATTCCCTTTATTGATAAACAGTTGCAGGAAAGCAGCATAATCAGTTATGGTAGATACCAATCCGGCCCCACCTGCGAAATAACCATTATTATTCACCGGGTAATTTATCGAACTACCCGGAAATGTACCATCAACCCATTTAACGGGCTTACGGGTCTTCGCATCTTCGGTATATGCAGTAACCAATCTACTCCTTTTGGTTTCAGGCAGATGAAAATAGGTATCGTTCATCCCCAGGGGAGCAAATATCCTTTCGGCAAAGAACCTGTCTAAGGTCATACCAGATGCTATTTCCACCAGCCTTCCCAGAACATCAATACTTAAACTATAGTTAAAACGTTCGCCAGGGTTATATTCCAGCGGCAAAGTACCCAGTTTATTCACAGCATCAGCCAAAAGCTGCTGATGGTCCGAAAATCCAGCCTGTATGCCAGCTTTGGCATAAATGGCCTGCATTTTGGCCGAACCGATCTGTGCATAACCTAATCCGGAAGTGTGCGTAAGCAGATCCCTGATGGTAATTTCGCGTTTAGCAGGCAGGGTGGTATAACTACTGTCCTTTTCGTTAAACTTATCGAGCACTTTGGGCCTGGCAAATGAGGGAATATATTTAGATACCGGATCATCAAGCAGAAATTTTCCCTCCTCCCACAACATCATCACCGCCGTGCTGGTAATGGCTTTGGTTTGGGATGCAATCCGGAATATGGCATCTTTATGCATTGGCCTGCCTTTTTCTTTATCGTCCATACCAAATGCTTTAAAATAGGCTGGCTTCCCATCTTTCATTACCAGGCATACTGCCCCCACAATCCAGTTGCTATCGATATAACTTTGAACCACACGGTCTATCCGGGCTAAACGCTCAGGATGAAAGGCACCGGAATGGACAGTTTGCTGTGCATGCAGAGACAAACACATGGTGGTAATGGAGAGGAACAGGAATAAACGTTTCATAAGACCGATATTGTTAATATCAAATATAGCTAACTAATTAAAACTTGTACGAAGCAGTTAAGTAATAGGCCCTTGGTGGGTTGGAAATGGTAAAATAAGGTGTATTATTGGCCACCGCAGCATCAAACTGTGCCTTGTTAAAGCTTCCTGCCCCGCTTAATTGTGTTAACAGGTTTCCGGGCCGGGCCCAGCTCATTACCTGATAATTATTGAACAGGTTATTGATGTTTGCGCTCAAAGTTATTTTACGTGTGAGGTTGTACCCTGCGCCGATATCAAAATTGGAGAAGGAAGGCAGGTAAAAAACGTTAGGAGCATTGGCCTGTCTTTTGCCAAGATAAGACCAGGTGAGAAAAAGATAGAGTTTATCATTGTGATAAGTGGGTGTAATGCGTGATATGATCCTAGCATTATTATCTGTTTCGTTACCGGAATAAGATATTTTGGTGTCGTCTGCTATTCCAGGACCATTGGCTACCCAATATTCTGCCTCCACAATTTTGGAACGCTGAAAGGTTGCAACAGCCCTCAGGCTTAAGGTTTTGGTCAGGTTATAATCGCCTTCTATCTCTATCCCAAAGGTGCGGTACTTGCTATACAGGGAGGGCGTGGTATAAAGTGTTGCGTCTGCGTTGGTAAAAATCGAACCGTTTGGCACTCCGCTTAACATGCTGTAAAAAGGCGTAATAAATAAATCGAGGTCTTTCCTCCGGGCTTTCAGGCCAAGTTCTACCTGTTCGGTGGTACGTACTTCGGGATTTAGCAAGGCCACTGTTTCGGGTCTATTGGCAGCAAAATATACATCCATATCCGGCGATTTTTTACCTCTTGAGTAACGGGTGTACACGGCTGTATTGTCATCGAACTTATAATTGAGCGCGCCTGAAAAAGAGAAAGTATTTAATCTTTTTTCAAATTCTACCGAGCTGATACGATCGAGCGTATTGTTATTGAAGAATGTTTTCGGATCATTATCTGTTCCGCCCTGCAAGCCGGTCTTAAAGTATGTGCGCTGGTTATGCGCCTCTACTTTGGCCGTTTCGTACCTTCCTCCCCAATCAAAGGTCAGTTTATCGGTCAGGCTCCAGGTTTGGCTGAAGAAAAAAGCATATTGTGCCTGCGTTACGTTAAAATCAAGAAAGCCGCCTGTGTCGCCGTTAGCCTGTGCAATTCCTTCAGCATTGGTCACCTGATGTACGCCGGTGGTGCCCCCTAAGGTACTGCCCGTAAAAGTAAGATTTACGAGTTTGGGCCGGTTTTCGATGGTACCCAAGGCAACTCCATTGATTCCGGAGAAGCGGTGGGCCTTCGATCTTCCATAGTACATCCCTGCATTAAAGCTCATATTCTTAAGCTTTTTATTAACGGCAAACTGGTTGATAACCTCATTCACCTGGTTCTCATAACTGCCCAATACAGAAAAATAAAGGGAATGCGGGCTTACGCCCTGTCCTGGCAATACATCTTTAACGATCGTGTATGCCGGCAGACCGCCCGGTCCGGGTGCTGCATTGATGCTCATCAGCTCAGTTCCGGTTCTGGCATCTTTGAACGAATAGTTTCCAAATCCAAGTCCGGTCATCCCTGAAAGCAGAAAATAACTGCTAAAATCGGTACCACTCATAATTGAGCCGTTTGTGGTATTGTAATTGATATCATTCCGGGAGTAGCGGAAAGCATTGCTGAGCGACCAGCCTTTGCCCAACTGCTGTTCCCACAAGGCTCCTATCGATTTATATTTGCTTTCTACCACATTAGCCGGATTTAACGAGATATCGCCCCCTCCGATATACCGTGGGGAGGTAAAATCAAATTTAGGCATCAGGATCGTTGAAAATATATCGAATCCTTCACTTGGTTTTGGGTCTGAGAAACTGTTGGTAGGCAGTAACTGGGCATATCCGTTTTTATCATGAAGGTATTTACCGATTATTTTTAAGGAACCGGTTTTATATTTCTTTAAAAGGTTTGCCTTAATCTGTCCACCCTTATTAATGGGATAGCCCGGGTAGCGGCCAGTTTGATCATAGCGGTAAAAACCACCGATATTGTAAAACCAGTTATCTTTGATCGGCCCGCCCAGATCAAGATCAACGCGCGCGAGCGGATTGCCGCCATCACTTCCCTGAAAGCCATATTTGGTTCTGAGTTCGCCCTCAAAGTTATTACCTCCGGTTTTAGAAACATAATTAAAGATTCCACCGGGCGCATTGGCCGCTGTAACAGATGCCGTTCCGCCCCGTACGGCTTCCAAACGGGCCAGGGTTGCATCTGGCCTGAGGAAAAAATCTGGTCCATAACTGAAATAGGTAATATTGGTTACCGGGATTCCATCTTCCTGCATCGAAACATATTCATAGCCAAAACTGCCGTCTTGCGAGCCTGCGGTGATGCCACGTGAGGCAACACTGTTCCTGATCTCACCATTTGATGAATTGACGAACACGCCTGGTGCATTTTTTAAAAGGTCGGCAGCACTTGCCGGTACAGTGCGTTCAATCTGTGCACTGTTTAAAGTGGTGATTGCAACCGAAGCATCGATACGTTTTCGCTTATCGAACATTCCGGTAACCACCACTTCATCCATAGTATTCACCGCTGTGGTCATCCTGATCACCGCTTTAGCGTCGGCTAACAAAGCTATTTCCCGGGTGATGAAACCCAAAAAAGAAACGGTTGCAGTTTCCTTTTGGGCACTGATATTGGTAAAAACAAATTCACCGTTCTGGTCGGTAGTCGTGCTTCGTCCGGTTATTTTCAGTTTAATACTTGCACCGGGAACAGCATTTCCCTGCTCGTCGGTAACTTTACCTGAAAAAGTATTGGTTTGAGCGTTGCATATACCAGCAAACAGCAACATGGCCAAAAGCATAAAAAGCTTTCCATAATTTAAATTGTTGTGTAATTTTCTTTTCATAACCGATAGTTTATATTATTGGTTCAGTAGTTTTTTTGCCATGTAGTAGAGTTCTGTATTTGCCCGTTCAGGAACAAAGCCATGAGGGTATCCGGCGTAATTATGCAGTTCTGTAAATATTCCCGCATCGATAAGTCTTTGCGCATATAAGAGTGCACCATCCCTCAAAGGATCGACACCACAGGTTAAAATATAGGTTGGCGGCAGGCCTTTTAAATTTTGGGTCAGCCCGGGCAGTGCATGTTCAGGAACATTTTTATACTGTTTTTCGCCAAGATAATATTTTAGGTAGCGGGTCATGTCGGCCCCCTTAACACCAGGAATATTCCATAACTCCACTACCGATACATGGGTTGTATCCATATCTGCTGGAGGAAAAACCAGCAGTTGGGCCTTTATTTTCGGGCCTTTTTCTGCCCTGGCCTTAAGTACAATGCTTCCTGCAACTGCTGCTCCGGCGCTTCCGCCGCCCACACCAACTTTAGCGGTGTCTATCCCATAAGTTTTTGCATTGGAAATACCCCAGAGCAAGGTTGAATAACCATCGTTCACCCCGGCCGGAAATACATGTTCGGGGGCAAGCCTGTAATCGACCGATATGACCACTACCTGAGAACGGATACTCATCGTAGCGCAGGCCTGGTGATCACTGGTAAGATTTCCTGCTATAAAACCACCGCCGTGAAACCAAACCAGCAATGGAATATTACCGTTGGCGTACTTTGGCCGATAAACCCGTATGGGCACCAGCGGATCGCCTTTTTCCAGTCCTGGGATATTCAGGTCGGAAATTTCTACACTGTCTGCGTTTTTAAGCTTAGGCGTTGGACGTGCCTTATCCGCTTTTCTTGCATTGGCAATAAAGGTACTATCAAGTTTTGAAACCGGTCCGAAGGCGAGTAATTTGATTTCCGGCGATAAGCGGGTACTTACCTCTGCTGCAGTAAGTGGCCTCACTGTGTTTTTCTGTTTTTTTGTCTGCTGTGCGAAAACGGCCGTACATGCCATTAGCATGACCAGGGACAATGTGCTTAATCTGTTCATATTTTATCTTTTTTGTCCGTATTTTTTGAGCCATGCAGCAGCTGCCTGGTATAATTTTAGTTTTTCCTGCGGTTTTTTATCCAGATCATGTGCCAGGCCTTCCACTTCAATAAATTTCACAGGAACGTGCATACGCTGAAGTTTTTGGGCCAGCTGCTGCGACTGGATAACCTTTACCACCGGATCGATGGTTCCATGCGCAATGAAAGTAGGGATGTTTTTAACATGGGTATAAGGACTGGCCAACGAAAAACTTGGCGGTATATGGCTAACACCTGTAAAGCGGTCGCCAGTAACTTTTTCTACTAATCCTATCAGTCCTGCCTTTACACAATAATTCAGTGTAGCGGTATCGGTAAAGTTATTGGGGCCACTGAAATCTACTATGGCATTTATTTTTCTTTGTGTGGTATACCCAAACAAAAGTGCCAGATGCGCCCCCGAGCTAAAACCTGCAGTACTAAAACCATCCGCACGGGTATTCCATTGACCGGCATGGTCTGCGCAATACTTTACCGCGCGGTCTACATCCTCCATTATCTGTTTATAATGAACAGTAGAGTCATTAGCATACCTATGGTTAATATTAACTGACGCAATACCTTGGCTAAGCAGGTACTGCTGAAAATCCCTGACATATTCCTTACCGGCCTGCACCCATGCACCGCCATGGATCAGAATCACAAAAGGAGTTTTGGGTGCCCGGCCTGGTGGAAGGTAAACATCCATGAGGTTACGTTCAAAACCTCCATATTTTACATCCTTGAGCTTTACGGTATCTTGCTGTGCCATGGCATCCATTGATCCCAGCAGAAAGAAAATAAACACTTTTATCAAAATGGTCTTTTTCATCATTATAAATTATTTTTCAGTTCTTTTTTAAGTAGTTTTCCGGTAGCAGTTAAAGGTAATACCGCTCTGAATTCGACATAGCGGGGACACTTATAAGAGGCCAGCATCGCCCTGCACCAGTCGATAATCTCTCTTTCAGCAACCTGCTGGTTTTCTTTTAATACAATGAATGCTTTTACCTCTTCACCAAGTTTATCATCCGGCACGCCCACAACAGCAGCAAGCGAGACTGCCGGATGCTTCATCATCACCTCTTCTACTTCTCTTGGATAAATATTCATCCCACCTCTGATGATCATATCTTTTAGTCTGTCAACAATGAAATAAAAGCCATCGTCATCTTTTATGGCAATATCACCAGAATGCAGCCAACCGTTGCGCAGTACTTCCTGGGTTTCATCCGGCCTGCGGAAATAGCCTTTCATCACATTATGCCCTTTGTAGATCAGCTCTCCTTTTTCACCGTTTGCAACCTCTTGACCTTCCTGATCGATTATTTTTACGCAGACACCCCAAACCGGGGTCCCGATAGATCCGGGTTTGCGCCCGATCTTTGGATCGTTGAAGGTGACTACCGGGGAGCCTTCGCTCATCCCATATCCTTCCTGCACCTGAACACTGAACCTTTGCTCAAAACCCTCAAGTACAGCCAGTGGCAGAGAAGCTCCGCCAGAAATGCAGATCCGCAAAGCATTCCCCACCTGCTGGTCAGTGATTTCGGGATGGATATAGCTGGCCATTACCCAGTACATTGTGGGCACGCCTGCAAAGATGCTTACCTGATGTTTATTGATATTTTCGATAACATCTTTCGCATCAAACCGAGGTAAGAGGATACCATGAGCTGCCCTGTAAAGGCCCGCATTCATCAACACCGTCATACCGAATACATGGAATAACGGAAGAACAATCAATTGGACATCAGTTTGGGAAAGGGAAAACAATTCAGCCGAGAGAACGGCATTGCAATAAAGATTGATATGGGTAAGTTCTGCGCCTTTTGGCCTTCCTGTAGTTCCAGATGTATAAATAATCACAGCCGTATCTTCTGCATCAGTAACGCAGCTATCAAAGGCTTCATCTTCTCCGGCCATCAGCTCAGCTAACGTATAACTTCTTTTCCCGGCAGGCTTGTCAGCACCGATCAAAACAAAATCCCTGCATCCAGGTACCTCACCAAAAGCATTCCAGCCTAATTTCCCAACTGGCATTTCTGGAGTTCCTTCAAAACAAAAATAAAACGCTGCCTGGGAGTCTTGAAGGTGGTATTTTATTTCATCAGACTTAAGGAGGATATTCAATGGAACCATTACAGCACCTGTTTTTAGCACTGCATAATAAATAACGGGAAACCAGATGCAGTTTGGGCAAGTCATGGCCACCTTTTCACCTTCGCGGATGCCTAATTTTTTAAGTGCATTGGCCAGCTGGTTGGCCATAACATTTACCTGGTGAAAAGTAAAATCAGTGCTGCCGGAGCTGAAAGCCAGACGGGTTCCGAATCTTGAGGCACTATCCTCCAAAAGCACAGACAAATTCAGCATAAAAATAGTTGGTTAGCGGCAAGTTTTGCTTGCTGATATGAAACTAATTATTATGCATGCATTATAAAAATCGAAACGGGAATTAATTCAGTCGAAACGGGAATTTCTATATTTTACCGTAATAACGTTTGAAAAGCATTTCGAAATACC
Source organism: Pedobacter sp. R-06 (assembly GCF_049913135.1). NCBI lineage: Bacteria > Pseudomonadati > Bacteroidota > Sphingobacteriia > Sphingobacteriales > Sphingobacteriaceae > Pedobacter > Pedobacter sp. R-06. The sequence goes on along the minus strand of NZ_CP183977.1, from coordinate 101,794 downwards.
TGATGTTGGTATAGCCCAAACTCCTTGCAGCTTCGGCAAGATCAACATGGTTTTCGGCAACCAACAGGTTTGCCATCTGGATTTTTTGTTGAATAATATATTGACGGATCGGGAGTCCGTATACTTTTTTAAAATCCCTTTTAAGATCACACTCATTCAGTCCAACCCAACGGCTCAGCTGCAAAACGCTTATTTCTGTGTCCATGTTAGACATGATCCGGGTATGTGCTTCCCTTATACTGTCCAGACGTCTTTGGGTAAAGCCATCGCTATCAGCAGGTTCTATTTCCTTCTGACTTAAATGGCGGATCAGGTAATATATAAATTCCGTCAGCTTGGCGTCCAGAAGCATGGTATTGGAAAAGTCACGGGCGGAAATTTCAAAGAGCTGTTTAATGAGCTGTTTGACTTGAGGATGATGTGCACAGCTTTGAAACCGTCTGCTTAACTCCGTTATACCTCCTGTAAAGTATGCCTCCGGGATAAAAAACCGTATTCCATCAACACGGGTAATTTCCCAGCCAAATTTCTTAGCGCCTTCCAGCGCAGCGGAATGTAAGAGCTGGTCTTCATTGCTGATCCGAAAATCGATCAATCCGCGCTGTCCGACCGGGTCGGGAGAATAAAATTGTGTAGGTTCATTAAAATCCCAGATGCCACGAAAAAAATGGATATCGTTTTTGATAAAAACCTGAACAAATCCCGTCCCCATATGCTCTGGAAGGATAATGCTCTTGGACGACCAGGTATCCCTTGAGGAAAAACCGTACTTCGTGGTCAGTTCCTGTAGATATTTCGTTGGGTCAGCGTAGGGCAATAACAACTGCATGCTAGTATATTTGGTCTACTGCAAGTTACGATTTTTCTTATCAAAACAGAACGGGAAAGCGGTCTGATATTCGCATATCACTGTTGTATTGTTAATGCGATAACACCTTATTGATTTAAGACATATGTGTTGTTTCCGCGGAAAGCGCACAGATACTTTCCAAACAAGGGATATAAATTGATATGCGGCCTAAAGAGAAGACCACATATCAATCATGAATTTATCATCAATTGCAAATAGAACTAGCGGGTGCCATCGCAAACACCCCTAAAATAGCCAACAGATTCAGCTATTCCTGCCAGAGGATCTTTCATATCTTTTTCGTATTCTAAACTACAACAGCCCTGGTAATTCACCTTTCTCAGCATTTTTACGAATGCAGGAATATCAATTACGCCACGACCGAGTTCGCAAGTGGTACCTTCATTTGCCGCTACCGTTACATTCTTTAAATGCATATCAAAAATCCTTTTCGAGAATTTCAGAAGGTCTGCAACCGAATCCCGTCCATCTCTTTTGTTATGCCCCATATCAAAGCATATACCAACACGGTGATCTAGATTTTTAATGAGGTTGTAGATGCTTTCTGCATTTGGATATAGTTTATCTTGCGGGCCATGATTATGAATGGCATAACGAATATTATATTCCTTTGTCTTTTGGGCAACATATTCCAGATCAGCATGAGCCGGAATTCCGATCAACAGATCTACACCAACCCTTTTTGCATAATCAAATGCATTGTCGATCTCTTCTTTATTTTTGGTGTATATAGGCCCTACTGCATATCCTGTTACGTTATTATCCTTAAGTTTAGCATGAAAGGCAGCAATTTCTTCTGCAGTACTTTTAAAAGGCAAATGAAAGTCTTTAATACAAAGGTAATGTACATCAACCCTTTTCATCATTTTAAGTGATTCATCGAGGTTAAAGTTAAGAAAGCTATAACCGGCAATCGCTAATTTAAAAGGGTCTTTCCCGGCGGCACTACGTTTAGCAGGCACCGCAAAAACTGAAGGGATGTTTGTCAGTGTTGCTGCAGCTAGCCCCAATATTCCTGTTTGTAAAAAATTTCTTCTTGTAGTCATCTTAATTTTATCTGGCAACTAAAGTTAATATTTAAATTGGTGCAGTTCAAAAGTGCAAACAGATCTTTTAAAAATGAACTGTTATCCATGGCATCAATATTCTACCAGCATAAAGCTTAAACATCTAATGTTCCTCACCTTCTTCTTCGGCATTCTTAACCTTGCTTAACAGATCGTAAGCACCCTTTATCACCACCTTCACGTCATTGATCTGCTCAGCGAAAGAAACCTGGGTGTAACCATTCTCGGCAACACCTGTTTTTACTTCCATCATCCTGTACCGGTAAGTGTTACTGCCCTTATCAGCAGGTTGATCTATAAACACGAATTTTTTGCCTTCAAATTCTACAATTGCCGCATCGGGTAGTGCTTCAACCTTGTTCATACCGCTTTCTACATAAGCCTTAAGGTACATGCCCGGAAGCAATTGTGTATCCTCCTTATCCAGGTGGCAGTGAATTTGCACGGTACGCTCTTTACTAATTTCCCTGCCGATGAGATAAACCGTAGCCATGCGTTCCTTTTCCTCATTGGCCAGTACAAAGCGAACTTTCTGCCCTAGCTTTAGCTTGGGTACATCTTTTTCAAATACAGTAAGTTCTGCATGCAGGTGCTCGGTATCGGCTATTTTGAACAATACATCGGTGGTGCTGGCAAAGGCACCTATATTGGTATTAACCTGCGTAACATAGCCCGCCATTGGTGTATAGAGGTTAAAGGTTTTCTGGATCTGTCCTTTTTCCAGTTCCGCAAAACTGATGTTCATAATGGAAAGTTTTGACCGTTGCCCCAACAATCTTGCGCTCACACTCTGGTATTCGCTCCTTGCTTTCTGCAATGCTTTTTTGGAATTTACATTTTCCTTTGCCAGTTCTTCCTGGCGGTCGAGCTCCTGCTTTAAAAACTGCAGCTGGCTTTTATAGTCCAGGTAGTCTTGTTGCATCTGAATGAATTCAGGATTCTGCATTACAGCTACGAGCGCTCCTTTGGCTACGCGTTTTCCCTGCAACATAGTGGTGCTTTTTACAATCCCTTCCAGCGGCGTGGAAATAGACACCAGGCTTTGTGGCGGAAGGTCGAGCATGCCGTTTACTTTCGTTGTTCCGCTTAATTCCTTCAGCTCAATATCTCCCAGCGTAATTTCTGATAGCTTGTGCTGTTCTGGGGTAAGGGTTACGATATCACTCTCTTCGTGAACGGGCTCTTTTTCAGGTTCCTTTTCTTTATTGGAGCTGCTACAGCCAGCCAAATAAAATGGAAAGGATAGCAGGATAACATATTTATATATGGATCTCATGGGATTTATGCTTAAAATGATTTGTTGTTACCGGTTAAAAATTCAATCTGGTTGATGCTCTGGCTTAACTGGAACAGGGCCATCAGGCGCCCTTCGTAAATACCATTCGCCTGTTTAAGGTTCAACAAGTATTCGGAATAGCCTATTTCTCCGTTCTGGTAGGCAATGCGGCTGTTTTTTAATATCAGCGCCGCATTGCTTAGGGCCGAAGTAATAAAATAGTCGTAACGTTTCCTGTTTTTCAGGTATTCGCCCAGGGCCTGTTGATACTGGCCCGTTAGTTTTCGCTGCTGGAGTTCCAGATCGTTCGATGCAATATCTTTGTTAATGGATGCGGCCTTTGCCTTCGCCGAATAGGCCCGGTAAAATAACGGAACGGAAAGCCCCACCTGAAAGCCCTGAAAACGTTTGTCGCGGCCAAAGAAGACATCACTGCCGTTAACGTTTTGAAAACCGGTTAGCGACTGGTTGAAATAGCCAAGGGTAAAATCGGGTAGTGCTTTGGCAAGTTCTACCTTCCGCTGTTTTTCGGCAATTACGATCTGTTGCCTAAAATAGGCAATGGCTGGATTTTCATTTAGGAGAGTGGTATCTCCGATCGAAATCTCGGGCGTTTCTCTTAAAAACTTGTCGGCGATTAGGGGTAGCCCGCCCTTGCCAAGAAGTGTAGCCAGCTGCGTTTTGTAAATTTCGATATCCGACCGGTCTTGATCGAGCAGGTTCTGTACATCCTTGAGTTGTGTTTCAGCGGCCACCTTTTCTAGCAGGTTGCCCTCGCCCGTTTTGTACTTTAGCGAAGCTGATTTTACAAAACCCTTATAGATGCTGTCTTGCTCGAGCAGCAGTTTTTCCTTCGAATAGAGGTACTGAAGATTGGTGTAAACCGTCTTCACCTGAAAAATGAGTTCATTTTTACTTGAAGCGACCTGAAGCTGGCCTGACTTGATACGTTCATCCCCTAATGCCGCATTTGCAGCAAAAAGTGTTGGAAAGGGAATGCTTTGCGAAACGGTAAAGTTGTTGTCGTTTTTAACCAGGCTGTTATACTGTCCGTAAAGCATAGATACTTCAGTTTTGGGCATTTCGAAGGCACTTTTCCTAAGCGCCTGCTGCAGCCCTACACCAAGGTTAGCCCCGCTAATCGCCCTGTTGTTTTCCAGTGCCAAAGATACCGCCTGTTCGAGGGTTAACGCAGTTTGGGCCTTAGCAGGCTGCAATCCAAACAAGGCAATAAACATAATGATTATACCTGCTACGGGAGCAATTCTTACTTTTTTCCCGCCCATTTTTTCTACCCAGATATAAAGCACCGGAAGCACCAAAAGGGTCAACAGTGTTGCAGAGATCAGTCCACCAATAACAACTGTTGCCAATGGCCGCTGCACTTCAGCACCGCTGCCACCCGAGATGGCCATTGGAAGAAAGCCCAGAGAGGCTACAAGTGCCGTCATAATCACCGGGCGAAGCCTAACCGAAGTTCCTGTTCTGATGATTTCGAGAATATCGTTCATTCCTTCTTTTTTTAATCTGTTAAATTCACTGATAAGCACAATACCATTCAGTACCGCTACACCAAAAAGCGCAATAAAGCCGATACCTGCGGAGATACTAAATGGCATACCCCGTGCCCATAGTGCGAATATGCCACCAATGGCCGACAAGGGAATTGCGGTAAAAATTAAAAGCGCATGTTTAATCGATGAAAAAGTGAGATAAAGCAACAGTAAAATGAGTAATAGTGCCAGTGGTACGGCAATACCCAATCTTTTGGTGGCCGCCTGCAGGTTCTCAAAAGTGCCGCCAAAGGTTGGATAATATCCTGGTAAAAACTTAACCTCTGTATCTATCTTCTGCTGGATTTCCTTTACAATACTTTCCACATCTCTTCCCCTCACATTAAAGCCAACCGTAATCCGCCGCTTTGCATCATCGCGCTGGATCTGGTTTGGTCCTTCCCTGTACTCGATATCAGCCAGTTGTTCCAGCGGGATCTGGTTGCCGTTGGGTGCAGTGACGAACAGATTCTTCACATCTTCCAGCGACTGCCTGTTTTCTTTTTCCAGGCGGACAACCATATCGAACCGCTTTTCACCCTCGAATACAAGACCAGCCACTTCCCCGGCAAATCCCGAGCGGATAGCCGTATTCACATCCTCGATGTTCAGTCCGAACTGCGCGATTTTTTCCCGGTGAAATTTAATGATGACCTGCGGAAGTCCTGAAGCCTGTTCCACATAAATATCCTCAGCGCCTTCTATTTTTCTGGCTATAGTACCGATCTTAGCTGCGTAGGCACTTAATTTCGAAAAATCCTCACCATAGATCTTGATGACCACATCCTGCCTTGCGCCTGTCATGAGTTCATTAAAGCGCATCTGGATGGGCTGTTGGAAGCCGAAAGTAACTCCAGGGATATACTGTTCAAGCTTGGCCTGCATCTTTCCCGCAAGCTCGTCTCTCGTCGAAGCATTTGTCCAGTCGCCCTTATCCTTTAAAATAATGATCAGATCACAGGCTTCTACCGGCATGGGGTCGGTTGGAATCTCACTAGAGCCAATCTTTCCGATTACTTCTTTTACCTCAGGGAAATTTGCTTTTAATACCTTCGCAGCCCGTGTAGCTGCCTCAATGGTCTGAGAAAGGCTGCTTCCGGTGAGCACTCGAGTCTCTACGGCAAAGTCGCCCTCCTCTAGCGTAGGAATAAATTCGGCGCCCAGGTAATTGAAAATAATAAGGCAAATGGCAAATAACCCTATTGCAATGCCCACAACGGCCACCCTTGCCCGAAGTGCAAAATTGAGCATTGGGGTATACACCCTTTGAAAAAAAGACATGATCTTGTCTGAGATATTTCGCTTGGTACTGATGGTTTTATTTAGAAACAGTGCACTCATCATCGGCACATAAGTTAACGACAAGATAAAGGCGCCAAGGATAGCAAAAGCTACTGTTTGAGCCATTGGCCTGAACATCTTACCTTCTATACCAACCAGTGCCAGAATCGGCAGGTAAACGATGAGGATAATGATTTCGCCGAAAGCGGCGCTGTTACGGATCTTGGAAGCAGATTCAAAAATCTCTGCATCCATCTCCTGCTGACTTAACCTGTTTTTGTTTTTTCGGATGCCCAGATGGTGGAGAGATGCCTCTACAATGATTACCGCTCCGTCTACAATTAGCCCAAAGTCTATAGCGCCAAGGCTCATCAGGTTTCCGCTGACGCCAAAAAGATTCATCAGGCATATGGCAAAAAGCATGGCAAGTGGAATAACCGAGGCCACAATCAGTCCGGCACGGAAATTCCCCAAAAGCAGTACCAGTACAAAGATCACAATCAATGCGCCTTCTGCCAAGTTTTTGGTTACCGTACCAATGGCACTGTCAACCAACTTTGTTCGGTCGAGGAATGGTTCGATCACCACGCCCTCTGGAAGATTCTTTGCAATCTGATCCATCCGGGTTTTTACGTTTGCGATAACCTTGGAAGAGTTGGCGCCCTTTAGCATCATTACTACTGCCCCTACTACCTCGCCCTGATCGTTTCTGGTCATGGCACCATACCTGGTGGCCGCACCGATCCTTACCTCAGCTACATTTCGGATCAGCACGGGAATGCTGTTCTCATTGGTCCGTACAACGATGTTCTCAATGTCTTCTATACTGTTGATGAGTCCCTCGCTCCTGATAAAATAGGCATTGGGCTTCTTATCGATGTAAGATCCGCCGGTATTCTGGTTGTTTTTTTCAAGCGCCTTAAAAATGTCGCTGATGGATATATCCATACTTCTGAGCTTATCTGGATTGAGGGCAATTTCGTACTGTTTGAGGTATCCTCCAAAGCTGCTTACATCTGCTATGCCCTCTACGCCCAGGAGCTGGCGGCGAACAATCCAGTCCTGAATGGTGCGAAGCTCGGTGGCATCATACTTTTTTTCATATCCTTTTTTGGGATGGATAACGTACTGGTAAATCTCTCCCAGTCCGGTTGTTAATGGTGCAACCTCGGGTGTGCCGATCCCTTTCGGAATGGCTCTTTCTACTTCGGCCAGCCTTTCGCTCACCTGTTGGCGGGCCCAGTAAATCTCTACATTTTCCTTAAACACCACTGTCACAACTGAAAGGCCGAACCTGCTAAAGGAACGGATTTCTTCTATTCCGGGAATAGTGGCCATGGTCTGTTCTACAGGGTAGGTTACAAAGCGCTCAATATCTTCTGCACCGTTACTTGGTGAGGAAGTAATAATCTGTACCTGATTATTGGTAATATCGGGAAGGGCATCTATTGGCAGCTGCCTAAGGGAATATATGCCCCAGGCAATCAGCGCCAGTATCATAATTCCCACCAGCAGTTTTTGCCTGATGGAGAATTGTATTATTCTGTTCAACATTATCGTTTAAATCAAAAATCAATAAATAGCAAGGTATTGTTGCACCTCATGATGCAAAATTGTGCTTGTAAAAAAGCATGCTTTTCATGGACAGCGCCATGAGATAAAAAATTGATTAAACGAGTTTAGGCGGTTGCCAAATATCTAAGGGTTGTTTTTTCAATGCCGAGCACTGGAAAACCGGGTATGGTTTCCGGAATACAGGAACAATCAGATCTGTTAACTTTTCGGTGGGAAAGTGTTGCCCCACCGAGCAGCAGGCACAGCTACAGAATGGTGGACAGGATTCTCCATGCATATGTTCAGCTTTTGATTGATCGCTGTGCACAGTGCTTTCAGTGTGTGACTTGGAAACCATATCTTCTTTGTCCTGGCAAGGCATTAGGCCCAGAAGGATCAGATAAAGAGAAAAAAGGAATACAAAGTTTTTCACTAAGGGCAAATGTAATGATTAATGTTTTTAATTCATAAAGCCCGTTTTTATTTTAAATCCTGTTCTGTTCTACTTGTCTAGCTATTAATTGATGACCATTCCCAATGAAAATTAATATCTTGTAGAACTAAATTAACAATCATGCTTTATCTGTATGGAAAGATTTGAAGAAATACTAATAAAATATAATTTTAGCAAAAGGACCAACAAACCAAAGACCACTTTTGAGGAATCTGAAAAAATAATAAACTTCAAACTTCCTAACGATTATAAAACTTTTGCTTTAAATTATTCGAGACTTGAAGGATTTATTGGGGAGCAATATGTTAGACTTTGGGACTTCGACGAAGTGATTGAAATGAATACCGACTATAAAATTTTCGAGCATTTACCAAACACATTAGCAATTGGAGGAAATGGTGGTGGAGAGTACATTGCAATAGAACAATTAAATGATAATAGTTTAAGAATTGTATTATCTCCCTTCCTAATCGAGAAAGAAGCGCATATTGAAATAGGAATTTCCTTTACCGATTTTTTAGAACGTTTAGAAAACCGAAAAGAGTGGTTTGAATAATTAAAACCACATATCACTAACAAACCGACCTAACTTTAGAAAGGAGAATTAGACTATAATGCCAATGATCATACTTACATTTAAAGATTGGGTTTTAAGAGTTGATCATGAAAGCACGAAATCAACCTATGCTGCCGTTGAAAATGGTAGTGCGGAGGATTGTAATTGTAATGACTGCCTGAATTATATTCAGAACAGAGATAACATATTCCCAGAACAGGTTAAGCATTTATTCAATCAACTTGGTGTAGATTACCACAAAGAAAGTGAGGTTTGGCGAATGTGTAAAGAAAACGACGGTACACACCGCTATAGTATAATATTTCATTTTAAAGGAAACTTTGAAGGCACTGATTGTTTAATCTCACTTAATGGCTCACAAGCGATTAAACTAAATCCTATAACAGATTCTTTTAAAATCGGGTTCACCAAGGGCGATGATCTAACCTACTTTAAAGATAAAAATGATTTGATTCAGATTGAAATTGAAATCATGGCGCCTTGGGTTATCGATAGAATGTTAGAAAACGAGTGGTAGTTTCTTATCTCAATGAATGAGTGCTCAAGTCCTGTTGTTATCCATACACTAGTCCTTGCAAGACTTCGCACTCCTAAACCAATCGTATTAAAAACCTTCCTATAAGCAACATTTCAATCCTTTTAGCCCGGCTTAATGTATTACGTATCATTGTAGATGCAAAGTTATGCGATAAAGAATGTTGGTTATTTTTACGGTTTGCGATTTTACAAGCCCTTACATGAGTACTAACCTAAATAATGAACTGGTCACCAAGCCACATTACCCTATATTAGATGGCCTTCGCGGTGTGGCCGCTATAATCGTTGTCACCTTTCACTTAACCGAGCCCTTAGGAACCGGGCACCTCGATATCCTGGTTAACCATGGTTATCTGGCTGTAGACTTTTTCTTTTTATTATCGGGTTTTGTAATGGGCTACGCTTATGACGACCGATGGAACAAAATGAGTGTAGGCAGTTTTTTCAAACGCCGCATTTTACGTTTGCAACCTATGGTGATTTTGGGGATGACCCTTGGTGCTATCGGATTCTATTTTACAGATTCTACCATATGGCCACTCATCCATACCATTCCGCTCTGGAAGATGCTGCTGGTACTACTTATTGGCTACACCATCCTGCCAATACCACTATCGCTTGATATACGTGGCTGGCAAGAAATGCATCCCATGAATAGTGTGGGCTGGTCGTTGTTCTTTGAATACATTGCCAATATTTTATATGCAGTGTGGATCAGGAAGTTTTCCAAAACGGCGTTAACTATCTTGGTGATTATTGCGGCTATCGCATTGGCAGAGCTGGCCATTACAAACGGCGACGTGAGCGGCGGCTGGACACTGAATGTAGAACAGGTACGTATTGGATTTACCCGTACCCTATACCCTTTCTTTGCAGGTTTGTTACTTTCGCGTATTGCTAAGCCCACCCAAATTAAAAATGCCTTTTTATGGTGCAGCCTTTTAGTGGCGCTAGTACTTTATATGCCACGAATTGGCGGTGCTGAGCATCTTTGGATGAACGGGATTTATGAATCTGTCTGCATTATCATCGTGTTTCCGCTTATCGTGTATATTGGCGCTAGTGGCGTGCTGCAAACGCCAAGAGAGCACAGGATATGCAAATTTTTAGGCGATATATCCTATCCGCTTTACCTGGTACATTATCCACTGGTTTATTTTTATGTGGCCTGGATCAGCAACCATAAAGGTACAACAATTGTGGAGGCCTGGCCATATGCGGTACTTATTTTAGTTGGCGGGATTGCATTGGCCTATGCCAACTTAAAATGGTACGACGAGCCAGTACGTAAATGGTTGCGGAAAAAGCTTGCCTAAGATTGGGCTGGCTTAAAAGAGGCCGTATCATAAATATAGAATTGCCATTCTGAGGATTAATTTTGTTAAAAATTAATATAGATGACAGCGTTTTTTTTGTAGTGATAGGCTGTGAAGAATCGTCATCCGATAGCTATCGGATGCGAGAAGGCTTTTTCAGCAGACGAAGCAATCTTACAACGATTGCTACCAGCGCGCGCATTAAGATTGCTTCGTTCCTCACAATGACGATATTTCTATTGGATGTGTCATTGATAGCCTATCGAAGGGCCTGTTTAAATGCCCCCGTAAAGCGTTTCGACAAGCTCTCCGTAGGAGTCCTTTGGACAACGTGACAAGTTGTAATTCCATTCCAACTTGTGACACAGACTCTTCTTTTGGTCTATATTACTTTAAAAACTCATTTAGGTAAGCCGATATGGTTTTCGTCTGCATCATTAAGCTCACATGCCCCTGGCCGGGAACAATGGCCAAATGAGATTTTGGCATCGCCCCCATATCGGCAAATTTGTCACCGCCCAATAATTGGTAGGTTTTACTCAGCTCTACTTTATCCAGACCATCATTATCTCCTGCAATGATTAACACAGGGGAGGTAATTTTCGCAATATTGGTGTCACCCATATCGAATGTTGTCCCGGTGAAAACAATCATCTGCTCTATAAATTTTGTCCATTTTGTTTTGTCAGGCGCTACAGCATCATATGCCGTTTTCATAGGCGTATTTGCAAACATTTCAGGTTTCATATTTTTAAATGCACCTGCTATTTCAGGTCTCCAGCCAGTACTTTTATAAGTTGAAGAAATGATTACTAATTTTTTTACGCGTTTAGGACTTTGTATAGCCAACTTGTAAGCTATAGAGCCACCCATGCTATACCCTACAACATCGGCACTGTCTACTTTTAAATGTTTCATTACACCTTCCACATCACTGGCCAGGGTAGCCTGATCTAATTTCCGGTCTGAAAAGGGTGTATGCCCATGTCCCTGCAACTCGACGGCGATTACTTTCCTGGTTTTCGATAATTCAGGTATTAATTGCCCCCAGTTTGTTTCGATGGTCATAAATGCACCATGCAGTAACACCAGCGGTTTACCTTCACCGTATACTTCGTAATAAACTTTAAGGCCATTAATAGGTGCATAACCACTCTCGGCAGGTTTAAGCTGTTGCCCTTTTGATTGAGGTGCGACAAACATGATGATGGCGAAGAATAGTACTGATTTAAGCATATTACCGGTTTGGAATAAATTTTTCATAACGCTATTGAAATTTAGGTTGAACAATATTAACGATACAAATATGCAGTTCATTCGGGGTTTTAACGCGACGTAAAAACGACAACTTCGGTGGCGAATTGCGACATTGTAGATATGAAGGTTAATGCAATATGCTTAGAAAATTTATTGTCTAAAAATCAATTAATGACATGAGGACTTTTAGTGCATTTTAAGCCGTGTGGAATTGTCATTGCTATGACGACCTTTCTTTTGGAATCTGTCAATAGTTAGCTTGTCGAAGGACTTAGTTAAATAACCATTTGATTAAGCTCATCGAAAGATGGCCTTTTTTTATTAAACCTGATTTACCGCTTTTAGTAGTTGCGTCTATCGCGTATATTTGAATATTACCCACAAGGCAATTACGCTCAAAACCAGGCAAAATGATACAAAAAGAATTAACGGAACTAACAGATGAAGAATTGTTGCAAGAAGCAAAAAAGAAGAAATCAGCTGCTCTAACCAATGCAGTATTAATTGGCTTTCTGGCTGGTGTTATATTTTTCAGCGTGATGAGAAACAGTTTAGGATTTTTGACACTCATTCCTTTATTTTTCATCTATAAACTGGTAAATAATTCGAAATATGATAACAAAGAATTAGAAAACCTTTTGAAAGGAAGAGGGTTGAAATAAGAAGTGGTGGCTGATGATCAGATAACGGTGAATGAGCTTAACCAATGGATTAAAAAGTAAAAATATACAGCAAAATCTAATAAGCATGGGATCCAATATCAAGATTATTAATAAAAATGAGGGCGAATATTTAGGCATAGCAGGAGGTAATTACAGGATTATCATTTCTGGTGAGCAAACCAGTGGCAACTATGCGGTTATTGAAATGACTGTTCCCCCAGGGGGTGGCCCACCACCGCACGCTCATCCCGATATACAAGAAATGTTCCATGTATTGGAGGGTGAAGTAGAGTTTAAAACAGAAAATGGTAAACAAATCGTTTCAAAAGATGGCTTTGTAAATATTCCCCTTGGAGGAGCCATTCATTGCTTTAAGAATACTTCCGAAAAACCCGCTCGCTTGCTTTGTACGGTAGTACCCGCCGGACTGGAAAATCTGTTTCAGGAAATAGGTACACCTGTTCTTCCTGGGCAAACGCTTCCCATTCCTGAACTAACAGAAGAGCGGAAAGCGTTTTTAAAAGAGATGGATTTGAAATACAATCAGCAAACCTACCCCATCGGCTTTTTGGACTAGTATTCATAATTAATAGTGGCTACCACTATTGTCTAAAAAACTGTAATAGAAGGTTGGTACTCTTTGTCCATCTCCCGTAATTCTAACCAATTATCCATTAAATCAATATTCAGGAAAACCTCTGCATAATCCTCGCCGGTTCTGCCCTCAAAGAATATCCCAAAATCAAAGGTTAAGATTTCCACATCTAACACATAGCTATTTTCAGCGCTGTACTTCTCCTTTTTGAACAACTGGCAATTTCTGATGAATCATAGATTGACTTTGTCTGTTTAATTAGCAACCTATTGCACTCATTTTACAGCAACAGCACCTTGATGTAAAATACAATTCACAACAACCTCTTTTTATTTTGTTCATTATATTCATTAACCCCCTCAACCTCAAAACTATCAGCATTATAAATTAAATTGGGTTTGTATAATAAGTTTGAGCATTGCCGATTGTTTTTACTATTCAGATCCCTGCATGAATATAAGTCAGAGTCCTCCAAAGCATTTTTACACCCTCGATGCCATTAGAGGCCTTGCGGCCATAGTAGTTATTCTATATCACTGGCAATTCTTTTATTACGCAAACGATATCTGGGTAAAGGGTGGCTTTGAGAAAACGGCACTTCCGTTCTATCCTTACTTATCGGCCATCTATAATGACGGTGTAATTGCGGTCGATTTGTTCTTTCTCCTTTCGGGATTCATTTTTTTCTGGTTGTATGCCAGGCGGATTGCTACTCGGAAAATGAACTTCAGTAAATTTATGGTCTTCCGGATGAGCAGGCTCTACCCCATCCACCTGATTACTTTATTATCGATGGCAGCATTCCAATGGCTTATGCTCAAAAATGCAGGTCACTACTTTATTATTCAGTACAACGACAGTTACCACTTCATATTGAATCTCCTTTTTATGCAAAGTTGGGGAATTGAGAAAGGTGCATCTTTTAACGGACCATCATGGTCGGTTTCTGTAGAAGTATTCCTTTATTTAGCATTCTTCGTAATCTGCTACCTGAAACTACAAAATAAAAAATGGCTGTTATTCTTCCTTATGCCTGTGGGAATATTTTTACAATATTATTTTACCCTCATCGGAAAAGGCATGTACTCTTTCTTTTTAGGCGCATTGGTTTATTACCTCTATGTTTGGATGCTTAAAGAAAACAGGACAAAAAAATACCTGTCGCCCCTGATCGTTTTCACCGGTTTACTTTGGGTTTTACTCTTTGCCGAATATTATTTTGGATTCCTTAGAGGTATATTTATAAAGCAGTATCTACATACATTCCCCCACAAAACCCTCGACTCGGCAGAAACAGCTTTTGGCCTGGGCAAGAACTTTGTTTTCAGAACCCTAGTGTCACCTTGCACCATCCTCGTCCTAACACTGTGGGAAACCAGCAAAGGTACGATCAACAAGAAATGGGCATTGCTCGGTAATTGCAGCTATGCCATGTACTTAATCCATTTTTCGCTACAGATCGCCTTCGTACTCATAGTTGATGCTTTTCATATCAACCGCCTGGTACTCCGTTCACCAATTACTTTACTGATTTTTTTCCTGATCCTGTTGCCACTGAGCCTAATGATCTACTATTATTTCGAGTTGCCTGCCCAGGAAAAAATCAGGGAAAGATTCTATAAAATAGAAAAACCAAAACTAAGCATAGCTGAGGTTGAAGTAAAAACATAATAAAGTTCTGTGGTTGGGAGCCGATTCTCAACTCAGATAGCGTGTAGTGAATGGCTGGCGGTAGAATTCATGCATTCACAAGCATTTTTATACAATACTGTATTGATAAATTAATTACTAGATATGAAATTAAAATTTAGCTTACCACTGATCCTGGCCTTGCTAATCGTTATGGGATGTGTAAACACCCGGAAACTCACTTACTTTAATGACATTGCGGTGGCTACGGGGACAGATTCTCTTCACCGTATGCAACAGCTCAAGATACAGCCTGGTGATATCCTGCAAATCACCATCACCACGCTTGACAAAGAAGTTTCACAAATGTTTAATCCCAATGTAGCTGCTTCGGGCCCAGCCTCCGGTAGTGGCATAGAACAGGGATACCTGGTAGACAGTGTGGGCATTATAACCTTACCAGTGATCGGAAAAATAAACGTAAAGAATAAAACAACCACAGCCATTAACGACCTGGTATCGCAGGAACTGGATAAAACAGTGCGTAGCACTTACGTATCTACACGGCTGGTAAATTTCAGGGTATCAGTTCTGGGTGATGTGGCTCATCCAGGTTCCTTCCGTATAGGAGCAGAAAGAGCTTCTATACTGGATGTACTGAGCATGGCTGGCGACCTGAACATCACTGCCAAACGGGACGACATTATGATCATCCGCGAAATCAATGGAATCAAAAAGTATACATCAGTAAACCTGAACGATAGCAAAACACTCTCCTCTGATTATTATTATCTCCGTAATAATGATGTGATTTATGTTAAGCCGGGGCCCGACCGCAAGTTTGCCACATCTAAAACAGTACAGCTTCTGCCTGCCATCATAGGCGTGATATCATTGATTACCACGATTGTCATTTTAAACAAGTGATCGCCTTATGAATCAGGAAAAAACAACAAATAATAAAAATTCGGTAATAGATCTGAACGATCTCTTTCAGAAGATGCTATTTCACTGGCCCCTTTACCTTTTGGTACTGTTGGCTATGGTGGCAGGCGGTATGCTTTACATGAAATACAAGAAACCGATCTACATGTCGAGCGCTAAACTATACCTTAAGGATGAAAAAAAAGGCGGCGGGGAAGAAATGGATGCACTCAAATCACTCTCCCTTTTCAACAGCGGTAAAAATATTGAAAATGAAATGGAGGTGCTGAAATCTCCCATCCTGGTAGAAAAAGTGATCGCAGCCAATGGCTTTAACATCCGGTATTATATAAAAGGAACGGTAAAAAATGAAGAAATATATGGTCGTCCACCGCTTACCATCCGCGTACTAAGCGACAGTTCAAAAGTAGGCTCCTACGTTTTTGATGTTACGCGCGAAAACAACCTGCTGAAAATAAAACAGGTAAACACTACTGCCGATACCTCCAGGCAATTAACCGTCAAACCCGGTGAAGCATTTACCGTAGCGAAGGATAAATTCGTGATCAGCTACGCTCCAAAGGCTAACGCCGATCTGGCAAATACGTTCCAGATCAAGGTAGACTCGGTTGCAGAATGTGCTTATGACAAAATAGAAGAAATAGGCGCTACGCTTGTGAACCGTGATGCTACCGTAATACTGGTTAGCTACAGCGACCCGGTGCCCGAAAGGACCGCCAATTTCCTCAATGCCCTGCTCGACGCCTATAACGAATACACCCTTGACGACAAGAACAGAACTGCCTTTAAAACCATTCATTTTCTGGGGGTGCGGATCGATTCATTAAAAGAAGAACTGGGGCTGCTTGAAAAACAGGAAGAAAATTTCAAGATCCAGAGGGGCATCACCGATATTGATGCCAGCTCTAAACTGGCACTGGAACAGGTAAAAGAAGCAGATATCCGGCTCAGTGAAGCCAATATGCAACTTTCAGTTCTTGATCAGGTGGAAAGATACGTCAACAATCCTTCCAGCAATTACCCCTTTGCACCCGTGCTAGGTAATATTGATCAGACATTAACTTCTATGATCAACCGCTATGAGGAAGCACTTAAAGAAAGGAAACGTTTGTCGCTCTCCCTCAAACCTACCAGCGAAATCCTGAAGAATGTGGAATCGCAGATTGCCGATACCCGGAAAACCATCAGCGATTATATCTCCGGATACAGACGGAACGCGGGCGTGGTACAAAAAGAAACTCAGCGTAAAGTAGACCAGATACAGGGAAAAATAGCCAATATACCTACCTATGCAAAAGAATACATCAACATCAAAAGGCAACAGGGCGTAAAGGAAAGTCTATATCTCTACCTGTTAAAAAAGAAGGAAGAAGCGTCAGTTGCCTACGCCAGCAATGTGGTAGACAATAAAGTAATTGCTCCCGCCTTTGTACCCGAAAAACCCATTTCTCCCAAAAAAGCCATTGTATTTATCGGCTTTATCGCCGCCGGACTGGTACTTGCCAGTGCCTATATTTATTTTAAATATTTCTTGAACCCTAGGGTACTCAATAAAAAAGAAATCGAACAGGTATTCGATCTCCCTATGATCGCCGAAATTTATCAGCAAGATGGCAAGCCACACGACATGTCACTCCAGAACAGGTCAATACTGGTAGAACAGGCATTCAACATGCGTACAAATCTAAAATTTCTGCTTACGGGAGTTATCGGTACGCCTACTATCCTGCTCACTTCAAGTGTTTCGGGTGAGGGGAAAACATTCCTGTCGGCCCATCTTGGAAATTCATTAACGGTGGGTGATAAAAAAGTGGTACTGGTTGAACTCGATCTCAGGAACCCCAAGCTTTCACAGTTCTTCGGGCTGGATCATAATGTTGGTGTAACCAATTATATCATCGGCAATAAAAACCTGGAAGAGATCATTAAAAAAGTACCGGGCACAGAAGAACTTTACCTCGTTTCTTCAGGGGCTATTCCACCCAACCCAATTGAGCTGATTGAAGGAGAGCGCATGGCAGACCTGCTGAACCAGTTGAAGGGCCGCTTCGACTACGTAATCATTGATATGTCGCCTATCGGTATCGTATCCGATGCTAAAAGCATTTCAAGCCTTATAGACTGTGCCCTGTTTGTTGTACGGTACAATTTCACCCTGAAATCTAAATTATCGGCAGTATCGGAAAATCTGGTGAAAGGGTTCTTCAAAAAAATAGGGATCATCTTTAACGGCATAGAACAGGATACCTTCCACTCGTATTATGATCAATATTCATACGCAGAAAATAAACAACATAAAAGTACATGGTCATCATTAGTTAAAAAAATAAAACAGCGCATTGTATAAATTATTTGAAAATAGCGGTTGGCTTCTGATTGATAAGCTCAGTAAACTTTTTCCGGGCATTATCATTATGGCACTTATTGGCCGGCACCTGGGCCCTGAAGAATTCGGGATATGGAACTATGCGCTTGCACTTACCACTATTATAGGAAGCGTGGCCATTCTTGGAATGGACAGGCTCGCTGTAAAAGAAATCATTAATAATGAGCAAAGGCAGGGAACTATTGTGGCAACTGTTATTTTAATGAGGATCTGCGCCAGCATGATCTGTATGACCATCAGCATAGGCATTGTGCTATTTGCCCGGAAACATCAGCAGCTTTATTTATACTGCACCATTTTTTCTGCATTGATGATTATTCTGCAATCTTTTGATGTACTGGATTATTTCTACCAGGCAAAAAACAAGGTAAAAAGCGTAATCATCCCAAAGGTGGCTGTATTTATTACTTTCTGCATAGTAAAGCTCATCATTATATTTCTTGGCGGCACCCTTATAACATTTCTATGGGCATCGGTTATCGAATTGCTCCTCACCTACCTCATCATCATAATGGTATTTGGTTACCGTAATGCCACAGATTTTACCTTTCGGATCGACTGGTCGCTGGCCAAAACACTGCTGGCACAAAGCTGGCCACTGATCCTCTCAAACCTGCTGGTAGTATTGTTTATGAAGATAGACCTGGTATTGTTGGATGTGCTATCTAACCCTGCCGAACTGGGCAGGTACGTAGGTGCCGCACGGATCTCTGAATTATGGTATGCCATTCCTACGGTGATATCTGTAGCCATACTACCGGGTCTCATACAAAAGAAAAAGATCAGCCAAAACGCTTACCTGCTGACATTGGAAAAATGGCTCCGGTTATCATTCTGGCTAAGCGCCACTATTGCTACTCTGGTTACACTAACTGCGCACCTGATTATTCCATTCCTTTACGGCTACGGTTATGTGGCTGCTTCCTGGATGCTAATGATCCATATTTGGGCAGGTATTCCCGTTTTCTTGTGCATCGTTTTAGTACAATATCTTTTCGTGGAAGGAGAATACAAAATCTACCTATACGCCAACCTGTATGGCCTGATCGTTAACGTAGCCATTAACTTCTTTTTGATACCCGCTTATGGCGGTACTGGCGCGGCCATTGCCACGGTAGCTGCTTACTTTACTGTATATGGCGTGCTGCTTTTGCTCGACAAGAGCGGTCAGGGGGCTCTGCTTACAAAAAAAATGTTCAACCCTATACTGGCGCTTTCAGACATCAAACAGTTACACAATAGCCTGAGAATTTTTACCGGCAAACTATTCACTAAAAACGTTATATCAAATGAGCAGCATTAAAAGTATAGCATCAAAAATAGTTACCACGCTATTTCCCCGGCTTAGTTACGGTGTGCGTGCTTACAGCTCAGAAGGAGAAGACCTCATCTTAAAAAGGATTTTTGATAAAAAACAGCATGGTGTTTACATAGATGTGGGTGCACATCATCCTTTTAGGGTATCCAATACCTACCTATTTTACAAACAGAACTGGACCGGTATTAACATAGACCCTATGCCAGGCTCAATGGCGGTGTTTAACAGGCATCGGCCCAAAGATATTAACCTGGAAATGGGTGTATCTGAAGCAAAACAGCAACTCACCTATTTCATATTTAACGAGCCTGCATTAAATACTTTCTCTCCAGAAAAAGTAAAAGAATATTCACAGGCAGCCAACTATCGGGTAATCGCTGAAAAGAAGATCGAAACCTGGCCATTGGCAGATATCCTGGACAAATATCTGGCAAAAGATGTGGCCATCGACTTTCTCACCATTGATGCTGAAGGCCTTGATCTGGAAGTACTGCGATCTAACAACTGGGATAAATACCGCCCGGAATATGTACTGGCAGAATCGCCCCCTTTCGAGGTATTCCAGCCAGACCGCAGCGAATTATGCCAGTTTATGCAACAGATAGGCTATAGCCTGTTTGCCAAAACCTATTACACTTACTTTTTTAAAAATATGCACACATAATATGTCTGGAAGCAAGTTATACGTACAATATGGCAGCGGCCCTTTTTCAGCACCAGATGGCTGGAGAAACTACGATGCATCGCCCACCCTCAGGATCCAGCGGATTCCCCTGATCGGGAAATTGCTCACGCCGGCCATGCATGTATCTTTCCACCCCGGTGTTTTACTAGGCGATATATTAAAAGGCCTTCCAGGCATACAGGATAACTCTTGCGATGGCATTTACTGTTCGCATGTACTTGAGCACCTGGCCTATAACGACTGCGTGCTGGCAATCAGGAATAGTTTTCGGATGCTGAAGCCCGGAGGTTACTTCAGGTGCGTACTGCCCGACCTGGCCGGCGCTGCCAAAAGGTACCTCGAACAGCTCTCAAACAACGATCCGAAGGCCAATACAGCTTTTATGGAAGAAACACTGCTGGGAAAAGAAGAAAGGATAAGGGGATTGAAACAGTTGATACAGCTGGCCCTGGGTAACCGCGAACACCTGTACATGTGGGACCATCTTTCCTTAAGACATCAGTTGGCCATCGCAGGATTTAAAAACATCAGGAACTGTTCGTTTAACGATAGCCCGGATCCCATGTTTAAACTGGTAGAAGAAGAAATTAGATTTAATAACGCCGTTGCATTGGAGGCAACCAAATAATGTTAAACACACCGATCTTACTTCTGGTATTTAACCGCCCCGAACAGGCACTGCTGGTATTGGGGCAGATCAGACTGCAGCAACCAGAACGGCTATTTATTGCCGCTGATGGTCCCCGTGCAGATCAACCCGGAGAAGCTACACTGTGCGAAACCACCAGAACAACGATCTTAAATGCTATAGACTGGCACTGCAAAGTAGAAACACTATTTCGCGCCGATAACCTGGGCTGCGGTAAAGCGGTAAGCACCGCCATCGACTGGTTTTTTAACCGTGTAGAAGAAGGTATTGTACTCGAAGATGATTGTTTGCCGGATCCAACCTTCTTCTCGTTCTGTACAGCGATGCTGGACAAATATAGGTTGAACGAGAACATTATGCATATTAATGGTGGCAATTACCAGGCGGGTACACTACGGGGCAACGCTTCCTACTATTTTTCGGCTTATGCCCACGTTTGGGGATGGGCGAGCTGGCGACGTGCCTGGCAGTATTACGACTTCACCCTTCTGCGCTACAGGGATGCTTCCAGGCAGGGCCTCAACAGCTTCATGCAATCGGAATTGCGATCCATATACAAGGCCCAAACAGACACCTGGGATATCCAGTGGTTTATGAGTGTGTGGTTTAATAAAGGATTGGTAATCACGCCCAATATCAGTCTCGTTAAAAACATCGGTTATGGCAAAAATGCTACCCATACCCATTCTGTTCCAAAGTGGTTTAACAAAATACAATATGGTAAAATAGTAGACATAAAGCACCCCGATAATAATAATATAGATGAGGAAGCTGACAGGTATAGCCTCAAAACGCTATATAGCCCCGGAAGATTTTATATGGCGATCAAAAAAATAGTGCAAAACAATACGTGGTTGTTCAATCAGTGCAAACGTATTTATAGAATGGTAAATTAATATGGAAAACGGATATAGTAGTCTTCAGAGCAGTAATTTATTCGTGGAATGTTTCAGGGAAAGCATGCCTCTGGTTATTGCGGTAATACTGCTGTACCTGTACTATAACAAGCGGATCTCTATTATCGATACGCTGCTTTATGCCTTTGCAACAGAAGCCTATACCATGCTTTTAATCGGGCCTACCTTTACGGCTACTTTTTTTGTTGGCATCTACATCTTCGTTGAACAGGTTCATCAGTTATTTACCGGCAGGCAATACATCAGAAAGGAATATCTCTTTCTACTGATATTACCCCTACTATCGAGTATTGTGGTATTTCTGATCACACAATTCTACAAAGATCCTTTTAATTATCCTGGCGGAAGGCTATACGCTTTTTATACCAAGCCCATCTATTTTTACCTCAAAACCTATCTGCCTTTGTTTGCCATTGGCGCCAAGATCGTGCAGGAAAGGGGGCAGCTTTCATTTGAAAAATTTGCGGGCAGCATGAAAAAAATTGCGGTTATATCTTGTATTATAGCTGCTATTCAGATTGCCGTACAGCTTATTTTCCAGAATGTAGAACTTAGTGAGCTTTTAGGTTTACAAAGCCGTTATCTGATAATGGAGATCAATGGCCCGCTGGGTGTGCGGGTACAGGCCTTGTTCGCAGAGCCCAAAATATTCAGCGCTTTTCTTTCTTTAGCCATTCCCTTTTTTCTGAGAGACCGGAACTACAAGGCGGCTACGGTAATGTTTGTTGTGGGTATACTCACCTCCTCGCAAACCTTTTGGGTAAATATCATGGCTGGCGGTCTTCTTTTCTTTGCTCTGCCCAAGCTGATGTCGGTAAGATGGAAAATCATTAGTACCCTGGGCATGATCGTTGGTATTTTCCTCGCGATTGCCGCCTCTAAGGAATACTTTATGAAGCAGTACCTGGCTAACCGCAACCATCCCATATACCGGCTGCTACTTGAAAGGTCTACTTACCGCTATAATAACGAAATCTGGCGCAAGAACAATATTATTCTCGGGATTCCGCTACAGCGGGATATGGAACTGCCGGTTGTAGATTTTCTGAGGGATGAACCCTATCTGTTCATATCTGGTTATGGCGCTGGTAACAGTACGTTCATTCCTCCGCGTTATTTTTTCGGGCAGATGAGTTATCAAAACCGGGTGGAAGGTATTGGCGGGCAGAACCTAAATATGCGCTGGTTCTTTATTCTTGCAGAATTTGGGGCCGTTTCCCTGTTCTTCTTTTTCCTGATACTAACCCGAACGGCTCAGGAGACTCCACCCTTTCAACGTAGTTATCTGGCATATTTGGCCGTTTGTTTCTTTTTTAGCCAGATCGATCTATTTCTGATCATAGTGGCATTACTCTGCGCCTATAACGAATCAATAAACGAAAATGAACATGAACAAAGTACGTAGTATACTCTGGGGAATTCGATTCCGGCTGTCTTTATTGTTCCATTTCCTTTTCAATAAAAAGGTAAGGAGCAGAACAACATGGCATGAAATGATGTACCACCTGTTTTCGCCGCGCATGTATACAGTAGCCAATGGGAAAGCCACACTGATAAATAAAGATAAAAAGTACCGCTATTACCGGATAAAGGGCTATGAGGATTTATTCGTTTATCCTGCATCCGCACCGTTTTACAGTTTTGCGATGATTATGACGGAAGCAAGGCCACAACACTGGCATTACTACGAGATTCCGCAAACAGCCATAGCGCCCGGTGATGTGGTGGTTGATTGTGGCAGTGCAGAGGGCTTCTTTGCCTTCAGGCACCAATACACTGCCGGCCGCATTTATGCAATGGAACCCTTGCCATTGTTCATAGATTCCCTGCAGGAGCTTTTCCATCAAAAAAACAATGTGGCAATACTCCCCGTAGCAGCAGGTGATACCTGCCAGAAGGCATATATCAACATTACCTCCGATAACACCATACTGAATGGCACGATTGGGCAACGCAGTGAAAACGGAGAGGCCATTGAAGTAGATGTGGTTACCATCGACAGTCTCTTTGCTGAAAAGGGGATCAAGATAGATTACCTGAAGGCGGATATTGAAGGATTTGAAGAAAATATGATCAGGGGTGCTTTAGAAACCATAAGGGAAAGCAAACCGAAAATAGCGATCACCACCTATCATAAAGGACAGGATTATGAAAAACTGATCACATTGATCAAAAACGTGGTACCGGAATACAATTATCTCGTAAAGGGGATTCACTACCTATCGGGCAACCCGATAATGTTACACATGTGGATATAAAAACAATTTAGATGCAGGTATTTTTCGATAATATAGTATTTTCCATTCAGAAAGCCGGCGGGGTATCTGCTTACTGGTACGAGCTGCTGTCTGGTATGTGCAACAGCGAGCTTTCAATCCGCTTCTTAAACGCACAGCCGCAGTCAGACAATATCTTTGAAAAGAAAATAGATTATAATCGTTTCAACTGCATACGCGAGAGCAGGATCCCCCTTAAATACCTTCGTTACCTGCCGGTGCGTTATCCTCTTCCCACCGCTGCTATTTTTCACGGAGGATACCTACGTGTATCCCCTCAAAAAAACATCCTGAATATCCTTACCGTGCACGATTTTGCGCATGAACGGAAGTTGGCCTCAAAGTTCCCACGGGGACTGGCAAATATCCTGCAAAAAGCATATGGCATCCGGCGCGCCGATGGCATTATATGTATCTCAGACAGCACCCGCCAAGAGTTGCTTCACTTTTTCCCTGGTATTAACCCAGCGAAGATAAAAGTGATTCATCATGGTATTGGCAATTTCTATCCGATCAGCAAACAGCAACCGGTTACTTGTTCACTTGATATCGACTTCAAGGAAAAATTCGTCCTCTATGTAGGCGCACGCAGGAATTATAAGAATTTTTTTATGGCAGTAAAAACAATGGAACTGCTTCCTCCTTCTTTCAAACTGGTAGTGATAGGCGGCGAGCCCTGGAATAAAAAAGAAATAAATACGATGAAAGAAAAAATACCAGGACGCTATCATAT
Source organism: Pedobacter sp. R-06 (assembly GCF_049913135.1). Taxonomy (NCBI): domain Bacteria; kingdom Pseudomonadati; phylum Bacteroidota; class Sphingobacteriia; order Sphingobacteriales; family Sphingobacteriaceae; genus Pedobacter; species Pedobacter sp. R-06. Next base: position 77,256 of record NZ_CP183977.1, on the reverse strand, counting down.
TTTCCAGACAATAAGCCAGTCCGATCTGAATATATTATATAATCACGCTTTCTGCCTCCTTTATACCTCGGCTTACGAAGGTTTCGGATTTCCTCCCGGAGAAGCCATGAAAGCTGGTTGCCCTGTAGTAACTACCAATATGACATCCATGCCTGAAGTGGTAGGCAAAGCCGGGCTAATGGCCAACAGGCCAGATCCATTGTTATTTGCAGAAAAGATCAGCGCGCTGGAAAATGACACATTTAAACAACAGCTGATTGCACGCGGCCTAAAACAGGTACAACAATTTACATGGGACAAAAGTGTACAAGAAACAATTAATTTTTATAAAGACTGCTGGAACCTCAAATTTTCGACATGAATATGCTTTTCAAAATAACAGATGCCGTAAAAGTATTCCTGGCCTCGGGTAGGAGCCTCAGGTCGCTATCAGAAAAAGGTGCTTCCGTTGCTTCTACGCTGATACTCCACAACTGCAGGCATTACATCCCGGTATTAGGTACTATTATAGATGCAGGCGCTAATCAAGGTCAGTTTGCAATAGCTGCAAGCCACTTCTATCCTGGGGCGCATATATATTCCTTTGAGCCCCTTCCCGAAGTATATCCTGTTTTACAACACAATACGCGCAGGTTAAACGGCATTACCACTTACAACATGGCCTTGGGCAACTCAACCGGAACGCTAGAATTTTACAGCAATGCTTACTCTCATGCCAGCTCTGCCCTAAACGTATCTGCACTGCAAAAAAATATGCTCCCTAAAACAGCCACCTCCCATAGGATAGAAATACCAGTACAACGATTGGATGATTTGCACCACAAGGTAATCTTTACCTCACCGGTATTACTGAAAATGGATGTACAGGGATTTGAAAAGGAAGTATTGAAAGGTGCAATGACCAGTTTGCTGCAAATTGACTACCTGTTATTTGAAACCTCTTTTGTTCAGATGTATGATGGTGAACCGCTGTTTGATGAAATGCATGATTTTGTAAAAGAACTGGGATTTGAATTCATTGCTCCTGTAGGCTTCCTTCAATCTGAGAAATTACAAATCCTACAAATGGATCTTTTATATAAAAGGAAAAACATATGAAAATTGTAGTTAACGATCACTCAGGCCACGCCTTCACCCTTCAGCTTAGTAAGCAGTTCGCACAAAGCGGGCATCAGGTATTGCATGCTTATTCAGTTTCCTTCCAATCGCCCAAAGGAAACTTTGAAGACCTTCACCATTCAGGATCTGGCCTAAGCGTACTGCCCATTACCATTAAAGGTAAATTCGAAAAATATTCTCTTTTAAAAAGACGGAAGCAGGAAATTGAATACGCTCAGCAGCTCATCGCTACACTGAAAACATTTCAGCCTAACGTGGTGGTAAGCAGTACAACCCCATTATTTGTGCAGCAACACTTACAAGAATACTGCATCAGGAAGGGAATCAAATTTGTATATTGGTGCCAGGATATCTATTCGATTGCCATTCAGCAGATTGCAAAAGAACGACTGGGTTTTATGGGCTTCCCACTGTGGTACTACTTCAAAAAACTGGAAGCTGGGCTGCTAAGAAAAAGCACACATGTGATCAGTATTACACCGGCCTTTAATGATCTCTTTCAAAAATGGAAGATTGATCCGAAGCGGGTAACCTACATTCCCAATTGGGCACCTCTTCCTGAAATAACACTTAAAGGCAAGAACAATGAATGGGCTAACCGGCACCAGGTGGCTGATAAAATTTGTGTAGTTTACTCGGGTACACTTGGATTAAAACATAATCCATCCATACTATCTGCCGCTGCCCAATATTTCCGCAAGCATAAAGAAGTGCTTTTTATTATCATCTCCGAAGGTTTAGGGGCAGATTTCCTGCAAAAAGAAAAAGAGAAAAAGCAGCTGGATAATCTCCTGTTACTTCCCTTTCAGGATTTTCAAGACATGAGCCTAGTATTCGGCACCGCAGATATCCTGCTGGCCATACTAGAAAATGATGCTAGCACCTACTCAGTCCCTTCGAAAGTACTCGCTTACCTATGCGCAGAAAAACCAATAGTACTGGCAATGCCTCCAGATAACCTGAGCGCTGCTATTGTAGTAGACAATAAGGCTGGTTATTGTATTGCACCTGATAATGTACAAGGCTTTTTCCAGCAGATTGAAAAACTGGTAGCCGACCCTGTGCTTCGACAGGAAATGGGCTTTAATGGCCGTGCATATGCAGAAAAAAATTTCGACATCACACATATTGAAAGTCGATTTATGGAAGTGTTCAACACCATCCTAAACTAATTAAGAATAAGCTGTTCCCGTTCATAATCCTCTAATCGCACATGACATGAAAACTGGCACCCCTATTAATTTCTTACTAAGACTCCTGATAGATTATCTTGTATTGCTACTTGCCTTTTTATGCACATACCATTATATTTTTGGTCTGAAAAACGTATTCTTTTCCCTATTTAACCTGTTACTGTTAAGTATAAGTATTACCGCATGGACCATCATCGGGATGTCGGTGCATTTGTACGAGGAATTTAGAACAAGGTCGTTCGCTTACGAATTTATAGCTATTCTCAAAACCACCTTACTTCATACCTGTTTCTTCACATTCCTGTTCTTCTATTGTTTTAAGTACTACCCATATCCCAGAACATTTACTTTATTTCATGCGTTTTTAATTTTTACGGGCATTACGGTGATTAAATTCTTTGTAAAACAGTCGTTGCTTCGGTTGAGATCAAACGGTTATAATATAAAAAATGTACTTATAGTAGGCACAGGCGATACCGGTATGAAATTCTATAACACCATTACATCCAACGACCATTTCGGGTACAGGTGTGTTGGATTTATAGATGAGCAAACCAATCCCCATCTCAACGGGCAGTACCTGGGTAAAATATCTGATCTCCCCAGAATCCTGGAAGATTATGAAATTGACGATGTTATTGTAGCCCTACCGGAAACGCAGAATACGGAGATGGAAAAAATTATTATTGCTAGTGAAAAAGAAGCCAAGCGGGTAAGGATCATCGCAGATTGCCATCGTTTCTGTACTTCTACTGCCAGCATGAATTTATTCGGCACATTTCCGCTTTTAACGATCCGTACCTCTCCATTGGACGATCCTGCAAAACAAAGGTTCAAACGCATTTTTGAACTTTGCCTCACCACCATACTTTTCATTACTGTATTCTGGTGGCTGTTTCCCTTCATTGGCCTGCTCATCAAACTTTCTTCCCCTGGTCCCGTCCTTTTTAAACAGGAGCGGCAGGGCTTAAACAACAAAAAAATAACCTGTTACAAGTTCCGCTCGATGATAAGCAACAGCGCTACCATAAACGCAAACGGACAATACCTTCAGGCCACACTGAACGACTCAAGGGTTACCCCGATAGGAAGGTTCCTCCGGAAAACAAATCTCGATGAGCTTCCACAATTTTTCAATGTATTATTGGGAGATATGGCACTGGTAGGACCACGCCCTCATCCCATTCCTTTACACCAGGAATCAAAAAACACCATACAAAATTACATGCTGAGGCATGTAGTAAAGCCAGGAATTACAGGCTGGGCGCAAGTGAACGGCTACAGGGGTGAAACCAAGATTGAAGGCCAGATGCAGAAACGTGTTGACTTTGATCTGTGGTATATTGAAAATTATAGTATATGGCTAGATTGCCAGATCATTTTCCAGACACTGATGAATATGATCAAAGGAGATAAAAACGCTTATTAGTTATGAAGCTGCTTCAGCGCGACAATATTCTGAAAAGAAAATATTTCATAGTTCGTGCTGTTGTACGGGCCCAGCGCTTTCAGTCCATCAGGCAACATCCGATAAAAATCGTATCCGGGTAATACATCCACAATGTCCTTGAAAAAGGTTCTGGAGATGATATTCATCTCATTGAACTCCAACTGTATAACTTCCGCCATTCCGCTGGCGATGGTTTGCCTGGCTCCTTTTAGCACACTGAGCTCATGACCTTCTGTATCGATCTTTAATAATGCGATCTTCGAAATATCATGTTTCGCTACAAATTCATCAATGGTGGTAAGGGCAATAGCCACTTCCTCGGCTTTCCCCTTATGAAGATGTTCTATCACACCTTTATACATGCTGGCATGTTCTGATCCGCTATCACCCTGATAGTCATAAATAGCAGCCATACTATGTGTTTCCCCTGCTCCCTCTGGCACCGCTGTGAAATTGTACGCCATTGCAACCTCACTTAGTTTATTGAATGCTACTGGATGTGGCTCAAAAGCAAAGATTGGTTGGGTAACTCCATTCTTTCTCAGCATCACCGAATAGTTACCTATATTGGCACCAATGTCTAGAATCGCCCCAGAATCAAACTTTCCGAGAGCTTTCAAAAACTTAATAAATGCTTTCTCGCCAGACACGGTGTCGTTCTCATAATTCCTGAGACCCAATCCGAACAAACTCAGCTTATACAAAAAAAGATTCGCGGGATAAAAAATCCGCCGTGCAAACAAGAGTACATATACTCTTTTAACAGACTTTCCCAGGGCATTCATACTTTAAATGTTATCATCAGGCTACAATACTATAAACACTAATGTACTCATATTTTATACTGTAAATGTATTCACTTTATTCACTCATATTAAATTCGATTAATTTGAAGTGGTGGGTTAATTACCCGTATCAGACAGTTAAAACAATGGCAGGAAAAAAATTCGCACAAGCAGCGATAAGATCTAAAGAAAGCCCCAATCGGCCCTCCCCTGGATGAAATGATTAGTTATATAATGCATGCGTCGGATTAATTTCTCCCACATTCTTTACATTGAAGGTTTAAGGATTACGTAATAGTACATTTAAAGTCGGGAAAAATTACAACCCTACAGACCATAAAAGGCATGGAAGAACTATTACCCGCGGTTAATTTTGGTTTTTAAAAGAGATGGATTTGAAATACAATCAGCAAACCTACCCCCTGGATTTTTTGGGATAGTAAATTCATGACTTGATTAATAAAAAAAGAACAACTGGCACAGTTATCGCTCAATCATGATTATGAAACAGATATATTTTATTGTAGCGTTATCGGTAATGCTGCTTACCAGTGCTTGTTATAGTACCAGAACTGCCGGTAATAGCGGAAAAGTTCCACCAGGGCAGGCTAAAAAAGGAACAGGTTCAAAATCAGCCAGACCTTTTGCTCCGGGGCAACAAAAAAGAAATTAAAAAAGAAAACCCTCCAAATTTGGAGGGTTTCTTTCTTTATTACACAAACAACTAATGTTTTCCCTTACCGTTTCCATGGCCTTTGCCATTTCCGTTTCCTTTATTAAAATGCGGTGAGGGTTTTCCTTTATCGCCTTTATAAACTTTGGCATTACCCTTAGCCGGCGAATATTTTTGTCCTTTGCTTTTTCCTATTACCGATTGACCATGGTTGCCTTTAAATTTGGCATATTTTACTTTGTGGGTTTCGAAATAACGGTAAGGTTGACGTGAGTTAATCACCACCTTGTAGCCATTATATAAATCATACCCGCTATATCTTGGCGGTAAGGATGTGGTAAAAACCCAGCCTCCTGCACCCATATAAATAAACTGTTTTTTAGGTACATAATAATAGCTCTCGATATCGGGCAGGTAGTAATAATCTACATAATCATAGCCAACCGGGCCCCAGGCAGGCTGCGCCCCAATGTTTATATTTACACTTACCTGGGCCTGAGATTTGAAAGTAAGGCCGCCGCTTACCACGAGTAACAACAGCAATAATAGCTTTTTCATCGTTTTAAATTTAGATATGAATAATGGAGTTTTACTGTTTTAAAGTTACCGTGCCCAACGATGTGTTTTGACCTAAAGCCACTTTAACAGCAGCAATGGTACTATCTCTGTAACCCACAACCGGCGCAAATTTAACCGAGTAGGTACCTGAAGATAAGCCACCCACTGTAAATTTACCCGTTAAAGGATCTGCAACAGTACCCACGGTATCTGTACCTGCAATAACCAATACTTCAGGATGGCTGGCCAATGGCAAAACAGTTCCCGAAATTAACCCGGTAGTTGCCGATGCTATTCCACGTACCACTGGTTTTAATAAATATTTTCCGTTTCCGGTGCTTACGATCGATTTCGCCGCATCAAAGTCTAATAGCAGTGTATAAGCAGCACCTTCAACCAATTCAGGATTAGCTGTTAATTTCACCTTCCAACCAGATGTTTGTGCACTTGGTGTTTTAAGTTCCTGCTGAACACCATTTACTACAATAGTATTTCCAGTTTCGTTAAGTACCAGTCTGATTTCGGTAATTTCACCTGAAGGCATTTCGCCCGACGCAACCAAAATATCAGGATTACTGGTACCGATCCTAAAATCAAGGATATCGAATATGCCTGCACTAGCTGCAAATACATAAGGTTTATCGCCCGATACCAGTACAATCTCTTTTACACTTAAATTAATCTTATCGAAGTTACCCGGGGCATCGGTCATTTTAATCTGAACTTTAGTTGTTCCCTGGCTTGATTCATTTTTTTTACATCCATAAAAGGCAATCGTCCCGATTACGGCGAAGATGGCTAAAATGGTATTTACAAAATTTGTTTTCATGACTGTAGATTTTATTTAAAGTTTTACGCTTCAAAATTGAGGGCCGAAGATGAAAGCAACATGAAATTTAAAATTTATTTTTTTCATCTTAATTTCATGTTGCCAACCTACTTTTGAAATGTGAGCGCACCATGTATGGTGGTTTTTAGGTAGGGTTTACCTCTTAGGGGGTAAACTTTTTTTATATTTACAAAAATGATCCGATTCACCGTTATTCTTTGCCTGGCAATTGCCCCCTTATCGGGTGTTTTTGCCGTACAGCAAGATGCTATCGCTTTAACTGTTCCAAAGCCACAGGAAGAACAAGCGGTTAAAAAACAGAATAAAGAAAAAAAAGATCAAAAACCTGAAAATCAAAAACCTGAACCACTTCAAATCAAAGAAGTACCAAAAGCCAAAAGACAGGTAAAGCCCATGGCAGTAAAGCCTAATGTAAAGGTGAAACCCATTAAGATTATTAAACCAAAGATTAAAAGGCCGTAAAGGATAATATATGCGCATCCGTCTCTTAATTTTCTTCTCATTTTTGGTCATATCGAATGTAAAGGCGCAGCAGGATTCGACAAAAGCTACGCTTACACTTGCGGCCATGTATAATAGTAACATTAATTATTACGGACAGGTTACTCCTGAAAAATATCCGTATGTACTCTTTAATGCTACCTTACGGTTTCCAAGCGGTTTATATTTTTCGGGCGGTGGTTATAAGCTCTTAAACTATGGCTCAACCATTTCGGAAACAGATTTGGGCGTAGGTTACGATTATGATTTTAACGAAAAATTTACCGCCGGACTAGCCTATACCCACTCTTTTTTTCCTGCTAATTCTCCTTTGCTCCAGGCATCCAACAACAATAACATCAATGCATCGGCCGCCTACCAATGGCCTTGGTTTAAAACAGATCTTAGTCTGGATTTGGCTTTCGGAAAGCAAACCGATGGATTTATCAGTTTTGGAAATTCAAAAGAAATCGAACTGGGAACAGTGTTCAATGAAAAGAATCTTATTTCAATTACGCCAGCCGTAGAGATTACTGCAGGTACCACCCACTTTTACGAAACCTATATCATTGAAAAAAACAAAAGGCAGAATTCGAATGGGAATGGAAAGGGGAAAAGTGATACCGCCCCCGGAATCGTTAACGGGAGTACCACTGAGGTAGTTGAAAATACGGTCAATCAGTTTAAACTCTTGTCTTACAATTTTAAGTTACCTTTAAACTGGAGTAATGGAAATTTCCTTGCCGAAGCCAGTTATCAATTCTCCATACTTGGAAACAGAAAAGAAGAAAATGTAAAACACCAGCAGTCTTTCTTTGGTTTAGCAGTTTACTACCAATTTTAATCCTCATGAAGGTACTGATCATAGAAGATGAAAAAACGCTTGCCTTTGAAATGGAAAAGTTTCTTAAAAAGGCTTTCTTCTTGTGCGATCTGGCCCATAGCTTTAAACAGGGCGTTAATAAACTGGAGATGAACCAATATGATTACGTACTGATTGATTTAGGTTTGCCCGATGGCGATGGATTTGAGCTGCTCAGCAAGGCAAAAAAAAGCAATCCTGATGCCGCTTACATTATTCTTACCGCCAGAGGTAAATTAGAAGACCGGGTGGCAGGCTTAGATATGGGCGCAGACGATTATTTAGCGAAGCCTTTTTTTTTACCCGAACTCCAGTCGCGGATGCAGGCTATTGCCAGGCGAAAATTTAAAGTTGACGAGGCGTTAATTCCGCTCGGAAACTTTAACATCGATCTGCAAAAACGCTTCATATTTTTTGAGGAGGAGCAGATTGAACTTTCGCGCAAAGAATTTGATCTTTTAAGCTACCTTTTACTCCATAAAAACAGGGTGCTTACCCGGATGCAATTGAGTGAACATATTTGGGGCAACTTTGTTGATGATGATTACGACTCGAACTACATTGATGCGCACATTAAAAATATCAGGAAGAAATTAAATGTTTACGCTCCTACTGAATGGCTGGAAACAGTTAGAGGCGTTGGTTATAGAATTAAGAAGTAATTTGAAACTATCTACTAAACTTACTTTATTTATTACGGGATCTAAACTTGCCATTGTAGGTCTGTTTATCCTATTGCTTCCTTTTCTGATCGGGCAGATTGCTTCTAACTACACCAACTTTTCGCTGAGAAACCAGCAGAAAAAAGTACTCCAAAACATCAATAAAAAGGGAATAGATTATTACTTTGAAGGGGATAACAGTTATGGCAGCTATACCATGCTGAAAGATGAATACATTGCACTTGAAACCGTAGCACAAACACTGAAATTAGATACCATACGCGATACCAAACGTATTGTAGAACAAGACACCATTGCTTATCGGGTACTGAGTTTTACTTTTCAAAAAAACCAAAAAAACTACCTCTTAGAAATCGGTAAAACCACCGCCAGCATTAACCTTTACAATGATGCACTCCAACGTTTTGCTTTATACGTGCTTATCATTCTTATAGCCCTAAGTATTATTATAGATTTGATTTTTACCCGGCAGTTAATTAAACCCCTTGGTCAGATTATTAAATTAAGGCTGACCAACAGTAGGTTTCCTTTTAAAAAGAAACACGGCCATATTAACACCAGCACGCAAGACTTTAAATACCTCGATCATTCGCTTATTTCGTTAATGGACCAGATTAATGAGGCTTTTGAAAAGGAGCGGGAATTTACGGCCAATGCCTCGCATGAGTTTATGACGCCCATTAGTATATTACAAAACAAGATGGAAAACCTGCTTACTGAAGAATCGGCATCAGAAGCGGTACAGGAACATATTGTTGATATGATGAAAACATTGGAGCGGTTAAAGAAAATATCGCGTTCGCTCCTACTCATTTCGAGAATAGAAAATGAGCAATTCTCCAAACAGGAAGAGATAGAACCGCAAACACTCTTTAATGAAATAGTAGAAGAAATAGGTCATAGGCTTGAAGAGAAAAACATTCAGATCGACATCAAGCTTAGCCATAACAAGCGTTTAAGCCATATCAATCATGATCTCTTGTTTCAGCTCTTTTATAATTTAATTAACAATGCCATTAAGTTTAATAAAGAAAATGGGCGTATACAGGTTTCTGATCTGCTTGAAAAAGGTTATTACACCATTCAGGTTAGCGATAGTGGCCAGGGTATTAAAGCAGAAGATATACCACATGTATTTGATCGTTTTAAAAAAACCGGTCATGCCGAAAATGCGGGCTATGGGCTAGGACTTGCCATTGTAAAAAGCATTGCGAATTACCTTAACTTAAAGATTCAGGTGAATTCAATCCATGGGGATGGGGCAAGTTTTAAAGTTATTTTCGAAACAGAGCAACGCATGAGCAAATCTATAACCTAGTGCTGGAAGCTTGGCTATAAATTTTTCATAAGAAGTGTCCTTTTTTTACATCCAATATCCTCGAATATGCCGCCATTCAAAATGCATCATCAAGAATTCGAACCTCCACAGGAACTGCATGATACGATAAAGTGTTTTTGGTACAACAGGAGGGCATCTGGAGCAGAATTATCGAGCTTTGAAGTTGTACCTGATGGTTACGTAGAGATCATTTTTCACTTTGGAAGCGGCTGTAGCATTTCTTCCGGTGGGGAATTGCAGCCATTACCCTCACCATTTATGATGGGGCTACTTAATCAGCCTGCTATTTTTTACACGAAAAATCGTTTCGAGATCATTGGGATCAGGTGCTTTCCGTGGACTGTATTCGATTTGCTCGGTCTTCCATCCAACAAACATGGATTGCACCTATTCGAACACCCCATGGCCAAGCTTCAATCCAAGCTGAATACATTTATTCTTGCAGGCAGAATAGATGAAGCGGTGGCAGCAGTAAAGCAGTATTTCTTACAGATAAGAGCCCAGGTTACTCCTAACAGTATGTTGTTCAAAGCCGGGATTGCCATGCAGGAAGCAAAAGGTACCATACCGGTGAGGGAGGTGGCGGCGGCGGCACACGTAACGGTGCGCACATTGGAAAGGAACTTTAAACGATCTTCGGGCCATACGGTTAAAGATGTATCAGGCCTGATGCGTTTTGAGCAGGTACGCAACCGATTGTGGCATGATCCGAATGCCAACCTGACCAGTTTGGCACATGAATTTGGTTATACCGATCAACCTCACCTCAGCAAGGAATTTAAACGTTACAGTGGCACCAGCCCTGCAGCATTCGCCCGGAAAGCAAAAAAAGGCAAACAAGGTTTAAGCAACGACCTGCTTAATCTCTCATCCTAAACCCAACGGAGAATTGTCGTGTTTATACAAGCCTAATATCTGGATATTCCAGAATTTTGTGTTTTAATCATACGATATGACCACAACACTTAAAAATAAAAAAAACAAACACACTCACACAATTTACGATGTTATTATTTCTGGCGCTGGCCCGGTCGGTTTGTTCCTGGCCTGCGAACTGGCTTTAGCCAAATGTTCTGTACTGATACTCGAAAAAGCAGTGGATGCTCACTCCACTTTAAAACAACTTCCCTTTGGCATTCGTGGCTTATCGGCACCAACAATTGAAGCGCTTTATCGCCGTGGTTTGCTGCAAGAACTTGAAATACATAAACACCTTAAAAACCCTCACCAAAATGCCTTGCAGGGGCCACGACGCCAGTCAGGACATTTCGCTGGCATTCCATTTCACGATGGCGATATCGATACCACACAATGGAAATACCGCCTGCCAGGATCTACCACCACTAGCTTAATTACTGAAATGGAGGAACTGGAAACTGTACTTTCGCGGCGTGCAGCAACCTTGGGCGTTGAAATTAAACGTGGTTTTGCCGTTACGGGCTTCCATCAACATAACGGAGGTGTAACGGTACAGGCAGGCGGGCAATCTTCAGAATGTAAATGGCTTGTGGGATGCGATGGAAGCCGAAGTGTGGTACGCAAAATGGGCGGTTTCGAATTTGCCGGAACTGAGCCTGAATTTACGGGTTACTCAGCTAAGGTAGACATCTTCAATCCAGAACTGCTTAAACCAGGTCGAAACGTAACGCCAACAGGCATGTACATGCAATCGCAGCCAGGTTACCTGGCCATACAGGATTTTGATGGAGGAGCATTTCACGGTTCGGCAAAGCCAGTTACACGCGAACACCTGCAAGAGGTACTGCGCCGTGTTTCAAACACCGAGGTTACCATCAGTACGCTCCATATTGCAAGCACCTGGACCGACCGCGCAAGGCAAGCCACAAGCTACCGCAACGGCCGTATACTTTTAGCTGGTGATGCGGCACACATTCACGCACCTTTAGGCGGCCAGGGGCTTAACCTGGGTTTGGGCGATGCCATGAACCTGGGCTGGAAACTCGCGGCCACCATCCAAGGAAAAGCTCCTGAAGGTTTATTAGATAGTTATGGCACAGAGCGACATCCAATTGGCGCACAGGTACTCGATTGGTCGCGCGCGCAGGCAGCAATTATGAAACCCGAACCCAATGCCCGCGCATTACACGCCATTATTACTGATCTTATCAATACCACTGATGGTGCCACCTATTTTGCAGGTAGGGTTTGGGGCGTTTCTACTCAAATTAATCTAAATGGCATGCATCCGCTGGTTGGTTGCAGTGTTCCTAACTTTGAATTTGAAAATGGGACAAAAATTGGTGAACTGATGCAGGATGGCCGAGGAATACTACTTGATTTTGACCACAATACTTCAATCCAAAAGTTGGTTAGTGAATACAGCCAAATCGATTATATTTCGGCAACTGCGAAAGAACAATTGGGGTTATGTGCTGCATTGATCCGCCCTGATGGAATTGTGGCCTGGACTACTGATAATGTGGTAGACATTACCGAACTACAAAAAGCAATGGCTAAGTGGTTTTTATAAAAAATCAGAATTTTGGTTAATATAAAAAGAGGGCGATCATAAGTTCTAAATCTCATCTATACTGTCACGTTGAGCCTGTCTAAACGCCTTGCAAAACATTTACGCAAGTCCTTCGACAGGCTCAGGATGACAATTATATTTATAATACAGCCTTATTTTTTTGGCAATATCTCAACAGTTTATTCCATTTTAAGCCAGGTATATCCTTCTGCCCTGATCTGGATTTTAAGTTGAATTTTATGTGCCGCATCTACCACATGGTTTGTTTTCTTTCCTGTTTCATCGGTTACAACAACATTATGGCTTATGCCTGCATAATACAAAGGAACTGATATTACCCTTTCTATATCCTGGTCCAAAGGATTATATACCATTAACAAGCCCTTTGTTTTCAAGCTAGGGTTTACATGCAAAATACCATCCCAATCTCTGCCGTCGGCCCTGCGTAGGTGGATAATGTCGCTATTGAGAATATCGCGATGTTGTTTGTACCAATTGATTACGCTTTTTACAGTTTCTTTGGTGGCTTCTGTATCATACAAACGAGGGCCACGGTAACAGGCCTGTACCCCTGCCCCATAATATTGCATCATCAATTGTTTATAGTCTTTAAGATGATCGGCAAGTGGCTCAAGCACAGCTTCTGCCCCTCCTCCCTGATAAGCCGTAAGTGGCACAAACCCCCAGCCCATACTTGGTGTTTTCTCCCAGGTACCATCAAAAATATTCTGTCGGTTCAAAATCATCTGATTAGCCCTTGGCAACGAAAAATTCACTTCACGATAGCCTATTGCAATTTTATTGGTACCATCTAAAAAGTACCAGTCAGGCGCATTGATGTAAACGCCCCGTTCACTTAGCCAGTGGTAAAGTTCCTTTTGCATTTCCATCTGTGTCCATTGGCTATCGGCCAGTCCTTTGTGCCCCGCATGCGCGGTTGAGGCACATACATCGCCAGGGTAAGGACCGTCGTTTTCCCAGATATCGAATCCTGTTTTCTGAAAAAAGTATTTGATTTTATCTCGATAACTCAAGCCCCATTTACTGCCAAAACATGGTGCATTACCAAAAAAAGCACCTCCAGGTTTTCCAGTCAACGGACTGATCACATCATCTTCATCACTAATTCTTCTCGAACTAAAAAGCGAATAACCGCCAATCTTTATATTTTTAGCATGGGCATATTCGGCAAGGCCTTTCCATTTCCGGATATTTGATGCGGTAGAATCTTCCATGTTCAGGTGGCTTCCAAAACTTAAAATCAGCGCTTCGTATCCAGTTGCTGCACATTGATCAATGGCGTTCTTTACCTGTTGACCGTTCTTGCTCACCAGGTGCATAAAGATTGGATTTTGAGTTGTCCACGGTGCAATAATCCGGTACATGTTACGAATGGCTAAACCCCGCCTTTCCCTATCATAACTATCCATTAAAAGCTCGTTAGTCCGGATAGAGCTGAATACTTCTCCTGCAGCCAGTTCAATATTAACGCCTTTATCTGGGTATACTTCCAATAAACAAGGAGTGGTTTTATCGTAATTCACCTGCGAGGTATAAAGGCTATCGGCCTTCCAATGTGTGCTCTGATCGCTTAAGCTATACTTCATGGCATTGTTAAAGGCAAAATTACTTTCAATATAAATACCATGTGGTGTTTTCATTTTATCGGTACTGCCCACAACAGCGCTTTCTTCTTCTACTACGCCCAACACCTCATTTACCACCTGATCAATCTCGATTGGAGCATTCGTTTTATTCTCTACCGTTACCCATTTGGTTATCAATGGAAGTCCATTGTACAATGCATAATTTACCTTAACCAAAACATTACTTAGTTTAGCATCGGAGCTTTTATAGGTAAATGTTAGTGTTTTTCCTGTTGGATTTTTCTTGTTGGCCGTCCACATCGAGCCTGGTTTCCATTTGATAAACTGTGGCAATGCAGTAATCTCATAACCCTGGAACTGAAAATCCCTTTCATTCGCTTTCAAATTAGCCAGCACACCAGTGGTAATGTAGGCATTTTCTGTCTGGCCATATAAACCGCCAATATTGTATTTTTTGCCGTTAATGCTCACCTGAGCCTCTGGTTTAATTGACCGGAGCAACTGCTCACCGGTAGTCAGATTGCGAAGATCAGTACAGGCCACATTTGGCGATAAACGAAACACCCGTTTAAGCAGGCCATTACTTAAAATAAGATCTTTTTGATCTGCACTTTTAAAAACAGCTGCAGGGTGGTCTTCTGCATGAACAAGCCAATCTACAGTACTCAAATTATCCTGGGCGCTTTTCCAAACTGGGATTTGCTGGGCTAAGGCTTCGGCAAATCCATAATTTAAAACCACCGCAAACAGCAATACAATTGCTTTATAAAGTAAATAAAGGTTACCTGCAGGCAATTTGGTTGGTTTTAGGGCGATTGCCCTTTTCAGCCCCATTAATTTCAGCATATTCTTTAATATCAGTCATGCTAAAATATAGAAATTATGGAGATTTTACGAACGTTTAATGTTTCATCAGCACATCGATTAAAACGCCCAAAAACACTAACGCAAGGCCAAATGTTAACATCCCCAAGCTATAGGCAATAATTGCTTTTAAATAGTTCGCCACCTTTTTCCCGTTAAAAAACTGTGCTATTGCCCATGTAGTATAGACTGCCCCAGTAATAGCCGAAGCTTTCATGAAACTGATTTTACTAAGTCCTTCGGCAATGGCAAAAACAGAAATAATTAACATGCCGATCCCCATTACAAAACACAGCAGGATTAATATTTCGAAGAAGTTGTAGCTGTATTTTCTAAAAAACAGTTTTAACCACAAGGAAATGCAAACACCCATTAAAATATTGGCATAACCATAATGCCCCTGTACCCAATCGAAAATTAAACCGACGCTTGTTTTTTTTACCTCGGTAAATTCAACATAACCTTCTTCAATACGAAAGAAATGACTAATTATCGTATAAATTAACGAGCTAACGATGATAAATATAACCGGTTTTACCAACCGGCTCCGGTTCTCGGTAATAAATGTTCTGATATTTTGCCCAGGCCTGATCAGCAGTTCTTTTACCGTAAAGAATATTCCTTTTTCGAAATGTAGAATATGTTGTATTTCGTGTAATATATAGTGTGCATCTACTCTTTTAACATGTACCGGCTGACCGCAATGGCTGCAAAAGTTGTCGTTTACAACATGGCTGCAGTTTCTGCAACTTATTAGATCAGGATGCATACAACTTATTGATTAACATTTGGTGCATTACGTAATCTGATCTCGTCATTTACCGATTTTAAGGACGTGTAGATTGGCAACCAGGTAATGGGCAACACCATTGCTGGGATGAATAACACTAGTTTCGCCTTAAGAAAAAACAAGGTTAAAACAATAAACGCTCCTAATATCATAAATCCAATTAAGGCACCCTTTAACTTCGACCTGGTTTTGTTTAATTCTGCCAAGCTTAATTCAGACCATTTTTTCATCGTTCAAAATCTTTTCTGTAAAAGTGGGCACAAAAATATTTTCAACGACTACACTTTAGTGTAAATTTGCTATTAAGCCATCCCGTAAATGAAAAATAACATTACCTCCACTCTGCTGACCAAAAATAAGGTTGAAAAAATATCAACCGAAGACCTTCTTCAGCAGCATGATTACATGGAAGCTATAAAAGCTTTTTCGCGCTTGACCTACGAAAGCGTATATGTGATCGATTACGAAAAAATGGCGTTTGAGTATGTTTCAGAAAACCCCTTGTTTTTATGTGGTTATTCGCCCGAAGAGGTATTGGGTTTAGGCTATGAATTTTATTTTAAAAATGTTCCGGAAAAGGATCTCGTATTATTGAGTCTGATTAACGAAGCGGGATTTGATTTCTTCGCAAAATTGCCTGATGGAGAAAAAAAACAATATAGCATTACTTACGATTTTCATCTCATTAACAAGGAAGGTAAACCTACGCTGATTAACCATAAACTTACTCCCTTATTTTTAACTGGCGAAGGAAAGATGTGGAAAGCGATGTGCATTGTCTCCATCTCGCATCATCAGCAGGCCGGTAACATCTATATTTACAAACATGGTACTGATGATCTGTGGCAGTTAAACATTGTAAGTAAAATCTGGCAGAAATCAGAGAAACCAAAACTCAGCAAGAGGGAAATCGAAATATTGCAACTGCATGCACAGGGTTTAACCATTAGCCAAATTGCCGAAAAAATATTTGTCGCTCCTGATACCGTAAAATATTACAGGCGACGGATTTTTGAACGGTTGGAAGTAAGTAATATGGTTGAGGCACTTTCACGTGCGGTTAATAGTAAGGTGATTTAGTCTCATCCATTTTTACAATATTTTGGCCGGGAATCACCGTCCCGACCAAGACCTGGCTTTATTGGCGATCGTTTTAAGCGTTCAACCCACCATCGATTGTTAAAAACGAGCCCGTGATGTATCTGGCTTCTTCACTTGCAATAAAGCTTACAAATGATGCAATATCTTCTACCGTACCATAATCTGGCAAAGCCATACGGGTTCTTAAGAAATCAGCTAATGGTGCATCTGCAGGATTCATATCGGTATTGATTGGTCCCGGCTGAATCAGGTTTACCGTAATTTTTCGGGCACCAAGATCGCGTGCCAAACCTCGTGTAAAACCCTGAAGTGCCGATTTGCTCATGGTATACAAAGTAGTTTCGGGACCAACCGCGTTATCGCCCATATTGCTGCCAATGGTAATAATCCGGCCACCTTCGGGCATGCCTTTTACCGCAGCCAAAGCGGCCACAAAAACTGCTTGTACATTAACGGCCATAATTTCGTTATAATCCTCAAGGGTATGCTCTTCAAAGGCTTTGCCAATGTAAATACCTGCATTATTGATCAGGATATCAATGTGACCAAAATCTGCAATTGTTTTAGCCACAGCACCAGTTACTTCAGCTGGTATTGTACTGCTTGCTTTTAATGCCACGGCAAGCCCACCGGCAGCTTCAACCTCAGCCACTACCGCCAAAGCTTTTTCGGCTGAATGGGCATAAGTAAATACTACTATTGCACCTTCAGCAGCCAATCTTTTTACAATCGCTGCACCTATGCCCCGGCTTCCTCCAGTTACCAACGCAATTTTATCTGTTAATTTTTTCATGTGTATTTTTAATTTTTCTGCTAAAGTAAAAGAGATACTTTACATTTGCAGGTAAGCAGCAAATTGTTAGGTACTAACAAAAAAGTAAGAAATGAGAAAAGAAACATCAACCAATGCTTTGAACGAAAAAATGATGATCGACAGCTGTGGCATGTCTTCATCGCTGGCCGTAATCGGCGGAAGGTGGAAACCCGCCATATTGTGTCGCCTTTCTTATGGCACTATGCGTTATGGTGAGCTTAAAAAAGACATCATTGGCATATCAGAACGGATGTTGGTGGCGCAATTAAGAGAACTGGAGAAAGACCAGATTATTACCCGCGTTGTTTTTCCGGAAGTACCGCCAAGGGTAGAATACCGCCTAACCGATTTGGGCCGTACCATGAAACCAATGCTGGATGCAATGTCTAACTGGGGCAATATGTACCGTGAACACATTAATCAAATGCAAGATTTGACAGCTACAGTAGTGCTGGATAAGTAAATGGAACTTGATGAAACTGTGGTCTCTTTAAAACTGCAAACTTTATGACCTTTAAAGGTTAGTCTGCTTACCATATTCAAAAAAATAAACAGAAATTTTAATAAAAAACAATATGCTGTTTTTCGACTGACAAACAGCTGTCATAGGCCAGTCTTATTTTTGTTCTATTAAATAATATAACAAGATGTCAGCAACTATGATTACTAAAAGCGAATTACTACAGCATTGGTTAGGCCACAGAAAACTAACCAGAAAAACCATTGAAAAATTTCCCGAAAAAGATTTGTTCGAATTTTCGGTTGGTGGAATGAGGCCTTTTTCTTCATTAATTAAAGAGTTGTTATCGATTAATGTCCCTGGTTTAAAAGAAATGGTCACCAGAGAAACAGCTCCCTTTAGTCATGATCTCCCGCTTAATAGTAAAGAAGAGATCCTAACAAAATGGGATGAGGATACGCCAAAAATTGTGGAGTACTTTAACCAGATCTCCGAAGATCAGCTTCACGAAACCATTAAATTATTCGGGCAGTACGAGTTTTCGATCATTAGCCACCTTTTGTATTTCATTGATAACGAAATACACCACCGCGGGCAAGGCTTTGTATATTTAAGGGCATTAGGTATTGAGCCTCCATTTTTCTGGGACCGTTATTAAAAAAATCAAGAGACTGTATCATAAAGGCTATTTCACCTCAGATGCTGTCATGTTGTCCAAAGGACTCCTACGGAGAGCCTGTCGAAACACCTTATGAAGTATTTAAATAAGTCCTTCAACAGGCTCAGGATGACAATTCCATATTTATGATATAGCCTCTTTGTTTTTTATTCTCTTCAAACCAGATTCCATTATTTCAACCAGTTCATTATTCAAATGGGCTGGTTCTATAATTTCCGCCACATCAACAAATTTAACAAACCAGCGCACAAAAGAAACTTCAGAAAGGGAACAGTCGAAATACATGACCACAAAATCATCCGAAATTTCTTCACCTGTAAATCCGAAAATCTGTCGCTCCCAATATAGAAAATGGGCATACTTCCGGTCTACCCTAATTTCGACTTTCATCATATTTTCAGATAGACTTTTATCCCTGAATTCGTTAATTGGCGGATGAGTAATGGTGAAGTTTTCCTGGAGCACTAAAACTTTTTTAATCCTGTCCAATCTAAAATTACGGTAATCTTTTCTTAAATGGCAATAGGCTAAAAGATACCAAAGACTGTGTTCGTAGAATACACCGATTGGCTCTACAGATCTGCCAACCGTATGAATATCGCCGCTTTTAAGGTAATCGATATGGGTTATCTTTTTCCTTAAGGTGCTGTTAAGTAAAACATCGATAATGTTGGGCAGGTAATCATTCGATTTAAGGTCGTTTTTAAGATGTATGGTATCTTCTAAATGCAGGAAATCTCTTTTTTGATTCACCTGAAAAGAGCTTTTTATTTTGATAAGTGCTGCCTCAAAATGTTTTTTAACAAATTGGGTTTCGTGTTTCTGCATCACTTTTTCGGCAACCATTAAGCTGAGAATTTCCTCCTGACTAAACCTTGATGGCTGCAGCCTAAACCCTTCCATAATAGAATAGCCAGAGCCTGATTCATTTACGATCGGAATGCCTGCAATTTCCAGGGCTTTTAAATCCCTGTAAATTGTTCTTAAACTGATTTCGAACCGCTTTTGTAATTCATCAGTAGTGACTACAGATTTAGATTGTAACAGAAAAAATATCTGCAATATCCGGTCAAATCTTTTGGTAATATCCATTTTTTAAAATGTAGGTATTTACTTTAACAGTTAATTTGGATTGTTTGCCCGTTAGCGGCGAAATTGCTTTGGCAATACATTATCGGATGAAGAATTTACAAGTTCAAGAATTCTATTTTGCCGGGTTTCTGCTTTTTTTGCCAGTACAATCCATTGCAGGATGGCTTTCTTAACAGATTTACTTAAGCTAAGAAAAAAAATCTTTGCGCCTTTTCTGTTTTTAAATTCTAAGGCTAAATCTTTAGGTATTTTAAGTGTTTCTACTGCATCTAAAGCGGCCCACGATCCATTTTGTTTAGCCTTTTTAATGGCTTCTAAACCTGCTTTTTCGATAAGCCCTTGTGCCAACAGGTGCTTTACCTTTTCCTTATTGATTTTCGACCAAACACTATTGGCTTTCCGTTTACTGAAAAATTGCATAAACGTCTTCTCATCTATTGGCTTTTTTATACTGTCTATCCAGCCAAAACAAAGGGCCTCATCTACAGCTTCGCTCCAGGTAATGCTGGGTAAACCAGAGCCTTTCTTGCCATAAATTAGCCAAACCGACGATGTAGAATCGTGATGCCCCATCAGCCAGTTCCGCCATTCTTTGATGCTGCCTGGACGAAAAGTTTCTATATCCTTTACTTTGTTTTCCGCTATTTCGCAATCCATAAAATAATTTCCTGAACAGATTGTACATCAATTATTTAAACTATGCAGCAAATTTAGGAGGTAGAGTGACAACCCTATGGCAGTGGCGATTTTAAACTTCTTTAGAATTCTTCACTACGGCTACGGTAACCATCAATTGCCCTACATGACGCATGGTATGCTCTGCTGCATGGAACAACAAGCCGATAACAGTTGAAGGGAGTCCGGCGCGACCTACGCCTCTATAATCGGGCAATGTGGTTGCATCTGTACTTTTGATCTGCGCTAATGCAAGATCTACCTGTTTGTTGAAACGGTTAACAAGGTCTGCCACGGTATATCCCACTGCCGAATCTCTACCCTCTTCAGCCAACTGGGCAAACTGAAATTCAGAAAGGCCTTCTGCCCTGGCATAAGTAAATACCCGATCAAGCACTCCACTTAAATGCTGAAGATGAAAACCTGTAGATGCCATTCCGACGGGGCGTTGCCAAAGCAGTTCGATTGGAAATTCGACCATATATTCATTAATCTCTTCTCTTGCTTGTAATAAGGCATGTGCTACCGGCTGTAACATCGGAATAATTTCAGGCAGTGGCCCTCTTTGCCAAACTTCTAATTGTTGCGCCATTAATATTTATTTTTAAAATTTTAAATCAGATTTAAAGAAACCATTACCTTAATTAAAACAATTTTCATTCAGCTTGAGGCTCTTCTCCTTCCATGGCTATTATCTTTTTTAATGTTTCCAATTGCCAGGTACGTTCGGCTTTTATACGGTTTAAATCCTTAGGGAAAGCTAGGCCAATAGTTTTAATTGCGTAATCAGCGCATACCATAGCATGCTCTTTCATGTGCCCAACACCTACCGCCTGACCGGCCGTTCGAATGGCATTTTTCATCACCTCTGCGTTACATGCCCTGGCAAGCTCATGAATTTTAAAACCAGCTTGTCTAACCTCGTGAACACTTGCTTTTCCAACTTGCCAACGTTTATTTATTTCGAATCCGATTTCAATAATGGATAAATCTATATTTTCATCTGGCACACAGGTTAATGCATTTTTGGCACACTTAATTGCCCACTTTGATAGAGAAACCTGATCTGTTTTCTCGTAAATATTATCAATTTCAGCCCTTAGATCGCTATCATCAACTATTTTAATTTTAGATATAGTCGGCATAAATTTTAAACCATGTTAATCCCTTCTTTATTCAATTGAGGCAGCAGTTCTTCTTCGTTATCTGGATAATAGATTTCAAAGGCATAAACAAAAAGAACTTAATCAATATTACAGAAAAAGCTGGCAATTCAAACAGCGAAGACAGTAGAATACCAGTTTACAATGAAACGGTAAGCCTTAAGGTCAAGCATCTGTTATGCGTTTTTAAAGTGATGACGCAAGCAGGAGTCAAATGCTTTTTATAATGATTGATGTATTTAAATATAGGCAATCGTAATAATCACAATCCAGATCAAGCTAAACACACCTCCAAAATAAAACATTGGCATGTTTTGTTTCAAGTTTTTCTTCACCAAGGCGGCATAAATGATCCAACCAAAAAAGGCTATAAAATATAGCGGAACAGCGAATAAGAACATAAATTAAAATTGGTAGTCAAATATATTCATAAAATCCTTTTTAAGTGGCCATTTAATTAAAGAAATGCCCTAAAATCCGTAAAAAATAAACGATCTACAGCGCAACCATAACGCCAAAGTTCCAGCCTAACCAACCCTGTGTACCGTTTCTAAAGTGATGGCTCCAGGCAGGTGCCACTTCCTTTTGATATTTTTCGCCAGAAATTGCCTCTCCCTTTACATAATACGAATAAGCAGGTCCGGCAAAAATAGTAAGCCTCGACAAAGCATTAAACTGCAGATTTGCCTGTAGCCTGTAGAGGTTGTTGGCTTCTTCAATATTGCCAAGATATATGGATTGGATCGTTCCTTCGGCAGAGATAGCAAAATGTTTGTTTAATACAAAATCATGACCAAGACCTAATCCAAAAGTAAATGCCCGGGCAGTATCTGAAAAATTTTTACCCGTGATTAATAGGGTATATAATTTAGCATTTCCGGTTTTAAAGGCAATGTTGGTATTGATTACCTCATTGCTGTATACTGTTATTTTGCGGTAGCCATTATTGGATAAGTTGATTAAACCGATACTGATGCCCGATGATGAATCGGCCAGATTTACCACACCAAGTTGAAAACCATCCATGTTTTTAGCATGGTTAACCAATCCGGTAAGCTGCATACCCTTTAAACGGCCTGAGGTTTTATTCAATACACCTGCCAGCTGAACTCCTGTAGTATTTTTGCTCACATTAATCAGTCCGGCTACCTGTGCTCCTTTAACATCTTTGCCTGCAATATTGCCCACACCGGCCAATTGAAGTCCTCTAACCTTACTTTCTACCCTATTTAACAAACCGGCCACCTGCAAACCATCTACATTCATATTTACATCGTTGTAAGCACCCGAAAATTGAGTACCTCTTACTGATCCGCCCACTACATTGAACAAACCTGCTACCTGAATCTTTTTAATATCGCCTTTGGTTAAATTAAACGCACCCGCTATTTCAAAGCCATTTGTTCCGGCAGTATAACCCCCAAGTATATTTAAAGATGCCTTGTTTACTACACTAGAACTCATGCTGCCATGCGAACTTAAGCCAGGGGTAAACGATGCCTGAAATGGTGTCTGTGCCAAAAAATCAGGTATATTCAGATTCTGGATGCGTTGCTTTGAGGAGAGCAAAAAACGCCATATTCCCCGCCCTCCAAAAGTGTTGGTAAAAAATGCGCCTTTCTCTTTGTCTGGATCTTCGTATTTCTCAGGTTTTATATTGATATCAGCCAGGAAAACCAGGGCTGTATCGCGATAGGTTTCTTTACTTGCCGTTAAAATTACGCCACTGTGCTCGCCCCTAAAACGCAATGTAAAATAACCATTGTTATCTGTAAGTGCAGCCTGAAGCAGTTTTTTTTCGTAAACACTGGCTTGTTTAACTTTATTGCCGGTTCTGGTATCAATCACGTAACCGCTTATCGCATATTCATTGTCGCCATTAGCAATGTGCTCTGCTTCTATTGTTAAATGATTTACGGCATAACGAAGAATAATGTATTCGGCATTTTCTTTATAATCTACCTTACCATCAAATAGCTGATCTAAAACCTCACGCACCGGAACATTTTTCACATTCAGGTTAATCAGGCTATCTTGCCGGAACAGCACGCCATTGTAAGAAAAATAGAATCCGCCAGCTTTGCCTATCATCTGCAAAACATTGCCAACCTTTTCTTGCTTAACATTTAGGCTTACTCCTTTGGATAAATTCCTTCTATAATCGACTGTGGTAACCTGTGCAGCACAATAGCCCGAAATAAAGAGTAATAAAATAATTAGTCTTGTCTTCATTATTTTTTAGCAGACAACAAAAGGGTGTTGCCGTTACGGGATAACTGTAAATTTAAGGTTTGGCAGATAATTTCGAGATTCTGGTTTATCGATCCCATTTTTAAAGTGGTATTGATGGTTAAGCCTTTAATTTTTTCATCTAAAGTGATGTTGCTTCCATAAGCCTCGTTCAAGGTAATCACCAGTTTAGATAAAGCAATGTTATTCGCCTGGAACAGGTTGCTACGATAATAGTTGTAAAGCTGATCGGTACTCTGTTCTTTTACCAGTTTACTGGTATTGCCGTCGATATGGATCTTTTCGCCCTTATAAAGCCTAATTTCATCATTAGCCAGGCGAACCTTCACAATTCCGGTTTCTACGTTAATTTCAGTTTCCTTTTTTATATGCTTAATGTTGAACGAGGTACCTACTACTTCTACATTTATCTTTTCGATATCGATTACAAAGGGATGCGTTTTATCTTTGGCTACATCAAAAAACACATCACCTTGTTCCAATTTCAGTTTTCTGTTGTTTTTAAAGTTAGCTGCATAACTAATTTTGGTATTCTTGTTTAAGGTAAGTGCCGATCCATCAGGTAAAGCTTCGGTACGCACCTGGTACGTAGCAGTGAGTTGAGTATAATTTTTGGGGCCGTACAAACTATATGCCATCCATCCACCTACAGCAATAAACAAAACTGCCGCTATCCTTAGCCAGACTTTACCGGTATTTAACCGTTTGCTGTTGCCATCCTCCCTTGGTTTTAAATCTGCTCTTCTCGCCTTAAAACTTGTCCATGCCTGCTCTTCATCCCTTTTGTTTTCGTTTTTTAGGGTATTGCTTACCTGCCAGATGGTTTCTAACTGCGTAAAATGCTTTTTATTGGCTTCAGCAGCGCTTAGCCACTTTTCTACTTTTTCGTTTTCTTCTACAGTACTTTCTTTTAGAAGAACCTTTATCAATAATTCATCAGTCATGCGCTTTCCTCTAATTAAAAAAATCTTTGTAACACCATAACCCAAGTAAAATAAGCACCAGGAAATCAGCCAGTTTTAGTCTTAAAATCCTTAAAGCCTTTCCCATTTGATTTTCTACCGTTTTGATTGATAAACCTAAATGATCGGCAATTTCGCGGTATTTCAATTCTTCGAACCTGCTCATCTGGAAAATGGTGCGACATTGCGCTGGTAAATGGTTCAGGGCATCTCGTAGGTGCTGCTGTAGCTCTGTAAATTCGACTTTTGCAGCGGCAGGTTCATGTTCTGTATTCATGGTGTGTACCGTAAATTCCTGGTATTTGCTTTTGGTTTTTTCCTG
Source organism: Pedobacter sp. R-06 (assembly GCF_049913135.1). Classification (NCBI taxonomy): domain Bacteria; kingdom Pseudomonadati; phylum Bacteroidota; class Sphingobacteriia; order Sphingobacteriales; family Sphingobacteriaceae; genus Pedobacter; species Pedobacter sp. R-06. The sequence continues at coordinate 51,994 of NZ_CP183977.1, read as the reverse complement.
TTTAATATAATTTAAACTATCGTTATAAACACATTTATAGAGGTATGCTTTTATAGATTGTATTTTAAGGCTATCTCTTTTTTCCCAAAACTTTAAGAACATTCCCTGTACAATTTCCTCAGCAACATCCTCATCTTTTAAAATCACCTGGGCATAGGTGTGCAGGGCATTATAATGCGTTTTGAATAAATGTTCAAATGCGGTATCATCATAATATTGATGGCTAATTTCGGAAGCTACTGCTGTTAATTCCACAGATTTAATTGTAGTCAAATATATATCTTTTAATAATTGAATGAGAGAAGGACAGATTGATTGAGTGATGGAATGAGAGAATGTTAGATAGGGCACAAAATTCAATTATTCAAAACTCAATCATTCATCTTAAAAACTAATTGCCAAACCACCTGTATAACCTAAAAACAGGGCATGTAAGGTATTATCTTTCCTATCCCAGCTTTTTACATAGTGTTTCTGTAAGGTTTTCCCCTCTTCGGTATTGGTTGATACAAAATTGAACGATGGGCCTGCAAAAAGTTCTAAATTTTGGCCTATCCTAAGCGATGGCAGTAACTGAAAGGTAGATTTGAAATAATTGCCCCGTTTAAAGTCTTGTAATGAACTCCCGGTAAGTTCTGCATTTAACCTAAAGTGTTCTGATTGAAAAAAATGAGCGCCTAAACCAGCTTCGAAAGCATAAACTTCATCTTTATTTTTAAAGTTATAACCAGCACCGATGATACCATATAATACTTTACCGCCCGATCTGAATGTAGCCATGGTGGTTAAATTCTGGTTGGTGGTTAAGGCAATACTTTTCTCGCCGTTTTTAACAATATTGATAATCCCAATCGGATAATCACTGCTATCGGCCACGTTAATAAAACCGGCAAGCTGAACGCCTTTCACTTTCTTTGCCACATTAATAAAACCTGCTATCTGTGAACCTTTTACATCGGCGGCTTTATTCATAAAACCTGCAACCTGCATGGCAGAAACGTTTTTCGAAGTCCAGTTCATAAAACCAGCTACCTGTGCACCACTGTTTTCTTTTGAGATATTGGCGAAACCGGCAATTGCAGCCCCATTCCCTCCACCATAAGTATTGATAAAACCTGCAAACTGTGCCCCACTTGCTTTGCCACCGATATGGTTAGAAAAACCGGCAAACTGTGTACCGCTTGCATTTTTACGCACGATATTGGAAAGACCTGCGAATGAGAGTCCTTTTTCTGCTGCCGAAACGCCAACCAAAGCGTTTAAAGAAAATACATTTGTATCTAACGCTGCATGCGTTCCGTTTGTGCTTACCGGGTATACAAAACCAATATTTACTTTACCTTTTTTGCTTTCTTGTGCAAAACCATTTAAACCTGTGCTTAATAATATCGCTAAACCCAATGCTTTAACACCAGATGCTTTTTTGAAGTTGATGTTTGTTGCATAACCGCTTTTAATTTTTGTCGAAGTTGTATTCATTTCTGTCTAATTTTAAAATGAGACAATAAATACAACACTTACCCCTACGCGCAGCAAAAAAATATTTCTTTGCACACCAATACAATATTATTAGAAGTCTTTTTTTAACATCTGAAAATGATAAATTAAAAGTTAACTAGAATGTTTATAAATGCCCAAATCAGCTATAACATACTATAATATCGATCTCACTAAACCGCCTTCTACCCTAATGGCAGCCCCATTGGTTCCTGAGGCTAACGGACTTGCATAAAAAGTAACTGCATTTGCAATTTCACTCACATCAAGAAAACGTTGCAGTAAGGAAGTAGGCCGCATGTTCTTAAAGAAATCGGCTTCTACTTCAGCAATAGTGATGTTTCCATTTTTGGCTAAATCTTCAATAAAACTGCCAACCCCTTTTGATTTGGTAGGACCCGGCAAAATTGAATTGACGGTTACCTCAGTACCTTGGGTTAATTCTGCCAAGCCACGGCTAACGGCCAGCTGCGCAGTTTTAGTCATGCCATAATGGATCATTTCATCCGGTATAAACACAGCCGATTCGCTGGAGATAAAAATAATCCTACCCCAATTTTTCTTTAACATTTTAGGGAATAGCTGCCGCGATAACCTGATTCCACTCATTACGTTGACTTCGAAAAACCTAAACCAATCTTCATCACTGATATCTTCAAAAGCTTTAGGTTCAAAAATGCCTGCGTTGTTGATCAGTATATCTATCTCAGGAAGTTTATCGATCAGGTTATTTACTTCATCGGCTTTCGAAAAATCAGCAGCTATTCCTGAAATAAATTCGTTCCCGGCAATACCTTGCAACGATTTCACTGCATCATCTACACTGCTTTGCGAGCGACCATTGATAATTACTTTTACACCTTCCTTTAATAAACTTTCGGCAATTGCGAATCCGATCCCAGCGGTAGAGCCGCTTATAAAAGCCGTTTTATGCTTTAACTGTAAATCCATTTTTCCTTTTTTAATAATGTTTACGATGAAATTTCTATTGCTATGTGGGTGATATAAATTGAACAATTTTCTGGCTAAAAAGTGTCATAGGAATATGCTAAAATGAATGGCAAGACTACAAAAATCGGGTATTGCTTTTGAACAGGGACAAGTTAAAGCAAGAAATGCAAAAATAGCCTCCCTTATCATCTCCCCATAAATATATTTTCTTCTTCATAAACGTATCCCTGATCAGTTAGGCAATTAACGTTTAAGTGAAGTAATCATTAGCGACTGATCATCTGCCTTCTGATCCTGGATAAAGATTGTGGTGTGATGCCCAAATAAGAAGCTACATCTGTTAATGATACGCGTAGGGCAATGTCGGCCTGACGGGCAACAAACAACCGGTATCTATTGGCAGAATCCTGCCCCAAATAGGTATTTCGGATATTGATCTTGTCTATTAAAGCTTGTTGTGTAATCTGATCAATAAGTGTTTTAAGATATGGTACCTGTTCGTAAAGTTTCAAAAGTGTTGTTCTGTTAATGCTTAAAACCTCACAATTGCAGGCTGCTTGTATACACTCTTCTGCCGGTATCTGCTTATGGAAACTATTCAATATCGTACAAAACTGATTTTCCTTTAAAAAATAATGGGTCACTTCATTCCCCTTTTCATTTCGGATAACGATCCGGAGTACGCCATCAACAATAAAAAAAAGTTCTTTACTAATACTGCCTGGCTGTGAGAGCGCTTCTCCTTCTTTAAACATTTTGGGATTAAAGGCTTCCACGATATATTGTTCTTCTGCTGCCGAAATTTGATGGTACAATTTCAGGTAGCTGATAAGTTTGTTCGGCATTGGGATTTATATATGGTATGGAATTCAGTTGAACAAAAATACAGGCTCAGAACGTTTTTACCAATTGGTAAGTGAATTGGTCGTTGATATCTCAAAATTTGCACTTCAATTTACAACATCATGAAAATAAAAGCAAATGAATTTACACTGAAAGGAAAAACAGTGATCATATTAGGTGGAAGCTCAGGCCTAGGTTTTGCAACCGCACAGGCCGCAGCGCACGATGGTGCAAAAGTGATAATTGTTTCCGGTAATGAAAACAGGATTAATGAGGCATTAAAATCCTTACCCGAAAACTGCAAAGGCTTTGCCGTAGATCTGAGTAAAGAAGAAAACATCAAACAGTTTTTTAATTCGGTCGAACCTTTCGATCACCTGGTATATACCGCAGGCGAAAATCTGGTATTGAATACGATTAATGAAACTGACCTCAATGATGCCCGTCAGTTTTTTACATTAAGGTATTGGGGTGCTTTTGCTGCAGTTAAATATGCAGCAAAGAAAATTAAGGCAGGCGGTTCTATTAATTTAACAGGAGGTATTGCCAGCCCAAGACCAAGTGCCGGCTGGGGCGTAGCGGCCAGTATTTGTGGAGCCATGGAAGGTTTTACCCGTGCAATGGCTGTAGAACTGGCCCCAGTACGTATAAATTCGGTATCGCCGGGTGTGGTTAAAACTAATTTATGGAATAGCATGAGCAATGAGGATAGAAATAACCTCTATGCTAGTGTAGGTGAACGTTTACCTGTAAAGCGCGTTGGAGAAGCCGGCGATATTGCACAGGCATTTTTATACACCATGAAACAACAATACGGCACAGGGCAGGTAATTGTGGTAGATGGTGGTTCAGTATTGGTGTAAACTACAAAGAAATCGTCATTTCGATCAGCGTGTAACGCAATCTGGAAACCAGGTAGTGCTTAACGAAGCTAAATCTATTAAGATCTTACCCATTTCATTACTTTTCATCCGATAGCTCTAGGATCGAGATGACGAATTCCGAAACTCCAGAATATCATACAATTTGCCGTTTTAATGTTTTAAGTTGCGTTGCCAATAGTACCCCTCCAAGTGCTGCGGTGAGAAAAACGCCTTCAAAAATCAACAATCGTTTTTTCTTTTTAAAGCCTCGGTAAAAGGTATGTGCTGCAATAATCCCCAGGCCAACAAACTCTATATCTCTTTGTACCCTTTTCGACGAATCTTTACTTTTAATAAGCGCAATGCGCAATAATTTATCAATTAAACTGATGTTTTTAGAAACACCTTTTCTAATCTGCGCCTTACTTGCCGAAGCACCCAATTTCTTAGCCGCAGTTTGTAATCCTGTAGTGGTGATCTCGTTGATCAAATGTGTTTTGGTATCTTTTTTTTCCATATTGCTTCTATAGGTCTAATTATTTCAACCCAATACAAAGGGATATGGTTTTGATTATTTGAGAATGATGTGGTCAGCCATTGTTATTTACGATAGGATAACCAAATCAATATCCTTCATCGCCAGATTCTTCAGTAAACCATTAAAAACCGCCGTACGCAGAATGACCTGGAAAATATTAAGATGGGGTTTCCCAATACAAATGGTGGTAATTTCTTTCTCGTTGGCAATATCGATGATGGTTTTGGTTATTGCATTACTTTTTACCTTGATCACTTCGGCTCCAAGTTCGGTAGCCAGTTTAAAATGGTTAATTAGGTGGCGTTGCTTATCGAGCTTGATACGTTCCATGCTCTCACTATCACTCTGCACATAGAGTACAATCCATGGCGATCGGTAATAAGAAGCCAATCTTGCTGTTTTCCGGATTACTACTCCTGCAGTTTCGGCATTAGAAGAAATACAGGCTAAAAAACGTTCAGGCCGAAGTTTAATTGATTTTGGGATTTCAGTCTGGATTTTCCGTTCTACCTGGTGCACCACCTCTTTTAAGGCCAGCTCGCGCAGTTGAAGAATTTTATCGGACTGAAAAAAATTGCCAAGTGCCCTTTCAATTTTTGATTGATCGTAAATTTTGCCTTCTTTAAGGCGGGTAACCAATTCGTCAGCGGTAAGGTCGATGTTTACGATCTCATCGGCAATTTCCAATATCTTATCTGGGATACGTTCGGTAACCACTATTCCGGTAATCTGCTCAATTTCCTCATTAATGCTTTCCAGGTGCTGGATATTAACAGCCGAAATTACGCTGATCCCTGCCTCGAGCAGGTCGAAAACATCTTGCCAGCGTTTGGTGTTTTTGCTGCCTTCTGCATTGGTATGGGCCAGTTCATCAACAATAACAATCTCAGGATGGCGGTTCATGATCCCTTTGAGATCCATCTCCTCTATTTCTTTACCCCGATAGAAGATTTTTCGTCGCGGAATGATCGGAAGGCCAGCAACAAGGGCTTCTGTTTCTGCTCTTTTGTGGGTTTCAACATAGCCGATACAAATGTCTACTCCATTCCGCAGCAAGGCATGCGATTCCTGGAGCATACGGTAAGTTTTACCCACACCGGCACTCATGCCGATATAGATCTTGAGCTTTCCGCGCCTTGATTTTTTAACCAGATCCAAAAAGTGCCTGACCGATTCTTCTTTTTGTTCTTCTTCCATAATTTTTTACCAGGTAACAGTCATTATTCCCTTTTCTATCAATATGGTGATGGCAACAATCATAACAAGGGTGAATAATAGCATCATAAATTTAATTGAAATCTTTCTGGAAAGCAGTTTAAAGTATTTTTCCGTAGCATAACTTTTTTTGATGGCAGATGTTTTTTTCCTTTTTAATGAGCTTAATTTTCTCATCATTAACATTCCAAAGAATGCTAAAAACAGACTGAACAATATTTCTATGTAAGGATGCATTGTTTTAATATTAAAATTATACTAATCTGTCACGTTGTCCAAAGGACTCCTACGGAGAGCCTGTCGAAACGCTTTACCATACATTTGGCTAGCCCTTCGACAAGCTCAGGATGACAAATCTTAATGAGTATCGTCATTACCAATTAAGTTGGGATTGACGAACCGCGGATTAAAACGAAACCGCTATACTCGCTGTAAGGGCTGCATTCGCATTTACCGCAGCACCTTCTCTTGCAAATATTTTGTCTTTACTATCATAGGCTTTTCCCTCCAATCTGATTACTGCATTTGCTATGGGTGAATAATCAAGATTTAACGAGTAACCTTTGGTTTTAAAACCTTCTGGCGTTCCGGTTGCAATAAAAATCCCGTTTTTATCTTCATAATATTCGAACCTTCCGGCAACAGCCCATTTTGGTGCAAATTTATATTGAAGTATTGCCACTGGTGAGATCACCTCGTTTTTATCATCGCTGCCTTTTGCTTTCTGCTGCGTTCCATAGTCAAAACCAACAGTTACACCAAATTTATCAGTAAGTTGAAAGATGCCATAAATGTTGTGGTAAAATCTATTTACCCTAACTGAGTCAGCCCCTTCCGTTCCAAGATAATTGCTGTAGTTCACCGTGATTTTATCAGTCGGTTTCCAGGTGAGTTGCAGTCCGCCGGCAGGTTTATCATTCCCGTTCTGGCGGCTAATGCGTTGCCATCCGTTCAGATAAAGTGCTGTTGCTGTAAATTTGCCATCTTTGGTGCCATAGGTAATTTTCGCACCCGACTCGTAATAAGGGGTATTCTCTGAAGAAATATTCCTGGTGAGTACCCAGCAATCTTTTGAAACCGCACTTTCGAAACCGATGTGTGAGGAAAAGATTCCGGCATCAACCCAAAGGTTTTCAGATTTCGATAATTTTAAGCCTGCATTGGCCTCGAAGATATTTTTTAATACCCCAGGTTCGGCAGCAAGATTAGCATTGGCATAAGTCCCTGCCATTACCGCTAAGTTCGCGCGAATATTCCCTGTATCGTAGGCAGCTTTAATAAAACCCAGGTTCAGGTTAACTTCGTTTGCACGGTTATGTGAATAAATAAAAACCGGACGGTTATGATCGGCTGGTTTGTTAAAATCGTATCCATAATAAGCCTCAAGATAACCTGTTACTTTAATTTTAGGTTCATCCTGTGCTTTTGCGAAAAATGTGATCGTAAGTGTAGCGGCAAGTAATAATAATTTTTTCATCTGTATTTTCTATTTATTTTATCTGATTGTTTTTATTGGGTAAAGCCTAGCGCGATCTTCGCCTCGACTGAAGTGCAACGGAATGGAGAGACCTGATTAAATGACTTTTCAAAGATCTCTCTTCCGAAGGAGTTCCTTTGGAACACTGCAGTCGAGATGACGATTTCTCGCTAAACCACTAATTAAAGTTCATCAAGGGCAAGGTTTAATTTCAACACATTTACCGAAGAAGGGCCAAAAACACCCATAAACGGTTTAAGGGTATTCATGGCAACAAGTTCTTTTACTTTTTTCTCGTCTATATTTCTGGCCTTTGCAATCCTCCGGATCTGAATCGCGGCACCTTGCTCAGAAATATTTGGGTCAAGCCCGCTTCCTGATGCGGTAACCATATCGGCAGGAATATCTGATTTTTTGATACCCGGATTGTATTTCAATAAGGTATCGATACGCGACTGCACTTCTTTTAAATAATCGGGGTTGGATGGACCTTTGTTAGAACCTGCAGAACCCGCTGCATTGTAAGCAACTGCCGATGGTCTTCCCCAGAAATATTGGGGTTTGGTAAAAGATTGACCTAATAGCGCATAACCTACTGTTTTACCATTTTTGGTGATTTTTTCTCCTCCACCGTTTCCGTTAGACATTTTGCCAATAAAGGCCACAGTGATAGGATATACTATGCATAACAGTACCAATAGTACAAGGGTTAAGCGGATGGATTGAATGATATACTTTTTCATGATGATATTTTTTATTTTTTGTTGTCATCCTGAGCCTGTCGAAGGACTTTTGTTATTCCGTTTCGACGAGCTCAACGTGACAGTTTTTTTATACAAATAAGCCAACCAATAAATCGATTATTTTAATACCTATAAATGGGGCTACTACACCGCCAATACCATATATAAATAGGTTTCTGCGCAATAAAGCAGTTGCGCCGATAGGTTTGTAAGCCACCCCTTTTAATGCCAACGGGATCAGGATCGGAATAATGATGGCGTTAAAAATCACAGCCGACATGATTGCCGATTCGGGTGAGTGCAGGCCCATAATATTCAGGCTTTGCAAAGCAGGAATTGAAGCGATAAACAATGCCGGAACGATGGCGAAATACTTGGCCACATCATTCGCGATGGAAAAAGTAGTCAGCGTACCACGTGTAATTAGCAACTGTTTACCAATTTCTACAATCTCGATCAGTTTAGTTGGGTCGTTATCCAAATCGACCATATTACCTGCCTCTTTCGCAGCCTGTGTTCCACTGTTCATGGCTACACCAACATCTGCCTGTGCTAAGGCAGGAGCATCATTGGTGCCATCACCCATCATCGCTACCAGTTTACCGAGTGTCTGTTCGTCTTTAATATAGTTCATTTTATCCTCTGGTTTGGCCTCAGCAATAAAATCGTCAACACCAGCTTTCTCTGCGATATATTTAGCTGTTAATGGATTATCACCGGTAACCATCACGGTTTTCACCCCCATTTTCCTTAAACGCTCGAAACGCTCGCTGATACCTGGTTTAATAATATCCTGAAGTTCGATTACGCCAAGGGCTTTTTCGTTTTCAGACACCACGAGAGGCGTTCCCCCATTAGTAGCAATGGCCTTTACATGATTTTCGATATCGGAGGGAAAAATATTCCCAGCTTTTTCTACAATATTCCTGATCGAATCGAAAGCTCCTTTTCTAATTCTTCTTCCATCGAGGGTATCTAATCCACTTGAGCGGGTTTCGGCGGTAAATTTGATAAATGTAGATCCCTGAGGTGTTCCAGCAGATTTAACACCCTGCTCAGCAGCCAGTTCGATGATTGATTTTCCCTCTGGGGTTTCATCGGCCAAAGAGCTCAGCAAACAGGCATCAGTAAAAGCTTTAATGTTTACTCCTGCTGTGGGATAAAAATTGGTCGCTTTACGGTTACCAATAGTGATCGTTCCGGTTTTATCTAAAAGCAATACATCAATATCACCCGCAGTTTCTACCGCTTTACCCGATTTGGTAATTACATTGGCTCTTAGCGCCCTGTCCATTCCGGCGATACCAATGGCAGATAAAAGTCCGCCTATGGTGGTTGGGATCAGACATACAAACAGCGAGATCAGTGCAGCAATAGTGATCGGTGTATTGGCATAATCGGCAAAAGGTTTCAGCGTTACGCACACAATGATAAACACCAAGGTAAAACTGGCCAGTAAAATGGTTAAGGCAATCTCGTTTGGTGTTTTCTGACGTGATGCACCCTCAACCAGGGCAATCATCTTATCTAAAAAACTTTCGCCGGGAGCCGTGCTCACCTGAACTTTAATCTCATCAGACAATACTTTCGTACCTCCGGTTACCGAAGATTTATCACCTCCCGATTCGCGAATTACAGGAGCAGATTCTCCGGTAATGGCCGATTCGTCGATGGTGGCAATACCTTCAATAATCTCTCCGTCTGTTGGAATGGTATCGCCTGTTTCGCAAATAAACACATCGCCTTTTTTTAACTGGTTGGACGAACGTATTTCGATAATTCCGTTTGCTAAAAGTACTTTTGCCGGTGTTTCTTCTCTTGTTTTACGGAGACTGTCTGCCTGTGCCTTACCTCTTGCCTCCGCAATGGCTTCGGCGAAGTTTGCAAACAGTACGGTAAGCAATAACACTAAAAAGATGAAGAAATTGTATAACGGTGATCCCTGTCCGCTATGGCTAAAAGAGTACACAGTAACATAAGCCATTACCAGTGTTCCGATTTCGACGGTAAACATAACCGGGTTACGGACCATTACCCTCGGATCGAGTTTGATGAAAGATTGTTTTAGCGCAGTCTGCACCAAGGCAGGTTCGAACAATTTATTATTGGGTTTCATTTTCTTTTAATTTATATATTGATTGTCATCCTGAGCTTGTCGAAGGACCTTTGATGAATGCATTTCGACTATTTGTCCCGATTTTTTATCTGAAGGCTCAATGTGACAACTCTCATTTATTTAAGCATGGTAAAATATTCTGCCAACGGGCCTAATGCCAAGGCAGGGAAATAAGATAATGCGTTCAGCACCAAAATCACTGCAAAAGTCATTAGGGCAAAGGTTTTGGTATCTGTTTTAAGCGTACCAGCCGATTCAGGAATGAATTTTTTGGCACCTAATAACCCAGCGATGGCAACAGGGCCAATAATTGGTAAGAAACGGCCAAGGAAAATTACAATACCGGTAGATAGATTCCAGAAGATATTGTTATCGCCCAATCCTTCAAACCCAGATCCGTTGTTGGCGTTAGATGAAGTCATTTCGTATAACATTTCTGAAAACCCATGGAAACCAGGGTTATTGAGCCAGTTTTTAGGCTGAACAGCCCATGCAGCATCACCATGACTGGTAAAAATATAACTTGCAATGGCAGTTCCGGCAAGGATCAAAAACGGACTTAACAAAGTGATAATGGCCGCAATCTTGATCTCTCTGGCCTCAACTTTGTGTCCAAGAAACTCCGGCGTTCTTCCCACCATCAAGCCTGAAATAAATACAGCAACAATCAGGTAAATGAAGTAATTCAATAAACCTACGCCGCAGCCTCCGTAAAATGAGTTGATCATCATTCCAAGTAATTGCCATGTACCTGACATCGGCATGGTACTATCGTGCATGCTGTTTACCGATCCGGTAGAAATAATTGTCGTCACAGTTGCCCAGTAAGCGGAGGCAGCCGGACCAAAACGGACCTCTTTACCTTCCATTGCTCCCGTTGTTTGTGAAATACCCATTTTAGCTAAAGCTGTGTTTCCACCCAATTCGGAACTGAGCATCGGGATGAGCAGCATAAACAGACCGATAGTCATAACACCAAAGATGGTCCATGCTAGTTTTTTCCTGCGGATGAAATAACCAAATGCAATTACCATTGCAATAGGAATAATTACCTGCGCAACCAGCTCAACCATATTGGTAAAATAACTTGGGTTTTCAAATGGATGTGCCGAATTGGCCCCAAAATAACCTCCACCATTTGTACCTAAATGTTTAATGGCAATCATTTGAGCAGCAGGCCCTCTCGAAACATGTACGGTATCACCCTGCAGGGAGATAAATTGATCTTTACCCTCATAGCTAGCCGGGGTACCGCTAAAGGTTAAGATTAGCGCCATCACAAAAGATAATGGCAATAATAAACGAGTAATTGATTTTACAAAGAATTCCCAAAAGTTGCCCAATTCTGTAGTTGTTTTATCTCTAAAAGCTTTGAAAAGGACTACCGCAGCGGCTATACCTGTTGCAGCGCTTACAAACTGAAGAAACATCAGTACGTATTGTTGAGTGAGGTAACTTACACCACTTTCGCCCGAATAATGCTGCAGGTTACAATTGGCAACAAAGCTGATAATGGTGTTAAAGGCCAGATCTGGGCTCATCCCAGGGTTTCCATCCGGATTGAATGGAAGTTTATCCTGGAAGATGAGTACAAAAAAACCGTAAAACAGCCATAATATATTAATGGTAAACAGTGCTTTTAACTGCTGTTTCCAGTTCATCTGTTCTTTAATGTTGATTCCGGAAAGCTTGTAAATACCAGTTTCCAATGGCTTTAAAAAATCTGTCCAGACTTTTTCTCCTGCAAAAACCTTAGCCAGGTATTTACCCAATGGTATTGCGATGACCAGGGTGAGCAGGAAGGTGGCTATAATGCCTGTTAATTCAGTGTTCATTTTTTGATTTGTTAATTATCCTCCGTAGAGGAGAAAGGATTAAAATTTTTCGGGTTTGATCAGCACGTAGATCATGTAGATAAATACGGCGATGGCGATAATGAATAATGCGATCATAATGTTAGATTTTTTCGAACCAGTCGATTGATTTGTAAGTAGCCCAGCAGAGCAGGATTAGGATTAAAAAAAATAGTATTGTCATGATATATTGATTTTACATGCCATTAGCCAACTCTTATACCATAAAAGAAAAATAAATGTTAAATAATTGATTATCAATTATTTACACTATAAAAAACTTTTAAATTTAAATTAGACATAAAAAAACCCTTCCATTTTGGAAAGGTTTTTTTCATTGTGGCATTTGCGGTAGCCTGTGTTTAATTCCTTGTTATGTCTTGCTAAACTTGTTTCAGCATCTATTTATATTATAGTTAAGGTCATAATCTCTGGTCTTAGCGTCTCGCTAAGACCCTACAATTTAATTCCATGTTCTCCGAGTCTCCGTGGCAAAAACTAAAGTCTTAGCGAGACGCTAAGACTAGGAAAGTCGCCAATACTAGGAGATCTCCAAAGTTTCAAGTAAACTGATGTAAATATCAATCCCTTCTTCAATTTCCTCAATGCCAATAAATTCATCGGCAGTATGAGAGCGTGCAGAATTACCTGGCCCCATTTTAACCGAAGGCATATCTAACCAGCCTTGGTCGGAGCTTGTTGGCGAAAGGTAAGTTTTCCTGCCAAGCGAAAGTCCGCTTATCACAACAGGATGAAGCATATCGATAAAAGATGGCTTTAATACATTTGGCCGCAAATTAAAATGGCATGAGGTATGATTGATAATGGTATTCACGATTTCTCTTTCGGTATAATTATGGTCGAAACGGATATCTACCGTAAAACTGCACTCAGCCGGAACAATATTGTGTTGAATACCTGCCCTGATCTCTGTAACCGTCATTTTAACAGGCTGTGGCTGATCGTCCATAATGGGAAACAGATAATTTTTGAACCAGTCGATATCTTTAAGGGCATGGTAAATGGCATTATCGCCTTCCTCTCTAGCCGCATGGCCAGAGCGGCCTTTCGAAACGCAGTCGATTACCATCGAACCCTTTTCGGCAATGGCCATATGCATACCCGTGGGCTCGCCTACAATGGCAAAAGATATTTCTTTAAGATCAGGTAATATGCTGCGGATGCCCAATTCTCCTGAGGTTTCTTCTTCGGCAGTTGCCGCAAGGCAGAGGTTAAAGGGAAGATCTTTTCGATCATAGAAATACAAGAAAGTAGCGGTTAATGCCACTAGCGGGCCACCAGCATCGTTACTGCCCAGCCCGTATATTTTTTCATCTTCTATAATCGGACTAAAAGGATCTCTGGTATACTGTTCATTGGGTTTAACAGTATCATGGTGAGAGTTTAACAGGATGGTTGGCTTTGAAGCATCTATGTATTTATTGTAGCACCAGATATTGTTGTATTTTCTAAAGGTGTTTATGCCTTGCAGGTTTAAGAAAGATTCGATCTGATCGGCAGTAAGTATCTCATCACCGCTGATAGAAGGAATAGAGATTAAAGAGGAAAGGAGTCCGAGTGATTCCTGATAGAGGTGGTTAAGATCAGGACCTTCGGTAAGTTTTATTTTACTGATCGTGTTCATGACAATGTGGTTAGATGTTTAAGAATAAATAACTTCCTGATAGATCTCTGCATGCTGATAAACTATGGGCTGTGCATCAGAAAAGTATTCCGGATCGAAAAGCATAGCGGTACAGAGGCAATTGCATTTTTTCTTGCTTGTTAAAATATCGTAGTTCACACAGCTTTTGCAACCTTCCCAGAAATGCTCATCGTGTGTGATCTCAGCAAAACTTACTGGCAGAAAACCAAGTTTTGCATTCATCCGCATAATTGCAGGGCCTGAGGTAATGCTAAAAATTTTCGAATTGGGATACAATCTTCTCGACATCCTGAAGATTCTGTTTTTTATGGATCTGGCTACACCAGAATTCCTGAATTTGGGTGCAACAATAAGTCCTGAGTTGGAAACGAAGCGTTCATTTTCCCAGGTTTCGAGGTAAGAAAAACCTACCCATTCGCCGGTATTCGTTAAAGCTATAACTGCCTTGCCAGCAGCCATTTTCTCAATTACCGAGGCTAAGGTTCTTTTTGCAATGCCTGAACCTCTTGCAATAGCTGACTGTTCTGTTTCCTGTATAATTTCTTCTGCGTAATGTGCATCGCCCTGATCAGCAATGCGGACAAAAATGATGTGGTTATCCATTATGATTTAAATTTTCATGCCAGGCCAATCACAAAGGAAATGCCTAAACCAGTATTAATAACCAGATAGCAGTTTAAACAATGATACAGGCCTTTATTTTTTTTCTTTGGCTACCGTATTTTAAATGCACATTACCAAAATGGAAGGGTTAATTTCATTATGGAAAACTATTGCTCCATTTAATAATTCTAAGTATTAACAAGCCAAAAAACTTTGTTACCACATTACACGTATGTTAGTTAAAACCAAACAGAGGCATAATGAGAAAAGGCATGGTTATACAAATCGATAAATCAACTGGCTTTGGATTTATACGAGACGAAAACGAACAGGAAATTGCATTTTATTTAGCAAATCTTAATGAAAATATCACTGCAGGCGACCTGGTAGAATTCAAAATTGAACTAATGGCGCATGGGCTCACGGCCACCAACCTTCGGCTATTATTACTTATTTAAATGCATGTTTTCAGATTATTTTTGTATATTATATCATAGCAGGATGATTATTTATCAAAAAAGATCCCTTTTAAAAGCTAAAAGTTTATAACATTATGCTCAATTCTAACAACGATAGGTCTTTTGTACGGCCACTTATTCAGTATATGGAACAATACCATAAGCTTTCCAACAGCCTTATTGCACAGTACGAAAAACATTGCTCATTGGTGATAGTCAGAAAGAATAAACATATTGTTTCTCCTGTTGATAGTAATGCAGCACTTTTTTTTGTAAAAAGCGGCATTGTTCGTGGTTTCATAAAAGATGGCGCCAAAGATATTACCACCTGGTTTTGCTTTGGGAACAATATTGTAGGGGCGATTCGTCACCCAGATTTACAAGCTAACCATTCTGTAGAATATTTACAGGCATTAGAGGATTGTGAACTGATCCGCATTCCCTATACACTAATCGACTATGCATATTCCAATTTCGAAGAGGCCAACATTATCGGGCGAAAACTGCTAGCGTTACACTATTATGCTGCATCCGAAAGATCTATACTGGCCAGAATACCCAATGCATTGCGACGGTACCAAAAGCTGGCAAAAAGTGGAAAAGTAGACTTAAACAAAATACCACTCCGTTATTTGGCAAGCTATTTAGGAATGAGATTAGAAACCTTAAGCAGGATCAGAAGCAAAGAGCTGCATAAAAATGAAAATCGTGGGGTTCCCG
Organism: Pedobacter sp. R-06; assembly: GCF_049913135.1. Taxonomy (NCBI): domain Bacteria; kingdom Pseudomonadati; phylum Bacteroidota; class Sphingobacteriia; order Sphingobacteriales; family Sphingobacteriaceae; genus Pedobacter; species Pedobacter sp. R-06. The sequence goes on along the minus strand of NZ_CP183977.1, from coordinate 36,451 downwards.
TATCAATAGAAAAGTAGTGATTAAAATTAGTTTGGATAAAAACCCTTAAAAAAACAAACCCCGTACAGTTATTTGTACAGGGTTAAAAATTTTGGCTAACACGAAGGGCTTAACCTTTTTTAATCATATCAATCATCATCGAAATTTCATCTACTGCGGCTTCATTGCTACCATCAAAACCCATCAGGTTAAATCTGATGTTCCCCGCAGGGTCGATCACAAATTTTGAAGGAATTCCCGACACTTTATAATCAGTAACCACCTTGTTAACTTTCGAATCAGGGTCTTTGGTATCCATTAACACCTCGAAACTATATTTCTGCGATTTAATATAATCGCTCGCATCTTGAGTTGGAGTAGCTGTTTTCTCCCAGGTATGAATAAACAGAAACTTCACATTCGGATCTTCTTTATATTTATTAACGGCCATTTGCATAGCAGGGAAAGAAGCTTTACATGGCCCACACCAGGTTGCCCAAAAATCGAGGATTACCACCTTACCCTTTAAACTGCTCAGTGTAACTTTTTTGCCTTCAATATCGGTTAATGTAAAATCTACAGCGGGTTTATTGATGATTTCTTTATTAAGTTTTTGCTGTAGATTGGCCAGAATCCCTTTTCTGATTTCAGCAGCATAGGCATCGAAACCTGCATCACTTCCCTTTACTTTGATATAAAGTGTTTTAAAGGTACTGCTCATTTCATCATTAGCCTTGCCCGATTTTACGGCCTCTTCCAATTTAGCATAAGCCTCTTGATTTCTATTCAATGCCATTAATATTTTGGCATATTGGAAATTCGATCTCGGAGAAGCGGTTTTTGGATTTTTAGCCGCTAAATCAGCATACACCAATGCTTCATTATATTTTTTTTGTTCGTAAAGAATTCCGGCATACGTCATGGTTAGGCCTGGGTAACCCGATGCAGCAAATTTGGATGAATTTTCGTTAGGTAATTTACCATCATAATAGGCTTTAGCGATTTCCATGGCTTTTTTATAATATACTGCAGCATTTTTCAGGTCACCATTTTTATAAAAGGTTTCAGCCAGCCCCGCGTATCCATTGCCTTTCCAGAAATCTACCTGCAGCTTACTAATATACTCAACGGCTTTTGCTGTATTTTTTTCTTTGGCATATTCGATAGCAATGGCTGATACCACATAATCATACACTATCAATTCTTCTCCAGAGCCCGAAACCGGAAATTTCTTAATCCAGGTTTTGTAGGCATTTTCTTTCTCCAATGCAGTTTTGGCATCGTAAATCTTGCTGGCTTCCTGCCCCCTCGCTCTCGCCCCTTTGGGGAACTTCTGTAATTCTACCTGAACAAGCGAATCGGAAGCTTTTACATTTTTTAACCGATAATAGTAATTAATGGCCAGGTCAACATCTTTTTCCTGATCGGCAGCGGCCAGCTTTTGCAATTTGGCTGCCAATAGGGCCTTATCTGCAGGTTCCTTCGAAGCCACCAATTTGTCTAGATAAATCCTGGTGGTATCCATCGGTTTGGTTTGTGCTTTTAAACCACTAATACTTCCTAAAATGATGATAAAAAGCAATCCCAGCATTTTGTTGCTGATATTTAAGTTTTTCATAATAATTAATCTTTAAATAGGTTAGCCAATGCATTGTTCAATTCTTCTCCACGCAGATCTTTTGCAACCACTTTTCCATCTTTATCCAATAAAAAGCTAGCGGGAACCGATTTTACGCCATATAATGCAGCTGCGGTATTCGCCCAGCCTTTCAGGTCAGAAACATGTTTCCAGGTTAAATGATCATCATTAATCGCCTTTAACCAGGCTTCTTTTTTGCTATCTAACGATACGCCTAAAATTTCGAAGCCTTTATCATTATATTTTTTGTAGGCTGCAACCACATTCGGATTTTCTTTACGGCAGGGACCGCACCAGCTGGCCCAAAAATCTATTAAAACATATTTTCCACGAAGTGCAGAAAGTTTAAGTGGTTTTCCATCCACATCATTCATTACAAAATCCGGAGCCAGTTTTCCAGGAGCAGTTTTATTGGTTAATGCTAAACTTTCACTAATGGCCCTACCGTAAAATGAGGCTTTAACCGCTGGGCTAAAGAGCGCATACATGGCTGCTGCTTGCTCGGGATAGGGATAATTAATAAAGCGGTCTTCCACAATTGCGGCAACGGCTACTGATGAAGCATGTGCTTCTACATAGGCTTTTATGGCATTTTGATTGAGTATGTCAAGCGCTTTAAATTCATCATCAAAAGGCTTACGCTGTGCAGGGCTTAAAGTTACTTTACCTTTTTGGTTTGCACTATCCAATCGGCGGTAAATCTGGCCCGCTTTTGCCGTTATCACTTTCCATGGACCATTATAAAAACCAAAATAAGTATCGGTTTCTGGCGAGCCGATCACTTTCGCATTAAATAAAGAGTCTTTATCGCCCGTTATAGAGATTTCTTTATTTTCTAAAAAGAAATTCTTCTGCTGTTTGCCTCCTTTAATTTTTAGCACATATATTTTAACCTCGGGCACTGTACCACTAAAAGCGAAACTGCCGTTGGTAATAACAGTAGAATCCTTAATTTCTTTATCGCCAACATTATGCGACAGGTAAATTAACCCTGTATCTATCCCTTTTATCTTACCCGTTAATTTATACCCGCTTTGCGGGCTAAATGCAGTTACAATCAAAAGAAGCAAGGTAGCAGTGGTTATTAATTTTAATGTTTTTTTCATGATTGATGTTGTTATGGGAGCCATTGCTGGCTCCCAATAATTAATTTTGGTAACCTGGATTTTGAGTTAGAGAGGGATTAACAAGAATCTGTGCCTGCGGAACCGGGAATAAAACCGAGGTTGTTTTCCAGGTTGGCTTTAATGCACCAATTACTGTATTGGCCCTATTGGTTCTTTTTAAATCAAACCAGCGATGGCCCCACTCGCCAAAAAGCTCTACTTTTCGTTCCTGTTCAATAGCAGCTAACATCTGTCCTTGATCCAAAGTAGCACTCACACCACCTAAACCAGCCCTGGTTCTAACCATATCAATATCTGTCTTTGCACCAGAAAGGTTGTTTTGTTGTGCACGGGCCTCAGCACGGATCAGGTATTGCTCGGCAAACCTTAAGGCCACATTATACTCATTTCCGTTACCGGTTCCTATTTTATATTTACTAATTCCATAATAGGTTTTACCTCCAATGGTTTTAGGAACTGTCCAGTTGGCACGACGTAAATCAGTTGTGTTTTCAAAGCTTTGATACGTTGCGTCTGCAAGGGTATAAGTTGGGATTACAGTAGCTAATGTTACATACGCAGCACCAGGAACAGATACTCCCGAAATATTACCGATCTGCCAGATAATCTCATTACTGGTGTTAATAAAAGCTGCTTCCGGTGCAGGAAGTGTATAAACCGCCGACCCTATTACCTGGGTAGCCTGTGCTTCTGCATTTGCATAGTCTTTTTGGTACAGGTAAACACGGGCGAGAAGCGCTGTTGCTGCATATTTATTTACCCTGCCTCTAAATGTACCCACATAAGCCGTAGGCAATAAGCCCTGTGCATCAGTTAAATCTTTTACAATTTGGGCATATACATTAGCTATTGATGTACGAGGCAAAACTGCATTTTCAAAAGCAGAATAATCGTCTTTTAATGGCAACGGCACGTCTCCATAAAGATTTACCAGATGAAAATAAGCGAAAGCCCGCATAAATTTGGCTTCGCCCAAAAGCTGGTTTTTTACAGAAGGCGTTAAAGTTGTGGAAGCATTAAGACCGCTAATGGCGTTATTGGCATTTTTCACTAATTGGTAGGTTAATGCCCATATGTTATTAGCATTGCCATTGTTATTGGTGATGGCGTTATTCGCAAATTCCTGGATCAAGATATCACTGGCATTGTATTGCAGCTCATCGCTAGAAACCCCAGAATAAAAAGTAAGGTTTGTAATTAAACCATTGGTAGCCGCAGAGGAAAATGAATAAAGCCCCATTACCACGCTCTGTGCAGCCGCATCTGTTTTAAAGGCATCCTCGAACAAAACCTGAGTTGGCGGTGCCCCCAGTTCTACAAATTTTTTGCAGGAAGAAACAGTTAGGACTATTGCAAGAATCAATGTCTTATAAAAGAAATTTTTATATGTTTTTTTCATGATTTTATCTTTAAAATGAACAGTTAACACCAAATACAATGGTTCTTAGCGGCGGCAGTACCTGACTAAGTGTACCAGTACCTAGACCCGGAGGGCCGCCCGGAACAGTTGTTTCGGTATCTAAGATGTACTTATTCTTCGCCCATGTATATAAATTCTGACCTTGAATAAAGATGCTACAGCTAGACATTTTAATCTGCTTTAACCATTCGCTAGGCAAAGCGTAGGATAGGTTTACAGATCTCAGTTTTAAATATGAGGCATCCCCATATACAGCATCAGATGAGGTGAAATTGTTATAGGAAGTAGCGATTACTGACCCTGCTGTTGCTGATGCTCCGGGTAGGCTAGCATTTGTGTTTGCAGGTGTCCATCTTCCCAACCAATAGTCGTTTTGGTTGCCAAGTGCACCAGGTCTGTTATTTACGATTTGTGTAACGCCAAAACGGTGATTAAATTGAAAAAATATGCCCAGTTCAAAATTCTTATAGGTAAAAGTGTTATTAAAACCTCCGAAGAATGGTGTTCCTATGTCTGCAATATACCGATCATTGCTAGTAATGCCACCATCGCCGTCTCTGTCCTCATAAATCGCAGCCCCATTAGCTGGGTTAACCCCAAGAAAATGATATAGACGGATGACATTGATGGGCTGTCCGATAATATAAGATGAAGCATAGAATGATTTATCAAGATTTGGGAATTCTGTAACCTTATTACTGTTAAATGTAAAGTTAGCAGCGGTTTTCCAAGAAAAGTCTTTTGTAATGATATTGGTTGTATTTAACTCAAGTTCCAAGCCTTTGTTTTGGATCGTAGCCGGAAGATTTAACGTATAACTATTGTATCCACTTTGACTGGCCAATGCATTGGAAGTGATCTGATCTGCAGACCTGTTTCTATAATAATTGGCAGTAAAAGAAATCCGGTCCTTTAAAAAACCTAGGTCTATAGCAAACTCCATTTTTTTGGTGGTTTCCCATTGAATTGATTCGTTTGGTAATACGTTAACATTTGTTGCGGCATTGCCCAAATACGCAGTAGATGATGAATATAATGGCAGATAAAGATAGTTAGGGATCTGATCATTTCCTGTTGTACCATAACTTCCCCTCAGCTTTCCAAAACTTAGAAAAGCTAAATTATCTTTTACAAATTCCTCGTTTGAGAAAACCCAGCCTGCACCAATTGCACCAAAGTTTCCAAAACGATTTTTAGGACCAAACCTTGATGAACCATCCCTTCTAAAGGTAGCGTTGAAAAGGTATTTTTCTTGCCAGTTATAATTTACTTTAGCAAAAAGAGCATCATATTTATACTTAACAATATTATTATATATCACTGTTGTTGTACCTGCAGCACCTAATGTGCCTAATAACGCCTCATTACTATAATTGGTTCCAGAAAGATAAAGCCCATTAGAAGTATTCTGCTGATAACTTGCGCCTATAAGTGCCGTTAAAGTTCCATTACCAATGGCCCGTACGTAATCTAAAGTGGGCTCGATAATCCAGTTCTGGGCATTCAGGTTTGTAAAACTGGCTGAGCTTGTAGGATTGTTTGCCGGATTTTGAGATGAGGCCGGATTGGTTGAAGTTTGATCCAGCCTGGTATTGGTATAACCAAAATTTGCCTTCGCTGTTAATCCCTGTAAAATGGTATACTTCAAATTGGCGTTAGCAATTAAGTTATTGGTTACCCCGTTATATCGCTTTAGTAAAGTGGCCAAGGGGTTAGTGAAATTTGTAGACCAGAATAATTTACCAGCGGCATCGTAGAGAGGGAGGTTTGGCGGCAAATTATAAACTGAAGAAACATCTCCGGTTGGTATATTGGTATTATCATTAGCGTAGCTAACAGAAAACGAAGCTGTAAATTTTTTGTTTAGTGAGCTATGGTCTAAATTCAATCTCGAAGAGAATCTTTTATCGTTATTATCGCCTAAAAATACAGTACTTTCTCTACGGTATGCAGAATTGAAGAAAAAGCGGGTCTGCTCATTGCCACCAGACATTGAAGCCTGAATTTCATTTACATGGCCCCTGTTTCCAATAAACATTTTCTGGAAATCGGTTGAGTTATTTCTGTCCCACACTGTCAAATCCGGCGCATTATTGCTATTTGGCGTTACACCATCATTTTTAAATGCCTCTGTCCTCAGCGTCAGGTATTGTTCGAGATCTAACATAGGGATAAAACGGTTTACTTCTGTAAAGCCGGTGTTAAGATTGAGCCCAATTTTTACGCGTCCTGTTGTCCCTTTTTTAGTCGTAATTAAAACTACGCCATTTGCACCTCTCGAGCCATAAATTGAAGTGGCATCGGCATCTTTCAAAATATCGATACGTTCAATATCTGATGGGTTGATCATACTGAATGGACTAATTCCTCCACTTGCGCCAGAAGTTCCAAAAGAATTTAAATTATCTGTTGCAGGCTGACCTCCATTAAAATTGGTAAACGGAACGCCATCAATCACATACAATGGAATCCCTCCCGAGCTAAGTGAGTTCTGGCCTCTGATCTGCACCTGGATTGCTCCACCTGGAACACCATTATTCTGCGCAATTAAAACACCAGACATTCTACCCGATAGCGCGGCTAATGGATTACCAACGGGTTGTTTTTCAATCTCTTTTGCGGTAATAGATGCAACAGAGCCTGTACTCGTTTTTCTCGTTGTGGTACCGTAACCAATAATCTGTATTTCGTTTAGGCTACCCACCGAAGGTTTCATTACAATCTTATACGAATTTTCCGAGCCGATAACCTGTTCCGCATTCTGGTAGCCAATGCAGGTAAAAAGCAGCACTTTAGTTCCTTCATCCGGAAGATTGATCCCAAACTGGCCGTTTCTGTCGGTTGCTGTACTTACCTTATTGTTTTGTTTCAGCATTATTGAAACCCCTGGAATGGGAACCCCGTCTTCATCTACCACAATACCAGAGATCCTGATGTCAACAGGTAAAGCTTTAACTTCTGGTTTTATTGAAGAAATTAAAATCCTGTTATTTAACTGGGTTATTTTAAAACGTTTGGAGTTAAACAGCACATCAAGCAGTTCCTGAACGGTACGTTTTTGTACAGGGATATTTATTTCCTTTAGTTCTTTAAGATCGGTATTTCTATAAATAAAAATAAAAGGTGTTTGCTTTTGAATTTTTTCAATAGCAGAGAATATACTCTCATGATTTAATCCAATTATAACTTCTGTATTGGAGATCGATTGACCTTTGGTATTAGAAGCAAAGATTAAAGAAGAGGTGGTAAAAGTTATTATAGCTAATACAAAGCTTAAACGCATAATCTGACGAATTAGATATCGTGATTTTTTGGAAGCGAAAAATTTCTTATAGGAATTCCCGCTCTCTGCCGATTGTGCAGAAAATTTCATAATTTTAAATGTTTTAAATGATGCCTAAATTGTTTAATACAGGCTGTTCCAATTCCAGCTGGAACAGCAACAAATTTTATCTCTCTGTCTTGCAAGGACAGGGAGATTTTTCATCAGATGCGAAAATAGTAGAGTTCTTTCATGTGGTTTGGTTGGTTTGGTTTTAGTTGATATTGATTATTTAATTATTACAATCCTTGCCCGAAATCAAAATTTCGTTGGCTTTGGTTACGTATGCTGCATTATTAAAAGAAGTAATAACCTGCAAAATTTCATCAAGGCTTTCACCCTTTTGAAAACTAGTGGTAAAACGGCAATCTTTTCCCCGGTCATCTACAAATTTAATTTTGGTTCCAAAGCGTTTAGCCAAAATTTCAATGGCATCTTTCATGGTAATATCCTCAAAGTAAATGTCGTTTGCCTGCCAGTCTACAACTTCCTGCGATATCACTTTGGTCAAGCTTGGCATTTTTCTTTTCTCATAAAAGGTTAGCTGTTGATTAGGTGTAAGTACTCCTAAAAGCTTTTGATGATCTTGCACACTTACTTTTCCACGGGTTACGGTTATCACAACTTTTTGCCCTTCAATGGCTTTAATATTAAAAGCAGTACCTAGAACAGTTGTTTTAACTTTCCCTGTATAAACAATAAAGGGTTTAGCCGGATTATGAACAATATCAAAATATCCTTCCCCTTTAAGGGTTACTTCTCTGGTATTTCCATCGAAATGTTGGGGATACAGCAAAACTGCACCATTGTTTAATATTACTGTACTCCCATCTGGCAATACTATTTTTTTATGCTCCGTTTCTGCTACTACATTAACAACTGCTATACTTGCTTTAGCCGTTATTTTTTGCGTTGCGGGCTTTAAAAAATAAAAAGTAGAAAAACCTGCAATCAATAGTACAGCAGCCCAACCTATCCAGGCAAAATTTAATTTAAACGACTTCTTTTCTTCCTCGCCAACAATTTCATTAAAAATTTTATTGGCCTTACTTTCTAGTATAATTTCGTCAGATTGAAATAAATCCCAATCCTTTTCCATTAAGCGTTTTTCAAATTCAACATTGCTTGAGGCGTTAAGATGATTAAATAAAACGCTCTTTTCTTCTTCTGATATAGTATTTTGAGCATACTTCTCCAGAAGTTCACTTATTTCTTCATTTTTCATACAAATGGCGATATAGAAAAGATATTATTTTGTTCGTTTTAATAGTTGACGTTTGTGAGGCATAAAAAGGGGTAGTCAAAAAATATTTTTTTTAAATATTTTTAAACCTCTACCATATTTTAAAAGAAAACCGTTATAAAACAGGACAGATTACATTATTTCAGCAATCCCAGAAAAACGAAAGATATTAGTGGTATGGTATTATTTTCGCCTACCATAGTACGTAATGTTTTTAGGGCTTCTCTTAAATGAACCTTAACAGTAGCGGGTGCAATATGGAGTATTTCTGCAACTTCTTTTTGTTTCATACCTTCAATATGGCACATACGGTAAACCAGTCCCTGCTGTTTGGGTAATTTAGCCAGTAATTGATCAACATAGCTTTGCGCATCTTTTCGCATGATGGCATCTTCAGTCCCTGTATCCTGCTCGCTCCACTCAACTTTCTGTAAGTCAGATGTTTTATTTTCAGCGGCAATAGCCCTAAGCAAGTCTAAGGTAAGGTTAACGGCAATTCTTCGAATGTATCCACCAAAGTTTTCAATGGTATTCAGATTTTCCCGCTTTAACCAGATTTTAAGGAAGGTTTCCTGAACTACTTCTTCAGCTCTTTCTTTAGATTTCAGGTAGCGGTTGGCGTAAGAAAAAACTTTATTTTTATAAGCATCAAAAATCAAACGAAAGGCCTGTTGATCGCCAACAGCTATTTTGAGCATTAAATCTCGTTCCTCCCCCAATTCCTTATTTTGCATATACTAATATAATATTTTCAAAGCAGGTTTTATTGATTGATGAAGTGTTTTTGCAGTACAAAAAAGGTCTCATGCATTAATAACATTGAATTTAAAAAACTCATAGGCGCTAAAAAATTAGTTCCTAACCTACAATGGTTGTAGATTACATCTTCAGTGCGAATCTATAATTTTGGTAAGACTACAAAAAAATCTGACTATTTCTACTAATTAGGATACAATTTGACAATAAGCTCCTAAAAAACAGCACTTCAGCCTTAAAACTGTGCAGTTCTATTTACATAATTGCTCTAATTCTGTAATTTTAAATAAATAAGACGATATGGGAGGTTATTTTAACCGCTAAATAAAAAGCTGAAAAATGATTGGTGTTATAACGCAAAAAAGCCACCATGAAAAACATCGTGGCTTGTATTATTCAACTAAACCTTATAAATACCAACCAAATATTTATGATTCAAAAGTAAGATAAGTGTATTAATAGGAAATTAATTTAGGATTAAATGAAAGAAAATAACTTAACGTTATCGAAAATATCCAGATATCCAATTAGTGTGCAATTATAACGGCTCTCCATCATAATTCATAATTTTAGTCCATCCAGTACCTGTCCAAAAATATGCATGCATAACCACTTAATAACCAATACAATAAGACACACTACAGTGTAGATGATTATGCAAACTGTTAAAATGGTTATATTGCGGCACTAAATCATAATGAATAACTCAAAAAACGCTAATCTTAACAAACTATTCTCATTTCTGTTAAAAAAGGAATGCGTAATTGCCATTTATCTGTTATTGGCTATTGTAGCAGGCTATAAACAGTACCACCATCATTCTTACAACAACTATCTGATTTTCAAATATGTATATTGGCATACTATAGATCTGCAAAATTTATACAATAACTATCCTGAATACCGAGATAGTAACCATTATGGCCCCGTGTTTTCGGTTTTTATTGCGCCATTTGCACTATTACCCGATGGTTTAGGTTGTATCCTTTGGAATATAGCCAATGTATTGATTTTGCTCTGGGGAATTTACAGTCTCCCTATATCATTAAAAAAACGCACTATTATTGCCTGGATCTGTGCACATGAAGCCTTAACTGCACTCTTTAGTTTTCAGTTTAATATTGCCCTAACAGGGATTATTTTACTCAGTTTTTCTTATATTATTAAAAAGAAGGAGATACAGTCAGCTTTTTTTATCGCCTTTGGTACTTTGGTTAAACTATATGGAATTGTTGGACTGGCATTTTTCTTTTTTAGCAAGAACAAGCTAAAATTTATCATAGGCTGTTTTATTGCCTTTGCTTTATTATTTGCTTTGCCAATGGTTATTTCATCTCCGGAATTTGTCATTCAATCGTATAGCGATTGGTACCATTCCCTTGCCCATAAGAATGATTTAAATGCATCATTAACTTCTTTTCAGGATATTTCTTTGATGGGTATTGTAAGACGGGCTACAGGTAACATAAACATTCCCAATGCGCCATTTTTATTGGTTGGTCTTGCATTATTTGGTTTGCCCTATTTACGGATTAAGCAATATAAACACCTCGGCTTTAGGTTAATGTTATTGGCATCTACACTTATTTTTACGGTTATATTTAGTAGCGGTTCTGAATCGCCAACCTATATTATAGCTTTTGCAGGTATTGCCATTTGGTTTATGGTACAACAAAACCCTAAAAAAGGATGGATAATATCCTTGTTTGTTTTTGCTTTTATATTAACCAGCCTATCGCCAACCGATATTTTCCCAAGGCCGGTTAAAGAATTTATTCGTCTATATTCGCTTAAAGCCCTACCTTGCGTTATCATTTGGCTAACCATAGTTTATCAAATGATGAAAGAAGATTTTGAGTCTTATCTGATTGCCGATAAATGAATAAACTAGTTTCTATAGTAATACCTGCTTACAACGAAGCCGATAATATTTTTGTAATAGCCGAAAGTATTAAAAAAGTTTTTTCGACCATCAATTACGATTATGAAATTATCCTGGTTGATGATGGAAGTGCCGATCATACGCTTGAAAAGATAAAGGATTATGCCTCAACAGCAGGTAATATATTTTTCCTCGAGTTTTCTAAAAACTTCGGCCACCAACTGGCGGTTAAAGCAGGTATGGACCATGCTTTCGGCGATTGTGTAATTTCTATGGATTGCGATATGCAACATCCTCCGGAACTGATTCCGGAAATGTTACAGAAATGGCAGGAAGGTTTCGAGGTGGTGTATACCATCAGGGAAGAAGATAAAAATTTATCAAAAGGAAAAAGAAGTTCCTCAAATCTATTCTATAAAACCTTAAACTGGTTATCAGATATTGATCTAGAACCTGGCGCAGCCGATTTCCGTTTACTCGATCAAAAGGTTGTTAGCGTTTTTAGGAATTTCCATGAAAACGAGCCCTTTTTACGTGGTTTGGTTAAGTGGCTTGGTTTTAAGCAGTTTGCCATTCGTTACAATCCGGCAGCACGTTTTTCAGGGAATAGCAAGTATACCTTTAAAAAGATGTTAAGGCTGGCATTGCATGGTGTTACCTCTTTTAGCATAAAACCACTGTACTCTGCAGTTTATTTAGGGTTTATTCTGTCTTTCGCTTCTGTGTTATATATACCCTATATTATTTACGCATTTGTAAACCATGTAGAAGTTTCAGGTTGGGCTTCGGTTATTATGACCATTGTCTTTTTTGGAGGTCTACAGCTCATTATTTTGGGCATTATAGGCATTTATGTAGGTAAAATGTTTATGCAATCTAAAAACCGTCCTAATTACATTATCCGTTCAACCAATATTCAGCAAAAATAAATGGTACTGTTAAGTTTTGATATCGAAGAGTTTGATATGCCTTTTGAATATGGAAAAGATATTTCATTCGAAGATCAGATTGCTATTTCGAGGGCTGGTACCATTGCCATTTTAGATATGTTGGATAAATATGAGGTGAAGGCTACTTTTTTTTGTACGGTTACTTTTGCCGAAAATATTCCAGATCTGATTAAAAGGATTACAGAAGCAGGACACGAACTTGCCTCGCATGGTTATTATCATTCTGATTTTAAACCAGAGCATCTTCTCCAATCGAAACTAAAATTAGAAGAACTTTCAGGCAAAGAAATTACGGGTTACCGCATGGCGAGAATGATGCCTGTTGACGAAAGGGAAATTGAAAAAGCCGGATATGCCTATAACACGTCCATTAATCCAACCTATTTGCCTGGGCGGTACAACAATTTCAACATTTCCAGAACACACTTCATTAAAAACAATGTGATACAGATTCCGGCGTCTGTAAGCCCCTTAATTAGATTCCCACTGTTTTGGTTGTCTTTCCACAATCTGCCGTTAAGGCTTTACAAAACATTAGCCAGCTGGACCTATAAAAAAGATAAGTACCTGAATATTTATTTTCACCCTTGGGAATTTACTGATTTAGAAGATTTTGATCGCTTTGGTTTCCCTGGTTATGTAAGAAAAAATACAGGCACTAAAATGGTGAACCGTATGGAAAATCTTATTTCATGGATGAAGGCTAAAAATTATCCATTTGGGACCTTTCAGGAGTTTATCCGTACTATTTCTGCAAACTGATAACTGCCAATTGTAAACTGAAGACTATTTATACGTTTCGGCCAATTTAAGTGCATTGTAGGCATTAACAATACCCCCGCTAACACATATTTCGCTAAAAGGCGTTCTAACATTCTCACCCTTTTCATTTTTATATTTTACCTTGTGTGCTACTTTCGAAACAGATTTCATAATAATCTCTCTTATCTGCGCTGGTTTTAAATCTGGGTAATAACTTAAAATTAACGCCGCCAAGCCAGCCACAACCGGCGAGGCCATACTCGTTCCATCAGCTTCTTCGTATTTATTATCAGGAATGGTTGATTTGATTAAAAATCCAGGGGCAAAAACATCTACATTATATTTGCCATAGTTGGAAAAATCGGCTTTCAGGTTATCATCATCTTTATAGGCACTTGCACCTACTTCGATCCAGTTACTGGCATGAGGCAGATTAAACTTTGCTGAGTCGATTAGCGCAGGCTTTACTAATGTAGATCGGTCATAAGCTGGCCTCATACCCATTCCGTTATTTTGCGACATAGGCTTAGGTGGGGTAAAATCTAGTTTACTAGGTTTTTTATTGGCTTCCTTATAAGCTTCGGCCTCTTTACTATCAAAAAATTTATTAGGATAATTCTCTTCTAGATCATTATTTTGGTTATCGTTTCCGGCCGCGTGTACCAATAATACACCTTTAAGTTCTGCATATTTTACTGCCGAGTCTACTGCTTTTTTATCCCATTTGTAGCTTTTACCAAAACTCATGTTGATTACCTTAGCACCATTATCTACAGCGTATCTGATGCCATTAGCTACATCCTTATCACGTTCATCTCCTGTGGGTACCACCCTAATGGCCATAATACTCACATGATTGGCTACACCTAGAATACCGGCTGAATTTGTGCGATCTGCACCAATAATTCCCGATACATGTGTACCATGAAAAGCATCTGGGCCTTTTACATCATTGTTCCCATAATCTTTCTGATAAGGATTGCTATAATCATCGCCAACCAGTTCTGCGCGCATATCATATTTAGGGTTTAAGTTGTACTTCAGCATCGCATCGTATTGCTTGTAGCCCTCTTTTATGTTTTTATAAAATTTCTCGAAACTACCATCCTCTCTAGCACCCTTTCTGATGATTGTTTTTACCTGCTCTTCGGTTTCATCATCGGCTTTATACTGGTCAATATCCTCCATCGTCGGGATTTCTTTTTTATTGATCTTGGCTACAGAATCTAAAACTTTGTTAATGGCAATCAGAACTGAAAAAGTATTGCTGGCATCTTCGTATTTCTTACCGAAATCGCCAACCATTTTCTTATACAGTTTAAATTCTTCCTTTTGTGCACTGTCTAAAGGTGTCAAATTTGTTGTTGATTGATATTTAGGCGTATAAATCCTTAATAAACGCACCAATTCCAAATTATCAAACTCCAGGTTACCTTTTTTTGAACCAATGAAATTCCAGCCATGGATATCGTCAACATAACCGTTACCGTCATCATCTATTCCATTTCCGGGGATTTCTTTTTTATTTGTCCATAAAACATGCTGCAAATCAGGGTGACTGATATCTACTCCACCATCAATTACCGCTACAATAATGTTTTCTTTAGGCTTTTTATCTTTTAAAAGTTCACGATAAGCTTTCTCCGTACTGATACCGAAATATCCGTTTTCCAATAAATCGAGATTAAACCAATTTGCAGGGAGTTGTACATTCTTACTCTGAGCAAAAACACCAAAATTTAAGCACAAAATAAAAGCAAGAAAAGTTAATTTCTTAAGGTTCACATTCATCATCATAATATGTACGTAATACTACAATAATACGGTTTTATTACCTTGAGGCTGAAAGATTTTACATTTTTTAACATGGGTACAATAATCAATTTAGAGTAGCTACTTTAAGAGTAGACTAATCCTTCAATAATCGAGGTACTTTTATCACTAAGAAATTAATAACATTAAGAATGGTAAACTTAAATAGTTGTTTAACTGTCCTTCATTGTGGAGAAACATACTCTAATGTTGTGCTTAATCTGTTTGTTAAGCCTAATCCGGATGATTAAATATTTTGATGGTTTGGAGCGCAATAGCAGTAACATATAGGTTGGGTTCGGTCCTGCTCTCCACTGCAATCTTTTTGGATATCCGAGTTGATCAACAATATACCTTTACCCAAAAAGGATTTTCGCTGCCATCAGGGCTATTGAACATGGGCCAGTATTGTAAACTCAAGCGGGGATCAGCGTAATCTGCGGGAACAGGCCCTTAACTTTTCTTAACTCCTTAATGGTTAAAAAATCATTGTATGCCCTATTTATCACTAAGGAATTAAGGACATTAAGAATAGACAAGCTTAAACAATTCCTTAATCTCCATACATTAATGTTGGAAAAAATGAGCTGTACAGAACAGAATGGCCGTAAACGAAGAAAACCCTTCAACATTGCTGTTAAAGGGTTTCTTTTTAAGATCTGGCACCGACCTACTCTCCCACGTGTTACCGCAGTACCATCGGCTCTGGTGGGCTTAACTTCTCTGTTCGGAATGGGAAGAGGTGGACACCACCGATATAGGCACCTGAATTTCTTTAGATAAGCTATCTCGAGCTTAAATGACATATTATTGAAAGAAGTTATTATGAAGAACAAACAACAGTCTGTTTGCTTTGAAAGCTTCGGATGATTAGTACTACTCGACTGTGGTGTCACCACCTTTACATCTGTAGCCTATCAACGTAGTAGTCTGCTACGGTCCTATATGGAATTCTCATCTCGTGGCTAGTTTCGCACTTAGATGCTTTCAGCGCTTATCTATTCCCAGCGTAGCTACTCTGCAATGCCCCTGGCGGAACAACAGATTCACTAGAGGCTGGTCCAACCCGGTCCTCTCGTACTAAGGTCAGCCCCACTCAAAATTCCTACGCCCACAACAGATAGGGACCGAACTGTCTCGCGACGTTCTGAACCCAGCTCGCGTGCCACTTTAATCGGCGAACAGCCGAACCCTTGGGACCTTCTCCAGCCCCAGGATGTGACGAGCCGACATCGAGGTGCCAAACCTCCCCGTCGATATGAGCTCTTGGGGGAGATCAGCCTGTTATCCCCAGCGTACCTTTTATCCTTTGAGCGATGGCCCTTCCATGCAGAACCACCGGATCACTATATCCGTCTTTCGACCCTGATCGACTTGTCTGTCTCACAGTCAAGCAAGCTTATGCTATTGCACTCCGCGTACGGTTACCAAGCGTACTGAGCTTACCTTTGAAAGCCTCCGTTACCTTTTTGGAGGCGACCACCCCAGTCAAACTACCCATCAAACAATGTCTCCCCCATGAGGGGATTAGACACCGAATACAGAAAGGGTGGTATTTCAACGTTGGCTCCACGACGCCTAGCGACGCCGCTTCAAAGCCTCCCACCTATCCTACACATCCTGTATCCAATGTCAATGTTAAATTGTAGTGAAGGTGCATGGGGTCTTTCCGTCCCGTTGCGGGTACCCGGCGTCTTCACCGGGACCACAATTTCACCGAGCTCATGGCTGAGACAGCGCCCAGATCGTTACACCATTCGTGCAGGTCGGAACTTACCCGACAAGGAATTTCGCTACCTTAGGACCGTTATAGTTACGGCCGCCGTTTACTGGGGCTTCGATTCAATGCTTCTCCTTGCGGATGACATCCCCTCTTAACCTTCCAGCACCGGGCAGGTGTCAGGCCTTATACCTCATCTTTCGATTTTGCAAAGCCATGTGTTTTTGTTAAACAGTCGCCTGGGCCTTTTCACTGCGGCTGACATTGCTGCCAGCGCCCCTTCTCCCGAAGTTACAGGGCCATTTTGCCGAGTTCCTTAGCCATGATTCACTCGAGCACCTTAGAATCCTCTTCCCGGATACCTGTGTCGGTTTGCGGTACGGGTTTTTATAACCTGAAGCTTAGCGGTTTTTCTTGGAAGTCTGATTACCTGCGCTATCCGCTTACCCGAAGGCTTGCGGTACTATCGACTTTCAGCTAGATCGGCGGATTTGCCTACCGTTCTAATACCTACTGTCTTTAACGATCTATTCCGTCAGATCGCGGCAGTGTCACTACTCCGTCCCCACATCGCAGTTATAAAAAGTACTGGAATATTAACCAGTTGTCCATCGAATTTCCCCTTCGGGTTCTCCTTAGGTCCCGACTGACCCTGATCCGATTAGCGTTGATCAGGAAACCTTATCCTTTCGGTGGGCGGGTTTCTCTCCCGCCTTATCGTTACTTATGCCTACATTTGCTTTTCTAGAAGCTCCAGCACCCATTACCAGATACCTTCGCTGCCGCTAGAATGCTCCCCTACCGATATATTTCAATCCCATAGCTTCGGTGTACAGTTTAATGCCCGTTTATTATCCATGCCCGATCGCTCGACTAGTGAGCTGTTACGCACTCTTTAAATGAATGGCTGCTTCCAAGCCAACATCCTAGCTGTCTGTGCAATCGGACCTCGTTAGTTCAACTTAACTGTAACTTGGGGACCTTAGCTGATGGTCTGGGTTCTTTCCCTCTCGGCGCGTGACCTTAGCACCCCGCGCCTCACTGCAGACCATATTTCATAGCATTCGGAGTTTGTCTGGATTTGGTAGGATTTGACTCCCCCGCACCCAATCAGTAGCTCTACCTCTATGAAACTTAATGTCCACGCTGTTCCTAAAAACATTTCGGGGAGTACGAGCTATTTCCCAGTTTGATTAGCCTTTCACCCCTACCCACAGATCATCCGGAAACTTTTCAACGTTTATCGGTTCGGTCCTCCAGTACGTGTTACCGCACCTTCAACCTGTCCATGGGTAGATCACAAGGTTTCGCGTCTACCCCCTCTGACTATACGCCCTGTTCAGACTCGCTTTCGCTTCGGATCCGTGCCTGAAGCACTTAACCTTGCCAGAGAGGAGTAACTCGTAGGCTCATTATGCAAAAGGCACGCCGTCACACCACTTGGATGCTCCGACCGCTTGTAAGTACACGGTTTCAGGTTCTATTTCACTCCCCTGTTCGGGGTTCTTTTCACCTTTCCCTCACGGTACTGGTTCACTATCGGTCTCTCAGGAGTATTTAGCCTTACCGGATGGTGCCGGCAGATTCCCACAAGGCGTCTCCGACCTCGCGGTACTCAGGATACTGCTAGGCCAGCATTCTATACGTGTACCGGGCTATCACCGTGTATCGCTGGGCTTCCCATCCCATTCCACTTCTGTTTGCTGATGCCATGTTGCAGTCCTACAACCCCCACTTTGCCGTAACAAGGTAGGTTTGGGCTCTTTCCCTTTCGCTCGCCACTACTTAGGAAATCATTGTTATTTTCTCTTCCTCTGCTTACTTAGATGTTTCAGTTCGGCAGGTTTGCTCATTATATGTGACTAGTCTTCAACTAGCCGGGTTGCCCCATTCGGAAATCTTCGGATCAGTTCCTATTTGCAAATACCCGAAGCTTATCGCAGCTTATCACGTCCTTCATCGCCTCTGAGAGCCAAGGCATCCCCCGTGTACTCTTTATTACTTTCTTCTACTCATACGCCTTTTGCGCCGTATGGTATGCTTTTTTTGCTCTTGTCATGATGTCTCATACCTGTTGGTCGATTGCTCTTCCTTCAAGCGAGCACAAACACAACAGTCGCCTATTGTTGTTTGCTCTTCTTTTTTAACTTCTTCCAATATGTCAAAGAACTTTACCAAGGTTAAGGTAGAGGGTATAAAGGCTGGGGGTTTCATTGTCCCCGGCCTAAGCCTTTAGCTTATCCTAGTTAGTAAAAAACTGCGGTCTCGAACCGTTTCAGATGTTTTCTTAGTTACATCTGTGCCCCGTGGCGTTTCTTCTTAATCTTTATGTCAATGTATATCACCGATCCCGGTAATCTCTGTAATGCCGTGTTTTTTGAAAGCTTTCAGCTTTGGTCTTTAAGCTTTATGCTCAAAAGTGGAGAATAACGGAGTCGAACCGTTGACCTCCTGCGTGCAAGGCAGGCGCTCTAGCCAGCTGAGCTAATCCCCCAAAAGGATCTTCAATGTGTAGTCCCGTCCAGATTTGAACTGGAGACCCCTACATTATCAGTGTAGTGCTCTAACCAGGCTGAGCTACGGGACTTTGCTTTTCGGCAGCATCTGTATGCAGTATATAGTATCTTACCGCTACCGCTTTCCTTTGCTAACCTCAGCTGATCTCCGTTATGCTGTTGCCATTAGGCTATTGCACACCGTTTCTTCTGGGTGTTTCTTTTTTCTCTTGTGTCTTTTAAAGTAACCGGCATCAGGACTGTCTGCATTTCAGCTTTGGTCTTTCACCTTTTACCTTATTCGAAATATCATGTTGCGTGGCGAGTAGGTGAGTCTACTCCAGAAAGGAGGTATTCCAGCCGCACCTTCCGGTACGGCTACCTTGTTACGACTTAGCCCCAGTTATCGGTTTTACCCTAGGACGCTCCTTGCGGTTACATACTTTAGGTACCCCCAACTTCCATGGCTTGACGGGCGGTGTGTACAAGGCCCGGGAACGTATTCACCGCGTCATTGCTGATACGCGATTACTAGCGAATCCAACTTCATGGGGTCGAGTTGCAGACCCCAATCCGAACTGTGAATGGCTTTGTGAGATTCGCATACCGTTGCCGGCTAGCTGCCCTCTGTACCATCCATTGTAGCACGTGTGTAGCCCCGGACGTAAGGGCCATGATGACTTGACGTCGTCCCCTCCTTCCTCTCTGTTTGCACAGGCAGTCTGTTTAGAGTCCCCATCATTACATGCTGGCAACTAAACATAGGGGTTGCGCTCGTTGCGGGACTTAACCCAACACCTCACGGCACGAGCTGACGACAGCCATGCAGCACCTAGTTTCGTGTGATTGCTCACTCATTTATCTCTAAATGATTCACTAACTTTCAAGCCCGGGTAAGGTTCCTCGCGTATCATCGAATTAAACCACATGCTCCTCCGCTTGTGCGGGCCCCCGTCAATTCCTTTGAGTTTCACTCTTGCGAGCGTACTCCCCAGGTGGAACACTTAACGCTTTCGCTTAGCCGCTGACTGTGTATCGCCAACAGCGAGTGTTCATCGTTTAGGGCGTGGACTACCAGGGTATCTAATCCTGTTTGATCCCCACGCTTTCGTGCCTCAGCGTCAATAAGACCATAGTAAGCTGCCTTCGCAATCGGTGTTCTGAGACATATCTATGCATTTCACCGCTACTTGTCTCATTCCGCCTACCTCTAGTCCATTCAAGCCCATCAGTATCAAGGGCACTGCGATAGTTGAGCTACCGTCTTTCACCCCTGACTTAACAGGCCGCCTACGCACCCTTTAAACCCAATAAATCCGGATAACGCTTGGATCCTCCGTATTACCGCGGCTGCTGGCACGGAGTTAGCCGATCCTTATTCTTCCGGTACATTCAGCTATCTACACGTAGATAGGTTTATTCCCGGATAAAAGCAGTTTACAACCCATAGGGCAGTCTTCCTGCACGCGGCATGGCTGGTTCAGAGTTGCCTCCATTGACCAATATTCCTTACTGCTGCCTCCCGTAGGAGTCTGGTCCGTGTCTCAGTACCAGTGTGGGGGGCCATCCTCTCAGATCCCCTAGTCATCGTCGCCTTGGTGGGCCGTTACCCCGCCAACTAGCTAATGACACGCATGCCCATCTCCGTCCCATAAATGTTTGATCATTGCACTATGCAGTGCTGTGATTTTATGCGGTATTAATCCGGATTTCTCCGGGCTATCCCCCAGATGAAGGTAGGTTGCATACGCGTTACGCACCCGTGCGCCACTTTCTCATCCAGCAAGCTGGATGATATCGTTCGACTTGCATGTATTAGGCCTGCCGCTAGCGTTCATCCTGAGCCAGGATCAAACTCTCCATTGTAAAATGTGTTGTAAGATGCTGACCAGTTTTAACTATTGTTAAAAATAGTCTTCTTTTTTTGTTATGTTGTCTGTTAGACACCACCTTTAAAATAAAGCTACGTAATCATGTACTTTGATCGGTACTCCATTACCTCGCTACGCTACATTGACATCTCTTTTAAGAACTTATCGATCTGGTAAACCTCACGGCCGATCGTTATATATCGTTAAACTTCAGTTACGGAAAGTCTTGTTCGTCCCTCCTGTGTTTCTGTTTATCTCAATCTTTTTTCTGTTACCTTTCCGGCATCCGCCGTTCCGGTTTTTCCCTTTCCTTTCGGTTGGGAGTGCAAAGGTAAGGATCTTTTTCTAACTTCCAAATAAAATAAATTTTATTTTATTTGTCTTCTTTTTCTTCCTGTCCCCTTATTTCAATACGCTGATGTTGACCAGCTTTCCGTCCTTCCGAACCGGGCTGCAAAGGTAGCAATCTTTTCTTCATCCGCAATATTTATTTTAAAATAAATACCGCTCTCCTTATCCCTGTGCCGTCCTTTCAACAAAACCCTTCCTCCGAAGCGGGATGCAAAAGTAGGAAAAATTAACACTATTGCAAAGATTTTTAACAGATTAACCGAAGGATTGAGATAACTCCATGGTTTTCAACAGGAAAAAATGTTGTTAAGGACAAAACTTTTTGGAAGAATAGCTGTTTAATGTTGTCCTGTAAATATTGCAGGTTTTAATAACGTTCAGAATCCGGTTTAATAAAAAGATCCTGAAACAAGTTCAGGATGACGGATCTGCTGGATAAACGCACTAAACTTCCGAAGTTTCGCTTGCACACAGCCCTTAAAACTTCGGAAGACCCTGCAAAATAAACCCGATAGCAGCGGAAAACCCGAAGGTGAGGAACGAGCCAAGGCTTTGAAGCGGATAGCGGGAACAAACATATATCATAGTACTGAACCTGCTTTGCTGAAAAAAAAGAATGTATACTATATAGTATAGGCCAACCTTATATATAAGAAGCAAATAAGTCGAACAACTATCCTATCGAAATTTTGAACAATAATTAATACTTTTATGGCTTTATTAAACCATCCAAATAAATGAAGCTGATGCTCAAACTATACCTTTCTCTGCTATTTATCGGCATAGCAGAAATCGGTTATGCGCAAAATTATAAAAACGAGCTTGTTATAATCTCTGAGAACGATGCTTACATTGATATTACCAGCGATCGTTATTATACAAACGGTGCTTTTATTAAATATAGGCATGCCCTGAATGGGGAGCATTTAAAAGAAGGCAGAAGCAAAGAGATCATTGGTTTTGAGCTTGGCCAAAAAATATACAATCCGTATTACAGTTTTGTACCAAACCCTGCCCTACACGACCGCCCTTTTACCGCATACCTTTATGGCGAGGCAAATTATAGTCGGTTTTACGCAAATAAACAGATGCTTAAGGTTTCTGCGCAGATTGGACTTACCGGAAAAGATGCTTTGGGTGAAGAGTTTCAAAAAGCATTTCATAAACTGGTAGGTCAAAATCAGATTGAAGGATGGGAATACGGTTTAAACAGCGAACCAACATTAAACCTAGGGGTAGAGTACAATAAGCTTTTAGTGAGCACAAACAATAAAATATTCGATATTACGGGAACAACTTCAGCAGCAGTTGGTAATGTGATTACAAAAGCAAATCTAGGTGCAATGTTCCGCTTGGGTAGATTTAATGACATGGATGGTTCATCGGCTTTTAATAGCTTGGTGAGCAACAACCATCCGAACAAAGCGCAGCGCAAATATGAACTTTTCCTTTCGGTTAGCCCTCAGCTGCATGCTGTTGCTTTCGATTCGAGTTTGCAGGGCGGATTATTTTTGAATGATAAAGGGCCGATCACCTTTAAACCCAAACCTGTTGTTTTTACCACACAGGTAGGTTTAACCTTCGCCATTGCACGCTGGACAGCCAATTATACCGCTACTTTTACTTCGAACGAAGTTAAAAACAGTGCCACGGGCTACCGTTATGCCTTTTATAGTCTTGCTTACCGTTTTAGTAAAAGCTAATGAAAAAACAACTACTCTCTTTTATTTTCGTTATTACGGGCTGCGCATTTGCTAAGGCTCAAATTGCGCCCGAAAATCACTCGATTATTATTAAACCCATATTTGGTACACATGTAAATAATGACCAGGGTCATCTGTTTCAGGATCAGATTACCGGATTTGACGCGGCATATTTTAAAGACATCAGCCAGAACAGCGATAAATGGATTGGATTTGGGGGTGCCAAATCTTATGGGATCGGATTTGTTTTTAGAGATCTGAGCAAGCTGAAAGGTTCAAAAGATACTTCGTCCAATGCTTTTGGGCAGATATATGGCTTAGTGGCACAGATGGATTTTCAGTTATTCAAAGTTGGAAAAGCTAAATTTAATTTTACGCCAGGCGTTGGCTTGGGCTACACGAACAAGTATTACTTTAATAATACCAAAAACCGATTTTTGGGAAGCCCGATTAATGAAACCATTAAAGCAGATTTAGGAATGGAGCTACCAATGGGCAAATACACCGATCTACTGGTAGGTTTAGGCTTTCTACATGTATCAAATGGAGGGGCAACTGTTCCAAATGGAGGTTTGAACACCGGAAATATTTACATCGGACTTAAACTAAACAACCCAAAAACATTAACTGCTGAGCGGAAAAGCACCTACACTACTTTACAACGTAATTCGATTGAGCTTAGTGCGGGTTTAGGCGCAAGGGGCATATTTGGCGATAGAACAAAAAGTTTATACAAAACTGGGTTATACGCAGGTTACAATTTTTACCTGAATGATGTAATGTCGCTTAAGGCCGGTGCGGATGCTGTTTATTATTATACCGTATTTGACCCGGATAATTATGGGGGAACTTTCCAAAACTACGGAACTTCTTATGATAAATGGCGCACCGGGATCAGTATTGGTGCTGATATCAACTTATGGCGCGTAACCGTTGCGGCTCAGATTGGGAAATACATTCACTACAACAGATTGATGGATAAAGCGACCTGGTACTGGACATTCGGCCCTACTTTTAATATTACGCCGCACATTGGCTTACAGGCAAAAACCTATATGCACTTTGCACAGGCAGACTATGTAAACTGGGGCGTGGTATATAGATTTTAATATTGACCTGTGCTTAACAAGACCAAAGTACAGGCTTCAACAGGTTCGATATTGTGCTGATCCAATAATTTTTCCAGCTCATAATTTTCAGTTCCTGGATTGAAAATTACCCGTTTGGGTTTTGTTGCCAGGATGTAATCATGATATTGCGCTTGTAGAGCTGGGCCAATATATAAAGTTATGGTATCTATATCGGTATGGATCTGATCGGGTTTTTCAATTTCTACGCCTGCAACCTCTCCTTTTTTTATGCCCACGTTAACAATTTCATGGTTGAAGCGCCTGAGCATATTGGCTGCTTTATAAGCATATCTGGACGGGTTTGGCGATGCGCCGATAATAAGTGTCTTCTTCATAAAGGTGATTCCAAAGATTTATTGACTACAGATTAACTATTAAAACTTAGAAAGCAAAGCAATTTGACCAGAATGGTAGGCATGGTGCTGCGCTAAACCACTTAAAAGCTCTGCATTGGTTACGCCTGTTACCAACGCCGGGTTCCGCTCACTCTTTACTTCATCATTCCATTGGTTATTTTTTATGCTTTCGCACAAGCGGATGAGTTCTTCATTAGCAATCTTAAAATTAAAGATAATGCGCTCCCACGCCTTAGGCGTTCTACTTTCTGGCACTGGCCAATCGCCCATTGCGGGTTCTGCAGCAGGTTTTCCGCTCAGTCTTGAGGTAACTTCTTCTGTCCAAGCAGTTAAATGCAGGGCAATTTCGGCAATAGAATGCGCCCCTGGCACAAAATGGCTAAACGCACTTTCAGGATTAACGTTATTTAAAGTTTGCATTACATGGTTACCATGCCAGGCATCACCATTAAATGCCTTTTTAATTTCGTTCGTGATATTAAACATACCAAAACAACAATTGGAGCAATATAAAGTTTGTTAAGATGCGTTTAATATTGCATTTACACAGTTAATTCCATCTATTGCTGCCGATACAATTCCACCAGCATAACCTGCGCCTTCTGCGCAAGGATACAAACCTTTTACCTGAGGGTGCTGGTAAGTGTCTTTATCTCTCGGAATTCTGACCGGTGATGATGTTCTACTCTCTACCCCTACCAAAATAGCTTCATTTGTATAATAACCTTTAATCTTTTTTCCAAACAAGGGGAGCGCCGCGCGTAAGCTACCTGATACAAAATCGGGCAAAATATTATCCAGCATCGAACTTTTGGTACCCGGCAGATAGGAGTTCTTCGGTAGATCGATCGATAATTTATTGTTCACAAAATCAACCATGCGCTGGGCCGGGGCTACCAGATTCCCACCACCGGCCTCAAAAGCCATTTTTTCAATCTCCGATTGGAAATGCAACATTCTAAGCGGATCGTACCCCTGAACATCATTTAAGGTAACCTGAACCACCGTTCCGGAATTGGCATAAGGATTATTCCGTTTAGATGGCGACCAACCATTTACCACGATCTCATTTTCGCCTGTAGAACAAGGCGCAATAATGCCTCCAGGGCACATGCAAAAAGAAAAGACCCCACGGGTACCAACCTGCTCCACCAAACTGTAGTATGCGGGAGGTAAAAATTCCGATCTAATATCGCAATGGTATTGGGCTGAATCAATAATTTCCTGAGGATGTTCAATCCGTACGCCTATGGCAAATGGCTTTGCCTCAATCAGGATATTTTTACTGTTCAACAATTCGTACACATCTCTTGCAGAATGACCTGTTGCCAGGATAATATCATCTGCGAACAACTTTTCTTCAAAATTGATCTCAATTCCTTTTACTTTCCCGAATTCGATCAAAATATCAGTCATCCGGCTATCGAACATCACCTCGCCACCAGCATTCAGGATCGTATCTTTTATGGAGGTAATAATATGCGGAAGTTTGTTGGTACCTATATGTGGACGGGCATCAATAGCAATATCAGCTTCTGCCCCATGATTTATAAAAACCTGGAGCACTTTATTAATATCGCCCCGTTTATTGGATCGGGTATACAGTTTACCATCTGAATAGGTTCCTGCCCCACCTTCACCATAACAATAATTAGATTCGGTATTCACTAAACCTTGCTTATTTATGGCAGCCAAATCTCTCCGGCGTTGTTTTACATCTTTACCACGTTCGATAATAATGGGCTTTAATCCATTCTCTATACACTGCAAAGCTGCAAACAAGCCCGCCGGGCCAGCCCCGATAATAATCACAGGCTTCGCGTCGCTTACATTTTTATAATTAATGGTGTATACTTCGGGAGTGGCTTCTTCATCTACAAAAACTTTTACCTGTAAACGAAAAATCACCCTTCTGGAACGAGCATCGATCGATCTTTTCAGGATTTCGTAGCCTTTAATTCTTGTTTCGGAAAGTTTTAACCCTTCAGCAAGTTTCTGCTTAATAACTTCAGTCTGCTCAACCTGATCAGGGAGCAAAGTAATTTCGATGTCTTTTTGCATATCATGTCAGGTTTTTATCCCGAACAGTACAAAGATAAATATCTGATAGCATATTTGATGATTTCAGCATATGAATAAAAACTTTTAGCAGACTAAAGTAATGCTTTTATATTTTTTGGAAAGCAATTGCAGTGTTTCATTGGAAACTAAAGTCCCGCTCTCCCTTCTGCCCCAATGAAAACCTGTGAAACAAGCAAGCACACAATGGCATAATAAAAAAGCAGTGCTTAATCGGGGGCATCCGTTCGATCGGGTTTAGATGGCGGCTTTGTTGCTACTATGCCGGTTTTCTGTGCCACAGTCCAAAGTTTTTAGCCCCGATCGGAGCGGGCACGAAGTAGAGCGAAGAGCGGGAGCAAACATTAAAAAAAGCGAATGACCTTGCGCTTCAAAACAAAAACATCAGTTTAAACATTACCCTAAGCTTGTCAACCTGTCAGATAAATACCGAAACTGTAACAAAGGCATGCAATTTGATATCTAATTCGTAAATTGAGCATAATTCAATTGATTAAAAAGAAAAAACCATAAAAATGAAAAGATTAATATTTGGAATTCTTGCTGCAGTTATTGCAGTTAGCACTTTAAGTTCATGCGGATACAATAGCATGGTTAAACTTGATGAGAACGTTAAATCGAAATGGGGAACAGTACAAACCCAATATCAAAGAAGAGCAGATTTAATTCCGAACTTGGTAGCAACAGTAAAAGGTGCAGCGAAATTTGAGCAGGGTACTTTAACTGCTGTAACAGAAGCACGTGCTAAAGCAACGCAAATGACAGTTAAAGCAGACGAATTAACGCCAGAAAATATTCAGAAATATCAAGCTGCTCAAGGTCAACTGAGCCAGGCTTTGGGTAAATTATTATCGATTACCGAAAATTACCCTGAATTAAGGGCTACACAGCAATTCAGTGATTTATCGGCGCAGTTAGAAAGCACCGAAAATAGGATTACCGTTGCCCGTAAAGATTTTAACGATGCTGTACAAGAGTATAATGGCAAAATCAGATCCTTCCCTACCAATTTAACAGCTGGCATGTTCGGCTTTAAACCTAAAGGGTATTTCGAGGCCGATGCTACTGCAAAAGATGCCCCTAAAGTAGAATTTTAATATTCTCAACACAATATATGAGGGTAGTGAATGTTTTATTAACTAAACATTTATTACCCTTTTTACTTCATACAAAATAAGCACATGTCGTTATTTTCAGATATTGAACAAGAAAAAATAGCAAACGCGATCTCCGATGCAGAAAGAGCAACTTCTGGAGAAATTAGGATTGCTATTGACAAACATTGCGCAGGCGATCCATACGAAAAAGCTATAGAGTATTTTACCAAGCTGGATATGGACAAAACAGCCAAAAGAAACGGAGTACTGATTTACCTGGCACATGCCGATCATAAATTTGCCATTATTGGCGATGTAGGTATTAACCAGGTAGTACCTGAAAATTTTTGGGAAACAGCTAAAATAGCGATGACTGCACACTTTGCAAAAGGCAATTTAGCTGATGGCATTATTGCAGGCGTAGCATTGGCCGGAGAAAAACTTGCCTTGTTCTTCCCTCCTCAAAAAGGCGACATAAATGAATTGCCAAATGATATCGTTTTTATGGACAATCTAGAACAGAAATAAGCGATGAAGAAAATATTCCTTTTCTCGTTACTGAGTCTATTATTCACTTTTGCCTTTGCACAGGATTTTCCGGAGAAACCTAACACTTTGGTTAATGATTACGCTAATGTGTTATCAACCGATCAAAAACAGCAACTGGAAACTAAATTAGTGTCTTTTAATGATTCGTCATCAACACAGATTGCCATAGCGATATTAAAATCTGTAGGCGATTATGACATTAACGAATACGCCGTTGAGCTGGGCCGAAAATGGGGAGTTGGGCAAAGTGGCAAAAACAACGGTATTATGATCGTTGTAGCCGTCGGCGATCGAAAAATTTCTATTCAAACAGGTTATGGCTTGGAAGGTGCGCTACCCGATATTTATGCCAAGCGTATTATTGATAACGACATTAAACCCAATTTTAGAGCAGGAAATTATTATGCAGGCTTAGATGAAGGTACTACTTCGATTATAAAATATACCAAAGGTGAATATAAAAATGATAGCCCTAAAACTTCTTCAAAGAAAGGTGGCGGAGGTGGTAGCATTGTGATTATTATCATTATTGTAATCGTCATCCTCATCATTATGAGGAAGGGCGGCGGGGGAGGCAGCGAAGTAATTGGCGGTCGGGGTGCATCTAACGCTTTGTTCTGGGCTATGCTTTTTGGAAGCGGTGGTGGCGGCCGAAGCAGCGGTGGCTGGGGAGGCGGTTCTTCTGATGGAGGCGGCGGTGGATTCGGTGGTTTTGGCGGAGGAAGCTTTGGCGGTGGCGGAAGCAGTGGAAGCTGGTAAACATAATTGGTTATTGGTCATTGGTCATTGGTCATTAAGTTAGAATTTGTCTCCTTTTGAACGTTACAACTTTCCAACAGATTAAAACATTACAACAATAATGTACAGAAGAGATTTAATTACAGCAGAAATACAGAAACTTGCACAGGTTTTGGCTCGGATTATGGGCTTAAAGTTAGAAGGCAAGTTGGCCGAGGCCAATCAACTTTTTGACGAAACTATGGAAGGCGGCTTTCAATTACCAAAAGAAATTCTGGAAAATGAATCGCTTTCCGTTTTTGAAAATTGGTTAGCCGAAGGAAACCTCCCTCCCGAAAAGCTCGACTCTCTGAGCGAATTCTTATACTACGAATTAGGTACAAGCCCCGATAGAAACCAAATGATTGCGCCAAAGCTGAATTTAGTCTATCAATACCTGTCAGATCGACACAAGATTGTACATTTGGTAAACTTGCACCGTCAAAAAACCATTCAGCAGTACCTTAGTTAAGCGTTTGCAGTTTGGAGTAATTCAATTAAAATAAATAAAATAATGATTATAGAGAAGTGGCAAAAGCTTGCCTCTAAATATTTAGTAAAAGAAAAGTGGGCTACCTTACGGGTAGATGAAGTTAAACTTCCCGATGGTATTGTAAAAGACGATTATTATGTTTTGGAGTATCCGAACTGGGTTAATGCGATTGCGCTCACAGAAGCAGGAAAAATAATTATGGTACGCCAGTACCGCCATGCGGCCGATATTGTTTCACTTGAAGTTCCAGGTGGTGTAATTGATGGCGATGAAGCACCTGAATTTGCTGTTAAACGTGAACTTTTAGAAGAAACAGGCTACAGTTTCAAAACCTGCAAACTTATTGCCGAGCTCTATCCTAATCCTGCAACCTCCAATAACAGAACCTTTACCTACTTTTTAACAGGCGGTGTTAAAACGCACGATCAGCATTTAGATGAGCATGAAATATTAAATGTTGAAGAATATACTGTTGAGGAGGTAAAGCAACTGATTAAGGAAAATAAAATAGCCCAGGCATTACATGTTGCCGCTTTACTCTATGGATTAGCTGAATTAGAAAAAATTTAAACCTATCTTAGCCAAAACGAAAAGCTCCTTAACCCAAATAAATTAAGGAGCTTTTTTATTAGTGAGTGGTTTTGCTACCTAATACTCCGTAAGCTTTTTCGAGGTATAATTTCTTATCGTTTTCTTCGTTTCCGGTAAGCTGACCAATTTTGATATCACCTACTAATCCTTCTCCGACGTTAACGTATTGTTTTAAGTTCCTGTCGATGGTAACACCTTCAGTTAACACTAAAAATGCACCATCACTAAGTTTATGTTCCTGATTTGCCGAAGTTAATCCATTCGTTTTATTCCCAATTATGGTAACATTTTTCTGGCCTACGAAAGATATAGCAGCAAATTCGGCGCTACTGGCAGTTCTTTCATTTATCAATAACACCAGATTAGGATTCTGGATTTTTATTTTATGGGTAGTTAGTTTAAATAGATAAACAGCTTTTTTGTTTTCGAATAACCTATCAGCTTTAAAATTAAAAAAATTGTTTTTCCCATTTCTATCCATCCAGCCGATCACGTTAGATTGATCAAGCAATGGAGCAATTGCCGCATACATTGGCGCAAACATTCCGCCTTCGTTATCCCGCAGATCCAATATCCATCCTTTAGGTTTTTGACCTGAAAGTTTTGACAGCTCTGCTCTAAAATTATTTACAAATTCGTTCCACTCATCCATATTATAACAATAAAATGCCGGTAAAACAATATAAGCATAGCGGTTTGCTAAAAATGCCGTCTTTATTTCAGGGAAGGGTATTCCAGTTGCACGGTAACCTTTCACATAAGATGCTACAGTTTCGGGCGGAAAAAACCTGGAATGCGAATCGCCTAGTTTTTCCAGTACGTCATTTATAATGGGGTAGGTTTCCCTAATATATTTTAACTTTCCAATCTTTTGTGCAACCTTAAGATCAATTTTATTCCAATCCATTTTGCCACTATTTATGGATCTGTTCTTTATAATCCGAAGCGCATTATCTACGTAAATTTTAATGCTGTCTCTGTTTTGAATCTGTACCACTGCGTTAACTTTAAGGCCAACCAACAGTAATAGTGATAAAAAAATCTTTTTCATAATTATATTTTAAGAAGTTACTGAACTGATTTAATAGCAAATTTGAGCTGCGTATCCATATCTGAGAGAATATCTTCAATTTTTGGTTTAATTATTTTATTGATCTTCACTCCTTTTCCCTGTGCAGGCGTTCCATCCGGATAATAAATGGCATTACCTGTAAAATAGATATTGTAATTTCCTGGAATGTTAATCTGTTTTTCATCGCCATCTGCTCCCGCCGATTGCTCGCCAATGGTAGTCGCGTTAGGAAATATGTGTTGCAGACTCATGCTGTACCATTCTGATGCACTTTGTGTTTGCGCATTAACTATAATGCACACTTTACCTTTATAGCTGAAACCATCTGTAGTTACGTTATCTGGATAGCAAGTAATTGTATTGCGGATAACAGTAAAGCTTCCAAGGTTTTGGGTATCAGCCTGAAAGTACTGCGCAAAAAGGTTATTCTGTTTTGAGAATTTTTTATAGATGTAGTGAAAAACAAAACCACCCCAATGTGGATATCCCCTCATATCGAAGATCATTCCTTTTTGTTTTGCAGCTAAGTTTAAAATAGAATCCATTTTTGCATCCAAATGATCGTCATGTACATTATTTAACAACTCGTGTATTTTATCGATATTAAAATAAGCGATTTCATTATCCATCACCCGAAATGGCAAAATACTTTCCGCCACCTTCAATTTGGAATTCATGTAGCTGTTGATCGCCTTAATAGCTACACCATTTTTTGTGGTTACAAAAGCTACCGAATGCACTTTTTTCTTTCCCGATGAATAAATAGTTAAACGAAATCGCGAAGAATCACCGCTCCACATCAAATTGGTTATGTAATTGTTCAATTTATAAAGCAGGGTATTCCGGTTCGAAGCAGAAAGCAGTTCTTTGAGACCGTCGATCAGTTTGCTTACTGCTACTCCATTAACCGCCATGATTAAATCACCAGTCTTAATGCCTGCTGCTGTACACAGATCTGGAACAATAATTCCCTTAACCAGTATTTTGTTGTCGATAATCTGGTAGTCGAAAGGAGGATAATAACTGTTTTTAAAGATTTCCTTTTTATAAATTAGGTCATTATAAAAGCGGTTGTAGGCATGAGTATCGTTTAGTTTGGCCACAATTTTAAGAAGCAGCACTTCATAATCCATACGGGTAGCACAGTTTTTAAACAGCAGGATATTATTCTTCACTGTTTGATCCCAGCCTTTATTCATTAAACCTTTATGTGGATAGAGATAATCGATTACTCCCTGTAGCCTGGCCAACGCTAATAGCCTCATGCCCAGAGGCAGGTTTATTGAATCCGGGAATTTGTATTTCCGCTCATTGGGGATTTCTGAGGTGTAGTTAAGGGTTGGCACATAATATTTCCCAACGGTATCGCGGTGCGTATAAATTCCTAATAGTTCATTCTTCAGTTCAGCATTGATCAGCGCATTCTTCAAGTACCATTTATGTAACGGATTAACTTCCAAAACAGGTAGATTAGTATCTTTCAGATCCTTTTTATCATTACCCAGATCAGTAATCATCCCCTTCAAAAATGTATTCAACTCAGCCTTACTACTAATATTATCCAACAAGCCCAGATTTTTCATAAAAACAGCATCTGCATCCTTTTTTCCACTCGCAAATTGTGGATGATAGTATTTCAGGAAATTCCATGTTTTAAAAAAGAGAAAATATTTCTCGGTTTCATTTATGGGTTGTGCACCAGCATGGTAAAAAGCACACATTAGCAATAAGGTATAAAAACAGCATTTTAGTTTAAATAGATTTCTCATTCCCTGATGATTTAATTTTCTCCAAAATTGACAGGAAAAGAAGATAATAAAGGATGTAATTGATCAAACCTAAAATTTCATTGCTGAATACCCTTTTTAGTCCAAAAAAGGTTAAGACATGATAATTCTGACTTTGGTATATAAAATTCAGGGTTTTATACTTTTTAAAGTGTTCTTATAGGGTGATTATATTATTTTTAGCAAATTTCGGAAATGAAGAAAGCGTATTTCATATACTTACACATTGGCTATTGGCTCATTTTATGGCTAAAAGAGTTTTTATTTGGTTTTCAAACCTACAATCTTAACGATTTAAGTTTTGCAACCATTGTATCAACTTTAAGCGTTAAGCTTATTGTGCTTTTTTTTTCGGTATGCATTTTCTACGCCAATTTTTTAGTATTGGTACCAAAACTGGTCAGGACAAAAAAAATTATACTTTACATAGTAGCACTTTTTATTCTGTTCTCCCTGCTGGCTCCCATCCATAAATATGTATATGCAACACTGCTCCCGCAAAAATTCGGTTGGTACTCTTATGTATATATAGATAAGCTAAATTTTTGGTTATCATTCCAAACGTTACTGTTCGAAAACTATGTATACATTTTCTTCAGCATAGCTATAAGTTATGTTGGCGAATATTTTGAGACACAGAAAAAGCAACAAGAACTGGAGAAAGAACAAGCCATAACAGAATTGGCTTACTTAAAATCGCAGATTAACCCGCATTTTTTATTTAATACCCTGAACGATATTTATTCATTAACCTACCAAAAAGCAGAGATGGCACCCGAAGCGGTATTAAAATTATCGGAACTGCTAAGGTACATGCTTAAAGAGAGTAACGACAGGTTTGCTTCGGTTGAAAGGGAAATCAACTACCTGAAAAATGTGGTAGAATTATTCGAAATAGGGCAAAAAGGTAGCGCCTATATCGATCTCGAAATTAATGGGGATTATAAAAACAAGAAAATTGCACCCCTGATATTGATCAATTTTATAGAGAATGCCTTTAAACACGGAATTGTAAGTGACCCTAAAAACCCGGTAAGGATTAAACTTTATATCAATGAAAGCGATTTTGATTTTGAAGTTTTCAATAAAAAGAATAAGGATTATAAAGATAAAACCGGTGGTATAGGGCTCACCAACGTACAGAGAAGGTTGGCATTGATTTACCCCGATCGGCATAAGCTCGAAATTATTGATGAAAATGATACTTTTACCGTTCACCTGAATATAGAAAACATATGATCCGTTGTGTAGTTGTGGATGATAAGCCGCTTGCTATCGATATCCTGAATGATTATATCAGTAAAATTCCGGGCCTAACGCTTGCTTTTAGCAGTACCAACCCATTAGAAGCTTTAGAATATGTGATGAAAAATGATGTAGAACTCGTTTTTCTGGATATACAGATGCCGCAGCTCAACGGTGTACAGTTCATGAAAATTGTGAACGAAAAATGCCTGATTATCCTGACTACGGCTTATGCAGAATACGCATTGGATGGGTTCGAAAACAATGCGGTTGATTATCTCCTTAAGCCGGTATCTTTTGAGCGCTTTTATAAAGCTGTACAAAAAGTTGTGCGCCATTTCAGTTTAACGGGACCAGCGCAAGCAAGCATCACTTATCAGCCTCCAGAATCCGAAAATGACTTCATCTTTGTAAAAACTGAATATAAATTGGTCAGGATAAATACAGATGATATCCTTTTCGTAGAAGGCATGCAAAATTATGTAGCTATCCAGACTAAAACAGATAAAATCCTGTCGCTTCAAAGTATAAAGAAAACTGAAGAACAGCTCCCCAAAAAGCAATTTATCAGAGTACATAGATCTTTCATTGTTGCGGTAAAAAAGATAAATAGTATCGAAAGAGCAAGGATATACATTGGCGATGCTGTTATTCCTTTTGGCGATCTGTACAAAGAAGATTTTTATAAACTAATAGAGGGCAAAAAGTAAAGGCCAGATAAATACCTGGCCTTTATTGTTAACGCATAAACTTTTGAACATAAACGAAAGATTTTATTTAAACCCTTCTATCTTTCCGTTCCTGAACTTAGTTTAGCTCATTTTTAATTTCTTTTGGATATCGTGTACGTAAGCCTTAAACTTTTTATCAGTATCAATTAAATCTTCTACCGTTTGGCAAGCATAAATTACAGTACTGTGATCGCGGCCGCCGAAGAAAGCACCAATCGTTTTCAAAGATGATTTAGTATGGCTTTTAGAAAGGTACATCGAAATCTGGCGTGCCTGAACAATTTCGCGTTTACGTGTTTGCGATTTTACCATATCAACAGGAACCTCGAAATACTCACAAACCAATTTCTGAATATATTCCATTGAAATTTCTTTAGAAGTATTTTTGATAAAGTTCTTCAACATTTGCTTAGCAAGCGCTAAATCGATTTCTTTTTTATTCAAAGTGGCTTGTGCCAAAAGAGATACCATAGCCCCCTCTAACTCACGCACATTGTTATCAATGTTGTGTGCCACATATTCTACCACCTCGCCTGGTAACTCAATACCATCAGCATACATTTTCTTTCTTAAAATAGCTATACGCGTTTCCAGATCAGGAATCTGTAGATCTGCAGATAAACCCCATTTAAAACGGCTTAACAAACGCTCTTCCAAACCAGCTAAATCTTTAGGTGCTTTATCAGATGTTAAGATTACCTGTTTGCCTGATTGGTGTAGGTGATTAAAAATATGGAAGAAAATATCCTGTGTTTTTTCCTTACCTGCAAAGTTGTGTACATCATCCATAATGATCACATCCATTGCCTGGTAAAAGTTAACGAAATCGTTAATGGTGTTGTTTTTTAATGAATCTACAAACTGCTGGCAGAACTTCTCACAGCTTACATAGATTACCAACTTATCTGGCATGCTGCGTTTAATCTCGTTACCGATTGCCTGCGCCAGGTGTGTTTTACCCAAACCTACTCCACCGTAAATCATTAAAGGGTTAAAAGATGTACCTCCTGGTTTAGCAGCTACAGCGTAACCTGCAGAACGTGCCAAGCGGTTGCAATCTCCCTCAATATAATTTTCGAAAGTATAGTTAGAGTTTAATTGTGGATCAACATTTAATTTTTTTAATCCAGGGATAATAAAAGGGTTTTTAATATCCTTATTAATGGAAACCGGAATCGGCATCGATTGTACCTTTGCCTCCGCTCCATTTCCATTTGAGGGCATATTGGTAGTATAAGGATTACCGCTGTTTGATGATTTATCTACAACGATGTTATATTCCAACCTGCCATCCTCTCCAAGTTGTTTTTTTACAGTCTTGCGCAGCAAGCCTACATAATGTTCTTCAAGCCATTCGTAAAAGAACAAACTTGGCACCTGTATAGTTAAAACCTTACCTTCCAATTTAAGGGCTGTTATTGGCTCGAACCAAGTTTTGAAACTTTGGCTCGGAATGTTATCCTTAATAATTTGAAGACAGTTCTTCCATACTTCTGTACAAGTTTTTTCCAT